>NZ_MTIR01000008.1 GCF_002019635.1 Metabacillus halosaccharovorans | reverse complement strand
TGTCCTCCTGTATGGTGATGAGTTTCGATTGGGAAGTTGATACTCAAGCATCTTACAAGAGGACTTTTTATTTTGCAAGAACCCTTTAGGATTATAAACAGGAATGCTCCTCGGCTTCGCCTGTGGGGTCTTAGCCTTTCCTCACTTCCCGCAGGAGTCGAGTGTCTTCCGCTCCATTCCACTATCTGCAAAAATCTTTATGAAGATGTCTTTAGAATAAAAGTTCTACTTGTTGATAAAACTAAAATCCCTTTATTAAAGTTCTAATTATCTATTACTATTTTACTTTACTTTTTAAGCAAATTCCATTTTTCCCGCTTGCCAACTTTTGTCTTAGGGACACCAAACCATTTGGTGTTTCATATTATGACAGGAGGGGGTGGTTTGGGTGAGAAGCCGGTTAGTTAGTTTGTATTTTTGGCTTGCTGCTGTTTGTGTTGCAAGTAATATTTATTTTCTTATTCCTATGTATTCTAACCTGGCTGAAGGGCTGTCCTCTACATATGAAGAAGCTGTTTTTTCCAGCACCGTCTTTACCTTTTGTTATGCCATGGGCCTTTTAAGCTTCGGTCCTGTTTCGAGAGCTTTTTCTAAAAGATATGTTCTATGTTTTGGTATGTTTGCTTCTTTTCTTTTAACATATAGCCTTACAACGGTTTTAGCTTTACAAAGCTTTTATATTTTAAGAGGAATTCAAGGAATTGTGTTAGGAAGTTTTGCTCCGGTTGCCTATGCTTACTGCTTTGATACTTTTCCTGTAAAGCGGAGAACATTTGTGATCGCAGTCATTAATACAGGCTTTTTAATGGCAGGAATCATTGGGCAGCTAATTAGCTCAACCCTTGTTCACGTGTATAATTGGCAAGCTGTTTTCTACTTTTTCAGCCTGTCATATTTGATTCTATCCATTTTGGCTATTTATCTTCTTCCAAAAGTAAATTGGAACAAACCCGCTCATCCGACTCCCTCTTCCACATCTAAAAATAAACTTTTTCAAGCACCTGTTATTATTGGACTTTGCATGACCTTTATAACACTCATGTCCTTCGTCTCTTTTTACGAAGAGCTTGCCCAATATTATGCAGGACAGGAAAAGGAGCTATTTTTCAGCAGAAGTATTGCATTAATTGGTACGCCGCTTTCTTTATTTAGTGGACACTGGTTTAGAAAAACTACACCTCAAAAAATCATGCTAACTTGCTTAATGTTTATGATTCTTTCTTTTTCATTTATGTTGCTTGTTAAACAATTGGTCATCATAACAGCTATATCCATCATATTTGTTTCTGCGATTGCTGTTTTTATTCCATCTTTAATTACGTTTATAGGAGAAGCTGCTGCAGAAAGGAGAACAACTGCTATTTCTCTTTATTCATTTATCCTATTAACCGGAGCAAGTATTGGTCCGATTGTATCAAACTTGTTATCTTTTCAATCAATGCTGGTTACATTTATTACGTTGTTTGGCTTTAGCTTCCTGGTGCTTATTTTCCTCAAGCCGCAAATAAAGGGCTAACTATCCTTAGCCCTATACAATCTATCTTTCTATAAAAAGTGCTACACCAATTCCACCGCCGACACATAAGGAGGCGAGACCTTTTTGGGAATCACGGCGCTGCATTTCATGTAAAAGACTTACAACAATTCTTGAACCCGTACAACCAATAGGATGTCCCAAACTAATGCCGCTTCCATTTACATTTACTTTCTCTCTGTTTAGATTTAATTGCTTTTCAACAGCAAGATATTGAGCGGCAAATGCTTCATTAATCTCGATCACATCAAGATCATCTACAGACCAATTTAGTGCTTTTAATCCTTTTTGGATCGCAGGAACAGGACCTATACCCATCATTTTTGGATCAACTCCTACTACCGTGTAGTGAGAGATTGTCCCCAAGATGGTCAAGTTTCTTTTTTCCGCTTCCTCTCGCGTCATTAATACAAGTGCTGCTGCTCCATCATTTAATGTAGAAGCATTTCCAGCTGTAACCGAACCATTTTCTCTGAAAATAGCAGGTAATGAAGCAAGCTTTTCTAATGAAACCTGTCTCGGCCCTTCATCCTGAGATATTGTTGCTTCTCCCTTCCTGGATTTCACCTTTATTGGGACTAGCTCATCCTTAAACTTCCCACTCTCGATTGCTGACAATGCTCGGTTTTGACTTGATAATGCAAGCTCATCCTGCTCCTTGCGTGTGATATTATAGGCTTCAGCCACATTTTCAGCCGTCTCCCCCATCATAATATGATGAATTGGATCTTCTAATATTTCCCACACACTATCTGTCACTTGACTGTGCTGAAGTCGCGAGCCCCAGCGATGCTGTTTTAATAAATAAGGGCTTGAACTCATCACTTCTACCCCGCCGGCGATGACAATATTTGATTGACCAGTTTGGATTTGCATAGCAGCAGACAGAATAGCCTGAAGACCTGATGCACATTGCCTTTGAATGGTAAATCCTGTTGTTGTATCTGGAAATTCGGCTAATAGGGCAGATGTGCGTGCTGTATTGGGCTCATCAGTCCGTTGAATACAGTGCCCTAATATCACCTCATCTACCTCATGTTTCTCCAGTTTACTTCTTTTTACCACCTCTTCTAACACCGGAACAGCTAATTGGGTCGGCAACAGCCCTTTGAAAGCGCCACCAAAAGTCCCGATAGGCGTTCTAACCGCAGCCGTAATCACTACCTCGCACATGTTTCCATCCCCTTTTTTTACAATTATACCGTGAGCAGGTGCTCATAGTTTTATTATATGATAAGTTGCTAGAAATATGGAAAGTTCTAACTTATTTCTAATGCCAATCAATCTTTTACTTTCTATATAGTACAAAAAAATGCTAACTCACAAAAGTTCTTCAATGAGTCAGCATTATTTTTTATCATGTACAGTTCCAATAATATCATCAATATTAACAAGACCGAAATGACGACTGTCCCGACTTTGGATCCGGTTATCTCCAATGACAAATATATAACCTTCCGGAATCCGGGTTTTATTCGTAATTTCCTCCAGTGTAAAGCTTCCAGTCTTTTTCATGATGTCTATTTGATCATCTGAAGAAGTTAAAAATGGTTCATTGACGGCGTTACCGTTCACATATAACTGATCATCCTCATAGTGTATTTCATCACCTGGTAATCCGATAATCCTTTTAATATATATTTCCTCACTATTTGGTGGATGAAATAATATGACATCAAATCTTTTTAATGATGAAAAAATAAAACCTAATTTATTAATCGATAGCAATCGGCCTTCTTCATACGTTGGTTGCATGGATACACCTTCAACTTTGTACTCTACGAAGACCAGGTTTTTTATAAAAATAGCCGTTAAACAAATCCCTACTGCAGTAAAAGCAATTCCTCGTTTTTTCATACAACCTCCTAGAGATTAGCTACCTCTTTTTCTTGTTGTCATTGTTGTATTTAAACGCTTTTCCACCTGCTTGCCTACAAGCCATAATAAGAAAATGACCACTCCTGCAATGGCTGCTCTTGTTGGTTGAGTAATAAGAGCCCGCAGATCCTGACCAATAAAACTCACCATAAAAATCATAACAAGTTTGCCTGCTAAAACTGCCAGAATAAATTGCCAATAACTTATTCGTGAAAGTCCTGCAACAACATTAATTGCAGCAGAAGGAGTAAAAGGAAAACACAAGATAAGAAAAAGTGGACTAAAGCCTCTGCGTTCAATCCAAGTTAAAAGTCTCCTCATTCCTTTTTTTTCCTTAATCCTTTGGATCCATTTCCACTTGCCAAGCTTTCTCATGATAATAAATACAATAATTGCACCTGAACAAGCACCTATCCAAGACAATAAGAATCCCATCCAAAGTCCAAATGAATTAACATTTGCAACAATAAAAACGACAAGTGGCAAAAATGGGAAAAATGCTTCTAACAAAGGCAATAATATCGCAAAAAATGGACCAAATGAACGATATGTTTCAAAAACTTCCATTAATTGTTCTAAAGTAAAAATATCCTGCAGTGTCTCCAATATCATCCAAAACTCCTCAAAATATCCTTTGTCTCTATTGTACACACTTATATTAAAACTTAAAAGAAAGAACATAATCTTAAGTCACATACTTGCGTACATATACATCATCATTTATAATAAAAACAGAACACCTGCTCTATCCTTTGTAGGAGGTCTTTTTTATGACAAGAATTCCAAATGACATCAGAGACATGATTGAACAGTCTATTTACTTACCGATGGCTGTTTCCATCTTCAACAGAGATTTAGCTGTCATTGAACAAAGTCCTTTTAAATTACATCGACCATACTTAACCATTGTTGAAGAATCGTTAAAACTGGCACAAAAAGATTTATCAGAAATAAAACGTGAGCTTTATAAACGTAACATTAAAGTTCACCAAGTTGAACGCGATGAAGCATTTACTCTCTATTCTTTTATTTATAACGGCTATGAAGAGAAACACAATTATTTTAATCCCAGAATCAGAAACAAAGTTTCTGAAATAATGGAGGAATACTTATTTAAACCAAAGAAATAACGTAACTTGCAAATGAAGATAGCTCATGTCTCTCAAACCGGGATGTATACCCAATCTTATTAGGTGAGCTATCATCATCATGGTAAAAGTTAAGTTGCTTCAGAATGTAGGTAATCCCTTCCACTTTTCATATTTATATTCCAAGTTTGATTGTTTTATCAGAAACGATTCATTTTTCTAATGATTTGTTCATAGAAAGCATTAATCTCCTTTTCGTCTTTCGGTAAAAGCATCATATTTATTTTTCGTTGCTCCTGTTCAATTCGGGAAGAAATAACCGCTCTTAATTGAGCAGTTCGGAACAGCTGATTTTCAAATGAACCGACAGACATAGGAACTGTAATTTGTTTTCCATTTGTAAAAGTAATTTCTGTATCATGTTCTTTTGTCGCTTTGTACTCTTTCACAAAACTATGAGCGATCCATGCACAATTGGCTTTAGTTGAGGCGGCTGTAGGAAAAAAATAGATCGAATTTGCTGGATCAATCACAACAGGCGGCTTATGTGTAATATTAGCTATATCTTTGGACCCAGTTTTTCTTCCGCTATAACTGCTGCCAAAATAACGACAACTTTGATCAATGACTTCCATTGGTCGTTTTTCAACAAAGATCTCCTGCTCATATTCCAATATTTCTGAACAAAACTTATTTTCCCCAGGTAAAATTGCCATTGTAAAACGATTAATAAAATAATCAGCTACTCTTTCTTTTGTTAAATCCTTCGCCATTTTTTACACCTCTTTTAATATTTTTTAGGTAATATATCCCATAAATTCAATCTATCATGTCTTTTTTTAGATATCTACACATTTACAAAAACTCCACAAAAAAATGACTTCTTTTACATTCCTGTAAAGAAGTCATTCTTTTTCATGTATATCAGCCGATCCATCATTTGTTTCAATTTGAAGCTCATTACGATTCATTTCTATGCCAAAAACCGGATTTAAAGGAGTTGGGGACAATTCCTTCTCTCTTTCTTTTTTCATGACATCACATCCTTAAAAATAGCATCTCCCTTTGTAAGGTTTTCATACATAGATCAAAATATTCCTGTTAAATATTTTAAAAATTTTAACAATTTGGTTGATTTTCCAGTTTAAATTCCATACAATATAAAAAAGGCATCAGGGGTGATATTTCATGAAAAATAAAAAGTCATCGTACACTGAAATCATGAAGTCCCGTAACACGAAAAACGTTCCATCCGAGCAACCTGTATTAGACATGTATATTCAAATGATTTTGGATGAAGCGCTGTTTAACAGGAAGAAAGCATTGCTAGAAGAACGTATCAATGATGCACTTGACACAAAGAACAAAACAGAATTTATGAAACTCTCAAAAGAATACAGAGGAATGCGTAAGTTAGGATAAAGATCGCCGAAAGGTGATCTTTATTTTTGGCTCCTAAACATACCAGAAAGGCCCAGCAAAAGATGCTGGGCCTCAGACAGTTTTATGCATCCATAAACTGCTCTGCTTCAGTTGATCCCTTTAAAGCAGTCGTTGAAGATGTACCACCGGTAATGGTTTGTGCAACTTCATCAAAATAACTTGTTCCAACTTCACGTTGATGTCTTGTCGCTGTATAACCATAAACCTCACTGGCAAATTCATTTTGCTGCAGCTCTGAATAAGCAGCCATTCCGCGGGTTTTATATCCACGTGCAAGTTCGAACATACTGTGATTCAGAGCGTGGAATCCGGCGAGAGTGACGAATTGGAACTTGTATCCCATCATAGAAATTTCCTTTTGAAAATTTGCGATGGTTTGGTCATCCAGCTTTTTCTTCCAATTAAACGATGGTGAGCAATTATAGGCTAGTAATTTACCAGGATATTTTTTATGAATCGCATCAGCAAATTGCTTTGCCTGTTCAAGATTCGGTTCGGATGTTTCACACCAAATTAAGTCAGCATAAGGTGCATAAGATAACCCTCTGCTTATCGCTTGGTCAATTCCTGGCCGGGTACGATAAAATCCTTCGACAGTACGCTCTCCTGTAATAAATTCATGATCAGCTGAATCCACATCACTCGTAATTAAGTCTGCTGCATCTGCATCGGTTCGAGCAATAATAATCGTCGGAACTCCCATTACATCTGCTGCTAACCGGGCTGAGATTAAATTTTTCACAGCTGTTTGAGTTGGAAGTAAAACCTTGCCTCCTAAATGGCCGCATTTCTTTTCTGATGATAATTGATCCTCAAAGTGAACACCTGCCGCCCCGGCTTCAATCATGGCTTTCATTAGTTCAAATACGTTTAACTGACCTCCAAAACCTGCTTCAGCATCTGCCACTATGGGAGCAAACCAATCAATATTACCTTCACCTTCAAGATGCTGAATTTGATCTGCGCGTTGAAGGGCTTGATTAATTCGTTTAACAACATGCGGCACACTGTTTGCCGGGTATAAACTTTGATCCGGATACATATTTCCAGAAAGATTTGCGTCAGCTGCAACCTGCCAGCCGCTTAAATAAATTGCCTTTAACCCTGCTTTTACTTGTTGTACAGCTTGATTTCCAGTTAAAGCTCCTAACGCATGAATATAGCCTTCTTCATGAAGATACTTCCATAGCTTTTGGGCTCCACGTCTTGCCAGTGTGTGTTCAACCTCAATAGAACCTCTTAAACGAATGACTTCTTTTGCACCATATGGCCGAGTGATTCCTTCCCATCTTTTATCACATTTCCAGCTTTCTTGTAATGCTTCAATCCTTGTTTGACCGTCCATTTCAAATCCCCCATTCAATTTTTTAGTCCCCTTTATCCCACTTAAATCATTTCATAACTTGGTATCGTTAAGAAATCTATAAAATGGTCTTCTTTTACGAGCTGATCGAAAATAGTGGTGGCTTCTTCAAACTTGCCTTTTTGATAGGAAATTTCACCAATTCTTTCTCTTATATTTTGAACCTCTTCTTCTCTTAATTTCTCATATAACCCAATTGTAAGTTTTCTACCATCTTCTAAAATTCCTTTTGGATGGCGAATCCATTGCCACACTTGTGCCCTTGATATCTCTGCTGTTGCTGCATCTTCCATTAAATGATGAATGGGAGCTGCACCTCTACCACTAAGCCATGATGCAATATATTGAATGCCTACATTGATATTGATTCTGACTCCTTCCTCTGTAATAATTCCGTCTGGTACCTCCAGGAGATCATGTGCGGTTACCTGAACATCATCTCTTTTGTTATGAATTTGATTCGGTGTTTTCATATGCTCATTAAAAACATCCATAGCAACTTCAACTAGTGCCGGGTGAGCGACCCAGGTTCCGTCATGACCATCTGTTGCTTCTCTTTCTTTGTCTAATCTGACCTTCTCAAATGCACGGTCATTTGCTTCAGAATTGTTTTTCACTGGAATTTGTGCTGCCATACCGCCGATCGCATGAACATTACGCTTATGACATGTTTGAATTGCTAATAACGAATAAGACCTCATAAAATGAACGGTCATTGTCACTTGGACACGATCAGGCAGAATAACAGATTCACAGTTTCGCAGTTTTTTTAAATAACTAAAGATATAGTCCCAACGACCACAATTTAAGCCTGCTGAGTGTTCTTTTAACTCAAACAGAATTTCATCCATTTCAAAAGCTGCCATGATCGTCTCAATGAGAACCGTGGCTTTTATCGTTCCTCTTGGAATATTTAATTCATCTTGCGCAAAACAAAACACATCATTCCAAAGTCTTGCTTCTTGATGACTTTCTAATTTCGGTAAATAGAAATAGGGGCCGCTCTCTCTTTCTACAAGCTCTCCCGCATTATGAAAAAAGAACAAACCAAAGTCTACTAAACTTGCTGATACCCGATTCCCATCAATCTCGATATGTTTTTCATCAAGATGCCACCCTCTAGGTCGAACCTTTAGTGTTGCAATACTACCGTTCAATTGATAAGTTTTACCGCCTTCACTTGTATAAGAGATGGATCGAAGAACTGCATCTCTTAAATTAATCTGGCCGCGTATGATGTTTTCCCAACTTGGAGATGTTGCATCCTCAAAATCAGCCATATACACTTTCGCTCCGGAATTAAATGCATTGATCACCATTTTGCGATCAACTGGACCTGTAATTTCCACTCGCCTATCCTGAAGATCATCAGGTATGGGAGAAACAGTCCAACTTCCTTTTCTAATATGCTCCGTTTCCGGTAAAAATCCCGGTAGTTTGCCATTGTCAATTTCCCGTTGTCTTTCCACTCGCTGCTGTAGCAGTTCACGTCTACGACTTCCAAACGTCCTCTCAAGCTTCTCAATGAATCGTAGCGCCTCAGGTGTTAAAACTTGATGAAATTCAGCCTCCATGTTTCCAACAATTTTACAACCTGTCATCTTTGTAGCCATTTGTGTAACAACACCTCTCATATAATTGTTATAATACAGTTTGTTATTACTAAAACTAATATATAACAGTTAAGAAAAAATTGGAACATTTTTCTTTAAAAAAAGTTAAATTATTTAAAACCACTTCACTAGAATGTTCAGTTGACTAAAGAAAAAAGGCCTGTGCAGTAAACATGCACTGGACTAACCTAAATTAGTGAGACAATATAAAACACCTACGTAAATGTTACACTGTAAACAGGTACATTTATCGGAGGTGTTTTTGCGTGGGCAAAAATGTGTATACAAGTGAAATTAAATGG
>NZ_KV917373.1:46267-257646 GCF_002019635.1 Metabacillus halosaccharovorans | reverse complement strand
ATCACTATAATGAGGAAAGAATTCAAGAAAAATTAGGCTACCTCACCCCAAAAGAATTCGGAGTTATGGCAGCCTAATAAAAGGGGGTGTTTTATATGTGTCTCATATAGCTAGGTAAGTTCACACAGACCCTTTTATTGTTATAAAACAGATTATTTATTTAATTACGATTACCATGTTCTTCTAGATAAAGAATTCTCTCCAGCATCGTTGGATGTGTATAGCGAAAGATCTTCACCAGTGCCGGTGGATTGACTTCACTTAATCCTGCTCTGGACAATTCCTGGAATGAACTGATTGCAGCTTCATGATTGTTTGTCATTTCAATTGCATACATATCAGCTGACTTCTCCTGATACCTTGCAACAACATTTGACAAAGGACTTGATGCAAAGGTTAGTGTCCCTAAAAGGAGAAGAAATAATGGAAACGCAGCAAGCTCTCTCATCGAGCGGATTTTCAGCATCCCTCCATATCTGGCAATAATAATACTCATAAGGACATGAATGATGTATAAACCCGCTAGGCTAAGTAATAGGTAGCCCGCTATTCCGACATAGATATGCTTCATCACGTAATGACCCATTTCATGAGCCATAATAAACAGAATTTCATCCTCATTCAAGCGATTTAACGTTGTATCCCATAGGACAATTCGAGAATTGGAACCTATCCCTGTTACGTAGGCATTGAGTGCATTTGTCTTTTCAGACATGTTCACCTCATACACATGCTCTGCAGGAATATCTGCTTTTTCAGCAATTTCCAGAATTTTTTCTTCAAGCACTTTGTCCTTCAACGGATAAAAATCGTTGTAAAGCGGGTCAATAACAACCGGTTGAATAAACATTAAAAACATGGAAAAAGGAATGGACAATAACCAAGCATACAACCACCATCTTTTCTCAAAACGTTTTATTAACGAATAAAGAACAATAATAATGACTGTCATTAACAGATAATTAACCCAAAAATCAATTAACTGATCCTTCATCCACGTAGAAAAGGATTGAGTGGTGATGTGGTACATTTTAGATATCCGAAATCCAATCCAATTAACAGGTAACGAAATAACACTGACAAATAACGATAACCAAAAGAAATAAATTGCAGATTGTATAGTAAATATGTTGGATGATGCACTCGACCAATCCTGCATTTTCCTTGAGAGCCCGGTAATCATAAAAATGAACAGAAGAAACCACTCAAAAGGAATAGTAACGAAATATAGGAAATTTCGAATTGTGGAGTATTCCTGAGTTAATAGTAATTCTCTACCGGACATAAATGTTGCAGGATCTGCCGATGTTCCCTCATACGGAGCTGGTACACCTGTACCGGAAAAGATAAACAAATACCAGTAAACAACTAAACCATATAAAAAGTAGAGAAAAATTGATGTTGTTACCCATTTCCTCATCTGGCCTTTCCCCCTTGAACAAGCTGTTACTATTAGTGTAGTACTATGAACATTGAGTTAGAACATGAAAAGGGATGGACCCGATATTAACAAACGTTCATCATGACTTAAGAAAAAAACATACTATATAAAACCAACGTACCGATGGATCCCATCACAACAACAATAACATTTGCTCCAGTAAAAGCAATGAGAGTAGCAGCAACAGCGCCAACAATTCCAAATATCAGGTCATCGCTAATTAAAAAGATACCTGGAACGACTAATGCACCTAAAGTTGCGTATGGCACATTTTTTAACACATTTTGCACAAAAACAGGCATTTTTAACTGACTTAAAGCGACAAGTGGAATCATTCGGGGTATATATGTGACAAGTCCCATTCCAATAATCATTACGATGATCATACTATCCATCTGTCTCCACCTCGCTTGTATACTTCAAATAAAATAGTTCAACAAGGATCGCTGAAAGTAGAGTTGATAATACAATAGACCAGCCTGTTGAAATCATTTGCGACGCATAAAAAATAGAATTTAAGATAGCAGCCGTAACCGCTAAAAACATAACCTTACGATGTTTTTTAAGAGATGGAATTAGTAATCCTATAAACATCGCATATAGAGCTATCCCCATACTCTCCTGAACTGTTGCTGGAAGGCTTGCACCGATTACGTAGCCAATTCCTGAATTTATCACCCAGCTAGCATACGAAATCAACATTAACCCAAACAGGTAGCCTGCATTTACTGTACCTTCTTTAGTTGATGCAACAGTAAATGTCTCATCTGTTAGCCCAAAAGAGTAGAGTGCTTTTTTCCATAGAGAATCGTTTTCTACTTTTTCGCTAAGAGAAGCAGACATTAAAAAATGACGAATATTCACAATAAAGGTAGTGAAAATAATTTCAATAATCCCGGTACCTACTGTGAGTAAGCTTAAAGCCATATATTGGGAAGCACCGGCAAAAACAATTAAACTCATAAGGACTGTCTCAGATAAAGACAAGCCGGTTGATTTTGAAAGCAGCCCAAAGGTTAAGGCAACAGGTAAATACCCGATTGCAATACTGATTCCACCTTGTAATCCCTGAAGAAAACTGGACTGTTTTTTTACTAAAGTGGTTGTCGATGACACACAAATACCTCCTATTGCTGCAAATTAAGAATAATAAATTAATAAATAAAAGCTTGTTATTTGATTTGTTTCATTGGCATACGTATGTGAGTGGGCTGCTTGAAATTTCATCGAATCACCTTTTTTTAATAGATAAGACTCTTCCGTTATTGAGACTTTGGCTTCCCCTTCACATACAAGTACATATTCTTCAACACTTCCATGATGACGGTCTGAAGTGTGAATACATCCCGGTTTCATTTCAATAAAGTAGATTTCAAATTTTTTAGAAGAATCAAATGGAAAATAAGGGTATACTTGAAACTGTTCCCCGTTCTCCATGACCGCACTTTTTTCATGTAACCTTATAACAGAGACAGCGGGTTTATTCTCCTCAACAAGTGATGAAAATGAAACCTGAAGTCCATTCGCTATCTTCCATAGCGTATTAACGGTTGGACTTGATTCCCCTTTTTCAATTTGCGAAAGCATTCCTTTGCTAACACCAGTCAAACTTGCCAACTGATCATAGCTATATCCCCTAAGCTTGCGTATTTGTTTTAAATTCTCTGCGATTTGAGTTTGAATTGAATTCATCATATTCCCCCATATATTGCCATCGTATAATATAGTATACATTCGTATTTTATTACATACAACACTTTTCTTTTCCTTCTTAATGAAGTAAATTGGAACTATGCTAATCTATTGAGGGTGAAGAAAATGCTCATACATTATTTTGAAAAAATCCAGGAAAAGCTTCAACATGTGCTAGAACAGGAAAAAAAATCGATGCTAGTTGCAGCAGAGAAAATCGCAACTACCATTCAAGCAAATGGGATTATCCATCTTTTTGGATGTGGTCACTCTCACATGTTAACAGAGGAAATGTTTTATCGCGCAGGTGGCTTAGCTCCTGTTAAACCGGTCTTTATTGAGGAATTAATGCTTCATAAAGGGGCAGTAAAATCTTCTTATCTTGAAAGGCAAAACGATTATGCCGAAAAGTTTATCTATAACCAAGATATCCAGCCTCAAGATTTGATTATCGTCATTTCAACCTCCGGATTGAATCCAGTCCCAATTGATGTGGCCATACACGCTAAAAATCTGGGGGCATATGTGGTAGGAATAAGCTCCTTTTATTATGTAGACGGAAAAGCATCAAGACATACAAGTGGTAAATTCCTATCTCAAGTTGTTGATTTAGCCCTTAATAATCATACGACAAAAGGAGATGCTGCTCTTACATTTGAACATTCCTCAACTCCATTCGGTCCAACTTCAACAATTATTGGAGCAACAATGCTAAATGCGATCTTTGCTGAAGCAATAAAAATGATGGTAAACAATGGATTCCATGCACCTGTTTTTTTAAGTGGTAATATCGATGGGGCAGATGAGCATAATCAACGATTGATTGAGCAGTATAGCGATCGAATTCCGTTGCTTAAGTTTGATTAGTTAAAATCGACTTATCGTGAATTCCAATTTAAGATAGAAAATGAGCCCTACCTCAGTATAAAAGGTTGGGCTCATTTTTATTTTCTCTCGATATCAATTTTAAATTTATACCTGTCTGCACGATAGGAGGATCTTACAAGCTCAAGGGGAGTGCCATTTTCCAAAAATGTTTCCCGTTGTATGAGCAGGACCGGAACACCTTTATTTATGTGTAAATGCTGTTGATCTTCAGCATCAACAATGGCAGCCTCGACTGTTTGGGATGCATGTCCGATCGTTAATTCCAACTCATTTTCAATATAAGTATATAGAGAGCTCGCCAATATATCTGGTGTTAAACCAGGAACCAGACTTACAGGAAGATAACTGGTCTCTACAGCGATCGGTTCATTATTTGCTAGGCGAAGACGCTTTATTTTATAAATAAGCTCTTCATCTTTGAGAGAAAGTGTTGCCCTTATATCTTTGTCTGCCGGGTATATTTCAAAATGCAGTAACTTACTTCCCGGAACTAAATTGCGGGCTTTCATATCTTCGGTAAAACTTGTAAGACCTTGTAGATTTTGTTCAAATTTTTGACTGGAAACAAAGGTTCCTTTCCCTTTTTCCCGAAAAAGATATCCCTTGTTTACAAGGTTTGTTATGGCTTGACGTACAGTCATACGACTTATCTGATAGCTTTCTGAAAGCTCTCTTTCTGATGGCAAAGCATCACCTGGTTGCAACTCTTCGGTTTCTATTGTTTTTTTTATTTGCTCTTCTAACTGATAATACAATGGAAGAGGAGAATTTTTGTCTACCACATAAAGATCCCCTTTCAATTTCACTCTTCTTCATTATAGTATATTTACAAATAAAATAGAAAACTACCTGAACATAACAGGTAGTTTTCCTTTTTATTTATTTCCTTATCTTAGCCATTTCATCTGCCACAAATTGTACTTGTGTTCCTACAATGACCTGGATGCTTTGTGGTCCAACTATGTTGATACCCGGAATACCGGCTGATTTAATTTTGTTTTGATCAACAGCATCCATGTCTTTTACTTCAATTCTTAATCGCGTAACACAGTTATCTACAGATGTAACATTCTCATCTCCGCCAAGTCCTTCATAAATGACGTTTGCCATCCTTGCAAATTTATTTTCTGAAGTAACGGTTCCTTCTTCAGTCTCATGATTCGATTCTTCTGTTTCAGCTTCTCTACCTGGTGTAGCCAAGTTAAACTTGGTGATTAAAAATCTAAACAATACATAGTAGATAACAGCAAATGCTAACCCTTGTAATAAAAGCATATATGGTTGATTTGCTAACGGTAATCTTGAGCTTAGGACAAAGTCGACTAATCCTGCACTAAAACCAAATCCAGCCGTCCAATGGAAAAATGAAGCAATTGCTAAGGATATCCCTGTTAAGGCTGCGTGAACAACATAAAGTGCAGGTGCTAAAAACATAAATGAAAATTCAAGAGGTTCTGTTACACCAGTAAAGAATGAAGCAAAACCTGCCGCTAACATTAGTGATGCAGCTTGTTTTTTACGCTTTGTTTTTGCTGTATGATACATAGCTAGGGCTGCTGCCGGTAAACCAAACATCATAATCGGGAAGAATCCAGCCTGATACATACCTGTAACTCCTTTTGTACCAGTTCCAGCCCAGAAATTTCCAATATCATTAATTCCCGCTACATCAAACCAAAATACCGAGTTTAATGCGTGATGTAAACCTGTTGGTATTAACAAACGATTAAAGAATCCATATAATCCTGCTCCAATAAACTCCAATTTACTGATAGCTGTTCCAAAAGAAACTAATCCTGTAAAAATAACAGGCCATGCGAAAAAGAGAACCAATGACACAACCAGCATAGATACAGCTGACATTATTGGGACTAATCGTTTTCCACTAAAGAAAGCTAACGCTGCTGGCAGCTGAACTTCGCTAAACCGGTTGTACATTATAGAAGCAACAATCCCTGATAGAATTCCAACGAACTGATTCTCGATTTTTCCAAAAGCCGGATTCACTGATTCTGCATCAATTCCCTGTAACATCGCAACCGTATCAGTCGAAAGTAATGTTGTAATAACAAGGAAAGCTACTAAACCACTTAGTGCAGCAGATCCATCTCTGTTTTTGGACATTCCCAATGCCACACCTACTGCAAAAAGAATAGACATATTGTCGATAATTGAGGAACCAGCTTTAATTAAGAATGCAGCTACAGGGTTTCCTGCGCCCCATCCAGCCGGATCAATCCAATAACCAATCCCCATTAATATCGCTGCAGCTGGCAGAACGGCTACTGGTAACATCAATGACCGTCCAATGTTTTGTAAGTATTTCATCATGTTGACTTCCCCCTATCCATTTATATAACGGAATAAAATTAGACCATTTTGCTTTATAGCACTCTCACAAACGTGAAAGCGTTTCATAAGCATATAGTAACATCGTTGAGTATAGATGTCTATACCAATTTTATATAACAAACAATTATATTTGTCATATTCTTTGTAAGATTAACATACATGGTTTTTAACTGGTATAGACAACTATATAAAGAGGTGGTATCCTATATTCATAATTTATACCTTTTCCTCTAATACTATTCAAAGGGGGTTTTTACATGGAAATCATTTCAGACAAATTAATCATTAAGCAAGGAACCATTTATACCGAAGAGCAAACGTTACAATCCGGTTTTGTTCAAATTGATGATGGGAAAATAACAAAGATAAGCAAATCTACTGAACCTCTATCTTCAAAAGATTATCAACTGATTACCTTACCAGAAGGCTATAGTATTATCCCTGGTATGATCGACCTTCATATTCATGGTGTGAATGGTGCTGATACGATGGATGCGACAAGAGAAGCTCTTGATATAATGGCTTCCACCCTTCCAAAAGAAGGAACAACTAGTTTCTTGGCAACGACGATAACAGAGGATATAAACGAGATAAAAAAATCGTTAGTAAATGCCGGAGAATATATCAACTCCTTTCAATCTGAAGGTAATGCCGAAGTGTTAGGGATTCACTTGGAAGGTCCGTTTATTCATAAAGGTAAAGCTGGCGCCCAGCCTGTTCAGCATATAGCTGATCCAGACACTCAATTATTTAAACAACTTGAATCATTATCCAATCATCATATTAAGGTAGTTACTCTTGCTCCAGAACTCCCAGGAGGAAGTGAGCTTTTAGACTATCTAAAGAATAAAAATATTATTTCTTCAATTGCCCATTCTGAAGCATCTTATTCTCAAGTTTTAGAAGCCATTGATCACGGTCTTACACATGTAACACATTTATTTAATCAAATGACAGGCCTTCACCACCGTGATCCGGGAATTGTAGGGTCAGCTTTCCTAAGGGATGAGCTAATGGTAGAAATTATTGCAGATGGGATACATGTTTCTCCTGAAATCGTAAAAGTTGCTTATAAACAGATTACAGATGAAAGAATGATGTTAATTACTGATGCAATGAGAGCAAAATGGCTTGAAGATGGTAGTTATGACTTGGGCGGTCAGATGGTTACCGTTACAAACGGGAAGGCACTGCTCGATGAAAATACTTTGGCTGGCAGTGTACTTAAAATGATTGATGCCTTTAAAAATATCCAAACATTTACTGGTTGCAGTATGGAGAGCGCGATTAAAATGGCTTGTGAAAATCCAGCTAAGCAACTAAATGTTTTTGATCGTAAAGGTAGTATAGCGAACGGAAAAGATGCTGACCTCGTCATCCTTGATGAAAACAAGGATGTATATATGACAATTTGTAAAGGAAAAATCGCTTTTGCAAGAGGAGATGACAACCTTGAAAATCATTGAAGTGAAAGATTATGAGGAAATGAGTAAAAAAGCTGCGGAATATATGTTAAAAAAGATTAAAAACAGCTCTCAGCTAAATATAGGCCTTGCTACAGGCGGAACACCAAAGGGAGTCTATCAGGAATTAATTAAAGACTATTCGCAAAATAAAACTTCCTACACTCACATAAAAACATTTAACTTAGACGAATACATCGGCCTTAAAAAAGATGATCCAAACAGCTATTTCCACTATATGAATGAAAATCTTTTTAAACATATTGGTATTTCAGTAGAGCAAACGCATATTCCGTCAGGGACAAATGAAAACACGGAAGCAGAATGTGAAGCATATGAAAATATGATTAAGAATGCCGGGGGAATAGACCTTCAGTTATTAGGAATAGGTGCAAACGGACATATAGGCTTTAATGAGCCTGGAACCTCCTTTCAATCAAAAACACATGTTGTTGATTTAGCTGATTCCACCCGAGAAGCAAATGCCCGATTTTTTGATCGACTAGAAGATGTCCCAAAACAAGCCATTACAATGGGAATTCATACGATTTTTCAAAGCAAGGAAATTATTCTTTTAGCTTCAGGTAAAGCAAAACAACAGGCAATGGTTGAGCTTTTAAATGGAGAAGTGACAGAATTGTTCCCTGCATCCATCCTAAATAACCATCCGAATACTATTGTGATTGCTGATGAAGAAGCATTAAGAGGCGTTAAAAAAACGACTAAGGCTATGTAAAAAAGGTACATGCCCCACTTTTGGAGCATGTACCTTTTAAATTAATAGCGCCTTATCTGATAAAGAGCTATCTGATTTTATTTTTGAAAATTCCTCGAGTAAAGAGTTCACCGTTAAGCCTTGCTTTTGTTCTCCTTCTGCCTGGAACACAATGTTTCCTTTATCCATCATGATTAAACGATTTCCAAGATCAACAGCCTGTTGCATATTATGTGTAATCATTAACGTTGTTAAATTCCCTTTTTCAACAAGCTTTTTTGTTAAGTTAGTAATCAGCTCTGCACGTGATGGATCAAGGGCAGCTGTGTGTTCGTCGAGTAAAAGGATATCAGGCTTTGTAAAAGTAGCCATTAATAGCGATAAAGCTTGGCGCTCTCCTCCGGATAATAAACCAACTTTAGCGGATAAACGGTTTTCAAGGCCTAATCCCAGCATCTCTAACTGTTCTTTGAAGAACACTCGTCTTTTTGCTGTTACACCTGGTCTTAATGTTCTCTTGTGAACACGCGAATAAGCGATCGCTAAGTTTTCTTCAATTGTCAGTGTTGGAGATGTTCCAGCCATAGGGTCCTGGAACACCCGTCCGATATATCGTGACCTTTTAAACTCCCTGACATCAAGCATTGATTGATTCTTTATGCGTACATCACCATCATCAGGAGTTATTCGTCCGGCAATCACATTTAGAAGTGTTGATTTTCCGGCTCCGTTACTGCCGATAACTGTAACGAAATCCCCTTCATTTAAGGATAATGATAGATGGTCGAGGGCTATTTTTTCATCTAATGAACCTTCATTAAACACTTTAAATATTTGCTCTAGTTGAAGCAATATCATTACCCCGCTTTCTGCGTAAGCTTTTTTTCCGTTTATCCTTTTGCTTATCAACCATTTGCGGGATAACAAGGGCCCCAATAACAATACATGCTGTAATAAGCTTCATATCACCTGTTTCAAAGAAGTTAACTCGAAGGGCCATCGCAACAATTAGGCGATAGATAATCGCCCCAATAATGACCGCAATCGTAGCACGAACGATCGTTTTTGTTCCGACTAATGCCTCCCCGATAATAACTGAGGCTAAACCGATGATGATCATTCCAATCCCCATACCTACATCACTAAATCCATTGTACTGGGCAATAAAGGCACCGGAAAATGCAACAAGTGCATTCGAAAGACCTAATCCAACAATCTTTAACATATCCGTATTTGCTGAAAAGCTTGTGATCATATTTTGGTTATCACCAACAGCTCTAATCGCAAGTCCAAGCTCTGTTTTCAGGAAATAGTCCAATGCAAATTTAATGACTAGAATAATAATCAGCATTGTGATCACAACCGACCAAGTTTTCGGTACATAGCCTTCCAAACCAATTGAAATAAAGAGCTGCTCTAGACCAGTGTCTATTCCAAGCTTGTTCCACCAATCAAGTAATTGAGTAAAAACTGTTTCCTCTTGTAATAGCGGGACATTTGATTTGCCCATAATTCGAAGGTTAATAGAATACAAGGCAATCATCATTAAGATACCGGATAGAAGCGGGTTAATGTTTCCTTTCGTATGCAAAACCCCTGTGATACAGCCAGCCAAAAAGCCTACTAGTAATGCGACTAATGTGGCTAAGAAAGGATTCACACCATTGACAATTAACACTGCACTCACAGCTGCGCCTGTGACAAAGCTGCCGTCTACTGTTAAATCCGGAAAATCTAGTATTCGAAATGATAGGTATACTCCAAGAGCCATTATCGCATAAATTAAGCCTGACTCTACTGATCCAAATAGGGCTGTAAACATAATTCCTCACCTTTATTCAAGAATTTCTGCTTCTTCTTTCCATTCTTCTTTTATTTCAATTCCCATATCTTCAGCTGCTTTCGCATTGATTTGAAGTTTTAGATTTTGCGGATACTGGACAGGAACTTCACTTACTTCCTTCTCACCAGTTAAAATGCTTGCTGCCATTTCTCCTGCTTCAAAGCCGATATCATAGTAATCGAATCCATAAGCTGCAAAGCCGCCGCGTTTTACAGAATCCAATTCACCAACAAATAGCGGGATATCATTATCACTAGCAACACCAATAACACTTTCTAACGCTGAAACAACCGTATTATCCGTAATCACGTATAAAGAATCGACTTTTCCTACTAATGATTCTGTTGCCTGCTTTACTTCTGCAGAGGTAGAAACAGATGCTTCAACGACTTCTAAGTCTGTCCCTTCCATTGCTTTCTTAACTAAATCAATTTGTGCAACAGAGTTTTGCTCTCCTGAGTTATAAATCATTCCTACCTTTGTTCCTTCAACATTATCTGCAATAAACTTCACTGTATTTGGAATCGCATCAGGGTGAGTATCTGTTGTTCCTGTTATATTTGCACCAGGCTCTTCAAAGCTTTTCACCAGTCCTCCGCCGACCGGGTCTGTAACAGATGTAAACACAATCGGTATATCTTGTGTTGCATTCAATGCACTTTGTGCACTTGGTGTTGAGTTGGCAAAAATTAAATCAACATTGTCCCCTGCAAAATTAGTCGCGATAGTTTGACTGTTATTTTGGTCTCCCTGAGCAATTTGTACGTCATATTCAACTTCCAGACCTTTTTCTTTTAATGCAGCTTGAAAGCCTTCCAGTGCTGAATCTAATGATGGATGCTCGACAATTTGGTTTACACCTATTGTATATGTTTTTTCTGAGCTGCCAGAATCAGAGCTTCCTTCACCTGTGCTACCAGATGAATTTTCACTGCTTCCACAGCCAGCTAGTGCTAAAAAGCTAGCTAACATCATTCCTGTACCAATTTTCCAACCTTTTTTCATACTATATAATCCCCCTTTAGTCCCTTTAAATCTCTTTTATGCTTTTATGCTTTCATTGATTAAATTATACAGGAGAAATCAAATAGTTCAATATATTTTGAAAACTTTGCTTATTTTTTTCTATACAATCTAGCAAAAAACCTATCATATCAACAAAAAACACAGCTACCTCAAAGATAACTGTGTTTTCCTGCAAACATTGTAAGGTATGATTACATTCTTTTAAAATACTATTTTTGTAAAATTTGAACTTTCAGTGCTCTTCTTAAAATTTTCCCGGTTGTATTTTTAGGAAGTTCTTCTAAAAACTCGATTGAACTAGGTATTTTATACTTAGCTAAATGTTGTTGGCAGTATTCCATAAGCTCTTCTGCTGTTACTGTTTTATTTTTCACAACAACAAAGCATTTTACTGCTTCACCAAAGTTTGGATCAGGAACTCCTAATACTGCAACCTCGACAACTTCTTCGTGATTATATAATACCTCTTCAACCTCGCGCGGGTATACGTTATAACCGCCAACAATGACCATATCTTTTTTTCGATCAACAATATAAAAATAACCTTCTTCATCTCTTCTGGCAAGATCACCTGTATATAGCCAGCCATTCTTTAGAGTAAAGGCTGTTTCTTCAGGCATTTTATAATATCCCTTCATAACATTAGGGCCTTTAACAATTAATTCCCCTACTTGATTAGGTGGTAATTCTTCGCCTAATTCATTAACAACTTTATTTTCTACATTCATAATATTTGTCCCAATTGAGCCTGGTTTTCGTGGACGATCAAGAGGGTTGAAGCATGTAACCGGTGAAGCTTCTGAAAGACCATATCCTTCTGATAAAATCACTTTAAACTTTTGTTCAAATCCTTTTAATAAAGCAACAGGCATTGAAGCACCGCCCGAAACACACATACGTAATGATTTTAAGTCTTCCGGTTGAGCTTTATCATATTGAAGTAAAAAGTTATACATGGTAGGAACTCCGGCAAAAACAGTTGCTTGATACGTCTTAACGAGATTAAAAATAGTGTCAGGACTAAACCTAGGAACTATGAGCAAAGTTGCCCCGTTCATAAGTGGTGCATTTAACGCAACAGTCAGGCAAAAAACATGAAACATCGGTAGAACCGTTACAATCACATCTTCTTTGTTCATTTTTAAATAATTAGCTGTATCCAAGGCATTACTATATAGGTTTTTATGTGTTAGCATCGCACCTTTTGGTTTGCCGGTTGTTCCGGATGTATATAAAATAACAGCAACATCTTCTTCATCAAGTTCGGGACCTTCAAATTGAGTGCTGCCTGTAGAAAGCATTTTTGTAAACCTTTTCAATTTTGTGTAAATCGAAAGCTTTGTGATATCTATTTCTTTTTTGTCTGAAGTTGGCGGTGTATCACAAGTAATGATATGTTCAAGCTCCGGAAGCATACTTTCCATCTTCTCAAACAACGGCAAAAATAAATCCAATATAACAGCTGCTTTTACATCACCATTGTTCAAGATATAGGCAATTTCATCAGGTGTATAAATCGGGTTAACCGGAATAACGGTTGCACCTGCACGTAAGGCACCATACAATGAAATGACAAAGTATGGAGAATTTCCTAATACAATTGCGACATGATCTCCTTTGTTAACTCCCAACTCCTTTAAGCTGCTTGCAAATTGATTGATTGCTCCTTCAAGTTGCAAATATGTTGTTTCTGTTCCATCAAAAATAAAAGCCGGCTTTGATCCATGTTCTTTGACAGTTTCAGACAACCGTAAAGATAAATTCATTCTCCCACCCCTTTTTAAAAATGAATGAATAGCCATTCACTCATCTGATAGAAACTTTTTTCTATTGGTATAAAGAACCCCTTTGGTCATGGTGACTTACCTCCAGAAAAACATTCTACTTCCATTATATTGAATGAAGGAACATTTCACAATGACTGAGATTGATTCCATATTCTAAGAAAAGGTTCATTTCATTAATAGGATGGACCTTTTACACGTTAATCCTCTGAACTCCAAATAAATCCTGTACTTGCCAGACTTATTTTTCCTTTATATTGCTCATTTGCCTGTGCCACTAAATCCGCATGATTACCGAAATGAGGGAGATGTGTTAACAGCAATTGCTTTACCTTTGCTTTATGTGCAAGCTGTCCCACTTCAGCGCTGTTCATATGACCTGCACTTTTTCCATCTTGATGAGAGTATAAGCTGCACTCTGAAATGAGGAGATCGGCATTTGACGAAAATGGGATGAAATTGTCCTGATAACTTGTATCGGCAGTATATATGACAGTTGATACGTGATCAGTGATTTTCATAGCAAAACATGGCGCCGGATGAGTGGTTCTTAAAAACGTAATGGAAAATGGTCCAATTTCCAACACCTCTGTTTCCTTATATACAACACCAATCGTTGCATTTTTATATGTCAGTTTTCGAAAAGCTGCCTGATCTAAATCATGCCCATAAATAGGCAATGTTTTTTTTCGATTATGAATCAATCCTGTAACATAACAGCCATATTGTAAGGGTCCTATGTCTGCTACATGATCATGATGATAATGTGATAAAACAACTGCATCCAGTTGATCGATTGAAATGGTTTGTTGTAATTTTGACAAAACCGCACTGCCACAATCAATCAATAACCGAAAACCGTTTGATTCGAATAAATAACCTGAGGTTGCACCTCCTGCGTTTGGAAAGCCGCCCCAATACCCTATCACCGTTACTTTCATAAGTCACTCAACCCTTTCTCAATTTCTCACCATGACCATTATAACCTCTGTGGAACCTTTTTAACATTCGTGAAAAAAATTGGCCAACACCTAATTTTGTGAAATTAGCTTTTACTTTATATTCCACATATACTCCCGATAATTGTTACAAAACAGTTGTTGACACATCCTAAACTGTTATAATACAATATGTGTAACAAATCAAACGGAGGGGATCCAAATGATGATGAAAATAACAGAATTTTTCAGAAATTTACCAAAAAAACAGTGTAAAGAGTGTGGAGGAGAAATTGAAGAACAGCATGAGTGTTATGGAAATACTTGTAATGAGTGCTTACACGTAACAGATCTTTAATCTTTTTTACGCCTATACTGTTAGATAACAGGTAGTAAAATACAATATTGATATATTACAAGAGCATAAATATATCAATAAAAATAAGAAGGTTGGCCTATTGGCCAACCTTCTTATTTTTATGATGTCGCGACTAAATGATCTCTATTTGTAGATGAACCCCGATATGCCAGCTTAGAAATGAATTCGTGATTCTCAAAAGTACGGAATTGCTTTCTATGTATTTTTTCACACATAACATCTATTGATTTTTCAGCCATAGCATCAACCGGCTGTATGACTGTCGTAATCATTGGATCTACGAGTTTGGTAATCTCCATATTATCATAGCCGACTACAGCTAAATCCTCCGGTATTCTCCAACCTGCCTTTTGTGCCTCTGAAATAATGCCAGCTGCAACCGCATCTCCTCCAGCAAAAACAGCTGTCGGTGATACCTTCATACAAGCTAATTTTCGAAAAACCTGCTTACCGTCTTCAACTGATGAAACTTTATCAAAATAAAACTTTTCATAAGAATGTATATTTACTTCTTGTAAAGCAGATTGAAACCCCTTTATTCTAGCTCTCATTCCTTCGCTTTTTACCCCGTTTGAACAATAAGCTATATGTGTATGTCCCCTTTCAATCAAGTGCTTTGCTACCAGATAGCCGCTTTGCGCTTGATTGACATACACCATTGGAATATTTGCATTCTCTATTTTCTCATTACAAAGAACAATGGGACCGTAATTTAAATATGAATCAATCACAGACCAATCATTTTCAACAGCTGTCATAATGACACCATCGACTTGTTTGGTTTTTAATAGATTCAAGTACCGGCATTCTTTTTGTTTTGAGAATTGCGTTTGACAAATAATCAATTGATATCCTTTTGATGAAGCTTTCATTTCCAGCAACTCAATTAATTGACTGAAAAAAGGTGTGGATATTTTCGGTATTAATACAGCAATAATTCCTGTCTTTTGATTTCTTAAGCTTCTTGCAGCAGAATTAGGAACATACCCCAATTGTTCCATTGCCTTCTGCACAAGCTCCTTTTTTTCATCTGAAACATATGGGTGATCATTTAATACTCTGGACACAGTTGTCCTTGATAATCCTGCCAGCTTCGCGACATCTTCAATGGTAGACAAATTACTCCCTCCCCACAGGCTCTATGTTGCCCACCTTGCTTGACCTTGGAAACGTTTTCAAATATGATTATATGAAAATATCATCTATAATTCAATCTTTTTTTACAAAAAGTGTTTATTTTACCTACGGGTTCAAGTTTTAATAGGAGCAATTTATAGAAAACTGCTCCTACTATTTTTTATCCTATATCTGAAGTTACGAATTGTTTAACAGACCTATGCAATTGCTCATTTTGTTGTTTCATCATGTTAATTTTCTCTACCATATCAAGAGTTAGATCAAGATTAGTTTTCATATTTTGGAAGACCTTCTCCATTCGGCCTGTCATTTCTTTAAAACTATCCTGCTGCTCATATCGTCTACCTTGAATCGTGACCGTATCACGATTTACACGTTCCAACGTAATGAGAAAATCATTCATAAATTGATTAACCTGATTGACCTTATCATCAATCGTATGAAATCTTTTCGGCATTTTTACTAATTGGTCGCTTAATAACTCAATTTTTCGAGATAATTCGATCACCTCCGAGAACCCTGCTGTCGTTTCTTGTGCTGTACGATGAATCATGTCCTTAATATCTGCTGTTGAGTCTTTGGATTTATTTGCAAGCTTTTTAATCTCATTTGCAACAACTGTAAAGCCTCTACCCGATTCCCCGGCTCTTGCAGCTTCAATACTGGCATTAAGCGACAGTAAATTTATTTGTTCGGAAACCTCTGTAATCAAGTTAACCATTTGTTCACTTTCTTTTGCATAATTGGTAATTTTGGATACATTATCATGAAAAACGGTCAGTTTATGATTAACATCATTATTTAATTCACCAACATCTCGAACAAAGCTTGATATGTCTGTCATTTCTTTTTGAATCCAGCCCAATTGATGTCCTATTTGCTCTATTGAAGAAAAAGCCTGTTGTATTTCTGCAATCACTTGGTTTTCCACTTCAATCTCCTGTTCAAGCCACTTTTCTGATTTTGATACATACGTATATGTTTCTTCAATTTCTGTCATTTGCTGTGATGCACTTTTCTTCGAATCTTCACTTAATGACAATACATTCACTGTTGTATCAAGAACATGTGATGTTTGTGTTTTTACCTTGTGTACAAGATCATTTAATGTGGAAAGCACTGTGTTAAACGCTTTATTCAGCTCAGCCATATCTTCTCCAGGCTCATACTTGATCTTTTTTGTCAGATCTCCTTTTGCCGCTGCAATTTCATTCATCGCGACAATTGTATCTAAAACCGAAATGGATGCACCATGTTCACTTACATTTAGCCCTGCTTCCTCCTCATGCTTCTCTACTCTAATATTCATTGTGAATTTCATTATTCCATAGATTAATAGCCCCATTCCGAATGCCCAAACAAATGCCATTCCTGCACCTAAAGCCTGGACACCTAGCTGCTCAAATCTCGATTGAAGCACAAGATTTTCTACAGGAGCAAAAAGGGCAAGTCCAATTGTCCCCCATGCACCACAGACTCCATGAACTGCAATTGCTCCAACTGCATCATCCACTTTAAATACTGATTCAATGATTCTTAAAGAAAAAACAACAATCGTTCCACCAATTGCTCCGATAAGCAAAGCTGTTTCAGGTGTTAACACATTAGCTCCAGCTGTTACCGCAACAAGTCCTCCTAATATTCCATTTAAGATATCCTCTACCTGTGGTCTCTTATCAAGGAACCAGCTTACTATCATTGCTGTTAATCCGCCACTTACTGCTCCAAAATGTGTATTCAATGAAATTAATGCAATGTGAATATCTGCCACTCCTGTTGATCCTGCATTAAAACCAAACCATCCAAGCCATAAAATAAACACCCCTGTTACAGCTAAGACAGCATTAGACATTGCAAATTTACGGCTTTTTCCATCTGATGAATACTTTCCAATACGAGGACCCACAATAATGGCAGCAGCCAGAGCAACCCAGCCTCCGATCGAATGAACGACCGTTGATCCGGCAAAATCCATAAAACCTAAAGCTTCCAACCACCCTTGGCTCTCGCCATTCCATAAGCTGCCCCAAGCCCAATGTCCAAAAATCGGATAAATAATTGCACTAATCATAATTGTGCCGATAATATATGCACTAAACTTAACTCGTTCAGCAATAGCTCCGGATACAATGGTTGCAGCGGTTCCTGCAAAGACAATTTGAAATAATAAAAACGCCCAATTAGTTGGATCTTCCTCAAGTCCTTGAAATAAGAAACCATCCAAGCCGATCCATCCGTTAGACGATGATCCAAACATAAAAGCAAAACCAATTAAGGAAAACACGACTGTTGTAATTAGTAAATCAATCACATTCTTCATTGCCACATTAATTGAGTTTTTTGCCCGGACCAATCCTGCTTCTAATAAAGTGAAGCCAGCTTGCATAAAAAAGACTAAAAAAGTTGCGATAACCATCCATAACACATTTACATTAAGTTGTATCGTATCCATACTTTACCTCCTAAGTTATAAACTATGACGTATAATGATATATTTTATAACATTATAGGTAAAAAGGGGGAATTTTCTGAAAAAAGTTGATATTCTTTCGATTTTACATGTCATAAGAACTAACAACATCTCAAAAAAAGAGCTGATCCTATTTGGATCAGCTCTTACCTTAAGCATTTATAGATCTATTTTCATGGATACTACGATCTTTTTTCACTTTTCTCGAAAAGTAAAGAATCGTTCCAATGATCATGACCAACATCATCCCGGCAAGTTTATACACTTGATTCCACATGGTTCCAAAGTCTCCAATCGAAATAATGGATCTAAATCCCTCTACAGAATATGTCATTGGTAACCAATGGTTGATTTTTTGAAAAATCTCAGGAAGCAACTCAATTGGGAAAGTACCTGCACTTGTTGTTAATTGAAGTATTAACACAATAATGGCAATAAATCTTCCCGGATTATCCATTGTTGTCACTAAAAACTGCACAATTGCCATAAACGTTAAGCTTGTTATAATACTAAACAGCATAAAGTAACCAACACTCTTAACTTCAAGTCCTAATCCATACAATAGGACAACATCTGCAAGAATTGATTGGACAATGGCCACAATACACAGCACACTAAATTTACTAGCAAATAACGAGATTCCTGACTTCGGTATTCCTGTTGTTTCGCGCAATGGAAAAACAACTGTAACAAGTAAGGAACCAACAAATAATGCTAATGATAAAAAGTAAGGTGCAAGACCTGTTCCGTAATTAGAAACTTTATTAAGCTCTTTTGTTTCAAGATGAACTGGATCTGCCACCATTTCATATTGATCATCAGAACCTTTTGCATCATTTGTGTCTGCCGTTGCATCACTTAACTTGCTCGAAAGTTCATTTGTCCCTTCAGAAAGTTCCGATACCCCATTATTTAATGTAGTTGCCCCATCTGCAAGTTTACTTGTTCCATCCTCCAACGCAACAGAACCGCTTGCTAATTCATGAATTCCGTTATCTAGTACTTCTCCGCCATTCTCTAATTGCTCTACACCGGTTTTCACTTCTCCGATTTTTTCGCCGAATGTTTTTAATCCTTGGCTTACTTGTGATTGAGCGTCATTTATTTGAACAGCTCCATTATAAAGTTCTTCCTGCCCTGATGTTAACTGTTGCACAGCATTTTCCACTGATGCAGTTCCTTCATGAAGCTTACTCGTATTCTCAGGTAGTTGCTCAACATTTGCATATAAGCTATTTGCTCCATCTGAAAGCTGATGTAGATTTGTCGCTAGTTGCTTCCCGCCATCATCTATATGATTTAGTGCTTCTACAAGAGCAAGTAGTTGTTTTTGTTGTTCTCCTTCTAATGGGACCGTTTCTAACGTTGCGGCCAACTGATTTACTGTTTCAGTTAGTGCTGAAATATTTTGCGATAAAGAGTCAGCACCTTCACTTGCTGCAACATTTCCTTCAGCAAGCTGTTTCGACCCTGCAACTAATTGCGGGGCACTTTCATTTAATTGATTTGTCCCTTCAGTTAGTTGTGGTAAAGCTGCCTGAAGTTCATCCATTCCATTTAGCGACTTATCTAGGCCTTGCACCAAATTTTCTGTTCCATCTTCGGTTTGAACAGCACCGTCATAAAGTTCGCTCTGTCCTTGTTGCATAGCCGAAAGCCCACTATTTAAAGTAGATAGTCCATCCGACAATTGAGTTGAACCAGCTGAAGCTTCATTAAGACTTTCTTTAAATATAATTGATTTTGACACTAGTTCATGAAGATTTTCATCTAAGGACTGAGATCCTTCTTGAAGATCTGATACACCGTCATCTATTTTTGCGGCTCCATCACTTGCATCACTTATTCCCTCGGCCATTAATTCCATACTGTCAAATAAGTTTTCTGCATATGTTTTCGTTAAAGAATTTGCCACTTCTTCTTTTATTTTCTCTATTGCACTATCTCCAATTTGGCCTGAGATAAAGTTATAGCCTTTATTTGTTGTAAACGTTAGTCCAAGTTGCTTTGGTTTATCATCTAGTAAAGTAGTTGCATTTTCCGAAAAATCTTCAGGTATCTCGATGACCATATAGTAATCGTGGCTCTGAAGCCCTTTTTCCGCTTCCTCACTACCAACAAACTGCCAATCAAACTTATTGTTTTCTTTTAAGTTGTCTATAAGTTCACCGCCAACATCAAGCTTTTCTTCTTCAAATGTTGTACCAGTGTCCTGATTAACAACAGCAACCGGAAGCTGGTCGAGGTTTCCGTACGGATCCCAAAAAGCACTTAGGTAACCACCACTATACATTAAAGGAATAAACATAACCCCAATAACAGCAATAAGCACTTTTTTATTTTTAAATAATGACTTCCATTCTTCTTTCAATAATGACATGCTCTATTCCCTCCTATGTGACAAACTCTCAAAAGATTGACATGTCGTTGTAATATTATGATACTTAATGACTATTCTATCCATTCGGTCATTTTTTACCTAAATAAGAGGATTATCTTATAGACAATCCCTTTAATAAGTAACCTTCAAAGATCTCGGCAATTTTCCCTTTTTCTAATGGTTCATGGTGCTTTTCCCAATCAAAAATGAGTGAAATATATAATTTAAGAATGATAAAAGCAGTCAATTCCGGGTCACATTGTTTTAGCTCGTTACGATCAATGGCATCAATAATTTTTTGCTTTATATATTGCAACACCATTTCTTCGACTTTTTGCACACCTTCATTCACTGTCGGTGTTCCCATTTCTTGGCTTTCCTGAAAGATCTTAATTGTTAGATGGTGAGTTTTCCGGAATTCCAGAATACTATATAATGCTTGATGCACACTGTCTACAAACGGACGTTGTGAATCAAAGGCTTCATCTGCGACTATTTTCATATCAAGCAATAGATGATCAATGATTTCTGAAAATAAATCCTCTTTATTTTTATAGAAAGTATAAATGGTGCCTTTTCCAACATTCGCCAATTTTGACACAAGATCCATTGTCGTACCTTTATAACCAAATTGCGCAAAAGATTTTGTAGCAGCTTCTAATATTTGCTTCTTACGATCGACGCTCATAGGTTTCACTCCTGAAGAATATTGACCAAATGAACAAATCGGTCAGTTGTTATTTATGTAATATAACATGCCTTTCTCTTTTTTACAAGGCGAAAAATCAGGCAACTTTTGCAATACCTTGTTCATCAAAAAGACTTTGGATTTTGTTTACTTGTTCCTGATTCTCTATCACAACATATTTTGTTGTGAAAATTAGTGTACCTTTTACTTTTACCGAAAGTTTGTATCCGTTGTCAACTCTTGTGCTATATCCATATAGCTCGTGCCAGCGAATGATTTTTTCTGTTTTATAGGATTGAATTTGTTGAGTAGAATAGTACCTGCCATCTAAAATGATTCCATCTGCTAAAACATAGAAACAACTTTTATGTTTTACCGCACTGATAAGAATAAAAAATAGATAGGCAGAGCTAATGAAGGATGACTTTAACCAGTCTGTTGCAAGAACCATAATTAGAAGAATGAATAGTAATACCAACGCAAAAAAAGTTCCCCACTTTACATATTGATATGTTTTTGTATTCTTTGATAATGGTTCCATCTCTTTCCATTCGGTTGGGATCAAAATATGTTGAAAATCTGTTTGCCGTTTCGGAAAAAGAGCATCATGAGACATTTCTGCAGCTTTTTTAATATTTAATCGATATTGAATTAAATATCCAATACCCATAATAAAAATCACAATATAAAGTATATCAATCATTTGATTCTCTTCCCCCTCTATATTAAATTCAATAAATGAATTCTTCTTTATATATTATACGGAACAAGATTGTAATAGGTTTCATAGAATATGTAATATTTTACATTCCCATACATATAAAAAACTGATCAGCTTTTGTGATCAGTTTTATTGTTTAAACGGAGCTACCCGATGTTTTGTTCCTTGTTCATACGAATAAGCAATTTCTATTAAGGTCGGTTCCATATAAGCCTTCGCTGTAAAAGTAATTCCAACAGGTTCTCCTTCATTCGTATACCCAGCAGGCACAGTAATCGATGGGTAGCCCGCTTTTGCCGGAATCATTTCACCATTAGCGTTTGGAAAGACAAGCGCATCTAATTCATGCTCTTTCATAGCAGCATCTATCCCTTTTGTTTTTGATAAATAATCATCTTTTTCTAAACTCTCAAGGTATTCGGGGGAGGTTAGATTACCACTTGTCAAATCGGCATCAAGAAAAACCTTTTGTCCATACTTTAACGCTTTTTCACCTAATTGTTCATTCGCTTGTATCAGATCAGTTAACGTACGGACTCCAACACTTGAGTCGATTGTTTTTAAATAGGCTTGAAGGTCGGTTTTAAATTCATAAAGCATCACATTTATATCCCAGTTTTCATTTGTTGAAGGGATATCAATTGAATCAATAACAATAGCACCTAGCTCTTCTAATTTCTTAATACTTTGGTTCATCACAGCAAGTTGTGACTCACTTAGTTCATCAAAATAAGTGTTGCGTGCAATTCCAATTTTTTTTCCAGATAGTCCATCTTTTTTTAGATGATGTGTGAAATCGTGATGAACTAACTCATTGCTTTGTGTTGCAGCATCTAAAGGATCTATCCCCCTTAAACTATTTAGTAAGATGGTGGCATCTTTTACTGTTCTCGCCATCGGACCTGCCGTATCTTGTGTATGAGAAATTGGGATAATTCCTTTTCGACTTATGAGTCCGACTGTTGGCTTAATCCCAACAAGTGAATTTTGACTGGCAGGACTTAATATAGAGCCTGAGGTTTCAGTTCCAACTGCTGCAACAGCTAAATTTGCTGCAATGGCTGCTCCGGAACCCGAGCTGGAACCTCCAACTATAAATGAAGCACCATACGGATTCAAGACTTGACCACCTCTTGAACTGTAGCCTGACGGCATGTCTTGTGCTATGAAGTTCGCCCATTCTGTTAGATTCGTCTTACCTAAAATAATGGCTCCAGCTTCTCTCAGCTGCTTTACTAAAGTGGCATCTTCCTTTGCATATGAATTTGCTAACACTAAAGACCCTGCACTTGTATGCATTTTATCTGCTGTATCAATATTATCTTTAATTAGAATTGGTATACCGTGTAACGGTCCGCGAGACCCCTTTGTTTTTCGTTCATAATCAAGGGCAGCAGCAATATGTAATGCATCCGGATTAACTTCTATAATGGAATTTATTTTAGGCCCGGATTGGTCGATGTCAGCTATTCTTGATAAATACATGAGGACTAATTCTCTGGATGTAATCTCATAACGATCAAGTTTTTCTTGGATTTCATCAACTGTTACCTCTGCCAGCCATTCATTTTTCAACTTGTCAAGTTGCTCATTTATCATGCTTGTTACCCCTTCCTTGTCACTCATATTCCCATTTTACTTGTTACATCCCCAACTTACAAAAAAAGCAGCAAAACACTTTGTTTCACTGCCTCTGTTTCTTATTTATTTACATGTTTTAATACAACTGTTGCCAGGCAGTCAATGAACTCAGGTTTTGCATTTGGCATTTCAGGACGATAGTAGCTTGCTCCTAATTCATCCGTGATTACCTTACATTCATAATCATTATCGTACAGTACTTCTAAATGATCTGCTACAAAACCGACCGGCACATAAACAAATGTTTTATAGCCTTCATTATATAAATCTCTTGTTAAATCTTGAACATCCGGTCCTAACCATGGCTCAGGTGTGTTACCGGCACTTTGCCATCCTGTCACATACTTTTTAACTCCAGCTGCTTCCGCAATTAAATCAGCTGTTTCCTGTAATTGCTGTGGATATGGATCTCCGTTTGCAATTATCTTTTCTGGTAAGCTATGCGCAGAAACAACTAATACTGATGAGTCTTTTTCTTCTTGTGTCATACTGCTGTATGTTTTTTTTAGTTGATCTGCCCAATAAGAAATAAATTTCGGCTCTGTGTACCAGCTTTCAACAGATGTGATCGTTAAGCCTCCAAGCTTTTCTGCTTCTTCCTTTGCCCGTCCATTATAAGACTTAACACTGAAGGTAGAGAAATGAGGAGCTAATACGATACTTACCGCTTCTTTAATCCCATCTTCATGCATTTGTTTGACAGCATCCTCGACAAATGGCTCAATATGCTTTAAACCAAGATACATCTTAAATTCAATTTCATCTTGAATATCATTTAAATGCTGTTCAAGCTTCTCTGCTTGTTCTAACGTAATTTTAGCTAGTGGTGAAATACCACCAATAGCTTCATAGCGATCTTTTAAGTCCTGAAGCATTTCGGGCGCCGGTTTACGTCCATGCCTAATATGAGTGTAATAGCGCTCGATATCCTCCTCTTTATAAGGCGTACCATATGCCATTACTAGTAATCCCATTTTTTTCTTACTCACTTGATTTCACCTCATGATTCTATTATTTAAAGGGTTATTGACCTACTTTTGCTTTCTTTGTGTAATCATGAACAAATGATGTTAATTGTTTTAATGATTCCGGGTTTACTTGCGGGAAAACACCATGTCCAAGATTAAATATATATCCATCCTGCTTCATCCCTTGGTCTAATATTTCCTTTGCTCTTTCTTCAATTACTTCCCAAGGAGATAGTAAGATTGCCGGGTCAAGATTTCCTTGCAATGATTTTGTAAGTCCCATTGAACGAGCCTCTTGTATTGGAAGTCTCCAATCCAATCCAACAACATCAAGCGGGAGGTCATGCCATTCGTTGGCTAGATGACTTGCTCCTACACCGAACATAATAAGTGGTACATTTTCCCCTTTTAGTTCACTAAAAATTCTCTCCATCGTCGGCTTTATATACACACGATAATCTGCCACATTTAATGCACCTACCCACGAATCAAAAACCTGGATAGCCTTTGCACCAGCACGAATTTGAGCTTTTACATATGTAATACTCATTTCAGCAAGTTTATCCATTAAAGCAAACCATGCATGCGGCTCAGAATACATAAACGCTTTTGTCTTGTTATAGTTTCTTGAAGGACCGCCTTCAATCATATAACTGGCAAGAGTAAAAGGAGCTCCGGTAAAACCGATAAGAGGAACTTCGAGCTGCTCTTCGGTTAGTAACTTTATTGTATCTAATACATAAGGAACATCACTTTCCGGATCAATCTCTCCCAGTTTCTCAACATCTTGAATAGAGCGAATCGGATCATCAATAACCGGACCAATTCCTGATTTAATCTCAACATTTACACCAATTGCCGGAAGTGGTGTCATAATATCTTTATAAAGAATGGCAGCATCCACATCATACTGTTCAACAGGCAGCCTTGTCACATACGCACAAAGTTCTGGTTGATGTGTAATCTCAAATAAGCTGTATTTTTCTTTAATAGCCCGATATTCAGGCTGTGACCTGCCTGCTTGTCTCATATACCAAACTGGAACATAATCTGTCTTTTCTCCACGACACGCCTTAAGAAACGTATCATTGATTTTCTTTTCAGCCATTCTAAAAATCCACCTTTCTATGTACAAGGGTCAATCCCTAATTATTAAATTATATTAATTATAAAGTAATACTTATTCTATATTATTCTCTCTGCACTTTCAACTATAACGGTTTCATTTCCGGTTGTATAGCTTAGATCGGCAAATGTCAAAAAAAAGACGAAAACATTACAAAAGCGCAAGCGCCTTGATCATCGCCGTACAAACTGGAGGAGCATCGACTAAAGATTTAGGAAACACGGTAAGCGAAGCAAACCGATGTTGACTTATCGTAGGGAGATGATCTGAAGTTTGATAGGCGATAGGCGCTGGAGCTAGACACCAAAACTAAGTACAAAATTAAATACTTTCTTCCTTAATTACCGTTATATCAATTTTTCGCACTAAATAATGTTGGTTTTTCGGTTGATGTTTGTTTTCCTTCTTCATTTGTTTGAACATTATAGGGAGCTACAGAATATGTTGAATTCGAAAAAACGTTCGCAAATGGAATTTCATAATATCCTTTTCCTGTTACAGTTCCAACAAGTTTCTTTTCATCATTTTGTACGGATTCGTATATTCGATATTCAACACGTTCATCTGATAAAGGTTCCCATTCCAATGTTAATGTAATCAACCCTAATGGCTTAAACGTATATTTTGCATTCACTTTTTCAATCTCTTTCATTCTTATCGGACTTTCCAAGTCTTCTACACCTTCCGGAACGGAAAAAGCTACGTTTTGGTCCCAATCAGCTTCAGTTAAGATATCCTTAAATAATTTGGTTGGATAAGAACTTCCGTGTTTCAAATAATGGTCTTTGTCTGTTTTATCATAGCCCATCCACAAAGCCCCAACAACATTCTCAGTGTATCCGACAAACCACGCATCTTTTGCAGCCCCTTTTACACCTGGATAAGAGGTTGTACCGGTTTTACCTGCCAGTTCTCCACTAAACGCACCATTTTGCGCAGTACCTTCACTTACAACATGCTGTAGCATTCGTGTCATATCCCAAGCAGTTTGTGGGGAATATACTGGTTTTGGTTGAGATTGATGCTTAGCAATGACCTTACCATTCCGATCTTTTATTTCATTAATAAGGAACGTATCACTATAGTTTCCATTCGCAGTGAAAGTTCGATAGGCATTTGCCATTTGGAGTGGTGTAACACCTTCAGATAATCCACCTAACGCAATTGCCAATCCATCATCTTTAATATCAATTCCTACTTTATGCAAGTATTCCTTGCTCTCTTTAATACCTAGTTCAGATAAAGCCCATACAGCCGCAGCATTTTTTGAAGAAACAATGGCATCGAACATTGAAACTTCCCCTGCATATTGCTGATCAACATTTTGTGGAGAATAATCCTCATACGATAATTTTTCATCTTTTAATAGAGAATATGGCTGAAAAAGTTTTGATTCCAGCGTTGGTGCATAAACAGCTATGGGTTTAAATGTAGACCCGGGTTGTCTTGTTATATTCAAGCGATTTAATCCCTTTGGCACATAATCACGACCACCAATAGCGGCTATGATACCACCTGATTTATTATCCATTAACACAAAGGCACCTTGAGCGGTTTTATCTGTTCCTGGAAAATATTCAGCTTTTTGGAATAAGTCATATGCAGATTGCTGGAGATTCACCTTAAGCGGCACTTTAATTGTATAGCCGCCTCTTAGCAGTTCTTCATTCGATATGGCATATTTTTCTTTTGCTTCATCAAAAACCATGTCAACATATGTTGTTAGCCATGGATTCTCCTGCTTCTTATTCACTTGAAGCTTCACTGTTTTTCCTTGGGTTCTTACAGCCTCTTCATAAGAAATATAGCGTTGATCTCCCATTAAACTTAAAATCGTATCTCTTCTTTCCTTACTTTTTTCACTATTAACTATTGGAGAATAAGTGGAAGGAGCCTTTGGTATACCTGCAAGTAATGCGCCCTCCTCTAACGTTAACTCTGAAACATCTTTATTAAAGTAAAGATTCGCAGCAGCTTTGATTCCGTATGCACCATGCCCAAAATAAACCTGATTCAAATACATTTCAAGCAGCTTTGATTTGCTGTACCGTTTTTCCAGGTTCACAGCTATAATCGCTTCCTTAGTTTTTCTCAACCATGTTTTATCATTTGTCAGGAAGATGTTTTTGGCTAACTGTTGAGTAATCGTACTGCCGCCTTCTACCTTCCCGCCGGCAAGAATATCCTTGTAAAGAGCACGGCTAATCGCTTTAATATCAATACCATGATGGTCATAAAAACGTTGATCCTCTACAGAGATAAATGCCTGTTGAACATATTCAGGAATATCTGATATATCAACAAGTTCACGGTTTTCTATATAAAGTTTGGTTATTTCATTTCCTTCTTCATCAACAAGTTTAGATGCTGTATTCATAACGAGTTTTTCTTCATCTATGACATAATTACCCATGAATATGATAAAAAGATAGCCGAGAAGAGCGAAGATGACAATAGAGACTACTGCGATCGCTGATAAGATGAACTTTCTTTTCATATCATCACCCCTTTTAAGCTTAGTATTGTTAAAATTAGGTATGTATATGTGTTAAAAACATTACAATTGGAAAAATAATAAAGGTCATTGTTATAATGTCATTGAAGAACTCTTAAGTGTTAAGACAAAAAAACTGAGGTGAATCATAAGATGCTTTACGTTACATATGGAACAGTCGATTATTTAGAAAAATTGGTAAAAAAGCATAGCAATGAGACATTATTACTGATGGCAAACCAAGATACAGCCGTTCTTTTTCATGAAACTGAAGGCGCAACCATCTTTAATGAACCTAAAAAATACGATGTATTAGACTCAACCGGTATTATCACGAACGGTACTTTTGCCGTTTTAAATAATATCCCTGTTTCAGATGAAGGTAGACCACTGTTTGAAAAGAGATTTAGCGAAAGAGCTCGATTAATCGAAAAAGAACCCGGATTTTCCGCCATTCGTGTTTTGCGTCCAACTCGTGGTGACACGTATATTATTCTAACACTATGGGAAAGTGAACAACACTTCAAGGCTTGGCAGGATTCAAAAGCATATGAACACGCTCATAAAAAAAGAGGCAGTGAAGAGGGTATTGATCGAAAATCTATTTTTCCACGACCTTCATATGTTACAACATATACGAAAGTTGCTATTGAAAATTAACTTCAGACGAATAAGCAAGGGACAGTCATGCAGGACTGTCTTTTTTTGTTTAACTCGCAGTACTTTTGACAATATTTCCTTGGAAATGACAACTTCTTTCTACATAACTTTACCCTACATTTTCCTATGTTACACAAATTCTCTACAATTTTGACAAACAACGAGTTTATATGAAAAAAATATCCTTCTCCCCTTTCTCACACCTGCCTAACATTGGTCATAAAGTGTAATAAATACCTTTTAGGCATTTGCTTAAGGAGTGATGAAAAATGGGGGTTGAAATAACACTCATTCATTGGGTTTATTTATTTTTTATCATTGGTATCATTGGCTTTATGTTATTTCGTCGTGATACAACGATTGTTTGTATAGTTGGCATTCTCTCTGTAGCAGCTTTCTCAACCTTATCTGTTAGTGATTCAATTTCAAGTTTGTTTAATAGTTTTATTTTTGCCATTACTGAATTATTGCCTACAATTCTCGTTATTTCGATTATCGTTGCAATGAGTAAAATTCTGATGAAATCAGGAATTAATGAAGTAATGATTGCTCCTTTTTCCAAGATTATAAAAAATCCAGCTACTGCATATTGGACGATCGGAATCCTTATGATGATTATTTCCTTTTTCTTTTGGCCATCACCAGCTGTTGCATTAATAGGAGCGGTTTTATTACCAGTAGCGATTAGAGCCGGTCTGCCAGCGCTTGGAGTTGCCGTTGCGATTAATTTATTTGGCCATGGAATCGCATTGTCCGGGGACTTTATTATTCAAGCAGCTCCAAAACTAACAGCAGATGCGGCAGGAATTCCTGTAGGAGACGTTGTTGGGGCAAGTGTTCCACTCGTCATTACGATGGGGCTTGTTACTACAGTTACAGCTTTCTTCTTATTAAGAAGAGATATGAAATTAGGTAAGTCTTTCCCGACCGTTTCTACAGAAACGGCAAACGAAGAAGCAGATCACAGTCTTTTATCCTCTTCAGTAAAAAGGATGTTGGCTATTCTCATCCCTTTGATCTTTTTAGTTGATGTTTTGTTAATGATTACATTGAACTTACAAGGCGGTGATGCTACAGCCTTAATAGGAGGAACAGCGCTTCTTATCTTAATTTTGACCACATGCTTAACACATAAGAAAAAGGGTCTTGAAGAATCTACTAATTATTTAGTTCAAGGTTTTCAATTCGGATTTAAAGTGTTCGGTCCTGTTATCCCTATTGCCGCCTTCTTCTATCTAGGTGATGCAGGTTTTTACACAATCATTGGAGAATATCTCCCAAAAAGCTCGGAAGGAATTGTTAATGACCTGGGTGTTGCATTGGCAACCATAGTCCCTCTAACTCCTGAAGTTGGAGCCATCACATTAACAGGTGTTGGTATTTTAACCGGGTTGGATGGTTCAGGCTTTTCAGGTATCTCTTTAGCGGGATCCATTGCCCAGTTGTTCTCAGCAGCAATTGGTGTTAGTACTGCTACTTTAACCGCATTAGGTCAGGTAACGGCTATATGGGTTGGCGGGGGCACGATCATCCCTTGGGCACTCATACCTGCCGCCGCAATTTGTGGGGTCGATCCGTTTGAGCTGGCCAGGAGGAACTTGCTTCCAGTAGCCATTGGACTAATTATCACAACCATTGTTGCTATGTTTCTTTTATAGTAATTTTTAAAAAGGATGGGCCGGGAATTCCGTGTCATCCCTTTTTGAAAATTTCTTCCTGATGTTAACAATCTTTCCTGTGATTTGTCTCTCATTTCAACTAAAATACTAGTGAGGGGAGGAATTTTTTTGAAACATCAGATTATTGTTGTAGGTTGTGGCAGCATGGCTAATACATGGATTGACTATGTCTTACAAAGGGATTCTGCAGAAATAGTTGCATTTGTTGATGTTCATCTTGAAACAGCAGCATCAATGGCTGCTAGTAAACAATTACAGGTACCTGTTTATTCAGATTTAGGAGAAGCTCTAGCTGCTCATCAACATGTTAACCTTGTCTTTGACGTCACCATTCCAGCGGCTCATAAGCAAATTGTATCAACTGCCTTACAAGCAAACTGCCATGTTTTCGGAGAAAAGCCAATGGCAGAATCATTGAAGGATGCACGTGAATTATTGGACATATCACGCAATACCGGATTTACTTACACAGTTATGCAAAACAGACGATATAACAAACAAATCCGTGCGTTACGCTCAATCCTTGCTAATAATGAAATTGGTCACATTAACTCTATTCACGCTGACTTTTTCCTGGGACCTCATTTTGGAGGATTTCGTGAAGCAATGGATAGTCCACTCATTCTTGATATGGCCATACATACATTTGATCAAGCAAGGTATGTAACCAATGCAGATCCTGTGTCTGTTTATTGTCATGAATACAATCCATCAAGCTCCTGGTACAAAGGTAATGCGTCGGCTTCCTGTATCTTTGAAATGAGCAATGGAGTGGTATTCACATATCAGGGATCCTGGAGTGCTGAAGGATTAAATACATCCTGGGAATCGGACTGGCGTGTCATCGGCAGTAAAGGAACAGCGAAATGGGATGGATTTCACCTTCCTTATTATGAAGTTGTTGACGAAACAAAGCCAACTGACTTTTTCCGTCCAGTTATTCGAAAAGAAGCGGAAGATACTTATTCCGGTCATGAAGGACATTGGGGCTGCTTAGACGAAATGTTTTCAGCGTTAGAACAAAACCGGAAAGCTGAAACAGATTGTGAAGACAATATTAAAAGTATGGCAATGGTATTTGCTGCAATCGAAAGCGCTCGGACTGGTAAGAAGGTTTTCATTGAGGATATTTGTTAGCGTTAACATCAATAGGAAGAAAAGGCATTCACCTTTTCTTCCTGATCTTTTTTAAACAACTTTATCTTTTAAACTTCTCAAGAAATCGAGTTGGATATTCGCTTGGAAGCTTACTTATTTCATCTAATTGATTCCATTGCTCTGCTGTTAACTCCCAACCGATACTTCCCATATTCTCCTCAAATTGCTCTAAGCTGCTCGCACCAAAAATCGGAGAAGTAATTTCTTCTTTTTGAAGAAGCCACCTTAACGCAACTTGTGCAGGAGTTTTATCTAATGAATGAGCAATTTCCTGTACCGCTTCTAAAATAGCAAAGTTCTTCTCGTTTGCGCGGTTTTCCCAGCTCGATTCTCCAACTCCGTTCGAAAGCCTGCCGCTATTCGGAGATTCTCCTTTTCTATATTTGCCTGTGAGGAAACCACCACCAATTGGTGCCCATGGGATGATACCTACATTTTCTTCTTTACATAACGGAAGAATTTCACGATCCATTTCACGATTAATTAAACTGTACTGTGGCTGAATCGAAATAAATCTCACCATATTTTGAAAATCACTATAAGATAATGCTTTCATCATTTGCCAAGCTAAAAAGTTGGAACAGCCTATGTATCTTACTTTTCCTGAACTCACAAGATCGTCTAAAGTTCGGATTGTTTCCTCAATCGGTGTTAAATGGTCCCATACATGCAGTTGATAAAGATCAATATAATCTGTATTTAGACGCTTTAAGCTCTGATCAATCCCTTCCATGATGCGACGACGTGAATATCCAAAATCATTCGGATGCGGTCCCACTCTCATTCTTACTTTTGTCGCTAAGACAACTTCTGAACGACGCTCTTTAATGGCTTTCCCGACGATTTTTTCAGACTCTCCGCCAACATATACGTCAGCCGTATCAATAAAATTCCCACCTTTGTCAAGAAAACGATGAACCATGTTAATAGAGTCTTCTTCATTCATTTCTTTTCCAAAGGTCATTGCCCCTAAGCATAGCTCAGAAACTAGCAAACCACTTTTTCCTAATGTTTTGTATTGCATTCTTCTCCCTCTCCTAACCTTTTCATTTGCTCTATTTTTTATATTCGTGATTGGGTGATTTATTCCTTTAAAAAGTTAGAGCGGAAAAGAAATAAGAAAAAACCAACTCATAAGAGCCGGCTTATTCCTTAACATATTGAACATAATCGAATTCATCAATGATTTTTACATTCTTTGGAATACGAAGAAAAAGCACATGCTCACCCCATACATGATGTGAATCACTAAATAACTCCAATCCTTGATCACTTGTAAACTGAGAGATTGTAAATTCTTTATCAAACATTCCGATCTTTATATCTTTTCCCCCACCGTTCATCACTCTTAATAAGTCTTCTTCAATCGAAACAGAGAGTGGATCAAATTCATCGGTTAGGTCAAGATTTTCGATAATTGTTTTTGTGTGATATTCAATGAATTCTATTTCATCGTCACTTTCTTCTTTCCGTTCAACAAGGATAGTGAGGGGTCCAAATGTTTCTTCTACAGATAGTTCAAGTTGATTCCCTTCAAATGGAATGGTTGACTGATGATTGATCTCAACACCTTCAATTGTATTCTCCCTAATGTTTTCCCGATCATATGCAGCCTTTACTAACGCTGCTCCTGCCCTTTCTGCCTCATCTCTTTCTGTTTCCGAAACATTTTTATATACTAATGATTCACCCACAGGCATGAAATAACTGGAGATCAGTGCCAGCAACAAGACAGCTCCGTAAACGACTAATATCCATTTCAATTTTAGCTTTTGCAGAAAAGCAATTCGTCCAATATTCTTTGCAAATAAATATATAAGGGCTATGATGATTAAAAGCAGTACAAACGGTAAAATTGTAGCCACAATCATTGTCTCACCTCCAGCTTGTTTGTAAGAATACTAGAAAGGAAAAATAATAAACCAGTTGTTACTAGTATTTTAATCAAAAAGAGAAATAGAGCCGTTTCCTGTACATAAAAGGTAAATACCTCAACAACCATTTTCGGTTCTTGGCCTGTGTTGGTTCCAATGATCATATAGCCAATTATGAATGTCGCAAGTATAACACCAAACCAACGATTTAGCTGAACAAGCATCCCAACAAAATAACCTAATGATGCGAGCAAAAACACGTACAAAATGCTTACGATCGCACTCAAAAACAGCTCTGGTAAAGGAATCGCACTTCCCATTACATATCCATCTCTTAAAAATACATTCATGATTACCTTAAACAATTGACCAGATAAAACAGCCGTTACTCCTCCTATAACAGAAGCAAAAAGTAAAAAGACTACATTTGATAAATGACTACTCAACCTATTTGACACGAATGTAAAATCATCATTACGATAGGCTTTAGTTGTAATAATAATCGCTGTAATAAAACTCCAGATCAACGTAAAAACAATGCTGATATCACCTGTATAATAGTTAATATCTATTGAAAAACCGTTATAGCTAGTTCCCATCATTCTACTTCCGTTTGTTGATAACAATAGACTAATGACCTGAACAACGAGTAAGGAACTGAAAACACTCATATACGCTTTCACTTTATACATAAATTGTTTCCTCACAATCTCTGAAAGCTTAGCTTCTGTTAAAGACATCATCAATTCCCCCAATCGTTTTATTCGTTAAATACGTACACACATCATCGGCTGAGATTGGTGAAATATGAACACCCATTGAAGAAGCTTGCTGTATCTCCCGGTTTGTAAGGTCATTTTTAATACCTAGTTGCAAATGGTCTTGGCCTAGACTTTTTTCATACAGGATCTCTTTGTCCCCGGCGAGTTCTCTTACACATTTGTCAGACCCTTGCAGATAAACCCCGTATTCTTTAAGTTCTTCAATTGATAAATGAAGACATTTTCCCCCATTTTTTAGTAACAGGACATCCTCAAGTAAATCTTCTATTTCATTTAATAGATGACTAGAAAGAATAATTGTTCTTGGGTAAGCCAGATAGTCTTTTAATAATGCACGATAAAAATCCTTTCTCACCGATGCATCCATACCTGTTGTCGGCTCATCAAATATTGTTAATGGACATCGGGCGGATAAGCCTATAATCATGTTAAACGTACTTTTCATTCCTTTAGAGAGCTGCTGATAACGTAAAGAAGGATGAAAGGAAAAATAATTAAATAGTTTCTCTGCTAATAGTTGATCCCAATTTACGTAAAACGAAGCTGCCGATTGAAGAATATCCTGAAGGGTTAAGGTATTGGGAAAATTCATTTGGTCATCTATGTATATTCTATTTGCTGACACAGCTAGTGAATTAAATGGATTCTTTGAGAACACCTTAATATCACCTTCTGTTTGATGGATAAAGCCGGCGATCAGTTTTAGAAGTGTTGTTTTTCCGGCCCCGTTCCTTCCAATAAGACCTGTAATCGTATTTTCTTTTATCACAAATGAAACTTCATCTAAGGCCTTCTTCTTTCCATAGTTTTTCGAAAGTCCATTACATTCAATAACACTCATGATGTACCCCCTTTACGATGTTTATTTTCTTCTATCACCATAGCAATTAATTCCGCTTCACCTACATGAAGTCGTTCTGCCTCTATAACCAGATCATGGACTAATCGTTTTAATGTTTGATTTTTCCTTTTCGTTAAAATGATCTCATTCGCATTTTCCGAAACAAACATCCCTAACCCTCTCTTTTTATACAAAATGGCTTCATCAGCTAATATGTTTAACCCCTTGGCGGCTGTTGCTGGATTAATGTTGAACATGTCTGCGAGCTGGTATTGAGAATAGATTTTTTCATCCTGCTTATGGTGCCCTTTTAAAATCTCCGTCTCAAGCCATTCCGCGATTTGGATATATATCGGCTTAGTATGATCCCAATCCATTATCAAACAAAGCCCCCTTCCTTAGTGCATTACTGATGTAATGTACTATATCATAATTACCAGTTATTTGCAATGGTTCATCGACTTCATGAAAGACATTTCTTCATGTTTAGCTTGTCTACTTGTCTTTCATCCCGCTTATGTAAGACATTTCTCTCACTTTAGTCATCCACTTTGTCTTTCATCTCACTTATGAAGGACATTTCTCCCTCTTTTATTGATCACTTTGTCCCTCATCTCACTTATGAAGGACATTTCTCCTTCTTTTATCGACCACTCTGTCTTCCATCTCTTTCATACAAACACCCCCCCTACACCCCACCCTTATAAATAACATAGAAAAAGCTTTCCCTTTTACAGAACACAAAAAACAGCCCCATATCCAGCTAGGGCTGTTAATCAAAATTATTTAGTTTCACTGCCTAAACTTTTACATGGCGACATCCTTCCTAAGCTTTCTAACCTTAACCATTTGATGCACCAGCCGATCAAGCTTGATCATTCCTATCAACATAATACTTCCTGCAAGGATTCCACCAATCACATCTGTAACAAAATGCTCTCCTTCAAAAAGTCTGCTAAAACCGATAAGGAGGATTAAAAGGCAAGTTATCGTTAAAATTGCTTGTTTGATGTTCTTTTGGCTTGTTCTTTTTACCAGATTGTAGGCGATCATACCAAGAAGAAGTCCCCCAACCATGACGTGGCCACTTGGAAAACTGTAGCTGTCTTCTATATGCTGAGGAAAAACCGGTCGTTCTCTTGCTACAATTTCTTTCAATACTTTATTAGCAATGTTTCCGAAGAGAACGGTGAAAAATAACACAGCCGCTGAAACAAAGCTTTTTTCTAGCCAGGCTAAAATAAACATAAATAGAAATAAGGTAGAAATAATTCCAACAGTTGAGCCAATCACCCCCATACCTGATATAATCGTTGAAACAGGATGATCGTGGAGATGATAGATATGTTCACCAATTGTTGAATCAATATCATTCACCAGATTCCATTTTATGAGGAGAATGACGAATAGAAAAGCTAAAACAAGTAAACCTAGTATGACCTTTATTTTCAAAACATTCTCTCTTCTCAAACAATTCTCTTGTCTTTTGTTATATTTTTCAATACAATCTAGCTAATTATTAATTTTCCAATCCTATTTTAATACATTTTATGTTTAGAACATATGATTCTATATCGCTTTTTCAACATTTTTTCAAAGGAGGTATTTCACATGATTAATCATCTTTACAACGAACTTGATCTTCATTTTTCTGAAATGGTTAACATCCGCCGGTATTTACATATGCACCCTGAACTTTCTTTCCAAGAAGTGATGACCGCTAAGTATATCTCTGATTATTATAAAAATCTTGGAATTGATGTGAGGGAAAATGTAGGTGGAAATGGTGTTGTTGCCACAATAAAGGGTGCGTCCCCCGGTCCGACTGTTGCATTGCGCGCTGATTTTGATGCACTTCCCATTCAAGATGAAAAAGAAGTTGAATACAAATCAACTGTACCTGGTGTTATGCATGCTTGTGGCCATGACGGACATACAGCCACATTGCTAGTGTTGGCTAAGATTCTATTTCAAAATCGGGAGCAGCTTAAAGGGAATATCGTGCTCATCCATCAACATGCAGAGGAATATGCCCCTGGTGGAGCTCTTCCGATGATTCAAGATGGGTGTTTAGATGGAGTGGATGTTATATTCGGAACACATCTTTGGGCAACTGAACCTGTAGGTAAAATTCAGTATAGGGTTGGTCCAATTATGGCTGCTGCCGATCGGTTTGAAATTAATATCCTAGGTAAAGGCGGTCACGGAGCACAGCCTCATAAAACAAAAGACGCCATCTTAATAGGATCTCAGGTTGTCACAAGTCTTCAACAAATTGTTAGCCGTAAGATTGACCCAGTCCATTCAGCTGTTGTAACTGTCGGTTCGTTCATGGCAGAAAATGCATTTAATATCATTGCCAATTCAGCAACTCTTATCGGAACAGCGAGGTCCTTTGATGAAGATGTCCGGCAGCAAATCGAATATGAAATTGAAAAAGTTGTAAAAGGAACTTGTTTAATGAATGAGGCTGAATATCGTTATGATTTTTTCAGAGGTTATCCTGCCGTTGTGAATCATGAAGAAGAAACAGATTTCTTAAAGGAAGTGGCAGGCAAGGTCCCGGGTGTTCATGAAGTGGAAGAGAGTCCTTTGCAAATGGGTGGAGAGGATTTTTCTTATTATTTACAACACGTAAAGGGGACTTTTTTCTTTACCGGTGCCCGACCATTTCATACCGAACATGCGTATCCACATCATCATCCTAAATTTGATATTGATGAAAGAGCATTGCTTGTTGCTGCAAAAACACTTTGTACAGCTGTGATTCAGTATCAATCGAATTTTAAGCAGGAATCATTAGCAAAAACAAACTAGAAAAATAGGGACAGTCGGTGTGACTGCCCTTATTTTTTATACTATCAGAAATTATATAAATTTTATGGATGATAGTATAAGAAAAGACATCGACTTTCGCCATTCTTGGCGGTAAGTCGTGTTTTTCTAATCTGAAAATATTCTTAATCGGTAACTGTTTATCGCACATTCCCCTAAATGTTGGACAAGATGGTAGTTTGCAACTCCGCCAACAACAGCACCGACACCCGGGAGAAATTGCATCAATTTCACCAAATCGATATAGTCGCGGTATTCTTGTTGAAAAATTCGCCAATCTAATTCTTTCACTACTTCTTTTCTTATTTCCCAATTTTCAATTATATCGAGAACCTCTTCTTTATGCTTTTCACTCGAAAATGCCAGTTGAAAAACATACAATAAAAACAATCGTTCTTCATATTCCTTCGTGCTGTACCCATATTCACTTGCCACTTCAAAAAGAAATTTCATTTTAATACTTAAAAATAAAGGAAAATCAGCTAAGCCTAACAAAATCCCTCCCGCACCGGTTGAGGCCCCTTCAACAGCAGCTGTCTTCTTATATACATCGATAGACTTCCTGACTAGTTGTTCCCTTTCTTCAAAGGTCAGATTCTCAACTTTTTTCGGAAATGTCGTCATATTTGAGCCTATTAAGGTTGCTTCCACCATTTTTTTAATCCCTTCAGTCACTGTTGCATGTACTTTTTCAGGGATAAATCCATTGATTTTACTCTGAGCTTTCTTTGACGAGCGTTCTAAAAACGACGGCTTTCTTAACAGCTTTTGCTTCCATAATTTCGCTTCCTCTGCAGCTTGTTGTTCATAACTCATGAAACGACATCCTTTTTCTTCATTCTACTTTGCATATAGGCATAAACAAAAAGATAAACAAATAAAACTGTTGCAATGAGTACCTCTATAAACATAATCAGATCTGATTTAACGAGAGTAACAACTGAATATATCACGACTTGAATGAGGAGTATGTTACAAATAATTTTTAAAAAGCTGCTCATTTTTTTCTTCTCGGCATATGGATAAAGATTTGGTAGCTCAAGCAATTCGAAATGCTTATATAAGCTCATGATTTGTATGCCTGTTAAAAATGTAAAGATGAACGATACCACAATACTCCCAATAAGCTCGAGATCCATAAATGATAAAATAACACAGCCGATAATGGTAAGTCTTACAACAATCCCAAAATAATCTCCGGAACGAATGAATGCTCTCATAAATAAATATTCATATACATTTTCCTTATTGTACTTTACTCGACTGACAACCCAATCTAAGTAGGCGCGGCGCTTGGCTTGCTTCTTTAGCTTTGGTACATCTGTAAACAAATTAGCCAGCTTGTAAAATGATTGTTTTTTCCCTTCTTCACTCGCAATTAATGGCTCCCACTTTAACGCCTTTTTCTTTGCTGCATTTGAAAAATAGGCATCGTATCCAGCCATAACGACAAATAAAATTGCCACAAATATATATGTTTGAGAAAAGATGAAAAAGATGACACACATATTGATTGCTAAGCGAACAAGGATATCTGCCCATTTTGCTGATGCTTCTGTAAAGTAACTGATTCTCCAGCTTACCCTTAAATTCCAAAATTTGACCAAAAGTAATAAAACAAGACTAATGAGCAATATGCGTCCATTTGCATTTGTTGCTTTAAAAAACAGAGGTGTAAAAAGGATTAACGGCACGATAACAAAAAAACTTTGAGTAATAAAGCTATACGTAAAAGCTTTTTGGAAGTATTCATTTAGCTTATATTCCATCGGAAGTAGAAACACAATATCTGCTTCTTTTAATAGTGTTCTCACACTCGAAGCGATCATAATAAATGCAAAGGTCACTGTCATAATCAAGACGGCCGGAAAATCCGGTGATAATGTTTCAAGCCATTTCTGATACGTTAAAGCCCCGCCTGCTGCAAGAAATATAAACACAAAAAGCAAATGGTCATTTAACATATATTTCAAATAGGACCTTGTTTCATTTATATGCTGATGAAGTCTTGTTTGCCAAATGTCATTAACTTTCTTCATCTTGATCTTCCTTTGTTAATTGAATATAAAGATCATCTAATGTAGCATCCCTCATACCAAACTGTTCCCTTAACTGATGCAATGTTCCTTTTGCACGTACTTTTCCATTATGTAAAATAACAAACGCATCACAATACCGTTCAGCCGTCGCTAATATATGTGTAGACATTAAAATGCCCGATCCATGGCTTTTCGCTTTATCCATCATCTCAAGCAGGGAGTTTATCGCTAATGGATCTAACCCTACAAACGGTTCATCAATGATATACAATTCAGGTTCAATTAGAAAGGCGCACATAATCATTACCTTCTGCTTCATTCCTTTTGAAAAATGAGCAGGAAACCATTTTAACCGCTTTTCCATCCTGAATTCTTTTAACAATGGTTGTAGACGCTTTTGAAATGTTTCTTTATCAAGTCCGTAGGCCATTGCCGTTAACTCAAGATGTTCATGTAATGTTAGTTCATCATAAAGAATCGGTGTTTCAGGAATAAAGCTGAATTGTGAACGATAAGCTGCTGAGTCTTGCACAAATGTATTACCATTTATGGAAACTTGTCCTTTATGTGCTTCCATCGTACCGATAATATGTTTAATCGTTGTACTTTTCCCCGCTCCATTCAAACCAATTAATCCAACAATTTGTCCTTTTTCAACTTCAAATGATATATCCTTTAAAACAGGATTTCTTGTATAACCACCTGTCAGATTTTCTATTTTTAACAATGCCATTGTTTGTGGATCTCCTTTTTCTTTTTATAGTATCAAAAAACAAAAACACATGCTCATATTGACCGTAATTTTTTTGCATATCCTGTGATCTTTCGGACATTATAATTAGTGAGGAAGGGATCCTTGTCAAAACAAAAAACCTTATAAATGAGGTGTTTGTTCCAGACAATATCTTTTAACTCAAGGGATAAAATGTATGAACCATTGCTTTATAAACAACTTACGGAATGAGGTGTTTACGGGCCGCTATTTTCTTGAAATAAACGCTCGAATGTAACATCATTTTGTAAATGAGGTGTTTGTCAAAATACAGTAATCTTTTCCATATGTTAGGTCGTTTATCACTTAACAAGGGGATGGTTGTATTGAACAATGGCGATTTCACATCAGATGACATTTAAATCTAAATGTTAAATGAGGTGTTTATCAAAGATACTTTTCCCATTATATGAGTTATTCTTCCCTTCTTCAGGAACAGAGTGAACATTCGTTTCACTCTGTTCTTTTTCATATAAAGATGCTTGTGGTAAAATATAGCTGTTCATACATAGATAATTTCTGATTGAAACAATAACATACTTACTTTACAAATGATGTTGAAACATGTTGAACATGAAAAATAATTGAAGGATGTGTGAGTTGATGAGTGACTGCATTTTTTGCAAAATTGTCAATGGAGAAATTCCAAGTGCAAAAGTATTTGAAAATGAACATGTAATAGCCTTTCTTGATATTAGCCAAGTAACAAAAGGACATACATTAGTTGTGCCGAAAGTACATAAAGAAAATATCTATGAACTTACACCTGAAATTGCCGGAAAACTATTTGAGGTTGTCCCTAAAATTGCAAATTCGATAAAAGAACAATTTCAACCAATCGGTTTAAACCTCCTGAATAATAACGGTGAAAAAGCCGGACAATCTGTTTTCCATTACCATATGCATATTATCCCAAGATATGGTAAAGGCGATGGCTTTGGTGCAGTATGGAAACCACATACAGAAGAGTATACTCCACAGGATTTACAGGAAATTGCTTCAACAATTCATAATGGTATATCTTAACTTTTCGGCCGCTTAAAGCGGCCTTTTCTTATACATCTGTATATGTAACCGTTTTATCCATTAACTTTCACAAAGATGAAAATTTTCAGTCTACATTTCCTCCTCTATTCATGATAGGATATGAGTATTATTTTACGTTCTAATCAAGGAGGGCAAGTCATGAGAGCTTATAATTTTAATGCAGGACCAGCGGCAATTCCATTACCAGTGCTTGAACGCGCACAAAAGGAACTAGTTAATTTCCAAAATACAGGCATGTCTGTTATGGAGCTTAGCCATCGCAGCAAAGATTACGAAGAAGTTCACAATCGTGCTAACTCATTACTTAGGGAACTTTTAGGGATTCCTGACAACTATGAAGTCTTATTTTTACAAGGTGGGGCAAGTCTTCAATTCTCAATGATTCCAATGAACTTCTTAAAAGCAGGGCAAACTGCTCACTTTATTATGTCAGGTGCTTGGTCTGATAAAGCGCTAAAAGAAGCAAAATTTTTCGGTGAAACAAGAATCTTAGCGTCAAGTAAAGAAGATAATTATACTCATATCCCAACAGACTATTCATTAGATGAAGTAAAGGATGGAGCTTACCTTCACATCACATCAAACAATACGATTTTCGGAACTCAGTGGCAGAATTATCCGGACAGCCCTATTCCACTAATCGCTGACATGTCCAGTGATATTTTATGTAAGGAAATTGATGTTGAGAAGTTTTCAATGATCTATGCAGGAGCTCAAAAAAACCTTGGTCCCTCTGGTGTGACAGTTGTAATTGTTAAAAAAGAATTTTTAGAATCTGCAAAAGAAGATGTTCCAACAATCTTAAACTATCGAACTCATGCTAAAAATAATTCTTTATTCAACACACCACCTACGTTTGCGATCTATATGCTATCTCTTGTGTTAGAATGGGTTAAAGAACAAGGTGGAGTAAAAAACATTCAAAAAATCAATGAAGAAAAAGCGGGCTATATTTATTCTGCCATTGATAATAGCGACGGTTTCTATAAAGCTCATGCAACAGATGATAGTCGCTCTTTAATGAATATTACGTTCACACTGCCTAGTGAAGAACTTACAAAGAAATTCCTTCAAGAAGCAAAAGAACGTCAATTCATCGGCCTGGCGGGTCATAGATCAATCGGTGGCTGCAGAGCATCTACTTATAACGCTGTACCAAAAGAAGCATGTGTGGCACTTGCTGAATTCATGACTGAATTTAAAAATCAAAATAGCTAAACTATTTTCAGAGAAAAGGATTTGATTGTCCTTTTCTTTTTTGTGTTTGTAAATAAATATTTGCTACTTTAATAGGTCATAAGTCTGATGTCTTAAAAATATTCCACAAAAACCTCTCACACAAGCTCTCACTATTTTTTGACAGCATAAATCCTCTGTACGACATGCATAAATGTTGCTATAATAATAAATAAGTTCTCTCGCAATAGGAAATGAGTTCACTATTGGGGAGAAGAGTTTAGGAGATTAGAAGAGGAGAGATGAGAAAATGAACACAAGAGTATTAGTTATTTTATCTTTATTTGCTGCAATTGGAGCTGTATTAAGTATGGTAATGCCTCCATTTTTCGGTGGTATGAAGCCCGACATGATGTTAACTATGATGTTTATCGGAATTATTATGTTTCCTGCAATTAAAAATGTTGCATTGCTAGGTATTGTGACAGGATTTTTATCTGCATTAACATCAGCATTCCCAGGTGGATTCGTTCCAAACATCATTGACAAAGTGGTAACAGCATTCGTATTTTTCGGTCTAGTTCTAGCAGTTAAGAAAATTGCACAAAAAGTTGCAACAGCAACAGTACTCACAGTGATTGGCACAATTGTATCAGGAACAGTCTTCCTAACTGCCGCATCATTAATTGTTGGCCTACCAGGCGGAGCAGCTTTTACAACATTATTCGTAACGGTTGTATTACCTGCTACATTATTGAACGGCGCTGCGATGATTATTATCCTGCCAATTGTTCAAGCTATTTTCAAACGCTCAAGAATTATAACAGTCGCTTAAGACAAATACAAAGCAAGAAAGAGGATGTTTATAGATTCATCCTCTTTCTTGCTTTTTTTATCTCTTTTTATCAATTAAAGATCATTAAAATAATCCCTATAAGCAGCATTGCTGCTCCCCCGGTAGCAAGTACCGACACCTTTTGTTTCACTATTTTTTTAGGTGGATAAGATGCTGATTGCTGCAGTAGTTTAAAGTAATGAAAAGCACCTATAAAGAGTAATAAACTAATGACAAAAAATAAAAAGATGACACCTGACATTCTCATCCCCCCTTATATTTAGTTTGGATTCTATTTGGGAAGAGCTATTTCAGGAGAGTTTACTTCGTGTTTCACTTATGAAGAACATTTCAGAGGGCTGTTCTTTTACTTTTGTCCGTCATCCCTTTTAAGAGGGACATTTCAACGGAAATCCTCACTACTTCTGTCCTTCATCCCTCTCATGAAAGACATTTCTACCGAAGTTCTCCCTTCTTCTGTCCTTCATCCCTCTCATGAAAGACATTTCATAGCGCTCCCTCATCTATCCTGTCCTTCACACCTTATAAAAACCTATTCCCCTGCTCGGTACCTTTTCATCATGAATTTCTGAACATGTCCATGAAGAGCGTGGAACACGGGACTTATAAACGACTTAATAAATAGGTATGCTATACTTTCGATATGTATGTATAATGTTTATAGAAGACATCTTTGGGTATGTTGAAAGTAAGTATGTCCAATTCATTTTACATAGTTATGGAGGGATACAGTTTGTCAAATAATAAATCATTGTTAGTTGGATTACTTGTTGGAGGTGTAATCGGCGGTATTGCCACATTACTCTCAACCCCTTCATCAGGAAAAGAGTTACGCAGTCAAATCAATCTAAACCGTAAGCAAATTGAAGATCTCGTAAACCAACTAAAAAAAGAAAGTAAAGCACTAAAGGTTCAATTAGTTCAAACGGCTAAAGAAAGTTCTGAGGTTGTAAAAGAAGTTTCCGCCGACTTAATGAAGTCCATTCAACAGTATCAACAGGACACTGAACCACATAAAGAAAATATTATGAAAGAAATCGAAGAAATCGATTCCAGAATTAAACAACTTGAAAAAACATTAAACTAGTTTTCAAAAGCGTAAGCGACTTGTTTAGCCTAAGGCAAATAAGACGATTTAGAATAGAAGGCGTTCTTTGCCTACATTCTAAATTGTCTTATGACCTCGAGGGGCTAGGCGCTGGCAGTTTAAGAACGCGACGTCCTGTCGCGAAAACTGCACTTGCACATCCTGTGCTTCGGAGCTGGATGTCGAAGCGCTTATCCGCAGGTTTTAGGAAATTTATAGTTTCCTGTGCAGCTAGAAATATTTTTGAAGTAATAAAAAAGTGTGATAGACAAGCCATGTCTTCACACTTTTTTTAATGGCTGAACCATTGATATAATAGGGTTTTTAAAAATTTTTAAAAATTTCGTAAATTTATATCTTTATTAATCTTTATTTTATTGGCATAATAGAGAATAATACATTTGGAAGATCAGGGGTGACGGCTGATGAAACATAACGAAAGGGAATATACAGTAAAAGAAGCCTTGTTATTTAGTCAACGTGTTGCGCAGCTGAGTAAAGCATTGTGGAAAACAATTGAAAAGGATTGGCAGCAGTGGATTAAGCCTTATGATTTAAATATTAATGAGCATCATATTCTGTGGATTGCTGATCATTTGAATGGTGCATCCATTTCAGAGATTGCTAAATTCGGAGTGATGCATGTTTCTACTGCTTTCAACTTTTCAAAGAAGCTTGAGGAAAGAGGATATCTTGAGTTCTCGAAAAAAGCTAATGACAAGCGAAACACGTATATTAAGTTAACAAAGCAAGGCGAAGAAGTTCTTTCGAAACTGTTAGAAGACTTTAGTCCAGACAGGAACTCTGTTTTAAAAGGGGCTTTACCACTTCAAAATTTATATGGTAAATTTCCTGAAATGATGGAAATGATGTGTATCATTCGAAATATTTATGGCGAAGACTTTATGGAAATTTTTGAACAATCATTCCATAACATTGAAGATTCATTTAATAGTGAACAAGAAAAAGAGTCTAAGTCTGAACAGCTCATTTCTTCTCCTTAATGAAAAAGAAGACTACATTAGGTCTACAAAATCATCCATTAAGGAGCTGTATAAGTTTTGTCTATGTAATGCATGGATTGTTTCATATAAATCCAACTTCGGGTTTAATTGGCCGGCAAATCGCGTAAGGAGGTCTGTAAAGATCACCAATCCTTGCGCTTTTTGTTCTTCATGTAATCTGGAAAGTTCTTCGCAAATCATCAGTACTTCTTCAATTTCTTCTTTACTTAATCCTTTCGACATCACTAAATGGTAAAAGGGGAATTTGGCAGGCTCCACTATTTTTAATAATAACGATTGGTAATATTCCAATGTTTCCAATCTTTTTTCTATCGACTTCATTCCTTACCCTCTCTCTTAACTCACATTGTTGTTCTTTATTGTATAGTATTCCTTACACGAAAGGAAGTTTTTCTCAAAATACATAGGTTGATGAGCTAAATTTCACATTTTCTTTTTTAAATCGTTTACATCTAAAATTCCTTATTGATTTTTTCCTTTCACCATCGTACAGTATGTTAGTAATTAGTTTTGTATTATGTTTGGATGGTGAGACAATGTACTGTTGGAAAACCATAAACCTTTCAAGGGATATTGGTCTACACAGAATTTTATTTATATCGATGATCACAATGATTCTTGTTTTTATTTTAACCTACTTACCTATCAACCTGCTATTTCCAAAGATTCATTTTGATGATGGACATTTCTTATTATTTATGTTTATTTTGGTCTGCATGATGCCAGTTCACAAATTACTACATGTTTTTCCGTTAATACTAACCGGATGTCGTGTATCGTTTAATATTAAATTTTATCGTGTGTTCCCTACTTTCCAACTCAAAGCTTGTGAAGGAATAAAAAAGAAACGAATGATCATTTCCTTATTAACTCCGTTTCTTACCTTCAGCATTTTATTTGTGATTGGAGGCATTTATTTTCCGGCCTATATCCATTATTTAAGTATAGCTTTTGCCTTCCATATTGGCATGTGTGTACCCGATTTCTTATTACTAAGACAACTATTATTCGCTCCAAAGGTTTGTACGATTGAGGAGTATGAGGATGGTTATGAGGTACTAGTCCAAAACAATAGATAAGAAGTGGCAATTACTCTTGTCACTTTTTTACATTTTTGTGCAAATCAGATGTCAATGCTATCTTTTTCATAAATAGTTTGGTAATCTAATATGTATAATGTGGGGAGGGGGATCTCTGGTGATCATTTTCTTTATCTTGTTTGCAGTCTTTATCTTGTTTTACATAAATAAGCTTACAAATACATTGTGTTTAGTTCGCGAGATTCCTGAAGACCGTCAAACGAAGGTTTTTAGAACAATCAATGTACTTATTACAATTCTGCTGATTTCTTCATATATTGAAGTTCTTTACACCTAAAAGCTTTATGTTTTGCCTCATACTGGTTGATCTTCGGGGCCTTATTGCTTAAATACATAGAAAAGCTAACAGGAGAACCTGTTAGCTTTTTTTGTTATCTTATAACCACGCTGCACCAACGATGATTAACAAGATGAACAATACAACGATTAACGCAAAACCACCTGCATAAGCTCCTCCGCCCATAATGACACCTCCCTTTCGTCTTGGTACAATATCCTATGATTTAACCTCTTTAATGGTATAGGCATTTATCCCGTACTAATTGATTTAATTAGTAAAGATAAGAAGCTCCAATAATAATTAACAAAATGAAAAGCACCACAATCAAAGCAAAGTTACCTGTAAAAGCGTGACCCATATCAATTACCTCCTTTATTTCTTTCAATATATCCTATGTAAATGAACCCACCATGATTGGACGATAGCCCAGTTCCAGGTATTTGTTTATATAAATGGAATATCCCTTTTTAACCCTCTGTTTTTCAGGGAAATTCACTAGAATAATTTTTCACCCCTACTAAAAGAGAGCGTTTTCCCCGAAAAAACTTTTTGATCGACACTCATTATGGTATAGTATTTCTTGTACTATCAGAAAGATAAAATTTTATGGGTGATAGTATAAGAAATACTAAGGCTTTCGCCATTAGTGCTTGGCGATAAGCCAAGTTTTTCTAATATAATCTGGCATTACATAGAAAAGCTGGATCCAGTAAAAATCTAATTTAACTAGGAGTTGTAGAAGATGATGAAAAAGTTTGCCATTGTACTAGCAACAGCAACAAGCTTACTTGCGTTAAGCGCATGTAACAATGCTGATTCAGAAGTTGTTGTTGAAACAAAAGCGGGAAATATTACGAAAGATGAATTTTATGAAGCAATGAAAGACCGTTTCGGTGGAGATGTTCTGACTGAACTTGTTCACGAAAAGGTACTTAGCGATAAATATGAAGTAACAGATGATGAAGTACAAAAAGAATTTGATAATCTTAAAACACAATATGGTGCGCAATTTGAAAGTGTCATCCAAGCACAAGGTGAAGATGTTGTGAAACAAATGGTCAAAGTTGATTTGTTAAGAAAGAAGGCTGCAGAAGCTGAAGTTGAAGTCACTGATGAGGATATCAAAGCTTATCACGAATCTTTAGAAGGACAAATTAGAGCAAGCCATATCCTTGTTGAAGATGAAGCAACTGCAAAAGAAGTAAAAGAAAAACTTGATGCCGGTGAAAAATTTGAAGACCTTGCAAAAGAACATTCAATCGATCCAGGTTCTGCTCAAAACGGAGGAGATCTCGGGTGGTTTGGTGAAGGTGCAATGGTAAAAGAATTCCAGGACGCAGCCTTTAAGTTAAAAGAAGGAGAAGTAAGTGCTCCTGTAAAATCTGAATTCGGTTACCATATCATTAAAGTGACTGAAACTGTAAAACCGTTGGATGAAATGAAAGAATCACTAACTGAAGAGGTTCGCAAACAAAAAGTTCAACAGCCAGAAACAATGCAAAGTGCTTTAGACAAAACCCTTAAAGATTCAAATGTTGATGTGAAAGATGAAGATTTAAAAGATCTATTTAAAGCTGAAGAAGCTGCTGAGGAAACTAAGGAATAAGAATTGTTCAAAGGAACAAAAGCGCAAGCGCCTTGATCAGCCCCGACAAGCATAAGACGCAAATGAATAGAAGACGTTCTTTGTCTTCAATTCATTTGTGGCTTATGACCTCGAGGGGCTAGGCGCTGGAGCTGGATGTCGAAGCGCTTTTCCACAGTTCAAGAATTTTATAATTTCCTAAACGACAAATAAGGCTCTCGTTTATTCGAGAGCCTTATTTTTACTATCAGAGCGTATAAGAAAAACTATGGCTTTCACCATAAGGTCTTGGCGACAAGCCAAATTTTCTAATTAGCTTGCAGACTGATCATCTTGTAGTGGTTGCTGTTCGAGAACGGCCTTTTTCTTTTGGCGCTCCTGCTCGATTCGATCAAGATAGACTTGACCTTCTTTTTCAATGAAATCTTCGTCAATCATTTTATCCTGACGCGATGTTTTAAATGCCATATATCCACTGACGAGTATTCCTATCACACATAAATAAATCCACCAAGGCAACATGACCATTACTGCTTCCCCCTTTAACTTGTACAAAAGACAAGCCTTTTTCTAGGAGCATATGATCACATTTCTTATATTATGCCTTTCATTATTCATTTGCATAGAAAATTATTTATGAAAAGAAGGTTTATAAAATGAACGGTTATCTAAAGCAAAAACTCTTTCTGTATACTCACCCGGCTTCACTCGCTCAAGTGCCCGATCAAGCATGTTCATTTTTGCATCAAGATTGTCAATATAATGGAGAATTTCAGCTTCTTTGATCATCGGAGGCTTTGGACTTCCCCATTCTGCCTTTCCATGATGACTTAGTACTAAATGCTGAAGAACAACAATTTCTTCCCCTTCAATTTGTAAATGCTCTGCCGCTTTGGCGATTTCATTCACCATGATCGAAATATGACCTAATAAATTCCCTTCAACCGTGTAGGTTGTACTAATTGGCCCAGACAGTTCAATGACTTTTCCTAAATCATGAAGGATTACACCAGCATAAAGCAGGTCAGTATCCAAGCTTGGATATAAAGTGGCAATGGACTTGGCCAAATCAAGCATAGAGACAACATGGTACGCCAGCCCTGATACAAACTCATGATGGTTCTTTGTTGCAGCAGGATATTCCATAAATGCTGAACCATGTTTCTTTAATAAATATCTTGTTACTCGTTGGATATTTGAATTTTTCATGTCAAATATATACTGAGTAATTTTTTCATTCATCACATCTTTAGCAATTGGTGCTGTCTCTAATAGGTCTGATATTTCAATTTTTTCTTCATCATGTTTTGGACGGATTTTTCGGATTTTCAGTTGATTACGCCCCCGATAGTGATGAATATCGCCTAATACCTTAACAATACTTTGAGGGCTATACATGGTTTCATCTTCTTGAGAAGCGTCCCAAAGCTTTGCTTCTATTTCACCTGAGGTATCTTGTAAGATTAATGTTAAGAATGCTTTTCCATTACTTGCAATTCCTTTTGTTGAAGACTTAATTAATAAGTGAACTTCTACTTGTTCCCCAATGTCATGATGCAATATTCCTTTTCCCATCCTAAGTTCTCCTCTCAATGGTTGTTTATCTGTGCTTCAGCTATTTCTTATTAAGGCTGTTTTCGTAAACTTTATTCCTTTGTACTTGTTTTAGGTTAAGTTGATTGGAGCTCCAGGATGCTCGCTTTCCGTGGGGCGTGCGGTGAGCCTCCTCGTCGCTTTAACGCCTGCGGGGTCTCACCTGCCACGCTGCTCCCACAGGAGTCTCGCACCTTCCGCTCCAATCAACTTTAAATATTTGTACTTATAGAACCTATAATATTTTTAAAATCAATAGCTTTAATCACATTAAAGATTCAAAGATCATTTGTATGGCTAGTATAGCATAATTCGGTTCTATCCTGTTTGAGGAAGTTTAGTACCTTTGTTATTTAGCTAATATTAATCGTTTTAGAGAGATTGACCATATGCTCGGGCTGTGATGATTCGGCTATGTGGTGATGACATGTAAAGAAAATGACTTGTTGATCTTTTTTTAGCTCATGTAATAACTTTAACGTATTCGATGTTCTGCGGTGGTCGAAATGAACAAAACTATCATCAATCATGACTGGCAGTTGTAGTTGCGAATTAATGTTTTTGATGACAGCCAATCGAATCGACAGGTATAGTTGCTCGGCAGTAGCTTGACTAAGCTCTTCTGCAAGAAACTTCACTCCATCTTGACGTTCCACAATAAACGATTGCTTTTCTATCGGTAGATATACCTTCTGATAGGAATTTGAAGTCAGCAATTGAAAATAATACGTGATGGAAGTCAGCAATTCCGGCAGCTTTTCTTCTCTATGTCTATGAACTGTTTTTTGAAGAAGATCCTTTGCAAGCACCCTGACAATCCATTTTTCTGCTTCATCTTTTACCATGGCTTTTTCATTTTCAAAGGCATGTCTCAACTTAGAATATGTTCCACTTTGCTCCATTTCTTTGATCTTGAAACAAATACTTGAATACTCCTGTTGCAAATGAGTTTCCTCTTTTTCCAATTGTTCCATATCATTTATTATTTCTTGTATTCTCACATCCATTGTATCGATTTTTTCATTAGCCAATTTCTCTAGGTCGATATCGCTTTCTGCAGCTAATTGCTTTTCAATCCACTGCAATTGTTTTTGTATTTCTTGACGCTCTTCATGTACTTTTGCCAGCTTTCGAAATTCATCTTCACTTTCACACTTGCTACTACAGATTAAATCATCCTGCTGTTTCTTGATAAACACAATCTCTTCTGATAATGAAGCTAGTTCTTCTACAACCTCTTCCTTTTTCTCGAATATTTTCTCTCGCTTTGCAGCTTTAGCTATTTCCACACTACTTTGTTCACCTAATATATAGATAGATTCTTTAATTGAGGACCGCTCAATTTGGCATAATTCAGCTAATTTCCTTACTTCTTCCTCAAACTCCAATTGCTCTTGGTGAAATAATCTTGCTTCTGAACTATATTTATTCTTTTCTATGATTACACTTTGAAGGTGTTGTAATGCTTCAAAAGCTTCTAAAAGAACTTCAGAAGATGCATTCGAATCAACTTGAATTTGGCTAGCAATTTCAGCAAGCTGTTCTTGTTTAAAAAATTGATCTTTTTCCCATTCTTCATACTGTTTTAACAGCCTCTCATAGACCCTTTCCTGTTGTTCAAGAGTATGCTTTTCATGGTGTAGGGATTGTTTCACCATTTGATCTTTTTCTAATGAAGTCATAATATCAGATAATTCTCTGCCTGATGAAGATTCGCTTTGATGAGCATGATAAATACGTTGCTCTAAATTCTTTAACTTCGTCTCCAAATGCTCAGCAAATGTGTCTTTTTTTGCCTGCAAATTCTTGGTCTGGAAAAGGGCTCCGATACATGCGACGAATAAAATTCCAAAGAATAGCCAATTTTGTTGAAGAAATATCCAAACAGATCCGGCTAATAAAAGAAGAGAAAGTAAGATAAAAAGAAGGGATTGTTGTTTCTTTTCTTCTTTATATTCCTGCTTACGCTTTTTCAGCTCTGTTGATACCTGCTTATGTTCCTCCTTAAGTACCGGAAGATTAGCATCCTTTCTTGAAGCTAGCTCTTGCTCTAAAGAAGACCTATCTTCATCAGTCAAAACATCATTCGTTAATTTCCCTATCTTCCATTCCGCTTCTTCAAGAGAGCTTTGAACCTGTTCAAACTGCTCATCCAGCATTTGTTTTCTGTGTTTTAACTTTACTTCATCCTCAACCAATCTCTTAAGTTTGTCTTTCATCATCATTGTCGCTTGAATAGTTAAGATGTCATCCTCCGTTAAATAAGGATACAATCGTTGCTTTAATACCTCATATTCATGTTGAAGCTGATCAATTTTTTTCTCCACAACTTGCTTGTTCTTTCCTTTTTCTTCATATAATGACATCTGCTCACGAACATATTCAATCTCGCTTTTATGTACAATAAATGCATCGTTTATATGAATCTCTGCTACTTCTTCCTCAAGTTGGGATTTTCGTGCTTGCAAAGCATGTAGCTGCATATTCAGCGGCTGAAGTGTTACATGAAGATGGTCCAACTTCTTAAGTCCAGCTTCAGGAAAATGTTCTGTTGCAGGCAATTGTTTTAACTGGTCCATACACCAATTTTTTTCTTTTGCTAAAGGAAGAACTGTTTTTGCTTTTTCCAAATACCTATGCTCTAACAGTTTATTTCGTTTTGTTTCAATAATGGATGTTAGTCGTGACTGAAGTGACGCTTTTTCATTTTGAAATTGCTCATAAAGATGATTATTACGCTTTGCTTCCTGCAGATCTGCAGCCTGTTCTTTTAGCTTCACAAGCCCTTCATTTACTGTCGGTCTTTTTCCATTTGGTTTATATAAAAGGTCCATTTGCTTTGTTAATTGATCATCAATTGTAAAAAGTGCATCAGCCCCGTAGATACTTGAAAGAAATAGATATTTTCCGATTTGATTGGCATCAAGTTTTTGAATTTGCTGTAGACCATGGACATCAAAGGAAAATATGGAGCGATAGGATTCCTTATCCACCCCACCTAAAAGTGTTTGTAAAAACTCTTCATTCTCTATTGTTCCATCTTCATATTCAATCTTAACATCACCGCCAAATTTACCAGGCAATCGTTCAATTTTCAGACGCTGTCCACTTTCTAATCGGGCGACTACACAGCCGCCATAGCTTGTCGCTCTTTTAGGTTCATAACGGTTTTCCGATTGCTGCTTTGTTGGGAAGCCAAACAGGATACTGTGTATAAATGACATAATCGTTGATTTACCTGCTTCATTTTCTCCATAAATAACGGAAAAATTTGCTTGTCCGAGCATAATATGTTGATTTTCAAATTTCCCATATCCGTAGATCTTCAGTTCTTCTATTCTCAATCTTTTCACCTCACTTATGCTCGTGATGTTGCAGTAATTCACGATGTAGTAGTTGCTCCGCTTTTTTTAGAAGCTGTTTTTGTTCCTCAAGTGTATAACTGCCAATATGCTTACGGAATAATGGATTTTTTTTCAATGGTTCAATTACTTCATCAAATTCGTCATAGCTCTCGATTGTGTTTTCCAGGTCTTGATAAAAAGTCGATAGTTTTTGTGAGGTTGTTCGAGGTTTGATGGTACGATCAATGATTTTAACCACCCAAACAAAATTCTCCTGATCATTATGTTGCTCATTCAAAACATCAAGAAGATCCTCAACAAGATCCTGAGAGTTGAGTTCATTTGCTAATTCACCTGAGTCCACAAATGAGATTGTTAAACAAATCGATTTGTTTTGTCTTTTTAAGTTCTCAATCGATCTTTCACAGGCTTGAATTAAATCGGACAGGTTTTGACATTTGTGGATTGAAACGTCAATCTCTTCCCATCTTATTACTTCTGTTGAAACAAATGTATTTGTTACTTTTCCTTCTTCCATTTCAACTAAGTAACAGCCTTTTCTGCCTGATTCCTTCCGATGACGGCCTTGTATATTACCCGGATATGCAATAACAGGGTGAGTTTCATGTAGTACCTGACGTTTATGAATATGACCTAACGCCCAATAGTCAAAGTCTTTACTTAATAAATCATTTACTTTAAATGGGCAATAAACGTCATGCTCTTTGTTTCCTTCTGCAGAACCATGCAACATTCCGATGTGGAATACATTAGGATATTCTATTTTTATGTATTGTGACGTGATATTCTCATGTACAGCACGCTCAGGATAGCTATAACCGTATATATAGGCTGTCGGTATTTTATTTTTTATATATTCTTTTACTTCAACTTTGTGACTTGAAAACACATGAACATTTTCCGGCCATACTAGATCAAGCCACTTCCCGCCCATATGATCGTGATTTCCATGAATAATATAGACTTGAATATCCTTTTCTGCCAACCGTTCGAATTCTTTTTTTATTTTTAATTGGGCTTTTAAGCTTCTTTCATCTTCATCGTATAAGTCACCTGATAGTAAGATAAAATCCACCTTTTCTTTAATGGCATATGTGATGATGTTTGAAAAGGATGTAAACGTGCTTTCTCTTACTTTTTCAAAGAGCTTTGCGGGCATATGTTTTAGTCCTAGAAAAGGGCTGTCTAAATGCAGGTCTGCAGCATGGATAAATTTAATGGCACTCATATATACCTCTTTCTTTGTTTTCCTTTGTTTACCTATTATTTTACCATCTATGAAATACGAATGCACGTTCTGTTGATTAACATTAGTTATAAACTTTCAACTCGAAAATTGCAGTTTTCTTGTACTTGTTGTTATAAATTAGTTCGTTCCATTGCGCTCCAGACACTATAAGGTTAAGATTCATAAGCAATAATCTTTTGAAAACACCATTAATTAGAGAAGACCATTAAAAAAGAGAATAGCTTTCAAAGCCATTCTCCTTCTATTTTATTTATTCTTAGAAAGCATAAGTGCTCTTTTTAGATCTTTAAAGGATGAGGATTTCCCGTAGATGAGGACTCCACCTTTGTAGACTCTTGCTCCAAACACGGCTAATACGATAATTGATCCGAGCAGGATGGCGATTGATAGTGCAATTTCCCAAAATGGGATATTTAACATTCCTACACGGAGGAACATGATCATTGGTGTAAAGAACGGAATGTACGATGTAACCGTGATGAATGGTGCTTCAGGGTTTGTTAATCCAAACATCGCAATCATAAATGCGCCAACAATGATAAAGATCATAGGTGATATTAATTGTTGGACATCTTCAATCCGGCTGACGAGTGAGCCTAAGAATGCTGCAAGTGTTGCAAAAAGGAAATATCCTAATAAAAAGTAAATTCCTGCATAAATGAATGTTGAGGTTGGAATATCGGAAAACCCAAACATTCCTCCCGTCATTGCCGATAGATCATCCATTTTTGCCTGTATAGAAGCATATCCTACAATTAAAATAACAAGCATTTGCGTTATGCTTAATAACCCGATTCCGATCAGCTTTGCAAACATCTGCTTGACCGGTGAGACACTGGAGATTAAAATTTCCATCACTCTTGAAGATTTTTCTGTTGCGACCTCTGTCGCAATCATGCTCGCATAAAAAATAACAGAGAAATAAATAACAAATAAGAGAACATATACTAAGCCTCTTGCTTGATTTAATTCTTCTTCTGTTTTCGCATTGTCCTCCAGGGCGACTTTTTGAACTTCCACAGGTGTGAATAATTGGTCTAATTCATTTGTTTGCAGCCCGAGCTTTTCTCTTCCTATTTCAAGTTTTGTTTGCTGCAATACTTGTTCGACCTGTGTAAAAACCTGACTATCAGTGATTGAGCTTGTTTTTACAGTAGCTTGCGGAAGTTGATTAGCATCATTGGTTAAAACAATAATTCCATCTAACTCTCCAGCCAGAACACTTTTTTCTAATTCTTTTTCTTCCTTGTCTGACGTTTCAATTGTAAGCGGGAAGCCCGAAGCAGCCAAATTTGCCTCAAATTGATCATAATATCCTTCCGATTGGTCAATTACAGTAAACTCTTTCGTTTGTTCACTGTTATCAAACATATCAATGATTGTTGTAATATTAGATATTCCATACAAAATGAGTGCTGTAATGATAGTTGTGATAATAAATGATTTTGTCTTAAGTTTATTCAAATAAGTATGAGCAACCATAATCCAGAATTTATTCATATGAAGCACCTACTTTTTCTATAAAAATATCATTTAGTGACGGTTCTTCAAGTGCAAATTTCCGGACAAAGCCTTTGTGTTGAAGTTCATGAAAGATTCTTTGTGAAACCTCTTCATTTTCAATTTGCAATTCAACACCCTCGGTAAGCGGCTTACTCTTGATGACACCGGATATTTTCTCTAAAAAGCCCATATCAAAGTCTCCATGAATAAAGAGATTTTTCTTTCCAAATGATCTCTTAATTTCACGTAAAGAACCATGTACCACCGGTTTTCCTTTATGCATGATGCAGAGATGCTGACATAGTTCCTCTACGTGCTCCATCCTGTGACTCGCAAAAACGATCGATGTACCGGCTTCCTTCAAATCAACAACAGCCTTTTTTAACAGTTCAACATTAATAGGATCCAGCCCACTAAATGGTTCATCTAAAATTAAAAGTTTTGGTTTATGTAAAACTGCTGCAATAAATTGTATTTTCTGTTGATTTCCTTTTGATAGCTCTTCAACTTTTTTATTTGCATACTCTGTCACATTAAATCGCTGCAGCCAGTGGTCCATCTCGGTTACCACCTGTTGCTTGGACATCCCTTTTAATCTACCTAAATACATGAGCTGATCTTTGACCTTTAATTTCGGATAAAGACCTCTCTCCTCTGGTAAATAGCCAATTTTGTCGCTTTCTTCATAAGATATTCTATTTCCATTCCATGTAATGGTGCCGTCTGAAGGATTTAACAACCCTAAAATCATCCGAAAAGTTGTCGTTTTCCCCGCTCCGTTCGCACCAAGGAAACCAAAAATTTCATTTTCCGGTATTGTGATCGAAAGTTGATCTACCGCAAGATATGAACCGAATCGCTTTGTGACAGTATCAATCGTTAAACTCATATTTCCCCTCCTCTATATGTACTACGAAAATGGTAACAGAAGGTTTCATCTTTATGCAGGAAAACTCGCGTTCATTAAGAATACTATGAAAGTATAGATCTACAACATGGGAGGAATGGGAAATGGCTATCTATTACTTAACGGTTTTTGAAAAAAACGGAGAAAAATTATTAGATGAAACCTTTGAAGCACAAAGTGAAAAAGAAGCAAAAGAAATCGGCCAACAAAAATTAGAAGAAAATAACTTTACAAATAAAACCCATCGTTGCACATCATCATCGGGTAATCTCGTATTATTTGCACGTTAATCACAAAAGTAGGGGGAGTCATATTTGTGACTCCCCCTTATCTATTGGCCTTTATTTTCCTGTAAACTGTGGTGCTCGTTTTTCTAAAAATGCTGCTACACCTTCACGATGATCTTCTGTTCGTCTCATTTCAAGCTGACTGATTGTTTCAAACTCCAAGGTTTGAATTAACTCTTGTTTTTCTTGTGAGCTAAAGAGTATCTTGGATGCAATCATTGCCTTGATTGGCCTTGCTCCTAATCTTCTTTTCATCAATTCTATTTGTTCTTCGGTGTCACCTCTATAAATTTCATCGATCAATCCCATTTCCAATGCCTTATCACTATCCATGGATTCACCTTTCCAAATTACCTGTTTTGCCAAGTGCTCACCTAAGCGTTTCTTTAAGAAAAAATGTCCTCCTCCATCTGGTACAAGGCCTATGTTGATAAAATTCATAGCTATTTTTGACTTCCTTTCGGCTAACACAGAATCACAAGCTAGCGCAAAGCTTAGACCTAACCCGGCAGCAGGTCCATTGATTAGGCTTACTGTAATCGCAGGCATTGTATAGAGGGTGACAATGATGTTTTTTATGTTGTCCATCACTTCTTTAAATCCATCTTCACTTGGACTTGATAGCATCGATTTTAAGTCTCCCCCAGCTGAAAATGCACGACCTCGGCCTGTAATAAATAATAGAGTGATGTTTGATGTGGATATTTCGCTTAGACATTCCGAGAGATCTCTTAGCATTTGAACGTCCATTGCGTTTAATGAATCTACTCTGTTTAAGTATAGTGTTGCAATGTTCCCCTCTTTGACCAGTTCAAGTGTTTGATAAGACATTTCTTCCACCCCTTATTTTTATTTCAATATATTAATTCTAAAGAATGTGGGCGATATCCTGCTTATTTCGTCTCCAGTCTTAAAAGAAGTCTGTTTTTGCATACTTTTTTGTTAGTTAATGTAGTTTATGATAAAAATAGTTCGTTCTATTACGCTCCAGAAACTCGCTTTCCGCGGGGAGGAAGCTTCGCCTGTGGGGTCTCAGCCTTTCCTCTACTTCCCGCAGGAGTCAAGTTTCTTCCGCTCCATTTCACTATAGAGTTACAATATTATTGAAGTGCAACAATCTCTGCCAAATAAGATAAAACAAAAGCAGTAGAAACTCTACTATGTAAAATTTCTACTGCTCCAGCTATTATTTAGAAAACAATTCCTCTAAAATCTTAATTTTTTCATTGGTGTAGTGTTCAAATCCGTCGTTGTAGGATTTTGGGTCTTTTGGGTTGGCGAAGTGAGTGATTTTTCTTGTTGTTGGGTCGACAAATTTACTTGCTGCTCCACATCCGATTCCAATGATGGTTTGCTGCTCTTCCATGATCATGATGTTATAAATACTATCTTGGCCTTTAAGCGCGTAGCCGACATTTTCTAAGTTACCCAGGATATTTTTTTGACGGTATAAATAATAAGGTGCATAGCCATGGTCTTTCGTCCAAGTGACAGCATGATCCATCATGGTTGTGATTTCTTCACGACTTGCTACCTTGTACTTATGCTTGTTTTGTGTCATTTCTGATGCACGTTTAAATGAAAGAGTATGAACAGTTAATGATTCAGGCATTAGTTTCGCTGATTCAGACAGGGAGTAATCAAATTCCTCCACTCCTTCACCAGGTAAGCCAATGATTAGATCCATATTAATATTGTTCATGCCCTTTTGTCTTGCTAAATGGAATTTTTCAATCGTTTCTTCCACTGTGTGGTGACGTCCGATTGCTTTTAGTGTTCCTTGAGTATATGACTGCGGATTAATACTAATGCGATCGATTTTCCATTTATTTAACACGTTAAGTTTTTCTTCTGTAATCGTATCAGGTCTACCGGCTTCAACTGTTATTTCACGAATATTTTTCACATCTGGAAATGATTCAACCATTTCCTCGTAAAGCATGTCCATTTCTTCTGCTGTAATACTAGTTGGAGTACCTCCGCCGTAATAAACCGTTGTAATCTTGATATCATTTTCTTTTAGCCATTGACCAATTGCTCTCATCTCATGGTGAAGTCCGCCTAAAAAGGATGTGACAGACCCTTGCCTTCCGTTAATTGCATAAGCCGGGAATGTACAGTAAGCACACTTTGTCGGACAAAAAGGAATCCCTACATATATACTGACTTCATTTGCCAGAGAATCAAGGTCTGGTACCACCTCAAGTTGACGCTCAACAATTTGTTGCATAAGATTGATTTTTTCATCTGACAATAGGTATTCTTCTTTAAACATTTTATGAATATCAGATGTTTTCATACCTTCTTGTCTCTTTTTATGGTAAAGCTTTGTTGGACGAATTCCTGTTAGGATACCCCATTTTTGAATCATGCCTGTGTAGTCTTGAAGTAAGGTTAAATAAACATAGGAAAGGGTGTTTTTCACATATCTTAAACGATCTTTCCCAACGAAATGGGAGGGAATTTCCCTTTCCTTGCTTGCTGTAAATTGCTTCCCATCTTCAGAGAGCAATGTTCCTTTAATAGAAACCTTTTCACTTTCTTCTTCAATAAAAAACTCTGCTTCTAGAGAATGATCGTCTTCTGTAAAGCAAGTTTTAGTTTCTTCAAAAAACAAGTTACCAATTAACGTTAGCGGTCGATGGAAACGTTCATCTTCAATGCCTTTTATATAAATTTTCATTATAATCACCTTAACTTTTTTTGTGAAAACTTATTTAAGTGTACAAAATAACTGGTTCACTGGTCAATGTAAACTTATTCTTAGTTTACTAATTATAAATTAGACATGAGAATTCAATTCGTTCCCTTGCGTTCCAATCACTACGAAAAGAGCCTAATATAAAATCATTTAGAATACGACATCTAAAAAGACATAAAATAATCATAATAATTTCCATAAGTAACTTCATAGAATAATAGTACAAGTAAGACAAGGATTAGAATAGGAGGCAGTATTCGTTGAAAAAATTTGCTCCTTTATTATTGGTTGCAATCGCCATAGTTGTAATAGGTTACTTTGATTCTCCTAAATTTGCTGAAAAAGAACAAGCCATTTCAGCTTTTCCTGTACCTGAGGAAGAAACATCCTCAGCTACTGCTGCAGAGGAGGAAGAAATAATGGGAATTCCTGAGCTAGAAAGCAGACTCGTTGATATGTATCTGGAAGACGGATATTCGGTTGAAGTGTATCAGGAGTATGAGGTATATAAGGACGAGCAAGGGAATGTTATTGAGAGGGTTGCAACAGAAAATTATAATTATTTGAGGTATAAGCAATAACAAGCATACGAGATTTCTCTTATGCTTGTTTGCTTTTGAACAGATGAGGGATTAGAAAATAGTTCGTTCCATTACGCTCCAGACACTCGCTTTCCTCTACATCCCGCAGGAGTCGAGTGTTTTCCTTTCCCGTTTCACTATAGAGTAAAAATAATATCACAAGCAACAATGTTTGCGAAAACAGCTTTTTATGAATTACACATTTAGTAAAACTCCAAATATAGTCTAACGTTTTGATAATTTAATCAATTATTATGTTTTTATTAATAGTCTTTTTTACTTGTATGTAAAGGTTTAGTCATGCATTTATTATTAATGAAATTAAATTTCGCATAAAAATCATGTGCATCTGATGTGGCCAGTGCAAATGCAGTATATTTGATGTCTGGATGTTCAAATATACAATTCATAAACCATTTTCCCAGCCCTTTTCCTCTATAATTTTCATCTATTACCACATCTAAAACCCAAGAAAATACAGCTTTATCTGTAACTACCCTTGCAAATCCAATTTGTCTGTCCAAATAATACAATCCAAAAGATAAAGAATTACTAATGCTCTTTTCAATGGTAGCTTTACTTCTGTTGGAAGCCCAATAAGTTGACGACAGCATTTCTGTAACAATATCTAAATTAATTAGATCATCGTTAGTACTAATTAGAAAATCTCCGTTTTCCCATTCCATTGCTCAACCTCCAAAGCACATACATACAATCATTTTTTTCTTTCAAATAAATAAGTAAGTGTATTTTTATTAAAACAACCGCTTTACAAATCCTGTGCTTTTTACGCTATACCCCATTTTTTTATAAAATTTATGTGCATTTTCCCGCTCAGCACGGTTTCCACTATTTAAGCCAATTCCATCTGCACCTAGGTTCTTTGCATATTTTTCAGCTTCACTTAATAGTCGTCGTCCGATCCCTTTATTACGATAATTTGAATCCACCACGAAAGCTATTACACGAGCATATATACCATCACTGTTGTAAAGTACCCCCGTATGAAAACCAATCATTCCTACAACTTTACCATCATATTCAGCGACCAGAGTATAATGATTTGGTGCTTCTTCAATATGTTTAAATCTGATCCTCATTTGCTCAACAGATGTTGGATAACCTAGTTGTTCCATTAGCGACGTTAAATCGTTTATATCTTTTGCACTCGCTCTTCGGATCACCATCTATTCCTCTCCTTAAAAGGATTCCTAATAACAGACAAGACCTCCTACTTTTCTTAGAAAGTCTTCCATTTTGGTCATTGCCTTTTCTTCTTCGTTAAAACCCCGTTCTTTGCAATAACCTAATCTCTCAAATCCTGTATTAGTTTACCTTCTTCATTAAAAAATTTATAATTTCGAAATGTATAATCACTTTTATTTGATTGTGGCAAATCCACCCAAGTTACTGACGCATTGTTTGGAGGGAATTTTTGTTCTACTATTTGTTTATTTACATCTACTTGTATTTTTGCAACTTTATTTCCATAGCTAGATACAAACATAAGCTTTGGTCTTATGTTGTTAGGTAGAATAGGAATAAATGAACTTAACGTTTCATCGTTTCTAACTTCTATGCTTCTCCATTTGTAATTACCCATACTATTTTTATTAAATTCAATATAAGCCGGTTTACCGTCAAAAAGAAAACCAACTACTCTTATATTATTAAAATCCTTAATTTCTAAAATCTCTATTGGCTTATCATCATATCCTTCTATTGATTTTATAACTTTAACAATAGACTCTTTAACATTACCATATAAAGTATTGTTAAAATGGTAGAGTGAAAATCCTCCAAACAAAATGAATACAAGAATAAAGAAAGTTAAGTTCTTCTTTTTCAAAAATTTTTATCCCTCCCTGATACGTCATCATAAATGAATCAAGCCAAAATTGTCATTTCTTGTATCGATAACTCATCACATTACCGCAGACTTCTTCTCTATTTTCAATTCACGAACTATGTAAGAAATTAATGTATCAAGTGGGTTTATTATAGGCTTTGAGGTCTTGAGCTCAACTGCCTTGGATGCATCGACCATTGATAATTGGGCAACAGAGATAGCTTTATCTTCTTTAATAAGTTTGTGCAAGTACGTGGCTATTTCTTGATCGTATTCTTGTTTTAAATCTTGCATGATTAATTCAAACGTATTGTTAATGACTGTTACTTCTATGTCTAAGGATTTTTGGCGATAATTAGCATATTGTTGGAGACGCTCCATTGTCCCGTTAACAGTAGCAGGATTTGTGAATAGAATTGTCTGAGGTTGTTGTATATGACAGATGTATTCAAAGTAAGGTTCATCAATTTTAATAATTGGAATTGATATGGAAAGTTGTTCTTCTTGTAAAATAGCAATATAGTTTGTGCAGGTAATAAGAATTGCATCCACATGACATTGTGCAATCCATTCTATTTGTTCTTTCACTTTCATCTGGGCATCTGCAGCATTAAATGTTTCATCAGATGTAACCCGATACATTAAGGCCGGGTCAACAAAATGGACTAATTCAATTTCATATGAAGAAAGTGCGTTTTCGATATATTCGATATTTGAATAATGTGCGTGTAAGCATCCCAGCTTTTTTTTCAATTCAATTCCACTCCACCTCTTGTTTATTTCAGATTATTCTATCAATATATTTAATAATGTGTCTATCAAAATATGGATAAGTAGCATATTGCTATTTCAATAAACCTAGCAAAAAAACTAAACTTCAAACAAACTGTATTCCTACTTCAATTCTATCCCTCCTTCTAATTCCATATAATGGTATAGTGAGAAACAATTAAGAAAGGAGCAAAAAAATCCATGGGTTTTGTTACATTCCTAGTAGTAATACTTGTCGCATCAATTGTTGACTTTCTTTGGCTTGATACGGAGAGTAAGCGCTGGAACTGGTTAAAAAACCGCTCCAAGCGACAACAATTATTATTTTTCCTTTTCTTTATTGGGGCTTCTTCGATTCTATATATTCTGTTTGGGATTAAATTCTTGAATTCGTAACTTAACAATGATTCAACTTAGAACTTACATAACAAAATGCAAGGATATGGGGGATTTATTTATTTGTTAGCCTTCCACGGTAAGGTAATGAGACACGCAACTCCCTCCATATTCCCTTAAACTTTTATAAACCCTATAATTGAAATCGATCTTTAATAATCTTAGCTACTTCTTCTGCACTCAAGTTCGTATTGTTTATTTTTATATATTCTTCTCTGACAATTTCATCCTTATGGGAATTCAACCTGTATGTTTTTAGTGACTCCTTTAATTCTCTTTCCGACCATTCTACATTTCTTTTTGTTGGCTTATGCTCAAGCCTATTAGGACTTTTATTTCTCTCAAGTCTTTCTTCCAGGTCAGCCTCAAGTTCTACAAAGTAAACAGTCCCTCCTTTTGACTCGAAAATCCGGCAGACTTTATCAACATAATCCCAATCTGATTGGTGATCAAATGCCCACACATATGTAAAAATCATTCCATACAAGCTGCTTTTTGATACTTCTTCAAATAGTTCTTGTCGAAACAAATTGACTAATCTTTTTCCTTCCTGTGTTCCGTAGTTAAAAAACGGATTGACCAAATCAATCGTCATATGATTATGAAACAGCTTTAGCCCAGTCAATTTAGCTAGTTCCTGACCAACTGTCATTTTCCCAACTGCCTGCGGACCAAAAATTAAAACAAATTTCATAAGGTCCCCCCCTTAAAACCATTAGTAAATTAAAGGTATTCTCTTTATCGCCAATAATTCCTCCTTAAACTTCTTTCAATTTCCCCATAAAAAGAAGGCGTTACCCTAGATCAGGATAAACGCCTAGTATGCGGATCAATCCGCTTTTTACATAAAATCAAAAAAATAACGAATCACATGAAAAAACACAGGTGATGTATAAGCTAAACTATCAACACGAGTTAAATAGCTTTTGTGCAGCATTTTTAACTTCTCTTGATCCCCAATTAATAAATCTCTTCGTAAAACAGAAATCGTCAAGCTTCCGAAGAAACCACTTAAACTTATTAAAAGACCTGAAAATAATGCAAATGTACTATCAAATGGTGTTAAGTACGGATAGATGAAATATGCTGCAGCGATTGTGATTATTGTTGCTCCTATATATCCCTCCCACGTGATGGTCGGATTTGCTGAAGGAACAACCTTTCTTTTTCCTAGATAAGTAGAGATTAAATAATGAGCAATATCATTGAGTTGTGTTAAAACAACTAAAAATAAGACAAGATTCGCTCCGTATTCAGGTGTAGCAAATTGAAAGTGAGCTAAATGACTAAGTCCGAAAACCATCAGCATTAAGCCCCATTGAGTTGAACTGACAGATCGAAGAAAACCACTGGTTCCCTTACCTAATAAACGTGGTAACGGCAAAAATAAAAAGACATAAACTGGTATAAAGACAATAAACATACCGTACCATCCGATAAATATCCAATAAAACTGAACAGGAATGGCCAAATATGACCAAAGAAATAACCGTCGATCTGCTTTCCTTGTTTTCATCATTGAAAAATATTCCTTTAATGCAAAAAAGCATAACAGCATCAAGGAAAACAACGAAACAATGGGATTAAATAACGTAGCGATACAAAAGACTGCAAACATACCCCACCATGTTTTGACACGCATAAAAACACCCGAGAAATCTTTTTTCGGTTGCTTTTTGCTCGTAAAGATAAAAATGAGATGTACACAACTTAAACTAAGAAAAATAATACCTAATGTCCAAAGGGTTGATATCACCTTTATTCCTCCAACTTTGTATTTCTATTGTATAATTAAGGATAGAATATTATGGAAGAATTTAAAAGAGGGAAACAAAATGACTTCAAAAACGTTTATTTATATTTTACTAACTGACACGGGGACATTATTTACTAAGTCTATTAAAAAATATACAAAAGCTCCTTATAATCATGCTTCCATTGCATTTGATGCAAATTTAACTGAAATGTACAGCTTTGGAAGAAAAAATCCCAATAACCCTATTAACGGGGGATTTGTGAAAGAAGATATCCATACAGGAACATATAGTAAATATCCTGAAACAACCTGTGTTATCTATAAACTGGATGTAACAAGCCGGGATGTGGAAAAAATGAGAAGGGTATTGAATGTTTTTATTAAGAATCAAAGAAGATTCCTTTATAACTTAATTGGTGTTTTAGGTGTTTCCTTAAATGAACCTGTAGAATTCAGCAATTCGTATTTTTGCTCACAATTCGTTGCTGAAATGCTTCATCGGTCCGGTATTAAGTTATGGGATAAACTCCCCGCCTTGGTAACCCCTGATGACTTTCGCAAAAATCCACATTTCCAGCTCGTATATGAAGGAAAGCTAACGGATTATCCACTAATAAAAAAATAGAAGAAGGGAAAGAATAAACTCCCCCTTCTTCTTATTGATCAATTTTAATTTTGCGTAAAAAATCCTGTCTTTGTTGCTTGCGAAAATGCTCTTTGACCATATAGTCCACACCTTGCTGATTATTAGATCTTGTCACCCAATCAGCAGCACGCTTTACTTCAAACGGTGCATTCCACATCGCAACACCTAATCCTGCTGAAGAAATCATCCCGATATCATCCTCAGCATCACCAATTGCCACCGTTTGATCTAAAGGAATGTTCAAATGACTTGCTAAAGCTCGCAACCCATTCTCCTTGGATACTCCCTTTCTAACGATGTCAAAGCTAGTTGATGAATGACTTCGAATATCGACCATATCAAAAGCTTCCTTTACAACGGTCTCAGCTTCCTGTTTTTCATCTTCATGTTTAAAATGAACATCTATTCTTGTTGCAGAAACCGGTTCATCACGAAGAGTATCTCCTAGGGAATCCACAAACTGAACAGGATAAAACATCGAATCTGATGTATTGAGGATCGATTTGCTTAATAAGTTCGGTGATACTTTTTTTCGATTTCCAATTGAAAATCTTTCATGTGTAAGACGAATATTACAATTGAAATTTTCTAATACTTGCACAACATTGAATGTTGTTTCCTCTGAAATTCGCTTTTCAAATAATGGCTTATCTAAATTTTCCGAGATGAACGCACCACCATGTGTAACAAGTAAAGAATCCAGCTTTAATGCTTTTGCCAGCTTTCTCGCAGATTGAAAATGTCTATTTGTTACAAGCGTCACATACACTTCTTTACCCTTCACAAATTCAATTGCCTCTTTCGTGGATGGCTGAAGACGACCATTTGATCGAAGCAATGTTCCATCAATATTCAAAGCAAGTAATCGATAAGCAGTCACAACAGGTCCCCCTTCTACAGATGTCAAAACCTATTATGAAGTTATGTCCCTTTTAGGAAAAATAGAACAATAGATGGGACATGATAAATTTTCCTCAACAAAAAAACAGAACGGACCCTAGTCCATTCTGCATCAAATTTACAAATGTATATGTATATAGGGTCGTCTTACTGACTTCCGTACATTTCCTCAAGCGGCTTCATAATGATTTTGTTTAATTCTGTTACAACCATACTTAATCGTTGTTCTGCAGCCATTAATTGAGAGATTAATTCATGCTGTTGAACAAGCTGCACAGATTTTTGTGCCTGATCGATTTCATCCTGCGTAATTTCTTCACCTTGCATTTGTTTTTGCTGCAGGTTTAATTGAATATTACGGAAGTTTTCAAACATTCTGCTTGCAGATTCATCTGCATTCACTTCTTCATAAAGTCTTTTTAGGTTTTTGAAATCATCACTTTCACGTAGTGCTTTTTCTAAGTTGTATGCAACATCATATAAATTCTCTGACATATGATGAGCCTCCTTTCTAGTTTTAACCTATGTAGGCTCTTCTTTCACTATAACAAACTCTTTTCAAAATTGCATTTGATGTGAGGAATTTACTGAATAAACATGACAATGATTGCTTGTAATCCTCCAATAATTCCTCCAAGCAGTGCCCCAAGATAGGTAATCATCTTAAACTCTCTCCGGGATATAGAGAGTATAATGTCCTCCAGCCGGTCCACTGCAAATGTTTCCACCTGTTCACGCACAACTTCTTCCAGCTTTAATTTCTTAAGCATTTCTTCAAGATGTGAGGTCAGATATTGAATGGAGAGAGTCACTATCTTCGGAAGCCATTCCTGAATGATTTTATCTTCATTTGGTTTTAAATATGCCGAGATTGGCTTTGATAGCAAATCCTGAACGTTTAATGTCTCAACAACTGTATTAACTAAAGTTGAGCCCTTCTCAAAGATGCCCCATTTTTGATCCAGTTCATCAAGAGTCATGTCTTGAATCTGATTCCATTCCCGACCAATTAATGTTGTGATGAGTACATGTGTTTCTTTGTTTTTCAAAAATTTCAGGACTTCGGGTTGAACCTTGTCTACAAGACTTTCATTTCCTAAAAACATCCCGATCATATTTCCGAGCATTCCTCTAGTCGCCAAAAAGTCTTCGATCATTTTTTTGAGCTTTTGCTTGCCTTCACTACTTTCAAAATAGGAAATACCTTTATCAATAATAAATTGTCCAATTTTCGGGATGGCGACATATGCCTCATCTAACAGGTTTTTTGGAAGCAGTTCTTGAAGAGGTTTGCTTTTATTCTCGTGAACCAGCTCTTCATATTTTCCCTGTAGAAACGTTTTGAGCAGCACATCAGTCTTTTGTGATGGTTCATTTACATTAAAAGACTCCAAAATTTGCTCGACTGTTTTTTCTGAGTTCGTCACCTTTTTTACTTGTGTTTCTCCCCATGAAATGAGCTGATCTTGAAACTGTGCTTGCAGAAATTTGCGCTTAATACCTTCAGCTGTTAACAAATGCTCCACAACCATTTTCCCTAACTGAGTTGCAAGCTCATCTCTTCTTTTTGGAATCAATCCAGGTGTAAAAGGTACTCTTTTCCCTAAAAAATAGATTGCATTATAGGGGCGAAATAACATTTTAATAGCCAGGGAGTTTGTCACTCCTCCAATTGCTGCCCCAACAATTATCATGATTAATGCTGTTATCATTTGATCCATTATCATCTACCTTCCACAACATCACCGATTTTTTTTAGTCACATACGATGTTATATCAACATCTGCCTAAGAACATTATAGAGGTTGGCTTCATCTCGAGCAAATGAGGGAATTACATGATTCGAAAAACGATTGAAATTACAGAAAATGTAACTTCTAAACTTGATATATGTGAAATAAGCGTTGGCCTAAGAGAACATCTAGGTCTCTCCAAAAATATTCATTCCTTGAAAATTAGTTGCGGGATGCATACTGTGTTCTGTCCAATCGTATTTATAGATGAAGAGGATCTTAGTTTGTCCTTACCTGCCCATATCTTTGATGAGCTGCATCTGCCACATCAAACACTGTCACTTCAAGGGCAATTAGTTAACCCAAGAAATCTTAAGCTTGGTCCCATCATCGGTCTTTTAACTGAAATCAAAGAAAAAGATCACCATGTACACTTTGGGTCCATCCATGAGTTTTGCAAAGAGCTTGCTGCATATTGTTATACCAATGGTTGCTTACTCTATATTTTTTCCTTTTCATCTTATAACAAAGAAATGATGCAAGGTTATTGTTTTCTTCAAGATAAGTGGATAAAAACAACTGTGCCGTATCCTGACGTTGTACACAACCGAATTCATTCTCGAACCCTGGAAAAATCAAAGAAGTTTTTGGATCTTACGTCAGATTTAATCGAAAATAAAATTCCGTATTTTAATGATCGCTTTTTAAACAAATGGGAAGTGCATCAAATTCTTTCAGCAAATGAACATCTCCTACCCTATCTACCTGAAAGTCAATTGCTAGAATCGAAGAACATGTTGAAAAGTATGCTCACTGAGAAAAAGGATCTTTTTATAAAGCCGATCAATGGTAGTCAGGGAAAAAGAATCTTTCGGGTAAAACAAACTGAAGAAAACCAATACTATCTTGATTACACAACATTTTCCGGAGATATCAACAAAGAATATCAAAGCTTTGAAGAACTATTCAAAACATTGTATCCCAGATTAAAAAAGGAAGGCTTTCTTTTACAAGAAACAATTCCACTTAAATCCTATAAAAATCGCACCCTTGATTTCCGGTTTTTATGTCATAAAAAAGACCGTCACCAATGGAAGGTTACTTCCGCTGTTGCAAGAGTATCAGCAGAACAACAGTTTGTTGCAAATTTAGCAAGAGGCGGCGAGATATACAAACCAAAAGAAATACTGCAAGAACTTTTCGGAGAGAAAGAAGCAGGTCATTTACGGAAGTTATTAGCTGAGCTTTCCATAGAAATAGTAGAAGTCATCTGCATTCAAGCTGGTGGAGAATTTGGGGAATTTGGTATTGACCTTTCACTAGATGAAGATAGCCACCCTTGGATCATTGAGGTTAATACTAAACCATCAAAATCAGAAGATGATCTTAAATCTGGAAAAGTCCGGCCGTCAGCCAAATCTATCATTCAATATTGTCTATTTTTATACGAACAAAAATAGCCGGCATTTAGACAAAAGGAGTGTTGTGCTTGGAACGGATATCATTAGGAATAATGGCAGTTCACTTATCACATGAACATGGATACGTGACAGAGATTGCCAAACGAAGTACTTCATACGGGATGAATTGTGTTCGATTTGTCCCTGCTTCTATTGACCCTATAGACTTAACGATTACAGGTGAAACGTTTGATCCGCAAACGCAATCCTGGATAAGTGATACATTTTCGATTCCTCCATTTATTTATGACCGCTGCTTTTACAATCAAAGTAAAGCTTCAAAGAGATGTAAACCTATTGTCGAGTGGTTGAAAAAAAATCCCGCTACCACGTTTTTAGGATATGGGTTACCTGATAAATGGAAGGTATATCATACCATTCAAAAAAATAACCATCTTAATTCATACTTACCTGACACTGAGCTGATTTCTACACCTATGCAAATTTTAAATCGCTTAAGAAATGATTCAAGCTGTTTATTAAAGCCTGTTGTTGGATCAAGAGGTATCGGCATTGTTGCCATTCACCAAACTCAAAAAGAAATAACGATCACATACCATAACGGTCCTGATAAAAAAACGAAATCGTTTGAACAAGTAGACCGATTTATGAACTGGTGTGAACGTCTACTAAAGCAACAAAGCTATCTTCTTCAACCTCTCCTTCCACTTGTCGATGGTGAAGGCTATCCATTTGATATACGCATTCTTCTCCAAAAGGATGCTGACGGTAACTGGTCGCTAGTTGAAAAAGGTGTAAGAAAAGGGTACCAAGGGTCATTTTTATCAAATCTAACAACTGGTGGAGAGCCCATTACCTATAAGCAGTGGTCTGAGAAGCTCACACCCAGACAAAGATTTCTTCTTGAAGATGAGCTATCCACGATTACTTCACATCTTCCAACCCTACTTGAAGACAGCTTTGGTCGGCTATTCGAACTTGGAATTGATATCGGCTATGCCAAAGATGGCTCAATCTGGGTATTGGATGTAAATTCAAAGCCCGGGAGAAAAACATTCATTGAAACAAAGCCTGAGTTAAAACACACACTTTATGATTCACCATTAGCCTACTGTAAATATTTGAGCTCGAAAAATAACCAAAAAGGAGCTACGATCATTGACTAAGATATACTTAATCCAACAAACGGATTCACAGGACTTTATCATTCATCTACCAAAACATTCACCGCTGGATGAAGAGATTCACTCTGTATCATTTGGTACGTTCATCATGCCTTGTGAAATTGTTTATGAAGATCACTTACAAGATACGATTCTTGTTTCACAGGAAGTAGCCAAACAGCTTCTTCTTCCGATTGGTGGAAGTACCACTCTTATTACACATGAAAACATTTTATATTTAGGACCTATTATCGGTATTTTCACAGCAGGATTTACCGAGTCACTATTACGACCAATTGGTGAGCGTTCTCTCTTTTTTGCCAAGTTCTTATCAATTGATCATTCACTTGGAATACACTCTTATGTGTTCGGAGCCCATCATATTAATTGGGAGGAAGGAACAATTGAGGGATACACATATGGAAAGTCGGGCTGGAAGAAAGAACTCTTTCCATTCCCTAATGTTGTGTACGACCGTCTTCCTAATCGACGGATCGAAAACCACAACGCACTTAAACTAGTCAAAAAACGGCTCATAGAAGAATACTCTATACCTTGGTATAATCCCGGTTTTTTCAATAAATGGTCCATTCATCAGCTTCTCATTCATGACCATAATGCTTCCTTATATTTACCTGAAACCATTCATACACCAACAATAAGCCAAATGGAAGAGATGCTTGCAAAATACCAAAGCATTTACTTAAAACCTGCAAATGGCAGCTTAGGTTTAGGCGTATATCATCTCATGTATTCTCGTGACGATAATATGTATTACTCCAGATATCGTGACGATCATGAAATCAATCGGCTCAGGAAATATGCTTCACTTGAAAGCTTTCTAAAAGCATGCTTTAAAGACAAACGGCTCTCAAGCTATTTAGCCCAACAAGGAATAAAACTAGCCCGAATAGATGGGAAACCAATTGATTTTCGCATTCATACCAATAAAGATGAACATGAAGAATGGAAGGTTACCGCCCTTGCGGCAAAGGTTGCAGGCAGAGGAAGTGTGACAACCCACTTAAATAATGGCGGTGTTGTGAAAAGCCTGGAGGAAATTTACGATGATCCACAAGAGAGAGTGAAAGCCCTCCATCATTTAACAGAGGCTGCAATCAAATTAAGCGAAAGAATTGATGAACAGATTACAGGCTTTATTGGAGAAATTGGCTTTGATTTAGGAATTGATGTAGAGGGAAGAGTATGGATGTTTGAGGCAAATTCTAAGCCTGGAAGATCCATCTTTTCACACCCTGAGCTAAAAGATGCTGACCTATTAACCCGCAAAGCATCCTTGCAGTATGGCCTTTATTTATCAAAAAAAGCAATCCTTCAACCTGAGGAACTTGTAAATGGAGACCTATAACCAACCACTTGTTGGCATATTTGCAAGTAAAGGACAAAAAAAGGATACGTTCCGTGGAGACATCTCTGTTTTTAAAGCCATTCAGAAGGAATTAAAAGAACAAGGCGTTCTATCATTTGTTTTTACAACAGCCGGCATTCACGAAACAGGCATAACAGGATATGTTTATTTTGAAGGTTACAACAGATGGGGAAAGATCTCTTTCCCTTTTCCAGATCTAATTTATAATAAAATTTCGACAAGATCTGAAGAATTATCTTTTGAATTTAAACATCTATATGAACTGTATCAGCAAACAGAAAAGCCATTCTTTAATCCCTGCTTTTTTAACAAATGGGATTGTCACTTGATCCTTTCCCAAGAGAAAAACCTGCAATCTTACTTACCTGCTTCCTGGAAATACACAATACAATCAGATCTGGTTAAACTCCTTCATACATATCCTTCACTCTACGTAAAACCAGTAAATGGTTATAAAGGCAGCGGAATCATTAAAGTTATGAAAAACGAACATCACTTTACAGTTCAAACAACATTTGAAAAAAGTATACTTTCAAATGAAGAATTTTCAAATTGGCTGGAGAACTCTCTTAAACCTGATTTGTATATAATGCAGGAGGAAGTTCAAACGGACAAGTTTGATGCGTGTAAATATGATTTACGGGTTCTTTGTATGTATACAGAAGGAAGATATACATCTGTTGGCATTGGGGTCCGTAAGGCTAAGAAAGACTCCATTGTTACACATGTGCCTAATGGAGGAGAGATTCTTCCCTTTCATAAAGTCCAAGACCGCTGTTCCCTTAAGGATATTGACTGGTTAGCCAATGAGGTCGGAAACACGTTAACGAAGAGTATTGGGTTCATTGGAGAATTTTCAATGGATATAGGTTTAACATCAACCGGTTCCCCTATTCTTTTTGAAGTGAATTCAAAACCGATGATTTTTGACGAAAAGGATATTCAACTTAAACGGATTGTTCTGTTAGCTAAACTTTTTCTTTCCCTAACCAAAAATTCCAGTATTAGGTAAGAGGAATTTCCCTCTTTTCGCCGTATAGTTTGAATATAACAGGAAAGGAGCGGTTAAGTTGATTACACATTTTCAATACAAACCAATGTTCAAACAAGCAAATTTGCCTGGTTGGCGAATTTCCTTTTACTTTCGGGGAGCACACTATGATGGGGTGTATCATAAAAATGGACAAATTGAGTGGGGATCCCAAAAGCCTCCTAAAGAAGCGGAAACAGACCTCCAATCACAAATTCAAGAATTAATGCTGTTTCATGTTTATGAATGAACATATCTCCTTCCGCACAAACTATATGCAAAAGGAGGGTTAAAAAAATGTCCGATAAAGAATTAGGTGTAAAGCAAGATCTTAATTATGAAGGTAAAGACAAGGCATATTTAGATATAGATCGTATGATTAATGAAGGGTTATCAGGAGGCTCTGTCCACATGAGAGAGGATTCTACAAATATTGAAGAAGCCCGCGATCTTATAGAAGAAGATCCTCCCTATTTAGCTGATAAGTAGACAGTTCATATCGAACTGTCTTTTTCCTTTTATACATGTTGTTTCTTACTTATAATAGAGTTATGGACAACGGATAAAAAGGAGTAATTTCATGTTAGATAACTTGATGAAACATTATAAAAACGCAATGACAACGACATATATTCCACATGATACGACCTATGACTGGTTTCAGACAGATGCAGGTCAAGTTTTTGGAATTTCAAAAACGGCTATACACGCTAATGAAAAAGAATTACTCTCCTCCCTCTTTCAACCATTAGAAAATATTAGTGAAGATTCATTTACAATCAGTCAACAAAAATGGTATACATTTTTATTTTCAGAAGAGATGGGACAATCTCCATTGCCTACTGAAAACACATCTGTTCGTTTTTATTATTTTTTCTTAAAACAACCAATTGATGATAAACAAAACTTTGAAGAAGCTGTAAAAGGAATCATAAACTCCGAGCTTGTTATTTGGTTAAGTTTTTCACACGGTATCATTGTAGAAGACAAACCTCAGGTTACACTTGAAATAGATATGTTAAAAGACTTTAGTGATACACTGACCACTGACTTTTATGTTGAACCGTTTATTTATATAGGGCAGCTTCAAAAAAATGATGAAGATCTAAAGAAAAAGTTTTTATTAGAACAAAGCTGTTTTCATACTTTACATCGAACTAGTAATCGCGAAAAAGTGATGAACTTTTATGAGGCACTTCCGATTCTCATCATGAAAACCCCTACTGCGAGTAAAAAAGACATACTCTCAAATCACTTACTAGAGGCAATAGAGGACAAAGAACTCCACCATACGATTGAAGCATTTTTCCACTCCAATTTGAATGCATCATCTACAGCGAAAAGATTATTTATTCACAGAAATAGTCTTCAATATCGACTGGAGAAATTACTAGAAAAAACAGGATTGGATATTCGTACATTTTCAAATGCAGCCTTTATCTTTCTAGCAAGTATTTTGGTTCATTACGAGAACTAGGATAGCGTTTACAAATTGCACAAAAGAGCCTAGTATTTTTCGTGCAACTTGTACGTTTACTTCTTTAAGTGAAATCCCTTACAATAAAACCAAGTTAAAACGCTTTCAAATAAGGGGAGGAATTAAGAAATGGCTGAGTTAAAATTAGATAATATTTATAAAATTTATGACAATAAAGTAACAGCGGTAGAAGATTTCAATCTTCATATCCAAGATAAAGAATTTATCGTATTCGTAGGTCCATCTGGTTGTGGTAAATCTACTACACTTCGTATGGTTGCAGGTTTAGAGGAAATTTCAAAAGGTGATTTCTACATCGATGGAAAACGTATGAATGATGTTGCACCAAAAGACCGTGACATCGCGATGGTATTCCAAAACTACGCTCTTTACCCACATATGAATGTATATGATAACATGGCATTCGGTCTAAAACTTCGTAAATTACCAAAAGACGAAATCGAACGTCGTGTAAACGAAGCAGCGAAAATCCTTGGTCTTGAGCAATACCTACAACGTAAACCAAAAGCTTTATCAGGTGGTCAGCGTCAACGTGTTGCCTTAGGTCGTGCGATCGTTCGTGATGCAAAGGTATTCTTAATGGATGAACCTTTATCAAACCTTGATGCGAAACTTCGTGTACAAATGCGTGCTGAAATTACTAAGCTTCACCAACGCTTACAAACAACAACTATTTACGTAACACATGACCAAACAGAAGCGATGACAATGGCTACTCGTCTTGTTGTATTAAAAGATGGTCTAATTCAACAAGTAGGTTCTCCTAAAGAAGTGTATGACAAGCCTGAAAATGCATTCGTTGGCGGATTCATCGGCTCACCTGCAATGAACTTCTTCAAAGGTACTTTAACAGATGGCAAATTCTCATTTGGAAAAACATCTGTAGCTGTACCAGAAGGAAAAATGAAATACCTTCGTGAGCAAGGCTATGTGAATAAAGAAATCTTAATGGGTGTTCGTCCTGAAGAAATCCATGATGAGCCTGTTTTCATTGATGCTTCCCACGGTACTAAAATCACAGCAAAAATTGAAGTTGCCGAGTTAATGGGTGCTGAAACAATGCTTTACTCTGAAATCGATGGTCAATCTTTCGTAGCTCGTGTTGACTCTCGTACTGACGTAAAACCAGGTCAATCACTTGACTTAGCATTAGATATGAACAAAGCTCACTTCTTCGATAACGAAACAGAATTAAGAATTCGCCCAGCAGGTGAGAAATAAATCAAAAGCGCAAGCGCCTTGGTCAGCCTTGGGCAAATAAGACGATTAAGAATAGAAGGCGTTCTTTGCCTTCAATTCTTAATTGGCTTATGACCTCGAGGGGCTAGGCGCTGGCAGTCTAAGAACGCGACGTCCTGTCGCAACAACTGCACTTGCACGTCCTGTGCTTCGGAGCTGGATGTCAAAGCGCTAGCCACAATTTAAACTTTATATGATTTACTAGTAAACATTGAGAGAGGTCCATTCCGGCCCTCTCTTTCTTATTCCTGAATAGAAGTAGTTTCTTGATGCTGACAACTTGGACAGTAAAAATAATGTAAGCATAGATGATTTTCCAGTGAAGCAGGTTGACCATCATAGAGTTTCATAATGTCAATATCCATATATGCACTGTAATCATCAAAATAATCCGTTATCTTTCCCTGATCTTCCATAATCGTATGACAATTTGGACATTGAAACGTTCTCTGCTCAAGCCCGTTACACAAAGGACATAAATGCATCATGTCATCCCCTTTATTACTCTCATAGCTATAGAATCCCATAATAAATCATCATTTATGTAAGTTCTCTCGTAAATTGCACCTTTATATATAAACGTATATTTTCTAAAGCATTGACTCATAATACAAACAATCAACCAGATGTTTTTGAATTTCTTTTAAACAAGCAAAGATGAAAAAATTACCATAAAAAAGATGAATATAATAAAAGAAAAAATCCATAATACTTAGTAACAACAGCGCAACACACAACCAACTACCTTTTATCAATGGGTTACGCCGAGTTAGGCTATGAAGGACAACATCCTCCATATGTTGGTGCAATCCCAGCTAACCCAACCATTAAAAACCTTTTATGAGGAGATGAATATAAGATGGCACAAAATAGTTCAAACAGCAATTCGTCAAATCAATTAGTAGTACCAGGAGCAGCACAAGCAATTGATCAAATGAAGTATGAAATCGCTTCTGAGTTTGGTGTTAACCTTGGTGGAGAAACTACTTCACGTGCTAACGGTTCTGTAGGTGGAGAAATCACTAAGCGTTTAGTATCAATGGCTCAACAATCTATGAGCGGTTATTCTCAACAATAACAATTCCATATAATTGGCTAGAGACCAACACATTGTGTTGGTCTCTTTCAGTTGAATGAAAATGTATCAAACAAGTTCTTTCGACCATATAGTATAAGTAAACCCTCAAATGATCTTTATATGATTTCACCATCATTCCTCGTAAAGAAAATGACTTCCCTATTCACATACCTTTTTTGAAAAGGAGCTGAATGATATGTTTGATGCGATTGATTGGAAGCAAGTTGGGTTTGTTGGTTATACATTATTTCATGAATATATGATATATGTTCGTTTTCCACAAATATACTATTGGGATCTAGTAAAGAAGAAGTCAGATTAACAGTCACCCCTCTAATAGGCATGTTTATTTCCATTATTAACGGATATACGTTACATTAATGAAAACACAGCATAATTAAGAGGTGAGTTTTAGTAATGAATATCGCATTATTTGGAGCAACAGGTCGTGTGGGGAAAGAACTTTTGTCTTATCTTTTACGTGATGGGCATTTCGTAACAGCACTTGTTCGCTCTCCTGAGAAAGTGGATGTAGCATCACCCAACTTAAACGTCATAGCAGGTGATGCAGCACAGTATGAGGATGTTTTAAAAACAATCAAAAACCAGGAAGCTGTCATTAGCGCATTAAGCACAGATGGTCAACAGCTTCTCTCAACAGCTACACCTCATATCATCAAGGCGATGGAGTCCAATCAAATCAAGAGGGTTGTAACAATTGGAACGGCAGGTATCCTCCAATCCCGATCTCAACCGGATCTTTATCGATATCAATCAAATGAATCTAGAAGAAAAACTACAAGAGCCGCTGAAGAACATGTAACAGCCTATCAATACCTTCAATCCAGTTCTTTAATGTGGACAATTGTATGCCCAACTTATCTTCCAGATGGAACTTTAACGAAAAATTACCGTTTTACTCCTGACTTTCTTCCCTCAAACGGAAAGGAAATCTCTGTCCAAGATACAGCACATTTTGCCTATCATGAACTTTTAAACAATAAATTTATCTATAAACGAGTTGGGATTTGCTACTAAAAAAAGGGCTGGCTGCCCTTTTTTCTTTTCCATTATTCTTCTACTATAACTGCCGTTCCATAAGCGATGATTTCTGATGCATTTTGCATGACCGCGGATGATTCAAGTCTCATACATACAATGGCATTAGCACCCTTTTCTTTCGCATCCTCAACCATACGAAAGATCGCTTTTTGACGAGCTTCTTCCATCATCTCTGTGTACTCTTTTAGTTCGCCGCCAACAATTGTTTTTAACCCGGCCATTAAATCTTTTCCAATATGTTTAGATTGAACAGTACTGCCTCTAACAAAGCCCTTATATTCCTTTGTTTCTTTACCTGGAACTGTCTCAGTAGTCACGATAATCATTTTTGTCGTCCTCCTTTTTTTCATCTATTCTAATCTTAATAAAAGTTATAACTAAAACAAGCAATGAAAGAAAATAAACAAAAAATAATCCAATGGCAATTTTTATGTTAATAAATAAAAAAATAATTCCAACAATCTGTGTAACAACGGCAGAAAGCATGCTTATGTACTTTAGTTTTTCCATCCCCATCTTCCTTCCTCTCTCACCTTCTACTATACCTTGTTTCCCTTAAAAGATGAATGTTTTTCATCCGACATTATACGTCGTATAGGTACCAAGTACTATCGCAGGACTATTGAAGTATTTTTCTTCAAATAGGTTTCCCACCATACAAGAGGAGGTAAGTAAAGAGAAAACAAACATACAACATTTTTTATGGAGGAATTCATATGAATAAACCCATTACATTACAATTCACATTTAAAAATCATTTACGAATTGATCAAGTGATAAAAATTAGTCAATTAGCAAAATCCTATAACGGAAGTATTTACTTAGTAACAAGAAATAAAAGCGTTATCAACGCTGAAAATTTCACTACCTTTATTACCTATTTATTAACTGTTAAAAACGGACAAGAAATAACGTTCATTATTAACGGAGAATATTCACATTTAAAATTAAACGATTTAAAGAAGATCATTTCTTCAGAAGCAACACTAGCGAAAAAACCAATGTTACAACCAGCTATGAAAGCAAACATGGAATAAGCAAACTAGGAGGAATCATTCATGGTACGAACTATTTTAATGGTCGTTGGAGCAATTGTCGTCATCAGCATTTTACTTAATTTCATTTTTTAATTTGGTCTTATCAAAATCCAATTTGAAAGGATGATTTTACATGAAAGAACTTAACCATTTAATTGTTGCATTTGACGGGACAGACGATAGTAAAGAAGCACTTGAATTAGGAATTAATATGAGTAAAAAAATGAACACTCAGTTATCAGTCGTATATATAAGTAAAGAAAAATCCCTAAATCCCTTAACAGACCAGGAGCAAACACCTTTAATTTCACCCGTTCACTCTTATCCGGTTGGAGAAATGAGAAACTATCCTGCAATACCTGTACCACAGGAACAGGAACTAAACCCTGAATCTTCAGAAGTTTTTCCAGACAAAAGTCAAGAAGAAATCACTCTGGAAACAGAGGCAAATCGTATACTACAACATCACCATGCGAAAGCAAATGTCTCTGTATCCTACGGTGAACCTTCTGACGCAATCGTCTCCTACGCCCAAGAAAACGAAGGTGATTTGATCATCATCGGTAACCGGAATATTAGCGGCTTAAAAAAATTAATTTTTGGCAGTGTCAGTGAAAAGGTCTCACAATTATCAACCATTCCAGTCTTAATTGCAAAATAATTTACTTTTCAAAAGGTAGAATTTAGTTTCTGCCTTTTTTATTTTTGGTAAAAACTAAATACTCTGATCTTCCATGCCGATATACCTAGTAAGTATATATTTACGAAATGGGGAATTATTTTCATGGGTATCTTATCGTTTAGAAAAGAGAAGAAAGCCGTTAATTCAGTACAAAACGAAGATTACGAAGCACTTTTATCAAAAGTTGTTTTACAAATAGACGAACCGGAATTACTCTCACAAATCAACATGCTCGACATCACAAAACACGACCTGGCGATTGCATTGAAAGTTAAACCTTATATTGAAGAAAACATTCAAGAAATTGTTCAAACTTTTTATGCATCATTTGAAGCCGGACAAGGTCTTATTGATATTATTAACAATCACAGCTCTGTTGACCGCTTAAAAGAAACGCTTAAAGCACATGTATTGAAAATGTTTAATGGACAAATGGATGCTGAAGATGTTAAACGAATGAGAAGAATTGCACATATCCATGTAAAAATCGGCCTTGAGGCAAAATGGTATATGGCTGGATTTCAGCAGCTTCTTGCTTCTGTCATTCATACAATTGAGCCACATTTCCACTCAAAAAGTGAAATCATACAAGCCATTCAGAGCATCAGTAAATTATTTAGCCTGGAACAACAGATTGTTTTAGAAGCATATGAAAGTGAATATGCTTCTGTCCGCGCGGAAAGCGAGCATGAAAAACAGCAAATTCGTGCGGAAGTAAACCATCTGGCTGCACAATTAGCAGAGACAACTGATCATACAAAGGCTTTTATTCAGGAAATTCTCGCTCAATCACAAGAAATCGCTTCTTATTCAGTTGACCGTTCGGAAGCTGCCGCAACCGCGGAAGAACAAGCTCACCACGGAAAAAGTGATTTAGAAAAGCAAAGTAAACTAATGACATTCATTGAACAAAGCAATGTTGAAATCCTTGAAAAAATGAAGTCTCTTGAACAAACATCCGAGAAAATTAATCAAGTTGTTTCTATTGTTACATCCATTGCCGAACAAACAAACTTATTAGCATTAAATGCAGCGATTGAATCAGCTCGTGCCGGGGAATATGGAAAAGGCTTTGCTGTTGTAGCAAGTGAGGTTCGCAAGCTTGCAGAAGAAACAAAAAGTTCTGTACAGGGTGTATCTAGCTTAATCACAAATATACACACTCAAATTGACAGTATTTCTGACTCGATTAACAAAGTGGCAGATTTAACAACAAAGGGATCTGATCAAATGGATGATATGAGCTCATTCTTTGATACGATACTTGATATTATGAACAAAAACAAACAACAAAGTGAGCAAGCAAAAACAGACCTGACAAACTTTACAGATGTTATAAATGACGTCTCAAATGCGATCCATTCAATTGCCGACACTTCGGACCAATTAAAAGATATGGCGAAAACAATTTAAAAAAGACTCTAAAAATCAGTGAACTTTTTCACTGATTTTTCTTTTTGTAAATTATTATACCAACAAAACATTCATCAAATTTAGAACATTCAAAATACTGTTTTAAATTGACACAAAAAACTAGACTGGTATAATACTTTTGTACGAAAAAGCGTAAAAGCGTTTAAGTTATAAAGGAGTTTTTCATGAGTAAAGAAAAAGGAACGTTTCATTTTAAAGAAGCTGTCGGGCTTCTCCTTCTTATATTAGCTGTTATTTTTTTAAGTTTATTTTTATTAAAAACTGAACCACATATAGCACTACTCAATTGCTTATTGGTCATATTACTAATTGGATTGTTACGAGGATTTGGATGGAAAAAGTTAGAAGAAGGCTTAATAAAAGGAATCCAAAGTGGTATCCAGCCAATTGTTATATTAGGATTAATCGGTATGTTAATAGGTGCCTGGATGAGCAGTGGGACCATTCCAACGATCATGACGTATGCCTTAACGATCATCAACCCCGATTACTTGCTTATCACATCACTATTTTCTTGTATGGTCATTTCAAGTTTAGTTGGAAGCTCTTTTACAACAGTGAGCACAATCGGAGTTGCTCTAATGGGGGCAGGCATTGCAATCGGTTTACCAATCGAATGGGTTGCCGGAGCTATTATCTCAGGAGCTTGTTTTGGGGACAAAATGTCTCCTATGTCAGACACAACAAATTTTGCATCAGGTGTTGCAAAGGTTGATTTATTTACTCATATAAGACATATGTCTTTAACAACGATTCCTAGTATACTCATTACAACCGTTATTTTCTTTATTTTGGGAAGAATGGCTCCTATCGATGTTACATCACTTAGTGAAATGAAAATCATGGTCTTGGCAATTGAATCACAGGTTCAGGTAAGCAGCTTAACCTTGTTATCTCCTATTATTGTAATCATTTTGGCCATTAAACGTATACCCGTTATCCCTTCATTAATTATCGGTATAGTGACGGCAGCAATAACGGCAGTCAGCATACAAGGAATTTCATTTAGTCAGTTTCTACATGTCTTACAAAACGGGACAACCTTTTCAATTGAAAATGAACAAATAAGCAATATGTTAAATCGTGGCGGTTTACAATCCATGATGTGGTCGATTTCACTTATTCTAATCGCATTTGCTTTTGGAGGATTGTTGGATTCTCTCAAAATCATTCCGACATTACTAAACGGGTTAATAGGTCGAATTCATTCAAAAGGACAGTTGATTCTTTCAACAGCTTCTTCTTCATTAGGTGTCAATTTACTTACTGGTGAGCAATACTTGTCTATTTTAATACCAGGGCAATCATTTAAGTCCCTATATGAAGACATGGAGCTGGATCGAAAATATTTATCTAGAACGCTGGAAGATGCAGGAACGTTAATTAACCCGCTTATCCCTTGGGGAGTTAGTGGTGCGTTCTTTGCTCAAACTCTAGGTGTACCTGTTTTGGCATTCTTACCTTTCGCGTTTTTCTTATACCTTTCCCCTGTTTTTACTATTTTTTATGGATTTTTAAAAGATCGTAGAACCGTCTCTTAATGAGGCGGTTTTTTTGTAATTTCAAAAAGAATTACAGTTAAAAATTAACATTTATATTAAGATGAGTTAACATGAAGGTATAACTAGTATGGAGGCGGTAATAATGCTGGAACGTCCTAATATGAATGAATATCATCCGTATTTTGAGAGATACTTGGAGCTTGTTCCTGACAAAGGCTTACAAGATATTCTAAAGAAGCAGCAAAAAACAACTATTAATCTTCTAAGTAATATAACCAGTGAACAAGCAGAATACCAATATGAGGAGAAAAAATGGAGATTGAAAGAAGTAGTCGGACATATGGCAGATGTAGAACGTGTGCTGAGTTATCACCTTCTTGTCATTGCTCGTGGCGATACGGTCTCATTTACTCCCTTTGATAAAGATTTATTTATGACTAATGCAAATTTCAGACAGCTTGATTTCAAGGACATACTTTCAGATTTTACGATTGTAAGACAGTGTACCTCTTCATTGATCTCCAGCCTTCTTGAGGATTCATGGATCCGTACTGGAACAGTATTAAACCACCCTATTACTGCACGTGCACTGGCATACATTATTGCCGGTCATGAACTGCATCATCAAACGATTATCAAGGAAAGATATTTGATAAATAACAACTTAGATTCCATGGAAAAAGGAAATTAATATAATCCTTTTTCCTTCCATAAAGCTGAAAAATCCAAGGCAGAAATTTCCTCACTTTAAATTTATCCATTCACATGCATACTTTGTTGTTTTTTAATTTAGTGTTAAAGGGAAAAAATAGTCCGTTCCATTGCGCTCCACTATAAATTCTTAAGCAACAACCTTTGCGAAAACAACCTAAATTATGATAACTGGTTTTGTGACAATTTTTTCAATTATATATTATCCATTAATCACTTCATTTTTCATCAAATTCCCATTTACAAAAAAGTCCATACAAATAAGCTATGTTGTGCATAGGTTATATCAGCTTCTAACTATTTATAGGTAAAGGAGAGTTAAATATGTATCAACATTATCATACCATTACTACCGGAGCACATCCGGGACAGCCGGGGGCATGTACAGCAGAGTACAATCACCATACTCTTTATAACCACCACAATCCTACAACTAACAACCATTACAATCATAACAACAATTATACGCCTTATTATAATTACCACTTCATCCCTACTTGGTGGCAGCAAGTTCCATCATTTCCCCGATATTGTTCAGGTAAATGAGTACAGGATTCAACTAAACTTTGAGCGAAGAGTACATTAAACCAACACATAAAAGAAGCTGATCTACAAAATAGCGTATATCAGCTTCTTACCCTTATTCAATTATTTCCACACGTACGTTTTTTCGCCCCCATTGCAGAGCATCATCATGGTTAGGAATGAACACATCGATTGAATTCCCGTTCACACCGCCACCTGTGTCAGCTGCTATGGCAATACCATGACCATCTACTTTTACAATGGAACCAAGTGGAATGACGTTGGGGTCTACCGCGATTACTTTCGCATCGGGATATTTTTTCAAATCAAGACCCATTCTCGTCACACCTGAACAACCGTTACAACTTGCCGTATATGCTGTGCTTTCCACCGTTAATGTTTTACCTGCAGCTGAACCACGCTCAGCCTTACGATCTAACGCCGACCTTGTATTTGGTCCTGCAATTCCATCAACCGCAAGTCCTTGTTGCTTTTGAAAGCTCTTGACCGCACTTACTGTGCCGTCTCCATATATACCATCTACACTTGATTTATAGTGACCTGTTTGCTTTAACTGATACTGAATATGTATAACTTGCTTCCCAATGTTTCCATTTCGCAACACTTTTAACGCATGGTTTGTTTGCGGCCCGGCAATTCCATCATCCTTCAGGTTGCGTTTACGCTGAAAGTCCTTGACGGCCTCTACAGTGATATCACCATAGTATCCAGTAGATGTATGATACGGGAATACTCCTTTTGTCATCAAATAATCCTGTAGTTCGGCAACATCCTTACCTGATGACCCCTTCGTGAGTATCCTTTCCCCTAGCGCTGAAGCTGTAAAAGTAGGCCCTACAATCACAAGGACGCCAACAGCGAAAACTATAAACATGTCTCTATACCTTTTAAACATAAAAAATCCTCCCTAAATTCTTTTTACATTACAGAATTCGGGAGGAACTTACATTATTCGTATATAGAAACAAGATTCACATCGTTAGGCCCTCAATCATCCACTATTTTGAAATTAACTGTTCTATTTGGTACATATAAAAATGAAGTCTATATTACACAGCCCCCCAGCAGGCTAATCTACTTACTACAGTCAAGATGATTGAATACTACTAACTTGAATAGACTAGTCCTTATTCAGACTTTGCTTCTTTTTATATCCAAAGTTCGGTATATCATTCCAGCGTTTCCGCAATTCGTGAGCAGCAGCTTTTGGCTTACGTTCCCGTGTAAAGATCCCTTTCTTATTCCCCTGAACACGGACTATGCCCTGACTTGTTGCAAAATCAGCAAAATTCCAAACCTGTTCACCAATAAATTCCTCATACTCTTCAAAAATCTCATGATTTACACGATAATATTCCACTTGATATTCTTCTGTAAACATCACAGGATCAACATCATGAAAACCCGCCACAGTATCAGCACCATACTCAGTAAACATAATAGGTTTTCCTGGGCATCGTTTTTTCCATTTATCGAACTCTCCGCGTAATTTCAATCGTATTTTATCCCATTCTCCTCCCTCTGAATACCAACCATAGTAACGATTAAGTGCAAGGACGTCTATTATTTCAGCAATTTTATCTGTATCTGGATTGGCTCCTCCATGTGTTACGATTGTGACTGGACGTTTCTGCGGATCAAGTTCTCTTGTTAGTTTGACTAGCGGCTCAAAATATTCCAGTGCCCCTTCTTCTTCCGATGCCGGTTCATTTGCCACTGACCACATAACGACGCATGCATGATTTTTATCACGAGTAACTAGTTCTTCAATAACCTGCTTATGTGCTTCAAATGTATCCGTTTCTTTCCATGTGTCACGGTATGGTGCACCAAACATTGTAGCAGCAAAATTCAAATGAATCCCGACAGCGGGTGTTTCATCAATAACAACAATTCCTTCTCGATCCGCTAGTCGCATGATTTCTTCAGAATATGGATAATGAGCAGTTCTGAATGAATTAGCTCCAATCCATTTTAATAGATTAAAATCAAGAACATTTGCTGCTTCATTAAAGCCACGTCCATTAATATAGGTATCTTCATGCTTGCCAAACCCTTTAAAATAAAATGGTTTATTATTGATCAAAAATTGACTATCTTTCACTTCAACTTTACGAACTCCAAAAGGTTGTTCATATACATCTAGTACTCTATTATTTTCATTTAGTTCTATTTTTAAGGTATATAAATATGCGTTTAATGGCTCCCACAAAGTAACAGAAGGAATAAAAACTTTACCTTCACTCCCTGATTCTTCAGCAACAACTTTTCCTTCTTCATCTATCACCTTGATATTTATCTCAGCTGGATTAGACGTTTCAACATTATAAGACACATTTCCAGTGATATCCGGGACAATTGTGACATCTTTAATAAATAGTTTTGGCGTTGTATAGATCTTAACAGGGCGATGAATACCTGCATAATTAAAAAAGTCAAAATTTGGTGTGTTCTTTTCAACTTTCCCAATATCTTCAATGTTTTCTAAACTATAATTGCCGACTGGTAAAGTGGTTTCATTCACAATATTATTAACGGCTACTGTGAGCCGGTTTTTTCCAGGTTTCAAAAATTTATTGAGTTCTGCTTCAAACGGAGTGAATCCTCCAGTGTGCTCTGTGACAAGACTCCCATTTACATAAACCTTTGCTTGATGTGTTGCAGAACCAAAACGCAACATGATCCTCTCTGCTGATAACATCCCTGGTATAGTAAATTCTCTTTCATACCACACCCAGCCAATGTGATTTCTTATTTTGGAGAACACACCTACATCATTGTAGGATGAAGGAACAGACATACTTATCGTGTCTTGAAGTTCGTTTGCATACCATTCTTCTTCCAAGCCCAAACCTTCATCAAGCTTAAATGACCATATACCGTTTAAATCAATAATTGTTCGTGAATCTGTAATAATTGGATATAACATAAAAAGCACCTCTTTATTTTTAAAAAATACATTGATTTGGTTAACAAAAAGTAAAAAATAGTTAATTTTCTATTTATTTTTTGGCAAAGAAATTTCATTTTTATCAACGAGAATTTGTTTTACACTAGCAATCTCATCTTGAATTTCTGCCATTCGCTTATCATCAAGTTCATAAAATTTCATTGCAATGATAGATGCAATCCATCCAAGCATTGGTATACCGAACATAAAGAATAATCCCATCCAGTACAGACTGGTCGTCAATGGTGTATCGACTTCAGGAAAAGCATTTTTAAAACCGATCATGGCCAGAAGTATTCCCACGATGGTAACTCCAAAGGAAGAAATGACCTTATCAACAAAAGAGAAGATTGTTCCAAGCATACCTGGAATATATCTACCGGTAATATGAAGTTCATAGTCAGTAGCATCTGCAATCATTGGGATGACCATGTTACCGGTTACACCCATAAATGCGTTTCCTAATGTATAAAGGACAAGAAATGCAACCGTCATATACCCTAGGTTTGAAAGAGAGATCTCTTGTGGTGCTCCAGTAATGATGATTATTAAAAGCAGGGCATAAGTAATAACTGCACCCCATGTAGCTGCTACAAATGACATTTTCAGGCCACTTTTTCGAGCAAGTCCTATCCCTATAAATGTTAACAGAAGGGTCGGGAGAACAGTAACGAGGGAAATTGTCCCACTTAACGCATAATCACCTATAATGAGCCCAAAAAACATAACAGGTACAACCGGTTGTCGTATAACTGCCGCCGCCAATTTATCTGTTGATGCAGCTACAATAAGCATTTGTAACGGACGATTTCTTTTAATCACCGGCCAGTAATCCTTAATAGATACCTTTACATTCTTTTCTGCAAATCCAAAGAATTCCAAACGGTCCTTTTGCCAAATCCCAATAACGGCTAATAGTGTGAAAATGGCAGAAGAAACAATAACAATTGTATTTAATTCTGTGAAAAATCCACTATTAAAGCCACCGTGCTTTGGAACAAGAATAGATGCAATAAAATATTGTCCACCAACGAATAAAATAGTATTATACGAAGCATCAAAAGCAACAAATAGAGGTCTTTGTTTCGGATCATTTGTTAGTACTGTTTGTGCTGCTTTAGTACACGCTGTTTGAAATGTATAACCAATAATATAAATAGCATTTATTGCAATAAAGAATGGAAGACGCCATTCTGATGATAGTAGATGTGTAATATTAAACATTAATAACACGGTTATCGCTAGAATGATGTTACCCAAAATCATAAAAGGTCTGAATTTACCTATTTTTGATTCTGTTTTATCTATCACATAGCCAATAATCGGATCTGTAATTCCATCGAATATCCGCGTAGCAGTCAATAGAGTACTAATGACAACAACTAACAACCCAGCTATCCCAGTTGCATAATATGAGACAAACCCCATAGCAAATGCATAGAGATTTGTTGCGGTATTGTTTAGAGCAAATAAGCCAATTTGCCATAGTTTCGAACGATTAACAAAATTATTTTCAGATGGTAATGAATTGTTTGTTAAAGTATCCGATGTAGCATTCATGAAATCGCCTCTTTCTAAAAAAATGTATTTGATGCAAATTTGATCATGTCAGTGTTTATCTGTAATGAATGATCCCTTTATAAAGATGTATTATTTTTTGAGCACACATTCTCCCTTCTACAAGAATTTGAAAACGATTACTTAATTGAATTATAGTTACTACATCTCAATAAATATGGTATGTTATTCAGAAAAAGTGTAAGAATTACACATTATTTAACCGTTTAGAAAGTAAGGTGATAAACATGCAATACTCTAGACAGGACATAGAATACATTTGTAAATTAATATTTAATTTGTACAAAACCCCCATTTACCTTTTTGATTCCAATGAAAAATTGATATATGAAGAATCTTCAGGTACTATTTCTAATCCTGCGTATACATCAGATACCGCTTTATTGATTCAACTATTTTCCGAATCGAAACATTATCATTTCCCAATTCTTAAGGAAACCGTCTACCTTGAAAAATTCTTCTCTATAAATTTATTTACCGACAACCAATATGAGGGAAAGATTATTGTTGGTCCTATTTTAAACTTTAGAATGACAACAGAAACGATTAATGGAATTTTTAAAGACCTTGATATAAAAGCAAGTAAGGAAAATATGGTGCAATATTATAACCAACTTACGATTTTAAGTAATTTTGATTATATTAATATGAGCATGGTTCTGCATTTCATGGTTTATCACCAAAAACTGAACATGGTGGAAATCTTGGAAAAAAATGAACAACTAGATAAGAGAAGAATTGAGCTAGAAAATGTAGCCAGTCACATAACGGAACAACGCCAAAATAAACTGGTTCATACCGACATTGCAATTGAAAAGAAACTCAATGATTATGTAAAGTTTGGGCAGAGTGAGGCAATAAGAGAAACATTCCATACTATTTTTAAACAAGGGAAAATAGGAATATTATCAAAGACCAGTTATTTGCGTAGTCAAAAAAACTTGGGAATTGTTGCTATTTCGCTAGCAACTAGAGCTGCAGTTGAAGGGGGACTTTATCAAGAGGTCGCATATAATCTTAGCGATTTATATATACAAAGGTTAGAGGAATTAGACGAAATTAAAGCTGTCGTATTATTAACCGAGCATGTTCTAGTAGATTTTGCTAAACGAGTTGCAAATAGCAAAAGGCATAAATTTTCTAAACCAATTAACATTTGCATAAATTATATTTTTACCAATCTCTACGAGGAAATAACTTTATCAGATTTAGCTGAATTAACTTCATTGAATCCAAATTATCTGTCCGTTCTTTTCACAAAAGAAGTTGGAATCTCAATTCGGCAATACATTCACCAAACTAAAGTAGACGAAGCAAAAAACCTATTAAATTATACTAACTATACAATGAAGGAAATCTCAAGCCTATTAAATTTCCATGATCAAAGTCACTTTATAAAGGTATTCAAGAAATTTGAAGGAGTAACACCAGCACAATTTAGAAAAGGGAAATTTTAAATGATCAAAACCGTAATTTACTCCAAAACATACTAAAAGCTGCAAACACCGAACTTCGATGCATGCAGCTTTTAGTTTACTTTCCTACTAATATAAAATGCTCTCATTGCTTGTAAAGTCACTTTATTTCGTATTAGTCATTGTCATTTTGTTTTCTGCGTGATTCTCCGCCTTTTTCACCAATTTCTTGATAAAACTCTTTATCATGATTTTTTGAAGTGGCTTCTCCGCCTTTTTGCCCTATTTCTTGATAGAATTCCTTATCCTGATTTTCAGAAGTCGCTTCTCCGCCTTTTTGTCCTATTTCTTGATAGAATTCCTTATCATGATTTTCAGAAGTCGCTTCTCCGCCTTTTTGTCCTATTTCTTGATAGAATTCCTTATCATGATTTTCAGAAGTCGCTTCTCCACCTTTTTGTCCTATTTCTTGATAGAATTCCTTATCATGATTTTCTGAAGTGGCTTCTCCGCCCTTACGTCCAATCTCTTGATAGAACTCTTTATCATGATTTTTTGAAGTAGCTTCTCCCCCTTTACGTCCTGCTTCCTCTAATGTCATTTTCTTATTATTATCTTTACTCATTTTGTACATCCTCCTTTAAGTTTTTCTTCTTATTTGCTTACGCTAATCTTGTACCACCTTATTTTCCCAATAAAACCTACTTTTTCACGTTTAATCGTTTTGTAATATTTTTAATCAAATCATTATGTTTTATCTGTTATCTATCGGGTAAAAAATACAAAAGTAGAATGAACGATTCTACATCTAAAGGAGGTATTGTTATGAAACGAGCATTAATGATTGTTGGTATAGGAGCATCCGCATCTATATGGTTATCTTCAAAGTCAAATAGAATGAAGCTGGAAAACTTACTAAGAGATTGGAAACGAATGATAAAACCTTCTTGTTATGTAAAAAATAAAAATCTCCCAATAGAAAAGGGAGGAAATCCACATCCCTATGATCTGGAAGACAATAAAATGGTCAGCGAAGGTGCGATGTATTCGGTAAACTTCTACAATGAAAAATTACAGTAGAAAACATTATTACTTATTACCAAGCCTAAAAGTTTCTTTTTCTATCAAAATAAAAAATGAATAGTTTGCGATAGTTTAATGAAGCGGCGGTAACTAAGTACCCCGCTCATTTCTTTGTTTTAAGAAGTAGTGTGTAAAAATTGATTATTATCTTGGTGAGGTGGAAAAATGGCTTTATTTTTTCTATTAATTTACTTCATCGTTATTGCAACTGTCATTGAAATTCATGTGATTTTATTTCGGTTAACAGATCTTAAGCTGGAAGTTTCAAGATTCCAAGTCATATCACTTATGACAGGTACAGGCTTTACAACCGGTGAATCCGAGCTTATTTTAGGCCACCCCATCCGCAGAAAACTGGCTATCTTTCTTATTTCGTTTGGTGCTGTCTCACTTGCAGTGATTATATCGTCTATTAGTAATTTCCTTTCTAATAGTATTAATACAAAAGAAGTTTTATATATCGCCGGTGGAGCAATACTCATTCTTGGTTTGGTAAAACTGCCATACGTTCAGAAATTATTATCAAAACTCTTTGCTAATAGACTGAAAAAAAATATAGAAATAGCTGACTTACCGATACGGGATATATTTTTAACAGAGGAAGAAGATGATCTCCTCAATCTCCATATTTATAAGGAATCATCACTCTTTTCTAAAAAAATCAGCCAAGTGTTAAAAGAGCATGAGCAGTTGGAATTTGTTGTTTTGTTTATCAAAAGAGGTGAAATGAAGATTAGAAAGAAGATTTATGATACAAAAATTCAGGAAGGCGACCAAATTCTACTATTTGGTAAAAAGGCGGTTATAAGTGAAAACTTTAAAGAGGATGTAAAAATCATGGAAGAGAAACTTAAAAAGCAGAACCATACTCCAATAGAAGAGCATTCGGTAAAGCACGAAAAAAGCCCTTAATGGGCTTTGGGGCTTTAAGTTTATACTAAATATTGTTCCAAACTCGCTCAAGATTTAATGGAACATAGACTTTATCTCCATGAATCTCTCTATGGATGATACACTCTTCCATATCTTGGCTTTCACGAACGACTATATTTTTACGTTTGGCTCTTGTGTTTTTTCCTAATAGATTATCTAAGCTTACTTTACTAGATTTCATTTTCCATTCTCCTTTTCTTATAAATTAGTAGTTTTCTTTATGGAGCTTTTACCCATATATATGAATGACGAAACAACAAATTTGACTTTTTTAGAACTATATTCAATTTAATAATTTTAAGAGAAAAGCTTTTATTTTGAATTCGCTACATTTTCCTGTTATCTTTGTTCTTGTATCATTACTATGATTGTCCAATTCTATGAATCTTTGTTTACTGCGAAAAATTATATTGCTTATTTTATCCAACTGCATTATGATGGAACTATACTAAAAATCAACTATATATTGATTTTTATTTACACACAAAAACTACATATTGTATATCTACAAGAAATAGGCGCTTAGCTTAAAAGGGAATCTGGTGAAAATCCAGAACTGTCCCCGCAACTGTAAATGTGACGAATTGAGAAAACCACTGTACCTCATGTATGGGAAGGACTCATAGTAGGAAGACCATAAGTCAGGAGACCTACCTATACCTTGTGAAAGTTTCAATTTCTTCGGGGACTGAGAAGATGAAACGATAGTAAACCTCTTGAGCTATTCAACTTCCTTGGAACTTGCTCTCTTTCTGTCGTTTTATCTCCTTACCCCGCCTAATAAACGACAAGACGGAGGAATATTCATGAGCAAGACTACCTTATCTCCAATGATCAATGGACAAGAAGCATTTGATCTTACAAAACTAACTGCATTTATCAAAAATATCCATCAACACTTTCCAACACTAAATATTGATGAATACCTGAACAGAATTGAAAATACGATTCTTCAAAGAGATTCCTATACATCTGATCAATTAACAAATCTGCTTATTTTAGAAGGACTATCAAATATCCATGAACTAGAACCTGAGTGGACTTATTTTTGTGCGCATATTTATTTAGCCAAGCTATATAAAGAAGCCGCGCAAAACCGCGGATATAATAAAGAACAAAAATACGGTGATTTTTACGCACTACTTACAACACTTGTATCAAAAGGGCTTTACAGCACAAGTCTAGTAGAAAATTATACGAAGGACGAAATTGATCAAATTGGTTCCTTTTTAAACCCTGAAAACGACTACCTATTTACATATATTGGCCTTCGCACATTAGCTGACCGCTATTTAACAAAGGATTTCTCAAAACAGGTGTACGAACTGCCACAAGAACGATTTTTAGTGATCGCAATGACGTTAATGGCTCGCGAAAATAAAGAGAACCGTCTTGCACTTATTAAGCAAGCCTACTGGGCTATGAGTAATCTTTATATGACAGTAGCAACACCAACTCTTTCAAATGCAGGAAAGCCTGTTGGACAGCTTTCAAGCTGTTTTATAGATACGATTGATGACAGTCTTCAAGGAATTTTTGACAGCAACACAGACATTGCCAATCTATCAAAATCCGGTGGCGGTGTTGGTGCTTATCTTGGTAAAATCCGTAGTCGTGGAAGTGATATCCGCGGATTCAAAGGTGTTTCTTCCGGCATTATTCCATGGATGAAACAATTGAACAATACAGCTGTCAGTGTTGATCAGCTGGGACAACGTAAAGGAGCGATCGCAGTCTATCTTGATGTATGGCATAAAGATATCTACTCCTTCCTTGATGCCAAGCTCAATAACGGTGATGAAAGAATGCGGACACATGATATCTTTACAGGCGTCTGTATCCCAGACCTTTTCATGGAACAAGTTGAAGCACGAGCTGACTGGTATTTATTTGATCCACATGAAGTCCGTACTGTTATGGGCTTTAGCATAGAAGATTTTTACGACGAGCAAAAAGGAAATGGAAGTTTTAGAGAGCGTTATTGGGCATGTGTTCAAAATGAACAGCTTTCAAAGGAAAAGGTCCCTGCTATTGAGATTATGAAGCGAATTATGATCAGTCAATTAGAAGCAGGAACACCATATATGTTCTATCGGGATGAGGTAAACCGTAAAAACGCAAACTATCATCAAGGAATGATCTATTGCAGTAATCTTTGCACGGAAATTACGCAAAACCAAAGTCCAACAACTGTGGAAGAGCAATATACGGAAGATGGAAAAATCATTACAATTAAAACACCGGGTGATTTTGTCGTATGTAATCTATCATCTATAAACCTTGCGAAAGCTGTAACTGATGATGTATTGGAAAAATTGGTTCCTATCCAAGTAAGAATGTTGGACAATGTGATCGATTTAAATACTATTCCTGTCCTTCAAGCAAGATTAACAAATGAAAAATACCGAGCAATTGGATTAGGAACCTTTGGTTGGCACCACCTATTAGCTCTAAAACAGCTTAAATGGGAGCATGAAGAAGCGATTCAATTTGCTGATGAATTATACGAAAAGATCTCTTTCTTGACAATTTCAGCAAGCATGGAACTTGCGAAGGAAAAAGGTACCTACTCTGTGTTTAAAGGCTCCGATTGGGAAACAGGTGCTTATTTTGACAAACGTGGGTATCACACAAAAGAAAGTAGCTTTGATTGGAACGCACTAAAAAGTAAAGTGGCAAATTACGGAGTAAGAAATGGATATTTAATGGCCGTTGCACCTAATGCTTCGACCTCTATTATTGCAGGGAGTACAGCTAGTATTGATCCAATCTTCCAGAAGGTTTATTCAGAAGAAAAGAAAGATTATAAAATTCCGGTAACTGTTCCGGATCTTAATTCAACAACAACTTGGTATTATAAATCTGCTTATTTTATTGATCAGCATTGGAGCATTAAACAAAATGCAGCACGACAACGCCATATAGATCAATCAATCTCGTTCAATCTTTACGTACAAAATACAATTAAAGCCAAGGATCTGCTTGACCTTCATTTATCAGCATGGAGAGAAGGATTAAAGACAACTTATTATTTACGATCTACCTCCAGTACGATAGAAGAATGTGATTCTTGCGCTAGTTAACTAAGAAAAGCGAAAGCGCCTTGATCATCGCCGTACAAACTGGAGAAGCATCGACTAAAGATTTAGGAAACACGGTAAGCGTAAGCGAAACGATGTTGACTTATCGTAGGGAGATGATTTGAAGTTTGATAGGCGATAGGCGCTGCAGCTAGACACCAAAACTAAGTACAGATCTTATTTTCAAACACGGTCAAAAGGAGTCTTCATATGGAACTAACGAAACGAAAAATCATGGATGCAGCTGCACCAAACCGCTCAACAGCTATTATAAATGGTGAAAGCTCAAACGTATTAAACTGGGATGATATTTCATTTCCTTGGGCATATCCCCGCTATAAAAAAATGCTGGCAAATTTTTGGACACCCTTTGAAATCAATATGGCTCAAGATATTAAGCAATACCCCAATTTAACAGAAGATGAAAAAGAAGCCTTCTTGAAGATTATCGGTTTGCTGGCACTATTAGATAGCATCCAAACCGATTATGCCGGTAAGGTTTCTGATTATATAACAGATTCAAGTATCAATGCATTAATGATCATGCTTGCACAGCAGGAAGTCATTCATAACCATTCCTACTCCTATGTTCTATCAAGCCTGGTACCTAAGCATGTACAGGATGAGGTGTTTGAATACTGGAGAAGTGAACCGATTTTAAGAAAGCGAAATGAGTTTGTTACAAATGGATATGAAGCATTTGCTGAACAACCTAATGTTGAGAACCTACTAAAGTCGATCGTATATGATGTGATATTAGAGGGCCTTTTCTTTTACTCCGGATTTGCATTCTTTTACAATTTGGCCCGCAATCAAAAAATGGTCGCAACAAGTACAATGATTAATTATATTAACCGTGATGAACAAATTCATGTTGACTTATTCGTCCAAATTTTCAAGGAAGTACTGAAACAATATCCGGAGTACGATACAGAAGAGCTTGCTACATTTGTTAAAGATACATTTATTCAGGCAGCTGAACTTGAAATTGAATGGGGTCAATTCATCATTGGAAACAAAATGGATGGAATTAATATAAATGATGTTGAAGATTATATTAAGTTTTATGCGAATGTTCGCTCTAACCAATTAGGGTTTGAACGTCCGTTTGAAGGATATCGTACAAATCCGCTTAAATGGATAAAAGCATATGAAGAAGTTGATCTTGGAAAATCCGACTTCTTTGAGCAAAAGTCAAGACAATATACAAAGGTTAACCATGCAGATAATGGATTTGATGACCTCTAAACAGATCATATCTGCTTAAACAAACGTTTAATTAAGAGGGAAAGTGACTTAATTTACTGGTCTTCCTTCTTCAAATCCTGATCTCTCATTTTCCTTACCTGTTCAATATCTTTAAACATTCCTGCTACATTTTTTACTCTAAACCTGTTTAACATTAATTTGCTAGTGGTAAATGGTATATAACAAGTACGAAATGGCAGAGGATGATAAAAATGAGGTTTTCACCACTTTCAGACAAGACCTTATTACAAAGCTTTCATGAAGCAAAAAAAATAGAGGTTAACGCTGACTTTATTAAAATGCTTGAAGCAGAGATTAAGGAAAGAGGTCTTCATAAATCACATATGATAAAACAAAAACTAAAAAAAATTAATTGAAATATGTAAGGGGTTAACAGTCTTCGTTAACTTTTTAATTACCTAAAATGGACAGTCAACATGACTGTCCATTTGTTCAATCTTCATCTTGAGTTAAATCCTGGTTTGAAAACACATTAAAAGATTGGTTCAGTACTAATGCTGAATGATTCACTTCTTTAGGATGTTGTACCACTTCAGCCTGAGCAAAAACTTCATGATCATAAAATTCTTGATCCTTTTCTTTCATTTCCTTCACCACCCTATTATCAATAGTTTCATTAACATTCTTCCACTAAGTGTTGTCTTTATCCCATCTTAACGGCAGTAAAAAACTCTTAACGAAAGATTTGAGAGAAACACAGAAGGGTAAGTGGGAGAAACTGCCCGTAAAGATCCGACGAACGATTGACGTCCAAGTCAGGCGAAGCCACATGATGTGGCGTTTTGAGCGTGATAAGTCTCGCTAACCATCAATGGGGATGAAGAAAACCCCAATTGATGGAAGTCTCACTTTATGTAATTTTTAGTTTGATCTTGGTTGTTTGAATTTCTTAACTAAGTAATAAACCGTGGCAAGCATGAGCGCCGTACAGACTATTGGAATAAAATAAGGTTTTGCCGCTTCCTTGATATACATCCAATTGCTTCCTAGTTCAATACCTAAATACAAGAAAAAGATTGTCCATGGGATCATTGCTGCGATCGTATACAGAGTGAATTTCCAAAGTGACATCTTTGAAATTCCTGCTGGTATGCTAATCGCATGCCTTACTACCGGTATAAATCTTGCACCAAAAATAACACCGGAACCGTATTTTTCAAACCATAATTCGGATAGTTCGATATGATGTTTTTTAATGAACAAGTATTTTCCGTACTTTTCAAGAAATGGTCTTCCTCCTAAACTTCCGATCCAGTACAAAATAAGTTGTGCGATGGTTCCTCCAATAACACCCGCAAACAGTGCGCCCAAAAACCCAATTTTCCCAAGCACAATCATATAACCGCCATATCCTAATACAATTTCACTCGGAATCACCTCAAGCATTAATCCAATCGCTATTCCTGCATACCCGAGATTTGTTAACCAATCCAATACATCTAAAATGACGTTTTCCATCCCTTCACACCCTTTATTAAGAACTTGTACTTCCTGTCCATTAGTAATAGGTATGAAATGACAAATAAAAATATATGTGACAGCACTAAAAAAACCTGTGGAGTTACCACAAGTTTTTAGTGAATATCTTTTTTCTTAAACCTGCCGCCTCTTACTTCTGCTATGTTTGCTACTGCTAAAAAGGCTGATTCATCTAAGTCTTCAACAATTGATTTTAACTTCGCTTCTTCAAGACGTGTAATCACACAGAATATAACTTTTTTATCATCACCCGTATAGGCACCTTCACCATTAAGATATGTGACGCCGCGACCTAACCTGGCAATTATGGCATCTCCAATTTCCTGATATTGATCACTTATGATCCAAGCCGACTTCGATTCATCAAGTCCCTCAATCACAACATCTATTGTCTTGAATGCAACGAAATAGGCGATTAAAGAGTACATAGCTCTATTCCAGCCAAACACAAAACCTGCACTTCCTAAAATAAAAATATTAAAAAACATAATAATTTCACCAACAGAAAATGGAAGCTTTTTATTTGCCAGAATAGCTAAAATCTCTGTACCATCAAGTGACCCGCCATATCGAATGACAATTCCAACACCAACTCCTAATATAATCCCTCCAAATACTGTTGCAAGAAGAACATCCTCTGTAAATGCCGGTACAGGATGTAAGAGTGCTGTTGTAATGGATAATATTGCAATTCCAAATAAAGTCGAAAGAGCAAAGGTTTTTCCTATTTGTTTATAACCTATAAAGAAAAACGGAATATTTAATATAAAGATAAATAATCCCAGTTTCATTCCAAGTAAGTGAGAGAGAATAATTGAGATGCCAACAATACCACCATCAATAACTTGATTAGGTACTAGAAAGATCTCAAGTCCAACTCCCATTAATACGGCACCAATAAATATAAAGAGTGCACGTTTCAATATTTTGGTCTTAGATAAACCTTGGTGTTTCTTTATTTGTTTTTGTACTTCCATTGGTATTTCTGTCATACGATTCCCCCAATTTAGCTAAATAGCTTGTCTTTTATCTATATAACATAATATGCTTGTCTCTATTTTTTTATTATACAGCAGTAGTTCTGAAAATTGTAATAATTAGCTGTTTGTGAATTAGCACTTCGTTCTGATCTGTTGGTCCATTTCCACATAGTTTGATATATAACTTCAGTACTTTCCTACCAATGTGTTAGTTTTAAAACAGGACAAAGAAAGATATGTTAAAATAAGGATTAGTGATTATTTTTGCAAAGCTTCGCTTGCACAAAAATTCCTTTGTAGTGAGGTGAGAACATGACATGCACGGTTCATGAATTTGCCGATTCACTCCTGAAAGGGAACCAAGATGCTGCCTGGAACATCGTGATGAACGAAGTCGGCCATGATATAAATCGAAAAGATGTACTTGAAAACCTAATAACAAAAGCAATGCAATATATTGGCGAATTATGGGAAAATGATGAAATTACTGTTGCAGATGAACATCTTGCAACATCTACATGCGAATATATTCTCGTTCGATTTGATTTTTATATGAAAAATATCCATCGTTTCCACCAGATCCAACCAAGAAAAGTCATGTTGTTATGCCTTGAAAAGGAGCAGCATGATCTTGGTATCAAAATGGTCGCCCAGTTATTCGAAGAGCATGGATGGAATACTAGATTACTAGGACCAAATTTACCTTTAGAAGAAGCTGTCCGTTTTGCTGAAAAATGGGAACCAGATGTTATTGGACTCTCATTTTCAATTTGGTATCATGCGGAACTTTTAACTACTTATAGTAAAGCATTAGAAGAACTCCCCCATAAACCAGCTGTTATTGTCGGGGGCCGTCTTTTAGGAAACTATGATTTTTCTCCCTATGTTTCTAGTCGAACAACATTATTTACATCATTGTCTGATCTTCAAGAATGGATAAAGCAATACTCTATTTAAGGAGGTATTCAACATGTCAGCAATAAAGCATATTCCACTTCCATATTTTACGATTAATCAAGACTTTCACATTATTGATGCCTCTGATATTGCACTTGAAACATTCAATAAATCTGACAGTTTTTTAGATATAGTTGATCGTGAAAGTAAAAATAAGGCCAGACAAAAGCTTACATCAGCTGCTTTTGTTACCACAGAGCTTGTTATGAACACGAAGAATTCTCCATATGGCCTTTACCAAATACAAATCAATTGGCAAAACAAGCATGGACATATTGTGTGTATTGAACAGGATGAACGGATTCAAGAATTAATTGATGCTGTTGAGCTACATAGGAAACGGTTGTCAGATACCAATCTTGAATTATTACAAAAAAAGGAACAGCTTGAACAGTCTATTGAAAGAATCCTGGAATTATCTGTTCCAATGATTGACCTTGCTGAAGGGATGGTTCTTGTCCCACTTATCGGTGAGTTAAACATTGAGCTGGTTAATAAAAATCACAATCGTATTCTAGAAACCATTTGCACACAGCGAATCGAGCGGATTCTTATTGATTTTCATGGGATTGGTGACATTACAAATGAAGGAATTCGAGCTCTCCGTAACTTAGTTTTAGAACTTAAAGTGATGGGGGCAAAATCGTATATTATTGGCGTTTCTCCTCATCATGCGAAGGTGTTAAACAGCCTTCCTATCAATCCTAATACATATTATCTGAAAGATTTACACACTGCTATTAAAAGCTTTATTGTCTAATTTATATACCAACAAAAAAGACCTCAGATTTAATCTTGGGGTCTTTTTCTTAAAAAGATCATTAATTTGATCTTTTTTCATTTTGCTTTTTTTCAGCCAAGTCATTTCCAAAGTCTTTATCCGTATTTATCGCATCACTGGCTTTCTTCATTTTCTTCTGCTGATTTTTATGACTATCTCTTTCCGCCATATGTTAAACCCTCTTTCTCTGAACTGTTTTTCTCACCTTCTATTGTCTGCAGTGAAATGAAATTCATACAAAGAAATTAACTACAACCTTAACAATTTGTATAATTTTAGACTCCTTAGCAAATAAATGTAAATGTTCATTTATTTTCTATTAGGAGGCAAACCATTGAAAAAAGACCATAATGAAGAATTTGGAGAATTAAATGAAGGTAAAATAAAAAATAATGAATCTGGTGAAACGTTAACAACTCGACAAGGCCACCCTGTCTTTGATAATCAAAATATCCGAACAATCGGTGATCGTGGTCCAGCAACACTTGAAAATTATCATTTTATTGAAAAGATCTCCCACTTTGACCGGGAAGAAGTACCAGAGCGTGTCGTACATGCACGCGGATCTGGAGCATTCGGGTATTTTGAAACCTATGGAAAAGCAGGAGATGAACCGGTTGAAAAGTATACACGTGCAAAAGTTTTCTCCGGAGCAGGTAAAAAAACTCCATTAATGGTCCGTTTCTCTACAGTGGCAGGAGCAAAGGATTCACCTGAAACAGCACGCGATCCACGTGGCTTTGCTGTGAAAATGTATACGGAGGATGGAAACTGGGATCTTGTTGGGAACAATTTAAAAATCTTCTTTATTCGTGATGCGATGAAATTCCCTGATATGATTCACGCGTTCAAAGCTGATCCGGCTTCAAACGTTCCAAATCCTGAGCGGATGTTTGATTTTGTATCCAGGACTCCTGAAGCAACTCATATGATTACATTCTTGTTTTCTCCATGGGGTATTCCTGCTACATACCGTCATATGCAAGGTTCTGGTGTCAATACATATAAATGGGTTAATGCAGATGGCAAAACCGTGCTGGTCAAATATCACTGGGAGCCAAAGCAGGGAATCCGAAATTTAACTCAAGAAGAAGCTGATTCCATTCAAGCTAAAAACGTTGGTCATGCAACACAGGATTTATATGAAGCCATTGAGCGTGGTGATTATCCGGAATGGGAGCTTTTTGTTCAAATTATGGAGGATGATTACCATCCCGAGCTCGACTTTGATCCTCTTGATGATACAAAGCTATGGCCTGAAGATAAGTTCCCATGGTTGCCCGTCGGACGCATGGTACTTGATCGTAATCCAAAGGATTTTCATGCGGAGATTGAGCAAGCTGCTTTCGGTACAGGTGTCCTTGTCGATGGAATGGACTTTTCAGATGATAAGATGTTACAAGGTCGTACCTTTTCTTACTCTGATACGCAACGCTATCGTGTTGGAGCAAATTATCTGAAATTACCTGTGAATGCTCCAAAAACAACTGTTCACACAAATCAACAGCGAGGACAAATGGATGTACGTGACCCTGAAGAATCAGGCCCTAATCCTCATATTAATTATGAGCCATCAATGCTCGGCGGATTTAAGGAAGCAAGCACAGAAGGCCGTGCACCACATCGTCCAACGTATAATGCAGCGGCGATGACTGCACCAATTGACCGCCCTAACAACTACGGTCAAGCTGGTCATACCTACCGCAGCCTTGAAGAGTGGGAACGTGATGAATTAATTAAAAACTTATCAGATGCCCTAGCCATTTGTGATAAAAAAATTCAGGATGCAATGATCGAACACTTTACACAAGCGGATGAAGATTATGGTCGTCGTGTGAAGGAAGGCATCGAAATGAAAATGAGCAAAATGAAAGAAATGAAAGATGTAGAGCTTGATAAAGTGCCCGGCCGTGAATCAGGTCAATCTCGATATGGCCAAGGTACATTAGCTGCAAATGAAGCAACTGAAGATGCGGTCAAAAAAGGTCACGAGGCAGATCCTTATTAAAACTAGAGGACAGTTCCATATATGGAACTGTCCTCTTTTCTTTATTTTTGGTCTGCCGGATAAATTAGCCCAACTTGTTTACGAGCTGTTTCTAAAATTCTAGCAGTAATGATTGAATTTTGATGAGAGTTTAACTCAGATTGTTGAATATTTTCTGAGACTAATGAAATAAATTCCTTAGCTTCATAATACATACTCTCTGACACTTGTTCTCTTGTGATATCTTCAACTGTTCCGTCTTTGTACTGTATTTTCACACTTTCCGGAGTATTAATTTTATCAATGATAATGCTGCCGTTCTCTCCTTGTATCTCAGAAGGAACATAAGAATTCGTTATTTTTGAATACATGATAACAGCATCCATTTCGTCATACGAAAGAAGCAAACTTCCCTCGCCATCTACACCGGATTCAAGCATATAGCTTGATGCTTTTACTTCATTTGGCTCTCCGAATAATGCTACAGCAGGATACACACAATAGATACCAATATCCATTAATGATCCATTTGAGAACTCTGGTTTAAAAGCATTTAACACAGTACCTTCCTTGTATTTATCATAGCGGGAAGAATATTGGCAGTAGCTTGCAAAATATCGTCTAACCTTCCCGATCTTATGTAAATTTTCTTTTATAGCAAGGAAATTAGGTAATTGTGTGTTTTTTAATGCCTCCATTAAAACAACATTATTTTCATTAGCAGCTGCAATCATTTTGCTAACTTCATCTGCATTTGAAGCGATAGGTTTTTCACAGATTACGTGCTTTCCGTTTTGCATACAAAGAACAGCTTGTGATGCATGCAATGAATTCGGGCTTGCAATATAGACAGCATCGAATTCGGGACTTTTTACAAATTCGTTTAAGTCAGTATATGTATGTTCAGCACCATATTTATCAGCAAACTCTAAAGCTTTGTCACTTGTTCTCGAATAAACAGCTGTAAGGGAAAACTCTTCTACCTTACTAGCGGCTTGAATAAAGCTTTCTGTTATCCAATTTGTTCCGATAATACCGAATCGAACCATATTAATTACCTCCAAATGTAAGACCTTCTACGTGCAAGTATATCTTTTTTTTACAAAAAGAAAAAGCTTTTGTCATTTTTAGTCGTTTTTCAAACGTTTTTCTAATGGATTTGTGAAAAATATGTCATAATAGATAATTGAGTAAAGGGTTGAATTACATAGATACGCTTTTATAAAGGAGTAATGATAATGAAAAAACTTATTGCAATAGACCTCGACGGAACTTTGTTATCTTCCAACATTGATATTTCTCCTGAAAATATCAAAGCTATTCAAGCAGCTCAAGATGCTGGTCACATCGTGATGATTTGTTCCGGTCGTGCTCCGGAGGATATTAAAACTGTTATCAGCAAGACACCTCTTCAATGTCCGGTTGCAGGCAGTAACGGAACAATGGTTATTGCCGATGGTAAGCTTTTAAGCCAAATTTCCATCGGGAAGGATTTAGTTGAGAGTGTTACAGCCATTCTTAATAAAAAACAATACCCATTTAAAATTTATTCAAATAAAGGAATTTTTGTTGCCTCTACATGGTCTGAACGGATGCTTTCTTTCTTAGAGAAGAATAAAGATGTGCTGAATCATCTCACTGAAAAAGAGTACAAGCTAATGACAGAGCAGCCAAAAGAAACCGACAGTATTAAAATATTTGAAGATGTTAAGGAAGTACTTAGCATCGAAGACATTACCGTTCAAAAATTCTTTATTCCTACGATCTCTGGTAAAGATGATTTAATTGCTTCTCTACAAGATCTTGAGGGCATATCCATCACAACTTCCGGTCCATATAATATCGAAATCATGGACACGAACGGTCATAAAGGAAACGGCATTCGTGTGATGGCAGAATACTTTAATATTCCAATCGAAGACACTGTGGCGATCGGAGATAACTTTAATGATGTCCCAATGCTTGAAGCAGCCGGACTATCCGTTGCAATGGGCAATGGTGACCCTACGATTAAAAAAATGGCAGATGTTGTAACACTTACAAACAATGAACACGGTGTTGCACATGCTATTGAGAAATATGTTTTAGCGGAGAAATAATAGAAAGGAGCTAACAACAAATTTGTTGTTAGCTCCTTTTCTATTTCATTTAATTCGGCTCAACATGAACATGGACATCATAAACTCCGTAATCATTTCTCATTACTTTTTCCACTTGAGTAGCTATATCATGGGCCTCCGTGATATCGAGCCTGGAATTTACTAAGATCACAACATCAACCACTTCATTGTTGCCGTAACTTCTTCCTTTGATCTGCTTTATGCCTTTGACACCATCAACTTTTCTTATTTGTTCGTCATAAATCAGTAATTTCTTTTCATCAAATCCATCTGATAATTCGTGTGAAGCCTGCATAAAGATATCAAATGCTGTTTTACAGATTAATAATCCTACAATAATAGCTGTTACTGTATCAATCCACGGCATGTTAAGCTGGGATCCAAAGATTCCTATGGCAGTCCCTATACTTACCCATGCATCAGAAATATTATCCTTTGCAGCCGCCATAACAGCCTTACTATTAATTTTCTCGGCTAATTTTTTATTATATAAATAGACAAAATACATGACGAATGCCGAAAAAATACCTACATATGCTGCCATTACATCTGGAGATTCATCTCTTCCTTGAACCAATCCTATACATGCATCAATTAAAACCTGAAGTCCGACAGTTGCCATAATAAAGGATGCGACCATTGAGGCGATTGTTTCACTTTTCCAGTGGCCATATCGATGATTTTCATCAGGAGGTCTTTGTGAAAGCTTGAGTCCTATTAGCACTGCAATAGACGCAATGATATCTGTTGTATTATTTAAACCATCTGCTCTTAACGCAGCTGAATTACTCATATATCCAATAATCAATTTTAAGATAGAAAGACAAATATAGGCGACTATACTAATTATTGCTCCGCGTTCTCCTAATTTAAGATCACTATATTTTTGCTCTTCCACTCCACATGTCCTCCTACTCTCATTTGCCTTGACTATAATATCAAACTGAAAACGGGTGGGTCTAGAGCAATCTTTTTGTATGGATTTTACTTAATAAGCAGTGTACAACTAAGTTGAATTCGGGCAATTTATCGGCGGCTATGAAACTAATTTATCCTCAACACAAAGAAAACGCCAAAATCCCTTTATTCAAAGGGGTTTTGGCGTATCGTTAGTGTTTTGAATATTTATACATGTAACGTTTTAGATTTCCGGAGTTGGGGTAGGTTCGGCATATCCCTCTTTATACATGTTATCGATTTTAGTTCGTATTTCTTTTATCGTTTTGCCTTCCTGGTAGTCCACAATCGATTGTGCCGCGATTTCTAAACACACACCACACTTTGTTCCATGGTCGTCCCAAACAATAGCTCCGTTTTCTTTATTTTCATTAACAAAACAATCATAATTGCTTGTATGGTTTGCTGTTTCACCGCACCCACAATAACAAGGCATATTTTCCAACAACTCTTTATGTCCTGCAGCAGCTTGATAGATTGTTTGCATATCTTCTGTTTTCTCTTTTAAGAAAGTAGGCAATACCTCTATACCCGCTGTTTCCTCTCGTATATCATTCACCACTTCATGTCCCTCATGTTGATCATGAGAAGCATCATGTCCACCTGTACTGGAGCATCCTGATAACATACCACCCAGCAAGGCGAACACCAGAATGTTTCTTTTGCGCATGTTTTATCCCCCTTAATATATGGTACCTAGTTTATTTTAACACAGGAACTAAAGCGCAAGCGCCTTGATCAGCCTCGGGCAAATAAGACGCAAAGGAATAGAAGACGTACTTTGTCTTCAATTCCTTTGTGGCTAGACCCTAGAGGGGCTAGACGCTGGCAGTTTAAAAGCGCGACGTCCTGTCGCAAAAACTGCACTTGCACATCCTGTGCTTCGGAGCTGGATGTAGGGCACTTATCCACAGTTCAAAGAATTTTATAGTTTCCTAACGACAAAAAAGGACAGATTTTAAAAACTGTCCTTTACCTCTTTAATCATTTGTACAAGTAGTATCTTGACCAAAATGGCCTGATCTTGTTATCTTTGTTTGCAAGTACTTTTCGTTATACTCAGATCGATCTCCCCACAGCGGTTTTCGCTCTGAAACATATAGTCCTGATTCTTTCAATGCCTCTAGCTTTTTTGGATTATTTGTTATAAGAGTAACTGGTTTTGAACGCAATGCTTTTAGTACATTTATGGCATCCTCATAATTTCTTGAGTCATCAACAAACCCAAGGTTTTCGTTTGCTTCTACGGTATCATAACCATTCTCCTGTAGGATATAAGCCATTGCTTTACTAAACAAACCAATTCCTCTGCCTTCATGATTTGCCAGATAAAATAAAGCACCTGTACCATGATCAACAATCATTTTCATCGATTGCTTCAATTGAAATCCGCAATCACATCGCTTACTGCCAAAAATATCACCTGTATGACAAATAGAATGCATTCTAATAAGTGCTTCTTCTTCACCTTCAAAGTTCCCGTACACTAAAACACTTGATTGCTGAAGCTCTGCTAAATTGATGCTAGATAACTTTTCAATAATTTTCAAATAGTTTTCTGTGACTTCATCACAATTCAACCAGCAATACCAGTGAAAAACAGTTGTCTCTTCAAACAAGTTAACAGGAAGGCGAATTGGCCCTACTAAATAAATAGCACCCTTTTGCATTCTAATAAGTTGAATCTTATCCTGAAGCAAAGCTATTACATCTGATTTCAATTTCGTTTGTGTCAAATGCGTCTTCCTCCTTTATGTCCTATTTTATTTTGTGTTAAGAGGAGACTTTTTAATACGGTCAATTAATGGTGAGACGGATTTTATTCCCAGAAGGATCTGCTGTGATTAACACCTTATCATTTCTTGTTACATCAAAGCCTAATTGCTGTAATTTTTGAGTGACATGGTCCCTTTCATTCTCACTTGGATACACGATTGTATAATCCATTAGACCAACACTGTTCCCAGAAGGCTGTGGTGCACCGATGCCATTCCAAACATTTAATCCGATATGATGATGATATTTTCCTGTTGAAATAAATAATGCTTGATTACCATAGTTGCAAACCACTTCAAACCCGAGTCCTTCGCAGTAGAATTCCTTAGTTTTTTCAAGCTCTGACACATGTAGATGTATATGCCCCATCACTGTACCTTCAGGAAGCATACTCCATTCTTCCCCGCCACTCGCCAATAACCCCTCTACATCAATCGGGTCTGTTGACATTTCTACTTCACCATTATTCCAGTTCCACTGTGATGGAGAGCGGTCAACATATATTTCAATACCATTTCCATCAGGATCTGCTAAATAAAGTGCTTCACTAACAAGATGATCAGATCCTCCTTGTAATGGATACTTAACTTTCAGTAAATGTTTTAATACACTTCCTAAATCAGAGCGCGATGGAAGTAATAATGCGAAGTGATATAAACCTGTTGTTCGCGGTTGTTTTGGAATCACATCATCCGGTTGTTCAATTTCTAATAGTGCTGTTTTTCCGTCTGCTGTTAAAATGGCCCTTTTCTCTGATTGCTCAAGAATTTGGAATCCTATTATTTCCTGGTAAAATGCCAAAGATCGATCCAGATCTAACACTTTTAAGCTAAGCTTAGATACAAAAGTAGTTGGATATTTATGAAACGACATGATATTTCCTTCCTTTCAAAAAAGGACTACCCCGAACGTCAGGAAGTAATATCAATATATCCTGTATGCGGGATAGTCCCTTTCACTTTAATTCCCTTTTACTTAATTATGGCTTTTTTTCACCATTTCCGCTACTGAAACTGTGCGTTTCGCCTGATGCTTAACAGCAGCTTGAACATCCTCAACCATGTTGCCATCCTGATCAACGGTTACACTTGTTCCGTAAGGATTTCCACCTGCAGCAAATGTTACAGGGTCTGTATAGCCAGGAGCTGCTACAATTGCACCCCAATGATACATCGTTGTGTATAAAGATAAAATAGTTGCTTCTTGTCCACCGTGCGGATTTTGTGCAGAAGCCATCGCACTTACTGCTTTATTTACAAGCTTTCCGTTAAACCATAAACCGCCGGTTGTATCCAGGAATGCTTTCATTTGTGATGGCATGTTACCAAAACGAGTTGGAACACTAAAGATAATTGCATCTGCCCACTCAAGATCCTCCAATGTTACCTCAGGAACATTCTTTGTTTCTTCATGATGCTTTTTCCAAGCTGGATTAGATTCAATGGCTGATTGTGGCGCTGTTTCCGGTACTTTTAACACTTTAACTTCAGCACCAGCTTCTTTTGCTCCTTCTTCTGCCCACTGAGCTAATTGATAGTTCGTACCTGAAGAACTGTAATAAATAACGGCTAGTTTCACATTTGACATACTTTCCATCTCCTTTTTGGAATCATTTTTAAATAGCTTTGATAAAAAACCCATACTCACCCCACCTGTTCTCTCTTGTTGTTTACCTATAAAAGTCGGGTCATACTAAATTATACCCAGACCTTATAGTATTAAATCTTATATTTTTAATTCATTTATTATTAATTCGAGATTTATTGTATCAAGGTATTTCTCTGTTGTCAAGGAACGGGGGGACAGGTCCCTCGTCCCAAACGGGACAGTGGACCTGTCCCCCCGTTCCATTCTTGTGGTACATTAATAGAAGAAAGTCATTTGGAGTGATAGTGTTTATGACTATTTTAATATTTATACTTGCGGGCTTAGCTGAAATCGGTGGCGGGTATCTTATATGGTTATGGTTACGAGAAGGAAAGCCCTTCTATTTCGGTTTGAGTGGAGCAATAGCATTAGCCTTATACGGTGTAATTGCCACGTTTCAATCCTTCCCTTCTTTCGGAAGAGTGTACGCTGCTTATGGTGGCGTATTTATTATCCTATCTGTGCTATGGGGATGGGGAGTTGATAAACAAACACCAGATAAATACGATTGGATCGGTGCAGGTATTTGTCTTATAGGTGTCGCTGTTATGCTTCTGCCATCAAGACAATAGGGACGGAAGGACAGGTTCTCAGTCCCTTTGGGACGAGGAACCTGTCCCCCTGTTCCACCCTGTCCAAACAATGAAAGGAGACTTGTATGTCCAAGACTCAAAACATATATTTGTATTTATTTTTCTTTCTTATAAAATGGGCGGTTTTAGCAGGATTGGTCGGTTTGCTTGCAGGTTCCGCTTCTGCCTTTTTCTTGGTGAGTTTGGAGTGGGCTGCTAAAACCCGTGAGACTTATTCCTGGTTTCTTTTTCTCCTTCCGTTTGGTGGAATGCTTGTCAGCTTTTTGTATTGGAAATATGGGTTGAATTCTGCGAAAGGTAATAACCTCCTAATTGAGCAGGCACATGGCGCAAAGGAAAGCATTCCGTTTCGAATGGCTCCTTTAGTGTTATTCGGTACCATCGTCACTCACCTGTTTGGAGGTTCTGCCGGGCGTGAGGGTACGGCAGTGCAAATGGGTGGAGCTTTCTCTGAACTGATAGGAAAACTATTTAAATTAGATGAGGTTGATCGGAAAATAATCATTATATGTGGGATTAGCAGCGGATTTGGTTCTGTTTTTGGTACACCTTTAGCCGGTACTGTATTTGGCTTAGAAGTGCTGGCACTAGGTTTAATTAGACATGAAGCAATTTTCCCGGCTTTTATTGCTGCATTTGTAGGTGATATTGTCACGACCACTGTTTGGGGAGTTGGACATCATCATTATGAAATTGGCACAATCCCATCATTGTCTGCTATTTTATTGCTTAAAATTCTTTTTGCTGCTATTTTATTTGGTCTAACAAGCACACTTTTTTCTGAACTCACTCACTGGTTGAAGAAACAGTATACAAAGCTATTTCCCAATCCGATGTTAAAAAGCTTTGTTGGGGGACTTGTCATTATCGGGCTTGTGTATATTGTGGGCACGAGGAAATATCTAGGCTTAGGGATCCCACTTATTGATGATGCGTTTGAAGGAGAGGTCTCCCCTCTTACCTTTATCACAAAACTGCTTTTTACATCACTAACTTTAGGAGCTGGTTATCAAGGTGGTGAGGTTACACCATTATTTGCTATCGGCTCAACACTTGGTAGTTCATTAGGTGACATCTTGCAAGTATCCATTCCGTTCCTGGCCGCTTTAGGTTTTATCGGAGTTTTCTGCGGAGCAACAAATACACCAATCGCATGCTTTATCATGGGAATTGAACTTTTCGGATCAGAAGCCAGCTTGTATTTATTTCTAGTTTGTATTATTAGCTATTTATTCTCTGGCCACACAGGTATCTATACCTCCCAGCAAATTGGTGTGTCAAAAAGTAAACTGATACCGATTAATAATAATGATACACTTCAAACGTTCAAATTAATTAAAAAAGGGAAAAGAAATAAGACATAAAAAAACTCCACTGTTCCTCATAAACTGAGGGTGTGGAGTTTTTTAATTTCTAGATTTTATTTATTCTATCACTTCTAAATGATCTCCAACCATATTTTAATAGCCGTCGCAAAAATTAATAAGGCCAAAATAACTTGTAACACTTTTGTATTTACCTTCTTACCCGCCATCGCTCCTAGCGGTGATGCAATTAAACTCGCAATAACCATTATAGCTGCCGGACCGTAATCAACTTGCCCGGTCGTTATCTTCCCTACAGTTGCACCAATGGAAGAAATAAACGTAATAGCGAGAGATGAAGCGATCGTCATACGAGTCGGAATTTTAAGTACAACTAGCATAATTGGGACTAGTAAAAACGCTCCTGCAGCACCAACGATTCCTGCCCCTACACCAACGATTAAAGCTAATATAGCTGCAAGCCATTTATTAAATTTCACTTGATCGAGTGGAATGTCGTCGATTCCTTTTTTAGGAATAAACATCATCACAGCAGCAATTAAAGCTAAAATTCCATAGATTAAATTAATGCCTCCTTCAGACATTAACTTTGAACCATATCCTCCAATAAAGCTTCCTATGAGTATGCTGACTCCCATGTAGCCTATTAAGGTTTTATTTAAATAACCACCTTTTCGATATGCCCAAACACCACCGATAGTCGCAAAAAATACTTGTACCGCGCTAATTCCCGAAACTTCGTGAGCACTAAAGGCTGCTAAGCCAAATAGTGGCGGGATATATAATAGCATAGGATATTTGATAATAGAACCGCCAATACCTAACATTCCTGAAATATATGAACCTATAAAGCCTATTAGAAAAATTGTCATAATAAACCCTAATTCCATGTTTCCTACCTCCGATTTAGAAAAGGGAATCTAAACTCGGTTCCCTTTATATTTCAGCTTTTTATAAATTAACGCACCGCACAACGGTTTGGTCCAATTTCCATTTCACGCTGCTCTTCTTCATTCGGAGTGATTTTCCCCATATTTGTTTGACGAATTTCTTGATATGCATTCGGTTGTGGTGGTAAATTTTCTGTTACAAGCTTTCTAAATTCATTTTCGTCTTCGATATTTAAGCCATGATTTTCTGCAAATAACGTTCCCAACTTTTTAGCTACACTTCCATCTTCATTTAACTCTTCAATGATCATAAAGTGAGCAGGTAAAACAATTAGTTCCTCTGATAATTCTCTATAGCGTGTATATAAACTCTCTCTTAAATCTGCAACCCAATCTTCAGCCATCCCTGCTAAATCCGGTCTTCCAATTGAATCGATAAAGAGAATATCTCCTGATAAAAGGTAAGATGAATCAACAACAAATGATGTTGAACCAATTGTGTGACCTGGAGAATATAAAGCATGAATATCAATGGCTGTATTTCCGATTGTCACTGTATTGCCGCCTTCTAGTGGGCTATATTCGAATGTTACCTCTGTTGCATCTTTTGGCGGCAGCCAGTATGTTGCACCAGTAGTTTCAGCAATGATGCGACCTCCTGAAATATGATCAGCGTGAAGATGAGTATCAAATACATGAGTAATGGTTGCACCAATCTCTTTTGCAAAATCCAGATAGGTAGCAGTCATACGAGTTGAATCAATAATTGCCGCTTCTCCATTTGAAACAACCATGTATGATAAACAGCCTTTTCCGATACGAACAAACTGATAAATTTCCCCACCATCTCTTAGATCACCGATTTTCACAGGCTCTAAGTGTTCACTCCAAGCCTTCATACCACCTTGTAAATAGGAAACATCCACACCTTGTTCTGAAAGCATTTCTGCTACCATGATAGAAGAGCCTTCTTTCGCACACACAACTAGAACTTCTCTATCAGTAGGAATACTACCTGAAATTTCTTCAACACCATCAAGTAATTCAAAATATGGGATGTTTAAATAACCAAAGTTTTCTCCTTCTATCTTCCAATCCTGAAAATCAGCTTCATTACGAACATCAAGAATAAATAATGTTTCTTTATCAAAGACCTTTCTTGTTACTTCTTTTGAAGTCATTGCTTTTACAGACATTCTAAATTACCCCCTAAGGTATATTTTATTTTAAAAAAATTTTTACTTATTTATTCAATGTAGACGTTAGACCTGACCAAGCACTCATACCTGGTACAACATTATTTACTTTTGTAAAACCTTTTTCAGCCAGTTTCTGTGATGCGAGATCACTACGGCTACCAGTTCGACATACGACATAAATGTCATGTTCTTTATCCAATTCACTAATATGTTTATCCAATTCCCCTAAAGGAATCGAAATTGCGTTTGGAATATGATTAAATGCATATTCTGCAGATTCTCTTACATCTATTACAACAATGTTTTCTCCTGCATCTAGTTTTTTCTCAAGTTCTTCGTTAGTTGTTACATGTGGATGTTTTGTTTCAACCATTTCTTCATCTGAAGATTTACGCAGATAGTGCTTTAGAACGTCCCCTTCTTCAAGCGTACCAAGATATTGATGTCCAGAGCTTTTCGCCCATGCTTGGAGATCCGCCTTTGACCCTTTATCTGTTGCTTGAACTTCTAAGACCTGTCCTGCTTCGATTTCATTCATCGCTTTCTTTGTTCTAACAATCGGCATTGGACATGCTAACCCTTTTGCATCTACTAATAAATCTGTTTTAATTGAGTTCATCTATTAAGTTCCTCCTAATTACCCAATGGGGTATATTCGTATTTAAAAAAATTACTTTGTTTCGCCTTCCCAGTCAAGCATTCCACCAGTCATATTGATCACATTAAACCCATAACTATCAAGAAATTGACAAGCACGACCACTTCTTCCGCCAGAGCGGCATACCATTATATACTCTTTCGATTTATCTAACTCATTGATACGAAACTCCAATAATCCTAATGGAATATGAATGGCACCAGGTATTTTCCCAGCTTCCACCTCTTCTACTTCTCTCACATCAATGATGTTTACATTTTGACCTTGAGTTAGCATGTTTTCGACTTCTTTTGCAGTAAATTGTTTCATTTGAAAATCCTCCTTTTATCTCCAGGCGCTCATACCGCCCTTTACATTTGTAACATGTGTAAAACCTAACTTTTTAAGTATCTTACTAGCCTTTTGGCTTCTCATCCCACTTTGACAAATGACAATTACTTCTTTGTCTTTTGATAATTCTTTTTTAGCTTTTTGACTCAGTTCATGAAGCGGAATATTTTTAAATTCTTTAATGCGATGACCATTATATTCACCAGGTGTTCTCACATCCACAAACTGCTTATTTTTATCTTTCAATTCATTTTTCAATTCTGATGTCAAGATCTGTCTAACTCCTTTAGTAGGAATGATCCTGTTCAGGATAAAAAATATGAAAAAAGCAATGACGATATAGTTCAAGTATTCCATTGGTTTCCTCCCTGCATACTTAGGGGAGTATTCCCCTATTCGTGTTAGATAAATAAGTTCACATTTCCTTCTTCTGCATCCGCGAGGTATGCTGCAACACCTGCATAGTCAATGTTGTCTAATAGTTCTTCTTGTTGAAGACCAAGTAAGTCCATCGTCATCGTACATGCTACTAATTTGACTTCTTGTTCTTGTGCCATTTCTATTAAATTTGAAAGAGGCATGGCATTGTGCTTCTTCATTACGTCTTTGATCATTTTAGGACCAAATCCGGCAAAGTTCATTTTAGACAATCCCATTTTTTCTGCCCCTCTAGGCATCATTTTGCCAAACATCTTTTCCATAAAACCTTTCTTCACTTGAATATTTTCATCTTTACGTAAAGCATTTAATCCCCAAAATGTGTGAAAGATAGTTACTTCATGATCATAAGCAGCTGCACCGTTCGCAATAATATAAGCTGCCATCGCTTTGTCATAATCCCCACTGAATAATACAATCGTTGTTTTTTTCTTTTCTGTCAAAGTAATTCCTCCTCTTACCCCTAAGGGTATATAATTCGTCAAAAAATTTTTTTATCCCTTTTTAATCCAAAACTTTAACACTTGATCTTCTTCCTCATGCTTTAAAAACTCATGACCACCAGATTTAGCCCAAGCTGTTAAATCATTTTTTGCACCTTTATCTGTTACATGAATTTCTAAGATTTGACCTGATTCTAGTTCATTCATAGCCTTTTTCGTTTTCACGATAGGCATTGGACATGCTAAACCTTTTGCATCTAATACTTTATTTATATTCATTTATAAATCCTCCTAGTTTTTAATTTATACTATTACCCCTATGGGTATATAATAATGTAAATAAAAGTTGATGTCAACCCATTCATTATCGACTTTTAACAAGTAAATTTACAGCTTCATTCACTAATTCTTCTGTGTTGTGTTCTCCAGTTTCTTCTGCATGTCGAACACATTCTACTAAATTCGAACTAACAACAACACCAATTGTTCGATCAATTGCCGTTCTTGCTGCAGATAACTGTGTGATAACTTCTTTACAATCTTTTCCTTCTTCCATCAATCTTAAAATACCTCTAAGTTGTCCCTCAATACGCTTTACTCTATTTTTCATTTGATCAGTATACTCCATCTACAAGACCTCCTTTAACAAAAGATTCCTAATCTTAAATGTTTTTCCTTTCCTATTTCTTTGCGGGATGTCATCTTGTATCCCACTACCTTAAATCCCTTCTTCCGAAGAATTCGAACTCCAATATTTCTTTCCATACAATAAGAGGCTACAACAATTAATTCAAGATTGGGAATTTCATTGTAGTATCTTTTAAGGTAAGCTATTGGAATATTCATTCCTATATTCAAAGGATCTTTATATGATTCGTTATAATCCCTTAAATCTATTACATAAAAATTGTTTGACTCTATTTTTTTCTTTTCAATATCAACTAATCCAAAAACGGGAAAACTTCTTAAAAATAAGAAATAGCTGATAATTGTTAGCGCAAATAAACTGACGATCACCATGCTTAAAAGCTCCTCCTTTGTTTATAGCAAGGAACAACTTACAAGATTCATAATATACCACTAGGGGTATATTGTCAACACCTCATATTTATTTTTTCCATCTTGCTTTTGAAGTGGTTAAATACAACATGATTTCAACCTGCAGGTTCAAAAAGAAGAGTACAACTTGTACCCTTCTCCTTCATATATAAAATGATACTTTAACTTTGAATACTTTTATTAATAGGAATACACTCCACATTATCCTTCCCTGAGATATGAAACCCCTAATTTCTTGCTTGCCCTCTTTTAAATGCTTCTAGATGATTTAAAGAAGCATTGCGTAGCTGTGTAAAGACTGCTTTCACATCATTAGGAATATCTTGTGATATGAATTTCTCATACATAGCAATATTTTCAATTTCACCTTGAACACCAGCAGAATAGGCTGACTTTATGTTTGGAGGTGTTGTTACGTACGAGCTTGAATTATCTTTTGGAATAGACACTTTATAACGTTCAAAAAGTGGTAATAGTGCACTTATATGCCTCAATTCCGCTTCTTTTATTCGGGCAAATGTGCGGATATTTCCGAATGTTTCTAATATATTTTTATACCGTGCCTGTGCTAAATATTCATCTTGAAGAGCATAGGTTAGCATACTGGGTAAGGTCAGTGTTGATGCACTCAAAGCCCCTTTTGCACCGTAATTTTCACCTTGTCGATCTAATTTCTTATTTATTTTTTGTAAAAAAAATAAAAACCAAACAGCATGATTTTGCTCATCAGCTGCAGCTCGTCTGAACCTTTCTTTAATAAAAGGATCTTGAGCTTGATCAGCAATATCTAAATAAAAATCAACAGCTTCCTGCTCATCTTTAAATGCAAATTCAATTCCTTCTGTAAACTTTCCTGGACATTCTTCACTGATTTTATAGGTTGGCTGTTTACCTGTGACATTTGTGTAAATTCTACTGAACTCTTCAAGATGTCGTCTCTCATCTTTTTGTATCTCTAAAATCTGCTTTCTTACCTCCTGGTTAGGTGCCAATTCAGCTAATTTTTCATAACAAGAAATGGCACTGTATTCTGCATTGATTGCTTTCTGAATATCCTTTAAGAGCTTTGTATCATTTGTATTCCGATGATACCCATTATGAAATGGAGCAAATTGATAGGTGGAATTATATGTGTACATGATTGTCCTCCTCAAACATAAAATGTCAACTTATCATATGCTTCATGGAAAAGCTGTTGTGCAAGGACCATTCGTTTTTCTGATTTTTGATTGCCTAAATTGTGCAGATTCTAAGGAGTTGATAGAAATACGTTTCTTTAAAAATTTGGACGGGTACTATACATAATGTGAAAAAATAAGGAGGTATTGTCATATGTTAAATCAACAATATAAAGACTGTATTCAGGCATGCTTAGAGTGTATGGAGGCTTGTAATACCTGTTATCATGCCTGCCTTAAAGAAGATGATGTAGCTATGATGTCAAACTGTATTCGTCTGGACAGGGAATGTGCTGATATTTGCGGTTTTGCAGCAAAAGCAATGCAATCGAATAGTCCTTTTGCTGAACAAATTTGTAAGCTATGTGCCGATATTTGTGAGGCATGTGGTCAAGAGTGTCAGAAACATGAGCATGATCATTGCAAAAACTGTGCCGATTCTTGCTTTAAATGTGCAGAAGCATGTCGCCAAATGGTTTCATAAGCAGTACTAGAAATTGAACAATCAAAGGTTTATAGTCAAAGAGCAAAGCTAAATTAGCTTTGCTCTTTTATTTCTGCATATTTTCTCAACAATTTACCTTTACAATATTCATATAAAAACTAAGAAGGTGTATCCTATGAAAATTTCTATTAAACTCGGTCTATGGTTTTTTATCTGCATTTTTATCATTGAAGCATCTTCTATGTTCTTCTTACATCGTAATGTTGTCCATTCTCTTGTTAATGAAGAGTTAAACGCCTTAAAATTACGGGGAAACAGCCATCGTGATGTTATTGAAATTTCTTATGATGAGGCAACATTACATCACATTAAAATAATGGAGTCACAAACAGATACTGAGGTAGTTATAACAAATGACGTTGGAAAAGTCATTACTTCATCTAAAACAGTAGACAAAGAAATGGACAAAATCCTAAATACAAAACATGAAGAATCTAAAAATGGCCTTATCATTCAATCTGACTGGCAAGATGAACGATATATTTCGACGGTTTCTTCATTCCAGGCTCCTAATGGAGAGATCGGCTTTGTCTATATGTTCAAAAGTACCGACCAGATACAACATGTTATTTCAAGATTAAATGAACATTTTATCCTGGCTTCAGTTCTCATTATCTTTCTCATGCTGTTTACCATATTCTTCTTATCAAAAGCTCTAACTAAACCTTTAATTTTAATGAAGGAAGCAACAAGAAAAATAAGCAAAGGGGATTTTTCAGTTTCCCTGCCTAAAACTTCAAATGATGAAATTGGAGAGTTATCAACTTCTATTCAGATATTAGCTAACGACTTAAACTATTTAAAAAAAGAAAGAAATGAATTTTTAGGAAGTATTTCTCATGAACTGCGTACCCCTCTTACCTATATTAAGGGTTATGCAGATATCGCAAAAAGAAACAACATATCAGAAAAAGATCGACTTTATTACATACATATTATTTATGAAGAATCAAACCATGTGAGTAATCTTCTAACAGAACTATTTGATTTAGCCAAAATGGATCAAAATACTTTTTCTATTTCAAAAGGGAAAGTTAGCATTTGCTTATTCATGCAATCTATTTTTCAAAAAATGAAACCGGCTTTTGAAAGCAAAGGAGTAAAACTTGAGTTTATTTGTCAAAGTGAAACTTTTGCACATATTGATCCTATTCGATTAGAACAAGTCTTCTTAAATTTGTTGGATAACGCACTAAAATACTCTGATACCAATACATTGACTGCAATTGAAATTACAAAGAAAGAGAATATCATAGATATTAATGTCAGAGACCAAGGTCAAGGAATACCTGCTGAAGATTTGCCATATATCTTTGACCGCCTATATCGAGTAGATAAATCACGCTCAAGGTTAACAGGAGGTTATGGGTTAGGATTATCAATAGTGAAAGAAATAATTGATGCCCATGGAGGAACTATTTCGGTAGAAAGTCAATTAACTAAGGGAACATGCTTTAAAATTACTTTAAAGGGGCTGGATGATGAAAACCGTTTTGCTGATAGATGATGAGCAAAGAATGCTCGATTTATTATCTTTATATATAGAGCCTTATGGATATACCTGTATTAAAAAGAGATCTGGTAATGAAGGCTTAGAAATTCTGTATCATAAAAGCGTTGACCTTGTAATCCTGGATATTATGATGCCAGAGTTGGATGGATGGGAAACCTGTGAAAAAATAAGGAAAATATCTGATGTACCAATAATCATGTTAACAGCAAGAAGTGAAAAGGAAGATGTTGTAAAAGGCTTAAAAAAAGGTGCTGATGATTACCTGGTCAAACCATTTCATGAAGAAGAGTTAATCGCTCGTTTAGAAGCCATTATGAGAAGAACAAGCAGAACTTCTCACTCTGAAAACATAATTTATTTTGAAGGATTATTAATAAATCAGTCCACATATCAGGTCACATATCAAGAGAAAGAGCTTGTACTGACACCTAAGGAATATGGCTTACTCGGGTTGTTCTTAGAAAACCAAGACAAAGTATTTTCAAGAGAACATTTACTTTCAACTTTATGGGGCCTAAAGGCTGAGACAGAAGATCGAACCATTGACTCACATATACGTAATATGAGAGAAAAGCTGCGTAAAGCAAACTTCCCTGTAGAACAATATTTAAAAACAGTTTGGGGAATAGGCTATAAATGGGTTTCCGACAAATAAAATAAACGATATAGAAAAGAGAACTCGGTTTATCCCAAGTTCTCTTTTCCTTCATATTTACTCTCCTATTGGTGATAATTCACTTTCAGTTACCCATTTATGGTTTTTCACTTCTTCTCCACCCGTTGTAGGTGTGTAATCAACCATATACACAGTCGTCTCTTCAACAGAGTCAATTACAGCTTCTGCACCATTCATACCTTCCATATGATCAGCATTTAAAACAACTTCTTCACCTGTCTTAAATGGTGTATCCCCTGCACCTTCGATTTCCTCATGAATGACCCACTTATGATTTTCAACTATATCTCCGCCGGTTGTTGGTGTATAAGAAACAGCATAAACTTTTGTATCATAAGCTCCAGCAATTGTTGCTTCTGCTCCCTTCATACCTTGCATATGATCTGTTTCAAGGATAGCTTGGCTCCCCACTTTATATGTAGGATTTTCTGCTTCCTTTAAACCTTCCGGAACCTCACCAGAACTTGAATGGTTCATCTCAGAATGATCCATTTCCGAATGTTTTCCTGTATTTGTATTCTTATCCTCATTATTTTCTGATGTTTCCTCAGTATTACTAGTACATGCAGCTAATAAAATGGCTAACAAACTTGTCAAAATAATTAAGTTGATTTTTTTCATTTTACTACTCCTTTTTGGTATCTTAGTTGTTAAAGTATTACCCTATATTTTCTTATTTATAGGTCTCTTTATTTCTAAAATAACAAATGACTTTGCAGAAAGTATGCAAAAATCATATCAACTTTATTAATTTCTTTAGAAATGTAAAGGTTTTGTAAATATTGTAGTTATGAGTGGAAAAATTAAATGAAGATGTTACAATACATAATATCGAATCTCAATATTGAAGTACGATATCGATATAAGTTAATGAGGTGATTTATTGGAAGACAAAGTCCTGCGGAAATTGTTTCTCGGGTTTATTCACATTCACATCCTTCACCATGCAAAAGAACACCCAATTTTTGGTGTCTGGATGCTCGAAGAACTCAGAGAACACGGGTATAATATCAGTCCCGGCACCCTTTATCCTATCCTTCACACCATGGAGTCAGATGGTCTCTTAATAAGAGAAGACCGAAATGTAGAAGGAAAAATACGAAAATATTATACAACTACAGAAAAAGGAAACATGGTTCTTAAAGAAGCTCGGGCAAAAGCATATGAGTTATTTAAAGAAATTAAAGACTAGGAAAGGAAGGTAAATAATAATGGAACAAAAAAGTACACTAAAGACATTACTTGAAATTTTGATTGTTTCAACAAGGCTCGGTTTTACATCCTTTGGTGGACCAATTGCACACTTAGGCTATTTCCATGAAGAATATATTCGCCGAAGGAAATGGATGGATGAAAAAAGCTATGCGGATCTAGTAGCACTTTGCCAGTTTCTACCCGGGCCGGCCAGTAGCCAGGTAGGAATTGGAATTGGTGTCATGCGTGCGGGAGTATTGGGAGGAATCACTTCCTTTATAGGTTTTACCCTTCCCTCGGTTTTAGCACTTATTATCTTTGCTTTAATTCTACAGGGATTTGATGTCGCAGATGCCGGATGGATTCACGGCTTGAAAATAGTCGCCGTTGCCGTGGTTGCACATGCGATCCTAGGGATGGCACAAAAGTTAACTCCAGATTTAAAGAGAAAAACAATTGCTTTATTTGCCTTAGTAGGAACACTTTTATGGCAAACAGCCTTTACACAAGTCGGTGTGATTATCATCGCCGCATTCGTTGGGTTTCTCTTATATAAAGATCACACAGAATCTGAAGAATCAAGAGTTGAGTTCCCTATTTCAAAAGGATTTGCCATTGTTTGCTTATCATTATTTTTCGGGTTACTCATTTTACTACCAATCTTAAGAGAAATGACTTCGATAAGTTGGATTGCTATGTTTGATAGCTTTTACCGCTCAGGATCATTAGTATTTGGCGGAGGGCATGTTGTCTTGCCTTTATTGGAACGTGAATTTGTTCCAACCGGGTGGCTGTCAGAAGAGGCCTTTTTAGCCGGATATGGTGCAGCACAAGCAGTCCCGGGTCCACTTTTCACATTTGCAGCCTATTTAGGTGCCGTAATAAATGGTTGGCAAGGTGGATTAATAGCCACAGTTGCTATTTTCTTACCCGCATTTCTATTAATTTTAGGAACATTGCCATTTTGGGATACATTGCGCCGTAATCCTAAGATTAAGGGAGCGTTACTTGGAGTAAATGCAGCGGTTGTTGGAATCTTAATCTCTGCGTTTTATCATCCTATTTGGACCAGCAGCATTCTGGCACCAATTGACTTTGCCTTTGCTGCCGTATTATTCAGTATGTTAGTTTATTGGAAGCTTCCACCATGGATCATTGTGTTGACCGGAGCTGTTGGCGGATTACTTATTGGATTGATTTAATGACAAAAGAAGTTACCTAATCTGGTAGCTTCTTTTGTTACTTCACACTTTTGATCTAAAATAAAGGTTTCTATGCTGTAATTTAGATAGTTGAATATAAAAACAGATTTGTTCCATTGCGCTCCAGGCACAAGATTCGCCGGGGAGGAAGCTTAGCCTCCTCGGCTTCGCCTGTGGGGTCTCAGCCTTTCCTCACATCCCGCAGGAGTCAAGTGTCTTCCGCTCCATTCCACTATCGATCATAACATGATAATTTATAGCAACGATCTATGCAAAAACAGTTGTGATAAAAACTCAGATATCTTTTACAAAAAAATTCACATACATCAATTTTTTTTGATTAATCGTTGACAAAAGAAAAATTTGGATATATAGTTTAAATATCAAAAAAAATTGATGTAGAAAAGGTGTATTTCATGAAACAGGAAACCAACTTCCAAGATGTATCTTTAGAAAAAACCTTTGAAATGTATGAGAGCAAGTTTAAAGCCATTGCAGACAAAAAGAGATTGCAGATCATGAACCTTCTTACACAAAAAGGTGAAATTAATGTTAATGATCTGGCTCCAATGGTAAACATGACACAATCAAAGCTGTCATATCATTTAAAAATACTTTTAGATGCCAACCTTATTATACGAGAAACAAGAGGTACATGGAATTATTACAAACTTAACCTAGATGAAGTAAATCACCTATTATCAGCAGAGCTTTGTTGTCTATTTCGGCCAACTTGCTGATAATTTTTTTCTACAATATATCAATTTTTTTTGATAAATAGATCAAAATAATTTGTTTTAGGAGGAAGTTATGTTTAATGAGTATGAGGTTTATATACTTTCAAAAATAAAACAAAATGAAATGACTGAATTTAGTTCTTTTTCGATTCCTGTAACTAAAGAAGATAAGTGTACTGATGAAACTAAATCAATTGAAATGATTTGTTGCCAAACAGTTTGTTGCTAAAAACGGAGAATTAATGACGAAATAGACCCTCAGGAGGAATGAAAATATGAATATTCATATTGGTTTAAATGTAACAGATTTAGAGACTTCCCTTACCTTTTATTCTAAGTTATTTGGTGCAAAACCTGTAAAAGTAAAACCAGATTATGTGAAGTTTTTGTTAGAGAACCCTGGGTTAAACTTTACATTACGACCAGTAGATCGTGTAGAGGGTAATCATATCAATCATTTTGGTTTTCAAGTATTCCGTACAGATGAGTTGGTAAAACATAAAGAGAGGCTGGAAACGGAAGGTTTTTTCTCTCGTAATGAAAGTGATACTACATGCTGCTATGCTAAGCAAGATAAATTTTGGATCACAGATCCTGATGGCCACGAATGGGAATTTTTCTTAACAAAAGAAGACACTGAAGTAGATACCATTGATTCTTGTTGTGATGAATGAATAGGTATTGGTAAAGGAAAAGCCGCGGGATATGTGTCCCACGGCTTTTTTATTATTCTCCGGTTTTTGCGAAACGTTCAATTCTTTCTCCGATTTCATCACGTACACGTTGGAAGAACGCCCATTTTTCTTCATCTGTTCCTTCTGCTTTCGCCGGATCATCAAAACCCCAGTGTACTCGTTTAATATGTGGAGGAGTAACTGGGCAATTGTCTGCCGCATGACCACAAAGTGTTACAACTAAATCAGCATGATTTAAGATTTCCGGATCAATAACATCAGATGTTTGAGTTGAAATATCAATATCCGCTTCTTTCATTGCTTTCACTGCATTTGGATTTAAACCATGTGCTTCTAAGCCGGCACTTTTTACTTCCCACTCATCACCTAAATGCTTTTTTGCCCAGCCTTCTGCCATTTGGCTTCTGCAAGAATTTCCTGTACATAAGAAGTAGATTGTTTTTTTAGACATGTTTATTTCTCCTTTTCAGATAAGATTAATGGATGATAAGTAACCAAATATATAAACCAACAAGGGTAATAAATAATGTTGGGATGGTTAGGATAATTCCTGTTTTAAAATAGGTTCCCCAAGAGATTTTTACACCTTTTAAAGATAAGACATGAAGCCATAATAAAGTAGCTAATGAGCCTATTGGTGTAATTTTCGGTCCTAAATCAGAACCAATCACGTTTGCATAAATAAGAGCTTCTCTTATCACACCACTTGTATTCGTATCCGAAATGGCTAGTGCATCAATCATAACCGTTGGCATATTGTTCATGATTGATGATAAGATGGCAGCAATAAAGCCCATTCCAACTGTTGCTGCAAACAGCCCTTGGTCTGCTGTTACTTGAATTAAATCAGCTAATACATTTGTTAACCCAACATTTCGCAAGCTGTAAACAACGACATACATTCCGATTGAGAAAAAGACAATTGCCCAAGGGGCCCCTTTTATGACGGTTTTTGTGTTTACCACAGGACTTCTTTTTGCCATGGCTAAAAAGAAGATGGCAACAATGCCGGCAATGAACGATACAGGGATGCCGATGAACTCACTTGCAAAGTATCCAATAAGTAAGATTCCCAAAACAGCCCAGGACAATTTGAACATCTTTTCATCACGAATGGCTTCTACTGGTTTTTTCAATTGGGATATATCATAATTTCTCGGAATGCTTTTACGGAAAAAGAGAAATAAAACCAAAATACTTGCACCTAGTGAGAAAAAGTTAGGAATAATCATTCTTGATGCAAACTCGACAAAACCTATCCCGAAAAAGTCTGCTGATACGATATTCACTAAATTACTCACGACTAATGGAAGAGAGGTTGTATCTGCAATAAATCCACTAGCCATAATAAATGGAAACACCATCTTTTCACTAAAGTTTAAGTTTCTTACCATCGCAAGGACAATCGGTGTAAGGATTAGTGCTGCTCCATCATTTGCAAAGAGTGCAGCTACAATTGCACCTAATATACTGACATAAACAAACATTTTCATGCCGTTTCCTTTTGCAGCCCTTGCCATGTGTAAAGCTGACCACTCAAAGAAACCTATTTCATCCAATATTAAAGAAATAATAATAATCGCAATAAATGCTAAGGTTGCGTTCCAAACAATTGACGTTACATCCATTACATCTTTAAAATCAACAACACCTACCAGAAGGGCTAAAATCGCCCCGCCACATGCAGACCAGCCAATGGATAACCCTTTTGGTTGCCATATGACGAGCGTAAGTGTGAGTAAAAAGATAACGGATGCCAAAATTACTGATGTCATTTCATACCTCCATTATTCACACGAAATACGTAATCCTTGTTCCTCTAATTCTTTTATTCGATAATCCTGGTTCGGAAGGTGTTCAAGTATGTTTTGAACAAATGGGTAATAATCACTGCTTTTGTTTAATGAATAAATGATCCACTGCCCTCTTCTCGTTTCTTGAACAATTCCTGCATCCTTTAGTTTTCTGAGATGTTGACTAATGGCAGGTTGACTTGCTTTAAAAATTTCAACAAACTCACACACACAACAATCATTTGAATCCAACATTTTCACCATTGTTAAACGGGTTTTGTCACCTAAAAGTTTTAATACTGTCGCAGCTTTATCTATTTCAAGAGTTGTTTCTGACATTGTTTACACCTCCACTTGTATCCGTAAATTACTATATAATAATTTACTTATATATTCAATAGAAAAATATATTTTATTAGTATTGCGTAAATTATTACATTCATGCAAAAAAAATCACTGCCTAAGCAGCGATTTTTTACAAGTATCTTCTCGATACACTTTTTCCATCATAAGAAAACAACACATTTTTTCCTTCCAGCATACTTTCCATATGAACAGGTCTGCCCCATAATTGATAAATATATGGAAGCACCTTCTCTAAGTATTTTAGATCAAGCTCAATGTCTTCAAACCAGTGCTTTAAGTAAAGTTCATTGTTTTTTAGATAATCTCCGTCATTTACCGTAATATATGGGAATCCTCCATTGACCCTCATGCTGACAAGCTGATCGCGAACTGATTCCCAGCCTTTATCAACAATTTTATAATCCCGGCCTTGCTTCTGGAATAAGTACATATCCTCGCGCATCACAAGGTCTTTTGTTAAGTAATTGCGGATGAACGAAATATCGGATTCCACTTCACGGACTTCAAACATTTTTTCACGTCCGGAACCAGGCTTCGCACCGAACATTTTCATCTCTTCTGTCGGGTTATCGTATCTCTCTTCAATGTCTTCAAAAATTTTCAGACCTAAATAATACGGATTAATGCTTGTTTTTGATGGCTGTACAACACCTGCATTCAGCTTTGCAAATTCAACAGCTTCATCAGATGTTAAATCAAGCTCCCTGATAATGCGTTGGTGCCAATACGAAGCCCAACCTTCATTCATGATTTTCGTTTCAAGCTGTGGCCAGAAATAGAGCATTTCTTCTCTCATCATCGTTAAAATATCACGTTGCCAATCCTCTAATTCTCTACTGTATTCTTCAATAAACAATAGAATATCTTTCTCAGGTGAAGGTGGAAATTTCTTTTTCTTCTTTTTTATTGTAGATTTGGGTTCAGCTTTTTTATCAAGATTCCAAAGGTCATCATATGGAGTGACCTTTTGCTCTTCTGAGTCTTCCTCAAATTCAATATCATCAATCGTCCAAGAAAGTTTTGGACGAACAAGGGAAGGATCAATATGTTCCTGTATCGAAAGAACTGCATCTAAAAACGTTTCTACCTCTTGCCTTCCATGAATGAGTTCATATTTCTTAATTCGCTCTGCTGTGGCAGACATACTCTCAACCATTTCACGTTTTGTATTACTAAAACGTGAATTATTTTTGAAAAAGTCACAATGTGCCAATACGTGAGCGACGATTAATTTATTTTGGATTAAAGAGTTAGTATCTAGAAGAAATGCGTAGCAAGGATCTGAGTTAATGACAAGTTCGTAGATTTTACTCAAACCTAAATCATATTGAAGCTTCATTTTGTGAAATTGTTTCCCAAAGCTCCAGTGTGAAAACCTTGTAGGCATACCATATGCACCAAATGTATAAATAATATCAGCAGGACATATCTCATATCTCATTGGATAAAAATCAAGTCCGAAGCCTTTCGCAACCTCGGTTATTTCACTAATAGCATATTCCAAAGCTTTTTGATCAGCTGCTTTCATGGTCTCCCCCCTAAAGCAAATCTTACAATAATGTATGAGCCTTAGTTGAAAAACATGCTAACCTGTTCAAAGGGAGACTCTAGCATTTCTACATTAATACAAAGTAAATACCAAAAATAAACGCAATCACGATCACAAAGATCCCAAGTGTAATTACGGTTATTTTCGGGGTTCTAAATGTTTGAGCGTTAATCGCTTTGTATTTTCGTAAATAAGCAATGGTTGCCATAATGATCGTTATAATTCCTACTCCAACTGATGTTATCCCAATAATATTGGCTAAATAATCACTAGTCTGTGAAAGATTCGGCTCCATATTTTCATGTAAATTTGAAACAAGAAATCCCACACCAATTATCGCAATCGCCGTTCGGATCCAGGCTAAAAATGTGCGCTCATTTGCCAGGTGTTGTTGTATGTACTTAGAATCAATCGTTTTTTGCTTCTGTTCCAAGTCTTTCTCCATCTATCTCACCTAACTTTACAAATATATAAGTTTGATACTAGCTAATAGGTTTAACTATACCCTTTCCAGAAAAATATACTCTATAACGTTAGAACACAATAAATCCAAAAGAAAAACCACTAACTATAGGGAAACAAAATCCCTATAATTAATGGCTTCAATCCAATATTTACGCTTCCTGATACTGCTTCAAATCAATTGCAGGACCAAAAAATTCATAGTTAATATTCTCTGATTTCACACCAAGTCTTTGAAGGTTTTCAATTACACTTCCCATAAACGGTGCCGGACCACATACATAGAATGTTGCATCCTTTTCTTTCACAAGCTGTTCAAGCTTTTGTAAATCTAAGTATCCTTCAAAATCAAATTTATTTTCCTCACGATCAGATACAGTTGGCTGTTGGAGGACGACATATTTCTTTGCATTTGGCATCGATTGAACCGTTTCACTTACTTCATGTTCAAATGCTTGTACATATCCATCATTTGCTGCCTGGATAAATGTTACCATTCGATTCGGCTGGTTATCTCCAACTGTTTTTAGCATACTAAGCATCGGTGTAATTCCGACACCACCACTAATGAGATAAAGTGGAGAATTTGCTGATCCGTCTAAAACAAAGTCACCTGCAGGAGCCGTAATTTCTACTTCATCACCAACATTGACTGAATCATGAAGATAATTTGATACTTTACCATTTTGATCTATGTTTTCTCCTGTTTCTCTCTTAACGGAGATTCGTAATGTTTGTTTCCCTGGAGAGTCAGAAAGACTATATTGACGATTTAGTAAATACTCTTCACCTGGAATAGATAATCTTATTGTAATATACTGACCCGCTTGAAAATTTGGAACTGGCTTACCATCAGAAGCTTCAAGATAGAATGATGTAATAACAGAGCTTTCTTGTTCCTTTTTAACAACCTTAAATGCCTTGAACTCTTCCCAAGCCTCATTCTTGGCTTTGTTATACATTTCTTCCTCAACATCGATAAAGACTTGAGCAATCACTGCATATGCTTCTCCCCAAGCTTCAATGATATCAGGTGTCGCTGCATCTCCTAATACATCTTTGATCGCTTTTAATAAGAATTCTCCTACAATCGGATAATGTTCTTTTTTCACATTTAAACTTCGATGTTTATGGGCAATTTGTTTTACGGCTGGTAATAATACTTCCAATTGATCAATATATGTTGCTGCTGCATAAACCGTATTGGCTAAAGCTGTTTGCTGACGACCTTGTTTTTGATTTGCATGATTAAATATATTTAATAATTCAGGGTGTGCTTCAAACAGGCTTTTGTAAAAATAAGATGTTATTTCCACTCCACGCTCAGCTAAGATTGGTGCTGTTGATTTCACAATTTCAATTGTTTTATTAGATATCATCTATTCCAACTCCTAAAGAAGTATTTTGAATACATCTTTATCATAGATAAACCATGATTTAAAAGCAATATATAAAATACATCTTTAGAAAAGCTGTCACATTTTCCTACAATAATAACTAAAACGTACACACCATATGGTAAGATAGGTCTAAAGTTACTTTTAAACCTAGATTCTATTTAGAAAACTATTTCATTGATTGAAGCGAGCATCCTGGAGCTTCAATCAACCATACGCTATACTTATTATTAAGTAATTTCAATCACTTTCAGTTCAACTAAATCTTTCTAAAAATAAATGTGAGGTATGTTATATGCGACTAACCCTTTATACAGACTACTCGTTAAGAGTCTTAGTATATCTTGCTACAAAACCTAAAGAAGATCTTTCAAATATAAAAGAAATTGCAGAAGTCTATAATATTTCAAAAAACCATTTAATGAAGGTCACATATGAGCTCGGAAAAATGAATGTCATCGAAACAATCCGCGGGCGGAATGGCGGAATTCGGTTAGCAATGCCTCCAGAGGAAATTAATATCGGAGAAATTGTTCGAAAAACAGAGGAAGATTTCCATCTTGTCGAGTGTTTTGATCAAGACAATAATCAATGCATTATCTCTCCTGCATGTGGTTTAAAACATGTTTTAAACAAAGCATTACAAGCGTATTTGGAAGTCCTTGATCAATATACTTTAGCTGACGTATCAAAGAATCAATCTGCTCTACTCTCATATTTTTTATCTAAATGAAAAAAGGCGACCTCACAGGTTGCCTTCTCTCATTTCTGAAACATTTACGGTAATCAATTGTCCTGTTTTAGGGTTAAATACAACATCTACCTTTACAATAAACGGTTTATTGTTTTGCTTTCCCTTCACATGAAAAACATCTTTTGACTCTTCTTCATTTACAGCTTCTCTTCCATCATACTTATAATCAACAAATTCAGCGTCAGGATATTTTTCTTTTACAGAGGATATCGCAATACGGCTCCACTTTTTGTAATCCACTTCCTGCACATTTTGTTCCCCGTATGCTTTCAACCCAGCAGTAAAAATAATTGAGAGAGCGAGAAATGCGAAAAAAACTTTTGATAATGTTTTCATAAGACAGACCTCCATAACGGCTTTCTATCAATTAATCTGCCCCGACATTTGGTCCATATTCTCCAAAAAAATATTTTATTTTTCTACCAGCAACTCTTTTTTGGCATATTCACATAGAATGAATCCAATTTCTTTATTACGTTTCCACTCTTCATCAAACACTGACAATGGAGGGTTAGTATCCTCAATAAGATAACTAAGTTCTATCGTTACAGCCGGTCGTTCATATTCTTGAATAAACCAGTCTGTGTAACCCCCGCCAATGGCATCAAAGGGAGGATAGGAGATTTCATAACCTGTTTTCTTTGAGATTTTTTCAGTAAGCGAGTAGTCCCGTTGAAGGTGGTGAAAAGAATTAAAATAATACCAATACAGCTCACGGCCTGAAGTATGATAGGCGGCAGTTGTAAGCGGCTTTATTTGCTTTGTAAAATGTGTTAAAGCTTTCGTTTCTTTTGATTCCAGAGGCTTTTTCCCTTTAAAATGAGAGTAGGATGCATCTGCTGTATCTCCTTCAATATTGTCCCATCCAGCAGGATACTGTCTATTTAAATCAACTCCTAAACCATTCGCTTTCCAACGGGTAAAATCTGCATCTCCTTCATTCATATCGATATAGACCTCTTGTAACAGATAGGGAAATGAGCTGATCCCCTTTTGTTGAATCGTCACACCATCAGGATTCACCATCGGGATAAACCAAATCGCAACATCATCTAAGATTTCAGGAGAATGCCCTGAAAAAGGACGGGAATTTTTATAAGCCTCTGCGTATTGCTTGATCATTTCCATCACGATGTGTGTTGACAGCCATTCCCGTCCATGATGACTTCCTGTAATAAAAACGGTATTCTCTCCATGACCAATTTTCACTGCAAGAAGATCTCGTCCAAATTCAGATTGGCCAAATCTTCTTACCTCAAGGTCATACGCTTTAGCAATCGAGAGAAGATTCTTTTTCATGAGTTGATATGTATACATCTGTTGCTCGAATTCCTTCGCTTGTACACTTTGTCCCAATGCTATTATGAATATGAGAATTAAGATCGAACAATACTTCATTTTTTCATCCTTTTTGATTTTAGGTTACCATCTCTTAAGTGTTTTATGTGGGTAAAGACTACCATTCCTTATATAGCAACGACACCAAGTTTTTCACAGTAACAAAAAACATAAAACACATACAATAATCATATCTCCTTAAGGGAGGGAAGATCATGAACAATGTTGATTATGACAAAGCATTGTATTACACACATCGTTCACAATGGGATAACTTACTTATCTTAATGGTTCGAACAAAAGACGATTTTTTATCAAAGAAAATAGAACATTTCTTACATGCCTATAATTTCGAACATGACTATAAAGAAGTTGAAAAACAACTGTATTCACTTTTACGATATATCGACCACGCAGTAGAGGAAGAACCTTTTGCAATAGAGGCATTACACTAGGAAAGCGCAAGGCGCTAAGCATATCGGCGACAAGCATAAGGCGAATAGGAATAGAAGGCGTTCTATGCCTTCTATTTCTATTTGACTAGTCCTAGAGGCAGTCAAAATCGCGACGTCCTGTCGCATTGACTGCACTTGCACATCCTGTGCTTCGCCGATGGCGCCTGGAGCTAGACACCAAAACTTAGTACAGAATTCTATGCTTCCTTAACTTTTAAAAAAGACTGACTTAGGATAGTATACACACACCTACCCTTAGTCAGTCTTTATTGATCGATATTTTGAATCGCTTCTGTATAAACAGTTAATTCTTTTACTAATTGTTCAATGAGTAATGCAGATTCCGAATGTAATTCTTTAAGTTCATAGTCAAAACAATTTGGATCAAGTACAACTTGTTTCGGAATCGAGTGGGCATATAATCCCCGCATCACCGTTCTCATGTTATTTAACGCATTAATTCCGCCTTTTCCTCCACCCGCAACAGCTACAAGTGCAACAGGCTTATGAGAAAAATGCTCACTGCTTAAAAAGTCTAATGCATTTTTCAGTGCACCGCTCATTGCATTATGATATTCAGGAGATAATAATACAATAGCATCTGCCTCTACAACCAATTTTCTTAATTCTTGAACATGATGATGTTGTGAAGCTGCTTCTTCTCCATTAAAAAGTGGGAATTCCTTTTCACTTAAATCAAAGTGTTCCGCCTTATAGACCTTTGCCATGTATGTGGCGGCCATTTTTGTTCTCCCTGATTTTCTTGGGCCCCCATTGATAATCAATAATTTCATTTTCATTCTCCTTTATTTTTAAGATTCTACATATCCATTTTTCACCGCATATATAGCTGCTTGTGTGCGATCTGACAGCTGTAATTTGGACAGGATATTTGATATATGTGTCTTAACCGTTTTTTCTGTGATAAATAATGCACTTGCAATCTCTTTATTGCTTTTCCCTTTTGCCAGCTCGTTTAAAACTTCCTTTTCCCGCTTCGTTAAGTCGTCTAGTTTTGTTTGGGGCTGAATCACTGGTGTAGACAAATGAGCCATAACATGTGAGGTGACCTTCGGATGAAGTTTACTTTGTCCTTGTAACACATCTCTTATTGTTTGAACAAGATCATCTGGTTCTATGTCCTTCAATTGGTATCCGGAAGCACCTGCACGTAATGCAGGGATGACATGATCTTGATCACCATAGCTTGTTAAAATAATGATTTTAACTGTTGTGTTAGTTTCCCTAATAATCTTTGTAGCCATCACTCCATCCATTTCAGGCATGGATAAGTCCATTAAAACTACATCCGGATTTAGTTCTGAAACGAGCTTTACAGCTTCTTTCCCGTTTGTTGCCTCCCCGATAATGTCTATATCCTTCTGTGTTTTTAGAAAGAAAAGCAAGCCTCTCCGCACAACATGGTGATCATCTGCAATTAACACTTTAATTTTGGCCATCATTTATCCCCCTTTACTTAATGGAATCGCAACATCAATCTTTGTTCCTTTACCTGGCATGCTTACTAACTTAAAATTCCCGTTCAAACGTTCAACTCTTTCTTTCATTCCTTTTAACCCTAAAGAAGGAATAGCAACACTTTCATCATAATGAAAGCCTCTTCCACGATCCTCTATCATCATTTTTACATATACATCTTTTTTTGATAGGGCGACATTCATCTCAGTTGTTTCAGCATGCTTTTTGCAATTATTTAATGCCTCCTGACCAATACGCCATAGCTCTTCTTCAATATATTGAGGCAATGTACAAACACCTTCTATATCACAAGATATGTTTAATCCGAGCACATTTCCATAGTGAATAAGTGCTGTTGCAATACCATCTTCCAACCCTTGTGGTCGGAGCTGCCATATCAGATCCTTCATCTCATTCAATGCTTCCTGGGAAAGCTCCTGCATATATGTCAGCATCTCTTTCACATCTTCCTGATCTGTCATTTCCTTTGTTCCTCTTGCTGTTAACATAATCGAAAACAACAGCTGATTAACTGAATCATGCAAATCCTGTGCAAGTCTGTTTCTTTCTTTGACTAATGCATGAGCTCTTTCCTTCTCGACTAATTGTATTCGTTTTATAGCTGTTCCAATTTGAAAAGCAACAGACTCTAATAAGGCAAGTTCCTCTTCTGAAAAATGCTTTTTATTTGGTGACGCAACATTAAGCAGTCCGAAGTTTTCCTTTCCAGCTCTCAGTGGGACTGTTGCATGATGGGTAATTCCGTTCGTCTCTCCCCAATTATGTTCAATCGCCTCTTCAATTCGCTTACATGAAATGATGTTAATCGCCTTTTTTAAGCGTCCAGCCTGATATCTATCCACACACCAACAGCCGCCTTCACACATTGGCTTCTTTTGTTTCCACGTTAACCCTGTTGGCAAATCATGATCAGCCGCTAACTTATAATGACCTTTTTCATCGATTAAAAAAATCCACCCTGTTGAAAGATCTGTTACATGCAGGAGTTCCTTTAACACATCATTTAACATAACTTTAATATTCGTCGCTTCATTTAACTTTTCTGCAATGATTTTGAGCGTATTTAGGTCTTGTATCCGTTTATCAGTTCCAGTCATTTGCTTTTCTCCCTAGTCTTCTTATCTTTATTATATCAACAACTCTCTTTTAACGACCTTCTCTTTCTGACTTAATTTTGCTACGACTTTTGGAGTATTTTTAGGAACGCAAAAAGCGGACAAGTATGAGTTTGTCCGCTTTTTGTTATTACTTCGATAATGCTGCGATTAATTCATTTACGATTTCCATGACGCCTGCTTCAAGAGTTGATAAGTCTTGTTCACTTTGTTCAAGTGTGTCACTTTTCACTCCAAAATAGAACTTAGCTTTTGGTTCAGTTCCGGATGGTCTTACACAGAACCATGAATTATCCTCTAAGATGTATTTCAACACGTTTGAACCAGGTAAATCGATCTTCGCCTTTGTACCTGCCGCAACGTCTTGGCGTTCACTGCTTTTATAATCCTCAATTGCTACAATTTTCTTACCTGCAACATCAGTAGGAGGATTTGATCTAAATGACTGCAGAATGCTTTGAATTTGCTCTGCCCCTTCTTTTCCTTTTAACGTAAGAGACTGAAGTCCTTCTTTGTAGTAGCCGTACTCTTTGAAGATTTCAAGTAAGCCTTGATACAAAGTAAGACCTTTCTTTTTATAATAAGCCGCTACTTCAGCTGATATTAATGCTGCTTGTACAGCATCTTTATCACGAGCAAAATCACCGATGAGGTAGCCATAGCTTTCTTCATACCCAAACTGGAATTGATATTGTCCTGTGCGTTCATATTCATTGATTTTTTCACCAATAAATTTGAAGCCTGTTAATGTATCAATTGTTTCAAGACCATATGATTTTGCGATCTCTCTGCCAATTTCTGATGTAACAATTGTTTTTAGAACGACTCCATTTTCAGGAAGTGTTCCTTTTTCCTTTTTCTCTGATAATAGATAATTCAGAAGTAATGCACCTGTTTGGTTTCCTGTTAAAACAACATATTCACCATCATTGTTTTTAACCGCCACACCAAGCCTGTCTGCATCTGGGTCTGTTCCAATTAAAACATCCGCATCAATCTCTTTTCCATCACGGATTGCTAGAGTGAATGCATCATGTTCCTCAGGGTTAGGAGATTTTACAGTTGAGAAGTTTGGATCAGGCAGTTCTTGTTCTTTTACAACTGTTACATTTTTATAACCTAATGCTTCTAAACCGCTACGAACCGGTTTATTTGCAGTACCATGTAATGGTGTGAATACAACCTTTAGATCGACTTCTTGTGATAATGAAGGATTCACTGAAATGGTTGTTAGCTTTTCTGTATAAGCCTGGTCAATTTCTTCACCGATCATGTTGATTAAACCTTGAGATTTTAATTCACTCTCGTCTTTAACCTCAATTTGCAGCTCATCTTCAACCTGATTCACATAAGAGATCACAGTGTCTGCTGCAGCTGGGGGTAATTGTCCGCCATCTTCGCCGTATACTTTATATCCATTATATTCAGGTGGATTGTGGCTGGCTGTTATCACAATACCTGAGAATGCATGTAAGTGTCTTACAGCAAATGATAACTCAGGAGTTGGACGTAATTCTTCAAATACATATGTTTGAATGCCATGTGAAGCTAATGTTTTTGCTGCTTCCATCGCAAATTCAGGTGATTTATGACGGGAATCATACGCAATCGCGACTCCGCGTTTTTTGGCTTCATCACCAAAGGAATTTATGTAAGTTGCTAAACCTTCAGAAGCTTTACGAATTGTATATATGTTCATACGGTTGGTACCCGGCCCGATTTCACCACGCATCCCGCCTGTTCCAAACTCTAGTTCTTTATAGAAGCAATCTTCTAAAGCCTTTTCATTTCCTTCTAAGTTCGTTAAAAGAGTTCGCAGTTCTTGATCTAAATCTTGTTTTTGATTCCAACGTTGATAGCTTTGTTCCCAGCTCATTTTTACCTCCTAGGAGTTTTACTAAAATTTCATCTTAATTTTAGCATATTATAGAACTTTCCACATAATTGAATTTCTACAAATTCCGCGCATTTGCTTTAGAAGATAGTATGACGTTATTTTAGAACAATTATCGGGTTAGAGTGATGTGAATTTAGCTGGTCGATTTGTTTTATTACTATATTTGTTTTTCGACAAAATTTTTGAGGTCCTCTTTTTTTACTTTTACCTTGTTGCTATGTAACAAGTGTATAGAAGGTTGATTGAAGCTCCAGGATGCTCGCTTCAATCAACCAAATTAGTTTTTATCTAATAGAAATTCTTAAAACCCACCTTATAAAAAAAGCCAACTCTATATCATAATCTTTGAGTTGGCTTCACACATTATTTTTTATATTGTATAGAATATATATCCTTCCGGCGGTCTTTCAATTGATTGACAGTACCTGATTGGCGTTGGCGTCTTAGGATTTCGAGGTCGACATCGCCGATGATGACCATTTCAATATTTGGATCACATTCTCCCACGACTCCGTCTCTGGCAAATTCAAAATCTGATGGTGCAAAGATGGCTGATTGTGCATATTGAATGTCCATATTTTTCGTTTGCGGAAGGTTTCCGACAGTTCCAGCGATAACTGTATAAATTTGATTTTCCACAGCACGTGCCTGGGCACAGTAGCGAACACGTAGATATCCTTGACGGTCTTCTGTACAGAAAGGAGTAAAGATAATTTTTGCTCCTTTGTCTGTGGCAATTCGCGCCAGCTCAGGAAATTCAATATCATAGCATATTTGGATGGCGATTTTTCCACAGTCTGTATTAAACACCTTCACCTGGTCACCGCGGCTGATCCCCCACCATTTTCTTTCATTCGGTGTTATGTGGAGCTTATATTGCTTCTCAATTGTTCCGTCACGTCTAAAAAGGTAAGCAATATTATAAATCCGCCCTTCTTCCTCTACTACATGTGATCCACCAATAATGTTCACATTATACTTAACTGCCAGCTCAGTAAATAATTCAATATATTCTTCTGTAAATTCAGTTAAACGTTGAATAGCCAAGCTTGGAACTTTTTCATCTAAAAATGACATGAGCTGTGTTGTAAAGATTTCAGGAAAAACGGCAAAGTCTGAGCCTGCATCTGAAGCTACATTTGTATAATATTCTACTTGTTTTGCGAATTCTTCAAATGAACGAATTTGCTTCATCATATACTGAACAACACAAATGCGAACAGGATTGGATGTTTTGTAAAACCGTTTTGTGTTCGGCTGATAATCAACATTATTCCATTCCATCAATGTTGCGTATTTATTTGAAGCTACATCATCAGATAAATAGTTTGGATTAATCCTCATAAGGGTAAATTCATTTAAAAGCTGAAACGATAAAACAGGGTCATAAATTTTATGTAATGTAACCTGTTGCACATATTCTCTTGCCGTCAGTTCATCAGCATATTTATAATAATTCGGGATTCTTCCTCCGATAATAATACTTTTTAAATTTAGCCTTCTGGCTAAGTCCTTTCTTGCTTCATATAGACGGTGACCAATTTTCATTCGGCGATAATCAGGGTGAACCATGACTTCGATTCCATACATATTATAACCATCGGGATCATGATTCGTAATATATCCATTATCGGTAATATCATCCCATGTATGACGATCATCATACTCGTCAAAATTCACTAAAAGACTTGAGCATGAACCGATGATAATCCCTTCAAACTCAGCACAAAATTGACCTTCCGGAAAATGATCAAGATGACTTTCCAAATGCTCTCTTTTCCATGGTTCCATCCCTGGAAAACATTTTGCTTGAAGTTCAATAATCGCATCAATATCAGTTTCCAGGATATTGCGTATGATCATCTTTTTTTCAAATTTCGTTAAATCAAGTTTCTCAGACATAGTGGTTCTCCTTTGAACAATAATTAATACGTTTATATACCCTTTATCCCTTATCCAGAAACATCAGTAATTCCTTAAGCTCCATTTGTGCCATTGATTCGACGCGATGATCGACTTCACTAAAATCAAGTCCTTTCGTCACTGTATTAGGCACTGTTACACATTTCATCCCTGCTCTTTTCGCAGCTAGGGCACCATTTGCCGAATCTTCAAAAGCAATACACTCCTCAGGCTTCACACCTAAGCATTTAGCAGCCTCCAAATATAAGGCAGGATCCGGTTTCACATGTTCAACATAATCGGAAGTTCGAATGCATTCAAAACGATCTAATAAGTTTAGTCTACTTAAATGAGAGGAAACCCATTCATAATTGGAACTTGAGGCTAACCCTACTTTTAAACCGAGTTCTTTTGCAGCATCTAAATATTCAATCACTCCAGGTCTTGCCTTTTCTACCTGTATTCTTTTGTTAAAACGATCCTTCTCAACTAGCTTTAGTTCAGCATGGTCTATTTTCCTTTTAGCTTGTTCCTCCAAGTATGTATAAGGATTAAAATCTGACTTAGTTCCAATCAATTTTCCCCAAACTTCTAATGGCAATTCACATTCATGCTCACGAAATATTTCACATAAAACCTCATATTCATGTGTTTCTGTATCAAGGATTAATCCGTCAAAATCAAAAATAATCGCTTTTATCATGTAAAATACAACTCCCCTAAAAAAGTGTCCTTCTATGTATAATATATAAAGGAACTTTGTTTATATTTCAAATTTATGTACAAAAGCGCAAGTGCCTTGATCAGCCTCAGGCAAATAAGACGCAAATGAATAGAAGACGTTCTTTGTCTTCAATTCATTTGTGGCTAGACCCTAGAGGGGCTAGGCGCTGGCAGTTTAAGAACGCGACGTCCTGTCGCAAAAACTGCACTTGCACATCCTGTGCTTCGGAGCTGGATGTCAACGCTCTTCTTCTCAGTATATGAACAATAAGAAAAGAAGTTTGACATAAGAGTCAAACCTCTAAGGAAGATTAATGTGTTTTTGTTTGTTCTGAAATATTTGTTAACGCATGTCCAGCTGCTTCGTCAGACATTTGGTTTACAGCTAAGTCCCCTAGTGCCACAATTCCTACCAATTGGTTGTTTTCAACAATTGGCAATCGACGAATTTGATGCTGTGCCATTACTTTGGCAGCTTCAGCAGCTGACATATTCGTATGTCCTGAAACAAGGTTTGTGGTCATCACTTGTGAGACAGGGATGTTGCTATCAAGTCCTTCTGCTGTTGAACGAAGTGTGATATCACGGTCCGTAATAATACCTCTTAATTGACCATTATCAACAACTGGAATAGACCCAACATTATTTTGACTCATCATCTCTGCTGCCTCTTTAATCGATTGTGAAGAAGAAACAGTTGCTACACTTGTTGTCATACATTCTTGAATCGTATTCAAGATCATCCTCCCCTTTCAAATATAGTATGAGAAAGGGAACGTCCCTTTATAATTAGAAAAATTTTTTGGGGATAGATGAACGTTGTCGTTACAAAAATAAATTAAAGTTTAAAACCATAAATACTCGTAAGAGTTGTGATGGTTAATTAAGTACTTTATTTATGATTTTATTAAGAACCCTTATACTTTTTCCAAAATAATTATTGGGCTTAAAACTAGTTTAAAATGAGAGAGTGTAATGGAGCGGAGGACACTTGACTCCTGCGGGAAGTAAAGGAAAGGCTGAGACCCCGAAGGCGAATCTTGTGTCTGGAGCGAATGGAACGGACATTTCTCAAACAGTTTGAGAAAACAGTCATTCTCAAAATAGCCACCAATAAATTTCCAATTTTCAAAAAATGTTCAAAAACATTTGAATTTTAATATGTATTCTTTTACAAGTAAAAACGCTTGCGATTATAATTTAGAAGTATCTACAAAGATAAATGAGGGATGTTATGTCAAGTTCAAATGAAAAAAAACTGGAGAATTTACTTTCAATCGGTTGGGTTGCGGCATTTATCTCCACACTAGGAAGCCTTTATTTTTCGGAAGTTCTTCAATATACACCTTGTGACCTCTGCTGGTATCAACGGATCTTCATGTATCCTCTTGTCATCATCCTGGGAATTGGTGTCTTTAAAAAGGACTATAAAATCGCCTTTTATACACTAGTTTTATCTGCGATTGGTGGATGTATTTCAATTTATCATTATGGTGTGCAAAAGATAGATTTCTTAGGAGAAAATTCCGTCTCCTGTGGAATTGTGCCATGTACAGGGGAATACATAAATTGGTTAGGATTTATTACTATTCCATTTTTAGCGTTAGTCGGATTTTCAATTGTTTTTATCACAAGTCTTTTAATTTTAAAGAAAGCAGGTAAGTAAGATGAAAAAACTACTCATTTTCGGAGCCATTATTCTTATCCTTTTTGGTGGACTAGCCTTTGTAACATCTTACCAAAACAAACAGCAAGCTGAAGGAAATGTATATGGTAAAAGTGATCTTAAACCAGCTACAATTGATCAGCTTGACGATCCTAATTACCAAAACATCATTCTTCCTGATGAACTCGAATCAAAGCTTGATAACAAAGAAGATGCAATTGTTTATTTCTTCAGCCCGGAATGTTCTCATTGTAAAGCAACAACACCTGTATTAATGCCTGTTGCTGATGATTTAGGTGTCGAAATTGATCAATTCAATTTATTGGAATATGAAGATGCTTGGAACCAATATGGCATTACAGGTACACCAACCCTTGTTCATTTCCAAGACGGAAAAGAAGTTGCACGTGCAGAAGGCGGCAATACTGATGAAGAAGCTCTCCGTACTTTATTAAATGAGTGGACAGCTGAATAAGAATAGCGCAAGCGCCTTGGTCAGCCCCGACAAGCATAAGGCGATTTGGAATAGAAGGCGTTCTTTGCCTTCAATTCCAAATTGCCTTATGACCTCGAGGGGCTAGGCGCTGGAGCTGGATGTCGCGCACTTATCCACAGTTCAAGAATTTTATAATTTCCTAGACGAAAACAAAGAGGACAGTTCATAATGAACTGTCCGTTTTAGTTAGATCATATATTGATTAGCCGGTCTGATAAACTGACTAAATTGCCCTTTTTGACAATCAGCTTCTTTAAACTCGGAAAATGTTAAAGGAAAGAAATAACCGTAATCATTTAAGTTTTGCGTATTACGCTCGAACATTTCTTTATACTCATTTTCATGTTTGTTCTCATGTAGTAAATCGAGTACAGCTATTAAAGCTTGGAGACTAGAGATTATTTGAAATGCATCCTTTAATGTTGCATTATAGATTTGGTCAGAAGCCTGTGGCTGAAGCACGTTAAGTTTCTTTAATTCTACAATTTTTTCATCCGGGAAAAATTTCGGGAATATCTCTGTGTACAATTGATCAACTAACTCAGAAATATGATGTTCCTGTTCGTTTGTCGATGCCACAACAACCTTCATTTTATCACCTTTCTCTTTCATCTGTTTCACTGCATTAAGCATAACACAGGACATTTCAAGATTGCAGAGGAAAGTGTTACCGGAACTAGATTGTACATCCATTCGATGTTTTGTATACTGTTTTAATATAGCTGTTTCCGAAAGGTTTGCTATTACAGCGTAACAAAATATAAATTCAGCAAGGAATGATATACCATTGAAACGTGTTGGTGAATGGCTTGAGATTACGATTCCAAAGGATTGGGCAAATGCCACTGTTTTTTCCATATTATCCAACAAACTCGGCGCCTCTAAAGCGCTTATCCAAAGATGGAATCAATCAGCAGCTATCAAAAAAAATCAAAACAATGCAGATGTTAACCATAAACTGGAACAAAATGATCGGCTATATCTTCATTTATTTAAAAAAGAAGAATACGGAGTATTACCTGAAAATGTCTCAATAAATATCCTTTACGAAGATGATCATTTAATCATTGTCAATAAACCGGCAGGTATGGATACACATCCGAACGAACTAAACCAAACAGGAACACTGGCAAATGCGATTGCTTTTTATTACCAGCTTAACGGTTGGCAAATTCGTGTACGACATATTCACCGCCTTGATCGTGATACTTCCGGTGCCATCATATTTGCAAAGCACGATCTGGCCCAAACCATTTTAGATCAGGATTTACAAGTGAAAAAAATCAAAAGAACATACCTTGCGATTGTAAAAGGTAACCTCTCCAAAACAAATGGAAGTATTGATAAGCCAATCGGTCGGGATCGACATCATGCAACACGTAGAAGAGTTTCGCCAAATGGTCAAAAAGCCATTACTCATTACAAGGTTGAAACATTTAATCCCAAAACAAATCTGTCGCTTTTGTCAGTACAATTAGAAACAGGACGAACACACCAAATTCGTGTTCACTTAAGTTCCATGAACCACCCTATTATCGGTGATACTTTATACGGCGGAAGTAAGGACCTTATCAAAAGACAGGCATTACACGCAAAGAAGATTACTCTTTCACACCCTCTAACACATGAAAAAATTGAAGTCGAAGCCAGCATACCGGCAGATATCCTCTCGATTATACAAAGCAGACAATCCAGCTTTTAAAGGAGCTGGATTGTTTGTTATATTTAAACATCTTTCTTTTTCGCATAAATAATATACCTTTGTGGAGCATTTCCCACATAGCTAAAAGGATAGCAGGTTGTTAATATAAGCTCTTCCTTCTCATTTTGGAGGGTAATAATACTACGATCGTCAGCTTCTACGATCTTTGTATCAATGATTTCATATTCAAAATCTCCATAAGGCAGTTTGACTTCTAATGAATCACCGAGTTCCAGCTCCCCTGCTTTCCGAAACACCGTATCTCTGTGACCGGATAAGACGATTTGTCCATTTTCGTCAGGGTAATAGCTGCCTTTATAGTGACCAACACCTTTTTCAAGATCATCAGGATCGGTTCCTTCCACAATTGGGAGGTCTGCCTCTAATCTTGGTATATGTAAAATACCAACAGCTTCACCTATTGGCGGTTTAAATGTACCGTCCTCTTCCTTATAGACTTCTTTATCCGGCGGCGATGTAACAATGGCTTGGGCTTCTGCTAAGGAATTGGATGTTTGCATTTTTGTATCAACAATTTCCCAAACGGCATAGCCTACAATACAAAGTCCTACAATAATGAATAAATAGGAAAGCTTCTTCATGAACCATCCACGCTTTCTGTTAATTTCATACACATATTATAGCACAGAAGAATTTTTCTTTATGGAATAAGTTGCTAGATTCATACCTGTTTTTTGTTAATTTTTTGTAAATACACTCAAAATATAGTTAAACAAACGTTTAATTAATAGATTTTTAGGGAATAGAAGAATGGGATAGCGTCATCATATTAATAGATGCAGTTATTTTCATAGATAAGTATAATAAATGGAGATGAAACAAGAAGGGGACTAGCTTTTATGAATGATCTATCCAGAAAGCTTGCTCAACTGTTTTACTTGGCGATACATTACAAATGAAGCTGCTCACTCATTACGATAATCTTTTTAAACTATGGAGGACAATATGTTTGCTCTAGAGAATATTCCCGTTCCTGTTTTTATTCTTGATACCGAACTTAACATACTAGATCGTTCATCTATTTCTATAACACTTTTTTCTAAAAGAAAAAACTTCCTGGATATAGTAGATGATGATAGTAAAAACAAAGTACATTATTTTTTATCAACGAAAGAAAAGCAAAAATTTGAAGCAAATATCATGACAGCAGAAAATGAGTTGGAGCTTTTTGAAATATATGTAACCCAGAATCGTGAAGGTTATTTATATGTTGTTTGTATCCCTCTTAAAGAGAAACTAAAAAAAGTCAGCCACCAAGTTCATTTGCTTCGAGAGCAATTGATTGTGACTGACAAGGACAGGATGGAGCAGCATCAAAGGAAAGAAATTATTTCATTGTTTCAACCATTTTTAACAGATTCAGATCTATATAATTTAATTAGTTCTTCCGACCACATGAAGCAACTTCCAGGAAAATTAGAAAAAATTCAAGATTTATTAAGCCTTCTTCGACCTGATATTATCGAGAGTGGGAAAAGTGCCCACTATGAGGTTATTGTTGATGAGCTTAATGAACTTCGCTCTTCCATTGATTTTTATATTACACTACTGCCTCTTCTCGACCGCTTTGACTAATGAGATAAAGGTAACGTAATTTCAACTGTCGTTCCTTTATCCGGTTCACTTGTAAAAATGAGCTTACCATTATGACTTTCAATAATTTTAAAGCTTACCATTAACCCTAAACCTGTTCCTTTTTCTTTTGTTGTAAAAAATGGTTCACCCATTTTTTCAAGCTGCTCCTTAGGTATGCCTTTTCCTTGATCCTCAAATCGCAGAAGTACTCGATCATCTTCGAGTTTCTTTGCTTCTATTTTGAGCTGGCCTGTACGTCCTTCCATTGCCTCTATTCCATTTTTTACAATATTGATAAACACCTGCTTTAGTTCATTTTCAATCCCTTTAACAGTAAAACTCATTGGGTCAATGGAGGTTTCAATCGTCACATTATTAAGGATCGCCTGTGTTTCCCAGATCTTTGATATATCTTGAATAATTTTATTTATATTGACATCTTTAAATTCAGCTGTTTTCTTTCTCGAAAGTACAAGGAATTCATTGATGATTTCTTCAAGCCTGATAAATTCCGTCATCATCACTTCCGCATATTCCTTACTATATGTATTCGTTTGGATCATTAATTGAAGAAATCCTCGTAAAGAAGTTAACGGATTTCGAATTTCATGTGCAATTCCTGCTGCCAGCTGACCAATTCCAGAAAGCATTTCAGATTTAATCAGCATTTGTTCTGAACTTTTTCTGCTTGTAATATCCTCACCAACAAGTAAGATTTGGACAACATCATTTTCTACATTTTCAACAGGAATTAGAGATAAATGTTCCCATTTCTCCTTCCCGTCTTTCCCTTTATAAGACAGCTCGCCCGTCCATGTCTCACCGGCACGAACTTTTTTCCAATACTGTTCAAATTCACTTTCTTGATAGTATTTAGAATAAATATCTTTTATTTTACGGCCAATGATTTGGTGCACATCTATGCCCAGTTGTTCCGCAAACTTACTGTTTGCATATTCAATTTTACCTTGAAAATCGGTAAATGCCGTATATGCAGGTCCAAGCTCAATTGCTTGCATACTCAATTGCAACTCGCGATTAACCTTTTTAATATTTGAAATATCAATAAATGTAATCACAATACCATCGATTAAGTTTTCACCTGTTCGATATGGCATGATTTTAACGCTGTACCACTTTCCGTCCTTTGATGGCAATTCCTTGATAATCGATTTTGTTGTTAATAACACTTCCTCGATATCCTGTAGAATCAGATCATAATCAAGACGATGTGAAATGTGATAAATCGGCCTTCCTATATCACGCTCTATGAGATGAAATATTTTCATAGCTTCAGGTGTATAGAGCTTAATATCAAGGTTTTTATTTAAGAAAATCGTGGCGATATTCGTATTAATGAGGAGGTTGTCCATATCATTATTTAAGTTAGTTAACTCTTTGATTTTCTTTTCATACTCGGTATTTACGGTTATTAACTCTTCATTTACAGACTGCATTTCTTCATTCGTGCTTTGCAATTCTTCATTTGCAGCAATTAATTCTTCATTTGTAGACTGCAGCTCCTCATTCGATGTTTCAAGCTCTTCTATCGTTGTTTGCAGACTTTGTTTTGTATAAAAAAGTTCCTGCTCCAGGTCAAAGATTCTTTGATTATAGGCTGAGTCATGATCAAATATTATAGAATCCGCCTTAAATTCAGTTGAAGAATCCGGCTTATGCGCTTCTAAAAACAGCGATACATATCCTTTTCCTGCTCTCTCTAAAGGCTTTACGATAAGCTTTACCTGTTTATTCTCATTTTGATTAATAAGAAGGTTTTTATACTTAATTTCTTTAAGTTCCTCTCTTGCCTTTTTAATCGCTGTTCCAATTGCCACTGATAAATTCGTAGGAACCATATTAAAAATATTATAATTCACTTTCCCTTTTGGCAGATTCAAATACTCTCCTGCATTCCCGGAGACTAATAAAACCTCATTATGCTCATTAACAACAATACACGGAGGCAATATTTCATCCATTAATGAAACATATAACTCATCCGGGTGTTGAAATCGATTCAATTCACGAAGATGCTCCAAATTTCTTCTGTCCTTCCCTTGTTCTTTAAGTGATTCTTTAGGAGTAAGAAATGCTTGAGAGACATGCTGGCTATCTGATACCTCATTGCTGAAAATCTTCCATTTATGATGCACTGCAGTAAACAAAGTTGATAGCTTGCCGATTGTTTCACTTGGTCCTAAAAATAAATATCCTTTCTCTTTTAATGCAAAATGAAAAAGAGACAATACTTTTTGCTGAAGCTCGGTTTGAAAGTAAATCATGACATTTCGACAGCTCACCATATCTAAATTGACAAACGGTGAATCCTTTGTCATGTTATGAGGAGCAAAGACAATTTTATGCCTGATTTCCCTTTTTACTTGATAATCACTTCCATCTTTATCAAAGTATTTCACTAACAGATGTTTTGGAATCATTGAAACAATTTGCTCTGAATAGCAGCCTTGACTAGCAAATTTCACTGAATCACGGTCAATATCTGTGGCGAAAATCTGAAGATCCATATCACATCCTCGTTTTTCAATTTCGTCATGAAAGAGAATCGCCAGAGAATACGCTTCCTGACCTAATGAGCAGCCTGCTACCCATATTCTTATTTTATTTCTTCCTCTATGTATATTCTCATCTATCATTTTAGGAATAAGAGATTGCTGCAAATAGTTGAATGCCTCGGTATCTCTGAAAAAGTGAGTGACCCCAATGAGTAAATCTTCTTGTAAATAACGGATTTCCAAAGGGTTTTCTAATAAATAGTTTTTATAAGCCTCTAGAGTCGGTAATTCCACCTCAATCAGACTCATACGACGTTCAATTCTTCTTAACACCGTATTCTTTTTATACATGGAAAAATCAATTCCACTTTTTTTATGTATCATCATTAACACTTGTTTTAACGCATTATCTGTATAATCAATTGGCTTTGTTGCGATATAATCACTAATTCGTTTCGGCATTGCTTTTGGAGCCAATATGTAATCCCCTGCCCCTGACTTCATTGCACTTTCAGGCATGTCCATAAATTTTGCTGTTCCATCTTGAATTAGACAAAGTCCACTTTTTGCCCGTATATCGTTAAGCCCTTTTGTCCCATCTGTTCCTTTTCCTGATAAAATAACACCAATTGCTTTTGTGTCAGCATAAGTTGCGAGTGAAGATAAAAAGATATCGATGGGATAGTGAACAGGTTGTTTGTCATCATATTTTTCCAAATGAATAAACCCTTGTTCATTGATCGTTATGTAATGGTTTGGTGGACATAAAAAGACAGTCTTTTCTGTAAGCCGAAGGCCTTCTTCAGCTGTAATAATTTTCATGCTGGTAGATTTCGCAAGTAATTCCGGCATATAGCTTTTGTATTTCGATGATAAGTGTTGGACAACAACGAATGCTGCTTCAATAAAAGGATTCATATTTTGGAAAAATTGTTCGATTGCTTCAAGTCCTCCAGCTGAGGCGCCGATTCCAACCACATAGGGAACTTCAGTTGCGGATTTCGTATGATTCATTTCCATTCGTCCGCCTTGTGCATGTAACATCTAATATCCTCCCTTAAACATTGCCAATAAAAACATTCGACAAATGCTAGTAATTTCCTGTTAGCAAAATAGGAAAAAAATTCATTTAGATTCATTTAGTAGATGATCTATTTCACCTGAATAATTTTATAGCGAACACAATAATGGGATAATTTTATGATATCAGTTATCATTTGGAGTTAAAACTAATAACTAGTTCTTATTTCTTAAATAAAACCATTATTTTCAATATTGCTATTCCAAGAGTAGACAAAAAGGAGCGACTTACTCGCTCCTTTCAGATGATTATTATGCTTGGTGTTCAATCGGAAGGATGATTTTCACTGTTGTTCCTTTTTCAAGTTCACTAGTGAAAAGGATTTTCCCTTTATGATTTTCAATAATTTTATAACTAATCATTAGGCCCAATCCGCTTCCTTTTTCTTTATTGGAGTAATAGGGTTCACCTAGCTTAGCAATCCTTTCCTGTGCTATTCCAATACCGTGATCTTTTACATGAATATAAATATATTCTTCATTTTCCATTCCAATCCCGATATGAATGGTACCGCCATTTGACATTGATTCAATTGCATTACTAAGGATATTCTGGAAGACCAGTTTTAATTGATTCTCGTCACAGATAATTTCCACATTCGCTCTAGGATCATATTCAAATGTAATATGAAATAGTTGACTCACTTCCTTATTGGCATGTAAAACTTCAGACATAATGTCAATCACATTATGGTGATTCAGTTGGATACCGAGATGAGAATTAGCTAGAATCAATATTTCATTGATAAAATCCTCTATTTGCCCGAGCTCTGATAAAATAAGCTCTTTAAATGAACAACTTTCATTATGCTTTAACTGTATAAAGCCCTTAACACTTGTCAATGGATTCCGTATTTCATGGGCGATACTAGCAGCAAGCTGGCTAACAGCGGCGAGTTTATCCGATTTTCTTATTAAGTCTTGATTTAATTTGGCATCAGTTATATCAGCGGCTACCCCAACCACTCGATATAAGTCACCATCTTTATTGAAGACAGGTACGATTCGATTCCGGACCCAGCGAATTGTACCATCCGTATGTGTGAGTCTATATTCAAATTCTTTATTCTTCCCAACGTTTTGGAATTGCTCCATTGTTTCATCGCGATCTTCAGGAAGCATAATATTATCCCATAAGGTATTGTCTTCTATAAATTGCTCACATGGTCTTCCGGTAATCCCTTCCCAAGCTGAACTCATATACACTAGCCGGTTTTCCTCAACATCAAATATCCAAAATGCATCCTTTATATTGTTTGCGATTTGCTGAAACCGTTCCTGGCTCTCACTCAATTCTGTATGAACCAGTATTCGTTCGATTTCATAGCCAACCCACTGTGTCATTAGTTGTAAAAACTCAAGATCAGAGTTGGTAATCGTTCGATATATTTGATCTGTAGAGAAAAAGCAAAATGTTCCATAAAATGCGTTATTTACAAATATAGGTGCACCAACATATTCATTTATCATAGTTGATTCTGTTTCTAAAGCTGATTGTTTTATATGAACAGGCTCAAGCCTCTCGATAACTTTTCCCGCACAAGTTTGATGAAGTGGAAGTATATCACCGGTTTTTCTAAAATTTGATGACATACTCCATGTTTGGATAATTTCATAAACGTCTCCGGTGATCTTCGAAATATTTCCGTCCGCCAAACGAAAGCGTTCACATCCAATTTTGAGCAGTCTCTTTAATTTCTCATGAAAAGTTAAACAATTATTGCTCGTTACTTCATATAGAGTACGAATCGATTGTTCATTCATCGTTCTTTCAAGTAAATCTGCCCTGAGTTCTATTTCGGTGTTGACCCACTTGCTTAAGTCAACTAATGTTTGTAATTCATCCTGAGTAAAAGTGCGCGGCTTCACATCAATAATACAAAGAGTACCTATGATATGATGATTTTTTGTTATGATCGGCGCTCCTGCGTAAAAGCGAATATGATGTTGTATAACTAAAGGATTATGTTTAAATCTCTCATCGAGATGTGTATCTTCAATGACTAGTGGATCTCCATCAAGTAATACATGCTGACAGATTGACTCATCCCGGTTTGTTGATCTTTCGGATAATAGCTCTCCGGTCAGACCTACACATGATTTAAACCATTGTTTATCCTCTGTAAGTAATGAGATAAGAGAGATTGGCGCTTGGAAAATGCGACTGGCCAATTCTGTAATACGATCAAAAGATTGTTCATTTGGAGTATGGATCAAATTAAGGCTATATAATTCTATTAATCTTCGCTCTTCTTTTTCTAAAAAAGAGGAGCTTTTACCTTTGAATATTTCCTCTAGCTTAAAAATAGAAACCACTCCAAGCGTTTTTTCATATTATACCATATGGGATAATATGGTGGAACAAAAGTTCGGCTTGTTTGTGGAAAGTAGTCCGATCCACTATCGTTTTTTATAGAGTTGCTAGCAACCAACATTACTAATCAGGTAAAAAAATATAATTTGAATTGCTAGGAAGAAAAAAGACTGCCTTAAGTAAGTTTTCACTAACTTTTAAGGCAGTCTTTTAACATATTAAAGTTTATTTTAATTCAGCTAATACTTCTTCAATTTTTGCAAGTTCAGCTTGTAAACCGCCACCACCTAGGTACCAAAGTGGACCATCTAAGTATACGATTTTTTCATTTTTATAAGCTTCTGTTTTCTTAATGATGTCATTTTCCATATCAGTGTCAATTTTAGAATCCCCTCCAACAGCTGCTGTACGGTCAATAACAAATAGCACTTGTGGATTGAATTCTAAGATTGCTTCGAAACCGAAATTAGAACCGTGGGAAGAAGATTCGATATCTTCTGTGACTGGCTTGAATCCATAAACGTCATAAATGTAACCATAGCGAGAGTTTGTTGAGAAACCTGACAAATTACCTTCATTGTACATTGTTACTAAAGATGTTTCATAGTTTCCGGCTAAAGCTTTGATTTCTTCTTGTGCTGAATTAATTTTTCCAACGTATTCTTCAGCTTCTGCTTCTTTACCAAACATCTTTGCTGCTAAATCTACTGAGGATAAGAATGTGTTCCAGTAGTCAGTCTCAGAAGTACCTATAAACACAACAGGAGCGATTTCTTTTAATTCTTCATAGAATGCTGACTGACGGCCTGAGATGAAGATTACATCAGGAGCCATCTCAGCAAGATCTTCTAGTAAAGGTTCTTTTAAACCACCCACATTTGTATACTCATCAGAAGCATATTTTTCAAGATGTGCTGGTAGGCTTGTATCTTGCGCTACACCTTCAATTCCTTCAACACCTAATGCATCTAATGTATCTAAGAAACCATAATCGAATACCGCAATTTTTTCTGGCATTTTATCAAATTCAACATCTTCAAAATTAATTGCTGCTTCTTCACCTTCAACTGAAGCAACTGTTGGAGATACAGTCATTGGGTATGCAGGACCTTCAGATTCTGCTCCAGTTGTTTCTTCTGCTTGACCTTCAGCTGCAGTTGTTTCTTTTTCTGTTGATTCATCTGTTGAAGCCTCTTCATTAGATCCACATGCAGCAAGCAATAACATCATAGCTGCTAACAACGCGATAAATAAATTTCTTTTATTCATTTTTCTTTCTCTCCCTCTAGTGTATTTATTTATTGTTAATGATAATCATTATCAATGATAACGATTATCATTATGCTTCATTAAAGTTTTAAAGTCAATAGCTTTTTGTCATCTTTTTAAAATTAATGTAAACATGTTGTGGAGTTTTTAATATGTTTGAAATACAGCCTGGAGTAAGTTCAGTCTCCAGGCAAACTTTTACGTGTGTGAGTTAAAATACACACATATTCTACATCCATTTTGTTCTTGAATCGGAATATCCATATCATATATCTCACGTAATGCATCAGAATTAATGATTTCATGAGTTGGTCCGTTTTTCATCAGCTTGCCATTTTTTAACGCAACGATACGATCTGAATAAACAGACGCAAAGTTAATGTCATGCAAAACAATGATAACGGTTTTGCCAAGTTCATCTACTAGCTTACGAAGAATTTTCATAATTTGCACAGAATGCTTCATATCCAAGTTATTTAAAGGCTCATCCAGCAGGACATAATCTGTATCCTGAGCAATAACCATCGCAATAAATGCACGCTGTTTTTGACCGCCTGACAGTTCATCTAAAAATTTGTCCTGCATCTCAGCTAGATTCATATATTCGATTGCTTGATCAACAAATTTTTCATCTTCAGATGTTAGACGTCCCTTTGAATACGGATACCGGCCAAATGCTACAAGCTCACGTACCGTTAAACGTACATTAAGATAGTTTGCTTGTTTCAAAATGGATACACGTTTTGCAAATTCAGAAGACTTCCACTTTTTCACATTATTTTGATCGAGTAATACTTCACCTGTATCTGCCTCTAATAAACGGCTCACCATAGAAAGAAGTGTTGACTTACCAGCACCATTCGGCCCAATAAACGATGTAATAGTCCCCGGCTCGATCGTGACAGTAACATCTTCTACAACAGGTTTTTTACCAAATTGCTTTGTTAATCCTTTGATTTCAATCATCCTGCTGCCCTACTTTCTTTAAGTAATAGATAAATAAAGTAAATACCGCCGATAAAGTTAATAATGACACTTAATGTTGTACGCAACTCAAAAATATGTTCCACAAGAAAATTACCGCCGACCAATGCAATGATACTAATCAAACTAGCTCCTAATATGTGGATAGAGTGTTTATATGTCGACAAATATTGATAAGAAAGATTAGCAACGATTAAACCAAAAAATGTAATAGGTCCAACAAGCGCTGTCGATGTGGCTATTAATACGGACGATAATATTAAGATCTTCATGACCATACCGTCATAGTTAATCCCAAGATTCATTGCATTTTCACGCCCAAGTGACATGACATCCAGTTTCCCCATAATAAAATAACCATAAAGGAATGCAAAGAACAGGATACCAATTGAAATAAATAGTAACTCCGCTTTTACGTTCGTAAAGGTCGCAAACAAACGGCTTTGAAGACTTAAATATTCAACTGGATCAATCAATACTTGCAGGAATGTGACAAAACTTCCCAGAAGTGTGCCTATAATCATCCCTATTAATAGAAGGAAATAAATCGGATGCTTATCTGCTCTAAACAAAAATCGATATAAAACTAAGGCAAAAACAACCATCGCCAAAATCGCAGCACCAAAGTTTAAGTATTTATTTAACACCCAAACAGACATCGAACCTGCAAAAAAGTAGATTAATGTTTGTACAACTTGATACATAGAATCAAGTCCCATAACAGAAGGTGTTAGAATTCGATTATGTGTAATGGTCTGAAACACAACCGTTGAATACGCAATGGCAATTCCTGTAACAATCATTGCTGAAACTCGAAGCATACGCTTTGGAAAGGCATAATCAAAGCCGCCTTTTATATCATAAAAGCCATAAAGCAAAATACATGCAATTGCAATCACTGCTAGTATTATCAGTTTGGTACTATTTCGCATATGCTCTCCCCCTAAGTAACATTGTTAAGAAGATCGCACTGCCTATTACTGCCACAGTTACATTAACTGGAATTTCATAAGGATGAATAATAATACGTCCTAGAATGTCACATATTAATAAGAAGACAACCCCTAACACAGCTGTATGTGGAATCGTTTTACGTAAGTTATCCCCCAAGTAAAGAGAAACAATATTTGGCACAATCAGCCCTAAGAACGGAATGACACCCACTGTGAGGACTACTGTTGTCGAAATTATTGCAACAAGGATTAAGCCAGTATTAAGCACCAGCTTATAACTTAAACCCAGATTCTTCGCAAAATCTTCTCCCATTCCTGCGACTGTAAACTTATTTGCATAAAGATACGCTAGAATAACAGCTGGAATACTAACATATAAAAGCTCATATCGGCCGGCAATAACTAACGTGAAACTGCCCATAAGCCATGAAGAGATATTTTGCAAAAGATCAGCTTCATATCCTAAGAATGTTGTAATGGAAGACAAAATATTTCCATACATAATTCCAATCAATGGGACAAAAATGACATCTTTAAATTTAATACGATCCAATATTTGCATAAATACGAATGTTCCTGCCAAAGCGAATGCAAAACTAAAGATCACTTGCTGTGTATACGTTACATTCGTAAAAAATAACATTGAAATTAAAATACCTAGTTTTGCTGCATCCAATGTCCCGGCAGTTGTTGGTGAAACAAACTTATTTCGGCTTAAAGACTGCATAATTAAGCCGGCAATACTCATCCCTGCCCCTGCTAATATAATGGCAATTAATCGTGGTACCCGACTTATAAGGAAAATTTGTGTTTCATCTGATTCCCAATCTAGTAAATCAAGCGGTGTTATATCAATTGCTCCGATAAATAGCGAGATAAATGACAGGACGATAGCTACAATTCCTAACATCCATAATCTCATATAAAACCCTCATCACAAGTTTATTCTCAGCACAACAATTGAAAACAATTATTATTCCAAGTTGAATCTATGCCAAATATAAAATTAATAGTAACCTATTATACATTACTAAATAGATGATAATCATTATCATCAAATAATAAAAAAAAGAACCTTGCTTTTTCTATCTTTTTCTCCTGTTGAGATTGATTATCAACCACAATAATTAATGTATCACAAAAAATAATCAGAGAAAAGAGATATATTTCAAATTATGGAATTTGTCTAAATTTATTCACAATATTTTCACAAATAAAAAGAAGATTCAAACAATTACACTTGTTAAATCTCCTATTTGTTGAACCTATAGTGTTTTAATTAGATCCCGAATTGCTTCAGAAACATCCATTTGATTTTCATGGCAGTGGTTTGTGAGTTTACGATATGCTTCATCATCTAACCTTACGTGGACAGAATGTATGTATTTTTCAGAGTCTAGTTTTTTTGGTCTGCCTCTTGTTATTTTTCTCTTTCCTATGCCGTCTTTCCATACGTTTATAATGACATATCCATGCTTTTGTACCCAATGATCACAGTCGTACTCTTTCCACATCGCTTTGGCTCTTTCTTGGAATTCATGTTTGAATGTCTCTAATTCCACTCCCTGAAGTCCTTTCATGATGGCCTTTTCCATTGCTTTATGTTCGTTGAATTGCAAAAATTGTTCGTAAGATTTGAAGGTTAATTCTTTCATTGTTCCGCTCCCGTATTTTTTCTATTTATAAAAATGATACGTTTTTTGAAAACGGTTGTAAATTACTTTCTAAAAAGGACTTTGTCATGATAGTAATAAATATAGTGCATGTTGATTGTGACTCCAGGATGCTCGCTTTCCGTGGGGCGTGCGGTGAGCCTCCTCGCCGCACGCGGCTGTGGGGTCTCACCTGCCACGCAGCTCCCACAGGAGTCTCGCACCTTCCGCCACAATCAACCTATAAAGTTTTGGTAATAGTAACTGTTCTTTAAAATATTCGTTCTAAAAGGAGTCTTACGTTAAGAGTCAATTTTTATGATCATTCAGGAGAATGTACTTAAACAAACGTTTAATTAACTAAAAACTAAAAAGAAATCAGCCCCATTAAGCTGATTTCTCAAGTATTTCCTTTAACCCTTTAGTATTCTCTCAATCTGTGAAAGCTCTTCATTACTAAATTCTAAATGATTGAGGGCTGCGACGTTTTCTTCTATTTGACTTACTCTGCTTGCTCCAATTAAGGCGGATGTGACTCTGCCTTCGCGCAGGACCCAAGCTAAGGCCATTTGTGCCAGGTTTTGATCGCGGTTTTGAGCGATTTCATTTAATTGCTTTACTTTGCTAATGACATCCTCTGTTACTCGTTCTTCACTAAGGAATGTATTCGCTTTGGCCGCTCTTGAATCTGTTGGGATTCCCGAGATGTATTTATTTGTTAATAGCCCTTGTTCTAATGGACAGAATGCAATGGATCCTACCCCGTTTTCCTGCAACACGTCCTGCAATCCATTTTCTATCCAACGATTGAACATCGAATAGCTTGGTTGATGAATTAACAGGGGAGTACCTAGGTCATTTAGTATTTTCACAGCTTCAGCTGTTTGTTCAGCATCATAACTTGAGATCCCTACATATAAAGCTTTTCCTTGACGAACAATTTGGTCAAGAGCTCCCATTGTTTCTTCAAGCGGTGTATTTGGGTCTGGTCGATGTGAATAAAAAACATCAACATAATCAAGGCCCATTCTTTTCAAGCTTTGATCAAGACTTGCAATCAAGTATTTCTTAGATCCCCACTCACCATATGGTCCATCCCACATATGATAGCCGGCTTTTGTTGAAATGACGAGTTCATCGCGATATGGCGCAAAGTCAGTTTTTAAAATCTTTCCGAACATCTCCTCAGCGCTTCCTGGAGGAGGGCCGTAATTATTGGCTAAATCAAAATGGGTAATTCCTAAATCAAATGCTCTGCGCAGCATAGCTCTTCCATTTTCAAAAGAATCCACACCACCGAAGTTATGCCATAATCCTAGTGAAATAGCCGGCAGAAGTAGACCTGATCTTCCAACACGATTATATTTCATTTCTTTGTAACGCCCATCATTTGCTTTGTATGTCATGATTATGTATCCCCTTTCATATCACTCATTCTATTTTACTTCATAGCTTCATATTTTTCCAAAATAAAAGAGCCTGTGTAGACAAGCTCTTTCATTATGATTCTTATTTCACAGAACCCATCATTCCGGCAACGAAGTGCTTTTGCATAATGAAGAAGATAACAGCTGCTGGTAGTGTTGCGATTACGATGGCTGTCATGATTACTCCGAAGTCCGGGGAATATCCTGATCCAAGGTTGGAGATAAGCAATGGTATTGTTTGATTTTCCGGTGATTGTAATACAACGAGCGGCCATAAATAGTTATTCCAGCTGCCCATGAAAGTGATGATAGCAGCAGCTGCATAAGTTGTTTTCATTGTCGGTACATAAATTCTGAAAAACACTCCTATTTCACTTAGCCCGTCAATACGCCCTGCTTCAAGAATGTCCTTCGGAAACATCTTTGTGCTTTGGCGAAAGAAAAAGATTAAAAAGGCTGTTGTGACAGATGGCAAAACGGCTGCAGTTAGCGTATCGATTCCCATGAATGGTGCTGTTTGAGAAACAGTACCAAACATTCGAAATAACGGAACCATTAATGCTGCAAAAGGAATCATCATCGAAAGCAGCAAAATATTAAAAACAACATCTTTTGCTTTACTTTTAAAAATCTCAAAACCGTATCCAGCCAGTGATGCTATAAGCAGGGATAACAATGTCGTTGTAATCGAAATTTTTGCCGAATTTACTAATGCGGGTACAAGGTCAACTGTATTTAACAGATTTTGAAAGTTTTCTAGTAAATGACTGCCGGGCAGTAATCTTCCTTGTGTTACGTCAACCGATTTGTTTGTTGCACTTACAACCATCCAAACGAATGGAAATACAGAGACGATTGTTGCTAATGCTAAGAATACATAGCTTAAAATTCGCTTCAGTTTAGCCATTTCGATCACCTGCCACTTTGAATTGAATGATAGAGAAGATCACGATCATAATCACGATTGCATAAGAAACTGTTGCTGCATACCCAAAGTCTGGTGTGTATTTAAAGGATAAATCATAAATATACTGAGAAATCGTCATCGTTGCATTACCAGGTCCACCTTTTGTAATGTTCATGACTTCATCAAATAACTGTAATGTCCCAATCGTTGATGTAATTGATGTAAAAAGAATAATAGGTTTTAGCATTGGAATGGTAATTTTAAAGAATTGTTGAACAGATGAAGCACCGTCTATCTTTGCTGCTTCATAAATGGAATGATCAATATTTTGTAAGGCTGATAAGTAGAAAATCATATTATAGCCGGTCCAACGCCAAGTAATCGCAATAACGATCGCAATTTTCGCCCAGAATGGGTCTGTCAGCCATTGAATCGGTGCGTCTATTATTGAAACTTTCATGAGGAATAAATTAATCATGCCCTCTGTTCCAAATAAATATTTAAAAACAACAGAATAAGCTACCAGTGATGTCACACACGGTAAAAAGATGGCTGTACGGAAGAATCCTTTCATCTTCAGGGTTTTATCGTTTAATAATACCGAGATGAACAAGGCTAATAGAATCATTAACGGCACTTGAATAATAAGATAAAAAACCGTATTTTTTACTGCTGTAAGAAATGTAGGATCCTTAACCAGACGAATATAATTATCTAAACCTATAAAAGTCAAATTAGTGCCGGCACCTGATTGAAATGATAAAAGTAAGGCTTGAAGCATTGGGTAAAAATAAAACAACACAATCATCAGTGTAGCAACAGCTATAAAAGACCAACCGATTACAGCATTTTTCAAGCGAATATTTCGTTTTGGTTTTACCACTGGAACAGATTGAGTCTGAGTCGTTTTTGTTGGGATCAACTGTAGTCACTCCTTAACATTTGATTAGAAAAGCGCAAGCGCCTTAGGTAGCCTTGGGCAAATAAGACGATTTGGAATAAAAGGCGTTCTTTGCCTTCAATTCCAAATTGGCTAGACCCTAGAGGCAGTCTAAAATCGCGACGTCCTATCGCACCGACTGCACTTGCACGTCATGTGCGATCTGTGGCTAGGCGCTTGCGCTAGACACCAAAACTAAGTACAAAACTTAACACTTTCTTACTCTTTAAGAAAAAGCCTTAGGCTCTCGCCTGAAACTTCATGACTCTGTCCTAAGAAGAAGTAGGGGGAGTTCCTAAGGCTTATTTAGAGATTACTTGAGTTGTGCTTCAGCTTGCGCTTGTGCATCTTCTAGCACTTGATCAACTTCTTTTCCGTTAAGGTAGTTTTGCATTTCAACTACTAAAATATCCTCGATTGCGTATGTGTGTAAACCGTAGTTAATACGTGGGATTTCCTCTGTCCATGCTGAGAAATCTGTAACTGTTGCTTGCCCACCGAAAAATTCATCTGCTGCTTTGTATGCTTCACCCTCTGCTGCAGGGATATAGGTACCAATTGCACCAATTTCAGTGACCAATGTTTGGTAGAAATCAGCATTTGATCCAAATGTTTTTGCTAGGAAGTCAGCAGCTTTCTCTTTTCCCGGTACATCAAGAACATACCAAGAACTTCCACCTAAGTTTGATGCATTAACAGAACTGTCCATACCTGGAAGTTTTGGAATTGGAGCAACCGCCCATTTTCCTGATTGAGATGCTTCTGCTTTTACAGATGCTGTAATCCAGTTTCCTGTTGGTACTGAAGCTACTTCACCGCTATTAAATCCTTCCAGTAATTGATTCCAGTCAGAAATAGGTCTGGCAATATCTGCTTCTATTAATTTTTTATAAACTTCAAACGATTTCTTTAGTGCTTCATTTCCCGCTAATTGAGGAGTAACCCCATCTTCTTCAGTAAACCAAGAACCTGCTGATTGAACCATAATACGAACAATTCCCATATCATTAGGGTCTAAAGATAACATAAATTTCCCTGTTTTTTCTTTTACTGCTTTACCGATTTCAATGTATTTATCCCAATCAGCATTGTTTAGATCTTCTACTGTGTAACCAGCTTCTGATAAATAATCCGTTCTTACATATAAACCTGTTACACCGGAGTCAAACGGTAAACCGTAAACTTTACCATCCAAGCTTGTTGGACCAAGCTTATAGGAAGCAAAATCGTCTGTATTAAAAACGTCTGTTAACTCATGAAATGCATCAGGATATGCTTGCAAGAAACTTTGTGCCCGATAATCTTCAATTAACACGATATTTGGTAGTCCTTTTGTTGTTCCAGAGCTTAAGCTCGTATTTAGTTTTTGTACAACATCTTCTTGGGCATTTTCGATAATCTTAATTTTAAAATCAGGATTATCACCTTGATATGCCTCTGCTGCTAGATTCATTGCCTTTACGTTAAAATTCGGATCCCATGTCCAGATCGTTAATTCATTCGGATCTTTTGAATCACCGGATTCTGTTTGCGCCTGTTCATTTGATCCTGAACATGCTGTTAATAATAACAAGAGACTAACTAAAAATAATGCAAATACCTTCTTCATACACGTACCCCCATCTCTTTAGTTTATATAATGTAAGCGTTATCTAACTTACAACCTTATCGTATCATCTCAAGAGATTTTTCTTGTAGGAAGATATTTTTATAAACTTGTGATTTTTTCAGAGGTTGTATACGCTTTCACAACGAGCTAATTTGTAAATTCTTTAGATATTTGTAAAATTTTCATCAGTATCAATCGGAATTCGTATTTTCACACTTGTTCCTTTACCTAGTTTACTAGAAATTTCCACACCATATTTTCCCCCGTAAATAAGCTGTAAGCGCTCATGGACATTTCGGACACCAATACCTGTAAAGTGTTGTTGCTTTCTTTTTGTATCAGGAAGAGTATTCTCAGACGAAATTTCCATCCCATCACCATTGTCCATTATTTCAAATAATAATGTATGATCTTTCTTCCAGATCATGAGATTAATAAAGCCTTCTGTTTTTGAATTAAATCCATGAAAGAAAGAATTTTCTATAAAAGGCTGTAAAATAAGCTTTGGAATCTGATACTCTTCACAATCTGGTGATACGAAATAGTTCACTTTGATTCGATCGCCATAGCGCATTTGATTGATGTAGACATATGCTTTCAAATTATCTACTTCTTGTTTGATTGTAATGGTTTCACTCCCGTTTCCTAACGTGTTTTGCAGCAGAGTAATCAACGAACGAATCGTCTCTTCAGCCTCTGCCTTCCCTCCTTGCTGTACCAAAAATTTGATGGAAGTGAGGGTATTATATAAGAAATGGGGATTAATTTGTTGCTGTAAGGCAGCAAGTTCAGCATGGCGCTTTTCCTTCTGATATTGCACAAGTTTCTCCAAGTACTCCTGTAATTCATCCAACATCGAATTATAAGCCAACCCGATTTGTCTTGTTTCATATGTGCCTGTTACTGAAACATATGAAACAAAGTTGTGCCTGGAGGTATTTTCAATTTGCCTTACTAACGTTGATAAAGAATTCGTCACTCTCCTGGTGACAAGAAAAACAATAACTAGCGCGACCAATACAATCCCAACTGATAACAAAACAATTTGCTTCTTATTAAATAAACCGCCTATGGCTGTTTTCTTATCAATCACATTAACAAAATACAAATCCATCGAAGGAAGATATTTCGTAAAAATAATATGATCTTCTCCTTTTATTTCTCCAATTTCATAATGATTTGTTACATCTTCATTTGATTTTAAATAGGTTATAAGCTCGTCCGCTTTATTACCTATGTTAGAGGTTTGATTACTGGAAACGATATAACCGGATTTATTTAATACAAACACATCATTCCCCGCGCTCGTAAAACTGTTATAAAATGATTTAAATTCACTTTCTTGAATAACAAAATACAGGGCACCATATATGTTCCTTGAAATACGGTCTTGCAATGCTTTGGAAATCACAATAAAATGATCGTCCACGTTGTTTTCCTTCTGACCAAATTGATAAATCAATCGATTCGGATCTTTTAACGTATTTTCAGTCAGCTCCGTTGATCTTAAGGTTTCAAATGTAATAGGCCAATACGTACGGCCTGTTGCATAATTAAAGCCATTTTTCCCTGTAATCATAATTTCAACTTCATACGTTTCCATCGGGGAATTAATCCGATTGATCTGCTGGCTCATATCATAAATGGATCTCATTTCCTGCCTATTTGTTTGTTCATCCGTAAGAATACTTTTGATCGTACCGCTTTGTGAAATATTGTTTGATGCAATTACAATGGCATAATGAAACGCCTCTAAGTTCTCCTTCACCTGGTCCATCACTTTTGCATTTGTAATACTAAACTTATCGATAAAAAATTTCTCGGACATCTTAAATGTCGTCCATGTAATGATGATAGAAACAGATACAATCGTGATAACGGTTACAATAAACATGATAAAAAATAACCCATTATGTTTGAAATGATTATGAAGTACCTTCACCTCTTCACATCTCCTATTTCATATATTGTTTTCTTCTATATTGACTAGGAGATACTCCCTTTAACTTTTTAAACACTTTGCAAAAATAGCTATGATCTGAGTATCCAACTTTTCCGCCTATTTCTGCAATTGGTAACGTATCATTAATTAACAGCTTACTTGCTTCCTCAATTCGCACTTTATTTAAATATTCATTAAATCCTTCATTATTATTTGAAGAAAAATAGCTTGATAGATAGGTCGGATTAAAATGAAAATGGTTTGCTACACCTGTAAGTGTAAGCGGCTCTGCATAATGTTCCTGAATATATTCCAAAATCATTTTCATATTTGACTTAGACGAATGACTGCCTTTTGCATAGACAATTTTATTGACCTCTGCTAAAAATTGATGGAACAATTCCACAACCTCTCTAGCTGATGTTGCTTCATCTATTGAGTTAAAGTATTGGAATTTACCGTTTTCCAACTCCTCCACTTCATAATCCATATTATTGAGCAGAACTGTTATTGTAAAAATCATATTTTCATAGAAAGACTTGTATTCAAAAATATTCGTAGTAAAACTTGTTAATAGCTCTTTTACATATGTTTGCAAATAATCAAATGCAAGCTCAAACCGTTCATGCTTCAGTTCATTCGTAAACCAGTCCAAATTAAACGATGAGGTTTTGGTAGATTCCGCAGGTATCTCTTCTTCAGTCAATACAGTTACCTCCGGAAAATAAAAACGGTAGTTCAACATCTTTTTTATTCCTTCTTTATAGACATGAGCGATCTCAGAGAAGTCAATGAATCCTTTACTTACCGCAAAACAAGCTCCAATCTCAGAATCAGCTTCAGCTTTAACAAGCTCAAGCATCTTTGTAAAATGGTTTTTCTCCATATTCATTAGAAAAACAATGTCGTTCTGCTCACCATTAAAACAATAATGCACAACATCCTTTAACACATCATCAAAAAATGATGCAAGCTTCTCCTTTATTGACTGCTCAAATCCTTCTTCCCTATCACATACATTTACTGCCATTAAATAAAATGTGGAATTCGGAAAAATCCCTGATACCAACTCTTCATCAAGATCTTCTTGATAGCCTGACATTAACCGATCAATTAGGTAAGTGACTGAAATCGAATGATCTTTACTCTTTTGAGATTCAGGTGTAGCAGGTATTTTGCTTACCGCTGTTTTTAATACCTGTAGCAACCCCTCAGCATCTAGCTTTGGCTTTAACATATAGTCTACAGCTCCATGCTGGAATGTTGATCGAACATAATCAAACTCCCCAAAGCTGCTTAAAATAATGATTTGAATATGTGAATATTTCTCCTTCACAATCCTTGTTAACTCTTCTCCGTCCATGATCGGCATAACAATATCAGTTAAAATAATATGTGGATTTGTTTGCTCAATTAATTCAAGAGCCTCCTGGCCATTTGATGCTTCACCAATAACTTGAAAACCATCTTGCTCCCAATTTATATAATGCTTGATCCCTTGTCTAATTAACTTCTCATCATCCACAATCAGTGTTCGATACAACTCTCCCGATTTCATCGTTATCCCTCCCATAAGAGACAATCAACTAAGTGAATATAGTTCTCATTTTATTATACACTCTTATTGGGTGCGGCATATGACAAAATATGCAGCAATGTTTTAGGACCAATGAAAAGAAGCCCCGGTTCATTTTCCGGAGTTCCTCTTGGTTATGTAATGTTCAACGAAAGCAATGCCTACAGAAGTTCCCAACGCAACAGAAAACGCTGTTAGTACATTCAGAGATGGTTTAAAAATTGCATTTATTATTAAATTACAGATAAAGAATCCTAAAAAGTAAGCTAAAGACTTATACAAAATACGTTTCAAATACTTTCCCCCTGTGTATACCAATCACATGAATGTTCAAATTTTTGTTAAAGACTTTCTTTATACCACTTTCTAAGCTGATTGATATGTGCTTGATGATAACGATTATGGTCAGCCATATGCCAAAGGCCCCATCGAATGGTTGCTTTCTTTTCATTCTCATGACCAAAAGTGACAACCTTATCTAAGTCAGCATCTGTCAAATGTATACATGTATCTTTCAATGTTTTTAATACACCTTCATACTGATCCATAAGTGTGTTCAAAGCTATCCCCTTAACCATTGGAAGTCGATCATTTTCATCGATCATTGGACCATACTGTTCTTTTAACGAATCCGGGAGTGGTTTTTCTTTTATTCTATAAACCCAATTAAGGTCAACATACATGATATGTTTTATTAACTGAGCTGTACTATTATATTTGTTATTTGGACCCTTGTAATCTACTTCTTCTTGCGACATGCCAGCCGTAATAGATTGTAGCCGTTGACTATTTTCCTTTACAGTTGAATATAATATACCAACTATTTGTGACATATTTGCTTCTCCTGGTAAATCGTATAGCATATATCTTCCTCCTAGTTTTATAAAAACAATATCTTATTCATTTTCTTTTAGAAAGTGAGTTACTTATGATTTGAGACAAAATAGTGCGTGATTGTTAGTAAGCCTTATATATCTCCTCTTATTGCCCAAATGATAAATACAACTATCCAAAAAATAGAGAAAATAATAGTACCCACTATACTCTCTTTGTTTTCTTTTTGTTGGTTCTTAGTTTTTCTATAAATATGTTGAATTTTTCTTTGTTTGTTGTTAAGACTCATATTTTTATTCCTCTTTTTCATAGAAAGATTTTCGCTTAGAAAAAAAGGATTTTCTTTTATTCTCCGTACTTTTAAAGAGATATCTAATACCCTTACCAGCGAATACTTCATCTTTATATCTTGGAATAACATGTAGATGAGAATGAAAAATATGTTGTCCGCGTATTTCTCCACAATTCCATCCGATGTTATAGCCCTGTGGTTGATGTTTTTCATCCAGGTATTTTTTTACTTCTATAAGAAGCGTGTAAGTTGCATCCCATTCTTCTCGACTCAAATCGAATGCAGTTTCTCTATGTTTTTTTGGAACAATAAGTCCAGCCCCTTCAAGTTGGCTCCCTTTTATCTCAGATTGCTCCAACTGCAAGAACATACAATGATCATTACTTACTATTACTCTTTGTTTAGTCTCTAAATCCAGATGACAGAAAACACAATCATTTTTTTGCATGAAAAACAGCTCCTCTTAAAACAATACCAATATTTACTATTTCCAGTAGTGTCATTACATTTCTTCATAGGTAGTTAAATTACCTTTATTCTGTGATCGGAAAAACCTAACAAAGCTAAATTGGTTTTCTCTTTTCATAGGAAGCCTATTTGTATATTGAAAATCGTACAGAAAAATGGGGGATAGTCTATAATTAAGACAATAGAAGCTAATGAGGGGTACCTTATAGTAAGGCAAAAGAAGGTCCTAAACTAACAAAGTAAAAATAAGGATGAATTTCAACAATAAAGTGACGACGCTTTATTCTTTTTTTAGTAATGGATGAGTTTTAGTTCTAACAATGAAATCAAACAAATGTATAGTAAGATAAAATATGATTAATTGATTTTTCAGGAGATGTTACAATTTGGATTTCTTAGGTTTTATTACAATGTTAATAGCCGGCTTCACTGCTTGTGCTGAGTTTACTTCTTACGCTTTAGTACATCCAATTATCCGGCAATTACCACAAAAGCATCATATCCTTTTCGAACAAGGTTCACTGAAAACATATGGACTTATTATGCCAATATTAATGCCTCTAAGTGTAATTCTAACATTGTCTTTCGCATTATTTACTAATGAACTTGGAAGCATCGAACTGACAGCTCGTTTTACCACTGCTGGAATGTTCATCTTAGCAACATTCATAACTATTAGATACAATGTTCCTATTAACAAGGAAATCAAACAATGGGATGCAGACAATCCACCCTCTGATTGGAAGGAGATCAGAAAACGATGGATGTTCTTCCAATCTGTTCGTTCTTGGTTGCTTCTTATCGGTTTCGTATCATTATGTTTCTCGATGGCAATATCTTATTGAGTTAACTGGCATTAGTTTAAAAGACAATATAGAAAAACAGAACGCTTGGATATTAACTTTCAAGTGTTTTTGTTTGCTATTCGGACGGATATTTGTAGCGCTAAACATACTGTATTTGAATACTAAAGTATAATTGGTGAAACCTTCCAGAAAAGTACTCGATTACTGAAAATGCTATTCTTTTTAACTTGCCACAAGGTATTAATTTAATAATAGATTTCCTAAATATCACTAGGTAACATTGCCGATTGGTTGATCGCTACTTTCCATGAAATGATTGTTGTACTATCACGTACATTATTTTTCTGAATTCCTTCTAACAATCTTTTAACACCCTTTTGATTGGAAATTCCATCGAAGGTGTTAAATATTTCAGTAGGATTGTCAAAATTAGTATGTGGACACTCAATTAACCCATCGGTTGTTAAAAAAATATGATTTTCCCCTTTTCGTAATTCTTTCCTTCCAGAACTGTAACAAGGAACTGGTAAATCAAAAGTATTATGTTGACCTACCCACTCATAAAAACTTCTATGATTCTGTTGAAATTCACCTAGTACTTTAAGTTCGGGATGATACAAATAAAGAATGCAGTCTCCTATCGACAGCCACCAAAGAAATTTCCCTTTCCTAACAACAAATAAACAAGCAGTTTCACCTTGAACCTTCTTACAAGCTTCTCGAAAGCGATCACTCTTAAAAATATTTAGAATAAAAGTAGAGATGTTGTCGAAAGCTTCTTTTACCTGCAATTTTAATATTTGTTGCACAGAGTCTATTTCTTTTTCAAAGGTTGTAAGAACTAATTCTGCACTTTGTGCTGTATTGTGAGCATCAAGAATAACCGCAAACTCCCATTCTTCATCTTGATTAGTAAAGATTAAACATCCATCTTCATTCTTATATTGCCCAGCTGAAGAGTTTCCACCAAAATGACCTATTACAATATCATTATTTAACAATTTCATGTGAATTTCATCTACAAAATGTTTTTGGCTTCCTATCCATCTATAATTACTCATGCTAAATTACTTATCCCTCCTTCATAAAAAACTCAATTAATTGAAAAATTCAATTCACTTTATGAGATTTCTTTCACCTCACCTGGTAATCACCTTGTCCCTTAAATACTCTTCAAATGAAATCCTCCCAAGTTTTCGAAGAGGATTAGTATTTTTCCCTTCAGAAAAAGATTTGGACAGTTTGCCTGGTAAGGCTATGCTAAAAACTTTATTTGGCTCATGATTTAGTTTGATTTTTTGTTTAGCCATTTCTTTTAATGTTAAAATTTCTGGCCCTGCAAAATCTTCTATTCTTCCTTGTGGACCTTTTTCCACTAAGCCTATGAGATGTTTTGCAAATTCATTTACATCAACACTTTGAAATTTAAAGTTACCGGGGACAATATATCTATTAAAGAAAGGTTTTGATAGAAATATATTTTCGACAAAATGATGGAATTGTGTGGAGCGTACAATTGTGTGTGGGATAGGGCTATTTCTTAACAACTCTTCTGCTTCTAGTTTTTGCTTATAATAGGTAAATGGTATTTCATCGATCCCAACAATTGAAGGATAGATCATATTTTTTATGTGTTGCATTTTCCCTAGGAATTCTTTAAAACCTGAAACTTCAACGATTTTTGAATGTTTAACAGGACTTGTTGCTGCATGGATGATCACATCTACATCTTTTACTGCTTCTTCTAAACCTTCACCTGACAATAAATCACTATAAACCCATTCACCATTTCCAATTCTCTCAGGCTTTCTTCTAGAAGTTAGTTTAATTTGATAATCAGAGCTTTCTAGTTGATTTAGTAAGGCAGAACCTAGTTTTCCTGTTGAACCAGTAACAAGTATTCTCAAGTGCAACACTCCTATTCTAATAGGTTTGATTTATATTGTTAAAAATAGCTCATTACTTTAAGGACATTCCTTATAATATTTTAACATATATATCCAATTATATATATGTTAGGCGGCACACAAAAAGACCGTGTTGTCTGCCAACGCGGCTAATCCTTTTAAGTAAATATCTTCTTCAAAAAGGGAACTCGAAACGTCTACATAGAATATAAGTATTTTTCAATATCTTCCTGATTATTTAAAACCGATCGTTTCAAATCAAATCCTTCTTCAATCATATAATTAAGAATATCATCTTGAAGCATGGCCAAGTTTAACCTCGAAAATATATGATTTGCATTAAGTCTATAATCTTCCGTAATTGGCACAAGACCAACATGCATATGAGGAGGTTTTTCATCATTATGAACGTTGGCATAAATGATATTCTCAGCTCCATACTTTTCTTGTAGAAATTCCAAGGCTTTTATAAAAAATCTCTTTTTATTTTTGACTGAGATGTTTTCAAAGAACTTGCTTTCAGATGTAATGAGAAATTCACATAGTCTCACAGCATCTCTCCGGATTTTCTTTTTGGTCAAGACAGCTTGCTCTATTCTTGTTTCCACTGCTTTTATATAATCTATTTTTCTCATATTGACCAGGTCATAGTTTATACTTTCCATCCCTTGTTGATTGTGGAATTGAACTTCTTGAATATCAGAAGCTTTCAATTTTTGCATTCTTATAATAAAAAAGGAGCTCATTGGGACTAAACCTCTCTTTCCTACAAATGAATGATTACAATCCAAGTACCGCATTTTACTCTTAAATGATAATCTGCTCATGAAGAATGAACAGATTATCTTTATTGTTCAATACTTAATAATGTCCAACGATTGAGTGTGGGACATATGGTTCTTCCAAAAACGCAACTTCTTCCGCTGTTAACTTAACAGACAGTGCACTTACGGCATCTTCGAGATGCGATATTTTTGTAGCTCCGATAATTGGAGATGTTACTGTTTCTTTCTGTAGTAACCAGGCAAGTGCGATATAGCTGCGTGGAACGCCATATTTTTCTGCGATCGCTGCAACTCGTTCAACTACAAGTCGATCTGCATCAGCGGTCGCATCATATTTTGATTTTTGAATTTGATCTGTTTCAGAACGATGCGTTGTTACCGACCAATCACGTGTTAATCTCCCTGATGCCAGCGGGCTATATGGTGTTACACCAATTCCTTCTTCCTTACAAAGTGGCAGCATCTCCCGCTCCTCTTCACGGTAAATAAGGTTTAAATGATTTTGCATGGATACAAACTTAGTCCATCCATTTTTTTCTGCTACGTGTAATGCTTTTTGGAATTGCCAAGCAAACATGGCCGAGGCACCAATGTATCTTGCTTTTCCAGCCTTCACAACATCATGCAATGCTTCCATTGTTTCTTCAATCGGTGTATTGTAATCCCATCGGTGGATAATATAAAGGTCCACATAATCAGTTTCCAACCTCTTAAGACTTTTATCAATTTCACTCAGAATGGCTTTTCGGGAAAGTCCGGACCCGTTTGGACCTTCATGCATTTGCCCGTGTACTTTTGTTGCGATTACTACTTCATCACGATTCGCATATTCCTTAAGTGCACGCCCAAGGTATTCCTCACTTGTCCCAAGAGAGTACACATTTGCTGTATCAAAAAAGTTAATTCCCAACTCAAGTGCTTTTTTTATAACGGTGCGAGAGTTTTCTTCATTAAGAACCCATTGGTGAACCCATTTGCTGGCATCCCCAAAACCCATACACCCAAGACTTAACCGCGATACATCCAAGCCTGTTCTTCCAAGTTTTACATATTCCATGTTCATCACCCTCACTTTTTAAAATATTGCCTTCAGAAAATTAATTGAGATTCATGTCTTCCTTTATTATGCAACAATGTAAAAAGGAAGCGGTATCGTAATCCTATCAAGTTTTTGCCTAATCCTATCAGGACTGTTTACATGACCGGCAAGTGTAAGCTAGAATGTGACTATTACATCTATAGGAGAATTCGACATGCCTGAGGAAATCTACATACAGCAGAACGAACTTGCCAAACTCATTAAACGTTTTACAGTGCTGGATGGGGTTCATCCTACTGATATCCCGTCTTTATTTTTAATCCGTGAATCAAATGTTTCCGAACCGGTTGCAAGAGTGAATGAAACATCCTTTTGCATGATCGTCCAAGGTGAGAAGGAAGTTTTGTTAGCGGATGAACACTTTAGGTATGGTTCTGATCATTATATAGTTGCATCTGTTGACCTGCCTGTTACCGGACAAGTTGTAAAAGCTTCGTCTGACATTCCTTATTTGGCTGTTAAACTTGAGTTTACACCTAGCCAAATCTTAGATGTTTTGAGTGACGTTGACATTCGGATAGGAAAGGGGAAAAACGCCAAACGTGCTATGTTTGTCAGTAAAACAGAGCCTTTTCTATTAGATGCGGTCATTAGATTAGTACGATTGCTGGAAAATCCTAAACATATCCCGGCACTTGCTCCATTATTCACGAAGGAAATTCTTTATTGGATCGTACAAGGTCCTCTTGGAGAGGCGATTGAACAAATGGCAATAGAGGGAAGCAAAGGCAATCGAATTAGAGATGTTATTGAATATATCATCAATCACTATGAAAATTCTTTTAAAATCCATGAGCTTGCAGAAATTGCGAATATGAGTGTTGCCTCACTTCATCGGAACTTTAAAGAGGTTACGGCTATGAGCCCCATTCAGTTCCAAAAACAATTGAGACTCCAAGAAGCCAGACGCATGTTGTTAGCCGATTCGACAGATATCACTGACATTGCATTTCGAGTTGGATACGAAAGTCAATCACAATTCAGCCGGGAATATGCCCGTATGTTTGGTCTTCCACCACGAGATGATATAAAACGTGTGAAGGAGAATTCAATGGAAGGGTGAATATATAGGCTGATATTCACGAGAAAGCATTAAACTCATTAAAAAAAGCCCCAATTCACAGGGGCTTTTTGTTTAAGCATACATTTCGTTTTCTTCTTTCCTAAAGAAACTTTTCATCGCTTGGAAAACATCTGCTTTTTGTTTGAGGATATAATAGCGGAAATTCTCATCATTAATATTTTTATATGCGGACATTAGGGTTGAGTGACGGTTGTACTGATTGACTTCTCCATAACCAAAAATATTTGAAACCTTCATAAGCTCGCCAACAAGTTTGACACAACGAGCGTTATCTGATGTTAAATTATCACCGTCTGAGAAATGAAATGGATAAATATTATATCTTGCTGGACTATACTTCTCTTCAATGACTTCAAGTGCTTTTCGATAGGCTGAAGAACAGATGGTACCTCCGCTTTCTCCTTTTGAAAAGAAATCCTCTTCTGATACGACTTTTGCTTCGGTATGATGAGCGATAAATTCAATATCTACTTTTTCATATTTTGTTCGCAGGAATCTTGTCATCCAGAAGAAAAAGCTTCGTGCCATATATTTTTCCCATAACCCCATCGAGCCGCTCGTATCCATCATGGCGATAACAACGGCTTTGGACTCTGGTTTCACAACTTCATTCCATGTTTTAAATTTTAAGTCCTCAGGATAAATGGGATGGAATTTGGACTTTCCTGCCATAGCATTTCGTTTATACGCTGAAAGCATGGTACGTTTTTTATCAACATTGCCCATTAACCCGGTTCGTCTTATATCATTAAACTCAATATTTTCAATGACAATATTGTCTCGCTCTTTTTGTTTTAAATTTGGAAGCTCTAACTCCTTAAATAAGGCTGCCTCTAATTCTAATATGGAAACTTCTGCTTCATAGTAATCTTCTCCAGCTTGGTCTCCTGCCCCCTGACCTTTGCCGGGACCCTTCGCATCTGCTTGTGATCCATCTCTCGCAACAACATCACCGACCTGACTCTCCCCATCACCTTGGCCAACATGCTTATTTTTATCATAGTTATAACGGATTTTGTATTCGTCGAGTGAACGAATTGGAATTTTCACTACATCCTTCCCATTTGACATGACAATGCTTTCTTCTGTGATGAGATCTGGAAGGTTGTTACGAATAGCTTCTTGTACTTTTTCTTGATGGCGTGTTTGATCATCATGGCCTTTGCGATGGAGGGTCCAATCTTCTTGTGAAACAACAAAGTTTTGTTCTTGACTAGACATATAAACAATTCCCCCTCCGGTAATTTTTTTAAATTCATTGCCCGTGTTTTGCCATTTTTCATTCGTTTTAAAAATAAGTGTCACATTTTTCAAATTATCAGCATACATTAACGTGGATGAGTAAATAGATACGTACTAGCTCCGTCGATTTCTGTGGATTACTCTATCCTATGCGAAAGATTTGATTTATTGACAAATAATTTAGAAAATAAAACGGTAATCTTTAAAAATAAGACAAGGTCCCAAACCTATATTGGACAAGTTTAGAAAAACTTGGCTTGTCGCCAAGTCCTAATGGCGAAAGCCTTAGTGTTTCTTATACTTTCTGATAGGACAAAAAAAGAGAGTTACCTTAATTCTGCGAACTCTCTTTTCTATTATTCGTTTCATATTGAATTGGATCTGGAATTTTACCATTCTCTTTAACTTGTTTATTTGTTTTCATTTTTTCCATCATCTCTGACTGTTCTTCCAGATCTTTTTGGTTACGTATCATTGTATTTACAACTTTTTTCATTCGTCTATCACCTCTTGTGACATTTGTTTTTATATTCCCGCATTTCATTGCGGGTAAACTTGCACTAGGGGTGATAGCTCCTACAGATATCATCCATTCCACTCGTTTTTCCGTTCATTGCGGACAACATTTCAACCATGAACATTCTTTTTCCACCGATGGGCGATATTTCGATCATTCCGCTAACCTTATCAACCACTTTTGATCATATTTCGACCATTCCGCTAACTTATTCAACCACTTTTGATCATATTTCGACCACTCTGCCAACTTTTCCAGCCACTCTCTTTAAAAAAGAAAAGCTGACAAGTTTCTGCCAGCCGCATGGGGAGGTGTTGGACATATTTATCGGTTTAATAAGCTTCCGACATAGCGAAGTAAATCATTTGCAGAGTTTGAGTTGTAGCCGTGCTCATCAATAAGGCGTGCGACAACTTCGTTGACTTTCTTAAGCTGTTGCTCGTCTGGTGTTTTCGATGATGTTGTAATTTTCACTACATCTTTTAAGTCTGCAAATAGTTTCTTTTGAATCGCTTCACGTAAGCGCTCATGTGAATTGTAATCAAATCGTTTTCCTTTTCTAGCATAAGCCGAAATTCGGATTAAGATTTCTTCACGGAATGCTTTTTTCGCATTTTCAGAAATGCCAATTTGCTCCTCAATGGATCTCATTAATTTTTCATCTGGATTCATTTCTTCACCAGTTAATGGATCACGAAGTTTATTTTTATTACAATAGGCTTCCACATTATCCAGATAATTGTCCATAAGCGTTTTAGCAGACTCTTCATATGAATATACAAATGCTTTTTGAACTTCTTTTTTCGCCATATCATCATAAAGCTGACGTGCCACCGAAATGAAGTTTAAGTATCTTTCACGATCTTCATTTGAAATAGAGGCATGCTGATCAAGACCTTCTTTTAGTGCTCTTAATACATCCAGAGCATTAATAGATGGTACTTCTTTACGAATAATGGTAGAAGAAATACGATTGATGACATAACGCGGGTCAATACCGGACATACCCTCATCATTGTATTCTTTTCTAAGCTCATTCACATCAACAGAGTTAAAGCCTTCCACACTTTCTCCATCATACAATCTCATTTTCTTCACAAGATCGATATCTCCACGCTTTGGTTCTTTTAAGCGCGTTAAGATCGTGAACATGGCAGCCACCTTTAACGTATGTGGAGCAATATGAACATCTGATACATCACTTTCAGAGATCATTTTTTCATAAATACGCTCTTCTTCCGTGACCTTCAGATTGTATGGAACCGGCATAACGATAATCCGCGAATGAAGGGCTTCGTTCTTTTTATTTGAAATAAACGAGCGATACTCGGTTTCATTCGTATGTGCCACAATAAGTTCATCAGCTGAAATTAATGCAAATCGACCTGCTTTGAAATTCCCTTCCTGTGTAAGAGAAAGTAAATGCCATAAAAACTTCTCATCACATTTTAACATCTCTTGGAACTCCATCATCCCGCGGTTCGCTTTGTTTAATTCTCCATCAAAACGGTACGCGCGAGGATCTGACTCAGAACCATATTCTGCGATTGTCGAGAAGTCGATGCTTCCAGTTAAATCAGCAATATCCTGTGACTTTGGATCTGATGGGCTGAAGGTACCGATACCAGTACGTTTATCTTCAGATAGGAAGACTCTCTCAACACGAACATCTTCAATACGTCCGCCATATTCTTGCTCTAATCGCATCACATTTAGAGGTGATAAGTTACCTTCAATTCGAATTCCGTATTCATCATAAAAATCTTCACGTAAATGATGTGGAATTAAATGAAGCGGATCTTCATGCATTGGACAACCTTTAATCGCATACACTGCACCGCGGTCAGTTAAAGAATACGACTCCAACCCTCTTTTTAACATTGTTACCAATGTAGATTTACCACCACTTACCGGACCCATTAAGAGCAAAATCCGCTTTCTAACATCCAGTCGTTTGGCAGCAGGGTGAAAATATTCTTCCACCAATCTTTCAAGAGCATCTTCTAATCCATATAGCTGATGATCAAAAAACTTATAAGTACGTTTCCCTTCAACTTCTTCAATTCCAGCATCTTTTATCATATTGTAAACCCTGGAATGTGCTGATTGGGCAACCCACGGCTTCTCTTTGACAATCTCCAAATATTCTACGAAGGTTCCTTCCCACTTTAAGCGCTGTTCATCTTCCCTGTACTTTTCAATTTTTTTTAAGATATCCATAAGGACCTCCTTCATCATTGGTCGTACTTGTGACTAACTCGTGCAGTTTAATACACTTTATGCGAGGATGTCCTTTAACATTCTTCATTGGAGGGAAAAAGGTTGAATCTTTTTATGTGGAGGATACTTGATTTGTTTTTTATACACATTGGTGAGGGGGGAGTTCTCTTGGTCCCGATTGTCTTTCATTGGGTGAAAGACATTTCGATTCGTCTCGGTTCACATTTGTCTTTCATACTCCTGATAAAGGACATCCAATTGGCCGCCTTCACTACTTTTGTCTTTCATCCCCATAATGAAAGACATTTCGCATAGACTCGATCCCCCCTTCGCTTTCATCAAAAGAAACTTCAACTGTTAAACAAATTCCTTAACGAAAAAATTGGTTACGCATTCACATCAACTTCTGATTGGGTTATAATAATACTAGCTAGAAGAGGGAAACTATACATAATAGGTATCCTTAACTTTGAACAATTCAAGGAGGTAAACCGATGGGTTTCATTCTCATTTTAGGTGTTAGCTTAGCATTCCTTACGGCAATTTTTACAGCTGGCTACGAGTCAAAGCCGGGCGTAAAAAAATAATGAACACAAATAGGGAGATTCACTTGATTGATCTTTTATAAAGATCTGTATCACGTGAATCTCCCTTGTTTTTTAAGTAAGGCCAGGATAATTTTGTTGTCTTAATGCTTCATAAATTAAGATCGCTGCTGTATTTGACAGGTTTAATGAACGAACTTTGTCTGTCATTGGAAGACGCAGGCATTTGTCCATGTTTGCTTGAATTAAGTCTTTTGGCAAGCCTGTTGTTTCTCTTCCGAAAACAAAGAAATAATCTTTTTCTACATCACTGTAGTCAAAGGTTGTATGTGGTTGTTGGCCGAATTTTGTTAAGAAGAAAAACTCGCCTGATGCGTATTTTTCAAATAATTCATCAAGTGAATCATGATACACAACATTCACATATTCCCAGTAATCCAATCCAGCTCTTTTTAGCATTTTATCATCTGTTGAAAAACCCAGTGGACGAATTAAATGTAGAGTTGTATTTGTTGCAGCACAAGAACGTGCAATATTTCCAGTATTTGCTGGAATCTCTGGTTGATATAGTACGACATGTAAAGCCAATTTTTTCACCTCATCTAAGTCTGTAAAAAGGGATACGTGTTCCCTGTTAATTTTAATCCACTAGTCATTATACCATTGTTACTTCGAACTCGTATCATCGAGAATCCGAAAAAATGCATATTTGATATTTGGTGTATAGGCAGTTGAATCTTCGTAAGCCCAATAGCGCATTCGACTATTATAAGTTTGTGCATTTACTAACGGCATATTCTCTTCATCCTTAGCAACAACAAATGTTGTATGGTCATAACGTCCATCACCTTGAAAATCATAGCAAATAACATCACCAGGCATTAGCTGTTCAGGAGATGAAACAAATTCTGCTCTTAAGCCGGTTCTGGAATTAGACAAAAATGTTTTCATGGAATGGGCAACAGTCCAGCTATAGCTCCAATTATTTGATTGCATCCACCACCCATTGGACCGATTTGGATAGCCCCTCATCTTGGCTCCTCCAGCATGTAAGCATTGAGAAATAAAGTTCGTACAGTTCACATCAAAGTTTTTGTATTGAGGATTGCTGCTATTCCACCACCGCTCGGCATATTGTACAGCAGCCATACGGTCGTAACGAAAATCAGTTTCTTTGTTTCTCACTTCTTCAGACACCGGGATATCCGAAATAATATCTTTTTCTCCTTCAGATGTGACTAATTGATCATCTACAAGCTCATCTTGATAGAAGCTTGCTTTTCGATATTCGATTCTTTCTTCGAGGTAAAAGAGATCTTTTTGTTTATGTAACCATTTATTGTGACAGGCGTATATTGCTTCTTTTAAATGGTCTGTTCGTTTGTCCAGGTTTATGATTTGGATTTTTGAGTTACCTTTGATAATTTCTGTTTTTCTTTTTTGAGCAGATTGTAGCTTTCTTTCAATTGCTTGCAGTTCTTGGTCATTTCGTTCGTTTTTTATGTGTTTAGCATTTATGAGCATTTGAAGTCGTGCTTCGTTTATTTCAGTGAGTTGTTGTTTCACGTTTTGTCACCACCATATTTTGTCGTTATTACAGGATATGAGGTGACTGATTGGAAATAGTCGTGATTTAACGGTTTTCACAAACTTTGTTGCTTATAATAAAGTGTTCAGTCATAACCCGGGTTGATTTCCGTTGCAGGTACTCGCTTTCCGCGGGCAGTCTCTGGAGCCTCCTCAGTGCTTTGCACTTGCGGGGTCTCCATCAACACGCTCTCCCGCAGGAGTCTCGTACCTTCCACTCCAATCAATATCCTTTTATAAATTGTTACTTGGTAAAAGCATTATTTTTTACAAATAGCCTTTTAAATAAAAGCTTATAAAAACCAAAAAGGCGAAACATCTACATTAAGTAGAAATTCCACCTTATATCCCTGCTATTTCAGCTAAAAAGGACAAACCTTTTTCAATTTCTTGTTTAACCTCGTCATCCTGCTCTTTTTCGAGGGCTTTTCTTAATTCGGGTTCCATCGTGATGTCGCCGATTTTTCCGATTGCCCATGCTGCTGTTCCTCTTATGACAGGTCTTGGATCTTTGTGCATGACTTGGACTAAGTCTTCAAGAGCTGTTTTGTCTTTGTAATGAGCAAGTGCCAGGATTGCATTTCGCTGGAGGGGTTTTTTGCCTCTCCATGAACCGGAGATATGACCGAACTTTTCCTTGAATTCACGGTTACTAATCGTTAATAACGGCTTGAGTTTCGGCTTGGCGATTTCAGGATCGGGCTCCATTTCTTCGTGGAAATGAAAATCCTTCCCTTTATTGATTGGACAAATCGTTTGACATGTATCACAACCATATATTCGGTTACCGATTTTTGTTCGGTATTGTTCAGGGAGAAATCCTTTTGTTTGGGTGAGGAACGCAATGCATTTTGTTGAATCAAGCTGTCCCCCTTGTACAAGCGCACCTGTAGGACAAATGTCCAAACACTTTGTGCAGCTTCCACATTGATTTTCGATCGGTTGATCTGGTGGAAAAGGAATATTCGTAATCATTTCCCCTAAATATACATAAGATCCAAACTCAGGTGTAATAATCGAGCAGTTTTTCCCACTCCAGCCAATACCGGCTCGTTCCGCCACTGCACGATCAGATAGCTCACCTGTATCGACCATGGATTTCATCTGTGCTTCAGGCAATTTCTCCTTTATAAAGGCTTCTAATTTCGTCAAACGATCACGTAATACATCATGATAATCTTTTCCCCATGAAGCACGGCAAAAAATTCCCCGGCGGTCTTCCTTAGTACTTTTGGGAGCATTTTTCATTTTGGAAGGATAGGCCAACGCAATGGATATAATTGAGCTTGCTTTTGGCAGAAGCTTTATTGGATTCACACGTTTTTCGATATCAGATTCCTCAAAGCCTGATTGATAACCCAGTTCCTGTTGTGTTACTAGACGCTGTTTAAGTTCTTCAAACATATCTGCAGCTGTAAATCCGATTTTATCAATTCCGATCTGTTTACTGTATTCAATCACTTCTTTTTTCAATTGTTCTATTTCCAATGCCTTCCCCTCCTTTCTAAAGACTTATATACAGAAACATTCACTCACACTATGGTAAAATAACTAGACTATATTGTGGAGGTATAAAATGATGGAAATTACGGTTCAGGATCAATTAAAACAGCTCATTCCTGATTTTAAAATAGCTATTGTACACTATCAAGATATCCAGGTAGGTGACTCCCCACAAATGTTAAAAGGTAGATTACAGTTGTTTCAAGAATCTCTTTTCTTTGATTATGAAGATAAAAAAGTCACCGAGATCCCAGCGATTCTTGAATGGAGAAAAATTTTCAAATCAATCGGAACAGATCCAAATCGATATCGTCCATCAAATGAGGCACTATATCGTCGCGTTCAAAAACAGCAATTTCTTCAGCCTGTTAATTCTGCTGTAGATTTAAATAATTTTCTTTCGTTACAGTATCGCATCCCATTAGGAATTTATGATCTGGACAAGCTTTCAGGTCACATAACAATCAAAATCGGATCTGAAGACGATTCCTATATAGCGATTAACGAACGGGAAGTTCAATTAACGAAAAAATTATTATCATCTGATAACGAAGGAGCATTTGGCAGCCCTTATGTTGATTCAAAAAGATCTGCTGTTTCAACTGCTACAACTAATGCACTTCATATCGTTTATTTACAGCCATCCATGCCTCATAATGAAGCTGATCAGCTTTTACAAGCATTGTCTACAATGTTTACACAAATACATGGTGGCACTGCGTCATATCAAATTATTTAGTTTAGTCATAAAGGAACTCTTTATCAAGGGAGTTCCTTTTTATTATAATTAAAAAACGCAATGCATCGTTTATCTAAGAAACGAGACACTGCGTTGTAAGCAATATGTATGGAGCGGGTGAAGGGAATCGAACCCTCATCATCAGCTTGGAAGGCTGAGGTTTTACCACTAAACTACACCCGCAAAACATGTAATTAATTATAACAAATCATCTTTCAAAAATCAACAAGATTATTGAAGAATTTTGTCGAAATAAGTCGATAACAGTCGTAAAAAGTTACTTTATAAGTATAAGTCTTGTCTCATAAATAATCAAGCGTTTTTATTAATTTATTACCTTTTTTATTCTTTTTATTCATGTTTCTTTTCTACATTTTCCTTCATTAATAGACAATACCTAAACTGATGCCCATTCTTCCTAAACATATTCCCCAATTCCCCTATCTTCACATATAGTACAGAGTAAATCATTAACATTTGGGAAGGATGGTAGCATGAGATATAGAAATGGACGCTTTGGATTTGGTGGTGGCTACGGAAGCCCTGGATATAACTATCCGGGAGCAGGTTATGGTTATAATGCTGGTCAAGGCTATCCTGGTTCCGGATTTGGATACCCTGGATATGGATTTGGTGGTGGAGGCTACCCGGGGTATGGCTATGGCCCAGGATATGGTCCCGGTTTTGGGGGTTATGGATTTAACCCGCTTACAACAGGTCTTTTAGGCTTTGGCGCAGGTCTTCTCGGCGGAGCTGTTCTTAACAATAATGATGGTCCATTTCGTGGGTACTATTACTACTGATATAGGTTTTTAAACTTTTGACTGCGGGAGACGTTTGTATTCATTAATATTGGAGGCAAGCGTTTCTTGGCAGTTTTGTTAAAAAAATTGAAACATACCTAAAATGGCTGCCCCTATACTAATTCCCGTCCCAATAATCCATTTAATTAATTGCAGATGACTTTGATAGATTTTACTGTCAATTTCCTCTTGTGACGCAATCTTTTTTTCCATCAGGATCTTGTCCACTACGACACGTACATCATTCTCATTCAGATGATCTGAATGAAACTTTTCGAAATGTTCAAGCTGTTGTTCCAATTCATCGATTCTCTGTTCAAGTTCACGCAGCTTATCTGTTTCCTTCATTTTCATCCTCCCTTTACACCTTTTTTATTATGTATATTCTATATAGTAGAAAAAGGAGTAAGCTCATGTAGCTATTGAATGAATAAATGATGAAATTCATTGGAAAAGCGCAAGCGCCTTAATCAGCCTAGGGCAGCCTAAAATCGCGACATCAATCTCCACGTCTGCACTTGCACGTCCTGTGCGATCTGAGGCTAGGCGCTGGAGCTAGACACCTACACTAAGTACAAAATCTTATACTTTCCGAAAATAATAGTTGACTTCATGAACAATTTTTTCTAGTATCGGTATTCTAGGGTAATGAATTTTTAAAGATGCATACATATTTATGGGTAAAATACATCTCTAAGAGCATCCTTACTTAAGGTACAACATCTTTTTAAAGGGGAAAGAGGAGGAATGTTATGGAACATTTGGAGAACAGGCAGAAGGTTCTGATTATGATTGCCATCATGTCTGCAATGTTTTTTGCAGCTGTGAATATGACAATTGTCGGGACAGCTTTACCAAAAATCGTCTCTCAAATTGGGGGTATGGAGTACTTTGACTGGGTTTTCACCGTCTATATGTTAACTTCAACAATTACGGCGATGTTAGTCGGTAAGCTTTCCGATATTTACGGAAGAAAAATCTTTATTTTAATCGGTATTGGAATTTTTATGATCGGCGCATTTTTATGCGGAACTTCTGATGATATTATTCAACTTATTATGTATCGCGGTCTTCAAGGATTTGGGGGCGGGATGATCATGTCTTCTGCGTTTACAACAGTTGGTGATTTATTCAGCCCGCGTGAACGGGGAAGATGGCAGGGATTACTTGGTGCCGTGTTTGGATTATCAAGCTTATTTGGACCAACTCTCGGCGGTTATATTGTTGATAACTTTGATTGGCATTGGATTTTTTGGGTATTCCTCCCAATCGGTTTTTTCGCGTTTGCCTTAATCTTAAAACTATATCCTTCACAAAAAGCAAAAGAAAAAGAACCAATTGATTTTCTTGGATCTATTACATTAACAATTACGATTGTCTCATTATTATTAGGATTCACTTGGGCCGGAGATAAATTTGAATGGGCATCTTTTCAAATCATAGGCTTATTTTCATTAACACTTATCTCCTTACTTGCCTTTATCTTTATAGAACTAAAAGTAAAAAGTCCTGTGCTGCCGCTTTATCTTTTTAAAAACAGTGTTTTCACCGTTTCAAATATTGCGGGGATGCTGATGGGTATGGGCATGTTCGGAACGATCATGTATGTTCCTTTTTACGTTCAAGGAGTACAAGGCGAATCAGCAACAGTATCGGGTCTTGTTGAGATGGTCATGACCATCGCGATGGTTTCATCAAGTATCCTTGTCGGTAATTTAATTACAAAAACAGGAAAATATAAGATTTTTGCTTTACTTGGTTTAATCATCATGGCAATTGGCTTAATTATGAATTCCACATTACAGGTGGAATCTTCTCTAACTAGATTAATTCTTCAACTAATCGTTGTCGGAATTGGCCTTGGAGTCAACATGCCTGTCTTTAATATTACCGTTCAAAATGCAGTAAGCCATAAATATCTTGGTGTCGCAACTTCTGCTATGCAAACATTCAGGCAGATTGGCGGAACCGTTGGTGTTGCCTTTCTGGGCTCTGTTATGGGGAATAAGATGGCAAATGAGCTTTCTTCTACCACACAAGTAGAAAATGCTTCAACCCCACCGCCGGAAATGGCTGAAACAATGTCACAACTGCAAAATCCACAAGTATTAATGGATTCTGAAAAACTAGAAAGCATTCAATCAGAATTACCTGCTGAAATGGCACCATTCTTTGAACAATTTATTCAAGTGTTAAAAGAAGCTTTAAATACTTCACTAACAACTGTCTTTACTGTAAGTGCAGGTATTATCGGATTGGCCTTTATTGTGACACTTTTCTTAAAGGAAATTCCTCTCAGAACAACTAATAATGATGAGGAAGAGAATCAGGAAGTCGAGGTTGAGAGATCTTAAACTAGTGGAAGAGGATGTGCGGGTTGCACATCCTCTTTTTTGTAGAGACTGTACTTTGATTGGCATCACTTTTAGGGGGCTCAAAATGGAGTGTGGTTGATAAAACTATGATAGTGGTTGAATTTTAGTCAAAAGTGGTCGAATTAAGTTGAGAAGTAGTCGAATTCCTTTGATTAGCACCAATTTTAGGGGGCTCAAAATGGAGTGTGGTTGATAAAATTATGATAGTGGTTGAATTTTAGTCAAAAGTGGTCGAATTCCTTTGATTGGCACCACTTTTAGAGAGCTCAAAATGGAGTGTGGTTGATAAAACTATGATAGTGATTGAATTTTAGTCAAAAGTGGTCGAATTAAGTTGAGAAGTGGTCGAATTCCTTTGATTGGCACCACTATTAGAGGGCTCAAAATGGGGCATGGTTGATAAAACTATGATTGTGGTTGAATTTTAGTCAAAAGTGGTCGAATTAAGTTAAGAAGTGATCAAATTCCTTTGATTGGCACCACTTTTAGGGAGTTCAAAATGGAGTGTGGTTGATAAAACTATGATAGTGGTTGAATTTTAGTCAAAAGTGGTCGAATTAAGTTGAGAAGTGGTTGAATTCCTTTGATTGGCACCACTTTTAGGGGGCTAAAAATGGAGTATGGTTGATAAAACTATGATAGTGGTTGAATTTTAGTCAAAAGTGATCAAATTAAGTTGAGAAGTGGTTGAATTCCTTTGATTGGCATCACTTTTAGGGGGCTCAAAATGGAGTGTGGTTGATAAAACTTTGATTGTGGTTGAATTTTAGTCAAAAGTGGTCGAATTAAGTTGAGAAGTGATCAAATTCCTTTGATTGGCACCACTTTTAGGGAGTTCAAAATGGAGTGTGGTTGATAAAACTATGATTGTGGTTGAATTTTAGTCAAAAGTGGTCGAATTAAGTTAAAAGTTGGTTGAATTACTTAGAATAGCCTCACAATCAGGAGCAAAGCCTTTGATAGAAAAAGAAACTATCGTAAAAAAACTGCCAAAAAGAGCCTGACCTCCACAGCCAGACCCCTCACTCGTCTAAAGTTTTATTCCTCATTTACCTTTACTTCCACATCTGCACCTGCAGCTGCGGCTTTTTCAAGCTCTGCCTGTAGTTCGGCTTCACTTTTTATCTCTTCTTCTTCCTCAGTTTGATTGAACACCTGGTCCCAATCTTCTTTAGGATCGAACATTCCTTCTTCGAGTGTATAATCATTTAAAATAATATGAAGTTCGAGAAGCGTTTTGTAAACACGGTATATATTCTTCTGACTCTCGAAAGGACTAGAAGCTTGGTTAATTTGTATTAAAACCTGTAACAGGTCTTGGCTTATTGAATCACTGGCTTGTTCAGGTAAAAGTTCATCAATTTCCACTGCACGCTGATGCAGCTCTTCCTTTACACTTTCTGAAACCCAACTGTCTGAATAATTATCTTGTGGTCCATTTTTTCTTGCATTTTTAAAGTAAGACCCATTGACGATTGCTTGGAAATATTCGAACTGACTGGCTACAAGCTCTTTTGCTTCTTCTTCGTTCAATGCCTCAGCAGCAGCTTTTGCTTCTTCATCTACTTCAGCCATTGTTTCCACTTCTGCCTCTGTCGAACCTTCAGTAGTTAACTCTCCATTATCTTTAGAAGGATTTAACAAATACAAACTAACACCAATTATTATGATAGCAATAGATCCTAGTATGATTTTATTTCTCAATTTTTGACATCCTTTCTAATGACCCTTCGTATATCGTAATACATTTGGAAGAAAAATCAACTATTTTGCAGAAAAGTTGCGTTAGTTGTAAGATTTAACATGGTTTTGTAATAAGTGTCGTGCTGGTTGATTGGAGCTCCATGTTGCTCGATTTCAATGGGGTGGGGCGGTGAGCCTCCAATCAACCTAATCAAAAAGACCTCAACTAATTTAGTTGAAGTCTCAATTAAATCGTACTCAAAAACCCCTTAATAAACGGAATCGCTGCACCTATTGGAACTCCATTTTCCGGTGAACGGCTGATATGGATGAACGGGTCTTTACTTGGAAAAGCTGTTTTTTCATTGATTTTTTCATGCAGAAGGTCTACATCACTTTGCTGTAAATAAGGAGAAATATGCCCGCCTAGAATAAATTCTCTGTTAATGACAAGATGAATGTTGTTGATTGAGTAGGCTAGGTGGTCTAAAAAGGCGTTCCATCTTTTCACAAAGGATGGTGTACCCGAACGAAGTTGTTGAAAGAAACCATCTAAAGATTCATCTTCTTCTAAAAGTGCGTTAACAGAGCAGTAGGTCTCCATACAACCTTTTTTCCCGCAATAACACTCCTGACCGTTGGGATCAATTGTCATATGTTCAACTGTACCACTATGTCCTTCTTTCCCCATCTCAATTTGCCCATTCATAATAATCGCTCCACCGAGATGCATCCCGATCGATAAATAGATGGCGTCTCCAATATCATCTCTCATCCACAGCTCTGTTGTGGCAGCTCCCTTAGCATCATGGACAAACATGCAAGGATAATCAAGATATTGTGAAATCGCATGTATATTTACACCGGTAGAATTTAAGATTTTTCCATACGTAATACTTTGTCCATCTATTGAAGTTAGGGCTTGAACAGCAAAACCAATACCAAGAACCTGTTCTTTTTCTACATTAAGATCAGCAATAAAGGATTGGACAGCATAGCTTAATGCATTGTAATAACTTTCTTCATTCGAGTACGAAAGCGGCATTTCTGTTTTCTGACATGTACCGCCAAGCAAATTGATCGCTAATATTCTCACTTTCTTCTTTTGAATTTCCACACCAATACTAATCCGGGCTTGAGGACATATAGCATAAGCAGTTGCTCGTCTTCCGACTGACGATTCAAACTGTCCACTTTTTTCAATTAGATTTTCTTTCTCTAACCGAACGAGATTTTGGGTGACTGTTGGTAAACTCAAATGAAGCTGATTTGCAACCTCCTGTTTTGAAAGCTTTCCATTTTGATAGATAAGATGATAGATCGATGAATAATTGCTTTTTTTCACATCTTTAAGTGTGATGCTCTGATCCATAAGAATACCCCATTATATAAAACATTTTTATAAAAACACTTCATTTATGATGCTTAAAATATATCACAAAAACTCCTTCAAAAACAACTTTGGCAAGATACTTCTTGCCATTTTTTTATTTTATTCATGTTGACTATGACAGAAAAAGGATTTATTATATAAATTAATTTTATAAAGTGTTTTTACAAAATAGATTTATGTAAATTGAGAGGAGCAATTAGAATGGGGATTATCGAAAGAATGCGACTAGATGGTAAGAAAATTTTTGTGACTGGTGGAGCAAGAGGAATTGGGAAAAGCGTAGCAACTGCCTTTGCTGAAGCTGGCGCAGATTTAGCCATTGTTGACTTAGATATTGAAGAAGCAACGAAAACAGCTGAGGAGCTGGAAAAAAACAATAAAATTAAAGCGATTGCAATTCAAGCAGATGTGACAAAGCCTGAAGATGTTGACAATATGATGGAGAAAATTCTTGATACGTTTGGCCGTTTAGATGTTGCCTTCTGTAACGCAGGAATTTGTATGAATATTCCAGCGGTAGAAATGACATTTGATCAGTGGAAAAAAGTCATTGATATTAATTTAACAGGTGTATTTTTAACAGCACAAGCTGCAGGAAAAGTGATGCTAAAGCAAGGAAGCGGATCAATTATTAATACTGCGTCAATGTCAGCTCATATCGTGAATGTGCCACAGCCGCAATGCTCTTATAATGCGTCAAAAGCAGGTGTTATCCAGCTAACAAAATCACTGGCAGTTGAATGGGCAACAAGAGGTGTACGCGTGAATTGTATCAGTCCCGGTTATATCGGAACAGAATTGACATTGAATTCCCCTAGCTTACAACCATTAATTCAACAGTGGAATGAGATGGCACCGCTTAAACGCATGGGTAAACCTGAGGAACTTCAATCAATCTGTGTGTACCTTGCAGGAGACACAAGCAGCTTTACAACAGGTTCAGACTTTGTCATAGACGGAGCATTTACTGCTATCTAACAGTCTGCTAGAATGTGATTTTTTGTTATAAAAGGAGACCAACTACCTATGAATTACTTACTTGGAACAGATATCGGAACATCAGGTACCAAAACGATTTTAATGGACACAGACGGGAACCTTATTGCTCAGGATTTACAAGAATATGATGTCTTGACTCCAAAGCCTTTATGGGCTGAGCAATGGCCTGATGTATGGCTGCAGGCTGCTATAGCTTCCATTAAAAATACTGTACAAAAGTCAGGGATTCCAGCCGGAAACATCCGTGGACTTGCAATTAGCGGCCTTTATGGAGGGTCCGGAATCCCTCTTGATGAAAGGATGGAACCTGTCCGTCCTTGTATGATCTGGATGGACCGCCGGGCAGAAGCAGAAACAAAGTGGGTCTTAGATACGATCGGAGAAGAAAAACTGCTGGAAATCACCCATAATGGAGCAGATCCTTACTATGGATATACAAAAATACTATGGATGAAAAACAATGAACCGGAAAATTGGAAGAAAACAAAGCTCTTTCTCCCACCTAATGACTATGTCATCTATAAGCTAACCGGTGAGATCGCCATTGATTACTCTTCTGCAGGAAATATCGGCGGTATTTTCGATATGAACAACAGAACATGGTCCAAAGAAATGATGGATAAAATGGGGATTCCCCTCACCATGATGCCCGAGAAAATCGTAGAATCGACTGATATTGTTGGCGGCTTAATGAAGGAGGCTGCCGTTGAGCTTGGCTTATCAGAAGGAATGCCGGTTATTGCAAGCGGAATCGATTGTGGTGCTGCAAACATCGGACTTGGAGTCTTTGAATCTGGTATTTATGCTGCAGCGATCGGAACCTCGATGTGTGCCGCATTAATTTCTGACAAACCTGTAAAGGGTAAAGATTTGATTGTTTGGCCTTACCTTTATGATGCGAAAAAGTTATCTTACTACTTTGCAGGCGGTGCAACAGCAGGAGCAATCGTGAAATGGTTCCGTCAAACCATGTGTCAATTTGAAATCGAGCAGGAAAAAGCCGGTGGAAAAAATGCTTATGATGTCTTGAATGAGCAAGCGGCCAACATTCCGGCTGGCAGCGAGGGATTGATTGTCCTTCCATACTTTATGGGGGAAAGAAGTCCAATTTGGGATTCAGATGCTAAAGGAACAATTGTCGGACTTTCACTAGCCCATTCAAAGGCCCATATTTACCGGGCATTTTTAGAAGCAGTTGCCTTCTCATTACGTGATGCAATGGAAGCAACCGGCGAAAATCTGGGCGAATATATCCTGCTTGCTGGCGGTGTTACCAAGTCTAAACTATGGAGACAAATCTTTGCGGATGTTACCGGCTATCCAGTTGTCTGTCCGCTCCATGATGTTGAAGCAAATATGGGAGATGTCATGCTGGCAGGAATCGGAACAGGTCTTCTCTCTTATGAAGACGTGAAAAAATGGCAGGTATTAGATGAAAAGATTATGCCTAATAAAGAAAATCATGAAAAATACAATGACTATTACAAAGTCTACAAATCTATTTATCAAAATTTAAAGCAAGATATGAAAACGTTGACAAAACTATCATAACTTTATTTGCAAAATGTAAAACCCTTCTTGTCGATTGCAGCGCAGAGAGTATCTCTTGCTGCAATTAACAGCCTACTTTAAAAAAGCAATTTCCGAAAAGGAGATGTGATTTTCATGAAACAATGGACAAAAAGAATTGGATATGGTGTTGGAGATTTAGGCTGTAACCTTGTATTCAGCACAATGGCTTCTTACTTAATGTTTTTTTATACAGATGTGTTTGGTATCACAGCAGCAGCCGCAGGAACACTTATGTTAGTAACAAAAATTATTGATGCCTTAACAGATACAGGGATGGGAATTCTCGTAGACCGAACAAACACTAAATGGGGCCAAGGCAGACCTTACTTTATCATTGGTGCACTGCCGTTTGCGATCTTTACGGTGATGACATTTATTGTTCCTGACTTCAGCATGAACGGAAAACTAATTTGGGCTTATGTGACATATACGTTGCTATGCACGGCTTATACAGTCGTAAATATACCATTGAATACCATTGTTCCAAGACTTACCTCAGATCTTCATGAACGTAACTGGTTAGTTTCAACAAGAATGATTTGCGCATTAATTGGAACCGCTTTAGTAATGTCAATTACCATGCCGTTAGTAGAGTTCTTCGGGCAGGGAGATACACAAAAAGGATTTCTGATTACAATGACTCTCTACGGTATATTAGCGATGATATTGTTTGTATATACCTTTATGAGCACAAAAGAAGTTATTCCACCGTCAATTCAACCTGGCAAGTCGTCTATTAAAGAAGACTTAAAAGGACTGACAGGTCAAACATTTATTTTCTTAATTTTAAACTTCCTGTACTTTGCGCTATTTGTTATTAGAAATACAACGGTTATTTATTATTTCACCTATAATCTAGGACGTACTGATTGGCTGACTTTCGTAGGGCTGTTCGGTATTTTATCCGGGTTACCTATGTTATTTTTGTTACCTTGGCTTCAAAAGCTTATGCCCAAGAAAAACGTTCTGTTATTAAGTACAGCGATCTTTATTGTTGGAGACTTAATGATTTATTTTGGAAAATCATCAGCTGTACTACTTGTTGCAGGTCTTGCCGTTACAGGTCTTGGCATCTATGGAATCTTCGGTACAACATTTGCGATCCAACCGGATGTTATTGATTATTCAGAGTACAAGAAAAAAAGAAGTATTTCCGGTATGATTGCCGCTTTCCAAGGCTTTTTCGTAAAAGGAAGCATGGGACTTGCGAGCGCTTTTATCGGTTTGCTATTAAGTATGGGCGGATACGTACCAAATGCAACACAAACACCAACTGCTCTGCAATTTATTGAAATCAGCTTTATTTGGACACCATTGGTGCTTTGTGCGCTTATTATTGTTACTACATTATTCTATAAACTCGACGGTCAGCGAAAAGAAATGAGTAAAGAACTCGAACGCCGACGAGAATTAACAGAACAGAATGTGGTTAACCTTTAAAATAGAAGATTAAAAAGGACGGTTCAGCGCGAACCGTCCTTTCATTTTAGTTATTCCATAGCTTAACTCGATCCTTAATTAAGTCAGTACGCATTTTTTCAGCATCTTTTGCTCCTGCTTTATCAATTTCAGCTAAGAAATTATCATAAAGTTTATCAAAATCTGCCGGGTCTGCTAAAATGACTTCAGGAATTCGTTTCTTCACAATATCTAACACTTTTTGTTCAATTAATGCTAATTCTGAATCACCTGGAACTGTTATGTTAAATGCTGCTCCCCAAGGTTTAACAGGGAACTCTTCTGCTTGTGGATACAGATCTTTCCACATTTCAACTCCATAGTTTGTTAACACTTCTTTTTCAACATCTGTATAAGAATCTTTCACTTGCTCCGGTGAAGCGATTGTATAGGTTTGTCCTGTTGAATCTTCAACTCCATCACCATATGACGGTGCAAAACCTTTTAACACACCTACACCTGTTTCTTTTACATAATTTGCATTGTTATTTCTTTCATCCATCTCTTCTTCAGAGATGACACGCTTGCCGTCAACCATTTCGTAGTGTTCGCCTTCGATACCCCAGTTTTGTAGAGTTTGCCCTTCTTCTGATGCTAGGAAATCAAGGAATTTAATCGCTGCTACAGGGTCTTCTGCATCAACTGAGATCCCAATACCCCAACCAGCTAAGTAACCAGCACTTTGGAAATTGGCATGTTTGATATCTTCAGATAGTGTTGCAGGGTATAAACCATACATTTTATCTGCCTTACCTTGTTCACGTAAAGAACGTTGTGCCTCAGCAAATTGCCAATCATCATCAATAATACCAAGTACACGACCTGATGATAGCTTAGCTAAATATTGATCATATTTTTGTACAAAACTTTCAGGATCAAGTAATCCTTCATCATTCATATGGTTTAACCAACGGAAGTATTCTTTTTCCTCTGGACGTTTGTAATGGAATGTCGCTTCATATGTTTCAGGATCAACATAGAATTCTCCATCATCAGATGCTCCTGTTGACCAGAAAGCCGGATTTGTTGTCGAAATCATTATACGCCAGTCATCTGCTAGAAGAGATAAACCAAGAGTTGGTTGCCCATCAATTGTCGGGTTCTTTTCTTTGTAGTCTCTGATAGCGTTTTCAAAATCCTTTAATGTCTTGATTTCCGGATAACCTAATTCTTTTACGACTGCATGCTGTAATCCTACACCATGACTTGGGTTAAAGTATTGTTGATCAATTGCCGCTGTTGGAAGAATATAAATGCTTTCATCATCATTGCTCCATTTTAAACGGCTTAAATAGTCTCCATAAATTTTCTTTAAATTTGGTGCATGTTCTTCAATTAAGTCGGTAAGATCAATAAGTGCACCTGCTTCAACAAGTGTTCCCGCTCCACCTTTAGGAACAATCAAGTCAGGATATTCACCACTAGCCACCATTAACGCGATTTTTTGTGTTCCACCGTTTACATCAAACTCCGGATTAATAGTAACACCCGTTTTTTCTGTCACAAGTTTACTAACCGGACTTTGCATATCATCCCATTGTGAATGTATATCAGCACTAAATAACGTAAGCTCTGTCACACCGTCTTTTTTACCATCACCCTCATCTGAAGACGATTTACTACTACATCCTGAAAGAACAAGCACGAAACTAAGTAACAAAAACAGCATCATTTTCATCGAACGCTTCTTCATCATGTACCCCCTAATGTTTTTATAGTTTAAGGAAAAAGATCACTTTATACAAGACAAATCTTCAAGATTCACCTCCTTAAAGTGAAGAATTGATTTACAATCAACTCTTCACTGCACCAATAGTCATACCTTGAACAAAATACTTTTGCACAAAAGGATAAACAATTAAGATTGGAACAATCGTAACCATTGAAATCGCCATTTTAATCGATTCAGGTGATACAACACTCTTCAATTGCTCTGTTGATAAACCTTTCATCGCATCTGGATCTGTACTACCCATTGACGTGTTTTGCAATATTTTCATCAATTCATACTGTAATGTCGTTAATCCCTCATTCATACTGTTATAAAGATACGTATCAAACCAGGAATTCCAGTGCCCAACCGCGACAAACAATGCAACTGTCGCTAACACAGGCTTACATAACGGTAAAATAATTTTCCAGAAAATCGTGAAATCATTCGCTCCATCAATTTTCGCTGATTCTTGTAGAGAGTATGGAAGTCCATCGATAAACGACCGAACAATAATAATATTAAAGGCATTCACTATACCCGGGATAATGTACACATAGTAGCTGTTAATTAAACCCAAATCTCTGATTAACATGTATCCGGGAATCAGTCCTCCGGAAAAATACATGGTCAAAACGAGAATCGTAGAAAAGAGCTTTCTGCCTTGAAAGTCAGCACGACTTAATGTATAAGCAACCATTGCCGATGAAAGCACACCCAGAATCGTTCCAATGATGGTTCTGGAAGTTGAGTTAATAAAGCCCGTTACTAAATTGTCATACTTAAAGATTTCTTTATAGTTATCAAGGGTAAACTCCCTTGGCCATATATGAATGCCTCCCTTTACGGTATCAACCGATTCATTCAATGAAACGGCTAATACATTTAAAAACGGATAAAGGGTGACAATCGTAATTAACGTTAAATACACATATATGACTGTATCAAATGTTCTTTCATTAAGCTTCGTTCGACTGAATGTTGTCATTTTATTAGCCATGATTTTCCCCTCCCTTACATGACACTTTGATTTGCATAGCGTTTAAAAATGCCATTTGCAATAAATAGTAGAATAATGCTTACAACAGAGTTAAAAATACCAATCGCCGTACCGTAAGAGAAACGTCCCAATCCGATACCATAATTCAGTGCATAAAGATCTAATACTTCAGCAAAGTCAACAACGAGCGGATTACCGAGTAACAATTGCTTTTCAAATCCAATTGTTGTTAAATGACCAATATTTAAAATAAGCAGAACTAAAATCGTAGGACGGATACCCGGCAATGTAACATGCCAAATTCTTCTTAGTCTTCCGGCACCATCTACTTTTGCCGCTTCATATAGCTGTGGATCGATTCCGGCAATAGCAGCTAAAAAGATAATGGCATTCCAGCCCATTTCCTTCCAAATATCAGCTGCAACAACAATTCCCCAGAAATACTCACCCTTTGCCATAAACTGAACCGGCTTGTCAATCATTCCCCAGCTTATGAGCAATTCATTAATTACACCGCCATCTATGGAGAGCATTTTCGTAACAATTCCTGCGACAACAACCCAGGAAACAAAGTGCGGTAAATAAGTAATCGTTTGCACGGTTCTCTTTAAAAAATTAATCCGAACCTCATTAATCAATACGGCAAATATGATCGGCATCACAAATCCAATTGTTAACCCGAGCAAACTCATACCTAACGTATTCCGCAGAGCTAAATAAAACCGTTCATCACTAAATAATTGTATAAAATGTTCAAACCCGACCCACTCCTGCTCAGTAAAAGATCGTGCAGGCTTGTAATCTTGAAAGGCCATCGTCCATCCCCATAAAGGGAAATAATTAAAAATCAGAACTAAAATTATAAACGGGACAGACATCATATATAAGTACTTTTGCTGTACAAATGTTTGCCAAAAGCTTCTCTTATTCCTCTTTAAGGACACCTCTTTTACATTGGCTTCTGTATTTTTAACAACCGCCTTCATAACGTTCCCCCCTTATCTATAGCTAAATGATAACGCATACAAAAATAAGAAAGTACCTAACAAATTAGACGTAAAATCATGTAAAAATTTTATAATGGGTGTGTAGTATGGTTGAAGGACATAACTCGGTTTTGTCCATACCCAAAATGTCTTTCATCCTTCTGATGAAAGACAAATACCTCTGCTTTCTCCAACCAAATGTTCTTCATCCTCCTTCTGAAAGACAAATACCTCTGCTTTCCCCACCCATATGTTCTTCATCCTCCTTATGAAAGACATATCCCTCTGCTTTCCCCACCCAAATGTCCCTCATCTACCTAATGAAAGACATATCCCTCTGCTTTCCCCACCCATATGTCCTTCAGCCACCTTATGAAAGACAACCCCCTCTTCTTCCCCCACTTAAATGTCCTTCATCCACCAACCAAAACAAAAAAGCCCCTCACACTACCGATGAAGGACATTTCACATACATATATCATTACTTTACTTTCTTCCGATACGTAGATGGAGAAGAGCCTACGTATTTTTTAAATTTGTTATGGAAGTAATCCACATTTGTGAATCCGACTTGTTCTGCGACTTGGTATACTTTTAACCCTTGGTTTAGTAGTTTTTTGGCGTTTTCGATTCTCACTTTATCGAGGTAGGTGTTGAAGTATTCCCCTGTGTGATTTTTAAATAATTTTCCTAAATAAGCGCTGTTATAGTTAAAGATTTCTGCAAGCATTTCTAGTTTTAAATGTTTATGGTAGTTTCTTAGGATGAAGTCTTCCAGCCGTTTCATTTGGTCATGCTGATCTCCATATTCTAAGCTGCTCATAATTTTCATCAAAAGCTTTTGAATATAGTTCATCAGTTGAGACAGATTGGTTTGCTTATAGATATCCACCATACTTTCCGAAACTTCAGACAGAACAGATTGGATTTCGGATTTTTCGGCAGAGCATTTATTTAATACGGATGATAGAATTCGAAAGTAATATCTTTTTATTTGATCTTCGGTCGATCGTTCATTGACAAGCAATTGGGCAATTTCTATTAATCTTTCTTCTATTCCCATCTGACTCGCAATATCAATGGCAAAGTAGAGTTTCTCAGCATAGGAGTCCAGGATCGCTTCAAAAACGTCCGCTCTTTCCATTCTTACCTCTTGTGGAGGGATAATTGGCTTCGAATCCTTACTCAGGAATCCCCTTTCCTCAAAAAAGAAATGGTGTTCCAGTAACTGATTCGCCTGCCGAAATGCTTCTGATAAGTCTTCAATACTAGTCACAACTTCACTAACACTTATAACGGGATCATAGATATGCACGATCTTTTTAATTGTTTCAAGTAGATATTGATAGGATTCCTGTGTTTTGGGTATATCCTTTAAAATCATTCCAATTCCTGAATCATTGCTAAATAATGCTCCTCTGTCAGGTTCAAACGACTGAGCAAGGAGCTGCTTCACTTCATCTATATCCATGTTATTAGCAGATAAATATTTAAATAGAATGATTTGATATTCCTTTGAATTAAGCTGCCAAACTATTAATTCATCCTCTACTGTTTTCTGATCAACATTTTCATCATGCAAAAGTGAGAGGATAAAATTATTTTTGAGGACTGTTTGGTTACTCATTTTCAACTCATCTAGTGTATGCTGTTGATCTAATTTCTTTTTTAGTTTCTCCAAATATTCGACTAATTCGTCCTCGTCAACAGGCTTTAATAAATAGCCAACGACTCTGGCACTTATTGCTTTTCTCGCATATTCAAAATCGGCATGGCCGCTTAGGATGATAAAATTGATATCTTTATCGTGTTCACGGATTGTTTCGATGAGTGTAATCCCGCTCATTTCCGGCATGCGGATATCCGCGATAATCAGATCAAAATGATGGTTACGGTACTTTTCGAGTGCTTCTTTTCCATTTGATGCAGAATCTATTATTTCGAAACCATAGCTTGTCCAAGGAATTAGTGTACGTAATCCTTCTCTAATCATCGGTTCGTCGTCAACAATTAATACTTTATACATGAAGATTCCCCCTTATATCGATCACAAAGCAAATCTCTGTTCCTGTTGAAGGATGACTCTCGATCTGAAGGCCGCTTTGCTCTCCAAAGGTCAAGCTTAACCTTTGATGGACATTAAGAAGGCCGATTCGATTCTCACGATTATCATCAACATTTTTTAATGTTTCCTTGATGGACTTTAGCTTTTCTTCACTCATACCTACTCCATTGTCCAAGACACAAACCATTAAAAAATGTTCATTCACTTTCGCTTCAACAATGACTTTTCCATCTTTCTCTTTATTCTCTAATCCATGGATGACAGCATTTTCAACTAATGGTTGAATGATGAGGGGATTAATCAAGAGTTGCTCCGATTTTGGATCAATCTTTAATTGATAATCCAGCCTGTCGCCATATCGAAATTTTTGAATATCCAAGTAGCATTTTATTAAGTCGATTTCATGTTTTAGCGGCACCATTTCTCCCGTGACTGAAATGCTTTTTCTCATTAATTTACCAAGTACTTTTACAACACTGGCAATCTCTTTTTCTCCTTTTATATGCGCCTTCATGCGAATCGACTCCAGCGCATTAAATAAGAAATGCGGATTGATTTGGCTTGCCATCATTTTCAGCTTAATTTCCTGCTGACGTTTTTCTAATATATTTTTTTCGATATGAACCTTTTCAACCTCATCAATCAATTCTTTAATATTTGTCACCATTTTATTAATTTGATTCGACAAAAGGCCAATTTCATCTGAGCCTTGTACATGAATGACTGCATCCAGGTTTCCTTCTCCAACCCTTTTAATTTGCCTATTTAACGTAATAATCCGGTTAGATAAAATTTTTGTAAAAAAGGTAATCAATAATAATGCAACAATTAAACTAATTCCCATAACCAAAAGTCCATGTTTCACAAACCGATCTGCATCAGCCATAATCACTTTGTTTGGAATCACAGATACAAATTTTAATTCATTTTGGCTATCATCTGTCAGGAGGGTATCAATTAAGACTTCTGCGTCTTCTCCATCCAATTTTCCATTATAAGAACCTGTTGCTCCATCTAGAGGAATTTCAGACTCCACTGTACTTAGAAGCTTTTTGCCAATATATTCTTTACGGTTCGAAACAACGATATTATTGTTTTCATCAACAACCATCATCGGCGATTGTTCCTGACTTAAAATTTCATAAAGATAGTCATTTCTAATATTAATTACCAAAACGGCATTTGTTTTGTAATTTGAATACTTAATATTGCGGACCAAGCTTAAATATTCTTGATCATTCTTTGTTTCATCCGGTATATAAAACCAGCCAATTAATCCATTTGCCCGTTCCGCCGAATGGTACCAAAACGGCTTAACCTCAACATTTGACTGTGGTATGAACTCCCAGTTGTTCAGCATGGTTGTATTTTCTGTATAAAGCCTGATATTTGATATTTCTTTAAATGTTTCCTTGTATTCTGCAAACTTTGTGTAAGAATCATAGGCGATGAACACTTCTTGAGTTGTTTGATAGGTTGTATTCACAATCCGTTCTAATTGATGGTCCAATGTTACATTATCTGAAACGTAAATGGCCTTTTCCAATGCTTCAGCTGTCCGCTTTTTCACACGTTCCACATTGGCTGCAGATTGTTCTTTTGCATCATCAAGCGCCGTTGATCGGAGTTCATGCGTTAAAAATATCCCTACCATTAAAAGAGGAATCATCACAGCAACCATAAAGGAAACGACAATTTTTGATTGAATTTTCATATTGTTAAACAAACGAATAAGAGATTTCATGATTACACCAGCTGTTTCGTTAAAATTTTATATAAATTCAATTGTAAGCGCAAACATTTTATTGTGCAATATTATCTTTCTACCATACCATAAGAAAAGCGCAAGCGCCTTGATCATCGCCGTACAAACTGGAGGAGCATCGACTAAAGATTTAGGAAACACGGTAAGCGAAGCGAACCGATGTTGACTTATCGTAGGGAGATGATCCGAAGTTTGATAGGCGATAGGCGCTGGCAGTCAAAAATCGCGACGTCCTGTCGCATTGACTGCACTTGCACATCCTGTGCTTCGGAGCTAGACACCAAAACTAAGTATAAAATTTATACTTCTTCCTTTTGTAAAGATGGATGAAAGACCCTTATAAGGCCTTTCATCCTCATATTTATTTTTGTTCGATAATGGCTACTCCGTATGCCGGAATGTCTACTCTTTCCTGGACTTGTTCTTTTGTTAGTAAATTGATACCCTTCACATTCGGGATGTTTACTAGAACAGCCTCTTTCGTATGATTTAAAACAAATAGAAAACATTTACCATCTTTGTAACGTTTAGTGATTTCAACTCCTGCCGGTGTTGTAAATTCAGCCTGGAATCCTTTCTCTTCTGCAAGATGACTCACTAAATCTTGTAAAAACTCATCATCAGCGCTTGAAGCAACATACCATGCCTGACCTTTTCCAAATGTATTTCTTGTTAATACCGGCATGCCTTTGTAAAAATCCTCTCCATATGTTGCCAGAACTTCTGCCCCTTCAGAATGAATGAGGTCAAAGAGCAGGTTACAGCTGTATTCTCCTTTTAAGTTACCAAGCTGCTTATCTATGACGATTTTATTTCTATGCTCTGGAGACAGCGCATCAATTTCTTCTGACCAAATCCCTAAAACATTACGAAGTTCTCCTGGATAGCCGCCAAGTGTCACAAGATCATGTTCATCGACAATTCCGCTGAAGAATGTTGTAAGGAAGGTACCTCCATTAGAAACATAGTTTTCTATTTTGTCAGCATAGCCTTGCTTCACCATATAAAGAACAGGTGCAACAACGAGATCATATTGCGATAAATCTGTATCCACACTAACCATATCCACCTGGATGTTTTGGTTAAAGAAAGCTTGGTAGTATTTATGAACTTCATCCACATATTTTAATGAAGCAGATGGACCACTTGAGAATTCAGTTGCCCACCAGTTATCCCAATCAAACACAATCGCGACTCGCGATTTTACCCGTGAATCTAGTAATGTGTCAGATAGATCGACTAATTCTTCCCCAAGCTCAGCCACTTCTCGGAATACCCTTGTATTTTCATGTCCGATATGTTCGATCACCGCTCCATGAAACTTCTCACATGCCCCCTGTGAACGTCTCATTTGGAAAAATAATACGGTATCTGAACCATGTGCAACCGCTTGATAACTCCATAAGCGCATCACACCAGGTCGTTTCAAGGCATTGTATGCTTGCCAGTTTTGCTGACTAGGTGTTTGCTCCATTAACATGAAAGGCTCACCATCTTTTAATCCTCTCATTAAATCATGACTCATCGCTGTGAAGCTGACAGGTGTATCAATTCCCGGGTAGTTATCCCATGCAATAACATCCATATATTTCGCCCATTTTTGATAATCTAACGGCTTGTATGCACCCATAATATTTGTTGTGACAATTGAATCAGGCATGGCACTCTTGATCATGTCATACTCGATTTTATGACATTCCAACATACTATCAGAATTAAATCGGGCATAGTCCAGTGAAATCCCTTGGAACATGGTTTGTCTTTCCCCGAAATGCTCACTTAGAAGATTAGGAACAACAATTTCATCCCAATCATAAAACGTATGTCCCCAGAAACTTGTATTCCAGGCTTTATTTAGTTTGTCCAGTGTTTCATATTTCTTTTTCAGCCACACACGGAATTCTTTTTCACAGTTATCACAATAGCATGCACCGCCCCATTCATTTGAGATATTCCATAATAATACTGACGGATGGTTCTGATAGCGATCAACTAATTTCTCGACAAATAAAGAGGCATATTTCCGGTAGTTCGGACTGTTTGGACATGAGTTATGTCGCCCGCCGAACTTTCTTCTTTTCCCATCAAATTCAGTTCGCAGGATATCCGGGTATTTTTTTGCCATCCACGCAGGATGTGCGGCTGTCCCTGTTCCAATCCCTACTTTGATGTCATGTTGATGAAGTGTGTCAATGACCTCATCAAGCCATGTAAAATCGTATATGACTTCATCCTTTTGACTTGTCGCCCAAGCAAAAATATTCACACGCACAAAATCAATGTTTGCCTTTTTAAACATCCTCATATCTTCCAACATTGTTTCAAGATCATACTGCTCAGGATTATAATCTCCACCATAAATCATTTTCGGTATTTTTTTACTTATCATGATGTTCCCTCACTTTTAATAAATATTCTTTCATTCTCATTCATTTCGACTGCTTCTGCATTCGATACCCTTGTACCATCTTCTTTTTCAATAATGAAAGAGTGGTTTTTATATGAAACTTGCAGGCTACCTTTACCTGTTGCTTGAATTTCAGCCAGCCTTAGTTGTCCGTTTTCCCACTCAATATTGACGGTGAATCCGCCTCTGGCTTTAATCCCTTTTACATAGCCAGTTGACCAATTTTGCGGGAGTGCCGGCAGTAACTCAATTTTCCCTAAATGACTTTGCAGAAGCATTTCTACAATACCCGCAGTTCCCCCAAAGTTTCCGTCGATTTGAAATGGCGGATGATCATCAAAAAGGTTTGGGTGTGTTGAACGGGCTAACAATGTTTGAACATAGTGATAAGCTTGTTTGTGATCGTGAAGTCTGGCAAATAAATTAATCAGCCATGCACAGCTCCACCCGGTATGCCCGCCACCATTTTGAAGCCTGTATTCCAACGTTTTCCTTGCCGCCTCTACTAATTCAGGTGTTTCGATTTCATTGATTTGATTGCCGGGATATAGCCCGTACAAATGTGATACATGACGATGTCCGGGCTCATGCTCAGGAAAGTCTTTATACCATTCTTGCAATCTGCCTTCTTCATTCACTTGAAAAGGAAAGAGTCGGTTGACCGCATTCTCCAGCTCATGTCTAAACCCTTCGTCAATGTTTAATATGTGACTTGCTTCAATACAGTTTGTGAATAATTCTCTAATCAACGTCATGTCCATTGTGGAAGCAACGGACACACTGCAAGATTCCCCATCTTCAGTTAAAAACTTATTTTCCGGAGATGTTGATGGATTGGTAACGAAATACCCATCAGGCCCCTCGATCAACCAATCAAAACAAAATTCTGCTGCACCTTTCATTAATGGATAAGCCTTCTTTTTTAAAAATTGCTCATCCAATGTATATTGATAACGCTCCCATAAATGACTTGTTAACCATGCTCCTGCCATTGGCCAAAATGCCCATGATGCTTGCCCGGAAGATGGCGTGCTCATCCGCCATAAATCTATATTATGATGAACAGCCCACCCTTTTGCTCCATACAATTCTGAAGCTGTTTTTTTCCCGGATAAACTTAAATCATCAATCATAGAAAACAGCGGCTCATGGCATTCACTTAGGTTACAGCTTTCAGCTAACCAGTAATTCATCTCTGTATTAATATTTGTTGTATAGTCACTATTCCATGGCGGCTGAATAAACGGGTTCCATATTCCCTGCAGATTAGCAGGCTGTGTGCCAGGGCGTGAGCTTGTGATCAGCAAATATCTTCCATACTGAAAATACAGCGCTTCAAGCTCTGGATCATTTTTTTCTTGCTTATATAATTCAAGCCGTTCGTCCGTTGCCAGGTTACTATATTTAGAGTTTCCAAGCTGGATGTCGACTCGGTTAAAAAGAGTGTTATGGTCGTGTATATGTGAATCTTTTAAGCTTTCAAAAGTTTTTTCAGATGCATTGTGGATCCATTTTCTGCATTCTGATTTCATGTTTTCCAAATTATTGTCAGGTTCTTGGTCGAACGTTGTAAAATTTGTTTTGGCAGTCAGGAACAATGTGACAGAATGGGTGTTGGAAATCTCTACTTTTCCATTCTGGATTTGAATCGTTCCTTCCTCTGCAGTTGCGTGGAGATGAATTTGAAATTGCAATCCACTGTCATCATCATACTCAATCTTTTCAGGTACTTTGACCGAGATCGGACTTCGGCCGTGAACAATCAGTTTGTTATGATCAACCTCTTCAACTCTGTGACGCAATAAGGAGTGAAGATGTGTTGTAATATGAATAGGCTGTTGATTCGATTGAATTCGAACTGCCAAGACCTGATTAGGCTCACTAATGAAGGTTTCTCTTGTGAAGGTTGTATCACCTATTACATATTCAGTTTTCACAACTCCTGTTGTTAGGTCCAATTCTCTTATGTAGCTTGAAGGTTCTTCGTCTAGATGATGCTCAATGTAAAGATCCCCCAGTGGTTGATATGCCTCAGCATCCTCGCCAACCATGTTGGATTCAATCAACTTTTCCGCTTCCGCATACTTACTTTCAAAAATAAGATTTCGTGCGGTTTGCAGATGTTGATGTGCTTTCTCATTGATTTTGTCACCTGGAGCACCTGACCAAAGGGTGTCTTCATTGAGTTGAATTCGTTCTTGCTGAATACCTCCGAATACCATTCCTCCTAAACGGCCGTTACCAATTGGAAGTGCTTCTTCCCATTTTTGTGCAGGTTGTTTATACCATAATCTCATCGGGTTAGTATTTTTCATGGTTTCACTCCTGTCTATTAAACATTAACAAGCGCATGGAGATCTATGCGCTTGTTGAGTCTTGTCTTTTCGCGGGGATGTCTTATTATAGCTGATGAAGAAAGACTTTTTACTGTGTGTTTTCTGTCGAATGTCTTTCATATACCGAGTGAAAGACATTGACTCTGTTTCTTTCTTCAAATTGTCCTTCATACGCCGGGTGAAAGACATTCACTTTGTTTCTTTCCTTCAAATTGTCCTTCATACGCCGCTTGAAGGACATTCACTTTGTTTCTTTCTTCAAATTGTCCTTCATACGCCGCTTGAAGGACATTCATTTTGTTTCTTTCTTCAAATTGTCCTTCATACTTCAAGTGAAAGACATTCACTCTGTTTCTTTCCTTCGAATTGTCCCTCATACACCGAGTGAAAGACATAACTCTGTGTTCTTTCCTGCCAAATGTCTTTCATGCATCGGATGAGAGACATAACTCTATGATTCTTTCATCCCAAATGTCTCCCATACACCTAATGAAAGACATTTCTCTCTTCATTCCAAATTAAATTGTCCTTCAACATACACAACAGTAACTCGTACTTTCCACCTCAATCAACACCCTTTAAGGAAGAAAAACCTAGGCAATAAACCGAAAGTAACTAATTGAAAGTGAATCTTTGAAAACAAAATAAATGTCAGCGTGTTCTAGTCTTTGTTCTGTGACGATTGCACATGTTTTTGTTGACCATGATTCTGTTGATGTTTGAGCTTGTAATGTGCCAAGTATGTCACCTTCAGGGCTGCCGAGTCGGATTTCAATTTCTGATACAGTTGATTTTGCTAGAATTCGTGCTTCTAGTGACTGAACACCTTGACTTAGGTCCACATCTGAGAACATGATCCAGGAGCCTGCGTTTTTGGCATGAACTGAGTGTTTCCCATTTTCTCCTTCATCAATTAATACCTCATGGTAATCATCGTAATTTTCCGCTTGTGTTACATTGTATAAGTTGCGCGGAGGTATGACTTCACCATGTATGAACAGGTCCTCTGTGACCTTAATTTCTGATGAAGATTGTCCTACCATGAGAGCATATGCTCCAGTTTCAACTGTATACTTGTCTCTTGTTACATCCCAAACAGCTAATTCGTGTGCAGGGACTTTGAATGAAATTTCTTTTGTTTCGCCTGCTCTAATATACTCTCTTGTAAAACCAATTAATTGTTTCAACGGTCTTTTGAAACGGGATTGTTTGGCATGAACGTAAAGCTGTACAACTTCATCGCCAGGTACATCACTCGTATTTTTCACCTTAACCGTTACAGATACTTCACCATTTTCATTGATTTCTTTTGAACTTAAGCTAAGCTCTCCATACTCAAATTCACTATATGATTTTCCATGACCAAATGGATACAAAGCTTCTCCATCAAAATATTGATAAGTTCTCTTTCCTTTAATAATGTCATAGTCGAGTAAATCAGGTAGTTGATCCACAGAACGGTACCATGTCATGTTTAAGCGACCTGCCGGATTGTAGTCTCCGAATAGGACATCACTAATCGCATTGCCAAGCTCTTGGCCCGCATGTGATGTATAAAGAACTGCCGGAATATTCTCGTCAACCCAATTGATTGCGAAAGGATAGCCACCTACCACAACGACAATCGTGTTTGGGTTTACGTTATACACTTCTTTAATTAATTTTTCTTGTGATTCAGCTAACGTGATATCAGGACGATCAATTTCTTCTTTACCGTTAATCACCGGATTATTTCCAACGAACACGATTGCAACTTCTGAATTTTTTGCTGCTTCTACAGCTTTTTCCAATCCATTTTCAAGGATTTCTTTTGTAATAGAGGTGCTATCAGCTGCATCCTTTGAATCCGCTACCACTAATTTCTTTTCTTCATTAACTTGAATCGCTAGATGGTTCCATGTTGTTACTTTTACATCATCTTTTTCATCTGGAAGGAGATGAAACGCTTCTTTTACAAACCATCCGTACACTTCATCTGCAGAAACTGAAACATGTTCATCATCTGCCGTTGTCATATACTTACTATTCTCTAAGCTTCGTAATGTATAGTTATTCCAGCCCCAATCAGACAATTCAAAAGTTGCAGCATCTTCTTTCGCCTCTTTATCTGCTACTAAAGGATTGTCTTCTGCTGTGCCAAATCCGATGTATTGATCATTAGACTTGAACATAACCTTGTCATTACCACTATTAAACGTCACTTGCTTATCCTGCAATTTCTTTTTAATGCCTTCAAAAGGAGTTACCTGATATGGAAAATTGCCTGAATACCAATCACGATACACAATATCTCCTAACGGTCCAATAACCGCTACTTTGCTTAGCTTTTCTTTACTCAACGGCAATGTGTTGTTTTCATTTTTAAGTAATACAACCGTCTCTTTTGCCGCTCTCGCTGATAACTCACTATGCTTTGGATCACAAATAATAGACTCAGGGATGCTTGCATATGGGTTATTCTCTTCAGGATCAAATTCACCAAGAAGAAAACGAACTCTAAACGTATTACGCAATGCATGCTCTAAGTCATTTTCAGAAAGAAGATCTCTCTCAATTGCCTCACGGATTGCTTGTGTTGTTGTGTTAAAATCATCTGTCATACTATCAATGCCGTTTTTAACCGCATGTGCGACAGAGTCAGCATGGTTATCATAATATCCATGATCATTTACGACCCCGAGTAAATCAGCTGCATCACTTACAATAAAGCCATTCATTCCCCATTTTTCTTTCACAATTTCTTTTACATATGGGTGAAGTAGGGCAGGTGTTCCATTGATGGAATTATAGGCTGTCATCATGGAGTATGCTCCACCCTCTTTAAATGGCAGTTCAAACGGTTTTAAATAATACTCATGCATATTCCTAGGATCAATACTCGCTGAACAACTTCCCCGATCTATTTCATTGTTATTCGCAAGGAAATGCTTAAGAGTTGCCACAGCTTTAAAGAAAAATGGATGATCTCCCTGAATTCCCTTTACAATCGCTGCTGATAATTTCCCCGTTAGATATGGATCCTCCCCGTAGGCCTCCTCGGTTCTTCCCCAACGAGGATCTCGCTCCATGTCAACTGTTGGAGCCCATAAAGTTAATCCATTAACCTCAGGATCTTTCTTATAAAAAGCACGAGCCTCTGTTCCAATAACATCTCCTATTTCCTGCATCAGTTCGGAATTCCAAGAACAAGAAAGCCCGATCGGCTGTGGAAAAGAAGTCGCCTCACCCAACCATGCCATCCCATGTGCTGCTTCTGTTCCTTGTTTATGTGCTCTAACACCAAGTCTAGGAATAGCAGGCTGATACTGACACATCTGCTCTACCTTTTCTTCAAATGTAAAACGTGAAACAAGGTCATTTACTCGTGTCTCAAGTGGCAGCTCTGTATTTAAAAAATGCAATTCTTCTACTTTTAGGCTATCTACTGATTTCATATATAAGCCCTCCCCTTTTTATCTATTTCCTCTAAGAAAGCGGATACATATCTAATATTTCTAAGATACCATTGAATTCGCACGTACAAATACCCCAAATATTAGAGATAATATCCATTGAGATTTAGTGGTTTGGACAAAATAAGGAGGAAATCAGTATTTATAAAAATAAGCATTAAAAAAAGCACGGTAGACCCGTGCCCAGACTGTTTATTTATAAATAATGTCATCTCTTAAAGATGCTACTTTTTCTATTGCAACCTCAATATCTGATTCCTCTACTCCAAAATGAGAAAGTGCATGTTGTAGGTGTTTGGCAATTGTATCGAAATGGTCCGGTTGAATATTTAGTCCCTGATGTGCTTTTTCCATAGATATACCTGAGTATTGATTGGGACCACCTAAAGCAAAACTTATAAATTTTGTTTGATGTTTACGTTGCTTTTCCATGTCGGTATTCTTAAAAAAATGGTTAACTGTGTCATCTTTTAACACCAGTTCTGAGTAAAAGTAATCAACTACCTTAGCAACAGTCTCTTCTCCGCCGACCTTTTCATAAATAGTTTGGTTCATAATCTCATTCTCCAATTTTTCTTTAAATTTACAACATCTAAAGTATTTGTAAATGTTGTAAATTTTATTACCTCAATATGCTTTTCCTAAGCCTTATGCCGGTGTTTTTTCGCTTCAGTTTGTATTTTTTTACACACAAAAAGGTCAGTATTTCTATAAATCTTAAAATTGCTAATTATGTAAAGGTTTTCAGAAAAATCATTCTAGTTTTTGGTTCATACTTAAAGCTCTCACCCCTTATTCTTGTAAGTTTTGTTTACTTTTTTGCAGCTTTTTGATTTTTTCTTATAAAATACGAATTTATTTTGTCTTTTTTCAGTTTTTTTTTGCAAATTACATTGGTAATTTTGCAAATGTACTGCTGCCAGGATTTATTTTCTCTATTAGAGTTTCCTTGATTTCCTCTACCTTCAACTGTCTTACCATCGTTTCTATTTTCCACACAAAAAAAGACCAGTATCTCTACTGATCTTTTTTCCTCTTCTTACTTGGCAACGTCCTACTCTCACAGGGGGAAACCCCCAACTGCCATCGGTGCTAAGAGCTTAATTCCGTGTTCGGATTTCGGCTTGCGATAAGCGGCGAATCTCCGCGTCAACTTGTTCGTTCAGATCCTCATGTGCCCCTCTAAGCACACATTAACATGGAGTTAAGTTAATTTATCTCCGATTATGAGGATTTATCAACGATTATTTCATTTTATCTTCGATTTTAGCAATTTATCTTCGATTATTTTAATTTATCAACTATTCTACAAAATTCATCAAAAATTTACATTGCAGAAAAACTTCATATCATGCTTTTCAACAAAAAAAGACCAGTATCCCTACTGATCTTTTCTTCCTCTTCTTACTTGGCAACGTCCTACTCTCACAGGGGGAAACCCCCAACTACCATCGGCGCTGAAGAGCTTAACTTCCATGTTCGGATTTCGGCTTGCGATAAGCGGCGAATCTCCGCGTCAGCTTGTGCGTTCAGATCCTCATGTGCCCCTCTAAGCACACATTAACATGGAGTTAAGTTAATTTATCAACGATTATGAGGATTTATCAGCGATTATTTCATTTTATCTTCGATTTCAGCAATTTATTTTCGATTATTTTAATTTATCAACTATTCTACAAAATTCATCAAAAATTTACATTGCAGAAAAACTTCATATCATGCTTTTCAACAAAAAAAGACCAGTATCTCTACTGATCTTTTCTTCCTCTTCTTACTTGGCGACGTCCTACTCTCACAGGGGGAAACCCCCAACTACCATCGGCGCTGAAGAGCTTAACTTCCGTGTTCGGCATGGGAACGGGTGTGACCTCTTCGCCATCATCACCAAATAATATAGTTTACGGCTTCCGATAAACTTCACATTTCTGCGTCATCTCATTCGTCAACATCCTCACGTACTGAAGTACGCTCCGGTGTCTCCTCAATCGATTCCTTGAACTGTTCGTTTCTCGAAACCCTCTTACTATGAAATTAGATTGAAAGAATACATATTCCTTCAAAACTAGATAACGATTCACAATTCAATTCACTAAGCTTACGCTTTTTATTAGGTTAAGTCCTCGATCGATTAGTATCAGTCAGCTCCACACGTCACCGCGCTTCCACCTCTGACCTATCAACCTGATCATCTTTCAGGGATCTTACTAGCTTACGCTATGGGAAATCTCATCTTGAGGGGGGCTTCATGCTTAGATGCTTTCAGCACTTATCCCTTCCGCACATAGCTACCCAGCTATGCCTTTGGCAAGACAACTGGTACACCAGCGGTGCGTCCATCCCGGTCCTCTCGTACTAAGGACAGCTCCTCTCAAATTTCCTACGCCCACGACGGATAGGGACCGAACTGTCTCACGACGTTCTGAACCCAGCTCGCGTACCGCTTTAATGGGCGAACAGCCCAACCCTTGGGACCGACTACAGCCCCAGGATGCGATGAGCCGACATCGAGGTGCCAAACCTCCCCGTCGATGTGGACTCTTGGGGGAGATAAGCCTGTTATCCCCGGGGTAGCTTTTATCCGTTGAGCGATGGCCCTTCCATGCGGAACCACCGGATCACTAAGCCCGACTTTCGTCCCTGCTCGACTTGTAGGTCTCGCAGTCAAGCTCCCTTGTGCCTTTACACTCTACGAATGATTTCCAACCATTCTGAGGGAACCTTTGGGCGCCTCCGTTACATTTTAGGAGGCGACCGCCCCAGTCAAACTGCCCACCTGACACTGTCTCCCAGCCCGATTTGGGCTGTGGGTTAGAATTTCAATACAGCCAGGGTAGTATCCCACCGACGCCTCCACCGAAGCTAGCGCTCCGGCTTCTCAGGCTCCTACCTATCCTGTACAAGCTGTACCAAAATTCAATATCAGGCTACAGTAAAGCTCCACGGGGTCTTTCCGTCCTGTCGCGGGTAACCTGCATCTTCACAGGTACTATAATTTCACCGAGTCTCTCGTTGAGACAGTGCCCAGATCGTTACGCCTTTCGTGCGGGTCGGAACTTACCCGACAAGGAATTTCGCTACCTTAGGACCGTTATAGTTACGGCCGCCGTTTACTGGGGCTTCGGTTCAAAGCTTCGCTTGCGCTAACCTCTCCCCTTAACCTTCCAGCACCGGGCAGGCGTCAGCCCCTATACTTCGCCTTGCGGCTTCGCAGAGACCTGTGTTTTTGCTAAACAGTCGCCTGGGCCTATTCACTGCGGCTTTTCCGGGCTATTCACCCTAAAAAGCACCCCTTCTCCCGAAGTTACGGGGTCATTTTGCCGAGTTCCTTAACGAGAGTTCTCTCGCTCACCTTAGGATTCTCTCCTCGCCTACCTGTGTCGGTTTGCGGTACGGGCACCTCTCACCTCGCTAGAGGCTTTTCTTGGCAGTGTGGAATCAGGAACTTCGGTACTATAGTTCCCTCGCCATCACAGCTCAGCTTATGTGACAATGGGATTTGCCTCATTGTCAGCCTAACTGCTTGGACGCGCATATCCAACAGCGCGCTTACCCTATCCTTCTGCGTCCCCCCATTGCTCAAATGGTGAGGAGGTGGTACAGGAATTTCAACCTGTTGGCCATCGCCTACGCCTTTCGGCCTCGGCTTAGGTCCCGACTAACCCTGAGCGGACGAGCCTTCCTCAGGAAACCTTAGGCATTCGGTGGAGGGGATTCTCACCCCTCTTTCGCTACTCATACCGGCATTCTCACTTCTAAGCGCTCCACGAGTCCTTCCGGTCTCGCTTCTCAGCCCTTAGAACGCTCTCCTACCATTGTTCTAAAAGAACAATCCACAGCTTCGGTGATACGTTTAGCCCCGGTACATTTTCGGCGCAGAGTCACTCGACCAGTGAGCTATTACGCACTCTTTAAATGGTGGCTGCTTCTAAGCCAACATCCTGGTTGTCTAAGCAACTCCACATCCTTTTCCACTTAACGTATACTTTGGGACCTTAGCTGGTGGTCTGGGCTGTTTCCCTCTTGACTACGGATCTTATCACTCGCAGTCTGACTCCTGAACATAAGTCTTTGGCATTCGGAGTTTGACTGAATTCGGTAACCCGATGGGGGCCCCTAGTCCAATCAGTGCTCTACCTCCAAGACTCTCATTTCAAGGCTAGCCCTAAAGCTATTTCGGAGAGAACCAGCTATCTCCAAGTTCGATTGGAATTTCTCCGCTACCCACACCTCATCCCCGCACTTTTCAACGTGCGTGGGTTCGGGCCTCCATTCAGTGTTACCTGAACTTCACCCTGGACATGGGTAGATCACCTGGTTTCGGGTCTACGACCACGTACTCATTCGCCCTATTCAGACTCGCTTTCGCTGCGGCTCCGTCTTATCAACTTAACCTTGCACGGGATCGTAACTCGCCGGTTCATTCTACAAAAGGCACGCCATTACCCATTAACGGGCTTTGACTACTTGTAGGCACACGGTTTCAGGATCTCTTTCACTCCCCTTCCGGGGTGCTTTTCACCTTTCCCTCACGGTACTGGTTCACTATCGGTCACTAGGGAGTATTTAGCCTTGGGAGATGGTCCTCCCTGCTTCCGACGGGATTTCACGTGTCCCGCCGTACTCAGGATCCACTCTGGAGGGAACGAAGTTTCAACTACAGGGTTGTTACCTTCTTTGACGGGCCTTTCCAGACCTCTTCATTTACTCCGTTCCTTTGTAACTCCGTATAGAGTGTCCTACAACCCCAAGAGGCAAGCCTCTTGGTTTGGGCTAATTCCGTTTCGCTCGCCGCTACTCAGGAAATCGCGTTTGCTTTCTCTTCCTCCGGGTACTTAGATGTTTCAGTTCCCCGGGTCTGCCTTTATTACCCTATGTATTCAGGTAAAAATACTACTCCATTACGAGCAGTGGGTTTCCCCATTCGGAAATCTCCGGATCAAAGCTTACTTACAGCTCCCCGAAGCATATCGGTGTTAGTACCGTCCTTCATCGGCTCCTAGTGCCAAGGCATCCACCGTGCGCCCTTACTAACTTAACCTTCGACATCGAAGATGTCATTTACTTCATTAATAAGAGAATCACTAAACTAAGCGTTTAAACTCAGTGAATTACTTGAATTGTTTTCGTTATCTAGTTTTCAAGGAACATATATTGAGAAATACAATGATCTCTCAAAACTAAACAAAATACCAAGCGTACCTCATATCCTTAGAAAGGAGGTGATCCAGCCGCACCTTCCGATACGGCTACCTTGTTACGACTTCACC
>NZ_KV917373.1:0-46257 GCF_002019635.1 Metabacillus halosaccharovorans | reverse complement strand
GCTTGTGCGGGCCCCCGTCAATTCCTTTGAGTTTCAGTCTTGCGACCGTACTCCCCAGGCGGAGTGCTTAATGCGTTTGCTGCAGCACTAAAGGGCGGAAACCCTCTAACACTTAGCACTCATCGTTTACGGCGTGGACTACCAGGGTATCTAATCCTGTTCGCTCCCCACGCTTTCGCGCCTCAGCGTCAGTTACAGACCAGAGAGTCGCCTTCGCCACTGGTGTTCCTCCACATCTCTACGCATTTCACCGCTACACGTGGAATTCCACTCTCCTCTTCTGCACTCAAGTTCCCCAGTTTCCAATGACCCTCCACGGTTGAGCCGTGGGCTTTCACATCAGACTTAAGAAACCGCCTGCGCGCGCTTTACGCCCAATAATTCCGGACAACGCTTGCCACCTACGTATTACCGCGGCTGCTGGCACGTAGTTAGCCGTGGCTTTCTGGTTAGGTACCGTCAAGGTACCAGCAGTTACTCTGGTACTTGTTCTTCCCTAACAACAGAACTTTACGACCCGAAGGCCTTCATCGTTCACGCGGCGTTGCTCCGTCAGACTTTCGTCCATTGCGGAAGATTCCCTACTGCTGCCTCCCGTAGGAGTCTGGGCCGTGTCTCAGTCCCAGTGTGGCCGATCACCCTCTCAGGTCGGCTACGCATCGTTGCCTTGGTGAGCCGTTACCTCACCAACTAGCTAATGCGCCGCGGGTCCATCTGTAAGTGACAGCCAAAGCCGTCTTTCAATTTTGAACCATGCGGTTCAAAATGTTATCCGGTATTAGCTCCGGTTTCCCGGAGTTATCCCAATCTTACAGGCAGGTTACCCACGTGTTACTCACCCGTCCGCCGCTAATCTTCGGGAGCAAGCTCCCTCAGATTCGCTCGACTTGCATGTATTAGGCACGCCGCCAGCGTTCGTCCTGAGCCAGGATCAAACTCTCCAATAAAGTGTTTGATATAGCTCATAAAAGTTTTGTACTATTATAGTACGTTTTTGTTAATCGAAATTAACGTTGGCACGCTTGGTTTTGTTTAGTTTTCAAAGATCATTTACCAGTCATTAACGACTAGGTATTTATCATACCATCAAGAGTTAACGAAGTCAACAACATTTTTTAAATTTATTATTTTGAAATATTGTTTAATCATTCTTTTTCGTGGCAGATACCTAGAATAACTGATATTCATTCCACAGTCAAGATATTTCTTAATAATTTTTATGGATTTTCTAAACAACAAAAAGACACGGAAAGCCCGTGCCTATATTTATAGCTATTAATATTTATATGATTGTCCACCATCAATAGGAATAACAGTTGCATTAATGAAGTTTGCTTGATCAGATAGAAGGAACGCTGCCAAGTAACCCACTTCTTCCGGTTTACCAAAGCGTTTCATTGGATTCGGTTCAACGAATTGTTTTCCTACCTCTTCCCAATTGTCAGGATCAATTTGTTTTAAAGAGCCTTCAACCATCGGAGTCATAATAGCACCTGGTGCGATAGCTTTTACACTAATTCCATATTGACCGTATTCAATTCCGGAGTTTTTCGTTAATCCGACAACACCATGCTTACTTGCTGCATATCCGGATTGATTTCCTACTCCACGAATTCCACCGACAGAAGCAGTATTCACAATTGAACCAAAGCCTTGTTCCTTCATCACTTTCAGTACGTATTTCATTCCGTAGAATACACCATTTAAATTGATTGCGACAACTTTTTGAAATTCATCAATGCCGTAATCCTCTGTTAAGTTTTGTTTTCCTTCAATCCCTGCATTATTAAAGAAACTATCGATTTTTCCAAGCTTTGCTACTGTTTCATTTACATAGTTTTCAACAGCTTTTTCGTCTGAAACGTCAGCAGTGATAAGTATCACTTCTGCATTTGGTGCAACTTCTAATACTTTTGATTTTGTTTCTTCTAATGAAGCTGAGTTCAAATCAACTAGTGATAGTTTTGCTCCTTCTTTTGCGATTTGTAAAGCAGTTGCTTGACCTAAGCCAGATCCTGCCCCTGTAATTAAGACGACTTTTCCATCGAAACGGTTGTTCATGTGATTTTCCTCCTTATTAACTACAATTTATCTGGTGAAAGTAACCTATTACCCTTTAAAAATTATGTTCAAAATAGAAGTTTCTTATTTAAAAAATACATTATTGTGCTGTATACCCTCCATCAACTGTTAACGTATTACCTGTCATAAAGGATGAATCGTCAGATGCTAAGAATAAGACGCCTTTTGCCATTTCTTCTGCTTGTCCTAAACGTTTCATTGGTGTTGCTGCAGCTAATACCTGCTTGCTTTCTTCTGGAATAATTGGCGTATCAATAAAACCGGGACATAATGCGTTAACACGGATGTTTTTTTCGGCATATTCAAGCGCCAATGAGCGTGTTAAATTCACAACTCCACCTTTTGCAGCGTTATATGCTGCTGAACCAGGCGAGCCTACCAATCCGTACATAGATGCGGTATTCACAATCGTACCCCCACCTGTTTTTAACATTTCGCGAATTGATTCTCGTGCCACTAAAAAGACACCATCCAAATCAACATTTACTGTGTTTCTCCATTCTGAATATTCTAGCTCATGTGAAGGTTGGACACGGCCTATCCCCGCATTGTTGAACACAATATCCACTTTACCGAAGACTTCAATTGTTTGTTTGAAAATATTAACCACTTCATCTTCACTTGTAATATTTGCTTTAATAAAAAGAGCTTCATTATTAAGCGTTTTCAATTCAGTTTCAAAAGCCATTCCCTTCTCTTCATTTAAGTCTACTAGTACGACCTTAGCACCTTCTGAAACAAATAGTCGTGCTGTTGCAGCTCCAATTCCAGATGCTCCACCAGTAATCACGGCTACTTTATCTTGTAATTTACCCATTTTACATCCTCCTACTTATATTTTTTTACTATTATGTGTACAATTTAATTCTACTCCTTTGTTTTTGACTAAAAAATCATTAAGATTTTATGAAGTGTCTAATCCTTAGACATTTTTACTCAATCTGTCTATTTTGAGCGAGGTTTTTTTATGAACACACCATCTCAACGACAAAATCGAACAAAAACACATTTGAAGCAAGCATTAATTGCTCTTATAAAAGAAGAAGGCTACCATGCGGTAACTGTAAAGGATATTGTGGATTATGCCGCTTATAATCGCAGTACCTTTTATGTTCATTACCAAGACAAAATTGAGTTAGCAGAAGATTTACTTATGTCTATGCTTCAGGGGTTAGAATCATCAGTAGGCAAACCTTATACACCTGGTCAGAAAAATTATACCGAAAACCTAAAAGCACCATCTTTTCATATTGTTTCGTATATTTATCAGAATAGAAATTTCTTTGAACTCATAAACTTTGATGACACAATTCCAGGACTACATACACGTTTTCCCCAAACGATCTTAAAAATCTATCAAGAACAGTTTGTGTTTGAAACAATCGACAATATCCCGGTTAATATGGAGTATTTTAAGCGTTATACTGCCTACGGCTTTTACGGACTTCTTCATAATTGGATTGAAAATGGATTTATTGAGACGGAAGAGGAGTTTATAAGGGAAGTTATTGATCTTACAAAAACACATATTTATTCGTATAAGTATGTTGGGAGGAAATAACCAAAACCACCTTTAAAAGATGGATTGAACATTTTTCATATTTGACACTTCTCTAATGTTTTTCAACTATTGAAGAAAGGCGTGCTTCTAATGGCACGCCTTTCTTTTTCGTTCCTATTAATGTGAATTCGTATGTCTCCTCTTAACGGAGTATAATATTCCGCCAGCTAAAACTATCATTAATCCTAGTAAGATAAGATTAAAACTGTTTGTTGCTGTATTTGGAAGTTCGTTATCAGCTTGAGATGGAATAGTATGAGATTTTGGTTGGCCTTCAAATACGCCATACGTACTGAAGTGATCAGTATACGCTGACACTTCGCCATTTTTGTATTCTCCACCGATTAGTTCCCATTTATCCTCTGCTTCATTCCAATAATAAACTTTTACATTTTTAGGATTTTTAATTTGTTTTGGATCAACCTTGAATGTAAGTTTAACTTTTTCACTGAACGTATGATACACTTTGCCATCTGCTTCAATTGTAAAGTCATAAGCAACTAGTGAACCACTTGCTTTCATTTTCTTCACTTTAATATCTACACTTTCTGCTAATGGCAGGATAGAAGCAGGTATTTGCACATCAACGTTTCCGTTACTTACTACAATTGTTGCTCCAGCAGCTTGTAAAGCTTGGATTTGTTCTTTCGTTAGTGTTAAAGTCGCATTTATTTTATCAACCTCAACAACAACTACTACATCTTCTTCAAGATCTTCAAGTGCATCTTTATTAATTGTGTACTTGTTTCCTTTTTTAGTTACTGGCAATTTTATAACTTCGCTATCATTTTGGTTGCCTGGGTTTTCACCTGGGTTCTCACCCGGGTTTTCGCCTGGGTTTTCACCTGGGTCCTCGCCTGGGTTCTCACCTGGATTCTCTCCCGGGTTTTCGCCTGGGTTTTCACCCGGGTTCTCGCCTGGGTTCTCGCCTGGGTTCTCGCCTGGGTTCTCGCCTGGGTTCTCGCCTGGGTTTTCACCTGGATTCTCTCCCGGGTTTTCGCCTGGGTTTTCACCTGGTTCGTCTTTTATATCTATAATTCTACCTTCAACTTCTGTTGGAATTGATTCTAAGCTTACTAGATGATCTCTGAAGTTTTCCCAATCTGATAGACCTAAGTCTGTTACTCTGCCTTCTTCATAGGCTTTCGCAAAGACATCATAACCATCTCCACCTTTAGCTGTGAAAGCATTTGTGGCGATCGTGTACATTTCTTCATCTTGAACTTCTACGTACTCACCATTTTCATTTAAATATTTTACAGATATGACACGTTCTCCTGCTGGTTTCGTTGAATCAAATTCTACTTTACCACCGGCTACGTGTAAGAAACCGCCATTTTCCTCCGGATATTGACTGAAGCTGATTTCAAAGGCTTCCTTCAACTCAGCACCGGTAAGTTCCATTGTCGCTAATGTATTCGCAAATGGAAGAACCGTAATGACTTCACCGACAGTGATTGGGCCGGCATCAATTGCGGCACGGATACCACCACCGTTTTGTAATGCCATAATGACATTCTTTCCAGTGAATGATTTTGCTTTTTCAAGCATTCCATCTGTAATTAAGTTACCTAAGATGGTTTCATTTTTACGTACACTTGGTTGAGTATTATCTCCATTTGTACGTGGGTTTTCTAATTCCACTTCAGTTGTGACACCAATTTCTTCTTGTGCTACTTGATCTACTTTTTCTTTAAAAGGAGCTAGAATGTCCGCAGCTTCCTGGTCTTCCTCTTGATCTTTAATTGGAATCAGTTGACCTTTTTGTGCTACAACTACACCATCTTGATCAAATTCTACATTAAGTGAACCAAGGTTACTATTGGCATTTCCTGTTTGAACAATAACTGTTGGTGTTCCATCTTCCTCTACTACTGTTGGTTCCGTCAACGCTGTATGGCTGTGTCCACCAACAATAATATCAATACCTTCTACTTCTTTTGCAAGGGTTAAATCGTTATCAATTGCCGCATTATCATCATACCCGATATGAGTTAATGCAATAATCTTGTTAACACCTTGTGCCTCAAAGTCTTTAACAGCTTTTTCAGCTTCTTCAAGATAATTTTGGAATGCAATTGAACCAGGACTGGAAATGTCTTGTGTTTCTTCAGTCGTTAAACCGAAGATACCGACTTTTTCACCGTTTACTTCTTTGATAATGCCATTATAAATTTGGCCGTTTTGAACATCAGATGTCACTAAGTCATTGAATAGACCATTAAATTGATCATCTTTCGAGAAATCCACGTTGGCACTAACGAACGGGAATTGGGCTCCTTGGATAAATTCTGTTAATTTCTGATGGCCTGCAGCTGATGAACCTAAATCAAATTCATGGTTACCAAATGTCATCGCATCAAAGCCCATTAAGTTCATTAAGGCTAAGTCTGCTTCACCTTGGAATTCATTAAAGTACAATGTTCCAGTGAATGCATCGCCTCCGTGTAAAAGTAATGCATTTGGATCTTTAGCTCTTTCTTCTTTTACAGCCGTGACTGTTTTAGGCATGTTGTCTAAAGATGCGTGTGTATCATTTGTATGAAGGACAGTTAAATCATAGTTATCCTCTACAATACGACCTTCAACTTCTGTTGGGATTGAATCTATGCTTACTAAATGGTCTCTAAAGTTTTCCCAATCTGATAAACCTAAGTCTGTTACTCTGCCTTCTTCATAGGCTTTCGCAAAGACGTCATAACCATCGCCGCCTTTAGCTGTGAAAGCATTTGTGGCGATTGTGTATGTTTCTTCATCTTGAACTTCTACGTACTCATTATTTTCATTTAAATATTTTACGGATACCACACGCTCTCCTGCTGGTTTTGTAGAGTCAAATTCCACTTTTCCACCGGCTACGTGTAAGAAACCGCCATTTTCCTCCGGATATTGACTGAAGCTGATTTCAAAAGCTTCTTTCAACTCAGCACCAGTTAGATCCATTGTCGCTAAAGTATTAGCGAATGGAAGAACTGTGATTACCTCGCCAACAGTGATAGGTCCAGCGTTAATCGCCGCACGGATACCACCACCGTTTTGTAATGCCATGATAACATTTTCTCCAGTGAATGATTTTGCTTTCTCAAGCATTCCATCTGTAATTAAGTTTCCTAAGATGGTTTCATTTTTACGTACACTCGGCTTAGTATTATCTCCGTTTGTACGCGGGTTTTCTAATTCCACTTCAGTTGTAACAGCAATTTCTTCTTGCGCTACTTGATCTACTTGTTCTTTGAATGGAGCCAGAATGTACGCAGCTTCCTGGTCAACTTCTTGGTTTTTAATTGGAATTAATTGACCTGTTTGTGCTACAACTACACCATCTTGATCAAATTCCACATTAAGTGAACCAAGGTTACTATTGGCATTTCCTGTTTGAACGATGACAGTTGGTGTATTGTCTTCTTCAATTACTGTTGGTTCAGATAATGTTGTATGACTATGTCCTCCAACGATTACATCGATTCCTTCTACTTTTTTCGCCAGAGTTAAATCATTATCGATTGCAGCATTATCATCATACCCGATATGAGTTAACGCAATAATCTTATTTACACCTTGTGCTTCAAGGTCCTTTACAGCTTTTTCAGCTTCTTCTAGGTAGTTTTCAAAAGCGATTGATCCTGGGCTAGAAATAGATTCTGTCTCTTCAGTTGTTAAACCGAAGATCCCAACTTTTTCACCGTTTACTTCTTTGATGATGCCATTATAAATTTGGCCGTTTTCAGCATCAGCTTTAACAGAGTTATTGAATACACCATTGAATTGATCATCTTGCGAGAAATCAACGTTTGCACTGACAAACGGGAATTGTGCACCTTGGATGAATTCCACTAATTTCTTATGCCCTTCAGCTGACGAGCCCAGGTCAAATTCATGGTTACCAAATGTCATTGCATCAAAGCCCATTAAGTTCATTAAGGCTAAGTCTGCTTCACCTTGGAATTCATTAAAATACAATGTTCCAGTGAATGCATCGCCTGCATGTAAAAGCAACGAATTTGGATCTTTAGCTCTTTCTTCTTTTACAGCCGTAACTGTTTTTGGCATATTGTCTAAAGATGCGTGTGTATCATTTGTGTGAAGAACAGTTAAATCAAAATTGTCCTTTTCTTTGTTCTTTAAATCAACTTGAATCATAACAGGGTCATGATCTGATGCTTGTCCCTGAGCCTCTGTATAGTTCGCATTAATATGAATCATATCTGCTACTGTGCTATCTACGAGATTATTGGAAACAAGAATATGATCAAGTACTTGGTTATTACCTTGGAAGAAATAAGAGAAACGGTCATTTGCCGGAACTTTATCTACCATATTTGTTAATTCATTACCTTTAAGGATTTCGAATGTTTTTGTAAACTCAAAATCATTCATATCCCCAGCAAGTACTACGTTTAAATCTGGATTTTCCGCAAGTCCTTCATCAATGAAATCATTAATTGCTTGCGCTAATTCATGTCGTTCTGCTTCAGAACTTAATTGTGGCGGCTGGTTAGACCCCCATAAAGATTGATCTCCACCTTTAGAATTCAAGTGTGTTCCAATAACAACCACTCGTTCACCTTTGAACTCAAATTCTGCAGCAATTGGTTTACGTGTATTAGGGTATTTAGCTGGATCAATGACACCTGGGTTAAGGGTTAAATGACCATCTTCACTCCAACTATTTGCTTGGGTTCCATTACCTTTTGTTGCCTCAACTAATGTAACGCGCTCAGGATTATAAAGGTAACCTACACGAATATTCCCACCTGGTGCACCGCCATTTTCATTATTAACAGGCGCCACATCTGTCCATTCGTAAGCCGGGCCGCCAGCCGCTTTGATAGCATCAATTAAGCGTTGATAACTTTCTGATGCATCGGTATTACCTGAATCAGTTTCCCCATCATTGTCTTGAACTTCTACTAATGTAATAATGTCTGGAGATTTCATATTTTCTACAAATGTTTTTGCAATTCTTTCAACTTTCTCATCTGGTGTATTTGATTTATTATTTGAGAAGTTTTCGATATTGTATGATGCAACAGTTACTTTATCTTCAGCAGGTTCAATATGAGTTACTTCAGGCTCGATGTTAGACTCGATTACTTGAGGTAATGTGTCTTTGTTTGTTAAAAGTTGAAAACCTGTACTGGAGTAAGAAATAACCCCTACAACATCACCGTCAAACATATCACCTGATTTGAAGTTATTACCTACATTATCTAAAAATACTTTTTCCGGATTATAATCATCTGCAGCAATATTAAGACCGCCTTGATTATTTAACTCATTGTTTGTTGTACTCTCAACAATGATTGGAACATCACTTGAGTATGGAGGTCCCACTACTTTTGCATTTGGGAATGAAACCCGCATAAATTCTACAGACTCCCAGAAATCAATCCCATCTTCTTCTGGATCAAATGATTTCATTTCATCATTATCAATTACTTTATTTGGAGGAATGATGTCTTCTCCAACTACTAATGGTGCCGGTAACTCAGCTGTTCCTGTTTTTGTTACTGCACTTGCATCAATTTCAGTTTTAGACAGGTTCGCACCACCGCCATATTCTTGAACTGTTCCGTTAACTGATACTTTATCTCCAACAGATAGACCATGAGAAGATTTGTATACTTGGATGGCTTCAGATGTTGTATTATCATCATCGGCATTTTCATCTTGAATGATAACAGTTGATCCGCTAACAACATATGTTACAACACCAGTAATCCCCTCAACTGAAGCGCCTGTATATTCCGATACATGTCCTTTTCCTTGGATATCACGAATTTTTACGCCTTCAGTATTTAAAATTGTGTAAGAAAAGCTGAATACTTCGCTTAATTCTTCACCATTAACAGCAATAGCTTTAATCGTTGTTTTTCCAGTATCTAATGCAATAGGGTCAACATATTTTGTACTTTCTACAGTTGGTTCTGTGCCATCTGTTGTGTAATAAATCTCGGCACCTTCGATACCTGACTTCAATTCAATTTTTGTGCCTGCAGGTACTGTACCTTGAGCTTGATCCACATAAACTGCCGGTTTATTTACTAAATCATAGCTTTCAAGACCAAAAGTCTTTACATGATATCCATCATTATCAATCGTGCCAATTCCTGTTAAATGAACTTTGTCGCCTTCTTTATAATGTTTAATCAGTTCATTGTAATCAGAACCTGTACGGTTATCATGAATAACTCTTACCTGATCTCCTGATTCCGTTTTAGCTTGGAAAATAGCCGTTCCATAGCTATCACTTTCAAGATCTGTAATTGTTATATTTTCTAATTTAATCAATTCACCTTGAGTATCCTCATTTACAGCTGTTGGAGCGATAATTTGAGCTTCCGGCAGACTATTACCCGAAGAAATAATCTCCATACTAGTCGGTTGAATCTCTAATTCGTTCTTATATGTTAATAGCTTACCTGTAATTTTCACTTTATCGCCAGGTTGAACATCTTTCGGGCTACTGTATACAAGCATTCCAGCTGTATCGTCTTGCATATAGAACGTATCATAACCCCAAAGTCCATTCTTTGTTGTAGCAATACCTTCAATCGTTACAGTATTACCTGCACCAGCTTCACGAGCTGCTGCAACTGTTATTGCTTCTACTGGTGCCTCAGGTTCAGTTGGCTCTTCCGGTTCGGTCGGCTCTTCCGGATCAGCTGGTTCCTCTTCAGATTGATATGTTCCTAGATTAGAAAACGTATCTTTCCCTAAATTAGTCCATTCCTTCGCAGGATCAAATGCATCGTTAATAATTGTATCCCCTGCTAGAATATTGTCATTTCTAACTAAAGATACATCGGCAAGGGTATTATCCACTGAACCGACTTGTCCAATTGAATCAACAACAGCCCCATCTTTCTTTAGCACGATTTGATCGTTGCCATTGAAATTAATGACATTTTTGCTTTCATCCATATAGTCAGTTACAGCGACAATCGCAGCATTTGCATCTGAACGGGAAATGACGTATGTATCACCTGCCGCAAGCTTACCCTCTAACGGTAAAACCTTATCCGTCGTCGTTGTTCCGGTTGTTGCACTTCCACTATTATTATAGTGTTCAAGAGAATATTTACTTAAATCGATTTCTGTACCTGTACCATTGTATAGCTCAATAGCTTTGTTAAAACTAGAGCCCTCAATATATTCCGAGATAATTAAATCAGTAGCTGTTCCACTTTCAGCCTGTACAATCGTATTAGCCGCAGGTGAAAATAAGCCTACAAGTAAAACAAACACCATGACAATACTGGCACTCTTTTTATGCCTTCTTTTCATGTTTCTCCTCCTTTTTGCAACTTTTTAGGGAAATATGCTATCGAAACGGTTTATGATGCTAACTATGAGTACAACGATTCCAGCCGCTAACTCTCACAAGAAAGCGCACGCAATAATTAATAGCACTAAGTCTTGTAATACCTGCATCCACCTCATTTTTTCAATGATTGAGTTTAAGATTCCTTAACATAGGGTATTCAATTAAACCGTTTCAAAATCATTATATAACGACTCAACAAACTCTTCCCTGTCAAAATTTTATCGTCCTACTATTAACCTAGTATTAATTCATTGTAAAATTTTGACGAATTTTTAGCTTTTTTAACGATAGAATTGTGTATTCTAAAGGTATTAAGCATTAATAGAGTTGCAGTCTTATATAAAAAATCTATCTAGATCATTTCTACTACCAGAAATATTTTTGATAGATTTTACCTATTCATATTAGTTCTAAGAGTCTAAAATTTCACGCTAGTTGTAACTTAACATTACATAGTTTTTTAAACCTACTTTTTTCACAAAGCCGCCTTGTATAGTTTGTTTGTTTTTAATTTGCTCACAAACAAACACCCGGTCTCAAAACACAAGGTTTGCTAGGGAGGAACTAAAAAACAACCCTCATTATTAACGAAGGTTGTTTTTATAAAATTGCTTTGATCTTGCTGCGGGTACCCATCCATATGAATGAACCCTCTCTTAATGTGAAATAAAAGGAGCTTTATGAATATACTTGGTGTTTTCTACATGCTCCATAATAAAAGTCGCTATGTCTCGATTGGTAATTTTCGTACCAGGCATGTCTGTAAGGCTTTCCTTTATTTCCTTTGTTTTTAAGCTATCTATCACAAATGGCAATCGAATCATGGTCCACTGGATAAGTTTATCTTTGGATAAAAGTTCCCATTCTGCCTTTTTATCTTCCATCATGCCCGGAAACAAAAGTTCAAACAGCTTTGCACCAAAACGATTTAACATCCTTTTATTATCACCGCTAATCGTGAGAGAACCACCGGAAACACCTATATAACGAGTAATATTTAATTCTGTCATTACATCAAGGATATTTTTCGTTACCTGACTATATATAGGTTTTTCCTTCGTTGGTTGACCAAATGTATTAATAACGACTTTACAATCCTTAAGCAGTTCTCGAATATTTTCTATCTCTTGTATTTGTCCTTGTACGATTTCTATTTTGTCATGTTTATACGATACTCTCTCTGGATTCCTTACAAGCATACGTACATGATAGCCTTGCTGTATCGACCTTGTCGCAATATGACGTCCTACAGTTCCTGTTCCTCCAATAATAGCTAACTTATAAGAATGATCCATTTTATACCTCCAGCTGGATATGATACTTGATATACGATTCATTCCTCCAGAGGGTTTCCTAAAATTAACATATCTCCAAAAAAGTTGATTATCAATTTCTTCAACGGTCAGTAAAAAGTTTTTCAGGATTCCAACGACATAGTTGTGTTTCCGCTTGAATTAGCACAAATAATCGTCAAGGCTTCTAAGATCACATCTTTCAGCTGTAAAAAGCCAGAATTATTTAACCAAAATAACAGCTGCTTTTTTCACTCACGACTGAAAGACCAAATCCATTGTTATCCAAAAACTCAACGATTTCTTTCACATCATTTTGATCTGAATTTGTGATTGAGCCTCTATGTATGGATTATTCTCTATATTTGGGTTAAGAGCTTTTGGTTGTTGTTTTTCATTTTCTTTTTCTTATTCTTATTCTTTTTATTGCCTACGTATTGTTTCACGACACGCGGACGTATCTTCAAATCTTCATAAATCATAAAGATCACTAACTTCTTTTTTGGAATGACTTCCGAAGCATACGAAATAAAAGGTGCCCCTTGGACAGAGGGTTTCACCACTTAAGGTCCATCCTTCTCCATATTTTATGAGCGAGTTCTCTATTTTCAGCATCATAATGAAACAATTTATCCACCCCGATAAATCGTTCCAATATCGACTTCATATAATCAATCGATAACTTCAAACACACAAACTTCCTTGTCATTCGATAAAATTTAGTTTGAGTTGCAATTGGATTCATGAGTATATAGAGGTTAAATAAAATATCCTCAAAGCCCATCTTTCCTACTACAAACAAGTTTTCCAAAAAACAAGTACACACCATTCTGTATTTTGCCATTTTTTCATTACAACCCTTTCTTTTTAAGGAAATGTTCTTCTCACTGACTATATAGAGTTAAATGTAGGAAGAGGACTGTATTTTTTCTGTAAAATTGTGAACATATTGTGACAAAATGTTCTTTTATTATCTAAAGGCTTTTTGGCACACTTTGTTGTTTTCAATGCAGTTAATGCTGAAAATCAGATTGTTCCGTTGCAAAAACAGCTTTTCTAAAAAGAAAAAGACCCTGAAATAATGGTCTTTGGAAGTAATTCAACTTTCTTTATATTAATTCACCACTTTTTTTGTGAGAAAAATATAATAGAAACCAGTTAAAGTTTGAATTAGTAAAAAGATCGGGAAAGAATACGCTAATTCATAATTATTTTGATAAGTTAGGATATGAAGTTTTGTAAATAGCCATTGAACGAGAATACCAACGATTGACCAAGCTGTAATATAGTAAATAAACGTTACCTTATTCACACGGAGTTTATCATAAAAATACATAAAGAAATAACCAAAAACTCCAAATAAAGCGTAATAAAAAACGTCAAATAGTTCATAGCGATTTGTATCATTTTGCTTGTAATAATCCAAGATACCTCCACCGATTGTAAAATCAAACAGCATTCCTGTTGCTAAACCTGCAAGAACACTTAAACATTTCACTTCCCTGCTTAGTCTTTTAGGTAAGAAAAACAAGAAAGAATAACCAATTATATTAAATATTATTAGTGATATCTCATTTAAGCTAAAGTTTTCAATCCAAACCATCTAACTCTTCACTCCTTTTGAAACAAAAGACTTGTATCCATACAAAATGAAGTATCCTAATATGTGTAAAAAGACGTAGTATAGATAATCATAAAATAAATTCCATTGATGAAAAGTGAGAACATCATAAGACAATAAAACAACTTTAATTAAAAGTAAAACTAATGAAGAAATGAGAATTGCTATACCTTTAATTAAGAAATTTGAATTTCTTTGTACACTATTTAAGCCAATCAATATAAGAAGTGGAGTAATAAAAGTACGGTGAATAATATACACTGTATATTCAAGAGGAGAAGTAGAATATTCAATAATCTTTAATTCATCACTTATGATCCAACTTCGGTTAATATCAAATATAAATACACAAAAGAGCAGTGCAGAATTTTCAAATTTAGAATATGTTTTTTTCATAGCGTAGAATACTGATATTCCTAACCATGCAATATAAACAATTATTGCTAACACCATCATCGATCACCTCTTTCTTTTATTATTTAATTTATTAGGGTTTCTATGCATTTTGCGTTGAAAGGGCGCAAAAAAAGACCAGAAAATACTGGTCTCTAATGATCATCTATATAAATGTGACATATATTCAAACGCTGTCGTTCCATATACACTTTTGAAATGCTTATTTAAATGAGCTAAGTCCACAAAACCACACTCAGCTACAGCCGAATAAATATCCCGATCTTTTTCAATTAATTGCTTTGCCCGTTCGACCTTACTGTTAAGAAAATATTGATATGGAGAAATTCCTGTATGACCCTTGAATAATCGAATAAACTTATATTTTGACATACTCAGCTCTTTACTAATCTCATCCAATTTAGGTACATGATCTACGTTCGCAAGCAGCATATCCTTTGCTTTTCTAATGAAATTGTTATCTTTCTTATAGCCTGTAGGAAAATTTGTTTGAAAAAGGCTATCTGTGAAGGACAAAAACAATTCACTGCACAAATCCTCATCTTTTTCATTGAAAATAGCCTGAAAGAGATTTAATATTCTTTGCTCCAGTTCACGATCATAAACAATCGGGGTCGAAAACGTTACGACATCCTTTTTCTCAGCAACCTCTAAAAGCATTTGAGGCTCGATATACAGCATCACATAATCAAGTCCTGTTTTATCATGTGCCATTCCGTCATGTGTCTGCTCCGGATTGAAAAGCATCACACCATTTGGATATGACAACTGCAAACTGCCATCAAGGTTATATTGCTGAATACCACGCAATGTCACACCTACTCCATACTCCTGATGTGCATGCTTTTTATACGTAAAATCCGTCATACTTGCTGACAGCGCAGTAATACCGGCTGATTTTTTATAGATAAATTTGTCCACTACATTCACCTCTTAAACAACTAACCTACATCCAGATCATAACCCCGGAATACGCTAAAAACAATGCCATGAATACATTCACAATCTTACTATGCCTTTGCAAAAACTCCTTGAAGATTGCTCCGAAAAGCACCCATGTCATTAATGCTAAAAATCCAATAACAGTTATAGCAAAAACACCTATTGTCATCGCAGGCATAGCCGTATAATAAGGCATAATAAAGCTAGGTATGACCGTCATTGTAAATAGAATCAACTTAGGATTTAAAAACTGCATAAGAAATCCTGACACAAAGGAACCTGCTTGATGTATAGTCGGCTTTAGTTGATCCGCTTTGTAAATTTGATAGGCAAGATAGAACATATACAACGTTCCGATGGCCTGCATGACAATTAAAATTTTCGGAATGAACTCGATTAGCAACGCATTTAACATAGCTGAAACAACAAGCAGCAAACCAAAAGCAATCGTTGCTCCATATGTATACTCCAATGCCTTCTTTGTCCCCCTATTATGAACTGTGGACAATATCACAACATTCGTAGGCCCTGGAGTAAAGGTAACAATAAAACAATATAATAAAAAAGATGTAATATCCATGAGAACAACTCCTTTTAGGTTCGTCTCAATGAATTTTACATCTTTGGATTGTGTGCTTATAGTATATTATTGCAGGATTAAGTTCATTTTTTATTCAGGCATATCAATGATGTCCGGATTTTTATCCTTACTTGCCGCATCTAAAAGAATAAATATCGCCGATAAAATATGCATAATCATACCAAGAATCGGAATCCAACCAATAGCTGATGTGATGATTCCAAGAATATTACCGTTCGCTTTCACTCCAACATTTTTGGCAATGATCAATACTGCAATATGAAAAACCAGCATGATTAATAATGGCGTCCAAGCAAACCCTAATACAATACTTCCTCCTATAATTGGTATACCCAGAAGAGCTTCAAGCCCTCCTGATATCCACTTTAACGTTTTTACTGTTTGTCTATTCATGAAGACCACCTTTTCATGGTTGTATAATTAGTTCTTCCTATTATACGTATAAATATGTGATAAGTTTCAAAATTAAAAACTGATTCTCATGCAAAATAAAAGGACTACCTTAAGTAAGTCCTCACGAAACTAGCTTTCATCAAAAGCATTATATGTATAATAAAGTGTGGCATCCTGTGTTCGCCTGTCATTCACATAATTTGTATAGTTGTTGGCCATAGCTGTTAATGTATCTTCACAGTGGTCCAGTATAAGGTTATGATTGCGATGTTGGTTGATTATTTCTTGAATAATAGCGTCGACTAACTCTCCGTTCTCTTGATCCATTTCTTTTTTCATAAATGTAGCAAAGTCAGTCCCTAAATGACGTATTTCTTCAATTGTACTCTTAAAAGGGGTGACTTTATAACTCAGTTCTTTTGATTCTGCAAAGTTATGGCTTATTGTAAAAGAACCCATAAGTCGTTAACCTCCATATCGATAATCAAACATTTTTGATATTCTTTCTTCTTCTGAAAATAAATCTTCAATGGAATCTCTAATTTTTTTAACAAGCAATTTTTCTTTCTCAATATCAGCCTCAATTGTTTCAATCATTTGAGAGAACGATTGATTAAATGTTGCTGGTAATGGTGGGAGCTGTTCGTTTACATTTATCTTCTTCAGTTCGTAATACCCACCCAATGGATATGGCATGGTTTGTGTTAATAGGTATGAATACTGCTTTGGATTCGATTCCATCATATGTACTTTGGTCATGATACTCTGCATTCTTTCATCATAATCATCCATATATTCACTGTTAAATAGAGTTTTTAATCTATTAACATTGCTTTCTTTTTCCTGTGAGATTGCTAGACCTTTTTGGTAAATACGAACCGATGAGGAAATATTTACTTTTATCTCACCTTTACCAGAAGGAGACATGTACATATCATTGTTTACATAACTAATATTTTTATCATGCACAAGTCCATTGACAACGGCATCAAGCTTATGTGCATGGGCACTACCACTAAATTGCTCCATAAAACTGGTATCTACATTTTTTAATCCCTCAAGTGCTTCTTTAATATCATTTACCTCAGCTTTTATCGTTTGCAAGGCATCAACAATTTTAGCAATCTCCTTCATTTGATTCATAGGATCTTTTGAGTTTAACGCTAAAAGAAGTGAAGGATCTAACGATTCATCTATCGTTGTTTGAATTACTTCTAAACTTGTTTCAATTTCTTTTACATAAGAAATGATCTGGTCTTTTTCAACCTGGCTGATAAAACCAACATCAACAAAGGCTTGGAGAATGGGATCAAGATTCTGGTATAAAACTTTCACATTACTTATAAGCTTAGGCATTTTCTCAGCCATATCGATGATCATCGGAACAGCCTCAACAATTAGTCCAGTTAAGTTTCCGACTGTCTGAAAAAAGCCAGTTACTACCTCTTTTTGAAGGTTTAGGTTTGCACCAAATAAATCAAATGGAAGTGTCAATGACTCTTTTGCAAACGACAAAAAAGAATCCGCATTCGTTACATCAGTAAATGGCTTCTCTAACCCATCTACCGACTTCTGAATCTTTTCAACTGTTTCGGAAAATTCATCTGAAGAAGTAAGAATTGAATCAACAACAGCTGGATTAAAGCCGGTAAGGCCTCTCAAAAAACCATCGATCCCTTCCGTGTCATATGTTGTTGAGTAATTAGAGAGAAACATTTGAATCGTTCGCAAATCTTTATCAGGGATTTTATCGATTAACTCACGAATGCCCGCATAACGTGGATCTGTATCGAGAAAGCCATTGCGATCGCCGATTTCTAGAAAGCCACGGACACCGCTTACTCCGTATAGCATATCTTCTTCTGCTGTAAGGTGATTGATGGTGGTTTCATCGATTTTGTTTTTGTAGTATTCTTCGGCGAAGGCTTTTAGTTCGTTGGATGGGATTTTGTAGATGTCTTCGTCATTCATTATTTTAAATTTATTATTAACGCTCTCTCTAAAATCTAAGTCTATTGCAGCAAGCTGATAAGCTGTAGGCGTAGCATCGTTTATAGCATATACATTTTTAAATCTTAAATTTTCTTCATTCCTCGACATCAATTGTAAAATTGTTATATTATTGCCTCCTAAAGAGTGACCGTATCCGTATTTCTCTAAACTAGGTAATTCACCTTTTCTATTTTGAACAACACTATGAACTTCATCATAAAATATTTTCGCATCTTGATATTGATTATCAGTTCCTCCAACAAATATCCCCATTAAATTATAAGTCCAATCAATAGGCTTCCAAGTGTCCTTTTCTCCTAGTTCGCTTCCCCTAGTTATTGTAATTGCCTGATTAATTCTTTGTTCTTCACTTTGGAAGTGAAGGATTGTTCCGTCGAATCCACTATCTACTTCGTTTTCCCTTCGCTCGTCGAGGATGTCATCAGAACGATATATAGTCACATTTGCAGTTAACTTATTTCCAGTCTCTTCATAATAAATACGCTTTATTTCACTTTCAATTTCTCTTTCTGTAAGATTTTCATACTCAAGATCCATAATTCTTGCTCTTAGAATATCAGAATTAAGCAGTTCTTCATTACTCATTTTGCTACCTCTATTCATCCTTATTGAATTTTACAGATTTCATATAATGCAATGCCTTTTCTTCTTCTTTTTCAATATCTATATCACAATTAGACAAAGAATCATCTAAGCATTGAGCTGAAAAAACATATTCTAAACCTTTCTGACTTTCTTTCGAAGTAATATAAGCAAAGAATCGGTATGAAGTAGAATGCGTTAATTTTCCTTGAGATTTCGCATAGTAAATACGAGCATTATCTGTCTCTATTTTTTCATATTCTCCATTGTAACGAACTGAATCACTCAAAATGCCTAGACTTGAATCAATTACGCTTTCACCATATGTTGAATATGTGGTACTAAATGAATATCTATAATTTTCTTCTTCGTTTGTTTCATAAAAAATAATTTTTTCAAAACTATCTTTTGTTCTCTGATAAAATGGTGGTCCATCTGTTACTGCATTTTTCGGCCAAAGCATCGAATATCCACCTGTTGCTGATTCTAATAAATAGTGCCCTTCTTCGACTTCTTCGGTAGAATCTAACAAGCTACTTGTAAACTCATCCTGAAACGCAGCTGTATTTGGCAATTCTTTTTCCATACTACATCCTCCTATAAAAACCAATGTACATATTAGGGCATGGATTAGCCTTGATCGCATTCGTGTGACCCCTTTCGATTTCCTTTAACACTACATTATTATCATATATTTCCAGTAGATTAAATAATGAAATTAGATTTTTCAAAATTGAGGAGTTATTTACTATTCGGAATATAGGTACCATGTATTAGCTTTGGATATTTTTTACTAGTAGGGTAATAAGGGGATTCTAATATATATGGGGGCAGTTTATAGTTTTCTAGTCCTTAATTATTCTATCGGCAAGCTCACTTTACCTAGCTAATAAAAAGTCAGTCTCAATAGTAGTCTTTTTATGTTCTTTTAGAACATCATCGGAATGATATACAGTCACATCAGTAAATAACTGCTTTCCAGTCACTTCATAATAAATACGTCTTATTTCACTTTCAACTTCTTTGTTAGTTAGATTTTCATATTCCAAATCCATAACCCTTGCTCTAAGAATATCAGTATTAAGTAGTTCTTCATTACTCATTTTTGCTACCTCTATTCATCTTTATTGAATTTTACTGATTTCATATTATGTAATGCTTTTTCTTCTTCTTTTTTAACATCAATATTGCATGTAGACTTGGATTCATCTATACATTCGGCAGAGTATATATATTCTAATCCTTTTTCATTTCCTTTTGAAACTACATAACCAAAAAAGAAGTAAGTCGTTATGTCTGCAAAAGTATCTTCAGATTTCGCAAAGTAAATACTTGTTTTGTCTGTTTCTATTTTTTCGTATTCACCAAAGTAACTCACTCCGCCACTTAATATGTTTAGACTTGATTCAATTGAACTCTCACCATATGTTGAATAAGTCGTACTAAACTGATAGTTATAATTTTCTTTTTTATTTACATCATAAAAAATAATCTTTTCAAAACTATCTTTTGTTCTTTGATAAAATGGCGGACCATCTGTTACCGCATTTTTAGGCCAAAGCATGGAATATCCACCTGTTGCTGATTCTAATAAATAGTGCCCTTCTTCGACTTCTTCAGTGGAATCTAACAAGCTACTAGTAAACTCATCCTGAAACGCAGCTGTATTTGGCAATTCTTTTTCCATACTACATCCTCCTATAAAAAGTAGTGTACATATTAGGGCATAGATTAGCCTTGATCGCATTCGTGTGACCCCTTTCGATTCCTTTAACACTACATTATTATCATATATTTCCAGTAGATTAAATGATGAAATTAGATTTTTTAAATTTAAGGAGTTATTTACTACTCGGAATATAGGTACCATGTATTAGGTGTGGATATTTTTCACTAGTGAGGAATAAGGAGGATTCTAATATATATAGGAGAAGTTTAAAGTTTACTAGTCCTTAACTATTCTATAGATTAGTAAACTTTACTTAGATATGTAATTGTAAGCTTTCTTTATTAAGTTCCCGGATGAATAGCTCATTCCTTTTCCTCTATTCATCCTTATTGAATGTTACTGATTTCATATAATGTAAAGCTTTCTCCTCTTCCTTTTCAACATCTATATCACAATTAGGTTTAGACTTATCCAAACACCTAGCTATAAATACATATTCTAAGCCTTTCTGATCATCTTTCGAGACGATATACCCAAAAAAGCGGTAAGAAGTTGAGTTTTCTAACGGTTCTACAGATTTTGCATAGTAAATGCGGTTTTTTCCTGCTTCTATTTTTTCATATTCTCCGAAGTATTTAACTGAACCACTTAATAGATTTAGACTCGATTCAATTGCACTCTCACCATATGTTGAATAGGTCGTGCTAAATGAATTTAGATAATTCTCTTCTTCGTTTACATCATCAAATAGTATTTTTTCAAAACTATCCCCTGTTCTTTGATAGAACGGAGGACCATCTGTAACCGCATTTTTAGGCCATAGCATGGAATATCCACCTGTATCTGATTCTAATAAATAGTGTCCTTCTTCGACTTCTTCAGTGGAATCTAACAAGCTACTAGTAAACTCATCCTGAAACGCAGCTGTATTTGGCAATTCTTTTTCCATACTACATCCTCCTATAAAAACCAATGTACATATTAGGGCATAGATTAGCCTTGATCGCATTCGTGTGACCCCTTTCGATTTCCTTTAACACTACATTATTATCATATATTTCCAGTAGATTAAATAAAGAAATTAGATTTTTTAAAAATTGAGGAGTTATTTACTATCCGGAATATAGGTCCAGGTTGTTTTTTGGATATTTGTGGTAAAATAATATATATTCCATAAAAATACAAATAACCCACGTTTTAAGTTTCTTATTATAAATCTAAGTATCTGAGAGGCTATTATGTTAAAAAATAAAAAACTGCTATTTCTTTCTCTAATTCTTTTTGTTATCTCAATTGCTTTAAACTTTCCTTTTCCACATAAATATCCATACGGTGAATCAGTTGCTTCCATATTAAATATTCCAATTCAAATGGAAAATGGCCTACATATCGTTGGAATCACTTCATTACTTTTCCTAATCACCAGTCTTTTCTTCCTTTCAAAATCGTTTAAAAAACATAAAGGACGTTTTATACTGCTTGGCATTGTTTGCGCTCTGTTTTTACCCCACTTCCTTGCAGATACTTATCAAAAGACTTTCGCAACAGGTATTTATGCCATTTCCTATGAAGTAGAAACAAGTGAATGCAGTTTTGATATGATTTCTGACAATACAATGCAAGCTATTTGTGAATTCTCATTTATAAATAATAACAGCTGGGATAACGTGTCTTTTGACATCAATTTTTACGAAACTTATCTTTTCGAGGAAGATGTAAATATGTTATCTCTCTTAGGAATAAACGCTCCATACAATGTAGCCATAAAGGCCAAAGAAAACAAACACGTAAAAATCGAGACGATGATTGATATTTCGGATATAAAAAACCATGTTGATAGTGGCACAGCATCACATGTGAACATTATCATAGAGTCTGGAGAAAAGATGAGGAAGTTATAAATAGGGGGAATTACTATTTTGTTCGATATTATATTTTTGATCATCATCGTAATTTTATACTATTATCAAATATTTATTAAAGCTGAAAAAGACGACTGGAGCAGGTACCTTCCCGAATCACTCTCAAATATAGTCCGCTACTTGCACTTCGGAGCCATGATATCCCTCTTTATCGTCATTATCTTTGATATAACTTGGGTTAGTTGGATTGCTCTTTATTCATTAGTCGCTCTAGTTATATGTTTAAAACTCAAAGAAGAAAAAAATAAATATTGGCAGAAATTCATACTCATTTTAATTATAATCTTCATTTTTAATATTTTTAGAATTCCTACTCATCCGTATTCATTCCAGAACTACATAAGCAGTAAGGAAATGTATCAATGTGTTCAAAGCTTTGAATGTGTGAAAATAACATCCGTTACAACTCCTGATGACCAATTGATTACGAAGGTGGAAATTTTATCAGTTGAAGATTACTCGTATGATACTTACTTCTTGTTTGCAAAAGGTTCTATGAAACTTGTAAGTGATGATGGGATTGTTGAGGAGATGAAAGGGGTGAATGTTGGAGGGTTTTGGATTGAGTATTGAACCATGATTTTAGCATGTATATAGAGCATAAGTTGGCGGGAATGAATCTAGTTCCATACCAGACTCACACCAGCCAATAATACTACTTACAAAAAAAACAATTTAGAAAAGGTATTTTTGGTATAGGATAAGGTACATTATCCATGCTTCTGCTGGATATTGTAAGAAATGTATCTTCAATAAATGGAGATTAAAATATTTTGTGATTCATAAAGTAGGTACCAGTGGATTGAAACAGATATTTTATACGAAGTTTAGACTTAAGAATAATAGGGAGTTTCCTCCCTCTCTTCAAAACTGTTCATTATTATATCCAACTTGAATAGCATTTAACTTTGCTAAATTAGAAATAATGTAAAATTAGATCTTCAACACTCGCGCTTGATTGCTGAATATCATAAATAATACAAGAGAGCTTTAGAGATAGGTCTAAAGTCACTTTTTATAATAGTGTTGTACAGGTATTGCAGAACGGCTTCTTAACAGAAGAATACATCTCGTTTACTTTATTATTCGGAACAATTTTAAGCTACGGCCGTAAGAATAATTGCGATCCCATTAAACGTTCCATGTATAATAATTCCAGGTAAAATAGAACCCGACTTTTCATATGTCCATGCAAATATCATTCCAGAGATAAAGTTTACAGGCAGAGTGTTGTAAGTAGGAATGTGAACAATCGTAAAGATGAGAGAGCTAAATATTATCCCAGTGCTTACTCCCCATTTCACCCTAACCCATTTATAGAGAAAGCCACGGTAAAAGATTTCTTCGTATATCGGAGAAATTATAGCTGCTGAGATAAACCCGATGCTAAAAGTCAACCAAGTCATATTTCCCTTCAATGATTCTGTTTTCCTGTTTTCTACGCCTATCTGCAATAGGTCCATTAGGGTTAATATCAGTATACTAGCTGCTATTAAAACAACTGTCCAAACTATTATCCATTTCCAGTAGGTTCTGGAAATGGAACGCAGCCCTACTACATTCCACCCCAAACGCTGGGGCCTTAAGGCAATAAAATATACTCCGAGTGTAAACACAGTTCCCATCACAAGGCCTGTAATTGTTCCAGAATAAAGGCTATCTAAAAATACTTGGTAAAGAAAATCATGTAATAAAAACTCAATTCCTATAGGAACAATTACGAGTGTAAGTAAGAGTAATAGACTAAGCTCCCTATACGTCCACTCCATCGATTCAAATGTATCTTTCTTCAAACTAAGATTCCCCCTACACTTTAAGTATGCTACATTTAGGTTAAATGGTGACGTAACGTAACCTGCAAGCACTTTTTAGGAGGAATTGTTCTTATGACTTATTTTTCAACAGGAGAGGTTTCGAAAAAACTAAATCTATCCTTACGAACTCTTCGCTATTATGACCAAATCGGGCTGGTGGAGCCTGCATTAAAAGAGGATAATGGGAAACGATTTTATACCCCTGAAAATTTGCTGTTGTTGGAAAAGGTTTTATTACTTAAAGCCACTTCCATGTCGTTAGATGATATCAAAAAAATAATTAGCCGGATTACCATCCAAAAAACTCTTGCCGTACATAAAGAACAGCTTGAACATGAGATCAAACAATTACAACAATCACTGGATTATACCAATACACTTTTTAATACGTTAAAACTGGAAGGTGATATTCATTGGGATCAGTTATTGCCGCTACTCTCAGAAGAAAATCAATCCTTAAAGCTGCAAAGAAAGAAGAAGGTAATGGAAAAATTATTCAACGAAGAGGAAAGAGCAGCGTTAGACGAACAGTTGCCAAAAATGGAGAGCGACCCACATCAAATGGCGAAGTGGATTAATTTAATCAAGCGAATCGAGCTATGCTTAGATGAAAGGAAAACACCTGACTCTCGAGAAGGTCAATTGATTGCAGAGGATACTCTGCTTTTATCTAATGAAACCTTTAAGGGGAATGCAGAATTAGCCGATAAATTCTGGGAAACACGTAAATCAGAGGAGATTTCTTCAGATTTGAATTTGTATCCAGTTAACAAAGAAGTAATGATTTTCTTGGAAGAAGCTATTCTGTATTATGAAAAAGAATAATTACTTAGAATAATTGCCCCAGAGGTTTAATAGAAAAAGGTCACAACAAAAGGGGCGCCTGATTGTGAGGAATAAAGTGGTTATTCCATTAAATGGCCCTTAACATGATAAAGAGCGCACATCCTTCTTCAAGAATGGCGCTTAGTTTGTTTAATAAGAATTAGGGTAACAGTGAAAGGATTCGGAAACTCATGAATTAAGAAAATTTTTTAAGGTAGCTAAGAAGGCTGGTAAATTATCATCATGCACAAAGTGCCCAGCATCATCTATTGTCACCAATTCGCAATTCGGAATAAGCTCAGAAACTTCCTGCAATTTGTTTTGAGGAATATAACTGGACCCACCCCCTATAATAATAGTTGGCATTATAATATCAGTAAGACGCGCCCACCATTCGGGATTAGGTTCATTAAGTTGCTGTAGAATCGAAGGCACAACCTGCCAATCAAACGGTAGGGGATCAGAAGGTTTAGAAGGAACTTCAATTGCCTTATCCAGAAAAGGAGGGGGGGTGTCTTCAACAATCAACCGTTCTATCCTTGAAGGAAATGTTTGCGAGAAAAGATAGGATACTGTTCCCCCCATGGAATGACCAAGTAGCGTAAACCGTCCCAAATTCATAGCATTCGCAAAATGAAGCAAGTCATCGCACATCAATTCAAAAGTATATGTACCAGTTCTCGTGCTCCCACCGTGCCCCCGTTGATCTAAAGCTAAAACGCGGTATTTTTCTCCTAATACTGTAGCCACATGATCCCATGATTCTGCACTTTTTCCTAGCGCGTGAAGTGCAACAATCGGTGGTGCAGAAGGTTCCCCACTCTCGCGATATTGAAAAGTGAGTCCATTCAATTCAATTTGATTCACCTGTGCTTCCATTTCCAATCAACTCCTAAGATGGGTTTCGTCATTTGAAACCCAATTTATTTAATGCCTATACCTATATATTTCAGCGAATGTGTGAATATTCCCTGCTCATCCACAACAATATGGCCCTATAAATGAAAAAGAGCGACATCCTTATTCGAGAATGGCGCTTCTATTGTTGAAGATCAAAAATTATTACTATTAGCAGGTTTTGTGGAAGATCGTTATTGAACTAAAGGCTCCCCGTTACTTTAAGTGTATTTCTTCACAAACTTTTTTTTTCAAACCAACTAAACACCAATCTCACCAGTAATCCATCCTTCAATAAAATTTTTTAATGAAGCTGCAACCCAGGTTCGACTATCATCCTCGTGATTCCAAACATAAATATCATTTTTTTCAATGGTCCCATTTTTTAATATTGCATAACAAAATAAATCGCCATTACCTGCGTCTGAAAAAAAGAAAAGATTATCAAATGGCATATAAATATCTCTATAATCTTCAAAATTTCTATAAAATAAATTGTCCTTAATAATTTGAGAAGTTGACCAAATCAAAGGACAATTCCAGTTGTCGAATACACCATTTGTTTCATTAAGTAAGGTAGCTATTTCTTCTGGTAATTCAACATTTAATTCTTTTTGAATTTGACCAATCTCAAACTTTGTTGCAGGGTCTTTAAAGTGATGTTCCTTCGAGATGGTATTGACAAATTCTTTCCACATTTCATTCCCCCCTATGTTTTGGATGAATATGTTTTATTTCGATTTCTATTTATGAAAATCCTTCACTAGCGAACCTGCCCGTTAGCTGAACAAACAAAAGTTCGCCGCAGCGATCCCATCTTAAACTCTTGCACCCTTTAGTTCAATAAAACTATTCGGAAGCTACAACCATATTAATAAATTTAGGAGTTTATGTTATTCCTTTCAAACAATGTCCAAACTTGATCTGCCATATATTCGGGTGGATGCGGCATTTGGTTCATAATCCACCATTCTAAAGTTCCTACAAAAGCCGTTGCAGTAAACTGTATAATTAATTCCTTGTCCATCCCTTGATTAATACCTTGCATATCGATCTTTTCTTGAATACTAGAAGTAAGGGTTTTTTGTATACGTTCTCTGAATACTGAAGTTTTTTGACTAGAGAGCATCGAAGAAAAGAATAGAAAATTCTCCTGAATATAATTAAATAAAGATTTCAGAGCCTCTATAGCCTCATTCTCTTCAACTTTTTCCTGTATAAACTTAGTTAACGTGCAAGAAGAAATCATTTTGTCCAAGTGATCATCTATACACCTATTGAGTAGGTCATATTTATCCGTATAGTGAAGATAAATGGTTCCTCGATTTACATTTGCTCGTTCAGAAATATCATTTATAGTGATTCGATCAAATTCCTTCTCAGAAAAAACTTCAAGAAACGCCCTGTTTATGGCTTCTTTTGTTCTAAGAATTCGTCTATCAGTTTTATTTCCAATAGCCATATTTAATTCACCTCCGTTTTTCATCAACAAAATTCATACGTTTGTTGTATATCACACAAAAGAGTGATTATTAGCGATTGTAATAACTTTTCTTCTCTCTATAATAATAATCAACGGCTGCATTATAAACAACACGTATTGAATAAAATATGTTTTGAATACGGAAATAACATTGAAATTACTTAAAGGAGCGATAACAATTGGAAAACTTGAAATCTAAGGTAATCATTATAACAGGAGCATCGAGTGGAATTGGAGAAGCAACCGCTAAGTTTTTAGCCCAAAACGGTGCAAAAGTAGTATTGGCTGCCAGAAGAGAAGAACTTCTCAAAACAATCGTGAACGAAATTAATAAGGAAGGTGGAAAGGCTGTTTATATGCAAGCCAATGTGACTTCGGTGGAAGACATGCAAAAACTCGCCCAGTTTGCTGTGGAACAGTATGGTCGTATTGATGTACTTATTAATAGTGCTGGAATCATGCCGAATTCTCCTCTAAATGAACTTAAAATCTATGATTGGGATCGAATGATCGATGTGAACATTAAAGGTGTGCTGTATAGCATTGCATCGGTTTTGCCAACGATGAGGAACCAGCAATCAGGACATATTATCAATATATCTTCTCTTATGGGACACAAAGTAATTCCAAGTACAACTGTATACAGTGCGACCAAATTTGCCGTACGTGCTATTACGGAAGGTCTTCGTCAAGAAGAGTCTCCTACCTCTCATATTCGTTCAACGAACATCTCACCGGGAATGACAGCAACAGGAGTTCTTGATGAGTATCAAGATTATCCTAGCATTTCTCCTTACAGTGTGGCTAGAGCAATTGCATTTGCTATAAATGAACCAGATGATGCTGGAGTTAATGAGATAATCATCCGGCCTACGCTACAATCAATCTGATCTAACGATATTACTAGAATGACTGCCCTTGCATGTTATCATGAAGGGCTTTTTTTATTCAATTCTAACAACATTTGCTCCTTTTTAAACTAAACTGCTCCGTAAGCACAATAAGAAAAGACTGCCACAACGACAGCCCTGATTCTCAACTCTTGCACCCGTTACTTCAATAGTGAAATCAGTTATTCCCTGATATTGTACCGAAGTGTGTCTCATTACCATTATTAAAGAGTTTGGCTTCCTCATAATCTTTATCTACGTTCACTTTATAGAAAAGCTCGTGCTCCAATGAAGAATTTGAATAATCAGATGTTTTATCACTTTTATATAAAATGTTTAATGTTTCATTAACTCTTTCAACATCAAATCCAGTAAAGTAAATAGCTTCTTCACCTTGAACAACATTGGACCCATTCAAATATACAAACATAGCTGTATTCTGGTTATCAAAGTAAAGGTGAACCCCATTTTCTTCTTTAACACTTTGGAAAAATGATTGAATATCTTTGTTAAGGCTCTCTTTACTTACTTCTGTATAAGATAATTGTGAGTTTGTATTACATCCTGTCAATAAAAGAAAACCTTACAGTATTAACAATATTTTATTCAATTTTAGCCCCCCCTTTTTTATTCAACTCTTCTGCTCCTTTATTGCAATAACTTCAACAAAAAAGGGCACTTCTCCTTCTAAAGGTAAGCACCTGTTAGTGCAATAATCACTTCATAAACTCTTTTCTATTTTCTTTATTGTGACCACCATATTTTCTAAACAAGAATGCAACAATGGTGATGATTGTACCTACGAAAACTGAAAAAAATGTAACTCTATCCCAAAGGGTATTAGGGTTGCCATTATGACGTATTAAACCGTTTGCCAGTACGGAACCTAAACAGATTATATAACCAATCCATTCAATAATTCTTAACATTGGTTTAACTCCTTTCTAAAAATCCCTCCAATAAATTTTACCATAAATACCCAAATTAATTTATTAAACTATACTGTATATATCTGCTCCGTTAGTACAATAAGAAAAGCTGCCAATATGACAGCTCTGATCTATGACTCTTGCTACCCGTTAGTGGAACAACAAACCCAATCTATCTATGTAAAATCATCTGGTCTGTTTCTTTAAATCCTAATGATTTATATAGTTTTTTTGCATTATTACTAGCTAATAAACGGACGGTATTGATTTCTTTTTTAGAAAACCAATCTAACACTTCGTTTGTTAACTTTTTTGCATAGCCTTGATTTCTAAACAGAGGCTCTACATATACATCACCAATAAAACCATACTGTTCTTCCTTATAAAAACAGTATGGAATATCTTCTTTGATAAATGCCCCAGCACAAGCAACAATATCACTTTCGTGTTCAATTACGAAATGAATAGCTTTTCCTGTTTCATACAATTTTTTGTAGGTCTCCTCAACAGAATTAACAAAATCTTCCATAAGTAGATGTTCCATACCAACTTCTTTAAACATTCTTTGTTTAAGTAGGGTAATTGCAGCAATGTCTAATAATGTTGCAGTTCGTATCAAGTTTTTCTCCTCCACATTAGGTTATAAACATTTATTTCTCTTAACCCTAAAGAAATTCCTTTTTGGAAAGTCCATTTTTAAACAAGCCTGCCCTATAGTTTAAGAACATTTTTTCACAATCTTTAAGTTGTTGTTCGACAATCTGGCCTTATAAATGAAAAAGAGCGACATCCTTATTCAAGAATGGCGCCCGTTTGTTGAATATTTGAAAAGTGTTTTACTAGCTGCTGTTATTGAATAATCTATTGGTTATTCTCAGGTTCTAATTTCATCATTGCACCAAAATATTGTGAAGCAGTCGTAAAAGAAATAAATGCACACAACTCACTTATTTCCTCTTCACTGAAACATTCTCTCAAAACATCAAAACTTGATTCAGCTATATCACTCTTTTGTTTTAAAAAGACTTCTGCAAATCCTACTGCAACTGATGTTTTTTCTTCAAAATTAACTGAATCCGGTTTTCCTTTGGCCATACAATACTCACATCCGTTACTTTGAGCTAATGTTCTTCTTACTTGTTCCTTTAAATTAGATGTTAGTATTCCATCGTTCTCTAACACATCACCTAACTGATTCCATCCTTCCATGACAGTTTTATTATGCCCTAGTAGTTTTTGGAAAGGTGTTTCCCCATAATGGGATTCAACAATTCTTGCCATATAAGTCCCTCCTTGTTATGTTTAATTATAGAAAATAAAATTACTAAATCACATTAAATCCGAAATGATTATTAAGTAAATAACGAATGAAATTAACGATTATTTGGAGGAAACTTTAAAAATGAAAATAGATGAAATTGATAAAAAGATTTTAGATGAACTACTTAATAACAGCCGTTTATCAATGAGTGAGCTTGGAAGAAGGGTGAATTTGTCCTCCCCATCAGTAACGGAACGAGTAAGACAGATGGAGTCCTTTGGAATTATAAAGAAAAATACTTTAGTGGTCGATTATGAAAAATTAGGTTTACCGATCCAATGTATAATTGAAGCAACCGTTAAAAATGGTGACTATAAGTCTTTTAGAAGATATATAGAGAAACTTCCAAACGTAGAATTTTGTTATCGAATAGCAGGGAGTGCTTGTTACATGTTTAAAATGCAGTTTGAAACTTTTGCTAACGCAGAAAAATTCATAGATGAAGTTAGTCCAATCGCACAAACTGTCACTCATTTTATTTTTTCCCAGGTTTCAACTAATTTAAAATTTGATAGAGACGAAGAATTCTGTTAAGTCTTTACTCTTATTAGTCGAAAGGCAGCTGAAGTAACTATACCAATTTATATTCTTGAGCAGAGTTCTTTTTATTCCGCAATATGGCCCTATAAATGAAAAAGAGCGACATCCTTATTCAAGAATGGCGCTCGATTGCTGAAGTTTGAATTTAGACTAAAGCCCCCGTTTGTGGAAGATCAATATTCTATTGCATAGTATCATTGTACTGCGCAGTATATGACTTTACATTTGTTATGTTCTTTCACAAAAATAATCACCCTATAGTTCAAATACAATCTTTTAAGTATAAATACAAGTATTAAAAAGGCAGTAATTTACCTAACATGACAAAAATGTCACATTAGAAGTAGTTAAATCGATGGTTTGGTGGGCACATTAGCAAGTATAGTAATGGGGTGAAGGAGGACGAAAAAATGACTACAATTATAAAAACAAAAAACTTATCTAAATCTTATGGAAAGTCACAAATCTTAAAAAATATTGATCTTACCATTGAACAAGGCGAATTCACCGCTATTATGGGTCCATCAGGCTCTGGGAAGACCACATTAATGAATACACTATCAACGATTGACTCTTTTAACAGCGGTAATGTCTGGATTGGGGAACAATCGCTGTTAGATTTAAAAAGGAAAGCGTTACGAGAATTCCGGCAAAAACAAATGGGGTTTATTTTTCAAGATTATAACTTACTAGATACATTAACTGTGAAAGAAAATATCCTACTGCCTTTATCTTTACAAAAAAAACCAGTTAAAGAAATGGAACATAGATTAGCTAAATTAATAGAAGCTTTAAATATAGATTCAATCCTAACTCAGTATCCAACTGAAATATCCGGTGGACAGAAGCAGCGTACAGCTGCAGCGCGTGCACTCATAACGAATCCAGCGATTGTGTTTGCTGATGAGCCAACTGGCGCACTGGATTCGCGATCCGCTACCCAACTACTAGAACAAATTCAATTGCTCAACAAAACCTTTAAAACAACTGTTCTAATGATAACTCATGACCCGTATGCAGCGAGCTATTGCGAGCGTGTGATTTTTCTTCGAGACGGAAAAATCGTTAACGAAATGTTTAAAGGAGAACAATCGGAAAAACAATTCTTTGACCGAATCCTGACGAGTCAAAGCGCTCTAGGGGGCGACTTCCGATGAGCTTGTTCGATTTATCATGGCGCAACATGAAACGAAACTTTAGACTTTATTCTATCTATTTCATTTCCATGCTTGTTGGGGTCGTCATTTACTTTACCTTTTCCGGTTTAATGTTTAACGAGGATGTAGTTACAGCAATCCAAAATAAAGATAACTATAAAACAGCTATATTCATTGCATCCATGGTTGTTTTTTTATTTATTGTGTTCTTTATCTTGTATGCTAACTCATTTTTCATGAAGCAACGTAAAAAAGAATTTGGTACGGGATGAAAGAAAGACAAGTTGCCACAATGGTTTTCTTTGAAACGGTATTATTGAGCGTTATCACTGTATCTGGTGGAATCTTAATCGGTGGATTATTGTCGAAATTTTTCGGAGCGGTATTAATGAACTTAATGCACTACAATGAAGATATTTCTTTTGCATTTCCAATTGAATCCATCGTTTCAACGATTCTTTTATTTGCTCTATTAATCTGCATCATTACGATCCAAAGTTATTTTAGTGTCCGCCGTGTGCAGTTAGTTGAATTATTTCATGCAAAAGAAAAACTGGATAAACCGTTTAGATTTTCTATGCCTCTAGCGATTTTATCCATCTTACTAATTGCAGCGTCGTACTACACGATTACCTTATCGGGAAACACAGACTTATGGAAAGATCATTTTAATACAACATTACTTTCTACAACTGTTGCCTTGATTGTTGGTACGTATTTGTTTTTCAGACAGTTTTCTGGTTGGGTTTTACAAAAACTAAGTCAAAGTAAAAACTACTATATAGGCAATAAGATGTTATGGATTTCTTCCCTTCGTTTTTCCATTCGTGGAAATACAGTAAACTTTACGTTTAATACACTGATTAGTGCTGTTGTGATTTTTGCAGTAGGTTTTATTGCTGTAGACTACGCAATGAAAAGTGAAGTTGTAAAAAAAGAGTTTCCGAACCATTTTGCTTTTTCAACGCCAGATGACGAATCACTAGACCAAATCGAGCAAATGATGGGTGAGTCAAATCCAATTATAAGTCATGAAACCATCACAGCAATTCAAACAGAAAAAATACCACATAGAGAAACGTTTTATAGCTATCCGGCATATTACACAGAAGCATTTTACCTATTCCCTGAATCACAACTAAATGCAATTGTAGATTTACGTGAAGTCGGAGAAAAGGTAGATTTAGAAGGGGAAGAAGCGATTGTTTTAACAAGAGGAATAGACGATCCGACAAAATATAAAAGTCCCAAGCCAATAACTGTTTTAGAGGGTCATACCTTTCGTTTAGTGAAGAAAATAAGATATCCGCTACTAAGCATTCCAACGAGTCCTGGAGGAGATACTGCCCCGCAACCTTCTGTACTCGTGATTTCAGACGAAGCTTTTGCGAACATAAAATCAAGTCACACGCTTACTTCTTATGAAATATACAAAGTAGAAGATCCGAAAACATCCAATGATTTATCGCAAAACATTTACGATATGGTGATGAAGAAGGATGGGGCTTATTATTCAGCCTATGTAGATCAATATTCCCTTAATACAGAGTCGTCCTCTTTAATCCTATTCTCTGTTGCGTTTTTTGCAGTCATTGCATTGTTTGCTTTAGGAAGTGTCATTTATTTCAAACAGCTCCGCGAAGCAACAGAACAACGGGAACATTATGCGATATTACGAAATATTGGTGTTGAAGACAAAGAATTAAAAAAGATTATTCGGAAACAATTATTGTTCGTATTTTTACCGCCACTCTTACTTGGATTGGTACACAGTTGGTATCTTTTGTACTACTCAGTCATCCTAGTAATTGAAGATTTACCATCCTTAACAACAATCATTTTTTCCGTAATGGGATTGTTTGTATTAACGTATTTTATTTTTTACGTATCATCAACATCTATTTATTTTCAAATTATTAAAGAAAAAAACACACGGTGATTTCTACTCATCGTGTGTTTTTTGTAGGACTAAATAAGGATCGCTATCAATAGGGAAGTGAATAATAAATTCGGTGAACTCCCCCACTTTGGATGTACAACTAATAAAATGACCTAATTTATTACTTAACTGCTGAGATAAATATAATCCCATGCCAGTTGAATTGGTGTGCGTCCGTCCTGTCTCTCCAGTAAAACCTCGATTAAAAATACGTGGCAAATCCTTTTCACTAATTCCAATTCCATTGTCTTGAATAATTAACTGTTTCTCTTGCAGCGTTTTGCATGCTGAGATGGTAATCTCCCCGCCATTATCTGTGTATTTCAGACTATTCGTCACTAACTGATTGACGATAAACTGCAGCCATTTTGGATCACTTTGAACCTCAAGTGAATCAACCTGTATGTCAATACGAATCTTTTTTGAAAAAAAGGTTTTCGAATGAGACTTAACAACCTCTTTCGATATCTGTATAACATCACAATTTTGTATATCATAATCCTGGTTAAAACTATCTAGCTTAGCGTAATAGAGGGCTTGATCAACGTAATTTTCGATTTTCGTGATTTCTTCTCTTAAACTATCCGCGTTCATACCAGTTTGCTGTAATAAGTGAAGAACCGCAATCGGCGTTTTTATCTCGTGGAACCAGGAGACGATAAAATCATAGTGTTCCTCCTGCTTTTCATGTAACCGATTCATTTCATGGATATGTTCTCGATTCAACTCATCGATATAGAGTTTTGCTAATTCCCCTTCCAGCGACAAACTGTCATAGGTCACATTTTTCATTTGTCGGGCCACACGAAGGTTTTGCTGATAGCGAAACAAAATAAATCCAATCAACAACATCGATGTTAGCGTGAAGGCATAGAAGAACGTCCCCCATGCCCACCCCCCATTGCTATCTGTATAAAATACAGCAGCTGAAACCAAAAAACAAGTTAAGTACAGATAAATATAAGGCTTTTCATAGCTTAGGTATCGAAGAAAGGTCATTCTATCAAATACCCCATTCCTTTCCTTGTCACAATAAACTCTTCTAGCCCAAGGTTAGCTATTTTCTTACGCATTCTGTTCACGTTTACAGTGAGTGTATTATCATCAACAAATTGATCTTCATTCCATAGTGCCTGCATTAAGTCCTCACGCGAAACAATTTTTCCAATATTGCGCATCAGTAGTTGAAATAGTATAAATTCATTCCGACTTAACTCCGAGCTTTCCCCCTTATATTCAATGGTCGAATTAGTCACATTTAATTTCAACCCTCGATGTAGGAAGCTTATGTTCTCATCTTCTTGATAGGTATATTTCCGGCGGATAAGCGCACTGATTTTAGCAACGAGGATATCCAAGTCAAAAGGCTTTTGGATAAAATCATCACCACCCATGTTAATTGCCATAATGATATCCATATTCTGATGTCTAGATGATAGGAATATAATCGGCACCTTAGACACAGATCGTATTTGCTGGCACCAGTAGTATCCATCAAAAACCGGCAAATTGATATCTAAGAGTATGAGGTGTGGATCTGATTGCTTATATTCAGCTAACACCTGGTCAAATTGGGTCACTTCTACCACTTCATACTGCCATTTTTTCAACGTATCGGCGACAATCTGTCTAATTTTTTCATCGTCTTCAATCAGCATTATTCTATACATGAAACCCCTCATTATTTAAAAATGGTTACTATATTCATTTTAACACAATCTTTTTAAACCTTTTATGCAAGGCTTATCTCAACAGAAAATACCATAAATTGAATTCACAAAGTTATTTTACAGCTAAAATATTACTTTTACCTTTCACGAGTAATTGGAACGAAGAGATAAAATACCTTTCCCACTTATTCAGTACATTTTCTGCTTGTAAAACTACTAATTAAATTAAGTACACTTTTCACAAAATCACTAAAAGGTTTAATCCTAATGCTGTGCAGTATAAAGTCTACTACGTAATATAAAGTTGCTCCACAATCTGGTCCTATAAATGAAAAAGAGCGCCATTCTTACAAGAATGGCGCTTAGATTGCTGAATAAGTAAAGAACAATTTCTTTCTGCCTGCCATAAAACAACTTATCAGCAATGCTAAAAGGATAAAGGGATTATTTATTTTCAAAAACTCAATTAACCTTTCTTATATTATTACTACTTCTATTTAGAAAGATCAGCTTATTGGTGGAATTACTTAGTTCGATGTGCATAAGGGGACCCCTATTTTTTAAAAAAGTTTAAAATTCAGTCGAATTATTAGTTTTCAATGTTTTCCACCAACGTGTAGTACCCACCTTCTGCTCCTTCAATTAGATGTTTAATCTTGTTTAGGTGTTCCGAGAAGTCAGTTTTTTCTAACCAACTTTTATGAAATTCAATACTTTCAAAGGTAGTTATCATAATTGCCTTGTTGCTATCAACAGAACGATGCCAACGACTACTAATCCAACCAGGAACACTTTTACCCTTAAAGTTAAGTAATTCTTCAGTTTGGATAGTGACCAATTCATCTAGTTTGCCTGGTTTTGCGGTAAATACATTAATCCACACTATTGATTTACTAAATTTCATTTAAATAACCTCCTTAAATTTAAATTATCTTATCTTCTAGGCATACCATTAATATTTTGAAAAACCCTACGTTAAAATTTTTGAGTAAGTTTGGCCGTATCTTAAATTGTGTTGCATTTAGAGTTTCGAAATTTGTTTAACGTGGTCTTCTATTTTTGCAAACGGTACACCTCTAAAAAAAGTTTACATATAAATGACTGTTTGTACTGACTGACATTTTGTTTTAAAAAAATATTAGGGGGTTAAAGCCCTAGTGAATAGTTGGACACTCTCTGTTATAAACTTTTCCATTGATACATTTTGAAAATTCATATCGGATTCAAGATTGTTCATAAATGCACCGAAGTTCATCATCATGAAAGATAGTGCCTGTGTTTCTGGATCGATTTTAATTAGTTTTTCTTTTTCATACATTGATTTAAAGTAATTCGTCAAAAATCTCAGTAACTTTTGAGGTGATTTCTTTGCTCTTTCTTGAAATCCAGGCAAATTATTTTCTTCTTTAATGCTGATCATAATCAATTTCCGATTACGATTCATAATCTCATGATAAGTTTGGCTGATGAGAAGTAAATCTGTTTGTAAATCCCACACGAGCTGATCTTGAAAAAGTTTTGTCATCTCTTCCGCGTAATGAAAACGGTCAAATGCCATTTCTAGAAGGTTTCGTTTGCTTCCGAAGTGACGAAACAATGTTTTTTCGCTTAGTCCAGCTGTGCGAGCAATTTCTTGAGTAGTAACGCCATTGTACCCCTTAACTGCTATGAGATTGATTGCTGCTAACATTAGTTTATCAGCACTTCCTGAATTTTTACTGTTGTTCATGTTTTAACTCCATTTCACAAAACAAATGTCAGTATTCACTGTCATTTTATATTATTCCATTTTATGTTAAATGTCAAACCGATTTTCACTTTTTATTTTAAAAGATTCTTTTTAAATTTTATACCTGTTGTATACTAGCTTATCTATATGAAGTGAGCAAAAAAACCAATCCCTTACGATTCAAAGGATTGGCTTTTGTTCCTTTTTATCGTTTATACATCGTGGATGAATCAGCATTTTTGGCTTCTTCAGAATCCTGTTAGCTACATAAAAGTCAGGTTTTATGCAACCTCTTATTCAATATAATGGCCCTTGCGGAAGAAAGAGATATGAATAGTGTCTGGTGTTTCAATCCGCAATAAGTGTTAATAACACTTATCGTTTGTTCATAATCAAATATATAAATGCCTCAATTCCATTACTATCAAGGATTTAAGACGTTTTAACTATTCTAATTTAGTTGTGTTAATAGATATTTTACACGAAGTTAAGGCTTTAAGAATAATAGGGAGTTTCCTCCCTCTCTTCAAAACTGTTCATTATTATATCCAACTGGAAAGGCATTTAACTTAGTTTAGTTAGATAAAACGTGAAATTAGATCTTCAACACTAGCGCTCGATTGCTGAATATAAACTCAACTTATACTATTAAATCTTATTTATAACGGTTTCCAATTAGGGTCTTTTATATCAGACTTATTTGGCTTCCTTACAGACTTTATACTACCCAAATCGCAAGCACCAAAATTCAAAAAATTTTGTTGTGCTTCTCTAAAGGAAACATAATTAGCACCAGTTTCATTTGGGAATTTATATTGGTAACCATCATCTTCCCAAAAACAGATTCTACAAATTTGGTAGGTGTCTGGGGGTTCTTCATTTAATGTTATATATCCACAACAAAGGCAGGTAAATTTCAAAATATCACCTCGAACTTCTAAAATATTTATCACCATGTATTATCCTAAATTAAATGTTCAGTTACTTTTAATCTTTATCAATCTAGGCTTTAAACGAAATAATCGCTATCCTTGTTCAAGATAAGCGCTTGATTGTTGAAGATCCAAATGACTCGATGTTAAGCAGGAGTACCTTTACAAAGTTCTCTTATCGTTAATTGTCCATCGTTAACAGATAGCTTATATCCTCTAGAATTATTGTTTGATTTAATAATTTTCAACTTCGAATCTTGGAATATTAAAGCACAATTATCTTCAATACCGTAACCTATAAACTGACTTAACGACATCATTTTTTTGTATTGTATAGATCTTTCCTGTTGATTAAAGTGAGGACAAAAGAGTGCATTGATCAACCCTATTCCATCAATCTTAGAGAAAATTGGTCTATTAAAAGCATCATATTTATTAAAACGGACTCCACTATTAAACCAACAACTTGCACCTGCACTTATTCCTGCTAAGATTGTGCCTTTATGAAACGCTTCGGTAAATACAATGTGTAAATTGTACTTCTCCCAAACATTCATTAGACGTTGAGTATCTCCACCACCAACATAAATAATATCTGCACTCATTATTTTGCTTTTTATTTCATTGAAGGAGGGTTGTTCCTTTATTAACCATAGTACATCGGTGTCACAGTTAAGTTTTTTTCTATATGAATTATTAAAACTATCCCAGTAACTTGTTTCATCATTACTGGCGGTTGGAATAAATAAAAGCTTTGGATTTTCCTTATTAGCCATATCAACAATTTCTTTATCGATAATAAGAGTTGTAAATTCACTTATTTCGCCACCACCAATTGCTACGATAGTACCCACTACAAATCCCCTATTCATTCTTTTATAACTGCTTTATTTAGCTGATCTAATACTTTGTTATTCTTCAAAGGTTTCTAAATGAATTCTGGTATAGCTAAATTCAGCATCCTTTATTTTTTTTACCTTTTTTTCTATTTGATTAATGTCATGAAAGATGCTGGAACTAACTCTTCACTTTCAATGACAATCGCAGTTAATCCTGTCTCCGTCTTAGTTTCATGCCATTCTCCTTTTGTCCAAAACACGGCGTCTCCTTCTTGAACTTCAAAATAATCTTCATTTTCATTTCTAACATACCCCTTGCCGTTAATAATAATTAAAAGTTGAGGAAGTACAGCTTGATGAAAACCTATAACACCATTCGTTTCTAAATACATACAACCAACATGAGCTGGCTTGTGAGTGTTAATTACACGTGACATAATAAAATCAGAACTAAATTGGTTAATTTTCTTCCCAACATCTTTTCTAAATGAGTAAATCTCCATTAAAATCTCCTTTTTTCTTCTAAATTTAAGGATGAATTGATGATATTCGCTATTTATTTATCCAAATCCTCTGAAAAGGTGGAAAAAACACTTACCTTTATTAAAGATAAGCGCTCTATTGTTGAATAGTACAGTCAACTAACTGTATCAATAGTACATCTTAAATGTAGTTTTTGATTCACATAATTTTTTGAAGAACTATCCAAATAAGTTTGTCCTTTTTATATCAATGCGACACCTATAAATCATCGATGGTAAGGAACTTACTCCTGCTCAAATATTAGGAATTACACTACAGTGTTTGATTTGAAAGATATTAAATATCTAGGATAGTTCACTTAATATTAAATGAACTTATTTTTTGAGAATAAATGGAAATTTCATGCTAGAATATGTTTATAAATTGTACATGACTAAAAAGGATTTACCAAAATGAAGGGGGCAGTTCTTTGAGAAAAAAACTCTTGATGTTGATTGTGTTTAGTATTATTTTTGTTTTAGCTGCTTGTAAATCAGAAGAAACAATTAAAGGAGAAAAATGGGAAGATAATAGTCAGACATTTACTAATGAGTATGGCGAAATGTTTGGAAATGAAGGTAGTATTGGAATTATTGGTTCTAAAACTGTTACAGAAAATGGACAAAAATGGATGTGGCATTTTTGGGGAACCGAAGAAATCTCTGATAAAAAATGGGAAGTAAGAGCATTTAAACAAGGTGCAAAAGAAGCTATTAATCCTATAAAATCTGGGGTAGAAAAATTAGCTCCTCGTAATGATGGTGATGAAGTAATAAACGGACACACTATTTCAACGGTGTTATTTCCGTCATCAGGATTATGGAAGTTACAGGTTTATATTGATGGAGAATATTTTGATGAAATTATTGTAGATATTACTCAGGAATAATAAGAATAGAAGTTAATCGATGAAAAACGCTTGGAAAAATCCAAGCGTTTTTATGGGCTAATATAACTGTTATATACATTTTCATTACTTTTTGAAATGCAATAACCACTGTGATTTTTAATTTTTTCTACATAAGATGAACTTCTTATTATTCAACTCTTGCGCTTGATTGTAATATAAATTTAACCAATTTTTACTGGTTGAACTTTTTTGTGGAAGATCACTATTGAACTAAATCACCCTATATTTTAATTAAAATGTTTCACAATCTATACATGATTCTCCCATTTATCTTTTCGGCCTTTTCCGATCCAGAAACCAACTTAGTTTCAAAAGGGAAGAACAAGTTTCGTCGAAACCAAAAAAGTTACGGAGAGATACAATCCTCTATCAAAATAGATGTTATGATTTCCAGACTTGGAGTTATGAACTTTTCATTCATTGTAATTTTCATCATCGTTAACCCTTGAATGAATGCAAAATAGAAAAAAGCCATCTCCATAGGATTTCCCTGTTTAAATTGACCCATTCTCTGACCCTTTTCGATTAACCGGGTAGTTTGATGTAACATGGCTTCACTCTGCTTCTTAAGATGTTTTATTTGAGGAGAAGGGTCTTCAATAATTGAGGATTGAGTCATAAGCATGTGAAAGTGCGCATATTCGTCATCTTTATTAAAATCATTTATTATTTCCAGTGTAAATTGTTTAATTAACTCAACTGGTGAAGCATCACTTTGAAACCTTTTCACAATCCTATCTAACCCCTCTACAGCATAGGTAACTAACTCATTAAATAAGTCTTCCTTCTTTTTATAATGACGATACATTAGCCCAATGCTGATTCCCGCCCCTTCGGCAATATCTTTCACACTTGTAGCAGAAAACCCTTTCTTAGCAAATAGCTTTATTGCTGCCGAATGAATTTTATTTCTTGTTGCAATTCTCATTGCCTCATATTGTTCTTCTGTTCTAGGCAATCTTTCTCTCTCCTTTTCGTCCTTTCTATTACCTTGTAAATAAGCATCTTTATTTTTTCACATATTTTAAAGACAAAAGATTGTTGATTCCATTTTTCTTGGCTATCTTTTCAGGAATAGGCTTTCTTTTGTATTCTTCAAAACCCAATTTTTCATACAATCGCATTGCTGGAATATTCGTATCTGCTACCTCGTCAATGACATAATCATTGTACGGTGTGTTTTCAATGATATGTTGGATGATTTGAGATGCTACACCCTGACCACGGAATTTCGGAGCTGTTCCAACAAACTCAATTGATCCAGTATTTGGAGGGAAATTTTCATATGGAGCTTCAAATTCCTTCTTTAAAAAAATCCCTGCAATGCTTCCCTTGAAGAAACCTAAGTGCTTTCTTAACTCTTTTGTATTTAATCTTACAGAAAAAGTTTTTCCATCAGTACATGCCGTAACTCCAGCAATTTCGTCATTTGCTATAGCCACATAAAATTGTTCTAAAACAAACATATGAGCAAAGGCATTTGCAATAATGTTTTTATCATTGGAAAAATAGCCAAGCCATTGTGTGAAGCCTTCAGCAAAAATTTCAGCCATTTGTTTCCTTACATCTAAATTCGTATTATTAGCATTTACTATTGTAAACTTATAATCATCTGACTCCATATATGATTCTCCTTTTTTGGATGAATGAATATATTTTCATTGTAAAACAAGAATGTTACATTGTAAAACCATATTGATTGATTACCCTTATTTCCGCCATTATAATTTTTTCTCAAGACAGTGAAATTGACTCGGAAACAGAATGGAAAACGTGGCAATTGTGAGACAGAGTAGAATAAAGAAACCCACGAAAATGATTGAATACAAAATATACTGTCCGCTGCTCTTCTCAATTTTTCTTTGTTGTTAGAAAACCAACTATTTAGCAGTTGAAACAAACCTTTGCATGAAAAATAATAGAAAAAGGTAAAATTGAAACTACTATCGATCATTTCATTCCATTAAACTGCCAGATAGTTTAAGTACATTTATTCACAGTCTTTAAGTTGTTGTTCAACAATCTGGCCCTATAAATGAAAAAGAGCGACATCCTTATTCAAGAATAGCGCTCTATAGCTGAAGATCAATCTTTCACTATTTCCATAGACTCTTTAATTATCTATACAAGAGGTATCACAATGTCTATATCCTTTACTCATTTAATTTTTATTGATTATAACGCTGAAATTTAAATTTAGATGTGTTTACTCGATTTCTGGAACTCTCTGTATTATTCTTTTTATCTTTTTTTCTTATTACATATAAAGACTTACCTGTACTTACCCGATTGTATCCTTCGATCATTAATGTAACAGCTAAAATGGTTAGTGCAAAACAAATGATTGGTGTCAACGGAATCCAAGGAGCCGATCTTATGTAGTTTTTTGTTCCTCCAATAAGTCCAGACCATTCATTAGTCATAGATTTAGGAGGATCTGCAAAGTCTCCATATGTAATTACTGTGCCACCAAAATAAAGATTGAACAGACCCAAATGCACCATCACTAAGAGTGTTTGCGTAATTTGCTGACCGAAAAGAATCCAAAATCTTGCTTTTAGTAAAGGGAAAATATGCTTTCTTATTATATGTAATTTGGAACCACCCATTATTTTTGAACTTATTACAAATTCTTCTTTAAATAATTCGTTTGTCTCGTTTCCTATTAATAAAGCTAAAACTGGAACTGCTAGTACCGTTAAAACGATGACCTCAATAACAATACGTTCGGTTAGTGAGTACTCAAATCCATTAGAACTTGAGTATAGAACGGGACTCAATAAATACAGTGCAATAAGACTAAGTGGTATAAAATGAAATATATCAATTATGCTATTTAAATATTTAGTAAATTTAGATAAATATGACCCTAAAATTAATCCGAATGGTATTGAGATTAGTATCCTTAATGCAGCTATACTTATCGCAGCTAGTAACGTATATTTTGCGCCAATTAAAACCTTGCTTAACATATCGTAACCTATCAGGTCCGTACCGAAAGGAATACCCCATCTTGGAGAAATAGGTGAAGATGCTAACAAATCTCCATTGTTGTCATATAATAATTGAATTTGTCTTACATCACTGTTTACAATAGCAGTATATATAAAACTTGTCATAAGGAGTCCAATAATAAATAGAAATCCTATTAAAAATAGTGGATTTTTAAGTACCTTTATCATGAAATAGAACCTCCATTATTAACAGTGCGTTCAATAATCCATTTGGTAAGATGATAAACGAAAAATATTGGAGTAAAAAAGCCGAGTAGTATAATAGTGAAAACTTCTGGTACCATTACTTGAGTTAAAAAAAAGGTTATTCCTTTAATTCCATTCATTACCTCTACAACTACTAGTGCAGATAACATAAACCATATCGTTTTCTTTGAGTGAAAAAACAAACTAATCGTTATATTTCTCAAAACGTGGACAAATAATATAAAGGACCACTTTAATCCTTTTGACTTTGATAGCAGGACATAATTTTTTATTAGTTCTTCTTCAAACAGTAGGATACTTATTCGATACAATTGAACGGTTGGTATTATAGCTAAAGATATAATAGGGAGTAAAAAGGCTCTTTCATCACCCACTGTAACAACTTTCATTAATAAAAAACCAGTATTTTTATAAATGTAGATAACAAATAATTGTAATAAAATGATTACTAATAAATCTGGGAATGATTCTAAAACTAATACAAAAAATTTAATCTTTTCTCTAATTAATTTAGGAAGAAGCATTGTGAAAATAGATAAAACAATTGAAAATAAATAGGCTATTATTAGAGCTATAAATAGAATACTGAATGAATAAACAATAGCCTCTACAATATATGGATAGATGATGTATTCATCACCTCTAACCACAATCTTCAAATCTTGAATGTGAATTAATCCAAATAAAATCTCTCCAATCGTATCAAAAAAATTGTTAATCAATTGTCCTTTTTGATGGAATATTGAAGGTAGGGCCCCTACTAAAATTATTCCAGCACAAGCTATTGTAAATTGCAGTAAAATTAATCCTATTTTTTTCATGAACTTCTCCAACATAATTCACCCTTTTTAACTAAGATTCCTCACAAATAAGGATCGGATTAAGAAACATTTAGCTGTAATATGTATAGAAGCCTCATTTATGGAAAATAAGGATTTAAACCAATTCTATCTAACTATATATTAACATAAATATCCAGTCTCTTTTGAAGTACTCTGTTTAATTAAATAGACTAATCTGATGTACCTACTATTCAATTATTCGAATTCAAATTTCAAAAATATAGCACTAAAGCAAAATAAGCGTCTTTCCTTGTTCCAGAAAGGCGCTAAGATTGCTGAACAAAAAAGACAAGCCAGTTTATTCAGGCTTGCCTCTAATCTATATGATGAATTATTTAAAAATGCTGCAGGTTATCCGCGTCTTCCGCCTCTACCGCCTTGTTTTGCTCCAGTGTTACGATTAAGGGTAGACAAATTCTCTTCACTAGTCTTTAAAAAACGAGACATCTTATCTTCAAAACTTTCCTTTGATTTGAAATTGCCTTTTGAATGAAAGTCTTTGGAACGGCTATCAACGCTTCTTTGGCGTGGTGGGCGTTGTGAATAAGAAGAGGTTTGTCCTTCGGGTCTATCTATAGCTTTTTTGATGGACAAGGCAGTTTTTCCGTCTTTCTCACTAATCACTTTTACTTCAATTTGGTCGCCTACTTTAAGATGGTCATTAACATCTTTTACATAGCTATCTGCTACCTCGCTAATATGCACAAGACCTGTTGATCCTCCAGGTAATTCTACGAATGCTCCAAAATTAGTGATTCCTGTTACTTTACCTTGTACCTTGCTGCCTACTTCAATTGACATAAAAATAATGTTCCCCCTCAATAAATGTTAAAAACACTTCATTATAACAAATTAAGTGAAATTATAATATCAATTGGAGTTGTTTTCCTCTTATTTGTTCTAATTTGTTCCTTCTAACCAAAAGCAAAAGCACATTTCTAATGCATTAGTTTTCCATCGAATGGTTCTTCTGAATTTAATTTTGGAATTTCTAAAAATCAATACTATTGTTTAACAGGGTCAAATAAAAAATGCGCTAATCCTTATTAGAGAATTGCGCTCGTTTGTTGAAGAAGAAGATGTTATTAAAAGAAAAATTAATCCATTGTTGTGAATTAAATCAGTATTTCTTCTCCAGTAAGTTAATCAATTTTCCCTTTACATCAATCCATTCGGTATCAACAATACTGTAAAATATATTGTCGTGAATAGTCCCATCTGCCTTAATTCTATGTTTACGAAATATTCCTTCTTTTACTGCACCTATTCGTTCAACTCCTTTTTGAGAGCGTACATTTTCTCCACTAATCGAAAATTGAACACGTAGTACCTTCAGTTCTTCAAAACAATATTGAAGTAATAAAAATTTACATTCTGT
>NZ_KV917372.1:2028289-2157347 GCF_002019635.1 Metabacillus halosaccharovorans | reverse complement strand
GATTCTTGAACATTTAGAAAATCTTATAAATTAATTGATAATAAAAAAATTTTATTAGCCAGGAAAACAGCTTTAAAGGTTGATATTACAACATTTCTAGAGGGAGGCTCAGCTTCCTCCCCGGCGCATGGAGTGTCTGGAGCGCAATGGAACGAACTAGTTCTCACGTAAATGCATTTAATTCGAAAACAGCCAAAATCAATCACTACCACGCTATTTTAGTTGTGGTATTTATTTTTTCTAATAGAAAACATCCTAACACGTTAGCGGGGTATTTAGCATGACGATTCAATTTATCCTTGGTCGCTCCGGAAGCGGAAAAACAGAAACAATATTAAATGAAATAAGAGATAGATTATTTGATGAACCAATAGGAAGACCGATTATTTATCTTGTTCCAGATCAAATGACATTTGGTGCAGAATACGAATTAATCCGCACACCAAACCTGGGCGGAATGATTAGAGCCCAAACCTTCAGCTTCAGTCGTTTGGCATGGAGAGTGTTGCAGGAAACAGGCGGGATGACGCGTCAGCATCTTTCAAGCACCGGAATCCAAATGCTATTACGAAAATTAGTAGAACAATATAAACAAGAATTTAAGGTGTTTTCAAAAGCCAGTGATAAAAATGGATTTATTGAGCAATTAGAGACAATGCTAACAGAGTTTAAACGGTATTGTTTATCACCGGAAGAGTTGGAGCAATATTTAGCAGGTGCGCAAACAGAGCTAGATCAAAAATCATTAACAGATAAGCTCCACGACATGTCGATTCTCTATAAACAAATGGAAATTCAATTAAGTCAGCAGTATGTTGATTCTGAAGATTATTTAAGATTGCTTGCAGAAAAAGTACAAGACTCAAATTATTTACAATCAGCAGATGTTTATATTGATGGCTTTCATAGCTTTACACCACAAGAATATGAAGTGGTAGGCTCATTAATCAAGCATGCAAAAAATGTGAAAATCGCCCTTACTGCGGACAAGCCGTATGAGGATTTTCTTCCGCATGAATTGCATTTATTCCAAATGACGGGAAAAACCTATCATAAAATTCTCGAGTTGGCTAAAGAAGCAGGTAAACAAGTTGATGAACCTTTGCTTCTCAAAGAGCAACATCGCTTTTATAAAAGCCCGTCTCTCCAACATTTAGAAACATATTATGACATCAGACCAACACAAGTATTTGAAGACAGGACAAGCATTACCATCTATCAAGCTGCAAACCGTCGCTCTGAGATCGAAGGAATTGCAAGAAACATTCAATCACTTATGAGACAAGGTGAGTATCGTTACCGTGATATCGCTTTGCTTGTACGAAATTCAAATGAATACCGGGATGTGATTGAACAAGTTTTTCGTGATTATGAGGTGCCATTCTTTATTGATCAAAAGCGATCGATGCTAAATCATCCATTAGTGGAACTTATTCGTTCTACTCTGGAGGTGATCAATGGTCATTGGCGATATGAGGCTGTGTTTCGGGCGGTAAAAACAGAAATGCTGTTTCCGTTAACAGAGCAACTCGAGTCTCTTCGTGAAGATATGGATTTGCTGGAAAACTATGTTTTATCCTATGGCATTCAAGGTTCAAAATGGGCGAAAGATGAGCGTTGGCGTTACCGACGTTTTTATTCACTTGACGATGAGTTTGTCGTGACAGATGAAGAAAAACAAATGGAAGACAAATTAAATCAGCTTCGGGAACTGATTGTTCAACCGATCCAATCCCTTCATAAAAGATTAAAACGAAGTAAGACCGGACGTTCTCTTGCGGAGGCCTTGTACTTGTATTTAGAAGAATTACAGATTCCTCAAAAGCTGGAAACACTTCGTCTGAAGGCGGAGGAAAACGGACGATTGTTAGAAGCACGAGAGCATGATCAAGTATGGCAAGCGGTTGTGAATCTATTGGATGAGTTTGTTGAAATGATGGAAGAAGAGCAGGTTTCATTAAAGCTCTTTTCTGAAATGCTTGAAACGGGTTTAGAATCGATGAAATTCTCACTCGTTCCACCTGCCATTGATCAAGTATTAATTGCAGACTTGGAAAAATCAAGGTTTTTTCATGTGAAATGTTCCTTTATTGTTGGAGCAAATGATGGTGTCATACCGGCAAGACCGAAGGAAGAAGGGATTTTAACAGAAGATGACAGAGAGTTCCTTCACTATCAAGGTGTAGAATTAGCCCCTACAGCGAGACAACAGCTCCTTGATGAAAACTTTGTTATTTATATGGGGTTAGCAAGTCCTTCTGAAAGGCTGTTTCTTTCTTATCCAATGGCGGATGAAGAAGGTAAGGCATTGCTTCCTTCAGTGATCATTAAGCGAATGCAGGAGATGTTTCCTCAAATTGAACAGAAAAGACTAATCAATGAGCCGGAACAGTTAACATCTGAAGAGCAGTTATCTTTCATCATAAATCAGAATGTAACACTTTCCTATGTGACCTCACAGTTGCAATCATGGAAAAGAGGATACTCAATTCATCCTTTATGGTGGGATGCTTATAATTATTTTTTGAACTCAGAAACGAAGCAAATGACCAAAAGAGTGTTAAGCAGTTTATCCTATGAAAACAAATCAAAGCAGCTTAAACCGGGCATTAGCCGGGAACTGTACGGTGAGCATATTCAGGGCAGTGTGTCGCGAATGGAGAAATTTAACAGCTGTCCATTCTCCCATTTTGCCTCACACGGCTTAAAGCTTAGAGAAAGACAATTTTTCAAGCTGGAGGCACCTGACATAGGACAGATGTTCCACTCTGCTCTTAAGCTCATTTCCGATCGATTGCAGCAGTTAAAGCTTGATTGGAAGGAGCTTACAAAGGATCAATGTGAACGACTTTCGAATGATGCTGTTGAAAGATTGGCACCACGTTTACAAAAGGAAATCTTATTGAGCTCAAATCGATATCACTATATTAAACGCAAGCTTCAAAAAATACTTGCTCGTGCTTCAACGATCTTAAGTGAGCATGCCAAAGCAAGCGGATTTGCACCCGTTGGATTAGAGCTGGGCTTTGGTCAAGGCGGAGAGCTGCCGCCAATTCGTTTTACATTGCCGAACGGCTGCACGATGGAGGTTGCAGGGAGAATTGATCGTGTGGATAAAGCAACAGGTTCAAATGGTGTGTTATTGCGAATTGTTGACTATAAATCAAGTGAAAAAAATGTTCAGCTTTCCGAAGTGTATTACGGATTAGCACTGCAAATGCTCACATATTTAGACGTTATTATTTCAAATTCGCATTCTTGGCTTGGCGTGAAGGCGACCCCTGCAGGTGTATTGTATTTCCATGTGCATGATCCGATGATTCAAGCATCAACTCTTTTGCCGGAAGAAAAGCTTGACGATGAAATTTTTAAGAAGTTTAAAATGAAGGGTCTCTTATTAGGTGATGAAGAAGCCGTTAAATTAATGGATAACACATTAACGGAAGGAAACACGTCAAATATAATTGCAGCAGGCTTAAAAAAGGATGGAGGATTCCGTTCAACTTCTGCTATAGCGAGTGAAGATGAGTTTGAGCTGTTGCGTAACCATGTTCGTTCAACATTTAAGAAAATAGGCACCAATATTACCGATGGTGTGACCGATATTAGTCCATACAAGCTAAAAGATAAAATGCCATGTACGTATTGTGAATATAGATCGGTTTGCCAATTTGATGAATCATTAGAGGAAAACAATTTCCGTATCCTAAAAAGTGAGAAAAATGATGAAGTACTAAGAAAACTAAGAGAGGAGGCAGGGCGTCATGAGTGAACTAATTCCAAAACCGGAAAATAGCCAATGGACTGATGATCAATGGAAAGCAATTGTGGCTAGCGGACAGGATATTTTAGTTGCAGCTGCAGCCGGTTCAGGGAAAACAGCTGTCTTAGTTGAGCGAATCATCCGGAAGATTTTAAATCGGGAAAACCCTGTTGACGTAGATTCTCTTTTAGTCGTTACGTTCACAAATGCCTCCGCTGCTGAAATGAGGAGCCGAATTGGTGAAGCGCTCGAAAAGGCGCTAAAAGAGAATCCATCATCACTACATTTACGAAGACAGCTTACATTGCTTAATAAGGCATCTATTTCAACATTACATTCATTTTGTTTACAGGTTGTCCGGAAGTACTATTATTTGATTAACATTGATCCAAGCTTCCGCATCGCTGATCAAACTGAGGGCCAATTACTGATTGATGAGGTTCTTGATGAAATGTTTGAAGAGGAATATAGCAGAGAAGAGAATGAAGAGTTCTTTGACTTAGTTGATCGATATACATCAGATCGAAGTGATATGGAACTTCAGTCATTAATACGGGAACTTTACTTTTTTTCAAGATCACATCCAACACCATCTGTTTGGCTTGATCAGCTTACAGAAATGTACGATATTGATGAAAATGAAGTGAATTCATTGCCGTTTATTACGTATCTTTTGCAGGATATTGACATGCAGCTAACAGGGGCAAAAGACCAGTTGTTACAAGCTATGGAACTCACAAAGCAGCCGGCAGGCCCGGCCCCGAGAGCCGAAAATTTAGAGGATGATTTAAAACAGATTGCTGAGATTCTTACACATAAGGATTCATGGGATTTGCTAGGAGAACAACTAAAAAAATTCAAAATGACTCGTGCAAAAATTGTAAAAGGTGATCAATATGATAAAAGCCTTACAGATCAAGTGACGGCATTACGGAATGCAGCCAAAAAGCAAATTGAACAGCTTCGGGATGAACTTTTTACACGACCGCTGGCAGCATATATTCAAGACTTCCAACACTTAAAACCTGTAGTGAAAAAGCTAGTTTCTCTTGTTCAGCAGTTTGCAGACCGTTATGAAGGCATGAAAAAGGAAAAAGGCATTGTTGATTTTGCGGATTTGGAGCATTATTGCCTGCAAATTCTTCAAACAGAAGAAGGGCAACCAAGTGAAGCGGCTCTTTATTATAAACAACAGTTTGTAGAGGTATTAGTTGATGAATACCAGGATACAAATCTTGTGCAGGAATCTATTTTGAAATTTGTCACAAAGGATGAGGAAGCTACAGGAAATCTTTTCATGGTAGGAGATGTCAAACAATCAATCTATCGTTTCCGATTAGCGGAGCCTTTTCTCTTTTTAAGTAAGTATAAACGATTTACACAAGTGCCGGAAAATACCGGAATGCGAATTGATTTATCAAAGAACTTTCGAAGCCGTTCAGAAGTTCTTGATGGAACAAACTATTTATTTAAGCAAATTATGGGTGAGACAGTAGGAGAGATCGTATATGATCATGATGCAGAATTAAAGCTCGGAGCTGATTATCCGGAGAACCGGCAGATGAATACTGAACTCTTACTCATTGAACGTGGTGGTGAAGACACCGCTTCTGAGAAGGAAGAAGCAGATGCTGAAGGCGTTTTTGATGAGCAAGAGTTGGAAACCGTTCAACTTGAAGCAAGATTAATGGCTAAAAAGATTAAAACACTAATAGATGAACAGTTTCAAATCTATGATCGGGGAATCGGTGGTACACGAAATATCACATATCGAGATGTGGTGATTCTCCTTCGTTCTATGCCATGGGCCCCGCAAATAATGGAGGAGTTCAAACAGGCTGGAATACCGGTCTACGCGAATCTGTCAAATGGATATTTTGAAGCAACAGAAGTAGCCATTATGCTTTCTGTTCTAAAAATTATCGATAATCCATTTCAGGATATTCCATTAGCCTCGGCATTACGCTCACCTGTTGTCGGACTAAGTGAAAATGAGTTAGCATTAATTCGAACCTATGATCGAAAAGGTACGTTTTATGATGCTGTGAAAGCATTCATTGTAACTGAAGAACAGGATCATCAAGAATTATTTCATAAACTAAACCCATTTATTGAGCTTTTACAAGGATGGCGTGACTTAGCGAGAAAAGGTTCTGTTTCTGATTTAATTTGGCAGCTTTACCGTGATACAAAGTTTTTTGATTTTGTTGGCGGTATGCCTGGAGGTAAGCAGCGTCAAGCAAACCTCCGTGCACTATATGATCGGGCACGACAATATGAAGCAACATCTTTTAGAGGTTTGTTTCGCTTTTTACGTTTTATTGAAAGAATGCAGGATCGCGGGGATGACTTAGGGGCAGCTCGTGCTCTTGGTGAGCAGGAGGATGTTGTCAGATTAATGACTATTCATAGTAGTAAAGGATTGGAGTTTCCGGTTGTATTCGTTGCAGGTCTTTCCAAGCAATTTAATATGATGGATTTAAATAAAAAATATTTGCTTGATAAAGAGCTGGGATTCGGCACAAAGTTGATCAATCCTAAGTTGCGTGTTAGTTACCCAACATTACCATATATTGCATTAAAGAAAAAAATGAGAATGGAGCTTCTTGCAGAGGAAATGCGTGTCCTCTATGTCGCACTTACTCGTGCAAAAGAAAAGCTCTACTTGTTGGGGACGTTAAAGGACCCTGATAAAACAATGACAAATTGGAGAAATCATCTTTCACATACAGAATGGCTGCTACCTGACTTTGAACGTGCAAAAGCGAAAAGCTATTTGGATTGGATTGGCCCGGCGTTAATTCGTCATAAAGATTGTATTGTACTTAGTGAAGGACAAATTTGTTTTAATGACGACATTGCAGGACATCCATCACGTTGGACCATTGAAAACGTAAAAGGGGAAGAGCTGAAAGAAACATTTAAAGCCGAGCAGGAATTAAATCATGAGCTTCTGACTTCCATTCGAGAAGGTGAAACTGTATCAATTGAGAGTGAATTGAAGGAAGCCGTTCAGCATCAGCTTTCATGGTTTTATCCTTATAAACAGGCAACAGTGAGCAGATCAAAGCAATCGGTCACAGAATTAAAAAGACAGCGTGAAGTTCAAGATGAATATAGTGATCAGCAGCTGATAAAAAAGACGGATGCACAATCACTTCTTTTTAATCGACCTGGTTTTATGCAAACAAAGTCTATTACTCCGGCGGAGAGAGGAACAGCGATGCATGCTGTCATGCAGCATATTGATCTTCAAGCGGAAATAACAGAAAAAACCATCACACAAAAGATAGAAGAGCTTGTTCAAAGGGAGATTCTTACTCCTGAGCTGGCCAAAGTAATTGATGTGAATCAAATCACTTCCTTTTTCTCTTCAGATCTTGGTCAAAGAATGGTACATGCGAGACATGTTTATCGTGAGGTTCCATTTAGCTACGCATTAGACGCTGATCAGCTTTATAAAGATATGAAAGATGAGCCAATCTTAATACAAGGTGTCATTGACTGTTTATTTGAGGATGAACAGGGAACTGTTTTGCTAGATTATAAGACAGATACAATCAAAGGACGCTTTAATCAAGACAGAATAGCTGTTGAAGAAATATTAAAGGACCGCTATCGTATACAGATAGATTTATATACAAAGGCAGTGGAAGATATACTGCACCGCCCTCTTCAGGAAAAGTACTTGTTTTTCTTTGATGGTGGTTATTTGATCAACATGTAGAAAAAAGTTCATTGAAAAACATGAGTGCAATCGGTCTAATGCCGATTGCTCTTGCTATTCAAGTGGAAAACAGACCAGAAAGGAATGTTTACAAATGCGCTTATTGCATACGGCAGATTGGCATCTGGGTCGAGCTCTTGAAGGAAGGAGCCGGCTGGCAGAACAGGCTCAATTTATTGACGAGCTTGTCAGAATAGTAGAGGAAGAAAAGGTTGATGCCATTTTAATGGCCGGAGATGCCTTTGATACAGTGAACCCGCCTGCTGCGGCTGAACAATTATTTTATGATGGACTATCCAGATTATCGGACCATGGCAAACGTCCCATTGTTGTCATTGCAGGAAACCATGATAATCCGGATCGATTATCTGCTGCATCTCCTTTGGCTGGTAATCATTCCATTCATTTAATAGGATATCCGAAGACGGAGGTTATTAAAGTAGATATACCTGCAGTGAACCAACAAATGATGGTTGCGGCACTGGCTTACCCTTCTGAAGCACGCCTTGAACAAGTGTTATCACAGGAACACGATGAAGTTCTCCTTCGAAATAAATATGATGAACGAATTCGTGATTTATTTTCAATCATGAGTAAGCAATTTCAGCAAGATACAGTCAATATTGCCATGAGCCATATTCATGTAGCAGGTGGAAGCTCTTCTGATTCTGAGCGGCCAATCGAAGTAGGCGGAGCATATACTGTTGCGGCAACAAGTATGCCTCAAGCCGCTCAATATGTAGCATTAGGTCACTTGCATCGCCCGCAAAATATGAAGCGTGCAAGTACGTTGACAAGATATTCTGGTTCTCCGCTTGCATATAGTTTTTCGGAAATCGGCTATACCAAATCGGTTACAATTCTTGATGCTGAACCAAACCAACCGGTTGTCATGAAAGAAATTCCGTTATCATCCGGAAAGCCGTTAGTGAAATGGAAGGCGACCGATGGAATTAGTCAGGTTCATCAATGGCTTGATGAAGGAAGAGATTCAACAGCTTGGATTGATTTAGAAATACACTTAACAAGCACATTATCTATTGAAGAAATCCATCGATTACGAAAATGGCATCCAGGATTTATCCATATTCGTCCTGTTTTCCAGGCGGAACAAGAAGTAGCTGCAACTAGACAAGCAAATCTGCCAATCGATCAATTGTTTACACAGTTTTATGAAAAACAAACAGGTGGAGCAAAACCTGAAGACGAGCTTATTAAGCTGTTTTTGGAACTGGTAAATCAGGATGAGGTGCAAGAGGAAGGTGATGAAGCATGAAGCCTATTTCATTAAGTGTTGCCGGTTTGCATAGTTTTCGTGAAAAGCAGACCATTCAATTTGATTCTCTTTGCGATGGAGGGATTTTCGGAATTTTTGGTCCAACCGGAAGCGGAAAATCATCCATTTTAGATGCCATGACACTTGCTTTATATGGAAAAGTGGAGCGGGCGATGAACAATACACACGGCATCCTTAATCATGCGGAAGATCAGCTATCGGTTTCTTTCACCTTTGAACTTGAAAATGCTTCAGCAAAGAAAAGGTATATCGTTGAACGTGTGTTTAAACGAACAGATGATATTAGAGTGAAAACAGCTATATGCCGATTAATTGAAGAGGATGAAGAACATATAGTTCTGGCTGACAAGGCGGTTGATGTAAATGAAAAAATCTATGGATTGCTCGGACTGACAATTGATGATTTTACACGTGCCGTTGTGCTGCCGCAAGGTAAATTTGCTGAATTTTTATCTTTAAAAGGGGCAGAAAGAAGGCAAATGCTTCAGCGTTTATTCCATCTAGAGCAATATGGTGATCAATTGCTGAAAAAGTTAAAAAAGCGCTTAGCTTCAACCCGTATTGAACGAAATGAACTGGAGGCAGAAAAAACAGGTTTAGGTGATGCGTCAGTCGAGGCAGTTGAAGAAGCGAAAAATCATGTGAACGAAGCAAAAATTTTGTTAGAAAAGCGTCAAAAAGAGTTAGAAAGTGTCACAAAAGACTTTGAGCAAAAACAAACTCTTTGGAATTTGCAATTGGAAAAGGAAGAAATTGAAAAAGAAAAGCTGTCTGTAAAAAAAGCAGAAGAACAAATTGCCGCTTTAGAAATACAATTGAAGTCTGCAGAGGAAGCAGAGGCTTTAAGACCGTATGCCGAAGCCCTTCAGGCACGGAAAAAGGAAAAAAATGAAGCAGAAATTAACTTGATTACTGCTAAAAAAAGCTATGAAAAAATGAAAGAAAAGTACGAAACAACAAGTCGGGAGTACGAGGGAATTCGGGCGGAAAAAGCGGAACAGGAACCATTGCTTGTATCAAAGCGTGAGAAACTATTACAGTTGCAAAAGGTTGAAGAGGAGCTTGAACAGGAGCGAAAGCTGCTTCAGGAAGCAGAAAAAGAGTACGTTAACCTGCAAAATCAGCGGCAACATCATCAGACATTATTATTAAAGGCTCAACAGTTAGTGGAAAAAGCGGTTAATAAGCAACAAGTATTAAAAGATGAGCAACAAAACAATGTGGTGACGACAAAGGATCGTGATCAAGTACGTGGTGCCATAGATGCGAAACAACATGTACTTAGAAGTAAGCAGCAATATGTTGAAACAGCTGAATTACTAAATAGAAAAACAAAAGCTATTCAGATAGAAAAAGAGAAAGACGGTTTAACTACCGAGCAATTACAAAGAAATAAACAACAGTTAATAACACAGTTTCGTGAGTTAAATAAGCTTTATTATTTTGTAGCTGAGCGGGAAAATGAATATAAGCAGACAGTTTCAATGGCTAAAAATAGAGTAGAAAAAGCCGTAAAAGAAGAAGAAAAGGCGAAAAGCAAAAAACTTGCGTATGAGTTAGTTAAGGATTTAAAAGAAGGTCAGCCTTGTCCGGTTTGTGGATCTTGTCAACATCCTAGTCCTGTTCATGCTGAATTAGATTATGACAAGCTGGAAAGTCTGTCAGAATCAATGAAGCAGCAGCTTGAACAGCTGCAAATGTTAGGTCATGAGCCACAATCTTTAAAGGTGAAGGCGGAAGGTTTATCAGAGCAGCTTGTTTCAGAATTTGAATTTTTGCAAGCAGTGAAACAAACAGAAGATATTCAAGTAAACGAAATACTCCAAAATGCTCAGGATGCATCAATTGAACAAATGTCTCACCTTCTGCAAACTGAATTCAAACGCCTTACCCAGGATTATTTACAAGTAAGAGATGTTATAGAGAAATTGGTAAAACTGTACCGCGAATGCCAGAAAGAGGAAATAAGAAGGAAAGACAGTATTTCCTCAGCGCTTTTAGATGCAAAAGAGTGGGAAGTTAAGGTGAATTCATACAAGGAAAGCTATGAACAAAGCTTGTCTTATTATAATGAGAAATTCGCTGTGATCCCTTTTGAAGAGGTTGAAAAGCAACAACAAGAAATCTCTGATAAAGATGCTGCCAATGAACTGCTAACAGAAAGAATTCAAAAAAGCTTCTCCTTTATTGAAGAACAACAAGCTTTAGTGAAAGAACAAGAACAGATGAATCAGCAACTAACAGAGCAGCAAATTGCATTAAATGCAACGTTGCAAAATCGTCGTTCATCCGTCAAGGATAAGGAAGAAATGCTAAATGGAATAACAACTGAGATGACCATTGCCGCACAGATTCAGGAAACTGAATCACAAATTAAGAATCTGATAGAGAAAGAAAATAATTTATATCAATTATGGCAAAAAGAGTCAAACGAGCTTCATACACTGCAAAGTGAACAAACAGCACATGAAAAATCATTAAACCAAGCAGCGAGACAAGTTGAAGAGTCTGAGAAAGCCTGGGAACAAGCCAAACATGACACAGACTTTTTAACGATCGAAGAAACACTGGCTTCTCTATTATCTTCTGATGAAAGACAACAAATGAAACTGAAAATAGAAGCTTTTAAGGATAAAATGAAACAACTTAACACAGACTTAAACCGAATCGAAGATAAATTAGAGGGAAAAGCTGTCACACAAGAGCAATGGGATCATATCAAAATGATAAGACATGAGATGAAGATGCAAACAGACGAAGCTGTTGCAAATAAAGGAGCGGCAATAAATGCATTAGACGTGCTCCTTGAAAAACATGAACGTTTTACAGCTATTGAGAATAAGCAAAAAGAACTTGATGACATGCTGCAAAAACTTGAAAAGCTTCAATCAGTATTCAAAGGAAATAGCTTTGTAGAATATGTGGCAGAAGAACAGCTGCAGCAAGTCAGTCGTGATGCTTCTGAGCGTTTGTCACTGTTAACACGTGGCCGCTATGCAATCGAAGTGGATTCTCAAGGTGGCTTCATCATGAGAGATGACGCAAATGGCGGAGTCAGACGTCCTGTTTCAACACTGTCCGGTGGGGAAACCTTCCTCACATCTTTAGCTCTGGCGTTATCATTATCAACTCAAATTCAATTAAGGGGAGAATACCCGCTTCAATTTTTCTTCTTGGATGAAGGATTTGGTACACTTGATGTTGAGTTACTTGATACTGTGATTTCAGCACTGGAAAAGCTTCAAGCACAAAACCTGTCAGTTGGAGTAATAAGTCATGTCCAGGAATTAAGGGCCAGATTACAAAGGAAACTAATTGTCGAACCGGCCGAACCTTCCGGAAAAGGAACTTCTGTTTATTTAGAATCTCTCTAATGCTAAAAGGATTGAAGAAGACATGGGGAAGAAAAAGGAAATCGGTACATGTTAATTATGTGAAAGAGAAGAGGTTGAAACAACCATTCACCATTTAACACCTAAGGAAATGGGAGGAACCTTTTTACCGACAGCCAAGCTCTGTATAGCCTGCCATAAGCAAGTTCATGCACTCTATACGAACGAGGAATTAGCAGCGAGGCTTTCAACAATCCAAGAGTTAAAACAAGATGAAAAACTCAAAAGCTTCATTAAATGGATTCGTAAGCAACCATCAACAAAGTTGGTTCAAACGAGAAAATCAAATGAACGGAAACAAAAAAGGCGTTAAAAATGGTCAAGGTTACTGCTTGACCATTTTTTTACTGTTTTAAATCCTGATAAAAGGAGGATGCTGTAACAACATCCTCCTCTTTTAACATTCTGTTTAATTATTAGCAACCATGTTTTGATCGGCTACATCAGGATCAATTAAATTTGTAGCACTTATTCCATTATTAATAATATGGAAATCACCTGTGCTTCCCCCGCCAGACCCTGAGGCGGACTTTGACTGGCTTTTTGGAGCAAGATAGAACGTGTCACCAAAATTAACTACGCCTCCACCTACATGATTAATCTTAATCGGACCGACAATTGCTGGCATATAAAACATCCTTTATAGTTTACTACTACATTACAATATGCTGGGTTTTTTAAATATGTTCTGACTACACTAAAAACATATACCGGGCCTTTCTCTATCCGTTTTCACCCTTTAATTGTCGGATATGTTTCACTCTGGCCTCAGCTATAATATCTTTTGTTGATCCAATGTGAAAAACAGCAGAACTTGAAAGTGCTGCAATATTAACAAAAGAAACATTGATCGTTGGTTTTTCATGGAAAAAATTCGTTGTTATCGCTTCATAGATAATCGGTTGAGGAATTTCTTCCTGAAAGGCTTGAAACATAGATGTATCTCCTTCATAGTCGAAAAACCTTTCCTCCTCACGCTGTACGGCCAGGACATTTGTTGTAGGCTTTATCTGAAAAGAATCACCAATCTGAAAAACAGAACTTAGCCCGACAGAATTTACATAAGCTGATGAAACATTTGACTGACGATTAATCACTGTGGCGCCAACGGTACAAGCGGACCGATAATTAGAGATTCAGGAGGCGTATCAAAGATAGTTGATAGCGAAATGGTTTGTGTATCACCAATAAGGAAAACTGATGAACTCGCTACCCCGACGACACGGATATTTCCAACCTCTATATTCCGATTCACAACTGTAAAAATCATAAAAAAAGTCACTCCTTATTGAACAGAATCTTTAGGTAAGTGCTGTAAAAAATGATTAATGGAATTCTCAACATCCTTTTTCACTAAAGCGAAAATTTCCTGTTTCTTAGTTTCAAGAGAGTCCTGATTCGTTAAAGGCTGAAGATTTAAGTAATATTGAATTCGACTATCAATTTGTTTTCGAATATCTGCGATAATATGCTGACGATGAGGTTCATCAAGCTTTAAATCATATTGTTTTTCGGCATGATGAATATATTGAGCACAATCATGACTTAAAAAGTGATGAATATCATGTGAGCATTTTTTTAACAATTGATCACGAAGCTGTTGTTGACCTCCATTTACATTCATTCCGTTTTGTTGAACCTCAAAGTTATCAATTTGATCAGGATCGGTTGGATTTAGTCCAATATTTAACACACCATCAAGTTGTTCTACTTTTAATTGATCGAATTTATATTCGATTCTTTCAATATTTGTGACAGGTTGATTTTTTAATTTTTCTATGTCAGTGCGAAGACCTGTTATTTGTTTGGTAAGTTGTTGAATCATTTTGTCTTGCTGCTGAACATAATGATGCATTTGCTGTAAATAATTCATCATATCGTTATAGTTCAAAGTTATTCACCCACCTTTGTTTCTCGCTCAACAGTTGTTACACATAGTGTATGCACACAATGAAAAATGGGTGAATGCCTAGAACATTTATGAGGCGGAAGTAGGCGAGGTTAATGGAACAACAAGACCTTCAGCGGAAGGTGATTGAACACCTGTTGGCGTTGCTGTTTCAATTTGAGGTGCCGGTTGATAAAAGCCGCCGGTATTATACAAATTTGATAAAGGCTTAATCATACCTGCACTCCCAATCTGCAATACCGAAGAGTTACTAACTGCATCTACTCGGAGGTAATTAATACAGATTGATTGATTAATATAAAAATTCATCATTACACTTCCTTTGTTTTTGCTTAGGAAACTATAAAATACTTTGAACTGTGGATAAGTGCGAGACATCCAGCTCCGAAGCGCAGGACGTGCAAGTGCAGTCGTGGAGATGGACGTCGCGTTCTTAGACTGCCAGCGCCTAGCCCCTCTAGGGTCTAGCCGATTTAGAATTGAAGGCATAGAACGCCTTCTATTCTAAATCGGCTTATTTGCCTGAGGCTGATCAAGGCGCTTGCGCTTTTGTTCTGAAGGTTATGAAATGGGTTAGAAGTTTCCGGTGCTTGGCTGGTCAATTACATCGTTATCATACGTATTTGTGACTGAGTTTTGATTGTATATGTTCAATCCATCACCTGTATTAAATGAACCTGCACCTGCAAATGTCTTAACCTCACTATGAGGAGAAATGGTAATAACATCTCCAACATGCACAATGCTGCTTGTTCCTACACTATTTACCTTAAAAGCTCCTACAATAGCTGGCATTTTTAACATCCTTTGGCTTGAAAATGAAAAACAAGAGAGAACATTTGTGACAATTACCTAGTTTTAGAATATGAAGCAGGTGGAAAGGGTGTGAACAATGGGGAGAAAAATAAGTGTTGAAGAGATCGTTATCGATCATGATAAATTGGAAGGGAAACATTGGACTTCATTGTTAAACATTTCGGGAATTTCCTTTTAATGTTTCTTTGTTAAGTCCTTTTATTTCTTGTAGAAGCAATAAGTCTAACTCTTGACTGCACTGAATGGTTTTAGTTGAATTAATTCCATAATGTAGAGCTGTTTTAATTAATTGCTGTCTCTTACGTTCAATTTCATTCACTGGCATTATGATATTCTCCATTTCGCTAATTTCTATGAGTATTGGACAAGAATATTATACAATGTTTACATAATGAAAAGCGTATAAATGATAAAATATCCTAAAATTATACAAAAATTTACAAAAGGAAATCCTCTTCTTTATAGCGAATATAGAACATAACTAGATCTGAACATAAAACGAAAAAGGGAAGGTAAAACTAAAAAGCTTTGTTATAGCACGAACGAATGAGGGAGGAAAAACAGTGAAATTTGTGACAGCTATTATACATAATGAGCCCTTTGTTGGTTTATTACATGAAGAAAAAATAATCGACATACATAAAGCGGAACAGGTAATCTTTGAAATGACCTCTTTTCCAAATACATTAGTCGAATGTGTTGCTTTAGGTGATAAATTTGTTCAAAATGTTAAGCAAATCGTCGATAAGTTGAAGGATGCAGACAGGGTGGAAAGCTATGTATATGCGAGATCTGATGTGACTATTTTAGCTCCCATAACAAGGCCGGCAAAAAACATATTCTGTGTAGGAAAGAATTACCGGGAGCATGCGATTGAAATGGGAACGGAAGAAGATATACCGAAGCATGTGATGCTTTTTTCAAAGGCACCGACGACCGTCATCGGCCATGAACAAGAAATTGATCCACATTCCCATATCACAACAGAATTGGATTACGAGGGTGAATTAGCGATTGTAATAGGCAAAAAGGGAAAGCGTATTGGCGAGGCAGAAGCAATGGACTATGTATTTGGCTATACGATTGTTAATGATATTACAGCGCGAAATTTACAAGCACAGCATAAGCAATTTCTATTGGGCAAAAGCTTAGACACTTCTTGTCCAATTGGTCCGTACTTAGTTCATAAATCTGCAATCTCAAATCCATATGATCTTACCATAAAAACAAAAGTGAATGATGAAATAAGACAAGATGGTCATACAAAGGATATGATTTTCTCAATTGAACATATCATTTCAACAATTTCACAAGGAACAACATTAGAGCCGGGAGATATCATCGCAACAGGAACTCCTGCTGGAGTAGGAAAAGGATTTAAGCCGCCTAAATTTCTACAACCGGGTGATGTGATAGAAATCGAGGTTGAGGTAATCGGAACATTGCGCAATACGGTGTCAGGGTAAGGAAATTGAAGGAGTCAGTCTATGGATTTGACTTCTTTTTTACTTTAGGATTCTAATATTCACAGGAAGTTCATTCTTTTCATGTTTATTTTTTAATATTTACAGTAAATCATGCTAAAATAGGGTTGTCTGTGATCTGTTTAAGGAGGAAAAAAATATGACACATGCACACATAACAACCTGGGTTGTTGCGATTATTTTATTCTTTGTCGCACACTCGCTGTATAAGTCTGGAAAAGAAAAGCCGTCTAAAATTGTACATATGGTTCTAAGATTATTTTACATTTTAATTATTGTGACAGGTGGTTTGCTTGTATCAGCTATTTATAAGATAGATGGCGAATACATTGCGAAAATGATCTTGGGTGTTTGGACCATTGGAGCAATGGAAATGGTATTAGTCCGCTTGAAAAAAGGTAAGCCAACAAGAGTATTTTGGATTCAATTTGTGATTGTTGTGATTCTTACGATTTTATTAGGAATGCGTTTACCATTAGGAATTTGGAGCTTTTCGTAAAACAAAAAATGCCTTCTCTTATGAGGAGGCATTTTTTTTGTTCACAGGTAAGATAATATAGAATTTTGTACTTAGTTTTAGTGTCTAGCTCCGAAGCACAGGATGTGCAAGTGCAGTCAATGCGACAGGACGTCGCGGGTTTTGACTGCCAGCGCCTATCGCCTATCAAACTTCAGATCATCTCCCTACGTTAAGTCAACATCGATTCGCTTCGCTTACCGTGTTTCCTAAATCTTTAGTCGATGCTCCTCCAGTTTGTACGGCGATGACCAAGGCGCTTGCGCTTTTCTAATAAAATTTACTGCAAACCAATCTTCTCTCTCCAAGGCTTGTTGTCATTTCCAGCCTGTCTGAGGAGTGAACCCCTCTTTCAAAATGGTGTTGAATTCCGAGTATGCATTCTTCATTGTCCAGCTGATAAAAAGATACTCCTTTTTTATGAACGCGATTTTCAAGAAATAATAATTGGTTATATGAATAAATACAGTCATAAGGTGAGAAGCCAAGTGAGTTAATTTGCTTAATTAGCCTGACAAATGTCTCATCTTGTAGTTCCTTTAGCATTTCATCCAGTGCAACCGGTAGTTTTTTTCGTACGCGAACAGTATCACCATCATTGACTGAATAAGTCCCCGTATTTGTTTTAATCTTACCCAAACCTATCCATACCCCGGTTTTCCACCCTGTAGATTGCAAAATTTCTATATGGGAATTGTTAATCTCATCTAATAAAAGAAGCTCATCATTCATATCATCATAAATGACGTACTGATCATTCGCTACTTCGATCAGTCCGGTTAAATACGAACGTTTTTGGTTTAATAGCAGATCTGTCCGTTTTAATGGAAACATGATATTTACCTCCAAATGACACGAGTATTGTAGTAGATTTTGTGTTGTTATTCGTTTTAGACAAAAGTGAGTAAGTTTATGCATGGATATTTTGATTAGGACAATTCAACATTGGTATGTCATGGGCATAGACTAGGTACACCTGTTGGAGTAATTGGCGTGAGAATATATAACATGGATTGTAAACAGATGAGGGAGATGATATGTAAATGTGTGGAATCACAGGGTGGGTTAACTTTAAGGGACATATACGCACGGAAAGAGAAACCATTAAAAAGATGGCTGAAACTTTATCCAAAAGGGGACCAGACGATACAAATATTTGGGGAGAAGACCATGTGCTGTTCGGTCATAAACGTTTAGTCGTTGTTGATCCGGCTGGTGGTATTCAGCCAATGACAAGAACAAAGAATGGTCACACTTATACCATTTGCTATAATGGAGAGCTTTATAATACAGAGGATATTCGGAGAGAACTTCTTGCAAAGGGGTACACATTTAAAGGACATTCCGATACAGAGGTGCTCCTCCAATCATATATAGAATGGGAAGAAGAATGTGTCCATCGATTAAATGGGATTTTTGCTTTTGCAGTTTGGGACACATCAAAGGAAAAACTTTTTATTGGAAGAGATCGATTAGGGGTAAAACCTTTATTTTATAAGGAAGAAAATGGCTCACTTCTTTTTGGCTCAGAGCTTAAAGCGATTCTGGCACATCCATCGGTTTCGGCGAAATTAGATAAAACAGGTTTATCGGAAATATTTGGCGTTGGTCCGGCTCGTACACCAGGTGTAGGTGTATTTAAAGGCATTGATGAGCTCCGTCCGGCACATGCATTAGTATATACGAAAAACGGCTTGAAAAAATGGCGCTATTGGGATGTTGAAAGCAAACCTCATGAAGATTCTGTAGAAGAAACATCAGAAAAGGTACGCACTTTATTTACGGATGCAGTAACCAGACAACTGGTTTCAGATGTACCACTTTGTACATTCCTTTCAGGCGGCGTGGATTCCAGTGCTATTACAGCAATTGCTGCCGAACATTACAGGAAAGAAGGGAAGGGGCAGCTTCATACGTATTCAATAGATTATGAGGATAATGAGAAGTTTTTTAAGGCTAATGAGTTTCAGCCAAACTCGGATGGCCCATGGATTCAAAAAATGAGTGACGAATTCAATACTGTTCACCATCGCTGTGTAATTACTCAACAAGAGTTAGTGGACCATCTCATCGAAGCTACATCTGTCCGTGACCTTCCGGGTATGGCTGATGTTGATTCATCATTGCTTTGGTTTTGCCGTGAAATAAAAAATGACTTTGTTGTAGGTCTATCAGGTGAATGTGCAGATGAAATTTTTGGGGGATATCCATGGTTTCACCGTCCTGAAGATTTAGCCAGCTCCGGCTTTCCGTGGATGCGTTCAACAGATGAAAGGATGTCATTATTAAAACCTGAATGGCAAAATAAATTACAATTACATGAATATGTTCAGGCTCGGCATCAGGAAACATTAAATGAAACACCATTGCTTGAAGGTGAATCAGAAATTGAAGCAAAAAGACGACAACTCTTTTATTTAAATATACATTGGTTTATGACAAATTTATTGGATAGAAAAGATCGAATGAGTATGGGGGCAAGCTTGGAGGTTCGTGTTCCATTTGCCGATCATCGTCTTGTTGAGTATGTATGGAATATTCCTTGGGACATGAAAATGTATGGTGACCGTGAAAAAGGCATTCTTCGAAAAGCATTAGAAGGAATTTTGCCAAATGAGGTACTCTATCGGAAGAAAAGTCCTTATCCGAAAACACATAACCCTGAGTATACGAGATTAGTGAAAAATTGGCTGTTATCCCTTGTGGATGGGAAGGATTCCATATTGCATGAACTTCTCAACAAGCAAAAGCTCAACGATATAATTGAAACAGAGGGGAAGGCATTCCAGGTTCCATGGTTCGGCCAATTAATGTCAGGTCCACAGCTTCTAGCTCATTTAGCACAAATTCATGTATGGTTTGACAGCTATTCAATTGATATTGATGAAAGATAAGAGATTAAGAGAATAATAAATACAAAAAAGGTCAGATCCTTGGATCACACATATAGTGTGATATCGATGATCTGGCCTTATTATTAGATATAAATATTTACGTAGCTTACGAAACAATTGCTTCCTGAGAAAATCGTTTTCCCTGCCATGCCTTTGATTTCCAGCGATAATACATAATGATTCCTCTCACCCATTCGTCCGTTATAAAGGCAATCCATACTCCGATAAGACCCAGGTCAAAATGAATGCCCAGCACATAGGCGATTGGAACACTAACACCCCACATCGAGAGAATGCCTATATAGGTAGGGAATCGAATATCTCCCGCTGCTCTTAAAGAACCGATAATAATCATATTAAATGCTCTTCCAGGCTCAAGTAAGATAGTGAGCAATATTAAAGTCCCGCCAACTTCCAGAATTCTTTCATTTGATGTAAAGATGCCAAGCAATTGATCAGAGAATAAAGTAAAGACGATCGCCATCAGTGTGGAAATAACGATCCCATAATGCAGGCTCTGTAAGCATCTTTTGTATGCATGATCATATTCCTTGGCTCCCACCATATAGCCGATTAAAATTTGAGTCCCCTGACTTACAGCTGAACTGAATAATAAAATGAGCATCATAAGATTTTGGGCATATACTTTTGTTGTTAATGCCTCTGTTCCAATCATGGTGATGAAAAAGGTAATCACCATTTGTGATGTATTATATGACAATTGTTCACCGGCAGTCGGGATACCGATATGAAGGAGCTTTTTAATATGGTGTGCCGGCAACTTGAACAAGTCTTTTAGATTGAGAGTAAAGTGAACACGTTGCTTTAAAATATAAAGGATAACGAGTAACCCAATAAAACGGGATACAACTGTTGAGATTGCAACACCTTGAACACCTAACACCGGAATACCAAATGGTCCAAAAATAAATAAATAGTTTCCGATCACGTTAATCAAATTCATCCCGATCGTCAGGTACATAGAATCCTTCGTATATCCATGGCTTTTAAGAATGGCACCAGCAGTCATAATTAAAGCTTGAAGAAAAGAAAATCCTCCAACAACCTGTAAATAAAAAGTTGCTTCAGGCATTAGCTCCTGTGGTAAATTCATCAATTGCAGGATATCTTCACTTGCAATGACAATCACAACACTAATGAGAATACTAAATAAAAGATTTGCAGAAAGAGAAACAGATGATATCTCTTTCGCATTTTTGTACTGATTTCCACCTATATATTGAGCAACAAGAATGGTTGTTCCTGTCGCAATAAACCCAAACATCACGATTAAGAGAAATAAGATTTGATTGGAAACACCGACAGCTGCTACAGAATTATCAGAATATTGACTGAGCATCAATGTATCAGCATTTCCCATTAACATATGAAGCATGATTTCAATAAAGATGGGCCAGGTTAATGCAAATAATGTCATTTTACGATCTTGTCTTAAAGTAGACATTTTCATCTACCTCCTTTACTACATGTCGATAATACTTAATAAGTTTACATAGATTGCAGTATAATAGAAAGAGAAGATTACGATATAATTTGGAGAAATACGACTTAGAGGATGATGCGGCTTGTCACATATACAGTTTCAGGTACCGGCCTTTCCAACCTTGATTAAAGGAGGATATGCTGTTTTTGAAAAGGATAAAAAACATTTTCGTCGTACATTTACGGTGCTTGACTTGATTTATGTAAAATCAGGGGAATTATATCTAACAGAAGATCGTATTCCTTACTCAATTGGCAAGGGCCAATATATCATTTTACTTCCAGGGTTTGAACATTTCGGTCATAAAGGCTGTCAGGTGAAATCTGAATATTATTGGTTTCATTTTATAATTCCCACAAACTATGAAATTGTAGAAGAAGGGATTACAAATTGGGCTGATATTCATGAATCTGAAGGAGACTATGAACACCCTCCTTCTTATAGGCTGTCCATTCCATGTTATGGGGAAATAGAGAATACAAGCTTTGTAGAAACCATTTTTCACCAAATATTACATGTTGATCATCAAACACCTGATTATCAATTAAGGCAGCAATTGTTTTTTCAGGAGTTTCTATTGCACCTCCAAAAGGAAGCATGCAAAATCCCTTCTGCTGCCGAAAATGTAGTAGAAGAAGTGGTAGCTTATATTCAAGCACATTACAGAGATGAGGTGAAAATGGAGGATCTTGCAAATGCTATCCATTTTCACCCGGATTATATTACTCGTTGTATGCAAAAAATTGTTGGTGAGACGCCAAATCATTATTTAAATAGATATCGGATGAATCAAGCAAAAAGATTGTTAGCCACTACAGATCAAAAGATCGCTAATATCTCAAAAGAAGTGGGGATTTTGGATTCCACTTACTTTTCAAAACTATTTAAGAAAATGGAAGGTCTCACACCAATTGAATATCGAAAGGTCATTCTAAGGAGATAACAAGATAGTTATTTCTTAATAAGCAAAAGGGTAAAGTCATAGCCATCAAGTGTGACAGAAAGCTGATCGGAATGTGCAGCAAATTCTTTTGAGAGCCAAAGATCAAAAATCGTACGGTCTTTAAGTTGTAACGGAAGCAAAATCGTTTGCTTTTCAGGATGATTATTCATGACAACAATGACAAGTTCTGTGGAATTTTCTCTTTGATAACAAATAGAGTTTTGGTTGATATCATAAGATAAGAGCTGAAATTCCCCGTCATTTCCGAGAACAGGATATTGCTTTCGCAGGTGTATCAATCTTTTCATGAATGTTAGCATGTCCTGATCCTGTCTTGAATTATCCCATTCCATACACTTTCTGCATCCGGGATCCTGATCTCCAGTTAAGCCAATTTCATCTCCATAGTAAATCGAAGGTGAACCATAGAAGCTAAACTGAAAAACGGATAACAGCTTAACTTTTTGCTTATTCATCTTTGCAAGATTTACGATTCTTGGTGTATCATGGCTTCCTACCATATTAAATAATGTATGATAAACAGGTTTTGGATATTGGTGTAAATAGTGTTGTAATGACTTAGTAAATTGCTCAACATTTATCACATTATATGCGTAAAATTGGTGAAGAAGTTGTGCGAAAGGATAATTCATCACAGCATCAAACTGATCCCCGTCAAGCCAAGGCATCGCATCGTGCCATACTTCTCCAACTAGATACACATCAGGGTGATCACGTTTTATCACCTGACGAAAATCTTTCCAAAATTGATGGTCAATCTCATTCGCCACATCCAACCTCCATCCATCAATGTGACATTCTCTTATCCAAAATTGCCCAACATCAAACAAAAGTTTGCGAACCTCAGGATGTTGAGTGTTCAGCTTCGGCATTGATTTTTCAAAGGAAAAGGTTTCATACTGTATATCACCAGTTGATGAAAAGCTTATATGGAACCAATCCTTATATGGTGATGCTTCTCCATGTTGCAACACATTTTGAAACGGAGGGAAGTCCTGCCCGCAATGATTAAAAACCGCATCAAGCATGACACGAATTCCTCTTGCGTGGCACTCCTTAACAACTTCCTTCATATCTTGTATGCTTCCAAATTGCGGATCTATTTCGAAATAATTCACCGTATCATATTTATGATTTGAATGAGCACGAAAGAGCGGGGTAAAGTAAATTCCGTTGATTCCCAGGTCTACTAAATAATCCAAATGCTGGATGACACCTTGTAAATCACCTCCAAAAATAGAGTCTGAGGCAGGTTCTATGCTGTTCCATGCTAATGTTCCTGCAGGGTCATTTGAAGTATCTCCATTTGCAAATCGATCTGGAAATATTTGATACCAGACTGTATTTTTTACCCATTCAGGTGCTTTAAAGGCATCTGAACGATGATAGTAAGGCAAGCAAAAATAGGCAGAAAAATCTTTATGAACATGATCGGTAAATCCCTTTTCTGTGAAAAAGAGCTCCGACTCGTCGCTTTTTAAATGAAAGGCATACCTAAGACGCTTTTGTGGTGGGAAAACAGTAACGGACCAGTAATCAAATAATCCATCTGTACCACTATGCAACATTTGTGATGATGTAGACTTCCAGTTCTCCTGATCAAATTCAAATGGATCTCCATATAGAAGATTGACGGAGTTAACATTTTGATGCTTTGTTCGAAGTTGAATTTGAAAAGACCCATCACAAGTAGGATAAGCAAATTGGCCTCCCGGACGATGATAAATAGCTTCTCTCAGCATGACGACTCCTTTATCTTAAATGAATTTGTAAGAATAAGGTTTCTCCAATTATAAACAGGAGATACAAGGGAAATGTATTTATTTTATATCTTGACCATAATTTCTAATTATTGTTCGAGATATAAATTAAATACAAAAAGGAGGTATAACTATTCTACTGACATTTTCCTATTATGTTGTTTTTAAGTATCCTTCATTTTGAATGTCAATGTGGAATTGAATATTCATTTTCATATTTGGATAGTATACCGATCTCCAATTTTTTAATTCTTTTCGAGTCAGTTTGTTGCGGTAAAACTGACCTATACCTAAAATATCGGCTTCACTCTTTTGTATTTTGGCAAACATATTATTAAATCTGTCGGTTAAGAGTTTGTTCAATTCCTTCTTAACTAATGTCGAAGAGGCGTTTCCTCTTGTTTCAAGGATGACGACTTTTAAATTGATACGGCTTTGCAAAATAGGCTGCTTATCAATTAATTCGCTTTTATGGCGCATAGAATTGCCAATGATCATAACACTTGCATGATTCAAAACTTCAATGTTACCATTGGTGCTTTCTCCGTCAAAAGAATTAAATAGCAGAGTTTCATCAGCACTGATTTGTTCTACCATCTTTCCATTCTTTATTACAGCTGAACCTGATTGTTCAATTGCTGTCATTTTGCCAGTAACAATTAGAGGGATCGCAACATCACGTGTATAAGAATGGATACTACGGTATACCTCCCATATCCTTGTAAGAGCGATATCAGGATTCCATCCTGCATTTTTTTCAAAAAAATCGAACATGGCAGTTCCATGAATTTCCTTTAAATCTGACAGTTTTGAAAAAAACTCATCTATATCCTGATTGCATATAGCCACTAATGCTTTTGGTGATACTTCTCGCGATCGCATAAAGCCGGCGATAATATCTTTCACCCCTTCTTCAGCAGTTTTCCGATCAATCAATATTAGTTTTACATGAAGTAAGTCTACACTGCTCTCTAAATTTCTGCTTATTGTATCGACCGCTTTTGTAATTGTTTCTCCTGTTCCGGATATAATTTTGATATTTGTTGTATCTTTTTCAGGATCAGGAATCTCTAAGAATACCCTGTATTGTTCGTCAATCAAAGATACACCAAGGACTACAGGTAGCACTCGGTGATTGATATCCCTATTATCCCAGCAGCCGCTTAGGGGGAGAATTAGCAAAAATAAACAAAAAACGATAGTCGCTTTTGACATTAAATTATATGGTTTCATTTTTACCCTTCCTCTTAATACGAGATCCAAAGAAATAGATAGATAAGGGAACTGCTATTAAGATATAAAATCGTAAAAAAGTATTCCACCAAAATAGCTTTTCAATATCCTCCCATCCCGGAATCAAGAAACATAAAAAATACACTACTACTGAAACTGTGATCACCTGATTAACTGGTTTGATCGATGGAATGTAATGACTTAATATTCGGAGTGTTTTCCATGTCACGAGAGATAGGTAAAGCATAATAAAAGATAGTAAACTTAACAAAAAAAACATGGTGACCCTATCAAACATCAACCAATTAATATTTATGGCGTCTACCACAACAACATAAGGGAGGAATGTTGTTGCCGAAGTGGCCTGCCCAAATGTAAGAATGGGGATATAAACAGAAAATATAAAAAAAGGAATCAGGATTGCAGCTGCCCATAAAATCGATTTTCTACTGTAAGAGAAATAGGGTTGAATAAAGCCAAGAAACAGAAACCCTCCAGAGAAGGCAAAAAAACTTTCTAAGTAGGGACGTTTTGTAATGAATCGAAAATCAGTATCAAAAGGGATGGCATATCTCCAATCAACATTTTGAAAAGAAGTAAAGAAGATAAATAAAATGATCGGAAGAAATAGGATGGATAAGAGAAACCCTGTACGAAAAATGACTTCAACTCCATTTGAAGCAATATAAGTTGAGATAGATAGTAATAATAACATGATGGCCCATATGGGAGTGTTGGATAAAAAGACGATTGTAATAATTTCTGCGTACGCACGTACGGTTATTAATAAAATCATAATGAAATAAATGAAAATAGGGATAAGAAATAGGAGAGCTTTACCTTTTCCAAACTCTGTATAGATCGTAATAATATCTTTTTTTGGAAAGAAACTTAGTCCCTTCATATAAACAAATAAAAAAGTAAAATGAACAATTATTCCTAATAGAATTGGAAGCCAGTGGCCCTGCTCTGTACTTGAAATTATATTTCCCGGGTACATAAAGAAAATGAGTCCCAAATGGCTTAAAATATATAATATCATGACATGTAAACTTTTATTCACTGTTGTTTTCAGTCCCTTTCATGTTTATGTCTAGATAGGACCTACCATAGGTGTTGATACTCGCTAAGTAAGCTCCAATTAATACAAGGCCTGCTACAATGCCTAATAAGCCGAAAATGGATGCAAGAAACACAATGACATATTTAAATAATCTGATGGAAACAGAGTTTTGAAAACCGACAATTGTTGAATTGGCAATGGTAGTAGCTGCAAGAATAATAATTAGGAGATTGCTGACCAATTTAGCTTCAACAACAGCTTGTCCTAGAATAATCCCTCCGACCATTGTAATCGTAGGTCCAATGGATTTAGGGAGCCTGACACTAGCTTCCAAAATTAATTCAAGAATAACAAGCATGAGAATAATTTCGACTAATGCAGGATATGGAACTCCTTCACGGCTCTGGGCAACAGACAAGGCAAGCTGTATCTGTAAAATTTCAGGATTAACTGCAACAAGTGCTACATACAAACCAGGACTGATCAGCGTAACCAAAAGACCAATAACTCTTACGAATCGAATGGAAACCATTATGGGGAGAGGAAAATTTCGATCATTTTCAAGAATGAACATATCTAATAGATGGCTAGGAAGAATAAGCGCAAAAGGGAATTGATCCACAAAAAGAATAACTCTTCCTTTTTTCAGAAATTGAACGGCATAAAGAGGCAATTCAGTTGTATTAAATTTCGAAACTGCGTCCCAGCTTCGAAAACCCATCATATTTGATAATCCTTGCAAATCATCAATCTCCATATTAATATTCTTTTCAATATGTTCCATAAGGTTGTCTAATAATTTAGTATCAGCTTTGCCGTCTATATAAAACAAGGAAAGTTTTTTTTTTACATTGTGCCCTGTTGAGTATGTTTTTAAGTGTAGTTCATTCGAGTTCACTTGTTTACGGACAATACCGATATTTATATCAATATTCTCCGTAAAAGAATTTAATGGACCTTGAATTACATTTTCATTTGAAGGCGACTCAATGGAACGATCTAGTTGTTTAGATACAGGATCCATAATGATAAATCGACTGGTATTCTCGATAATAATAACTAGTTTGCCTACATATATGGATGAAATAGCTTCCTTAACATCACCTTCGATTAGTTTACCTATTGAACACCATAAATCATCAGAAGGCCTATCTTGAGAAATGAAACTGTCTGAATGCTTTTGGAGGGTCATTTTGGTTTTTGTAAAATCAACTAGAGTACTAAAACCTAATAGGATAACAGATGTATCAGCAAGATAATCCCTTGACTGAACAAAATCTTCATTATTTCCAAGCACAGATTGTATTTCTTCAACTAATCGATCCATAGTATGTGATCCCTTCATCTAAATAATACTAATTTGCACATTAATACTAATTTTATACTGGAACGATTATGTATTTTATACATGAAAAAAGATGCGTTCATGTAATGGAGGTGATTAGCAGCATAACTTTTTCTTCTTCCACCGTACTAGACACTGCCAAATTTAGGGGAATCTCATGGTAAACCAAACAAGCAATTGAAATCCAACTGGGTGATACTGGAAACTATTCGAAACCTAAAACAGCATTACTAAAAAATTGAAAGAATCTAAATAAAATTTGACGGTATATGACACAAAGCGATACTCTTAAGAACGTAGAGATATAGAATATAGGAGGAACGGACCAAGATGTTTAAAAGAGCTGGCAAATTTTTGCTTATTCTATTTCTTCTTTTAGGAGCAATTCCCGTGAATGCTGCTGAAAAAGAAGAGAGGGCATGGCAAGATGAAATTGCTTACTATGTTGTCGTTGACCGATTTAATAACGGAAACTCTAAAAATGATGGTAGTGATCTCAATTTTGAGGATCCAACTGCTTATCATGGAGGAGATATTGAAGGAATTACTAAGAAAATTGAGTATATTCATGAAATGGGATTTACCTCGATCATACTTTCCCCGATTTTTAATGAAGAAAATAATGCAGTTGAAGTGAAAACAATGGACGAGCATGCAGGGACGGTTGAAGATGTAAAAAAACTTGTTGAAGAAGCTCACAAGCTTGATATGAATATACTGTTAGATTACGGTGAGATCGACCAAAATCTTACACAAACAGCATCATGGTGGATAAATGAAACCAATGTAGATGGGTACTATATCGAACAAGCAGACAGTATCAATGTGAGTGTCTGGAATCAGTTTCACAAGGACATAGAAGAACTCAAAGAGGATTTTTACTTAGTAGGATCAATTGAATCAAAGGATGAGAATGTTTCTTCTTATCTAGAAAATGGGTTTGATTCTATTCTGAATCAATCTTTTTATGAAGAAACAGCAAGTGTATTTTCGAATGTTGATCAATCTTTTCTACCAATAACTGAGATTGTAGCCAAGTCATCACCTTTACTAAGTACATATGTTGATAATGATCGAACAGTCCGCTTTACAAGACATGCCATCGAAAATAATCAGCATCCGGGTGTTCGGTTGAAAATGGCTTTCTCCTATATGTATACGATCCCGGGAACTCCGTTCGTTTATTATGGTTCAGAAATTGCTGTCGATGGAGGAGAGCCGCCGACAAACCGTCCTTTAATGAACTTTCAATCAGATGAAGAATTGATTGAGTATTTAGGAAAGCTTTCAGTTTTAAGAAAAACGTTCCCTGCTCTAACAAGAGGAGATTATGAAGTTTTATATGAAAAGGACGGTATGATTATTTTTAAACGATCCTATCAGGATGAGTCCCTGATTGTTGCTATTAATAATACGACTGAGACTCAAAAGGTAAAAATACCTGCTGCTGAAATAGCTAAAGATAACAAGCTTGAAGGTTTGCTAACAGGTGACACTTTTGAAGAAGAAAATGGCGAATACGAGTTCATCATAGATCGTGAAATTGCAGAAGTATATGAAATAAAAGATAAGACGGGATTAAATATACCATTTATCAGTGTCTTTATCATTGTTCCGACATTGTTTATTTTATTTTTGGTCATGGCTTATAGAAAAGGAAAGCAGAAGTCTTGATATAGAAAGGGACTGTTCATTAGAACAGTCCCTGTTGTTTTATAATGATAGCTAAGCATAAAATTCTGTACTTAGTGTTGGTGTCCAGCTCCAGCGCCTAGGCCCTTAGGTCATAAGGGGATTTGGATTTGAAAGCAAAAAACCCCTTATATTCCAAATCGCCTTATGCTTGTCGGGCCTGATCAAGGCGCTTGCGCTTTCTAACCATTAACAATTTTTCCACCATTCACATGAAGTGTTTGCCCTGACATATAAGAGGAATCATCACTAGCCAAAAATACGTAAGCAGGTGCAAGTTCTTCAGGTTGTCCAGGTCGCTTCATAGGTGTATTTGCCCCAAAGGTTGCAACTTGATCTGCCGGGAACGTAGATGGGATAAGTGGTGTCCAAATTGGACCTGGAGCCACTGCATTCACGCGGATTCCTTTACCGGCAAGATTAAGGGCCAACGAACGAGTAAACGCAGTAATCGCACCTTTTGTTGAAGAATAGTCAATTAACTGCTCATTTCCGGCATATGCCGTTACAGAAGAGGTGTTAATAATCGCACTTCCTTTTTTGAAATGAGGAAGGACAGCTTTTGTTAAATGGAAAAACGAGAAAATATTTGTCTTGAAAGTTCGTTCCAGCTGTTCACTTGTAATATCTTCAATTCCTTTTTGTGGGTGTTGTTCAGCTGCATTATTTACTAAGATATCTACTTGTCCAAAAGTTTCAACTGTTTTTGCTACAACTTGCTGACATACAGTTTCATCACCAATATCTCCAGAAACAAGCAGGCATTTTTGACCTTCTGCTTCTATATGTTTTTTGGTTTCCTCAGCATCCTCTTGCTCATCTAAATAGGAAATGACAACATTAGCTCCTTCTTTCGCAAAAAAAACTGCAACTGCTCGTCCAATTCCACTGTCTCCACCTGTAATAATGGCCACTTTATCTTTTAATTTCCCACTTCCGGTATATGATTGATCATCAAATGTAGGTTTTGGATTCATCAAATCCTCATGTCCGGGCTGAACATCCTGGTGCTGTGGCGGTAATGTTTGTTTTTGTTGATTTTGATTATTACTCAAAGTTTTTACCTCCTATAGTATTATCGTTTACCTATTATGTGAAGAAAATCTAAAAGTATGTTCATGATGTTGTAGTCTGGTATTTCTATTCCCACTTGTTCATTAAAGTAAACAAAAAAAGAAGCCTGGTTTCAGGCTTCTTATCATGAATTCCTTAAATTTGCTCTCATTTTACATAATATTTGTCGTATCTGTTTCAGTTCTTCATTTGTTATATCTTGACAAAGAAGCGAATTAAACTGGGTGGCAATAGGGATGATATGTTCTTTTAATTCCAACCCTTCTTTTGTCAAATATAATCGCTGAACACGACGGTCCTTTGGACAATTTATTCTTTTTACAAACCCTTTTTGCTCAAGTCCAAAAGCCATTCTTGCAATGTTTGTTTTATCTTTATCTAGTTTACATGCAACCTCATTTTGACTAAGTCCATCTTTTTCCCAAAGTAACATCATAATCAAATTCTGTTCAGGAGCAATATTAAAAGGTACTAATTTATTTTTTATATATCCTGTGAGCTCTAAATCAGTTTGGTGGATAAAAATGCTAATTAAGTCATTTAGCGAGAGTGTCATGTTCGGTAAACTCCTAATCATTCTAGATATCATTAATGTAAGTTTAGTAAGAAGTTACTATATTGTCAATTTTATGGGAGAAAAGTACTTAGATAGAGAAGAATGAGTATATAAAAAAGCGAGTGTTATCACTCGCTTTTTAGAGTCTAAAATTAGAATTTGCTTGCTAATTCAGCAGCTTGACGGATACCGTCTTCAATAATCTCGTTTGCACGATCCGGGAATTGATTATGTCCTTCAACGATTACATCAGCTGTATTCGTGATTCCCCAGAATGCCAATACATTTTTAACGTAGTTAACAGACATTTCTACAGCAGCAGCTGGACCTTCTGAATATACGCCGCCACGAGCATTTAAAAGAGCTACTTTTTTCTCTGAAAGCAAGCCTACAGGGCCTTCTGGTGTATATTTGAATGTTGTACCAGCTTGTGATAAATAATCCATGTATGTGTGTAAAACAGCTGGAACAGTGAAGTTCCAAAGTGGGAATGCGAATACAACTTTATCAGCTGCAACGAATTGATCCAAGTATTTTTGAACTAAATTTGCAGCTTTTTCTTCTTCAGCTGTTAATTCCATTCCTCTTGCACGCTTAAACATACCGTTAATTGCATCCACTCCATAGTAAGGAAGGTTTTCTTGGAATAAATCAAGCTCTGTGATTGTATCTTCTTTGTGAGTTTCTTTGTAAGAATGTACAAAAGCGTCATATAGTTTAACACTTACAGCCTGATCTGCAGGGCGAGAATTTGCTTTAATAAATAATACATTTGACATATAAATTCCTCCATTAACTTTGATCGCAACTCAGTTGCAATGATTTATTTGTTGGCGTAGCAACTACTGAAAATTCAAGTATCTCAAATTCATTTAGTTTTACTAAAAGATGTTGCTATACATACTAATCTGCATAAGTTTGATTTTAATGAATATTGGTGAATGTGTCAACAATATTGTCTATGCGGAAAATTATAACGTATTTGGTAGAAGAAAAGGTCAGTCAAAAGGATGAGATTTTGGGGAGATGGACGTCAAATCTTGCAACTTGATAGATTTATTAGGAAGTGGATAGCATGTTAAGCAGAATTGAAGGAAAAATGTTCCTTTGCAACTTTGTCTCCATTTTTTGCAAAAGTCAGAGCGTTGTTTGCAGGTATATAGTTTATTCTTGCAACCTTCCTGATTTTTTTGCAACCGCCATTTGACGATCATTCCTGAATAGGGATCGATTAAATGGCTGACAATAATGAAGCAAGATCTCAATTTGCCCGCTTTTAAGGTTCTCGACGTACCCAATTTTGCAAGTTCCTATGTTTTTTTTGCAACTTTGTCTGTATTTTTGCAAGTCAGAGCATATTTTTGCAGGTATATAGTTTATTCTTGCAACCTTCCCGATTTTTTTTGCAACTGCCATTTCACGGTCATTCCTGAGTAAAGATCAATTTCAATGGCTCCCCATACTGAAGCAAGATCCCAATTTGCCCGCTTTTAAGGTTCTCGATGTACCCAATTTTGCAAGTTCCTATGTTTTTTTTGCAACTTTGTCTGTATTTTTGCAAGTCAGAGCATATTTTTGCAGGTATATAGTTTATTCTTGCGACCTTCCCGATTTTTTTGCAACCGCCATTTCACGGTCATTCCTGAGTAGGGATCGATTAAATGGCTCCCCATACTGAAGCAGGATCTCAATTTGCCCGTTTTATGGTTCTCGACGTACCCAATTTTGCAAGTTTATGAAGAAGTACAGGTTTAGATAAAGAAATGCCCTAAAACATTGTTTTAGGGCACATACCTTACATAACATTAAAATATTTCGCATCCGGATGTGCAACAACTATGGCTGTTACCGATGCTTCTGGTTCCATCATGAAACCTTCTGTTAGCTGAATGCCGATGTCCTCTGGACGAATAAGGTTAAATAACTTTTCTTGATCTTCAAGATCAGGACAAGCCGGATATCCAAAGGAGTAGCGCTGTCCTTGGTATTTGGCTGAGAAGCGCTGGTCCATTGTGAAATCTGGTGCATCAGGGAAGCCCCAGCGGTCACGAATGAGTTGATGAGTACGTTCAGCTAACCCTTCTGCAAGCTCCAAAGCAAGTGCCTGAACAGCGTGACTCTTTAAATAGTCACCTTGTTCTTTAAATCCTTGGGCAAGCTCACGAATTTGACTTCCTGCAGTAACGGCAAACATGGCCACATAGTCAAATCCGTCTTTTTGTTTCGGACGAACATAGTCGGAAATACAGCGATGCGGCAGTTTCTCCTGTCTTGGAAAATCAAAAGTTTGTACGATTCTATCTGTATTTTCCGGATCAAGGATATGAAGCTTATTTCCATCACTATACGATGGGAAAAATTGATAGACCGCAGCTGGTTTGAACCATTTCTGTTTGGCTCCATCTTTTAAAAGCTCCTGTATCAATTCAACAAGCTCGACCGCTTTAGGGTCTTTCTTTTGGACTAATTCCTTGATTTTCCCTTTTAATCCCAGATGATGACCGATAAGCATTTGCATATTTACATAAGGAATAATGTGGGAAAGGGAGATATCCTTGAGTATATGACGCTTTGTATCAACAGGCGTAAAAATTGGCGCCTCATTTACAGTTCCACGCTTGATTAGTAGTTCCGTAACACTTTGTGCTTGAGAGTTCTTTAGTTTTGCCTCTTCTGTTACGGCAGCTTCTTTTGCAGCGAATATTTCAGGTGTTGTGCGTAATTGATTAGCTAAAGATAAGCCATCCATTGCATCCTTTGCATAGACAACAGGACCGTTATATTCAGGTGCAATTTTCATTCTCGTGAATTTCCGTGATAATGCTGCACCACCAACCAAAATTGGTAACTCACAGTTTGCTTTGTGTAAGTCCTGAGCAGTGATCACCATTTGCTGTGCTGATTTAACAAGTAAGCCGGATAAACCGATAAGATCCGGTTTTTCATCCTTTACAGCTTGAATTAATGTTTGTGGTGTTACTTTGATGCCAAGGTCGATTACTCTATAGCCATTATTACTTAAAATAATATCAACCAGATTTTTACCGATATCATGTACATCACCTTTTACTGTAGCAAGAAGGATTTTACCTTTTCCGCTATCATCGCGTTTTTCCATGAATTGCTCGAGATAGGAAACAGATGCTTTCATGACCTCGGCACTTTGGAGAACCTCTGCAACGATTAATTGGTTATCATTGAATAATACCCCGACTTCAGCCATACCTTCCATTAATGGTCCGTTAATGATATCAAGAGGCACAGGATATTTTTTTAATGCTAACTCTAAATCTGGAATAAGGCCTTCTTTTGTTCCTTCTACGATATAGCTTGCTAATCTTTCTTCCAAGGTAAGGTTTTGAAGAGGCTTTTTGTCTTCTTTTTTCTTACCGCGGTAGAAGGCAGTAAATTTAGCCAATGATTCGTCTGTTGTTTTAAATAAAAGATCTTCAGCCATTTGTATTTCTTCTTTAGGAATCGAAGCAAATCTTTCTAATTTTTCCGTGTTAACAATTGCATAATCGAGCCCGGCCTGTGTACAGTGGTACAAGTAAACAGCATTCAGAACTTCGCGTCCAACAGGAGGAAGTCCGAAAGAAACATTACTAACGCCTAATATCGTTAAGCATTCAGGTAATTTTTCTTTAATAAGCTGGATACCGCGAACAGTTTCATTTGCCGAACCAATATATTGCTCGTCACCGGTTCCTACCGGGAATACAAGTGGATCAAATATCAAATCACTCGGCTTTAGTCCATGCTTTTTGACGAGAAGGTCGTGAGAGCGAATCGCCACTTCAAGTTTCTTTTCTGCTGTTAGGGCCATTCCCACTTCATCTATTGTTCCAACGACTAATGCGCCACCGTATTTTTTGACAAGCGGAACGATTGCATCAAAACGCTCTTCGCCATCCTCAAGGTTAATAGAGTTAATGATCGCCTTACCTTGAGAGTATTTTAGCGCCCGTTCAATTACTTTCTCATCTGTGGAGTCAATAACAAGTGGAGCTTTGACTTTTTTCACAACCTCTTGTATGAATACTTCCATATCTTCAAGCTCATCCCTATCGGGGTCAGCCAGGCAAATATCGATAACATGGGCACCACTTTTGACTTGTGCTCTTGCTATCTCAGATGCTTCCTCTATTTTGCCTTCTGCAATCAGACGTTTAAATTTACGGGAACCAATAACATTTGTACGTTCACCAACGAATAAAGGCCGCATTCCATCTTCGTAAAGTAGGGCATCGATTCCGGATACTGTGTGACCAGTCGAGACTTCTTCGATTTTTCGTGGAGTAATGGTTGAAACTGCTTCAGTAATAGCACGGATATGTTCTGGTGTAGTCCCACAGCATCCGCCAATTAGATTCAGCCAGCCTTGTTCTGCAAAAGCAACAAGCTTTTTCGCGAGTGATTCTGGTGATTCATGATAATTTCCCTCTTCATCAGGTAAGCCTGCATTCGGGTAACAGCTAACAGCTGTATTAGCTAAACCGGAAAGTGTACGAATATGGTCTGTCATAAATTCAGGTCCGGTTGCACAGTTTAATCCGACTGAAAGTGGCTTCATATGTTCTAATGATACATAAAATGCTTCAATATCCTGACCTGCCAGAGTAGTACCCATAGGTTCAATCGTTCCGGAAATCATTAAGGGAAGTTCCTTGCCTGTGTCTTCAAAGGCTTTTTTAATTCCTAAAAATCCAGCTTTAACGTTTAACATATCCTGGCTTGTTTCGAGAAGGAGCAAATCTGCTCCTCCTATGATTAAGCCTCTTGCTTGTTCTTCATAATTTTCGACTAATGTATCAAATGTTGTTCCACCTGTAACTGAAAGTGTTTTGGTTGTTGGTCCCATCGCACCTGCGACATATCTGGGCTTTTCAGGTGTTGAGTATTTTTCAGCGGCACGTTTCGCTATTTTAGCAGATTCAATGTTTAACTCTAAAGCCAGGCGTCCTAGATCATACTCATCCAAAACAAGACTTGTAGCCCCAAAGGTATTGGTAGAGATAATATCTGATCCGGCTTCCAAATAGGCTTCGTGAATGGTTTCAATCGTCTTTGGTGAAGTCAATGTAAGATATTCATTACATCCATCATAATCTTCTCCGCCAAAATCTTCAGGAGACAGGTTTGCTGCTTGAATCATTGTCCCCATCGCACCATCCAGGACAAGGATTCGTTTTTCTAGCTCTTTGTTGATGCTACACATGTGTAATCTTCCTTTCAGCTCGCTGTTTTTCCTTTTCATGGATGTAATTTGTTAACTCCACTGTAAGGTCGTATTGTAAAAACGGTGTAATTAAATAAATACCATTGAACAGTTCGAAGGCTGTATCAATTAAATCTTTTGCAATGGCAAGGCCTTCTTGGCGTGCCTGTTCTTTATCTGATCCGGCTGAAGCCATTTTTTCACGAATAGAGTCAGATAGTTTAATACCAGGAATTTCATTATGAATAAATTCGGCATTTCGGCTTGATGTTAATGGCATAATCCCGATATAAATCGGAGCTTGCAAGTTTCGTGTTGCTTCATATACATCGATAATTTGCTGATTTGAGTATAGTGGCTGAGAAATAAAGTAATCAGCACCATGAGCAATTTTCTTTTCTAGTCTGACTACAGCTTTATCTAAGTGACGTACATTAGGGTTGAATGCTGCCGCTACAGAGAAGTTTGTTTGTTGTCCAAGCGGTTTTCCGGAATAGGATACACCTTTATTAAATTGTTTAATTAAACTGATAAGGTCAAATGATGACACATCATATACAGATGTAGCCCCTGGGAAATCACCAATTTTAGATGGATCACCTGTGATGGCTAATATATCTGACATCCCAAGTGAGTGTAGGCCCATGAGATGTGATTGAAGACCAATTAAATTCCGATCACGGCATGTAATATGAATTAATGTTCTTGCCCCGGTTTTTTCTTTTGCTAAGATTCCGGCAGCTAAGTTACTAATTCTTGGTGAAGCCAATGAGTTATCTGCAAGTGTTAAAGCATCGATTCCTGCATTGTGAAGGGCTTCTGCACCTTCAAGGAATTTCTCCATACCCAGTTTTTTAGGGGGATCTAATTCGACAATAACAGAACGTCTCTCTTGAACAATATCCTCAAGCGGAGTTGGAGATGTGACTTGATGTTCCTGTACATGCAGTTGAGATGTTGCAGGAACTTTAACCTGTTTTGTTGTAACAGGGGATAAGTTTGATACTGCTTCAGCCATTGCTTTAATATGCCTAGGTGTAGTTCCACAGCATCCGCCTATTAATCTCACACCTTGATCTCTGAATTTTAGAGCACTTTCCTTGAAATACGTTTCATCAGATTCATAGACAAGATTCCCTTCAATTAGTGCAGGTAAGCTGCTGTTTGGAAAAACAGATAAATAGGCCTCATTTGGTATTGGAACCTCTTCTAAAGATTGAATCATATGGTAAGGACCTAAGCGACAGTTTAAGCCAACAACATTTGCACCAAGGTCTTCAAGAAGAGTGAGACCATTTTTCACTGACGTTCCATCCTGCAGGACACCGGCTTCATGAAGGGAAACATTTGCAATAATGGGCTTGTTCGTTTCCTTGCGGGCAATTTGAAGAACTGTTTTCATTTCTTCCATATCATAATAGGTTTCAAGAAGAAGACCATCTACATCTTCGTTTAGAAGGAGGAAGAGCTGCTCTCTAAAATTTCGTTTCACTTCTTCAATACTATGTGCACTCTTTTTAAAAGATCTGACTCCGCCAATTGTGCCAAATACATATGTGGATTGATCAGCAGCTTTTTTGGCAATTTCAACTGCTTTTTTGTTAATTTGTCTGATTTCATCCTCTAATCCATATCTTGAAAGCTTGATATCATTAGCACCATATGTGTTTGTTTGAATTAAGTTTGCGCCAGCTTCTATATACGCTTGATGAACAGCAAGGACATCCTCAGGTCTTGATAGATTCAATTCTTCAAAGCAACGATCAACACCATGGGCATAAAGCATTGTACCCATCGCACCGTCACCAATTAAAATGTTATGTTTTAAATCCTCTAAAAAACTCATTGAATGAAGCCTCCGATCTATATGATTAATAGGTAAACATTGTTTTGGATAAAGGAAATTAAAAAAGCCTTCTTTAGGAAGAAGGCTTTAATCATTATTAGCTTCTCCTTATCTTTCAAGCATCTTACATGCTTAGCTGGAATTAGCACCTTGGCACTCGCAGAAGTCTTGGTGGGGTGTGGGGAATTGATTGACGGGTAAGACTAAAACACTTCTTAAATAGTGATGCGTATTTTCTTTTAGCACAGCAAGCGTGCGCTTGCTGCGGCTTGAATAGCAAGCCTTGGAAAAATAAATAAAAATGCTTCGAACAAACAAGAGCGCTTTGTTCGATTCATTTTTATTTACTTTTCTGTGCTAAAAGAAAATAACCTAGTTCAGTGTTCTTGACTTAGTCAATCATTGTACACCAGACTTCACTCGTTATTGACCGGTTGCTGAAGCTTCATAGGGCCAGTCCCTCTGCTTCTCTTGATAAGATATGAAATTTTCATATAACCTTTAACGTGTGAAAAAGTATTACAACTAATTTATCTAATATTTAGAAAAATATCAATAGTAAATTAACAGTTTGTCAAATTTTACTTAGTATGTGGAAGTTTTTGGTTGATGTTTTGTTGGAGCCTTTATAAAAATATGAAGGGAGAAGGAAATTATGCTTTTAATATTTGAGGTAGAAAAAAGAGCTGAACTCATTTGAGTTAGCTCTAATAAAACTATGTTACCTGTAATTAATAAATTGTACATCGATTGGTAAATCAGCTTCTCTGATTGCGGCAATCACCTGTTGGAGTTCGTCACGACTTTTACCTGTAACACGGATCTGATCATCTTGGATTTGAGATTTTACTTTTAAGCCTTTGTCTTTAATAATGCTGTTAATTTTTTTAGCGTTATCTTTGTCGATACCTGAAACGAGTTCAGCTCTTTGACGGACAGTCCCTCCTGAAGCATTCTCAACTTTTTTATACGAAATATTTTTAATTGGTACATTTCGTTTAATTAATTTGGAAATAAGAACATCTTTTAATTGCTCAAGTTTATACTCGTCATCAGAAACTAAAACAAGCTCTTCTTTTTCTAATGAGATGTTGCTTTTACTACCTTTGAAGTCATATCTTGTTGCTATTTCCTTCATTGCAATATTAATCGCGTTCGTCACTTCCGGAAACTCAATCTTTGATACAATATCAAATGAACTATCTTTGGCCATAATTATCCTCCATTACGTATATAATATAGGTTGATTATAGTAAAATATAACAATGATCACAACTTTTGAAGTGATGTTAAAAGAATTTTCTTACAGAAAGAAGAAAGAGAGGATATATATATGATCCCAGGTACATTTGCAACATTAACAATAGATGAAAAGGTAGATTTTGGTTATTTTCTAACAGATGGAAATGAACGGGTGCTTTTACATAATAACGAAGTCATTGGAGAAATAGAAGAAGGAGAGAAGATTGAGGTCTTCTTTGGTGTTGATGCACAAGATCGACTATATGCCACAATGAAAAAACCATACATTACAGAAGATACATATGGTTGGGTTGAGGTCGTAGATATCGTAGAAGATATGGGTGCATTCGTGAATATCGGTCTTAGCAAAGATGCTCTTGTCGCGAAAGATCATCTTCCTTATTTGAGAGAAGTTTGGCCAAACGTTGGGGACAAGCTTTATTGTACATTAAAAGTATCAGGCAACGGTCGTTTTTTTGTTCGGTTAGCTACAGAGGAAATCGTTGAGCCGCTTATGAAGGAAGCAGACCGCACGATGTTTAATAAAGAGGTAATAGGGACAGTTTACCGAATGATTGTAGCAGGTTCATTTATATTAACAGAAGAAGGATATAAAGGGTTTATTCATTCATCACAGCGCGTGGTTGAACCAAGGCTGGGCGAGACGGTGACCGGAAGAGTCATTGATGTAAAAGAGGATGGAACAATTAATGTTTCTCTACTCCCTCGAAAGCATGAAGCACTAAGTGGTGATGCGGAGAGAATTTATGCCTACATGCAAGAAAGAAATGGTGCGATGCCATTCACTGACAAAAGCGACCCTGATGACATAAAGGAAAGATTTAACCTTAGTAAGGGAGCTTTTAAAAGGGCATTAGGCCATCTAATGAAAAACGATCGTGTGTATCAAAAAGATGGTTGGACGTACTTTAAAGAAGAAGAAAACAACGAATAAGTAATGTAATGGTTTTCACTTGTAACTATGGAGTGAAAACCATTTTTTATTTGTAAAAAGCCTTAAAAATCTATCTTTATGACCGATACAACTAAAGATGTAAGAATAGTTAGTAAAGAGAGGTTGTTAAAATGATCATCAAGAAAATAGCATCCATGTTGGGATTCATATTCATTTTCATGATAGCAGGTTGTTCCCAAGAGGAGGCAGCTAGTAAAGTAGATGAAAAGGTTAAGATTGGGATTATGCTGTCTGATGTAGGCTTGGGCGACCAATCCTTTAGTGATTCAGCTTTTAATGGATTGATAAAAGCAAGAGATGAACTTGGAATAAGATTTGATTACCGGGAATTAAAGGATTCGGGAACTTATGAAAAAGGGTTAACCGAACTAGTAGAAGAGGATCATGATATTATTGTCGGTCTTGGATATATGGTTCAAGAAGAGCTTGAAAAGGTCGCCCAAAAATATCCGGATCAGCAATTTGTCTTAATAGATGCAATTTCAGAATTAAAAAATGTAACATCTATTACATTTAAAGAAGATCAAGGAAGTTATTTGGTTGGGGTTGTTGCAGCTTTAACGACTCAAACTAATAAAATTGGATTTATTGGCGGAGATGATGTTCCTCTTATTAATAAATTTGAGGAAGGCTTTATAGAAGGGGCAACATCTATTAATCCATCAATACAAGTTGATGTCACATATGCAGGTGACTTTGGTAATGACCAATTAGGTGCAAAGTTAGCACGTGAAATGATTCGAAACGATGTGGATGTCTTATATGCCGCAGCAGGGTTTACGGGTGTTGGTATGTTGAAAGAAGCTCAAGCTAACAAAGTATTAGCAATCGGTGTAGACAGTGACCAATATTTTTATGCTGAAAAGGCAGTTGTGACATCCATGTTAAAAAATGTGGATGTGGCGATGTATCAACTTGCTGAACAGTTAATAAAGAACAGGAAAGTACAATCAGGACATATTGAATTAGGGATAGAGGACGATGGAATAGGTCTTGCTCCTCTAAGGGTATTTCCATTTTCCAAAGAACAACAAGACATTATCGAAGAATGGAAAACGAAACTATCAACTGACAGCTAGGAGGATACTATGACCATTAAGAAAAAGATATTATTTAATTCAATGAGTGTACTAATCATTGCTATTATCATGATTGCGTATATTATTTTTAATATGCTTTCAATTCAATCATCCAACCAGGGTGAAGTAAACACTTTATTAAATATACAAAAGCTTCAAGCTGAGATGAATGCTACAAAGCAGGGACTAGATAACTTTTCTGTCTCAGGAACAGATGCACAAAAGGAAGAGGTCTTGGTAAGCATTTCAAATAGTAATGAACTATTAACAGAATTAGAAAGAGAAGTCACCTATGGAAAAAGTGTTGATACATTAAAAAAGGCAACCTCTAAATATGAGGAGTGGAAAGCTGAAGCGAATACTGCATTGGAAAATAAAGGCGGTCCTGAAGCAAAGCGACAGTCTATCCGGTTGAATGGAGTACTAAACGATATTCATCTTTTAAATGAATACGCAAATGAGCAATATTCCGCCTTGCAAACAAAATTAGCGAATCAAATTTCTTATGTTATTATCTCAGCCATTGTTGGGAGTATTGTTTTAATCGGTTTATCCATCTTTATCACGATGAAAATAACGAATTCAATTACCCGCCCTCTGAAGCAATTATCTAAAAATGCAAAAGCGATTGCTTCCGGAAATCTTATTGTTGACACAATTACCTACGAGGGAAAGGACGAATTAGGTTCACTAAACAAGTCCTTTACACAAATGGTTGAACAGCTGAAAGAATTATTATTTTCAATTGAAACAGCAAGTAGGAATGTCGAAAGTTTCGCAAGGGATTTAGAAACAGAGAATAAAGGGCTAACAGCTATAACAAATCAAGTGGCGATTTCAACAAATGAAATGTCTATTGGAACACAAAGTATTTCCAGTGACTTACAAGATGCTGTAACATTAATTGAGAAATTGGACAACAACTTTAAAGAAAACGTCCGGACATCAGAAGAATCTGTTTCATTTGGAACTGAGGTTGTATCAGTGATAACAGATGGACAAGGTGCAATTGAAGTCCAACGAACATTAATGATGAAAAATCAGCAAACAAGTCAACAGATAGATACAGCAACCAAAACATTTGCGGAATATACAACTGAAATTGAGGATATGGCAAAAACCGTTTCAGGTATAGCGGATCAAACAAATCTGTTAGCTTTAAACGCTGCGATTGAGGCTGCACGAGCTGGAGAAGCAGGAAAAGGCTTTGCCGTTGTAGCAGATGAGGTTCGAAAATTGGCAGAAGAAGCAACCAATTCGACAAAGCACATCTTCAACATGGTCGCTAAAATTAAAGAAGGAATTTCAGATGTTAGACAAGCTGTTCAAGAAGGTGTGTTCATTGCAGATGATCAGCAGCAGTCTATGAATACAACAACAGAGGCATTTACTAAGATCGGTGATCGTGTAGATGAAATGATGGTGAGGCTCACTTCTTTAGTAGAAGGAATGAATACCTCCAAACAGTTTGGCGAACAGGTTTTAAATAGTGTGGAAAGCATTAGTGCGGTAGTGGAGGAAACGGCAGCAGGAAACGAAGAAATTTCCGCCTCTACGACAGAGCAGCTATCTGCTTTTGAAAAAATAGTGGATAAGGTTGAGAAGTTAAGAAAGCTTACTGATGACCTGCAGTCAACGATGAATTATTTTAAATTAAAATAAAGCAAAGGGTGGTTCTTACAAAAGAATCACCCTTTTTGCTTTAGATATGATCTGTTTTTTTAGAATATTGTCTTTCGCCTTTTTGGCGGTTTTTTTCCCGCATCATATTTTTCTCATGGCGTTTCGCATTGTTGTCTTGTGCTTTTTTATCATTATCACTAGTATGTGGCATGATGAAGCTCCTTTCAAACGAATGTAAGCTTATCATTCCCAATCCAAAATGCTCCTATGTGTTATTCCTCATCATTTAAGAAGAAAATCGCCAGTGTTCCAGGACCTGAATGAGCTCCAATTACGGCGCCAACAAGATTCACATAAATCTCTTTAGGTGAAAAGGCTTCTTGAATTAATGCCTTCATTTCATTGGCAGCTTCTTCATCATCACCATGGCTAATGGCGATTGTTTGATTTTCGAGGTTGACCCCTCGCTCTTTCATAATGTCAATGATCCTTCTGAACACTTTTTTCCGTCCTCTGACTTTTTCGAGTGGAATTAGCTTTCCATCTTCAACATGAAGGAGGGGCTTAATATTCAACAAACCGCCAACAAAAGCAGATGCTTTGCTGATTCTGCCGCCACGGGCTAAGTATTCTAAATTATCAACTGTGAAAATATGCTCAACCTTTTTGCAATAAGCTTTTACAGCTGTTTCTATTTCAGAAAGAGATTTTCCGCTACCGGCCAAATCAACTGCGTATTTAACCGCTAAACCGCAACCTAATGAAGCACACTTAGAGTCAATAATGGATAACTCAAATTCCGGGAAATCCTCAATCACTTCATTTCGAATCATCATTGCTGTTTGGTATGTACCGGAAAGCTCTGATGAAAAACATACATATAAACTGGGAACTCCCTTTTTAGCCAGGTCAGTAAATACATCTTTAAATAATGAAGGTGATATTTGAGAGGTTTTTACTACTGTTCCAGATCGCATGGAATCATAAATTTCTTTTGGTTTAATTTCTTTTTGGTCCTCCAGTTGTTTCCCATCAATTTCGACACTTAAAGGAAGAAATGTCACAGAGTTTTCTTCAAAAAACTCAATGGGCAAATCTGAAGCACTATCAGCTAAAATGTGTACATTCATTTTAACACCTCTTTACATTCGAATTATAAGATCGAATCGTTATATGTAAATCAAATCTTTATATGTTTAGTTTATCCCACCTTAACGGGCAGTACAACTCTCACTTCACCCCACCGATGGAAGTCTCGATATATCCCATTCTTAACGGGCAGTAAAACTCCAACTTCAAGAATTCGGGAGAAACAAAGAAGATGAAATGGGAGATAACTGCCCGTAAAGATCCGATAAGTTTCGCTAACCATCAGTAGGGATGGAAGTCTCACTTTATCATTCTAAAGGTAAAAAACAATCTTTGTATTCAAATGGAGCAAAGTTGGGAAAAACTAGAGCAAGGATAGAAATAAGTAAGGAGGAGAATGCATGCTAAAAAATGAGACAATGAAAATTATCGTGGTTATTATAGGTGCTTTTTTAAATGCTGTTGGGTTAAATATGTTTTTAATTCCTGCAAATGTATATGCAAGTGGTTTTACAGGCATTGCCCAGCTTCTCTCAAGTATACTTGAGGAATATACACCATTTTTTATTTCGACTGGTGTGTTATTATTACTTTTGAATATACCCGTTGCTATTTTAGGATGGTTAAAAGTGGGGAGATCTTTTACTTTATACAGCTTCTTTAGTGTTGCAGCAACAACTGTTTTTTTAGGAATTGTACCTTTACATTCATTCTCAGGTGATATTTTACTAAATGCTGTTTTTGGTGGTGTGATAGTAGCTGTTGGTGTTGGAATTACATTGAAGTATGGTGCATCAACAGGAGGTTTAGATATCATTGCTATGATTCTATCGCGGATGAAAGATAAGCCGGTTGGGACGTATTTCTTTTTATTTAACTCAATCATTATTCTAACTGCGGGCTTATTATATGGATGGGAAAAGGCGTTGTATACGTTGGTAGCACTTTATGTGTCAACTAGGGTGATTGATGCTATCCATACAAGACATGCCAAACTAACCGCAATGATCATTACGAAAAAGGCTGATTCGTTAAAGGCGGCCATACATTCTCGTTTGGTCAGAGGGATAACGATGATTCCTGCAAAAGGAGCGTTTACGAATGAACCGAGAGATATGCTTATTATTGTTATTACGAGATATGAATTATATGATCTCGAAAAAATAATTAAAGAAGAAGATCCGAATGCATTTACAAATATTGTTCAAACAACAGGGATATTTGGGTTCTTTAGAAAGGAATAGGTACTTAAATGAAATGGATATTATTTCTAATTGTGGGTGTTTTATCCCTGTTGACAGGTTGTGCATCTGAAAGAAATGGCGATGCTGAGGAGATGAATCAAGAGGTGGAGGTGCAGGAAGTAATGAGTAAAGAGCTTGAGGTGGATTTTCAAGTTATACCATTATCCAATGAAACTCAATTTATTATTTCTTTAACAAATCGATCAGATCAGTTGAAAAAGCTTGAATTTCATAGTAGTCAAAAATATGAAATTATAGTAACCAATGATAAGGGGGAAGAAGTATTTACCTATTCAAAAGGAAAAATGTTTTCACAGGCACTAGAGACAGCCTTACTAAAGTCTGGAGAGAATATGGAGTGGGAAGAAACATGGAATCATGATCCATTGCCGCCTGGACAATATAAAGCAAAAGTATCCATTTTATCACATAAGTCCGATAATCTCAGTTTAGAAAGGGAATGGACTGTCCCTCCAAACAATTAAACGAAGGGCAGTCCATCTTGGTTAAATGGAGTCGATTTTTTGCTGAAACTCTCTTAGTTGAGCTCTTTCAGCATCGGTGCTATTAGCAAATGCAGATGACAGGGCATTTTTTGCTTTCATAACAGCTTCATATTTATCACCCTGTGCAGACCCTGATGCAACCGAATCGGCATATGCGACAGCTTCACGTGCTTGTTGGAATAATGGATTTGTCATTTAAAAGCCTCCAAGCATACTGTCGTCAGTTTTACTCATTTTTTGTTGTTCTGATTCAGAAAGTGTTGAATGGTAAGGGAACCTCTCATCGTGCTTAGTAACTGTATCTTTGCCTTGTTGTACAAAACGTTTTGATTTGTTACGTTTACCCATTGAAAAAGCCCCCCTTTAAAATAGTGACGCCTTTCTCTTGCGTCAAGATTATTTTGTACGATCCTGCAAATATTATAGATGGCAAAATGTATCTCATTTTCCCCGAGTTTCTTTAGTTTAAAGGGATAGTACTTCCTTTAAGTAGCAAGCAATTCCATCTTCTTCATTCGTTTTTGTTTTTTTATTTGCTACATTTTTTACTTCATCTGTTGCATTACCCATTGCGACGCCATGACCTGCATATTGAAGCATCTCCAAGTCATTATCTTCATCACCAAAGGCAATAATGCGATCTTGAGGAATATTGTAGTGGGAAGCAATTTTTTGTAAGCCAATCGCTTTATTCATTCCTGCCCGTATGATTTCAATAACATGCCATGGTGCAGCCCATCTTCTATGGTCAACAACCTCTGCATGAACATCTGATAAATAAGTTCTTATTTTCTCAACATCTTCTTCAGCTGCATGAATAAGAATACTTGTTACATCTTCACTTAAGTTCTGACGCAAGTCTCCAATTGTCGTATTTGGATTTCCCATGCTAAAAACATCAAGTAGCTTTTCATCGTGATAATGGAAATATACATCATCAATAATTTCAGCTAATACATTATGTAGGTTATGCTTTTCAGAAACAGTGATGATTTCTTTCACTACTTCTAAATCAAGGGTAGTATGGTAGGTTCCCCAATTATTGTCTTTTGGATGGTGAACATATGCACCATTAAAGTTGACGATCGGTGTTGATAAGTCTAACTCTTCATAGTAAACGGAGCTTGAACGGAATGGTCTTCCTGTTGCGATACAAACAATATGACCAGCTTCCTTTGCTTTTTTAATGATTTCTTTGTTATAAGCTGAAATGGTCTTATCATCTTTTAAAAGTGTCCCATCTAAATCTAAAGCGATTAAATAAGATTTTGTATCCATAACGTCTCCTTCTTTACAATAAATTTTGTTGCCCGAGTTCATACGTCAAGTGGGCGCTTACGCTTTTCTTTCGGATAGGAAGTAAACATTTCTTACTTAGTGTGGTGTCTAGCTCCAGCGCCCAGCGACTAGTGAACTTCACACTCCTCCTTACGATAAGTCAACATCGAATCGCTATCGCTCTTCGTGTTTCCTATATCTCATACGGATTGCTCCAGCGCCCAGCGACTAGTGAACTTCACACTCCTCCTTACGATAAGTCAACATCGAATCGCTATCGCTCTTCGTGTTTCCTATATCTCATACGGATTGCTCCAGTTCATACGTCGCTGAACGGGCGCTCCGCTTTTCTTTATTAGTGTATCTTTTTTCCAAGTTTTATGTCTACATGTTACACTTATTTAGTGGGAATATAACTAGGAGGCGCAATTAACGTGATTATTGTTGAGAAGTTACATATAGAAGGAATACCGACATTACATGTTGTTAAAGAGTCATTAAGAGAGGCAAAAACACCTTTCGTGATGTTTATTCATGGTTTTACAAGTGCCAAGGAAAATAACCTCCATATTGCTTATTATTTAGCTGAAAAGGGGTTCAGGGTTGCACTTCCGGAAGCATTGTATCATGGAGAAAGAAGTGAACAGTATGGTACGAAGGAGCTTGCCTTCAGGTTCTGGAAAATTGTTTTAAATGAAATAAATGAAGTAACGAAAATTAAGGAATACTTTGAAATAAATCAATTAATTGATTCTAACCGAATAGGACTCGCGGGTACTTCAATGGGCGGGATTACAACATTAGGTGCACTGACACAATATGATTGGATAAAAGCAGCTGTTAGTTTAATGGGAAGCCCTTGTTATACAGAACTTCTTAAAAGTCAGCTTTACTCGTTAAAGCAAAGCGGAGCGGAAATTCCTCTTTCAAACGAAGAAATTGAAGAACAGCTTGCAATACTACAGCCATTTGACTTAAGTCTTCAAACAGAGAAACTACAAAACCGCCCATTGCTTTTCTGGCATGGTGAACGTGACCAGGTTGTCCCATTTGCTCCAACATATCAATTTTATAAAGATATTGTCCCAATGTATGAAAAAGAACCCGAAAAACTTCAATTCATAGCAGATCCGCTAGCAGATCACAAAGTATCAAGACAAGGTGTTCAGGCATTGGTCGAATGGTTTGAAAGGTATTTATAATATTCGGTAGAAGCAGAATGCTTTCTTTGGCTTCAATCTTTTACTATACTCAATATACCAACTATCTGAAAGGAGCGTTTAAATATGGATGAATTACTAAAAGAAAATATCTATGGTGCGTTAGAAACAGTTGTCGACCCGGAGCTTGGAGTAGACATTATCAATCTTGGTTTAGTATACGATGTGGAAAGGGATGATGAGGGTTATACCATTGTTACAATGACACTAACTTCAATGGGATGTCCACTGGCAGCTACCATTGTTGAACAAATCAAAGTAGCCCTTCAAGATATACCGGAAGTAAAAAGCACAGAAGTAAACATCGTCTGGAGTCCGCCATGGTCAAAAGACAGAATGTCAAGAATAGCAAAAATCGCATTAGGCATTCAATAAAACGTTCGAGAGTAATCCTTATACATTGGTAGAAGGGTTACTTTTTTTGTACTTAAAAAAGTTTAACTATACTAAAGCATTAAAGTATAAGAAAAGACATCGACTTCCGCCATTCTTGGCGGTAAGTCGTGTTTTTCTAATTGCTTTTTTAAAAAAAGATGTTTGTTCCTAGTTAAATATGGATATAAACTATTAGGTTGTTAGGAACAGTTCAATCCCTAAAATTATCACACCCCCAATATCAAAGCATAGAATATGCAAAGATAAACCAGACTCTGACTATTCAAATAACTTATACATATGTAATACCTATTCAATTTTCAAACTTTTTATACAATTAAATGCATATATATAATGTCGTTTGAATACATGTAGTTTCTCATAAATCCTTTCATTTACGTGATTTTTTTGAAAAATTAGCAAAAATATTATTTATACACTTGATTTTATTTTTATACATATTTATAATTGAGAAATAATTTAGATAACGAACTTAAGAGAAGGTGATTTGGTGAAGGTCGGAATTATCGGTGCCACAGGATACGGTGGAGTCGAATTATATCGTATATTATCCAATCATCCACATGTAGAAGAATGTATACTTTACTCATCTTCAGAAATGGATGTTCCATATAGCAACTCGTTTCCCCATCTATATCAATTAAGTAATCATATATTGCGAGATATCAATGTTGAAGAAATAAAAAGAGACATACAGTTTTTGTTTCTTGCAACACCACCTGGAGTTTCAAGAGACTTAACACCAAAGTTTCAAGGATCAAATGTAAGGATAATCGATCTATCCGGTGACTTGAGGTTAAAAGATCGATTAGCTTATGAGCAATGGTATAAGCGACCATGTGTATCAGATGATATTTTGGAACATGCTGTATACGGCCTGTCTGAACTTCATAAAGAAGAAATAATGAATGCTGATATTCTTGCAAATCCAGGCTGTTTTCCGACAGCAACGATTTTAGGCTTGGCACCTGTTGTCCAAAACAAAATCATTGATGTCAAATCAATAATTGTTGATGCGAAAACCGGTGTATCTGGTGCAGGACGCAATGCATCACAGGCATTCCACTATCCTGAAGTAAATGATAATGTGAAAATTTATAAAGTACATGAACATCAGCATGTTCCGGAAGTTGAGCAAGCCCTTCATTCTTTAAATGAAGCAGTTGGTGCTATTTCTTTTTCAACACATTTGATTCCAATGACACGTGGAATTATGGCAACCATTTATGCAAGTGTAGAAGATTCATATACAACGGAAAAATTACTAGATTTATATAAAAGCTATTATGCGGAATCACCATTTGTTCGTATTCGTGAGCAGGATGTATTTCCTTCAACAAAAGAGGTGTACGGGTCAAATTTCTGTGATATCGGGGTAAAGCTTGATGAACGAACAGGCAGAATCACTATCGTTTCAGTAATAGACAATTTAATGAAAGGTGCAGCAGGTCAAGCGGTTCAAAATTTCAACCTAATGAACGGTTATGAGGAAACAACCGGCTTGTATTTTGCACCTATTTATCCATAAGACTATTTTGCAGATGAAATGGAAGGTCAGACTCTAAGAAGGGGCAAATTGACTAAACCAATGTCATTGTAAAAGAGAGTTGATCATGACAACCAGGGAGGAAAAAGAAGTGCTACAAGCAAAAGAAACATCTGCTATTACAAAAATTGAAAATGGATCTATTGTAACACCGAAAGGATTCTCAAGTGACGGTGTTCATGCCGGACTCAGATATTCAAGAAATGATCTGGGTGTTATCTACAGTGAGGTACCAGCAAATTGTGCAGCCGTTTATACCCAAAGTCATTTCCAGGCAGCTCCGCTAAAAGTAACGCAGGCAAGCATCGCTGAAGAGGAATTGTTGCAAGCAATTATCGTCAATAGTGCAAATGCGAATGCGTGTACAGGAGAACAAGGATTAAAAGATGCTTATGAGATGAGAGAAAGAACTGCAGACCTGTTTAACATCAAACCTCATTATGTTGCGGTTGCATCTACAGGTGTAATTGGGGAATTTTTAAAAATGGATAAAATTCGGTCTGGGATCGAGCAGCTAAAACCCCATTCAACATATGAAGCTGCTGAAGCCTTTCAAACAGCCATTTTAACAACTGACTTGGTTATGAAAACATCATGCTATCAAATTGAAATTGATGGAAAAACGGTTACCATCGGTGGTGCGGCTAAAGGTTCAGGGATGATTCATCCAAACATGGCAACGATGCTTTCTTTTGTGACAACAGATGCAAAGATTGACTCTGCATCACTACAGGCACTTTTAAGTAAAACAACAGATAAAACATATAATCAAATCACAGTTGATGGTGATACATCCACAAATGATATGGTATTGGTCATGGCAAATGGGCTGGCTGAAAATGAGCTGTTAAACGAGCAACACCCAGGATGGAAGGATTTTAAAACAGCATTTCATAAAGTTAGTGAAGAGTTAGCGAAACAAATTGCTAAAGATGGCGAAGGGGCAACAAAGCTAATTGAAGTAGAGGTAACTGGAGCAAAAACAAAGCAGGAAGCAAATGTTGTTGCCAAAAAGATTGTCGGATCAAGCCTAGTCAAAACAGCTGTTTACGGAGCGGATGCAAACTGGGGAAGAATTATTTGTGCAGTAGGTTATAGTGAAGCACAAGTTGAACCTGAGAGTATTGATATTTACTTAGGAGATATCTGTTTATTTACAGATAATCGTCCTCAATCATTTTCAGAGGAAGTTGCCTCAGAATACTTAAAACAAGATCAAGTAAAGATTACAGTTCATCTTGGTGTCGGAGAGGAAAAAGGAAAAGCGTGGGGCTGTGATTTAACATATGATTACGTGAAGATAAACGCAAGCTATAGAACGTAAGGGAGATTGTTATGTCAAAAACAGTTGTATTAAAATGTGGCGGTAGTACTGTTCACCAATTGTCAGAGTCTTTTTTTCATAGTTTACAAGCATTGATTTCCTCAAACTGGAGGGTGTTGATCGTACACGGTGGCGGTCCTGATATCACGAACATGCTGAAAGCTTTAAAAATAGAAACCGAATTCTACAATGGTCAACGTAAGACAACAGAAGAGGTACTTGAAGTTGCTGAAATGGTGTTAGCCGGAAAGATTAATAAGCACCTAACAAGGCTGTTGAACGAAAAGGGATTAAAATCGATTGGATTGTCCGGGACTGATGATCAACTATTACTAGCGGGTTTCTTGGACCAAGAAAACTTAGGTATGGTGGGGAAAGTAACATCAGTTCATACAGCAGCTGTAGAATTACTGATGGATAATGGCTATATTCCTGTTGTAGCGCCACTTGCAAGTACTGAAACACATGATACCCTTAACGTTAATGCTGATTTAGCAGCTGCAGCAATTGCAAATGCAGTTGGAGCAGAAAAATTCTTATTTGTAACAGATGTACCAGGTATTTTAAATAAAGAAAAGGAAGTCATTGAGACCGTAACACCGTCTCAAATTGATGAACTGATAAAGAATGAAATCATTACAGGTGGAATGATCCCTAAGGTGGAATCAGCTGTTTCCACACTTTCAGATATTTGTCAGGAAGTCATGATAGTAAGTGGTCAGCAAGCTTTCATTGAAAAAGATGCTTTTAAGGGAACGAAAATTGTGAGTGAGAAGGAGGTCTTGTCATCATGAGTTATTTATTTCCAACATATGCACGCTGGGACGTAACCATTAAAGAAGCAAAGGGTTCATGGGTAACAGATGTGAATGATGTAAAATATTTGGACTTTATTTCAGGTATTGCCGTTTGTAACCTCGGTCATGCCAATGAAGAAGTATCAAATGCTGTGCAAGAGCAGCTTACAAAATACTTGCATATGTCCAATTTATTTCACCAGCCTATTCAAGAAGAAGTAGCAAAGCTTCTAGTCGAAGCTAGTGATGGAGATGCAGTGTTTTTCTGTAACAGTGGAGCTGAAGCAAATGAAGCTGCGATTAAACTGGCAAGAAAGCATACTGGTAAACATAAGATCGTTACGTTCTTACAATCATTTCACGGCAGAACGTTTGCGACAATGTCTGCAACAGGTCAAGAGAAAATTCAACAAGGCTTTGGACCTTTACTCGAAACATTCCAGTACCTCACCTTTAACAATGTGGAAGCATTAGATGAGCTTGGAACTGATGTGGCAGCCATTATGCTTGAAGTTGTTCAAGGTGAAGGCGGAGTCGTTCCAGCTGACAAAGAATTTATTGAAAAAATAGCAGAAACATGTCAGAAGATCGGTGCATTACTTATTATAGATGAGGTTCAAACAGGAATCGGCAGAACTGGTAAGCCATTTGGTTATCAGCATTTTGGAATTAAGCCTGATATTATTACATCTGCAAAAGGTCTTGGTAGTGGGTTGCCAGTTGGTGCAATGATCGGTCAGAAATCGCTTATCGAAACATTTCAGGCTGGAAGCCATGGATCTACCTTTGGAGGTAATCCAATTGCCATGGCTGCTGCAAAAGTGACATTAGAGAAAATTTTTGATGAAGAATTTTTAAAAGAAGTGGAAGGAAAAAGTAACTATTTAATAGGTAAGTTGAATAATTTAGTAGGAAAGCATCCACTTGTAAATGATGTTCGCGGAAAAGGACTCCTAATCGGGATTGAATGTAAGGAACAAGTATCCGAAATCATTAATCAGTTAAGAGAGCAAAAGCTACTTGTTCTGCCGGCTGGTCCTAATGTTATTCGTTTACTTCCACCATTAACTGTTTCTTATGAAGAAATCGATATAGCGGTAAAAGTAATAGGAGATGTTTTCTCGACAGTGGATTATTCGGTGGGAGCTCATTAATTCGAGCATTTTTTTTACAAGTGATTGAATAAAAATACTTATGTTTAAATAATTATCCATTAGGGAATTGAGTAGAATTAAAGACAAACGAGGTGTAAGCAGATGAAAGGATATCTCCATTTAGAGGATGGTTCAGTTTATGCAGGAGAACTAGAGCACGGGTCTTCCAAGGATATAAACGGAGAAATCGTATTTTTTACAGGAATGTCAGGTTATCAGGAAGTACTAACTGATCCTTCTTATAAAAATCAAATTGTTGTATTCACTTACCCGTTGATCGGGAATTACGGTGTCAATATAAGTGATGATGAAAGTAAAAAGCCGCAGGTTAAAGCAGTTGTAATCTATGAGTGTACATCACAATATTCTCATTATGAAGCACAGTATAGCTTTAAAGAATATTTGGAAAAGTGGAACATCCCGATTATTCATCATATTGATACCCGGGCAGTGGTGAAAAAAATCAGAAATCACGGATCAATGGCAGCTACAATTACGTCAAAGTCTGCATTATCTGAAAAGCCGAGTACCATTTTCGAAGATGGAGTATTTGAAGTTGTATCAGATAAGCTTGAAACATATGGGAATGGGGAAAAGCATATTGCATTAGTAGACTTTGGATATAAGAAATCAATACTTACATCCTTATTAGATAGAGGCTGTAAAGTCACGACTGTCCCATTTAAAATGATGGACCAAATAGGTGATTTAAAGCCTGATGGTGTCTTATTATCAAATGGCCCTGGAGATCCTGAGCAATTATCAAGCTACTTTAGTCAAATTAAAAAAGTTGTTTCTGCTTACCCGACATTAGGAATTTGTTTAGGTCACCAATTAATTGCTCTATCTTTCGGTGCTAAAACGACAAAACTATTATTTGGACATAGAGGAGCAAACCAACCTGTTTTTGATCTTAAAACAAATAAAGTCTTCATGACATCTCAAAACCATAGTTATGTTGTCATTAAAGAGAGCTTAAAAGATACAGATTTATCGATGCGTTTTTATCATATTAATGATGATTCAATTGAAGGGTTATCACATAAAAGTTTACCAGTTTTAACAGCGCAATTTCATCCCGAAGCACATCCGGGACCTTCAGATAGTGAATGGATCTTCGATGAATTTTTAGAGTTAGTCGCAGTTGCAAAAGGAGATATACTTTATGTCTAAAAATCAGTCTATCAAGAAAATTGTTGTTATTGGTTCCGGCCCTATTGTGATCGGGCAGGCCGCAGAATTTGATTATGCAGGTACACAAGGCTGTCTGGCTTTAAAGGAAGAAGGCTACCAAGTCGTTCTTGTTAATAACAATCCTGCAACCATCATGACAGATGAGGAATTTTCAGATGTTTTGTATTTTGAACCATTAACAGTGGAAAGTTTAACAAAAATTATCGCCAAAGAAAAACCGGATGGCTTACTTGCATCTTTAGGTGGTCAAACCGGGCTTAACCTGGCAATGGAACTTCATGAAGCAGGTGTTCTAGAGAAATATGGTGTGCAATTATTAGGAACTTCTATTGATTCGATCCGTAAAGGTGAGGATCGAAATGAGTTCCGTCAATTAATGTATGATTTAAATGAACCTATCCCTGAGAGCTCCATTGTTACCACATTAGAGGAAGCCCTTGAATTTTCTAATAAAATCGGGTTCCCAATTATCATCAGACCTGCCTATACACTTGGCGGGAAAGGCGGCGGAATTGCTTCAAATCTTGAAGAGTTTAAAAAGCTCGTAAGAAGTGGTTTGCAAGCAAGTCCGATTACACAATGTTTAATTGAAAAAAGTATTGCCGGCTTTAAAGAAGTAGAATATGAAATGATTCGTGATCATAAAGGAACGTGTATTTCTGTATGTAATATGGAAAATATTGATCCTGTTGGTGTTCATACAGGTGACTCAATTGTTGTTGCACCTTCACAAACATTAACAGATCAAGATTACCATATGCTAAGAAGTGCAGCCGTTAAAATTGTTTCAGCACTTGGTGTGATCGGTGGATGTAACATTCAATTAGCGTTAGATCCTAATAGCAAACAATACTATGTTATTGAAGTAAATCCACGGGTCAGCAGATCATCTGCATTAGCATCAAAAGCAACTGGTTATCCAATTGCAAAAATTGCTGCAAAGCTTGCAGTAGGATATACATTGGAAGAATTGAAAAATCCTCTAACGATGAGTACGTACGCAAGCTTCGAGCCAGCGCTTGACTATGTTGTTGTGAAGTTCCCAAGATGGCCTTTTGATAAGTTTAATAAGGCTGACCGTAAGCTGGGGACTAAAATGAAGGCAACTGGTGAAGTTATGGCGATTGAGCGTAATCTCGAAGCAGCTATTCAAAAGGCATGTGACTCTCTAGAACTGGACAATATCGGTACACACCTGCCAGAGCTAAAAGATTTATCCATTGATGAATTAAAAGCAGTCATGAATAAAACAGATGATCGCCGCTTTTTTGCAGTGATGGAGCTATTAAGAAAAGGGAGCACGATACAAGAAATCCATGAGCAAACAGAAATGGATGTGTATTTCCTTTCAATATTCCAACGAATTATCGATCTGGAAAAGCAAATCCAGGAAAGAACTATTTCAACACTTGAAGCTGAGTTTATAGCAAATGTGAAGGAAAAAGGGTTCTCTGATAAGACGATCTCATCATTATTAAATGCTCCTGAAGCTGAAGTTCGAAAGGCAAGACTTCAAGCAGGGGTAAAGGCTTCTTATAAATATGTTGATACATGTGCAGCAGAGTTTGAAGCCCGTACGAATTATTTTTATTCTACCTATTTCGGTGAAAATGAACAGCCTGATTTAACAAATAACAAAAAGATTCTAATCATTGGATCAGGCCCAATACGTATCGGTCAAGGGATCGAATTTGACTATAGTGCTGTTCATGGAATTAAGGCATTAAAGCAATTAGGCTATGAAGCTGTGATGATAAATAATAATCCGGAAACGGTTAGTACTGACTTTGAAACAGCAGATCGATTGTACTTTGAACCGATTACGCTTGAACATGTATTAAATATCGTTGATTCCGAGGGAATTGATTCTGTTATTGTCCAGTATGGCGGGCAAACGGCGATTAACCTTGCTGAACAATTAGAATCTGCGGGTGTAAAGCTGCTTGGTACTGATACTGAAACATTAGATTGGTTGGAGGATCGCGACAAGTTCTATCAACTGTTAGATGAATTATCCATACCACATGCTGCAGGATTAACGGCAAACAATGCGGATGAGGCATTAAAAGGAGCAAAAGAAATAGGTTTCCCGCTGCTTCTTAGACCATCATATGTTATTGGCGGAAAAGGTATGGTCATTGTTCATAATGAAGAAACCTTAGAAAAGTTACTTGCGGAAAATACAAATATGATTTATCCGGTTCTGATTGATCAATTTGTTGAAGGACTTGAGGGAGAAATTGATCTTATTTCAGATGGTCAAGATGCCTTTATTCCAACATATATTGAGCATGTTGAGCCTGCAGGTGTCCATTCAGGGGATAGCTTAGCCATCCTTCCTTCTCAAAACCTGACGGACAAAAATAAACAGGTTATTGCTAACTACGCAAGTGCATTGGTGAAAAAACTGCATTATCGTGGAATTATGAATATTCAATTCTTAGTGAAAGATCATACAATTTATATTGTAGAAGTAAATCCACGTGCAAGCAGAACAGCGCCGATTATTAGTAAAGTAACGGGTATTCCTATTATTAAGCATGCTACCTATTTATTATGCGGTAAAAAAATAACAGAACTAGACATAACCTCCCCAGAGCCTAATAACATGGTGGCGGTGAAATATCCGGTCTTCTCCAGTCATGCTTTACATGATGTTGATATTACACTTGGACCGGAAATGAAGGCAACTGGTGAAGGAATGTGTATTGGAAATAATTTAGAGGCAGTTTATCGCAAGATCTTTACAAAGGACTTAGAGAACGTACGAAGTGTCTTTTTTGATATAACAGATAATGAGGCGATAAAAACAGCTAAGGAAGTTGGACTTGAAGTTGTGACAGATCAGTATGAAACCTGGGTTGAGGGAGAAAAAGGCATTTTCGTCTCATTGATTGACAGTGATGAAGCGAAATTAGCACGCCAACAAGCGATTGAAAAAGGAATGCTTCTTTTTACAAACCTTTCAACATTTTACGCTTGTTTAACATCCATTACTGCCACTGATGATGAAGTATCTTCAATTCAGGAATTTTTGAAACCATTGGTGAAAAACCAATAGGTTCCGCCTAAGCTAAGGAAGGTAGTGAGCTGAAATGAGTATAAATGTAAAAAATAAAACAGCAGTCGAAAAACGTGATTTTTTAACTCTACTTGATTATAGTAAAGAGGAAATTTTAGCTTTAATTGAAGAAGCATTTAAATTAGAAGAAAATCCAATTCAACCTGTCCTGCAAGGAAAAACACTTGCGATGATCTTTGAAAAATCATCTACAAGAACACGGGTATCTTTTGAAACAGGAATGCTTCAATTAGGGGGTCATGCATTATTTTTAAGTAGCCAGGACCTTCAATTAGGAAGAGGTGAGCCTGTTTCTGATACAGCGAAAGTGTTGTCCGGCTATGTTGATGCGATTATGATCCGTACATTTGGTCATGATAAAATTGAAGAATTGGCCAAGCATGCTAGTATCCCTGTAATCAATGGTTTAACAGATCTTTTCCACCCGTGTCAGGCACTTGCAGATTTAAAGACAATTTACCGCATAAAAGAAACATTTGAAGGTGTAAAGACTGCATACTTAGGAGACGGAAATAATGTAGCTCATTCCTTAATGATTGCTGCGGCCAAGGTCGGAATGGATTTTTCATTGGGATGTCCAAAGGGATATGAACCTGATGCAGACATTGTAGCGAAAGCTCAAAAGCTTGCAGAAGAAACAGGTGCTACAATTACAATCACATATGATCCGATTGAGGCAGTTAAAGACGCTGATATTATCTATACAGATGTATGGGCAAGCATGGGTCAAGAAAGTGAACAACAAGAACGTTTGGTTGCATTCAAAGACTTCCAAGTAAATGACCAGCTTGTTCAGCATGCAAAAGCAGACTATCATTTCTTACACTGCTTACCAGCACACCGTGAGGAAGAAGTTACAGCCTCCATTATTGACGGCGAACACTCAGCTGTCTTCGAACAAGCAGAAAACAGACTTCATGTCCAAAAAGCACTACTAAAAAAATTACTTTCATAAAGAGACACGGGGACAGGTTCCTCGTCCAATCGGGACGAGGAACCTGTCCCCGTGGTCCTTTACATGAAAATAACCCATATGGAGATACTAGTAGTAATGCAATGAGAGGAGGTTAACAATGGGACAACAACATCGTTTTCGAGTAGGACAAAAAGCCCCTAATAATGGGATTTATGTAGAAATAGGTGAAACTGGGGACAATGTGAAAAATCCTGGTCAAATTAAATTGAAGGCTGGAGACCGTTTCCCGGAAACAGCTAACCATAACCGTCAATGGACATATAAACGTAAGCCTTAATAGATGAAGAAACAAAAAAAACCTACTGTTAGAAGTAGGTTTTTTTGTTTTTTAGTCGAATCATTTTTAATACTCAGGTTTTTTAATGATGATCATGCTTAGCTACAGGCTCGTTAGGAATAACCTCAGCAATAATGAAAATGACAACGATTGCAATCACGGATAAAACTGTCGCAGTCATAAAATCGTAATGACCACCTGTCATATTATTCACTACATATGACGCCATGTGAATTAATAAAAAGCCCCAAAAAAATGTCCAAAAGAAACGCAAACCATTCACCTCAATTTCCAGACGAGTTCTTATTATATATTATCACAAAATATTTCAATTTTAAAAGAACCTTTTTAAATTGTTCATAAACTCTCCATAACCTGCATGAAATAATAAAACTAAAGGAAATTCTTATGGGGAAAATTCTATCGAAAGGTTGGAAAAAGCTGTTAGCGGCAATAGAATCTTTCATTTTAGATGTGTCCATATTTGCAACAAACGTGATACAATCCCATTCTTTTTAAAAAGTTAGACATACATTATAGAGAATTAAAATGACATTGAAGAGAAAGGTGGTGGGCAAGTGATGACGATAACGGAACGCTTTTTTCAGATTGAGACAGAATGGAATGTAATACATTTACCATTTAAACCAAATGGGTTTGGAATATTAATCATTGGTGATCGTTCAGATTTTGTTGATGAAACCTCCAGTTTTTGGCACCAACATTATGGGAGAAATCAATTAATCTCAGATTTAATGAAACAGGGTTATACACTCTTTCATTCGAATCTTTATGGAAACCACTGGGGCAGCCCTCGTTCAGTCACAATGGCGAAACAGTTATACCATTTAGTCATGAAAAAAGAGATATTAAATCAACGAATTCATTTATTGATCGATGGAATGGGTGGGTTAACAGGGTTACAATTAATGCAGGAAATACCTGAAAAGATTCGTTCTGTCGCCATGATGAATCCTTGCCTTGACCTCCAAGCCCATCTTGAAAATGAAAAAGAGCATAAATTTTTTTATAAACGATTAATAAAGGAAATTTCGGCAGCGTATGGTGTTGATCCAAAAATCGTTTCATCTCTAAATCTTCCAACACTAAACACAACTTCTCATATACCTGTGAGAATTTGGCAAAAAACGAATAGTACGATCTATTCTCCACAAGATCACAGTAAAAAATATGAGGAAATGCGCAACAAAGCTGAACATCCTATTCAATTAATTTATCATCTAGGTGACAATTTATACCGTATAAATCAATCAATCATAAGATTTTTTAAAGAAAATGAAAAAGTGTTATAAGGTTAGAAAAGCTTAGGTTTTCAAAAACCTGAGCTTTTTTATTAGATATATGGGGGATCCCATGTCAGGAGGCGACGAGGCTTGTCATTCTGTCAAAGGAATACTAAATGAAGGATCTTTTGCATATTGTAAGATATCGTCCTTAAGGAGGTAATTAAAGATATGCGAGTGATGGTGTTTGGAGCACAGTCACACATTGGGTTTGCGATCTGTGAAAAGTTGCTTGAGGAGGGAATTGAAGTTTGTGGAGTTTTTTTAGACTCTTCCTCAAAAATAAGAAAGCTTCTACTCGATGAAAGAATGTTGTTGATTGGAAGAAATGCCTTATTTCATGAATTAACATTAGATCATGAATGGAGAAACATAGAAGCTACCCATGTAATTTATTGTAAAGAAAAAAGCCATAATCAAGATCAGTTATGTTTCGAGAAATCTGTTGAGACAGCAGTTGAAACTAAGAGCCGGTACTTTTATGTAGCGCCTGATCTCAGACAGATTGAAGAAGACGATCAGTATCTTACGTCAACACTGGAATCTTATACGCTTTTTAAGTTACCGGTGCTTTATGGACCATTTCAACCACCAGATGAAAAAATTCATCAACACTTAAAATCTTGTGTAGCAGGCCAGAAAAAAACACTTATTATTAAAGAGCCGATAATATTTATTACAGATGCTGCGGAAACAATTGTTGAGATCATAGAAAAAGGTGATTATCAAAAAGTGTATTCGTTTTTATGTGAACAAAACGACGAAACAATTGAATCAGTTTCAGTTGAGGTAAAAATGAATGCAAAAGAAACTGAATCAGGTGGATACCGTATCATAAACAAAACATCCATGAAAAAAGGATTATTGGAACAGATTTCCTGTATTAAAATGTATAGAAAGATCTATGGACTTGATAGTTAGTGCTTGAACAAATAAAACAGGAAAGGCTAAAATAAAAGCGAAGGAAAAAGTATACAAGGAAGTGGTTGCCCATGTACTTAAAGCTAGGTTCTGTTCTTATTATTCTTCTTTCGCTTTTTGGTTGTGGACAACCTGTAGCTTCGGGGGAACTCGAAAAGGTTGGTTTACTTGTTACAGAAACAATTGATGAAAAGGTTTGGGGAGCAAAAGGCTACAAAGGATTGTTGAAGATTCAATCGGAATTAAATGTCGACGTATATTACAAAGAAGGCATGAATGATGAGGCAGGTATACGTGAAGCAATCGAAGAATTTCATAACAATGGCGTAAATCTCATTTTTGGACATGGAAGTGAATTTACAAATTATTTCAATGAGATAAGTAGTGAATACCCGGACATTCACTTTGTTGTTTTTAACGGAGAAGCCAATGGTGAAAATGTTACAAGTTTGAATTTTGATTCAAATGCAATGGGTTTTTTCGGTGGGATGGTAGCCGGAGAAATGACAAAAACGAACAAAGTGGCAGTTTTAGCAGCTTTTGAATGGCAGCCTGAAGTTGATGGCTTTTTCGAAGGTGCTTACTATCAAAATGAAAATGTGGAATTAGATATCCAGTATGTACAAGATTGGAACAATACGGATATTGCTTTAACTCTACTTGATCAAATGATAAAAGATGGAGTAGACATTGTCTATGTAGCTGGCGACGGATATAATATAGCTGTGATTGAAAAGTTAAAAGAAGAGGGGCTATATGCAATCGGCTTTGTTTCAGATCAATCTGACCTGGGAAAAGGTACAGTGTTAACAAGTACAGTTCAACATGTTGACAAATTGTACGAAGTTGTCGCAAAGGAATTTGATAACGGAAAACTGAAAAATGGGGAACTCTATTATGATTTTAAAGACGGAGTGATTTCATTAGGTACCTTCAGTCCTCTGGTCGACGAAGAATTCAAATCAACCGTTATGGAATCAATCAAAGAGTATAAGGAAACAGGACTCTTACCTAATCAACTATAATAATCATTAAAAGGAGTGAATAAAATGGAACAGCACCCAAAAACAATGGAATTTATGCAAATTGCTATGAAGTACTTACCTGAAGCAAAGCAAAAGCTAGAAGGATCAGGAATTGAATTATCAATGGAAACCATCCAACCAATGCTTGAACTATTTACAAAAGTTATGGGAGAAGCATATGAGCTAGGGAAAAAGGATGCTCAATAAAAAAACAAAGGCTGCCAATCAGGCAGCCTTTATTTAATTTTCTTCTTTATATAATCAACAATTGGTCCAAATTCTTTTAAAACCGGTTTTAAATTTTCTAATGAGCCCATAATATCATCAATCTGCTCCATTAAGGTAAAGTAGTTCACCTCATTATTATGTTCTTCTGCTTGTTTTTCTTGAGAATTGTGTTGTTCTCTGTGTTTATTGGGAACCCTATTTCCGAACATAAGCTGTGTAAAGCGGTCGGATGGAGGAGTGTCTGCGGTTTCCTTTTCTGTAGCTTCTGACAGTGAATCTAGGTCAATCTTTTCTTCATCCTTTTCATCATAAGACATGTCTTACACCTCCTTTGCGTTTAACTGCGATACATATCTATTACTAGTTTATGAATGGGAGTGTAGCAAGGTCTAGACATGTGTACAAAAACATTAATATTGAAAAAAAAAAGTGAATAAGATAAAATTAGTACCAAGTCATAATAATTGATATAAAAATACGATTTTCAATAGTAGAAGATAAATGAGTGAAGAATGAATGGATAAAAGGGGCTGTACAAATGAATGCAGGGATAATAGGTATCGGTCGATACACACCTGAAAAAGTTGTTACAAATGCAGATTTAGAAAAAATTGTGGATACCTCTGATGAGTGGATTAGAACAAGAACCGGGATAGAAGAACGCCGCATTGCAGATGATTCAATAGATACATCACATATGGCAACATTTGCTTCGGAAAAAGCTTTAAAGGATGCTGGAATTTCAGCAGAGGAATTAGATCTGATTTTAGTTGCAACTGTGACTCCTGATCAGCCGTTTCCTACTGTTGCATGTATGCTACAAGAAAAATTAGGAGCAAAAAAGGCAGCTGCAATGGATATAAGTGCTGCATGTGCAGGTTTTATGTATGGAATGGTTACAGCTAAACAATTCGTTGAGTCTGGTGCCTATAAAAATGTATTAGTAGTCGGAGTTGAAAAACTTTCAAAAATTACAGACTGGGATGACCGTAATACGGCAGTTCTTTTTGGAGACGGGGCCGGTGCAGCAGTCATTGGTCCAGTTAGTGAAGGAAAAGGAATTCTATCCTTTGAATTAGGTGCGGACGGCACAGGCGGAAAGCATCTGTATCAAGATGAATACATCATTATGAATGGTCGTGAAGTATTTAAATTCGCTGTTAGACAAATGGGTGAATCCAGTGTGAACGTGCTGGAAAAAGCAGGTTTAACAAAAGAAGATGTAGACTTCTTAATCCCGCATCAGGCTAACATTCGAATCATGGAAGCGGCAAGAGAGCGTTTAGAGCTTCCAGTTGAAAAAATGTCTAAAACCGTGCATAAATATGGAAATACTTCAGCAGCATCCATTCCGATTTCTTTAGTAGAAGAAGTAGAAGCAGGAAAGATTAAAGATGGAGACTTAATTGTAATGGTCGGTTTCGGAGGAGGACTTACATGGGGAGCAATTGCTCTTCGTTGGGGTCGATAAACTTAGAAGAGATTGATTCTAGATTGTTAATCTGATGTTGGAGTCAGGTTTAAAAATAATAAAAAGTTATTGTCTGTTTTCGCAAGTATTGTTGCAAATAAATAATATTGTAACTCTATAGTGGAATGTAGCGGAAGACACTCGACTCCTGCGGGAAGTAGAGGAAAGGCTGAGACCCCACAGGCGAAGCCGAGGAGGCTCAGCTTCCTCCCCGGCGCATGGAGTGTCTGGAGCGCAATGGAACGAACTAAATTTTAACATTTAACTGCATTTTTTATAAAAAAGTATGCGAAAACAACAAAAAAATTAATTGAGATAATCAAAGAATGAGGTGAAGGTTCATGGAAAAAAAGCGAGTGGTAGTAACAGGATTGGGTGCAGTAACTCCGATTGGAAATGATGTAGAAACAACTTGGCAAAATGCAATAAACGGGGTTTCAGGTGTTGGACCAATCACTAGAATAGATTCAGAGCCCTATGCAGCAAAAGTAGCAGCAGAGCTTAAAGACTTTGATGTTGAACAATTTATGGATAAAAAAGACGCAAGAAAAATGGATCGCTTTACTCAATATGCAGTAGCAGCATCCTTCATGGCTGTTAAAGACGCAAATCTTGAAATCACAGATGACATCGCTCCACGTGTTGGTGTTTGGATCGGTTCTGGTATTGGCGGAATGGAAACCTTTGAACAACAATATAAAACACTTCTAGAAAAAGGTCCTAGAAGAGTAAGTCCATTCTTCGTCCCAATGCTTATCCCGGATATGGCAACAGGTCAAGTTTCAATTGCTTTAGGGGCAAAAGGTTTTAACTCCTGTACAGTAACAGCGTGTGCAACAGGAACAAACTCAATTGGAGATGCTTTTCGTGTTATTGAACGCGGGGAAGCAGATGTGATGATTTCAGGTGGAGCAGAAGCACCTCTTACTGAAATGTCATTTGCAGGATTTACTGCTAATAAAGCATTGTCAACAAACCCGGATCCTAAAACAGCTAGCCGCCCATTTGACCAAGATCGTGATGGTTTTGTTATGGGTGAGGGAGCAGGAATTGTTGTTCTTGAGGAATTGGAGCATGCTTTAGCTCGAGGAGCAAAAATATATGCTGAAATCGTAGGATATGGGGCAACAGGTGATGCCTACCATATAACAGCACCAGCACCAGGTGGTGAGGGTGGATCAAGAGCAATGCGGATGGCAGTTGAAGGTAGCGGCCTTTCAGTTGATGATATTGATTATATTAACGCTCATGGTACAAGTACCCCTTACAATGATAAGTTTGAAACACTGGCAATAAAAGAGGTATTTGGTGAACATGCTAAAAAATTAGCGATAAGTTCAACTAAATCAATGACAGGTCATCTTCTAGGTGCAGCTGGTGGAGTTGAGGCTATTTTTAGTGTTTTGGCGATTAAAGAAGGTATCATTCCGCCAACGATTAATTTGCAAACTCCAGATCCTGAATGTGATCTAGATTATGTTCCTAATAAATCCCGTAAACAGGAAGTAAGAGCTGCTCTAAGTAACTCTTTAGGATTTGGCGGACATAACGCAACGATTATTTTTAAGAAATATAATGCTTAATTTTTATAAACCCGACAGTTGTGTCGGGTTTATTTTTTACGAAATCGTTTAATTAATAATATAGTGGCAAATTAACAAATAGGTAACTTCCATCAAGAACAGTTCATCCTTCAATTCATAGAATACATATGAAGGGGGAGATGTTCATAATGAGTTTAATCAATACGATTGATTGGCTAGAGAATACACCACAGCAACTAAAGATTTGTGAAAAATTAATTCCATATTTTAACGAAATGAATAAAAGAGAAATTGCTTCCTATCTAAATTCATTTGGGATGTATAAACACCCAGCAAACATTGATCAATGGATTGAACAGATGACAGAAAAGCAAATTGGCCATTATATTAAAAAGTTAGCAAAGAGATATAAGCTTGAGTGGAACGGACCGGATGTACCGATCTTTATGTTACCAATAGATCAAGCCAATCGGAAAATAGAGAGAGAATACCGGGGAAGAGCTGGTTTAGCTTTTCATAATAAATTATTCTTATTTCTTTCTAAAGACGTACATAAAGACGATATTGAGTCTTTATTTTTACACGAATATCACCATGTTTGCCGACTGGCTGCTGTCACAAAATCTGAAGATACGTTTACGATAATTGATACAGTGATAATGGAAGGTTTGGCAGAAAATGCGGTTAGGGAAATGGTTGGCGAACAGGCTGTGTCGAATTGGACGAATTTATATGATTCAGACCAATGTGAAAGATTTTATGAACGAATGATTCTGCCGAATAAAGAGATGACCAGAGAAAGTTCGAAATTTTCCCAGCTCATGTATGGAACTGGATTTTATCCAAATATGCTGGGGTATTCTGTAGGATATCATATTGTAAAAACATTGATGGATAAGACAGGACTGAAAACAAAGCAGATGTTAGGTATGCCGTCTGAAAAAATACTGAAAAAGTATTCGGATGTAAAGAAAATATCATAAAAAAAAGCCTAATTTCATACAATGTGTTAGGACATGTTCAAACTTCTGAAAAAACAATGCATAATCTTCATAGATTGGAATAAATTCTCTAAAATTTGCCTATACTGTTTGACAAATGGTACTGAAGTGAGGGGTTTTTATATGTTATTTCTTCATGATGTTTGGGTAAATTGGTTTGAAGGTGAAGAGAATGGATACAATGTCTGTCATTTTCATGAATGGAGAAAAGATGACAGTGTTGAACTCCTTGATCAGGTTCCTCTATTAAAGGTAAATTCCATGCTATTCGACTACATAGAAAACAACTTATCGGAGTTACCACCTGGTCTATTAAAAGATATTTTTCAAAAGGCTTATATTCGTAAAAATCATGAGCGAATCCAACTTGATTATTGTTTTGTTGTGACAGATGGAATTGGAATTTTAGCAGTTGATACAATTGGCTATACCATTCCAATTCGAAAAAGCAGAATTATCCCAAGACAAGAACAATTGGTATTTGAAATGGTGAAAGATATTGAGCCTGAATCATATTCAACAGAAATTATAAAAGAAGAATCAAACAAGGAATATCATATTTTGTCTTTAGCACCACAATATATGAGAGGCTTGACAAGAAAAGAACGCCAATTAAAGCAATTGTTATTTATGGCGCTTGATCAGCTGCTGGCAACAAAAAATGCTGCTGAAGTGAAGTACTGGTATACTGAATGGAACCCTACAAAATATGAGGATATTCAGCAAAGAGAATTTGATGAAGTATGGAATCAGCTCTATGAAGAAACATTAAACGGTTGGTCTCCAAAGCATATTCAGCTATGTGAACGACTAATAAAAGGACAACCCTTTTTTGAAAAGCTTTGGGACATGGAGCATGAATCAAAGGTTAATTGATTTGGACAAGCTACATAGTAAAAAAACGATGTGATAGGTTCACATCGTTTTTTTTAGGTTTAATAGGATTTGCAAAAATATCATGGAATTTGCAAGATAAAATAAAAACTTGCAAAAAATTAACAGGATTCTGCAAAAAAGCGGCAAAATTTGCAAAATTATATAGAAACCCTGCAAAATAGAGTTTAGAAGTAACTCCTACCGGCGAGTCAGTGCATATTACTTACGCTTACGACCTAGTCCCATGGCATTTTCCATTTTCTTTAATGTGCGACTTGCAACTGCATTCGCCTTTTCTGCACCTTTATCAAGGATTTGATCCAACTCATCTGACTCCATCAGCTGATAATACTTATCTTGGATCGGTTTTAATGCATTTACAACAACCTCAGCTACATCTGTTTTGAAATCCCCGTATCCTTTTCCTTCATATTTTGCTTCGATTTGTTCAATCGATTCATTTGTTAATATAGAATAAATCGACAAAAGGTTTGAAATTCCAGGCTTGTTTTCTTTGTCGTATTTTACAATTCCTTCCGAATCTGTGACAGCACTTTTAATTTTTTTCTCAATTTGTTTAGGATCATCTAATAGTGTGATAAATGCTTTTTGATTCGCGTCTGATTTACTCATTTTTTTTGTTGGATCCACTAGTGACATAATGCGAGCGCCAACTTTTGGAATACGCACCTCAGGGATAGTAAGAACATCGTTATATTTTTTATTAAAACGTTCTGCCAAATCTCTGGTTAACTCTAGATGTTGTTTTTGATCTTCTCCTACTGGTACAAGGTCAGTGTTATAAAGAAGGATATCTGCCGCCATTAGTGGGGGATATGTGAGTAATCCGGCAGAAACAGCTTCTTTTCCATGTGATTTATCTTTGAATTGTGTCATTCTTTCTAATTCTCCGATATAAGAAACACATTGTAACATCCATCCTGCTTGTGCATGGGCAGGAACCTCGGATTGAATAAATAAAGTGACTTTCTCAGGGTCTAAACCAACTGCAAGATAGAGTGCTGCAAGACTTCTAATGTTTTTCCTTAAAGCTAAACGATCCTGAGGAACAGTGATTGCATGTTGATCAACAATACAAAAATAACAGTTGTACTCATCTTGTAAATCAACAAATTGTTTTAATGCGCCAATATAATTACCTAATGTAACGGAACCACTTGGTTGTATTCCTGAAAAAATTGTTTTCATAATACCCTCCTGAAATGTATAAAAATAAACGCAAAAAAGGCCCACTCGCCCCGAAGATAGGGACGATGGACCGCGGTGCCACCCTAATTATTTCTTAAATGAAATCACTCTGATCTTTAACGCAAGATTACGTCTGCACGTACTAAATTTCTGCACAGAAGCTCAGAAGTCCATTCCATAACGGTCATTACCTGTTTGCACCAACCACAGGCTCTCTAAAAAATGCGCCAGATATGTACTACTCTTCATCATAGCCGATTATTTTTTATATACTTTAAAGTATAAGAAAAGATATAGACCTCCGCCATTCTTGACTGTAAGAAGTCGTGTTTTTCTAATTATATGAAATCATGTATGCATTTGCAAATTTTTAATGTTTTAAATGTAGTAATAAAGAACTGTCCCGATCACTACAATTCCTGTCATAACTAATCCACTAGTTAAAAAAGGTGAATGATCAAATGTTAATAGCTCAGAAACTGGCGTCATTTCATTCACTTCCTGTTTTGAAAGCTCCTTACCCTTAGAAACAAACATTCTTCTAAAGCCGTACGTTATACCGTCAAAGAAACCACCTTTTACTGTGATTGTAAAGAAAGAAATGAACAACAAACCCAAGGCGAAAAAGAAAGAAATATTTATAAAAGATAAAATAGTTAATTTTTGGTAAATGATAAATGACAGTAAGATTGTTAAACATAAAGACACAATAATGAGTGTAACAGATCGATTAGTACGCAATTTCTTTCACTCTTTTCTTGTTAAAATACTATTCCATCTATTATATCAGATGAAAGGGGGAGGGGAAAAACAAGTGAAGTTATTGTAGAAATATTTATTAGATGCAAATGTATAAATTATATAAAAGCATTCGTCATATTTCTACATTTTCTACAAAAAATGTTTGTGAGATTTTGTAACCCTTTCCAATTCAACGCGTTAAAGCGTTGTGAAGAAATTAGGTGAAAAATTAAGAAAATTCAAATGGAGTTATGTAGGTCTTTTTACCTATTTTTTATTCGAATTTCATTAATATTATTGCATTTGTGTAAATTTTATTAAAAAAATAAATGCACAATTTACTGAATACTTGTATAATAATCCGTGTAAAGAAACTTGTTCAAAATAAAGGGAGGTCAAATTTGTGAAAAAGTCGAAATATTTTCTACTTTTAGCATTATCGCTTGTACTAAGTATGTTCTTAGCTGCATGTAATGGTGGCGGAGATACTGGTAAAGAGACAGATACAGGCGGAGATGAAGGTACAGCAGAGCAAAAAATTACTGCTCTAGAGTCACAGGCAATTCCATCAATGGATAGTGTAATGGCTCAAGATACAGTTAGTTTCACTACGATGAATAACGTAATGGAAGGTTTATACCGTTTAGATCCTAACCAAGAAGTTGTTGAAGGTATGGCAGAAGGTGAACCTGAAGTTAGTGAAGATGGTACAGTTTATACATTCAAATTAAGAGATGCGAAATGGTCAAATGGCGACCCTGTTACAGCGAATGATTTCGTTTATGCATGGCAACGTGCAATTGATCCTGCAAACGCATCACCTTATGGTCCATATATGATGGATGGTAAAATTAAAGGAGCAGCTGAAATTACTGCAGCTGGTGCTGAGAAAATAGAATACGATCTTAACACTTTAGGTGTTAAAGCAATCGATGAGAAAACACTTGAAGTAACATTAGAAAGACCAATTCCATATTTCCAATCCTTAATGGCGTTCCCAACGTTCTATCCACAAAATCAAAAGTTTGTTGAAGAACAAGGAGATAATTACGCGAAAACTGCGGAAAACCTAGTTTATAACGGACCATTCGTTTTATCTGACTGGGGTGGAAGCACTGCATCTGAATGGACTTACACAAAAAATGAAGATTATTGGGATGCAGAAACAGTTAAGTTAGAAACAGTTCAATGGAATGTATTAAAAGATTCTCAAGCATCTGCAAATGCTTTTGAAACTGGTGAAGCAGATGTAACTGGAAAACTTTCTTCTGACATCGTTCCTCAATATGAAGGCGATGAAAGAATGGTAAAATGGTTAGAACCAACAATCTTCTGGTTGAAATTTAACCAAAAAGAAAATGAAGCTCTAAAAAATCCGGATATTCGTAAAGCTCTTGCACAAGCAATTAACAAAGAAGACTTCGTTAACAGTGTATTAAACAATGGTTCAATCATTGCAAACTATGCTGTTCCAAGTGAATTTGTTAAAAACGAAGAAACTGGGAAAGACTTCCGTGAAATTAATGGAAATGAATTATTACCATATGATGTAGATGCAGCAAAAGCATCATGGGAAAAAGGTTTAGCTGCTCTTGGTACAGATAAAGTAGAAGTAAGATACTTAGGTGATGATACTGAAAGTGCTAAGAAAGTAGCAGAATATGTTAAAAATCAATTAGAAACAAATCTTCCTGGCCTTACACTTAAAGTTGAAAGTGTTCCATTCAGCGTTCGTTTAGATCGTGAAAATTCTCAGGATTATGATATTCAAATGGCTGGTTGGGGTCCTGACTACTTAGACCCAATGACTTTCTCTGACCTATGGTTAACAGGCGGAGGAAATAACAAAATGGATTACTCTAATGAAAAGTATGATCAGTTAGTAAAAGACGCTCAAACAACGTTAGCACAAAAACCTGTAGAGCGTTATGAGGCACTTGCTGAGGCTGAAAGAATCTTACTTGAAGAAGATGCTGCGATTGCTCCTATGTATCAACGTTCTTCTAACGTGTTAGTAAATGAGAATGTTGAAGGATTTACTTACCACTTAGTTGGACCAGAATATAGTTACAAATGGGCATCAGTAAAATAAGTATTGATTTTATTAGTACTTTTTGATTATAGTGATAATTGATGTAAAGAGAGAGAGTATATTGAATGTCGATATACTCTCTTTTCCCTTGTTGGGAAATTGTCGAACTTTGTAGAATATTTAATTTATTTAGGAGGTGCACTCATATGGCGAAATACTTAACTCAACGTGTTATTTATATGGTCATTACACTTTTATTAATTGCCACGTTTACTTTTTTCCTCATGAAAATTATTCCAGGTACACCTTTTACAAATGCTAGTAAATTGTCAGAGACACAGCTAACGATTATGAAAGATAAATATGGTTTAGATGAACCCGTACCGGTTCAATATATGAACTATATGGTGAATATGCTTAAAGGTGATTTAGGTGTTTCCTTTCAGTTCAATAATGTAGGTGTCACTGAAATACTTGTGAATAGCATTGGTCCATCAGCAACACTCGGATTTCAGGCCATTCTTTTCGGTACAATCTTCGGTATTATTTTAGGAGTCATTTCAGCATTAAGACAAAATACTTGGGTTGATTATAGTGCAACATTTTTAGCGGTACTTGGTAAATCAATCCCTTCATTTGTTTTTGCGGGACTATTGCAATATTACATTGCTGTAAAATTAGGGTGGTTTCCAGTTGCATTCTGGAAAGGCCCGGAATACACGGTATTGCCTACAATTGCATTAGCTATGTTCCCGATTGCAACAGCGGCAAGGTTTGTTAGAACCGAAATGGTAGAGGTTTTAGAATCCGATTACATTACACTTGCTAAAGCTAAGGGTGCCAGCTGGTTTGAAATTGCTTTCAAGCATGCTCTTAGAAATGCTTTAATTCCAGTAGTAACTGTTTTAGGACCGTTGGTTGTTAGTTTAATGACCGGTTCCCTTGTTATTGAAAAGATATTTGGGATTCCGGGACTAGGTGAGCAATTCGTGAAGTCAATTACAGTAAACGACTACCCGGTTATTATGGGTACAACAATCCTATTCGCGGTTCTGTTTGTTGTCGTTATCTTAATTGTAGATTTACTGTATGGAATCATTGATCCGCGGATTCGTTTAGCGGGAGGTAAAAAATAATGGCACATGAGAAAATTTCAAAAGAGTTGTTTAAACCCGCTCATATTGATTCAGCGAAAAGCGAAGAGATTTCCAAACCAAGCCTTAATTATTGGCAGGATGCATGGTTACGCGTTAGGAAAAACAAAGGAGCTATTGTAAGCTTAATTGTTCTGGCAATATTAACTATTATGGCTCTTGTTGGCCCGCATATAAACGGGTATGGCATTGACGAACAAAATCTTAAACATTCTAACTTACCTCCAAGAATTCAGGGGCTAGAGAATATTAGCTGGTTACCATTTGATGGGGACTTAACTAGAAAAAATGGCGATGTTTATAATGCCTATGAACAAAAAAATGTAGATGAATATTACTGGTTAGGGACAGACAGTCTTGGTCGTGATTTATTTACACGTGTATGGAAAGGTACACAAGTATCATTATATATTGCAGTATTAGCTGCCGTTATTGATATGGTTATTGGTGTTTTATACGGTGCTATTTCCGGATTTGTCGGCGGCCGCACTGATAATGTTATGCAACGGATTACAGAAATATTAGTAGGTATTCCAAACCTTGTTGTTGTTATCCTCATGATTATTGTGTTGGATCCAGGTATTTTATCGATTACAATCGCCTTAACCATTACAGGTTGGGTTGGAATGGCGAGGGTTGTCCGTGCCCAGGTCATGAAATTAAAACAACAGGAATATGTTTTAGCTGCTAGAACATTAGGTTTGTCAAATGGAAAGATTATTTGGAAGCATCTTTTACCAAACTTAGCTGGTGTAATTATCATCAACACAATGTTTACTATTCCAAGTGCCATTTTCTTCGAAGCCTTTTTAAGCTTCATTGGACTGGGATTACAGCCGCCGTTGGCTTCTTTAGGTACACTGATTGATGACGGGTTTAAAGTACTTCAGCTATACCCTTATCAAATGATCATACCGGCAATTATTATCAGTTTAATTATGATCTGCTTTAATATGATTGCAGATGGACTGCGCGATGCTTTAGATCCGAAAATGCGTGACTAGAAAAGGTAGGTGAACCCGAAAATGGATAAAATCTTAGAAGTGAAAGACTTGCACATTTCATTCCATACGTTTGCTGGAGAAGTGCAGGCAATTCGTGGAGTTAATTTTGATTTGTTTAAAGGGGAGACTTTAGCAATCGTAGGTGAATCCGGTTCTGGAAAATCAGTTACGACAAAAGCGATTATGCGTTTGCTTCCCGAAGCAAATTCAGACATTAAACAAGGTGAGATTCTTTTTGAAGGTAAAGATCTAGCAAAAGAATCAAATAAAAATATGCAAAAAATTCGTGGGAAAGATATCTCGATGATTTTCCAAGATCCAATGACTTCGTTGAATCCAACAATGAAAATTGGAAAGCAGATTATGGAACCAATTATTAAACATCAAAAACTAAGTAAATCAGCTGCGAAGGAACGTGCAATTGATATATTAAAGCTTGTAGGTATTCCTAAACCTGAAGATCGTTTTAATCAATATCCACATCAATTTTCCGGTGGAATGAGGCAAAGGGTCGTAATCGCGATTGCTCTTGCGTGTAACCCGAAGGTTCTGATTGCTGATGAACCGACTACTGCGTTAGATGTGACAATTCAAGCTCAAATTCTTGAATTAATGAAGGAATTACAGAAGAAAATTAATACATCCATTATTTTTATCACCCATGATTTAGGTGTTGTGGCAAATGTTGCTGATCGTGTTGCCGTGATGTATGGTGGGAAAATTGTTGAAACTGGAACTGTTGATGAAGTTTTCTATAATCCGCAGCATCCATATACATGGGGATTAATAAGTTCAATGCCAAGCCTTGATACTGAAGAAGAGGAATTATATGCAATTCCAGGTACTCCGCCTGATTTATTACACCCGCCTAAGGGTGATGCATTTGCACCTCGTAATGAATATGCAATGCAAATTGATCTGGAGGAGCAGCCTCCTATGTTTAAAGTGTCTGATACACATTATGCTGCAACATGGTTACTCCATCCGGATGCGCCGAAGGTTGAACCGCCACTCGCAGTAAAACGACGTCAGCGTCAATTCCCTGATGGAAAAGGGGGGAACTAAAATGGAAACAACAGAAAAGTTATTAGAAATTAAAAATTTAAAGCAATACTTTAACATTGGTAAGGCAAATGAAGTAAAAGCAGTAGATAATGTTTCGTTTGATATTTTTAAAGGGGAAACATTAGGATTAGTTGGAGAGTCCGGGTGTGGTAAATCTACAACCGGCCGAACAATTATCAGATTATATGATGCTACTGACGGTGAGGTTCTATTCAATGGTGTAAATGTACATGGGAAAAAGTCCCGTTCACAATTAAAAGAATTTAACCGAAAAATGCAAATGATCTTTCAGGATCCCCAAGCGTCTTTAAACCCAAGAATGAAGGTTTCAGATATTATTGCTGAAGGTATTGACATTCACGGTCTTGCAAAAACGAAAAAAGAACGAATGGACAGAGTCATTGAATTACTTGAAACAGTAGGTTTAAATAAAGAGCACGCAAACCGTTACCCTCATGAATTTAGTGGCGGGCAGCGTCAACGTATCGGAATCGCTCGTGCACTTGCTGTAGAGCCTGAATTCATTATTGCAGATGAACCAATTTCTGCACTAGATGTATCGATTCAAGCTCAGGTTGTTAATTTAATGAAAAAGCTTCAAAAAGAAAAAGGCTTAACATATTTATTTATTGCCCATGATTTATCAATGGTGAAATATATAAGTGATCGTATTGGTGTTATGTACTTTGGAAAGCTTGTGGAACTGGCTAGTGCAGAAGAACTCTACAACAATCCAATTCACCCTTACACACAATCTTTATTATCAGCAATTCCACTTCCTGATCCGGATTATGAGCGCACTCGAGTTAGAAGAACGTATTCTCCTAGTCAACATAATTATCAACCAGGTGATGAAGTTGAATTCAGAGAAGTAAAACCAGGACACTTTGTCATGTGTTCACAAGCGGAATTTGAAAAATATAAAAAAGAAAATGCTTAATGATTTTGTGAAAGAGATTACCCACGGGTAGTCTCTTTTTTACGTGGACATATGAAGAAATTATGTTATAATCAGGTGGGAACGTGTGTTCCTTGTGTGTTTTCGAAAGGATTGTTTTTTAAAAAAATAGTAATAACTCTATAGTGAAATGGAGCGGAAGACACTCGACTCCTTCGGGAAGTGAGGAAAGGCTGAGACCCCACAGGCGAAGCCGAGGAGGCTCAGCTTCCTCCCCGCGGAAAGTGAGTGTCTGGAGCGCAATGGAACGAACTGATTTTTACCATTAGTATGTAAGAAATAGCCTTTTATTAATATAGAATGTTTAATAATTCATAAAAAGGGTATACATAAGCATGGGAGAATTTATTAAATGTGATAGGAGTAGATGAATGAACTGGTATGAGAAATTAAATCAGTATTTTCCCATTGAAGAAATGAAATCAAAAAAACATATGGAAACATTGCTTCAAGAGAGGAAAGATATCTATCATAAGGATGAAGGGAAAAATCATGTCCTAATGTACGCTGAACTTCCTGATTTTCTTTTTATTGATTATCTCTTCGTATCAAAAGATGCTCGGGGAGAAGGCTTAGGGAGTAAATTAATAAATAAGCTCAAAGATAAAAAGAAACCTATCATTCTTGAGGTTGAGCCCATTAATTATGAAGATTCTGATTCCGAAAAGCGCTTGAAATTTTACCAAAAACAAGGCTTTAAGCATGCTGAATCAATTGGTTATGAAAGGCGCTCACTTGCAACAAATGAAATAAATAAGCTTGAGATCTTATATTGGGCACCAAATGATGAATCTGAAGAAAAGATTTTTGAAGCCATGCAACAAACATATACCCTTATTCATACATTCAAAGACAAAGAACTTTACGGGGAATCCTATCAACCTGTTCATGAAGTACTGTCAATGGATGATAAGAAGAACAATCAAAATATTTTCGATGAGCTGACTTAATTGAGAATGCAGACAGTGACTTTTTTGGAACAGCTGGCTTTTTTAAAAGCCAAAATAAGTCACTGTTTACATACACTATCTAGACTTTTCAAGATTGTAATCGTTTTGTCATACTTTTAATATAATAGCTATATGCATACTTACTTTTTTATAGTATAATCAATTTATTGATTCTTAATTAAATTAATTTTAATTTTAGAAAGATATAAATGTTACTCATTCTATATTTAGAGGAGTGAAAGTCAATGGTTACATTGTATACATCACCAAGTTGTACTTCATGTCGTAAAGCAAAAGCATGGTTAGAGGAACATGAAATTGCGTACGTTGAAAGAAATATTTTTTCCGAACCTTTATCCATTCAGGAGATTAAAGAAATCCTACGAATGACTGAAGACGGAACAGATGAAATTATCTCAACACGTTCTAAGATTTTCCAAAAGTTAAATATTAACTTAGAAACAATGCCATTGCAAGATCTGTATACTTTGATTCAAGAAAACCCTGGACTTCTTCGTCGTCCTATTATCATTGACGAAAAAAGACTGCAGGTAGGCTATAATGAGGATGAAATCAGACGTTTCCTTCCTCGCCGTGTTCGAACTTATCAATTACAAGAAGCACAACGTTTAGTTAATTAAATATGAAAAAGAGGTTATTTCTACATTCTATTCAAATTCTTGAATACTGTAGAAATACCTCTTTGTTTATTTGGGGATTGTTTATTCTTTTCTTAAAGAAATTTGTTGATAAATAAGACCTGCTAACAAAATAAAAGACACGGTTAAATAGGGGATGCTCTGCTCAATCATAGGGTAAGAGATAAACAGATTTTGCAAATTAGGCTCTTCAATAATCATTTTTCCTGATGTAAGCGCAAGTAAGCCTCCGCCAATATAGATCAAAAATGGATACTTTGTCAGTAAGACAAGGATGATCTTACTTCCCCAAATGATAATAGGAATGGAAATAAATAGTCCTAGTGCTACTAATAACATATGCCCCTGCGCTGCTCCAGCTACCGCAAGAACATTATCAAATCCCATTAATAAATCGGCAACAACTATTGTTTTAATAGCTTTCCATAAAGATTGATGACTTCTTATCTTTGTCGTGTCTTCCTCTTTTCCGACAATAAGTTGGTACGCAATATAGAGGAGAAAAACACCACCAATAAGCTGAAGGAAAGGTATTTTTAGTAAATACACGGCAACTAATGTAATGAGGATCCGAATGACAATTGCAAGCATTGTTCCTAATACAATCGCTTTGTTACGCTGAACAACGGGTAAGTTACGGCATGCCATAGCAATAACAACAGCGTTGTCTGCACCAAGGACTAAATCAATTCCTATGATCATAAGAAGTGATAACAAGAAATCGTGTTCCATCGAATAAACCCTCTTTTCAGCTTTTTGACTGCTCGTACAAATTATATGATTGTATTTTTAAGTTATGCTTTTAAGATTCATATAGGTAAATAACTGTTTTTGTAAATTCAGAGTTTTTTTATTTCCTTTAAGCACTTTTTATCATAAAATAGGAGTACAAGATTCTTTCAATATTGAAGGTTTTGAACATTAGTGTGAATCATTCTTTTAGGAGAATGTTGACACTTCCCTTTACCCGGGTTAAATAGTTGAAATTTTGGGTAAAGTGTAGTAAAGTACAACTACCCTGAGGGGGGTTGTCCCTTCAACATCTTATATAGAAGGGAAGGTTGAGTAATGGAAATTGAACGTATTAACGAGAATACCGTAAAGTTTTATATTTCGTATTTAGATATAGAAGAGCGTGGATTTGATCGTGATGAAATATGGTATAATCGTGATCGAAGTGAAGAGCTTTTTTGGGAAATGATGGATGAAGTCCATGAGGAAGAAGAATTTATGGTTGAAGGTCCTCTTTGGATTCAAGTTCAGGCGCTTGATAAAGGTTTAGAAGTTATTGTGACAAAGGCCCAATTATCAAAAGACGGACAAAAGCTTGAACTTCCAATTTCTGATGAGAAGCTTAAAGAACTGCCAGTAGATGAAAATATTGAATCCTTATTGGATCAACATTTTAATAAATCAAGTGATTCACAAGATGATCACATGGAAGATATGGAACAACAGCTTCAGTTTGTATTAAAATTTAATGATCTTGAACATATTATTTCCTTGTCTAAATATTCGCAACTGAATGGGATGACGAATCATTTATACACGCTCGACCAACAGTATTATTTATTTATAGAGTTTGATGACGAGGTCAGTGATGATGAAATCGAGAACACATTAAGTATTCTTCTTGAATATGGACAAGAATCTCGGGTGACCATTCACCGACTTGAGGAATATGGTTCTATTATTGCAAAAGATCATGCACTTACTGTTATCAGAAAGCACTTTTCCTAATAAATTATAAGTAGCAGAAAAAACCGATTATTCATGAATCGGTTTTTTCTGTGTTTTTTATCCCACCTTAACGTGCAGTGAAATTTCTATTTCAAGATTTGGGAGAAGCAAAGAAGATAAGAGAGAGTTAACTAACTGCCCGTAAAAGTCCGACGAAGGCAGGACGTCCAAGTCAGGCTAGACATAAGGATGTGGCGTTATGAGCCTGATAAGTTTGGCTAACCATCAGTGGGGGAAGAATAAAATCCCCACTGATGGAAGTCTCACTTTATTTTCCTATTTAAGGGTTAAAAAGGATTCTTAAGTAATAAAATAGTGAGAACTATAAAGCAGCAAACTTTGAAAAACAGCCGGAAAGGTTTTGTTTTATTAAAAGAAGGGAAGTAAGAATAAAAATAAGACAGGTGAAAATCGATGAAATTTACATTCCGATTACTACTATTTATCACACTTATTGCTTCCATTATCCTAATTACCAAAAGTTTCTGGGGAGATTGGATTGTTGGATCTGTCAGTGTCCTTTTTACACTTTCCATCATATTTATTTGCATTGTCATTTTCTTAGAAAACAGACATCCATCTCATACAATCACATGGCTCGTCGTATTAGGGGGATTTCCTCTAGTAGGTTTCTTTTTTTATTTATTCTTTGGAAGAAATATTAAAAAGAGGCGGTTGTTTGAAAAAAAAGCTCTTTTAGATGAAAAAGCATTTTTGGAAATAGAGGGAAATCAAAGGTCATATCAAGATAAAATTGAGCATATGGGGAATCATCAGCAATTATTGTTTAAGTTAGCTCACCGTTTAGGACATAGTCCTATTTCATTTAGCACCAAGACAAAAGTGTTAACAGATGGAATCGAGACATTTGAACATATCTTTCAGGAAATTAAGAAAGCAAAGCATCATATTCATCTTGAATATTACATTGTGAGAGATGATGAGGTTGGACAAGGGTTAAAGAACCTTCTGATTGAAAAAGCAAATGAAGGCGTGGAGATCAGGTTTCTATATGATGCTGTTGGTTGCTGGAAATTATCTAAAGAATATATTAAAGAACTAAGTAAATCGGGTATAGAAATGGTTCCGTTTTTACCGGTCAAAATTCCCTTCTTTAACAATAAAATAAATTTTCGAAATCATAGAAAAATCGTCGTGATTGATGGAGAAGTTGGCTTTGTTGGGGGCTTGAATGTAGGGGATGAATATCTGGGGAAAGATTCCTATTTTGGTTACTGGCGAGACACCCATCTACTGATTAAGGGTGAAGCAGTTCGAACATTACAAATGATTTTTTTACAAGACTGGTACTACATGACAGATAAAAAACTGTTACCTCATTTGTATTTAGCACCAAACACAGAGTCATTAGAGGAAACGGGAGGGGTGCAGTTAATTGCAAGTGGTCCAGATAATAAATGGGATGTTATTAAGAACTTATTTTTTTCAATGATTATCTCTGCAAAAGAGTCGATATGGATTGCTTCTCCTTATTTTGTACCTGATGAAGATATTCTCTCGGCACTAAAGGTTGCCGCATTAAGTGGAATTGACGTTAGACTTCTCGTACCAAAGCGACCGGATAAAAAAATTGTTTATTATGCATCAAGATCATACTTTCCTGAGCTATTAGAGGCAGGAGTAAAAGTATATGAATATGAAAAAGGATTTTTACATAGTAAAATCATAATTGTTGATTATGAACTAGCTTCCATTGGGACAGCCAACATGGACATGAGAAGCTTTCATTTGAATTTTGAAGTGAACGCCTTTTTATACCGGACGGGTAGTACACAAAAGTTAGTAGACGCATATATAAATGATATTAATCATTCCAGAGAGATTAATTTAGAACAGTTTTCGAAGCGGTCGCTTCCGGTAAAACTTTTTGAATCCGGGGCAAGGCTTATGTCACCATTGCTTTAACACAAAAGTTCAAACAACCAGTGGAAATTGGTTGTTTTTCTTTTCAAAAATTAACTTTTCGCAATTTGTCAAAATCCCCTTCATATGGATAATGGATAGAAAAGGGAGGGGAAGCAGGTGTTTGTCGCGATTGATCAAGAAGGATTGATGGTTAATGTTGCAGAAAAAAAGTGGTCAAGACAGAGATTAATGAAGCTCAGGGAAAAAAGGAACTTCAACTGTCCAACATGTAAGCAAGAAGTAGATTTGAAAATTGGCTCTATTATCGCTGCACATTTTGCACACAAAAAATATGGGGAATGCCCCACCGTCAAAGGAAGTCATGAAAGTGACTATCATATGAGGGGAAAACATGATTTGTATCATTGGTTTACTAGTCAGAAAGGGGTTGAATCTGTACAACTCGAACCTTATCTACAAGAAACAATGCAGCGCCCGGATTTATTCATTGAATATAATCAAAATAAAATTGCGATTGAATATCAATGCTCAACAATTGATACGAGAATTTTGAGAAAAAGATCACAACTATATCACCAGGAAGGAATCTCCTATCTATGGATCTTAGGTGCCAAAACTCTAACAAGAGTAGCATCACAGTCCTATCGTCTATCTCCTTTTCAATGGAATTTTATCTTAAAAAAAGAAAACTCAGCGCCATATCTATTTTCGTATTGCCCTAATTCAAGGGCAATGATTGTGTTATATCATCTTCTTCCATTTTCCTCACGAACAGTTATTTCTGAACATAAACATTACCCTTTACCCTCAAGCTCCGTTCATGATGTCATGAAACTTCAACCTTATAAAAAAGAGAATTTGCATAAGGAGTGGATTCGTAAGGTTAGAAGTTTTCGTCTTAAAGCACCGGGTTTTCAATCTAAACAATCGTCAAAACTCCAACAATATCTATATCAAACCGTTCATCTGCCACTTTCATATTTACCTTCCTATGCATTTCTTCCTTTGGCCAATAATTATATTTTTGAATCTCCTGTCTATGTGTGGCAGGGATGGATCCTCTTGTTTATTCATGCTATCTCGTTAAATGGTTCATTTCGTACACATGATGTTTACCATGCCATCTCAATGAGAATGAATGAAGGCTCCATTACATCTCGTTCTTTAATAAAGCAAGTGTCCTTTATTTCAGCAATTGATACATATCTCATGAAGCTTGCAGACTTGGCAGTTGTGGTTTTCGAAGGAAAGGATCGATTGAAGAAGATAAAAGAAATAAGGTGGACAAACCAAATGGAAGAGCTGTTCAAGGAAGATGTAAAAATAATAGGATCAATATAAATACGACAGTGAATAGTAATTTATTTTTTGAACAAATTAAAAGGGAGATATTAACATAAAGAGGTGAACATATGTTTAATATGAAGAGAAAAAGTAATCCTGTTTTAATGGTGGCTTCGATGTTAGGTGTTGGGGCAGCTACTTACTATTTGACAAAAGAAGCAATGCGGGGTGAAGATAGAGATAGTAAGGAGTCATATCCAACAGAAAATCCTTTCGATTATATAAGGAATGATTTTTAATTGGCTCATGCGGAGAATGATCTTCGGGAGGGTTGGATATGAACATAAGCAAACTGTTATCTCTTCTAACAGCTTTTACACTTATGGGTTCAATGAGCCCAAGCTCCGCATTAGCTGTTAACGTTAAAGGGGGAAATGATATGTCGGAACAAGCAGCAGTAAAAAAGTTACCATCTAGAAGTGACATCAAAGTAGATGATACATGGAGATTAGAGGATATTTTTTCTACAGATGATGCCTGGGAGAAAGAATATAATGAAGTCCAACAAGCACTACCTAAATTAGCCGAGTTTAAAGGAAAACTAGGGGACAGTGCAGCATCACTTCATGAAGCTCTTTTCTATCAAGACGAAGTAATGGAGCGCTTAGGAAAACTGTATACATATGCACATATGAGGTATGATCAGGACACAACAAACTCAAAGTACCAGGCACTAAATGATCGTGCCAGAAATTTATACACACAGGCTTCAAGTATTAGCTCATATATTGTACCGGAAATTCTATCAATTGATGAAGCGAAAATTAAGCAATTTTTAGGTGAAAAAGAAGAGCTGAAACTATATGAGCATGCTTTAGACGAAATTAATCGTCAGCGTCCACATGTTCTTTCAGCTGAAAAGGAAGAACTATTGGCTGAAGCTTCAGAGGTCTTGGATTCTTCAAGCAATACATTTGGTATGCTGAACAATGCTGACTTAACTTTCCCGACAATTAAGGATGAAAACGGGGAAGAGGTAGAAATCACACATGGCCGATATATCCGCTTTTTAGAAAGCGAAGATCGCAGAGTACGTGAAGAGGCATTTAAAGCAGTATATGGAAAATATGATGAATTCAAAAACACTTTTGCCAGTACTTTAAGTGGGACAGTAAAAAAAGACAATTTTAGTGCAAAGGTAAGAAATTATGATTCTGCTAGGCAGGCAGCACTAAGCAGTGACAATATTCCTGAGGAAGTCTACGATAATTTAGTGAATACGATTCATGATCATTTGGATTTGCTTCAACGGTATGTGAAGCTTCGTAAAGAAGTACTGAAGCTTGATGAAGTTCATATGTATGATCTGTATACACCTCTCATCAAAGATGTGAAAATGGAAGTAACCTATGACGAAGCAAAAGACTATATCTTAAAAGGTCTTGAGCCATTAGGAGAAGATTACATTTCTATACTTGAAGAAGGCTTTGAAAATCGTTGGGTTGATGTTCATGAAAATAAGGGAAAACGCAGTGGTGCCTATTCTTCAGGTACATATGGAACAAATCCATACATTTTAATGAACTGGCAGGATAATGTTAACAATTTATTTACACTTGCTCATGAGTTCGGACATTCTGTACACAGCTATTACACACGCAAGTCTCAACCATATCCTTATGGAAACTACTCTATTTTCGTTGCAGAAGTAGCTTCAACTTGTAATGAAGCACTGTTAAATCATTACCTGTTAAATACAATTGATGACGAAAAGAAACGGTTATATTTACTAAATCATTTCCTTGAAGGATTTAGAGGAACTGTTTTCCGTCAAACCATGTTTGCTGAATTTGAACATATCATTCATCAAAAAGCACAGGATGGAGAGCCGTTAACACCTGAATTATTAACAAAAACCTATTATGACTTAAACAAAAAATACTTTGGTGAAGATATTGTAGTTGATGAAGAAATCGGATTGGAATGGTCGAGAATTCCTCATTTCTATTACAATTACTATGTTTATCAATATGCAACAGGTTATAGTGCTGCAACAGCATTGAGCAACCAAATTCTAGAGGAAGGTCAGCCTGCTGTAGACCGTTATGTAGAATTTTTAAAAGCAGGAAGCTCTGATTATCCAATTGAAGTTCTTAAAAAAGCAGGTGTTGATATGACTTCATCTGCACCGATCGAAGAAGCTTGCAAAGTATTTGAAGAAAAATTAAATGAAATGGAAGAGTTATTAGCGAAAGTGAATAGTTAAAATGAAAGAGGAATGTGCAATTGCACATTCCTTTTTGGGTTATAACATATTAATTCTTTAAAATCCTTTAAATGTTTTTCGATGGTTAATAAAATAAAGAGTTGTAAAAATAGCAATAAATAGTAGAGGAGAGGTAATATATAGCGGGAAAATGTCCATAAATGCTAATAAGTTAATAATGATTAAAACGATTGTTATTAAGGTGAGAAGCAGGATCCAGCTACCTTTCATGAGTAATCCCCCTTAGAATTAATTCTTAGTATTTTATATGTTATCAGTGAACCAATTATCCATGAAAATTGAGACAGGTTAAGTCATCGAGAAGTGCAACTAAACCTCATTGGAATGTGAATTTTTTGTGAAAAGGAGCTATCTTACTTGTCAAATGTCGACACATTTTGATATATTATAGATGTGAAATTAATCACAAACAAACATTTACCCCTTTGTTTGACCGTGAAAAATTTCTCCCATCCCCTTTGTTGTCGTTAAGACATATAAAAGAGACCCTTTACTTTGTATAGGGTCTTTTTATTTTGGAAGTGAAAGTTCTTTACTTTCTTATTCATAAAAAAGAGATTGACTATAGTCAATCCCCCAATCCCTTTATTTGGTTCCTGTATATCTCCAAAATGTTCCGTGTTTCGCTTGAATCTTTTCAACTTTTTGGGAAAGAACCAGCTTTTTAAGCTCTTTTTCTACTTCAGTTATGGTCATATTATAAACGGTTGCAATCTCAACTGATGCAACAAATCGATAATGCTGTAAGAATATTTCCAATGGAGGTGTATGGGAAGGTTTAATCACGTCACCAACCATTTCTTCTAAAAGCTCTACATACATTTCATAAGAATAAATGCCGGTTATTTTTAATCCTTCCTGCTCAACTTCTTCGCTAAAAAAGGCGAGTGTGGGGATTTCCTGGATATCCATTTCTGATGTGATTTTAAGATCACATTGTAATGCTTTTGCAGCACTCTCAGAATGGAGGTCCTTCCGAAATTCAGTTACATCCAGTCCTACGTTATTGGCAATATCTACTAAAATTTCTTCATCTGATACATTTTGACTTTCAATAAATAATAATTCCTGCAATTTTCGTAAATAGCGAAGTCCTGCTTTTCTACCTTGCAATTCAGCGGATTTTATTGCCAGTGATGCCCGATACGGAGTTGATAATGGATTTTCCATCCATACTTTACCGTCACAAGACATGCCTGTACGACATGCAGTTTTTTCCCAAGCCTGAGCGAGCTTTTCAGGGCTTTTTCTTTTTGTAATATTCAATGTAGCGAGACGTCCGCTAATGATGTATTTAAGGGTGAAAAGCCGTCCGTACTCGATTTGTAACTTTTTTATAATTGGTTCCAATGCCCAACATTCGGGGCATAGAGGATCAACAAACATATAAATCTCAATTGGTTTATCAGGATGCCCATGACAATGGGAGAAGAAGAGGGATACGTTCTGTTTCTCATGATGTTCCTTCATTGTTTGTGCCTTCTTTCTGATTGCTTTCTTCTTCCGGTTCAATTGTGTTGACCATATGATGTGCTGTTAGCTGTAATCGATGAAGGAGAAAATCCGCTATTTCCCCTTCTAAGCCTGTTTCTTTCATAGCGGTTTGCATACAGCTTATCCAAGCATTTGCTCTGGAAGGTGTGATTTCAAAGGGCAGATGTCTTGCTCTTAACATCGGATGCCCATGTTCTTCTGTATAAAGTTGTGGTCCACCTAAGTATTGTGTCAGAAATTGCTTTTGCTTACGTGCTGTTTCCGTGAGATCATCTGGAAATATGGGAGCCAGTAACGGGTGATTCTGAACATGAGAATAAAAGGTATCAACAAGCTGCGAAAGTGTTTCTTCTCCGATCGCTTCATAAGGTGTTAAATGTTGATTCGTCATGTTGATTTCTCCTTTTCGATATGCTAAATAACAAGTTACGTTAAAATTGAATCTTAGGTAGTTTTTTGTTTTGATGTAAATTCATTTTAACAAGCGTTCTTTCATATCTCAAACAAACCGCTCTCAAATGTTATATTTACCATTATTGTATGTGGAAGAAGAAAAGCGCAAGGCGCCTGCCAATCGCCTTATGACCTCGAGCCGATGGCGCCTGGAGCTAGACACTAAAACTAAGTACAAATTATATACTATCTTATCAGTTTAAAAAAAGACCATCAAGAAGATGGTCTTTAAAAAGTTTACTTTACACCTGATAAGTTGACGTGATTTTTCTTACATAGTTTTGTGTTTCTTTAAATGGAGGAATACCGCCATATTTGTCTACGTTTCCTGGTCCCGCATTATATGCTGCTAAAGCGAGGGAAACATCTCCATTGTATCGTGATAGCATTTGTTTTAAATATTTTGTTCCTCCGTCAACATTTTGGGCGGCATCTAACGGATTATCAACTCCAAGAGATCTTGCAGTTGCAGGCATTAGCTGCATCAAACCCATTGCTCCGGCATGGCTTTTGGCAGTCGGGTTAAAACCGGATTCCTGTTTAATGACAGCACGAATTAACTTCTCATCTACACCATACTTTTCGGCTGCTTTATTAATGATTTCATCAATTGAGTTTGCCTGTAAAGGAGTGTCCGATTGACTAGTAGAAGTCAATTGATCAACAACAGGTGAACTCATCAACGAAGATATTGGCAAAGATGATAGTGTTGGTGTAACATTCTGTTGGACTGTTTCATTATTACTGCTAGTACCGACTGATAAGAAAGATTTTAGTAGTTCTTGAAAATTCGTTTCAAAAGTGGAATTACTTGACTGATTAGCAGATTGATTAAAGCTTTGAAGTGCCTGCAGTTCAAGCATGGTTTTGTAATATTGCATTTTAATATCCAAAAGTCTTACCTCATCTCACTATATTTTTGCTCATAAAAACGGCGAATTTTATTTTTCGTTTCGCGAATTGGTATATTTAGTTCTTCTAAAAGATTATGGAAAACATTTTTACCTTCTTGTTCATCTTTTACTTCATATTCAAGTTCAAAGTCCTCTATATTTAAATATCGGCTGTGATCGATCACAAGTAAACCATTTTTATAATTTATTTCTGCCCGTAATGTGGATAAAGTACCAAAATAGGTCATGTCCGCTTTATTAATTCCAAGGCTCGTTAATCTCTCAGTAATTTGTCCATCCTCGAGAATCCCAGTTTCCATCATCTGTTGGGCTGCTTTTTTTGTAACGATTTGATGAGTCTCCAGTATGCCAACTTGTGCAGGCTCCTTTAATGTCATGACAAATTGATTCTGTTTCTTTCGAATTCGAAGAGCAGATCCAAGATCTTTTAATGAAAACTGTGGGGTGTCAAAATAATGATTTTCCTGAAGAAAAAATTGTTCATCCTTCAACTGAAATACTTCTTTTATGTTCTTAAACTCATTGCGAGTTAATAGGTTTTTAAATTCAATTTCTATTTCCTGTGACATATCGGTTTGACCTCACTAATCAGAGTTTCAACGAAAGCCATTACCTTAAACAGGTGCTTCCGCATTTCTTATTATCTCTCGAATTTAAATAGTCTGCAATGTTATCATGTAACTTTTTAATATGGTAAAATAATCTTGGATTGTAATGGAAGGAGATTCGTATGAATACTAGAATTGAATTAGTCGAAGCAAAAGTAGAAGATCATGTATTAATTTTGGAGCCGGCAGAAATTTCATCCGGATTGGAACAAAGTGATGTAAAGGCACAAGGACAGATGCTTGTTGATTCTGATCAATTGGCTTTTATTTATATATTGGAATCAGAAGATGAGTTTGTCTATGCAAGTCTTCCTTATCAAATTTGGCCGCATTTAAAAGAAGCGTTGGATAAAGAGTATAAAGTTGCTATGAAATTGAATGGCAAGCAGATTGAGCTCGAAAATTTAACAGATGAATTACGTTATCTATTAGAAAATATTAAAGATAATGCAAATTACGGAGATGAAATGGAGAGCAAGGTAGTAGAACTTTTTTCTCTATCTTAAAATGTAGTGGACAACAGGCGGTTGTGTTAGGGGGATACATAGATGGAAGGTCAACAATGGAAAGCCTTTTTGGCTCCTTATAACCAGGCAGTGGAGGAATTAAAGGTTAAGTTAAGAGGCATTCGGTCACAATATGAGCTGGAACATTCGAATTCTCCGATCGAGTTTGTTACTGGGCGAGTGAAGCCTATTGCTAGTATTTTAGATAAAGCTAAGCGGAAAAATATAGCAATGGAAGATTTGGAAGAAGGTCTTCAAGATATCGCAGGGGTAAGGATGATGTGTCAGTTTGTTGATGATATTCGATTTGTTGTAAATATGTTGAAAAATCGAAACGACCTCGAAATCATTGAGGAACGAGACTATATTACAAATCAAAAAGACAGTGGTTACAGATCGTATCACCTTGTTGCAAGATACCCGGTACAAACTATTGCAGGTGAAAAGAAGCTGCTGGTTGAAATTCAGATTCGTACGTTATCAATGAACTTTTGGGCAACGATTGAACACTCATTAAATTATAAATACAGTGGAAACATACCGGACAACATCAAAGTCCGCTTAAAACGAGCTGCTGAAGCTGCTTACTCACTAGATGAAGAAATGTCCCAGATAAGAGGAGAAATCCAAGAAGCCCAAGCTATTTTCTCAAGGAAGACCGATAAAAAATAAGCTGAACTAGCCTTATTATGAAAATAAACAATAAAGGGGTAGTATCTATGAAATTTGCCATTTCATCAAAGGGTGATCCAATTTCAAACTCAATTATGCAAAAAATGAAAACCTATTTACTTGATTTTCAGCTGGAATATGATGAAGAATGTCCGGATATCGTGATTTCAGTTGGAGGGGATGGAACGCTATTATATGCATTTCATCGCTACAAAAGTAGACTGGACAAAACCGCCTTTATTGGAGTACATACCGGTCACTTAGGATTTTATGCTGATTGGGTACCTGAGGAAATTGAAAAGCTTGTGATTGCCATAGCAAAAACACCTTACCAGGTTGTTGAATATCCAATCTTAGAGGTTATTGTCCGTCATAATGATGGTGGCAGGGAGGCAAGGTATTTGGCCCTCAATGAATGTACGGTGAAAAGTATTGAAGGAACATTGGTTATGAACGTTGAAATTAAAGGCCAAATGTTTGAAACCTTTAGAGGTGACGGATTATGTATATCAACACCGTCAGGAAGTACCGCTTATAATAAAGCGCTTGGTGGAGCAATTTTACATCCTTCTTTACGGGCGATTCAATTGGCGGAAATGGCATCTATAAATAACAGAGTCTTTCGAACAATTGGATCACCATTAATTTTACCTGAGCACCATACATGTATGCTGAAGCCGGTAAATGATGTTGATTTTCAGGTTACGATTGACCATCTCACCTTGCTGCATAAAGATGTAAAGTCCATTCAATGTAGAGTGGCTCATGAAAATGTCCGATTTGCACGATTTAAGCCATTTCCATTTTGGAATCGTGTACGAGATTCATTTGTGGGAAATACAGAAAGATAATGGACAGAGCGTTTCATCTGAAGTGGACCATTCGCAAGGAAGAAGATGGTATGCTCATCTTTGACTTTGTGAAAGCAAAGCAAATCTCTAAGCGTGCTTTAACAGATATAAAATTTAATGGCGGCGACATATTAGTTAACTCTAACCATGTGACTGTTAGGTATAAGGTAAAAGAAGGAGATGTCCTAACAATCATTTTTCCCGAGGAAGAACGAGGCCCAGGCTTACAGGCAGACAAAGTACCATTTAACATTGTTTATGAAGATCAACATTGTTTAGTGATTAATAAACCGCCATATGTCCCGTCTATCCCGTCCCGGGAGCATACAATAGGAACATTGGCGAACGGATTGATTGATTATTATGAAAAACATCATATACCTTCGACCGTTCACATTGTGAATCGATTAGATAAAGATACATCAGGACTTATGCTTGTTGCGAAACACCGATTTGCTCACTCTTTATTTTCTACTCAACAAAAAACCAAGCAAATCCATCGAACGTACAAAGCGGTCGTGCATGGTGTATTGACTCTGGATAAGGGAACGATAACAGCTCCGATTGGCCGAAAAAAAGATAGTATTATCGAGAGAGAAGTTTGTGAAGATGGACAGGTGGCAGTTACTCATTATGAGGTCATTCAACGACTGGAGGATAAAACGCTTGTAGAGCTGGTCCTTGAAACAGGCAGAACTCATCAAATCCGAGTGCACATGTCTTCACTCGGGCACCCCTTATGTGGAGATCAATTATACGGTGGAAATGAATACGAGATCAAAAGACAGGCCCTTCATAGTTCACAGCTGTCATTTTGGCATCCTTTGTTAGAAAAGCAATTAACATTTGAGGCGGAAATGCCTGAGGATATGAGAGAATTACTTAGTTAGCCCTACTATATCATTAGTAGGGCCTTTGATAGTGAATTGAACTTCCATTATTTTTCCCTGAATCTTGTTTCATCATATGGCAGGCTGGATGGGACGGAAATAAGTTCTTCTTCCGGGTAACGGAAGGCGGTGAGTTTATTACCAAAAACGGCTCCTGTATCGATATTAATTGTACGATTTACCCGTCTGGGTTCTTTAATTGGTGTATGGCCATATACAATCATTGGTTTCCCTTGGTAATGCTGAGCCCAATCGCGGCGTAAAGGCGTTCCATCCGGGTTTTTCTTACCGGTGATATCTCCATATAACACAAAGGTTTTGACAGCATTGGTGTTCTTTCCTATATAATCTTCACGAATGCCTGCGTGGGCAACAATCAATTTGCCATTATCGAGAATTTGATATAAATGAGAAGATTCATATAACCACATGAATTTTGCTTTCACATCAGCTTGCTCATCGGTTGCTAACTGTTCATATTCTGCAACAGTGGTTTCAAGTCCATGAGTGATTTGAACTTTATTACCTAAAAAGAATCGATAAAGCTTATTACAGTGATTACCAGGTGAGTAGTGGGCATGATTTTCTTTTACAAGCTTGTAAACCATATGAATAACCTTAATAGAATTTGGCCCACGATCTGTTAAATCTCCCACAAAAGAGAGCTTACGTCCTTCAGGATGAACAGGCATACCACATTCCCAATCATATCCCAATTTCTTCGTTAACTCTTCAAACTCTGCATAACATCCGTGTATATCACCGATTACATCGATTTTCATATGTAGACACCTCATATCTTTGTTTTGCTAGTAATAAAAAGGGTACTCTAGAAATAGAGTACCACTTGTCTTAATCAAACATGTATTTTCTTGTACGAGACCTGACATTTAAAACAATACCGATTGCGACCATATATGTTGCCAGTGAGCTACCGCCGTAGCTAACAAATGGTAATGGTAAGCCGGTAATCGGAAGAAGTCCGATTGTCATGCCGATGTTTTGGAATACTTGGAATGTAATCATACCGATAACACCGGTACATAAATAGCTGCCAAATGGATCATTACTTTCCAGAGAAATGTGAATCATTCTGTAGATAAGTAAAAAGAATAACGATACAACGATACTGCCGCCAATAAATCCAAATTGCTCAGAAATAATCGCAAAGATAAAGTCAGTATGGGCCTCAGGTAAATAAACTTCTAAATTATTATACCCTTTTCCATGTAGTTCTCCTGATCCGATAGCGAGGAGTGATTTTACAAGCTGGAAACCTTGTTCTCCTGAATATTCATAAGGATTTAACCAACCATAAAATCGGTCCAATTGATAAGATTGACCACCTAGAATGTATTTTAAAAGGATATCAGGGTATTTAAAAAATAGAATAAGAAATGTACCAACACCTACTACAAACGTAATAACAGCCGGCAGAATAATACGCCACTTAATGCCTGAGATAAGCAGTAAAGAAGCAATAATTACACAAAATACCATTGTCATCCCCATATCGGGTTGTCTAATTAACAATAGTATAGGAGGGCCGGCAACAGCAGCTACTTTTCCGATAAGAAGAAAGTCATCTGCTGTTGTATTTTGCGGATACTTCTCTCGGTGGTCAGCAACGACCTTACTCAAGACGATAATAATGATAATTTTCATTAACTCTGATGGCTGAAAATTACCAAATGGTCCAAGTTTATACCAGGCTGTTGCTCCTTTAATGGTTTGAACGATTCCTTCCGGTAATATTTCTAAACCAAGTAATAGTAAAAAGCCAAAACCATATAAATACCAAGCAAGCTGTCTAAACCGATCATAGTCAATGAGCATTGTTACTGCAATGGCAACTGCACCAATAATGTACCACTGAATTTGTTTCATCGAAAAATTGATGCTTTGCAGGGTTGCTGGTAATGTTGATTCAGCACTATTAATTGCGACTGAACTGACAATCGCTAATAAAAACAATATAAAAATTAACGTATAATCTATTTGTTGTTGAGGGGATTTATCATTTGTCATAGCCGATCCCTTTCTAAAATCTTTTAACTTGAAAAACAGTCCATCTTCATTGTATCATGTACAATCTTAAAGGATTGTGAACGATTTGCAAAGAATCCTTTTTAAAAAGATGTGGAATGTACAATTTATTTTGTTTTTTGTTATGTTGCAGGTCATTCAACTTTTCAGAAATGTTTCATTTGTGTAAATAGTCGTCAACTTATTGATTCATCATTTGTATATAGAATATTATAGTTATTATGGACAGAAGCACAATATGTAGAAGGATATAAGTTTTTGTCGAACGCATAAAATATTTTTCCATATAAATATAAACGATCCAATCGATCCAGAAGAGAGGAGGAACAACTTATGTCAGAAATAAAAGAACAGGCAGAACATGAAGTGGAAGCACTTCTAACAAGTTTGTCAGATAAAAATATGGATGAATTCCGGTCCATTTTTTTAGAGCAACATCCATATGACCAAGCAAATGTATTTATTAAACTTGATCTTGACCAACGAAATACAGTATATCAATATCTTTCTCCTGAAGAAATGGCTGCATTGTTTGAAAACATTGAGGATGAAGACGGTCAATATGAAACCTATTTATCTGAAATGGATCCCACATTTGCGGCACAGATGCTTGCCCAGATGTATGCGGATGATGCAGTCGACGTATTGAATGAATTAAATAAAGATCAGGTTGCAAGCTATTTAACGATTATGGATGATGATGCAGCTGAAGAAATTCGTGAGTTGCTTCATTATGAAGAATATACTGCAGGTAGTATTATGACGACTGAGTATATCTCCATTCATGCCCATCAAACCGTTCACTCTGCCATGCAAATATTGAAGCAGGAAGCACCGAATGCAGAAACCATTTATTATGTGTTTGTCATTGATGAAGATGAGAAGCTGGCAGGAGTTATTTCGTTAAGAGATCTAATTATAAGTGATTCAGATACAATGATTTCAGAGATTATGAGCGAGAGGGTATATTCTGTAAGTGTTGCTGAGGATCAAGAAGAAGTCGCAAGAAAAATGAAGGACTATAACTTTTTAGCTCTTCCAGTTGTTGATTTTCAAGGTCATTTATTAGGAATTATCACAGTTGATGATATCGTTGATGTTATTGATGAAGAGGCTAGTGATGACTATTCAAAATTAGCCGCTGTTTCCGATGTTGGATCAACAGATCGAAATCCGTTTTCAGCAGCTAAAAAGAGACTGCCATGGCTTATTATCTTATTATTCTTAGGAATGTTTACGGCAAGTTTAATCGGACGCTTTGAAGAAACTTTAGACAAAGTTGCCATTTTAGCTGTCTTTATTCCGTTAATTGCGGGAATGGCCGGTAACACTGGGACACAGGCATTAGCGGTCGCTGTTAGAAGAATTTCATTAGGAGATACAGAAAATCAAAGTTTAAGCAAAATGGTATTCAAGGAAGCTGGAACTGGACTCATTACAGGAACAATATGTGGAATTGTTGTTGCTCTCACTGTCTTTATTTGGAAGGGGACGCTTTTTCTGGGAATATTAGTAGGTGTGTCTATTTTGGCTACATTAACAGTTGCGACCATTTCAGGAGCATTCATTCCGCTAATCATGCACAAACTAAAGGTTGACCCTGCTGTTGCATCAGGACCTTTTATTACAACGATTAATGATATTATTAGCATTTTAATTTATTTTGGAATGGCAACATTGTTTATGCAATATTTGATTTAATAACAAGCAAGCATATTAATACAATTAAAAATTAAATTTGTATATGATAGGAACTAGAATTATCTAAAGAGAAAAATGATGAGGTTGAATGCAGTGACATACGATTATCTTCATTTCTGCATTCAACCATTTCAATTATGAAAAAAATAAAAAGGAGGGATAGGATGCACGGAGCTTCTGTAACTTCATTAGTTATTGTTATTCTCGCAGCCTTTTTAACCCCAATTTTACTCCACCGTTTAAAATTGAATTTTATGCCTGTTGTGGTAGCTGAGATTATCATCGGGTTATTTATTGGAAAAAGCGGCTTCAATATTGTTCACGAGGATATGTGGTTGGAGACATTGTCAATGCTTGGCTTTATCTTTCTTATGTTTCTTAGTGGACTTGAAATCGACTTTACAGCATTTGCGGGAGGGAAGAAGAAAGAAAAGCTTCCTTCAGGGAAAAATGCTCCAAATACATTCTTAGTTTCAACAGTTATTTTTGTGGGGATATTTGCCCTATCATTATTACTTTCTTACATATTTGTATGGATCGGTTTAATGGACAATGCCTTCCTCATGACATTGATCATTTCAACCATTTCGCTTGGTGTTGTTGTTCCTACTTTAAAGGATGCCGGCATTATGAAATCCAACATCGGTCAAATTATTTTGCTGGTCGCTGTTATTGCTGATTTAGTAACGATGATTTTACTTGCTGTTTTTGCCTCTATATATGGAGGAGGAGAAAGCAATACATGGCTGCTACTCATTCTGTTTGGAGCAGGTGTTGCGCTCTACTTCTTAGGAAAAACGTTTATGAATCGGTCGTTCATTGAAACAATGTCAAAGGGAACCATTCAAATTGGGACTCGTGCTGTTTTTACTTTAATCATTTTATTAGTGGCAATCTCAGAGACTATAGGGGCAGAAAATATCCTTGGAGCCTTTTTAGCGGGGGTATTAGTATCACTCCTATCTCCTAACAAAGAAATGGTTCAAAAACTTGATTCGTTTGGATATGGTTTCCTTATTCCGATTTTCTTTGTAATGGTTGGGGTTGATTTAGATATATGGGCATTATTCCAAGACCCTAAAATTTTCATTTTGATCCCATTATTGTTTATCGCTTTACTCATTTCTAAAATTGTACCCGTGTTGTATTTGAAGAAATGGTATGACATGAAAACCACTTTAGCTTCAGGGTTCTTGTTAACATCAACCTTATCATTAGTTATTGCAGCAGCGACAATCGGGGAAAGGATGGAAATCATTACTTCTCAAATGTCAGGAGCCTTGATTTTAGTTGCTGTTATTACGAGTATTGTGACACCAATATTCTTTAAAAAGCTGTTCCCTAAAACGGAAGCAGAGCCTACAAAAATTAAAGTGGCATTTATTGGTGCAAACCAAATGACATTACCTGTTACAAGGGAATTAAATCCAGATCTTTATGAAACAACGGTTTATCATATTCAACAAGACAAGATTGATAAGCAAATAGCTGAATCATTATTCGAAATTAAAGAAATAAGTGAGTTTCAGGTTGATGCTTTAAAAGAACAGAATGCATTTGATGTTGATATGATCGTTGTGGCAACTGGAGATGAACAAAAAAATGCTGCGATTGCCCTGTATGCAAAAGAAGAACAAGTTAATCGGGTAATTGCGAGTGTTGGTTCACCAGATTTAGCAAGTAAATTAAAAGATGAAGAAATCGACATCTTCTCAACACTACTATCTACGAATACAGTACTGCGTGCTTTAATTGAAGCACCAAGTGTCATGAGAATTTTAACAAACCAAGAAACAACTCTTTACCAAATCAATTTAAACAATCCAAAATACGATGATATTTTATTACGCAACTTTCCGTTTACAGGTGATATCATTTTCGTAAGAATTTTCAGAGGAAAAGATTCCATTGTACCTCACGGTGATACAGACCTTAAACTCGGTGACCGCCTCATCGTCACAGGCTCAAGAGAATATGTAAATGAACTTAAACAGGAGTTGGAGTTAGTCTGATATATGTAGGATAATGTATTTTGTATATTTTATAATGATTGCTTTTTCATAAAGATTAATCTTTGAATATTTATTATTAAGTCGATAGTGTCTGGAGCGCAATGGAACGATATACTTTCACATTAAAATAGAGTACAAAGTGTCTCAAACTCTATTTTAATTCAATTATTTCTTGAAAGTTCGCACACATTTGGTATGATAATAGTAAATAACAAATAAATATTGGCAATCAACCGCTAGGGGAGCCCTATACAATGGGCTGAGATTAAAGTGATTCTTTAAGACCCTTATAACCTGATCTGGTTCATACCAGCGTAGGGAAGTGGATTACAGCATGATATATAAATGTATGTAAAACCACTTTTCTATGGAAAAGTGGTTTTTTTATTTGCCATAAAAGAACTAGGTGATCGTATTGGAATTCCATGTCATAACAGATGGTAAGCAATCCATAGATGAACTGATATCTAGATTGTCAATCATTCACACTGAATTTGATTATATCCATATTCGAGAAAAAACAAAATCAGCTTCAGACATTATGGAGCTCTTATCTGTGTTAGTGGACAAAGGTGTACCAAAGGAAAAGCTTGTCATAAATGATCGAATGGATGTGGCTGTTTTACATAACATACCTAATCTCCATTTACCAAGCCATGGCTTTTCGATTCAAGAAGTAAGAAAATACAGGCCTTCATTTAGAATCGGCCGATCGATTCATTCTTTAGAGGAAGCGATTCAATGTGAGAATGAAGGCGCAGATTATTTATTATATGGACATATTTTTGAAACAACGTGTAAAGTTGATCTTTTGCCTCGGGGTGTCGAGCAGTTAAAGGACATTTGTAAAAACGTCACGATACCGGTTATCGCAATAGGAGGAATTACTCCTGAAACAATTGATCAACTAAACCAAACAAATGTACATGGTGTAGCTATTATGTCTTATGTCATGGAGAGCATAGACCCCAAGAGTGCATTGATGAAATTAAAAAAGGTAGTAGAGGAGAGATACAATGAGCAAGCACTATGATGTAGGAATTGTTGGTGGCGGAATCATTGGTCAATCGATTGCCTACCAATTGGCAAAAGAAGGTATCTCTGTCCTTGTGTTGGATCGTCATAAAGGGGGATCTGGTGCGACAAGTGCTGCAGCAGGAATGCTTGGAGCGAATTCTGAACTTGAACAGAATGATGCTTTTTTCCAGTTTGCGAAGGAAAGTCAACGACAATATCATCTATTACAAGACGAACTTTCTAATTTTTCTCAGATTCATATTCAACTAGTTGATAAAGGAATGTATAAAGTAGCTTTATCTCAAGAAGAAGCCATAGCTTTAAAAAATGCGGTACAACATCATGAAGCACTTGAATGGCACACAAGGGAAACAGTTTTAAATCACGAACCTTCTGTTTCAAGTGAAATTGAAGGAGCACTTCATATCCCCGAGGATGGTCATGTTTCACCAACACACGTTTGTGAGGCATTTACAAAATCAGCTAGTTTACTTGGTGCAACTTTTATCGAGAATGCTCCCGTTCAGTCCATAAAAAAAGCATCGGTCAATGACTATATACTCAGTACACCACAAGGAGATTTTACTTGTAATAAAGTAGTTATAGCGAATGGCGTTTGGAGCGGTTACTTCTTTAAACAGTTAGGGTTACCAAATAGGATGAAGCCTGTTAAAGGAGAATGCCTGGCAGTAAAAAGTAATACTTTGCATTTGGAAAAGACAATTTTTTATGATCATTGCTATATTGTTCCCAAAGGTGATGGAAGATTTGTCGTTGGTGCCACGATGGTAGAGGATGACTGGAGTACGACACCATCTTTAGGAGGAATTCATGCGTTAATTGAAAAGGTCTCCCCGCTTGTGCCTGGGTTATCTTCTGCACAACTTATAAGCACCTGGGCAGGGTTAAGGCCACAGTCAGAGGATGGAAAACCTTATATTGGGGTGCATCCTGAAGATGATAATATTCTATTTGCAACAGGACATTACCGAAACGGAATCCTGCTTGCTCCTAAAACAGGAACGATGATAAGGGATTTTATTTTAAAGAAAAAGATAGATGAAAACTATGTGAGAGCATTCTCTGTAACGAGAAATTTAGCACAGTCTAATGAGGTGATCGTATGAGCATAAAGCTTAATGGAGAGCTGGTTGACCTAAAGGAAGATGTTAAGACAGTTCAGCAGTTATTAGCTTTTTATCAGTTGGAAAACCGTCTGGTTATCGTAGAACATAATCGGGAAATTATTGTAAAGGATCAATATGATTCAACAACCATTCAACATGGAGATGAAATTGAATTAGTTCATTTTGTAGGAGGAGGATGATTGACATGTTAAAAATTGCTGATAAAGTATTTCAATCAAGATTATTATTGGGGACAGGAAAATACCCGTCATTCGAAATTCAAAAGGAAGCTGTTGCTCAGTCAGAAGCGGAGATTTTGACGTTTGCCGTTCGTCGAATGAATATTTTCGAAGAATCTCAGCCGAATTTCCTTGAACAGTTAGATGTATCAAAATATACACTGTTGCCAAATACCGCGGGCGCAAAAACGGCTGAAGAAGCAGTGAGAATTGCGAAGCTTGCAAAAGCATCAGGATTATGTGACATGATTAAAGTAGAGGTGATCGGCTGTGACCGTTCATTGCTTCCAGATCCTGTTGAGACATTAAAAGCGAGCGAAATGCTGTTAGAAGAAGGATTTATTGTTTTACCGTATACATCAGATGATGTGGTTCTGGCAAGAAGATTAGAAGAATTAGGTGTTCATGCAATTATGCCTGGTGCTTCACCGATTGGCTCAGGTCAAGGATTATTAAATCCTCTTAATCTATCATTTATTATTGAGCAATCAAAAGTGCCTGTTATCATTGATGCCGGAATCGGCTCTCCTGCAGATGCTGCATTGGCAATGGAGCTTGGTGCTGATGGAGTCCTTTTAAATACAGCTGTTTCTGCTGCAAAAGATCCTGTGAAAATGGCTGTAGCGATGAAGCTGGCTATTGAAGCTGGCAGATTAGGGTATGAAGCTGGTAGAATAGCTAAAAAAGACTATGCCATCGCAAGTAGTCCAACAGAAGGAATGATTACGACTTAATGGAACGCTATTCTAGACAAATACTATTCTCTCCAATCGGGGAAAAAGGTCAAGAGCAAATACGGAAGAAACATATCCTGGTAGTTGGTGCAGGTGCATTGGGTACCGCAAATGCCGAGATGATTGCCCGCGCCGGGATAGGAAAACTTACAATCGTCGACCGTGATTATGTAGAATGGAGCAATTTGCAGCGTCAACAGCTTTATATAGAAGAGGATGCACAGAATCGCATCCCTAAAGCTGTTGCGGCAAAGCTTCATCTGAAAAAAATAAATTCAGAAGTAGAAGTTCATTCATATGTTGAAGATGTAACATCAGCAAATATTGAAGAACTTGCAGAAGGTGTCGATCTAATCATTGATGCGACCGATAACTTTGAAACAAGATTACTGATAAATGATGTGGCATTAAAACATGAGATTCCATGGATTTATGGTGGATGTGTCGGAAGCTATGGATTAACTTTTACCATTATTCCACATGAAACACCATGCTTGCACTGCTTATTAAAACATATCCCGTTTGATGGAATGACATGTGATACGGTGGGGGTTATTTCACCAATCGTAAGTATGGTGGCTTCACATCAAACATCAGAAGCGCTAAAACTTCTTGTGGGAGATGAAGAAAATAGACGTGGTAAGCTTGTTTCCTTTGACTTATGGAAAAATCAATATTCATCAATCAACATGGACCGTCTAAAAAATAATGCTTGCCCGACATGTGGAACAAATCCAGTATATCCTTACTTAACAGCTGAAATGGAAACAAAGGCTGCCGTTCTATGTGGAAGAGATACTGTACAAATCAGACCAAGTGAGACAAAACAATTTTCATTTGCACAAGTGGCTGAACGTGTAAAGCCGCTTGCAGATGCATTTTTAGAAAATCCGTTTTTAATGTCATTTACATTTGGGGAGCATAGAATCGTTCTGTTTAAAGATGGGCGTGCCTTAATTCACGGAACAAAGGATATATCGGAAGCGAAGAAGATTTATCACCGCTACGTTGGGTAGTAGGGAGAGGGAGAAACATGAAAGTGTCTCGAGCGCTTACAATTGCCGGATCTGACTCTGGAGGAGGAGCTGGTATTCAAGCGGATCTAAAAACTTTTCAGGAACTTGGTGTGTTTGGTATGTCAGCCATTACTGCTGTAACGGCCCAAAATACATTAGGAGTACAAGGGGTATATCCGCTTAGTCTTGATGCGTTAAAGAATCAAATCGATTCGGTTGCTACTGATTTGAAGCCGGCTGCAATTAAAACAGGTATGCTTTTTAATGCTGAGATGATTCAGCTAGTTGCTGATCGCATCCAGTATTATGGATGGGAGAATATAGTAGTTGATCCGGTTATGATCGCCAAAGGCGGACAGTCGCTTTTGCAAAAAGAAGCAGTCAGTGCACTGCTGACAGCCTTAGTACCTCTGGCTAAAGTGATCACTCCAAATATCCCTGAAGCAGAGGTTTTAACAAGAATGGAAATTCAAACGCTTGAGGATAAAAAAGAAGCGGCTAAAAAGTTGTTCAATCTTGGTGCCAAGTTCGTCATGATTAAGGGAGGCCATGATATAACAGGAGAAGTTGTGATTGACCTTTTATATGATGGAAACAGCTTTGAATCATTTGAGGGTATACGAAGAGAAACAAAGCATACTCATGGAACTGGCTGTACATTTGCCGCAGCCATTACGGCTGAACTAAGCAAAGGAAAAAACGTGCATGAAGCCGTTGGTACAGCGAAGGAATTTATACAAGCAGCAATCGATGACCAATTAGGAATTGGTGGAGGACACGGCCCAACCAATCATTGGGCATACAGAAAAAAGAATCTTATATTTAGTTCATAATAAAAAGAACTGACTCTTGATTAGGCGGGGCAATCTATCGATTAGTTGCCGTGTATTTGTGGAGTCAGTTTTTTTGCGGGGAGAGACATAATCATGAATGTATCTGAAGCATTAAAACTATATCTTGTCATGGGATCAACAAATTGTCGTGTTTTTGATCCAGAAAAGACTTTGGCTGAAGCAATTGAAGGTGGAATTACGTTATTTCAATTTCGGGAAAAAGGGAATGAAGCTTTAAAAGAAAACGACTGTTTATATCTGGGGCAAAAATTGAGACAGCTTTGTAAGAAGAATAAGATTCCGTTTATTGTCAATGATGATATTGAGCTTGCTCTAGAACTTCATGCTGATGGTGTACATATTGGACAAGATGATGGTGACCCATATAGGACAAGAAAACAAATTGGCGAGAACATGTGGATGGGACTCTCTACACATTCAATCGCAGAAGCCCAACAGGCAGTAAAGGATGGAGCTGACTATATAGGGGTAGGACCGATGTTTCCTACTAAAACAAAAGAGGATGCACATCAGGTGGTGGGACCTGACCTAATTAAAACAATTAGAAGATCAGGTTTGGACCAATTTCCGATTGTTGGGATAGGTGGAATTACACTTGATCGGGCGAATCTTGTTTATGAGGCAGGAGCAAATGGGGTGGCTGTTATAAGTGCCATTAGTGGAGATGAATCACCGAAACAGGCTGCTGCAGAATTTCTTTCCATCAAAGCAACCAAAATATGAAATAGCACTTTTTCAAAATCAGTGATATAATTATAACCAGGTACTAATAACATGTATTAATTTAAGGAGGATGTACATGAGTTTATCATTAAAAGGACGTAATATTGTCGTAATGGGTGTAGCGAATAAACGCAGTATTGCTTGGGGAATTGCACGTTCTTTACATAATGCCGGAGCACGATTAATTTTTACATATGCTGGTGAACGTCTTGAGAAATCAGTTCGCGATTTAGCTGATTCATTAGAAAGTAATGATTCACTTGTTCTACCTTGTGATATTACAAATGATGAAGAAATTAAAACATGCTTTGCCACAATTAAAGAACAAGTTGGAGTGATTCATGGTATTGCACATTGTATCGCGTTTGCTAATAAAGAAGAGTTACAAGGTGAATACCTAAACACAACACGTGAAGGTTTCCTGCTTTCACAAAACATCAGCTCATATTCTTTAACAGCTGTTGCTAAGGAAGCAAGAGGTCTATTATCAGAAGGCGGAAGCATTGTGACGCTAACGTATCTTGGTGGAGAGCGTGTACTGCCTAACTACAATGTAATGGGTGTTGCAAAGGCTTCTTTAGAAGCAAGTGTAAGATACTTAGCAAGTGATCTTGGAAAAGACGGAATCCGTGTTAACTCAATTTCCGCTGGTCCGATTCGAACTCTTTCTGCAAAAGGTATTAGTGACTTTAACTCAATCTTAAAAGATATTGAAGAGCGTTCTCCACTTCGCCGCACAACAACTCCGGAAGAAGTTGGAGATACTGCATTATTCTTATTCAGTGATTTATCTCGAGGAATGACTGGAGAAAATCTTCACGTTGACTCAGGATACCATATCTTAGCATAATTTTTGATCATATTAGAAAATCGACTTAGCCGTTTGGTTAAGTCGATTTTTTTTATACTTTAAGAAAGTTTAACTATATTTAAGGATTAAAGTATAAGAAAAGACATCGACTTCCGCCATTCTTGACGGTAAGTCGTGTTTTTCTAAGAAAAAATCCTAGAGCCTAGAAAATAGGCACATTACCCAGTACTCCCGCATAACATGTTGAGTGTGTAGACTCTTGTTTAGGAGGGAAACGAATGGCAAATAAGCAAAATTACAAAATGAAGCCCCTTATGTATATTGTTCAACCTGATTCTGATGGTGTTCATGTAAATATGCAGTCTTATGTTGTGAAAAAAGCAAAACAAAAAGTGGTGGAGAAGCCAAAACAATCAGAAGTTGTTGTTAATACAGTAGTAGAGGAAGCAGTCGAAACTGAACTGCTAGGGGCTGTTAGTACGGCTGTGGAGATTCAAGAGGAAGAACAGGTAGAAGAAGAACCTACAGTTAAGCAGTATCGAAAGCAAAGAAAACCTATTACCCAGATGAACGTTCAGGAAAAGATTGAGTTTTTTAAACATTTACCGAAAAATATGCCTAGGACACTTTGTCAGATCAGTACAGTTGAAGAAACATACCGTGGAGTGATTATGACAGAAGAAAATGACATTGTTACAATTCGATCGTTAACACATTCTAAACCGATTGATATACCGCTAAATCAGATTAAAGAAATTAATTTGTTAGGTTTCTAACGTACTTAAACAAAAAAAGTTAGGCACATTTGTGTCTAACTTTTTTTGATGAGATTTTTAATCAACTAATAAACGGGGTGATAAGCATTGAATTGCACAGAAACAGCTTAGGTCAACCTCTACACAATTTCTTGTTTTAACAAGCTCTTTTACATCACAAATTTCATGAGCAATATGTCCATGACAATCGATTGGAAGCAGTAGTCTAAGCGTTGCACAGCAATGATGAATCTTTTCGACTCTGAAAAAGTTTGTTTCAAAGCATTCCGCACCAACATGACCGAATGCTTTAAATGGCTCACCCTTTTCATTTAACAGAATAAAGGGTATTGTATCTCCAAGTGATTTGACAGGGTTTAGAAGGTTTGAATAACAACTAGTTGGACATTTCTCATCTTCGACAGCTTCCTGTTGATTCAGTATATTTTCAACCGCATCACAGACACAGTTAAAGGCATTATTATGTCTCATTTTTGATATCCCTCCCACCAATAGTTCTTATTAATAGTATAAGAATTAATTGGCCAATAGGTTCTGGGGAAAGTGCCTATTTTTCTGGAGATCTTGTTGCATATATAAAAAGAAAAGACTGCCGATTGTTCAGCAGTCTTTGATGATCCAGTTTATTTGTGGTGTTTTTTTCTTTCGTCTGCAACACGGTCCACTAATTCCGGTGATAAGCATTGGATAGCACAGAAGCAATCAAGGTCTACTTCGATGCAGAAGTCAGTCTTTTCAAGACCGAAGAAATCTTCGTCACAAGGATTACATACGCTTAGCGTATTGCCATCAACATCAACCGGACGTAATAATGATAATGTTGCACAGCAATCTTCAACAGCTTCAACACGGAAGAAGATTGTTTGGAAGCAAGTCATGTCTCCATTGAATCCACCAACATTACCGAATGCTTTAAAGAGTTCACCTTTTTTTCCGTAAAGGATGAAAGGAATTGTATCTCTTTGAGGACCAGAGACAGGGCCTAATAAATTGCTGTAGCAGCTAGTTGGGCATGAGATTTCTTCTACTGCTTCTTGTTCAGCTAAAATTTGTTCAACGGCTTCACATACGCAATTATTGTCTCTATCTTTTTTATCTTTGCAACCCATTGAATAGTCATCTCCTTAAATGATTTATTGACTTTAGTCCTTAACAGACTATGTGGGAAATGACTAGTTGGTGTGGGTTATCGTCTATATTGTATGTATTCATCCAGAAAGTTTTTAGGTGAATGTATCAAAAAAAGAGATGAAACTTGTCTTCTTAAAACAAGGCATCGGATACTTTGCTGCTAAAGTAATTAGTGTTTTGCTGGTTGATTGAAGCTCCAGGATGCTCATCTTAAGTGGGGTGGGCGGTGAGCCTCCTCAGCGCTAGCGCTTGCGGGGTCTCACCTATCCCACAACTCCCACAGGAGTCTCGCACCTTCCGCTTCAATCAACCTACAAAGTTATTGTTTACAGATGCTATTAAATATAGACTCATATAAAGTTTAATAATAATAAAATTAGTTGGATACAACATATGATATGATCTTTACTTAGTTGAGGATAAAAACATAAACTGAAAAGGCAGTTTCCGCAAAGATTGTGGCTTTTAAAACAATATTTTAACTCTATAGTGAAATGGAGCGGAAGACACTCGACTCCTGCGGGAAGTAGAGGGAATGCTGAGACCCCGCAGGCTAAGCTGAGGGAGGCTCAGCTTCCTCCCCGGCGCATGGAGTGTCTGCAGCGTAATGGAACGAACTAATTTTTACCTTCAACTACATTTAAAACAGCATAAAAAAAGCAGGGCAGCCCCTGCTTCTTGTCATTAGAAAATGTCGATGTTAACAACTAGTGCGATTAAGATTTGAAGAAGAACTTGAAGTGAGATTGCAACGTCTGTGTCAGTTGTTGTAACTTTTACATCTTTTGAATTTTCAATGACTAGTTTTTGTTTGTTAACTTGTTTCATATCTGCTTCTTGAAGTAATTGTTGTGTTACTTGCTCTGCACGAGCGCTGTCAGCAATTGTTAAGTTGATAACAAGTGCAATTGCCACTTGAAGTGCTACTTGTAGGGAAACAGCTACTTGAGTATCAGTTGATTTAATATCAATGTCACAAGAATCTCTTACAATGATTGTTTCTGAAGAAATTTGCTCTGTTTCGCTTACTTGATTAGCTCCTTGTGATACTTGAGCATCGTCGCCAAAGAAATTGCCAACGTTTGCTCCAGCCACCTCGTTGTTGTTGTTATTGTTGTTGTTGTTGTGATTACCACAGCCACAATGTGTTGGATGACAAGAATTACGGTCTAATGCAACCCACTCATATGGTTTTGCTTGCATGTTTTAATTCCTCCTTTCGATGTACTATTATTAAATGTCAGGATTTTATTTTTGTATAAGACAAACATCTTGGTGTTTTCACCCATTTTTAGTTTATTTGTCTTTCTTTTTATTTTTTAACATGTCACGTAGTGTCATGTTTTTTGGTGCTTCTTCAACTTTTTCAGGATCTTCTTTTTTCGCCTGAGCACCTTTTACAAATTCATTCACTTGTGCTTGAAGATCTGCTACTACCTTTTTTAACTGTTCCTTTTGGTCGTCCGTTAATTTCTTTTTACTTTCATCTGAGATGTTATTTTTGCTTAATACGTCTTGAACGAATAGTTGCATCATTGTTTGTGAGATGTCTTGAAGATTTAATTTATCATTAGACAATGTCATTCACCTCCATAACATAAATGGATAGGGGAAATAGCGCATAGCGACCCCTTCCCCATAAAGATTTTTTATTTATCTCTGGTAGTTTTATAGGATATCAATTGATACTAACAATGCTAGTAAAATTTGAATTAGAACCTGGAGAGAAATGGCTACATCTGTATCAGTTGTTGTAATCTTAACGTCACGGGAATTCTCAATGATTACTTTTTGTTTATTTGCTTGCCTAATAACAGAGTTTTGTAGTAAATCCTGAGTTACTTGTTCAGCACGGGCGCTGTCAGCAATTGTTAAGTTAATAACTAATGCAATCGCTACTTGAATTGCTGCTTGTAATGAAACAGCTACTTGTGTGTCTGTTGATTTAATATCAACGTTGCAGGAATCTTTAATGTGGATAAATTCCTCTGAAACTTGAACTGTCTCATTTGTTTGAACCGCATCTTGTGTTGGGCTAGTTTTATCATGCTTACATTTGCAATCATCTAAGGCAGACCATCTAGTTGACATCCAAATTCACTCCTTTCACGATAAGAGGTAAAAAGGGGACACAACGATTAACCGTTACGATGGGACGTTTAGGGAGGAAAGAAATCGTGAGGTATGCTGTGTTCCCTTTTACTTGTATATAATGCAGATTCACTAGGTTTTGAATGAGGCAAACATACAGGTTTGCACCCATTTTTCTTATAAATGCTGATGGACAAATGACTGTTTAGGGATTTGGCCTATACATAAAAAAATTAACATGTCCAAGTTCATAAAATAAAAATGCCTTCATAATGTATAAAGATTATGATTAGAAAGGTGGGAGGGGATGATCACATGGGTAGAATTTTTGATCATTGCATTGGCATCTTTTCGGTTAACGAGATTAATGGTTTTCGATAAAATCACCTCCTTTATTCGCAGTCCATTCCATCGTGAAATTGAAGAGATAAACGAAAACGGTGAAACCGAAATTTATATTGAAATTAAAGGAAAAGGAATACGAGCATGGATCGGTGAATTATTAAGTTGTTATTGGTGTACAGGGGTCTGGTGTACAGCCTTTTTATGCGGATTGTGGTGGTTTTGGCCAATAGGTGCCGAACCATTACTTGTGATTTTAGCCATTGCAGGCTTAGCCGGAATCATTGAATCTATCGTAGGGAAACTAATAGAATAGGCAAAACACATAGAAACATAAAAGCAATTACACATAAGATGAGATATAGATGCTAAATGACTGCAGACTGTAAAAAGAACAACTGACTTCTTCTGCATAACGTCTAAAAGCTATATTAAATCGATAGGAAGGTGGGATAATCATGAAAAAGGCAAACTTTAATCCTTCCGGAAGACCGACTAACTCGAATCAATCGATCTCTGTGTCAAAACCTAAAAAGGTAAAAAAGAGTGGCTGCGGCTGTGGAAAGAAAAATAAACGTGTGTAGCTTTTAATAGGTTTGAATGGAGAGACTACTTTACATAATTGGTAGTCTCTTTTTAATGGTAAAAAACATATTACATATATTTACATATATATCCACATACTAAATTAAGTTATTATTTCAAAAGTTAGGGAGATAGTTATATGCCAGATTGGATTGAAGTTGTCATTCGTTCTTTTTGCATCATTGGTGGCCTTTTTTTTATTACGAAGTTACTTGGGAAAAAGCAATTATCCAAATTATCTTTTTTTGAATATATTGTTGGCATAACAGTAGGAGATATTGCGGGAACCATCACGATGGATATTGAATTAAATATCTTGAACGGAGTGGTTTCTATCTTAATATGGACGTTATTTCCCCTTGTCATATCTCATATCTCGCTTAAAAGTAAGAAGTTTCGGGATGTTGTTGAAGGAAAAGCAACTACGTTTATTCAGGATGGGAAAATCTTAGAAGGAAATCTAAAGTACGAAAAATATAGTACAGATGAATTACTTGAACAGCTGCGCAAGAAAAATATCTTTCAAGTTTCTGATGTTGAATTTGCCATATTAGAGACGAATGGAGAGCTAAGTGTTTTATTAAAAAAAGAAAAGCAGCCAACAAAATGGGAAGACTTTTTCGGAGAAGGGCCAAAACAGAAAACACCGTTAACGGTCATTATGGATGGAAACTACTTAGAAAGTGCTATTTATGAGGGTGGCTATAGTTTAGATTGGGTGAGGAGTAAGTTGAAGGAGAAAAAAAGAAATGTGAAGGATGTATTTCTTGCTCAACTCGACTCTGATGGGAATCTATATGCAGATTACTATGATGATGAACTAAAAAAGCCGGAAACAGGAGAGAAAAAATGAATATTTTAGAGCTGTTTTTTGAAGGATGGCTGAATTCTACTATGAAAAAGCATGATCGGATTCAATCTGGAGAAGATGTGAAATTGGCTGAACTGCATGACCAATTAAAAACATTAGACCAAACAACAGAAGATTTTGAATATCGAATGGAGAGCGCAGCAATAGAATATGAAAAATGGGTGAAGTCAAAATCAAAGTGAAATTAAGGCAGAAACACTGTTATTCGTCCACACCGTTTTCTCAATACCTACATAGATTATAAAGAAGTTAGGGTAGAGGAGGTGCTTATGCTCATGGGTTACGGCTACGGTGGTGGTAACTATGGTTATGGCGGTGGCGGATACTACGGAAGTACTTTCGTATTAATCGTTGTATTGTTCATTCTTTTAATCATTGTTGGTGCATCTTTTTATAACTAATGTGTGAAGCTTTAATGACGAACCAAGTACGAGCATGGTAGGCTGCTCGTACTTTCGTCTTTTTAATAAAGTTTTTACTTAGTATAGGTGTCTAGCTCCAGCGCCTAGACCCTCGGGGTCATAAGCCAATTTGGAATTGAAGGCAAAGAACGCCTTCTATTCCAAATCGTCTTATGCCTGTCGGGTCTGATCAAGGCGCTTGTGCTTTTCTAACTTGAATTTTATTAAAAAGACGAATTTCCTATCACATTTTAGATGGAATTCCATACGATATATCATGAATTAAGGAGGCGGGAAAATGGATAGCAAATTCTTTAAGAATCTTGAAGGAAAAACCGGCGTTAACATGAATGATATTTTCTCATTAGCTAACTCATTACAAGGTGCAAACTTTAAAGATGAAAAAACAGTACGCAGCGTCATTCAACGAGTTTCTAAGATTGCCAATAAACCAGTTAACAAGCAAATGGAAGATAAAATCGTTAACTCTATTGTTAACGGAAATGAGAAATTGGATTTTAATACGATTTCTAAAATGATAAATAAGAAATAAACAGAAAAAGGGTCTGACTTATGGTCAGACCCTTTGTAGTAGGTTAGAAAATTAAGTTCTGCAAAAAAAACTCTCTTTTGCAAAATAGATTAAGAATTTGCAAGAATATAAGTCAAACTTGCAAAAAAAATTTGAAATCTGCAAAAAACTAGTGGAAGTCTGCAAACATGAGCTGATTTTGTAAATGAAATCAGACTTAGAGCAGCTGTTTTCTAACTTATTTCATCATTCCTCGTATAAACCGGGAAGGGACAGCCTTTCGACCTCTCCGATAAGAGGGAACAGACAAATATAAATGTTCTTTTGCCCGCGTCATCGCTACATAAAGTAATCTTCTTTCTTCCTCAAGGTGTTCGAACTTTTCCTTTCGAGCCGACTCCAAAGCGAAATCATGTGGTAAAGAGCCGTCGACAACACCTAATACATAGACATATTTAAATTCAAGGCCTTTTGACCGGTGTATCGTCATAAGCTGGACTCCGGATTCCTGTGTTGATGTTTTTAATGATTGCTGTGTCACAATCATATGGTCAACATGCTGGAGAAAATCAGTAACAGTCATGAATTTCTTCGCAACTACCTTTAAATCATTCAAGTCATCTGAGCCCTTTTCCATTGCATTTCCTTCATTACCTTGCTTCTTTAAGTAATCAACAAAGCCTAAATCTTTTTCAATGATCGTTAATGCAACAGCCGGTTTTTCATACTGAAGAGAGTTGATCCTTGGGATGATTTTCTTTAGCTTTGCTTTTTGAAATGCAGGCAGTCCATTTACATGCAGCAGAGCTTCAACAAGTGAGCAGTCATGCAGGATGGATAAAGCTTTGACATCATTGAGAACCGATTGTTTTAAAAATAAAGCGCGTATCAACTCCGTTATGGCGGAGCTGTCATCAGAGTTCATACTTAGGCGAAGATAGGATAAAATACCACGTACTATTTTTCTTTCATAAAAGGATGATTGTCCTTTTTCAATAGTAAAAGGAATGCTTGATTGAACAAATCGTTCAAATATTGCTCGTCCACCTGTATGTGTACGATATAAAACGGCAAATTCTTCGGGTTTTGCTCCTGCTTCAATTTTCTCCTTCATATCTTGCAGAATCATTGTAGCTTCTTCCTCTTCATCATATGGAAAAAAAGCAACAGGTGAGTGTGGCGTTTCATATTGAGCGATCATTTGCTTGCTGAGTCTTTGTTTATTTTTTGATATAACATCATTTGCTGTTGAGACAATTTGATGATCAGAACGATAATTAGCAGAGAGTGTAATCACTTTTGCTAATGGGTATTCTTGTTTGAAATTTAAAATAAATGACGGTTGACTGCCTCTAAAACTATAAATAGTTTGATCATCATCACCGACACCGCATAGATTGTTAGTATGACTTGATAATAGCTTAATAAGCTTATATTGGACAGGATTAATATCCTGAAATTCATCAATTAAAAAATACTGAAACCGTTGTTGATAAGAGGATAAAAGATCAGGATTTTCATTTAGTAGCTCATAGCATTTTACAAGCATATCATCGAAGTCAAATTGACCGCGCTGTTGTTTTTGATCCTCGTATTCTCTATAAAGAGTGAGTGCGGTTTGCTCCCAATCATCAGCAGGCTTTAAACACTGGGGCATTTGCATTGTATTTTTCCAATAACCGATTTGTTGGATTGCTTGGTCAAATGGAAAGTCCTTTTCAACAATTCCTAATTCTCTGCAGGAGGCTTTTAGATAGCTTTCCTTTTGCCAATCCCATTTTAACAGGTGTCGGCTATTCCACTTCTCACGATCGTGGTGGATAAGGATTTTATAAAAGATACTATGAAATGTTCCAATGACCAATTGATTAAGCTTTGCAGCCTGGACAGAAGAGTTTGCAATAAGCCGTTGCTGCATTTCTTTTGCGGCCTTTGCTGTAAAGGTGACAAGCATCATCGATGTAGGTGAAATCTTTTTTTCTTCAATCATGTATAAAGCTCTTGTTGTTAATACACGTGTTTTTCCACTACCGGCACCAGCTAAAATAAGCAAAGGTCCTTCAGTCGTTGTGACAGCTTCTTTTTGTTCCACATCCAGTGGAATGCCCAATAGGGACGCAGGAGCTTTTACTTTTACTGAAAAAGGAGTTCTCCCTTTTAGCGTTTTTGGTTCACGCCATTTTGTTGTTTCTTTTTTATCAGCTGTAGCAATACTTCTGGATTTTGGTAACCGAAACCCATTGTGCTCAGAGTCGTTCTCTGTTGTTGTTTCATGAGTAGGTGTTTCTTCTTGCTGCGGAAAATCGATATGAAATTGCTTCTGGCATGTTTCATTTAATTCTCTGTTTGAGTGATAAAAATAGGGAGGATGGTTAATGCCTAAATACAGCTTCACCGGTTTTCCGCAGCACCTGCAAACAACAGCTTCTTTTAAGGATTCTTCATGTATTCTTTGGATTTCCTGCTGAGGTAATTGTGTTAAGGAGATGATTGATTCGTTCATTTTTGCTGAATTCATTGTTGTCCTCCTCCCTTAAAATAGGATATTTCATCGTATGTATATAGAAAGTTAGTATAAGCGAATAAATGAAGCGACAAAATCTATGATAACAGAACGAGAACTGAACGAAAAGTGAAAGAAAATGGTTTAACCTTCCAAAGATATGGGAAATAAAGAATAAGGAGTGATAAAAATGGGATATATCTTACCGATACAACATGATACATACACTCAATACGCTAATCGATCTGTCTCAGTTCAACAACATTATGCACATGTTTTGCCAACATCCGCAATCACATTGAATACTCGTCATCTCCGGGAAAGTCCACAGGCAGAACAACAAAAGTTTGCAGATATTTTAAAGGATAAAATGAAGCAGAATAAATACATAGCAACATATACAGGAAAAGGAAATCACTTGAATGAATATGTTTAGATAGGAAAAAGGGATTGGTTCCAATTGGAAACAATCCCTTTTTCAATTTAGAAAGATTGTACATGTAACCCTTTCCCTTCTAACCACTCTGCATAGAGAACTTCCTCTGTCCGAAAAATATTCTGTTGCTTTAATTGCTGCTCAAGCCAATTGTAATTAAAACCAGCTTCAATTAAGTTATCTTTTAAAACTTTTCCATCGCTAATAATTGTAATGGGGATGTGAACTTTTTCCTGATTCACTTGAAGATCTGACTTTGTTGGATTTTCGAATTCTGCTTTTTTAAGAATACTGACGGTACCATCTGTTTCAAGGACAGCATAATCCAGCTCCCTAATCGAGAATACACCCTTAGATCGAATTAAATGCTGCAATTGATTAATGTCAAGTTTACACTTTTTTAAGCTGTCTCTTAGTATTTTTCCCTCTCTAATAATAATGGTTGGCTTTCCTTCAAGAAATCCCCTAGTTTTACTCCACTTTTGCGTAATTATTTCTAAGATGAAAATGAGAAGTCCCCAAATGAAAACAGCATAAAATATTTCAGCAATACTAACTTGATCATCAAAAACGGCATTCCCGACCAATTCACCTAAAACAAGGGCAGAGATAAAGTCAAATGTTGTAATTTGTGTAATTTGTGTTTTTCCTAATATTCTTGTGATAACAAAGAGAGCAATAAATCCAAAGATAAGTTCAATTGTTATTTGTCCAAAATGCATATTCAAAACCTCCGTCACACAAGTCCATATATAGTATCTTTAGCGTCATAATTGTTTTTATACTAAAGAAATATGAGAGAAATGATTGAAATAAAAAAAGGAATGGAAGGAAAGAATATTAAAAAATTCTTAATTGTAGAAGGAGGCGTATAAGTGTCTGAGGATTATAACATACTTACCTCAACTGAAATTGCATCACTTTGGACGACCTATATGAATGAGAGCATGGTGAAGACGATGTTATCACATATGCTTAGAGATATAGAGGAGAGTGAAATAAAAACAGGGGTCCAGCAATCTTATGAACTGGCGAATCATAATTTGAATTTTTTAACAGAATTTTTCCAGAAACATAAATATGCAAAACCAGTTGGATTTACAAATGAAGACATATATACAAATGCACAAAAATTATACTCCGACACATTTATCCTTATCTATATTAATCACATGTCAAAGGTGGCCATGCTGGGGTATTCAGGTTGTTTGGCTATGTGTGTACGAGAAGATACAAGGCATTTCTTCACGGAGTGTTTGAAAAAGGCGGCAGATTTATATAACTCCACCCTTGAAATTGCTGACAAAAAAGGCTTTTATGTCAAACCACCGTACATAGAAGTACCAGAGGACAGTGATTATGTGGAGACGAAAAAATATCTTAGTGGTTTAAATCCTTTTTCAGAAAAACGGCCATTAAATGCGATTGAGATTTCACATTTATACATGAACATCCAAACCAATTCAGTCGGAAGTAAATTATGCTTAAGTTTTGGACAGACATCTCAAAATAAGGAAGTACAGGAATATATGATGAGAGGAAGTGAGATTTCAAAAAAACATGTAAAAATTTTTACAAAAACATTGGCTGAGAGTGATATCTTAGCACCTGGTTCTCCTGATGTTTGTGTAAGTGATTCTACATCACAAACATACTCCGATAAATTAATGATGTTTCAAATGTCGTTGCTTAGTGCAGCAGGTGCGGGTAATTACGCAACAGCTGCAGCAGCAAGCCAACGGGCGGATTTAGCGGTTAATTATGAAAGGCTTTCTGTAGAAATTGCAGAATTTGCAAAAACCGGAGCAGATATCATGATAAATAACAATTGGCTTGAGCAGCCGCCAGGTTTAAAGGATCGCAAAAAGCTTGTAAAGAAGGATATATAGAAAAAAGCTAACATTCATGTTAGCTTTTTTCTATATCCTTGATCATCGTCACATGAGGTATCCCTGCGTCCATAAACTCATCAGACACAACCTCATAACCTAACTTCTCATAAAAAGGAATCGCATGGGTTTGTGCGTTAAGCTTTAGCTTGCTTACACCTTGCTGAGTCGCAATTTCTTCTAATTTTTCAACAATCATTCGACCAGCGCCGTTTTTGCGGCTTGATGATAAAACACAGATTCTTTCAAGTTTGCCTATGCCGTCGACAACTCGCACCCGTCCTGCACCGGCAGGCTTTTGACTGTCATCATATAGCACGACATGTGTTGCTTCATTCTCAAGTTGATCAATTTCTTCTTCCACTGGAACTTGTTGTTCATCTACAAAAACAGTGTATCGTACTGAAAATGCATCATCTAGTTGTTCTTTTGTTGTGACTTGTTGTATGTTCAATTATTCGCTTTCCTTTCCGAGTAAAAATGTTTCGTGGACAGTCCAAGTACCGTTTTCTAATTGGTATAAAAGGTGAAAACGATCAATAACTTCTTCATGACGAATATCCAACATTTTAAGATTTCCTAAAACATCTGAATGTTCATCGTCTGATAGTTTTTGACCAATTGTTATATGTGGAACAAACGCATACTCCGGCTTGCTATTCAGTGATCCTGTATGCAGCTTTTCATGGAGAGCTTTAAGCTCATCTGTCGGGTCTACTTTTAAATAAATGACGTTATTCACAGGTGAAAAAGAGCTTACCTTCTTAATGGATATGTGCAAAGGTTTTGTTGCTTCAGCGATCTCACGTAACTCTTTTGCAATAGCTTTAATTTCAGTATCTTCTGCATCAAATGCTGTTTTTAACGTTAAATGCGGTGGAACTAAAGCGTAATGTTTGTCATATCGTTTACGGTAAGAATTGGCAAGATCCTGCAGTTTTTTAGATGGAAAAAGGGCAATTCCGTATTTCATGTCATTCCCTCCTAACGAGTCATTGTAATGTTAGTATATCAAATTTTTGAAAATAAAAATATGTACGTATGATGTGCCTGAAAATTACTCGAATATTTGCTTGAAAATCGGAGTTAAAGAAGGCTGCCAATACTTCCATGTATGATCGCCATCAAATTCTTCATAGGTGTATGAAAATCCCTTTTTTTCAATCGCTTCTGCAAGCTTGCGGTTCGGTGTCACAAAATCAAGGATCTCACCATGAGTTGTTTTTACAGCTGTTTCTTTCTTTCCAATTTGATGATAAACAATTGGACGAGTAGATGAAGTAAAGTTTTCTACTGCTTCCAATACATCATCACTTACAAATGGGGATTGCAAAATGAGTTTACCAAAAATATTTGGATACATTAAGCCTGTCAGCAATGAAACGGTTGCCCCTAAAGAATCTCCGATAAGAGCACGGCCGTATCCGATTTGGTAGGTTGGAAACTCCTCATCCAAATATGGAACAAGCTCATGTGCAAGAAAGCGTATATACTGCTTAACCTTAACTCCATTAGGATGATATTTGTCTCGGCGGTCATCCACATCTTTGTATGGAATTCCTACAACAATAACATTCTCAATTTCTTCTTCTTTCATGAGTGCTTCGAGTTGTCTGCCAACTCGGCCCAGCTTGAAATAATCCTGACCATCCTGTGCAATTAACAAACTATACTTATATAAAGGAGAAAAATTTTCCGGAAGATAAATAAGTAATGTTACTTCTTCCTCTAAAGATGCTGAAAAAAAGGAACGCTCCTTTATAATACCTGTTTGTTTACTCATCATTTCCCTCCTTAATGTATGTGTTTGAAACCCTTTTCTATTTTAACACGCCTGAGATGATTCATCCTTAAAAATGCAAATAGAAAGATAGAGAAAAAAGGTTTGAAAAAATGGGACAAGGGAATGTACATAGTAAACCTATTAAAAAAGAGTGAAAGGAGAATCACAATGAAAAAACAAGCCTTATCAAAGAGGACAGTGGTTTTATCCGGTGTTGCGCTATCAACAATAGGTGTTACTTCTTATTTATTAAAAGATGAGAAACGAAAAGATAAAATGAATTATGGAATACAGCGAATAAAAAATAAAGCAAAAATCCTATTATCTAGGAAGGAACCAGTTATGGAAAAAGCCGGACATCCCGATCCTTATGATATAGAAGATAATTCGATGGTTGCGGAAGGATCTATGTACTCTGTCAATTATTTTAATGAAAAATCGAAATCTTAGTAGAAGCCGACAAAACGTCGGCTTTTTGTGTGGGAATTATTATACAAATCAAACTATTTCAATAATTGTATTGCATTCTAAACTCGAATCATGTAAAGTAGTAAAAAAAGTAAACCAAAAAATTTCATATATTTCTTATCAAGAGAGGCAGAGGGACTGGCCCTATGAAGCCTCAGCAACCGGTTCATAACGAGTGAAGATCTGGTGATTGATATTTATTTTCTTAGAAACTACCTATGTTGGTTTTTAAAAGCACCGACAGATGATGAAAAATGAAGCGAACAAAGCGATTTTGTTTGTTCGAAGCATTTTTCATTATCTGTCGCAGGCTTGCATCGCAAGCCGCAAGCACTTGCGTGTTTTTAAAAACCCCACTTAAACAAATTAAGTAGCTTCTAAGTTCATAAGTAAATATTAAGCTAACACATTTTACGAAAGATCTTCCACGAGTGCCAAGGTGCTAAATCCAGCAAGCCACACCAGCTTTATGCTTGAGAGATAAGAAGAAGCGCATTTAAAACAATACAGTCTTCTTCTTAACGGGGAAGACTTTTTATTTTGCCTTAGAAGATAATAAAAAATCGTGTACTTTGATAGGTGCTTAGACATCCAGCTCCAGCGCCTAGCCCCTCGAGGTCATAAGCCACAAATGAATTGAAGACAAAGAACGTCTTCTATTCATTTGCGTCTTATGCTTGTCGGGGCTGACCAAGGCGCTTGCGCTTTTGTTTAACGCTTTCTCTCATGTCCATAATCATTAATTCAAACTTTAGGAGTGACAAACATGAGCAAACGAATTGAAACGAAATTAGCCCAAATTGGTAACAGAAGTGAAAATGTAACAGGTACTGTAAACCCTCCAGTTTATTTTTCTACAGCATATCGTCATGCAGGGATTGGAGAATCAACAGGATTTGATTATATACGTACAGGAAATCCTACTAGGTTACTCGTAGAGCAGGCAATCGCTGATTTAGAGCATGGTGATCGGGGATTTGCCTTCAGCTCGGGAATGGCTGCAATCCAAACGATCATGGCTTTATTTCAAAGTGGAGATGAATTAATCGTCTCATCTGATTTATATGGCGGAACATATCGTTTGTTTGAAAGAGAGTGGAGAAAGTACGGACTATCTTTTCAATACGATGATTTCACAAATCCAGCGGAAACAGAAAAGTTAATAAATGAGAAAACAAAAGCTTTATTTATTGAAACACCAACAAATCCATTAATGCAGGAAACAGATATAAAAGAATTAGCAGCAATTGCAAAAAAACATGATATTTTAGTGATTGTTGATAATACCTTTTATACTCCTGTGCTTCAAACGCCAATTTTAGATGGTGCTGATATTGTCATTCATAGTGCAACAAAATATTTAGGTGGACATAATGACCTACTAGCCGGTTTAGTTGTAACAAAAGGCCAGGAACTGAGTGATGAGTTTTTTCAGCATCAAAATGCGATCGGAGCAGTTTTATCTCCATTCGATTCATGGTTATTAATGAGAGGGATGAAAACATTATCTCTTCGTATGAGACAGCATCAGCAAAATGCTCAGCAGGTTGCACAATTTTTAGAAGAGCATCCTGACGTACTTGATGTACTTTATCCCGGAAAAGGTGGAATGCTTTCTTTCCGTTTGCAGGATGAAACATGGGTAAATCCATTTTTGAAAAACTTAAAAACTATTTCATTTGCTGAAAGCTTAGGCGGAATTGAAAGCTTTATCACATATCCGGCTACCCAAACTCATATGGACATACCTGAAGAAATTCGCATTGCTAATGGTGTCTGTAACAAGTTATTGCGCTTTTCAGTAGGTGTTGAACATGCGGAAGATATTATAGAAGATCTTACACAAGCATTTAAAGCAATGAAGGGAGCGGTAGCAATTGAGCAATCATAATTGGTCATTTCAAACAAAACTACTTCATAATGAATCAAAGGTGGACCACAGCACAGGATCGGTAAGTGTGCCTATTCACCATTCTTCCACTTTTCATCAATTTAATGTTGATGAGTTTGGAAAGTATGATTATGCCCGTTCAGGAAATCCGACCCGTGAAGCTTTGGAACAAGCTATAGCAGAATTAGAGGGTGGATCCAAAGGGTTGGCATTTTCTTCAGGAATGGCTGCTATTTCAACAGCATTCTTATTGTTATCGCAAGGTGATCACGTATTGGTAACAGAGGATGTATATGGCGGGACATTTCGGATTATTACAGACGTATTAACTCGTTTTGGCATTGAGCATACATTTGTTGATATGACAGATCTTCATCAGGTTGCATCTGAAATCAGACCAAATACGAAGGTGATCTATATGGAAACACCTTCAAATCCATTGTTAAAGGTAACCGACATTCAAGGTATTGTGAATTTAGCAAAAGCAAATAATTGTTTAACCTTTTTAGATAATACGTTTTTAACTCCGGAGCTTCAAAGACCTTTGGAGCTTGGTGTGGATGTTGTGCTTCATAGTGCAACGAAATTTTTAGCAGGTCATAGTGATGTGCTTGCAGGACTTGCGGTTGTAAAAGACCCTGATCTTGGGGATCGCTTATATAAACTACAAAATGCATTTGGGGCAGTGCTTGGTGTACAGGATGCATGGTTAGTACTTAGAGGGTTAAAAACATTACATGTACGATTACAGCAATCACAAGCTTCAGCATTAAAGATCGCTGAGTTTTTAGCTGATCATCCAAAGGTGGTTGAAGTATACTACCCTGGCTTAAGCTTTCATCCGGGACATGATACACAGCGATATCAAGCAGACGGACCAGGAGCAGTTTTATCATTTAAACTAGCAGATGGAGATGCGGTAAGAACGTTGGTGGAGAATGTTGAGCTTCCTGTTTTCGCTGTAAGCTTAGGGGCGGTTGAATCGATTCTTTCGTATCCGGCAAAAATGTCACACGCAGCAATGCCTCCAGCTGAACGTGAAAAACGTGGGATTTCTGATGGATTGCTTCGACTAAGTGTAGGGTTAGAGAAAGTGGAAGACTTGATTAAAGATTTTGATGCAGCATTGGAAAAGCTTCCGGTTGTAAAGAAAAGTGAAAATGTGAATGTATAAAGAAATAATGCTGACTCTTATGGGTCAGTTTTTTTGAATAGCGGTAACGATAGGTTCTTATTATACAAGATATAAACGTACATAATTATCTTTATTTCTTCTAAAACTATCTATAATTCATTCAAGAAGAGGAGATATCTTTATGAGGAAACGAATTGTTTGGATACTAGCAATATCTTGTTTATTGATACCCGTCATTGCCAGTGCACACGTAAAATGGTTTGCAACAGTCGAACCCGAAAAAGTCAGCATTGAACAAATCCTATCGCCATTTTTTATTACGATTTCTTTATTATGTGCAATTATTTTAGCCGTCTTATCCCAAGTAATGGGTAAATTAATGGATATTCCTCTTGCAGCAAAAATTGATATGAAACTGGACAGCTTTCGAAAGTATTTGAGGTATTTACTGAAGTATGGAACAGCTTTATCCTTTATTCTTCAGGTTGTGAATGGGACGATGTTTGCACCTGAGTTTGCGATTCATCAAACATGGCAAACCCTCATCATGTGGATTATAATCATCTTCTTGCTTATTCCGCATCACTATGCGACGAAAATTGCAGCTCTTTTTATGTTAGGGTTATTTATCTTTGTATGGAGTGAAGCGGGTTGGTTCCATATGTTAGATTATGGGTTCTATGTAGCGATTATCGGCGTATTATTAATTGGGAAAACAAAGCTGGAAAATGTGGGATTTCCATTTTTATACCTGGGGACCGGTTTAAGTTTATGTTGGGTAGCTGTTGAAAAGTGGGTTTACCCAATGATGACGACAGAGATTATCCACCATCACAATGTTCCGACATTTGGCTTTGAACCTGGAATATTTGTTGTTCTGTCAGCTTTTATCGAGTTTGTAGTAGGGTATTTATTAGTGGTTGGTATCCTGAATAGAGTTTTAGCTGTTGTCGTGACCATCTTATTTATCTTAACAACAACAATTTTTGGCTACACTGAGGTTGTTGGACATGCAATGATTCACATTGTCCTGCTTATCTTTATTATTGAAGGGATTTCGTTTTACCACCCTCCAATTAAAATGCATAAATCAAAGTTAGATCAAATGATTTTTGTATCACTAAACTTCCTGTTTGTTTTAAGTACATTTTTATTGATTTATTATCGATTTGCATAAGAAAAAGAGCTAACTGATTTAAAGTTAGCTCTTTATGTTTCATTTGAACTTAAAAATTTATGTGTTTTTTGTGCAGGAAGAGGCCGACTAAAATAATATCCTTGAAAATCTGTACAACCCTTAGATAATAGGAAGTCCAGCTGTTCCTTTGTTTCAATCCCTTCTGCAATAATTTGAATATTTAACTCACGAGCAAGAGTAATAAGGGCTGAAATAATGGCTGCATCTTCCTTGTTGTTTGGAAGAGTTGAAATAAATGACCGGTCAATTTTAATTGTATCAATTCTAATTTGTCTTAAATACGTAATAGAAGCATACCCTGTACCGAAATCATCAATCGAAATTTTTACTCCTAAATCCTGCAATCGTTTCACAGAATGTTGGATATGCTGATTATGTTGGTTTAAAACACTTTCAGTGATCTCAATTTCTAAACAATTGGGTGTAAGGTCAAATTCAGATAATGTTTCTTCTACAAATGCTGGAATGTCAGTAAGAATAAACTGATTGATTGAGACATTAACCGCTATAGGAACAATTGGATACTGCTGTTTCTTCCATTCATGAAGTTGCCTGCATGCTTCCCAAATGACCCAACTACCTAATTCTTCTATAAAGCCACTTTCCTCTGCTGAAGGGATAAAATGAGCTGGACCGACTAATCCTTTTTCCGGGTGATTCCAACGGATTAAGGCCTCAAATCCAATTACTTTCCCTATCTCTGCATTCATCTTTGGTTGATAAAATAATTCAAATTGGTTCTTATTTAATGCATGGCGAAGCTCCTCGTTAAGCATGAATAACTCAATTCCTCGCTCTGTCATTGATTCATCATACAATGCTACTGACTTACCGCCAGCTCCTTTTCTTTGATACATCGCTATATCGGCATTCTTAATGAGAAGATCTAAGGAGTTTCCATGTTCTGGATATACACTAATTCCAATACTTGCAGTAACATTAAATTCTCGATTTTCTATAATAATAGGCTTTCTGATTTCATGAATAATTCTTTCTGCAATAGTAAATAGAAGTTTTTCATCAGAAACATCACGTAAAAGAAGGACAAATTCATCGCCGCCCATACGAGATACAATATCTCCATCACGCACATGATCGGTAATTCTTTTAGCAACTTGTTGAAGAAGCTTGTCACCGAATGCATGACCAAATGAATCATTAATCGGTTTGAAGCGATCTAAGTCCATGACTAAAATCGCAAACTTCGTTTTATTCTCCTTCGTTTCTTGAATAATGTCTTTGGAAATATCATGAAGAAATCGAATATTATAAAGATCAGTTAATATGTCATGTGATGCTAAATAATGGATTTCCTGCTCTTTAAGATTTCGTTCAATTGCGAGACCGGAAAGGTAGCTAAAAACATTTAACAACTCAATTTCATAGCGTTCAGGTGCACGAACTTTAGGATGGTAAATAGCGAATGTTCCTAATAGAACCCCTTTAGTCGACAGAATCGGCATTGACCAACACGAATGAATTCCATGATCTAATGCAATTCTCCTCCATTCTTCCCAACTAGGATCGGTTTCTATATTTGAAGTTATTGCTAACTTTTTTGTGTAGGCTGCATGCCCACAACAAGCATTGTTATACATGACTGGGAACTGATCTACCTGTTCCAGAAATGATGATGGAAGTTTGGAAGCATATGCCACACGAAGCCAATTATGTTCTTTTTCATAAAGCATAATCGAACAATAACTTTCATTTGATAGTTTCTCAACAGTTTCAACAATCCCTTGAAGAATCTTTTGAATAGGTTCTCCTGACGCAATTCTTTCTAAATATCTGTACTGAAACACCTTTACCATTTCACTTAGTTTTTGATCTGTTATATCTCTGGCAACTCCATGTATTCCTATTAATTTTCCATTTAAGGTAGAGGGGATTGTTGTAATTTGAAAGTCAACAAGGATACCATCTTTTCTCACAATCTTTGCTTCATTTGTTTGAGTTTGTCCGTATTTAACATGATTAAACTTCTCCATTATGAACGGAAGGTTATCCTTTGCAATAACAGATTCAAAGTGATGTCCAATAAGTTCATCTTTATGATATCCAGTGATTTTTTGAAGCTCTTGATTAATATCTAAAAAAGTCCCATCTATATCTATTGAAAAGACACCATAGGGATGGTGTTCAAATATAGATTTATATGTTTGATTACTGCTTAATAAATCAGTTATATCGCGCCCGATGACTACAATAGTATCTGGATTTCCAAGCGAGTCGTAGACAGGCGTTTTTATGACTTCAAAAATATGATCCTTTCCGTTGATTGTAATAATTTCCTCTATTTTAATTTGTCTTCCTTCATCCCATGCTTTCTGGTCAGAAGATTCAAAGTCGGGTGCGAAGGGAGCAATTCCAGCACCTAGGTGTCCTAGTTCTTCATCTGTTTTGCCTTCATAAGAATTTTCATCTAACCCGAAAATATCAAGTGTACGCTGATTTGTTTTGATCCAACGACCCTTGTAATCCTTCAATACGATAATATCAGGACTTGTATCAATAATTTTTGTTAAGATTTCTTTCTGATCAAGTGCCATTGGTTATCCTTCTTCTTTCGTTTTTATGATATACGTATAGATATTATACTATACAGAATTATCTGGGAACTAGTGATCTATGATGGTAGATATAGGAAACTTGTCAAGATTCCTATGCATGTACAGAGAGGTTTTATCATATATAAAAAAGAGCTAGCGCTTTAACTAAAATTTCAAAGGGGGAACAGAGATGAAAAAAATGCGTCATAGCTTGTTATTTATCCTACTCCTTGCCTTCATGTTGGTCATGGCTGCCTGTAATAGTGGTGCTGATTCGGGTAATACAAATGAAGAAGAGGGCACAAACGGATCTGAAAATAATTCAGGTGATAAGCAAGATTTAAGCTTATTAACAGGTGGTACAGGTGGAACTTATTATCCACTCGGCGGCCAGATCGGAAAAATTATTACCGACAACACAAATGCAAATATAACACCACAAACATCAGGGGCCTCAGCTGAAAACATGGAAACCTTAAGAGCTGGAGAAGCGGAAATAGCATTTTCACAAACAGACATTGCCGCATATGCGATTGATGGATTAGAAATGTTCGAAGGAAATGCGATTGATAATATTCAAGCAATTGGATCTTTATATCCGGAAACAGTTCAACTAGTCACAACGAAAGATAGCGGTATTACGTCAGTAGAAGACTTAAAGGGAAAAGCAGTATCCGTAGGTGCGCCAGGTTCTGGGGCATATATCAATGCCATGCAAGTGTTAGAAGCTCATGGATTAACAGATAAAGATATTAAACCTCAAAACCTATCATTTGATGAATCAACTGATGGCATTCAAGCCGGAACGATCGATGCGGCTTTTATTACAGCAGGGACTCCAACAGGTGCGGTAGAAGCACTATCAGCCCAAAACGATATCCTAATAGTTCCATTTGCAGAAGATAAAATTCAAGCATTAATTGATCAGTATCCATATTATGCACAAGATACAGTTGCTGCAGGAACATATAAGATAGAAGAAGATGTAACAACAGTCGCTGTAAAGGCAATGCTTGTTGTAACAAAAGACTTAGATGAAGAGCTAGTCTACGAGATGACAAAATCACTATTTGAGAACACAGATAAAATTACGCATGCTAAAGGTGAATTGATTACACCTGAAACTGCACTTGAAGGATTGGGAAATCTGGAATTACATCCAGGTGCAGCGAAATATTTTGAAGAAAAAGGGATACAGTAGTAGAAATAGAATTCCAGAGTTTTGAAGAATAATGATGAGAATCGTGTCAAAATGGGAGGGTTTTGTCATATGATAAATCCATTTTGACATGATTCAAATATTTTCTGGGAAATAAGTCGAACAGTGATAGAGAAGAAGTGTTGACTTGAGGTGGGTAACTGAATATAATAGAATATGTAGCTTAAAGCGTTACATAAAATAATATATTGATCCGATAGTTCAGTGGGAGAACACTACCTTGACAGGGTAGGGGTCGGGGGTTCGAATCCCTCTCGGATCATCAGAGTGAAGCTTCAGTTCCTTTTAAATAAGGGATTGGGGCTTTTTTGTTTTTATTCGCAAATCTTTTTAGTACTTTACTTTATTTTGAACATTTTTAAGTTTTATATAATAAGTTTCTCTTACATTTTACTGTATATACCTTCTATAACGATAAGTGTTATTAACACGTCTTGGGGAAGAGAAGCACCGAACCTTTCAAATATATCATCTTCATCAATCGGGCCAGATTGGAGAAAATCAGTTAGAATGAAATTGAGATTATGAAGAGTTATACTTCAACTAAAGTGGCAGGTTTATGACATAAGCATTAAGAAATGAAAGATAACAATATTATCTGTAATGATTTTTGCATTTATTTAATTCAAGATCATTACAGATTTAATTGTTATAATATGACCTAAATAGGCCTGACATAATTACTTTGTTTTTAAAATGTAGTTTGCTTAATCAGTGTGGGCGACAGCCTTGACTTCAATCAATTGCTCTGGGAACGCCAGGTAAGTCACTCCGATGAGGCTGCCGGCTGGTCTGTGTTGTTCTAGATATTCCTTGAACAGACTGATTACTGGTTCGGAGTGGTCTTGCGGATTTGTTAGAAAGACTTCCACATAAGCGAGGTTGTACTTCGTGATACCAAATTCCTCCAAAACCCGATCGAGGTTCTCAAATGTTTGTCGAGTCTGAGCCTCAATATTCTCCTTACCAACGAACATACCATCCTTATCGTGTGAAAATTGACCAGAAATGTAGATAGTATCGTTGACGCTATATCCTTGCGTAATGCCGTGATCCCATAGGTTGTGATTGTAGGTTTTAACATTAGTCATTTTTTTCTCTCCTTTATTTCAAAGTAAGGTAAGTATAAAATGAATACAAAGAAAAAAATAGTACGCACTATTTAGATAGTTACTACCGGAAAGGATAGTGTCAATATGAGTATGGCTGATTATAAAGAAAAGGGTAATATCCAAGAGACACCTTTCGGATATACATTGTCAGTTGTTGGAGGTAAATGGAAAATGTTAATTCTGTATCTCCTTTCGGAAAATCAACCTGTTCGATTTAATGATATGAAAAGAAGATTAGGAACTATCACCTTTAAAACATTGAGTTCACAACTAAAAGATTTGGAAGCAGATGGGATGGTTAGACGAAAAGAATATCCTCAAATCCCTCCTAAAGTGGAATACAGTCTTACACATAAAGCAGAAACGCTATTACCTGTTTTGGAACAGTTATGTGAATGGGGAGAAAAAAACCGCAATAATTAACTTCTTGTTGTATAGCTAATAAGGATCGATTTGGAAACAGAGTGAGAATAATTCAGTTTCATACTTTAAAGAACAGTTACCTACCTAATATGTAGCTGTTTCCTTATCTAACAGTCGTGTCAGCATTCCTTTAATAATGAAGAGAAACTTTCTTATGGCACAAACAGGGCAGCATTCTTGTATTAAATTAAATCTATCTTATGGCAGAAACGTGGCTGGTTAGCTGAGGAATCAATGTAAAAAGGAGGTTAGAATGTTCTAATCTCCTTATTTATCTACCATTTTTTCTGCTATTAGTTTATAGTCTTTTTCGCTTATTTCTATATGACCATATCGAAAGGAATAACCCCAGTATTTTGTATTTTTAATAAATGACAGTTTTGAGATTAGTGGTTTAATTGGTGTTTCAATGCTAGGGAAAAAATCAATATTTCTTCGAAAAGGTACAAAATCATTCCCCACATTTACCTGATAAACATCCTCATCAATAATTTTTCCAATAGCAGTAAATTTTTGAAGAGGAGCACTCTCTTTAAAATTTACCTTAGGAGAGTAAAAAATGATCCAATCACCAGTGCTCATTTTTCTTAAAGGCGCATGTTTGCCATGGCAAAGCTGAGCAAATCCGCCTTGTACTGCATTTAAAACATGATCACGTGAAGCTACTCCAATCCAAAACCGTCTTGTATTATGCATTAGAGTTAGCATCCACAATTATCAGATAGATTAACAACTTGAGCAACATCTGATACAGGAAAATTCATTTTTTTCCATGCAGCTATCCCACCAGTCAACTCTTTTACCTTATAGCCACGTTCTAGCAAAAAAGCTGCTACTTTAGCTGCTGTATTACACCAAACATCCCAACAGTAAACTATAATTTCTTTATCTTTAGGAATCTCATGTAATCGTTCTTGCAGCTCTTGTTGAGGAATGATGATAGCATCTTTAATTGTTAGACTTCTTACATGTTCAGGACCGTTTCTTACATCAATTAGAAAGTATCTTTCTGGATTGACTTGTGCCAATCTCAAATAATCCATAGGACTTACAGTTGCTTCCAGACGTGCATTAAAATAATCAAGTGCATTCATTTAATAGTTACCTCCAGTTTTATAATGTATACCAAATTTTCACAAGAAACTCCTTCAGCAATTGTTTTTCTTGATGGTTTAAAGGGGTGAGTACTTCTAATTCCGTTTCAATTAGAAATTCCCAACGTGAATCTAAAACTTGAGTCCCTTTTGATGTGATTAAAAGACTATATGATCTTCTATCATTAGGATTTCTAGTTCTCTCTACAAATCCTAAAGTTTCTAGGTGATCGATATGGCTAACCATAGTCGTCCGATCAATTTGTAGATTTTCGGAAATATCCTTTTGTGAAGAATAAGGGTTTCCACTAATAAATAAAAGGACTCCATATTGTCTAGCATTAATTTTATAAGGAGTCAGTCCTTCAGCAAACTTAGTTTCCATTTGTTGAAGAACTTTTCCTAGCAAAAAACCATATGATTGATTCCATTTTTCCAAGTGTAATATTCACCTCCTAAATTAATCAGTTTTACTAATAATCAGCATAACTGATTAATTAGTAAAATTCAAGTGCTTACCTTCGTATATAAAATAAATAATCTGTTAAAGTTTTCCTTTTATCAAATGAAGTTTTTGAATAAGGTATTTAAACTAGGGGATGACTTCTGGTTCTCTTTTTTATGTAATTAAAGGATGAATTTGTGAACGGTTTTACTTAAATAAAACCAGCTAATAGGCAATGAGACCTTTGAATATAGGCTTCCAAAAACTCCTCTATATTCAGGAAAAACCTGATCCAAAAGAAAGGGTATGCAGCTGTATTTTGGTCTGTGCTGATACTTCAGCAATACTTTCTTGTTGTCTAGTTAGATTACGAAGGTTTAATAGTTAAATTCCTCTTTTTTTATAAGGCTCTAACTCTTCTTTATAAAATAGCTCGCAAAGGTGATAAGAGAGATCGAGTCCCACGGGTGCGACGTTCTACCCCGACTACCGTTATAATAAGAAGCAATAGATTGGGTTTATTGTCAATTCGATATTATGAGTTCATCTTTTTCGTCTTGAGATAGTCAGGTGCTTTAGTTCAAGACCATCTTCAACAAACGAAGCGCGAGTGTTGAAGATCTAATTTCACGTTTTATCTAACTAAAATATGTTAAATGCCTTTCCAATCGGATATTATAATGAAAAGTTTTGAAGAGAGGGAGGAAACTCCCTATTATTTTTAAAGTCTTAACTTCGTGTAAAATATCTATTAACACAACTAGATTTGATACGATTAAACGTCTAAATTCCTTGGTAGTAATGGGATTGAGGCTCTTTTTTTATTGATTAGGTCCCAACTATAAGTGTTATTAACACGTCTTGGGGAAAAGAAGCACCGAACCTATCAATATATCATCTTCATCAATCGGACCAGATTGTTGAAAATCAACTTAAAGATTGTGAAGAATGCAGGTTAGTTTAAAAACGATATACAATAGTATAGGTGACAGAAGGATGTTATTTATTGCAATATGCTTGTTTAAAAACCGAGTAAAATACTAAAACTAACCTGATAGGTAATTTAACCTGGAATAATAATGGGGTGATATTATGAGTAAAGCTAAAGGAAAAGGC
>NZ_KV917372.1:0-2028279 GCF_002019635.1 Metabacillus halosaccharovorans | reverse complement strand
CATCACATTAGTGAGTAAGATCCCTGAAAGATGATCAGGTTGATAGGTCAGAGGTGGAAGCGCGGTGACGTGTGGAGCTGACTGATACTAATCGATCGAGGACTTAACCTAACAATAAGCGAATACTTAGTGAATTGAATTGTGAATCGTTATCTAGTTTTGAAGGAATATAAAAGTAAAAAAACACTTGAAATATTCTTGTCATATAGTATAATAATTTTTGTCACAAATGTCTGGTGATGAAGGCGAAGAGGTCACACCCGTTCCCATGCCGAACACGGAAGTTAAGCTCTTCAGCGCCGATGGTAGTTGGGGGTTTCCCCCTGTGAGAGTAGGACGTTGCCAGGCTTTGATTATTCCGCAGTAGCTCAGTGGTAGAGCTATCGGCTGTTAACCGATCGGTCGCAGGTTCGAGTCCTGCCTGCGGAGCCATTTTGGAGAGCTGTCCGAGTGGCCGAAGGAGCACGATTGGAAATCGTGTATACGCTAACCGCGTATCAAGGGTTCAAATCCCTTGCTCTCCGCCACAATTTCTATTTAACATAAGGCCCATTGGTCAAGCGGTTAAGACACCGCCCTTTCACGGCGGTAACACGGGTTCGAATCCCGTATGGGTCACCATTTAAAACGGAGGATTAGCTCAGCTGGGAGAGCACCTGCCTTACAAGCAGGGGGTCGGCGGTTCGATCCCGTCATCCTCCACCATATATATTATCGCGGGGTGGAGCAGTCTGGTAGCTCGTCGGGCTCATAACCCGAAGGTCGCAGGTTCAAATCCTGTCCCCGCAACCAATTTAAGTTGACGACGCTACGTCGATTATTCTTCATAGCGAGACAACATAGTAGTGCTGTAAAGTGCAACCAAATAATGGTCCGGTAGTTCAGTTGGTTAGAATGCCTGCCTGTCACGCAGGAGGTCGCGGGTTCGAGTCCCGTCCGGACCGCCATTATTTTTAAAAAGTTTTACTCATATATTATGTATAGAGTAAGAGGGTTTCAATAAGCGAGAAGGTCGAAGAAGTGACTGAGCGAACACCGCAGCGTATGACTATACGTGAGGATGTGAGCGATGGAGCTGATGAAGAGATTCGAAGCTTAGTGGAAGCCGAAAACTATATTGGCTCGGTAGCTCAGTTGGTAGAGCAATGGACTGAAAATCCATGTGTCGGCGGTTCGATTCCGTCCCGAGCCACCTTTTATTGTGGTAAATAATACGCCGGTGTAGCTCAATTGGTAGAGCAACTGACTTGTAATCAGTAGGTTGGGGGTTCAAGTCCTCTCGCCGGCACTCTCTAAATCTGGAGGGGTAGCGAAGTGGCTAAACGCGGCGGACTGTAAATCCGCTCCTTAGGGTTCGGCAGTTCGAATCTGCCCCCCTCCACCATTTATTTTATAATTAAACCTACATTTAGGGGCATAGTTTAACGGTAGAATAGAGGTCTCCAAAACCTTTGGTGTGGGTTCGATTCCTACTGCCCCTGCCAATTTTAAATATAGTGGCGATTGTGGCGAAGTGGTTAACGCATCGGATTGTGGTTCCGACATTCGTGGGTTCGATTCCCATCAGTCGCCCCATTTATATAGCTAAGTAACTAGGATACATTAGATCAGTTGATCTTCAATTATAGATCCAATAAAGCACTTGGTTGTCGACGATATTTCGCATTATTTCCTGTTAGAAATAACACAAAATATCCTCTTGCGATGAGATTTCATGAAGAAGATTCGAAGAAGCTTATTCTGAAGATTATTCAATGGGCTATAGCCAAGCGGTAAGGCATCGCACTTTGACTGCGACATGCGTTGGTTCGAATCCAGCTAGCCCAGCCATTTTTTTAACACATTTTTAGTTCTATTGCATAGGCTAAATCATATAAATAAGTAAGATCGCGGAAGTAGTTCAGTGGTAGAACACCACCTTGCCAAGGTGGGGGTCGCGGGTTCGAATCCCGTCTTCCGCTCCATTTAAAATGGCGGCATAGCCAAGTGGTAAGGCAGAGGTCTGCAAAACCTTTATCACCGGTTCAAATCCGGTTGCCGCCTCCATTTTAACACCCTTGCCGGGGTGGCGGAACTGGCAGACGCACAGGACTTAAAATCCTGCGGTAGGTGACTACCGTACCGGTTCGATTCCGGTCCTCGGCACCATTTGTACTTAATCCTTTGCCAGTGTGGCGGAATTGGCAGACGCGCACGACTCAAAATCGTGTTCCTTCGGGAGTGTCGGTTCGACCCCGACCACTGGTATCTAAAAATGAAATAAACCGTTAAGGTCAATACTTTGAGCAATCAGAGTATTGACCTTTTTTGTGCTTTATAAAGAAAATGTTAATCCTCACTTTTCGCCCCTATCTTATTTTTCCAAGCAAAGTAATTCCATACATCCTAAATTAACATCATTTTCAAAACCTTAATAAAACTTTACTGTCCTTTAAGATTGGATTAACAGACGAATGCTACGATTGAAGTATTCGAAAGGGGGAACCGATTCATGTATTTATTGCACGTGAAGAAAGTGTTACTTCTTTTATTGTTTGCCTTATTTATTGTAGGTGGTTCTGTTTATGCTGCTACTTCGATCAATCATGATTCAAGTGATTTGCTTCAAGTGCAGTTATTAAGTGTGAATGATTTACATGGTCACCTTGATACATATGATCAATTCAATGGAAAAAAGGTTGGAGGCGCAGACTATTTGGCTGCTTATCTAAACAAATATCGCCAACAACATGAACATACTCTTCTTATTCATGCTGGTGATATGGTTGGGGGCAGTCCTCCTATCTCCTCTCTTCTTCAAGATGAACCAACAATGGAGTATTTAGATCTCCTACAGTTTGATGTAGGAACAATAGGGAACCATGAGCTAGATGAGGGGGTCGATGAAATGAAACGACTTCTATTTGGAGGCTTTCATCCAATCACTGGCTACTTCCAAGGATCAAAAACCCCCTATATATCTGCTAATATCATCGATAAAAAAACAAATAGTCATGTGTTTCCACCATATTTGATTAAAGAAATTGACGGGATTAATATTGGCTTTATTGGTGTTGTCACAACCGATACAAATTTATATATTCTCCCTGAACATCGTGATTCGATAAAAATTACCGACGAAGTAACAGCAATCAATAAAGCAGCTGATGAGTTGAAAAAACAAGGAGTTAAGTCGATCGTTGTTCTTGGTCATATATCTTCCAAGTCAAATCTTGATGGTACCCAACCGGATGAGGACTTTGTTAAAATGGCTCCTGATATTGACGACGAAGTAGATATTCTTTTTGGGGCACATAACCATCAATACACAAATACAGTTGTAGACAATAAGCTGATTGTGCAAGCCTACTCATATGGAAAAGCATTCTCACAGGTCAAAATAGGTATCGATAAAAAATCAAAAAACATCATTCATAAAAAAGCAGAAATAATTCTTACTGATCACGAACTAGTCAATCCAGACGCGGATGCAATCGAACTTATTCATAAATACAAGGAAAAAACAGATACCTATGTAAATCAAGTTGTTGGCACAATACCTGATGAGTTCTCAAAAAAGAAAAACAAAGATGGATTTTCTCCATTAGGAAACATGATCGCAGATTCATACAAAGCAATTATGAACACAGACTTTGCTTTTGTTCATCAAGGAGGGGTGAGGGCGAGCCTTAACAAAGGGGCTGTAAGAATGAAAGATCTCCTAACCATATTACCTTTTGGACACAAACTCGTAACCACCGCCTTAACTGGAGATCAAATAAAAAAAGCTCTTGAACAGCAATGGAGAGTTAATGAAAAGGAAAATATATTACAAATCTCGGGTTTTTCTTATACGTATGACAATCAGGCAGCAATTGGAGATAGAATAAAATCGTTGAAAGAAACAAACGGAAAAATTATTGAATCTGATAAAACTTATACTGTCGCTATAACTAATTACTTGTCCTCTGGTGGAGATGGATTTACGTTGTTTGAAGAAGGAACAGCGATAGGAGAAGGGCCATTAGATGTGGAGGCATTTGCTGAGTTTATAAAGGCGCAAAGAACTACAAAATAGAATTCTATAAAAATACGATAAAAGAGAAGAAACCTTGGTATATTAGGGTTTCTTCGTCTTCTAAAAAGAGTATTTTTATAGAGTCTTATAGCTATGATTCAGGACTACGAACTTTTTTCAGATGGAATCGCCTGATAAATTGAATCATAGGTCTTATTAAGAATAGTGCACTTCCCACGATAAACATCCAAATAGCATATGTTTCTAATGGTTTCCAAAGAAAGAGCACACTACCAATTAAAAAACAGAGGGCTATAAAAATATCATTAAGGTTATAAAAGAATTCATAACGTTCATTAATAGTAATTTCATGCTGACCAATTTGTACGTCAATGTAATTAGGCTCATTATCCACTTTAAATTGTCTCACACTTTCATCTCCTTTGTAAGATTTATTCCCAGTGTGAATAGCATAAAAACATTTTGGTGTTTACTTAAGTTTCTTATACAACAGGTGTACAAGTTTCAAATAATTTGTGCGTATAATATCTATTAATCTAACTATATCTGAGTAGTTAAAACGCCTGATAACCTGGAGATGAGGCATTTTTTTATTAGATCAGGAACAAACGATAAGTGTTATAAACACTTGTTGCGGATTGAAGCACTAGACACTATTCATATCTCTTTCTTCCGCAAACGGGCCAGATTGTGAAATAACCATTATAAGTAAATAGAATATTTATGCTGGATTAATTGTGAGGAATTTTATTTAAGATAACGGGCTATAACCCAATATATGCAACAATCAAAATAAAACTATATATAAGTTCTAAGTGTTTTAGTGTGTTAAATGATGTACTAGTTTTTACTGTAAATTAAATAGTCTTTTGTTGGTAGGGAAAAACAGACCAAGTGTAATAACTGGGTCTGTTTTTATACTATCAGATCTGTTTTTGAGTAATATAAGTTTTTACGGATGGTGGTTCATATGTATTAAATCTATCAAGTATGCCTTTTGGTTCACTATCAACTAATGCCATATTAAGGTACTTTTCATGTAAAAACTGTTCCTCTGACATATGATTAAATAATGAGATAAGAGGATCATAATAGTGATTAACATTTAAGAGACCACATGGTTTTTGATGAAGTCCTAATTGAGCCCACGTAAAAATCTCAAAGAACTCTTCTAAAGTTCCGGGTCCACCAGGCAAAACGATAAATCCATCTGCCAGATCTGCCATTTTCGCTTTTCTCTCATGCATAGAATCTACAATGATCAACTCTGACAAGTTTTTATGAGCTATCTCTCTATTATCGAGAAAACTTGGCATAATACCAATTACATATCCTCCTTCTTCTAAAACTGAATCTGCAACAGCGCCCATAATTCCAACACTTGCTCCACCATAAACAAGTGCAATATTTCGTTTAGCTAGTTCTTTACCAAGTTTTTTTGCACCTTCTATATAGACATCCGAAGCTCCTTTACTTGATCCACAAAATACGGCTAACTTTTTCAATATATATCCCCTCCTAAATGATCACCATTAAATATTATATAAAACTTTCATTTTTTTGTTAAACTTAGAGTATTGAATTGGAGGTTAGGTGAAATGAATGTCATTGAGTTTCAACAATGGGTAAAAGATTATTATGAAAATAGGGGCTGGTCAGAGTTAGACATTTTTATTCGTATTGGCTTTTTAGCAGAAGAAACTGGCGAAGTTGCACGAGCTATAAGAGCCCTTGAGATAGGTAGGGATAGGCCTGATGAAGTTAAGGGATCTTATGAGGAAAATAAACAAGAGTTAACTGAAGAATTAGGAGATGTATTAGGTAATTTAATTGTAATTGCAAACAAGTACAATATCCCTTTAGAAGAAGTGTTTCACTCACATAAAAAGAAACTGTCAAAACGTTATTCTAATGATTAGACTAAACCTTATTCAGCAATCTAAGCGCCATTCTTGAATAAGGATGTCGCTCTTTTTCATTTAAATGGCCATATTGTTGATCATCAACTTAAAGATTGTGAAGAATGCAGGATATCTTAAAAAGATACACAATAGTATAGGTGACTAGAAGGATGTTTATTTAATGAAATATGCTTGGTTAATAACCGAGTAAAATACTAAAACTAACCTGATAGGTAATTTAACCTGGAATAATAATGGGGTGATATTATGAGTAAAGCTAAAGGAAAAGGTGGAACAGGGAGAGGAACAGACAAGAAGGGTTGGAATCGTTGGCAAGCTAGTGCAAACAAAAAAAAGAGTGCAAAACCTTATATAAGTAAAGGTACAAAAAAAACGAATGTTGAAAATGACTCCACAAGAAATAGTTAAAGTCGCTTTTCCGAAAGTAGGATTGTTTTTTCTTATTCAAGTAACGGAGCAGATTAGCTTAACAGGAATTTATCTCTTTTGACTTCAAGTTTTTTTATTGATGTATTATAAAAGAAAGTCTATTTAATACGTTAAAGGAGATAAATTACAATGAAAATTGATACAAATTTAATATTAGAAGGAAATACAATTACTCTTGTTCCTCTTGAGATGAAATATAAGGAACAAGTATATGAAGCTATAAAAAGCCCTGATGTATGGAAATATACTTGGAGGGAAGTTAACACATTTGAAGATGTAGAACAAATTTTATCGATAGCTGTACAAAGCAAAAATGAAGGCAAGCAATTACCTTTTATAATAAAGGATAAATTGTCAGGTGAAGTAATAGGGACAACTCGTATTGGTGACATAGATACAGCAAATAGAAATGTTGAAATAGGATGGACTTGGCTTTCTCCATCAGTTTGGAGATCAAAGGTGAACACAGAATGTAAATTTTTATTACTTCAATATTGTTTTGAAGAACTGAAGGTACTACGTGTTCAATTTTCGATTAGTGGAGAAAATGTACGCTCTCAAAAAGGAGTTGAACGAATAGGTGCAGTAGAAGAAGGAATATTTCGTAAACATAGAATTAAGGCAGATGGGACTATTCACGACAATATATTTTACAGTATTGTAGATACCGAATGGATTGATTTTTGTTTTAATAAAATGATTTCTAAAAGGGGACGTCCTTATAAGCGACCAATTAAATCATTCCAGTATTATTGATGGCTGCCGCCTATCAAAAGCTGACACCGTTATCTATAAACATGTCGTTCTGGATAATCTTGAAGAAAAGTTGAAAGAGACAGCATCTTACAAGCGTTGATTTATTGTAACAGATGGAGTATTCAGGACGGTACGATTGTACCTTTGGATAAAATCATGGCACTTGCAAAAAGCTATCAAGCCTGTGTGATTGTTGAAGATGCATATGGTACAGGAGTTTTAGGCGATAACGGCAGGGGGACAAGCGAGTATTTCGGGGGAATGCCTGATGTGGTCATTGGAACATTAAGCAAAGAAATTGGATCAGAAGGAGGTTTTGTCGTTGGTCATAAACTTTAATTTATTTTCTTGTCAATTACGCCCGAACGTTGATTTTTCAAACAGCGATACCACCTGCCAATTGTGCGGCTGCTTATACCGCCTTGGGAATTATTGAGCAAAGCAAAGAAAAGCGCCAACAGCTTATATCACATGTCTTACAAATTAAGAATGTTAAAGAAATGGGCTTTTTAGTAAAGGGAGCTGATACACCCATTATTCCAGTTATTGTTGGCGATACGCAAAAAGACTGCAATATTTGCAAAAAAGCTGCAGGAAAAAGGAATATTTGCACCTGCTATCCGTCCACCAACTGAAGCATTTGGTGAAAGTTGTATTCGGTTAACAGTCACTACAGAACATTGTAAGAATGAAATTAATTATTTGCTGGAGACATTTAATTTAGTAGGAAAAGAGTTGAATATGATTAAATGAAGGGTTTCTTTGTTACAGGAACAGAACGTGATCCTTTTTTCATAGAAGTGCATGAAGGGCAGAATCTTTTTAAAAAGATCTCTACCCAATTGGAGGTACCTTAACTATAGGGAAGTAGAGGAGTTACATCGTTTATTTTTCCATTAGATGATGTCTTTCTCTATAAGATTTCGGAGTAACACCAGTCACTTTTTTAAAGACTTTAGTAAAATAACTTTGATCATTGAAATTTAACATTGTACATATTACAGAAATTGGTGTTTTACTATGAATAAGTAACTTCTTTGCCTCTTCAATTTTTGTTTGCTGGATATATTCACTAACTGTTATTCCAACTTCTTTTTTAAACAACACGGATAGATACTTGGGGCTAAGCTCTGCTTTATTGGCTATATCATTGTGGCTTATGTCGTCATATATATGCTTGTAAATATAATCCTTGCAGGTGGTTATCGTTTTTGAATAGCGTTCATTTTTTGCCTGTTGCACTTTTACCGCAAATGTATAGAGAACCTCTTTTGCTAATTCTCTAGTTTCATCTATTGTATTGACTTCTTCTACCTGTTGGATAAAACGGTCATGTAAACTAAAGGCTATTTCATCATGCAACCCGCCTTCTATAGAAGCTCTGGATACTAAAGTAATAAGCGTTATAATATGGTTTTTATTAGAACGGATAAAACTGTTTTTTGATAAAAGACTTGCAACTTCTTCTTCTTTTATATTTGGAAGATTTTTTAACTCCTCCACTCTTCCTTCCTTAATGATTTCTAACATTTTCTTTTCAAATAATCTTTCATGAGAAGTACTTGATTGTAAATTCTCAGAAACAACTATGTCCACTTTTCCTATTTTTTCATTAGGCTCCGTTACTTCTCCATTTTTCTCCCACACAGTATCTGTAGAAAGTAATACTTGATTAAGCATAAGAAAGGCCATAGTGCTGATGTTTAATAGTTTGTCGTGTTTAATAATTGGAACAGACTTATAATATTGGACAACTTTTTCACGTAAAAAAAATGCTCGGGAATCATTGATTATTCCATTTACTCTATCTTCTGATAACGGATAGGAAAGTGAAGGACCAATTAATACTGTACCAACAAAATCATGGTTATTGAAGACACTTATTAATACGTATTTTTCTGAAAAGATCGATTTCTTAATTAAAGGGAAATTGTATTTCTTACTAGCGTAAAAATTTAATTGGGTAAATAGGTTTTGTTTTTGATTTTCATATAAGGGATTAATTAATTGATTATTGGAGGATTCATGTATGATCTTCCCACTTGGAGCAATATAAAAAACACGTAAACCAAACGTCTTTGAAATGAGATCGCATATTTTTTTTGTTGTTTCGATGGGAGAGTCCATGATCTGACTCCTTTCATTATTGATTCTTTTAAGATATTGTACAAAAAAAAATACTTAAATACCATAAAAATTTATTTTCCAGTGATATGATTTGTTTGTAGTAAACGACCTTAATGTAAAATGACAAGGCTTTCAATTGGCTGTAAGACTTGAATTATTAAATGCTGGTTCTATTAAAGATCAATCTGGAGAAAAAAGAAAGGATGAATTTATATGAAAAAATTTCCTGATAATTTTATGATTGGAGCTGCAACGGCAGCACATCAAGTAGAAGGTAATAATATAAATAGTGATTTTTGGGCAATGGAGCATGTTCCTAACTCGATGTATAAAGAGCCATCATTAGATGCTGTAGATCATTATCACAGATATAAAGAAGATATTCAGTTATTACTAAATTCAGGATGTAACACTTATAGATTTTCAATTGAATGGGCACGAATCGAACCAATCAAAGGCAATTTCGAGAAAAAAGAAATCGAACATTACAGAGAGGTACTTGAATTCTGTCATCAAAATAACGTAACACCTATTGTTACACTTCATCATTTTTCATCACCTAAATGGTTGATTACTGAAGGTGGATGGGAAAGTGAAACAACTATTGAATACTTCGGGAAGTATTGCCAGTATGTTATTTCAGAATTAGGTCATTTAATTCCTTACGTCTGTACAATTAATGAAGCCAATATGGGTAAACAAATAACCAAGATTATGAAAAGAATGATGAATTCAAATGGAGACAAGGGAAAGAAAAAAGATAAAAAAGCAGATGTTCAGGTTGGTCTAAATGTTGGAATGGAAGATAGAATGAAAAACTATTTTCTAGAATTGGGAGAGGTATTTGGAATTGACCCTAGAAACGTACAATCGTTTCTATCTCCAAGGACTGAAAATGGTGAACTTATCATTATGAAATGCCATGAAAAAGCAAGAAGTGTAATCAAAGAGATTAACCAGGAAATTCAAGTTGGAATTACATTTTCACTTTATGACCATCAAGCCTTGCCAGGAGGCGAAAAGTTTGTAGAAAAAGAACAGTATGAAGATTTTCTTGTATATCTACCGTTTCTTCAAGAGGATGATTTTTTAGGAGTTCAGAATTATTCACGTAAAATTCACGGACCAAATGGAGTTGTTCTTCTAGGTGAAGAAACAAGATTAACAAAAATGGGATATGAGTATTATCCAGAGGCACTTGGAAATGTATTAAACTTCGTTTCTCAACATTGGAAAAAACCAATTATTGTTACAGAGAATGGCCTTTCCACTGACAACGATGAGGAAAGAGTTGAGTTTATCAAACGTGCACTAAGTGGTGTGTATCAATCACTAGAAAATGGGATTCCAGTAATTGGTTACACATATTGGTCTTTACTAGACAATTTTGAATGGCAATTGGGGTATGACCAAACCTTCGGATTAATTGCTGTTGATCGTTCTACTCAAACCAGACTTCCAAAAGAAAGCTTAGCAGTTTTAGGAGATATTAATAAGAATGGACTCTAATTAACTAAATCTTTAGTTATTAAAATAATATGAATCTATCTAGAGGTGACATAAAAATGAAAGTATCTGACAAAGTTCTTGTCGTTACAGGTGCTGGAGGCGGGATAGGTCGTGAGTTAGTTCTTAACCTCCTGTCAAAGGGTGCAAGTGTTGCAGCTGTTGATATAAGTAAGGAAGCATTAGAGGAAACTGTCAAACAATCGGGAGATAAAAATGGAAAGCTTTCTACACATATTGTGAATTTAACAGAGCGGGATGCTGTGGAGGCACTTCCAGAGCAAGTAATTGCTTATCATGGGAAAGTAGATGGAATTATTAATAACGCGGGCATTATTCATTCATTTGTGAGTGTCAACGAACTAGAATATGAAAAAATTAAAATGGTAATGGATATTAATTTTTATGGGACGCTATTTATGGTAAAGACATTTCTCCCGTATCTTTTAAAAAGACCAATTGCACATATTACAAATATATCAAGTATGGGAGGGTTTTTACCTGTTCCTGGCCAAACAATTTATGGTGCATCAAAGGCTGCTGTAAAGCTTTTAACAGAGGGGCTACGTGCTGAACTTAAAGACACAAATGTGAAGGTAACGGTTGTTTTTCCAGGTGGAGTAAGTACAAATATTATGAAAAACTCCGGTTTAGAGAATGCAGATAATAAAGAGATGAGTCAAGAAGATGTATCGAAATTATTAACACCTAGTAAAGCTGCAGAAATTATTGTAAATGGAATTGAAAATGATAAGGACCGGGTTTTGGCTGGTAAGGACTCTCAAGCGATGGATAAGCTTTATCGTTTAAGCCCGAGAAGAGCATCAGATCTAATTGCTGAGAAGATGAAGGATTTAGTCTAAATCAATCTAAGTTCTCTCAATCCTTATTGTCAGTAAATTGTAAACTAGTAATCTTATCAAATAATTCTTCACTCTATTAATAGGTAAGCTTGGAGGTACGGAAATGAGAAAAATAATCAATTTAAATGAGATGTGGAGATTCTCAAAGCAAGACGAAAAAAGGGCAAAAGAAATTACCTTTAACGATCATGAATGGGAACAGTTGTCATTGCCACATACATGGAACGCAATCGACGGAGCAAATGGTAATGAATATTATCGGGGTGCATGTTGGTACCGCAAAGTTGTTAATTTACCAGAATTAGATCAAAATAATCGGGTTTTTATAGAGTTTCAGGGAGCAAATAGTATTGCAGATGTTTATTTAAACGGAAAGCATTTAGGTCAGCATCGCGGTGGGTATTCTTCGTTTCGATTTGATTTAACTGATCATTTCGAGTTTGGAAAACCGAATGTATTGGCTGTAAAAGTAGACAATTCAGACATTGAAGATGTCTATCCGCTAAGAGCTGATTTCACCTTCTTTGGTGGAATTTACCGAGATGTTAATTTAATTGTTGTAAATCCAGTGCACATCGATCTATTAGATCAAGGTTCTACAGGTGTTTATGTCGTACAAGAAGAAGTAACCGATAAATTAGCGAAATTAAGGTTGAATACACGAATTACTAATGATTTACAAGAAGACAGTAAGGTTAGATTATGGATTGACCTATTAGATCAAACAGGCAATTTAGTTAGTAATTGTGGGGCTGAGGTCAACCTTAATGCGGGTGAAACAAAGCCTGTTGATTTAGCTATGAGAATTAATGAGCCAAATTTATGGAATGGTATAGAAAATGCATATTTGTATGAGGCACGTATCTCTTTACAGCGTTTTAATGATACGGTCGACGAGATTATAGTTCCTTTCGGTGTTCGTTATTTTCATGTTGATCCAAATCATGGACTCTTTTTAAACGGCAAGAATGTTCGGTTAAATGGTGTAGCTCGACATCAAGATCGAAAAGATATGGGGTGGGCTATTACTCATAAAGAGCATGAGGAAGATATGGCATTGATAAAGGAGATTGGGGCAACTTCCATTCGCCTTGCACATTATCAACATGACCAATATTTCTATGATCTATGTGATCGTGAAGGAATGGTTGTTTGGGCAGAAATACCATTTATTACTCAAATGTCACTAACTGATTTAACAGGTGAGAATGCTAAGTCGCAAATGGTGGAATTAATTCGTCAGAACTTCAATCACCCATCCATTCTTTTTTGGGGAATACAAAATGAGATTCAAATTGGCAGCAAAAACGAAGAAAAGGTTCGTCAAGTTGTTCGTGAATTAAACGAATTATCAAAACAAGAGGATCCAACTCGATTAACTACAATGGCAAATATGTTTATAGTTGACGAGAAGGATGAATATAACTACATGACCGATGTTATAGGCTATAACAAGTATTATGGTTGGTATAATGGGAAAGCAGAAGACTTCGCTCCATGGCTTGACAGCTTTCATGAAACAAACCCAAATACTAGTTTATGTATTTCAGAGTACGGTGCTGAAGGGATTATCGAGTATCACAGTGATGAACCTAAGGTTAAAGATTACACTGAGGAATATCATGCACTCTATCATGAAAAAACGTGGAAAATATTTAAAGAACGTCCTTATCTTTGGGCAACATATGTATGGAACATGTTTGATTTCGGTGCAAATGTCCGAGATGAGGGTGGAGTAAAAGGACGTAATAATAAAGGACTTGTTACCTATGACAGAAAAGTGAAAAAAGATGCCTTCTTTATGTATAAAGCACATTGGTCAAATGAACCATTTGTTCATATTGCAGGGAAGCGTTATGTAGAACGTGCAAGTGAAACAACAGATTTGAAAGTATATACCAATTGTGAGCAAGTTACTTTAATGATTAATGGTGAAGAAATCGAGACTCTATCTGGAATAGATAAGATTATAGTTTTCAAAGGTGTGGATTTAAGTGAAGGGCGAAACCATATCGAGGTACTAGCTCAGGATGGAAACAATTCATTCTCAGACCAAGCTTGGATTGAAAAGGTTGCGACTGAGAATCCTTGCTATTCTGCACCTGTGGAAGATAAGGGTGAAATGGTTGCCAACTGGTTTGACTTGCCTGAGTATGACGACGATGAGCCAATAGAAAAAGTAGAAATACCTGATGGTGTTTATTCATCACGCGACACCTTACATGATTTAATGGCCAATGACGAAACAAAAGAAATTGTTATAAAAATACTAGGTGATCTTACAAAAATTCCAATGTATGGAATGATGGAAGGTTTCAAGTTAGATGCTCTAGCATCAATGGATAATGATAGCACTCTATTTAATGAAAAAGTAATAAATCGACTAAACCGTGACTTAGTAAAAGTTACAAAGTAGAGAATCAAAAGGTGTCTCCTTTAAATAGAGACACCTTTTGTAATATAGAAAAGCAACTAGCTAAATTGAAAAATCCTTTTGGTTAACTTCTAAGGAAGGTATTAAGCTCTATCACACCAATTACTTATACTATAAAAACTCGATAGGTTAGTGAAAAAAACACAAAAAAAAGAACGGAAATACCATAAAGGGACATCGGGAAATGATACTATTAAATTGTTGTAATCGCTTTATTTTCTAATAGCACTTTTATTTAAAGATGTACTTATCCTGTTACTAGCATTGTTAAAAAGCGATCCTTTTGAATGCTAAAAACTCTAAAGAAAAAATAATTTTGGTTAAACAAATCTATTTTAAATTGAAATTTTTATAGATAGTAGGGAGGAATTAACTTGAATCAAAAAATAAAGAAATTATTAAATAATGAAGGAAATAATTATATTTTACCATTTTTCTGGTTACATGGCGAGGAAGAGTCAGTATTACGAGAGTATATGGAGGCAATTCAATCAGCTGGAATAGGAGCTGTTTGTGTGGAAAGTAGACCACATCCTGATTATTGTGGACCGCAATGGTGGCGTGATATGGACATCATCTTGGATGAGGCGAAAAAGCGTAATATGAAAGTTTGGATCTTAGATGATAGTCACTTTCCTACAGGATTTGCTAATGGGGCTTTAGAAGATGCACCTGCTGAATTATGTAGACAATTTCTTTATTATTCTTCAATTGAGGTAATAGGACCAGCAAAATCAGCACAGTTAAATGTTGCTAAACATGTTAAATATGTTAAAAATCCTTTTGAAACTAGTATGTTTTCTATGCGTGCTAAAAAAGAGAGAAGACAGTTTGATGATGATACACTGCTTAGTGTTTGTGCAGCACGTATTGACCAAGACTTTGATGCATCGACTTTAATTGATATTACAGAATTAGTTAAGGATGGAGAACTTGTTTGGGACGTTCCAGAAGGTAAGTGGATCATATATGTAAACTATCTTACACGAAATGCAGGAAGTCGTGACAATTATATCAATATGCTTAACCATAAAAGTGCAAGAAAGCAAATTGAAGCGGTATATGAGCCTCACCTTGAACGTTATAAAGAAGAGTTTGGAAAAACAATTGCTGGTTTCTTTTCTGATGAACCTGAGCTTGGTAATGGAAAGATGAATGCAAATCAGCCAATTGGTACAGACACAGATCTTCCATGGAGTGAAGAGGTAGAAGTGCAAATGAAGGAACGTTTAGGAGCTAATTGGAAAACAAAGTTACCTTTACTTTGGGAAGATGCCAGAAATACTGATCAAACAGCAGAAGTTCGTTATGTTTACATGGATATTATTACAAGATTGGTTGAAGAGAATTTTTCTAAGCAAATTGGTAACTGGTGTGAAGAACATGGAGTGGAGTACATTGGGCATTTAATCGAGGATAATAACATGCATGCAAGAACAGGCCCAAGTTTAGGACATTTCTTCCGTGGATTATCTGGACAACATATGTCAGGAATAGATGATATTGGTGGGCAAGTAATGCCAGGCGGTGAGATCTATCCAAAGAAAACGATTATTGGTGATCGAGATGGAGAATTCTTTCATTATATGCTTGGAAAACTCGGTAGTTCCTTTGCAGCCATTGATCCGATAAAGAAAGGTCGCACTATGTGTGAAATATTTGGTGCATATGGTTGGGGTGAAGGTGTTCGAATGATGAAATATCTAGTGGATCATTTCCTAGTGAGAGGTGTGAATCATTATGTTCCTCACGCTTTTTCTGCGAAGCCTTACCCTGATCCAGACTGCCCGCCACATTTTTATGCTAACGGTCATGACCCACAGTTCCGACACTTTGGTGCACTGATGAGATACTTAAATCGTATGTGTGCTTTAATTAGTGACGGAAAACGAGTGACTTCTACTGCTATACTTTATCATGCTGAAGCAGAATGGGCTGGGGAATATATGCTAAATCAGAAGCCAGCACACGTATTGATGGATAATCAAATTGATTTTGATATCTTACCGTCTGATGTTTTTACTGAGCTAGACAGATTCAAGACAAAAATAGGCAAGCATTTGCATGTCAATAATCAAGAATATAAGTCTTTAATTATACCTTATTCACAATATGTCACTGAAAGTACAGCTAAAGCAGTAATTGAACTTAATAAAGCAGGGCATCAAGTTCTTTTCATCAATAATTTGCCTAGTGGAATTGTAGATGGAGATAATACGTTACTTGAAGAATTATCTAGTTGTAAGGTGGTTACTTTAGAGACTCTAGTTTCTGCTATAAAAGAGAATGCTGCAAAAGAAATTTCTGTAGAGCCTGCTTTTTCTATGCTGCGCTATCTACATTATCGTGAAGAAAGTGATTTATATCTCTTCACTAACGAGAATATGGCAGAGACATTTGTCGGAACTATCACTGTGCCAAATACAGGCCCTGTATACGGTTATGATGTTTGGAATAATGAATTATATGAAGTACGTGCAGACCACAATGAAGAAGGAACAGTGCTTAGTTTGGAAATTCCGCCATCTCAAAGTGTGGTCGTAGTATTTGATAAATCTGAGGAGATAGAAGTTAAGTCACCTGTTTCTTTTGATCAGGAAATTACTCTTGAGGATGGATGGACAATGAGTTTTGCCACTTCAATAGAGTATCCTAATTTTCATGATACACAGGAAGTTTCTAGCTTAGAGAATATAGGATTGAAGTATCCCGAGTTTTCAGGTTTTATCCGATATGAGAATGAGGTTGAAACTCCTTTGACAAAACAAGCATCTTTAAGGATTGATGATGCGTTTGAAGGGGTAGAGGTCTTCATAAATGATGAGTCAGTTGGAATTCAAATAGCTCCACCATTTGTCTTTGATATAAGTAAGCAACTAAGAGAGGGTAAAAATAAGGTTCGTATTGAGGTCGCTACAACGCTTGAGCGTGAACAACATTTTAGACCGCTTGAGCCTGGTAACTTCTTTGCGGCATTTGCTAAAGCTCCAATGCTTCAACCTACTGGAATTGTAGGGGATGTTAAAATATTGGTTCAAAAATAATGAATTTCAAGTGATGGAGATCGGCTTCTAATATGAAGCCGATTTAGTTTTATCCTTAATGCCTGGTGTTTAAGTGAACAATCTAGTAAAGGATAATTTGGAGTTAAGGGCGGGGTCTCTCCTTTAACATTCGAGCTGAAAGATTTCAATTATATAAAAATTGCAATACTTAGTCATATATACTCATTATTATGAAATACCTCCTTTTCCATTTTAGTGCAAATTAAGGGTTGGACATAAATATAGAAATACGTAAATAGGATGAAAATATTGTGTTTATTCACCAAAAACAAGACTAAAATACCATAACAAATAAAATGTAAGTGCTAACATTAAAAGTGAGTTACGGGGGTGAGATAAATAATTCCTAAGGTATTTCAATTTATCTTCTTGTGTAATTTCTAAAGCATTTATAAGTCTTTAATTTCCAAAGAATGAAAGCGTATTATTCTTGTGTATAGGGAGGGAAAGGTATGTCGCAAAATCAAAAAAGGAAAATTGCGAAAGAACAAAAAGCTATTCAAAAAGCTGAACGTGAGAAAAAATATCGACGTGCGAAGGCCTGGCAAATGGCTTTATATCCGATTGGTGGATTTGGTCATAATGCATTTATGTTTTTAATGACTCTAGTTTCATATTATGCTGCAGGAATTGTTGGATTGGGTACGGTCATTGCTTCAATCGTTATTACTGGTTCAAGAGTGTTCGATGCTATTACCGATCCGATTATTGGATTAGTTATAGATAAAACAAAAGGGAAATACGGTAAGGTTAGACCAGTTATTCTTATTGCATATGTTTTAATGTCTATTTCGACCTTACTGATGTTCTTCACAAACCATTTAGTTCCTGAGGGATTTAAGCTTATTTATTTTATTCTTTTATATATGGTTTTCATTATTGGATATACATTGTCACAAGCCGGATTGAATGTCGGAAATACAATTCTTACAAATGATCCAGAACAAAGACCATTATTTGGTGGACTTACGATGATATATACGATGGCTTTCTATACAGCTGCGACAGTATATCTATCGTTTTATTTAACAGGAAAATATGGTGGTTATAGTAATGTAGGATTATTCCATGAATTTACTATCTTTACTGTAATTATCGCAGGTATCTCATATGGTCTTGCCATTATAGCTATTTCTTCTAAGGATCGTATTGAAAATTTTGGTACAGGTGATGATTCAGTAACTATTAAGCTGAAAGATTTATGGCCGCTACTTAAGGGAAATAGACCACTTCAAATGTTTATTATAGCTGCAAGTACAGATAAATTGAGTATGCAAATTGCTGGTAATCAGATTGTGAATGTCATGCTATTTGGAATTGTACTTGGGAATTATACGATGATGGGGACAACACAAGCAATAGCGCTAATCCCTAATATTTTAGTCCTCCTTTTTGGTATTCGCTTTTCAATGAAATTCGGATCGAAAAAAGGATATGTTATAGCAACTTGGGCCTGTCTATTCAGCTATGGACTTCTATTTTTACTGCTATGGCTTGGGGATCCAACACAAATTCGTATGGATAACATGGGCTTTATGACAATTAGTTTTTTACTTTTATATTTAGTTGGAGGAGCCGTTCGTTATGTAGCCTCTGGGTTAGTCCTTCCGATGTTAGCAGATGTTATTGATTACAACACGTATAAAACAGATCGCTTTGCAGCGGGTGTAATTTCAACTGTTTATTCATTTATTGATAAAGGAGTTTCTTCTCTTCAGCAAACATTGGTTGGCTTGATGCTTGCCCTTATTGGGTTTAAAGCAGCATTCCCTGATGTAGAAACACCGTATACTGAAGGGATTTTTTGGGTAACTATGTTTTTGTCGATTGGAGTCATGTTAATCGCATGGATCATCTCGTTAATTGCAATGAAGTTCTATGAATTAGATAGAGATCGAATGATTGAAATTCAGGAAGAAATTGAAGCAAGACGTCAAGCGATCCTGAACAAAGATACCAATACACATCAAGAGAGAATTTTAAAATAAAAGTAGGCTCAAAAGTTAGAAGGAGGATTTTTAGAATGACTGATTTTTCAAGTGTAAAGGATAAAGTTGCTATTATAACAGGTGCTGCTGATGGATTAGGAGAGGCAATTGCGCAATGTTATGCAGAAAACGGAATGAAAATTGTTATTTCGGATGTAAATGTGGATAAGGGTAATAAAGTAGTTGAACAAATTAAATCCACAGGTGGAGAAGCGATTTTTGTTAGAGCTGATGTAAGTAAAGAGGAAGATGTAAAGAATATGATCAATGTTGCCGTCGAAACCTACGGCCGTCTAGATGGTCTTGTTAATAATGCTGGTATTGCAGCTCCTAATAGACCGACACATGAATATTCTGTAGATGAATTTGATAAAGTAACATCTGTTGATTTAAAGGGTGTATTCTTGGGGATGAAGTTTGGAATTGAAGCTATACTTAAGTCAAAATCAACAGGAGGTTTTATTATCAATATTGCCTCATTAGCTGGTTTACTAGGTAATAATTCAATGGGACTTTATACTTCATCTAAGCATGGAGTTGTTGGGTTAACCAAGAGTGCAGCACTAGATTATGCACCACATAATATTACGGTTAATGCTATCTGTCCGGGAACATTTAGAACCTCCATTTGGGGAGAGGCTCCTGAAGAACTTGTTCAACAATATGCAAAAATGTTATCCCCAAATGAAAGATTGGGTGATCCTAAAGAAATTGGTCACCTAGCTTTATTTTTAGCTTCTGATCTAGCTCGTTACATCAGTGGAGCAGCAATATCTATTGATGCTGGCTCTAGTGCAGGAAAATTAACACCTGCAAAATGGTCTAATCCAGAGATTTTAGACTGAAAATTTCGGTCACAATGAAAGTAACTTCCTAGATTTAAGGAAGTTATTTTCATTTTTTTATAATATTTCAGAAGTGTAAAATACAAAAAAAAACACTAAAGTACAATATAAGATAGCCACAACAGGATAAAATTAGCTAAATCCAAGTTTAATTGGTCACTATATCCTTCAAATCATAAAGATTATAAAATATTCATACTTCATACCTTTTTAGTTAGTAAAATAGCTCATCATCATTTCAATCCTCTTAGTTAAGTATACTTCCGGCCATTCTTAAAAAGTAATTAACTCTTTATGAAAATCATTTGAAACTTTGTTTTAAAGTTAAAATTCGTAACATCACCTCTGATAGTAATATCAACCATAGGGTCGTAGGAAAAAATTTAAGTATTTTTATTAAATTTCATTTAGGAGATAAATATATGGAAACTCCAGAAACAATGTCGATAAAATCTATTAATAACAGAGAAATTGATGATGAGCAAAGACTTACATTTCGTGAGAAACTTGCAGGCACCCTTGCAGGTTTTAACGGAACTATTCACTCTCAAATGATAGCTGTTTTCCTGCTTTTCTTCTATACAGATGTAATGGAAGTGAGTTTAGCATATGTAGCAGGCCTAATTTTAGTTGCACGGATTATCGGTGCAATATCTGCGCCGATATTTGGTATAATCGTAGATCGAACAAGTACTCCATGGGGTAAGTTTGTTCCTTGGTACTTGATATTAGGTGTCCCAATTGCAATATTCGGATGGTTAACTTTTACAGATTTTAATTTAAGTCCAAGGGCAGAATTAGTATACATTACTGTTACATTTGTCATTTATAGTATTTTGGTTGCAAGCTTGCAAGCACCAGCAGCAGCGGTAGGTCCCGCTATTACAAAAAGAATTGATGATAGAATTTCAATGGGACAAATCGGATACTTTCTTGTTATGTTGGCAGCAATATTTATTTCAACGGGAGTTCAGCCTTTATATAAGGTGTTTGGTGGAGGAAATGACGCGCAAGGTTTCTCTATCTTAATGGGGTTAATAGGTATTTTATGTGTATCTCTTTCCCTTTTTCAAGTCACATCACTAAAAGAAAAATACGTGGTAAATCTTAATAAGAAAGAAGATAGGCCTTCCATTAAAGTGTTGCTTAAAGCTGTTTTTACTAATAAAGCGGCTATTATTGTATACATTTATGTTTTTTCGATTAATATGGCAAATGGTATTAGGTCAGCAGTTATGATTCACTACTTTAAATATTATTTTAATTTTGAGAGTCTTATGGTTTTATTTGGAATCGTTAGTTTAGTGCCTACTATTCTAGGAGTAATGTTAAGCTCGAAGGTAACGAAACGAATTGGTCTAAAGATGAATGTACTAGCATGTGCAATTGTAAGTGTTATATCAATGGCGTCTGTCATGTTCATTCCTAATACAACATTCGGCATTGTCATGTTTCTAGTAACAAGTGTGATCGCTAGCTTATTTTTAGGGTTTGCGAGTCCCGCTCAAGGCGCAATGTTACCAGCTGCCATGGATTATACAGAATGGAAGTCCGGAATTAATGTCAATGGATTTATGGGTTCATTGCAAGGGTTTATGCAAACACTTTCTACAGCTCTTGCTGGTTCAATAGCAGCTACTGGGCTTGCGTTTGTTGGATATGTACCTGGGATTGAACAGAGTGATGAAACAATCTTCGGATTGAAAATGTTAATGGGATTGCTCCCGTCTATTGTGATTGCATTTACAGTATGTGTTGCTTTCTTTGATTTAACAGAGGAAAAGCAAGCAAAAATATCAAAAGAACTTGCTGAGAGAAGAAGGCAGGGTGCTTCTAACAATTAATAAAAGCTTCAATTCCTAATTATGGGATTGAAGCTTTTTTATTACAAAAAAGCAAAATAGAGAAAATTAATAAGAAATTAGAAATAATGCGTTTACAAAGCAAATGTTATCGCATTCATACAGGATGTTATCGTTTACTTGAACTTTGTCAAAATTAATTAAAAATAAGATAATTAGAGTAAGGAAGAAAGGAGGTATTCATATGGAGAAACTGACAAAACTCTTGAATAAATATGGAAAATACCTATTCGCATATCAAATGGCTGTAAAACCTTGTAGTAAAAGTGAATTAGAATTTATGATTAAAATGTTTAGAAACAATTGAAAAGTATTTTCTAAGTTTTTCTTCGTTTAATCCTCAAAGGCCAATTGGCCAGCTCATCTTTTTCCACAAATTTAATTATTCCTATTCAATGTATTTTATTTCAATATATAAATAGTTGTGTAAGCCTCACTTCACTAAACTGAGGCTTTTTCTCATATACATTGGATTGAAACACAAGTAATGCTTTTTTTTGAGAATACCTTAAATAAACTAACTAAAATACCTAAAAGGATACATAGTTACCATAAAAAACAAATTATATTCCTTATAATTTTATGTAAGGGATTTCAATTAAAGTTTGTAAATAGGGGATGAGAAAATCATAACATGAAATGTAACTATTGTTGAATATCGATGTAAATAATGTAAGAAAAAAAGAAAGGTAATCTCTCCCCACTTGAAAGGAATAATTGTAATGATGAAATGGTTATTTAATCTGAAAGTTTCTCGCAAGTTATCACTTTTGCTATTTATTTCTATATTATTTTTATTTATAAATGGAGTAGTTGGGAACATGAATGCTGCAAAGATGAAGGAGCGTGCAGAAATTATATATGAACAACAGATGCTCCCTTCATATATACTTACTCAACTTTCTAACTTGGATCATAGCATGTATCAACTAACGTATGAGGGGCTAACGTCTAAAGATCCTAGTAAAACTGAAGAATCATTGCTGAAAATGGATGATGAAAAAACAAAATTAATAAATGAATACAAAAAAAATACATCATTAATGGATACAAAAGAAAGTAGTCATATGCAGATGTATATCGATAATGTATCAAACATGAATAAATTGACGAAACAAATTTTTGAATATCACAGAGAGGGAAAAATAACAGAGGCATATGGTTTGTATTTAGATGAATTTCGTACGTTACAAAACAAAAATTCCGAGTCGATTAGTAAGTTGCTTGAAATACACAAATCAGCTGCAACAAAACTGAATTCCCAAAATGATGGGGAGGGACAGAAACTAATTATAACTCTTAGTATAGTTAACTGGGTTGGAATTATCTTGTTGATAATAGTTAGTCGAAAGATATCGAGTATGATAACAAAGCCAATCACACAACTAAAAACCTTGCTTGGAGATGCTAAGCAAGGGGACTTTACAGGAGAAATTACTTACTACTCCAAGGATGAGATTGGCGAACTAATGATATCCTACGATGAAATGAGAAATGGCATTTCATCTATCATTCATAACGTTGATCATGCATCGTTACAAGTATCAGCCTCCTCAGAGGAGTTATTTGCAGCTGCTTATCAAAGTAAGGAGGCTAGCGCCCAATCAGCAGTCATTACAGAACAGTTACTAGATGGTTCGAAAAAACAGTCGAAGGTAATTAATTATAGCACAAATGTTCTTAATGAGATGCTTAGTTTGATAAGTGAATGTTCGTCTCATACGAATAAAGTATCTCAGCGCGCTACGGTAACAGATGAGTTAGCTGTAAAAGGTATGACTATTCTCGAAAACGTAAAAAAAGGGATGGCTGAGATTCAACAGGATGTTAGTCAATTAAGTTCCTTAATTGAAGGACTTAATGATCATTCGGAGAAAATTGAAAACATAAGTGGAATGATTACTACTATAGCTGATCAAACAAACCTTCTTGCATTAAATGCTGCTATTGAAGCGGCAAGAGCAGGAGAGTCAGGAAAAGGGTTTGCTGTTGTTGCCGAAGAAGTGCGAAAACTTGCGGAACAATCAGGTAAATTTGCACAACAAATTGACTCAATAGTCCAAGTACTTCAACATGACATTGGAAAATCTTTGTCTTCAATGAGAATAACAAATAAAGGTGTGAAAGAAGGTAGTATTGCTTCAGAGGAAGCAGAAAAAGCATTCAATCATATACAAACCTCAATCAAGGAAGTGACAAAACTAGTAATAGAATCAGGAGAATTTATTAGCTCTCTTAAACAAAACACGAACGAGGTACATCACTCCTTCGATAAAATCGCAGAAGTAGCAAATACAGGATTAAAAGGTGCTGAACAAGTAGCAGCCACAACACAGGAGCAACTTGCCTCATCAGAAGAAATTACAGAAGCATCACGCACACTGGCAAATATGTCTGAAGAGTTAAGAGAATTAGTTATTAAATTCAAAGTTAAATAAAGTTTTACAAATCTTCGAGAATTATCTTCATTTGAAAGGATTGATTAAAATGATGTATTCAAACCCTATAATTAGTGGATTTCATCCAGATCCTAGTATCTGTAAGGCAGGAGACGATTTTTATTTAGTTACTAGCTCATTTGACTACTTTCCAGGTATTCCTTTATTTCATAGCACTGATTTAGTAAATTGGAGTCAAATAGGACATGTGTTAACACGTGAGAGTCAGTTACCATTAACTCGACAACATTCTTTTACCACATCCCAGGGTATTTATGCTCCTACGATTCGTTATCATAATGGACGATTTTATGTGATTACTACGAATATTACAATTAGAAAGAGTTTCTTTGTATGGGCGGATGATCCGAAAGGCCCGTGGTCAGAACCAATATTTATTGAAGGATTGTTAGGGTATGATCCATCTTTATTCTTTGATGATGATGGAAAAGTCTATTTGACTGCAGCAAGCTTTCCTGGATTTGGACCTGAAGGGATCATTCAAACTGAAATTGATATAGAAACAGGAGAAATGAAAAGTGAAACTCAGTTGATTTGGGAAGGGACAGGTGGAAGTTCCCCAGAAGGCCCCCATCTTTATAAGATCAATGGAATGTATTATCTATTGATTGCTGAGGGAGGAACAGAATATGGGCATATGGTAACAATAGCACGGAGCAAAAGTCCATATGGTCCTTTTGAAAGTAACCCTAATAATCCGATTCTTTCAAATCGGAGCAGTACGAAACCAATACAAGCAACAGGACATGCTGATCTGATACAAACAGAGGAGGGCTCTTGGTGGGCAGTATTTTTAGGTTTCCGCCCTGTGAAAAGTACCAAGACTCATCATTTAGGCCGTGAAACCAATCTAGCACCAGTTGAATGGTCTGAAGAAGGGTGGCCAACGATTGGGAATAACGGGCGTGCTGAAGTGGAGAATGAGGTACCAGCACTTCCGATAGGTAATCCAGAGCAGTGGTTAGAGAAAGAAGATTTCTTAGGTCAAACCCTTGCACCTGTTTGGAACTTTAACCGCAACCCTAGTGAAAATTCATGGTCATTAACTGAAAAACCAGGCTATTTATCTCTAATGGGCCAATCTTGTACTTTAAATGATACAGGATCACCAGCTTTTGTTGGACGTAGACAGCAGCATTTTAACTGTGAAGTTTCTACATTTATGGAATTCACTCCGAAAGAAGATGGAGAAGAAGCTGGCTTAACGGTATATATGAATGAAAAATACCATTATGATATTGCGAAAACATATAAACAAGGAAAAACTTATCTCATATTCCGCCGTATAGTAGGAAGTATGCAGATAGTAGAAGCTGAAGTTGAATATAATGATGCCAGTGTTATATTAGGGGTTGAGGCTACTGATACAAGTTTTACTTTTACGTACTCGTCTACAACCGGCGATGCTGTTGTCATTGGAACTGGTGAAACATCTTTACTGTCTACACAAATTGCTGGTGGATTTACGGGACTTTACTTCGCCATGTATGCAACGGGAAATGGTAAGGCTTCGACTACACCTGCATGCTTCGATTTTTTTGAATATAAGCCTGGATTATGATCTTAAGAGAATTTTTAGGATGTATGAATAAAGGTTTTAGAAGAGAAATAACACAAAGGGGTAATTTTGGCGTTTTTTAATTACCACACTACTCAAAAGGTATAAGAAAAAAGCGTTCACACATGAATGCTTTTTTCTTATACCTTTTAATCTAACGTAATCAATAAGGATAAGACGAGAAGCAGTACATGGAAGAGTAGTAGAACCATAAGTTGAACTAGTTATTTTAAATGAGAGGATGAAAAGAAATGGTTAAAGAAAATAAAAATATAGAAGATTACGATATATTTGATAATCTCCCATTCTATAGATTTCAATTGGTATTTTGGGTAGTCATTGTGTTTATTGCGGCTAATCTACTGCAATTTTTGGAAGAGGCTATGTATGATAAAGCCATTGTATTTTTTATATTAATGCTAATTCATTTACTCTTGCATTGGTTCTCTAGGAAATTTAAAAATAAGTATGCTTGGCCTTATCTAATAATACAATGCTCTATTATTTTTATTTCTGCCTTTATTATGCCGAGTGGTTCTCCGGCAGTGTTAATTGGTTTATTACCAATAATCATTGCACAAAGTATCTATATATTTGACAATTCACTTAAAGTAATCATTGTTGTTATACTATTATATCTACCCTATTCTTATGCGGTTAGTGTTAATTATGGCATTCAAGAATTACCGTTTTTTATACCAATCCTATTTTTTATTATGGCTATTGCAATTTTTTATTCTATTCTTTATGTGAGACAAGCCAATGCGTGGAGACGAATGCAATACTATTTATCCGAATTACAACTAGCCAATCAAAAAATAGAAGAACTTACAATTGTTAATGAAAGAAAACGGATCGCCAGGGATTTACATGATACATTAGCACAGGGGCTTGCAGGATTAATTATGAAATTAGAAGCAATAGATATTCATCTACAAAATAATAATTATGAACGTGCGAGGAAAATTGTTCAGGATTCTATGCTTCAGTCAAGAATTACTCTTAAGGATGCTAGGGAAGCTATCGACGACTTAAGGTCTGTATCTATGACAGAGGCGGATTTTGTAAATGAAGTCGAAAGAGAAATATTAAAATTTACAACTGCAACATCAATGAATGTTAATAAATCTTTTGTGTCGTTGTCCAGCCTACCAACACATATAAAAAAACATAGTTTGTATGTTATCAGTGAGTGTCTTATGAATATAGCCAAACATGCAAAAGCCACTCAAGTCAATATTTCGATTTGGATTAAAGGAGGGGGCCTCTTTATTGAAATTCAGGATGATGGTGTTGGCTTTCATCCTGATACAATAGGTAAGAAAGTCGGACATTATGGATTAATAGGACTGAATGAACGGATTCGTATATTAAAAGGAGATATTAAAATCACAAGTGCAAAAGGAGAAGGAACCGTGGTTTTAGTCAATATTCCTCTTTAAAAAAATAAAAGAAATAAAACAATGTTTGCCCGAAGGTACATGGATTTCATGCCCATTAGTACGATATTTTTTATTTGATTATCTATTACAATAGTAATAAAGAAGCTAACTGCATAATAATAGATAAAGAAATTAGATCTAGATTTTGAGTTGGTATAGGTCAAATAGTAGCCGAAAGATAGTGGGAAAGAAATATTGACTGAAATAGGTAGTTTTTAGAGAACTAATTATATATAAATAGAACATGCCCAATCGTACAGTTGGTACTTACCCAATTGTACGATTTTTTATTTTGTATTGTTTACTATAATTATTCATGAAAAGGGGGGAAAGGATGCAGAACAAGAAAGTATTTGATATTACCATTATCGGAGGCGGACCAGTTGGAATGTTTGCAGCTTTTTATGCAGGAATGAGGCAAGCATCGGTAAAAATAATTGAGAGCCTCCCCCAGCTTGGAGGACAGCTATCCGCGCTATATCCTGAAAAATACATTTATGATATAGCAGGATTTCCTAAAGTTCGTGCTCAAGAACTTATAGACAATTTACAGGAGCAAATGAATTTATTCGAGGAACATACAAAACTTTGCCTTGGACAATCGGTACAAAACATTGAAAAAAAGGATGAGGTTTTCAAGATTCAGACAGAATCTGAAACACATTTCTCTAAATCAGTTATTATTACAGCTGGAAATGGTGCGTTTCAGCCGAGAAAATTGCCTATTGAAGTACCTGAAAATATAGAAGACTTGAACATTCATTACTTTATCAATGATGTAAGTAAGTTTACTGGTAAAAAAGTGGTTATTTTTGGAGGGGGAGATTCAGCATTAGATTGGGCTTTAATGCTAGAGACAATCGCTGAAAAGGTTACACTTGTCCATCGACGTGATAAATTTCGAGCACATGAACATAGTGTAGCTCTTCTTGAAAAATCAAAAGTAGAAATTCTTACTCCTTATATACCCTTTAGATTAGAAGGTCAGGATGCTTTAGAAAAAGTCATTCTTAAAGAAGCTAAAGGAGATTGTGAAATAGAAGTCGAGGCAGACGAAGTGATCGTAAACTTTGGATTTGTTTCATCTCTGGGACCTATTAAAGGGTGGGATCTTAATATTAATGGAAACTCAATCGTGGTGAACTCAAAACTGGAAACAAATATTGAGGGGATATATGCTGCGGGTGATATTTGTACCTATGATGGGAAAATAAAGCTCATTGCAACCGGCTTTGGAGAAGCTGCAACAGCTGTAAGTAATGCAAAAGTTTATATTGAGCCATCAGCAAAAGTACAACCATTGCACAGTACAAGCTTAATGGAAAAGAAAGATAAATCACTGGTACAATAATCAATTTTTCAATTAGGAGGAAACAATGAGTGCAAAGTACACATGGGTGAATCAAGAAACATGCATTGCATGTGGTGCGTGTGGAGCTGCTGCTCCGGATATCTATGATTTTGAAGACAATGGGATCGCTTATGTTATTTTAGACAAAAACCAGGGTACATCTGAAATTCCGAAAGAATTATGGGATCAGATGGAGGAAGCGCTAGAGGATTGCCCTACTGAATCTATTCACATATCAGATCATGTTTTACAGAAAAACATCTAACGATATGTAATGCAAACTTGACCAATAATAATCAACGTACTATCGGAGGTGGCCATTATTAATAAAGAAATCATTGCAATGCAAGAAATTACTCAATTTAAATCTAGATCTGAAGAGTTTTTTCCAATAAGTTGGTACAAAAATATGTTGATGAATGCCCCAGTATATTATCATAAGGAAACAGATACTTGGAATGTTTTTAAATATAATGATGCGAAAGTGGTTTTGAGTAAACATGAATTTTTTTCTAGTGTAGGATCAAGAACCACGATAGCTGTAGGTGCGAATAATAAAGAGGGAGAGTTTCCAGAGAAAATAAATGTTACAGAAGTCGATCCTCCCCAGCATCAAAAAGTGCGCTCTCTTCTGTCAGCTGCATTTACACCTCGCAGCTTAAAAAATTGGGAGCCTCGAATACAAGAAATAGCAACTAAGCTGGTAGATGATATGGAAGCTTATGACAATGTAGATATCGTCCAGCATTTCTCAGGTCTCTTTCCTACAATGGTTATGGCTGACTTGATTGGAGTTCCTTCAACAGATAGTCTATTGTATAAAAAATGGGTGGATATTTTGTTCCAACCTTATACTAAAGGACGGGAAAAAGAAATTGATGAAAAAAAACAGGCTGCTGCTATAGAGTATTTTCAATATCTTTATCCACTTGTTGTACAAAAACGGTCAAATCCATCTGAGGACATTATCTCAGATTTAATAAAAGTAGAAATAGACGGTGAAAGGTTTACTGATGATGAAATCGTGCGAACAACAATGCTTTTGCTAGGGGCAGGAATTGAAACAACTGGTCATGCAATATCGAGTATATTTTATTCTTTCTTGTATGATGATAGTAACTTATATGATCAACTAAGAAATGATTTGGAATTAGTACCAAATGCTGTTGAAGAAATGCTGCGTTATAGATTTCATATTTCTAAAAGAGAGCGATTTGTAAAACAGGACAACAATCTTTTGGGCGTTGAATTAAAAAAAGGCGAAACAATTATTGTTTGGATGAGTGCTGCAAATTTTGATGAAGATATGTTTGATAATCCATTTGAAATGAATATCCATCGACCTAACAATAAAAAACATTTAACTTTCGGTAATGGAGCACATTTTTGTCTTGGTGCACCGCTTGCCAGGTTGGAATTGAATATTGCTTTGAAGACATTCTTACAAAAGTACTCCCATATAGAACCAGTTGAGGCATTTGATCTGGAAAATAGTTTAACTGATTCTGCTACAGGTCAAACTTTGACTCAATTACCAATAAGAATATATAGATAGAGTAAAAGTACTTCTTGAACTATAGTATCACCTCCGATATTAAATTAACTATTCGGAGGTTTTTTGTATTACTCAATTGTTTGGTACAAGAGAGAATATTATGAGCAGGGTATAAATAGTGGATTCCAATCAATTTTACTTATACATTGGTCACTTTATAATAAAAAACAATTTAAATTACCATACATTGATAGAAACAAAATTTAAAATGTATATAGAAATCTATTTATCTAGGGGGAAATTCTAAAGAAAGTACTTCATAGTGATGGTAATGAACATAAGTCTTACCTAGGTCGATATAGATTAATTTTATGACTATATAGGTTAGAGGAGGTATAAATTGACTGTTAAAGCAATTCAGCAGTTCCAACTCCGTACCGTACTTAGAAATGAGAAAATGGCAAGAGAAACCCTTAAAGCTTTAAAGGATTCTGGATATAATGGAATTGAACTTTGTGGATTTATGATTAGGAAGGTACCTTATATTGTCCGCATCCTCACATTTTTTGCTGGTATGCCTATAGGACGAAGTGGAAAATTAAACTGGAAGCAATTAATTACAGAATCCGGACTAAAAGTAGTCAGCATTCATGAGGATCTAGGCAGTATTTTAAACAATCCTCAGAAGATCATTGAGGAAGCAAAGGCATATAGAACAAACTGTATCGTAGTAACGGGAATGCACAGGTTTGACTATTCAAACAAACAGGCTGTACTGGAACTTGCAGATAAATTGAATCGTGCTGGTGAAATTCTGAAAGAAGGCGGGATTTATTTACTGTATCACAACCATAATTGCGAATTTCGTAAAGTTGAGTCGGGGAAAACAGCATTCCAGTTATTGATGGAAAAGACAGAAGCGAGTTATGTCAACTTTGAATTTGATTCTTACTGGGCTATTGAGGCAGGCTGTAACGCTTTTGAGCTAATGAATAAACTTGGAAAAAGAATGAAACTGTATCATATCAATGATCGAGGAACAAGAGTAACAGGCCGTACCGGATCGATATTGAAGTCTGACAGTATGGAACTTGGTCATGGGAACATAAATCTATTAGAACTTGTAGAAATTGCAAAAAAAATTGGTGTAGAAGCTATCATCTTGGAAACTCATAAGAATTGGGTTGATAAATCACCAGTAAAGTCGTTTCAATTAAGTGCCGAATTTCTCAACAAACACATTTAGTTTTTTGATTTAAAGCATTTGATAAATCAAAAATTAACAATATCATATGAAAATTTAACAAGATACACTAGCTTAGGAAGGCAGTTTATATGAAAAAAAATATCTTAATTGTAGATGATCATTTAGTCGTAAGGGAAGGCCTAAAATTGATAATAGAGACAAATGAATCTTATCAAGTGATCGGTGAAGCCGAAAATGGTCAAGAAGCGATTGATCTCCTCCCACTACATAAAATAGATCTCATATTACTTGACTTAAATATGCCAATAATGAATGGTTTAGATACAATCCAGTACCTGAATCAAAAGCAAATTGATATCCCGGTTATTATCCTTACAACATACAATGAGGATGATTTAATGGTAACTGGCATTAGATTAGGTGCGAAAGGATATCTACTAAAAGATACGAATAGAGATGATTTATTCCGAACAATTGAAGCAGCTTTAAGAGGCGATACCCTTATAAAGCCGGAAATTATGATAAAGATTTTAAGTTTGAAAGAGAGAAGCGAGCTTGAGGATATTGAAAATAAACAAGAAAAGTCTATTTTAACGGAAAAAGAATTATTTATCATACGTGCTGTATCGAAAGGCTACCGAAATAAAGAAATTGCATTTGATATGGGGTTATCTGAGAGAACTGTTAAGGCGCATTTAACAAATATCTACAATAAATTGAATGTAGAATCGAGATCTGAGGCCGTTTCTGTTGCTATTAAGAGGGGGGATATTACCCTATAATTTTCATGAAATTCTAGTTGAATTCTTTTAGTTTGGTTGATTTATCAATACTTATATAATATTTATTCCCCACTCAATTCAAAATGAGTAGGGGTAAGGGGGGATCCCTATCGAATTAAAGCTTTAATTCCTAAACAGGTAGGGATTGGAGCTTTTTTGTTTTTCCATCTATCTAAAGACCATTAATTAATTCGGAAAAGGGTTATTTCAAGTGAAATTTTTCTGTAAAAAAACCAATATTCCATTAAGGAGTACTGGTCTTCAAAAATTATTTATGTTGTGATGCAAAAAGCGTTTGTATATTATTTATCTCAATTTCTTTCCCTTTATATGAACTAGACTGGAATGATTTAGAGCTAGAGAGATTATAGTTTCCAGAAATAGTGTATGATTTTGCGTAGTATTCCATGCCTTCAATTAACTTTTGTAGAAACTTTTCCATTATTCTTACCTTCTTTCGTATGAACGAAATTTTATGTAATCATTATCGTTTTTCGACTTGATAAAGGCAAAGTCGATGATAACGGTAGCATTTCTAATGAAAACGAGAACATCCGAGATGAAAACAATTACATGTGTGGATTTCTTAAAATCTCTTTTGTTTAATCATATTTTGTATTTTATAGCTATTAAAATAGTTGACAGTAACTAAAAATAAAATTATTATTTAATGTGTGGTTCACTTAGTAGACAAGTGAACAAGGAGAGCGATCTACCACCTCTTTTTACATGCGGCCGATGAGTCCTTAAAAATCGACATGTCTATGTAACAGCTGGCACATAGTTTATTTTATTACATAAGTTTACCGAAAGGTTTGTAAGGGCTAACAAAGGAAATATAGGAAATTATCAGTTCAAGAAATTCTTTTACGAAAAGTACATTAACAGGATATACTAGATAACTAACATATTAGAACGGAGGGCAATTATGCCATTATTATTTACATCTATTGGAGTTGTCATATTACTCATATTAATTATGGGATTTAAACTGAATACCTTTGTGTCACTAATAATCGTATCTTTTATTGTATCTTTATTATTGGGAATTCCTGCGGGGGATATTGTTCATACAATTGAAAGCGGTTTAGGTGGGACTCTTGGTCATATCGGTTTAATCTTTGGACTTGGTGCTATGCTCGGCAGACTGATTGCAGATGCGGGTGGAGCACATCGTATTGCCATGACGTTAATTAATCGGTTTGGGGAAAAGAAAATTCAGTGGGCAGTGGTGTTTGCTTCGTTTATTGTTGGAATCACTTTGTTTTATGAAGTAGCCTTTGTTTTATTAATTCCGATTATCTTTACAATTGCCAAAGAGTTAAACATTTCGATCATTAAGTTAGGTCTGCCAATGAGTTCTACATTATTAGCAACACACTCCTTTCTTCCACCCCATCCAGGTGCGACGGCTGTTGCTGCAGAGTATGGGGCAGATATGGGGACAGTATTACTCGTCGGTATAGTCATTGCGATACCAACTGTTGCAATTGCAGGAGTGTGGTACACAAGATTAGTAGAGAAATGGATGCCGGCTACATTTTCAAGAGAAAGCAATGTAGATTCAATAGGTGAACAAAAAGAGTTTAAAGAGGACGAGACCCCCGGATTCGGAATCAGTGTTTTTACAGCCATCTTTCCCGTTATTTTAATGACTTTTGGAACAATAGTGGATTTTGTTCAGAGATTAGTAGGTTTTTCAGATAATGGCGTTATCTTATTTATCCGTTTCATTGGAAACTCTTCTACAGCCATTTTGCTATCTTTATTGTTAGCTATTTACACAATGGGAATTGCTAGGAAGATTCCAATGAGAACATTGATGGGATCATGTGGAAAATCTATTAATGCCTTAGGAATGCTCCTGCTTATTATTGGTGGAGGGGGAGCTTTTAAGCAGGTTCTTATAGATGGTGGAGTAGGGGATTATATCGCTCAACTATTTGAAGGAAAGGCAATCTCACCAGTTTTACTTGCATGGACAGTAGCTGCAATCTTACGTATTGCACTCGGATCCGGCACGGTTGCTACACTATCAACTGCAGGTTTAGTCATCCCTATATTAAGCCAAACCCCAGACGTAAATTTAGTATTGGTTTCCCTTGCAACAGGGGTCGGAAGTTGTATGGGCTCACATGTAAATGACGCAGCGTTCTGGATTGTAAAAGAGTATATGGGAATGACGATGAAGGAAACCTTTGCAACGTATAGTGTTCTTTCTTCTATTACAGCTGTAGTTGGATTAGGGTTTATTTTAATTCTTGATGTATTTATTTAGATATATAAAATAGCGTCTTCTCACAAAGTAGTTACTAGATAATAAAAAGGTGTTCAAAGAGCCTGGCTTTTTGGAGCATCTTTTTTATTTTGGATATATGAAATCTTTGATTATAAAAAATAATAGTCCAACTTACATAGTAACAAGGAAGTATGAAAAAACGTTTGACAATTAGTAATATGAAACGTACAATTTAACTACAAGGTTACTTAGTAGACAAGTGAACAAGGTGAAAAAGATAGTAGTAATCTTCATTTCATTTTAAAGAGGTTTATTTACCTTACTTAATATTACTGATTGTGCAGGGTTCTTTTAATGAAGAAGTAATATCTATTTTTATCGAATATGTAAAGGGTTACATATATTACCTTATTCATATGTGTAATAAACACATGGTCCATGATAAGTAATTTTTATCTTAATAATCTAAACTTAACTTCTTTAGAAAATTAAAACTTTAAGCGCTTACAAATAATGGGTGTAAATAAGAGTAGGTTTTTCACTATTTAACCCGAAAATAATATGTATCAAAGGGTGGGGATAAAATGAAAACGCTTCAAAAAATAATGATCATGTTAACAATAGGATTAGCTTTTAGTATATTAGTAGTTTTCTTTACTACTAGTAATGTAGCAGGTTCAAATAACGAAACTGTTATTAGATTTGGACACGGCGCAGCAGAATCAAATGAAAGACATTTAGCTGTTATGAAATTTAAAGAACTTGTAGAAGAAAAATCACAAGGAAAAATGAAAGTGCAAGTGTATCCTAATGAACAACTCGGCTCTGAGGCGGAAATGATCGAAAGTGTTACGTTTAATGACCTTCAAATGGTAGCTGCGAGTGCATTTAGTCAATATGATCAAAGAATAAGTGTGTTTGAATTACCTTATCTATTTGATTCCTACGAACAAGCGTGGAGTATTCTGGATAGTGATATTGGACAGCAAGTGGCAAAACCACTATTAGAAGATGGTTTAAGAGTAGTAGCTTATTTCGAGAACGGTTTCCGTCACGTTACTTCAAATAAACCAATTGAAGAACCGGAAGATTTAGGTGGATTGAAAATTAGAACACCGGAATTTCCATTATCAATAAGTACCTTTAAGGCATTTGGTTCTAATCCAACACCGATGGCATTTGGTGAATTATATATGGCTTTACAACAAGGAACTGTCGACGCTCAAGAAAATCCAATTGCGAATACGTATGCTAGTAAATTTAATGAAATTCAAGATTATCTAAATTTAACTGGACATCAATATATGCCATTACCTGTTGCCATAAGTGAAGAATTTTGGCAAACGCTTACTCCAGAGGAGCAGGAAATTATTAAAAGCAGCGCAAGTGAAGCTGCAACGTTTCACAGAGATATATTAAGAGATAATGAAGAAAAGATGATTAGCGAACTACAAGACGCTGGCATGACAGTTATTCAACCAGATAGGGATAAATTTAGAGAAAAAGCTGAAGCCGTTTATGATGCCTATAAAAATAGATTTGGAGAGGAATTTGTTAATAGCCTTTTGAAAGAAGTTGAACAAAACCAATAAGTTTCAAACTACACATGAGGAGGATATGACATGAAAGGAATCAAGTGGTTAGATGAATACTTTGAAGAATATATCTTAATCGGATTAAGTATTTTAACGGTAATGATTGTATTCACACAAGTATTTATGAGATATGTGCTTGGAGAGTCTCTTACTTGGTCAGAGGAAGTTGCAAGGTATCTATTTATTTGGATGATTTATGTAGGTATTAGTTATGGAGTAAAAAAAGAGAAACACCTTGGGGTCGATGCATTTCCAATGCTGTTTGAAAAAAAGGGGAAAATTATCATTGATATGATAGCTAGTTTCTCATTTTTACTATTTGCTGTTATCATGACTTACTACGGTTTTGATATCGTCCTAAAGGTAACGAGAGAATCAGCTGCATTGGAACTGCCTCTTGAATGGGTTTATGCTGCCCCTGTCGTCGGAATGATTTTAACGTCGATTCGTCTCATTCAAAAATTAGTTCGTTTAGTAAACCAATTGAAAACGTTAAATCTTCCTAAGTTTGACAAGAGTGAAGAACAGACTGATCTTCAGGAGGAAATTGTATGACTAGTTTTGTATTATTTGGTACTTTCTTTTTGTTTATGCTACTATCCGTCCCGATTGCGATATCTCTAGGGTTAGCCGGTTTAATTACAGCTGTTTATTCACCGAATATTTCCATTACATTTCTTGCACAAGGCTTTGTCACTTCGACTGATAATTTCGCGTTAATGGCCATTCCTTTTTTTATCCTGGCCGGTGAGATAATGGGTAAGGGAGGAATATCAGCAAGATTATTTAATTTAGCTAACATATTTGTAGGACGATATACTGGTGGCTTCGCAATAGCTGCAGTTATCACTTGTATGTTTTTTGCTGCTATCTCCGGATCGGGTCCTGCAACAGTAGCAGCAGTTGGGGGCATTATGATACCTGCAATGGTAGCACAAGGCTATGATAGAAAATTTGCAACCGCTGTAATTGTTACGGCAGGATCAATGGGGATTATTATTCCTCCAAGTATCCCAATGGTTCTTTATGGAATATCAGGAAACCAGTCAATTGGGGACTTATTCCTGGGTGGTATTATTCCTGGAGTTTTAATTGGAATTTGTTTAATGATCTGGTGTTATTTCTATTCCAAAAAGAAAGGGTATTCAGGTACCCAAGAGAGCTTTAGCTTTAAAAAGATGCTTATTGCTTTAAATCAAGCTAAATGGTCACTTTTAGTCCCAATCATCATTTTAGGGGGAATATATGGAGGGATATTTACTCCAACAGAGGCAGCCGTTTTTGGAGTTGTTTACGCAGCTTTTGTTAGTATATTCCTGCATAAAGAAATCAAATTCAGCCAATTCCCAAAGATTATTGCGGAAGCGGCTATAAGCTCTGTTGCTATTTTGATCATTATTGGAACAGCAAACGCCTTTGGTACTATTTTAACAATGGAGAAAATACCACAAGCTGTTGCTGAGTCTTTCTTATCAGTATCTGAAAACTCAATTGTGATCATTTTAATTATCATTCTTCTGTTGCTTATTATTGGATGTTTTATTGATACATCAGCAGCAGTGATTATCTTTACACCAATTCTTTTTCCGGTAGCAAGCCAAGTAGGTTTAGATCCAATTCACTTTGGAATTATCATGATTGTGACATTATCGATTGGTTTTATTACACCGCCACTTGGTGTAAATCTATTTGTCGGATCAGGTATATCCGGACTTAGTATGCCTACATTAGTAAGAGCTGTTGTTCCGTTCTTTTTCATCATGCTTGTTAGTTTGGCTATTATTGCGGTTATACCCAAATTAACACTTTTATTACTTTAAGTTTGAGTGAGAGATAATATCTCTCCTCTTTTTTTAGCAAAATATAAATTTATTAAAAATAATTTGTATACTTAGTAGACAAGTAAAAGTGGAAGATGTATACTACAGGTATAGAAAAACTTGTTAGACAAGTGCGGCATAACTTGTATGACAAGTGAACAACATTATAAGATTACAATTTTAAATAAATCATTGAGGTGATAAAGTTGAAAAATATAAGTATTGAAGAATTAAAAGACATAGCCATTGAAATGAGAAAAACAGCTGTAACAATGATTCACAAAGCACAATCAGGTCATCCGGGTGGGTCACTATCTGCTGCGGACTTAATGACAGCGCTATATTTTAAAGAAATGAACATCGATCCAAGCAATCCTAATTGGGAAGATCGTGACAGATTTGTCCTTTCCAAAGGACATGTTTGTCCAATTCTATATTCAGCTTTAGCCTTAAAAGGGTATGTTCCATATGACACAATTTACACGTTAAGAGAATATGGCTCTCCATTCCAAGGACACCCAGACATGAAGAAATGTCCTGGTATTGATATCTCAACTGGATCTTTAGGTCAAGGACTTTCATGTGGTGTAGGGATGGCGATTGCAGGAAAACGAGATAAAAAAGATTATCGTGTCTTCTCATTATTGGGTGATGGTGAATGTCAAGAAGGTCAGATTTGGGAAGCAGCTCAGACTGCAGTGAAATATCAATTAGATAATTTAGTCGTGTTTGTCGATAACAACAGACTTCAAATCGATGGTTTTACTGATGAAATCATGCCATTACAAGATTTAGAAAAGAAATTTGAAGTGTTTGGATTTGAAACAAAACGAATCGATGGACACTCAATGGAAGAGATTGTTGAAACTCTTGATGAAATAAGAGCTGCTAAAAATGGAAAACCAAAATGTATCGTGATGGACACTGTAAAAGGTAAAGGTGTTTCTTATATGGAAGATGTTGCTGAATGGCACGGGGTAGCTCCTAATGATGAAGAATACAAACAGGCAATTGGAGAAATCGCAGGGGGGTTAAAATAATGAGTATCTTAGAAAAAACGCTAACGACAAAGAAAGCAACTAGAGAAGCTTTTGGTGATGAAATTGTAAAGTTAGGAAAGGAAAATAAAGATATTTATGTCATTGATGTTGATATTGCGAAATCGTGTAAAACGAGCAACTTTATTAAACAATTACCTGATCAACATATAAATGTTGGAATTGCAGAGCAAAATGCAGCTGGATTAGCAGCAGGACTTGCAACTACTGGAAAGATTCCTTTTGTAAGCACTTACGCAGTTTTCGGTTCTTTAAGAATGGCAGAGCAAATTAGACAAGAAGTTTGTTATCCAAACTTGAATGTTAAAATTGCTTGTTCTCACGGTGGATTAACTCCAGCTAACGATGGTGGAAGTCACCAGGCAATTGAAGATATGGGAGTATTAAGAAGCTTTCCAAATATGACAGTCATTATGGGGGCAGATTACTATTCTACTAGAAAGCTAGTTGAGCAAGCGGCAAACATGTATGGTCCAGTTTACCTCCGCTTTACAAGAGATACAGTTCCAATGATTTATGACGAAAATGAAGAATTCACAATCGGTAAGGCCAAAAAATTACAAGATGGTTCAGACATTGCTATTATTGCAAACGGTGACACTGTGCGCTTAGCAATTGAAGCGACAAAAGAGTTAGAAAAAGAAGGAATCTCTGTCAAGCTATTAGATATGCATACAATTAAACCATTAGACCGTGAGGCTGTGGTTGAATGTTTAGAAGTTGGAAAAATTATTACTGTTGAAGATCACAATATTTTAAATGGTTTGGGCAGCGGTGTATGTGAAGTTGTAGCAGAAGAAGGCAGAGGTAAGGTAAGCAGAATCGGGGTTCAGGATCAATTTGGTCAGTCTGCGCCATATGAAAAACTATTAGAACTGAATGGAATCACTGTTGAGAATATTATTGGTACTGCTAAAAATATGCTTCGATAATCTTTGAAATAAATAAATTATAAAATTGGGAGTGGAAGAAAATGTTTCAATTACATGATAGAGTAGCAATCGTAACAGGAAGTGGATCTAAAAAAGGGATTGGACGTACAATTGCATTAGCACTTGCAAAACAAGGTGCAGCGATAGTTGTAGCTGATTTAAATCTAGAAGGAATCGATGATACTGTAAACGCCATTACTGAAGCTGGTGGTAAGGCGTTAGGTGTAGAATTAAATGTTACAAACAAAGAGTCTGTTGACGCTATGGTAGAAAAAGTACTCGCAGAATACGGAAGAATTGATATTCTCGTTAATAATGCGGGAATATCTCAAAAAGTAACTGTACAGGACATGACACTTGAGGATATGACGAGAGTCTTTAATGTTAATATGTTTGGTCTGTTCCTATGTACTCAAAGTGTACTAGAGCCGATGAGAAAACAAAAGTTTGGTCGCATTATCAACCTTTCCTCTGTATCTGCTAAAAGAGGTGGAGGAGTTTTCGGCGGAGCGCACTATTCAGCATCTAAAGCTGCTGTATTAGGCTTCTCTAAAAATCTTGCACGTGAAGTAGCTGTGGATGGCATCACAGTAAACAGTGTTGCACCTGGACTAGTTAACACTGAAATTTGGAAGTCTCTTCCTGAAGAAGATGCAAAGAAGGTTATTGATAGCATCCCAATGGGTAGACCTGGTGAAGTTAGTGAAATTGCCTCAGCTATTGCATTCTTAGCGTCAGAAGAAGCATCTTATATTACAGGCGAAGAAATAGATATTAACGGTGGTTCTCACATGGATTAATTTCTATAGTTAAAACAGGCAACCAAGACTTGGCTGCCTGTTTCAACATTCATTTTAATAGTTTTCTATAACATAATATAGAGAGAAGTGAGGACGATCAATTTTATCCCTGTTTCCAGTAAAAAACTATATATTCAAATTTATAATCAAATACTATCAGAGATTGAAGTTGGCGTAGTTAAAGAAGGGGAAAAACTGCCTTCGGAAAGAGAGTTATGTGAACTTTTTAATGTGAGTCGAGCACCTGTTAGACAGGCTCTCAGTGCATTAGAGTTGAATGGAGTTATCTATTCACGCCAAGGGGAAGGCATATTCGTGAAAAATAGTAAGGTTCTTACAGGGAATTTTCAAACATCATTCTTTTTAAAATTGATTTCCCCAGAGGATATTGTTGAAGCAAGAATGAGTATAGAGCCGTTAATAATTGAATTTGCTGCACTAAGAGCTACAGATGACGATATTAAAGCACTTCAAAAGACGATCAAAAAGATGGAAGAAGAAACGAAATCTGGAGTATACGTACCGGAAACAGATGAAACATTACACAAACAAATAGCAGAGGCTTCCCATAATGACTTATTCATAAAGTTTATGTCGGCTATTAGTAATGCAATGAAGCAACAGGAAATGTGGCATTTTATTCGAGATAGGACGGTAACCAGACCAGATTATAGAGATATAAATTTTAAAGAACACTTATCTCTTATCAAAGCTATTGAGGAACATAATGCAAAAAAAGCAGTAGAATTAATGACCTCTCATATGGAAAATCTTTATGAGCGATATTGGAAGGCATAATATATAGATGACATGAAGAGATCTTAAATTCTCTATAAACAAAGTGCAATCGTAAAGAAAGCAAATGTAAAAGTAAAAGACTAAGCTATAAAACAAAGAACATTGACAATTGATGGATTGAAAAGTAAACTAAATATAAGTACGCTTGTATGACAAGTACACAAGTATACGAATTTACGATTAATTGAATGGGGGAGAAGAACAGATGGGTACAGTAATTTGCCAAAATTGTAATTCAACGATCGATCACTTTGAAAATGAAAAGGTAACTGTTCTTTATTCTAAGTGTGAATGCTGTGACAACGCTAAAAAGATTGATCGTACAAAAAAATAATTTTATATTCGTTCTTTTTGGAATCAAATGAAAAGGTTTTCAGTTTAATAACGTATAACTTAGTAATAAAATCAAAGTTATGGATATACACGAGTAGGAGGGAAAAAATGAAAGTAGCTATTGCATCAGATCATGGTGGTATAACCATCCGCAAAGAAATTATCTCTTTGCTTGAGGAAATGAATGTAGATTATATTGACTTAGGGTGTGAATGCCAATCCTCAGTAGATTACCCTGATTATGCTGTCCCAGTAGCAGAAATGGTAGCAAAAGGTGAGGTAGAAAGAGGCATATTAGTGTGTGGCACTGGTATAGGAATGAGTATTGCTGCTAATAAGGTAAAGGGAATTCGTTGTGCACTTGTTCACGATACCTTCAGTGCTAAAGCAACAAGGGAACATAATAACTCGAATATTCTAGCTATGGGAGAGCGTGTCATTGGTCCAGGATTAGCTCGTGATATTACAAAAATATGGTTAACTACCTCCTTCGAAGAGGGCGAAAGACATGAAAATCGTATTAGAAAGGTAACAGAACTTGAAATGCAATATAGATAATGTTATATGAGAGTGATGGTCTGCCCATCACTCTCTTTTAATGCTTTGGAAACTAGAGAAGTGGTACGAAGGGGACTTCTGGGTTACCCATAAAGAAATCAAACAGCAGCAATCAACAAGAATAGCTTCGATATATGTTAAATTAATCCTGTATTAGTGTTGCTCTTTAAAAGAGAAAAGCTTATAATTAAATGTGTTTTAGTAACGTTTACACGTAAGAATACATATTGAGAGAAGTGATTAAAATTAGCTTTAATCGAGTATCCAGTGAAAAATTATATATACAAATTTATAATCAAATTCTTTCAGAAATCCAATCAGGATCTTTCAATATAGGTGATAAATTACCTGCAGAACGAGAGCTTTGCGAACAGTTTGGAGTTAGTCGTGCTCCGATTAGACAAGCATTAAGTGCTCTTGAGTTGAATGGTATCATTTACTCTCGTCAAGGAGAAGGTGTGTATGTTAAAAATACACAAATATTAAATCATTCTGATTCAGCTTTTATATTGGATTCAACCTCACCAGAAGACATTGTAGAAGCAAGAATGAATATTGAGCCGGTTATTATTAAATATGCTGCACTAAGAGCAACTGACGAGGATATTGAGGAACTTCGCTCAACTATTCAAAAAATGGAGGAAGAAACAAAGTCTGGCATATACGTCCCGGATACTGATGAAGCCCTTCATAAAGGAATAGCAAAGGCTTCTCATAATGACTTATTTATTAAAATTATGGCTGCAATTAGTAATGCAATGAAACAGCAGGAAATGTGGAAGCTCATTAGAGATCGGACATTTACTCGTCCAGATTATCGAGACGTTAACTTTGAAGAGCATAAAATGCTTATTAAAGCCATCGAAGAGCATGATGAATTGAAAGCTGTGGAACTAATGACGACTCATATGCAGAACCTCTATGATCGATATTGGAAAGATTAATTGTAAAAGAACGGTTATAATAAATGCTTAAAGGACTTTATCAAGGTTTCCATTCTTGATAAAGTCCTTTTTATATTTTGGTATAAAAAAGCAACGGAAGGTTCTGAATATTCTTTTGATTTACATTGACATTTAGGTCAAGGGTAGATATACTGTGATTATAAGTTAACTTAGCATACAAGTTAACAAGATTATAAGATGACAATATTGTTTTTTTAATTTTTGTAATCGCTAACAAAATAGTCTCCAGTTACCTTTTTGAGTTGAAAACATCAGAAGTTCTTAGTAGATTTCGCTTATTGTGTATGGCTTCTGCTGTATGTTACATCCTGTTCTACTCATTAAGGTTATGTTTTATCTTTTAAAATGTAAGCGATTACTTGTCTGCGTTGTTCTCATGAAAAATAGCTTAAGGGGGAATGGCTTTGAAAGCAGCATTATTTGATAGGGTTGAACATTTTACGGTCATTGGAAAAGAGGTGCCAAAAATAAAGGGGAATGATGTGTTAATTAGAGTGATAAGTGCCGGGATATGTGGTTCTGATATTCATGCATATTTGGGAAAACATCCTTTTCGGCATCCACCAAGCATTTTAGGACATGAAGTAGTCGGCAAAATAATAGAGGTGGGGAATAGTGTCTTAACGTTTGAAGAAGGAGATATGGTCACGATTGAACCGCAGATTGGATGTGGGAATTGCAATTCTTGTATAAAAGGGGACTACAATCTTTGCGAAGAAAAAGTTGTACTCGGAACAACCGAGTGGGATGGGGGGTTCGCAGAATATGTAGTAGCTAAAGAGAAGAGTGTTTACAAACTTCCGAAAACGCTAACGCCAGATTTAGCTGTCCTTACAGAACCTCTTGCAGTAGGTGTTCATGCTGTAAATATTGCCGAAGTAAAACAGGGAGATAAAGTAGCCATACTTGGTTCAGGACCTATAGGACTTGTTACGGCAGTTGCTGCTCATGCCAAAGGGGCTGAAACGATATGTCTGACAGATGCCATCGATAAAAATTTAGAAATAGGAAAAAAATTATGTGCAACGGATGTTGTGAATGTAAGGTATCAATCCTTAAAAGAATATGCTGCTGCTCATATTGGTCAATTTGATCATGTTTTTCTTACAGCGAGTTATGAAACGATAGTAGATGATGCTTTGAATGTGTTGAAAAGAAAAGGAAAAATCATTTCTATTGCCTTATTCGAAGAACAAATTTCGATTGATTTAAATAGATTGATGATGTCAGAGATTCAGATATATGGATCTTCAATGTATGTAAAAGAAGACTTTGATATGGCAATTGATATTTTAGCGAGTCGTAAGTATAAGCTTGAATCATTAATTACCCATAGGTATCACTTTGACCAGATAAATGAGGCGATGGAAGTAGCCTTAACAAAAAATGGTTCTCCAATAAAAGTGGTTGTTGATATGATGAAAATTTAGTCTCTACTTTCTTTGTTAAAAGATAGGTGCGTTTTAAAAAAATGCCTATTAAAAATATATATACGATTATAAGGGGGAGTAATGATGAGAAAAACAGCTTTATCATTTATGTTAGTAATTTTAGTGGTCTTTTTAGCTGCTTGTGGTGGAAAAGAAACATCTAGTGATAGTAAAAAAAGTAATGACAATGGGGACAAAATTACGATTAAATTTGCACATAGTGCCGTCGAATCAAACTCAAGACATGAGGCTGCTTTGAAATTTAAATCTTTAGTAGAAGAGAAGTCCAATAATCAAATAACAGTTGAAGTTTTCCCAAATGAGGTTTTAGGTAGTGAGCCGCAAATGGTTGAAGGTGTTTCATTTAACGATATTCAAATGGTAGCTGCTAGTACGTTTGCACAATATGAACCAAAGGTAGATGTTTTTGGGTTACCTTTCTTATTTGAGACAAATGAACAGGCATGGGAAGCATTAGACGGCCCAATTGGTGAGGAAGTATTTTCAGGATTACTTGATGACAACTTACGTGTGCTGGGACATTTCGAAAACGGATTCAGACATGTTACGAATAATTCAAAACCAATTGAAAAAGTTGAAGATTTAAAAGGATTAAAGATTCGCACGCCTGAAATGCCTATATTAGTAAGCATCTTTGAATCGCTTGGATCAAACCCTACCCCAATGGCATTTGGAGAACTCTATATGGCCTTACAACAAGGTACGGTGGATGGACAGGAAAATCCGATCTCAAATATCCATGCAACGAAGTTCTATGAAGTTCAAAAATATCTAAGTTTAACAAGTCATTCATATAGCCCAACTACTGTCGCAATAAGTGATGAATTTTGGCAAACGTTAACATCCGAACAGCAGGAAATCGTTCAATCAAGTTTAAAAGAAGCTTCAACATTTCATAGAGACTTAGTTATGAAGGATGAAGAAACTCTTTTAAAAGAGCTGGAAAAAGAGGGAATGAAAGTGAATAAACCTGAAGTCGCATCTTTTAGAGAAGCTTCCAAATCTGTCTATGAAGAATATGAAGATACTTATGGTAAAGACCTTATCGACCGTATCCTAAAGGCTCAAGAGTAAAAAGGTGAGAAAAGCAGAATCTATCCGAATGGTTATCTTCAGTGGATTCTGCTTTTTATAAAGGGGGTAAATTTATGTCGGTTATAAAATGGTTAGATGAGAATATAGAGGGCTTCTTACTTATTTTACTTAGTATCCTAACAGTAGTAGTCGTTTTTATCCAAGTGTTTATGAGGTATGTATTAAGTGCCTCTCTTGTTTGGTCAGAGGAATTAGCCAGGTATGCTTTTATATGGATGATTTATATTGGGGTAAGTTATGGAGTAAAACGGCAAGCACATATAAGCGTTGACGCATTGGCAATGCTGTTTAAAAGGAAAGGTAAGTTTTTGTTAGCCATGTGCGCAAATTTAGCATTTTTAGCATTTGCTGTTATTCTCATATACTTCAGTTTTGAAGTCGTCATTCAAGTTACACGTACTTCACCGGCTTTAAATATACCTATGCAATGGGTGTATGCAGCTCCAATGGTTGGATTATTATTAACGGCTATTCGAATCATTCAAAGAATGAAAATTCAATTTGATCTATTTAGATCTGGGGAGTAGGTGATAAGTATGACAGCACTTGTATTATTTGGTAGTTTCGTATTCTTTTTACTTTTAACTGTTCCTATCGGTATATCTCTGGGATTAGCTTCTCTTGTCACAATTTTGTATGCAGATGTCACATCAGTTGAATATCTCGCACAAAGTCTTGTTCAATCTACTGATTCATTTCCTTTAATGGCAGTTCCTTTCTTCATTTTAGCAGGAGAGATTATGGGGAAAGGTGGAATATCAGAGCGTCTTTTTAAGCTGGCTAATGTTTTTGTTGGTAATTTTACAGGTGGTTTCGCAATGGCGGCGGTACTGACTTGTATGTTTTTTGCAGCGATTTCCGGATCTGGTCCTGCAACAGTTGCAGCAGTTGGAGGGATTATGATTCCAGCAATGGTTGGATATGGCTATGATAAAAAATTTGCTACCGCAGTTGTCGTAGCTGCCGGTGCACTAGGTATTATCATTCCACCAAGTATCCCTATGGTTATATACGGTGTATCTGGAAGTGTATCAATTGGTGATATGTTTATTGCCGGTATTATACCTGGAGTACTAATTGGTGTCGTAATGATGGCATGGAGTTATATTTACTCGAAAAAGAATAACTATAAAGGAAATGGTGAAAAGTTTACATTTAAAAGAGCGCTATCCGGGATTAATGAGGCGAAGTGGGCCATATTTATTCCTATCCTTATCTTAGGAGGCATATATGGAGGTATCTTTACACCAACAGAGGCGGCTGTAGTTGCTGTTGTATACGCGGCAATTATTAGTATTTTTGTTTATAAAGAGCTGACATTTAAAACATTTCCTAAAGTATTAAAGGATGCAGCATTAACATCTGCAACAATATTAATTATTATTGGGACGGCAAATGCATTTGGAAGAATTTTAACGATGGAACAAATTCCTAGATTGGTAGCTGATTCATTGTTAAGTGTATCGTCTAATCCTCTTGTCATATTATTGCTTATTAATCTCTTGCTATTATTTGTTGGAATGTTTATGGATACTGTAGCAGCAATCATTATATTAGTTCCAATCTTATTGCCTATTGCCATTAATATTGGAATCGACCCAATTCAGTTTGGAATTATCATGATTGTAAACTTGGCAATTGGTTTTATCACTCCACCAGTAGGTGTAAATCTATTTGTTGGGTCTGGAATATCGGGGTTATCAATCGAGTCTCTTGCTAAAGCTACGGTTCCATTTTTTATTGCGATGATTTTAAGTTTAACGGTTATTACAGTCATTCCTGAAGTGTCTCTGTTCTTGGTTGAGTTTTTTAAATAAAAAGAAATGAGACTATGGATGTTGACAAGGACAATATGGAAAAGTAAACTTTAGTTATTGGATTACTTAGTATACAAGAATACAAACGAGTTAGGTTGATAGTTAATTTGTTTGTATTCATTAGATAAGTGTATCCAATGTTTAGACATAAAGGAGGAATTGGTATGGCTTCAGTTACATTTTTAAATGACCCTGTTACATTAGTAGGAAAAGAAATAAAAGTCGGAGACACTGCACCTGATTTTGTAGTACTTGATAATGATTTATCACCGGTAAGACTTGAGGATTCTGAAGGAAAGGTACGCTTAATTTCAGTGGTACCTTCACTTGACACTGGGGTTTGTGATGCACAAACTCGTCGTTTCAATGAAGATGCTTCTAGTGTAAGCGGTGTAGAAGTGTTAACAATCAGCGTTGATTTACCATTTGCACAAAAAAGATGGTGTGGATCAAAAGGGCTTGAAAATGTTAAAACGCTTTCTGATCACCGTAATCTTTCATTTGGTGAAGCGTATGGCGTTCATATTAAAGAATTACGTCTTTTAGCAAGAGCCGTTTTTGTTATTGATTCAAGTGATAAGGTTACATATGTTGAATATGTAAACGAAGTTTCAAATCATCCTAATTATGAGGCAGCAATTGAAGCTGTTAAAGCAGCACGATAAGAAAAAATAATATTACTATAGAAAAGGAGGGTTCTTTGAGTTAGAGCCTTCCTTTTTGTTATCGGTATTTTTATCAAAAGGTTGATCACATACTTTCAAATTGCACATTTTCTCTAGAAAAATTTTGTTTAAACCTCTGTACTTACATGCAAAAAGGTATCTAATGTGACTCGAACACGGTGATGTCCTAGTACAGCTTTTGAATTTCACCTAATGCCATTTATGTTGGCATGTATATATTTTAATTTCTAAACGCTACTTTAGCTTTGTATACAGAAGAAAGTTCTGTTACTACTTTAATAACACTTAATGGATCCAACTCCTCTTAACTTATCCAAAAAACAAAAAGACGGCTACTTTATCATAAGAATATAGTTTTCCCACTAGTTGAGAAAAACAATAAGTCCCCCCAGTACTGTCCCATTGTAATACTGAATTTGCCTCTATTTTTAATACTAAAAACTTTTATCTATGGGTATAATCTTGCTGTCTCATTTTCACGACTTTCCATTTTATTTTCCGAATGACCTTTTCTCTCCGTTTAAAACACCTCTATGTAATCGTGATAGATTTAAACTATTTCGGAAGTGTTACTTCCTTGTCTCAAATATCTGGGTCTCTCCACAACAATAAATTACAGTGGATCTGGAAGTGTACAAACATTGGTAGACGATCAGTAGAATAGAGTTTAACAGTATAGTTGGGACTAGGGACACGCTTTTCACCTTTGAAAATTCAAATGATTCCAATTTATGGAATTATTGGATAAAATGCTTGGATTTCCCCTGTATAATGAGTAATAATGTAAAGAATGATGAAATTTCTAATAAATTTATGTCGAAAGGGATGAATAAAAATGTATGAACACATGGTATTTTTTAAATTTAATGAATTTTTAACACCGGAGAAAGAAAAGGAATTACTTGGAAGACTTAATAGCTTTCAAGATAAGATTCCTGGTATTAAAGAATTAACGGCAGGATTTAACGTTACAGAGGAAGTGGAAAATATGAAGGGGTTTACTTTAGGGCTGCGAGTGACTTTTGAAAATAAGAATGCTCTGGACAATTATGGGCCTCATCCAGTTCATCAAGAGTTTGTGGGATCATTAGAAGGAGTTATTGAAGACGTGGTTGTTGTTGACTATCCTTTTGCGTAAAAAGAAGGGTTTCATATGAGAGTCGTATTGACTTGCCTGGTAAAACATATTTTAAGGAGAACTAGGTTTTTTATCTTAAGTAGACAATAAATTAAGGAGGATGTTTATTAGAAATAGCCTAGTAATCATCCTCCTTATATTTTTTAGTCACTATTGGTCTCTAACCTTACATGATTCTTTAGTGATCAAATAGGTCAATGAGAACAAAAAATCTCTAGTTTATTAAAGTACTAGAAATTTTATTAGGTTTTACTTCATCAGTCATATTTTCATTTTTATAAAAAGTACTGGATTTTCTTACCACTAATTCAGTATCAATAAACATATTTATTCGATCAAAATCGTTATTTTCGATTTGATTAATAAGTTGTTCAACTGCTATTGCAGCCATCTTTTCTTTCTTTACATGAATAGTTGTTAATTCTGGAGTAATAACCTGGGATTCAAAAATATTATCAAATCCTATTACCGATATCTCATCAGGTACACGAATTCCTAACTCAAGTAGTGATTTAATCACGCTAATTGCAATATAGTCTGCTTCACAAAACAAAGCTGTAGGAAGATTGTGTGAACGCTTTTTTATCTTTTCTATAAAGACATCCTGGGAGGAAATGGTTGTTGGTGATAGAAAAAATACATTTTCGTTCTTAATTTCTAAACCATGTTCACTAAGTGACTGTAAAAACCCTATTTTTCTCATTTCGAAATTATACATTCTTGAATTAGACTCTATATAACCAATTTCACTGTGCCCTAATTCAATAAGATGCCTTCCTGCTAAATATGCCCCATGGACATTATTCATTACAATAAAATTGGTATTTAATGTTTCAAAGCAAGTATCGAGAACAACTAAATTTTGTTGAATAGTCGATACTATGTTGATTTGTTCAGGTGTTAAGTTTGTTCCCAATAATAAAATACCTGAAGATGGTTGCTCTTGCTCAAGTCTTGTTAATTCTTCTTTTAACATATTAATGTCAACTGATGTTACTAATAAGGAATATCCGCTGGGGTTAACCTGTTTATCAATATTATTTATTAGCTCCATAAAAAAAGGAAGTGATTCATAGTGTTCCGTCACAATTCCTGAGTTTGTACAAGCTACAAACCTTAATAATTTATTTCGGGTCTGAAAGTATTGCTCAGCTTTTAGAATCGGACGTGGAATATACCCGTGTTCTTGTGCGATTTTGACTATTTTATCTCGAGTTTCTTCACTCACACCATTTTTTCCATTTAAAGCTAAAGAAACAGCTGATTTTGAAACATTTGCTAATTTAGCGATATCATCTAGTCTCATCTAATTTCTCCTGCCTATTTAAAGTTTATATGAATTAAACTAAATATTTTTATGTATTATAGCATAAATAAAACTAAACATGATATCGTTTAGTCTGTTGGTAATAATAATGATCAGCATATTCATTGAGGAATGAAGAGTAAAATTAAGTTTTTAAATAAACTTTTATATAAATTCCAATAAAATAACTAAAAAATATTAGTTGAGTTTATTGACCTACTGAAAAAAATGAATTATTATACATTTATAACACATATAAAAAAACTAAAAAGGTTTAGTTACTTAGTTTATGTATACGCTTTAAAATTAAAATTGACCTAAATTCAGACCATTTCTTGGAGGTAACTACTCATGCAAAGATTAAAGTTAGGTTTTGCACCTACACGTCGATTTGTTTTTAGTAAAAAAGATGCACTGAAATACAAAAACTTAATAAGAGAAAAAATTGAAAGCTTCGGATTGGATATTGAGATTGTTGATTTAGAGGGGATTAACGACGAAGGGCTATTACATGAACGCCTTGAAGAGCCTGCTATTATTAAACGTTTTAGAGATGCTGAAGTGGATGCGCTGTTTTTCCCTCACTGTAATTTTGGAACTGAGGATATTGTTGCTCGTGTGGCAAAGGCTATTGGAAAGCCGGTATTGCTTTGGGGGCCTAGAGATGAAGCTCCACTAGAAGATGGTATGCGCCTTCGTGATTCACAATGTGGAATCTTTGCAACAGGGAAGGTTTTAAGACGATTTAATGTAAAGTTCACTTACATTACGAACTGCCGCGTTGATGATCCAATCTTCGAGAGAGGTTTTAAAAATTTCATTGGTGCTGCAAATGTAGTTAAGCATTTTAGTAGTTTAAGAATTTTACAGATTTCAACTCGACCTTCTGATTTCTGGTCAGTTATTTGCAACGAGGGTGAGTTATTAGAGACATTTGGTATTCAAATCCATCCTATCACTCTAGATGAGTTAAAGAAAACAACGTTAAAAATAGAAAAGACGGATAGTCCTGAATTAGATGAGGCTATGAATTATATCAAGGAAAAGCTTGATTGGAGCTCAGTGACTGAAGAAGATGTTAGACGAATTGCATCATTAAAAGTAGCCATGAAACAGTTGGCTGAAGATACAAGGAGTACAGCGATTGCCATCCAATGTTGGTCAACACTACAAGATATTATTGGCATCATGCCTTGCTTAGCAAATGCAATTTTAACGGATGAACAAATTCCAGTTACTTGTGAAACAGATATCCATGGAGCGATTACATCAATTATGGTTCAAGCAGCAACATTAAATACGCATCCAACATTTTTTGCCGACATCACGGTTCGTCATCCTGAGAATCCAAATGGTGAATTATTGTTCCATTGTGGGAACTTCCCTGTTTCACTAAGTAAAGAAGAAAAACCAAAATTAAACAAGCATTTTTTGTTTGATGATCATTCTCCAGGAACTCATGAAGGTGAAATTAAAGGTGGAGAAATGACTTTAGCTCGTTTTGATGGAGACCATGGAGAGTATTCAATCTTTCTGGGGAAGGCAAAAGGAATTGAAGGACCATTTACCAGAGGTTCATATGTATGGGTTGAGGTAAATGACTGGCCATTATGGGAAGAAAAATTAGTTAAAGGCCCATATATTCATCATTCGGTAGGAATTCATGCAAACGTAATCCCGGTCCTATTTGAGGCATGTGAGTATATTCCTGGTTTAACACCTGACCCGGTTGATCCGACAGAAAATGAAATTAGAGCATGGTTACGTGGTAGTGATCTTAACAAATAAATTGTGAAAAATGGGAGGGTTCTTATTATGGAAGAGATTGCATTTTTGAAAAGAAAGGCGATAGAAATTAGAAAATCACTATTAACGATGATCTATGAGGCAAGAACAGGTCATACGGGTGGCTCGTTATCAAACACTGATATTTTAACTGTTCTTTATTACAAGATTATGAACATTGATCCAAACAATCCAAATTGGGAAGAGCGTGATCGTTATGTTCAAAGTAAAGGACATTCAGTTGAGTCTTTATGGGCTATTTTAGCTGATAAAGGCTTCTTTCCGAAAGAAGAACTAAAAACATTTTCGAAATTTAATTCCAGGCTAATTGGGCATCCGAATAATAAAGTACCTGGCATTGAGATGAATACAGGTTCATTGGGGCACGGTTTACCAATTTCGGTTGGTATGGCTTTAGCTGCTAAGATGGATGGAAAATCTTATCGGGTTTATACCTTAATGGGAGACGGAGAGCAGGCTGAGGGCTCTGTATGGGAAGGTGCGATGGCAGCTTCACAATATAAACTGGATAATTTAACGGCAATTATTGACCGAAATCGCCTGCAAATTACGAATACCACAGAAGATGTCATGGGTCTTGAACCACTTGGAGATAAATGGAGAAGCTTTGGATGGGAAGTTGTTGAAGTAGAAGGAAATGATGTGAAAGAACTAGTTAATGTATTCAGTCATACTCCAAAAACTCCAGGGAAACCAACATTAATCCTAGCTAATACAGTAAAAGGAAAAGGAATTTCGTTTGCTGAAAATCAAGTAGGCTGGCATCACCGCGTTCCAACTGAAGAAGAATATAACCTAGCTATGGAGGAACTTTCAAAACAATTGGAGGTTTTAGTATGAAAAATGTTGCAGTGAAAACATCAAAAGGTAATAAAATAGCCAATCGCCAGGCGATTAGTGAAATATTATTAGAACTTGGTAAAAAAGATAAAGATCTATTAGTGCTAACAAGCGATTCTAGAGGCTCTGCTTCAATGGTACAGTTTGGAAAAGAATTGCCAGAACAAATTGTTGAGGTTGGAATTGCTGAACAAAATATTGTTGGGATGGCATCTGGGTTGGCTCATTCTGGTAAAAAGCCGTTTATTGCTTCACCAGCTTGTTTCTTAAGTATGAGAAGTATTGAACAAATTAAAGTAGATGTTGCCTATTCGCAAACAAATGTAAAGTTGATCGGGATAAGTGGAGGAGTTAGTTACGGTGCGCTTGGTATGTCACATCACTCCTTACAAGATATAGCAGTAACACGTGCGATACCTGGCCTTGATGTGATGATGCCTGCAGATCGTCATGAAGCTAAGAAGATGATTGAAGCTTTAGTTGAAAGTGACCGACCAGCCTATGTAAGAATTGGGCGTAATCCAGTAGAGGATTCCTATGTATCAGATGAATACGAATTTGAAATTGGTAAAGCGGTTACGATGAGAGAGGGTAGTGATTTAACGATTATTGCTAGTGGAGAAACGGTTCGTGTAGCATTAGACTCTGCAGAAGCACTTGAACAAGAAGGAATTAATTGTAGAGTAATCAACATGCACACAATCAAGCCTTTAGATGAAGAAGCTATTATTAGAGCAGCGCGTGAGACTGGAAAAATTATTACGATTGAAGAGCACAGCATACATGGTGGTTTAGGTGCAGCTGTTGCTGAAGTGGTCATTCAACATCAACCGGTTCCATTGAAAATCATTGGAATACCAGATGAACCTCCTATTACTGGGAATACTGCTGAAGTCTTTAAGCATTATGGGATTAGTGTCGATAATGTAAAAAATATCGCTTTGCAATTGAATAACAATTAATCGAGGGATAGATATGACAACAAACTATATACTTGCGATCGATCAAAGCACATCAGGTACAAAAGCTTTAGTTGTAAATTCAGATGGAGAAATTACACATAAAACTGCGCTAGCCCATAAACAATACTATCCAGAGTCAGGGTGGGTTGAGCATGATCCAATAGAAATCTATGAAAATGTAAAACATGTGATAACAGAGGTTGTTCAATTTGCCTCTGTTTCTCTTAATCAATATAAAGTGTTGGCTTTAACAAACCAAAGGGAAACCATTGTCGTTTGGGATAAGGAAACAGGAATTCCTGTTTATAATGCAATCGTATGGCAATGTAGAAGAACATCTGATTCTTGTAAGGGCTTAAAAGAAAAAGGATTTGAAGATAAAATCCAATCTAAAACAGGCTTAACGATTGACCCTTATTTTTCTGCGTCAAAGATAAGTTGGATTTTAGATCATGTTGAAGGTGCAAGAGAAAAAGCAAATGAAGGAAAACTATTACTTGGAACGATAGATAGTTGGTTAATTTGGAAGTTAACGGGTGGAAGCGTTCATGCAACTGATTATACAAATGCAAGTAGAACACTTCTATTTAATATTCATACCCTTGCTTGGGACGATGAATTATTAGAGATATTCAATATCCCGAAAACAATGCTACCAGAGGTGAAAAGCTCAAATGATATTTTTGGTAGAGTAAATGATCCTAATCTTTCTTTTTTAGGATTACCGATCTCGGGAATCATAGGTGATTCACAGGGCGCCTTATTTGGACAAAAGTGCTTTGAAAAAGGAATGGCAAAAGCAACCTATGGTACGGGTACTTCTGTCATGATGAATACTGGTCATTTAGTAAATGCACAAAATGGTTTAGTTACATCTGTTGCATGGGTGATTGATGGTGAAGTAAGTTATGCACTTGAGGGGATTATCAATAGCACGGGTGATGTTCTGAAGTGGGTGAAAGAGGATCTTGAGTTATTTAGTGATTTCTCAGAGGTTGAATCTCTCGCAACTTCTATCCCGGATAATCAAGGCGTATACTTAGTTCCTGCATTTGTTGGTTTAGGTGCACCTTATTGGAATCCATATGCACGAGCTGCCATCTTGGGAATGAATCGAAATTCAGGGAAGGCACATATTATTCGTGCAGCGTTAGAAAGTATCACCTATCAAGTATCTGACGCTATTGAATTAATGAAAAATGAATCAAACATTGAGATAAAAGAGTTAAAAGTAGACGGTGGTGCGACAAGTAATTCATTTTTAATGCAGTACCAAGCTGACATGATTGGAAGTGATGTTGTTGTTTCACTAGTGGCAGAACTTTCTTCATTAGGATCTGTGTACTTAGCTGGATTAGGTGTTGGGATATGGAATTCGATTGATGAGATACAACGGCTAAATCAGGAAAGTAAGAAATATCAACCAGTTATTTCAAGTGAGTTGAGAGATCGTTATTATCAAGGTTGGCAAGAATCGGTAAAGAGCGTTTTAGTTAAATGATCAAATAAAGGGTTACTTATGTGTTTTGTATGATTAATAAGAAATTTAGAGTTGCCCTTAATGAGAGTGCTTTTATTAACTATATTCTAGACAAAGTTTTTGTAACCGCTAACAACAAGTGGATAGAAATGGGGTGGGAATATGGAATTAAGAATGAGTGGAATTTGCAAAAGTTTTGGGGCTGTTCAGGTATTAAAAGATGCTGGGATCCATGTGAAAGAAAAGGAAATACACGCATTAATGGGTGAAAATGGAGCAGGTAAGTCTACTTTAATGAAAATACTAACAGGTGTCTATACAAAGGACACCGGAGATATAGAAATAAACGGAGAACTTTTTGAGTTAACTAGTATAAAGGATAGTGAAAATAAAAAAATTGCTTTTATTCATCAAGAACTCAATGTTTTAAACGAAATGAGTATTGTGGATAATATGTTTTTGGGTAAGGAAAAAAAGAATAAATTAGGCCTAATAGATAAGAAAGCAATGGTTAAAATAGCAAAGGAAAAGCTTCAAATGCTGGGCTTAGACATTGATCCAAGCACACTTATTAAAGATATTTCTATAGGAAGTCGCCAGCTTGTAGAGATAGCAAAAGCATTATTAATGGATGCAGAGCTTATTATCATGGATGAACCTACTGCTGCATTAACCGATAAAGAGATAGCCTTATTATTTAAAATTATCAGGGAACTAAGAGATAAAGGGGTTTCTTTTGTTTATATATCACATCGAATGGAAGAAATCTTTGACATTTGTGATGAAATTACCATTATGCGGGATGGTGCCTATATTGGTCAAAAAACAATTAAGGAGACCTCTTTCGATGAAATCGTAAGTATGATGGTAGGCTACGATTTAGATGAACGGTTCCCGAGGATTGAAATCTCTCCTGGTGAAACCATACTATCAGTTAAAGATTTGTCTCAAAAAGGTAAATTTGAGAATGTCAGTTTCGATGTTAGAAAGGGAGAAATTTTAGGTTTTTCAGGACTTATGGGTTCAGGAAGAACAGAAGTTATGCATGCTATATTTGGTAGTACCAAATTTGATTCAGGAGAAATTCACATAAGTGGAAAAAAGGTTAATATTAGTTCCCCTATTGTCGCAAAACGAATGGGACTTGGTTTTATTACAGAAGATCGAAAAAATGAAGGACTAATCTTAGATTTTTCAGTTAGGGATAATATGGCCTTACCATCTTTATCTTCATTTGCGAATAATAAACTAATAGAAGATAGATCTATAAGAAGTATGGTAGAAGAGTTCATCGGAAAGCTAAAGGTAAAAACAGCAAGCCAGGAAATTTCAGTTGGAAAGCTAAGTGGGGGAAATCAACAAAAAATTGTCATAGCCAAATGGCTAATAACGAATCCCAAAATACTTATCCTGGATGAACCTACACGCGGTGTTGATGTTGGTGCGAAGAAGGAAATCTATGAAATTATTAATCAATTAAAAAAGGCTGGTGTAGCAATTATTATTGTATCAAGTGAATTGCCTGAAATACTTGGTATTTGTGATCGCATTGCAGTGATGCATGAGAAAAAGTTAGTGAAGATTTTTAATCGAGACGAAGCAACACAAGAAAGTGTCATGCAATATGCTGCAGTGGGAGGGATATAAAATGGCTAATCTCGGTAATATCTATCGAAAGAATGGAACTGTACATGGAGAGAGTGAAGAAAAAGCTAACCTTAGTAATATATATCGGAAGTATGGAACTGTAATTGCCCTATTTGTATTAGTATTAATTATTTCAATAATGAATTCTAAGTTTCTATCAATGTATAATATTTTGAATGTTTTCCGTCAGGTTTCAATAAATGGTTTAATTGCTTTTGGAATGACATTCGTTATTCTAACCGGCGGAATAGACTTATCAGTAGGTGCCATTTTAGCTTTAACAGGAATGGTGTTAGGGTTAATGGTTGCGTCAGGTACACCTGATTTAATAGCAATTCCATTAGTGTTGCTATTAGGAGCGTTATTAGGATGGTTTAATGGAGTACTTATCTCAAAAGTTAAATTACAGGCGTTTATTGTTACTTTGGCAACAATGACGATGTTTAGCGGGATAACGATGATTATTTCTGATGGTATTCCAGCAATGGGTATAACAGAGAATTCTCCAATATTAAATTTCTTTAGCCAAGGGGATATTTTGGGTATTCCATTTCCGATGATTATTCTTCTTGTTGTCTTTGCCCTATTGTTAATAATACTCCAAAAAACAGTCTTTGGTAGAGGCGTATATGCTATCGGTGGAAATGAAGAAGTTGCAAGATTATCTTCATTACCAACAGATCGAATTAAAACATCAGTATATATTATAAGTGGTGTTATGTCTGCGTTAGCTGGTGTTATATTGACATCCCGTCTAAGTTCTTCACAACCTACTGCTGGTGCTGGCTTTGAACTAGACGCTATTGCAGCAGTTGTTATTGGTGGTACTAGCTTAGCGGGTGGAAAAGGAAGGTTATTTGGAACATTAATTGGAGTCCTTATTATCGGTGTACTAAATAATGGATTAAATATTATCGGTGTATCTGCATTCTATCAGCAATTCATTAAAGGGCTAGTGATACTCCTTGCGGTGATTTTGGATCGTAAGAGTTCTAGATAATTCAGCTAACTATTAAGGGGGAGAAAAAATGAAGAAGTTATTATTAGTTTTGCTTTCAATTTTGACATTTATGATGGTAGCATGTAGCAATCAATCCAGTGGAGATGGAGGAAAAGAAAAAATAGCTTTATTAATGGCTGACTTAGGAAACCCTTTCTTTCATGTACTTCGTGATGCTGTTGTCGAACAGGGTGAAGAACTAGGATATGAGGTATTAGTCTACGATGGACAAAATGACCCTTCTAAGCAACCTTCTCAAGTAGAGGATGCCCTTCAACAAGGAGTAAGCGCTATCGTAATCAACCCTGGAGATGAATCGTCGACAGCAAACGCTCTAAGGGATGCTATCGCACAGGATATTCCTGTTGTAACAGTTGATAGATCAGTAGATGTAGAAGGTGTTTTATCATATTTAGTGACTGATAATTTAAAAGGTGGAAAGCTTGTAGGAGAATGGTTACAAGAAAAATTACCTGAAGGTGGTAAGGTCATTCATATTGAAGGTATTATCGGTACAGCTCCACAACGAGAACGTGGGGGCGGCTTCTTAAGCGTTATTGATCCAGAACAAAACCCGGATAGTGAATTTGAAATTTTGGACACAGCAGTTGGTGATTTCTCAATGGCACCTGCGGAAAGTGCAATGTCAGATTTTTTAGCAAAACATGATGATATTGATGTGGTATTTGCTCAAAACGATACAATGGCAGTTGGAGTAGCACGTGCAATTGAAACGGCCGGACGACAAGATGATGGAATTATTGTTATCGGTTTTGATGGAGCGAAAGAAGCGTACGATTTAATAGATAAAGGAGAAATGGAAGTAACAGCTGTACAAGATTTTGAATTTATCGGTTCTGAAGCTGTTAATTATGTACACGACTTCTTGAAGGATGGTAAAAAACCTGAGGAAAAAGTATTGGTTGATGTTTATATGTCAGATGAAAAAAAGTAAGAAAATAGATTGCTAGTTCCTTAAGTCTCTCGGTATATTAGACGGGGGACTTTGTATTTATTTAATATTTGAAATATTTACTCATTAGAAAACTTTTATTTTTAGGAGAAGTGATAATATGACTAGGGATAAGAAGCTTCGTACCGTAGTTTTGCACGACCCAGAGCTTGATGATCTTAATACGATCATTCGATATCTGCTCTACAGTCATCAATTTGAAACAGAAGGACTGATTTATTCAAGTAGTCGATTTCATTGGAAGGGTGACGGCAAGGGTACATTATTCAGTGGGGAGTCTGAACATTCTCAGCTTGGAATAGGACCGATTCCTCAATGGCGATGGGATGAGGGCTCATGCTTTATGGAGGATGCTGTCGAAGCCTACGCCGAAGTGTATCCGAATCTTTTGGTTCATGCAGAAGGTTACCCACACCCTGATGAGTTACGCTCCCGGATTTATGAGGGCAATGTGGAATTTCCAGGAGACATTTCAAAGGACAGTCCAGGATCAGATCTCATCAAGGAATTGATTCTAGATGATAAGCCGGGCAAATTATACTTGTTAACGGGAGCGGGCCAATCAACGATCGGAAGGGCTCTGAAGTCAATTGAAGAGGAATACAAGAATAGTAGTCAATGGAAGAATATTTATGAAAAGATTGCCAAAAAGGTAGTCATCCAGTCATTTGGTGATCAAGATGGAGTCTACGAATCCTATATTGGTCCAATTTGGCCAGATATTGAATTTCGTGAAATGGCAACATCAATCTGGGGATACCCCGCACGTAGAGTAGTTCTACCTGAGGACCGTCATTTTCTTTCAGCTGCATGGACGCGTGAAAATATATCCAACGTCGGACCTTTCGGAGAGCTTTATATGGTTTGGGGAGATGGAAAACAAATGCATAAGAATGATATTACTGACTTTTTCGGATTTGCTGGTGTAACTGTAGAGCAACTTAAGGAACTCGGTTACATACCGTGGTATGGTGGGGTTGAAGAGCCCGGTTCCTGGATATCCGAGGGTGACACATCGATGTACATGAATCTCCTGGACAATGGCCTTGATGCTCATGTGGATGCAAGCTTTGGTGGCTGGGGAGGTAGAAACGGCAAAGACATTGATCCTAATGGCATGGCTTCAAAAGACTATTCTTCCTCACGTTGGTTCGGAGCTGCTCAACGAGACTTTGCAGCTAGGATGCAGTGGACTATTACACCGGAATATAAGGATGCAAATCACCATCCAGTTGTCGAGGTAGTCGGCTTGGAGAACACAGTTGTTAGACCTGGGCAAACCATTATCTTAAAGGCGGTTGTTAAGGATCCAGATGGAGATAATCTTACAGGTCACTGGTGGCAATATGAGGAAGCAGGTACTTATCCTGGACAGATAGACTTAATTTCCGATGGGGAAGAACAAAATACTAAGTCGGAGAATTTCTATCCATTTGTTGTTCCGTCTCCAGGTTCACCAGAAATTGCAAAGTTAATAAAAGATGAGATCAAGGTAATAAGTCAATTTACTGTACCTACAGATGCTGTTAATGGGCAAACGCTACACTTTATTCTCGAAGCAACGGACAATGGTGATAAACCTTTAACATCATACAAGAGGGTAGTATTAACTGTCTCAAGATAGAAGTCGGAGAACTTTTATAACTACAACTTTAAAAATTAGCATTCATTTTTGTGTTAATCCTTATCTACCTTTTTCAGGGAGATAAGGATTATTTTCATATTATTCAATGCAGCAGCTGGAGGAGCGATATGAAACAAAAACCTACTATATTATTACAAATGATTATTGGATTTTCTATTATCATGATTATAACCATCTCAATAAGTAGTTATTTTTCTTATCGGTTTTCCTCTAAGGTGGTAGTTAATAAAACATCACAATACTTACTAGAGTCGGTTATTCAAATGAGTGGGAAAATAGATCGTATGCTAGAGGAATATGACCGTCTTTCGCTAAGGATTGCCTTACATTCTGATACGCAGGAATATTTAAAGAATATAAATGAAAAACCACTTGGTCGAGAAGTTCGTGATTATAATGTTCAAAAAGTGATTACGCATGAACAGGCCTATCTTGGAAATGAATTTTTGGTAGAACTCGTTGGCAACCAAGGGGAAGGAGGATTCTACCATCCATTTCATATTAAACAGATGGATTGGTATCCATTCCTTGATTCAGCTGGAGGGATGTTCTGGACAACGAATAATATGTTATATGACATAGAAACGGAGGATTTGATTCATGGCATTTTAGGTGTAAGAGAGATTAAAGATTATTCTCATCCATCTCAAAATATTGGTTATATGCTAACAGTAATTCCAGTTGAAGCTACGGAGGATGTTGTTGGAAATTTCCTTGCAAATCCTTCTAATAAGGTTCAGGTTATTGACTCAACGGGACGTATATTGTACTCAACTGACTCAGGTGAGTTTGGCCAAATTATAGACGGTCCTTTCCTGGGAGAGGTTCACGATAGTAAAAATAATGGAAATATCACACAGGAGGAAATAGATGGAAATTCGGTGTATATCTCATCTTACACATCAAACTATAGTAACTGGACAGTAGTTACTTATATAGATGTTGAAGAAGCCGTAATGGATTTAAAAGGAATGAAAAATAGTACGTTTTTTATCGTGATTCTTGGAATTATTGCTTCTTTATTATTTTCTTCCTTCTTCTCATGGTCATTATCGAGGCCGATAAGAGATTTAGCTTCCCGCATGTCTAATCTAAAAAGAGGAAAATTAAAACCCTATACAGGAACAATGAATAATAGAGAGGTTACTGTCCTTTACGATAGCTTTAATCATATGATCGAAAATTTAGAAGAAACAATAAGGATTTTGTCTTTTAAACAAATAAGAGAAAAACAGGCACAACTAATCGCAATGAAAGCTCAATTTCAACCTCATTTTTTATACAATTCACTCAATACCATTTATTATTATGCAATAAGTGAAAAGGAAAACAAGCTTGCAGAGATGGTATTGTCATTAAGCGAACTTCTGCGGTATAGTATCCAACCTGGATCTGAATTTGTACGGCTAAAGGAAGATTTAAAGCAATTAAACCATTATATTGAACTACAACGTTATCGCTATGAAGATAAACTGCAAATTAAGATGAATGTGGAAGAAGAACTTCTCGAATTTCCAGTAATGAAGCTGTTACTACAGCCCCTAGTAGAAAATGCGATTACCCATGGATTAGAGAGTATAAAAAGAAAGTATTGGTTAATTAATATTTCCATTACAAAGGAAGACAACATGGTTAAATTCATTGTAGAGGATAATGGAAAAGGTATGAACGAAGAAGAAATGGAAAATGCTTTGAAATACAATGAAGATCTAGAATCTGAGACCGATAAAATGATGCATTCAGGAATTGGACTTTCCAACCTGCATCATCGGGTCAAATTGATATATGGTAATCAGTATGAACTTGAATTAAGTTCTAGCTCTTTGGGAGGACTTAAAGTTCAGCTCGTAATTCCTTTTCTACAATGAGATAACAGAGGAGGGGTAAGATGAAAATATTGCTCGTAGATGATGAACCATTCGCCTTACGGACGCTTAAAGAAATGATTCAAGATGCAAAAAGTAGCTGGGAGATAGTAGCGGCTGTTGAAGATGGTGAAGAAGCCATTACGATTCTACAGAAGCATGAAGTTGATTTGGTCATATCTGACATTCGCATGCCTGCAGTAGACGGTTTGGGATTAAGTAAATATATTGAAGAGAATTTCTCTAATATAAAAGTAATCCTATTAACTGGATACAAGGATTTTGGATATGCTCAGCAAGCTCTCAGGTGTGGAGTAGTTGATTATCTTTTAAAACCCAGTTCCTTTGAATCTCTTTTTGAATCAATTGAAAAAATCGAAGACTGTATTTTGAAAGAGAAATATGTAAATAGATTAAGAAAGAAACGAGAAAGAGATATACTAGAAAAACGGTTAGACGATCTACTTTTTGGTTTACCTATCCCACTTTATGATGATGAATTAATACCTAGATTTAATGAAATATTGATCTTCACCTGTTGTATAAAAGAAGCTAGCGCACTTCAAGCGGGTTGGGTGGAGATTAATGCATATTCAGCAATTAAGAATATTATTGAGGAATGGTTCCTTACTTTTGGGAAAGCGTATGTCATTGTTCAGGAACAACATATTGCTGTTATTGTTTTCTTTAATGATAGTGAAGATAAAAGACTGGTTTATAAGGAAATATTGAGCCGTCTTTATGAACTAATTCGTGCACTGTTAAAATTTGAGTTATTAATAGGATTTGGCTTTCCATGCAGTAATTTAACAGAACTTCATTTCCGTTATAAAGAAAGTATGTATGCCATGGAAGAAGCAAGAAAAAATAATGTTTCTACTATTAGCTTTTATGGAGATATCGAGCAAAATACAGATAAAGTTAAACAACTTGAAAAAAAATATGAAGGAAAAAAGAACCGTCGTGTTATTGAAATTATACTTGAGAAGATGAGAACCTATCTCTTCGAGGATTTAACCTTAAAATTATTAGCAGAAGAAGTTTATTTGAATCCAACTTATCTTGGGAGAATTTTTAAACAGGAAACAGGCGAGAGTTTTTCCAGCTATCTCATCAATCTGCGTATTGAAAAAGCTAAGGAATTGTTGAGGAACCCTGCATTAAAAATTTACGAAGTTTGCGAACAAGTCGGTTATAATGACCCAGCTCATTTTACTCATGTGTTTAAAAAATCTGTAGGAATAACACCACAGGAATATAAAATGAGATCTTAATATGAAAAAGAATGGTCAATAAGTTATCGTTGATCATTCTTTTTTTGTTGTTCATTAAAGAAGTTTTTGAAAGCGCTTTTAAATTAGTTGTAAAAACACAAGATATATCACATTCACCTCCTATTAATCAAAAATAAACTATAGGATAATGAAAGCGTAAACAGTATATGGTTGTTTCGAATTAAAAAAGATATAAAAATTTAAGTGACAAAGGACCTGGTAAGTTGTATTTAGACTGCTTTTAATAGGAGGGGATCTGATGAAACAAGAAGTAATAGAAAAAAGTGTACCTATTTCAAGTCCACAAAAAATAGTAAGAAAGACGGAATTAAAACGGACTTTGAAGCCGATATTGTATATGCTTCCGGCTCTAATTATTTATATAACTGTTATCGTAATACCTACATTTTATACTTTTTATCTTAGTCTCTTTGAATGGAATGGTGTTTCTGTTGAGAAAATCTTTGTAGGTTTCGGTAATTATATTAACTTATTTACAAATGACACCGTATTTTTAAAAGGGTTGAAAAATAATGTTATCTGGACTGTCTTGTCATTAGTTTTTAGTATGGGATTTGCACTTTTACTAGCATTAATGCTAAATAAAAGTTTTAAAGGTAGAGCGTTGTTTAGAGCTGTTTTCTATTTTCCATTTATTCTATCAAATATCGTTGTTGCGATCATCTGGGTATGGATTTATCACCCAAATATGGGGTTGCTAAATGAATTACTTAATAAGGTAGGAATTGATAGCATTCCATGGTTAGCGGATCCAAAAATTGCTTTATATGCCGTATTTATTGCTGCGACATGGCAACATGTAGGAAGTTCAATGGTTATTTTCTTAGCAGGATTACAATCAATGTCGAAAGAGCCGTTTGAAGCAGCAAAAGTAGATGGAGCAAATAGTTTTCAAGCATTTTACAATATCACATTACCGCTTTTGCGAGAAACATTTATTATTGTTTTTGCTACAACGTTATTTTATTCAATGAGAGTGTTTGACATCATTTATGCGATGACTGGTGGTGGACCGTCACATAGTACACAAGTTTTAGCTTCATGGATGTATTATCAAGGATTTACGTTAAATAATGTTGGAACTGGTTCTGCTATATCTATGATTCTATTATTCCTGGTTATGATCATAGCTGTACCATATATTTTATGGCAAGGTAAAAAATCACATGTTTAAGAGGGAGTGTGAAAAAGTTGAAACCGTCTAGGTTGTTATTTTATATCTTTATTACTTCGTTTGCTTTGGTCTGGTTAATACCCGTGTTCTTTCTATTCTTAACTTCACTAAAATCCAATGGCGATTTATTCGGGAATCCACTGTATGCCCTGCCGGAAGAATTTCAATGGGGAAATTTTGTGGAAGCTTGGAAAGAAGGAAATTTAGGGATGTATATGAAGAATAGTCTGATCATCTCCGTCATTAAAGTTCCACTAGGTATTTTTGTGGCTGCGTTAGCGGCGTTTGGTCTAACTCGTCTTAACTTTAAATGGGAAAAACCCGTCTATTTGTTTATTATCTTAGGAATGACAATCCCATTTCAGGCTTGTTTAGTCCCGTTGGTTATTATGTTAAATAAGGTGAATCTAATGGATACACACGTTGGATTAATCTTTATCTATATAGGCTTTGGTATACCAATGGCAACTTTAATTTTATATGGATTTTTTAAAGGAATTCCTAATGAATTAGATGAGGCAGCTAGAATAGATGGGTGCAGTGACCTCTTTTTATTCCTGAGAATTATTTTACCAGTAGCATTACCAGCCATTTCAACTCTAGTCATTTTAGACTTTTTGGCAACATGGAATGAATTTCTGTTAGCTCAAATTTTCTTGACATCGGATGAACTTAAAACAATTACAACAGGAATCATGTCATTCAAAGGCGAGTATTCTACAAATTATCCGCTAATGATGTCAGGTGTTCTATTATCGGTTTTACCTGTTCTTCTTGTCTATCTTATCTTCCAGAAACATTTTGTGAATGGTTTTGGTGGAGCAGTAAAAGGTTAGGATTGATGGTAATAGAATACAATGATTTAAATTTTATGTTCTATTACTTTTAATATACAAGTTTTAAGAGAGAAAAATATTTTTCATTAAACAAACAAGGGGAGATCCAAATGAAAAGATTGTTTTCAATTACAATGATCACAGTGTTAGTTTTATCAATCTTAAGTGCATGTAGCTCAAAAGGGAATGAAAGCGCTAATAGTAGTGAATCAGAGGACAAAATTACGGTTGAATTTTGGGGTCTTGATACTCAGAAACGTATATATGAACCAGTTATTGAGGATTTTGAAAAAGAGCATCCTGAAATTGACATCAGTTATTCGACTAGAACAGTTGATGCTCATAAGGAGGGGTTAAAAGTTGCCGCTTCTTCTGATACAATGCCTGATGTCTGGTTTAACTGGGGAGGAACATTAGGTTCATTCTATCCGGAAAACGGGTTGACACTTGATTTAACAGAACATGCTGAGCAAGGAAAATGGAATGAATTATATTTAGAGACTGCACTTGAATTAACAAAGTTTGAAGAGAAAATTACCGGGGTACCTACAAAACTTGCAGGCTTAGGTATTTTCTATAGAAAAGATATTTTTGAAGAACAAGGTATTGAAGTACCAAAAACGTTTGACGAGTTTGAAGCAGTTATGGCGAAGTTAAAAGATAATAATATTACTCCTGTTTCAGTTGGAGGAAAATTCGGATGGCATACAATGAGATTTACTGAAGCAGTTCTAGAGCATTATGCAGGGCCTGAGTTAAAAGATCAGTTAATTAGCTTAGAACAATCCTGGGATAACCCAGCTGTTGAAGAAACTTACGCAAAATTAAAAGAGTGGGAAGGAAAAGGATATTTCCCGACAGGATTTATTACAGCAGATCCTAATGAAGCTAAGATGCCATTCTATAGTGGAGATGCTGCAATGCTATTAGAAGGACCTTGGTTTGATACTACTGCAACAGAGGATGAGTTTCCTTTAGAGAATATAGGTGTATTTCCGTTCCCAACTGATCAAGAACCTCAAAGGGTTTCTAGTTTTGTTGAGATGCTCCAAATAAATGGTCATGCATCGAAAGAAGTACAAGATGCGGCAGTAGAGTTTGCTTTATACGCAACATCTAAAGAAGTAATCGAAAAGTATAAAGATAATTATGATTTTCCTGTAGCGGCAGCTGGAGTAGAAATTCCGGAAGAGTTTCCTAATGTACCTACACTTGTAGACTCTCTTAATGAGGGAGCATTTGTCATTACTGACCAAGCATTACCTCAGGATCTAGTAGTTAAGTTTTTTGAAGCTCAAGATAATGTAATAACAGGTGAGTTTACACCAAAAGAAGCTGCCGAATTTTTACAAAAATCAGCAGAAGGGGTTAAATAGTTAATTTTTTGAAATGGAAAAGGAACAATCACTTAACTAGTGCCTGTTCCTTTTCATTTTACAAGTACTTTACAATATCAATCTGGAGGGGAAATGTAAAGATGGATAAACAGAAGAGTGTTGAGTGTTGGGATCGCTTTGAAGTTGAACTAGATGGACCTGATAATGGAAATCCGTTCATAGACATTAAATTAAGAGCGACATTTAGTATCGGTAATAGAGCGGTTACAGCAGATGGATTTTATGATGGAAACGGAAAATATAAGATACGATTTATGCCTGATACAGAAGGAGAATGGACGTTTACTACATATAGTAACAATTCTTCATTAAATGGGATAACGGGATCTTTTACAAGTACTACTCCCGGGGAAAATAATCACGGACCCGTACAAGTATCAGATCAAACTCATTTTCAGTATGCAGATGGAACACCGTTTTACCCATTTGGTACAACTGCCTATGTATGGAATCATCAAGGAGAAGAGCTTGAAAATCAAACATTAGAATCATTAAAAAATGCTCCATTTAATAAGATTCGTATGTGTGTATTTCCAAAGCATTATGATTATAACCTTCATGAACCAGTAGAGTTTGCTTTTGCAGGTTCTAAGGAGGAAGGTTTCGACTATACACTATTTAACCTTAGTTTTTTCCATAAATTAGAAAAACAGATTGATGACTTGTGTAATATGGGGATTGAAACAGATTTAATCATTTTCCATCCGTATGATAGATGGGGCTTTTCAGACATGGGAAAAGAAGCAGATGATCGATATTTAACTTATTTAGTAGCACGATTAGCATCTTTCCGTAACATCTGGTGGTCATTTGCAAATGAATTTGATTTAATGAAAAGTAAAAAAATGGACGATTGGGACCGTTTCTTTAAACTTGTGCAGGAAAAAGATCCGGCACAGCATTTAAGATCCATTCATAACTGGCATCACCCGACCATTCACTATCGTAATAATAACCATTGGTATGATCATAATAAGCCATGGGTCACTCATGCAAGTATCCAGCATCCTGATATGTTCTTTATTAAAGAGTGGCGTGAAACCTTCCGGAAACCGATCATTAATGATGAATGTCGTTATGAAGGGGACATCAACCATGGATGGGGAAATATTACAGGTGAAAAAATGGTTGAGCTATTTTGGGATGGTGTGTGTAGTGGAGGATATGTGACACATGGCGAAACATATATGCATCCGGAAGGAATTATCTGGTGGTCTCATGGTGGGGAACTTCATGGAGAAAGTCCGGAAAGGATCGCCTTCTTAAGAAATATAGTAGAAGAAGGTCCTGCGAAAAGACTAACTCCTATTGATTTTAGCTGGGATGTTTCTGCGGGAATCGTTGATGATGAATATATCTTAGCTTATTTCGGACAAAGCAGGCCTTCGTTTAAACGATTGCCGCTCCCGAAAGGTAATCAATATAAAGTTGAGTTAATTGATACCTGGGAAATGTCTATTACACCTTTAGAAGGTTTGTATACAGATGAGAGTCGTATTAACTTGCCTGGTAAACCGTATATGGCTTTAAGAATAACGAAGGTCTTATCATAAGTAGAGAATATAATAAGGAGGATGATTAATGGGATTGGCCATATAATCATCCTCCTTATTTCATTCTCTATCATTATTCATCTAAAGCCTTACAAGACTTTCTTATGATTAAATCTGTATCAACAAAAATTTTGATTTTATCTGTATCATTGTGGTCAATTTCTCTAATTAACTGTTCAATCGCCAGTAATGCTATTTTATCCTTTTTGACATGTATGGTTGTAAGCTCAGGAGTGATAACTTGAGATTCAAAAATATTATCGAAGCCGATAATTGAAATATCTTCTGGCACCTTAAGTCCTAGTTCGCTTAAGGATTTTATCGTACTAATGGCCATATAATCAGCTTCACAGAACAAAGCCGTAGGTAATTGATTAAGACGATTTTTTATTTTATCTTTAAAAACCTCTTGTGACGAAATGACAGTTGGTGAAATGGAGAAAAAATTATTATCATTAATTTTTAAATGACTATCAGATATGGCTTGGAGAAATCCCTTTTTTCTCATATCAAAGTTGTACATTCTCGCTTGTGATTCCACATATCCAATATTTTGATGCCCTAATTCCACTAAATATTTTCCTGCTTGATAAGCTCCGTAAACGTTGTTCATTACAACAAAATTTACATCTAATGTTTCGAAATTAGTATCTAATACAACTAAATTTGGTTGTATAGAAGAAACAAGTTTAATTTGTTCCGGTCTTAAGTTAGTACCTAATAACAAAATACCGGCTGATTTTTGTTCCCTCTCAAGTCTGGATATTTCTTCATCCAGTTTATCTATATTTATTGATGAAACAATAAGTGAATATCCGCTGGCACTTATTTGCTTTTCAATAGTGTTAATTAATTCTGTGAAAAATGGAAGTGATTCATATTGTTCTGTAACGATGCCTTCATTCGTACATGCAACAAATCTTAATAATTTTGAATGTGAGTGAAAATACTGATCAGCCTTAATAATTGGGCGAGGGATATATCCATGATCATGGGCGATTTTTAATATTTTGTCACGAGTTTCTTGACTCACCCCAGGTTTTCCGTTTAACGCTAAAGAAACAGCAGACTTAGAAACGTTTGCTAATTTAGCGATATCATCTATTTTCATAAAAAGGTACACCTACTTAAAGTTTAGTCTATTTTGTTAGATAAATTATTTAACCTAAATTATACCATAAGTTAAATTGTTTTAGTGGGAGTTTAGTTTGAAGACTGCCAATAATAACTACCCCTATTTCCTGCAGAAAAGGAAATAGGGGTAGTTATTATCCGTAATGTAATTTTAATTTAGCGTACATATCTTGTAACGTAAAAGTAGAATCAACAAAATGATACCAACGAATCAAGCGCTCTTTTTGATAATGAACATATCGCATATCAGAAGTTATTCTAGGTGCAGGCTTCATCTCGTATCCATACTGATGATCATCCAAAAGTAAACTAACGATTGGAGAGTCTCCTAAATGCCACATTTCGCCTTTTGGCCATCCTTCAAAATCTTTAGGATCAATTTCCTTACCGTCCTGTTTAGCGTGTTCGATCATATTAGGAATATATTTATCTACCATGTCAAAGTTGAAGTCTATTAGTTGTTGATACAGGTATGCGCCAATTTCTCCGTAAGGTTTAACATTAACAGCTAATTCTGCAATGCTCACACGCATAAGCTTATAAACGTTTTGTGGAATGACCCATAATGGAATAGGTGAACGGAAAATGACATTTGCTGCATTGATATCATTCATTAAGTTAAATTCAAATTCTCCTTCCGGCCAGGCACCGCAGCCAATCCAAAGTGCTGTCAGTTTGTCTGCGATTGCAGGTTCCTTCATGTAGGCTGCTGCTAAATCAGTGACAGGCCCTAAGAACGCAACATATAAAGGACTTGGATCATCCTTCATTGCTTCACGGATAATGAAATCAGCACCTTCTGATAATTGAGGCGTCTCTTCATCAGGCATTGCATTTACTGCTCCTTTATACACATCTACCTCGTCTCGAAGGTTCATAATATCTAAAACCTTGATCACTTCTTCATAGCTTTCTACCATAGAATATTCTGTTCGGTGTTTACCGAAATGGGCAGCTATTATTCCATCAATTTTAAAACGAGGTGTTAATAATGCGTGCACAATAGCAAATTGATCATCGGCTTCATTTTTAGCATCCGTATTAATAATTAAACGAATTTTCTTAGATTCAGGAATATCAAATGGATGTTTCATAGATAAATCCCCCTTTAGAGTACGATATATATAAATTTTAACAGCGAATGTAAGTGTATTCAATAAAAAAAATTAGTTAAAATCACATATTTTTAGTTATTATTTATATTATAATAACTAAAAAAATGGAAATTTTGTTGAGTGTAATAATTTAAGTGTTATATAATATAAAAAAATAAATCTATTTATATAAAAAAATTTATAAGATTTAAGTTCTTTTAAGGATAAGTTTTTAAGTAATTGTTAGAAAATTTTGTCAATTAGTGTATAATAAAAAATACTCAGTTATCCATGGGTATTTTTACCTTGTTTGGGTTAGATTCTATTACTCGGGGGCATAAGCAATGCGAAAGATAAAACCAGTCTTTAACTCCTTACTTTTTAAGCTATTCTTGGCAGTTTTTGCAGTAATTGGGCCGCTTCTCATCGTCTTAGTTGTTAATCAATATTATTCAGTATCTGTTATCCGTAACCAAGTAGCTCAATCGAATAAAAATATGCTGAATATATATATGGGTGAAATTGATCGAAACCTGGAAATAGTTGAAAAATATCTGTATCAACTTTCTCAAGATAACAGTGATCTAGCTTATTATCAATCGAGAGAGCAACATGATTTTAATGAGTTTCTTCAAGCAAAACTTCGTTTGAATAATACCTTACACTCTAATGCGGATTTTTACGGAGCTATCGATTCTGTTTTTGTGTACACAAGTGCTTATGATGACTTTTTAAATACACAAACATTTGGAAGTGATTTATTGGAAAGAGACTCAGCTAAGGATGAAATTTTACAATTTATAAGAACAAAGCCAGAACCACTTCAATATGGTCATTGGAGAATACTAGAAGGGAAGGATCGGAATTATCTTTTGTACTATATTAAAAATGAAAATATTTATGTGGGTGCTTGGGTTGATATTGACAAGTTAATCATACCTTTTAAGCATCTTGATTTTGGCGACACGGGTAGGGCTTTAATAGCGAATTCTTCATTTGAACCTTTAACAAGTAAACCGTTCGTAGAAAAGGAAGGGATCGATATTTCATTCAAGAAAAATATGTATGCGGTTTCAGGTGATGACGAACCGTTTATTGTCATGAAGGAGCATTCGAATAAAGGTGATTTCTATTTATTTGCGCTCATACCAGAAAGCAAGATTCTAGAACAATTACCATTTCTATATAAAATATCATCAGTGTTTATATTTATTTCCATCCTGTTTTTATCATTCTTTTTGTTTATCATGAGGAAGATTTTTCTTCAACCAATTTCTCAACTTGTATTTGCGATGAAGAAACTTCGTAAGGGGGACTTAGATATCAGACTCCCCGGAAGGCATAGTTCTACAGAGTTTGCCGTTTTGAATGAAACATTTAACCATATGATCTCGGAAATAAAAGATTTAAAAATTAATATTTATGAAGAAAAATTGAATCATCAGCGAGCAGAATTAAAACATTTACAGCTACAAATTAATCCACACTTTTTTCTTAACTCGTTAAATATTATCTATAATTTGGCAACGGTAAAGGATTATGCAGTCATTCAAGAAATGGCAAAGTGTTTAGCAAATTATTTCCGTTTCATGTTTAAAAGTAATTCATATTTCGTTCGTTTAAAAGATGAAATCATGCATACTGATAACTATTTAAAAATTCAGCAGCTACGTTACCCAGATTCGTTTGTATACACGATTCAAACACCTACTGAGTTAGCAGAGTGTAAAATACCTCCGCTCGTGATTCAAACCTTGGTTGAAAATTCAATCAAGCATGCGTTTACTATGGATGAACCAATAAACATTTCAATAGTAGTTGTACAAGAAAATAATGAATTCATTTCAATAAAGGTACAAGATACAGGGGAAGGCTTCCCTGAAGAAGTGTTAAATAGTTTAGAAAATGATGAAGTATTAATGACTGACGAAGGAGAACGTATTGGTATCTGGAATATAAAAAGAAGACTCAATTTGTTATATAAAGATCAAACAGACATTCATTTCTCAAATGAACATGGTAAAGGAGCAACTGTCATTATAAGATTGCCGATTGAAATCATGTAAATAGGTGAATAGGGGGATCAATGATGGAAAAGTTTCAAGTGTTAATTGTTGACGATGAAGTTCACTCTATTAGAGGAGTTCAGGCTGGTGTAAATTGGGCAAATCTAAATATAGCAAACATTTTTACTGCTACCAGTATGACGAAAGCACAAGAAATGTTTATGAAACACGATATTGATCTTCTTTTATGTGATATTGAAATGCCAAAAGGGTCAGGGCTAGATTTACTAAAATGGGTTCGAGAAAACTATCCAAGAACAGAGGCGATCTTTTTAACCTGTCATTCAGATTTTACATACGCAAAAAAAGCACTTGAATTAAATAGCTTTAATTATTTATTAAAGCCTGTAGATTATCGGGAACTTGAAAATGAAGTCGAAAAAGCATTTGAAAAGATTAATAAAGTACAAAAAGAGCAAAAAGTACATGAATCATATCTCAAATTTGAGAAAACTCACCGCACTGTGGTTGAGGAGCGTTTTTGGTTAGATTTGATTGAACAAGTTGTTCCATCTTCTTTATCGGATATTAATCAGCATATGGAAAAATTCGATATTTCATATGCTAAATACAAAGTATTTTTACCAATACTTGTTCATGTACAATCTTTAGAGAAAGAGCTTTCCATTAAAGATGAAAAAATGTTAGAGTATGCTTTGAAAAATGGTCTAAAAGAAGCTGTCGAGGATCAAGATATCGACATCCATCTTCCGATTATCTCTCTAGATCGTGGACAAGTATTAATGATACTTCCACAGACAGGTACAATAAATAAAGCGTATCTTTTCGAGAAATGTAATGAGTTTATTTCAAAATTTTCAACGTTTTTTTCATGTGAGTTATGTTGTTATATCGGTACACAAGTTCAAATACAGGAAGTAGTTAGTATGGTTGCTAAATTACTAGAAATAAATCGAAATAATGTAACCCTTAAAAATCAAACAATTGAATATCGAAATATAGTAACAGGAGATTGCTATGTTCCTCCTATTCCAGTTGACTCATGGATTTATTTATTAAAGAAATGTTCTTTTAAAAGATTTGAAGAAGAGATTTGTGAGTATTTCCTTGTGTGGAAAAAGGAAGAGCGTAAAATTACTGCACATTCACTTTATTTATTTTATCAAGATTTCCTTCAAATTATTTTCTATGTGTTACAAGAAAAAGGGGTTCTAGCAAATGAAGTTTTTTCAAATAAGATGTTGATTGAAACCCCTGAGAAGATTTTGCGCTCATTATGTTCACTTGAAGAATGGGTACTTTATATCGTGGATGTTGTCGCAAATAAAATGCAGTCTCCACAGGATAAGGGTTGTGTCGTAGAAAAGGTTATTCATTTTATCAACAATAATCTTGGCGAACAGCGATTGTCCCGCCAAGATATTGCGAATCATGTTTATTTAAATCCGGATTATTTAACAAGAGTATTCAAAAAACAAACAGGATTATCTATTTCAGATTTCATGCAGCATCAGCGATTAGAATATGCAAAGAAATTATTAGAAGAATCAGACCTTCCTGTAAGTGAAGTTGCACTTAAAGCAGGGTATTCTAATTTTTCTTATTTTTCAACGATTTTCAAAAAAATGGTTCATGCAACACCTGTTGAGTATAGAAAAGAAAAGTCGCGTCTAGAAAAGTCGGAATAGTGAAATTAACTAGTCGTATTTTTGGTAGGTGAATATTGATTATTCACCTTAAAATATAAATATAACAAAATTGTAAGCGTTTATATTTAAGCGCTTACAATTTTGTGTAAGAGTTGTAAAAACAAAGGGGGAAAGAAACAAATGAAGAAAATGTCTAAAATGCTAGTTCTTCTATTAGTGGCCGCATTAGTGATGGTAGGGTGTTCTAATGAAGAAAGCAGCACAAAATCAACCGAGGATGGCACATACGAAGTCGTAATGGCTTACATGAATTTTTCGAACATTCAAGATATTGAGTCAGTTCAAGAGGGAATTAGCAAAATTGCCAAAGAAAAGATTAATGCAACTGTTAAACTAATGCCAATTAGTGCTGGTGCATGGCAGGAACAATCAAACTTGTTATTAACAGGTAGTGAGCAATTAGATCTGATTCTTTCATCATCATTTTATGGATATAACACAAATGCGATTAAAGGACAATATCTGCCTTTAGATGACTTGCTTGAATCGCATGGTCAAGGAATTTTGGAAACAATGCCAGAACATATTTTAGAAGGTAATAAGGTTAACGGAAATATTTATGGGATTCCAAGTGTTCGTGACTGGTCAGCAAATTATGGTATTGCGATGAGAAAAGATATTCTTGATAAATATAATATAGATGTTACTCAAATCAAAGACTGGAAAGATTTAGGGGAAGTGTTCGCGATTGTCAAGGAAAATGAACCTACATTGACTCCGTTGGTTAACACTTCTCAGACTCCTGTATATTCAATGACTGGTGGAATATATGATGAACTTGGCGAATCTCTAGGAGTTATGCGTTTTGATGATTCTGGAAAAATAGTTAACTTGTTCGAACAGCCTGAATACATTGAAAATGTTGAACTAGTAAGAGAGTGGTATCAAAAAGGCTATATTTTAAAAGATGCGGCAACTTCTACAGAGGCATCAGTTAATGTCGTTGCAGCTGGTAAAGGGTTTGGTTATTTTAATAATTTAAAACCAGGATATGATGTTCAAGAGTCCATACTTGCTGGTACTGAAATGGTAGTAGTAGAATTATCCGAACCTTTCATTTATACAACTGCATCAACAGGATTTAATTTATCTATTTCAAAAAATACACGAAATAAAGAAAAAACAATGGAATTTTTAAACCTCCTATACACTGATGCTGATGTCATGAATTTATTAGCGAATGGTATTGAAGGGAAGCATTACGAAGTAAATGAAGAGGGGACAATCCAATTGCCTGAAGGTGTTACAGAATCTAGTTATGTGTTCAATGCATGGATGATGGGTAATAACGCTTTAACGTATCCTTGGGTTGGGAATTCACCTGATTATTGGGAGGAAATGAGTGAGTTTAATGACTCTGGGATTATCTCTCCTGCATTTGGGTTTACTTTTAATCCAGATCCTGTAAAAACAGAAATTGCTGCTGCGTCAAACGTTGTAACCGAGTTTAGAAGAGGAATAGAGTCTGGTACATTAGATCCAGAAAAAAGCCTTTCTGATTTTAATGAAAAACTAAAATCAGCTGGACTAGACAAAATTATTGCTGAAAAACAAAAGCAATTTGATGAGTGGGAAGCTAGTAAATAATGATGGAGGGCAAATAAGGAGAGCTAGCAAGTGCACTAGTTCTCCTTATTCATAAACAAAGGCATCGACTTAATACTATTCTAATTAAGTTGATGAAAATTTTACCATTTCCTTTTCTGTTTTTCTATCAGTTTGACATAAGGAGAGGAAGCCTGAATGTTAGTAAATCATTTTAAATAAGGGGGATTGAAATGTCACAAGCATCAGTCAAGTCGTTAGAAACTGAGGTACAGGTAGTTCCCAAACAGAAAACAACATCGAAAATAAAAAAATTAAAAAGGTATTTGCCACTTTTTATCATGATCCTACCTGGCTTTATTTATTTGCTAATAAATAACTATATGCCAATGGCAGGTTTAGTCATTGCATTTAAAGACATCAATTACTCGGTTGGGATTTTTGCAAGTGATTGGATCGGATTTAAAAACTTTGAGTATTTATTTAGTACACAAGATGCTTATATTATTACAAGAAATACCATCCTATATAATGGTGGATTTATTATTTTAAATACTGTTATCGCGCTCGTTGTTGCCATCATGCTGAACGAAATTAAAAACAAGTTTTTCAAAAGTTTTTATCAAAGCATCATTCTCCTTCCCTTCTTAATTTCAATGGTTATTGTCAGTTACCTAGGTTTATCCTTCTTAAGTGTTGACGTTGGTTTCTTTAACAAAACACTATTACCAATGTTAGGGTTAGAAGAAATTGCCTGGTATTTTGAAGCGAAATATTGGCCATATATTTTAACCATTATCAATGTGTGGAAAGGCGTAGGATTTTTATGTGTCATTTTCTTAGCAGCCATTGTTGGAATTGACCAAGAGTATTATGAAGCGGCCCAATTAGATGGAGCTTCAAAAATACAACAAATTTGGAACATCTCAATTCCGAATATAATGCCTGTTATTGTGATGATGACATTGCTTGCTATCGGCCGTATTTTTTATTCTGATTTCGGTTTATTCTATCAAGTACCGATGAACTCAGGTGCTATCTATGAAACAACAAATGTTATAGACACATACGTATATCGAGGATTAATGCAGCTTGGTGATATTGGTATGTCAGCTGCAGCTGGATTATATCAGTCAATTGTTGGATTTGTTCTTGTCATATTATCGAACTGGCTCGTTCGTTTGCGCAATAAAGATAATGCCTTATTTTAAAATGGAGGTGGCAATAGATGTATAAATCTGATCGCATTACACAATGGGTATCCCATAGCTTTCTCATCATTCTAACAATATCCTGTATTATTCCATTTGTTATATTAATCTCTTCTTCTTTTACATCTGAAGAATCGTTAATACTAGATGGATATTCATTCATTCCGAAAGAGTGGAGCTTTGCGGCATATGAATATTTAATTAGTAACTTTGAACAAATCGGAAGAGCATATGGTGTTACAGTTTTTATCACGATAATTGGTACGACAGCTAGCTTAACGATTACCTCACTTCTGGCATATGCCATTTCTAGACGCGATTTACCATATCGAAACGTATTTGCCTTCTTCGTATTCTTTACTTTGTTATTTAACGGAGGACTGGTCCCTACTTATCTTGTGTACACCGAAATATTCCATATTAAAAATACGATTTGGGCTTTAATTGTACCAGGATTATTAATGAATGGTTTTAACGTTTTATTAATGAGAACATTCTTTATGACTTCGATACCAGAACCTGTTATTGAGTCAGCGAGAATGGATGGAGCAGGTGAATTTAGAACCTTCTTCTCGATCGTTCTTCCGTTGTCATTACCAATTTTAGCTACGATCGGATTATTGCAAACGATCATCTATTGGAATGACTGGTTCAATGGATTGGTTTATATTACGGAGCCTTCCCTTTTTAGTATTCAAAATCTATTAAATAGAATGCTTCAGGACATTCAGTTTTTAACCTCTAATTCTTCAAATCTTGGAAGTAACGCAGGTGCTTCAGCTGCATCGATTCCAACAACTGCTGTTCAAATGGCCATTGCAGTGATTGGTGTGTTACCAATTTTAATTGCTTATCCATTCTTCCAAAAGTATTTGGTAAAGGGGATTGCGATTGGGGCTGTAAAAGGGTAAGGGATGTACACTGTTAATCAAGGGGCCAAAGCAGTCATTGCATGGCTCCTTGATTATATCTCATTTTGAACAACAAATTTCATGATTTAATCGAACGTAAGGAGTGGCAACAATGGAAGGCATGATGAAAAGTTTTTATACAATTTCCTTGTGGTTGGCAAGATTAATGTATGTAAATATTCTATGGATTTTATTTACAATCGTAGGATTGGGTGTAGTAGGTTTTTACCCTTCGACTACTGCAATGTTTGCTGTTATCCGAAAATGGGTATTGGGCGATCGGGATATCCCCGTCTTTAAAACCTTCTGGTCCAATTATAAAAAGGAATTTGTAAAAAGTAACATACTAGGAATATTTATTAGTATTTTTGCATTTATTATGTATTCCAGTTTGAACATCATCAGTTCCGTAACGATTCCTTCTTTAAAGGTCTTATATATACCTAATGGACTTGTAACACTTTTATTTTTATTAACTGTCCTATATATTTTTCCGGTTTTTGTTCATTATGATGTGAAGTTAACGAAGGTTGCTAAAAATGCATTTATTATCATGACTATTAATCCAATTTCCACTTTTTGTATGGTCGTGTTAACTGGATTTTTACTATTCATCATTTATAAATTTCCTGGGCTAATCCCATTCTTCAGTGGAAGTATGACTGCATTTTTGCTTATGTTTTTAAGTAACTATGCCTTTACCCGAGCTTCAAGAGTTGTTGAAATAAAATATTAAGTAAGACCTAGCAACGTATACTAATATTTTATATTAAAATTTGTTGGCATAGTTGAAGAAAATTCTAGTAGTAGAATAATATCTTAATGGAAAAGGAGAAGTAAGATGCCCATAAATTATGTTGAAAATGAAAGAGGTCCTACTTTAGGATACTCTAGTAAATCAGGTGTCCGAATTCTTAATGTCGATGGAAAAGCATTTAAAGATTTAAATAAAGACGGCAAATTAGTCAAATATGAAGACTGGCGTTTATCTGCAGAAGAACGTGCAAAAGATTTGGCTTCAAAAATGTCAGTTGCCCAAATTGCGGGATTAATGCTTTATAGTCGACATCAATCAATCCCTGCAGGCCAAGGGCCATTCCCGGGTACATATGGTGGCAATCCATTTTTTGAAAGCGTTGCAAATCCAAGTGATTTATCAGATCAACAAAAGGAATTTCTTACAAATGATGATTTGAGACATGTATTAATTACTACAGTTGAAAGCCCTGAAGTGGCTGCACAATGGAATAATAATTCACAAGAATTAGTTGAGGGAATTGGATTAGGTATTCCAATAAACACTAGCTCTGACCCGCGTCACGCATCTGTTGCAAGCACAGAGTACAATGCAGGTGCAGGTGGCAAGATTTCAATGTGGCCAGAGACACTAGGTCTTGCAGCAACCTTTGATCCTGAAGTAACAGAAGATTTTGGAAAAATTGCTTCAAAAGAATACAGAGCACTGGGAATTACAACAGCGCTATCGCCACAAATTGATATTGCAACAGATCCGCGTTGGTCAAGATTTAATGGGACATTTGGTGAAGACCCTAGTCTTTCAGCTGATTTGGCAAAAGCTTATGTAGATGGTTTTCAAACAACAGATGACACAATTGATGGCTGGGGAGAAGAAAGTGTTAACGCAATGGTCAAGCATTGGCCAGGTGGTGGCTCAGGAGAAGCCGGGAGAGACGCACACTGGGGTTACGGAAAGTTTGCCGTATACCCTGGAAACAATTTTGCAGACCATCTACTGCCGTTTACAGAAGGAGCCTTTAAACTTTCTGGAAAAACAGGCAAGGCTTCTGCCGTTATGCCATATTACACTATTTCAGTGGACCAAGACGATATGAACAGTGAAAATGTAGGGAATTCATATAATAAATATCTCATCTCAGATCTTCTGAGAGACAGGTATGGATATGGTGGTGTCGTTTGTACAGACTGGCTAATTACTGGAGATGAACCAGCTGCCGTTGATATTTTTGCAGGTAAACCATGGGGAGTAGAACACTTGACAGTTGCTGAACGTCATTATAAAGCTTTGATAGCAGGAGTTGACCAGTTTGGTGGGAATAATGAGGCTGCTCCAATTATTGAAGCATATGAAATGGGTGTAAAAGAACATGGCGAAGAATTTATGCGTAAGCGCTTTGAAACATCAGCTGTTCGCTTATTATTAAATATTTTCCGTCTAGGTCTATTTGAAAATCCATATTTGGATGTTGAAAAAAGTGCTGATACAGTTGGAAGCCAAGAATTTATGGCGAAGGGTTACGACGCGCAATTAAAGTCAATTGTTATGGTGAAAAATAAAAATCAACTTCTGCCCTTAGTAAAAAGGAAGACTGTTTATATACCAAAACGCTATTTAGCTGCTGGAAAGAACTGGTTTGGTATGGAAATACCTGAAAAGTATGAATACTCATTTAATTTAGATGTGGTAAGGAAATATTTCAATGTGACAGATAAACCTGATGAGGCAGATTTTGCGTTAGTTGGTATATCAAGTCCAGAGGGTGAGGGCTTTAGTAGAGAAGATGTGGAAAACGGTGGAACAGGATATGTTCCGATTAGCTTACAGTATGGAACATATACGGCCGAATTCGCACGTGAAAAAAGTATAGCGGGCGATGTAAGAGATGTATTGGATCGTACTTACAAAGGGAAATCCTTTACCCCTCGAAATACGACTGATCTTGAGTTGGTACAAAAGACAAAAGAAGAGATGAAGGGTAAACCTGTAATTGTGTCTCTACTTTTATCAAAACCTACTATAGTTGAGGAGTTTGAATGTAACATCGATGCTCTCCTCTTAAATTTTGGCGTACAGGACCAAGCTCTACTTGATATTTTAACAGGAGTAACTGAACCTTCAGGACTTCTTCCAATGCAATTGCCAGCACATATGAAGACAGTTGAAGAACAATACGAAGATGTACCACATGACATGGTATGTCACTTAGACACAGAAGGAAATGAATATGATTTTGCTTTTGGGCTCAATTGGTCCGGTGTCATTCAAGATGATCGAACAAAAAAATACAAAAAGAACCATAAAATAAGAAATTAAGCTATTAAGGAGGTAAAAGCATGGAAATTACTCAGTTACGAACAAACCAGATTACGAATCCTTTAGGGTTTGAATTTGGACGAGTAAATTTATCATGGGTGACAGCAGCGGGTGATAGTCTATCCGTTTCACAGAAAGCAGCGCAAGTAGAAGTCAGCTTAGAATCTAATTTTTCAGCCGTCCTTTTTGATAGTGGAGTTCAAGAGGAGATTAATAGTTTAGGATATTCACTTGACCTAGAATTAAAACCTCGTACACGTTATTACTGGCGGGTAACAGTTTGGGGGGATACTGGTGACAGTGTTACTAGTGATACAGCATGGTTTGAAACAGCAAAAATGGATGAAAAATGGCAAGGGAAATGGATTTCACCTGACCTTGATAAAGAAATACACCCCCTAATTAGAAAAGAATTTATGTTACCAACGGGTATCGTTTCTGCTAGAGTCTATCTTTCTGGATTAGGAATCTATGACTTACAAATTAATGGTAAGCGTGTAAGTGACGAGTATTTTGCACCGGGGTTTAATGCTTATGATCATTGGATTCAGTATCAAACATATGATGTGACGGATTTAGTATCTGAAGGAAGTAATGCGATCGGAGTTATGCTTGGCAATGGCTGGTATAAGGGACGTTTTGGATTTGACGGTGGACACCATGAATTGTATGGGAGTGAATTTGCTGTAATCGGAGAGATTTTTGTAACACTTGAAGACGGCTCGACAGTTGTTATAGGTTCTGATGAGAGTTGGAAATGCACATCATCACCAATTACGTTCAGTGGTATTTATGATGGAGAAATCTATGATGCAAATCTTGAAATTCCAAATTGGTCACATGCGGATATGGATGATAGTAGCTGGACAGGAGTTACACTAACAGCAGTAAAAACTGATAAATTCCTAGCAAGGCTAAGCTTACCTGTAAAGATTAAAGAAGTTCGTAAACCAGTTGATATCATTACGACTCCGGCGGGAGAAACTGTTCTTGATATGGGGCAGATCATGACTGGGTGGGTTACTTTTAAAACAAATGCTCCAAAAGGCACAACATTACAACTTCAATACGGAGAAATACTGCAAAATGACTGTTTTTACAGAGATAATTTACGTACGGCAAAGGCAGAGTATACGTATATTTCAGATGGAAGTGAAAGAGTAGTACAGCCATATTTCACGTTTTTTGGTTTCCGTTATGTGAAGTTAACCGGATTTGATAAAGCAATTAATCTCGAGGACTTTACAGGATGTGTCATTTACAGTGATATTAATCAAACAGGTCATATCGAAACATCAAACCCATTAGTAAACCAATTATTTTCAAATGCATTATGGGGGCAAAAAGGAAACTTCCTGGATGTACCAACAGATTGTCCACAACGCGATGAGAGAATGGGCTGGACAGGGGATGCACAAGTATTTGCTTCAACCGCTTGCTACAATATGTATTCTCCAGCATTTTATAACAAATTTATGTTTGATTTAAGGGAAGAGCAAAAGCGCCTTGGCGGATCCGTCCCATTCATCGTTCCACAAATCAAACCAAAAGATGACCCTGGTTTTGTTACAGGACATGGTTCTACAGCTTGGGGTGATGCGGCAACAGTCATTCCATGGGTCCTTTATAAGCATTATGGAGACAAGGAATTACTTGACCTACAATTTGATACGATGAAGGATTGGGTAGACTACATCAAAAAAGTAGATGAAGAAACCGGCGGAAAGAGATTATGGCAGGATGGCTTTCACTTTGGTGACTGGTTAGCGCTTGATGGTCCAGATCCATTAAGCCCAATGGGTGGAACGGATGCTCATTATATTGCTTCAGCCTATTACTGCTACTCTGCACAGTTAGTGGTAAAAGCAGCGTCTGTATTAGGTAAAACCGAAGTAGCAGAAGAATACACGACACTTGCTAATGAGATTAAAGAGGCAATAAAAAGTGAATATTTTTCTCCAAATGGAAGAATCACGATTCATACACAAACAGCCATGATCGTAGCACTTTACATGGATCTTATTCCAGACAATTTTCGTATACGTGTCATAACTGATTTAAAAGCAAAATTACGTGCAGATAAGATGCATCTAAAAACGGGATTTGTCGGAACACCATATTTTTGCCATGTGTTATCAGAAAACGGAGCAAATGAAGATGCTTATACCCTATTATTAAATGAGGACTTTCCAAGCTGGTTATTTGCAGTCAAATTAGGGGCAACAACTATTTGGGAGCGATGGAATTCAGTTCTAGCAGATGGAAGTATTAGTGATACAGGAATGAACTCATTGAATCATTACGCATATGGCTCAATCGCAGAGTGGATGTATACGCAAATGTGCGGAATTAATCCGGTAGAGAATGCACCAGGATATCGCAAAATTGTGTTCAATCCAAAACCATATGGAAAATTATCATATGCAAAGGCAAAGCTACATTCAGCAAGCGGCTTAATTGAGAGTGGCTGGGAAATCCATAAAAATGGTAAATTATCATTTGCTTTTAAAGTACCATTCAATTCTACAGCTGAATTTATTTTACCTGATGCTGTAATAGATAAAGTAATAGTGAACGGTCAACCATTGATTAGAAGTGAAATTAAGGCAGTACAAGAAGATGATCACGTAAAAGGAGAATTAATTGCAGGTACGTATCAGATAGAATATATCCCTGCGAAAGATTATATCTTGAAATATAGCTCAAACAATAGTATTAGAGAGTTACTAAGTAACGAGGAAACAGAAGAAATCTTAGCCGAATTACTACCAGATGTGATTTCGAACCAAATCATTCTTCACCGATTCGCGGAGAGTTCATTGAGAGAATTGAGTCACTCTCCATTAGGTGCAAAAGTAGTAACAACTGAACAATTAGAAAAACTGGATGAGAAGCTATCTTTCGTTCATGTATAAACAAGAGAGTCCTAAGGAGTATATTCATTCATTTTATAAGGAGGAAAAGTAGATGGCCTTATTACAAGTGAGCTTTAAATCGAAGGCACTTATGATGCAAACATCCGTAAATGTATTACTGCCTATTGGAACAAACAGAATAGATATCGAGAACATATCAGACCTAACATATGAGCATAAAAAGTTTCCTATAGTATATCTTTTGCATGGTGCAACTGACGATCATTCCTGTTGGTTACGTTTATCTTCGATAGAAAGGTATGCTGAAGATAAAGGGATTGCTGTTGTCATGCCAAATGCTGACTTAAGCTGTTATAGTGATATGATTCATGGCCATAAGTATTGGACGTACATTAGTGAGGAATTGCCAAACTTTATTGAGGCTGCTTTTCCTATCTCAAATAAACGTGAAGATACTTTTGCGGCAGGATTATCAATGGGAGGCTACGGTGCATTCAAACTTGGGTTGCGTAAACCGGAGAAATTTGCAGCTGTTGCGTCACTGTCGGGTTTATTAGACTTAGTTGACTCTTTGAACGGACCTGGTCCAAGCTTTTTTGAAAATGTATTCGGCGATAGCTCTACTGTTCCTAAAAGTAGGAATGACTTAGTATACGTATTGGAACAATTGAAGAAAGAAAATAAAAGAATCCCTAAATTATTCCAGGCATGTGGAACAGAAGATTTCCTATATCAAAATAATCATACATTTAGAGACTATGCGAATGGTTTAGGAGTGGACTTACATTATGAAGAAGGGCCAGGTGGACATGAGTGGAGCTACTGGGATACGAATATTCAACGAGTATTAGATTGGCTGCCACTTGAAAGCAACAAAATCGTTAAATAATCTCTCAAAAGAGAAAGGTAATTTATAGTAAAACACGGAAGGAATGTACAGACAAGTAAACTTTGAATTTTCCAATTTTTGTACGTTTGTTTCATTTAAATCCATATATAAAAGGAGATATCAAAATGAATCGTCCATACATGACTGTTACCGAAGTCACCAACTATGGCCCATATGTAACAAAAATCATTCTCCCGCTGCCTGAAACTGTTAAATCAGAGGTGATAACGGAAGATACCTTCAATGTTTATGTAGAACGAAGAAATAAAAAAAACGGTGAAATTCTTCAATTAAGAAAAGACTTTATATCGGAAGAGACTCATTCGTCAAAAGGGTATTGTCTAGTTACAAAAGCTTATACATCAGACGTTGAAGGGAATAAAACAACAATAGGAAGTTACGTTACACTAGAACTTGAATGTGAGGCAATCGATCGTTTAAATTCTGAAATTGCATATTTGGAACACAATGTATTTGTATTTTGCGATTTTCGTATAACACAGGTAAAAGAAATACAAACCGAAAATGATCCCATTTCTGGTCTTGTTTATGATCATTTTAGCGCCGGTAAAATGGAGCAAGTCAGAGGGTGGGTAAACAGTAAGTCCTCTTATGCTGAGTTGCCTCTGCGTTTTGGCTATTATTCACCAAATATGAGTAAGGAAAAACGTCCTCTTATCATTTGGTTGCATGGCGGAGGGGAAGGTGGCTATGACACCACAGTTGCGTATGCTGGAAATAATGTCGTAAATTTATCAAGTGAAAAAGTACAGAAAATATTCGGAGGAGCTTATGTTCTAGCTCCACAAGTACCTACAATGTGGATGGATGATGGCTCTGAAGAGTTTACTTGGGGTGGTAATTCGAAGTACGTTTCGGCATTGAAAGCGCTCATTGACGAGTTTGTAAGTGTTCATCCACACATAGATGTAAATCGTATTTATATTGGTGGCTGTTCAAATGGAGGGTTTATGACAATGCGTATGATCATTGATTACCCCGGCTTCTTCGCTGCAGCGTTTCCTGTATGCGAAGCCCTTCTGGATAAAATGATTACAGATCAACAAATTAAAGATATTAAAAATACACCTATTTGGTTTACACATGCCCAAAATGATACGATTGTGGATCCGGAGATTACAGCAATTCCAACTTATGAGCGACTACTAAAAGCCGGTGCACCAAATGTTCACTTTTCATATTTTGATAAGGTAGTAGATACGTCAGGTATTTTCAAGGATTCTGAAGGCAACCCTTTTGAATTCTTCGGACATGGTACCTGGATTTATATGCTAAAAGATGAATGTGTACTAGATTACGATGGTTCTCCCGTAAAAGTAAATGGAAAAGACGTAACTCTTCTTCAGTGGTTGGCACTACAATCAAATCGTATAGGTCATAATAAGGATACAAGTGAAATTCAATACAATAAAATAAATTAAGGTGGGAGCGTGTTTGTCAGATTAATAAAATAATATGGCTGAAAAAAATTATGGCGAAAAATAATTACGCTAATCTTCCAATTGTACAAAAATTGCACTGAGTAAAATGTAAGGATATGTATGGTCTAAACCTAAAGGTGTAAATGAAACGTCATAAACCTTCGATATGAGGATGTATGACGTTTTTATAATTTTCTCTATAAATTTGAATCCACGTATTCATTTATAAACTTATAATATGCTTAATTAACTTCTACCTTTATCCCATACTCATTAAAAGCCTTTTTCATTTCTTCTTTTGCTTCTTCTTCATCATCACCATGAATTTCTAATGTATACTGAGTAGAATTGGACATCAAGGATACACTTAGGCCAAGAAAACTTTTTACATCAATTATTTTTTCTTCTGCATGCAGAACAATACTTGATTTAAATTTGTTTGCAGTATTAACAATCGAAGCCATATCCTTTACATTAATTGAGCCTGATTGTAAAGCTTGTGCTAATTTTGATGCATTAGATGCTCTTTTATTAAACTCCATTATTTAATGCCTCCTTAATAAACGGTTTGTGTTTAGTTTAAGTATACCATTGAATATGAGTGTAGGGATTATACAGTGAAAATAGACATTTAAACTTTTGAATTCTGAATATTGGTAAAAATAAATTTTCTAAAGAGTTTGACGTTGTTTTTTTCCTTAGAGTATAATTTAATCACAAGTTAATAATTTGTGACGGAGATTAGGAGATTCACGAAAAAGTACCTGTTATGGTGTTTTTTTGTTGAATCTTCTTTTTTCGTTTTAGATGTCTTTTAGAAGAAGCGATGTGAAAATATGAGATTAATACGATTCCCCAGGTTTCGCCATTTAAAAAATCAATTACTAATGCAGAATACTCTAAATATTATTTTGATCATAGGGTTAACTGCAATCGTAACTTATACGATTGCCAAACAGATTCAGATAAAGGAGGCAATAAGATACAATACGATCATGGTCACCCAAATAAGTAAAAGTGTCGATAATATGGCAGAATCCTTTAACCGTGTTATGGATGGCATATCATTTAATACTGACATCCAGAGCCTGTTAAAAACTCAATACGAAACGAATCAACAAGAGTACGTATTAAATAAGAATTTAACTTCAAAAGTAACAGATGAAACGATCATGTTCGATGAAGTTGATCTTATCTACCTATACGATACTGAAAGAGTAAGAGTGAATTTAAGGAGAAGGGTGAACAATTCAAACTTCGACTTTTTTAATACTATGGACACAAAGAAATATGATCAAAATGGCAAAGTAACATGGGAAGTTGAGCAATCTGTGATTACAGCTAATAGGAAGATTTACGATATACAGTCAGATAAAATGAATGACATTGGCTATCTAACGATGTCCATGAATCAATCATATTTACAGGAAAGGATTCAAAAATTTGATCCAACAGAGGAAAGGCATATCATTATTCTTGATAAAAATAATCATGTTGTTTTGTCAAATACAGGTAGCGAAGAATTAAAAGCGGTTACAACATGGATTTCTAATAAAAATCAACATGATGATAACTCTAATCCTATTCTTGAAGCCCCTAACTCGGAAAAATTGATTATTAATAAATATCAATCAGACTTAACAGGGTGGAAGATTATTTCGTTAATTAGTTTACACGAGATTTCGGAAGGGCCTGCCCTTATTGGCAAATCGGTTTTCCTAATAGGAGTAGTAGCTATTTTAGTTGGCATTATTGTGATTTGGTTCAGCACCAACTATATCGTCAAACCTATAAATCAACTAAGTGCAGTAATGGATGAAGTAGAAAAAGATAATTTTAATGTTCAGGTGCAGATCGACCGAGTGGATGAGTTGGGAAGAGTGGGAGAAAGCTTTAATAGAATGATGGATAAAATTAATACCTTAGTTTTTGACATCTATAAGAAAGAGATTAGTGAAAAAGAGGCTCATCTCAGAGCACTTCAGGCTCAAATAAATCCACATTTTCTCTATAATACATTGGATACAATCAATTGGATGGCTCAATATGGAGATGCTGAAAAGGTGAGTAAAATAACGACAGCTTTAAGTAGATTGTTAAAAACGAGTATAACAAATAATCGTGAGTTTATTAGACTTGAAGAAGAAATGAATTATATTGACGATTATATGGCCATTCAAAGCATTAGATTTCAGGATAAAATTCATTATTCAGTTCATATTGATTCAGAAGTTAAACAATATGTTGTACCTAAATTAATTCTGCAACCAATCGTTGAAAATGCAATGATTCATGGAATAGAAAAGAAAATAGGTAATGGATATATTTTTATTAATGGAATGATTAAAAATAACAAATTACACATACAAGTTATTGATAATGGGGTTGGCATGGATGAACGTACTGTTACAGCACTATTGGAAGGTAAGTACGAGAAAATTGATGAATCAAAAGGTACAGGCAATGGAATTTTAATTGTACAAAACCGTATTCGATTATTATATGGGAAAGATAATGGACTGAAGATTGAAAGTAATAAAAACATCGGAACGTTGTTTGAAATCGTTTTACCTATCCAAAGGGAGGAGGACTAAAATGTATAAAGTACTTATTTTGGATGATGAACCATTAATAAGTAAAGGCCTGTCTGAGAAAATAGATTGGACAGGACTTGGGTGTGAGATTTGTGGAATAGCCTCGAATGGATTCGAGGGGAAGAAGATGATAGATGAGCTCAATCCTGATATTGTGGTGTCGGATATTGTTATGCCGGGTCATACCGGATTGGAATTGGCTGAGTATGTTCAGCGAAATCAAAAGAAGACGATAATCATTCTATTATCAGGTTACGATGAATTTAGCTATGCTAAGGAAGCACTTCAACATGGTGTTTTTGATTATTTACTTAAACCAACAGACAAAGACGAAGTCAGCTATGTCATAAAAAAAGCAGTAAATAAAATTGAGCAACATAGGGATAAAGAGAAAAATTATGAATATATGGAAACAGCCCTTCAAGAGAGCAAACCCATTATAGAGCAGTCAATATTATATGACATTACTGTTAAAGGGAATATAAATACGCATCATTTAAGAGGAATGGATAACAATAAACTAACCAATGGAAAAGGTGCTGTAATCACAATTCAACTATTTAATGATTTACATCATACTCTCTCTTTTCAACCGATAATAGATTCTATTGAGAAACTATTTTTAAACAAAGGTATTCAAGTAAGAATGATCACACATGATCAGCAACTTCATATTTTGCCTTCTTTATCACAAACCTTACCAAATAAAGTAGTAGAAGCACGATTAAAAGAATTAGCTGAACGTATTCTATATTTTCTATCTATTGAGGAGAGGTTAATCGTTTCAATTGGTATTGGAGGACTTTACGCTTCCGTGGATTCTTTACATACCTCTTACCTCCAATCTGTTAAAGCGTTGTCAAAGAGTTATTTCACTGGGACGGGTCAACTTCATATTTTTGACGATGAAAAATTAGGACAGACTAATAATCAATTATCATTCAAATCTACGAGCTTTGTGGAAGGGTTTGAAGAATGGGAGCTTGAGGTGTTTTCAAATAGATTTAAAGAGTTATTTGAGATCTTTAAATCTACTTTTGATAAAACGCCTATATTAAATCATTGTTTAGAGTTATTAATTAAGCTAGGTCTTGTTGTATCGAAATGGGATAAAAATTTTGAATTGGAAGTTGGGTATGAACAGCTTGAACGGATTCATACATTTGACGAATTAAGAGATTTTATGTACGAGATCTGTGTAGAGATGAAACATCATCTTTATAAAACAATGAATAATAATAACTTAGGATTAGTAGAGCAAGCAAAACAAATAATCGAACAGCAATATAGTAATCCGGATTTAAATGCACAATTTATTGCTGAAAAACTAAATGTTAGCGTTAGTTATTTGAGTCGGACCTTTAAAAAGGAAACGGAAGAAAATCTAAGTACTTTTTTAACAAATAGACGAATTAACGTTGCCAAAATGCTATTAGATAATACTGATTTAAAAGCAAATGAAGTGTCAAAAAAAGTAGGTTTTCTGGATTCAAGATACTTTGGACAAGTCTTTAAGAAATTTACGAGAACAACACCTTCAGCTTATAAGAAAATTAAATGAGGGAAGGTATAAATGATAATCAATTCCTCTTTAACCTATCAATTCAAGAATCAACTACTCTCAAAAAAAGGAGAGGATGTGTATGAAAAGTAAATGGAAAAAGATATGCCTAACATGGCTTACAGTATTTCTATTTGTTATGGTAGTCGCATGCTCTGAAGGTGCTTCTGTTAAAGATATGGAAAATAAAGAAACGAATGAAAAAGTAACGTTAGAGTTTCTCTGGTTTTCTGCAGGAATTGAAGGGGATGTTATGCGGGAAATCATTAAAGAATATCAAGCGAAAAATGAACATGTTGAAATCAAAATAATTGAAGTTGGCTATAGTGATCTTGAAACGAAATTAAAAACAATGATTGCTAGTGGACAGCCTCCTGCTTTGACTCGTATTTCAAATACCGGGATTTTTTCAGAGCAGGCATTGGATCTTTCTTCATATGTAGGAGGAGTGGATGAATTTACTTCACAGTTTCTACCTTCTATTAAACCGTACTATGTAAAAGGTGACAAAATTATTGCTACACCAATGGATGTTTCGTCAAACGGACTGATTTATAACAAAACATTGTTTGAAAAAGCAGGAGCTACAGTTCCTCAATCACCTGATGAGGTTTGGACATGGGATGAATTTGCTGCTGTCATTCAAAAGGTAAAGGAAAAAGGGGGAGCTAAATACGGATTAGTAGTCGATGGAACACCTCATCGATATTCAACGCTACTCTATGAATTTGGTGGAAGTATTTTTACTGAAGATTTATCTAAACCGGCAATCAATAATGAGGAAGGTGTTGCAGCACTGGACTACTTTATCAATCTGCATAAAGAAGGAATCATTCCTGAATCTGTTTGGTTAGGTGGAGAAAATCCGGGTAACCTTTTCCGTTCGGGAACCACTGCAGCATACTTAGCTGGTAATTGGATGTTAAGCAATTACAAGGATATTGAGAATTTTGAGTGGGGTGTAACGTACCTTCCAAAAAATGAGATCCGTTCATCTGTCCCAGGTGGAAATTACATTATGGGCTTTAAAAATACAGGGGTAGAAGATGAGACAGCTGATTTTATTAACTATTTATCATCACAAGAAATTAATGCAAAATTCAATCAAGAGTCACTATTTTTAAGTGCGAGAAAGGATAATAGTGAATTAGATTATGAGTTTGGTAAAGAGATGTTTAAAACCTTCTCAAACGAATTAGAAAATACACCGATGGCAGCAGCAAATGACTGGGGAAATCAAGTTGTTATATCAAAGGTATCTTCTGAAATGAGAGATGCAGTAGTAAAAGCTTTAAGTGGAGAAACTACATCAAAAGAAGCGATGGATAAGGTAGCGGAGGCATTAGAACAGGCGATTGCTGATACTGAATAAACTAGAAGCCGTCACTTATCTTGAAAAATAACCCTTTTTAATAGAAAGCCCTATACAGTAGATCAAAATATTCAACAAATAACTCAAAATTTTCAACAAACTTACTCTTCCCCTATTTGATAACATAATGATCAAGAAACATTTCGTTTCGATTAAATGGTAAGCGATTTCAACAAAGGGGGACAGATGAACTAGTTTAGGTATTAGTTAATCGCTTTTATTAAATTAATCTATGACTGAAGGAATTTGAGAGGGGAGAAAGAAAATGAAAAAAGTATTGTGTCTGGGAGTTATTGCATACATGGTATGCTTGTTATTTAGCAATAATATATCAGTGTTTGCTTCAGAGTCTTCTGAAGTTAATTACGCTAAATATAAACCTGGTGTAACTGTGAAGGTGGATCCTACTTCTCCGACTGGCTATTATGCGACGTTTATTTACGAGGATGAGACTAAAGAAGCAACAAAGGTTGAACTATATAGTGACACCTTTAATCATTTCACACTTGAAGATGGTTTTGCAAACCCATATCAACCGAAGGATTACAAAGCAGGTATGTTCCCAGCTGGTGGTAATAGTGATACAACATTATATGTAAACATGGAGAATCTTGGTGATCATTTATGGGGAGCAAAAGTTCCACTTTCCAGCGGTGCTTTTGTCTACAATTTCCGTATCACTAATCCGGATGGTAGTACAACGGCAAGACTGGATGACCCTAATAATCCGACGCTAACCAATACGGCGACAAATATTTCTAGTCTGTCTAGTATGGTCTATGTTCCGTATAAATCGAAAACAATGGGAACAGGAGATTTTCTTGATCGCTCAGTAGAGCTTCCCCGCAAAGATAAAAAGACAGGCACGGTGGAAACTGTATCCTATACAGGAGCTGCCGATGATAAACGCGGTCTTGCGGTTTACCTGCCTGACGGATATGATCCTAACCGCGAAGAACCTTACAAGGTGCTTTACCTTACTCATGGTATGTCTGGCGATAAATATGGCAATGAACTGCGTTGGATGAACGAGGGAGCAGTGGCTAATATTACAGACAATTTGATTGCAGATGGAACGGCTGAGCCGTTTGTTGTCGTAACCATGAATAATCAGGACTTTAATTGGGACTATGGAAAAATAGAAGAAGACCAATTTGAATATATTATGCCTTATATCGAAGCTAACTATAATGTATATGATAAGCCTGAAGGTCGCGCTTACGCTGGTTTGTCAATGGGTGGAATGACCACTAATCGGATGTATTTTAACCACGCAGACGAATTTGCCTATTTTGGAATTTGGAGTTATGCAGTGACGGGTGATGAACTGAACAACATTGATACTTATAGTGATTTGGACAAACCATCTGTAATGCTGGGCACAGGTATTTGGGACTTTGGACTTGAACCGGTGAAAAACTTAGACAAGGCACTGACAGAAAAGGGAATTGACCATGCATATCTTGAAGTTCCTGCAGCGCATGACTGGGAAACGTGGCAGTTGTTATATGCCGCTTTTGTAGAGGATCATCTGTGGAAAGCTGACCAAGACGACAACGGATATCAAAACAACAATGGCAATCAGGGTAACAAAGGTAATAAAGGTAATAACGGCAACAAAGCAAACAATGGCAATTAAGGTAAAAACAGAGACAAAGAGAAAGAATTACGAATAGTTAATATCTGTAAGAAGGTATAATGATAGAGAGTCTGACCCAAATTTTTGAGGATCAGGCTCTCGTATCATATATAGATAAAGTAATGATAGAGAATGTTGATGAGCAAAAATAGTAATGATCCCGAATAGAGCCTTTATTCAAAGCGGGTGTTTATTAAAAAACTAGCATTCTCTTATAATCGGTATTTATATTTAAGTAAATGTAAGGGATTACTATTTACTAGCGCGTTGGGTTATTGCATACTATTTTGAAATTGAAAAAATTATTATCAATAGCAGCAACGGGAATTTTTCTTTATCACCACTTCATAATACGTTTAAAGCTGAAACTGAAACTGAAACTAATGTTAACTACTTTAATGACTTCCAAAGCCATCTTAAATAATTTATAGGAAGAATTAGTTATTTATTTTTCCAGTTATAAGAAATTAGAAAAGAATTGTACCTATTAATTTATAATAGTGAGAAGCTTCACTCCCTTGTATATAAGGGAGTGAAGCTTTTTTATTATCATTGAATCACATTTACAAGTCGATTTATTACTATATTAAGAATATATATCAATTTAGTTACATAGATGATTTTCACTTGTAAATCTTTACTATATGTACAAGTGATAAGTGTTTATTACCACGTCTTTTAGTAAGAAACACTATTTTCAATTCTTACAAAAAAATGTCTCTCCTATCAGGGGTAAGGACAGAGAGGAGGTATAAGAGGTGAAAGGAATGACGAGAGGCAATCTTGCAGAGAGAACAGGTGTAAGTATGGCTTCTATTCGTTAATATGAGGACCATAATATTATACTCAAACCTAATATATAGATCAGAGAATGGTTATCGAGTTTATACGTCGGATTATATCGCCAAGAACTTATAAAAGATGCCAAGGAACTAGAAAGTTACTCCTTGCATGAGATTCAGCAGAATATAAACTAGGCTCTTTTCTCACAAGTATTTATATAAAACAATAAAAAAAGTAAGCAACTTTTTGTTGCTTACTTTTTTTATTGTCAAAACACTATTATAAATTTCATAAACTTCTTTTTGGGAAGCGGTGCAACTATTCTGTAGTTACAGAAACAATAAAGGAGGATTAACTTCATGGAAACAGCAAGAAAATTGGAAACGCTTCAACATGAAGATGAAAAAAAGGGATTTCTAACAAAGTTTAAACAAATAAAGGTAGGGGTTATCCCGTTACCACTTTATTTAGTATTAGCAGCAATTGTTTATGGTGCATCTGTTTATAATCAACTACCTCCAGATATGATCGGTGGATTTGCGGTTATTATGGTGCTTGGGATTTTACTAGGGGACTTGGGGATGAAGATTCCTATTTTAAAAGATATTGGTGGTCCTGCTATATTAGCTCTACTAGTCCCATCTATTCTTGTATTTTTTAACCTCTTTAATCCGGCTTCGATGGAAGCGGTGACAATATTAATGAAAACGTCGAACTTTCTTTATTTGTATATTTCCGTTTTAGTAGCTGGAAGTATCCTGGGAATGAATCGTAGAGTGTTGATTCAAGGTTTTTCAAAGATGTTTATACCGCTTGTTCTCGGAACTATAGCATCTATTGTTGTTGGTATATCAGTTGGAGCACTATTTGGTTATGAGATGAAGCATACCTTTTTCTATATCATTGTTCCTATTATCGGAGGAGGGGTTGGTGAAGGAATTTTACCATTGTCACTAGCGTACTCGCAAATTCTAGGTGGATCAGCTGAAACGTATGTATCTCAAATGATTCCTGCTGCAGTTATCGGAAATATCGTCGCAGTTATATGTGCGGGATTAATGAAAAATTTAGGGGAAAGAAAGCCGGAGCTTACCGGAAATGGCATATTAGTCAAATCAAAAGATGGCGTTAAAGAGATGAACAACGAGAATACAAATATCAATGCTCCTGTTGATTTTTCGTTAATGGGTGCAGGTTTACTTCTTGCCTGTGGCTTTTTCATCTTCGGTCAATTTGCCCATATGTTTTTAGGTATTCCGGGTCCAGTTTTAATGATTGTGGCTGCTACATTGGTTAAGTGTCTTCAGCTCATGCCGGCAAAAATGGAACGGGGTGCATTTCATCTTTATAAATTTGTTTCTACCGGTTTAACTTGGCCACTTATGGTTGGCTTGGGAATGCTGTTTATTCCATTGGAGGAAGTTGTGAAAATAGTAACTCCTGCATATGTGGTCGTTTGTCTATCTGTTGTCATTGCAATGGTTGGGACAGGTTATTTTGTTGGTAAGTTCTTAAATATGCATCCGGTTGAATCAGCGATTGTAACGGGGTGTCATAGCGGATTAGGAGGAACAGGAGACGTAGCAATTTTATCTGCATCCAACAGAATGTCATTAATGCCATTTGCACAAGTAGCTACAAGACTTGGTGGTGCTGCTACAGTAATCATGGCAACAATCTTAATGAAGCTGTTTAGTTAATAGGATAGGGAGAGCAAGTCCAGGTTTTTGCTATTAATCAAGGGATTAAAGCCTGGTCTAATCTCCATATGTAGCTGAACTATGTTAAAAATGGTTTGGATGAAAAGGAGCAGTAAATATCATGGCAAAAATAATTGCAATCAATGCAGGGAGCTCTTCTTTAAAGTTTCAATTATTTGAAATGCCAAGTGAAGAAGTTCTAACAGCGGGGTTAGTAGAACGTATTGGCTTAGAAAAGGGAATATTCACTATTTTAGTGAACGGAGAAAAAGTAAAAGATAGAGTAGACATTCCAGACCATGCAGCTGCAGTTAAGATACTTCTTAGCAAACTCATAGATTTTGGAATTCTCAAGACTTTATATGAAATTGAAGGAATCGGTCATCGTATAGTACACGGAGGTGAGCGATTTCACCACTCTGTTTTAATTACAGATGAAACACTTCAGAAAATTGAGGAGCTTTCAGATTTAGCGCCACTTCATAATCCGGCGAATATTGTTGGAATTAAAGCATTCAAAGAAGTATTACCAAAGGTAGATACAGTAGCAGTTTTTGATACGGCCTTCCATCAAACAATGCCTGAACGATCATTTTTATATAGTTTACCTTATGAATATTATGAAAAATATGGAATTCGTAAATATGGATTTCATGGTACTTCACATAAGTATGTATCTGAAAGAGCAGCAGAATTATTAGGACGTCCGATTGAACAATTGCGATTGATTTCTTGTCACTTAGGAAATGGGGCGAGTATAGCTGCAATTGAAGGTGGTAGATCTATTGATACTTCAATGGGCTTTACTCCGCTTGCAGGTGTTGCAATGGGAACTCGTTTAGGAAACATTGATCCGGCATTAATTCCATTCATTATGGAAAAAACAGGTCAATCAGAACTGGAAGTATTAGATATTTTAAATAAAAAGAGTGGTGTTTTGGGAATTTCAGGATTATCAAGCGATCTTCGTGACATTGAACAAGCCGCTAAAGAGGGAAATGTCCGTGCAGAAACGGCTCTTGAAGTATTCGCTAGTAGAATTCATAAATATATTGGTTCATATGCAGCACAAATGTCTGGAGTAGATGCTATTATCTTTACTGCTGGAATTGGAGAAAACAGTGACATTATCCGTTCTCGTGTGTTACGTGGATTAGAATTTATGGGTGTTTATTGGGATCCTGCACTGAATCAAGTCCGTGGTGAAGAAAGGTTTATTAGCTATCCATATTCTCCTGTAAAGGTAATCATTATTCCTACAAATGAAGAAGTGATGATTGCCCGTGATGTCGTTCAATTGATAAAAAGCTATGAAATAGTCATATAAGGACCTAGATTACTTGTTTTCTACTGAAAACGTTCTTTAGAAGTAAGGTGTTTTAAGAAAATGTAATTAAAAAAAGTAAAAAAACGTAATAGATTACCCTTTAATGTGTTATACTATATATAGATTAATGTTTTAATAGTATAACACAATTGACTGAGGGGGACTTATTAGTATGATTAATGTTGCGATTAACGGGTTTGGACGCATTGGGAGAATGGTGTTCCGTCAAGCGATTAAAGAAAGCGCATTCCATATTGTTGCTATAAATGCAAGCTACCCTGCCGAAACATTGGCACACCTTATTAAGTATGACACAGTACATGGGAAGTTTGACGGTACGATAGAGGTAATACAAAATCAATTAATGGTGAATGGAAAGCTGGTTCAGCTTCTTAATCATCGTAACCCTCAAGAGCTTCCTTGGAAGGAGCTGGGCGTTGATGTCGTGATTGAAGCAACAGGTAAATTTAACGTTAAAGAACAAGCGAATCTTCACCTGGAAGCAGGAGCGAAGAAAGTCATTTTAACAGCTCCAGGTAAAAATGAAGATGTGACGATTGTAGTTGGTGTAAATGATGAGCAATTGGATATGACAAAACACGATGTGATCTCAAATGCATCTTGTACAACCAATTGTCTCGCTCCAGTCGTCAAGGTGTTAGATGAACAATTTGGCATTGAGAATGGCTTAATGACAACTGTACACGCATATACAAATGATCAAAATAATATAGACAATCCACATAAGGATCTACGTAGAGCTCGTGCTTGTGCACAATCCATTATTCCAACTACAACAGGTGCTGCTAAAGCATTAGCCAAGGTTCTACCACATTTATCCGGTAAATTACATGGTATGGCACTACGTATTCCGACTCCAAATGTATCGCTTGTAGACCTTGTTATTGACGTAAAGTGTGATGTGACAGTGGAACAAATTAATAAAGCTTTCCAAATTGCATCTCAAGGATCAATGAAGGGAATTATAGAATTTTGTGATACACCGCTTGTGTCTGTAGATTTCAATACAAATCCAAGTTCGTCTATTATTGATGGTTTATCTACAATTGTTATGGGAACCCGAAAGGTAAAGGTTCTTGCTTGGTATGATAATGAGTGGGGATATTCCTGTCGCGTAGTAGACCTTGTAAAGCTAGTAGCAGACCAGTTTACTAGAAATAAAGACATGCAATTTATTTAGTCGATCATTTTTATTATTAGGACAAATTCAAATTTCAAAAATAATTCACTAACAAACCCAATAAATAGTATGAAGCTTTTAAGTTAATGTATGTACTATTTAAATAGATTACGAGAAATATTCATTAAAAAGATAAAAGGATGATATAGATATGAGTATTGTCAACGTTCAAATTGATTTACATGAGTTAGTAAATGGCAGCAATACACAAGTTCAATTAAGTGTTTCACAGTTAGTGGAAAAAGTATTAAAAAGAGGGGAAGGTAAACTTTCGTCAACCGGTGCTGTTTCTGTTTCAACAGGTAAATATACAGGCCGTTCTCCTAAAGATAAATACATTGTTAAGGAAGCATCTACTGCAGATAAAATTGATTGGGGTACTGTTAATCAACCAATCTCTAAGGAGCATTTTAATAATCTGTACACAAAGGTATTAGAGTATTTGAAAAATAAAGAAGAAATCTTCGTATTTAAAGGCTTTGCTGGAGCGGAGCACAGCACTCGTCTTCCAATTCAAGTAATAAATGAATTTGCTTGGCATAATTTATTTGCACAGCAATTGTTTATTCGTCCGACAGAGATTGATTCCTCAGATCAAAATGAACCATTTACAATCGTATCCGCCCCAACATTCAAAGCTAATCCGGATATTGACGGGACAAATTCAGAAGCGTTCATCATTGTTTCTTTTGAAAAGCGTGTCATTCTGATCGGTGGTACTGAGTATGCAGGTGAAATGAAGAAATCCATTTTCTCTATCATGAACTATTTGTTGCCGGAACAAGATATTTTACCTATGCACTGCTCTGCAAACGTATCTGAAGAAGGTGAAGTAGCTTTGTTCTTCGGCTTATCCGGAACAGGAAAGACAACGCTTTCTGCAGATCCCAACCGTAAGTTAATTGGAGATGACGAGCATGGATGGTCTGATCATGGTGTATTTAATATTGAAGGAGGTTGCTATGCAAAATGCGTAAACCTATCTAGGGAGAAGGAACCTCAGATTTTTGATGCTATTACATTCGGAGCTGTATTAGAAAATGTAGTCATTAATGAGAATACTGGTCTCGCAGATTACAATGATGTATCTCTAACGGAAAATACACGTGCAGCATATCCAATTGACGCAATCGATAATATCATGCTTCCAAGTGTGGCCGGACACCCGGATACAATTGTGTTTTTAACGGCTGATGCATTCGGCGTGCTGCCTCCAATCAGCAAACTATCTAAAGAACAAGCCATGTATCATTTCTTAAGCGGTTATACGAGTAAGCTAGCAGGAACAGAGCGAGGGATTACATCTCCACAAGTAACGTTTTCTACTTGCTTCGGTTCACCATTCTTACCGCTTGACGCATCTCGTTATGCAGAAATGCTTGGCCAAAAAATTGAAAAGCACAATGCGAACGTATTCTTAGTGAACACTGGTTGGACTGGCGGAGAATATGGCACAGGTCAACGTATGAATCTTTCCTACACTCGTGCAATGGTGAAAGCAGCACTTAACGGAGAATTAGAAAATGCGGAAACAGCAAAGGACGACATCTTCGGCCTGGAAATACCTCTTCAAGTTCCAGGTGTACCTAATGAAGTATTAATTCCAGAAAAAACCTGGACTGACAAGGAAGCTTATCATGCAAAAGCGTTAAATCTTGCCAGCAAGTTCAATGAAAACTTTAAAAAGTTCACAAATGTATCTGAAGAGATTGTTAAGCTGGGCGGACCTCTTGTTTAAGAAAGAGCGGACCCGACTGTTTTAGTTTTTACAGAAATTTGTTGAGACATAAAACGAATGATTATTTGTTAAATGAAAACGTATGATGAAATTCCGAACAATTTATAACAATTTGGACAGACTTCACCATATGGTGGAGTTGTCTTTTTTTCACGCGCAGAAAGTATGAATCAACAGAGAAAGGAGCAGTAAAAATGAGCAACAGAAAAACGAAAACAGACGTTATTTTAATTGGTGCTGGAATGATGAGTGCAACTTTGGGAACACTTTTGCAGGAATTGGTACCGGATTGGGAAATTAAGGTGTTTGAAAAGCTTCCAAACGCAGGTGAGGAAAGCTCCAACGAATGGAATAACGCGGGCACGGGACATGCGGGACTGTGTGAGCTTAATTATACAGTCGAAAAACCGGATGGATCAATCGATATGAGCAAAGCGATAAATATTAATGAACAATTCCAGGTTTCTATGCAGTTTTGGTCATATCTTGTAAACAACAAGATGATCCAAAATCCACAAGATTTTATCATGCCATTACCTCATATGAGTTTAGTTCATGAAGAACAAAATGTGTCGTTTTTAAAGAAACGATTTGAAGCGCTATCAAAAAATCCGTTATTTCAAGGAATGAAATTTTCCGATGATCCTGAAAAACTAATGGAATGGATTCCGCTTATTATGCAAGAACGAACAACGAATGAACCTATAGCTGCAACTAAAATCGACTCAGGCACTGATATCAACTTTGGTGCTTTAACGCGCATGTTATTTGACCACTTAGAGAGTAAAAATGTCGAAGTAAACTATAAACATAGTGTTCAAGACATAAAACGTACCAGCGAAGGATTGTGGGAATTACAAGTGCGGAACTTGATTAGCGGTACTGTCGAACGTCATTCTGCAAGATTCGTCTTTATCGGAGGGGGTGGAGGAAGTCTCCATTTACTTCAGAAAACCGGTATACCAGAAGGGAAACATATTGGAGGATTCCCTGTAAGCGGATTATTTATGGTGTGTAATAATCCAGATGTCATAGCACAGCATCATGCAAAAGTTTATGGAAAGGCTAAGGTTGGTGCACCTCCAATGTCTGTTCCACATCTTGACACAAGATTTATTGGGGATAAAAAATCATTGTTATTTGGACCATTTGCTGGGTTCACACCTAAGTTCTTGAAAAATGGTTCAATGTTTGATTTGGTCACATCAGTTAAACCGGATAATCTATTAACGATGTTGGCTGCAGGTGCAAAAAACATATCATTGACAAAATACCTGATCCACCAAGTTATGTTATCAAAAGAACAGCGCATTGAAGAATTACGTGAGTTTATCCCGAGCGCAAAAAGTGAGGATTGGGATTTGGTTGTTGCAGGCCAGCGTGTGCAAGTGATTAAAGATACTGAAGCTGGTATCGGAACACTACAATTCGGTACGGAAGTTGTTAATGCTGCTGATGGTTCGATTGCAGCATTGCTTGGCGCTTCTCCTGGTGCTTCTACCGCCGTGCATGTCATTCTTAAAGTTCTAGAAAAATGCTTCCCTGAGCATATAGAAAAGTGGGAACCTAAAATTAAAGAAATGATTCCTTCTTATGGCTTATCACTAAATGCAAATCCAGATCTTCTGAACGAAATTCTTCATTTAACAGCTCAAACACTTGGTTTAAGCGAAAAAAAGCCTGAACTGGTCATGAGTTAATTCTTTAATCTAATCTAAAACTAGAGTAGACAGTAAAAAGTCAAATAAAGTGTGCTTTTTTGAGCAAAACTTATTTAAATTAAAAAATAGTTTAAAAAGTTACAAAAACTATGAAGTTTTCTAAAAAATACTATAATTTTTGTTAAAGAAGGAGAGCCAATAATATCGCAGTAAATAGAAAGCGCTTTTTTCTCCTGATTTGTATATCTAAAAAGTATATTTGTTACCTTCTAATATGATCAGTGATTTATATAGAAACTAATATGCTAATCTATCATTTTCAATTAGTGGTAAAATTCAACAAGGGCAGGGAGATTTAGTTATGTCAACATTACGCGAAGAAGCATTGAAGATGCATAAAGAAAATCAAGGGAAACTTAGTGTATACTCTAAAGTCAAAGTACGGGATGCAAAAGATTTAAGTCTTGCTTATTCACCTGGTGTAGCGGAGCCTTGCTTGGCAATTCATGAGATGGAAAGCAGAGTATATGATTACACAATGAAGGGAAATCTTGTTGCCGTTGTTTCAAATGGAACTGCTGTCCTTGGGCTTGGAGATATCGGACCGAAAGCAGCTATGCCAGTTATGGAAGGAAAGGCATTGTTATTTAAAGAATTTGCAAATGTCGATGCCTTTCCTCTATGTATAAATTCGACTGATACGGATAAAATTGTTGAGCACGTCAAAATGTTAGAACCTACTTTTGGCGGAGTAAACTTAGAAGATATTGCTGCACCGCAATGCTTTGAAATTGAAGATCGTTTACGCAAAGAGTGCGATATCCCTATTTTTCATGATGATCAACATGGAACAGCTATTGTGACAGCAGCAGGACTTATTAATGCTCTTATACTCGCAAACAAAAAAATTGGAGATATTCGTGTTGTAGCAAATGGGGCTGGAGCTGCAGGCGTAGCGATTGTTAAGTTGTTGCTAAATATGGGTGTAAAAGATGTCATTTTATGTGATACAAAAGGAATTATTTATAAAGATCGTCCAGTTGGTATGAATAAATTCAAAGAAGAAATGGCAGATCTTACAAATAAAGAGCAAAAACAAGGGTCATTAGCAGATGCATTGGAAGGTGCTGATGTGTTTGTTGGGGTTTCTGCGGCAGGAGCAGTTACAAAAGAGATGGTTCGTTCGATGAATAAGAATCCAATTATTTTTGCTATGGCTAACCCGGTACCAGAAATTATGCCTGAAGAGGCAAAAGAAGCGGGAGCACTTGTTGTTGGAACTGGACGCTCTGATTTCCCAAATCAGGTGAATAATGTCCTTGCATTCCCAGGAATTTTCCGCGGGGCTTTAGATGTTCGTGCGAAGGAAATTAACGAAGAAATGAAAGTTGCTGCAGTTTATGCAATTTCTGGATTAATTAACAGTGAAGAACTTCACGCTGATTATGTTATTCCGGATCCATTTGATTCAAGAGTAGCAAAACATGTTGCAGAAGCTGTTGCAGATGCAGCCATAAAATCAGGAGTTACGAGAAAAGAATTGAATTCACAAGAACCTAATGGGGATCTACTAGTAGTAAAGTAAGTTTACGATTTATCAATAATGCTATAAGCTTTTAAAGCCTTGAACATACTTTGATTCTTTAAGGAGAGAAAAGGTGTTCAAGGCGATAAAAACATTAGTAATGTAAACGTTAACTAGAGCCTTTTAATAGATCGCTAGCAATAGAGGGACCAAAGAGATGTTCTTACAAGAATTAACAAAAAATCGTTTGCTAACAATTACTCATTATTAAAATGAATCTTTGCAAATGTGTAAAGGTCATATTTTTAATCTCGATGTAAATAAACAAGCACTCGTTTTAAAAGATATACATGAAAAGGTGAATTCGATTCGTATTTCGGGTATTAAGGAAATTGCTTCAACATGAATCTTGGATTATGTATTATTAAGAGAGATATTTTGCTTTTTTAGCCTTCCTAATAATCTGTTTAGGTAAGGTTTTTTATATTAAATCCAGGAATTTTTTTTAGGAGTGGATTCATTGTCAAAACAAAAATATAAGCTAAGTACTATCATTATTTTCTTTGTATGCTTAGTTGTTCTTATATCGTTGCTTTTAACTGATTTATTAATTAGTCATACAGTTAGTGAATCTATTCGTAACAACCAGGAAGAAAAAGCAAAGATTGTATCAAGAACAGTTGCCAAATCTGAAATCGTTATAAGTGGGCTTGAGAAAGAAGATGATGGTGGGGCAATCCAAGAGTATACAGTTGATATTCAACAAGCAGCTGATGTTCTTTTTGTTGTAGTGTTGGATATGAACGGAATTAGAAAATCTCATCCTGATTCAGAAAAGATTGGGAAACGTTTTGTTGGCGGTGATGAGAAGGAGGTATTAACTGGAGAAGAACATATTTCTATATCGAAAGGTACACTAGGGGAGTCATTACGTTCATTCACTCCTATTTATAATGATGAAAATGAACAGATAGGAGCAGTTTCTGTTGGAATATTACTTAATAACGTTGAAAAAGCACTTAAAAAAGGTCATAAAAATATTTTTATTGGATCTATTGTAGGTATTTTAGTTGGTATCGTAGGCGCAGTTTTCCTAGCGGGATATATAAAAAAGATTTTATTTGGATTAGAACCGTTTATGATTGCAAAAATTCATGAAGAACGAAATACAATGCTTCATTCTGTACATGAAGGGATAATTGCAGTAGACAAAAATTCGACAATAACACTAGTCAATAAATCAGCTTTGAAAATATTTACGAATATCGGCCTATCGGATAATCCTGTAGGTATGAAACTAACTGAATATCTACCATTCTCAAAGCTAGACCGGGTGTTAAAAACGGGAAAGCCTGAAAAAGATGAAGAGATAGCGGTCAATGGTGTGACACTTTTAACTAATCGAGCTCCATTGATTGTCAACAAAGAAATTGTCGGAGCTATCTCAACTTTTAGGGATAAAACGGAAGTTCATCAATTGGCAGAACAATTAACAGGTGTTCGAATATATGCTGAAGCATTGCGTGCTCAGTCACATGAGTTTATGAATCGGCTCCATGTTATTCTTGGAATGGTTAGGATGGAATTTTATGATGAGTTAATGGATTTTATAAATGAAATTGTTGATCATCGTGTAAACGAAGTTAGTTATGTGACTAAAGATATTAAAGATCCTGTCCTCGCTGGATTTATTATGGGCAAGCTTAGTACCGCTAGGGAAAATAAGGTAGAGATGAAAATAGATAATGAGACAATCATACCAAAACCTAGCGAGGATCATGTGACTCATGAATTAATTACCATTATCGGAAATGTCATAGATAATGCGATAGAAGCTATGAGTGAAATGAAGGAAAAGAAGCTGAAGGTAAAGTTAAACTATAATAAAAATCAACTTTTAATTAAAGTCAGAGATTCAGGTCCGGGGATTAAAGAAGAACAGTTTACTCACATATTTAAAAAAGGGTATTCGACAAAAGGACAAAATCGCGGCTACGGTTTATATTTAGTGAGCAAAAGTGTCGAAACATTAGGAGGATCCATTCAACTAAATTTAAGTGTTGAAAAAGGCACAGAGTTTATCATTCAAATTCCTTACAACCGATAGGAGGAGACAAATGATTAATGTTCTAATTGTAGATGATGACCCAATGGTAGCAGAGTTTAATAAACGATACTTAAAAGAAATTAATGGGTTCTTTTTAGTTGGTGTGGCACATTCGGTAAATGAAGCGACAAAAATCATTAACAATCAAAAAGTTGATCTAGTCCTTTTAGATATCTACATGCCAGGCGAAAATGGACTAACTTTATTAAGTAAAATAAGAAAAGAAAAAAAAGAATTAGATGTCATTTTAATTACTGCTGCATCTGATGTAGATAAAATTCAAACAGCTTTAAGATATGGAGCTGTAGATTATTTAATTAAACCATTTGAATTTGAGAGGTTCCATCAAGCACTTATCTCTTATAAAGAAAAGTTCTTCATACTAAGTCAACAAAGTAAGATGAAGCAAAAGGAATTAGACGAGCTCTTCCTAGTAAAACAGGATGAATTAACTGCGACTGAACCATTAAAGCCTCTGCCGAAAGGCTTATCTAAAAAGACTTTAACTATCGTTTTTAATGCTATTAAAGGACAAGAAAATCATGCGTTTACGACAGATGAAATTGCAGAAATCACTGATATTTCTAGAGTGTCAATCCGAAAGTATTTAAAATTCTTAAATGAGATTCATGTAATTGATGAAACATTAACCTATGGTATAGGTAGACCTCTTTATTCTTATATGTTTAATGAAGAAAACGAATCGATTCTTGTGCAATATGAGTAATTAAAAAAAGCAGCGGGGGCTGCTTTTTTTAATTACAAAAGACTTCAATAATTACAAAAGGTATAAATTGATTGAATATTTAAGTAATATTGGTTCAAGGAATGTAAGCGATTACTATAAGCGGGTCAATGACAAGCCATTGTTTCAGACGGAACAACATACTGGGGACTTAGTTTGGAAGAGAAGCAATTTTATTATTAATGAAGGCTGTTTTTGTACTTTGTTGCTTTTAAATTATATTTACTCTTAAAACCTGGATTGATTTCCGTTGCAGGTACTCGCTTTCCGCGGGCGGTCTCAGGAGCCTCCTCAGTGCTTTGCACTTGCGGGGTCTCCCTTAACACGCTTCTCCCGCAGGAGTCTCGTACCTTCCACTCCAATCAACAGCTGTTCGAATTTGTTACTTGTAAAAACAACAATCTTTACGAAAAGAGCCTTAATGAAAAATTAAATCTTGAAATCATGACTTGAAGAAGCAATAAGAATGCAGTCGCAAGCTTCAGTATGAAACAGTGCTTTCATACTGAGAGGAGAATTAAATCTATGGAAATGAGGGATTTATTAATGGAACAAACAGTAAAAAAAATCTCCTTTGAAACAGACACAAAGGTAAATCAGTTAGATCCAAAACCGAAAATAACAGTATTTAATACACCAGTTTTATGGTTTGGACTATTTGCAGCGATCACATTAGTTAGTATGTATACTGGAAACTTACCAGGTGGAATGATTGGTAGTTTACTAGTGATGATTGTATTAGGTGAAGTATTTGGCTGGATTGGCGATCGCACACCAATTATGAAAACGTTTTTAGGTGGGGGAGCCATTTTAGCGATCTTTGGATCTGCTTACATGGTATACAGCGGGTTGCTTCCAGAATCAATCACAACATCTGTTACAGATTTCATGCAAACAGGCGGTTTTCTAGACTTTTATATTGCGGCGTTAATTACAGGGAGTATTTTGGGAATGAATTCAAAAATCTTAGTAAAAGTAGGTTTACGTTATTTCCTTCCCATCTTTGGTGCTGTTATTGGTGCCATTATACTAGCAGGTATTATTGGTTCCTTAGTAGGTTTTACACTTCAGGACGCGATATTAGTTATTACACTGCCGATTATGGGCGGCGGAATGGGTGCTGGTGCTGTGCCGATGAGTCAAATCTATTCTGAAATGTTAGGAAATGAACCAAGCTATTATATTTCAATGCTCGTACCGGCACTTGCTCTAGGAAATGTATTCGCGATTGTTCTTGCAAGTGTGTTAGATATGGTAGGCAAAAAATTCCCATCACTATCAGGTGATGGACAATTGGTTAAAGGATTTAAGTATGAGAAACCTCAACAAAAATATGACATTAAAAAAATGGGTGTAGGGTTATTGGCTGCATTAGCTTTCTTTACACTTGGAAATCTTTTAGGAGCGTTTATACCATTACATCCATATGCAATTATGATTATTTTAATTGCGCTTATGAAGGTTGCAAATATAATCCCACCTATTGTACTTGACGGTGCTAGTCAGTGGTATCAGTTTGTAGCAAGTAACTGGACATTTGCACTATTATTTGGAATCGGTGTTGCATACACAGATTTAAATACTGTAATTGAAGCACTCACACTTCAATATATTCTAACAGTATTTGGTGTGGTATTAGGAGCAATTATTGGAGCAGGTCTTTTAGGGAAATTAGTAGGTTTCTATCCAATTGAAGCAGCGATTACAGCAGGTTTATGTATGGCTAACATGGGTGGAACCGGTGATGTTGCGGTGTTATCTGCAGCAAAAAGAATGGAATTAATGCCATTTGCGCAAATTTCATCGAGATTAGGAGGAGCGTTGATTTTACTACTTTCCGGTCTGATCATACCACTGCTAGTTTAATAAATACAAGAAAAGCATTGGGGGATATCCTCAATGCTTCTTTTATGTGCTAGGCATGTTAAAGTACCTCATGTATCCAAAGTAGGCCATACCACTTCAATCAAAAATGAAATGTCCGAGAAAAGGATAGATAACTTCCATTTGTTTCCTTTTTCGTAGTAATTTAAATACAATATAGCAAGAGAAGTTGGTATAAATGTATACGAGAGTATATCACCAATTCTACCTTTATTAGGATCAAGAATATGGAAAATATTTGAAATTATTAAACCGAAAATTATATAGTTTTGAACTTTGAAGGTGAAATTGTTGGATGTGCAGGGGGTGAAATTAGTAGTTTAATTGAGTGCGAAATTAAACATATTGCAGTATCTTCAGTTCAAAGAGGAAAGGGTATTGGTATGATTAATTATATTACTGAGCATCGGTATTTTGATTTTGAGATAACAAGTCTAGGTGAAAAATATCCAGGTGTAGAACGGTTTTTATGGAATTTAAAACGCAATGATCTTTTTGAACTAATGGGAAGCGATAGTTTTACAAGAAATATTGGTTTTCAGGAATCGGAGCGCAATTGCTAAAGTTTCACGTTTTATCTAATTAAACTAAGTTAAATGCCTTTCCAGTTGGGGATAATAATGAACAGTTTTGAAGAGAGGGAGGAAACTCCCTATTATTCTTAAAGTCTTAACTTCGTGTTAAATATCGATTAACAAAACTCAAATTTAGTAGTTGAAACGCCTTAAATCCTTGATAGAACTGGATATTAGGCGTTTTTTATTGTATCAGGAACGAATGATAAGTGTAATTAACACGTCTAGAGGCTACCCAGAGTAAGTCCCGCATTTATGGACAGACATACCAAAAGTGCATTAAGGCTGAAGTCACAAGGTCTGATTGTATAGTGAATGAAATACCAAGAGTTAAATAAATTTCATAATTCATAAAAACATAATTCAATATACATGAGTTCTTTATCGTTTATTTTGTTGCATTTACAACAAAGTTTGGGTACATTTAATATAAGTTATTTTTATTGTATTTACAACAATACATGAGCTAAGGAGCCTATTATGAAGGAAATTCTTCGTGAAATTGGAATGATAGCAAGAGCTTTAGATTCTATAAGCAATATAGAATTTAAAGAATATGACCTCACAAAAGGCCAGTATTTGTACCTTGTGAGAATATGTGAAAGTCCAGGAATCATTCAAGAAAAACTAGCTGAGATGATAAAAGTAGATCGAACAACTGCTGCTCGTGCTATAAAAAAGCTTGAGCTAAATGGTTTTATTGAAAAGAAAAATGATGAATATAACCAAAAAATAAAAAAACTTTTTCCAACAGAGAAAGGGAAAAATGTTTATCCCTTCATAAAAAGAGAAAATGAACATTCCAATAATGTGGCATTAGAGGGATTTACTGATATTGAAGTGGAGACCATTTATCATTTACTCCAAAGAGTAAGGAAAAATGTAGAAGTCGATTGGGAATTCGTTAAGAAAGGAAACAAGAGAAATTATTGATTATTTAAGGGGGGCGACTAATGACAATAACTATAAAGAAATGCACCATTGAGAAACTGCGCATGCTTCAAGAAATTAGTTATGTAACATTTAATGAGACATTTAAACATCATAATTCACTCGAAAATATGGATGCTTTTTTGGAGAGAGCATTTAATTTAAATCAACTAGAAAAAGAGTTATCCAATCGTTCTTCACAATTCTTTTTTATTTATTTCAATGATGAAGTAGCTGGATATTTAAAGATTAATATCAATGATGCTCAGTCTGAAGAAATGGGTGATGAATCACTTGAAATTGAGAGAATTTATATAAAGAAGGAATTTCAAAAACATGGACTTGGTAAATATCTACTAAATAAAGCGATTGAACTTGCAATGGAATGTAATAAACAGAAAATCTGGCTGGGTGTATGGGAAAACAATGAAAATGCTATTGGTTTTTATAAAAAAATGGGATTTGTTCAAACAGGAACTCACTCTTTTTATATGGGTGATGATGAACAAACGGACTTTATTATGACCAAAACACTTATATAACTTCTTCGAAAGGTGGATTATGATGTATATTCCAAAATATTTTAAAATCACAGATGAAACGGTGGCTTACGACATTATAAAAGAACATAGTTTTGCGACTCTTTTTTCTCAAAACAATGGAATGCCATTTGCGACTCATTTACCGTTAATTTTGAACAAGGAGAAGTCTTACTTATACGGACACTTTGCTCGACCAAATCCTCAGTGGAAAGATATTAAAGATCAAACGGTCTTAGCTGTTTTCCATGGTCCTCATTGTTATATTTCACCATCTTGGTATGAGACGAATAAGGCGGTACCGACCTGGAATTACGTAACAGTTCATGTATATGGAGAAGTAGAGCTATTAGAGGACGAAGAGGAGTTAATAGCTTCCTTACATGACATGGTAGTAAAATATGAAGCTCCAGACAGTTCATATAGTTTACGGGATGTAGATCCTGAGTATCTGGCTGGTATGAATAAAGGAGTCCAAGGTTTCAAAATAAAGATCAATAAAATAGAAGGGAAAAGTAAATTAAGTCAAAACCATTCATTAGAGAGACAAGAGCTAGTTATTAATCAACTCGAACAGAAATCTACTACAGATGAGCAACAGGTCGCTTCATTGATGAAGGCAAATCTAATAAAATAATTGTTTATATTGCTCTTAAACAATTGCGACATTTAGAGTTGCAGAGTAATTTAGTCATTTCACAACTTTTGCAAAACACAAACCGAAATAATCAGTTCTTTAATTTTAGCACATGGGGGGGCAATAAATGTTCCAAAAAATAAGGGATGACCACCTAATTGATGCTTATATGAAATCTATTGAATTAAATCTCGATCCACATTTTATTTTTTTAATAGAGAAAGAACTATCTAAAAGAGGTTTGTATCCATTTCAAAATCAACGTATTAAATCATCTACTAGAGCTGTAAAGAGATTTTCAGAAAGAAATGAGAAAAAGTAAAGATGGTTTTGGATATAAAGTTCGAAGGTACTTTGAACTTAAAAAATTGTTCTGACTTAAAATTGGTATTTAAGTCCCTTAATTGATAATAAAAAAAGAAACTTCAGGTCAGCTTTAATTCATTTGTCCTGAAGTTTCTTGTTTATTGGTGTTTTTATATCTTCCTATTTTCTGAAAGACAAAATGACTAGACCACATTATAATATAGGCAAAAAGACTCGCACCAAACAAAGGGGTTAATCCAGGAATAAGTCTTAAAATGTGATACAAAATTAAGATGAAAGTGACCATCATAATCGTAATGAGTGGGCTCATGATCATTAATAATACTGAGTTTTTTAAAATATGCATGAGTTTTGTTTCAAAATGAACATAGATTGGAAAGACATATAACAAAGCTAACGTGAAAATAGCAATGATAATTAATAAAGGATAATAAGTATATTGAACAAGATGAACGTCATTTCCTCTAACAAATAAGAAGTCAGTATATAAAATACCTCCTATAACAACCAGAATTAGACCAAGAAGATTACTCTTTAAGAATTCTTTTTTAAATGAGTTCCAAAATAATTTTGTTATATGAAAATCACGCTGACCTTGGACCCATTTCCGTACAATAATGAACAATGATACCGTTGCAGGAAAAATTCCAAATAAAACAAGGCCTAATAATGTAAATGCAATCCACAATATATTTAAATAAGCAAAATTCATTATCCATTCTGATATCTTATAGAAACCTCTCATTGAGGAAGAATCCATCATATGTTTGCCCCTTTATTAGTTTATTTAATATAAAATATTAAGTTGTAAATAGATGATTTGTTAAGTTAATATTAAGGTAATGTATTGCGTTTTGTAAAGTAATTTAATAGGGATAATTTATTGTGTGTTTATTTAATATTATTAGAATCAAAAAGATCAAGGAGGTGTATCTAATATTTTCTCTGTTATTAAGAAAAAGTTAAATGATATAAAGCTACGTAATAAACTGTATATTTCTTTTATTCTAGTTGTATTTATACCACTAATAGCTGTTGGGGGATTTTTAACAAACGAGTTAAGGCAATTAGCGCTTGAAGATGCAAAGCAAGAAGCTCTAATAAATATTGAGCGGGTAAAGGAAAGAACTCAAGCAGTTATGAATGTATCATTATATGTTTCTAATAATCTCTTATTTGATGAACAATTAAAAAATGTTGTAAATACAAAATATCAATCTAGGTATGATGTTGTTGAATCATATCGAGATTTCAATAGTTTCAAAGAATACCGAAAGTTATATAAAGAAGAGGTTTCAAATATCAGATTTTATATGAAAAATGAAACATTACTGAATAGTTGGGAAATAATACCGATAGATGAAATGATAACAACCTCTAAATGGTATAAAAAAGCCATATCAGATAAAGGCTTAGTTAGATGGGTCTACATGGAAGATGAAACAAATAAACCCCACAAATATTTAAGTTTAGTAAGGACAATAAACTTTTTGGATTTGGATACAAACGGTGTATTAATTATTAATGTTAATACTGACACATTAAACCTGATTTTATCACAGGAATCTCAACCAATTATGATCGTGGATGACCTAGATTATATTATTAGTACAAATCAGCCTGAGTTTAAAGGGAAAAAACTGTCTGACATAGTTAACTCCAAATCGCTTAGGGAGAGTAAGGCTGGTATGTTTGAAGGTGATGTTAAAGGGGAGCCGACCCAAATCTTTGTTGAGACAATTTCAGTGGAAAATAGTTTGAATGATATAAGGATTGTTTCATTCATTTCTGATGAGAGTATTGTAGGAAATGCCAATAAGGTAAGGGATACGGGATTTTTGGTTGTTGGAGTTAGTATGTGCTTTGCTTTATTGTTAATTTATTATATTTCAAAATTACTTTCAAATAGGCTCATTATACTTAGTGAGCAGATTAAGCAAGTTGGAAACAGAAACTTTAATATAAGGATACCAATTGACGGTAAAGATGAGATTGGACACTTATCAAAACAATTGGAATTCATGGTGAATAATACAAAGAATCTTTTAAATGAAGTGTATGAGACTAATAGACAGAAAACGTTACTGGAAAGAAAGCAAAATGAAATAAAGTTCAAAATGATGGCAAGTCAGATAAATCCACATTTTTTATTTAATGCACTTGAGTCGATCAGGATGAAGGCATACGCAAAAGGAGAAAAAGAAATATCTCAGGTAGTAAAAATGCTTGGGAAATTAATGAGGAATAGTATTGAGGTTGGAACTGGTAAAGTGACTCTTGAAAATGAATTGAAAATCGTTCAGGCCTATTTACAAATACAAAAGTTTCGGTATGGTAACCGCTTAACTTATGAATTAAAGGTTGATCCATCTTTTATACATGTACCTATTCCCCCTCTAATCATACAGCCGATTGTAGAAAATGCTGTTATTCATGGGTTAGAGAATAGTAGGAAAGGCGGGCATGTTTGTGTTGAAACCAACGCCGTTGCAGAGGGATTACTTGTTCATATCATTGATAATGGAGTTGGAATGAATGAAGAGAAACAAGAGGCTATTTCAATGATGTTAAATGAGCAAAGTCACCACAATGAGGAGCGTATAGGATTAAAGAATGTTCATCAGAGATTACTACTTACATTCGGTAAGAAATCAGGATTATCAATAGATAGTAAGGTAAACAAAGGGACGAAGGTCACTATTTTTATACCTATTAAGGAGGGGTGGAAGGATGCTTAAGGTAATGATTGTTGATGATGAACCTTCAACACGGGAAGGGTTAGAAATGTTTATCCCCTGGGAGGACCTTGGATTTGAAATTGTTGGTACAGCGGAAGATGGTTTTGATGCAATTGAAAAATATAAAGAGTTAAAACCAAATCTAATGATGGTTGATATGAAAATGCCTGAAATGAGTGGGATCGAGTTAATACAAAAAATTCGAGAAGTGGATTCCTCAATCCAATTTATCGTTTTGAGTGGTTTTGCCGAATTTGAGTATGCAAGAAATGCAATGAAGTATAATGTGAAAGATTATTTGGTGAAACCGGTTGATGAAGATGAACTCATTCCTATATTAACTGAATTAGCGCAAGGGTTTATCAAAGAAGAAGAATTTAGTAGGGTAAAAAAGAAAATGGATGAGGAAAACAAGGAAAGAGTTATCCAAGCTGCTGTAACTGGAGAGTGTATGGAGGAATTAAAAGAACTATTTGATCATTTAAAATGGAATAGATTTCGAATTTTGCTTATAGAAGTGAAGAAAAATGAATACTCTTTGGGTGATATTAAAAAGCAATTAAAGCAGGTTTATGAATTAGATAAAAAGGGACTTATTTTTACCACTGGATCCTATATTGGAATTCTCCTAAATGCAGATCAAGAAGTAAATAATAATATCGCTCACATATACAAGGCAATACATCAAAACATCCAAACTAAATTTGTAGCGTCCATCTCGCAAACTTTCAAGGAAATTGAAGATTTAAGTACTCAATTCAATATTGCTTCGGATTTAATAAAAGATCAATTTTTCTACGATGAGGGAACCATATTACACTCTGATTCTAAGCCTGTTATTACAGTTGAAGTAGGTGTTTCCAAAGATAAAATTTCGTCATTACAATTTTCAGAAGTTGTAGAACAGTTAGTCTTCGCTTTGGAAATAGGAGATAAAAAGGTAATTGAAAGAATTTGTATGAATGTAGGAAAGTATATGATTTTTAATGAGTTATCTGAACAGACTATCAAAGAAAAATATATAGAAATTGTTACATCATTATTAAAGAAACTTATGTATGAGAACAAGAATATTCATGAAACGGTGTCCAATATCCTCTCAAGAGTATACGAAATTGAAACACAGTCAAAACTTACGGAGCTACTTACTTACGTAACAACTTTATTAGAAGAGATGTTAGATAGTATTGATTCAAGTGACTCAGATATATTAGTGAAAAAAATGATTAAATTAATTGAAAAAAACTATTATAAAAATATTAAGCTTGAAACACTAGCAAAGGTCCTTAATTATAATAGGTTCTACTTAGGGAAACTCTTTAAAGATTATACGGGGGAATATTTTAACACTTACCTTGATAAGATTAGAATCGAAAACGGGAAAAAACTTTTGTTACAAGGACTCAAAGTATATGAAGTAGCAGAACAAGTTGGTTTTTCTAATGTGGATTATTTCCATAGTAAATTCAAAAAATATGTAGGCGAATCTCCCTCGTCTTATAAAAAAAATCATGGTTTATCGTAATCCGAGACCTCCTGTCATTTACCCAGGAGGTATTATTTTGTACTATCAGACAGTATATAAATTTTTATGGATGATAGTATAAGAAAAACTAAGGCTTTCGCCATTAGGACTTGGCGAAAGCCTTAGTTTTTCTAATATTTTTATATGAAATCCCCTTTGATTATTAAGGTACCTGTAACTTAATTATTAATATAAAATTAAGTTACAAATAAGGAGGGGGAACATGGCGGATACAAGTAGGAAAGCGATTACAGAAATGGTGATCGTAAAAGAAAAAGAAAAAAGACACAGTTTTTGGAAAGTGTTTAAAAGTCAAAAAACACTTTATATGATGTCACTTCCTTTTGTTGTGTGGGTGTTTATTTTCAATTATCTACCGGTATGGGGTTGGACGATGGCATTTCAAAATTTTAGGCCTGGAAGGTCATTTTTTGAACAAGAGTGGGGAGGACTAGAACACTTTATTACCTTGTTTACTGATGAACGTTTTTTTATGGTATTAAGAAACACACTGGCTATGAGTTTAATGGGACTAGTAGTAGGTTTTACTGTGCCGATATTGTTTGCGGTGTTAATAAATGAAGTTCGCCATTCGTTTTTTAAGAGAACTGTTCAAACAGTAACATATTTACCACATTTTGTATCATGGGTAGTCGTAGCAGGGATTGTTACAAAGATGTTGTCCATTGATGGGGGAATTGTAAATGATTTATTACTCAGATTTGGGGTAATCGATAAGCCCTTCCAATTTATGGCTCAGGAAACATGGTTTTGGGGAATTGTTACAGTTTCAGACTTATGGAAAGAAATGGGTTGGAATGCCATCATCTTTTTAGCCGCGATTGCTGGTCTTGATCCACAACTCTATGAAGCAGCAAAGGTTGATGGAGCAGGGAGATTAAGAAGGATATGGCATGTTACATTACCTGGAATTAGACCAACAATCTTAGTAGTTCTTATTTTGAATATTGGTCACTTGGTTAGTATTGGTTTTGAGAAGCAGATGTTATTAGGGAATTCCCTTGTGCTGGATTATTCTGAAGTCTTAGATTTGTATGCGCTTAATTACGGGATTGGTTTAGGACAGTTTTCTTATGGGACAGCAATAGGAATATTTAATTCTGTTGTAAGTATTTTCCTGTTATTCCTAGCGAACGGAATCTTTAAACGCTTTTCAAATCAAAGTGTTATGTAAGGAGGTAGTTGTATGGTCACGAAAGGTAAGTTGATGGATTCAACGATGAAAGAGCGTGTCTTTGATATCATCAACTATATATTTCTTCTAATTGTTATGATTGTTACACTTTATCCGTTTTTAAATGTACTAGCAATTTCTCTAAATGAATCAACTGACACTGTAAGAGGTGGCATCTATGCTTGGCCGCGAGAATTCACCCTCAATAATTATTTAGAAATCATGAAGTACGATCATTTAGTTACTGGGTTTTTTAACTCTGTCTTAAGAACAGTAATTGGTACAATTTTAGGAGTATTTGCACAAGCTATGGTGGCTTTTACACTAAGTCGTGCAGATTTCCAGGGTAGAAAATTTGTCTCAACATTCCTTGTTTTAACGATGTATTTTTCTGGTGGACTCATTCCTGGATACATGCTAATAAGGGATTTAGGGCTCATGAATTCGTTTTGGGTTTATATTTTGCCAGGTTTAGTAAGTGCGTTTAACATTATTATTATTCGATCGTTCATGGATGGAATACCATTTTCTTTACAAGAATCAGCAAAGATGGATGGCGCAAATGACTTTACCATCTTTTACCGAATTATCCTGCCGTTATGTAAACCTGTTTTAGCAACGATCGCATTGTTTGTGGCAGTAGGACAATGGAACAGTTGGTTTGATACGTATTTATATAATAGTATGAATGAAAATTTAACAACATTGCAGTATGAACTTATGAAAATTCTGGATAATACCTCAATGGGTGGTAATGTGGATGCGAACCAAATGAGGCCAAATGAACAGCAACAGAATCAGGTTTCTCCTGAATCTATTAAAATGGCTATTACCATGGTAACTGTTATTCCAATCATGCTGGTTTATCCATTTGTTCAAAGGTATTTTATCCAAGGAATGACTTTAGGTGCAGTAAAACAATAAAAGTTAATGATGGTGTTAACAGATTATATTCTGTTTATACAATATAGTAGACAAAAGGGGAGAATTTAGAATGAGGTCATGCTATAAATTTTTTAGTCTCGTTTTATTGACCGCACTTTTATCAATCATGGCAGCTTGTCAGAATTCAAAGGAAGAGGTTACGACCAATTCAGAGGGAAATGGTCCGATTACATTGACGGTTTTTGATTCTGATACAAATCCTGATTGGGAAAAAATGGAGAGTCCGGTCGGGCAAAAAATAAAAGAGGACACTGGGGTTACCTTAGATCCTGAGTTCGATATTGAAGGGGGACAAACAAAAATCCCTTTAATGGTAGCTAGTGGTGAATATCCAGATATGATACTTCCGAAGAATGAAGCAAGCACTCTTGTAGATGCTGGTGCTTTGATTGACCTTGCTCCACTTATTGAAGAGCATGCACCGAACATCAAAAAAATGCTGGGAGATGATATAAACCGATTAAAATGGAGTAAAGATGATCCTTCTATTTATATCCTTAGCAATAACACAGTAGATGAGGATCGTGCGAATCCTAATTTTGGTGCACTTGTGCAACATGATGTTGTTAGAGAGTTGGGTTATCCGGAAATGAAAACTCTCGAAGACCTTGAAAATGCAATTAGAGAATATAAAAAATTACACCCTGAAATTAATGGACAACCGACTTTAGGTTTAACGTTACAGACTGATGGATGGCGGTTACAATCAGCAACACTAAATAGCGGATTTATGATGACGGGCGGAGCTGATGATGGTGAATATTTTGTGGATCCTGAGACCTTTGAAGCTACTTTACATTATCGTCGTCCTGCAGAGAAAGAAGTTTTCCGTTGGTATAATAAAATGAATGACGAAGGGTTATTAGATCCTGATTCTTTTGTTCAAAAACATGACCAATGGCTTTCAAAGTTATCGACAGGTCGTGCATTAGCTACTATAGCTCCTGATTGGATGATATATGAAGCTCAGTCAGCATTACGTGAAGCAGGAATGGAAGAAAGAATGTATGGGATGTATCCTATTACATTAAGTGAAGAGTATAATCATAATGCATTTCGAGATAATGGTTTTCAAGTTGGTTGGGGTATTGGGATTACAAAAGATTGTAAAGATCCTGTTCGTGCTATAAAATTTCTTGATTACTTAGTTAAAGAAGAGACTCAAGTTATGCTTAATTGGGGTATTGAAGGTGAGCATTATGAAGTTGTGGATGGGAAACGAGTTATACCGGAAGATGTTTTAGAAAGACGTAACAATGATAAAAATTTCTTAAAAGAAACAGGAATTGGATACAACTTCTCGAGATTTGCTCCACGGTATGGTGACGGTGCATTAGATTCAACAGGTCAAACATACACAATAAATACTCGTGAGCAACAAATAGCGAACCAGACAGAAATAGAAAAAGAAGTTTTAAAGAACTATGGTGTAGAATTGTGGAAAGATTTATATCCTTCTAAAGATGAAATTCCTGTAAGCCCTTGGGGAGCGGCATATAATTTACCAATTCCTGCGGGTTCTAAACTTGAAGTTAATAATCAAAGAATGCTGGATATTACATTTAAACGTGTACCAGAAGCTATTCTTTCAGAACCAAAAAAGTTTGACGAAATATGGGATCAATATATGAAGGATTTAGATAAATTGGGTGTTGAGGAATCTGAAGAGGAATTTACACAGATTGTAAAAGATACAGTAGAGTTATGGAATAATTAGTAAGACCTTTTTGAAAAGTATAGAGGGTCCTAAAATCAGGACCTTCATCTTTCTATCTTATACTTAGTCAACTAAATAGCAATTAAAAGTAAGCGCTTCCTTTTACCGGATAATTTAAATGTAATCTTATAGCATCAATAAGTTTTTAGGATATTTGCAATGACTCATTCAAAAATTCATTGCACAAGTGAAGAACAAATGAATTGGGTTGAGAGGAAACTGAAGGAGGAAGAAGGATGAGGAAAAAGAAAAACATGATTTCAATCACTAAGAATACTATGGTTGCTGCTAGTATATTCGCATTAAGTATTTCCATAATTCCTACTAAAGGAAATGTCACAAAGGCAGAATCTGAAGTAAGAATTTTTGAAGCAGAAGATGCTACTTTAAATGGGCTGACTGTTAAGAATTCTGTAGCGGGGTTCTCAGGTACTGGATATGTTGGTGATTTTGAAAATAGTTCTCAAAGTGTTACTTTTCATGTGGATGCACCTGAAACCGGCTTATATAATCTGAATATTGGATATGGAGCAATTTATGGAGATGGAAAAGTTGCTAATGTTGTAGTCAATGGTGAGGTGTTAAGCTCTTTTACCATGGGAAGTGGGTTTGGTAAAGAATCAGCCGGAAACATACTACTTAACGCTGGCACCAATACAATTTCGATAACACCAAATTGGACATATTTTGCCATTGATTATATAGAAGTTAAGCCTGCACCTGAACCGGAAAAACATGAAGTAGAAAAGAAATTAATTAATCCAAATGCAACAAATGAGGCAAAAGCTGTAATAAGCTATCTTGTTGATAACTTTGGTGAAAAGGTCCTTTCTGGACAACATGATTTTCCAAGTACAAGACCTGGAGATTTAGAATATATCTATGAAACTACTGGTAAATACCCGGCTATTTTAGGTTTAGACTTTATAGATAACAGTCCTTCAAGAGTTGAGCACGGAGCCTCAGCTGATGAAACACCAGTAGCTATTGACTGGTGGAATAAAGGTGGAATTGTTTCCTTCTCCTGGCATTGGAATGCTCCAAAAGATTTGATAGATGAACCAGGAAAAGAGTGGTGGAGTGGTTTTTATACGGACGCAACAACCTTTGACATAGAATACGCATTGAATCATCCGGAGTCTGAGGACTATAAGCTTCTTATTCGTGATATCGATGTTATAGCTGGTGAATTAAAGAAATTACAGGAAGCGGATGTACCTGTCTTATGGCGCCCCCTGCATGAGGCAGAAGGTGGGTGGTTCTGGTGGGGAGCAAAAGGTCCTGAGCCTACAAAGGAATTATGGAGATTAATGTATGATCGAATGACGAATTACCATAACCTAAATAACTTAATATGGGTTTGGAATTCTATTGAGAAAGATTGGTATCCAGGAGATGAATATGTCGATATTGTAAGCTTTGATTCATATCCGGGTGGAAATAACTATAGTCCTATGAGCAGTCAGTACGAGGCATTAAAAGAGTTGACTAATAACAAAAAAATCATTTCTATAGCAGAAAATGGTCCAATACCAGATCCTGATTTATTGCCAATATACCATGCTAATTACAGTTGGTTTTCTACATGGAATGGAGATGTACTGAAGGATCAAAATAGCCAAGAGCACCTAAAGAAGGTATACAATCACGACTATGTTATTACATTGGATGAAATGCCTAATCTTAAAACATATAACGAAGATGTATTGTTACGGAAGTTATCTACTATAATTGACAAATATGAGAAAGACGGTGAATTAACCGGTGCACTAAAAAAACAATTAAATAACAGATACAAACAAATACAAGATCAATTCAATAAAAAGCATTATAAACAAGCTGTGCAACATGTGGATAAATTCAAACAAAGTCTTGATAACAAAGGGTTACAAAATAATATATCAGAAAATGCAAAGATTGAACTAAATAAGACTTTGGATGAACTAAGGATTACACTTATTAACAGATAGACTAATAAAATAAAAAGAGTAGCTCTGTTTTATCGAGTATATAAAAAGGCCCATTGTTTATACAATGGGTTTTTACTTGAGTAAACAACGATAAAATTGATGAAGCATTATAATAATGTTAATAAAGAACAATAACAAAAAAGTACGTGTTTATCGACACGTACTTTTTTTACCGTTTTTAACTATCCTATTGACCAGTGAATTCCTTAATCACAAACAATTTAGAATAGTAATCATGCGGATGTTCTCGTGACCAGTACTCTGAAGCGCGATCTGTATAATTCTCCGCTAAAATAATACCGATGTTCATTAATTCATCACCATAATGTGTGGTAGTACTGTTGTTAATCGTATATAACTTCTCAGGGTCCAAACCTTTTATTTTTATTCGGCTATAAGAGTCGTTAGGTTTAGCAAGGACTTTATAGTAACCGACAATGGCCTCTTTTTGATCTTGTGACACAACCATCCATGTTGTTTCATTAGAAGTAAATGGATTTGAGATTCTGTAAAAAGTTCCATTGTGAATCATGTCTCTATATTCTTTGAAGAATGATACCTGTTCTTTTACTTTTTCTTTTTCATCTTCTGTTAATTTCGTCACATCCAGTTCATATCCGAAGGTACCGAAATACGCTACATTTGCTCGGGTGTCAATTGGTGTCATACGGCCAACTTGATGATTTGGGACGGCAGAAACATGGCTTCCGATTGAACTGAGTGGATACACCATAGATGTGCCATATTGGATTTTGAGTCGTTCCACTGCATCTGTGTCATCGCTTGTCCAGGTTTGAGGCGCGTAGAAAAGCATTCCCGGATCAAAACGGGCACCACCACCTGCACAGGATTCAAACAGAATATGAGGATATTTGTTTATTAATCTATCATATAAGTCGTAGACTCCTAAGATGTAGCGATGAAAAACTTCACCTTGTTGATCTTTTTCTAAAACATGTGAATAAGCCTCGGTAATATATCGATTCATATCCCATTTTATATAGGAGATCTTTGATTTACTAATGATGTTATCCATAAGTGAAAAGATGTGATCGACAACTTCCTTTCGGGAAAAATCAAGGACAAATTGATTTCTGCCATGTGATGCACGACGGTTAGGTGTTGCAAGAATCCAGTCAGGATGTTCTTCAAATAATTTTGTTCCCTTACTGACCATTTCCGGTTCAAACCAAAGACCGAATTTCATCCCTAATTCTTCTACCTTTTGAGATAAGCCGTTAATGCCGTTTGGCAGTTTTTCTTCGTACTCAAACCAATCACCTAATGAGCTAGAGTCATCATCACGGTTTCCGAACCAACCATCATCCAGTACAAATAACTCAATTCCTAGTTCTTTTGATGATTCTACGATAGATAAAATCTTGTCTTCATTAAAATCAAAATAGGTAGCTTCCCAGTTGTTTATTAAAATTGGACGAGTTCTATCTCTCCAATAACCGCGTGCCAACCTGCTGCGATAAAGGTGGTGGAATGTTTGGCTCATCTCATTTAATCCGTTATTTGAATAAACCATCACACATTCAGGTGTTTGAAATGATTCATTAGGACTTAATTTCCACTTAAACTGGAAAGGGTTAATGCCCATCATAACACGTGTGACATTGTAGCTATCTACCTCAACCTGCCCAAGAAAGTTTCCGCTGTAAACCAAGCTGAAACCAAAAGCTTCGCCTGAGTGTTCAGTTGTATCGAATCTTTTTAAAGCAAGAAACGGGTTGTGGACATGACTGCTGGCTCCTCTGGCGCTGGAAATAGATTGAATCCCTTTTGACAATTTTCTTGTCTCCATATGTGTTTCTCTTGCCCATGCTCCATATAAGTGAATCATTTCAAATTCATCGTCTGGAAAATCTACGCTGGCACTCATTGCTTGATCAAGGAAAATGGGGGCATCGCCTTCATTTAAAAACGTTGCATTTCTCGTGACAACATTTCGGTCAGCATATATTGTGTAGCTCAAAATAAGTTTTGTTTTGAGCACAGCATCATATAACGTAATTTCAAGTGTTTCTGCTTCATTATGATCTTCTACATAAGTGGCTGGTAAGCCTTCTAAAGCAGGTTTGCCTTTTATGACTTGAAAGCTTTCATACTGAAAGTCTGTAATATGGGCATTTTCCTGATCTGTAATAGAATGTGCCGGATAACGAAAATCAGTAGTTCCATAGCTTGGATATTCTTGTTTGATATGTTCCAAAGACGATGTGTGGTCACCTTCGAACAAGTTGCTTGACGGTCTTACTTCACGTTCAATTAGATGGTGAAAGCTTTCCCGATGTTTCACTCGATTTCCGAAGTATATATGTTCCAGTTGATGGCTTTTTTCTAAAACTCTAAAAATATAGCTTACATTTTCGTTAAATAAGTGAAATTCTTTTAATTCGTTATTTACTTTAATTGGCACAGTATAACACCTCATCTGTTTTGTTAGTATATGACTACTTTTTACAAACGATTAACTTATATATTAAGTTATCGAATAGTTAATTTTATGTTATCATTATAACATGTTGTCTATAAAATGTAATAAGTTTTTGCGATTTTTCTGCAATATATATTTGAGGGAGTATTGGAGAATAAGAAGTTCATCACAGTCATATTATGCTTGACATTCTTTGTATTAAGAAATGAATAATTCCATAAATGTATTTGACGAGAAGGGGGTTTTGATATAGCATTAATTATATAGTTTACGATAACTTAACGATAAAGTTAAATGCTGCGGAGAGATAATTAGGAGGAGGTAGTATTTTAACAATAAGAGTACTCCTATTGAATAATTAAGCTTATTTTAAGTGTTTACTAGAACATATTATAAAGAGTGAGGGGAAAGGGAAAATGAGAAAAATCAACTTAAATGGTACTTGGCAAATGAAGAGTGTGGGTAGCTCAGAAAATCTTAAGGTGCTAGTTCCTGGTACTGTCATGAATGACCTTTTATGTCATGGAGGAATTGACGATCCTTTTTATCGAGATAATGAGCGTTTTGCATATGATATTGCTTCAAAGGACTATGTATATATTCGGGATTTTATAGTTGAAGAAGAACTAATACAATGTGAAAATATTATTTTACGTTTTGAAGGATTGGATACGCTTGCAGAAATAAAAATCAATGAAAATAGTGTAGCAAAGACACATAATATGCACCGGATATATGAATTTGATGTTAAACCATTTTTGGTACCTGGACTAAATAAATTACAGGTTACTCTTTTCTCACCTATACAATATATCTCAAAGAAACAAACTGAAGAGAAGTTATGGGGAGTTGGAGATGCGATAGAAGGATATCCTCATCTTAGAAAAGGACATAGTATGTTTGGGTGGGACTGGGGTCCACAAATACCGGACTTAGGAATTTGGAGGGATGTTTCCCTTCTTGCTTGGACCACGGGTCGGATTGAGGATGTGTATATAACCCAAGACCATCGAGACAACGAGGTAGGGGTTAATGTTAATGTACGAATGAAAATAGAAACACGTCCTAATCATGCGGTAAACCTTAAAGTGAAAATAACGAGTCCCTCTGGAATAGAAGATTCTTTTCATATCGATGATGCTTTAAGTGAAGAAACGGTAAGCTTTAATGTTGTTAATCCGCAGTTATGGTGGCCGAACAATTATGGTGAACAACCTTTATATAAGGTAGAGGTTATTTCGTCAGATCAATCCAATGTATTGGATGAAAAAGTATTAAATATTGGACTACGGACAATAAAAGTAAAACACGAACCAGATCAGTGGGGAAAATCATTTGAGTTTGAAGTGAATGGCTTATCCATTTTTGCAATGGGAGCAAATTATATCCCGGAGGACAGTATAATTGCTCGCTATTCAAAAGAACGTACAGAACAACTTTTAAATGATTGTGTCGAAGCAAACTTTAATATGGTCCGTGTTTGGGGAGGCGGAATATATCCGGAGGACTACTTCTTCGATTTATGTGATCAAAAAGGAATCATTGTTTGGCAGGACTTTATGTTCGCTTGTAGTATGTACGGTTTAAATGACGACTTTAGGAAGAATGTTGAACAAGAAGTGATTGATAATGTGAAACGGATTAGACATCATGCTAGTCTAGGGATTTGGTGTGGAAATAATGAAGTTGAAGAAGCATGGGTATATTGGGGAATTCCTGGTGAGGGATATAAGTATAAAGCTGATTATATTAAATTATTTGAATTTATTATTCCAGAACTTATCAAAGAACTGGATCCACATACGTTTTATTGGTCTTCATCTCCATCATCAGGTGGGGGATTTAATGAACCGAGAAACCCTAATGAAGGAGACATGCATTATTGGGAAGTGTGGCATGGTTTAAAGCCGTTTTCTGAGTACGAAAAATATCATTTCCGTTTTTGTTCTGAATTCGGTTTTCAATCATTTCCTTCTATGAAGACAATTAACACCTTTACAGAGCCAGAAGATCGTAATATTTTTTCATATGTAATGGAGAAACACCAAAAAAATGGAGCAGCAAACGGGAAAATATTATTCTATCTTTCTGAGAATTTCCTTTACCCAAAGGATTTTGATTCTTTAGTATATGCGTCACAACTGCTTCAAGCAGAAGCAATAAAATATGGTGTAGAGCATTGGAGAAGAAATCGCGGACGCTGTATGGGGTCTCTTTATTGGCAATTAAATGATTGTTGGCCGGTTGCATCTTGGTCTAGTTTAGATTATTTCGGAAGATGGAAGGCACTTCATTATTTTGCAAAGAAATTTTATGCTCCAGTATTAATGTCATTAAGAGAAGAAGGCTCAGACGTTGAGATCCACGTAACAAATGATTCGTTATCTACGATAGAGGCACATATTGAATGGAAATTACGAAAAAACAATTCTGAAATTCTTGCTCAAGGTAACGTACAAACTGAAGTTAACAATCTAACTGCAAAGCAATGTGAGAGGTTATCATTAGATAAATATATAACAGAAGAAAATAAGAGAAATTTATATCTTGAGTGCACATTATATGTAAATGGGGAACAAACATCGGTTTCAACTTTAATGTTCACAAAACCAAAGCACTTCAACTTCATAGATCCTGAGCTAACATTCAATGTTATTGACAAGATAGATACGTTTGAAATTACCATTTCTTCTCAAGCTTTTGCTAAATATATCGAGATAGACTTAAAGGCTGCGGATTGTAAGTTTAGTGATAATTATTTTGATTTATCTAGAGGAGAGGTTAGGACCGTAAAGGTTAAAAAAGAGAGTTTAAGTGAAAGTTTGAGTCTGGAATCATTTAAAGATCAACTACAACTGCGTAGTGTATATGACATTGTATAAATAGAATTAACTAAATGATCTTTGCGAACGCAATCTTTCATGTTGACCGATAGTCTTTCGAAAAAAATATGTGTGTATATCCTAATATCCGCTTTCAATGCGCTTTTTGAAAGCGGATATTAGTTAAATAGATAAAGGAGATGTTTTTTTCATTGTTTAAAATAAATAATGAATTAATTCTTATTTAAAATTAGTACATGAGGTGGAAGAAAATGCTTAACAAATTAAGTGATGACATTCTAATATCTTCTTATGTAAAAGCTAATTTATTAGACCTTGATCAATATTTTATTTTTTTAATCGAGCAGGAATTATCAAAAAGAGATTTATTATCGAAAGATGAACATAATATTCAATTACTAAAGCTAGTAAGGTAATTGCCTACATAAAATATTGGAAAATTGTTAATGGGTAATTAAGGTCAATCTATCAAAAACCGTTCATATTACTTTTAATCATTAAACTTCAAACACTGACATTGGTCATTCTTCATTTTTTTATTATTTTTAAGTGAAGTGGTAAAAAGAAAGCAAAGGCAGTAATAAAAACTACGAGAGAAATAACCATACTCCATCCAGTGTACTTCATGTATCCAAAGTAGGCCATTCCAACTTCTATCAAAAATGAAATAACTGAGAAAAGGATAGATAACTTCCATTTGTTTTCTTTTGTATAGTAATTTAAAAACAATATGGCAAGAGAAGTTGGTATAAATGTATACGAGAGAATATCTCCAATTCCACCTTTATTAGGATCACCTAAATCGATAAGATCCAATGCTCTGGCAATAATGGCATCGCTGATCCAAGTGGCAAGTCCTACGATACCAAAAGTAATATATATTTCTTTCCAAGAAATATTTTTCTTAGGAAGTAATAAAACTAATAATACTAATAGGATACTTATTGTTACGGGAAACCAAAGACCTTCTGCTCCTAAGTCTAAATTATGTAGAAATTTCTCCATTTGAAAGCTCCTCTTTGGCACAATTTTGCTAATTGATCGTTCATATTTAGAATTTTATGAGAATACCCTTCCATATTTTCATCTTTTTTGCTAATTATTGTTTCGTAGTAAAAGGTATTTTATACCAGTGTAATATTCATATTATTATTCAAACTCAATCCAACTTCCTACTCTTCTCATACACCCTTCTAGCAAGTTCCTCTAAGATGAAGATAACAGGAATCTGAGTCGTAATATTTGCAGATTCAAAAAATTCCTCGGTCACATAATAAGACACATTTTTATCAGAAATTTTAGCGATTGTAGACTGTGCATTGTTTGTAATACTAAGAATTTTGCTGTTCTTTTCTTTTAATTTATGAATATGAGATAGGGTAAACTCATTTTCTCCGGAGACGGACAAAGCAATCGTAATGCTGTTATTCAAATTGGCATGAATAGGTGTATACCAATCTTTTAAATATGTAGAAAACGTACCTAAGCTCGAGAAGTATCTGGCACCATATTCAGCAAGTGTACCTGAACTGCCGATCCCAATAAAATATACATGATTAGCTTTAGAGATGGTGTCTGCAGCATCCTCCAGCTTAGAGATGAACTTCTCATTTTGAGTGCGCTCAAAAAACTCCGCTAATACATACTGACCGCTTTTGATCGAGATATCACTTTTTTCATCCATTGCCAACTTCAGTTTTACTTTAAATTCAGAAAAGCCTTCACAATTTATTTTCCGGCAAAAACGCATGATTGTAGAAGTGGAAACATGAGCTTCATCAGCAAGATCTCGTATACGCATATATATCACTTTTTCTTTATTTTGCATAACGTATTTGTAAATCAACATCTCAAGTTCATTGAAAGTTGCAATTTCTTCATTTGTAAACAAATGCATCTCTCCTTTATGTAAACTTTCTTTTGTCATTATACTTCATAAGAGAAACACAGTGTTACTTTTATGAAACGAATTCCTTTAGGAGAAAAACAAATCTAGCGCTTTCAAAACTATATCGTATTCCTTTTATCCTCTCTATAATAGGTCTTGTAAATTCATTATTTTAGGAGGAATGTTCATGAGTAAGGGAATTAAAATCGCAACGATTGGCGGAGGTTCAAGTTATACTCCTGAATTAGTAGAAGGCTTTATTAAAAGATATGATGAACTGCCTGTAAGGGAATTATGGTTGGTTGATATAGAAGCAGGGAAGGAAAAGTTAGAGATTGTAGGGGACCTTGCAAAAAGGATGATCAAAAAGGCAGGACTCCCGATCGAAGTTTATTTAACATTAGATAGAAAAGAGGCATTAAAAGACGCCGACTTTGTAACAACTCAATTTCGTGTAGGGTTACTGAAAGCGCGTGCCAAAGATGAAAGAATTCCTTTAAGTCATGGGGTATTAGGTCAAGAGACAAATGGGCCTGGTGGACTTTTTAAGGGATTGCGTACAATTCCGATTATTTTGAATATTGTCAAAGATATGAAGGAACTATGTCCTGAAGCTTGGTTGATCAACTTTACAAACCCTGCCGGTATGGTGACGGAAGCTGTTCTTCGCTATTCGGATCATAAAAAAATCGTAGGTTTATGTAATGTTCCAATCGGTATTGAGATGGGAGTAGCAAAGCTATTAGATGTTGACCATTCTCGTATCCGGATTGATTTTGCCGGTTTAAATCATATGGTATATGGATTGGATGTATATTTGGACGGTGTAAGTGTGAAGGAGAAAGTAATCGAACTGTTATCAAATCCAGAGAACAGCAGTTTTGTTAAAAACATAGAAGGTCAAGGATGGGAGCCCGAATTTATCCGCGCATTAAATGCCCTCACTTGTCCATATCACCTCTACTATTATAAGAGTGATGAAATGCTGGAAAAAGAGATGAAAAACTTTAAAGAAGGCACAACTAGAGCGGAAGTCGTGAAAAAATTAGAAGATGAATTGTTTGAGCTTTACAAAGATCCTAATTTATCCATAAAGCCACCTCAGTTGGAAGAACGCGGCGGAGCGTATTACAGTGATGCAGCTGTTCGGTTAATTTCTTCTATTTATAACGATAAACGTGATATTCAGCCTGTTAACACTATTAATAATGGAGCAATCGCCAGTATTCCTTATGGATCTGCAGTGGAAGTAAGCTGTGTTATCACGAAGGAAGGTCCAAAACCAATCATTAATGGAGATTTACCTGTTGCGGTTACAGGACTCGTCCAGCAAATTAAATCATTTGAACGTGTAGCGGCTGAGGCAGCAGTAACAGGAAACTATGATACAGCGTTATTAGCGATGACAATAAATCCATTAGTACCATCTGATAAAGTGGGGAAACAGATTTTGGATGAAATGATGGAAGCACATAAGGAGCATTTACCACAGTTTTTTGAAACAGTAGAAGTTTAAGTTATATATTGTGGAAGCTGCCTAATTCTAGGTGGCTTTTTTGCTGTTTAGAAAAATAAACTGTATGAGCTGGAATAAAAATAGTTGGAACCTACCTTTAATCGGTGCTGCTATAGGTTCATGAAAAAGATACATTCAAATCATTGTTGATTGTACGTACCAATTATAGTATTATAAACTTATAATTTCATATATATACGCACAAGGTTTTGGATTATTGTAAGTGGAGCTTAGTAAACTTGAAAACTGATGTAGTAATGATGTGGAAATGACAATTCTGTTTATTAATATTTATTCGGGTTTGTGTAAGCGGTTACTATAGTCGATTCATTAAAAAGATAATGTATTGGAGGAATTTTGAATGAGTCTTAATGTAAAAAGCGCGATTCAAAGCGGTAAGACAGTACTTGGTATTGAACTTGGATCAACTCGAATTAAAGCAGTTCTAATCGGCGAAGATAATACACCAATCGCATCCGGAAGCCATGAATGGGAAAATAGTTATGTAAATAATCTGTGGACATATAGTATAGAGGAAGTTTGGAAGGGTGTTCAAGACAGCTTTCAAAAGATGGCTAATGATGTAAAGCAACAGTATGGCATCACTTTACAAACAGTTGGTGCTATTGGATTTAGTGCGATGATGCATGGGTATATGGCTTTTGACAAAAATGAAAGGCTTTTAGTCCCATTCCGTACATGGCGTAACAATATGACCGGAGATGCTTCGAGGGAATTAACAGAACTGTTTAACTATCAAATTCCTCAAAGATGGAGTATTGCTCATTTATATCAAGCGATCTTAAATCAGGAAGAACATATTAATGACGTATCTTTTTTAACAACATTAGCAGGTTATGTTCACTGGAAATTGACTGGACAGAAGGTTTTGGGTGTTGGTGAAGCTTCCGGTGTCTTTCCGATTGACTTACAAACAAAGAATTATAATCAAACAATGATCAATCAGTTTAATGAATTGGTTGCTCACAAGCATTTATCTTGGAAACTGGAAGACATTTTGCCTCATGTTTTATTAGCTGGGGAAAATGCTGGCGTATTAACAGAAGAAGGAGCCAAGCTTCTCGATGTTACTGGAAAACTGCAAGCAGGTATTCCGCTTTGTCCTCCTGAAGGTGATGCGGGAACTGGTATGGTTGCCACAAACAGTGTAGCAAAACGTACTGGAAATGTTTCTGCCGGGACATCTGCATTTGCCATGGTTGTACTCGAAAAAGATTTGTCCAAAGTACATCCTGAAATTGATCTTGTCACAACACCTACAGGTAATTTGGTAGCGATGGCTCACTCCAACAACTGTTCTTCAGACTTAAATGCATGGATCGGAATATTTGAAGAATTTTTAGGTGCAATGGGTATTGAAGGTGACAAGAATAAAATATATGAAACGTTATTTAAACAAGCCCTTCAAGGAGATCAGGATGGAGGTGGCCTATTATCATATGGCTATCTTTCAGGTGAGCATATGACCCATTTTGAAGAAGGCCGTCCATTGTTTGTTCGTTCTTCAGGAAGTCGTTTCAATCTTGCTAATTTCATGCGCGTGCAATTATTTACAGCATTCGGCGCGATGAAAATAGGTATGGATATTCTATTAAATGAAGAAAACGTAAAATTGGATGAAGTATTAGGTCATGGCGGATTGTTTAAGACAGAAGGTGTTGGTCAAAGTATCTTGGCAGCTGCTTTTAATGTCCCTGTGTCTGTTATGGAAACGGCAGGAGAGGGTGGTGCTTGGGGAATGGCTCTACTTGGATCTTATATGATAAACAAAAAGGAACAGGAGTCTTTGGAAGAGTTTTTAACTGACAAAGTATTTGTTGATCAATCAGTGAAGACAGTGTCTCCAGATCCGAAAGATGTAGAAGGCTTTGAGCAATTTATGGAACGTTATAAAAACGGACTAGTCATTGAAAGAGCTGCAGTTGATAATCTTCAATAAATTGAAATGAATTTACAAATCTGCAGGGATAACTTATTCCTGCAGATTGTTGAAAAATTTACCTAAGCCAAGTACCTTTTGCAGGGGATATGAAGATTGATAGTTTGTTAGTAAAATTCCTGTTGATTGTACGTACAAATTACGATATGATTTACTCATAAGATAAAGTTTATGCGTACAAGATAATGTATAATTGAAAGGAGTGCCAAACAGCTCATGTTAGAAAGCCTGAAGAAGCAAGTGTTGGAGGCAAATTTAGCTTTACCAAAGTATGGTTTGGTAACGTTTACTTGGGGTAATGTAAGCGGTTATGACCGAGAGGAAGGACTAGTCGTAATCAAGCCTAGTGGCGTTGCATATGACAAGTTGACAGTCGAAGACTTAGTTGTACTTGATTTACAGGGGAATATTGTAGAAGGTAATTTAAACCCATCATCTGATACCCCAACACATCTGGTTCTTTACCGAAACTTTCCCGGAATTGGGGGAATTGTTCATACCCATTCCCCATGGGCAACAAGCTGGGCTCAAGCGGGTAAACCTATTCATGCATTAGGGACAACGCAAGCGGATTATTTTTACGGTACTGTACCTTGCACGAGAAGAATGACAGAAGAAGAGATTCAAGGTGAGTACGAATTGGAAACAGGGAATGTGATTGTTGAAACATTTAAAGACATAGATCCATCACAGATTCCTAGTGTACTAGTTCATAGTCATGCTCCATTCAATTGGGGAAAAGACCCAAGTGAAGCAGTCCATAACGCTGTTGTCTTGGAAGAAGTGGCAAAAATGAATTTCCACACATACCAAATTAACCCGGAAATTCCGCCTATGGATCAGACATTATTAGATAAACACTACTTAAGAAAACATGGTGCAAATGCATATTACGGACAGAAAAAGTAAGCTATGCTACTAAACAATAAATCTAACAATCTATATAAATTAGGAGGAATTCACATGTTAAAAACAAGACCTTATGAATTTTGGTTTGTTACAGGTAGTCAAAACTTATACGGAGAAGAACCATTACGCCAAGTGGCCAACAACTCACAGGAAGTTGTAGACGGGTTAAATAAAGAAGGAGATCTTCCTTTTAATATCGTATTCAAGTCTGTTGTAAAGACGGCAGAGGAAATTAGAAATCTGGCATTTGAAGCAAATACAAATGAAAATTGTGCAGGGATTATTACATGGATGCACACATTCTCACCAGGTAAAATGTGGATCGCAGGACTAACGGCTCTGCAAAAACCATTGCTTCACCTTCATACCCAACATAACCGTGATATCCCATGGAGCGATATCGACATGGACTTTATGAACTTAAACCAAGCAGCTCATGGTGATAGAGAGTACGGTTTTATTGGAACTCGTATGGATGTGTCAAGAAAAGTAATTGTTGGACATTGGCAAAGCAAAGATGTTACATCAAAATTAGGCAGCTGGATGAAAACCGCTGTTGGAGTTACAGAAGGTCCAAATATTCGTGTTGCTCGCTTCGGTGATAATATGAGAAACGTTGCCGTAACAGACGGAGATAAAGTTGAAGCACAAATTAAGTTTGGATGGACAGTAGATTATTATGGCATTGGTGATCTTGTTGAAGAAATGAACAAAGTAACAGATGACCAGTTAGATGCACTTTATAAAGAGTATAGTGAATTATACGAGCTTCCAGCAGAAGCGAGTGAGCCGGGAGCGGTTAGGGACGCAATTCTTGAGCAAGGACGTACTGAGTTAGGATTAAAAGCATTCTTGTCTAAAGGAAATTACAGCGCATTCACGACAAATTTTGAAGATTTACATGGCATGAAACAACTTCCGGGACTAGCTTCACAACGTTTAATGGCAGAAGGCTATGGATTTGCAGGTGAAGGTGACTGGAGAACAGCTGCATTATTACGCCTAATGAAAATTATTTCCGGTAACAAAGGAACTTCTTTCATGGAAGATTATACGTACCACTTAGAGCCTGGTAACGAAATGGTTCTTGGTTCACATATGCTTGAAATCTGTCCAACGGTATCTGCGACAAAACCTAAGATTGTGGTAAATCCTCTTGGTATCGGCGGTAAAGAAGATCCAGCACGTCTAGTATTTGATGGCAAAGGTGGAGATGCTCTAAATGCCTCTCTTATCGAATTAGGTGGAAGATATCGTCTTGTCATCAATGAAGTGAAAGCTGAACAACCTACTATTGAGACACCAAATTTACCGGTAGCAAAAGTATTGTGGAAGCCGCAGCCATCTTTAAGTGAAGCGACAGAAGCTTGGATCTATGCTGGTGGTGCACACCATACTGTATTCTCTTTTGAAGTAACAACTGAACAATTATACGACTTTGCTGATATGGCAAAAATCGAAGTGGTTGTCATCGACAAAGATACAAATGTGAGACAGTTCCGCAATGAATTAAAATGGAATGAAGCAATTTGGAGAAGATAAGATGAACGAAGACCAGAGGTTTAAGAAGATTAAACCTCTGGTCTTTTTATATAAAAAAGTTTACTAAATTTAAGCGTAAATAGACGATTAAAACCTCCCAAATTTTTGTGAGGAAATTAGAAATGATACTTCCTATCCTAAAGAGGATAGGAATCGTTTAATTCCAAGGCCTTAAACTAAAAAATCTTGTTTTTGATGTTTAAATTGCTTTGTTGTTAATCCGGTTATTTTTTTGAAAGTTTTGCAAAAATAATGTGAATCACTATATCCAACTTGGTCGGCAATTTCATAGGTTTTATTGTTTGTTGACTTTAATAGATTTTTTGCCATATCAATACGGGTATTTGTTAAATATTCAATTAATGTTTTACCTGTTTCCTGACTAAACAAATGACTCAAATAGGAGGCACTTACATTTACGGCATCAGCAACTGTTTGCAACGATAATTGTGAGTCGGGAAAATTTTTATTAATATAATCCATAGCCATTTGAACAGATGATGAGTATTTGCTTGTTAAACAATCTCTAGTTGATAAAACGAGGTGCAGCATTTCCTCAATAAAGGCTAGAACCTCATTATAGTTCCTAATCCAGCTTGCTTTCATTTCTAATTGATTAATCTCCTGCATAACTTCAAGACGGTCCATTTCTCCTTCCTTTAAATAATGTGAGATCGTTATGGTGAAATCCATTAAAAAATAATACGTTGTAAAAGGTGAACAAATATTTCCCTTTGATAGATAAGATGAATAGGTACGAGCAAAACTAGAAATATCGTTTAGAAGTCCATATTTTAAAAAGTCAATTAAGTCTCTGCGGTTAAAATGTTGGAGTTCTTTCTTTGATTCAATATCTATTTCAGTTCCCTTAGAACTGTATTTCTGAATAATACTTGAATAGCTTTTTTCTTCATCAGCTTCCGAAAACGAAACAGAAATTCCTTTGATACGACTTTCTACTCTTCCTATACCAAATATTAATGGTTTCTTTGGATGTAAATCCTCATGCGTAAGGAGGAGACGCTTTCTAATTACCTCTGCTTCATATTCAAGTGTCTGTTTTGATTCGCCTTTCATAATATAAATAGTTTCCTTCAATTTTCTGCTGAATCGTAAACAATCATATTCCTCTTCAATCCAGTTAATAAAGTCTGATTCAATTGTACATTCAATAATAACAACATAATAATAGCTTGAGATTAGATTAATGTTTAATTGTGTCGCCTCTTTTATTGCTCTTGAAGAAGTATAAGAACCTTCACAAATTTCATATAAAAACTTATTTCTAGTAGCAGATTTATTTTGAGAAATTTGATTTTCCAGGTCATTTATTCTTTTATTTTTCAGTTCCTCCTCATCAATTTTTGAAGAGACTTTTTTTAAAATAGTAAGTAAATCTAGAGAACTTACAGGTTTTAAGCAATACTCCGCAACTTGAATGCGCATTGCTTCCCTAGCATATTCAAATTCATCATGACCACTTAGAATTATAATTTTTATTGAGGGCATATTTTCACGAAGAATACGACTGAGTTCCAGCCCATCCATAAAAGGCATTTTAATGTCAGTAATGACAATATCAGGTTGGTGTTTTTCGATCAATGGAAGGGCCATTTCGCCATCAGAAGCATCGCCACAATAGATAAACCCTTCTAAGTTCCAATCAACGCTTTTTCCGATCCCCTCACGGATAGCCATTTCATCATCTACTAAAAATACTTTTTTCATCTATTTCTCCCTTCTGCAGGTATGATCAAACTAACACGTGTACCTGACCCATACCAGCTATTGATTGTAAGACCAAAAGGTTCTCCATAGTGTAAATGTATTCGCTGATGAACATTTACCATACCAAAGCCACCTTGCTCTTTTTCAAATGGGACACCTTGAGATAATTGAGATCGAATTTCTTCTAATTTGTCTTCTTTCATTCCAATACCGTTATCTATTACATCAATTGAAATATATCCTTCAGGTGTAAAATCACCTTTAATACGTACAAACCCCTTGCCACGTTTATTTTTTATTCCATGATAGATTGCATTTTCAACAATAGGCTGAAGTGTTAATTTAATTATTTCATATTCTAAAATGTCTTCATTTAAGTGAAACGTTACATCTAAGATATCTTGGTATCTCATTTTTTGAATCGTAAGATAATTCCGGATGTGATTAATCTCATCTTCTAGAGGAATGACATCCTTTCCTTTACTTAAAGAAATTCTAAAAAAATGGGATAAGGCCTTTGTAATTTCAATGACTTGACCAGTTTTTCTTGCTTCTGCCATCCATATAATTGTTTCAAGTGAATTATATAGAAAGTGAGGGTTTATTTGGGCCTGCATCGTACGTAATTCTGCTTTTTTTAACTGTTTCTGTTCATTTATACTTTTTGTTAATAGGTCCTTTATTTTTATGAGCATACTATTAAAATTTTCACCTAGTTCTGAAATTTCATCTGTCCCTTTATTTTCAAATTTCACTTCCAAATCCCACTGGGAAGCTTGTTTCATCTTCCTCTTTAATAAGCGAAGCGGAAGAATCAATCTTGAAGTAATAAAGATATATAATCCAATTGTGAAAATTAATATTGAGCCAACTGTTAAGACAATGAGACTCCTTATTTCATTTGCTTCTTTCGTAATTTCTGTTAATGGTGTATATCTTATAAATTTCCATCCGGTTAATTCAGATGTATCATAAACAAAAAATGTGGACCCTTTCGTAAAATAACCAGAGCTGTTTTCTTCTATTGATTTTTGATCTAGGAGTGGTGAAGTCTTTGCAAATTGTGGATATGAGAATAAAATAGTTCCAGACTCAGATTGAATTTGAACCGTGCTTGAATTACTTAAGGAAGCATCGTGAAGAATCTCCTTAAAAACGGAAGCTTTAATGACAATATCTATAAAACCAATAACTTCTTCAGACGAATCGGATACGATCGTACTTGTCATAGAAAGTGCTGGATTACTATTTTTATAGATTGGCTCAATCAACGTTTTCGTAGGTTCATCAAGTAGTGTCACAAATGGAGGTTTAGTGAGTGCTTGACGATCTAATTGGTGAACTCCTCGATCTTCACTTACAGCTTTCCCATCAAGTCCAATAATTTTAATATTCATGATACTATCACTATATTGATAACTTTCTCTGTAAAGCTTTATCATTCCTAAAATGCTTTTCGATTCCTCAGCTGTATTTTGTTTATCTATTAAAAATTGGACTGTGCTATCCTTTTTCCCAATTTCAGTAAATCTTTTAATGTCTTGAATCACCTCATCATATTCGCTTCGTAATTGTGCTAGTTGGATTTGAGCTAATGAATATGATTTTTGTGCAAAAATATCGTACGATTTCATATATGAAATCATCCCAACAAGAATAAGAGGGATGACCGTTAAAAAAAGGAACATCATTAGAAGTTTCGCGCGTAAACTTGATACGATCCATTTGATAAATTTCATATCTCTCCAACCTGCCAGTAGTATGATTAGTAGTTTTGTATAATTTCGACAAATGTTATAAGCTTGCGGGCCTTATATTTTGAATTGCCTTATGTTATCTTTCATTTCTTGAATTCGTTCAACAAGTTTATAGGATGAATCAGAAACTTCCTCGAGAGTCGTTAGCTGTTCTTCTCCCATAGAAGCAATACCGGCTAATTCTGCATTTGTTATTTGAGAGCTTTGCTCAATGTCTGAAATCATTTGACGAACAGAAAGCATTTGATTAAACGCCTCATGCATGTCTTGCTTTATACTTTCAATTTCAACTTGCTGTTTACTTCTAATCGAAAGAATCGTTTTAAAGCTACTCTGTATTTCCTCAGTTATGATTTTACTGGCTTGAATATTCTGTAGTGTTTCAGAGTTTTGTTTTCTGATTGAAGATGATCGTCTTGAAATATCGTTTGTTTTGTCATCAGATTGTTGTGAGACTCTATCTGTCTCATCAGAAATTTTCTTTATTTGAGTAAATATGTTCGATACAATTTGATTTTCTGAAAGATTGGGCATCTCGTTTAGAAGAGAAAGGTACAGTAAATTAAATTCTTTTGAAACAAGTTTAATGAATCGAATATTTTCATTCACTTCTCCTGATAATCTCTGTAGTTCTTCTGATTCTGTATTCATGTAATAAATCATCTTACTCATATGTCCGAGTTGTTGATGAAACGTTATAAGTTCACTTGTAATTTTATTTGTAATATGTAAGGTTTCCTTTGACTGGAGGTTGATTTTATTTGATTTTCCTAGTATTTCGTTATATTTATAAAGCAGATGCTCAAATGTTGAGACTGAGTTTTGGATGAGTTGATCTTGTGTATGAAGATTGGTTGAAATTTTTTGTGTGGCTTCGGCAACTTCTTCTCCTGCCAGTCGGTTCTCCAGAATACTTTGGTGAATATCCTTTGAGGTTAACACGACTAAATCATTTGTTCTTCTCACACTTAAGATAATATCCTTTAAATTATGAAACATTCGATTATAAGAGCGGCATAATTCTCCGACTTCATTTTTATAAGGATATGTTATTGCTCCTATTGTTAAATTTCCTTCAGCAATTTCATTTGTTTTTTGTCCTAAATGACGTATAGGTTTTACAAAGCTTCCGGATATATATATTGCAAAAAATATTGAGATCATAATGACCGAAATAAATGCACAAATATAAATAGTAATATCTCGTTTTAGGTTAATAGATATGATGTTTTGTGATTCCCCTTTTACCAAAAGGGTCTTTTGTAAGAGTGACTGAACTTTTTCATCAATGAGGTCTGTTAGAATTGTAATATATTCATAGGTGATATTTCGTGTATCAGCAGGCGCATTATCTTGTATTTGTTCTCCAAGTTTATCAATATATTCAGTCGTAGTCGTTAATGTCTGGCGAACCTCTGAAATTTCCTTAGTAAATTGGCTATTAATATCATCCTGTTCAATTTTATCTAAGTTATGGTACATATTGTTAAGGTGATCATATTGAGTACCATTTTCGAACAGTACTTTTCCGTATGCAATATCCCTAATCTCCTCATCCAGCTTCTGCTTGAGTGAACCATTTATTGAATTCGTTAATTTAATGGTTTCCATCATCGCGTTATACTGCCGAACATACCCAAGGAAAAGATAGATTTGTACACAGTTAATTGCTGCAAGCAATAACAGAATGACCAAAAAAACAAAGATTATTCTTTTTCGTAATGAAAGATCAGATAATTTTGGATGCGCTTTCAATTAACTTCCTCCCCCTTCTAGAAATATTCTACTATAGAAAGAGTTAAAAGTAGATGAAAAGATTTTACACATTTTTAAAAGAATTTACAATTTTATAAACAAAAACAATTTATAAACTAAATGATTTGCAACTTTTTCGAAAGTTATTCCATTCACTGGTATTGTGTAAACGCTTTATAATAAGGTTATTCCAATAAAGGAATGTTGTTTGGTTATAAAACAATCTGAATGAGAAAGAAGAGGGGGAGAAGCAAATGATGAAAAAGCTTTTAAAAAGAAAAACAGTATTATTCCTAATGATGTCGCTCATGCTTTTACTAGCTGCATGTAGTTCAGCAGGAACAGGGGGAGATACAGAATCTGGTGGTGCTAGTTCAGGAGATTCTAAATCAAGTGAAAAGTTAGTCATCGGTTTTTCGCAAGTAGGGGCTGAGAGTGAGTGGAGAACGGCAAATACAAAGTCTATGCAGGATGCCATAAAAGCTGCAGGTCATGAGTTAAAGTTTTCAGATGCTCAGCAAAAACAAGAAAATCAAATTAAAGCCATTCGTTCTTTTATCGCTCAAAAGGTTGATGCAATTGTCTTTTCACCGGTTGTTGAAACGGGATTTGAAACGGTATTACAGGAAGCAAAAGACGCAGGGATTCCCGTATTCCTTGCAGACCGTGCTGTAGATATTGAAGATGATTCACTATGGGTAACATTCTTAGGATCTGACTTTGTTGAAGAAGGAAGAAAAGCTGCAAACTGGTTAGTCGAAGAAACTAAGGATATGGACGGTGATGTGAATATTGTTGAGCTTCAAGGTACAGTAGGTTCAGCTCCAGCGATCGACCGTAAAGAAGGTTTTGAAGAGGTGATTAAAGATCATCCAAATCTAAAAATCATCAAATCTCAAACAGGTGACTTCACACGTGCTAAAGGAAAAGAAGTTATGGAAGCATTCTTAAAATCTGATGGAGAAAACATCGATGTTTTATACGCTCACAATGATGATATGGCCATCGGTGCGATTCAAGCAATTGAAGAGTATGGCTTAACGCCAGGCGAAGACATTAAAATCATCGGCGTGGATGCAGTAAGAGGAGCATTTGAGGCGATGGCAGCAGGCAAAATGAATGTCACAATTGAATGTAATCCATTGTTTGGACCGCAAATGGTCGATTTGATTGAAGCACATCTTGCCGGAGAAGAAATTGAAAAGCGTGTAGCTGTCGAGGAAAGCATGTATACAATGGATCAAGCAGAAGAGTTATTACCAACACGTGAATATTAATAAAGAGAATTAACAAACATATAGCCACTAGATTAGTAGTATATCTTCGTATTACTGACTAGTGGCTTTTAAAATAAATAGTTTGGGAGGGAAATGCGTGAAAAAGACTCCGGTCCTCATCATGGAAGGAATTACAAAGGAGTTTCCGGGAGTAAAAGCTTTATCTAATGTGCAGTTAACACTTTATCCAGGTGAGGTTCATGCACTTATGGGTGAGAATGGTGCAGGAAAATCGACATTAATTAAAGTGTTAACAGGTGTATATACGTTTGATAAAGGGACGATCACTCTGGAGGAAAATCCAATAAGAGTATCAAATCCACTTGAAGCACAAAACCTTGGGATTAGTACAGTTTACCAAGAGGTGAATTTATGTACGAATCTATCTGTCGTAGAAAATATCTTTATAGGCCGGGAAATAATGAAAAGAGGTCGGCTTGACTGGAAGGAAATGAATAGGCAAGCAAAAGAGTTGTTGCAAACAAGATTAAACTTAGATATTGATGTAACAAAGCTGCTTTCTTCCTATTCGGTTGCGATTCAACAAATGATAGCAATTGCACGATCACTATTAGTCTCTGCAAAGGTCCTGATTTTGGATGAACCAACATCAAGCCTTGATCAAAATGAAGTTAATCAATTATTTAATGTTATTCGGAAATTGAAACAAGATGGTTTAGCTATTGTGTTTGTCAGTCACTTCCTTGACCAAATTTATGAAATAACAGATCGATTAACCGTTTTAAGGAATGGCCAATGGATCGGTGAATATATGACAAATGAAATTGAGAGACTTGAATTAGTTTCTAAAATGATTGGAAAAGACCTAAACGAGCTTAAGAGCAATGAACACACAACAGCCAATCATTCAAATGAAAAGAAAAAGCTCTTTTTAGAAGGAAAAGAAGTATCGAAGAAAGGGAAAATTGCTCCTTTTGATCTCGAAATCCATGAAGGAGAAATTGTAGGCCTTGCCGGACTTCTTGGTTCAGGGAGAACAGAGTTGGCAAGGTTATTGTTTGGAGCAGATAAAGCAGATACAGGTGAATTTAAGATAAACGGAAGCAAAGCCAATCTTACATCCCCGAAACAAGCTATTTCAAAGAAAATCGCTTTTTGTTCCGAAAACCGTAAAACAGAAGGGATTATTGCAGACCTCACAATAAGAGAAAATATGATTCTAGCGATGCAAGGAATACAAGGGTGGTTTAGGTATATCCCAAAGAAAAGACAAATTGAAATGGCAGATGAATATATCAAACTACTAAACATCAATCCGCCAAATCCCGAGCAGTTAATCAAAAATTTGAGCGGTGGGAACCAACAAAAAGTCTTGCTTGCCAGATGGCTGATTACGAATCCTAATTTACTCATTTTAGATGAGCCAACAAGAGGTATTGATGTAGGTGCAAAAGCAGAAATTCAAAAGCTTATGGTTTCACTTAGTAAAGAAGGGATGTCCATTTTATTTGTCTCATCTGAAATAGAAGAGGTATTGCGAACTTGTCGAAAAATTGCTGTTCTACGAGATCACAAAAAGGTTTCAGAGATAGAAAATAATCAACAAATTACCCAAAAAGATATTATGAAAGCAATGGCTGGAGGTGTGACATGATGAAATCAAAATTATTTTGGCCAATCGTCGTTTTACTCATCATCTTATTCATCAATCTGTTCTTTGATAAAAGCTTCTTTTCGATTGAAGTGAGGAACGGATATTTAACTGGTAGTTTAATAGATATTCTTAATAGAGGAGCTCCACTGTTATTAGTTTCAATTGGCATGACTCTAGTTATTGCAACAAAAGGAGTTGATTTAGGGGTTGGTTCAGTTATTGCGATGGCTGGTGCAGTTGGTGCCATGACCGTAAGTGGGGCAAAAGGCGATAGCTTACTCCCTTTATTTACTGCAATTGGATTGGTTATTGGAATCTCTATTTTAACGGGAATATGGAATGGTGTGCTTGTTTCGAGAATTGGTGTTCAACCAATTGTTGCCACATTGATATTGATGGTGGCTGGACGAGGTATTGCCCAATTAATTACTGATGGTCAAATCATGACAGTCTATTATGATCCATACACCTTTATCGGTGGAGGATATTGGCTTATGCTTCCTTTTTCCATTTTTATCGTAGCAGTCGTGTTGATCATTGCGTCGCTATTAACAAGAAAAACCGCTTTAGGATTATTTATTGAATCGGTTGGAACGAATCCTGAAGCTAGTAGGCTATCAGGTATTAACTCTAAAAATATTTTATTAATGGTTTATGTGTTTTCTGGACTTTGTGCAGGGATTGGTGGTCTAATTCTAAGCTCCAATGTAGCGAGTGCAGATGGTAATAATGCTGGGTTATGGTATGAGCTTGATGCCATATTAGCGGTCGTAATTGGTGGTACATCACTGAATGGCGGAAGATTTTACTTAATGGGAACAGTGATAGGTGCCCTTATCATTCAAAGTTTAACGACAACCATTTACTCAATTGGAATTGCACCAGAAATAAACCTTGTCGTAAAAGCAGTTGTTGTCTTAATTGTTTGCTTATTACAATCTCCTGAATTTAGAAAAAAAGTATTCAGTGTTTTTTCAGTGAAAAAGGCAAAAGAAAAAAGTGAGGGAGTGTCGGTATCATGACGAAAAGGTTACAGATAGATTCGAAACATCTCCCCTTAACAGCAACAATTCTGTTATTTATTATGATGTTCATATTTGGCTCGTTCAGATATACTGGATTTTTTTCTACACAAGTATTTCTGAATTTGTTTATTGATAACGCATTCTTGATTGTTGTTGCAGTAGGGATGACATTCGTGATTTTATCAGGAGGAATCGATCTTTCAGTCGGTTCGATCATTGCGTTAACAAGCATGGTGGCAGCAAGCCTGACAATGAATGCTCAACTTTCTCCAGTTCTTGTGATACCGATTAGTTTACTTGTTGGAACAATCCTTGGCTTCTGTATGGGCTGCCTGATTCATTTCTTTAACTTACAACCGTTTATCGTGACACTTGCAGGGATGTTCTTGGCAAGAGGCTTATGCTATCTCATTAGTGTTGAATCGATCACAATCAACCATGAATTTTTTAATTTTATGGCTAGTACCCGAATCTCAGTCGGTGGCGGGAATTTTATTTCCATTAGTGTCATCATTGCGATGTTAGTGGTGATTGCTGCTATTTTTGTTGCTCATTACTCGAAATTTGGACGTAATGTATATGCCTTAGGTGGAAGTGAACAATCTGCCTTATTAATGGGATTACCTGTTGGGGAAACAAAAATTTTAATTTATACAGTTAGTGGATTTTGCTCATCACTTGCTGGGTTAATTTTCACTTTCTACATGTTATCAGGTTATGGACTGCATGCAAATGGTTTAGAGCTTGATACAATTGCCGCTGTTGTAATTGGTGGTACCTTACTTACAGGAGGTGCCGGGTATGTAGCTGGAAGTGTCGTAGGTGTCCTTATTTTAGGTATTATTCAAACAGTTATTGTCTTTGAAGGAACGTTAAGTTCTTGGTGGACAAAAATTGCAATTGGAGCATTGTTATTATTATTTATCGTATTACAACGGGTAATCGTTGCCAGAAGCAAAGCGGGTCAAACAACAATATCCTCCCATTAAAGGAACATTGTGATGCGATGGAGAAATAAATATCGAGGAGTGAAAAAATGTCAAAAAGGAAAAAGCTCTCGATTTGTTTATTAACAATTATGATGTTTAATCTTTTTTCAGGATTAATACCGCAATCATTATTTGCAGAAGAGCAGAGCTCAGCAACTCCTGAACTGATTCTTCATTATGATATGAAATCGAGTAGTAAAAATGGTGATCAAATGACACTGAATGATGTATCAGGGAATGAAAAAGCGTTTGATGGAATATTTAAAAACCCAGAAAATGGACAATTGGTTAAAAATGATGAAGTTGGATATGTTTCCTTTAATGGGGGAAGTTCAACATCAAAAAGTGGATATATTGAGATCCCAAAAGGTGAAGATGGCTCAGATTTATTAACTGGTTTACAAGAAGTTACGATTTCCACTCTTGTGAATTGGACGAATGACGGTGCAAATCGTTGGGTTTTTGGATTAGGGGCTGAAACAGATGATGCTGAAAACGGCAATAAATATTTCTTTGTTACGCCAAGACATGGTTCAGGAGATGTAGCTGCAACAGGGATTTCTAAGGCCGGATGGAGAAATGAATCACTTGTAAAGGCAACATCGACTATGAGAGCGGCTGAATGGGAAGTAGCTACCGTCGTTTTCTCTGAAAAATCTGATACAATTACATTATTCGTAAATGGAAAAAAGGTAGCTTCAGGCTCAGCGGGTGGAAAGAAACTGGCAGAGATTATCGATCCTTCAGCTAGCTTCTCAGGCTTTATTGGAAAATCCATCTTTAAAAATGATCCATTTTTTAAAGGAATGATAGGTGATTTCCGTGTATATAATGGTTCACTTTCAGAAACACAGGTAGCGGATTTATATACAGAAACATCTAGTAAAATTGATAAAATCAATCAACTAGTTATCAATGATGCAGCAGAATCTCTAGATATCACTGAATATTTAGATAGTGATGATCAAGTAGATAAAATAACAAGTAATATCGCACTTCCGTCAAAAGGTAAACATGGTGTAGAACTTACTTGGAGTTCAAGTAACACTGAAGTCATTGCGAATGACGGGAAAGTTACTCGTCCTGCTAAAACAGAAACAGATGTAGAAGTGGAGTTAACTGCTACCATCTCCTATGAAGGAGCTGAAAAAGTGAAAAAGTTTGTTGTAACCGTTTTAAAAGAGTATTCTGATGATCAAGTAGTAGACTTAGACGCATCAAACTTAGTACTTACTAACACAGATAACGTGAAAGGGAATATAACTTTACCGGTATCAGGCATAGAAGGAAGCACAATTACCTGGGAATCATCAAACCCGCAAATTGTAAAAGGGTCAGCTGAGGCAGCTGATCATAATAAAATGCTTGGCTGGGTAACAAGACCAGAAGCTGATACAGAAGTGACATTAACGGCAACCATCTCAAAAGGGAATGCTAAAACAACAAAAACGTTTAAGCATAACGTAATAAAAGATCCTGGCAAATTAACATATGATGCCTACTTCTTCTCATATTTCACTGGGGAATACGAAGGTGGAGAGGAAATTTCTTTCGCAACAGCAGAAGATCCATTAAAATGGCGTTCATTAAATAACGGTCAATCGATTATTCAATCAACTATGGGTGAAAAAGGACTAAGAGATCCATTTGTCATTCGTTCTCCTGAGGGAGATAAATTTTATATGCTAGCAACTGACTTGAAGATGGGTGAAAGTACAAACTTTGACCAAGCACAAATCACAGGAAGTCACTCCCTAATGATTTGGGAATCGGATGATCTTGTTAACTGGAGCGAACAGCGAATGGTAGAGGTGGCTCCTAAAACGGGTGGAAACACTTGGGCACCTGAGGCTATTTATGATGAGAAATCTGGTGAATACGTTGTATTCTGGGCTTCTTCAATGAAAAACGAAGAAACTTATGGGAATTATCCAAATGGAAGACCAACAGGACAGTACAATGTCATGTATTACGCGACAACAAGAGACTTCCATACGTTCTCAGAACCTAAAGTATTTATTGATGAAGGTTTCCCTACGATTGACACCAGCTTTATCGAAAATGATGGGACATTTTATCGATTTACAAAATCTGAAGTCAATTACAGAGTGTATTATGAAAAAGCAACAGATCTTTTCAATGACAAAGATGGTATTAAGGAAAATGGATTCCAATACGATGTGATCCCTGGAACAAAAGATGGAAACAGAGGCCTAATCGGTCACCAAGGGAACAACGAAGGACAAACCATTTTTAAAGACATCCATGAAGATAAATGGTATATGTTCTTAGATTCTTGGCCATATCATGTGCGTTGGTCGACAGACTTGGAAGATGGTACACAATTTGTGAACAATTTACTTCCCGAGTCTGAATATGCACTACCACCGGGTCCGCGACATGGAACCGTTATTCCAATCACGAATGAGGAATATAATGCCCTTCAAAAAAAATATAGTATGCCTGGACCTGAGAAATCTGTTGAGCCAGTTGTACATTATACATTTGATGAAGAAGACATTAATGGAACAACAGTTAAAGATGTTTCCAATAATGGGTTTGATGCAAAATTAGTTGGTGGATCTAAGATTGATAAAACTGACACAGTTGGGAAATCTTCTGGAGCAGTAGACTTAGATGGAAGTACAGGATATGTTGAACTTCCGCAAAATGTCATTAAAGATCTTAATCTAGAAAGTATGACAATGTCTACTTGGGTAAAAGTTGAAGGTGATCAAGCGAATCAACGAATTTTTGACTTTTCTTCTAATACAGGAAGAGTTGCAAACCGCAATACGATGTATTTAAGTACACAAGGTGATACAGGTAACTTGGAATTTGCTATTGTGACTCCTTTCACCGAAAAGTTTGCCAATCAACATTCTCTTTTAGGAAGCTCGTATAAATATGCTGTGAGAGCGCCAATGCTTTCTGCTAGTTCATGGCATCATGTAGCGATGACAATTGAAGGATTTGATGCTGTTTTATATGTGGATGGAAAAGAAGTTTCAAAAAGCACAACATATAATGTAGAGCCTAGAATGCTATTAGAAACAACAATGAACTACCTAGGTAAATCAAGCAATAACAATCACGGTCTTTTTAAGGGTAAGTTTGATGACTTTAAAATTTACAACCGAGCCCTGAATGCTAAAGAAATTACTAGTTTAGCAGATGAAGAGGTTTCAACGCCACCTGAAGAGGAACCGGAAGAAACGAAGTTAATTCTTGACTACGATATGAGTAAAGTGGAAGACACGAAAGTATTAGATCAAACAGGTGCTTTTGATGGTAAGCTTGTCAACCCTCAAAACGCTGAAGTTATTAAAGGGGAAGAAGCTGGGGTTATCAATTTTAAAGGCGGCTCTACAAGCTCTTATATTGAAATGCCTCAAGGTGTGTTAAATGGGTTAGAAAGTGTAACCGTTTCATCTTTAGTGAATTGGGATGGTAAAAACGAGGCTGAATGGTTATTTGCTTTAGGTCAGGATAGCAATAAATATCTATTTGCAACACCAAAACGAAATTCGGGTGATCGTTCGGCTCGAGTCGGAATTGCAACAGCAAGCTGGAGTAATGAAGCCGCAGCAAATGCGACAACTGGTTCATTAAAGTCACATGAATGGAAACTGGTTACAGCTGTTATGTCAGGCAAAGATAAGACGTTAAAATTGTATGTTAATGGTGTTGAAGTAGCATCGGGTTCAACAAATGGATACACATTAGCACAGATTAATAATGCGAACGGAAGAAGTGGTTTCATTGGCCGATCATTCTATTCGTCTGATCCATATTTTGGAGGAATGATTGCAGACTTTGAAATCTATAATGGAGCCTTAACAGCTACAGAAGTTAGTGAACTAAGAGAAAAAGCAGATGAAAAAGTTGCTAAAATGGAAGGTTTACTTCTTCAAAATGCGATCAAACAATTAGATTACTCAACAATTATTAATAAGAATGAAAACAAAGATAAAATCACGTCAGATTTAGTATTTCCTAAGACAGGAGCAAATGGGACTTCAATCACTTGGGAATCAAAAAATCAAGAGATCATTACGAATGAAGGAAAAGTTTCCAGACCTTCATATGAAGATGGAGACAAAATAGTTAAGATTGTAGCGACGATTACAGATGGTAAAAATGAGGCAACAAAAGAGTTTACTGTTACTGTAGTAAAGAAACCACACGATTCAGTCGCAGTACGAACAGACGCAGAAGCATTAAAGGTTCATAACATTCATGATGTTCGCGGTAATCTTACATTACCGACATCTGGTGAGAATGGATCAAAGATTACTTGGAAATCTAGTGATTCAAAGATGATTACAGCAACTGGTGAAGTAAAACGCCCGGCACATGGAGAAGGAAATAAAAATGTGAAATTAACGGCAACAATCACATTAAATAAAGAAACCATTACAAAAGCATTTTTAGCAAATGTGAAAGAAATGCCGCAAAAACAAGACTATGAAGGTTATGTCTTTAGTTACTTTACAGGCGAAGGCTACACAAATGGTGAACAAATTTATTTCGCTTTAAGTGAAGGCAATAATCCACTTAAATGGAATGAGTTAAACAATGGAGCACCAGCCATCACATCTAAATTAGGAGAAAAGGGACTTAGAGATCCGTTTATCATTCGTTCTCCTGAAGGTGATAAATTCTATTTAATTGCAACAGATCTAAAAGTTAATGGAGATTGGAATTGGGACAGAGCCCAAAGATTAGGCAGTCGATCGATTATGGTGTGGGAATCCACAGATTTGATTAATTGGTCTGAGCAAAGAATGGTAGAAGTAGCTCCACCAGAGGCAGGAAATACATGGGCACCTGAAATCTTCTACGATGATACAACAGGTGAGTACATTGTTTTCTGGGCATCGAAACTCTATGACAATGCCGATCATAGTGGCTCAACTTATAATAAAATGATGTACAGTAAAACAAGAGATTTCTATACATTTACAGAACCTGAAGTTTATATTGATCTAGGTTACTCAGTTATTGATACAACAATGATTGAACATGATGATAAAATTTATCGATTATCAAAAGATGAAAGAGGCAATACATCATCTTCACCAAACGGTAAGTTTATCTTCCAAGAGGTAGGAAACTCAGTCCTTGATCCTAACTTCAAGCTTATTAAAGAGGGAATTGGTAAAGGCTCAATTGGTCAAGGTGAAGGTCCAACGATCTTTAAATCAAATACAGAAGAAAAATGGTATATGTTCATTGACGAGTTCGGTGGTAGAGGATATGTTCCATTTGAAACAACGGACCTGCAGTCAGGTGAATGGAAAGTGTCTGAAAACTATGATTTACCGGCACGACCACGTCATGGAACAGTACTTCCAGTAACCAAAGCCGAACATGAAGCCTTACTAAAAACAGTTCCGACAGTTAAAGTTCCAAGCGCTGAACAACATCCAACAAGTGTAACACTTGAACAGGAAACATTCACGTTGTCAGAAGGTAAAACAGGAACACTGCTTGCAACGGTTACACCTAATGATGCAGTCAATAAAGCGGTTATATGGTCTAGTAATAATGAAGAAGTTGCAACCGTTGACGAAAATGGAAAAGTTACGGCCCTAAAAGAAGGGAAAGCAAAAATCACTGTAACAACAGTCGATGGTGGTTTAATGGCTGTGAGTGAAGTAACTGTCGAGAAGCCAAAGGATACAACACCACCAGTAATCGAATTTAATGGCTATCAAGAAACATATACCGTTGATTCAAATATTAAGATTACTTGTAACATCACCGATGATTTGTCTGGTATCGCTTCAAAAGAATGTGAAAATATTGAGGGACCAGCTTATGAATTTGAGCTAGGAATCAATAAATTTACGGCTACAGCGACAGACAAAGCAGGTAATACGGCAATAGCAGTAATCGAATTTACAGTCACAGTTGATTTTGATAGTTTAGGTCGCTTAACAGAGACGATGGTAACGAAAGTAGGAATAGCTAACGCCCTAGTGAAAAAGCTTCAAGCTGCGAAATCTTTAGAAGCAAAAGGCAATCAACAGGCAATGAATGGCCAACTAAACGCTTATGAAAATCAATTAAAAGCTCAAACTGGAAAATCAATTTCTGAAGAAAACTCAAAGATATTGATTGTTCTATTAAAGAAATTGAAAGGTTAATAAACGAATAAAAACTAGCTTCTTAGTCTCAGGACAAGAGGCTAGTTTTTATTTTTGGGCTTTTTACTAAAAGGGTGTTGTCCTGGGAACCGTTACCAGGTGCTGTGTTATAATTATAAGCATTTTTACTACTCTTACTATCTGCACCCAGAGGCGAATATAGGGATTAATAAGCAACAAGATATGTCTGAAATAATGCTGTTATAAACCTATCTTGGAATTTCAGGGTATACCAAATGGTAAGTACAGAGGAAAAGAACTTAGATTAAACCATAATTATGGAAGTGTTTTTGACGAACCCCATGAGGTCAGGTAGTTTGAATGGTATGGTGAGCGTGAGTGTTGGAGGTTAAAGATCATATGTTGATTTTTAACCTCTTTTTTTGTTCGAACAAAGTGAAGGAAATATAAATAAAGAATTAACAAGTAATTGATTAAGAGGCGCAAAGAAAAAACTCTAATAAAATATTAAAATTTTATTAGTAAAGTAAATAACAAATTATAGGACATTATTCAGGAAGGGGTTTTAAAATGATGCAACTTGGAATCATCGCAAAACCAACGGAAGAAAGTTTTCAGCAAGCAAAGCAAAAAGAATTAGACTTTATAGAGTTATGTATAAATGAAGGAAATGATGTAGAAGAGTTCTATTGTAACCGCCATAACTTAAATCAATGGAAAAACAAATATGAAACCAAGATTGGTTCTATTGGTAGATGGAAGTCCATTCGTATTGATCAACAAGGTCATGTCATAGAAAAAGAGTTAGAAAAATGTTTTAAGTTAATTGATGTTGCAAGTGAATTAGGTTGTTCAAATTTTGTAAGCGGCTGTAATTATGTAGAGAATCTATCTTACTATGAAAATTGTTCTGCAGCTATCCACTTTTTCTCACTTTTAATTGATTACGCTAAGCCAAAGGGAGTAAACATCTCATCCTACAATTGTAGAAAAGTAAATTTTGTTCATAATCCAGAAGCTTGGAAAATCATTCACGGTCATTTAAAGGATTTAGGTATCAAATTTGATCCATCACACAGTCGTTATTTTGGTGGAGATTATTTACAGGAAACATTAGATTGGGGAGACAGATTTAACCATGTTCATTTAAAAGGTTCATTAATGATTAACGGTCAAAGAATAGATGATCCACCAGCAGGCTTAGACCAAACGGATTGGAAAACATTTATATCGTTATTAAGAGTGAAGGGCTATACAGGTGGATTAAGTATTGAACCTCATTCACCCGTGTGGTCGGGGGAACTTGGGCAAAAAGGAATTGACTATACAATTGATTATATGAAGAAATTAATATTCTAAAATGGAGGAGGAGTAAGTAGTATGAACAAAAAACTAAGATACGGATTAATTGGTGCTGGTAGTAACGCTGAAAAAAAACATCTAAGTAATTACTTAAGTCTTCCTAATGTTGAACTAGTTGCTATATGTGATGTGAATATTGAAAATGCTGAGAAAATAGCAGAAAAGTATAAGATTGATAAAGTGTATAAAAGCTATAAAGATATGATTAACTCGGAAGATTTAGACCTGGTCAGTGTGTGTACACCTAATTCTTTACACGCTGACATTGCGATTTTTGCCTTAATAAATGGCGTAAATGTCCATTGTGAAAAGCCATTAGCCATTAATGCTGTGGAAGCTCAAAGAATTGGTGATGCGAAGAACAAATCAGGTAAAAAATTAATGGTCGGGTTAAATAACCGATTTACAAACGAAGCGGTTTATTTAAAGAAAATAATTGATGCAGGCTACTTAGGGGATATTTATAAGGCCAAAGCAGGGTGGGTCAGACGAAGTGGTATTCCTGGAAGAGGAACTTGGTTTACAAATAAGGATATTGCTGGCGGGGGAGTTATGATCGACCTTGGCGTGCATTATCTTGATTTAGCACTGTTTTTAATGGGAATGCCTGAGCCATCTTATGTCACTGGAGCTACCTATCAAAATTTTGCACATACAACAACTCGAAATCGTAATGGCTATATAGGAAATCCAAACGGTATTTTTAACGTAGAAGATAGTGCAACAGGATTCATTGGACTTAAGGATGGAGCAACGGTGAATTTTGAATTCAGCTGGGCTTCAAATATTGAAAAAGATCAAACATTCGTTGAGTTATTAGGTACAAAAGGTGGCGCAAGTATCATAAATGGAGAACTAAAAATACATTCGGAGTTACTTGATACGTGTATTGATCTTTCTCCAAATCTTAATCCAAATATAAAGTTGATGAATGAGTTTGAGCATTTTACAAACTGTATTCTTTCCGAGGATGAGTTACTAGCACCTGCTGAACATGGTGTTTATATGATGAATATCATCGACCACTTTTACTTATCTGCAAGTAAGCATGAACCAGTATTTTTTGAAAAAAACAGAGGGAACCTTAAATTATTATCATGCTAACTATTACTAGTTTAAAAGAAAAAATTGAATTCAAAAGGAACGAGATGATTAAAACAGGTTGCGAATATGGTATGAATCATTCCAAAACAATTTCTATTAGCGTTGAATTAGATAGACTAATTAACCTTTTCTTATTTAAGAAAAGGTAGAAAGATTATCATGAAAATAGGGTAGGGTTTCAGAAAATGTAAATTTAAAATAAGTTTTTAGCAAAAAAAGGAGAATGAATTTATGAAACTAGGATTTAACAGTGCAATTCTAGATGGTTGTACGTTTGAAGAAGTCATTGATTTTGCAGCAGAAAATGGTTTTACTTGTGTTGAATTATGTGCATGGCCGAGAGGTAAAGCTGTTCGCAAATATGCAGGAGTAACACATATTGATGTTGATAACTTAGATGTTGATTACATCACAAACTATACAGAAGCTAAGGGCATAAAAATTTCCGCAATTGCTTATTATCCAAATGCTCTTGATGAGGATAAAGAAAGAAGCGAATACTATGTTGCTCATATCAAGAAGTGTATTGAGGCAGCAAAAAAGCTTGATGTGAACCTGGTCAATACATTCATTGGGAGAAATCAAAAGAAAACAGTCGAGGAAAATCTAGTAATCATGGAAGAAGTATGGAAGCCCATTATTGATTTTGCTGAAGAGCTTGGTGTCAAAATTGCTATTGAAAATTGCCCTATGTTATTTACAAACGACGAGTGGCCGGGAGGACAAAACCTAATGACGACACCGGCTATATTCCGTCGAGTATTTGAAATCATACCAAATAAAAACTTTGGTTTAAACTATGATCCCTCTCATTTTGTTTGGCAACAAATGGATTATCTAAAGCCTATATATGAATTCAAAGATCGTATCTTCCATATACACTTTAAAGATATAAAAGTGTATAAAGATAAGTTAAATGATGTTGGAGTTATGGCCACACCACTTGAATATATCTCACCTAAATTACCTGGTCTTGGTGATGTGAATTGGGGTAAATATGTATCCGCTTTAACAGATATAAGATACTTCGGATATGCAGTGATTGAAGTAGAAGACAAGGCTTTCGAGGATTCGCTAAAGTCCAAAAAAGATTCGATAATAATAAGTAAAAATTATTTAGGGCAATATTTAGTATAATTTTTAAATAATAATCGAAATTTCTTATATTATTTGTTTGATAAATAGAAATATACCAAATATACAGGTGGTTTTGATCACCTGTATTACTTTTATGTAATGGATGCAAAGTTAGGACTAGCGTGCGGGAGTATTGCCAACATATTAAACCCAGAAGGAATAGTTATTGGGGGTGGAGTATCGTCTGCTGGAGAAATGCTGCTGAAAGGAGTAGAGAGCTATTTTCAAAAGTTTGCATTTCCGCATGTTAGAACTAGTACAAAAATAAAGCTTGCCCAACTTGGAAATGATGCAGGTATAATAGGTGCTGCATCACTAGTAAGAATTCAGAAACAGTAAAGAATGTATTTAAGTACAAGAGACAATAATTTGCTGATAATACAAAACTTAATTAGTTAACTGATATTAACCTAGTACATATGGTTATATTGAGAGAGTTACTATTGAAAGGAAAAATAATATGATATATTAGTTGATAATTAAGTTTTGCTTTTGGAGGAGGGAATGAAGTGACTAATAAACAAGCTTTCCAATCTTCAAATGATTCTAATCTCATTACTTTATCAGTAATAAGCAATCAAACTAGTTTGGAACATGCACATAGAGACATAGAATTAGTTTATGTTATAAAGGGTCAATTACAAGTGAAAATTAGTAATGAACAATATCAAATGAGTCAATCTGATATTCTATTAATTAACTCTAACGAATTTCATTCATTCCAATCAGATAAGGATAACTTGTTTGTTATTATACATCTAAACTATACAGAATTAAGTTCCCATTTAACACAGAGAAGCCTAGTATTCCACAGAGAAATCAATAATCATGGTTACTTAAGTCAGGAAATAAAGTCTACGATAGAAGAGTTATTACAGATTTATATAAAAAGAAAACAAAATAATGCAGAACTAGAAATATTAGAAAAAGCATATAAATTAAGTTCAATCCTCACTTCAAGACTTTTGAAGAATAAAGAGCATTTAGAATTCGAAAATCAAATGAGTACCAAAGGACAAAATGATAGATTAACCGATATTTTGGAATATATTCAGGTTAATTTCTCGGAACCACTTACTTTAGATGAAGTTGCAAGTACGCATTTCATCTCTAGTCCATATTTGTCTAAATTTTTCAAAAAACGAACAGGAAAAACTTTCTCACAATATTTAAACGAAGTTCGTCTGGCTCATGCTGTTAATGAATTAACAAATTCTGTGAAACCGCTTACCAGGGTAGCTCTAGATAATGGTTTTCCTAATTTATCGGCATTTAACCGTGTATTTAAAGAATACTATAAACAAAAACCATTAGATTATAGAAAGAAAAACACTCTTGATAAAGTAGAAGTTGATTCTCAGGAAGATAACCAAGACACTAGAGCTGCTTTAGTAGAACTCGAGCAATATCTTGAAAATATTCCCAAAGCACCTATCCAAGCAAAAGTAGAAACTCCAGCAAAGGAACAAAAGCAGATTATAAAAATGGGTAAGATGAATGCTTTTATGAAGTATTGGAATAAATTGATTAATGTTGGGTATGCAAAAGATTTATTAAATTCTGATATGCAAGAACAAATTATCTTTCTTCAAAATGAACTAGGATTTAAATATGCGAGGTTTTGGGGGATATTTGGGGATGATATGCTTGTTGAAGATCGGTCAGAGGATAAAGTAAGTTATAATTTTACAAACACTAATAAGCTTTTAGATTTCTTAGTTAAAAATAATTTAAAACCCTTTATTGAACTAGGTCCTAAACCAAAGATATTATCAAAGACAATAGAAGATTCTTTTATTATTCAAACAATCAGCAACAAAACATTAGAAGAGTGGGGAAATATAGCTCGTGCTTTTTTATTACAATGTGTTGATCGTTTTGGAATTGAGGAAGTTGAAACATGGTACTTCGAAATTTGGAGGCCGAACATGAATTTTGTAGTTCCGGGTGAACAAGGTAGAAGGGAATTTTTGGAGAATATAAATAATAATATATTAAAAGAACCTAACCAGTTTGAAGAGTATTATAAAGTATTTAGCATGTTTAAAAAAATTGCTAACGAACTTGTTCCTTCTGCAAAGGTTGGTGGGTGTGGTCTGAGTATGAATTTAGAAGGAGATAAACTTGATTTGCTTCTAATGCAATGGAAAAAAGAAAAGATACAGCCAGACTTTCTCTCAATTTATTTATATCCAATTGAGCTTGAAACGGATAAAAATCATATCCCTATAAGAAACCTTCAATCCTCTAATCCTAACTATATTAACCAAAAGCTAAATCAAGTAAAGAAATCGTTAATAATGGCTGAAATGGAAGAATTAGAATTAAATGTTACCGAGTGGAATCTATCGATTTCCAACCGCAATTTTTTAAATGATAGTTGTTATAAAGCAACCTATTTAGTTAAGAATATTATTGATAACTTAGCTCAACATAAAATTAACATGATTGGTTACTGGTTAACATCTGATTTATTTAGTGATTACAGAGATTCAAAGAATTTTCTTTATGGGGGAGCAGGACTATTAACAAAGAATGGGATAAAAAAACCTAGTTATCATGCCTTTGTCCTTTTAAAACAATTGGGTGAGATTCTTGTTTCTAAGGGTGAAAACTATGTTGTTACTAAAAAGTCCGGTGATCGATATCAATTATTATGTTTTAACTATAAACATTTCGATTTTTCCTATTATCTACATCCAGAAGGCAGTATGGGAATAAAACAGCAAAATGATATCTTTGAGGATACTGATCTTTTAGATCTTTCAGTAGAAATACAAGGCATTAAAAATGGAAAATACCGTATAAAAGAAATAAAATTAAACAGGAAACATGGTAGTGTACTTGATGAATGGTTGAAGTTTGGTGGAGTGGAAGACATGAAGCCTGATGAAATAAAATACTTAAAAGAAATTTGTATACCTAGTATGAATGTAAAGCATAATCTAGTAGAAGATAATAGAATCGAATTAAAAGGAAAACTTAATCCACACGAGATAAGATTATTTGAATTAAATTTATTATTTGAGTAAAAGTAAAAGAGGTTAAAAATCACTAGAGGATTTTTGACCTCTTTTTTTTTGTGAATAGTGTACATACTTGTTTGAATACTTTTTAAGAAACTTTTTATGCATTTTATCCGGAGGTTAAAAATAACATATAAATATTTATCCTTATTACTATCTATTAAAAATCTTCTATAGTTATGACGAAAATCTACAACTTCAAAGATAAATAATGAGAGGGAAAGGAAATCAATAAGCTGTATGATAATAATGTAAGCGAAAACATTAAAAACCTATTAAGATCAACTGATCTTGTAATAGAGGAGGAACTAAAATGAAAAAATTAAAAATAGGTATTATTGGATGTGGCGGGATAGCTAATCAAAAACACCTTCCAGCTCTAGCAAAACTAAAGGATAAAGTGGAATTAGTAGCTTTTTGTGACATTGAGTTGGAAAGAGCTGAACAAGCTGCTAAAGAATATGGAACAGATGATGCATTTGTATGTGAAGATTACAAAGAATTATTAAAAGATAACAGTATCGATGTTATTCATGTACTAACTCCAAATATTTCACATTCTTATATTACTGTTGACTCCTTAGAAGCGGGAAAGCATGTTATGTGTGAAAAACCAATGGCTATTAACTATGAAGAAGGAAAGAAAATGTTAGATGCTGCAAAAAGGACTGGTAAAAAGTTAACGGTCGGTTATCAAAATCGTTTTCGAGCAGATTCATTAGCTACTTATCAAGCTTGTCAGGAAAATAGACTTGGTGACATTTATATGGCAAAGGCACATGCTGTTAGACGTCGTGGTGTACCAACTTGGGGAGTTTTCCCAGATAAAGAAAAACAAGGTGGGGGTCCATTAATCGATATCGGTACTCATGCATTAGACTTAACATTATGGTTCATGGATAACTACAAACCAAAGAGTGTGTTTGGATCAACTTATCAGAAATTAAAAGATAAACCTGAGGGGAATATGTTTGGACCTTGGGATCCAGATACCTTTGAAACAGAAGACTCTGCTTTTGGTTTTATTAAGATGGAAAATGGTGCAACAATCTATTTAGAAGCGGCATGGGCATTAAATATGATTAATCCGAAAGAAGCTCAAGTGACACTTTGTGGAACAGAAGGCGGAGCTGAAATGTTTGGTAAAGCTTTTATGGATCAGGGATATACAGTGTTCAACAAGGCTGAGTATAACCAACTAGTGGAATCACAGCCTTCAGATGCTGGTGGAGTATTTGGGTTTGCAGGTGCTACCTTAGAACAACGTGATGCTGAAGCAACGCAATGGATTGATTGTATTTTAAATGATACTGAACCAGTAGTTAAGCCAGAGCAAGCACTTGTCGTTACACAAATCTTGGAAGCCATTTATAAATCAGCTGAAACTGGTGAAGTTATAAAGTTTTAATAAAGAGAATAAATAGGATATGAGTTTTAAAATCAAGTAATCAGACGTTAAAAGGTAGAAAATAGTAGCATATCGTTAAGTACTAAAGCGAAAGCCATAGTTTTAAACTTTTAAACTTCAGATAGTAATAGTAAAAAGAGAGTCAGAAGGGAGAAGAAATATGAGTACTGAATTAAATAAGGTTGGAAAACCAAAAAGAGGGGTTTCTCTTTATAGTTATGCCGCGGAATTTGGTGTAACGATGGATTTAGAAGATATGTTTAAAGAAATGAATGATATGGGTGCTAGAGGATTAGAAATTCTTGCAAACGCACATATCGAAGGATATCCAAATCCAAGTAATGAATGGCTTGAAAAATGGGATAAATTAATTGAGAAATATGATATCGTGCCTGCTGAATATGGTCATTGGGTAGATTCTCGTTTGTTTGAGGGAAGACAGCTTACAACTGAAGAATCTTACAATATGCTAATACAAGATTTTAAACTTGCTAATCGGCTAGGGTTTAAGGTTCTTCGAACAAAATTAGGGGTAATTGATGAAACTCTAACACCCGTAGAAAATTGGTCAGAATTTATTGCAAAGGCACTGCCTATGGCTGAAAAGTATGATGTTGTTATGTGTCCAGAAATACATCCACCGACACTACTAAAATCAAAAATGGTTGATGATTATGTTGAATTCATCAAAAAGACAGGAACAAAACATTTTGGTTTATGTATGGACTTTGGTGTGTTTCAAACAGAACGATTACCGAAGGATGAATGGGGTCCTGATGATTTCATCATGCCAGAATCTGAACACAGCCCAGTTGAAGATATTATCCCACTTTTACCTTATATTTATTGTTGCCATGCAAAATTTATTAAGGTATCTGATGAGTTTGAGGAAGTAACAATTCCTTATGAAAAGATACTTAATACGTTAGTTGAGCATAAATGGGATGGTTATATGGTAAGTGAATATGAAGGGCCTAATAAAGGTGTTTTAGGAACAGCTCCTGAGCAAGTACGTAAGCATCATATCATGATGAAAAAGATATTAGGAGAGTAAGGAGGAATATATCATGTTAGAAAAAGAAAGTATCCAATCTAGAGGATTTAGAAACGTAGAAAGTGATGGAAAAGTAATTGGTTTCCAAGTGAATATTAGGTCTTTATATTATAGAGGTCTTTGGCTTTCACAGTTACGCCCAGCAACGGTAAAAGTAGATGGAGAAACATTTTCTGGAGAACAAATTAAATGGACTATCAGTGGTATAACTTACACTCAAAGTGAAATGGCAACGCTTGGAGATGTCCATTGGGGACTGTTAGAGCCTGCTACTTTAACCGTATCTAAGGAAGGTGGCCTTGAACCCGGTTACCATGATATTGAAGTAAGTTATTTATATAGTGCTTCTTATTTACCTCCATCAATAGATACAGTTTTTGGTACAAAACCACATAAGAGAAGACTTCTTTTAGTGTAAATTCCTTTAGTAAAAGCGGGAGCAATTTTAGCTCTCGCTTATTTGCATATAGGATTAATAAATAGCAAATTTTCTCACTACATTCCCTTTTTATATTTCTGAATATTAAAAAAATATAATTTTTATAATAAAAATATGAATGTTTAATATATCATAGTTGTTTAAAATTATAATTAAAACGCTTACAAAAAAGTGAGGGTTATTCATTCCTTTTTTTATTAAGATTATTTGGTGTTTTATTTATGATTTATACTACTTTAAAGGATGTGAAATAGGTGAGTAAAAGTAACAATAAACCAAGAAAAAAAGTAGCTATTATCGGAGCAGGACCAGGTGGATTATCAGCAGGTATTGCTCTAACTCAGGCAGGTTTTGACGTTAAAATATTTGAAAGACATAAAGAGATTAAACCTCTAGGAGGAGCAATTATTCTTAATGCAATTGGCATTAATATTTTACGCAGTTATGGAATTTATGCAGATGACTTGGCAACTACTGATACTCAAAGATTTAGACGGTATGATGGTCATCAAAGAGTTCTACAACAATTTGATAAGGATTTATTAAACAAAGCAAATGTCTCAGGGTGGATGGCGGGTCTCATGCGCTCTGACCTTTATAAGCGACTGTTAGACAAGATTCAAGAAGAAATGATTGTAACTGATCATCAATTCATCTCCTATAAAGAGGATGCTGATGGAGTGAACATTCTTTTTGAGGATGGAAAGTCTTATACAGCAGATTTATTAGTCGGAGCTGACGGAGTAAATTCTCTAGTACGAAAGCAACTTTGGGGAGAATCAGAATTACAACATTTAGGAATTGCAGTATGGCTTGGCTGGTCCGAGTTAGAAGGACCAGATAGAAATGAAATTGTTTTAAACCACAGTGATTTACATCAATTTGGTTATTCACCACTTGTATATAATGAAAAAAACTGTTTTGAATGGTGGTTCGTGGAACCATGCACGGAAGAACAGCCTGAACCGAGTGATCCGCTTAAATATATTAGTGAAAAATTAAGAAACTTTGCTTATCCAGTACCAGAAATTCTTATGGCAACTAATTCACAAAACTTATTCCGCTGGCTTATAAAGTACAGAGATCCTTTATCTGCTTGGTCAAAAGGACGTGTAACAATTCTTGGAGATGCAGCCCATCCTACTTCACCATATGCAGCCTATGGTGCGGGAATGGCACTTGAGGATGGATATTTCTTGGGAAAATATTTAGCAGGTGTCGATCTTTCTAATTTAAATGATCTTCATGATGGGTTATTAAAATTTGATAATCAGAGAGTTAACTATACAAATAACGTAGTAGGATTTGCTAAGACTTTAGGAAAGCTTTTTCATAATTCTCCTAAATCCCTTCGTATCCTCAGAGATTTTCTATTAGATTATACTAAATTCCCAGAGAGGCAAATCGTAAAAAATAGTGTGCTAGAGGCTGAAACTCTTCTTAAGACAGTTCTTGATTTAGAAGGAAAGAACCCGCCTCAAGCTATGACTGGGGTTGCTGCATACAAAAATGGAAAAACTATTAATCATTAGTATAAGTAAAACAGTTGAAATCTTGATTAAAAAATCACTTAGTGAAAATCCCCTTTCAAATTTTATATGTTTTATATGGCCCCGATATAATATTGGGGCCATTTTTAGTGAAATATGCTTCTTTTCTTAATTTAAGAAGGGAATAATATTCTAAACACCTATATATTAACCATGGGTAATCAAACTTTATGTATAAGTCCCAAAAACATAGCCTGTAATGATATAACTTTTAAAATAATAACTAATTAAACCTAATAATGATAAGTGGTTAAAAATGATAGCAAAAAAATTAACCAGTTCTTACTTGACCAAAATTAATTAAAGATTTGGATAGAATTATATATATATTAAGTTAATTATAAAGAGGGACTAGATTGGGAAAGGATTTAAAATGAATGTAAGCGTATACGTAAAAAGTAATTAAGGAAGGAGTATAAAGTTTTAAAGCAGGTAAACAAGAAATATTTAATACATTATTGTAAGCGATTGCTAAAAAGGGGCACGTAAAATCTATATAAAATGGGGTTGCTACTTATATTTTTAAAGAGTGTATGAGCTAAAAGTATAATATACTATTAATCTTTTGAAAAAATAAACTAACTTTGACCTTTAAAATAAAGGGGGAATAGTAATGGAAATTGAAAAAGTTACGAATACACAAGCGATATCAGTTGAAACAGAAAAATTAAGCATTAAGGAAAAATTTAGTTATGGTTTTGGTGACTTTGCTTCTAATTTAATGTGGGGAGTTATTGGAAGCTTCTTACTTTATTTTTATACAGACGTAGCTTTTATTCCAGTTGCTGCTACGGGGACTATATTCCTTGTTTCACGAGTACTTGATGCATTTATAGATCCTGTTATTGGTGGGTTTATTGACCGAACATACTCTAAATGGGGACGCACAAAACCTTATATTATTTTCGGGATCATTCCATTGAGTGTTTTTTATGTATTATCTTTTACGACAGTTAATGGTTCGGATACAACTAAAATTATCTATGCTTATGTAACATTTATTATTTGTGGATTATTATACTCAGTTGTAAATATTCCATATGGAGCTTTAATGCCTCTTATGACTAGAGATTCAAATGAAAAAAATCAACTATCAAGTATTCGTATGGGTGGGATGGCACTGGGAAATATATTAGTGTCAGTTGGAACGCTGCCTTTAGTTAGTTATTTAGGCGGTGGCAATCAGCAACAAGGTTTTTTATGGACCACTATTATCTTTGCGACAATCTGCAGTGTCTCCTTTTTAGTTATAGTGAAAAATTGTAAAGAACGTTTTGTTGAACAAAAGCCTGTAACTAGGGAGAAAGGTAGCATTCTTGAAACATATAAAACTGCATTCAAGAATGGTCCTTGGGTTTCAACAGTTATCTTCTCACTGTTAATGTTTATAAAAATTGGAGCAATTGTATCAATAACTATCTTTTACTGTATGCAAGTGCTAAAAAATCCAGCGATGATTTCTATTTTATTGTCTTTATTTTACGTCGCAGTTTTCGTATCATCATTTCTAACGCCGGTATACTTGAAAAAATTTCAACTTCGTAAAGGAAATATAATTTCTCAGATTACCTTTATTTTGGGCTTTGCAGTTTTACCGTTATTTGCTGATAACCAAGTACTTTTTATTACCATATATTTTATAGCAAATCTTTTTAATGCTTTATCTGCTGGTTCCGTGTTCAGTATGACTGCTAACTCAGTAGACTACAATGAATGGAAATTTGGAAAGCGTACTGAAGGTACTCTATATGCTGGGTATAGTTTTGCAACAAAAGTAGGTATGGCAATCGGGGGGGCAGTAGTAGGCTATGTATTGGCTTTCGTAGGCTATGATGCGCAGAACGTTACAGAGTCAGCTGTAAATTCAATTAATTTTCTTTATTTCTTTATACCAATTTTAGTTTCAGTATTACAAATTATAGCGACATCATTTTATAAAATAGATAAGATTCATCCACAAATTGTGCGAGAATTAAGTGAGAAAAGCTAACAGCCCAGACCTGTATAATCTTTTATAGGAGTTTAAAAGAAATCCTTACCTATAGGTAGGGATTTTTTTGTAAATATCTAAAATCAATCTTCTCATGCTTGTAACTGGGTTTGTAATAGAAATATCAGAATAACAAAAGGTGGAAATGATTGTGAGCAATATACCAAATGAAACAGAATTAGTGGCCAACTCACTATTTTGTATATTTAAAGAAGTGAATAGTGGAAAAATCATATCACTTCAACAGGGCGGACTTTCAGTAAATAGAGCATTCTCTTTTAGTTTATGGAAAGTGATGTTAAAAATATCTCTCTTACCCTTGGAAATCTTGCGAATAGTAGTGAGAAAATAAATATATCAATAGTTGAAGTATTGACTATTTCAGAAGGGTCTGCAGCTAGAATAGAAGAAACTACGGCTTCAGTAGAAGAATCAAGTAATTCTATGGTAGATGTTGCATCTACAGCAAAAAAATTGAATAGTTTAGCTAACGACCTAAAACAAATGATAACTGCATTTCGTTTGTAATATAAAGTATTTTTAAAAGGGCTAGATATTTAAAGCCCTATTAACTCCATTACTTTAGAGTAGTTTTCTGCGAATTTGAAATTTCAATAAGTTTTAGTACCTTCTTCTTCTATTATAAACGTGTTAAAGTTAATGGATGTTTATCAAAAAATAATAATATTTCAATCTCGCAAAATCACACTAAAAAGATAAAGTGAAATTGGAGGGAGTCATATGAACTACCCATACGAAAGCGTCGTCGTAAACGAAGAAGTACCCGTATTCTTACTAATGACAACGGTGAAATACGTAGCCATGCATTGGCATGACCGAATTGAGTTTTTATTAGTGTTAAAGGGGAAGGTGCGCGTTTACGTTGGAAGAGAAGATTGTATCTTACATGAAAATGACCTCCTGCTTATTAATAGTAATGAAGTTCACGGAGTTGAATCAGATGAAGAGAATACGATATTGATTGTTCAAATTCCCATTTCATTTATAAAAAAATGCTATATGACGATAGAACAAGAACGATTTCAATGCCAATCTTTTCTCCATGAAAATCAGCAGCAATTTAATAAAATTCGAACATTGCTCGCTCAGTTATGTCTAACAGTAAAACAAAAAAAGGAAAACTATGATTTAAAGGTTCATTCACTTCTATTGGACACAATCTATCATCTTGTTACGGACTTCAAGATGAAAAATCAACATGAATTAAAACAAACCAGTAAAAAAAATATTGAACGTATGAACAGAATTACTGACTACATAGAGAAACATTACATGCATCCTCTTACATTAGAAGAACTAGCAGAAACCGAGCAGTTAACTCCTCCATACTTATCTAGATATTTTCAACAGCATATGGGGCAAACATTTCTTAAATATTTAAATGGAATTCGGCTCGAACATGCTCTTTATTATTTATTAGAAACAGATTTACCCATCATACAGATCGCAATGGAGTGTGGGTTTACTAACTTAAACACATTCCATAAGTTATTTAAAGATACGTTTCATACAACACCACATCAATATCGAAAGAAGCAATCAACATCTTTTACAACTCCTCGAAGGAAAAAAGAGGGGGTAGAAGGATATGAATTCGTGGAAGAAAATGACATTCGTTATTTATATAAATATTTAGAAAAAGATAAAAATCGGTATGATTTTTCATAAAAAAGTAAACGTTTTCAAAAATAACCTTCCTTATAATTAAGTTAAATACACAGCTTTTACAAGGCTGCTTTTAAAAAACTTATTATTGGAGGGTTACGTTATGTATAAAAATCCACATTATTTTTCACATTTAGCTCATGTTGAATTAATCAGCCCAAAATTAGAAGAATCAGCAGATTTCTTTAAAAATATTATCGGTTTAGAGGAGTCAGGGAGAAAGGGGAATTCCGTTTATTTCCGTGCATGGGGTGAACATTATCACCACAGTTTAAAGATTACAGAGGGGGCAGAACCTGGTCTTGGTCATATTGGCTGGCGTGCTGATAGTCCGGCGGCTCTTGAAGAAGCAGCAGCTCAGATTGAAAAGCTGGGTCAAGGAATTGGCTGGATTGAAGGTGACTTAGGACATGGTCGTGCGTACCAATTTACGTCACCTGATGGTCATTTAGAGGAAATCTTCTGGGATGTAGAAGTTTATGAAGCACCTGCAGCACTTCAAAGTAAATGGAAAAACCGTCCGCAAAAAAATCCAGGACGCGGAATTTCTCCACGTCGTATTGATCACATTACCCTACATAGTAATGATGTGACAAAAGATCGTGAATTCTATCAAAATATCGGATTCCGTTATAATGAAGGAATCTTTTTAGATGCAAATGAACCAGGAAGTCCTGAAATCGGTGCTTGGCTTTCTGTAACAAATCTTTCTCATGATATTGCTTTCTTAAAATCTCACAATGGAAAGCCAGGCGGATTCAATCACGTTTGTTACGCAGTTGAGAGTAGAGAAGAGGTTTTATTAGCAGCCGATCACATTATCGAAAGCGGTTACGAGCTAGCAATGGGTGGACCAACTCGTCATGCTCTAGCCGAAGGTTTTTTCTTCTATGTTGATGAGCCGGGCGGAAATCGTTTTGAGTTGTATGCAGGAGCACATTTAGTGTTTGCACCTGATTTTGGTCCTTACAGATGGAGCCTTCCAGAAAATCCAAACGATGCTTGGGGCAGAGAAATGCCATGGGATAAATCCGGGAAAATTATTAAGTAATATTCGAGATTTAAAGATTGTTTTTTGTTTTTGTGGCAAATGGATTTCCTAAAGATAAGCAGTTTGAACAGATTCAGATTGAAAGAAAGGATGTTTTATAGATGTGGCACTTTTTCCCTGAAAACTACATGTGGTCTTATCAAATAGTAAGAATGATTAGCCAATCCTATTTTGGAGGCGGTGAAGTAAATGAGATTTTAGATGCCGCCGGTCGGATGAAGCTCGGTGACTTTGATAGTTTTCATAATGAATGGATGAACGCTGGTAACAAGTCATTATCGACAGCAAATGATGCAATGGATAAAGGTCATAAGGAGACTGCTCGTGCAGGCTATTTGCGTGCAGCAAACTATTTCCGTACAGCTGAATTTTTCCTACAACCAGACGATGATCGAAAACTACCAACCTATTTAAAATCGGTTGACTCCTTTAGAAAGGGCGGAGAATTGCTAGACATTCCACCAAAGGCTGTTAACGTTCCATTTGAACAAGCATCTCTTCCAGGATATTTCTTTGAAGCACCTGGACAAAAAAGAGGACCATTAATGGTCATGTTTGGTGGCTTAGATTCAACAGCGGAAGAATTATACTATGGACCTGCACAATTTTTAAATCAAAGAGGTATTTCTCTTTTAGCACTTGATGGACCTGGTCAAGGAGGGGCATTGCGACTTCACAATATTCATTCAAGACATGATTATAATACTGCGGGAACAGCTGCATATGAATGGGCCGTTGACAATTTAGATGTCGATCCGGAACGAATTGGGATCATGGCCGTATCAATGGGTGGCTATATGGCAGCAAGATGTGCAGCATTTGAACCAAGATTTAAAGCGTGTGCAATTTGGGGAGCTGTTTATGATTATAACGATGTTTGGAGAAAACGACCTGACAATCACCCTTTAGCAAAGATTTTACAACATATTTTTGGTGTGGAAGACATGCCAGCTGCAAGAGCGAAACTGGAGCATTATAATCTTCGCGGAATGGCTGAAAAGATTCAAATGCCTACTTATATTATTCATGGTGAAGATGATCGCCAAAATACAGTGGATAATGCCTATAACGTATACAATGATTTAACTTGCCCAAGATGGTTAAAAATTGTTCCGAAAAGCAGTCCGGGTTCTTCTCATTGCCAAGTGGATAATATCACAGAAACGTATGAAATGTATGATTGGCTCAAAGATCAGTTAACGAGCTAACACAGGGGGCTTGAGGAAATGAAATTTGTGACATTTTACAATTTGGAAGGAAACATGCGTGCAGGGTGTCTTGAAAATGATAAATTAATAGATTTGAATCTCGCATCTGATGGGAATTTACCTGATTCAATTGTGGAACTTATAAGAAATCAAGATCAATTACTACCTACTGTTCAATCGCTTGTTAACAATAAAAATGTTCCATCCTATTCATTGGAAGAGGTACGTCTTGCTCCACCTTTACCAAATCCAACTAGTTTCCGGGACTTTGTTGCTTTTGAAACACATGTAAAAAATGCAACAAAGCGAAATGGAGATACGGTGGCACCCGAATGGTATGAAATGCCGATTTTCTATTTTTCAAATCCGCACTCTATGAAAGGACACGGTGAAGAAGTAAAACGTCCTGCTAAATGCGTAAGACTTGATTATGAACTTGAGCTTGCATGTGTGATTGGAAAAGAAGGAAGTAACATTAAAGCTAGTGAGGCTGAAGATTATATTTTTGGCTATACCATCCTGAATGATTGGTCTGCACGTGATCTTCAAATGAAAGAAATGAAGGTGCTTTTAGGACCAGCAAAAGGAAAGGATTTCGCAACGTCTATTGGACCTTATATCTTAACAAAAGATGAACTAGATTCGTATAAAGTTGGTCATGTCTTTGACTTGGAAATGACGGCATCAGTAAATGGTGAGGTTCTCTCGAAGGGGAATTTTAAAGATGTATTCTATAGTTTTGGAGACATGATTGAAAGGGCATCAGAGGAAGTCACCTTGTATCCAGGCGATATCATTGGATCAGGAACGGTCGGGTTTGGTTGCCTAATGGAGCTTGGTACAGATGTTCATCCATGGTTAGAGCCGGGAGATGAAGTGGAATTAAAGATTACTGGACTAGGTTCTCTAAAAAATAAGATTATCTAAGAAGGGACAGAGACTAGAGATGAAAATTGTCGACCTTAGTGTATCAATTGAAGAGGATTTACAGGATCCTCTTCCTTTTTCTATCCGCTATGAAACACATGAAGAAGGAGCGGAATTTGGAGCAAAGCTTGTCGGAGTTAGTCCTGATGATTTTCCGGAGAGAAAAGGGCTGGCTGGCGAATTCCTAACTTTAACTAGTCATGCAGGAACTCATGTAGATGCACCTTGGCATTACTGGCCAACAGCTGAAGGGAAGCCTGCTCGTACCATTGATGAAATGCCGCTTGAGTGGTTTTTTAATGACGGTGTTGTCCTTGATTTTACTGACAAACCTGCAGGATATGCAATCACCGTGGTGGATCTTCAAGAAAAATTAGCGAGTATTAATTATGAATTAAAGCCTTTTGATATCGTCATGATTCACTGTAATGCGGACAAAATGAGATATGAATCCACCTATAGTGAAATACATGTAGGTGTATCAGCTGAAGCAACACTTTGGTTAATTGATCAGGGAATAAGAGTGATGGGAACTGACGGATGGGGATGGGATACACCACTCGCCGTCCAAGCGGCAGACTATAAACAAAACCCACGTGATGGTGTCCTTTGGGCAGCTCATTACGCGGGAAAAGAGAAGGAATATTGTCAAATTGAAAAACTAGCAAACTTAGATCAATTACCACCTTATGGATTTAAAGTCTCTGTGCTCCCGGTGAAAATAAAGGGAGCGAGCGCAGGCTGGACGAGGGCAGTTGCAATGATTGATGATAAAAACTAGGTTTTTAAAAATATAGAGTTTTGCAAGCACTTCAATAAAATGTGAGGAGGTACTGGCATGACAAATAAATATGTAAAAAAGGTACTGGTTGTAGGTGGAGGAATAAGCGGCTTATCTGCAGCTATTGCTTTAAATAAAATGGGGATTGAAGTAGAAATAGCTGAAAAAGAATTAGAGTGGAACGTGTATGGAGTGGGGATTATTCAGCCACCTAACGCACTGAGAGCACTTAATGAAATTGGCTTAGCTGATGCTTGTATGGAGCAGGGCACGTCATATCCAGGTTTTGATTATTATACTGGTCAAGGCCATTTCTTGTTTCATACAGCATCTCCTACAATAGAAGGGTACCCAGGTGTTAATGGTATCTCGAGAAGAAAGCTACACAATTTTTTGTTTGATGCCGTTAGTGCTATTGGAACCAAAATCTATATGGGTACGACTGTTAATAAAATTGAAAATAAAGAGAATGGTGTAAGTGTCGAATTGAATAATGGGATTTCTGCAACCTACGATTTAGTTATCGGTTCAGATGGAGCGAATTCTAAGGTTAGAACATTGCTATTTGGAGAAATAGAACAAAGTTATAGCGGACAGGGAGTTTGGAGATATAATCTACCACGTCCAAAAGAAATTGACAAAGGTCTGTTCTATTATGGTAAAGAAGCAAAAGCAGGATTGGTCCCTATGTCAGAAGACGAAATGTACCTGCTTGTCACAACAAACGAACCAGGAAATCCTCGGTTCCCTAATGATCAATTACATGTTTTATTAAAAGAGAGAATGACTGAATTTGGAGGAATCATCGCTGATGCGGCCAAGCAGATTGTTGACCCTTCCCAAGTTGTCTATCGCCCGATTTTTACTCATCTTATGCCAAGTCCGTGGTATAAAGGAAATGTTTTACTAGTTGGAGATGCAGCACATGGTACGGCGCCACATCTTGGGCAAGGAGCTTCGATTGCCATTGAAGATGTGATTGTATTAGCGGATATATTAAAACATAACCTTACTGTTAAAGAAACTATGAAAGTATTTATGGAAAAACGTTTTGAGCGCTGCAAAATGATCGTAGAGAATTCCGACCAATTAGTTGAATGGGAATTGTTAACAGCTGCTGGAAAAATGACAGAAAAAGTGAATGTAGGAGAGTTTGTAAAAATGACTCTGGAAAAAATGAATGAACCTTTCTTAACTGAGTTAAACGTCTAACAGAGTAATAGATTTTGTATGCGCTTTCAGTGGAGGAGATTATAAAAGGGGTAAGGGGGCATTTAAATGAAAGGATTAAGCAAAAGCAAACGCTATGAGAATTTCCTTGTGATTATTATGTTCTTCGTCGTCGGGCTTGTGTTTTTAGATCGCTTAAGTTTAGGGTTTGTTTTTCCAATTATGGGTCCGGATTTGAATCTATCAAATACACAGCTTGGTTTAACAGTTGGAATTACAAGTTTATTCTTTGGAATCTCTACGTTAATCTTCGCTAGTCTTTCGGATTTTATAGGGAAAAAGAAGGACATGCTCGTTATCTTTGTTTTTGTTTTTTCAATTGCTACCTTACTAACCGGGCTTGTTGGTTCGTTTATTGCTTTAATTTTGACAAGAATCATCATGGGATTAGCTGAAGGGCCCGTCATGCCGTTAGTTCAATCGATTGTCATGGCGGAGTCCTCTGAGAAAAGAAGGGGATTTAATATGGGTGTCATCCAAAGCGCTTCCTCTTTAATTGGAGGTGCAATGGCACCAGTTTTGACCGTTTCCCTAGCAGTAGCCTTAGGCTGGAGATCAGCATTTTATATCATCGCCATTCCTGGGATCATCGTTGGTCTTATATTATGGAGGTATTTAAGAGAACCCAAACTTGTTGTTGAACAAGACGAGGAGCAACAAATGGTAAAACCAACGAAAGCAGATTATCTTAAAGTATTTAAAACTAGAAACGTATGGCTTTGCACAATTATCGGGACTTGTAATATGGTCTTCATCCTGACTCTTACCGCTTTTCTTCCAACGATGTTAGCGAACTCAACAAACTATAAAGAAGCTCAGATTGGCATGTTGCTTGGAGCTATGGGGCTCATGATGTTTGTTGGGCAAATGGGAGCACCTGCACTATCTGACCGTATAGGAAGATTACCTATTCTTAAAATCTTTTCATTTATTGCCATTTTCCTTCCAATCATGATCGCATTATATTATCAAAACTTTGTTGTTTTAATTATCTCAATGATTATCCTCTCGATTGGTAATGGATATCAACCACTTGTGATGAATATTGTGCCGGCTGAATCTGTATCTCGCAGATTTACTGCTACTGCGATAAGTTTCGTTATTTTAACAGGGGAAATTATTGGAGGATTTGCTGGTCCGATGATGGCTGGTGTATTAGCTGATAAATATAGCCTAACTGCACCATTATGGATTACAGCAATTGCTGCCTTTATTGCATTTATATGTACTTTTGGAATTAAGGAAACAGCACCTATTAAAGTAGAGCAGTCTAAAGATATAGATTTGACGATGTAATCTTTTTTTGAGGTTTATTTTCTCGATATTTCACAGAGCAAAAAAGATTAATCAATATTTTTAAAAAATCATTATGTTGTTCCATATATAGGAAAAGTAATGTTTTATAAGGATCAATTTTATACTATGCTTGCTATATATAACAGAGAATGAATAAAACATGATGAAAAAATGGAAGCGGCTACTTAAGTGGGTGGTTGGAAAACAAAGACATTAACAGAACGTTCTAAAGTATTATTTTTGTAGAATTGGAGACTCGTTTAGAACAAAGAGTTTCTATTTAAAAAATAATTTTGAAGGAACAAAGGAGCTTTTGATATGCAAACGAAAGTAGGGATTATCGGAGCCGGTCCAGCCGGTTTAATGTTATCACATCTCTTGCACCTTGCAGGTATTGAAACAGTGATCCTAGAAAAACGCTCTAGAGAGGATATTGAGGGAACGATCCGTGCAGGTGTTTTAGAGCAAGGGACAGTAGATCTACTAAACGCATCTGGCGTAGGCGAAAGAATGATGCGTGAAGGACTTACCCATCATGGGATCGAGCTTCAATTTAATGGTGTACGACATAGAGTAAACATGCATGAGCTTACGGAAGGGAAAAGCATTATGGTCTATCCTCAACATGAGGTCATAAAAGACCTTGTAGCTGCTCGATTAAAGGCAGGTGGAGAGATACTCTTTAATGTAGATAATGTTAGTTTGCATGATGTAGACAAACAATCACCGAAAATTAGATTTCAGTACGATGATAGTGATCATGAACTTAGCTGTGATTTTATTATGGGCTGTGATGGCTTTCACGGTCCAAGTCGAAAAGAAATACCTGATTCCATTCGAAAGGAAAAACAACAAATTTATCCTTTTGGCTGGTTAGGGATATTAGCGGAAACACCTATTGCTAATCCAGAACTTATTTATTCAAACCATGATAGAGGATTTGCGTTAATTAGTACACGAACACCTGAAATTCAACGCCATTACATCCAAGTGAATCCAAATGATGATATCAACAATTGGTCAGACGATCGAATTTGGACAGATCTAAAAGCAAGAGTCGAAACAAGTGATGGATGGACACTTCCTGATGGTCCAATCCTTCAAAAAAACATTGTGTCGATGAGAAGTTTTGTTTGTGAGCCAATGCAATACGGACGTCTGTTTTTAGCAGGTGATGCAGCCCATATTGTTCCTCCAACTGGGGCAAAAGGATTGAATTTAGCGATGACAGATGTTCAGGTGTTACAGCGTGGAATTGAGAGGTTCTATCAGACAGGTAGTAAAGATCTGTTGGACCGCTATTCGGAAATTGCTCTACGAAGAGTATGGAAAGCACAGCGCTTTTCAAATTTTATGACAACTATGCTGCATCGTAATTTTAATCACAGTCCTTTTGAAAGAAGCATTCAACTTAGTGAGTTAGATTATGTTACGTCATCTCGTGCAGCTTTAACTAGTTTATCTGAAAATTATATAGGCTTGCCATTAGAATGGGAAGCTGAAAGAACGGTATTCTCCTAATAAAAAAAGAGGCTGACAATATAGGGACGGTCCCCAGTGATGGGGGTGTCTCTCAAGTCAGCCTCTTTTCGTACCAGATTATTAGATAGATTGAAGTAAAGATTCCGAGCCTTTGGCCAGTTGTTTTGCTGGGGGCCATTCACAAAGGTCAAATGGAAAGTCGGACCCTGGAACAATTCTTTCTTCTCCAACAGTTTTAGCTAAGTAGTCAAGTGTAGTTGGATTCCATAAGACCGTATCATACCAAAAATCTTTTAGGTACTCGATCGGTTTCTTTTGTAAATTCTTAGAAACAAGTGGCCACATCTCATACCCTTTGTTCAAACGACCGATTTGATAAGGAAGAAATCCACCACCATGTGCTAAGAGAACTTTTATATCGTTATATGTATCTAATAGGCCACTTAATAAAAGATCTGTAGCAGTAATCGTCGTTTCCCAAGGGACACCAATTAAGTTGGGCATCATGCGCTGGTTTAATCGTTGATCTTCACATAATAAAGGATGGATGAAAATGATTGCTTTTTGCATATTCGCTTCTTCCCAAAAAGGAGTGAAAGAGTGGTCTGATAATAATTTACCGTTTAATCCTGGTCCAATAATGGCACCTTTTAATCCCATATACATAGCATCTCTTAAGTCTTGTGCAGCAGTTTCAGGGTGATTAAGAGAAACGGTGGCAAGTGCTGATATTTTTTGTGATTGAACTTGTGACCATTTTGCAAGAGATGTGTTGTAAACAGCTACTAATTCTCTCGTAATCTCTGAAGGGAAATCATATAAAAATAGCTGAGGAATTGGTGAAACAACTGAATGGTCTACACCGATCTTTTGTTGTTCTGTTAGATATAGAGATTTATTGGTGAATTCTTGTTTTAGTTCAAATGCCCATTTGTTGTTAATAGATAAAAATTCCTCTTTATCTTGACTTTTTTTCTCCCAGCTTGCATTAATGATGTTTCTTTGGTCTTTTATCCAATCAACGACTTCTTCAGGAATAAAATGAGTGTGAAAATCATGCATGATTCCTCAGCTCCTTTTAAGTATTTAATAATGATTAAATCGATAACCTAAACGCCTAGAAATTTCTTTACCTGCTTCTACAACTCTTTTAATATGTGCTGGGATTGTTTGATCGTTTACTCGTTGAATAGGTCCAACGATATTAACAGCTGCAATGACTTGTCCTGTGTAGTCCTTTACTGGAGCGGCAATTGAGACAACACCTTCAGATATTTCTTCCGTACTTACGGCATAACCTTGTTCGCGAATATATGTAAGGGTTTCCATTAATATATTCTGATCTGTAATGGTATGTTGTGTAAATGGTTCTAATCCGTTTTCAATTGTTTTTTCTATTCTTTTTTCATTGTTAAAAGCTAAAAGCACCTTTCCAGAGCTTGTTGCATAGGCGGGATTTCTTTTACCGATATGGGTGAAAGCTCGTACATGGTGCTTACTTTCTACCTTGTGTAAATAAATAACATCTAGCCCATCAAGGATTGCTAGATGGGATGTTTCACCTGTTTTTTCAACAAGTTCATGTAAGACAGGCATAGCTTCCTTGTGTATTTCAAAAGTTGATGTACAAACAGTTGCGAGAGAAAGGATGGATAATCCTAATCGATAACGCTGTGTTTCCGGATCTTTTTCAACAAAGCCTTCACTTGCTAATGTTGACATCAGCCTGCTCACTGTACTTTTACCAAGGTCTAACTCCCGAGCAAGCTCAGTAATTTTTAATTCAGGTTGGTCCATTGTAAATTTCCGTAAAATGCGAAGTGCATTTTTTACAGATGAAAGTGTGTAATCTTTTTTTGTCGTTTGCGTCATGGTTACTCTCCAATCTGTTGTTTATAGAGGAACGCTATTCTTTTATGAGGGTTTTTTTCACTATATCACATAGAGTGAAAAAAAAGAATAATCAAAATATTTTTTTAAAAAATTTCAACTTGTTCCACATATAAGAACAATGATGTTTTATGAGGGACGAATTTGTACTATTCTAACCATACTAAGAATTTAAAACAATTTATGTTATGGAGGAATGGTTATGGAAGCGATTACTACAACGACAGGAATTGATTGTAGACATTTTATTAATGGGCAATACATGGATTCGATGAATAACAAAACATTTATGAATACGAACCCAGCAAATGAAGAGATATTAGGATCTGTAGCTGAAGGTGGGAAAGAGGAAGTTAACTTAGCTGTATCTGCAGCTAGAAGAGCACTAAACGGTAGATGGAAAACAATTCCTTTAACGGAACGTTCTAAAGTATTACGTAAAATTGGTGATTTAATTTTAGAAAGAAAAGAAGAGTTAGCGCGTTTAGAATCTCTTGATACAGGAAAGCCAATTTGGTTATCAAGTACGATCGATATCCCAAGAGCAGCCTATAACTTCCATTTCTTTGCTGACTACATGACAACAATGGGAACGGAGGCTTACCAACATGATGATGTGGCGATCAACTATTCAGTACGTAAGCCAGTTGGAGTTGTAGGGTTAATCAATCCTTGGAACCTTCCATTACTTCTATTAACGTGGAAACTTGCTCCATGTTTAGCGGCAGGAAATACGGCTGTATTGAAGCCAGCTGAGTGGACACCAATGACAGCAACCGTTTTAGCTGAAATTTGTAAAGAAGCTGGTGTACCAGATGGTGTTGTGAACGTTGTACATGGATTTGGACCTAACTCTGCTGGATCAGCTTTAACCGAACATCCCGATGTAGATGCAATTACATTTACAGGTGAAACATCCACCGGTACAGCCATCATGAAGGCAGCAGCCAATTCACTAAAAAAACTTTCATACGAACTAGGCGGGAAAAACCCAAATATCATCTTTGCTGATTCTGATCTTAATGAAGTACTAGAAACGACTATTAAGTCCAGCTTTATCAATCAAGGTGAAGTTTGTTTATGTGGATCAAGAATTTATGTTGAACGTCCGGTTTATGAAGAATTTATTGAAAAGTTTGTGGCTAAAACAAAAGAGCTTGTTGTTGGGGATCCATTTGATGAAAAAACGAAAATTGGGGCAATGATTGGAAAAGAACATTATGAGCGCGTTTTAGGATATATAGAGCTTGCGAAGGAAGAAGGAGCAACAATCCGTATTGGAGGAGGTCGTCCTTCAGGGGTAGAAAAAGGGTATTTTATTGAGCCTACGATTATTACAGGCTTAGATCGAAATGCGAGATGTGTTCGTGAAGAAATCTTTGGACCTGTTGTCACTGTCATTCCATTTGATTTAGAGGATGAGGTGATTGCTCAAGTAAATGATTCTCATTATGGACTAAGTGCTTCCATTTGGACGAATGATCTTCGTAGAGCTCATAGAGTGGCAAATGAAGTAGAAGCTGGGATTATTTGGGTAAATACTTGGTTTTTAAGAGATTTACGTACACCGTTTGGTGGGATGAAGCAAAGTGGAATCGGTCGTGAAGGCGGTATGCACAGCTTTGAGTTTTATAGCGAGTTGAAAAACATTTGTATCAAACTTTAAAAAATGGAGGTCAATCATGATGGAATCAACCGTATTATTTGCAAATCAATTATTACAAGCAGAAAAAGAAAGAGTCGGAATTGCGGCTTTAACTGAACAAAGTACAACTTTTACAACTCAAGATGCTTACGCTGTTCAATTAGAAATTATTAAACACAAACTAGCCCAAGGTCAAATAATTGTTGGGAAAAAAATTGGATTAACCTCTCTTGCGATGCAACAATTACTTGGTGTGGATGAACCAGATTATGGCCACTTACTAGATGGAATGGTCGTTGAAAATGGATCTGAGCTATCTTTTGAACGTGTTATGCAACCTAAAGTGGAGGCAGAGATTGCGTTTGTTCTTAAAAAGGATCTAAAAGGACCAAATGTAACCGCACTGGATGTGCTTCAAGCAACAGATTATCTTCTACCCGCAATTGAGATCGTCGATAGCCGTGTGAAGGATTGGAAAATCAAACTTCAAGATACGATAGCAGATAATGCTTCAAGCAGTCATTATGTTTTAGGTGGAAAACCTGTTCGAGTGGATTCTGTAGACCTTGAACAAATTGGCATGGTTTTATCAAAAAATGGAGAGATCGTTAATACGGGAGTTGGAGCAGCCGTAATGGGGCATCCGGCAAATTGTGTAGCATGGCTTGCCAATAAATTAAGTGAATTTGATATAGCTTTAAAAGCTGGAGAAGTGATTCTCTCAGGTGCACTTTCTGCAGCTGTAGAAGCAAAACCAGGAGATTTCTTTTCAGCAAGAATTGCTCATTTAGGAGAAGTTTCAGTCCGGTTTTCTTCATAATCACTTAGGGGAAAGGAGATTCATATGGGAAAAATAAAAGTAGCAATCATAGGTACTGGGAACATCGGGACAGATTTAATGTTGAAACTAGAAAGATCTGAGTCACTTGAGTTAACCTCATTAATCGGAATTGACCCTCATTCTGATGGTGTTTTTAGGGCAAGAGAGCGAGGTTATCAAACATATACGAATGGATTAGAGGAATTTTTAGAAAGTAACAGTGATGATGCAGATATTTTCTTTGATGCAACATCGGCAAAAGCTCATGTTCGACATGCGAAACTTTTAAAAGAAGCCGGAAAACAAGTCCTTGACTTAACTCCAGCGGCAAGAGGGCCTTTTGTTGTCCCTCCAGTTAATCTGGGGGAAAACCTAAATGTTCCTAACATCAATTTAATTACTTGTGGAGGTCAGGCGACGATTCCGATTGTTCATGCCGTAAATCGGATTTGTCCTGTTGACTATGCCGAAATTGTTGCAACGATTTCAAGTAAAAGTGCAGGTCCAGGAACAAGAGCAAATATAGATGAATTTACCCAAACGACAAAACGTGGGATAGAGGAGGTTGGTGGAGCTAAGAAGGGGAAAGCTATCATTATTCTTAATCCAGCAGAACCCCCTATATTAATGAGAGATACTGTTTATGCTGTTGTCGAACCAAGACAAATTGATGAGGAAGAAATTACTTCATCTATTAAAGAAATGGTCAAACAAGTTCAAGCTTATGTACCAGGTTATCGACTCCGAACAGAACCGATCTTTGATGGAAACCGTGTAACGATATTTATCGAGGTAGAAGGAGCAGGGGACTACTTACCGAAATACTCTGGAAATTTAGATATCATGACAGCCTCAGCAGTAAAAGTAGCGGAAGAGCTGGCTAAAAATAAACTGAATTCTGTTGTTTCTTAAACATGAAGTTCTAAAGGAAAGGAATGGTTTGGAATGAACGATAACCGAGATGTTCTCATTACAGAAGTAGCTTTACGAGACGGTAGTCATGCGATCGGTCATCAATATACAGTTGACCAAGTTCGTGATGTAGCACGTGCATTAAATGATGCCGGAGTGTCTTATATGGAAGTAGCTCATGGAGATGGGTTAGGGGGGTCTTCCCAACAATATGGTCTTTCTTTAACAGACGAAATGAAACTAATTGAAGCAGCTGTATCGGTTTGTGACAACGCAAAAGTGGCTGTATTATTAATACCGGGAATCGGGACGATGAATGAATTGAAGCAAGCAGCTAGTATTGGAGCAAAAATGGCTCGAATTGCTACTCATGTAACAGAAGCAGATGTTGCTCCTCAACACATTACTTTAGCAAAAGAACTTGGTATGGAGACGGTAGGTTTCTTAATGATGTCTCATATGGCACCAGTTGATAAGTTAGTAGAGCAAGCTAAACTAATGGAAAGTTATGGAGCAGATACTGTTTATGTCGTTGATTCAGCAGGAGCCATGATTCCAAATGAAGTTCGTGAAAAAATTCGATCCCTTCGTCAAAGCCTAACCACTAATATTGGTTTTCATGCTCATAATAATTTATCGCTTGCGATGGCTAATACACTTGTTGCCATTGACGAAGGTGCAACAAGAATAGATGGTAGTGTTCGTTGCTTAGGAGCTGGCGCTGGGAATACTCAGACAGAAGTTTTAGTGGCTGTATTAGAAAGACTAGGGTTAAACAGTGGAGTCGATTTATATAAGATGATGGATTTAGCTGAAAATATTGTAGCTCCTATATTAAAACAACCTCAAGAGATTACAAGAGATAGTCTTGTAATGGGATATGCGGGTGTGTACTCTAGCTTTTTGTTACACGCACAGCGCGCAGCTAAACAATTTAACATTGATCCTCGTGATATTTTAATAGAGTTGGGGAAACGTAAGGTTGTCGGTGGCCAAGAGGATATGATTATTGATGTAGCTACTGAAATAGCTAATAAAGAAAAAAGTAGTCTTCGAGTTTAATAGGAGGAATTACAATGAGTATGTCAAATAATGAAATTGCTAAGTATTTATTAGATGCTGAATTGAATAGAAGAGATATCGAAAAAATCACCTTAGACAAAGTTCCGGGTTTAACTGTAGAAGAGGCTTATTTGATTCAAGAAGAACTAGTAAAGCTAAAATTAGAACAAGGGCACTCAATTATTGGACCAAAGATGGGACTTACAAGTCGGGCAAAAATGGTCCAAATGAATGTAGAAGAACCGATCTATGGATACATTTTTAGCAATATGGTGATCCAAGATGGAGCAGAAATTTCTTTATCTGACTATATTCATCCGAAAGTGGAAGCGGAAATTGCCTTTATTTTAGGTAAGGATCTTGAAGGTCCGGGTATTACTGGTGCACAAGTTTTAGCAGCAACAGATTATGTCTGTGGAGCACTTGAGATCATTGATAGCCGTTATGAAAACTTTAACTTTACGTTGCCGGATGTTATTGCAGATAATGCATCCTCCTCAAGGGTTGTTTTTGGCAATAAGGTTCGGAAACCAGAAGAATTAGAATTAGATTTAGTTGGTACTGTTTTAAAGATTAATGGAGTGATTAAGGACCTTGGTGCAGGAGCAGCTGTTTTAGGACACCCGGCGAATTCTGTTGCCATGCTTGCGAACATGCTACATCGAAAAGGCGAAAATTTGAAGGCTGGCCAAGTTATTTTGACAGGAGGAATTACTGGAGCTGTCCAATTATCGTATGGTGATCATGTGACAGCTAAGCTTGATGGACTTGGGGAAGTTGGTTTTTCTGTAGGGGAATAAGTAGAGAACAGGGGGAGAAAGGAGAATCTATTATGCCGATTGTAAACGTTAACATTATGGAAGGGCGTCCAAAAGAGAAGATTGAAAGTGTTATTGCTAATATTACTGAAACAATCACCACGACATTGGAGGTCCCAAAAGAGACTGTTAGAGTGATAGTGACTGAAATTCCAAAAAGTCATTGGGGAATTGCTGGAGAGTCTGTTGAAAAGCGAAATGCTTCAAATTAAGTTTTGTTAAAAACAAAGGGTGTGGAGGGTTAAAATGACAATTGAATTGGGTGTTTTGGCTGCACATGTTCCAAGTATTTGTCATCGAGAAAATGTACCTGAATATCAGCAAGAAATTGTTGTGAAGATGGATGCTATTTCAGAGAATATAGAGAAAATAAAACCGGATGGGGTTATTATTGTTTCATGTCATTGGCAATCAACATTTCATCATTATGTAGATGTGTCACCAAAGCATAAAGGAACTTTAACCGCATTCGAATGTCCCGACATTATTTCTGATGTAAAATATGAGTATCCTGGAGACCAAAGTTTAGGCGAAAGATTAGTGATGGCTGGTAAACGAGCAAAAATTCCGGTTATTTCTGTTAATGATCCAACATACGTGTGGGATTATGGTACAGTTGTTCCTCTTCGTTACCTTGTACCTAACGAAGATTTTCCAGTAGTCAATTTATCGATCACACTTGCAGCTGGATTAGAAGAAACCTATAAATGGGGGCAGGAAATTGGGAATGTACTAAATAGTGACGATAAAAACTATGTGTTTATCTTCAGTGGTGCACTTGCTCATAATTTAGTAAGAGGGCGTCACCATATGCCTACTGTTTCTGAGCAAGCCTTAGATAAACAGTTTATCAATTATATTATGGGGAAGAACTGGAATCTTGCTAAAGAAATGCTGCCTCAATATGCTAAAGTTGCAGGAGTTGAAGGAGGAGGGCGTCATCTTGCTATGATGCTTGGTGTGTTGGCGGATGGCTACAATCCCTCATTCCATACTTATGCTCAATCATCCGGAAGCGGTAATGCGATCATGACGTTTGATATTAAGGAGACTCTTCAACCTAGTAGTTGAAAAAAGTAAGTTACCTATATTTAATTATTATAAAGGATATAAAATATGCTATAAAAAGTCTTCCTGATCACTACTAGGTTTATTTACGATTGCTGGTGGCTAAGTCAATTTTCTTAGGGAGAAAAAGATAAGACAAGTTAAAACAAAATATAAAAGAGACTCAATGAGACGGCGGGAAAAAAGCTGACTTATATGAGTCTTTTTTATATGAGGTTGGAAAAAGTGTTAAAAAAAGTTCAAAAAAAATAATCAGATGTAATATTTTGCTAACATATTAAGTTATCGATTATCATGAATAAACTTTATGTAAGGTAATAGATCTTATTAAAGTGTGTTTTCTTTAATTGTTTTATAAATATAATAAAATGTAATATTAATTTTTGAATATTCAAAATATTAATAAAAATTGTATTGACGATATATATCAACGAATTTAAAATGAAGGAGTAATGAATGAACACATATGCTAAATCCTAAAATCGAAGGAGATGGGAGACAAGGATTTTAACTATTTTTGTATAGTGTATTTCAAGAAAAGTAGAGTTTATTCATTGACTTAATAAAGTAAACGTACGTATTTTGGAGTGGAATTAATGTATATGCTAGTTAATTACTAATTTAATAGAGGTCTAAATCAAAAAGACTCACTAAATTTCAAATTAATTAATTAAGTATTTGTAAGCGTATACAAAGGTGATCGTTTACTTGTTAAGGATTGAAACTGAAAATGGAAACTTAGGGAATGGGAATTTTACACTTTAAACATTAAAGGGGGACAATCAATTGAAAAAAGGTTTGTTATCAGGTATAGCGATTTCTTTAACTCTCTCGTCACTATTAATGGCATGTTCGAATGAAGAAGCTAGTAAAGATACGAAAAAAAGCGACGGAACAGGAACATTAGATGTAAGTTTAGCTTTAATGGGTGGTCCTAAAACACCGAATGCCTGGACTGAAACAGCTCTTGAGGAAGATCTTACGGATCACCTGGGAAGAGAAGTAAATATAGAAAATATCTTTTTACCAGGTTGGGAGGAAGCAAAGACAAAAATCAACCTGCTTATGAGTGATACGAGTCAAATGCCTGATGTCATGTGGCACTGGGATATGAATAAAGAATTCCAAAGTTGGGCAAAAGCTGGAGCTGTACAAGATCTAACTCCATATTTACAGGAAAATGGAAAAAACATTATCAATTATTATTCGAAAGAAACGATGTTTTACCATTGGGATCCAAGTGGAAAGATCTTTAGAATTCCAGGGGATGTATCTGAGCCAGGTACAATGACAACAATTATTCGAAAAGATTGGTTAGAAAAATTAGGTCTTGAAGTTCCGACAACGGTTGATGAATATATCGAAGTGTTAAAGGCGTTTACTCATGATGATCCAGATGGAAATGGTAAGGATGATACATATGGTATTTCCGGGGAGAATCTTTACCGCGCATTTGCACCATTCTTCCTTGCTTATGGTGTAGATCCTGATCAGTTTATGATTACAGAAGATGGTACGGTGAAATATGGTTCAACACTCCCGGAAGTAAGAGAAGTATTACAGATTTTACAAGATTTATATAAAGAGGGTGTTATTGACCCGCGTATGTTATCACCAATTGAGCAAGCAAAAGTAGATGAAATTATGGCTAACGGTAAGATCGGTTCAATTTATCGTTGGGTAGCATTTTTCAATCCTGACTTTAATCATCATATGTCATTTAAAGCGATCAATCCCGATGGTGAGTATATGCCAATTGAGCCGATTAAAGGACCAGATGGTTTTGCTTCAGATTTACCTGCAGATGAAATTGGTTGGTCTTTCCTATCCGTCACAGCTGCAGCTGAAGAGCCTGGTGAAGTGGTAAAAGTTGTTGATCGTATTGCATCACCGGAAACCTATAAGCTTGTAACGTATGGTAAGGAAGGTGAGCACTATGAGATGAAGGATGGACAATATAAGAGTTTGGTGAACCCGGATGAGATGAATAAGCTCGGTTTAGGAAACTACAATTGGTATGTTCAAAGAAAAGATGAAGCAAATATTCAAAATACACCTGAAGTGATTGAATTATTCAATAAGAGAGCCGAAACATCTATGCCGATTAGAGAAAAAACGGTCTTCTTTAAAGCAATCTCCCGTCCTGCCTGGACTGAGTATGGAACAGATATTAATACGTTAAGAGATGAAACATTCTGGGGCATTATATCCGGCAATCTAGAAATTAGTGCGTTTGATGAATTTGTTAAAAAGTATCCTGAGCTTGGTGGTAATGAGGTAGATGAGGAGGCGAACACACTTTATAAAGAGCAGGAGAAGGAATTTGAAGAGTTCAGCAAATGGTATGACGAAAACATAGAGCCGTATAAATAAAAGCTTTTGTTAAATCTCTTCGTTTTAAGGAGTTAACTGAATCTAGTAAAGTTCTCTGAAGGCTGGCTCAAAGATTGATTTGAGTCAGCTATCCATCTTACTAGTTAAAGAGAGTAGATGGTTTTAAGGGACAGGATCGGAGTGAAAAACGTGGAACTTCAAAAAGAACAACGATTGAGTACTGGGGTTAAAATAAAAACCAAAAGAAGTATTTGGAAAGACTTTAGTCGAGATCGGTATTTATATCTTTTGCTTCTTCCGGGATTAATTTATTTATTTGTATTTAAGTATTTACCAATGTATGGGATTGTTATTGCGTTTAAGGATTATAACATTATTACAGGAATTATGAATAGCCCGTGGGTTGGATTTGAACAATTTGAAAGACTGTTTCGAACACCTGATTTTTCGCAAATCTTCTTTAATACGTTAATAATAAGTGGATTAAAGCTTTTGGTAGGGTTTCCTGCCCCGATTATTTTAGCGCTATTATTAAACGAATTAAGACATATGGCCTTTAAACGGTTTACACAATCTATTATTTATTTACCGCATTTTGTTTCCTGGGTTATTTTTGCCGGTATTATTATGACTTTTCTTAATCCTGTTGATGGATTATTTAATCATATTATTAAAGCGTTTGGCGGAGAGCCGATTAGTTTCCTAACAAGTAAAGAGCATTTTCGTTCAATTCTGGTTATTTCAGATGTGTATAAAGAAATGGGATGGGGGACCATTATTTATTTAGCGGCCATGACAGGTGTTAATCCCGATCTGTATGAAGCATCCCGCATGGATGGTGCAAATAAATTTAAGCAGATGTGGCATGTTACCCTTCCGTCGATTCGTCCTGTCATTTTAATTATGCTTATTCTAAGTCTTGGTAATATTCTTGAAGCAGGTTTCCTGCAAATTTATCTTCTATATAGTCCTCTCGTATATGATGTGGCAGATGTAATCGACACATATGTTTACCGAAGAGGTATTCAGGAAGCGAATTACAGTTTAGCTACTGCTGCAGGTTTGTTTAAATCACTTATTGCATTAGTGCTGATTGTGACAGCGAATAAAATTGTCAAAAAATCTGGTCAAGAAGGACTGTGGTAGGAGGGATAAGAATGGTAGGAATAACAAAAGGAGAGAGGATCTTCCTGATTTTTAATTATCTTTTTATGTCATTGCTCGTTATCATCATGATTTTTCCTTTTTGGTATTTAATTATGGGATCATTAAGTGATGCGAAGTTAGCTGCAGGAGGAGGGTTATTTTTATTACCTGAAGGATTCTCACTTGATTCATATACAGCAATCTTGCAAAATAGTTCATTTTTGAGTGGATTTAAGACAACGGTTATCACAACATTAGCAGGTACATTTTTAGGAACCTTTTTCACCGCGACAACAGCGTATGCCATTTCAAAAAAGAGATTACGAGGAGCCAAACTCTTTTCGTTTTTGATTTTATTTACCATGTTATTCAACGGAGGATTAATTCCTAATTACTTACTAATAAAAGAATTAGGGATGATGAATACGCTATGGGCCTTAATTTTACCTAATGCGATTAGTGCATTCAATATCTTTGTAATGACGAGCTTTTTTAGAGGTATTCCAGATACTTTAGAAGAAGCTGCTAAAATAGATGGTGCCAATGATTTAACGATCTTTTTCCGAATTGTGTTACCTCTATCTAAACCGGTTTTAGCTACTATCGGTTTGTTCATTGCTGTATTCTATTGGAACGAATTCTTTTCAACCGTACTCTATATAACGGATAAAGAAAAATGGCAGCTGCAAGCAGTTCTGAGGGATTTAATCAGTAACACATCACAAGTACTTCAAAGCTCCGGGACAACGATCGGATTCCAGAAAAATATTTCAGAATCTACAGTTCGGATGGCAGCGATCATTGTTTCTACAGTGCCAATTCTTATTGTATATCCATTCTTGCAGAAGCATTTTGCTAAAGGGGCTATGATCGGGTCTATTAAAGGATAATCAAAATGAACAGTGAACATATAAAGGTGGAGAGTACGTGTTTTTCGACACGTGCTTTTTTACAATTCTTCTATGTGACCAATAAATTCTCTTTTAATGGTATAAAGGTACAGAAAGAAAACGATAGACTTATTTGCTAGGTTAGGTTTATAGTAATTTTATTAACTAAAATTAAGTTAATTATTAAGTAATAAAAACCTAAATGAAATGGACGTGTTGATGTGAGAGAACCTATTTTTTTAACTCCTGTTTTCAAAGAGAGAATTTGGGGAGGAAGTAAGCTACGTACGGAATTTGGCTATGATATTGAATCTGATTTAACGGGTGAATGCTGGGCAGTATCAGCACATCCGAATGGGCAAAGTACTGTGAGTAACGGTTTATATAAAGGAAAAACGTTAGGTCAACTTTGGGATGTAAATAAAGAGGTATTCGGAAATTTGGAAGGTGAAGTATTTCCGTTATTAACCAAGATTTTAGACGCAAATAAAAACCTTTCCATCCAGGTTCATCCTGATGATACATATGCGAACAAATACGAAAATGGAGAATTAGGGAAAACAGAATGCTGGTATGTCATTGATTGTGAGGAAAATGCGGAAATTATATTTGGTCATACTGCGCAAACAAAAGAAGAACTGAAGGAAATGATTGAGCAGGGACAATGGGAGCATTTGCTGAAAAAAGCAAAAGTTAAACCCGGTGATTTCTTTTATGTACCAAGTGGAACAATTCACGCATTGTGTACGGGAGTGTTAATCCTCGAAACACAGCAGAGCTCTGATACAACATATCGTGTGTATGACTATGATCGAATGGATCAAAATGGTGAAAAACGGGAGTTGCATATTAACAAATCATTAGACGTGACAACTGTTCCTCATAGAAGTATTGAGGTTAACCCGATTCCAAAAGATATCATCGGAGGAAGAATTATTCCGTTTATAAAAGAAGAATATTTTTCTGTATACAAATGGGAGATTGAAACGGCTGCGACTATTAATCAAGATCAGTCTTTTCTTATATGCAGTGTCATAAAGGGAGCGGGAGAAATTCGTAAAGATGATATTCTCTATCCATTAAACAAGGGAGATCATTTCATTCTTCCTAACGAGTTTGGATATTTTGAAATTTTAGGAGATTTAGAGTTGATAGTATCTCATCCATAAAAAATAGAGTGATAACATTCTTTTTAGTGGTCGGAGTTTAAAAAGGTGCATGTTAACAGAAGTACGGAATGAAACTGCTTTAAAGTGATTGACAAGATTTAAGTTAACGGATACTATTTATTTTAGGTTATCGATAAACTAAAAAAGAGGTTATAAACTTGTCGTTATTAAATCAAGAGATTGAGAATCAATTATATACACATATATTGCCTTTTTGGATCAAGTTAAAAGATACAGAACAAGGTGGTTTCTTTGGAAAAGTTAACTTTGACTTAACAGTAGATAAAAAAGCTGAAAAAGGCGGAATTGCTGCATCGAGATTTTTATGGTCGTTTTCAGCTGCCTATCGAATAACAAGAAAAGCTGAGTATTTAGAATGTGCACACCATGCATACAATTTTCTCATTGAAAAGGTCTATGATCATGAACATGAAGGGCTATTTTGGCAAGTTGATTACACAGGTAAACCAGTAGAAGATCAGAAACATATATACACACAATCATTCGGGATTTATGCGTTAAGTGAATATTACCGTGTGACACAAAATGAAGAGGCTTTAGAGTACGCGCAAAAAATCTTCCGTCTCATAGAAACGTATGGATTTGATAGAGTAAACAATGCCTACAAGGAAGAATTTAATCGACAATGGCAAGAAGTTCCTAACGATAAATTAAGTGAAAATGGAGTCATTGCCGACATTACGACGAACACACATTTACATGTACTAGAAGCGTATACGAACTTATATAAGGCAACAAAATCAAATGAAGTGAAGGAAAGACTAACAAATCTGATCGAGTTATTCTATGAAAAGATTTACAATGACAAAACTCGTTATCTAGCTGTCTTCTTTGATAGAAAGTGGAACCCTTTACTTAACTTAAAGTCTTTTGGGCATGACATTGAGGCGAGCTGGTTAATTGACGATGCTTTGAAGGCGATAAACCTTTCAGATGAACGCTATGTCCAAATGGTCATTGACATTGCTTATAATATTGCGGATACCGCCATTTTAGAGGATGGTTCTCTTGCGAATGAACAGCATGAGAATGATATCGATTATACACGTATCTGGTGGGTACAGGCGGAAGCAATCGTTGGCTTCCAAAATGCTTATGAGAGAACGAATGATGAGAGATTTCTAAAATTAGTAGAAGGATTATGGACGTATATTAAAAACCACATTGTAGATCATCGTGAAGGCGGTGAGTGGTTTTGGTCTGTGGAAGCGGATGGCCGTCCAACAGAACGAGCAGTTGGAGAGCCATGGAAAACACCATATCATAATTCAAGGTTTTGCTTGGAAATGATTGAAAGGTTGGGAGAAAAATGATTCATGAAAAGTACTTTGAACTATTAAAAAAGCAAAATGAATTAGTGGGAAGGAAAAATAAAAAAAAATCAGACTTTTATAATGGAGTTTACGATAGATATCAACATCCTGTTATAACTCGTCACCATGTTCCTTTGCATTGGCGTTTTGATTTAAATAAAGAAACGAATCCTCATTTTATGGAAAGATTAGGAGTAAATGCTGCATTTAACCCTGGAGCAATTTATGTCAATAATAAGTATTATTTAGTCGTTCGGATGGAAGGGTTGGATCGTAAATCAATATTTGCTTTAGCAGAAAGTGAAAATGGGATTGATAACTTCCAATTTATTTATACGCCTCTTACTTGGGAAGATATTGATGAAAATGAAACAAATATATACGATATGCGTCTTGTTCAACATGAAGATGGTTGGATTTATGGAATCTATTGTTCTGAAAGTAAGGATCCGGAGGCGTCTGAATTTGATACATCTAGTGCAATTGCACAAGCAGGGTTGGTCCGTACTAAGGATTTAATAGAATGGGATCGACTTCCTAATATTCAAACTCCATCACCACAGCAGCGAAACGTAGTCTTACATCCTGAATTTGTAGATGGTAATTACGCATTTTATACTCGACCGCAAGATGGATTTATTTCAACAGGTTCTGGCGGAGGAATTGCATTTGCTCTTTGTGATGATATACTAAATCCGATCATACAAAAAGAATATGTTATGCACGAGAAGAAATATCATACGATTTATGAAGTGAAAAATGGCCAAGGACCTGCACCTATTAAGACAGAAAAGGGCTGGATTCATATCGCACATGGCGTACGAAATACTGCAGCAGGTCTTCGTTATGTTCTATATACAATTGCAACTAGTTTAGAAGACCCTTCAAAAGTGATTGCAACTCCGGGAGGGCATTTTATTGCTCCTTATGACGAAGAACGTGTAGGGGATGTTTCAAATGTCGTATTCTGTAATGGAGCAGTTGTAAACGAAGAGGGTGAAGTGTTTATTTATTATGCTTCAAGTGATACTAGAATTCATGTTGCGACAACAACAGTTGATAAATTAATGGATTATACGTTTAATACTCCGGGAGATCCTTTCAGATCTTTAGATTGTGCTTCTCAACGGAAAGATTTAATCATGAAAAATCTGAAATTAATTGAAGTTGCTAGCAAATCATAATATTATTTACTTACATGTTATTTAATAGGTTGCGTATATACAAATATGTAATATGTAAGGATAATAAAAATTAAGGTATATTTAGTAGAAAGGGGGGAAGAAAAATGAAAAATAATGTGACGATGAGAGATATCGCCGACAAGCTGGGCGTAAGTAGTGTAACGGTATCGAAAGCGCTTAATGATAAAGAAGGTGTTGGTGAAGAGTTAAAACTAAAAATAAAGGCTCTTGCTGAACAAATGGGTTATAGATATAACGCTATGGCAAAATCGATGAAGGAAGGTTTGTCCTACAACATCGGAGTCATTATCCCAGAAAGATTTGCAGGAACTGAACAATCTTCATTTTATTTAAATGTATATAAAAGTATCACGAAGATTTTAGAAAACCAGGGGTATTATGGTATTTTAAACATTTTGAGTCATACTGATGAAAAACAACTTAATCTTCCCAGAATCTATAACGAAAATAAGGTTGATGGTTTCATTATATTAGGGCAGATTAGTAAAGCTTATATTCAAAAAATACAGGAGATCGATATTCCAAAAGTATTTCTTGATTTCTATGCTGAGCATGCAGATATTGATTCAGTTACAACTGATAACTTTTATGCAGCATATGAGTTAACAAATTATCTTTTCCGTAACGGTCATGAAGAGATTGCTTATGTTGGGAATCTGTATTCAACAAGCAGTATCCAAGATCGCTTTTTAGGATATTATAAATCCCTTCTTGAACACGGCATGGTGCTAAAACAGGAATTTATTATTAATGACAGGGATGAAGAAGGTACATATATAGATATTAAATTACCAGAGACCCTGCCAACTGCGTTTGTATGTAATTGTGACCAAGTTGCTCATAACTTGGTTCAGAAACTCAATAAAGAAGGCTATAAAGTACCTGAAGACTGTTCTGTTGTTGGTTTTGACAATGATATATATGCGACAATTACTGACCCTGCCTTAACAACAGTTGAAGTTGATATTGAACAAATGGCTACTAATTCTGTGAACTTTGTTCTTGAGAAATTAAAAGACAAAAATAAAACATTTGGTCGGGTACTAGTGAAAGGAAAAATAATATATAGAAATTCAGTTAAGAAACTTTAAAACAAGGTGTAACTTTTACCTTGTTTTTCTTTTTGGAATTTTTTAACCTTTATTCTTAGGTGATATAGTTTATTTATTGACAGGAAAACGTTGCCATAATACAATGTATTTTGTAAGCTTAACGATAACTTAAGTATTAAGTTAAAGTTAATGGGGTAATCTGCCCCCTTTTTCGAAGTCTTCAAAGAAATTTGTTGATATTGGCTTACTTGTTCAAATGCATTGATTATGGGAGGTCCAATAAAATGAATGTAAGAATAGGCATAGATTTAGGTGGTACCAATGTAAGAGTTGGTCTTGTTGATGAGCAATGGAATATCCTTAATCTCATTCAAGAACCAACAGAAGCTGAAAAAGGTCATAACTATACAATCGAGAAAATGAAAGCAATGATTGAGCAGATTAAGGACGGAAAAAGTATAAAAGGGATTGGAATCGGTGCTCCGGGTCCACTGGATTTTAAAAAAGGAATAATTTTAAGTCCGCCGAATCTTCCGGGATGGGATGAAATTCCTCTTGTTAAAATTTTCGAAGATCATTATAGTGTACCGGTTCATTTAAACAATGATGCAAATGTTGCCGGATTGGCAGAAGCTGTAGCGGGAAGTGGTGTCGGCAGTGAAAGTGTTTATTATATGACAGTAAGTACCGGTATAGGAGGTGCTTTCATTATAGATAAACAACTCTTTAATGGTGCAAATGGATACACAGGGGAAATTGGAAATATGATTATTGAACCTAATGGCTATAAACATAACAATTTAAATCAAGGTTCTTTTGAAGGACTTGCAAGCGGTACTTCTATTGGCAGAAGAGCATATGAACAGTTTGGTATAAAGGGTGGAGCAAAGAACGTTTTCTTTTTGGCAGAGCAGGGTGATCAACACGCACAAATAGTGATAGACGATACGGTGAATTATTTAGCAATGGGTATCGCAAATATTGCGCATGTAGTGAATCCTCAAATTTTTATTGTTGGTGGAGGAGTAATGGAATCAAAGCCGTTCATCTTGGCACCACTACAAGAAAAAGTAAAAGAATATGTGTATCCGCAACTAGCATCCTCTATTAAAATTGTTCCGACAACTCTTGGTGGACATGCAGGAGTAATAGGGGCTGCGATGCTTGTTAAATAAGAGTAGGAAATTATGAGACGCAGTTTAGATCAGACAAGATAGTTGAGATGGAGAATGAACAGATGACGCTTTTGTTTATAGTAGACATCTTACTGAATAACGCTGAGTTCAGATAGAGATCAAGTTCAACGCTATTTGTCTTCAAATCAACAGCAAATAAAATAGAAAGCTTCAATCCCTTGATAGAGAAAGAAAGGGATTGAAGTTTTTCTTGTTTTTAATCTGTTTTAGCTAGTCGTGTGAAAACTATGATCTCAACATTATTAGTATGAATTACTATATTGTTTACTGCTTTCAAAATTTGGAATCCAGTCACCATGTGCTTCAATTAGTTCATCACACATTGCAACAATCTTATCGATGGATAACTCAGCCGCTGTATGTGGATCTAGCATTGCAGCTTGATAAATATGTTCTCTTTTCTTTGTAACTGCTGCTTCGATTGTTAAAAGTTGTGTATTAATATTTGTTCGGTTTAGTGCTGCTAATTGTTCCGGAAGATCTCCTACATAGCATGGATTAATACCACTGCGGTCAGCAACGCAAGGGACTTCGACAACAGCGTTTTCAGGTAAATTACTAATTAAACGTCCCTTATTTAAGACATTACCACCAAATTTAAAAGGAATGTTTGTTTCGATAGCTTCAATGATGCGTGAACCATATTCATGTGAGCGAGTATGAGTGAGTTGAGCGTTGTTGACTACTTCATCACGCATTTTATTCCAACCTTCAATTTGGGCTATGCAACGTCTTGGATATTCATCAAGAGGGATGTTGAATTTATCAATTAATTCAGGCTCATTTTGTTTAATGAAATACGGATGATATTCTGCATTATGCTCAGAAGATTCTGTAACATAAAAGCCGAATTTATCCATTAATTCAAATCGTACCATATCATGATGTTTGGTTTTTTGTTTTTCTCTTGCACGTCTTTTAATTTCAGGGTATAAATCCTGACCATTACGCTTGATTTCCAGTAACCAAGCCATATGGTTTATACCTGCAATTTTTTCTTCAATTCCTTCATGATCCATTTCTAATGATTTAAGCAGATGTTCACTACAAATTTGTACGCTATGGCATAGGCCAACTGTCTTTACATTTGTGAAACGGAGCATTGCTCCAGTTAAAGCTGCCATCGGATTTGTATAATTTAAAAATAAGGCATCGGGACAAACTTCTTCAATATCCCTAGCGAAATCCATCATGACTGGAATAGTACGCAGTGATCGGAAAATCCCACCTATTCCAACTGTATCAGCAATCGTTTGACGGAGACCATATTTTTTGGGAATTTCAAAATCAATTACAGTGCTTGGTTTGTATCCCCCTACTTGGATAGCATTAATGATATATTTTGCTCCTCGCAATGCTTCTTTTCGATCAGAATACGCTTTTACTGTGATATTAGCTTTTAAACTATGTTTTAAATTATTCAACATATTTTCTGAGTCTTTTAGTCTTTGTTCGTCAATATCAAATAGTGCAAATTCAAAGCCCGATAATGCTGGAACAAACATACAATCACCAAGAACATTCTTTGCGAAAATTGTACTTCCTGCTCCTAAAAATGTTATTTTAGACATCTAGTAATCCTCCCGAAAGATGAAGAAAGAAAAGTTCACTAGTAAGACCAGGATAAAAATTGTCTTAAATTAATGAATGGTCTTTACTTCAACTATTTATTATTTGTAGCTATAATAATGATAAAACGGTTACATACTTACCTCAATGGTAAGTTAGTGCGATTGGAGGGTAAAATATTGTCTATTTCATTTGAAGAAAATAAAACCAATTATGGAGTTTACGGATTTCGTTTTTACGACACACTTCCAAATGATGTAGCAAATCTAAGAGTAGTTGGTAAGGAAGAAATAAAGCTAGGTGATACCTATAATTGGCATGGGTTAAATCGAAAAGATATTGACACATATGTGTTTCAATACACACTTTCTGGATTCGGCATGATTGAAATAAATGGAGGTCGTTATTCGGTAAAGCCAGGAGAAGCGTTTATTGTTGAGGTGCCCAGTAATCATCGTTACTATTTTCCTCAAGAAAGTGACAAATGGGAATTTATTTTTTTAACACTAGAGGGAAATGAAGCTTCTAAATGCTGGAAATATATCGAAGTGGAAAATGGTTCCATCTTAAAAGTTCCTCCTGATTCCAAATTAATTGAACTTTTATTCGAAATCTATCAAAATACGAAAGAACAAAAAATAACAGATGCTTATTATGCCTCTTCAAAAGCCTATCAATTTATTATGGAAATGTACCGTTTTGCAAGAAATATTGAAGAAGTTGAGAATTTTTCCATTCAAATTACCAAGGCACTTTCATTTATCCAATCTAATTATCATGAGCCAATTACTCTTGATGACATAGCAGATGCCGCAGGATATTCAAGATTTTACTTTATTAAACAATTTAAACGTAAACTCAAAATGCCACCTATGCAGTATCTAATGAAGATTCGAATACAAAAAGCAGTGGAGTTATTAAGATCAACAAACTCTAGTGTTTCTGATATTGCATGTAAGGTGGGTTTTTCAAATGCCAATTACTTCAACAAAGTATTTAGAAAAACAATCGGTGTTTCAGCTGGAGCTTTTCGGGAGAATAAGGATATTATCGGAATTGATCATTTAATTATAGATAATGCTGCTCCCTGTAATCTGACAACGAGGAATAATGATTAAGGGTAAGAGGGTCAAAACAATTTTTCTATTTATCCGTCTTGATAATGGAAAGAAATAGTCTTTAAATATTATTTTTATAAATAGAAAAACGTGATAAGATGAGAGTGTTCTAGCTTTTCACCGTGGAGTGGGAGGTTAATGACTCTTGTCTACGCATAAATGAAAGCGTTATCTTAAAGGGAGGGAGGCTTTGTACTTGAAAACGAAAATGCCTAAAATTTTTAGAAGATTCTTACTTTCTTATGTTATTATTCTTTTATTTCCACTTATTACCGGATTCATATCGTACCAAGTATCAATTGATGTGGCAAAGACCAGTTCTATTGATACGAGCAAATTAATTTTAAACAAAAGTAAGGATATTTTAGAGAGCAGGATCATGGAGATTGAAAGGTTTACAAGACAGATTGCTCTAGAGGATTTCAATCAACATTTAACGGCAAGAACAGAGCCTAATGCAATTGATATTTACAGCTTAAGAGAAACCTCACGTTTTGTTTCAAAATATACTCATTCGAACGATTTTTTAGAGGATTTTTATATCTATTTAAAAAATTATGATGCTGTATTAAAAGAAGGTGCCGTTTTTTTTAGAGTTGACCACTTCTATGAAACTTATCATTATAATGATCTCTCCTTCGACCAATGGAAAAAGACAATTTTGCATGGGAATTATCAAGGAGAAATTCTGCCACTTCGCTCATATACGAGTAACAATAAGGAGCTTTCTGTCATTACATATCTTCAATCTCTTCCTTTTAATAGTTTAAATCAACCATTAGGTACAGCAGTTTTGACAATTGACCAGAGGAAAATAAATATACTATTAGAAGGAATATCTAAGCAGTATGGTGGATGGGCCTTTATCACTGATAAAGAAGGAAATCCAATTACAATAATGGGAATTAAGGAAAAACAGGCTAAAGAAATTGTTAAAAAGTATACAAAAGATACAGACTCAATTAACAAAGTAATAGAAAATGAAACAATGTTATTATCTATACAGTCTGATCTTAATGGATGGAATTATGTTGCAGGGATACCTAAAGAAGGATTAATGGAAAAAGCGGAGGCTATCAAACATATAACCATGGTTGTTACATTAAGCACGCTTATTATTGGGATGTTGCTCTGTTTATTTCTTGCTTATCGTGATAGTTCACCAATTCATAACTTAATAGATGTGGTTAGAGAGCAAATTGGTCCGGATGCTACCAAACATAATAATGAGTTTGACTTTTTACACGGCAATATCTCGAATTTAATCTCTAATAATAAATTATTAAAAAGAGAAATAACGAACCATAAAGATATATTGAAGGATTCCTTTATAAAGAGTTTATTAAGCGGAGAATTTTACGATCAGGAAGGAATGATTGAAAGGGCGGAACAGTTAAATGTACTCTTTAGAGGAGAGTATGGATATGTATGTATTTTAAGAATAAATGGTTATGGTGATATGGAGAATAAAGAAATTCATAATGAGTTAAGTGCATCCCGTTTCCTTATTAAACGAACTATTAAGGAGCTTGAGCCATCCATTGTTATGACGGATTTAAATATAGATAAGATTGTTATAATCATAACTTGTAATAGTGCAAATAAAGTGAATGTCTCTGATGAATTATTAAATCTCTTAAATGAACTCAGTTCATCGGTAGCTAATTCTTATCGTATCTCAATATCAGCCTATGTAGGGAAAACATTTCAAAATTTTAAGGAAATAAATCGTTCTTATTATGAGGCAAAGCAGGCATTAGATTCCACCTTCTCCGAAATAAGTAAGAGTGAGATACTTTGGTATCAAGATATAGCAAGAGAAACAAGTATGTATTATTACCCGATGGATCTTGAACTTCGACTGATAAATGCGATGAAAACAGGGGAAGCATACGATATCAAACAAATCATGGCACAAATATTTCAAGAGAATTTTAGTAATAGAGAGCTATCACCAAAGATTGTGGAGCAATTAGTGGAAGAAATAAAATCCACGCTGATAAAGGGTTGTTACTCGGCTACTTCTCAAGGATCCGGGGATACGATCAAATTGGTGAACAGAGTTTTACAAGTTCATCTAAACCTTGGACTAAATCATGTTTGGAATGAATTTGAATTGATAGCTGATGAATATTGTAGCTTGGTGAATAAAAGAAAAAATGAATCAAATGATCAGGCTATTAAGTTAATTATTGAGTTTTTAGAAGACCATTATCATGATCCAGACTTATCATTATATCGAATATCGGAAAAGGTAGGTTTTCCTGAGAAATTTGTTTCCCAGCTTTTTAAAGAAAAACTTGGTGAATATGTATCAGATTATATTGAAAAAATACGCATTAATAAGGCCTCTGAGTTACTCCTTGGGACTGATATGACAATCGAAGAGATATCAAGTGAGGTTGGCTATAATTCTGCCCATTCATTTCGAAGAGCTTTCAAGAGGGTCTTACATGTCACACCGAAAGCTTATAGACAAGCAGCTCTTGGAGCACAATGAAAAGGCTCAACTCTACATTCAAATAAGTTTAATTTCTTCTTTGAACAAATAGATCACGTCTATTTGTTTTTTTGTTCTCCAAGGTTGGCGTTGCCTTGCATTAAACGTAAACTATTCGAGATCACTAGACAAAATGAAAGATAATAAACAGTGAGGTAAATGTGCTTTAAATCTTGATTTAACCTTGTGAAATATGTAGTACACACAAGATGTACTGATAAAAATCATTTGTACCTTGACGGTTTTATGTATTATTCAAGCAATTTTTCAAGTAGATTGTTTGATGTAATTTGATTTAGAAAATAAGAATTTTGAATCTCGAGAAAATACGTTAAAAGAAGGTAAGAAAAGCCTTTTATTGTGAAGTGCCATATAGTTTCGAGAGCTTTTTGAAAATGTTTTTTAGGTGTGCATTAATATCAATTTATCCTTGATTGTCCTAGTGCTATTCAATTGTACCTATGAAGTAGATCTCGCTCATGTTACATTCGTATCAACTTAATAGTTCTCAACTATTGGTAGCGTTTACAAAATAGGATTGGAGTGGTTGAATTGAAAGTCGAGATAGCAAATAAGACTTTACCTAACTCGAATGTAGTACAGGTTAAGTCAACAATTTTGGCTAATGCCAAAAAGTCAATAAAGAGGCATTGGCAACTTTATCTACTTGTTATTCCACCAGTTTTATATTTTCTTATTTTTAAGTATATCCCAATGCTAAATTCAGTCATTGCTTTTAAAGATTATAGTGTAGTGAAAGGAATATGGGGAAGTGAATGGGTTGGATTTAAGCACTTTGAGATGTTTTTTAACAATCCACAATTTTGGGTGTTAATAAAAAATACGTTTTATCTTAGTTTATATGCGTTAGCAGTAGGGTTTCCGATCCCGATTATATTGGCCCTATGTTTAAATGAAATAAAAAATGGAGTATTTAAAAAGACGGTTCAAATGGTCACATATGCACCATATTTCATTTCAACTGTTATCATTGTTTCCATGTTAACATTAATGTTTTCTCCTAGGCTTGGAATAATAAATCAATTATTTACAGTATTAAATCTTGAATCAATTGACTTTCTTGGTATGCCTGGCATGTTTAGAGACATCTATGTTTGGTCGGATGTATGGCAGCATGCAGGTTATTCAGCCATTATTTATTTGGCAGCGCTCTCAGGTGTTGATCCATCCCAATATGAAGCTGCGAGGGTTGATGGGGCGACTAGACTTCAAAAAATCATCTATATTGATATACCGAGCATTATGCCTGTTGCAACTATTATTCTCATTCTTAGTGTGGGGAACATTATGGCACTAGGGTTTGAAAAAGTCTTTTTATTACAAAACCCTCTTAATTTATCTACATCTGAAGTTATTTCAACATATGTTTATAAAATTGGTTTGTTAAATGCCAACTTTAGCTTTGCAACAGCTGTGGGTCTGTTCAATTCAGTGATTAATTTAATCTTACTTGTTGTTGTTAATGCAACTTCGAAGAAAATTTCTAAAAATGGTTTGTGGTAATAAGGGGGGACAAGATAATGTTTGGTCGTAAAAATAAAATAAAAGAATCTATTTCTGATCGAATTTTTCTAACAGGAGTTTACCTTTTTCTATCCATTTTATTAGTGGTGGTTCTTTATCCACTTATTTATATTGTTAGTGCATCAATAAGCAGTCCTCAAGCCGTTTCATCTGGAAAAGTGTGGTTATGGCCGGTTGACCTGTCGTTTAAAGGGTATGAAGTTTTATTTAGTAATGCCCAAATCTTAACTGGCTATATGAACTCACTGTTTTATACTGTGTTTGGTACTTTAATTAGTGTGACATTGACGGTGTTGATTGCCTATCCTCTTTCGAGAAGGACATTCTTTGGTCGAAATTTTCTCATGTTTTTCATTGTATTCACAATGCTATTTTATGGCGGGTTGATTCCAACTTATCTTGTCGTGCAATCGTTAGGGATGGTTGATACAAGATGGGCGCTTTTGATTCCTAACGCTATAGCTGTTTGGCAGGTTATTATTGCACGTACATTCTTTCAAACTTCCATACCGGATGAATTAGTAGAAGCAAGTGAAATGGATGGATGTAGTGATTTACGTTTCCTTTGGTCTGTTGTCCTACCATTGGCCAAGCCCATTATAGCCGTTCTAGTTTTAATGTATGCAGTTGGTCAGTGGAACGCATACTTTGATGCCTTGATTTATTTAAAGAATCCGGATCTGCATCCTCTTCAGTTGGTACTTAGAAATATTATTATCTTGAATACTGGCACAGGTGGAATAGAAGCATCTGAAATGATGGAAAGACAGCAGCTGGCTGATTTAATGAAATACTCCTTAATTGTTGCTGCGAGTTTACCTGTTATGCTCATTTATCCATTTGTTCAGCGTCATTTTGTTAAAGGTATGATGATTGGTTCAGTTAAAGGATAATGCATGTTAATTGTTCATGTTGAAGGGGGTGGTGTGGAGTAAACATATGTATTCAGTTTTTGATATTGTCAATCAATTTAATGAAAAGGGGAAGGTCACAATGAAAAAGACGATGCTATACTTTTTATCATTTTTACTTATTGTAAGTCTTGCTTTAGTTGGTTGTAGTTCAAAAGAAAAAACAGAAGTGTCTCAACAAGATGGTCCTCTTAAGATTAAGGTTTTTGGACCACAAAATGCTGAAACAGATTTAGAAACAAACTCCTTCACTACATTTGTTGAAGAGAAATTTAATATTGATTTAGAGTGGCAAGTAACCACTTATGATGCAACTTCTGCAAGTGAAGTAAGAAATATAGCACTAGCGAGTGGAGATTACCCTGAAGTCTTTTTCTTAGTTCCATGGGTGGATCAGTTTTCTCAAACAGACTTATTACGTTATGGAAAACAAGGTGTAGCCCTTCCATTAAATGATTTAATTGATGAGTATGCTCCAAACATTAAAGAAGTGTTAGATAACCATCCTTATTATGCATCAATGGTCACGGCACCTGACGGAAATATATATGGATTGCCACATTTAAATGAGTGTTTTCATTGTTCGTATGGAAACAAATTTTGGATCAATACGGACTGGCTTGAAAAGTTAAAACTAGATATGCCAACAACAACTGAAGAATTAAAAGATGTCTTAACAGCATTTAAAACTCAAGATCCTAACGGAAATGGAAAACAGGATGAAGTTCCAATGAGTGGTTCTCCAGCACTTATAGAATCGTCTATTATTCCATATTTAATGAATGGCTTTATTTATGATGATTCTAGATCAAGGTTGCTTTTGGAAAATGGAAAAGTTGATTTAGCAGCAAATAAAGATGAATGGAAGGAAGGCTTAGCCTATATAAAGTCCTTATATGAAGAAGGGTTAATTGATAAAGGTGCCTTTTCACAGAATATTGAAGCACACCAGAAATTAGGTAATAATGCAGATATTCAAATTGTTGGAGCATCAACAGCGATGCACCCTGGAATGTTTGTAACAAATTTCGAATATGATATAGATTACGATGCATTGGCTCCACTTAAAGGACCAAATACTGAATATGCAACATATAACTTCCCGAGTACTCCTGGAGGAGCATTTGTTTTAACAAATAAAGCAAGTGAAGAAGCTCAGATTGCTGCTATTAAGTTAGTAGACTATATGTTTACAGACGAAGGACGAATTCTCAGTCATCATGGTGAAAAAGATGTAAGCTGGAGGGAACCTAAAGAAGGAGAAATCGCAATTGAAGAAGGGGTAGAACCTAATTTAGCACTAATACCTTTAAAAGAAGATGAAAAACCACGTAACGATAATTGGGGGGCACAATCACAATATTATCATTCCGGAGAATTTAGAGATGGATTAGTCCAAGCGACTGATATTTATACAGCAGAAGGGTATGAGCGCAGATTGCAGGAAGCAACACATTTATATGAAGGAAAAGAGCCTTCTGAGGTTTTCCCACACTGGGCCATTTGGATTGACCCGGCTGTAGCAGATGAAGCTGCGATGATTCAGACCAATATTGTTGATTATATTGAGCAGAATTCACTTCAATTTATTACAGGTACAAAAGATTTAGATAAAGAGTGGGATTCATACGTGAAAGGATTTGAACAATTAAATCTAAAACGTTATCTAGAGATTATGCAAGAAGCTTATGACACTTCCAGTTTATAGAAAATTCCAATTTATTTAACTGAACAACTGAATAAAAAGCCGATGAAGGTCTCTTCATCGGTTCTAATTTTTTTATGATTATTTATGAGATATACAACATAGAAGGTATTCAATGATATGTGATACATAGGTGAGGGTCCCTTGTGTCAAAGCAATGTGAAAATCAACTTTTTTGGGAGGGGCATATGAAATATAGAAAACTTGGAAAGACAGGGCTGGACGTTCCTGTTCTTAGTTATGGAGCTTCATCATTAGGTTCTGTGTTTAGAAATATTGATGAGGAAGAGGGAATAAAAACAGTTCATACAGCGGTCGAATATGGAATGAATTTAATTGATGTTTCACCTTATTATGGGTTAACGAAGGCAGAAACTGTACTTGGAAAAGCACTGAAGGATATTCCGAGAGAGAAGTTCATTCTTTCCACAAAAACAGGAAGATATGGAGAGCATGAATTTGATTTTTCAAAGAATAAAGTAGTGACAAGTGTAGAAGAAAGTCTAAATAGGTTACAGACAGATTATGTAGATATTTTGCTTTTGCATGACATCGAATTTGCTTCTTATGAACAGATCGTAGAGGAGTCAATCCCTGCTCTTAAACAACTAAAAAAAGAGGGGAAAATTCGATTTTTTGGTGTTTCGGGTTTACCGCTATCCATATTTGAAAAAGTACTTAACGAAACCGATCTAGATGTTATTCTTTCCTATTGTCATTACTCATTGAATGACAATTCTCTATTAGATATAGTCCCTCTTTTAGAAAAAAATCAGGTCGGTTTAATGAACGCATCCCCACTATCGATGGGACTACTTAGCAATCGATCGGTACCGGAATGGCATCCGGCATCACAAGAAATAAAAGATGTATGCAGCAAAGCAGCTCAATTTTGTAAACAACATGGCGAAGACATTTCAAAGCTTGCTATTCAATACTCGGTAGCGAATGAAAAAGTTCCAACAACTTTAGTGAGTACAGCGAGTGTTGAGAATGTTAAAAAGAATATCGAATGGGCAAATCATCCGATTGATTTAGAGTTTCTAAAAGAGGTTCTTGCTATTCTTGTACCGATCCACAATAAGACATGGTCTAGTGGAAGAAGTGAGGATTGGTAATCCTTTTTATAGTCCATTCTGGGAGGAAATAAAATGAAAGCTATTGTTTGTGAAAATCCAAATGACCTAAAGATGATCGAAATGGCAAAGCCTCCTTTAAAAAGAGGAGAGGCGTTGGTAGCTATTAAGCGGGTTGGGGTATGTGGAACTGATATCCATGCATATAAAGGAAATCAGCCATTTTTTACGTATCCCCGAATTTTAGGCCATGAATTGTCAGGGATCATTGAAGAAGTTGAAAAAAATGATAGTGGTCTGAAAAAAGGTGATCATGTTGCGGTTATCCCATATATGCATTGCGGAAAATGTGTTGCATGTGCAGCAGGGAAAACGAACTGCTGTACAGATTTAAATGTTATCGGTGTTCATATAGATGGAGGAATGTGTGAAACCTTATCTGTACCGGTGTCTCACTTGATAAGGATAAATGGAATTTCACTTGATGAAGCTGCAATGTTAGAGCCAATGTCGATCGGCGCTCATGCTGTTAGGCGATCATTTCTAAAAGAAGGTGACAATGTCTTAGTCATCGGTGCGGGACCAATAGGTCTTGGAGTTATGGCCTTTGCAAAATATAGAGGAGCTCGTGTCATCGCTATGGATATAAATGAAGAACGGCTTTCTTTTTGTCAAAACTGGGCGAAAGTGGATGAAACAGTATGCGTAAGAAATCAACCACTCCAAAAAATCAAAGACATGACAAATGGTAACCTACCAAATATTGTATTCGATGCAACAGGTAACATCCAATCTATGAATCAGTCATTTCAATACGCAGCACATGGAGGAACAATCGTGTTTGTTGGATTGGCAAAGGGTGACATCATGTTTCATGACCCTGATTTTCATAAGAAAGAGCTAATATTAATGGGAAGTCGGAATGCAACGAAGGAAGATTTCCAAGAAGTAATTGAAGCTGTAAAATCATCAAGCATTATCTTAAAGGACTTAATTACACATCGTTGTTCATTTAATGAAATAGCAAAAGAATTCGATCATTTGCTAGCTCCTGAGGCAAAAGTTATAAAGGCAGTTATTGAATATGAATAATAAGTAAAAGTGAGGTATCTTTTAAGTGATGAAAATTGATGCACATCACCATTTTTGGCTTTATAACGAAAAGGAATTCGGTTGGATAAATGATGATATGTCTGAACTAAAGAGAGATTTTTTACCAAAGAACTTGAAGGGGCTTTTAAAATCTATTCATTTTGATGGTTCGATCGTTGTTCAAGCTAGACAAAGCTTAGAAGAGACAAGATGGCTTTTAGAATTAGCTCAAAAATATGATTTTATCAAGGGAATTGTAGGATGGGTTGACCTTTGTTCACCTGATGTAAAAATACAACTAAATCAATTTGCGAACAATCCCTATTTAAAAGGAGTTCGTCATGTGATCCATGATGAAGCTAATGATCAATTTATGCTAAGCGAAGAATTTCAACGAGGCATCAGTGTGCTTAAGGATTTTAGCTTAACGTATGATCTTTTACTTTTTCCAAAGCATATTCCTTATGCACTCCAACTTGTAGAAAAATTTCCGGAACAGTTATTTGTTTTAGATCATATTGGAAAACCAGATATAAAAAATAAAGAGATTTCATTTTGGAAAGAAAATCTTACGAAACTTGCAGAATACAAAAATGTTTATGTGAAAGTATCTGGAATGGTGACAGAGGCAGATTGGAAGAATTGGAGAAAAGAGGATTTTAAAGCCTATCTTGATATTGTATTTAACGCATTTGGTCCGGAAAGAGTCATGATAGGATCTGATTGGCCGGTATGCACAGTAAGTGAATCCTATGAATCGGTTATGGGAATTGTATTAGATTATGTGAAACAATACGCTTCTAGTTACGAGAGTCAAATATTAGGTGAAAACTGTTCTCGATTTTATTCATTAAAATAGTAAGGGGGAAACCATTTTTGAACAACAATATGATTTTATTTAATAAGTCAGCAAAAACATGGAATGAGGCATTGCCTATTGGGAATGGTCGATTAGGTGCCATGATTTTTGGCAAAACTTCAGTAGAACAAATTCAGTTAAATGAAGAGTCAATCTGGTATGGAGGATTTAGAGATAGAAACAATCCTGATGCATTGGAAAACCTACCAAAAATTAGAGCATTACTTAAGGAAGGAAGATTAAGTGAAGCTGAAAAATTAGCAAAGTATGCTTTATCAGGAACACCTGAAACCCAAAGACATTATATGACCCTAGGTGATTTGTTTCTTCATTTTGGTCATGAAGGAATCGAAGAATATACAAGGAAGCTAGATTTAGAAAAAGCGATGGTATCGGTTGATTACTCTGTGAATCAAACCAGCTATAAAAGAGAAATTTTCTCCAGCTACCCCGATCAAGTAACAGTAATTCGTGTTACATCAAGTGAAAAAGGATCGATTTCATTTACTGCTAGGCTTTCCAGAGAACAGAATCGATATGTTGAGAGTTTATCTTCAAAAAGAAATAATAGTATAGTCATGAAAGGGAATTGTGGGGGGAACGGTGGATCTGATTTTTCTGTTGTGTTATCTGCCTTTGCAGAGGGAGGAACGGTGGAAACGATTGGAGAGCATCTAATTGTAAGTGAGGCTGATACAGTCTTATTATTATTAGCAGCTGAATCGACCTTTCGGCATGCTGATCCAGAAGAAGAATGCTTTAAAAAGATTGATCAAGCAGCGATGAAATCTTATGAACAAATGAAGCAACGTCATATTGAGGATTATTCAGCTTATTTTAAACGAATGGATATTAGTTTGAATGAGGAATTAAATGAAGAAATCCTCCAATTGCCAATAGATGAAAGGCTCAACAGGGTCAAAAACGGTTTAGAAGATCATAAGTTGATCGAGTTATATTTTCAGTTTGGTCGTTATTTACTTATTTCCAGTAGTAGGCCTGGTACACTCCCGGCAAATTTACAGGGTATTTGGAATGACCAAATGAGGCCACCTTGGGATAGTAAATATACGACAAATATTAATGTGCAAATGAACTATTGGCCTGCAGAGGTATGTAATCTATCAGAATGTCATGAACCATTATTTGATTTAATTGAACGAATGCGTGTTAATGGTAGACATACAGCAAAGGTCATGTATGGATGCAGAGGATTTGTAGCACACCATAATACAGATATTTGGGGAGATACGGCTCCACAGGATATTTACCCTCCTTCAACCTATTGGCAAACGGGTGCAGCATGGCTTTGCCTACATCTATGGGAACATTATCAATTTACATTTGACAAAGATTTTCTTGCTAAAAGCTATGAGACTATGAAAGAGTCAGCAGAATTCTTTTTAGACTTTTTAGTAGAAACGGAAGAAGGATATCTGGTTACAAGCCCATCTGTTTCACCGGAAAATACCTATATTCTTCCTAATGGTCAAAAAGGAACATTGTGTATTGGACCATCAATGGACAGCCAGATCCTGAATGAATTATTTCTTGCATGTATTGAGGCAAGTGAAATTCTAGAAAAGGACGAAGAGTTTAGAGAACAATTAGCTGAGGTTTTAACGCATTTACCAGAAACGAAAATAGGTAAATATGGACAAATCCAGGAATGGATGGAGGATTATGAGGAAGCAGAACCAGGTCATCGACATATTTCACATTTATTTGCCCTCCATCCAGGGAAACAAATTACCGTTTCTGAAACCCCAGAGCTGGCACATGCAGCCAGAACAACTTTAGAAAGAAGGCTTGCAAATGGTGGGGGGCATACGGGATGGAGTCGTGCTTGGATTATAAACATGTGGGCAAGACTTTGGGACGGTGAACTTGCCTATACAAATATCATAGAAATGCTGAAGCACTCGACTCTTCCGAACCTTTTAGACAACCATCCACCTTTTCAAATCGACGGGAATTTTGGAGGTACTGCTGGAATTGCTGAAATGCTCTTACAAAGCCATACTGGAATACTACAGTTCCTACCTGCCCTCCCTGAAAAGTGGAACAAAGGCTTTGTTAAGGGAATAAAAGCGCGAGGCGGATTTGAAGTAGATTTATTTTGGGAGAATGGTTCAATAGAAAAGGCTGTCATTCATTCCTTAAGTGGAAATGAATGCAAACTAAACTTGAAAGGGACATATACGTTAACTGATACAAATGGTGAGAATGTTAATGTGTTACATGAAGATGATGGGTTAATTTGTTTTTCTACGGAAAGAGATGGTTCATATACTCTGTACGTTAAACAATAGCTTGTGTTAAGGAAGAAATGAAAGCGGAAACAATATTTGTTTGAGAGTTTTGAAGGTACGAGTGGGGAGTTACTTCCTTTATGAAAAAGACAATAAAAGTGAGCCTGGGTTCTATTCCCAGGTTTCAAATTTTTTTCTCTGTTATTCTGTACAAGATAAATTGATAAAGGAAGGTATGTATCATGCAAGTAGTGAATTATAAGTGCAATGTAGATCATTTATTAATTGAAAGTACAAATGGAAGGATAAAAATCACTCCATATACGAATTCAATTATTCGTATCCGTTATACAGTAGAGAAAGAGATTGCTATAAAAGAAAGCCTCATCGTAGAAAAAAATGCACAGGAACCTGTTCTATTTTCAGTGCAGGAAACAGACAATGTTGTCAAGTTTTCAACAAGCGATGTACAAATTGAAATCAATAAACAAACGTGTGCTTTTACTTATACCGATTCTTCAGGTCAGGTTTTAACAAAGGAACCGGAACGTGGTGGAAAAACACTTGTCCCTATTGAAGTGGTTAAATCTGTTTTTGATGAAAATACAGAGATTCAGAATTCACAAAATGTTGATGGTGCTCGTGCTAAAGCCCTTCCAGAAAAACATATCATTGATCGAACCGCTTATCATACTAAACTCGAATTTGAATGGGCAGATGATGAAGCTATCTATGGTCTTGGTTCCCACGAGGAAGGTATTTTAAATTTAAGAGGCACTTATCAATATCTATATCAGCAAAACATGAAAGCGGTGGTACCTGTTTTGGTCTCTACTAAAGGGTACGGAATCCTTGTAGACAGCTATTCATTGATGACATTCCATGATGATATTCACGGATCATATATATGGACAGATATAGATAGTGAAATGGATTTTTACTTTATTTATGGACCTCAGTTTGATGAAATTGTAAAAGGTTATCGTCATCTCACAGGAAAAGCACCACTATTACCGAAATGGGCTTTTGGTTATGTGCAGTCCAAAGAGAGGTACAAATCACAAGAAGAGTTAATTTCGACGATAAAAGAGTTCAGAAAACGCGAAATTCCTCTTGATACAATTGTACTTGATTGGATGTCATGGACTGGAGAGCTTTGGGGGCAAAAATCCTTTGACCCTGAACGTTTTCCAAACCCAACAAAAATGATGGATGATATTCATGAGTTGAATGCAAAACTGATGGTTTCTATTTGGCCAATTATGAATAATGATGGGCCAAATCATGTGGAAATGAAGCAAAAAGGGTATCTTCTTGGGAATCAAGCAACATATGATGCATTTCGTCAAGAAGCGCGTGATCTATATTGGAAACAGGCAAATGATGGATTGTTCTCACATGGCATTGATGCATGGTGGTGCGATTGTACAGAACCATTCGAAGCAGATTGGGGAGGGCAAGTAAAACCTGAACCAGAAGAAAGGCTTCGGATTAACACGGAAGAATCAAAAAAATATTTGGATCCTGGTTTTATTAATGCCTATTCGCTTCTTCATTCGAAGGGTATCTATGAAGGACAACGGAGTACAACAGAAACGAAGCGAGTTGTTAACTTAACTAGGTCCGCTTTTGCTGGCCAGCATAAGTATGGAACGATTACTTGGTCTGGAGATATTGCTGCCAATTGGGAAACAATGCGAAATCAGATTGCCGATGGATTAAATTTCTGTGTAACCGGGAATCCCTACTGGACAGTGGATATCGGTGCTTTTTTTGTTGCGAAGAAAGATCAATGGTTTTGGAATGGAGATTTTCAAGAAGGCTGTGAAGATTTAGGGTATCGTGAGCTTTATGTGAGATGGTTGCAATATGGCACATTTTTACCAATGTTCCGAAGCCATGGGACAGATACACCAAGAGAGGTGTGGAGATTTGGTGAGCCTGGTACGGTGTTCTATGACACGATTGTGAAATTTATTAAGCTGCGTTATCGCTTGTTACCATATATTTATTCAATAGCTGGCTGGGTCACTCATCAGGATTATACAATGATGCGAACGTTAGCATTTGACTTTATCCATGACCAGAAAACCTATGACATTAAAGACCAATATATGTTTGGGCCTGCTTTCTTAGTAAATCCTGTTACAGATCCAATGTATTACGAAAGCGGATCAATTAAAATTGAAAATGCAACGATGAAACGCCATATATATTTACCTTCCGGAACAGATTGGTATGACTTCTGGACAGATCAACGAATGTCTGGCGGTCAACAAATTGAGGCATCTGCTGAGCTTGAAACAATGCCTTTGTATGTACGTGCCGGATCTATTGTACCTATGGGTCCCAATATTCAATACAGCTCCGAAGAGTTAACAGAACCTTTAGAATTAAAGGTTTATAAAGGGCAAGATGGAAGTTTTGTGCTATACGAAGATGAAGGGGACAATTACAGCTATGAGCAGGGGGAGTTTTCCACCATACCTATACGCTGGGAAGAAGATGAAAATCGCCTAGTAATAGAAAAACGTTGTGGTTCTTTTCAAGGGATGAAGAGCTCTAGAGAATTGTTGTTTACATTAGTTAATAGCTCAGGTCCTACTTACACTCAACAAAAGGTTGTTTACAATGGGGAGCCAATGTTCATTCATTTTAGTTAAATGATCTTAGTTTTTATAGTTGAACTTGTACGTTCTTTATTGCATATATGAGTTGTTAAAAATAGAAGATTAAAGTAGGATTCTTCGGTTCAATAAATGTAGTAGATGCTAAAGGTGTTGGAGTGATAGATGATGTTAGTGAATTTTAAAGAGTTTCAACAGGGTTCAATAAAGTTAATTGATAGCCCTTTTTTGGACCGTTTTAATTTGAATGCTTCATATCTTAAAAGTTTAACAACGGAAAACTTACTACGAAATTTTTATCTTCAAGCGGGTTTATGGAGTTACAGTGGAAGCGCTAGTACTTCTTTTGATAGTGACGATGAAGAAAAAGGACCGGAAACATGGCATTGGGGTTGGGAGTCTCCAACTTGTGAGCTGCGCGGTCACTTTTTAGGACATTGGCTTTCAGCTTCAGCATATGTTTATGGACAAACGGGTGATCAAGAGCTTAGAGCTAAAACGTTATTTATCGTTCAGGAGCTTGCGAGATGTCAGCAAGCAAACGGCGGAGAATGGGTAGCGGCAATTCCAGAGAGTTATATGGAGAGGATATTGGAAGGGAGACAAGTATGGGCGCCACATTATACCATCCATAAAATATTTATGGGATTACATGATGTGTACAGAATGATGAAAATAGATGAAGCCTTACACATATCAGACCGTTTCTCAAAGTGGTTTTATAATTGGACTACATTTTTCACAAGAGAAAAACTGGATATGATTTTAGATTATGAGACAGGAGGAATGCTTGAAGCGTGGGTGGATTTATATGATTTTACTGGAAAGCCTGAACATCTTGAATTAATCAAACGGTATGATCGCCCAAGATTTTTTGATGCACTTCTTGAAGATAAGGATGTTCTTACAAATAAACATGCAAACACGCAAGTAGCGGAAATATTAGGAGCTGCTCGTGCTTGGGAGGTAACTGGAGAAATACGCTGGCGTAACATTGTTGAGGCTTTTTGGGAGGAGGCAGTGGTGAAGAGGGGAACATATTGTACAGGTGGAGTTTCTTGTGGTGAAGTATGGACACCCCCTCAAAATCTAACTGCAAGATTAGGCTTAGCACAGGAACATTGTGTTATTTACAATATGATGCGTCTTTCCCAATTTTTATACCGTTGGACCGGAGATGTAAAGTATGCTGACTTCTGGGAAAAAAACTTATATAACGGGATCATGTCGCAACAGAACAAGAAGACGGGGATGGTTTCATATTTTTTAGATATGGGACCTGGAAGCAAAAAGAACTGGGGAAGTTCCACGAAGCATTTTTGGTGCTGTCATGGAACACTTGTTCAAGCCCAAGCATCATATGATCAATGTATTTTTCAAAGGCAAGTAAATGGAATAACGATCAGCCAATTTATTCCTTCACGAACTAGTTTTAAGTATGGGGAAACAAATGTAAAACTAGAATTACGTAATAGTACTCAAGATGGAGCTGGTCCTATTCGAACATTTCATAAAAGTGGGCTTGAGCAAATTCAATTTGTACATGTACCGCAAATTCCAAGTGATCGACCTGATAGGTATTTGCATGTAATTCATATAGAGTGCGATACACAAGTTGAATTTGAGATGAAAATTCGTATTCCTTGGTGGGTGAAAGGGGAACCCACTGTGAAAATTAATGGGGAAAAAGTAGAGTATATGATCGAATCTTCATTTATTCTTTTGAAAGAAATATGGAAACATGATCAGGTCACACTGGAATTTCCAAAACAACTTTCTGCCTCTTTACTGCCAGGTTCACAAAATATGGTAGCGTTAATGGATGGACCACTTGTTTTAGCAGGTCTAGTTGAAGAGGAGAGGGAAATTGTAGGAGATTATAAAAAACCAGATACTTTCTTAACTTCTCATAACGAAAGACACCATAGTTTTTGGAATGATGGAACATATAAAACTAAAAATCAGTCGGTAAACTTTAAATTTATTCCGTTAGCAGATGTGACAGATGAGAGGTATACACTTTATTTCCCAATTCAAAAATCGTAATCTTTGTCATATATTGAGAAGGGAAGAAAGAGTAAATTAGTCTGAAAATGATTTGGAAATTACTATAGATCACGTTAGTAGTGATAAGCCTGTTGTATTCAAGTTATTGATTGATTAGTTTTAGCCTTGTATTAAGTGGAAGTATGATGTACTGGGGAATTAGACCTATTTTTTGAAGGAAAATGTATTCTTCGTAAAAGTTGTTGTTTCATCAACATTTACGGAGATTTTTTTAACTCTTTTTTCACACTTAGACCTAGAGCTAATGATCTAAAAATTACAACATAATACTTTTCTCCCTTTTTCATTAATATGGGAAAAATTCACTTGAAAATAAAGTAATATGAAATCATTGTTATTTTTGTAACAAGAAGGAGGAGAGAGAAAATGAAGAGGCTTTTAATGGGGATAGCAATGCTCATGATCATGCTGTCAGCTTGTTCTTCAGATGAAGTTCAACCGGCACAAACAGATGCTGAACCAAAGGAAACTGAAAAAGAAAACTCATATACACCTAAGGAAGCAAGCTACTATGAGATTAAAGAAATTGATCGGGAGTTAACCGACATAGAAAAGGAAATGCTGCGCCACCCCGGGATTTTTAGTGGTGAACAATATGATGAAGAAAAAGTGAAAGAAGCACTTGACCAATTACCTGATGATCTCACAGAAGAGCAGTATATGGAGGAGCTCTTATATTTATTTACTGAGGATTATCATGAAGAAATGCAGACACTGCTTCAATTTGATTCGAGTGTGGAGGTATCGATTAATCGTCCGGATGAAACAGTGGATACTCCTACTTTAAAAACAGCTCACTATGCTATTTTAATAGATGCAAGTGGAAGTATGGCAGCAAAAGCAGGAAGTAAAACGAGAATGGATGCTGCAAAGGATGCGGTTATGGAATTTGCGAAACAAGTACCAGAGAATGCAACTATTTCGTTACGTGTATACGGTCATAAAGGATCAAATAGTGATGCTGATAAAAAAATATCTTGTAGTAGTACTGAAAACTTATATAATGAAAGTTTTGATGAAAAAACATTCCAACAAGCATTGGGTCAGGTAAAGCCTGTAGGGTGGACACCTATTGCTCTTGGTTTGCAAGCTGTAAAGGACGATATCCCTGAAAATACAGATAATGTTGTTGTATACGTTGTAAGTGATGGAATTGAAACTTGTGATGGTGAACCTGTCAAAGAAGCTGAGAATTTAGTTTCAGCAGATATTCAAACAGTTGTGAATATTATTGGGTTTGATGTCGACAATGAAGGCCAAACTCTTTTAAAGGAAGTAGCAAACGCGGGTAATGGTGAGTTTACATATGTAAATTCAGAGAAGGAATTAAATGATTATATGCGAGCTCAATATGAAGAAATTCAACAACAATGGACTGAGTGGAAAGAAGCTGGAAAAGAACAAGCATTCAATTTAAAGGAAGAAAAAAAGGAGCTTGCTCAAAATACAAAAGAAAGCATGAAAGAAAAAAGCAATCGTGAGAAAGAGCGCATGAAGGAAGCACAAGCATACTTGAAGGAGAGATTTGATGATTATGATCACCCAGCATCAAAAATGTTCTCTGCAATAATAGATTACGAAAATAAAAAATGGCGTTATTCAGTCGATACGGGGAATCTGCTTTATAGAGAAAGTGTTGATAGTGGTAATGAGGAATACCGTGAATATGTGGACGAAGGAAATGAAAAAATAAATGAAGCGATTGAGAAGAAGAATGGGAATTAATATAGTGATAGTAGTTTATAATGAAAGTGAAATCTGAATACAGACGATTGCTCTCGGAAGTATGAATAATATTTTTATTACAACCCTTGACATATACTCTACCATTTAAGATAATTTTTATAACAATAAAACATGTAATAAAATGGAGGGTATCGTGAGAACATTACAATTAACTTTACATGAAGCTATAGAAATATGTAAAACACTTGGTCATGAACAACGAATGCAGATCATTAAGATATTGGCTGATGGTCCGAAAAATGTAAATGAACTATCTGATCGTCTAGGGATTCCATTTAGTACGGCTGCTGTGAACGTGAAAAAATTGGAGGAAGCAGGACTAATAAGTACAGAAATGATTCCTGGGCGTGGAAGCCAAAAAATTAACACTAAACTATATGACAGAATTATTATAAACTTAGAGGAGCCTAAACAGGTAAATGAGGATTCAGTAACGTTTGAAATGCCTATTGGTGAATATGTTAATTGTGAAGTTGATCCATCTTGCGGACTTTTAGGTGATCAAGAAATTATCCATATTCTTGACGACCCTCGCTCTTTTTATGAACCGGAAAGGAAAAAGGCGCAATTAATTTGGTTTCGCTCAGGTTTTGTTGAATACCATTTTCCGAACAGAATCCCGTATGGAGTCAATATTGAAGAATTATATTTTTCAGTAGAGATATGTTCTGAAGCTCCTTATCACAAAGCGGATTGGCCATCAGATATTACGTGCTGGGTTAATGATAAAGAGCTGGGTTATTGGACGTCTCCAGGTGACTTCGGAGGAGAGAGGGGGTTCTTAACTCCAAGTTGGTGGGAAACACATAATACCCAGTACGGTCTATTGAAAAAATGGAAAGTAAACCATGAAGGCAGCTTTATTGATGGAGTAAAAATATCCAACACCACTATCGAAGATTTGGAGCTCTTGGAAAAACCTTATATTTCCTTAAGACTTGGGGTGAAAAAAGATTCCGTAAATATGGGAGGAATCAATTTATTTGGCAGTCAATTCGGTAACTATGAACAAGACCTCATTATGAAAATAAAATATTCCTTACCGTTGGTAAATGAATAAAGCGTTCCTACACGGAACGCTTTTTTATTATATAAATTATTATAATAAAAAACATTGATTTATTATAATAAATCATGTAATAATAATGGCAAGAGGAGGGATTCATGTGACGAAAAGAAAATGGATTTTAGTAATTACATCACTCATTTTATTCTTTAGTGGGTATTTTCTCTATCGATCATATTATGAAAGAAACGTTTCAAATATAGAAGAGGGAAAAATTGAAATCGCTTTTATTAATGGCTTTACAGGCGGCGATGGAGCCTATATGAAGAAGATTACGGATGGATTTAATCACGCACAAGATAAATATCATATCGTTGAACTTCAGGAAAAGGATCATTATACAAAGTTTAAATCGGGAAACTATGATTTGGTAGTTATTCATGGGAATAACCTGGAAACGTATAAAAAAGACGGCTTAATTCAGGATATATCAACGGTTATGGAAAAAGCCGGAGTTAAGGAAACTGATTTTCATCCAGCAGGAAAGAAGATAATGAAACTAGACGGAAAATTATTTGCTGCGCCTCTAGATATTCATCCTTTAACCATGTTATATAACAAAGATCTTGTTTCTGAAAAAATCACAAACTACGGAGATATAATCCAGTTAAATGCTACATTGCAGGCTAAAAACAAAAATGTATACGCTTTAGGAGTTCCGTCAAGTGGTCTAGTTGAATTTTATATGTTAACGATCGCAGCTCAAAACGGAATTGACTTGAAAAAAGATAATTATTTGAATTTTAGCAAACCTGAATTTGCTGATGCATTAATGCAATTTCACGATATGGTTTGGAAAGATAAGATATCACCTTCAGGACTTGGTCTTGACGGAGAGTTTCAATCGTTTATGAAGCAAAATGCAGGAGGAGGTACTGACCAAACAGCTGTTGCTTTAACAGGCCCTTGGTTTTACGGTGCTGCAAAGGAACAGTATGGTAATAAGCTAGGTGTATCTTCTGTCCCTAAGTTAGGAGAAAAACAGGCAGTATACGGGAATTCTCATACAATCGCTTTATCTTCCAAAGTGGAAGACCCTGAAGTTCTAGAGGGTATTTCGGCATTTTTACACTATCTGTATACTCCAGAGAATTTGATCAATTGGGCTGAGGGAGGACAAGCCCCGTTACATCTACCGACAATAAAATTAATGGAAGAAAACAAGGAGAAATATGAAGTGGCCTATGCGAATACTCAACAATTTGATGCATTTGTTCCTGCTCCACAAGTGTATTTATTTGGAGAACAAATTCGTTATATGAACACAACTGTTTTTACAAAAATAGTCTCCAATAAAAACTTTACTAAAGAGCAATTAATGGTGGAACTAGATAAAGCGACAGATTTAGCAAAACAAATAGGTGATGCAGAACCTAAAAAATAAGAAGACAAGAAGGGCAAAAAATCATAAGCATGGAGGTAACCAAATGTTTAACAAAAAATCTTCAAGAAATTGGGCTGTGTTGATGATATCTCCATTCATTTTGTTTTTTGTTATGTTCTGGCTAGTGCCTCTCCTTTTTGGAGTATGGATCAGCTTGCATGATTGGAACATTTCTAATGGAAATAACGGGTTTGTAGGATTGAAAAATTACGTCAATATTCTCACTTCAGGAACGATTTATAATGAGCTTTTTATGAAAGGTTTAATGAATACATTAGTCTTTGTCGTGATTAGCGTACCACCGTTAATCATTATTAGTCTTGGTCTTGCGCTGGTAATAGATAATTTACCTGATAAGTTAAAGCCGGTGTTTAGAACGATTTATTTTCTTTCATATTCTGTATCTGTAACAGCTGTTTCAGCAATCTTTTTATGGCTATTTAATGGAAATGGCGGTTATATTAACAATCTTTTAGGTAGTCAAGTAAATTGGCTGGGAGAACAGCCATATGCATGGTTAACGATTCTCATTGCAACTGTTTGGTGGACCATTGGATTTAACATGCTATTATTTGTGAATGCGTTGGACGAGGTAGATGGAAGCTTATATGAAGCGGCTGGATTAGATGGTGCCGGGCCATTTGCAACATTTAGATATATCACTCTTCCTGAAATTAAAAATGTGAGCATTTTTATTCTAATTACAACTGTTATCGCCTCATTTAATTTGTATGGACAAACACAGCTTATTACGGCCGGCGGTCCTGAGCAATCAACAACTACACTAATTATGAATACTCAGCAAACGGTATTTAATTTAAATCAACTGGGTGTGGGCTCAGCAATGGCCATGCTAATGGGAATTGTTATGATGCTGGTAACGGGTGCTCAGTTTTGGATGTCTTACAAAAAGAAGGAATTTAAGGAAGTGACCTCAAAATGAAAAAAAGCAATAAAAAATCGATTCCGATCGTTATCATTGCGGTGTTTCTCTCAATACTATTTTTACTTCCGCTTGTATGGATGATCTTTACTTCTTTTAAAACTTTGGGAGAGTCCATGTCAAGTACGTCCATTCTGCCGAAGGAATGGACGCTGGTAAATTATACGGAGATGTTTACAGATGCTTCTCAAGCACCAATTATATTATGGTTGTTCAACACAGGGATTGTTACCTTAATTGGAACAGTTTTGGTCGTTATCGTTGATATACTAGCTGCTTATGCATTGGCGAGGCTTAATGTTCCAGGGAAAAAGGTCATTCTTCTTCTAGTAGTAGGTGCTCTAACAATTCCGGGGATTGTCACGCTATTTCCGGCCTTTTACCTGTTTAAAAGTGTGAATTTGTTAGACACATTTGTACCACTTATCTTTCCATACACGGCCAGCACACTTGGTGTATTTCTTATTTATAACTTTCTACTTTCTTTTCCGAAAGAATTGGAGGAAGCGGCTTATCTAGATGGTGCAAATCAATGGGATATATTGCTGAAGGTAATCTTCCCAACAATTAAACCGGTAGTCATGACTCTAGGGGTTATCACCTTTATGAATATATATAATGATTACTTATGGCCGTCATTAGTTGTGAATTCAAATGAAATGAGAACAATTACCACAGGGATAGCAAGCTTAATACAAGGTTCAAACTTTGTGAACCCTGCCAAAATGATGGCTTCGACCGTTATTGCAACAATTCCGGCCATTATCGTATTTTTATATGCAAACAAATACTTTGTGAAAAGTGTCACTAACTCTGGAATAAAATAATAGATTCGTAAGGAGAGAAAAAAATGATCGATCGTAAAGAATATCCGCGTCCTCAATTAGTAAGGAAAGAATGGATCAATTTAAATGGCATTTGGGACTTCGCTTTTGATGATCAAAATAAGGGGTTAGAAGAAAAGTGGTTTAATAAATCACAGGTATATAATCAAAACATCAACGTTCCTTTTGCTTATCAAACAAAGCTTAGTACTATAGGAGATTCGGCATTTCATGATATTGTTTGGTATCGTCGTGAATTTGAGGTCCCTAAAAGCTGGGAAGAGAAACGGATCATTTTACATTTTGGAGCGGTAGACTATCGTGCATGGGTGTATATCAATGAACAGCTTGTTGGATTTCATGAAGGTGGCCATGTGTCATTTTCATTTGATATTACACATTATTTGACCGGAGGAAAAGAAACCCTCGTTGTTCGAGTGGAAGATCCTTCAACAGATGAAACAATTCCCAGAGGGAAACAATATTGGGTCGAACAATCTGATTCCATTTGGTATACGCGGACAACTGGAATCTGGCAAACGGTATGGCTGGAACCTGTAAGTTCCTCACACCTTTCAAAAGTAAGGTTTACACCAGATGTAGATAATGGAGAGATTAAACTTGATTTTGAAGTGAATGGTGATTACCAAGGGAAAAAAGCAGAAGTAGAAATTCGATTCAAAGATGAACTTATTGCCAAAGATTGTATCGATATTCATGAACGATTTAATAAACGAACAATACATTTATATAATCGGAAAATCTTTAGAACGGGTTTTCACCACGATGGTTGGAATTGGACACCGGAAAATCCAAATCTTTTCGATGTGAAATTAATCTTGAGAGATGATCAACAGGTATTGGATCAAATAGATTCTTATTTTGGGATGCGGAAAATTCATACTGAAAATGGAATGATCTATTTAAATAATAAGCCTTATTACCAGAAGTTGGTTCTAGATCAAGGCTATTGGCCGGAAGGGTTATTAACGGCACCTTCAGATGAGGATCTGAAAAAAGATATTGAGCTTGCAAAGGAAATGGGTTTCAATGGTTGCAGAAAGCATCAAAAGGTTGAGGATCCTAGATTTTTATATTGGGCAGACCAATTAGGTTTCTTGGTCTGGGGGGAGTGTGCAGCTTCTGCTTCTTATAGTGAAGATGCTGTTGCTAGATTAACAAGAGAATGGTTTGAAATCATTGAAAGAGACTATAATCATCCTTCAATTGTTGCGTGGGTTCCTTTAAATGAAAGTTGGGGAATTCCGGGAGTTCGTGCCGATAAACAGGAACAGCATCATTCTCTTGCCATGTATCATATGATTCATTCAATAGATACGACCCGTCTAGTCATCTCAAATGATGGCTGGGAAATGACAAAATCTGATATTTGTGCCGTTCACAATTATAATCATGGCAATAAGGATGAAGCGGCAAAATATGAAGCATTTAAAGAGTCTATAGTAACGAAAGAGAATATCCTTACATCACAGCCTGCAAAACGTAAAATTTATGCTAATGGTTTTGAATACCGAGGAGAGCCGATCATTTTGACTGAGTTTGGAGGAATTGGTTTTAAACTGGGTGAGGACTCAGGGTGGGGGTATACATCTGTAAGTAATAAAGAAGAATTTATAAGTGACTACAAACGAGTGATGGAAGCAGTTTATACTTCAAAAGCTCTTCACGGTTATTGCTATACACAATTGACTGATGTTGAACAAGAAATTAACGGGCTTTTAACCTATAGTCGTGAACCAAAATGTGAGTTATCAGAGATAAAAAAAATAAATGACATGTGGCATCAGGAAATCGTAAAGAATTAGGTGGTGGAATGTATGGAAAAAGGATTTCGAACAATAAAGAAAGTAAAAACAGATGAGATCCATATGAGAGATCCATTTGTCTTTCCTTTTGAAAAGGAAAAGAAATATTACTTATTTGGAACAACCTTTGCTGATGGATGCGGAGATAAGGAACCAATTTTTGAAGTCTACGTCGGAGAAGATTTAAACAATTGGGAAGGACCTTATGTTGCATTTCAGCCTTCGAAAGGTTTTTGGGGAGTACGGCATTATTGGGCTCCTGAGGTATTCGAAATTGATGGGCGTTTTTATATGTTTGCTACCTTTAAAGGAGGAATAGGAGAGCATCGCGGTACAGGTATTTTGGTTTCTAACCATCCTGCCGGTCCATACAAGCCTCATAGTAATGGTCCTGTAACACCTAAGGATTGGGAATGCTTAGATGGAACATTTTATGAAGACAAACAAGGACAGAGGTGGATCGTTTTCTGTCATGAATGGACACAAGAATATGAAGGGAAAATAAAAGCCATTCAATTAACCCAAGATTTAACACAAGCTAAGGGAGAGGCTGTACAAATAGTAAATGCAGCAGATATGGAATGGATCCGCAAATTTGGGGATCCCCGGATTGAAAAGAATGGATTTTTAACTGATGCACCGTATATGTATCATGCGAAAAACGGAGATTTAATGATGTTATGGTCAAGCTATTCCATTCCAAACTTTGGAGATGCCGGTTATGGTGGTTATACTGTAGCTGTGGCAAGATCAACTTCAGGTAAGATAGAAGGACCATGGACACATGACAAGGGCTTATTAATGGATCGGAATGCTGGTCACTCCAGTCTCTTCCGTGACTTCCAGGGGCAATTGTATATCTGCACGCATTATCCTGATACACCTCACGGAAGTGAAAGACCACTATTTGTAAAAGTAGAAGAGGTAGAAGATGGTCTGGTGATTGAACCAAGTGCTGGCATGAGTTAATCTCGTGGATATTATAAATAATATTCCTCTTTTTCCATCATCCTTCAACTAATAGGACCAATAATTAGGTTCTATTAGTCGGAGGATTTTTTTATACTCTCTTGGTGAGACACCGTAACGCTTACGGAAATGTATAGCAAAATAGTTATAGTTTTGATATCCAACCTCATAGGCAATCTCGGAGGCAGATCGATCCGTATGTTCGAGCAAAAGAGCAGCTTGATTTAGTCTCATTTGTTTCAATGTATCAAGAATTGAATGTCCGACATTTTCTTTAAATAAATGAGAAAGTCTTGAAGGAGATAAGTTTACACTTTTTGCTAATTTATTAATGCTAATAGAATCCTTCATTTGTTTGGAAAGGATATGAAGAACCTCTTCAATACGTGAATCCAACGCTTGCTCTTGTCTTTGGGCAATTAATAATAGAATTTCTTTTAGAGAAAGTTCACATAACTCATACCAATATCTCTGTCTCTCTCGATAATCTTGAATAAGCTTTTCAAAGGATTGGTTGATCCTATTGCGAATATATTCGTTTTCTATTGTAAGATTTACAAGGCGTTTATCTGATAGATAGTTGGTTTCAAAGAGTTCAGGAGAAAAGTGGGCCCAGTAAAAGTGCCATGTTTTCCCCCTGCTTGTTCCGTATTGGTGGGGAACAGTTGGCCTTAATATTGTCACATCCCCTTGAGTGCATTTTATATGTTCATCACCTGTCTTAAAATAACCTTCGCCATCTAGGGTGAATGTAATCAACCAATCGTTCATTCCGGCTTGCCTTTTTGTTTGATATGTATCCTTTACAAGAAAATGACCGGCAATTAATACATGGGATTCAGGGTAAGCTACATAATCAGATGGTAAATCTATATCCGCCATGTTTATTCCTCCTTGGGATTTATGTAAACCCTTTTATCCTTTCAATATATCATACTGGTTATTTTAAAGAATAGCAGGATTGTTATAGTTTTTAGTTGTTTCATTACTTCAACAATAAGAAAAAAGTATTTACACTTGTTGATATAGAATCACATTTATGACGATAAAGGAGATGGGAGTAGTGGCAACAAAGTTAAAGGCGATTACACCTGAACAAAGAGAACAGTTTGAACAAGCAGGGTATTTAATTGTGAAAGAAGTATTTACGAAAGAAGAAATGAAAGAACTTGATGAAAATTTTATGAAAATGAGTAATGACGTCATTCCTGGTTGTTTTGAGCCTGATTTAGACTCGTCATTAGTAGATGGTGAACATGACCCGTTAAAACGATATCCCAGAATGATGCATCCACACCGTGTTAATGATGTTGCAATGAGATATATGTTACATCCAAAAGTAATGAAAATACTAAATGATTTATTTGGCGAAGAGGCGTTGGCAGCTCAAAGTATGTTTTACTTTAAACCCCCTCGAGCGCGCGGGCAGGCTCTCCATCAAGATAACTTTTATTTGAAAGTAGAACCAGGGACTTGTATTGCAGCATGGACTGCGGTTGATCGTGCTGATCAAGAAAATGGTACATTACTCGTCGTGCCGAAAACGAATAACGATGATATTTATTGTCCCGAAAAAGCAGATGCGAAGGAATCTTTTACAACTCACTATGTAAAGGTTCCAAAAGGCTTAAAAGCTGAACCAGCTATATTAGATGCAGGGGATGTATTGTTCTTTAATGGAAATTTGATTCACGGTTCCTATCGTAATAAAACGAAGGATCGATTTAGAAAATCATTTATTTGTCATTATGCCGGAGAGTCAACGACAAAGATTGGAAGCTTTTATAGCCCATTATTTAGAGAGAATGGAAGTAAGGTAGAACCAGATACAAATCAGGATTCAGGTCCATGTGGAGAAGTATTTGATGCTGAATACCCTCATTAAGTGGTGTTGATAGAACAATAGAAATGAAGAGAATGGAGATGAAAAGGTGAAAATCGATATTCAACAGTCTTGGTGGGCTATGAATGGACTAGGGAATGGTCACAGAGAATGGACGATGGAGGAAAAGTTTGAAAAAATAGCTGAAGCAGGCTTTACGGGTATCATGGGTGAGCTTCCAAAAGAAAATGAAAAGGTGATATGGAGACGCTTACTAGATGAATATCAATTTAGCTTCGGAATCCATTCCTTTCCATCCAGAAGCGAAGATCTTCAGCAGTTACTAGTAGAAGCAAAAGAATTTGGAGTCCAATACGTGAGTTCCCAGGTAATGGATGATTTTATTATTGGTGAAGAAGCAGTTCAGTTATTAAAAAATCTTGTAGACGAGGCAAAAAAGGCGAATATCCCATATTTTGTGGAAACTCATCGGGGGAGGATTACCCAGGATTTAATTCGAACAGTGAACTATGTAAAAGAAATTCCGGATCTACGTTTAACAATCGATTTATCACATTATGTAGTGGCTGGAGAAGGATGTCATTCTGCTAAAGCAGAAGAATGTTTTGATATTTTATTGAAAAGAACGTCCTCCATCCATGCACGTGTATCAAATGGTCATCAAATACAAATCGACATTGGATCAGATGGCAGCCATCCAATAACAGAGCGTTTTGTTAAATGGTGGGAGAAAGGAATGTCATACTGGTTGCAGGAAGCAAAACAAGGAGATGTTCTACCGCTTGTCTGTGAGCTTGGACCTCCAGATTACTCAATAACAAAACAAACATCTTCTGATTCGAAAGAAATATCAGATCGTTGGGAACAGGCGATTGTGTTTAAGCGTATCTTGGAAGGAGCTTGGGAAAGGGTAGTTCAAAGGCCTTATCCGGTACAAAGTAAGCTATTTACGTAATAACAGCTTATAAACAAAGGTAGTCAAGAAGTGATAGTTAAGTAACTAGCTCGAAGTTAAGAGCCAATTTGGAATAGAAGAACAACTTCTATTCCAAATTGGCTTATTTGTTGCTAAACCCCTTAATGGCATGATATCTAAAGACGTACTTAATCCGGTAATCCATATCTTACATGGTCAGATAACTCATGCCCTACTTTTTTAAGTAGAACAATAAACTCTTCAAGCTTCTGATCATTCACACTAGATACTAAGGTTGAAATACTAACCGCAGCAAGAACCTGATTATTATGATTTTTGATAGGGACTGCTATACAACGGACTCCTATTTCGTTTTCTTGGTTATCTACTGCGTATCCAAGTTGACGTACCTTTTCAAGCTCTTCCAAAAGATTCATTTCATTTGTAATTGTTTTTTTTGTAGACGAAGTGTATTCATAGTCTTGTAACAATTGAGTAATCACTTCTGGCTTTTGAAGTGACAAGAGTACTTTTCCAATCGCTGTAGAGTGAAGAGGGATTCTCCGACCTAATCGGGAATAACGGATCACTGATTTTTCTCCTTCTTCTTTATCAATGTAAACCCCTGCGTTTCCATCCAATATTCCGAGATGAGTAGTTTGACCTGTACGTTTCGATAGATCCAAAAGGTAACTTTTCGCAATCTTTCTGATATCAATTGTACTTATAACTAAATTCCCTCTCTCGACAAGTTTTAATCCGAGCCTATACTTGCCGTTTTCAGGATTTTGATCGATATATCCGGACTCTTGAAGTGTTTTTAATAACGAGTGGACAGTACTTTTATGGAGACCCATTTTTTCACTTATATCAGTAATTTTAAGCTCATTTGTATGTTCATCAAAAAGATCTAAAATTTTAAGAGAACGTTGGACAGATTGGATAATAGGCATATTTTTATTTTTACCTCTTATTTAAAAGTTTAAGTAGTATTCGAAAAATACAAACACTTCTTATTGTAATTTTACAGTAATATAATCATGATGAAATTGCAATCAAGAACTGAATTCTTTTAATAAGAATGAGAAGAAATGAAGTAGATGATTTAGCCAATTAATCCCAATGTAAGTGTTTACTTTTTAGGGGTTTATGCTATAATCAACACAAGAAATTTATATAATAGCATTGTGTTTTATAATATAAAACTAATTTGTCTAAAAGAGAGATGATAATGAAAATTTCAAAAAGTTAACAGGGGTTTATTCCTTCGGTATCCACAATTTTTGATGAAAATAATCAACTTAATCTGGAGTGATTAATATGTCATTACATTCAATTTTTGGTGAAGAAGAACAGTCTCTTTATAAAGTGAAAACACATGCTAAAGGACCAATCGGTGCACTTCCTCTTACCACGCAGATGCTTGAAGATTCCCCTAGTGGAGATCTATTCGGACTTACTCAAAATGTTGGTATGGGTTGGGAACCTAAGGATCTTCTTGGAAAACAAGTTTTGATTCTAGGTACGAAAGGCGGCATCCGGGATTATGATGGAAGTCCAATCGCTTTAGGATATCACACAGGACATTGGGAAGTAGATTTATTAATGATAGAAGCTGCAAAAGAAATTCGTGAACGAAATGGTGTCCCTTTTGCAGGATTTGTTAGCGATCCTTGTGATGGACGTTCACAAGGTACGTTAGGGATGTTTGATTCCTTTCCTTTTAGAAATGATGCAGCGATTGTTTACCGCCGTCTAATAAGGTCACTTCCAACACGGCGTGCAGTGATTGGAGTGGCTACCTGTGATAAAGGATTACCAGCGATGATGATTGCCCTTGCTGGAATGCAAGATTTACCAACGGTTATTGTCCCAGGTGGTGTAACGCTTCCACCAACAGTTGGTGAAGATGCGGGGAAAATACAAACAATTGGTGCGAGATTTGCAAACAAAGAAATCAGTTTGAAGGAAGCTGCCGAACTTGGTTGTGTCGCATGTGCAACACCAGGTGGCGGGTGTCAGTTTCTAGGTACAGCTGCTACTGCACAGGTCGTTGCAGAGGCATTAGGTTTAGCCATTACTCATTCAGCTCTTGCTCCATCTGGTCAGCCAATTTGGGCAGAAATGGCAAGACAGTCTGCACGTGCAGTATTAGAAATGGAGAAAAGTAAAACAACGACAAAGGATATTATTACTGATAAAGCGATTGAAAATGCTATGGTCGTCCATGCGGCATTTGGAGGATCAACAAATCTATTACTTCATATACCGGCTATTGCCCATGCTGCAAAATGTAAGATTCCGACTGTAGAAGATTGGGTTAGAATTAACAAGAAAACTCCACGTTTGGTAAGTGTACTTCCAAATGGACCGGATAATCATCCAACTGTAAGAGTGTTTTTAGCAGGTGGAGTTCCGGAAGTTATGCTTCATTTACGAAAATTAGGACTATTACACGAAGATGTATTAACTGTTACAGGAAATACGCTTGGGGAGAATCTGGATTGGTGGGAGCACTCAGAGCGACGCGCTCAGATAAGAAAGCGTTTAATTGATGCAGATGGAATTCACCCTGATGAAGTGATTATGAATCCGATAAAAGCGAGAGAAAGAGGTTTAACTTCTACAGTTACATTCCCTACAGGAAATATTGCGCCAGAAGGTTCTGTCATCAAGTCAACATCTATCGATCCTAGTAGAGTAGGGGAAGACGGGGTATATCGTCATACTGGAGTAGCGAAGATTTTTACGTCAGAAAAATCAGCTATAAAAGCCATTAAAACAGGTGGAATTGTAGCAGGAGATATCATGGTGGTTATGGGGGGAGGTCCTTCAGGAACAGGAATGGAAGAAACGTATCAGCTAACATCAGCATTGAAGTATCTACCTTTTGGTAAATATGTGTCACTCATTACAGATGCTCGTTTTTCGGGAGTTTCAACAGGTGCATGTATAGGTCATGTTGGTCCAGAGGCATTGGGCGGCGGTCCTATTGGGAAACTACGAGATGGAGATGTGATTGAAATCATAGTTGACTGTTATGAATTGACTGGTTCTGTTAACTTTGTTGGAACGAAAGATGCAAGGGTTTCAATAGAAGAAGCAACAAAAATATTAACTATACGTGAGCCGCATCCTGACCTTAAACCACACCAGGATCTTCCTGATGACACAAGACTGTGGGCTGCATTACAGGCAGTAAGTGGAGGTACATGGCGTGGAAGTGTATATGATACAGATCGAATTATTGAGGTATTAGAAGCTGGTATGAAAGCAATGGAAAAGGAAAAAGAACAAGTTTAACTATAAGTGTAGTTTAATGAGAATAATATTTTGATATATATAGGATATTCCCTTTTAGCCTAATATGATTTTTGTTAAAGGAAAGTGTAACTCTATGCGGTTTGTAAGGCGTTAAAATAGGAAAGGAAGGGACTTTATGAATAAAATAGTAAACCCCGTATTGCGAGGATATCATCCGGATCCCTGCATAATAAGAGTTGAAGATGATTATTATATTGCAGTTTCTACATTTGAATGGTTTCCCGGAGTTCAAATTTACCATTCAAAGGATATGGTGAACTGGAGACTTCTTACTTATCCATTAACGCGTACTAGTCAATTGAATATGATTGGAAACGTTAATTCAGGTGGAGTCTGGGCTCCTGCATTAAGTTATTCTGATGGACTATTTTATTTAATATATACGGATGTAAAGAGTAGAATGGGAGCTTTTAAAGACACCCATAACTATATGATAACAGCTGAAAATATTGAAGGACCATGGTCTGAGCCAATATATTTAAACAGTAGCGGATTTGACCCTTCCTTATTCCATGAAGAAGATGGAACAAAATGGTTGGTGAATATGATTTGGGATCACCGTAAAGGAAAGAATTCTTTTGCAGGAATCGTTATGCAGGAATATTCTGTTGAAGAAAAAAGATTAGTAGGTCCTGTTAAAAATATTTTTAAAGGTACTAGTATTGGATTAACAGAGGCTCCACATATCTATAAAAGAAATGGTTACTATTATTTAGTAACCGCAGAAGGTGGTACTTGGTACACCCATTCAGTAACAGTTGCTAGATCGAAGTCTTTACAAGGTCCATATGAAGTAGACCCTATGAATCCTATTCTTACTTCAAATCAAAATGATATGAGCCAATTACAAAAATCAGGACATGCTAGTTTTGTAGAAACACAGAATGGAGAATGGTATATGGCTCATTTGTGTGGACGTCCTGTTGTTGATAAAAAGTGTATCTTAGGTCGTGAAACAGCGATACAAAAATGTTATTGGACAGAGGATAATTGGATTCGTGTGGAAGGTGGTCCACATCCAAAGATTGAAGTAGAAGCACCTGATTTAGAACATCATCCATTTGAAATAGAAAATAACTATGATGATTTTCAGGAGAATTCTTTGAAAAAGTATTGGAATTCTCTCAGAAGAGAATTCAATAAAGATTGGATTTCTTTAGAGGAACGAAAAGGATATTTAACAATTAAAGGTGGAGAATCCATGCAATCCACTCACCACCAAAGTCTTTTAGCTCGAAGATTGGAAAGTTTTCAGGTGGAGGTTGAAACGGAAATAGAATTTAATCCTGAACATTTTCAACAAATGGCAGGTCTTATCATTTATTATGATACTGAAGATTATGTATATCTCCGTATAACGCATCACGAGGAGTTAGGAAAATGTCTAGGGATTATTGAATCAAAACATGGTAGTTACGATGAGTTGTTAGAGAAGGATGTTCCACTAAACTCATCGGAAGGTACTAAATTAAAAGCAAAAATCGATAAACAGTGGTTGCAGTTTTACTATAAGGAAGTTCATGGCGAGTGGCAAGAAATCGGGCCAAAAGTAGATATAAGTCATCTTTCAGATGACGATGCAGATTATATTCGTTTTACAGGAACATTTATTGGTATGTGTGTACAAGATTTAAGTGGACAACGAAAAGCAGGGTACTTTAAATATTTTGATTATACGAATTTAAGCCTTTCCGAGAACAATGGAAAAGATTATTTTGCAGTTTCACAAAACTGATTGTTTAATTTAAACTGTTATTCAATTAAAAGAAAAAACTCCTATTAAAGATGTATTGCTTGTTTATTTCTTACAGCAAAATCTTACGTATAGGAGTTTTTTGGGCTTGTGTAAGTTGATTTGAGAGAATCGAACAATAAAAACAGTTTGGAAATAATTGCAGAATAAGTTGGACCGGTCTAAGTTTTTTAAAGTAAAATCTATAGTTTATAGGGTAATTGAAGAATGATGAAAAGGATATAATTGTAAGTGCTTACAGATTTCTGAGTGTGTTCGAATTTCCTAACTATGGAAAAATAGTAATTCGTATTTGTCAAAAAGGATCTATATGCATTCTATAAAGTAAGAAGGTTGATTTTGAGCTATCTGCCTTCTTATTTTCCATATAATCAGTTATTTATGGGCTTATCATAAAGATGAAGGGAGAAAGAAAATGGGGAAAGTTCTCAATATAACAAAGTTTTATCTGTTGTTAGAATGGGTCATGTGGTTGGCATACATTAATTTGTTGTGGATCGGCAGTGTGCTGATTGGGTTTATTGTATTTGGTATTTTTCCGGCAACAGTTGCAATGTTTACGGTTATTCGTCACTTGCTACTAAAGGATACTACTGGAAAACAAATTTTAAAGACCTTTGCTTTAACTTATAAGAAAGAATTTTTTAAGTCTAATTTGATCGGATTAATTTTCTCATTAGTTGGTTATTTACTATATCTTGATTTCTTATATATTCAAAATATGACTGGAGCAACATATTATTTGTTTCAAATAGGGTTGATTTTTATTAGTATCATCTATTTTATCTCTTTATTATATATTGTACCTGTATATGTACATTATGATTTGAAATTTAATCAATATTTTAGACATGCTCTTTTAATCGGTATTCTTAGTCCTATCACGACCATGCTTATTGTAATAGGATTAACCCTCCTTTATTTTCTGCTAGTTTTAATACCGGGATTAATTCCTTTAATAACGACCAGCACATTCGCTTTCATTATAATGGGTTGTGCATTAATCGGATTTCGTAGATTAGAAGATAAGCAGCAATCAGTTAAGTCAACATTGTGAGTCTATCTGACTTTTAGTATGATAAAATGAAAGCGTTATATATGTGTATGCGGTATATGCCGAAGGGCCCATATGATTGGAGGGAATGGCTATGGCTTACAAAGTATTCTTAGTAGATGATGATCGATTTGTTCGCAAAGGATTGATTAATCTCATTGATTGGGAAAGCTGTGGCTTTAAAGTTTGTGCAGAAGCTGATAATGGAGAAGATGCCTTAGAGTACATCCAGTTGAATGATCCCGATCTGGTCATTACTGATATCAAGATGCCGGTGTTAGACGGCCTCGAGTTGATAAAGCAGACAGTAGAGTCAAAGAAATCTCCTCCAAACTTTATTATTATTACTGGATATAGTGATTTTAAATATGCTCAAAGAGCTGTTAAGTATAGTGTCCATGATTTTATTTTAAAACCAGTTGATAAAGATGAGATAGAAGAGACACTTAAAAAGGTTGCGGAGAAGCATACGAAGAAATTACAGGTGGACCGAAATAGAAACAATATTCTTGCTACTACTGCATTTAATGAATTAATAACTGGAGAATTAGAAGAAGAGCATCGTCATGATTGTATGAAAAAGTTGAATATTAACCAAACAACAGGAATGGCGTATATGATTATTGAGATAAACAATGTTATGGTTAATGCGACAAAGATACGTGAAGTCATAAGTAAAACGATTCATGGTGAAGACCTTCATTCTACTACTTTATTTCGTGAACATGGCAATAATCGTATTGGCATACTAGTCAAAAGTGAGGAGATTCAACAATTCAATGGGAATATAGTGCAATTCTCAAAAATAATAAAGACTAAGTTAATCGGCAGTTTGAATACGGATGTTTCTATATTTGTTGGGAAAATTGTAAATGATCCCGATGAAATCAAGGAGACCTATGAAACGGCAGTAAAGACTTTACAATTCAAGTACTTAGAACCCGTAGAAAACCCCATTAATTATGGCAAAACAAAAGTGTCTGCTGTGAACTATATAGAGCTTGATCATGGTTTATACCAAACACTGATGGAGCATATAGAAGAAAATCAAATTTCTAAAATAAAAAATTCAATCGATAAAATGTTTGAGCAATTTCAGGAAAAAGCGTTTGCAAAAGATGCGGTAAGAACGTCCATTAATCGGGTAGTTCATGAAGTAGTTAAAACCATCCAGTCGATGGATGGGGATGAAAAAAATGTCCCCTCCCTTCAAACCATGTTAAATTGGGATAACCTGCCTCGTACTTTACAAAAGATAAAAGAAATATTTTTGGAATTTATATTAGAAGCCGCCATACTTTTAAATCAATTGAATAAAGATTCTGGAAAACTAAATATACGTAGAATAAAAAAATATGTTGATACACATTACAGAGAAGACCTTACATTAAAGAGTATAGCTAATCAATTTTTTATGAACCCAGTCTATATGGGACAGTTGTTTAAAAAAACGTATGGATTATACTTTAAAGATTATCTTTTACAAGTCCGTATCAGTGAAGCAAAGAAAAAGCTAAGACAAACGGATATGCGAATTTATCAGGTAGCTGAAAATGTGGGGTTTTCCAATTCAGATTATTTTGTCACTCAATTTGAAAAAACCACTGGTATGACACCGACTCAATATCGAAAAAAACTATAGGGGAAAATGACCGAGATGGAGTTACCATGAGGATATATAAGTTTAATAATCTAAATTTAAGAAACAAACTGCTCATCATATATATTTGTACTGTATTTATTCCAATCACATTAACCCATATCGCGTATTATCATGTTACGACCAATAATGTTAGAACACAGAAAATGAATGATATGTCTCTTTCTGTGAAACAGATAGCAAACGATTTCCAAACATCTATAGATGATGCTGTCGGAATTTCCTCTATGATTTACACGGACTATGAACTATACAATCTTTTAGAAACGAAGTATAACTCATCGATAGATTTTATCCATGCTTATCACGATTACTTCGGGGATATAAGTAAAGAAGTGTCACTTTATCCATCTGTTCATTCTATTAAGCTATACACAGATAATGATACTGTCATATATGCAGGTGGGATCAGTAAAATTGACACACTTGTTAAAGGTTCCACGTGGTATAAAGAATCAGAATTAATTAGAAGCTCCTACCCAGTTTTAATAAGAAGTGTTGGAGATTCAGGAAAACATGATATGTTTAGTTTAATAAGAGAAATGGATTATTTTGTTTCTAAGAATTCTACGCAGAAAATACTAGAGATAAATCTTGAAGCAGGATTAATGCATAGTATTTTTCATGATGTTACGTTTCCGGGAGAATTATATTTATTGAATGATGAGGGTACTATTGAATATACGACAAATTCAAAGATCGATTGGTCTGAAAGCAAATATCCGTATAAATCCGTTTCATTACCTGACGATAAAGTTATTTTTGAAGAGTCATATAATCTTCCTTATTTGAATAATTGGAAAGTGGTTGCTGTTACTCAAGAACATGTTTTACTTGAGGATATTAAAGGGTCACGGAATTTTATCCTTTATTTAGCACTTATTAATTTAATTTTCCCATCCCTTTTTATTATTTATATAACAAGCTCCCTTCATTTACGAATAATACGTATTTTAAGACATATGAGAAAGGTAGAAGATCAAAACTTTGAGCTGATAGAAGGAGTAGATGATCAGGACGAAATTGGTGAACTAACACATGCGTTTAACAGGATGGCTTCTAAAATTAAGAGACTGATAAATGAAGTGTATGTCGCAGATATTCAAAAGAAGGATTTAGAATTACAACGAAAGCAGGCTCAGTTAAGTGCCTTGCAAAGTCAAATCAATCCACACTTTTTATTTAATGTTTTAGAAACTATTCGTATGAGAAGCATATTAAAAAAAGAAGATGAAACAGCAAAAATCATAGAAAACATTGCTAAAATGCTTAGGAAATCATTTATTTGGGGAAAAGATTGGGTTACAGTAGATGAAGAAATTTATTTAATTAAATGCTTTCTAGAAATACAGCATTATAGATTCGATGATAAAATGCAATACCATATTGATATAGATCCGAAAGCTGCTAAGTGCCTAATCCCAAACATGTCACTCATCCCATTTGTTGAAAATGCCAGTATTCATGGTATTGAACCGATAAAAGGAAAAGGGATGATCACCATTTCAATCAAACGTAGTGATGAAAAGCTAGTATGTGAGATAAATGATAATGGGCAGGGAATGGAAGCAGAGGAATATGAACAGGTCATGCAATCATTAGATGAGGTTGCAAACATTGGTGAACATGTTGGAATAAAAAATGTTTACTATCGTTTAAAATTACATTACTCTAATCAGTTTGAATTTAATATAATAAGCACAAAAGGTGTAGGAACAACAGTAAAAATTATTCTTCCGTTTTTTGAATACAAAAATTAATTTTTTACTTACTTTCAAGAGATTAATAGAAAAACCAAAACCAATGTGTGTCGAATTCTTTTTCGGTGTACATTGGTTTTCTTATTTAAATGGCTTTTTTGCAAGGTTGTTGCTTTTGAAACCTACTATTTAACTGTATAGTGTCTGGAGCGCAATGGAACGAACTAATTTTAATCCAAAATAACGAAGTGAGAAAACAACCATTTCAAACATCACTAAAGTTTACAAAGTAAAAACTATACTTTGTCAGGTCACTAATAAATAGTGTCTAAGTTATAATGAAAGTGCTTACAACTTGGTGTGAAGCAATAAGTAATCATTAAAAAGGGGGAGTTAAAGTGGTAAAAAGAAAGTCTCTAGTTTTGTTTTTATGTCTTATGCTAGTGCTGTCCGTCGTAACGGCATGTACAAACAAAGAAAGTGCTGGACAAGAAGAAGGAGAAGTCTTTACTTACAAATTCTTTAATGCATCTTCAACTGGTAAAGACGTTAACACAGCTGATACCAAAATTGGAAAAATGTTTGAAGAAGCAACCGGAGTTAACTTTGACATTGAACATATCGTTGGAGATAGTAACCAAAAGATAGGGACAATGATTGCTAGTGGAGAATACCCGGAATTACTGAATGCTCAAAACGCGACAAATGATGTTATTGATGCAGGAGGATTTGTACCACTTAATGATCTTATTGAGGAGCATGCTCCAAACCTTAGAAAATTGTATGATCCAATTTGGGAGAAAATGAAACAAGAGGATGGAAATATTTATATACTTCCATCTGGTGTATCAAATGGTTATATTAAGCCTCCAAATGTTGGACAAAGTGCATTTTGGATTAAACGTGAAGCATTAAAAGAACAAGGTTATCCACATCCAAAAACAATAGATGAGTTTTTTGAGATTGTTGAAACATATGCAAAAGCCCATCCTAAAACAGATGGAGCAGATACCATTCCTTATACATTATTACAATACGATTGGCATGTTGGACAGCTTTTTGACCCGCCGGCATTCTTATCAGGTGAACAGGAAGGAATAATGGTTGATGATGAAACATTGGAAGTATCTGTTCATCATAATCAGGATATTACAAAGAGATGGCTCAAAATATTAAATGAAGTAAATGCTAAAGGACTATTTGATAGAGAAGCCTTTACACAAAACTTTGATGAATATCTGGCTAAGATTTCTTCAGGACGAGTTGTTGGATGGTTTGGACCGCGTTGGGAATCAGGTACAGCATTAGACACACTTGAGCTGGATGATGATCCTTATAATGATTATATGGGCTTCCCGATTGTTTTTGAGGAAGGAATCAAAGATCAGTATTTAAATCCAGAATCTTACGTTACTTCTCCGGGGATGGGACTTACGTCAGGTACTTCTGAAGAAGATCAGATTAGAATTATTAAGTTTTTAGATCATATGGCAAAGCTTGATTCTCAAAAGTTAATTACATGGGGAATTGAAGGAGAAACGTATGAAGTAAATGAAGAAGGTCGTTATTACCGAACTCAGGAACAAATTGATTTAGTGAACAAAGAAGAATTTAGAGATGAATTTGGCTTTAAAGCATTAGGTTGGTACTGGCCAATTATGGGAGGTACATTTGATGATGGTAACTCTGTTGATCCAGCTGTTCAACCTGAAGTTGCCCAACTTGCTTATGATGAAGTGGACAAAGAGTTCTTAGAAGCCTATAAAATTGAAACATTTACGGATTTATTCACTGAGCCGGATCCGGCACCATGGTTCCCGTTCTGGGATGCAGTGATCGAAACTGGCTCTGAAGCACAGTTATATGACCAACAGTCCCGTGATCTTATCAAACGGTCATACCCTGATATCATACTTGCAGATCCGTCTAAATTTGATGCAGAGTGGGATAAATTTAAGGGAGAATTTGATAAATTGCCGTATAAAGCTTATGAAGATGTAATAGAAGCATCCGTTAAAAAAGAAGCTGAACTAATGGGCAAGTAGATAAGAATCTTAATGAAAAGGCTGAATGATCTATAGAGAGAAGTTCAGCCTTCTTCATTGTTCATGATCAATTAGGAAGGGGCGGTCTTATCATGCAGGCACAAACAAAAGTAAAATCACATACGTCTCCAATTGTGCAACTAAATCAAGAAAAGGGTATGAAAGCATTTATTAAAAAATGTCGGAGTCAAAAGGCATTATTATTAATGACATTGCCTTTTGTCATTTGGGTATTTATTTTTAAATATTTCCCTGTTTGGGGATGGTCAATGGCATTTCAGGATTTTAAACCAGCTCGACCTTTTTCAGAACAAGAATGGGTAGGTTTTAAGCATTTCATTTTTCTATTTACTGATGATCGATTCTTAGGTGTTCTTAGAAACACATTGGCACAAAGTGTTATTAATTTAGTTTTAGGGTTTGTTACAGCTATTGGGTTAGCTCTATTAATCAATGAATTAACGAATCTAAAATTTAAAAAAGTTGTTCAGACTATTAGTTATTTACCTCACTTCCTCTCTTGGGTTGTAGCAGCAGCACTTGTTTCCTCTGTCTTGTCTATTGATGGAATCGTTAACGAAATACTGATGGGACTGAATATCATTGACAAGGAAATTCTTTGGCTAGGGAAAGGTGAATATTTCTGGGGGATTTTAGGTGCCTCAGAGGTTTGGAAAAATGTAGGATGGAATACGATCATTTATTTAGCAGCCATATCAATGATTGATCAAGAACAATATGAAGCAGCAAAAATTGATGGGGCTTCCCGTTTACAAAGGATTAGATATATTACCCTTCCAGGAATGAAGCAAGTCATTGTCATCCTTTTGATTATGAATATTGGATATATCATTGAGGCGGGATTTGAAGCTCAATATTTATTAGGTAATGGTCAAAATATAGAGTTCTCAGAGAATATTGATGTATTTGTTATTAACTATGGTATTTCTATGTTCAATTTTTCATTGGCAACAGCAGCGGGAGTGTTTAAAACAGTAATTAGCTTGATATTCTTGATGGCAGCTAACTCATTCTCGAAAAAAATGGGCCAAGGCGGTTTATATTAAGGAGGGTGATAAAAATGTTAAAAGTTAGAAAAAGAAATAGTTTGATGAGGACGAGAGAAGATGTAGTTTTTGATACGTTTAATATACTGTTCATGATTTTACTTAGTGTTATTATGCTGTATCCTTTTATAAACCAAATTGCCCTTTCTTTAAATGCCGCAACAGATTCTGTGAAAGGTGGAATCTACTTATGGCCAAGAGAATTTACTTGGCGAAACTATGAATATGTTTTCAGTCAAGCATCGATTATTCAGGCCATTTTTGTTTCTGTTGCTAGAACAGTTGTGGGTACAGGGGTTGGATTATTATGTACAGCTATGGTGGCCTATGCGATCGCTCAAGAAAAATTTGTTTTTAAAAAGTCTGTAACCATCATATTTATTATGACGATGTATTTTAATGGGGGATTAATTCCAGGTTACCTTTTAATGAGAGATTTGCATTTAATTGGAACTTTCTGGGTGTATATTTTACCGGGATTAATAAGTGCATTCAATCTTATTATTATGCGCTCATTTATAGAAGGTCTTCCTAAAAGTCTTTTTGAACAAGCGCGAATTGACGGTGCAGGGGACTTTAGAGTGTTCTTTCAAATTGTGCTGCCTCTGTCCTTACCGGTTTTAGCTACGGTAGCATTATTTGTTGCTGTAGGCCAGTGGAACCAATGGTTTGACGTATTTTTATATAACTCAAGTAACGAGAATTTAACGACCTTGCAATATGAGTTAATGAAGATCCTTCAAAACACAGCAACTTCAAATGGAGATTGGAATACTGCTCAAGCAAGTGGTGAGCGTGCTGTCCAAGCTGTCACCCCTAAGTCAATTCAGGCTACTATGACCATTGTAGCAAGTCTCCCTATTATTTGTGTGTACCCGTTTTTACAAAAATATTTTGTTAAGGGTATGACATTAGGGGCTGTTAAGTAAATCATGGCATGTTTCTGGAATAATAAATTGGTTTTCTACTATATTTGAAGGAGCGATTCGGGTGACAACATCTAAAGTTCAAAATGAAGTCCCATCTCTTTATAAAGAATATGAAGATTACTTTCTTATGGGAGCAGCCGTAAATCCCTTAACAATCAAATCCCAAAAAGAATTGATTATCAAACATTTTAATAGTCTTACGGCAGAAAACGAATTGAAGTTTGAAAGCTTGCAACCGGAAGAGGGAACTTTTACGTTTGATCAAGCAGATCAGCTTCTATCGTTTGCCAATGATTATGGAAAAAAAGTAAGGGGACATACTCTTGTTTGGCATAATCAAACACCTGATTGGGTCTTTACAAATAAAAATGGAAATTCTGTTGATCGATACACCCTTTTAGAACGAATGAAAACACATATTTCTACTGTAATGGAAAGATACAAAGGACAAATCTATAGTTGGGATGTTGTAAATGAAGCTGTTTCTGATTCTGGAGCTAACTTGTTAAGAGATTCTAAATGGAAAGACATTGTTGGGGAGGATTTTATCGATAAAGCCTTTGAATATGCCCACCTGGCAGACCCAAATGCATCGCTGTTTTATAACGATTATAATGAGTCAAATCCGGAAAAAAGAGAAAAAATATATTCGTTGACAAAGGGATTAGTGGAAAGAGGAGTGCCAATTCACGGAATTGGTTTACAGGCACATTGGAATTTATATAGTCCTACTTTGGATCATATTAGAACTGCTATAGAGCGATATGCTTCTTTAGGATTACAGATTCATATTACAGAAATGGATGTTTCTGTATTTGGTTCTGATGATAAACGAACTGATGTAAAAGTCCCTACAGAAGAAATGGTAGCTAAACAGACCGATCGCTACAACAGTTTTTTTGAACTATTACGAGAGTATTCTGACGTGATCACATCCGTTACCTTTTGGGGAGCAGCGGATGATTATACATGGCTCGACAATTTTCCAGTGCGTGGAAGAAAGAATTGGCCATTATTATTTAATGAACATCATCAACCAAAGGAATCTTTTTGGAAGGTGATTAATAGATAAGAGGTAAAAAGTATAGGTCGAGGGGATGTGTTATTGTGTGTAAAGAAAATCATTCTAATGGAACAATACCAACTCAACAAGAAGAGCGGATTTTTAAGAATCCGATTATCTGGACAGATATACCTGACCCAGATGTTATCAGGGTAAATGATGTTTACTATATGACAAGCACGACTATGTATTATAACCCCGGTGTTCCGATTATGAAATCCTATGACCTATTAAACTGGGAAATTGTGAATTATGTATACGATATCCTGGCAGATAATGAAGAACAAATACTTAGTAGTGGGAAAAACGAATATGGCAAAGGTTCCTGGGCAAGTAGCATCCGTTATCATCATAACACCTTTTATGTAACATTTGGTTCCTTGGCAACAGGTAAAACATATATCTATCAAACAAATGATATTGAAAAAGGTCATTGGACATCTTCCGTACTAGATGAATACTATCATGATATGTCTTTATTATTTGATGATGATGGGCATGTGTATATGGTTTATGGTAATCATGATATCAAAGTGATTGAACTTACCGCTGATGCTACAGCTATCAAAGAAGGAGGACTTAATAAAGTAATCATTCCTCAGGCGAGTCTTGTTGCGTGTCCAAAGGAGGAAGTTGGTTTACCCGCAGAAGGAGCACATATACAAAAAATAAATGGAATGTACTATGTCTTTACTATTACATGGCCAAAAAATAGAAATCGAACTCAACTAGTACACCGTTCAGAAAAGATAGATGGAGAATATGAAGGCAGAGTTGCTTTTAACCATAAAGGGATTGCCCAGGGCGGGATCATCGACACGATAAATGGAGAATGGTATGGCTTATTGTTTCAAGATAGCGGTGCACTTGGACGGATACCATATCTTATCCCTGTTACATGGGAAAATGAATGGCCAATTTTCGGAGAACAAGATAGCAGTTTGAAAAAAGTGATGAGTCGAGATGGACGCGTGAGCGGTAAACAATATGTGGTGGATTCAGATGAATTCGACCTGACAACATCTTCATCAAAAGGTTTTTCTGATGGAGACTGCCATAAGCTTCTAAAAGTAGTATGGCAGTGGAATCACAATCCCGATCATCGCTTTTGGTCACTCACAGACCGCCCTGGTTTTTTGCGACTTACCACAGGAAACACATGCAAAAATATAGAAGAAGCAAGGAATACACTTACACAACGAACAATGGGTCCGGAATGTTCAGCGAAGGTAGCGTTGGAAATAACCAATATGAAGGATGGAGATCTTGCCGGTTTTGCTGCCTTTCAAAAAGACTATGGGTTTGTTGGTGTGAGAAAATCAGGAGAGACTTACTTTATTGTTATGATCAATAATAGTTTAGGAGATGGGAAAGAAATAGAAAGTATTCCCGTCAACCAGGATAGAGTGTATTTTAAAATTTATGTAGATTACCGGGATCAAGTAGATAAAGCTTATTTTTACTATAGTCTTGATGGGGAGAAGTGGAATTCTATAGGTAACATCCTTCAAATGAAATATAAATTAGATCATTTTGTAGGCTATCGATTTGCTTTATTTAACTATGCAACAAAAATACCTGGTGGTTTTGTAGACTTTGATTATTTTAGGTTAGATGAATAGGCCTACTTAACTCTTAATTCGAAGAGAAGGAGATGTGAAGAAATGAAGTATCTAAATCCGGTTATATCTGGATTTTATCCAGATCCAAGTATCGTAAAAGTAGGAGTTGATGATTTTTACTTAGTAACAAGCTCCTTTGAATATTTTCCTGCAATACCAATTTTTCATAGTAATGATCTTCTTAATTGGAAACAAATCGGTAGTGTGTTAACGAGAGACAGTCAGGTTAACTTAAGAAATAGTAGAAGCTCCGGTGGTTTATATGCACCTACGTTACGATATCATGATGGAACATTTTATATGATTTCGACTGATGTATCAGGTACTGGTAATTTTTATGTCACAGCAACTGATCCAAAAGGTCCTTGGTCAGATCCAATTAAAATTCCATATGGAAATATTGATCCTTCCTTAATGTTTGATGATGATGGAAAAGTCTATGTAACCGTTCAAAATGGAGCTGGATACGAGTCTCATATTATTCAATATGAAATCGATATTCATACAGGCAAGGCCTTATCCTCACCGGTTGTAATATCTCATGGTGATGGAGGACAATGGACTGAAGCCCCGCACCTATATAAAATAAGAGGAATCTATTATTTACTATGTGCATGTGGTGGTACAGGAGAAGATCACAGAGCCATCATTTCAAAAAGTACCCAACCTTACGGACCTTTTGAAATGTTAAATAAACCTATCTTAACACATAATCAAATGAATGATCATCCAATACAAAACATTGGGCATGCTGACTTTGTCGAAGATCAAAATGGGAACTGGTGGGCTGTGTTTTTAGGAACACGACCTGTGAATCAAAAATATACAATTTTGGGGAGAGAAACGTTTTTAGCACCTATAACTTGGACCGAAGATGGCTGGCCAATGATTGATAATAATGAAGGTAGTGTATCAGGTGTTATGGAAACAACGAAGCTTTCCGGAGAATCTACTCTAAAGGAGAATTTTTTAGATCATGATGATTTTGAACAAGATGTATTAGATTTGACATGGTTTTATCTTAGAGCTAAAAGTGAGGAAAACTATTCCTTATCTGAACGAAAAAGTTGGTTGTCACTGATTGGTCGACCTGATCATTTGAGTGATGAAAAAGGAGTTCCTACATTTATTTGTAAACCACAAAAACATAGTAAAATGGAATTTAGTACATTGCTAGAGTTTGATCCAAAAAATAATGGTGAAGAAGCCGGCTTGTCAGTTCGATTAAATGAAAAAGCACATTATGAGATAGCTGTTAAACAATTAAATGGAGAAAAAGTAGTTGTCGCATTCAAAACAATTCAAGGACATACAGAAGAAATTGCACGTTGTATGATTCGAAACTCAACAGTTCAATTAAAGATAAAATCAGATAATCAAGATTATCATTTTCAATACGCAGAAGAAGGGGAAGAGTGGAAGAACCTTGGAAAATCTCCACTGGCCTACTTATCCAAAGAGGAAAATGGGGGATTTGGAGGCGTATTTACCGGAGTCTGTCTTGGAGTGTATGCAACAGGCAATGGAAAAGAAAGTAGAACACCTGCATTCTTTAATTGGGTTCACTATAAAGGGGAAAATGAAGTAACTAGTTTAATAGATCGTAAACTTGAAATAAAGGGATAAAATTTCTAAAAACTTTGTTTGTGTAATAACCAAACAATGGGTGGGAGGAAATGATAGATGAACACGGCAATTCTATATAACAGAACATATAGAAATGTTTTTCGAGAATATGGATATTCTGACGAATTGATTAATGAAAGAGTACAGGATACATGGAATAAACTTTTTTCAGAGCAGCATTCTGAAACTCAAATTTATTATCAAGTTGGAAATGATGAAGGATACATGCTTGACACGGGAAATTTGGATGTCCGTACAGAAGGAATGTCATACGGAATGATGATGGCCGTCCAAATGGATCAAAAAGATACATTTGACCGACTTTGGAAGTGGACATATCGAAATATGTATATGTCAGAAGGAGAGAATGCAGGATATTTTGCTTGGTCTTGTCATACTGATGGTTCAAAGCGCTCTCATGGACCGGCACCAGATGGAGAGGAATATTTTGCCTTGGCCTTATTTTTTGCTTCACATCGTTGGGGTGACAGCGACGGAATCTTTAACTACGGACAACAAGCAAGGGATTTACTAAGAACCTGTCTTCATAAGGGAGAAGATGGAGAAGGTTTTCCGATGTGGAACCCTGAGAATAAATTGATAAAGTTTGTTCCGAATGTTGAATTTTCTGATCCTTCCTATCATTTACCGCATTTTTATGAGTTGTTTTCATTATGGGCATATCCAGAAGATCGACAGTTCTGGAAAGATGCTGCTATTGCAAGTAGACAGTATCTAAAAATTGCATGTCATCCTGTTACAGGCTTAGCTCCTGAGTATGCATATTATGATGGAACACCAAATAATGAAAATGGTTATGGACATTTTTTCAGTGATTCTTACCGAGTAGCTTGCAACATTGGATTGGATTATGAATGGTTTAAAGATGAACAAACTCCGATAGAAATAAATGAAAGAATTCAGCAGTTTTTTGCCGATAAAGAGCCTGCAGATTATCGACGATACAAAATTTCCGGGGAATCCTTTGAGGAAAAATCACTTCATCCTGTGGGGCTTCTAGCGTCTAATGCAATGGCATCACTATCTACAACAGGTCCTAATGCTAGGAAATGTGTAGAATTATTTTGGAATACACCAGTGCGTACTGGGAATCGTCGTTATTATGACAATTGTTTATACTTTTTTAGTTTATTAGCCTTGAGCGGAAATTTTAAAATATGGATGCCTGAAGAGTGATGATATATCGTATTTTTTCATGTTGTTACGTAGTTTAGAAGCATATACATACTCGACATAGAATAATCAAAACAAAGCACCTCTTAATGAAGAATTAAGAGGTGCTTTGTTTGTTTTTAGATTTATGGCAAAACATTGCCTGCTGCCCTAAAAATTTCATACCATTCTTCGCGCGAAAGATGAACTTCGCTTGCCTTACAGCAATCTGTTAATCTGTTTATGTTCATCGTACCGATGACTGGTTGCATATTTGCTGGATGGCGTAATAACCAAGCAATTGCAATCGTCGTATTGCTAACTTCATATCTGTCAGCGATTTCATTAATCTTTTGATTTAATTCCGGGAATTTGTCGTTTCCAAGGAATACGCCTTCAAAGAATCCATATTGAAAAGGAGACCAAGGCTGAATTGTGATATCGTTTAGTCTGCAGTAATCAAGAATGCTGCCATCTCTATTAATTGCAGAATCATTTTCCATGTTCACATTAAAACCATTTGAGATCATGTTTGCGTTTGTAATACTTAATTGAAGTTGATTTGCCACAATCGATTGTTTGACTGATTTTTTTAGGAGTTCAATTTGCATTGGATTTTGGTTGGATACACCGAAATAACGCACTTTACCTGAATTTTCAAGTGTATCAAAAGCCTCTGCCACTTCTTCTGGCTCAACTAATGTATCTGGACGGTGAAGAAGAAGAACATCTAGGTAATCAGTATTTAAGCGTTTTAGAATTCCGTCAACAGATTCTAAAATATGTTCTTTTGAAAAATCGAACATTCCTTTTCGTATACCACACTTTGATTGTAGAATGATTTTTTCACGAATATCATCATTCATATGAATCGCATCTGCAAAGATTTCTTCACACTCTCCGCCACCGTAAATATCAGCATGGTCGAAGAAATTAGCACCTAATTCCAGTGCAGTTTGAACAAAGTGTTCAGCTTCGTTTTTTTCAAGTGAATTAATCCGCATACATCCGACAGCGATGGCGGGTACTTCTAATAGGCTGTTTCCGAGTTTAATCGTTTTCATTAATGGATTCTCCTTATTTTATAATTGGTCATCTGATTGAGCGTCAGCTACATATTGTGATAAGGGAGTCTTAATAAATTTCATCGTTGCCCATTATTGAAACTTGATTCCCTATATTTATTTTAATAAATTAGGAAAGCGTTTAATAGTACTGAAATTTTTTTTAGATACTTACTCTAACTTTACTTACTATATATTTTTTCTCTTAATCTCCAAAAGATAAACTGTCTCGCCATAATTAATAGGGAGCTGGTCAGAATATAGGTACCTTCTGACCAGCTCCCAACTCATATCACTTTATATGGCTATTATTCACGTTAATGAATTTATTACTTTGCAACTTATTACTAGTAACGAACAAAGTCATGTTTATCCTTTTCTAAAGAGAAATACTCAAAGCACTGGGGACATTGTTGATAATCATCATGACTTATCAACTGTAAGACTTGTTCATCACTATTAGATTCCTCTAAGTGTTTATGTAAAATCTTATGATGGTTACAGCCATCGGTAATGAAAGCTGTCCGATGTACAATTAATTTGGAATGATCTATGAAATATTTTGACATAGATGAAACTCCTTTTTTTTATCGGCTTAAATAAGATTTTAGCATAATGATATTACACACGGATTACAAGTAAATGGCAAGGATGTTAAAAGTATACATTTGGAATACCGAAATACCAACATGTAATGAATTCATATCACTTGAAAAACGATCCTTTTTTTCTGGCTTTCAAAAGATCACCAGTCCAGCCTTTCATTTTTAAATATCCGTAAAGTGCTAGAGTTGAAACAATGATTAGTACACATGAAAGTAAATAGCCATATTTCCATTCGAGCTCAGGCATATGCTTGAAATTCATCCCCCATAATGCACCTAAAGCCATTACCGGAGTAAAGATTGTTGTGATAACGGTTAATGTTTTCATAATTTCATTCCCGCGATGGGAAGAAATGACTTCTTCTAAATTAATAATTGAATCAATTTCAGTTTCATATTCGTTAATTAGAACCATTGCTCTATCAATCCGTTTGCCCGTTCGATTGAAGATAATTTTGTCATTTATTTCATCATCAAGATAGATTTCCTCTATTCCCATTTTCAGCTCCTTCAATGGAATGAATAAATTTTTCCAAAGTAGAAGTTCATGTCTCCTCATATATATTTTATCGAGAATGCTTGTTTTATTTTTCTTACTCACATTCCAAATCAGTTCGTTTAACTTCTCTTCGAATAGATCAATACCGTATAACATTTCATTCATTAATTCTCCAAGAATCATTAAAAACCCATCAACAGCGTTTTCAGTCTTTTCGATTTGTCCAAATAATAATTCCTGGCTTATATGTTTAAGAGAGGTAAGATCAAGATTAACTGTAATCAACAGATCATCTGTCATAAAAAAATGACAGATTTTATGGTCTAATTCATCCTCGAAGTTTTGTTCGTAAATCAGTGAGCCTTTTACAACTTTTTTTCCATTTTCTAATATGAATGTTCTTAAGCAATTTGTTTTATTTTCCTGAACGTGATCAAGCCATTCCTTATTAAAGGGACAGTATTCTTTATGGATAACATGTTTTATTTTGTCAATCTCGTTTTTCTCAAATTGATGCCATTTCCAGTTATTAGGACCAATGGTTGTTAGCATTATATCACCTTACTTAGAGTTATTATCTATTAAATTCCCCATTATAGAATGAACGAAACTAGTTATAAAGATGTGAAGTAGATTTCTAAACTTTATTTAATAATAGAGGTTTACTTTCCTATCAAAGCGGTTATAGTTCATTAAGTCCGAAAGGACAACATATTTTACTTATTCGAGGAGGAATTGAAAATGGCTAAAAACGATGATAAAAAAATGACGGTAGAAGAAGCTGGTAGAAAAGGTGGAGAAGCCACTTCAAAGAATCACGATAAGGAATTTTATCAAGAGATCGGTCGAAAAGGCGGAGAAGCTACCTCAGAGAACCATGATAAAGAATTCTATCAAGAAATTGGTCGAAAAGGCGGAGAAGCTACTTCTGAAAACCACGATAAAGAGTTTTACCAAGAGATTGGTGAAAAAGGTGGAGAAGCACGTAGTAAACAACGAGATAATGATTAAATTACTTTAAGAGTCCAAATAAACCAAAAGAGACAAACTAATAGAAGCCTGTACTTAATTTGTACAGGCTTCTATTGTGAGGAGTTTTAATTGGTCAATCATGATTTAGACTGCGTAATGCTTGTTAATCTCGCTATAATAGTACTCTAAAGAATGGTGTTTTATATAATTAAAAAAAGAGAGTGGTATATTCGGTACTAATCTTTTGGCTTTTTTCCAAGCTTGAAACTCAATAAGGAAGTCTATTTGTCTTCTTTGAAGCGGCTCCTCTGTTTTCTCATGCAATTCAATCAATGCTAAGAGAGATTGATCAGTTGCGTGTCCAAGTTCATGGGCAAGAATGACAGCTGTGTAATCGAGGAATACATTTTTGCCGGGGAACAATAACTCGCACTGTTTTTTTATTTCATCTACATATAATGTAATGGCATGCTCTTGAAGGCTGTACTTCCCGCCTATATTTCGATTCAAAGGACATCTTTCTTCTATTTTAACTGTTACGAAACGGTCGGATAATTTTAATAGATCATCAACAATGATCATAATTTTATTTTGTTCTGTCACTTTATTTTCCCTCATTTAGTTCTTTTAGTAAGTATATGTAACCTATATATTGGTTATGATTTTTTCCAAAAGGATTATGACAAGAGTGTCATTCAAGTAATTTAGGAATGTTTAATAATAACTTATAGAATTCATTATATATACGTTAGTGGGAAAAAAACAGAAATAATTATATAAACGATACTTTGAGTTTTATCATTTTCTTAGTTCAAAAATTGAGTAAAAAAATAGCTTATAGACCTGCCTGAATATCAGACATTGTCTATAAGCTAAAGACTTACTTCTAAAGAAGTTAATTAATACCCTTCAATTTAAGTCTAAATGGTTTATCTATAATGTTTTACCATATCCAGCTAAACCAGTTAATTTTGTTATCATCAACCCAACTATAATCTTTCTTATCATACCATCCGTGTTTATCGTCCCAGCCATAGTCATGATCGTCGTTTTTGTCTTTATTCTTGCCACCGTACCAATCTTTCCATATATCATAGGATTCTATACACCGGTTGTCCTTACCTTTTTTACACCCATCCCAATGACCCCAGTTATGCTTACCCTTATCCCAGTCTTTCCAGTCATCATCCCAATCATCTTTATCTTTATCCCAGGAGTTCTTTTCTCCTGTCCCGTTAAAGATAAAACTAAAAATGGATTCAAAAAAGTTTTGATCATTGTATGTATTTCCATAAGTTGCAAGTGCTGAGGTTGGAATAACTAAAGAACTAACAAGCAAAAAAATGATCACTAAGATCTTGACTGCACCAAATTTCATATTTTCACCTCCACATACTTTCCAAATAAGAGTATATATCTATTAATATATGTTCTTATTATAGCACGTATAGAACTTTTATAACGAAACAGAGTGGAGATTATAAGAAAAAATCATCATTTTTAGAATGGAGTGATAAGGGAGCAAATACCTATTCGCGAGCTTTAAATTTATGATACAACCTTATGCAGTTATCGATCTAGAACCTAGAAACTGAAATCTTAAATAAAAAAGAACCTTTCCGAAAAGGGAAAGGTTTATCTAGGTAAATAATGTTTATTTAAGCTTTTGATTCCTCTTCAAGTACTTCTTCATCAATATCTTCTTTAAAAGCAAACGATAATAAAAGTGAAACTAATATTCCTCCGCCAATTAAATTTCCTATAGAGGCGGGGATAATATTATAAAATATTAATTGAAACCAATTATACTCAAAGCCTTCTAGCACAGTAATGCTAAAATACCCCATATTGGCTACAGCGTGTTGGAAATTGCCAGCTTCAAAAATAATGACAGGAAGAAAAATACCCAATATTTTCCCTGAAACATCTCTAGCAGCCGTACCTAAAACCGCAGCAATTCCAATTAACCAGTTTGCTAGAATGCCTGAAAATAAAACTTGAAACCATCCCCATGTTCCGCGCTCAGTAAACTGCATTTTTTTCTCCATAAAAACGAGGAGACCTTCATAAAATTCCTTATCCAATGAACCTGAAAGATTAAGTAAAAAGCCGACAAAAAGAGCCCCAAGAAAATTCCCAATATAACAAACCAGCCAGAATTGTAAAACCTTTTTGCTTAGTGAGTAATGACTATACAATATGTAACTCGGCAGTAAAACATTAACTTCTGTAAAAAGAATGGACCCTGATAAGAAAATCATGGCATAGCCAATAGCAAAACCAATACCTGATAAAAGATGAAAATAACCCTCTATCTCAATCTTGCTGGACAATAATACGGAAGCGAGGGCACCGAATGAAATAAATGCTCCCGCCATAATTGAAAGAATAAATTGTGCACGCCTTGTCATTTGTAGTGAATCTTTTCCTTTTAAAATAAAGGACTCGATAATTTGTTCAGGAAAATAATATTGTCTGTTAGGATATTGACTATCTTTAGGTTTGTTTTGTTTTTTATTTTTCATAGCAACCACCAATGTTTTTTTCTAAACAGTTTCCCTAAATAAGAAACGCTAAACATGTTTGAATACAAATGAACCTTTATATTTTAATGCTAATTGATAGGATCTTTTTCTAATGGTTTATTAAAAATGATGTTTAAGACTGCTTTGCCATCACTTGGACAACCATCTACGAATTGGGCCGGAAATAGAGAAAAAAACACATAATAAACAGAAAAGTAAACAAATTGATAGAGTATAATACTAGGGTTCAGGGTCCCTTGAAGAATTAAACCGTTAATAAGAAAAATGGTTGAAATGTTAAAGATAGAACCACCTAGAAATATTAACACCTTTTTTACTTTCCCATTTTTCTTGTGATGCAATTCCTTATATTCACACCAACCATCGACAAAATAGACCTTACGGATACAAAAGGGTCCTACCTTGCAAAGCGTTTTTCCTGTACCTATATGAATATCTACATGACATCCTAAAAGCTTTGCGAAAAATAAATGGCCGCTTTGATGAATAATGGTAACGACAGGAAGTACTAAGAAAAGGGAAAGAAAGAATTTTCCCATGTCTTCAAATCCAAACATGAATAGTCCCCCAATATTATTAACTTTTTCTTAATCTGTTTCATACCCGTCCACCTTTTTATAAAACATATATGCAAACCCACTCAAAGATGAAATCCAGTTTATGGTTACAAAAGTTTGAATGAATAGTTACTTATAATAAGAGATTTAAATCTCTATTTTAAGTTTGAGTGTTTTTCTAGAAGGGTAAAACCTTCCTAACAAAGTAAAAAGGAGGAATTAATAATGGATAATAGTTGGAAGAAAAAATTAATTGTTGGAGGTACGGCTGCGTTATTAACTTTTGGAGGCTTAGCTGGGTGTGCTGATGGAGTTGATCAAGATAATGGTCCTAGCGATGGAGAACAAAAGGATGATGTAGATAACGAAAATAAGAATCCAGAAACAGAATAATTATGAAATTCCATTAGAAGGATAAAATCAGGGAATTATAGTACGTTGCAAATCATGCAGTTCTGTAAAGCTGGTTTTGTCCTTCTAGTGTGATAAAGACGTATTGCAGGGGTACTCAGTTGGTTATGTCTGTCATTAAAGAGATCAAAAACAGAGCGTTTCCAGATGCCCAAGTTTTACATCAAATTGTTACTAATCATGCGCCTAATAAAAAAGTTGTCAAGGAGGGATTAAAATGGCAGAAAGATACTATGTATCCGTCGAAGTCGGGGATATTCAAGATTCACCGTTTGATGATCACTTTCATTATTATGAAATAGAGGCTTCGAAGCAGCAAATGGAGGAAATTGAGAGCATCTTACAAGAGATCAAAATGACGGAATATGATCCGAAACCAATTCTCACATCGTTAAATGAAGAAAATGGTATAGAAGCACGAGAAGAGCAGCATCGTTTACTTACAAAGCTCTATGAAAAAATTTACCAGCTGGGAACAGCTGAAACAAAACAGGATATTCGATCCTTAAAAATATTAAACCAGCTTCATTAATATGAAGCTGGTTGTCTTATGCAGTTTTTTAAAAAAGGGGTGTTAAAAGATAATTTATATCTCTTAACAATCAATCGGCATTTTCCAATTTTTAATCCAACCGCGGGCCTTCATGGCTTCTGCTAGTCTTCCAACTCCTACCAGATAGGCTGATTCTCGCATACTAACCCTTTTCTCTTCTTTCATCATATATACACTTTCAAATGCATGAACTAATTTCTCTTGAAGTTTTTCATTAATTTCATCTTCTTTCCAAAAATAATTCATAGAATTTTGAACCCATTCAAAATAGGATACGGTTACACCACCGGCGTTACATAATATATCAGGAATGACAAATATCCCTTTTTCCTCCATTACATGATTTCCTTCCGGTGTAGTTGGGCCATTAGCAGCTTCTGCTACGATCTTTGCTTTAATAGTAGGGGCGGTTTTACTTGTAATTTGGTTCTCTAATGCTGCCGGTACGAGAATATCACAATCCAGCGAAAAAAGTTCCTTATTTGTAATATTTATACTATCTTCAAAACCCTTTACTGTTCCATTTTCATTAACATAATCTATTAAATTCATAACATCTAAACCATTTGGTGAATAAGCTCCACCTTTTGCATCCGTAATAGCGATCACTTTTACTCCATGTTGATGTAATAGTTTTGCAGTAATGGAACCAACATTTCCAAAACCTTGAATGACTGCGGTTAGATTGTCGAGTTTGAGATTCAAACGTTTGGCTGCCTCAATAATAGAGATGACGACCCCGCGCCCGGTTGCCTCAATACGTCCGGCTGACCCCCCTATCACAATTGGTTTGCCTGTTATAAAGCCGGGAACACTACGCCCTGATAATCGATCAAATTCGTCCAGCATCCATCCCATGATTTGTTGATTTGTATTGACATCAGGAGCAGGGACATCTTTTGCAGGTCCAATAATAGGCTCTAATTCCCTAATATATCCTCGACTCAATTCCTCAAGCTCCCGATTTGATAGTTCATGTGGATCGACAATAATTCCGCCTTTACCACCTCCAAATGGTAAACCGATCAAGGCGGATTTTAAAGACATCCACATTGATAAGGCGATTACTTCATCCTCGGTAACGTTTTGATGGAATCGAACTCCGCCTTTTGTTGGGCCAAGTATATCGATATGTTGGGAACGAATACCGGTATAGCTTACATATTCACCATTATCTTTACGAATTGGAATCGAAACTTTCATCACTCTGGTCGGTTTTTTTAAAATCTCATAAACTCCTTTTGGCAGGTGTAGTGATTCTGTTGCACGTTCGATTAAACGTTTTGCGATTTCATATGGATTGGTAATATCGACACCGTTTTGTTGTTCTTTGGATGGCATTTCCGATCTGATTTCTGCAACAGGATCATTCCTAGTTCCTTCCAGAGATTCTTCATTTGTCGTCTTTGGTTTTTCTTCCATGATAAAATCCTTCGTGGGGTTTGGTTTACTTCCCATTATTAAATCCATCCTTTCAATTTCTTTTACTTATTTTTTTCTTAATGATCATATACCCTAAAAAATTTGTTCCTAAAACGATTAATCTTTTGATAGAAGTATAAAAGAGTAACAACGTTTTTAAAAAAATATGCAAATGAAAGTTTATCAATTTGGACAATGGGTATCTACTAGTAAACACATTTTAAAAAATTTAAAGGAGAGATGAAAAATGGGATTTCTTTGGGCATTAATTATAGGTGGAATTATTGGTTGGTTAGCAGGTCTAATCGCAGGAAGAGATATTCCAGGCGGGATTATTGGTAATATCATTGCAGGATTTATTGGAGCATGGTTAGGGTCTCTTTTATTGGGGCAGTGGGGTCCGGAAGCAGGAGGCTTCTATATTATTCCAGCTTTAATAGGAGCTATTGTTCTGGTATTTGTTGTTAGTTTGGTTATGAAGAGTATGCGAAAACATGCTTAAACTGAAAAACCTATGAAAGAGGCTGCTTAAACGCAGTCTCTTTGTTTAAAAATAGAAAGTTGTTTATAGATAAAATAATTATAGAAGGTGATGAAATGCAAACAAAAAAGAAGAGTTTATTGTTAACAAAGGAAGACATGGTAAACGATCAAATCGTTCCTGATTGGGTACTAAAAGAATATCAGACGTTTCACTCAACAGTTACAGATCCTACTTTTCCGTGCTATTTTGGGATGAGTGCAGAGAATAAAGGGGAACTTCGATACTCATACATTACACATGATAATTGGTCACAATTACCTGATACAATTAGTAGCTTCATAGATTTATTTCAAGCACCTAAGCTTGTTCGTCATGGATTATTTCTTTTCGTAGAGCCTGAGGAGACGGAAAAATCAATTTCCTATTACCGAAATTATTTTTGGAGAATCTTGCAATTTTTACATAAACATGATGAAAACGAGTGGCCGAAGGATATTCCGTACGATCCAGACCATCATTTATGGGCATTTTCGTTTGCGAATGAACCTTTTTTTGTATTTGGAAATGCACCTGCTTACAAACAAAGAAAAACAAGAAACTTAGGAAATAGCCTGATTTTAGGTTTTCAGCCACGCCGTATTTTTGAAGGGTTAGAAGGAACATCAAAAGGAGGAGCGATGTCCAGAGAAAAAGTGAGAGAACGTGTGGAAAAATGGGATCAGCTTCCGAAGCATCCAAACATAAGTCATTATGGTGATCCTGATCACCGGGAATGGAAACAGTACTTTATAGGTGATGATGCAAAACCAATGACAGGAAAATGTCCATTCCATGAAGTTGCTAAAAATTAACGAAAGGACGCCTTTTTCATTGAACTGACCCACTGGTTTGAGACACAAAAAGAACACCTATGCTGCCTGTTCCCTAAATTCTCTTGGGGATAGGTAGTTTAATTTTGCCTGAAGACGTATTTGATTGTAATAATAGATGAAATTTCTTACTTTTTCCACTACAATTGGGTTTGTAAGATGTTCTTGTGGTTGAGAGTAGAATTCTTCCGACTTTAGGGTAGAGTGGAAGGATTCAATGACGGCGTTATCAAAGCAGTTGCCTTTCCGAGACATGCTTGTGATAATGCCGTTTTCCTTTGCTAAGTTTTGAAAAGCGTAAGAGGTATATTGTGAACCTTGATCACTATGAAGAATAACCCCTTTAGTTTCAGGCTGATTATCTAATTCATCTTTCAATGTATCTAAAACTAGCGATACCTCTTGGCTTAAACCTATTCGAAAAGCGATAATTTCATTATTGTAAAGGTCCATGATACAAGACAAGTACATCATCGATTGTCCAAATGGAAGATACGTTATATCCGTAACCCACTTTTCATTAGGTTTCGATGCTTTGAAGTCTTGTTTTAAGTGATTGGGCACAATAATCTTACTTTCCCCTAATATCTTTATCTTCCGTTTTGGTTTGACTCTACACTGCCAATTGTATTTCTGCATTATCCGTTGGACTGTCTTTCTATTTACTTTTATTTTATATTCTCTAAGGAGCCAAGCCTTCACAGTTCTGTGGCCAATTCGATACTTGTGTTTCGTACATACCTCTTTAATCTTAAGTTCCAATTCCGTCATATTTTTATTACCTTTCTTTACCCACCGATAATAGCTAGATCTAGGGATTCCTAAACATTCACATATTAATGTGACAGGATATTTTTCTTTCAATTCTTTTACGAGCTCTAAAACGATTTCTGGGACCAACCCCTTTCGATATCCTGGTACTTTTTTAGAATTTCTACTTGAATACTTAGTTGTTTATTTCTTGCTTTTAACTGTTCAACTTCATTTAACTCTTCTAACCCTTTACCATACGAATATTGTTTCCCTATTCCTTGAGAAAATCTATAAGTCTCCCCGTTTTCATACCATTTCACCCAGTTTTGTATTTGTCTTTTATGTTTTATTCCTAGCTTTTCTTGAATCATTTTATAGGTCATACCATTTTTCCTTAAATTAACTGCTTCCCACTTTATTTCTTCTGGGTAATGAACGATTTTCCCCATGAGAAAAACACCTCCGCAATCGTTTAGTTTATAAATACGATTCAGGAGGTGCTCTTTCCTTGTCTCATTTACTTGGGTCACTCTACATTAAGAGGCGTCCTTATTTAAATGAAACAAAATAGAGAATAGCAGTGGGATTAGCACTGCTATTTTCTATTTAGGGCTTATATTTTTTTTCGCTGGAAGATTGATCTTTTGTATCATGCTTGTCTCGTTCTTCTCTTTTTTCCTCTTTTATATCTTCTAGTGGTAGATCATCAATTGGCATAACAAGTTGGTCAACTTCCTGCTGACTTTCCCTATCTTTTTTAAATCTATCAGGGTTATTCTTTTTCTTTTGCTGCACTTTTTCCCGGTCCATTTAATACCCTCCTAATGATATGAAATGTTAAAAGGTTACTATATTTAATACCCTGACAATTGTGTAGGTAAACAACCAGTTACATGCCATACGGTCACGGAAACTCTACTGATATTTATCAGGTATAGTCTAAAATCTATATTGATTTACAGCTAGTTATGTGACATTTTATATGTAGCTTTTCATACAGTTGTAAAAGTGTAAGTTACTTAATGGGGAGGAATGTTCAATGGGAGATACAAGATTATCGGATAAGGATTTGATTGAATCAATAAAAAAAGAGTTGGAAATTCCACATGCGGATGACATTAGGGGGAATATTTTTTTACCGTTATCTATTAAAGGAGCAACAATATCTTGGGAAACGAGTAGACCGGATATAGTAAATGTGAATAACGAAAAGATTGAGGGGTATGATGAAATTCCAGCAGGTATTGTATCCAGACCTGAAACAGATACACCAGTACAATTAACTGCATCAATAACTGTTGGTGAGCTAAGTGAAACGAAGCAAATTTTGCTTACGGTGAAGGCAAAACCAGGAGAAATGAGTTTTCAAGCTTATTTAATGGTTCATTTTACAGGTGAGCATGAAAAAGGAGAACAGATTTATTTTGCATGCAGCACAGATGGCTTGAACTGGAGTGATTTGAATAGTGGAAAACCAATTTTACTCTCTGATATAGGTGAAAAGGGAGTAAGAGATCCTTTTGTCTTACGATCAGCAGAGGGAGATAGATTTTTCATAATCGCTACAGATTTACGGATAGCAAATGGAAGAGGTTGGGATGCAGCACAAACTGCAGGAAGTAAATCTATTATTGTTTGGGAATCAAATGATTTAGTAAACTGGTCAGTTCCTAGGATGATTAAAGTGGCCCCGCAAAATGCAGGGGACGCGTGGGCTCCTGAGGCAATATATGATGAAAAGACAGGGGAATATATTGTATTTTGGGCTTCAAGAGTCTTGGATGAAGGTGAATTTGGAACCCATAATATTTACTATGCAAAGACTAGGGATTTCTATAGTTTTACAAATCCAAAGCTGTTTATCGAACGTCAAGATGATACCCATATTATTGATACAACGATTATTAAAGATAATAAAATGTATTATCGATATTCGGGAGATGGACAAATCACAATAGAAAAAAGTGAGCAAATACTAGGTCTGTGGAGAAAGATTGGAACATTAGAAGCTTCAACCGGATTAACTGGAAAAGATATTGAAGGTCCATTGATTTTTAAATTTCATGACAAAAAAGAATGGTGTTTATTGGTTGATCAATATGCGACAGGGAAGGGATATCTACCATTACTCACGAGAGATCTTTCAAGTTGTGAGTTTGAAAAGGTAAAAACGATTTACTTTTTAGGATCTTCTATAAAAAGACATGGTTCTGTTTTATCTTTAACAAATGAAGAATACGAAACTGTTAAGACTAAGTGGGGGACAAACTGAACAAAATATGTAGAGCTCCAATGAAAAAATTTGGAAACTTCATTGTACTATTTGGATATATCGATTAAAATTTATCGTAATAATTAGTTTTTAGAAACTCCCATATTGTATGAAATCTTATTTTTCTAAAGATAACAGAATTAAATGTTTTAACAGATTTAATACTCTTATAGGAGAAATTTAAGAGTAAAGAAGGGTATAAGATGAGTGTCACACTGGCATTACTTGCAGCTTTTTTTGCTTCAATAACAGGAATTTTGGCTAAAATCGGAATGGAGAATGTGAATTCTAATTTAGCAACAGCTATCCGCACGATTATTGTATTAATCATGGCTTTTATCATTGTTTTAATCACAGATCAGCTTCATTCCATCACCATGATTTCAACAAAAGCATTACTATTTATCCTATTATCAGGGGTAGCAACTGGGATTTCCTGGTTGTTTTTCTTCAGAGCACTAGCGATGGGTGATGCTTCCAAGGTAATACCAATCGATAAATCAAGTGTTGTATTGACAATTATATTATCAATTGTGGTTTTGGGAGAGCAAGCTGTCCCGCATATTATGGTTGGAGGAGCATTAATTGCTGTTGGTACTTTTGTGTTGATTGGAAAAAATGAAGAAAAGAAACGCTTTACCGGTTCTCAAATTTATATTGTGTATGCCATATTAGGGGCTGTATTCGCAGCGTTAACGGCAATATTAGCAAAAATCGGAATTGAAGATGTGGATTCAAATGTTGCTACCTTTTTAAGAACGATCGTGATTTTACTTTTTTCATGGGCAATCGTGTTTTTTAAAGGAAATCATAAAGAAATAAAAGCAATCTCCTCAAAAGGATATCTCTTTTTAATTCTATCAGGTGTGGCGACAGGTTTATCATGGCTTTGCTATTTTGCTGCTTTAGCTATTGGAAAGGTTTCCGTGGTAGCTCCTATTGATAAAGCTAGTGTTGTTATCACGATGATTCTAAGTTTTGTGATTTTAAAGGAGAAAGTAACAAAAAGCAAGGTTATTGGCGGGATAATTATTACAATTGGAACAGTTTTCTTAATTTTTTAGACCAAAAAGGCGCAACTTATTAAATTGCGCCTTTTCGAGTTTACATATTTTATTTCACCATAAAGGCATTGTTAATGAATATTATGCTTTCTAAAATTACCACCCTTAACCTCAGCAACATCATAAACGGTAACAAAGGCACTTCCATCGATTTCATTTATGATTTCTTTAAGTTTGGTTTCTTCCAAGCGGTTGATGACACATGTGATCTCTTTGAACTTTTCATTCGAAAAGCCGCCGTAAGCTTCTTTATATGTCGCACTTCTGCCTAAACGATCGCGAATTGTCTCGATCATTATTTCAGGTTTTGTTGTAATAATTTGGAATGTTTTAGAGCCGCTTAACCCTACTTCAACAATATGAATGACTTTAGAAGCAATAAAATAAGCGATCGCCGAAAGGATAGCTCCTTGAAGTCCAAATACGGTTGATACGAAAATAAACACAAAGATGTTTAAGAATAGGATGAGATCACTTGTCCCAAATGGTAATTTCCGGGATAATAAAACGGCAAGCATATCAATCCCATCCAATGCACCACCATTACGTAAAGCTAATCCCATTCCAAAACCGAGGATAATCCCACCTACAACAGTAACTAACAGTGTATCTCCTTCAATAATAGCAGGAATATGGTGCATGAACACTGTCCCTAAAGCAAGTGAAGCTATTCCAAGAATCGATAATATCGTGAAGGTTTTGCCAATTTGTTTATATCCAAGCCAAATAAATGGGATGTTTATGCCGGCAATCAAAACTCCTAATGGTATGTCAAATAGTTTTGAGCCGACGATACTTAGTCCTGTTACCCCTCCATCAGAGACATTGTTTGGAATTAATACTGTTTCCAGTCCATATGCAGCGACAATTCCACCGATAATGACCATTAATCCTTGTAAAATCTTTCTTAATTTAAATGGTTTATGTTTTTCACTTACATTCATAAAATTCCTCTTTTCAAATTTTTTTCCTATTTAAGTCTACCATAAAATTTTATTTTTCATTATTCTTTCTCCTTGGACAAAAATTCACAGTAACTATGAACTCCTCTTTCATGTTCTATATAAATTTGATGTTACATAATCTTGTAATAGTGAAGGATAAGTAACGTTAGTGAAAATTAACATGTAAACATTGATTTTATAAGGGCGGGCATAATAAGTAAACATGCCGGCAGACTTTAAAAAGCAGTAAAATGATAATGAAAATTGATTATGAAGTGATCAAGATAATTGTAATGTTACATAATTTTTGTTAGGATGTAGTTATGTAACATAAGGGGGAGCTTTCCTGTGGAATATGTCGATCCGATAAAAGACATTGAACAAATAAATGCAATAAAAGAGAAATTAAAGAAACAATCACAAAGAGACCTTTTGCTTTTTGTATTTGGTATTAATACAGGGGTAAGAATTAGTGATTTACTTGCTTTGAAGGTAAGGGATGTTTTTGATGGTGAAAAGGTTAAAGAATTCCTTTATATCGAAGAAGATGATGTAATGGGCTACTTTATAAATAATGCAGTGAAATATGAAATAGAAAATTACTTTGCCCAACATGATTTTAAAATGGAAGATTATTTATTTAAGTCAAAAAAGGATCTTAAACCAATTACTCGTCAGCAGGCATATCGTATTATTAACAATGCCGCTAAGGAGGTAGGAGTTATCGGCAAAGTGGGAACACATACACTTAGAAAGACTTTTGGCTACCATGCTTACCGGAAGGGAATAGCTATTTCCATTTTAATGTCGATTTATCATCATCATTCTTCTGCAGAAACACTACGATATCTAGGAATTGACAAAGATGAAAAACAAGTAATTAAAGTGGATGTGAATTTATGAGGCTGGTTTTGTTGTAAGATCATGTGTTACCTCATAATAAGTCATATAAAAAACCTCCGCTTCATTACAAAGCAGAGGCTAAAAATATAGATATAGAGTTAACTGTTTTCGTCTGGATTTTCACTATAGGTTTCAAGTGTCCGGGAAACATTTGTGAAATCTTCAATTACATCGTCAGTAACTCGAACTTGTAAGGTTTCTTTGCTTTTCATAAACTTAAAGATTCCATTATTAAAATCGGTTCCATGTTCTTTAAAGAAGATTCCTTCATATTCAATATCTTTTGTGTGGGTAAAGGATAAACGATACTTTTCGTTTTCCTTCACTAGATAGGCTCTAACCCCTTTTTCAAATTGCCCCTCTTCATCCTTAAGTGCACGTGAAACAGAAATGATGTGAAGATCTGTAAATGGTATATCTCGTAATAAGGAATTGATGACAGAACCTTTGGCGATTTGTTCCCACCTGCTTTGGGCAGTTTGTCCAAGAATAATTTGAGTAATGCTTTTCTCCCTTGCCACATCAGCGATGACTTTTGAAACTGGACGTTTTTCATTGTCTTTTATAATGAATTCATCAGCATTATGAAGTTTAGCTAAGTGTTTCCATCTTTCTATATAAAGAGATTTCTCAGCATCCAAATCATCAAACGGTTTTGGATCAATCGTTAAAATATAAAGTGGGCAATCAAGCATATTTGCAATTTTGCAACCACGTTGGATGAGACGTTCTCCATTTGGTCCATAATAAACGCACACGAGAATACTTTCATCCATGCGACCTTTTATTTTTTTCATTTTAAAGTCCACCTCGTATGTGTATTTAATAGGATAATTTACCACTATTTAAGTCAGACTATGTATGAATATAGCATCTTGTACAATCATGAGTCAAACTAATTTTTCTAGAAAATATATCTTGCCTACATTTATAAAAATTACATTGAGGATAACTATGATAAAACCTATTAATCTTTGTAAATAAACTTACAAAAGGAGGGGATCAATATGTCGGTGTTATATATCATGATTTTGATTCCATTTATATTTGCTTTTTTTGTTCCCTTTTTATATAAACGATTTTCCCCGAAAATTCACACTGGTTGGTTTGTATTGTTTGTACCTCTTATCATTTTTATTTATTTGTTAAGGTATATCCCTGTTGTCGCCAAGGGAGAAGTCATATTAAAAACAGTACCTTGGCTGCCTTCTGCAAATATTAATTATACAACATATATAGATGGATTAAGTCTTATTTTTGGACTTCTCATAGCAGGAGTAGGTACCCTGGTTATTCTTTACTCCATCTATTATTTATCAGCTGAACGTGAATCACTTCATAATTTCTATGTTTATCTCATGTTATTCATGGGAGCAATGTTTGGTGTTGTTTTCTCTGATAACATACTAGTTTTATACGTTTTCTGGGAATTAACAAGTATCTCTTCATTTTTATTAATTGCTTACTGGTATCAGCGTAAAGGATCACGCTATGGAGCTCTTAAGTCAATGCTCATTACCATATTCGGCGGGCTTGCTATGCTTGCAGGTTTTATCCTTTTATCGATAATGTCTGATACGTACAGCATTCGTGAAATGATGACCCAGCTTTCTGCTGTAAAGGAACATGCCTTGTTTATTCCAGCGATGATCCTCATTCTTTTGGGAGCATTTACAAAATCGGCTCAATTTCCGTTCAGTATATGGCTACCTGATGCAATGGAAGCACCTACACCAATTAGTGCTTATTTGCATTCAGCAACGATGGTTAAAGCGGGAATTTATCTTGTTGCACGTTTCACTCCTATATTTGGCGGAAGTGCTGAATGGTTTTGGATCGTTTCGAGTATTGGACTAATTACATTATTATATGGTTCGTTAAATGCTGTAAAACAGACGGATCTTAAAGCGTTGCTAGCCTATTCCACTATCAGTCAATTAGGGTTGATTATGAGTCTTTTCGGCCTTGGATCTATTTCATTATATTATGGGTTTGGGGATGAGCGGGCTTTGTATACAGGGGCTATCCTTACAGCCATTTTCCACTTAATTAATCATTCCACATTTAAAGGTAGTCTGTTTATGGTTGTGGGAATCATTGACCACGAAACAGGGACACGTGACATTCGGAAATTAGGCGGATTAATTCATATCATGCCTATTTCATTTTCATTAACACTTATTGGAAGCTTTGCGATGGCCGGATTACCTCCGTTTAATGGATTTTTAAGTAAAGAAATGTTTTTCACAAGTGTGTTACAAGCATCAGAGATGAGCGGTTTTAATATGGAAACCCTCGGATGGATGATTCCTGTTATTGCATGGATTGCGAGTGTTTTTACATTTATCTACTGCATGATTCTTTTATTTAAGACATTTACCGGTGAATATAAGCCGGAAAAATTAGGGAAAAAAGCACATGAAGCACCACTTGGCATGTTACTATCACCAATTATTTTAGCTTCGCTTGTGATTGTCATTTTCTTTTTCCCAAATGTCCTTGCAAAATACCTGTTGAAACCTGCTTTACATGCTGTTTTACCAAATGTAGCGCAGAGCGGTGTATTTGAGGTGAAAATAAGTGCTTGGCATGGGTGGAACACAGAATTATTTATGACGATAGGTGTTGTATTAGTTGGAGGAGTTTTATATCTTCTCCTAAAGAAGTGGCAAAAAGTGTATGCAATATATCCTGAGAGTCTGAAACTAAATAACTTGTATAATCTTGGAATTGAGAAATCTGAACAAGCATCACGTCTTCTTACTGAAAAATATATGACTGGGTCTATCCGTCAGTATTTGATTTATATTTTCCTATTTATGATCTTGATGCTGGGTGGTTCTCTTTTCTTTTTCAATGGAATTTCATTTGACTCTTCAAAAGATGCACCTGTCACACTGTTCGAGATGGGACTATTAGTGGCCATGTTACTAACTGCAGGTGCGGTACTTTTTGTGAAGTCGAGAATGACATCATTAGTATTAATTGGTGTACTTGGTTTTCTTGTGTCGATGTTATTTGTCATCTTCCGTGCACCGGATTTAGCTCTTACTCAGTTGGTTGTAGAAACGATCACAACAGCATTATTTTTACTTTGTTTCTACCATTTACCGGAGCTTGGGAAAAATATCGGGAGAGTAAGATTTAAATTAACAAATTTCATTGTATCGTTTGGTGTTGGTTTAACTGTTACGATTATGGCTCTGTCGGCAAATGGAACACGTCTGTTTGAACCTATTTCAATTTATTTCGAGGATTCCTACGAACTTGCAGGGGCCAAAAATATCGTTAATGCCATTCTGGTTGATTTTAGGGGCATTGATACGTTACTGGAAATTTCAGTCGTATGTATTGCAGGCTTGGGAGTATTCACGTTAATTAAACTACGATTAAAAGGGAGTGAAAAATAATGAAACATTCTACTAGTCCAAATGACGTTATTCTTCATTCTGTTACAAAGATTGCTGTCGTTATTATTCTCACTTTTTCCATTGATCTGTTCTTTGCTGGTCATCATAATCCCGGAGGAGGATTTATCGGAGGCCTTAGTATGGCAGCAGCACTGACTCTTTTATTTATTTCCTTTGATATAGAAAGTGTTCAAGCGAATTTACCTGTTGATTTTACAAAGCTTGCTGCCGTAGGCGTATTAATTGCAGTATTTGTTGGAATAGGGGGAATGTTGTTTAACCAACCATTCTTATTTCAAGCATTTGACTATTTTAATCTTCCTATTTTCGGAAAAACCGAACTTGCAACTGCAGTGCTTTTTGATATTGGAGTAGCCTTGGCTGTTATTGGTACAGCTGTAACAATTATTATGACAATAAGTGAGGATCGATAAAATGGAGACATTACTATCTATCCTTGTTGGCCTGTTTTTTATGATCGGTACCTATTTGATCTTGTCTAGGAATTTATTAAGAATCATCCTTGGGTCATCCATCATTAGTCATGGGATTAATCTGCTGATTCTTACGATGGGTGGTTTAAAAACAGGGGGACTGCCACTCATAGGTGAAAAAAATGTTACGTATACAGATGCCCTGCCCCAGGCACTGATTCTGACTGCAATTGTTATAAACTTTGCAGTTACAGCGCTTTTTTTAGTGTTAAGCTATCGGGCGAATAAAGTGTTAGGAACTGTTGATATAGATCAAATAAGGGGTAATGAACATGAATAATCTTATTATACTGCCGATAATCATACCTCTTATTGCAGGAATGATTATGATTGTTTTTCGGAAAAATATCTTATTTCAAAGAATAGTAAGTGTTCTTTCAATTTTATTGATTAGTATTGTTACATTTTTGATGATCAGACAAATTGAAGCTAAAGGAATTCAAACACTTCAATTAGGTGGCTGGGAAGCGCCTTTTGGTGTTAGCATTGTGGCTGATATGTTTTCTGTATTACTACTATTAACTTCAAGCATTGTAGCATTATGTTGTATGTTATTTGCCTTTAAAACAATCGGTAAAGATAGAGAAGAATTTTACTTTTATCCATTAACATTATTTCTTTTAACAGGAGTAAATGGCTCCTTTTTAACAGGAGATTTATTTAATCTATATGTTTGTTTTGAAGTGATGTTGATTGCCTCTTACGTCTTAATCTCATTGGGTGGTACAAAGCTTCAATTACGGGAGTCTCTAAAATATATATTAGTTAATATTGTATCTTCCTTCTTGTTTCTTCTTGCTATTGCTTATTTATACGCAATCACAGGAACATTAAACTTAGCACACCTTTCAACACGTATTGCAGAAGTAGGACAAGGAGGGCTGATTACTACTGTTGCCATTCTTTTCATTATTGTATTTAGTATGAAAGCAGCGTTATTTCTTTTCTTTTGGTTACCAGGTTCATATAGTGCTCCACCAACTGCAATTGCCGCGATTTTCGCTGCATTACTTACAAAGGTCGGTATCTACTCATTATTTCGTATGTTTACACTCGTCTTTTATCATGAGCCTCAAATTACTCATTTATTTATAGGGATATTAGGGGTTTTAACAATGATTTTGGGAGCGATTGGAGCAATAGCATATTGGGATATCAAGAAAATCTTAACCTATAATGTTATCGTCGGTGTCGGTTTTATTATCACTGGACTTGCTTCCTACACAGTAGAGGGGTTTAGAGGTTCCATTTATTACCTTATTCATGACATTATTATTAAAGCCCTTTTGTTTCTGATCGGGGGGACAATTATCTATTTGACCGGTACTAGTAAGCTAAAAGAGATAAGTGGTCTGATTCGGACACATCCTTACTTAGGTTGGATGTTCTTTATCACTTCCTTATCGATAGCCGGTATTCCTCCATTAAGCGGGTTTATAGGGAAAGTATTTATAACACGAGGTACCTTTGAGGCAGGTTATTATTGGATTGGCGGTATAGGACTATTTACTAGTCTAATGGTTCTGTATTCGGTCATGAAGATTTTTATGAATGGCTTTTGGGGAGAAGGATATCTAAGTAAGGAAATGGAAAAAGGAACAACTAAGGGGATTATGTTGCCAATAGGTATACTAACAATCCTGACCATACTATTAGGTGTCGGGGCTGAAGGAATATATAACTATATTAACCTTGCTGCTGAAAATCTGATGAATCCAACTGCATATATTGAGGCGGTATTTCAAGGGAAACAGATTCCTTAAAGTCTCTAGTTCTTGAAATTATGAAAAGAGGTGGTTTGATTGCCTTTACAGGTATTAATCAACCTATTTATTGCATTCTTGTGGATGTTTCTCCAAGATGAATGGAGCTTTCTAGCCTTTTTTAGCGGCTATTTGGTAGGAATCGTAGTCCTTTTCATCCTAAGACGGTTCTATAAACAAGAATTTTATTTGAGTAAATTGGGATCCATTTTAAAGCTGTTTTTGGTTTTTATAAGGGAATTGATCACATCGAGCATTTTTGTTGTAGGACATGTAATAAGACCTAAAGTTAACTTAACACCTGGAATTATCACAGTAGAAACAGATTTAGAAGGAGATTTAGAAGTAACCATATTTTCGTTGTTGCTAAATCTTACTCCAGGTTCAGTGGTTATTGAAGTCTCATCAGACTCTAAAGTCTTTTATATTCATGCCTTAGATCTACCAAAAGCAGGAGAATCTGTGAGAAAAGCGAGTAAAATCTTTGAGAAGGCAATTAAGGATGTGACAAGGAAATGACCGAAATTATTTTAAACATAGCGTTATTCTTATTGGTTCTTTCAATTTTGGCGGCACTATATCGTGTCATAAAAGGTCCATCAACTGCTGACAGAGTGCAAGCTTTAGATACAATCAGTATAACGATTATTGCCGGTGTAGCCATTTACTCTGTTTTATTAGACAGTCATGCCATATTGGAGATCATCCTGTTAATTGGCATTTTATCATTTGTAGGTACCATTGCCTTTGCCAGATTTATTGAAAGAGGTGTTGTTATTGTTCGCAAACGAAATAAGTGAACTGATCCCGGCATTACTAATTTTGGTAGGAACGATCTTCACTTTTCTTAGTGCTGTAGGTTTAGTACGATTTCCTGATTTATATACACGTTCACATGCAGCTTCAAAAAGTTCAACACTCGGTGTTCTTTGTACATTATTGGGGACACTGTGTTATTTTTGGATATCTGAGGGTTATTTCAGTATTCGATTAATTTTGGGGATTTTCTTTGTGTTTCTTACAACCCCTGTTGCAGCACATCTTATGTGTAGAGCAGCATATCGATCAAATTTAAAACTTGCGGATGAAAGTATTCAGGATGATTTAAAGGAAGTTTTTGAAAGAGAAAATGGATAATTGAGATTTTGAAAATTTATGATATGTAAAAATACCCCCATACATCACAAAGTATGGGGGTGTTCTCTTTTTGACTTAATTTCTTATTCTAAATCCTTCTCAACTGTATCTACCTGATGGTTCATATCCATTTGTTTATCAGTACGATGGTCAATACTTATGTTGGTTACAATTCGGTCGGGACCTACTGAAAATGCCTTCTGATGCATGTCTCTGGCGATGTCCCATAGCTGATCAATTTCTCCTTCAATGACAGTTGAGGTGGGAGTCAGCTTATAGGTTAATCCTTTTTCTTCAATTTTTTTGACAACGTTGGTGACCTCTGAGCTAAAGCTGGTAGAATTTGTTCCAATGGGAATAATACTTATTTCCAACAATGGCACTTTTATCACTCCTTTAATTGTTTTTGAGTTAATTATTAGTGATTAGGTTCAGCGGGTACGGAAATGTCCTCAAGGGCTTTTCCAGCTTTTTTCTTTGATTCATTGTGGACTGCTATGTCTCCAAGCGAAACCATTCCAACCAATTTCTCACCCTCGACAATAGGAAGACGGCGAATTTGATGCTGTGACATGATCTCTGCCGCTTGCTCAACTGACATATCCGGTGTTCCTTTTATAACGTCTTCCGTCATTAGCTTTGAAATGGATGTTTCACCTGATAGATTGTTTGCTATCCCTTTTATGACAATATCGCGATCGGTTACGATTCCTACTAATCTTTCATCTTCACAAATTGGAATAGAGCCTACTTCAAGCTCTTTCATTTTTAAAGCAATTTCACTGCAAGAACTTTTCACTGTACAACTTTCAACATCGGTTGTCATGACTTCGGTAATATTCATGTCTATTCCTCCTTCATGATTTATGGTCCTTCGTTTATTTGCATACCCTTCCTAATCTTTTGTAAACACAATGTTTATGTCTAGTAAAAGCTGAGAACATCTCTTATCTACTAAATAGATTGATTAACTGGCTGAACCCTAATATATTTTTTTGAAACTTAAATTTTAGATAATTTTATAAGTTTTTTTCTGTTTAACCACATGATTCATTGGGAATTTAACCTATGAACCAATCACATCACATAATTGTATTTTTAAAGGAGGCAGAACATGATAGATTACAACGGAGTAACAGATTCTTGGATGGCTTATTTAGGGAGATTACCAGATTTAGTACTTGCCCTACTTGTCCTTTTGATAGGATGGATTGTTGCAACTATTATTGCAAAGGCGGTAAAGGCTGCCTTACATCGTACAGACTTTGATAACAAAATGGCACGATGGATGAGACCGGATTCTAATAGAAACCGAGATGCATCAAAGCCTTTCAACTATTCTTCTGAAAGTATTATTAGTAAGGTTGTATTTTGGATTATTATGGCTATAGCATTTGTTGTATTTTTAAATATGCTGAGTCTGCCATATGTTGCACAGCCAATTTCACAAGCATTGGGTGTTATCGCAGCGGCAATACCAAGTCTATTAAAAGCAGCTCTTATTGCCGTTGTTGCCTGGTTGATCGCATCAGGATTGTCAATTTTAGTTAAAAAGGCAGGAAATAGTCAACATGTTCAAGGATTTTTATCAAGATGGAAGCTAACAGGTGACAGAAATCAAGCAAATAATGCAGTACTCTCTGCTTCTAAAGCAGTCTTTTATTTAACACTGCTGCTATTCTTACCTGCGGTTCTAGCAGCTCTCGGAATTGAAGCCATTTCAGAACCTCTTGAAGGCATGTTAAATGGATTCTTTGCTTTTATTCCTAAACTTATTGGTGCTGCGGTCATTCTGTTTATTGGATGGTTAGTAGCAAAGGTTGTAAAGGAAATTCTTGTGAAGTTTCTAAGCAGTATTGGAACAGATCGTCTTGCAGCTAAATTGGGTGCTGAAAAGGCACTTGATAACCATTCGATTTCTCAGTTAATAGGAACAATTGTATATGTATTTATTTTAATCCCGGTTGTCATTTCGGCACTTGAAACATTGGATATTGATGGTATTTCCGAACCGGCTGTTGGAATGCTTGGTCAAATCATGGACATGATTCCAAATATTATTATTGCCATTCTCCTTGTGGCAGCAGGTTTATGGGTCGGTAAATGGGTTAAGACAGCTATCACTTCTTTGTTGGAGCGAGTTGGATTTAACAGCATTCTTTCTAAAATGGGACTAGGGTCACTGAGAAAGAGCACACAAACTTTAACCCTCTCTGAGCTAGTAGGATTGGCAGCACAGATTGTCGTTGTTCTGCTATTTACAATAGAAGCATTGCAGATTGTTAATCTTGAAAGCTTGGTTTCTATCTTAACGGTTGTATTGGCATATATTCCGATGGTGTTAACGGCTGTTCTCATTCTTGGAATTGGATTTTATGCGGGAGATCTTGTTAAACGTATTGTGAAAAGCATGGTGAGACAAGAAACAGAAGGTAAGATGCTTGGTAATATTGCCAAATATACTATTATTACACTAGCTTTCTTTATGGCACTTAATCAACTAGGAGTTGCAAGTACGATTGTAAATGCTGCATTCATCTTAATCCTGGGCGGATTCACTCTTGCATTTGGATTGGCTTTCGGATTAGGTGGGAGAGAAGCGGCCAGTCGTACTCTAAATAAAGTAGGTAATAAAATGGAGCAAACTACAATTCAAAGTCCAGATCCGAAAGAATGGAAGAGACAACCAGAGCAAACGAACATACCTACAAGTCATACAAATTTGTTTCAAAACAGAAATATGAACAATAATAACAATCCGAAACAAGATATGTAATATTCTAAAAAATAAAGGAATGACAGACTGCATGTAAGGTCTGTTATTCCTTTATTATGTTACATATTAAAATTAGAAAAGAAGGAAGGAAAAATTCAGGGGAGCACACAGTGTGTTCTTGTGAATGATGATTAGAATTTTATTGCAATTTTATTAATATGCAAAAATTATGCGTGATAGTAGGCTTGCGAACCAATAAAAGTCAAAATTCCACCCCTGAAAATGATTGAATATACAATGAGATGGAAATTAATAAAAATTCTTAACATCAAATATTTGCGATATAAAAGAAGCTACGACATAATAAATAAATGAATCTTTCATTTGGGGTGAAAATTTGTGAACAAAGTTAGTTCAGTTTTTTGGTACTCACTTGCTATTTGTGTAGTACTGGTTGTTTGGGGAGCAGTTGCTCCAGAACATTTACAGACGTTGACGGCAAATCTAACGTCGTACATATCAGAAGCATTTGGATGGTACTATTTATTACTTATCATGCTATTGCTCGCATTCTGTATCTATTTAATGTTTTCTAGGTTTGGAAAAATCAAATTGGGTAAAGAAGATGATAAACCTGATTTTAGTACACCTACCTGGTTTGCGATGTTATTTAGTGCAGGAATGGGAATGGGATTGGTATTTTGGACAACCGCAGAACCTATCTCCCATGCGTATAAAAGTACGCCGGGATTTGAACCGGGATCCGACGAGGCGATAAAACAATCGCTCCAATATTCCTTTTTTCATTGGGGAGTTCACGCATGGGCAGTATATGGCATTGTCGCTCTGGTTTTAGCTTATTTCAAGTTCCGCAAAGGATATCCTGGATTAATAAGTGCAACACTAATACCTATATTTGGCGAAAAAAGTATGCGAGCCATGCCGGGTAAGTTAATTGATACTCTGGCGATCTTTGCTACAGTTGTAGGTGTCGCTTCCACTCTTGGATTTGGTTCAGCGCAAATTAATGGTGGATTGTCTTACCTTTTTAATACGCCAAACAATTATGGGATGCAGTTATTAATTCTCGCCATTTCAACCATACTATTTACCTTATCAGCATGGTCCGGAATTGGAAAAGGGATAAAGTATTTAAGTAATATTAATATGGGTCTTGGATTTGCCCTTCTATTAATCCTTTTCATTGTTGGACCCACACTCTATATTTTGAATATGTTTACAACAACACTCGGTGGTTATATTACGAATTTCTTTGATATGAGTTTCCGCCTGTCTCCATTAAATGAAGAAGGTCGTACTTGGATAGATAACTGGACCATTTTTTATTGGGCATGGTGGGTTTCTTGGGCACCATTTGTTGGTATCTTTATCGCTCGAGTATCAAAGGGACGGACTGTCAAGGAATTCTTACTTGGTGTACTAATTGTCCCTGCTATCGTTTGCTTTATCTTTTTTGCAGTATTTGGTGTTTCCGCCTTGAATATTGAGCAAAATGGAATTGATGCTATTTCCAACTATTCACTTGAAACCACTACATTTGGAGTTCTCCAACATTATCCGCTTGGAGATTTTATGGCATTGTTAACGATTGTTGTTATCGCAATCTTTTTTATCACTTCGGCCGATTCAGCCACATTCGTTCTAGGGATGTTGAGTACATGGGGATCTATAAATCCTGCAAATCCCGTTAAAATTACATGGGGTCTTGCCATGTCTGCGATGGCCGCTATTATTGTTTATTTTGGTGGTACACAGGGGCTGCAGAATATGCTGATCATTGCTGCCCTTCCATTTTCCTTCGTCATGATACTAATGGGTGCCTCGTTTTATAAAGCAGTCAATAACGAAATTGAAAAAAAGAAAAAAGTAAAAGAAATGAAGAAAAAACAACAACCAAAAAGTCCGATAATAAGTTAAGGGGATGAAAAAACCACCTTTATATTGATAAGGGTGGTTTTCGTGCTTAATCCTAAACAGTAATTATAAAGTAATGACAATAGGTCCTTCTTTTGTAATAATAATCGTATGTTCACACTGTGCCACAAAGCTGTTCTCTGTTACAAATGTCCATTCATCATCTTCATATTGAAACACTTCCTCTTCACGTGTTGAGATGAACGGTTCAAATGCTATAACCATTCCTTCTTTAAGAAGCTCGTCATCGGAAGGCTCATAATAGTTATAAATATGGTGGGGGGCCTCATGAATGGTGCGACCAATTCCATGTCCTGTAAGGTTCATAATAACTGTAAACCCATTCTCCTTTGCAGTCGCTACTACAGCCTTGCCAAGTCTGCTTTTCTTAGAACCTGGTTTAACCCTTTTTAATCCGGCTTCGAATGCCTCAACAGCAGTATCACATAATTTTGTTAATTCAGGTGCTCCGTTACCAACCACGAATGAAATGCCAGTGTCAGCAAAATAACCATTTTTAGAACCTGACACATCAATATTTACAAGATCACCATCTTCTATTACTCGACTACCAGGTATACCATGTGCCACTTCTTCATTAACACTTATACAAGTGTATCCAGGGAAATTATATTCTCCCTTTGGTGCAGAAATTGCCCCATATTCTTCAAATAAATTTCCTGCCATGTCATCAAGTTCTTTAGTTGTGATACCCACTTTTGTTTTTTGAACTAATTCCTCTCGAATTGAGGCAACGATTTTTCCAATTTCTTTTAATCCGTTAAAATCTTCTTCAGTTTTTGCAATCATTTTTTATTTCCATCCATTTCCTATAAGGTTATGTTTATTAGATTATCCTATTTAACAATGAAAATCCATTGATTACTATCTCAATTTTTTTATAAGAAGTCAAAGATATCTTGTTTCTAATAATAGTACCATCTATGATAAATATTGTTTTTTATTGAACTAGTGAGATCATTTACTTACTATTAGATTACTATACGTAAATATGAAGGAGACAAAGGGATGTATAGGTGGCGCTTATTAATAATTCCTGTTCTAACATTCATGATGTTACTTTTAACAGGTTGTATGGGTGTGGAATCACAATCCGATAATTTAGCTGAACAAAATATGAAAGTGAAAATTACCTTTTGGGATGATAACGCTGGGCCGCAGCGGACACCCATATGGGATGAGTTAATTCAAACGTTTGAACGAGGAAATCCTACAATTGATGTAGAGTATATTGGGCTGCCTAAAGATTATGCAAAGTCAAAGTTTGATGCTGCGATTGCCTCTGATGATATGCCTGATGTTGCCAGTGTTTATACAAGCTGGCTGCCTGAATTTTCACATCGTGAAGCACTATTACCTCTTGATTCCTATTTTGAAAATTGGTCTGAAAAAGACAAAATAAACAAAAAAGCGATTGAATTTAGCAGGAGAATTGTAGAAGATCAAAAGTTATATGGAATTCCATATACTCAAAACTTCGATATCCTTTGGGTCCGTACAGATTTGTTTAAAGAGGCAAAAGTAGAAGCTCCTGAAACTTGGGATGAATTCTTCAGTGCGGTTGAAACACTTACTGATAAATCAAATGAGAGATATGGTTACTCATTACGTGGAGGTGCTGGTGGGGCATTTCAATTACAAAGGATGATGTATGCCTATTCAGGAATTCAGAATTATTTCCAAGATGGTGAAAGCACCATTAATGATTCAAAACATGTTGATTTTTTGGAAAAATATTTTGGTTTGTACCAAAAGTATACCCCTAAAAGTGATATTACGAATGATTATAAAGCCATGTTAGCAAATTTTGATACAGGGGTCGCTGCAATGATTCAGCATAATATAGGTTCCTATGCTGAGCATAGCAAAGCATTAAATCCTAATCAATTTCAGGCTTTTCCGTTGCCGAAGTCAATTAATGGTCAATACGTAGTTGAAGATGGAAATACAATCGGGATAAGCATCTTTAAAGGAACGAAACATCCTGATGAGGCTTGGAAATTTGTTCAGTTCTTAAGTTCAAAAGAAGCGCAACAGCTATGGAATAAAACCGCAGGTCAAATTCCGACTCATGAAGATGTTTTAAAAGAAGATTGGGTAAATGAATTTTCTCAAATTAAGATATCCAGACAAGTTTATGATGATAAAGAGACAATTCTGTATGAACCTCCTTTTTATCTTCCTGAATACCGAACGATTCTCAACACTATTGTAGATCCGGGTATCCAAGAGGTTTTAAGTGGGCAAATGACGGTAGAGGATTTTCTCGATATGTGGGCAAATGCGATGGAAACAGCTCAAAAGCATTACGAGGATGGCTTTGAAAACTAGTTGCTTTTTCATAAAAAGATAAAAAGGTACATACCAAGTCAAGATAGGTATGTACCTTTTTATCCAATTTATATAATTTTCTCATTCCCTTGTTCAGAAAATACCTAATCATTTAAGGAAGGACCAAATAACCTTAAGGCTTTAACAGGTTGATCCGAGTCATTTATAATTGAAAAGCTTGAAACTTGTGCAGGGATAAAAAGTTGGTCACCTTTTTTAACAGCTTGACGATCATCCCCGGTTGTAACAATTGCAGTTCCGGAAAGAATGTATAATCCGGAAAATACTCCATCACCTCGAATGTCGAACTCAGCTGTTACTTCGATAAGCGTCATTCTAAAGCAAGGTGTTTGCTGATATCCAATAAGTTCAGTTTCTTTATGACTCGAAGTTGTATCAAGTACTGTAGGAGCTACTTTCCATTTTCTTAAGGTTTCTTTCCTTGTGTAAGTCTGGTAATTAAAAACATCAAACATTTTCTCGAAACCTAATCCCTGATGAAGTAAGTAATCTTCCAATTGTAAACCAGATGGAGATGTTTTTTCTAAACGAATTGTAAAGTCGGTAGGTTCCTGAATTTCAACTAATAAACAACCTGATCCTATGGCATGGGGAGTGCCTGCTTCGATTAGAAACGTGTCTCCGGGATGGACATCATATTTGTGCATACAATCTAACATACCTTGTATATTTTGTTCTTTAAATAATTTTTTCCAATGTTCTTTTGTCACTTCGGGTTTAAAGCCAAGATATACATATGGAGGTTCGCCATTAATCTCTCTTCCCCCGATAAAATACCAGCATTCTGTTTTTCCGTATGCGGAATCAAATAATTCTTTCGCTTTCTCCTTGTCAGGGTGGGTTTGTATAATTAAACGTTCTGCTGAATCAATCAACTTAACGAGTACACCAGTCTGTTCTCCAAATTTTTCTACATGCTTTTCACCTAAAAATACTCCGGGTTTTTCATCAACAATTTCTTTTAAGGTAACATCCATATTAGATAAAGCCAGTTTATTTAATCCGTCAGTTTCGCGGCCAACCGTTCGACTAGAAACAATGGATATGATCCATTCTTCAGGAAAGTGACTATCCTTTGGATCCTTGCTTCCGTAAAATTCTTCTATTAGTTTTCCTCCTAAATAGGTCCGCCATGAGCGGGCAGGCGATAATTTAACAGGCTTCGATCCATCTACATTTAATACGTTATTATTCAATATCGTACACCCTCCTTAAACAGATTTATAGATATGACTTGTCTTTATTTTAAATGAATGCGCTTTCGTAGATAATAAAAGATTTTAAGACCAATTAGTAAAATTTTAAGATAAGTAGATTGAAAGACGAGTAGGGGAAAAAGGGAAAAATGAATTTTCTAAAATATCTTAAAATTTTAATCAATCATCTTAAAATCTTTAATTACAAAAGAAACCGTTTACATTTACAATTAAACCCAGAAAGGAGGAAACGATATGAGTTATTCTCAAGGATTACCGAAAACAACTATTAACAGTAACAAGGTGGTTCATAAAAAGAAAATAAACAAAGAAAAGTGGATTCCGTATCTTTTTATTTTGCCATCATTCCTCATAATTGTAGGTTTTCTGTTTTATCCGATAGCAACTGTATTTTACTATAGTCTTCAAAACTATGACGTATCTGCACCTTACTACAATGGATTTGCAGGACTGGATAATTTTGTCAAAATTTTTACTCAGGATGAAATGTTTGTTCCAAGTTTACTTAATAGTTTGAAATGGGTTGTATCAGAAGTGGGCCTTCAATTAACGTTTGGGATGATTTTAGCTTTATTACTAAACCAAACCTTTAAATTTAGAGGGCTGGCTCGAGCAGTGGCCTTTATTCCATGGGCAATATCTGGTGTGCTTGCGTCAGTAATGTGGTCGATGATGTTCAATGAGCACATGGGTGTTATCAATGACATGCTAATGAAAATAGGCATAATTAATGAACCGATGGCCTTTCTAGCAAGCACTTCAACAGCTTTTTGGGCAGTGGTCATTGCTGAATTATGGAGGGGGATTCCTTTCTTTGCCATTACTCTATTAGCTTCCTTACAAAGTATTCCAAGCGAATTATATGAGGCAGCAAAAGTGGATGGGGCGAGTAGAAGGAAAACATTTTTCTATGTCACGCTACCACAACTAAAAAACACAATTATCTTAACAACCTTACTAAGGGTCGTTTGGGAGTTTAATAACGTGGATCTCATATTCAATTTAACAGGTGGCGGGCCTGCACACTCCACAACAACGCTTACGATGTATATCGCTGATTTAGCTGTACATGGAAGTAATTTCGGCTATGGCTCAGCATTAACAGTTGTTTCATTTGGGATTCTATTAATCTTTGCCATCCTTTATTTAAAACTATCCAGATATGAGAAGGAGTGATTTGAAGGATGTTATCCAAAAATAAAAAAATAGACAAACTATTAACTCTTTATCTACCTTTGGCGTTAATGCTTAGTTTTACGATGTTTCCAATCTACTGGACAATTAATACTGCCATAAAACCGGAAGGAGATATCATCAAGCGTCCTTTGCAATACTTACCGGCAAATCCTACAGTTGAAAATTTTGTCTATGCCTGGACGAATATTGGCTTTGCAACATTCTTTAAGAACAGTTTAATCGTTGGATTTTTTACTGTTATTATCGTTCTTATCTGTTCTACATTATCTGGTTATGCTCTGTCCAGATATCAATTTAAAGGGAAGAGAAGTTTTATGCTGATGCTGCTATGTACTCAGTTTATCCCGCGAGCAATGATGATCATTCCATTGTTTATCATCTTTAAGAATTTAGGATTAATTAGTCATCCGCTTTCACTGATTATTACGTATACAGCAGTTGAAATTCCATTTACGACGATTCTCATGGCAGGGTTTATTTCAAATGTACCAAAAGAATTGGAAGAAGCAGCTATGATTGATGGTTGTTCAAAGATGCAATCCTTGCGTCATGTTGTTTTTCCATTACTGCTGCCGGGGATTGTAGCAACAGGGGTATTTACATTCATCTATACCTGGAACGAATTTTTACTAGCTTTAATGCTGACCAATCAGCAATCAAAGTTCACACTTCCAGTCGGATTAAGTTCAATGATGGGAGAATTTAATGTTAACTATGGAGCATTAGCAGCTGGTAGTGTCATTGCTTTAATTCCTGCAGTTATATTATTTGCCTATGCACAGAAACATCTTGTCAATGGTATGGGTGGGGCTGTCAAAGGCTAATTATTTATAAAAATCTAAGGGGGTACTATCATGTTAGTAAATAAGAAAAAATGGACGAAATCTTTATTAACCCTTTCAATTGTTTCTGGATTGCTGCTTGCTGGATGCAGTGGCGGTGATGAAACGTCTTCGACTCCAAAATCCGGAGGCAGTTCAGATGAACCTGTAAAGATTACATTCTGGGATGAGAATGCAAGTCCTGAACGGACACCTTTATGGGAAGAAGTCATTAAACAGTTTGAGGAAGCAAATCCGAGCATTGATGTTGAGTATGTCGGTATTCCAAATAAATCGGCTAAATCTAAATATGATGCAGCAATTGCAGCAAATGATACTCCAGACGTTGGATCTGTTCAAACAACATGGCTTCCTGAGTTTGCCATTCGTGAGGCATTACTTCCTATCGATGAGTATTTCGAGGGTTCTGAATTAAAGGATAAAATGAACTCAGGTGCTATCGACTTTAATAAGAAAATTACACAAGATGGAAAACTTTACGGGATTCCATATGCTCAAAACCTTGACACAATCTGGATTCGTACAGACTGGTTTGAAGAAGCAGGGGTAAAAGAACCAGAAACATTTGATGAGTTCTTTACAGCCATTGAAAAAATGACAGATAAAGAGAATGGACGCTATGGATATACAATTCGAGGAGGTGCTGGCGGATCCTTCCAGCTACAGCGTTTAATGTTTGCTTATAGTGGTTTAGATTACTTTAGTGAAGATGGAAAAGTAAATATCAATGATCCTAAACATGTGGAGTTCGTTGAAAAATATCTGTCATATTATGAAAAATTCACACCGAAGAGTGATATCACGAACGGGTATAAGGAAATGATTGCAGGCTTTGATACTGGTGTCGTTGCCATGGTGCACCACAATGTTGGTTCTTATGGTGAGCATAAGAAGTCATTAGAAGAAGGAACATTTAAGACTATTCCACTTCCTAAAACTGAGGATGGAAAATACGTTGCTGAGGGTGGAAACGCTGTCAATGTAGCGATCTTTAAAAATTCAGAAAATCCTGATGCTGCATGGAAATTTGTTGAGTTTGTTAACTCTGTAGAGGCACAAAGCTTGTGGAATGAAGCAACTGGTCAAATCCCAACAAATTCCGAAGTGTTGGATGATGAGTGGGTACAGAATGCCCAGCATATTAAAGTAGCATTTGATGTATATGAAAACCCTGAAACGAAACTTTATGAACCACCGTTCTACTTACCGGATTACCGTTCAATCCTTGATAACATTGTAGACCCTGGAATTCAGCAAGTAATGAGCGGTGAAAAAACAGCTCAGGAATTCCTTGACGAATGGGCAAAAGCAATTGAAGATTCAAAAGCAAAATATGATGAAACGTTTAATAAATAATAAGATGTTACATTACATTCAGTGGGAAATGGAATGGATTGTTTCCACCACTGAATACATTCTTTGATACTTTCGAGAAAAGGAGAATAGATAATGGAAAATACAACAGAAAAAATGGCAATCGGAACTCCTTTGGTGATGGCGGAAAAGGCATGTCAGGCTTTGATGCAAACATTCCGAGCAGAGGAATTGCCCCCTGTTAATCATTTTCATTACCATCAAGGAGTGTTCCTGTATGGTATGTACAGAGTTTATCAAGCTACCGGGAAAAAAGAATATTTTGAGTATATAAAAGCTTATTTTGATCATTTAATTGATGAGTTTGGTAATGTCTGTTTTGCAAGAGATGAGCTTGATTCCACGATGGCGGGAATTTTATTGTTTCCATTATACGAAGAGACAAAAGACCCAAGATATATGATTGCGGCAAAGAGACTAAGAAGTGCTTTAGAAACAATTAACAGAACAAGCGAAAATGGTTTTTGGCATAAAGAAAAATACCCTTATCAAATGTGGTTAGATGGCCTCTTTATGGGTGGACCGTTCATGCTTCTTTATAGCCGGCACTTCCATGAAGAAGAATTAATTCAAACTGTTCTTTTACAAGAAAAGCTGATGAGAAAACATATGACAGATGAGAAAACGGGACTACTTTATCACGCCTGGGATGAGAAAAAGGTTCAGCCATGGGCAAATCCTGAAACAGGTTGTTCACAAGAATTCTGGGGTCGTTCTGTCGGCTGGTATGGCACAGCATTAATTGATTTATTGGAGCTATTAGGAGACAGACAGCGTGGACAGGAGGAATTGATTTCATCGCTTCAAAGCTTTATCCCCGCTATTGTAAAGTTTCAAGATGAAAAAACGGGATTATGGTATCAAATAGTAGATAAAGGTGACCTTGAAGACAACTGGTTAGAATCATCTTGTTCTGCACTATTTATTTACTTTATCGCGAAAGGAATCCAACTTGGCTATGTGGATACCTCTTACCGTAAAGTAGTTGATAAGGGATATAAAGGGTTGTTAAAACACATGGTGGAAGAAAAGGAAGCAGCACTCAACTTAAGCGGGATTTGTATTGGAACTTCAGCTGGAGTGTATGACTATTATGTGGAACGCCCTACATCAGAAAATGATTTGCATGGTATGGGTGCATTTATTTTAGGAAGCATGGCTTATTATGATCTTATTAAGGAATCAGGTAACAACTTAGATTAGTTTAACAATATTGTACGTAATACAAAGACATGAACCTTTTCTTATACTTTTTTTGAGTGTAAGGAAAGGTTTCTATGTATTCTTTAAAGATGTATCAAAAAGTTCTGGAATTTGCGGGAGAATTTTGTTTACCGCTTTCATTTAATCAGTTATTGTTTTTAGTAGGAGAGTTTGTCTTCTATTTTGTTACTACAGGAGAATTTAAAAGATGGTGACGAAGATAAAGAAATTCATTCGAAAGTATTTTCTGTACTCGATTAAATCTACAATAAATACACTCTATTTGTCTATCATTATTATTTTTATATCCGTTTCTGGATGGGTATCCTCTATGCTTGCGACTGCACAAATTGAAGAAAATGCATATAAAAATGTAAATGATACGATCTTCCAGTCAATAAATTATTTAGACTATATGCTTTCGGATGTTTTTCAGCAACTTGTAGCGGTATCGAATGATCCGAGGGTTTTAAACTTAGTCGGAACGAAAGAATCTGACATTAAACCTGAATATTATGTGGAGATTGATAAAAGTTTACAGCTTGTTTATTCCCGGTATAATGTCATCATTGAATCCGTTTTAATTGATCTTAATCAGGGTGAGTTTTTGCTTTACCATAGTGATTATACATCTAATCCCTCTGTTCCATATGATCATTATTTTAACCAATATAAAGGAAATAAAGAGGGGTTTTATTGGAGGAATATCCATCAAGATCAAATTTTTAAGACAAACGATCAGGTTATGTCAGTGTTTAGAGTGATCGAGAATTCAGATAAAGGAATTGTACTTTTTAATCTTCGTGATGATTTTTTTGAACAGGTATTGAACAAATCATTAATCGGTAAAAATGGTTACCTTACCCTGATCAGTCCTGACGGAAAATATGAATCCAAAGATGTGAAAGAGGAATATAAACTTGATCATAAAACGCTTCATTCCCTTCAAAGTATGAAAAAAGAGAGTGGACAGTTCTCCTATGAAAGCGCTGCGGGTGAAGAGATGATTGTGATTTATGATACAATCCAGGCAAATAAATGGAAACTGGCAGCCATAGTCCCTGAAAATGAGATATTAAACAAAGTAAATTACATAAAACATGTGACTGTTTTTTTCATTATCATGATGATTGTCAGTGCAATATTTATCACCAATATTGTAGGAAAATATATTTCAAAACCATTTGAAAAAATGGCTGAACAAATGCGCACAATGAATAACCAAAGCCTTGATTTTTATGATGAAACATCCGGTCCTGAAGAAATGAAAATCCTTCATAACGGTTTTAAAGAATTATTCTTCCGAATTCAAACATTGATGGACCAGATTCGGTTGGACCAGGAGGAAAAGCGGCAATTAGAATTTGCTATTATGCATGCACAAATAAATCCACACTTTCTTTATAATACGCTTTATTCAATAAAAGGGCTCTGTGACATGGGTCTTAATAAGGATGCAAGTCAAATGGTAAGCGCTCTCTCAAGCTTTTTTCGAATCGGAATTAGTAAAGGAAAAGAGATTATCTCCATAAAGGATGAGATCGAGCATATTGAGCATTACTTATTTATTCAGGAAATGCGGTATGGAGATGACTTTACTTACGAAATTAACATTGAACAAGAGATTCTTTCCTATAACATAATCAAACTTTCTCTACAACCGCTTATAGAAAATGCGATATACCATGGTGTAAAACAGAAAAGAGGTCTTGGAAAAATTTCAATAAGAGGATTTGAGAAGGAAGGGTCCATTCACTTAGAGGTGGCTGATAATGGGAATGGGATCGAACAAGATAAATTAATAGAAATAAAGAGAGAACTGGGAGAATCCTTTCAGGAGAAAAGAGGATTTATTGGGATTGGATTAAAAAGTGTAAACGAACGAATTAACATCCACTTTGGAAAAGAATATGGATTAGTTATATCCAGTAAACCTGGTCAGGGAACAGTGGTGAGCATTATGATTCCTAAAACAAAGGGGGAGATTAACGGAGATGTATAAGGTGATTGTTGTTGAAGATGATCGGATTATTCGTCGAGGGATTTGTCAGTCAATCCAGTGGGAGGAGCACGGTTTTACCATCGCGGGTCAAGCAGGAGACGGTGAGGTGGCACTAGAGCTAATTGAGAAAGTCAAGCCGCAGGTCGTCATATCAGATATTAATATGCCTTTTATGAATGGATTGGAAATGGGGAAAAAGATTAAAGAGATTAGTCCGGGAACGAGAATTATTTTTTTAACAGGGTATGAAGATTTTAAATATGCTCACCAAGCGTTAAAACTTAAAGCCTTTGATTACTTATTAAAGCCTGTTGATTCAGAGCTAATGCTTTCCAAAGTACAAGAAGCAGCAGCAGATTGGGAAGATGAAACAAAAAAGGAAATGAGAATGAAAGAATCCCTGCACTATCTTCAACAAAAATTCTTTCAGCAGTTGATAAGAGAAGGCGATCAGCGAATGGATGTGGAGAAAGAATTAGCTGAACTAGGAGTAGAATTGGAAGGACCAAGTTATGCCGCGCTTCTAGTTCATTCTCCAGCAGGTTTTAGTGAAGAATCTAACATAAAGATAGTTGAGATCACCTCATCTCTTTTTTTACAAGGAAACTTTATTGTCATCAATATTGATCCACATGAAAATGCAATTATTTTATCGCTTGATGATGAAGACGACAACCGAAAATGCCAACTGGCACAACAATTATTTGATTCCTTTACTGATCATTCTCCTACAATCACGTTTGGCAGAACATATCCCAATTTATTTGAACTTGGAAAATCATTGATTGAATCTCGTTTAGCGATGGATATGAAACATATAATGGGAACATGCAGGTTTTTTTCATTTGAAGATACTGTTTCAAGTAGAGAACAAACAGAAAATCGCTTAAAAGAACTAGAAATAGAATTAGAAAGTAATATTAAGTTAGGGATACCTGAAAAGGTGAGTAGTACTCTTAAACAATTAAATAAAACAATTGTTGATCAAAAGTCGGTTCCATTAACTGAGTTAAAAATCCTCACACTTAAGTTTAGTACCATGCTATTTTTCGAAGTTGAAAAATGGAGAAAAGAAGTAGGGGAGAGTTTTAATTCATCTGATTTTTATAAAGAGATCATAAAAATGGAAACCCTTTCAGAAATGATGGAGATTTTAAATGGACTTATTTTGCAATGGTGTGAAGAAATGTATAAAAAGCATGATAAAAATCACTTCAGCCATGTTGATCAAGCAATAAAGTATATGAATGAGCATTATCACGATAGTACCTTAACACTTAAAAAGGTAGCGGAATTTATTCATGTTAGTACACCGTATTTGAGCAATTTGTTTAAACTGGAAAAAGGGTTTAATTTTGGGGATTATTTGGTGGAAATCCGGATGAAAAAAGCAATGGAAGAATTGCGAAACCCTGATATCAAAACGTATGAAGTATGTGAAAAAGCTGGCTATAACAACCCTCAATATTTTGGTATTTGTTTTAAAAAATTTACCGGATATACTCCTGCTGAGTATAAAAAACAGTTTAGAAAATTATTGAACAATTAGTATATCTATTTGCATTCTGATTTAGTCCGTAAATGGAGAATACTAATCATAATCTTTTAAATAAAAAGGCGCTTTGAATAAAGCGCCTTCATTTTATTCATTTAGCTATTTTGTCTAACGGCTCATCTGTAGGATAATTCTTACCATAATTACGGAAGTACTCCTCCAATTGCTCAAGAGACAGACCTTTAGTTTCCGGTAAGAATTTAACGACAAATGTCATAGCAATAATTCCGAGTCCAACGAAAACAAAGAATGTAGTTGATAGACCTACTGATGCTAAAAGCATTGGGAATAATAAACCTATTAAGAAATTAACAATCCATAAACAGAATACACTAACACCCATACCAAGGCCTCTTAAACGAGTGGGGAATATTTCTGACAACATTAACCAGGTAACTGGTGAGATAGCACCTTGCTGGAAAGCAAGAAATAAAACTGTTAACGAAAGAACAACATACGGAAGAGCAGCGGTTCCTTCAAGTGTAATTGAGAGTATACCAATAAGAAGAAGGGCTGATGTTGTGCCTAATAAACCTGTTAAAAGCATTGGTCTGCGACCTACTTTTCCGAGCAGCCAAATTCCGACGAAAGTAGCGAGTACAGAAATAAGACCATTTGCAATGTTACCAATTAGTGCTGCACCTGTATCAAAGCCGGCGTCTTTCAGAATCTCAGTCCCATAATACATAATAGAGTTAACACCTGTAACTTGTTGAACAACTGCAATACCAATTCCGATGAAAAGAATACGTCGTACCCAAGGAACAGCCATGTCTTTCATCGTTGCTTTATTAGTTTGAGCCTCTTTTTCGAAGATTGATTTAATTTCATTTAGTTCTGATTTTGCTTGCTTTTCTGCTCTGATTTTATTTAAAACTTGTAGAGCTTCAGTATTTTTTTGCCTAGAAACGAGCCAACGGGGACTTTCTGGAAGCTTAAGCATTCCAAAGAATAAAAAGATCGCAGGAAGTGCGGCAATAATTAACATATAACGCCATACATGATCATGGTGGCCCATTGTGTTACCTAGAATAGCATTAATAACAAAAGCTAAGAGTTGACCGGATACAATCATTAGTTCGTTTTGGGTAACCATTCTTCCTCTACTCTCCGCTGGAGACATTTCTGCTAGATAACTAGGTACTGTTACTGATGCTCCTCCAACTGCTAATCCAAGTAGGAAGCGAAAGAACACCATAGCCGTTACATTTGGTGCCAACGTACATCCAACTGTAGCGACAAAGAAAATAACAGCTAATAAAAGGATATTGTTCCGGCGTCCACTGTAATCTGATAATCTACCACCGAAAACTGCACCAAGAGCTGCACCAAAAAGCAATGAGCTTGCAACAAGCCCTTCAGTAAATGACGTAAGGCCAAGTGCTTCAGACATAAATGGTAAGGCGCCATTGATTACACCAGTGTCGTAACCGAATAGTAGCCCACCAAATGTTGATACAAAGATGACTTTAAATAGAAAAGACTTTTGGGATTGTTCCATATAAATTCTCTCCTTTGCAACATGTTGGTAATATGTTGATTATATTTTGGTAATTTATTCTGGTTTGATCATAATATTAAAAGCGCTTTCAGTCAATGAGAATTTTTGAGAAACTTCATAAGTTTGTATCTTTTTATTAAAACGAACCTTTATAAACTAAGGGTTCAGTACATTTTAAAAATAGAAAATTATAGAAACTTGCATTTTTATTACTCTTTCACCTTGTGAATTTTTAAAAAGATGTAGTGTGGATGGGTAAGTTTTTGATTTATTATGATTATTTTTTGGTTAAGTGTTGAAAAAATAGTTAGAAACATTTATAGTTGATTTAAGAGAGATGAAATGGTTTACATGAATCATTTAGTGTTAATGGCATAATCATTACGACAGCACTGCCAAATGAGAACAAGAGGGATTGTCATGATAAAAACGGAAAGAATTGAACAAATTCAAGATTATATTTTTCAGCAACAAACAGTTTCTTTAGATGAACTTGTCGAGGTATTTGAAGTTTCAAAGAACACAATAAGAAGAGATATCCAGCAATTAGTGGAAAGAGGCAAGATTAAAAAGGTTTATGGGGGAGTAGCGGTTAATCATGCAACTCTTAAATCATTTAATGAAAGACAGACAAAGAATCAGTTAGAAAAGATATCTATTGCTAAAGCTGCAGCTGATTTAATTCAGGATGGAGACATTATTTATGTTGATTCAGGAACAACAACACTTGAAATGGTGGAGTTTATAAAAGATAAACAAGTGACAATTATTACAAATAATTTAGATTTTATTTTCAATTCTTTTCCATATGAGAATTTAAATGTCATCTCAACCGGTGGTGTCTTTGATCGTAAGACTAAGTCATTTGTTAGCTTGAAAAATATGGATCTTTTAAGATCCTACAACATTAATAAAGCTTTTATGGCGTCCACTGGAATTACACTAGAGAATGGGGTCACACATTCATCTCCACATGAAAGTGAAATTAAGCAAGCTGTTGTTCAAAAAAGTGCTGAAATTTACTTACTTGTTGATCATATTAAATTTGGTCGATATGCTTTAATGACGTATTGTGATCTCGAAGATGTTGATTGTATTATTACAAACAAATCTCCGGGAGAAGAGTATCAGCTTTTTACAAAGAAACATGGTATTGAATTAATCATTTCACGATAAAAGAAATTATTTAAGGGGGATTTAGATTTATGCCATTATTACGTTTTGATTTAGTAGAAGGTCGAGATGAAGAAACATTAAGAACGTTGCTTGATACAGCTCATCAAGCGATGGTGGATGCCTTTCAAGTGCCTCAACGTGATCGTTATCAAATTGTTCATCAGCATGCTCCAAATGAATTGATCATTCAAGATACAGGGTTAGGGTTTACAAGAACAAAGGACTTGGTTCTTATAAGTGTTGTAAGTAAAAAACGTACAACAAGTCAGAAAGAAAAGTTATATGCGTTATTAGCTGATAGACTGAAAACAGAGTGTGGTGTTTCACCTGAAGATCTTATGGTATCTATTACAGAAAATAGTGATGCGGATTGGAGCTTTGGACTAGGGGAAGCACAATTTTTAACAGGTAAGCTTTAAGTATCCATCGGATTCAGCGGGAGTAATCCCGGACCTTTGAGATAGACCTGTTCCGGGATAGTATCGAAACTTATTAAATTTCAAACAAAACTTGAAAGCGCTTTATGTAAGTGGTACTATTAAATTATAAATTTAGTATTTCTAACACAACAAGAATATTGAAACCTGATAAAACATATAAATGAAATCGATTGCAGTGATAAGCTTGTCTTATGAAAATATTGAAGGACTAAAAAGTTCAAGAAAGGTAAAAATTCAATCACAAAAACGCTTGAATATGACCTTTTTGGAACAATAAGTGAAATAAACTAGGTACCCTAGGTGATTTTTCCATTGTTTTATAGTAATAAATGAAATCGATTTCAGTGAGAGTGGGATATAAATAAAAAATATTCATAAAAACATCATTAAATAAGGAGGATCATGAATGAGTAGATTACTACGCAAACCAGTGCAAAAGGAATTGGCAAAGGGTGTTACTCTTGTACATGATGTAACATCTGAAAATTCAACTTTGGAGTATGTTGGCTTTAAAATGATCGATCTTGTACCTGGAGCACGATATACAGAAACGTTAGAAAAACAAGAATGTTGTATCGTTGCTGTAATAGGACAAATCAATGTAAGTGATCAGGAAGTATTATTTGATCGAATCGGAACGCGTGAATCAGTTTTTGAAAAGAAACCAACTGACAGTGTTTATGTTTCAAATGATAAAACCTTTGAAATTGAGGCAGTTAGTCAGGCGAGAGTTGCTTTATGTTATTCACCTTCAAATAAACAATTACCAACAAAACTCATCAGTGCTGCAGATAATGGTGTGGAGTATAGAGGCACAGGTAATAATAAACGTATGGTTCAAAATATTCTGCCTGATTCTGATCCTTCAGCTAATAGTTTACTAGTTGTAGAGGTCTTTACAGAAAGTGGTAACTGGTCCAGTTATCCTCCTCATAAGCATGATCAGGATAATTTGCCTGAGGAATCATTTTTGGAAGAAACATATTACCATGAAATGGATCCACCGCAGGGCTTTGTGTTCCAGCGAGTTTACACAGATGATCGCTCAATAGATGAAACAATGACAGTCGAAAATAGTGACATGGTCATTGTACCTGTTGGTTATCATCCAGTTGGAGTTCCTGAAGGATATACGTCTTACTATTTAAATGTAATGGCAGGTCCTACACGAGTTTGGAAGTTTCATAATGATCCTGACCATGAATGGATTTTAAAACGATAACAAAAGGAGATGTGATGGACATGAAAGTGAATTTTAATACAGATAAAGAGTTTGATATTATCGCAATTGGCCGTGCGTGTATTGATTTAAATGCTGTTGAGTATAACCGCCCAATGGAAGAGACAATGACATTCTCAAAGTATGTTGGTGGATCTCCTGCAAACATAGCAATTGGTAGTGCAAAACTGGGCTTGAAAGCAGGTTTTATTGGAAAGCTTGCTGATGACCAGCACGGTCGTTTTATTGAAAAATATATGAGAGAAGCGGGGATTGATACAACGAATTTTGTTGTCGATCAAGAAGGCCATAAAACCGGATTGGCGTTTACAGAAATTAAAAGCCCTGAAGAATGCAGCATCCTTATGTACCGTCAGGATGTTGCAGATCTTTATTTAACTCCGGCAGAAGTGAATGAGGACTACATTAAAAGGTCAAAAGTTTTACTTGTATCAGGTACTGCACTCTCTAAGAGTCCGTCCCGTGAAGCTGTCATTAAGGCAGTTAGTTTGGCTAAAAAGAATGATGTTAAAGTCATTTTTGAATTAGACTACCGTCCATATTCATGGGAAAACCAAGAGGAAACAGCTGTATATTACTCCTTGGTTGCCGAGCAATCAGATGTTGTTATTGGAACTCGTGATGAATATGATGCCCTTGAAAACCGAACAACAGAAGGTAAAAACGAGGATACTGTTAACTACTTATTTATGCATTCTCCTGAATTAGTCGTTATTAAGCATGGTGTTGAAGGGTCTTATGCGTATACCAAGTCAGGTGAAACTTTTAGAGGAAAAGCATACAAAACAAAGGTTTTAAAAACATTTGGTGCCGGAGATTCCTATGCTTCAGCTTTTCTTTTCGCACTAATTTCAGGGAAAGATATTGAAACAGCATTAAAGTATGGAAGTGCATCAGCATCCATCGTTGTAAGTAAACATAGCTCATCAGAAGCAATGCCGACAGTAGAAGAAATTGAGGCATTAATTGATAAAAATGAAACAATATCTGTTTGATAGAGGTGAAAAAGGATGGAAACAATTCGATTAACAACAGCGCAAGCTTTGGTTAAATTTATACAGCAGCAATATGTTTCAATTGATGGTGAAGAACAGCCTTTTGTTGAAGGAATCTTTAACATCTTTGGACATGGCAATGTATTAGGTTTTGGAGAGGCACTTGAACAAAATCCCGGAAACTTAAAAATAATACAAGGTAAAAACGAGCAGGGGATGGCACATGCGGCTATTGCTTACAGTAAACAAATGCTAAGAAAGAAAATTTATGCGGTTACAACTTCAAGTGGTCCAGGTTCTGCAAACTTAGTTACGGCTGCAGGTACAGCACTTGCGAATAATATTCCGATTCTTTTACTTCCTGCAGACACTTATGCAACGCGCCAGCCTGATCCGGTTTTACAACAGGTAGAGCAGGAACATAGTATTGCGATAACAACAAATGATGCTCTTCAGCCATTATCCCGATATTGGGATCGAATCACACGTCCTGAACAGTTAATGTCAAGCTTAATTCGTGCATTTGAAGTGATGACAGATCCAGCAAAGGCAGGTCCGGCTACCATCTGTATTTCCCAGGATATAGAAGGGGAAGCATTTGATTATGATGTGAAGTTCTTTGAAAAACGAGTGCATTATATCGACCGCCGTCTCCCTAACCAGCGTGAATTAGATGGAGCTGCCGAGCTAATTAAAGCAAGTAAAAAACCTGTGATTGTTGTTGGTGGAGGAGCAAAGTATTCAGAAGCAAGAGAAGCTCTCATCGAAATTTCGGAAAGATATGATATTCCATTAGTTGAAACACAGGCTGGTAAATCAGCTGTTGAATCTTCATTTAAAAACAACCTTGGAGGACTAGGTATTACCGGAACTTCTGCAGCGAATAAAGCGGCACAACAAGCTGATCTCATTATTGGTGTCGGTACAAGATTTACAGATTTCGCCACATCCTCTAAGACAATCTTTAACTTTGAAAAAACTAAATTCTTAAACATAAATGTTAGTCGTATGCAAGCATACAAATTAGATGCCTTTCCAGTGGTGGCAGATGCTAAGTCTACAACTGAAGCCTTAGTTCCTATGTTGGAAGGATATAAGAGTGAATTCGGTACTCTTATTGATGAGTTGCAAGAAGAATGGTTAGTTGAACGTGATAGATTAAGTAAGGTGACATTTACTAGAGAAAATTTTGATCCGGAAATAAAAAACCATTTCTCTCAAGAATTATTCAATGAATATGCAGATGCATTAAATACTGAATTACCGCAGACAACTGCATTGCTTACAATCAATGAAACAATTGATCCGGACAGTATTATTATCTGTGCTGCAGGGTCATTACCTGGTGATCTTCAACGACTATGGCATGCTGAGGTACCAAATACGTATCACCTCGAGTATGGTTATTCTTGTATGGGATATGAGGTTTCCGGTACATTAGGTTTGAAACTGGCTGAGCCGGATAAGGAAGTATACGCAATTGTTGGAGATGGAAGTTTCCTTATGCTACATTCTGAATTTATTACTGCTCTTCAATACAATAAGAAAATTAATATTCTCCTGTTTGATAACTCAGGTTACGGATGTATTAACAACTTACAAATGGATTTCGGAAATGGTAGCTATTTCTGTGAATTCAGAACAGATGACAACCAAATTATGAACATTGATTATGCAAAAGTTGCTGAAGGATATGGAGCAAAGGCATACCGCGCAAATACAGTTGAGGAATTAAAATCAGCTCTTGAGGATGCTAAAAATCAAGACAGATCAACTTTAATTGAAATGAAAGTGCTGCCAAAAACGATGACAGATGGGTATGATGGCAGCTGGTGGAATTTGGGTGTACCAGAAGTTTCGCCTCAAGAAGGTGTTCAAAAGTCATACGAGACAAAACAACAAAAACTACAAAATGCAAAGCAATATTAATAGAGGTGAGCTCATGAATAATCAAGATATTCTTTGGGGAATTGCTCCCATTGGTTGGAGAAATGATGATATACCGGAAATTGGGAAGGAAAATACGTTATCACATTTGTTAAGTGATATTGTTGTTGCAGGTTTTCAAGGAACAGAGGTTGGCGGATTTTTCCCGGAGCCAAAAATTTTAAATAAAGAGCTTAATCTACGAAATTTAAAAATTGCCGGTAAATGGTTTAGTAGCTTTATTATTCGAGACGGTCTTGAAGAAGCTGCAAAAGAATTTCATCAGCATTGTGCATATCTTCAAGAAGTGAATGCCAGTGTGGCTGTAGTGTCAGAACAGACATACAGTATTCAAGGAACTGAAAAGAATGTGTTTGGAGAAAAGCCATACTTTACTGATGAAGAGTGGGATGTTTTATGCGTAGGGTTAAATGAGCTTGGAAAAATAGCAGAACAGTATAATCTTAAACTCGTTTTCCATCACCATATGGGTACAGGTGTGCAAACTTTAGAAGAAATTAATCGTCTTATGGAGAACACAGACCCTAATCATGTTCATTTACTTTATGATACCGGTCATATATACGTTTCAGATGGGGATTATATGTCGCTTTTGCTTAAGCATATTGATCGTATCAAACACGTTCATTTTAAGGATTCACGACAAGAAGTACTAAATCAATGTAAAGAAATCGGGAGATCATTTTTACAGTCATTTTTAAATGGAATGTTTACTGTTCCTGGAGATGGATGTATTGATTTCACAGAGGTCTATCAATTCTTACTTGATCACAATTATAAAGGATGGATCGTCATTGAAGCAGAACAAGATCCAGCCATAGCTCACCCTTTAGAATATGCTTTACTTACAAGAAAATATATTGATAAAAAGCTCCTAAAAACAAAGGATGAAATCGTTAAAAACTAACTTTATGAAAAGGTAATTTTTAGGGACTTAGAGGTTACATGACTCTACTGCCTATATTGGTATGAAAGCATTAACCTAGTAGGTTAAATAAAATGTTTGGGAGGAATAGAGCATGACATTAAGATTCGGAGTAATCGGTACAGGTGCAATAGGTAGAGAACATATTAAACGTATTAGCAATAAGTTAGCAGGTGGAAAAATCGTTGCTGTAACAGATGTGAATCAAGCGTCTGCAGAAGATGCGGTAAAGAGTTTTGCGCTTGATGCAGTTGTTTATCCAAATGACTTAGCACTTCTTGCTGCTGACAATGTTGATGCTGTTCTTGTAACAAGCTGGGGTCCTGCTCATGAGGCGAGCGTATTAGCGGCAATTGAAGCTGGAAAATATGTATTCGTTGAGAAACCATTGGCTACAACAGCTGAAGGTTGCATGAGAATTGTTGAAGCAGAAATGAAACACGGTAAGCGTCTTGTACAGGTAGGATTTATGCGTCGTTATGATAGCGGGTATGTTCAATTAAAAGAAGCGATCGAAAACAACTTTATTGGTGAGCCGCTAATGATACGTGCTGCACACAGAAATCCGGAAGTTGGAAAGAATTATACGACAGATATGGCCATTCATGACACATTAATTCATGAAATTGATGTTCTGCATTGGTTAGTTAATGATGATTATCAAACGGTTCAAGTGGCTTATCCGAAAAAATCAAAGCATGCACATGAAAATCTTAAAGATCCGCAAATTGTGACACTTGAAACAAAAGGTGGAATCGTGATCACTGCGGAAATTAATGTGAACTGTAAATACGGTTATGATATTCAATGTGAAGTTATCGGTGAGGAAGGGATTGTTAGCTTACCTGAATTCCAGAGCATTTCATTCCGCAAAAATGCGATGTTCGGTACACATGTATTAATGGATTGGAAAGATCGGTTTATTGATGCGTATGACAAAGAGCTTCAAGATTTTATGGATTCAATTAAGAAAACAGGGGAACCGAACGGTCCGACTTCATGGGATGGTTATATTGCACAGGTAACAGCTGATGCTGCCATTAAAGCACAAGATTCAGGGGAAAAAGAGACGATTACTTTACAAGAGAAACCAGTTTTTTATAGTAAACCAACCGAAGCAGTAAATGCTTAATTTTTAAGGAGAGATGAGCTATGAAACTATGTTTTAATCAGGCAACAACATTAGAAAATTCAAACCTTGTAAAAGACTTAGAGTATTGTGAAAAACATGGTTATGATTTTATTGAGATTCGCACAATGGATAAATTACCAGAATATCTTCAAAACCATTCGATTAATGATTTAGCTCATTTCTTTAAATCAAACCACATCAAGCCACTGGCGCTAAATGCACTTGTTTTCTTTAACAATCGCGATGAAGCTGGGCTTAAGGAAACAATTGCTGAATTTAAAAACATGCTGGAAGTAGCAGGAGAAATTGGTGCTCAATATATCGTAGCTGTTCCACTTGTAACACAAGAGAAAATCTTGAAAACAGATATTAAAGATAGTTGTGTAGAAGTGCTAAAAGAATTATCAGAACTAGCAGAACCGTATGGTGTTAACATTGCACTGGAATTTGTCGGTCATCCTCAATGTACAGTGAATACATTCGGTCAAGCCTATGATATTGTGGAAGCGGTTGATCGTGAAAATGTTGGCTTAGTCTTAGATGCGTTCCACTTCCATGCGATGGGATCAGATCTGGAAGACCTTAAAAATGCTGATGGTTCTAAAATATTTATCTTCCATATTGATGATACAGAGGATTTTCCAATCGGTTTCTTAACAGATGAAGATCGTGTGTGGCCGGGATTAGGTACAATTGATTTAGAAAGTATGTTGAACATTTTAAAAGATAAAGGTTACTCAGGTCCGGCATCAGTAGAAATCTTTAGACCGGAGTACTATCAATTAGATGCAGAAGAAGCAATCAAAACAGCGAAAGAAACAACATTAGAAGTTATTTCTAACTACTATAATGTTGAAATTGCCTCTAAGTAAGGAATTTTAAACATAGCTAAGGAGGTGTATGCTAGTGACTTTAGTCCCGATGAAAGAAATGCTTCTAAAGGCAAAAGAAGGGAAGTATGCTGTCGGTCAATTTAATATAAATAGTTTACAATGGGCTCAAGCAATCCTTCAGGCTGCTGAAGAGGAACAATCGCCGGTCATTGTAGCAGCCTCGGACCGGCTGGTGGATGACTTAGGAGGATTTAAAACCATATCTGCGATGGTAAAAGCTCTAATGGAAGAAATGAACATTACAGTTCCTGTAGCGTTACACCTTGATCACGGAATGTCTGTCAAGAGATGTAAACAAGCGATTGATGCCGGCTTTACATCCGTTATGATAGACGGATCACACTTCTCTATTGATCAAAATATTCAAATGACAAAGCAAGTTGTCGACTATGCACATTCTAAAAATGTTTCTGTTGAAGCAGAAGTTGGAACGGTTGGTGGAATGGAAGATGGCCTTATTGGCGGTGTGAAATATGCTGATCCAAGCGAGTGTGTTCGACTTGTTGAACAAGCAGGGGTAGACGCGCTCGCTGCTGCACTGGGATCTGTTCATGGTCCTTACCAAGGTGAGCCGAAACTTGGCTTTGATGAAATGAAACAAATTTCAGAACTAACGGGTATACCACTTGTCCTGCATGGTGGTTCGGGAATACCAGACTACCAGATTAGAAAAGCAATCGAATTAGGCCATGCAAAAATTAATGTAAATACAGAGTGTCTACAAGCATGGACAAAAGCGGTGCGTGAGAAGTTAAATAGTGACTTGGAAGTATATGATCAACGCGCTATTACAACACCAGGTAAAGAAGCTATAGTTGATACTGTTAAGGGGAAAATGAGAGAATTTCAATCAAGCAGAAAAGCAATAGCGTTTGCTGAAAGTTTCTAACAAGAGACTAAGGCTGTGCTTAAGGGGCCTTCTATCAAAAGAGACAGTGAATTATGGAGTTGCAAAAAACAAGTGGAAATTGCAAAAAAAATAAAAAGAGTTGCAAGAATAATTTCATTTATGCAAAATAACAGAAAAAGTTGCAAAAAAATCACATAACTTGCAAGAATGAGTTCACTTAAATTCAAAAATGCCATAGATTGCCCGATAGAACGGTGCTTTTTACTCATTGATAAAGTAGTTTGTGTGTCCATACTTTCACTTTTTTTCATTTCTTACTTAACATATGAAAAAATCGTATTTATTTCTTTCACGTGGTAAAATAGTTTGGAATTGACCTATTTCTAAAAGTTCTTTATAAACGATATATAGAATAAACGTATGAAAACGAGTGGGAGTTTAGATACTATTTCTGCTTCATTGTGTCAACTGAAGGTGAGTGAAATAAATGAAAATGAGTGATGTTGCAAAATTAGCCAATGTATCGCCTGCAACAGTTTCCAGAGTGTTAAGCAATCCTGATTTAGTCAGCAAAGAAACAAGGGAAAAAGTGATGGAGGTTATCAATAAAGTAAATTATAAGCCCCATATTGTTGCAAGGCAGTTTAGAACAAAGGAAACGAAAATTATACTTGTCGTCGTGCCTGATATTACAAGCGCTTTCTTCTCAAAGGTTTTACGGGGGATCGAACATGTCGCTGTTCAAAATGGCTATCAGGTTATTTTAGGAGATACTGAAAACGATACTGAAAGAGAACAAGAATATATCAATTTATTACTGCAAAAACAAGCGGATGGAATGGTCCTATTAACGGCCAGACAAGATAAAACCCAACTGGAAGAGATAGCTGAGCATTTTCCAATGGTTTTGGCGTGCGAATATATGGATGGGTTAAATGTTCCCACTGTTTCAATCGATAACATTAGTAGTGCGAGAAAAGCGACAGAACATTTAATTCAGCAGGGACATACAAAAATTGCTCATATTACAGGACCTATAAATGTAATCCTAAGCAGGGATCGATTAAGAGGCTTTCAACAAGCAATGATGAGTCATGATTTGGAGATCGATTCAGCATATATTCAGGAAGGTGACTTTACCTTTGAATCAGGCTATCATCAAATGTTAAAGTTACTAGCCTTAGAAACACCGCCTTCAGCTGTTTTCGTTTTTAATGATGAAATGGCAATGGGTGTAATAAAAGCTGTGAAAGATAGTCATTTGTCAATACCGGAAAATGTGGCTGTTGTTGGGTTTGATAATATAAAAATGTCATCTGTGATTGAGCCAAATTTAACGACAATTAATCAGCCGAAGTACGAAATAGGGAAAAAGGCAATGGAGTTATTATTGAAATTAATCAATGGTGAATCACTTCAAAAGAAAAAATTTGTTATGAAGGATGAACTGATTGTCAGAGAATCATCAGTGAAAAATTAGGAAAGCCATGGAATGGATGATGCTAGTTTCTTCATTCCTTGGCGGAAAAGTTAGGATATACGTACTAAAATAGTTGTTTTATAATATACGATTAATGTAATCGATTTCAAACAAAACACAAAATGAATATATATGATAGCGAGATTTATAATTTGTTTCTTATAGTATAAACCTTTGAAAACCTTAGATAATACTTAAAAAAGCGTTTACAAAGTTGTGCTCTTCATTTAGAATGAGTCTTGTAGGAAGGTTATTTTGAAGATTTGGCTGAAATCGATTTCATTGGTTGATTATGTGAACCTGCTACTACTTTTCACGATCTTTACTAGTCTGCTAGTTAAAGAAATTGAAAACGATTAACGTAGTGTAATAGAGATTGTTAAAAAAGGGAGGAGTATTGATTATGTCAAACACAGTAACAGTTCAAAATTTAAGAAACTATATTGGTGGTAAATGGATAGAATCTAATTCCGGAAAAACAGAAGTTGTTCCAAATCCGGCAACTGGTGAAACATTAGCAAATGTACCCCTTTCTAGTCGTGAGGACTTGGACCATGCGGTTGAAGTAGCGGCAGAAGCGTTTAAAACTTGGAGCACAACGGCAGTACCTCGCAGAGCAAGAGTGCTTTTTAAATATCAACAATTACTTGTAGAGAATTGGGATGAATTAGCCCGCTTAGTAACCTTGGAAAATGGTAAAAGCTATAACGAAGCATACGGTGAAGTGCAACGTGGGATTGAATGTGTTGAGTTTGCTGCAGGTGCTCCTACTTTAATGATGGGAAAACAGCTTCCTGATATTGCAACAAATGTTGAATCAGGAATGTACCGCTATCCAATCGGTGTGATCGGGGGAATTTCACCATTTAACTTTCCAATGATGGTACCTTGTTGGATGTTCCCATTAGCGATTGCTTGTGGAAATACTTTCATATTAAAGCCTTCCGAGCGTACACCATTACTTGCAAATCGCCTCGCTGAGTTATTTACAGAAGCCGGTTTACCAGATGGAGTTTTAAACATTGTTCACGGTGCACATGATGTTGTAAATGGTTTGTTGGAACACCCTCAAGTGAGGGGGATTTCATTTGTTGGTTCTCAACCAGTTGCAGAATATGTTTATAAAACTGCTTCAAATCATGGCAAACGTGTTCAAGCTCTTGCTGGTGCAAAAAATCACTCAATCGTTATGCCAGATGCAGATTTAGATGGTGCTGTTAACCAAATCATGAACGCTGCATATGGATCAGCTGGAGAAAGATGTATGGCTGCTGCAGTTGTGGTTGCAGTTGGAGAAGTTGCAGATCCATTTATGGAAAAATTACTGGAAGCAGTAAATAATATTACAATCGGAAATGGATTAGATGAAGGAGTTTTCCTTGGACCGGTTATCCGTGATTCACATAAAGAAAGAACAGAGAGATACATTGAACTTGGAGAAAAAGAAGGAGCTACTTTAGTACGTGATGGACGCAAAGATGCTCAAGCTTCTGGAGAGGGTTACTTTGTAGGACCTACCATTTTTGACCATGTTAATACTGAAATGACCATTTGGAAGGAAGAAATCTTTGCTCCTGTATTATCAGTCGTTCGTGTAAACACATTAGATGAAGCAATTGCTTTAACGAATGAATCTGATTTTGCAAATGGCGCATGTATTTATACAACGAACGGCAGTCATGTACGACAATTTCGTGAAACAATAGATGCAGGTATGCTAGGTGTTAACTTAGGTGTTCCTGCACCGATGGCGTTCTTTCCATTCTCTGGTTGGAAGAAATCATTCTACGGAGATCTGCATGCAAATGGAACAGACGGTGTAGAATTCTATACTCGTAAAAAGATGGTAACAGCTCGCTGGTAATGTAAAAGGTTAGATGGAACAATCCTATGAATTAACTATTCGATTTCTTTGATTGTTCCTCTAAATCCAAAACTCCCACTAAATAAGAGAAGATAAATGTTAAATAAAAACAACATAAAAAGGAGATGTTTCCATTGCGATTGGCTTATGATCCATCACATTATCGTGATAATACAAATTTAAAAGATACAATTGATGCCGTTGCCAGATTAGGATATGAATATGTAGAGTTATCACCGCGCAAAGATTTTATTTGGTTTTATGAATATCCTAAGGTTGATAGACAGCTGATTAAAGATTTAAAAAGATATTGTTTAGATGCGGGTGTAAAAATCTCTTCAGTCCTTCCTGTACAACAATGGTCTTCACCGAATGAGGAAGAACGTCAAGCTGCAGTGAGGAATTGGAAGCGTTGTATTGAGATCACTTCTGATTTAGGAGTAGATTTAATGAACAGTGAATTTGCCGGAGACAAAAGCCGGCCGGTGGAAAGTGAAGGAGCTTTTGTTAAATCAATGGAAGAGCTCATGCCGCTTTTTGAAAAAGAAGGAATTAACCTTAATTTACAATCCCATCCTAATGATTTTATTGAGTTAAATACAGAAGCTATTCGAATGATTCGTGCATTTGATAAAGAGTGGATCAAGTTAGTCTATTCTGTTGCACATGCTTTCTTTTATGATGATGGTATCGGCGATGTAGAGAAACATTTGGAAGAAGCGGGTAGTTTGCTTGCTCACGTCCTAATTGCCGACACTCTGAATCATAAAGCAGCATTCGGACTGCGTTATATTGTAAATCCTCCAAATGCGAACGTAACGATTCATCAACACTTGAACCCTGGTGAAGGAGAAATAAACTTTGAAGCACTTTATCGAAAATTAAGAGAAATGAAGTTTGATGGAATTGTAACAAATTCAGTATTTGCTTATCCGGATAAACCGGAATGGTCCAATGAAGTAACATTGAAGTCTATAAGAGAAGGATTAAATATTAAAGAGGGATTAAATATTTAATACGTGAAAAACGTAGCGAAATAGTTATTATATATGGTGAAAAAACTTCAATTCCTTATTAATAAAGGAGATTGAAGTTTTTTTATATAGTAAGTTTCGAACCTTTCCGGTCTAAATGCACAAAGGGGTTCAAGTTTGATTGAATTTTACAAATACTTAATTCCTAATTTCCAACTAAAGTTTATTATGTTATGATACTTTTTGAGTTTGAAAGACTTTGATATTAAAATATTAAGGAATTATTTAGTTTATCTTTATGTGTAAGCGTTTACAAAATAGTTTGAATATTTCAGATTACAAGAAACCATCGACAACGAAATGAATAAAATGTGTATTAAAGCGTTGTGCCATAATGGTTAAGTTTAAATAAACAATAAGTAAAAGAAGTAGCTAATATAAAAGGTGGAATATAAATGAAGTATAGATCTGCATTTGATATTATTGGTCCCATTATGATCGGCCCCTCGAGTTCTCATACTGCTGGTGCAGCTAGAATCGGCAGAGTGGCAAGGACATTGTTTGGAAGAGAGCCGAAAAAGGCAATTATATCTTTATATGGCTCATTTGCCAAAACATATAAAGGTCATGGAACAGATGTTGCCATTGTTGGTGGTCTACTTGATTTTGATACTTTTGATGAACGAATTCCACAAGCTTTACAAATAGCTCAAAAAGCAGGGATTGAAATAGAATTTATTGTTGAAAGTCTCGTGACTGATCATCCAAACACAGTCAGAATTAACCTGTATGACGATAAAAATCATAAAATGGAAATCGTTGGTGTTTCAATTGGTGGAGGGTCCATAGAAATTACGGAATTAAATTCATTTCAACTTAAATTGTCAGGAGAATGTCCTGCCGTTTTAGTTGTGCACCAAGATAAGTTTGGTGCCATTTCCAGTGTTGCAAACATTCTGGCGAAATATGAATTAAATATTGGACATATGGAAGTATCACGGAAAGAAAAAGGTAATATGGCGATGATGGTGATTGAAGTTGACCAAAAAATCGAGAATGAGGTATTAAAAGAAATAGAAAAATTGCCAAACATTATTCAAACGATACGAATGGTAGAATAGATTGGGCTAAGGAGGTTTATTAATGATTAGGAACGTAGCCGAACTTGTAGAGCTGGCAGAAAGCAAACAAGTGAAAACAGCAGAGATCATGATCCAGCAGGAAATTAAGGTTTCGGGTCTTACAAGAGAAGAAATTATCGAAAAAATGGACAAAAACTTAACGGTTATGGAACAAGCGATTGAACGGGGGCTTAAAGGAGTACAGTCTTTTTCCGGACTGACTGGCGGAGATGCGGTATTGTTGCAGAATTATATGAAAAGCGGAAAAACGCTAACAGGCAATCTATTGTTAGATGCAGTGAGTAAGGCAGTTGCGACAAACGAAGTAAATGCCGCAATGGGAACAATTTGTGCAACTCCAACAGCCGGTTCAGCTGGAGTTGTTCCAGGGACACTATTTGCAGTAAAAGAAAAATTAAACCCGACACGTATGGAAATGATTGAATTCTTATTTACAGCTGCAGCATTTGGCTTTGTTGTTGCAAATAATGCCTCAATTTCCGGAGCTGCTGGCGGGTGTCAGGCAGAAGTTGGTTCTGCTAGCGGAATGGCAGCTGCTGCAATCGTTGAATTAGCAGGCGGTACACCAGCCCAAGCAGCTGAAGCGATGGCCATTACATTAAAAAATATGCTTGGTTTAGTTTGCGACCCTGTTGCAGGTTTAGTTGAGGTGCCTTGTGTGAAACGTAACGCAATGGGTGCTTCCAACGCGCTGACAGCAGCAGATATGGCATTGGCAGGAATTAAAAGTAAAATCCCATGTGATGAAGTCATTAATGCGATGTATCTGATTGGCCAAAGAATGCCCCTAGCACATAAAGAAACAGCAGAAGGTGGTCTAGCTGCAACTCCTACAGGAAAAAGATTAGCAAAAGAAATATTTGGTTAATAACGTCTCTCAGGTTAAGTGATGTTGTAATCAGAATCTATTAACATCTAAACGTTCTCTCCTTAAAATACATTTCATGTGGAGAGAATTTTTTTGTCCTGGAAGTTGTTTCATAGGAGGCTTTGTATAGATGGACAATAACTATTATGATATAACTAGAAAGTAGGTAGTTTCCTAACCTAATATAATGTCACTATCTGGTTTGAAAGGATTGAAATGATGGATCAACAAACACTGGGTAAAGAAAATAAAAATATGGGAAAACTGTTATGGCAACTAACCCGGCCTCATACGTTAACAGCATCCTTTATACCTGTTTTAATAGGAACTGTATCAGCGATGTTTTATATGAAGGTTGATATTATACTGTTTATCGCTATGTTATGTGCATGTCTTTTTCTTCAAATTGCTACAAATTTATTCAATGAATATTATGATTTTAAACGAGGATTGGATACGGAAGATTCGGTAGGGATTGGCGGCGCGATTGTACGTCATGGTATGAAACCAAGAACTGTATTACAGCTTGCTTTGGGATTATATAGTTTGGCGCTATTGTTAGGGATCTATATTTGTGCAAGTAGCAGTTGGTGGTTGGCGCTGATTGGAATTATTGGTATGGCAATTGGATACCTTTATACGGGAGGACCTCTTCCTATCGCGTATACACCCTTTGGTGAACTATTTGCCGGTCTATGTATGGGCTCTTTATTTGTATTAATTTCATTTTTTATTCAAACAAACACAATTAATCTTCAAATCATCTTACTATCTATTCCTATTGCTATTCTTGTTGGAGCTATTAATCTATCTAATAATATACGTGATATTGAAGAAGATACGAAAGGTGGAAGGAAGACTTTAGCTATTTTAATGGGGCATAGAAAAGCCGTCTATTTTCTGGCATTGTTATTTATTATTTCCTATATATGGATTGCTGGATTAGTTATAGTAGGTAATACAAGTCCTTGGCTTTTCCTTGTCTTATTAAGTGTACCAAAGCCGATTCAAGCAGTTAAAGGGTTCTTGGATAATGAGATTCCGATGAATACGGGTATAGCCATGAAAGCAACTGCGCAAACGAATACGATCTTTGGATTTCTTCTTTTTATTGGTCTGTTTATTAGTTATTATTTGTAAAAATCATCTTAATAATCAAGTTTCAAGTATAAGCCAATTTAGAGGAAGGGGATTAACGCCTTCTGTTCTAAATTGGCTTTTGTATTTCAGAATAATGCAACTGTTTGGATTAGAAATAAGGTGTAGTATTTTATATTAAGTCTTAGTATAATTAGTATTAATAATATACTAAGGGTGAGTTAAAATAAAAAATGAACCACTATACCAACAAATAAAAAATAGAATCAAAGAGCAAATCCAATCCGGTAAGCTGCGAGTAGGTGACAGAGTACCATCTGAAAAAGAATTAACGGAAGAATATCATGTGAGCCAAATTACAACAAAGAATGCATTAGCAGGACTCGCGGAAGAGGGAATTGTAGAAAGAATAAAAGGGAAAGGGACGTTTGTTTGTGAAAGCAGTCTCACAAGCTCAACTAGTATATCGAAAAAATCAAAAGGATTAATAGGATTTATTCTTCCTAGTATGAAAACGAAGATTGAGCAAGAGTTTGTTAATTATATTGAAAAATATGTTTCGAAAAATGGCTATCATCTAATTATAAAGATCACGCGGGAATCTCAGTTTGAAGAAGCTGATGCAATTGCAATGTTCAGAAAGCTTGATGTAAAGGGAATGATCATTTTTCCTACAGAAAAGGAAACATACAATGAAGCAGTACTCAGGCTATCACTGGATAAATTCCCTCTGGTCTTAATTGATCGATACATGGAGAATATATTGACTTATAGTGTAACCTCTGAAAATGAATCTGGAACCTATGAGGCGATCTCTTATTTTTTGGAAGAAGGTCATACAAACATTGGTCTTGTTTCACCAATTATTACGAATACTGTTACAGCTGAAAGAGCTAAAGGCTTTGAAAAGGCTTTTTTAAATAAGGGAACGACTATCAATAAAAATCAATGGCTTACTTTAAACTTTAATGATATTTCAGCTGGAAAAACCCCTACACTTATCAAAGAATTTTTATTAAGTAAGTCTGAAATAACAGCTGTATTTACGATGAATGCTGAACTGGCTTTATATACTCATGAAGCTATTAAATCAATTAAAAAAGAAGCATCGAGAGACATTGAATTGCTATCATTTGACCCAGCGGGAATATCTGGGGTTTCCTTTATAAAACAGAATATTGCCGAATGTAGTAAAAAAACAGTGAACTTGCTTTTAGAGCAACTTGAAGGTCATTACAATCCAAAAAGAATATACGTTCCTGTTGATCTGAAAATTGTAAAAGATGAAGAAAGTATTTGAAGGTTAACAAATACTTTCGGTGATTAAACATTCAAGATTAAACCGTGCATAGTTTAGGTAATTATAATGTACGGTTTTTTGTGACTCCTTATTGGTTCCTTTATCTTGCTATCCCGTACTCAATAACCATCCTGGATGCTCCATTTCCAAGTTTTTGTGAACAGGACGGGAGTGTTCACAATATGAGCAAACTATGGTTAGTTTATAAACTAAGTATATTTTATACTAAATTTAGTATGTAATATCCAGATTTATTATATTAACATCTTTTTTGAAAGCGCTTAAATTATTATTTCTTATAAAAAATATTGGTTTAAATGAACTTAATTATTAGGAGAAAAGAATTAATTTAGTATATAAAGGTATATTTTATATTAAATTTAGTATATAAGTTATATTCATTATGTAATAATATTTGTGTAAGCACTTCCAAAGTTCTGAGTGTATAAACAAGTTTTTGGTTAAAGGAGATTTATAGAATGATAAATAATAGCATTCCTAGAGAGGAATATCCTAGGCCTCAATTTGAAAGAGCAGAATGGTTGAACTTAAATGGTGAATGGAACTTTAAATTTGATAAAGAAAACAATGGTGAAAAAGAGAAGTGGTACAAGAAATTCGACGCCGAAAAAAAAATCATTGTTCCATTTACATATGAAACAAAAGCCAGTGGAATCGAGGAGGAAGAATTTTGTCCACATATTTGGTATCAGAAGAAAATAACGATTCCTTCTGAATACGAGGGCAAGGAAATCGTCCTTCATTTCCAGGCAGCAGATTATAAGACAAAGCTATGGGTGAATGGGAGGTTTGTTGGTGAACGAAAAGGCGGGCAAATCGCTTTTTCTTTCAATATAACAGACTACTTAGAAGAAACAAATGAACTGGACATTGTTGTAAAAAACGAGGATAGCCAAAGCTGCTTTCAACCACGTGGAAAACAAAGATGGTTGGATCAGAGTTATGAATGCTGGTATGTTCAAACAACAGGCATTTGGCAAACGGTATGGCTTGAGTTTTTAAATGATACACATATTCATGCTGTAAAAATAACCCCTGATGTAGATTCTGAATCAGTTGAATTTGTCTATGAAGTAGGGGGGAACATTGATTCTTCCTATGTGTTGAAAACGTCTATTTCCTTTAAGGGTTTACCCATAAAGACATTTGATCAAGTAGTTAGCCGTCCAAACCAAACAATAAATACAAATATTGCAAGTGAGTTCCATCATTGGAGAGTTGTTCATTGGAGTCCACATTCTCCTAACTTATACGATGTTACATTTACATTACTTAAAAATGGTGAAGTCATAGATCTTGTAAAATCGTATTTTGGTATGAGAAAGATATCAATAGAGAACGGAAATGTAATGCTTAATAATATTCCAATCTATCAAAAGCTCATTTTAGATCAGGGTTATTGGGAGGAATCCCATTTAACACCACCTTCCGAAGAAGCCATACTTGAGGATATTGATAAAACTTTCGCGATGGGCTTTAACGGAGTAAGAAAACATATGAAGGTGGAAGATCAACGATATCTTTATTGGGCGGATAAAAAGGGTCTCCTTGTTTGGTCTGAAATGGCTGCAACATATGAGTTTTCAGATGAGGCTGTTCAAAACTTTACTGAGGAATGGATGGAGGTTGTCAAGCAACACTATAATCACCCAAGTATTATTGTATGGACACCGTTTAATGAGTCATGGGGTGTGAAAAATGTTTTTACAGACCGTAAGCAACAAAAGTTCACAGAGGGAATTTATCATCTCACAAAAGCAATCGACAGTATGAGGCCGGTGATTGTAAACGATGGATGGGAGCACACAGTATCAGACATCATTACATTGCACGATTATGTGGAATATGGAGATGAATTTTTAAACCGATATAAAGATAAAGAAAAGGTAGTTAATAATGAAATAGCTTTCAATAAACATAAGCATGCCATGGCACAAGGTTATGAGTATAAAGGGCAACCAATCATCATCAGTGAGTACGGTGGTATTGCCTTCAACTCGGAAAAAGGTTGGGGATATGGAAATCAAGTGAAGAATGAAGAAGATTTTCTAAAACGCTATGAATCTATTACACAAGGAATTAAAGATACTCCATATATTAGCGGGTTTTGTTATACACAAATTACAGATGTTCAGCAAGAGATTAATGGACTTCTAAATGAAGATCGAACACCAAAAGTCGACTTAACCAAAATTAAAGAGATTAACAGTAAATAATTTTAACACAGATAAAGGAGAAGCTTATGACATTTCGACAAGAATATCCCCGCCCACAATTAGTGAGAGGAGACTGGCTTAATCTAAACGGTGAATGGGATTTTGAATTTGATGATCAAAATATTGGACTGGAAGAAAAATGGTTTAAAGAAGGTACGGAATACGAGCAAAAAATAAATGTACCCTTTGCTTATCAAACAAAGCTGAGTGGAATAAATGATTCTACTTTCCATGATTGGGTATGGTATCGTCGTGAATTTACCATTCCTGATTCAATGAATGGAAAGCAAATTATCCTGCATTTTGGTGCTGTTGACTATCGTGCAATGGTTTTTATTAATGGAAATTTGGTAGGTTCCCATGAGGGTGGCCACACCTCCTTTTCATTTGATATAACCAACTATTTACAGGATGGAAACCAAACACTTGTTGTAAGAGTTGAAGATCCTTCTATAGATGAAACCATTCCGAGAGGAAAGCAATATTGGATTGAAAAATCTGCTGCTATTTGGTACACACGGACTACCGGAATATGGCAGACAGTATGGATAGAAGCAGTGAATAAAACTCATATAAAAAAATTGAGATTCACTCCGGATATCGACAATGGTGATATTACAATCGATTTTGAGTTGGCAGGTGATTATATAAATAAAAAGGTGGAAATCGATATCACCTTTAAAGATGAAGTGATTGCCAATGAAACCATCCAAATTTATGAAAATTTTGTCAAAAGGTCGATTAATCTCTACAATCGAAAAATATTTCGAACTGGTTTTCATCATGTTGGGTGGAACTGGTCACCAGAAAATCCGAATTTATTCGATGTCAAAATTCGTGTGAAAGAACAAGAGCAAGTGCTGGATACTATCTCTTCTTACTTTGGAATGAGGAAAATTCATACTGAAAATGGCATGGTATATCTAAACAATAGACCATATTATCAAAAATTAGTACTTGATCAGGGGTATTGGCCGGAAGGTTTATTAACTGCACCAACTGATGAGGATTTAAAGAACGATATAGAACTAACAAAAGAAATGGGATTTAATGGCTGCAGAAAGCACCAAAAGGTAGAGGATCCCCGCTTTCTTTATTGGGCAGATAAATTAGGCTTCCTGGTTTGGGGAGAATGTGCTGCTTCACCTTCTTATAGTGAAGATGCTGTTGCGCGTCTAACTAACGAATGGATTGAAATCATCGAACGAGATTACAACCATCCTTGTATTGTCACATGGGTTCCTATTAATGAAAGTTGGGGAGTTCCTTCTATTTGTAATAATGATCAGCAAATACACCATTCGGCAGCGATGTATCATTTAATCCATTCACTTGATACAACAAGATTGGTCATTTCAAATGATGGGTGGGAATTAACAAAAACAGATATTTGTGCCATTCATAATTACAACCATGGACAAAAGGATGAAGTGGAAAAGTACAATGAGTTTAGGAATTCATTACGAACTACTGAAAACCTGCTTCTTTCAAGACCGGCCGGACGAGAGATCTATACGAAAGGTTATCATCACAGTGGTGAGCCAATTCTTTTAACTGAATTCGGTGGAATTGGATATAAAGTTGGCGATGATAGTGGCTGGGGTTATACGTCTGTTACAAATGAGGAAGATTTTCTGGCGGATTATGAACGAGTCATGAAAGCGGTGTATGAATCCAGTGCTTTGCATGGATATTGTTATACACAGTTAACAGATGTTGAACAGGAGATTAATGGCTTATTAACATATGATCGAAAACCGAAGTGTGATTTACAACTGCTCAAAAAAATAAATGATATGTGGCATGTACCGATTGTAAGGTAACTAACCTATTCGAATCCAAAATGAATGATGTGAAAGATCCCTTGACTGAAATCGGTCTAATTTCAGTCAAGAGATTTAAATAAAAGGTAATAAAGTATAAAGTTTTATACTTAGTGTTGGTGTCCAGCTCCAGCGCCTAGCCCAGCATAGGACGTGCAAGTGCAGTCAAGCGACAGGACGTCGAGTTTTTTTGACTGCCTCGGGATCATAAGCCACTCAGGAATTGAAGACAAACAGCGTCTTCTATTCCTGAGCGTCTTATGCCTGCCTTAGGCTGATCAAGGCGTTTGCGCTTTTCTTAACAAAAATCAGGGGGGAAATATATGAAGAAAAAAGCGGTATTAATGTTCACGATACTTTTTGTGTTTGCCATGGCTTTATCAGGTTGTAGCGGTTCATCCAGTAGTTCAGGGTCATCTAAAAATGAGATTCTATTTTGGAATCCATTTACAGGTCCGGATGGGGAAAATATGAAACAAATCGTTGATGAGTATAATAAGACAAATCCGGAATTCAAGGTTAAAAATTTATCTATTACTGAGGGAGATATGTATACAAAAATCCCGACGGTAGTAAATTCCGGAAAAGGGATTCCTGATTTAACCATTGTACATGCAGAGAGAATTAAACAATTTGTTGATAATGATATGTTAACACCATACGATGATTTATTGGGTGATTATCCTGAGATTAAAGCAGAAAACTATGTTCCCGCAGGATGGAATATTGGAGATATTAATGGCAGTAGATATAGTGTTCCATTAGATGTTCACAGCTTTGTTATGTATTACAATAAAGAATTACTTGAAAAATATGCACCAAATGCACTTGATGATAACGTTATTACTTTTGATGAAATCCGAGAGGCTGGAGAACTATCTAAAAAAGACGGTATTACTGGTTTCGGCTTAACTTGGACTCGACCGATCTTTTTATCTATTTACAATCAACTAGGTGGAGATATTACTAGTGATGGAGAAACACCAACTCTTAATACGCCGGAAGCGAAAGAAGCGTTGGAATTAATTAAGGGGTTAGTTGATGACAAAATTGCCAACAAAGATGGAGAAGATCCAGGTCAATTGTTTCAATCTGGTAAAGCAATCTTCTATCCTGAAGGTATTTGGATGCAAAACGGCTTAAATGAAGCGAAAAATTTAAATTGGGGCTTAACGAATTTCCCGCAAATTTCACCAGATAATATTGTAAACTGGACGTCTTCTCATCAATTCGTCATGTTTAAAGATGAAAATCGGTCTGAAGAGAAAACAAAAGGAATGATGGATTTCCTTGACTACGTAAGACAACATTCACTTCCGTGGGCAAAGGCGGGACAAAACCCTGCTGCATTAGAAACATTAGACGATTCTGAATACAAAGAAATGCCACAATCATTCTTAATAGAAGATCCTGAATTACAAAAAACATTAAAAATCTTTGATTATAAATATAATGGCTTTGTAGTTGAAGAGATTGATAAATTAGTTGGAGATGCGGCGTTTGGAAAATTAGATATTGATGAAGGACTGGAAAAAGCACAAAAAGCCATTGAAGATAAAATAGCAACAAATAAAAAATAATCGTTGCTAAAATTATTGAGAATGATTCAACCAAAGGGTCAAACCCTTTGGTTGAGTTGTCCTCTCTCTATTCGATAACGAAAGAATAGGAGCTTAAAATGATGATAAATACTGGAGAGAATAAGGAAGTAAATATGTCCTCAGTACTGGTAGGAAAATCAAATAAAAAAAGGTTGAATCTATCTCCTTATCTATACATTGGACCACATCTCATTCTATTTGCCGTATTTTTTCTATTTCCTACTTTATATGGTGTTTATATTTCTTTTACCAATTGGGATCTAATTGGTGATCCTGAATTCGTAGGACTGGCAAACTATACAGAAATTTTACTTAATCAGGATTCTACTTTCTACGAACAACTCCGTGTTGGTTTGGGAAATACATTTAAATTTGTAATATTTACAGTCCCATTTTGTATTATTGTTCCATTGTTCTTAGCTGCTGGACTAAATACGAAACCAAAAGGAATGAAGTTTTTCCAAGCACTGTTTTATATGCCATCTTTATTTTCTGTATCTGCTGTCATGATCATATTTGCTATGCTATTTAGTGTTTCATTTGGACCAATCAACCATTATTTGAATGTTGATACGAACTGGTTATCTACACAGCCGTACGCATGGGTTACGTTGGTTATCGTAACTGTTTGGTGGACAATTGGAGCAAATATGATTATCTATCAAGCTGCTCTTAATGGGATTTCAAAAGATTTATATGAAGCTGCATCAATAGATGGCGCTAATAATGTTCAAAAATTCTTTAAAATTACACTACCAAGCATAAGAGCTCAAATACTCTATACAGTCGTTATCACGACAATTGCACAATTTAATGTTTACGGGCAACCGCTCATGTTAACAAAAGGTGGACCAACTAGCTCGACGACAGTTCTATTAATGTACATTCAAGAGAATGCATTCGGTTCAGGAATTTCTATTGCAGGTATTGGGGCAGCAATGGCTGTCATTTTAGGATTATGTATTATGGTTGTTTCTGCAATCCAATTCTTCTTTTTAAGACAACGTGATTAGGAGGTGCTTTCCTTGAAGAAAATAACAGTATCGAAAATGATTTCATTCATCTTTTTATTATTCATGGCGTTTATATGGCTTGTTCCATTACTTTACACATTTTTAACTACATTCAAAAGTGAATCGGATATTCAATCAAATCCATTTACCATACTGCCGATAAATTGGGTGATTGGTAACTATCAGGATGTTCTGTTCGAAAACACTAGTGCACCTGTTGCAAAGTGGTTTATGAACTCGCTCATTATTTCGGTATCACAAACAGTATTAGTACTAGTGATTGTCTCATTAGCCGGTTACGGTTATTCAAGAATGAAATTTAAAGGGAGAGATGCCATCTTTATTTTTTTAATGGCAACGATGATGTTCCCTGCTGTTGTAAACCTTATCCCACTATATAAAATTATTGATACATTAGGATGGGTTAATAGCTATTTTGCAGCAATCGTTCCGGGGGCTGCCGGAGTATTTAATATCTTTCTAGTTAGACAATTTATGCAGGGAATTCCTAAGGACTTTGATGAATCTGCCAGAGTGGACGGCGCGTCTGAATTTCAAATTTTCACTAAGTTAATATTACCGTTAATAAGACCAGTTTTAACGGTTGTTGCGTTGTTTACTTTTACAGGTTCCTGGAATGACTTCTTATGGCCGTCGATCGTGTTTAATGATATTGAAAAAATGCCAATTACACCAGGGCTGCAATTGCTTCAGGGCATGTATGCACTTGATATAGCTCATGCTTTAACAGGGGCGCTAATTGCGATTGTTCCAACATTTATTCTCTATTTATTTACACAAAAATATTTTATGGAATCGCTTTCTTTATCGTCAGGTGTTAAAGGATAGACACGAAAAGGAGGTTTCACAGTGAATAGAAAACTCGAGCGAAGATTAATCATAATCGGGTCCATTTGGCAAATGACTACAGGGCTCTTAACCATTTTTGTTTATGCTTCATTTATCAAAAATGAAGGATTGAACTCTTCCTTTGATACCTTTGCTAAGCTGGAAGCAGCACAGTCGATATTTGGAAGTTTGTATATATTTTCAGTCTCGTTTGGGATGTTATTTGTCTTATTAGGAGTGATAAACTTCATTTTAGCTAGGGGATTAAAGGATGATAAAGCAGAAACGAAAAAGCCGGTCTGGTTTATTGTCATAGGCTTAGCCTCTTATTTTGTAATGGACATTTTAGCATCACTCATGTTTTTATCAGGAGGAATTTTAGCTTTTGCTAAAAATAAATCAATAGTAAAGATAGAAAATTATCATTTGCAAAATCAATAATATAAAACCAAAGGAAAGACCAACTTTTTTTTCCTTTGGTTTTTCCTTTGAAATTTATTGAGTAATAGAGTATTAGCAAGTAGTCTATGTACTTTTGGAAATCTAAAAATAGGAGGAGATTTTCCTGAAAAAGATGATGACAATGGCCATTTTGGTTAGCTTTATACTGTCTCTCCCGCTAGCAACCTTTGCTTTCAGTAACCCTATAAAGTTACCGAATTCTTGGGAATGGGATACAGGTGTGTTTTATGGAGAAGGAGATCCTTATATTTTAAAACATAACGGTATTTATTATCTTTATGTCAGTACAGTTGATGATAAGAGTGGAGTAAAAGCCTGGAAGTCAGAAGATCTGGTGAATTGGGAGTACGGTGGACTAGTGACGGAGGAACCCGCAACAAAGGCTGCCTATGCACCTGAAGTTGTCTATTGGAATGGTAGTTTTTATATGTACACATCACCTGGAGGTAATGGACATTATGTATATAAAAGTTCAAATCCTTTAGGGCCTTTCAAAAAGCAAACAGAAAACCTCGGTATGGGAATTGATGGACATGTGTTTATAGACGATGATGGAAAATGGTATTTCTACAGTACCGGTGACCAAAGAATTGATGCACGGCCAATGTCTGATCCATATACATTTGGACAAGTTTCACACACTGGTGCAGAAATGAATGGTTGGACAGAGGGGCCAACGATTATAAAAAGAAATAACAAATATTATATGACGTACACAGGAAATCACGTTTGGAATAAAGCTTACCGTGTTGATTATGCATCGAGCGATTCCCCGATAGCTGATTACGCACCTAAGTTGGAACAAAACCCGATCTTACTAAATGCAGAAGGAGTAAATGCAGGTGTAGGACATAATTCTGTTGTTCGCGGACCGGACCTTGATTCTGATTATATGGTTTATCATAGTCATGCAAATCCAGGCCGCTATATGAACCTTGATCGAATTGCTTGGAATGGAGATAAAATGCTCGTTCTTGGTCCAACTACAACCGAACAGCCTAACCCGGATTTACCTGATTTTAGTGAGCGGTTCTCTCAATCCTCACTTAGTAAGAACTGGGAAAATATAAATGGAGGAAGCTGGACCGTTAACTCAAGTTTGTCCGGATGGCTTCAGCAAACAAAAACGGGTAGTTCGAAAGTGTTTAAACAACTGACAAAGGCTGGGACATCCTCAGACTACACCGCAGAATTTAATATGAAAACAATTGAACAAGGATCCAGCAGTGATCCACGTTTTGGTGCTGTTTTCTCCTATAAGGATGAAAAAAACTATGGATTAGCTGTGTTAAATCCTAATAAAAATCAATTAGAAACGTTCTTCATCGTAAACGGGGTTGAACAAAAATGGGAAGCAACAGATTTACCTAATGGCTATGATTATACTAAACTTCATCAAATACGAATCGAAAAAGCTGCTTCAACCTTTAAGATTTTTGTAGACGGTATGCAAAAGCAAACACGCAATATAGAAAAACTAGATGGTGGAAAGATTGGATATATGACAAATGATGTTCATGCTGCTTTCGGGTTTACCGCTTTTAGTAATAAAGTAAACGGAAGCTCTGTATTCGATGCGAATAAACCTGTACCAGGAAGCATTGAAGCGGTCCACTACAATTCAGGAGGAGAAGGAAAAGGCTACCATGACACAACAACGGAGAATACTAGTGATAAATATAGAAAAGATGCGGTTGATTTTAAAGGGAATTCCGAAAGTGGATATTATGTAAGTTTGAATAAAAAAGGAGAATGGTTGAATTATAACTTAACTATTGCAGAAGAGGGTTCTTATAACTTGGATTTAAGAATCACTGACTCAAGTAAAGATGCACAAATTAAGATAGTATTAGACAATTCGACGGTATTGACTCAAAGTATCAATATACCTCAAACAGATGAGTGGAAAACTCTTTCGATTGAGGGGATAAAATTACCAAAAGGAAAGCATACATTAAAAGTCATTGCAGAAAATGGAAGCTTTGATCTATCGTCACTTGATTTTCATGAAAATAAGAAAGTTACGAAAGTATCGTCAAACTTCAATGATGGAACAAGTGAGGGCTGGGAGGAAATAGAAGGGTTTTGGACAGTAAATACAAATAAACCTAGTACATTTGATACGTATAAACCAATACCAGGATCAATAGGTGCTGCTTATTATATCACTGGCGGTGAAGGAATCGCTTATCATGAAACAACAGCGGAAAATATTGGCGGGGCATTAAGAGGAGATTCTGTAGATATTCGTGATAACCCAAAAGGCGGTACTGCAGTAGGCTGGAACCAAACAGGTGAATGGTTTAAATATAATGTATCCATTAAAGAATCGGGTTTATATAATCTTCAATTAAATGCGGCAACAACATTTCAATCAGCAAAAGTGAAAATTTGGCTTGACGATGAAATAGATTTAACTGGTGTGTTGGATGTTCCTAACACAGGAGATTGGAATAATTGGCAGCCTGTCATAAAAGAAGGCGTTACATTACCTGAAGGAGAGCACACGTTAAAGGTTGAGATCGTGGAAGGTGAATTTGATTTCACGAGTATTGACTTTTCATCATTTGATATCCATAAGCCAATCCCTGGAATTATAGAGGCGGAAGATTACAATCTTGGCGGCGAAGGTGTTGGATATCATGATAACACCTTGGAGAATAGTGGGGAACAATATCGGGAGGAATCTGTCGATATACGATCAAATCCGGAAGGTGGTTACGCTGTTACCTCCAACCAAACAGGAGAATGGCTAGCATATAATATCGATATTGAAGAAGAAGGAAGCTATGGAATAGATATTCTTGCCGCCTCTACTAAATCTGGAGGGAAAGTAAGGCTTCTTTTAGATGATAACATTGATCTAACAGGAGAAATTGATATACCAAATACAGGTGATTTAAATAACTGGGAAAACATTTCTTTACAGGATATTTCTTTACCAGCTGGAAAGCATACGTTAAAGCTTGAAGTCCTAAATGGAGAATTTGATATTTCCAGACTACTATTTCATAGTTTTGACCATCATAAGGAGCTTCCGGGAAAAATAATGGCAGCAGATTATATGACCGGTGGTGAAGGTATTGGGTATCACGACAATTCTCCTGATAATATTGGTGGCAAATATAGGAGAGATGCAGTCGATATCCGTATTAATCCGGAAGGTGGATATAATGTAGGCTGGAACCAGGCTGGAGAATGGCTAAAATATAATGTCGACATAAGCGAAGCGGATGATTATGAACTGGACATTAGAGTGGCAACTGATATAGAAGGAAGTCAAATAAGACTTTGGCTAGATGATACTGTCGATTTAACAGGTGTTATAGATGTTCCAAAAACTGGAGGATGGGATAACTGGGAAAGTGTTATCAAAGAAAATGTTTCATTACCAGCTGGAAAGCATACGATCAAGGTGGAAATGGTAAAAGGAGAATTTGATTTTAGAAGCATCCAATTCTCAGTTGCTGACGGTCAAGAACCACCAGCTATTGAAGGTGAGTATAGCACATCGCCAGGTACCTTTGCGAAATCTGTCATAGGAGACAGTGGGTGGAAGGATTATACAGTCGAAGCAGATCTTAATATCCGAGCTGGAACAGGAGACGGCGGTTTACTTTTCAGAGTAAATAATCCGGCAAACGGTATTGAACTTGGTCAAAATAATCCTGATTTTATGCAAGGTTATATAGCTTATATAAATAAAGATGGAATTCATTTAGGCAAGTTTAATTATAACTGGGAATACTTAAAAGGTGCTGAACTAAATGAGCCATTGAATACATGGCATCATGTGAAAGTTGTCGCTAAAGGCACAAATATAAAGATTTATGTTGGAGATATGAATGTTCCCAAAATAGATTATACAGACAACAGCAGTACAGTATTTACGCAAGGAAAAGTAGGGCTGCGATCAAATTATAATCAGACAACGTTTGATAATTTTGTGGTAAAACCACTAGAAACGACCCATTCATCCATTAAAAATGATCTTGATAGAATGAAAGAATCTGGTGAGATTGTTCAAAGTGCCTATAAAAAATTTACAAATAAATTAGATCAATCTAGGCATCATTTAGACAAAGGGAAAATCGCTGAATCAATCAAGCATCTAAATGATTTTAGAGATTCTCTAGAAAAAGAAAAGAAAATATCTGAAGCTATCAAACAAGAACTTGAGGGAGATTCTCTAAGACTTATAAGAAAAATAGAAGAAAAATAAGTGAAAATGGGTAGGTACAAGAAAACAAGGGTACCTACCCGTTCATTTTGGGTATGTCATGAACGATGAATGGAGGATCCGCGATGGAAAAAAATAATCAAAATCAAAGTGAAGTAGAATTAGGAGAAATGTTTTTGAACCCTCTACTTGAGAGTGGTCCTGATCCATATATATGTAAACATTTTGATGGAAACTACTATTTTACAGCTACGACTCGTACTCATATAGCCCTTTGGAAGAGTGCAACCATTACAGGGATATCAACTGCTGAAAAGAAGATCATTTGGGTGCCTCCTGTAGAAGGGCCATACAGTAAAAATATTTGGGCACCGGAAATCCACTATATACATAATAAATGGTTTATTTATTTTACTGCTAATGACGGTGGTGGTGATGACACACGACGAATTTATGTATTAGAAAATTCTTCTGAAAATCCGCTAGAGGGAGAATGGAACTTTAAAGGTGCTGTGAATACGGAGCTTCCAGGATTGGATGGAACAGTCCTTCAGCATCATAATCAACTTTATTTCCTTTATGCAGGTTATGGATATTTTCCTGATTATGGATCAGCCTTATATATTGCAAAAATGAAAAATCCCTGGACATTAGAAGGTGAAAATATTCTACTTTCTGCACCAACAGCTGAGTGGGAGAAACAAGGTGGAATGGCAATTAATGAAGGGCCAACCTTTTTAAAAAGGAATGAAAGGCTATTTTTAATCTTTTCAGCAAGCGCTACATGGTCGGATGATTATTGTTTAGGAATGTTAACTGCTGATGAATCAGATGATGTAATGGATCCAACTTCTTGGGTTAAGCATCCGGATCCTGTTTTTTCAAAAAATATAAAAAATCGAGTGTTTTCACCGGGACATAATAGCTTTACTCAATCTCCGGATGGAACTGAGGATTGGATTGTGTATCACGCATTTTCCTTTTCCGAGGCTGAAGGAGACCATAGGAATGGCAAACTTCGTAATCCAAGAATCCAAAAATTTCATTGGAATCAAGATGGGACGCCAAATTTTGGGAAACCTTTACCTGCCTATACTCCTATCAAGAAACCTTCAGGGGAATAAGTAATGGGAAATATCATAAACACCCCTCTAAAAAGGGGTGTTTATAATATTTCGTAGAAAAACGCTATTATATTAATCTTCTGCAATTTTCACCCTGAACTCACTTATATATTGGTGTTTATTATTTTGATAAGAGACGGAAAAGAATTCATAGATATCACTTAACGGTTTGACTTCATTTGTTTGTATATAATGAATTAGTTTTTGGAATGTATTAAAGTAATGTTCAAATGAATTGGAATTTGAAACAATGCTTAAGTATTTACCTTTTGGTAAGGTTGCAAATTCAGTATCACTTTGAAGAGCTGAAATATGTTTATTCGATAGTACAGGTGTAAACAAATATTCATAATTGATTTCTTCAACTGTATGGTAGTGTCTAAATGGAATAATGGAGCCATACCCTTTTTTTCTAAAACCCTCTGTAGATGGTCCATATTTTCTTAGACTGCTAAATGACGAATTGAAGGTGTTAATTGGGCCTAAACCGGTTACTTTAGTTTGAATAATCTTCATTTCTTCCTTTTCTAAAAGAACGACCTCATCAAATGGTGTTTCTTGTCTCTGTAATTCTTCTCTTACATTGGCGATAATTTCTTGTATTTCAAATAAATAGTCAATTTTTTCTTCCACAATTTTTTCTTGTTCCATTAAAAAGGAAACATAATCCTCATTATTTAAATCTTCCACCTTTTTGATCTGATTTAATGGTGTCCCGATATAGCTTAGAGATTTTATTAGGTCTAAACGATATAATTGTAAATCACTATAATAACGATAGTTTGATTTTGGATCTACATAGGCTGGTTTAAATAAATCGATATGATCATAGTAGCGGAGAGCTTTGATAGAAATATTCATTAATTTTGAAACCTCACCTATAGAATAAAGTTTATCCTCCATTAGTAAATCCACCTCATTACTGTTTTGAACTCGTTAATTTGGCTGGTGAAGCTTTAGCATAAGACTGTTGTTTCCAAACGAGAGTTAATCCTGTGCCAATAGCTAAAAAAACCGTCGCAAAATAAAATGGATAATTTAAATTTATATCAAATAGTATACCTCCAATAATTGGACCAAACACATTTCCAATACTCGTAAACATTGAATTCATACCACCTACAAAACCTTGTTCGTTTCCGGCAATCTTAGAAAGATAGGTGGTTACAGCAGGTCTCATTAAATCAAATCCTATAAAAACGATAATTGTTGTAAATAAAATCAAAAAGTATTGATTGACAATGGTGACAAATAAGACAAGAATCGCTGAAAATAAGAGGCTGTACCGAATTAAACGAATTTCTCCAAGCCATTTTGTCAGTTTATCAAATAAAGCAATTTGAGCAATGGCCCCAACAATAGCTCCCCCAGTAATCATAATTGCAATATCCTTCGGAGTAAATCCAAACTTATGATCAACAAATAGAGCAAACAAAGATTCAAAAGAGGATAAGCCAAATGCTGAAATTAAGATAATCATAAATGAGATGAAATAAACAGGGGAAAAGATTCGATTTAATCCCGCTTTTTGATCTGAATTTTCTCCATATTCCATATTTCGTTCGGGTTCTTTTAATGTAATCAAAGATAAAACTGCAGCAAAAACACCTAACATTCCAGCAAAGAAAAAGGGGATACGAGTTCCGATTTCTGCTAAAAATCCTCCAATTCCAGGACCGATAATGAATCCTGTTGAAATGGCTGCTGACATGTAGCCAAGTGCTTTCGGTCGTGTTTCTAAAGATGTTGTATCTGCAATAAAGGCAGTTACGGCTGGCATAATAAATGCTGCACTAATACCTCCAAGTATACGTGAGAGAAACAGGACGCTCAGTGTATTTCCGATACCGAATAACAGTTCTGAGATTCCAAATATAAATAAACCTATTACAATCATTCTTTTTCTGCCAAATTGGTCTACCCAACGACCTGCTATTGGGGATACAACTAACTGTGCAACAGCAAATGCCGCAACCATATACCCTACAATTGAGCCAGATAAATGTAACTCATTCATTATTGTAGGAGTAACAGGAATAACAAGTCCTATGCCTAAAAAGGCTATAAATAGATTCAGCAATAATATTGCTAAAGTAATGTTCTGTCTTGACATGCTTATCATCTCCATGAAAGATTTTTTGCAACTACAAGACGTTATTTTAATCTCTCCCTTAAGGGGAGAGTCAACCTTTTTGTTTATAAAAAGGTGAATTAATTAGCTGTTTTCGCAAAGAGTGTTGCTTCTTAATATTGTATTTATTCTATAGTGGAGCGTAATGAAACGAACATATTTTCACCTACAACACTGCATTAATAAACATCAGAGTATGCGAAAAGAGCCATTAATTAAGATTAATAGAATGAGTGTCCCTTACCTAATATGGGATAGAACGGTGAATCGAGGTGTATCACATTTTGTTTTATTTAGAAAGAAATTTTCCTAACAGCAAATAAGGATAATAAATAAACGAACAAGGATATAGAAACACTGATGTAAATATCTTATTATACTTATAGTAAACGCTTTCAACTAGAAGGAATAAGCATAAATAATGGGGGAAGTACTAATATGTTAAAAGAATTAAGTAACGAGTTATTAATTAGTTTATATAAAAAAGCAGTTATCTTAAGCCAGGATACTAAAATAATTAGAGTTTTAAAGGAAGAAATACAAAAACGAAATCTATTACAACTAATAGACGGTTAATTAGTTTTTTACTAATAGAATGTACAGTAAGCTCGAATTCTTTGTATTCAAGGAATCCGAGCTTATTTATTTAGCAGAAGAAATAATGAATGAAATGGAAAAGATTTATGTTAAAAATCCTCTGAAACAAACTCCAAAAGAGCCCTGACAGCAAAAGATTGATATCTGTCTTTTTTCGTAATAAATCCAAGCTCCCACATAGGTGGAGACAATAATGTAATCATCTTGATATTGTGATGATCCATCTTTCTATAGATAGACCTCGGTAATAGCGTAATACCAAGCTCCGCTCCAACCAATTCTGTTATTAAATCCCACTGTGAGCTTTCATATGCGATATTTGGTTGAAAGCCTGATTTTTGACACTCGTTAATAATCAATTTATGTAAGGCAAATTCCCGATTGAAAAGAATAAAATGTTCTTCTGCTAATTGCCTGATGGTAACCTCTTTCGATTCTGCTAGTCGATGCTTTGTACTTGTATAAAGCATGAATTCTTCTTTTATAAACGGAGTAATTTTGAACTTACTATGATCTGTTGGAAACACAATGATTCCCACATCAACATGACCCTCATCTACTAAGTGTTCAATTCGTTTAGCACCGAGTTCAACTAATTCTAATTCTACCTCTGGATAGTGCTTATTGAATTTTTTCGCTATTGCGGGGAAAAAAAGCGTCCCAATTAATGGAGGTATGCCAATCTTAATTTTCCCTGTTGGCAAATTGATTAAATCATCTAAAAGGACAGATAGCTCATCTGTAGCTCCTAATATTTTAGTAGCTTGTTTGAAGACAATTTCTCCTGCATCAGTCAATTTTAATGAACGTGTTGACCGTTCAAATAGTTCCACTCTGAGCTCTGTTTCTAATTTTTTTATTGATTTACTTAAGGTTGGTTGTGAGATATAGGCACTTTCAGCTGCTTTAGTGAAGCTGCCGTATTGTGCTACTTCGGTAAAAAATTTTAGATCTTTTAATTCCAAATTTATCACCTACTTATTCTATTTTGGAATGAAAAATATAACTATTATTCATTTTACTCATAAGTAGGAATGCTGTAAATTAATAAGTAAATATATGGTGGAAACTCCGAATAAACTGTTGATGGGGAGGAACTGGTTGATGGAAAATAATGAGGTTGTAATTGTAAGCGCTTTAAGAACGCCGATAGGTCAATTTGGAGGAAGCTTAAAAAATATTAGTGCCGTCCAATTAGGTTCACATGTAATTAAAGCGGTGATCGAAAAAGTTGGAATTAGTGGAGATCAAATTGATGAAGTCATCATGGGAAATGTTCTTCAAGCAGGTCTTGGGCAGAACCCGGCTAGGCAATCTGCTATACACGCAGGGCTTCCTGAACATGTTTCTGCTTTTACATTAAATAAAGTGTGTGGATCAGGATTGAAAGCCGTTCATTTAGCGACTCAAGCCATTTTAACAGGAGATGCTGAAATCGTTGTTGCCGGTGGAATGGAAAATATGAGTCAAGCACCTTATTTATCTATGGGAGCTAGAGAAGGGTTTCGAATGGGAGATCAGAAGCTCATTGATAGTATGATTCATGATGGATTGTGGTGTGCTTTTAATGATTATCATATGGGAATCACGGCTGAAAATATTTGTGACCAATATGAAGTCACACGACAGGAACAAGATGAATTCGCTGCATGGAGCCAAGAAAAAGCAGCAATAGCAATAAATGAAGGGAAATTTAAGGATGAAATTGTAGCTATTGAAATACCACAACGAAAAGGAGAGTCTATTTATTTTGATAAGGATGAATATGTAAAGGCGGGAACAACAGTAGAGAAATTAGGTAAGCTAAGGCCAGCTTTTAAAAAAGATGGACGCGTAACCGCAGGTAATGCTTCAGGAATTAATGATGGAGCAGCTGCTGTACTCATGATGAGTTTACGTAAAGCAAAAGAACTTGGGATCGAACCGTTAGCAAAAATTCGTAGGAACGCAAGCGCAGCCGTTGACCCAAGTTTAATGGGAATAGGGCCAGTGCCAGCTACGAAAAAAGCGTTAAATAAGCTTGGATTTACAATCAATGACATAGATTTAATTGAAGCAAATGAAGCTTTTGCAGCCCAAGCTTTAGCTGTTGGCAAGGAGCTTCAATTCAGGAAGGATAAAGTAAATGTCAATGGTGGTGCCATTGCCCTGGGTCATCCGATTGGAGCAAGTGGTGCAAGAATCCTGACAACATTAATTCATGAATTAAAAAGAAGAAATGGTAAATATGGTTTAGCGACGTTATGTATCGGCGGTGGTCAAGGAGTTTCAACCATAATAGAAAACTATGAAACAAGAGGTGTATGAGGATGAAAAAGATATTTACTAGTTTTGAGGAAGTCGTACAAGACATTAAAGACGGTATGACGTTAATGGTTGGGGGATTTGGATTAGTTGGAATACCAGAGAACCTTATTAAAGCTCTATGTGTAAAAAATGTTAAAGATTTAACCGTGATTTCAAACAACTGTGGAGTTGATGATTGGGGACTTGGACTTTTACTTCAAAATAAACAAATTAAAAAGATGATCTCATCTTATGTTGGTGAAAATAAGGAGTTTGAAAGACAAGTATTAAGCGGGGAGTTGGAGGTACAACTGACACCACAAGGTTCTTTAGCTGAGAAAATACGTGCCGGTGGAGCTGGAATACCTGCCTTTTATACTCCGGCTGGGGTCGGGACTCCTATTGCAGAAGGACGAGAAACAAGACAATTTAATGGAAAGGAATATTTACTCGAAGAATCCCTTACTGCCGATTTTAGTCTTATTAAAGCGTGGAAAGCAGACAAGATGGGAAATGTCATTTATCGAAAAACAGCGCAAAATTTCAATCCTATTATGGCGGCAGCAGGGAAAATCACAATTGCAGAGGTAGAGGAAATTGTGGAAGTTGGCGAATTAGATCCTGATCACATTCATACCCCGAGTATTTATGTTCAAGGGTTAATCGTTGGGAAACATGAAAAGCGAATCGAACGACTTACAGTTCAAGCATAAAATAGAGGAGGACAAAGGATGACGAAAAATGTCAGAGTACAAATCGCACAAAGGGCTGAAAAGGAAATTCAAGATGGATTCTATGTGAATTTAGGCATTGGAATGCCTACAATGGTTGCGAACTATATTTCTGAAAATAAAAATGTGGTCTTGCAATCAGAAAATGGTCTATTAGGTATTGGACCTTATCCGTTGAGAGAAGAAGTAGATCCGGATTTAATTAACGCGGGAAAAGAAACAGTAACCGCAATAGAAGGAGCGAGTTTCTTTAGTAATGCAGAATCCTTTGCCATGATACGCGGCGGCCACATTGATTTGGCTATCCTGGGTGGCATGGAGGTTTCAGAAAATGGTGATCTTGCTAACTGGATGATCCCGGGCAAAATGATAAAAGGGATGGGTGGGGCAATGGATTTAGTTCACGGTGCTAAAAAAATTATTGTGATTATGGAGCATGTGAACAAGGCAGGGCAGCCAAAGATTCTTAAGAAATGCTCGTTACCATTAACAGGCCAAAATGTGGTTGATCGAATAATAACAGATCGAGCAGTTATTGATGTTACGAAGAATGGATTGAAATTGATTGAAGTAGCAAATGGTTATAGTGTTCAGGATGTGATTGAGTCTACAGAGCCTAAGTTGATCATATCCGATCAAGTTGTGAATAGTTCATATTAGAAATTATACAGGAAAGGGGGGGGATTTTCCTGGCCTTAAAGATGGTAAAGCTTCAATTCTTATATTTACATATAGAATTTGAAGCTTTCTTTGTCATTTCTATAAAGTTACATAGAACGGCCAGAATAGGAAACAGAAGTTGAGACTATCCAAGAAAAGGCAATAAAATAAATTTTTAATTTTGAAAAAATGGTATTTACTTTTAATAGGAACGGAACTATAATGAATCTTAAGTAACCGCTTTCAAAAATAGAGTGATAAATAATTAATGTGGCATAAGCATAAAAAGATTATTGTTAAAAATGAAACCCGTTTCATTATTGGTGTACAAACTAAGAACATGTAATAACAATAACATTGAGTTAGTATGCATTTTTATGAAACCCGTTTCATTTTAAATTTTGCAAAAGATATATACTTAGAGTGACTTCTCTGCCAATTAAGGTTTTATGCACTTTTATGAAACCCGTTTCATTTCTAATGGATTCTTTATTTTTCTTCGTTGTCTAAAATGCCTTTCAGTATTAATTACACAGATTGCTATTTGTTTGTGCTTATCAGTAGTACTGGTCATTCTTTTGTTAGATGGTTGCTGCCTTGAAGTTAAGATCATGAGTATAGGGGGGATTTAGATGAAAACCGTTACTGTGCAAACACAGACACCTATTGTTAAAACAAAAACGAAAGAGTCTCGATTTAAAAGAATATGGAAGAACCGAACCCTTCTTCTTATGTGTATGCCTGCCATTATCTTCTTTGCTATATTTGCTTATCTTCCAATGCCGGGACTTTACCTCGCCTTCGTTAATTATGATTATTCACTTGGTATTTTTAAAAGTGCTTTTGTAGGCTTGGAAAATTTTCGTTTCTTGGTTATGACAGGTGATTTATGGAAGTTAACCTTTAATACGATTGCTTATAATCTCGCCTTCATCATCTTAGGTAATTTCCTGCAAATAGCTGTTGCGATCATGCTTAATGAATTAAGAAATAAATGGTTTAAAAAAATATCACAAACCATTATGTTTTTACCACATTTCATTTCCGCCGTTTTAGTTGGTCTTTTAGCCTATAACATACTCAGTTATGATTATGGTTTACTTAATTCATTTTTAGAATTGGTTGGCTTGGATCCGGTACAAACTTATTCGAATCCAGCAATATGGCCATATATCATTGTTATTACTTTCCTCTGGCAATCTACAGGCTATGGATCAATCGTCTATTTCGCTGCCATTATGGGACTTGATAAATCCATTTTAGAAGCTGCAGAAATTGATGGGGCAAATGCTTTTCAACGTATTCGCTATATTATTATTCCTTGGCTAAAGCCTACTTTTATCATCTTGTTACTGTTTTCTTTAGGGGGAGTATTAAAAGGGAACTTCGGATTGTTTTATAACTTAGTTGGTGCTAATAATACAATGCTTTATCCTACCACAGATATAATCGAAACCTATGTATTCCGGACATTAATGACGAATTTTAACTTTTCTTTAGGAAGTGCAGTAAGTTTATATCAATCAATTTTTGGATTCTTTATCGTTATTACAGCTAACTGGATTGTTAAAAAGGTTTCACCGGAAAACTCATTATTCTAAAGGAGGGATGTACTTGTGGAAAATACATATAGACGAAACGTGGATTTTTCTACGATCATGGTTCGTGTGATTGGCTATGGTTGTATTGGGTTATTTGCTCTATGTTGTCTTTTGCCCTTTGTCTTAATTTTATCGTCATCTTTCACTTCTGAGAAGGCGATTATGGAAAGTGGATTTGCATTATGGCCGAAAGAATTTTCTACGTTTGCATATGAAATTGTTTTCCGAAATCCAAGGCTTATTATTGGATCTTATGTTGTAACAATGGGTATTACGATTGTTGGAACTGCTATTGGTTTGTTTATTGTCGCCATGACTGGTTATGCCTTGCAACGTGCGGATTTCCTGTATCGTAATAAAATTTCATTCTATATTTACTTTACAACTCTGTTTTCAGGTGGACTTGTTCCATTTTATCTATTGATCACTCAGTATTTGGATCTGAAAGATAATTATCTTGCCGTATTGCTTCCAGGATTGCTGAGTCCTTTTCTTATCATTATGATGAAGGCGTTTACAAAATCTATTCCCCATGAGATTACAGAATCTGCAAAGATGGATGGTGCAGGTGATTTCACGATCTTCTTAAAATTAATTTTACCTATGTCTACGCCAGCCTTAGCGACAATCGGACTTTTCATTGCCTTGGGATATTGGAATGAATGGTATAATGCCATGCTTTTCCTTTCACCTAATATGGAATATCGGCCTCTTCAGTTGTTTCTTTATAACGTCATTACTAGTGCTGATTTTATAAGAAACTCTGCGGCAGCTTCTAATGTTGCACCACAAGAAATTCCTTTGGAATCTATGAAAATGGCAACAGCCGTCGTGGCCACCGGTCCTGTTATTCTGTTTTATCCGTTTGTACAAAGGTTTTTTATTCAAGGTATTACAATTGGTGCAGTTAAGGGCTAATGAATATGAGTAAGGATTTTTCCTTGTTTCATAGATTAAGAATGAAAAAGATAAAGGGGAGGAAATGAAATGTTGAAGATGAAAAAATTCTTCGTACTAGTCATGGTCATGCTGTTAACCTTTAGCCTTGTGGCATGTAATGGATCCAGTCAAACAAACTCAGAAAACACGAAACCAACTACAAAGGTTAATGAAAATGGGGAAATTGATACTTCAGAATTTGTCAATATTACAATGATGGCGTTAGGGGATAAACCGACAAACGGTCAATTAGAAAAAGTAATGGAGCAAGTAAATGCAAAATTAGAGGAAAAAGTAAATGCTCATCTTGAAATAAAATGGATCGAATGGGCTGATTATATGACGAAATATAATCTCACTCTAGCTTCAGGTGAGCCTGTGGATTTAATTATCACCGCTACTGACTGGTTAGATGCATGGGGTAATGCTCAAAAAGGCGCATTCATGGACATTACTGAACTTCTGCCAACTTATGCACCGAAAACATGGGAAGAAGTTTCTGATGAAAGCTGGGAGCAAACAAAATACAATGGGAAAATTGTTATGATGCCGGAAGACTCTTTTACTCAATGGGTTAACCACGGATTTTTCTACCGCACAGATTGGGCTAAGGAGTTTGGAATTAATGAACCTATCAAAGATTTTGAAACATTAGGTAAGTACTTCCAAGGTATAGTAGATAATAAGCCGGGTGTGATTCCTTGGGATACACCGGGAACAAACGTTACAACAGCATGGGGATATACAACTTCCTATTCTGATCAAATTGAATTACCAATTGCTACAGGAGTATTTCCAATCTACTGGGGTAAATCAGCTGATGATCCGTATACCGTTGTTAGTCCGGTGTTTGAAGATCTTTTTGTAGATTATGCAAAAATGATGAAGGATTGGGCAGATAAAGGATATTGGCGTTCTGATGTATTAAATTATAAAGGTGATACTCGCGCATTATTCCAAGCTGGAAAAACTGGAGCTGATCAGCATCATACTGAAACATTCTCCACTTTGCGTCCGCAAATGGATGTGAAACAACCAGGATCTGAAATCGATATGTTTGCTTGGTCTGATACACGTAATAACTTAATCTCAATGTCTATTACTCATGGAGCTACGGCTGTTGGTGCACATAGCAAAAATCCGGAGCGTGCCCTTATGGTATATGACTTAATTCGCAATGATGAAGAAATTTACAAATTATTTAACTATGGTATTGAAGGAGTTCAATACGAAATCGTAGATGGTAAGCGTGTACGCCCTGAAGGATATGATGAGACAAAAGATTCATTTGCATCTAATTTCTGGGGGGGCCGTGTAGATAAGTTCGAAGTTCCTAGTTCTGACAGATGGGAAGGAATGCCTGAGATTTACGAAGAGTACGATAAAATTAAGAAGCCGTTCCCTTATGGACAATTTGTTTTCGATAGTACACCTGTAGAAGCTGAAATAGCTGCACTTTCACAAGTAACTGCACAAATGGTACCGGCAATTGCATTCGGTAAAGCGGGTGATCCGGAAAAAGCTGTTGAAGATTTCCGTAAGAGATTAGAAGCAGCCGGTTATGAGAAGGTACAAAAGGAAATTCAAAAACAAATGGATGAATATAAAAAGCTTGTTGAAGGTTAAGTAGAAAAAGTGAAAAAAGGGCTATCAAGTATTCATGATAGCCCTTTATCTATCGATTTATTACTCTAAGACAATTTTAAAAAGGAGTGGGGCTGATCATGGTTAATGTCATAACTGAACAATGGAATCCCTCTGTTAAAAGTAGAAAATTTAACTTTGATTGGAAATTTTTAAAAGGTGAAGACACTGATGTACATAAAATTCAGTTTGATGATTCAGATTGGCGTTCAGTAGATTTACCACATGATTGGAGCATAGAAGGTCCGTTTAAGAAGGAATATGCAAGTTCAACCGGGTATTTACCCGGAGGTATTGGTTGGTATCGAAAGGAATTCAGCGTTCCTGATAGCTTGAAAGGGAAAAGGATTATTATCCAGTTCGATGGTATTTATAAAAATAGTGAAGTTTGGATTAATGAACACTTTCTTGGTAAAAGACCTTATGGATACAGCTCATTTCAATATGATTTAACTCCTTTTATAAACTTCGACACACACAAAAATGTCATTGCTGTAAAGGTGGACCACTCAGATTTTGCGGATTCTCGCTGGTATCCGGGATCTGGTATTTACCGAAACGTATTTATCAACTTGACTGATCATGTGTACATCAAGCCGTATGGTATATATATTACAACTCCGAATATTTCAACTTCAGAAGCAGAAATTACCATTCAAACAAGTGTGAAAAATGAAACAAATCACAAAGGTAAAATCCAAATTGAACATCAAATAAAAGATGCTACTGGAAAAAAACTAATAGCTTGTTCTTCTATGGAAACCATTCAAGCAAATAGTGAACAAGACTATCATCATTCTATTATGTTGGAAAAGCCAAATCTTTGGTCACCTGAAAATCCGTATGTATACAGTGTTGAAACGAAGGTGATAAAGAATAGTCAAGTGATTGATACTGAGACCACTCCTCTTGGAGTTCGATATTTTCACTTTGATGTGGACTCTGGGTTTTATCTAAATGGAGAAAATATCAAGATGAAAGGTGTATGTATCCATCATGATGCAGGGTGTCTTGGAGCAGCTGTACCTGATAAGGTTTGGCAAAGGCGTTTGCAACGATTAAAAGAAGCTGGAGTAAATGCGATAAGAATGAGCCATAATCCGCCTGCACCAGAGTTATTGGATATGTGTGATAGGTATGGTTTTTTGGTTCAAGATGAGGCGTTCGATGAATGGGAATATCCCAAAAATAAATGGGTAGAGGGTTGGAATAAAGGCGAACCTTCACTTGACGGGTATGCATCAGACTTTACAGAATGGGCGGAGGCCGATTTAAGAGATATGGTATTAAGGGATCGAAACCATCCATCAATAGTTTTTTGGAGTATTGGAAATGAAATTGATTATCCTAATGATCCCTATTCGCATCCAGTACTTGAAGATCGCTATAAAGCGGAAAAGCCTGAAGCAAAGGGCATGGGTGATATTGCGAAAAGATTGGCAAATGTAGTAAAGCAATATGATCCAACACGGCCAGTAACAGCAGCACTGGCAAGTGTCATTATGTCCAATGAAACAGATTTCCCAAATGCACTTGATGTGGTTGGCTATAACTATCAGGAATTTCGTTATCATAAAGATCATGAAAGATATCCTAATCGAGTCATTTATGGAAGTGAAAACGGGAGACATCATAATGAGTGGAAGGCTGTAAAAAATAATGACTTCGTTTCAGGGCAATTTATTTGGACAGGAATTGATTATTTAGGAGAAGCTCGCGGATGGCCTGTTCGTCATGCAACACCAGGTATGCTTGATCTAGCAGGATTCAAGAAGCCGCTATTCTTTTTTAAACAAAGTCAATGGTCTGAGAAAGATATGGTTTATGTAGGGGTAACGTCTATTAAAGAAGAACACCCTGATCAAATTCATTGGGACCATGAAGTAGTTGGTGCTTGGAAAGGAATGGAAGGCGAACTTGTAAGGGTGGCTTGTTGTACAAATTGCCCGGAAGTAGATTTACTTTTAAATGGTACATCACTTGGTATCAAAAAACAAAAAGACTTCAAAGGTGGATCGATCTATTGGGATATTCCATATGAGGAGGGGACGTTAAAAGCAGTAGGAAAAAGTAACGGTAACATCTGTTGTACCTATGAATTAACTACTGCTGGTATGCCTACAAAGCTGCACCTGCAATCTGATTCAACTACTCTTAAAGCTGACAAACAGGATATAGCACATGTAGAAGTAAATATCCTTGATGTAGATAATCAGCTTGTCTATGAGGCTAATAATCAAATAGACTGTGAGATTGAAGGTCCGGGTGAAATTATTGGATTGGAATGCAGTAACCCAACAAGTCATCAAAATTATAAAGAAACTAACAGAAAGGCCTATCATGGGAAATTATTAATTTATGTTAGAGTCACTGACCAACCGGGGACAATTACATTAAAGGTATCCTCAGATGGTTTGGAAAGTTCCTATGTTGTTATAGAGGTAAAATAATAAAATCCTGGATAAATAGTAAATGAATGTACCCGGAGTTTTTAAAAGGCTGTTTTCCCTAAGATTAATGATATTGGAATATTTTAACTCTATAGTGGAATGGAGCGGAAGACACTCGACTCCTGCAGGAGAAGAGGAAAGGGCGAGACCCCGCAGGCGAAGCTGAGGATGCTCGGCTTCCTCCCCGGCGCATGGAGTGTCTGGAGCGCAATGAAACGGTCTAATTGTCACCTCTAACTTCATTAATAACAACATAGTTTGCTAAAACAACTTACTTAAAAATACAGATTTCAGAAAATTAACAGGAGATGCTTAAATGCCCTATAACATTGCTTCTGATACTTGCAATCCAAGGAAAGGTCACCGTCTTGCAGATATTCCTGCACATGACCCATTTGTTTTATCACATAAAGAAACAAATACCTACTATTTATATACAACAGGAATTCCGGAATTAACAGATTTAGAAAGAAATGGAGTGTTAGTTTACAAAAGTAAAGATTTAGTAGAGTGGGAGGGACCTTTTGTTATATTTGAGGTTCCTGACGGGACATGGGCACATCCTCAACATGGCACATGGGCACCGGAAGTTCACCAATACAATGGTAGATATTATTTATTTGTTACCCTCCATAATAGAGACAGTATATTAGCAGATCCACCAGAGGTTTGGAAAACGAATCATCTTCGAGGTACTGCTATTGCAGTATCAGATTCGCCGGAAGGTCCGTTCCAATTAATAAAAAAGGAAGGTCCTGTTCCACCAGCAAATTTTATGACATTAGACGGAACGCTGTATGAGGACGAGAATGGAAAACCGTGGATGGTATATTGTCATGAATGGATTCAGGTCATAGATGGTACGTTTGAAGCCATTCCATTAAAACGGGATTTATCTGATGCCGTAGGTGAACCAATACATCTTTTTAAAGCTTCAGATGCTCCCTGGATAAATGCTGAACGAAAACCGGATGACAAGCCTCAAGTATATGTATCTGACGGGTGTCAACTATACCGGACAAAAGGCGGTCATCTCATCATGCTCTGGTCAAGTTATAACGATGAAGGATATGTCCAGACAATTGCAAGATCTCAGTCAGGTAAACTGGAAGGACCTTGGGAACAGCTGGACCCATTAGTTAAAGGCGACAGCGGACACGGCATGCTGTTCAAAACCTTCGAAGACAACTGGATGCTCATCCTTCACCATCCCTTCAGCACCCCAGAATCCCGAGCAATAATCTATGAAGCAAAAGAAACCGAAGATCGTTTTAACATAATTGGACCATGGGGACAGGTCCCTCGTCCCAAACAATGAAAGAGTTAGGAGACCAATCGTATTCTATCACTTTATCTAGTAATGGAGGTAAAATATGTTATTTAATAAAAAGGTAGTTTCAAGGTTTTGTATATTATCCATATTTCTTTTAATGTTCACATTAATTCCAACAAATCTTAAAGCAAAGGAAAACAATATGTCTACGAAAAAAAAGGAAAATACCCAAGAAATCACAATCAATGTAGAAAATAAATACCAAGAAATTGATGGTTTCGGAGCATCCGGTGCTTGGTCCTTCGATAAAATTGGCTCTGAATGGTCAGAAGAAAGTAAGAAGAAGGTTGCCGACTTGCTGTTTTCAACGGAAAAAGGAATTGGTTTATCTATGTGGCGTTTTAATATTGGCGCTGGAAGTGAAGAAACGGATAAGGAAATCATTACAGACCCGTGGAGAAGAGCCGAGAGTTTTAAAACAGGTGAAAATGAGCCATATGATTGGTCCAAACAGGCTGGACAGCAATGGTTTCTTCATGCAGCAAAGGATAGAGGTGTTGAGGAATTTATTGCGTTTGTAAACAGTCCACCTGTATGGATGACGAAAAATGGTCACGCACAACCTGATCCTTCTGTAGGAAGCACGAATTTAAAAGAAGAATCAGTTGATGATTTCGCGGTATTCCTCGCAGATGTATTGGAACATTTTGAAGAAGAAAATGTTCCATTTAACTATATTAGTCCTATTAATGAACCTACCTGGAACTGGGATTACGCTGGACAGGAAGGTAATCGATATAACATAGAAGATATTAAGGAAGTCATATTGGCGTTACACTCGGAACTAGAAAAAAGAGGACTTGATACAGAAATTGACGCCACTGAAGCTGTAGAGTATACATCTCTGCTTGATGATGAGATGTATGGGGAATTTACTGGTAGTGATCGTGTATACAACAGCGGGAATGCCAACGGTAGTTATCCTGGAAAATACCGTGAATACATTAAAGAAATGTTAGGGGATCCCGAAATTAAAGATATCATTGGAAATAAAATTAGTGCACATGCATATTGGTCAGATCATTATTCCGGTGAAGACCGTCTCGTCCCATTAAGAAAATCTGTCCGGGAAAATCTAAATCAATACGGTCAAGATTTAAAATTCTGGATGTCGGAATATTGTATTTTGGGAAGTAATGGACCTGGAAGAGATTTAACAATGAAGACAGCACTTGATGTTGCAAGACTAATTCATTTTGACATGGTTGAAACGCAAGCCTCAGCATGGCAATGGTGGCTGGCTCTGTCAAATTACGATTATAAGGATGGGTTGATTTATACTGATTATTCTCAGCCTGGTGATGAGGAGTCGATCATTGAATCAAAATTACTTTGGGCAATGGGGAACTACAGCCGCTTTGTTAGACCAGGTGCCTATCGAGTTGATCTTCAAGGAGCAAACGACCAAGAGGAACTAATGGGTTCCGCGTATTATCATGAAGAAGACGACCAACTATCTGCTGTGTTTGTTAATTACAGTAATGAAGAAAAGTCAGTAAAAGTGAATGTTGATCACCTTCCTGGGAAAAAGAAAGCGATCCAATTCAAACCATATGTTACATCTGAAAATGCCGATTTAGAGGAAAAAAACCTTATCCCAGCTAAAAAAGCAGTTACCATTCCTCCACGATCAATTGTAACGTTAGTTGCTAAATAAGAAGAACCAGCAAAGGAAATTGAATGAAATACCGTTGAATTCTTATATCACGGTATTTCATTTATGCCTTGTTAAGGAAGGTCTATCTTTAAAATTTATATTTTTTCCTTTTCTTACATACTTAATACGAAAAATGGGTAAATTAATTTTAAAAATGTAAGAATGGAAGGAGATATAATATGTCACTTCAAAACAAGGTTGCTCTTATTACTGGCGCAGGATCGGGTATTGGCCGTGCTGCTGCTTTACGTCTTGCAAAAGAAGGAGTAAAAATTGGTCTTGTTGATTTAAAAGAGGAAAAGCTTAAACAAGTAAAACAGGATATTGAATCACAAGGCGGCGAAGCAATGATAACTGATACGGATGTATCAGATCCTAAAAGAGTTGAACAAAGTGTAAAAGAGATTTATGAAAAATGGAATCGGTTAGATTTTGTTTTTGCAAACGCAGGTATTAATGGGACAGTTGCACCAATTGAAGATCTATCCCCGGAGGAATGGGATCAGACGTTATCAACTAATTTAAAAAGTACTTTTTTAACCGTAAAATATTCAATTCCTCATTTAAAGGTAAATGGGGGAAGTGTGGTTATTACAAGTTCTATTAACGGAAATCGTACCTTTAAAGGGTTTGGCATGTCAGCATATAGCTCCTCAAAAGCAGCTCAGGTGGCATTTGGTAAAATGGCCGCATTAGAACTTGCTAGATACCATATTCGGGTAAATATCATTTGCCCTGGAGCAATCGAAACCAATATCGGGCAAAATACATTTCCTGAAAAAGAAAACTTGGAAAAGATAAAAATCCCGATTGAATATCCAGAAGGAGGTCAACCATTAGAGCATAAGGCCGGTGAACCTGAACAAGTCGCAGATTTGGTTCATTTTTTATTCTCTGATGCTTCAAACCATATAACAGGCACGAAAATATTTATTGATGGTGCAGAATCATTGTTATAAATGAAAGAAAAATATAATTGATTTAAAATTGAAACTAATGAGCATCTTCATTAGTTTCAATTTTATATAGGGAAAACTTAAAACTTCACAAATTAATTTTAAGAACTTAGTAGAAAATTAGAAGGCCGGAATAAAATAATTGACACATATCTTTAAATAAAGGTAAAATGTGAATATAATATGAAAGTGCTTTCATGCAGAGGGTTAAGCAAACTTCTTTTGATGATTGATTTGTTTGTTATTCTTAAAAATGAAACCAGTTTCATTTTGTTTTTCCTGAGATTACTTCAGCGTTTGATTTAATAAGTAATAGTTATAGGTAATTAATAAAAAAAATTTAAAAGAGAATGGCACCGGTTTCATCTAATTGATGTTTGGAAATATATAAGCCTAATATTCTCATGTTACGTGTGAATTAGTAAAAACAAATTTTAATCGCAAATAGTAACTTAAAAAGGAGTGTGGAGATATCCATGGCAACAACAAGTATGAACAAAATAATGAATCCTAGTATTAGCTGGCTTACAGACCTTAATGTGTTTGCAGTAAATAGATTACCAGCACATTCAGATCATTTTTATTATGAAACAAAACAGGAGGCTCAAGCTTCTTCTGCAATGAAATTAAGACATGACTTAAACGGAAGCTGGAAATTCCATTATTCTATAAATCCAAAAATGAGACCTGAACATTTTTATCAACAGGATTTCGATTGTATAGGATGGGATGATATTCAAGTACCAGGACATATTCAACTACAAGGATATGGACAGCCCCAATACGTGAATACGATGTACCCATGGGACGGACACAATGATATCCGTCCACCTGAAATTCCGCAGGATCATAATCCGGTGGGAAGTTATGTAAAGTACTTTCATGTTCCGGAAAATATGCAAAAAAGACCGGTTTATATTTCTTTTCAAGGTGTTGAATCAGCTTTTTATGTTTGGCTAAATGGTGAATTCGTAGGCTACAGTGAAGACTCATTTACTCCTGCTGAGTTTGATCTCACACCTTATTTGGTAGAGGGGGAGAATAAACTAGCTGTTGAGGTGTATCAACGAAGTACTGGAAGCTGGCTTGAGGATCAGGATTTCTGGAGATTTTCTGGAATTTTCCGGGATGTATATCTTTATACTGTTCCTGAGATCCATGTTTATGATATACATGTTCGTGCAGAACTGGATTCTTTTTTTACGAAAGGAACAGTTCAAGCTGATATTACGTTTTTATCTTCAGTACCTGAAGGGGCAACAATTATAGCGAAATTATGTGATAAAGAAAAGAATGTTGTGGCTTCAACAAACTGTCAAACAAGTGGTATGAATCCATCATTTCGGATGGAGCTCGATAAACCACATTTATGGAATGCTGAGAATCCATATTTATATAGATTATTCATAGAAATCTATAATGAGTCTGGCGCCCTGGTAGAGGTTATTCCTCAACAGGTAGGCTTCAGAAGATTTGAGTTAGTAGATAATATCATGTGTATCAATGGTGAGCGTATTGTGTTCAAAGGTGTGAATCGGCATGAGTTTAACTGCCGAAGTGGCCGAACCATCACAAAGGAAGATATGTTATGGGATATTATGACACTAAAACAACATAATATTAACGCAGTTCGTACATCTCATTATCCAAATCAAAGCTATTGGTATGAACTGTGTGATGAATATGGTGTCTATGTAATCGATGAAATGAATCTTGAAACACATGGTTCATGGCAGAAAATGGGTGCTATTGAGCCTTCATGGAATATCCCGGGAAATAACCCAGAGTGGCAGGACATTGTGATGGACAGAGCCATCTCTATGTATGAAAGAGATAAAAATCATCCCTCCATTCTCATTTGGTCATGTGGAAATGAATCATATGCAGGAGAAGTTATTTTAAATGTTTCAAAATACTTTAAGTCTGTTGATCCAAGTCGTCTTGTCCATTATGAAGGAGTTTTTCATAATCGAGCATATAATGAGACAAGTGATATGGAAAGCCGTATGTATGCAAAACCTGCGGATATTGAGAAATATTTGAATGATGACCCTGAAAAGCCATATATAAGCTGTGAGTACATGCATGCTATGGGGAATTCTCTTGGAGGTATGTATAAGTATACCGATCTTGAAGAGAAATATCCGATGTATCAAGGAGGCTTTATCTGGGACTTTATTGATCAATCTTTAGTTAAGAAAGATCGTTACGGGCAAGAGTTTTTAGCATATGGTGGAGATTTTGGTGATCGTCCGACAGACTATGGTTTCTGCACAAATGGAATTGTATATGCAAATCGAGAGCTGTCTCCCAAAATGCAGGAAGTGAAATTTTTATACCAAAATATCAAACTAGTTCCAAATAGGAATGGTGTTACGATTCATAATAATAATCTATTTATTGGTACAGAAGACTATAAATTAGAGTACACGCTGCTACTGGAAGGAGAGGAAACTTTCAGAGGGACAATTGATGTAGAGGTTGCACCTCAGAGTAAGCAGCAAATAGAATTTGATTTACCAGAAGACATTGTAAAGGCTGCAGGTGAGTATTGTATACAAACTTCAATGAAGTTAAAAGAGAATACCCTTTGGGCTGAAGCAGGATATGAAATTGCTTTTGGACAATTTGTTTTCCAGGAGAGAAATTCGATAAACGAAAAGGTTGCTTTACCAAAAGACAGCTTACGAGTAGTAAATGGAGATGTGAATATTGGTGTTCATGGCAAGGACTTTACAATCATGTTTTCAAAACAGGTTGGAAGCTTAACGTCTATTAAATATTCTGGGAAAGAAATGATTGAACAACCACCTTCACCTTTATTCTGGAGAGCGCAAACAGATAATGATAAAGGATATCAACAAAGCTTTCAATCTGGATGCTGGTTAACAGCCAGTATGGCAAGAAGATGTATTGGGGTTGAGCTTGAACAACAGTATGACAGGGTCAAAGTTGAATTTACCTATAACTTCTCTATCTCTGCTGATATTGAGGTGAAAATCGCTTATATCGTATTTTCTGATGGAAGTGTAAGAGTAAAATCTGCTTATACTGGAGCTGAAAACCTTCCACAAATGCCGATTTATGCTATTTCCTTTAAAGTATCTGCAGATTTCGACCAAGTTGAAATGTATGCAATGGGCCCGGGAGAGAATTATTCAGACCGGGCTGAAGGAGCAAAACTTGGAATATATCAATCTCAAGTCATAAACAACACGGGATATGTTGTTCCACAGGAGTCTGGTAACAGGACAGGAGTACGCTGGGCTAAATTAACAAACAACAATGGAAAAGGAATAAAAATTGCAGCGTCAACAGAGCCGTTAGAATGTACTTTCTCACCATATACTGCATTTGAACTTGAAAATGCTGCACATCATTATGAGCTTCCAAATGTTCACTATACAGTGGTAACAGTTGCCGGTAAGCAAATGGGTGTTGGCGGTGATGACAGCTGGGGTGCACCCGTACATGGAGAACATCTTATACAAGCAAATAAGGATATGGAGTTCGAGTTTATGATAAGTAGAATATAGAAAGAGCCTAGGCTCTTTCTATTTTTCTACTATTGCTAAAAGAGTGGAGGGGAAATATGGATATAATGACACAAGCTCCTATTATCAAGGGAGAGTGGGCAGATCCATTTATTTTAAAGGATGGAGAGAATTATTATTTATATCCCACCAAGGATAGTGATGGTTGGATTTATGAAAAGTTTCACGTCTTTCATAGTAAGAATTTGATTGATTGGGATGGTCCATATTTAGCCCTTGATTTGAATGATGTTTCATGGGCTAATACAAAAGCGTGGGCACCGGGAATTACGAAATACAATGGTAAATACTATATGTACTTTTCTGCAGAAGCACAAATTGGTGTCGCTGTTTCTGATTCTCCGATGGGCCCGTTTGTTGATATTCTTGGACGACCGTTAATTACAAAGGACGAATATGATTGTCAAAGTATTGATGCAGATTTATTTATTGATGATGATAACCACCCATACCTGCTATGGGGTCAAGGAAAATGCTGGATTGTGCCTTTAGAGAAGGATATGGTGACGTTCAAAACAGATCCAATCTTGCTCTCGGATCAGCTTTATGAAAATTGTGGGAAAGACCCAAAAGTGTTTGATAGTGGTGTATATAATGAAGGACCTCATCTTCAGAAAGTGAACGGAAAGTATCTGCTAACTTGGAGTAATTATGATACACGAGATCCAAGGTATCAAATTTGTTTTGCAACTAGTCAGCATATTTATGGTCCCTATAAGTATCCGGAAGATAACCGAGTGACCCAGCCTTCAGATCAGTTTTTTGGAACCGGTCATGCTTCAATGACACAATATGAAAATGAGTGGTATATGGTCTATCATAGATTAATTGACCCAGATCAAACACTCCTGAGGGAAACTTGTATAAGTAAAATAATCTTTGAAGGTGATAAGCCTGTTGTAGATGTTAATAAAACGATAAGTAATTATTAGCATATAGTCATTACATTATCTTCAATTTGAAATTGATTGACAAGGGAAAATAAAGGGCTTATATTTGAAATGCAATCGGTTTCAAAAGTGGGGTAAAATAATGAATAAAAAAAATATTACGATTTATGATATTGCAAAAGAAGCGAATGTTTCACCAACAACCGTTTCAAGGGTATTAACGAATAATCCGCTTGTAAAGGAAAGTACCAGACAGAAGGTCCTTGCAAAAATGAAAGAACTTGATTTTTCACCTAATGAGGCAGCCAGAAGACTAACAAAACCACAAGCAAATTTAATTGGATTTATACTGCCAGATATAACAAATCCTTTCTTTTCGCAAATTTATATGGAAGTTGAGAAAAGAGCGTTTCAAAAAGGGTATACAGTTTTACTAAGGAACTCAATGAGTAACAGTGAAGTTGAATCTACTTATCTACGTGAATTTACGGAAAGAAGAGCAGCTTGTATTGTCTTCATGGGAGGGCGTATTAATAAGACGAAGCCTTCTGATGACGAGATTCATGAAATGCAGGATGTGTTGAGTAAAGTTCCGATCATCATGATAAATGGCAAAATGAAGGGTGTTAAATCTGCCAATATTAGAACAAATGAAGAAGAAGGAATTCGCTCGATTGTTGAACATTTAGTTTCACTCGGGCATACTAAAATTGCTCTCCTAGGAGGAGTGAAAGGGATATCCTCTTCTGATAATAAACTTTCGAGTTTTAAGCGTGTATTAAAAGAATATAGCTTAGAATTTAATGAAGAATGGCAAATTTATTCAGATTTTTCCGTTGATGCTGGAAGAAAAGCGATGAAAAAGCTATTAGAAAAAGAGATATTGCCTAGTGCAATTATAGGTATTAATGATCTCATTATCTACGGAGCTTTCAAGGAGTGCAGAGATCAAAAAATTCCGATTGAAACATTCTCTTTTGTTGGGTTTGACGATATTTACCCATCTGACATCGTACATCCCAGCTTAACAACAGTTAATCATAATTATGAGGTACTGGTAAATGAAGTGATGAGAACGATCGATAGTATCATTAATGGAAAAGGGAATGGAAAGGGAAAAATTATCAATACTCAGCTCATCATTCGAGAGTCATCGAAAGAATCTTAATTGAGCAAAATTAGAGAAATGAAAGTTGACCAATATCTAATAATAATATAAAATAAATATATAGTTCAATAGTTTAACTAATTAATACATCCTTTTTAAGGGGAGTAGCTTTTACAGCAAAGTCGTCATTACGGAGTATTAAACTCTCGGCTTTGTTGGCAACAAAAATGTTGTTAGCGAGACCTTACCAACCAACTTGGTATAGGTCTATTTGTATACATGAAAATGGCCTATACCAAGTGTATAGGCCATTTTCATTTTCAAAGGGAGGAATACAGTTGAAGATGTTTACAAATATACCCCGATATGTGGAAAGAGAAATAGAAGAAATTCAAAAATTAACACTACCTATTATGAAGAAAACGAGAAAATATTCGTTTTTAGCTATTCTCATTATCCCAATCTCAATTGTGAATTTACTTAGCTTAATTTTCTTCACTCCTTGGAGCCGAGAAATGTTCATATCTACACTTATATTTGCTGTCGTAGGGGCTTTAGGATTTGCTTTTCAAAAAGAAGTCAGATATTCCGCAAAGGAAATTCATAAAGTTAGCATTGCATATATGAAGGAAAGAGTAGAAAAAAGCAGAGTACTAGATCGTCATCGCCAACGTCATTATATTGAACTACTCAGTACTCATCCTACTCGAATATTAAATACATTTCAGCAATTTTTGGAAGAAGAAAATCGTCAAATCGGGTTGTAAATCCAAACTAAGCATCAGTTTCTAATAAGGGACTGATGTTTTTTGACCGTCTCTCTTTAAATAGTTGATTCAAATATTAGGAACACACAGCTCTGACATCTTAACCAACATAACCTCATAAATACTATCCTCTTTCTTAATTTCGCAATATCCACTATCGTAAATGTGGACGATTCTGTAAAGTTTTGATTCATAAAAAACCACATCACCAACCTTCATTGTCAAGCCCTCTTTCTCTGCAAAAGATTATCCTATAATTGACATTAATAACATTGGAAAACGTTTCCTAACAAGTAGAAAAATATGGATATTTATTCATTACTGGAAAGTAAATAGTGTAATCGTGTTAAAAAATTGAAGTGAGAAGAGGCAAAGTTTTTTTTATTTGAAGGGTTTCTTTTGAAAACGTTTAACTAATAAATAGTACCAAAAGACTCTCAGATAATTTTAAGAGAAAACAAGATAATATGAGACGATGAATGAACCGAATGATTTCACTATAATAAGGTTAGTTCCATTGGAGGTATTGAATGAGATGCTGTCAGCAAGCTATCGACAAAAATGGAATGGGGAGTACAGCTTTTCTTATCATTCTCATCAGGATTATGAAATTTATTTTTTCCATGGTGGAGAATGCAGATATTTAATTCATAACCAAATTTATGATTTGGAGCCTGGTGACATTATTGTCATGGATGGATTAACATTACATAAACCACATGTTAATCCAACAAGCGAATATGTTCGGAGTGTGATTCAGTTTTCTCCTGTTTGGATTAAAGGTCTTCTTACGGAAATGGGCAGTATGTATTTACTGGATACCTTTCAAACACTGCATAATTGTTTAATCCGGACGAATGAAAATGGGGAATCAAAGGAATTAGAGAGGGTTTTTGGCCGTTTGGCTACATTAAAGAAAACAGCTAAAAAACCTACCTTACAAGATGAGACTGAGATGAAAATACTATTACTTCATGCGTTAAACATTGTACATAGGCTTGGACAAATGAATTCGATTGAAATTCCTGATCAAAAAGAAGATAAAACCCTGCATGCCGAAAACATTGCACTCTATCTTCAACAGCACTATATGGGAAGGGTGACCTTACAGAGTGTTGCAGATAATTTAAATTTAAGCAGATCCTATGTCTCTAAAGTATTTAAAATGATGACAGGCTATACGGTGATGGAATTTGTGATGGAATGCAGGCTCACACAGGCAAAATATTTACTTGAAATGAAACCGCTTAAACCGTTGAAGGATGTTGGGTATGAATCCGGTTTTGAGAGTCCCACCCATTTTAGTCGATATTTTCGCGAAAAAGTGGGTGTAACTGCAAAGGAATACCGGAAATTGCGATTAAATCATCAGTAAGGAAGTGGTAAGGTATGGCTTATAAATTTGCAGCACAATTATATACATTACGTGAAGAGTTAAAAGAAGGCATCATTCCGTTATTTAAAGTCCTTAAGGAGATGGGCTGGGAAGGTGTGCAAATTTCTGCTTTGCCAGAGAATTATGATCAACAAGAAGTAGCCTTTGCTTTAAAGGAAAATAACTTGCAAGCAGCAGGAATGCATATATCATTAGATCGTTTAACAAATGACCTTGATGGTGTAATAAAAGAAGCGAAACTTTATGAAACAAAAGATATTATCCTTCCATCTATTCCAAAAGAGTTACATCATGCAGAAGGATTTAAGGAAGTAAAGAGACGATTAAATCACATCGCAAAAGATGCACCTGAACAACGTATTTCCTATCATAATCATGCATTTGAATTTGATATCGAAATTGAGGGGCAGGATGGACTTCACTACCTGCTTAATCCCGCAAATGATAACCATATCCTTGCAGAAATTGATGTGTATTGGATAAAAAAGGCTGGTAAGGATCCATTGGAATATCTTACTCCTTATGCAAATCGTATGCCAATTATCCATTTGAAAGATATGACAAATGATGCACGTCAAACCTTTGCAGAAGTAGGAACAGGTGTAATTGACTTTATCCCTATTCTGCAATGGGGTAAAGCAAATGGTATAGAATGGTATGCAGTTGAGCAGGACATATGTAAACGTTCTCCATTAGAAAGCTTGGAAATCAGCTTAAGAAACTTACAGGAATTTGCTAGAAAAATAAATTAAGAGAATCTGAGGTGTAAGAGATGACATTAATTAAAGTAGGGATTATTGGTATTGGAAATATGGGGAGTTCACACGCAAAGCTTTTAATAGATGGGAAAATTGAAGGAGCAACCCTGAAAGCAATATGTGATCCGAACCAAGAGCAGCTCAATGTGATTTCTCGCTATTCATCAGGTAATGTACAAACATATCTTGATGAGGAGGCATTTTTAAATGAATCAGGTATAGATGCTATTCTTATCTCAACACCGCATTATGATCATCCAAACCTAGCAATCAAGGCATTCTCCAAAGGAATGCATGTGCTTATTGAAAAACCAGCAGGTGTTTATACAAAAGATGTAGCAGAGATGAACAAAGCAGCAAAAGAGAGCGGAAAAGTCTATAGTATCATGTATAATCAACGGACAAATCCCATTTATCAAAAATTACGAAGCCTTATACTGTCCGGTGAACTGGGTGAGATAAAACGTACGAATTGGATTATCACAGATTGGTACCGCTCTCAAAGTTATTATGATTCAAGTGAATGGCGGGCAACCTGGCAAGGTGAGGGAGGCGGCGTATTATTAAATCAAGCTCCACATCAGCTGGATTTGTGGCAGTGGACAACAGGGCTTATGCCAAAGCGAGTGCACGCCTTTTGCCATAATGGAAAATACCATGATATTGAAGTCGAAGATGATATTACAGCATACGTAGAATATGAAAATGGTGCAACAGGTGTATTCATTACATCAACAGGTGAAGCTCCTGGCACAAATCGTTTTGAAATTGTCGGTGATCGCGGAAAAATGGTGGTCGAAAATAATAAACTATCCTTTTATCGTCTAACTCAATCAGAACGTGAATTTAATGCGACATATAAAGGTGGATTTGGAAGTCCTGAATGCTGGACCATAGATGTCCCAATAAATGGGAATAGCACTGATCATCAAGGGATTATTCAAAACTGGATTGATTCAATTTTGAAAGGCACCCCGTTATTGGCACCTGGTGAAGAGGGAATCAAAGGTCTTGAGATTTCAAATGCGATCTATTTATCTTCATGGTTAAACGAGCCTGTTGAATTGCCAATTGATGCTGATCTCTTTTATGAGAAGCTGCAGGAAAAAATAAACCAATCTACTTTCCAAAAAAAGAATGTAACAAAAATGACTTTAGATGTGTCGGGAACACATTAAGAGAGGAGAATCATAGATGTCAAAGGATGGTATGAACTATGCACCAAAGGGGAAACCAAATCCTGTCGTGGAAAAAGGAGAATTTCAATTTGCTGCAGCCTGTCTTGATCATGGTCATATTTATGGAATGTGCAATGGATTAGTAGAAGCAGGTGCCACATTAAAGTGGGTTTATGACTCTGATTCGGAAAAAGTAGCTCAGTTTGTTAAGGCATTTCCAGAAGTAATGCCAGCTGAGTCGCTAGAGGAAATTTTATCTGATCCAGATATTAAGCTTGTCGCAGGAGCGGCGATTCCTTCAAAACGCAGTGATCTTGGTATTCAAGTGATGAAAGCCGAGAAAGATTACTTTACAGATAAAACACCGTTCACTTCAATGAAACAATTGGAAGAAGCAAAGGAAGTAGTCGAGCAAACCGGACAGAGGTATATGGTGTATTACAGTGAGCGTCTTCATGTCGAAGGAGCGGTTTTTGCCGGAGAACTAATTGAGAGTGGAGCTATCGGTCGTGTTATACAAGTTACCGGATTTGGTCCACACCGATTAAATGCAGCAAGCCGGCCAGATTGGTTTTTTAAGAAAGAGCAATATGGCGGCATCTTATGCGATATAGGCAGTCACCAGATTGAGCAATTTTTATTTTATGCCGGCTGTCAGGATGCAAAGATTTTGCATAGTAAAATAGCCAACTATCATAATAGTCAATATCCTGAGCTGGATGATTATGGAGATGCGACACTGGTTGGAGATAATGGTGCTACGAATTATTTCCGTGTAGATTGGTTTACACCTGATGGATTAAGTACATGGGGAGACGGAAGAACTTTTATTATTGGAACTGAAGGAACAATTGAGATTCGCAAATATGTTGATCTTGCAAGAGAACAAAACGGTAATCATGTTTATTTAGTTAATAAAGACGGAGAACAACATTTCAATGTATCAGGTAAAGTTGGATATCCGTTCTTCGGGCAATTAATTCTGGATTGTTTGAACAGAACAGAATCAGCGATGACACAGGCTCATGCTTTTAAAGCTGCTGAATTGTGCCTGCTTGCACAAGAGCAAGCCATTGTTGTGTCGGAACATCAAGCTCAAGTTAAATAAGCGTAAGCGGTAGATCCCCCATACAACGAGTATGGGGGATCTTTTTTTAATATTTATGCTTGCATAAATAATTATTTTTCGTTAAAATCGTTTCATAGCTAACGAATATGTTAGGGAAGCAGGTGAGTTTTATTCATATCTATAATAAAGATGGAGAGTTATTACAAGATGAGGTCGATACAATCAGCTCTTTAACAAAGTTACCAATAGATTCTCTTAATTTGGAAGCTATTGCGGTTGTAACGAATATCTATAGAGTAGCACAAGGTTTGAAAAATAAAATGGAGCAGGAAATACTGTCCGAATATGGTCTTTCATGGACTTCATTTTCTATACTTTACGATCTATGGATATGGGACTCTCTCGAAACGAAGAAGCTTGCTGCATCAGCAGGTGTTTCAAAAGCAACAATAAGTAACATCACAAACACTCTAGAGAGAAAAGAACTGTGTTATCGCAAGGGTGATGACAAAGACCGTAGAAATACGTTTGTCTTGTTAACTGATAAAGGGAAGAAAGTGATAGAGGAGCTGTATCCACGTTTCCATACAGGTGAAGTTGATATTGTTTCCAGTTTAAGTGTGTCAGAACAAGTATCAATGGCAAATTTACTAAGAAGAGTCGTTAGGGAAAATGAATTTTAATAATGTAAAGGCGAAGATAGGAAAAGAAGTAGTCGTTATCTCAATGTTTTCAGAGAGTCGATGGTTGGTGTGAATCGATGCATAGATAACACGAATTACATTCCTTGAGCTTTCTTTGTTGGTGCAAGTAGCAGCAAAGAACGGTTGAACCGTTAACGATTGAGTGGAAGAATATGATTCTTCAACAAGGGTGGTACCGCGTGAAATAGTAAAACCACGTCCCTTTTTAGGGATGTGGTTTTTTAGTATTCAAAAATAGGAGGAGTCATAATAATGAATGAATTGAAGTTAACGAAAGAACAATCATTGGAAGTAAAAAGGCAGCTTGAACTATACAGTCAGGGTGTACAGGAAATTATCCCCACTGAAGAATTAGAAGTCAAAATAGCTAAGTCGATTGTTGAAAATCGACCATTAAAAATTAAATTAGGCTTAGATCCATCAGCCCCTGATGTTCACCTTGGTCATACGGTGGTTTTAAATAAAATGAGACAATTCCAAGAAAATGGACATATTATTCAGCTCATTATCGGCGATTTTACTGGGAAAATTGGTGACCCAACAGGTAAATTTATCGCTAGAAAGCAGTTAACAGATGAAGAAGTAAAGCATAATGCTAAAACATATTTTGAGCAATTTGCAAAGGTTATCGATATGGAAAAGGTGGAATTGCACTACAATTCCAAGTGGTTGTCTAATTTGAATTTCGAAGATGTCATTCAATTAGCTGGTAAAATAACGGTAGCAAGACTTTTAGAAAGAGATGATTTTGAAGAGCGAATGGCTTTTAACAAGCCGATATCACTGCACGAGTTCTTCTACCCTTTAATGCAAGGATATGATTCGGTTGTTTTAGAAAATGACATTGAATTAGGTGGAACAGATCAGCATTTTAATATTTTAATGGGAAGACATTTCCAAGAAAAGTTTGGGAAAGAAAAGCAAGTGGCCATTCTTATGCCTTTGTTAGAGGGGCTTGATGGTGTTGAGAAGATGTCCAAATCTAAGAAAAATTACATCGGGATTGATGAAAGTCCACAAGAAATGTACGGAAAAGCGATGTCAATTCCAGATGAATTAATGATGAAATACTTTGAACTAGTAACCGATTTTACACCGAATCAAATTTCAACAATGAAAGCAGAGCTGCAAAATGGCATTCTACATCCAAGAGACGCAAAAATGCTGCTTGCTAAAACAATTGTCCGAATGTACCACGGAAATGACTCGGCAGAAAATGCAGAAAGCCAATTTGTTTCTGTATTTCAAAAAGGAGCAATGCCAGAGGATATACCGGTTGTCATTTGGGAAGGTAATCAGGAAGTATCAATAATAGATTTACTTGTTGAATTAAAGCTGTTGAATTCTAAAAGTGAAGCACGAAGAATGATCGATAATAGGGGAGTTAAGCTGGATGGGAATAAAGTGGAGGATTCAACATTATCTGTAACGGTTAAAGAAGGATTAATCGTTCAAGTCGGTAAACGTAAATTTATTAAGATGCAATTTTTTATGTAAAAAATTTTCCAGAGTTCAGTGCTACGTTATAAATGGCTTTATTAAGATTACTATAAATGAACCGTCAGAGATGATTATCTGGCGGCTTTTTTATGTCTATGAATTCCACTTAATTTTGTAGCACTTATACCTTCCAGTCAAAGTTCATTCTGTAAGAATTTATAATGGCTTTAAGGTTAAAAGAAATATCTCTGTGACTTGAAATTTGGATTAATTGTGCATGAATAAAGAGTTTTTCAAAGGTAGTTACTAGTTTTTTTTACATAATTATCAATATTTGAAATGTATTCCTTAAACAATGATTTTATGGTATTCTTGTTCAAAGGTTAAATCCTATTAATTTAAATTTTAATACAATTCTTATTAATTTTCTAAACATAAATAAACTACATTTCTTAACGCTTCATGCTGTGAATGGAATATTTATTACTCAATTAAGAAAACGGTTTCTTATACATATAATCAAATAATATAAAAGGATCTTAATGACGATGACACAAAAACCCCTTCTTCCATTACGTACATTTATGTTTTTTGTCAGTGCGATCGGCTCCATGGTTGTTAGTTTTCTACCGATTTATTTTCAGCATAAAGGATTTTCAAGTTCGCAAATTGGCTGGTTTTTAGCGATAGGTCCTTTAGTTGGATTGATTGCTCAGCCACTATGGGGATATGCAAGTGATAAATACAAGACAGTTAAAAAGATATTATTTGCTTGTTTACTTGGCTTTTTTGTAAGTGTGATCTGGTTATTCCAAATTAACTCATTCTTGTGGATTATTATAGCTGGTGCGTTCTTTTTCTTCTTTTTCTCACCAGTGAACCCGTTAGCAGATAATCTGGCAAAAAGGCAATCACAGCTGCATTCTGTAACATTTGGTTCAATCAGAATGTGGGGTTCAATTGGATTTGCGCTCGTTGCGTTACTTAGCGGATATCTGCTTTCAATATTCGGGATTGGATTTTTAGTGATCCCGATAACAATTTTAGCAATTACAACCTGCTTGTTGTCATTGATTTTATCTGATGTAAAAGCAGGAACAAGAAAAGTGAATTACAAGGATATCGGCTTGATTTTTAAGGATCCAACGTTAGTTGCTTTCTTTCTTTTGATTGCTCTTGTCATGCTGACACATAGAACAAATGATTCGTTTATTAGCTTATATTTGTTTGAAATAGGCGGTAACGAGATGTTAGTCGGATGGATTTGGTTTATTGGCGTATCAAGTGAAGCGCTTCTTTTCTTCTTAAGTGGAAGATGGTTTCGTGCCTCCAATCCAATCATTTACATTATTATTGCAGCGGCTCTATTTTGTGTAAGATGGATCCTGACAGCACTAGTCAATGATCCATCCATGCTATTAATCGTTCAAGTCCTGCACGGAATTTGTTTTGCGATCGTTTTTCTTGGAGCGATTGAGTATTTATATAAAATGGTTCCAGAAGAACTTCAAGCAACTGGCCATATGGTATTTGTTGGTATTTCGTTTGGAATCACTGGGATTATCGGTTCATCTCTTGGTGGAATCGTTTTTGAAAATTACGGTGGCTCAACACTTTATTTCCTATTAGCCTGCTCATCTCTACTCGGTATGATTGGTTTCATCTTTTTTTATAAAAAGGAGAAAAAGTTTCAAGTAAAAAAGGTAAAAGGGATTGAAGGTGTTAGATAAGAAAGATAGTGGATATATAAGAGCAGTTATTGGTGTCATCACATGTGTAGTGGTGGCCCTTTTTGTTTTATAGATTTGAGGAGTATCATCTCGAACTATTTGTTATAGCAAATAACCACAATGAGAAATTGTGAACAATAAATGAGTTATTATGTCCGCCGGAGGAATAGAATCATTTAGCTTTCAAGTCTGAATACTTCCCAAAACTCTTCAATGGGAAAAGTTTATTTTTATACCAAAATTGCATGTCCCGCTCAAAGTATTCATCGTAAAATTTCGTCAAAAAGTTATATAAATCTACGTAATTTTCACTTAAAAGAATATGGATACAAACCCTTATTTTATGCAAGAATTGAAAAGAATCGAATAGTGAAAATGTGGATAATTGTCGAAGTGTGTTAATGAAAGCCCTTTCATCAGTTATTTACAACGTCAATTTACCAGAATATAATGATACCAACCAGTAAGTTTATTGGTTAAACAAATGGGGGTAGGGGGATATAACATGTTTAAAAAGCAGGGAATACAAAAGTTCGTTTTGGTATTTTTTAGTTTAATTCTTTTACTAGGTGTTACAGCGTGTAGTAGTAACGGGGCTTCCAATGAAGAGCAGGGTGGAAGCGGTGGCGGAAAAACAAAACTGACAATTTGGTTATGGCCAAACATGGGGATTGAAAATCAGATTAAGCAATACGCAGAAGAAAATAATATTGAGGTTGAAATACAAACAGCTGAATTTGCGGATGTACATAGTAACTTAACAACTGCATTGGCAGCAGGGAGTGGTGCACCAGATATTTCAGCTATTGAGGTAAAAGGTATTGATAAAATGAAAGCGACTCCAGAGCATTTCCATAATCTTCTGGATTTAGGTGCAGATGAAGTGAAAGATGACTACCTAGATTGGAAATGGCAGCAGGCTTTAACACCTGATGGAAGTTCGTTATTAGGATTACCAACTGATATTGGTCCACAAGCAATGGCTTATCGTATTGATCTTTTTGAAGAGGCTGGCTTACCAACAGATCGTGAAGAAGTAGCAAATCTTGTGAAAACATGGGATGACTTTATTAAAGTAGGTGAGCAAATAAAAGCTAAAACAGGAAAGGCGTTTATTGATTCTCCAAATGGTGCTTACACTGTAATGGAAGGTCAAGGAGATGAGAAATACTATGATAAAGATGGGAATGTTATTGTTCAAGATAACCCAGATATTAAAAAGGCATATGACTTTGCTTCACTGATTATTGATAAAGAATTAGCAACTAAATTTGATCAGTTTTCTACTGAATGGGGTACTGGAATGAACAACGGAGATTACGCAACAATTCTTGCTCCAGCATGGATGATGACATCGATGAAAGCAACAGCTCCAGAGGCCTCTGGGAAATGGGATATGACATTACTTCCTGAAGGTTCAGGTAACTGGGGTGGCTCTTTCTTAACAATTCCGAAGCAATCCAAAAATGCAGAAGAAGCTTATAAATTAATTAAATGGTTACTATCACCAGAACAGCAATTAGTGACATTTAAAGAAGCTGGGAACTTCCCTTCTACACCAGGAATCTATGATTCTGAAGAAATTCAAACCTTTACAAGTGAATACTTCAACAACGCACCAGTAGGTAAAATTTACGCAGAGGCTGCACAACAAGTTAAACCAATTGTTGAGGGCCCTGAGTCGATTCAAATCGAGACCATTATTGGTGATGCCATCACTCGTGTGAAGGATGGACAGGAAAAACCTGATGCAAGTTGGGATAAAGCAATGGAACAGCTTGAGCGCGAGTTAGCACGATAATTCAATTTTGTAAGCGCTTCAAATAATGATTAACCTAAATTGAGAGACTGATAAACAATCAGTCTCTCACCTTTACTATGTTCATAAAGGGGGAAGCTGTGTGGATTCAAATTTAGAAGTAAACAAAAAAGGAGCAATAAATGCATTACCAAAAACAAGGAGAACACTGAAACAATCAACTAAAGATCATATTTCCGGCTATTTATATATTTCTCCATTTTTTATCATCTTTGGTATCTTTGGCTTATTTCCAATAATCTTCACAGCCTATATATCGTTTCACAAGTGGAACATATTAGGTGCGAAGGAGTTTATTGGATTTAAAAATTATCAACTCCTTTTTACAGATCCTCTTTTTTGGAAGGCGTTAGGAAACACATTCAGTATATGGATTATCTCAACTTTACCTCAATTGTTTATAGCTTTAATTCTTGCATTTGTTTTAAACTCTGCGTTCCTTAAAGGAAAAGAATTCTTTCGATTAGCTGTTTTCTTACCAAATATAACTTCTGTTGTGGCTGTTGCTATCATATTTGGAGCTATTTTTGGTGAAACATATGGTGTGTTAAATTACATGCTCTCTTTTCTGGGGATTGAGCCTATCAACTGGACTGGTTCATACTTTGGGACACATGTCGCCATTGCGGCAATGGTAATGTGGAGATGGACGGGGTACAACACCATTATCTATCTATCAGCTCTTCAAAGTATTCCTAAAGAATTATACGAGGCGGCAACAATTGATGGAGCAAACAAAATGCAACAGTTCTTCTATATAACCATTCCGATGATCCGTCCGATGGTGATTTTTACGGTTATTTTATCAACAATTGGCGGTATGCAAATCTTTGCAGAACCATTAATGTTTGCAGGAGCAGGTGGAGGAGCATTAGACCAAGGATTAACCATGACCCTTTATTTGTATGAAGAAGCATTTGTACGTAGTTCATTTGGTTACTCATCAGCAATTGCATGGGTTCTGTTTTTAATTATTGTTCTGTTCTCTTTAGTAAATCTATTTGTTACAAACCGTATTAAATCTGCAGAATAAGGATGTGAAACGAATGAATGAAGTCGGAGTTAAATGGTATAGTCCTGGTAAAATCTTAACTTATCTTATGTTAATCGCCATATCATTTTTATCAATTTTTCCTTTTTATTGGATGTTTGTCATAGGATCAAATCATACGTCGGCAATTAATAAATTCCCACCCGCATTTTTACCGGGTGCTAATTTCTTTCAGAACGCTCAGAATGTGTTTATAAATATTGATTTCTTTAAGGCTATCATGAACTCTGTTATCACATCTACTGTTATTACAGTGGCAGTTTTATTCTTCTGTTCATTAGCAGGATTTGCATTTGCAAAGTTAGAGTTTAAAGGGAAAAATTGGCTATTTGTATTTATCATTGCCACGATGATGGTACCTGCACAATTAGGAATTATTCCGTCCTATATGATTATGGCAAAGTTAGGCTGGATTGATAGTCTAAATGCTGTAATTGTTCCTGCAGTGGTTAATGCGTTTGGTGTATTTTGGATGAGGCAGTATATAGGAGCGACGATTCCAAATGAGCTTTTAGATGCTGGTAGAATTGATGGTTGTTCAAATTTTAAGCTATATTACGCTGTTGTCCTTCCATCTGTACGACCAGCAGTCGCTACATTAGGTTTAATCACATTCATGAATGTATGGAACGATTTCTTATGGCCGTTAGTTGTGTTAAAAGATCGAAGTGTTCATACGATTCAAATTGCCTTACGGACATTAAACGGTGCTTATTATCAAGACTATGCGATGATTTTAGCCGGAACATTTATGGCGACGCTTCCAATTTTGATCGTGTTCTTAATGTTCAGTAAGCAATTTATCGCCGGTTTAACCGAGGGATCAGTCAAATAATAGGAAAAGAGTCTTCAGCTCTTTTCCTCTTTCTTTTTTTCTATTTAATCAGGGGGGGTGGAAGCTATCGAAGCAGTTATACATATGAAAGAAGTGGAAAAATACTATGGAAGTGGAAATCGTCAGGTACAAGTGTTAAAGGGGATTAATCTATCAATAAACGAAAACCAAGTAATTGCCCTAAAAGGAAGATCCGGGTCCGGTAAAACAACGATTTTAAATTTAATTGGTGCCCTTGATCGACCAACAAACGGAGAAATCTACTTTCAGGGTCAGCCATTAAGTCACTTAAGTGAAAAGCAGCAATCAGAATATCGGAGAACAAAGCTTGGGTTTATTTTTCAGTCGCATGGACTTGTTCCACTGATGACAGTTGAAGAAAATATTGAATTTGGGCTTAGAGTTGCAGGTGTTCCAAGAGGAGAATGGAAAATAAGAGTAAAAGATGCGATTGAATTAGTAGGATTAACAAATCGAGCGAAACATCGACCATTCGAGCTTTCTGGTGGAGAGCAGCAACGTGTTGCCATTGCCCGTGCTATTTCTGTTGAAGCACCACTCATTCTTGCTGATGAACCAACAGCAGAATTAAATAGCTCAATGGCTTTTCATATTATTCAAGCATTTAAAGGATTAGTAAAAACAAAAAACATGACAATGATTATGACAACACATGACCCAGCTGTGATGGAAATGCTTGATAAAGTCTATACATTGGAGGATGGAAGAATTGAAACCATTTAAAAGCAACCGATATATGACACATCCTTTACTAGCATTTGCACTTATAGTTCCGCTATCAGCATGCTCTCTTCTTCCAAAAGAAGAACAAGTTCTTGCTCCTCCATTAGTTGAGCCTGCAGAAATTGAATATGATACAGTTGAGGTTAAAAAAGGAGAGTTAGTTAAGCATGTAAAAGGGCTTGCCACGGTAACCCCACTTGAGAATGAACCACTTTCGTTTACACAATCGAGCGGTCGTTTAAAAAAGATACATGTGAAAAAAGGGGATGCTGTAAAGGAAAATCAACTAATCGCTGAGCTTGATTCTGGAAGTCTTACATTTGAATTGGAGCTTGCAGAAATAGAATTAAAAAAGGCAGAAATTCGACTTAAGCAAGCAAAACAAGGTGCTGATTCTTATACGATTGATTTAGCAGAATTAGATGTTGATAGTCTTACCATTCAAATTGAAAAATTAAAAAGCGAAATTGATAAAACGAAAATTCTTTCTCCGCTAAATGGGATTGTCACATTTATTGAAGAGAAAAAAGCTGGTGATATGATTGATGCCTTTCAGCCTGTGGTTCAGGTGGCTGACACATCAAAGCTTCAACTTATTTACACAGCAACAAGTGCCAATGAATTAAATGAAACGAAGATTGGTATGGATGTAAAGGTGGAAACAAATGGTAAAACAGTCAACGGAAAAGTTGTTCAAACACCTTCGGAAGTTCCACGTGAAAAATTAGAAGAAAATCCTGATTTATATCAACGGAGTATCTTTATGACTGTTGATAAATTACCGAAAGAAGTAAATGTGGGTGACTCGGTCGATTTTGATGTCATTACGGCTAAAGCGAATGATGTTTTGATCATTCCTAAAGGTGCATTGAGAAGTTTAGCCGGTCGAACGTATGTCCAAGTTTTAGAAGGTGATGCCAAGCGTGAAGTAGACATTGATAGTGGTCTTGTTTCAGCAACTGAGGTTGAGGTGGTCAGCGGATTGGCTGAAGGGGACACTGTTATTTTGAAGTAAAGGGGGGAGACTAAGTGGCACTCTTAAAAATTATCTTTCAAAAAATGTGGAATAATAAATGGCTGACTTGTAGTTTATTTCTTGGTTTATTTATCACAGTCTCGCTTGTTTCAAGTATACCCACCTATACCTCAAGTGTTCTTCACAAGCTATTAGTAAAGGAACTAGAGCAACATCAAATTGATAAAAATCACTTTCCCGGGGAATTTTCATATATCACTACTTTTGAAAAAGATCAGAATTCTGTAGAAGCAACGAAAAAGATTGCTGACATTAATAAGCAAATTATTAGCAACACCGATCTTCCGCTTTTAGCGAATAAAACCATATTAAGTTCAGTTCCATTTGATATTTTTAATGAAAATAAAACGGAAACCGATAAACATGGGAGATTTGTTGGTTTAACTGATGTTGAAAAGCATATTACGATCACAGATGGTCGCATGCCTGCTGAAAAAAGTGAAGATGGAATTATTGAAGTTATCGTTCCGGAAACAACTTTACAAAAGAGGGGAATTGTTTTAAATACCCCCTTAATTGCGGTGGAGGGAGATCTTGAATTAACAGTTAAGCCAGTAGGGACGTTTCAGGCAGAAAATAAGAATGATCCGTATTGGTCGATTCCACCTGAACGCTATACAGACGACTTTATCGTTTTAGAAGACACATATCGAGAGGTGTTTTTTAAAAAAGAGCTTCTTTCATCTGCACGTTTTTTTTCAGCGTTTGATTATTATGCGATTATGAATGAGCACATCCCTTCCTTGCTTCAATTAAAAGATAAAGTGAAGGCAGACGTAAGTGATGTTGTGGATACACCTGTGATGGTTCAATTCCCAATTTCAGATATTTTGTCTTCTTATGAAAAGAAAGAGGAACAATTAAAAACCATGCTATGGTCATTGCATGTTCCTGTCCTTGTGATGCTTGCTTTGTACCTGTTTATGGTATCGAGATTAATTGTGAACAGACAATTAACAGAAATCGCCGTCTTATCAAGCCGTGGTGCTACAAGGTTTCAAATTATGAAAATCTACTTAATTGAGCTTGGCATTTTAGCAGGTCTAGCATTTTTAATCGGTCCTTATTTTGGAATGTTACTTTGTAAAATATTGGGGGGGACAAATGGTTTTCTGCAATTTGTTCAAAGAGAAGCCTTGCCTGTCAGTTTAGGCTATGAATCTTATCTATATGCTGCAGTAGCTGTTATATCTTCGGTATTTATGGTCATGATCCCAGTTTTTCAAGGATCTAATCAAAGCATTGTTCACCAAAAGCAAAATATGACAAAAGCTGTAACGAAAACAAGATGGTCAATATTAGTACTCGGTCTTGCCTTAATAGGTATCTCAATATACGGATTGTTTGTATTTAATACTAGGCAGCCAGCCGTTAGCCAAGATTATTCTGTTGATCCTATTTTATTTTTTATCCCGGCGCTTTTTGTGATTGGTTTGGGACTGCTGATTCTACATCTATATCCACTTCTACTGGCTGGGGTGTATAAGCTTGGGAAAAGATATTGGAATTTATCACTTTATAGTACCTTTATCCAAGTAGGTCGTTCGTTTAATCAATATCAATTTCTCATGCTGTTTTTAATGATGACAATTGGGATTGGCATTTTCAGTGCAAGTGCTGCCCGTACACTAAATGAAAATTTTGAACAGCAAATTCGTTATGAAAACGGAGCTGATGTAACGATTGATGTAAAATGGCCGAGCAATGAAGTGGCAGCGAGTTCAGTCTCTCCTTCTGTGACTTCAGGAGAACAGGTGACAGAACAAGAAGGGGAACCGTCAGAGGAGAACGAAACGCTCGTCACAGAAACTCAACTTGTTTACTCCGAGCCTTCCTTTGAACCATTTTTAAAGATGAAGGAAGTCGAGCATGCCGCAAAGGTATTAAAATTTGATGGAATCAGAGCAGAAGCAAAAGGGAAAGCACTTTTCTCCTTTCAAGTAATGGGAATTGAACCAAAGGAGTTTGCGCAAACAGCTTGGTTTAGTCCGAATCTTCTTCCACATCATTGGTATGAATATTTGAATCTGCTATCACAGGAACAAAGCTCAGTCCTTATCTCAAGATCAGTTTCAAAAGCATTAGGAGTAAAAGAAGGAGATTACATTAAGGTTGAAGGAGATTACACGAACACCATGGAGGTTGTTGTGTATGGAATCATTGATTACTGGCCGAGTTTTCTACCTGAGAAAAAAGAAGAAGACGAGGAAGCACCGGCATTAATTGTAGCGAATTTACCTTATGTGCAAAATGCGATGGGATTAGAGCCTTATGAAGTTTGGTTAAAGGTAAAAAAGGATGCGTCTAGAAAAGATTTATATCAATCTCTTGATGAAACGAAGGACCCTATTATCATGATGAGTGATGTTCATCCAGACCTTGTAGAGCTAAAAAATGGAGCTTTTCTACTAGGGTTAAACGGAACTTTATCATTAGGATTTATCGTGTCAATCATTATCGCCTTTATCGGGTTTTTATTATTCTGGATTTTAACCATTAAATCACGTGTTCTCCAATATGGTGTATTCCGAGCAATGGGAATACCTTTAAAGAAATTAATAGGCATTCTTTTGTTTGAACAGGTTTTAACATCCGGATTTGCTTCTTTCATAGGAATCATTATTGGCGGTATAACAAGTGTTTTGTTTGTTCCTTTGTTTCACCTTTCAATGGAACAACAGCTGCCCTTTCAAGTGATTTTTGATCCAAGTGATGAGAGGAAAATTTATCTTTTTGTCGCTTTAATGCTATCAGCAGGTTTGACGATATTAGTTCTTCTTGTAAAGAAAATCAAAATCTATCAAGCGATTAAGTTAGGTGAGGATTAACATGATAGTGTGCAAAGATTTAATCAAAATATATAAAGTTGATGAAGAAAATGAAGTAATGGCGCTTCAAGGCCTGGATTTAGAGGTTGAAGAAGGCGAGCTAATGGGCATCATCGGAAGCAGTGGCAGCGGAAAATCAACGCTATTAAATATGCTAGGTGGATTAGACAGGCCAACTGCTGGCAAATGCTTGGTTGATGGAAAAGATCTATTGCGCTTACAAACGAAAGAACTTGTCAGCTATAAGCTTGAAACAGTCGGTTTTGTTTGGCAAAACAATGCACGTAATATCATTCCATACTTAACCGCTATTGAAAATGTAGAACTGCCCATGTTATTAAAAGGCCGACATAAACGCGAACGTGCAAAGGAATTGCTGGAATTGGTTGGGATGGGGCACCGTTATAACAACAAACTTACAATGCTTTCAGGTGGAGAGCAGCAGCGTGTTGCGATTGCCATTGCGCTTGCTAATGATCCAAAGTTGTTGCTGGCTGATGAACCAACAGGTAGTGTAGATAGCAAAACAGCCGATGTTGTCCTAGGTGTTTTTCGAGAATTGAATCGATCTCTTAAAAAGACGATTGTCATTGTATCCCATGATACAGAACTAACCAAAAAGCTTGATCGTGTTGTTGCGATAAGAGATGGAAAAACGTCTAGTGAAATCTTGCGGAAAACGTATGTTGAAGAACAATTTCAGGAAGCTGTTCAAGACGAGGAAACTCATGAAGAATTGGCTGTAATTGATCGTGCAGGCAGAATTCAGATCCCGAGGGATTACTTAGAATCGATTGAACTAGGTGACTCGAATAAGCTACGTGTTGAGCTCGAGGATGGCCGAATCGTCCTGGTAAATCCGAAAAGCAGCTAATTTTTGCGGTCTGCAAAAATAGAATGGGAATTTGCAAAAAAGCTATGGTAGTTTGCAAGAAAGTGAGAAAAGTTGCAAAAAAATGTGTCAGCTCTGCAAAAAAACCTTCTGAAGTTGCAAAAATCATAGGTAAACTAGGGAAAGAAAGATGTCAGTATGACAAATGAATAGTTAAATTGGAAGAAATTAAGTGGAACTGTCCTTAGTGTCTCAAACCTAAGGCTGTTCCAACTAAATGGGGTGAAAGAATGAACTTTATGAACGGTAAGTTTTTTCGAGTTTTAGAGATTCTCACAAACTTCTTTTTACTCAATCTCATCTGGTTACTAGCTTGTTTACCAGTTGTAACAATTTTTCCTGCAACAGCAGCAATGTTTGCAGTTAGTCGACAATGGATTCTTCATCATGATGAATCTGTCTTCAAAGCCTTCTTTAAACACTTCAAAGATAACTTGAAACAAAGCTTTATTATTGGTGTGCTTTGGTCGTTTTTTGCGCTTGTCTTATATATGAATTTTGTTTTACTCCTCGAGATTGAGTCTATTAAATTTGTACTGTTTCCATTTGTTATTTTATTTAGCGGGCTAATGTTATTAACGACTGTTTTTCTGTTTCCAGTGATGGTTCATTACGACTTACGTGTGCTGGATATTGTGAAAAACTCCTTTTTCCTAGCGATGGGGTTTCTCCCGAGAAGTTTGCTGGGAATTGGGGTTATGATCGGTATTTTCCTTCTATTTATATGGCAGCCGATGACAATATTCATCAGCTTTAGTATGGGTTGTTATTTTATTTTTCAAATTAGTAAAAAGGTGTTTGAAAAGAAGCAGATCGTGACTCCGTGAAGTTCTAAGATTATATAATAAATTAATAGAAAAATAAGTTGGAAGGATGAAGTTTAAGATAAAGAGTGTTCTCAAATCGTAATGGAGTCTATGGTGTTTTCTCCTGGCATGCAGGAATTTACAACAGAATTATTAGTACATTATTAAATAAATAATCATTTTGAAAAGTAAGCAATCAAAGAAGAGGTGAGTAACGTGAGAAAAATAAAGATTGGCTTAATTGGATGTGGACAAATCAGTACTATTTACCTTAAAAACTGTACGACTACTTTCCGTCACATTTTAGAGGTAGTGGCTTGTGCTGATTTAGTAGAAGAGCTTGCGCGGAAAAAGGCGGAAGAATTCAGAATACCAAAAGTATGCAGTGTTGATGAACTTTTGACAGATTCTAATGTGGAAATCGTGTTGAATCTCACTGCACCTGTCGCACATGCAGAAATTAATTTGAGAGCGCTTCAAAATGGTAAGCACGTTTATACAGAAAAACCATTTGCATTGACTAGAGAAGATGCGAATGAAGTATTAGCACTAGCAAATGAAAAGGGGTTAAGAGTCGGATGTGCCCCTGATACGTTTCTCGGAGGTGGTCTCCAAACTTGTCGTAAGATTATTGATGATGGATGGATCGGCACCCCGTATGCTGCAACAGGACTTATTTTAATGGGTAGTGCTTCTGATGGCATGCATCCAAACTTCCAAAACTTTTTAAAACTAGGTGGAGATCCACTGTTTGATATGTGCCCCTACTACATAACTGCACTCGTATCTTTATTAGGTCCGATCAAAAGAGTAACTGGCTCAGTTCAGCAGCTACACCAGAAAGTAACTGTGACAAATCCCGAATCACCTCGCTATGGAGAAACAGTGCCAGTCACTGCTCCAATGAATGTTTCTGCGACACTTGATCTTGCAAACGGTGTGATTGCTAGTTTACATGCAGCAAAAGAAAGCTTTGGCTATACACCACGATTTGAAATTTACGGAACCGATGCTATTTTATATGCAAATGATCCTAACTTCTTTAATGGAAGTATTACATTACTTCAAAAAAATGGCCAAGTCAAAGAAATTCCCTACACTCATGGATTTACAGAAGACAGCAGAGGAATCGGGTTGGCTGACATGGCATATGCGATCATGTCTGAAAGGCCCCATCGAGCATCCGGAGAATTGGCTGCACATGTTCTTGATGTGATGTTAGGTGTTTTCGAATCCTCGAGTAAGGAACAACACGTTAAGTTAGCAACTAATATTGAACGTCCAACGGCATTGCCTTTAGGTCTTGAATATAATGCGCTTGATTTTTAAATAGAGAGAAAGAGTTGTTTCTATATGTAGTTTCCAGCAGGATTTCAGTCAACCCAATTGTATCCGAACAGCAAAATAATTATATAGATACGGTTGCAAATGAATCGGCTCAAGCAGCTGCTTCAGGTTCATCTTTTGTCTTTACAATCAGCTTAAAATTAGCTGTCATTAATGTAGTTTTGTCTTTCTTTATTAAGAAACATGCACAATCATAAATCATATAACTAGTTAGCATAGTGAAAAAAGCATCCGGATGGATGCTTTTTTCACTATGCTTTAAAATAACTGACAGCTTTATGCAAATCTTCTGCCATTTGACTCAATAGTTCTGCAGATGAACTTACTTCTTCCATTGTCATGTTTTGTTCTTCAACAAAAGAAGATACGTTATATAGATTAGCTGTTGATTGTTCCACGATCTTTTTCGTATTTTTCATTCTATCTGTCACCTTTTGTGAATTTGAATGAATTTCGTTCACCATTTCTTCGACTGAAAGTGACTGTGAATAGTCATTTTCATAAAATTTCACCTCTGGGCTGTTAATAATGAACTATCGATATTATCAAGAGCAAACCTTAAAAACAACCTTATCCCCTTACAACACTAGCTCTCTCAAAAAAAGTCAATAAGAACGAAAAAGTACAATCCATAAAATTCTCGTAAAAAATAAAAAGTCTCATTGCAGGAAATGCGGGGGTGAAATACCGTTGAATTAATCAAATATGAAAGAGCAGGTTGAATTTCACAAAAAGAAGGAAGGTGTCGAATTGGAAAGAGAAATTGATCTACAACAAAAAGTAACCGTTTACAAAAAAGAGGCGAAGATAAGAAGTCTCTATAAACTACTGGCAAAAGATAAGTATTTATACCTTCTGGCATTACCGGGAATCATTTACTTTCTTGTAATTAAATACGTACCAATGCTGGGGATAGCAATTGCTTTCCAGGATTATTCACCTTATCTGGGGTTTGCGGAGAGCGAGTGGGTGGGGGTTAAGCACTTTCAAACACTTTTTGCAAATCCAGACTTTTGGTTGATTTTTCGAAATACGCTGGCTATTAGCTTTTTAAATTTACTATTGTTTTTTCCGTTGCCAATTATTTTGGCAATCATGCTTAATGAATTAAAAAGTCAATTTTACAAAAGAACCGTTCAATCCATTATTTATTTACCGCATTTTTTATCGTGGGTTATTATCGCGACATTGACGTTTATGATGCTATCACAATCAGAAGGGCTTATTAATCAGATTCTTGTCTTTTTCGGCTTTGAAAAAGTTCAATTTTTGACGAACCCTAATACCTTTTGGTTAATGTTAACGTCACAGTCAATATGGAAGGAAGTTGGATGGGGCACGATTATTTTCTTAGCAGCGATTGCCGGAGTGAATACCCAACTTTATGAAGCGGCGAAAATGGATGGAGCAAATCGATTTCAGCAAATATGGCATGTGACATTACCGGCGATTCGAAATGTCATTTTAATTCTTCTCATATTACGATTAGGCGATATTATGGAGGTAGGCTTTGAACAAGTTTTCCTTATGTATAACGGAGCTGTAGCAGAGGTAGCGGAAGTATTTGATACTTATGTATATCGAGTTGGTATTCAACAAGGACAATTTAGCTATAGTACTGCAATCGGGTTATTTAAATCATTGGTTGGGTTGATTTTGGTTGTAGGTGCGAATCATTTGGCAAAGAAATTTGGAGAAGAAGGTATTTATTAAGGGGGTGCTTTGATGAAGTCTTCTAGAGGAGATCGGATTTTTAATGTATGCAATATCGTAATTCTTGCTGTCGTTGCGTTGATTAGTCTTTTCCCAATTTATTATGTGTTTGTCGTTTCGTTTACAGATCCAACAGAGTATATCCAAAAGAACCTTGTTCTTTTTCCAGAGAATTGGTCTTTAGCATCTTATAAATATTTGCTATCAACAGATGCATTTCTTAACTCAATAGGAATTAGTACATTTTTAGCTGTTGTTGGTACATTTGTTAGTTTGCTCATTACATCGACGTTGGCTTATGCACTGTCACGAAAAAGATTTCGTGGAAGACGAATCATTCTACTATTCATTTTATTTACGATTCTTTTTAATCCGGGGATAATCCCGAATTATCTACTCGTAAAAGAGCTGGGATTGTTAAATAATATCTGGTCTGTCATCTTAGTATCGTTATCGAGCGGTTGGTATGTTATTTTGATGAAGGGTTTCTTTGATTCAATTCCTGAAACATTGGTAGAAGCAGCGACTATTGATGGATGTAATGAGATTTCAGCTTTTTTTAAAATTGTTCTGCCACTTTCACTTCCGGCCATTGCGGCATTTGGTTTATTCTTCGCTGTAGCGTATTGGAATCAATATTTTAATGCTTTACTTTATTTAAATGACTCTAGTAAATGGCCGATTCAGGTCTTGCTGCAAAATATGCTGATTGACGCTTCGACTAGCAGTCTTGGTGATGTGGATCCACTTGTTCAGCCACCACCAAGTCAGACGTTGAAAATGGCAGCTGTTATTATCGCGATTACACCAATTTTGCTGGTATATCCATTTTTACAAAAGCATTTTGCAAAAGGGGTAATGATTGGTTCGATTAAGGAGTGAACTGGATTTTATATATTAAAATCTTATTCATAAAAAAATGTAAAAAGGGGAGACAAAAGATGGGAAAAAGAAAGGTGAATTTGCTATTAGTCCTTACACTAGTATTCTCAATGATTTTGACAGCATGTTCTTCAGAGAAAAAATCATCGACTGAAGAGAGTGGGGGAGAGGGTCCGACTGAGATTCGTGTAATGAGTCACTTTTTTAATCCAACACCGCCATCTGATGACAGTGAAGTGAAAAAAGAGATTGAGAAAGCGACAAACACGAAGTTAAATATCGAATGGGTGTCAGCAAATAACTATGGAGATAAACTGAATGTTATGTTGGCATCTGGAGATTTACCTGACTTATTGTTAATTCCAGATCCCTTTCAACCAGTCTTTCGACAAGCTGCAGAGCAAGGTGCTTTTTGGGATGTTTCACCTTATATCAAAGATTATCCAAATCTAAATAAAACAATCGATCCAATTGCTTGGGACTTAACAAAAATGAATGGAGGAAATTTTGGTATACCTCGCCCTAGACCAACTGATGGAGAAACATTCTTTGTTCTTCGGAAAGATTGGTTGGATAATGTAGGATTAGACGTTCCAACGACGTCCGATGAATTATATGAGGTTATGAAGGCGTTTACACAGGAAGATCCTGACCAAAATGGAAAAGATGATACAATTGGGATTGCAGGTCAAATTAATCCAACTGATATGGGAAGTTTAGGAAACTTTGAAGGGATCTTTACTGGAGCTACAGGAAATTGGAAAGAGGTCGATGGCGAGCTCGTTCATACAGCAACTCTGCCGGAAATGAAAGATGCACTTGAATTTTTAGCACGTGCATATAAAGAAAAACTAATTCCAGAGGATTTTGCTTCTATGCAGATCTCACAAGTAAAAGAAATGTTTCAAGGGAATAAAGCAGGTATAGTCAGTGAAAAAACTGGAGCGATGCAAGAGAACTTTGATCCGCTCTCTAAAATCGTAGAAAGTTTTGATTTTATGAATCTATATCCTGTTACTAGTATCAATGATTATAACCCGAAAGGTGCAGGATTCTCAGGTATGAATGCAATTCCTAAAAGTGTTCCAGAAGAAAAAATGAAGAAAATCTTAGCTATGTTGGATCGTTGGGTGGAAGAAGATGTATTTTCTCTTCATAAACAGGGAATAGAGGGAGTCCACCACAAGGTTGAAAACGGTGAAGTGGTTGTTGATACAGAAAAAATGGTTAAGGATGCAGTGGCAGACTTTAATCAAATACTGTACGTATCTGATCCATATGCTAGTACAGTAAAACCAACATTCCCGGAAGAAGTGCAGAAATTTTACGCAGAAGTTCAAGATGAACGAGCTAAGAACAGTGTTGCAGATGTAAGCATTGGGTTGTATTCTGAAACAGGTCAAACGTACTTACCTGAATTAACGAAAAAAATAATGGACTTAAAAACAAAGATTATCTTAGGCAGAGAGTCCATAAGTGCGTGGGATTCTTTTGTAACTGAACTTAAGGCTGATCAAAACTTTATTAAGCTAACAGAAGAAATGAATCAATCTTACAAAGAAAGATAATGGAAAGAAAGAGAGGTTTTCACTGCTTTGTGTAGGCAAAACCTCTCTTTTTTGTATTAAGAAAATTCTGATTATGTGATACACTGAATTTTATGTAAGTGCTTACATTTAAGGGAGGGTTGAACATTGAAAAAACTGAAGGGGCTGTTACATCAAGTTATAAATTTCCGATCAAAAAGCTATTATCAAAAAAATTTAATTACACTATTAATTCTAGCTAGTTTACCAGGTATGATAATAGGCTTTGTTATGTTTGTTATTAGCAAAGCGCATATTGAAGGTGAACTAAAGAAAATTCATGAAAACCATTTATATAGCACAATGAAAACAATTGAAGAACAGTTTTCATATGTTGAAGAATTAGTGGCTCATTGGGCAGTAGACTCCACCTTTAAGGAAAATTATCAAGAAATAGATTTGGCTATTAAGTATAAAGAGATTCATGAATTATATCAATCTCTTCTAATTATGGAGGGGTCAAACCACCTTATTGATCAAGTCGAACTATATATTAACAAACCAACGCCATTAGTTTTCACAAAGGACAGATACAGACATTTAGTACAAGCAGAGCAAATCAATGCTTTTGATCATTTTGTTAAAGGAGAACGTACACTGTATTGGATAAAAAGTGAAGATCAGGAATACTCGCCTTTAAGGCTGGTACATAAAATACCAGGCGGTGTTGAACAGCCTTATGGAGCCATTATCGTTTCGTTAAATAAGGCAAAGATGGCGAATTTATTGAGGGCTCCCTATGAAGAAGGAACTGCATTTTTATTAACAGACAAGGGTCAATGGCTGTTTGGTAACAGCAGTAGAATGGAACCTTCTGGGATGGATCAAGCTATTCTTAAAGAAATAAAAACTCTTAAAAATTCAACAGACACATTCTTATTTGAATGGAATCAATCTACTTATTCTGTCACATATGAAACCTTCACCCGGTTAGGAAAAACGTGGATTTACGCATCAGCTGCACCATTATCAACCATTACAGCACCTGTTCTTATCGTTTCAAAATGGATGATTGGCGTAAGTTTTGGAATACTCATCATTGCTATTATTTTATCAATTATTGTTTCTAAACGACTATATTCACCACTTGATCAATTACTCCAGAAATTAAATGAACATAAACATGAACATCCCCTTCCAAACGTCAATAATGAGTTTGAATTAATTGAGGAAAAATGGAATAACCTCTCAAAGGAAAGCCGTACACTAAAAACACAATTAGAATCACAGCTGCCTTATATGCGAGAAGGATTTCTTTTGCAGCTTATTCATGGATATCTTTATTCGTTAAGTGAATCTGAGCTAAAGGAACGTATGCAGAAATTCGGCTGGAAGCAAGATGGATACAGATATTTGCCGATTTTTATCCAGTTATTTGGATACGGTAGATTAGAAGATACCGAAAAAGATGATGAGGGTCTGCTTACATTTGTTGCAGCTAATAGTGTAGAAGATGTATTACAGGAAATCGATATTGATACTAGTGTCATTAATTTTCATGACCTTTCTTTATGTGTTTTGTTCTTTATACCTGGAAACATGGACAAGAGTGAAGTAACAAAGAAAATGAATGAATTAATTCATAAGATCATTAGTGGAATTAACCATACAACACAAATGGATGTGTCAATTTGTATTGGAAGAATGGCAGATACAGTGAAGGCTATTCCGAATATTTTCGAGGAAACAAAAATATCACTAAGCTTCCGTAATCTGCAGGAGAGAAATCAGATAATTGAAATTGAAAACTTGGAATTATTGGACAAGTCAATTCAGTTTGAGTACCCATTTGATGTAGAAAAGGAAATCATCCACTCTATTCGTTTAAGAATGGAACAGGATACAATGTCGCATTTGAATAAGTTTGTCCAAATCCTTTCTAATGTAAATGAAGCGGTTATGAAACAAGGAATGTATCAATTATTAGGAAGAATCGTAGAGGTTGAAATGCAATCAGGTCTTATGCTGAATACGGTATTTGAAAGAGCCAATTTATATGAGCAGCTTGGTCAGATTCGTGAGCCTGATGAAGTGGAGTTATGGTTTAAACATGAGGTTATACTACCACTGCTTGAACAACTCTCTCGAAAACAAGATGAACGAATGAAACAATTAATTGAAAAAGTGACATTTTTACTTCAGGAGAAGTATATGGAAGATATTTCATTGGACTACTGCGCAGATCACGTGAATTTGAGTCCTTCACTTCTTAGTAAGGTATTTAAAGATATAGTAGGGTTGAATTTTATTGATTATCTAACGAATATACGCTTATCGAAAGCAAAAGAACTTCTTGTTCATACAGATATGAAAATTAATGAAATTGCAGAAACAATCGGCTATAAAAATAGTTACTTTAACAGACTATTTAAAAAGCATGAGGGGTATACACCCGGGCAATATCGTGAAATGAAAAGAGATCAAGTTGGATAAAAAGCGAGTAGGGGGATGAATTTCCCGCACTTTATTCTATTGAAAAAAGTGCAACTTTCATAAAAAAGTCCTATTGATAAGAAAAAATGTATGATTGATGGAAACGCTACCAAATTGTATAGTAAAGAGCAAAAGAGAAGGAGGATCACCAATGTCTAATGTGCCAACGAAGTTAGGTAATCCAGTGTTTACGAAACAAGACTTTCTCAACCCGAAGTCTTCCTACCGTGTTCAGCCTTTTTGGTTTTGGAACGGTGAGATGGAAGAAAGTGAAATAGAACATCAGATTAAGGAAATGGCAGATAAAGGAGTAGGCGGGTTTTTTATATGTCCACGACAAGGTTTAACGATTCCTTACCTGTCTGAAGAGTGGTTTGAAAAAGTGAGGTTTGCAGTTGAAACAGCGAAAAAATTTCAACTTGAGGTGTGGTTATATGATGAATATCCATATCCAAGTGGAATAGCTGGTGGAGAGGTTACATTAGAGCATCCGGAAGCCAAACAATATCAACTTGTCCATAAAGATATAAAGGTAGAGGGAGAAGAGTCCTGCAGCCTTGATTTACCATGGGGCCGAATTTTATCTGCTAGAGCTGTTCCGATAGATCCGACAACAGGAAAGCGGCACTGGGATCAAGCTTGTAATATTGAAGATTATATCGGGAATTATCAGGCAGAACAGGTGTTTCAAAAGACCGGTTTAACAGCTTACAATCAAAAACGCTATTTTACTTATCAAACTCGGAAAAAATTAAACTGGCAGGCTCCTAAAGGTAAATGGGAGATTCATTGTTTCTTAGAAGTGGAAATTGATGATTTTAAGTATTATGGAACTTTTGTTGATCCATGTCATGAAGAGGCGATAAAAACATTTATTAATTTGACCCATAATCGCTATGCAAAGAAACTAGGTGAGGAATTTGGTCAGACGGTAAAAGGCATGTTTACAGATGAAACAGGTTTATTGGGGAAAATCCCCTGGAGTACTCAGCTCCTAACCTTTTTCAAACAAACAAAGGGCTATGATCTAAAAGATTATTTACATGCTCTTATTGATGATCAAACAGATGAAACAGCTAAGGTTCGCTATGATTATTTTCAATCAATCCATCTTTTATTAAGAAAAACGTATCACAAGCAAATTCATGATTGGTGTGAAGAACATGGTATTCAATATGTTGCAGAAGTACCGTCTGTTCGAATGACCTCTCAAGCTTATAGCCATGTACCAGGTGGTGATAGTGCTCATGAAAAGCTTGGCAGGTCTTTACAGTGGATTCTGGATGAATATGGAACAAGCTTTAGAGCAAATCCAAAATTAGTCAGTTCCCTTGCTAATCAGCTTGGAAGAGAACGTATCTTAATTGAATGTTTCCATAGTATTGGTTGGTCAATGACACTTCAGGATGCTAAGTGGATGTTAGATCGATTAGCAGCATTCGGAATTAATTTCTATAATTTCCATGCTTTTTTCTATACATTAGACGGATTGAAAAAGCATGATGCGCCACCATCACAATTTCTTCAAAATCCATACTGGGAGCACTTTCGTTTGTTAGGAGATTACGCAGGACGACTTGGATATGTAATGAGCTGCGGTAAACCCATGAGAAACATTGCTGTTCTTGATCCGACAACAAGTTTATGGACACATTTGGGGAACCCGTTCCACAGCTTTCATTATAGTGGAGATGAGAAGGAAGAAGAAAATAGATTAAATAAGCTGAAAAAGGATTGGACCACACTATGTCAGCAACTAACACTGCATCATAAAGATTATGATCACTTAGACCCGGAATTACTAGCTGAAGCGGTTGTAGAAGATGGGAAAATAAAGCTTGGAAATGCAGAATACTCAGTTCTTATTCTACCGCCACTTTCTAATATTGAAATGAAAGCATGGGAAAAAATCAAGGAATTTCTTGATCATGATGGAATTGTCATAGCCAATGGGTTGCTTCCATTTGAACGAATTCAAGATGATTTTCAATTTGTTGAGATTCTGAACGCTTTTGGCTTGGAAAAAAATACGGAAACTTTTTATTTCACGGAGGAATCACAATCTATTGAATCTGAAAAATGGATAAAAGGCAATGGCAATGCTTATTTTATACCAAAGAACGAAATACAAGTGCAAACACTGCTTACTCTATTAAATGAGTTTCTACATGAGAAGATTCTTTTTGAACCGGCGAATAAGAGTAAAAGCTTTCTTGTTGAAAAAAGAATTCTGCAGGATGATTCAATTCTTGTGTTTATGAGTAACCAAGAAGGTGGAGAGCATAAAGCATCCCTTTATTATCATTCATTAGACGAGGGGGATGATTATATGTTTCAAGCATTAAATTTGGAAACTGGTCAAATTGATATGCTTCATGCGGAAACGGAAGAAGAGAGCATAAAAGTTTCATTACATTTCAGTCCATTCCAATCTCATTTAATTCAAATTACTAGAATTAAAAACGGAAATGAGGCAGAAACAAAGAGAGGAAATGATCAATTCATTTGGAATGTAAAAGCAAATGAAGCATGGCAAATGAAGCCCTTGCAAGATAATATTATACGATTTGATACGTTTGAGCTAAAGGTGAAAAGTGATCAAGAAGCGCAATATACTAATTCCGGTTCAGAGGTACACGTAAAAACCTTTATCGATCAATGTGCAGATTTTTCTGAGCAGCAAAATCTTCCATTAGCTTTTCATCAAGTATTTGGTACACCTATGAAAATGAATGTCAAATACCCACTTTCATGTACTTATGAAAAGGTCTTTGAAATTGAGTATCTGCCAGGTTATTGTTTTTTATTAATGGATCAAGAAGCAATTTCGGGTGAGTATCAAATATTGATAAACAATACGGCTGTATCTGAGTTTAAGAATCAGTTCGTATATGATCATCGTAATCAAACATGTGATATTACCGCCCTTCTGCAAAAGGGTCAAAATACACTTCGAGTTAACGTCACACTTCATCATGATGCTGACGGAGTAGTTGATCCGTTGTACTTACTTGGTCATTTTGGCGTCACTTTCGATTCAAATGCTCGTCCAGTCATGACGAAAATTGAACAAAACACATCGACGCCTATTCAGCATGGACCACTTCTGCAGCATCCCTATTACGCAGGAAAGACATTATTGAAGCGGAAGGAATCTTTAGAAAATATTCCAATAACTGAATATTTCACTCTTCATTTGAGTGACTTAGATAGGAATTTTCATGACTGTCTAGAAGTTATAGTAAATGGCTATTCCCTTGGAGTCAGAGCTTGGACACCTTATCAATGGGAAGGACCAACATCGATTCTTCAGCTTGGAGAAAATGAAATTGAAATCAAAGTTACGAACACATTAATTGGCCTATTAGAAGGAAAATCATTTGATTATGACACACACACATTAAAAAATGTGAACGAACTGGAATGAACTTATGACAAAAACAATTAAATTGTAAAAATCGAAAGACGAGTAGCATGAAAATCTAGCAGAAGTAATAAAGTGAAATGACATATAAAATTAATAGATAAGGAGTTTTTATTGTGAAAAAATATGTATTAGTAGGTACAGGTGGAAGAGCAGAGTTTTTTTACGGAGCCATTGTGCGAGACTTTAAGGAAACATGTCAGCTGGTAGCTTTTTGTGACTTGAATCAAACGAGAATGGATTATGCGAACCGTTTATTAGAAGAAAGATATGATCATCCTCAAATTAACACATACTTACACACAGACTTCGAACAGATGATTGAAAAGGAAAAGCCGGATACTGTGGTGGTAACTTCCGTTGACCGTACCCACCATACGTACATTATAAAAGCATTGGAACTTGGGTGTGATGTTGTTACCGAAAAGCCAATGACGGTTGATGCGGAGAAATGTCAGGCCATTATTGATACGGTGAATAAAACTGGTAAGGAAGTTCGCGTAGCCTTCAATTACCGCTATGCTCCTCATAACACAAAGCTTAGAGAACTTATTATGAATGATGTGATTGGTCAAGTAAACTCAGTCAATTTTGAATGGGCATTGGATACACAGCATGGTGCAGACTACTTCCGCAGATGGCACCGTGATAAGCGGAATAGCGGGGGGCTTCTTGTACATAAATCCACTCACCATTTTGATTTGGTTAATTTTTGGCTGGGGACAACACCTGAAACGGTTTATGCAGCCGGCGGATTACGTTTTTATGGTCGAGAAAATGCTGAATCAAGAGGTATAACCAAATTTTATCAACGTGCACATGGAAGCAAGTTTGCTAAGGAAGACCCATTCGCAATTGACTTGGAAGGAAATCCGCATTTAAAGGCTATGTACTTGGATGCAGAAATAGAAGATGGCTATCAACGAGATCAAAGTGTATTCGGTGATGGAATAAACATCGAGGATACACTAGGTGTGATGGTAACGTATAAGAATAAGGCAATTCTAAATTATTCCTTAAATGCTTATCTTCCATGGGAAGGATATATGGTGTCCTTCAATGGTACAAAAGGTAGAATTGAAGTCCGTATTCGTGAGCAATCATATATTAATTCAGGCGGGAGCAAGGATGAGGAAGGAAAGGTTCAAGAAAAATCGATTATGGTCATGCCTATGTTCGGTCAGCCTTATGAAGTAGAAGTAATTGAAGGAAAAGGCGGACACGGAGGTGGAGACCCTATTCTTTTACAAGATATCTTCGGAACTCCTGTAAAAGATGAATTCAATCGTGCGGCTACACATGTTGATGGTGCGATGTCGATTTTAACTGGAATTGCCGGAAACATCTCTCTTAGCACTGGTCAACCGGTGAAAGTTGATGAACTCATTAAGCTATAAGAGATTGATAGAGAGTAACGAGCGAATAATCGTTCTATAAGGAGTAAATTTAAAAACCAATTGACATCGTTTCCATAAACGAGATATAATTTTATACAAGTTAATAAGTGTGACGGAGATTAGGAGATTCACAGATAAATGCCAAAAATAGGGTGTTTTCTGCCGAATCTTCTTTTTTTTACTATCAGTAAGGATAAGTTTTTTATAGGAGATAGTATAAGAAAAACTAAGGCTTTCGCCATTATGACTTGGCGATGGACCAAATTTTTTTATTGAATTTTAACTCCGAAAGATAAATATTCACTTAGATTGCAGGAGGATTATTGATGGAAACATACATCTTATCATTAGATCAAGGTACAACAAGCTCAAGGGCGATAATATTTAATAAAAAGGGTGAAATTGTTCATACGGCCCAAAAGGAATTCAAACAATACTTCCCGCATTCTGGTTGGGTTGAGCATAATGCCAATGAGATCTGGGGTTCAGTTCTTGCTGTAATAGCAACTGCCTTATCAGAATCAAATATAAGAGCAGAACAAATAGAGGGAATAGGAATTACGAATCAACGTGAAACAACGGTTGTGTGGGATAAAGAGACAGGAGCACCTGTTTATCATGCGATTGTTTGGCAGTCAAGACAAACAAATGGAATTTGTGAAGAGCTTAAGCAAGGTGGCTATGAGCAGACCATTCGGAAAAAAACAGGGCTATTAATTGATCCTTATTTCTCCGGTACAAAAGTTAAATGGATACTGGATAATGTAGAAGGGGCGAGAAGTAAAGCCGAAGAGGGAAATTTGTTATTCGGTACAATTGACACTTGGCTTATTTGGAAGTTATCCGGTGGTAAAGCACATGTAACAGATTTTAGTAATGCTTCAAGAACGTTGATGTTTAATATTCATGAGTTAAAATGGGATGAAGAATTATTGGAAATACTAAATGTCCCATCCTCAATGTTGCCGGAGGTTCGATCATCCTCTGAAATTTATGCACATACAGTAGGATATCATTTCTTTGGTGAAGAAGTTCCTATCGCAGGAGCAGCGGGAGATCAACAAGCGGCAATGTTTGGACAAGCCTGCTTTGAAAAGGGGATGGGGAAAAGCACATATGGAACAGGCTGTTTTATGCTGATGAATACAGGTGAAAAAGCTGTTGAATCTGAGCATGGATTATTAACTACTATCGCTTGGGGAATAAACGGCAAAGTCGAGTATGCACTTGAAGGTAGTATTTTTATTGCAGGTGCAGCTATTCAATGGCTAAAAGACGGCATGAGAATGTTAAATTCAGCAAGTGATAGTGAGAAATATGCAAGAAGAGTGGACTCAACTGATGGTGTTTATGTGGTTCCAGCCTTCGTTGGTCTTGGTACACCATACTGGAACAGTGAAGTACGGGGATCTGTTTTTGGACTAACACGCGGAACAAGTAAAGAGCACTTTGTAAGAGCAACGATTGAATCACTTGCTTATCAAACGAAGGATGTATTATCTGTCATGGAAGTTGATTCGGGCATTGAGTTAAAAACACTCCGGGTTGATGGAGGAGTAGTCAAAAATAACTTCCTATTAGAATTTCAAAGTGATTTGTTAAATGTTTTGGTAGAAAGACCAGTTATCAATGAAACAACAGCACTTGGCGCAGCATACCTTGCTGGATTGGCTGTCGGTTATTGGGAGAGCCAAAAAGAAATTGAATCACAGTGGGCTGTAGATCAACAATTTGAGCCAAATATGGCACAAGAAAAACGTGATGAGCTATACGATGGCTGGAAAAAGGCAGTTCAAGCGGCAATGGTATTTTAATAATAAATGTAAGTAAAGATACACAAATAGAAATAAATCTGTTATACTATAAACAAGTTAATAAACGGTATTGAGAAACGGAGAGACCACGGCACATTATCTATTTTTGGATAATGTTGTTCGTGGTCTCTTTTTTACGTCCATAAGGAGGAAAAAATAAATGTTATCTAACTTGAAAAGAAACGAAATTATTACTGAATTAACAGAGAAGTCTTTTGATATATTAGTTATCGGCGGCGGTATTACAGGAGCAGGAATTGCGCTGGATGCAACAACTCGTGGGATGACGACAGCTTTAGTAGACATGCAGGACTTTGCTGCTGGTACATCGAGCCGTTCTACAAAGCTGGTACACGGAGGATTAAGATATTTAAAACAGCTGGACTTTAAAGTAGTAGCAGAAGTTGGGAAGGAAAGAGCGATTGTTTATGAAAATGGTCCACATGTAACAACACCAGAGTGGATGTTACTTCCTTTTTATGAAGGGGGGAATTTTGGTAAATTCATGACATCTATTGGGCTAAGAGTATATGACTTCCTGGCAGGCGTGAAAAAAAGTGAACGCAGAGTGATGTTTAATGTAGGAGAAACACTAGAGAGAGAACCTTTGATTAAAAAAGAAGGGTTAAAGGGTGGCGGTTACTATGTTGAATATCGTACAGATGATGCAAGACTAACGATTGAAGTTTTAAAAGCAGCAGTTAACAAAGGAACAAAAGCAATAAATTATGCAAAAGTTAAAGATTTTCTCTATGAAGCCGGCAAAGTAACAGGAGTTGTAGTTGAAGACCAGTTAACTGGTGAAATATATGAAATTCGAGCTAAAAAAGTGATTAATGCCACTGGACCATGGGTAGATGGTTTAAGGGAAAAAGACGGATCTAAAAAAGGAAAGGGTTTGATCTTATCAAAAGGTGTTCATATCGTCATTGATCAGTCCCGCTTTCCATTAAAGCAAGCAATTTATTTCGATACAAAAGAAGACAAAAGAATGATATTTGCTATTCCTAGAAATGGAAAAACCTATGTTGGGACAACGGATACATTTTATCATGATGATCCTGTTTCACCGGAAATTACTCAGGAGGATGTTGATTACATTATTGATGCTATTAATTATATGTTTCCTGAAGTAAAGGCAACAAGAAAGGATGTAGAATCTTCTTGGGCTGGGGTACGTCCCCTTATTCTGGAAGAAGGGAAGGACCCTTCAGAGATTTCACGTAAAGATGAGATTTGGGAATCTGAATCAGGCCTCATCACTATTGCCGGCGGGAAATTAACTGGTTATAGAAAAATGGCAGAAACTATTGTGAATGTTGTTGCTCAGAAATTTCAATCAGAAGAGGGAAGAAGCTTTAAAGGGTGTCAAACTTTGAAGTTGCCGATTTCCGGAGGAGATGTAGGAGGCTCGAAAAAATTCGAAAAATTTGTTCAAGATGCAGCAGCAAAAGGGGTAAATATTGGATTATCAAAAGAAGAGGCACTACATCTTGCGTCATTTTACGGTTCAAATGTTTCAGATGTATTTGAATTACTTCAAGAAAAGAAAAATGAAGCGAGTAAGTATGGACTTCCATTAGTTGTACTCGCGAAGTTGATTTATGCAATTGAATGTGAGATGGCAGCTACGCCAGTTGACTTTTATTTTAGAAGAACTGGAAACCTGTTATTTGATATTGATTCAGTTAGAACGTGGAAAGCTGATGTTTGTCGATATATGAGTGATCGATTTGGGTGGACTGATATCCAAAACAAGAGGTTCTCAGCGGAACTTGAAGTAGCAATTGAGGCTGCAACAGGACATGATTCCAGCAAGACAGGTGTTTCAAATTATTAATGAATACTTGAAATGCTCGAAAAGAAAAAAGATGATTCCGGTTTCTCTTTCTGGAATCATCTTCTCTCTTATTGGCCTAATTGAAAATTTCCAGCTCTGGCACAGGAAGTTCTTTCGTTAATTTTTGGTGTTAATGTTTGACTAAGTGGAACTGTATCTGGATTCTTAATATAGTTTAACAACGTTTGCACCATGTTTTGAGCAATTTCCTCAACAGGTACTCCAACGCTTGTTAATGGAACTTCCAAGTTTTCCATTTGTGGGATATTATCATAGCTTATCACAGACATATCCTTAGGGAGGATATAATTCGCTTGTCTTAAAGAACGTACAATCCCTGCACTTATGTCATAACTTGTTCCGATAATAGCTGTTGGCTGAAACGGTGAGCTTAAAAGGCGATTCGTGGCCATGTAGCCATCATACCAATCAAGTCCGCCTGTATTGATTAAATTGTGACTATTTAATTTTAAACTGAAATTTTCCATTGCTTGCTGAAAACCGTAATATTTTTCAACTTGTCTTTCATCAATAAAAGAAAAGTCTCCGAGAAAAGCAATGTTTTCATGCCCCAGATGGTATAAGTATTCAACAGCTGTTTGCATGGCTTCTCTATAATTCACATCAATTACCGGGATAGACTTATTTTTATTAACACCATAAGTCACAACAGGCATTGGAAAGGTTTTTGGCATTTCAAAGTTATCTCTATTAAAGATGATGACTCCATCTACTTGGAATCGTTTAAACATTTCTATTGATTCTTCAATTGAGTTAATTGATAGGATCATTGAATAGTTATGTTTACTAATTTCTTCATTAATCTTAGTAATTAAAGTAGAAGGGGCGACTCGTTCTAAGGTTGGCCAAATTAAGCCGATAACCCTTGATTGTTTTGATACAAGACTTTGAGCCGCATAATTTGGTTCATAGCCCATCTCTTTTGCTAATTTAATAATTTTATCTTTTGTTTCCTGTTTGACAAGTGGACTATTATTTAGTGCCTTCGATACGGTTGAGTAACTAACACCCACTTGTTTTGCAATATCCTTTATTGTTATTGTCATGAGAATTCACCAACTATAGATTTATTTTTATATTCCAATAACAACGTTTGCTAATGTTGTTATTAATAATCACAAATTTAAAATATATATTCATATTTTTACAGGTGTAAAGAGAAATGTCAAACGCTTTCAATAATATTTTCATAAATTTTTTGTCGAAAAACACTTGAAAAAAGGGTTTTCATCATGTAGCATAGTTAATGTAATAACAACGTTGTTATATTTGTTTTGAAAGGAATGAAAACCCTTTATATCTTTAAAATAAAAACGTTTTTTAGAAAAAAGGACTTTCTTCTATAACAAATATTTTTTGGAAGTAGTTGAAAAGGATTACAGACAGTCGAATTTTTAGACAATAAACATGAAAGCTAGGGGGAAATATCTATGAAAATGAAAAAAATATTCTCAATTGCTGCAACTAGTATTCTATCGTTATCATTATTAGCTGCATGTGGATCAAATAGTTCAGGAGGAAGTAACGCAGAAGGTGATGGTGCAAAATCTGTTTCATTACGTTTAGCGCATAATCAACCAGAAGATCATCCTGTTCATACATCATTAATGGAGTTTTCGAAACTATCTGAGGAAAATTCAGATGGAAGTGTGAAAGTTGAAATATTCCCAAATGGTCAACTTGGTCAAGAACGTGATGTAATTGAGCTTGTAAAGTCAGGAACACTTGACATGGCAAAAGTAAGTGCGAGTGCATTGGAAGCGTTTGATTCTAACTATGCAATCTTCTCACTTCCATATATTTTCCAAAGCAGAGAACACTATCATGAAGTGATGGATAATAGTGAAGCTGTGCAAGAAATTTTCCAAGGTACTAAAGATCAAGGGTTTGTTGCTATTGGCTGGTATGATGGAGGTCAACGCAGTATCTATACAGCTGATAAAAAAGTTGAGTCACCTGCAGATATGAAAGGTATGAAAATTCGTGTACAAGAAAGTCCGACATCGATTTCTATGATCGAAGCAATGGGTGGAGCGCCAACTCCAATGTCATTTGGTGAAGTGTACACTTCTCTGCAACAAGGTGTTATTGATGGGGCAGAAAATAATGAAACGGCTCTAACAAACAACAAACATGGAGAAGTTGCCAAGGCCTACACATATACAGAACACCAATATGTACCTGATGTGTTAATTGTAAGCACTAACATGTGGGACAAGTTATCAGAAGATCAGCAAAAAGCAATTCAAGATGCGGCAAAAGCATCATCTGAAAGTCATAAAGATGTATGGCAAAAAGCAGTTGAAGATTCAATCAAGGCTTCAGAAGAAATGGGTGTAACATTCTACACGATTGATAAAAAAGCATTCATTGATGCTGCAGCGCCATTACATGAAACATACAAAGCAGAAAATGAAAACAATGCAAAATACTTTGATGATTTTCAAAGCTATCTTAAATAGGTAGTGAAGACAATAGGCCTCTTTAATTTCTGGCAAGTTCATAAACAGAAATAAGAGGCCTATCAAAATATTGAAAGAGAAGGTGACGATCTGGTGAGAAAAATAGTGGATAAGGTGACAGCATTTTTAACATGCTCCTTAATGATCGTTATGGTTTTAGTGGCTTGTTGGCAAGTGTTTACTCGTTTTGTATTAAATTCTCCTAGTACAGTATCAGAGGAGTTTTTACGATATTCTCTTATTTGGCTGACTATGGTTGGTTCAGCTTATGCATACGGAAAAAAGAAACATTTAGCTGTTGTGTTTGTTGCCCGGAAAGTACCTGAGAAATATCAACTTTACCTTAACTTGCTTGTTGAAGCGCTTGTGCTTGTTTTCATTGCGGTTATTCTTCTATTCGGTGGAACAAAAGCTTATCAAAATGCTGTTGGGCAAGTTTCATCAGCATTAGGAATGCCGATGCAATATTTATATTTAAGTCTTATCGTTTCAGGGGTTCTATTTTTATTTTATTTAATCCTTCATATTAAGGATTATTTTACGAAAACAAATCACACAGTCGTAGGTGAATAGATCGTAACGACAACTTTTAGGTATATAGGAAAAAAGGAGTGAGCATTCATGGCATTACAGGCGGGGCTTGTCTTAATTATTGTATTTTTACTCATGCTTGTTTTAAGTGTGCCTATTTCTGTAAGTATTGTCATTTCTTCAATGGCTGCAATTGTTTCGGTTTTGCCTTGGGACATGGCAATATTTACGGCATCACAAAAGATTGTAACAGGACTGGATAGTTTTACGTTGCTGGCTGTTCCCTTTTTTATTCTTTCTGGGATCTTAATGAATAATGGTGGAATTGCTGAGCGTCTCATCAACTTTGCGAAAGTGCTTGTTGGTAGAATGCCGGGGTCACTAGGTCATGCAAACGTGTTGGGGAACATGTTATTTGGTTCTCTTTCCGGTTCTTCTGTAGCAGCAGCGGCAGCAATTGGCGGTACAATTGGACCGTTACAAAAGAAAGAAGGGTATGACCCTAAATTTTCAGCTGCTGTAAATATTGCTTCTGCACCAACTGGTCTTATTATTCCTCCAAGTGGTGCATTGATTATCTATTCTCTAGTAAGTGGTGGAACTTCTGTAGCTGCTCTGTTTATTGCGGGTTATATTCCAGGGATTTTATGGGGATTAGCATGTATGGTTGTTGGTTTTATTATTGCGAAACGAAGAAATTACCCTGTATCAGAAAGAGTTTCTTTTAAAGTAGCGTTTAAAACATTTTTAGATGCAATTCCAAGTTTATTGTTAATAGTTATCGTTATAGGAGGAATCTTAGGTGGTATTTTCACTGCGACTGAAGCTGCAGCTGTAGCTGTTGCATATACATTTTTATTAGCGTTGATTTACCGTACAGTTAAGATTTCAGACATGCCGAGAATCATCATGGAAACAGTTGAAATTACAGCTGTTATTATGCTTCTTGTTGCAGCATCTTCAATTATGTCCTGGGTTATGGCATTTACCGGCATACCTACGGCGATAAGTGAAATTATTATGGGGATTTCAGATAACCCAATTATTGTTCTATTAATCATAAATATATTCTTGTTAATTATCGGGACATTCATGGATATTACGCCAGCCGTTCTAATTTTTACACCAATTTTCTTACCGATTGCAACGAGCTTTGGAATGGATCCGATTCATTTTGGAGTTATGTTAATCATGAACTTGAGTATTGGAAATATTACACCTCCGGTAGGAAGTGCGTTGTTCGTGGGGGCAAGTATTGCTAATTTAGATCTGGAAGATGTTATTAAACCACTTATACCATTCTATATTGTAATAATTATCGTATTGCTTCTTGTAACGTATATACCGGAAATTAGTATGGTGTTACCAAGATTACTTGGCTATTAATGTTCTAGTTTAATCACTAATTGGACGAAACAACATAAATAACTGACAACATAAAGAAAAAGGTGAGACTATGTCATTAAGAGAAAAATATCAATTTCAATTTTTAGAAGAAAAGAATAATATATTATCTTTTAGTTTAGAAAACTCTGATGTTCTAGCACGAATCATTGTTTTAGAACAGGATATGATACGAGTATTGATGACCAAAAGTGATCAGTTGGAAGTGAAAAATACATGGCTCGTCGCTCCAGGCATGGATGATGTGCCTCTAAAGGGAAGAGACCGTCTGGATTTATCACCATTTTCCTTACCGGAATATTCGTTTCGGAATGATGGAAGGGTCTGCATAGTTGAGACAGAATTGTTAAAATTGGACATCGATTTAGATGGATTTAAAATTACATGGTTCTCCAAAGATGGTGAAGGAAATGTAAAGCAAATTGCTGCTGACCGTACAACACAAGCCTATAATTTTGACGGTTCATTGGGAGAGGGGATTTTTCATTATCTCCAACGGACGAAAGATGAACAGTATTACGGACTAGGTGAAAAAAGCGGAGATATGGATCGATACGGTAAACGTTATAGAATGTTAAGTATTGATCCAATGGGCTATGATGCTCAACATACAGATCCATTGTATAAACATATTCCTTTTTATATTACTAGAAGCAAGCAAACAGGCATTTCGTTTGGTATTTTCTACGATAATATGGCACAAAGCATCTTTGATATGGGTAATGAAATGGACAACTATCACGGTTGGTACCGCTACTATCAATCTATGGATGGAGATTTAGATTACTATATCATTTTAGGACCTGAAGTTAAGGATGTAGTGAAAAAGTATTCTTGGCTAACTGGTAAGACCATCTTTGCTCCTAAATGGAGTTTTGGATATTCAGGTTCAACAATGACTTATACGGATGCTCCAGATGCTCAGGAACAATTGAATAAGTTTATTGAAGAGTGTGAAGAGCATGACATCCTCTGTGATTCATTTCAGTTATCTTCAGGATATACATCTATAGAAGATAAGCGTTACGTATTCAATTGGAATACAGATAAGTTTCCAGATGCTAAAGGATTTATTAATCACTACCATGAAAAAGGGGTTAAGCTTTGTGCGAATATTAAACCTGCTTTATTAAAGGATCACCCTCTTTTCAGTGAGTTGAATGAAAAAGAGATGTTTATTAAATCATGTGATGGAAATACGGAAATGTCTCAGTTCTGGGATGAAGTGGGCGCATATGTTGACTTTACAAACGAAGAGTCTGTTAATTGGTGGAAGCAAAAAGTAACAGAACAGCTGCTTGAATACGGAATCGATTCCACATGGAATGATAATAATGAATTCGAAATTTGGTCTAAAGATGCACAATGTGATGGATTTGGAGAGGGAATTAAATTTGAAGCTGTGCGCTCTTTGCAGCCGCTTCTTATGATGAAAGCTTCATACGAAGCACAAAAAGAATTCGCTCCAGACATTAGACCTTATTTAATTTCCAGATCAGGAAGCCCAGGTATGCAGCGTTACGTGCAAACGTGGTCTGGTGACAACTATACAAGCTGGAAATCCCTAAAATACAATATCAAAATGGGACTTGGGTTAAGCATGTCAGGTATTTATAATATTGGACATGATATTGGCGGCTTCTCAGGGCCGGCTCCAGAACCGGAATTATTAGTTAGATGGGTGCAAAACGGAATTTTCCATCCGCGTTTTACCATTCATTCATGGAATGATGACAAATCAGTTAATGTTCCTTGGATGTATGAAGAGACAACTGGTACGATCCGAGATTTAATCAAGTTTCGCCACAGAATAACACCATACCTTTATACTGCTTTATACAATGCACATGAAAAGTATGAGCCAATCCTTCGTCCGACTTTTTATGAATTTGAATCAGATGTAAAAACATTTGAAGAAAATGATGATTTCATGTTAGGTGAATCTATGCTTGTTGCTTCAGTTGTTGAAGAAGGGCAACGAGAAAGAACTGTCTATTTGCCAGCATATGAAGGTGGTTGGTATGATTATCATACATCTGTATGGTATGAAGGCGGTCAGGCTGTTACGGTTCCAGCACCATTAGAATATAATCCTTTATTAATTAAAGGAGGAAGCATTATTCCAATTAATGATGCAGATTCTACATTCCAAAATAAAGAGAAGGATGAACGAGGATTCTGGTTATTCCCACACAAGAAATCAGGTAGTACGTCTTATAATCTTTATGAGGATGATGGTGTTTCAGCTAACTATCAAGAAAATCATACAATCGTTTCTGTTACAATGAATGCAGATGCTGAGAAAATAGATGTTAATTATAAGATTGATGGAGAATACAAGCTTCCATATGAATCGATTAACTTCTATTTACCTGAAAATGAAGAACGTAAGTTGTATGTAAATGGAGAAGAAGTGAAAAAGGGAGCTAAAGGATATACTGTAGCTTTGTAAAATAACTTTTTAACAAAAGGAACGTCTTAAATCCTTTCTAATGAGGATTTAAGACGTTTTTTTATATGAATTCACATTTAATAAGAAACAAAAACTACAGAGAGAATTTAGTTTTTTCTTCTACTAAATAGTCATATCTCTTTATCGGGATATGAAAAAGTAAATGAAAACACCGTTAAAAATAACGGTGTAAAGGTTCATAATCATATATTATTTAGCTTGGATCATTTTCATCTAAAGAGAGAGTCGTTACATTCGTATATTCTCCTTTAGAAATTTCCTCAGAGCTGGCATCTTGTTGCAATTCATCCTCAGTATTCATTCCTTCTGCAATTGTTGGTTGTTCAGTTGAGTTTTTTTGCTTTTTCATCTTTGACACCCCTTTCAAGTGTATTTTTTCCAATGATTTCACATACCATCCATGGTTAGCAAGAATATCTTTTAAAAGTGATTTACAATAAGAATTATTAGTATGTAGATTCATATAGAATTACGTTCCTAACTAGCAAATTTTAATGAACAATTCTCTAAGAAGAAATAAAATACATAAAAGGCCCAAAATAAGGAGGGAAACACGCCTTCATGTACTGAAATTTATCGATTTGTCTGTAGCGTTTTAATAACGTTTATCCTCGTTATATTGACACAACACCATATTAAATGGTATCTTTCTATTATTAATTAGTTTACAAAACAAATTAATTTGAAGGTATTATTTGAGTGATAACTTTTTACCTGAAAACTAAGATTTTATTTAGAAAGGAAAAAAATAATGTCAAAACAACAAATTGGTGTAATCGGCTTAGCCGTAATGGGGAAAAATCTTGCGCTAAACATTGAAAGTAGAGGCTACTCAGTATCTGTTTTCAACCGTTCTTATGAAAAAACAGAGGAATTTTTAAAGACCGAAGCAGAAGGGAAAAATTTTGTAGGCTTGAAAACGATTGAAGAATTTGTTCAATCATTAGAAACACCACGTAAAATATTGTTAATGGTTAAGGCTGGTAGTGCAACTGACGCTACAATTGAATCTTTAAAGCCATACCTTGAAAAAGATGATATTTTAATTGATGGTGGAAATACGTTCTTCCAAGATACAATTAGACGTAATAAAGAATTGGAATCAACAGGTATTCACTTCATAGGAACAGGTGTATCAGGCGGTGAAGAAGGAGCACTTAAGGGACCTTCTATTATGCCTGGTGGTCAAAAGGAAGCCTATCAGCTTGTAGAACCAATTTTAAAAGCGATTTCTGCAAAAGTTGATGAAGATGCATGTGTTACATACATTGGACCTAATGGCGCGGGTCATTATGTAAAGATGGTTCACAATGGAATCGAATATGGTGATATGCAATTAATTTGTGAAGCATATTTCATTTTGAAAAATGTACTGGGATTAGGTGCAAAAGAGCTTCATGAGGTATTTTCTGAGTGGAATAAAGGAGAACTGGACAGTTATCTTATTGAGATTACAGCTGACATCTTTACTAAGATTGATGAAGAAACTGGAAAGCCTTTAGTAGATGTTATTCTTGATACAGCAGGTCAAAAAGGAACTGGTAAATGGACAAGTCAAAATGCTCTAGACTTAGGAACTCCGCTTCCAATCATTACAGAATCAGTATTTGCACGTTTTATATCTGCCATGAAAGAAGAACGAGTAAAAGCTAGTAAACTATTAAAAGGTCCTGATGCTGCTGCGTTTAATGGAGATAAAGACGAGCTAATTGAAGCTGTACGTGAAGCTCTATATTTAAGTAAAATTGTGTCATACGCACAAGGATTTGCCCAAATGAGAGCTGCGTCTGAAGAATATGAGTGGAATCTTAGTTATGGAGATATCGCGATGATTTTCCGAGGTGGATGTATTATTCGTGCTCAATTCCTGCAAAAAATTAAAGATGCTTATGATCGTGATCCACAATTAGCAAACTTGTTATTAGATCCGTATTTTAATGAAATTGCTGCAAACTATCAAACAGCTTTGCGTAAAGTCATCTCATTAGCGGTACAAAAAGGTATACCTGTACCTGCTTTCTCAAGCGCAATTGCATACTTCGATAGTTATCGCAGTGAAACATTGCCAGCTAATCTCCTGCAGGCTCAACGCGATTATTTTGGTGCACATACCTATCAACGTGTTGATAAAGAAGGAGTTTTCCATACAAATTGGATGTCTTGATCAAAGTTAAAGTTTTATAGATTGTGCTTAAAATATTTCACCACAGAAAAGTTCTTTTAAAACTACTTAGACTGTAGCAAACATAACATTTACAATGCCTACAGTCTAAGATATTATTGTCATTTATCAATGTTAGCAACAATTTTCTTTAAATATTGAATCACATCATCCCGTAAATCTTCACGTTCTAATGCAAAGTCAATTGTTGCACGAACAAAGCCTGCTTTATGTCCTATATCATATCTTTCCCCTTCAAACTGATAAGCGTAAACAACCTGTGTCTCATTTAATATTTTGATGGCATCAGTTAATTGAATTTCTCCGCTTTTATCAGGTGACAATGTTTGTAATACATCAAAAATTTCCGGTCTTAGAACATAACGCCCCATAATGGCCAACCGTGACGGAGCATCTTCTTTTTTAGGCTTTTCAACTAAAGAATCAACAGCACGGATGTGATCATCTATATTGCTCCCTTTGGGTTTAATAATGCCATATTTTGAGACATCTTCATCAGGAACTTCCTGGACGGCGACAATGGAGGAATGATATCGATTGAAAACATCAATTAATTGTTTTAAACATGGTTTTTCCGACTTAATTATATCATCCCCTAGAAGAACGGCAAAAGGTTCATTACCTATAAAACTCCTCGCACAATGAATTGCATGTCCCAATCCTTTTGGTTCCTTTTGGCGTATATAATGAATATTAGCCAAGCTTGAGATATTATGAACTTCTTCATATAGTAATTGTTTATTCTTTTTTATAAGTGCATCTTCCAGTTCATATGATTGATCAAAATGATCCTCAATTGAACGTTTTCCACGACCGCTAATAATAATAATATCTTCAATTCCAGATGCAACAGCCTCTTCCACTATATATTGTATGGTTGGTTTATCCACGATGGGTAACATTTCTTTCGGTAAGGCTTTGGTTGCAGGCAAAAATCGTGTTCCTAATCCTGCTGCAGGAATGATTGCTTTTCTGATTTTCATACCTAGCTCTCCCTCATAAAAATTATTTCCTTCCTATATTCATATTGTAAAACAACCTAAATTGTTTGAGAGATTCGCTTAGGTTTTAAAAAAATTCCCATCAAATCTGTAAAAGTACTAAAAATACATGTAACAATATCATATAGACTTGGGTGAGCTGTCCTATACAAATGTTTTCTTCAAACATAGCTTAATAAAAAGTATATTTCTTCAGAGGAATAAAATAAAACGACTAATGAAAAGTGGAAACTTCAATCTTTTATCCAACACTCTCTTTTAGAACTATATCCTAATGTCTAATTACTTGATTATCATTCTAGGAATCAAGAATTGAAACTCACCTATTTTTCCATAAACAATAAGATTTACATTTTAGATGAACAAGTTAACCATGCAATGATCTTTACATTTTTCTGATAGAAATGACTTTGTTATTTTAAAGGAGGGGTTTTCATGGAGCAGCAGCTAATTGTGCCATGGGAAGTAGATGAACTTACCCAACACGAGTTTTACGTTCCTGAATACATTGAAAGAATGGCACAAGATGTCCTAGTACATTACGATTTCTCAGTACAAAGTATTGAAATCGTTACGACAAAGCCTGATAAAGGCGGCGCAATATGGAAAATAGAAACTAGCGCAGGACCCAAAAGTATAAAACTTTTACACCGCAGACCTACTAGAAGTATGTTTAGCCTAGGTGCTCAGGAATATCTGGTAGATGTTAAGGAAGCAAGAGTACCGGCAATTGTAAAAACGAAGGATGGAAAAAATTATGTTGAGGCTGGCGGCAAATTATGGTTTGTTGCCGAATGGATTGAGTCTTTAGTACCTGTTACAAAAGATTTGGAAGGAGCAAAACATCTCTGTCATGCTCTTGGTGAATTCCATGCTTTAACGAAAGGCTATGTTCCGCCACCTCAAGCTGAAATTGCCTCAAGGGTGTTAAAGTGGCCTAAGAATTATCAAAAAATGGTTAATAAGATGGACTGGTTTCGAAATATTGCCAAGGCATATGAAGATCTACCTGCAAGTGCCCATATTTTAAATGTTGTTGATCAATTTGAAGAACAGGCAAAAAGAAGCGTTGAAATGCTGAATCAATCTAATTATTTGGAGATGGCAAATCTAGGTAATGAATATTGGGGCTTGGTTCACCAAGACTATGGTTGGTCAAATGGTCAAATGGGTTCCAATGGAATGTGGATAATTGACCTAGATGGTGTAGCTTATGATATTCCCATCCGTGACTTAAGAAAATTAATTACAGGTACGATGGCAGACTTATTTAGATGGGATGCTACATGGATTAGAGAAATGATTAAAGCCTATCATGAAGCAAATCCGATTTCTCAAGACCTGTACAATATCTTAATGATCGATTTATCTTTACCAAATGAATTTTACAAAAATATAAAGGAAGTCGTTTATGAACCTGAAGTTTTCTTAAATGATCCAGCTGTAATTACGATGATTCAAACAATTGTTGATACTGACCAAACAAAATGGCCGATCCTCGAGGAAATAAAAGACGATTGGAAGGGAGTAGAATAAGATGAAAATATTAATGATTTGTACTGAAAAGCTTCCTGTACCTCCCGTACTTGGTGGAGCCATTCAAACCTATATTGCCGGCAGCCTCCCTCATTTAAGGAACAAACATGATATTACAGTTTTAGGAGTAAATGATCCATCTCTTCCTGATCAAGAAACAATTGATGGCATAAAATACGAGCGGATTCCGGGGAAAATATTGGAGGTTTACCGAGAAGAAGTGGTCCGGTATGTTGAAGCCAACCAATTCGATCTTATTCATATCTTTAATCGCCCCCGCTTAGTTCTTCCAGTCCGACAAGTATCACCAAATGCAAAAATTGTTCTTAGCATGCATAATGATATGTTTTCACCAGAAAAAATTAATCCTGAAGAAGCAAAGGCAGTCATAAATGAAGTGACGAACATTATTACGATAAGTAATTATGTTGGAAATGTAATAAGAGAATTATATCCGGAGGCGGCATCTAAACTTCATACAATTTATTCCGGAGTTGATACGGATCGTTTTCTCCCAGGTCATCATCCAAAAATGCAAAAAATTCGTCAAGAGCTTCGAAGTGCAAATGGTTTAGAAAATAAAACTGTGTTATTGTTTGCCGGGCGACTTTCCAACAATAAAGGTGTAGATAGGTTGGTGAGGGCTTTACCGGAATTATCAAAAAAATATAAAGATTTAGCCCTTGTTATTGTTGGAAGTAAATGGTTCAGTCAAAATGATGTGACTGACTATGTAGCATATGTAAGGGCTTTAGCTAATAAACTGCCTATACCAGTAGTAACAACGGGATTTGTTGCCCCTAGTGAAATCCAAAATTGGTTTGCGGCAGCAGATTTATTCGTCTGTACATCTGTTTGGCAGGAGCCGCTCGCCCGGGTTCATTACGAGGCGATGGCAGCAGGACTTCCGATTGTAACAACTGCAAGAGGAGGAAATGCCGAGGTTATCAGTTTAAACGATAATGGACTTGTGGTAGAAAATCCGGAAAATCCAGGTGATTTTGTAGAGAAGATTTCTCAAATACTTTCGAATCGTTCTTTGATGAAAAGAATGGGAGAAAAAGGAAGAGAGTATGCACTAAGCTTATATCAATGGGATAGGGTCGCCTCTAACATACTTGAAGTTTGGAGAAAATCGTTTGAAGCCCCACTAAGTGTATCTCAACCTGAAGTATTACCAACAATTGAATCACCAATTAATGACACCCCTGAATCTTTACAAGTACAAAGCAATGATGAGACAGTGAGTAATCCAGTACCAGTATATCAATCAGCTAAACTAGAAGAAAAGGATGTTCCAAATTCAGAAACAAGTAAGGAAGAAAATACGTCACCAGTAGTAAATAGCAAGAAAGACATGCTGAGAGCTCATTTAAGAGATATGATTAGATCTTCTTTAGCAAATTCTCGTCTTTCAACTACGGAAGGCACGACGGATAAGCTGTTACAAATTATTAAAGCAACCGATAAAAATGACATGACAAAAACTGAAGCAAGTAAGGAAAGTAATGGAACTAGTAGAGAGGCTAAGAAAAATGCATTAAAAGCAGCACTGAGAGACATGATCAGGACTTCTGCAAAATCATCTCTTGAAAACCTACTAAATAGACCTTCTGAATAAGCTAATTATGTGAAACATCGTCCACCAGGTAAAATGATATTTTTCCTGGTGGACGGTTTCACACTTTTGATAAGTTCTCATCATAACTTTTATCATATACAATAAATCCCTATTTTCTTTAAGGTTAGTACTTAATGAAAATAGGGATTTATTATTATATAGTAGAATATGTTATTTTAGTCATCATCGTCATCATCGTCATCATCGTCATCATCGTCATCATCGTCATCATCGTCATCATCGTCATCATCGTCATCATCGTCATCATCGTCATCATCGTCATCATCGTCATCATCGTCATCGTCATCATCGTCATCGTCATCATCGTCATCATCGTCATCATCGTCATCATCGTCATCGTCATCATCGTCATCATCGTCGTCATCATCGTCATCATCGTCGTCATCATCGTCAGCATCATCATCGTCGATGTAATCTTCCTCTTCCGCCTCTTCTTCAGCAAATCCTAATGTAAGTTCTTGATCCTCTTGATCTAAATCAACAAGTAATTCACTTAGTTCTTCAGTTAATAACTCTACAAAAGACAACTCATCTGTTTGTCCTGTTTGTTCAAAAGAAAGACCTGAATTTTCTCCAAAGTTTACATGTTCCATTGTATTTCCCCCAATATTCATTTTTGCCCACTTTCTTACTAGAGTGTCCATTACAAAATACCGGATAGGAAGTAAAAATCCCTGTAAAATTAAGCGTTTGCACCTACCGGTTAAATAAGAAAGTTTGCGAGAAGTTATTTTAATTTATGTCGTAAAAGAAAGGATGTTATAGCACAACTTAACTAATTTATCCACAAACATAAAAATTGTGCTTGTATCTTCATGAATAATAGTTTAGGTATTCTTCACTTTTATTGAAATTTGGGTATTTGTTCAAGCAAATCTGTCCTACTTTTCATACATTAAACTAGAAGATATTTAACTATCCAAGGGAGGTATGAAGATGGATGACTACTGTTCAATTTTACAGTCACTCTCATCCGGTTCCGAGGTAAATATTCATACAAACGATAAAACTTACTATAATGCAATCTTCAAGAAATTTTATCCAAGAACAAATACAGCATTATTTATGACTGATCAATTTTACAATTATGGCGGAATCCCTGTATTGATTCATTGCAGAAACATTACATCAATGGATTTGCCTTATTCCATGCAAGACATCTCAGATGAAGATGAATAATATGATAAAATCCTAGACTGCTTTTATATGCAGTCTAATTTTAAGATAGCCATTAAAAAATTGCCTATATAACTCCTCTTACATTACATAAGAGGTAACGGTTTTGACTGATGGAATTGTGTTTATGCTCTATCACAAGATAAGCTTATCCACTAATAAAATAGAGAGTATAGAATTAGACATTTTTTGGAGAGGGGATATAGAAATGGAAATATGTGTAGTAGGAGCTGGTTATGTAGGTTTGACTTCTGCCTCTGTCCTTGCTGATCTCGGACACACTGTTTGTTGTGTTGATACAAATATAGAAAAAATCAGATCATTAAATAGGGGAGAAGTACCAATTTATGAGCCTGGATTAAAGGAAATCATATCTCGTAACGAGAAAAACTTAACATTTAGTTCTGAAGTAATTGAAAATATCCAAAAGCATCCGGTTATCTTAATCGCAGTGGGTACCCCCTCACTCGCAGATGGCAAAACCAACTTAACATATATTTATAGTGTAGTTGATATGATAGCAGATGCACTTACAGATTATAAAACAATCATTACGAAAAGTACTGTTCCACCTGGTACGAACGAAAAGATATATGCTAAGTTACTTCAAAAAGGAGTCGCTCAAGAGCAGTTTGCAGTCGTCTCGAATCCCGAATTTTTAAGGGAAGGGTCAGCGCTTTTCGATATGTTACATGCTGATAAAATTGTTGTTGGTATGAACAAAAATGATTCCAAATCCTTAAATATTGTAAAATCTCTTTATAAAGGAATAGAAGCTCCTTATATCGTAACAACTCTTTCTGGTGCAGAAATGATTAAATACACCTCAAACGCCTTTTTAGCGACAAAAATCTCGTTTATTAATGAAATTGCTAGAATATGTGATAAGTATGAAGTCAATATTGATGATGTTGTTCGTGGAATCAGTACAGACCCACGAATCAGTCCGCACTTTCTAAATTCAGGTTTAGGCTATGGAGGATCTTGTTTTCCGAAAGATGTTCGTTCTCTAGAACAAAGTGCCATTGAAAAAAATATAACTCCGATCATTCTACAAGCCATCCAATCTACAAATCATTCACAAATTGATTATTATATTGAAAAGCTTATAACCGTATTTGAGTCACTGAAAGGGAAAACGATTTCAGTTCTGGGTATTGCTTTCAAACCAAATACAGATGACACAAGAGAATCTCAAGGGGTTCATCTTATCAAAAAACTAAGTCAATTAGGTTGTACAGTAAACACATATGATCCAAAAGCAACGTTACCTTTTTTAGGAGAATCAAATATTATTCAATTTCCTACTTTAGATCAAGCAGTTACTGATGCTGAATGTGTAATCATCGCTACCGAATGGGCTGAATTTCTCTATTTAGATTGGAAGAAACTTAAGCTGCTTATGAAAGGAAATGTTATTCTGGATGCACGAAACTGCATTGATCCATTAAAAGCGTATGAACATGGATTTCAATACGTAGGAGTTGCACGCTCATGAAAATACTTATTACTGGTGCTGCAGGCTTTATTGGATCTCATTTATGTGAGAGACTACTAAAAGATCCGGAAAATAGAATAGTTGGGGTAGATACCTTTATAGGGCCAACTCCAATAAATCTAAAAGAAGTTAACCTCCAATCGCTTAAAAATCATCCAAGATTTCAATTCATGGAAATTGATCTTCTGACAGCAGATTTGGAAAATGTACTAAAAGAAGTGGATGCCATTTATCATCTGGCAGGTATGCCTGGTGTTCGATCTAGTTGGGGAAAAGACTTTGACCCTTATGTAACAAATAATATTTTGGCCACCCAACGTCTATTGGAAGCTGTGAAAAACAAAAATCTTACTAAATTTATCTATGCATCCACATCATCTATTTATGGTGAAAAGAGCGGAAAAGTATCGGAGGACTCAATACCTGCACCACTTTCACCGTACGGAATTACAAAACTAACCGGTGAACACCTATGTCAGGTGTATAATAAGAGTTTCGGTGTTCCAATTGTAGTGGTTCGATTTTTTACTGTTTATGGGCCAAGACAACGGCCTGATATGGCATTTCACCGATTTATTGCTCAAATTCTAAAAGAAGAACCGTTAACGATCTATGGAGACGGTACTCAATCTAGGGATTTTACTTTTATCAGTGATTGTGTAGAAGCAACATCGGCTGTATTATACCAAGATCATTTGATCGGAAGAACAATCAATATAGGAGGAAAAGAAAGAGCATCCGTCAATGAAATCATTAAGATACTTGAACAAATAACAGGGAAGAAAGCCAAAATAAACTACACGCAAAAAGTTAACGGAGAACCGAAACATACATGGGCAGATATCACTCTTGCACAAACACGATTAAACTACAATCCTAAAATATCGTTAAAAGAAGGCTTGGTTAAAGAACTGAACTATATCCGCAAAGTTTACGATTTGTAGAGGTGATGGTGGAATGAGATTGGCTTTTATATGTACGGAGAAGTTACCATCACCTGCAATAAAAGGTGGGGCGGTTCAGATCATGCTTGATGGGATTATACCTTTTTTAACCGAGCACCAGTTGACGATCTTTTCTATCTCTAACAAATCTCTTCCCGATAATGAGAAGCATGCTCATTTAGAATATGTTCGATTTCCGAGAGAAACCTATATGAACAATGTTGCTGAGGAAATAAAGAAACATCAATTTGATGTCATTCATGTATTTAACAGACCCAGTCATATTCCTATTTACAAAGAATCCTCACCTATCAGCTCATTTGTTTTAAGTCTTCATAACGATATGTTCTCAGAGCTAAAACTAACAAAAGAAGAGGGACTAAAGGCGATAGAATGTTTAGATGCAATAACAACAGTAAGCAAATATATAAAGCAGACGATCGTAAAAAGATTTCCACAGGCATCAAACAAGGTTCACGTCATTTATTCCGGTGTTGATCTGCAAAAGTATCAAAGTGTTTATGAGAAACAAGGGAAAATCATTCGGAAGGAAGTACGTAAACACTACAATCTCCTAGGAAAACAAGTGATTCTTTTTATAGGTCGTTTAAGTAAAACAAAAGGACCCCATTTGTTAATAAACGCGTTGGACCATTTAATCAATAAATACCCCGACATTATGTTGGTCATCGTAGGTGGAAAGTGGTTTAGTGATAATACTGTTGATGATTATGTTCAGAGCTTATTTGATCTTAGTTCCAAGTTCCCTTCACATGTTCTTTTTACTAAGTATGTCCCAGCGGAGAATATACCGGAACATTTAGTCATGGCTGATGTATTTGTATGTAGTTCACAATGGCATGAACCACTTGCCCGTGTTCATTATGAAGCAATGGCAGCTGGAATCCCTATTATTACAACAAATCGCGGGGGAAATGGTGAAGTTATTCACCACGGGAGAAATGGACTTGTCATTAATGATTATGACAATCCCAAAGCATTCGCAGATGCAATAGATTATATATTAACAAATCCTTCTGAAAGTAAATCACTTGGTTTGAATGGAAGAGAATATGTAAGAAAACACTTCCAGTTTCACCATGTCGCAGAAAGATTAGAAAAAATTTATCTTCAAATAACTCAAAAAAACCATTAAAACGTATCAAAAAACCCTATTCTTTAATAAGAGTAGGGTTTTACAATTGCGATTAAACCGCTATTCATGATCTTCGATCGTTAAACGGATAACAGGAACATTCAGAAAGCTTTTGATAGCTAATGCACAAGCTCCCATTACTGCTGCATGTTTTCCGAGATCAGAAATTAAGATTTTATGATAATCGCTAATGGACGAAGTTAGGTTTGATTCAATTTTATTAATAACATTAGGATACATTTTTAATAACTCACTATTGAGAACAATTGTTTCGGGATTTAGTAAATTAATAATATTGTTTAAACCTATAGCAACATATTTAATGAACGAATCAAGTACATCACAGGTTTGTTGGTCTTGATTCATAATAAGTTTGTGAGCATCTTGATAGGTTAGATGTTGATTAGCATGTAATTCCTTTAATTGGTTTAAGATACTTGCTTCTGAAGCATATAATTCCCAACAGCCCGAATTTCCACAGTTACAAGGACGTCCATCAGGTACGATGATCATGTGTCCCATTTCTCCAGCGTATCCATGGTATCCTTTAAGTAGTTCTCCGTTTATTAATACACCTAACCCAATACCCGAGTACATACTGATACTAACTAAATTTTCACTATGATGATGTTTGAATACTCTTTCAGCAAACGAGCATAAGTTTGCATTATTTTCGATAAATACTTGCATATCGAGTTCTTTTTCTAAGTCTGCTTTTAAGTTTTTATCTTTCCATTTATGTTGAGGAATAAAGTTGATTATTTCATCTTTAGAAACAGTCCCATGAATTCCGATGACAACACCTACAATACCGAATCGACTGTCCGAATATTGATCATTATATTGCTTGATTTGAGCGATGAGCAGGTTAAGTATTTCATCATAGTTTGAGTTCTTTAACTCTAAAATGTCCGTACTTACGGGGTTTCCCCCTAGGTCAGATAGTGTAAATGTGACATGTTTGTGGTCCAGGTCAACACCTAATGCATAACCAGCATTTCGATTTATTGATAGCATAATCGGTTTTCTTCCCACACTGCTATGTTCCTGATGTGATTCAACAATTAATTCTTCTTCTAATAAATCAGCTACTTGAACAGAAATGGTGGCTCTTGTTAATTTTGTAATTTTTGATAGATCTGCTCTGGAGATCATTCCTGCTTCAATTATTTTACTTATGATTAAACGTCTATTAATACTTTTTATATAAGCAGCGTCACCTATCGCCATGTAAATCACCCTTAAATTTTTTTAAAAACAAACTCTTAAGGCTGTTTTCTCAATCTTTGTTGCTTTGTAATATGTGTTGGGTGGTTGATTTGATCTCCAGGATGCTCTCTTTCCGTGGGGTGGGCGGTGAGCCTCCTCAACGCATTGCGTTTGCGGGGTCTCACCCCTCCCAAAGCTCCCACAGGAGTCTCGCACCTTCCGCTCCAATCAACCTATCTAGTTTTTTACAAAGTACTTATTAAATAAACATATCTTCTGGAAAACAGCCATAACTAAAAGCATCAATTAAAATATTATACATTCTTTCACTTTTGCTGAAAAACAGTCATTGAGAAGTGGTATACAAATGATTGACGAGAAATAATAGAAATGATATTCTACACATAGATTATTAATTTGTTTTGTAAACTAATTAATAAGAATAACCTCATTATAACATAAATGTTCATGACAAAAAGAGAATATAGAAAAACTTTGAAGAATAACAGGGTACGGAGGAGATAAAATGAAACCGTTTTTAAGTGATTCATTCTTATTAACCAATTCTACGGCAGAAAATCTTTATCATAATATTATGAAGGACTTGCCGATATTCGACTATCATTGTCATCTTAGTCCTAAAGAAATCTATGAAAATCAAACTTTTGAGAATATTACACAGCTTTGGCTTGCTGGTGATCATTATAAATGGCGTGCAATGCGTATTCATGGTGTAAAAGAAGAGTTAATCACAGGTCATGCAAGTGATTGGGAGAAATTCGAGGCGTGGGCAGAAACAGTCCCGCATTTATTTGGAAATCCTTTATATCACTGGACACATATGGAGCTAAGAACGTTCTTTGGAATTAATAAACTTCTGTCACCTGATACAGCGAAGGAGATTTGGGAAGAATGTAATGAGAAGCTTCAAACAGAGGACTTTACACCTCGACGATATATTGAAAGATCGAATGTCCAATTAGTCGGTACGACAGATGATCCGACTGATACACTCGAATTTCATAAGTTAATAAAAGAAGATAAAGCTTTTGAAGTCGAAGTTGCTCCAACATTTCGTCCTGACCAGGCTCTTTATCTTGAAAGAGTTAGCTTTCCGGAATGGCTTAAAAAATTGGAGTCTGCTTCAGGAATAAACATTCAAACACTTGATGGATTAATAACTGCATTACAGCAAAGAGTTGATTATTTTGCTGAAAATGGCTGTTATGCATCTGATCATGATATTCAACTAATGGCTTATAAGCAAATACCGAAAAGTGAAGTTGAGCAGATTTTCCAAAAGCGATTAAATAACGAAGAACTTACAGGTGAGGAACTCATTGGATATCGTTCATATCTCCTTGTAGAACTTGGGAAAATGTATGCTAATAAAGAGTGGGTCATGCAATTGCATATGGGGGCATTACGAAATAATAATACGTTTATGCGGGAGAAAATTGGTGCAGATGGCGGATTTGATTCAATCGGAGATCAGTTGCTCGCAGAAGGATTATCGCGCTTCTTGGATACATTAGATCAAGCAAGAAGCTTACCTAGAACTGTCCTATATAATTTAAATCCACGTGATAATTATGTGTTAGGGACGATGATTGGCAACTTCTTTGAAGAAGGTATTCCGGGTAAAGTCCAATTCGGCTCAGGCTGGTGGTTTAACGATCAATATGATGGCATGGTCCGACAAATGACAGACTTAGCGAATTTAGGCATACTAAGTCACTTTATCGGAATGACAACTGATTCGCGCAGTCTTTTATCTTATGTTCGACACGAATATTTCAGAAGAATTGTTTGTAATATCATTGGTGAGTGGGTTGAAGAAGGAAAAGTACCAAATGATGAAAAAATATTAAAACAGATGGTTGAAAACATTGGTTTTAACAATGCACAAAAATATTTTTCTGTAAGATAAAGGAGATATAAAGTTATGGGTATTCTTCAAGATCTATTAAAAGACATTCCAGTTCCAAAAATGGCCAAAGTGAAACAGAACTTTGATGATACAAAAATAGAGGATTTAGAACAAGCAATGAATGAAAAATTGCAACAAGTATCCATACGCTCAAAGGTGAAGCCGGGTATGGAAATTGCTATTGCTGTTGGTAGCCGGGGGATGGATCGACTTGTAGAAATCACGGCACATACTGTGCAATTTTTAAAGGATTTAGGTGCTGTTCCATTTATAGTACCAAGTATGGGAAGTCATGGTGGAGCTACTGCTGAAGGCCAACGTGAAGTTTTAGCCCATCTTGGAGTTACAGAAGAAAGTGTGAAAGCAGAAATTCGTTCCTCAATGGATGTAATAAAACTAGGGGAATTACCGAATGGTTTACCAGTTTATATTGATAAATATGCTTCACAAGCAGACGGGATTGTTGTTATTAATCGTATTAAGCCACATACTGCATTTCGTGGACCAGTTGAGAGCGGTATTATGAAAATGATCAGCATCGGATTAGGAAAACAAAAAGGAGCAGAAGCAACCCATCAGTTAGGGTTTAAATATATGGCGGAAAATGTTCCGGCAATGGCAAAAATGATGATGGAAAAAACACCAATTTTATTCGGAATAGCAACACTTGAAAACGCATTTGACAGAGTAGCAAGGATTGAGGTTTTACCTGTTGAAGAGATAGAAGAAAAGGAACCGGCTCTTCAAGCATTAGCAAAACAACTATTGCCAAAGCTGTTCTTTGATCAAATTGACGTGCTGGTGATCGATGAGATTGGAAAAAACATTAGTGGAGACGGAATGGATCCAAATATTACAGGAAGATATCCAACACCTTACGCAAAGGGTGGACCTGATGTAAATAAAATGGTTGTGCTTGATCTAACACATCAAACAGAAGGAAATGCCAATGGCGTAGGGACAGCTGATTTTACAACTCAACGTCTTGTAGACAAAATGGACCGGGAAGTAACGTATGCAAACGGATTAACTTCAACCGTTTGTGCACCTACTAAAATCGCTACTACATTAGCAAATGATAAAGATGCGATTAAAGCAGCAATTAAAACATGTAATATTCTTGATTTTACAAAGGTAAAAATGGTTCGTATAAAAAATACATTAGAGATTGCTGAAATTGAAGTATCGGAAGCTTTGATTGATCATGTTACACAGCATCCGGATATGGAAAAATTATCAGATCTTTTTGAACTGCCATTTAATGATGAAGGTAATTTATCATAATTATTCATTCACTTAACATATGCCATTTATATTATGAATAGAATGAGGGGGATTTTTAGAATGTCTAATTTATTTGATTTAACTGGAAAAACAGCAGTAGCAATAGGTGGTAACAGTGTATTAGGTTCATCTATTGCCGGAGGGCTATCTGCTCATGGAGCTAAGATTGCGATTGTTGGCCGTAATCTTGAAAAAGCAAACAAGGTTGTACAAGAAATCGAAGAGACAGGCGGAACAGCAAAAGCATTCCAGGCAGATGTAAGCGCTCGTGAATCTTTAGAAAATGTCGTAAAAGAAATTGAAGAATGGTCAGGTGGATTTGATATCCTTCTAAATGCTCCAGGGAAAAACAGCTCAACCCCATTTTTTGAAATTAGTGATGAAGAGTGGGATGACATCATGGATGTGAATCTAAAAGGAATGATGATTACTTGTCAAATTTTTGCTAAGAAAATGATTGAACAAGGAAGAAAAGGAAGTATTATTAATATATCTTCTGTTTCTTCAACAACACCACTTTCAAAAGTGTTTACGTATTCGGTTTCAAAGGCAGGAGTTAATAGCATGACACAGTTCCTGGCTCGTGAATTTGCCCCACATGGTATTCGGGTAAACGCGATCATTCCTGGTTTCTTCCCTGCTGAACAGAATCGTAAAATTTTAAGTGAAGAGCGTGTTGAATCGATTATGAATCATACTCCAATGAAACGATTTGGTAGCCCTGATGAGCTTCAAGGTGCTGCAGTTTGGCTTTCTTCAGAGAGAGCATCAAGCTTTGTAACAGGTGCGATGATTCGTGTTGACGGTGGTTTCGGAAGTATGACAATCTAATGTTTTAGATTAATAGTTTGATAGAAAGAAAGGAGAAGGCAGCGATGAATGAAAAACTACAAAACTTAGTGTCCATTCTCCGAGAAATGCAATCAGTTGTTGTCGCTTTTTCAGGTGGAGTTGATAGTACCTTTTTGCTGAAGGTGGCTGTAGATACGTTAGGACCTGAGCATGTATTGGCAGTAACAGCAGATTCTGAAACATACCCTTCTAGCGAGCTTGAAGAGGCCAAAGAGTTAGCAAAAAAAATCGGGGCAAATCATAGAGTGATTGAAACGTCAGAACTAGCCATTCCAGGTTATACAGAAAATGATCGAAATCGGTGCTATTTTTGCAAAAACAGTTTATTTGAGCATATAATTCCTGTCATGGAAAAAGAGGGGTTTAAAAATATCATATATGGTGTTATTGCAGATGATTTAAACGAATTTCGACCGGGGATGAAAGCTGCAAAGGAGAAAGGAATACGTGGTCCTTTGCAGGAAGCAAACTTATTTAAAGATGAAATAAGAGAGCTCTCTAGAGAATTGGATTTACCGACATGGAATAAGCCTTCTTTTGCTTGTCTGTCTTCAAGAATTGCTTATGGAGATAAGATTACAATTGAGAAGCTTTCAAAAATTGAAAAAGCAGAAGCTTATTTAAAGACTTTTCATATTCGTCAGGTTCGTGTTCGAACACATCAGGAAATGGCCAGAATAGAGGTTGAGCCTAGCGATATGAAGATTGTCCTTGAAAACCATGATAAAATATCTAGTGAACTAACAAAATACGGATATAAATATATCACATTAGATTTAGTTGGATATAAGAGCGGTAGTATGAATAAGGTTCTTTCATAATCAAACAGGCTTTGGAAATCGTCCAAGGCCTTTTCTATGGAAATGAATACTGTCAAAGGAAGATGATTATATGTTAAACGAGTTTGTTATTGGACTTGATATTGGAACAACAAGTGTAAAAGCAGTTGTTTTTGATATGAGTGGAAAAGTAATCACAGAATCAGAAGAACACATTACATCTCTATACCCGCAACAAGGTTGGGTGGAACAAGATCCTTTCGAAATCGAACAGTTTGCCGTAAAAGCAGTACGTGATGTGATAAAGAAAGCCAATCTTAAAAAGAATGAACTGGTTACGATTAGTTTTTCATCTGCTATGCACTCATTAATCTGTATTGATGAGGAGTATCAACCGTTATCGAATGCAATCATTTGGGCAGACGGAAGAAGTACTGAGCAAGCAGAAAAGCTGAAGCAAAATGATGGAACGAATGTTTTTCAAAAAACTGGAGTGCCGATTCATCCAATGACTCCACTATCAAAATTACTTTGGATGAAAGAGTCAGGATATGAGCCTTATGAGAAAGCAACGTATTTTATTTCGATAAAAGAATATATCCTCTTAAAATGGTTTAACAAACGGATAGTTGATTATTCAATGGCAGCTGCGACTGGTTTGATGAATGCCCATACACTTGATTGGGACCATGAGCTATTGGAGATGACTGGTGTTAGGAAGGAGCAGCTATCGGATGTAGCTTCGCCTACTAAGGTCTTACATTGCATAAAAAAAGAGCTTGCAGAAGAAATGGGAATTACAGAGGATTTACCATTCGTACTAGGTTCAGCAGATGGACAATTGGCTAACCTAGGTATAGGGGCAATTTCTCCGGGAGAAGTAGCTATTACAGCTGGAACAAGTGGAGCCATCAGACAATTTACTAAAGGTTTCAGCATAACTGATGAACGTGAAACGTTTTGCTATGCATTTACAGAAGTTGATTCAATTATTGGCGGTCCTACAAACAATGGCGGAATAGCGTTACAATGGTTAAAAGAACTTTTAAACTATGAAGGAAGTTTTGATGAGTTTACAAAAGAAGCTGAAAAAACAGCTTCAGGTGCTGAAGGATTACTTTTCCTTCCGTATATTAATGGGGAAAGAGCACCATTATGGAATCAACAGGCTAAAGGTAATTTTTTCGGGATGAATATTACTCATAAGAAAGAACATTTTGTTCGCGCAGTTTTAGAAGGAATTACATTTAATCTTTATCAAATTGGACAAAGTTTAGAAAGTCAGGCTGGCGAACCTGAAAAGATCTTTGTGAATGGTGGATTGTCTAGATCAAAGCTGTGGCTTCAAATGTTGGCTGATATTTTTGGGAAGAATGTTTATGTTTCTGAAAGTCATCATAGCGCAGCATGGGGTGCTGCTTGGACAGGATTAGTCGCTCTAGGTAAAGTACCTTCCTTTGAAAAAATTAAAGAAAATATTCCAATGAGTCCTCCAATTACACCAAATGAAAATAATCATAAGACCTACTTAGAAATCTATAAAAAATATGAGTCATTGGCCAAAGACATAGCAAGGCATTTTTAAAAGAAGAATAATAAGGAAAGAGCTTATACTAAGGTGAGTGAAAATTAATGCTTGAAGATATTTTAAAGCAGGTACAAACAGGGTCATTAAGCATCAATGAAGCAAAGGAAAAGCTTTCAACATATGAAAACTTAGGATTTGCAAAGGTTGATCATCATCGAAAGAAGCGACAAGGGTTCCCGGAAGTTGTTTATGGTGAAGGAAAATCGAAACAGCAAATTTTAGCCATTATAAAAGCTATACGTTCCAAGGAAAATAATGTGCTTGTTACACGGATCTCAGAAGAAAAAGCAGAACATATTTTAGAAGAGTATCCTGAATTTATATATAATGAAACCGCACAAATCCTTTTTTGGAAACAAGAAAAGGAAAGTATGAATTCAAAAGGTTATATCGCCATTGTCTGTGCAGGTACATCGGATTTGAAGGTAGCAGAAGAAGCGGCATTAACTGCTGAGGCATTAGGCAGCAATGTTAGGAGATTTTATGATGTAGGAGTAGCAGGTATACATCGGTTATTTGATCATATAGAAGAGATCCAAAATGCTACAGTTTCTGTTGTTGTTGCGGGAATGGAAGGGGCTCTTCCTAGTGTTGTGGGGGGACTCGTTAGTCATCCAATCCTAGCCGTTCCAACTAGTGTTGGTTATGGGGCAAATTTCAATGGATTATCCGCCTTACTTACGATGTTAAATTCATGTGCATCAGGTATTAGTGTTGTGAATATTGATAATGGCTTTGGAGCAGCATATAACGCAGTTTTAATTGATCAACTAGCTCAAAAAGGGGAAGTACAACAATGAAAACACTTTATTTAGACTGTTTTTCTGGAATTAGCGGAGACATGATGATTGGTGCTCTTATTGATGTAGGAGGAGATCCGTTATCCCTTGAAGAAGAATTAAAGAAGCTTAAAATCGAAGAAGAATATCAACTTCAATGGACAAAAACTGTTAAAAATGGAATTACATGTACAAAATTTGATGTCATACTTAAGAATCAGGATGACCACCATCATGAGCACGAACACCATCATGAGCATGAACATCATCATGAGCATGAACATCATCATGAGCACGACCATCATCATGAGCATGACCACCATCATGAGCACGAGCATCATCATGAACATAGCCACCACCATCATCATGCTCATCATCACAGAACATACAAGGACATTGTTCATTTGATAGAGTCAGCAGGGTTTTCAAGTGAAGTAACAGAAACGGCATTAAATGTGTTTAGAAAAATTGGGGAAGCAGAAGGACATATACATGGTTTACCTTTGGATAAAGTTCATTTTCATGAAGTTGGAGCTGTCGACTCAATTATAGACATTGTCGGAGCCGCCATTTTACTTCATCAGTTAGATGTTAAAAAGATAAAATCTTCTGCCATACCAGTAGGCACAGGAAGAATTCACATTGATCATGGAATATATCCTGTTCCAGCCCCTGCAACTTTAGAAATGTTAAAAGGTGTTCCAATTGAACAAAGTGATGTTCGATTTGAATTAACTACTCCTACAGGGGCTGCTATTATATCCGTCTTAGCTGAAGAGTTTTGTACGCTTCCATCTATGGAAATTCAAGCAATCGGATATGGAGCAGGAACCAAAACATTTAAAGATCGACCAAATGTTTTAAGAGTAGTGATAGGAGAATAGGTTACAGATAGGAGTAATGATATGATTTCTCATCCGCCTCCAAACGAGGAACATATTGATGATCAAATGCTCAAGGTAGAAGTAAATCTTGATGATATATCCGGGGAATGGCTAGGATATGTAATGGATCTGCTTTTTGAGGCAGGGGCAAATGATGTCTTTTATACACCAATTTATATGAAAAAAAATCGGCCCGGGGTTTTGCTTCAGCTCTTATGTAATCGTGAAAAACTAGAAATAATAAGAGATATTCTTCTTAAAGAAACAACAACACTTGGAATAAGATATTATCCATTAACCGTGTTTAGGGCTGAAAGGACATTTCGTCAAGTGCAAACTGAGTGGGGACCTGTAACGGTTAAGGAAGGGGTGTATAATGGACAAGTTATCCAAAGAGCACCCGAGTTTGAGGAGTGTAAGAAGATTGCAAACACATATAATGTTCCATTGAAAAAAGTTTATGAACAAGTTTGGAAACAATTGGATTAGCTTGCATAATACCCTCGATTATCAGTTTAAAAGGCTTCAATTCCTTAATAAGGAATTGAAGTTTTTTTTTTTGAAAAAAATTTTATTACTCATTTTTTTAAGGATTCGTTAAGGTTCAAATTTTATAATCACTTCAGAAGTAAACTTACGATATAAACGAGGCATTTCAAATAGGAGGAATAGTAGTGAAAAAGTGGATTTCTATTATCGTCATTGTCATATTAGCAGTCGGAGGAGGAATATGGTTTTTCCAAAGTAGACAAACAGCAACACCAGTTTCAGCGCAAGCCATGACAACAACCGTCCAAAAAGGAAACATCCAAGTTGAGGTTAGTGGTTCAGGAACCGTTGCTTCCATTAATAGCTCGGATATCACTGCAGATTTAGAAGGAGAGGTAGAAGAGGTATTAGTAGAGGTCAATGATGTTGTTGAAGAGGGTGACGAGATTATTACCTTCACTGATGGAAGTGATCCAATTACAGCTGCACATGCTGGTACAATTACAACCATTGATGTAGAAAGCGGAAGTCGTATTCAAAATTCACAAGTAGTAGGACATATCACAGATTATGAAACATTAGAAACGGTTATTAGTGTCGATGAGCTTGATATAACAAAAATGAAAGCTGGACAAACTGCTGAAATCACAGCAAGTGCTTTCCCGGATGAAACATTTGAAGGTACTGTAACAGAGGTTTCTAAGGAAGGAACTGCAGAAAACGGTGTTTCAAGCTTTAGTGTAACTGTACAGTTGAAAGATCCAAAAAGCTTGCTAATCGGAATGTCAACAGAGGTCAATGTTATTACTGAGAGCAAGCAAGATGTTCTTTATGTACCGATTGAATCAGTACAGGTAAATGGTGAAGAAAAATATGTAACGATCCAAGAAGCAGCTTCAAGTAATGCCGATGCAAGCACATCAGATCAGGTTGTTGAAACAGGCATTAATGACGATCAAAATATTGAGATCATTTCCGGATTAACTGAAGGGCAAACGATTGAATTACCAGTTACTACTACATCTGGTAATGAATCAACTCAAGAATTACCAGGTGCAGGAAGAGAACAAAATTTCCCGGGTTCTGGGAGTGGGCAAGGATTCCCTAGCGGCGGCGGAGGACAAATGATGCCTGGTGGAACAGGAAGAGGTAATGAGTAATATGACAAAACCAATTATTGAAATCAAAAACATGAAAAAGTCATATGAGCTTGGTGATGAAATAGTTCATGCCTTGCAGGATGTTTCCCTTCAAATTTATGAAGGGGACTTCCTATCCATCATCGGGCCTTCCGGTTCAGGTAAATCTACTTTTATGAACATGCTTGGCTGCTTAGATATACCAGATTCAGGAGAGTACTTATTGGATGGGAAAAATGTCGCAACGATGAAAGATATAGAACTTGCTATGATCCGTAATGTGAAAATCGGATTTATCTTTCAACACTTTAATTTATTAAATAAGCTGACAGCTTTAGAAAATGTTGAACTTCCCCTTGTTTATCGTGGATTGGGAGCAAAAGAGCGTAGAGAAAAGGCAGCTGCTTGCTTAGATTTAGTGGGGTTGAATGGTAGATACCAACATCTTCCAACTCAGCTTTCGGGTGGACAACAGCAAAGGGTAGCAATTGCAAGGGCACTTGCGGGCAACCCTTCTGTCCTGCTGGCTGATGAGCCAACTGGTGCATTGGATAGTAAGACAAGCAAAGAGGTATTGCAATTACTTAAGGAATTAAATGAAAAAGGACATGTCATCATTTTAATTACACACGATTTAGAGGTTGCTAAACAAGCTAAACGGGTTATACGGATACATGATGGTAAAGTTTTTGAAAATGGAGGTGACTGGTTTGAACCTGCTCGAATCGATCAAGATGGCGTTAAAGAGTATCAAAGGCAATAAATTAAGAGCTTTCCTTACCATGCTTGGAATTATCATAGGGGTGGCATCCGTCATTACACTTGTAGGAGTCGGTCAGGGTTCTTCAAACTCAGTTACAGAAGAGATTGGCAGTCTTGGAACAAACTTATTAACTCTTAGTGTAACAGATACTGAATCTGTTCAGTTAAAAGAAGATCAGCTTGATCAATTTAATGAATTAAATGGGATTTCAGAGGTAGCTCCAATTGTCTCAGGGAGAGTAACGACTAAGTATGGTGAGAACTCTACACAAGTATCTATAACAGGTACAACATCTTCCTATTTAAATGTTAGGGATTTATCTCTGAGTCAGGGGCGCTTTCTATCAGACATGGAAAATGAATTAAGACAAAAAGTGGTTGTATTAGGTTCTGATACTGCTTCAACATTATTCCCTAGAACGAATCCTATTGGAGAAAGTGTTCAAATTAATGGGATATCTTTTAAGGTTATTGGAGTACTGGAGTCAGTAGGCAGCTCACTTGGTACAAGTGGTGACAGTGTCATTATTGCTCCTCTTTCTACTACACAAAGACTTACGAAAAGTACAACGATTGGCACAATTTATCTGAAAGCACAGGATGAACAAATGGTAGACAGAGCGAAGTTTCAAGTACAAGGTGTGATGACGACTCTATTTCCAAATCTAAGTGACTATTATTCAGTATCAAGTCAAGAAGATTTAATGGAAACAATGTCATCTGTTTCAGATACAATGACAGTTATGTTAGGCGGTATCGCAAGTATATCCCTGTTGGTCGGCGGAATTGGTGTTATGAATATAATGCTTGTCTCTGTATCGGAGCGAACGAAGGAAATTGGAATCAGAAAAGCTATCGGTGCGAACCGAAAATTTATTTTGCTGCAATTTTTAATTGAAGCAGTGGTTTTAAGTGTAATAGGTGGACTTATAGGAGTGGCTTTGGGCTTAGGAATTTCTAAATTAATTGAGGTATTCTCTAGTCTGGCAATTTCATATTCACCAACAGTAACATTAGCTGCGTTTTTGTTTTCTTTCGCTATTGGTATTATCTTCGGGGTATTCCCTGCAAATAAAGCGTCTAAGTTAAATCCAATTCAGGCTCTGCGTCAGGAATAGAAGAGATAAATTTTAGATTTCTAAATTAAATATTTAATAGGAGTGAAGAACATATGAAAAAAATATTGCACTTGGTTGGATCTTTGGTATTAGTATTGTTACTAATTCAATCATCACTAGGAATTATCAATTATTCTTCCTCAGGATCGCCTCAGGGTTTTCCTGATAGAGGAAGTCTTAATGCTAATGGAGGAGGTAGTGGCTTCAGTGGTACAGCACCTCAAAATAGTGAGGAAGAAACAGATTCAAGCAATTCAAGTAATCAAGAAGACACACTGGATCCATCAACCCGGAATGATCAGATGCAAATGACTATAGGGCAACAAGACAGAAGTTCTTTTTCTTCTACTTTACGAAGCTTTGAAAATGGCAGACCTGGTCTTATGGTAAATTGCTTATCTCTTGGACTTGGTATTTGCTGGATACTATTATTTTGGCTTACAAGGAAAAAACAACAAACTCAAGCTATATAAATATAGAAGCAAATATACCATGAATTTTGAGAGGTGAATCAAAAATGAGACGAAATCTGGGAATAAAATTAATTGCTGCCGGTACGATTATTGGGGCAAATGTATCAGCTTATCCAATTTCTCATGCACATGCAGAGGAAACGACTATACTTGAAAACTCTGCTGAATTACAGTCAGTAAAAATTGATGAATTTCAGCTTGATCAGGCATTTTCACCTGATGTAAAGGGGTATTCTGCATCAGTTGGAAACGAAATAAAAACGATGAATATATTAGTTGAAAAAAAAGAGGAAGCAGATTTGATCACGATTAATGGTGAAGCAATTGAGAGCGGGGTAAAAACAAGTTTACAGCTTTCTACTGGAAATAATGAATTTGAGATTACCGTTACAAATGGAACGGAAGTATCTTCTTATAAGCTTACAGTCGTTCGTGCAAAAAATGACAATAATCAACTTTCCAACCTTTCGTTATCTAATGGGAGCCTTAGCTTTGATTCGGAAAAATCAGATTATCATATTGAAGTAAAAAATGAGATTATTGAATTAACCTTAAAACCTAAAACAAAAGCTGACACGTCAACCGTAACGATCAATGGTGCTACCGTCAAAGGTGGCGAAGGCCATAAAGTCCAACTACCTGTTGGCTCTACGACAATGACAATCATTGTAACAGCAGAAAACGGCAAGAAAAAAATATATACTGTAACCGTCGTAAGGCAAGCACAGCAAGATTCAAGTTCAAACGTCACAGATGAAAAAAAAGATCAATCAGAGGAAATTCAGCCAACAACGGAAACTTCTTCAAACAGCAGTAAGGCAAGTGTAACACCATCAACAACAGAATCAAATAATCGTGGTACAAACCCTATACCTAGTGAAGCTGTATTGGCAACTTCAAATGTTAATAGTAGTACAAAGAATACCGCGAATCTTGGTTCATCATCTGCAACAGGGACGAGTGAAACAAAGACGACGGCAAATCTCGACTCTCTAACCGTGTCTAATGGTACCTGGAGCAAGACATTTTCATCTGACGTGTATACGTACCATATTTCATTAGCAAGCGACGTATCGAGTCTTACCATTTCTGCTGATGCTGAGGAATCAGATGCAGACATTTTTATTGAAGATGAGGAGATCTCGGATAACTCAACAGTGACAATTGGTGATAAAACAAAAACAGCGATTTCTGTTATCGTCGAAAACGATGAGGATCGCAAAACATATGTATTAATATTTGAGAAGGATGTAGATGAAGAAGTAACGACTGAAACAGTTGAATCCATTGCTAATACAGAAACAGAGGCAGCAACTGTTTCCTCAGATACTAAAGGAATAGAAGTTACTAGTGAGACTAATCAAATGAACGTTCGTGAAGAAAGGCAGGAAGAAACGGCTTCTATTTGGCAAAAGCTTTTGGCGTTTTTCGGTCTATAGGTAAAGAAATTAACGGAAATAGGAAAGAAAGTGAGGAACTGTTTTGTAACGGTTCCTCTTTTTAAAATTATAAAGTCCGCTTGCAAGGAATTCTAAATCTGTCATTTTACCATCCATCCCTAAAGCTTCAATGACAACATCTGCTCCACCTTGTGTCATTTCCTTTTACATTAAATATTCACATAATTAATAAAAAGTATAGAGAAATTTTTCAACAAATTATATACTATACATAAGTGAACAAAAAAGATAATTTTAAAACAAAAATAAACTTAGGTTGTGGGGGAGTTATATGGATGTCGTAACACTTGGAGAATCTATGGTTGTTTTCACACCGACTAGTGACGGTTTTATGAGAAATGCTTCTCAGTTCACAAAAAAAATCGGAGGAGCTGAATCAAATGTTGCGGTGGGATTGGCAAGATTAGGACATAAGGTCGGATGGATTAGCAAGCTTGGTGATGATGAATTCGGAAAAGCTGTCCTTGCCAGTTTAAAAGGAGAAAATGTCGACATTAGTCAGGTAATATTTGATTCTGAGGCACCAACAGGTATCTATTTTAAAGAGCCGAGAAGACAGAATAGTACAAGAGTTTACTATTATCGAAAGGGCTCTGCCGCGAGCAAGCTTTCACCAACTGATCTTAATCATGATTATCTTAGTAAAGCTAAATATCTTCATATTACAGGTATAACACCCGCATTAAGTGAAAGTTGTAAGGAAACCGTCTTTGAAGCAATAAGGTTAGCCAAAGGAAATGGTAGCACGATTGTCTTTGATCCAAACCTCCGCACAAAGCTTTGGGATGAGGAAACAGCAAGAGACACATTGCTTAAGATGGCCAAAGAAGCTGACATTGTGTTGCCTGGTATAGCTGAGGGTGAATTTTTATTTGGAGAAAGTGATCCACATAAGCTCGGACAATTATTTTTAGCACAAGGTGCAAAAGTTGTTGTCTTGAAAATGGGAGCGGAGGGTGCTTATTTTTTCACTGAAAAAGAGAGCGCTTTAATTCCTGGATTTCCTGTAAAGCAAGTTGTAGATCCTGTTGGAGCAGGAGATGGATTTGCTGCCGGTTTTCTATCAGGTTTACTTGACGGCTTAGAACTAGGAAAAGCGGTTGAAAGAGCTAACGCTGTCGGTGCTTTAGTTACAATGGTTAATGGTGATGTTGATGGTTTACCGGAAAGAGATGAAGTAGAACAAATACTAAATAAAAACAGCGAAGATGTTGTTCGATAAGGAGAAGATAAAATGAGTCATATTGAAATAATAAAGGAAACCGGAGTAGCTGCTGTCATTCGTGGGGCAACAACTGATAATATCATCGCCATTGCAGAAGCATTAAAAGCAGGTGGAGTTAAGGTATTGGAAATAACGGTTGAAACACCAGGTGCCTGTGCAGCAATTGAAAAAGCATCTTTAGAGCTTGATGATGTTCTAGTTGGCGCAGGTACTGTACTTGATGCTGAGACAGCACGAGTTGCCATCATGTCCGGGGCTAAATTTATTTTCTCTCCTACGACAAATAGTAAAACAATTGAAATGGCAAAAAGGTATGGAGTTGTGAGCATTCCGGGAGCACTAACACCAACAGAAATCCTTACCGCTTATGAAAATGGTGCAGATTTAATTAAAGTGTTTCCGGCAAATGTGTTTGGACCAAGCTATATTAAAGACATTCATGGACCACTGCCACAAGTTCCGCTTATAACAACTGGTGGAATCTCGGTAGATAATGTTGGTGAATATATTAAAGGAGGAGCAGCTGGAGTAGGGGTCGGCAGCTCGTTGGTCAACACGAAAAAGGAGCTTACATCAGCTTATCTGAGTGAAATAACAGCAACGGCATCAAAGTTTATAAAAGCAGTGAAAGAAGCAAGAGGAGAATAATTCATAGGGGCAACCATTCGTTTAAGAAGGTTGCTTTTTGTGCAGCTTTAAATATATGAAATACATTTACTAACACAAAAATAGATAAGATGTTTGTTTTTGTATGATTTTATCCTATAATGATATAGAAAATGTATAAATCACGGGGGAACAATATGCTTGCTTTAGAACGGCATGAAAGAATCTTAGATCAACTAGATAAAAATAAAATTGTTAAAGTGTCTGAGCTTAGCATCCTTTTGGGTGTTACTGAAAAAACTATCCGAGGAGATCTTGAACTCTTAGAAAATAAGGGATTGTTGAATCGGATACATGGTGGTGCAGTAATAGCTGAGGACGCCGGAAAAATGCTTCCAATAGCTGAGCGCCAATCAGGTTATAGTGATGTAAAGCTAGCTATTGCAAGAGAGGCAGTTAAGTTAATACAACCAAAAGAAACAATCTTAATGGACGGTGGAAGTACTACCCTTGCAATTGCCGAGCTATTGGGTGATTTTCCTATAACCGTTATTACGAACGACCTAAAGATTGCAAATGTTTTACTAAATAAAACAAATGTTCAGTTAATGGTTTTAGGTGGGATGAGAATTGACAAATCTTCCTCATTAATGGGGGCACAGGCTACGGAAATGCTTAGTCGTATGAGAGTCAACAGGTTATTCTTTGGAACAACAGGTGTATCAGTCGATCATGGATTGACAGTTTTTAATAGTATTCATGCTGATTGGAAAAAGCAAATTATTAATTGTGCAGATCAAATTACACTGTTAGCGGATTCAACAAAATTTGAAAAGGTTGCCCTTATTCAATTTGCTACTATTGAAGAGGTGAATGAAATTGTAACCGATTCTAACCTCGATCAACATGTACAAGAAAAATTCCAAGAAAAGAATATTATGCTGCATCTTGCAAAGGTATAATCAGTATGCACACTGATGGACGAAGCAGGATATAGGAAGAAATAAAGATGATACCGATAATTAAATCGTTGTCATCTTTTTTGTTTGTGCTATAATGAAACTATAACAAACATAAACAAACATAAACAGATATTAACAAACAAATATTATTGAGGTTTTTACAGATTAATACAATTGTTATCAATATAGGGAAGAGGAAATGATATATATACATCTATAAAAATAATATTTATAGGTAGTGAACAAATACAAATATAAGAAAATTTCTTATGATAAGGCTTTATTTAGGCAGAAAAACTGAATTTTTATGTTCTTAATTATTTATAAATTTACCTAAAAATTCATTGACCTGATAAAATATTTTCTTTATAATCAAAATGGAAATAACCAAACAAAAACAGAAAAAAAGAAACAACACTTCGAGTAAATAGTTCATCTTATCATAAGCAATAGAAATTGTATAATTTAATAAAAGTAAAAATGAAAACGTTTAATATTAAGGTAACTGGACATGAATGTTGAACCTAAATAGGAGGGTATAAATAATGGTACAAAAACAAGCATCTCTCGAAAAGACTGACATCTTAAATTATATAGATGTCTTAATGGATAATCTTTCAAAAATCAGTGATGATACAGGAGAATTTCTATTAAACTTTGATGGTTTAGTTGTTGATGATAAAAGTTGGAATGTGTGGAATTGGCCGCAAGGTGTCGGGTTGTATGGGATATTTAAATATTGGAAATTAACAAATGATCAGAAGGCACTGAGAATTATAACAGACTGGTTTAATGCTAGATTTGAAGAAGGTGTTCCACCTAAAAATGTAAACACAATGGCTCCGCTTCTTACATTAGCATTCTTATACGAAGAAACGAAAGATCAGACTTTCGTTCCGTATTTAGAAAGCTGGGCAGAGTGGGTTATGTATGAAATGCCCCGTACGAAGGAAGATGGCCTTCAGCACATGACATATGGTCCTGAAAATAAAAATCAGCTATGGGATGATACATTAATGATGACCGTATTACCTTTAGCCAAAATTGGAAGGCTTTTCAATAAACAGGAATACATCGAAGAAGCTAAAAAACAGTTTTTAATTCATATCAAGTACTTAAGTGATCGAAAAACAGGACTTTGGTTTCACGGGTGGACATTTGAAGAAAACCATAATTATGCAGAAGCATTGTGGGGAAGAGGAAATTGTTGGATTACAATTGCCATACCAGAAATTATTGAAATACTCGATTTACAAAAAGGAGATTTCTTAAGAGAATTTCTGATCGATACTTTACAAAGACAGGTTGAAGCATTAGCTGAATATCAAAATGAAAGCGGATTATGGCATACATTAATTAATGATAAAACCTCTTACTTGGAAGCATCTGCAACAGCAGGCTTTGCCTATGGTATCTTAAAATCGATCCATAAACGCTATATAAGCCAGGAGTACAGGGATGTAGCTTATAAAGCAATTAAAGGAATAGTTGAAGAAATCAATGAAGAGGGTGCCTTACAAAAAGTATCTGTAGGGACAGGCATGGGGGATTCATTGGAGTTTTATAAAGAAATTAAAATCACGACAATGCCATACGGTCAGTCATTAGCTGTACTTTGCTTGGCCGAATTCTTATACGAGTATATCTAAAAAGAGTGTATTTCATTTTAATAGGCTTGGTTCATTTGACACCAAGTCTATTAAAAACATGGACAAAAGGGGGAAATAAATTGAAGAAAATCATTCCGATTATCATAATAGGCTTATTGTCTGTTATTTTAATTACTGGTTATAGCAAAAATGAGAACGATTCCATAGTTTTGAGATTTGCTTATGCGAGTAATAGTCAGCCTGTTAAAGATGCGATGGCCGAGTTTGGAAAGCTCCTGTCTGAGAAAACAAATGGTGAGGTAACAGTTGAATATTTTCCGGATAGTCAACTTGGTGGAGAAAGGGAATTAATTGAATTAACACAAACAGGTGCAGTAGATATTACGAAAGTTAGTGGATCAGCACTGGAAAGCTTCTCAAATCAATATTCCATATTTGGGCTTCCTTATTTGTTTGATAATGAAGAGCATTTCTATCGGGTTATGGATAGTGATCTTGTTAAACCTATTTATCAATCAACAGAACAACTGGGGTTTATTGGGTTGACCTATTATGATTCAGGTCAAAGAAGTTTTTATATGACAGAGGGCCCCATTGAAAAACCGGCTGATCTAAAAGGAAAGAAAATCAGAGTTATGCAAAGTCAAACAGCCATCAAAATGGTTCAGCTTTTAGGTGGTTCACCAACTCCTATGGACAGTGGAGAAGTCTATACCTCCTTGCAACAAGGTATCTTAGATGGTGCTGAAAATAATGAGTTTGCGATAACAGAAGCCGGTCATGGTGAAGTAGCGAAATATTATTCGTATGATGAACATACAAGAGTTCCCGATATAATGGTCATTAATAAAGAAACATTAGAAGGCTTAACAAAAGATCAGCAAGAGGCTGTATACGAGGCTGCAAGAGAGTCTACAGAATTTGAAAAAGTTGTTTGGAAGGATGCAGTAGATCAAGCAAAAGAAAGATCAGAAAATGAATTTAATGTGATCTTTAATGAAGTTGATAAAGAACCATTCCAGGAAGCGGTCCAGCCGCTACATGATGAATTTGCTAAAAATGAAACGTTTAAACAGCTATATGAAGAGATCATGAAGATGAAGGAAAATAAATGATAGAGGGCGATACGATGATATATGTAAAGAAAAGTGTCGATAGAGTCATAGAATTTCTGACGTGTGCATTATTCTTAGTTATGATAGCGGTTGCAACTTGGCAAGTGTTAAGCCGTTTTATTTTGAAAAATCCTAGTACATTTACAGAAGAGTTGTTAAGGTATAGTTTAATTTGGCTTGCGATGCTTGCAACTGCATATGTTGTTGGAAGAAGTGAGCATATTGCCATTACATATTTGAGAGACCGTCTAGATGAAGAATCTGCAAATAAATTAGATATCGTCATTCAAGTATTTTTCCTCTTATTCTCTGCAACGGTTATGGTATATGGTGGTGCAAAGGCTGTATCTCTAACGATGGCCCAGATTTCTCCAGCACTGCATTTGCCGATGGGATATGTTTATTTGGCGTTACCTATGTCGGGAGTATTTATTCTTTTTTACAGCTCAATAAATATTCTGCACATCTTAAATAGAAAGAAAAAAATAGAAACAATGATGGAAGAGAGAAGTGCAAGTTAATCTTGAAATTCTAATAAAAGAAAGTAGGTGAACCATATGGAGTTACAAGCCAGTTTAATATTAATAAGCGTTTTTGCCGTCCTTATGTTTATAGGAATTCCCATTGCCATAAGTATTGCTGCAGCCTCATTAGCTACCGTTTTAATTGTTTTACCATTTGATGTGTCTTTATTTACATCTGCACAAAAGATGATCACAAGTTTAGATAGCTTTTCTTTGCTAGCTGTTCCATTTTTCATCTTGTCGGGAATTATTATGAATAATGGTGGAATCGCTATCAAACTAGTAAACTTAGCTAAGTTGATAGGTGGAAGAATACCTGGTTCATTGGCTCACACAAATATTATTGGAAATATGTTCTTTGGGTCTATATCCGGTTCTGCTATTGCTGCCTCGACCGCAATTGGTGGTACCCTAATTCCACTGCAAGAAAAAGAAGGTTATGATAAAACATTTTCAGCTGCAGTTAATATTGCATCAGCGCCAACGGGGATGCTAATCCCGCCTAGTTCAGCGTTTATTATCTTCTCATTAATAAGTGGAGGCACTTCTATTGCCGCCTTATTTATGGGTGGTTATGTTGTAGGAATATTATGGGGATTAGCTGTGATGTTAGTGGCCTATATTATTGCAAAGAAAAATAAGTATCCAGTAGCACCAAGGGTTTCTTTTAATGAAGGAAAAAAGATCATCGTTGAAGCGATTCCAAGTTTATTATTGATTGTGATTATTATCGGAGGAATACTCACAGGTATTTTTACAGCGATTGAGGCATCAGCAGTTTGTGTGGTCTATTCATTATTTTTAGCTTTAATATTTTATCGATCAATATCTCTTAAACAATTACCAAGTGTTTTAATAGAAGCAGTTAAAATGACTGGAGTCATCATGTTTTTAATTGCTGCTTCATCAGGTATGTCCTTTGTTATGGCGTTGACAGGATTACCGGAAGCAATTAGTAATTTAATTTTAGGTATCTCAGATAATAAATTCGTTATTCTAGCATGTATTACGATTATCTTATTGTTGATTGGTACCTTTATGGATATTGCACCAGCTATCTTAATCTTTACACCAATCTTCTTACCAATTGCTACAAACTTAGGAATTGATCCGGTCCACTTTGGAATATTCTTTATTTTCAACTTATGTATTGGAACAATTACACCACCTGTTGGTACTGGATTATTTGTAGGAGCGAGCATAGGGAAGGTAAAGATCGAAAAACTTTTAAAACCCCTAGTCCCGTTTTATGTTGCGATCATTGCGATTGTTGTGTTAGTTACATATATCCCTCAAATAAGTTTATTCTTGCCTAATCTATTTGGCTTATAGAAAAAGACTTTTTCTGACCTTATACCATTAAATGGTATAAGGTCTTTTTTAATAGTGGAAAAAGTTTTTAATAAACCTATTTCCTTTCACCGTTTTTTCACCAAACTCTATTATTCTAAACACATCGAAAACGAAAGGAGGAAAGATTAAGATGAAGAAAACAGTATTCTGGGGTGCAATCATTACTCCGATGGTTTTGGGAGTTTACTTTTTGCTAGGAGGTTTTAGTAGTGCTCTAGCATCAGGCCCGCATGGACATGGACCTGGCGGAATGGCTCCACGGGGAGGTTTTGAGGGACATCACCAAATGTATGGTCCTCAGCATGGAGGATTTTCATGGATAGGCTTTCTGGTATTCCTTATCATAGGCGTTGCTTTATTGGTTCTTTTAGTGAAAATGCTTAGAAAAAAAGCAAAGAACTCATCCATGCAACAGCTCATTGATACATCCCTTATGCATTCACATAAACCAGCTAACCAAAATGAAAATATATTAGACCAATGGGAAAGAAAAATATCGAATAAGAAGGAGAATAACTAAAATGGGTATTTTTAAAAGAATAAAAACAATTGCAAAGGCAGATATTAATAGTTTATTAGATAATGCGGAAGATCCGATTGCCATGCTAAATGAATATTCACGTGAGATGGAGCAGGAAATGGTAAAAGCCCAAAAGGCCCTCTCTCGTCAAATTTTTGTCGAAAATAAACAAGCTGCACTGATTCATGACACAAAGAACGTTATCGATAAAAGAACAAGACAAGCTAAGTTGGCTATTCAGCATGAAGAAGAACATATGGCGAAATTAGCTGTTCAGGAAAAATTAAATTATGATAAACAACTTTATGTTTTTCAACAACAATATGAAGCGATACAAGGGCAAACTCAAATGCTTAAGGACAAGCTTCAGGAACTCCAGGAAATTTACAGGGAATTACAACACAAAAAAGTCCTTTTGGCATCAAGAGTAAATGTGGCTCAATCCATTAAACAAATTCAGAATGCTACTGCATCCTTCCAAACGGACACAATTGCCAGAGGAGTTGTCCGAGCTGAAGAACAGATCATGCTAATGGAAGCAGAGGTACAAGCAGGCAACCAATTTATAAGTCCTATAGCTCAGCATGATGCTTATTATCGTAACTATGTGAATGAAGATGAAGTAAATAGTGAACTTGAAAAGTTACGAAGTGAAAAAGAGAGCAAAGTGAAATAATAGAGTCAGTTTAAGAGAAGCACTAGCTGTTTACATATAGTGCTTCTTTTTTAATCGTCTAGGAAATTATAAAATTCTTGAACTGTGGATAAGTGCGCGACATCCAGCTCCAGCGCCTAGCCCCTCTAGGGTCTAGCCACAAAGGAATTGAAGACAAAGAACGTCTTCTATTCCTTTGCGTCTTATTTGCCCGAGGCTGATCAAGGCGCTTGTGCTTTTGTTCGTATTTTATTGAGGAAGGAGATTCCTGATGAATAATCTATACCCTTTATTTGTTTATTTATTAATGGCGTTAATAGTCGCTTACATTCCTTTAGTGAGACATTATTTTTCTTGCTGTAACAAGCTGTGCCATGAAGTAATTCGATTATTAATAGAAGGGAAAAATGCGAAAAAAATAAAGATTGGTCAAAAATCGGTTAATTTAAATGAACATTCACATTCCCGCATGAAACACATTCTTATCACATATGGTGGACATACATGTGAATCTCTTGTAGTAGTTGGTTTATTTTATTTAGTTTCAAAGCAAAACTATCAACTAATTCTGTTCCTATTTATTGGGGTATTATTAGTTACTAGTTTATTTTGGATTCGGAATGTTAGAGGTATCGTTTGGGCATTGTCTTTTGTTACTTTCTTAGCTTTACCCATTTATTTCAAGATCGATTTCGCCATTATGCACATAGGTATTTTTCTAGCATCGTTTATTCTTATCCAATCGATTATTAACGTGTTTAAAATTTGGAGAAAAAGCTTTAGGAAAAAGAATGCTGAAGGTGGAATTTTTTCCAGTGTGAAATTATTGCCAACAATGCTTGGATGCTTCATCCTTCTTAGTCAGTCACTTTATACCGGATATTTTATTGCGCTCAATTTTTGGGGAGTAAATTTTGGATTAGGATAAAAATAAGAGTAAATCACTATAAGAGAAATCACAACAGATCACTTTGCAGCTGTCTATATTCTGAGGCCTTAACTTATGTTTGTAAGTTAAGGTCTTTTTATACTTTAAGAAAGTTTAACTATACTAAAGGATTAAAGTATAAGAAAAGACATCGACTTCCGCCATTCTTGGCGGTAAGTCGTGTTTTTCTAAAATTTCCATTCACCTATTGACCTGGAACGCGTTTCATACATTACACTCATAAACAAATAATAAAAGCGAGGAGAGATCCTTATGTTAGGACTAATGATATTATGCTTTGTTATCTATTCTGCAGCTTATTTGTGTATAACAAGTTCCGGGCAATCGGTAAAAGTCAAACCTATTAATAATTTTGAAGATTATTTTGTGGAAAGCAATGGTAGAATGAAATCTAAGAAAGACTAGCACAATGAGTGAAGGTGAGAATATGACAAATATTAGAGACTTAGCTAAGATGGCTGGAGTTTCGGTCACAACGGTATCTCGTGTCATCAACAACCATCCATATGTTAGTGAGGAAAAAAAGAATGCAGTTTTAAAGGCGATACAGGATAGTAATTACCATAAAAATATAAATGCTGTTCATTTAAGCAGAGGAAAAACATTATTGATGGGGGTAGTACTACCTTACTCAGATCATCCTTATTTTGCTCTCCTTCTAAAAGGGATAGCAAAGCAGGCGCTTGAACATAATTACAAATTGGTATTGTTTCAAACCGATTATATGAAAAGTAGAGAATTGGAAGCTTTAGACATGTTAAAACACAAGCAAATTGATTCATTGGTCATTTGTTCAAGAAGTTGTCATGTTTCTACTATTGAAGATCATTTACAGTATGGCCCGATCGTATTGTGTGAAAATATGAAGGGAAAAGAGTTATCTACTACATTTATCAATCACTACAAAACATTTGTTAATGCACTAGAATATTTATATCAAAAAGGCCACAGAAACATTGGCTATTGTATTGGAAGAAAAACTGGAACAAATAGCCGCCAGCGGGAGTTGGCTTATAGCAATTTTGTGAACAAGTACCAGTTAGAGTACAATCAAGAGTATATTATTGATCAGTGTCTTTATTTTGAGGACGGTGAGAAAGTGTTAAAAAGAATCCTCGGAATGACCAATACTCCATCCGCTCTAATTGTGACAAATGATCAGGTGGCAGCCGGAATTGTAACAGCCTGTCAAAGTTTAGACATCTCAATACCGAAACAGCTTGCTATTATTGGATTTGATAACCAGCCAATCGCAAGAATGATGAACATTACCTCGTTTGAACTACCACTTGAGGAAATGGGAGAAAATATGTTTCTACAAGCAGTTAATGCAGAGGTTACACATAAAGAATTTTCTGTTCAATTCATTGAAAGAGGTACCGTTTAAGGTGGTTTTATGTAAAATTTCATTTTTTTACTATATAATGACAAGTGGAAAAGAAAAACGAAAGGTGGAATCATCATGACAAATCGAAGTGTAATATTTTTTGATATTGACGGAACTTTGCTGAAACATGACAAAACATTGCCAACCTCAACGAAGGAAGCAATCTTTCAATTAAAAGAACTGGGGCATGAAGTTGCGATTGCAACAGGTCGAGCTCCCTTTATGTTTGAGGATTTGCGAAAAGAATTAGATATTCATACATATGTCAGCTATAACGGTCAGTATGTTGTATTAAACGGTGAAGTCGTTTATTCAAATCCGCTAAATATAGATTCACTTGAAAAATTAACAGAAACGGCCCTTTCAAATGAGCATCCTGTTGTGTATATGGACCACGAAGATATGAAAGCAAATGTTCCAGAGCATGCTTATATTAATGAGAGTATTAACACATTGAAAATTGACCGTTTTCCTACACATGACCCACTTTACTATAAAGGTCGTGAATTATATCAATCCCTTCTTTTCTGTCGTGAAGGAGAAGAAACGCAATACGAAGAAAATTTCAAGGACTTTGATTTTATCAGATGGCATCCATTATCTGTAGATATTCTTCCTAACGGAGGATCCAAAGCTAAAGGAATTGAAAAGATTGTAGAAAAATTAGGATTCCCATCAGAACACCAATATGCATTTGGGGACGGATTAAATGATATTGAAATGCTTTCCAAGATTACAAATAGTGTAGCAATGGGAAATGCTGAAGAATCTGTAAAGGCTGTAGCAAAACATGTGACAAAGTCTGTTGAAGAAGATGGTATTGTTTATGGACTTCAGATGGTTGGTTTATTAAGTAAGTAGTAAGGTACATACAACTGAAAAATCCTTAGCAGCTTAATAATGAGGTGTTAAGGATTTTTTGTTTTTTATAATAGCTGTTTTCGTAAAGATTGTTGCTTATGAATATTATTTATACTTTATAGTGTCTGGAGCGCAATGGAACGAACTAATTTTTCTCCATTTAAAATACATAAAAAACAACAAAATATGCAAAAAACAGCTTTTATAATAAAAAAATTCAATCATAACTTTTCCTTATTTACTTTCATAAAATGAATGTAATTTTCTTATCTTACTCTTATCTCTATAATAAATCTTAGTTAATAAAATACTAAAAACAAGAGATGGAGGAGAATGAGTTGAGTAACAAAAACGATGTGAAAAAGCAATTTAGCCGGAGTGCTGATGATTATGTGAAAAGCCAAATCCACCGAAAAGGTACTGATCTGAAAAGAATGCTCGAAATGGCTGATATAACCGGAAACGAAGTAGTTTTAGATGTCGCCACAGGAGGCGGACATACAGCAAATGCTTTTGCTGCCTTAGTCAAAAACGTAACTGCCATGGACTTGACACCGGAAATGCTGACTGCTTCTAAAAAGTTTATTCATAATAATGGACATTCTAATGTTATGTTTGTTGAAGGTGATGCTGAAAATATGCCTTTTTCAGATGACCAATTTGATATCGTTACATGTCGAATTGCTCCACACCATTTTCCTAATATTGAAAAATTTATAAGTGAAGTTTATCGTGTGTTAAAAAGTGGAGGGCAATTTCTGTTAGATGATAATGTTGCACCAGAGGAAGAACTATTTGATCACTTTTATAATAAAATTGAAAAAATAAGAGATTATAGCCATTATCGTGCATGGAAAAAAACAGAGTGGATCCAGAAAATAGAATTAGAAGGATTTGAAATACATGAACTTTCTCGCTTTGAAAAAAGATTTGAATTTATGAGTTGGTGTGAACGGATGCATTTATCTGAAAAGGTAAAGGAAGATTTAACAGATACTATTCTTAACGCCCCAGAAAAGGTAAAATGCAAATTTAGAATTAATATAGAAGATAACCAGGTTAGATCATTTTTAGAGGAAGCGATGTTGTTGAAGGCAATAAAAAGGTGAAGGCTTTCAATGTAAAAAATACCGTCTACCAGGAGGGGTGACGGTATTTTTTATCACTATTTTTCCGAAATGAAAGACTCAATTAATGCTAAAGGTAGTTGAAATTGATTTTTATCAATTGTAATGATAGAGTCTAGTTCTTCCTGCTCAGCTGCCGTTTCTTTATAAGCGTTAATCTCCCGGTTTAGACGCTCCATTTTTTGATCGAGCTGTGTCGCAACGGTCGCAGCATCCTTAAGTTCCTGCCGCAATCTTTTAGGAATTTCTTTATTATATTTATAATAGATTTTATGTTCTAAACTTGCCCAAAAGTCCATCGCAATGGTACGGATTTGTACCTCCACACTTACTAATTCCTCCCGATCTGACATGAAAATAGGGATTTCCAAAATCATGTGAAGACTTTGATATCCATTAGGCTTTGGATTTTTGATGTAATCTTTATATTCAACAACACGAATATCCTTTTGGTTAGCAAGAAGCTTGCTAACTTCATAAATGTCTGAAATGAATGAAACGTTAATTCTAATTCCTGCAATGTCCCGAATATTTTCCTTAATAGAATCAAGAGATAAAGGACATTCTTTTTTTATCACTTTTTTAAAGATGCTTTCTGGTGATTTCAAGCGGGATTTTACATGCTCAATTGGATTATAGTCATGTATATATGTGAATTCATCCTTCAAAATATTAATTTTCGTATTTATTTCATCTAAAGCAAATTGATAGGCCATCATAAATCGTGTTAATTCTATTTTCACTTTTTTTAGGTCTTGTAGATTAAATTGTTCTGTACTCATTATTTTACCTCTCTCGATGTAGTAGGTGATATTATTTATTCTCTTCATTCACACTTAATTTAAAAACAGTATCTACTTTATTATACCTTAGAATCTCTAGTAATTGTTCCGCAAGATAGGTGGAGCTATATTTAAACCCATCTTTAATCCATTCGGTGATCATACCTAATATGGCATAGGAGTGATAAGTAACCTGCAGTTCGCGGTTCACTTTGGAATCTGGTAACAGAGCTTGTAAATCTTGAAGAGCCAAATCTTTTAACACGTCACAAACTCGGGTTTGAAATCCGGAAAGAACATTTGATTTTAACATTAAGCTATAAAATTCTTTATTCTTTTCTACATGTTCAAAAATTTTTATAGAAGCAACCGTTAGGTTTTCTATTTCAAAGGTTTCTCTGTCTTTATATGGCTCGCGGAATGAGTATGTTAAATCCTCTATCACATCTTCCAGAATATTATCAAGTAAATCCTCTTTATATTGGTAATGTTTATAAAAAGTCCCTCTATTTAAATCTGCACCCTCCACAATGTCTTTAATTGTAATTTCCTTTAATGCATTTTGCTGCATAAGCGTTAGTAATGACTTTTTTAAAGCTTGTTGAGATTTTAGGATTCTCCGATCTACAGAGCTATTTTTGCTATGCATACATAATGCCTCCAATTGTTCAATTTAACATCAATAGTAAACAAATGATAAGGGATGTGTTGGATAATAAACAATCCGGGGTTTATTTGCTGATTGAATGCTTAATGAATTCATTTTACTATAAAAGAGTAGAGATAATAAACAAATGTTGTTTATTTTGATATGAAAACGATGACAATGAGGAGGAAATAATATGAAACTTCAAAACAAAGTAACAGTAGTCACTGGAGCAGCCTCTGGTATGGGGAAGGAAATCGCTGTACTTTACGCCAAAGAGGGAGCAAAAGTAGTCGTTTCAGATATTAATGATCAAGCAGCAAACGCAACTGTTGAGGAGATAAAATCAGCAGGAGGAGAAGCAATTGCTGTATCGGCAAATGTGGCAAAAGAAGAGGATATTCAAAACCTGATTGATACAGCTGTACAAACATATGGTACTGTAGATGTTCTTGTCAACAATGCAGGCATCATGGATAATTTTGAGCCAGCTGGTGATATTGATGATGAAAAATGGGAAAGAGTTTTTGCTATAAATACGAACAGTGTTATGAGAAGTACGCGCAAAGTGTTGCCAATCTTTTTAGAGAAACAAAAGGGGGTTATTATTAATATTGCCTCAGCAGGCGGTTTAAATGGTGCACGTGCCGGTGCTGCCTATACTGCATCTAAACATGCTGTTGTTGGATTTACCAAAAACACTGGATATATGTATGCTGGACAAGGTATTCGTTGTAATGCAATTGCTCCTGGTGGAGTTGAAACGAATATTTCAGCATCAATGACTGGAGTTAATCAATTTGGGATGGGACGTATTCAACCGGGATTAGGGATAAATCCCAGAGTAGGAAAACCTGAGGAAATCGCAAAGGTTGCTTTATTCTTGGCAACAGAAGACTCAAGTTTTGTTAATGGTACAGTTATTACAGCGGATGCTGGCTGGACTGCATATTAATAGAAAACTTTAGTATATAAAACCCCCTAAAAAAGTGTAGAAGGTCCATCTTTTTTGAATACGGACCTTCTACACTTTTTGTTTACTCACCGATAATACCATCAAACACAAGCTATTATTATACAATGCTCCAGGAGCAATTTCTTTCATAAATTATGTAAAAAAACCCCTTCTATTTTTCAACACGTAGAGGGTGTTTTTAAACAGAAGGGATCCGTACATGTTATATTTTATTCAGCTTACCTATTTTAATAAATCCTGCTTGATATAAAGCTTGCAGAATAATAATGAGAGCAGGACCAATGATCAACCCTATAAATCCTATTAATTCAAATCCAATATACATACTTATCAAAGCCGAAAGTGCACTGATACCTATGCTGGCTCCAAGGATTTTAGGCTCTATCACTCTCCGGACAATCGTAATAACGACAAAAAGGATAATTAATCCGATTCCGAGATGTGTGCTGCCAAACACAAAGTTGTAGATTGCCCAAGGAACCAGGAAGGAACCTGCTCCTAAGATAGGCAGTATATCAACTAAAACAACGCAAAGTGATAAAACAAGTGCATACTCTACTTTTAAGATAAGAAGCCCTACAAAAGACAAAACGAACGTAATGAAACAGAAGATAATTTGTGCTTTAAAAAAACCGATAAATGCTTTTAACAATTGACTAACAACCAAATCGATTTTTTCTCTACTCGAATCAGAAAAAATACTTAGCACTCTGATCTTAATTTTTGGCAAGTCAAGGCAAAATAGAAACATGGCTACTAAATAAATAATAGTGTGTACTAAAATTAATGGAATAGATGCAATAAAATCAAACAGGTTCTTCGTAATGGAAGTAGCTAATCCTAATACAAAGTCTTTAAGTGATTCTATCCCTTGCTGAATGGTTGAAAGATATTCGTTAGGGATTTGAATATAATAACCCTGGAAGTGCTTGAATAACTCTTGTGCTTCATCTGCGAAAAGATAATAGTAATCCGGAAAGTTTTTCGTCACATCCAACAATTGAACAACTAGTGTAGTTATGATCCAGTAGCCGCTTAATCCAAAAATTAAAAGAAACAGGATAAAAACAATCGTTACACTTAGCTGCCGTTTTATTTTTAATGAACGCATTCCAACCTGTACAGCAGGTTCTAATAATATAGCTGTTAACAGTGCTAAAATAATGGGAATACAGTATGGAATCAAAAATATGATGATACCTATCGTTACGGTAAGAAAAATTATTTTTTTATATGACATTGGGCACCTCAAAATTGTGAAAAATCAAACATATTATATCTTTATTATATACTGTGGAGCCAATTTCTCCTATATGTTAATATGAATAAAATAAATTATATTATTCTACCAAAAGGAAAAGGTGTACTATTTAGTCATTATACCATGTTGTTGACCAGTTAATGATATTGTTTACATGCCAGAATACAGTTGATGAAAAATATTTGGGAAAATTAGACTAACAGCAAGACCTTTACTTTATGATGAAAATCTAATAGAATAATTGAATGACTTTGATATTTGAATTTGAACAAGAGGTGAAATAATGAGGAAGTTTTTTAATAACATCCAAAATAATTATATGAGCCTTTTCTTTTTAGCTGTTTTATTATTATGGATAAAAACATATTTCGTTCAACATAATGAATTTAATTTAGGCTTAGAAAATGGCTTGCAGGAATTTCTATTATTTTTTAATCCATTAGGATCAGCTCTATTGTTCCTTGGATTATCCTTACTATCAAGAAAAAGAAAATTACTATGGTTAATTGTGTTCGACTTTTTAATGAGCTTTTTATTGTTTGCCAATGTTGTTTATTACAGATTCTTTAGTGACTTTATTACACTTCCAACATTGACTCAAACACAGAACTTTGGGGATGTTAGTACTAGTGTAACTTCACTATTGCATTCAACTGATTTCTTAATTTTCTTAGATCCGATTATTATACTTGTTTTAGGAATTTTATTCCGTCGCCAAAACAAACAACTACCGGTCATTAAGCTTAGAAAAGTAGGGGCTGTTCTATTAGCAGCAATTCTTATTATGAGTATTAACCTTGGACTTGCTGAAAAAGATCGTCCACAGCTTCTAACAAGAACATTTGACCGAAACTATATTGTGAAATATTTAGGTATGTACAATTATACGATTTATGATGCTGTTCAAAGCACAAGAGCATCTGCTAAACGTGCAATGGCGGATAGTAATGATATTACAGAAGTGCTTAACTATACTCGTTCTAATTATGCAAGCCCAAATCCTGAATATTTTGGTGCTGCAGAAGGAATGAATGTTGTTTATCTTCACTTAGAATCGATTCAGAATTTTATTATCGATTATAAGTTAAATGGAGAGGAAGTAACACCGTTTTTGAATTCTTTAACAAAGGATTCTAACACATTGTATTTCGATAACTTTTTCCATCAAACAGCACAAGGAAAAACAGCTGATGCGGAATTTATGCTAGAAAACTCGTTGTTTGGGCTTCCGCAAGGATCTGCTTTCTCAACAAAAGGTTTAAATACGTATCAATCTGCACCGGCTATTTTAGGTCAAGAAGGATATACGTCAGCTGTATTCCACGGTAATAAGGGTTCCTTCTGGAATCGTGACGAAATATATAAATCATTTGGATATGATTATTTCTTTGATTCTAGTTATTATGATTTAAATCCGGAAGATCTTGCTGAATACGGGTTAATGGATAAGCCGTTCTTCCAGCAATCAGAACCATTACTAGAAACATTACCACAGCCGTTTTACACAAAATTTATTACAGTAACAAACCATTATCCTTATAAAATGAATCAGGAATTAGCAACAATTGAACCTCATACAACTGGAGATATGTCTGTTGATAATTACTTCCAGACAGCACGTTATGCTGATGAGGCATTAAAAGAATTCTTTGATTATCTAAAAGAATCCGGTTTAGATAAAAATACAATTGTTGTTATGTATGGTGACCATTACGGTATTTCAGAAAATCATAATAAAGCAATGTCTAAAGTTCTAGGTAAAGAAGTTGGACAATTTGAAAGTACAGGTCTTCAAAGAGTCCCATTATTTATTCATGCACCTGGTCTTGAAGGCGGAACAATGCACCAATACGGTGGTCAAATTGACCTTCTTCCAACATTATTGCATTTACTAGGTATTGATACTAAACAGTATGTGCAATTTGGAACAGATTTATTATCTGAAGAACATGATGAGCTGGTTCCATTTAGAAATGGTGACTTTGTCAGTCCGGAAGTAGTATCTACTGGTGGTAAATACTTTGACTCAGCGACTGGAACTGAAATAGAAGCGACAGATGAAGCATTAAAGCTAAAAGAGATTGCTGAGATGAAATTAAGCTACTCTGATAAGCTTGTTGAAGGAGATCTTTTACGCTTCTACACACCACAAAATTTCACTCCTGTTGATCGTTCAACGTATGACTATAGTGAAATGAAGTCAGTTATTGAAAAGAGTAATACTGAGATTGAAGCTGAAAATACAGAAGCTCAAACTGAAAAGAAAAATGTAACTGAAACTAAATAATTAAATGAAAGCTGTTGAGTTTTTGAACTCAGCAGCTTTTTTATTTTTGGAAATGGGTTAAGGAGAGTGAAGTACAAAAGGGGTTTATTCTTTGAGGGAAAAGTCGTTCATAAAGGGAAGGAAAGACAAAAGCCAACCGTCACAGAAGGGAAAAGTCCTTCATAATGGGAAGAAAACACAAAAGCCAACCATCATAGAAGGGAAAAGTCCCTCAAAGGGAAATGAAGGACAAAAGTCATCCATCATAGAAGGGAAAGTCCTTCATAGGGGGAAGGAAAGCCAAAAGTCATCCGTCATAGAAGGGAAAAGTCCTTCATATGAGCAATGAAAGACAAAAGTCACCGATCACAGAAGGAAAAAGTCCTTCATATGAGCAATGAAAGACAAAAGCCAACCGTCACAGAAGGGAAAAGTCCTTCATAGGGGCAATGAAAGACAAAAGCCAACCGTCACAGAAGGGAAAAGTCCTTCATAGAGGCAATGAAGGTCAAAAGCCGCTCCCTACAGCAGTAAAAAGTCCTTCACTAATTCTAATAAATGATTTTTGAAATCCTCCAAAAAAACTCATGAATCTAATTAAAATAAAAACAAATCCAAAAAAACAAATAAAAACGGGTGATATTTTGTGGGTTTAGTAGTATAATCAATAAAAAAGATTGCTCCAAAAATGAATGGAGGGAATTAGGAAATGAAAGTATCCTTATTTATTACATGCTTAGCAGATGTGTTTTATTCGAATGTTGGAAAACACACTGTGGAGCTTTTAGAAAAGCTTGGTTGTGAAGTTGACTTTCCAGAACAGCAAACCTGCTGTGGACAACCTGCTTTTAATAGCGGATATCATAAAGAAACAAAAGAAGTGGCAAAACACATGATTCGTACGTTTGAGAATTCAGATTATGTTGTAGGTCCATCCGGTTCATGTGTAGCGATGCTACGTGAATACGGTCATCTATTCGAAAATGAGCCGGTGTGGAAAGAAAAAGCTAAAGAATTAGCAAAAAAATCATTTGAATTAACTCAGTTTATTGTCGAAGTACTAAAAGTAGAAAACGTGAATGCTAGTTTACCGGCTTGTGCAACTTATCATAAATCCTGTCATATGACACGCTTACTAGGTGTAAAGGACGCACCCGGCAAGCTATTAGACAATGTTGATGGATTAGAGGTAAAACCGCTTCCGAATAGTCATGATTGCTGTGGATTTGGTGGAACTTTTTCCGTCAAAATGGTTCCGATTTCAGAGCAAATGGTAGATGAAAAGGTGAGACATATAGAAGAAACAGGTGCAGAAGTATTAATTGGCGCTGATTGTGGCTGCTTAATGAACATCGGGGGAAGAATTAACCGAAAAGGAAAACCAATTAAAGTCATGCATATAGCAGAAGTATTGAACAGCGAGGTGAAGTGAAATGGCGATGAAAATTAGTGATGAAAAGTTTTTTGATCGTGTTGATAAAGGTGTAAACAATTCCTTTATGCGCAATGCTGTTGCATCCGCACAAGAGAGAATGCAGGGAAAACGCCAGTTGGCAACAGAAGAGCTGGGTAATTGGGAAGAATGGCGTAAGCTTGGTGAAGAGATTAGATCACATACTCTTCAAAATCTTGACTACTATCTGGAACAGTTAAGTGAAAATGTGCAAAAGCGTGGGGGGCATGTATTTTTTGCTTCAACAAAGGAAGAGGCAAATGAGTACATCACAAAAGTAGCAAAAGAAAAACAAGCTAAGAAAGTCGTTAAATCAAAATCAATGGTTACAGAAGAAATTCACTTAAATAGCGCACTCGAAAAAGCGGGCTGTGAAGTAATAGAAACGGATCTAGGTGAATATATTCTTCAGCTTGATGATCATGATCCACCATCCCATATCGTTGTTCCGGCTCTTCATAAAAATAAAGAACAAATTCGTGACACATTCAAAGAAAAACGAGGCTACGATAAATCGGAAATTCCTGAAGAACTTGCTCTTTTTGCTAGAGAGCAATTAAGGCAAGAATTCTTAAGTGCAGATCTTGGAATTACAGGATGTAACTTTGCTGTTGCGGAATCTGGTTCTATAAGTCTAGTCACAAATGAAGGAAATGCCGGACTTGTAACCGCTTTACCAAAAACACAAATTACAGTTATGGGTATGGAGCGGATCGTTCCAACATGGGAAGAACTAGATATAATGGTAAGTCTACTGTGCAGAAGCTCTGTTGGACAAAAATTAACCAGCTATATTACAGGATTAACTGGACCAAAAGACGAAGGAGACGTTGATGGACCTGATGAATTCCATCTGGTTATTGTTGATAACGGACGTTCAAATATTCTGGGAACTGAATTTCAAAGTGCCCTTCATTGTATTCGTTGTGCAGCTTGTGTCAATGTATGTCCAGTATATCGACATGTTGGTGGACATTCTTATGGCTCAATCTATGCAGGACCAATTGGTGCAGTGTTATCACCGTTGCTTGGAGGTTATGAAGATTATAAGGAACTCCCTTATGCATCATCATTATGTGCAGCATGTACAGATGTCTGCCCAGTAAAAATACCTCTTCATGAACTTTTAATTAAACATCGAAGAAAAATTGTTGAAGATGAAAAGAAATCACCATTCGGTGAAAAACTTGCGATGAAAGGGTTTCAACTTGCAGCTAGTTCACCAAGTCTATATAAAACAGGTACAAAATCAGCTTCATCTGTCATGGCACCATTTACGAAAGAAAACAGCATTCAAAAAGGACCAGGTCCAATGAAGCCATGGACAGATGTACGTGATTTCCCGGCACCAAGTAAAGAGAGATTTAGAGACTGGTATAAAAAGAGAGAAAAAGGAGGGGAATAAAAAGATGGTAGCAGGGCAAATCACAAACCGCGACTCATTTCTTAATACAGTAGCTGAAAAATTAGGAAGAGAAAGAGTAAAAAAAGTCACAAAACCACAATGGACGACAACCCCTCAATATGATGTATTAAAAGATGCAACACCGGATGAATTAGTACAGGTACTAAAGAAACATTGTGAGGTCATTCATACTCAGTTCATTGAAACAGATTCAAAAGAACTTCCACAAAAAATTCGGGAGGTTTTTACTCAGTACGAAGTTGAAAGTGTTGTGACATGGAAGGATAAGCGTCATAAAGAGTTTGGTTTAGAAGAAGGGCTGTTACATCAACTCACAGAAGAGGATATTGATGTCCACATATGGGATCCGGCTCTTAAAGAAAAAAATAGAGAAGCAGCAGAAAAGGCAGATGTTGGGATTACATTTAGTGATATCACTCTTGCAGAATCAGGGACAGTTGTGTTATTCAGCAGTGAAAACAAAGGGAGATCGGTAAGTTTATTACCCAAAACCTATATTGCCATTGTTCCAAAAAGCACACTTGTTCCAAGGATGACACAGGCTACTGCTTACATTAACAAACAAGTCCAAGAAGGCGAAAAGATTGCTTCCTGTATTGATTTTATTACAGGACCAAGTAATAGCGCTGATATTGAATTGAACCTCATTGTAGGGGTTCATGGTCCAATAAAAGCAACGTATATTCTTGTGGAAGATAAATAAATTCAAAAATAAACAAAAAACATATTCAAAAACAAACAAACATAGTATATAATTAAAAACAGATAATCAAACAAAAACAGATATAAACACAATAGAGGAGGAAATGAAATGGTACAAAGTTTATGGAATAAAGAAAAAGCAGCTTCATTATCTCAAGGTGTAGAAGAGCTAGTATATCGCTCTAACCTAATCGGGTCAGATCGTGCAGTTTGTAACTGGGGTGGCGGTAACACTTCAATGAAAACAATTGAAAAAGATTTCCGTGGCCGTGACGTAGAGGTTATGTACGTTAAAGGTAGTGGATCAGATTTAGCAACAATGAAAGCGTACAATTTTACTGGCTTAAGAATGGAAGATATTCGTCCATTAATCGAACGTGAGGAAATGCCTGATGAAGAAATGGTTGCATACCTTGCACACTGTATGATCGATAGCAAACACCCACGTGCATCAATTGAAACACTTTTACATGCATTCTTACCATTCAAGCATGTTGACCATACACATCCGGATGCAATCATTGGTCTTTGCTGTGCAGACAATGGTCGCCAAATTGCTGAAGAAATCTACGGAGATCGTTTTGTTTGGGTACCATATGTACGCCCGGGATTCACATTATCAAAAATGATCGCAGAAGGTGTTAAAAACAATCCAAACGCAGAATTAGTATTAATGGAAAAACACGGTCTTGTTGTTTGGGGCGAAACAGCTGAAGAAAGCTATGAAAAAACAATTTCAGTAATTAATGAAGCAGAACAATATATTCAATCTAAACTAGTAGAAGAAAAAGCATTTGGTGGACAAAAATACGAAGCACTTTCTGAAGAAGATCGTAAAAACGCTCTAGCACAAGTAATGCCAGTGATCCGTGGTGCTGTTAGTGAAGAAAAGAAAATGCTATTAACTTATGATGATGCAGAAGATGTTCTACAATTCGTAAACAGCAATAACGCTCCAGAATTATCACAAGTTGGTGCAGCATGTCCTGATCACTTAGTTCATACAAAAATGACACCATTATTCATTGACTGGAATCCTCAAGAACAAGATGTTGCTAGTTTAGTAGAAAAAGTAAAAGCTGGAATAGAAAGCTTTAAAGAAGAGTACAGAGCATACTTTGAACGAAACAAAAACGAAGGTGACCAAATTTCTGAAACAGCTCCACGTGTTATTTTAATACCTGGAATCGGAATGGTAAACACTGGTAAAAATGTAGCGATGGCTAACGTTAGTGGTGCTTTATATCACCGTGCAATCGCGGTTATGAAACGTTCAACAACTCTAGGGAAATTTGTTTCTTTAAATGAAAATGAATCATTTAATGTAGAATACTGGCCATTAGAGCTTTATAAATTATCTCTAGCTCCTGCAGAAGCTGAATTCTCAAGACAAGTTGCATTTGTAACAGGTGGCGCTGGCGGTATTGGTAGCGAAACCTGCCGTCAATTTGTAGCAGAAGGTGCACATGTAGTAATTGCTGACCTAAACTTAGAAGGTGCTGAAAAGGTAGCAGCAGAAATCAACGAGAAATATGGTGAGGGTCGTGCATTCGCAGTGAAAATGGATGTAACAAGTGAAGAAGCAGTTCAAGAAGCATTTAAACAAACTGCTCTAACTTACGGTGGCGTTGATATTATCGTAAACAATGCAGGTTTAGCAACTTCCAGCCCATTTGATGAAACATCTTTAAAAGAGTGGAACCTAAACATGAACGTTCTTGGTACAGGTTATTTCCTAGTTGCCCGTGAAGCGTTCAAACAAATGAAATCACAATGTACTGGTGGAAACATGGTATTCATCGGTTCGAAAAACTCTGTATATGCAGGTAAAAATGCAGCAGCATACAGCTCAGTTAAAGCAATGGAAACACACCTTGCAAGATGTATTGCAGCAGAAGGTGGAGAATTCGGAATCCGTGTAAACTCAGTTCTTCCAGACGCAGTGCTTCAAGGTTCAGCAATTTGGGGATCAAGCTGGAGAGAAGAGCGTGCAGCAGCATACGGAATTCACCCAGATCAATTAGAAGATCACTATCGTAAACGTACTACATTACTAGTTAATATCTATCCAAAAGATATTGCACAATCTATTCTGTTCTTTGCATCATCTAAATCAGATCGTACTACAGGTTGTATGTTAACTGTAGATGGTGGAGTTCCAGCAGCGTTTACTAGATAATAAAGACTAAACAAGGTGTAACAGAATAACGTTTCTATTACACCTTGTTTTTATATTCTCAGGACTTGGAGATAAGCCAAGTTTTTGTCACAACTGTTTTGAAAGCGCATTAGTATAAAACACGATGCGTTTAAACTTATACTCTTGTATAATAATATATCTAGAGCCTACAAGCATAAGAGCTGTCTCTTTTAGCACGTAAGCTCAGACCTCATTATAAAAAGAAGTAACAGGAGGTATTGATCAATGCTTGTAGCAGAAAGACATAAAAAAATTGTTGAAGTAGTAAATGAGAAGTTAAGTGTTCGTGTAACAGAGTTAAGTAAGATTTTCCAAGTAACGGAAGAGACAATTCGACGTGATTTAGAAAAACTGGAAAAAGAAAACTTGTTACGCCGTAGTCATGGTGGAGCTGTTAGTATAAAAGACGAGCAAACTGAAGTATCGTATGCTGAACGGGAAATCACAAATGCTTCAGAAAAAAGATCCATTGCAATTGAAGCAGTGAAACTTATTCAGCCAGGTGATCAGATTGTACTTGATGCGAGTACAACAGCATGGTATATGGCAAAGGAAATGCCTGATCTGCCCTTAACTGTTTTGACAAATTCAATCAAGGTAGCAATAGAGCTTAGTAAAAAAGAACAGGTAAAAGTGATCTCAACGGGTGGTATGCTCCAACCGAAGTCTCTTTCCTATGTTGGTCCATTAGCCGAAAGGTCACTTAATATGTACCATGTGAACAAAGCCTTCTTATCATGTAAAGGGGTACATGTTGACGCTGGTTTAAGCGATTCAAATGAATGGCAGGCTTTATTAAAAAGACAAATGATGTCGATTGCAGACAAAACAATTCTGATGGCTGATTCTACAAAATTTGGTGTAAGAACATTTGCTCAAATTACGGACATTCAGCGAGTTGGTCATGTCATTACAGATGATCACATTGATGAATCATTTTGCAGAGCTCTGGAGGAAAAAGGTGTACAAGTAAAAACTGTCGAGATAAAGTGAGTCTTCGGTCAAAAGAGTACTCCTATTTGAAAATGGGATAACTGGATAAAACGGGGTAGTGGAGGCTATTCCGTTTTTTGCTAGAAAAAAGAGGGATTATCTAAATGAGTGCAAATCTTTTACATGAACTATTGCAACTAAATGATGAAGAAAAATTAATGCTTCAGCAAAAAAAGGAAGTTCAGAAGGAGCTTTATACTAGCCAGGAACCCTTCATTGTTGAAGGAGAGAGATTTTTAAATCAAAACAAAATGATCATGGTACGAAAACACACTAGATTTGTTCACTTTCCGAAGCATAAGCACAATTATATAGAAGTGAATTATGTTTTTAATGGTTCTCTTACCCAAACGGTTGGAAATGAACGAATAGAATTAAAAAAAGGAGATCTTTTGTTTCTTAATCAACATATAGAACATGAACTTGAATCGTGCAATGAAGAAGATATTATTATTAACTTTATTATTAAACCTGAATTCTTTACATTTATTTTTTCTTACTTAACGACGGAAAATTTAATCTCAAACTTTTTAATTAGCAGCCTATTCGACCAAACACAACAAGGTCAATATTTATATTTTGCTGTATCAGAAATTGACAGTGTTCAAGAGCTTATTGGAAAAATCATCGTGGAAATTATGAATCCCTCAATGCTATCAGAATCAACGATAAAATTATATATGGGTTTGCTGATGGTAGAGCTTATCAAGAATTCGGATAAGGTTCGATACAACCAGGATCTGAATAAGCAATATATTATTGTGGAGTCCCTAAAATATATTGAAGAACATTTTCGACATGCCTCTTTATATGAATTGGCAGAAAACCTAAATCTACCTCATTACACCTTAAGTAAAGAAATTAAAAAGGCAACAACCTATACATTTAAAGAGCTTGTTCAAGCAAAAAGATTGACCATCGCAAAGGATCTCTTGGAGAATACTTCACTATCTATTTCATCTATTGTAGAAGAGGTAGGGTATGAAAATATAAGTTATTTTTATCGCGTTTTTAAAAGCAAATATGGATATACACCAAAGAAATTTCGAGATCAACTTTCTAACAATTAGTCATGTCATTACTAGAAATAGTAGGAGACATGACTTTTTTTACACCTTTTTCACTTGGCAAATAAGGACAATAAAAAGAATGAATTAAGATATAGGAACTTCCGGGGATATCAACTAAAATAAATATATAAGCAAGCGTTTTCAGGAAAGAGGTGTCAAAATGAGTAATTATAGCTTAGCTGTCGATATTGGTGCTTCAAGTGGGAGGTTAATACTTGGGCATTTAGCTAATGGAAAATTAAAATTAGATGAAATTCATCGTTTTGAAAATAAGATAGTGAAAAAAAATGAACATTTTTGCTGGGATATTGAGGCCTTATTTCAAGAAATCAAAACAGGTATAAAAAAATGCAATGAACTAGGTATCAAGCCGGATAGCATTGGAATTGATACATGGGCAGTTGATTATGTCTTACTTGACGAGCATGACAACCTCTTAACAGATGCAGTTGCATACAGGGATCCAAGAACAGACGGAATGATGGAAGAGGTCTTTAAAATCATTCCAAAGGAAAAATTATACTTTGAAACCGGAATCCAATTTCAAAAATTTAATACGATTTATCAATTATATGCGTTAAAGCAAACAACACCTGAAGTTTTACAAAAAGCAAAGTCATTCCTAATGATTCCTGAGTATTTTAATTTTTTATTAACAGGAAAAAAGGCGAATGAGTATACAAATGCAACTTCAACACAGCTTGTGAATGCATTTACGAAAAAATGGGATCATGAGCTTCTAGACAAACTTGGAATTAACAAAGAGATGTTTCATGAGATCTTACCACCTAAAACAGTGTTGGGAACACTTTCAAAAGAGCTTGTTGAAGAGTTTGGTTTTGACATGAAAGTCGTATTACCGGCAACACATGATACTGGATCTGCTGTAATCTCGGTGCCGGAAGTAGAGGACTCAATTTATATCAGCTCCGGAACTTGGTCTCTAATTGGTGTTGAAAACCGCTTCCCAATTTGTGTTCCGCAAGCGCTTAAATACAACTTCACGAATGAAGGCGGGATTGATTATCGCTACCGTTTTCTTAAAAATATTATGGGACTTTGGATGATTCAAGAAGTAAAGCGCAACTATCATGACCAATACTCTTTTGCAGAATTAGTAAAGCTGGCTGAAAATGAACAACAGTTTCAGTCGATCGTTAATGTAGATGATGACCGTTTCCTAAAGCCTGACAATATGGTGGATGAAATCCAAAATTACTGTCAGGAAACAAAACAGCAAATTCCACAAACACCCGGTCAAATGGCAAAATGTGTGTATGATAGTTTAGCAGAAAGCTATAAACTGGCAATTAATGAAATAGAAGAGATTTTTGAGAAAAACTTCCCAAGAATAAATGTGATTGGCGGCGGGTGCCAAAATGAAATGCTTAACCAAATGATTGCAAATGTTACGAACAAAGAGGTTTGTGCAGGACCAATCGAAGCGACAGCTATAGGAAATATTGTTGCACAATTTATGGCATTAGGTGAGATTCATACAATTCAAGAAGCAAGAACCACGATTAAAGATTCATTTGAAGTGAAAACATACAAAAACCAATACGTGAGAGGATGATTAAAATGTCAGTAAGAGAAAGCTATGAATTAGCCAAAAAGGAATATGAAAAATGGGGAATTAATGTTGATGAAGTACTTGAGCAGTTAAAACAAGTACCAATCTCCATCCATTGCTGGCAAGGTGATGACGTTGGCGGGTTTGAAGTAAATAAAGGAGAATTATCCGGAGGAATTGATGTAACAGGAAATTACCCTGGTAAAGCAAGAACACCTGAAGAGTTAAGAAGCGACCTGGAAAAAGCGCTATCATTAATTCCAGGAAAACACCGTGTAAATCTTCATGCGATTTACGCTGAAACAAATGGAGAAGTAGTTGAACGTGATCAGTTAGAACCGAAACACTTCGAGAACTGGGTTAACTGGGCTAAAGAACAAGGACTTGGCCTTGATTTTAATCCAACATTATTTTCACATGAAAAATCTGCTGATGGCTTAACACTATCACATCCAGACCAGGAAATCCGTGAATTTTGGATCAACCACTGCATTGCCAGCCGTAAAATCGCCGAATATTTCGGAAAAGAGTTAGGTACACCTGCATTAACAAATGTCTGGATCCCTGATGGGTACAAAGATGTACCAAGTGACCGTTTAACGCCAAGAGTACGATTAAAAGAGTCATTAGATAAAATTTTCGCAGTGGACATTGATGAACAATACAATATCGATGCTGTAGAAAGCAAATTATTTGGAATTGGTTCTGAAGCTTATGTTGTTGGCTCACATGAATTTTACATGGGCTATGCATTAAAAAATAACAAGCTTTGCTTATTGGATACCGGACATTATCACCCAACGGAAATGGTTTCTAACAAAATTTCTTCTATGCTTTTATACAGCGACAAACTGGCATTACACGTATCTCGACCAGTACGTTGGGACAGTGATCACGTTGTCACGCTTGATGACGAGTTAAAAGAAATTGCTCTTGAAATCGTTCGTAACAATGCTTTAGATAAAGTGATGATCGGTCTTGATTTCTTTGATGCAAGCATCAACCGTGTAGCAGCATGGACAATTGGCACACGTAATATGATTAAATCATTACTTAATGCAATGCTTGTACCAAACGACCACTTAAAACAACTTCAAGAAGAAGGAAACTTCACTGAAAGATTAGCATTGATGGAAGAATTTAAAACATATCCATTTGGTGCAATTTGGGATTATTACTGTGAGCAAAACGGTGTTCCTGTGAAGGAAACTTGGTTGGAAGATGTGAAGAAGTATGAGAATGAAGTGCTTTCTAAGAGATAAACGTTCTTAAATTTGAAGGTGGATATTCACATATAATGTCAAAAAGCACAAAAGTGATCAATCAATCACTATGTGCTTTTTGCTGTTTATATTTGTATAATTAAACATTAATCTTAAATTAATTTTCAATTAGGAGCGTATTCTATGTTTCCTCGTATATATATCTGTTTGTTTTTTCTCATATTTATAAGCGGTTGTACTACTTCATCAAAATACGAAGTGATATACAACGGCGAGAAAGGCCAAAAGCAGGAACAATCCGAAATAAATCATCAGGATTACACGATTGCAATCGTACCGAAAGTAACAGGGATTCCTTATTTTAATGCAGTAGAAGAAGGTGCCGTTGAAGCTGGATATGATTTAGATGTAAATGTAATTTACTCCGGCCCGTTAATTGCAGATTGGAAACAGCAGGAAACCATTGTTAATCATTATATTGAACAGAATGTAGATTTAATAGCCGTCTCAGCAAACGATCCTGAAAAGCTTGGTCCAGTCCTAAAAAAGGCAAGCCTTAAAGGAATTAGAGTTATTACATGGGACTCTGATACAAATAAACATTATAGAGAAATGTTTATAAATATGGTTGATCCCGAGGTTTTAGGTAGACATATTATGGATACCCTTTCATCCCGTGTGAATGAACAAGGGAGTTATGCCATAATAACAGGTGCAAGTGATGCAGCTAATTTGAATGAATGGATCGAATGGATGAAGCTGCATCAAAAAGAAAATTATCCGAATATGACGCTCGTTGATATTGTTGAATCAAATGATGATCCAAAACAAGCATATAAGGCAGCAACAGATTTAGTGAAAAAGTATCCTGATCTTAGAGGGATAATTGGTAGTTCATCTGTGGGCCCACCTGCAGCTTCACAAGCAGTTCAGGACGCTGATAAAGCTGGAGATATCACTGTAGTAGGGTTATCAACACCAAATTTGATGAGAGAATATATTAAAGAGGGCTCCTCTCAGGTTGTGACCCTGTGGAGTCCAAAGAAGCTTGGTTATTTAACTGTTAGTGTGGCCAAAGAACTACTGGACAGTCAGGAGATTCAGGATAATCAATATATTTCAAATATCGGAAACATTCGTGTGAAGGAAGATACAGTCATCATGGGTCAGCCAATTGATTTTACAAAGGAGAATATTGATCAGTATGATTTCTAGAATTATGGAAGCGTTACAACTAAAACACTTCCGTCTTAAGACAAAATTAATCATCACCTACATTCTTCTTACCGTTATTCCCATGGCTATTTTAGGGTATATCACCTACTATCAAAATACGAAAGCAATAGAGGAGGAAGTAGGGGAGTATGTACCAAGGCTTTTAAAACAGGCTAATAAGAATATTGAAAATGAAATTAATGAGTTAGGGAATTTACCTAATCTCATATACAATTCAAGTGATGTGATGGCGATCTTGAGGACAAACCCATATGCTGATAGGTCTTCCTTACTTGAAGATCAATTTACAATAGAAAGCTTTCTTTCAAGAACGTATTTAGGGAGTAATAACAATAATATTTTAGGGGCATTTTTACTATCGAAAAATAGATCTTTCATTAGTACGCGTGTATCTTATGAAGGCTTTAATTTTAGTGATCATACCTTTCCATATGGGGAGGCACATGATCTCGGAGGAGATACAAAAATACTTCTGCCGAGTCAAGCCAACTTGTCATTTGAGGGAAACCCTCCATATATGCTTCTTGTTAAGGACATTGTAGACCTTGATAATCGAAAAAATCTAGGGACTTTATTTTTAGCAGTTAAATTAACTTTTATAGAAGAAATACTTGAAGATTTAGATGAAGAAGATAAAGCGACGATGTGGCTAATGGACAGTCAAGGCCAGATTATTTACCACCCGGATCAAAACAAGATTGGTTCTTATTTTGAAGAAGTTCATGATTATCCTCTTTTTAATGGTAGCTTTCGCACAAATAATGACCAAGACAGAACATTAATTAGTATCAACCAGTCTGAGAAACAGGAATGGATTCTTGTTCACAGTATACCGATTACCTATTTAACCGAGAGAACCGATGTGGTTAAAACGGTAGCCATTATTATTTTTATTATTCTTATGATTTTTACAACGATCATTTCGATTGGTGTTGCTTGGAGTGTAACAAAACCAATTAATATTCTAGGGAAAATCATGAAGGACGTTGAACGCGGGAACCTTGATGTGGAAATTCCCATCCATTCTAAGGATGAGGTGGGAATCTTAGCAACTAGTTTTCAATCAATGATTAGAAGAATTAGGGAATTGATTAAGAAAAATTATCACATAGAGCTACGACAAAAAGACGCTGAACTATATGCACTACAGTCGCAAATCAACCCTCATTTTATGTACAACACATTAGAAACAATTGGTGCAGCGATTGAAGATGGAGAATCTGATTTAGTTGTGGATATGGTCGCTATACTGGGAAGAATGCTTAGATATTCACTAAGTAACAAAGATAAAATTGTCCCAATCACAAAGGAAATTCTCCATATTGAAGATTATTTAACCTTGCAGAAATTTCGTTTTGAGGAGAGAATCTCTTTTCAGATTCACCAAAATAAGGAACAAAAAGGGTACTTAACGCCAAAGTTTATTTTACAGCCTATAATAGAAAATTCAATAAAGTATGGAATGCAAAAGCGGAAATCCCTTCATCTTGACATTGAAGTTATCCATAAAGAGGATTCCTCAATTTTGTTTGTGATAAAAGATAATGGTCCGGGGATCGAGACTAAAAAGGTGATTGAGTTAAATCAATTATTAGAGAAAAATCCGTTCATTAATAGAGATTCAGGATTTGGGATAACGAATGTCCATGCTCGAATCGTAATGATGTATGGATCTGAATACGGAATCACAATAGAAAGCAAGGTAGACGAAGGAACGGCTGTAACGATAAGAATTCCACAGAAAATAAAGATGCAAGAAAATGGTGAGTAATCATGACTTCGATTAAAACAATTATTGTAGATGACGAAAGTAGAATACGACGTAGACTTGAAAGGCTCGTTCAAACTTGTGGAGAAGAATGGGAAATTATCAATCTTTTCTCAGATGGAAAAGAAGCTTTTGATGAAATTACAAGCCAATCCATTTCTTTTGATTTACTGATAACAGATGTTCAAATGCCTGAAATGGATGGTTTAACCTTAATCAGCGAATTGAAAAAAACACATTCATTTACTTCTATTATTATAAGCGGTTATGATGATTTCACTTATTTACAAACAGCGATGCGTGAAGGGGCAGTCAATTATATTTTAAAGCCTGTAGATAAACATAAATTTACTGAGCAATTGGAAGAGGTTAAAGTCAAGATTTTTGCTAAACGAATAGAACAACAAAAGTGGAGTGAAATACATGGCAAGGCACAGCAGTTAATTTATACAAAGCAAATACAGTTATTAAGTGAAATCACCTGGAATGATGCAATGGATTTATCTGTCATTGATTGGACAAAGCAATTTCCTGATGGAGTTTATCAATTACTTTATGTCAGTGTAGACCAGAACATTTCTGCAGTAGAAAATCTAGCTTCAACCCAAAATTGGGATTTGAAAATGGAAGAAATGTTCAAACAAAATTCTCAGGAAGCTGCAAGAGAAATGGATTACTGGTGGTGGAGAAGCGGAAAACTTCAATATTGGATCCTCATATGTTTTTCTGACACAAATCATGTTAAAGTTAACCAACTGGTAGAACAGTACAAAGCGGATATACAAAAATTAACTCCGTTTACAATTTCCATTGGAGTAGCTAACCATTTTCAAGAAATCAAATTATTACCTAGTGTAAAAGATCAGCTGTTAACTTTGCTTCAGTACCGGATGATACATGGGGGAAATAAAGTCTATCATCAAAACATGCTTGTTGATTTAACAGTTAATTCACAGCCGAAAAATGTATCATCTATAATCTACAAACAAGTTCATCAAATATTATCATCGCTTGACGGTAAAGGTGAGGTCGAAACCGTAAGTGCTGTACATCAGCTGTTCAAGGAATTAGAAAGCATAAGTTCCCCGACAATAATAGAAGATGCCGTTCATTACTTATGTCTTCAAATCTTTAACAAGTGGATGGAAATTGACGGATTTGGAGAAAATGCTGAAATGCTTTCAAATGTTCTAAAAGTCACAAAAAAGGCGGGCAATTTTACTCAACTGAAAGACAGTATTAAGCATTGGGTAGTTGATATAAAAAGAAAAGTAGATAGTCGAAGAAAAATAGATTCAGATCCTATTCTGCGCGCAAAAAAATGGATTCATGAGAACCTTGGGAAGCATATAACCATTAAAGAAATTGCTGAACACATTTATATGAGCCCGACCTATTTTAGTAACTATTTCAAAGCACAAACCGGTGAGACAATTTTAGATTATATTACAAAATGTCGTTTAGAAAAAGCAAAGGAACTTCTCGAAACAACTGATACAAAGGTTTATGATATCTCATCAAAGCTCGGATACCAGGATACAAAATACTTTAGCCGTCTTTTCAAACAATGGTATGGTCAGTCACCCTCACAATATCGTGAGTATCATTTTAAAAGAGACTAGGATAATTTTTGAAGTAATTTAGCTGTTTAAAAGCAGTCCACTTATATTGGGCTGCTTTTTAGTTTTTTTGAGATTTATATTTTTAATAGTTACTTAGAAAAGAAAGGACATTACTCTCTTAGGAAGCAGCTAGAATGTCCTTCATAAGCTCACAGAAGGACAATTTCCTTTTAAGAAGCAGCTGAAATGTCTTTCATAAGCTCACAGAAGGACAATTTCTTTTTAGGAAGTAGCTGAAATGTCCTTCATAAGCTCACAGAAGGACAATACACTTTTTTAGAAGCTCAGAAATGTCCTTCACAAGTTCTCAGAAAGACAATTCAAACTAAAAGTTATACATAACCTATTACGATTTCATCCAAAACCTAAAACTTAATTTTTTTACATTAACTTGAAACCCTTTTCAAACATCATAATATTCACCCCCCTACCTTAGTTTTGTCTCCTACCATTAATAATTGAAGTTTTATATAGTTAGAGTATCAGAAAGAAAGCGTAATCAGAGAACGTTTTATTAACACCTTTGGAGGGACAATGATGATTAGAAAAGCATCAATTATGTTTGTTTATAAAGATCAGTATGAAGAATATAAACGTCGTCACGATGAGTTGTGGCCGGAGATGGAAAAAGAACTCAAAGAACACGGAGCACATAATTATTCTATTTTTCTAGATGAAGAATCTGGTCAGCTGTTTGCCTATTTAGAAATTGAAGATGAGGAAAGATGGAATCAAATGGCTTCAACAGATATTTGTCAAAAGTGGTGGACGTATATGGAACCTTTAATGGAAACAAGTCCAGATAATAGTCCAGTTTCAAAAGAATTAAAAAGTGTTTTTTATTTAGCTTAAAACACATTAGTTTGAAAGGAGTATGCATATGGCTGGAAAAAAAGGAATGAAATCGACAATCACTGTAGCAATGTCGAACTATTTAGAAGCCGGTTCGATCGTTGCGGGAGCCGGTGGTCTTACACTTTGGATGGAATATTTAAATTTAGATGACTTTAAATTAGGATTACTTGGAGCTTTAAGTGCAAATGGCTTTGGAGCAGCCGTTGGGGCATTAGCTGGAGGAATATTAGTAGATAAATATGGTCGGAAATTAATTTACAAATATGATCTACTATTATATATGCTTGGTGTTCTATTAATTACGTTTTCTTTTAACTTTCCAATGTTATTAATTGGTTATGTTATTACAGGTATTGCTGTAGGTGCTGCAATTCCAGCTGCATGGACATATATTGCTGAAGAGGCTCCGGATAATGAACGGGCTGCTCGGGTAGGATTTGGACAATTAGCGTGGTCAATTGGTCCAGCAGTATCTCTATTACTTTCCGTTGCACTTGCTCCACTAGGTCTTTTAGGAAGCAGAATTATCTTTGCTCAATTATTTGTAATCGCTTTAGTCACTTGGATTTTACAACAACAAATCAATGAATCGGCAATCTGGGAAGAAGAGAAGAAAAAAGAAGAGAAATTAAAAGCTACATTAAAAGCAACAGGTCAAATAGCAGAAAATCCAATAAAGGAACTTTTTACAGTAAAAGCAAATCGCCAAGCAATTATTCTACTGCTGGGAATCTATGTTTTCTGGAATTTAGTTGCAGGGGTAATGGGCTATTTCATGCCATATATCTATGAAACAGTAGGCGGGCTTTCCTCAGCCCAAGCCAATTTATTACAAGCATTTTTATGGATATTAACAGTCGCATCTACTTACTTTGTGTTTATTAAGTTAGGTGACAAAGTTAGCAGGAAAATCCTATATACTGTAGGAGCAGTAATGGGAATAGTAGCATGGGCTGTTCTTTCATTAGGATCAATGGGTCTTACTGAGTTATTCCTATTTGTTATCCTATGGGGGATTGCAGCAGGATTTGGAGCACAGGCATTTTATGGATTATGGGCAAGCGAACTATTCCATACAAAATATCGTGCAAAAGCACAAGGCTTCTTATTCTGTATTGCTCGCGTAGCCGTAGGACTTATTTCGCTTATCGTGCCAACAATGATTACGGTTCTAGGGTTTAAAATATCAGGCTTAATTATGATTGGATTCTTAATAATTGCAGCTATAATCGGTTTTGTAATGGCTCCTGAAACAAGAGGAAAGTCTCTAAAACAAATTGAACAAGAACGTTATAGTGCTTAACATCTATAAACTGATGATACTTAAAATGTATCATCAGTTTTTTGTATGTAACTATAACTTAATACTCTATTATTTTATTCATTTTTCTAATAATATTGAAACCTTATAAAGAAAAAGAATGTTAAGATAATAAAAGGTGTCATTTAAGGGGGGATCTTATGAGTCATGTCATAAAACGTAACAATGTGAAAATCGAGGGTTCAGGTGAAAAAACAATCATTTTTGCGCCTGGATTTGGGTGTGATCAGACAGTCTGGCAAGATGTTAAGAATGCTTTTTTAGACGATAATAAAGTGATTTTATTTGATTATGTAGGAATAGGAAATTCTGATATAGAGTCATATGATCCGGAAAAATATCATACATTATCAGGATACGTTCAGGATTTACTGGATATTTGTTCTGCTTTAGATTTGGAAAAAACTATTTTTGTTGGTCATTCTGTTAGCAGTATGATTGGAATGTTGGCATCAATTAAAAAACCTGACTACTTTTCTACCCTTATTATGATCGGACCGTCTCCATGCTACCTGAACGATCCTCCATCCTATTACGGAGGTTTTGAAAAAGACGATTTGTTGGGGTTGCTGGATATGATGGAAAAAAACTATATAGGATGGGCAAATATGTTTGCTTCAACACTTGTAAATGATCCGAATCGGCATTCATTGTCAAAGGATCTTGAAGACCGTTTTTGCTCTACAGATCCGGTCATTGCCCGCCAATTTGCTGAAGCTACCTTTTTTGCTGATAATCGGGGAGACTTATCTAAAGTATCTGTTCCTTCCTTAATTATGCAATGCTCAAATGATATCATTGCACCTGATGAGGTCGGAGAATACCTTTTAAATCAACTACCAAATAGTGAATTAAAGCGGTTAATCGCAACCGGTCATTGTCCACATATGAGTCATCCTGAGGAAACGATACAAGTCATTCGTCAATATCTGGAGGAGTTTTCTGTAACTGATACTAACTAACATTAAGGAGAAAAGAATGGATGAACAGTTGAACTGCGCACCAGGTGGATTTCTATCATTATCTGAAGATAGCGTAATTCTATCAGTTAATCAAACTCTATGTGAGTTACTCGATCTTTCTTCTGATGTGATAATAGGACAGCATATACATTCAATTTTACCTAAGTCGGCTCGTGTGTTTTACGAACTTTACTTCATGCCACTTGTTCAAATTGGAAAAAGAGTAGAGGAATTGTATATCTCTTTAGTAGCGAAAAATGGGAAAGAAATTCCTGTGCTTATAAATGCTAATAAAAGGGAAAATAAAAGCCAAAATGTAATAGAGTGTATACTTATTCCTATAAAAATAAGAGATGAATATGAAAATGTCCTACTTAATACAAAAAAAGAATTAGAAAAAGCTCTCTTGGATAAACAGAAAGCAGTTTCTGAATTAAGAACTGCGTTAAAGACAGTGGAAGAAAAACAACAAGAATTACTGGGATTATATAAGCAAAATCAAACATTTAAAATCGAAACAAAAAGAGAATTAGAGCTTGCTAGAAAAATACAAGAAACAGCATTAACAGATCGAATTTCCAATGAATGTATACATATAGAATCACATTATAGGGCATCACATGAATTATCTGGAGATATTTATGGTATTTATCAAATTGATAAATACCGGTATGGAGTAATTATTCTGGATGTCATGGGACACGGTATTTCATCTGCATTAATTACCATGTCACTCCAGTCATTGTTTCAAAGATTGATCCCAAAAGATGGAAATCCTCAAACGGTTGTGAAAGAATTGGATCAATATCTACACAATCTCTTTCAAAATAGTGAACAATCAATGTATTATTGTACAGTTATTTATCTATTGATTGATACAGCAGCACAGAAGATTGACTTTATCAATGGCGGTCACCCGCCTGCATTTTTACAAGACACAACAGGAATAAAAGAACTCCAGTCATCTTTTCCTCCTATCGGGACTTTCGAGGGGATAGAATTTAAAACAACAACACTTCCATATGAAAAAGGAAGTAGATTGCTACTCTATACAGATGGTGTAACAGATCCCTTTGGGTTTAATCATTTAAAACCTTTACTCATAGACAATCAAAATATTCCCCTGGTAAGTTTAAAAAAGAAAATTATTCAGTCTATAGATAGCACAGAATTTGCTTATCATGAAAGTGATGATCAGTGTTTTTTAGTAATAGATTTATTGTAAGAACAACATGCGAAATAATGAATATGTTATGACATTTTAAGTGTTTGAAAGTTTAAAGCATCATCATTTATAATACCATTATCACATTTACAGGAAGTGTCCCAATGAATCACCAGCAACTCGATCACTACCTTCGTTCACTCGATGACATTGAAAAAATACAAATTCTCACGAAAGAAAACATAAATGATTACGGTGGAGAGGAACTGGCTACAGATGAGGGCCAAACCATTCCCAGGTTATTAGAACAGTTCTTCTTTGATAAAGGTCCCGTCTTTATTAGTAAACATCATAGATTTGCTGATATGCCTCTGCATATGCATACATTTATTGAAATCAACTATGTTTATTCTGGTGAATGTTATCAAATTCTTAACGGAAAAGAAGTAAAGCTTATTCAAGGACAAATTTGTCTCTTGGATAAGGACGTTCCTCATAGCATACCGGCACTCGGGGAAAATGATATTTTAGTCAATATCATTATGAAAAAAGAAACATTTTCAATGTCGCTTCTAGGACAATTAAGCAACAAAGGGATTGTATCAAATTTCTTAGCAAATGCAATTTCTGAAAATCAACAACACGATCAATATATATTATTTCACTCAGAGCATAATGAAAATTTACAGTACATTGTGAAGAATATGCTGTGTGAATATTTTGATCCTCAGGATTATTCCATGGAAATGGTCAATTATTATATGCCGATTCTTTTTACTGAACTCATGCGTGTGTATCAATTAGATAAGAACTTTGAGTTGGAGCAAACATCCAGTAAGATGAATATATTAGAAATCCTACAGTTTATAGAGCAGCATTATAAAGATTGTACATTAACCGGTTTAGCTAAAAAGTTCAACTTCAATTCAAATTACCTGGGGAATATGTTAAAGGAAAAAACAGGAAAGACATTTCTTGAGCTTGTTCAAACACAAAAAATGATTGAAACGGCATCTTTGCTCCAACATACAGATAAAAGCATTGAAGAGATTGCCTATCAAGTTGGATATGATAGTCTTAGCTTTTTTTATCGAAAGTTTAAAGAATTTTATGGAGAAACTCCTTATAAATATCGGCGAAAGAATCGAAAATAACCTTGTGCAGTGTAAGTGCACAAGGTTATTTTAACTATAGTTGATATTTTCTGATAAGATAGGTTGGCGTACAGCTCCACGCATGACAATAGCTGTTGATGAGATAACTTCCATATGGTGAAAAATCCTTGTTATCCGGATCATATAACTCCCAAAACGTATCGGCACCATCCTTGATCATTTCTCCCCAATAGGCCTTTAACTGAGCTACAGCTTTTTTCTTTTCTCCGACTAAAATTAACGCTTCAACCAAGTAATGATACATATATGGAGTTGTTAACCCGATATCAGGTTTCTCTGATAATAGATGAAGAATTAGCTTTCGATTTGCATCCGGCTCTAATACTTCCGCATGTGCCATCCAAATTTGACTTGCCCAAGATACCTGGTGTTTTGCACCACTTACAAAAAAACCTTTATCATTATCCCAAAGATGTGTAATCGTTGCTTTAACTATACGTTGAAGTTGTTCTTCCAAAAATAGTTGTTTGTCACTATTCATAACCTTTGCCAATTCTATTGTTCGACGAATTGTGTAAATCAAAATAGCTTGGGAAGGTGCTTGTTTGTTAAGATCTTCGTGCCAGTCAATAAATGACCACCATGATTCATCATCTATCACAATTCCTTTATCATCTAGTCGCTCAAGAGCAAGTTCAACTTGCCTGTAAGCAAGTGGCCAAAGCTCTGCTAATGTATTAGTATCTTTTGTTGCTTCATAATAATCAAATAATGTTGTCGTAAACAACAGTGAGTAATCAAACAAATAGGTGTCGTCAGGAATAAGGGAAGGAGCGATAAATAAATTTGCAGAAATTCTCCCTTTATTATCAGGAACACCGGCAAATAGATACAAGCAGCGCTTGACTAAATCATTTGTTTGGAATGTTTCGTAATTAGCAAGGGCCTGTAATCGCAGATCGCCAAGCCATAAGCGGCGGTCTCGTTTTGGTCCGTCTTCAAAAACCTCCTGCATACAATCCTGCAATGTTTTAATACTGACTTTATCAATTTGATCCAGGACTGGATCAAATTGATGAATCTCTGTAACTCTATTAACATCTGCAGAAGTCACAGTTTCACATTGGAGGTTCTCAAAAGCAACCCGATATTTTTTTGAAGTATCTAATACTTCGATTTTTACGTAACGGAAGCTGTAACGACGTGGCAACTCGAGTATTCCTGGCATTACATCTATATGTAACGTTTCTTCCTGGAGCCATGAGGAACTAATCCATCCGTTGTATTCTGAGAAGGGCACAGCCATTTCAACTGGCATTTCACCAAATGTTACCTTCAAATGAAGGGGAGCATCCGGTGGGCTCCCTACTGGAATGATATTCATAGATAGATACCCAACTAGATGAGTGCCGAAGTCAAGAATGACTTCATCACCTTTTCCGTAATCATAGGATGATAGATTGTCTGCTGATTCGATCACCTTTGGTTCCCATCCATGAATTTTAGCAGAGTTTTCTTCAATTTTTACAATGTTTGTTGGTGTTACGGTGTCCTTCACAAACTCGGGCTTTAAGTTCTCAGCTGTTGATATGAACTTTTCATTTCGATCGATAACTTGATTTTCTACTTTTTGGATATGTGCTGTCATATTTTTCTCTCCATTCTATTAAAAAGTTAGTCACGCAGATTGTTCAGTTGAATGATGAGCATGATCACGGTTATTAAGTTCGGCACGAATTTTCGGGAAGATTTTATCAAGATTATAAAAACTCATGATAATCATTGAAATCACAACCATACCAGCCGGAATGATTAAATAATTCATTTTAATCGCGAGCAATGCCGAAGCTGTTTGTGTTTCATTAGGTACATAATTACCCCAACTCATGAAAAGTCCTGAAAGGGCACCAGCAGCAGCAAGCGCTACTTTTCCAATAAATCCATTCAATGACATCATGAGGCCTGCTGCACTAATTCCACTTTTCCACTCACCATAATCAACAGGATCAGCTTGCATAGAGAAATAGATGCTTTGTCTTAATCCAAAACCTAAAGCGGCAATAACAGCACCGATTATTAAACCGGTTACATTGATATCTGCAACTAACATAATAATAATACCTGCAAGATTAATCGTACTAGATATCATAAACAACATTTTCTTATACATTTTTCTCGAAATAAATGGTGTAGCAAATGTACCAATGATCGGCACGAAAGCTCCAATACTAGCAACCACAGAAGCAAGCTCAGGACGTCCTACATTATACGTAAAGTAATAGATTAATGCCCCCTGCATAAAGAAATGAGAGCCCCACATGAAGACAATGTTGATGGCAAAAATATACCAAGGACGATTTCCCTTTAATGAAGAAAATGCCTGTTTTACAGTAACCTTTTCTTGACGAAGTTTTACTTTTTCCTCGACGTTTTTAAAGGTAACAAAGAAGAATACGGTTGCAACAATGGCGAAAATAACCATTGTCCAAAAGAAGCCTTGGGCTTGGGAGCCATTACCCAGCATATTTACCATTGGTAGAGTAATGGCACTTACAGCTGTAGCTCCAATAAATGAGAAAATAATCCGAACTGTTGCTAAATTTGTACGCTCTTGTTCATCACTTGTTAAACTCGGTAGAATTGATGCCAATGGAATATTTACCATTGTATAAGCAGTAGATAAACCGATATAAGTAATATAAGCATAAACCAACTTGCCAACAGGACCAATGTCAGGTACGTAAAAAGCCAATACTGCTAATAGGCCAAAAGGAATCGCACCTAGAAGAAAGTAAGGTCTGGATTTTCCCCAACGAGTATTTGTTTTATCAATAATGACTCCCATAATTGTATCTGTAATCGCATCCACAAAACGTGTAATTAAGAAGAGTAAACTGACCTGCACAAGGGCTAAGCCCATCACATCTGTGTAAAAGAACATTAAATAAAGCGTTATCATTTGCCAGACTAAGTTACATGAGAAATCTGCTACTCCATAACCTAATCGCTGGCGCCATACACCAGTTGAATTCATTTATATTACCTCCGATATTTATAATTTAATTTTAAATTTGAAATAAAGTCTATTTATATTAAAGCGTTTTCTAAATCCGTTCACAATGAGCTTTTTACAGAATAAATTGCTCTTTTTACAGGTGGAGAATTGCGGGAAGCAATCTAAATTAAATATTTTTCATTAGTTATATCTACCAACTAGTAAAACTTAATGACACATCAGGTGTTTTGTTTTATCTTTATAATAATAAAAATATATTTTTACTTATCTTGTTTTATATTTTATTTGTTTTGGATAGGAGTTTTTTTATTTTGGCAGCGTTACCTAAATAGATGTTAATGAGTATGGAAAAAAGATTAAAGGAAGGTTGTTATGTTAAATTTTCTAAAATTTATTTCGTATTTCCGATTTCGTAGAATTCGAAATCGCTTTTTAGCAGTTATGATTGCATTGTCGTTACCTCCAATTTTTATTATTGGAGTGGTTTCATACCATACATCTAAAGAAACGTTAGTGGAGAACCATCTGCAATCAAATGAAAATAACTTAAAATCCATTAGTGAGAAAGCAGATCTTTTGCTACGTAATGTCATTAATATGGAGCGGTTTATATTATCAAATGAGGACTTGCGTCAACAGTTAATTGAAAGCGGATCAATATCGGATGTAGAGCAGGAGTCTCTAAAACTAGGTACATCAAGTAAATTACAAAAAATTATGTCAGATTATGTGGTAGAACAAAAATATATTGATTCAGTCTGTTTATTTGATAACCATTTTCGTGCGGTTTGTTACGGGCGTTCTGATAATGCGGGTCGCTATGAAAAAGAAAATAAAAGTAGCGAAATTAGATCAAGTGAGTGGTATCAAAAGGCCTTGAATGCTAAAGGGAAGGAGATTTTCTTCCATGACAATGTATTAGATGACCAGGACGTAAATAAAACATTTTCATCTGTAAAACTATTACGGAATCCAGTAACAAGTGATCAAGAAAAGATTGGGCTATTGATTGTCAATATCAATAAATCTATGTTTTCAGATATGATGAATCGGACTAACAATGACGAATATATAATTTTAGATTCCACAGAAGAAGAAGTAAAACCTGTTTATTTTTCGAATCCAACCTTTTATAAAGATTTATCGAAAAAAAATTTATCAGACATTTCTAATATAATGCAAGAGGAAGAATTTGTAGTAAGCCACTACACAAATAAAACAACTGACTGGATATTTGCCTATTTAATCAAGGAGGAGGAGCTGTTTAAACAGCCACACAAAATAAGAGCGGTTACAAACCTTATCGCAGTTCTTATTGCCATAAGTGCCGTAATCCTATCAGTTATCTTATCTGATACAATCTCTCGTCCTTTACGGCAACTAAAAAGAATGATGATTGCCTGGGCAAAAGGATCTAATAAATTTGATGAAAAATTTCAAGATGATGAAGTTGGAGAAATTGGAGAAACGTTTAAGAAAATGGCGGTAGAAAATAAAGAACTAAACGAAAGACTTATAAAGTCTCAGCTAAAAGAGAGAGAAACCGAACTAAGAGTTTTGCAATCACAAATTAATCCACATTTTCTTTATAACACGCTTGACTCGATTTATTGGATGGCTATGATTCACAATCATGAGGATATTGGAAAAATGGCCATTTCATTATCTGAAAGTTTTAAAATTATATTAAGTAAAGGGAAAGAAGTAATCCCTCTTCATAAGGAGTTAAAACACATTGAATACTATATGACCATTCAAAATATACGGTTTGGTGATCGATTTACTTATATTCAAGAAATAGACGAATCACTTATGGACCAAGAAGTTTTAAAGTTACTGCTTCAGCCGCTTGTTGAAAATGCCATTTATCATGGGCTAGAGCCCAAAGTAGGGAAAGGGACAATTCTTCTAACAGGAAGAAAAGAAAATAAAGAGTTTGTCTTGTTTACTGTAGAAGACGATGGAATTGGAATAAAAGACATGAAAATGACGGAAAAAGGATATGGATTAGGAAATGTACGTGAGAGATTAGCCATTTACTACGGTCCTACTAGTTCCTTAAAAATAGAAAGTGAAATTAATAAGGGGACGAAAATTATTATTCGATTCAACCCTAATGAAGGGAGATGGATGAAGGATGTTGAAAGTCGCAATTTATGATGATGAATTTATTGTAATCGAAGGTTTGAGAAAAATGGTCGATTGGTCTAAATACGGTATGGAAGTAGTTGGTACAGCAAAAGACGGAAATTCTGCTTTAGAACTTTTTTACACTGAACGTCCAGATATCATCTTCACTGATATCAGAATGCCCGGTATTGATGGATTGGAGTTAGTTAGTAAAGTCTTAAAAGAAGCTCCAGAAACAAAATGCATTGTTTTTAGTGGCTTTAACGAGTTTGAATATGTTAAGAAAGCTTTAAAATTGGGTGTGCTTGATTACATGCAAAAACCTATTACGATTCCAATGATTGAGGAAGCCCTTCAGAAAATTGTTTTTCAAATAAAGAAAGATAATGAAGTTACGGAGCTCCGCTCGAGATGGGATGAAAATAGACAGGAGTTATTAGAAAAAGCAACGTTAGAATTAATGCTAGGAAACAAAGAAATAGAAGCTAAGTGGAGGGAGTGTTTTGGAGAGGGTGAAGCAGGACAAATAATAGGAACAACAGTCATTGCTTATTCAGGTAAGAGCTTTCCAATAGATAATAATGATGACTACAAGGTTGTGCCCGTTTGGAATGGCTCCACGCACCTACTAGTATTCTTTCATTTGAAAGAAAAACTTGAATTATTTTCAAACCAGTTGATCATTTGGACAGAACGTGAAGAGGTAACAATTGGCTCCGGACAAACCTATGAAAGAATAACAGATTTAACAAAGAGTTACAGGGAAGCTTTACATGCTTTAAGATACGGAAGATTTTTGGACAGCAAAGGATGGACCCGATTTGAAGATGTTGGGACTAATGATAAAATCCCTGAAAACTTATCCGCCCAAGAAGAAGCTGTTTTGTTTTATATGAGAACTGGTGATAAGGAAGGGTTGCTAGATCAATTAACAAAATATATACAATGGATCGATTTAAAAAAGCTAAATCCAGATATTATAGAAAGTGAACTATTAAAACTTGTCTATTTAGGTTTGGAGGTTGTTAAGGAAACAGGGGAAGATATAAAACAATCGGGCTATTATCCTCAAAAAGAAATTCGTGAGCAAACAACAAAAGATGAGATGATAGAGTGGTTGTTTAGGCAGATGGAAATGATGTTTGATTTAATCAATGGTTCTAAAAAAACAAATAAACACAAAGCTGTTGAGAAAGCGAAGAAATATATTGAAAGCCATTATAATCTAGATATAACACTTCAGGAAGTAGCAAATGTCGTGGATATGAATCCAAACTATTTTAGTTTACTATTCAAAGAGGAAATCGGACTTACTTATATAAAATATCTAACAAAATATAGGATGGAACAAGCAAAGATCATGCTTAAAGAAGGGAGGAAAATTTCAGATGTCAGTGAGGAAGTGGGATATTTAACCTATAGACACTTTTCTGAGGTTTTTAAAAAATATACTGGCATGACACCAAAGCAATATAAGATTCAAAATGACTAAAGGGCAAGCGGGCTTATTCCGTGTGCTCTTTTTACATTTTTTATAACTAATATTTAAGAATTAACTGAAAAAAACGGACATTATCTGAAAAATCAAGCGCTTACACAAGCGTTTTCAAAGAGATAGAATAAAAAGCAAGGACAAAGTAGTCCTAAAGAACATGAAGATAGAGGGGGATTTTATGATGAAGAAAAATTTATTGATAAGCCTACTTTCTATCATACTGATTTTTTCAGTAGTAGGATGTAGCGGTGGTAAAAATAATGAAGGCGCTTCAGGCAGTGAAGATGGTGACAACACGATGAAATTTATTTCTGAAGATACTGCCGATGAATCAGATGCAAGCATCATCATGGGGCTTACTGAGGAAAATACAGAAGCAAACATTGAATTAGAAACAGTATTACAAACGAATCTAATGCAAAAAATTCAGCTATTAACAGCTAGTAATGATTTGCCTGAACTTTTTAAATACGAATCAAATCAGCTGGGAGATATGATTGATAACGAGCAAGTGCTTGATCTTGAAAAAACATTTACGGACCTAGGAATCTATGACAGATTAAATCCAGGTGCTGTTGATTTATTAAAGAGTTTAAGTGGTGACCGAGGGCTTTATGCTTTACCTGTAGAGTTAAATATTGAAGGTTTTTGGTATAACAAACAATTATTTGAAGAAAACAACTTGGAAGTTCCTACTACATGGGAAGAAATGATGGCTGTTAGTGAGAAGTTTAAGGAAAAAGGAATTCAACCATTTGCAGTAGCAGGTAAGGAGAAGTTTCCGATTACTCGTTTAATCAATGGATATGTTATCCGTTATTATGGTGCGGACGCTATGAAGCAAGTAAGAGATGGAGAATTAAGCATTAAAGATAAAGGCTTTGTTGAAGCAGCAAAAATCGTTCAAGATATGAATGTAAAAGGGTATTTTGGTCAAGGCGTAAATACGATTGACTACGATACAGCAAGTAATACATTCTTACAAGGAAATGCAGCAATGTACTACATGGGTAGCTGGGCACTTAACGAATTTAACGATGAAAATGTAAACAAAATTGGTATTGATAATATTGGATTCTTCAATATTCCACTTGTAGAAGGTGGAAAAGGAACAATCAACGATTATTCAATGAATGCTGGTTTAACACTTTCATTCTCTAAACAAAAATACGATGAACAAGTTGGAGAATGGATGAAGGAAGTTTTCAGTAACTACGGAGAAAAAGCGATTTCAGAGCGAGGTTTAATTTCTGGATTCAAAGTTGAAAACATGCCTGAGGATGTTAGTCCATTAACAAAAACAACACTTGAAAAAATTGAAAGCGTTGAGAACACTGCTCTTTGGTTCGAAGGATACTTTGATCCAAAATCAAAAACAGTTGCTGAAGATGGTGCACAAAACTTACTAAATGAAGGAATTACTCCTGAAGAATATGTAAGCAACCTAGAAAAGTCTTTAAAAAGTGCTAAGTAAGAAATGACAAGGAAGGGTTCAGATATGACCCCTTCCTGTTACCTTAAAGTTGTTAGGAGTGAAAACAGCATGGAGAAAATCTTAAGAGACCCAAAAGCCATATTATTATTTGTTGGTCCTGCACTACTAATCTATACAGCTATACTAGTCATTCCAACTGTGTGGTCAACAGTCTATACTTTTTACGAAGGATCACTAATAAGTGGATTTGAATTTGTTGGGTTAGATAACTACCTTCATTTATTCAAGGATCCAGACTTTTTAACAAGTCTAGGGATTACATTAAAATACACAGTCTTTGTTTCGGCAGGACAAATCATTTTTGGACTTGGTCTTGCGCTCTTATTTGCGTTTTATATTAAGCGTTACTCTACATTAATTCGAACACTTATCTTCTTCCCTGTTGTTCTCCCTGCAGTAGCAGTCTCTCAATTGTTCTCAAAACTCTTCGAAATTGCTCCTCAAATGGGATTGGTCAACAGTTTGCTTAATTTCTTACACCTGGACATGTTTATTCAACCATGGCTGGGTCAAGGGGATACCGCATTCTGGGTTCTAATCATAATGGATATCTGGAAAGCTATTGGATTTTACGCCGTTATCCTTTTTGCAGGCTTAGTAGATATTCCTGAAGATGTTCTGGAGGCAGCTAAATTGGATGGTGCTAAAGGGTGGAAATTGACACAGTTTGTTGTTTTACCTCTACTAAAGCCAGTATTAATTTCATCTATTATTTTTAGTTTAAATGGAACGTTGAAAGTATTTGAGTCTGCTGTAGCATTGACAAATGGTGGACCAGGTAATAGTACGACTACATTATCGATTTATATGTATAACAATGCGTTTGTATATAACCAATATGGATATGGAAGTACAGTAGCTGTATTTCTATTAATCTTCTCTCTTCTTATTACATTAATTGTTTACAAATTTGCAAGAAATGACGCGGCATAACATAAAGGAGGGATTAGCGTGAATACCTTAGAAACAAAATCTACTAGCATTGGTATGCTAATAGGGAAATTCGCTATATTTATTTTATTACTAGTCGAGGTTTATCCGATTGTTTGGTTGCTTCTTTCTTCATTTAAAGCACCAGATGAATTTACTCTTAATCCAATGTATGCACTGCCTGAGGGATTCCACTGGCAAAACTTTACGGATGCTTGGAATGTGGGCAACATGGGCACATACTTTAAAAATAGTATTTTAGCTACATTTCCATCATTGTTTTTAATTATCTTTTTTGGAGCAGGTGCTGCATTTGCAATTGAGAAAATGAGATGGAAATGGAATAAAGGTGTTATGCTATTGTTTACGGCAGGAATCATGGTTCCTGTACAAATTGTACTCCTACCTTTATTTACAATCTTTTTTAATGTAGGGCTATTAAATAGCATATGGTCACTTATTCTTGTGTATACAACGTTTGGATTACCATTAACGATCTTAATGTTCTCCAGCTACTTCAAAGCATTGCCAAATGAAGTTATAGAGTCAGCGGTTATGGATGGAGCAAGTATTTATCAAGTTTTCTTTAAAATCGCCATTCCAATCGTATCAAATGCAATTGTAACAGTAGCACTTGTGCAATTCTTCTTTGTTTGGAATGATTTGATATTTGCGATGACATTTATTAGTGATACAGACCTTAGAACATTACAAACCGGTTTGATTTCCTTTACTGGAGAATATGGGCAAAAGCAATGGGGTCCAATTTTTGCTTCAATCTCCTTAGCGGTTGTTCCAACACTTCTATTGTATTTATTCCTTAATAAACTTGTTATGAAAGGTATGACAAGCGGAGCAGTAAAGGGATAAATCGAGAAAAAGGATGATTAAAAATATAAACCATCAGTACATATCATTGATCGATTGCAATGATAAAAAGGATACTGGTGGTTTTTATATAAAAAGGCTACCAGTAAAAATTGATTTGCGATTTTTTGATTATATGGGAGGGGAAAAATACATGACTACTACTCTAAGAATAAAAGAAATAAAATGCGAATACAAAAAAAATCCACTAGGATTAGATATAAAAAAACCGAGAGTCAGCTGGGTGATTGAAGCTGATCGTCGTGGAATGATTCAGCAAGCTTATCAAATACAAGTTTCTCTTTTAAAGGGAAACTTTGTAAACCCTATATGGGATACAGGGCGAGTAGAATCTGATCAATCCATTCATATCGAATATAAAGGGCCGGAATTAAAGTCAAGAACAAGATATTATTACAGAGTAAAGATTTGGGATCATTTTGGCGGAGAGTCTGATTGGAGTGAAATAGCTTGGTGGGAAACAGCATTATTAAATTCTGATGAATGGGAAGCAAAATGGATAACACCAAATCCAGATGAATTGGATCCATTATTAGAGCAGGTGTTTCTCCTAAGAAAAGAGTTTGATGCAAAGGGAAATATAGAGTCTGCGCGAATATATGCAACGAGTGCTGGTCTATATGAACTGTCATTAAACGGGGAAAGAGTTGGTGATGAATTGCTGACTCCAGGGTGGACAAGTTATGATACGAGACTTCAATACCAGACATATGACGTAACGAACCAACTTGTTGAGGGATCGAACGTACTAGGAATAGCTTTAGCAGACGGTTGGTATAAAGGAAATTTAACTTGGCTTGAAAAGCGCCACATTTATGGAGATAGACGTGCTGCATTGCTTCAGCTTCATGTTCGATATGAAGATGGCACAGAAGAAAGGATAGGGACAGATACAACATGGAAGGCATCAACTGGACCAATATTAATGTCTGAATTATACGACGGTGAAAGATATGATGCCCGTCTTGAAAAAACTGGCTGGAATGGTTCAGGCTATGATGATACGAATTGGAATGGAGTAATTGTTCACAACTTACCTGTCAATCATTTAGTAGCCCAGGAGAATTGGCCTGCACGTGTAACTGAAAAAATTCATCCGGTATCAACGTTTGTTACTCCATCTGGGGACACTGTTTTAGATATGGGGCAAAACATGGTTGGTCGAATGAGAATAACCGTATCTGCTCCAAAAGGGACAAAAATCGTGTTAAAGCACGCTGAGGTACTTGATAAAGACGGAAATATTTATTTTGGTAATCTTCGAAAAGCAGATCAACTTGTAGAATACACGACCAAAGGGGAAGGAAAGGAAATATATGCACCTTATTTTACCTTCCAAGGATTTCGCTATGTAAAAGTAGAAGGATATCCTAATCAAGAAAATGGTCTACCACTTGAAAACTTTATTGGTGAAGTCATTCATTCAGATATGGAGCTTACAGGAGAATTTGAATGCTCAAATGAAATGGTAAACAAACTTCAACAAAATATTGTGTGGGGACAAAGAGGAAACTTCGTCGACGTACCTACAGACTGTCCACAGCGAGATGAAAGACTCGGTTGGACAGGGGATGCTCAAATTTTTATTCGAACAGCATTATTCAATTATCAGGGTGGTCCATTTTTTACTAAGTGGCTTAGAGATTTAAAAGCTGATCAAAGGTCTAATGGCTCTGTACCTTTCGTAATTCCAAATGCACTGAAAGACTATATTTCCACATTGTGGGGAGATGAATCCTATACTTCATCTGCCTGGGGGGATGCGGCAACTGTTTGTCCGTGGACTCTTTACCTTTCTTATGGCGATAAACGTCTTTTATCCGAGCAATATGAGAGTATGAAATCATGGGTGGATTTTATTCGAGTTCAAGGGAAAGATGAGTTTTTATGGGATACAGGATTTCATTTTGGTGATTGGCTTGCTTTGGATGCTGAAGAGGACAGTTATTTTGGGGCAACCCCGGAACATATGGTTGCGACAGCTTATTACGCCCTTTCAACTCGAATTCTCAGGGATACTGCATCTGTTCTTGAAAAACAAGAGGATTTTGAATTTTATAGTAAATTGTTAAACGGCATTATCGCTAATTTTAACCAGACATATATTACTGAAACCAATCAAGTGATTGCTCAAACGCAAACTGCTAACATTCTCCCACTAATGTTTGAATTAGTTGAGGGAGATGTTCGAAAGCAAATCGCATATGACCTCAATGATCTTGTTGTGAAAAATGATTATCATCTAACAACAGGTTTCGTTGGTACACCATACCTTTGCATTGCATTATCAGAAAATGGATATCACAGTACAGCAGAAAAGCTCCTTCTCCAAGAAACATACCCTTCTTGGTTGTACTCAATTAAAAAAGGTGCAACGACAATCTGGGAACATTGGGACGGAATTAAAGAGGACGGTTCATTCTGGAGTGATGATATGAACTCGTTCAATCATTATGCATACGGTGCAATAGGAGACTGGATGTACAGATATATAGCTGGGTTAGACTTAGTTGAAACAGAGTCAGCTTATAAACAAATTAGTATTCATCCAAGGTTTGGTTCCGGAGAAATTACTTTTGCGAGAGCTATGCATCATTCGATGTATGGAAAAATTGTATCTTCTTGGAGTATTAACAACAATGAAATGACTATTGAAGTTGAAGTACCAGCTAACACAACGGCAAATATTACTTTACCTAATGCTAGAATTGGAGACATAAAAGAGTCTGGTAAAGAATTAGGAATTTCAGAAGGGCTCTTTGAATTAAGTCAATTTGATGGTGAAGTAAAAGTAACAGTTGGGTCTGGTTCTTATCGTTTTGTTTATAAAGAAAGTTAACTAAAGAAAACTTGATAGATTGGATAACATATATTTCAAAGATAACTCAGAGGGTTCTCGTAAAAGAGAACCCTCTTTTCTTGTTGAAAACTTATTAAGTAAATAATAGTAGTCGTCAAAGTAGATTAGGTATATCAAAAAGATGTATAAAATTCAAGAAAAGTCGTGACTATTTGATAAATGAATTCTTTACTACGTTCCGTTTTCTGAACAACTTTTTAAAAGTAAGAAGTAAAAAAATCACTAAATACTGTCAAGATAATTGTATGGAAAACCTAAGTAAATATGCAATAATGAAAACGCTATCAACAATATTGATGATCAAAAAGATATCATTAAATACCTAGGCAATTATTACACCCCTTTATCTACTAAATATTGCTTCTAGTAATATAGGCAATTTCCCCGGTGATAACTAACAGAAATTTATTATTCAAACAAATTAATGATTCCTGGTAACTAAATCGATAACTCTAAATTCTATTTAAAGGAGGTGAGAAAAAGAAAGATTGAAAAAAGATACTCTAAAGATGGAGGAGGTTGTTTGTATTAGCTGTTACTTCCATTTATCAGTACATTGTTCCTAGAATACAAGATTAAGAAAGGAAGATGATAAAAAATGGTCAAGAAAAAACCAAAACTAAAAAAAGTAGTCGGTACTTTAACATTAGCTTCGCTGCTAATAGGTTCCATCATTTCTAGTAACCCAAAAGTATCCAACGCTGAAGTAACCACAAAAACAATCACAATCGATGGGAATAATGTCGATGAATATAATAGATTTAAAGGGTTTGGAACAGTAACAGCTAATAATACATCACGTTTGATGCTGGATTATAAAGAAGAACATCCCAACAAATACTGGGAAATGATGAATCTCCTGTTTAATAAGGATACAGGTGCTGGTTTATCACATGTTAAAGTGGAGTTAGGTGCGGATGTGAATTCATCATCAGGAACTGAGCCTGCAACGGTGAGGTATGCAGATGAGCCGGCAAACGTATTAAGAGGAGCGGGATTTCAATTTGCAGCTGATGCAAAATCTATTAACCCTGATATTACAACGGAAATATTACGTTGGGGTGAGCCTAGATTTACATGGAATGGTGCAGCAGAAAAAGAATATGAAAACCGGTACCAATGGTACAAAAAGACAATTGATGCAGTGTTTCATGAATATGGATTCAAGTTGGATTATATAGGAATCTCACAAAATGAAAGAGCACAAAATAATGGTAGAAATGAAGTTGATTGGCTTAAATATTTTACGACAAAAATAAAAGAAGAGCCGAACTATGAGACAGACTATAAAGCTATTAAGCTTGTTGCTGCAGACGGGTACCGTGATACAAAAACGATTAGTCGAACTCTTCTTGATCATGAAGATTTACTAGATGAAATTGATGTTATTAGTTCTCACTATGGGTTAACTGGTTCTAATGAGCTTACTGAATTACAAAACAAGTTAATTGATGAAGGGAAGAAGCCAAAAGAGGTTTGGGTTTCTGAAGGAATTGCTCCGATGATTAATGCACGTTATCGTGAAAATATGGAGCCGAATTACAATGGGCTTGGTGGAAAAGCAGGAATTATTGATGTAACTTCGCGAATCATTTCAGTTTATTCATGGACAGGAGCACAAAATAATCCGCTGAATGCTGTTTCTTTTGATTTTCAGCCATCAGTTGCAGCGTTTTATGAAGGGTCAGCATACAACCCAAAACACTTAATTAGTGCATATGATCCATGGTCAGGCTTTTATGAAGTAGATGGTGGGTTACAAGGAGTTCGCCATGTCATGAACTTTGTCGGATATGATGATCACTCAACACCTGAAAATGAGCGCTGGATGTATGTGAAAGGTGCAGCATTTAGTGATGGGAACTTCTTTGATGGAGGGGTTGATGTTGACACAAGTACTCATAACTACCTTACATTAAAAGACCCGCAAACAGACGATTATACAACTGTTTTTGCAAACAATACAAAGGAAACCCGGAAATATAAAATCAAGGCGAAAAATTTAAGCGGCAAAGAAAATGCACCAATTTATGTTTGGGAAACTCGGGGACCTGATAAAGGTCAAGCATATGATGCGAATTGGTTTAAGAACAACAATGTTATTAAACCTCAAAAAGGTGAATACGAGATTGAAGTGAAACCATATTCAATCGTGACAATTTCCACATTGGATAATAAATCTAAAATAGATGATTTTGAATATGAATCAAGTCCTGCTGATTTATCAAAAGACAAGATTATGTCACTTCCATATAAGGATGATTTTGAATATAGACAATATCCGGATGATGAAAAAGGAAGAGATTATGTTGAAAGAAGGGGAGGTACTCCACGTTATACAACAGATCAAATCGGAGCATTTGAGGTTGTCAAAAAAGCAACGAAACCTGTCACAAGTGGAAGTGCAAAACGGACTGATCTTAAAATACCTGATGCAAAAGCTCATGGTAATATGCTGCAGCAAAAAATGACTCCTGACATTATCGGAGCTGATTGGGCAGTTTGGGGTGGAACAGATGGATCAGCCTCTAATAGTAACCCGAATACTACAATAGGTGATCACCGCTGGGTCAATTATAAAGTTTCTTACGACTTTTTATTAGATACACATACACCGGAAGTAGAAGGTAGAAGTAATTATGCATTAATTGGAGTACGTCAAGTGAAAGCGGGTGGGGCGGATTCATACGCACCATACAATGCTCGTGTATATCGTGATGGCACATATGAAATTCTCAAAACAGGTAATGTTGTTGAGAGTGGGAAAATTGAGAAATTCAACAACAAGGTTTGGCACAATTTAGCATTTGAAGCGAAAGAAAATGAATTTACTCTTTACCTTGATGGAAAGAAAATCGCTGCGTATATAGATGAAAACTCAACGGTAATGGCTGGAAGAGTTGTATTAGGTTCCGGGTACTATGAAACTCTAATTGATAATTTACGTGTAGATCCGATCAAGGGATACACCTATGAGTCAGAAAAGGTTGACAGCGCACAAGGAAAAAAATATGAAACTGAAGAAGAAGCTTTAAACAACAAAGATAAATTAAATCCAATTGGGTATGTTGGAAAGTGGAGTTATACACAAGCAGGTTATGCGCATTTTAACCGAACACAAATGACAGCTGCAACAGATATCCCTGTTTGGAACGGACTGACGGTTGAACATGGTGACTCGACTGCAGTGCAAGGCACATTAAATAAAGTATTTTATTCAGGTAGTTGGTCTTCCAATAATTCGAATGCTTGGACCTCAGATGGTTCCTTGGAAATTAAATTTAAGGGGACAGAAGTTAGGTTATATGGGATAACAAATCCTTCGAAGGGAACAGCTGACATATATTTGGATGGAAATTTAGTTGGTGAAGCGAATTATTTAAACAACAGTGAAATTCATCAGGAAGTGTGGTCATCGGAAGTCCTTGAGGATACAGAACATACTCTTAAAGTGGTAGCAAAAGAAAAGTATCTAAGCTTTAGTAAAGTAGAAATTGAAACAAATGACCCTGTTTTATCGGTCCAAAAATTAGCTCCTAATGATCTGGTGAAAATTACGGATGAATCACTTATTGGTAATGAAGAGAATACCGTTTATGCCTATAGAAAAAATAATACCTGGGGTTCAAATCAAACAAATGCTTGGGCGAACTTTAATGATGATCCATATCTATTCATTAACTTTTATGGATCAGGTATTGATTACTTATCGGGAACAGGTGATAAAAGCCTTTATAACTTTGAGCTTGATGGTGAGGATATGGGCGATTTTGCTGTAGACACGGACACAGGTGTGAGGTACTCCGTAAGGGGACTTGAAGAAAAAGCACATACTTTAAAGGTTTCCTTAAAGGATAATGAACCGAAAGAAACGTACATGGATTATCGAGGAGTAAATATCTACAGGACACCAAAAGTGGATAGTCCTAGCAGTAGTAGTATGATAGTTGATTTTAAAGGTTCAGGCTTCAATTTATTTGGGGCAACACCTGATGCAGTCATTGATGTGTATGTAGATGATCAATTAATTGATGAGAATGTTAGAATTTTCTCCAAGGGAGATAGACAAACATCCTATCAAATACGAGGGTTTAAAGATAAGAAGCACACGGCTAAAGTAGTTGTAAAAGGTGGTACATTTGTTTTAGATGGTATAGATATAATAAATGGAAAAAACAAAGTTGAGGTTAATAAAGAAAAACTGCAGTTGTTATATGAAGAACATGTAGATAAAGAACAGAAAAACTATACAAAGGAAAGCTGGAAAATTTTCCATAAAGCATTCATGAACGCAAAAAAAGTTCTGAAAAATCCGCAGGTAACGACAGATCAAGTAGCAGAATCAAGGTTTATGCTCATAGAAGCAGCTGAAGGATTAATTGAAAAAATAAACGAGTAAAACTGAGAAGTTCATACTGCTTCATAGTATTGTGGCTCAATTATTTATAAAGGTGCTGACGATATCACTTTTGAGACCTGGGTTATGTTTAGCCCGGGTTTTCTTAGTATGGGATGTCTAAGTGAAGAAAGCTATTGTACTTATAAGTGAATATTCGATTCATAAAAGTAAAAATAATACTAAAATGAGTAAAAAAAATTATACTCAAAAAAGGGGACACAATTTATTATAAAGGTATTATTGCACCAACGAGGAGGGGAAAAGAATGGAAACAACCGGTTGGACAGGAGGCATATACAGAATTTGTGATTGGATTAGTAAACTTGCTTATGTAAATCTATTATGGATGTTCTTTACATTAGCCGGTCTTATATTATTTGGAATAGCACCTTCAACGGTAGCTTTATTTACAATAATACGTAAATGGATGATGGGAGAGCATAACATTTCAATCTTTTCTTCGTTTTGGGATGTCTATAAACGAGAGTTCAAAAAGGCAAATATTCTTTTGGGGTCATTATTAGTTGTCATAGCTTTTATGTATATTGATTTAGTATTGATTCAGGCAATGCAAGGATTACTGCATTATATTTTCTTAACATGTTTTGTAATAATGTCTATTATTTTAACGATTATCTTCCTATATATATTTCCTGTATATGTACATTTTGAGGGCTCAATCCTTCATTATTATAAGTCTTCTATTTTATTAGGAACCTCTTTTCCATTACGTACTTTCATGATGGTTCTCGCCGTCGGAACTGGTCTGTTCATTAGTTTACTTTTTCCTGGTGTTGCTTTTCTTTTTTTAGGTAGTGGAATAGCTTTTGCACTCACGTACTTTTCTTACTCGATCTTTCCAAAAATGAGTCCTGGTGTGGATGTTTAAAAAGAATAGTTGAATTTTTATTAAAGACACCCTATTAACCTAATGGTCTTGGGTGTTTTTTGTTGTTTTCTAAATTTTAAGGCAAACCCAAAGAAGTAAAAAATGTTGTAACTTTCATCAAAATACCGTTAAGGTTTGCAATGATGTTTTTTCTATAATAAATACATATTAAAAGAGAGGTGATACCTAATGGACTCGAAAGCAGAAATTAACACATTCTCAAAAGTACTAACAAGGAGAAAAAAAGGATCAACTGAAAAGACCGAAAGTCTGGCAGGTTTTTTATTTGTATCTCCAATGCTGATTGGTGTTTCTGTATTAGTATTACTACCAATCTTCGCTACATTTATACTAAGTTTTTCAGATTGGAAGTTTATCCAAAGTATTGATCAGCTGAAGTGGGTAGGTTTTGAAAACTTCAAAGAATTAATGGGAGATAAAGTGTTCCTGAAATCATTATTAAATAACGGGATTTTCTTATTTACAGTGCCGATTTGTATGGCTGTTTCTTTACTCTTAGCTGTGGTTATCGATAAAAGCGTTTACATGAAAAGTTATTTTAAAGTTGCGTTTTTCATGCCTTACATTTCAAGTGTCGTGGCGATTGCGGTTGTTTGGCAAGTTTTATTTCACCCTTCCTCAGGACCGATTAATCAGACGCTTATGTCATTAGGGATTGAAAATCCTCCACTGTGGATAGCGGATCCTAATTTTGCGTTACTATCTGTCATGATCATTCAAATATGGATTTCCGTAGGCTTTAACTTAATTATCTATATTGCCGGCCTTCAATCAATTCCTCTAGAATTATATGAAGCAGCAGAGATGGATGGGGCGAGTTCCTGGGTGAAATTTCGTCATATAACGTTTCCTATGGTCTCTCCAACATCATTTTTCTTACTAATCACAGGAATCATTTCAACATTTAAAGTGTTTGATTTGATTGCTGTTTTAACAAAAGGTGGTCCTTTACACTCAACTAGTATGCTGGTTTGGCATTTGTATGACACAGCTTTTGTTAATTTGGATATTGGTTATTCATCTGCAATGGCGGTTATCTTATTCTTTATTGTATTTTTAATCACGATATTCCAATGGGTTGGCCAAAAGAAATGGGTTAATTATTAAGGGGGGAACTATATGACTAAGCAATTAAATGCTCAAAAACTCATTATAACGATTGTTGTTTTCCTGATCAGTATTTTGTTTTTATTGCCTTTTGTATGGATGCTATCAACTTCATTTAAAATAGAAGCAGATGTATTTAAATTTCCTATTGAGTGGATACCTGAAAGATGGAACGGGTTTAATAACTATCAACAAGTTTGGTTTGGTGACTTTCCATTTTATATCTATTATTGGAACTCAATCAAGGTTGCGGTGTTGACAACATTGGTTTCATGCACAGTTTCTGCTTTAGCTGCTTATGGTTTTTCAAAAGTTAATTTTCCTGCAGGGAAATGGTTATTTATTATCGTTCTGGCAACATACATGGTTCCGCCACAGGCAAGTTTAGTTCCACAGTTTATTTTATATCGAAATATTGGATTATTTGATAGTCATTTAGGTCTTATTCTATTGGGAAGCTTTAGTGTTTTAGGAACATTTATGCTCAGGCAGTTCTTTATGGGGATTCATAATGAATATATTGATGCTGCAAAAATTGACGGTGCAGGTCATTGGAGGATCTTTTGGTCTATCGCATTGCCGATTGTAAGGCCGGCTGTTGCAACATATGCCATATTAAGATTTATATGGACTTGGAACGATTATCAAAATCCATTAATTTTTTTACGTACAGACGCACTTTATACCATTCAATTAGCTATGCAAAAGTTTACAACAATTAATGGAGAATTTTATTCATTAATAATGGCTGCTGCTGTATCTGCCATTCTACCATTGTTAATTGTGTTCATAATTGGTCAAAAACAAGTAATTGAAGGAATTGCATTAGGCGGGGTAAAAGGTTAATAGTAGATTTCTACTATGAAAGTCAAATAATTTCCGAGATGGGTAAAATTATTATTATAACTAGGATAAACGCCTTTGCTAAAATGTGTTGTGTAAGGGTTTACAATAAAGTAAGCTAATTAAAGGGGGAAATATAGTATGAAAAGGAAGTTTTGGTCAACATTAGCAGCTTCTACTATGTTAATTGGAGTGCTGGCAGGTTGTTCAGGAGGTGGTGGAGAAAGTACCTCCGGGACAGAAACTGATAGTAAGGGGTCTGACGAAGCGGTTACGATTAAATTCCATACACATGGTAATGAAACAAGCTATAATTGGGAAAAAACCATCGCTGCATTTGAAGAAGAATTTCCCAAAATTGATGTAGATCTCGTTATCCTGAGTGAAAAGGGTGACACACAGGAAGCAACGCAGAAGTTAGATTTAGCTGCTGCATCCGGCGAGCAATTAGATGTCTTAATGTTTAGTGATCCAGCTAGTTATGCCCAAAGGGTAGCGTTAGGAATGGTTGCGCCAATTGATGAATTTATTGAAGAAGAAGGATACGAGTTAAATGAAGAATATAAAGTAGATACAAAGATTAATGATAGCTATTACGCACTTCCAGGTAAGTTTAATCCTTGGTATGTATTATTAAACAAAAATCACTTAGATGAAGCAGGACTTGAAGTACCGGCTGATTGGACATGGGATGAGTATATGGAATATGCGAAAAAGCTTACAACAGACGATCATTATGGAACCTATTTTCATGGTCCTCAAGGTGGAGGCTGGATGGAGTTTATGAAATTAGCTCTTGCCAGTGAAGAAGATAATACAGAATTTGTAAAAGCTGATGGCACATCTAATTTCGACAGTCCACTATTTAAAAAGACTTTGGAAATGAGAGAACAAATGGAGAAGATAGATAAGTCAGCGACACCATATACAGATATCATTTCACAGAAGCTTCATTACCGTAATCAATTCTTTGGTCAAGATGCAAGTATGGTGTTAATTGGCAGCTGGATGAACACTGAGCTGGGTGGTACGGATCAGTTCCCATTAGACTTTAATGTAGCAGTAGCTCCTTATCCAAAAAATGAAGAGGGAGATGCTGGTGGATTTTCCCCGGTTACAACGGACTTTATGTCTGTAGCTGCTAATTCTGAACATAAGGAAGAAGCATATACATTTATTCGTTGGTATACAACTGAAGGGCAAGTGGTTCAAGGGAAAAATGTTCCTTCCTGGAATGGTGTAAGTGAAGAAGACTTAGATTCTATTATTGACGGCATTCTGGCAGGTACGGCAACACCAGAAAAAGTAGATAAAGAATCGTTAGTGAATGTATTAAAAGGGGCAAAATCATCTAAGATTATTCCACCTGTACCATATCAAGCAGAGTTGTACAAAGTTGTAAATGAAGAGTACGAAAAGTTGATATTAGGTGATCAAGATATTGATGCAACGATAAAAGCAACTCAAGAAAGAGCACAAGAAATTATCGATAATAATAAATAATCATTTGAAATATATTAGGTTCGGGCGTAAATGTCAATTTCTCACCATAGAGTGGAGAAATTGGATACAGCAAAAGCTGGCGCCCTTTCTTTTAATTACTAACAAAAAATAAAGAAAGGTGATCATATGTCTACTAATTTAGCTTGGGTTGAGGAAGCATGGCAAAAAGTCATTTCTAAAGTGGAAAGAACGAGTGTGAAAATTGGTGCAAACTTTCCGCATGCAAGTGTAAAAGGAGATTATCATTTAGAATCTCCATCATGGTGGACGGCAGGATTTTGGCCGGGGCTTTTATGGCTATTGTATCGTGACACAAAAAATAATTCATTTAAGGAAATAGCGGAACAATGTGAAGAACAGCTCGATCATGTTATCACAGATTACTATAAATTAGATCATGATATGGGATTCATGTGGACACTAACAAGTGTTGCAAGATATAAACTATTAAATGATGAAGACTCCAAAAGACGTGCATTGTTAGTTGCAAACTTATTAATGGGAAGGTTTAATGCATCAGGAAACTATATTAGAGCTTGGAATCCATGGCACGAAGGTGAGGATAATGCAGGATGGGCCATTATTGATTGTTTAATGAATTTACCATTATTGTTTTGGGCGACAGAAGTAACAGGAGATCCAAGATATAGTATTGTTGCTAAAAAACATGGGGAAACCGTATTGGATCATTTCATACGAAAAGATGGATCAGTGTATCATATTATTCGATTTGATCCAGAGACTGGTGAAAGAGTTGAGGCAATTGGAGGTCAAGGTTTTGCACCTGAATCAGCGTGGTCCCGCGGAGCATCATGGGCTGTTTATGGACTTTCTCTTCTTTATAAGTATACAAAAGAGGATAAATATCTACAGGCAGCGAAAAATGTTTCACACTTCTTCCTTGCAAACCTGCCGGAAGATTATGTACCACATTGGGATTTTAGACTTCCGGAGAACATAACAAAGCATCGGGATTCTTCAGCAGGTGCAATTACAGCATGCGGACTATTGTTATTATCTGAACAGGTAAGTGAGACAGAATCTAAAATATACAAAGAATCGGGCATAAAAATAATTAAGTCTTTATATGAGAATTACGGAGCTTGGGACACTGTAGAAGAGGATGGTTTAATTCTTGAAGGTACAAGTCATTATCCGGAAGGTAAGAACATAGATGTACCGCTTATTTACGGTGATTATTTCTTTGTTGAAGGTCTTGCGGTTTTAAAAGGAAATAGACAACTATTCTGGTAAGTTATTAATAAACAAGACAGTGTTTTAGACATCGAAATAATCGACAATATTCAATAACTAGTTGATAAGATATACGCAGAGGTTGAGAGCGTTTTCTGCTTGTGTCTTATCCTTTTATTGGAGGAGGAATTTTGTGTGGAATACGATACTTCAAAAGCTGACAACCTATTCTTTTCGTAATAAAGTTATTATCACATCTGTCATCTGTCTTGTTATTCCTGCCATTATTACCCTTTTTATTACCAGTTATTTAACAAAGGATGCAATGAAAGAACAGGCAATGTCAAATGCTAATAGGGAATTGAAATTAGCAGGAGAATATGTCAATAAGTTTTTTGAGGATATGTTATACGCCGTAAACTATGTACAGTTGGATTCCGAGATAAGTTCAATTTTAAAGAAAAATGCTAAAAATGATAAACAGCTAATAGACCAGGAAGAAGAATATGAAAGTTACTTAGAAAATCGTAAAGTCTCGATGTTAATCGAAAATATTACCCTACTTGGTGAGAAGTCATATGTGACGATTCTTCTGAAAAATGGTGAGCACTACACAAATTATCCTGTCAGTGACTATGACCCGAAGAAACTTTTTGAAGAGCCTTGGTTTAAAGAATTAGATCGTGTTTTTGGTTATGAATCGATCTGGATAGGAAGTCAGCCGACTGTGTTTAAATCAGAACAAGCGACAAATCCATATCAAATTTCAGTTGCCAGACCGTTAAGAGATGCTAATTTGAAAATTTACGGGTATGTTGTTGTGACAATTATGGAAGAGAAAGTGAAACAGGCCTTTGAAAGTTTGCCTGGAAAAGAAGAAATGATGTTGGTGGATTCTTCATATAAAATTTTATCTCATATTAATAATGAAAAGATTGGAACAACATTTACTTATAAAGATGAAGTCCAAAAGCCAGGTTTTACTAATATCATAGAAACTTCTGATGAGAATTACCTTTATGCCAGTCATCCTATTTCTTATACAGGTTGGACACTGGTATCTGTAAATCCATACAAACAAGCAATCTTTAAAATAAATTCAATCTTTCATAAAGTCTTTATTGGGCAATTTATCTCTTTTGTGGTCTTTTTTCTGTTATTAACGTATGTATTACAAACGATGACAAAGCCGCTCGTCCATTTGGGTAAAGTGGCCACTACCGTTCAAAAGGGAGATTTAAACGTTCGCTCAAATATTCAAAGTAAAGATGAAATTGGTCAACTGTCTAACTCATTTGATCAAATGCTGGATCGAATCAACGAGATGATTAGGGAAATAACAGAAACTCAAGATAGAAAGCGGAAAGCAGAACTGTCTATGCTGCAGGCGCAAATTAACCCACATTTTTTATTCAACGTTCTAAACTCTATTCGAATGAAGGTTATGAGAAAAGGTGATTATGAGAGTGCTGAAATGATTAGCTCTTTATCGAAATTATTACGAATGACCATTGATCAAGACAAAGGGATGATTACTTTTAAAGAAGAAATAGACATCGTAACAGATTACGTTCAATTAATGAACATGCGTCAAAGGGAAAAGGTGGAGTTTGAAGTCAACGTTACTGATGCTGCTTATTTAGAAGTAATCCCACGCTTTATCTTACAACCTATTATTGAAAATTCTATCATTCATGGATTAAACCAAAGTGCCGGTAAAATTAAGCTTGAAGCTTTTGTAAGAAAAAATGATTTTTATATTATGATTGAAGATAATGGAGTAGGAATGGATGAAGCCACATTAACGAATTTTGAAAAAAGACTCACTAATAACTCAGAGTTAGTTCATGTTCAAAATAAAAGTGGTTTTTCAAGTATTGGGATTGCCAATGTCTTCGAGAGAATGTGTATGACATTTGGAAATGCTTTTCAAATGGAAGTAAGAAGTGAAAAGGGTAAGGGGACAAAAATAACGATGTCTGTTTTTAAAGGGAGGCTGAAGAGCTAATGTATAAGGTAATGCTGGTAGATGATGATTATCCTGTTTTGGAATTATTATCAGAGATAATAAATTGGAATCAACTAGGCTTAAATCTTCAAAGCATTCATGAGAATGGGGCTAGTGCACTTACCTATGCGTTAAACGAAATGCCGGATATTTTACTAACAGACATTGGAATGCCTAAAATGAACGGAATAGAATTAACAAAACAATTAAAAGAAATGAATCCAAATCTACAAGTTTGTATGCTAACATGCCACAATGAGTTTGAATATGCTCATCAATCTTTAAAGCTGAATGTACAGGATTATTTATTAAAAGATACGTTAGACCCGAAAGACTTAGATGAAGTACTTATAAAATTAAAGAAAAATGTAGAAAAAGAAAATCAACAAAAAATAAAAGAATTCAAGTTAGAGAGTATTGTTGAAAGAAACAGAGAGTCAATGAAACGCGAGTTTTTACGGAAAACCCTCTATCAACATACCTACGAAAATGTGGGATGGTATGATGAAGCTCTCTCTTATGGCTTAGATGTAAAAGGAAGAACGTATATTCCGGTCTTATGTTTTATCCAGGATTATCGATCAGCAAAAGAATGTTATCTTTCCGAAGATACATTATCATTTTCTATTCAAAATGTTATAAGTGAAGTTTTACAGGATGAAGAAGGATCAGCCCATTTTACATTAGAAAAAAAGGAATCTTTTTTATTTTTTCCCTATAGCTCAACATTAAAATCAGACAGTTATGGGAAAACAAACAGGTGTCTTGAAAAAATTCAGAGGAATGTCTTTCATACGTTGAAAATATCTCTTTCCTTTTTAGTTGGAGACCCATTAGATAGCTATATGTCTTTTAAACATTCGCTACAAACCTTACTTAATAGTACAAATCAACGCTTTTATATAGAAAATTGTACGATTGAAAAAAAGAGAGCAGAGACGAAAACATCGGATAGCTTATTTGAATGGTATGATAAGGCATCAAACGAAATTAGACAGCTTATTATAAAAAAGGATACCGCAGAAGTAACACCGCTTATCACAAAATGGATGGACATTTTTAAGGAAAAACAGTATTCATCCGAAATGGTGAAAGACTGGGTATTAAAGCTGTTGTTAGATCTAAAAGTTAAACTAAAGGCTTTACAATTTTTCGGTACAAATACTTCAAATGAAGTTTTACATGAAGAAATAATAGCGATTGATTCCTTAATAGAACTAAGAAAATGGCTCATTGAATATTTTGAAATGCTTTTAAAGGCGGTAAACGAGTCTACGACAAAATCGAGACGTAAAGAAGTGATCGATGCTTGTAAGTATGTTGAAATAAATTTGGAAAAGAAAATCACCCTTGATGAAGTAGCAAATGTTCTTTATTTAAATTCGAGTTATTTTAGTAGACTTTTTAAGAAGGAAGTAGGAGAAACCTTCGTAGAATATGTCACAAAAGCTAAGATGAACAGAGCAAAAGAATTACTTGAACAAACGGTTGATTCGGTCGGGAAAATTTGTGAAAGACTCGGATATGATAATCAAAGTTACTTTATTAAAGTGTTTAAAAACTATGCTGGTGTTACACCGATTGAGTATAGGGGTGAGAGGAAGTAACAACGGTATTTTTGTAAGCGGTTAAGCTGGACGGATTTATCTATTCCTATTATTAATGTAATGAAGAAAGGAGCCATTTTCATATGCTAACCTATTCGGATTCTATTAAAACCAATCCACTCAAAACCAGAGAAGATGTTGAAGAGGCATTAAGACAAATTTGTAATCCATTAAAGCCTTTTTATAGTAAAGGCTTTGCGCGCATAAAATTAGGTAACACAAGTGCTGCTTACTCTGATTCTACTTCAGAGATGGAGGGATTCTCGAGACTTTTATGGGGTTTGGCACCCTTTTTTGCAGGTACAGATGTCGAGTATGACCTGTGGGACATGCATCTACAAGGATTAAAAAATGGAACAAACCCTAATCATGAGGAATACTGGGGAGAGATTAAGCATTTTGATCAAAGAATTGTTGAGATGGCTTCATTTGGTCTTGCTTTATTACTTATACCAAACAAGATATGGGAACCTCTTACTCTACAAGAAAGAGAGAATGTAAGTGCTTGGTTATCTCAGGTTAATCAATGTCATGCACATGATTGTAATTGGCTATTTTTCGCTGTTCTAGTTAACTTAGGGTTAAAAAATGTTGGAGAACCGTATGATCGAGAAAAAATAGCAGTGAACTTAGAGAGAATCGATCAATTTTATTTATCTAATGGATGGTATGCAGATGGTATTAATGGACATTCAGATTATTATGTACCCTTTGCTTTTCATTATTATGGATTAATCTATGCGAAGGTTATGGAAAAAGAAGATCCAATTAGGTCTCAGAATTATAAGGCTCGAGCAGAGGAATTTGCAAGAGACTTTATCGCATGGTTTTCATCAGATGGCTCCGCGATTCCTTACGGTCGAAGCTTGACGTATAGATTTGCTAGTATCTCATTTTGGAGTGCGGCTGTATATGCAGGCATAGAGCCTTTTTCGATAGGTGTCATGAAAGGGATTATTCTGAGAAATTTAAGATGGTGGTTTAAACAACCTATTTTCAATGATACGGGTATTTTGACGATCGGATACTCTTATCCAAACTTAGTTATGGGAGAAAACTATAATTCACCAGGTTCTCCTTATTGGTCATTAAAAGCATTTTTACCGTTGGCGCTAGATAAGGAGCATCCGTTCTGGAAGTCAGAAGAGGAACCACTCCCTAACATTGGTGTGAAAGTGGTTCAGAAAGAACCTCATCTCATTATATGTCGCAATGAAGCCGGCGATCATGCTCTAGCATTTAACTCAGGTCATGTATCAACAAATGAACATACGCATACATCAGCAAAATATGAGAAATTTGTCTATTCCACAGCTTTTGGATTTAGTGTTCCCCGAGCAGAGTGGGGCCTTTCACAGGGGGCATTTGATTCAATGTTAGCCTTAAGTGAAGGAGATAATCTTTATCGAGTAAAAAGAAATAGCGAAGAATTTACGATAGAGAATGATTATATCTATTCCAAATGGAAGCCTTGGACTGATGTAGAAGTCAAGACTTGGCTTGTTCCGGGTACTCCTTGGCATATTAGAATTCACCGCATTGAGACTGACAGATTGCTAGATACAGCTGATGGGGGCTTTGCATTAGGAATTGAAGATAAGAAACTAGAACCACAGGTGGAAATTCTTCAAGAGGATCAAGAATGTATGATTAAGACATTATGGGGAGTAAGTGGAGTGAAGAGCCTTTATGGTGAAGGAAAAGCAACATTCATTTATCCGAACTCTAATACAAACATACTACATTCTCGTACGGTTATCCCGACGATTCAAAAGAGAATTACCCCAGGAACCAGCTTTTTAGTTAGTGCAGTCTATGGAGAATCCGGCAGCAAGGAACAGTGTTGGGAACATGCACCAGAGGTAGAGGTTACAGAAGATCAAATGAAGATTCGTTTTAGTAATCATGACCCAATTACAATAACAATATAAAATAGCCTAAGAATCGAAAGAATGAGAGATTAAGTTTCTGGCTGAAGCTCCTTCATTTTTTCGATTTTTTTCAAAGTTTCAGTTAGACCTAATTTGAGAGGTGAATGTCATTGTTTATTGAATTTGAAAAGATGTTGAAGGCAAATGCCTCATCTCTTTTGTTCTCATCAAAAAAAGACCAAGCAAACTGGTTTGAAAGCATAAAGAGAAAATTATCCTATTCGTCATTGATTACCGAAATAAGAGAAGAAGCAGATAAGCTACTGCAACATCCCATAAAAGAACTAACATTTGAAGAATTTACGATCTTCAGAGAAACAGGCTCAAGACTTGAATATGAAAAAAGCTATTTTGCCAAAAGAAGACGCCTTAATACGTTTGCGATCATGACTTTATTAGAACCAACCGATTCTGCTTATTTAAGGGAATTACACGAGACAATTTGGTCGATATGTAATGAATACAGCTGGTGTTTACCAGCACACTTGAAGAATAGTCCTGAGATGAAGACAGAACATGAAGAGGATTTTCTACAAACGATACAAAATCCCCATTATACCATTGATCTTTTTGCAGCTGAGACTGCCTTTACACTTAGTGAAATAAATAAATTAATGGACCATGTTCTGGATCCGCTTATTCAGAAGAGAATGAAACAGGAGGTGTACCGCAGAGTCCTACTACCGTTTCAAAATCACTCATTCCATTGGGAGACATCCACACATAACTGGGCAGCGGTTTGTGCAGGCTCAATTGGTGCAGCTGCTTTGTATGTTGTGGATGATGAACATATGCTCACCTCTATTTTAGAGAGAGTTGTTCAGGCAATGACCTATTATTTAAAGGGTTTTAATGAAGATGGAGCCTGTATGGAGGGATATGGATACTGGCAATATGGCTTTGGTTACTATGTTTATTTTGCCGACTTACTTAAGAAAAAAACATCTGGAGCAATTGATTTATTTCGGATAGATAAAGTCGATCAAATTGCTGCTTTTCAGCAGAAATGTTTTATTTATAAAAATAAGGTCGTGAATTTCTCTGATTCAACAGAAACAGGATCTGTCTTTTTAGGCTTAAGTCATTATTTAAAGGATGTCTTTCCGAAGCTTGAAGTGCCTGAAACAGAGCTTCGTGCAGCATATGCTGATGATCATTGCAGCAGATGGGCACCGGCATTTAGAAATTTAATTTGGTTTGATGAGAATAAAGCGGGAAAACCTTGGGGATATGCAACATACTACTTGAAAGATTCACAGTGGCTCATTTCAAGACATACTGATTACGTTTTTGCCTGTAAAGGCGGTCATAATGATGAGCCGCATAATCATAATGATATTGGTCATTTTATTTTACAAGCAAAAGGAGAAACGTTTTTAAAGGACTTAGGAAGTGGAATGTATTGTGAGGGATATTTTAATCAAGAGCGGTATTCATTTTTATGTAATGGTTCACAAGGCCACTCTGTTCCAATCATCAATCATCAATATCAGTCAGCAGGGGCAGCGCGGCATGCTTCTATTATTGATTTTCTCACTAGTGAAGAAGAAGATGTGTTCGAAATGGAATTTGCAAAAGCTTATGAAGAAGTTGGAACACTAGAAAAGTTAGTAAGAAAATTCATATGGAAAAAGAAGCATATACCTGAAATGATTTTGTCTGATATGTATTATTGCACAGAAAAACCAACTTCAATCGTTGAACGATTTATTTCACCAGTTTTAAAGATTACAGAAGAGTCTAATGGTGTTGTGTTGGTGGGTACTGAAAAGATAAAGATACTTTTCGACAGAGATAAATTGGATTTGAGTATCCAAAAAAATCAATTTTTAAATCACTTTGGTGAACAGGAAGAGTTTTATCAGTTAGACTTTGCAGTTAAAGAGCTAAGGGAAGTTACTCGTGTGGATTTTCGGTTTGTATTTGGGGAATGAATGGTATAACGTTTCCTGAAGTGGAAGGTGCATGTTAAGTAAAAGACGAATCAATTTTTGTCTTGAAAAAATGTTCAAGCGTGAATTCTTAAATAGAATTCACGCTTTTTTTTTAAAGAAATTAAATGCTGAATTGACTATTAAATGAAGACTATCATTTTTTGAATCCCTTTTTACGAAAATAAAGCATCAACCTCAACCTGGTGTCCATACATTGCAAATTCTTTAGGAGACATGGCCGTTAGTTTTTTGAACATACGAGAAAAATAAGAAGGGTCATAGTATCCGAGATAATCTGAAATAGCTACTATTGTCATATCGGTATTTAATAAGAGATTACATGCTTCAATAATTCTTAGTTGATGTATATATCTAATTGGAGATTGACCCATTAGTTCCTTAAAGATCGAGATTGTGTAACTTTGTGACCGATTAATTAATTTTGCGAGCTGCTCTATTTCAATATTTTTACGGTAATTTTCTAACAGGTAGTTCTCAATGATAGACGTGTATTTTACCTTACTAGGTGTGACAGTAGGGCTTTCTAGCTCTCGGGCAAACATACCAAGTAATTCCTGAAGTATTCCAGCACAAATATAAGATCGGAATTTTTTATCACCTCTACTATCCACAAATAACCTCTCAAAACGATGCTTAACATATTCAGGAGTTCTTGTTTTAATCTTATGGAATTTTTTCTCAATAGGAAATGGATTCGAATAATTAACAGTTTCATTTAGTTTAAACGCAACAGTGTATTTTTGATGCTCCCCAGATTCATGATTCTTTGCACCGCGTAAGGTTCCAGATGGAATAAAAACGAGATCTCCCTTTTCAGCAATAATCTGTTCTCCATATATTGAATAGTTGACTTTTCCTTTTACTACTAAAATAAAGACATTATAATCAATTTTTTCTGTTTGTGAATGCCAATTCGGAATTAAATTATCAAAAAAAACCCCTAATATGTTAATGATATGAAGCCCTCCTTACATGAATGGTTTCTATAATTTTACTATACATGATCTCTCTGATTAGAAATATAGAAAAAGAAAAAGGTTGTAAAAAATCATACATGAAATCGATAAATTGTACATGGACTATAAATCGGTATTACTCGTATACTTATTACCAATAAGGAGATTAAGCGTTTACAATGCATGTGATCTTTTCTGAAATCATAATAGTTTTGTAATGTTTAAAGGCGCCTTAGGAATTCGTAAAATAGACCATTTGAAGTAAGTTTAAAGACTGTAAACAAATATAAAGGTGGTGACAGGGGAAAATATTTTGTTCTTTAAAAGTAATCAAATACTTCAATTTGATTCTATCTAAACGCAAATATGGGAGGGTTAATATGTATAAAGTAGATCAAGTTTCATGGAAAGAAAGAATCAGTTATGGTTTAGCAGATACAGCTTCAAATTTAATTTTTGTGATGGTCTCAACTTATTTACTTTATTTCTATACAGATGTTTATGGTATAGGTGCAGGTGTTGTTGGTACCTTATTCTTGATTGTTAGATTTCTCGACGCAGGAACAGATTTACTTGCAGGCTATGTAATAGATCGTACAAGTACGAAATGGGGGAAATGTAGACCTTATTTTCTATGGTTAGCTCTTCCGTTTGCAGCAGTAGGTGTCTTAACGTTTTTAACTCCAGACCTCGATACACAAGGAAAGATCTTATTCGCGTATTCTAGTTACATCTTGTTAGGCCTTATTTATACATTTATTAACATTCCGTTATCAGCCATGCTACCAAGCATGTCAAATAATCCACAAGAGCGTCATGAAGTAACCTCTATCCGTATGATTTTCGGGCAGATTGGTGGTTTTATAGTTTCGGTTGCCACGTTACCTTTAGTTGCTTACCTTGGAAACGGTAATGATGCAAAGGGTTTCGCGTTAACAATGACAGTATTTGGTATCATATCAATTCCTATGTTTATTAATGCTTTCAAAAACACGAAAGAAAGAGAATACTACAATAGTAGTAAAAAGAGTGTACCTTTAAAAGATGGAATGAAAGCGTTTAATGTACCGTGGTTAATTATTTTTACTGCAAAACTTGCTTTCTTCTTCGTGTTTATTATTCGTAACCAAACAACCGTTTATTTCCTTAAATATAACTTTGGAAGAGAAGATATTGTACCTGTTGTCATGGCTTTAAATTATTTAACGATTGTATCCTTGCTGTTAATTCCGTTTGTTACTAAGAGACTTGGCGGTAAGAAAACCATGCAGTTTGGGATTGTCGTTGCAATTGTAGGATCTCTAATCATTTACTTCAGTTCAATTACACAATCCATACCATTATTGTTAATTGGTGTAGGGCTTGGCGGGTTAGGTTTAGGGTTCGTTCCGAGTCTATTATTTTCTCTAATTGCTGACACAATTGATTATGGTGAGTGGAAATCAGGTGTTCGTGCTACAGGACTTTTATACTCAGGTTCTACATTTGCAGCTAAGTTTGGAATGGGGATCGGAGGAGCTGCTGGAGCTTGGTTATTAGCAATGTATCATTATGACCCAGCTTTAACTCAACAATCTACTGAAACTCTGAAAGCGATTGAATTTAGCTTTATATGGTTTCCAGTTATCAGTTTTGCATTAGTTCTTATCCTTTTGCAGTTCTATAAACTTGATAAAATTCATGCACAAGTAGTAGAAGACTTGAAAAATAGAAATAAATCTAATAAAGACTTTGCAAAAGAGGCTTAATTATTTAGCGAAATATAATAACTCACACTCAACTAGAATAGGGAAAGAGGAGAAGAGAAATTATGAGAATTTTATTTTTAGATTTAGATTCAGTAAGTCCACGTCATCTAGGATGCTACGGTTATCATCGTAATACATCACCTAATATTGATAAAATTGCAGAAAAGGGTGTTCGTTTTAATAATTACTATACGTCAGATGCACCGTGTGCACCTTCCCGAACAGCATTGATGTCAGGTCAATTTGGCATTCGTAATGGGTTAGTCGGACATGGAGGAACAGCTGGAGATATGAAACTGGAAGGGGTTAATCGTGACTTATTTGGTCGATTATCTGTTGGAGGATCTCTTCCTTCATTCTTACAATTGGGAGCAGGCTTAAACACAACACTAATTAGTCCATTCCCTCAACGACATGCAACATATAATTTTTACGCTGGTTTTAACGAGATTATTAATACTGGTCAGTTTGGAATGGAATCAGCTGAGCAAGTTTCTCCAGTTGTAACGGATTGGCTAGATAGAAATGCAGAGAAAGATGACTGGTTACTTTACGTAAATTACTGGGATGCTCATACTCCATATCGTGTACCAGAGAGTTTTGGTAATCCATTTGCTGAAGAGCCACTACCAGAATGGGCAAATGAAGAAACATTAGAAAAGCACAAGCAAGCTGTGGGTCCTCATACAGTACATGAATTAGTTATCGATCATAACGGAAACACGTATACGAATGTAGAAAGTGAAAAATTCCCAAGAAGTCCTGGTGAAATCAAAAACATGGAAGATTTAAGATCGATGATAGATGGATATGACTGTGGTATTCGATACCTTGATGATCATGTCGGTAGATTGTTTGCCTTGTTAGAAGAAAAGGGAATTCTGGAGGACACGATTATCATCATTTCAGCAGATCATGGTGAGAATATGGGTCAATTAGGAATTTATGGAGAGCACGCTACAGCTGATGACGGAACTTGCCGCATTCCAATGATCATTTCTTGGCCTGAAATGCAACAAGGAATTGTTGATGATGGATTGCATTATCATTTAGATTTACCTGTTACACTAGCAGAAATGCTTGAGCTACCGGCTTCACCGGATTGGGATGGAACAAGTTATGCTTCTGTATTAAAAGAAGGAAAAGAATGTGGACGTGACTACCTAGTTGTGTCTCAGTGTGCTCATGGTGCTCAACGCAGTGTACGTTTTGGCGATTGGTTATATATGAGAACATACCATGATGGATATCACTTATTTGATAAAGAAATGCTATTTAATCTTAAAGAGGATCCAAGAGAAGAAAACAATGTTGCAGAACAAAACAAAAATATTTGTATGGAAGCAACATACTACTTACATGATTGGCATGATGAAATGATGCTTAAATCTGGTGATGACGTTGATCCTCTATGGACTGTGATGAAAGAAGGCGGTCCATACCATGCGAAGGGATTTCTTAAAAATTATGGAGAAAGACTTGTTCAAACTGGGAGAGAACATCAGTTTAGTGAATTAAAACGAAGACATTCTGGTGAATTTCCAGAGGAAGTTGATGAAGCTAGAATTGCGTTTACTAGAAAGATGATGCATAACTTATTTTAAACATGAAAAGCGATCAATATACCTTAGTTTAGTATTTTACTAGACTAAGGTATAATTTGTTTAAGATAAAATAATGAATGATTAGTGATCGTAATGAATTTATTTTTTTGAATTAGGAAGGAGGAATAGTAGTGGAAAAGGTACAAAAAACTTGTTGTAGCGCCAGTCGAAATCAAATAGAAGAACAGGTGAAAAGCGACAATACTAATATTAAAGAAGAAGGGATTGATACATCGCACTTTGTGTATTTAGAAGGTGGAGAATTCCTAATGGGAACTGAAACAAAAGAAGGTTTTCCAAGTGACGGAGAGGGTCCTGTTCGTAAAATTAAATTAAATGGATTCCATATTTCTCCGTATACTGTTACAAATAAAGATTTTAAACATTTTGTTGATGCTACAGGGTACAAAACAGAGGCAGAGGTTTTTGGATGGTCATTTGTTTTTCATTTACTTGCTTCTAAAAAAACTAGAGAAAGTATTCGTCATATCCCAAATGGGTTACCTTGGTGGCTTCCGGTTGAAGGCGCTTACTGGAAAAAACCTGAAGGGCCGGATTCTAATATAAACGATCGAATGAATCATCCTGTTACACATGTTTCATGGAATGATGCAAATGCTTATTGTAAATGGTCTGGTACAAGACTTCCAACCGAAGCTGAATGGGAATATGCTGCACGAGGTGGTTTAGTTCAAAAAACATATCCTTGGGGAGATGTACTAGAGCCGGATGGGAAATATATCTGTAACATTTGGCAAGGTACATTTCCAAAGGTGAATACTGCTAGTGATGGATATATTGGAACAGCACCAGTGGACACATATGAGCCCAATAGATATGGTTTATACAATATGTCAGGAAATGTGTGGGAATGGTGTAGTGATTGGTTTACGCCAAAATATCATACTAAAACTAGCAATGAGAATCCTAGGTTTACGATGCCAACTGGTAAACGTTCTATGCGAGGGGGATCTTTCCTATGTCATATTTCTTATTGCAATAGATATCGATTAGCTGCACGTAGTTCCAATACACCTGATAGTTCTACTAGTAACTGTGGGTTTCGTGTTGTGTTGAGCTAGATTCGTAAAGTGTCTAACGATTATTTTTAAACTCAATTACAAAAAGAATTTATCAACCTATGATGTAAAAGATTGATAGATTCTTTTTGGAGCTTATCTTGCGGTATAATTTAAGAAGATTTCATAAGAAATCGCAATTTCGTATATGGCATATTAGTAATATTAAGGGGTTAGGCGCTACAATATCTTGTTTAAAAAATAAAATGGGAGAAAAATGTTTATGTCGAAACTTGTTTTCAAATAACCCTTGAATCTGTAAACGCTTACAATTATAATGATAATAGGTTGGACGGCATGCGTGGCTGTCAAAGTATCTAGCGTAGGTGGGGCTGGTACTAGGAAGGGATTTCGAGGAGTTTATAAATTTTTCTATGTTACTTTTTAAAATTTATTTTATATTTTTATCATTAACTATAAAAGAATAATAGAGTTAAATAAGGAGGGATACTTAATGTGTAGAGAAAACAAATTAACATTCTCCGACTTTGTTATTAAAGATCGGTTTGAATTAAACTCTTATCTTTCATATTTATTCCATCAAGTTAAAAATAATGCGGATCAGTCTAAAGATAAAAAGGTAAAACATTAAATCAATAAAGTAAAGAGAAGGGATAAATAGTAATGATTAAGAAAATAGTAAGGCGACCTTGTTATTCGTTTTGGATGAATAAGGTCGCCTATTGTTTGTTATAAAACCTTTGTATTTGACCCAATAGTATATACTTCCTGTTCATTAATGCTTTAAACATTGGCATTCAGCGGGCATTCGGAAAGCATTCTCTTCCAAGTCTAATTTTGGGGTTCCCTCTTTTTTGTAGACAATTAAACAGACTCAGTATTATTCTGTTTATACTTTTTCGGTGTCACACCAACATATTTCTTAAACACCTTAGTAAAATAACTTTGATCATGAAAGTTTAATATAGTCGAAATCTTCAATAACGAATAGTCAGTAAATGTTATCAATGATTTGGCCTCATCAACTTTTGTTCGGTGGATATATTCAGCGATAGAAATACCTACTTCTTTTTTGAAAAGAGCTGATAAATAATTAGGATGCATCTCTATAAGGTTAGCCAAGATTGTTAGGGTTAAATCTTCGTATAGGTGTGTGTAAATATAATTTATGCACATATTAATGGGTTTTGAGAATCTTTGTTGTTTGTGTTTTCGTACACGATCTGCAAAATCACTTAATGCTTGTTCCATAAACAGATCTACTGATTTCATATTTGTTAAATCCTCAAGGTTTTGAATATATAAGTCGCTGAGTGTATAGGCAATTTCATGATGTAGCCCGCCCTCCATAGCAGCTCGTGTTGCCAGCGTAATAGCGGAAATTGCTAGGTTTTTACTGCTGCGTAACTGACTTTTCCTCGATAATACGCCCAACTCTCCTTTATCAGGGCTTAGTTTGAATACTTTTAGAAATTCATCCTTTCTACCCTCTTTAATGTATTGAAATAGCCTTTTTTCATAGATGAAATCATGATGAAAGGACACATTTTCGCGTTTTTGTGAAATGGTTGTAAAAGGATCCTCGATTTGTACGATGTGCTCACCCGCTTCAATATTTTTTAACATGATATTGGCAGGATCCAATGTTTTTTGGTAGAGCATATAATACAACTGCATACTGATGTTGATAAACTTTAAATTGGATGTTCGGGGCAGTAATTCATAATAATGGACGAGTTTTTCACCGAGTTCTTTTTGAACAGGCATGTCATTTACCAAAGAAGCCAATCTTTCATTTGAAAGCTCAGAAGGGAGAGTTGGGCCGACAATAATCATCCCTTTATATTGATCAAGATTACGCACTTGAATGATGAAATAATGTTCATAATATTCCGATTTGACCAATAGTGGGAATGGACAGTGTTCGTAATTTAATTGGAATTGTTTTAGAAGATCTTGTGTAGATGTGTGAAAAGGATTTTTAATATTTTGAGAAGCAAACTCAAACTCTAAATGATTATGTTCATTTAGAAAAATAACCGGAATATGAAAAGATTCATATATCAATTTGCAAATGTAATTTACATCTTGAAGCTTCATAAGCTGACCCCTCATTTAATTAATATCTAAAATCATATCATATAGATGAATAAATGTTAAAAAAGAGCTAAAAAAATTAATATATTACCAAAATTGGCATTAGTGATTGTATATAATAGTCATATAGTTTATTAGAAAGCGTTTTCTACCTTGATACTTATGGAGGGATTATGTTGACAAAAGATATTAAAACACTTATTTCACAAATGACATTAGAAGAAAAAGCTGGTCTTTGTTCTGGAAATGACTTTTGGAATTTAAAAGGTATTGAAAGACTAGGAATTCCATCTATCATGGTTACAGACGGTCCACACGGATTACGTAAACAAAAAATGGGTGCTGACCATTTAGGGTTATTTGATAGTGTACCTGCTACTTGTTTTCCATCTGCAGCAGGAATGGCGAGCTCATGGGATCGCAATTTAATTCAAAAAGTTGGAGTAGCTTTAGGTGAAGAATGTCAGGCAGAGGATGTTGCGGTTCTACTTGGACCAGGTGCTAATATTAAACGTTCCCCTTTATGTGGACGTAACTTTGAGTATTTCTCAGAAGATCCATATCTATCATCAGAAATGGCAGCTAATCATATTAAAGGTGTGCAAAGCCAAGGTGTTGGAACGTCCTTAAAACACTTTGCAGCGAATAACCAGGAGCACCGCAGAATGTCAACAGATGCAATTGTTGATATAAGAACGTTCCGCGAGATCTATCTGGCTAGTTTTGAGGGTGCAGTAAAACAATCACAACCATGGACCGTTATGTGTTCTTACAATAAAGTAAATGGAGAATTTGCTTCTGAAAACAACTATCTGTTAAACGACATCTTAAAAGAAGAATGGGGCTTTGAAGGCTTTGTTGTTTCTGATTGGGGAGCAGTAAATGAACGTGATGTAGCTCTTGCAAATGGTCTTGAACTTGAAATGCCGGCTTCAAAAGGAATCGGTGAGAATAAAGTTATCGAAGCGGTTCAAAATGGTACATTATCGGTAGAAAAACTGGACGCAGCTGTAGAACGTATTGTGCGAATTATTTTTAAAGCTGTTGAAGAAAAGAAAGAAAATGCTACATATGATCAAGAAGCACACCATCAGCTTGCAAGAGAAACAGCTAGAGAAAGTATGGTTCTGTTAAAGAATGAAAATAACATCCTCCCCCTAAAAAAAGAAGGCAGTTTTGCTGTAATTGGTGAATTTGCTAAAGCTCCAAGATACCAAGGTGGCGGAAGTTCTCATATTATACCAACAAAGCTTGAAAATATTGTGGAGGAAATCGAAAAGTCTGCTGGATCAGAAGCAAATGTAACGTATGCTCAAGGATACTATCGTGACCAAGATACAATCGATGAAGCATTAATTGAAGAAGCAAAAGAAGTAGCTTCACAAGCTGATACTGTTATCTTGTTTGCCGGTTTACCGGATCGTTATGAATCTGAAGGGTATGATCGTGTACACCTGCACATCCCAGAAAACCAAAAGCGTTTAATAGAAACGGTTGCTGAAGTGAACCCAAATATCGTTGTTGTTCTAAGTAATGGTGCACCAATTGAAATGCCTTGGTTAGACAAAGTAAAAGGGTTACTTGAGGGGTATCTTGGAGGTCAAGCTCTTGGCGGAGCGATTGCAGACATATTATTCGGTGATGCAAATCCAAGCGGAAAACTTGCAGAAACATTCCCTAACCAATTAAGTGACAATCCTTCTTACTTGTTCTTCCCGGGTGAAGGAGACAAAGTAGAGTACCGTGAAGGAATTTTCGTCGGCTATCGCTATTATGATACAAAAAATGTGGAACCATTATTCCCATTTGGCTATGGCTTAAGTTATACATCGTTTGAATACAGCAATCTGCGTGTAAGTGCCAATAAAATCAATGATACAGAAACACTTAGTGTGACTGTTGATGTGAAAAATACAGGAGCTGTTACAGGAAAAGAAGTTGTTCAGCTTTATGTTAAAGATGTGGAAAGCAGTGTAAGCAGACCTCAGAAGGAATTAAAAGGTTTTGAAAAAGTTGAACTTCAACCGGGTGAAGTTAAAGAAATTACCTTTACTTTAGATAAACGTTCATTTGCATACTATCATACAGAAATAAAAGATTGGCATGTAGAAAGTGGAGAATTCGAATTATTAGTAGGGAAAAGCTCAAAAGAAGTTGTTCTAACAGAAAAAGTGACAGTTGAATCGACGACAGAAATTCCATTAGTAGTTCATCGTAATACAACAGTTGGTGACTTACTTGCAAATCCTAAAGTAGCACCACTAGCTAAAGAATTATTAGGAAAAGCACAGGAAGGAAGCCCATTCGCTGCAGCATCTGAGGATGAAGGTGAATTCTCAGATATGATGGAAGCAATGATGAAATATATGCCATTACGAGCTTTATCTAATTTTAGTGATGGGAACTTAACGGAAGAAAAACTGCAAGAAATGATTCAACAATTAAATGATGTACAAAAAAATACAGTTGTGAATTAATTTAAGGTGGATTGGCTCATTTCATATGAGTCAATCCATTATTTGATTTCCGGGAAGTTGAACAATTGACTTTTTACCAATGCAAAAGCTTCATCTTTTATTAAAAAGGTGGAGCTTTTTTGTATCAATAACCAACTTCTCGGGTGTGTTTAATTACGTATAACCTTCTGTTATAACCTATGCATTTGTTGCAATTTACCATCGTCATCTTTCGTGATACCGTAATAGTAGATCAATTGAAATTAAGAAAGTAAATCATTCACTTTGTTAAATAATGATGAAGGAGGGATATTTATGAAGGAAGAATGGGAAAAAGTTTTTCAACTTTTTTGGTCTTTTTTCAAAATAGGGCCTGTAACATTTGGTGGCGGTTATGCAATGATTCCTTTAATAGAAAAAGAAGTGGTTCATAAAAAACATTGGGTCAAAAGTGAGGACTTAACAGATGTTTTTGCTATTGCAGGGACAATACCGGGTGCAATAGCAGTAAACGCTGCTACCTTTATCGGACACCGAATTGCCGGCATAAGGGGAGCAGTTGCGGCGACATTAGGAACTTTACTTCCAACCTTTATAATTGTGCTTGTCCTTTGTGGAGTACTTTCAACCTTTCAGAATAATCCATATGTGGAATCAGCATTTTTTGGAATTCGAGCTGCAACTGTTGCTTTAATTGTATATGCCGGGATAAAAATAGCGAAGACATCAGTTTTGGATAAGGCCACATTTACTCTGGCAGTTACTATGATAGTGGCAATGTTGATGTTTCACTGGCATCCAATTTTCGTTATCTTTTTAGGAGCTTTTTTAGGGATTTTCATTGTCAGGATTAAAGAAAAATTAGGTATGCTAGTAAAGTTTGAAAAAGATGAAGAGATTGAGAATAACGAAGAGATTGAGAATAACGAAGAATCGTTAAAGCAACAGGTAGGAATGTAGGAGGTAGTAGTATGCTGTTACAGTTATTTATTCTGTTTTTTATGATTGGGACTGTATCATTTGGTGGCGGATATGCAATGCTTCCCGTGATAGAAAGAGAGGTTACGGGAAAGGGATGGATCACGACAACTGATTTTACAGATGCAATTGCCTTGGCAGGTATGACACCGGGATCAATTGCTTCTAATAGTGCAACGATCGTAGGGTATAAGGTTGCTGGAATTCCAGGTGCCATTATCTCCTCTATTGCAATGAGTTTGCCATCTTTAATTCTAATTCTAGTCATTGCTTTATTTTTCTATAAATTACATTCAAATAAACTTGTGAAATCTGCTTTTTATGGTTTGCGCCCAATAGTGACGAGTCTTATTATGTATGCGGCGATTAAGTTAGCTCTTTCAAATGGTGTGATCTCGACCTCAATTTCATGGGATATGGTAAGTCTCTTACTCATTTTCGGTATCTCTTTAATTTCTCTATTATATTTCCGAGTTCACCCGGTGATCGTGATTTTGTGTGCTGGTGTTATTGGTACGATTATTCATTAAGTTTAGAAAGGGGTAATTAGATTTTTAAATAAAGAAAGCTCAATTCCTTTTTTCTGAGGAATTAAGCTTAATTGTTTCGTGAAAATTAAACATGATCTTTCTAGTGGTGCTTGTCCTGAATAAACTGAACAAACTTTGTAACTCCATCTCTATTGAATCTCTGCGGCTTTTTAACTAGCCATAATCTGCGATTAATATGTACACCTTCAATCTTCATTTCTTGTAAAACCCCTTGCTCCAATTCCCTTGTAACGGTTAATCTTGGTAAAATACTTATTCCCAAACCTGCCTCAACTGCACTCTTAATTGCCTGTGTACTTCCGATTTCCATGTAACTTTCTATTTTGTTTAAAATCCCGTGTTCTTTTAGTGCGTTTTCAACAATGAGTCGAGTGCCTGAAAGTGACTCACGCCAAATCATTCGTTCGTGAGCTAATTCTTCTATACTAATTTCTGATCTTTCCTTCCAAGGATGGTCTGTTGGGAAAACGAGAATTAATTCATCATCTGCAAATTTCTCTACTATAAAGCTTTTATCCTCTACAATTCCTTCTACTAATGCAATATCAATCACATCATTAGATAAGTCTTCTAATACACTTGGCGTATTTCTTATTGTTAACGATACTTTTATATCAGGTGTTTGTTTTTTAAAACGACCAAGCAAGCTTGGCAATAAATACTCACCAATTGTTAATGATGCCCCAACTCTAAGGCTTGAATTGTATTCTCCTGTTGCCTGTAGAATCACTTCTTTAGATCGATTAAAATCGTCTACTATCGCTTTGGCAAATGGATAAAGCATTTTTCCGGTTGTGGTAACAGTTAATTTGCCTTCAGTCCGATCAAATAGTAAGGTGCCATAGAAGTTCTCCAATTGGCGAATTTGTCTTGTAACAGCAGGTTGTGAAACATAGCTTAGTCTGGCTGCTTGACTAATACTACCTTCATCAACTACTAAACAAAACATCTTAAGGTTTTCTATGTTCAAGAAACTCCCTCCTAGTCCCAATTAGAAAATATTTGTTAATTCTATAATACCTCAGGTGGTGAATTAAGAAAATTGACTTAACTATAACAATCCGTTATATGCTATGCATTTGTTGCAATATGCCTGCTCGTAAAAGCATGATATCGTAGAGATAATAACAAAACATAAATGTATTGATTAATAGTCCAATTAATAATACTTGAAAAAATAGTAATAGAAACTTGAAAGGAGAAAAGTATGAAGGATGAAACAAAAAAATTATTTCAGCTCTTTTGGACGTTCTTAAAAATTGGTCCGGTCACCTTTGGCGGTGGTTATGCCATGATCCCACTTATCGAAAGAGAAGTTGTAGATAAGAAGAAATGGGTCAGTCATGAAGATGTTGCAGATGTATTTGCCATTGCGGAATCAATTCCGGGTGCAATTGCGATAAATTCATCTACATTTATCGGGTATCGAATAGGAGGGATAAAAGGAGCGATTGCCGCATTACTTGGCGTTTTTTTACCTACCTTTCTAATCGTTGTCATGCTAAGCATTGTATTTTTACAAGTTCAGAATAACCCGAAAATTGAAGCGGCATTTCAGGCGATTCGAGCTTCCATTGTTGCTTTAATTGTATATGCAGGTTATATGATCGGTAAAACGGCAATCATAGATAAAACTACTTTTGTTCTATCGTTTGGTTCAATGGCTGTTCTGTTTTTCTTTCATTTACATCCCGTTTTAATTATTTTCTCAGGTATTATTCTCGGTATCGTTCTTGTTAACATAAAACGGAAGTTAGGTTATTCACTTGATGGGAAAAAAGAAAAAAGCTCACCGAAAACACAGCAACTAGAATGGTTTATGGGGGATGGAATTTAAGATGATACTGTTAGAACTATTCTGGTCATTTTTATTAATTGGTTTTGTTTCGTTTGGTGGAGGATATGCCATGATCCCTGTCATCGAGTTGGAGGTAATAAATAAGGGCTGGATGACGACTCAACAGTTTACGGATGTTATTGCAATTGCAGGGATGTCACCAGGACCAATCGCAACAAACAGTGCTATTTTTGTAGGGTACCAGGTTCAAGGAATCACAGGTGCTATTGCAGCAGGGTTAGGCATGGTTATTCCGTCACTACTACTTGTTATTATCATTGCAACTTTCTTCTATAAAATTAGTAAAAATAAGCATGTTGAATCCGCTTTTTATGGTTTACGTCCAATTATTACAGGATTAATTGGCTATGCTGCCATTAAATTCGCTATAAGCAATAACTTAGTTGGATCACTCTCATGGCACTCAATTAGTTTATTACTTATTTTTGCATTATCACTTTTCTCATTAATAAAGCTTCGTATTCACCCTGCTTTAGTCATTGTTATGTCAGGAGTTGTAGGAGCTGCAATATATTCTTAAAGAAGAAGTTTAATCTTAGAATTAGACTTCTTCTTTATTTTGCTATTTTACTAAAGGTTATATTTTGTATAGGTCTAAATACATATTTATTGTTAATTGAAAAAGTTCTAAAAGAGTTTTAGTAACATAATTCATGATATTTGACTTATGCACGGCAGGTAAACCTTTAGCTAAAATAATTCTAGAGTGCTAGTGTAGTGAAAGGGAGGATCACTTACTTGAAAAATATAGACTACATAAGAGAAGAGATTAGAGAATTTTCCAAAGCAAATGAATTTCTTTCATATCGTGAAGTAGATGAATTACAAAATGTTTTATATGAAGACGAAACGATACTGAATATTACAACAGGTGGCATTGATCGTTACAAAGGTTTATTTTTGTTAACAGATGATCGTGCATTATTTATTTATCATAATGAAATCAATCAACCAAAAGTGTTAGAAGTACCTTATGAGAAATTAGAATATATTCATATGAAACAAGGAAATTATTATGTTTCGATGGAATTGTTTTTTGCTGGAACGAAAATTGAAATTTCTGATTTACCGCCCGATGATGCAGACTCCTTTAAACAGGATTTAACATTTCAAGTTGATTTTTATGACAAAATGAAGAAAAATGGAGTTCCTCAAAAAAAAAAGTTCGGCCTTCTGCGTGTGCTCTTATTTATTGGGATTGCCGTGCTTACAGGTTATTTAGTCGGTCCACAATTTCATGTTGTCGAGGTGTATGATGAAGTACTGACAGATGCTTTGCCTATAGAGGAAGCAGAAGAATCATATCAATTGGAATTCACTGAGATGGAGATTAACAAGGATGAGTATGAAACAACAGTACGTGGTATCATTAAAAATTTATCAGATAAGGAATATCGATATATTAGCGTTGATATACAGTTTTATGATAAAAAGGGCTCGATTGTAGATAGTCAAATTCAATCGATTTACGATTTAAAACCAGGTAAGTCGTGGAATTTAGATAGTTATACGATAAGTGAGTATGCTGATACTTTTGAGGTTGTTGGTGTGTATGCTGAAATGGCGGAGTAAGGATATGAAATGATTGTATATATAGTTAATATAAAAAAGTATTCGACAATTATGAGGCGGATACTTTTTTTGTACATAGTGTTTTGGTGTCAAAGCACAAGCGCCTAGTCCCTCAGGGATGAAGAGGTGCTTGTGCTTTTTAAATTGATTTACTTTTGTCATCATACATACAAGGAATATTTTCACATAATATGGAGAAATTATCATCATGAATCTTTGTATATAGGGGCGAACCAGATGAAGTCACGGTTTCAATTATCAAGAAAAAAATGGGAAAACATTAAATACACTCAACAATTGCCCCATGACCAGCTTGAAGCCCAGAAAGATGAAGTGATTGATAAAAGCTTACAAGTGAATAGTAATTGGTTTAAACAAATTCTTGGAGATAATGATGACTTTGTCACCCGAAAGTTTATGATTTTTGGTTTATATCCTGCTGCTTTATTTTATCTATCGGATTTTGCAGATCAGCAATCACTGAATCAAGATATATTAAAGCCATTAATGTCTGTACCAACACATCTATTAGGTAAAAATATTGATAGAGATACACTCCAAGACACATTGATGAACGAAGTGCTATATCATAGCAAAGTTGTTATCAATAATAAAAAAGTGGAGCTTGTACAAAGTATCCTTCAAGGCGAAACAATTATCATAATTGATGGGGTACAAGAAGCTTTTCAAATTGGGACAAGAAAAGTAGAAAAACGCGCGATTAATCAACCTGAAACTGAACAAGTTATATTGGGACCGCGGGAAGGCTTTATTGAGACACTGAGCACCAATATCTCTTTACTCAGGTATCGACTACAAACACCGGATTTTATTGTGAAAACACTTAATGTAGGTGAGATGACAAAGTCTAAGGTTGCCATATGCTTCGTAAGAGGTCTTGCAGGGAAAGAATTGATAAAGGAAGTAGAATATCGTTTGTCGAAAATTGACATTGATGGGATTTTGGATGTTGGTTATATTGAGCAGTTTATCGAGGATAATCATATGTCACCATTTCCACAGGTTCAATCAACAGAAAGACCTGATAAAACAGTTGGAGGGATTTTAGAAGGTCGTGTGGCAATCATGGTAGATGGATCCCCGTTTGCCCTGCTTGTACCAGTTGTATTTAACCAGTTTTATCAAACAGCTGAAGATTACTCATCCCGTTATTTAATGGGAAGTTTTGTTCGTATCGCCAGAATCCTGGCATTAGTGTTTTCACTGATCTTTCCATCTATATATGTTTCTTTCATTTCATTCAATCCTGAGTTACTTCCAACAGAATTCGCAGTAGCAGTTGCAGGAGGACGTGCTGGTGTACCTTTTCCGGCTGTAATAGAAGTGTTGTTAATAGAAGTGGCGATGGAAGTTTTACGTGAAGCAACCGTCAGGCTTCCAAAACAGGTTGGGGGAGCTTTATCAATTGTAGGAGTACTGGTTATTGGACAGGCAGCGGTTGAGGCCGGGATTGCCAGCCCGATTACGGTTGTTGTGATTGCTATGACAACAATTGGATCATTTGCTACTCCGGCATATAGTGCCGCCTTTGCATTAAGAATGCTTCGCTTTCCAATCGTTATTTTGGCTGGGGTATTTGGCTTATATGGAGTTGTTGTAGGAGTTATCCTCATTTTTAATCATATGCTTTCACTTAAATCATTTGGTGTTCCGTATATGAGCCCTGTTTCACCTTTTAATATAGAAGGGATGAAAGATGTTGTGATTCGAGGACCCTTATGGTGGATGCCAAAGCGTCCGGGATTTTTACATACTAAAAATGATATACGAGTAAGGAAAAATTCTAAGCAAAATAGTACTACTGATTCTGAAAAGGCCGGTAATCATCGCCGGAAGGGGGATGAAGATGGAACATCCTAGGGAAATTACAACTGCTACAGCTTCAGGTGTATTGATAAGTACGATAATCGGAGTTGGAGTATTGCCGCTTCCATTATTTGCGGTACAAGCTAACAACACAGGTGCTCCTTTAGTTACTGTTATTGCCATCATTTTGGCCTTTATTGGATTAAGTGTTATTACAATTCTCGGTATGAGATACCCAAACCATTCTATTATTGGATACAGTCAAAAAATCATTGGAAAGTGGCTTGGCCTGTTTTTAGGAATTTTATTTGTCTTGTTTTTTTCTATATTAACAGGTCTGGCTTCCCGTGAATTCGGATCTGTTGTTATTTCAGCAGTTTTAAAAGAAACCCCTTTAGAAGTTACAGTGGTTGTCATGTTAGTATTAGCTGCTTTTACAACTAGACATGATATGACCACTTTCGCCTATATTCAATTATTTTACTTACCCTTTATCCTTGCACCTGCACTGATAATCGTGGTTTTATCGCTAAAGAATGGAAATATCCTATATTTGCAGCCAGTTTGGGGAAATGAGCCGGATATTCGTTTGATTATTTCCGGGGTTTTTATTATTGCAGCATTATTTCAAGGATCATTTGTAATGACAATAATCATTCCTTCAATGAAAAAAGCCAGAAAAGCAATGAAGGCAAGTATTTGGGCAATCATCATTTCAGGTGGTTTATATACCTTGATTGTGATTGCCACAGTGAGTGTATTTGGTACAGAGGAGACTAGGAAGTTAATATGGCCTACACTTGAACTTGCAAGAACAACGTCATTGCCGGGGAATATTCTGCAAAGACTTGATATTATATTTTTAGCCATTTGGGTTGTCTCCGTCTTTACTACGTTATTAACGAGCTATAAATTAACAATTCATATGCTGAGTCAATTATTAGGATTAAGTGATCATAAGATGATGTCTTTCTTTATCTTACCGTTTTTCTTCCTGCTTGCAATGATTCCTCAGAATGTTTTGCAGATGTATGAAATTATTAGAGTTGTAGGACAAATTGGATTGATTTTAACAATCGGAATTCCGGTTTTATTGTTACTCATTGATTCTGTAAAAAGAAAACGGAGAGCAAACAATGAACACATTTCTAAAGTATAGACTTATAGTGATCAAAGGATTATGTCTATTCATATCAGTTGTGTTTCTTTCTGGCTGTTGGGACAGTTTGGATATTGAGAAACGTGCAGTTGTTCTAGGTATTGCTATTGATAAGACAACTGAGGAGCACGGCAAAGAAGAAGAAAATGTGTCACATCTTTCAAATTCATTTCCTCGTCCAGATAATGAAATGATAAAAATAACTGCACAAATTGCTGTTCCTGGTAAAATCCCCCTTGGACCTGAAAGTGGAGGGGGAGATTCAGATCCTGTGTGGATCCTCGAAGTTGTCGGGCATACTATGGATGATGCATTAGCAAATTTGGAACAGGAAATATCAGATGACATTTTTCTTGGGCATTTAAGAATTATCATCATTAGTGAGGAATTGGCACGAGATGGAGTAGAACGAATTAATGATTTTTTTCGACGGAATTCAGAAGTTAGAAGAACTGCATGGCTCGCTATATCAAAAGGAGAAGCTAGTCAATTTATGAAGATAACCCCAACCTTTGAAAGGGTACCTGGTTTATATTTATCTTCAATGTTTGAAAATGCAGTAGATTTAGGCAAATTTCCATCTGATTTTATTGGAGAGTTTTGGACGATCCTCTCAAGTAAAGGACAGGATTCATTTTTGCCCTATATTAGTATAAAAAAAGAGGAAAATGTTCAAATCAAAGGACTAGCATATTTTAGCGGTGAAAAAATGGTAGGAATCAGTGATCCACTTGAAATTGGTTTCTTTATGGCAGTATTAGGAAATGGAAAAGGTGGGTATGGAGTTTTTGTCCAGACCCCTGACTCAGAAGACTATGTGATGGTGAGGATTTCCAGCAGAGTTGTTAAAATAGATACCAAAATAAAAGATGATCAACCTGAAATTACAGTCAATATAAATTATGAAGCAGAGATTGACGAAAAAGATGCACCTGAGTATGTAGAAATAGACGATTCAAAAATATTGAAGGAAATTGAAGAAGTTACATCAAAAAATACTGTTGAATCAATTCAAACATTCATAAAAAACACACAAGAGCAGGAATCAGACATTTTTGGGTTTGGTGAACATATAAGAGCAAAACATCCCCGGTTTTGGGATACAAAAGTGAAAACACCTGAAAAATGGCATTCATTATATAGGGATTTAAATGTAACGGTAAACTGCACAACAAAAATCCGACGCATCGGGATGAAAGCAAAATAATATCTTCCACTAGATGAGGAGAAGGGTAAAATTGTACATCGGATACATGAATTACCTTATTGCAATTTTTATTATTACAGGCTACTTAATTATGAGATATGACTACCCATTTTATAAAAACAAAAAAATGAAAAAAGAAGAAAAAGTAACGAAACTTATTGGACGAGGGAATATAGTTCTTGGTCTATTACTCTTTGTAGGTAATTTGGTCTATAATACATGGTTTAAATAATCAAAAGGGAAAGTTCTTTATTTCACTAAAAGAAATAGAGGACTTTTTATTTTGGGATTTTCGGCTTTCCCATGAAGAAAAAAAGAGTGTATAAAGGTATCAACATAACTTCCCATCGAAAAATAAAATAATTTGTAATTCCTTATATATTTCGACAACGTTTTTAATTTTCAGCCTGTAAACTTATACTTACTGATAAGGAATTGAGGAGAAGAGAACAAGAAAAGAAATGTAGGACACTACAAATGATAAGAGGATGTAGTGAAATCTACTAGTCAATTGATCATCAAAAGCTCGGGAAGTTATTAAGGAGGGATATGAGTGAGTGTGAACACCGTAGTAGAGCCTGTTGAGCGTTATTCTTCACTAGAAGACAGCATCTTAATCGAAATGTCTCATGAAGGAGATAGTGAGTCGCTTTCATTTTTAATAAGTAAATATCAACATTTGGTACGTTCCAAGGTGAAATCATATTTTTTAATAGGTGCGGATAAGGAAGATCTTTTTCAAGAAGGAATGATCGGTTTATATAAAGCAATCCGTGATTTTAGACAAGAAAAAATGGCTTCTTTCTATGCTTTTGCTGAATTATGTATCACAAGACAGATCATTACAGCTATTAAAACAGCTTCCCGTCAGAAACATAGCCCGCTTAATTCATCTATTTCTTTGGACAAGCCACTTATGAATGAAGAATCTTCTTATACTCTTATGGATGTCCTTTCCGGAGAGAATGTCACAAATCCGGAAGTATTTCTTATGAATAAAGAAAAGTTAAATGAAATTCAAACAAAGATTAATGAGTTATTGAGTGATTTGGAAAGAAGTGTCCTCTTACTCTATATGGAAGGCCACTCATATGCAGAAATTTCTGAAGAGCTAAACACACATGTAAAATCGATTGATAATGCTTTACAACGAATCAAAAGAAAGCTTGATAGACATATTGATTTTAGAAAAGTTGTTTAATAGAAATTAAACAATTCATATCAAGAAAGCTTCAGTCCCATTCAAAAGGAGGGACTGAAGCTTTTTTATTTTACTATCAGAAAGTATATAAATTTTATAAGAAAAACTAAGGCTTTCGCCATTAGGACTTGGCGACAAGCCAAGTTATTCTAATGTTATTTTTATATAAAAAATCAAATTTGAGAATTATTAACATTGACGAAAGAACTAATTTTCTTTAAAATGTTTTCTTATATTAATATAATATATTTTCCTTGTATAAGTTTAGGGATATGGCCTAAACGTTTCTACCTAGCTACCATAAATAGCATGACTACAAGGATTACATAAATCACAGGCAGTATGGCCTTTGTGTGTAATCTTTGTATGTAAAAGCTTTAGGGTAGAAGACTCTAAAGCTTTTTTTATACGATCATTTCATTGATTGTATCGCCATTATGAAACGGCGGTATGCTGAGTTTTTCTAATTTTGTTAAATCCAGGAGGTAAAGATGAAACAGTTCTTTCATTTCTCAGATAGAGGAACAACGTATCGACAAGAGATATTGGCTGGTATGACAACTTTCTTATCGATGGCATATATTTTAGTTGTGAATCCTATTGTGTTATCAGAAGCAGGTATAGACAAAGGGGCTGTATTTACGGCGACTGCTGTCTCAGCTATAATCGGGACCTTATTAATTGGCCTATTAGCAAATTATCCAATCGGGATTGCACCAAGCATGGGCCTTAATTCATTTTTCACCTATTCAGTTGTAATTGGGATGGGAATCCCCTGGCAAACAGCATTAACAGGAGTATTTATTTCCGGTGTATTATTCGTCCTACTTAGTATTTTTAAAATTCGCGAAAAAATTATTGAAGTTATTCCACAAGATTTAAAATATGCGATCGGCAGTGGGATCGGCTTCTATATTGCATTTATTGGCATGAAAAATTCAGGCATTATTCAAGCAAATGAAGCAACATTTGTGTCACTCGGTAATATTCAATCTGGTCCAACATTATTGGCCATATTCGGTTTTATTGTGACCGTTATTTTCATGGTAAAAAACATCCGTGGCGGTATTTTTTATGGAATGGTCATTACGTCAATTATTGGGATGTTGTTCGGAATTATTGAAAAACCAAGCGCGATCGTTGGAGCTATTCCAAGCTTAGAACCTACTTTTGGAGTAGCGTTATTACAATTAGATCAAATTTTTTCAATGGAATTATTAGCTGTGGTGTTTACCTTTCTTTTCGTTGCATTTTTTGATACCGCGGGTACATTGATTGCCGTTGCAAATCAAGCAGGCATAGTAAAAGAAAATAAAATACCAAATGCCGGTCGTGCACTTTTGGCAGATGCTTCAGCTTCTGTTGCAGGTTCTGTGTTAGGAACATCTACTACAGCTTCTTTTATTGAATCATCAGCAGGAATTGCTGCTGGAGGAAGAACAGGGTTTTCATCAATTGTTATTTCAGGGTTCTTTGCAATTGCTTTATTTTTCTCACCATTGCTTTCGGTTGTTACTTCAGAGGTAACCGCACCAGCTTTAATTATTGTTGGAGCTTTAATGGCAAGTGAGGTTCGTCACATAAGATGGGAAAGGCTAGAGATTGCAATACCAGCATTTGTGACAATCATTATGATGCCTCTAACATACAGCGTAGCAACAGGAATCGGTCTTGGATTTATTATGTATCCAATTACGATGCTTGCATTAAAAAAGCATAAAGAAATTAACCCGATTGTCTATGTATTAGCGCTAATTTTCATCGCTTATTTTGCGTTTGTTTTATAACTGTATATAGTCAAACGAACATTAACCAACGGTCTAGTAATGCAAAAGAGCCAAAATTATTAACTCAAAAAGATGACAAACGAAGAATTTATCGTTGTCATCTTTTTTATTTGTGCTATAATCAAACTATACTGAACAATATCGAACATTTAAGTACGATAATAAACAGAGGAGGGGTATAAATGGAATCACTTTTTTCTCTAAAGGGAAAAGTTGCTTTATTAACAGGAGCAAGCCGTGGATTAGGGCAAGGTATGGCAGTTGGTCTTGCAGAGGCAGGTGCAACTGTTATAGGTGCCGGAATGAGTGATATGTCGGAAACACGGAACAAAATTGAATCTATTGGTGGTACCTTTCATGATTTAAAAATTGACTTGTCTGAAGATCTAGCTGCACAAAAGCTAGTTTCTGAGGCGTTAGCTATAACAGATAGAATTGATATTTTAGTTAATAACGCCGGAATTATCAGAAGAGAAAATGCAGAGAGCTTTTCTGATGATGATTGGTATGAAGTGATTAAAGTCAACCAGCATTCTGTGTTTCAACTTTGCAGAGAGGTTGGAGGGCATATGCTTGAACATGGCTCAGGCAGAATCATTAATGTAGCGTCAATGCTTTCATTCCAAGGTGGATTAAGAGTGCCTGCTTATACGGCCAGCAAACATGCTGTTGCAGGGTTAACAAAATCACTTGCAAATGAGTGGTCGAGCAGAGGTGTTAATGTAAACGCTATCGCTCCTGGTTATATGGAGACAGATAATACATCTCAACTTAGAGCAAATAAAGAGCGAAATGAGTATATTACTTCCAGAATTCCACAAGGCCGTTGGGGAACTCCTGAAGATCTAAAAGGAGCTGTTATCTATTTAGCTTCGGATGCCTCAAGCTATGTAAATGGTCATATTTTATGTGTCGATGGTGGATGGATGAGCTCATAATGCCAAATGTTTTACATGAAAATCAAAAATCGAAAGGGGAAAGAAAAATGGAAATTAGACATGCTACAAATCCAACAGATTTTAAAGGATATTCGACAGAAAGATTGAGAAGTGATTTTCTAATGGATTCACTTTTTGTTCAAGGTGAAATCAATATGACGTACTCTCATTATGATCGAGTTGTAACAGGGGGAGCAATTCCTACAACACAAGCTCTTAAACTAGAAGATCAAGAAACTCTCAAAACAGAATATTTCTTGGAAAGACGTGAAGTAGGGATTATTAACATCGGTGCTGAAGGTACTGTACTAGTTGATGGGCAAGCGTATACGTTAAATAAAAGAGACTGTTTATATGTTGGCTTAGGAAACAAAGAGGTTTTATTCCAAAGTACAAACTCTTCAGATCCAGCGAAGTTTTATATTGTGTCAACTCCTGCACATAAACAATATCCAACGAAAAAAGCTCCAATTGAAGATGCGGAACCAAACCATTTGGGATCTGATAGTGAATCAAATAAGCGTACGATTTATAAGTATATTCATGCAGATGGTATACAAAGCTGTCAGTTAATGATGGGGATGACTTTATTAGAGCCGAACAATATGTGGAACACAATGCCTGCACATCTTCATGACCGTCGCATGGAAGTATATTTGTATTTCGATATGGATGAGAACTCAAGAGTATTCCATTTCATGGGTGAGCCTAAAGAAACAAGACATTTAGTTGTAAAGAATGAACAGGCTGTTTTATCACCACCATGGTCAATCCACTCAGGCGTAGGAACTAGTAACTACACGTTTATCTGGGCAATGGCTGGTGAGAACTATACGTTTACAGATATGGATGCTGTAGCGATGGAAGAATTAAAATAATTTTCGGGTAAGAATAGTGCGTTATCCTGAACTGGATAGTGCACTCTTTTTTATACATCAGAAAGTATATATTTATAAGTAAATATAGGGGGGAGTGAATGGGCTTGAATAAGTTTACAACACCAAAAGCACCATTGTTTCGTGATCCAATCTTCGATGGAGCTGCTGATCCGACTATTATATGGAATCATGAACAAAAAGAGTGGTGGATGATCTATACAAATAGAAGGGCAATTATTCAGTGTGAAGGTGTATCATGGGTTCATGGAACTGATTTAGGTATTGCGACCTCATCCGATGGAGGAAAATCATGGAACTACAGAGGGGTTATAGAAGGTCTTGATTTTGAAAGAGGCAGAAACACGTTTTGGGCACCTGAAATTATTTATCATAATGGAACTTATCATATGTATGTTAGCTATATTCAAGGAGTACCGAATCAGTGGGCGGGGCATAAACGAAAAATTATTCACTATACCAGTCAAAATCTATGGGATTGGAAATTGGAGTCTATATTAGAATTAAGCTCTGATTTTGTCATTGATGCATGTGTACATGTTATGCAGGATGGTCGTTTCAGAATGTGGTATAAGGATGAGGCGGATAATTCTTATACCTATGCAGCAGATAGTGCAGACTTGTATCAGTGGGAGGTTGTTGGTCCTGTTATTGCAGAATATCCGCATGAAGGACCGAATGTATTTTATTTTCAAGGGTATTATTGGATGATTGTTGATAAGTGGTCTGGTCAAGCCGTTTATAAGTCAAATGATTGTGAGGGGTGGGAGTACAATACAATGATCTTAGATCAACCTGGTGAAAGACCCGATGATTGTTCATTTGGCTATCATGCAGATGTACACGTTCAAGGAGATCAGGCATTTGTATTCTATTTCACCCATCCGGGAAGAAAAGAGGGTGTACGGGCAGATCAATATGAAGCAAAACGTTCGTCTATCCAAGTTGCTATGTTAAAGGTGGCAAATGGTACGTTAAAGTGTGACCGTAATGAGGCTTTTGAACTTGTTCTTTATTAATCTGTTAAAGTTCACTGTTTTCTAAACTCTATTGTCTGATAATTATATATGTATATCAGATTGTATTTTATATAATGAAGAGAAAAATGACTGGACCACTCTATCTTTAATTAGATAAAAATGTAAGGGTATTCAATGTAGGTTATTGATATTATAATAGATAAATATTATGGGATAAATGATTCATTAATAAGGAGGTAGTTACATGTATACTGGTAAAGGAGAAACACATTGGATTATACCTGATGGGTATATTCCACCACTTAGTACAGGGGAATTACTTAGTCACGAATCCATCTGTATGCTAAACTGTCACAATAAGGACGCACAAGCTTTTATTACGATCTATTTTGAAGATCGTGATCCATTGGAAAGGATTCCAATTGTTGTTCAAGGAAAAAGAAGTAATCATCTTCGAACTTCATCTTTAGAATTAAATGGTGAGAAAATCCCGGCAGGTGTTCCATATTCTATTGAAGTAGAGAGTGATCTTCCTATTATTGTTCAATATAGTCGGTTAGACTCGACACAGCCTGGTCTTGCCTTAATGTCAACAATGGGATACCCTCTAAGAGCATAAAATGACAGGGAACCGTGCTGCTGCAGAAAGGTTCCTTCTTACTAATAGCAGTTGAAAGCGGTTACCTACTAACTTTGAAAAATAATCACATTGGAGTCTTTAGATAATGAAAAACTTAAAGCTTTGTATTTTCAACAGATACAAGAACTTAAAAATTAAGTATAAGCTAATTATCATTATTTCGACCATAATGGTGGTTTGTTTATCGTTTATTATCTTAGGCTTTCAATATGCTTTTAATAGTTATGATGAACAAATTTATCGCAAGTCCTCACAAGTTCTAATCATGTCTTCTAACAGGATTGAAGACGAACTAAAAAACATTGAAGAAGTTTCCTATAGAGTACTGGCTGATAATAAAATTCAACAGGCATTAATTGAAGCAAAGAAAGAGCTTACTAATTACGATCAATATCAAATTGAAAAGGAAATTAGGGATACCCTGACAAGTTATATAGGATCTGAGGAGTATATTCAATCCATTCATCTGTTTGACACAAATGGAAAAGAATATCAGGCTGGTAAAATCACGGCATCTATTCTTTACGAAAATGCTGATCATCTTGAGCAAAGAGCAAGAGAAGGGGACGGAAGAAATGTATGGGTTTCTCTAAAAGATTCGCAAAATACTATCTTTTCTGCAAGACAGTTAAGATCTTATCAAAACCTAAGTCTTGATAACTTGGGAACATTGATTATTGAGGTGTCCTTAAATGACATCGTTAAGGAGCTTCCAAGAGAGTGGGGAGGACAAGAAGGACGTATAGCGATTTCATATGGAGAAGACATCTTTTTTGCTGAAGAAACATCCATACAGATTGATAAATTAAATTTATCTGTAAGTGATAGACAGGGGTATCGAATTCAAAAACTAGCTGAAAGAAATTACTTTGTCACATACTCAAATTCTACGTATGCCAATTGGACATATTGGAATGTGCTGCCTTTCGAAACAATGTTTGCAAAAGTTACGACAATTAAGTTTTTGGTCATTTTTTTATTTTTCGTTATTTTACTATCTTCCATCTACTTTTTCATTCGTTTTTCGAAAAGGATTACAGACCCAATTGAAAACTTGGTTTCAGCTATGAAAGTCGTTCAAAATGGTGATTTTAAAGCTGTTGATACATTTAGGCTTACCGAAGAAAAAGATGAAATAGGGATTCTTCACAGAAATTTCTTTGTCATGATTGAAAGAATCAATGATTTAATCAATGAAAACTATGAAAAACAACTTCTTATAAAGGATACGGAATTTAAAGCATTGCAATCCCAAATCAATCCGCATTTTCTCTATAATACACTCGAATCAATTAATTGGTTAGCGAAGATCAATAAACAAACCCAAATATCAAAAATGGTTGAATCACTGGGCTTTCTGCTAAGAAATGCAATTAGCTTAAAGGATGATGTGATAACCGTTCAAGAAGAAATCGAAATGGTTCAGCATTATATTACTATTCAAAAATTCAGATTTGAAGAACGTCTGGATTTTTCACTTAACATCAATGAAAATGTTAAAGGCTGTCTTATACCAAAACTGATTATCCAACCGCTAGTAGAAAATGCAATTAATTATGCACTTGAAATGATGATGGAGCCATGCAAAATTAAAGTTTCGGCATATAAAGCAGGGAAAGATCTATATCTTGCTGTTGAGGATAATGGACAGGGTATGGACATGGCACAACTTGAACAAGTGCGAAGGGGAGAATTTAAGACAAGAGGAAATGGGATTGGTCTTAGTAACATAGATTCTAGGATAAAATTTGTCTTCGGGTCAAAATATGGATTACAAATTGATAGCGAGTTAAACATTGGAACAAAGGTGCTCATTATCATTCCATATCAAACGAGGTGGAGTTATGTATAAAGTTTTACTAGTTGATGACGAAAGAATTATTTTAGAAGGTATTTCAAGTATCATAGACTGGGAAGAAATTGGTACTGAATTAATTGGTACTGCGCGTAACGGCCTTGAGGCCTATCATTTTATCGTGAGAGAAAAGCCGGATATTGTTATTTGTGACATCAAAATGCCGGGTATGACCGGGTTGGAATTAGTAGCAAGAGTGTCCAAAGAATTTCCTGAAGTGAAATTTATCATTTTGTCCGGTTTTAACGAGTTTGAGTATGCGAAACGAGCAATGGAGCATGGGGTAAAGCATTATTTACTAAAGCCTTGTAATGAAAAGAGTATTGTTGAAGCACTGACAAGTATCATAAATGATCTATCAACAGATGCAAAGAAAGAGCAGTCTCTCTTTGATATGAAGAGCCGTCTGGATCAGATCCAACCATATATGAAAAAGCAGTTACTCAAGGAATTCATTACAACCAAGCTTGATAATAATCAAGGTATTCAATTTTATGAAAAGCTTTTAAGAGTTAATTTTCATGATGAGTTTATAAGGCTTATTATTTTCCGTATTGAAGGAGAATACCATTACGAGCATATGTTTGTCATTGAAAATCTTGGAGAAGATCTATTTTCTGAATCTGTCTTATCAACGAATATCGGAGAATATGCATTATTTCTTGTCGATGAACAGGATTTTTCAGTTCTTCAAGATCAAATTGAACGATTACGCAATCATTTCTTTACCATATACGAAATGGATATGACTGTAGCGATAAGTGAGATGGATTGCATTACTAATGTTAGAAAACTATATTTAGAGGCACTAGAATGTTTAAATCACCGGTTTTATTTAGGTGAAGGAAGCATTATTACGAAAAATGATATCCAGCAGGATACGAAATTAACAGACTATGAATATGATGGACAAAGCTTGTGTCTATTTATAAAATCAGGGAATATCGAAAAGGTTGAAAATGAAATCATACAATTTTTTCAAGAGTTGGCAAATAAAAGACTATCTATTGGGTTAGCAAGATCATATGTTATGCAGTTATTTTTAGTCATGATCCAACATACTGATTCTAAAAGGATCCAATCTTATACAGGAAAAATGTCTTCATTGCTGGAAATGGACACAATCCAACAAATGAAAGAATCCTTTCTTATGACAGCAATTGACATTACTCAACATTATTATGAGAAACATAAATCCAATCATTCCGAAGTTATTCAGAAGATGATGGACCTCGTGGAGAAAAACCTGGCGAATACAGATTTATCTCTAAAATGGGTTGCTAATAAGGTGTATATGAATGCTGACTATTTAGGTAAACTTTTTAAACAGGAAACAGGTGAAAAGTTTTCCAGCTTTGTTACACAGCAACGGATAAATAAAGCCATGGAACAGATTGAATTAATGGATGATATTAAAGTATTTGCTATAGCTGAAAGTATAGGGTTTGGAGATAACCCACAATATTTTAGTCAGGTATTTAAGAAATTTACAGGTTATTCTCCTTCTGAATATAAGAAAGTCAATTGATGATAAAAGCTCACAATCTATTGAACTAGGTTGTGGGCTTTATTTGTAGGAGATAGTACCTGTAATAGATAGTAAGTCCAGGTTGTTTAAAAATAGTTGTCAGAATTCACTGTTTTTTGAACAGAGTTATCTGATTTTTGCATTTCAAAAGACCTATAAACCTAATAAAATAGGGATTGTAAGCGGTAACAGCAAAAAAAGAGGGGGAAGAGAAATGAAGAAATGGTTGTTTTGGTTATTAGCAGTTGTTATGGTATTTTCTTTGGCAGCCTGTAGTGGAGGAAGTAATACTTCTTCAGGAGAATCTACTTCAGATTCAGGTGGTGGAAGCGGAGATGAAGAAATTAAACTTCGTATTGCATGGTGGGGATCTGAGCCACGTCATGATTACACATTAGAAATAATCGAAATGTATGAGAAAGAAAATCCAGGTGTAAAGATTCAAGCTGAATATGCTAGCTGGGATGATTACTGGAAGAAGTTAGCACCACAGGCTTCTGCACAACAGCTTCCTGATATTATTCAAATGGACCTTTCCTATTTTTCACAGTATGCAGAAAATGGTCAATTAGCTGATTTAACTCCATATGTTGGAAATCAAATTGATACAACAAATTACACTGAAAATTATATTAACGGTGGAAAAATTGGTGATAAGTTATACGGCTTTAACTTAGGAGTAAACGTTGTTGGTCTTCATTTTGATGAAGCACTTTTAAAGAAAATCGGTGTTGATTCCTTAGCTGAAGATTGGACATGGGATGATTATAAGGAAATTGCTGCAAAAGCAAAAGATGCCGGTCTCTTTATGGATACAGGTATGAAAGCAGATGTTTTCTTTAACTACTACTTAAGAACACAAGGAAAGTCTTTATATAGTAAGGATGGTACTGCTTTAGGTTACGAAGATGATCAAATGTTTATTGATTTCTTTAATATGACATCTCAATTAGTAAAAGATGGTGCTGTTCCAACACCTGATTACCTTGCTCAATTAAAGGGTCTGGAGGATGATCCTGTTGTGAAGGAAGAAGCAATTGGAATTTGGCAATGGTCTAACCAATTTGTTGGTATTCAGCAGGTAGCTAATCGTCCGTTGAAAATTCACAACATGCCTGGGCCAAATACAAGTGATGGATTATATTTAAAGCCTAGTATGTTCTGGTCTGTTGCCGAAAATTCAAAACAAAAAGAGGAAGCAGCGAAGTTTATTGATTTCTTCGTGAATAATGTAGAAGCAAATAAATTAAATTTAGGAGATCGCGGAATCCCAGGCTCTTCTGTTATTAAGGAAGAACTGAAGCCTGTGTTAACACCGGAACAAGTTCAAGTATTTGACAGTGTTGAATGGGCTGAACAAAACAGTTCTGAATTCGATGGTCCCGACCCGATCGGTGCAGGTCAAGTTATTGAGCTTTTAGATAGCTTATCTGAACAAATGAATTATGGCCAAATGAAGGTCGAAGATGCTGCAAAACAATTTAGACAACAAGCAGAAAGCATATTATCTCAAAATAAATAGTGATTAAAACACTAGTAGCTGGTCATTATGGATCAGCTACTAGACTTTAAAATATCATCACTATTTGGGAGAAAGGAATTGATCGTATGAGTGCACGCGCCCTTAAACAAAATATGACAGGCTACGCATTTATTAGTCCCTTTATCATCGGGTTTCTAGCGTTTACGTTTATCCCAATTGTCGCCTCATTATACTTTTCATTCACACAATATAACCTATTCGCTTCTCCAACATGGATTGGTCTTGAAAACTATAAAAAAATGTTTACTGAAGATCCACGGTACTGGCAATCTCTTAAAGTTACCCTTATCTATGTTTTTGCCGGAGTCCCATTACGTTTAGGATTTGCTTTATTAATCGCCATGGTACTTAACACAGCTTCAAGAGCTGTAGGGTTATACCGTACTCTATTTTATTTGCCTTCTTTAATAGGAGGAAGTGTTGCTGTTGCCATCATGTGGCGTAATATTTTCGGTGATGAGGGAATTATCAACCTGTTGCTGGCATTCTTTAGTATTCCGGATGTTCGCTGGTTTGGTGACCCAACAGCAGCACTTTGGATGCTTATCTGTTTATCTGTATGGCAATTTGGTTCATCGATGTTAATTTTCTTAGCCGGATTAAAAGGTATTCCAATGACTTATTATGAAGCGGCAAGTGTTGACGGAGCGAACTTTTGGCAAAAATTCACAAAAATCACACTACCTATGTTAAGCCCAGTTATTTTATTTAATACAATTATGCAAACCATTGCAGCATTTATGACATTTGTTCCAGCCTTCATTATTTCGAAGGGTACTGGTGGTCCTTTAGATGGGACACTTCTTTACTCACTATATCTATTCATTCAAGGATTTGAATTCTTTAATATGGGATATGCGTCAGCGATGGCATGGATCATGCTTATTATTGTAGGGATTCTAACAGCGATTATCTTTGCTACATCGAAGTTTTGGGTTCACTATGAATCGGAAGGAGCGAAATAAGGATGCAAACAAATACAGAAATCAATACGGCTTCAAAGCGCTTTGAAATGCCTAAAGCAAAGAAGCCGAAGTGGTGGATTTATCACATTCTTGTTGGCGGCTTTGCTATCCTTATGCTGTACCCTGTAATATGGTTGCTAATGAGTTCCTTTAAGCCAAGTGATACGATCTTTGTGACTGCGCAATCACTTATTCCTGATCCGTTTATTCTTTCGAATTTTGCTCAAGGCTGGGAAGGGATTGGCGGGAATTCGTTTGGAGTGTTTATTAAAAACACGGTAGTTCTTGTTATCATTACGATGATAGGTCAAGTCATTTCCTCAGCTGTGATAGCGTTCGGATTTGCAAGATTAAGCTTCTTTGGAAAAAGCTTTTGGTTTGCTCTTATGATGGTAACACTTATGTTGCCGTATGAGGTTGTTATGATACCTCAGTACATTATCTTTTCAAAATTAGGTTGGCTAGACTCGATAAAACCAATTGCAGTCCCAGCTTACTTTGGTCACCCGTTTTTCATCTTCCTTCTTGTTCAATTTATTCGAACAATACCAAGAGAATTAGACGAAGCAGCAACAATTGATGGATGTGGAACATTCAAGATTTTTTATAAAATTATTTTGCCATTAATTAGACCTGCTTTAGCAACAGTGTCTATCTTCTCGTTCTATTGGACATGGGATAACTTGCTGGGACCAGTTCTTTATTTAAATAGTCCTGATAAATATACAGTATCAATGGCGTTAAATATGTTCTTAAGTAATGAAACTGTTTCTAACTGGGGAGCAATGTTTGCGATGTCAATTGTTACACTAATCCCTGTATTTGTTATCTTCTTCTTATTCCAACGACATGTTGTTGAAGGAATTAGTACAAGTGGATTAAAGGGTTAAGCTTTATTAGCTAACCCTTCATCTTGCTTTTTAATCGTCCAGGAAATTATAAAATTCTTGAACTGTGGATAAGTGCGCGACATCCAGCTCCAGCGCCGAGCCCCTCTAGGGTCTAGCCACAAAGGAATTGAAGACAAAGAACGTCTTCTATTCCTTTGCGTCTTATTTGCCCGAGGCTAACCAAGGCGCTTGCGTTTTTGTTCAGAAATTATTAAAAAAGGAATGGGGCAGAGCTATGGAAACACATGGATTTATGAGTGGTGTAAACAACATACTGGAATGGATTTCACGATTAGTATTATTAAATATATTGTGGATCGGTTTTTCCTTACTTGGTTTCATTGTCCTGGGGTTTTATCCTGCAACAGTTGCCATGTATGCTGTCGTGAGAAGATGGGCAATGGGAGATTTTGAGGCACCGGTGTTTTCTGTGTTTTGGAGCTCATATAAAAGCGAGTTTGTGAAAAGTAATATGTTCGGAGCTGTTATATCGCTAATTGGGATCATTTTATTTATTGATTTCCTATTTTTAAAACAAGCTTCTACAATGGTTCAAAACTTGTTGAACGTTCCTTTTTTAATCATTTCCCTCATTTTTATTTGTACGTTGCTTTATGTGTTTCCAATGTATGTTCACTTCAACATGAAAACACTGGATATACTAAAAAACTCATTTTTTGTGATGGTTATGAATCCATTTAAAACACTTATAATGTTGATTAGTAGCTTAGGGTTAGTTATTTTACTATCGTTTGCTCCACCACTTATGATCGTTTGCAGTGGAAATGTTTTAGCTTTAGTTATGTCTAAACCGGCAATGAATGCGTTTAACAAAGTAAACAAAAAACATGAATCTGTGACTGTTCATCAATAAAGAAAAAGATTTAAGTAGATAGATCAGGTGTAAATGCTTACAATTGAAATGTTGAAGATATCACTGTTTTTTCATCATATCAGTCTGTATTTTTCATTAAAAATCATATCAATTCCTACTAAACTATAACTATACATGTAAGCATTTACAAAGGATGATTTACTATGAAAAAGCTTTTTCTTTTATGTATTGCCCTATTTGTTACATTGTCTCTAACCTCATGTCAGTCTAATCAAGACCAAGATGAAAGTGTCAATGATAGAGAACCAATTACGATCAAGGTAGCTTGGTGGGGAGGACACCCCAGACATGAGTACACGACCAAAATCATTGAGCTTTTTGAGAAAGAAAACCCAACAATAAATGTGGAACCTGTTTTCGCAAATTGGGATGATTATTGGAAAAACCTGGCGCCAATGGCAGCAGGGAATCAACTTCCTGATGTTATCCAGATGGATATTGCTTTTTTATCGCAATACGGTGAAAAAGGATTACTTGAAGATTTAACACCATTTATTGAAAACAATACCATTGATACTTCCTCTATTCGGCAAAGTGTTGTGAACAGCGGGAAAATTGGAGAGGAACTTTACGGTTTTACAGTAGGAATTAATGTTCTTTCTGTTATATCTAACGAACAGTTGTTAGATAAAGCTGGTGTGAAAATACATGATGACACTTGGACTTGGAACGATATGGAGCAAATGGCTTTGGATATAAAAAAATATGCAAATGTCTATGGCTCAAATGGAATGCATCCACCAGATATCTTCTTTCCTTACTATCTTAGAACAAAAGGTGAGCAGTTTTACAACGAAGAAGGGACAGGACTTGCATATAAAGATGATCAATTATTTGTTGATTATTTTCACATGCAGTTAAGGCTTGTAGAAGGTGGAGCATTTCCTACACCAAATGAAGTAGCAGCAGCTGTTAGAGGAATGGAAGATGATTTAATTGTTAATGGAAAGTCAGCAATTACTTGGAATTATTCTAATCAATATGCAAGCTTTGATCAATTAACAGAAGCTCCATTGACACTAAATTTACCACCGGATCATTACGAAAATAAGGCGCTTTTTTTAAAGCCAAGCATGCTTTTATCCATTCCGAAAAGTTCTAAATATAAAGAAGAAGCGGCTAAATTCATTGATTTTTTTGTAAATAATGTGGAAGCAAATAAATTAATGAAGGGTGAACGAGGTGTCCCTGTTTCATCTAAGATATCGGAAGAAGTTAAGCCTATGCTTTCAGGAGAAGAATTAAAAATCGTCGAATATGTTGAGAAAGCCATAAGTCTTACAAATGAAATGTACCCGCCAGATCCGACAGGCAGTTCACAGGTGATTGAAGTCTTAAAAAATATATCAGATGAAATTATGTATAAAAAAATAACTCCTGAAGAAGGAGCAAAAAAATTCAGAGAACAAGCAAATGAAATTCTACAAAAGGGATGAATTGGAGGATGGATCAAATGCCAAAATTGCAGTTTGATGAAAATGAAATTAGAGAAATGATAGATAAAGTAGTAAAACGAAGTTTCGAGATGGATTTTAACTGGGATTGGCCGGGCGGAGTGGCCTTTTATGGGGTAGCTGCTGCTTATGAAGCAACAGAAAAACAGGAGTATATCGATCTATTAAAAGCGTGGGTGGATGAATGGCTGGAGGATGGTTTACCAAAGCTCTCCATTAATGGAGTATCAATTGGACACGCGCTGATTACTCTTTATAACGTAACAGAAGATGAAAAATATTTAACTGTTATTAAAGAAATGGCTGATTATCTTCAAAATGATGCCCCGCGATTTGCAGACGGCATTTTTCAGCATACAGTTAACTCTGTGAAGGATGTATTCCCTGAGCAGGCATGGGTAGATACAATGATGATGGCAGGACTATTCTTGTTAAGAGTCGGAAAACTATTAGATCGTGAGGACTATTTCAGAGATGGGTTAAAGCAATATCATGGTCATGAGGATTTTTTGCAGGATCCTGTGACAAATCTATATTATCACGGCTGGGATAATATCGCCAAAAATCATATGTCTTCAATTTATTGGGCACGAGGAAATGGTTGGGCTGCGTTAACAATGGCGAAAGCTCTTGAATTAATTGAAGTACAGGACCCTTCTTACATGATCATTGATTGTTCTTTGCGTGATCAGCTAAGTGCTTTAGTACGACTTCAAGGAGAAAATGGACTTTGGCATACGATTGTTGATGATCCAACATCATATGATGAGATTTCCGGCTCATCTGCTATTGCAGCTGCGCTCCTTAAAAGAGGATCTTTATATAATAAATACATCCAAAAATCAATTCAAGGTATTGTCAATGAAATTGAAGAAGATGGAAAAGTATCTAAGGTTTCAGCGGGAACAGCTGTCATGAACGATGCTGATGGTTATAAAGAGGTTCCTTATAAGCGTATCCAGGGATGGGGACAAGGTTTAACTCTCGTGTTCTTAGCTGAATTATTAAAAAGTAACAGACATGTATTTAATTAGTTTCCAAGATTGATTGGAGGTGTGAATATGGAGAAATCGTATACGATCTATTTGGCAGGAGATTCAACAGTAGCAAATTGCCCGAGCCATGAGGCACCGATGGCAGGATGGGGCCAAACCTTTCATGAATTTTTCCAAGAAAATATATTGATTATTAATAAAGCAATGGGAGGAAGAAGCTCAAACAGCTTTATCGAAGAAGGTAGACTTGAAGCCATTATGAACGAAATTCAACCGGATGATTTCCTATTTATTCAGTTTGGTCATAATGATCAGAAATCATATGGAACTGAACCTTATACAACTTTTCAATCAAACTTAACGGAATATATTACAGGTGCTTGTGCGAAAGGGGCATATCCAATATTAATTACTCCTGTTCATCGAAGGAAATTTAATGAAGATGGTATCCTGGAAAATACTTTAGGTGAATATCCGGAGGCAATGATGGAACTTGCTGAAAAGCTTGATGTTCCACTCATAGACTTATGGTCCAAGACAAGGAAGTTATATGAAGAACTTGGTGTGGAAGGATCTAAAAAGCTCTTTACAATCTTTGCTCCAAATGAACAGCCGAATTATCCGGATGGCATTATTGATAATACTCATTTTAGTGAACATGGAGCAAAAGAGGTAGGGAGATTAGTTATTGAAGGGATAAGGGATCTTCGATTACCGATCGAAAAGTATATATGTGAAAAGAATTTTTTGAAAAGTTAACCACGTTATTTCGTGGTTTTTTATATTAAGAGTAAAGGAGATTTCTTATGACGAAGAAGCTATATCATGGAGCCGCGTATTACCCAGAATTATGGAATGAGGATACAATTGAAGAAGATATAAAGTTAATGGTAGAAGCAGGTATAAATGTTGTGCGAATGGGTGAATTTGCCTGGTCTATGATGGAAAAAGAAGAAGGGGTAATTGATCTAAGTTTTTTTGTGAATATGATTGAAAAACTACACGATCATGGAATTGAGACGGTCATGTGTACACCAACACCTACTCCACCGATTTGGTTAACACATAATCATCCTGAAAGATTGCATGTTGATGAAAATGGACAGGTAATGAGTCATGGATCAAGGCAGCATATATGTACAAATAATACTTATTTTAGAAAAAGAGCTGCAATCATTACCGAGGAGATAGCAAAAGCAGTTGGCCATTTACCAGGTGTTATTGGCTGGCAACTTGATAATGAGTTTAAATGCCATGTTAGTGAATGTATGTGTGAAACATGTAAATCATTGTGGCATAGTTGGCTGGAAGAGAAGTATGGAACAATTGATGCATTAAATGAAGCGTGGGGAACACATATTTGGAGTCAATATTATCATTCATTTGAACAGATTCCGCAACCAATCTCAACGCCATTTCTTCATAATTCAGCTTTAAAAACAATGTATCAGCTTTTCTCATATGAAAAAATCGCCGAATTTTCAGATGAACAGGCAGCGATAGTCCGTCAATATTCCCAGGCTCCAATAACACATAATAGCACAACTTTTTTTCATGTTGATAACGAAATGCTATACAAACATCTTGATTTTGCTTCATTTGATACGTATGCTGAACGAAGTAATTTTGCTTCTTATTTATTTAATTGTGATTTATGGAGAAATTTTAAATCCGGCAAGGATTATTGGGTTATGGAAACAAGTCCATCACATAGTGCATCACTTGAGAGTTATGCAGCCCCTCATGCAAACGGCTATTTAAAAGCAGAAGCTGTCGCGTCATATGCGTTAGGCGGGGAAGCATTTTGTTATTGGTTGTGGAGACAGCAACGTACAGGATGTGAACAGCCTCATGGATCTGTCATAAGTGCATGGGGAAAACCGACTGTCGGTTTTGAAAATGTAAAAGAAGTTGAGGCTGCCAGGAAAGAGCTTGAATCAGTTATTACAACGACCAGGCCCGCACAAGCTGAGGTAGCGATAACGTATTCAGATCGAGCAAGAGCATTTCTAAAAACAGAGCCGCATAGAGATTTAGATTATCGTTCTCTTATCATCCCGTTTTACGAAAGAGTTCTATCAGCTGGATATCACCGTGATTTGATACCTGAGGGTGCGAAATTAGAAGGATACAAATTATTATTTACACCTTTCGTCCATTATCTATCTCATGATTATCTTCAACAAGCAACAAAATTTGTTGAAGAAGGAGGAGTTTGGATTGTTGGTCCGCTTACAGGCGGAAGAACAGAAAACCATACAATCCATACTGATGCAGCCTTAGGAAAGTTAGAGCAACTTGCCGGAGTTGAAACTCTTTATACATATCCAATGGAGGGAACAGATTCATATGGTGAGTTTATGGGAGTTAAAGCATCATTAAGCTTATGGAGCTCTGTTTTTCAACCAACTGCCGGAAAAGCTATTGGCACGATTAAGGGGGGGAACTCAGATGGAGCTGCATTTATGACTGAACATAAAGTCGGCAAGGGAAAAATTGTCATGCTTGGTTCACTTCCATCAGGAGAGTCAGGTGATCTTTTACTAAAGAAGTGTGTTGATCATTATGCAAAAGAAGCGGATGTACAACTAAAAACAGATGTATCGAGAGGAACAATTGTGGCTCCACGTATCCGTAAGGGTGAAATAATTTGGGTAATTGTGAATATGGATGGGAATGGAGGAACTGTTTCCATACCTGATGGTGGAAAAGATCGTTTAACAGGAGAAGAACTAACTAAAGGACAGTATGAAGTTGGGCCGTTTCAGTATAAAGTGATCGTGTTTCAAATGAACAAAGATGAGGAATTAGGAAAAAATCAATTAGTTGACAGTGTTCAACAATAACTAAGTATAAAACGATAGAATCCCGAAACGAAGGTTGAGTAGACACTTTCGTTTTGGGATTTTTTATGTGAATGTCACTGTTATTTATACGTTAAAACCTGTTATCTGTATGTTATTCTACGCTTCCTTATTTTAAAATGAAAAAGATTTCTATTTTAATAGCTTAAAATGTAAGGGTTTACATTCGGGGCGTCCGGAGGTGAGTTTGAAAGTATTAAGTTGAAAATAAACAGGAAACGGTTTTAGGGGACTACTATTTGGGAGGTAATGTTAGTGAAGAAAGGTTTTACTAAAAAGTTTTCAGTCTTAACTAGTACAGTGTTGATAACTTCAATGTTCAGTGGACTAGCACCATTAGCGACACCAACAGCTACTGCTGAAGAAAAAGTTACAAAAAACTTGAAATTTGATTTTGGATCAGCAACAAGTCCAGTTGCCGAAGGATATAACCAAGTAGCTAATACACTTGTTTATAGTTCTGAAAAAGGGTATGGGTTCAGTGCGGAAGTTGGGTTTCGTGATCGAGGTGAGCCTGATGCTTTGTTAAGGGATTTCGCACTTGCAGCTGGTCATGAATTTAATGTAGATGTTCCGAATGGGGACTATGCAGTTAGAATTAAATCAGGGGATCAGATTGCTTCTAATCGGACTAGCTTCTCAATTGAGGGAAAATCATATGGCTCTATTTCATCTAGCGCAGCCAGTTATGAAGAACTTCGTGCAAATACTTCTGTAGATGACGGTCAACTGAATATTGCTATCGGTGATAACGGACGAATTAATTCCTTAGAAATTATCCCAATGGTCGCACCTGAAGGATTGGAGGTGACGAATAAGGAGCTGGGAGCTGAATCAAGTGTTACTTTGAAATGGGCTACGATTGATGGAGCAAAAAGCTATAATGTATACCGCAAGCTGGAAGGAGAACAATCTGCAACAAAAATTGGAACGACAGAAAAAGAAGAATTTATCGATTCGACTGCACAGCTGGGATATACATACACATATACCGTTACACAAATGAATGAAGCTGATATTGAATCAACCTCAAGCGAAGGAGTCATAGTTGGAGTATATGATGAAAAGACCGATGCACCGAGTGCACCTGCTCAGCTTGCTCTCTCAAAGGCAAGTAAAGATTCAATTGAACTAAGTTGGAAACCAATAAATGATGCAGTAATGTACTATATCTATCGTTCAAAATCAGAGGATGGTACATATACCTTGGTAGGGACTTCAACGAAACCAATATTTAGTGATTCTGTTGCTACGACAACAAACTATTATTACAAAATTAGTGCAGTAAATGCAGGCGGATTTTCTGAACGATCCAAACCACTTAAAACACCAATAGCCAATACTATGGTTCGGCAAATGGAAGAGTTAGGTCGGGATCTCGTTGCTGTAAAGGTAGATGAAGGGGTGTTTATTAGCTGGCGCCTGCTAGGTAGTGATTCTGAGGATACGGCCTTTAACCTTTATCGTGATGGAAAGAAAGTGAATCATAAGCCAATTACATTAAGTACAAATTATGTGGATTCAAAAGGAACAGTTAACTCAACATATGAAGTCCGTGAAGTTATAAATGGTAAAGAACAATCAACAGCGGACAAAGCTAAAGTTTTAAGCAATCAATACTTTGACATTCCTCTTCAAAAGCCGGAAGGCGGTACAACCCCTGATGGTGTTAAATACACATATAGTGCCAATGATGCAAGCATTGGTGATCTTGATGGTGATGGGGAATATGAAATCGTCTTAAAATGGGATCCTTCAAATTCAAAAGATAATTCAAAAGCCGGATATACAGGAAATGTTTTTATTGATGCGTATGAATTGGATGGTACCCGTTTATGGAGGTTAGACTTAGGCAAAAACATTCGTGCTGGTGCTCATTATACTCAGTTCCTGGTATATGATTTTGACGGAAATGGCAAATCTGAGGTTGTTATGAAAACTGCTGATGGAACAAAAGATGGGAAAGGTACTGTCATTGGAGATCCTAATGCAGATTACCGAAATTCAGGTGGTTATGTCTTAAGTGGTTCTGAATTTTTAACCGTTTTTGATGGAGAAACAGGAAAAGCATTGACAACAACTGACTATGACCCACCAAGAGGAAATGTGAATGATTGGGGAGATGGGTACGGAAACCGAGTTGATCGTTTTCTTGCAGGAGTTGCGTATTTAGATGGAAAAACACCCAGCATAATTATGGCTCGCGGTTATTACACAAGAGCTGTATTAACTGCCTATACCTTTAAAAACGGTGAGCTGACAAAACTATGGAATTTTGATAGCAATACCTCCGGGAATGAAGATTACAGAGGACAAGGTAATCATAGTATGAGTATTGCTGACGTTGACTTTGATGGTAAGGATGAAATTATCTATGGTGCAGCTGCAATCGATCACGATGGAACCGGTCTACATACAACAGGCTGGGGACATGGTGATGCTCAACATGTCAGTGACTTAGATCCAACAAGACCCGGACTTGAGATTTTCGGAGTACACGAAAATTCAAGTTCACCTTATGGGTTATCATTCCGTGATGGAGAGACAGGTGAAATCATCTGGGGTGTAAAAACAGGAAAAGATACAGGCAGAGGTGTATCAGCTGACGTGGACCCTCGCTATCCTGGTGCAGAAGCTTGGGCGATCGGTGGAGCCTGGAATGATCGAACAGGTGGAATGTATACGGCAAAAGGCGAAAAAATTAGTACAAACATCCCGACATCAAACTTTGCAATTTGGTGGGATGGAGACTTACTTCGTGAATTATTAGATCATGATTTTGATGAAACAGAGGGCAGTCCAACATACGGTCTGGGTGCTGCCAAAATCGATAAATGGAATCATGAAACAAATAGCCTGGACAACCTAGTGACAGATAATGATGTCACGTCTAATAACTGGACAAAAGGAACTCCTGCCCTTCAAGCAGATCTTTTAGGAGATTGGAGAGAGGAAGCAATTTGGAGATTAAACGACAGCAGTGCATTACGTGTTTATACTACAACAGCTGTAACAGAGCATCGCATACCTACTCTCATGCACGATTCACAATACAGGGTTGCGATAGCGTGGCAGAATGTTGGTTACAATCAACCACCACATCCAAGTTACTTTTTAGGACATGATATGGACACAGCACCATTCCCGTCTATTCATACGGGGAAAGTAGAACAGGTAGAGGTTCAAATTAACCCTGAAGTTCTTAATGTGAAAAGCAAAGGTGGGAAAAACTCAGTTACAATAAAAGTCGACCTTCCTTCAAAAAATAAAGAAAACGTAAAAGTAGTTAAACTGCATGTAAATGGGAAAACAATATTCGGCCAAGTAAATGGAAATGGTAAAAAGGCAACGATCAAGATAGATCGTCAGGAAATCATAGCGGCTCTTGATAACATAAAAGGTGAGATTGAAGTATCCATAACAGGTTACCTTGAATCAGGTCTAACCTTTACTGGCAGTGATAAATTGACAGTTAAGTAAAATAAGATAATTGGAGAGGGATAATGATAAATATTATCCCTCTTATTTATTAAAGGGCTGAATACTTTTTAACCCTTATAGTGAAATGGAGCGGAAGACACTCGACTCCTGCGGGAAGTGAGAAAAGCGAGTGTCTGGAGCGCAATGGAACGAACTAAATTTTGACGTTACTTCATCAAAAACAACAAAGTATACGAAAACATTCTATTAAGTATCTATAATAACACTGTTATCCTGAGGAAATTAACGGTTTTTTATATGTTCATTAACTAACTCACTCCTTATAATGGGCATTAGTTTCTATTTTGAAAAGGCTTACAAATAAGTGTGCTACTAAATCTAATAAAGGGAGGTACTGAGCTTTCTAATAAGTCTTTTAATAGAGTAATAAGGAGAAAAAGCTACCTAAAGCAATAGATGGCCTATTATCATTCTATCAAATCTAGTTATTCATGAACTAATTGTTCCCCTCAAGCCGCAGTACACTTTTTCTTTACCGAATAAAAATGCGAAAGGTGATGAAAGAAGCTTGAAAAAACATTCTTTAACAAAAAAACTATTATCCTTATCAATTGCAGCTCCACTATTAATGACAGGTTACCAGAGTAGTGCCATAGCATCTCCGCCAAAAGCAAATCATGGGAATGCAGTTCAACTAGAATATCTTGACAGAGGTCTAGTAGCGGCAAGCACATCGGAAGGAGTCTTTTTAAGCTGGAGGCTACTCGCAAACGAAGTATCGGGATATTCTGATTCAGGATTAACCGGTGTGAATTTCCATGTTTATCGTGACGGTAAAAAGATTGGAACAGTTAAAGACAGCACAAACTTCGTGGATCAAAATGGGACAGAAACATCAAAGTACTATGTTTCCGCTGTTAAAGACGGAAAAGAAGTGGACCAAAGCAGTGAAGCTTCACCTTGGAAAGATACATATTATGATTTGAAACTAAAAAAGCCTGCTGACGGGGTCACTCCTAGTGGTGAAGCATATTCTTATAGAGCCAATGATATGAGTGTCGGTGATGTCGATGGTGACGGACAATATGAATTTTTTGTCAAATGGGATCCATCCAACTCAAAGGATGTCTCTCAAAAAGGATACACAGGAAATACGTATATCGACTGTTACACTTTTGATGGCACACTACTATACAGAATTGATCTTGGAGTAAATATACGCTCCGGTGCCCATTATACACAATTTTTAGTGTATGACTTTGATGGTGACGGAAAAAGTGAATTAATGTTTAAGACAGCTCCAGGTACAAAGGTTATCAACTATGATAAAAATGGACAAGTAACGTCCGAAAAATATATTACCATGCTAAAAGAGGACAAAAAAGCAGGTTATAGTAATCAAGATGACTATCGGATGAGCAGTGAAGATTATTATAACCATGTAGTAGATATGTTTAAAAACTGGCATAAACATGAAGAAGTTGTAAATGGAAATTGGCCGGCAACACTTGAAGAATCCTTTGGAATAGAGAAACAGTATGATTATCCGCTATCAACAGAGGATGCAGAAGCATTGGCAGATTATTTCATTGATGAATATGCCCCAAGCAGAAGTTCCCGCAACGATATAAGAGATTTTGAAGGATTTATTGTAAAAGGTCCTGAGTACTTATCAGTATTTGAAGGTGAAACAGGAAAAGAACTTGAAACGATCCGCTATAAATATGAGCGTCATGACGATGGATTGATGTGGGGAGATTATGCGATGTCAAGAATCGAACCAGGCAATCGAGTTGACCGCTTTTTAGCTGGTGTCGCATATTTAGATGGTCAAAAACCTTCGGCTATTTTTTCAAGAGGCTATTATACAAGAGCTACAATGGTTGCTTATACCTGGGATGGAAAACATTTAAGAGAACAGTGGGATGTTGACAGTGGTTGGACTCCAATGACAAATCCGTTCAATGACGGACCACATGGAAGATTAGGTACGAGTGAGGAGTATGGGACTCTTACTACTCAGGGTGCACATTCATTAAGTACAGCAGATGTGGATGGTGATGGCAAGCAGGAAGTTATATACGGATCTGCTACAATCGACCATGATGGTTCATTATTATACAGCTCCAGTGATGTGATGCCACCGGAAAGTGCAACTCCGGGTGTAACAGCAGGTTTAGGACATGGCGATGCCTTACATGTAGCGGACATTGATCCAAATCGGGAAGGGCTGGAAATCTTTATGGTTCATGAAGGAGGCGCATATGCTCCTTATGGGTATGCACTTCGCGATGCTGCGACAGGTGAAGTAATTTATGGCGGGTATACAGGAAAAGATACCGGTCGAGGCATGATAGGTGATGTTGACCCTGACCACAAGGGACTGGAAACTTGGGCAGTTGGTCTTTGGACAGCAAATGGAACGAAAATCAATACATCCGGTCCAGGAACAAATATGAATATTAAATGGTCGACTGATATGACCACTCAAATTGTAAACGGAGCAATTGATGCAACACCTACAATAGAAGACTGGAAAAAAGGAACTGTACTAACAGCTGAAAATACTAGAACAAATAACCATACAAAAGGGAATCCGTCCTTAGTTGCCGATATCTTCGGTGATTGGAGAGAAGAATTGCTTGTCCGAACGGAGGACAGTGAAGCTATACGTATTTACTTAAGCTCTGAGGTTACAGATCGGAAGCTCTACACATTAATGCATGATGCACAATATCGGACAGGGATTTCATGGCAAAATGTAGGCTATAATCAGCCATCATATACAAGTTACTATTTTGCTTCAGATACAGATTGGAGTAAAGTGCCAACTCCTGAATTATATATGCCTGGTGAAGTAACTGCACTAAGAAATACCCTGGATATGTATGTTGAAAAAGGTGAGGTCAGAGGTTCACTTGTACGAAAGCTGGAAAATTCGTTAGTGCAGGCTCAGCATCATATTGACAAAGGTTCAAATAAGAGAGGCATTTCATTCTTAGAAAAGTTTATCAAAGAGTTAAATGCCAAAAACTCAAAGAAGAATGTCTCTGATAAAGCTAAGTCTATTTTAATCAATCAGGCAGAAACATTAATCGAAAATCTAAAATAAAAATGTGGGTCAAAGTATTAGGTTTAGTGCTTTGACCCTTTTGTTAGGGTCGAAATTTGTCAAATGATAGATTATTGGCGAAAGTTGAGAGATTATTAAGTGAACTTGATAGATTTTTTACGAAAGTTGATAGATTACGACCCAAAAATTGATACATTCCCAAGAGCGGATTAATAAAAAAGAGGGAAATAGTCATGCAGGAAAATATTGAAGTATTTTCCTGCATGATTTATAATAAGTTAAAATGTTAACGTGTGCATTTGGTGAGTTCTATACATTTTAATAGGTTCATTATTTAGTATAGAAGGAAATGTTCACGTTTTCAAAAATGTTACCAAAGGGGCTGAAGCAATTGAGTACGTTTATGGGAGAAAATTTTTTATTATCAAATGATGTAGCAGTAGAACTATATCATCAATTTGCAAAAGACTTGCCGATTATTGACTATCACTGTCACCTTAGTCCACAGGAAATTTATGAAGATAAAAAGTTTTCGAACATAACAGAAGCATGGCTATATGGCGACCACTATAAATGGAGAGCAATGAGAGCAAATGGAATTGAAGAGGAATTTGTTACTGGCCAAGCAAGTGATTATGATAAATTCCTGGCTTGGGCAAAGACAGTACCAATGACAATTGGAAACCCGCTTTACAATTGGACACATTTAGAACTTCAACGATTCTTCGGTATTTATGAAATATTAAATGAAAAAACAGCTCCAATGATATGGGAAAAAGTAAATGAACAATTAAATAAGAAAGAGTTTTCTGTTAGAGAATTAATAAAAAAATCAGATGTTGAAGTCATTTGTACAACAGACGATCCGACTGATACCCTGGAATATCATCAAAAGCTAAGAGATGATAAAGACTTTAATGTTCAAGTGTTACCAAGCTTCCGTCCTGACAAAGGATTGGAAATAAATCGTGATAGCTATTGTGGATGGGTAAGTAAGTTGTCGGAAGTATCAGGTAAAGAGATTACAAGTTATGATGAGTTTTTAACGGCATTGGAAGAGAGAATAGAGTTCTTCCATTCACTTGGCGGCAGAGTTTCAGACCATGCGATTGACACAGCAATGTTTATGAATGCTGATAAAGAAGAAGTTAAGGCTATTTTTACAAAGGCTCTATCAGGAGAAAAAGTAACAATTGAAGAAGAAATGAAATATAAATCATATACACTTGTTTTCATTGGAAAAAAATATGCAAGCTTAGGTTGGGCTATGCAATTACATATCAATGCCCTGCGAAATAATAACACCCGAATGCTGGAGAAATTAGGTCCTGATACAGGGTTTGACTGTATGAATGATGATCTTATTGCTAAGCCGTTAGTTCAGCTGCTTGATGCACTAGATAAGGAAGATGCACTACCTAAAACCATTCTATATTCTTTGAATCCTAGAGATAATCAGGTGCTTGCTAGTATTATCGGAAGCTTCCAAGGCGGAGGAATTAAAGGGAAAATCCAATTTGGTACAGCCTGGTGGTTTAATGATCATAAGGAAGGAATGCTTGATCAAATGAAGGCGCTTGCCAATGTAGGGCTTTTCAGTCAGTTTATTGGTATGCTAACAGATTCCAGAAGCTTTTTATCTTATACAAGACATGAATATTTTAGACGACTTGTTTGTATGTTGATCGGAGAATGGGTAGAAAGTGGTGAAGTACCACATGATCAGGAGTTACTTCGTCGAATTGTTCAAGGAATTTCATACCATAATGCAAAAGAATACTTTCAGTTTGAGGAACTGATGGTACGAGGGTAATGTCTGTGATACCCTAATTGAAAAGGAACCTGAAAGTAGGTATAAAAGTGGGAGTTACAATCAAGGATATTGCAAAAATTGCAAATGTCTCACACACAACCGTGTCAAGAGCACTTAATAATAGTCCGCTAATCAAGGAAAAAACAAAGCAGAAAATCATTCAAATCGCAAATCAATTACATTATTCGCCTGATGTTCATGCAAGAAGCCTGGTTTTACAAAAATCATATACAATTGGACTGTTTTTCACGAGCATATCGAATGGGACATCATCCAGTTTTCTATCTGAAACAATTAAAGGTGTAAATACGGTCATTGATGAAAACTATAACTTATTTATAAAGGGAATCCAGGATATTAAGGATTATTCAATGATCACCCGTAAACGGTTTGACGGCATTATATTAATGAGTCAAAGTGATATTGACAATGCGTTTATTTATCATGTGATAGAAAAGGAAATACCGCTGGTTGTGTTAAACAGACAAATCGAAGAGCGCTCTGTTGTGAATGTGCTTTCAAATGACCAAGAAGGTGTGTATGAGGCAATTCAGTTATTCATCAAGCATGGACATCGTGATATTGCGATTATTGAAGGAACTCCACATTTCAAGTCTGCACAAGAAAGAAAAGAAGGATATTTAAAGGCTTTAATGGAATATCAATTACCAATTCTATCTGAATACATGGTAAAGGGAAATTATAATATGGAAAGCGGTTATGAGGGAATGAAAAAGTTATTATCCCTCGATAATTACCCTACTGCTGTTTTTTGTTCAAATGATGATATGGCCATTGGTGCCATGAAAGCCATTAATGAATACGGTCTAATGATTCCAGAAGATATATCCATTATAGGGTTTGATGATATTGGATTCTCCGAGTATACTTCACCGGCGCTTACAACTGTGAAAAGGCCGATTGAAGAAATTAGTATAGCTGGGGCTGAAAAACTGTTACAAGTAATGGATGCTGGTAACGAGGAGGATGGACCAATTTTTCTAACAACTAATCTGGTAAGGAGACATTCGGTTTCTGATGTAAAGTGTAATAGTTGAGCTCGCGAAAGTAGCTCAGCTATTTTTCCTAAAAGTAATGTTAACGTGTGCATAAATTGGGAGGTATGGAAATGGAGCAGTTATCGAAAAAAATAGATAGTGAGTACACAACATATCCTGAAAAGGTATTGCAGTTCGGAACAGGAAACTTTTTACGTGCATTTACTGATTGGCAAATAGATGTCATGAATAAGAAAGGAATGTTTAATGGCCAGGTTGTTGTTGTCCAGTCAACCCCAAAAGGTGCAGTTGATACAATAAACGAACAAGAAGGTTTATACACGTTATACTTACAAGGCATCAAAGAAAATCAGCCTGTCAGTGAACATGAAATCATTCGCAGTATAAGCAGAGGTATAAATATTACCAACGAATATGATGAGTATTTGAAGATAGCAGGAAATCCGGATTTACGATTTATTATTTCAAATACGACAGAGGCAGGTATTCAGTTTCATGAAGGAGATCTTTTGACAGATCGTCCCCAAAGCAGCTTTCCAGGCAAATTAACTGCTTTACTATATGAGCGGTATCAGGTTTTTCATGGGGAAAAAGATAAAGGATTTATTATCTTTCCATGTGAGCTAATCGAAGATAACGGAAAAGAACTGAAAAAAATTGTGTTAGCATATGCGGATGCTTGGAAGCTGGAATCCGGGTTCTCTGAATGGGTTGAGGAGGCAAATACGTTCTGTAATACATTAGTTGACCGCATCGTCCCTGGTTACCCAAAGGATTCCATACAAGATAAAACGGTTGAGCTGGGCTATATTGATAAATTAATAGTAGTTGGAGAACAATTTCATCTTTTTGTTATTGAGGGACCGTCTTTCATTAAGGAAGAATTTCCAGCAGTTCAGGCAGGTTTGAATGTACATGTTGTAGATGATTTAAGCTCTTACAGGCTAAAGAAAGTCCGTATCTTAAACGGTGCCCATACTGCGATGACACCTGTTGCTTATTTATGTGGAGTAAATACTGTAAGTGAAGCAGTGACAAGCGATTTAACAAAGCAATTTGTCGAAAAAGTGATATATGATGAGATTATTCCAACCTTACCTTTCCCGGAAGAAGATCTTTCTCAATTTGCTGCTGATGTAATAAATCGATTTAAAAATCCATTTATTCACCACTATTTATCTAGTATTTCGTTAAACTCAGTTTCAAAATTTAAAGCAAGAATATTACCAACACTTTCTGAATATGTTGAAAGGTTTAGCCGGTTGCCTGAAGCGACTGTTTTCTCGTTAAGTGCACTGCTTTATTTTTATAAAGGAAAGCGGGGAGATGAGTCGATCACACTTGTTGATGATGAATCTACATTAAACTTATTTAATGATTGTTGGTCTTTATATTCTGACAACATGGAAGAACTTGTATCTACCATTCTTTCAAATAAAAAATTATGGGGCACTGATTTATCGAAAATTCCCCAGTTAACTGAATCAGTTGTCAACCAGTTAAGGACGATAAATCAATATGGAATGAATGAGGCATTAACACAATTCTTGCAAAAGACAGGTGAGAAAAATGAAAGCGTTTATTAAGATCAAAGAATCAGATAATGTGGCAGTCGCGATTCGGAAAATTGATCAAGATCAACTACTTGAGATTGAGGGTACGACGATCAAATTAAAAGAAACAGTTAATAAAGGCCATAAATTTGCACTAAAGGAAATCCCTCAAGGTGAAAATATCGTAAAATACGGTTTTCCAATTGGGCATGCTACACAACAGATTGAACCAGGAGAATGGGTTCATACCCATAATACAAAAACAAACTTGTCAGGTGTCGAGGAATATGAATACAAGCCAAAGTTTCAATCAGAACACACACTAAAAAACACAACAACATTTAAAGGTTTTAAAAGAAAAGATGGGAGGGTTGGGATTCGTAATGAGCTTTGGATTGTTCCGACTGTAGGATGTGTGAATGGAATCGCCGATCAAATGATTCGGGTATTTCAAGAGAAAGTCGGGGATATAGCTCCATTTGAACATATTCAAGTTCTAAAACATAATTACGGTTGTTCTCAGCTTGGAGATGATCATGTAAATACAAGAACCATTTTAGGTAATGCTGTTAACCATCCAAATGCAGGCGGAGTGTTAGTATTAGGGTTAGGCTGTGAAAACAACGAGATTAATGAATTTAAAGATTCTCTAGGAGATTTTGATACTAATCGGGTAAAGTTTCTAAGTTCACAGGATGTCATGGATGAGGTAGAAGAAGGAGTTAAGCTTTTGCTAGAAATTTTTGAAAATGCAAAAGATGATCGCCGGGAAGACCTTCCATTATCAGAATTAAAAATTGGACTAAAATGTGGCGGCTCAGATGGTTTTTCAGGTATTACAGCCAACCCATTATTAGGGCAGTTTTCCGATTATTTAGTTGCACAAGGTGGGACGACAGTCTTAACTGAAGTACCGGAAATGTTTGGGGCAGAAGAAATATTAATGGAGAGAGCGAAAGATGAGGAAGTCTTTCAACAAATTGTTGACCTGATTAATGATTTTAAACGATACTTTGAACGTCATGATCAGCCGGTTTATGAAAATCCATCACCAGGAAACAAAGCGGGTGGTATCACAACACTTGAAGATAAATCACTAGGTTGCACACAAAAAGCAGGAACATCTCAAGTTGTGGATGTATTAAAATATGGAGAAACACTAAAATCGAAGGGACTAAACCTTCTAAGTGCTCCAGGAAATGACTTGGTAGCTTCATCAACCTTAGCTGCAGCCGGATGTCAATTGGTCCTGTTCACCACCGGAAGAGGAACACCTTTAGGCACATTTGTCCCTACGATTAAGATCTCAACTAACACACAAATATATGAAACTAAACCGCACTGGATTGATTTTAATGCTGGAACTCTAATTGATGGTCAATCACAGGAAGAGCTTCTTGAAGATTTTATTTCATATGTTATCAAGATCGCGAGTGGGGAAAAGGTTAATAATGAGAAAAATCATTTTAGAGAAATTGGTATTTTTAAAACAGGTGTAACCTTATAGCATAAAAGCTTCAATCCTAGTAAGGATTGAAGCTTTTATTTGTATTTCTATTTACTTTTTGAAGATAACCATTCCATAAGAGTAATCGTCTTACCATCAATCGTTTTTTCTACATCATTGTTATAAACATAAATCCATGACCAGTGTCCATGATACTCGTATGGTGTGCCATCCTCTTTTTTGTATAATCCGGAAGTATCAATGACGTTATCAAATAAGGAGAGATGAACATCTTCTGCTCCCGCTTCGATTAACCGGTTATAGGTTGGAACAACAAATTGATTTGCAGGGACTACATCATCTGTTTTTGCATGAATAAACCATATAGGCAGGTCTTTCATCGTATCAATGTCCGAGTCTGTAATGAGTGAGTCATTTAGTGCCTCACAGGTTGGAAAAGCAGCGGCAAAATAATCCGTATAATCTCGTATCATCAGCATGGTCATATATCCACCGTTTGAATCTCCGCCGATGTAGATTCTGTCAGGATCTATGTCTTTGTTTTTCGCTACATACTCTTTGATTAACGACATTAACGCATCTTGATATTTTGAAGTACCATCGCCAAATCCTGTGAATCCATCCATCCAGAAAGTTGGTGTTTGAGGAGCTAAAACATAGGCTCCATCAAAATAGGTTTGAATTTCATCTGAGGCAAAGTTAACGGCTTTGTTTCCGGAAATGGCAATTGTCGGGTCTGTCCCACCTTCACCTGCTCCATGTAACCATATGATTAACGGGTTTTTCTCTTTATCTTTTGCAGGTGAGTAGTCCGCATAAGTTAGTGTAATATCATCATATGTAGCCTCACCGGTTGAAAAATCATCGACTAATTCTTTAACGCCACCGTTAAATGTATCTACAACTAAACCTGAAATGGTTCCCGCCGGTGTTTCAATGGCCTCTTTTTGAGTAATTGTGTAGCTATTCTCATTCCAGTCATTGTAACCCGAGCCAGCCCAATCGTAGTTAATCGCAGAACCTAAAGAAATCTCCGGACCAATTTGCATTTCTAATACGACATATTTTCCAGTCTTAACAACCGGGTTTCCGTTTTTATCAGCTACATAGGCTTTCGTAACATGACGATACCCCTCTTCTAAAAAAGGTGTTACTAAACGGCTGTCACTTCTAGATACATGGACATCGAAAGTGTCTGTTGTTACTGAATCCTTCGGGATTGGCTTTCCAATATCAATCATAACCTTCGTAATAGCAGCACCCCAATCTTCAACTTCTGTTATGGTTTTGTAGGATGTTGGTTGGGTTTTCAATTCTTTTGCTTCTCCTTCCGACATAAAAAATAGTGTGGAACTAGCTACTAATGTACTTAACATCGCGGTTTTTGCATGCTTTTTCAGAACGTTAAACAACTGAAAAACCTCCTTTGGTTAAGTGTTAAATCGCTTACATTAATAGTTTAATATACTTTTTTCATGAAGACCTGTCTTTTTCTAGCTTAAAAAAGGTCGATTCTTGATTAATTCTTGATTCGTTGACTCGAGTTTTAGCCGTTTTTCCCTTTATTCATTTTTCGATATTGACTTGGTGTCATGTAATAAACAGACTTAAACACTCTTGTATAGGACTTTTCACTTGGAAAACCATGCTTTAGGGCAATGTGAATGACTGGTAAATCAGTATTCATTAAATCCGGATAGGATTTCTCAAGGCGTATTGTATGAATATAATTGAGTACTGTCATACCGATATGTTTGAAAAAAAATCGGGAAAAGTACTCTGAAGATAAATTAAACTGTGCTGCTAGGTGATCAATAGCTAGATTCTGATTATAATGTTTCTTTATGTAATTCGTTATCGATGTTAAACGTTCTAAATACTTGTTTGTTTTAATGGTAGGACTATTTTTTTTCTCTTCTTTGAAGTCGTTTAGTAATTGATAGATTAATTGGTATGCTAATCCGGTTAAATTAATGTGGGCAAGAGGATCATGCTCTTTGTTAAAGTAATGGACAAGAATTTCATTTAATAGGGTTCGAAGCTTTTTGAATTTTTTTATTTTACTAGAATCCTTTTCATGAGTAGAATTACAGGTAAACATAATTTGATCAGAATTTTCATAGATTGCTTTCAAGAATTCATACCTAATAAAGATTGTGACTGCTTTTCGATTTTTACCTGTGGTCACTGAAAAAGAATGAATAGAGTTTGAGTTTATAACCACAATATCTCCTTCACTTGATTCATATTCTTTGCCATCTGTATAAATTTGATCTATTTTCCCTGAAAGGACATAGGAAATTTCAATATCCTCATGCCAATGTCTTGGAATATATAGTTCTTCATCAGAGGTATGAAGGATGACTTTAATAGGCAAATCATCATCGGCTTTTACCAACTCATATTTGTAGTCCATTTTAGAAATCCCTCCTAATACTTTACGTTTTTTAGCTATGATCATATCCTAATCCTTATCGAAAGAAAAGATAAACGTTAAAAGTTTATAAAAAATATATTATATTGGATATAAGTCATGAAAGTGATAGGAAGAAGTCAGGATAATACTAGAAATCAGTCAGTTTTGCAGTAGTAACAAATTTGAAAACGCTTTATAATCGAAGGTGTAAGGAAGTATATGTACAAAAGATTGAAAGGGGAAGGATTAAGATGACTACATCGATTGGACTTAACTTATACTCGGTATTTAGAGAATTAAATCAAGATTATTTTGGAACGTTGGAAAAGGTCGCAGGAATGGGGTATAAAAATGTGGAACTTATTTCTGCTAATTTTTCAACTGGTGAAAGATTTGCAGATACATTTACTTTACAGGCAATAAAAAAGAAATTTGATGAGCTTGGATTACGTGCATTTGCTGCACATGAAGGTGTGGCACCAGGTATGGCTTTGGTAGATGGAAACTGGGATAAGATAATTGAAGAAAATGCCGAGCTTGGGTGTGAGTCAATTGTTATGCCGATGACATTCATTAGTACTCGCGATGAAGCACTTAAAACAGCGGAAGAACTAAATATCATCGCTGAAAAATGTAAAACAGCCGGATTAGATTTTTACTACCATAACCATGCACATGAGTTTAGGCAAATTGGTGAAAAAACATTATTTGATATTTTAGTAGAAAACACAGATCCTAATGCAGTTAAATTTGAGCTAGATCTTGTTTGGGTAACAAGAGGCGGACAAGACCCTATGAGCGTTCTTGAAAGATTAGGGAATCGCTGTGATATGATTCATCAAAAGGATTTAGGAACTCACGTTAACGCTGTGAATGTATTCTCTGCAGTTAATCCAGATGAACAAAATGAAACAATGAAAATTTATCGTGAAGTTGTACAGCCAACTGATTTCGTTAATCTTGGAACAGGCATCGTCGATTTTGAGAGTACATATCAAAAGATTCATGATTTGGGAACAATTCGATATGCTATTGTTGAAAATGAAGGTACTATTGGTAATAAGTTTGAAAGTATAGCAAGTGATTTAAAGGTGATGGAGAAGTATGTTCAAGAGTTTACAAAAGCTGAATAATAAGGAGTGAACTACATACAGACCCTTTAGTGAAACCAGGAACAGGCATTAGTTGTTACGTAAATTGAGATCTTTTATAGGTCTCTTTTTTGTGCTTTAAAAGTGTAGTGGTTTTTCATTTATTTATGGAGCTTAAAATTTCATGTTCTAGTGTACGTGACTCTCGACAATAACTTTGCACTAATTAAAAAGGGAAAGCCTAGAATTAAAAGGCTCTCCGTTTTACATTATTATTGCAACTTTGTGATAAACTTCAAAGCATTATCCTTATTTTTAGAATCTACTCGAATAGCAGCAATCCTTTTACTGTCTTTTACCTCTAGCCCTTCAAATAGGGAATGATCATTGATCACGATCCCATAAATTTGTTCTGATTCATCTGCTGGGGATTTTCCATACACAAGTTGATCTTCTACTACCTGATCTTTAATAGAAGGCTCAAGTGGCTGGAAGATTTCCAACTGCATAAGCTGTTCGAAGTTTTCCTCGCCAACAATATACACATCCGATTGGTCTGACATGAGGGTAATCACACTCTTTTGTTGATTCCCAGCATCCATCGTGTCGTTTATTTCTGTTGGTGCATAATTAGAGTTTGTTATGACTCTTTCCCATGAAGGAAAAAGAGAGAGGACATTTTCTGAGACAGGGTTCACATCACTTCCAAGTAAAAAATAATCTCCGTAAAGCATAATGCCCAGGTCCTCAGGCGGAAGACTGGCTAACTCTTTTTTCTCTTGATGATTGCTGACAAGCGTTTGGATAATTGATCCAACTAAAATTAGTAATATGATAGCTCCAGCAATGTGTAATTTATGATAATAAAGAAAGTGCTGCAGCTTATTCTTAAACGACTTGTTTTCTTCTTCAGGATTGGAACCGTATACATTAATGTGTTTAATAGTATTATAGGCATCAGTTATTTGGGACATATCGAAAGGTTTGTCAGCATTCGGTACACTTTGATATGATCGGTCCCTTTTAATCCAGGTCATATATTGCTTCTCAACCTCATCCATTGTCGAGTCTTCTGGAATTTCCAATAGTTTATAAGCTTCTTTTATATCCAAAACATACACCCCTCTTTTCATGCTCTCTACTATGTTGAAGGAAAATGGTAGAAATGGTCGTTACTATAAAGATATCTTAAATTGAAGGTTTTTGCACTACTTACATGAAAAAAGTAGGAAGGAATATTAAGAGGGAAGTGTTTCATACAAATCTTTTTTTTTGAATATCAAAGACAAGGATTTATCACAGTAAACAACCTATAAACTATCTACGACCTTAGTCTGAGAAAAACATGGAAAAAATCATTCTTTTACATGAATGGGAATTTTCTCTTTTCATGTATAGTTAAAGATAAGGAGGGATCATATCATGATTAATGTTGCCATTATATCCGGTAATCAACATATTCAAAAAAGTCTGAGCTTGCTGGTAAAAACAGATCCTGATCTTAACATTATTAAACCTGAAGAAATCGATGTGGATAAAAAAGTAGTTTTGCTTGTTGATACAGAAATAGATGATTTGGAGGATTGCCTTAGAAGATTTTCTGGGCATGTTCCAATAATTTTATATAGTCATTCAAAAGATTTCTTAGATATGAGCTATTTGCTCAATAAATACAAGGTGAACTTCTTTAACGTTTATACAAAGCCTGAATGTATTCTTAACATTATTAAAGAACCGTTCTGTTGATGGTTGCTATACCAACTTTAATTATTTGAGATAGAGTTTTGATCTCTTACTAAAAGAATTAAAGTTTTTCTTTTGCTTCCAATCTTTTTACAAAAGGTGTAGGATGGATAAAGGAAATGGAATGATGAGAGGTGTAATAAGCTTTATGCTACATAATCCAACAGGAAAAGAGCGATTGGCATTAGCTTTTCTATTAAGTTCATTAGGAATATTGGGCCCGCTTAATATCGATATGTATTTGCCCAGTTTTCCGGATATTGCAAATGATCTGGGAGCTCGTGCTTCGCTTGTACAACTTAGTTTAACAACTTGTTTAATTGGTCTTGCCGTTGGTCAAGTAATTGTTGGTCCAATTAGTGATGCAAAAGGGAGACGGAAGCCTTTAGTTATTTCCCTTTCGTTATTTGCACTATCATCACTTTTTTGTGCATTGGCACCAAATATTATTGTATTGGTAATTGCTCGTTTCTTGCAGGGTCTTACAGCTTCTGCAGGTGTTGTTCTTTCACGTGCTGTTGTAAGAGATGTCTTTAGTGGAAAAGAGTTAACAAAATTTTTTGCTTTATTAATGGTTATTAATGCAACGGCTCCAATGATGGCACCGATCGCTGGTGGTGCTATTTTGTTATTACCGTTTGCAAGCTGGCATACGATTTTCTATTTTTTAAGTTTACTTGGTATGATCATCGTGACAATCATTTCTTTAAGATTGCCAGAAACGTTACCAGCCGAAAAACGCATTCCCAGCACTGTGGGTCATTCAATACGTACGATGAGGGATTTAATTAGAGATCGTTCATTTATTGGATACGCCTTAACAGTGGGATTAATACATGGTGGCAGCTTTGCTTATGTGTCAGGTACACCGTTTGTGTATCAAGGGATATATGGTGTTTCTCCACAGGCATTTAGTATTTTATTTGGGATAAACGGGTTAGCAATCATTTCCGGCAGCTTCATGATCGGACGATTAAGCGGGATTTTTGATGAAAAACGATTGCTTCGTGTCGCAGTCATCACTGCAGTAAGTGCAACAACTATACTGTTGATCATGACAATCATTAAAGGACCTCTTGCAACACTTGTAATCCCGATTTTCATTTATATGACGTCAATGGGCATGATTTTGACAAGCTCCTTTACACTGGCGATGGAAAAGCAGGGACATCGAGCGGGGAGTGCAAGTGCTTTGTTAGGCTTGCTGCCACTTTTACTTGGATCATTTGTATCACCTCTGGTAGGTATAGATGAAACAACCGCAGTACCGATGGGAGCGACTTTATTTCTTACCTCACTGATTGGAGCAATTGCGTTCTTTACATTAACAAAACAAAGAGATAAAGTATTAGATTTAAAAGCAGAATCGGGGACATAATGTCTCCGATTTTTTTGTCCTATACTACTACCGATCCTGCCTGCTGTCATACAGCATCCTATATTCCGTAGGAGTCATCCCTTCCTGTTCTAAAAACCGCTTATTAAAATAGCTAATGCTTGGATACCCCGCTTTTATGGCAATTTCTTTTATCGTCATTTCTTTTTTGTCCATTAGCCATTGTTTGCTCAATTGCAGACGGCAAAGTGTGATAAATTGCATGGGTGTCATTTGGGTTGCACGTTTAAATAATCTGCAAAAATAATAGGTACTGACACCTATTTGGTCGGCCCAGTAATCAAGTTCGAAGGGTTCACATGCTCTTCTTTGCATACTAGGTAATAATGTTTGAATCCGATCATCTAATTCTGGTCGACGTTCTGACGATTTTGGTGACGCATTTGTAATAAATTCCATTAAAAATGTATATGTAAGAGTGGAGAGCTGTAATAGATGCAAAAAACTGTTCTGTTCAGCTTCATGTAATAACTGTTCATGCGCTTTTTCAAGAGGTGCTAATTGTTTAATTGTCCATATTGAATGCTGATCAAATCCTTGCTCAGATAAAAAGGAATTTAAGATATTGCCATAAAAATGTGCCCAGCGAATATTCCACGGATCCTCCTTGCAACTATAATATCTTTGCTCCTGCATAGGAAAATATAAAAAGGCATCACCACGCTTAAGTGTAAATTGTTTTCCATCTATCTCCACAAATCCCGTTCCGGATAAAACAAAATGAATACTGAAGTTATTTAAGGTACCCACTTTTCGGTCTACCTCATGTTCAGGTTCCTCCCAGTACCAGCCTATTGATTCTGGAAGAATCATAAATTCGTGGTTTTGTAAGGTTGGAAGCAGATATTGTCTTGACATATGCATCACTCTTTCATCGCAATATTGTTTCATATTAAGGGCAAAAAGTTTCTATTTTTATTTTATGTGTAGTTTCATATAATGACAATATAGTATTAAGCTTTCTTGAAGGAGTGAAGAACGTGGAAAAAATACGTTGGGGAATTATTGGTAGTGCAAATATTGCGAAGGGTTCGGTCATCCCGGGGATTAAAGCATCAGAAACTGGTGAGGTTGCAGCCATTGCGAGTAGAGGGATAGAAAAGGCAGAGGAATCAGCTAAACAACTACATATACCGAAAGCGTATGGAAGCTATGAAGAGTTACTTGCAGATCCAGAAATTGAAGCCGTTTACATCCCGCTTCCTAATCACTTACATAAAGAATGGACAATACGTGCAGCAGAAGCAGGCAAGCATGTGTTATGTGAAAAACCTGTGGCGATAAATGCAAACGATGCAGAAGAAATGGCAGAAGCGTGTCAAAGAGCCGGTGTCGTATTTGCTGAAGCATTTATGTATCGTTATCATCCTCGTTATGATCTGATTCGTGACATCATCCAATCAGGTGAAATCGGTGAAGTACGCGGTATTCACGCTACATTTACATTTAATAATGCGAAGGATTCTGAAAATGTCCGCTACAAAAAAGAATGGGGAGGAGGATCCTTATACGATGTCGGTGTTTACCCAATTAGTGCGGCAAGAATGATATTAAATCAAGAGCCACAGGCCGCAACAGTTCACGGTCTTTTCTCTGAACAGCATGATGACGTTGATATGATGGCTTCCGGACTACTTGAATTTGAAAATGGTGTAGCATTAACATTTGATTGCGGCATGTGGGCAGCCTTTCGAAATGAACTTGAAATTGTTGGAACAGAGGGCCGTATTGAAGTTCCGTCTGCATTTGTTGCACATCAAAATGAGCAGGATCATTTTATTGTTCATACGAATGATGGAAAAAGAGAGGTAGAGGTTCCATACCTTAATCAATACGCTTTACAGGCAGATGCTTTAGGAAGAAGCATTCGAAATGGTGAGGAGTTACCATATCCGGCAACAGATGCTGTTTTAAATATGAAAGTTCTTGATGCTTGTTTAACATCAGCAAAAGAGCGTCGTCGCGTTGAATTATAAAATCTAGGAGGGTTTACGGTGAAAACAATTACGATTCCAGGCTTAGAAAAGCAAGTTACTAACTTAATTCAAGGTTCCGATTATTTTAAACCTAGTGTTTATGAGAAAGTGTGTAATGTTCTAGACCGTTATGTAGCGATCGGTGGAAATACGATTGATACAGCTCATATCTATTGTGGCGGAGAGAGTGAAGTAGCGATTGGTATGTGGTTGAAAGAACGAAACAATCGAGAGGATATGGTGATTCTTACAAAAGGCGCTCATCACGATCAAACAGGTCCTCGCGTTAATGCTGAAGCAATCTCCAAGGATTTATATGAAAGCTTAGATCGATTACAAACAGATTATGTTGACTTGTATGCTCTACATCGTGATGATCCAACTGTGCCAGTAAGTGAAATAATAGAAATATTAAATGAGCACATTAAAGCCGGCCGAATTAAGGCTATTGGAGGTTCAAACTGGACTGTACAAAGATTACAGGAAGCTAATGAATATGCTGCTAATAATGGACTTGTTGGCTTTACCTTTAGCAGTCCAAACCTAAGTTTGGCAAAAGCTAATGAGCCATTCTGGGCAGGTTGTGTGTCAGCTGATTCGTCTGACCTTGCATGGCATAAAGAGCACCAATTTCCACTTATGTCATGGTCATCTCAAGCAAGAGGCTTCTTTACAGGACGTTTCTCACCAGAAGACAGAAGTGACAGTGACATTGTGCGCGTTTTCTATAGTGATGCCAATTGGGAACGCCTGCGTCGTGCAGAACAATTAGCTAATGATAAAGGTGTGACGACAATTCAAATCGCACTTGCATATGTTCTTAATCAACCGTTTCCTGCTTGTGCGTTGATTGGAGCACAAAATGAACAGGAGTTACAATCTTGTTATGAAGGGTCATTAATTGAACTTACAGAAGAAGAACTTAATTGGTTGGAGAATGTATAAAAAGAAATATATTGCTAGACTAGATATATAAAATTTTTCTATTCTTATGGCTTAAATTCCTTTATATAAGGGGTTTAAGCCTTTTTGTATTTGAAAATAACTAGTGAAAAATAGCTTTTCAATCAAAAATGATATTGTAGATCTTCTGATTTATCTTTAAAATAAACCAATATATGAAACCGCTTTTTTAACCTTTGGAGGAATAAACATGATAGTGTCTGGAAAAATAAAAGATTTCGTAAATAAGTACTTCCTTGAAAGCATGCAAAGAAAACTTATGGCTACTCTGCTACTTATTATGATGGTTCCTCTATTGATTTTTATGTTAGTGTCAACCCATATTTCCAGAGGTGCTGTACAATCTTCTGAAATAACATCAAATCTATCTCGAATGGAGCTCTCACAAAGCTATATTGAAGAACAGCTTACCTGGTTTGATAATTTTTTGTTTTCAGCACTTGTGGATGAAAAGTTGGTACCGAGTATAACAACTATTGATAATATAACAACGACAAATTCATTTAATACACAATCTTATATACAGGATAAATTATTTGCTCTATATAATGCGAATGAAAACATCCTCTCTGTTTCATTAACTTCATATGATGATAAACGCTCATATAAGGTAGAACGAAGAGAGTTTTTCGTAACAAATATGATTGGAACTGCTCTTCAACGAACTGGGAAGGATTCCATGTTTTCCGTCAATTCTACTACAGGTACTTTTACCTTTAGTCGAAATATTTATCGTTTTGAAGATCAAAAACTAGTAGGAAGAATAGATTTAAACGTTTCGTTTGATTTTATCGCACATATTGCAGAAAACCTTCGAAGTAATGAGGAAGAATCGATTATGTTGGCCGATTCAAATGGAAACCTGCTTTTTGCCCTAGATGAAAATAATGAAGCTGCCCCAAAAGATCTTTCTGCTAATTTTAAACAACAGCATGAAATAAATTATTTTTCTCTTAATCAAGATTACTATTTTTTTCAGGAAATGATGGACGAACAAATTGTGTTAGTAAAGGTTGTTCCAGAAGAGGTGATGTTGATTGGTTCTAAACATATTAAACAAACAGGATTATTAATTCTCATCATTTCAATTTGTGTAACAGTTATTTTATCCATCATCATTTCGAATCAAGTTGCAAAACCAATTGTGTTGCTTTCTAAGAAAATGGAGCTTGTGGAAGAAACTAATTTTAACGTTAAAATTGATTCAAAACGTACAGATGAAATAGGGATTCTTCAACGAAAATTTAAGGAGATGATTGATCGAATCAGGGATTTAATTGAAAAAGACTATAAACGTGAGATGGAAAATCGAGATGCTCAGTTTCTTGCATTACAATCACAAATAAATCCCCACTTTCTATATAATACTCTTCAAGTAATTTCAGGAATGGCTTTAAAAAAGGGTGCTAGAGAAATATATGAAATGATTCAAAGATTAGGTAGTATGTTCAGGTATATAACGAATAAACGAGGAGATCTTGTTTTTGTATGGGAAGAAGTACAACATTTACAAAACTATTTGTATATCCAAAAAGTTCGTTTTGGTAAAAATATATCAATCGAATTATTTGTTGATGAGCAAGTTAAGGACGCAATTATTCCTTTATTATCTCTACAGCCAATTATTGAAAATTCCTTTAAACATGGATTTGAGACTCAAATTGAAAAAGGGATTTTAAAGATTGACATACAAAAAGTGTTTGATGAAATTGAAATAATTATCGAAGACAATGGCATGGGAATGTCGGAAGAAGTACTTCAACAAGTCAAAAGTAAATTATCAACGGATAGTTATTTATATAATCGAAGCATTGGATTGAAAAATGTTGATACAAGAATTAAGCTGTATTTCGGTCGTGAATATGGAGTTGAGATAATGAGTCAACAAGCTGAATTTACAAAGGTAATGATCAGGCTGCCATTTCAAGAAGGAAGTGATTATAAGAATGACGACATTGTTAGTTGTTGATGATGAAACGTGGACAAGAGAAACAGTCAAGGCTTTAATTGATATAGATTCCTTAGGGATCACAAAACTGGTTGAAGCTACAAATGGGGAGGAAGCTATAAACAAAATCATCTCGGAAAAACCTGACTTTATTATGACTGATATGAAAATGCCTGGTATAGATGGAATTGGGTTATTAGAGATCATTGAAAAAAAGTTCGATGATATTCCAACAATTGTCTTAAGTGGCTATCAGGATTTCATGTATACGAGACAGGCTATTAAAACAGGGGTAATTGAATACTTACCAAAGCCTGTAGATGAAACAGAATTAAATGAAGCATTGAAAAAAGCATTAATAGAAAAAAAGAAAATAGAGCAGCAGCAACCAGGTTATCAATTTTATATGCCAAAACAACCTGAAGTATTGGAATTAATTGAAACCTTTCGTCAGACTGCAGCCTTTTCGTTAAAAGAATTAAATGCAAACCAACTATCAACCAGTATTCATCAGTTTCTCGAAAAGTTACATGATGAAATAAAGAATGATCCATCTTTGACTGTGTATCTTCATCAGGTGTTTCTAGTGTCACTTGAAGAAGCATTGAAGGAGCATAAGGTAAGCCTTGAAGATATCGGATTACACTGGAATGATATAAAGTATTGTGACAATCAATCATTGGATAATGAATTAATGAGACAAATGAGCATAGGCGAAAAAATCATAAGTAGAGTAGACGAGATAAGAAAACAAAAGACGAAAATTAACTTGGAAGAAATTAAACAGTATCTTGACGAATATTCTTCATCACAGCATATTTCACTAGAAGTAATTGCCAGGAAATTCTATGTAAGCAAAGAGTATCTAACAACGTCTTTCAAAAAGAAATATGGATGTAATGTGACAGAATATATTATTGCCTCCCGTATGGAAAAAGCAAAAGAGCTAGTTATAACTACAACACTTCAATATAAAACAATTGCGGAAATGGTAGGGTATGAGGATGTATCTTATTTTTATCGAGTGTTTAAAAAGTTTTATGGATGTTCTCCGGGAACAATTCGGAAAACTTAAAATAGTCCAAATGTAAGCGTTAATATTTTCAATTTTTTATAGAAGAAAAAGAGATTATGATAGAAGCATGAAAGGGGAGTTGAAAATGAAAAGAGCGCTTACAATTATAATCGCAACAGTTTTATTTTTAGGAATTCTAGCTGGCTGTAATGCTGGTGGAAGAAGTTCCTCCGGAGATGGTGAAGGAGGAAGTTCAGAAAAAGTTGAACTAAAAGTATTTATTGGACAGCCGAGATTTAAAGAGCAATATGAAACATATATCGATCAATTCGTAGCGAAGCAAAAAGAAGAAAAAGGGCGAGATGTAACAGTTAAGTTAGAGCTTCCAAGTGTAAATGAAGCGGATCAATTATTAAAAACTAGACTTGCTTCAGGAGATAGTCCAGATGTTTTCGGAATTCATGCTATTAATGATATCCCGGTTTATGACAAAGCTGGTTACTTAGAAGATCTTTCCGGAGAGCCTTTTGTAGAGAAATTATATGATACTGTAAAACCGATGGTTTCCAGAGAAGATCGAGTATTAGCTGTACCTCTAGAAACACTTCAATGGGGCTTTGTATACAACAAAGACATCTTTGAAGAAAATGGATTGGAAGTACCTAAAACGTTAACAGAAATGAAAGCGGTTATAAAAGAGCTTGAAGACAAAGAGATCACACCGTTTATTAGAGCATATAAAGATTCATATATTCCACAATTATTCCTGCCATTAACAGTAGGTGCCCTTGAAAGTACAAGCAATAAGGGCTTTTTAGAATCAATGAATGCCGGAGAAGGATCTTTTGCAGATTTAAAGGGCATGTTTGACATTATGGATCTTGTTCATGCACATGGAACCGATCGACCATTTGAAGTAGGACAAGACCAAGGAGCAGCTGCTTTTGCCAGCGGTCAAGCTGCTATGTGGGTACAAGGACCATGGATGGCTGAGTCAATGTTAGCAACGAACGAAAACTTTAACTTTGGTGTTGCACCACTTCCGATTAATGATGATGAAAATGCAACACTTATCAACTTAGGTGCATCAACATCATTAGCTGTATCTAAAGAAAGTAAAGTGAAGGATGTAGCAATAGATTTCATAAACTATATTCTTGATGAACAGGATTCCAGTGCTTTCTATGAAAGCCTAGGATTTAATCCACTTGCTACTGTTCATACCTTTGAAACCTATCCTTGGTTAGAAGATTCTTCTAAATATGTGGAAGAAGGAAAAGTATATCAAGATCCAACGATTCCGTCTGCAGTAAAATCGGCATCTGAAAAGTTATTCCAAAGCTATTATGCTGATGATGCGTCACAAGAGGATGTCATCTCAGGACTTGATCGTGCTTGGGAAGAATATAACAAGGTGAATAAAGAATAGTGCTAAACAAGTGAAAGACAGTTTAATAAAACTGTCTTTCAACTTTATAAAAATGATTGGTAGTAAGAGGGAAGTCTTCAAGAAAATGTCCCCTAATCATTATCTTCTAATAGAACCCTAGAGTGGAAAGGAATGAGTAATGTGGCAGTAACTGAACTGAAAAGTCCTGTAAAGGAAGTAGCATCTACTAAGAAAAAGGCAAAGAAAGAGAACAGTCACTTACGATTAATCTTGTTTGTTTTACCTGCATTTATCTTTTATATCCTATTCCTTTTAATCCCTACAGTAGGGGCTGGTATTTATAGTTTTACAGATTGGAATGGATTAAATAAAACCTATAATTTTGTAGGTTTTAGCAATTATATTGAAGCATTCAGAGATGATTCAGCTTTTAGAAACTCATTTTGGTTTACATTAAAATACACCATCTTTGTGTTTGTCATTCAAAATGTAGTTGCTTTAGCCTTAGCATTATTAATCGAAACTAGAATGAAATCAAAAGGGTTTTTTAGAACAATCTTCTTTATGCCAAACATGATTAGTTTAATTATTAGTTCATTAATGTTTTCTTTTATCTTTACAAATGTATTCCCGGAATTATCGAAGAAAGCTATTTTCTCTATACTAGATCAGTCTTGGATTGGTGATCCAAAGGTTTCGTTCTACTCGATCTTAATCGTTTCTTTATGGCAAGGAATTGGCTATATGATGGTTATTTACATGGCTGCACTTCAAGGGGTGCCTAAGCAATTAAAAGAAGCATCGATGATTGACGGTGCAAATGTGTTCCAACGTCTTAGACATGTTGTCATTCCAATGATTATGCATGCGATTACAATTTGCTGTTTCTTAACATTAAATGGAGCGTTTAAAGTATTTGACGTAGTATACGCACTAACGCAAGGTGGACCAGGTACATCTACACAAGTAATGGCGTTGAATATTTATGAAGAAGCATTTTCAAATAACTTCCGTTTTGGTTATGCAAACGCAAAAGCAATGATTCTGTTTTTGGTAGTCTTACTCATTACCCTTATTCAAGTGAGTATTCTAAAGCGCAAGGAGGTTGAAGCATGAGAAAGAATTTTACTTCATCCATTATGATCAATTTCATTTTGACAGTCTTTGCGATTATTTCTTTTTTTCCAATTTACATGGCGTTCATAAATTCTTTTAAAACGCAAGGAGAGATCTTTACTTCAGTTTTATCGTTCCCAACTTCTTTTTCATTAGAAAACTATATTGGGGTTTTTACAGAGCTGGATCTAGTAAGCAGTTCATTAAACACACTACTTGTTACTGCTATCGGTCTGGCAGGAATTGTTATTTGTGGTTCACTTGCAGGTTACAAGTTAGCCAGAACATCTGGAAAATTAAGTGCGCTTATTTTCACTCTCTTTATTGCATCAATGCTGGTTCCGTTTCACTCCATCATGATTACGCTGAGTCAAATGGCAAAAGGGTTAGGATTACAAGGGTCCCTATCAGGTCTTGGGTTAATTTATATCGGACTAGGAGTAAATATGGCGGTCTTCCTCTATCATGGATTTGTGAAATCGATACCAAGAGAGTTGGAAGAGGCAGCAAAAATAGATGGTTGTAATGATATTCAAATCTTTGTTCGAATCATTTTTCCGTTGCTGAAGCCAATTACAGCTACAATCTTAGTATTAAATGTTTTATGGCTTTGGAATGACTTCTTATTACCGTTAATCATGTTAACAGATGTAAATAATTATACACTTATGCTTTCGATCAATATGTTATTTGGGCAATATGTGGCAGACTGGCCAAAAATTTTAGCTGCATTAGTTTTAACAGCTCTACCGGTTGTTGTGTTCTATGCGTTTTTCCAAAAATATATCCTCGAGGGGATTGCCGATGGAGCTATTAAGTAAGGTGGAAAGGATGTTATGTAAGAAATGAATAAATTATTATACGGAGTTGCTTATTACGATGAATACATGCCGTATGAACGGCTTGAAACAGATATTCAAATGATGAAAGAAGCAGGAATAAATGTTGTCAGAATTGCAGAATCAACATGGAGTACACATGAACCGCAAAATGGTGTATTTGATTTTACATCTGTTAATCGGGTATTGGATGCCATGCATAAAGCAGGTATTCATGTTATTGTTGGAACCCCGACTTATGCGGTTCCAACTTGGATGGTGAAAGAACATCCGGATGTATTGGCTGTTACGAAAAACGGACAGGGCAAATATGGTGCAAGGCAAATCATGGATATCACAAATCCTACCTATTTGTTTTATGCTGAGCGTATTATTCGGAAGCTAATGGAAAATGTAAAAGATCATCCGGCGATCATAGGGTACCAGATTGATAATGAAACAAAGCACTATGATACAAGCGGGCCGAATGTACAGCAGAGATTTATTAAATATTTGAAAGATAAGTTTGAAACAACAGATGCTTTGAATAAAGAATTTGGTTTGGCTTATTGGAGTAATGATGTACATGCTTGGGAAGATATGCCATCAACAGTTGGAACAATAAATGGTAGTTTTGGTGCCGAATTTTCAAAGTTTCAACGAAAGCTGGTCGATGATTTTCTTGCATGGCAAGTTGACATCGTAAAGGAATATCGAAAAGAGGGACAGTTTATTACACAAAACTTTGACTTTGAATGGAGAGGCTATTCATTTGGAGTACAGCCAAATGTAAACCATTTTACTGCATCCGACCCATTCGATATCACGGGTGTTGATATCTATCACCCAACTCAAGAGGATTTAACCGGAATTGAAATCTCCTTTGGAGGAGATGTTGCAAGATCAACAAAGCAGCAGAACTATTATGTGCTTGAAACAGAAGCACAAGCCTTTTCCCATTGGACACCTTTTCCCGGGCAATTAAGGTTACAAGCATTTAGTCATGTAGCATCTGGTGCAAATATGGTCGCATATTGGCATTGGCATTCTATTCATAATTCCTTTGAGACATATTGGAAGGGACTATTAAGTCACGATCTTCAACCAAATCCTGTATACAATGAAGCCAAAACGATTGGAGCAGATTTTAGCCGCCTCTCTTCGAAGATTATGAACTTAAAGAAAAAGAATAAAACAGCTATTCTTGTAAGCAATGAATCTCTTACAGGTTTGAATTGGTTTAAGTTTAAATATGACAGCGAACTGAACTATAACGATATTGTCCGACTTATTTATGATGAATTATACAAATTAAATGTGGAAGTAGATATTCTTCACCCGGGGTCTCAGAACTTTGAGGATTATTCACTAATCATTGTTCCATGCTTGTATGTTGCACCAGACGAACTATTGGATAGATTAAATCAGTATGTTGAACATGGCGGGCACGCAATTTTCACATTTAAATCGGGGTTCGCAAATGAGCATGTTAAGGTTAGAACAACGAGCCAACCAGGGATCATTGAAAAGGCTTGTGGTGTGAACTATCAAATGTTTGTTGAACCGAAGAATGTGAAGCTTGCAGGCAACACTTATGAAGTAGAAGAGGATAAAAATCGTGTCCACACATGGATGGAGCTATTAACTCCAACAACAGCGGAAACACTAGCAACATATGATCACCCGGCATGGGGAGATTATGCAGCTATTACAGGTAATGAGTATGGAAAAGGGTATGCAACGTATATTGGATGTATTGTTTCAAGTGAAATGATGTCGGGAATTCTGACCCAGGCATTAAAACGTGCATCCATTTGGGGAGAGGAGCAAGAAGTGAATTTCCCTGTTGTTATTAAATGTGGTATCAATGATGAAGGCAAAACGATTAAATATGTTTTTAACTACTCATTTGAACTACAAGAAATAGAGTCTCCATTTTCACAAAGTATAGATTTATTATCAAACTCAATATATCAAAAAGGCGAAACTCTCACAATTAAACCATGGGATTTTAAAATTTTAGAAATGAAATAGGGAGGACATGATGAGCTTTACTTGGATATCCACAACAAGAAGTCAGTACTGGCAGGAAAATGATGCAAGTAGTACTATTTTATATGAAGATAAGAAACCAAACCTAGTAATTACTAATGAAAAGAAACGTGTTATTGACGGCTTTGGCGGCTGTTTTAATGAACTAGGTTATGAAGCTCTAACTCTTTTATCAGAGGAAGATCGCCACAGTGTGCTTGATTCTTTATTTTTACCAGATGGGGAATGTCAATTCAGCATTTGCCGTCTACCAATTGGTGCAAGTGACTATGCGCTTGAATGGTACAGTCATAATGAAACACCTGATGACTATGAAATGAAATATTTCTCGATTGAGCGCGATAAAAAATATTTAATTCCTTATATAAAACAAGCATTAAAACGAAATCCAAACATAAAACTATTTGCTTCACCTTGGAGTCCTCCAACATGGATGAAGTTTCCGAAAGCGTATAACTATGGCACACTTCGCTGGGAACCTGAAGTGTTAAATGCATATGCACTATATTTCGTGAAGTTTGTCCAGGCCTATGAAGAAGAAGGGATTACAATTCACCAAATTCATGTTCAAAATGAAGTGGTAGCAGATCAAAAATTCCCTTCCTGTAAATGGACAGGTGAGCAATTACGAGAATTCATCGGGTCTTATTTAGGGCCAGCTTTTGAAGAACACGGAATAAAAGCTGAAATTTGGCTTGGAACAATCAATGCACCAGAGCCTTGGCAAGAGCTAATGCATGGGACAACATCTGATTATGATGTGTATGCACAAACTGTTCTTAGTGATCCAAATGCCTACCGATATGTAAAAGGTGTAGGATATCAATGGGCAGGTAAATACGCGATTCAACGAACAGTTCAAAGCTATCCAGAGCTAAAATATATGCAAACAGAAAACGAGTGTGGAAATGGTAAAAACACATGGGAATACGCACTCTATGTACATAATTTATATCGTCATTACTTCGTAAATGGTGCTAATGCTTATATTTATTGGAATATGGTCCTGCAACCAAATGGGAGAAGTACATGGGGGTGGGAACAGAACTCAATGATTACAGTTGACCCGGATTCAAAGATTGTGAACAATAATCCTGAATATTACGTAATGAAGCATTTCTCGCATTATGTAAAGCCGGGAGCAGTCCGACTTGAAACATCTGGACCTTGGACAGGAAACACAACGGCATTTCAAAATCCGCATGGAAGCAAGGTTGTTGTCATATCGAATTCGTTTAAAACAGATCGAGAATTAGTGCTAGAGCTAAACAGTGAAAAACATTGCATAACATTAGAGGCTGAATCATTTAATACGATAGTCCTATAACTGAAAATCAACAAAAAAGCTTCATTCCGGACAGGATTGAAGTTTTTTGTTATCTAAAAAAGAAAGAGAAAAGATACGACAAATGAAATACGGAATAATTGCATCAATCCACCTTATGTTAAAATAGCATAAAGAATTGCTCAGTTTTTTATCAATAGGGAGTTTTCATAAATTCCCTGTTAATAAGGATGGGACAATATTTTTTTTGAGCAATTTTCTAGTCGTTCTATTGGTGGTAGTAAAAGAATTTTAGTCAGTAAAATTATATTATGAGGCGACATGGTTAAATAAGACAAGAGAGTAGAGTACTAAGATAATTTCTTAAGGTGAGGTAATGACTTGGAAACAAAATATAATATTGTAAAGCAAGCGATAAAATCAAAAATATTAGATGGTTCATTTCAACCACATCAAAAAATAAGTTCTGAAAGTGAATTGATGAAACAATTTGGAGTTAGTCGTCATACTGTTCGTCTTGCTTTAGGTGATTTAGTAAATGATGGGCTGTTATATAGAGAGCAAGGGGCAGGAACGTTTTGTGCAGACAGGACTAAGATTGAAAGATCTTCTGCAACAAAAACCAAAAATATTGGGATTATCACTACTTATATATCCGATTATATATTTCCTTCAATAATAAGAGGAGCAGAATCGTATCTAAGCAAACATGGGTATAATGTAACATTATTTAGTACCAATAATGATCATGGTAATGAAAAAAGAATTCTAGAAAATATCTTAACTCAACCACTTGATGGAGTAATTATAGAGCCAACTAAAAGTGCTATTGCAAATCCAAATATAAACTATTATCTAAATTTAGAAAGGAAGAAAATACCGTACATAATGTTGAATGCTTTTTACGATGAACTAGAGCCTCTAAGCCTTACGATAGATGATGAAAAAGGAGGTTATCTGCAAACTGAACATCTTATTAAATTAGGACACAGGAATATAGTAGGTTTTTTTAAAAATGATGATATTCAAGGAATAAAAAGGATGAAAGGGTACATAAAGGCCCATAGAAATCATGGGGTTTTAATAAATCCCAATTATATTATAAATTATAAAACGATTGAGAAAACAACGAAACCAATTGAAGCTTTAAGTCAGCTCTTATCAATAGATAATGTGGATAGGCCAACTGGAATTGTTTGTTACAATGATGAGTTAGCGGTTCTCTTATTGGATGTTATTCGAGGTAAAAACTTACGTGTACCAAATGATCTATCCATTGTAGGTTTTGATGACTCGTTTATGGCTAAAGTTTCAGAAGTGAAATTGACCACAATTCAACATCCAAAAAGTAAAATGGGAGAAAGAGCAGCTAGTATTATATTAAACATGGTCCATGAAGCAAATTATCAATTAAAAGGAGCTAGTGATACGAAAGAATCTATTGTGTTTGAGCCAAAATTAATTTTAAGAAATTCGACAAAAGCACTTAGGTAGAAAAAAGAGACTAAAACATGCACATAGAACGATTTACATGAAAAAACATGCAGTGTAAAACTACAGTTTTCGCTGCATGTTTTTTCATGTAAACCGCGAAGAATGTCATAAATAGTCGATAACAATTTAGAAAAAGGAATTGAAAAGTTATAACAACCTATATATAATAAAAAACATCAAACTTATACGTACAAATATAAAATATAAACACTACTAAACTTTGTTGATTTTTCGGGATGTATGTTAGGTTGTTGGTAATATTAAAATGGATTTGATAACAGAACCTAAATGTACTTATACGTATATGATGATTTTTGTATAGGGAAGTTATAATGATAAGTGAAGGAATAGTTATTGATATTTCATCCTTTTCTTAATAAGAAGTCAATCATATTTTATAAAAAAACAAAATGTATGCGTATACATAATGGAAAATTTAATCTTTTATAGAGGGATCGGAAGGAGTGATGAAAATGTAGAATCAAGCAGATATTGCTGAGCCGGTTTATCTGTGTACCTTTATTTATTCAATGAGTAATACTTATGAAACGTACAAAAACTGATATGTAATCAATTGTACACGTAACAGTGTGATTGCTAAGGAGGAATGTTTTATGTTTCCAACGGCAAAGAGAACAAACCAAGAGCTTGCAACTGTCAAAAGTCCAAATCGTTTTGCGAAAATACTAAACTCACAAAAAGTTGTACCTTATATTTTTATCTCACCTTTTGTCCTTTCACTATTGATATTCACCATTTACCCAACTATAAAGGCTATTATTATGAGTTTTCAAAGCGTACTACCGGGTCAGGTAACATATATAGGCTTAGAAAATTACTCGAGAGTCTTTAATCCAGTATTTTTTAAAGCGCTAAGCAATACAACCATATATGTCATCCTAACTGTTACGATTCTAACGATAATTCCAATTATATTAGCTGTATTATTGGACTCGAAATTTGTAAAGTTTAAGACATTTTTTAGGGCTTCGTTATTTGTTCCTGCCTTAACCTCTACTATTGTTGCAGGTATGGTATTCAGGCTAATGTTTGGAGAAACTGATAACGCTGCTGCCAATCAGATCCTTAATTGGATAGGATTTGAATCTGTTGAGTGGCAATATAATGCTTGGTCAGGTATGTTCCTGATGGTCTTGCTGTGTTCATGGCGATGGATGGGAGTGAACATTCTATACTTCCTTGCAGGTCTACAAAATGTCCCAAAAGAACTATATGAATCTGCTGAGATAGATGGTGCAAATATGTTGGAAAAATTCAGATATGTTACACTTCCTTTCTTAAAACCCGTTACGATTTTTGTTGTCACAATTTCAATCATTGCTGGATTTAGAATGTTTGAAGAGAGCTATGTATTTTGGCCAGCTGGATCACCGGGAGATATTGGTTTAAGTGTTGCGGGATATATTTATCAACAAGGAATTTCTCAGAATAATTTAGGATTTGGTGCCGCTATCGGTGTTATTTTAATGATCATTATCTTTGTTGTTAGTATTGTCCAATTGTTACTAACAGGTGCATTTAAAAGGGGTGATGAATAAATGAATCTTAAGAAGAACGTTTTACTGAAATTGATTATTAATCTCTGCTTTTTGGTCGTATCTTTAGTTGCTTTATTTCCACTTATTAGTCTACTACTAGCTTCATTCAGACCTTCAACTCAGTTAATGCGAAATGGAATTAGTCTTACTTTCGATTTAAGTGAACTGAATTTAAATAACTATTCTTATATTTTCTCTCAAGCAGGACAATATTGGACTTGGTATGGTAATAGCTTAACCATAACAGTAACTACAATTGTTCTATCATTATTTTTTTCATCATTAGTCGGTTATGCATTAGCAGTATATGATTTTAAAGGTAAAAACCTATTTTTTACCTGTGTATTGTTTATTTTAATGATCCCGTTTGAAATTTTAATGCTTCCATTGTTTCAACTAATGATAGATACAGCTTTGGTGGATACTTATATGGCTGTTATCCTTCCATCGGTTGTTGCTCCAATAGCTGTATTTTTCTTTAGACAATATGCTCTTGGCTTACCAAAAGAATTAATGGATGCCGCAAGAATGGATGGGTCTACGGAATATGGTATCTTTTTTAAAATTATGTTGCCGCTTATGACACCTTCTTTAGCAGCAATGGCAATCTTACAAGGATTAGGTGCATGGAATAATTTCTTGTGGCCATTAATTGTTTTACGATCAAATACCTTATTTACATTACCATTGGGGCTTTCGACATTATTAACGCCGTATGGAAATAACTATGATGTCTTAATAGCTGGATCTGTTATGACAATTGTGCCGATTATCATATTGTTCATTTTCTTCCAACGTTACTTTGTGGCCGGGCTTACTGTGGGTGGAGTGAAAGGGTAATCTTGCAGATGAGAAAAAGAGGTGATTTGTAATTGAATCCAAAACAATTTGTCTCAATAATAGATTTGATCCTTCAATGGGTAACTAGTTTAGCGTTAATCAATGTACTGTGGTTCTTGTTTACACTACGTGGGTTGATAATCGGAGGGGTTTTTCCTGCTACTACCGCTGTGTTAGGTGTATCGAGGAAAATGATTTTGAAGGGTACAGACGTTAATATATGGAAAACGTTTAACCGAGTATATCGAGAGGAGTATCTTCAGTCAAATATTCTTGGTTGGTTTTTATCCGGCATTGGAGGTTTGCTTTATATAAATTATAAAATCATCGCAAACTCTGCAGATGAAATTGCTATTATCACTCTATTTGCTTTTTATCTAGTTTTATTCTTTTATAGCATTATTGTGCTATGGTCTTTTCCATTACTAGTACACTACAAATCAACTTGGATTCAACATCTGAAGAATGCATTCATTATTGGTCTTACAAAAGTTCATTATACATTTGCAATTGGATTAATGGCATTTACAGTTATGTATTTCTCTTTTGAATATCCTGGATTAGTTCCGTTTTTCTCGATAAGTATGATAGCAACGGGGGGGATGTGGTTTTCATTGCAGATTTTTACAAAGATAGACCAAGATGCTACATAATTAGTGGGTGAAGAAAGCTGGTCACACAGGTTTGTAAGCGTTATTATTCATACTTTGAATAATAGTCAATATTTTTGGGGAGGTGATTCTCAAAAAAATAGAGGGAAAACCGGGAAATGCATATGTAAACTTAAATTAAGGGGGATGTTGGATGAAAAAGAAATCACTACTATCATTTCTTTGTGGAATCATGGCACTGTTATTGGTGGCATGTAGTGGCGGTCAATCAAGCTCAGGGGGAGCGGAAGAAACTAAGGTTATTGGTGATGATGTAGAAAATGCAACAGAACTTACATTTTGGTCATTTAACGAATTGCATTTGGCTTTTTTTGAGGATGCTGTACCTCGTTGGAATGAGGCAAACCCAGACAAGCCTATTAAATTAAAAGCAGAAGTGTATCCATTTGATAATATGCATACAAATCTATTAATGGCATTACAATCTGGTAAGGGCGCACCTGATATAGCTGATATTGAAATTGGTAAGTTTCCAAACTTTTTAAAAGGTGAACCACAGATATTGCCAATGAATGATTATATAGAGCCGGAATTTGATAATTTTGTAACATCACGTTTTGAGATTTATTCAAAAGATGGAAATTATTACGGTTTGCCAACACATGTGGGTGCATCTGTTATGTATTACAATAAAGAAATTATGGATGCAGCAGGAGTAGATATCGAATCTATCAAAACGTGGGAGGACTTTAGAGAAGCTGGTAAACAAGTTGTTGCTAAAACTGATGCAATTATGACATCTGTCTCAACAGAGGATTATATTCCTTACTGGTCCATGATATCCCAACGTGATTCTGATTTCTTTAACAAGGATGGAGAACTTACGATTTATAATGAAGAAAATGTGGATACCCTTCAATATTTACATGACATCGTATACGAAGATAAGATTGCTGAAGTAATGCCAGGTGCAGCACCTCACGCAGAAGAATTTTATCAATTTATGAATGATGGTGGTCAAGCTGCCATTGGTATGCCGATGTGGTACATGGGAAGATTTCTTGACTACATGCCTGATCTAAAAGGTAAGATTGTTGTTCGTCCAATGCCTGCTTGGGAAGAAGGAGGTAAACGCTCAGCGGGGATGGGTGGTACAGGTACTGTTGTAACAAATCAATCGGAAAATCCTGAATTGGCTCAAGAATTCTTAGCGTTTGCAAAACTTTCTAAAGAAGCAAATATTAAACTTTGGACTGTTCTTGGATTTGATCCTCCTCGCCATGATGTATGGGAAAGTGAAGAAGTATTAGCCGATAACCAATATTATCAATACTTTGGTCATGATTTATTTGATACATTAAATGACATCAAGGATGAAATCAATGCTGTTAATATCACAGAATATACTCCTGATGTTGGAACTGAAATAAATACTAATGTATTTAATAATGTATTAAGACAACAATCAGAGACAGCTGACGAGGCATTAAAAAAGGCACAAGAGACAGTTGAAAGTAAAATGAACTAAAAATAAAAGGATTGAGGGGCTGCCCTCAATCCTTTTGTTATGACTGTAGCGAATTAGGGGGATAGATCTTCAATGATGAAGTCTTGAGTTTCTTGGTTTTTGTCAATGTAAAAGACGTCTGTTATGTTATTTTTTAAATTATTTTATATACTAATATTATCATTTACATTGAAGAACAAATTATTAGGGTAAAACTATATTCCAGGAGGAAACTACTTGCTTATTTCAGAACGACATAAACTCATAATAGACTTATTAAAAGAAAAGGAAAATGTCAAACTTCAAGAGCTTGTTGATTTAACATCAACATCTGAATCAACCCTAAGACGAGATCTTGATCAATTAGAAAAGCAAAACTATTTAAAACGTGTACATGGCGGTGCGTCCTTACTACAACGAAAACGATCTGAACTAAGTGTCTCAGAGAAAACAACGAAAAATCTGGCTGAAAAAGAAAGTATAGCAAAGTATGCAGCACAATTAGTCTTTGACGGAGAATGCATCTATCTTGATGCTGGTACAACAACTTTCCAAATGATCCAATTTTTAAAACAGAAGGATCTAGTCGTTGTCACAAACGGGACAGACCATCTAAATGCATTACTTGAAAAAGATATAACAACCTATTTAATTGGCGGGTTTGTAAAAAAAGTAACGAAGGCGACTATTGGTCGTGCAGCATATGAAAGCATTAAAAACTACCGCTTTGATAAGTGCTTTATTGGAACAAATGCCATTCATTATGAACTGGGATTAACAACTCCAGATCCTGATGAAGCACAAATTAAAGAAAGAGCTATTTCATTAGCGAGAGAGAGTTATATTTTAGCTGATCACACAAAGTTTGGTGAAGTATCTTTTTCAAAGTTTGCAGAGCTGGATCAAGTAAAAGTTATAACAAATGAAAATGATACAATTGAATTAGATCGTTATCAAAGAATAACTGAAATGTTGAAGGTGTAAGTGAAGAACATCGTAAAGAATGCTTCCTTTTATGAGGGAAGCATTTTTTATTAGTGCTCTCATGAATGAGAGGACATTTCGCCTATGAAATTCATATTAAAAGTCCTTTAGAACCTGGATGAAAGACATAGGACGTATGAAGCCTTCATCAAAAGTCCTTTATCTCCCTTTTAAAGGACTTCTGACCCGTAAAGCCTATCGCAGTTTGTCCTTCAGCACTTTCCAAGTGGTGTTCTTCCAAAATCTCTTATCTTAGTATACACATTGAACAAAGATCAATATAATGCACCTTTTTAGTCAATACAGTTGATCGCACCTTTGTTGGAAACGCTTTATAATCAAAAGCAAGCGATTACAAAAGTACTAGGTGGTGTTGATGAACATGAGTGCCAAAATAAATGCAAATACCTTGGCGACAAAAGAAGCACATGTGAAACAGGAAATAAAAACTAACAAGAGTCCTAAGTTGAAAAAAGCTTTAGGGTACGCAGCATTTGTGGGGCCGGCGGTTTTATTTTTTGTTCTAATTCAAATTATTCCTTTTTTTATGGGGGTATATTATTCTTTCACATCATGGAACGGAGTGAGTTCAGCAGTTGAATGGGTTGGATTAGAAAACTATATAAAAATCTTCACAGATGATCAAAAGTTCTTTAATTCATTTATCTTTACAACAAAATTTATGTTTGCTGCCGTTTTAATCAGTAATATTATAGGTTTTGGCTTTGCTTTATTACTGAATGCAGCATTAAAAACAAAGAATATATTACGAACTGTATTTTTCATTCCAAATGTAATTGGTGGTTTATTACTAGGATTTATATGGCAGTTTATCTTTGTTAAAGGGTTTGCATCAATTGGAAACATGACTGACATCGGATTCTTTAAGTTACCTTGGCTTGGAGATGAAGCTACAGCTTTCTGGGGAATTGTGATTGTATTTGCATGGCAAATCAGCGGCTATATGATGGTCATTTATATTGCTGCACTACAAGGGGTTGATACTTCCTTATTAGAAGCGGCAAAAATGGATGGTGCAACAAATTGGTCATTATTAACGAAGATCATTATTCCATTAATCTTACCTGCCTTTACGATTTGTTTCTTCCTGACAATTTCAATGGCATTTAAAATCTTTGACTTGAATCTTTCTTTAACAGGTGGGGGACCATTTAATTCAACCGAATCAGTTGCTATTAATATATACCAGGAAGCATTCATGAATAACAGGTATGGACTGGGGACAGCAAAATCGATTCTATTCTTTATTGTAGTAGCCGTGTTTACAACACTTCAAGTAACATTCACGAAGAAAAAGGAGGTTGAAGCATAATGAATAAAGGCTATACAAAGCGAACATTTTTACTAGAGATCATAGCCATTATGCTTGCCTTAATCTTTTTAGTACCATTTTACTTTGTATTAATTAATTCTGTAAAAGGATTTTCGGAAATATTAATTGATGCAGCTGCACTTCCGAAAGAAATTCTATTTAGTAACTATACAAAAGTTTGGGATATTCTTAGTTTTCAGGATGCATTTCTAAACTCTCTCATTATTACCGTATTTAGTATTGCTGGCATTGTTCTCATTAGTTCGATGGCAGCTTGGAAAATGGTGAGAACACCTGGAAAGTTAAGTAAAATATTGTTTATCTTCTTTGTGTCAGCAATGGTGATTCCCTTCCAAACAGTTATGATACCACTAATGAAATTAGGTGGAACACTTGGGATTATGAATAGTATACCTGGTATTGTCATTATGTATTTTGGATTTGGGGTTTCTCTATCACTGTTCTTATACCATGGTTTTGTTAAAACAATTCCTATGGAAATCGAGGAGTCTGCTAGAGTAGATGGATGTACACAGTTTGGTGTGTTTTGGAGAATTGTTTTCCCATTATTAAAACCAATAACTGTAACCGTTATCATCTTAAACACATTATGGATTTGGAATGATTATCTTCTGCCATTACTTGTGTTGCAGGATGCAGAATTAAGAACAATCCCGTTAGCGACAAGTTCTTTCTTCGCTCAATATACGAAACAATGGGATATGGGGTTAGCGGCATTAGTTTTAGGTATAGCACCAGTTATTGTGTTCTTCTTATTCCTGCAAAAACACATAATTAAAGGGATTGCTGCAGGATCTATTAAGTAGTATATAATCTCATGGCTAAATGCCTAGCCATGCAGATTCATATAAAATAAAAAAGATAAGATTGGGGAGGTCATTTTATCATGAAAAAGCTTTTGCTATTAGGTATGTCTTTCTTATTAGTATTAGGTATTTTAGCGGGGTGTAATTCGAGTAACAAGGAAAGCTCATCTGAAGGGAACAACGATTCAGGTTCTGGTGATGGTGATGTAGTTACATTGAACTTATTCCAATTTAAAGTTGAGATTGCTGATCAGCTTCAAGAAATGATTAAAGAATTCGAAGCAGAGCACCCAAATATTAAAGTGAAACTTGAAACTGTTGGTGGTGGTGCTGACTACGGCGCTGCTTTAAAAGCAAAATTTGCGTCAGGTGAAGAGCCGGATATCTTCAATAACGGTGGATTTAAAGAATTAGAACTTTGGAAAGAGCACTTAGCAGATCTTTCTAACGAACCATGGGCAGAGCATGTACTTCCTATCGGTAAAGTTCCAACAACAGATGCAGATGGAAAGCTTTACGGTATGCCAGTAAATCTTGAAGGATATGGATTTATTTATAACAAAGATTTATTTGAAAAAGCAGGTATCACTGAACCTCCAAAAACTCTTTCTGAATTAAAAGATGCTGTTAAGAAACTTGATGCAGCTGGAATCAAAGCATTTTCTGCCGGTTATGGTGAGTGGTGGGTAATTGGTCAACACTTAATGAATATTCCATTTGCACAACAAGATGATCCAGAAAGCTTTATTGCAGGCTTAAACGATGGTTCTGCAAAATTTGTTGGTAACGAGCAATTCAAACAATTCAAGGATATTGTTGATCTAGAAGTGAAAAATGCAGTAGGTAACCCAATTACAACTGATTACAATACTCAAGTAACATTATTTGCGTCAGGTGAAGCAGCAATGCTGCAACAAGGTAACTGGACTGAAAATATGATTACTGAAATCAATCCTGAAATCAATATGGGCTTCTTACCAATCCCATTAAATGATGAAGAGGGTGCTGATAGATTACCAGTAGGAGTACCTAATAACTGGGTATTAAACAAAAACTCTGAACATTTAGAAGAAGCGAAAACATTCTTAAACTGGATGGTATCTTCTGAAACTGGTAAACGTTATATCACAGAAGAATTCGCGTTTATTCCAGCATTCGATAATATCGAAGCTTCTGGTTTAGGTGACTTAGGTCAATCAATCTTAGAATACTCTAAAGAGGAAAAAACAATTTCTTGGAACTGGTTCAGATGGCCGGATGGAGCAAACAAAGAATTCGCTGCTACAATCCAGGAATATGCAGCAGGTAAAATTACGTTTGATGAAGCATTAGAAAAATTCCAAGCAACATGGGATAATATGAAATAATAAGGTTTGACGAAAGCATGTCTATCATAGGCATGCTTTTTCACCTATAATAGTTGGTACATTCTTTAAGATTGGAGGTTCCCCAGTGAAAAAAACAAGCATACGCAATAAGCTGATCGTTCTGTTATTATTAATTACCATTGTTCCATTTGGAACTTCAATTGTTATCACTTACTTTTATACGAAAGAGTCATTAAAGGATGAATTCGTAGCGGAAAACGTCAATCTCCTTTACCAAGGAAAGTTAAACATTGAAGGGTATATCGGGGAACTGAAAAATTTAACGTTATCATTTTATAATAATATCGACTTTATGAGATATATGAAGAATAATCCTGATTTTGATAAGGATTATCTTGCAAAGGAAAGTTTTAAAAATGTTATTTTAACGATTCTTTATGCTGAAGAGAACATCAATCGAGTGAATATTGCATTGATGGATGATCATCATAATATTTCTGTATCAAAAAAGTCAGCTGTCGTCTTTTCGCGATTAAATCAAAACCTGAATCAAGATATGTATGAAAAAGCATTAAACAATCCTTACCGTATTCATATTGAGCCGATGGAGGTTTTACAGGAAGAGAATATAAGCGAGAAATCTAACAGAAGAAATGACATGTTTACTTTGCATCGTGCGTTAATCGATGTGCCGTCAGATGATCTATTAGGATATATTTCGCTGGAAATAAACTCAGAGCATCTCCTTGGAATCGCCGAAAAGCTATATGTGAAAGATAAAGAGGAATTCTATCTATTAAGTCCTGAAGGAGAGCTGATTTTTCGTTCCAACAATAATGTGGATGAGAACCAACAATGGATTACGAGCCTTATAAAGAATAACAAACCGAATGGAATGATGGAATGGAAGAAGGATTCTTTTCACGGTTTAATGATTTATGAAACCCTTGATGAATCATCCGGTGGTTGGATAATGGTAAAAAGAATTCCATATACATCCGTTTTTGAAAGTGCATTAAGTGTAGCTAAAATCAATATCCTATTTGGTGTAATCGGGTTAATCCTTGTCATTATGGCAACTTTATTTGTTTCATTTAAAATTACCTCGCCCATTCGTGTATTATTACAAAACATAAAACAGGTTGAAAATGGGAATATGAACGTTCAGTTTGATTCTCTAGGTAATGATGAAATCGGTATACTTGGTGAGCGTTTTAAAGAGATGATTGCAAAGATTAATCATCTTATTAATCGAGAATATAAACTGGAGATTGAAAATAAAACAAATCAGTTAAAGGCATTGCAATCTCAGTTAAATCCTCATTTTTTATACAATGCCCTGCAGTCCATCGGTACTTTGGCATTAAAAAACAATGTACCACAAGTCTATACTTTGGTTACTCACCTGTCGAAGATCATGAGATATGGGATGAATATTGATGAAGATCTTGTTCCTTTAACAAAGGAAATTGATTACACAAAGGCCTTTTTACTACTTCAAAAAGAAAGATTTGGTGACCAATTTGAGTATACCTTATCATTTGATAAAGAAGATTCTTTTATTATAGTGCCAAAAATGATTCTTCAGCCAATCATTGAAAACTATTTTAAGCATGGCTTTGATCGAAGCAATGATAAAATCGGTCATTTAACGATCATTGTAAGAAGAGATCAAGGTCAATTGGTTATGACAGTTCAAGACAATGGAAACGGAATAACAGAAACAAGGCTTAACGAAATTTATCAAAAACTAAACGAAGATCAACAAAGTAAGCTGAGTGGTGCAAATATAGGCTTGAGAAATGTTTACTTACGTTTGAAGCTCTATTTTGGTGAAAAAGCATCATTATTAATAGAGAATAATGAAGACGGAGGTACTTTTGTTACAATAAAACTTCCGGTAGAAACGGGAGGTCCAGGGAATGAAAGCAATCATAATTGACGATGAAACACATGTGAGAGAAGGGCTGCTTTTATTAGCAGAATGGAAGAGATTCGGTATTCAAAAAGTATTCGAGGCGAAGGATGGAGTAGAGGCGCAAAACCTGATTATTCAGAATCAGCCGGAGATCATCTTCACAGATATGAATATGCCCAAATTTGATGGAATTGAACTATTAAAATGGCTAAGTAAAAATGAAATAAAAAGTAAAATCATTGTGATCAGCGGTTACGATGATTTTCATTATATGAGAAACGCCATTACGTATGGAAGCTATGATTATTTATTAAAACCGATTGACCCCGGCTTGCTTAATGAAACATTAGAAAGAGCGGTATCAGATTGGAAAAAGGAAGCACTTCAAAGGGAGTCGACAAACGAAACAAATAGAGTCATTAATGAGGTAAAACCTCTTTATTGGGATTATCTTTTTTCTAATGTTATAGCGAATCATGTTATATCGGATGAAACCATTCAAAAAATCAAGAAAGAATTTGGGGTTCACATTAATAAAGTTGAGTGTACAATCTCCCTAATATTTATTAGTCCTAAAATTATCGAAAAATTTGATAATGATAAAGATTTAGCCTTTTTTACCTTATTAAATATAAGTAATGAAATTGTTCGCTCGAAACAAAGTGGTTTTTGCTTTCGGAATATAAACAAAGAATATGAGATTATCGTTCTTTTGTGGAATAGTAAAAATGAAATAGAGATCCTAAAAAAAATACAAACGGAAATCTATAAATTTAGTGGTATAAATGCTCTGTTTTTTGTTGGAAAGTCCTTATCATTAATTAATGAGGCCTACCATTCTGCACGAAAAACTTTACTCAAACATAATATGATGGAATGTCCTAAGAGAAATAATATCGTACGTTATGAAGACATTACTACAGGCCCCAACCTGCATTTATTCGATTTCGCCGAAGATATTAAATGGGCTATTCAAAGCAGTAGTATAGAGCAAATGGAAGAGATTATGCAAAAAATATTTTATGCCCTTGAATCTAACCATGTTCTCTCGTACGAGCAAGTAAGTGTGTGGGAAGAGCAGTTTGAGATTTTGAGAAAAAATTGGTTGAAAGAATATAATACGAATGAAGATGTGGCTTTTTATAAAGGAACGAATTATTGGGATGATAAAGGGATATTCTCATTTAATAAATTTAAAGAAGAAAAGCGGAAGGAATTTTATGAATTAATTCATCTATTAAATGATGTGAGGTATAAAAAAGAAACTAACAGTATTCAAGAGATTGAAGCTTACTTACGAAAGAACTATGAGAAGGATATTACCTTACAGGAAATTTCAGAACGATTTTATTTAAGTCGTGAATATATTTCCCGAAAGTTCAAGCAAGAATATCATGAAACATTAACAAACTATTTAACGAAAATTAGAATTGAAAAAGCAAAAGAACTTTTAGAAAATCCGCATTTAAAAGTATATGAAATATCATATAAGGTTGGATATCCTAATGAAAAATACTTCAGTAAAGTGTTTAAAAAGCAAGTCGGATTAACTCCTAATGAATATCGGGTACATGTGATGTCAAAATAAAAAAGAGGGCCAAGAATAGGTGGCTACAGTGTGATTTATTATTGTTCTTTTCACAAACATTGAAAGAGAATTATTTTTCTCTGAGTACCTATTAGGGTATAATATAAAAAATGATGTTGAGGGGAGAACGAACAATGGAATATGATACTCAAATAAAAAACAGAGTTAAACGTATTGAAGGACAATTAAGAGGTATACTCCGAATGATGGAGGAAAAGCAGGATTGCAAAGACATAATTACCCAGTTATCTGCTAGTAGAACAGCTATTGATCGGACAATTGGTGTGATCGTAAGTTCAAATTTAATTGAATGTGTTCGGATGGCAGAAGAAAAAGGTGAAAATACGGAAGATTTAGTTAAAGAAGCTGTTAATTTACTTGTGAAAAGTAGATAAACATTATATTTTCAACCGCATGAATTAAAATTCATGCGGTTTTTTGTGCTGAGGAAACTATAAAATTCATTGTACTGTGGATAAGTCTCCGCATCCAGCGCCTAGCCCCTCGAGGTCATAAGCCAATTTAGAATTGAAGGCAAAGAACGCCTTCTATTCTAAATCGTCTTATTTGCCCTAGGCTGTTCAAGGCGCTTGCGCTTTTGTTCATGTCATTTTTGAAGCACTGCAAAATAATTTCCTTCATTGTCCGAAAAGTTAAATACCCGACCATTTGGCATATCGACTATATCACCTACTGTAACATCCTTATTCTGGAGTCTATTGTACAATTCATCGAGATTGTCTGAGAAAAATAACAAGGAAGGTGTTCCAAGATTAAGCTCAGGTTCCATTTTTGAAATAAGCTCCTTATTGTGAAGGATAATGCTAGTTTCAGCCTCTTTTGTAGGAGCTAGTTCAATCCACTTCATTCCTTCACCGTTATCCTCCTCCGCAATTACATGAAACCCTACTTTTTCTGTCCAAAAATTCACTGCTTCATCTTGGTTGCTAACATATAGCATAATTTGACCTACTTTGTTAATCATATTCTTCACTCCATTTCTAATGAAAAAATGAGTATGTATATTCTAGTGAGTTATTTAAATTATACGAGTATGTTCTAAATAAAGTAAATGTGTAAATCAGATTATTACTGTTTGAAAAGAGTTAGTTGAATTTATTATTTTTTAAAAATTTAGATAACTAGCACAAAAGAAACAGTGAATTTTTCTAAATCCTACAATGACAAATAAATTGAAAACATATATATTGTTAATAAATATAACAAGTAATGTTATAAAATGTTACATATAACTGTAGGAGGGATAGTATGGAAAGTGAAAATAGCGGATTGAAGATTTTCTCCTTAGGACTGCAACATGTTCTTGCTATGTATGCAGGAGCGATATTGGTTCCGCTCATTGTAGGAAGAGCATTGAATTTAACGTCTGAGCAATTGGCCTATCTAGTTGCGATAGATCTTCTTACATGTGGAATTGCGACCCTTTTACAAGCGTGGAAAACAAAATACTTTGGAATTGGATTGCCGGTTGTATTAGGGAGTTCCTTTGTAGCGGTAACTCCTATGATTGCAATTGGAAGTCAATATGGAGTCTCGGCCATTTATGGTGCGATTATCGTTGGAGGTATATTTGTTCTGGTTTTTGCTTCATTCTTCGGGAAAATCATAAAGCTTTTTCCTCCGGTTGTAACTGGATCGGTTGTAACCATTATCGGCTTGTCTTTAGTGCCTACGGGGATACGTAATATGGCTGGAGGAGCTGGTAGTGATGATTTTGGGAGCGTGGAAAATTTACTTCTTTCATTTGGAGTGCTAGTCGCAATTATCGTGATGAATAGGTTTTTTAAAGGATTTGCCCAAGCTTTATCAGTGTTAATTGGTATTATAGCCGGCACAATTGTTGCGACAATTATGGGGAAGGTTAATGTTTCAGATGTTTCTGAAGCTTCATGGTTTCATTTACCTGAGTTATTTTATTTTGGAGTTCCAACCTTTGAAATTGGACCGATTCTGACGATGGTTATTGTTTGTCTTGTCATCATGATCGAATCAACAGGTGTGTTTTTAGCTTTGAGTAAAATTTGTGATCAGGAGTTAAAGGAAAAAGATTTTGTTAGAGGATATCGGGCAGAAGGATTAGCGATTGTGTTGGGTGGCTTGTTTAATGCATTTCCTTACAATACATTTGCGCAAAATGTTGGTCTTGTTCAGCTTTCGAAAGTGAAAACGAAAAATGTCGTTGTTGCAGCAGGTTTTATATTAGTTGTTTTAGGGCTTGTTCCAAAAATTGCAGCACTTGCCACGGTCATTCCACCGGCAGTATTAGGTGGTGCGACAGTTGTCATGTTTGGGATGGTGATATCTTCAGGAATCAAAATGCTAGGCTCTGTTGATTTTAGTGATCAACAAAATTTGTTGGTGATTGCTTGTTCAATATCATTGGGCTTGGGTGCAACTGTTGTTCCAGATCTTTTTGCGGGTTTACCACAATCTTTTAAAATCATTGTCAGTGACGGGATTATCACAGGAAGCTTAACGGCAATTTTATTAAATTTATTTTTTATGATACGTAGAAAATCAAAACCGGTTTCGGTAGAGGGAGATCAATCGGTTGCTTAAAAATTTGAGAGAAGGTGAGCGTTCTGATTTTGATAAGTGAATTGAATGGCATGAAACATAGCAAGTTTATTGAAGTGCTTAAAGATATATTTGAGCACTCACCATGGGTTGCTGAAAAAGTATGGACATATCGTCCGTTTGCCTCGTTAACAGATCTTCATGAAAAAATGGTGTTTATCGTGAAGGACGCAACCTATGAAGAAAAATTAGCGTTAATTCAAGCGCATCCTAACTTGGGAGCCCGCCTTGAAATGAGTAATGCCTCCGTACAAGAGCAGGCTGGAGTAGGTTTAAATCAATTAACATCAGAGGAGTTTAATCAATTTTCGTCTTTGAATAAACAGTATATGGAGAAGTTTGGTTTTCCGTTTATTATGGCAGTGAAAGGTCAGACGAAGACTGTTATCTATGAATCTATGCAGCGAAGAAGCAATCATCATGAGGCGGAAGAATTTGAAACAGCTTTAAAAGAGATTGAAAAGATTGCCTACTTTCGTTTAGAAGGACTAATCAAAAAAAGGAGTGTTCTTATGTCGAAGAAACGTACTGTCTCATATGGGAAAGGTGATGTTTTTGCTTATCGGACTTTTTTGTCTCCACTAACTGGAGTAAAACAAATTCCTGAATCTAATTTTATTGGAAGAAGCAATACGGTATTTGGAGTGAATGTGAAAATTGAAGTAGGAGGTCAAAAGCTGCTTCCTTCATTTACTGAAGGAGATAACAGTCTTGTTGTTGCAACAGATTCAATGAAAAACTTTGTACAACGACATTTAGGCAGGTATGAAGGGGCAACAATTGAAGGGTTTATCCAATATGTTGCAGAAGAGTTTTTAAAGAAATATGACCATATTGATACGATTAAAATAATTGGTGAAGAGGTCCCGTTTGAAGAGACGATGACAACAGCTTCGGCAAATGGGTTAACACAAAGTGATTTAGTATTTAAACATTCGCGAAATGAAAAATCCGTAGCAACCATTGAAATGGTTCGTGATGAGGGGACGATCGATATTGTTAAACAAAGTAGCGGGGTGCTGGATTTACAGTTAATTAAAGTGAGAGGAAATTCATTTGTTGGTTTTATTCGTGATGAATATACAACTCTTCCGGAAGATAGCAACCGCCCTCTGTTTATCTATCTAAATATAGGTTGGGAATATGAAGATACGGGGGATTCAACGGGATCCGCGCCATATAGCTATGTGTGTGCAGAGCAAGTTCGAGATATTGCAACATCCATCTTCCATGAGCTTGAAACGCCTTCCATTCAATATCTAATCTATCTTATTGGCTGTCGAGTTCTGGAAAGATTTCCGCAGCTCCGCGAGGTTAGTTTTCAATCTCAAAATCATACGTGGGATCCTGTCGTGGAGGAAATTCCAAACTCGGAAGGTAAGGTGTACACTGAACCCCGCCCTCCTTACGGTTTTCAACATTTTACTGTTACAAAAGAAGATCTTGAAAATAGCAAAGAGTTATCAGGAGAAATAAATATTTCAAAATAAGGGTTGATGGTTATGAGAGGTTTGACAACGCATATATTGGATTTAACTCATGGTATACCTGCGGCTGATGTTCTTGTTCAGTTGTTTAGATTTGAGGATGAGAGAGCTTCTCTAATCAAATCAGTTAAAACAAATGGTGATGGAAGGATAGATCTGCCGCTTCTCTCTGCAGAAGAGATGTTGATAGGTGAATATGAGTTGTTGTTTTTTATTGGTGATTATTTCCGTGGAAAAGAATTACCTCTTCCGGAGCCAGCTTTTTTAGATAAAGTATCTATTCGTTTCGGTGTTGCGGATGTAAATGCTCACTACCATGTGCCGTTATTGGTATCACCGTGGGGGTACCAGGTTTATAGAGGGAGCTAATTTGTATTTTGCGAGATTTGCAAAATTTTTGATAATACCTGCAAAAATAACGTAGTTTTTGCAAAAATAATAGATTATTTACAAGATTACACTAGATTTTGCAAGAATATCTATAAAACTGCAAAATTATTTAGAATCGAAGAGCCTCCACCGTGTATTTATTGGTGGAGGCTTTCGTTTTATCTAGAAATCTAGGTTGTTTTATATCTAATATTTAATTACTATCCCTGTATTAATGCCTTTATGCGAAATGCCAGTCGTAATCGGAGTGTTTCGTCGGGCTCTTTTAAACTTCTACCAATAATCTCCTCGCATTTTTCGAGTCGGTAAATGACTGTGTTGCGGTGAACATATAGACGTTTAGCGGTTTCTGATAACTGACAATGAGTTTCAAGAAAAACGGATAAAGTGTGCAACAAAACGTTGTGGTCTTTTTTACTTTCATCTGTAAAAGCCTGAAATGTATCATCGTAGAATTTTTTTAATTGCTCGTATGGGATCATCCTGAGAATTTCGGGTACTTTTTTCGGCTGATACAGTTCGATAAACTGTTTTTTACCTGACATGTTTCCGTGATACAGAGCATCTTTTGCTTCTTTATATGACACTGTTACATTTGTAAGCTCTTCAGCATACATGCTAATTCCGAATGAAAGATCTTTTTGGTAGTGGGCAGAAACTTTCATTTGAATTCTTTTTAATAGACTTATAAAAGGTTGTTCAATATCCTTCCACCCTGACCGGAGCTCCAATAATAAGATAAATGTTTGATCCATTGTAAAGAGGTGGACTTTTGCTTCGTTATTTTGGACTTCGAATTCAATTGTGTCATAAATAAAATCAGTTTCTGTTTGGTATTGTAGATAGGATTGTTTTTTATCTTCTTCGCTAAACTCTCCAACTGCACATAAATATCGTTGGCCGCTTTTTAGACCGAATTCTTTTCCGCGGCTAATAATCTCATCAGAAGTTGAAAAGGTACCATTGACAAAGTTTGTGAAAAATTCATTCTGAATTCGTTTTTTATTTTGTTTTAAGGCATTTTCCTTCATTAATTCAAATGCAATGACATTAGATGCTTGTTTTATCGTTAAAATGGTCGTCCGATCTGTTAAAGGGATAAATCCTAAAATACAAAGATAGTGATATTGTTTATGAGTATAGACAGGGAATAATGTTACAGTTTGATGTTTTTCACCTAGCAGAGTAAATGTTGACAACGATTTTGTTGATAAATGAAAGGAAAATCCTTTATAAAGAAGTGATTCCAATTGTGAAAATAAGGTAGAATGATCGATGGTGCTCGTTGGCATTAAATGATCATTTAATAAGTAAACGGGCAATTGGGTAAGGGAAGAAACATTATCGATAATTTCCTGGATTCCCTTCCCATTCATTATTTGATCTGTAAACTGCTGATGAATTTCCATCGCTTGGTGGAGTTCGTTTGTTCGAATATCAAGTATAAAACTAAGGGATTTATTCACAATATCTCCTAAAGATGTCTCAATTGGGAGTTCTAATAAAGGTAAATTCAGTTTGTTTGCCAGGTTGATAGCTTCCATAGGTATTTCTTGTAAGAAACGTTTCGTTTTAATGCCTAAGCCGGAGCAATTTTGTTTTACCATCGCTTCTATTAATGCGAGTAAAGACGTAAGGTCTTCTTTAAAATGAAAAGCAGTGGTAACAAGTAATTCGTTTTGTTTTAAAAAGTGAATAATATCAGGAGCATCCATCATGTTCACCGTATTCACTTCTCGATTTAATCCTTGTGCTCCTGCAACTAATCTAGTTCCAGAAAAAATAGGTAAGTTCATTAATTCACTTAATTTCATGAAATTCATCCTTTGTTAGATAATTTACAATTTTAATAGAGAACAGTATAAAAATTTAGTTAAAGTAACCAAAGGATTTATAGTCTGTTCTACATTTATGTACATGATTTTAAGGTATGATTGTTTTAAAATATAAATGTATTACTATCATGTAAACAAATATAACATTAAATGTAATAAAAAAGAATAGGGGGGAATGAATTGGTTGAAAATGTTGAAAAATCATCTGCCTTATTCGAGCAAATTGAAAAAATGGTCGAGTGGTTAGCTTGTTTTGGTAGAAGTGAACGTAATGGTGTAACAAGGTTGCTGTATACAAAGGATTGGCAGCAGGCTCAACAAGGTGTTGAGGGGTATATGAAAGGTATAGGCCTCTGCACATACTATGATGATGTAGGAAATTTATACGGCAGGCTTCCTGGAACAAATCAGAACTCAAATGTAATTCTTACAGGTTCACATATAGATACAGTGAGAGATGGCGGTAAGTATGATGGTGCATATGGAATTATTGCTGGTATCATTGCACTTCAGTATCTTTTTAAACAATACGGATCACCGAAGAAAACGATTGAAGTTGTTTCTTTATGTGAGGAAGAGGGCAGCCGCTTTCCGGTGACATACTGGGGATCGAGTAATATCACTGGGGTGAAAAAACTGGCTGATATCAATGATATCAAAGACTCGGAAGGAATAAGTTTTGTAAAAGCCATGAATGAGGCGGGATTTGGTCATGGTCACCACTGTCCTCCTAAACGGAATGATCTTGAATGTTTTATTGAAATGCACATTGAACAGGGAATCGTATTAGAAAAAGAAGCGAAAACAATTGGTGTTGTTAGCCACATTGTTGGTCAACGGAGATATACGATTACGGTTGAAGGAGAAAGTAATCATGCCGGGACAACACCTATGGGTTTGCGAAAGGATGCTATGTATGCGGCAGCCGAAATGATTCAAACCCTCATTGAAAAAGGTAAAAATACCTCACCTGAACTTGTTGTGACTGTTGGGCAAATAATTGTAGAGCCGAATGTGTCTAATGTTATCCCGAGAAAGGCGATTTTTAGTCTTGATATAAGGCATAGTGAAGAGGAAGTGTTGAATTTGTTTTGTCAAGAAACCTTCCAAGAGCTTGAATTAATTTCTTTGAAACATCAAACACGTATATCCATCAATAATTGGATGGATGAAACACCTGTAAAAATGTGTGAAAACTTAAATAAATTATCTGAAACGATCTTAATGAAAGATAATATTTCATATAAAAAAATGACAAGTGGTGCTGGACATGATTCTCAAATTTTTGGTCAGTCTATCCCAACATTGCTTTTATTTGTACCTAGTCAAAATGGAATCAGTCACTCGCCTTTAGAATTTACAAGAACGGAAGATTTAGAGGAAGGTATAAAAACGTTAATAAAAGTTTTATATGAACTAGCGTATTAGGAGGGAGAAAGATGGCGGTTTACCAAGAAATAAATGCACCGTTAAGAACTATTATGACACCAGGGCCGGTTGAGGTTGACCCGAGGGTGCTTCGTGTAATGAGTACACCAATACTTGGACAATTTGATCCTGCTTTTACAGAGATGATGAATGAAACAATGGTAATGCTTCGGGAGATTTTTCAAACGAAAAACAAATGGGCTTTTCCGATTGATGGAACATCGCGATCTGGAATTGAAGCGGTGTTAAGTAGTGTGATTGAGCCTGGTGATAAAGTGCTTATTCCGATTTTTGGGAGGTTTGGACATTTACTAACTGAAATTGCTGAGCGTAATGGAGCTGAAATCCATACAATGCATTGCGAGTGGGGAAAGGTCTTTGATCAGCAAGAGATCATACATGAAATGAAAAGACTGAAGCCGAAGGTTTTAGCGATTGTCCACGGAGAAACATCTACAGGGTGTATGCAGCCTCTTGATCAAATTGGTCCTGCTTGTCGTGAGCTGGATGTGCTTTGTATCGTTGATGCTGTTGCGACAATTGGGGGCACGGAAGTGAAGGTTGACGAATGGAAGCTTGATGCGGTGATAGGAGGTACACAAAAATGCTTATCTGTTCCTTCTGGAATGGCGCCAATCACATATAATGATCGAATTGAAAAGATTCTTTTCTCGAGAAAAAAAGTGGAAAAAGGTATTGCGACAGCTGAAGATCTTGAAAGTATAGGGCAGCCTATTAGAAGTAATTATTTTGATTTAAGCCAGCTGCAGGATTACTGGGGACCTAGAAGATTAAATCATCATACAGAAGCAACCTCTATGTTATATGCATTGCGAGAAGGAGTGAGAATTGTCCTGCAGGAAGGGTTGGCAGTCCGTTTTCAACGCCACAGGCTTCATGAAAAAGCCCTTATGGAAGGGATTAAAGCGATGGGGCTAGAATTGTTCAATGATACAGAATGGAAACTTCCAATGGTAACATGTGTTCAAATTCCAGCGGGAGTAGATGGTGAGTCTGTTAGAAATATGCTCCTTGAGCAATTTGGTATTGAAATTGCAAGTTCATTTGGACCACTCCATGGAAGGATTTGGAGAATTGGAACAATGGGATACAGCTGTCGAAAAGAAAATGTATTATTTGTGTTAGCAGCTCTAGAAGGTGTTTTAATTCGTCATGGAGCACAGTTGAACCTTGGAAAAGGACTGCAAGCTGCTATGGATGTCTATGAGTCAGTTCGTATAATGATAAAATAACCCCCGAGTTCGGGGTTTTTGTTTACTATCAGAATTTATAAGTTTTGTAATTAGTTTCAGTGTCTAGCTCCAGCGCCTAGCCCCTCGAGGTCATAAGCCAATTTGGAATTGAAGGCAAAGAACGCCTTCTATTCCAAATCGTCTTATGCTTGTCGGGGCTGACCAAGGCACTTGCGCTTTTCTTACTTATTAGTGATAGAGGAGGATGGATGATGCAAAAAAACTTAAATGCTTTTGTAGAGGAAGAAGTTATAGTTGAACCGATGGGAACTGGTTTTTTAGAGGGATTGGTGTTTTCGGTTAAGGATGTATTTTCAATTGAAGGTTATAGAAATGGGGCTGGAAATCCCGATTGGCTTAAATCTCATGGTGTATCAACCTGCCATGCCCCTGTTATTGAAAGACTGCTTAGTCATGGGGCGAAACTAAAAGGGACAACTAAAACAGATGAATTAATGTACAGCTTAAATGGAGAAAATGCTCATTATGGAACACCGATTAATCCTAAAGCTCCAAACCGAATTCCCGGTGGATCTTCAAGTGGATCAGCAGTTGCTGTCTCGGCTGGGATTAGTGACTTTGCTTTAGGTACTGATACAGGTGGTTCGGTAAGAATACCATCCTCCTATTGTGGGATATATGGTTTCCGACCTACGCACGGTGTAGTCACACCGGAGGGGGTAATACCCCTAGCTAAAAGTTTTGATACAGTCGGATGGATGTCGAAAGCCCCTGAGTTATTATATCGAATTGGGAAGGTGCTGATTGCTGATCAGGAAGAAAAGAGTCAGTTTACACAGGTGTTTTTTTGTCAAGATGCATGGGATCTATTAGATGAGCAATGTAAAGAAGAGCTATTAAGTGCAGCATCTATGATAAAAGAACTTTCTCACCGTGAATGGATAATGTTATCGGAGAGTGGACTCGATGAATGGTCGAGTGCATTTCGTATTTTGCAAGGATTAGAGATTTGGGAAGAGCATGGAGATTGGATACAAAATGAAAAACCTGCTTTTGGTCCTGATATACATGAGAGGTTTCAATGGGCGGGTACATTAAATCGTGAAGAAAGTTTAGAACAAGAAAAACTTCGGGAACATATTCGAAAATCCATTTCATCACTACTGGGTGAAGATGGTGTTATTGTTATCCCGACTGCACCTGGACCGGCGCCTTTATTACATGTGCAAGGTGAAAACGCAGAACGATATCGGGCAAAAACTATGCAGCTTTCCTGTATAGCTGGTTTAGCAGGGTTACCACAAGTAACGGTTCCTCTTGCGGAAGTTGATGGTTTACCGATAGGGTTATCATTTATTGCAAATCATCATCAAGATCTTAAATTATTAAAGTGGATAAATGAGGTTTTTGGAGGGGAGGGGGTATGAGACTAACGACTGTTAAAGTTGATAATGAGGAATTAGCTGCCATTTTATTCGGTCAAAAAGTGATATTAATAAGAGATATAAATGAGATAGCAGGAGCGAATTGGACTGAAAATATTTTATCCATTCTTCAGAATGGTCAATTATCCCAAATTAATAGCTGGTATAAGCGTGTTGGAAATAAAGAAATAACTGAGATGAATCGATTAGTGTTAGAAAGTGTAACGTTTGCTCCTTTATACCGTCACCCGGAAAAAATCTGGGGGGTTGGTATGAATTACATAGATAAGGCAATTGAATTATCCGGGAAACCCCCTGAAGAGGAACCGGTTATTTTTATGAAGCCGAATAGTAGTTTAATTGGTCCTGAAGATGATATTTTACTGCCGTATCAATCAACTCAGGTAACAGCAGAAGCTGAACTTGCCATTATTATAGGGAAAACCTGCAAAAACGTGGAAGAAGCTGATGTTCCTGGAGTGGTGGCGGGTTTTACTACTTCCTTAGATATGACAGCGAAAGATATTCATGCGAAAAATCCCCGTTATATACAAAGGGCGAAAAGTTTTGATACGTTTTTTAGTTTTGGTCCTTATTTAACCACTATTGATGAGGTGAAAGACGTGAGGCGAATATCTGTTGAGACAAAACTGAATGGTGAGGTTTATCACAGTAATACTGTCTCTAATATGATGTATTCACCCTGGTGGATTGTTTCGTTTTTCTCCCGGATTATGACTTTACATCCAGGTGATGTGATTATGACTGGCACGCCGGGATCTGTTTTAATAAGTGATGGTGATGTGGTGGAAAGTTTGGTTGAAGGGATAGGAGAGCTGCGAAATTATAGTTGTAAATAAAAATGAAAGAAGAGAACAGTTGTCCCATAACAACTGTTCTTTTTTATGTGAGGTTTTATATCAAGTGTTAAATGTGTTCTTGAAAATTTAGTTAAAATATACAAAATAAAATTAAAAAAACAACAAATCCTCTAATGATTTAAGGGTTTATCTCTATTAAACTATTCATATGTTATGTTTGTTTACATTAAGAGTGAGGTTTTAAGAATAAATGTAGAGTAAAGGAGATATTATGGAGAAAAATTACGATTTAAAGCCAATTCTAAGTGAGGAGAATCGAATTTTAGGTCCAAAAGCTTATGTTGCGATGTGGTGGGGAGACGCCGTAATGGTTGGATCATTTATGTTAGGTTCAAGTTTAATTCCTCCATTCGGAAAATTAAATTTAACACAAGCCTTTCTTGCATTAATTCTGGCAAATATTCTTGCTGCATTACTGTTTGCATTAAATGGAAGAGTTGGATGGAAGCACGGCATTCCGATGGTTGTTCAACTTCGATCATCATTCGGACCAACAGGATCAAAAATTCCTGCTTTGATGCGTGCAGTACCCGCATTGTTCTGGTATGGTGTCCAAAGTTGGCTTGGAGCAATGGCCCTCAATCAAATATTTATGGATATCATTGGGTTTAATAATGTGTGGATATGGTTCTTCGCGTTCCAAGCATTACAAATTTATTTATCTGCAAAAGGTATCAAATCTATAAAGTGGATTGAAGTTGTTGGTTCTGTTGTCATCATGCTGGGTGTTGTCTATTTAATATTCTTATTTTTATCAACATTTGGGTTTGAAGTTAGTCAGACAGCGAATATTGAAGGGACATGGGGGATTCCTTTTTGGCTTGCAATGGCTGTGTTAATTGGACAATTCTCTGCATTACTCTTAAATGTATCAGACTATACACGTTATTTTCCACGTAAAGCTTCAACTGGAACCTTTATAGGATCTCATATCGTCGGAATAGTACCTCCGATGATTTTATTACCATTTGTAGGAATACTTGGTGCAGCTGCAGTTGGGATATGGAATCCGGTTGATATTATTTCTGATCATATATCTAGTTTATTTGCAAGCATTATCATTTTATTATTTATCGCGATTGCTCAGATTACGACAAACTTAGTTGCAAATATTATGCCACCTGTACTTGTAGCAATGGATATTTTTAAAATATCTTGGGAAAAAGCGTGTGTAATTGTCGGAATATTAGGTGTATTGACATGTCCATGGTGGATCATGAATGATGCTACATTCTTAAGATTCATATCTATTGTTTCTGCATTTTTAGGTCCTATCTTCGCAGTAATGGTTACCGACTTTTATTTCGTTCACAAAGCAAATTATAAGGTGGAAAAGTTATATGAAGTGACAAACTTATTTTCTGCCTTCAAAGGTTGGAACCCAGCAGCACTTATTGCAATAGTGGTTGGAACATGTTTTTCGTTTATCAATGTTGATCTCTCATGGTTATTAGGGATTATCCCTGCAGGTATTGTGTACATCGTTCTTATGAAAGTTTGGATTATGAAGCATGAAACTTATGTAAGAGAAGGAATGGAACAAAGCTTTAAGGAAGCTTCTATAGAGGATCAAGCAGTATAAAGTTCAATATGGATATTTAGGGAAGTCGAGTAAAGTTTATTGCAGACCTTGCTCAACGGGAAGGACTTGAACCCGAATTCAACATATAAATGAAGGAGGAAAAAATGTCTGTAGAGAGAAGTTCTAAAATTAATGTAAATCATCATCCTAGAGTAAAAAATAAGATGACTATGCCCCATATTTATGTCATTTTATTTATTTTTATTGCATTGGCTTCAATTGCCACTTATTTAATTCCAGCTGGTGTTTATGAGCGGATTCCTGGTCCTGAAGGTAGGACAACAATTGATCCGAATTCGTATCACACTGTTGAACAGTCACCTATTGGGGTAGTTGAGTTTATGACAGCTATTCCTAGAGGTTTAGTAGCTGCTGGAGAAGTTGTCTTTTTTACCTTTATCATTGGCGGATTGTTTGCAGTTATCAAAAAAACAGGACTAATTGAAATCGGGGTAGATAAACTTACAAGGAGATTTTCAACCAAAAGCGTTATGGTTATACCTGTGTTAGTCATCTTATTTGCGACAGTATGTAGTTTAATAGGAACCCAGGAGCTAAGTTTAGTATATGTACCTGTCATTCTGCCGTTAATGATCGCATTGGGCTACGATTCAATGGTTGCTGTAGCTATTGCGTTGATAGCAACTACTGCAGGTTTTACAACTGGTTTTCTGAATCCGATTAACACTGGACTTGGACAAAAATTATCTGGTTTACCGGTTTTCTCTGGTTTAGAACTAAGAATAATAGCATTTATTGTATTTGTTCTGATAGGTGTCGTTTACATTATTCGGTATGCACAAAAAGTAAAGAATAATCCAATGGCAAGTCTTGTATACGAAGAAGATTCTAAAAAGAGAACACAGTACCAAACAAAATCAGCTTCTACAGAGTACAAGGCTACTTCAAGGCAAAGATTTGCATCTGTTCTCCTTCTTATATTTTTTGGATTATTAGTATATGGAGTCCTTACTCAAGGTTGGTTCATGTTAGAAATGGCAGGTTTATTCATTGTCATGGGAATTATTGTTGGTCGTATATCGGGGTTAACATTTTCAGACATTTGTGAAGGATTTAATGAAGGATTCCGTGAAGTGTTAGTTGGCGCATTCATTGTCGGTGTTGCCCGAGCTGTAGCTGTAGTAATGGAAGATGGTTTAGTAATGGATACTATTGTTAATAGCCTAGGTACCGTTGTAGGTGAATTCCCGGCAGTTTTTAGTGCAATCGGTATGTTTATCGTGCAAATGTTATTCAATTTCTTAGTACCTTCCGGGAGTGGTCAAGCATTGGTGACGATGCCAATTATGGCTCCTTTGTCAGATTTAATTGGGGTTACAAGACAAACGGCAGTGTTAGCCTACCAGTTTGGGGATGGTATCGGAAATATTTTGTACCCGACTTCTGGATATTTCATGGCAACACTTGCTTTAGCAGGAGTTTCATGGCAAAAATGGGTGCGGTTCTATCTGCCGTTATTTTCAATGTGGTTTGTTGTCGCAATAATTTTCTTAATATTCGCTCAAGTGATTCAGTGGAATGGATAATTGAATATAAAAAATTGTAAAGGGAGTTGTTCTTATGGAAAAAATGGACCTTATCATTAAAAACGGAAATGTGGTACTACCCGCTGGTTTAGAACAACTTGATATAGGAATTAAAGATGGATTGATACATATTCTTGGCAAGAATCTATTGAATGAATCGGAAAAAATATGGGATGCAACAAATCAATACATTTTTCCAGGTATGATTGATGTACATGTGCATTTTAGTGAACCTGGAAGAGAGCATTGGGAAGGATTTCACACTGGCTCACAGATGATGGCTGCAGGTGGTTGTACAACGTATTTCGATATGCCGTTAAATGGTATTCCTTCTACCGTAACTGAGGAGGCACTATTTAAAAAAGCGAACCTTGGCAATGAAAAGTCTCTTGTAGATTTTAGTCTATGGGGAGGACTTGTTCCGGGGAATGAAGGAGATCTGGAAGCATTAGCGGAATCAGGAGTAATCGGGTTTAAAGCGTTTCTTTCAGCAACGGGTAATCAAGAATTTGAATCAGTGGATGATATCACTTTACTAAATGGAATGAAACAGATTGCGAAGCTTGGTAAAGTCTTGGCTCTTCACTCTGAAAGTGCTGCAATGACCGATTGGCTCAAGGAACAAAAAGATAAAGAAGGAAAGTTTACGGCGGATGATTATTTGGAAACACGTCCAATTATGGCTGAGGTCGAGGCTGTACAGCGGGCTATTTACTATTCGGAGATCACAGGCTGTCCGCTTCATTTTGTTCACATAAGCTCAGCAGAAGCTCTAGAGATCATACAGCAAGCTAAAGCAAGAGGGTTAAATATAACAGTTGAAACTTGTCCGCATTATCTGCTTTTTAACCATCAAGATTTAAGAGAAAGAGGAACGGTCGCTAAATGTGCACCTCCTCTTCGTGAAAAAGATGAACAAGAAAAATTAATTAACCTCTTAATCGATCAAAAAATCGATATGATCTCGTCAGATCATTCACCATGTCCTTATGAATTAAAAGATCCTAAGGTTCATAATTTATTCCAAGCGTGGGGAGGCATTAGTGGCGGTCAGTTTACTCTAATGTCGATAATTGAGGTAGCTGTAAAACACGAAATTCCTTTTGAATCAGTTGCAAAATGGACAGCGCAAAATCCAGCTGAGCGATTTGGAATATCAGATCGAAAAGGTCAAATAAAAGAAGGGAAAGACGCAGATTTTGCTATTGTCACTCTAAGTAAATCATTTACTGTTACAGAAGATAATTTTTATGCAAAACATAAGGAGAGTCTTTATTTAGGGCATACATTTCCATGTGTGATAACCGGAACTATTAATAGAGGGAATGTGGTCTATGAGAGTGGCAGGGTAATGGGTAGTACTCCGTATGGGTGTTGGGTGAAGCCGGTTGTAACAGAAATAGTAAGCAATTAGTAGATGTATCACAAAACATTTTTATACGGTAAGTAGATAGGAGGAACTTAATGTGAACAAAACAATCGTGGGAACTAAGTCAATGGTCGTGAGTCCGCATTATTTGGCATCACAAGCAGGAAGCACAATTTTAGAAAGAGGAGGGAATGCATTTGACGCAGCAGTAGCAGTGAGTGCTTGTCTTGCTGTTGTGTACCCGCATATGACCGGTCTCGGAGGAGATTCATTTTGGGTTACATACAGTAAGAGTGAAGAGAAAGTGAAAGTTTATAATGGTAGTGGTCGAACTGGAATAAACCTGACTCGAGAAGTGTATGAAGGGCAAGAAGCGATACCAACCAGGGGAATCGAGAGTGCTATTACGGTTCCGGGAATGGTGGATAGTTGGGATGCGGTCTTAAAAGAATATGGCAAATTATCATTAGAAGAAGTATTACAACCCGCAATTGATTATGCCGAAAATGGGTTTCCACTTTCGCCTGATCAACATGAAAACACTGTAAAGAGAGCGGATATGTTGAAGGAAGATGGAGATATGGCCCGAATATTCTTACCAAATCAGCAAGCTCCTAAACTATTTCAACGTTTTATCCAAACAGACTTATCATGTACATTAAAAATTTTAGCTACAAACGGTAGAGATGATTTTTACAAAGGAAAGCTGGCAGAGCGTATTGTCTCAAGCTTAAAAGACAAGGGCAGTCGTTTAACCTTAGATGATTTTTCAAACCATTATGGAGAGTGGATAGATCCAATCACTACCTCCTATAGGGGCTATGACGTTTATCAAGCACCCCCAAATTCACAAGGATTTGTAGGGTTAATGGCGCTGAATATTTTAGAAAATTTCGATTTCTCTTTAATTGAAGAAGGTTCTTATCGTTATTATCATGTTTTAGTTGAAGCATTAAAAAGAAGCTTTCAAGATCGTAATAAGCATCTTACAGATCCTCAGTTTTATGATATCCCATTAGATAGGTTAATAAGCAAATCTTACGGAAAAGAATTGGCAGAAGGGATTCAATTCGACAGAGTAGGTGAAATTGAAACCGAATCAGTTGGAAGTGATACAGCCCATGCCGCAGTAATTGATGAGGAAGGAAATGCGGTATCATTTATTCAAAGCCTTTATTTTGAATTTGGATCTGGTATTGTAGCAGGAGATTCTGGTATTGTCATGCAGAACAGGGGTTCCTTTTTCTCTTTAGATCCTTCTCATGTGAACTGTCTTGAACCTGAAAAAAGGTCATTTCATACGTTAATGCCTGCGATGGCGTTAAAAGATAGGAAGCCAAGAATCCTTTATGGAACACAAGGTGGGGAAGGTCAACCTCAAACCCAAACGGCGATTCTCACAAGAATGATTGATTATGGGATGGATCCTCAATCAGCCATTAGTGCCCCAAGATTTGTATGGGGAAGAACATGGGGAAAGAAAACTCAAGAATTAAAAATAGAAGGTCGAGTAAGCCTGAATGTTCTGGAACAATTATCAAAAGCTGGTCATATTGTCAATAAAGTTGAAGATTTCGATGGGGTAATGGGTCACGCAAATGCGATTTTAATCGATGATCAAGGCTTTGTACACGGTGGGGTTGATCCGAGAAGTGATGGGGCTGCGGTTGGAAGGTAATGTAGAAGTTGTGAAACTTGTCGAATTTTCCCTAATCGCAAATAAATCTTGAGAATAGTAAATAAATTTAATAAATAGCAAATAAAATTCCAGAATAGCAAATAAATCTCCAAAATCGAAAATAAATTTTTATTTCTGTCCAATGAAAGGTACGCCTTCCCTTTAGCCCTTATTTTTCTTTATATTTCACTTTTATCTCCATACTTGAATCATTATACTTAAACTATATGATGCTTAAAGGATGGGTTTTTAGTGAAAATAGATCACATTGATAGAAAAATACTAGAGCTTCTCACGATAAATGGCAGGATGTCTTATTCGGATATAGGAAAGGAACTTGAGTTATCAAGAGTTTCTGTCCGTGAACGTGTAAATCAACTGATAAAACATGACGTGATTGAAAAATTCAGTGTTGTGATCAATTCGGAAAAAATGGGGAAAAATGTTTCGGCATTTTTTGAAGTGGATTGTGAACCAGCCTATTTGGTTGAAGTTGCCCAAAAGCTTGCGGACAATCCTTGTGTGTCCAGCTGTTATCAAATGACAGGACCAAGTACATTACATATGCATGTATTGGTTGATGATTTCGAGGCATTAGAGAAGTTTATCAATAATGAGTTATATGCACTAGAAGGAATCACAAGAGTTGAAAGCCATATTTTACTTAGACGTTTTAAAAGCAGAAGTGGGATGAAATTATAAAGAAGTGTGTAGTGGAGAATGCGGGTAAATTGATTCCATTGGCATTCTCTTTTTATTTTGAGTATTATTCGGAAAATGTATAGAAATGAAGGGGGATATCCTATATAATCAAAATAATCAAATTATAGTTTCGTTTGTAAGTTGATATCACTTTATTGATTAACAAACGAAAAAATATCCGCATAATTTAGTAATAAGATCCATACCTATTGTAGGGGCACAATTTATAGAAGAGGGGGGATAATAAGTACCTGGCAGGTATGTGCCGAAGAGAAATGACATTATATGTAAAGGGTGAGAAGAAATGAAACACCTCCAATTATTTTTAGCATTTTTTCGAGTGGGCATGTTGGGGTACGGTGGAGGACCTTCATCAATTCCACTTGTTCATAAAGAAGTAGTCGATAAATATAAGTGGATGAATGATGATGAGTTTGCTGATGTATTAGCGCTTGGAAATACATTGCCTGGACCAATTGCAACGAAAATGGCCGGTTATATTGGGTATCGTGTAGGGGGGATATTGGGGCTTATTAATGCCACACTCTCCACTATTCTTCCAACGATTGTTCTAATGATTGTCTTATTGACAACGATTTCCTCTATAAAGGATTATCCTTGGGTCCAAGGAATGACAGCAGCAGTAGTACCTGTAGTTGGAGTTATGCTGGCAACATTGACATGGGACTTTTTTAAAAAATCACAAACATCAATGGGCTGGATAAAAGCAATAGCATTTATAGGTGGTAGTTTTCTTTTTATGGAGATTTTAGGTCTACATCCAGCTGTTTTAATCGTAGTATTATTGATTGCTGCTGTCATGATAAAAGATAAAAAACCTGATGAAGAGAGCAACGTAGAGAGGGGGAATGCGTCTTGATCTATTGGGAGATATTTCTTGCCTTTTTTATTCCGGGAATATTAGGGTATGGTGGTGGTCCAGCTTCGATCCCACTGATTGAAAATGAAGTTGTTGATCGCTATGGATGGATGAACGCTAGGGAGTTTAGTGAGGTACTTGCATTAGGAAATGCCTTGCCCGGTCCAATTGCAACAAAGATGGCCGGTTATATTGGCTACGAACAAGGTGGTATTTTAGGTAGCTTAGTTGGTATTTTTGCTACAGTGGCACCGTCTCTTATTTTAATGATTGTCTTATTGGGGTTTTTATACAAATACAAAGACTCTCCTAAGGTAAAACGAATGACAACTTTTATTCGTCCAACAATCGCAGTTTTACTTGGGGTAATGGCATACGGCTTTTTCTTCACTTCTTATCAAGACACGGGAATATGGCAAACCTTGTTTCTTGTGGTAGCAAGCTTTTTCTTATTGGAAAAATTAAAGGTCCATCCAGCCTTGGTTATTGTAGCTGCGATGGGATATGGAGCGGTCTTTATATAAAATCCCAAGCTTCTTTAAAGCTTGGGATTTTTTATTTGGTATTTAGTATACTCTCTTCTAAAACCTCATTTTTATCTCCGTAAACTTGTGTTAAATGACATTCTCCCCAAGCACATAAGGCATCCAAAATATGTTCAAGACTTTTACCGTATTCACTTAATTCATATTCTACTTTAGGTGGAATTTCATGATATACAATACGATTAATGACACCATCTTCCTCTAATTCACGTAATTGTTGAGTTAACATTTTTTGAGTGATATTAGGCATTAATCGTTTTAATTCACTTGTCCGTTTTTTTCCGTGAGTAAGGTGACACAAGATGACACACTTCCATTTCCCACCGATTACTTCTAAAGTAGCTTCAACACCGATATTGTATTTTTTCTTTTGCATATTTTCCTCCATAAATATGATAGGCACTAGAAAGTACCTATATCACTTATTGGTATCTATCGTACTTAAAAGTGCGTTCTTCTCAATTTGAATTGTATATATCATAATAACATTTGCCGATCGATTTTCACCATTTATTTTATCGTCTGCATGCAGAAGGTGAATCATACAATAGTATCTATTTTAGGAGGAGACTAAATGACTTTAGATAAAAAAAGAAGCATTTTCGCGCTGCTGGCATTAGCGGTTAGTGCTTTTGCTATAGGAACAACTGAATTTATAAGTGTAGGATTATTGCCGCTTATTTCAGAGGATTTGCACATACCTGTCACAACAGCTGGTTTAACTGTATCTTTATACGCATTAGGAGTTACGTTTGGGGCTCCAATCCTTACATCTTTAACTTCTAGTATGTCACGAAAAACGTTACTGCTTTTGATTATGATTGTTTTTATTGTTGGTAATTCCCTGGCTGCTAGTTCGACTAGTGTAGGAATTTTACTTTTTGCCCGAGTTATTTCAGCTTTTTCTCATGGTGTTTTTATGTCAATTGGTTCAACGATTGCCGCTAATTTGGTACCTGAAAATAAACGGGCTAGTGCCATTTCGATCATGTTTACAGGTCTAACTGTAGCAACTGTGACCGGAGTACCGCTTGGAACATTTATTGGTCAGCAATTTGGATGGAGAGCTGCCTTCCTTGCCATCATATTGGTTGGGATAATTGCTCTTATTGCTAATAGTATCCTTGTTCCTTCTGATTTACCGAAGGGAGCAAGAACAACCTTCAAAGACCAATTCAAGCTTCTTTCAAATGGCCGTCTTTTACTTTTATTCATTATAACGGCCTTAGGCTATGGAGGGACATTTGTTGTTTTTACTTATCTTTCACCATTGCTTCAACATGTGACAGGGTTTAAAGAGGGTGTTGTGGCGGTCATTTTGCTTGTTTATGGGATTGCCATTGCAATCGGTAATGTCATAGGTGGGAAACTCGCAAATCAAAATCCCCTTAAGGCATTGTTTTATATGTTTATTGTTCAGGCCATTATTCTTATTGTTCTTACATTTACTGCACCATTCAAAACGGCCGGGTTAATCACGATTATTTTTATGGGACTTCTTGCTTTTATGAATGTTCCCGGTTTACAAGTGCATGTTGTCACACTTGCGGAGAAATTTGTTCCAAGTGCAGTAGATGTGGCATCAGCGATTAATATTGCAGCATTTAATGCCGGTATTGCGATCGGATCTTATGTAGGAGGAATCATCACGGATTCCATTGGATTGATTCATACGGCATGGATTGGCGGGTTCATGGTTATGGGTGCTGTTATCTTAACAGGATGGAGTCGTTTGTTAGAAAAACAAGATTGACACATTTTTACGGGTGGAGTGGGTGGGAGTACAAATAATTAAATTGGAGGATGTTTTCATGATAAATGGTTTACAAGAAACAACAGCTTTGCATAATGGAGTAAAAATGCCTTGGTTTGGCATCGGTGTGTTTAAAGTAGAAGAAGGTCCGGAATTGGTGAATGCATTAAAAGCTGCTATTAAGCATGGGTATCGAAGCATTGATACAGCAGCTATTTACGGAAATGAAGAGGGTGTTGGAGAAGGCATTCGAGAAGGGCTGAAAGAAGCAAAAATTTCTAGACAGGATTTATTTGTAACCTCAAAGGTTTGGAATGCAGACCTAGGGTATGAATTAACATTAAAAGCATTTGAAAGTAGCTTACAAAAACTGGGTTTGGAGTATTTGGATTTATATCTTATTCACTGGCCTGTTGAAGGTAAATACAAAGATGCATGGAGAGCGTTAGAAACTCTTTATAAACAAGGAAAAGTAAAAGCAATTGGTGTTAGCAATTTCCAAATTCATCATCTTGAAGATTTGATGAAAAGCGCTGAAATTAAACCGATGATTAATCAAGTAGAGTATCACCCGCGTTTAACTCAAAAGGAGCTTCAAGAATTTTGTCAAAAACATGAGATTCAGCTTGAAGCATGGTCACCATTAATGCAAGGTGAGTTGCTGGACAACGACACTTTACAGAGTATTTCTGCTAAATATCAAAAATCAATTGCACAAATTATATTACGTTGGGATCTTCAAAACGGTGTGATCACAATTCCGAAATCGACAAAAGAACACAGAATCATTGAAAATGCATCCATTTTTGATTTTGAATTAACAAAAGAGGATATGGAGAAGATAGATTCCTTAAATGAGAATAAGCGTGTTGGACCGGATCCGGATCATTTTGATTTCTAAGGAATATGATGAAAAAAGGGGCAGTCAATAAAATGACTGCCCTAAACTTTTACCCTCTTAACAATGGTAATGTACAGCATCTAAATGCTCCACCTGATTTAATAATCTCCGTTATATCCACTTCAATGATTTCATATCCACGCTCTCTAAGCTTATTGTTCACCCGGTGATTAATCGGCAGGCTTAATATCCGCTTGTTACCAATCGATAAAATATTAGTTCCTAATGTCGCTTGCTCTTCCTCTGAAACTTCAATAAGATCATATCGTGAGGCAAGTAATTGATGTTTTTCTTTGCTCATTTCACCAGGGAAAATCAAGGCCTCATTTGGTGAGATAATGTTGAACACACAATCAAGATGTAGGTATTTATCTGTAAAAGGAATAGCGATTACTTCATACGTTGGCAAAAGGGTCTGCAAATGCTGAATTGCATCTACATTTGTTCGGTTACTAACTCCAACAAAAATGGTGTTTCCATCAATAAAAACATCTCCACCTTCAATCATATCTCCAATAAGATTTGTGTACGTAATTTCTTCTTTCTCAAGATAAGTAATAAATTCCTTTTCTTCCCCGACCCGTAAATCATGTGCCATATCGGCAACAAAAACCTGTTGTCCTAATGTAAATCCAATGTCACGAGTAAACACCTGCTCTGGGAATTTTTTATGAGGGGTTAGTAAATGAACCTCGATTCCGAGATCTCGTAGAGTTTGGACCAATGCCTGGTGCTGCTTTTTAGCTAACTCTGTATCAATATTTTCTTTTAAATATTGTTTTTGAGTTTCATTAATAGGTTCTTTAATTGTCATATAATCTGGTGGACAAAGCACTACCTTTTTAAGTGGATCGTATTCGTTTAAGCATGTACATTTTATGTAATCCGGACGCTGTGACATGAATTACTCCTCCTATATCTGTTTTTCTTACTATTCCCTATCATTAGGCGATTGAACCTTTATCTAGTTAGAAGCTTGATTTTTTAAGGGTGTAAATAATCTGCATATTTATATAGATACAATTGCAAACTATTCTTAATGTCTGCATATAGGAGGTTTGTTATGATGAATAATAAATCAAAAATTGGTGCATCCGAATTTGGTGCGTTATGGGTGACCTATCATAAAAAAACAATGATCTTAAGATTCTTGGAACATTTTATACATACATCAGATAATAAAAAAGCAAAACAACTATTAACAGGCTTACATGGAAAACTTAATTCAAAAGTAGAAGAAATGAAAGAACTCATTCAAAAAGAAGGGACAGTTGTACCCGCAGCATTTTCAAGTGAGGATATCAATTTAGATGCACCAGCATTGTTTAGTGAGGGCTTTGATATTATGTTTAGCCGCATTTTAAAGGAAATTAGTTTAGGGATGTACACGCTCCACATTATATTGTCATATCGTAAGGACCTTATAAAGCTTTATAAGGAGCTTAGTGATCTTTCACAAATTTATTTTGGGCACTTTACCGAATTTCTATTGGAGGAGGGTATTCTTCAAAAACCGATTACAGTGAATTTGCCTAAATCAACTAGTTTTGTAACAGATAAGGGTTATCTTAAAGGATCTCATTTATTTGGAGAAAAAAGGCAATTGACTGTTGTGGAGTTTGGTTTCTTATATCATGGCATCGAAACAAATGTAATCGGAATGAAATTGATGGAAGGATTTTCTCAATGTGCAAAGGATGAAGAGGTGAAAAAATACTTCTTAAAAGGGAAGGAACTTTCGAAAGAAATGATATCAGAAACAGAAAAAATACTTCTCCAAAATGATATTCAGCCTAACATACCGTCTGGAGGAAGAACAACCAATTCATCTGTTGCCCCTTTTTCAGATAAGCTTATGATGTATTGTGCTTATCTTTTAAGTAACTTCAGTATTGGTGGAGAAGGCTTCGGTACGGGATTTAGTATGCGTAGAGATCTCAACATGAAATTTGGAATTTTTGGTAAAGATACATATGAGTACATGAGAGAAGGAGTTTCGATTATGATTTCAAATGGCTGGTTGGAGGAACCTCCTAAAATGGATGTATAATCTGGTTAAGGGGCCAATGATGGTCCCTTTTGATTTTTTAAAAATCTGCACTTTTTTGTTTTGTATTAAAAATATACCTAACCTCATTGGCGAATTAATCTTAGATTTCATTTGGCAGTTTATTTTCATTTAAGTTTTGCAGGTTTAAAGTCTATCAATCTTCCTTTTCTATAGGAGGGATTTCTGAAGGCGCGGTAAAATAACTTGAAAAGAAGGTAACAATCTTTAAAAATACAACTTTTTAGAAAACTTATTTACCGAAGGCGTTCCCATAATCCTTCTTTACGTATTATGATAGAAGCAAGATATGGTGTGAATATACGGATAATCCGTTAAAATAAAAAACGCCTGCAATTGGTAAGGAGGCAACAATGATCGTTACAATAAAAGATGTTGCAAAAAAAGCAAATGTAGCACCTTCAACAGTGTCAAGAGTTATTGCAAATAGCCCGCGTATTAGTGAAAAAACAAAGAAAAGAGTTCGTGAAGTAATGGAGGAATTGGGATATCACCCAAACTTTCAAGCTCGCAGCTTAGCAGCGAAAAGTACACAAGCAATTGGTGTCATCATGCCGAACTCTGCCTTTCATGCATTTCAAAATCCCTTCTTCCCGGAGGTATTAAGAGGGATTAGTACGAGTGCACATGCTAATAAGTATGGTATATATCTTTCGACAGGTTCAACAGAGGATGAAATATATAATGAAGTAACTTCAATGGTACAGGGTAGAAGGGTAGATGGTGTGGTACTCTTATATTCGCGAGTGAATGACAAGACGATGAACTTCTTACAGCAATCGAATTTTCCATTCGTCGTAGTTGGAAGGCCATATGAGAATGAAGAACGCATCTCATTTGTTGATAATGATAATATTTACAGTACAAAACAAGTAACAAAGTATCTTATCAATCTTGGTCATCACAATATTGCGTTTGTTGGAGGCAGCCTTAATTTTGTTGTGACAATTGATCGACTAAATGGATATAAGCTGGCCTTAGAAGAGGCAAACATTCCGTTTAATGAAAAGTATATGGTTCATGAGGAATACATTAAGGAAAATGGAAGGGAAGCCCTTCACTCTCTTATGTCGTTACCATCACCACCAACTGCCCTTGTAACACAGGATGATTTAATTGCTTATGAAATGATTAGTTACCTAGAGGAAATAAGCATTCGTGTACCGGAAGATATCTCAATTGTCAGCTTTAATAACCTTATGTTATCTGAACACTCCAAACCTCCGATCACATCTGTTGATATATGTATCTATCAACTAGGTTTTGAAGCAACAAATTGCTTAATTGAGAAGATAAAAATGCCAAATACGCTACCTAAGAGGATAACGATCCCGACAAAATTTATTGAAAGAAAGTCATGTGAAATAAAGAAATAGATATATGTTGAGTTGAATAAGGGAAGGGATTAAAATGGTCAAATCTTCATGTGAGGTGTATCACTCTATTGTGATACACCTCTTTAAAAAAGGGCTTGTGAAAACTAATGTGATTAGTTTATATTAAAACTAATAGCATTAGCATTAAAACTAATGATAATTCAGGGAGATGTGAAGATGAAAATTGTAAGGGATAGGAATATATACCAATTAATCTTTTTGCAGGGGTTTTTTCCAGTGAATTGCTATATTGTTGAAGAACAAGCGAGCATTACACTTATTGATACCGGAATCCCAAGTAGTTTTAAAGGAATCGTAAAGGTCATAAATGAAATTGGTAAACCATTAAAACATATCCTGATTACTCATGCCCACGGAGATCATGTTGGCTCGCTTGTTGAGTTGAATAAAGCTTTCCCGGATATACCTATTTCCATTTCAAGGAGAGACAGCAGATTATTAAAAGGGGATAGGGAGCTTGAACCTCACGAGCAGCAAACACCTATTAAAGGTGGAATTCCAAAAAATATCAACCTGCAACCAAATCAGCTCTTACATGAAGGTGATCAAATAGGTTCTCTTGTAGTCATTGCAACACCCGGCCATACGCCTGGTTCCATATCTTTTTTCGATACAAGAGATCATTCAATCATAGTCGGGGATGCGATCCAAACAAGAGGAGGAATTGCGGTAAGCGGACAGCTTCGTCCCTTTTTTCCATTTCCGGCAATGGCAACATGGAGTAAAGAAATGGCTCTTGAAAGTGTAAAGAAAATAGTGGCACTTGAGCCGAAATTGCTGGCTGTTGGTCATGGGGAGATGATCGTGGAGCCAAAAGAAGCAATCCTTCGCGCGATCGAAGAAGCGGAACAAAAAATAAGAACGTAGGAGGAGAGGGAAATGCCGAGGATGGGGTTGGATTTGCATACAATTTTACAATCAGCAACTGAATTAGCCGATCAGCAAGGATTAGCTTCTGTCACATTAGCATCACTAGCTAAAAAATTAAATATACGTCCACCTTCATTATACAATCATATTGAAGGACTAGGAGGACTTCGGAAAAAGTTAGCTGTACATGGTTTAGACATTTTATATGATAGGCTAGCACACGCTTCAATTGGTAAAGCGAAAGATGAAGCGGTACATTCAGTGGCAGATGCCTATGTTGCTTTTGCTCGGGAACACCGAGGGATCTATGAGTTAACCTTACAAGCCGCTGAACCTGAAGACCATGAAATACAAAAAGCCGGCGGCAAAATTGTAGATTTAACTGTACAAATCTTAAGAGGATATGGATTGGAAAACGATGAAGTTATTCATGCTGTACGAGGACTCCGCAGTATTCTTCATGGCTTTTCATCATTGGAACAAAAGGGAGGATTTGGACTTCCATTAGAGCTTGATAAAAGCTTGCATTTATTGCTCGATAGTTATTTAGCGGGTATTCATAAAATGAAGGAGAAATAGTCGGAGTTTGTCGAGAAAAGTCTAATCGAAGAAATATGTTAAAAATCGTTGATAAATATCAAGAATCGAAGATAAATCTCCAAAATCGTTGATAAATTCCAGAAATCGAAGATAAAGCAGTAGAATCGTAGATAAATTCCAAGCAGACTAAAAAAGGATCGAAAGGATCCTTTTTTTATGCGTAAAACATACCTTGTGCATGTTCATTACAGGCTGTGATAACATAATAGCAACAAAATGTTGAATCATTGATTCAACATGAGAGGAAGTTACAAGATGAAACAAGATTTTACAAGTGGAAGCATCATGAAGCAGGTGTGGACGTTTTCCCTTCCTATTATGCTAACAAATCTGCTTCAGATCTCATATCAATTTATAGATAGCTTATGGGTAGGAAACTTGTTAGGTGCCAATGCTTTAGGAGCAATCGCTGTTTCAAGTACGGTCATTTTTACAATTTTATCATTCATCATCGGTATTAATAATGCGACTCTTACAATCTTATCTCAGCAAAAGGGTAAACAAAATGATACAGGGCTAAAAAACTATCTTAATGCCTTTGTTGTCGTGTTAACTGCCTTATCTGTGTTTTTAGGGATAGCAGGGTATTTTTTTTCAGAGCAGATTTTAATATGGATGTTAACTCCTGCAACAATGATTCCGGATGCTGCGGATTATTTACAAATTAATTTCATAGGAATTCTATTTTTATTTGGCTATAACTTTATTAGCACTGTGCTTAGAGCACTTGGTGATAGCAAGACACCGATCCGCTATGTAATGATTGCAGTAGTCTTAAATGCACTATTAGACCCGTTATTCATTTACGTGTTCGAGCTCGGCATTGCCGGCGCTGCCTATGCAACGATTCTTTCTCAGGGAATTTCCTTTCTCTATGGAGTTTGGGATACTTTAAGAAGAGAGTTAGTTCCTTTTATAAAACCAAAGCTGCCTTCCGGTGATGAAGTGGCAACAATTATGAAGCTCGGATTGCCTTCAGGCTTACAAATGACTGTGATTTCAGCAGGTGTAATGGCCATTATGAGTGTGGTCAACTCCTTTGGCAATGATGTTGTAGCAGGATTTGGTGCAGCCCAGAGGCTTGATAGTCTGATTATGCTACCTGCTATGGCTCTTGGGACAGCAGTTAATAGTATGGCAGGACAAAATATTGGTGCAAACCAGTGGAAGCGTGTCCATGATATTGCAAAGTATGGTGTTATATTTAATTTAATGATTATGATTCTAATAAGCACGGTTGTGGTGCTCTTTGCTGAATGGGGAATAAAACTTTTCATCGGTGAAAAAGAAGCCGTACAATTCGGGACTAATTATTTAATCGTAATAGCTTTTTTCTATCCATTTCTCGGAATTAATTTTATTTTAAATGGAATAGTTCGTGCAGCTGGTGCTATGTTTCAGGTATTAATTTTAAATGTTATTTCTTTTTGGATACTTAGATATCCGTTGTCGTATTTATGTTCAAAATGGCTAGGAGAACAAGGAATTGCAGTTGGAATGGGTCTTAGTTTTGTCATTAGCAGTGTAATTGCATTTGGTTATTATAAGTATGGAAAATGGAACAAAATTATGTTGGTGACAAATGAAAAATAATTACATAATCAGTCTTGACAGTCGGTGAAATACTCGGCATAATAAATAAAAATCACAGTGAACGTATTTATAGAGGACTAGTATACGGTATCTTTTATCACAGAGAGTGAAGTTTATAAGCTGAAAGACTTCATATAAAAGCCCGTTGAACCTACCTCTTGAGTCCTATGAAAACATAGGCGCACCCCTGGCGTTAAAAAGGGTAAAGTGGGATGTGAATGTATATTACTTCATATCCAATCAAGGTGGTACCACGGAAGCTAAGCTCCTTTCGTCCTTATTTCTTAAGGATGATGGGAGCTTTTTTATTGCTTAGGAAACTATAAAATTCTTTGAACTGTGGGTAAGTGCGAGACATCCAGCTCCAGCGCCTAGCCCCTCTAGGGTCTAGCCACAAATGAATTGAAGACAAAGAACGTTTTCTATTCATTTGCGTCTTATTTGCCCGAGGCTGATCAAGGCGCTTGCGCTTTTGTTATTGCTTGCAACTTCAAATGGAGGAAGAAGATATGGATAAGAAGCGAATTGTTGTCAAAATTGGGAGCAGCTCCTTAACAAATGCAAAAGGACAAATCGATCAGGAAAAATTCACAGATCATGTTGAAGCTGTTGCGGCACTCAGAGAGGCGGGGCATGAAGTGTTACTTGTATCATCAGGTGCGGTAGCTGCTGGATTTGCCCGCTTAGGATATCCTTCCCGACCGATTACCTTAAAAGGAAAGCAAGCAGCAGCAGCTGTGGGGCAAAGCTTGTTGGTTCAATCTTATATTGAACAATTCAGTTATCATCATATTGTTCCTGCTCAAATTCTGCTTACTCGAAATGACTTTTCAAAACAAGATCGGTATAAAAATGCCTATGCAACTGTAACAGAATTACTAGAGCGTGGTATATTACCGATTATTAATGAAAATGACACTGTTTCTGTTGAGGAGCTTACTTTTGGTGATAATGATATGCTCTCAGCACTTGTAAGTGGACTCGTTCATGCGGATCAGCTCATTATTTTAACAGATATTAACGGACTTTATGATTCAAATCCAAATAAAAATCCATTCGCAAAAAGAATAGATTTTCTTCCAGATGTATCAGAAGACATGCTGGATGTTGCAGGAGGATCTGGTTCAAAGGTTGGTACAGGTGGCATGAAGTCCAAGTTAATGGCTGCTAAAACAGCACTCTCATTAGGTGTACAAGTGTTTATAGGTCTTGGCAAAGGCAGAAATAAGCTTGTGGATATTATGCTTGGCAATGGAGACGGCACATATATAGGGAATGAAGGACTTCAAGCTGTAAACAACAGTCGTCAATGGATTGCGCTCCATTCAGAAATTTCAGGTACTATTTATGTTGATCAAGGTGCAGAAGATGCCCTTGTATATAAAGGGAAAAGCCTCCTTCCAGCTGGAGTCTATGACATTAAAGGTACATTTGAAAAAAATGACGTTGTAGAAGTAGTTGGGCCACAAGGTTTACTTGGTAAAGGTGAAGTGCTTTTTTCATCAGAAGAACTAAAGGATGCAATGGGGAAAAGAAGTGAAGAGTTAAACAAAGATGATGTTATATCATCAATTGTGGTGATACATCGAAATAAATGGGTAAAAGCGTAGAGGAGGAAAGGTTATGAGTGAGGTACTTGCAAAAGGAAAAGCAGCAAAGGAAGCAAGTTTTTCATTGGTAGATATTTCAACCGAAGAAAAAAATGAGGCATTAGCTAAAATAGCTGATCAGCTTTTAGTTGACCAAGGTATGATTATTGAAGAGAACAGAAAAGATTTAGAAGCTGGAAAGAAAAATGGTCTAACTGAAAGTATCTTAGATCGAATTATGCTAAACGAAAAGAGAATACTCGATATAGCTGAGGCAATTCGTTTATTAATTGATCTCAAAGATCCTATTGGAGAAACAATTGAAACAATTGAAAAAGAAAATGGACTGCTTATCAAGAAAAAAAGAGTACCGATCGGTGTAATCGGAATGATTTACGAAGCACGTCCAAATGTAACAGTAGATGCAGCAACACTTGCTTTAAAAACAGGAAATGCGGTCATTTTAAGAGGAAGCTCTTCTGCGAGCTATTCAAATCAAGCTCTTATTCAATCGATTCATCAAGCACTTGAGAACAGTTCTGTACCGGTCAATGCTGTTCAATTAATTGAAGATACAAGCAGAGAAACAGCGAAGGAGCTGTTTCATCTTAAGGAGTATTTAGATGTACTAATTCCACGCGGTGGAAAGAATTTAATTGATACTGTTGTAAGGGAAGCGTCAGTTCCGGTCCTGGAAACTGGTGCCGGAAACTGCCATATATTTATTGATGAAACTGCTGATGATCAAATGGCTGAAAATATTGTCATAAACGGTAAAACACAGCGTCCTTCTGTATGTAATGCAATTGAGACAATTTTAGTAGAAGAAAATTGGTTTTCACAATACGGGAAAAGTTTACTTGAAAAATTAGATGAACATCAAGTTGAGATCTTCGGAGATGATAAAGTGGCGAATGGGTTTGAAAAGGCCAAGTTAGCTACTGAGGAAGACTGGTATACTGAATATCTTGCTTTATCAGTAAGTGTGAAAGTAATAAAGGATGTTCATGAAGCTATTCAGCATATCAACACATATGGTACAAATCACTCTGAAGCCATTGTAACTGAAAATAAACAGAATGCTACATTGTTTTTGAATAAGGTAGATGCTGCAGCTGTATATCATAATGCTTCAACTCGTTTTACAGATGGGTCTGAGTTTGGTTATGGTGCTGAGATTGGAATCAGCACGCAAAAATTACATGCAAGAGGTCCGATGGGATTACAAGCATTAACATCCAGTAAATTCTATATTTACGGTTCAGGACAAATACGATAATAAAAAAATCTTCTAAGGATTGGACCCTTAGAAGATTTTTTTTTGGAGATACCTATATTTTAATAAAGAGATGATCATAATTGTAAAAGTATGATTAAAGTTGGTGATGAAAATGTGGTGGCTTCTACCGTATCTTTCTCTATTTATTAATCTTGTTATTATCCGTTTTATGCCAAAACATTTAACGAAAATAGAAATATATATTTCATGGTTTGTTGTGGCACTCATTAACTTAAGTTCAGATATTGTCCTCAGTTTATACTTTAGGTTGTATGAATTAAATGGTGATGGTGTCCAGCTTAGTGTCCATATTATTGAACTCACATTAGGTGCATCATATGGAATTATCTTCTTGAATTTTATGCCAAAGACAATGAAACGCTTTATTGTATATTGTGTGTACTGGTTAATTTTTTCCCTTTTATTTGAAAGTTTATTGGCTTATACAGATTTTATCCATTACTTTGAATGGAACATATGGTATTCAGCATTATATTATCTTGCAGCGTTTTGTTTTATAAGATGGCATTTGCATTTTATTCGATCCTGAAACTAAGACAAAAGATGTGATTTTGAGTAATAAATAGGTTGATAAAAAGTTTTTGAATTTCATATGGTATAATTTAGAAAGTTACAATGCTGGGTATGGGCAGCGGTGGTACTCCCGAGGCAGATCGGTGGTGGTGCCGTGTATATCACAAGAGATGAATTAGATACAATGATTGCTTTTGCTGCTTTGGTCGTTTCGATTATTGTCGCAACAAGAAATAGCGGGAATAATAAAAACGACTAGCCCACCCTGACATTTGGCGATGAGGGTAGTGGAGCTAGTCTGTGTTCTACTTGCCTCAGCCACCGCAACTTTACAATGCGGAGTAACTAAAGCTTATAAGGGCGGTTGGTGTTAGAGCACCAATCGTCTATTAGTATATGTTCTTTCCCCTATCATATACCTATCTTACCCAGTTTTCAAGTTGAAGGTGCCTGTTTATTTTCCTTTTCACTCTTCCTCATTACAAAGTTAAATTTTCCACATACCTTTCCTAATATTATGATTTCGTTCCTTTTTCTTATATAATAATAGGAAAATAGTACGATTAAAAGGTTGGTAGAGTATGAGTAAGATGGTTGTGACAGGATATGGAATAAAAGCACCAAATACTGCAAATATAGATCAATTTCTTCATCATTTAAAGAATGGAACTTGTTGTCTGGAGATAGTAACAAATTTAAGTGGAAAGCATAAATCTACCATTGTTGGTTTAATAGACAATCAAACGTTACAACCATCTAAAGATAAGCTCTATAAAAGATTACCACGTACAGCTCTGTTAGGGATAGCTGCAGGAAAGGAAGCACTAACTTATGCAAAAATAGGTAATACTGTAAAAAAGAAAGTCGGTGTGTTTTTTGGTATTTCTGTAGGAAACATAGGAGATTATGAGTTCCAAAGGGCATTGGTGAATGCCAATCAACATAATGAAAGAGAAATACCGATAACTTTTGGCCACATAGGAAACTATCATAGTATTACCTCATCGATATCTTATTTTTTAGGTGGAAATGATGTCACCAAGACAATTTCAACTGGATGTACATCAAGCTTGGAAGCTATTCAGGATGCAATTGTTTATTTAAAAAGCGGGTTAATTGATATAGCTATTGTTGGTGGAGTTGACAGTCCAATAAGCAAAGCAGCGTTTTATTCATTTTCCAAAACAAAGGTTCTGCCGATCAATCAGAGTTTAGAAGAGGGGGCTGTTCCTTTTCAATCTAGTAGTAAAGGTTTTGCGATGGCTGAAGGAGCTGGAGTCATTGTGTTGGAACGGGATTCCGATGCGTTGCATAGAGGCGCGCATATTTTTGGGGAAATAGACAACATCGTGTCAAATAATGATGGTGTACATATCTATTCTTTAGATGCATCAGGTGATAAAATGATAAAGGCCTTAAGAGAAGCTGTTAATAATAGGGTACCTGATTATGTCAATAGCCAAGCTCTAGGCATTCAAATAAATGATAGAATTGAAAAAAAAGCTTCAAAAGAATTGTTTAATCATACTGTACCTTTTACATCAATAAAAAGTATGATTGGCAATCCTTTTGGGGCTATTGGGATCATTCAGGTTATTTCATCTCTATTAAGCATTAATAACAACTTTATACCGCCAACTATTCGTACAGATAAAAGTGGGTATGAAGAGATGAACATTGTTATGGAGCCAATTTTCAAACCAATAAACGAAGTAGCCATCACAAATCATGGATATGGGGGCAATAATGCTTCGGCTTACATTAAAAGGTACAAAAAGGAAGAGACAACGTGATAACGTCATTATTAATATTTACAATTGGATTGCTGCCATTAGTTCTGGCAGTGAATGTAACAAGGATATATAAAGGATCACAATTGGGAATAGCCTTGTTGTTATTTATGTGTTCTATTACATTGTGGCAAATGGATATCGGGGTTCTCTATTTAAAAGGGATTATCCCGGAGGAATGGATTTTGAATTTATTCCGTTTATTTCGAATTGGCACAACTGGTGTTGTACCTGTTATATTCTATTTAATTTATCTTTTGCTTAACAAGCACACACCGAATATAAAAAATAAAACAGGATATAATTTTTTTCAATCTTTTTTTAATCTGAAAATATTTTGGGGTTTAGTTGTTTGGAGTGTGGGAATCTATGCAATTAACTGGACAAAATGGGGAATTGAAGGGCTAAGGGTTGTTCAAATTGCTGATCCAAATACTAGTCTTTATTTTCCTGATTACGGAGATTATCATTTTCTGTACCTTTTACACACTGGTACAGTCCTTTTGTTACTCATCATTGTCGTAATTATTTGTAGAGGGATTCAAAATGCGTCCTTAAAAGCATTTTTAAGAACCTTTTCATATTGTTCCATGTTTTTATTACTAACCGGATTTTTGAACTTCATACCTGGTACAGGTGCAGTCATTAGCAGTATTGGGGTTATTATTTTTTCATCGAGTATTATTTTTTCTTTTGTGAAAATGAATAATATTGTTACCATAAATTATAATTTATTGATAGAGCGTCAAAAGAAGCTTGATTATATGGGAAATCTCTCGACAAGCCTTATTCACGAAGTGAAAAATAATATTCAAATAATAAAAGGTTATTCCAAGATGGTTGCAGAAACGGCAGATTTACCAAAGCAAAGTAAAAATCACGTGAGCATGATTCAATTAGGTACAAGTCAACTAGAAGAATTAACACATCATTACTCAGAATACATAAAAAAGAAAGCTGTTGAGTTTAATGATGCAGACTTAAATCAAATTATTCAAGAAGCGATTGATTTTACGACAGAGTTAAGAAAAGAGAAGCAAATAGATATTTGCTTTGAACAAAAATATAAACCGCTTAAGGCATTTGCAAGCTCTACTTATTTAAAGCAGGTTTTTATTAATCTTATAAAAAATAGTTGTGAAGCAATAGATGACGTTAATCCAAAGCGTAATATTGCAATAAAAACAGATATTGTTGCCGATAAGATAATTATTGATATTTCTGATAGTGGAAATGGGATAGTTAAAGATCGATGGGAAAGTATTTTTGATCCATTTATCTCTACAAAAGAATTAGGAATGGGAATTGGTCTCCCGTTTGTCAGGAAAGTAATTTTTGAACACCGCGGCGAAATTTTTGTTCTAGAAAGCAGTCAGAATGGAACGACATTTCGGGTAACATTGCCACAATACGAATTTAGTGAGTTGAGTCATACTTAGAAAAAGAGGCTGTTTTCTATACTAGTATATACAAAAGGAAGTGGAAAGGTATGAAGGGAACAAAACGTGCTGATATACAAATTGGTGCTAGAGTAAAAGTCGTACAAAAGCAAGACCAACGATCAGGAAAATTAACAGACGGCATAGTTTCAAAAATATTAACAAATTCCGCAGTACATCCTCATGGTATAAAGGTAATGCTGGAATCAGGTATTGTAGGAAGGGTTAAAGAAGTGAGTGAATGATGAGAAGAAATTGAGAAAGGCTTAATTCAAATGAAAGAGGGACCTGTTAAATCAGTCCCTCTAAAAAGATTAGAATACCTTATCACCATTAAAAATCGAATTTTTTACAACAACATAATCAACGTGTCGAATTGCCTCTATGCTCGTTCCGCCCGCATATGAAATAGAAGATTGAAGATCTTGTTCCATTTCTGTTAGTGTATCTTGCAGGGCTCCTTTGTGCTCCACGTACATTTTTTTACCTTCTACATTTTTCTTTTCACCTTTTTGGAATTCTGAAGCTGATCCAAAGTACTCTTTCACAAGTTTACCGTCTTTTTCAATCGTTTGGCCCGGTGATTCCTCATGACCTGCAAATAATGACCCGATCATCACCATTGATGCTCCAAAACGAACTGATTTTGCGATATCACCATGAGTACGAATACCTCCATCAGCAATAATAGGTTTTGTTGCGGCTTTTGCACACCAGCGAAGTGCTGCAAGTTGCCAACCACCTGTACCGAAACCAGTCTTTATTTTCGTAATACATACTTTACCAGGTCCAATTCCTACTTTGGTAGCATCGGCCCCAGCGTTTTCAAGTTCACGAACAGCTTCAGGAGTTCCGACGTTTCCTGCAATGACGAAGCTTTTGGGTAAATGAGCTTTTATATGCTTGATCATATTAATAACTGCATTTGAATGACCGTGGGCAATATCGATTGTAATAAAATCAGGTGAAAGTTGTTCTTCAGCCAATTGTCTTATAAAATCGTATTCTTCGTCCTTCACACCAACACTAATAGAAGTGATTAATCCGCGTGAGTTCATATCCTTAATAAATGAGATGCGTGTTTCCGGTTGGAAACGATGCATAATATAAAAATAGCCATTTTCCGCTAAATATACAGCAATTTTTTCATCAATAATTGTCTGCATATTAGCAGGTACCACTGGTAACTTAAATTTATGTCCACCTAAAGTTACTGTCGTATCACATTCAGAACGGCTGTTTACCACACACTTAGCCGGAATTAATTGAATATCTTCATAATCAAATACATTTTCCATGTTATACACCCCTAAACACGAATATTGATTTAAATTCGTTTTAAAATGTTCGTCCCTTTGGTAATTTACATTATTTTTAATCAGATGTCAAAGCTTTTTACATATTTTTTTGAAAGGGCTTCACTTTTTCATGGATAGATTTCCCTAAAAGGTATCAATTAAAATAACATTTTATAGAACATATTGAATTTCAGAATCTTTTAAATAATCTTATGCGTAAGAAATGGTAAACTATAAATAACGAGATGATATGGGAAGGGTGTGAATGAAAATGGAGGAAGTGACATTTTTTCCACAAGGGGATCATGCTGTTGCAGTCGTATTTAACAATAAAATAAACAGACAAACACATAGTCAAATTCGCCATTTCTCCTCATATTTAATGGGAAATTCTTTTGATGGAATGGTTGAAGTGGTTCCGGGCTATACAAGCGTAACCGTTTATTATGATCCAATTAAAATGAAATCAGTATCACCATATGAAGAAGTTGTGACCATACTAAAAAAACAACTTTCAAGACAAAATGAACTAAATGAATTTCCGTCAAATATTGTAACAATACCTGTTTGCTACGGTGAAAAATATGGTCCGGATTTATCATATGTTGCTGCATATCATAATCTTTCAGAGCAGGAAGTTATTGAAATACATACTCATACAGAATATTTAGTTTATATGATAGGTTTTGCTCCGGGATTTCCTTATCTAGGAGGAATGTCGCAAACAATTGCGACTCCACGTAAAGATACACCAAAAGTGAATATTCCTGCAGGTAGTATTGGGATCGGAGGCGAGCAAACAGGAATATATCCTATTGATAGCCCGGGAGGATGGCAATTAATCGGACAAACCCCCATAAAACTTTTTGACCAGTACCAGGCACAGCCAAGTTTATTAAAAGCAGGAGATATCGTTCGGTTTGTACAAATCACACCTGAGAAGTTTGAAGACTGGGAGGTAGGAGATCATACATGGCGATAAAGGTAACTGAGCCGGGGCTTTTAACAACGATTCAAGATTTGGGGAGAAAAGGATTCCAGCAATATGGTGTGGTTGTTGGAGGAGTAATGGATGATGCAGCGGCCAGGTTGGCCAATATCATGGTCGGAAACTCGGAAGATGAGGCTGTATTAGAGTTAACGGTCATTGGGCCAAGTCTTATGTTCGAACAAGATTATCTCATTTCAATTTGTGGTGCAGATTTATCTGCAAAAATCGATAATATACGAGTACCATTATGGAGGCCTGTGCTTGTGAAAAAAGGAAGCTGTTTAACATTTGGTCGTCCCAAAAATGGATGTCGCAGTTATGTTGCAGTTGCAGGTGGATTTGATGTTCCGGTTGTTATGAATAGCAGGAGTACATATATTAGAGGCAAAATAGGTGGGATACATGGTAGGGCATTGATAGAAGGAGATCGTCTTAACCAGAGAAAGCAAGAAAGTTTATTCGCTCGGGCCATAATTGGGTCACTTAGAAGAGAAGAGCATTCAACTCCTTTTCAATCTGTAAATTGGACGATTCCCACTCATAAGAGAACTACCAATCACAAAAATCCAACTTTGAGAATCATAAAAGGTCCACAATTTTCAATGTTTTCTTCATTATCTCAAGAAGAGTTTCTAACAGAGGCTTACAAAGTTACACCACAATCAGATCGAATGGGTTATCGATTATCAGGTGCAAAACTTGATGTTACATCACAACTTAACCTGCTTTCTGAGGCCGTGCCAATGGGAACAATTCAGGTGCCGAATGATGGGCAACCGATTGTCCTAATGTCTGATCACCAGACAATTGGCGGTTATCCTAAAATCGGGTATGTCATAAGTGTGGATTTACCTTTAATGTCACAGGTGATGCCTGGTGAGCTCGTAAGGTTTAAGGAAGTATCAGTATTAGAGGCTCAACATTTACTTTTACAAAGAGAAAAAGAGATTAAACAGTTAAAAATAGGAATAGCCTTAGCTATAAGGAGGTCTTATAAATGAAAATAGATATAAATTGTGATATGGGTGAAAGCTTTGGAGCATATAAAATAGGCGCGGATGAAGAAATTATTCATTTTATAAGTTCAGCAAATATCGCCTGTGGTTTTCATGCAGGTGATCCAGCAACAATGAGAAAAACAGTGAAACTGGCACAAAAATATTCTGTCAAAATAGGAGCGCATCCCGGCTTTGAGGATATGAAAGGATTCGGAAGACGAAATATTTCGATTTCACCCGAAGAGGCATTTGACTTAGTCGTGTATCAGATTGGTGCACTATCAGGTTTTGTTACGGCAGAGGGTGGGACTTTACATCATGTGAAACCACATGGTGCTCTTTACAACATGGCGGCACTAGATAGAAAGCTTGCCGAGGCGATAGCAGAGGCAGTATATAAAGTAAATCCAGAGCTAATTTTATATGGACTTTCTGAAAGTGAATTAATTAGAGCAGGTGAAAAACTAGGATTGCGAACTGCGAGTGAGGTATTTGCAGATCGAACATATAAAAAAAACGGAATGCTGACACCTCGTGTAGAAAAAAATGCATTAATTAAAAAAGATGAATTGGCTATTAAACAGGTTTTAACCATGGTTCTGGAGCAAAAAGTGGTTGCTACGAATGGAGAAAAAGTATCAATAAAGGCAGATACGATTTGTATTCATGGAGATGGTGAATATGCTGCTTCATTTGCCCGATTGATATACAATACTCTTCAGGAAAACGGTGTTGAGATAAAGGGGGTATAACGCTCATTATCTTTTATTAACCGGAATATCCTAAGTACATGTGCAATATTACTTTATACATATTTTAGTAGAAAAGGTGAGCAAATGGAATTTGTAGTGGTTCTAATCCCGATATTTTTTATTTTTGGCATAGGTTTTGTAGGGGAAAAGTTACTTAAATTTGATACTAAGCCATTATCTATGATGGCCATTTACTTAATGCTTCCCTTCCTTGCTTTTGAGACATTTTATTCTACAGACTTTTCATTTGATTATCTTATGATGGCTATTTATACAATTGGGCTAGCTTTTTGTTTGATTTTAGTCATCTATGGAATTGCTTTTTTGAAGCGCTATTCGCTGAAAAAGACATGTGGAATGATTCTTGCCAGTGCATTTATGAACAACGGAAACTATGGAACGCCGCTGATTTTCTTTGCTTTCGGAGAAACGGGGTTGCGATATGCGGTAATCTTAATGGTTATTCAACAATTATTAATGTGTACCGTTGGGATTTATTATGCAGCAAAAGGTTCACCAAATGGTGGGGGAGTAAAAATTGCGCTTAAAGAAGTTGTAAAAGTTCCAATTGTATACGGAGCGCTGCTAGGTATTGTTTTTCATTTTTCTCAGCTACCAATTGAAGGAACATTTATGGAAGCCGTTTCAATGGTAGGGAATGCAGCTGTACCGACAATTATGATTATCCTGGGTATGCAGTTAGCTAAAATATCAGTTAAAAAACTGGATTTAGCCCCATTATCATTATCTTTAGGAATTCGATTGTTTTTATCACCTGTCATTGCATTTGCATTTACACTTATTTTGCCCATTGATGATTTATTAAAGCAAATCATGATTGTTTTATCTGCAATGCCTACAGCTGCGAATACAACAATGTATGCGTTAAAATATGACACAGAACCACAATTTGTCTCTTCAGCAACATTGTTTAGTACAGTTTTGAGTGTCATTACAATACCGATCGTTTTATACGTGTCACAAGTCATATATGGTTAAAAAAGCAGCATACAGTGCTGCTTTATTGTTGCGCCTAGCCACCGAGATGTTCAAGGAGCCTGTACTTAAGTCCTAATCATATAAAGTACATATGTTGAGCGGTCTTCATCAATTTCTGCAGAAATTTTTTCATATTCTTCTTCTTCAATCCATAAATAATCATTACCTATTAAGGATAAAGCTTCTTCATGTGAATATAAATCATATGTAAAGATTAGTGGTGACACACTATACTCATTATATTCTCTAACTTCAAGTGATACATGTGTATAACTCTCAGCTTGTTCAAAAATATATTCATCAGTTTCTTCTTCTACATAAATCACATAATATTCATCTTCAAGACTTGAGGAGGTACGCTTGTAGACTTTTTTTTCTTTAATAAAGAAATCACATAGTCGACGGCAAAAGATTTCATATGGATCTGAAAACGAATAATGATAAATAGCTGGATAATGATTACGTTCATCATTTAATCGATATTCCAATTTATAACTTTTTTTCATAATAAACCTCCAAAGTTATGATTATTTTTACTATACTATAAAAGGTGGATATTGACTGTTTTTTTCCATTTTTATCTTTTCTATATTGAAGTATTGAGGTTTATAAGGAGGGTTAACACTTGAGCAAAACCAATAAGCTATTAACAGGAATTATATCAGCAACAATGATTACAGCTGCTGGTTGCGGTAATAACGAATCATTACCACCTGTTCCAGAGGACACTGATTGCGATGACTGGGAATGGGAAGCTGATGAGGGAGTATGGGAGTGTGATGATGACTATTCATCACATTACGGCCATTATTTTTATGGGGGACGGTTTTACTCAACGAAAAGTAGCTTAAAGACGAGTTCAGCATATAAAAGCTATAAATCCAGCAGCTCTTTCAAAGGAGGAGGCAAAACCGCCAGTTCTAGCTCTGGATTTGGGAAAGGATCCAGCGGAGGATTTGGTGGGTAATGATAAAGAATTACAACTTATTTGATCATCAAATAAAACGAAAAAAAGCATATGGAGCAATTGATTTTTTTTGGCAAGATCTTTATGACAGTGAATACGCATTATATGATATTGCCTATTTGTCACACCAAGAGGTGGCCGACATTCGACAAGCAACCAATCGAATTGGTTCTATCTTCTTTAAAACAGGTCATTTATTAAGAAGCTTACCTGATGAAACATTGCTTCAATTGGATATTCCTCAAAAAATACTACCTTTTATCAGACATAGAGCACTACCTATTGAATCTGTTATATCTAGAATAGATCTGGTCCAAACAAATGAAGGATTAAAAGTTCTTGAGCTTAACAGTGATACACCCACATTTGAAAAAGAAGTATTTCTAGTAAATGGTCTTATGTGTAAGGAGTTTGGTGTTCGTGATCCTAATGCCGGTTTTGCTGAAAAATTAGGAAGTGGGATGAGAAAGGCTTTAGCTGAAGTATTACATCGGGGGAAATTTAAAGGCGAACCAACAATAGTGTTCACATCTCATGATGACCATGAGGAAGATAAATATACCACCCATTATTTAAAGGAAGTAGCAAATGTTGAGGCAAAATATGTGCCTCTGCATAATTTAACCATCGAAAAAGGAGTAGGATTGTTTGATGATAAAGGAAACAAAATTGATATCTTATATCGGCAAACATATCCTGTTGAGCATTTGATTGAAGATGTTGGTAATGAAGCAGGTGATCCAATTGGCATTCAGCTTTTAGAATTAGTTTGTTCAAATAAATTAATAATGTTAAATCCCATTTCTTCATTCCTTCTTCAATCTAAAGCGGTTCAATCAGTAATATGGGGAATGATGGAACTTGATCATCCGTTTTATACAAATAATGAAAAACAATGGATTAAACAGTATTTCTTACCAACTTACCTAGAAGATGAGGCGTTTGTGACAAATAATTGGAAGTATGTAAAAAAACCAAGTTTCGGAAGAGAAGGTGACACGGTTTCAGTTTTTCAGGGAAAAAGAAAGCTTTACGAAGATCAACATAAAACATATGAAGAATCTTTACCTGTATATCAAAAATATGTTGAACTTCCAACTAAAATGATAAAAACTGTAGACGGTTATAAGGAAGCAAAGTTGTTAATTGGCAGTTTTCTTATCAATGGTCAAGCAAGTGGAATCGGGTTAAGAGCAGGAAATCAAATAACAGATAATAATGCTTATTTTTTACCAGTTGGTATAAAACATGAAGGAAGGGATTAAAGAGATGACATTTTTAGATTTGTTTTTAGCAACGTTATCGTATATTGGTGTAGCCATTGTACTTCTATTTGTCGGTATTATTTTATTTGAAATTACAACCAAAAATAAAGAAATGCAACTAATTAAAAGTGGGAATAAAGCTGCGGTCTATGCATTTGGAGGACGTATTTTAGGTTTAGCCATTGTTTTGTATTCCTCAATTGCAAACTCTGTCAACGTATTTGATATGGTCGTATGGGGCAGTGTTGCCATTATTATGCAGATTGTTATTTTTTATCTCGCAGAACTTTTAACACCAAAATTCAATATAACAAAAGCAATCGATGATGATAATCAGGCAGTTGGATTATTTTTACTTTTTCTATCTGTTTCAATAGGATTAATCATTGCTGCGTCTTTGACATATTAAAGAGATAGGGTATTTTTGGATGCTGCTTTTCAATATGTAAGCGAAAATTGTCAAAATTCCACTCATCAAAAACGGTCACTTTTGGAATAGATTTGGAAGTGATTGTAAATAGTAATAAAACGAGGGAAGTAATTGATTACTTTAAAAATGATGATGGGAAGCATACAGATGACGTCAAAAACAGAAGCGATTCTTTGGAGTATTGCCTTACCTGGGTTTGCTCAAATACTTAATAAAAAATTATTAAAAGGTTTTGTCTTTATTTTTCTTGAATTTCTAATAAATGTTAATAGTCATTTTAATTCTGCGATAATGTCTAGCTTCTTAGGAGAAATGGATAGAGCCTTTGAAACACTTAATTATCAATGGCTTATGTTTTATCCTTGTGTTTACATGTTTGCCATGTGGGATGCTGTAAAGGATTCGGAACAAGGAAAAATGCCCCGTTACTCTTTTTTACCCTATGTTTGTAGTGCTTACACTGTTACAGTTGGTACTATGTATGCACCTATTGTAAAATTCAACGGAATATCTATCGGACCTATTTTTTTTCCAATACTCTCTTTAATTCCCGGCTTAGGGATTGGAGCACTGATTATGTACTTTTTAAGGAAGCTTGATAGCAGAAAAAAAGAGTAGAAATTTTTATAAAAACCCTAATAAAACCAAGCCTCTATGCGTATTATTATATGAAGAGATTGGTTTTTCTTTTAGTGAATAGTTAGTTAATTAGTGCAACTATGCTACTTTTTGCCTTTCAGGCTCGCCAGATGGCGAGTTTTTCTAATACTATCAGAAAGTATATGAATTTTATGGATGATAGTATAAGAAAAACTAAGGCTTTCGCAATAAGGACTTGGCGACAAGCCAAGTTTTTCTAATGTTTCATGTTATAAAGTGCAGGGGAGTTAATAATAAGATAAACTATATATTAATAGTCACTATATGAGGGGTTGTAGGAGGAAGACGATGACGAGAGAAGAACAGCTAATTGAAAAGACATTTTATCGGACCTATTTGCAAGAACGTGATGAAAAACATACTGTACATGAACTGGGACAGGTGTATTATGATGAACAAAGCAGGGAAGAGAGCTTTGATTTGTCATACATACGATATGCACAAGGGGAATACTATTTCCATGCACAGGATTACGAAACAGCTATTTTTAAATGGGAAAATATTAAAAATGAACTAGAACCTTGGGCAAAAATGAATATTGGAGATGCCTATTATCAGTTGGGGTTACTCTCTGCCGCTGAGGATATGTATACTTCTATTGAAACAGAAGAACTGACACTACAAAGTGAAGTAACTCTTAAGTTATTTTTCTTATATACAGAACGTGAAAAGCTTGAACATGCCTATGACACGATTCAAAAGGCTGTAATAATTGACCCGGACTATCCTGAGGTAACAAGGACAGCACGGGATTTTTATGAGGAACAAAACGACGATGAACATGCAGTCAAGTTAGCTGTAAGAGAAGCGATACGTACACAAAAAGAAGAATGGTTTTCAGTATTGACTTCTTATGTAAAAGAAGGTAAAACCAAAATCTTTAGCCCGGATTATTTTGCGGAAGCACTGCTCGCAATGTATGAGGCTAGCAGGCCGTCTCTTATTTCATTTATCGGAGCATTATGGGATAGCTATAAAAAAGAAAATTCATATCTTCATTGGATCCAAACAATTAATGAAATGGTTCTTTCAACAGTCGAATATAAAGAGGATGCAGACTGGAATCAAATTGTAGAACTCTATGAACAAACATTTAAGGAACTAACAGATGGTCGATATTATCTGAAAGAGTTACAAGTAGTTATTCCACATTTGCTAGCTTGCTGGTTAAAGCTTTCAACAAGAGCAACATCATTATCACCTGCAGCTACTGTGCTTGCATGGAATGAAATCTTCCCTGGGCAGATTATTCAAGATGCTGTGTATACAGCAGAGGAAGTTATTTTTGAAGTGGAACATAACCAAAATGGATCAGAGCAGGCACTTCAGTTGTTCAAAACGATAAAAAATTGGGCAGAAACTCATTCACTTGAAGTAGATAAACGAGTGAGCTGGTGGTTAGAGGAATTAATCAACTCGAACATTAAACAGCATTTTTTGCTTATGGGTGAGGAAGGCAGTGGAAAAACAACTTTTGTTAATTCACTACTAGGTGATAAATTCTTTAAAGGCTCAAGTTCAGCTTTTGTTGTTCTGCATGATGACGATGAACTTACAATGAGTCAAATTACAAGTAGCGGTCATCGCTATCTTGAAGATCAAAGGGAATTAGTGAAAGAGATGGAAGTGAACCCATCCTCATTGTTCCAAGTAAAGAGACCATGTATCTTTTTGAATGAGCATCAATGTGCCTTAATTGATTCACCATCCATTCATAAAAATCAGGAAACACGCAATGAGCTCTTCAATACTTCTTTATTGGCAGATGGAGTACTCTACATTCTTGATGGATCATCACCATTATCAGAAAACGAAAGTGATATTTTATATCAATTGAAAAAGTTTGCACCTGATGTGAAGGTTCATTTTATTTTAAATAAGGTAGATTTAATTGCGAGTGATGCTCATACTCAAGCTGTTATGAATGAGATCAAATCGAAAATTGCAGATATATATCCGGAAGCAGAAATTCTTCCTTATTCTTCATTACATCCATTTGGACAGCAATTAAGTCAATTAAATGCCTTCCTTTCTACTCATTTCCCGTATGAAATAAAGGAGAAGAGGGAGAAACGGACAGCAAATATTTTAACATTAATAAGAAAAGTTCTAGCTGATCTCCTTCAAAAACGTGTGGATATGGAAAAAGGTCTCATCTACTCGATTGAATGGAATGAAGATATATTAGTTAGGTTAAAGGGTCTCACAAACAAGTTATCAGATTTACAGTATGAAAAAGTAGACACAGTTATTTCTGCGTATAAAACATTATTAAAAGTATCGAAAGCAGAATTAACAGAGACAATCCCTAAGCTACTAAAAGAAAGCTCTGCTCTTATTAAAGAAGATAGTGATTTCAAGCAAATTCACATTACTCTGAATGAAAAAATGAATGCAAAAATACAGGACTATGTCGAAGATAAATTACTGCCTACAGTATTTAATCAACTTGAAACATGGATTTCTGCTTCACATGATGAGCTTCTTGAAAGTCAATCATACTTGAACGAAATGAGTGACACATTCAATGATATTTATGAAGAAAAGAAGCTTTCCCTGCAGTGTGATTTTTCGTTATTAGAAGACTGGAACCGTGATATAACCAGAATGACTGGCCGTGTTCGCTATGAAAAGGAAAACATTCTTTTGAAAAATAAACCAACACAGCTTATATTAAAAGGTGCCGGAAAACTATTCGGTACGATGAATCAAAGCAATCACGTGCTATTTAATCAATATAAAAAATATGTTGAAAATGAATCGTATGAAGAAGTAACTAATTCAATTGCTAATAAATTATTTCTGCCATTTGAACTATTTGAAAAAGGACTAAATCAAGATGTTTCGTCGTTTTTTCAAGGTCCGATTAAAGAGGTTGAAAACACGATAATAGAAACAAAAGAAACTATTCAAAACGGCAATGAAGAGTTAGCGAATATGAGGGATAATCCTGAAGTCTTCTATGATCCATTAAAACTTTTTGAAGTAAATCTTCTGCAGCAGGACTTTACTCTTCAAGCGAAGAAGGCATATAGTCGTTCAATATAAATGGAAAAGAGGCGATTTTTAATATCGTCTCTTTTTTTTCGCCAAAACAGAGGTAGAAAGGACTATAATAAAAATAACGAAAAAATTTTTAGGAGCACGGATACCACATGACAAAAAAATCATTTAAACCAAGAGTAAAAAGATATATTCTCATCTTGCTAGTACTAGTCATAATAGCTTTTATACCAACACCCTATTATTTATATCAACCAGGACCAATGGAAGAATTGGCACCGATTATCAAGGTAGAGGATGGTTATGATAACGAAGAGGGAAGTTTTCACTTAACAACTGTCCTACAAATAAAAGCTAACCCTTATTTATTAGCATATGGTCTGATAGCACCAAATACAGATATTATGGAGGAAGAGAGTGTAAAAGGAGATCTATCAGATACAGAGTATAATAGATTGTTAGATTTCATGATGAAGGATTCACAGCAGAATGCACTGGTTGCAGCTTTTAGAGCCGCTGATGAAGAGGTTACAATCGATTATAAAGGTATATTTGTCAGAGGTATTGTAGCTGATTCACCTGCAAAGGATATTCTGAAAGTAGGCGACATTATTACAAGTGTAGATGGAAACAAAATCGTTGAAGCACCTGAGTTTATTGATTATATCCAACAGAATAAAAACGTAGGTGATCGTGCAGCACTAACTGTTTTACGAGGAAACGAAGAACTTGAAAAAACAGTGGACATTATCATGTTAGACGAGTCTACTGATAAAGTAGGGATCGGAATTGCGCCTGAAGAGGAATTTACCGCAACAATCCCAAAAACAGTCAGCATCACAAGTGAAGATATAGGAGGTCCGTCAGCTGGACTTATGTTTTCATTAGAAATACTAAACCAACTAACAGCTGATGACCTTACAAAGGGATACAAAATTGCAGGTACAGGAACAATCGATCATAACGGAAATGTCGGTCAAATTGGTGGTATCACCCATAAAGTTATCGCTGCTGAAGAAGAAGGAGCTGACATCTTTTTTGCTCCAAAAGACTTAACCGGGCTTGACCAAAATGAAAAGGAAGCTATTGCCCAAGCTGAGGATAATGGATATAACGTTAAAATTGTCCCGGTAGGTACTCTGTCAGAAGCGGTTGAGTATTTGGAGGGGTTAGAAGAGAAGAAGTAGGACATACATTATAGTAGGCAAGGCAGCCTGATGAACATAAATCATCTGACTGCTTTTTTGTCATTTATGGCGAAATGCAATGAAGGACAGGGTACCAGGAAACGACCTTCATAAAGGGAATGAAGGACAAAGCTCGTGAGAAAGTAAAAGGAACTGTCTTTCATAAAGGGGATGAAGGACAAAATTGGTGAGAAACAAAAGAAAAAAGTCCTTCATTAAACATTGAAGGACTTTGAAGAAATTAAATCTTATCAACACAGTGATCTTACTGGGAAATTTCCTGCTCAACATCTAAAGAATCAGGTCTTTTACACGTGCTTTCCATTTGATAATGTTTTCCTTGATCAGAAGAATCATGGAAGCCGTGCATAGCCTCTAATACATGGTAGGCAAGTTCGCCGCTTGCACGATATATCCCACCGTTTAGAATAGCGTTTGCCATATCTGCTACACCCAGTCCTCTGCTGTTTTGGGCATATCCATAGGATAATGGGACTTCTACAAATTCCTTTTCACCCTTTTTGTGAATTTTAACAGGTCCACCGAATGTATTTGGATCTGGTACAAGTAATGTTCCTTCACTTCCATAAATTTCAATAGGAGGAAGTGAAGAGCCGCCCATTGCATCAAAGCTAGTCGTAATGGTTCCAACCGCTCCTGATGCAAAATCAATCACACCTGAAATATGGGTTGGTGTTTGTACGTTGATTTTTTCACCAGCTTTTGGCTCACTTGAAACGATTCGCTCTGGATAACTGATTCTGGTAGAACCTGAGATTCGTTGAATAGGTCCTAATAACGAAACAAGGGCAGTTAAATAATATGGTCCCATATCGAACATCGGACCGCCACCAATATCATAGAAAAAGGCTGGATCTGGATGCCAATGTTCATGGCCGCGGCTGATCATAAAGGCAGAAGCACCGATTGGAACACCAATTTCGCCTTGTTCAATAAGCTTGACGGAGGTTTGAATACCTGCACCTAAAAACGTGTCTGGAGCGCTTCCAACTAGGAGATTGTGTTTTTTTGCTGTCTCTAAAATTTGCTTTCCTTCCTCACGTGTGACTGCAAGCGGTTTTTCTGTATAAACATGTTTGCCAGCTTCTAGAGCTTGAATACATACGGCTGCATGTGCTTTTGGAATCGTTAAGTTGATCACTAGTTGAATATCAGAATCTTCAAGAAGCTCTTGAACGGTATATGCTTTTGGGATTCCAAACTTTGTTGCTTGTGATTGTGCACGTTCCACATCTAGATCAGCACAAGCTACAAGTTCAAGGTGCTCAAAATTTTGACAATTTTCCATGTAGATAGAGCTGATATTTCCACACCCAATAATTCCGATTTTTACCTTTTTCATATTCAAACCTCCATATTTTAATAGATTTATTGACTATCACCCATACCTGTATAAGAACGCCCATTTGCTGCAACAGCTAAACTTTCAGCACGTTGTTTACCTTCTGCTGCCCATAAGAAACCGCGACGCATCATGAGTGTAACTTCAGGCATAGAGACGATGTTTGCTTTATGACCTAATGAATTATAAAAAACATTTCCTTGTCCCCAGCGTTTTGTCCAGACTACTGGCATATCAACTGCTTTATTTGCTGCATGAGGTCCGTCAACAACAGGGAAACGTGTTGTGGCTAACACTTCAACAGCTGGATCGAAATGGAGATAGTATTGTTCACTTACGACTTTAAAATCAGAAAGTCCTTCTAAAAGCGGACTTGTTGAATGCTTGATGTTCACCATGTATTCAACACCATCATTTCCAGGGTGTGCAACCCAGTTTCCGCCGGTCATAAATTGCCAGTCTACATTATTTCGGAATGAGTCACACATCCCGCCGTGACATCCTGCTAAGCCAACACCGTTCATGACAGCTTCTGAAATATTTAGTACATATTTTTTTTCTATTTCTCCCATTGTCCAATGCGGAACAATAAGGTCTAAAGATTTTAATTTTTCCGGATCAGCGTAAGAATTTAATGAATCAGATACTTCTACATTGAAATTTTCTTCTTCAAGAATTCCTTTAAAAATTTGACTTATTTGTTCCGGTTCATGACCGTCCCAGCCGCCCCAAACGATTAATGCATTTTTTTTCATAGTTAAACACTCCTTAATAGGTTAAGTAAAAAATATTAAACGTCAGACACTTTAATCCATTGGCGTTTTTCAATTGAGCGGTCAACAGCTTCTAAAACTTGTTGACATTTCACACCATCACGAAAGTTTGGAACAGGCTGACGGTCTTCTTTAAACGCTTCCATTAATTCGACTACTTCATGAATAAATGTGTGTTCATATCCAATTGTGTGACCTGGTGGCCACCAGTTTTCTGCAAATGCGTGAGCCGGATCTGTTGCTAGAACACGACGGAATCCTTGAACATCATCACGATCATCTGTGAAGTATACTTGAAGTTCATTCATTCGTTCAAAATCAAAGATAACACTTCCTTTACTGCCGTTGATTTCAAATGAATTCGTACAACGATGTCCTGCAGCATATCGTGTTGCTTCAAAGCTTCCTAAAGCACCATTAGCGAAGCGTGTTAAGAATAAGGTAGCATCATCAACTGTTACCTCACCTTTTTCAGCATTTTCATCACTTCCCCCTGCGGATAAACCGGAAGTACCTGTTGTAATAGGTCTTTGCTTTATAAACGTTTCACTCATACCTATTACTTCTGTCATATCGCCTATCAAATAATGTGCCAGGTCAATTAAATGCGCTCCTAGATCTCCGTGGGAACCAGAACCGGCGATTTTTTTTTGGAGTCTCCAAGCAAGAGGGAAGTTCGGATCGATTAACCAATCTTGTAAGAACCAAGCACGGAAATGATAGATATCACCTAACCTGCCTTCATCAATTAATTTTTTTGCAAGCATAACGGCAGGAGCGAAACGGTAGTTGAAGCCAACCATATGCTTCACACCAGCAGCCTCAACAACCTCAAGCATTTCTCTGGAATCTTCAAGTGTAAGCGCTAACGGTTTTTCGCAAAAAACATGCTTGCCTGCTTTTGCAGCGGCAATTGTAATTTCCTTATGTACATCACTCGGTGCATTTATATCGATTAAATCGATATCATCGCGTTGAATAAGTTCCTTCCAGTCAGTTGTGTATTCCTCCCAGCCAAATTGTTTGGCAGCTTCTGCAACACCCTCTGGATTACGTCCGCAAATTACTTTCATTTCAGGATGAACGGTATTTGGGAAGAAAAGTGGAAGGTCACGATATGCGTGACTATGAGCTTTCCCCATGAATTTATAGCCAATCATACCAACTTTAATATTGTTCATAACATATCCCCTTTAAAAGTTTTATAGAATTGGTTTTAAAATCTATGATCAGTACTAGTGCCGGATATCATCTGGTACTAGTACATGTCAAGTGAGGTTGATTTGCGTTCAATTAATGTTACCGGTAGTCGAATTTGTTGTTCAGATTCGTTACCTGTGATAAAATTTAATATTTTTTCTGCTGCCAGTTTTCCCATTTCATACAGTGGAACCCTTACAGTTGTAAGTGGAGGTGATGTCATTCTTGCAATTTCAGAATCATCATAGCCTATGATTGCATAATCTGTGCCTGCTTGAAGCCCTAATTCACCCAAGCCTTGTATAAGTCCAATTGCCATTCGGTCATTTGCAGAAAAGATCGCTTTAGATATAGGTAGTAACTTTGAAATTTCTTTAGCAGCTTGATAACCGCTTTTTCGACTATAATTACCTTCGAAAACGAATTCCTTAGAAATTTGCACATTCCTTTTATCGAAAGCTTGTTTATAACCTTTGAAACGGTCAAGACTATTTGAATATTCCTTTGGTCCATTTATAAAAATAACATGTGGGAATCCTTTATCAAGTAAAAAGGATGTTGCTTGGAAACTACCACCTACATGATCTGCATCAATCGTGTGAAAGGAATAGCCGGAATAGGTTTGGTTAATAAGGCAATAAGGTAATTGTAATTGATGAAGTTCTTCTATAGCTTTTATTTCTGCAGCATTATCACTGGAACCTAAAATAATGCATCCATCAACACGTTGTGATTGAAAAAGCTGTACATAATTTTTTCGCTCATCTGGAGTTTGAAAAAGTAAAAGTAAGCCATAGCCAGATTCTCCAAGTTTTGCACCAATACCACTGACTAACTCTGAGAAATAATGAGTGGACATGACATTCACCTTTGGTAAATAGGGAACGATCACACCGATGTTATGGCTTTTTCCCTTTGCAAAGTTTTGTGCAATGACATTAGGGTGATAATTAAGCTCTTTTGCAGCTTGAAGTACTTTACGTTTTGTCTCTTCGCGCAGAGGAGAAACATTGTTGAACACCCGGGAAACAGTCGCTTCAGAAACGCCTGCTAATCTGGCAACATCTTTTCTATTAGCTAATGTATTCACCCCCAAAACATATTATGTACACGCGTTCATTTTCTCTTGTTTTGAAGTAAATGTCAATATGAAATCTATGAAAATAGGAAATTACTTGAAAGTAGAAAAAATTATATATTTTTAGGTTTATTTTTTGTTTATTAGGGAATGTAGAAAAAGACAGTATCTCCCCTGATACTTTCTATATGAAAAACTTGAGGAGCCTCTGTACTTTGTATAGAGGTTTATTTTTTGTAGTTGATAAAAAATGGGCCATTTTACCTGATTTGGAAATTAGGTGTTGAAAGATAAAAATTAAGTGCTTATACTGAAAATGTAATCGGTTACAAATACGATACAAAAAGAAAAGTTATCCGCAGGGAGAATGGTTACATGGTGAAAATGCGTGATGTGGCTAAATTAGCAAACGTCTCTGTTGCTACCGTTTCAAGGGTGCTGCATAATTCTGAAACTGTAAGAGAAGCAACAAGAAAGAAAGTACTAAGTGTTATTGAACAGTTAAATTATCAACCTAATATGCTAGCACGCCAGTTCCGTAGAAATGAAACTAAAATCATTCTCGTAGTAGTACCAAGTATTATGAATACAGTTTTCTCAGGTATTATTGAAGGAATTGAGTACGAAGCATCCAAGCATGGATACCGGGTTTTATTGGGGAATACGAATAGAAATGTAGAAAACGAGTATGGTCTCGTTGAATTATTAAAGCAAAAACAAACAGACGGAATGATACTGCTATCAGAGCGAATGGATGCTGACTATATAAAGGCATTAAGTGAAGAATATCCTCTTGTTTTAGCTACAGCTTATATCGAAGGTTTAAAGGTACCCTCGGTTTCAATCGACAATGTTAGTAGTAGTCGTGACGCAGTTGAACACCTTATTAATTTAGGGCATCGTGAAATAGCTCATATTACCGGCCCATTACAGTTTGCGATGTCCAGAGGTAGATATAAAGGTTATAAGCAAGCCTTGATGCAAAATAATATTGAGGTTCGTAATATGCTTGTTCAAGAGGGAGACTACACGTTTGAATCTGGATATAATCAAATGTTGAAAATAATGGCAATTGAGAAAACACCAACGGCTATTTTTGCAGCAAACGATGATATGGCTATGGGGGCAATAAAGGCAGCAAAAGAGCTAGGACATAATGTCCCAACAGATATAGCTGTAGTGGGATTTGATAATATCGGTTTTTCTTCTAGATTTGATCCAGCCTTAACAACAGTAGCTCAACCACTTTTTGAAATGGGGCAAAAGTCAATGAATTTACTACTCTTGCAAATGCAGGGAGAACCGTTAGTGAAGTCACAATATGTACTAGAATGTGAATTGATTGTTAGAGATTCATGTGGTGGGAAAAAGAAGGAAAAGGTGCTAAATGAGAAACTGACCACATAAAATGTAACCGGTTACACTTAAAGGAGGTGAATATCTAAATATCTTATGAAAATAGGCAAGAAATTGTAACCGGTTACATATATTTAGGCATGGAAAGGATGATTTGTTATGGCGAACTATCAATTTAGCTTACAGTTATTCACATTACGTGAAGAGGCTGAAAAAGACTTTCTAAAAACATTAGAAAAAGTATCCATACTTGGGTATCAAGGAGTAGAATTTGCTGGATATGGAGGACTAACTGCGAGTCGATTGAAAAAGGAACTTGATCGTTTAGGATTAAAAGCAAGTTCTAGCCATGTGCCGATTGCCATGCTTGAAAATGAATTAGACAAGGTTATTGAATATCAGCAAATAATAGGGAGCCGACATATTGCATGTCCAGTTCTTCCAGCCGATAGAAGATCGAAAGAAGACTATTATGAACTTATACCTATCTTGAATGATATTGGTCAAAAATGTCATGAAGCTGGGATTACTCTTTCTTACCACAATCATGACTTTGAATTAGTTGATTTAGATAACGGAAAAAAACCTTTAGAACTTTTATTAGATGAAACCAATCCTGAATGGGTGAAGGCAGAATTTGACGTGTATTGGTTAACGAAAGCTGGTGAAGATCCAGTTCAGTGGTTAAAACGTTATGAAGGAAGAACACCACTTGTTCACCTAAAGGATATGACAACAGATGGGGAGATGTTTTTTGCGGAATTAGGAACTGGTGGGGTTAATCTAGACGGTGTGCTAAATCAAGGGGAACAATCAAATGTAGAGTGGTTTGTTGTTGAACAGGACAGGTCGAGAAGATCGCCGTTTGAGAGCATTGAGATTAGCATGAATTATTTGAAAAATAAGCAATTGATAACAAATTAAAGCTGATAACGAAAACAAAGGGGATGGAAGAATGAAGAAACTATTATCTGTTTTCACAATTATAGCGCTTTTACTACTAGCTGCATGTGGACTTAACGGGGGTGGTTCAACAGAGCAAGCAACCTCTGAAACTGAAAAGAGTGAGTCAAATGGTGGCAAAACGACACTAGAATTCTGGCATATTGATCCAGGCGAAAGAGAAGTTGTTTATGAAGAGGCTGTGAAACGTTTTGAGGAAAATCATCCAGATGTTGAAGTGAAAATGCTTCAAATTCCAAATGATGCCTATAAGCAAAAGCTATCTGTCGCTATGTCTGGTAATAAGGCACCAGATGTATTCCATAGTTGGGGCGGCGGCTGGTTAAAGAACTTTGTTGACCAAGGAAAAGTATATGATATTACAGAATCAACGGATAAATCTCATTTCAATGAGCTTGCTCTTAACAATGCGACATATGACGGTAAAATTTATGGCTTGCCATTAGGTTTATCATTGGATGTTGTTTTCTATAACAAAGAGATTTTTGATGAATATGGATTAAAAGCACCCAAAACATATGATGAATGGTTAAATGTTATTGATACGCTTAAAGAAAATGACATTATTCCTATTGCTTTAGCTAATCAAACAAAGTGGCCAGGTGCCTATCATTTTATGAATTTTGCAAGCAGAATTGCAGGTCCTGAATTATTCGAAAGTGCTTTGAATAGAGAAGGAAGAGGATTCGATGACCCAGCATATGTTGAGGCAGGAAAGTATATTCAAGATCTAGTAAAAAGAGATGCATTCAACCCAGGATTTAATGGTGTTCCATATGATGAAGGTCAAGGCCGTCAGTTACTGTATACTGGTCAGGCAGCAATGATGGACATGACAATCTCATTCGTAAATAACGTAAGACAAGAAGCACCTGAATTTGAAGAAAAGCTAGATTTCTTCCTATACCCAACGGTTCCTGGTGGTAAAGGAGATCAAACACATGTAGGCGCAAATACTGGTCCTGTTTGGTCAGTAGCACAAAACAGTAAAAATCCTGACCTAGCTGCTGAACTAGCTAATGAACTAGCTAGTGCTGAAACGGCTCAAAATTATACAGATCGAACTGGTGCACTAACAGGTGTTAAAGACATTGTTCCAAATGATGAATTTACAAAACGTTTTTACGATGTGGTGGAACAAGCAACTCACTTACAAATGCCTTATGACCAAACACTTCCACCTGAGTTAGCGGAATTACATAAAGATACGACTCAAGCGATCTTTGGTCTAGATATGACACCTGAAGAGGCTGCGAAGAAAATGGAAGAGAAAGCGAAAGAGGTTTTAGAGTAATACAGTAGGAGGGGGTATTTCCCCCTCTTGTTGTAACAAAAGGAGTGACTGAAATGGATACACATGTAAAAGTTGCTGATCGTCAAGTGATGGTTAGACAGAATTCAGCTGCCAAGTATAAAAAATTAAGGAGTGCTCTAACAATTGGAGCTTTTGTTGCACCTGCGATTATTATTTATACTGTTTATGTTTTGTTTCCGATTATATCAACCTTAATGTACAGCTTTTATAAATGGGACGGCATGGGTGTAGGAGTATTTGTTGGATTACAAAATTATATAGACCTTTTTAAAGACGCAATTTTTTGGAGAGCTCTCACAAACAATACATGGGTCGTATTAACTTCGGTATTTGCTCAAATTCCTTTAGGTTTAGTCATGGCTCTAATGCTATTTGCACCAATTAAAGGAATTAAATTCTTTGGTAGTGTTTATTTCTTTCCATTTCTAATGTCAACTGTAGCAATCGGTTTGTTATGGGTCTTAATGTTCGATCCAATCAATGGGATTATTAACAGTATTATTAATCTTTTTGGCTTTGAAAATGTTTCATGGCTCAGTGAAACAAATACCGCATTATTTGCTGTGTTATTAGTTATCGTTTGGCAATTCTCTCCGTTCTATATGATTCTTTTTAAAGCAGCCATTGTAGGAATTTCTGACGAATTATATGAAGCCGCTGAAATTGATGGGGCAAATCCATTTCAAAAGTTTTTTAAAATTACATTACCACTTCTCATGCCAACGATTGTAAGTTCTTCTATTTTGGCAATTGTAGGATCATTAAAAGCGTTTGATATTTTCTATATCATGACAGGTGGAGGTCCTAACCACGGTACTGAACTATTAGGGACTTATATGTTTAAACAGGCGTTTATCAATTTTAATATGGGTTATGCTAGTGCGATTGCCTTTGTTATGTTTTTTTTAGCCTTATTCGTTACGATCATTATTCAGGTGATGGATCATTTGCGTAAAAAGAAAGGAGCCTACGGAATATGACGATGGGATTTAAAAAAGTACCTCTATATATTATTGCTATTATGTTGTTAGTTTTCACTGGCTTTCCTTTCATTTATATGATTTCAACTTCACTTAAATCACGTAGCCAATTCTTTGAAGAACCATTTGCTCTATTTTCATCGTTTAACCTGGAAAATTTTCAATCGGTGTTTGAAATGGGATTAACCCGGTATTTCTTAAACAGTATATTGGTTTCTATTGTAGCTGTTTTTGTTGTAATGCTTGTAGCAGCGTTAGCAAGTTATCCTTTAAGTAGAATGAAATTTAAGTTCAACAAAGTATTATTCTTACTGTTTATATCAGGAATGATGTTGCCTATACATGCTACTCTTATTCCGATTTTTAAACTTACACAAAGCATGGGGGTTTTTGATACGGTTTGGGCTTTATTGGGACCATATATCGCTTTTAGTCTGCCAATCTCCATTTTTATTTTGACTCAGTTTATGCAGGAGATTCCAAAATCATTGGAAGAAGCAGCAAAAATGGATGGCAGTAATCATTTTGGAATCTTCTGGAGAGTGATTCTGCCGATGTTAACACCTGCATTAATGACAGTATTGATCTATAACTTTATCCACCTGTGGAATGAGTTTATTTTTGCACTGGTATTAATTTCAAGTCCAGAAAATATGACCTTACCATTAGGCTTGCAAGACTTTAAAGGTGAGTTCTCAGTTAATATACCTGGTCTTATGGCTGCCTTAACACTAGCAAGCTTGCCTATTCTAGTTGTTTATCTTTTCTCTCAAGAGAAAGTTGTAAAAGGTTTAGCTGGTGGAGCTGTTAAGGGATAAGAAGATAAATGAGAGAAGTGAGTCTTTTATGGCTCACTTCTTTTGTTTGAAATATAATAACTAATATTAGTTTTAGCATCATTAATCAGTATGGAAACTAATTAATTTGTGTTGAAAAAACAACCACATTTAAGAGAGCTGTTTTCTTAAGAAATTCTTCATATTTCCCCTACCTTTAAATTAAGAACTTCTGATTATACTTAGAACATCCGAAGCAAATTAACACATGGTATACTTTCGAAAGGAGGTTAGATACATGAACAATTATACTGTGCTGGTCGTAGATGATGATAAAGAAATTAGAGAAGCAATTGAAATATATTTGAAAAATGAAGGTTTGACAGTGTTATTAGCCAGTGATGGTGTAGAAGCAATCGAGCGATTGCAAGAAAATGAAGTTCATTTAATCATTCTGGATGTGATGATGCCAAGGATGGATGGAATTTCTGCAACATTTAAAATTCGTGAACAAAAAAACATTCCGATCATTATTTTGAGTGCGAAAAGTGAAGATACAGATAAAATTCTCGGTTTACAGGTTGGTGCGGATGATTATGTGACCAAGCCCTTTAATCCATTAGAGCTAATAGCACGAGTTAAGTCACAACTTAGAAGATATGTAAAACTGGGTCATTTTGAAGGAAGAAACCGAACAATTGATTTAAATGGTTTAACGATCGATCAAGAAGCGAAGGAAGTGGCAGTGAACGGAGATGCAGTAAAACTAACTCCGATAGAATATAAGATTGTAGAATTATTAATGTTGAACGCTGGTCGTGTGTTCTCCATTTCGGAAATTTACGAACGTGTGTGGCAGGAGCCTTGCTATAATGCTGAAAATACTGTTGCTGTCCACATTCGAAAAATTCGCGAAAAAATTGAAATCGACCCTAAAAATCCAAGATATTTAAAGGTGGTATGGGGCATTGGATACAAAATGGAAAAATAGAGGGGTAATGCTTCTATGGCTTGTTTTGTTTACATACGGGCTTAGTGGAGTGTTAACCGCATTAGTAAATAATAATGATTATTTAAAGCCGAGTTACTTTAAGACCTCTCAGTATGAAGAGTCAGTTGGAGCGTTAGTTAGTTATCTTCAAGCATATGAGTTTTCCTATCAACCTAAGGAAGATGTGATAAAGAAACTTACTGTCTCTAATGAAGAAATTGAAGAATACCGATACCGCTATGGTGAATTAACAGATCAAATCCAAAGTATAAAGGATCAGTATCAATATAAAGTTGAAGAGGCAAGAGCAAGTGGTAATGAGGATATAGCGAATGTTTATATAAAAGAACGTGACACGAAGATTGAGGATATAACCAAAAACTTTGAGAGTGACGACTATGTTGAAGAAAAAATCATAAAAGAAAAAGAAAAAAGAGTAGATGAATATTACAAAGAATTAGAAGGGTATAGGAAAGACTACAAAGTATATAATGAAGCTTTTGCTTATTACTTAAAAAACACATCTACCGGAGAGATCTACACAAATCTACCATCTGAATCAATAAAATCGGCCTTCACGAAAGAAAAAATGTTATATGTAAATTCTTATCCAACGGACGATGTCAATTATCTAGGTGTTCGGGAAGAATCAATTATTTATGGATATGAAGATGTCCTGCCAGATGTTGATACAAATGTTTTATATGAAGGGAAAATCGGACTTCGTAAAGATGTTTCAAATGCAAATGCCATTATGGCGTCTTACCATAATTTTAATGACCATAGAATTGTATTCTGGATTTATTCGATTGGGGCAATCATATCACTCATAATAAGTGGGATTATGGCTTGGAAAATGGCTATTTTTCAAAGAATAAAATCTCATCGTGTAAAAAATTATTACGATCGTCTACCAATTGATGTCGCGTTAGGACTTTTTGGAATCTCAGCCATCATTTCATTATTATTGATTGATGAGTTTCCTCATTATTATAACTATTTTTCATTTAGAGATCTTCTTTACCGATTTTTTATGATGGTCTTTTTTCTAGGAGTAACCATTGTCCAATGGATTTATTTATTTCCACTGATAAAAGAATTGCCGTTAAAAAAAGGGGTACTTAAAAGATCAATATCATATCAATTATTAAAAATGATCCGGGATGCTTTTGCAAATCGCAGAGTTGGAACACAAGTGTTTTTGGTTCTGGCTATTGTGTTTATGTATGGTCTTGGAGCTGCAGTAGTGGTTATAGAGCCAAGCTTTTTAATTATTTACTTTCCTGCATTTGTTGTCGTTGCCTTGCCAATATTCTTTTTTATGATAAGAAGAATAGGATATTATAATGAGATTACCCGTCATGCATCTGCCTTAACAAAGGGGAAATTTGAATCAGATTTAAAGGTTGTTGGAAAAACGTCACTTTCCACTTTGGCTTCAGATATTAATCAATTAAAACATGGTGTAAAAACCTCACAAAAAGCACAGGTGAAGAGTGAACGGTTAAAAACAGAATTAATAACAAATGTAAGCCATGACCTAAGGACCCCTTTAACATCAATCATTACGTATTCCGAGTTATTAAAGAATGCTGAGCTTACAAATGATGAGCGTTCAACATATATTGAGATTATTGATCGTAAATCAAAAAGATTGAAAGTACTTATTGATGATTTGTTTGAAGCATCGAAAATGGCCAGTGGAAATATTGAATTATCAAAAGCAAAGGTTGATGTTGTTCAACTGCTGCAACAGGCTTTAGCCGAATACAATGAAACCATTCAAGCATCAACTGTGCAATTTCGTGTAACAAATCCTGATAACCCTTTATTCGCTTATATTGATGGACAAAAGCTGTGGAGAGTTTTTGAAAATCTAATAGGAAATATTCTGAAATATTCGTTGGAAAATACAAGAGCATATCTAGCAATCAAGCGTGAAAAACAACAAATTATCATAACATTTAAAAATGTATCAAAGTATGAACTTAGTGAAGATGTCAATGAATTATTTGAACGATTTAAACGTGGAGACGAATCTCGACATACGGAAGGATCAGGTCTTGGTTTAGCTATAGCAAAATCAATCATTGACTTGCATGAGGGACAGCTGGATATTGATGTTGATGGTGATTTATTTAAAGTAACGATTATTTTAGATGCGTTGGATTCATGATATAGGATAGGCAGTTCTTCTTTAAGAACTGTCTTTCGTGTATTTTTACATAACTTTGAACTAAGCAATTTTATTATAAAATTTCAACAAATAGTAATAAAAGGATAATTTTACATAAAATTTGAGATAAATATATATGAATTAGATGAAAGAGACCTGATTCATCTTATATAGATATCAATTTCATGAAATTTAGATGAAATTTTCTCCGAATAATGATATGATAGAATTATCTTAATATTTAATAGAATAATAAAATCTTAGGGAAGGTGACAAAATGACAACAAGAATAGAAGCAAATGACAGCAGTCTTCCGTTACGTCGTGATGTAAAATCACTAGGACATATTCTAGGTGAAATTATCATTCATCATGGGGGAACGGAGCTACTAGATAAAGTTGAAAAATTCAGAATGATGGCGAAGTCTCTTCGAAATAACTTTGATAGCCAAGTATACAATGAACTGAAAGAAGAGATCGTGAATTTAGATCCACCAATGCGTAAGCAAATTATTCGCGCCTTTTCAATCTATTTCCATCTAATTAATGCCGCAGAGTCTAATCACCGCATTCGTCGTCGTCGCGAATATCAGCTCCAAGATGATCATGTTGTTCAACCCGTATCAATTGAAAGTGCACTTCTTTCATTAAAAGAAAATGAAATTGAAGAGGGAACAATTCAAAATGTCTTGAACACGTTATCACTTGAGCTAATCATAACTGCGCATCCGACTGAAGCGACTAAACGTTCAGTGATCGAGATTCAAAAACGAATCGGCAAAATATTGAAAGACCTTGACAATACAATGTTAACAAAGAAAGAGCGTAAAAAATTAGAAGACAGTTTGTTAAATGAAGTAACAATTCTATGGCAAACAGATGAACTGCGTCATCGCAAGCCAACTGTTATGGATGAAGTACGTAATGGTCTATATTATTTTGACCAAACATTCTTTGATGTATTGCCAGATATTCATCAAGATCTGGAAGAAGGACTTACTGAGCAATTCCCTGGTCATGCCTGGAATGTACCGAATTTTCTGCGTTTTGGGTCTTGGATTGGTGGAGATAGAGATGGAAACCCGAATGTAACAGCAGAGGTTACGTGGGAAACTTTGGAAAGCCATCGGGAGCTTGTACTTAAGAAATATAGAGATTCACTAATTGAAGCAATGAAACGCTTCAGCCATTCTTCTACACGTGTTGAGATTAGTGAAGAGCTTCTTTCAAATGTTGAAAAAGAAGAGAAACTATACTTACCAGCTGAAAAAAGATGGTCTGTTGAACAAGAAGTCTATCGCCGTAAAATCGCGATTATAATAGCGAGACTTGAAGCAGTTGGGAAATCTGACATTGGATATAAAGCTTCAGAGGAGCTGCTGGAGGATCTATATTTAATTCAGAGAAGTGTAGATGCACATCAACCTGCAAGAAGAGAATTGAAAATGCTCAAGAAATTTATTCGCCAAGTACAGCTATTTGGTTTCCATTTAGCAACACTTGATATTCGTAATCACAGCGGTGAACATGAGGCGGCGATTACAGAAATCCTGCGTAAAGTAAAAGTAACTGAAGATTATTCAGCACTTAGTGAAGAAGAAAAAATAAATGTGTTAGAAAGTGTTTTACAAGATCCGCGTCCTGTCTTACTTTTAAATGAAGACTATTCAAAAGAAACACAGGAAATGCTTAAAGTCTTTACAATGATTAAGAAAGCACATGAAACATTTGGTGAAAAATCCATTCTTGTGTATCTCGTAAGTATGACACAAGCGGCAAGTGACCTTTTAGAAGTGTTGGTTCTTGCAAAGGAAGCCGGTATCTATCGTTTACATGCAGACGGATCTGTGGAAAGCCATCTAAATGTTGCTCCGCTTCTTGAAACAGTTGATGATTTAATTGCGGGTCCTAAGATTATGGAAACATTATTTGAAATGGATGTATACCGCAATCATTTGAAAATCCACGGTGATTCTCAGGAAATCATGCTTGGATATTCAGATGGTAGTAAAGATGGTGGAACACTTACAGCGAACTGGAAATTATACAAAGCTCAGCTTGAAATTCATGATATGGCGAAAAGTTATCAAATAGGGTTGAAATTTTTCCATGGTCGCGGTGGTTCATTAGGTCGTGGCGGCGGTCCGCTAAACCGCAGTATTTTATCACAGCCTGCTGAAACGCTAGGCGATGGAGTGAAAATTACCGAGCAGGGAGAAGTGTTATCATCTCGCTATTTAGTAGAGGATATTGCTTATCGTAGTTTAGAGCAAGCAACTTCTACCTTAATTGAAGCATCTGTTAATCTTTCAAAAGAATCAGAGCAACAGCATTTACGTGAACTAGCATGGGAAAATGCAATGGAAGAGATTTCGAATGTTTCCTTGAAAAAGTATCAATCACTAGTTTTCCAAGATCCTGATTTCTTAACATATTTTACAGAAGCAACCCCATTAAATGAGTTGGCTGAATTAAATATCGGCTCCCGTCCTATGAAACGTAAAAATCGCAATCGCTTTGAAGATTTACGTGCGATTCCTTGGGTATTTGCATGGACACAAAGCCGTCAGCTATTACCAGCTTGGTATGCTGCAGGGACTGGTTTGGAAAGCTTTGCTTCAAAAAGTGAGGAAAACTTACAGCTATTAAAACGTATGTACAATGAGTGGACATTCTTCCGTTCCACAATTGACAATCTGCAGATGGCTCTTATGAAGGCTGATATTACAACAGCTAAAGAATATACATCTTTAGTGAATGATCAAGAAATTGCAGATCGTATCTTTGGGAACATCCTGGAAGAATTTGAAAAAACAAAAACAATTCTTCTGCAAATTACAGATGATGAAGAGCTGTTAGATCATACACCAAATATTAAAGAATCTGTACATCGTAGAAACCCGTATGTTGATCCGTTAAACTTCTTACAAGTAGAACTTATTAAGCAGCTTCGTCAACAGGAAGAGCCTAATGAAGAGTTATTAACAGAAGTTCTATTAACAATAAGCGGTATTGCAGCAGGGTTACGAAATACAGGCTGATATAAAACGATAAGAATAGACTGTCGAGTAATCGGCAGTCTTTTTTTCTTAAGTATAAGTTTTTCTTACAAGAAAAAACATCAAGTTGTAATAAAATCTACCATACTTAGTGTCTAATCTTTCTACATTTTCATAAAGCCCAGCAAGAATTTATTCTTTGAAAATTCTTAAATATCCTCTAGTGTTTTTCTTTTCTTACATAATATGTAAGGTGAATGCAAACACTATCATTGGAAATAATATAACTGGCTGGGGGTATAATTATGAATCAAAAACCACTTCATTACGATGGAAGCAGTTCATCTGTATTTATTTCAATAAATGAAACAAGAGAAAATCAAGTGTTTGAGATAACGGATGGAATGAGAAAAAACATTGCAGGTAACCCATACGTTATAAATATAAATGATTAATTTTGTAAAAAGACTTGCTTATTATTGCGAGTCCTTTTTTTTTCCTCTCAGAGTATAGTTCAAAAACCCTCTGTTTAAAATAAGAACAAATTATGACATAAGAAGGTGGGCAATGTGACATATCAAGAGGGTCTAGATCAAATAGATAAAGCAACTCAAAAAATCAGTGATGCAACACAGTTAACAATAGAAGCAGTTATGAATGCTTTTTTATTCACATGGCAATGGTGGATTGCGCTCGCTATGATAATTGTTCCATGGATATTTTGGACAATGTTCCGTGATCGGAAAAAATCTGCACATTTATTTTCTGCAGGGTTACTGATCATGGTTATATCTGAAATTCTGGATGTAATAGGCGTAGGTCTTGGGAAATGGGCATATCCAGTAAAGGTAATCCCAATAGCTAATATAAGCTTTTCTTATAGACTTTCACTTTTACCGGTAATATTTATGCTGTTGTTACAATTTAAGCCTCATGTAAATCCTTTTATTAAGGCAGTTTTATATGGTGGTTTCGGTGCTTTTATTGGGTTACCATTGCTAGAAAGTATTGATCTTTATAAAACATATGATTGGCACCTTACATACTCTTTCTTTATTTTAACTAGTTTATATTTACTTGGTTACTGGTTTAGTCAAAGGAAATCTTTTTAGTTTTGTCTATACCGCATACTTGTTACTACTATCTTTCTCTGTGAAAACAGCATTAGTTTTTAAAACTTTTAACTTGTTGTTTATTTTCGCCGTTTTGTATCAAACTATAATGACTTAATAAAAGAAAGGTAAGATGAAAATGACAAAAGTCTTGTATATTACAGCACATCCTCATGATGACAAGGTTTCTTTTAGTATGGCAGCAGGAAAAGCTTTTATTGATTCATACAAAGAAGCTAACCCTAACGATGAAATCGTTCATATTGATTTATATAAAGAGCATATTCCACATATTGATGTGGACGTGTTTAGTGGTTGGGGGAAATTACAAACAGGAAAAGGGTTTGACGAGTTATCAGAAGAAGAAAAAACAAAGGTAAGCAGACTTAATGAATTAAGTGAACAGTTCATATCCGGTGACAAATATGTATTTGTTACTCCGTTCTGGAATTTCTCCTTTCCACCCGTTATGAAAGCTTATATTGATTCAGTTGCTGTAGCGGGAAAAGCATTTAAATATACGGCAGAAGGACCTATCGGTTTGTTGACAGACAAAAAAGCACTTCATATCCAAGCAAGAGGCGGTATTTACTCTGAGGGACCAGCAGCAGAAGTTGAAATGGGACATCGCTATTTAAATGTGATTATGAATTTCTTCGGAGTACCGTCGTTTGAAGGGTTATTTATTGAAGGTCACAACGCAATGCCTGATAAAGCGGAAGAGATAAAAGCTAATGGAATTGCACGTGCAAAGGATCTCGCGAAGACTTTTTAAAAAAACTTATGAAAGTATTACAAAGGAGTGCATATATTAGCACTCTTTTTGTACTATGAGAAGGATTAATGATAATAGTTAAAAAAACTAAGGATTTGGAAATATGTGAAAACCCTGCTATTGAGTCTAACAATAACTTTAAATAGTAGAAAGAAACTATGTGAGAATTTGTTACATACTAATTGCGAGACATCTTTTTCCCCTCTATACTACATGTTAACAAGCCAATCAATTAACTGCATAAAGGTTCACTAACTATTTTATGAACGAAAAAGCTACCTAGGGTTCCGTTGGTCATATGACCAAGTCTGGTCCGAGAGGGAGCGTATAAAAAGCAAATTTGTTTTTTATATACACGGAAGGACAAAAGCCTGGGAGATGACCTCTCCCAGGCTTTTATTTATTCCTCAAAAAACATTTATCCCTTTTTAACTCAACTATTTTAACAGCTAGCAGTTGATCGTTTCCACACAGCAGTTATTAGTCTAAGTATTAAATTCAGAATATTCAAATATAAAGGAGAGGATTTAATGAAGGCAGAAACTCCAGAATTAAAAAAATCACTCAATACATTTGGTGTAGTTTTTCTAGGGCTTGCATGGATGACACCAATGATCTTTTTTACAGTTTATGGGGTTGCATTTGAAGCAGCTGGAGGAATGCTTGCTGCTGCCTATGTTGTAGCATTTATAGCTATTTTCTTTACTGCGTATAGCTACAGTAGAATGGTGAAGGCTTATCCAATTTCAGGCTCAGCGTACACATATACAAAAAAAGCAGTTAATCAAAAGATGGGGTTTTTAGTAGGATGGGCCCTGCTTTTAGATTATATTGTTTCCCCGATCATTGCGTGTTTGACATTTGGCCTTTTTTTAAATGCACAGTTTCCAAGTATCCCGGTGTATGTATGGATTATAGTATTAAACTTGATTTTAGCTTTTGTTAATATTATAGGAATTAAATCTGTTGCAAGAGTAAGTGGATTTTCTGTTATTTTTCAAGTTATCTTTATTGTGTTCTTTTGTGTATTTGTTACTAAGGATATTCTCACCGGTGGGGATGGCATGGAGTTATTCTCAATGCAACCTTTCATTTCCAGTGATTTTTCAATCGGAACAATCTTCTCTGGGGCAGCTCTAATATGCTTTTGTTTTCTAGGGTTTGATGCTGTGACAACAATGGCAGAAGAAACAGTTAATCCCCGAAAAACGATACCGAGAGCAATCTTTTTAATTGTTTGTATTGCCGCTGTATTATATATTGCGATTGCATATTTAACTGAGATCGCTTATCCGGACTTCACGTTTGTAAATAGCGACACCGCTTCAGCTGAATTGATTCAAATGGTGGGAGGCAATTTACTAAGTGCGATCTTTACAACAGTATTAATTGTTGCAACTTTTACTCAAGGTGTTTCGTCTGTAACGAGTGTAACAAGATTCTTATTTGCTCTTGGTCGGGAATCAATACTACCGAACAAAGTATTTGGATATATCCATCCAAAATTTAAAACTCCAGTCTTAAATATCGTGTTTGTTACGATGATTTCGTTTTTCTCAATTGCGATTGATTTAGATACAGCTGTCACATTTGTAAGCTTTGGTGCTTTAACAGCATTTACGTTTGTAAATATTTCTGTGATTGCACATTACTATGTTCGTCAAAAACATCGATCATTTAAAGAGACATTTTTATATTTAATCTTTCCACTGGTCGGTGCTTGTTTTATTGGATGGTTGTTAACGTTACTTGAAAAACAAACACTTCTCATAGGCATTGGATGGATTGTGTTAGGATTTGTATATTTGGGAATTCGAACAGTTGTATTTAAAAAGCCTGTAACTGACTTGGTGGAAGATAAGGTAGCAATCCGAAATCAATTAACCGAAAAAAGTATGTAAGAAAGTCTGACATAACAGTTTGGAAATCTAACAATGTAAACTATACTGAACGTACAGAATAATTAAATAAAGCTTCTCAACTGAGAAGAAAAAAGCTTTCTAGGGTTCCGTTCTTGTTATGAATCTCCCCTCATTCAAACAAGTGGTCTGGACCGAGAGAGAGCGTATGGCTATATGAGCATGTAGCTATATACACGGAAGGATAAAAGCCTGGGAGACATTGATCTCTCAGGCTTTTATCTTTTTTATATACACAAAAAATAAGGAGGAAACTTCATATGAATAGCATTTTTAATAAAACAATCCCTGCTGGTGGAAAATGGTCAGGAACAATAGGAAAGGGGAAATTAGTTCGTTTCACAGCATTAGGTGATAGAGCAAATTTATCAACCCTCATGTACAACGGCCAAAACTTAACTGAACGATATAACATGCCTGATACATTGAAGGCACAGCATACCTCACATTTAACGAAAGGCCATGTTCTTATGAGTGATAATGGAAGAGTATTAACAAGCATTGTTGAGGATAGTCTAGGCTGGCATGATAGTATTTCCGGTTATACAACACGAAAGCAAACGGACGAAAAATATGGTGTTACGACTTACCAGGAATTACGAAACAATTGGTTGAGAAGTGGTGAAGAAAATTTCTCTATTGAGCTCGTAAGAAATGGGCTGGGAGTACGTGATATTGTACCGGTTTTGAATTTATTTTCAAAAGTGTATTGTGATGAAAATGGCAATATGCACTTTGTGGAAGACCATTGCAAAGAAGGAGCAACTGTAACACTAAGAACTGAAATGCACACATTATTTGTTTTTTCAAATACACCAAACCCTTTGGACCAAAGACATCAATATTCTTCTGTACCGATTAAAATTGAAGTCCTTGAGGCTAATCCAGTAGAAGAAGATGATGTTTGTGTAAACTTCCGTCCGGAAAATCGTAGAGCATTTGAAAACACATGGGAATACCACGCATTGTTAGGTGAATCAATAAAAACAGTTATGTTTAAATAATAGACTTCTAGAAGGATATAAATGGGAACGGAATTTTTAATCGATTAACTCGGAAGATAGTAAAAGGAGGAAGAGATTATGGCAGTTTTAAACTATACAGAAAGCCCAAGAAAAGTAGAAGAAGCAATCTATGATCATGTGATTCCGGCAGGAGATGGGTGGATGCATGAATTACAACCTGGTCAGGTTGTAAGAATCATAGATGTAGAAGGAAACCAAGCGGCAGATACACTCTTTTATCATGCAGAAGATCCTGAAGATCACTATAGTGCAGTTGCAACGATTGCAGGACAGCAAAATATATATCTATCGACCGGTACTGTTTTGCGGTCTGAGTCAAATAAAGAGCTATTAAGAATTGTGGCAGATACCTGTGGTCGACATGATACGTTAGGTGGTGCCTGTTCGGCGCAAAGTAATACAGTACGTTATTCACATGATACATTGCCAATGCATAACTGTCGCGACACATTCATGTTGCAGCTAACAAAATATGATGTACGTTTTACGAAGCGTGACTTAGCACCAAATATTAATTTTTTTATGAATGTACCTGTTACACCAGAGGGAGGTCTTACATTTGCTGATGGCGTTTCAGCTCCGGGACGATATGTGGAAGTCCAATCGATTGTGAAGACAATTGTGTTAATTAGTAACTGTCCACAGTTGAATAATCCATGTAATGCATATAATCCAACCCCGGTACGAGTGTTGATTTGGGATAAATAGGATGGAATTGTTTTATTGAGGGTCTTGAAAGACAAATCTCGGTAGAGAAAGAAGAGAAAAGTCCTTCATAGTAGGGTTGAAGGACAAAACTCAGCGGAGAGGGACGAGAAAAGTTTTCATAATGTTCAATGAAGAATAAATGCTTACGAGAAAGGTTGTTCATATAAAAAACATCGCTAGAAGGAGTGTGTCACATGTTTAAAAAAGTACTAATCGCAAACCGTGGGGCAATTGCGGTAAGAATAGAGCGAACATTAAAAAAACTAGGAGTTTCATCTGTAGCAGTTTATACAAAAGCTGATCAAGACAGCTTACATGTTGATGGTGCAGATGAAGCTGTTTTGATCGGAGAAGGAGCAGTAAAGGAAAGCTACTTAAATTCAGATTTAATTCTAAAAACGGCCATTGAAACAGGTGCGGAGGCGATCCATCCGGGTTATGGTTTCTTAAGTGAAAATGCAAATTTTGCCCGTGCATGTCAGGAAAATGGAATTATATTTATTGGACCGACACCAGAGCAAATGGAAATGTTTGGTTTGAAACATTCTGCAAGGGAAATTGCTGAAAAAGCTGGAGTACCAATGCTTTCAGGTACCAAATTAATTGACAGCTTAGAAACTGCCTTAGAACAGGCAGGTCAAATCGGATACCCGGTAATTCTAAAAAGTACAGCTGGTGGCGGCGGTATTGGGATGCGTGTTTGCGACACTGAAGAAGCTTTACGCGCTGCTTACGATGGGGTGCGTCACTTAGCAGAAACAAACTTTAATAATGGCGGGCTATTCTTAGAAAAATACATCGCAAGGGCAAGACATGTTGAAGTGCAAATTTTCGGGAATGAATTCGGAGAAGTTATTACTTTAGGTGAGCGAGATTGCTCAATTCAACGTCGAAATCAGAAAGTAATTGAAGAAAGTCCTGCTCCAAAATTATCTGAAGACGTTCGTCAGAACATGTTTGCTGCTGCCAAAAGTTTAGCTGAAGAAGTTGGCTATAAAAGTGCAGGAACGGTTGAGTTTTTATATGATCCAGATTCTTATGAATTTTACTTTCTGGAAGTAAATACTCGTTTGCAAGTAGAGCATGGTGTAACAGAGGAGGTCTTTGGTATTGATTTAGTGGAGTGGATGATCAAAGAGGCTGCTGGTGAGCTGAAAAATTTACAGAATCTTGTTCCAGAACCAACAGGACATAGTATTCAAGCTCGAATTTACGCTGAAGATTGTCATCATGATTTCCGCCCAAGTGCCGGACAGCTGGATCAAGTCATTTTATCAAACCTTGCACGTAATGAAACATGGGTAAGAGATGGGATAACCGTTACCTCATTATACGATCCAATGCTTGCAAAGATCATCGTGCGTGGTAAAAACCGCATAGAGGCTATCCAAACATTGATTAAGGCTTTACGTGAAACACGAATGTATGGGGTTACCACAAATCTTCAATATTTACAGGAGCTATTGAAAGAAGAGGATTGTATATCAGGTGAAGTATACACAAGAATGCTAAATAGTTTTAAACCAGTTGAAAATGCTATTGAAGTCATAGATGGTGGTATTCAAACGACAATTCAGGATTGGCCGGGAAGAAAAGGGCATTGGGACGTAGGGGTTCCACCTTGTGGTCCAATGGATCCATTGTCCTTCCGAATTGGAAATAAATTATTAGGAAATGCTGACAACGCACCCGGACTTGAATTTACCCTTCGAGGTGGATCTTATCAATTTAGAAATGATATGTGGTTCTGTTTAACGGGCGCTGATATGGAAGCAAAGCTAGATGGTGAAAAAATTTCATTATATAAACCAGTATTAGCAAAGGAAGGCCAGGTAGTATCATTTGGCGAAGCTAAAGTGGGAATGAGAACCTATATGCTTGTTTCTGGGGGATTTGATATGCCAAAGATTTTAGGAAGCTCTTCCACTTTTACACTCGGAAACTTTGGGGGACACGGTGGCAGAGCGCTTCGAACAGGCGATGTTCTCGGTGTTCATAACTCTTGTTCACCTGTTGTAAAAGGGGGGCTTTCTTTAGTACATCAACCAAAGATCAACACAACATGGACGATTGGTGTTATTCCCGGGCCGCACTGTACAGAAGAATTTTTGCAACCAGATTATTTAAAACAATTAACAGAAACAAAATGGGAAATTCATTTTAATAGCTCCCGTACGGGTGTTCGTCTTGTAGGGCCAAAGCCACTCTGGACACGTGAAGATGGAGGAGAAGCAGGCTTGCATCCTTCCAATATTCATGATAATGCGTACGCAATTGGGACACTTGATTTAACAGGTGATATGCCGATATTACTCGGTCCGGATGGTCCTAGTCTTGGTGGGTTTGTTTGCCCTGTGACCACAGCTTCAGCAGAGTTTTGGAAAATTGGTCAACTGCATCCTGGAGATACAGTCCAATTTAAGCTTATCACACTCGAAGAAGCAGATCGTTTACGAAAACTGCAAGATATGAATTTGCAAGCAATTGGGGAAAAACATCTTTCACAGCTACAAGAGATTGAATTAGCAGATCCTGAAATTGAGATTACATCAACTTATCCGGTTTTAGCCAGTGAGTCTGCTGATCGTCAAATTCCGATAACGATTCGTTGTAGCGGTGACGAAAATATTCTTGTGGAATATGGAGACATGGAACTTGATTTACTCCTTCGTTTCCAGGCACATGCGCTTATGGATAGCCTACAAAAAACCAATGAAATACCTGTCTTAGACTTAACTCCAGGAATTCGTTCTTTACAAATTCATATCGACGCATCAAAAATGACAGTAAAAGATGCAGCCAAAAAGGTATTAGAAATTGATCGCAGTTTACCACCACTTGAATCAATACAAGTACCATCAAGAATCGTCCGTTTGCCACTATCCTGGAACGACCCCTCTGTACAAGTAGCTACAGAGCGATATAAGCAAAATGTTCGTCAGGACGCCCCATGGTGTCCGGATAATCTTGAATTTATTAGACGAATAAATGGTTTGGAAAGTATTGAAGATGTGAAAAAAATTGTGTTTGATGCTAGCTATTTAGTTCTTGGTTTGGGTGATGTTTACCTGGGGGCACCAGTTGCAACACCGATTGATCCCCGTCACCGGCTCGTTACAACAAAGTATAACCCGGCTCGGACCTGGACCCCGGAAAATGCAGTTGGAATTGGTGGAGCATATATGTGTGTGTATGGAATGGAAGGCCCGGGAGGATATCAATTTGTTGGGCGTACCATTCAAGTGTGGAATAAGCTCAGATCAACTGAAAGCTTTGAACCGGGTAAGCCCTGGCTATTACGCTTTTTCGATCAAATTCAATTTTATCCAGTTGATGCAGATGAATTACTTCAAATGCGTGAGGATGTTTTAAGGGGGAGATTTGAAGTTGATATTACAGAAACAACCTTTGATCTTGGAGAGTACTTGAACTTACAAGAGGAGATTAAGGAAAGTACCTACCAATTCAAACAACGTCAACAAGCCTCCTTCAATGAGGAACGTGAAAGATGGAAGGAGCAAGGTATTGAAGAACATGTATCAGAAGATGATACATTAGCCCCAAGTGAAGAAGATGTACTTCCTGAAGGTGCAATTCCTGTAAACTGTTCAATGCCGGGAAGTGTGTGGAAGGTCCTTGTTTCACCGGGAGCACAGGTGAAAAAGGGTGATGTTCTTATTATAGAAGAAAGTATGAAAATGGAGTTTCCTCAAACAGCACCTTGTGATGGAGAAATCGCTGAAATTTATGTGAAGTCTGGTGATTCGGTGCATGCTGGACAATTAATAGCTAGTTTATTTAAGGAAAATAAGGTAGGTGCCGTACAATGAGCAAAATGAAGATTCCAGCCAAATTAACACTAAGCTGGCTACGTGAAGCATATGGAAATCATCAATTATCACCAGAAGAAGTGATGGAAGAAATCGTTAAACGTTCCAAACGAGACGAAGAAATGAACATTTGGATTACACCGCCAAAAATGGAAAAGATTCATCCGTATTTAGAACGCTTATCAGAAATAGATTTTGTTACATCTCCATTATGGGGAATCCCATTTGCCATAAAGGATAACATCGATTTAGCTAATGTACCAACAACAGCTGGTTGTGAGGAATTCAGCTATACTCCAGCAGAACATTCTACTGTAGTTGAGAGATTAATAGAGGCAGGGGCAATTCCAGTTGGAAAAACCAATCTAGATCAATTTGCAACAGGTTTAGTTGGGACCCGCAGCCCTTATGGTGAAACCCACAACTCTTTGCGACCAGAGCTAATAAGTGGAGGTTCAAGCTCTGGGTCTGCTGTATCTGTTGCAAGAGGTCAGGCAGTTTTCTCTTTAGGAACAGATACAGCAGGTTCAGGACGCGTACCTGCAGCGCTAAACGATCTGGTTGGTTTAAAGCCTAGTTTAGGAGCTTGGCCAACAAAAGGTGTTGTGCCGGCATGTGCAAGTCTGGATTGTGTGACCGTATTCTCCCATAGTTTAGATGAGGCTTATCAAGTAGATGCAGTGGTTAGAGGGTTTGATCAGGAGGATCCATGGTCCCGGGAAATGCCGATACCTTTTGCTAATAAGCTTCCGAAAAAAATATGTTTACCTAAGGATAACATCCCTTTTTATGGCCCATATGCATCTGAGTATCAACAGGCTTGGAATAATGCTGTTGAACAACTGAAACAGCTTCCTATTACAATTGAATATATTGATTATGAATTTTTCCGCGAGGCAGCAGCCATCCTTTATGACGGACCATTTGTAGCAGAAAGGTGGGCTGATTTAGGAGAATTTATTCGTAATCATCCTGATGTAACATTCCCTGTAACTGAGAAGGTGCTTCGTTCCGGTGATCTTCCAAAATATAATGCTACGTCTGTGTTTCATTCTTTGCACAAATTACAAGAGTTCAAAAGAAAAACTCAGAGTCTTTTAAAAGATGCTGTTCTTGTTACACCAACAGCCGGGGGTACTTGGACACGTGATCAGGTCCGAAAAGATCCAATAAAAACGAATAGTGATATGGGATTATATACAAATCACTGTAATTTACTAGATTTAAGTGCAATTGCTGTTCAGGCAGGTGAAGCAGAAAAGAATCTTCCATTTGGTATAACCTTCTTTGCGTTATCTCATGAGGAAGGATTAATAGCCGGTGCAGCAGAGGTATTTGTTAAAAACAATAAAGAAATAACAAAGACTATTCCTATCGCAGTATGTGGTCTGCATATGCGAGGTTTCCCACTTGAAAAGCAAATGCTTGAATTTGGTGCATACTTTGTTCGCGAAGATGTAACTGCTGACAAATATCAATTTATTAAGCTGCCATCAGAACCTGCAAAGCCGGGTTTGATCAAGAAAAAATCAGGTGGAGATGCTATTGAATTAGAAATTTGGGAAATGCCGGTTTCCTCCTTTGGAGAATTTTTAACATTAATTCCAGCCCCGCTTGGGATCGGAAAAGTGGAGCTCCAAGATGGCACTGAGGTTTCGGGATTCATTTGTGAAGCCTATGCAGCAGAAGATGCAGAAGATATTTCTGATTCAAGGAGCTGGAGAAAGGTTCCTCTAAATATTTAATTTGAAGTTCATATTTATAAATCCCCAATATTTTTCATCCATTGGGGTATTTTTGTTTTATTTCAATTTAAGAAATACCTTTGTTTATATAATTAATCGTATGCAGGACTTTTCCAACTTTCCTTGAAGTTATTAAAATAATGTTTTTACACAAGGAGGAGCAGTATGCAACAAAAAGTTGTGGTTTATCGTGAATTACCAGATCAAGTTTTATATTTCTTGAAAAATAAATTTGATGTAAGTTATTTTCCGACTCTTAATGATGAAAATTACCGGGATTTTCTAGTTGAATTACAAACTGCACATGGATTGTTAGGTGCTAGTATGAACATAGGGCAAGAGCTATTAAATCAAGCTCCAAATTTAAAGGTCATTTCAAATATTTCAGTTGGTTATGATAATTTGAATATAGAAGAGCTTAAGCAAAGAAACATAATAGCAACCAATACACCCGGGGTGCTTGATGATACAACAGCAGATACAGTCTTTGGACTTTTACTGGCAACGGCAAGAAGAATGCCCGAGCTTGATCATTATGTAAAGGCTAAAAAATGGGGAGGAACAAAGGGGGAAGACCTTTTTGGTGTAGATGTACATCATAAAACATTAGGTATTATCGGAATGGGAAGTATCGGCAGAGCGGTCGCTAAACGAGCACACTTCGGCTTTGATATGGAAATCTTATACCATAATCGTTCGAGAAATAAGGAAGCAGAAAGTAAATTTGATGCAACATATTGCTCATTAGATGAGCTCTTAAAGAAGTCAGATTTTGTTTGTTTAATGGTTCCACACACACCTCAAACAGAAAAAATGATTGGAGAGAGAGAATTTAACTTAATGAAGGATTCAGCGATCTTCATTAATGGATCAAGAGGAAAAAACGTTGATGAAGAAGCTTTAATTAAAGCACTGCAGAAAAAAGATATACTCAGCGCTGGGTTAGATGTCTTTGAGATTGAGCCTGTTGAGAAGGATAATCCATTATTATCAATGCCTCATGTTGTCACACTCCCGCATATCGGTTCAGCTACAGCTGAAACGAGAGCAAAGATGGCAAAGCTAGCTGCAGAAAATATGGCTATTGCTCTGGAGGGAAAAACACCTCCGAATTTAATAAGATAATAAAAGGGTAGATAAGATCTACCCTTTTCAATATTATTTACATTATTAAGCCATTCATTGCTTCTTACTTGAGAATGTTCTTCATGACATTAAAGATTGTTCAGTTCTTTCCTGTATGTTGAAAGCGTTTCTTCAATTAAACTCAGTCTTTCCTCAAGTTTCCCAACAGAATGTCCTGTGGATTCCAATTTTTCAATATCTCCTTGGATCCTCACATATTCCATTTTTAATTCATCGATTTTTTGCTGTATTTCGTGTTTGCTCATCTTTATGCCCCCATTTATCATAATTTTGCTATATAAAAAGTATAACAAGAACTAAAAAAATGGGCTAATTATCATCCCTGTTATGAATTACAGGGATGATAATATTCTTTGAAAAGAACTATGAAAATAGTCCTTCCATAGAATATTAAAAGAAGATTAAAAGTAACGTTCCGACAATGAAACAATAATATGTAAAATAAACAAGTTTGCCGTTCTTCATAATTCCCATAAACCACTTCATCGCAAAATACGTCATCAATAGAGTTGAAATAAATGCCGCTAAATATGGGACGGCCAAGTCAGCTTTATTTGGTTCATGTAGAAAGTCAGTAAACCCAAGAACTACTCCACCGAGACTAACAGGGATATATAACATAAATGAAAAGCGAAGTGCCGTATCTTGTTTCATTCCAACAGCAATGGCTGAAATAATCGTTGCTCCTGAACGACTTATACCAGGAGTTAAGGCTACTGCCTGCCCTAAACCAACAATGAATGCATCCTTAATGGAAAGGTCACTCTCGTCTTTAGTACCTTTCATATTACGAATTAACCATAATGCAATTCCTGTGACAAATAACATGAGGGCAATTGTAGTCATGCTGACATTTTCCCCTATAAAGTCATTTAACAAAATACCCAGAACTCCCGCAGGTATAGTACCTATGACAATAAAGCAAATAAAGTAAAAATCACTTCTATAACGAGAATTTTTCGTTTTTAAATAGGCAATAGAATTGTTCATGAGCCTAAAGATATCTTTTCTGTAAATATAAAGAATTGCAAGTAATGAAGCAGTATTGGTTAATATAGCAAAAGTAAATCCTTGTTCACCTATTCCCAATATTTCACTTGCAATCATTACGTGACCACTCGATGACACAGGTATAGGCTCTGTAAATCCTTGCACTAACCCAATAATGATCATTTTCAATGTATATAGAATATCTAATTCACCCATTTTATCCTCCTCATTTATCTCTTTAATAATGTATCAAATTAGGATTATACCTTATTTGTGCTAATAATTTGTTTAATAAATCTTTACAATTATGTGAAAAAGGAAAAAAGTTCCTTTATTAGTTGGGAATTATCCTTTTTTTGTGTAAGTATGTATCGATTTTTTCCTAAAATAAAAAAACTGTACCTCTATTGTTAGTTTTATGTCCAACAATTTTGGTTCAGTTCACGGTAAGCTTTTAATTGTGCTAAAAAGTTGAGAGTGAACGATGAACTCATTCACTCTTTAAAATAAATATGATTATTCAGGACGATTCGTATTAGTTGAGTTAGTTTCTATTGGATAATTCTCTCCATACCCTTCAACATGACCGGCGTGCTCTTTAATATATGCAGACCCTGAACCAATTTCAGAATTTTGCAGGTTGTTTTTTTGCTTTTTATTGTCTCTAGTTGGATTTGTCAAAAATTTCACCTCCTAAACACATATTAGATTGCTTTTAAAAGGTGAAATTATTCAAGAGAGATAGAAAAAGTCCTGCTGTATGAATTTATTTTTATAGATTGAAGGAAACATACTAAAGATGTTGCGGAGAATTTACTTCACTTTCCTTAAGCCTTTGCCATTAAGAATATCTTGCACACCTTCTTCACAAACACCATATGTTCTCCAATAACAAGATTTACAAACTGTTTGAATATCTGAAGGGATGATACGCTTGTTTATGATAGCTTCAATTTCCTCCCATTTCAAAATCTGTCCAATTTGGAGCCCTAATTTCTCTAATATAACAGCATCTCTTTCATAAATATGGTCATCCTGACAATGGTATTTCCCGTTGTTCGGATATTTATCACACAAATGATCAGGGCCTGATATAAGTTGCACGCTTGTCTTTGGCATCTCTCTCAAAGTTTGATGCAAGCGCGTCATATTTTCAATATAGTCTTTAGAATAACCCATGCCCCGATAGCCTAATAGGCAAAATATATGATGTCCTCGTAGTTTATACATCGTTACCTCCTCTAACAGTTGTAAGTATGTTAACTTATGTGTTGAATAAGTTAACACATACTTGTATTTTATCATTTTACCTATAATAGCTGGGCTTTTTTTATGATTTACATATATAACAAAAGTAGATAAGAAAAGGTATATACCATTGTAATTGTTAAATACTATTTAGATCACGCAATTTTGGTAATGAAGAATGGGAATATGTTTTGTAAATAAGTATTATGACTATCTGGTGGATGTAACAAAATAAAAAGGAGAGAAATATAATAGAGTGTGAAGTAAGAAAAGTATGTATCACTTAACTGATTACGGTTTAATCTTTCAAAGGGACTATTTTTTTAATTTGGATATATATCACAAATTTACATAGGATTAACACCTAGTTAATAAAATTTACAAAACCTTTACAATTGCTTAATAGAGAATTTACAATCTATGTTTATTCTTAACAATGGGTATTATATAGAAAGAAATTGTCAGTAGATCACCTTGGAGGTTTAGAAATGACATTTATGAGAAAGACAACATTTGGATTATTGATGTTATTCTTTGCCGCTGCACTAGTAGCATGCAATAACAGTGATAATGGAATGGAGTCAACCAATGAAGGTTCAGATACAATTGCTATTTCAGGTTCGACATCCGTAGGACCATTGGCCGAAAAAATTGCAGAAAAATACAAAGAGAAATCGAATGTAAATATAGAGATTAATCAGATAGGTTCTTCAGCAGGCATAACAAATGCTATAAGCGGTGTATCTGAAATTGGTATGTCTTCACGTGATTTGAAAGAAGAAGAAAAAGCACAAGGGCTAACTGAGACAATTATTGCTTATGATGGGATCGTTGTTGTAACACATCCCAGCAATAAAGTTAAAGACCTTACATTGGATCAGGTGAAGGAAATCTTTACAGGTGAGATTACCAATTGGAAGGAGCTTGGGGGAGATGACATGGAAATTGTCGTTGTTTCCAGGGAGGACGGATCAGGTTCCCGTGATGCATTTCAAGAAATAGTAGGGTATTCGTCAGGGGAATTAGTTAGAAGTTCTATAATTGCTAGCGGAAACGGTAATATAAAAACAACCGTGGCAACAAATAAGCATGCAGTTGGATTTATTTCATTTGAATATATTGATTCAACGATTTCAACAGTAAAAATTAATGGAGTAGAAGCTACAGCCGAAAATGTTCTCGAGCAAAAGTATAGTTTATCACGTCCGTTTTTGTTTGTTCACAAGGATAATCAACTATCGAGTGCCGGACAACAGTTTATTGACTATATTCTTGGGCCTGAAGGACAAGCGATTGCAGCAGAGTCAGGTGCAATACCGATAAAATAACGTTTCAATCACTGATGTCAAATCGACATGTCAGACATAAAACATCATGTGTTAGAGCAAACATGGAGGAATGAAGTATGCCGCGACTACCTGTTGAGGACCAAACAATAGATATTGGAAAATCAAATAAGAGGAAGTACTTTCTTGAGAAATTATCAGCAAAGTTATTTCTTTTTTGTGCATTACTTTCAGTTATCAGCTTATTGGTCATTATAGGATTTGTTTTTTATAAAGGGTCACTACCATTTATAGCTGAAGGATATAGTTTTCTTGATTTTATCTTTGGGGTAGATTGGGTTCCCAGTGAAGATAAATTTGGGATATTGCCGATGATTGTAGCATCTATATTTGCAACAATTGGATCCTTAATCATTGGAGTTCCGGTTGGTTTATTTACAGCCATCTTTTTATCAGAAATTGCACCCAAAAGTATAGCGAAGCTCATCTCACCAGCTGTTCAATTATTGGCCGGTATCCCATCAGTTTTGTATGGAGTGTTCGGACTCGCTATCATCGTCCCATTTTTGCAAGATAATTTACAATTACCTAAGGGTCAAAGCTTATTTGCAGTTATTTTGGTATTAGCAATTATGATGTTACCTACAATTGTAACAGTTGCAGAAACAGCTATTCGCGCAGTGCCTAAAACGTATCGTGAGGGTTCATTGGCTTTAGGTGCCTCTCAGATAGGAACAATTTTTAAGGTTGTTGTTCCTGCAGCGAAATCGGGTATTATGGCAGCAATTGTTTTAGGTTTAGGGAGAGCGATCGGAGAAACAATGGCAGTTATCCTAGTAGCTGGAAACAGTTTAATTATCCCGACAAGCTTAACTGACAGTGTACGTCCATTAACAACCAATATCGCTTTAGAAATGGGCTATGCATATGGGACACACCAGGAAATGTTATTTGCAACTGGTATCGTTTTATTCTCTTTTATCCTTTTACTAAATTTCGTTCTATCAAAAATCAGTGCGAAGGGTGGTCATTGAGTTGAGACAGGTAAAAGATAACGTATTGCGTGGACTTCTCTGGTTTTCAGCGTTCTTAACTATTGCCATCCTTGTAACGATTGTTGGATATATATTTTATAAAGGGTATCGCTTAATTAGCATAGATTTTATCTTTGGGGATTATTCTCCAACAGGTCATGGCGGAATTTGGCCGATGATTATTACAACAATATATACAATAGTGATCTCATTATTAATTGCTACCCCGGTAGGAATTTTAGCTGCGGTGTATTTGCAGGAATATGCAAAACAAGGTCGTTTAGTTAGGATAATCCGTTTCGCGACGGAAAGCTTAACAGGGATCCCATCAATCATTTATGGATTATTCGGTGCAGTGTTTTTTGTTACAACGTTAAAACTGGGAATGTCGATTATAGCTGCTTCTTTAACTCTAACAATTATCGTATTACCAGTTATTATCAGAACAACAGAAGAGTCATTAAAGACCGTACCAAAAACGTATCGTGAAGGCTCTCTAGCTTTAGGAACAACAAAGCTGCAAACTTTATATAAGGTTATTTTACCGAGTGCGATGCCTGGAATATTATCAGGTATCATTCTCTCCATCGGGAGAATTGTTGGAGAATCTGCAGCAATCTTTTTAACTGCTGGGACGGTGGCTGCCATGCCGGACAGTATTTTCTCCTCAGCAAGGACATTAACGGTCCATTCTTTTTTGGTTACACAGGAATCAGGTGACATTGAGCTTGCTGCTGCGGTTGGGATTGTCTTAATCGTCATCATATTGGTACTGAACCTTTCGGCGACGTTTATCTCCAAGAAATTAAATAAAGCTGACTATTAAAAGAGGTGTATTGACATGGGTACAACAGAGATTGAACAAAGTAACAGGAAAGACCAATCACAAAACAACCAGCAAACAAACGGCAATGTCAAAATCAGTGTAAGAGACTTAAATTTATTTTATGGGGATAAACAGGCACTTTATTCAGTTTCATTGGATATTCAAGAAAAGGAAGTTACCGCTTTAATTGGACCTTCAGGATGTGGGAAATCGACTTTTCTACGAACATTAAATCGCATGAATGACCTTATAGACAGTGTGAAGATTAATGGTGACATTGTTATAGATAAAGAAAACATCTATCAATCAAATGACGTGATAAAATTAAGAACAAAAGTTGGAATGGTTTTCCAAAAGGCAAACCTGTTTCCAATGAGTATTTATGATAATGTCGCATATGGTCCAAGAATGCAGGGGATAAAAAATAAAAAAGTCTTAAATAACATTGTTGAAGAAAGCTTACGTGGTGCTGCAATTTGGGACGAAGTAAAAGATCGCCTGAAAACATCAGCACTCGGACTATCTGGTGGTCAACAGCAAAGGATCTGTATTGCACGTGCAATTGCGATGAAGCCGGAAATCATCTTAATGGATGAGCCTACATCAGCATTAGACCCAATTTCAACATTAAAAGTAGAAGAATTAATTGAACGCTTGAAAAAAGATTACACAATTGTTATTGTGACCCATAATATGCAGCAGGCAGCACGAGTATCAGACAAAACAGCCTTTTTCCTAAATGGGGAAATCATTGAATTTGATTCAACAAACAATATTTTCTCAATGCCAACAGATAAGAGAACAGAAGATTATATAACTGGAAGATTTGGGTAAGATTTTGGGGGAGTAGAAAATGGTCGTTCGTGAGAGCTTTGATAATAATTTGCAGGAATTACAAGGCAAAATGTCAATGATGGCTAAGCTTTCAATCACTGCAATGGAGAAAGCATTTGAAGCCTTAAAAAAACAAGATGTGGAGATTGCATTAAAAGTAATTGATGAAGATACAGTAATCGATAACCTGGACACGGAAATCAACCAATTTGTAATATGGCTAATGGTAAAAGAGCAACCAGTTGCCAGAGATTTACGAAGAATTATAGGTGCTTTAAAGATTACATCTGAAATTGAGCGAATTGCAGATTTTGCTGTAAATATCGCAAAGTCCACAATAAAAATTGGTCAAACACACTCTTTAGTGAAAATCACAAATCTTGATCAAATGAAAGATCTATCAATTACTATGCTTGAAAAGGCATTACAATCATTTATTGAAGAAAATATGGTCCTGGCTAAAGAAGTTGGCGATTTGGATGATAAAGTTGATAAATATAGTGGTGAAACATACAAAGCAATCACTAAGTATTTAAAAGAACATCCAGAAGAAACAGATCAATTAGTGCAATTACTTTTCATCAATCGATACCTGGAACGAACTGCAGATCACATAACTAATATTGCAGAAAGTGCGGCTTATTTAATTAAAGGCCGTATATATGATTTTAATTCTTAATATAAAAGGGTGAGCATTTGTGCTTGCCTTTTTTAGTTTTTATCGATAAATAAAAGTATATCTACTACAAGACATCTTAGGGAGTGGGGTCATGAGACGAGCTCACTCCTAAGATGGGTGAGAAAATTCCTTCTGGATTCTTTCATATGGGAATTGTTTATTTTAAGTCAATCGAGATTGGTTGCATTTCTTCAACATTGAGAACCATTCCTGATCCTTTTGAATAATAGATTTGCGGTGTAAATGTTAAAGAACGGGCATCAGGATGTATGGAGTAAATAGAAGCTTCACTTTTATGAAATGCCCCATCATCAAGACTTACTCCACCATTACTATTTACGTCATATTTGTTTCCTAAGTTGTCCATTACATTACTCATTTCAATTGAAATAAAAGGTGATTCCTTTAAAATATCCCGATCAACAACAAATTCATATTGTAAGACAGATGCCATTTTTGAATGCTCAAAAGATTTTAGGCTTAGAGTAATCCCGGGATACTCTTCTTTTTCGTTAAGCAACTGCGTACTTGTTTGTAGTTGGGTTAAGGAAAATTCAAATGACCAATCACCTTCGTATTGTTTAGTATCACTACTGTTTTCAAAGACTTTTGGCTGCCACTTAATGATAATTTCTTCAGGACTTTTTCCATCAAAATGTGGAGTGATTTTTTCGACACCTACATATGTTGTTTCATTCATTTTATCAATGTATCCTGTTCCACCTATTGCTTTAACATTCTGTATATCTATAAAACCTTCTGATCTAGGTTGACTTCCAAGGTCCAACGTAGTCTGGATTGCATAAGTAATAATCACATTTGTTCCATCATAGACTGCATTTTCAATCATAATATCAATTCCATTACTAGACTCCACCTGATTGACTACTGTAGCTAAATCAACGTATTCATTGGGGAGAGTATCTTTTTTAAAGTGCCCCATAATATTTTGTATAAAAGGAATATGTTTTGCTAATACAGGAACGCTTATGATACTGCCAGTAAAAACCGTAACTCCAATCAATGCTGCGGCGGTTAAAGTATGTAGTAAAGTCCGTTTCTTTACCTTTTTTTTCTTCTTCAATACATGTTGTTTTATTTCTGTTTTCCTTTTTGTTGTTAATGCTCTTGGTTCAATATCATTAATATCAATATCAAGAAAGTCTTGTAAATCATTATTCATAAAAACCGCTCCTTCAGATGTTCGTTTTGTGCAAGTTTTTTCTTGCCGCGATATAATCGATTTTCTACTGCTGACACCGAAATTTTTAGAGATGCTGCAATTTCAGCACTTGTTAAATAAAGAAAATATTTCATCATAAAAATATCACGATCGATCTCTGGTAATGTACTGAGAACAAGGAGAAGCGTGTTTGTTTCTTCCTTTTTAATTATTTGCATTTGTACATCATCTATATGGGGTTGTATATGAAGTTCCTCTTCACTTTGCTCTCGATTTTGTATTTTCTTTATATGACGAAAACGGTCAATTGCTTTGTATTTTGTAAGCATCGCGATCCATTTCTTGAATTCCATACTTGTTCCTTTAAACGTATTTGCATTCTGCCAAACTGTTAAGAATACATCATTCACACATTCATCTACCGCATCACTGCTTACATTGTGTAAGATTTTGTAGCTTATGGCATTTACAAGAGCTGAATATTCATCAATGATGTATTCGAGTGCCTCTTCATTTTGTTTTTGTAGTAGTTTAATAAAATTCACAGCATTACATGTCATTATTGATTCTCCTTATTTTATTGAAAAAGCTTTTTCACTATCTATATCGAATGAATGAATGAAAAACTCGCATTTTTTTATACTTTTTAAAAAGTATAAATTTATTCTAGGTAATAGTAAAAGAAAACTAAGGCTTCTCTATTAGGGCAAGTGGAGTTTTTTTATTTCATAATGTTTCAACTAATTAAGATAAAGATAAATTAGGAGATTCATTTTTATTGACGAAAAAAAGAAAAATTAGTGATATAATAGAAAGAAAGAGCTTACAAAAAAGAAAGTAGGATGTATTTATGACAAATGTAATGGGTGGTTTAAACCGTTTATTTGAATGGATTATGCGTTTATCTGTTATTAATATAATGTGGATTATATTTAATCTGCCTATTTGTTATTTAGCTATGTCACTTTTGTTTGCAGAAGATGAAGCCTCGGTCTTTTTATTGCTGGGAACGATTGCTGTATTAGCTCCATTTATGTTTTTTCCGGCGACAACAGCCATGTTTGGTGTTGTGAGAAAATGGGTGATGGGAGAGGATGACGTACCGCTAGTTAAATCATACTGGCGTTTTTACAAAGAAAACTATGGAAGAAGTTTAACTGGTGGTTTATTGCTCACTCTTTTTTGGGTGATCTGGACTGTTGACTTTTTCTTTTTCTCAAAGGTAAATGTCTTGGTTAGTGCATTCTTTTTAATCGGATTTTTATTTCTTTTCTTAATGACACTTTTCTTTTTCTCAAACACTGTACATGCTGAATTAAAGCTTTTGACAAGTGTAAAGAATGCGTTCTTTCTTACAATGGTCTATCCATTAATTAATTTGGTTGTATTGGTAACCAGTGGTGTGATTTTGTATATAAGTTTAGGTGTATTTACTTTCCTTGTTCCATTCTTCATGGGAACACTTATCACGTATGTAGGTTTTGCTGCATATTATCAAAAAATGGAGAAGATAAATAATAAATCGGTTGTCGAAACAAAATAAAGTTTTAAAAAAAGTACGTTCTAATGAAAAGAACGTACTTTTTTGTTGAGCAGGAGAAAATGGTCTGGAATAATAAAAATCTAAATAAGAAAAAGACCTTTTCACGTGGAAAGGTCTCTGTTTTATCAGGAAGCGTTTTCATAAATAACGCCTTTAAACTGAATTTTAAAAGATGGGGGATTACTTTTCTTTATTTCGTTTTTTACTTCTTTGATTTTTGCCACTGCTTCTGTCATTCCAGATGCTGTGATTTTATATTCTGTTTTCTCATTTCCGGTGTCAATTAAAAAGACAAATTGTTTCATGCTTTGTGGCACTCCTTTGATTAATAGTTTATATATTTTATGTTCGTTATTGGAAAACGGTTTCAATAAAATTTTAAGTAAATTTGTATACGCTTTCATTTTATTGCATCAAAAGACCTATGTCAAGGAGTAATCTATTTTATTTTTTACAATAAAAAAATTCTTCTTAATTTGTTCACAATTAAACGAATTAAGAAGAATGGTTAATTCGGCATTTATCATAAATAAAATGCAAAAGCGATTATAATTCCAATTCCTAAAATAATATAAATCCATGATAAGCGAGAGAGGTTTGCTTTTGTTTTTGTATCATAATGTTTATCTCCCTTGCCACCAATTAAAATAGTACCTAGTAAAGCGAGAACACCAATTAAAATGACGAGGATAATGGCAACCTTCATCATAAATTCCTCCTTACATCACATACTTTTTTCTATCATACTATAAAGTTAATGATTAGAATGTAAAATAATGACTGAAAAACAAAATATCACCTCATTACAAAGAGGTGAAGGTTTTTATTTTATAACATCATATAAAACACGTGCAATTATTTCATGATTAAAATGCCCAAAGTCCTTTCCGAATAATGTTAGGCCACCACTATTTTCTCTATTATCTGAAACAGCTAATTTGAATTTTATCTCAGATTTCATCGTAAGGTTAATGTGATCGATCGTTACATCTGAAATGCGACTTCCGTCTATAAAAGTACCGTCTTTGTTAATACGCAGTAATTTGGCCATTCCATATTGATTTAAGTAACCCGGCCACCAGTCTGGATTATTTGTGCCTCTCATTTTTCCAAAATCACCAGGTGATGTCCAGAATCCCAGCTCAATATTGTTTAAATAAAAGTAGATATCAGAAGGCCAATCCTCATTGTATCCAGGTGCTTCGGAACTAATTTCAAAAATAAATTGAAGTTCTTTAAACTCTTCAAATCGTTTTAAGTAGTTAGGTATTCGATATTCCAGAAAACCATTGTTTAACCAAATAATTCCGGCATGAATGTGACTTGGATCAGCGAAATAACGGGGGTCATCGAATTCTCCAATAATACTATTTTTTGTAGCTAATCCACAGGTTGGCTCAGCACTATAATTAATATAATGTCCAACATTGATTTCATATTCATAGCAATGCTCGATTTCTTTACTTCTTAAATCCACTGTTAGCGAATCTTCATTTAAATAACACATCTTTTGAATTCCATGTTTCCCTACTGTAGTTGTAATATCAATTATACCGCTTTCTTCAAGTTTTTTAATATGCATTGTAACAGCACCATTTGTTAATTTTAGTTTTTCTGCTAGCTCATTTAAGTTTAATCGATCATGTTGTCTTAATAAATTGATAATTTCAATTCTAGTTTCAGAGCTTAATGCTTTAAATATGGTTAGACCTGACCGCAAATCTTTAATATGAATCAAAGGTGTACCCCCTGTAGAGTGAAGTTTATTTTAGTACATTATAAAATAAATCAAATGAATGAGAAAGTCATTATTTTTAGTGGTTCAAGAAAAAGTGTATTTATAAAAATGGGGGATAATAAGTTTTTGAAAACGAATACACTTTTTCGTTGACAACTAAAATGATGGGCGATTATTATAAAGTTATAAAAAGATTTAGGTTTTTATAAAATGAAAATTGGGGATGGGTGGTAAATCATGACATTAAAAGCAAAAATGGTAGTTGATAAGGATTTTAAAATATCTGACGTGGATTCGCGGATATATGGATCATTTATTGAGCACTTAGGTCGTGCGGTATACGGTGGTGTATATGAACCGGATCATCCACTTGCTGACGAAAACGGTTTTCGAAAAGATGTTATTGAACTAGTGAAAGAATTAGATGTGCCGATTATCCGCTACCCGGGTGGGAATTTTGTATCAGGCTATAATTGGGAAGATGGAGTAGGACCTATAGGAGAGCGTCCAAGACGTTTAGATCTTGCCTGGAGAACGACTGAAACAAATGAATTAGGCACAAATGAGTTTGTAGACTGGACAAAAAAAGTTAACTCAGAAGTGATGATGGCTGTCAACTTAGGTACAAGGGGAATAGATGAAGCAAGAAACCTGGTGGAATACTGTAATCATCCAGGGGGGACATATTACAGTGATTTACGGAAACAGCACGGGTATAAAGATCCCCACAAAATAAAAACATGGTGTTTAGGAAACGAAATGGACGGACCTTGGCAAATTGGTCATAAAACAGCAGAAGAGTATGGCAGACTTGCGGTTGAAACTGCAAAAGCTATGAAGTGGGTAGATCCGACGATTGAACTTGTTACATGTGGTAGTTCAAGTTCTTCAATGGCAACTTTCCCTGAGTGGGAAGCTACAACGTTAGAGCATACATATGAAGCTGCAGATTATATCTCACTTCACCAATATTACGGAAATCGCGATAACGATTCAGCTAGCTATTTAGCTAAATCGCTGGATATGGATCATTTTATTAAAACAGTCATTTCAACATGTGACTATATAAAAGCGAAAAAACGTAGTAAGAAAACAATGTATTTAAGCTTTGATGAATGGAATGTTTGGTACCATTCAAATGAAGCAGATAAAAAAATAGAACCATGGTCGATTGCTCCTCCACAATTAGAGGATGTTTACAACTTTGAAGATGCATTATTAGTAGGTAGCATGCTTATGACAATGCTAAAGCACTCTGATCGTGTGAAGATGGCATGTATGGCTCAGTTAGTTAATGTTATAGCACCAATTATGACAGATACAAAAGGTGGAGCGTGGAAGCAAACAATCTTTTATCCTTATCAGCATGTATCCATGTACGGGCGTGGGATTGCTTTACAACCGGTTATTTCCTCACCTAAATATGATTCAAAAGAGTTCACAGATGTTCCTTATCTGGATTCAATTGCTGTTCATAACCCAGAAAAAGAAGAACTAACGATTTTTGCCTTGAACCGCAGTCTTGAAGATAGCTTAACACTAGAATGTGATGTTCGTAGTTTTTCAGACTATCAAATCATTGAACATACTGTGTTGGAAAATGAAAACTTAAAAGCAGTTAACACACTCGAACAACAAGCAGTTGTACCACATAACCGAGGAAAAGCGGTACTTGAAGGTGGAAATATTATTGCACCGTTAGCGAAGCATTCTTGGAATGTGATCCGTTTAGGATTGAAAAAATAAAAATGTCAAATGAGACCTGCTCTATAATAGAGCAGGTCTCATTTTTGTTTTACTATATATGTTTCAACAAGGTAAAAGTGTGGAAGGGTACATATATAGGGACATACTTAGAAAATGACAGAAGCGCTTCATATGTCATTGTATTTATGACACAATGATTTCCTTAAATCTTTGTGGATTTGATACATTGTCGCTTAAGCTTATGTAATCGTACAATATATAGTAAGAAAACTCTTACTCAACCTTTAATGGGGGTGTTTTTCGTGTCAGTCATTTCAAGAGATTTATTTTTATATCTATCAAATAATAAAACGTTGAATCGAGCCGCCCAGAATTGGGGCAGCAATATCGCCTCCGGAAAGATTGTCGGTGGGATAGACTTTCCAAGCTCCATTAAATTTATTAAAGAGTTAAATGAACAGGGTTTCTCGGTAACAGTTGATCATTTAGGTGAATTCGTTACAAGCGAAGAAATTGCAAGAGAGCGGACAAAAGAATGCATCCAAACAATAGAAACGATTGTTGCTCAACGATTAGATTCTCATGTTTCTCTAAAACTAACATCATTAGGTTTAGATATTTCAAAAGAACTAGTTTTTGAAAATATGAGAAAGATTATGGATATAGCTGAAAAGTATAAAATTATGGTCACAATTGATATGGAAGATGAAACAAGGTGTGAAGAAACACTTTCAATTTTTAAAGGCTTAAAAGCTGATTATACTTATATTAGTACTGTAATCCAGGCATATTTGTATCGTGCTGAACAAGATATCCGCAATTTAAATAGTTATGAACCATTTTTACGACTTGTTAAAGGAGCATATAAAGAGTCACCTACTGTTGCTTTTCCGAAGAAGGCGGATGTGGATGAAAATTACAAAAAATTAATCAAATCCCGTTTATTAAATGGTCATTATACAGGAGTTGCGACTCATGATGATGCCATTATTGAATATACTAAGAGATTAGTAGAGGAATATAAAATTCCAAAACATTCATTTGAGTTTCAAATGCTGTATGGAATGAGAACACAAACTCAAAAGGAATTAGTTAATCAGGGCTATAAAATGCGTGTGTATGTGCCATACGGGATTGATTGGTATGGATACTTTATGAGACGTCTTGCAGAACGTCCAGCTAATCTTGCCTTTGTTTTAAAGGGTATGACTAAAAAGTAAAAAGGAGTCGATTATCATGACAACAGTTTACAAACACGAACCATTCACTGATTTTTCAAAAGAGGAAAACCGCAAAGCTTTTGAAGCTGCTTTAGAAAATGTGAATAAGGTAATGGGAAAAGAATACCCGCTTGTCATCAATGGAGAACGGATTACAACGAAAAGTCAAATTGTCTCCTATAACCCGGCAAACAAAGATGAAATTGTGGGTAAAGTAGGGAAAGCGACTCAAGAGCACGCGGAAATGGCCATTCAAGCAGCAGATAAAGCTTTTCAGACATGGAGATATTGGAATCCCGAAGAACGTGCCAATATTTTATTCCGTGCAGCTGCCATTATTCGCCGAAAAAAACACGACTTTTCCGCATTATTAGTAAAAGAAGCAGGAAAGCCTTGGAATGAAGCTGATGCAGATACAGCGGAAGCAATAGATTTCTTGGAATATTATGGCCGTCAAATGATTGAACTGGCAAAAGGGAAGCCTGTAAACAGCCGTGACGGAGAAATCAATAAATACGTCTATACACCAACAGGAGTAACAGTTGTCATTCCACCTTGGAACTTTTTATTTGCGATTATGGCAGGTACAACAGTTGCACCAATTGTAACTGGTAATACGGTCGTGTTAAAGCCTGCAAGTGCCACACCGGTCATAGCTGCTGAATTTGTAGAAGTATTAGAAGAAGCAGGATTACCAAAAGGTGTTGTTAACTTTGTTCCAGGAAGCGGAGCTGAAGTTGGTGATTATTTAGTAGATCATCCAAAAACGAGTATTATTACCTTTACAGGATCTCGAGAAGTAGGAACCCGCATTTTTGAACGTGCAGCAAAAGTTCAGGAGGGGCAGCAGCACTTAAAGCGTGTGATTGCTGAAATGGGTGGAAAAGATACGGTAGTTGTTGATAAGGATGCTGATCTTGAATTAGCTGCTCAATCTATTTTCGCATCTGCATTCGGCTTTGCTGGTCAAAAATGCTCAGCAGGTTCAAGAGCAGTCATTCACGAAGATGTATACGATCAAGTGCTTCAGCGGGTTGTGGAAATTACTGAGCAGAAGATTACTGGCAACCCTGAAAAATATGAAACATATATGGGGCCGGTTATTGATCAGGCTTCATATGATAAAATTATGGAATATATTCAAATCGGAAAAGAAGAAGGTCGTTTAATGAGTGGTGGTAAAGGGGATGATGTGAAGGGATACTTTATTGAACCAACGATCTTTGCTGATCTTGACCCAAATGCCCGCCTTATGCAGGAAGAAATCTTCGGACCTGTTGTTGCATTTGCTAAAGCAAAAGATTTCGATGAAATGCTTGAAATTGCAAATAACACAGAATACGGCTTAACTGGTGCTTTAATTACAAGAAACAGGCATTATATCGAACGTGCAAAACAAGAGTTTCATGTTGGAAACCTTTATTTCAATCGGAACTGTACAGGAGCCATCGTGGGCTACCATCCATTTGGAGGCTTTAAAATGTCCGGAACAGACTCTAAAGCAGGTGGTCCAGACTACTTAGCCCTTCACATGCAAGCAAAAACAATTAGTGAGATGTTGTAATTAACTTGTGAGAAAGCAGATTTAGAGTCTGCTTTCTTTTTTATACTATCAGAAAGTATATAAATTTTATGGATGATAGTATAAGAAAAACTAAGACTTTCACCATTAGGACTTGGCGAAAAGCCAAGTTTTTCTAATGCATGTATAGCCTCATCTTTCCATGTTACTAAACGTAGATCGCGAAAAGAAAATAAACAATTCCTAATTTCCTGAAACTTTCGTCTATCTTGTTCGTATTACTTAACAAAGGTAACTAGTTACCGAAAAAAGTCTTACCACGTGGAAAAAAAGGCTTAATACACTATTAGGGGGCAGAAAGATGTCTGGGTTTTTTGGAGTTATTGTTATTTTAATTCCCTTATTAATTATTGCAGCACTTGCTGGGATTGGTTATTTCTTTTGGGTAAAAATTCGTTACCGTACAGCCAAGTCCAACCAAGCGCTAATTATTACAGGTCCCAAGTTAGGTGATCCTGAAAAAGAAACGAATATTTTTGCAGACCAAGAGGGTCGGTCGATGAAAATTATTCGAGGTGGCGGTTATAGACTTAGAAGGTTTCAAACTGCTACACCTGTAAATTTAACTTCCTTTCAATTAAAGCTTTCAACACCGAGAGTGTACACAAACGGCGGGGTGCCGATTGTGGCAGATGCAGTCGCTATGGTAAAGGTAGCTGACACATTAAATGGTATAGCAAATTATGCAGAACAATTTTTAGGAAAAGAGCAGGAAGAAATTGAAGCTGAAATTATTGAGGTTCTTGGAAGTAATCTTCGTGCCATTTTATCAAAGATGACAGTTGAAGATATTAATAGTGATCGTGAAAAATTTAATCATGATGTATCAGAGGTTGCACAAAAGCAACTAGATCTTATGGGCTTTAAAATTACATCATTAGGGTTAACGGATTTACGTGACGCTGATGAAGAAAACGGCTATCTGGAAAACCTCGGTAGACCACGTATCGCAGAGGTTCGTAAACTGGCAGAAATTGCTGAAGCGAATAGTGAGCGTGAAACGCGTATTCATAGAGCACAAACAGATCAAGCGGCTAAAGAAGAGGAATACAAGCGCCAAATTGCGATAGCAGAGTCAAAGAAAGAAAAAGATATTAAAGACGCTGCCTTCAAAGAGGAAACAGAACGTGCCCGTGCAAAATCAGAACAATCTTATGAATTAGAAAAAGCTAAGCTTGCGAAAGAAGTAAAAGAAGAGGAATTAACGCTTCAGTTTTTAGAACGTGAACGTGCGGTTAAACTGGAAGAGGAAGAAAGTAAAGTTCGTAAAGCAAAAGCAGATGCAGATTACTATGAAACAACTCGTAACGCAGAGGCCGAAGCTCGTAAAGCTGAGATCGATGGGGAAGCAAAGGCGAAAATCCGACGTGAAGAAGGTTCTGCTGAAGCAGACGTTATACGGGAACGAGGGAAAGCAGAAGCAGAAGCTCGTAAACTATTAGCAGAAGCAATGGAAAAACATGGTGATGTTATCATTACTGAAAAATTAATTGAAATGTTGCCAGTCTTTGCTGAGAAGATTGCACAGCCACTAAGTAATATTGATTCTGTGAAAATTATAGATTCTGGTAATGGTCAGGGTGTGTCATCTTTTGGAAAAAGCATCACAAAAACAATGGTCGATATTCAGGAACCATTAAAAGAAATGACAGGAATTGATATGGGTGAGCTATTAAAGTCTTATGCAAACCGTACCAATCGTACAGACAATCATATAACATTTCAAGATGTAAAACGAGACAATGATTCAGATGCAATCACGGTTGTTGATGATCAACCTGAAAAATAAAAAGAGAAGGCGGGCAAATATTGTCCGTTTTTTCTATGTAAAAAAATGATAAACATAAGCATTAAAATAATGTGTTTGAACTCGTGTTTTATTTTCTATGAAAGATTTCCTACAATGAACTATACAAGTAATCCTAAAGCAAAGTATCATAAGGTTAACGAAATATGAGGTAGGAGTTTTTATATGAATGAGCTATTAGAGCGTGCTTTATCATTAACTGATTTGAATGATGTTGTTGATGTGATCAGTGATGGATTAAAAAAGCCTGTCATTGTAGAGAGCGATCATTTTTTTCTTTTGGCTTATAATTCTTATTATGTAAATCACTTTGATTATGCAAACCAACAAACCATTTTCTCAAAAAAGTGTCCTTTAAATATATTTGAACGATTTGTTGAAACAGGCATTATCGACCAATTGAAAACAACTGACAGGCCTTTCCGGATTGAAGAAATGAAGGAAATTGGTTTAAATCGTCGAGTTGTTGTTAATGCAAAATATAAGGATAGTATTATGGGCTATATTTGGGTGCAGGAAATGAACAATCATCTGACAGAAGAAGAACTAGATTTTCTTTTTGATATTTCCTTTCATGTTGGAAAGTTAATTCACAAGAAAAATAAGCTAAAGCAACAAAAGGCAGAGGAAATTGAGTGCTTTTTCAGAAAGGTTATAAATAATGAGTTTACAAATGAAAAGGAATTAAAGTGGGAAGCTGCGGAGCTAGATATTGTGTTACCTTCTATTTTTTGTGTAATGGTTGTGAATGCGATTCATGCAGACGAAGAGCTTATCGAGGAATTAAAGGAAACAATTCGTTCCTATTTAAATTTAAAAGACAACACAAGTCATGTGTTGGTGTATCGGACAAATATTGTCATCATTGTTGGCTGTTATTCTTTTAAATATTCACCTGTAACAGCTTCTCTTCAAATTGTAGAAAATTTACTAACAAACTTTGATGTCAAGCGATATTCTAATATATATATCGGAATCGGAAATGAGTATCAGCCTATTCTATCTCTTCATAGAAGTTACAAGGAAGCACTTGAGGTTGTTACAATTACAGAGGAATTAAGGACACAAGAAAACCTTCCGTATGAGTATAGCAAGATTGGAGTTCTAAGGTATTTGGATGTTATTTATGAGAAGAATGCAAGAACGAATTATACGAATAAAAATATCCGGATTCTTCAAGAAAAAGATAGAGAAAGTCAAACAGAGCTTGTCAAAACGTTGGAATATTATTTAGTGAATAACTGTAAGCTTAAGCCAACAGCAGAGCAAATGTTTATTCATCCTAATACACTAAATTACCGAGTGAAACAAATTACTGAGTTAACAACAATTGATTTTAATGATTTTAATCAAAAATGTCAGCTTTATCTTGATTTGATGGTGAGCAAAAGAAAAGATAGGTAGGGTACGATGTTGGTGAAATGAACCATTTTTACCGGAGATAGATTAAAGTAATGCAGATATGGAAGACCGATTGCTAAAAAAAATCACCCCATTGATTAAAGATCAATAGGGTGACTGTGTTTTTTATTCAGGTTGATCTGGATAGGTTTCTTTCAAAAACTCAATGGATTGTGTAATAAGTGCTTTTACTACATCCACGTCAATATCGGCAATTTTATTGATATAAACACAGGCTTTACCGGACGTATGCTTACCTAAGTTCTGAAGTAATTCTTCACGTTTTGTATCACCGGTGGCAAAATAAAGACTAATTTTTGCTTTCCTAGGTGAAAATCCGACGAGCGGTGCATCTCCTTCATGACCTGTTGGGTATTTATAGTGGTATTTTCCAAATCCGATAATACTTGGACCCCACATTTTGGCGGGATAACCAGATGTCTCAGTAAAAATATCCAATAGCTTGTAGGCATCTTCACGTTTTTGGGGATTCTCCACGGCTTCAATAAATTCGATTACACTACTGTCATTTTCCTTGGTCTTTAGCTCGTACATATGAAGATCCTCCTAACTAATCGACTAGTCCTAATGATTTTAATCCATTATAAATACCTGAGTTTGTCACTTTTGTTGTTTTATATTTTGCATATTGGAAAAGATCAGGGTGTCCATTTCCCATCGCAAATCCTTCTCCAACAACACTTAACATTTCCTTGTCATTCATGCCGTCCCCAAATGCAATTGATGCTTCCTTTGGGATTTGTAAAAGTTCTAAAATATGCTGTACAGCAATCCCTTTGTTCACATTATCCCGGATTACGTCATAGCAATGACGGAGTCCATCAACATTTACTTGTGATAAGTGTATGGAGGGATCTGCTTTTTCATAAAGTGCCGGTTCATTTTCACTTAGATTTATAAGAGTGATTCCGAGTATTTTATCAAGTACATCAACAGAGTAACTGTTGTTTTTTTGTAAGTGAAAAGCTGAAATAAACTCTTTTACCACAGGGCTATCTATGTCTGAAAAGATATTTTCCTCATGTGTATAAAGAACCAGCTCATGTCCGTTGTTCTTTGCAATATTCACATAGCTTTCAACTGTCGTCCTGTTCATAGGAGATCTGAAAATATCCTGATTATTATATATAGCATATGCTCCATTGTAGCCGATAAATGAAGTAATAGTTAATTCCTCTGCTATATGTGAGATCTCATGTAGCGGTCGGCCTGTGGCTAGAAAAACCTCAATACCTTTTTCTTTTACTTCTGCTACAGCTTTTTTTGTTGAGTCTTCAATCGTATCATCTGGTTTGAGAATGGTCCCATCAATATCCAAAAATAAAACCTTGTAATCTGTCATCGTCACTTCACAGTCCTTTTTTTAGTCTTTTCTCTCTTTTCTTTATTTTATCATAGAAAATTTTGTCATTACATTTTATCGGGGATATTCATTTTAAAATAATTTATTGAAAAATGAAATTTGATGTTTATTTTTTATTCTAAAGGTAATACTAGATATCGAAATTATCATCAAACGTGTTTTGATTGATCTAGGAGGAAATATTGAGATGGCACAAGGAAAAGTAAAATGGTTTAACTCAGAAAAAGGTTTTGGATTTATTGAAGTTGAAGGTGGAGATGATGTATTCGTACATTTCTCTTCAATTCAAGGTGAAGGGTACAAATCACTTGATGAAGGCCAAGAGGTCACTTTTGACATTGAAGAAGGCAACAGAGGACCACAAGCTGCTAACGTTCAAAAAATCTAAAGCTAATTAAACCATAATAAAGGGACTATGCTCATTGTATATGAGCAAAAGTCCCTTTTGTTTTACTATCATTTCAATGTTAATCGTATAATTAGCTTTTGCAAAAAGTGCTTAACCTAGAGCAGTATTACTACTTAATGTAAGATTTTGACACATATCCATATGACTTGCCATACTTAATTTTATGCCATGATCCACTTGTAGTAACAATGGTAACGGTTTGGTTTTTCTTTAAAGAACCTATAACTTTTGCTTTAGTAGTAGCAGCAGCACGGACATTTAGTTTTGTGGCATTAACTTTACCTGTTTTTGTTTTCACTACAGGTGCAGGCTTTTTTACTGTAAAAGATGGTAATGTAGAAGCACGGTTATTGCTGCTATCGACTGCTGCAATCCCTACAAAATATGTCCCATTTGCTAATGAAGAGAAATTGTATTCCTTCTTAATTGAGCCTGCTTTTATTGAGGAATCCTTTAAGAGGTAATGCAAAATTTTCCCTTGCGCATTTTTAATATAGATTGTGACTTTTCCTGATTCATTAGTGTGAAAGGAAATGGTTGCTTTCTTCTTAGTTTGATCACTTGTTACTTTTACCTGGCTAATGATTGGAGCTTTTTTATCGATTACTGGCTTTTTAGCGGGTGTTGCAGGTTTGATTGGTGTTGTAACAACAGGCTGATTTGTGTCTTTAAGTGTATCTTCTTTCTCGACAGGTTGTATTGTAGTACTAGCAGGTGGTTCTTCTTTTTGAACGGGCTGTATAGTACTAACAGATGAATCTTCCTTTACAACAGGTTGTGGTGTAGTACCAGATGCTTGGTGTCTTTCTGCGTAATCTTTGACAATAGTTGTCCCGTCATAATAGAAGTTTAAAATCTCACGATAGGAATGTCCTGCATCTGCGCGGTTTTTTGCACCCCATTGGCTCAAACCAACACCATGTCCATCTCCAAAACCGTGTAGAGTGAAGCTATCATTTGTTTCTGATTGTTTTGTAACGAGATAACTTAGGATTACCCGGTTTCCAATCATAGCACGAATACGGGTAGCTGGAATGTTTACATATTCGACCTTTTGTAGAACTAGCTCTCCATCTTTATTTACACTGTCTTTTACATAAAATTCAATCGTAATATCTCCTTTAGAGACTCGGCCGCCTGATGTTGGTGTATGAAGTATTAGCTTAGGAATTGAAACAATTTTGATATCCTTTCCTGCATAACCATTTTGGAAAAGCCAATTTTTCATAGTAGACGTAAGTGAACGATCCATTTCTGTTGTTGTATTCCACCATAACGAGGGTTTCTTTAAATTTAGTGATGAAGAATTAATTTGCTGTTTTTTTATTGTAAATTGCCAAGGAGTTTTTGCATCAAAGGTATCTGTTTTAATAGGCAGGTACGATAATGCAGTGCTACCCCACGCATTAGCATTTGACTCTGTTCGTCCGCCATTACTCGCTGAAAAAACAGTGCTCACAAGACGACCATTTTGTCTTAACACTTCACCATAGGTTTCATTTACTGCGGCATCAGTATTTGGATGCCAAGCATAGCCGCCATAAACTTGATAGTTAATTGTATCGTCTATCACTCGTGACAGATAACCAATTGCATAACTGCGAGCAGCAACTGCTTGAGACTTGAGTGCTTCTTTGTTCCAGCTTGCCATCATTTCAAATGGAACAACACCTTTTAAATAATCTTCCAGATAGACAGTATTAATTGGACGAATATATTTTGCCTGTTCAACAACAAATCGGAATGATCCAAGATAAGGACGGTTATTGACTTCCAGATAGTTTGTGTATGACACAGGAGTTAGCTCCAGCTGGTCAACGGTTATTAATTTCGTTGAGCCATCAAATAATGAGATTTTTCCATTTTCAACTTTTGCCACATACGTTTTCTTATCAAGTAAACGTAAATTATGATTTGTAATAAAAAACTCTCCATGAATTTCTAAAGAAAGCTGTGGTTGATTACCAATATAATTGACAAGTTTAACTTGTACTTGAGGCTCTGAAATAGCTGCTGAAGATTTAGAAAAAGGAAAAATAGAGAAAAATAGGATAATAACCATGAAAAATAAACTATTCCTTTTCAAATATACTCATTCTCCTTCGAATAAAAGATTAATAGTATTACAGGGAGAATCATACAAAAGAGAGGTTAGTAGGAGCAATAGGAGATTAAAGGGAAAAACTTATGAGAATGATGACTCTAAAATTACAACGGAGATCGATGAGGTTTTTTGTAAATAATTAGTAAGTATAAGGAAAATAATTAAGCCATACTATTGTCCCCTCCTCATATACATAGATTTAAGGAGGTTGTACGGTGAAATCGACAATTCAATTCTTCTTTAAACTCATTTATGTACCTATACTTGTGCTGGTCTTCATCTTTTGCTTAATCGGGATCATCATCACTATGCAAGTGACGATCGATTCTTATAGTATTCAAAGAACAATCGGTTCAATGAATACTGAGCAATTATTTGCTCAATTTCTTCAGTCTGAAAATCATTATTTTTATCAAGATTCTGATAGCCAATTCATGGATGCCTCTAATATTTCAACTCTGGCTATTCAGCTTGCTACAAGTATTAAACCAACTGATGCAAGAACATTTTTAGGGAATGAATTACCGGGTATGAGGCTGTATGATACTGAAATTGCAGTTGCCGGAGAAGGAACAGATTTAACTAATATCCCATTTGAATCACCACCACCAACAGAAGTTCTCTTAAAGGAAAGAAAAGTAGCGGAAGAAAAATTGGCAGGTAGAGAATTAGAGCAAGAAGATCCTGTTACAAATGCTGAGAATAAAACTGTATTTATTTATCAAAGTCATAGTTGGGAGTCTTTTTTACCTTTATTAAAGGGGGCTACACAACCAAATGATGCAATAAGCTCTGATGAAAGAGCAAATGTGATTGGACTCGGAAGCCGATTAGCTAAAAATTTAATGAAAGAAGGAATTGGTGTAGAGCATGACAAAACAAATATGACACAGAAACTCCATAGCAAGGGATGGAGCTCTACAAAAGCATATACACTTTCAGGTGATATCGTTGATGAAGCAGCATCAACACAGGAGAATGACTTTGTGTACTATTTGGATCTACATCGTGATTCTGCTCGTAAAGAAATTACGACAAAAACGATTAATGGAGAAAGTTATGCAAGACTCTATTTTGTTGTGGGAAAAGAGAATAAAGATTATCAGGAAAATCTGGATTTTGCAAAAGAAATTCACCAAAAGTTAGAGGGGAAGTTTCCGGGTATTAGTCGAGGAGTGTTCTTAAAAACAAAAAGTGAGGGTAATGGTGTTTATAATCAAGATATATCAAATAAAGCGTTATTAGTTGAAATAGGAGGGGTAGACAATCATTTAGATGAATTAGAACGAACAATTGATGCATTTGCAGAGGTGTATGCAGAATCTATTCGCAATGAGCAAAAAGCTAAAGAAGTAAACTCACAGTAAAACAAGCCGAATTTCCACTCGGCTTGTTTAGTAATATTTAATATTTCCATCCCCAGTTGTTTTCTTCCACGTTTTTCGCATAAATAAACAAACGATGCCTATTAAGGCCACAACCAAAATACTAACAAAAAAACCGGGTCTGATAGCTTTTTCAAGTAAAGTTCCACTGATTGCTGCAAGGATCAAGACCAGTCCAAGAATGGCGAGCAGTTTGTTCCAAATTTTGAGCTCCAAAAGTTTAAAAGAAGAACACACGATAAACAACCAATTATATAAAAGCAGAATACCAGCTGCTGTTGTGATGTATTCGTAAATTTTACCAGGAAGCAATAATGCTGTAATAATAGAAGCGCTAAGCCCAATTGTCGCAAGACCTAAAGAAGGTAAAGGCAGGCTTTTGAAATTTAGTTTCTTTGAAAACACTGCTGGTGCATCTCCATCATTTGCCAGGGTGACAAGTAAATTTGTTACCCCGTACAATGCAGCCGTCATTGTAGAAAATCCGGCAATAATAATCGCTCCATTAAACACGTGAGGGAAAAATGGAAGGTTAAAACTTGCCAGTGCTGTTACAAAAGGGCTTTCCTTGTCATGAAACGCATCGATCCCTGATAAGGAGACTGCCAGTCCGAGCGACAATACATAAACCGTTGTTAAGCTGATAAGCATGAACGTTCCTGCTTTTGGAGCATCTTCTTTATTTTTTAATTGCATCGCCATAATTCCGATAACTTCTATTCCTCCGTATGCATAAAAAGCATAAATGAGAGAAGCGTAAAAACCACGAAATCCCTCAGGAAAAAGCTCATCAAGTTTTAGAGGAACTCCTGGTGGCTTCGTACCATCTCCATTGATCCAGCCAAATAGTGCGGCAAAAGCGAGGACAATGAACATAAGGATTGCAGCAAATTTCATAATGGCAAATAAATTCTCCATCTTATCAAAGCCTTTTGTTCCTGTAATCACAACTAAAATTGAAAGAATTGCATAGCCAGCGGCAAATATCCACAAAGGAACATTAGGAAACCAAAATTGTGATAAAATAGCCAAAGCTGTTAATTGACTACCCATCACTAGAATATTTGAACACCAATAATTCCATCCGCATCCAAACGCTGCCCATTTTCCAAAAGCTTTACCAGCATAATAACAAAATGACCCTTCTTGAGGATCCTGTGCTGTCATTTTGGCTAAAACATTATATACAATATAAGTGCCCAAAGCAGCTAGTAAAAAGGAAAAAACGATTGAAGGTCCGGCAATACTTACTCCAATTGCAGATCCAAGAAAATATCCCGTCCCAATCGTACATCCGATCCCAATTAAAGAAAGCTGCCACCACTGTAAATCACCTTGTGTTGATTTTTTCTTTTGTCCTGTATTACTCATCAATAAAACCTCCTCGAACTTCCCTACGCTTATTGTTGGATAGGATGAGTTTGATTATGTAAAGCAAGAGAAAAATTCGATCGTGTGGTGATCAAGATAGAGGGGAGGGGCTTCCTCAACACCTCTTAAAAGGTAACTCCCCTAAAAAGTCCCCCTTATAGGGGGACAAAAAACTATGTTTAAACGAATGAATTAAACGAAAATCCATCGATAGACGCAATTTTTCCCCTCCACCATGTTCCATTTGTATGTGCAATTTCATGTTGGTTAGTTACATATTTTGCATTCTTTAGATGAATAAAGGTAAAAGAATTTTCTTTTTCCTTTGATTCCTTTTCTGCTTCTTGTTGTTTCTGTTTTGCATACTCTTCTTTTAAATCATGAAATTTTTTTGAGATGATTTTAGACATTGTGCTATCCTCAAAGTTTTTTGATGCCTCTGTAACTCCTTCGTAGTAGGCTGTAGCACCAATTAATGTTCCAGATACAATTGAACCATTTACTGTAAGTGTTATATCTACTTCAATTCCATCTTGTTCAACTAAATCTAAAAACATTAACATGATTGCATCATTTGTACTCATTTGTGTTTGTTCTTTTGCCATAACCTAACACCTCTGATCAATAATATTGGTATAGTTATCATGCCCTTAATTTATAAGTTAAACATCAAATATTTCTTTAAAAAAGAAAGAGCGAATATTCACTCATAGTGGACAACTTTTTTCATATAATGTACAAGTCCATTAAAAGGAGAGAAGGATATTTGAGTATTAGCATTTTGGTCGGTTATATTCTTTTAGGGTTATCACTTGCTGCTCCAATTGGGCCCGTCAATTCGGCCCGTCTTGATAAAGGAATTAAAAATGGATTCTGGCATGCATGGATCGTAGGAGCAGGATCAATGATAGCAGATGCTATTTTTATGCTGTTTGTTTACTTAGGAATGGTGAATTTTTTAGATATTCCCTTTGTACAAATTTTTTTATGGTTATTTGGAGGATTTATTCTTTTATATTCAGGGTTTGAAAGTATTTTAGGTGTTAATCGCGTTAATCTTACATACAGCAGAAAAAAAGATTCACTGAGTAAATGTTTTTTTACTGGATTTATGATGTCGATAACAAGTCCTTTATCAATTTTATTTTGGCTTGGGATATATGGTTCAGTTTTGGCGAAAACAGCACATGAAAGCGGTACAAGCCAGCTTCTTATTTATAGTTGTATGATATTTGTAGGGCTTACGTTATGGGATATATTTGTTGCGGGACTGACAACAGGCTTTCGAAAACTTTTAAATGATACAAGCTTAAAAATCATATCCATTATTTCAGGATTATCTTTGTTAGGGTTTGGTGGATATTTTGGATATCAAGGCTTAAAAGCGTTATTTGGTTTTTAATGAAGACGATTATTAAATCGTCTATTTTTCTTTTTCTAGCCCAAATATCTATGGTACGATCAAAATAATCAAAAAATTCAGGAGAGTACTTATGGAGAAAATAATTGAGTTAGATCAGGTTTCATTAAAAAGAAATGGACAGTGGATATTGCAAAATATCAATTGGCACATTAACCAACATGAGAATTGGGTGTTATATGGATTGAATGGGGCTGGGAAAACGGCGCTATTAAACATGCTATGTGCTTATTATTTTCCAACACAAGGTTCTATAAAGGTATTAGATAAGGTCTTTGGCCGCGATTATTTAGCAGAAAAGCTTCGCCAAAAGATTGGTCTCGTTTCTTCTAGACTCCAACAAAAATTCTATCCTTCTGACAGTGCTTTTGAAATTGTATTAAGTGGAGCTTATGCATCGATCGGCTTATATGAAAAGCCGACTGAAGAAATAAGAGAAAAAGCAATTGGATTATTAGAGGAACTACATTGTCTTTCTTATGCTGATAGGCCATATGAAACTCTTTCCCAAGGAGAGAGACAAAGGGTACTTATTGCCCGCGCGCTAATGGCAGACCCTGAATTACTCATTCTTGATGAGCCGACTACAGGGTTGGATTTTTTAGCCCGTGAGCAGTTATTGGACGCATTAACTCACATATCAGAAAAGAGCACTGCGCCAACTCTTCTTTATGTTACACACCATGTCGAAGAAATTTTACCAATCTTTACACACACACTTTTATTAAAAAATGGTCAGGTATTTGATTCTGGTCTAACAAAAGATATGCTTTCAGATGAGAAGCTTACTGAGCTCTTTGAATGTAAAGTATCAGTTACATGGGAAAATGGAAGGGCAAGTTTAAGAAAGAAATAAATATTGCTTAAATTTGCTTTTTTCAAGCGGATATTAGATTAAGGTCATTTCATTTCACATAAGGGTACGATAAAAGATATTTTTGGTAATAGAGGGCTCTCAGGACACAGCATACATCTTTCCTTCATTTAATAAAATGGGAATATGGACCGATTAACTCCATAGTTTGGCTGGAATAGAGGTGGTTTCATGTGATATTAAAAACGTTTGAAACGAAGCAAATGCTTGAAGCCATTTTAAGTAGCATAGATGAAGCCATTCATGCCGTAAATTACGAAGGAATAACGATATTTTATAATCAGGTGGCTGCAGAACACGATGGTGTTGAGATTGATGAAGTTCTTGGATTGCATGTGTTAGATGTGTTTCCTTCATTAAGTAAACAAACAAGTACTTTATTAAAGGTTATCGAAACAGGAAGACCTATTTATCAGCAATCCCAAACCTATAAAAATAATAAAGGATTGCTAATTGATACAGTTAATACGACACTGCCGATTAAAGTTGGCGATAAAATAGTTGGAGCAATCGAGATTGCGAAGGATTTCACAAAGGTTAAGCAGCTGTCACAAAAGCTCCTTGAGCTTCAGGAAAAAGTAAATGGACAACAATCTAAGCCTGTAAAAAATACAGGTGCAAAGTACAATTGGGATGATATTATTACTGCGTCGGATGCCATGAGAGATGTCATTACTCTTGCCAAGAAAGCAGGCAATAGTTCATCACCTGTGATGATATTTGGAGAAACAGGTACCGGAAAAGAACTGCTTGTCCAATCTATCCATCAAGCATCCTCAAGACAAAATGGTCCATTCATAGCCCAAAACTGTTCATCTTTGCCAGACTCTTTACTTGAAAGCATCTTATTTGGAACAAAGAAAGGTAGTTTTACCGGATCAGTTGATCGAGCGGGATTATTTGAACTGGCTCACGGTGGAACATTATTTCTAGATGAAATTCACACAATGCCACTTGAATTTCAAACAAAGCTTTTGCGTGTATTGGAAGATGGCATCATACGTCGAGTAGGCGGAACAGACTCATATGCAGTTGATGTACGAATTATCGTGGCTATGAATGAACATCCTTCCATACTCATAGAAAAGAAAGCTTTGCGTACAGATTTATATTATCGACTAAATGTGTTTTTTCTGGAGCTTCCACCACTACGAGATCGTAAAGGGGATATAGCTTTATTAACACATCACTTTATTCAAAAATATAACTACCTCTTTAATAAACTTGTGATAGGTGTTGAAGAGCATGTACTAGATACATTAAATCAACATGATTGGCCGGGCAATGTAAGGGAACTTGAACATACCATTGAGTTTGCGATGAATATGGTCGAAAAAGAAGATTTATTAACTGTTAGACATTTACCTTCATTTATGAAAAAAGAAAAATTGATGGAGAAAGTAAGTATTCAACCTTTGAGGAAAATCGTAGAACAAACCGAAAAAAATATGATTAAACAGGCATTAAACACAACTAAAGGTAATGTACTAAAGGCGTCGATTCTTCTGGAAATTCCCAGGCAAACATTACAATATAAGATGAAGAAATACAGGCTTTTGTAAAAGGGTTTATTTGAAAGAAAGGGAGGGATCCAGAGATGGCAAAACCTTATAAGACCGTAAAATTATCAACTTCTGATTATCAACTTGAGCTCTTTCTGGATTATTTTAACAAAAGAATTAGAATTGATCATTACCGGGGAAATATGACACAAATTTTGCAGGAAATTAGTCATATTTCTAATGAAGATTTCTGTGAAAAAGTACTATTTTATTCACATCCCGAGCATTGGCGAGAATTATTAAGTCATGGATATGAACTCGAAGGAGTGATTCCTGGATATTTTAGTGGGACGCACAATTATGTTATGACTTTATATACCAAAAATGAACGAAGAACAAGTCAATACTGGGTGAAAGAAAATGAAATTCTTCAGGATATTAAAAATAAAGGGCGTAACATGAATGATAAGTTAGTACCAACTGATTATAGTTTCCGGAAAGCAGAAGTGGGTGATACCCGGCAGCTTGCTGAATTATACGGAAAGGTCTTTCAAGTTTATCCAACGCCAATGAATGATCAACAATATGTTAAAACCATGATTGAAGGTGGAACTTATTTTTACCTTGTTGAGTATCAAAATGAAATTGTTAGTGCTGCCTCTGCTGATGTAAACTCTATTTATCATAATGCTGAGCTTACAGATTGTGCAACATTAAAAGTTCACCGCAAACATGGGCTCATGAAAAAGTTGCTTATGTATTTAGAACAAGATTTGAGAAAAAATGGAATATATTATACTTACTCTTTGGCACGAGCTTTATCATTCGGGATGAATTATGCTTTTTATCAACTTGGATATCAATATCATGGAAGACTCATAAATAATTGCTATATATACGATAAGCTTGAAGATATGAATATCTGGGGGAAGGATTTATCATCTTAGCAAAAGAAGATGCCAAATTTTCTTCTTATTGCCGAAAATTCAGCAGTTGCAATCTACTAAAAGCTGCTGAAATTTTGGCGAAATATTCGATTCGAAATTCTTATTACAATCTTCGCATAATATCATAATGTCCTAATATCATTCTTTTTTTGCAGAAAATAGCTAATGGTACGAAAAAATTTAAAAAGTCACCCCTCACTTTCGTTTTTGGCATAGAATTTGCATATCTATTGTTGATAGCAAAAGTAAGGGGGAAAGAATCATGTTATATGATTTATATAAACCAAAGCGTCATTGGAAGGACATTGAGTTGTGGAAGGATGTACCGGAAGAAAAATGGAATGATTGGATTTGGCAATTAACAAATACTATTCGTACACTTGATGATTTGAAAAAAGTCATTGATCTTACTCCTGAAGAAGAAGAAGGAGTTAAAATCTCCACGAAAACGATCCCATTAAATATTACTCCATATTATGCTGCTCTTATGAACCCTACAGATACAAGATGTCCAATTCGGATGCAATCTGTCCCAATTGGCGAAGAAATTCATAAAACGAAATATGATCTAGAAGATCCTTTGGAAGAGGATGAAGATTCACCTGTAGCCGGGTTAACCCACCGTTATCCTGATCGCGTTCTTTTCCTCGTGACCAATCAATGCTCAATGTATTGCCGTTATTGTACTCGTCGAAGATTCTCAGGACAAATCGGCATGGGTGTACCAAAAAAACAATTAGATGCGGCAATTGAATATGTTAGACATACACCTGAGGTACGTGATGTTCTGCTCTCGGGCGGTGATGGCCTACTAATAAATGACAATATACTTGAATATATATTAAAAAATTTACGCGAAATTCCACATGTGGAAATCATTCGAATTGGTACGAGAGCTCCTGTAGTGTTTCCACAACGAATTACAGAAAATCTTTGCAAGATTTTAAAAAAGTATCATCCGGTGTGGCTGAATACTCATTTCAATACATCAATTGAAATTACTGAAGAATCAAAGCGTGCATGTGAAATGTTGGTTAATGCCGGTGTACCGGTTGGCAACCAGGCTGTTATTTTAGCCGGTATTAATGACAGTGTACCGATCATGAAAAAGCTTATGCATGATCTAGTGAAAATCAGAGTTCGTCCTTATTATATTTATCAATGCGATCTTTCGGAGGGAATTGGTCACTTCCGGGCACCTATTTCAAAAGGGTTGGAAATTATAGAAGGGCTGCGAGGTCACACAAGTGGATATGCTGTACCAACCTTTGTTGTCGATGCTCCTGGTGGAGGTGGAAAAATCACCTTGCAGCCAAACTATTTAATTTCACAAAGTCCAACGAAAACAGTACTACGAAATTTTGAAGGAGTCATTACAACATATCCGGAACCGGAAAATTATATCGCAGGCCGAGCTGATGATTATTTTAGAGAAATTTATTCTGGCCATGATTTAAAGCCTTCAAAAACAGGGATTACATCATTATTAAATGATGAACAATTTAATCTTGTCCCGAATTCACTTGAGCGTTATAACCGCAGACAAAGCTTTCAACAAAACCCTGCATATTCAACATTAAAAGATAAGCGTGAAAAACGCGATGAATTAAAGGAAAAGAAGTATTTGGCACAGCAAAAGAAGACAGCTCAGGATGAAACGTGAGGTGAAATCTTTACAGATGAAATGTGAATGGTGTGAAGCTGAAGGAGCCAAAGAGAAAGCATGTACGGTTTACTGGGAGTTGCCGGATGGAACAAGAGCGATTGAAATAACTAACACACCTGGTGTCTATTGTTCATTATGTGGGATGGAATATCAAACAGAGAAAACGATTGAAGAACTTGAAGACCAGCTTATGTTAATAGATACAAAGAGATTAAAACATACAATTGAATTTGATGTCTTAATGTCACAACCTAGATTACTAAAAAGGAATTACTTTAAATTTTAAGCTTGTCAGCAAGAGAGTGAGGCGATTGTATGAATCGATCTTTGTTAATCAAGCCGAGTATGAAGGAAGAGTATCCTACTGTGACACATGGTGAAGGAATCTATTTGTATGACAAAGATGGCAAGCGGTATATAGATGGATCTTCAGGAGCCGTGACAACAAGTATTGGTCATGGAGTATCTGAGATAATAGAGGCTATGCATGAGCAAGCAAACAAAGTTTCATTTGTTTATCGCTCACAATTCACATCAGAACCGGCAGAAAAGCTTGCAGTAAAATTAAATGAACTTTTGAATGCTGATGAGGATTATTGGTCCTTTTTTGTGAACAGCGGGTCGGAAGCTACAGAAACAGCGATGAAAATCGCGATTCAACACTGGCAGGAGCAAGGGTATTTAAAGAAAAATAAAATATTGTCCAGATGGGTGAGTTACCACGGAATTACACTTGGTGCTTTATCAATGTCCGGACATGTGAGTCGTCGTGAACGATTTGTATCTATACTTGAAGATTATCCCGCAGTCTCAGCACCATATTGCTATCAATGCTCATTAAAGAAAACATATCCCTCTTGTCAGCTAGCCTGTGCAAATGAAATTGAAACTGCGATAAAAAGAATTGGTCCCGGGCAGATCGCGGCATTTATTGCGGAGCCGATTATTGGGGCGGCAGGTGGTGTGATCATTCCTCCGGATGGATATTATCAGCAAGTTAAAGAAATTTGCAACAAGTATAACATCCTCTTTATTGCCGATGAAGTTATGACAGGAATAGGGCGAACAGGTGAAATGTTTGGTTTACATCATTGGGGAGTACAAGCGGATATTATCGCTTTGGGGAAGGGGATGAGTGCAGGCTATACAGCTATTGCGGCCACTTTAGCTAGTGAAAAAGTAATGAAACCAATTCTGCAAGGCTCAAACTCTGTCATGAGCGGTCATACGTATAGTGCAAATCCTCAATCTGCCGCTACAGCCTTGGCTGTTCTTCAATACATTGAAAAATATCAATTAGTTCAAAATGTGAAGGTTCAGGGAGAGTATTTGCTTCAAAAGCTACTTTTTGAATTAGGAGAGTCGAAGATTATAGGGGATATTCGTGGGATAGGTCTTATGATTGGTGTTGAATTTGTATCCGATAAGTCAACAAAACGACCATTTGATAAAAAGCTCATGATAACTAATAAGATCGTAGGAAAGGCAAGAGAAAAAGGCTTGCTCGTTTATCCATCCTCAGCCGGCCAAGAAGGTGCCCATGGTGATGCCATTATTATTTCACCACCGTTTATTATTACGAAAAGTCAAATGGATGAACTTGTTTCCATATTAAAGGAAGTAGTATTAGAGATTCAAAAAGAAGTAGGAGGTGTCGGACATGACGGAACAAACACACCAGATGAAAAGAATGAATAAAGTAGGCACCTTAGATGAAGCTTTATCCTATATTCACAGTGGCTGTTCCCTCATGTTTGGAGGCTTTGGCGGTGTTGGTAATCCCCCGACTTTAATTAATGGCATACTTCAGAAAGGTGTAAAGGACCTAACATTAATTGGAAATGATGCGGGTTTTCCTACTATTGGGATTGGAAAATTGGTTAGTCAGGGAAAAGCTAAAAAGCTAATCGTTTCTCATATTGGTTCAAATCCTATTGCAGGTCAGCTCATGATGGAAGGGAAAATGGAAGTGGAGTTTTCGCCACAGGGAACACTCGCCGAGAGGATTCGTGCAGGAGGAGTTGGTCTAGTAGGGATTTTAACAGACATAGGGCTTGATAGTATGATCGAAACAGGAAAGCAAAAAATCTTAGTCGATGGAAAGGAATTTTTAGTAGAAACTGCACTAACTGCCGATATTTCTATTGTTTATGCAAAAAAAGCCGATACTTTCGGAAACGTTCTCTATGAAACGAGTGCGAGAAACACAAATCCTTTAGTAGCTATGGCGGGTCAGTATACGATTGTTGAAGCAGAAGAAATTGTCGAACGTGGTGAACTAGATCCGGAACATATTATAACCCCGGGTATTTATGTAGATATGGTGATAAATAGCCAGGGAATTGATTGGAAATGGGCCTGGGAATGATAGGGAGAGTGATGGAATTGTGAATTCACTTGATGAACGGAATCGCTTGGCAAAGAGGGCAGCTCAGGAAATTAAAGAGGGTATGATTGTCAACTTAGGGATTGGTATCCCGTCCCTTGTACCGAATCATCTATCACCGCACCTCCAAGTTATGTTTCATGCGGAAAATGGAATTCTCGGCATGGGTGGATCACCTGAAAAGGGTATGGAAAATCCAACATTATGTAATGCAGGAGGCTTTCCGGTTACCGTTGTTTCAGGAGCTTCCTATTTTGATAGTTCAACAGCTTTTGGCATGATTCGGTCAGGATATTTAGATATTACGATTTTAGGAGGACTTGAAGTTAGTCAGAAAGGAGATTTAGCTAACTGGATTGTCCCAGGAAAAAGAGTTCCAGGAATTGGTGGAGCAATGGAACTTGCGAAAAAGGCAAAGCGTGTCATTGTATTAATGAATCATTGTAATAAAAAAGGTGAATCGAAAATTGTGAAAGAATGTACTTTACCATTAACTGCTAAAGAGTGTGTCAGCTTAATCATTACAGAAATGGGAGTAATGGAAGTAACAGAACAAGGGTTACGATTAACAGAAGTCATGGCGCCATTTACAGTTCATGATGTGATGTCAAAAACAAATGCACCTCTGCAAATCTCAGACGAAATAAAGGTTATTGGTATATAAAAGAGATGAGGGATGAAGGGTGACTGATGAAAAGCATATGCTTCGAGAACAAATTCATCATTGGCTGCAACATAACCGTGACCATGGAATAGAATTGCTGCAAAAGCTCGTTCAAGCCAACAGTACACAAGGAAATGAGCAATATGCGCAAACCATTGTCATTGAAAAACTTAGAAAGATTGGGTTAAAAGTGGAAGTGTGGGAGCCTGATGGGAAATTTCTAGCTACACATCCGTACTTTGCTTCACCCCGGAAGGATTTTAAAGGCAGTCCCAATGTTGTCGGTATATTAAAAGGCACGGGTGAGGGCCGCTCAATTATATTAAATGGTCATATTGATGTTGTGCCTGAGGGAGATAATGCACAGTGGGATCATCAACCATATAGCGGGAAAGTGATAGCAGGAAAACTTTACGGACGTGGTGCAACAGATATGAAGGGGGGGAATGTTTCTCTCCTTTTAGCCTTATCAGCCATTCGGGCTCTTGGAATACCTTTAAAAGGAGATGTTATATTTCAGAGTGTCATTGAAGAAGAAAGTGGAGGGGCTGGGACACTTGCTGCTATTTTAAAGGGATATAAAGCAGATGCAGCGATTATTCCGGAACCGACTAATATGAAGATTTTCCCAAAACAACAAGGGTCTATGTGGTTTCGGTTAACCGTTAAGGGAAGATCTGCACATGGGGGAACACGTTACGAGGGAGTTTGTGCAATTGAGAAAGCTATGCTTGTTGTGGAACATATAAGAGAGTTGGAGAAACGAAGAAATAAGAGAATACATGATCCTCTATATGAAAAAATTCCAATCCCAATTCCAATCAATATCGGAAAGATAGTAGGAGGTGATTGGCCATCCTCTGTTGCTGACCTTGTGAAATTAGAAGGAAGAATGGGCATTTCTCCAGATGAAACAATGAATCATGCTAAGATGGAACTAGAGACCTGGATCAAGGAGCTTAAGAATATTGATCAATGGTTTTATGATTTCCCGGTTTCACTCGAATGGTTTGGTGCACGGTGGGTACCAGGCGCGGTAGACCTTAGTCATGAAATGATCAAAACATTATCAGCTAGTTACTCTGAAGTAATAGGGAAAGAGCCTGTCATTGAAGCATCACCATGGGGGACTGATGGTGGTTTGTTAACACAGGTAGGGTCAACTCCGACAATTGTCTTTGGCCCTGGTGTGACAGAAAAAGCCCATTTTCCAAATGAATATATTGAAATAGACAAAGTGTTTGAAGCAGCAGAAATTATTGCATTAACGGTTGTTGACTGGTGCGGAGTAGAGCGTTAGTAAAAAACATTTGATAGAGGCGGACTGTACAGTGTCGGTCTCTTGAATTTTTAATAAACATGAAACTTGTTGAATTCGACTCTTCTTGTCAATCCTCAATAATGAACTACACTAATTTGTCAAAATTATCCTGTGGAATCACCTCCTTTTCCCTCTGGTGAAAGGTATAATTATAAGTAAAGGAGGGTGTATCTGATGAGTATAATATCCAAAAGAAATTTGATCATATTTAGTTTTCTATTGTTTTTCATTATTGCCTCCAATACACTTCTTTACCGTGTACCCATTGCGCAACCGCTTCCTGATGGGATTGCTTTGGCAACTTTATTTGATTGTATGATTATTATTCCTCTTATAACATATCTATTCATTCTTAGAAAGCGCTACTCTTTAAAATATATACTTCCAGTTGCATTAGCAGGTTATGGTGTAGCACTCCTCATTGTCCCAAATGGTTTATTGTCATCATATTCATTTATCAAATATATTCTCTTTGCAGGAGAGGGGGCATTCATCCTTCTTGAGTTGTTTGTTGTCTATAAAATTGTGACCAAATTTCCTTCTATCATTAAGGGCTTAAAACTAGATAAATCGACAGAAATTCCTGCATTTTCATATAGATTTGAAATCGAGTTGAAAAGAAAATTAAAGCCATCTCGTTTTTTAGATGTCATTACATCTGAGTTAACAATGTTTTATTATAGCTTCATTACCTGGAATAAAAAGGGGCTTCCGAATGCTAATGATTCAAACGTGTTTACCTATCATAAAAAAACGAGTAATATTGCTTTCTCAGTCATGCTTATTCATGCTTTAATACTTGAATCGGTAGGGTTTCATTTTTTGCTGCATTCTTGGAATGAGATGATAAGCTACGTTTTGCTTGTGATGAATCTTTACACGCTTGTATATTTGATTGCTGATATTCAAGCTATTCGACTTAGTCCGTTTATACTAACAAAAAATCTCCTTTATATACAGGTTGGAATTAAAGCGAAGTTGGTCGTACCGTTTGAAGAGATAAAAGAGATTTGCTATTACAAAGGTCCTGAGAAATTGTCGAAGGAAGAAAGTAAACAAGTATTTGATGCAGTATTAGCAGATTTTATGAAAGAAAAACCTATTTTTGAAATTGAATTTTATCACCCTCAAGAAGTAGGCTTTATGTACGGTTTTAAGAAAAAAGTAACAAAAGTTCATCTTTCACCGGACGAACCGGAAAGGTTTTATGAAATGCTAGTAACGAGAATGGGGGATTTTGGATAAAACAAAGGAGCTGTCTATAAAAGGGGAATAGAAAATGTTTCTAATCCCTTTTGTCAACAGCTCCATCTAAGGACATTCCCTTTAGCATAAGTATATTAACTAGCTGTTATTTTCGCTTTTTCGTATAAGGTAATCTGCTCTATAGGACGAAGCAGATGTTCATGCAGTATTACTGTTTTAGAAGAATAAGCAATATGTTCTTCACAAGTCTGAACGAAATCCTGATAAAAGGCGAGAAAGCATCGTGCGTGATGAATATTACTCTCTGAAAAAATGCCGGAGCGGTTGAAGATCAAATTTTTATACTTTAATGCAGTTCGTCTAATTGGTTTAAGCAGTTTTTTTATATCACGCAAACGATAAGTATGGCGAAGTTGCTCAGTTAATTGTTTGGCATCATTGTGTAGTTGGTATTGTATTTTATCATTAACATTTTTGATAGTAACAGGCATTGTATCTTCTAGTATAATTTTTTGAACCATAATCAGATCAGACTGAATAGGTTCATTCATAAAGGTTTGAAAGATACGGAAAGTATTAAAAGCATCATACATTGGATTATGCATGTCACCTATAAATTCTAAATCATAAAGGTTTAGAGCATCTTCAACTGATACTGGATTTTTGGTAACCCGATTTGTGAATACCTTCTGAAAATCGGTGTACCGTTGCTCAATCTTTTTTAGCGTTCTTTCGGGGATATCATGTCTTATTGCATCCATTTTTAAGCGAAAGAGATCACTTGGAGACCATGAAAAATACTTTGTTTTCTTAATTCCGCCAATCCACTCAAGAAACTCGATAAAAACTTCGATAAAATTAGCTGCATCAGTTAAGTCATGATCATTTATTCCTGTCAGGGTCTTGCAAAAGTCAGTTAGTGGCTCGGTGCTTTGGGGACGAATAAATTGATCAAAATATGATACTTCCTCTGTCTCAAGTTCATATTTAACTGCACCTAAACGAATGGCCTCCATCGCTTCGAAAGCCATCCCTGTATCCGAGCACAACATTTCAAAGTCAAAAAAAACAAATTGCTTGATGTCCGCCATTCATATTCCCCCTCTCAACAGGTAATTATATGTGGCTTGTGAAGGAATTGGTAGATACAAATATTGTTAAATGTTTTGCAAGTTTTCCAGTAGCAACATGTCTCCTTTAATCTAAGCATAATTATAGTGTGAGAGGAGTAGATGAACGTGAAAGATGAACTTATTAATAGCTACAAATATATGAAAAGGTTATTAAAGCATTACTCTTATAGTCAACATCCTAATGACTTATATATTTCATCTCTATTAATGGAACTTGTCTCTTTAACAAGGTCAACAATCATGATATCTCAACAGGAAGTGGTTGCGAAGCGGCGTTTGCGTCATGCATTAACAGTTTTATTTAGAAGTTATGTTGCGTTCAAAAATGCCTTTAATGAATGGGCGAAAAATGCAAATGTGAATGAACCGGCAAAAAAACAAGTGATTTTTCAAAGAGTGGTATTGGCAAATTACATCGAAAAACATGTAACATTAGCAATTCAAGGTATAGAAGAATTTACTGGTAATGAGCTGTCGAGGAAGATAAATAAAAGGTGAAACTTTTATGTGAAAAGGGAAGGATTAAGCTGGGTTAATTCAATTCGAATAAAAGAAAAAAGTTGAATTCAAAGGTTGGAGTAACCAATTGAAATTCATCTTTTTTTATGGACCAAGAAGAAGTGTTTTTACATTTTATAAAATCACTTCTTCAACCGTTAGTGGATGGAGAGCGTTCGTCACATTTATATAAATAAAGACATCATATCGATTTGACATGGCGGAAGGGACATAATTTCCGTATTGCTCGTAAGCTGGGTTATAGACTACTCCAATGGCACGATGTCCTATAGGTTTTTGAAATAAATGACGGTTATGTTTAGTAAAATGAATGAATTTATCATGGGGGCCAGCTTTGTGCATAGCATCCTCCCAACTACCTGTTTGAGCGGGAGGAATGAGCATTTGTTCAGGGGCAACTCCCCACTCGTCAGCAGCGATAACTGTGCCTCTATGTGTACCAAATCCAATAATGAAGATGGTCTCAGCTCCTTTTTCCTCTCTGAGCAATTGACCCACATTGACAACCCCTTCATTGGCCATATCTGTTGCCCGCGCATCACCAACATGAGTGTTATGCTCCCATACGATTCCTTTTGCATGTGCACCATAGAATTCGTGTATTTTATTTAAGACTTCTACCATATGCCTGTCTCTCGAATATTCCATGACTCATTATCATTAACGACCATCGTTCTGTAGTAATTCTCAGCATTGGCTGTGATCATTGTATTAACTTCAAGGTTTAAACTATCTTCAGAGTCAGATATCGTCAGTTTATTTAATATGATCTCAGTTAATAGCTTGGTCACTTCGTTCAAACAGTCTTCACCATAGAAGGAAGCAGATAGACCGTATTTTTCAGGGCGACGATTAAAAGGTTCGAAACATGAAAATGCCTTTTTTGCTATTTCGATTTGTGGGGATTGAATTTTTTCTAAATAAGCGATAATCTCATCAATTGATTCCCATAATGAATAGACGTCAATACCGTAAAATCCTACCTTTTTATCATTTGGCTTGTTGCTATTGTAATCTTTTAACCAATCGATTAACTCAATCATTTCCTCATTGGCCCACATCCATGTTGGCCAGCGGTGAAAAGATGCCAAGACTTCTCTTGTGTTGGAAAAAGTGTCGTCATAACCTTTAATATAGTTATTAATTTGATGACAAGCTGGCCAATCTCCTTCTACAGCTATATACATAAACCCTTTTTCTGTAATTAGCTTTTTCGAGAGCTCTGCTCTTATCTTGTAAAATTCTGATGTACCATGTGAAGATTCACCTAGCAGAACAAGCGTTTCGTTTTTTACTTTACTAACTAAGGCATCAACACCTTCCTGCTTGTGGAAAGGGTGTGATTCTTCTTTAATAGATTGAATTAGGTTTACGCTCATTTTCATCCCTCAATTATTGTTTGTATTCTGCATTGTAGGAGTTATCACCTGAATGTACTGATAATAAGGTGTCAGCATATCCTACAAGTCGGTTGACAATTTCATCTGCAATGAAATAAACAAGCTGGTGATTCTTGCTATTATGTAATTCAGGATCATCAAAAATAATTGTTGTATTAATAAAGATGTGCTTCGTGTCATACAAGTTGTAATGAATAATTGCCTTTCCAGGTGCACCACCTGTTACTGGATCCTTATATGAGGGTAAAAAAATATACCACTCTTCAGCAGTCGGGGATCGAAAATTTTTGGTGAACGTCATTCCTTTAATTTCAAGGTCAATTTTGTGTTTAAGATTTTCGTTTATACCTTCTATAACTTTTTTGTTCGACAAACGGGCACCTCCGGAACTTAATCAGCAGGGTTTGCATCGACAGCTATTTCATAAGCATCTAAAACCATATTTGTCATTGCGGGGTCATCAATCCCGAATAGATATTGACCATCTAACTCATCCTTAACTTGCATAACGAAGGTGACAGAAATATCTTCTTTCGGTGTTAATAGGGCGAAAGTTTCAGAATTTATAACAATTAAAGCTTCTACTGAAAGCTGTTTTTCTTGTTTATATTCATCAAGAACTGTAATTAAATCGCGTTCTCTCATTTGAATCACTCCCTATAATTTTCATTGTTAGTGTTTCCTTTAATAAGGAGTTTATGTCCAAAGAGAGAGCTTTTGTTTCTATCACTATTAAAAGCTTTTTTAAAAAAAGTTAAAATAGGTCTTTTATTTTTTTGAAAAGGATGTTATTATATTTTTTGTCTTCAAGAGAAGGTAACTTGATAAATTGGTGAAAAAAAGGATTGACACTATATTTTATGATGTGATACATTATAAATCCTGTGTCATCAACTAGAAAATTGTAGTGGTTGAAATGAAATAAAAAAGTTCTTGCTTTTTTAGAAAAACTTACTATAATAAAAGTTGTCCTAAATTGTCTGGTAATGATGGCGAAGAGGTCACACCCGTTCCCATGCCGAACACGGAAGTTAAGCTCTTCAGCGCCGATGGTAGTTGGGGGATTCCCCCTGTGAGAGTAGGACGTTGCCAGGCAGACCATATTTGGTTGAAATAAGATAGTTGGCCCATTGGTCAAGCGGTTAAGACACCGCCCTTTCACGGCGGTAACACGGGTTCGAATCCCGTATGGGTCACCAGGTTATTTTATATCTTAAGTACAAGATCTGTTGTCGAAACATTTCTACTTGTACATCATACTTCGGAGGATTAGCTCAGCTGGGAGAGCACCTGCCTTACAAGCAGGGGGTCGGCGGTTCGATCCCGTCATCCTCCACCATTATTTGGAAATACACACCATGCGGGTGTGGCGGAATTGGCAGACGCGCTAGACTTAGGATCTAGTGTCCTTGTGACGTGGGGGTTCAAGTCCCTTCACCCGCATCATTAAAGTTAAGCGGAAGTAGTTCAGTGGTAGAACACCACCTTGCCAAGGTGGGGGTCGCGGGTTCGAATCCCGTCTTCCGCTCCAGTAAGTGCCGGGGTGGCGGAACTGGCAGACGCACAGGACTTAAAATCCTGCGGTAGGTGACTACCGTACCGGTTCGATTCCGGTCCTCGGCACCAAGAAATTTAGCGCCCGTAGCTCAATTGGATAGAGCGTTTGACTACGGATCAAAAGGTTAGGGGTTCGACTCCTCTCGGGCGCGCCATAGTACGGGAAGTAGCTCAGCTTGGTAGAGCACTTGGTTTGGGACCAAGGGGTCGCAGGTTCGAATCCTGTCTTCCCGACCATTTAAATTGGGGCCTTAGCTCAGCTGGGAGAGCGCCTGCTTTGCACGCAGGAGGTCAGCGGTTCGATCCCGCTAGGCTCCACCAATTTTAATTTTTCATCTAATTATGGCGGTGTAGCTCAGCTGGCTAGAGCGTACGGTTCATACCCGTGAGGTCGTGGGTTCGATTCCCTCCGCCGCTACCATTTTCACATATGAATATTGGAGGAATACCCAAGTCCGGCTGAAGGGATCGGTCTTGAAAACCGACAGGGGTGTCAAAGCCCGCAGGGGTTCGAATCCCCTTTCCTCCTCCATATGTTTTTTTATCTAATCTGCTTCATTGATTTACATCAGCGTACCGATTGGATCAATTGGGACGGTCCGTTATAGCAGTATAAAAAAGCATACGATTTCTAAGTAATTATTATTACCGCGGGGTGGAGCAGTCTGGTAGCTCGTCGGGCTCATAACCCGAAGGTCGCAGGTTCAAATCCTGTCCCCGCAACCAATTAAAGTGATAGATATAACGTCAATTAATATCTTTAAGATCAAATAAAGGTCCGGTAGTTCAGTTGGTTAGAATGCCTGCCTGTCACGCAGGAGGTCGCGGGTTCGAGTCCCGTCCGGACCGCCATTTTTATTACTACATCTTTAATAAATATTTCTTATAGCCTTAATTCAGAGTAAGAGGGTTTCAATAAGCGAGAAGGTCGAGGAAGCGACTGAATGAACACCGGAGCGTATGAAAATACGTGAGGATGTGAGTGAGGGAGCTGACGAAGAGATTCGAAGCTTAGTGGAAGCCGAAAACTATATTGGCTCGGTAGCTCAGTTGGTAGAGCACGCCCGAATAAGCTACCCTGAATATACTTCAGCGTACTCATCGAGCTGCTTCTTGAATAATCATCCTGAGATGAGTACGATATACAAATTGTTAAAGCACTAATACTTAAAAAGTATTAGATCTTAAAATAGGTACTTGAAAAGTGAATTTGCATCTTTTTTCAAATACACATTAATTATGGCTCGGTAGCTCAGTTGGTAGAGCAATGGACTGAAAATCCATGTGTCGGCGGTTCGATTCCGTCCCGAGCCACCTTTATGTGGAGGGGTAGCGAAGTGGCTAAACGCGGCGGACTGTAAATCCGCTCCTTAGGGTTCGGCAGTTCGAATCTGCCCCCCTCCACCATTTTGTTAAAATAGGGGCATAGTTTAACGGTAGAATAGAGGTCTCCAAAACCTTTGGTGTGGGTTCGATTCCTACTGCCCCTGCCAAGAAAACCATGGCGGTTGTGGCGAAGTGGTTAACGCATCGGATTGTGGTTCCGACATTCGTGGGTTCGATTCCCATCAGCCGCCCCAATTATATAGCTAATAACTAGGATACATTAGATCAGTTGATCTTTAAATTTAGATCCAAAAAAGCACTTGGTTGTCGACGATATTTCGCGTTATTTCCTGTCTGGAATAACACAAAATAACCTCTTGCGATGAGATTTCATGAAGAAGATTCGAAAGAAGCTTATTTATGAAGATTATTCAATGGGCTATAGCCAAGCGGTAAGGCATCGCACTTTGACTGCGACATGCGTTGGTTCGAATCCAGCTAGCCCAGCCATTTTGAGGCATCATAGCCAAGTGGTAAGGCCGAGGTCTGCAAAACCTCTATCCCCGGTTCAAATCCGGGTGGTGCCTCCAAAACATTTAATATGCGGGTGTAGTTTAGTGGTAAAACCTCAGCCTTCCAAGCTGATGATGAGGGTTCGATTCCCTTCACCCGCTCCATACATACATATTTCGATAAAAAAATGGGCCTATAGCTCAGCTGGTTAGAGCGCACGCCTGATAAGCGTGAGGTCGATGGTTCGAGTCCATTTAGGCCCACCATGATAGTGTTCCGCAGTAGCTCAGTGGTAGAGCTATCGGCTGTTAACCGATCGGTCGCAGGTTCGAGTCCTGCCTGCGGAGCCATTCTTATGGAAATGCAAGGAATAACAAAATATGCGCCTTTAGCTCAGCAGGATAGAGCAACGGCCTTCTAAGCCGTCGGTCAGAGGTTCGAATCCTCTAAGGCGCGTCAGTAAAAAGGTTAGTTTCAATTATGAAACTAACCTTTTTGTGTTTTTAGCAAAAATAATCTGTTGCTTCATTAAATAATTCAGTTGGCTTCATTCTTTTTTGTTGTATTTCGAAACTATATCGATTAAAATTTATCGTAATAGTCGAAATGGATGGAGGGTTAGTATGTTAGGTAATATTAGCCAGGAAATGTTGACATTGCTTACATTTATAAGCAGAAAACCAATAAAGCAAGGAGAACTATTTCTATCTCTTAGAAATGAATTAACCGATTCTAGTAGTTGTCTTTTTGAAGCAATAGAAAAAGGTTTTGTACAAAAAGATGAACAGGAAGTTCTATCGATAACACATAAAGGGTTAAAAACAGCACTAAAATTTTTTGATAAACAGCCACATTTAAGAGAGAAAATGAAGTCTAAATTTACAAAACGTAGAGGTATTATTCAGCTTGCGATTTTACAGCTATTAAAAGAAGAACCGAGACATGGCTATCAGGTAATGAAGCAACTGGAGGAGAGAAGTGGCGGCTATTATTCTCCCAGTGCAGGAACCATTTATCCTGCATTACAGGATTTGGTTGAAAAGAAACTGATTGAAGTTAAAGTAGATGAAGATAAAAAAATATATGCTTTAAATGAGGAGGGGTTAGAATTTATAAATGATTTAATAAGTGAAGAAGACGATATCTTTTGGCAGGAATGGGCAATGAGGTTGCGTTGGAAGCAGTCTGAAGAAGCTTCACTTGTTCGGGAAGAAATGGGTAAGCTTCAGCTTGAATTTCATTATGCAATGAAAAGAGTACTTTCTGAACCGGACCTTGCAAAGGATGTTCTATCTATTCTGAATAGTTGCAGGGATGAGCTTATTAATTGGTCTGATAAAAAAGGAAAAAGTAAAGGTGAGATGTAATGAAATCTATTAAAAAACTTTTACCTTATGCGACGCCATACAAGCTATTTGTTATCCTCGCTCCTTTATTAATGGCTTTAGAGGTAACAATGGACTTGTTACAGCCTCTTCTTTTACAAAAAATCATAGATTACGGAATTGCTGAGAATGATACAACATACGTTATCCAAATGGGAACGTTTATGATCATTGCGGCAATTATTGGCTTGATTGGTGGAATAGGTTGTACAATATTTAGCACTAAATCTGCCATTAATATTGCTACTGATATTCGACGAGATTTATTTTATAAGATCGAACATTTATCTAGTGAGAATCGCGACAGAATTGGTACTGGTAAACTAATTACAAATGTAACGAGTGATATTAATTCAGTTCAGCAAGCGGTTATGATGACACTTCGTGTATTTGTAAGGGGGCCTCTACTCTTTATTGGGAGTGTCATAATCGTTTTTTTTCAAGCAAGAGAGCTGTTTCCGATTTTAGTTATAATTATTCCAATTCTTCTCTTTGTCATTATCCTTCTTTCGAGAAAAGCAGGTATTTGGTTTAAACGTGTTCAAGAAGCGTTAGATCAGCTAAATTCAAAGCTTCAGGAAAGTATTGCAGGAATTAGGGTTGTAAAAGCTTTTGTACGAAAGGAATATGAAATAAATTTATTTCATAAAGTGAACGTTTCGCTAACAAATAAAACAAAAGTTGCTGAACAAATTATTACAATCCTTATGCCGGTTTTACTTTTTGTGATAAATATTGGAATGGCTATTGCTCTTCTTTTTGGAGTTTTTCCGATTGGCGGAAGCACTATACAAGTGGGTGTAATTCTGGCGTTTATTAATTATCTAAACATCATTTTAATGGCGCTCACTTCAAGTAGTATGGTTCTGATGCAGCTTATGAGAGCACTACCCTCAGCAGATCGAATTCAAGAAGTTTTAGAAATTAGTACAGACCGAGTTGAAAGTACAATTGATGAAATGCCGATTAAAGGAGATGTAGAATTTCGAAATGTATCGTTTTCATATAGTAAAAACGGTGAATATGTACTAAATTCTATCTCATTTTCTGCTAGTCACGGCGAGAAAATTGGCATTATTGGAGCAACAGGTAGTGGGAAAACAACGTTGGTTAAATTGTTTCCAAGATTATATGATGTGGATCACGGGGAGATTTTAATAGATGGACAGAATAGTAAAAACATAAGTTTAAAGCATATTCGCGGATCCATAGGGTATGTTACGCAAAAACCATTTTTATTTTCAGGAAGCATTAAATCCAACCTGACCTATGGAAAAAAGGGTGCGTCAGAAACCGAGATGCAATTGGCTAGTAAGAATGCATGTGCAGAAGAGTTTATTCAGAAGCTTGATGCCCGGTATGAACATCCTTTAACTCAAGAAGCTACTAATTTATCTGGAGGACAAAAGCAACGATTATCACTTGCCAGAGCATTTGTGCGAAAGCCGTCTATCCTTATTTTGGATGATGCCACATCTGCGGTTGATGCTCGGTCAGAAGCAATAATTCTTGATGCATTAAAATCCTCATACCCAAAGACAACAATCTTTATGGTTTCATCAAAGATTTCTTCCATTCTTGATGCAGATAAAATTCTTGTTATGGAAGAAGGATCCATAGCGGGAGTAGGAACACATGATGAATTACTGGAGTCGTGTACTGTTTATCAGGAAATCTATCAAACTCAAGTACAGACTGGAGGTGTAATGGTTGAGTAATAATAATAGTGTGGCAAGAATGCAGCAAACAACAAGAGGAGCGGGTCCGGGGGGAAGGGTGTCAGGACCTGTTGAAAAAACAAAGGACCCTAAAGGAACTTTGCTAAGAATTTGGTTGTATATGAAAAAACAAAAAAAGAGTTTAGTTGCTTCAGTTATTCTTGTTATTTTATCTTCAAGCTTAAGTCTTCTAGGTCCATATTTTATTGGGGTGATTATTGACCATTACATCCTTCCAAAAGATGTAACTGGTACCATACGCATGATATGGTTGCTTGTTGGGATTTATGTCGGTACATCCATTCTTACCTGGCTTCAAAGCTATATTATGGTGGATATTTCATTAAATACGATTAAAGTATTACGCGAGGATTTATTTGCAAAATTACAAACTTTGTCATTACGTTTTTTTGACCAGCATAAACATGGTGAGCTAATGAGTAGATTTACAAATGACCTTGAGCAATTAAATCAAGCCCTTAGTCAAAGTGTGGTTCAGTTTGTATCCTCACTACTAACAATTATCGGTGTTACCATCGCTATGTTTTCCTTGAATTGGGTATTGGCGATCGTGTCTTTTTTGATCATTCCGGTTATGCTTTATGTCACGAAGAAAATTGTAAGTATTAGTCGGAAAAACTTTTCGCAAAGACAGAAAGATGTTGGTGAGTTAAATGGCTTTGTCGAAGAAACGATAAGTGGTGGAGAGGTTATCGCTTTATTTGGTAAGGAAGAAGATACTTTCGGACAATTCCATGAGGTAAATGAACGTTTGCGCCAATCTGCGATTAAAGCCGATATGTTTTCTGGAACACTCGGTCCATTTAATAACTTTTTAAGTAATATGGGGCTTGCGATCGTGATTGCTGTCGGTGCTTTAATGGCTCTTAATGGGCATACAACAATTGGAATTATCGCGTCCTTTGTTACGTATTCCAGGCAGTTTACAAGGCCGATTAATCAGTTATCAACATTGCTCAATTCAATACAAGCAGCATTAGCCGGAGCAGAGCGGGTTTTTGAAACAATGGATGAAGTCCCTGATTTAGTAGACAAAAGAGATGCGCTTCAAGTTAGTTCATTGAAGGGTGAGGTACAATTTCGACATGTTGATTTTCAATATGAACAAAACAAGCCTATTTTAAAAAATATACATTTTTCAGCAAAACCAGGGGAAATGATTGCTATAATTGGTCCAACCGGTTCTGGTAAAACAACGATTATTAACTTGTTAATGAGGTTTTATGATGTCCGATCAGGTGAACTTTTACTGGACGGAAGAAATATAAAGGATTATAAACTACGAGATTTACGGAAAAGAATTGGTATTGTCCTTCAAGATCCTTATTTATTTTCAGGAACGATTATGGAAAATATCCGCTACGGCCGCCTTGATGCAACAGATGAAGAAGTGATTGAAGCAGCAAAAACAGCCTCTGCACATGGATTTATTAAGCATTTGCCTAACCAATATCAAACAACCATTTCTTCTGGTGGTCAAAATATAAGTCAAGGTCAAAAACAGCTTCTATCCATTGCTAGAGCCATATTAGCAAATCCTGATTTGTTAATTTTAGATGAAGCAACATCAAATATAGATACAAAAACCGAAATTGATATTCAAAGAGGAATTCGCAACTTAATAAAAGGTAAAACCAGCTTTGTAATTGCTCATCGTTTAAAAACAATTGAGCTAGCTAATCAAATTATAGTTATACAAGATGGTGAGATTATAGAAAGTGGGAACCATCATGAATTATTAAATCAGCGCGGTTTTTACTATGAGCTATATTCAAAACAAATGGCTATTTAATGAAAGGATGAATGAAATGTTTGTAAATACTGCAACGTTTGAAATTGAAAAAGCGTATGAAGAAAGATTAGTAATGAAAAGAGAAAAAGACAAAGATAAATTGGCTGGAGCAAAAGGTCTGATTTCATTTGAATGCTGGAAAAGAGAAAACACAGAAACTGTAGAATTTGTCTATGTCTCAAAGTGGGAATCTCAAGCAGATTTCAAAGCATGGATTTCAAGAGAGGATCATGTAAACGAGCATAAGGAAATGAATAAAAAAAGAAAAGAAAATCCGCAACTTGAACAAGTAAAAATGAAAAAAACACTCAGAGCATATGAGCTTTATGATTCTTCGGAGGAATAATATAATACATGGGTTTTGTTTTATTTCTTAATAAATAACAAAAAGCACAAATCTTATAATGATAGATTTGTGCTTTTTGTACTTCTGGAAAACTAAATAATTTAAAACGATTTATCCTGTAATGTAATAGGCAATGGCATAGAGCGGGATTTCATTTCTTCAAGTAATATTTGCATAAAGTCCTCTGATACATTTAATTTAAGCGCATCTATGTAGGCTTTATAAAGTGTCAAATTAGAGATTAGTTTTAGGGTAGTTTGATAGGGCATAGTTCAAATAACTCCTTGTAAAGTATCTAACATAAAGATTATTTTAACCAAAACTCATGAAAAAGATAAGGCTTTCGACGATCAATCCTACAATTAGACAAAAAAAGTAAAAAAACTAGTGAAAACTAGTAAAAAAGTAAGGAAAACAATTAGTGGAGTTAGGGTAAAAGAGTTGATTTTTATTTTATTAATGATGTTAAGCAGATTAAAGTTGAATGGTATTTTTTACTGTGGATATAAGCAGTTAACAGCTAAGAGAAAGCGTTAATATCATCGATTTCATTAACTTCAAGAGAAAAAACAGATTTAGAATCGACATTATAAAATAAAAGTTGTGACTGATCTTGTGATAATTGGATAATTCGGCCGGAGAAGGTTACTCTTCCAACTTTTCTTTTCGTAAAAACGACACGAAGAAGTGTATTATTTTGACGCCACACTTCTACTTGGGCAAAGAATTCTTCCATAGTGAACCCCTTTCTTATGATATGCAATAGTAGAGTATCTTAAGATATGTAGTAGCTATCATTTTACTTGTTGTAGTTGATATTTGCTAAGGGTAATTTTTTCCAAAGTAAGATCGAAAAAGTCAATTTATTAGATGTAGTGAGGATATTTGAGGTGCTTAAAAGTACAATGCCTTGTAGAAAAGTTTATTTTACTATCAGATAGAATAAGGAAAACGAAGGTTTTTTCGCCATTAAGACTTGGTGATAAGCCGATTTTTTCTCATTTAAAATCCCACCCTTCACTATTGTTGAAAGGTGGGAATCATTTTATGCCTTTTGTTCCTTTGAATAATATAGTCTAAAGATAATATCTTGGTTATAGTTTCCAAATCCTGAACCGAAAAGGGTAACTCCTCCGACATGCTCTGCATCTTTTTCAACTGCGATTTTGAATGTCCATTGTTTATCACGAATTCCCACATCATGAATTGTCACATCTGAGATTTTATTACCATCCATATAAGTCCCGTTAGAAGTAATGCGGAGGTATTTTAATAATCCGTATTGGTTAATGATACTCGGCCACCAGGAAGGAGTATATTTTCCTTTATTATCTCCAAAGTCTCCGGGACTTGTCCAGATACCTAAAAATACATTATTCAAATAAAATGAAATGTCTGATGGCCAATTGTTATTTGTGTCAGGTGCTTCAGATGATAATTCCATAGAAATTTCAAGTTCTTCGGGACGGTTGCTTGATAACAGAAAGTTAGGGATTTTATATTCAACATAGCCTTGGCCGAACCATAGAATATTCGCATTTACCCGTTCATGATCAAGAAAATAACGTGGCTCATCAAACTCTCCTATTATTTTCTCCCGTGTTGCTAAACCACATGTTGGTTCAATTTGAAAGTCAGTATAATGACCTACTGAAACATCAGTTTGATGAAATTCTTTAATTTGACTAAGTGCTGCCGGAAAATTTATTTCAATTTGATCAACATCAAGTACGCACAATTTTTGTAATCCGGCCTTCCCTGGAACCATGTCAGTTCTAATTATTCCTGCTTTTTCTAACTTTTTAACATGCATGGTCATAATTGCACTGCTTAGTTCGGCGGCCTCTGCTAATTCTTTAATGTTCATAGGGCGTAGTGATAGTAATTGAATAATTTTTAAACGTACTGTGCTTGCTAAAGCTTCATATATAGGTAAATATTCATCTGTTGTATCTATTTTCATGAAATTAGTCCTCCATCATTTCGTGCAGTTTACATATAATATACACGTTTGTTAATTAGTATACAAGTATGTTAACCTTTCAATTTTTATTTTATGCTTATATTATTAATCTACTGTTTTATAAGAGAAAAACATAACAAAGAAGCCATTTTGTTTATTTTTAATTTAATAATAAATTTATTAATGATTAGTGATAACATGGTAAGATTGCAATAAATCAATAAATAACTAACAAAGAATTCAACAATGCTTAGTTTAATAGTTAAATTAAGGATAAAATTTATTTTTTCAAAAATAGTTGACAGTTATATAGTTAATAAATATACTAATCATTAATAACATTAATATTAACGAAAACAATGAAATGTTAATGTTTATATTATTAATCGAATTAGCAATCAAGATAAAAAGGAGATGTAAAGATTAGAACTTACATTTAGGAGTTAACTAATTGTGTTTGTCAGGATGGAATTTTTGGCTATGATTGAAAGCGCTTAATAAAAATTGAGGGGGATTAACATGTTTGTTAAGAAATTGATTTCTTTAGGAATTGCTATGATGCTATTTGGTAGTTTAATAGGCTGTTCAGCATTTACAGGTTCTGAAAATGGTGGCGATTCAGCAACACAATCCGGAAAAAATGAAGATGGCACAACAACAATTGGGATTTCAACTTGGGGATCTCCGGATGAATTGAAAGTATTTAAAGAATTAGTAAGTAATTTCGAAGAAGATAACCCGGATATTAAGGTTAAAGTTACACATATTCCAGATGATTATGCAGGAAAGATGAATACAATGCTTGCTGGTGGAACAGCACCTGATGTTGTTTTTGCTAGTGACGGTGACTTTGGTAGATGGGTATCTGCAGACTTATTTTTAAATATGCAGGAATTGATCGATAACAGTGACATTAACACTGATGATATGTGGGAATCAGCATTAGTTCGATATAAATACAATGGAAAAACATTAGGAGAGGGTGACTTATACGCTTTACCTAAGGATATTGGACCTTCTGTTTTATATTACAATAAAGAACTTTTCGATAAAGCGGGTATTCCTTATCCATCACCTGAGAAACCAATGAGCTGGGAGGAATATATAGAAATTGCGAAAAAATTAACAATTGATGAAAATGGTGACGGCAAGCCTGAGCAATATGGTATGGGGCCACTATGGTGGGAAGGATTTGTTTGGTCAAATGGTGGTAATGTTTTAAGTGAAGATCGAAAAGAATTTGTGTTAAACAGTCCGGAAGCAGTTGAAGCGATGCAATTTGTTGCAGATATGTCAAATAAGCACAATGTCGCTCCTGATTCCCGTGCTTTGGAAGCGATGTCAGCAGATCAAATGTTTGAATCAGGTAAAGTGGCAATGGTCTTCAATGGTCGCTGGATGGTACCAACATATCGTAAATTGAACTTCGATTGGAATGTTGCTCCTTTCCCAGCTGGAAAAACCGGTGAATCATCTGGTTGGTCAGGTTCAGTAGGATACGCCATTAATAAGAAAACAAAATTTGTAGATGAGTCCTTTAGATTAGTAGAATATTTAGCTGGTGAAGAAGGACAAACCATTCAAACAGAATTAGGATTTGCTATTCCAACTTATAAATCATTATCAAATACAGATGTATTCTTACAGCCTGGTCAAAAACCTAAAAATCCTGAAGTGTTTATTCAAGCTGCAGAAAATCAGCGCCCGGGTCCATGGTCAATGACGACAAATAACAAATGGCTTGATACAGTCAATCAAAAGCTTGCTGACCTTTGGAATGGAAAAAAATCAGCTGAAGAACTATTAAATGAAATTAAGCCTGAGGTAGATAAGCATTTAAAAGAGGGTAATCCAGCAATTTTTGAGTAACACACTGCGTATAGAGGGGAAATGAATTTGTACATTCCCCTCTAGGTTTGAAATATCTGTGATAGAAAGGGTGATAACATGATAACGCAGACAGCAACAAAGACGAAGAAAGCTGAGATAAACGTGAAGAAGAAAAGAAGATTCAAATCAGAATATATGTGGGGATACTTGTTTGTTGCCCCGCCTTTAATTGGATTTCTCTGCTTTGCTTTTATCCCAATGTTATTTTCCGTTTACGTCAGTTTTACAAAGTTTGATTTATATACACCAGCTCAATTCAATGGTTTAGAAAACTACAAGAGATTATTTTTTGAAGATGATTTGTTTTGGAAGACAGTTTTTAATACATTTTATGCTGCATTAGGAATTCCTTTTGGTATGGTGATTGCTTTGTTTATTGCCATAGCTTTAAACCAGAAAGTAAAGGGACTATCTTTGTTTCGAACAGCCTTTTTTCTACCAACAGTGTGCTCCATCGTTGCAATATCTTTGCTGTGGAAATGGATTTTTAACTCGGATTTCGGATTATTAAATGTCCTGCTTGGTTATATCGGCATTACAGGGCCGCCTTGGCTGAGTGATGAAAATTGGGCGATGCCTGCAATGATTATTCAAGGTGTTTGGGGCGGATTGGGAATCAATATGATTTTATATTTAGCAGCACTTCAGTCTGTACCAAAAAATCTTTACGAAGCAGCAGATATCGATGGAGCTAACATTTGGCAAAAGTTAAGGTTTGTCACGATTCCATCTATATCACCGACAACATTCTTTATTCTGATTACCTCTATCATTGGAGCTCTTCAGGATTTCCAACGATTTATGATCATGACTGAAGGTGGTCCGAATTATTCCACAACGACTGTTGTTTACTACTTATTCCTAAATGCATTCCGTTACATGGAAATGGGCTATGCATCAGCAATGGCTTGGGTATTAGGAATTATTATCTTAATCATTACATTAATTAATTTTAAACTAAGTAAACGTTGGGTTCATTATTAATAAGGAAGTGAAGAATATGTCTGCGACAAGTGTTGCTTGGAATAAAAACGTAAAGAACATACGACTCATTCAAAAGATCGCTGCATATGTGTTTTTAATTATTGGTGGTTTTATTATGGCTATACCATTTTTCTGGATGTTATCAACGTCCCTAAAGCCGGAAGGGGCAGTTTTTACAATGCCTCCTCAATGGATTCCTGAAAAGTTTGTTTGGGAGAATTATTGGACAGTTTTAACTGAAGCAAATTTGTTAAGAGGTTTTATGAATACGTTTGCGGTCATTATCCCGCCTACTGTAATCGGGGTGTTTACAAGCTCATTAGCAGCATTTGGGTTTTCGAAATTAAAGTTTCCAGGAAGGGATAAGTTATTTCTCGTTCTTTTAGCGACAATTATGCTGCCAGGTGTTGTTACGATGGTACCGACTTTTATCATTTTTAGAGATTTAGGTTGGCTGGACACGTGGATGCCATTAATTATACCGGGAATGTTTGGTACGGCAATGGCAATCTTTTTTCTAAGACAGTTTTTTATGACCATTCCTGATGAATTAATAGAGGCTGCGAAAATCGATGGTTTAGGTTATTTTGGAATTTTTATCAGAATCATTTTACCGTTGGCAAAGCCGGCAATTGTCACACAAGCTATTTTATGGTTTTTGGCTGGATATAATGATTTCCTTGGACCATTAATTTACATTAATACGCCTGAAAAGTTTACACTTCAATTGGTATTGGCATCCTTTAATGGTTATTATACATCAGAATGGACACTCATTATGGCCGGGTCCGTATTAGCGCTAATCCCAACAATTCTTATGTTCTTCTTTGCTCAAAAGCAATTTATAGAAGGGATTACAATGACTGGAATTAAAGGATAAATAGTTTTCCGGAAAAGGAGAGTTTATTATGTCAAATAAGTATCAAAATCCAATTATTGATCAGCGTGCAGACCCTTGGGTATATAAGCATGTTGATGGCTATTATTACTTTACTGCATCTGTCCCTGAATATGATCGTATTGAAGTTCGCAGAGCAACCACTATTCAAGGTTTAGGAGAGGCAGAGCCTGTTGTGGCTTGGAGAAAATATGATCGTGGTCCGATGAGTGCGAATATTTGGGCACCTGAAATTCATTATATCGATGGAGCTTGGTACATTTATTTTGCCGCAGCTAGAACAGCTGAAACAAATGAAGGATTATTTGATCATCGTATGTATGTGCTTGAAAATAAGTCGGCAAATCCTTTAGAAGGAACATGGGAAGAAAAAGGCCAGATTAAAACAAAATGGGAAACATTTGCTCTTGATGCAACAACCTTTGAGCATAAAGGCGTGCGTTATCTTATTTGGCCTCAGAAAGATCCGGGCATTAAAGGTAATTCTAATTTATATATCGCAAAGATGGAAAATCCTTGGACAATTACAGGTGAACAAGTGATGATTACAACTCCTGAATATGATTGGGAAAAAATAGGATTCCTCGTTAATGAAGGTCCTGCTGTATTAAAGCGAAATGGAAAAATTATTGTTTCCTTTTCAGCTAGTGCGACAAATCATCATTATTGTATGGGGTTATTGTATGCCTCTGCGGATGCAGACTTACTGAATCCGGCTTCATGGACTAAATTAACTGAACCTGTTTTCCAAACAAATGAGCAAACAGGTCAATATGGCCCTGGGCATAATAGTTTTACGGTTTCAGAGGATGGAAATGAAGATGTAATGGTGTATCATGCAAGAAATTATAAAGAGATTGAAGGTGATCCATTATACGATCCAAATCGTCATACACGTGCACAGGTGTTTACTTGGAGAGAAGATGGACTACCTGTATTCGGAAACCCTGTTCCGGATCGTGAAGTTAGTAAAAAATAAATAGACTAATAGTGTAGGAGTGATTGAAATGGGTAATTCAATTATTATCAATGCAGATATTGAAAAGGGAAAAATAAATAAAAATATTTACGGGCACTTCGCAGAACATCTTGGGCGTTGTATTTATGAAGGAATTTGGGTGGGAGAAGATTCTGCTATTCCTAACACAAAAGGAATTCGGAATGATGTTCTTCAAGCGCTAAAAAATTTAAATATTCCAGTACTACGCTGGCCGGGTGGCTGTTTTGCTGATGAGTATCATTGGAAAGATGGTGTTGGTCCGCGAGAAAACAGAAAAAGAATGGTTAATACCCACTGGGGTGGAGTTGTAGAAAACAACCATTTCGGTACACATGAATTTATGCTTCTTTGTGAGTTACTGGAGTGTGAGCCATATATTTGCGGGAATGTTGGAAGCGGAACAGTTCAGGAAATGTCAGAATGGGTTGAATATATGACATTTGATGGAGAATCTCCAATGGCTAACTGGAGAAGTGAAAATGGCCGAGAAGAACCATGGAAATTAACTTATTTCGGAGTAGGTAATGAAAACTGGGGCTGTGGTGGAAATATGCGTCCCGAATATTATGCAGATCTTTATCGCCAATTCCAGACCTATGTAAGAAACTATGGAGATAATAAAATTTACAAAATTGCCGGAGGAGCAAATGTAGACGACTATAACTGGACAGAAGTGTTAATGCGTACTGCAGGTCGTTTTATGGATGGGTTAAGCCTTCATTACTATACAATTCCAGGTGACTTTTGGTTAGGGAAAGGCTCTGCAACAGACTTTACTGAAGATGAATGGTTCACTACGATGAAAAAGGCTCTACATATGGATGAGCTTGTAACAAAACATGGTACGATCATGGATAAATATGATCCGGAAAAACGAGTGGGCATGATTGTAGATGAATGGGGCACATGGTTTGATGTAGAGCCTGGTACAAATCCGGGGTTTTTATATCAACAAAATACGATTCGTGATGCGCTTGTAGCGAGTATTACCCTAAATATTTTTAACAACCATTGTGATCGTGTCCAAATGGCTAACATTGCCCAAACAGTAAACGTTCTTCAAGCAATGGTCTTAACAGAAGGAGAAAATATGATTTTAACTCCGACTTATCATGTTTTTGATATGTATAAGGTTCATCAAGATGCTGCTTGTCTAACGGTTGAAGCTGCAACATCAACATTTAAGGGGAAGGAAGAAGAAATCCCTTCTGTTCATCTATCAGCTTCAAAAAATACGAAAGGTGAAGTGAATATTACATTATGTAATGTAAGCAATCAGGACTCAGCACCTGTAACAATTGAATTAAGAGGTTTACTAGATAAAAATGTGACACAGGTTAGAGGGAAAATTTTAACATCTGAAAATATGAATGACAGAAATACATTTGAAGATCCAAATGCTGTAGAACCTGCTGTATTTGAAGGATTAAATGTAAATGAGAATGAACTGTCATTTGAAATACCGCCTATGTCAGTTCTTTTAATAACAGCATCATGATAGAAATAGAATCAAAAAGAAACTGTAAAGGCTGTTTCCAGGTTGAACATAGATCAAAACCACAAATTTCTAAGCTAGTTCAAGAGCAACTAGAGCTTGAAATCAATTTAGTGAATGATTCGCTGTATCAAAAGAGAATGGACATCTGTTTAAGCTGTCCTTCTCTTTCAAGTGAAACAACATGTTTACATTGCGGGTGTTATGTGGAATTTCGAACAAAACTATCATATAAACAATGTCCACATCCAAATGGACCAAAATGGTAACAACTTTAGAAGATCACTACTTATGAATGTTAATGAAGATTTAACGTAGTGATCTTCTATTTTTTTTGAAGTTAAAAGATAGGAGAGGGATGTATGGTGAAAAAATGGCTAGTTTTACTAGTGTTTGTGATTATGATTCCAACCTTAGTGATCGCCATGGAGGCAGATACAACCAAGGAGAAAAAAATGATGAATCAAAAGGTGAATACAGCAGATAAACCTAAATTTACAAATGCATCTGTTCATGATCCTTCTATTATAAAAGTACAAAATGATTACTATGTGTTCGGGTCTCATTTAGCAGCAGCAAAATCCAAAGACTTGATGAATTGGGAACTTGTAGCTTCTGGTGCAAATGTGACAAATCCATTGTTTGAGGATGTAGTAAAGGAATTAAAGGATACATTTGATTGGGCACAAACAGATACACTTTGGGCAGCGGATGTTATTCAGCTTGAGGATGGAAAGTTTTATATGTATTACAATGCATGTAAAGGAGATTCACCAAGATCTGCTTTAGGTATTGCGGTTGCTGATAATATTGAAGGACCGTATAAGGACAAAGGAATTTTCTTAAAATCAGGAATGTGGGGAGAACCGAGTGAAGACGGAACAATCTATGATGCTACTAAGCATCCTAATGTTGTAGACCCTGATACATTTTTTGATGAAAAGGGGAAGCTTTGGATGTTGTACGGATCATACTCAGGTGGAATTTTTATTTTAGAAATGGATCCAAAAACAGGGTTCCCGTTACCGGATCAAGGTTATGGGAAGAAGCTGATAGGTGGAAATCATAGTAGAATTGAAGGGGCATACATTCAATATCACCCTGATACAAACTATTATTATATGTACCTATCTTTTGGAGGGCTGGACGCGACTGGTGGTTACAATGTAAGAGTCATTCGTTCAAAAAAACCGGATGGACCTTATTATGATGCCGAAGGAAATGAGATGATCAATGTAAAAGCAGATCCAACTGTACCATTATTTGATGATAAATCAATTGAACCCTATGCCGTTAAGTTAATGGGTAATCATTTGTTCGAACGAAAGATCGGGGATCCGGGAGAAGGGATTGGTGCTGGCTATGTCTCGCCAGGCCATAATTCAACTTACTATGATTCAAAAACAGGCAAGCAATTTATCATCTTCCATACACGTTTTCCAGAAAAAGGTGAACATCATGAAATTCGCGTTCACCAAATGTTTATGAATAAAAATGGCTGGCCTGTTATCGCACCGTATCGTTTTGCAGGGGAAACAATTGAAAAGATAAAAAGGGACAATGTTATCGGAACCTATCAAATGATTAACCATGAAAAAGATATATCAGCTGAAGTGAAAAAGCCGGTGTCTATAACACTTGAGAAAAACAACAAAATCAGCGGAAGTTTAAATGGAACTTGGAAGAAAACAGGGCATTACAATGCCGAGCTAAAAATAGGTGGAAAAGTGTATAGTGGTATATTTTTACGTCAGTGGGATGAAGTAGCACAAGATCATGTGATGACATTTAGTGTCCTTTCAAAAGAGGGTATAGCCCTTTGGGGAAGTAAAACGAAAGATAGAACAGATCAGGAAATCATAGAGGATGTAAAGGCAGATCTGAATTTGGGAGATACAAGCAATATAATGAGTAATGTAACTCTTCCAATTGAAGGAACAAGAGGAACGACTATTACATGGGTATCATCGAATCATGATGTAATGACAGATAAAGGAGTCATTACAAGACCAGAAGCTGGAAAAGACCCGGTAACCCTGACCTTGACGGCAACGATCGCAAAAGGTGATGTATCTACTCAAAAACAATTCACGATCACAATTTTGCCCCAAAAACCAAATGGTATTGTCGCACATTATAAATTTGAAGGGAATTTATCGGACAGTACACAAAAAGATAAAGAAGGAATCATAACTGGTGACAGAGTAGACAACAGTGGTGGCATTATCGATTATATTGAAACTGAGTTTGGAAGGTCAGTGAAGTTTAATGGGCAATCAGGAATTCGATTACCAGATGGTTTAATTGATAGTGATTCATATTCGGTTGCGCTATGGTTAAAACCCGATGCGCTAACTGAATATACAACCGCATTTTTTGGTGCAAGAGATTCGAATCATTGGATCAGCCTGGTACCCAAGGGGCATTCCGGGGTAAGTCATCATACGATGGTTTGGGCAGGAACAAATTGGTATGATGCCAATACAGGCCAGTCAATTCAACCAAATAAATGGGCACATCTTGCATTTACGGTGAAGCAAGGTACAATTACTGTTTATGTGAATGGAAAAGAAACATTTAAAGGGACTGATTTTCCACATGTGTTCACAACAACAAATGGAGTATTCAGTTTAGGAGTCAATTGGTGGGATACGCCATATAAAGGGCTTATGGATGAACTAAGAATTTACAGAGGTTCAATATCTGCAGATGAAATAGTTGAATTAGCAAAAACAAAATAGTTGGCAGGTATTAGGGAGAGAGGTTATGTTTATAGCCTCTTTTTTATAATCATTAGTAATATAGTTTAAATAAGGATATCCTACTACTAAAAATGAGGTGAATTTATGAAGGTAGATGGTGTCATTATTTCGGGTGATTTTGATGATGAAATGAATGAGTTTTCAATTCAAAAAGTAAAACAATTTTACACTGAATCCACGCTAAGACAAAGTCAACTGAACCTTCTTTATGATTATTTAGAGAAACATAAACACGAAGAAAGCGGACAGTTTATCACATTGTATGATCAGTTACCAGTACACTTAAGTCAAGATGAAATCTATCAATTATTAAATGATTTAAAGAAAGTTAAAGAGCTTTATCACTAAAAAAGAAATGTTTTGAATATAGGAATATTTAATATGAAAACACTCAAAAACCACATTATATTTTTTTGTGGTTTTTTTATTGAATATATTCTCCCAACCTTGTAAAATCCGATAGTATACTTTTTGATACTTAGTGAAAAGAAAGTGTGTACTTGTGATTCGTTTCAAGTTATCGAATAATGTGGGTAGTACGATTAAATTTACACGTATTTAAGAATTGCATAAATAAAAAACAAATTATACGAAAACAACTTTTTATAATTATGATAGAAAGAGGAATGTACATGAACATCAGAGTTTCCGCCGTTCAATACCACCTTCATACAATAAGATCGTTTGAAGAGTTTGCTAGTCAAGTTGAACATTATATTAAAACAGCAGAAGAATTCGGATCGGATTTTATATTGTTTCCAGAATTTTTTACAACCCAGTTATTATCAATTGGAGATGAGAACGGAAAAGCATTGCCTATAGAACGCCTTCCAGATTTTACAGATAGATACCGTGAACTATTTGTAGAGCATGCTATAAGAACAGGAATGCACATTATTGCAGGAACACATGTTATAGAAAAAGAAGGCAAACTGTATAATGTGGCCCATATGTTTTATCCTGACGGAAGAATTGCAGAGCAAGCGAAGCTTCATATTACTCCAACAGAAGTAGAGGAATGGAATATGAGTGCTGGTGACAGTCTGCAGGTTTTTGTAACGGATAAAGGTACAGTTGCAATGCTAACCTGCTATGATATTGAATTTCCTGAGATTGTGAGAATGGCTAAGGCAAAGGGTGCTGATGTGATCTTTTGTCCATCATGTACTGATGATCGTCACGGCTTTCACCGAGTTCGTTATACAAGTCATGCAAGAGCGATCGAGAATCAAGTGTATGTTGTCACAACTGGTACAGTTGGTTCCCTTCAAACAGTTGATTTTATGAGAGGGAACTTTGGGCAGGCTGCAGTTATTACTCCAAATGACGTACCGTTTCCACCAAAGGGAATCATGGTACAAGGGGAAATTAATCAAGATATGATTGTGACAGCGGACTTGAATCTTGAGCTTTTATATAAAGTGCGTCAAAGTGGTTCGGTGACAACATGGAGAGACAGACGAACAGATCTATATCCTGATTGGGAGCCTGAAAAACTAACGTATTAATAGGAGGTTTCTATGTATCGGAAAGAATTTTATGTGTTCGATCAAGACAAACCGATAAAAGCTGTCATTCGCAATTATAAAAAGGAAGATTTTCAAAAACTAATACAAATTCAACAAGAAAGTTTTCCACCCCCATTCCCTTCTGATTTATGGTGGAATAGAGATCAGCTGAAAAATCATGTCAATCTGTTTCCGGAGGGAGCTCTATGTATTGAAGTTGATGGAGAAATGGCAGGGTCTATGACCGGATTAATCGTACATTTTGACCCTGAGCATCCTACTCACACTTGGGAAGAGATAACAGATGGCGGCTATATAGGAAATCATGATCCCTACGGAAATACACTCTATGTTGTGGATATTTGTGTTAAGCCATCATATCGGAAATTTGGTCTTGGAAAATGGTTAATGCTTTCCATGTATGATGTTGTAATCCACTTAGGATTAGATCGACTTTTAGGTGGAGGGCGCATGCCGGGCTATCATAAAAAAGCAGAAAATATGTCAGCAGAGCAATATGTAGAAGCGGTCGTAAATGGGACATTAAAAGACCCTGTTCTAACGTTTTTACTTCGATGTAGTCGGACACCAATTGGAGTTGTTCCTCATTATTTGGATGATCAAGAATCGTGTCATTATGGAACGTTGATGGAATGGAAAAACCCTTTTCGAAATGAAAATCATAAGTAAGGAGAATGAAGAATGGATTATCATCGTATTACGAAGATTGAAGACCCTTTATTTACACAAATGCACCAGCTTATGCAGGAGATCTTTCCTCCTGAGGAAGTGTTGGAATTTGATCTTTGGAAAGAGCCGTTAGAGGATCCGGGTATACGCGTTTTTGTTGCTGTTCACGAAGGTAAAGTTGTTGGTGCTACAGAATATCGTTACTATGAAGATTTTAATGTCGCGATGACGGATTTCACGATTATCGGAAACCCGGGCTTAGGAATCGGACCATTTCTAGCTAACCACAGGGAACAAGACTTACATGAGCTTGCTGCTGCGAATGGCAAGAGCTTATCAGGAATGTTTGCTGAAATTTATGATCCATACCGAGTTGAGCACCATGAATTTGGTGGTGTAAAACCAATGGATCCATATGTTCGCAGAGAAGTATTGGCACATTTAGGTTATAAAAAAATCGATATCAATTATGTCCATCCATCATGGAATAACGATGGTGAAGCTGTTACTGGTCTAGATCTTTGTTTCCTCCCCATGGAAAACAATAAGTCGACGATACAAGCTGATTTAGTAGCTAAATTCTTAATCCGTTATTATGCGGTATTACCAAATAAGCCTGATTCCTGGATGAAAATGGTTGAAGGCATAGAATCGAAGGATCAATTAGCTTTAATGAATATGTAAAAGAAAAGAATTTCCCACTCTAGTAGTGGGATTTTTTGTTTTTAACTCTATTAATAATGGAAATGTCGTTCATATGAAGCGAATATCGGTTTTTTATACGTTTATGTCTGATATTTATATATCTAAAAATTCTGACAAATATTATCATTTAAATTTGTAAGGGTTTTCAAAATGATAGAAAGGAGGAAGGTTCTCATCAAGATGAAACATAAGGTGACTATTATCGAGAAGGAGAGGTAGTAAACTTATGAAAAGAAATGGTCAAAAAATATTTGCCGTTTTTTTAAGTGTTTTGTTATTTGCAGGAAGTCTTCCATTTTATTCGACAAATGTAAAAGCTGAGGAGAGTTTAATTACAAAAAAGTATGATTTTGGTACCTCTTCCAGTGCCTTAGAAGACGGATATGACCAAGTTTCACCCGACTCTGTTTATAGTGAGGAAACGGGATTTGGTTTTAAGGATTCTTCCAATGTTGAGGCTGCAGATCAAGGAACAGCTGATGCATTAAAATCTGATTTTATTGTGGCAAAAGAGACTAGTTTCCAGGTGGATTTACCAAATGGTGATTATTCGGTAACAGTAATTGCAGGGGATGCCAATGAATCTGCACATATCGGTGTCGTTGCTGAGACGATTCAAAAGATTCAAGATACGACAGTATCACCAGGACAATTTATTGAACGGACATTTTCGATAGCGTTGGTAGATGGACAATTAACGTTTGAGTTTACTGGAACAACTCCAAAGATTAATGGACTCATTATTACACAATTAGCAGAGCGGGTTCCGGGTGAGATACCAACAGTTTATCTTGCAGGTGATTCTACTGTCCAGACATATGATGAATATTGGAAACCGGAAGCAGGCTGGGGACAAATGATTCCTCGCTTTTTCAATGAATCAATAATATTTGATAACCATGCGATTGGTGGAAGAAGCTCTAAGTCTTTTATTTTTGAAGGACGATTAGATAATATTTTGACTGAAATACGTCCAGGAGATTTTTTCCTTATTCAATTTGGTCATAATGATGCAACAATCAGCAGGCCTGAGCGATATGCCTCTGTTCCAGATTATAAAAACTATTTAAAAACTTATATCAATGGTGCTAGACAACGTGGTGCTGAACCAATATTAGTGACACCTGTTGGACGACGGGATTTTAATGCTGAGACAGGCGTATTCAATGTTAGCTTTCCTGATTATGTTCAAGGAATGAAAGAAGTAGCAGAAGAACTAGATGTTGAATTAGTTGATTTAAGCACATTAAGTCGTGAATATTATGACACGATTGGTCCAGTTGGAACTAAAGCAGTTTTCCTTCATACGGAACCGGGAATATATACTGCTTTTCCAAATGGCTCTCAGGATGATACCCATTTTCAAGAATATGGAGCTATTCAGATAGCTCGTTTATTATCTAGCGGAATTAAAGAGTTAGATAGCTCATTGGCTTCTTACGTAACAGACGTTGAGCCACCGGCAAATGTACCTGACAAGCCCACAGGTATCACGGCAAGCAGTATTAGTAATGCTGGAGCTGTATTAACATGGAATGAAGTGGAGAATACCGATATTTACAAAATTTATCGTAAGCTTTCAACTTCACCTAATGAAGACTATACATTAGTAGGAACTTCTACTATTTCCAGAATAAGTTTAATGGGTATGGAAGAAGGAAAATCCTATGATGTAGTTGTAACTGCTGTTAATGCAAAGGGAGAATCTGAACAATCGGAAATTGTTGTCATTAAAACAAAAGAAGCGAATCTTAAGTTTGATTTTGGACCGGTAGGTAGCCCTGTTGCAGAGGGGTATACAAATGTTGATTTAAATACTGTTTATACAAAAGAAAAAGGTTATGGAATAAAAGATAATACAGGAATGATTACTCGTGACCGTGGTGACGGTGATACACCTTTAAGAGATGTAACACGTGATTGGCTTGGTTATTTTAATGTAGGGTGGGAATTTCAAGTAGATGTACCAAATGGGTTATATGCTGTAAAAGTTCATGTTGCTGATTTTCTTGGGAGTGCGAGAACGGATGTATCCATTGAAGGGAAGGATTTAGGACCTGTAAACGCTTCTAACCGTAATTATACATCTAAGGTCTTTTCAGATGTGTCTGTTAAGGATGGACAAATGAATGTGAATTTTAAAGGATCAACAGGTATTGCAAATGGTCTTGAGCTCACACCTATTTTACTTGCTCCTTCAGAACTAAAGGCTGACAAGGTGAATTCTGATCCGGAAAACTCTTCTGTACAGCTTTCATGGAAAGCGGTAGAGGATGCAGTGAAATATAATATTTACCGTAAAGTTGCAGGTACAAGTCATAGTGAGTTAATTGGTACTGCAAATACAAATTCTTATACAGATACAAACGTTGATGTTGGAATGGAGTACGAATACACAGCAACTACGGTTGATCGTTCAAATGTTGAAACAGTTCCGTCTATGCCGTTAACGGTTTCAATGATTGATTCGTCTGTTCCAGTACCTTCTGCACCTGAAAATTTGAAACTTGGAGAAGTAAACAAAAACGACGTTTCATTTAGCTGGGACAAAACAGATGGTGCAAAAACATACAATGTGTACAGATCAAAAAAGAAAGATGGAGAATACCAGTATATAGGTAAAACAAATAAGTTAAATTACAAAGATGAAACGGTATTAACAACGATTAAGTACTATTATAAAGTTGCGGCTGTAAGTGCAGGCGGCATTTCTGAGCTTTCAACTAGCCTTGAAACTCCGGCTGTAACAGTATTAAAAAAGCAAATGGAAACACTTGATCGCGGTCTAGTGGCGATGAAGACAGAAGATGGTGTTTATATAGGGTGGAGATTTTTAGGAACAGATTCTAAAAATGTTTCATTTAATCTTTACCGTAATAGTGAAAAAATCAATTCTAGTCCAATTACTTCAAGCACCAATTATGTGGATTCTAAAGGAAAAGTAGACGATGTGTATGAGGTAAGAGCTGTTATTGATGGCAAAGAAAAGAAACAAAAAGATCAGACATCAGTTATTGCCGAAAACTTTTTTGATATCCCGCTCCAAAAGCCGAAAGATGGGGTTACACCATTAGGAGATCCTTACACATATTCTGCAAATGATGCAAGTGTTGGAGATTTAGATGGAGATGGAGAATATGAAATTATTCTTAAATGGGACCCGTCAAATTCTAAGGATAACTCACAAGCCGGCTATACAGGAAATGTCTATATTGATGCATACAAGTTAGACGGAACAAGATTGTGGAGAATTGATTTAGGTGAAAATATTCGTGCAGGTGCTCATTATACCCAATTTATCGTTTATGATTTTGATGGAGATGGTAAATCGGAAATAGCAATGAAAACAGCAGATGGCACAAAGGATGGTAAAGGAACAATCATAGGAAAAGAAGATGCAGATCACAGAAACTCGTCAGGATATGTGTTACAAGGTTCTGAGTATTTAACGATCTTCGAAGGAGAATCAGGCAAGGAACTTGTGACAACAGATTATACGCCTCCTAGAGGTGATGTTTCTTCATGGGGAGATGGATACGGCAACCGTGTGGACCGCTTTCTGGCCGGTGTTGCGTACCTTGATGGAGAAACGCCTAGTTTCATTATGGCACGCGGATATTATACAAGAACAGTTGTTTCTGCTTATAGCTTTAAAGAAGGTAAGTTAACAAAGCAATGGACCTTTGATACTAACAACGAAGGCTATAGCGACTGGGCTGGTCAAGGATATCATAGCCTTAGTGTAGCGGATGTGGATCATGATGGAAAAGATGAAATTGTTTATGGTCAGATCACAATTGATGATGATGGATCAGGACTCTATAATACCGGTCTAGGACATGGTGATGCATTACATGTAGGAGATCTAAATCCTAATCGGGATGGTCTGGAAATCTTTTCCGTTCAAGAACATAAAGATGAGGAATTTGGATATGATCTTAGAGATGCAGAAACGGGAGAAGTTATCTGGGGAGTCAAAACCGGTGAAGATACAGGTAGAGGTATGACTGCTGATATCGATCCGACCCACGAAGGTGCAGAAGCCTGGGCGATTTCAGGTGAATGGAATAGTAAAGTTGGGGGATTACACTCTGCAACAGGAGAAAAAATAGCTGATACGATTCCTTCTTCAAATTTCGGTATATGGTGGGATGGAGATTTATTAAGAGAATTGTTGGATCATAATTGGGATGCCAACAAGGGTGTTGGAACAGGGACGATTGAAAAATGGGATTATAAGAGTAAAACACTAAAAGATCTTTTAGTTGCTGATGGAACTTACTCTAATAATTCAACAAAAGGCAGTCCTTCATTACAAGCAGATATACTTGGAGACTGGAGAGAGGAAGCTGTATGGAGAACAGAGGATAGCAGTGCGCTACGTGTCTTTATGACTACTAATGAAACAGAACATAAAATTTATACACTGATGAACGACCCGCAATACCGAACAGCTATTGCATGGCAAAATGTTGGTTATAACCAGCCGCCGCATCCTAGTTTCTTTATAGGAGAAGGAATGGAAGAACCTCCTGCTCCAAATATATATCTTGTTTCAGCACAAAAGCCTGATGAAACAGCACCTGAGACATCTTTTAACATTGATGGTGAGGCTCAAAATGGATGGTATAGAGAAACGGTGAAATTAGGCTTCACTTCTATTGACAATGAATCGGAAATTGAAGGGACTTACTTTTCAATTAATAACGGGGATATAAAGTCCGGAACATCTATCGAACTGAAAAACGAAGGAAAGTATAGTATACATTACTGGAGTGAAGATACTGCAGGTAATGTGGAAGAAAAGCAAGAATTAAAAGTGAATATTGACAAATCAGGTCCAGATATACTTTTTAATCTAGAAGATAAAACAGAAATTGGGATTGATGAGATCATTTCACTTTCATGTCAAGCTGATGATTCTTTATCAGGCTTAGACTCAACAACATGTGAGAACTTAACTAAACATGCATACGAATTAGGTGTTGGTCCAACAGAGTTCACAGCAGAAGCAATTGATAAAGCCGGAAATAAGAGTGAAAAAACAATTACAGTACAGATCTTTGTAGATTATGATCATCTGGCAAACTTAACAAAGAAGTTTTTAGCTGAAAAAGGTCAGGAAAAAGCAGCAACATCATTTGTAAAGAAACTTGAATCAGCTAAAAAGTCACAGGAAAAAGGTCAAACGAAAGCAAGAGATGGCCAACTTGGAGCATATATTAATCAAGTAAAGGCTCAAAAAAATAAATCTTTTTCTGATGAGCAAGCAGATATCCTTATCAGTTTAGTTGAAGAGCTAAAGAAATAGTTAATAAAAACTCGTTTCCGTGACGGAAACGAGTTTTTATTTTCCTGTTAATGTAAAAAATATCATGGTTTTGACATACTAACAAGGTACCTAATTCTTTTATAAAAACTCTCTGATTAAGGAGGTTATAGTAAATTGCTGAAATATTCGAAGATATTACTATTAATCATGATGATTTTGCCGTGGTTTACTATTCCATTAATGGATAGAAGAACATTTAAACGATTTTTACCCGCAAGTATTTTTATCTCACTCGTCGTGAGATTAGAAAGTTATCTTGCTGAAAGTAGGAGGTGGTGGTGGATTTATGAAAAGCTTCACCCTAGATTGAGAGGGGAAACACCGGTTTTGTGGGGACCATTTATTGTTGGCTCATTGTGGATACTAAGATTTACATATGGAAAATTCTATCTATATATGTTGCTTAACCTCATAATTGATGCTTTCTTTTCTTATCCATTACTTAACTTTTTTCAGAAATTGGGATTTGGTTCATTAGTTCGGTTATCAAGGGTGAAATTATTGCTTATCTTTATGTTTAAAGCAGTGCTATTGTATGGATTTCAGTTTGTAAAGGAAGAATATTTTGTAAAGAAAGACGAAGCCGAAGTGAGTAACAACAAGTCAAGTGAAGTTTAAATAGATCGATTTCGTCATAATGTCCAATAGTACACGAATTACTCCAATAGAGCTGATATCAGCTCTATTTTTCAATTCATAACATTAACACATCCTACTTCACATGAACTACAATGAAAGATACATGTTTACAAATAAATAATAAACACTAAGGTATAACCATTGTGAAAAGGAGTGCGTACATGAGTGACTTACTAGAAGAATATTATATGTTAGCCATTGACCGGACAAAGTCAAAGGTTTTAGAGGATATAGATCGATATTTTGAAGGAAAAGATAATGTACCAACTTATGAACAATATGTAAGAGAAAGAGGAGAATATATTGATCAGATATGGCTAAATTCATGGTTAAATGCTGCCACAAGCCATGCCTCAAACACAGTAAAAAGACAATATCTGTTGGAGAAGGACTATGATCTGGAAGGAGTTAGTAAAAAGCTGGTCAATCAAATGTTTCGTAGTGAAATACGAAATGTAACTCCTTTCCATGTGTTGGACTGGCTTGACGAAATGTTTTTGGGCAAAGAAGATGTATGGAGTGAAAAATATAACAAATCAATGGAATTATTCGAGGCTCGAGTTAAGATGCAGGAACATCGTGAGAAGACGCGAAAGCTCATGCAGAAATTTGAGTTTTACATGGAAGAATTACTTGGGGACCATTATGAAGATCTCTATTTATATATTCGATATTTAATCGGATCACATCTTGCAATTGAAGTCGAACAACAGGGTGTTGTCCTTCCTACGGATGAAATGACTTTTTCTGATTATTTATATGATGAAGCCCATTTTGCATATAACAGATATCAATATGAAGAAGATATGACTGAGATGTATGAAAGATTAATATCTGGATATTTATTTGATTTTGGTCCTAATTGGATTAAGGATCGACTTTCTTCCCATCTTTTTGATGAATATCTTGAAACATTTCATGAAAAATTGCCAGATAACTTTATAAAAGAAATTGCATATGATTTATTTTTGGACTTATCTAATGAGTTTTTTGCTGACCTGCTTGAGGAATTTGTCACAGATTTAATAAAACTAATAGATACACCGTTCGATCTTGAAACACATAAAAAGATTTATGAAACAGATATTTCCGAAAGAGAGCGGAAAATAGTTGCTGAGCTTGAGGAAATCAAGCGTCGTAAAGAAGAGGAAGCCCGAATGGTAGAGGATGTTTTCGGACGAGAATATAATCCTCCGGGAGGACGGAATATAGAATATGTTTTGCATATTGGGGAAACGAATACAGGAAAAACATTTCATGCCATTCAACGTATGAAAGAAGCTGGCAGTGGTATTTACTTAGCTCCACTTCGATTGCTTGCCCTGGAGATTTATGAAAAGTTAAATCAGGAAGGTGTCCCTTGCTCATTAAAAACAGGTGAAGAAGAAAAGCTTGTAGCAGGTGCTAATCATATTGCTTGTACAGTTGAAATGTTTTATGAGAAAGACTTTCATGAAGTTGTTGTCATTGATGAATCTCAAATGATTGCAGATAAAGATAGAGGATTTTCCTGGTATAAAGCCATAACGAAAGCAAATGCAAAAGAAGTTCATATTATTTGCAGCTTTAATGCAAGACAGATGATCCTGCAGCTTTTGGGGGATTCGAATATTACGATCCATGAATATATTAGAGAGGTTCCTTTAGAGGTAGAACCGCAGCTGTTCCGATTAAATCAAACCCGAAAAGGTGATGCTCTTGTTTGTTTCTCAAGAAAAAGAGTTCTTGAAACTGCTGCAGAGCTACAAAGAACTGGTCGTAAAGTGAGCATGATTTATGGGAGTATGCCGCCTGAAACAAGAAAGAAACAGATGGAACGATTTATTAGTGGTGAAGCAACTGTTATAGTAGCAACTGATGCGATCGGAATGGGGTTGAATTTACCGATAAGAAGAATTGTTTTCTTAGAAAACGACAAATTTGATGGAACAAGAAGAAGATGGTTAACATCACAAGAAGTCAAACAAATCGCAGGCAGGGCTGGTCGAAGAGGACTTTATAACATTGGGAAGGTAGCATTTGTACACAATCCCAAGTCAATGGCAAGACTGCTTGACCAAGAGGATGAACCACTTCAAGGTTTTGCCATTGCTCCGACAACAGGAGTGCTTGAGCGATTTCAAAAATATTCTCGTAAACTAGGGTTGTTTTTTTATTTATGGGAACAGTTTAAAAGCCCTAAAGGTACAAAAAAAGCCTCACTGGCAGAGGAAAAGCTTTTGTATGAAATGATTGAAGATACAATGATTGAAGCAAAACTCTCGATGGCTGATTTATACGGCTTTTTGCATCTGCCTTTTTCAACGAATGAACCAACTTTACGAAATCAGTGGAAGCAAAAGCTTGAGGCTATTGTTGAGGGGGAAGAACTACCTGATCCGCTGATTAAGGAAGCAGGACTTGAAGAACTTGAATTATCATATAAATCGGTTGGTCTCCATTTATTATTTTTATATAAATTAGGCAGAAATACCGAAGCCCATTATTGGGAAAGAATGCGGGAAGAAATTAGTGACAAAATCCATGAACAGTTAAAATCAGGTGTGCAAATAACACGGAAAGCTTGCAAGGTATGCGGAAAAACACTAGCTAATAAATTTAAATTTGATGTTTGCAATGAGTGTCATTTTGAGAGACAGAAAAGAAAGGAAAAAAGGAAGGTGAGGCAAAACCAGTCCTAAATATGAAAAAGCTCACCGAAAGATTTACCGGTGAGCTTATAGTCATTTATTTAATTTCAACTTTTCCACTTGAGACATCTATCTTTACATCATGCTTTCCTGAGCCTGAAATACCATAAATATTATTTTTATCTTTTTGAAGATCTTTTAAAGTAAGATTAGATGTAATAATACCGCTGCCTGCTTCTCCTCGGAGAGTAAAATCCGCATCTGATGGCAACTCTACCGTGCCAAATCCAGAATTTAATTTGATCTCAAGAGAATCGGTTACCTTTTCCATTTGTAAGTCTATCTTACCAGAAGATAAATCAGCCATAACCTTTCCGGTATGATCCGTAATTGTCAGGTTTCCGGAGCTCATATCAAACTTACTTTCTTCAGTTGTCAAAGAAGAAATAGAGACATTACCTGATGAACCATCAAGTATAAAGTTTTTAATAGATAATTGATTTAATTTTACATTTCCGGAGCTCATATCAACTAATAAATCATCAAGGGTCATTGATTCGCCGTCAAATACGATGCTTCCTGATCCACTATCAATTAATAGTTCCTGATTAAAATCATCTGGGATATATATGGTGATTTCTCTTTTATTAAAGAATGAAAATGCGTTAAACCAACGTTTTGTTTCAGATTCAACTAGAATTGTATCCCCGTTTTTTTCGACATTTACTTTTCCATTTCCTTTTATTTCAGCACGGACTTCATCTGTATTTTCCGGAATAATTGTTGTACTTGCACCTGAAACATGTAGTTCAATTTTCTCCGTATTGCCGGTGACTTCAGCAGAAGATTTATTTTCTCCAAATACAAACCATGTAGTATTTGTCTTGATAATTAATAACAAGCCACCAATAAAAAATAAAAGTAAAAACAGTTTTTTCATCATAAACCCTTCCTTCTTCGTCGCATATAGCGTTCATTTAACTTACTTTTATCTTATAGAAAAAGAATGATCGCGACAATGAACTCAAGCTTTATTTTATCTAAGGCTTGAGACTTACGAGAGAAGACAGAAGATAAGGACAGTTTAGAAAAACTGTCCTTATGCTTATATTGTGCTACTTTTTTATTTTATTAACATCTTTTATATATTCTTCTTCAGAGATTTCTGTTCCATAAGCTAAATTTGCATTCAGTATAGAATTCCTTTTGCTTTTATAGGTTGTATGTTCATCTCGATTTTGTACCATAAGATGAATAACTATTTCTGCTCCGGTGATGATAATAGCAGAAATAATACTTCCCCATGCAATTTGAAGATAGTTCTCAAATAAAATACTTCCAAAAATCCATACACTTAAGTAACTAAGAAAAAAATCCGCAACCGCAGCAGCCCTTCTTCCTAGATGTGGTAATATGACTAATTCACCTACAGCATATGAGGCAAAAGTAACAAATAGGCTAAACGATAAAATATCGACAAAATTTGCAGCGAAAAAAAGATCCAGTCCTATTCCAAAAGCAATCAAACAGGTGATGAATTTTATGAAAAGTAAAATTGGTTGATTCATGTTTTTATCCCTCCTTAACCATTAGTTTTCATCAAATAACACTTGGTCATACAATGGAAAATGAAAATTAAGAGAGGTTTTTCGAAAACGGTTTCTATAATTACTGTAAACATTACTTTCGATTTACTAAATAAATGAATTAGATGAGTATTTAGTTGGAATATAATGAAATTAAAGTGTTTTTGACGAAAGATGACGAAAATAAAATGGATGAATTTCTAAAAAAAGTATTGTAAGCGCTTTTAAAATTTGGTAACCTCGAATTATCAAGTAAATATTTAGTGAAATAAAAAAACGACAAACAAAGTTTATTTACTAAATTAAGTGTAGTGAGGTAATTGTTTATGGCGACGATCAAAGACATTGCAACACTTGCGAATGTATCTAGTTCAACAGTATCGAGGGTATTGAACAATGACCCTACCCTTACCGTACTTGATACGACTAGGGATCGGATTTTAAAAATTTCAAAGGAACTTGGCTACACTGCATTAAAAATAAGAAAAACTGAAAAACAAAGAGTGAAGAGAGCTGCTCATCAGAAAATCGGCATCTTCATGTCTTGTACAGATGAAGAAATTGTTGATGGTATTGACGATCCTTATTTTGCTTCCATTAGAAGGGCTATTGAAAATGAATGCATGTTACGAGGACTTTTCCTAACAAGATTGATGAGAGTAAGCGATATTCAGCAAGCATCCCTAAATAATGAACTAGATGGATTGATTGTTCTTTCAGGTATGGATCTTTTGCAGTTAAATAAAATAAAAAATCAAGTAGAGCATATTGTTTTTGTGAATTATTCGTTAAACGAAAATGACTTTGATTCCATTGTAGTAGACTTCAAAAATGCAACCTGTGAGGCAGTGAATCATTTAGTGAAATTGGGATATAAAAAAATTGGGTTCCTTGGTGGACAAGAACGAGAATCCATGACAGGAAAAAAACAGGTAATTAAGGGCGTACGTCAAGAAACCTTTGAAAATTCACTTAAAGAACAAGGGTTATTTCGAAAGGAATATGTGTTTTTAGGTGAGTATTCAATGAAGCAAGGATATGAGTTGATGAAAACTGCTTTACAATTGCATGATCTTCCAGAAGCATTCTTTGTTGCAAGTGACTCTATGGCAATGGGAGCTATACGAGCTATATGTGAAGAAAATCTCCGCATACCTGAAGATATCGCAATTGTCAGTTTGAATGATGTTGAATTTGCAAAGTTTGCAAGTCCTCCATTAACATCAGTAAAAATTTATACAGAACAAATGGGAAAGCTTGGAGTTCAACTGCTGTTAGATCGCTTTGAAGGCAGGGATATTCCTATAAAAGCAATTGTTCCAACTAGACTAATCATCCGTGAAAGTTGTGGATGGAAGCAAAGAGTAAAGAGATCTACTTTATAAATATGAGAATATTAGATATTGCTTAGAATTGCTAGATTCATATATTCTCGTTTTGCTAAAAAAGAAAACGTTTGTTCAAAAAATGTTAAATTTCTAAAAAATGAATCATACATTTGGTAAATCTGAACTCAAAATTCAGATTTACTGCAAGTATATTCATTAATAATTTGCAGGTGTGTATATGAAAGCGTTTGCTTAACGTCTTTGCGCTGGATGTGAGGATGATACATGTTGAAGACGTACTTGTTGATTTTAAGGAGGTGATGTTCTACATAGACATGTTTACCAGTTGATTAATAGTGCTTTCAATCAGCATAACAAAAGGATTTCATTCACTAAGAAAATGGGGGTAAATGTAATGAAAAAGAAGCTAGCATTTTTATTGTTTGCCGTTTTACTTATCATGATTCCTGCTTTACAAGCCTGTAGCAATTCAAGTTCAGGTTCATCAGATTCTGGTGCTTCGGGAAGTTCCGGATCTGGTGAGAAGATTAATTTAACATTTTCCGCATGGGGGAATCCGGCTGAAATAAAAGTATACCAACGAGCAGTGGATGGATTTAATAAAGAGAATCCGGATATACAGGTGAAACTTGTTCCGATTCCTAGTGATGGTTATATCCAAAAGCTTCAAACGCAACTTCAAGGCAGCCAGGCTCCTGACGTATTCTATGTAGGTGATGGAGACATATCTAAACTTGTGGAAACAGGAAAGCTCGCTCCTTTAAGTGAATTCATGAATAGCTCTGAAAGCTATGCTAAACCTGATGAGTTTGCAGAAGGACTATGGGGTGCTGCAAAAAAAGATGATGAGATCTATGGTATAACAGTGGATTGTAACCCTATGTTACTTTACTACAATAAAAAGTTATTAGCTGAACTGGGGATTAAATCTCCACAGGAATATTTTGATGCTGGTGAATGGAACTTTGCTGCAATGGAAGAAGTGACAGATCAATTACGTGATGGTGGTAAGTATGGCTTTATTGTAGATAACTCATGGAATACCCTTTTCAGCTGGATTTGGGCAAATGGAGGAGATGTTTATAATAAAGAGACTGGAGATTTCATTTTAGACCAAAATGATAAAGGAATTGAGGCAATGAAATTCCTTGAGAAAATGGTGAAGGATGAGAACTTTACTTATTCCGGTTCATTGCCTAAGGGTCAGGGAGCTGAGGCAATGTTTATGTCAGGTCAAGTAGGAATGGTAAGTGCCGGTAGATGGTTTACTCCATTATTTCATGAAAATAAAGCATTAGAGTGGGATTACATTTCTTGGCCTTCAAATACTGAAAATAAAACAGAACCAGTTGCTATCCCTACAGCATATATGGCTGTAAACAATGACTCAAAGAATAAAGAAGCAGCTCAAAAATTTGCATCCTATTACACTTCTACATTAGGACAAGAAGCTCGTTTAGCTGGAATTGGAAATGCCATTCCATCAATTGGTGGAATTGATGAAATTGTAACAGAATCAAATGTTCCTGAACATGTTGATTATATCATTCAAGCGCGTGAACAAGGTTATGCAAACGCTATCCAATCAACAATCCCAGGATTGGATAAAGAGGCTAATGACATCATGGACTTGTTGTATCTTGGAAAAGACGATGCTGAGACAACAATTGAAAAATACGCAGAAAAAGCAAAAGCAATGATCGCTGAGCACAAAGGTGAGTAACTAATTCAGAAAAGGGCGGGGATAGGTGTTATGTGCTTTTCCTATCTCCTCCTTACATTTTAGCAGAAGAAGGTGAAAACATTGAATAGACGTCAGCAAAATCTGTGGGGTTTTATCTTTCTAACTCCTCAATTAATTGGTTTACTTGCATTCTCATTAATTCCAGTTCTTTTTACATTTTCCTTAAGCTTTATGAAATGGGATGGATTCGGAACAAAAGAGTTTATTGGTCTAGCAAACTATACGGATCAATTTACAAATCCTGATTTCTGGAAAGCACTTATGAACACAGCTTATTACACAGTGTTGGTTATACCTGTTCAAATCGCTATTTCCCTTGTGGTAGCAATAGCACTTAATAAGATTAAAGGAAAAAACTTTTATCGTTTATTTTTCTTCATGCCTGTGGTCACTAGTTCTGTATCAATCGGTGTCATTTGGATGTGGATTTTAAACGGTGACTTCGGAATCTTAAACCAAGTTCTTGCAAATGTTGGTATTGATGGTCCGATGTGGTTAACAGATACAAAATGGGTTATGCCATCTATTGCAATGCTAAGTATTTGGTGGGGCTTAGGGTACAATATGGTTATCTTTTTAGCAGGTCTGCAGGGAATTTCACGCTCATATTATGAAGCAGCTGATATTGACGGTGCGTCAAACTGGCAGAAGTTCCGTCATATTACTTTGCCTTTATTATCTCCAACAACTTTCTTTATTACAATCATGGCAATCATTTCATCCTTTCAGGTTTTTGACCAAGCCTATGTCATGACGAGTGGAGGACCGGCAAAATCAAGCTATACATTCGTGTATCACATTTACGAAGCGGCATTTGTTGATTTTGATATGGGAGTAAGCTCTGCTGCTGCAATGATTTTATTCGTCATTATCTTAATGTTTACACTATTCCAGTTCAAGATGTCAAAGAGGTGGGTTCATTATGAAGATCAATGATGTTCAAACGAAAACGGTACCTAATCAAAATGTATCATTAAGTATTGGGAAACGAATAAAGCCAACAAAAGTTTTACTCCATGTTGTATTAATTATTGGCGCATTTTTGATGGTTGCTCCATTTTTATGGACAGTTAGTAGTTCCTTGAAGGATATGTCACAGATTTTTCTTATACCTCCAAAATGGTTGCCGGATCCAGTAACATTTCAAAACTATCCTAACTCTCTTACAGCAATGCCTTTTGATGTCGCGTACTTTAATAGTTTTTATATTACCTTCATTGTGGTTGTATTAAACTTATTAACATGTTCAATGGCCGCCTATGCTTTTGCGAAGATTCGATTCCGCGGCTCAAACCTTTTATTCATCTTGTTTTTAGCAACCATGATGATTCCGAAGCAAGTAACAATGGTCCCTCTTTATATCATCATGGATAACCTGGGATGGATCGATACTCACTTATCACTAATTATACCGTCCGGCTTGTTTAATGCATTCGGTGTGTTTTTATTAAGGCAATTTATTAAAGGAATTCCAAATGAATTAGAAGAAGCAGCAGTCATTGATGGGGCGAACCCCCTTAGAATTTACTGGAGTGTGATCCTGCCGTTAATTCGACCGGCTTTAGCGGCATTTGGTATCTTTGCTTTCATGGGAATTTGGAATGGTTTCTTAGAGCCTCTCATTTATTTATCATCACCTGAGAAATTTACTGTTCCTTTACTATTAAATACATTTAAGGGTCTTTACTTCACAGATTGGTCACTGATGATGGCAGGAACAACCATTTCCGTCATACCAGTAATCCTTGTATACATCTTTGCTCAAAGACAAATTATTGAAGGTATTGCATTAACAGGTTCAAAGAGCTAACTAGTTGTATTGAATGGAATATTTATATTGAAGAAGGGATGAGGAAGAATGTCAAAAATTACTTTTATAGGTGCAGGAAGTACAGTATTTGCTAAAAATGTATTAGGAGATTGTATGTTTGTTCCTACTTTAGCCGGATTTGAATTTGCATTGTTTGATATTGATGAACAGCGTTTAAGAGATTCGGAGAATATGCTTAATAACTTAAAACAAAATTACAAGAGTAATGTTACGATCAAATCATATACTGATCGAAAGGAAGCGTTAAGAGGGGCAAAGTATGTGATTAATGCGATTCAGGTAGGCGGGTATAAGCCGAGTACGGTCATTGATTTTGAGATACCTAAGAAATATGGGTTACGCCAAACAATTGCAGATACGATAGGAATTGGAGGTATTTTTAGATCATTACGGACGATACCTGTTATGTTGGATTTTGCAAAAGATATGGAAGAAGTTTGCCCTGATGCCTTATTTTTAAATTATACAAATCCTATGGCAGCGTTAACAGGTGCAATGCTTCGCTTTACAAATATTAAAACAGTAGGTTTGTGCCACAGCGTACAAATATGTACCGAGCATCTATTCAAAGATTTAGGGATGGATCATGAAGGAATTGAAGAAAAAATTGCAGGTATAAATCACATGGCATGGCTTCTTGAAGTGAAGCGTGATGGCAAGGATCTATATCCGGAAATTAAGCGCCGTGCAAAAGAAAGACAGAAAACAAAACATCATGATATGGTCCGTTATGAGTTGATGGATAAATTCGGATACTATGTGACGGAATCTTCTGAGCATAATGCGGAATATCACCCTTACTTTATTAAACGTAACTATCCGGAGTTGATTGACCGATTCAATATTCCATTAGATGAATATCCTCGTCGTTGTGTTGAACAAATCGAAAGATGGGAAACGATGCGAGAAGATATGGTAAACAATAGCCAGCTTTCTCATGCACGTTCACATGAATATGGCTCTCGTATACTAGAAGCAATGGAAACGAACATTCCCTTTAAGTTTGGTGGCAATGTCCTAAATACCGGCCGTCTTATCAGCAACTTGCCTGAAAATGCATGTGTTGAAGTACCTTGTGTGGTTGATCGAAGTGGTATTATGCCAACCTATGTAGGAGATCTGCCAGAGCAATTAGCAGCACTTAACAGAACAAATATTAATACACAGCTGTTAACAATTGAAGCAGCGATGACAGGAAAACGAGAAGCGGTTTACCAGGCTGCCCTCCTTGATCCGCATACTGCTGCAGAACTTTCAATGGATGATATTATTGCAATGTGTGATGACTTAATTGAAGCACATGGAGATTGGTTGCCGCAGTTTGCGAATCAGAAGGCAATAGTAAAATAAAGAAAAAGCGACTAATTCTATTTAGAATAGAAGTTGGTCGCTTTTTTGGCATAACAAATTGTATTGAAACTTTCTATTCAGTAGTTTCGTATAATATAAAGAGAGGAGGGGAATTGATGGGAGATCCATATTATTCTGGTGATGTCTTATTTCAAATTGTTCCAATATTCATTGGTATTATTTTTATTATTGTGTTTGGAAGTATTCTGTTTACAGTGTTTAAGGGAATTGGTCAATGGAAGAAAAATGAGCAATCACCACGCTTATCTGTTCCTGCGGAAGTAAAGACTAAGCGTACACATGTAAGGAGAGTTGGTCAAGATGGTCATTCAAGTACTTCATATTTTGTAACATTTGAGTTTTCCAGTGGTGATCGTTCAGAATTAAAAATGTCAGGCAAGGAATTTGGATATCTTGTTGAAGGCGATGTTGGAATCTTGACTTTTCAAGGTACCAGATTTTTAGAGTTTGAACGAAAACAACAAGTAGAAGATGAAACTTTATAGAAGGAGTTGGATTTATGATCAAAGTAGAAAGTATTCATCATGTTAGTCTATCTGTAACAGATTTACAAAAAGCTAAACACTTTTATGGGACACTTTTAGGATTTAACGAATTAAAGAGGCCACCTTTTGATTTTCCGGGGACATGGTATCAAATTGGAGATCAACAGTTGCATTTAATTGTACATAATAATTCCACAACAATTCGCAATACTGATGAAATTGACTCAAGAGATGGACATTTTGCTATAAGAGTAAAAGATTATAAGGAAACTTTACATTACTTAAAAAAAGTTGGTATAGAAATAAAGGAAAATCCTAATAGTACAAGCGGATTTGCACAAATATTTTGCATGGATCCCGATCACAATTTAATTGAATTTAATGTTGATCAAGAAACACTGGAAGATCGTAAACTTTTATAAAGAAAATTGATATAAAAAGAGCTAGTTATATGTCCTCTATTTTATTCGTGCCAATCTACTTATTCTATTAAAATAGGTATGAGTCATTTCTATCAAAAATAAAAATTTCCAATATTTCCATTTTAATTGTATCCGGAATTTAGTATATATAAAGTAGGTCAGTTTTTAATTTCACTAAATGAGGAGGAAAAAAATGGCTCAAACACCACAAGTTAAATTAGTTCCTTTTACAATCAATTCAATTGTGGATCAAACAAATGAAACTCCGAAGGGCGTTAGTTTAATTCAGGCTCCTGAGATTTGGGAGGAGAGCAACCAAGGAGAAGGTATTGTAGTAGCTGTCATTGATACTGGTGTTGATACAGACCATCCCGATCTTAAGAATCAAATTATTGGTGGAAGAAATTTTACAACTGATTTTAATGCCGATCCAGACATGTTTGAAGATAATAATGGTCATGGTACACATGTTTCTGGTACAATTGCTGCTTCTTTAAATAATGATGGTGTTGTAGGAGTAGCACCAAAGGCGAAAATATTAAGTTTAAAAGTGTTATCTGGTGAAGGATCGGGTAATTATGAATGGATTATAAATGCAATTAACTATGCTGTCGATTGGCGGGGACCTCAAAATCAACGAGTTCGGGTAATTTCTATGTCACTTGGTGGTCCTGAAGATGTTCCTGAGCTTCATAAAGCGGTAAAAAATGCGGTAGATCACGGTATATCTGTCGTAGTTGCAGCAGGAAATGAAGGGGACGACAGAGAAGATACATTTGAGTATTCTTATCCCGGAAGTTATAACGAGGTTATTCAGGTAGGTGCAGTGACTCATAATTTAGAGCTTGCACCATTTACAAATACAAATTCAGAAGTAGATTTAGTGGCACCTGGTGTGGATGTCGTGTCAACATTCCCGGATAATAAATACGCATCTCTATCCGGCACTTCAATGGCTACCCCACATGTAGCAGGAGCAATCGCTTTACTTATAAATTTAAGTGAAAGAGAGTTTAATCGATCACTAATCGAATCAGAAATATATGCCCAGCTCGTTAGAAGAACGTTGCCATTAGGCTACAGAAAAAGCTCAGAAGGCAATGGTTTTATTGTCCTTAACTTAGTAGATAAAATTTATGAAATCATTAATGTAGCACGATTGAATATACCTTTACAACAAAAGTAAATGGTTTTACATCAATTAGCCCGCATAGTAGAGCCTTATGAAACTCTAAAGTGTGGGCTTTTTTTATTAGGCTATTTTCACATAGTGTCTGGAGCGCAATGAAACGAACTAAATATTACCTTTAACTCTTAATAAAAAAACAAAGTTTGCGATATTGCTTTTAATGTTAAGGGAGGGAAAATCATGGACCAGGTAAATCATAAATTATTGTATCAAGAAGTAGATTTAGACGAACTTTTAGTAGAAGTAAAGCATAATAAAATTAGAATTAATAATAAAGAAGAAGAGTATTACGATAAAGAAGAAGATCAAAAAATAATCAATCAATACTATCGGGATATCTCATTCCTTACCACAGATAAAAAAGAATTGTTTTTGCAATTAAGTGAATTAATTACTAAAACACATGAAATCCATCTTCCATACAATTCAACAACTAGAAATTATCTATACTCCTGGGTAGATTTACAAATGGATGGCACGTTAAGGAGCATCTATTCCGGAAAAAATAAGGACCCTGAGCAGCTTATAAAAGAAGACTTTGAGACTGAGTTGAGTAGAGAGATGGCCTATAGAAAGCTAAAGAAAATGACATTAGGACATGAAGTTGTCATACAGGACATGATCAAGGTCATAGAAAAGGAAAATATGTATAATTGTGAGCACGTTGTCCCACAATCTTGGTTTGATAAAGATAATCCTATGAGAGGGGATTTACACCATTTATTTACATGTGAAAAAACATGCAACTCGTTAAGATCTAATTATCCTTATCATGATTTTACTGACTATTCTCCTGAATTTTCGTTAAAAGGAATTGCATCAGAATGTGGGAAATATGAAGAACAAAAGTTTGAACCTGAAAGTGGAAAAGGGGAAGTAGCAAGAGCAACATTGTATTTTTTATTGAGATATCCAAATGAAATTAATCATTATGACCAAAGAGATATTAAATTGCTTTTAAAATGGCATAATGAGTTTACGGTAACAACATATGAAAAGCATCGAAACAAAGCTGTATTTGAAAAGCAAAAGAATAGAAACCCATTAATAGACTTACCTCAAATTGCTGAAAAAATTGATTTTTCGGTAGGGTTAAAATAAACAATAATGTAATGCAAATTTGATAATAATTTTATGCAAATAACCTTGTGCAATTATTTTTCTTTCCATGCACAAGGTTATTTTAATGTTTAAAAATATTTATCATTCTATCTAAAATTCATAATTAAGTAATAGGACCTCCCACTCAACTTACTTATGGCGAAAAAATAATAACGATAAGTAATTGTACTTAGTTTATTCAGTAGATAAAGTAAATGAAGATATGATAAAGTATTTAAGTAGTATTTTACTATTTTTATTATATGGCTGTTTTTGCAAAATTTGTTGTATATAAAAGTTATTTTAACTCTATAGTGGAATGGAGCGGAAGACACTCGACTCCTGCGGGAAGTAGAGGAAAGGCTGAGACCCCACAGGCGAAGCCGAGGAGGCTCAGCTTCCTCCCCGCGGAAAGCGAGTGTCTGGAGAGCAATGGAACGAACTAATTTTCACCTTTACATTACAACAAAACATGCAAAAACAGTTTATTTCATTAATTGCTTGGGGATGGGCTTGAATGTGGATTAAATTAGGTAGATACAATACATTACGTAATCAAATATTACTAGTTTTTATTACAGTGATGACAATTGTTTTGTGTTTTGTTGGTATCATGACGTATTTTATTGTTTCAACATTATTACAAGACAATGCTGAAAAACAAATTCAGCAGACTGCAGTCGAAGCTAACGGAAGGATGGAATCTCTGCACCAGCAAATTGATTTATTAACAAGACAAGTTGCAACAAATTCAACCATACAACAGATGCTTCAAGATGAATCACAGGGGAAACTGGCTTCTTTTCACCAAAGACAAGCATTAGTCCGGCTTAGTAATGAATATCTAACCTATACAAATGGTATTAATAATTTAGAAATTTACTCATCTGATAATCGAAAGTTAATCCCTCTTGATGGTGAAACATTAAATAAGCGGATAAGTCAGAGATGGATTTCAGAAGCTGACAGGGCCGAAGGAAAATTGGTCTGGATAGGACAAGATCCCAATGAACCGTATTATTACCTTGCAATAAGAAGAGTTAGCTTAATCGATCGATGGTTTTCAAATGGTGGGTATATCGTATTACAAATTAATCCTAATTATTTTGAATTCAGTGAAACCCGTCTAAACAATGAATATATGATTCTGGTGGATCAAAATAATAAGCAAATTTCTAGTAATTACAATGGAGATATTTCACCGATTATTAAGGAAAAAGAAAAAACACTAACATTAAATGGAAGCGATTTCATGTTAGTGAAACAAACATCTTCTATAACAGGATGGACACTGTATATTCTAACACCAGTTAATGAGGTCATGGGCGGTATTACTGTATTGCGGGCAGCTATTCTTCTATCAGGTGTTTTCGGGTTTTTAATTTTCTCCTTTTTTGCGGTGTTTTTATCTACTATGATTACGAAGCCGATTTTTCGATTAACAAAAACAATGAAGAAAGCAAGTGAGGGAGAACTTACGTTGAATCCGCAGATTTCTTCGACAATTGAAATTAATAGACTTAATGAATCGTATAATCAGCTTGTCGAAAATACGAATGAACTAATTCAAGTCGTTTATGAAAAAGAAATATTAAAAAGTCATGCAGAATTAAAAGCTTTGCAATCCCAAATAAATCCCCATTTTCTTTTCAACACATTGGATGCAATGTACTGGTCTTTGGATGAAAAAGGTGAAGATGAATTGGCGGAAACGGTATTAGCTATGTCGGAATTATTTCGTTATACCATCAGTAACCAAAAACAAGATGAATGGGTAACCATTAATCAGGAGTTAGAGCATGTTGAATTGTATATGCAGCTCATGAAAATGAGATTTGGAGAGCGATTTACCTGGCAGGTAAGTATACCTTCAGAATTGGAAACTGTTCCTATTCCTAAGTTGCTCATTCAGCCGATTGTAGAGAATGCTATTTTACATGGAGTTGGCAATAAAGTTGGAAGTGGCTTTGTACATGTCATTGTGGAATTATCTTCTCATCCAGGTTATATCATGATTTCAGTCCTTGATACAGGTCCTGGTATGGAGATTGACACCATAAAGAAAATTAAAGGCTTGCTGGACAAAGGGAAGGTATCATCATTAAAGGGGAATGGTATGGCACTTAGTAATGTGAATAAACGGTTAAATCTTTACTATAAACAGCATGAATTAAATGGAATTAACATTTCAAGCAAACCAAACGAAGGAACATGTGTGTCGTTTCAAATTCCGATAAATAGAGGTGGGGCATATGCTGAAAAAAACAATTTTAATCGTGGATGATGAGCCTAAAACAAGGCAAGGATTGAAGAAAACTCTTGAAGATTGGGCAAATGGACAGTTTGAAATTATCAGCACAGATGGAGCATCTGCAGCAATAGATATTTTAAAACAAAAAGAAATCCATATTTTAATTACAGATATTTCAATGCCTGAAATGAATGGAATAGAAATGCTCAAAAGACTTCAAGTACAAAAGCATTACCCTGTTGTAATTATTATCTCTGCATACTCAGAATTTGATTACGCACAAGAAGCTATTCAATTAGGTGTGCTAAATTACTTATTAAAGCCTCTTAGTAAAAAGAAATTAATAGAAGCCGTTGAAAAAGCTGTTGAAGTTCAAAAGAAACGTGAAAGAGAAGGAAAACTGACAAGGATTATTGATGAGAGGTTAGTTGATGTAAAGGTAGAGGAAAAGGCGGAAGATTCCCATATTCAGAGAGCGATGAATTATGTTGATCAACATCTTAATGAGCAACTAACACTAAAAGAAGTGGCAGCATTTGTTCACCTGAATTCCAGTTATTTTAGCGTGCTTTTTAAGGATCAAACAAAAATGACTTTTAGCGAATATGTAACGAGAAGCCGTCTGCAGAAAGCAAAAAACCTTTTAATAGAGTCAAATTTGCCTGTATCAGAGATTGCAGAAGCGGTTGGATATAATACCGCTAAATACTTTATTAAAATTTTTAAGGAATACGAGGGACAAACCCCAAGTAAATATCGAAAAACGGCAATGATGAAGGATTTCTAAAATAAGTGGAATTTTCCCCAACCATCGTTACCTTATTCTTCAGAAAAAACGTTGCTATAATTACGTTGTAAGCGCATAACAAAGGAATGATAAAAAGTAAGAGGGGGAAAGATTCATGTTAAAAAAGAAAGCGATATCAATATTTTTTGTCCTTACAATGATTGTAGGGCTCGCATTAACAGGTTGTTCAAGCTCCAGCTCAGGAGAGTCAAGTGAAGGAAGCTCTGGTGGAGATGATGTTACAGTAAAACTCATGCACCTTTGGCCTTCGGGAAGCTCGAAACAACATAATATGATTGTCAATGACATTGCAGCCGAATATGAAAAAGCAAATCCAGGGGTTAAAATTGAGCAAGAAATTTTAAGTAATGAGCAATACAAGGAAAAACTAAAAGTACTGTCAGCATCAAATGAGTTACCAGATGTCGGAATGACATGGGCAGCAGGGTTCTTAGATCCATACGTAAAGGGAAATAAATTTGCACCACTTGATGATATTTTAGAAGGTGGTCTAAAAGATTCTTTTATCGCAGGAACAACTGAAGCTTATGCTGTAGATGGAAAAACATATGGTTTACCACTTGAATTAAACATTTCACCTGTGTATTACAATAAGAAAATCTTTGAAAAATACAATCTAGAAGTACCTGAAACTTACGAAGACTTTAAAAAGATTGTAAAGACCCTTGCAGACAATGGTGTGACGCCAATTACATTAGGAAACAAAGATCGTTGGACTGGGTCTTTATGGTATATGTATTTAGCTGACCGTCTTGGTGGTCCTGAAACTTTAACAAATGCTATCAATCGTTCTGGAACTTTTGAAGATCCAGCTCTAGTTAAAGCTGCGGAAGAAATTCAAAATTTAGTTGGTATGGATGCATTTGTAAAGGGTTTCAACGGGTTATCCAATGATGAAGCAAAAGGTCCGTTTATGAATGAACAAGCAGCTATGTACTTAATGGGTTCTTGGGAATTACCAAACTACACTACAAATGAAGATGTTCCACAGGAATTCAGAGATTCAGTTGGATTCTTTAAATTCCCAACTGTTGAAGGTGGAAAAGGTGATATTAACAGCTTTGTTGGGGGTCCTGGAGTAGGTTTGTTCGTTTCTGAAGATTCAGAAGTGAAAGAAGAAGCGAAAAAATTCGTGGAATTCTTTGTGCAAAAATGGGGTGAGCGTTCAGTAACAGATGCTGGTGTTATCCCTGCAACAAAAGTTGACACAGCTTCAGTTGATTTACCACAAATGTATATTGATGTATTAGATGAGCTAAGCAATGCAAGTAATATTACATTATACGCCGATGTTCAAATGAGTGCATCTGTTGCAGAAGAGCACTTAAATATGATTCAAGCATTATTTGGTGGAGAAGTAAAACCGGAAGAATTTGCGAAAGCGCATGAAGAAGCTCTTGCTAGTGAAGAGTAAGCTAACGGTTTTTAGAAGCATGTGAAGTGAAAAAGGACATATCAATATTGATCGATATGTCCTTTTTTATACCCATATAGCCTCAATATAGTAATCTCTCCGCAAAACAAAACTTCAAATTTCATTTTTTTGAAATATAAATGACGGGGATGTAAGCCCTAAAAGATTTGATCATACCAACCTTTAAAAAGAAAGGTGAGAAAACAATGGATAAAGTGATGTCCAATAAATTAGTTATTGCACTATATGTTTTACCTGCACTACTACTCATTTTGGTATTAATTTATGTGCCAATCGCTTTAACGGGTTACTATGGATTAATGAAATGGGATGGAATAGGAGAGATGACCTTCATCGGTCTTGAAAATTATATTAAATTATTATCAGATGGAGAGTTCTGGACTAGTGCGTATCATTCTTTTTTACTAGCGTTATTTTCAGCTTTAAGTTTAGTAGGCTATCTAATCATTTCATTAGTACTTGCCGGAAAGATTAAAGGAGCTAATTTTTTAAGGAAAATATATCTCATTCCAATGCTGCTTTCTTCAGTTGCCATAGCTCAGCTTTGGTTAAAGGTCTATCATCCTTCAAACGGATTGGTGAACAGTTTACTTATGTCATTGGGTATAGATAACCCGCCTGCATGGCTTGCAGAACCTAAGTATGTGCTGGGAGCTATTTTTGTTCCGATTATTTGGCAATATGCAGGGTTTTATATCTTAATCTATTATGCAGCTTTAAAGAACATACCTGAGTCTCTCATTGAAGCAGCAAGAATTGATGGAGCAAATGCTTTTCAAATTGCTTATAAAATTAAAGTTCCGCTTATTGCAGGTGTCATTAAGGTAACAATTGTGTTAGCGATTGTTGGTTCACTTAAATATTTTGACCTTATCTATGTTATGACTGGTGGGGGACCTAATGGTTCAAGTGAGGTTATGGCATCCTATATGTACCAAAAGGCATTTGGGACATATGACTTCGGCTACGGTAGCGCAGTTGGCTTCTTCTTACTACTAATCTGTTTAGTCGTAACATGGATTATTCGAAAACTAACAGCCACTGGCGAAGAAATTCAGTATTAAGAAAGGAGCGGGATCCACATGAGCATAGAAGTGAAACAACAAACACACTCAAATGTTACTGCCACTACCAAAAAGTCAGAAAGTTTGATAGGAAAGCGAATTGGATATGGACTGCTATATCTTGTTCTTGCAGTTATTGCTGTCTTTCAAGTATATCCACTTATTTGGTTATTCTTCTTCTCGTTAAAAGATAATCAAGAGGTTTTTAGCAACTCTCCATTTGCTCTCCCAACAAATCCAAAATGGGAGAATTACACAACCGTTTGGACAGAGGGGAATATTAGTTTATATTTCTTTAATAGTGTTTGGATAACCGTATTAGCGGTTGTTTTAACAGTACTTTTAGCGAGCTTCGTTACGTTCGCGATTACGAGAATGAAATGGAAGTTAAATAAATTAGTATTAGGTTTATTTATGGTAGGGTTGATGATTCCTGTTCATTCAACATTAATTCCGCTTTTTGATTTTTTCTTGAAGCTTAATTTAATTGATCATCCATTGTCAGTTGTTTTATCATATGTAGCTTTTAACCTGCCAATTACAATCATGATTTTAATGGGCTTTTATTACACATTACCACGTGAGGTAGAAGAGGCAGCTGTTATTGACGGTTGTTCCATTCATCGTATTTTCTTTCAAATAACATTACCGATGACAGCTCCTGTTTTATCGACTACTGTCATTATCAATATGATATATAACTGGAATGAGTTTATTTTTATCAACACATTCATTAGTTCTGATAAATATAAAACATTAACTGTCGGAATTCAAAACTTTATCGGGCAATACATGACAGAGTGGGGTGCAATCGGTGCAACACTAATGATCAGTATTATTCCAATTTTAATTGCCTTCTTCTTCTTTAGTAATCGAATTGTAGAAGGAATTGCTGCTGGTTCTGTGAAAGGATAATTCTTATCTTTAATAACTAAGAAAGCAGGGATTTTATGCCAAAAAATCAGTTTTTTAATGCTCATCATTCACCAATTGGGTCTTTTTCCAGCTTTACATTAGGTTTTCCAGGCAGTGGGGGTGGACTTGACGTTGAATTGGGACGTTCTCCAAGAAAAAGTGTATTTATCGGTGTCGAGTCAAAAGAAAAAGAGGGATTGTATGATGCACTGCCATTTTTCGACGCTGGAGACGATGAGAGTAAGCGTTATGATATTGAAAACCCAGATCCGGAGCAAAATAAACCTAAAATCATATTCCCATTTCCTACAAATGAAGTAACTCGTGATTTTAAGCTTGGAACAGATACTTGGAAAGCGGGAGATATTACATTTACGGTGTATTCTCAGGCAGAATCTGTACCAGATCCACAAAAAGCTAAAGATGAAGAGATAAAATTAACAATTGTACCTGCTGTTATTGCTGAGCTAACAATCGATAATACAAAAGGAACAAAAACAAGACGTGCCTTTTTTGGTTATGAAGGAAATGACCCATATAGTTCGATGCGACGATTGGATGATACATGTGAAGGAATTTCAGGGGTAGGTCAAGGTCGAATAACTAGCATTGTGTCTGCAAGTCCTGATGTAAGGTCAGCCATGCATTTCAGTATGGAAAATATATTAACAACACCATTTGAGGAAAACTGGACATTTGGATTAGGGCCAATTGCGGCACTGATTATGGACGTACCAGCAGGGACCAGCCGTACATATCAATTCGCTATTTGTTTTCACCGTTCTGGATATGTGACAGCAGGTCTCGATGCTTCATATTATTATACAAAATATTTTTCAAACATTGAGTCCGTCGCAGCATATGCTTTAGAAAATACAGCTGCTATTATTGAACGTGCTGAGAAAGCAAACACTTTAGTAGATAATGCCACACATTTATCAGAAGATCAGAAGTTTATGATGGCTCATTCCATCCGCAGTTATTATGGATGTACACAATTTCTTGAAACGGAGGGTCAGCCTTTTTGGATTGTAAATGAAGGTGAATACCGCATGATGAATACCTTTGATTTAACAGTCGACCAACTGTTTTTTGAAATGAAAATGAACCCATGGACAGTAAAAAACGAGTTGGATATGTTTGTGAAGCGATTTAGTTATGAAGACAATGTTCGTTTTCCAAATGATGAAACAGAGTATCCGGGCGGCATAAGCTTTACACATGACATGGGCGTAGCTAATACAATCTCTCGTCCTCATTTTTCTTCCTATGAATTATATGGATTAGATGGATGTTTCTCACATATGACACATGAACAACTTGTGAATTGGATCTTATGTGCAGCAGTGTATGTAGAACAAACAAAAGATACAAAATGGCTAGAGGAAAATATGGAGATTATTACCAAGTGTTTTGAAAGTTTACTAAATCGTGACCACCCGGTTCCAGAAGAACGTAACGGGATGATGGGGCTTGATTCTACACGTGTGATGGGTGGAGCTGAAATAACAACATACGACAGTTTAGACGTATCGCTAGGTCAGGCGAGAAACAACATTTATATGGCAGGGAAATGCTGGGCATCATATGTTGCGTTAGAAAAAATCTTTGCTGAAAATGGAAAAGCTGACCTTGCAAGACAATCAGGTGAGCAGGCAAAGAAATGTGCAGCAACTCTCGTTGGTTATGTAACAGAAGAAGGATATATCCCGGCTGTTGTGGGTGAAAACAATGATTCTAAAATTATCCCAGCTATCGAAGGGTTAATCTTCCCTTATTTTACTAACTGTGAAGATGCACTTGATCCAAATGGGCGCTTTGGACCTTATATTCGAGCTCTTGAGAAACATCTAAAAACTGTTTTAGTGGAAGGTGTATGCTTATTTGAAGACGGTGGGTGGAAAATCTCATCAACTAGTAATAACTCTTGGTTAAGTAAAATCTATCTAAGTCAATTTATTGCTCGGAAACTACTAGGCTGGGAATGGGATGAAGCAGGAGCGAAGGCTGATGCTGCCCATGTTGAATGGTTAACACATCCCACCTTGTCTGTTTGGAGCTGGAGTGATCAAATTATATCCGGTCAAATATCCGGGAGTAAGTATTATCCTAGGGGAGTAACAAGTATATTATGGCTTGATGAACAAGAAAAAAACCTTAAGTTGGGTAAAAAAGAAGCGATATTTAGTGGTTCTTAATTGAATGAATAAACGATAAAAAGCTGACCGGGATATGGTCAGCTTTTTGTGTTGGGAACTTGTATGGTGAATATTTAAACTTTTTAAAAATTAATCTAGTAATAATAATGTAAGGGTTTTCGAAATAAGGTAAACTGATAGAATAAATGATTATTTTATAAATCGAGGGGATGATGATCATGCTTAACGTAGGGATAATTGGTACAGGCTGGTTTAGCGGGGTTCATGCAAAGATATTGAATAAAATGGATGGAGTACAAATTAAGGCAATTTGTGGAACAAGTCAGGATAAAGCAGATAAATTTGCTAAAGATTTCAATGATGTAAAGGGATATAGCTCTGTTGTTAATATGCTTGATAGTGAAATACTTGATGCCGTTTATATTTGTGTTCCGCCATTTGCTCATGGAGAAATTGAATTAGAATTACTAAATAGAAAGATTCCATTTTTAGTAGAGAAACCACTAGGGGTTGATCTGGATCTACCTGCAGACATCCTGTCCAAGCTCCAAGATCAAACTCTTATTACATCTGTAGGGTATCACTTCAGGTACCGTGATTCGATTGCTTTACTAAAAAAAGAGCTGAATAGCAGTACACTTGGAATGGTGACAGGTGGTTGGATGGGGTCTATGCCTTTAGTACCTTGGTGGCGTAACCAAAGTACGTCAGGAGGTCAATTTATTGAACAGACAACTCATTTAGTTGATTTATTACGCTATACTGTCGGCGAAGTTGATGAAGTTTATTCTTCATTCGGAAAAAGGTCTCTTTCTGAGCAATATGAGAATGTCTCTGTACATGATGTTGGTACTGTTACACTAAAGTTTCAAAATGGAGTAATTGCCAACCTTTCTAATACATGTATTTTACCAGAAGGAGATTCAAGTGTCGGGTTAGACTATTACACAAATGAAGGGCTGTTTCATGTCGGCTTTGATGGGATGAATTCTTCAAAAAAAGGAACAACATCTTCTTTTAAAGATGAAGCGAATCCTTATGAAAAAGAAAACAATGCTTTTATACACGCAGTCAAAACAGGTGATCGTTCAATGATTCTTTCAGACTATCATGATGCATATAAAACACATGCAGTGACTGTAGCGGCATTGCATTCTGCTGAAAAAGGGAAGCCTATTCAATTAAGTGAGTATTTAAACAATGGAAAGATAGTCAGAACTTGAAATAGTACCTCATAAATTGGAGTTAGTAAAGTGAATTTTAAAATGAGGTGAATCGGAATGACAACGTTAAATAGAATACTGGAAAATAAGATAATTGCCATCATTCGTGGAGCAGATCCAAACGATGTGATGAAAATAACCGAAGCACTTTTAAATGGTGGAGTGACCACGATTGAAGTGACAATGAATTCTCCTAAAGCATTGACTGTTATTGAAAAAATAACAGAAGAATTTGGTGATCGAGTATTAGTTGGTGCCGGAACAGTATTGGATGCTGAAACTGCCAGACATGCAATATTGGCTGGAGCTAAATTTATCCTTTCGCCTACAGTTAATAGCGATACGATTACTTTAACGAAAAGGTATGGAGCAGTCAGTATACCAGGAGCCTTTACTCCGACAGAAATTCTTTCAGCATATGAAAATGGTGGAGATATTATTAAGGTTTTTCCGGGGATTCTCGGCCCAAGTTACATAAAGGATATATTAGGTCCGCTTCCTCAAATTCCTCTCTTACCTACTGGAGGGGTTGATCTCGAAAATATTCATGCGTTTTTTAATGCAGGTGCAGTAGGCTGTGGAATAGGAAGTGCCCTTGTTAATTCGAATCAGCAAGTAGATGAGGAGTATATAGAACAGCTTACATCAAAAGCGAGGCAGTTTGTTTCGAAAGTAAAGGAGAGATCTGAATGAAGATTACCGGGTATGAGTTGTTCCAAGTTCCACCACGTTGGTTATTTCTTAAGATCATGACCGATGAAGGGATTATTGGGTGGGGAGAGCCTGTTATTGAGGGGAAAGCGGCCACAGTTGCCGCTGCGGTAAAAGAACTAATGGAAGGATTAATTGGCAAAGATCCACATCGAATAGAAGATCATTGGAATATGATGTACCGGTCAGGATTTTATCGCGGCGGACCGATATTAATGAGTGCAATTGCTGGAATTGATCAAGCTTTATGGGATATAAAAGGAAAATACTTCGAAGCACCTGTTTATGAACTTTTAGGTGGTGCTTGCAGAGATTTAATTCGAGTATACTCATGGATTGGTGGTGATCGGCCGGCTGATGTTGGTATTGCTGCTCAAGAAGCCGTTGAGTCTGGATTTACCGCCGTTAAAATGAATGGAACAGAAGAGCTACAAATCATTGATTCCTATGAAAAAGTTGATCAAGCTATAGAACGAATTGCAGCAGTCCGCGAAGCTGTTGGTCCTTATATCGGTATAGGGATTGATTTTCATGGACGTGTTCACAAGCCAATGGCAAAAATACTTGCTAAAGAATTAGAAGTATTTAGGCCAATGTTTATTGAAGAACCTGTTTTATCTGAAAATAATGAAGCTTTAAGAGAGATTGCCCAGGCAACAAGTATTCCGATTGCAACAGGGGAGAGAATGTATTCAAGATGGGATTATAAACAGTTATTTAACGATGGATATGTTGATATTATCCAACCTGATTTGTCACATGCGGGCGGAATTACTGAATGTAAGAAAATTATATCAATGGCAGAAGCATATGATGTTGCCGCAGCTCCGCATTGTCCATTGGGTCCCATAGCATTAGCTGCTTGTTTACAGGTAGATGCTACATGCCATAACGCATTTATCCAAGAGCAAAGTCTAGGTATTCACTATAATGAAGGAAGTGACCTATTAGATTATATCGTTGAGAAAAATGTATTTGAATATAAAGATGGGTATGTGAAAATTCCGAATGGTCACGGATTGGGAATTGAATTGGATGAAGAGCATGTTCGAAAGCTGAGTAGTGTAGGTCATAATTGGAAAAATCCAGTCTGGCGCCATAAGGATGGAAGTATCGCGGAGTGGTAATGAGAAGAAAGGATGAGCATGATTGTTTTGCTCATCCTTTTGATGTTAACTATTTAAAAATTTCACACATACAGGGTCAGGAACAGATACACTAGAATCTAATAAAGATAATTTTCCTGTTTCTGTATCACGTGCGTATAGGACAAGGTTACTGCTTTCTTGATTTGATGCGACAACAAATTTTTCTGTAGGATCCAGAACAAAATCACGTGGCCAATTACCTTCTGTTGAAGTATATTCAATGAATGTAAGCTCACCACTATCTGGAGCCACACTGTAAAGCGCAATGCTGTCATGCCCGCGGTTACCTGCATAAACAAAGCGGCCGTCAGAAGAAATCTGGATCGCACTACCCTGACTGTTTTCGGTAAAATCCTCAGGAATGGCAGGGATATATTGAAGTTCTGTGAATACTCCTGATTCCGGATTATAGCTTAAAGCAATTACTTCATTGCTCAGCTCTGTCATTACATAAGCAAACTTGCCATTTGGATGAAAGGCAATATGTCTTGGACCGCTTCCGGCCTTCACCAGCAATGTGTGAACTTCTTCTAATTTACCGTTTTCAATTTTATAAGTAATAATTTTATCAATTCCCAAGTCAACAGCCACAACGAATTTCCCATCAGGTGTGAAGCCGGAATAGTGAGTATGAGGCTTTTCTTGTCTTTCGTGCGGGCCTTGACCTGCATGCTCAACTACCGTAACAGCTGAAGATACTGTTCCACCTTCATTTACTATAAATGATTCCACTGTCCCTTTATGATAGTTAGCTGTCACAACCTGCTTGTTTTGATAATCTACACTCACATGACATGGAGAAGCGCCATCAAGTAATGTGCGATTGATTTCAGAAAGCTCACCTGTTTCCTTGTTGATCGAGTAGGAAGCAACTCCACCTTGATTTCCTTCTTTTACAACAGCATAAAGATTTTTATTATCGTTGCTTATATTTACGTATGTAGGGTTGTCCAACTCTGCTGCTGGCTTTACATCACCGAGTTTTGCAGCATCAGTATCAAGTGTGAAGCTGTAAACTCCTTTACTTTCACCTTTTGTGTATGTACCGATATAACCGATTAATTTTGGCAAGAGTCATTCTCCTTTCAATTTGTAATACCTCTCATTATATCGTTAGTTAATTGGAAACAACAACATTTTCATATAGCTATTTGACTAAATATGCTACTATAATAGTATTTATATGGAATAGAAAAGGAGAAGGAAGATGCTAAAGCGGTTTTTTTCGTACTATATCCCTCATAAAAAGCTTTTTATATTTGACTTTAGCAGTGCGATCATAGTAGCTCTATTAGAGTTAGCCTTTCCACTTGCGGTTCAATGGTTTATAGATTCTTTATTACCAACTGAAAATTGGTCAGCAATCGTATCTGTAAGTATCACATTATTAGTTTTATATATTTTTAGTACATTCCTGCAGTATATTGTCAATTATTGGGGACATAAGCTTGGAATTAATATTGAAACAGACATGAGAAAGCAACTGTTTCAGCATGTACAAAAACAGTCATTTAAGTTTTTTGACAACACGAAGACAGGAAATATTATGAGTCGGATTACAAATGATTTAATGGATATTGGTGAGCTTGCCCACCACGGTCCTGAGGACTTATTTATTTCCATCATGACGTTTGTTGGTGCCTTCTGGATTATGTTCACAGTAAACGTTAAGCTTGCACTAGTAGCACTTATAATATTACCGTTTTTAGGCTGGCTCATTGTCGTTAGTAACTTAAAGATGAACAAGGCTTGGAAAAAAATGTACGGAGAAATTGCTGATGTAAACGCCCGTGTGGAAGACAGTGTTTCAGGTGTCAGGGTTGTTCAATCTTTTACAAATGAAAACTTTGAAAACAAACGCTTTTCAGTGAATAACTTAAAATTCCGTCAAGCTAAGTTAGGTGGATATAAAGTCATGTCCTTTAGCTTATCAGGAATTTATATGATGACTCGATTTGTCACACTGGCAGTTTTAGTTGTTGGAGCATGGTTAACCTATACAGGGCAGCTTACATACGGTGAGTTAGTCGGGTTTGTCTTATATATCAATGTCCTTTTTAAACCGATTGATAAAATTAGTGCTCTTATGGAACTTTATCCGAAAGGAATGGCTGGTTTTAAACGGTTTACTGAGTTGCTTGATATGGATCCGGATGTTCAGGATGTTAAAGATGCTGTTGAAGTTCAAACACTGCGCGGAGATATTGCATTCAAAGATGTTACATTTGGCTATGATGAACATAAGCGGGTGTTGAATGGAATTGATTTGAACATTTCAGCGGGAGAAACGATTGCATTTGTAGGACCATCTGGTGCAGGTAAAACAACCATTTGTACTCTTATTCCTCGTTTTTATGATGTTGATAAAGGTTCGATCAAAATAGATGGTATTGATATACGTAATATGACCAAACAATCACTTCGTTCCCAAATTGGAATTGTGCAACAAGATGTGTTTCTCTTTACAGGCACATTAAGAGAAAATATTGCATATGGAAAACTTGGAGCCACACAAGAAGAAATTGAAGAAGCAGCGAAGAGGGCTCATTTAGAAAGCTTTATTGAATCACTTCCATTTGGTTATGAGACACAAATTGGTGAACGCGGTTTAAAGCTATCTGGAGGGCAAAAGCAACGTATTGCTATAGCAAGAATGTTCTTGAAAAATCCGCCGATCTTAATATTAGATGAAGCGACTTCAGCGTTAGATACTGAAACAGAACTAATAATCCAGCAAGCTTTAACAGAATTATCACAAAACCGGACAACTTTGGTGATCGCACATCGTCTTGCAACAATTCGAAACGCGGACCGTATCGTTGTTGTGACGGAGGATGGCATTGCGGAACAGGGTAAGCACGATGAATTAATTGAACAAGGTGGAATTTTTGCCAATCTTCATCGAGTGCAATTTCAGAGGTAATATAACAAAGTGGAACAGAAATGTTCCGCTTTTTTAAATTTAAAAAAATATTTTCAAATGCGGCAAAAAAAAGCAATTATGTGTGGTTGCGATTACAACATATAAGTACCAAGAAACCACTGGTAAACCTCGTATTTTTTAAATAATCCGACTTCTAAAAACAGATTGACACCGATTCCTCTGTTCTGTATTGTATTTGAGTATGTCTTTTTAGGAGGAATTTATGAATAATCATCAAGTAAAAATTACAACAGCAGATCCATCCGCAATAGGACTATTTGGTTTAGCAATGGTGACACTTGTTGCATCATCACAAAAACTAGGGCTAACAGAAGGTTTATCGTTTATTTTACCCTGGGCATTCTTTTTAGGCGGACTAGCCCAACTGTTTGCCTGTGTACAAGATGCAAAGCACAATAATATCTTCGGAACAACTGCATTCGGCGCATTCGGGTTATTCTGGTTTGGTGTTGGTATGTCCTGGCTGATCCAATTAGGTGCTTTTGGCGAGAATTTAGCAGCAAATGCTGATCCAAAGCAACTAGGTGTTGCGTTTATCGGCTATTTGATTTTTAGTGTATATATGACTATAGGTGCTATGGAAACTCATAAAGTATTATTCTTTATATTTGTTTTTATTGATTTCTTATTCATTGGGCTATCATTAAGCACATTTGGCATTATGCATGAAGCTACTCATATGCTGGCAGCTGTATCTGAGTTGATCATCGCATTGCTGTCCTTCTATGGATCTGCGGCAATTGTTTTAAATACACATTTTGGCCAAGTTGTTTTACCAGTTGGTAAACCATTTGGTATTTTTAAAAAATAATGTAGAAAAGAGGCTAACAGAGATGTTGCCTCTTTTTTATGGAAATACGCTCGAATTTTAGCGAATAATGTCAAATCGAAAATAAAAGGAGCAAAATCGAAAATATATTCTTGGAATCGAAAAAAAGATCTAATAATCGAAAATATATTCCCAAAATCGAAAATAAATCTGCCCACTCAAGTTTCGAATATTAGACATCATTCATAAATGGAAGGGTATTAATGTTTCGGTGATGAAAATCACAAAATAATCTACTGAAAATAAAGCGAAGAATAGATCGTGTTTGTTCTTGGTGTTTTATATTAGAATATCAATATTCTTAACATTTCAATAAAAAACAATAATTGTACGCTAGAAAAATATATATTAATATATTATATTTTGTATATTTATGAATAAACATACAAAATAATGTCAAGTTGAGTCATCACTCACCTCTAAGATACAATGAAAAAAAGGGGGAGTGGGTTATGAAAAAGCATATAACAATCATTGGTGCTCCTATGGATTTAGGGCAATCCAGACGAGGGGTTGATATGGGACCAAGTGCAATTCGCTATGCTGGCGTTGTAGAACGATTAGAAATGCTAGATTATGAGATTCAAGATAAAGGGGATATTCAAATCGGAAGGCCCGGAAAAGATGAGGAAACTTCTGCCGGAAGTAATTTGAAATATTTACAGGCTGTTTCGAATGCTAGTCAAAAATTAGCAGAAGCAGTGGACGAAGTCGTAAAAAAAGGTTCGTTTCCACTCGTATTTGGTGGTGACCATAGCATTGCGATTGGGACACTTGCCGGAATTTCTAAACATTATCAAAATTTAGGTGTGATTTGGTATGATGCACACGGAGATTTAAATACAGGTGAAACATCACCTTCAGGAAATATACATGGAATGCCATTGGCAGTAAGTCTCGGAATTGGACACCCTGATTTAATAACAATTGCAGGTTATACGGAAAAAATAAGGCCGGAGAATATCGTCATTATCGGTGCGCGTTCATTGGATGAGGGAGAAAAAATACTTATCCGTGAAAAAGGAATTAGAGTATATACGATGCACGAAATTGATCGACTCGGGATGACAAAGGTAATGGAAGATGCAATCGCTTACTTGAAAAATAAAACAGATGGTGTTCATTTATCACTTGATTTGGATGGACTTGATCCAAGTGATGCACCTGGTGTAGGTACTCCCGTTTTAGGGGGAATTAGTTACCGTGAAAGCCATTTAGCAATGGAAATTTTAGAAGAATCAAAAATGATTACATCAGCTGAATTTGTTGAGGTGAATCCGATCTTGGATGAAAAAAATAAAACAGCTGAAGTGGCAGTTGCGTTAATGGGTTCACTATTTGGGGAAAAGCTTTTATAAAAGTAAGGAGGAATGATGATGAAAACTAGATCAGAGCAAGTCATTGATCAAACAGAGCAATACGGAGCAAATAACTATCATCCATTACCAATTGTTATTTCAAAAGCAGAAGGCATTTGGGTGGAGGACCCTGAGGGGAATCGGTATATGGATATGTTAAGTGCTTATTCTGCAGTAAATCAAGGTCATCGTCATCCAAAGATTATCCAAGCCTTAAAAGATCAAGCTGACCGAGTGACCTTAACATCTCGTGCATTTCATAATGATCTACTTGGGCCATGGTATGAACGAATTACCAGCCTAACGAAAAAAGAAATGGCATTGCCGATGAATACTGGAGCTGAGGCAGTAGAAACAGCTGTGAAAGCGATCCGGCGGTGGGGGTACCAGGTAAAAGGTATCTTAGAGAACAAAGCGGAAATCATTACATGTGAAGGAAACTTTCATGGTCGAACAATGACTGCTGTCTCCCTTTCATCTGATGAAGAATACCGAAAAGGGTTTGGTCCGATGTTGCCTGGTATTAAGATCATACCTTATGGTGATATAGAGGCTTTAAAGGCAGCTATCACACCCGATACAGCGGGTTTTCTTTTCGAACCTATTCAAGGTGAGGCGGGAATTAATATACCACCATCGGGCTTTATGAAAGAAGCTTCTGAATTATGTAAAGCAAATAATATTTTATTTGTCGCAGATGAAATTCAAGCAGGTTTAGGACGCTCAGGTAAATTATTTGCCTGTGATTGGGAAGGCGTAATACCTGATATGTACATTTTGGGTAAGGCGCTTGGTGGGGGTGTGTTTCCTATATCATGTGTGGTAGCGAACAGGGATGTTCTTGGCGTGTTTAACCCCGGGTCTCATGGGTCAACATTTGGAGGAAACCCATTAGCCTGTGCGGTATCACTTGCATCACTCGATGTTATGGAAGAAGAAAAACTAGTGGAACGCTCTTTAGAATTGGGTACTTATTTTATGGAACAATTAAAGGAAATAAAGAACCCGTTTATTAAGGAGATAAGAGGTAGAGGACTGTTTATTGGTGTTGAACTAACGGAACCTGCTCGTGGCTATTGTGAGAAGCTTAAAGAAAAGGGACTATTATGTAAAGAAACACATGACACAGTTATCCGCTTTGCTCCGCCATTAGTCATAACAAAAGAAGAGCTTGATTGGGCGATCGAAAGAATCAAGCAGGTCTTAGCATAATTGATTCACTTTCCAGGGATGGTCTTCAATAGTAAGACTGTCCCTATTTTTCTTATAAACTATCATGAAAGCAATCAATTGATTGACACATCTCAATTGGGGTATCATACTACAATTAATCATTTAAAGGAGCTAATAAAAATTGTCCAACTTTATGAGAAAGATTGATTTTAAATGAAAATCATTCAACATTCCTATAAAAGAAGAGGTCAAATTGAGTTTATGTTCGAAGAATTTCCTCATTCTAAAGTAGTGTTTTCTCCTATAAAAAAATACTATTTTATTAGAACCGTGCGGTGGAATCGAGAGGATCCTGTTGTTACACGAAGGGATTTGGAAAAAATGGAACTTGAAGTAAATGAGTTTTTAGGGAGTATTGAATGTTATAAACAACGTAAAGCCTTTAAAAGCTTTGTAAATCATTAATAGATCGTAATGATTGTTGTAGAAGGATAAAAGTTGTGTTTTACACCGGTAGACTAGATGAAAGAGGATCTAGTCTTCTTTTTTTACTGTAAAAACCACTGTGTAGGAATACCTATTTCCGATATTGACAAATGAATCTAAATACCTGGTTTTCTTTAAAAGAAATTATGAAAATATTACCGTAGACTTTGAAAATATTAGGATAAAAGTTTCCTTTTTATTTACATTTTGGTTTAAACCTGTATTTATCCGGGTAGATATGATATTGGTATATAGTAGAAATTTTACAGGATATGTTTTTTTATCCAATTGATTTTGGGTACTCACAATTTAAATAGATGAATACCGAAATATAACTAGTTAAGGAGAGGAAGTAAATGTCTGGAATTATTCGTGTTACCCCTGCAGAGTTAGTGAGCATGGCCAACCGTTACTCTAGTGAAAGCAGCCAAGTAGGAGAGCAAGTTTCTCGTCTTGATACAATGATCCGCGAGCTTGAAGGTATGTGGGAAGGTGAATCAAGCAGAGCGTTCAGTGAACAATATCAGTCTTTAAGACCATCATTCATTCAAATGCAACAATTGCTTGAGGACATCTCAACTCAGCTTAACAGCACATCTAAAGCACTTGAAGACGCTGATCAGCAAATTGCTAGTCAAATTAGAGGATAATGAAACAAAATCGGAAGTGCCTTGTTTAGCCCCGACAAGCATAAGACGCAAGCGAATAGAAGACGTGCTCTTTGTCTTCAATTCGTTTGTGGCTTATGACCTCGAGGGGCTAGGCACTGGCAGTCTAAGAACGCGACGTCCTGTCGCAACAACTGCACTTGCACATCCTGTGCTTCGGAGCTGGATGTCAACGAGCACGTTATATAGCTCATAGACGAAATTTCCTAAGAAAAAAGCAGGGGCGCTCTTTAACGGACGCGCTCCTTCCTTATGAGGTGACACGCGAATGTACATAGAAATCACAATTGACCTAAAAAACTACCAACAAGAAAACTTTGATATCAGACTATCTAATTATCATTCTGTCAAAAAATTAATCGATATTGTGTGGCAAGCAAAAAGTTTGACTGAGCCGCCAAGACAAGGTGCCTGGGTAAGAGTAGTTAATAAACAAAAGGTAATTCAAGGCACAGAACGACTTCTTGATGCAGGAATACGAACAGGAGACAGAATTGAAATCTTATAAAGGAGAATTAGGCATGTCAACAGAAAACACTCATACCTCATATCTAACAAAGCAACTGGAAGCTATTATTACTCGTAAAGAGCGGAACATGACATTCACTTTTCAGAAGGAAAAAGTGAAATTAGATAATCCTGCAGAAATCTCCTTTTTAACTGAATTAAATCCTACGATTGAAAAGGACATAGTGATGAAGGACGATGAGCTCACCATCCAATATAAACTCCCTAATACCTATTCTTTTCTCCTTTCCCAATTGAAACGATTAGATGAGAAAGAGCGATTTGTTCTTGCCTATAAAATCGTGCAGTCAGTGAAGAGTCATAAACTTTCAAGAATCCATCTTGTTGTGTGTCCTGAAAATATCGTTGTGGACCAAGGGCTACATCCTTATTTTCTTCATTATGGAGTAAAAGAAAGTCTACCTCCTTATGAACATAATGAAGAGAAATTGCTTCAGGAGGTAAAGGCGACGGTTGCTTCTGCTGTGGATACAACGTATACATTTGATCAATACGTCCAGTTTTCTCAAACACTAAAGCTTTCATCATTAGTGAAAAAAATCATGGAAGCAAAGGAATACCAAGACTTACTTGACATAATCGATGGTGAAATTCAAAGAGTTAACCATGAAAAATCACTTAAAATGACTGTTAATAAGAAAACATGGAAGCTAAATCGATATGTGTTAATTGGAGTTACCTTATTGTTTATTCCTGCTTTTATTTACAGTTTATATTCATTATTTTCATTGCAGCCAAAGCAAGCTAGCTTTATTCAAGCACAGGAGATGTTTCTGCTAAATAATTTTAGTGAGGTTGTAACAGAACTTCAGCCGTATAGCATTGAAGAAATGCCAAAGGTGACTCAATATCAACTGTCCTTATCTTATATTGTGAATGAATCATTAACAGAAGATCAAAAAGAAACTGTTCGAAACACAATAACTTTACAAACAGATCCTCAATATTATGAATATTGGATTCAAATTGGCCGTGGTAAAGCTGAAGATGCACTTGATATTGCAAGATTTCTGGAGGATCGCGACCTTATCTTATTTGGATTATTAAAGCATAAAGAACAATTAAAGTCAGATGATAGTTTAGATCGAGAGGAAAGAGAGCAAGCGTTAGCTGACATAGAAAACGAAATAAAGGAATATCAGCAAGAAGCAGAAGAGGCGGAACTTGCAGATGAAGAACAAGATCAACCTGTATCGAATTCAGTTGAAGAAGAAACTTTAAGCTCTGAAACTGAAAGTGAAACGACTGAACAGAATACAAAGCAGCCAACACAGACAAAACAAGAAAGCACACAAAAGAAAACACAAACGGAGTAATAGAATTGTCTAATGAATGAAATAACAGGTGGTGATCATATGGCAACGCTTTGGGTTTTTACGAAGCATACATACCAGGAAATTCAATTAAATAAAGGTCCAAAACAACAAATAACAATAGGTCCAAGCAAAGAGCATGCAGTTACCATCCCTAGTATATCAAATACCTTTATTGTAAGGTTTCATGATGGTCAATATTGGATGCGAAATAATGTGGATCAGATAGAGACAAAACTGGAACATAATAAGGAGTATTCAATCGATGACGCCGGAGAGAAGCTAAGGATTTACTTGGCATCATCTTTGAAAAGAAAAACCTACTATGTCGGACATTTAAGGGAAGTATCTTTTTCTACCCTTGATCAAAGCACAAGCTTTTATAAGAAATATGATCTTGAAGCTTCTTTTTCTCTTATACACCAATCAAATGGATTTCAGCTATCAAGTCTAAATGGTGAGTTATTTAAAAACGGTCAAAAAATGGAGATAACAAGTTTATTAGAAACTGGCGATATGATCATGTGGGCGTCGATGAAAATCACCTTGCTTGAAGAGGATTTTATTCAAATCGAAAGTCCGGAAACGTATCAAACAAGTTTACCTGAGTCAATTATCCCTTTATCTGAAATGAAAAAAAAGTATCCAGCCTACCGCAGAACACCTCGTATGGTATATGATTTGCCAGATGAGAAGGTACAGCTATCGTTTCCAACACAAGATTCTCAAGGGTCAAATCGGAGCTTGTGGTTAATTATTTTGCCTCCACTTGTGATGCTGATCGTCATGGGGCTTGTTGCATTTTTAATACCAAGAGGCATTTTCATCATTGTTTCATTAGTGATGTTTATGACGACGCTTGTGACTTCAACGGTCCAATACTTTAAAGATAGAGGAAATCAGAAAAAATCGAAGGAACGTCGTAAACGAATTTACTCGAACTATTTACATTCGAAAAGACAAGAGCTTCAGCAACTTGCTGATAAGCAAAAAGACGTGCTTGACTTCCATTTTCCTGCTTTTGAAAGAATGAAGTATTTAACAACTCAACTGTCAGATAGGCTATGGGAAAGAACGATGGAAAGTCCTGACTTTCTCCAATTTCGTCTTGGGACAGGAACAGTTCAAGCGAGTTACACGATTTCTTCTTCTGCTTCAGATATGTCCAATCGTGAAATGGATGAGTTGCTCGAAGAATCCCAAAAACTTGAAAGAGCATACAAAAAGCTTTCAAACCTACCGATTACAGCCAATTTATCTGAAGGAGCAATTGGATTAATCGGAAAAGACCGTGTATTAAAGAATGAACTACATCAACTAGTTGGTCAACTGGCCTTTTTTCATAGCTACCATGACCTAAGGTTTGTATTTATCTTTGATGAACAAGAATACAAGGAATGGGAGTGGATGAAGTGGCTGCCACATTTTCAATTGGCAGGATCTCATGCCAAAGGATTTATCTATAATGAAAGAACAAGGGATCAGTTATTATCTTCTCTTTACGAAATGGTAAGAGAGAGGGATCTTGAAGAGGAAAAAGAAAAAATAAGATTTTCTCCACATTATGTGTTTATTGTTACAAACCAACAGCTAATTTCTGATCATGTCATATTAGAGTATTTGGAAGGAAATCATCAGCATCTAGGGATTTCGGTTATTTTTGCAGCAGAAGCAAAGGAAAGCTTATCAGATAATATTCACACACTTATTCGTTATATCAATGTTGAACAAGGTGATATATTAATTCAGCAGAAAAAAGCAGTCAAAATTCCATTTGCATTGGATGATCACAACCGATCCGATAATGAAATGTATGCAAGGATGCTGCGAACACTTGATCATCAAACAGGGATGACAAACTCGATTCCGGACTCTGTTTCCTTTTTGGAAATGATGAATGTGAAAAATGTTGATCAGCTTCCAATTGAACAAAATTGGCTAACACGAGAGTCAGCGAAATCATTAGGTGTTCCAGTTGGATTAAAAGGAAAAGCAGAAACCGTTGATTTGAACCTCCATGAGAAAGCACATGGACCACATGGGCTATTAGCAGGGACAACTGGTTCAGGGAAAAGTGAGTTTTTACAAACGTATATATTGTCACTTGCTGTCCATTTCCATCCACATGAAGTAGCCTTTCTTCTTATCGATTACAAGGGTGGTGGAATGGCACAACCGTTTAAAAATATGCCGCATCTTCTTGGGACCATTACGAATATTGAAGGAAGTAAAAATTTCAGTATGCGGGCCCTTGCTTCTATTAAAAGTGAGCTAAAAAGACGTCAGCGCTTATTTGACCAACATAGTGTGACACATATTAATGATTACACAAGACTTTATAAAAGTGGAAAAGCAGAACTGCCATTGCCGCACCTGTTCTTAATCTCTGATGAATTTGCAGAACTGAAAGCCGAAGAACCTGATTTTATTAAGGAATTAGTCAGTGCTGCACGTATCGGAAGAAGCTTGGGTGTCCACCTTATTCTTGCCACTCAAAAGCCTGGTGGTGTTATCGATAACCAGATTTGGAGTAATGCACGTTTCAGAGTTGCATTAAAAGTTCAGAACACAGAGGATAGCCGGGAGATCCTAAAGAATGGTGATGCAGCTTCTATTACACAAACAGGTCGTGGATATTTGCAGGTTGGAAACAACGAAGTATATGAACTATTTCAATCTGCATGGAGTGGAGCACCATATCATGAAGAAGAGTCTCTTGATATCGAGGATGAAATCGCGATTGTCACAGACCTTGGATTAATTCCACTTTCCGAGGTAACGGTTCAAGATCATAAGCAAAAAGAAGTACTAAGTGAAATTGCCGTTATTGTTTCAAAAATAAACGAGTTACAAGAAAAATTAGAGCTGAAAAAGTTACAAAGTCCTTGGTTGCCTCCACTGCCAGCTCGACTATACCCAGTCAAGCAAAAGGAACCAATAGATAAAGCGAGTATCATATTTACTCGAATTGATGAACCGGAAAAACAAAGCCAATCTGATTATTCATATAACGTTTTAGAAGATGGAAACATCGGGATATTCGGTTCCGCTGGTTATGGTAAGACAAGTACAATGCAAACATTGGTGCTTGGTATGGCAAAGGTGCTTACTCCAAAGGAAGTTCATTTTTATTTAATGGATTTTGGAAATGGTGGGTTATTACCATTAAGGCAGCTTCCGCATACAGCAGATTATTTCTTGTTGGATCAGGAGCGGAAAATTGAGAAGTTCATGAATATTCTTAAAGACGAAGTGGCAAGCAGGAAGAAGCTCTTTCAAAAGAAAGAGGTTAGCTCAATAAAAATGTACAATGCCCTAAGTGAAGATCAGCTTCCGCTTCTTTACTTAGTGGTTGATAATTTTGACCTCGTCAAGGAAGAAATGCTTGATCTGGAGCAGCAACTGAATACTTTTGCACGTGATGGCCAATCATTAGGTATTTATCTCATGTTGACAGCCACACGAATTAACTCTGTTCGTCAATCGTTGATGAATAACTTACAAACAAAAATTGTCCATTACTTAATGGACCAAACAGAAGCTTACACAATGTTGGGACGATTACCATTTGCTCCGGAATCAATACCGGGAAGAGCAATCGTGAAGAAGGATGAAGCATTCTTTTCGCAAGTCTATCTTCCAGTTGAAGGAAAAGATGATTTTGAGCAGATGGAAAATGTGAAAAAATTAGTGCAGTATCTAAAAGATGATTATAATCATGTTGAGAAACCTGCTCCTGTACCGATGCTTCCGACTGAACTAACGATGGCCAATTTTGCTGCTTATATAGACGGAAAAGAGGGCTTACTACCAATTGGTTTACATGAAGAAACAGTTAAGCCTGTTTATGTCAACCTTACTAGGGCTAAGCATTGTCTCGTACTCGGCCAGGCGCAAAAAGGAAAAACAAATACATTAAAGGCCTTTATTCATACCGCATTGGAGCAACAATTGGAACATGTTGCGATCTTTGATTCCATTGATCGAGGCTTGTCTGCTTTTATTGGAGATAACAGACTCGTTTACTTGGAAGGTAAGGATCACGTAGCATCCTGGCTTGAAGCAATTGAAAAGGTAATGGTAGATAGAGAAGCCAATTACCAGCAATTGATTCAAGAAGGAAAACCATTGACGGCTAATCAGCCAGTGTTACTCATTGTGGATGGATATGCAAACTTCCTGACAAAGCTGGATAATCCTTTACAAGATAAACTTGTTCGATTGATGAAAAATTACAGCCATTTAGGTTTTAACATCATTGTATCCGGCAGCAACAATGAATTAACAAAAGGATATGATCCACTAACACTTGAAATAAAACAAATTCGTCAAGCAGTCGTGTTAATGAAAAAATCAGAACAAACTATGTTCACTCTTACATATGACCGGAAGGAACCGGAAATTCAACCGGGCTACGGTTATTATGTTGAAAACGGAAAAGAACAAAGCATTCAAATTCCGCTTGTTCATGTAGAACGGAAGGTGCAAATATAAGTATGAAGCAAACATCAACTATTATTAAACTACTAGTCGCGATTACATTAATCGTCATTACACCCCTTCTTTTCTTTCGCGCAATCGGTGATAACCCGTTCAAGGTTGAAAAAGCAAGTGCAGCGCAATCGATCGCGATTATTAACGAAGATACAGGTGTAGAAGAAGAAGGAGAAAAAATTCAGCTTGGTGAAAATGTTGCGAGCATACTAAGCGAAAACTCAAATTTTGAATGGACAGTTGTTGGCAGAAGTGCCGGTGAAAATGGGCTGCTAAGTCAGAAATACGATGCTGTTGTCTATTTGCCATCAAACTTCTCTGAAAACGTTATGTCTTATGATGAAAGTAACCCTGTGAAAACAAACTTTGAATATAAAGTTCAAAGTCAGCTAAATGCAGTAAATAAAGAAAAAGTGTTACTAGAGCTAGAAAAAGCAACGAAAAAAGTGAATCAAAAAATCTCAACTCTATACTGGAATTATGTTTCAGCCGATTTAGAAAATGTTCGTGCTGAATTTGATGAAATTCTTCAAAAAGAAATTGCTTTTCAGGAAGCAATGACAGCATTCTACAAGCCCAGCTCAAAAGATTTAGCAGGACAAATTGAAGAACAAAAGGTGATGCTTGCTAGTCTCCAATCATCAATCGAACAAGCTGGTAGCGAAACACCTGACCAGAAATCAATGCTGGAAACATATGAAAAAAGCTTATCCAGCTTTGTAGAATATGTTGAGACGTATAAAGAATACCAGGATAATCAGCAGAAAATCTTAGCAGAAATTCAATCACAAGCAATTCAAACAGTAAGTGAAGCAACCAATAATCAGCAGCCTTTATTTGTGCAATCCATTCGACTCTTTGAGGACGAAGGAAGTTCCGTTGTAGAAAGCATGCAACAGTTAAACACTCGCATGACTCAGTCACAGCAGCTTTTTACACAGCTTGAGGAACAAAGGTACAGCCAGGTAGCAAGACAGATAAGTGATTACTATGATTTTCAGAAAAAGGTTTTAGATTTTTACATGGGGCTCACTGATAGTACACCGAGGCTTAATGATTTGGAGGATAAAATCTCTAAATATAGTGATTCTCTTGAAGAAGGTTCCGAAGAAGAGCAAACAGAATCTGAAACAGAAAATGAAAAGAGATCAAATAAAATAGAATCTTCTAACTATGATATTACTGCAGAATTCAAATCAGAAAAGCAAGATGGTGAGCAGGAGCAAGATAACGTTCAGCAATCTTCGGAAAATCAAGAGTCAACAACAGAACATACAACTCCTTCTGATTCAGATGAAAAAGATAGTAAATACGTAGATTTAGAGGAAGAAAAAGCAGAGATCGTGAAAATATCAGAGGAGATGAATAAGCTAAAAACTGAAATTGCAGCGCTTGAAGAAATAACTCCTGATAGTATTACAATTGTAGTTGATGGGTTAGAGATGTTAGGCGAAAGGCTTTCTAAATTAAATAACTCTTTAGCAGAAAAAGAGAGTGATGGAGTAAATCCACTTCAAGAGAAGTTAGTTGAATTACAGAAAAAACTATCGGACACAATCGAGTCAACGGCAATACAGATAAAGGATTTAGAGGAAGAATTGATTATTGTCAAAGATGAAAGAGATACACTGAAAGTAGAAAAGAAAGAACTGCAAGACCTCTATAAAGAACTTTTTGAAAAGTTTACAGCAGTTGAGGCAGAACTCAAACTATACAAAGACTATGAATCTGATATTAAGAAGGAAATTTCATATAAATTAGATGAAATTTTAGCTTCAGATGCATTGTCAGATACAAGAAAAGGAAAAATTGAGGAAATACGCAAAAAGAAAATAAATAGTAAAGATCTTCTCGAAATGATGTTCTACTACTCATATTTAGACCGTTATCACCAAATATTAATAAGCATGGTTTCTGAGGATCAAGCTAAAAAAGATACATTAACAGATGAATACCTACAACAGGAAGCAAACAAAATCGTTGCGATTACGGAAGAGGAGCAAGGAAACTGGGATGTAATGAGAGAAGAAATCCCAACAACGCAAGATGCTTTAACGACAATTGAAGATAACTTCACAGTCTTTATGGTTGAATACCGTAAAGCGGTTGATGACAATCAAGCGAAGCTTATGGAAAGCTTAGATGCTATTCAACAGGAAGCACAAACGGTTCTTGAACAAATTCAACAACCTGGAAAAATGCTGTCAACATCAACTCCTACTTCAACTGTCGAAGGACAACAAATGATTTTAGGTTCAGAACAAATTAGCAATCAAATGGATTCTATCCATACTTGGCTGGATTCAGTTCAAGAAAGTCAAGGGGGTATTGTTGATTACACGAGTGAATTACAAGGAAGAATCAATGATGTTCAGGCAGATGCTGATAAGCTAAATCAAAAATGGGCAACAAATGTGGCATCAACTGAGCTTATTCGTGACGACGTATTTAGTGTACTGGGAAATGCGTTTGTTGATGGCCAATCAAATGGTTATGTGTATGACTTTTTAACAAATCCATTAAAAATAAGTGGAGATGTTCCAGAACAAACAGAAAGTACAACAGTTAAAAATATCCCACCGGTTGTTGTCTTGTTTATAGTCTTAGTATCCAGCTTATTAATAGGATACATAAGCTATTATTTCAAACAACCACCATTATGGATTCAGGCGATTTTATTTGTACTATTGAATCTAATTGTTGGATTTGTCATTAGCCTATTTGGACTTGAAATATATCCATTACGAGAAGAAAGTGCAGTGGAATGGACTGTGTTTACGATCTTCCTATTAATGGCTGGTTCTGCCTTAGTAAGAGTCGGATTTGCGGTTCACCAGCTTGTCGGAACATTTATTACAGTGGGGATGGTTATATTCTATGTGACACCATTGCTTGCTCTGACAACACCAAACTTCAGCTTCCAAGATCCGATGTCGAAGGTGTACATGAGTATCCAGTATGGAACTGAATCACTGTTTACCCAAGCAATGATTGCACTTTGCTGTATTCTGTTAGGACTGGGAGCACTGCAATACTTTATTGGAAGATCTGAAATCGTTTCAGTTGACAAAGGATCGGAAACATATGATGCGTAAGCATTTGGTAATGTTGATTTCGTTTTTATTTTTTGTCGCAAGCTTTCTGCTATTACAAAATCAAACTGCAGTAGCAGAAACGAATATTGATGAGCTTGTTCCAAACGACTATCAAAAAGAAAATGTGAAAATTAATAAAGATTTACTATTAGACAAACAACAAAATCAACAGCGCACAAATATACCTGAAGAGCAAAAAGGATTAACATTTGAAGGTGAAAAATCGTCTAATGATACGAAAGTTGTTTCCTCGTTATTTAAAGAAAACGCAAAAAATTTAAATACAATTAAAACAAAAGCAGAAAATTTACACTTATTTTCTTCAACAGAAAGGGTATCCCAAGGGCAAACCGTAGGGGAAGAAACAGCTTCCTCTACAAAGCCTTTATCTCTTTTCATTTGGGTACTCGTTGTGATCTGTTTCATATCACTTATCACAGTCATTATGTTTTGGAACAAATCAACAAAGCAAAAATTTGTTAAAAATAGCTAGTGAGGTGAACGTTATGAGTTTATCAAGCACGTTATACTCAATTCAAAACACAATTTCGTCTCGATCAAATGATGTAAATGAAAAAATCGAACGACTCCAAAAAGCCAAAAGTGAGATTAGTAGCGAACAATCCATTCTATTGCAAGAAATAGAAAAAATTAAACAACCAGACCTAGGTAAAGACTGGACAGGTAAGCGTTCTGAGGAATTTGATGAGGAAAGAGAGCAAGCATACACCATCATGAAAAACATTGGGCAGTACAGCTATAATAGCTATCAATATACAATTGAAAGTAAAATCAATGTCCTGGAATTAGAGAGAATGGCCTTAAATACTGCTAGTGCATTAGCACATGAAGCAGGAGATTTAGTGAATATGGGGGAGGACGCCATTGATGAGTTGTCCGACCGGATAAGTGATTTGAAAAGGCGGTTATTTTAATGGTAACAATCAAATTAAATTATGAAGCCGTAACAAAGGAGCTTAATGAGGCAGAATCAGCCCTATCATCCGTTAAACTTACAGTCCCTGCCTCTGGTGACATCGGAAGAAATCTCTTGGACTTCACCACTTATTTTCTTGAGAGAGAAGAAAGGATTCATCAGTTCATCAATGATTATGTTCAAATTGTCGGAAAAAACATTGAAGATACAAAAGCAAATGTACGTTCATTGAAGGATCAGGATGAAGCCATTACGAGAAACTAACGGAAGGGCAGATGGCTAACGTGAAAGTACTTGAATCAAAAACGTTAATTGAATCAATGGAGGACCGCTCAACAGTCTATAAGGATTTGAGAGAGAAGCTAGATAAGTTAAAAGTGGAATTCACAGATATCGTTCAGCTCGATGACAACCTAACAGGAAAGGGAGCAGATGCCATCAAAGGCTTTTACCAGGCACAAGTTGATGTGGTAGAAGCCTTGCTTCGTTTTGTCGACATGCAAATTGCCTTTTTTAATGGTGTGTCAGGTTCTATTGATGAATCTAATTTATCGGGTGACACAATTGTCGATGTGAATTTTCTTGAAACAGATCTTTCTATTCAAGCGACGAATCATATTGCAATGGTCGAAAGTCAGCAGGAAGACCTTAAGAAAATTTTTAGAGGCATTGATGATATCGTCTCCCTTGATGCTTTTTCTACCGATCAATTTGATACGGCCATGTCAGATGCAAAAAAGAAGCGGGAAGATACAGTAAAAGCTGTAGATTCATTAGATCAACAATTAAAAGAAGAATATATGGTATCAGAAAGTGCCGAATATCATATAGCAGCCCTCTTCCAACAATTGCTGGAGGCAACGGCCCAAGGTAATACCATCCAACCAATCAACTTCGACTCACAAGCCTATAAAGCTAGCGAAGCCTATCAACTAACAGACGAAGTTGAACAATACGCAAACGAATACCTCACCTTCAAAGAAGAACAAGAAAAATTTAGAGAAGAACTCAAAAAAGCCGAAGAACTCGAAAACCGACCATGGTATGAAAAAGCATGGGATGGAGTCAAAACCTTTACAGGAGAAATAACCGGTTATTATGATTATTTACGTGCCTCAGAAGGAGTTGACCCTGTCACTGGCGAAAAATTAACAGCAGGGCAACGAGTCGCTGCTGGTGCCATGGCAACAGCTGGCTTTATTCCGGTAGTCGGATGGGCAGGAAGAATCTTCAAAGGCGGAAGTGCCATCTACAAAACCGCCAAAGGCATGAACGCTGCTGATCGTGCTCTTGACGTTTACCGCACATCCAAAACCTTCTCGAATCTCGAAATGGCCGAAATGGGAATTTACGGACTTGTCTCTGCTAATGGGTTTAGTGAGTATATTACTGGTAAGGATATGTTTGGGAATGAGTTAACGCTTGAACAGCAGGAGAATAGTCTGGCTCAGGCGCTTGGATTGTTAGCTGTTGGTGGTGGGGCTTATTATGTGAATAGGTTGCAGGATGGAAGTAGAGTGCTTGATGTTCCAAGTAAAAATCATTCAGAAGATATTGATGATGTAATAAACAAAATCATCCTTGAAGATGCAGATGAATCTATTAAACCATTAAGAAGGCAAGCTTTTGAGGAGTTTTTCCAAGCGACCAAGGGCCAGTATAGTTCAACTGAAGAACAAGGAAATGTATTTATGAAAATTTTAAAAGAGGAGGACCCTTGGCCATTAGGATTTAATAAAGATACTGCAAAAACTACATTGAAACCTGGTACAAGAATCGAAATGGCTATTAGCCCGGGGCAAATTGAAGAAAGACCAGGTGGTTTTGGAACATTTGATAATATTAAAGATGTTGATTACGTTAGAAATCAACTTGCTGTAAAAGCGGATTGGAAACCTGAAATTGACAGGGTGGTAACATATGAAGTGGTTGATGACCTCCCTGTTATTTCTGGTGAAGTAGGACCACAAATAGATGAACCTCTTGGTAAGTATTTATCTGGAGGAGGACACCAAGTACAAATGCTTGTAAGTCCAGCTGATAGAATGAAGCATTTAAAGGTAGTTGAAGTAAGGACTATTAATTAGTGGAGGTAAAAATATGATTTTTGTAAATGAAAATAAAACGTCTTGGAAAATTAATGATAAAGAAGTAAGAATTGATCTAGACAATGTTGTAAATGCAAAACATTATGAAAAGGCTAATGTTGTAACTTATTTAGTTGGAAAAGAACCAACAAATCCAGATACTCTACAAATATTTAATTTAAATGGTGAATTACTATTAAACTTATCTAGACCTAAAGGATATCAATTTGTGTACCTAACAACACATCCTAAAGCAGAGGTTTCTGTTGTTTGTGGTGTTATAGATGTAGAAAATTCAGATGAATCATGGTCTGATTTCTTTTTCGGTGTAAATTTTGAATCTGGAACACTTGAAAAGCTAGGTGTCGCACGATAAAGTTTAGAAGTCTTAGAGTTTATTGGTAATATTCTATAGTTTATCTCTTTCAATGCAAAAACATAAACTTGCGTATTTTTAATCATACTATAAAATTGTAATTAATTAGACTAAGAGATAGAACAGGGACTTTAATCTTTTAAACAATCTATTGAAATATCTTTAAAATATTAAACCTGATCTGAAATATAGATCAGGTTTTTTTCTTTTTAAGAATATTGAATATGTATACAAATAAACAAATCTAAGTGGTATTTAACTAGAAAAATTTAAGATGGTGATTTAAGAATATCTCCCTGTAAATGCATTTAGTATATACTGCTTTTATAATAGCAGATAATATACGTGATGCTATAAAAAAATTGATTCTTTCTAGTTTTTTACTTTAAATAACACAGGCTGTTAGAGATTTATGATATTCCTAAATATATTATGATCAGAAAACTGGAAATATAAATTGGCCACCTAATGATGGGTTTGATGGGGAACCTATGCCTACAGAACTCAAAAAAGGAATGCTTATTGATAGATTTGGCGCGCCTGGTGGTGGTTTCTTTTCGCCAGAAGGAATTCCTTACGAGCAAAGAGCCTTAGCACTTCATAGTGATGAGGCAGATTATTATATCTATATAGTACTTGAAGACTTTGAAGTTACTGGCGGAAAAATAGCTCCTTGGTTCGATAGACCTGGTGGTGGAACTCAATTTATTAAATACCATAGTAACGGTAAGGCTTATTCAATGGAAGAGTTAGAAGAACTTGAGTTAATTGAGTTTGTATCCGTTAAAAAAGGTGGATAAAATTATGAACTATAATGATTTATTAGATAAATTAGATAATTATCATATTAAGAAGGACAAATTAAGTGGGGATACAATAATTTATGTATATCCCAAAAATAATGATGGAAGTGCAAATCTTGATGTTGGCGTTATATTAGAGAGCTCTGATGGTAAATGGTACCTCTATGAAATTCAAAGAGATAAAAAATTTGAACTTAATAATTTTTCTAAGAAAGAAATTGGCCACTTAGCATTATATGTTGCTGTAAAAGGAAAATTTGAGAAAGTCAAAGGCGATTATCTTGTAAAAAATGAATTAAGGAAGCTAGAAAAAGATCTTGTAGATGGGAAAACAATTCTTCAAAAAAGTATAAAAGAAAATTATTTTTCTCTACTTAAGGAAAACGAAGGAACAATTAATTTAATTGAAAATAATCAATCATTTGATGTTTTTTATTTGACTCATCAAAAAGAAAAAATAATGATTACAGAAGGTAGACCAATATCTAGTGCACTAGTCGTTTTGTATAATTTTGGTATTAAACTTGAGGAATTTGATAAGCTAATAAAGCCTCATGAAGAAAACATAGAATTAAAGGAATTAGAAAAAATGAAGATATTATATATTGGTAAGTAATTTTAAAAAGACTATCATTTACATGTGAAATGTGGATGATAGTCTTTTTGTTAAAAAAGTTTTTTAAAAAAAGTTAATTCCTGGGTTTTAGACTTTGTTGAAAGTTTAAGATTGGATTATAAGGATTGGAATGGAAATAGACCTTTTCTTGATGAAGGTAATTCTTACGGAATAATTAGATTTAAAACAAATGCAATTGATGATTACAATACCATATGGAGATAAATTTGGAGGTAGTAACACAGACGGTCCACCTTGTACTTTAAATGGATTTACAGGTTCAAGAAATGGTATTACCGTGCCAGAGTATAAGTTTACTAATAGGACTATGCCAAAAGATGGTGCAAGTTATATGAGGTTGTAAATGGAAAGGAAAAGTTAGTTGCAATCTTTGATGAAGAAGTTCAAAAGTTTGAGTTTACAACTATTAACAGGAGATGAGTTTCTTGAGAAAAGGAACATACGCTGGGTATAAAGGGAAGGAATTTAGATTTATAGAGGGTGAAAATAATATCAAATTAATTAGCAATGATATTAATGATAGTAAGCTTGGATTCACACCTTCAAGTAAAAATAATAATGTTTACAGCAAAATTGTGGTTGTAGAAGAAACAGACTATTTAGTATATATAACTCCTTTTGCTACTTATATGGGCTATGAGTTTCCAGCGTCTAAATCGTCAGAAGGAAATATATTATTAGATACTAATAATATAGAAATAGCAAGGAAACTGGGGTTTGAGCAAACGGATAAATATCTTTATTCAAAAATTGTTTCAAAAAGGGAAGTTGAAATTACTGAAAATAAAAAACATTATAGTTTATAAAAAAAAGAAAGTAATTGAAAAACTATCATGATATTAAAACATTTAATAGAATAGTGATTATTATTACTAATGGTCCTTGATTGGATAAAGCTCTTTCCCTTGAATAAGATAAAAAGGTGGTTGAAATTTGAACTATCGTGTTTTAGTAAATAGCTTAGATGAATATTGTTTTCAAAAGGAAGAGTTGGATGGGGAAACAATTTTTTATGTGTATCCAAAAAATAATGAAGGTAGTGCTAATCTTGATGTTGGTATTAAAATAGAGAACACGAAGGGCACTCAAATATGGTGTCTTTACGAAATCCCAAGAAATAAAAATTATAAACTGGATAACTTTTCTACAAAAGAAATTGGTCTTTTAGCACTATATATTGCTGTAAAAGGGAAATTTGAAAAAGTCAAAGGTTATAATCTTGTTAAAAGTGAATTAAGGAAAGTAGAGAAAAATCTTGTGGATGGAAAAGCAATTCTTCAAAAAAAATAAAAGAAGTCAATTTTTCTCTAAAATATGAGAAAGAAGGAGCTATTAATTTAGCTGAGGAAAATCAAACATTTGATGTTTTTTATTTGACTTATCAAAAAGAAAAAATAGTACATACAGAAGCAAGACCTTTATCAAGTGCGTTAGTTGTATTGTATAGTTTTAGCAAAAAGCTTGAGAAATTTGATGAACTTATTAAGCCTTATACAGAAAGCTTAGATTTAAAGGAATTAGAAAAATAAAGAAAATTTATATTGGCAATTAAATTTGTTATTAGCTATCCTTTGCATGTAGAGTGTCGATGATAGCCTTATTGAATAAAATCACTTCAATTGGACATACAAATCATGAGGTGATAAAAATGGATCGTTTCGAACAAGCATTTAACCAGTACAAAAATCAAGCGAATCAAGATGAAATTCAAGCAGAAATTATTGAGGGGATGAGCCCGAATCAAGAGAGAATCGTTGCAGTGAAAAGGAATGATGATGGGGATTTAATTGCTTTTCAAACAGAGTCAGGCAGACAGTTGGATTACGTTCAGGCACTTTCAGAAGCGAAGGAAGGCAAACTCGCTCATGTTGATGTGTTTCATAAATACGGCCGCGATATCTTAAGAAGTGAACCAGATGGAAACAAAGAAAACAATCTTGATTCTTTACCGGAATTTTAAATAGAAAAATGAAAACACAGCTCAGAAGTGGCTCTGAACTGTGTTTTTTTCTTGTATTCACAATTTAAAAGAGAAAGTATGAAAGAGCACTACACTCAATAACTTCTCCAAGCCTTCTCGTATTTTTCAATAATTGTTGGCCTTGTTAAGGTATTCGTATCGATTGGAAGTTGGTTTCCTTTATCATCTAAAATTTCCTGATCGATATCCTTGCCGAATGAAGTTAAGCCGCCTAAAACTTCATTTGTTAAGAATTTCGTTTCAACATTTATGTTAGCATCGTTCAAGTTGACTTCTTCTCTTTTCGCTAAGACAAAGCCCCAATCACCAAAGCTTGGTACATCAACGTGGAGGTTTTCTGTATAAAGGTTTGCAGCTTGTACGGTTTTGTTAATGGACCAGTATACTTCTGTTGCGAAGGTTGGACTTGTTGCTTGAATCATAATTGAACCACCCGGTGCCAGACGATTGCGTACCAGCTGGTAAAATTCAAGAGTGTATAGCTTATTTAAGGATTCATTATTTGGGTCTGGCAAGTCTATTAGTATCACGTCATAGAGGCTTCCTCGATTTTGTTTTAAAAATTGAAAGGCATCTTCGTTTTTGACTTGAACTCGTTTATCCTCAAATGCTTTTTGATTTAAGGTAACAACATCCCGATTTGTTTTCCCTAACTCCACGACGCTTGGATCCAGGTCAACTAAAGTCATAGACTTTACTTCATCATATTTTTGTAACTCTCTTAGAGCTAAACCATCTCCACCGCCAAGGATCAGAATGTTTTCTCTTCTGTTGGCTGTACTCATCGCAGGGTGGACGAGAGTTTCGTGATAACGGTATTCATCGCTCGAACTAAATTGAAGCTGTCCGTCGAGAAATAACCGTAAATCTCCTTGTTCCTTCGTCAATATGATTTGTTGATAATCAGTTTGTTCCGTATAAATAATTGGATCTCTATATAGCTTTTGTTCAAATGTAAAAGCTGTTTCTTCCCCAAAGAAAATACCTCCAATAAGGATTAGGAAGATCACAATACCTGCTGATAAATGACGTTTGAACGTTTTTATTTCCTTTTTAAAATAGAGTAAAATCCACAGGGCAATGGCTACATTAATGATGGCTACAAGAAAAGCTGTTTTTACAAGCCCAAATTCCGGTCTTAGCAAGTACACGAAAAGTAACCCGCCGATCAGGCCCCCGGCATAATCAGAAAATAGCACCCTTGCTGTGCTTTTTTGTAGAGTGACACCAATCTCATTTGCTTTTCTAATTAAGATCGGAAGCTCCACTCCAGTTAGTGCACCTACAATTAACGTAATGGAGTAAAGAAAGAACGCATCCATTCCTGATTCCAGAAAAGCAGAAACTCCGAATAATAAAAAGGTTGAAAGCCCGCCAATAATCCCGATTAGATATTCGATCCATACAAATGACAAGATTAAATTCTTTGTTACTTTCTCGCTAATGGAAGCACCGATGCCCATGCCTGTTAGAAAAAGAGAAATGGTGAGGGTGTATTGTTTTACACCATCACCAAGTAAGTAAGAGCCAGCTGCACCAAATAATACTTCAAAAATGATTCCACAGACAGATACGATTCCTGAAGCCCAATAGATCGCTTTGCTTTGTTTGATATTCTGTTCAATCACACAACTGTCTCCTTGTTCATATTCTTTACGTAATCGATGCCCCAATAACAAAGGCTAATCCGATTGATACACACATACTAATGATACCTACAGAAATGTTTCCTTTTTGTAGTTGTTCCTCTACAGAAAAATTCCTAGTGAAAAGCTCGAATAATACATAAGCAATTAACTGAAGTAGTACACCATAAGCACCCCAAATAAGCGTATCTACAACACTTGCGCTATGATAAATAGAGAATGCTAGAACAATACAAATTCCAACAATTTTTCCCCCAATTGAAAGGGATACGGCATGATTACCATTTAAGATTTCATCCCAATCTTTATATTTTCTCGTCATAAATTCAAATAAAATTAAGCCAATAAGTACAATTGCTATTGCAATAATAAAATAAACAGCCGTTAAAATAAAAGGCTCCATATTATTTCATTCCCTTCCTAATTTATTTTCCAGTACCTGGTCCGCCACCACGGACAGATGAGGTTCCACCTCTTACTGTTGATGTACCGCCTGTTTTAAATGATCCACCGGAAGAACTGTACCCTTGATAGCAATCATCTTGGTTTGAGGTGCACTTATTACGCTGTTTTTTACCCCAATCATCTACATCAAGAACATCGTCTAATAGCCATAGGACAAATAATCCATCAAAAAAATCAGGGCTATAATTATTGCGTACAAAGTCATAGGTGGAGATTTCAACCATTGTATTAGCTGAGTTATCTTTATCAGGTGTTAAGATAACAAATGTATCTTGATAAATCAGAACTTGTTTGTCATCTTTTTTCTCACTAACTTCTCTAGGTTTTTCATAATCTTGCAATTCATTTGCCACATCATCAATGGACTTATTCTCAGCTACATATATTTCAGAAATCTCTTGAGAGCGTTCCTGACTTGAGACTACGTCTTGTAAAATGTATGTACTACTAATGAAGTCAGCAATTCCGTCTTTAAAAAATGACCCTCCAGTTGAGCCTTGTGTTTCACTTCCACAAGCGGATAAAAGGAGAATACAAGATAGAAAAATAAAAAGAAGTGACTTTTTCATTGATTCACCTTCTTTCCGGGTAAGCTTTTATTGAAAACTCGAGAGACCTCTAATGCGAAAGCATCGGAGGTCAAGAGTGTTATTCTCTACAAACTATTCCTTATTCTTTGCCAAGTTTTTTCTTTAGAGCAGCAAGTTCATCATCAATATCATTGTTTTCTAATGCAGCAAATTCATCATCTAAACTTTTATTAGAAGATCTCATATCTTCACTCGTTTCTGCTTCAGCTTCATATTGAAGGACTTTTTCCTCCATTCGTTCAAAGCCGCGTTTTGACTCATCACTGCCGATACCTGAAAGAGTGCGATTGATTTTTGTTCTAGTTTTTGCAGATTCTGCACGTGCTTTTAGAGAATCCTTTTTCAATTTCATTTCATTATATTCAGCTTTCATTTCGTCTAATTTTTTTCTTAATGTATCTGAATCAAGTTTAGCACGTTCATATGATTCTTTTAATGTGTCCAGTGTTTGCTGGTGAATTTTCTTGTCTTCTAATGCACGTCTGGCAAGGTCGTCATTACCGGCTTCAATGGCTTTAATCGCTTGTTCATCACGTTTTTGAACCATTTTCCCTGCGTCTTCAAATTTCTTTTGTAACATTTTTTCATTGGCAATTTGTTTTGCAACAGCTGATTCTGCTTCTCTAATATCAGTTTCCATGTCTCTCATAAATTGATCAAGCATTTTTACAGGATCTTCAGCTTTGTCCAATAAGGCATTTAATTCTGAATCCACAACTGTTTTTACTCTTTTAAATAATTTAAACATAATATCCTCCTATTTACTTGCAATAATTTTCACTTCATATTGCTCAATATCATATCCACGGCTTACTTCAATTTCACTGCCCCATTTTTCTACAGACAGGTAGTTTTCTTCATCATCATCACAATAGTCATAATATTGGCATACCATACCATTTATGTTTTGATTTCGGCCGATTCCTGTTACTCTAGCTGTTCCTGATTCATCTAGATAATAGGTTACTCCCTCAAATTCAATTTTTTTAGGAATTGGTTCCTGAAGCTTTAGTTTTATTTTTTCATACATTCCTAAATAAAGCTCATCATCCATTTCGACACTTAACCAAAGTGTTTTTGAAGTTCCTTCAAGCTGATAGGCATGCCACTTAAAGCCATGATCATCATAGCTGATTTTTCCGACTATTTTATAATCCTCTAAATCATATGTGACAATATCATCTGTTTGAAGGTTTAACATATTTCGTTCTTTTACAGGCTTTTGATTTGTGTTTTTATTGCCAAATAATCTACTGAAAAAACTCATCTATCCACCTCAACTTTTTGTGCTAATGTTTCCTCTTAATATTACGTATGACAATTTAGAAAGTTTCACTAAATTTAAAATTCAATTGAACAGATTTTTTTGAGTATAAATAGTTTTATTAGAATATGAAATATTCCTTGTCATTAATTTTTAGTGCAAGAATGTACGTACAAATGTATAATGAACTCACAAACGAAAATGTAATTTCTATACATCTAGAGGTGAAAACTTTTGAAAAAGCTCTTATATGTTTATGGATGTTTATTTTTACTCTTTTTTCTCTACTTGTATAATTTCCACTTAAAGGATAGTTTATCAAATCCAAATTCAAGTGAACGGTTTCAGGGAGACCGAAGTGAAAAATATGTAATGGTTACATTCTTAGCTGGAATCGATTATTGGAAGAGTGCTATAAAAGGATTTGAAGATGCGGCGGAAGAGCTAGATGTGTCTGTCGAGTATCGCGGAGCTACCCAGTATGATGTTCATGAACAAATCACTGTTTTAGAGCAGGTAATCGCGAGAAAACCGGCCGGAATTGCTATTTCTGCAATCGATCCCTATAAATTAAATACAACGATAAATAAAGCAGTGGATGCCGGGATTCCTGTTGTTTTATTTGATTCAGATGCACCTTCAAGTGAAGCGCTTTCGTTTGTAGGTACAAATAATTTTGCAGCAGGAGAGATTAGCGCTCATAAAATGGCGGAACTTATGAATGGAAAAGGGAAGGTAGCTGTTATCACTCTGCCAAATCAACTGAATCATCAGGAACGTACAAATGGTTTTGTGGAGACAATTCAATCTGACTATCCTGAGATGGATGTTGTTGCGATAAAGGATGGAAAAGGTGATGAGTTGTATTCTGAAGAAGTTACTGCCAAATTGATAAAAAATGACCCGGAAATACAAGGGATTTTTGCAACGGAAGCTAATGGTGGTGTGGGAATAGCTGAGGCGATCCAAACTGATGAAAATAAAAATGAAATGAAGGTCATTAGCTTTGATACAGATAAACCAACCTTAGATAAAATCCGTGAAGGATCCATATCAGCAACAGTGGCACAAGGAACTTGGAATATGGGATATTGGTCTCTTCAATTTTTGTTTCAACAAAACAATGAATTACTGGACATTCAGAAAGACCAACAACTACCCGATTATGTAGATACAGGTGTGTCGATCGTGACGAAAGAAAATATCCAAGAATATTATGCAAACTGATTCAGGAAAGAATGAGTGGATGAAGTGATGAAACAACGTTTTTATAAATTAAATAATCTATCAATCAAACACAAAGTCATTGCGTTATTACTAGTGATTAGTATTGTACCTTCGATAGGGTTAGGGTTGTTGACAGGATATACTGTCGAACGCATTTTAGAAAAACAGGCAGCTGATCATACCCTGCAATTGATCGGACAAGTAAATAAAACACTCGAATCATATATGAATAATATGCAAAATGTGAGCTATCTACTTTCAATGGATCCGGAGATCGAAAGGTTTCTTACAACTTCCACCCAACCCAATACTGAGGATGGACGGTATTCAATAAAACAATTTATGCAAGGGCTTTCAACTTTGTATCCCGAAATTGCAGGAATACTGGTTGTCAATAGCAACGGTCAATTTATCAGTAATGAGCTTTATCCTAAGAGCGATAATAATTTGTCAAAAGAGTCATGGTATAAAGAGGCGGTTGAAAACGAAGGGATTTTTACTATTGTCGGTCATCCAAAGGACAGGAACATAACAAGTCATATAAATTATGAAGATGATGAAGTTGTGACGGTAGTGAGAGCAATATTAGAGCCGGAAACCCAAAAAGTAATGGGTGTTGTATTAATTGACTTAAAACTGCGTGTTATAGCTGAAGCAACCAAAAATATCCGTTTAGGGAAGTCGGGTTATTTAATGGTCATTGATCAAAATGGAGAGAGCATATACACGCCGGCAAATCCTTTAGTCGTAAACCCTCCAACTCGTTTATTAGAGGAAGAAGATTCGGGGGACTTTTCTGAAACAATAGATGATCAAGGTTTTCAATTTATTTATCAAAAACTTCCGTTTACTAATTGGACAACTGTTGGCATTTTTTCTACAGATGAATCCGTATATGAGGTCAGAACCATCCACTTTTATGTTATCTGTTTTGTATTTTTTGTTTGTTTATTTGGGATTACAGCCTCATATTATCTGTCTAACTCTATGTCAAAGCCTATATTTCAGTTGATGTCGTCGATGAAAGAGGTAGAGTCTGGAAATTTATCCATTCAATATGAAAGCGGGAGACAAGATGAAATCGGCATGCTGGGTAAAAGTTTCAATCATATGATAATGAAAATAAATGAATTGCTATTATTAACAGAAAAGCAAGAACGCCAAAAACGAGAGGCAGAGCTTCGAAGTCTTCAAGCACACATTAAACCGCATTTTCTCTATAACACATTGGATACAATTAGCTGGATGGCGCGTAAACGTGGAGCAGAAGATGTTTCTGATGTTGTGACAGCATTATCAAGATTATTTCGAATTGGTCTCAATAAAGGGCATGATATTATTTATCTTAAAGAGGAAATCACTCATATACAAAGCTATTTGAGCATCCAAAAAGCGAGATATCGGGATAAACTAAAATATTCTATTGACGTTAAAGAGGCTTTTCAAGATGTTCAAATCCTAAAGCTTGTTCTTCAACCAATTGTTGAAAATGCAATTTACCATGGAATAAAAGAGCGGAAAGGACCTGGTCATATAGCAATAACTGCAAAAGAGGTTGATGAATGTCTATTATTGACGGTCTCAGATGATGGGAAGGGAATTCCTAAGGATAAACTGACAATGCTAAATGAAAGACTCGATTCTCTTTATAAAGAGCAAGATCAAAAGGTTAATTTCGGCTATGGCATGATGAATGTTCAAGCAAGAATTAAATTAACATATGGAGAAAATTATGGATTACAGATTGATAGTCTTCCCGATGTTGGTACAACAGTGACTATCCGCCTGCCAATTCATAGGAAATAAAGGGTCAAATGGAGGAACAAAAAGTGAATCATCATTTATTACACGTCTTAATTGCAGATGATGAACCGGTTATTCGTGAAGGGATTCGCGAATCAGTAGATTGGGCATCACTTCAAATGGAAGTAAAAGGAGAGGCAGAGGACGGGGAAGAAGCGTTTGAATTAGCGGTGAAACATTCTGTTGATATCCTTCTGGCAGATTTAAACATGCCTATCATAGATGGAATTACTTTAATTAAACAAGTTCGTGAAAAGCTGCCTGATTGTAAAATCATCATCATTACAGGCCATGATGAATTTTCTTATGCGCAAGAAGCAGTTAGATTAAACGTAGTTGATTATATCTTAAAGCCTGTTGATCCAAATCAATTAAGAGAAGTGCTTGAGCGGGTACGACAAGAGCTGGAAGAGACCTTGCAACAGAAACAATATCTAGATTTAGCAAATCAACAAATTGAACGAAATAAATCGCTCTTCAGAGAGCAATTTTGCCAGGAGTGGCTACATGGGAATTTTTCTGAGGAGGAAGTAAGAAGGCAGCTTTCTTTTTTACAGCTACCGCCAACTTTTCCAACACAAATTGCTGTCATCCAGGCTTCTGAATACCTTGCAAATAAACCGCTAATGAGTGAAAAAGAGAAACAGAAATTTGAAAAAGCACTTAATGATCAAGTAAAAGAACTGTTGGGAACGGCTGATCATGTCTTATTTCGTGATGAGTTGGGAATGTTTATTTTATTCATATGGAACGACCATGCAGGAAATTTATTTGAGAATACCGAACAAACACTAAAAGAAAGTCTTAAAACGACCATTCATTTTACCGTAGGGGAAGTGAATTCTAGCCAAACATCTTTAACAGAGGCTTATAAGCATTGTATGGAATCTTTAGAAAATGAGTCTATCATTTCACCTATCGTCCGAAGGGCAAGAGATTATATTGAAGAACACTTTTCGGAACGATCCATTAATTTAGATTTTGTCGCAAATACTTTGCAAGTCTCACCAGTGTATCTAAGTAGAACGATTAAACAAGAATTAGGCATCTCCTTTGTCAACCTTGTAACAAACATGAGAATAAAAAGGGCGATTCATTTATTAAACACAACCAATCTCCCTATTGTTGAGATTGCCGAACAAGTAGGCTATGACACACAACATTACTTTAGTACAGCATTTAAAAAAGTCATGGGTGTCTCACCAAATAAATACAGAAAACAAATGGGAATAGAAGTCACATGAAAAGCAGGTAAAAATTTATCTGCCTTTTTTGTGTTTATATAACTCTTACAAACTTCATTTTTTAGCTGTATTCTCAAAGATTGTAGCCTATAAATATTACTTTATAGTGGAGCGCAATAGAACGAATAAGTTTTACCTATGACTCTTTATTAAAGGACGGTTAGTTTATGAGAATAAAAGAATTATTGAAAGCGTTTTAAATTAAGTTAAATAATTATAAAAATAGTTAATTTATTAAAAAGACCAAAAATGTAAGCGGTGATATATTTTTAGTAATTCATTAAATATATGAATGCAATGAAGTGAAGTTCCGACTATAAGGAATGAACACTTTTCGTTTAGAAAGGGGGAATCCTACATGGGAAAGAAAACGTTATCAATAATTCTATTATTTGTCATCATTTTTTCTCTGGCAGGATGTGGAGTTGAAAAGACAGCAGGAGAGTCAAAAGGATTTATTGGAATTTCTATGCCAACCAAATCGTCTGAAAGATGGGTGAAGGACGGCGAAAATATGAAGCAAATGTTTGAAGAGCTTGGCTATCAAACAGATTTACAATATGCCGAAGATATAATAGAAAATCAAACAGCACAAATTGAAAATATGATTACAAAGGGTGTTGATGTACTAGTTATTGCACCAATTGATGATCGTTCAGGCTTATCAAGTGTGTTAGAAAGAGCAAATAAAAGAGGCATTAAAGTCATTTCTTACGACCGCCTCATCCAGCACAGTAAATATGTAGATTATTATGCTACGTTTGATAACTTTAAAGTTGGGGTTTTACAAGGAACATATATTGAAGAAAAACTTAACTTAAAAGAAGAAGAGGGTCCGTTCAATATTGAGATTTTCGCAGGTTCACCGGATGATAATAATGCGTACTTCTTCTTTGACGGAGCGATGTCCATTCTAATGCCATATATTGATTCAGGTAAATTGGTTGTGCAAAGTGGACAAACAAAATTTCAACAGGGAGCAACACTTAGATGGGATGGTGCTTTGGCGCAATCTAGAATGGACAACTTATTAAGTGCTTATTACTCATCAGAACGAGTGGATGCTGTGCTATCACCTTATGACGGTATTAGTATCGGTGTTATTTCATCCTTACGTGGTGTTGGATATGGAAGTGAAGACCAGCCGATGCCTGTTATAACAGGACAAGATGCAGAGCTTGCATCAATTAAATCAATCATTAATGAAAGACAAACACAAACCGTGTTCAAGGATACAAGAGAACTAGCGAAAAAGGCGGTAGAAATGGCCAGTGCCCTATTGAACGGCGAACAAGCAGAAGTTAATGATACTGAAACATATCACAATGGTGAAAAAGTCGTTCCAGCCTACCTTTTAAAGCCAGTCTCTGTTGATAAAACCAACTATGACTCTGTACTAGTTGATAGTGGATATTATACAGAAGAACAGCTTGGACAATGATCAATCATTCGAAAGAAAAACATTGAATGTAGGTGGAAAAAATGTCAAAGATCATTCTAGAAATGCGGAATATCACAAAAGAGTTTCCAGGTGTAAAAGCGCTTGAAAACGTTAACCTAAAAGTAAAAGAAGGAGAAATTCATGCTCTTTGCGGTGAGAATGGGGCAGGTAAATCCACCTTAATGAAGGTATTAAGTGGAGTTTATCCGCATGGATCATATACAGGTGATATTTTATTTAAAGACTCTGTTTGTGAGTTTAAGAATATAAAACAAAGTGAAGAGCTTGGGATCGTCATCATCCACCAAGAACTTGCGTTGATCCCGGAGTTGTCAATCGCAGAAAATATTTTTCTCGGAAACGAAATTGCTTCAAAGGGTGTCATTAATTGGAATATCACTACGATGAAAACACGTGAACTACTGCAAAAGGTAGGCCTAACCGAATCACCTAATACCAAGGTAGATGACATTGGAGTCGGAAAGCAACAATTAGTCGAAATTGCGAAAGCGTTATCAAAGGAAGTGAAGCTGCTTATCCTTGATGAACCAACAGCTTCATTAAATGAAGATGATAGTGAAAATCTATTAAATCTTTTGTTAGAGTTCAAAAAACAAGGGATGTCGGCAATTATCATCTCTCATAAATTAAATGAGATTGAAAGAGTAGCGGATTCAATCACAATCCTACGTGATGGGCAAACAATCGAAACACTTGATGTGAAAAAAGACAATGTTACGGAAGATCGCATTATCAAAGGCATGGTTGGAAGGGATTTAACTAACCGTTACCCTGAACGAACTCCTAAAATCGGAGAAACATTCTTTGAAGTGAAAAACTGGAATGTATATCATCCTTTACACTCAGATCGAAAAGTTATCGATGATGTTACGATCTCCATTCGAAAGGGAGAAATTGTAGGAATTGCCGGACTAATGGGGGCTGGTCGTACAGAGCTTGCTATGAGCATCTTCGGTAAATCATATGGAAAGAAGATTACTGGACAAGTTTTCAAAGATGGAGCAGAAGTTGAATTTAACGATGTTACATCAGCGATCAACCAAGGGATGGCATATGTTTCAGAGGATCGTAAAGGAAATGGTCTCATCCTAATGGATGATATTAGACAAAATATTACACTAGCAAGCTTAGATAAAATCTCAAAGCAATCAATCTTAGACAAAAATAAAGAGATTATGGTCGCTGAAGAATATAAAAAGAAATTACGTATAAAAACACCGAGTATCTATCAAAAGGCAGGAAATTTAAGTGGAGGAAATCAACAAAAGATTGTATTAAGTAAATGGATTTTCTCTGAACCGGATATTTTAATTTTAGATGAGCCAACACGAGGAATTGATGTAGGGGCCAAATATGAAATTTACTCTATTATCAATGACCTGGCGATGGCCGGAAAAGGAATTCTTATGATTTCCTCAGAGCTTCCGGAATTATTAGGAATGTGTGACCGAATCTATGTGATGAATGAGGGAAGTATCACTGGTGAAGTAACAAAAGAAGAAGCAAATCAAGAAAAGCTTATGACTTATATGACAAAAAGTAAGGTAAGGAGGTAGTTATGATGCAACCGCAAAATCAACTACAAAAAACACCGGGATTAAACAATGACTCAATTTGGAAATCAGTAATTCAAAACAATATGCGTCAATATAGCATGATCATTGCATTAGTCTTTATTATGATTTTGTTTCAAGTTTTAACAGATGGGTTACTATTAAAACCGCTAAATATTACAAACTTAATTTTGCAAAATAGCTATATTTTAGTTCTGGCTATTGGAATGGTATTAGTTATTATTACAGGGCATATTGACTTATCCGTTGGTTCTGTTGCAGCCTTTGTTGGAGCAATATCAGCTATTTTGATGGTAAACTATGAAATTCCAACCTTTCTGGCTGTTATCATCTCATTACTAGTAGGTGCCATTATCGGCGCATGGCAAGGGTTTTGGATCGCTTATGTGAAAATTCCGGCGTTTATCGTAACGTTAGCAGGAATGCTATTGTTCAGAGGTGCGACGATGATTGTCCTTGAAGGGAAATCCATTGCACCATTTCCTGAGTCTTTCCAAAAAATAAGCTCAGGATTTATCCCTGATATCGGAAGCGGTTCAATCCATGTTTTAACACTCATTATTGGATTTGCTTTATCAATTATTTATGTTTTCACCCAAATAAAAAGCAGACGAACAGAAATAAAATATAATGTTGAAGTTTCCTCAACAGGTATGTTTGTTTTAAAACTTGTTGGACTTGTGGCAATTTTAAACATTTTCACGTATGTATTAGCAACATATGAGGGAATTCCAAATATTTTAATTATCCTCGGAGTTTTAATTATTCTCTATACATTTGTTACAAATAAAACAAAAGCAGGTCGTCATGTTTATGCAATTGGAGGTAACGAAAAAGCTGCACAGTTATCAGGAATTAAAACAAAACGCATGACATTCTGGGTTTTCGTTAATATGGGTGTACTTTCTGCACTATCAGGTCTTTTATTTGCAGCACGTTTAAATGCTGCAACACCTAAAGCGGGTAACTTATTTGAACTAGATGCAATCGCTGCATGCTTTATCGGCGGAGCATCTGCATATGGAGGAATTGGAACTGTTCCTGGTGCTATTATCGGCGGTCTTGTTATGGGAATCATGAATAACGGGATGTCATTACTAGGACTGGGAATTGACTGGCAGCAAGGAATTAAAGGATTGGTATTACTACTTGCTGTAGCATTTGATATCTATAATAAAAATAAAGCTTCTTAAATAAGTAAAAGGGATTCGGTCAATTGATACGGATCCCTTTTTACTTTTTCGGAATCATCTTCTACTAATATTCGCAACAAGTCATTTTAAATGTCTGTCTCATAGTATATAATGAAATTAGTTGTACGAATAAGTTAGTGCGGAAACATACAAGCTGAAAGTGGTGACAGAATGGCGCAGCAAACGAAAGTCAGCATGGTGAAACAAAAAGTCAAAGAGTGGATTACTGAGGGAAAGGTTTTGCCGGGAGAAAAAATTCATTCGGAAAATGAACTTGTGAAACTGTTTGAAGTGAGTAGACACACGGTAAGACAAGCTGTTGGTGACCTAGTTCATGAAGGGTGGTTGTACCGTGAGCAGGGAGCGGGTACCTTTGTCTCGCAACGCCGGAAAAAAAATCCAAGCCCAACAGGCAAAAACATCGGTGTGATAACAACCTATGTAACAGACTATATCTTTCCTTCTATTATAAAAGGAATTGAATCATATTTATCAGATCACGGCTACTCCTTAACATTTGCTTGTACTGACAACAACCCTGATAAAGAAAGGACATGTCTGGAATCAATGTTAAGCCGTAATATTGATGGGTTAATTGTTGAGCCGACGAGAAGCAGCAGCTATAATCCTAATCTTCATTACTATTTACAAATGGAACAAAATGAAATTCCTTATTTAATGATCAATCAATATTATCCACAATTAAATCCCCCTCATCTCATTCTTAACGATGAGAAAGGCGGTTTTATAGCAACTGAACATTTGATCAAGCAGGGTCATCGAAAAATAATTGGGCTTTTTAAAAGTGATGATATTCAAGGGTTAAACAGGATGCAAGGGTTTATTAGAGCTTTTCGTGAAAATGAAATCTCGTTTTTTCCCGAGATGATCATTACATATACCACTGAAGAAAAAGACAAAATTTTAGTCAATAAACTAAAAGATGTCCTCATTTCAGAAGAAAAGAAGCCAACAGGAATTGTTTGCTACAATGATGAAATAGCAATTAGTGTGTTGAATGTTTTACGGGAACTTGAATTAAAGGTACCTGAAGATATTTCAATTGTAGGATATGATGATTCGTACCTGGCAGAAGCATCTGAAACGAAAATTACATCTGTTACTCATCCAAAAACGGAGATGGGATTGGAAGCGGCACAATGGATTGTTGCAGCAGTAGAAAACCGCGAAAGAAAAATCGTGGAAAATAATCAAAAAATCTATGAGCCTGAGTTAGTTATTCGAAATTCAACAAGATCTATCACAACTAATCATCTAATTTGATTTATCTTTTGATTTTGGACCGAAAACCGGAAAACTAAGGGGGATGTGTAGTGATTACACTAAATGATTTAAAGGAACAATCGAAAGCATGTACATGTGGAAACAAGCATATTGATGTGGTCATCGAAAAGGTGGTTATTAGCCAAAATGCCTTAACAGAAACAATAACATATCTGTCAGAAAAAAACTTTCAACATGTAACAGTTGTTGCTGACTCAACAACTTATCAAGTCGCAGGAGAAAAGCTTACCTCTCTGCTTATCGAATCTACTATTCCTCATCAAGTTGTTGTTATTCAACCAAATGATCAAGGTGATGTAGTTGCTGATGAGGTCTCATTAATTGAGGCCATGCTTGGTATACCACAAGAGACTGATGTTGTTATTGCTGTTGGAGCGGGAACAATTCATGATATCGCGAGATTCTCCAGCTATAAAATGGGAAAACCATTTATCTCAGTCCCAACAGCACCGTCAGTGGACGGATTTAACTCAATGGGAGCACCTGTTGTTATTAAAGGAATGAAAACCACGTATCAAATGCAAACTCCTATTGCATTATTTGCTGATATATCAATCCTACAAGCTGCTCCAAAAGAAATGATTGCTGCCGGATTTGGGGATATGATTGGTAAGTATACATCACTAGCGGATTGGAGGTTTTCTCATCTGGTAAATGGAGAGCCATATTGCCCGTTATCTGCTAGATTAACGAGAGATGCGTTGAAAGAATGCGAAAATCATGTTAATGAAATTGCTCAAGGTGATCGTAAAGGAATCAGGATTCTCATTGAAGCTTTGATTCAATCAGGCTATGCTATGCTAATCGTCGGACATTCATCTCCGGCATCAGGTGGTGAACATCATGTGTCACATTTTTGGGAAATGAAGTTTCTTCAACAACAAAAACCACAGGTATTGCATGGAGCTAAGGTCGGTGTTTCTTCACAGGTTATTCTAGATTTGTATAAAAAGAGATTCAAAGAACTTGTTGCTAGTAAGCAACAGTTAGAAGCACTTCCTGCTGGAAAAACAGACGAATTATTGAAAGTGTTAGAAAACCGAGATGAGATATTAACTGTTTTAGCTTCATTACCGGAAAGTTCTTACATGGGTGATCAACTAGGAAAGCTGGGTGGTGCAGTTAAACCACTGGATTTAGGGATTGACGAACAGTTAGTGATCGAAAGTCTTAAGAATGCTCATAAAATAAGAAGCCGCTACACGATGTTGAAATTTTGGAATGAACATACTGGAGCGCATCAACATGCATAGTTTTACAAGTGCAGATGCTGTCTTTTTTGATTTGGATGATACTTTATATGATCAATTATTACCTTTCGAAAAAGCGTTAATAAACCAGCAAATAGAACTGGAAAAATCACAAATCGTACCGTTTTATAAACAAGTACGCTATTATAGTGATGTGCTATGGAAGCTTCATGTAAAAGGATCACTTAATTTAGAAGAGCTTAGAATTGAGAGGCTAACTTCTGCATGTAAAGACTTCGGTATCTTATTATCAAAAGAAAAAGCCATAGCTATTCAAGAACGTTATGAATATGAGCAAAAGATAATTACACCATTTTCAGAAATACCGTCACTTCTTAAGTCTCTGCAGGACAAGGGGAAGGTTGTTGGAGTTATTACAAATGGACCTGTTGCTCATCAGATGAAGAAATTAATCGCCTTAGGGATTGATCGTATCATACCTGAAGAACGAATTTTTATCTCTGATGGTATAGGGATTGCTAAACCAGATAAACGGGTATTCGAATATGTCCAAACAAAATTAAATCTTACTCCAAGTAAATGTCTATATATTGGTGATACATGGGAAAATGATATTGTCCCACCAATAGAAGCAGGGTGGAAATGTATTTGGTTCAATCACCGAAAAAGAAAACCACAAACACATCATCACCCGAATGAAACAGTTACAGAAATTGATGAGTTATTACAATTAAAATAACAACGTGTAAAAGGATGAAGTGTTAAAAACATTTCATCCTTTTTCTACTTTATTTCTGCTTCAACTGCTGTTCTGCTAATTTTATCATTTCTCGAACCATATTGCCCCCGAGCTTTCCGCCTATTTTGCCGGCTTGTTTAGATGTTAAATCCCCATTATTTCCATCACTTAATGGAATTCCCAGCTCTTTTGCTGCCTCAAATTTTGCTTCATTTGCAGTGTTACTGTTTGCTGCTTTTGCCTTTAATTGATTTACTTGTTCTCTCGACTCAGGGACAAGTAACTTGTTTCGCTTTGCCATCACATTCCCCCCTTTGTATATAGTTTTTCTAGTATAGGCTGAATCTATGCTATAGTAAAAATAAATCTCTATTAAAGTGAGTGTTAATATATGACGAGAAAATTATTTTATGACGATGCCTACCAAACGTCTTTTAACTCAGAAGTAGTGAAAAAAGGGATCGATGATAATGGTAGAAATTATATTGTTTTAAAGGAAACAGCCTTCTATCCGACTGGAGGGGGACAGCCGCATGACACTGGAACAATAAATGGAAACAGTGTTATAGATGTAGAAGAAGTAGAAGGAGAGTTGCGACACTACCTTGAAGGACCTTCAACAGAAATGGAAGCTATTGTTGGTCATATTGAGTGGAATCGCCGTTTTGATCATATGCAGCAACATGCAGGACAACACCTTTTAACAGCAGTTTTTGAGGATCAGCTTGGGTATAAAACGAAAAGTTTTCACCTCGGAAAGGAACTGTCTACAATTGATCTTGATACTAAAACTCTTACAACCGAAGAGATACAGAAGGCTGAGGAGTTAACAAATCAACTTATTTTGGAAAATCGCCCTATTCATACGAAGTGGATTAAGGATACTGAAGAATTATTGACATATACTCTTCGTAAAGAACTGGCTGTCTCTGAAAATATTCGCATTGTAGTCATTCCCGAAATTGATTATAACGGCTGTGGTGGTACACATCCGAAATCTACAGGTGAGATCAGTGCTTTAAAGATTCTCCATATTGAAAAACAGAAAAAGCTAGTACGTGTTCATTTTGTTTGTGGTAATAGAGTACTGAAACAACTGAATAAGAAGCATGAAATCATTCAAAAACTAAGCTCACAACTTAGTGCTCCACAGGAACAATTAAATGTGGCAGTTGATAGATTTCTGCAAACAACAAAACATTTAGAAGACAAAGTTGATGAACTAACAACAAAGGCTATTCAATTTGAAGCAAAGGAGCTTTTTTTGAAAGCAGAACCCTTATCTGAACAATTTTTAGTTAAAGCAGTTTTTCAGGACAGACCAATCGATGACATGCAAAATCTTGCGAAGGAACTGGTAACAACCCGATCTAACCTTATCGTTACTCTTGTTTGTAAGCAACAAGATAAAATTCTGATCGTTTGTGCACGTACTGATGATGTAGACATTAATTTGAACATAGTGTTAAAGGCAGTATTACCATTGATTCATGGAAAAGGAGGAGGAAGACCTTCTTTTGTCCAGGGAGGAGGAGAAAGTGTACTACCTACAGAAGAGCTTATGAAGCTACTAATCGAAACGATAAAATCAACATGAACATAAAAAATGTCAAAATATCCTATTGCATTCATCTATTATTTCTAGTATTATAACTATACAAGCTGCGCTGTACGCATCCTTTATAAAGTTTTAACCTTTAAGCTGAAATAGGGAGTTTTACATTGAAGTCGGAATATCATGCCTCCATTATGTTGAGGACGATACGAAACCTTCTGCGAACACCCACTTGTAGGAGTGGTGGTTTAAAACTCTATAATTTTACGATGCGGCAATCGCGGCAAAACCCTTTATAACAAACAATCCGGTTTCCAATAGGAATCCGGATTTTTTTGTACTATTAAGAGGGAGTCGTTTCAGAGAAGCAAGAACTTTAAAATTCCTGTAATTCTCTATGGATAAAACTCTCTGTTGTAAGTGCTGCAACACCTAGTGCAGCTGAGTGGGTAGAATGCTTTGAAAAATCAATCTGTAAATCCTGTTGTTGGAAAAAGAGTGATTGAGAGTAAACAATATCTAAAACTGGCTGTTTTATCCACTCTTCGGCCATTGCTAATCGATTACCAATAATGATTTGCTCTGGATTAAAAGTATTGATAATGTTATTAATTCCATAGCCGAGATAAGTTCCAATTTCATTAAAAAGTGATATAGCCTTTTCGTCTTTTTCTTTTGCCGAGGTAATTAATTCTTCTAGGCTAATATCTGATTCTGCTCGTTTTAGGAGTGCATGCTCAGAAGCGTATGTTTCCCAACAGCCCCTACTGCCACATCTGCAAGGAATACCATTTATTTCAATAACCATATGACCGAGCTCACCAGAGAATCCATTAAGGCCCTGGTATAATTCATTGTTAAGAATTAAACCAACACCAATTCCAATCCCTGCACTTACATACACAATATCTTTATAATCATGACCAACACCAAATTGCTTTTCACCATATGCTCCTGCATTGGCTTCATTCATAATGATAACCGGTAACTGAAATTCTTCCTCTAATAATGATTTTATTTCGCAATTTTTCCAACCAAGGTTTGGTGCAAGGAGGATGTTTCCTTGTTTATCGACAATTCCTGGTATCCCGATCCCGATCCCAACAACTCCATAAGGTGTTTTTGGTAGATCTTTCATTAAAAAAATAATCATATTTCTAATCTGTTCGTTCACTGCCAGAAAATCAGTATTTTTCACTTTCACATGATGTTCAATGACAATACTTCCTTTTAGGTCAGTGACAACACCCAGAATATAATTAACGCCTAGATCAATTCCAATTGAATAGCCAGCTGTTGCATGGTAGTGAAGGAGAACCGGCCTGCGTCCACCACTAGATTCACCTGGACCAGATTCATAAACTAACTCTTTTTCTAACAACTCATTTACAAGTGAGGAGACTGTTGCTTTATTTAATCCAGATTGCTGGGCAATATCTGCTCTTGAAATGGGCTCCTGCTGGGTAATCGTTTGAAAAACAAGCGATGTATTATTTTTCTTTACAACTTGCTGATTCCAAGTAATCGACTTCAAATGCTTCACCTATTTTCAATGTTATTCTACTTTTTATTATAGTACAAACTTAGTTTAATGGATAGACAAACTTTGCTCCCAATGATATAATTTTAACTAGTTTTTGGAGTAGTAGAAATGTCAACAGATCAGTATTGTAAGGGTTTACTTACGCTAGATTTATACCGTTGATAAGAAGTATATATTTATTTTGATAAATAAGAAACAATGGGGGAGACAATATGAAATATGTAATTGGGGTCGATTTAGGTACAAGTGCAGTAAAAGTGATATTAATGGATCAGCAAGGAACAATCGCACAAGAAGTTTCAAAATCCTATCCTTTGATTCATGAAAAGTCAGGTTACAGTGAGCAGGAGCCCGAGCAATGGGTTGAAAAAACAAGAGAAGGACTTGCCGAACTTGTTCAAAACTTCAAAGGTAATGTGGCCGATATTGAAGGGATTAGTTTTTCAGGACAAATGCATGGACTAGTTCTTCTTGATAACAACAATCAAGTTTTAAGAAATGCTATCCTTTGGAATGATGTAAGAACAACTGATCAATGTCAAAGAATTTATGAGGTTGTCGGTACTGAGCGCTTACTAGACATAACAAAAAATCCGGCATTGGAAGGTTTTACACTACCTAAAATTTTATGGGTTAAAGAGCATGAACCTCAAATTTTTGAAAAAGCAGCTTTATTTATGCTACCGAAGGATTATCTTCGTTTTCGTATGACTGGAAAGGTACATAGTGAATATTCAGATGCGGCAGGCACATTATTGTTAAATGTCGGAGAGAAGACATGGAGTCAAGATATTTGTGATTTATTCGAACTGAATATTGATTTTTGTCCTCCATTGGTTGAATCACATGAATGTGTGGGTCAAATTACAGAGGAATATGCCCGACAAACCGGTCTTTCAACAGAAACAAAGGTATTTGCAGGTGGTGCTGATAATGCATGTGGAGCAATTGGTTCCGGTATTTTATCGGAAGGTAATACCCTTTGTAGTGTAGGTACATCAGGTGTTGTACTATCATACGAAGAACGTAATGATCGTGACTTTTCAGGAAAAGTTCATTATTTTAATCATGGAAAAGAAAATGCCTTCTATACCATGGGGGTTACACTCGCAGCTGGATATAGTTTAAGCTGGTTTAAGGATGTATTTGCTGAGAATGAATCATTTGAAGCATTGTTAGACGGGATTGGAGATGTACCAGTCGGATCAAATGGTTTGCTGTTTACTCCATACTTGGTAGGTGAAAGAACTCCTCATGCCGATCCTACGATACGGGCCAGCTTTATTGGAATGGAAGGATCACATAAGAAAAAGGATTTTGCTCGTGCTGTTATAGAGGGAATTACATTTTCACTTAATGAGTCAATAAATATTTTCCGTGAAAGTGGAAAAGAAATAGGAAGTGTAATTTCAATAGGCGGGGGAGCAAAAAATGATACATGGCTGCAAATTCAAGCAGATGTTTTCAACGCTAAAATTATCAAGTTAAAAAGTGAGCAAGGACCGGGTATAGGTGCTGCCATTCTTGCGGCATATGGAGCAGGTTGGGCTGAATCATTACAAGGAATTGCTGATATCTTCATTCAGCCTGAGAAAACATATGAACCAATTCCAGAGAATGTGGAAAAATATAAAGAACTTTTTACTCTATATAAAGAAGTTTACAACCAGACAAAATCACTAAATGAAGGGCTGAAAGCCTTTAGAAAGTAAAACATAAGGATCAGGAGCTCATGGTAGAGGGGAGACCTGATCCTTTTTCTTTAATTAATTTGAATCGTATCAGAAGAAAAAATAGTGACAATAAGCTGTCCACCAATTACCTTGGAACGGACAAGTAAAGGTTGATTATATTCGTTCTTAAATGTGAAATCAGGGCCATACCAACTAACAGTCGCGTCCCGGTTTGGAGGTACGTATGGAACTTTCCGACTATGAGAGTATCGCTCGAGAATCTTGACACCTGCTTTATCTACTGCATTAAAAAGGGTTGATGATACTTGACAAATTCCCCCGCCAATCCCTTCGGATAATTCTCCTCTAACTATTACTGGAGCTGGTAAGTATCCTTTTTCGACTGTTCTTTTACCTACTACTGCATTAAACGAGAAAATCTCTCCGGGAAAGATAACATAATTATTTATAGCATCTGACGCTAATTTAATATTATGAGTTCGTTCTCCATTTCTGCTATTAAAAAAAGTGATATATTGACCAACCATCTTTTCCTTAATAGAAGAAAGGAGCTCACCATCTACCTTAGGATAAAGTGTTTCTGTTGGTAATTCAATTGTTGCAGGACCTTCGGAAAAATAGCGTGTATAAAATGTTTTCTTCCACAATTCACGATTTAATTTCAGCCCCGTTTTTTCACTAATTAGTCGTCCATGATGATCTAGAGACGCGTTTACTGGTTCTCTGAATACGTTGGATTCTAATGAATCAGTTAACTCAATAAATTTAGATTCATCAATAAAATCATAATGAAAAGGAGAAAGAGCAACTTCAGAACGATGCAATGATTTGATTTCTTTTCCTTCATAAGTGATCGACAGATTATCTGATACTTCTACAGGTTGTGCGATCAGCATGAATAGTGCAAGTAACATATACAAATAAATTCAACCTCCGATTTCTTCCCGGATCTAGGATTTCGGTATTTTTTCCAAGAAAGGATCAACTATAACCTTCCATGAAGAAAACGGGGAAATTCTCACTAAGGTAAAGGTTTGTTTCACTTTCACTGGACCTATAGTCTTTAAGTAAATTTTCATATCAGCAGAGACTTTTTCGGATAGAGAGAGTGGAGCATCTTGGCTTGTCTCTTTTACTGTCCATTGCATTCCTTCTATATCATTTAAAAATACAAATGATTGATTTAGATTTCTATGATTGGATAAGACCATTTTCTTACTTAATTCTTTATCATTGTTTTTAACAGTTAACAGAAATACTTCTAATGATTGTTCAGGTGTCAGTGTTGTGATATATTCATCAAATTTCCCTGCAGCCTTTAAGATCATAATGTGATGTGACAAATCCAGTTTACCTGTTCGATGTGTTTTACTTTCTGAAAAGTGGATGCAAAAATGCCCGGGAAAACCATTTTGGAGTGCTCCAGCTCCATGTGGCATTCCATGCATTGAAGCAGGAATAAGACGGTCTTTGACTTGAATAAGAACCGCACGTCGCCGCCAGCTCCAATTGCCGTTATAAATTGCTTTCATAATAACAGTATCTTCTTTTGTTAAAGGTTGTACATCGGCGTGACCGCTTCCAGCTCTTCTTTGAACATCAAATTTCTTTCCAGTATCCACATCAATTACTGTGAACGTAGATTGACGGGGTATTACTTTCTTCACTTCTTCCCAATTAGGTAGTTCAGGTTCAAAGCTAATGGGATGAACAGATGCCTTATCCCCTGTTATTCCATATGTATGTTTATAAGTTAGGGATAAAAGAAATAAGCAGATAACTAAGGTTTTTTTCAATTTCCTTCAACTCCATTGCAAGCATTCATTACGGTTATTTTGTGTAAAATTTCGTAAATCATCGCAATTTAAAGAAGGAAAAATATAGAAACTTTTTACATTTTGTAGATCATATTCATTTGAAAACACAAAAGACCTCTACTTTCTGGTACAATTGCATAGACATAGTTTTCATCATGATTTTTTCCAAATAGGAGAATGCATTATGCTAAATAAAATAAATCGACAGCTTGAAAAGTGGATGCCTATCATTACACCAATCAGTGTAGTAACAGGTGTGTTACTGGCAGATAAGCTGTTAGCTTTAACATTTCTCATTCCATGGTTATTTGCCTTTATGACGTTATCAGGCAGTCTCGGGTCAAATTTTTCATCACTTAAAGGAGTCATTAAAAAACCCCTGCCATTATTTGTGATTATTTTGTTATTGCATTTAATTATGCCTTTAATTGCTTGGTTAGTCGGCCAAAGTTTTTATCCGAATGATCATTTAACAATTACCGGTTTTGTCTTAGCTTCTGTCATTCCAACAGGAATTACAAGCTTTATATGGGTAACAATTTATAAAGGGAATATTGGACTTGCTTTATCCATTATTTTATTTGATACCATGCTGTCACCTTTTTTAGTGCCATTTACACTATCTCTTTTTGTTGGTCAAAATGTACAAATTAATGTCATGGATATTATGTATGGATTATTCTTTATGGTTGTTATTCCTTCGCTTCTAGGTATGTTGACAAATCATCTTACGAAAGGGAAAAGTGTAAAGGCTGGCAAAACATTAGCACCGTTTTCAAAGCTTGCTCTTGCCACTGTCGTTATGATTAACGGAGCTGTTATCTCTCCTTATATAAAAGAATTTAGTGTTAAATTAATGTTAATCGCGTTAACGGTGTTTTTTCTGGCATGCTTAGGGTATGTTATTGCATGGGGATTAGGAATTTTCCTTAAAAGAGACAGGGAGACACAGGTTGTGATGTTGTTTACAGGCGGTATGCGCAACATTAGTGCCGGTGCAGTCATTGCTGTTCAGTATTTTCCGGCAGCTGTTGCGGTACCCGTTGTACTGGGGATGTTATTCCAACAAATATTAGCCTCCTTATTTGGTTTTTTGTTTCACATATTAGATCAAAAACAAGCTGTAAAAGATCATTTTTCAGCTACTCCATAACAATATAACATTGCCAAAAAGGAAAGATTATGTTAAAAATAATGAGAATCAACTAATTTTATATCAATAGATTCACCACTAGGGGAGCTGTTAAAGCTGAGAGAGGCAAAAGCCTTGACCCTTATTACCTGATCTAGATAATACTAGCGGAGGGAAGAGGTGTTTGAGTACATATTTGGTAGATTTATAGACTTGATGCTATAGGTTTTACCATTATTTTATGCCATTCAAACCACTTCTCGAGTAGAAGTGGTTTTTTATCGTCTAGGAAATTATAAAATTCTTGAACTGTTGATAAGTGCGCGACATCCAGCTCCAGCGCCTAGCCCTCTAGGGTCTAGCCACAAAGGAATTGAAGACAAAGAACGTCTTCTATTCCTTTGCGTCTTATTTGCCCGAGGCTGATCAAGGCGCTTGCGCTTTTGTTCTTTGGAAAAAGGGAGGAGAGGTAGCATGACAAAATCGATTACACAATTAGTTGAAAGTGTTCATGACCGTAAAGACGAGTTGGTTTCTTTCGTTCAAAAGCTAATTGAATTTAAAACCCCGGCACCGCCGGCTCGAAATACAGAGGAAGCACAGCTGTTCATTGCGGATTTTTTAAAGCAAAAAGGTTTTTCTATTGATATGTGGGATGTATATCCAAATGATCCAAACGTTGTTGGTATTAAGAAAGGCACTCAGTCTGCTTCTTATAAAAGCTTAATTATTAATGGACATATTGATGTAGCAGAGGTGCATGAAGATGAGCAATGGGAAACGAACCCCTTTATTCCAATTGTAAAAGATGGGGTGATTGTTGGTCGCGGTGCGGCAGACATGAAAGGTGGATTGGCTGGAGCATTGTTTGCTATTCAATTATTACATGAGCAAGGTATTGAACTTCCCGGTGATCTGATTTTTCAATCTGTCATTGGAGAAGAAGTAGGAGAGGCTGGGACTTTAGAATGTTGCAATAGAGGATATACAGCTGATTTCGCTGTTGTTGTTGATACAAGTGATTTACATATTCAAGGTCAAGGTGGAGTTATTACTGGATGGATTACAGTCAAAAGCTCACAAACTTATCATGATGCAACAAGACGTCAAATGATCCATGCAGGTGGAAATCTTTTTGGAGCAAGTGCAATTGAAAAAATGACAAAGATTATTCAAGGACTTCAGGAGCTTGAACGTCATTGGGCTGTGACAAAAAGCTATCCTGGTTTTTTACCTGGCACAAATACGATTAATCCGGCAGTAATTGAAGGTGGACGAAATGCTGCGTTTATAGCTGATGAATGTCGTTTATGGATCACGGTTCACTATTATCCGAACGAATCACATCAAAAGATTATTCAGGAAATTGAAGAGCATATTCTGCATGTTGCAAAGTCTGATCCGTGGCTTAGAGATCATCCACCACACTTTGTATGGGGTGGCAAATCAATGATTGTTGATTATGGAGAGATTTTTCCCTCATTAGAAGTAGATCCAGCCCATCCTGCTGTAAAGCTATTAGTTTCCACACATGAGTCAGTCTTACAAAAATCAGCAAATGTAGATGTTTCTCCAACTGTAACAGATGGGGGATGGTTGGCAGAGGCAGGAATCCCGACAGTTATATATGGACCGGGAAAATTGCATCATGCCCATTCTGTAAACGAACAATTGTCTATAGATGAATTAGTTAAATTCACAAAATCGATTTTAATGTTTATTTATGAGTGGAGTCATACAGATAAAAAAGAGAAGGAGAATGTCTTAAATGAAATTTAGTCAAAGACTTTATGATAAAGTGAAGCCTATCTGGGAACAAAATCATGCTCATCCTTTTGTTCAAGGAATGGGAGATGGAACACTTTCAAAAGAAAAGTTCCGATTTTATATGATTCAGGATTATTTGTACTTAATTGAATATGCGAAGGTATTTGCATTAGGTGCAGTTAAAGCAACAGATGTGAAGACAATGGCACGCTTTGCTGAATTGTTGCATTCTACATTAAGTGAAGAGATGGAACTTCATAGACAATATGCGAAAAAATTCGGGATCACAACTCAAGAACTAGAAGAAGCAAAACCTTCTCCAACAACTCTTGCCTATACGCATTATATGTTACATGTAAGTCAAAACGGAACACTTGCTGAGTTAGTTGCTGCTTTGCTTCCATGCATGTGGAGCTATTGGGAGATAGGCAAGGATTTGGCAAAAAAGAAGGACGCGTGTGACCATGAATTCTACGGTGAATGGATTACAATGTATGCATCAGCTGAGTTTGGTCAGCTTGCCACTTGGTGCATTGATTTAATGGATGAGCATGCAAAAGGGAAACCAGAAGCCGAGTTACGTAAATTAGAAGAAATCTTTCTGAATACTACTCGCTTTGAATATATGTTTTGGGATATGGCTTATCATGAAGAGATGTGGCCAAATAATGGCTAATAAAATACTCCAATTTAATAATATTAGTTTTCATTACGAAAAAGATGCCTTACAAAAGCCGATTCTTAAAAACCTGAATTTGGAACTATATGAGGGAGAATTTATCAGTTTTCTTGGGCCAAGCGGATCTGGAAAAAGTACATTATTTAAATTAATCACAGGATTGGAACAACCAAGTGAAGGTGAGATTTTCCTGCGGAATCAGCTTGTTATCAATAGACTGGGACAGGTAGGATACATGCCTCAACAAGACTTACTCTTACCTTGGCGGACAATTGTAGAAAATGCAGCACTCCCACTTGAGATTAAAGGCTTGAAAAAGCGGGAGGCATATAAAAAAGTGATCATGCTATTAGATGAGTTTGGTCTTAAAGGAGTGGAAAATCATTTTCCAAGTGATTTATCAGGGGGAATGAGGCAACGTGTATCCTTTTTAAGAACAATATTAAGCGGCTCTAACATTCTATTACTTGATGAGCCTTTCAGTGCATTAGATGCGATTACAAAATTATCATTACAGGAATGGTTATTAGCTCAATGGCAAAAGCGGAACGAAACGATTTTGTTTATTACTCATGATGTGAATGAGGCATTATTTTTATCAGATCGTATTTTTGTGTTTTCTGAATCACCTACAACGAAATTAAAAGAAATAAAGATTCCGTTACTTCGACCAAGAAATATAAAAGACTTGAATCACCCAGAGATTCTCCAATTAAAAGATGAACTATTGGATGAGTTGCGAACGAGGCAGAAACTATGAAATTGATACATAAATATGGTGCATCATTTTGTCTAATCATCCTGCTATTAGTCATCTGGGAAATAGGTGCAGAATTGCTGGATATGGGTTTTATCCTTCCTACTCCAACAGATGTAATTGTGAAAATTTGGGACCTAAAAGAACCATTATTTTTAGAGCATTTACCTGCTACCTTTCTAATTATCATCGTAGGGTTAAGTTTATCGATTTTCTTTGGGGTAGGTATGGCAATTTGGATGAGTGTAAGTAGTACGGTTGAAAAAACGTTATATCCTTTGATTATTTCATCTCAAACCATACCAATTATTGCACTTGCCCCGATATTTGTTCTTTGGTTTGGTTACTCGATTTGGAGTAAAGTTGTTGTGACTATTCTTATTACGTTTTTTCCTATAACGGTAAATACATATGATGGACTTAAAGCAACAAGCAAGGAATATAAAGAAATGCTATTGACAATGGGAGCGAGTAAAAAAGATATTTTCTTTAAGCTTCAGATTCCCGGGTGTGTGCCGTATTTTTTATCAGGGTTAAAGGTTGCTGTTACATTAAGTGTTATAGGTGCTGCTATTGGTGAATGGATTGGAGCTCAAGCGGGTTTAGGCTATTTTAGTAGAAGAATGATGACTCAATTTGATGGAGCTGGTGTTTTTGCTCCAATTGTCATTCTATCATTAGTAGGAATTGGATTATTCCTTATCGTAACATTAATAGAAAAAAATATGCTTAAATGGAGGAAAACAGATTGAAAAAAGCTTTCGTATGGTTCATAGGTTTATGTTTAGTTATTTTATCAGCATGTTCTAACACAACTAGTACAACTGATACAGGTGGAGAAGCAGGGAAAGAAGAATTAAAGGATGTTAGTATTATGCTTGATTGGTATCCGAATGCTGTTCATAGCTTTTTATACATTGCAAAAGAAAAGGGTTACTTTGAAGAAGAAGGACTGAATGTAGATATTCAATTCCCGGCAAATCCTACAGACCCTATTAATTTAGCTGCTGCAGGAAAAATCACTTTAGGAATTTCCTATCAACCAGATGTGATCATTGCTCGAGCAAATCAAGATGTTAAGATAAAATCAATAGGTGCAATCGTTCGATCACCTTTAAATCGTGTCATTTTTTTGGAGGATAGCAAGATACAATCTCCGAAGGATTTAGAAGGGAAAACTGTGGGATTTCCGGGAATCCCTCTAAATGAATCTCTAATAAATTCAATGGTAAAAGCAGATGGAGGAAACCCTGAAAAAGTTGAAATGATTGATGTCGGATTTGAGCTGGGCTCTTCTATTGTCAGTAAGAAAGTAGATGCGGTCATTGGTGCATATATTAATCATGAGGTACCAGTGCTGGCTCATGAGGGTCATGAAACTCGTAACATCAATCCCACCGAGTATGGAGTGCCAAACTACTATGAGCTCGTAGCGGTAACAAGTGATCAAACATGGGAAAAAGAGCAGGAATCAATCGAGGCTTTTTGGAGAGCTGCAACGAAAGGATATGAATTTACTGCAGAAAATCCAGATGAAGCCTTACAGATATTATTAAAAAACCAAGATGATTCGAACTTTCCGCTGGTAAAAGATGTTGAAGTTCAGAGCTTAGATATCTTATTGCCTCTGATGAAATCAGAAGAAGGATTTGGTAGTCAGGATCAACAACAATGGGAAGAGACAATTAAATGGTTGAAGGATGCAGGATTAATCGAAAAAGAACCTATTGTAGAGGATATCTTTGTGAATATCGCAGGTGAGGAATAGAAGGACTTGGTGGGATTTGAACCCACAAAATGTACAACAAGTTAACGGTGTAACTGTTGACCGCTCTACACATTGAGCTACAAGTCCTAGTGATAGTGTGTACATTTAAGCTCATTTTATACAAGTGAATAGTGTGATCAAAATTAACATAGCAAATCAAAAACGGTTGTTCAATTTGAACAACCGTTTTTGATTCATTGTTTATAATTTTAACTCAATCTTCGCCGTTTCACGAAGCTCCTCTACTTTTGCTGCAAGTTTTTCTTGTGTTTTCTGACCTTCAAGGTTAGTTTTTAATGTATCCTTAACATCTTCGTACTTTGGAGTTTCTGCTGATTCTTCACCAGAACTTGTCATTTTGTCATAATATTCTTTTACTTCTTTATCAGACACTTCTTCTACCTTTAAGTCATTCTTGACATATTGATCATATTTTACTGTGTCTGCAATTTGAGACTTAAGTTCATCTAAAGTAAGGTTATTTGCCTTTAATGCTTCATTAAAGGCATCATCATTTTCATAATTAGCCTTTAAGGTATCCAACTGTTTATTAATATCTTCTTCTTTCGCTTCGTAGCCCTTTTTTTCAATTTCCTGCATAATAAGAGTTTGTCCTACAAGGCTTTCAAGTGTATAGTCTTTCAATTGTGTTGCTAGTTCTTCAGTTGTCGGGTCTTGTCCCATACTAGTAAATTGCATTTGTGACATACTTAAAGCGTCGTTGTATTCATTACCTTTAATTTCTTTGCCGTTTACAATCGCAACAACTGTATCTTCTTCTACCTTTTGTGCATCAAGCTTTTTTTGCATCTCCTCAGGATCAACAGCTGCTTCTTCTTCTCCGGTAGCTTTTTCTTCTGTTTCCTTTTCCTTTTCTTTTGCTTTATCTTCATCATTGTTGCAAGCAGCAAGTGATAAAGAAAGTATTCCAACAAATAGTGCTAGTAAAATTTTTTTCAACTTGAAAAACTCCTTTCAATCCTACGAAACATTCAAGACATAGGTACATACTAGGAATTGTATAATAGTTAACGAAAAAATGAAAGGTTTTCAAATTATTTAATAGAAGATAGTAGTTTTTAAGTGGTTAAAGTTATCGGAGTAAGAACCCAAATTGGTTTAATTAATGAAAAAATAAGAAAAAACAAGTCCTGATTAAAAACTTCTTAAAAAGTACAAAACAATGTATCCAAACAACCCGGCAACTAGACAATTGTATGAAAATTTAAAAAACCAAATCTTGATATAAGGGGATGAGAAGCCTTAGAGACGTCTGAGACGCTTTTAAAAGAATATACGGATAAATGGTAACGCTTACACTAACTAATTGGAAGAAATACTCACAACATTACTTGAACACCTTGATTATGAAAATCATCGTGTTAGTATTAAAACGTGAGCAAAAATACGAACAAAAATACGAACGAAATTGGAGAGATGAGATGCTACACGATAAAACAGTTGCGTTTATAGGCGCAGGTTCTATGGCAGAGGCAATGATATCGGGATTTGTAAAATCAGAAAAATTTCCAACACATCAGATTGTTGCCACAAACCGCTCAAATGTAGAACGATTAGCTGCTTTAGAAGCTATTTATGGTATTAACAGTTGTAAATTAGAAGACTTACAGTTTGACCAAATAGATGTCATTATTCTGGCAATGAAGCCAAAAGATGTTGAGCAGGCATTAAGTGGAATCAAGCAACATATCAAATCAAACCAACTCATATTATCAGTACTAGCTGGAATTACAACAACATATCTTGAACAAAACCTTCATATTGGCCAGCAGGTAGTCCGAGTCATGCCGAACACATCAAGTGCTATCGGTGAATCAGCTACTGCCATATCCCCAGGTCATGAAACATCAGAAAACAATGTCATTTTAACTAAAACATTATTAGAATGCATCGGTGAAGTCTACACAATCGATGAAATGGATATGGATGTCTTTACAGGTCTTGCAGGAAGCGGACCCGCATATTTTTACTATTTAATGGAGCATATGGAGCAGCAAGGTGCAAAGGCTGGATTTGATGTGGAGACAACGAGGAAAATCATTGCTCAAACTATTAAAGGTGCTGCAAATATGGTTCAAGCACAAGGTGAAACACCAACCATCTTAAGAGAAAAGGTAACTTCACCAAACGGTACGACAGCAGCAGGTCTAAAAGCACTTGATGAGAATGGCGGAGGCAAGGCAATTGCCAAAGCTGTTGAGCATGCTGCAATACGTTCAAAAGAAATAAGTGAGCAAATCCAAGAAAGTCTTTTAGTCAATTCTAAATAATAGATTAAATATAGAGATAAAAAAGATTCAGGAGTGATATAATGGCGACCCTTGAAAATGAGAAAAAACGGGTTGTAATAAAGGTTGGAAGCAGTTCCTTAACAAGTCGACACGGTGAAATTAGTCGACGGAAACTAGAGAAATTAGCAGATGAAATTGCATTATTAAAAGATGAAGGACATGAAATAGTTTTTGTATCATCTGGAGCTGTAGCAGCTGGCTACCGAAAATTAGGGTGTATTAATCGTCCGACATCTTTACCTGAAAAACAGGCAGCAGCTTCTATTGGTCAAGGTTTATTAATTGAAGCGTACTCGGAAATATTCTTGTCACACGGATATGTGGCTTCTCAAATATTAATAACCCGCAGTGATTTTTCAGATGAAACCCGCTATAACAATGTAAGAAATACGTTAAATGTACTGCTGGAAAGAGGGATTATCCCAATTGTTAACGAAAATGATACAGTGACAGTCGATCGATTGAAATTTGGCGACAATGATACATTGTCTGCAAAAGTAGCTGGTTTAATTGAATCAGATCAACTAATTATTCTTTCTGATATCGAAGGATTATATGATTCGGATCCACGTAAAAACGAGCAAGCAAAATTACTTGAAAAGGTATATGAAATTACCCCTGAAATCGAAGAGGGGGCTGGTGATTCCGGTAGTAATGTTGGTACAGGTGGAATGAGATCAAAAATCGATGCAGTCAAAATAGCAATGGCATCAGGTATTTCTACCTTTCTTGGGAAAGCAAGCATTGCTAATATTCTTACTGAAGCAGTCCGAGGCGATGCGAAGGGCACATATTTTGAAGTCACAAATGAGACTGTTAACTTAAATAGAAAGAAACAATGGATTGCCTTCCATTCTGGTCCGGAAGGAGAAGTTGTCATTAATCAAAATGTCAAAATGTCCATTGCTGATCATAAACATAGTATTTATTCATCAGATATTGAGCAAGTAAACGGTCAATTTGAAAAAGGTGCAGTCATTCGAATCCTGGATCATGAGGGTGAGAGAGTTGGCCTAGGGGTTGTTAATTATTCGACAGAGGAATTAGAAAACATGAAGAGCATAACAGATGGGGATATTCAAAGGCAAGAAGTTGTTCATTTTGATGATTTAGTCTGTGAGCTTGAATTATCATTACCTGTAGGAGTTTAAAAGGAGGAATTGGATGTCTGTCATTGAAAAACATACATCAGTTGAAGCACAAGCAATAGCAGCGAAAAAAGCAGCAAAAAAAATAAGCTTATTATCGACAGAAGAAAAAAATGAAGCATTGCATATTATAGCTGATACCCTGGAGAAAAATACGCGGCGCATTCTTCATGCAAATGAGCGTGATCTACAATTAGGGAAAGAAAAAGGCTATGATGCAGCTTACATGGATCGTCTTGCTTTATCAAAGGAGAGGATCTTTGATTTTGCAGAGGGATTACGACAAGTAGCAAAACTTGAGGATCCGACAGGAAAGATATTATCAAATTGGACTTTAGATAATGGATTATTGGTTGAAAAGGTGACAGTGCCTTTAGGTGTTATAGGTATGATTTATGAAGCACGTCCAAATGTGACAGTTGATGCAACAGGACTCGCACTTAAATCAGGAAATGCCATTCTATTAAAAGGCGGATCTTCTGCTTTATCATCAAACAAAGCAATTGTAGAGGTTATGCATGAAGCATTAAACACAACAAAAATCCCAAAAGATGCAGTTCAATTTATTGCGAGTACGGATCGTGAAGCAACACAACAGTTGTTTACAATGAAGGAACATATTGATGTGTTAATTCCACGTGGTGGCGGCTCTCTCATCAATGCCGTTGTAAACAATGCGACTGTTCCTGTCCTTGAAACAGGCGTTGGAAACTGTCATTTATATATTGATGTAGAAGCAGAAGTTGAGAAAGCATTAAATATTCTTGTTAATGCAAAAACAGACCGACCAGCTGTATGTAACGCATTAGAAACAGCTATTATTCATAAAGAGTGGCTTGATAAAAACAAAGAACAATTAATTAACACATTGAATGAAGAGGGTATTACAGTTCATGGTGATGAAACAGCATTATCCTATTTTCCGGATGCTATGCTAGCCAATGAAGAAGATTGGGCTAATGAGTATTTAAGCTTGGATCTTGCGATAAAAACAGTAGAGAGTGTGGAAGAAGCGATAGATCATATTGAAAGATATGGTACGAAGCATTCAGAAGCAATCGTAACTGAAAATAGAGATACTGCTAAAATCTTTATGAATTTAGTGGACGCATCCGCTCTGTACCATAATGCCTCGACTCGTTTTACGGATGGTGGTGCACTTGGATTTGGTGCAGAAATTGGAATTTCTACACAAAAGTTACATGCACGTGGTCCAATGGGATTACCTGCGTTAACGACAGTAAAATTTCTTATGTCAGGAAATGGTCAAACCAGATAATAAATGATCAGGACTTACCCGTTTACGGTGGGTCCTGCTTTTTTTATCTAAGAATTTCTATAAAATACATAATTTTATAAAGGTGGTGAAAACTTATAACACATATAAAAAAAGCAGGTGTACGTAATGGAGAAAAAAACAAACATTCAATTAACGGCTGCTGAAATGTCGGTGTTATGGACTCAATATATAAATGATACAGCCTCTGTATGTGTTGTGAGTCATTTTTTACAAAAAGTAGAAGATGAAGAGGTTCGTCCTGTTTTGGAATTCACACTCGATGGTTCGAAAAAAAATCTTGCTTTTCTAAGAGAATTATTTCAAAAAGAGAAGTTCCCAATACCGCTTGGTTTTACAAAAGAGGATGTTAATAAGGATGCTCCTCGTTTATTTTCTGATACTTTTTCACTTATATATTTGAGAAATATGTCCATATTAGGGATGGCAGCGGCAAGTGGGGCAATTGGATTTTCAACTAGATCTGATGTTGTATCGTTTTTTAAGAGTGTACTTAAAACAGCTGTTGGACTACAAGATTTAACAAGGGATATAATGTTAAAGCAAGGGACATATATAAGACCTCCATATATCTCTGTACCTGATAAAGTTGATTTTGTGGGGAAACAACATTTCTTAGCAGGATTTATGGGGGATAAAAGGCCATTAACAGCACATGAAATTACAATGCTATTTAATAATATTCAAACAAATGCAATCGGGAAAACGTTAATTATGGGGTTTGCACAAACTGCTAAAAGGAAAGAAGTGAAAGAGTATTTTTTAAGAGGTAAGCGAATTGCTCAAAAACATATAGATCTTTTTAGTGATATCTTAAAGAAAGAGGATTTGCCTGCCCCAATGACGTGGGATACAGCACTTACAGATTCGACGGTTCCTGTATTTTCTGATAAGATTATGATGTTTCATATTTCAGCCATGATTGCAGCAGGAATTGGAAATTATGGTGCCTCTATGTCAGGCAGTCCTAGGAGAGATCTTGCTCTAAGGTATGCCTCTTTAGTACCTGAAATTGCCCTTTACGCAGAAGATGGCGCAAATATTATGATTAATCATAGCTGGCTTGAAGAGCCTCCACAAACAGATGATCGTGATCAAATAATTAAAAAAGAATAATTTAATGATAAAAAGCGACTGAAAAAAATATCAGCTGCTTTTATTTTATTGTTATAACATGAATAATAATGATAATTATTTTCAATACTATAAAAGAAAGAGACAACCCCTAATCGGTCGCCTCTTCTAATAGCATTACATGTCAGAAGGTTCAAATGTTTTACAGTCTGTGTCACTGCTTGTGGAAGCGTTCTTTTCTTTATGATTCACTACATAAATTTGAGTTGCACCACATTTGTTCTCGTTGTTAATGTTATGGACGCAGCTACTAACTTCACATAATACGTCTTGTGCCATATTAAAACACCTCCTTCATTGTTAGGATAAGCAAACTAATGCTTTCTTATTCAATGATTAGAGGTGTTTTAATATTATCTGCTTATATTTTCAGAAAATTAATATTACTTAAAGAACTGGTCAACTTTTGTAAAATGATAATTAGGAATTGTCCCTATTCCTATATGGATGATTGTTAGTTAATAACAATCGAAAACATTAAACCCAGGTAGGTAGCAATGATAAAGGCGATACCAAAGCTTAAAGCAAACATAGGTGAAATTTTTTTGAAAAAACTAACAATCATCATCATGATAAATAACACAGCAATTATTAGTAGAACAATCGATTGTAAACCTATATTAAGTTGCACGTTAAATGGTGCTTGAATATTTAGCCCTAATATAGGCTCAACCCAATTTGCAGGGCCCTCCTGTAAAAATGTTGCATTCACTTGATGCGGAGGAGGTAGTGTCCCTAATACTCCTGTAATAAAAAAAACAATCATAAGGATAAATGTTTCTGCTTGTATCCATTTAATTGGATTGAAATTCTCATCATGCTTTGTTTTTCGAGATAAAAATCCGTTTATTAATCCAAAGACAAGGATAGGAATAATACTTATATGCTTAAGTAAAAGCATCTGTCCATATGTCAGAACCCATGAGTTTGTATAATCGCGTGGTTCAACCACAAAAAGCATGAGGCTGATCCCAGATATCGTTAAAATGACAATCAATACGATCGATAAAGGTGTAAACCATCGAAGAAATGCATGCAAATTATTTATCTCTTTTGCTAACCAACCAACATGAAGAAGTATACCAAACCATATGGTGATCGTTAAAAAATGGATGGAATGTGAAAGTAAGCCTGGTAAAGCATCAAGTGTTGAAGCATGACTTGCATAACCAACTGAAATAATCATGACAAGGATAAAAAATGCCTGCAAATACTTTGGACCTTCTACATAAATTGTCATCCATAATAAAACCGCGAAAAAGCTTCCGTAGAGCCAGGCAATGCCAACTTGAAACTCAGTTAATATAGAATAGGCAGTTAAACTAAATAACCCATCCTCAGAAAAGAAAGTAATTACCTGAACAACAGGTAAAAAAGTTAACACAATAATACCTAATACACTTAATAATAGACTCTGTTTTGTTACTTGAATAACAGGTTTGCTAAATTGAGGTATAAATTGTAAGAAGATATACCCGACTATATAAGAAAAGAGCATATATGTAGCATACTCTGTAATTGGAATTAGTTGATTCATACTTTACCTCTTTTTGCGAAAAATAACCCATATTCCACCAATTAATAAGACAATCAGGACAATGACCGAAACTGTTGCAAATGTTGAAGTATTCGAATCTTCGTTTGAGCTTGTCCCGTTATATTGGGGTTCTTCAAGAATATCTTCATCACTTTGTTCTGTTGATTCCTCGGGTTCTGGTGCTTCACTCTCTGTATCTTCTGTGTCTTCAGTTTCAGTTTTTTTTGTCTCAGGAATTTCCACAGTAAATGGGATATCTCCTGTCATTGCATGTCCGTCCTTTGCGGCTATTTTCCATGTTAAGACGTAGTTTCCATTTTTTAATGGTGCAGTAACTGTACCAATAATCTCTTTTTCATTAACTGTAACGGAATCTAAAGGAATTTCTGTATCATTTTGCTTTAAGTTAAGTGTACTTTGTTTTTCAATTTCACCGGCAAATTCAACTTTCATGCTTGATAATTCTTCTGTAATTACTTGACCTTCCGCAGGGGTGGAATTTGATACTGTTGTATGGGCAGAGACCATGAATGGAAGCATCCATAGAAAGCTAATAAGAAATACTATTTTTTTCATCAAATCATCCTTTACATATAAGAAATAGGCTTGTTAGAAAAGTGTTTTACGTGAACTATCGGCTTTTAACACTTTTATACTATACAGTTTAACATTGAATTCCTTCTTTATTCATAAACGATTTCTAACAAATTAGCAAACAAAATGTGTTGATCCTTAATGCTCATTGAAATAAAAAAATTTTTTATAGGAACTGTGCATCCGCCCTTACAGACAAGTACCTATATACATAGTGTATTAGTACAACGAAAGGGAGGTGTTGTAAATGAGTGGTGCAACTCCAGGTTATGGCTACGGTGGTGGCTTTGCTTTGATCGTTGTGTTATTCATCCTGCTAATTATTGTGGGCTCTGCTTACGTTGTATATTAGTTTGCTGCTGATTTCAATTATTATATAAAGGAGGAATTTTTATGTACGGATATGGTTATGGTCATGGTCAATGTGGTTACGGATATGGTGGAGGATATGGATATGGTAGAGGATTCGCGTTAATCGTTGTATTGTTCATTCTATTGATTATCGTTGGTGCTGCTTGGTTATAAGATGAACCAAGTGAAGAGGACCTGATTTCTCAGGTCCTTTTTCTGCTTTACTATTTATGATGTTTTTTTCTCGTCTTCTTGTATAGCGATTAGTGATTTTCGATTAATCCAGTAATGGAAACTATCTTTTGGGAAAACACCTCTTCTTTTTGAGTTATTCATTTGGATAACAATACTTTTATCAGAGATTTCAACAATTTTAAGCTTATCTGAATTACTGATATTCGGCAGGAAGTTTCCGCTTAATTTAAATTCCATATTATGATGTAAATCCATGACGATATCTCCTTTTACATTAAATTAAACTATTTATAATGTTTCCCTTAACTAGAAAAATTATCCGGTACTTTAAATTCATGGGGGAAAAGTGAAATAGCAGGAAGGAATATAATAATAACAATTGAATAATTTGTTTCTTTACCAATCTGCGTTACAATATAATTCAACATGATGAAAAAGGAGATATGTTCATGAAAGAAACACTTCAATTAATAAAGAAATTAGTGAAAATTCCAAGTCCTTCAGGAAATACCGAAAAAGTAATTTCATTTGTGGAATCGTATCTTAAAGACTTTCAGGTGAAAATGAAAAGAAATCATAAAGGTGGGTTAATTGTTACAATACCGGGAAAAAATGATAGCCTGCACCGGATGCTTACTGCACATGTCGATACATTGGGTGCAATCGTAAAAGATATTAAATCCAATGGACGATTAATGATTGATCTCATCGGAGGGTTTAATTATAACTCGATTGAAGGTGAATATTGTCAGATTGAAACATCAAATGGTCAAGTTTATACTGGAACGATCTTAATGCATCAAACATCTGTCCATGTTTATAAAGAAGCAGGGAAGTTGGAGAGAAATCAGAAAAATATGGAAGTCAGGATTGATGAACGTGTACATAATGCACAGGATGTCCGAGAATTAGGTATAGAAGTTGGAGATTTTATTTCATTTGACCCACGAGTCGAAATCACAACAAGTGGTTTTATTAAATCCCGTCACTTGGATGATAAAGCAAGTGTTGCTTTATTATTAGACTTAATCAAGAAAATATCGCTTGAATCGATCGAACTACCATATACGACCCATTTTCTTATTTCAAATAATGAGGAAATTGGTTATGGAGGTAATTCAAATATACCTATTGAAACAATCGAGTATTTGGCAGTAGATATGGGAGCAATAGGGGACGGGCAAGCAACAGACGAATATACGGTATCAATTTGTGCAAAGGACTCAAGCGGGCCGTACCATTATGGGTTAAGAAAAAAATTAGTAGAACTTGCGAAAAAGCATAATATTGAATACAAAGTAGATATCTATCCATACTATGGTTCAGATGCTTCAGCAGCTATCCGCTCAGGCCATGACCTTGTACACGGATTAATTGGACCTGGTATTGATGCTTCACATGCTTTTGAAAGAACTCACACTACTTCATTAGAACATACAGCCAAACTACTTTATTGCTATGTTTTATCAGAAATGAATATTTAACACATTTATATCTTTGAGGTTAATTTATAGGTAAGAAATGTGGCTCCTAAAAGTAAAGCTGATAGTAAGATAACAAAGCCTAATCCGATTTCTTCTATTAAAGTAAAAAGATAGATTATTAAAACAATATCTGTGATTACTGAACCGATAAGAAGTCCTTTTGGGGATCTCATACATCATTAGCTCCTTTGAAAAAAGTTAGACTATTACAATATAGCAGATTTAACAGGAAAAAATAAAAACAGAGTCAGACTCTGTTTTTATTTTATATAGGCTATAATTCCTTCATTATCATCTAAAAGCAGTTCAATTGCAGCAGAGAATGGATCAATATTCATTTCATTTTCGAGCCAGAATCTTAAAGCTTCAATGATATTTGCTGTAATTAATACCTGCTTGCGGTCGTTCACATAAGCTTCAGCAGAAAAACCATAATCATCATCAAACATTAATTCGATTTCAACCTCTTGAGGGCTAATTTGTCTTTTATGGGCAATGTGTAAACATAACGCATTTACAATATCTTGCTCGGAAATCTTTATTTGCCCCATGCAGTTTCTTCCTTATCTTTACGTTTCTTCATAAAATAAGTGAAAATCTTACGAATAATCATGATAACCGCCATAATTGCGAACACATTAATTAATAAGCCGATAATAGAACCTAATACTCCAAGATTCGATAATAATCCGCCAAGTAATAGACCTGCTAGTCCACCTAAAAATAAGCCTTTCATGATTCCACCAGTTTTAGGTTTTGTTGTTGTGCTTTTTGTTGTTGAAGATTTTTGTTGAGAATCTTCCTTTTTAAATAAGGAAGGACTGTTAGAATTTGTGTTTGAATTAAACGACTTTTTTCCTGATTTGTAGCCTTTTGCTTGGACTGTTGAAACTTGGTCTCCTAACATAAATCCGCCAACAGGGGTAAGAAGTAAAGTGAGTGCTAACATTGCCGAAAATAATTTTTTAAACATGTTGTTGATTTCCTCCTAGTAGGTTATAGCATCACTATTTAATGTGATACATGTAATACGATTATAATATAAGAAGGTTTCATTATTGAAAATGTTTTTATAAGAATTAACATAAAGATTCATTGAATTTAGTTTAATTTATACAAAAATAGATCATTTTAATTCAGGTGCAGACGTAAACTGATTCAAAATGATCCATTCCTATTATTATAGATTTGATATCCATATGATTTCGCCTGACTTGTCTTTGTCATTTACTTTAACGTAAAAATCATTTTTTTCATAAAAATGAACAAGTCGATCAACATGGTCCCAGTCTCTTTCAGCGATATCACCGGTAATCTTTGGTATGTTTTGTTCAATAGCCAGCTCTTTTAAATAATCCATACAGATTGTACCGTAGCCTTTATTTGCAGGTCCTTTAATGTCACCGATATGAATTGTACTTTCATCAGCATATGTTGCCTGAATTGAAAAGTCCCAACTACCTTTATAAGATGTTTCACAATCACATAACATAATTTTACATGATTGATCGTCTTCTGGTGTGTAAACAATCACAAGCTTTTCATTATTTGCTTGGTCAACACCTAAAACTTTACTTTTTTTCGCAATCTCTTTTAAATTATCTTGCATGCGAAATACCTGAAACTCCAGATCCTCTAATTCTTCCTTTAATACGTCAGGATTTTTAGAATGATGATCGGCTTCAAGTAGTTTATACATCTCCTCCACTCCTCTCATTTATCTGATTTCACGATTTTATTAGACTAGATAATAAGTGCTAATAACAAACAGTGTAATATTATAAAGTGAAAGTCTGGAAAAGTCAAGATGTATAGCGAAGAGAAAGGGCGATATAACCGCCTCTTTATACTTCAATAATAATTGGAAGAATCATTGGCTTTCTTTTCGTATGTTTATAAAGATATTGTCCAAGTGTTTTCTTGATGCTTTGTTTCATGATATTCCACTGATGCACTCGTTCTTTTTGCAGATCTTTTACAATTCTTTCAACTTGACGATTGACATCCTTTAATAATGCTTCAGAATCTCTAGCGTATACAAATCCTCTTGATATTGTGTCTGGACCAGAGATGATACTTCGATCTGTTTTGCTTAGTGTAACAACGATGACAAGCATTCCATCCTCTGAAAGTTGTTTGCGATCCCGTAAGATAATGTCACCTACATCTCCAACACCTATACCGTCGACATATGTATTACCAGCTGGAACTTTCCGAGTCTGATAAGCCTGTTGACCGGCAATGTCAACAACATCACCTAAGTTGACAATGAATGTATGACCTTTTTCTACTCCCACCGATTCAGCTAGCAGTTGATGTTGATGAAGCATTCTGTACTCGCCGTGAATTGGAATGAAGTATTTTGGCATCATTAACGTAAGCATTAGCTTTAGGTCCTCTTGATATCCATGACCTGACACATGCATACCTGTTGAGCTACCAGATCCATAGATAACTTTTGCCCCCAATGAAAATAAGTTGTCAATAATCCGTGATACATTCCGTTCGTTACCTGGAATAGGAGATGCTGCTAAAATAACCGTATCACCAGCAAGTATTTCTGCATCGCGGTAATTTGCGGTCGAAAGGCGGGCAAGTGCTGCCATCGGCTCTCCCTGACTTCCTGTACAAAGAATGGCTACATTTTCAGGTTCAAGTTCATGAATTTGCTGTGGTTGTATCAACATTCCTTCAGGGATATTTACATACCCGCGCTCCATAGCAACGTCAATGACATTTACCATACTTCTACCTAATAAAGCAAGTTTTCGGTTTGTTTTCCTTGCAGCATCGACAACTTGCTGAACTCTGTTTACATTGGAAGCAAATGTAGAGACGATTACCTTTCGATTTGCCTTCATAAACGCTTCATCCATGTGCTCGCCAACCATTTTTTCAGAAGGAGTTAAGCCTGAACGCTCTGCATTAGTACTCTCTGATAAGAGTACTAGAACGCCTTGCCTCCCAATTTCAGCCATTTTGTGAATATCTGAATGTTGGTTATTCACTGGAGTTAAATCGAATTTAAAATCACCTGTGTGAACAACATTTCCTTCAGGTGTATGAAACACAATTCCTAAGCAATCTGGAATACTGTGATTTGTTTTAAAAAAACTCACATTTACATTCTCAAATGGAATTTGTGATGTAGAATCAATTTGTATCAGTTCAGTATCTCTTAAAAGGTTATGCTCTATCAGTTTTAATTCAATCAAGCCTAATGTAAAACGTGTTGCATATATAGGAACATTCAATTTTTTAAGGAAATAGGGGATACCTCCTATATGATCTTCATGTCCATGTGTAACAATAAGCGCTTTAATTTTATCTTGGTTTTCCTCTAAATAAGAGAGATCAGGAATAATTAAATCTATTCCTAATAAACTTTCATCAGGAAATTTCCCTCCACAATCAATGATGAAAATTTCGTTCGAATATTGAACAACATACATGTTTTTTCCAATTTCGTTAACACCGCCTAATGCAAAAATAGATAGTTGTTCTTTTTGTGTCATCCTTTGTGTCCTCCTAGACTAGTATTGATTGTTATCGAAAATCTATTTTCTCCTCACTACATTACTTATTGTTCGATCTTTGGCTTAGTCAGTAGTTGTGCTTCAATAATATATCGTTGAGGTGCAGGGCCGATATAAGTAAAAGGGTAACAAGTTGTAAGTGTTAATGTACTTCTTGGCTTTGGAACGATAACAGTTTGATCATTCTTATCGACAATTCGGATTTTCTTAATTTTAAAAATATATGTTTTATTATTACTTGTTACAATGAGTGAATCACCTATTTTTAAGCGATCAAGCCCTCGAAAAAATGTATCTCGGTGACCGGATAATACTGCATTACTTTGTTGACCAGGTAGGGGTGTAGAAGGAATGTGACCAATTCCTTTTTTTAGTATGTCTTCACCTACCCCTTCATAAATAGGTAGAGTTTTCTCAAGTTTTGGAATGGAGAGGATACCTATTTTTTCACCTTCTTCAATAGGAAAAGAAGTCACTGTCTGAAATGCTTTCCCTATACCAGGTTTTGAATAAGGGGCATGAACATCCTGTTCAACAGATAGAAACATATTTGATAGCCAATAGGATTGATAGATAATAAAGCTACATCCAACAATTATGAACCCAAAGGATAGAAATGAAACAAAACGAGTGATCATTTTACCCCACCTGTCTTCCCCTTCTTATAAACAAGATACCCGTAACACCAATACCTACTAGTATGAAACCGATTATCAAATTTATCCATATAGAAGAGGCTGTATCAGGTAGACGATCATGCAGTATATTCGTTAATTCTCCTGCTAAATCTCCTAGCTTAGCAAATTCAATTCCTGATTCAATAAAAAATTCTGAGCTAAGCATATCTTCGGATAACCGCATATCTAAAATAAGTTCTCCTTGAAGACTATAGAGAGCAATAAGTAGGTCATTATTGTATAATTCCTCCATATTCATTAATTGCTTGAATGTGACGTCGGTTTCAACATCATTGTTATCTACCAAAGTAAACTGGGCTTTTAGATTTAATGCATTCATAATCTCTTGAAAGAGACCAATCATTTCATCTTGCTGTGCTTCTGATAATACAGTCATATCGCCCATCGTTAAGTAAGGATTTAAACGGGATATAATAGTTTCCATCTGTTGTTCGAGTTTTTTTTCATCTAACTCCATAAAGTGGGTAAAAAGGGCATCTACTTCTTCCTCCGTTAGCCCGATTAAAGATAAAAATTCTTCAATTTCAGCCATTTCACCATCATGATCTAAGTAAAAATTCAAGGCAACATCAAGATCCTCAATAAAATAATAATCCTCTATTGTTTCACCGAATTCAGCTAGAACAATATCCAATTCTTGTCTGTTCATTTCATATTGTTGTAAAAGTTCCGCTAAGTTTTCTGGAGTAATTGCTGTGCCTAAAATCATGCGCAGGTCATCACCAGTTTCAAAATCATCCAGGGTTAATTCATAATACTCGAGATAATTAGTTAATTCTTGCTGTGTCCAATTTATTTCTGAAAGGATTTTGTTTACTTCATCTTGCGGTGGTGCTGCTTGAGTTGTTTGACATAAGAAACATAGGAAAAAAAGATTCACTACAAAAAACTTTTTCATTAGTCTTCCCTCCGGCATACATAGATGATGATAGTATGTGTTTTTAATGTTTTGATTTATTCATTTAAAAGGAAGGAATGTGAATAATTTGATTTTAATGTATGATTTACCATTTATAGCAAACGATAAATCTAAAGTAAGACCAGGTGGGGAGTTTAAGCTATGTTCAAATCTAAGCAAGAAATGATAAATGATATAAAAAAAGAATTAACAGGCTCTCCTGATTTGGTGAACCAAAGAATAGAAGCTGGGGGGAAGATATGTGAGTTATGTTATATAAGTAGCATTTGTGATGTAGAGAAAATTCACAAAGATCTTTATGTACCTTTTTATGAGGAAATAGAGAATGGGGGATATACGGACTATTTGTTATCATTATCGGGAATTCGAAAGATTGAGGATAGTGACAATCCCGTTGAGCTATTGCTAAAAGGTTCAGTCCTTATTTTTTTAAATAATCTTCATCTCATTCTTGATGTTAAAAAAATACTTAATAAGGCGATACCTGATACAACAATTGAAACGACTATTCAAGGTCCACAAACAGGATTAAGTGAAGACCTCGAAACAAATATGAATATAATTCGCCACAGGTATCATCAATCTTCACTTGCATTTGATGATTATAGAGTTGGAAAGAAATCACAGATGGGGTTAAAGATTCTCTATGATTCGAAAGAAGTAGATGAAGAAGTATTACAAGAACTTTATCAAAGACTAAATGAAATCGATAAAGATGTTGTACAATCCGTTTCACAGCTATCAAGGATGATTACTAGGCATAAGTCGTTTCTGTTTCCGACAATAGTTATAACAGAACGACCCGACCGAATCGCTTATAATCTTTCAAAAGGTAAGGTAATTGTCATTATGGAAGGGACAAGATTTGCGTTAATTTTACCTTCTGTTTTCTATGATTTTATGAGTTCCATGGATGATCTTTATTTACCTTCATGGGTTGCAAGATTTTTAGTCTTACTACGATATCTGGGGTTGGGAACTGCCCTTTTACTGCCGGCAATGTATGTTGGTATAACAGCTTATAATCCTGAGCTATTTCGTGTTCAATTGGCATTGTCCATTGCTGGCAGCAGAATGTCTGTACCATATCCTGCCTATATCGAAGTATTTTTTATGCTTATTATGATGGAATTGTTAACAGAAGCCAGTATCAGATTACCAAAAGCAATTGGTCCGACTGCTACAACTGTTGGTGGGCTTATTTTAGGACAAGCTGCAACAGAGGCAGGTCTGGTAAGTAATATTATGATTATTATTGTTTCAGCAGTAGCCATTTCCAATTTTGTGATCCCGATTAATGAAATGGGCTTCGCAATGAGGGTCACAAAGTATTTGCTGTTAATAGTCTCCACTTTAACTGGCTTAATTGGAGTGATTGTTGGTTTAATCGGGATCATTTATTATTTGGTAAGTTTAAATAGCTTTGGCAGGCCTTATTTGGCATTTTTTAATGGAGAACAATTCAGAAAATAAAAATGCATATGAAGCTTAAAAATAGATTAGGAAGTTGATGATGTCGAAACGATACTTTTATATTATGCTCATTTTAAATATGCTCACAAATATTGTCGCATATGTTCCAACTGTTTTAATTGAAAACAGAAGTAATGGTGCTTTACTTGGCATGTTTATCAGTCTACCGATTGGAATGTTACTGATATTCTTTTTTGTGAAATATATCAGTGAATTTCCGGAACAGGGTATACCTGAAATTCTCGAAAAGTATACAAAAAAATGGTTTCGTTTTTTTTATTTATTTTTTCAGGGGTTTTTATGGTTTATTGCCGGCTTTGTAACGTTAACCATATTTACACATATTTCAAAACAATATATCAATCCGGAATTAGATGAACTGGTTATTATGATTTCCTTTTTGGTTATAATCTTCTTTGGAGCATTAATGAATTCCAAACACGTTCTGTATGCTATAGAAATCATTTTATTATTAAACCTCCCTTTTATTGCGTTTATCATATTTAAGACTTATACAAACCATGAAATTATTTGGGATTCAGCCCGTGTTGCACTGACATACTATCAGGAAATCCCGAATTTTGAAACGATTTCAACAGCATCGTTTGTTTATACTGGATATGCAAATCTTGTTATTTTTAATCGATACTTTAAAGAGGTGAAAGTTGGTTTTTCAATTTTTATTTTAAGTTTTCTTGGTTTCATTACATTAGTTACTACTTTTTTCATACCTATCGGTGTGCATGGATTTGACGGAATAGGAATATACACTTTTCCTTGGATTGCCACAACTGAAGCTTTAAGAATAGAACTTGGTTTTATTGAACGGGTAAGTTTTTTATTCTTAGGTTTGTATATTAATATTTCAATTGCGAGTGTAACATTGCATTGGCATGTGGGGATGGAGCAGTTAAAATCGATTTTTCCAAGCGTTAAGATAAAGAAAAAGGATTATACACCAATGATCATATTGGTTGTTTTTTCTTTATTGGGACTAATAAGCCAATACTTTCTTGATGTTGAGATGGTTGGAAGGATAGCAAGGATTTGGATGATGGTTTTATTACCTGCACAAATAATGGGCATCGTTTTATTAAAAGTCATTTTAAAAAGAAGGGACAAGCCGGCAAAATGAATAAAGTATTAGTATTGTTTGTGTCATGTTCTATCTTCTTTTTATCGGGTTGCGGTTACAAAGATATCGACAAGAGATATTTTGTCGTTTCGATAGGTGTAGATAAAGGTCAAAACGATATGTATGAAATTTCCTTAAAACTAGCAGTTCCAAGCAGTGATGTGAAAACAGGAAGCGATGAAGCTGAGATTTTGACTGAATCAGCACAAACGGTATCTGAAGCTGTTAGAATGATAAAATCCAAAGTTGATAAGGAACTTGACTTTGGTCATGCCAAGATGATTATATTCGGTAGTTCGTTAGTGAAAGAAGATTTATCAAATATTGTAGATTGGTTTAGCAGAAGAAGAGATATACAAGAAATTGCATGGACGGCTATCGGGAGTCCCAGTGCAAAAAAAATCCTTGAAGCAAAACCTATGGGGGAGAGACTTCCTTCAAATTCTTTGTTTTTAACATTTGGAAATGAAGGCACAGAAACACCATATATTAGTTCTGTTTATTTATATAAATTAATAAGACTTCGTAATGAACGGGGAATTGATCCGATATTACCAATTATTGATGCGGAAGACCAAAATTTTTCAACAAACCGGTTAGCTGTTTTTTCTGATTCAAAACAAGTTCTACTATTAGAAGGGGAGCAAACAAAGTACTTTAATATGATCACCAATAATACATCAAAAACAGAAATAAAAGTAGAAAAAGAAAATCAAGCACCATACTTTGTTTTCTCGACTGATCAGGTTCGAACTACATATGAAATACAATCTGAAAATAAGACAACAAACATCGATCTTAATATAGAAATAAGCGGAGTCGTAGAAGAATCTTTTGATGTGTTAGATGATCAGAAAAAAACGGAATATGAAAAAAATATCGAAAAAGAAGTGACAAGTCAAATGGAAGATATATTGCGTTTATTTCAAAAGGAAAAAGTTGACCCAGTCGGGTTTGGATTGAGGTACCGCGCTTCACATACAGGAAAGGAATCTGCAAAGATAGAGGAATGGGAACGTATTTATCCATTAGCTGATATTAAGGTGAATACACAAGTGAAAATGAAAAATGTTGGAATCATTCAGGACCAAGAAGGGTATCCGGAATAACTGTATAATTTATTTGGAATGAATAGTATGGACAACTTCCTTATTTTGTTATTACTTCATATGAAGTAATAACAAAATAAGGAGTTGATTCATTTGATGCAAATAGGTACAGTTAAGCCCCATCACGCACATCGGTTTGAAGCGAAAACATCGGTATCGAAAGAGCATGATCATCTATTAAAGGGCTTTACCTTAACTGTAAATGGAAATAGCTTTGATCGTCATCGGCATTACTTTAGAGGTGTGACGATGAGTACGAATAACCATTATCACCGCTTTTATGGAGAAACAGGTCCTGCAATTCCTTTACAAAATGGTGGCCACTATCATTTGTTTGAGAGCCGTACATATTATAACTATGATGAGGCTGTTTTACCTCAGTATGGTGGTGTAATGTATGGGAATAGTGAACGTCCGAAACATGATCACACGTTTTCTGGTCGAACGCTTGATATAGTTGGAGTGGATCCATTTTTTAGAAGTTTTATAGAAAAATGCTAAAAAGGTGAAGAAGGAAGGGATTTACCCAAGCAGATAAATCCCTAACATGTTATCTGTATATTTGTGAACCCCATTCGGCAAATTCCTTTGCTTTTTCTTCCATACCCTTTTGACGTATTTCTTCATCTGAATCTAGATTATTAACTTTATTTTTAATATCATGAGAAATTCTCATTGAACAAAACTTTGGTCCACACATTGAACAAAAGTGGGCTGTTTTTGCCCCTTCAGCTGGTAATGTTTCATCATGATATTCCATTGCTCTTTCAGGATCAAGAGAAAGATTGAATTGATCACGCCATCTAAATTCAAACCGTGCCTTTGAAAGTGCATCATCTCGTTGTTGGGCACCTGGATGCCCTTTGGCTAAATCGGCGGCATGTGCAGCGATTTTATAAGCAATAACTCCTTCCCGAACATCCTCTTTATTTGGTAAGCCGAGATGTTCCTTAGGTGTCACATAGCATAACATCGCAGTTCCAAACCAACCGATCATTGCTGCCCCTATCGCTGAAGTAATATGGTCATAACCTGGGGCGATATCAGTTGTTAGCGGTCCTAAAGTGTAAAAGGGAGCTTCTTGGCAAATAGTTTGTTGCTTCTCGACATTTTCTTTAATTAAGTGCATAGGAACATGTCCAGGTCCTTCAATCATGACTTGAACGTCATACTCCCAAGCGATTTTCGTAAGCTCTCCTAGTGTTTCTAGTTCTGCAAACTGTGCTTCATCATTTGCATCAGCAATTGAGCCGGGACGTAACCCATCACCTAATGAAACGGCAATATCATATGCTGATAAAATTTCGCATATTTCACGAAAGTGAGTATACAAGAAATTTTCTCTATGATGAGCTAAACACCACTGGGCCAAAATGGAACCTCCTCGAGATACGATTCCTGTTGTCCGGTTAGCAGTAAGAGGTATATAGTGCAAAAGCACACCTGCATGAATAGTGAAATAGTCGACACCTTGCTCTGCTTGTTCAATAAGTGTGTCACGATACACTTCCCATGTTAAATCCTCGGCAATTCCGCTTACCTTTTCTAATGCCTGGTAAATTGGTACGGTACCAACAGGAACAGGAGAATTACGTATGATCCATTCTCTTGTTGTGTGAATGTTCTTTCCAGTTGATAAATCCATAATCGTATCAGCACCCCAGCGAATGGCCCATGTCATTTTTTCAACTTCCTCATCAATTGAAGAAGAAACAGCAGAATTTCCGATATTTGCATTAATTTTGACATGAAAGTTTTTTCCGATAATCATTGGTTCACTTTCGGGATGATTAATATTTGACGGTATAATAGCACGGCCACAAGCAACCTCATTCCGAACAAATTCAGGATCCATTTGCTCACGAATCGCAATAAACTCCATTTCTGGTGTAATAATTCCTTGTCGTGCATAATGAAGCTGGGTAACTCTTTTGCCTTTTTTAGCTACAAGTGGTGTTATAGCTTCTGAAGGGAATACATCGATTGTTTTGGGAAGTGCCGATTTATACCCGTTATCTTCTGGTTTTGTTTTCCGACCTGCATAATGTTCAACATCCTGTCGATTTTTTATCCAATTTTCCCTTATTCTACGTAGCCCCTTCGAAATATTAATTTCAACATGCTGATCTGTATAAGGTCCACTAGTATCATATACCTGTACAGGTAGATTCTCTTTTTTCTCGAAAGTATTAAGTGTTTCTCCTTGTGAAATTTCTCTCATAGGTACTTGAATGTCAGAATGACTACCTTGTACATAAATTTTCTTGCTGCCCGGAAAAGGTTGCTTTACCGTAATCTTCATCTAAATCTCCTCCTAAAAATTCATCTACTTGATTGAAACGGAAGAATAGAAAAACGGGTTCTGAAATTCAGAACCCGTTCGGTAGATGTAGGAAAAATAATAAAAAGGGGTGCATGCAAAAACCCTTTTTTAGTCTATTCCCACTTCCCTACGCTGGTATCATCCAGATCAGGTTCAAAGGGTCAAAGAACTTCAAACGCGTTCTTCTCTCAGTCCAGGCTAATGGACTCCCCTAGTAGATAATGGTAATTTGGTTTTAAACAAGGTTAATCATATCACAGTAAAGAGGTAAGTCAACAGAATCTTTTGTACTATCTGAATGTTTTGAAATACATAAAGGCTTTCTCTCATAAATGAGGGAAAGCCTGACATTTTTCAAAAAATTAGATAGTAAATTTGAACGATAGACAGCATTTTGCCTCCATTTTATAGGTTAAATGGACTTTTCTACTAACGATTTATGTAATTTCTTCATTCGAACCATCCATTCATCAGAAAGAACATCTAATGTTAAGATCGATTCAATTCTTTTAATATTATTTTTTTCATGAAAATAAGTATGATGGACGGTGCTAATTGATATTTCCTCTGAATGTTTTTCCAGTAATTTAATAGAGGAGTTAGAATAAATTACTCCTTCTTCTAACACACGAAAAAAATAACCTGTGTGGCCGTATTCAATAATTTTATTTAAAAGGGTATGAATGTTTGTGTATTTATTAATAGTAGAGCATGGGAATCTCCCCTGAGAAACCTGAACAATTGCATCACCTATTTGGAAAATATCACCAACACATACATCTTTTTCTGTCATTCCAGTTAATGTTAGATTTTCACCAAATGCTGCTTTGGGAAGTACAGTTTGATAAAGCTTTTCCCAAAAACCATAATGTTCATATGCATATACGCAAATCACCCGTTCAGAACCGCCATGAAAATCATGATTTTCAACATCATCACCGATAATTCCATTTGACATGACTTTTAGTTCATTTACTTGATTTTTTGCTATACCTGATTTGAATTCCTTTCCTTTATAAGTAAGGGTAGAGGGTGTTCCCTTACTTAACCAAACAATTTCACGATCCAATGATATCACTTCCTTTACAAAATTCTAAAATTAGAGTGGAAAGATAGGGAAGGACTTAGTCCTAATTTCTGATAGGATAAAAAATACATCAAGGTTTCCCATTGATGTATTTTTCTGTTATTTCATTTGATTTCTAATGTTTTTCTATTTGCTTACTTGTAGTTTTACATTCAGTCATTTTTATATTCAATAATTCATCTAAGTATTGACTTGCTATTAATGTTCGATGTGAATTTAAACCATCTTCTCTGGCAATCAAAAACATTTTGTTTCGATATTCTTCTATTAGGGTATCTAGTGCTTTCACAATGAACACCTCACAGTAAACATCTAGGTAAAATGATCCTAGTACCTTTATTATCTGATAATATTTAAAAAAGTAAATAGATTACTGTGTTTTTTTTCCTATTTTCGCAAAAAAAAGTCGAAATACTATACTTAGTAACCAAAAAGTAAGTGGGATGCAGATCTTGTGTTGGGGAGTAGAAGATGAGGGAGATGGTGTAGTGTGTATATGAGGAATGTCCTGTAAAGAGGGATTGAATATGTAAAACGCTACAGGAAGTATGATGATTCGCTGTAGCGTCTATTTTCCTATTACTAATATCATTACCCTTTTAAGGATGATCATATAAGAAAAACCAGGGATTTCTCCTGAATATCTATGAGGGAAGCCTATTGTAATCAATGTCCTCCACGTCCATATCTGAATTGTGCATTTAACTGACCTTGAAGCATCTTTTTCCGAACATCTGCTTCACTTTCCCTTTTCCTTTCTTTTAAACGCATTTCCTTTAAGATCTCTGTTGTTTGTACACCATCCTCTCGTTTATCAGCAATGTCCATCAATGTTTCAATATCGGAAAACGAATATTTACGCGTACCACGATCATTTCGATACGGAGCAATTAGTTTTCTTTCTTCATAATAACGAATTTGTCTTAAAGTTAATCCGGTTAGTTCGCTTACTGTTCCTATAGAAATCACCTTTTTATCCTTATAAGAGCGGTCTTGATGATTCAATATCTCCACCCCTTAAACATTTCTTTTTACAAGTATATCCTGTTTTGTCATTAATGACTTCTTTTATGTAAGAAATTCTAACATGGAAATATATATTTGTAAAAAGATGTGAGGTTTTTTTACAGTAGGAGTAAATGAATCATAGTTAGAGGTAAAAGGGCATACGCTTAGTTGAGGTTTATAACATTAGAGGATAGATTTTTTATGTGGGTCTGCTTCATCGCTATAGGACTTACTATTTATTTGAAAATAGATATGTTCTGAAAGGTTTTGAAGGAAGGATTTCGGGAATAAAGAAGTAACCTCTTCGTATTGATCTTTACGTGTATTGTAGGAGGTTAAAGTCAATAATTCTCCTTTTTCAAAAATCATCATATATAGTTGTTGGTTTTTTGGTTCAGCTAAGTTAAGATAATAAACCTTTGTTTGAGAAAGATGTTGTTTCAAAGCAATCACTTTAATTGTCATTAGTTTCAACTCCATGTGTTATTGAAACTATTCTCGACAAAGTTTTGAAAATTTAAACAAATTCATCAGTAAAACTCTTAACGAAAGATTCGAGAGAAGCAAAGAAGTTGAGTGGGAGGTAACTGCCCGTTAAGGTCCGGTAAGTCTCACTTAATACAATCTTAATATCTCTAAAGAAAATCTTAACATTGCGTTAACTGTCACATAACAATTTTGAGGTAAATTTAAAGTTGTAAAAAATTATATGGAGTTGAGTGCTATGAGCAAAGTGTTACAAACTGCACTTGAGGAGCAAAGAAATTACTACTCACAAAAACTACTGGCAATTGGCGTTTATAATAGTCAGGTAATGAATAAAATGACATTAACCGAATTGAAAAATGAGTATAATTATTTTTATCACAACATCCCTAAGGTAAAGAGAAAAGCTTCTACAACCTGAGGACTCCTTATTAGGGTGGAGTCCTTTCCTTAATTGATCATCCTAATAAAAAAATCAGTTAATTCCTTCGATATGTTTGAATCATTTTTTCGCCCTTCTTTTGCAATTTCTCCTAGTGTCTTTATGCTTGATTCTATATAATGCAGCAAGGGTTTTGAGGTGAAATTTTGTCCCGATTGTTTCTGAAGAATGACTTTTTTCATTTCCTCTTCAATGACTGGGGTTGCGTGACTCGTATAAAAAATGTGTAAGCCGATAGGTGGAAAATCATCTTTTTCAATAATCCAAAAACAAATTTGCAAAGGTTTTAAGACGGACAAATACATTTTAGCTGTACAACTGTCAGCTTGTTTTAAACGTATGTGATTTTTTTTAGCCATACTAAGATAATGATGAAGGACAGAATAAGGTGAAAACGATTGACTGGCTAAGCTTTTTAATTCTTCGGTAAACATTAAATTGTTTCGATAAATGATAGGTGAATAAAGCCATTCCATAAGAGTAGGGTTTGACTTATTCAGTAATCGCAAGGCCTTCTTGAGATCCCATCCAACAATCTCAAAACTATTAAACGAACTCTCTATAACATCTCGACCTTCATATAATTGCAAATACCACTCTTTTTCATGCTTATAAATGCATCTAATATCATAATCGCTTTTCTTTTCATGTAAATTCCATGCTCGACTTCCAGATTCACAAGCGAATAAAATGTGTATTTTTTCTTGTTTTTCTAATTCATATAAGATATTTTGTATCTCCTTGTACATGCTTTACCCTCATTTCTGTCTGCCTATTATTATAATTACATACTTTTATTATTTAAAACCTTCAAATTTAGGTTAAATAATAGTAAAATGAAAAGGGAGTGCTATTTTTTATACTATTGGGCTTTTTTATTAGGACTTGGCTCCATCCAAAATTCCTAATAATCATTTTACTTTGGCTAATTTTAAACAAGAGGGCGATGGGATGAGATCATTTACTGAAGAAGAATTACAGAATGCATTAGATTTGTTTCGAGTTTTTGCAAGGGCTTTCAAAAGTGTATCTGAGCATTCTATCCGTGATAGTAAGGAACATGGGTTTAACCCAACAGAATTTGCTGTTTTGGAATTATTGTTCACGAGAGGTCCGCAAAAGCTTCAACAAATTGGTTCAAGACTGCTGTTAGTTAGTGGAAATGTTACGTATGTGATTGATAAGCTTGAAAAAAACGGCTACATTTATCGCGAACAGGATCCAAAGGATAAACGTTCGATCTATGCAAAATTAACTGATAAAGGTCAATCTTACTTAGATGAAATCTATCCGATTCATGCAATTCGGATGGCTCGTGCATTTTCTGGATTAAGTGCTGAAGAACAGGCAGAATTGAAAGCGTTATTAAAGAAAGCTGGAGTACATAGCCAGCATTTACTATTTAGGTAGATTGCTAAACAGTTTGTTTGTAAACGTTTACCTATAAAGAGTGATCATTTAATGGTCACTCTTTTTTTGTGTCCTTAATAGAAAGATAGGCATCGAAATAAAATTCCATTCATGATTGCTTAATTCTTGGATGTTAATTCAAGAATGGATTGATTTAAATTTGTTAAAACTAGAAATTATTACCTAAATGCTGATTAGACCATAAGGGTTGTACATAAAGCAGTTGGAATGTGAGGGAACGGGATGAAGATTAGCCATTTTTCAATTAATAGACCTGTGTTTACCATTGTAACAATGCTTTTAGTAGTAATATTAGGTACTGTATCAGTGATAAATATACCGTTAAAGTTGATACCGGAAATAAACCCGCCGATCGGAGTGATTGTTACCAATTATGAGGGGGCTGACCCAAATGAAGTGGTAGAAAAAGTTTCTAAACCGTTAGAAGAAGTACTATCAACCGTTCAAGGTATTGACACAATAACGTCCACATCACAGGAAAGTGCAAGTCTTGTTATCATGAAATTTACTTGGACAACACATATTGATGATATTCAAGATGAAATTCGTACAAGGATGGAGGATGCACCTTTACCGGATGATGCAGGGGAGCCGAGATTTTTAAAATTTGATCCTTCTCAGTTTCCGATCATACAGCTTTCTTTATCGTCATCACAAGATACAGAGCAACTTCAGAATTTAGCGGGGGAATTAGAACAAGAATTAAGTAAAACGGCTGGTGTAGCAAGTGTTAACCTATCAGGGTTACAAACGGATGAAGTAAGTGTAAAGCTCGATCAACATAAACTGGAACAATACTCACTTAGTCAATCAGATATTGTTGATACAATTAGAGCTAACTCTGTCACAACACCTGGAGATCCAGTCGTGTCGGACGGAAAACAGTTAACAACCAGAGTTATCAGTTCGATCGATTCTATTGACGTATTAAAAAGTTTAATTGTGAAGAAAGATCCTGCAACTGGTGACAATATTACGGTTGGAGATATAGCGGATGTTGAAATGGCTAAAGAGGAGTCTAATACCACAACACGTGCCAATCAAAATCCATCTTTGCTAGTTAGTATCTTACAGCAATCTGATGCAAATACAGCTTCAGTTTCTGATGCCTTTCGGGAGAAATTGACAAATATCCTTTCTGAGGAGAAATATGAATCCATTAATGCAGATATCATTTTTGATCAAGGAGAATATGTTGATCAAGCAATTGGAAATATGTTCAATACCCTAATAATAGGTGGAATTTTGGCCATGCTTATTCTTTTTGTTTTTTTGAAAAGTATGAAAAGTCCTCTTATTATTGGAGTTGCAATTCCATATTCTGTTATTGTGACATTTGTTCTCATGTATTTTGCGAATTTTACGTTAAACATTATGACTCTAGGTGGATTAGCTCTTGGAATCGGGATGCTTGTCGACAATGCCATCGTGGTTATCGAAAATATTTATCGTCATCTCTCAATGGGGAAAAATCCTAAAGATGCAGCATGTCAAGGAGCAAAAGAAATTGGTCCTGCTATTATTGCTTCTACCTTAACAACTGTTGCGGTATTTATACCTGTCGTCTTTATTACAGGTATTATCGGTGATCTTTTTACAGAGTTTGCTTTGACAATTGCTTTTAGTTTGTTTGCATCTTTATTTGTTGCCTTGACAATCGTGCCTATGCTTGCAAGTCAACTATTAAAAAAACCTGCTAAAAACATAGAAAAGGTCCGTAGAGAGTCTACATTTATGCATTCTCTAGACAATGCTATTAAATGGTCTTTGCGTAATCGTACAGTTGTGCTAAGTATAACGTTGGTCGTTTTTGCAGGAAGTGTATATGGGTTAACTAGAGTTGGCACAGTATTTTTGCCAAATACTGATGAAGGGTTTTTTTCAATTGACGTTGAACTAGAAAACGGATCATCATTATCAGAAACGTCTAAAGTAGTAACAGCGATCGAAGAAGAGCTTGAGGAAGAAGACGGTGTAGATTTATATGTTAGTCTGATTGGAACAACACAGGAGGAATCCTTTAGAGGAACCGGAAGAACAAATATCGCTGAAATATATGTGAAACTAAAAGATCTGGAGTCTCGCAATGTTACGACATTTGATTTGATCGATAATGTTCAAAAAACATTGGAGAATGTAGCAAGGGGAGAAAATAAAACCGCTAAGCTCTCATTTCATACTCAATCTTCAACAGGATCTACACCTAACACGTTAACATTTCATGTAAAAGATACGAATGAAACTCGTTTAAAAGAATCTGTTGCTCAAATTGATAATGCACTTGTTAAGTTGGCAGATGTTGATGAATTATCAAATGATCTTACACAAACTGTTGAAGAAATACAGATTACAATTAACCGAGATAAAGCACTCGATAACGGCTTATCACCTGTCCAAATCGGGATGGTCGTAAATGATGTAACAAGAGGTACAGATGCCATACAGATGACAAATGAACATGATCATGAGATTTATATGGTAAATGTCCGGTATGATGAGACTGTAAGCGAGGATGTTGATGCTTTAAAGGGTTTACTAATTAAAAAACCAGATAATAGCTTTGTAGAGCTTGGGGATATATCCACAATTCAAGTTGGCGAAGGACCGGTATCCATTCAAAGAATAGATAAGCAGCCTGCCGTACAATACACAGTAAGATATAGTAACTCAACAAACTTAGGTGATTTTTCAAATTTAGTTGATAAAGAAATTAAAGAGCTGGATTTACCTGAAGAAACGGACATTAGTTTTAGTGGAGATCGAGAGTTGCTCGAGTCATCAATGGATGATATGTTACTTGCCTTTATTCTGGCGGTTATTTTTATTTACATAGTAATGGCTGCACAGTTCGAGTCCTTTAAATATCCATTTGTTATTATGTTTACTGTACCTTTAATGCTAATTGGTGTAGCTGTAGCTTTAACTGTAACAAAATCTCCAATCAGTTTAACAGTCGTAATTGGTCTTATTGTGTTAGCTGGTATCGTTGTAAATAATGCAATAGTGATCGTTGACTTCATCAATCAGAAAAAGGCACAAGGTTTCAAAACATATGATGCACTAGTGGAATCAGTAAGAGTAAGGCTTCGTCCAATTTTAATGACAGCATTGACGACTATATTGGGGTTGGTACCTTTAGCACTTGGCTTAGGTGAGGGAACAGAAATCAATCGACCTATGGGTGTAACGGTCATTGGAGGGTTAATCTCAAGCACATTCCTTTCACTATTCATCATCCCGATTGTCTATAGTTTAGTTGATCGTGAAACAAGAAGAATGAATAAAAAATACGTTACACCAGATGGTCATCTTGTATCAGCCTATCGAATAGAAGATCCAATTTTCCATCAAAATGAACAACATGATTCAAAGAAAGAAGAATTGCCTGGACCCTCTAAATTTGACAAGGATGATATGGTCAACATGCTTGAACAAATGATAGATATTGTGAAGGATAAAAAGAAGTAAAGCAAAGTGGGCAGTCAATGTAGACTGTCCACTTTGCTTTACATTTTTGATCTTATTGTATGTTGAAAGACAGGATGGAAAAGAAACTAATTCAGATTGTCTCTTATAGAGCATATGAAAGACAAAATTGAAATGAAACCGAATCAGATTGTCTTTCATTATAGAGCAAATGAAGATTTAGAATTAAAACGACCTCCAACTAAGAGCAAACGAATTATAGTTCCCCTTATTGTACATTGTTGATTTGGTCAATTAATGTACGTAGCGTTTTATCCTGAGGTGATTCAAAATAATCTTGAAAAGGACAACCAATTGTTTTTGATCGACGAAGGACCTCATCAATTGTAAATTGTTCTACTGACAAATGTTCATTTATTTCATCCCAAAACAGGGGTGATGCGATAAATGCTCCTTCTTTTTTCCCTCGGAGAGAGTAGGGAGCGATAATGGTTTTGCCTTCAGCATGTTGAATATAGTCTAAATAAAGTCGGTTGCCACGATTTTTTTTCATCCGTTCAATCGTAAAATCGTCAGGAAAACTTGTAACAAGAAAATGAGCGATAAATTCTGTGAATATACGAGTTTCCTCATAAGTAAGTGAATTTTTGGTAAGTGGTATATGAATTTGCAAACCTTTATTTCCAGACAATTTAGGAAATGTCTTAAGTTGAAATTGATCAAAAATTTTTTTCATTTCTAATGCAGCTTTTATCGCTAAAGAGAAATATTCTCTAGAAGGAGGGTCCAAGTCAAAAACAATTTCGGTTGGGTGTGTTGTATCAATTGTCTGGAAAGGAATATGGAACTCGAATGCTAGTTGATTCCCTAACCACATCAATGTTGAAAGATCTTCACAAATAATATATTCGATTCCATCGTGTTTACTCGTTTTTATAAAAGAAGGAGCATAATCAGGACAGTTTTTTTGATAAAAAGCTTCACCAAACATTCCATGAGGAAAACGAATAACTGTAAGTAGACGTTTTTGTAAAAAAGGTAGCATCAATGGTGATATTTGATAAAGATAACTTAAAAAATTCTCTTTCTTAACATCAACCGTTTCCCACAATGGTTTATCGGGATGTGTAATGGAAATCTCGTCACGAATAGGCGCAGTTTTAATTAATAATTGATCCCATGTACAATCATTAATATGGACATCAAATCGAAACGATGAAAAAGAAGGTTCACGTAATTGATTTTTATACAGAGATAAAAATTGAATTTCTACAACAATAGCTGGTTCTATCTCAATAAAAGAAGTTGTTTCATCTGTTTTATTTTCACGAACTATTGTAAGAAGTGCTTCACGTTCGGTACTTGATATTCCATGTGAGAACACCCCTAATGGAACAATTTTTTTGTTTTGAAAAACACCAACATGAAAATATCCATTCTCTTTGTCATAACCCGTAATAAAAAAGGTTGCATATTTATAGTTTTTAATTTTTAACCATTGTTGTGTACGTACCCCGGCCTCCCATTTACTTTTTAATTGTTTGGCAATAATTCCTTCTCCATTTTCAAGTCGTATTTCTTCCCACAACTTGGAATAGTTCGTTGTATAAGGAACATACTGTAAAAGATTGGATGAAGTTGGATCTACATATTCAGATTCAAACGTTTTGAATAAATTATAAAGCAGTTCTTTTCGCTCATTAAGTGACTTGGTGAATAGCGTTTCTCCGCTTATCTCCAAAAGGTCAAAGGCTAGAAACCGGCAAGAGTGTTTTTGGGCTTCATTTTCGATTTTGTCTTGATTTTTTAATCTTCCTCTAATTTGGAGTTGTTCAAAATCTGAGAAATGTTTTGAGGTAAGGTAGACAATTTCTCCATCCAAAATGATGGGCAAATATGGTTTGAAAGTGTCTTTCATTCTCTCAATTTCAGAAATAATTTCCGGGAATTGCCTGTTTAATGACTTTTCATTTCGGCTCATTAATTCAATTGTTGAATCGGTTACATATAAGATTGAACGAAATCCATCATACTTTGTTTCATAAATCCAATCGGAACCTTTAGGGATATCAGTATGTAATGTTGGTAGCATTGGTTTCAAAGAGCATCATCCTTCAAAATTTAGACTATTTTCTTTATCATTAATATGATCAAATTCGTGACGATTCATGAAAGGAGAATTCTAATTATGAAAAAAGCTGTGTTCCTTGATCGAGACGGTGTCATTAATGAGGTGTTAAGTAACCGTGTAAAATTTGTTAACAAACCTGAGCAAATGCATTTATTAGAAGGAGTTGTTGAAGGAATAAAACTCTTAAACAACGCAGGTTATCTTGTCTTTGTGGTGACAAATCAAGGTGGTGTTGGTTTTGGGTATATGAAGGAAGGTATGCTAAGAAAGGTTCATGAAAAAATGAAGCAGGATATTGCAGAAAATGGAGGAAGAATTGATGATATCATCTATTGTCCACACAAACCGAACTCTGGTTGTGCATGTCGAAAGCCAGAGCCAGAAATGCTTTATACATTAGCGGAAAAACATGAGGTAAGTTTGAAGGAAAGTTATATGGTAGGAGATCGAGATGTTGATATATTTGCTGGTAAACAGGCAGGTACCAAAACTATTCTAATTGGTGATAAAGAAGGATTAGCAGATGCCCGATTTCCTTCATTATTAATGGCATCTCAATGGATTTTAACTCAATGACGAGCAATCTACACGAATTTGATTGCTCTAATGAGGTGATAAAATGTTGATGGATTCATAATAGGTATTGCAACAATATTTTGAAGGTGATATTCTAAATTAGATAGAAAGCGTTTGCATAAGGGGTTATATAGATAAAATATGTTTTTTATTTCTTTATTATTGTGCAATCGTTTTCGCAAAAAACGATAGATTTAAAGGGGAGGCAAAGGAACTTGAAGAGGTCAAAATTGAGAGCGTTATCTTTGTTAGCTGTACTTTCTTTCGTTATACAACTTTTTTCGGGATTTCTTCCATATGAAAGCGTTAGCGCGGAAGTGACGAGTCCACTAATCAATGATGATGGGACTGTTACATTTTTATATGAGGGGAAAGCAACATCTGTTAAGATTGCAGGCAGCTTTACAGATTGGCAAAATGGGGCTATTGATATGACAGAAGAGTCAGATGATGGAATATGGACTCTGACGAAAGAGCTTACAGAAGGAACTTATGAGTATAAGTTTATTGTAGATGATGAATGGATAATGGATCCGTCTAATTCTAAACAAGCAAATGGGAATTCTGTATTTACGATTGGTGAGCCACCCGAATTACCAGCTATGAAAAGCCCTGTCATTAATGAGGATGACATGGTTACATTCAATTACGAAAGTAATGGGGAAACCGCAGTATACGTAATTGGAAGCTTTAATAACTGGGATTTAACAAATGCTGTCGAATTAACAGAGAAAGATGGTATTTTCTCTACTACTATATTAGACCTTGAACCAGGTGAGTACCAGTATAAATTTATTTTTAACAATCGCAATTGGAATGAAAACAGTACAGATCCGTTGAATCCAAATACAACAGACGGAAATTCGACTTTCACAATAGAATCATCGGAGCCGGTTATGGTTCAATCTGCATTAATGGATTCACTAAATGAAATTTTGGTTACAACAAATAAAGAAATTGGGAAACAAGAATTTGTGTTAACGGACAATAAAACTAACGAGGTCATTGATACGATAACAACAGTTATAGGTAATAAAAAAGCACAACTTACAATTGCCGATGGCGAAAGTATCGATGTCCGGAACGTGTATGAAGTTTCATTGGGGCAATCAGAAGGCCAAAAAGTAACGATGCGTAATGTCTTGAATGATGATAGTTTCTATTATGATGGAGATGATTTAGGTTACACCTACTCTTCCAGTCAAACAACCTTCAAGCTATGGGCACCTACAGCAACTAAGGTAAATCTGGCAATCTATGAAGATGAGGGTACATATGAAGGTGCTTTTGTTAAAGACCACTCAGGTGGTTCTGAAACAGACATGAAAAGAGAAAATAATGGTGTATGGTCTGTTACAATCAATGAAAATTTGAAAAATAAATATTATATGTACAAGCTTGAATTCGCTGATGGAACTTTTCATTATGCGCTCGATCCATATGCGCGTGCAACGTCAGCAAACGGCCAAAGAGCAGCTGTTGTTGATTTAAATAGCACTGATCCTAATGGATTTGACCCGACAGACAAACCGGCTATTGTATCACCAGCTGATGCCATCATCTATGAACTCCATGTAAGAGATTTCTCGATTGATGAGCAATCCGGAATGGACAATAAAGGAAAATATTTAGCATTTACAGAAACGGGAACAACAGGACCAAATGGTGTGAAAACAGGCATTGATTCTTTAAAGGAATTAGGTGTGAACTATGTGCACTTATTACCAACCTATGACTTCGGTTCTGTAAACGAACTAACGGTTAATGATCCTAACTCCACAGATGCAAAGTTTAACTGGGGATATGATCCAATACATTTTAATGTGCCGGAAGGATCTTATTCTACTGACCCTGCTGATCCGACTAGTAGAATAATAGAATACAAGCAAATGGTTCAATCTTTACATGATCATGGAATACGTGTCATTTCAGACGTTGTGTATAATCACACGTATATGAACGAATCAACACAATTGGAAGGCAGTTCCCCATTTGATTTGATTGTTCCAGGTTATTATTATCGTACAGATGATACAGGGGAAATTACAAATGGCTCAGGAACAGGAAATGAAGTAGCTTCAGAACGACCGATGGTTCGTAAATATATTAAAGATTCTGTTCATTATTGGGCTACAGAATTTGGTATTGATGGCTTCCGTTTTGACTTAATGGGCTTAATTGATCAAAAAACAATGCAGGAATTAACGAAAGAATTGAAGAACAATGTAGATCCGAATATGTTGATTTATGGTGAACCTTGGACTGGTGGTACAACTAGCCTGCCAAATTCAATGCAGCATGTAAAAGGCTCACAAAAAGATCAAGGCTATGCTGTTTTTAACGATAATATCCGAGGTGCCATCAAAGGAGACAGTGATGGAGCTGGGACTGGTTTTGCAACAGGTGCTTCGGGTAAAGAAGGAGATATCGTTGCCGGCTTAAAAGGTGCTATCGATCAATTTACAAGTAAGCCTCAAGAAAGTATTACGTATGTTACAGCACATGATAATTTAAACCTTTGGGACAAATTAATGAGAGTTGCCGGAACTGATGGTAATCACGAGTCAGAGCAGTATGATCCCCATGCAGTCGTCACAGAAGAAAATGCATTGAACAATGAATGGGTTAAACGCAGTTTATTGGCCAACGGAATCGTCCTAACTTCACAAGGTATTCCATTTCTTCATGCCGGTGAAGAAATGTTAAGAAGTAAATATGGTGTACACAATAGCTACAAGAGTCCTGATACAATTAACAAAATCCGTTGGGAACTAAAAGATGAATATCAATCAGTCTTTAACTACTACAAAGGCTTAATAGAATTACGAAAAAAACACGCCGCTTTTAAAATGGAGTCAAAAGAAAAAATCGAAAAACATCTTCAAGTTTTTAATCAGAAGGATAACATTGTCGCATACCAATTAAAAGACAATGCAAACAATGATACATGGAAAAATATTGTTGTGATTTATAATGCAAATAAAACAACAAAAGAAGTAGCTCTACCAACAGTCGGAAACTGGAATATTGTCGTTGACCATACTTCAGCTGGAACAGAAACAATACGTACAGTAAAATCAGACAAAGTATCTGTTGAGGGTCTTTCAATGATGGTACTATATGATCAATCTGAAGCAGAATATACACCTGTACCAACCAGCATTGAGATAAATCCTGATACATTTGCTATTAACCCGGGCGACACAAAAGGTGTAACTGCATATGTAAAGGATCAAAGCGGTCGTGTGATGCTCGGAGAAGAGCTTATTTGGTCAACTTCTGACAAAGAAGTAGCAACTGTAAACAATGGACGAGTTGTCGGAGTAGCTGAAGGTGTTGCTACAATAAAGGTTAAAGCTGGTGACATTGTTGCTTCAATAGAAGTAACGGTGGAAAAATTAGCTGCTGATACAATTTCTATTGTAGGTAATAACTCTGTTTTTGAGACATATTCAACTCAGCTTTCAGCTCACGTAAAAGACCAATTTAACCAAGATATGCTTCATGCAAAAGTAGTATGGTCATCGTCTGATAAATCTATTGCAACCGTTGATACCACGGGGAAAGTTACTGGAATTAAACCAGGTAACGTTACAATCACTGCTACCTCAGGTGATGCAGATGCAACATTTGATATTGACGTAAAGAAAAATGTAAAGCGTTATGTTCGCATAAAATATGTTCGTCCTGATGGAGAGTTTACAGGTGACTTTGGTGCTTGGAACCTCTGGGTATGGAACACTGGTGTGAAAAACGATCAAATCGATTTTGAAACAATTGATGGTGATACAGCAGTAGCAAACGTTGAGATTGCTCCTGAAACAGAATCAATTGGGTTCTTAATACGTAAAGGTACTGATTGGAATACAGCAAAAATTTCTCCTGACAGTGATGACCATAACGTTCAAATTAACAGGGATGATATTATTACTAAAGTGACCGTTGTCACTGGTGTCCCGGGACAAACAGTTGTACCATCTGTCAACGGACCTGTTTTAGAGGATGGGAATGTTACGTTCTATTATCGAGACGAAGAATTATTCCAAAGTGATGAAATGCATTCAATCGAAGAAGTAAAAGTGAAAATCGATGGAAAAGAATATCCATTAGAATACAGTAAGGAAAATGAGTATTTTTCATATAAGCTTGAAGGCTTAGAGGAAGGAACACATGCGTATAAATTCTTGGTCACAAAAGATGATGAAACAATCGAGGTAACTGATCCAAAAAATACAAAGAATGGTAAGTCAACGATTACGTACACACGTCCAAATCTTACAATTAAGACAAACGTTTCTCCTTCTGAAATCTCTTTTGATGAAAATGCTGTTTTAAAAGTAGAGGTAACTTCTGAAGACAAGGTAAACATTAGAGAAATATATGCCGACTTTGAGGCACTTGGTGGCAAGGAAAAGGTTGATATTGATCCAAATGTAGGCGCTGTTTCAATAGCTGCTAATCAATCCGTTACAGCTGGTGAAAAAGAGATTAAAATCGTCGTCATCGATGAATTTGGTAACACGCATAAGCAATCAGCAAAAGTAACCGTTAAACCAGAGCAATCTATTGGTGGAAAAATAAGCTTTAATTGGGATGAAGCACGTATTTACTTTATGCTAACAGACCGTTTTAAAGATGGTGATCCATCTAATAATGGTAAGGAAGAATATGATCCAGCTCACTCAGAAGCATATCATGGTGGTGATTTACAAGGGATTATTGATGAATTAGATTATATTGATGACTTAGGAATCAATACAATCTGGATTTCGCCAATTGTCGATAATATTGAATTCAACAAAGGTTTAGATTTTAAAACCGCTGCAGGTCTTGAACCAAAGCAGTATGGCTATCATGGATACTGGGCAAAGGATTTTACTACTTTAGATGAACATTTAGGTGATATGGAAACATTCCAAGAGCTTATTGAAAAAGCTCATGATCGTGGAATTAAAATCATGCTTGATGTAGTTGTAAATCATGCTGGTTATGGAATGGATGGAGATATTTGGGATACATGGAAAGCTGATGCAGAAAATCTTCCTACAGAGGACGAATTAGCAGCGTTTAATGGAATGTTAAGAACAGTGGATGAGGACCCTACGGTAAGGGGAGAACTTGATAATCTTCCAGACTTCAAAACAGAAGATCCAGCAGTACGACAAAAAATCATTAATTGGCAAACAGAATGGCTTGAAAAGGCAAGAACAGATCGTGGAGATACAATCGACTATTTCCGTATTGATACAGTAAAACATGTTGAAGATGCAACATGGCAAGCACTAAAAAATGAGCTAACAGCCATTGATCCGTCTTTCAAAATGATCGGAGAATATTGGGGTGCAAGCATAGCAAATGATGGAGGCTACTTAGGTACAGGTCAAATGGATTCTCTATTAGATTTTGATTTTAAAGAAAAAGCAAAAGCATTTGTAGACGGAAATATTGATAGTGTGGAATCTTATTTACAAGATCGAAACAATAAGCTGACAAATTCAGCAACACTTGGCCAATTCCTAAGCAGTCATGATCAAAATGGCTTCTTAACAGAATATGTCCATGGTGATGTAGGGAAATTGAAAGTTGCATCTGCTTTACAAATCACATCAAAAGGTCAGCCGGTTATATACTATGGTGAAGAATTAGGTAGATCTGGTAAGTCTGATTGGGAAAAAGACGCTGATGGAAATGTATTGGCATTTGGTCAAAATCGTGATGATATGCCTTGGGACCTTTATGAAAATGGGAATCCGGAAGCTATGGCTCTTCACAAACACTATTCTACTCTCTTAAATATCAGAGAAGATTACTCAAAAGTCTTTTCAAAAGGAACTAGGGAAAAAATAGCAGGTGGAGATGCAGAGAAATACATTGTTTTTAAGCGACAATATGATGATGAAAATATTTTGGTAGGTTTAAATACAGCAACCGAAGAAAAACAAGCAACCTTTCCGGTTGATTATGCTGCTAATACAATACTGACAGACCTATATAACAACAAAGAATACGTTGTAAACGACAAGCAAGAAGTAACGATTAAACTTCCCTCGAAAGACAACGGCGGAACAGCAGTATTAACGTATGTTACCGAAAAACCTGGAGAAAATCCTGGAGAAAAACCACCGGGAGATAATCAGGAAGAAGAACCGGTAGGAGATACTGGAGATGATAATTCAGAATATCCAGGCAATAAACCAGAGGACCAATCTGATGAAAAGTCTGGTAACAATCCTAGTGATAAACCGAATGACAGCAGCAAAGGCAACACACCAGTTTCTTCGTCAAAAGAAGGGAACTATTTACCATTAACTGCATCTTCTCATTACAACTGGTTAATTGTAGGAGTAATTATGATATTAATTGGAAGTGTATATGTATTTGCTCAAAGAAGAAAAGTAGAAAGGTAATTGAAAAGGCGAAATAAAACTTGGTGATAAGCATAATCACCAAGTTTTTTTGTTTTGAAAATATAGGGGTGAGATCCAAGTGAAAAATGATGAAGTTTAATAACTAGGCTTTTTTTCGAACGGTTTTTGTCTTCTTTTCGGTAGTCCCACCAGTATGAGCTTTTTTTGGTGGGCTATCATCACCAACTGCTTTTGCGGACTTTGCCTTTGGTTTTGCTGGTTTTGCTTTTGTTTGCGGTTTTTTTGTTTTTTCAATACTTGCTTGAAGAGCACTCATTAAATCAACTACATTTTGACGAGGTGCCGCTTCTGTTGGTGTTTTTCCTTCATCCTGGTTGACTTTTCTCTCGATTAATTCTTGTAAAGCTAAACGATAATCATCCTTATATTTTTCGGGTTCAAAGATGGTGGTTAATTGATCAATAAGCATGATAGCTGTATCCAGTTCTTTTTCACCGACTTCTACATTTTCAGGAACACTAGGCACTTCTTTTACGTTTCTGACTTCATCCGGATAATGAACAGTTTCCATGACAATGCAATTCTGATAAACACGTACCATTGCAAGCTGTTGCTTAGAACGAATCGTAATTTCTGCAATTCCAATTTTCTCTGATTTCGTTAGCGCTTCTCTAAGTAAACCATACGCTTTTCCACCATTCTCTCCCGGACCAATAAAATAAGAACGGTTAAAATAGATTGGATCAATATCATCCATTTTGACAAAGTCAATTATTTCTACCGTTTTATCTTCGTGCTCATCCTTTAATTCCTTAAGCTCTTCATCTGTTAGTACAACATATTTTCCTTTTACATACTCATAGCCCTTCACAATTTCATCTTGTTTTACTTCTTCATCACAATTCGGACATGTTTTTTCATATTGAATAGGACTATGACATTTCTTATGAAGGGTTCTCAGTTTTATATCCTTATCTTCTGTTGCTGCATAAAGTTTAATCGGAATGTTAACTAAACCGAAACTAATGGAGCCTTTCCACATTGTATGCATATAATCCCCTGCCTTAAGTTATAAGTTTCCTGCTTTTATTTTTTACTTAAGACAAGGGTTTCATTAGTAGCAATAGCTGCCAATTATGATTAAAAAATAGATAATTGCTGAAGAACAATAATGATAATACCTAAAATCCACACATAAACTGCAAAGATTTTTAAAGATCTATACTTAACAAATGCAATCATAAATCTAACTGCTATATAACCGAAAATCGCAGAAGATAATGTGGCTATAAACATAGATGTAAGGCTGATTTGAGGTACTGACCCTGAAATCATATCTTTTAATTGATAGATAACTCCTCCACAAATAGCGGGGATAGATAGGAGAAACGAGAAATAGGCTGCAGCTTCTTTATCCATTTTTCTTAAGAGCGCACCTACAATCGTCATACCCGATCTGGAAATTGCAGGGAAAATAGCCAGTGCTTGAAAGCTGCCAATAAAAAATGAATCAAATAAAGAAAGGTTTTCAACTTTTTTTGATCCGTTTTTAATTGAATCAGCAAACCACAAAAAAAGCCCTGTAATTAAAAATTCCCAACCAATGGAAACACCGGATTTTGATAGTTCATCAAAATAATCGCTAAAAAGTACACCAGTTATAACAGCTGGAATTGTACCAACAACTAACAGTGCTGTTATCCGGCTAAATGGTCTTTTTATTAATTTTATTAGTATTTCTTTATAAAAGACAATAAGAGCAATAAGTGTACCCAAATGAAGCATTGTATCTAAAAATAAACCTGCTTCTTCTAATCCAAAAAAGTTACGGCCCAAGTAAAGATGCCCTGTACTACTAATCGGAATAAACTCTGTTAAACCTTGAATAATTCCCAAAATAACTGCCTGTATCCAGTCCATGTTCATCCCCCTCAAAACAAAGCTTGTCTGTATTTATGAATATGTAGGATAGTTCCTTGTGTAGAACATTTTATTAAAGAATATAATGAGGGAACAAAGAAAAAACATTTGACAAGAAAACATGCTAGCACGTATGATAAAGGTAACATAATAATCTTCTTTCAAAGGGGAGTAGCGTTCAGGGAAACCTGAAAACAAAGTCGTCATTTCATGGATATTTTCCATCGGCTTTGTTGGCATGATCGGATCGGTTTAACATGCTCAGCAAGACCTTTGCCTTTAGCGGCAAAGGTCTTTTTTTGTTGTCCTATTGCTAATAAAGGGGTTAAGAAGATAAATACCTTAAGCATAGGAGGAGAAATAATGGATGTAACTTTATTATTAGAGTACGGTTGGGTACTATTAGTGTTAGTGGCCCTGGAAGGGATCTTAGCAGCTGATAATGCGTTAGTAATGGCTGTTATGGTTAAGCATCTTCCAGAGGAGCAAAGAAAGAAAGCTTTATTTTACGGGTTGGCAGGTGCATTTGTTTTACGATTTGGTGCACTATTCCTCATCTCATTTCTTGTCAATGTCTGGCAAGTTCAGGCAATAGGTGCCATTTACCTTCTTTATATTTCAATCAACCATATCGTGAAGAAGTTTATTTTAAAGAAAAGTGAGCAGCACAAGGTTGTAAAGAAGGAATCTGGTTTTTGGGGTACAGTCCTAAAGGTAGAACTTGCAGACTTGGCTTTTGCAGTAGATTCCATTTTGGCTGCAGTAGCACTTGCCGTTACACTACCAGCAACAAATTTACCTACTATAGGTGGACTTGATGGCGGACAATTCCTTGTTATCTTAGCAGGTGGTATTATTGGAATTGTGATCATGAGATTTGCGGCAACGTATTTTGTGAAACTGTTAAAGAAAAAACCGAATTTAGAAACGGCTGCGTTTTTAATTGTTGGTTGGGTAGGTGTGAAGCTTTCCTTATATACACTTGCACATCCACAAATTGATGTCATTTCAAAACATTTTATAGAATCTGCCACTTGGAAAATCATTTTCTGGATTATCCTTGCTGCTATTGCAGTAGGTGGATGGTTCTTATCTAAAGATGTCAATGAAGAAGAGGTCATTGAAGAAAAGACCATAGATAAAGCAAAAGCAAGTAACGATTATTAAATAATAAAAAGGAATCCGATTCGGATTCCTTTTTATATTAAATAAAGAAAAAATACACACAAATATATCAAATGTGTAACATTTTGTAGGTCTAAAATCATATTTGAACATTTTTTTTACAAAATAGTATTTTAACACCCTTAAGATAAATCAGGGTGACGTAACTATGTAGAGAATTAATAAAATCGTGAGAGGGGGAATGTGACAATAGGGAATTTCTCTAATATTTTTCTGTTTTTTCATTGTTTTGCTAATGTGATGTATTGTTTGATATGACCTGTCAATTTGATTAGTCTTTGCTTTTTTGTTAATTTAAAATAGGTTGAAATCAATAGGTCTAAAGTTGTTTGTTTTGTAATAATTGACTTTCTTTTGTAGAAAATTAGAAAGATAGTTTCATATATCTTCCTTTGCGATCCCCTATTAAATTAGCTATGATATACAAAGTAATATAGGGGAAACAGAGGTGAACATCCCAATGCTTAGCCTTTTGTTTAAATTAGGTAAAAAGAAGCGAACATTAGAAGAAACAGTTCTCCAAATACAAAAGGGAGATCTACATTTACAAAATGAACTAATCGAACAATATAAACCATTTGTTGCTAAAACAGTCTCATCTGTTTGTAAACGATATATTAGCGAAACTGATGATGAATTTAGTATAGGTCTTATCGCATTTAATGATGCCATTGAGAAATATTCGACTGATAAGGGGAGCTCATTATTAGCTTTTGCTGAGCTTGTCATTAAAAGAAAAGTGATTGACTATATTCGAAAGGAAGCACGTCATCCTTATACGGTCCACCTAGAGCTGCAAGAGCATGAAGAGGGAGAATTTTCCCAAAGCAAAATTGAATCAGACTTATCAATTGAAGAATATACAAAAGCAATTGAACAAGAACACCGTAGAGAAGAAATTATTTATTTTCAGCACTGTCTAAGCGATTTTCAATTAACTTTTGCTGAAATTGTGGAACAATCTCCAAAACACTTTGATGCCAGACAAAATGCGATGTTAGTGGCAACTGAGTTGGTAAATGATGAGAAACTGCGAAATATTCTTTTTACTAAACGACAGCTGCCGGTAAAACAGCTTGAGGCAAAAGTTTCAGTAAGTCGTAAAACCATAGAGAGAAATAGAAAATACATCATAGCTATGGCTATCATTCTTTCGGGAAACTTCGTCTATTTAAAAGATTATATAAAAGGGGTGCTAGATTCATGAAAAAAGGGGTCGTCGTAGATCTCGATGATGACTTTGTTACATTGCTTACCCCAGATGGGCAATTTCTAAAGACTTCAAATAAAGAGGGTAATTATGAACTAGGTGAAGAAATTTCTTTTTTTCCTTTAGCGGATAAACGTGAAGAAGCTGCAACAAGAACAAAAAGGGCAATCGATCATACCTTTCTTAAATCTATACGTACTCGTACAGCTAGGGTAGGTGCTTTATCAGCAGTAGCCATCATATTTTTTATGATTAGTTTTCTACCTTTATTTAACAATGATAAAGTTTATGCATACATGTCAATTGACATAAACCCTAGCTTTGAAGTAAGTCTTGATGATCATTTAAAGGTAATTTCATTAGTGCCGCTTAATGACGAGGCTAATAACATTATGAAAAGCCTTAATGAGTGGGAGAAAAAGCCACTAAATGAAATCGTACAAATAATTATTAGTGAATGTAAGTCAGATGGATACGTTTATCCTGGTAAAGAAATTGTCATCACTACGGTAATGAATGATACTGACAAGAAAATTGAAAAAGAGCTGCATGAAGGCTTGACAGAAATAAGTACAGTGATTGAAGAAGAGGATATGGTCGTAAAAACGATTAATTCAGATAAAGATACAAGAGATAAAGCACAAAAACAAGGGGTTTCGACCGGTAAATATATTGAACTTGTTGAGCAAAAAGAAGAATCTAAAGAAACGGAAGCGCCTGAAGAAGCAGATGAATCAGTACAGAGTGAAGTTACACCAGCTCCAATTGTTCCGGAAAAGAAGGGTACGAGCATTACGAGCCAAGTAAAAGAACAGCAGAACACTAAACCTGCTGATAATACAACTTCTGTGCAAAAAGATAAATCTGAAGCTAAAGAAAAGTTAACTAAAGCGAAGGAAAAGCTACAAGAGAATGCTCATCAAATTCAACAAAAGAGAAATGAGAATAAACAACATAATAATCAACAGGCTAAGTTTAACCAAGAGGAACGGAAAAAAGAGCGTACCGAAAGTAAAAGACGATGGCAAGAGAAAAAAGACAGGTATGATGACAACGACGATCGCGATGATGATCGCAAAGAAAACAATAGAGGTAAAAATAACAACGGCCGCCAAGATAGAGATGATAACAAACGAGGAAAGAAAGACCGTGACGACGATTAAATAACGTACAGTTTTATATACCAAAAGGCTGATCAAATCGGATCAGCCTTTTTACACTATCAGAAAGTATATAAATTTTTATGGATGATAGTATAAGAAAAACTAAGGCTTTCGCCATTAGGACTTGGCGACAAGCCAAGTTTTTCTAACCATACTATTCAGTTTTTTGTCCGTTTAACTGGGATTGCGCTTGTGCCACAAGACGTTTGGTGATTTCTCCACCAACAGACCCATTTGATCGAGAAACAGTATCTGATCCTAAATGCACGCCGAATTCTTGTGCGATTTCATATTTAATTTGATCCAGAGCTTGTTCGATCCCCGGTACAAGTAATTTATTACTACTTCTTGCCATTTTTTAGCACCCCTTTTATATTAATTGCTTCAGTCTATAAAGAGTTTCATTTATAGCCTTACTCATAAGGTTTCATTGCGTATGTATTTCTATACTGGAAATGTTTAGAGGTGCTTAAAATTTATATATCATTTAAATAAGTTTGTGCCCTTGTTTGGATATGTGAGGCTAATACTGCCAATACAGTTGTCACCAAGATTCTACGAATTGTATAACATTGATCATTTGTCAAGTTAGAAATAATTTGTGAGGGGAACTTTATTTTGCTATTAATACGTTTTTCCAATGTTATATCATTCCCTGAACTTGTGTCTAAGCTTTCCAACACAGATCCATATATTTCATAAAAAGTAATCGGGCTCATTAAATCATCACTTCGGTCTGAAAGTGTGTTAAATACCTCCGTCAAGATATTGCGAATTCGCTCAAAATCAAAAATTGCTTTTAAATCTCTCACAATTAATAGCATAGCTGCTTGTTCTATTGAATATTTTTTACCAAGCTCCGGTTGTCCGATTAATTCCTTTACATCACGTTTAATCCAATTTTGAATGGAGGTAGATTTTAAAGACGTTAGTTCGCATAGATTGGCTAATGAAACAATTTCATTTGTTGATAAGCCATATTCAAGTTGGTTTTTTCGGTTGCTAGCCTTTATTAAGAAGTTTGGAATCACTTCTTCAGTGAAGGTCGATGTTTTTAAGGCTTCCTGTATAATATGTATAGGAGTCTCTACTGACTCACCTTTTAACGCATATAAAAGTTTCGTCATTTGTACTCGAGTTAATTGAAAAGACATCTTAACACCTCGTTTTATGAATCTAAAAGACGGTTTGATCTTTATTGTAAGGGATTTAACAAAATCGTGAACGATTTATTAAATGTAAGTATTCTATCTTGCTTTTTATGAAAAATGTTTCTATAATTTTTATTATAATATAAGTTCATGTGAACTTGAAAGATGGAGGTCTGTATGGCAAAAAGAATTTTTCTTTTTCTATTATCAAATATTTTAGTTATCACCACAATTGGCATTGTTTTATCCCTATTGAATATATCACCTTATCAAACAGCAGGTGGTGGTCTCGATTTAGTTAGTCTCCTCATCTTTAGTGCAGTTGTAGGCTTTACAGGGTCATTTGTATCATTGGCTATGTCTCGTTGGATGGCCAAAATGATGATGGGTGTCAAGGTATTAAATCCTGAGAGCTCGCTCTCTCCGGCAGAAAGAGAATTAGTAGAACGAGTTCATCGCCTATCAAGAGCAGCTGGGCTTATGAAAATGCCTCAGGTAGGAATTTATCAGTCTCCTGAAGTTAATGCTTTTGCTACAGGTCCTTCCAAGCGTCGTTCTTTAGTAGCTGTATCAACAGGTCTGTTACATGAAATGGACGATGATGCTATTGAAGGTGTTGTTGCACATGAAGTAGCTCATATCGCAAACGGTGATATGGTGACGATGACATTATTACAAGGTATTGTTAATACATTTGTTGTATTCTTAGCACGTATAGCAGCATGGCTAGTTTCACGATTTGTTCGAGAGGACTTGGCTCCGATTGTGCATTTTGTGGCTGTGATTATTTTCCAGTTAGTCTTTTCAATACTCGGAAGCCTAGTTGTATTTGCGTTTTCTAGATACCGGGAATATCATGCAGACAGAGGTGGAGCCGATTTAGCCGGTAAAGATAAGATGGTTCATGCTCTGCGTTCACTTAAACAATATACTCAACGAGTAAGAGATGATCAGGCGTCTTTATCCACATTAAAGATTAACAGTAAAAAAGGGATGTCACTATTTTCAACACACCCTGACTTAGATGATCGTATTAATAGATTGGAAGCGAAATAAAAGAAAAGGATGGCATAATTGTCATCCTTTTCACTTTTTAATCCTTTAAGAAATTATATTAAAGGATTAAAATATACAAAAAATGCATCGACTTCCGCCACTCTTGGCGGTAAGTCGTGTTTTTCAGATATTAGAGATACATGGTTGTTAATTGGTTGATAGTAATTAGCCTTTTCATTTCCATGAATAATCGTTATGATAGAAAACATGGGTGCATCAAAGCACCTTATTTCATAGTATTTGAACTGTAAGATAGGAATGAATGGATATGAAACAATTAAAGCTTAGATTACAATCATTAACACCTGTACAACTAATTGTTGCCTATTATTTTTTAGCTGTAAGTGTTTCTGTTTTATTGCTGAGTTTACCAGTGGCCCATAAGCCTGGTGTTGAATTTGCCTTTATTGACAGACTATTTACTGCAGTAAGTGCTGTTAGTGTAACAGGATTAACAACAGTGTCTACTGCTGAAACATTTAGTGTTCCCGGCATATTTATCTTGGCCTTTGTATTGCAATTCGGTGGAATTGGAATTATGACACTCGGAACATTTGTATGGCTTATTATGGGGAAAAAGATTGGCTTAAAAGAACGGCAACTTATTATGGCAGATCAAAATCAAGTTAACTTATCAGGAATTGTAAATCTGATCCGCCAAATTATTGTGCTCATTCTTTTGATCGAATTTCTTGGTGGCTTAATACTTGGGACCTATTTCCTAAAATATTACCCGACTTGGCAAGAAGCCTATTTACATGGTTTCTTCACATCAATCAGTGCAACAACCAATGGTGGTTTTGATATAACAGGTCAATCAATGATTCCGTTTGCCCATGATTATTTTATTCAGTTTATCACCATGATTCTTATAGTATTGGGAGCTATTGGTTTTCCTGTTTTGATTGAAGTAAAGGATTTTTTATTTAACAAAAATAAAAGACATCGGTTTACCTTATTTACTAAGCTAACAACTATTACGTTCTTTGCCCTTATTTTGTTTGGAACAATTGCTATCTATATTTTAGAATATTCACACTTCTTTAAGGGGAAAGAATGGCACGAAACCTTCTTTTATTCATTGTTTCAATCAACTGCTACTAGAAGTGGCGGGTTAGCAACAATGGATGTAAGCTTATTCACTGAGACAACCATTTTAATATTATGTGCTTTAATGTTCATTGGTGCTTCTCCCAGTTCAGTTGGAGGAGGTATCCGTACTACAACATTTGCTTTAAATTTATTATTCCTTTTCCATTTCGCAAGAGGGCATAAATCAATCAAAATATTTAAACGGGAGCTACATGAAGCAGACCTTAATAAGTCTGTTGTCGTCACAATGATGGCCTTCTTAATATGTTTTACTTCAGTCGTCATTTTATCAATAACAGAACCTTTCCCGTTTGTTTCTATTTTATTTGAAGTATGCTCTGCATTTGGAACAACCGGATTATCAATAGGAATTACACCAGAACTTAGTATAATAGGCAAAATCATCATTATGATCTTAATGTTTATCGGTCGTATTGGGATTTTAACATTCTTATATTTGTTAGGTACAAAAGAGAAAAAAGATAATTTTCATTATCCAAAGGAAAGAGTCATTATTGGATAGGAAAGGAAAAGAGTTGGTGTTAAATCCGGCTCTTTTTTCATTTAACAAAAAATCAATCTTATTAATTGATGGCTTCGTAATCTTTGGTACAATATGTAAGGAGGAGGGAGCGATATGAGAAAAAGTTTAATTGCATTTGTTTTTTTTGTCTTATTAATCGTATTAAGTGCATGCTCAGAAGCACCAACTGCTGCAGACCGTTTTTCTGAATACATAAAATTATGGAATGATCAAAAGTTTTCAGAAATGTACGATAAACTATCGTCAAATACGAAAGAGGAGATTACAAAAGAAGATTTTGTTAGTCGCTATGAAGGTATATACGATGGTGTGTCAGTTAATGAGTTGAAGGTTGAGTTTGATAAACCGGAAGAAGAAAAGATAGATGATAAGGCAACAGAGGTAAGTTACCCTTTTTCATTATCTATGGAAACCGTGGCTGGCCAAATATCGTTTGAACAAGATGTGCAAATTGTCCAGGAAGAAACAGAAGATGGAGAGGATTGGTTTATTTCCTGGTCACCTACTATGATCTTCCCGCAATTAGAAGGTAATGAAGAAGTAAGAGTGAGTAGTACATCACCTGAGCGTGGACAAATTTTTGATGAAAAGAATAAAGGGCTTGCAGTGAATGGTTTAGCATATGAAATTGGAATTGTTCCCGGCAATCTTCCGGAAAATCGGGATGAAACGATCGAAAAGATTGCTAAAATACTTTCGATGGACGTGAAAGAAATAGAAGATAAGCTTTCACAAAGTTGGGTTCAGCCTGAATTATTTGTTCCTATTAAAAAAATTGATCCACAACAACAGGAATTACTTGCTGAATTAATTTCAATTCCATCTATTCAAAAGAAAGATGTTCCAGCAAGGTTTTATCCTTACGGAGAAGCTGCAGCACATCTAACAGGGTATATTGGAAGTATTACAGCAGAACAGCTTGAGGAATTAAAAGATGAAGGGTATTCCAGCCAATCCTTAGTTGGAAAAGCAGGATTAGAACAAGTATTTGAAGCAAGGTTAAAAGGAGAAACAGGTTATACCATTTACGTCGATGGTACAGATAAAATTATTGCTGAAAAGCCTCCAGAAAATGGTGAGGATATACAAGTAACCATTGATGGTGAGCTGCAAAAACAACTGTTTGATCAGCTTAAGGGTGAAGCAGGTACAGCTGTTGCAATGGATCCCTTAACAGGAGAAACATTAGCTTTAGTGAGCAGTCCTTCTTATAATCCTAATGAATTTATATATGGACTATCTTCATCACAATATGCAGCCTTATCAGATCATCCACAAAAGCCATTAATGGCTCGTTTTAATAAAACCTTTTCTCCAGGATCTTCTTTGAAACCGATTATTGCATCGATTGGAATGAATGCTGGAAAGTTAGATCCTGATACTGAAAAACAAATAACAGGACTAACGTGGAAAAAAGATGCTAGTTGGGGAAATTATAGCATAACAAGAGTTTCAGATTCAGATTCAAATGTTAACTTAAAGGATGCTCTTATCTATTCTGACAATATCTATTTTGCTCAATTAGCATTGGATATAGGGGCAGAGGGAATGGTAAACGGATTAAAACAGTTTGGATTTGAAGAAGATATTGACTTTCCTTTTCCAATCACAACATCTTCTATTTCAAATGAAAATCTTTCAAATGAACAGCTTTTGGCCGATTCTGGTTATGGACAAGGAGAAATATTGATGAGTCCTTTTCATTTGACAGCAGCATATACAACCTATGTAAATAATGGCAGTATGATAAAGCCGTATGTCGAGGTCACAGAAGAAGCAAAAACAAGTTTTTGGAAAGAAAGTATTACAAAGAAGGAAAATAACGATATTCTACTGTCAAACTTAAAAGAAGTTGTAAACAATCCAAATGGTACAGCTTATAAGCCTAAAGTAGATAGCCTACAGATAGCAGGAAAAACTGGAACAGCTGAATTAAAACAGTCAAAAGAAGATAAGACAGGTAAAGAAAATGGCTGGTTTGTAGCTGTTAATACAGATAATCCTAAACTCATGGTTACAATGATGATTGAAGATGTAAAAGACAGGGGAGGGAGCCATTACGTAGTTCCTAAAGTAAAAGAGGTCATGAAGCAATATCTCTCGAATGAATAAAAAATGGATGACTCAAATGGATTGATATTTTGAGTCATCTTTTTTTTATCTAAATTAGTCACTGCTATAACTTACATCTTTATCAGGATGTGTAAAGGGAACACCATTTGGTTTTCTCATTTCTTCAAGTAATTCTTTATTTTCAGGAGTATTCCAGCCGATATCATTTGTAGGGTGAACCCACTGTTCACCAGACATAATTGCCGGATCAATCTTATCACTCCATTTGTTTAATGGAGAATGCTCGGAGTTATAGTTGCTATCTCCAATCACCACCCCATAGTCGTTTAAAAACGGTTTCTTCATTGTCACTCCTGTTCCTTTCCAAGATGGAGCATCTATTTGATGTGGTAATGATTCATCAAGTGAAAACTTGCCTTCATTTTCCTTCTTCACATTTTTCACCTCAATCTTATTTATGTTTAGAATGTCCAATTAGTAACTGATCTTTTTTCCGATTTCTACCTATGATAGAAAACTCGAAAATGGAGAAAGTAAAAAAGTAACATCTTGAATAAGTCGAAACTTATCATTGAGGTGAGAAGATTGAAGAGAAAAGCATTTCGAAATCAAGCTGTAAAACATAATAATACACCAACAGAAAGTCTGCCAGATGTAGAATTTGCTGAAATTAATGATGATGAAAACCCGATGAAGGGTGCAAATCGAAATTCTAAACATGGAAAGCAAGGGAAATCATCATGACACGTAAAAAGATGAAAAGTAAAGATATGCAAAACCATAAAATTCCTACTGAAAAGGATTTGCTACAAGAAGAATTTGGTCATGAAATGGGAGATGTTAATGCATCTCAACTATATAGCGCACTAGCAGGTAATAAAAAGGAAAAAAAGAAAAAGTGAGAGATAATCCTCTCACTTTTTCCTTCACCCTACTTTAGATTCGAATTCACGTGATAAAGCTGTATAAACTGTTGTTTTTGAATGGACGGTATCATAGTGAACAAGAATGAAAGAGCCTTCTTCTACCATTTTTCCTGTTTTAAGGTAGTGATTTAAATTAAATGGTAAGGTTTCAAGCACTGTATGTTTGAATAGATCCTTCTCTGTTAGTTGTTTTCTTGCAAATTCTTCACCCAAAAGAAGAGGGTTTTCTAATATGGAGTGATAAATTTTGCTGCGTTCCTGTTTGGAAAGTGCATCATCCCACCATGGTTTACGTGGTTTGAATTTTTGATTACGTAAATAATCATATTTCATAAATCCACTAACAATGTCTACAACGTCATGATTGGAGCTTGCTAGGAATTCAAATAGATGTTTATAAAGATCTTCTAACTGATGACCAATTCGACTCCAGCCTTTTTTATCCCAAAAGGTTCCAAAATCCTGAAAAAAGTCAAAAGGAGATGCAAATACATTTGAAACTAAGTATTCAACAGTTTCATCCATTCGGTGATCATTCCAATATTTTTCTAATACATCTTCCACATGTTTAATTTTTGTAATATCTTCAAATGATAGGATATTGTTTTTTAAAATTTCATAAGGGGAATGATCCATATATACATAACCATGATCTTCGGCCCGAAGTCTCAGACCCGTTCCTCTTAACATTTTCAAGAATCCTAGCTGAAGCTCTTCTGGACGTAGTTCAAAAACATCATTAAAGGTTTTCTTAAATGAATGATAATCTTCCTCAGGTAAACCAGCAATTAAATCCAGATGCTGATCAATTTTCTGTCCTTCTTTTACCATTGTGACAGTACGTGTTAACTTACTGAAGTTTTGTTTCCTCATCACAAGTTCATTTGTTGCATCGTTTGTTGATTGAACACCAATTTCGAATCTGAACAAACCTTTAGGGGCATTGTCGTTTAAAAATTGAATAACCTCAGGTCTCATAATGTCTGCTGTTATTTCAAATTGAAATACAGTACCAGGCTTGTGCTCATCAATGAGAAATTGAAACATTTCCATGGCATAGCTACGGCTAATATTAAATGTACGATCAACAAATTTAATTGTCTTTGCACCATGTTCCATTAAAAAGCGAATATCTTCTTTCACTTTTTCTCGATCAAAGTAACGTACACCTACTTCAATCGAAGATAGGCAAAATTGGCAGCTAAAAGGGCAACCACGACTTGTTTCAATATACGTAACACGCTTTGAAAGCTGTGATAAATCTTCTTTAAAACGAAATGGAGAAGGTAATGTTTTTAAATCAATTTTGTTTCGCTGCGGCTTAATTTGTAATGCTGCGTCTTTGCGGTAAGCAATCCCACTAACATTTTCATAGTTATGTTCACCATGTAATTCATCTAATAATTGCTTAAATGATTGTTCTCCTTCACCGATAATAATAAAGTCAACTTCCGGAATCTTCTCCATCCATTCTCTCGTGTCATATGTTACCTCTGGTCCTCCTAATACAATCAGTAAGGAGGGGTTAATCTTCTTCAACATTTTTATTACTTTTATGGTTTCTTCAATATTCCAAATATAGCAGCTAAATCCGATAATCTCAGGTTTTTTTGCATGAAGGTCTGTAACGATATTCATTGCAGGATCTTTGATTGTATATTCTGCTAACTCTATATCATAATCAGGCTCTGCGTATGCTTTTAAATAACGAATTGATAAACTTGTATGAATATATTTTGCATTTAATGTTGATAAAACAGTTTTCATTTCTACACCACTTTTATTTGATTTTATAAAAACAAATTGCGTAAGCTTTTAATCAATTATTTATTTTAACATAATGCTTCGATTGGGTATATAACCACAGTATGGAAGGAATGCCAGGCATTTAAACAAAAATGAGACATTATCCTTGATAGGAAAATGTCTCATATCATTATTTATTCAAAGAAAAAGGCTTAATATATAAATGAGATGGCTTTAACTCAATAAAAGGGCTCGCAATTTCTTTCACTGTTTTTGTTGATAATACCGTTGTTAGCAAGATTGCTAACAGCGTAAGAGTAGCAATACTTTGATAATCGCCCAACCACTCAATCGTATCGCCTTTTCTCATAAATTGTATGATAAACCCATGCAGAAGATATACATAGAATGTCCTGGTTCCCCACTCAGTGAAGAAAGCATGTCTGGTAGGAATGAGAGCCAAAAAACTAAGAGACGTGATCAATGTTAGAGTGTAAAAGCCCATTCGAATAATTGCATTAAAAATGGATACATCACCAAACTGTGAATAAGGCTTTGAACCAAATAACCATTCATAATCAAAGTCAAGGTAGAAATACGATACAAATGTTATGGTTAACAATAACACGGCAATAACTCTGATATTTGGTTTAGTAATGAACGTAAAATGCTCTTTCTTTAAATAAAAACCGATTAAAAATAATGGGAAAAACACAAATGTTCTTGATAAGCTTAAATAATTACTTACTATGTCAAAATATCCAACTGCAATTCCGATCGCAAAAGCTAAAGTTAATGACCATTTTGAAGAAAGTTTTGTTGCTCCAAATAAGAAAACATTCCAAAAGAATAAACTGACAAGAAACCATAATGACCAATGGGGATCTAATGGATCCAAAACACTTGCTCCTTGTTTTTCAATCGCAAAATAATAGACAGAGTAAATTCCTTGGAAAATTAAATAAGGCAATATAAGCTTTTTGGCGATTTTACTTACATAGCCCTTCTTATTAAATCCCTTGGCAAAATAACCGGATACTAAAATGAATGCTGGCATATGAAACGTATAAACAAACTTATAAATGGTCAACATGACATCACTTTCATCGATAAATGGCCTAATAATATGACCAAAAACAACTAAAAAAATTAAAAAGAATTTTGCATTATCAAAATAACTCAAACGATTAGTCATTATTTTATCATTCCCTTTGAAGTAATTAATCGTAAAATTATCCTTTTTATTCCCGAATAAAGGTGGAAATAAACGTTAAATGAACTTAAATAAGATGAGCTTATTACATTACTTTCGATTAAAATTGATTTTTTATTAGGGACGTAACAAAGCTGTCATCTATTTGTAAAACGATGACAGCTTTAATGTGGGTAAATTCAACAATTCGCTATTTCTTAAACAAAATACTTTAATATATTACACCGTTCACAGTAAAAAAGAAACATTTTCTATCATTTTGTAGATAGGTGAAGGACAATGAAGGAACTTGTAGAATAGAAGTTATAGAAGAAAGTGAGTCAGGTAGGGGTGAATGAATTGAAACAAACGATGGAGGATTTCGAGATCGTTACCTTAAAAGCACAATTAACTAAATTAGAAAAAGAAAATGAAATGTTAAAATTTAAGTTACTGCAGCACGAAAATATATTGGAAGGTGCATTAGATGCGGTAGCTATTTTTGATGAAAATATGAAATTTATAGATGTAAACTCGGCTGCATGTCATATGTTTCAACTACAAAAAAAGGAATTATGTCAAAAAAGCCTTTATGATTTTCTGTCATTAATTCCGAAAAATCAATTGAGTGAAGTTATGGAGGCAATCTATCAAGATGACCCTGGCAGAAACGAATTAATCGTAAAATTAGAAAATGGACAAGTGAAGTTTTTGGAAATTTCTGTACGTAAGCAGGCGATAAATGGGTATGATCTTGCAATGATCAAAGATGTCTCATTCAAGAAAATGCTTGAACGGGAAAGAACAATTAATGAACAACTTTTTAAAGACCTATTTCACCGGGCTGTTGATGGAATTGTTATATTTGATCAAGATGGAGCATTTATAGATGCAAATGGCTCCTTTTGTACAAGTTTTGAAATTAATAAAAGTCAGTTGAACTCATTTGTTTTAGGGGATTTTATTGATGAGCCGGATCTTTATAAATTGGATCGTTTATGGAAGATGCTAAAAGAAAATGGAAGTGCAAAAGGTGAGCTTCCAGTGCTGCTTAGAAATGGCAGTAAAAAGGTTTTTGAGTTTACAACAACTTCAAATATTATAAATGGTTTTTATATGGCGATTATGCGGGATATAACTGAAAAACGATCAATGGAAATGAAGCTATACAAAAGTGAGGAGCGCTTTAGAGAAGTATTTGAAAATGCCATTGATGCCATCATGATCTGGGGGAAAAATGGGCAAATTCAAAAGGTAAATCAAGCAGCAAGCAGAACATTTGAATTAAGTGAGACAGAACTTGTACAAAGAAATATTTTAGACTTTGTGGATCAGAATTCAGTAAGCTTTCAACGAGTGAAAAAAGAGTATTTTGAAACAGGTGCCATAAGAGAAGAATTGCTTTTTCACATGCCGAACGGTCAAAATAAAGAACTTGAGTTCACCTCAAAAATGGACATTTTAGACGGACATCATTTAACAATTTTTCGTAATGTTAGTGAAAGAAAAAGAATGGAAAAAGTCTTAAGAGAAAGTGAGCATAAATTTAGAAATATATTTAATGCATCTATGGACGGTATCATCCTTTTTAATAATAATTATGAAATCATTGAAGCAAATCCTGCAGCAAGGAAAATACTGAATCTATCATCAAGTGATATAAAATCGTATAAAATATGTGATATTCTTTTTTCAAAGATGGATGATCTTTATCAGGAGGAAGAATTAGATTTTTACGAGGCCAAAACAAAGGAGACCATCTACACTCTTTCTAATGGTGCAGAGAAAATTTTAGAGATTTCTTTAAAACATCATATAAATGAAGATATGAATTTGGCGGTTTTTCGTGATGTAACAGAAAAGAGAGAACTAGAGGAACAATTGCGGAAATCGGATACACTAAATGTTGTTGGAGAACTTGCGGCTGGAATAGCCCATGAGATCCGAAATCCAATGACGGCCTTGAAAGGTTTTATCCAGCTCTTAGAGGGAAGTGTGAAAGACGATTTTTCTATGTATTTTAATGTGATCACCTCAGAGTTGAGTAGAATTGAATCGATTATTACTGAGTTTCTTATTTTAGCTAGGCCGCAAGCAATTAAATTCTCTGAGAAAGATCTCAGTATTATCATGAAGGAAACAACTGAATTATTGAACGCTCAAGCCATTTTAGTCAATGTTCAAATGATCCTTGATATCGAAGACAATCTTCCGTTAATATATTGTGAACCAAACCAATTAAAACAAGTTTTTATCAATGTGTTAAAAAATGCAATTGAAGTTATGCCGAATGGCGGTCAAATTGACGTGAAAATAAAACAAAAAGATGAAGATAATCTTCTAGTATCTATTACAGACAGAGGTTCAGGTATTTCAGAAGATAAAATCAAACGGTTAGGGCAGCCTTTTTATACAACGAAGGAGAGAGGAACCGGCCTTGGTCTAATGGTTAGTTACAAAATTATTGAAGAGCATCAGGGACAAGTAGACGTAGAAAGTGAAGAAGGAAAAGGCACAACTTTTCATATTATGTTACCTATTAGACAATAGAATAATAGGTTATTTTTTGGTAACTGAAAAAGCTTGAGAAGAATGAGGGTTTTTATTTATGTATTATTATCAATTATATGAATCACCATTAGGAACATTAACGATCGTCGCAAAAAAAGACAAGCTAACAAACTTGTTTTTAACAACAGAACTATTTAATTCGTTTCGCTTTGGAAAAGAGATTGTTCATGATCAAGAACAAAAATGTGATGTTCTGCGGAGCGGCAATCAACAATTACACGAGTATTTTCATGGAGATCGAAAAGAATTTGACATACCTATGGAACTAAATGGAACAGACTTTCAAAAAAAGATATGGAGAAAATTAAGAGACATTCCTTTTGGAAAGGTATACAGCTATCAGGATATAGCAGTAGCTATTGGGCAAAAAAATGCTGTACGAGCAATTGGTCAGGCTAATAAAGCAAATAAACTTCCCATCTTTATTCCATGTCACAGAGTAATCGGTAAGAACAAAAAACTTACTGGTTATGCTGGGACAAAAATCGAGTTAAAAGCAACCCTTTTAACACATGAAAAAATCACATTTAAAGAGTAATTCATAACTTGTCACACTTTTGACTTTGCAACATATTATTTCATTAAGAGAAAAAAGTTGCGTAAGGTAAAGAAAGGGGCAAGGTATATGTGGGTACAAAAGAAACGGTCTAAAAAGGTGTATTTTTATTCTGTTCTGTTATCAAAATTACACATTTTATCAGAACAGGAAAAAAACACACTTCTTCAAAAAAAGAAGAATTAGTTAATAAAAAGAACAAAGTAATCACGGGGAGTGAAAACTTTGTTCTTTTGTTTACTTACTAAATAAAGATGAAATAGCTTCCTTTAAATCACCAGATAAAATGCCTTTTTCCGTAATAATTCCTGCGATTAACTTATTCGGAGTAACATCAAATGCAGGATTAAACACTTTAACACCTTCAGGGGCTACTTGAACGCCATGAATATGTGTAATTTCTTCTGAATGACGTTCTTCGATCGGTATTTGATTTCCATCTGTAATGGCAGGATCAAACGTAGATAATGGTGCTGCAACATAAAATGGAATGTTGAAGGCACTAGCTAAAAGCGCTAGATTAAAAGTTCCGATTTTATTTGCAGTATCACCATTTGCAGCGATTCGATCAGCACCAACAATGATAGCGGTGATGTTTTTTGATTTAATGGTATGTGCTGCCATATTATCAGTAATTAATGTTACATCAACACCTGCTTGCATCAGTTCCCATGTTGTAAGACGTGCTCCTTGCAGAACTGGTCTTGTTTCACAGGCATAGACACTTAAGTTTATATTTTTTTCTTTGGCAAGATAAAAAGGTGCAAGAGCTGTTCCGTATTTAGCTGTTGCGATAGATCCGGCATTGCAGATTGTCATAATCCGGTCACCGTCTTTAAAAACAGAAAGAGCATGTTCTCCAATTGATTGGCACACTTTTTCATCTTCCGCTTCAATAGCTTTTGCTTCATTTAGGATTGTCTTCTTTGCTTCAACTATATTTGTCACTTCTTTTATACTGTTCATTAATCGATCTAATGCCCAGAATAAGTTAACAGCTGTTGGCCTTGAACTTGCCAGATAATCACGATGTTTTTTCAGGTTGTTTAGGAAGCTTTCATAAGTTTGTGAAAGTTCCTGGTTAGCCGCTAACGCTAAACCATAAGCGGCAGTTATACCAATTGCAGGAGCTCCTCTTACTTTTAATGACTGAATAGCTTCCCAAACATCCTCGACTGTTCTCAGTTCGAGATACTCAGTGACTTGAGGGATCTTTTGTTGATTTAATAAAGAAATATACTCTTCCTTCCAGATGACAGAACGAGGTATAACGAAATTTTGTGTTGGCATTTTGTAAAACTCCTTTTGCAATTCTTTAGTTGACTGATACAGCAGTTTGCTTTACATATTCTTTGAATTGGTGTGGTTTTGTAATTGATTTTCTGTTTTTGATTAACTCGCTTCCCAAAGATAAAGCAACTTGCTTTGTTGCAATTCTTCTTTCAAAGGGTTCAATTGTATCTAAGTCTGCAACATGTGCCAATCCGATTGTACGACGAATGATTTCACAGCCGGCAAACCCGACTGCTTCTTCAAAGATTTCAGTTAAAACATGCTCCAAATAGCCATCGACTTTTGCGAAAATCTCGAGTGCATCTTTGTTCCATGCATTGGAAAATTCCGTTACAAACACATCCCATGTAGTTTCAATATGGTTATAGATGACGCCTTGATGTTCGGGATTACGAGCCAATACATTAAAGAGAAGGTTTGCAAATACTTGCCCAACATCGAAACCAATAGGTCCAAAATAGGCGAACTCAGGATCGATGACTTTTGTCTCGTTTTCATCCGCAAAAATACTACCTGTATGTAGGTCACCATGAACGAGTGCTTCGGCCTTGGTAAGGAATAGTTGTTTTAACTTTGCTGTTTCTAGTTTTAACGTTTGATCTTCCCAGATTTTTTCTACATCTTGTTGCAGCTCCTGCTCATAATCATTTGTGTCGTGATTAAAGAAAGGATCTGTAAAGACAAGATCTTCTGTAATTTTACAAAGATCAGGGTTAATAAATTGTTTAACCAATGTTTTTTTATAATGCTGGTTTAGTCCGTAATCAGATGTATAAAATAATGTTTTAGCTAAAAACTCTCCGATATGTTGGGATAAAAATGGTAAAGCGTTACCTTCAATTAAAGCTGCTCTGGCGATTTGTAAATGTGAAAGATCTTCCATGATTGTAATCGCGAGGGCTTCATCTGAATAAAACACTTTAGGTACATATTGAGGAACAAATTCCGCTTGCTTTAAAAGAGCATTTGTTTCAATTCTTGAACGATCTAAAGTTAATGGCCAACTTTCTCCAACGACTTTTGCATAGGGCAAAGCCTGTTTAATTATGATGCTCTCACCAGATTCAATGTTTTTTACTTTAAATACAAGGTTTAAATTCCCGTCACCAATTTCATTACAAGTTAATTGACTGTTCTCTTCAAAAAGCTGCAGCTTTTTTGCTAAAGCGATTGCTCCGTTTTCATTTAATGGTTCATATGCAGATGATTTTTTGTTTGCACACATTTGAATGACCTCCAAGTAATAATAGTGTTGGAGGCTTTTCTGAAAAATAAGAAAAGCCCCTTTCCAGATTGAAAGAGGCTTGAAGTCGTCGCTTCGCACCTCTCATCTTTCAGAAAGTGTCCTTTCTGATGGAATTAGCACCGTGCCCTACTGGTAGTTGCCCAGATTTATTTCATGAAAATGAAATATGGTCGGTTGCTGCGGCGTCATTGGGCCAAGTCCCTCTGCCAACTCTTGATAAGAGATTATTATAAAAATAATAGATTCATTTAATTGTTTTTAGGTAGTAATGCTTTTAGCAAAATATAACGCTTGATTAGCATATTATCAATGTTCATAAGATTTTGTCAACAGTAAATCTAAAGAATTGCCTAAATATTTGTGAATTTAACGATAATAATTTGGGAGACGGTCATCGAAAATAGGGATTTGACTGCGAACTTGTTTCACCATGTCGATGTCCAGTTCAGCTGAGATCAAACCTGGATTTTCATCTGCTTCGGCTAAGATATTTCCCCATGGGTCAATAATAAGTGAATGTCCTGCAAATTCATTATCCGGGTCACTTCCTGCCCGATTGCATGCTACTACATAGCATTGATTTTCTATTGCTCTGCTGAGCAGCAGTGTTTTCCAATGGTGAAGGCGAGGCATTGGCCACTCTGCTACAACGAATAATACCTCTGCTCCCATTGTGGTATGTGCACGAATCCATTCTGGAAAACGAATATCATAACAAATGACTCCAGCACTTTTCATGCCGCCAAGGTCGAATAGTCCTTTTTCCTTTCCAGCTGTTAGGTAGTGATGTTCATTCATAAGCTTAAATAGATGAAGTTTGCTATATTCATGGATAAGCTGCCCGTTATTATTCACAATGAACATCGTATTTGTAACATGTTTGTCACTCTTTTTTGCGATGGACCCACCGATGATGTGTATGTTATATTTTTTTGCAAGCTTTTGTAAAAATGAGCATGTTTTTTCACCATTTTCATCAGAGATTTCATCTAAGCGAGTTAGATCATATCCAGTTGTCCATAGCTCTGGTAGTACGACGGTTGTTGAATCTTCTTGTTGAACAGCTTGTGCAATCTTTTCTTCTACTTGTTGATAATTAAAGTCTGGATCACCGAATTTAATGTCTAATTGAATACATGTAATGATAGATTTCATTTCGTTCACACTTTCATTTATAAAATTTTTACTTTACAAGTTGTTTCTAACAATATATGATTTGTGACTAGAATTTCAAGAATTTTTTGAGTAGGTGCTAAAAATGAAAATATATAAGCAATCAGAATTATTAACTTCATTACCAAAGCAGTTTTTTGCAAGTCTTGTCGAAAAGGTAAACAATATTATGGAACAAGGACATGATGTGATTAATTTAGGGCAGGGAAATCCTGATCAGCCAACACCGGCACATATCGTAGAAGCGATGGAAAAGGCAGTGCAGAATCCAAATTACCATAAGTATTCTCCGTTTCGCGGTCAGACCTTTTTAAAGGAAGCCGTCTCTCTTTTTTACAAGAGAGAGTATGGAGTGGATGTTGATCCGCAATCAGAGGTGGCCATTCTTTTTGGAGGAAAAGCAGGGTTAGTCGAGGTTCCTCAATGTCTTCTGAATCCAGGGGATGTGGTGCTTGTACCAGATCCAGGATATCCTGATTATTGGTCAGGTGTGGAATTAGCTCGTGCAAAAATGGAAGTTATGCCTTTGTTGGAGGAGAATAAGTTTTTACCGAATTATGAAAGTTTGCCAAAAGAAGTCGTAAAACAAGCAAAATTAATGTTTATTAACTATCCGAATAATCCCACCGGAGCAACAGCATCAGAGGAATTTTTCGAAAAGACTGTTCAGTTTGCAGATGATCATAATATTTGTGTTGTTCATGATTTTGCATATGGTGCGATTGGCTTTGATGGGAAGAAACCGAAGAGTTTCCTACAAACAAAGGGTGCAAAAGAAGTTGGAATTGAAATATACACATTTTCTAAAACATTCAATATGGCCGGTTGGAGGGTTGGATTTGCAGTAGGAAACCCTTCTGTTATTGAGGCGATAAACTTGCTGCAGGATCATATGTATGTAAGTGTATTTAGTGCAATCCAGGAAGCAGCTGCACATGCTTTATTAAGTCCGCAAACATGTGTAGAAGAATTAAATGAATTATATGAGTCTAGACGAAATGTATTAATAGAAGCATGCCTTGATATCGGGTGGAAAGTAACTGCACCAGCTGGATCGTTTTTTGCGTGGCTGCCTGTACCGAAACAATTTGATTCTTCTCAAGCATTTTCGGATTTTTTGCTTGAGAATGCCCATGTTGTTGTAGCACCAGGTGTGGGATTTGGAGAGTATGGTGAAGGGTATGTGAGGGTTGGTTTACTTACATCCGAAGAAAGATTAAAAGAAGCAGTTGAAAGAATAAAGAAATTAAATATTTTCTAATCTTGACAGATTATATTTTGTTCTGTCATAATCTTATTAATTTAATATATTGAACGTTCGTTCTTATCAAGAGCAGGTGGAGGGACTGGCCCGATGAAGCCCGGCAACCGACTTAAACATTACATGTTAAGCACGGTGCTAATTCTTGCAGCATTAGCTGATAGATAAGGGAAATTGCTTTATACATTTGTACGTACAAAAAGCTCCTTTGATCTATTCAAAGGGGCTTTTTTAATATTAATTTTGAATCCGTATATGAAACGAAATGTTCAAGATTTACAGAAGGAATCAAATGGCATAGATTAATAAAAGATGTTAAAATTAGTATGATTAATAGAAAGATTCAGAAAATGTCAGATGTATTGAGAAAGTAGGGTTATCAGTGAGTGAAGTTATTGCTACATACCTTGTACACGATGCAAAAGGTAATTTAAATAAAAAAGCCGAAGGCATTGCATTGGGCTTAACGGTTGGTTCATGGACCGATCTGCCATTGCTTGAGCAAGAACAATTAAAAGCCCATAAAGGTCGTGTATTAGAAGTCAGTCAGCTTGAGAGTTGTGAAAAAACAAATCAATTTTTAGGAAAACATGTTACAAAAGGAATCATCAAAATTGCTTATCCAAGCGTAAATTATAGCCATGATATACCTGCCATCTTAACAACCGTTTTCGGAAAATTATCTCTTGATGGGGAAGTGAAGCTTCTTGATTTAGAGTTATCTGAAGAGGTGCAGAAAGCTTTTCCAGGTCCAAAATTCGGTATACCCGGGATCCGTGACTTGGTAGGAGTCTATGATCGACCACTACTAATGAGTATCTTCAAGGGTGTTATTGGTAGAGATCTGGTTTACTTAAAAGATCAATTGAAGCAGCAAATATTGGGTGGTGTTGATTTAGTAAAGGATGATGAAATCCTCTTTGATAATCCTTTAACACCTTTTGAAGCTAGAATTGCAGCTGGTAAAGAAGTATTACAACAAGTATTTGAAGAAACAGGACATAAAGCATTATACGCGGTAAACTTAACAGGAAAAACATTTGAGCTGAGAGACAAAGCGAAAAGGGCCACTGATCTCGGAGCCAGCGTGTTGCTTTTTAATGTGTTTGCATATGGTTTGGATGTGATGCAAAGTTTAGTGGAAGATCCGGAAATTAATATACCGATTATGGCACATCCGGCTGTTAGTGGTGCTTTAATGGCATCAAGTTTGTATGGGTTTTCCAGCTCTTTACTATTAGGAAAACTAGTTAGAATGTCTGGTGCTGATTTTTCTTTATTTCCATCTCCATATGGAAGTGTAGCTTTAGATCGAAATGAAGCACTAGGAATTGCTGAATACTGTTTGAAAGAAGAAGGGCTAAAGCAAGCTTTCCCGGTTCCGTCTGCAGGTATTCACCCTGGATTAGTCCCTTTATTAGTAAACGATTTTGGAATCGATTCTGTGATTAATGCCGGTGGCGGTGTACACGGACATCCAAATGGAGCAATTGGTGGAGGACAAGCATTCCGTGCAGCGATCGATGCTACCCTTTCAGGTATTTCCTTAAAGCAAGCTGCTGAAACAAATGAGGACCTTAAGCTTGCCATTGATCTTTGGGGTGCCAAAGAGGTGGGCAAATGAGTAACACAGTACTTATTTGTGACTTTGATGGGACAATCACTGAGACAGACAACATTATAGCTATCATGAAAAGGTTCGCACCACCTGAATGGAATGCTCTAAAAGAAGGAGTTCTATCCCAGGAGATTTCCATTAAAGAAGGAGTCGGCAAGATGTTTCATTTACTGCCTTCTTCATCAAAGGCGCAAATTGTGGACTATATTCTCAATCATGCTGAAATCCGATCAGGATTTAAAGAGTTCGTTCAATATACAGTCGACAAAAATATTCCACTTTATATTGTCAGTGGAGGAATTGACTTTTTTGTTTATCCTCTTCTGCACGGAATAGTTCAAGAAGATCAAATATATTGTAATGTGGCCAATTTCTCACACGATCATATAGAAATTGAATGGCCAAACAGTTGTGATGAATTTTGTGCCAATGAATGTGGATGCTGTAAGCCTTCACTTATCCGTCAGCTTACACAAGAAGATCAAAAGAAAATCGTCATAGGTGACTCGATAACCGATTTACAAGCTGCAAAATTGGCAGATTTCGTGATTGCTAGAGATTTGTTATTAAATAAATGTAAAGAATTAGAATTACCACATCAGTCTTTTACTACGTTTTATGATGTGGTGAATATCCTTGATCAATTAGAGGAGGTGAGTGTGTGAGTTTGCTAGAACAACGCTGGGAGGAATTAGCTGATATAAAAAGAGTACTGGCTAAGAGAGAGTGGTTCCCGGGAACAAGTGGAAACTTGGCTATAAAAGTGAATAGTGATCCAACTTCATTTCTTGTTACGGCAAGTGGTAAGGATAAAACAAAGGAAACGAGCGAAGACTTTTTGCTTGTAGATAGCACCGGTCAGCCGGTTCATGACTCTCATTTAAAGCCATCAGCTGAAACGCTATTACATGTTGAAATATTTAATAAAACCAATGCAGGTTGCAGCCTTCATGTCCATACCGTTGATAACAATGTAATCTCCGAGTTGTACGGAGATCAAGGAAAGATCACGTTTAAAGGTCAGGAAATCATTAAAGCGTATGGTTTGTGGGAAGAAGATGCAGAGTTTACAATTCCAATTATCTATAATCACGCTCATATTCCTACATTGGCAGAGGACTTTAGTGAATTTGTTAAAGGTGATGCAGGTGCAGTCCTTATTCGTAATCATGGTATTACTGTATGGGGAAGGGATGCATTAGAAGCGAAGAAATTCTTAGAAGCTAGTGAGTTTTTATTTTCCTATCATCTGAAATTGATGGCTTTGAAAGCTGTTCGCTAGAGGAAGAATGTCATATAACAATTTGAAAACTGGAGGAGAAAATAATGGCAGTTATTAAAGTAAGAAACACAAAAGAAGTAATAGAAGGTCAAGAGCAGGTTTCTTCATTTTTAGAAAAGCAAGGTGTTTTATATGAGCACTGGGATATGAGCAAACTTCCGTCACATTTAGTTGAAAAATTTGTTCTAAATGATGAAGAAAAATCAGAAATATTAACAACTTACAAAACGGAAATTGAAGATTTAGCTGAAAGAAGAGGATACAAAACTTGGGATATCGTGGCATTATCAGATGCAACACCAAACCTTGAAGAGCTACTAAAGAAGTTTGAAAATGTTCATACACATACTGAAGATGAGGTTCGTGCAATTACTGCCGGACATGGTATTTTCATAATCAAAGGAGACGATCAAACAGGATATTTTGATGTAGAATTGGAAGCGGGAGATGTTATTTCTGTACCAGAAGGAAATCCGCATTTCTTTACATTAATGGAAGATCGTCAAGTTGTGGCTGTTCGTTTATTTATTGAAACTGAGGGATGGGTGGCACATCCTTTTAAAGAAGAACAAGAATTAACTAAATAATACGAAAAAAGGCGGAGAAATTTACTTCTCCGCTATTTTTAATAAGTCTTGTTTTTTCTTAGTTAAATTTAGAAATTTTTGATCTAATATTGCATATTTTTCAGAATCCGGAGTTAATAAACTAAGCTCACCAAGTACCGCAGAAATTTCTGTGTTCACTCTTAATAATTCTTCTTCTATTTCCTTTTGTGTAGATGATATAGATTTTTGAGGTGTAGTTCGTTTCTTTTCATACTCTTCAATCGACATTTCTACACGTTTAATTTTTTTGTCTTCGAAAACTAACAGTTTATCACAAACATGTTGTAAAAAATAGATATCATGTGAAACGATAAGAATCGTACCGGTAAAATCTTTTAATGTTTTTTCTAATTGATTGCGGCTTGCTAAATCTAAATGATTTGTCGGTTCATCCAGGATTAAGAGGTCATATTCATTAACGAGCATGTTTGTTAATTTAATTCTTGTCCGCTCTCCGAGACTTAAAGTTCCAACTCGTTGACTCAGTTTTTCAGCATCCATTCCCATATTTGCCAGAGTTGTTCTGGCTTTAAGCAGTTGTGTACGGTCTGAGATCTGTAATGCTTCTAAACCTGTTTGCGAGATATCCATATCTGCAACATCCTGACTTAAGCTTGCGATGTTAAGTGAGGAGCTAATATTTAAATAACCTGATGTGATTGTTTCTTTTCCTCTTAGCATATTTATTAATGTTGTTTTGCCTGAACCATTTGGTCCGTAGATACCAATTTTTTCTCCATGTTTAATAAAAAACTGACTGGGCTGAAACAACATTCTTGTTTGAAACTTTTTCATAAGGTCTTTTGCCTCAATGATACGGTTTCCTCTTTTTTCGTTTGCCTTAAATTGAAATGCAATGTTTTTCTCTTCAGAAGGTTTTTCAACCTTATTTTTTTCTAATTCACTTTTTAGTCTTTTCATTTTTGACTTCATTGCACGATCTATTTTCTTTGCTTTTACACCATGGAATTCTTTCATTCCTTCTTGATCTCGCATTGTTCGGTGAGCTTTTCCTGCCCAATGCTGTAATTGCTCCATTTGAGCTTCAACTCTTGCGATATCCTTTTGCTGGCTATGATAATGGTGTAATTGAACTTCTCTGTGTTTCTTTTTCTCATTAAAGTAAGAAGTGTAATTTCCTTCATAAGTTGTAAGATGTCCGTTCTCCAGGTCAAAAATTTGACCAACAGTTTGATCTAAAAAGTACCGATCATGAGAAATGACAACGATAGCTCCTTTGAAGGTTTTAAGTTGTTCGATTAACCAATTAATTCCTTGAAAATCCAGATGGTTCGTAGGTTCGTCAAGTAAAAGGATATGTGGATGACATGACCAAACTTCAGCTAAAGCAATTTTAAGTTTTTCACCTCCACTTAAATGTGAGAGGCGATCATGATCCCACGATTGGTATTTTGAAAGTCCTAATTCACTTGTCTTTTCAAGAAATTCACTAGAAGGATGTGAGATTTCTGCTGATTGAAAATCGACGGATTGCTTTAAATAACCAATTTTAAGTGATGGGGCTTTTACGATTGTGCCGCTATCAGGCTCCATTCTGCCGTAAATCAAGTTGGCAAGTGTTGATTTTCCTGCACCATTTATACCAACTAACCCAATTCGATCTTGGCCTTTTATTTCAAAGGAAACATCGTTTAAAATCTGTTGATCACCAAAATGTTTGTGAATATTTCGTACTGTAAGCATAAAAAAACCTCCCTAGCCCTAGAGAGATCATTCTTAAAAAATACATATGCATATGAAAAAAGGCTTCTGATATGGAAGAACATATCAAAAAGTTTCATAAGGGATGTATAATGTTGAAGAATGCAGACTAATCCAATTTCTCTAGGTAATATTAAGATTCAATAAATAAATGAAAAATAATAGCCTGAAAAAAAAGATTAGAACTTCATTGTCTCAACATTCACCCTTTCCGTCTTAATTACTATTATTATATGTAACAAGGAAAGAAAATGCAACAACATATCATATACTTGGGAGACGGATATTTTCAAATGCCCTTTACTAATAATTTGGGCTATGATAAATTTTTATCAATTACACTTCAAGGGGGCTATGTTATGAAAGTTCGCTATCATTATGTGAACAAAGCTGAAGTTAAATATTGTGAAAGTCAATGGACTGTCAAGGAAGCATATGAATATTTAAAGGAAACAGGGTATAGGTCAATACCCGTTTTAAAGGATGATGGGAAAACATTTGTTGGTTTCATCTATAAAGTTCATTTATTGGAGCATTTTGTTGAACATAATGGAAAGGAAACAGATCAAATTGAGCCATTCATTAAAAATCAAGATGCATACATATTTGAAGACGATTCTTTCTTTAAAACATTTTTATCCATTCGCAGGTTACCTTTCCTAGCTGTAATCAATGAACAAAATGAATTTTCCGGTATTATAACTCATTCAAATATTATGGATGTATTAGAAGATTCTTTTGGAATGAAAACTGGAGGAGTTCTTTTAACAGTTGGTACGAAGGAGCACAAAGGTGCAATAAAGGATTTAGTAACAGCTGTAAAAGATATTAATATCGAAGGTTTGTTAACATTAGATAATGGTGATGAGTATATTAGAAGGGTCATTTTAAATTTATCTGGGGATTTATCTGATCAAAAACTTCAAAAAGTCGTGAAGAAATTAGAAGACAAAGATTTTCGTGTAACTGCAATTGACCGTATTGCCAAAACAAATTAATGACATAGGGATTGTTCGAATATAGAACAGTCCCTATGGTTGTCTATTATTGAAAATTTGTTACGTCCTCTGGATGAAGAAATAATTCTGATAGTGTAACAGCTTTTGCTTTCTCTTTGACCTTTGGTACATATTGTCTTAGAACTGCTGCTGTTTTATCTCCAGCTATTCCAACATGACCGATTGCTATAATATCAGTATCATCCTCAATCCTGTTTAATAATAAATTTGCTTGTCTAACGATATGACTTGTCGTATATTGCTCATCAAAAAATAATTCGTTTTCAAGGTAAGGGACACCTAACTCACTTGCCAATTTTTCAACAACACTTTTTCCAGTTGTTTTACTATCTAAGTAATATAAACCTTTCTCCTGGCATACCTCTAAAATGATTCTCATAATGCGTGAATCAGCTGTAATTTTTGACCCCATATGATTATTCATTCCAACGGCATGGGGAACATCTTCGATAGCTTTTATGACTCTATCCCGTACTTCCTCGTCTGATAAATCACTGGTGATTGCACCTGGCCCTAGCCAGCTTTTTTTTCCATGTAATGGTTCCATTGGAAGGTGAAGAATCACTTCATGACCTTTTTGATGTGCAAGCTCTGCATCCTTTTTTGTGGTTGACAAAAAAGGCATCACTGCAACTGTTAAAGGAATAGGCAAAGAAAGAATTTCCTTTGTTCCTTTCATGTCATTTCCAAAATCATCAATAACAATGGCGACATGTTTTGGACCTGTAGGCTGAGAAGCCTCAGAAAGCATTGGACTTGCAATATTCAAAAAAAGAAAAGTAAAGATCATTAAAATCTTCATTGTGATACTCCTTTTGATTAAATTTCACCCTTAACTCCTTTAAAACAACAAAGTATGTGGAAAACAGCCTAACTTTTTTATAGTCTATCCAATCGAGAAAAATCAATGTGTATATATGGTTGAAATGATTATGAATGGGAAGTTTAAAGATTACAGAATGTGGGAATAAAGAAAATATAACCAAGTACTAATGAGATGTTTGCAATATTGTCATATTTAAATATGCTTTAGTCTTTACAGATTTGAGAAATTCTGTAATAATTTTTGTCATAATAAAATGGATTTTGATAATGCATAACTATTTGAAGTCCTAGATTCTCGTATAAATGAATAACTAGGAGGCTATGTAATGAATACTGAACGCATGAAAAAGAGTTTACTTGAATTAATAAACAATAAAAGAGAAGAAATGATTGAAACAGCAAATAGAGAAGGTTATACAAGTGTATTAGCGATTCAATGCAGTCAAGATTTGGACAAGCTATTAAATGAGTATCAACGGTTATTGTTAGATGAAAAAAAACCGAAAAGAGGAACTTTTCAGCATTTTGTTCCAACTATGAAATTGTTTTCGTTTCAAGATACTTTTTCGTTTTAAAAAAATACAGTGGACACCACTGTATTTTTTCTTTGTTTTAATTATTAAAAGCTATTGATTAAGATGACCATACAGAGGATCCCTGTAATAAAGGAATACGTGGCAAACTGTTCGTTTCCATCACCATGGGATTCGGGTATAAGTTCTTTGTAAATAATAAATAGCATAGCTCCTGCTGCAAATGCTAATCCATATGGGACAAGAAAACCTACATAGTTAGTTAAATAAAATCCTAATAATGAAGCAACAATTTCTACAGCACCAGTTGCGGTTGCAATTAAAAATGCTTTCCCTCTTTTAATGCTTTGATTAATTAAAAAAAGTGCCACTAAAAAGCCCTCAGGAGCATTTTGTAACCCGATTGCAAATGCAATGAGATTTCCGGTTTCATTTGCACTGCTGCCTGATGAAGCATAACTAACCCCAACCGAAAGTCCCTCTGGTATATTATGCAATGTTATAGCAGCAATAATAAGGAGTGCTTTTTCATCAAATTTTATCCCGCTTTTGGTATGTTCTAAATCAATATGGGGAATGGCTCTTTCAAGTGAGGTAAGAACTAATACACCTAAAAATAGCCCGATTGAGACCTCTATTATGCCTCCATATTTTAACGATTCAGGTATTAATCCCAACATTGCAGCAGTCATCATGATTCCAGCTGTAAAGGCTAATAAAATGTCTCTCCAACGATGTGTAATGGTTTTTTGTAAAAAAAGGATTGGAATAGCACCTAATCCTGTTGATAGGGCTGATAAAATACTACCTAATAATACATCAGACATTTGAGTTTTCTCCTTTTAATATGGATACCCTTTGTTCATTAATTGTCATTTAGAACTATTATAGCCGAATCCCTTACTACGAGGAAACAAATTCCTTTAAAATTATACTACTTATGTTACTCTTTTAGTTAGAACAAAGAATTCACAAATGGTGTGACATTCTGTAATACTTGGAGTAAACACGACTCTATGTAAGTATATGTTGAAGTGGGCTCAGTGTTCCTTCTGTGTATGATAAGGGGAGTTATGAAGTGTTGATACAATTGAAAAACTTGTGTAAGATATTTTTAAACGAGGAACCAATGCCAAGCAGAGGAGCTATGTAGTTCTATTTGACATTCTGATTAACATAGTCTATTATTATGCATAATCAATATTTTGAATTCAAGATAATTTTAAAGGGTTGAGAAAAAATGGCTAATACAAAGAATATTGAAGAATCATTAAAATTTTTTATCGTTCTCTCACGTGCACATCGAGCTTTTAATGATGTCGTGAATAAACATATATCCACATTTAATTTAAATCCAACTGAATTTGCTGTACTTGAGTTGCTTTATCATAAGGGACCACAACCTTTGCAGCAAATTGGCGGGAAAATTCTGCTTGCAAGTGGAAGCATCACATATGTAGTTGATAAATTAGAGCAAAAAGGATTACTGGAAAGAAGAGCATGTCCAAATGACCGCCGTGTTACACATGCCCAAATAACTGAAAAAGGACAGCAATTAATCGAAGAGATATTCCCAACTCATCAAGAGAAAATAGATGAAATAGTCAGCGTCTTAACAGACGAAGAGAAAAATCTTGTTACAGAGCTACTTAAAAAAGTCGGCTTTCATGCTAATGATATCATGAAAGGTGAGTAATTATCTTAAAAAGGATCATCCTGAGTAATAGGATGATCCTTTTTAGTTTATTCTTTCTGTTCATAAGGTAAAACTAGAACTTCAACTCTTCGGTTTTTCTGTCTGCCTTCTTTAGTGTCATTGCTGGCAACCGGCTTGTATTCACCAAACCCTTTAGCGCTAAATGCTTTAGCATCCAGCTTATCATTTTCAATTAGTATCTTCATAAAATTAACGGCACGCATTACACTTAAATGCCAGTTAGAATCAAAATCCGAGTTATTAATAGGTACATTATCTGTATGTCCACTTACAATAATATTCCGGGGTGGATTCATAACAAGTAGTTCGGATATTCCTCTTGCCAGCTGGACATCTTTTGATCGTATATCCGCACTTCCTGAATCAAAGAAAATGTCATTTAAAATTGTAATCATTAATCCTTCGTCAGTTAAGGTAGTTTGTAATTTCGTTTCAAGATTATTATCTTTTATATACGTATTTATTTTTTCCTGAATTTTTTGTAAGTTTTGTTGTTCCATACGTTTTTGTGCTTCTTCTATATTTTCTTCAGATTGCACTTTTTCTACATTTAGTTGCTCCATTTGTGCCTCAGGTGTTGGACTCGGGTATTCCAATACACCAGTACCACCGGTAAAAGCAGCATTTAAAGATCTAGCTATTTGTTGGAACTTTTGAGCATCAACTGAACTCATGGCAAATAACACAATGAAAAGGGCAAGAAGTAATGTTAATAAGTCAGCATAGGGGACAAGCCAAGACTCATCTACATGTTCTTCATGGTGTTTATGTTTTTTCTTTTTAGCCATCTATGCTCTCTCCCCCGGCGATAGCAGCATTTAGTTTATTTCTTTCTGCAACAGGTAAATATGTGGATAATTTTTGTTCAATTGCTTTAGGTGCTTGTCCTTCTAATACAGAAAGAACACCTTCAATGATTACCTCTTTTACCTTTGCTTCTTGTCTTGATTTGCGCTTTAATTTGTTTGCAAAAGGATGCCAAAGTACATATCCTGTGAAAATTCCCAACAGAGTTGCAACGAAAGCGGCACTGATAGCATGTCCTAATGCGTCAGTATTGCTCATATCAGAAAGTGCTGCAATCAAACCAACTACGGCACCAAGTACGCCAAGGGTTGGAGCGTAAGTCCCTGCTTGAGTAAAAATCGAAGCATTGGTTTGATGTCGATCTTCCATTGCTTCAATTTCTTCTGTCATAACATCGCGAATAAATTCAGCATTTTGACCATCAACAGCCATTAGTAATCCACTTTTTAGAAAAGGGTCATCAACTTCTGTAATTTTAGCTTCAAGTGCAAGTAATCCTTCTTTACGGGCAACTTGAGCCCACTCAGAAAATAATGGTATTAATTCTTGAATAGTAAATGTTTTTTGTTCTTTGAAAATAACTCCAAATAATTTTGGCACTTTTTTAATTTCACTTGTAGGGAATGCGATAACAACCGCTGCAGCTGTACCTAAAATAATAATTAATAATGCAGCCGGATTAATTAGTACTACAGGACTAACACCTTTCATAAACATACCGACTCCAACTGCAATCGCTGCTAAAACTAAACCTATTAATGACGTTTTATCCATTGTAAATCACCAAATTCCTCTTATTTTTCTTATATATTATATCGGAGGAAAAAGGAAAAACTTTAGAGTTTCTTCAAAGAAGTTGTGAAAAGAATATGACAAAGGGAGGCTCTTTATCATATTCTGCATATATTCAGGTTTTTGGGGGTGATGTTTTTAACACTTCCTCATCTTCATATAGGTAGTCATTCAGTTTATTTTGTTCTACTTCAAGTTCGTAAAGAAAAAAATCGTATAACAGCTTATGGCTATATTCATTAAAAAACATCATTTTTCATCTCCTATCAATGAATTTGTTAAGTTCATCATAGAAGAGAAATGAAAAAATGACGTCGGGAGCTTGAAGGAATTATTGGTCATCTAAGAGGTGGAGATTATTCAGTCTATTGACTGAGCGGCACTAACTTAAGATAAGTGAAAAACCATAGTAATAGAAGGGGAGGAAAGTGATGACCAGGTTGCTGTAGAAAAATAAACGGGAGTAGTAACTGGACTTATTTTCATATGCGATAGATGCTAAAAGTGCTCCAAATAAACTTGTACCGCAAAATAATGCAATCCCAAATCCCTCACCCAATCTTGCTTGAAAAAAGATAAAGCCAATGGCAGAGCCATTTAAGAAGAGGAAAAAAAATGAAATGAATAAAAATAACGTTGTACTTTTCATCATGAACAACACCTCATTGCAGTATATGAACAATGAAGACAGGCCATGACAAGATTAACGAAAGGATGAAAAAAGAATGATAAAGTGATAAAAACAAGTGAGAATGTAGGGTGTTCTTACTAAGTTCTCACTTGTTTCTTGATTTTTATGAAACTATATCCATATAACTATCGTCATTACAAATGATAAATAAATTTGCGTCCTCAGGGATTGTTTCTTGTAGTCTATTAATGATAGAAAGGTCATTTCCATTTGAAATAAGAAGTGCACCTTTTTTAGAAAGGGCTTTCCTTGCATCTTCATACGTTTTCCATTCCGGTTTTTTAGGAACAGAGTATAAGTCATAGCCTTCATTACTCGTAAGCTGCCGAATAACTTCACTTGATCCATTAAAAAGAATTGATCGTGCCGCGAGATGTGCAGCTGTGTCGTTAGCCGTTATGTATTCATTAACATTTACATGGGCAAATGCCTTAATATGTGCAGAATTCGTTACTTCACATAGAGTATAAATAGGTTTATTTCTCTCCTTTTCAATTCCTTTAACCATTGAACCAATTAATAATGTGTGACCATCAGCTTGAGATGCAGTTTGTAAGTCATCTGGTGAAAAAATCATAACTGATTTGGAGTGAAGAATGTTAGCTTGTTCAAGGATAGATGTATTTGCAGGATTGCCTTTTACAAATTCTACTCTGTCATGCTGAATCGGTGTTTTAGGTAGATGCTCATCAATGATAACGACCTGGATATGTTCAAATGCTTTTAAGAGTTCATCAAGTGTAATAGCTGCCTTTTTTGTCCAATTGATTAATAGAATGTGATTTTTTGTTGAAATAGTCAATTTTCCTTCCTCCTTTAATCGCTTTCGAATGCTAAAAAAGTCAATCACTTTTCCGATAAAAATACTCATAAGTCCAATTCCTATAATGTATAAAAACATAGCAAAAATTTTCCCGCTAACTGTCGTGGGTGAAACATCTCCATATCCCACAGTAGCAACGGTTGTCATTGTCCACCAAAGACCTTCAAAAGGGCTAGTAAACGTTTCAGGTTCAATAAAGTAAATAATATAACTACTTGATAATATAAGAGTTACTGTGGCGAGAATAAGTATCCAACTATTCATTTGAAGTGCTTTTAAAAAAAATCGAATCAAAATCATGGTTTATCCCTCCCGGTGTCGAAGATGTTAAATATCATTACATTATGAAAATATTAACATAAAATGGATCTTTTTTTTAGTTGATAAAGGAGAAGATTCGAAGAAAAAACAATAACAAAAAGGATTGCCAGTTAAGACAATCCTTCAGTAAACAATTTATCTAATAATGATGTTATCTTTTTCTACATCAACGATAATTTGATTGATTTTTTGTTGTTCCAATAAAAGGTCTGTAATTTTATCTTCTACATGCTCTTGAATAACCCTACGTAGTGGACGGGCTCCGAATGCCGGATGATAACCAAGTCCAGTTAGCTTTTCTTTTGCTTTATCAGAAACAGTCATTGAAATACCTTGTTCTGCTAAAGTTACAGCCAAATCGTCAAGCATTATCGTAACAATTTTTAAGAGATCTTCTTCTCCCAATGAAGAAAACTCAATAATGTTATCAAATCGATTGAGAAATTCAGGCTTAAAGAATGAACCTAATGATTCTAATAGTTTGCTTTCTTCAACAGCAGTATTCGATTGAGTTTCAAAGCCAACAGTCACACGTTTTTCTGCAACTCCGGCGTTGCTTGTCATAATAATAACAGTATCTTTGAAGCTTACCGTCCGTCCCTGACTATCTGTTAGACGGCCATCCTCTAATATTTGAAGGAACATATGCTGAACATCAGGATGTGCTTTTTCTATTTCATCTAACAAGATAATACTATATGGGTTGCGACGAACCTTTTCTGTTAGTTGTCCTGCTTCATCATGACCAACATAACCCGGAGGAGAACCAATAATTTTAGACACTGCATGTTTCTCCATATACTCGCTCATATCCAGGCGTATCATTGCATCTTCTGATCCGAATAATTCTTTTGCCAATGATTTTGTGAGCTCAGTTTTACCAACGCCTGTAGGACCAACAAATAGGAAGGAGCCGATTGGTCTGGTTTTTGATTTAAGACCAGCTCTGCTTCGTCTAATAGCTTTTGCCACCTTTTTAACGGCATCTTCTTGACCAATTACTTTATTGGAAAGGTTTTGTTCTAAAAACTTCATTTGTGATTGTTCATGTTGTTGAAGTTGGCCTACAGGAATACCTGTTTTCTTTTCGACGATTGTTTGAATATCTTCAATAGTAACCGTAAGCTTGTCGGATTTGTCTTCACTATGATTTAATTGTTCTGTTAATTTATTTTCTTCATCGCGTAATTTTGCTGCAACTTCATAGTTTTCAGTATTTGTTGCTTCCTGTTTTTCTTTTCTAAGTTGAATTAATCGTTTTTCTATTTCAGCAACTGAAGGAGTGACTTGCATTAAGTTCTTTTTTGAACCGGCCTCATCAAGTAAATCAATGGCTTTATCTGGTAAATATCTATCCTGAATATAGCGGTGTGAGAGATTTACGCAGGCTTGGATGGCTTCTTCCGAATAATTAACTTGATGAAAGTCCTCATATTTACCTTGAATACCTTTAAGGATCTCGATTGCTTTTTCAAGAGATGGTTCATGAACAATAACGGGCTGAAAACGTCTTTCTAAGGCTGCATCTTTTTCAATTTGACGATATTCCTTTAAGGTAGTAGCTCCAACTAATTGTAATTCCCCCCTTGCTAAAGCGGGTTTTAAAATGTTTCCCGCATCCATAGATCCTTCCGCAGATCCTGCACCGACTACTTGATGAATTTCATCAATAAATAGAATGATATTTTTACGATTTTGTAAATCGTCAAGTAACTTTTTCATTCTTTCTTCAAATTGCCCTCTAATACCAGTGCTTGCGACAAGTGATGCAACATCTAATAAATAGACCTCTTTGTTAGCAAGCTTTGCAGGTACAGTTCCATTAGCAATGTTTAAGGCAAGTCCTTCCACAACAGCTGTTTTTCCGACACCTGGCTCACCAATTAGTACAGGATTGTTTTTATTGCGTCGATTTAAAATCTCGATGATCCTGTCTACTTCCTCGTCGCGCCCAATGACAGGGTCAATGAGACCTGCACGTGCAGCAGAAGTTAAGTTACGGCCTAATTGATCAAGGATGCCGCCGCCGACTTGCTTGTTTTGTGGTTGTTCCATTTCAGTTGGATCAGGCTGAAACCCTTTAAAAAATTGCTCAAAAGGAATAGAAGAAAATCCTCCAGAACCAATAGGAATTGCTTGTTTATACGATGAATAGCATTCATGGCATAACGTTAGTTGTTTTTGTTGTTTATTTATTTGAATATTTAAATGAATAGTAGCTTTGTTTGTTTTGCATTTTTCGCATTGCATATTAAAAACTCCTTTTTCAAATAGTTTTGATGATGGAGGTCTTGACCAACTTTGACCAATGGGATAAAAATGATCAGTTGTTTGACCTTGTTTGACTATAGTATACTTTGACCAAATTTGACATTCAACTATTTTGATTCAAGAAATTTTTTCTAAATGGTATTCAAAAGGAACTAGAATCTTCCTGTTTTTCTTTCATATAATGATACAAGCCTGTTAACTATAGTGAGGTGTGCTGGATGAGAAGATCGTGGATTGCTCCTTTCCAAATTGCTGCTGTTTATATAGGGACTGTTGTGGGAGCTGGCTTTGCGACAGGAAGAGAGATTGTTGAATTTTTTACAAAATACGGCGTATTTGGACTTGCTGGTATCCTGTTAGCTGGAATACTTTTTATGTTTGTTGGAACAAAACTGCTCATCTTATCAAAAAGAATACGAGCTACTTCGTACCAGGATGTTATGATTTATTTATTTGGGGTTAGATTTGGAAGATTTGTAAATATATTTATGCTTATCGTGTTATTAGGTTTAACCTCCATCATGTTATCAGGAGCAGGAGCTATTTTTAGAGAACAGCTAGGCCTATCAGTTCGACTTGGTGTGATCATTACTATATTGTTGACGATTGCAGTCATGACTTTCGGAGTAAAGGGTCTTTTTAGTGTTAATCTAATTGTAGTTCCAATGCTAGTTGTTTTTAGTTTATTGTTAGCTGTACAAGCATTTTCAATTGAATCATTTGAATTCAGACCAAACAAATCATCTGATTCATATAAATGGATTATTTCAAGTTTTTCATATGCTGCCTTTAACTTAACGATGGCTTCAGCTGTGCTTGTCCCTTTAGCTAATGAAGTAAATGATGAAAAAATATTAAAAAGAGGGGGCATGTTGGGAGGGTTTTTATTAACAGTTATTTTAGTAAGCAGTCATATTGCTCTCTCTACATTACCAAATGTAGTTGAATTTGATATACCGATGGCAGAGGTAATGAAATCAACAATATATGCCGTCTACTATATATACATAGCCGTTATATATGGAGAGGTCTTTACATCAGTTATTGGAAATCTGTATGGTCTTGAAAGACAAATTGTTTCAATTATAAATGTACCGAGAATGATTATTGTATGTGGGATCTTGTGTTTGGCGGCATTTATCAGTAAGATCGGATATAGTTATTTAATTTCATCTTTGTATCCTATATTTGGATATATTTGCTTAGGAATGCTTGTGTTATTAATCGTTAAAAAAGTGCCGGATTAATCATAGGTTTGTGCTACACTAAAGAAACCAATATACTGAAGTCGTCGTGCAGTTAATGTTGCATTCCACTTCAGGAAAATAAAAGGACAAGCTGCTATAGACGTGATAAGGAGGCATTATTATATGGAACGAATTGCCTTAGTTTCTGATATACATGGAAACATGCCGGCGTTGATATCTGTATTGGAGGACATTGAAAGAAGAGGAATTAAAAGGATTTTTTGTCTTGGAGATTTAGTAGGTAAAGGTCCGGACTCTTTTGGATCAATTGAAAAAATCAAACAAACCTGTGAGCATGTATTGAAGGGGAATTGGGATGATTTTATTACCAAGGATACTGAATTTGAGGCATTAAAATGGCATCAAAAGCAATTATCAGACGAACAGAATCTTTATTTGGAATCTTTACCCTTTTCGATTGATTTTTATATGAGTGGCAAAACGATCCGATTATTCCATGCCTCACCGTTCAGTTTATATACTCGTATACAACCTTGGGATTCGATAGAAAAGCGTCTTAGTATGTTTGAAAACACAGAATACACAGGACACTCGATGGGTAATCCTGATGTTGTGGGCTATGGTGATGTTCATAATGCTTTTATTCAGCATCTTAACGGAAAAACTCTTTTTAATACGGGAAGTGTTGGCAACCCTCTTGACCATACTTCTGCAGCATATGTTATTTTAGAAGGTGAATACGAGTCAAAAGATGAAGCTCCTTTTTCTATTCAATTTGTCAGAGTACCGTATGATATTCAATATGCAATAAAATTGGCGAAAGATGTAAATATGCCGGATCTGGAACCATATATAAAAGAATTAACTACCGGCACATACCGTGGAATGAAAAATTAAGTAATAACAGGTGAGTAAAATGAACATTTTATGGGATTTTGATGGAACTTTATTTGATACATATCCTGCATTTACTCTTGTTATGCATGACCTTTTGCGTGAGAGAGCAGAGAAAAAAGACATTCTTAAACAGCTTAAAGTATCTTTTCGTCATGCGGCAAATCACTTTAATTTGTCAGAAGAACAGATTAATACGTTTAAAAAGAAAGAAAAATCTCTTTCTCCAAAAATGAAAAAGCCATTTCCTTATGTTGAAAACATTCTTATAAAAGCAGATGTTAATGTGATTATGACACATAAGCCGAGAGATGAAGTAAAGTTAATTTTAGACTACTATCATTGGAATGATTATTTTCAGGAAATTGTAGCAGGTGATGATGGTTTTCCGCGAAAACCTGATTCAGCTTCATATCGATATTTACATGAGAAATATAAATTAGATATAGCAATAGGGGATCGATTGTTGGATATACTACCTGCAAAGGAAATTGGAATATTGACATGCCTTTTTCAAAATCATTCACAAGGAGCGGACTTTTACTTAGAATCATATAGGGACTTCGATAATACTGTGAAATTATTGTAATCTTATCTTACTCGCCAATTGGCGGGTTTTTTGTTTGAGTATATGATTAAAAGAAGATTCAATGTTAAAGGAAAAGGGTGCTTTATTAAGTACTGGGTATTAGTGCTTTTTTTTAAAATCTATCCAACATTTCTTGAAATGTGGTAAATATGTTCATTTCGGGTCATATTGAGTGGTTTTTCATTAGAAAAGGTATTATTAAACGAATTATCACATATTTATTTAAGAAATCGGCAAAGTGTTATGTTTGACTGAAGAGTTTCATTCATATTATGATAATTCTAACTAAAACTGTGGGGTGATAATATGGGGCAGTGTTAAAAATAAATATAATTATCGCATCCCTTATTGTACTCCAAGCGGACGCAGATAATGATCATGTGAATTAATATAAAACATTTTATGTATGATTTAACTCTCAGGAGGTGACTCCTTTTCCGTTGAAAACGGAGAAAGGAAGCTTATTTGGACATAGTGAATTTGTTGCTTGTTGCAATTTTAATCGCTCTTACGGGTTTTTTCGTTGCTTCTGAATTTGCAATTATTAGAATTAGGAGCTCTCGTATTGACCAATTAATTGCAGAAGGAAACAAAAAGGCAGGCGCTGCAAAGAAAGTCATTAGTAATCTTGACGAATATTTGTCTGCCTGTCAGTTAGGGATAACCATAACAGCTTTAGGTTTGGGGTGGCTAGGAGAACCAACGATTGAACATATGCTAAAACCTTTGTTTCAGCAATATGAACTGCCTACATCTGTAGCTACTGTGTTATCATTTGCAATCGCCTTTACATCAATTACGTTTTTACACGTAGTTGTCGGAGAGTTGGCACCTAAAACAGTTGCTATTCAAAAGGCTGAAGCTGTTAGTTTATGGTTCGCAAAACCTTTAATGGCTTTCTATTTTATAATGTACCCATTTATCTGGATATTAAACGGATCAGCCCGATTTATTACAGGTCTTTTCGGATTTAAACCTGTTTCAGAGCATGAGCTGGCACATAGTGAAGAGGAATTAAGAATTATTCTTTCTGAAAGCTATGAAAGTGGGGAGATTAATCAATCTGAATTTAAGTATGTTAATAAAATCTTTGAGTTTGATAATCGAATTGCCAAAGAAATTATGGTGCCGCGTACCGAAATTGTATCTTTATCAATTGATGCACATATTCATGAGCAGCTTGAAATTATCAAAGATGAGAAATATACAAGATACCCAATCGTAGATGGAGATAAAGACCACATTGTTGGTATCGTCAATATTAAAGAAATTTTTACAGATCTTATACAAGTGGAAAACCAAAAAGCCTTTTCAATTGAAAAATATGTTCGACCTATTATACAGGTGATAGAGTCAATTCCAATTCATGAGCTTTTGTTGAAAATGCAGAGAGAACGAATTCATATGGCCATCTTAATTGATGAATATGGAGGCACAGCTGGTCTAGTGACTGTTGAGGATATCTTGGAGGAAATCGTAGGAGAAATTCGTGATGAATTTGATGCGGATGAAGTACCTTTAATTCAGAAGATATCTGATTCCAGATATATTATTGATGGAAAAGTTCTAGTTAGCGAAGTGAATGGATTATTAGGAGTAGAAATCGATGATTCTGACGTTGATACTATTGGTGGCTGGGTATTGACAGAACGATATGATATTAAGAAGGGTGATTTTATCGAATTTGGTTCCCATATTTTTAAAGTTCATGAAATGGAAAACCATCACATTCGTTCCCTTGAAATCACAACAGTTCCACAAGTTGTCTCGACAACAAGTCTACTCGATAAAAAAATAGCCACATCATAAAGGTGAAAAGAACTTACATCATGTAGGTTCTTTTTTCTATTTTTGAAACTTTTCCCATATTTATACGTAACATAGAGATAGTAGTTATACAAAGTGAGAGGAGGGAACTTATGAAGAACGGTAAAGTTTTTTATGGTGTCTGCTTAATTGGGTTAGGACTATTCTTTTCATTACAATCATTTGGACTAATAGGTAATTTATGGAATGTCTCCTGGCCAATTATTTTGTTGTTTGTTTCAGTAGGTTTTCATTTAGGATTCTTTTTGAGTGGAGGCAAAAAGCAGCAAGCGGGATTGTTGGTTCCTGGAGGTATATTATTTGTATTAAGTTTGCTCTTTATGTTTGAAGAGATGACAAATTGGTCATTTTCCGGTTTTACATGGCCTTTTTATCTTTTCGCCGTTGCATTTGGTTTATTTGAATTATGGTTATTTGGTGGAAAAGAGGTGGGGTTGCTTATCCCCATTTTTATATTATCTGGATTAGGTGTTGTCTTTCTTATACAAAATCTTTTTACCTTTAACATTCTTTCCTTTTGGCCAGCTATCTTAATTATTATCGGGTTATTTCTAATTTTCGGCAGAGGGAGACATCACTCGAAAGATTTATAAGTGAGAATTGAATTTCCCTTTTGAGGATATCATAAAAAAGCTTCATAATAGAGGCTAAAATGTAACCTGGGGGAGTTATTATGACACAATCCAAGTCCCAAAAAGAACGTCAGTGGACTGTACGTAAGCAATCACAAAATCCTCATGGTAAAGTAAAATCATTTGATCAGCTTGCACAGGATGCAGGTAAAAAAGAAGATCATTAAGAAAAAAGGTGAGATTCTCACCTTTTTTCTATCAACAGCAATTCATCCGATTTGTTAAACTTTTGACAAGCCTTGGCAATGTCTTTTAGATGATTATTTAAGTAGGCTTGATCCTTCGATAACCATTTCGTTTCTTTTAAACCCTCAACGATATAATATGAAAAATCCCAGACAGCTTGTTTAATAAAAGGAGAATTTTCTTGTGCAATGTATGTCAATGCCTTTAAGATGGCGGTCATAACGGAAACATCTTCTTTTGCGTAATGTCGTATTTGATAAAAACATTCATATAAATAGTCATCAAAGCCAGGCCTTTCATAGATGACTCTTAATTGACGATGCTGATCATAATAAAATGGTGTTGCTAAATGTTTTTTACCCAGTAAAGATAAAATTTTAGCCAAGTGGTTAATGCTGTTTATTGCGGTATATGGATCATTTATGGAAGGTGAAATTGCTCTTAGGGCAATTTCAACAAGTTTTTGAAAACCAAAATGAACATCTTGGAAAGGCTCTTGATCAGTTGAAATCGTAATATATGATAAATATATTTCTGCTTGTTTTTTATCCTTAAGCCGCCAAATCGAGAACAGCGGGGTATATTCATCAACATATTTCCCTAAATCCTGTTCTATTTTAATGATGAGATTATCTTTCGTTGAGTGTGTCACTAATTTATTAAATTCAATATATTCAATATAGCCCGAGCGTTTGCTATATACTAAATAAGGTTCAAGCGATTGAATTTCATCAAACTCCCAATTTTCCCAAGGTGGATATTCTTTATAGTTTTCTTCATCAACAAATTGTTTATGAATCGATTGAATCGTTTTTTGAGTGATGTGAAAAATTAAGTTACTTACTTTAATCCATGTTGTGACATGATGAATGAAAAAAACGAACATTCCTAAGCAAATAATGGAGACAATGATAGCAAATGTTGGAACAATATAAAATGAAGGATCTTCATTATTTCTAACGAGCAGTAATAAAATGATTGTATAAATAAATCCACCTATAAAAATACCCAGTACACGCTGAGTATGATGATCAGTGATAAAATTTTGTAGAGTTCTGGGTGAAAATTGAGAAAGATAAGTAGTTAAAACGACGAGAATTGATGAAAACGTTATAGTGGTCATAGTTAATAGTGAAGTTGATAAAGAGCTAAGAATGGTTTGTGCAAGATTCACATCTGATAAAAAGACATTTGGTATCATTGTAGTAAAATCATGTAACAGAATAAATCTATCAATAACCATGCTGATAATTGCTAAAATAAAGGCAATGATACTATATACAGTCGGTAAGTACCAGAAACTGCTTCGAACACGGATGAGGATTTGCTTCAGTGACATACGAACTCCTCCATAGATAAATTCATTGCAAAAAAAATATATTCGTGATATATTTTCTTAGTTGAAAATTTAACAAAAATCCGATTTTGAAAAATCGGGAGAGGTTCTAGCTAAACCCTCTATAAAAAACTATGATATCTTTTACCTGAGATATAAGTTTTATTATAGATGAACTATAGCAAACACCTCGAAAATGAATTCGAAGGTGTTTTTTTATTTTGTAAATATATTTTTTAAAAATTTCTAATATGTAAAGTTTATGTTAAATACTCACTGTTATACACGAAAGATCATGTAGAAGGGAACGGTTTAGATGAAGAATGAAAAAGCGGTTGTTGTTTTTAGTGGTGGACAAGATAGCACAACTTGTTTGTTTTGGGCGTTAAAGCAGTTTAAGGAAGTTGTGGCTGTAACGTTCAATTATAATCAACGACATAGCTTAGAAATAGAGGTTGCCAAGTCTATTGCGAAAGAATTGGGGATTCAACATCATATTTTAGATATGTCCTTATTAAATCAGTTAGCTCCAAATGCATTAACAAGATCGGATATTGAGATTGAACAAAAGGAAGGAGAACTTCCATCAACTTTTGTTCCTGGCCGTAATCTTTTGTTTTTATCGTTTGCCACTATTTTAGCAAATCAAATTGGGGCAAAACATATTGTAACTGGTGTTTGTGAGACTGATTTTAGCGGCTATCCAGATTGTCGTGATGCATTTGTGAAATCATGTAATGTGACGTTAAATCTAGCTTTAGATCGCTCGTTTGTCATCCATACACCACTCATGTGGATTAATAAAGCTGAGACATGGCAAATGGCAGATGAGCTTGGTGTTCTCGATTTTGTCCGCCATAAGACACTTACATGCTATAACGGCATCATTGCAGAGGGATGTGGGGAATGCCCGGCATGTGAATTACGTCAAAAAGGACTTGATGAGTACTTGTCTGATCGTGAGGTGAAGGAGCAATGATGCAACAAATATATCCTCAAGTTCAGCATCCCTTCCAATTTGAATTAAATAAAGATATGCATATTGCTGCAGCACACTATATACCACATGAGGACGCAGGGAAATGTCAAAAAGTCCATGGCCATACGTATTTTGTTAACATTACCATTGCTGGGGATGAGCTTGATGAGTCTGGATTTTTAGTGAATTTTGCTTCATTAAAAAAATTAATCCATAACCGATTTGATCACTCACTATTAAATGAACATACAGATCTTTTTTCAGATAAAGATTCAAATTATTTTCCAACAACTGAAGGTGTGGCAAGAGCAATATATGAAGTGATACAAAAAGACTTGAATACAAAAGAAAATAAACCTAAATGTGTTCAAGTTTTCGTAAGAGAAACACCGACTAGCTATGTTGTGTTCCGCCCGAAAAATAAGGAGGAACAAGTGTGAAAAAAGTACCGGTATTAGAAATATTCGGCCCAACTATTCAAGGTGAAGGAATGGTTATTGGTCAAAAAACAATGTTTGTTCGTACTGCGGGATGTGATTATTCTTGCAGCTGGTGTGATTCTGCCTTTACTTGGGATGGATCAGCCAAAGATGATATAAGACAAATGACAGCAGAGGAGATTTGGTCAGAGTTAGTTGAATTAGGTGGAGACCGCTTTTCACATGTCACCATTTCAGGAGGAAATCCAGCTCTTCTAGGAAACCTTCAAGAGTTCGTTACCCTGCTAAAAGATAATGGAAAGCAGATTGCAATTGAGACACAAGGCAGTCATTACCAAGAGTGGTTAAAGCAAATTGATGATTTAACTATTTCACCTAAGCCGCCTAGCTCTGGTATGAAGACCGATTTTGAAAAACTCGATCACATTATTCAAAAGTTAACGAGAGAAGAAACCTCTCAGTCTATTAGTTTAAAGGTTGTTGTGTTTAACGAACAAGATCTTTTTTATGCAAAGAATGTTCATAAACGTTATCGAGACATTCCATTTTACCTGCAGGTTGGAAATGAAGATGTTCATGGTTCTGATACAGAGCATCTAGTTCAACACTTACTTAAAAAATATGAGTGGCTCATTGACCAAGTGATATTAGATTCAGATTTAAATGCTGTGCGTGTTTTACCACAGCTTCATACGTTAGTATGGGGAAACAAACGTGGTGTGTAATCAAGAATGTAAGGAGGCCAAATCATGGCAGGAAGAAAAAACGAAGAATTAAAAGATGTAACATTATTAGGGAATCAAGGAGTCAAATATTTATTTGAATATTCACCTGATATTCTGGAATCATTCGATAACAAGCATCCTAATCGTGATTATTTTGTTAAATTTAATTGCCCGGAATTTACATCATTATGTCCAATAACAAATCAACCCGATTTTGCCACAATATATATTAGCTATATTCCTGACAAAAAAATGGTTGAAAGTAAATCGCTAAAGTTATATCTATTCAGCTTTAGAAACCATGGAGATTTCCATGAAGATTGCATGAATATTATTATGAATGATCTAATTGAACTAATGGATCCTCGCTATATAGAAGTATTGGGGAAATTTACTCCACGTGGTGGCATTTCAATTGATCCATACACAAACTATGGAAAGCCTGGAACAAAATATGAGGAAATGGCACAATACCGTTTAATGAATCATGATTTGTATCCTGAAACAGTAGATAATAGATAAGCAAAAAAAGATAAGTTGAGTATACGAATTACTCAACTTATCTTTTTTATATTTAGTAAAATTACAATGTCATATTATAAAAGTTTATTGATTAAAATCAATTCCTTATCGGAATAAATTACTCATCAGCATCTCCATTAAGAGGAATTTGTTGGAATTGTAGGACTTTTAAAGTAAGGTCCATAACAATTTTTTCACGTAATGTGCTAAAGCTCTTAGCAGGTCCGTTGTAATTATGAGGAGAAAAGTCTAATTCAAAGAAATCAGCTCCGATAAGCTCACAGAATGGCTGTTCATTGTAAAGTACACTATTTTCAAAGAAGTACTTATCTAAACGAGGTGATTCTAAACCAACAGGATCAATAAATTGAGCTCTTCTTTGTTCTCCAAAACCAAAGATTGGATCATTTAATAATTCCCCAGAAATATCAGCAAAACCTGAGAAAGGTACCTTTGCTGTAGTTGTACGGACTGAACCGTAACATTCTTTTGTTGCATATTCAATGTTTTTACGAATATAACCTTCTACAAATAATTTAGCTCCTGCAGAAGTAAAGAATCCTGTATCACCAATTTCTGTGAAAGGTCCAACAGGTACAAGTTTGCATTGAGTTAAAAATACATCTTTTAAAACTCGTTTAATTTCGCCTGCTGGAGGATTAAGCGGAATATCCGCTTCTACTACGACTTGGATAGTAGGCTCAGCTAAAACAAGAGGAACCTTGATTAGCGGACTAACCAGGTTTGGATTCACAACAGCTGGACCTGTTGAAACAGGAAGTTGTGTCTCTGTACGAGCCTTCACTTCACACTTATTATTTGCACCAACACACTTTGATTTACCATTACTTTTAGGATAAAAACCCATTAAAATTCCCTCCTACTAACTATTTAAAGAATTAAACTTTATACAATAGGATATACAAATTCTTCTTTTATGCTTGGATGAATATTACTAGTTTAATAGTGGAATTTTTTGTTAGGTGTTCTGTTTTTGGCTTTAACTAGACGAACTACTAGAATTAATAACCTGTTGCTGGAGCAAAAGAAGTTGCAGCTCAATAATAAGCACCTGATCAATTTGGTAACAGATCTTTTTAATCCATTCTCTTGGCGGTTTTTGGTCTGAATTTAACGCTGGAATAAATTCTATTGATTCATCAATAAAGCCTTCAATAAATAATGTTCCTTTTGAAACATGTCGTTTCATTTTATTTGAATCAAGAGAATAATCCGTGGGTAGAAATTTACAGTTTGTTACTACTACTTCTTTGGTAACATCAACAATGTTTGTAATCCCTTTTTTGAACGGAATGGTTGTATGAATAACTATTTCTGTTTGGTACTCACCAAGAACAATTGGTAGTAGTGTTTGGGGATAAACTTGAGTATCCTCTAGTTCAGAATCAATAACAGTTTCTGTTGAGGTGGACTGTCCAGTGTGAATCGGTGTAAAGTTATTTGGTAAAGTCTCAATTAACTGATTCTGTTTTATCCCTTTTTTGTTTAAATCAGTCATTAACCGGATATCGGAACTGACAAGTTTGCAAAATGGTTGATCCTGATAATACGTAGTAGTAGTAAATTGCTGTTGATCAACGTGTTGATTATCTTTTTTTTCCTCAAATAGTTGTATATTCTGTTTTATTTTATTTCCATAGATAGGATTGTGAAGAAAAGAATCAATGTGAATATAACTGGAAAATGGAATAGTTGTCATTTTTATTTTGGGAGAATTACTTTTTCCATTAATGTAGTTTGTTGAGCCACCCAATTTATTAGTAGAATTATTCATCTCTACTTTTGCTTGGTTTTTAAGGGGGAAGGGGCTGGTTTTATTATTTGTAAACTGAAGCATTTTTTCACTCCTGACACAATTATTTCTTAATATTGTGTATGCAACTATCTTTTATTTGCCCCCCTTATAAAGTAATCTATTCCTTGCAAATATTATGGGCCAAATTCATTTTGCAGCAATGTTTTTTATCGTGAATTTTCTCTTCATTCTGATTGATAGCATAGCATCTAATAAAAACCTATAAAATAGGAATATGTAAAAAGGGATTTATTTTGGAGGTGTATATAATGGAGTTCCATGAAGCTGCTAAATTGCGAAAGGAATGGGAGGAAAAGGGAAACAGAGAGTGTAAACATCTTCAGATTGAACAGCGGTTTTTGGGAGAATATGCTGGTGACTATGCGTGTAAAGTATGCGGGCAAACTTTTTTGTCTCCAATTCCAGATAGTAAAGGTGAAAAATAAAACGAGAAGGATCAATCATCCTTCTCGCCGCTTTTCTATTAAGAAAATGAATCTTTAATAATTTTATAGTTTTTATGATTAACAACCGTACGTCTATCAAGGTCTAAATCATGGAAATTCTCCATATACGTGAGATCAACAATTACGGAATTTTCATTTACTTTCTCAACAACACCTGTTAAACCGTCTTTAAATTCAATGATACTGCCAACTTTAGCGATTTTCATTGCCTCGCTCCTTTACATATTCTTATACGATTAAAATTTTTTATCTCTTTATAATTCTAATCATCTGTATACGCTTAACGCCGTGAGCCAAGGGCGCTAATGAATAAATAGAAAATCTCTATTAGAATTATTTAACACTATTTTTTTTCGTAAGTAAAGCGTTTTTACTTATCTTTTCAAAAATATGACAAATGCCTTTTTACCTCACACATAAAAGCAAAGAGTCGATGATTAGTAGAACTCAATAACTGATCAAAAAAGTTATTTATGTTATATTAAAAAAGAGTTTAAGCGAAGGAGCGTTCAACATGGATGACACAGGTTTAGTATTAGAAGGCGGAGGGATGCGAGGGGTTTATACAGCTGGTGTTTTAGAGGTTTTTATGGAACAGGATTTGTACGTTCCATATGTTATTGGTGTATCAGCTGGTGCATGCTTTGGGGCTTCTTATTTATCGAGACAACGAGGGAGAAATCGTAAGGTAAATATAGATTATGTTACACATCCAAAATATATTTCTCTTCAAAACTATATAAAGCATCGTCAATTATTTGGCATGGATTTTATATTTGATGAAATTCCCAACTTACTTGTTCCATTTGACTATGATACCTTTTATAAGGGTACAGAAGAATTTGTCATAACGGCAACCGATTGTCAAACAGGTCAACCCGTTTATTTTAATAAAAAGGACTATGGAAAAGATATGTTAACCGTAATCCGTGCATCAAGTTCATTACCTTTTATCGCTCCTGTTGTTGAATATAAAGGAAAACAATTATTGGATGGAGGGATCACTGATTCTATTCCAATTAAAAAAGCGGAAGAAGATGGTAACAAACGTAATATAATTGTGCTAACAAGAGAAGAATCCTACTTCAAGAAAAAATCAAACATTAGGTGGTTAATGAATAAATCATATCGCCAATACCCTAAATTAATTGAAGCCATCTTAGCTAGATATAAAATGTACAATGATACACTTGAACATATTAAGGAACAGGAAAAAGAAGGTAAAATATTTGTGATTAGGCCAAGCTCAAAATTGAAAGTGGGCAGAATTGAGAGAAATCAAACCAAACTTGAAAATTTATACATGATGGGAATGGAAGATGCCAAGAGGGAGTTTAAGAGATTGGAAACTTGGTTAAAAACATCTAATTAAGATCCTTGCAAATAAATACCCCTTTTTCTATAATGAAGCATTGAATGCTTATAAAGTGAGGAAAGATGATGGACAAGCAAACGATTAATGACATTCTTAATAAATTAAAAGATGGAGAATTACACGAATATCATGTTGCAAAAGAACAATTCTTGCCATTTCGTGATGTTCTCGTAGCGCGTGAGGATTTTAAATATTTTCGCGGAATTGCGAAACAAGGTGGACATGTTGTCTATCATTATTTAAAAGAGCCGAGAAGTTAGTACCACTTCTTCTAGGCTCTATTTTTTTTGTCCGTTAACCTATTATTAACTTATGGTAAGTCTACCAGATTTTGAGGAGTGCTATTGTAGAGTGATCCTGTTAGGCTTGTGTATGTGGCAAGGACAACAAGAATTCAAAATATTAATTTGTGAATCTTTAGGAGGTAACAAACCTATGAAAAAAATGGTCTTAAAACTTGTTGCTGTTTCAACATTAGCTTTATCGCTTGTAGCGATTACTGCACCACAATCAAAAGCTAATGCTGCAACAACACATCAAGTAAAAACAGGTGATACATTTTGGAACATTGGTAAAAAATATGGAGTACCTGTTAAATCGATAATGTCAACAAACAATAAAACATCACATTTATTATTAGTAGGTGAGAAATTAGTTATACCACAGAATGTAACAAATGCTGAGATCGATTTATTAGCAAGGCTTGTACATGCTGAAGCAAAGGGTGAGCCTTATGCAGGGAAAGTTGCAGTTGCGTCTGTTGTATTAAATCGAGTTGATAGTTCATTATTTCCGAATGATATAAAAAGTGTTATATATCAAAAAGATCAAGGCTATTATGCTTTTACTCCCGTTCAAAACGGAGCCATTAATCAACCGGCAGATACTTCTGCAAAAGAAGCTGTGAAAGAAGCATTAGCATTTCGTGGAATGGGGAACGGTTCTCTCTATTTTTATAATCCCAAAACAGCGAAAAGCACTTGGATTACTTCAAGAGAAGTAACTATTACAATTGGAAATCATCGTTTTGCAAAATAATATAAGGATAAAAGGAGCACCTAATCAGGTGCTCCTTTTGTATTTTCTATACTATCAAAAGACTTAATCTGTATAATTCTAACAAAAGTTGGAAACCTAAAAAAAAACAATGTTATGGAGCGTGCAAAGTGGATAAATGGATAATAAAATGTCGAATAACAACATAGTGCAGGAACCGATTGTACAAGTGGTCAATAAAATGAGAAGGTCTTCAGATTTTATTCAATACAGTGATAAGAATGATCATTTTCAATATTGGTTCTCGTATTTTCGTACATTAGTTGATACGGAGACTCTTCAAAAGAAGGTAATGCCGGCACTAAAAAGTAATGATTGGAAATCACTTTTGGAATTGAAGAATGCTATTCCAATCGAAGAGATCCTTCTAACGACAGATACAAACACAATTAAAGACAAGCTGCTTGATGGATATATTATGGTCACGTTAACAGAATATGGTATTCATTGTTTACTCATAAAGGCAACCCTTAATAAAGCACGTGATGTTTCACTTCCAGAGGTCGAATTTAGTGTTGTAGGGCCAAAAGAAGCATTTGTAGAATCGATTGAATCTAACATAAATTTAATTCGCAAAAGAATACCTGATGAGAAATTAAGAATTCGTGAGCTTCAGATAGGAGATCTTTCCAAAACGAAAGTCGCCATTTTATGTGTTGAAGAAATTGTAGATGAAGAGAACTTCCGAACTGTTTTGCAGCGGATAAATGAAATTGAATTTGATCAAATAAGTGATAGTTCGTTTATTACCCAAATGATATCAGATAATCATAATTCACCATTTCCTCAGCTATTAGATACAGAAAGACCTGATCGGGTTGCTTCTATTCTAGCTGAAGGAAAAGTAGGTGTTATGGTAGATGGTTCACCACATGTACTAATTGGACCTACCACTTTAGTTGAATTCTTTTCAGCATTTGATGATTATTTCTACAATTGGGTGAATGCGTCATTTATCCGGCTTGTTCGATTGTTTGCCGTTGCATTTTCGATTTTAATTACACCCATTTATGTTGCTGCCTTAACCTATCATTATGAGTTAATACCTAATGACTTATTAAATACACTTATTTCATCTCGCAGAGAGGTTCCATTACCACCTTTATTAGAAGCGTTATTTTTAGAACTAACGATTGAACTATTACGGGAAGCAGGAGCACGACTTCCAACAAAGGTTGGTCAGACAATCGGTATCGTTGGAGGGATTGTTATCGGAACTGCTTCTGTTGAAGCAGGATTAACAAGTAATATTTTGCTTATTATTGTGGCATTATCCGCACTAGCTTCATTTACTACTCCTATTTATGCAATGGGCAATACGATTCGAATGCTTAGATTCCCTTTTTTGCTTTTTGCTGAGTGGCTAGGATTATTAGGGATTGTGCTTTGTTTTTGTTTTTTAACAACCCATTTGTTGAAGTTAACATCGCTGGGAAGACCATTTTTAGAGCCGATCTATCCACCAAGGACAGCTGATATGAAAGATTCATTAATTCGTTTGCCATTTTCCTTAATGGCAAAGCGTCCTCAACAATTACGACCTGGAAAGCCAATTCGCTTTTCAATTAAAAAAGCCAAGCAAAACAAGGATATTGATGAATAAGTGAGGTGATACCATGATTAAGATAGCTGAACGTTTTCAAGTATCTCATTTTTTAGTCTTTTATTTAATTCATTCACTTCAATTTGGAGTTGGAGTATTAGGGTTTCAAAGAATTGTGGCTGAAAAAACAGGAAGAGATGCTTGGATTAGTGTTATTTTAGCTGGTATCCTAGTCCATATTTCCGTATGGATGCTTTATAAGATTCTAAAGGATTCAGGTGGAAATGTAATCACAGTTCATCGAAATCTTTTTGGTAAATGGATTGGAGGATTGTTGAGTGTTGGTTTAGCTCTTTACTTTTGTTTATTAGCCATAACAGTTCTCAGAACGTATATCGAAATTGTTCAAGTATGGATGTTTCAAGATTTGAATGTATGGGCGTTTACACTTGTCTTTCTACTACTTGTATACTATATCATTTCTGGTGGATTTCGGGTTGTCACAGGAATCAGCTTCTTTGGAGTTATTCTTCCAGGCTATGTATTGTTAATCTTTCTGTTTCCACTTGAATTTTCAGATTTAAGTAACCTTGCTCCACCTTTAAATCATTCAATTAAGGATTTTGCACAGTCCACAAAAAATATGTCGTTAACGATCGTCGGATTTGAGGCATTACTTGTTTTTTATCCGTTTATTAAAAACCCTGAAAAATCAAAAAAGTGGGCTCATATAGCTGTTGCGTTTAGTACCGTCATCTACACATTAATTATGTTGGTTTCGCTTGCTTATTTTAGTGAAGAGCAGCTGCAAAAAAATGTATGGGCTACATTGACAATATGGAAAATTGTTGAAATGCCTTTTGTTGAACGCTTCGAATATATAGGGATTGCGAATTGGTGTTTAATTATTTTGCCTAATATTTGTCTAACTTTATGGTGTGCCAGCAGGTGTTTAAAAGATACATTTAAAGTGAATCAAAAAATAGTCCTCCTCATTGTGCTGCTAGGAGCATTTTTAGTCGTTTCCTTTTCCAAAACAAGAGAACATATCAATGTTTTAAATGATCTTGTAGGTCAACTTGGTTTTTATATGATGTTTGTTTATATCCCGTTTATCTATATTTTTAATATGATTATGAGAAAAGTAAAGGGGAGAAAAAGATGAGGAAGAAGTTATTATTAACGATGGTTATGTTCCTTCTCCTATCTGGTTGTGTGGAAAAGGAAGTTATTGATGATGTGAATTTAGTCGTTGCAGTCGGATTTGATTTAACAGAAGATGGGAAAATCCGGGGGTCTGCAAATGTTAATACATACATGAAAGATCAACCTGTCACAGATTATCTTATGGTATCCGAGTCAAAGCTTAGTAGAGATGTGTTATCAGAAATGCAGAAGCAATCTCCAGATCCATTAGTTATTGGGAAGCTGCAAATTGCCCTGTTCGGCGAAAAATTAGCAAAACAAGGATTATCTGAGATAGTTGATACCTTGCAGCGCGATGCATCCATTGGAGAAAGATTATTGTTAGCTGTAACAAGAAATGATGCTAATAACATATTGGAAGCAGAATTTGCCACTATTGGTGCGGCTAAATATTTAACAAACTTAATTTTACATAATAAATTAAGTAGAGATTTACCTAGAACAAATCTCCATTTGTTTTTGTATCAACATTATTCGGAAGGACAGGACCCATTCCTCCCTATCTTAAAGAAAAATGAACAAACCGGAAGCGTTGAAATTGATGGACTTGTCTTAATGGACGATAAAAAAGTGGTAGGAGAAATACCGAATAATAAATTGTTGTTTTTTAAAGTTCTTACAGATCAATATACAAAGGGCTCACACATCGTAGAAGTTCCTGATTCAGAAGAATCAGCTGTAGTTAAAAGTATATCTTCTTCAAGAAAACTAAAGGTCATTTCTACCAATCCGCTAAAGGTAAAAATTGATGTGAAGATTGAGGGATTTATTAATGAATACACCGGAAAAATGATTACGCCAAAAATAAAGGAACAACTTGCAAAGGCATTTGAGGATCAAGTGGAAAAAGAATCAACTGCTTTAATTCAAAAGTTTAAGGAGCTGAAGATCGATCCAATTGGAATCGGTGATGAACTACGTTCAAAAATTCGTACATTTAAAATTAAAGAGTGGAGGGAAAGGATTCCAGAGCTAGCGGTAGATGTTCATGCTGATGTTGTCATTTCCGAAACGGGTGTTATTGATTAGTATATGATGAATGAGATAGACAAAAGTAAAAATTAATAAAAAGTACGTAAGCTTGTTTTATTTAAGAACCTTGTCTCATATTCTTTACAAACGGACTGTAAAAGATAAGGGGACAAAGACATCATGAATAATTTTGTAAAAGGAACATTATTGCTAGTTATCGCCGCCTTTTTTGGAGAATGCTTGGAGTTTGTCGTTAATATGATTTTAGCGAGGGAGCTTGGTGAAGAAGGTATGGGGATGTACATGTCTATTCTGCCGATCATCTTCTTTATTGTCATAATTGCAAGTCTAGAGCTCCCTGTTTCTATTTCAAAGTTTATTGCTGAGAAACATCGTGAAACACATTATCATATGTTAAAACACACATTAACTCTAACCATTATTTTTACTTGTGTGTTTACGGTCTTTGCAGCAATCGTATTGCCGTACTTACCGATCTTTCAAGGATACCATCCATATGTAAAATGGCTTTTTATTTTGCTTATACCTGTGATTGCGTTTTCATCCATCGCAAAAGGATATTTTATGGGTGTTCAGCATATGGGCAAAATAGCCGTTTCTAACTTTCTTAAAAAAGTTGTTCAATTGGCTATTTTGTACTGGGTTTATCAATCTTTTCATTTTAACTTAGAAGTAGCACTGTTAATAGCATTAGCCACCTTAATAGGAAGTGAGCTGCTTGTATGTACCTATTTAGTCGCCATGTATTTTATAGAAGTTCAAATTCTTAGTAAAGAAAAAAAGAAATTTATTAGAGGCAGCAAGGTTCGTCGTGCCTTGTTTGCTGTTTCATTTCCTACAACTGGTTTAAGGCTATTTCATTCTTTAACACATGCAATACAGCCCTTTTTAGTCAAGGGAGCATTAATAGCAGCAGGTTTTTCCACTGTTATGGCAAATGAACATTATGGGATGCTCGCAGGTGTAGCGATGTCAATTGGGTTCTTTCCGGCTTTTATTGGACATTCCTTAATGGTCATGCTAATTCCAAATGTATCTGAAGCTTACGCGAATAATGAAACAAATAAACTAATTCGGCTTCTGCAGCAATCCATGATGATTACGATGATATATGGAACAGTTTCAATGGTAGTCATGTATGTTTATGCTGAACCATTGACACATTTGTTCTTTGATTCTACTGCAGCATCCTTTTATTTAAAGCTGCTATGGCCTTACTTTCTATTTCATTTCTTTATTATTCCGATGCAGGCTTATTTAATTGGACTAGGACTGGTTAAGGAGGCTCTTTTCCATACTGTGTGGTCACATGTAATCTCATTTGGGATGATGTATGTACTTGGATCAATGGAAACACTTCAAATGAAGGGTATAATTCTCGGAATGAATATGGGGGCAGTACTTCTTATGCTCATGCATTATGTAACGATTTGTAATAAGTTGGGTGTGAGTGTATATTTTTTAAGAAAAAAATTAACCATTTAATGGTATGTATGCTGATATGTATACATACCTTTTTTTTTGTTGGTAAAAGTAATAACAAGTATATCAACGGAAGGTGATTCTATTGAATAAAAAAAGGTGTTATCAGATTGTTTTTACACTTTACCTGATCATTGGATTTGCAATAAGTAATGTCTCAAAGGTAAGTGCCTTAAATGTAGGTGAAAAAGCAAGTGATTTTACGTTGGAAACCAATTCAAATAAAAGTATTCAATTAGAGGATTTAAAAGGGAAAATAATTGTGTTGAACTTCTGGACAACATGGTGTACATACTGTCAGGAAGAAATTTCAGAATTACAAACATTCGACAAAGAAAAAGGTGGTGATGTTGAATTAATCTCTGTTAACTTAACTGCATCAGAGCAAAGTAAGCAAGGAGTCCTTCAATTTATTAATCAGTCAAACATTCCATTTACTGTTCCATTAGATGTGAATGGTGAGGTTGCGAAAAAATATAATATTATTGGTATACCAACTACTTTTATCATTGATAAAAAAGGAATAATCACAAAAAAGATATTAGGTCCAGTTACAGCTGACATGCTGCAACAATTAATTGATCAACTTTAAGAAACAGGACATATGGGACTGTTTCTTTTTTTATTAGCTTAAATCATTATTCAAATGGGTAATGAGAAATAGTGAGAAGAATTATCGTTATCAATAATTATTATAAAGTAATAATTATAATAATTATTACTTGAAAAAGAACTGTCATTTGTTATAATCATATTATATCTTAATTTATTAGTGTTTTAAGTGGTTTTAAAAAGAAAAGTTGCGAAAATATTGAGGAGATGATGATGAATCTTATTCTCAATTAGAGGAGTGGAGAACATGGAAATAAATAATGTTACACAAATTGAACATCATATCGAATCAAATAAAAATCAGTTTTATACAAAATGGGTAGAACATATTGAATTAATTAATGCTATTATTTCCGGTATTCTAATTGGGATTGGCTGGTACTTAAACTCGCAAGGAAATGAGAAAGTAGCAATTCCTTTATTTATATTAGCCTTTGTTATTGGGGGATTTGCAAAGGCGAAGGAAGGGATTGAGGAAACCATAGCAGAGCGAACATTAAATGTAGAACTGCTGATGATATTTGCTGCAATTGGTTCTGCTATTATTGGGTATTGGGCTGAAGGAGCCATACTAATTTTTATTTTTGCATTAAGTGGTGCGTTAGAAACGTATACAATGAACAAAAGTAATCGTGAAATCTCAGCACTTATGAGCTTGCAGCCTGAAGAAGCTTTACTCATAATCAATGGAAAAGAACGTCGCGTACATGTGTCTACGTTAACTATTGGTGATACAATCTTAGTCAAACCAGGTGAACGAATTGCAACGGACGGATATATTTTGTCAGGTAAAACGTCAATTGATCAATCTGCGATAACTGGTGAGTCAATGCCTGTTGAAAAAGAGTTGAATGATGAAGTGTACGCTGGAACAGTAAATGGCAATGGTTCCATTACTGTTTCAGTGACGAAAAAAAGCACAGAAACGATGTTTCAGAAAATACTTGACCTTGTTCAATCAGCACAGTCAGAAAAGTCGCCATCCCAGCAATTCATTGAAAAATTCGAAGGGACTTATGTTAAAGCTGTTTTAATGATGGTTGCTTTAATGATGGTATTGCCTCATTACTTACTGGGATGGAGTTGGAATGAAACAATTTACCGTGCGTTAGTGCTTATGGTTGTTGCCTCTCCTTGTGCACTTGTTGCATCAATTATGCCTGCTACACTATCTGCAATTTCAAATGGTGCAAGAAAAGGTCTCTTGTTTAAAGGTGGTATGCATTTAGAAAGATTAAGTAAAACAAATGTTGTTGTTTTTGACAAAACAGGTACATTAACTAAGGGTGAACCGGAAGTAACGGATATTCTGACATTAGATGATGTAGATCTTCAAGAATTTTATGAAGCTGTACTATCAATTGAAAATCAATCAAACCATCCACTTGCAAAAGCAATTGTTGCAAAAATCAATCAGGATTTCCCTACTGAAGTAGCAAAAATGACATCTGTAGATGAAAAATCAGGTTTTGGTGTAAAGGCAGATATTCATGGTGTACAGTGGAAAATTGGAAAAGCAGATTTTGTTGGAAGAGATGCAGCAGACACCTTTCATATAGGTATAAATACAACTCTCTCGAAAGATGGAAAAACAATTGTATATGTTCAACGTGAGGATGAAATCATTGGAATCATTGCTTTAAAGGATGTAGTAAGGGATGAGGCTAAAGCTACTATTAAAAAGTTGCAAAACAATGGAATTAAAGCTGTAATGTTAACCGGAGATAGTGTTGAAACAGCAGAGGCCATTTCGAAAGAGCTAAATATCGACATATTTAAAGGTGAATGCCTACCAGAAGATAAGGTTACAGAAATTAAGTTATTGAAAGAAAAGTACGGTAATGTAACGATGATCGGTGATGGAATAAATGATGCGCCGGCACTAGCAACAGCAGATGTAGGTATTGCAATGGGAGAAGGAACAGATGTTGCTCTTGAAACTGCTGATATCGTTTTAATGAAAAACGAACTCTCCAAGTTAACCTCGGCATTTACTTTATCTAAACAGATGAATCGGATTGTTAAACAAAATATTGTGTTTTCAATGTCTATTATTACGTTGTTAATTTGTTCAAATTTCTTTCAAGTACTGGACTTACCTTTGGGTGTTATTGGACATGAAGGAAGTACAATTTTAGTCATCTTAAATGGATTACGTTTATTAAGAGGTGAATAAAATAAGAGAGATATCTTTGAGATATCTCTCTATTTAGTGCTACATTTTAACGGTCTCTTCTGAAGTTTGTACGGAAATCTCTTCTTCATCAGGGCGTTTGCTAAGGATGATATAGGATGTAACGAAGCAACAAAAGCCAATGATCCACCCGACGATCGTACTAAAATAAAAGATATCTATTAACATCATACCTACAAATGGAGAAAGAATCCCTATAATACAAAGTACTAAAATTAAATGACGTTTTACCCATTGAAGCACAAAGAACAACTCCTTAATAGGAAGAAAGATTGCTTTATAGGATTATTATACAAGAAAAAGAACTTTTGTAGTATCAACGAAATGTTAAAAACAGATTACAATTTAATTTTGATGAAATCGTCCTGTAACTCCCTTACTAAAAAAGTAGAAGAACCATTAAATTCCTATGTCAATGATAGCAAGAGGTTTAGCTTATTTCTTTTTTAAGATTGGATTTAATATCTTTAGAAAGGATAAGATCGGCAGTTAATTGACCTGAGAGAGTGACATAGGGAACTCCTCCTCCAGGGTGGGTGGAACTCCCAACAAAGTATAGATTTTTCAGAAGTGTACTTTCGCTTGGAAATTTAAAACCGCCATTTTTTTTGCGATCTGAGACAACACCGTACATAGATCCTCCATTTGATCCGTATAAATTTTTAAAATCATTTGGCGTTAGAGTATATTCAAACTCGATGTTATTATGAAGTTCTTTTATACCCATTCGTTCAAGCTTATCAAAAATAAGTTTGCGATATTTTTCTTTTTTATTTTCCCAGCACTCTCCTTCGCATAATGGTGGTACATGTGTTAAAACAAAGAAGTTTTCCTTTCCCTGAGGTGCTTGGGATTGATCAGTTTTCGAGGAAATACCAACATATATGGTCGGATCATCTGCTGGAACACCCTTATTGAAGATTTGATCGCATTCTTTATCGGGATTATCTGAAAAGAAAAAGTTATGGTGTGTAAGGTTATGATATTTCTTTTTTATACCAAGTAATAAAGCGAAACCTGACACTGTTGGAGGGAATTTCTCTTCCTCCTGCTTAAGTTGTTTACTGTTCAAAGAATCTTTCAATAAAGTCTTGTATGTAGGGATAACTTCTAAATTAGAAATAACAAGGTCAGCGTCAATGACAATTCCATTTTCCAATTCAACTCCAGTAGCTTTGGTTCCAGAGGTTAAAATTCTTTTTACTTGAGCGTTTAGGTGTACATCTGCTTCCAATTCATGCAACACTCTGGACATAGCGTCGGCAATTTGAAACATGCCGCCTTCTACATAATAAATACCTAGACCTAATTGTATATGAGCTAATTGAGATAAGAAGGCTGGTGCATGATATGGAGAAGAACCGATATACATGGTGAGAGTGTTAAATAATTGTTGAAGCTTTTTGTTTTTGAAGAATCTTTTTGTCCCTTGGTTTATCGTTTTCAGCGGATCCATAAATAGAAGCTCCTTTACACTATGCATGGATCGTAAGTCTGTTAAACCGGTTAGACTCTTTTTATAGAAACTTTTTAGACTATATTCATACATTTTGCTGCAATAGTTTAAATAGCTAAAAACTTCATTGGCATCATCTTTTGAAACAGATTCCAGTTGTTTAATTAATTCCGGAATGTCGCATGTTAAATCTATAACAGTTCCATCTTCAAAAAAGGTCTTCCATTGAGGTTCAATTCTTTTTATATGGATGTAGTCAGAAAGATTTCTGTTTACATGACGGAAAAGTTGTTCAAGCACCCATGGCATCGTTAAGATGGTGGGGCCAATATCAAAGGTATACCCCATACCTCCGCGTTTATTTAATTTACCGCCAAGACGTCCTCCTTTTTCCAAAATAGTAACATCATAATTATCCGCGGCAAGACGAATGCCTGCAGACATACCACCAAGACCCCCACCAATAATGACAACTTTCTTTTCCACGTCCCATAACCTCCTGCTTTTCGTTTAATTTATTTCCAAAAATAATAATTTTTTTTGTTTTTAGATATGTTCTATTGCCTTTCATTCTAACCACCATTTTTACATTCATAACAATATAAGGATTTATTCTTTCTTTATCGGATGAAAAATGTATACAGATAGCTTAAAAATACAATATGAGAAGATTGAATCGTTTTTGAGTTGTTCGATTGTACTTTCTACTACTCATTGTTATGATAAAAAATGAAGTTTTTTGAAGGGTAGTGACAAGATGAATCAGCGTTTAGATAAAGTAATGGAGTGGCTACAAGATCAAGATATCGATTTGTGTTTCGTTCAATCAAAGGAAAATGTATTCTATTTCACGCAGTTTTATACAGACCCACATGAACGTTTAATGGGGGTTTTTCTATTTAAAGAGCAGGATCCATTTTTTGTTTGTCCAAATATGGAAGTGAACCAAGCGAGGGCTGCAGGATGGTCTTTTGAAGTGATAGGATATAGTGACCACGAAAATCCTTGGGATTTAATTGCACTCGCCTTAAAACAGCGTCAAGTTTCTATTCAAAAAGTTGCCATCGAAAAAGATGTGACATCATACAGTCGTGCAGAAGAATTACTAGAAATTACTGGTAATCCTCTAATTGTGTCAGCAGAAGAAAAATTAAATCAACTTCGTTTAATAAAAGATAAAGATGAAATAAGAATCATGAGAGAAGCGGCCAGGCTTGCAGATTTTGGAGTTAAAGTCGGAATAGATGCCTTACAAACAGGTGTCACCGAAATGGAAGTTTTAGCAACAATTGAGTATGAATTAAAGAAAAAAGGTATCCGTGAGATGTCTTTTTCTACAATGGTTTTATTCGGAGAAAAATCTGGTGATCCTCATGGAAATCCTGGGCTAAGGGTGTTAAAAGAAGGGGATTTTGTTCTGTTCGATCTTGGAGTTGTGTTGGATGGATATTGTTCAGATATAACAAGAACTGTTGTTTATAAAACAGCTACTGAAGAACAAAAAAACATTTATGAAACTGTACTTAAAGCGCAAATGGCTGCATTAGAAGCAAGTAAAGAGGGTACTAGAATTGGTGATTTAGATACCATTGCAAGAAATATAATAGAAGATGCAGGATTTGGTGAGAATTTTCCACACCGTCTAGGTCATGGGCTAGGAATCAATGTTCATGAGTATCCTTCGATGAGTTTTACAAATGATGAATATTTAAAAGTTGGAATGGTGTATACAATTGAACCGGGAATCTATTTACCTAAAATAGGTGGCGTGAGGATTGAAGATGATGTAGTGATTACAGAACAAGGGTATGAAACATTAACAAAATTTCCGAAAGAGTTTACCGTTATAAATAGGTAATAGTTATTGATAATGAAAAATACGAATAGATTATACAGTTTTTTCCTTCTTGTTTTAACTTTTACTCTAATAATCGGTTGTGGAAGTGAACAAACAAATTCGACCTTATTGGATGCTGAAGTAACAAAAGTGGTAGATGGAGATACACTTCACGTCATGATTAGTGGAAAGAAGGAAACAATTAGACTGTTGCTGGTAGACACACCTGAAACCGTTCATCCAACAAAGCAGGTCCAGCCATTCGGACCTGAAGCAAGCAATTATATGAAAGAAAAATTAAATGGTGAAGAAATACAAGTTGAACTCGGTATAGGAGAAAGAGACAAGTATGGGCGTTTGCTCGCATACGTTTATCATGATAATCAGATGCTCAATAAACTATTATTGGAAAAAGGGTTAGCTAGGGTGGCGTATGTGTTTGAACCAAATACAAAATATATTGATGAATTTAATGAAATTCAAAAACAAGCCCAAAATGAACAAGTAGGGATTTGGAGTCTTGAAAACTATGCGACAGAAAATGGCTTTCAAGATGAAACACAAGTTGAAAATGACGATACAGTTAATTCTGGTTGTACGATTAAAGGAAACATAAATTCAAAAGGAGAAAAGATTTATCATACAATGCAATCTCCTTCCTATAATGTGACAAAGCCTGAAGAGTTATTTTGTACAGAAAAAGAAGCGGTAGAAGCAGGATATCGTCCAGTGAAAAGATAAAAAGGTGATAAGAGCGTATAAAAACGTTCTTGTCACCTTTTTAGGTACTAAAGATTTATTTCCTTACTTTATATCAATGATTTAAACAAGTTACCATTATGGTTGTGAATCGTTTAAAGAAGACTATTGATTAGAAAAAGAAAATTAGGAAAATCTATAAAGAAGGAATTATTTGGTGAAAAAGTTATATATACACTCCCTAATGGTGAATATATTTATTGAAAATGAAATAAAACTAGATTTATAACTAAGGCTTATTTGTTTCTTCCAGGATATAAATAAAAATGGTTTCAAGAATGGAGGGATTTACTTGAAGAGAATAGCTGTTCTAACAAGTGGGGGAGATTCACCAGGGATGAATGCGGCGATCAGGGCTGTAGTAAGAAAAGGTATCCATGAGGGGTTAGAGGTATATGGGGTTTATCAAGGATACGCTGGATTAATGGAAGGAAAGATGAAAAAGCTGGAACTTGGATCAGTAGGTGATATTATCCACAGAGGTGGCACGATTTTATACTCTGCTAGATCTGAAGAATTTAAGAAGGATGAATCACAATATAAAGCAATTAAACAGTTAAAAGAGCTAAGAATTGAAGGACTTGTTGTGATCGGTGGTGACGGCTCCTATCGAGGAGCTGCGAAGTTATCAGAGAAAGGGTTCCCTTGTGTAGGTTTGCCTGGAACAATTGATAATGATATTCCCGGAACAGATTATACCATTGGATATGATACGGCGTTAAATACTGTGATTAATAGTATTGATAAAATTAGAGATACTGCTACATCTCATGATCGAACGTTTATTATTGAAGTAATGGGGCGTCACGCCGGGGATATTGCCTTGTTTTCTGGTTTAGCTGTAGGAGCGGAGTCAATTATTATCCCTGAAAAAACGTATGAAATCCAAGATATAGTTGCAAAGCTAAAAAAAGGAATTGAAAGAGGAAAAAAACATTCCATCATTGTGTTGGCTGAAGGCGTTTGTTCCGCAGGTGAGCTTGCGGCAGAATTATTGAATAATTACCAATTGGAAACAAGAATTTCTGTTTTAGGACATATTCAAAGAGGAGGAACTCCAACCTGCTTTGATCGTGTATTAGCATCTAGATTAGGAGCAAGAGCGATAGAGCTTTTACTGGAAGGGAAATCAGGTAGGGCGATTGGAATGCAAAAACAGGAAATTGTAGATCATGATATTATTGAAATTTTGAAGAAAAGGGATCCAATTCAGGAAGGTGTGTACACACTTTCTAAAGAGCTGTCCATATAAAAACAAGTTGTTAATCATTGATAGAGGCTGACCAGTACGTATGATTTTACCGTACTGACCAGCCTCTTTTGTGTTTTAAATTCCTATGTAAATGGAGGAATATTTTAAAGGGAATTTATTGACGCCTTTATGATATAAGCCCTGCCTCTCTTATATCGTTGCGGCTCCTAGGCCGCGCCACGTGTTTATGCGTCTAGCTGTGTTTGTTATAGGTAATGTCAATTGTAACGCGCTCAATTATGTATTACCCCAATAACACAGGGTAAAACCTATAAACAAGCTATTGAAAATGTAAAATGAGGAAAGAGGGCTACATGTCGAAGTAATCACTATAAGGTTATACAGCTTTTGAAGATGTTTGGATTCCTGCTGATAAAATATGATCAATTGAAAAGGTCCTTATTTGCCTGCGAAGTAAACAGTATGCAATTAATCTGTTTGGTGTGACTTTCTTTACGATGATTTTTCTTTGAGTAATTGAACGATCCTTAGCAATATAAATAATCGTGATCGGATGGTTTTGCTCCAGGCTCTGTGTGAAAAAATAATTCATTTCATCCACCTCCAATGTATTCATTTCTATTATATACGAACATACATTCTTTTACCCGCAAATACGAACGTATATTCTTATTATTTTCTGCCATAATTGAACATTGAATAGCGTATGATGAGTATTAGTAATGAGTGAAAAAAATTATTGATGATGGATGGGGGAGAGAGAATGACAACAATCGAAAAAGCTAGGAGAATTAAGGAGATAACCAATGAAATGATCAGACATTATGTTAAAGATAATAAAGGAATAAAAGAAAGTGAACAGGAAAGGGCTGTTGAATTATTAGCTAGTGCTATTCAAGACTTTTCAGAAATATATCTAAATAAAAATGCAGACGACGATGAGATTCTAAAAGGAATTTTAGCAAAAGTAAAAATTGCTTCAAACATAATAGATGAAGTAAAAAAGCCAAAAGTGGTGATCAAAAGGATATGATGTAGGCTAATATTACCAAAGTAAGAACGTGTGTTCTAATTTTAGGCGTGGTATGGTACAATTAGATTGCAGTTTCATTAGGATCGAACAAGCCCCCTTCTGGAAGGAGGTGATGCTTGTTGACGATTTATGAAAGTTTAATTTCAATGTTTACATTCGCCTCATTAATTATCGCTATTTTAGCCTTCTCACAAAAAAAATAGACCCTATGAAAGAGGTCTACTTATGTCCAAAGGTTAGGTCCAATAAGAAACTGCAGACTGTGGATGCGGCAACATCCACGGTCAATCCGGATTTAATTATAACACAAAGTGGGAGATGTAGCAGTATCTTTGTACCTTATTCACCGTTCATTTCTAAATTTAATTCTTTAGATAGGGTTGTGAATTCAAAAAAGATGTCAAAAAAGACTGGTGTGTTTTCATCATTATATAAAATAAGTCTATGCTGGGTTTTATCCTCTAAATTATAAACAATCAATGCCTCTGTAATAAAGTCATCAAACCATTTATTTTTCACTTTTACTGGATTGGTTAAAGGAACTTTAATGAGATACCCTTTTTTAGGAAGGGGGCTAGCTTGAATTGTAATATTTTTTATACCTTTTATTGCACTTTGAACTTCACGATCAAATAGTACTGAGCTTTCTTTCTCAAGTATAACAGAATTAGATTCTATATCTAGCACTTTTACGTCTGGTTGTTCTGCAGCTCGAGCGTGGTTTAATGTCATAATTCCTATAAAAAAAAATAGCTGAATCATGATCAATGATTTTCGCATGTTGGTCACCTCTTCTATAGCTTCCCCCAGCTTTTGATTTTATTCCTAAATAAATGTACGGTATAGCGGAACCCTACTCATAATAACTAGTATTTTACAGGTGTAATAAAGTTATATAACAAAAATAATTCCATAGTATTAAAATCAATATAATAATTATTTACTACAAAAATCGACAAATTCATTGACGTCCATGCTTAACTTTTGTACGATATGTAAGATTGAATGTAAAGGAGTTGTGGATTTCGTGAAGGAGTCCTTTAAAATAAAAAAAACATTAAATAACAATGTATTGATCGCTTCACATGACTCTTACGGAGAAGTGGTTTTAATAGGTAAAGGTATAAGTTTCGGTAAAAAGAATGGTGACATTATTCAAGAAGAGAGCTATGAAAAAATGTTTGTACTTACAAACCAAAAAGAACAAGAGCAATATAAAATGTTATTATCAGACATTGATGAAGACATGCTCGAAGTTGTCCAAGATGCTATTCGATATATTTTTGAACGTGTGGAAACGCCGCTTAATGAACATATCCATATCGCACTTACCGATCACATAACTTTCGCTTTAAAGCGTTTGCAACAAGGGATGGATTTGAAAAATCCCTTTTTGTTAGAAACGAAATCGCTTTATCCTTTTGAATATGAGCTGGCAACAGAAGTTATACAGTTTTTAAATAAGTCGTTATCTGTTGACTTGCCGGAAGGTGAAATAGGCTTTATTGCTCTTCATATTCATAGCGCCATTTCTAATAAACCATTATCTGAAGTCAATCAATATTCACAATTAATCAGCCGTTTAACTGAGGTTATTGAGGATTCACTTAAGGTGAAAGTGGATCGGGACAGTGTGAATTATCTTCGATTAATTCGTCATCTTCGTTATACGATAGAAAGAGTTAACGCTGGTGAAACTGTATCAGAACCAGAAAAATTATCTTTTCTGTTGAAAAAGGAATATCCCTTATGCTACAATACTTCTTGGAAAATGATAAAAGTGATGCAACAGGTGCTACAAAGACCTGTTTATGAAGCTGAAGCAGTTTATTTAACAATACACTTATACCGATTAACAAATAAATAATTGTAACCGATATTATTCACGTGTTACTGATTCGATCAGGCATGAGTGAACAAAGTGTTTTTATTTGCTATTTTGGGGAACTATACCTAATAGCAGATGAAAACCATGTTCACCATGCCTTTTTTGTATTTGATACCTCAGTGTAGGGAGATTGTAAACGGTTAATATTAAGAGTGTTTTTGGCTTCAAGAGACTTTTATTAAGCAAATATGTAATGAAATAGGAGGGTTTTTTTATGTTTAAAAATGCATTTGGCGTCCTGCAAAAAGTTGGACGTGCCCTAATGTTACCAGTTGCATTACTACCTGCTGCTGGATTATTACTTGCATTAGGTAATGCACTGCAAAATCCAACACTAACTGATTTAGCTCCATTCTTAACAGCTGATTGGGTTGTGTTAATTGCGAGTGTAATGGAAAACGCGGGTAATATAGTATTCTCAAATCTCCCGGTATTATTTGCCGTTGGTGTAGCCATCGGTCTAGCTAATGGAGATGGAGTTGCAGGTATTGCAGCGTTAATTGGTTACTTAATTATGAACATCACCATGAGCAGTATTCTTAAAGGGGTAGGGACTCTTCCAGAAGGTGGACAGGAACTTACCGACTTTTTAGCTAATAATGGAGCTGCTTACGGAAACGTTTTAGGTATTCCAACCCTTCAAACAGGGGTATTTGGAGGTATTATTGTTGGTATGATTGCTGCTGCAATGTACAATCGTTTCTTTACAATTGAATTACCTTCATATTTAGGTTTCTTTGCAGGGAAACGATTTGTTCCAATCGTAACAGCTGCTTCTACAGTATTATTAGGGATTGCGATGTACTTTGTATGGCCTCCAATTCAAACAGGGTTAAATGCATTCTCAACTAATCTTTTAGACGCAAACAGAACATTGGCAGCCCTTATCTTCGGGATCATAGAGCGTTCACTAATTCCATTTGGTTTACACCATATTTTCTATTCACCATTTTGGTTTGAATTTGGCAGTTATGTTAATGCTGCTGGTGAGACTGTTCGTGGTGATCAAACAATATTCTTTGCGCAAATTCGTGACGGAGTTCAAGACTTAACAGCAGGTACATTCATGACAGGTAAGTTCCCATTCATGATGTTCGGATTACCAGCTGCTGCTCTAGCGATTTATCATGAAGCAAAACCAGAAAACAAAAAGGTTGTTGCAGGTTTGATGGGTTCTGCTGCATTAACTTCTTTTTTAACAGGTATTACAGAACCACTTGAATTCTCTTTCTTATTCGTTGCACCAGTGTTATTTGGTATCCATGCTTTATTTGCTGGGTTATCATTTATGATTATGCACATCCTTGATGTAAAAATTGGGATGACGTTCTCCGGAGGATTAATCGACTTTTTACTATTCGGGGTATTAAATCCTCAAACAAACTGGTGGTATGTAATTCCAGTAGGTTTGGTACTAGCAGTCATTTATTATTTTGGGTTCCGTTTTGCCATCCGTAAATGGAATCTTGCAACACCTGGTCGTGAAGCGGCAGATGTTGAGACTTCTGATCAAGGTCAAGCAAAACCTTCTACTGGTGATTTACCATCACAAGTTTTAGAGTCTCTAGGCGGATCAGGAAATATAAAGCACTTAGATGCTTGTATTACTCGTTTACGTGTAACTGTTAATGACAGTAAAAACGTTGATAAGGATCGTTTGAAAAAATTAGGTGCTTCTGGTGTACTTGAAGTTGGTAACAATATTCAAGCAATCTTTGGTCCTAAATCGGACAACTTAAAAACTCAAATCCAAGACGTTATGTCCGGGAAACGTCCAAAAGCAACAGGAACACATTCACAAGAACAGGAAGTTCAGGAGCAAGTGGAAGATGTAGTTGCTGACGGAATTAAAAATGAAGTTGTAAATGAAACATTTGTTGCGCCACTTACTGGAGAAATAAAAGAAATTACAGAAGTTCCTGACCAAGTATTCTCTGGAAAAATGATGGGAGATGGTTTTGCTATCTTACCTACAAATGGAACGGTTGTTTCACCTGTAAATGGTAAAATTCTAAATGTATTCCCAACTAAACACGCGATTGGGATCCAATCTGATGGTGGAAAAGAAATATTAATTCACTTTGGTATTGATACAGTAAACTTAAAAGGTGAAGGTTTTGAAGCGTTTGTTCAGGAAGGTGACATTGTTGAGCAAGGTCAAAAAATACTTGAAGTAAATCTTGATTTTGTAAAGAGTAATGCACCATCGGTAATGACACCAATCGTATTTACAAACCTAAAAGATGGTCAATCAATTAAGCTTCAAGCGCAAGGTAATGTAACAGCAAAAGATGCTGATGTAATTTCGATTGAAGATTAATTTGATTAGAAAAAAGATGCCACACTTGTCATTTGACTAGTGTGGCTGATAAAATAAAAACTTGAAAAAAATGTTGAATTTTAAAGGAGATTGATGAAAATGGCAGAAAAAACATTCACAGTAACAGCAGATTCAGGAATTCACGCACGTCCGGCAACAGTTTTAGTACAGGCTGCTAGCAAATACGATTCAGATGTTAACTTAGAATATAATGGTAAAAGTGTTAACTTAAAATCAATTATGGGTGTTATGTCATTAGGTATTCCAAAAGGATCTCAAATTAAGATTATTGCTGCTGGTTCAGATGCTGAAGATGCAGTTGCAGGATTAGCAGAAACATTTAAAAATGAAGGGCTAGGCGAATAATGAGTACTAACCTTAAAGGGATTGGAGCTTCTGCAGGTATTGCAATTGCAAAGGCATACCGCTTAGAAGAACCAGAATTAAAGATAGAACAAAAAACTGTAACAGATAAAGATGCAGAGAAAAGCAGATTTGAAGCGGCAATTGCTACATCAAAATCTGAGCTTGAAAAAATTAAAGAGCATGCTAACCGTGAATTAGGTGCAGATAAAGCAGAAATTTTTGCTGCTCACTTACTAGTTTTAAGTGATCCTGAATTATTAAGTCCGGTGAAAGATAAAATTGAAACAGATGGTGTAAATGCAGAATCTGCAATGAAAGAAACAGCAGACATGTTCGTTTCAATGTTTGAATCAATGGATAATGAATATATGAAGGAGCGCGCAGCAGATATCCGCGATGTAACAAAACGTGTTATCGCTCATTTGTTAGGTGTTCAGATTCCTAACCCTAGCTTAATTTCAGAAGAAGTTGTGATCATTGCTGAAGATTTAACACCTTCTGATACAGCTCAGTTAAACCGTCAATTTGTAAAAGGATTTACAACTGACATTGGTGGTCGTACATCACATTCAGCTATTATGGCAAGATCAATGGAAATTCCTGCGGTTGTTGGTACGAAGCAGGCAACTTCTTCTATTGAGAATGGCGTAATGGTTATTGTAGATGGGCTTGATGGTGATGTCATTATCAATCCATCTTCAGATGTAATTGCACAATACGAAGAGAAAAAAGCAAAATTCGAAGCACAAAAAGCTGAATGGGCAAAGCTTGTTAATGAACCGACAATCTCAAAAGATGGTCAACACGTTGAGCTTGCAGCAAACATCGGAACTCCTGATGATGTAAAAGGTGTATTAGAAAACGGTGGAGAAGGAGTAGGACTTTATCGTACTGAATTCTTATACATGGGAAGAGATCAGCTTCCAACTGAAGAGGAGCAATACGATGCATACAAAACAGTTCTTGAAAGAATGGGAGATAAGCCGGTTGTTGTTCGTACGTTAGACATCGGTGGAGACAAAGAACTACCATACTTACATCTTCCTAAAGAAATGAACCCATTCTTAGGTTTTAGAGCAATTCGTTTATGCTTAGAGGAACAAGATATCTTCCGTACTCAATTACGTGCGCTACTACGTGCTAGCAGCTACGGAAACCTAAAAATCATGTTCCCTATGATTGCAACCCTTTCTGAATTTAGAGAAGCAAAAGCAATTCTTTTAGAAGAAAAAGAAAAGCTGGTTGCAAGTGGAGTTCAAGTATCTGATTCAATTGAAATTGGTATCATGGTTGAAATTCCTTCAACTGCCGTTATGGCAAGCCAATTTGCAAAAGAAGTAGACTTCTTCAGTATCGGAACAAATGATTTAATTCAGTACACAATGGCAGCCGATCGTATGAACGAGCGTGTCTCATACTTATACCAACCATATAGTCCTGCAATTTTACGTCTTGTTTCAATGGTTATTGAAGCAGCTCATAAAGAAGGGAAATGGGCTGGTATGTGTGGTGAGATGGCAGGCGATCCAATCGCAATTCCATTACTGCTGGGACTAGGTCTTGATGAATTCTCAATGAGTGCAACATCAATACTACCTGCACGTACACAAATTAAAGGATTATCAAAAGAACAAGCTCAAAGCATTAAAGAAACTGTATTATCTATGGATACTACAGAAGAAGTTATTGCATTTGTAAAAGAAACATTTCAAATAAATTAATGTCTTAAGAAGGACAGGCTGAAAATGCCTGTCCTTTTTGTGTATTTACTTATCAATAGGGAAAACTACCTTTATCAAATGAAGGAAGGTGCCATAATGAACAATTTTAGAGTAGGAGAAGAGGTATATGTTATTTACAGAAATCCCCATGCTGTCAATGTAGCGAATATTGAAAAAGCAGAGATAGTAGAACATCCTCATAACAACCAAGAGTTTGCTCTGTTTCTTCATGATGCATACCATCCGCTTACAGAAGATGATGCTGTTTTTTCCAGCTTTGAAGACGCAGAAGAATTGTATAACCAATTGTTCGATTATGAAACGTATGATTAAATAGGAAATTATTTTTGAGACTAAGGGTGGAACGAAATGCAAATTTTAATGATGTATAGTTCTTTTTAGTGACTTTTAACAAAGGAAGGTACAATCATGATTAAACCGTTTGTTCCACAATTAGTTTATATAGAACCAAGAGCTTTGGAATATCCCCGTGGTGTTGAATTGAAAGAAAAATTTGAGAAGATGGGATTGGAAATTCGGGAAACGACTTCACATAACCAGGTTCGTAATATACCTGGTAAGAATCACTTACAACAATACCGGAATGCAAAATCAACTCTTGTCGTTGGGGTAAGAAAGACATTGGAATTTGATAGCTCAAAACCTTCGGCGGAATATGCCATTCCATTAGCCACTGGCTGTATGGGGCATTGTCATTATTGTTACTTACAAACAACAATGGGAAGCAAACCGTATATTCGCACATATGTAAATGTTGATGAAATCCTTGAACAAGCTCAAAATTATATGGAGCAACGATCACCTGAAGTCACACGTTTTGAAGCTTCGTGTACATCAGATATAGTTGGAATTGACCACCTTACACATTCACTAAAATCCGCCATCGAATTTTTTGGACAAACCGATATGGGAAGACTTAGATTTGTAACGAAGTTTCATCATGTAGACCATCTGTTAGATGCGAAACATTATGGCAAAACCAGATTTCGTTTTAGTATAAATGCTGATTATGTTATTAAAAATTTTGAACCTGGAACATCGCCGCTGGATATGCGTATTGAAGCTGCCGTAAAAGTAGCGAAAGCCGGATATCCTCTAGGGTTTATAGTTGCTCCAATATATGTTCACGAAGGATGGCAAGAAGGATACAAAGTGTTATTTGAAAAACTCGATGCATCCCTGCCAAAAGAGGTTCGAGATGATATCACGTTTGAGATGATTCAGCATCGTTTCACTAAACCGGCAAAAAGAGTGATACAAAAAAATTATCCTAAAACAAAGCTGGAGTTAAATGAAGAGGAAAGAAGATATAAATGGGGCAGGTATGGAATCGGAAAATATATCTATCCAAAGGATCAAGAACAGGAACTTCGAGAAACACTTGAAGATTATGTTGATCATTATTTTCCTACAGCAAAAGTTGAATATTTTACGTAAATCCTAGACTCTCATCAAACGATGGGAGTTTTTGTTTTATATTTCACGGGCAGTACAGCTTCTACTGAAAAAAGTCTCACTACTCATACATGTAATGATAAAATATATTATTATACATAAGAGGTGAAAAAAATGGATCTTAATCTAAAAGGTAAAAATGCCTTAGTAATCGCTTCGAGCCAAGGTTTAGGTAAGGCAATAGCTGAAAAATTGTTTGAGCAAGGCGCTAATGTAATGATATCCAGCCGTGACCAGGCAAAACTGGAGAAGATAAAAGCAGAGCTTGAAAGAAAGAAAAGTCATGCTCGTATAATTTATCAAACATGTGATATAAAAAACAAGCTGGAAATCGAAAGCCTGGTTGCAAAAACAGTAACCGATCTGGGATCCATTGATCTTTTAGTTAATAATGCAGGAGGACCACCTGCAGGAACATTTGAACAAATGACAGATGAAGATTGGCAGCATTCGTTTGAATTAAATCTGCTTAGTTATATTCGGATGATTAGAGCGGTTTTACCTCACATGAAACAAAATGGTGGCAAAATTGTCAATATCGCCTCTTCATCAGTAAAAGAGCCTATTCCGGGTCTTATTTTATCAAATACATTTCGAACTGGAATAATCGGTTTATCTAAAACATTGGCTTCAGAACTTGCTCCATATCAAATACTAATAAATACGGTGGCACCCGGCCGAATTGCAACAGACCGGGTAGCGTTTCTGGATGAAACAGCAGCCAAAAATAATGGGATTTCAAAAGAGGAAATAGAAGATAAAATGAGAAAAACGATTCCTTTGGGAAGATATGGTTTACCTGAGGAATTCGCAAATTATGTTGCATTTCTTTTGTCTGATCATAATAGTTTTATGACTGGTCAAACCTTCTTAATTGATGGAGGTATGGTTAAGTCAATTTAATTAACCGAAAATCAACCCAGACAAAACAAGTTACAGAGTAATAAGTAATGAAAATGTCCATAAAAAACAAGGAGGAGTTACTGATGAAACAAAAGGTTGGATTTATTGGATTAGGTGTTATGGGACAAAGCATGGCTAAACATATATTACATGCAGGTTATTCTCTAAGTGTCTATACAAGAACAAAGGAAAAAGCAGAAGATCTTATAAAATTAGGGGCCGTTTGGATGGATTCTATTAGTGGACTAGCTAATGAATGTGAAATCATTATTACCATGATTGGCTACCCAAAAGATGTTGAAGAAGTATACTTGGGAGAAAATGGGATCGTTTCCTCGGCAAAACCTGGTACATATGTTATCGATATGACAACCTCACAACCTTCGTTGGCTAAAAAGATATATGAACAGGCTAAATTAAAAGATATATATTCTCTTGACGCCCCTGTATCTGGAGGAGATATAGGAGCTAGAGAAGCACGGTTAGCGATTATGGTTGGCGGTGATAAAGAAGCTTTTGACTATTGTCTTCCTCTGTTTGAAAAGATGGGACAAAACATTGTCTATCAAGGAGAAGCCGGGTCTGGTCAACATACAAAAATGTGTAACCAAATTGCTATCGCTTCAGGTATGATCGGTGTTTGCGAGGCGATTTCTTACGCGAAAAAATCAGGGCTGGAACCTGAAAATGTACTGAAAAGTATTACGACCGGTGCAGCAGGAAGTTGGTCATTAAGCAATCTTGCACCACGTATGTTGGCAGATGATTTTGAACCTGGTTTCTTTATTAAGCACTTTATAAAAGATATGGGCATTGCACTTGATGAATCAAATACAATGAACCTTTATACTCCTGGATTGGAACTTGCACATCAATTGTACGAGAAAATGGCTGAAGCTGGTTTTGAAGATAAAGGTACACAAGCTTTAGTGAAATTATGGGAAGAAATTTGAAGAAAAAGCACAAATAATAATCTTTTTTGAAACTTTTCCTAAAATAAAGTCGTCTAAATATAAAAGGCTGCCCAATTAAAAATGGGCAGCCTTTTAAGTTCATTTCACTTTTTCGTCTTTCACATGAATGTCATAAAGCAATCTATCTCTTCTTGTTTATTAGTGGTAAAATAAAGGGTAGCCTAATTTTATAAATCACTTTTTTTATATAGAAAAAACATTAGATAGGAGGGAGTTCTTTGACAGAACAAAACACAAGTAAATCAGAACAACGAAAGCTGAGAAAATCAAGGTATATAAGGACCAATGTGTTCTTTTTTGTTGTTTTCCTGTTATTTGTTGCTTTAATTGTTCGATTAGGAGTCGTTCAAATTGTTCAAGGGGAAGAATTTTCGAAGGAAGTTTCAAAAACTGAATCAGATTACGCAAGTCTGCCTGCTCCACGTGGGAAAATGTATGACAGGTACAACCGTGTTGTTGTTGATAACAAAAGGGTACCGGCGATTACCTATACCGTTGATAAGACGACAAAAGCAGAAGACAAAATCAATACGGCCATTAAGCTTGCAGAGTATATTAGCTATGAACCCGAATACTTAGAAGAAGAGCTTAAGGAACGAGATATTCGCGATTTTTGGTTAGCTTCAAATCCAACAAAAGCAAAGGAATTATTAGCTGAAAGTGAATTGGAGTTAGAACCATCTGAAACATATAAACTACAAGTAGAACGTGTTCCGGAAGCTGAAATTAATAAAATTAAGAACAGCCTGGAAGATATGGAGCTAGCTTATATTTACACACGTTTTTCATCAGGCTACCAATATGAACCACAAGTTGTAAAATCGCTAAATTTGACAGATGATGAGGTTGCACTTGTTGCTGAACATTTAGAACAGCTTCCTGGAGTGGATGTTATTACAGATTGGGGACGTGAATACCCATATGATTCCTTACAAACGATTTTCGGTGGAGTAACTTCAGCTGAACAGGGTATTCTTCAATCACGTCAGGATTATTACAATGCACGAGGATATGCAAGAAATGAACGTGTAGGAAAAAGTTATCTTGAATATCAATATGAAGATTATTTAAATCCTAAAAAAGCAAAAATAGAATATATTTCTGATAATAATGGGAATATTGTTTCCGAACAAGTTGTTGAAGAAGGACAACGCGGATATGATTTGAAGCTGTCATTTGATATGGAATTGCAGATGGAAGTAGAAAAAATCATTGAAGAAGAGCTCCGCAAAGCCAGTAGAAGTCACTTTCTAATGGATCGGGCATTTGTCGTGATGATGGATCCGTATCAAGGTGATGTATTAGCAATGGCTGGAAAGATGCTTGATCCAGATGACCGAAGTGGAGAAATGCTTGACTTTGCTTATGGTGCCTTTGCTACTCAGTATGAGGCTGGATCAACTGTAAAGGGTGCAACAGTGCTAGCTGGTTATCAGGATGGGATGCCTATTGGGCAAGGATTTGTTGATAAAACAATGTATTTCAAAGGAACTCCACCAAAAAGTTCTTATAGTACTCTCAATTATGTTACTGATTTAACTGCATTACAGAAGTCATCAAATGTTTATATGTTTAATGTTGCTTTAAGAATTGCAGATGTAAAATATGTTCCTCATGGTCCATTAAATGTGTCAACGGAGGACTTCCAAAAGCTTCGTAATTATTTCGCACAATTTGGTTTAGGAGTTCCAACGGGTATTGATTTGCCTCAGGAATCAGCTGGTTTGTTAAGTACACCTGATGCTGCTGGTAAGCTTCTGGACATTTCGATTGGACAGTTCGATACGTATACACCACTTCAATTGGCTCAATACGTATCTGTTATAGCTAATGGTGGTACACGTGTTCAACCGAGAATCGTCACAAGTATCCATACCCCTGTTGAAGAATCAACACTAGGGCCAATTGCTGTAGATAAGTCTCCTACTGTATTAAATCGTATAAACAATACTTCGGAAGAAGTTGAACGTGTTCAACAAGGATTTAAAATGGTTGTACAATCAGCGGGTGGTACTGCTTCAAAATACATTAAATATGATGCTGCAGGTAAAACTGGGACATCACAAACAAATTACTATGGTCCAAAACGCGAATATTGGGGTAAGAAAACGAACAACTTAAACTTCGTAGGTTATTATCCAGCCGATAATCCGGAAATAGCTTTTAGCGTTGTTGTACCATGGGCAAGTAATGACCGTGATTCTGTAAACAAATATATAGCAAACAGAGTTATTAAGGCTTATATAGACCTACAAAAGAAATATGTCACCACAACCGAAATTGATTCAGAAAAAATAGCAAAAGAAGAGGAATAATTCCCTCTTCTTTTGCTATTTATGGAAATTTATTTATCACATATTTCATTCTTCCTATCGCAAAATAAGGTTAAGCATGTGAAAGGAGTGAAGAAAAATGGCAAAACGAACGAAAAAAAATGATCCACAACAAAAAAATAAAAAAGGCTTTGATTCCAGTGTACTTGATTCGGAATTTAGCCATGAATTTGGAAGTGCTGCTGCAAATAAAATTCATAAAGATAAGGCTAAAATAGAAAAAGCGTCTAAAAATAATGGGGAATATAAAGGCTAAAAACTTGGCGAAAAGCCAAGTTTTTTTCTTATGATTTCTTCAAAAAAGAATAGAATAATGAAATTTGATAGATTGACAAACTTACAGAACAATGTAAACTTATTTTTAAGAAACATACGGGCTTAAAAAAGGATTTTTTACTATAGAAATAGAATTATTAAGGTTAAAATAATCGAGTTATTTGTTCGTTATATAAAACTTATGAACTAGTATAGAGGTCACGAAAAAGGTGGGAGAACGAATGGAAAGAGGCTTAGTACGTCAAGAGGAAGTGAGTCAGTCTTTAGAACTATATGCTGTTGTCTCTTCAAATGGCCGCTTTCAATATATTTCATCCAATTCATTAGAATTACTGGGCTATTCAAGTTCTGAACTGATCGGTAAGTACATGAAGGAATTTTTACATATTGAGGATTTATTTTTAGTAGAAAGTTACTTTTATAATGAGCATCATCTTCATCCTTGCTCATTCCGTTTTTTTACTAAATCAGGTAAATATGTCTGGTTTGAAGCTGATCTTGACTTTATCCGCAGCAAAGTTAAAGGTGTTCAGCAGGAAATCATCCTCAAAATGAGATTATTAACCAAAGCAGCTACCCGCTTGACTGACCGTAAACAGAATAGCTTAACCAAATCGAATGATAAAGAATTTGTGAGTCAAGACCGTATACTATTAGAAGATTTGCCTACACCTGTTTTCATATCAAAGAAGGGAAAGCTTTGTTTCGTCAATCAAGCATTTCAGGACTTATTAGGGGCACATTCAAAGGAACAGCTAATTGGGAAACATACATTCGATTTTACGGATAAAGGATATCATGATGTCATAAAAAATAGAGAATATCGATTATACAAAGGGGAAAAAATCGGTATTATTGAAGAAACTTGGCACACGTTAGATGGCCGTGAAATCAATCTGGAGATAATGGCCTCGCTAACGAAATTTAAAGGGGACTCAGCTGAGCTGGTAGTTATGAATGACATTTCCTCTAGAAGGAACTTTCAAAAGATCCTCCAGAAAAGTAGAGAAAGATATCAAAGGCTCATTGATAATTCAATCGATACAATAGCAGTTATTCATAAAGATAAATGGGTGTTTATGAATGAATCAGGTGTGAAGCTTTTTAAGGCCGAAGATTATCCAGATATGTTGGGACGTAATATTTATGAATATTTACATCCAGGCGATCATCAGACAATGAGAAATTCTTTAAAACATATATTAGACGGAACGTCAGATGTACAACTAACAAAGCAATCTTGGTTAATTTCAAAAGAAACAACCATATATACTGAGATGGTATGCATTCCTACAACCTATTATGGGGAAAAAGCAGTTCAAGTGATTTTGCGTGATATTTCTTACCGAAAAAAAACAGAAGAGTTAATGATTAGATCTGAAAAATTATCAATTGCAGGGCAGCTGGCTGCAGGTATTGCACATGAAATTCGTAATCCATTAACATCCATCAAAGGATTTTTGCAAATCATGCAACCGGATATTTCTAATCATAGTCAATATTTTCATATCATTTTTTCAGAGCTCAATCGAATCGAAATGATATTAAGTGAGCTTCTTATGTTAGCAAAGCCACAGGAAACAAAATTTACAAAAACGGATTTGGTAATATTACTCAATGACGTTGCGATTCTACTAGAAACACAAGGGAATATGAATAATGTTTCAATCTTACAAGAGCATTCTTTCCCGGAATTGCAAATCAATTGCGATGAAAATCAATTAAAACAAGTATTTATTAATTTGTTTAAAAATGCAATAGATGCTATGCCTAAAGGCGGTAAAGTAAAAGTATTGACAGAGAAAATCAACCACTCTGTTAAAATTATTGTAAAGGATGAAGGAGAAGGGATTCCTCCTGAATTTCTTGAGAGAATAGGTGAACCTTTCTTAACGACGAAGGAAAAGGGAAATGGTTTAGGGTTAATGATTACATATAAAATAATTGAAAACCATAACGGTAATATGTATGTAGAAAGTGAAGTAGGAAAAGGAAGTATATTTACAATTATATTGCCATGTGGATAAAATTTTTCGTTAAGCTGAAACAACGGCAAGTGCCGCTGTTTCAGAAAGTTAACGGTTGATTGAAAACGAATAAAAAAGATCATGTAAGGGTTGTTACGTAGTTTTCCATTCTGTCCATTGCTTTTTTTAATTGCTCCATTGAGTAAGCGTATGATAGGCGTACGTATCCTTCTCCATATTCCGAAAAAGCACTGCCGGGTACTAAAGCAACTCCAGCATTTTTCACCAATGATAGTGCAAAATCAAACGAAGATTGCTTGAATTGGCTAATATTGGGAAATAAATAAAAAGCTCCATTCGGTTTTACTACATCGAATCCCATTTGAATTAATCGATCGTACACATAATCTAAACGTTCTTGGTATGAATGCTTCATAACATTAGCATCATCTATTCCAATCGTTAAAGCTTCTAAGGCAGCTTTTTGAGATATAGATGTAGCGCAGGAAACATTGTACTGATGAACCTTTAATAGATGTTTGGCGATAGCTTCAGGAGCAAATACAAAGCCGACTCTCCATCCAGTCATACTATGTGACTTAGATAAGCCATTAATAACAATAGTTTGTTCCCGTATATGTTTAGCGATAGAATGATGAGATCCTTCATAAACTAATTCACTATATATTTCATCTGATAAAACAAAAATATCTTTTCCCCTGACAAGATCTGCTATTTCTCTTAATTCTACATCAGTAAGTGTCACTCCGGTTGGGTTGGACGGGTAAGGAAGAACAATACATCTAGTCTTTTCTGTTATGTATGGAGCTAAAAGTTCGGCAGTTAACTTAAAATCAGTTTTCGTTGTATCAACGTAGACTGGAGTTCCACCAGCGAGTTTTATTAGCGGTTCATATCCAGGATATACGGGACTAGGTAAAATGACCTCGCTCCCTGTCTCAAGTATTGTACGGAACGTACAATCAATTGCTTGACTAGCACCAACGGTTGTAATGATTTCGTTATTTGGAGAATAGGTTAAACCATATTTTTTATTCAAAAATTGACTAGCAGCTTCTCTTAACTCAATCAACCCGGCATTATGAGTATAAGTAGTAAAATTTTCATCAATTGCCTTCATTCCTGCAACTTTTACATGCTCAGGTGTTGGAAAATCAGGTTGTCCAATTGTGAGAGATATAACATCTTCATAATCTGCTACAAGATTAAAGAACTTTCTAATGCCTGAGAGTTCTATTTGTTTTACTTTAGAATTAACTAAATGTTCCATATATAAATCCTCCTAAAGATAGTGTGCAAGGTTGATATGATTGCTTTAAGGCTTGGCATATATCTATAAAATAAATATATAGGAGTTATTTTACCATTTTTATTGGACATGTCACCTTTTTTTCTGATATTGAGTATATGTCTTTAAACGTGTTTAGGTATGAAAATAAAATAAAAGGGTAAAGTGTAAATGGTGTAAGAAGAAGATTAGGTAATACATAGAATAACAATAAATATAAACCTCCATATTTAGAATGACCGACACAAAGGTGATCTAACGTACGAATAATTATAAAAATGTGATTTTATAACTATTGAGGTGATAATGATGAGTGAAGAAAAAACATTATTAACCAAAGAAGAACAAGCGCTAATAGATAAGCTGGAAAATGAAATGCTATTTGCCCTTTCAAGTGCCCATGTTAAATTTTATAAAAATGAAATACAAACAATTATTTCACAAGCAAAACGAAGACAAGCATTTTTAACAAAATATGCTTATGAACTGTAAAAGGTTAAGGTTCTCATAACTACGGAATCATGTAGATGAGAACCTTTTTTATTGTAATAATTACTGATTTTGAGGACGAGTCTTTTCTGCTTTTTTATTAACGGTTGTAAGATCTTTAGAAATTTCAAGATCTGTTATAGGTTTAGCCGTCTGAAGTCCGGATTTTGTTTTAATATTACGCTTTGTCATGATAGGGTCCCCCTAATAAATATTTGGTCTTGCAAAATTACTATGTACAGATAAAGGTGATTTTATTTTTACAATTTTTACTTATGAGTCAAAATAAAAAATCATGAAGGTTGCACATATGACAATCCTTCATGATTTTGCTGTTAACAACTAAACGAGCGGATTTGATCAAGGTCAATTCCAAAGTAAACCCAACGATATTGACGTCTTCTCCAGCGATAGCCTGCAACTGAATTTCGACCTACAAATGTAGGATAAAACCAAAAGGCACGACCATTATTTAAACGAATGTACGTAAAGCGGAATAAACATCTACGGATTCCACCGGGATCAACTGCAAAAGTTCCTACTTGACTTTGGGATTGCAATGGTGGTATCTCACCAGGTGGAGGCCCTTGTGGGGGGCCACCTTGACCAGGTCCTCCTTGAAAACCCGGTGGTCCATATGGTGGTTGTTGATCAAAGCCGCCGCCAGGAGGTCCAAATGGCGGGAAACCGGGAGTTGTAAACTGACGATTGTATGGATACATGTGTAATTCTCCTCTCATAAAACCTTCACGGTTACAATATGCAAATGTCAAAAATAGGTGAATGTCCACATAGAGAGAGTGATTGGAAAATAGTGAGGGGCAGCTCATTTTTACATGAGCTGCCCCATTCACGAGAACTTTAACGAACAAGCGTCTCGACTGTTCTAGTTTGTAAATCAACCATATACCATGCTTCACTTTTTTCGCGATTACCTTCAAGAGAGTACACATGTACTATATAATTCCCATCTTCAACATGATCGTATTGTACGATCGTATTCCTATCTCTTCTAACTCCAAGCTTCTCTTTTACTAATTCCTCTGCTTGTGTAGGATGAAGAGGATCTCGATCATTATCATAATTTACTTCTTCTCTTGCTTCTAAAAGAAGATCATCATTTGTTTTGACCCGATTATTTCCGGTTTGTAATAATCCCTCTTCTTGTTTTTCACTTATAGCCTCATCCTCGTTCACGTTGTTGCACGCTGTCATCATTAATAATGTTAATAAGAATACAACATATCTTCGCATGTTTCACCTCTAATATACTTTTTTCACAGTATCTTTATTTTGTGAAAAGGAATAAATTTTATACGAAAGATAAGAAGTAAAAGAGGCAATGTAAAAAAGACAGACAAGTGTCTGCCTTAGTGAAGAATATGAAAAACAAAATTAAATAAAAATAGCAAAGCGATAATATAGAGAGCTGGTTTTACCTCATCTTTTCTTTTTAAAATGACTTTTAATATAGGATACATAATAAAACCAAATGCCATACCATCTACGATACTGTAAGTGAATGGAATTAAAGCAATGATAAGAAAAGCTGGAAAGCTTTCACTAAAATCATTTAAATCAATGTGTTGGATATTTTGTATCATTAAGCTACCAATTAAAATGAGAATTGGTGCAATAGCACTATCCGGGATTATTTTGATAATAGGTAAAAATAACAGAGAACTTAAAAAGAGCAAACCTGTTGTAATGGATGTTAAACCCGTTCTTCCACCTGCAGTAATCCCAGCTGCAGTCTCCACTGTACTAACAGTTGGACTTGATCCGAAAATGCCTGAAGTGATAGTAGATAAGGCATTAGCTTGAAAAGAACGTTTGTAGCGATCAGGGCGATTGATCATATGAACCTGACCAAATACTAGCCCAATATTCTCAAAAACAATAACCATTGTTAAAGAAAAAGTAGCAGTCCAAAATGCAAGATCCACAATACGGCTAAATGACATGGCAAATAAGACATCCTTGTAGACAAGAAAAGCCTCATGTGGTTTAGTCGAAAAATCAACTTCCAGCAAACCAAAGCATGCAGCTAAAATAGTACCGGCAAAAATACTGATTAGAAAATTACCAGGGACTTGTCTGGTAAATAAGCCAACCGTAATGAGTAAAGTTAAAAGTGTCACGATCACTCCGGGTTGACTAAAGTCTCCTAAAGCAACAAAGGTATCACTATTAAGAACAACAATTCCACCCTTTTGCAATCCAATAAATGTTAAAAAGAAACCAATACCTACTGTAATTGCTTCTTTTAATGAAAGAGGAATAGATTCTGAAATAATGACAGACAGCTTTGTAAATGCAATTAGAGTAAAAAGAATTCCGGATACAAACACAACTGCTAAACCTTCTTGCCATGTTAGTCCCATTCCCATGACAATTGTATACGTAAAGAGAGCATTGACACCCATGCCTGGTACAAGGATGATCGGAGTATTTCCGAAGAAACCCATAATAAGGCAACCTGCTATTGAAGTCAGAACTGTTGCGATAATTCCAGCCTCTAAAGGTATTCCTGCATCTGATAATATAGAAGCATTTACAACAACGATGTAGACGATCGTAAAAAAGGATACTGTCCCTGCAAGTATTTCCTTTTTTATAGTGGTCTTGTTTTCATGTAATCGAAAAAACTTTTCCAATGTTACCCTTCCTTATGTGTGTAACCCTCAACCCAACCCGTAAATTGAATTCAAACAATTTACAAATGGATTATATCAGGAGTGTTACAACTTTGCATTATTTTTAATTTATGAAGTGTAAAAATTTCGATCATATACATCTAGGATGGCATTAATATATTCGAAACATGTACATTTTAGGAGATTAAATAAATTGTTATGACCTTAGTTGGTGAAACAAATGCATAAAATCAAAAAGCTTAATGTAAAAAAAGATCAAACTTTATTTGTTTGCATGCTTTAGACAACCATAGCCATACATATATATGTTTAGAGCTTGGAGAGAAAGGGCGTGATGTCTCTGGCACGTAAGGTTTGGGGAGTAAATTCTACTAGCCCGGTTAATCAGGATTTCTTCATTTGGGTAAGAAAAAATTTTGGATTACCAAAATATTGGGGGAGATATCTAACAGAAGTCCCCAATGTGTCAATTGGTTTAACAAAAACGGAAATTAACTTTCTTAGAAATAAAGGAATTAAGATTTTGCCAATATATAATGTCGTTAGTGAAGAAATAGGCTACGAACATGCTCAAGTTGCATGTAGAAATGCAGTATATCATGCAAGGAGGTTAGGTTTTCCGAAAGAAACAGTATTGTTTGCGAATCTAGAGAATTTACATAATGTCGATGCCTTATGGATACGTGGGTGGGCGGAAACCCTTATTCCATCAGGCTATAGAGCAGGATTTTATCATGATTCAGAAAGAGGAAGTTTTGCTCAGGCATTTTGCCAGGCAGTTAAAGATAATAATGACATTGCAACACAAACAATACTTTGGAGTGTTGAACCTGAAACGGGAACTTCAACTGAAAGAAAGGCACCAAGATTTAATCCTGCAACGCCATCATGCAGAGCCAATGTCTGGTTGTGGCAATATGGCCGAGATATGAATAAAGGTCCGATTGATACAAATTTAGCAGATGAAAGAATATTAAATTTCTTATATTGATGAAGAAACTTGGAAGTTAAACAAAGCTTTATTTATGGAAGTACTTGTGATGAAAATCTAATATACTTCTTTCCTATCATTCACACTATATGAAAAAGAGGCTATAATTTTTCAATAATATGCCGATATAAAATATACAAATGTATCTTCATGGAAGGAAGTTTTAAATGGATCAACAAAAAGGTATTTTACTTGAAAGTGGCACAAATGAGCTGGAAATAGTTGAATTTAGTATTGGACAAAGTAAGTTTGGTATTAACGTAATAAAAGTTAAAGAAATTATTCAGCCTGTACAAGTTACTAAAATTCCACATTCTCACCCAAATGTGGAAGGAATTATAGAAATCCGGGGGGAGATTCTTCCTGTGGTGGATGTAGCGAAAGCTCTGGGATATCCACAAAGTGATAGACCCTTAGAAGAAAAATATATTGTAACTGAATTTAATCAAACGAAATTGGTTTTTCATGTTCATTCTGTTACACAAATCCACCGTATCTCTTGGGAACATATTGAAAAACCATCTGGAATGTACCAGGGGCTAGAAAGTCAAATAACCGGTGTTGTAAAAATGAATGATCAAATGATTTTACTATTGGATTTTGAAAAGATCGTTGTTGACATAAATCCGGATTCTGGGATTAACATTGAAAATGTGAAAAAATTAGGCGAAAGAGAGCGATCTGAAAAGAAGCTTGTAGTTGCTGAAGATTCACCACTTCTTAGAAAGTTACTCCAGGAAACGTTAAATGAAGCAGGTTTTCAAAATATTGAGTTTTTTGAAAATGGCAAGGATGCCTTATTTTATTTAATTTCAATTGTAGAATCTGGGAAAGCGATTGAAGATGAAGTACAACTTCTTATTACAGATGTTGAAATGCCGCAAATGGATGGACACCATCTAACAAAGCAAATTAAAGAAAATCAGTCCCTAAGTGTTCTTCCGGTTGTTATTTTTTCATCGTTAATCACAAATGACCTTCGTCATAAAGGACAAAAGGTTGGAGCTAGTGCGCAAATTAGCAAACCAGAAATAAATCTTCTTGTAGAGCAAATAGACAAACATATCCTATAATTTAAAGGCTATCATGTTGTCATATACATGATAGCCTTTTGTTAAAATATAGAAAAATTTTAGGATGGTAGAATATATGTGGAAAATAGCCCCTTATAAAAGTGCGTACTTCCAAAGTGTGGCCATTATATTACCTGTAACTTTCACCTAATCTTTTAAACACGGGCTTTTCATATGTACGTGTTTTTTTTGATTGAAAGGATTGAGCCGGCTTTTTTTCTTCTTTCATACCAACATAACCTTGTAAGAGGATTTTAGCCTTTGTTAAAGACATATGTGTTTTGGGATTTCGATAGGTTTTATTTAATGAACCTAAATGTGGAAGTTTTTCGAAGTCATCTTTTGTAGGAGGCATATGAAAGTAATACTCTCCAGCTGAAACTAAAACATCTGATTGCTGTTTGCTAAATTTAGGATTATTTGAAAAATGAAGTCCTTTTTTTACAGCTTTCCCCTCGTGGACAAGTTTCAATAATGCTTTTTTCTTTAATGCATAGAGAAATTTAGGGTTTGGCGCAGTTTTTGCATGTCTATTTACAACATAAATAGCACGGGCGAGGTTTTCTGTAGATTGTTGTTGACTTGGATCGAGTCGATTATGATCCTGCATTGGTTCTCTCCTTTTCGTTTTACACTCTCATTTTATAACTTTCTTACTTAAATTATACTTAGTAAAGAGTAAAATGCAACAAGTTACGGTATTTATTTTGAATAATTCAATAGCTATTTCGTATTATTGTATAAACAGTTACAATTGAAAAGGTTAGAAAACTTGGCTTGTGGCCAAGTACTAATGGAGAAAGCCTAAGTTTTTCTTATACAATCATCCATAAAATTTATATACTTTCTGATAGTATATAAATAAAAGTGTATCTGCTCAATTGTATAACAGTTGAGCAGATACACTTTCTTTACATAGATGGGATATTACTTGTTTTTTGTGTTTTTTGTTTGCGTTGTAGTAGTTTTTGTTTCTTTTCAAAAGCTTCGCTTAGCTTAGGTAAGGTAAAGGCATAGAATAGAGAAACCAATAATATGACAAATGCAATACCATAATATAAGTAATCAATTTCTTGAATAAACTTAGGAAAAAGGAGTGCAATTAATCCGAGTGTTGCGGATTGAGCGAACATCATTAAAGGGTCAATCCAACCGCTGACACGTCCCATTAGCTTCGGATGTACTATTTTTGGCATCCATCCACCTATAGCAATATTAATTGGTCCCAGGCATGTCCCAATTATAAACACGATGACAAGGAAGATAGAAAGTTTATCTGTAAAGCCTAAAAAGAAAATGAGTAAACTTGTTAAGAAAATAGGGAAAATCATTAATTGATGAGGCTTGAACTTTGATGCAATTAATGTCCCTAATCCACTACCTGTTAATAATCCAAACCCTAAGGAAACAGCAAATAAGGAAGCATACCATTCATAGTTTTCTGGTGATAACTCATATTTCATGGTGAACATTGGTAATATAGCAAAAGCCCCGTTGAAAAATCCGAAAATAAAAAATCCGAAAATAAGGACGGATAACAATCGATTTTTGATAATGTAAAGAATACCATCCTTAAAGTCACCAAGAGATGATTTTATGTTTACATCTTTCCAGTCTACTTTCCCATTAGGCAGTCGTGCAGAAGTAGGGATTTGACATGATCTTATTAACAAAGCAGAAAAAATAAAACTTATAAAATCTACAATGACCGCACCATGAATGCCAACTGTTTTATAAATAGCAGCACCTAAACCAACTCCAAACACCATAAAGATACTAAAAAGCATTTGATTTAATCCTGCTGCTTGGGCATATTGCTCTTTATTTAATATTCCTTGTACAAGACTGTTCTCTGCAGGGAAAAAGAACTTTGTAACAGCACTTCTTAAAAATAACACGAGAAAAATAAATGGAATAGAATTAGTGAAAAGAGCTCCAAAAAGAAGAACTGTTAAGGCAGCTCGAATCCAATCGCAATTTTCAGCCACTTTTTTCCGATCAAATCGATCTGCAACAACGCCGACGATAAAAAACACAAGGATGGTTGGTAGTGAATACATTAATTCAGCTATTGTTGCGTAAGAAGGTTGATGACTAAAGTGATCTAAAAGATAAAAGGCAAAAGCCATGTTTCCGATCGTTGTTCCCATTTGAGAGAAAAGGGCTGCAAAAAACAATTTCACAAAATTTCGATTACGAAAGATTTTCATTGGTTCGCTCCTTATATGACAATATTCCATTTGTCATTATAAGGTAATATTACTCATTTTGATACGTTAATTACAAAATCTTAATAAAATCTTAAGGTCTAATTGAAACTTTAGTTCCATTTGGAACATGGGAAGCCAGTTCCACTACATCCTCATTATACATTCTGATACATCCAAGTGATACGGCTTTTCCAATAGAAGCAGGGTTATTTGTACCGTGAATACCATAGTGTATTTTGGATAAAGAAAGCCACATTACTCCAAATGGACCTCCAGGGTTTGGTTCCCGATTTACGATTACAAAGTCTCCTACAGGAGTTGCAGTAACCATTTTACCAACTGCAATAGGATATTGTTTCATTACCTGTCCGTTCATTAATAAAGTTAACCTTTTCAGTGAGATTGAAATCACTATAGAATAGGGAATACTGTTAGGATCAGGTAGACCCGGTATTGTAATTTTCTGACCTATAAAAAGTAAATTTGGATTGGTAATACGATTAACAGCTATCAGCTGTTGTATTGATGTTCGATAATTAGCAGCGATTACGGCCAATGACTCTCCTCGTTGAACAGTATGAATCATTAATTTCACTCCAGTTGGAATTAAATTGCCCAAGGAACAGGGATTTTGTAGGTTAAAACTTAATATACCTTATGAATGGATATGTTATAATGTACATTAATTTATGACTGTTTATTTTTCTTTTAGTTGATAATCTGTAAAAGTTGAAGCTCAATGACTTGTGTGCAAAAGTAAATATATTTTTTAATCTGAAAATAAGGGTGTTGAATTTGGATAGAGAAAAATATGCAATTGTTGATATCGGCTCAAATACAATGCGTTTGGTTATTTATTTACGTGAGAAAAGCGGTAGATTAAAAGAAATAGAAAATGTTAAGGTTGTTGCACGGTTACGAAATTTTCTTTCGGATGAAGGAGACTTAACAGAGGACGGTATTCGCATACTTATTGATTCACTATTAAGTTTTAGGGAAGTTACGAACCATCATTCTTTAGATGATGTAAAGTGTGTTGCAACTGCTACTATTCGACAAGCAAAAAATCAACAGCAAATTCTTGAACGCGTATATAATGATACTAAATTTACAATTCAAATCCTATCTGAATATGAAGAAGCTTATTTTGGTTATTTAGCTGTGGTCAATACAACACCCTTTCAGAGTGGGATCACCATTGATATTGGTGGAGGAAGCACAGAAGTAACGTACTTTCATGACCGGAAGTTAATTAACTATCATAGCTTTCCTTTTGGGGCTTTATCATTAAAAAAACAATTTATTTCTGGGGAAATTCCCACTGAATCAGAATTAATAACCCTTCGTAATTTTATTAAAAATCAAATGGACCAGTTAGAATGGGTGAAAGATAAATGTCTACCAATTATCGGTATCGGAGGTAGTGCACGTAACCTGGTCCAAATTCATCAGGAATACGTTGCCTATCCTATTGCAGGGGTTCATCAATATTTAATGAGTAGAGTAGATGTTTTTGAAATGAATCAGTATCTACAGTCCCTTTCATTTACCGAGTTGCAAAAGGTAGAAGGACTTTCAAAAGATCGTGCAGATATTATTATACCTGCTGTTGAGGTGTTTCGTCAGTTAATGAGCATCGTAGGTGCGGACCATTTTGCCTTAAGTCGAAAAGGGTTACGTGATGGAGTTTTCTTTGAGGAATTAACAAAGGAATTTGGTATTTCTGTTTTTCCTAATATTATTGAGGAAAGCTTTTATGAGCTTGCAACAGACTATAATGTTAATTTGAATCTTGTTTTTCATGTTACAAATAGTGCTGTAATGATAACGGAATTATTAAATAAAGCTGGAGTTATCTCAACAACAAAGGAGGATAAATTGTTTTTAAAACGGGGTGCATTTGTTTATAATCTTGGATCATATATCGATTCTGAATCAAGCAGTCAGCACACGTTTTATTTATTAGCAAATCGTACAATTGATGGATTATTTCATAAAGATCGTATGATTGTTGCCCTCATCGCTTCTTATACAAGCAAGTCAGGATTTAAGCGGTATGTTACTCCATATAGTCAATGGTTCTCAAGAGAAGAGTTACAAACATATAGGATATTAGGGGCAATCTTAAAATTTGCTTACAGCTTAAATGCAACAAAAAGAAATATTATTAAATCCATTGATTTACATACAAATAAAGAAGGATTAACCTTTACTGTTACATGTCATCATGATTGGAAACCCGAACAATATCAAGCTGAAAAGCAAAAAAAGCATTTAGAAAAACTATTGAAAAGGTCAATAACAATTATTTTTTCCTGAGGAGGACATTTTAAAGGGGATCATGACAAAAATGATCCTATTTACAAAAAATTAATAATAATTTACAAAATATTTACAATTGAATTAGTCCCTTAGTGCTATTATGAAACAATAGAAATTGTCGAAAAAGGGTGAAGGTACATGAATACAATCAATCAAAAAGCTTTGGATCTTCAAAGTCCGCTTTATTATAACAATAGAGAATTAAGCTGGCTTGCATTTAATGAACGTGTTTTAGAAGAGGCTTTAGATGAGCATAACCCTTTATTTGAGAGGTTAAAGTTTCTAGCTATCTTCAGCTCTAATTTAGATGAGTTTTTTATGGTTCGTGTAGCGGGATTAAAAGATCAGGTAAAGGCTGGATTTAATAAGCCTGAGAATAAAGCAGGGATGACCCCAAAACAACAATTAAATCAAATTGCTCAAAATGCACATAGGCTAGTTGGGTTGCAATATGATTCATACAATGATTTGCTTATCCCACAGTTACGGGAAGAAAACATCGAAATATTACATATGTCTGACTTAACATCCGAACAATATAAAATTCTCGAGGAATATTTTGATGAGCAGATTTTCCCTGTCTTAACACCTATGGCAGTGGATGCATATCGCCCATTTCCGATGCTGCTCAATAAAAGTTTAAACTTAGCCATTGTCATTGAAGATAACGATGAGTTCGAGGAAAATCGCTATAAGACAGCAATCGTTCAAGTTCCAGCTGTTCTCGAACGATTTGTAAAATTACATACTTCCTCTGATCAAAATCGGTTTGTTTTATTAGAAGATATTATCAGTACATTTATTCATAAGCTTTTTAAGGGGTATAAAGTAGTTTCAGTTTCAGTTTTTCGGATTACAAGAAATGCGGATATGACAATTCATGAAGAAGGTGCTCGGGATTTACTGAAAGAGATAGAAAAAGAGTTAAAGAAACGTAAATGGGGAGCTGCGGTTCGGCTAGAAATTCAAAAAAATAGATTTGACCAAAACATCCTGCGTTATTTAACTGAAGAACTTGAAATCCATGAAAAAGATGTATATGAAATTGATGGACCTCTTGACCTAACCTTCCTATTTAGCTTTGCAAAGGAAATGTCAAAACTAAGAGAAGATTTAATATTTGAAGCTCTAATTCCCCAGCCACCGGTGGACATTTCTTCAGATGAGGATATTTTCGAAAAAGTTTCAGAACAGGATGTATTTCTTCATCATCCATATGAATCATTTGAACCGGTAGTAGAGTTTATTTCGGATGCTGCTGATGATCCGGATGTATTAGCGATTAAGCAAACATTGTATCGGGTTAGTGGAGATTCGCCAATTATAGATGCATTAAAACGTGCGGCTGAAAACGGTAAGCAAGTAACAGTTTTAGTTGAACTAAAGGCTCGCTTTGATGAAGAAAATAATGTACAGTGGGCTAAGGAATTAGAAAAGGCCGGATGTCATGTTATCTATGGAATGACATATTTAAAAACGCACAGTAAGATAACACTTGTCGTAAGAAGAAAAAATAATCGGATTGAGCGTTTCGTTCATTTAGGCACAGGTAATTATAATGATCAAACAGCAAAAATTTATACAGATATGGGACTTATCACCTCCAAGCGTAAGTTCGGAATTGATGCAACAAACTTTTTTAATTATTTAAGTGGTTACACTGAAAAGCCTGAGTTTCATCATCTTTCAGTGGCACCTTTTGATATTAGAAAAGATTTTATAAAATTTATAGATCAAGAGATTCAATTTCAAAAGAGATTCTCCAACGGACGTATTATTGCAAAAATGAATTCATTAACAGATAAAGTGATCATTACAAAACTTTATGAAGCATCGAATGCAGGTGTGCAGATTGATTTAATCATCCGTGGAACGTGCTGCTTACGACCAGGTATAAAGGGCGTAAGTGAAAATATTAGAGTTCGAAGCATTGTTGGTCGATTTTTAGAACATAGCAGAATCTATTTCTTCCATCATAATGGTGAAGAGAAGACCTTTCTTTCATCGGCAGACTTAATGACAAGGAATATGGAAAAACGTGTTGAAATTTTGTTCCCTATCTATGAGGGGCATATAAAAATGCGTCTAAACCAGGTACTTGCTCTGAACTTAGCTGATAATGTGAAGGCAAGAGAACAAGATCAACATGGTGTTTACCATTACGTTAAACGCAATGAACATGAAGCATTAGTTGATAGCCAGCTCACATTATTTAGTAAAGCCTATCAAGTGCTAGAGGATGAAGAATAATTGAAAATCCAGTAAGATACGACTTAACACCAAGAATGGAGGAGTCGATGTCTTTTCTTATAACTTAATAAGTTAAAAATTTAAAGTATTAATAGGACAATTTCTTAGAAATTGTCCTTTATGTTGAGTTTAGAAAGTATAAAATATGTACTTGTGCTTTTCTTACTCAGAATGAAGAGTTATTTGTGTAATCTCCGGAACTGATAAAAAGCGAAAAGGAAGTCTTGTTGTTCCTAAGCCCCTATTAACATATAGCTTCATATTATCAATATTATACATTCCTTCAAAATATTCAGTTGCGAATGGAGGGGTAATAAGAGGGCCGTAAAAAGGTACCTGCACTTGACCCCCATGACTATGACCTGACAATTGTAAATGTACTGGATATTTTTTTGACTCAAGAGCAGCATCCGGTTCATGTGCCAATAAAATATTAAATGTATGTTTGTTTAAGTTACCTAAAGTTCCTTCATAACTTGGTCTCCCTAACATTAGATCATCAATCCCGGAAACGGAAATTTTATGTCCATCTATCATGGAAATATTTTGCACTTGGTTTTGGAGTAATGTAAAACCTGACGTTGTAATAATGTTTCGATAAATATCAGTTCCATATCCTCCATGGTCGTGATTTCCATAAACAGCAAATTTTCCAAAAGGAGCTTCTAATTTTTCAAGTACAGGAACAATTTCATTTATTTGTGTATATTGATTAGGCTCATCCATTAAATCTCCGGTGAAAAACAATAAATCAGGTGAAAGATCATTTATTTTATCGACGATTGTTCTTAGTCTGCCGATCGTAAAGTATTCACTAAGATGAGTATCACTGAATTGAACAATTTTAAATCCATCGAACGATTTTGGGATCGTAGGATGTGTAATTTTTAGTTGATTTATATCTAAGAAACCAGGTTCTAAATATCGAGCATATGTATATCCGCCGGCTCCAGTTAAGATCCCTCCAATGGATATGGAAAAAAGTCCTTTAAGAAAAGATCTTCTTGAATAAAGTTTTTTCATTAAATACCAACCATTCTCAAACATTTTTCAATAGATCATTTATTTTATACTAAATTATAGCACGGTTTTATGACTAAGTTCTATTTAAAAAGTAAAGATGAACCTTCAGTTTTATTAGATAATAAGGCAAAATTATGATAAAATGATGAATGAATAGTCATTCATAAAAGGGCAGGGGGAAGAAGATGAAAAATAAAGTGATAATTGTTACTGGTGGTTCTAGCGGTATGGGAAAAGTGATGGCAAAGCGATTTGCAAGTGAAGGGGCTAATGTTGTTATAGTTGGGAGAAATCAGGATAGACTTGATGAGGCTCAAAAAGATATCGAAGGGGAAACTGGGAAAATTTTTTCTTTTCAAGCAGATATAAGAGAACCAGAAAAAGTATCAGAATTGATTCAATACGTTGATTCAACATGTGGAAGAATAGATGCATTAATTAATAATGCTGCAGGAAATTTTATTTGTCCAGCTGAAAAGCTGTCAATTAATGGGTGGAAATCTGTCATTGATATTGTTCTAAATGGTACTTTCTATTGTTCATCTGCTGTAGGAAAATACTGGATTGAAAAGCAAAAAAAAGGTTCGATAATAAACATTGTGGCTACATATGCATGGGGAGCCGGTGCAGGTGTTATTCATTCAGCTGCTGCTAAAGCCGGAGTGTTATCAATGACGAGAACCTTAGCTGTAGAATGGGGAAAAAAATATGGAATAAGGGTGAACGCTATTGCACCTGGACCAATTGAAAGAACAGGTGGAGCAGAGCGATTATGGGAATCTGAGGAAGCGGCGAAAAGAACGATTGATAGTGTTCCACTAGGTCGTTTGGGTACGCCTGAGGAAATTGCAGCATTAGCATCCTTCCTTCTTTCAAATGATGCAGCTTATATTAATGGAGAATGTATTACGATGGATGGTGCTCAATGGTTAAATAAACATCCTTTCTAGTACTGAGAATTAAGTCTAATGTCGTTGACACATCTATTAAATTAAGTGAAACCATTGTTCACAAAGTATAAATACATCTAATCATTTCCTTAATATGCTATAATAATGTTGATACAGATAGAGATATGTGAGGGGATTGCAATGGATCCGTTAGATGTGTTAACGAATATAGATAAGGTTATACCTTACTACCAAGCCATTTTCAGCGCTGATGAACAAAGAATTATCGGATATGAAGTATTAGGAAGAATAAAACTAAATCATGAAATTAAAAGTTTGGGTGAATTTTTCCAGGATGAAAACATTCCAGATGAATATCGGATTGAAGTCGACGACTCTATCTTACATAATGCAATAGATGAGTTTCTGGAATTAAAGGAATCGCATCTTCACCTCTTTATTAACCGTGATGCAAACTTATTAATGATGGATCATGGTGAAAGTTTTTTAAACATCCTACTGGATAAACAGGAAAAAGGGTTAAAACTTAATCAGATTGTATTAGAGATTACCGAACATAATTTTCGAGGTGATATTGAACAACTTTATCATCTTTTACTATATTACAGAACATACGGTATTAAAGTAGCGATTGATAATATAGGTAAGGCAAGCAGTAATCTTGATCGGATTGGTCTTTTATCCCCTGATATTTTAAAAATAGATCTACAGCCATTAAGATTAAGTTCTCCATCCCAATCATATTATGATGTACTTTATTCAATCTCCCTTTTAGCAAGGAAAATTGGGGCTACATTGCTGTATGAGGATATTGAGGTCAATTTTCAGCTTCAATATGCGTGGAAGAACGGCGGCCGTTATTATCAAGGATTTTACTTAAATAAACCACAACGGGAATTCGCAGAAATTGATGATTGTAAAGATATGCTAAAATATGAGTTCCAGACATATATTTCCTCCGAGAAAAAGAAGCTTGAAAATCTTTATCTTTTTACGGAAGCCTTTAACAACCGTGTGCAACAAGTGCTTCATAAAATAGGGAAGCAATTTATTGATTACGAAGATCTGCTACAGCAGCTATCAAAGCAGCTTGATGACTGTAGTTTTAGAATTTATATTTGTGATGAAGATGGTTTTCAACAATCCGTTAACATTTTCAAACAGAATTATTGGCAAATTCAGCCCCAATATTACTTAAATAACTGGAGTTGGCGACCTTATTTCTTAGCAAATATTATGAGAATGAGATTTGATCAAAAAGGGTTTTTAAGTGATGTATACAGTGATATTGAAACGGGAGAATTGATTCGGACATTTTCCTTTCCCTTAAACCAAAAGCATTATCTATTTATTGATTTGTCTTATGATTACCTCTATGAAGAAGAAGGTCTTTTATAAGTTTTTCCAAAGCATATTTATTTATTGTGTGAGTCATCCTATATATAAAAGGGGTGACAGCAGGATGACCTATTTAACAATGGTTCTTGGTGTAATCGCATTACTAATATTAGTAACAAGCTTAATATATACCTTTAAAGTAGGTAAGCTTGTTAGTGAAAGAAAAGCGAAATATGATACACAATTAAATGAGAAGGTGCAGGAGCATCCTTATTCGCGTAATCCTGTTTTTCTGACTTATATGATTGCAGCAGTTCTTTCATTAGCATATATTTTTTATTTGGCTTTTACAATATCATGGTAAACAGTGGACAATAGTTCACTGTTTTTTTTGTCGTCTAGGAAATTATAAAATTCTTTGAACTGTGGATAAGCGCACGACATCCAGCTCCAGCGCCTAGCCCCTCGAGGTCATAAGCGAATTTAGACTTGAAGGCAAAGAACGCCTTCTATTCTAAATTGGCTTATTTGCCCAAGGCTGATCAAGGCGCTTGCGCTTTTGTTCTTAATTTTTAAAGATTGATTAGACCTTTGTCAAAATGGGTAGAGAATAATGAAAGTTGTTGTCATAATTTGATTGTATTTTGCGAACGTTCACACCTCTATATTGACAAATTTGTTGGTAAAATAGGGAAGAGATAAAGATTGTCCAAATCATTAATGAGAAAGGATGGAATAAGAATGAGACAATATAAAGTATGTTGCAGTTTACTTATCATAGCTATTCTCCTAGTGTTTTCTCATCCAGTATTTGCTTCAGATCTAGGAAGTTTGAATCGAGAAAACATCTTATCTCATCTACAAGATGCCTTTAAAGCACAACAATCATTATCAGAAAAGCCAAGAGAAAAAGCAGAAATGGTCCAAATTCTTTCGGAATATTTTAATAAAGATATAACAAACCAATATTTAAAGAAAAATCTGTTTGAAGAAGACGGGAAATATATTGTTTATGGTACTGATTTTCCAATTTACGTGATTCCGTTTTTTACCTATGACGAAAAGACAAAGATTGTAGAAGAAAATGACCAAATTGTTGTTTATGAATTTTTCCCTGCCTCTAATGATGGTCCTGTTAGCTATGATGATCATTATGAGTGGGTAAAATTAACGAAAACACAAAAAGGTTTAATGGTAACTGATATTAAAAACTATGCAAAAAATTTAGAAGAAATTGGACAAAATAAAACAAATGGACAAGAAGTTAAAGTTACAATAAATTCAGAAGAGGATACACAAAAAGTTGATGATCATAATGAAGGAAGATACCTTTTAAATCAACACTTAAGCCAGATCTTGTTACCTTATTTTTACTCAAAAACAATTTCACATAATTTTTTCTATGAGAAAATTATGTGAGTTATGAAAAAAACAATTGACATTGAAAGTGATAATCATTATCATTATAAATGAGAAAGATAATCAACTACTGCCTATTGCTACGTAGGAACTTGATTAGTCATAAACTCTCGTTTTCCCCAAACCCCTTTAATAGAGCGAAAAAAGCTTGGCTGGTCACCAAGCTTTTTTCTTTTCCTTTTACAAACCTAATAGTTTCTCAAGTTTTTTTAAATCAAACCCAATAACAACCTGGTCGTCAACAGTAACAGTTGGTGTTGACGATGATTGTAAATCTTCAACAAGGGTGTTCCGTGCATTTTTATCGACACTAATATCTTTATCAATATAAGTGATATTATGATGATCTAAAAATTGTTTAACAATTTGGCAAGGTGGACAACTTGGCTGAGAATATACAATTATTTTTTTCACGTTTATCTCCCCAAACAATAAATATTTCCTATTTAGTTATTTAAAACATATTTTTTAGAATATCATCTGTTTTATGAACATCATAGGAATATGTGTTACAATTATACAGGCTACTGCTCCAAGGGTAAATAAATAAACGACATTTTAATATAATATGTTGAAAAAGTGGATAAAATAAAGGAAGTTTAACATACTTTGATAATTTCCTTGGAAATCCCTACATACATAGTGTAAAATTGACATGGCACAAAAGTAAGATGCTGATTATTGAATCGTCGTTTAGTGGATAGAATGAGTGGTAGAGTAAACAATAAAACGAAGGAATTAGTTATACGTTAACTCTTCCGGAAGGGGGATATCTGGTGTCACAACTTTTAGGTATTATTACAAGACTTCAAAATCTTCAAGAAAATTCTGGTTCAGGAGAACCTGTCCAGCGCTTTTTTGAGGTTGAAGGTGAAAAACGTTGCAGTGTAAAATATTTTGACAAAAATAGTACGTTTGAGCTTGAGGTTTATCAAAAAGGTGAAAAACCTCAATCATATCAATTCGATAATATTGATATGATTGCTATGGAAATTTTCGATCTCCTTCAATAAAAGTGTTAAAACTGAGGAGGCAAAATGAAAAAAGATCCTTTTGTTATTTGTCCATTTTGTCAAGGAAAAGGACCACTTTCAGAATCATTAACAGCACAATCTAATCAAAATGTGATCTTTACCTGTACTCAATGTCAGGAGTCCATTAGAAACATTGAAACAAGTAAAGGGAAATAGTCATACCACCGGTATGGCTATTTTTTATTCATATTATGTCTTGTCTTCGTCATACAGTATAGTAACGGAAATTTTTTTTTCGAAAATACTAACAATGAAACATGACAAGGAGTTGTAAGATGAACGATTCTTTCACCTTTTATAATGTCTCTGAGAAGAAGATGTCCTTTCAAACAGTGCTTGAGCGTATAAAAGGCTTTATGTTAAAGGACCCACGTTCAGAATATGTATTGTCTATAGGGTCAGATTCACATGTTCATCAAACGGAAACAAAGTTTATTACAGCTATCCACCTTCATAGGGTTGGTAAAGGTGCATGGGGTTGCTTAAAAAATCATACTGTGAAGCGGCCGATTACAAGCATTAGAGAAAAGATCTCAATGGAAACTGCACTTAGCCAGGAAATTGCTTACTATTTTATTTCTAAATATTTAATGGAATTATCAGATATATTAATTCCGTTTGCAGATGAGGGAGCAGATTTAATTTTTGAGATACACATGGATATTGGTAGAAGAGGAATGACAAAGGAATTGATTCAAGAAATGACTGGAAGAATTGAGGCTATGGGAATCGAGGCAAAAATAAAACCGGAATCCTACACAGCTTTTAGTTATGCAAATAGATATACCAAATGAGAATTAAATAGTCTTGAATAAGTAGATACTCCTGGAAGAGTATCATTTTTTTGTCGTCAGAAAAAGCACATTGTATAGCTGTATGTTTCGTAAATAACGGATCACAACAGTTAAAATATTACGTTTTCTTATCTTTTTCAGAATATAGGAGAGTAAACGAAGAAATAGAAAATCATTTTATGATATGATAGATTAGGAAACTTTAACACACCTCTTTGTGGATAAAAATAGCTTTTTTAGAGAGGAAGAACAACATGTTTAGCTTAGGTGCCAATGAATTGATGGGTTTAACTATACAAGATTTAATGATTTCAGGGGATAAAGTAGCACATGTCCAGATAGGTAATAATTTAGAGCATGCATTACTAGTATTAACAAAAACAGGCTATACAGCCATTCCTGTTTTGGATTCGACATTTACATTACATGGTCTTATTGGGATGAATTTAATAATGGACAATATTTTCGGATTGGAACGAATCGAATTTGAAAAGTTAGAGAATATGAAGGTCGAAGAAGTGATGAATACGGATATCCCTAGGTTGTATTTACATGATACCATTGAAAAAGGGTTAGACCTTGTTGTGAATCATCCGTTTGTTTGTGTGATAAATGAGAACAACATTTTTGAAGGAATATTCACAAGAAGAGCAATACTAAAAAAAGTAAAAAAACAAATTCAACTTGCTAATAATGGCAATGATAGTGAATAACTATGTAGAAAGATTGAATGATGAATAAAGGGACTGTCCACATTTTGCAATACAAATGACAGTCCTTTTTTATACTTTAAGAAAGTTTAACTATGTATAGATTATAGTATAAGAAAAGACATCGCTTCCGCCATCCTTGGCGGTGTGTCGTGTTTTTCTAAAAGGAAGGTATTATTTCAATGGGACAAGAACAGTTTGTTTTAAATGAAAAGGAACGTAAAACAAAGCGACCCTATGTGCTTGCTACAGTAATGTTAGCAATGTTTATGGCAGCAATTGAGGCGACAATTGTGGCAACAGCCATGCCTGCCATCGTGGCAGAATTAGCGGATTTTTCCCTCTATAGCTGGGTATTTTCATCGTATTTATTAATGAATGCTGTTACTGTATTGATATATGGAAAGTTATCTGATCTATTTGGCAGGAAGCCAGTCTTAACCATTGGTATTGTCATCTTTTTAATTGGTTCAATTTTATGTGGAATGGCTTCATCAATGGAAATGCTTATTTTTGCACGTTTTGTGCAAGGTTTTGGTGCAGGTGCGGTAATGCCGATTGCCACAACCATTGTTGGTGATATTTATACAAAAGAAGAAAGAGCGAAGATACAGGGGTATCTGTCCAGTGTGTGGGGAATCTCAGCGATTATGGGTCCTGCCATAGGTGGATTGTTAGTGGAATTTGTTAGTTGGAGATTTGTTTTTTGGATTAATATTCCCCTTGGAATTCTTGCTATTATAGGATTGTATTTATTTCTACAAGAAAATATAGAAAAACGTAAACCTCAGGTTGATTATGGTGGTGCTATTTTTTTAACAATTGCTGTCACCTCCTTTATGTTTATCCTAGTAGAAGGCGGAGTTCGCTTTGATTGGCTTTCCTTACCAGTCTTATTGCTGTGTTTGCTATCAATATTTAGCTTTATTGTTTTTGTTTTCTATGAAAGAAAAGTTGATGAACCAATGATGCCTTTTGAGCTTTGGAAAGAGAGGTCTATTTTAGTAGCAAATCTTACATCCTTAACTACTGGAGTTATCGTAATAGGATTATCGTCATTCCTCCCAACGTTTGTACAAGGAGTTATGGAAGAAAAGCCAATTGTAGCTGGATTCACTTTAACAACAATGTCGATTGGTTGGCCAATTGCCGCAATGATATCAGGCAGGGCCATATTGAAGATTGGCTTTAGGACAACCTCTATATTTGGTGGAATATCACTAATTCTGGGAAGCATTGTATTCATTTTCCTATCAAGCGGTGATAGCCCGGTCTTTGCTGCTTTTGGTTCTTTTTTAATTGGTACAGGTATGGGACTAACTACTACAGCCTTTATTGTTTCGATTCAAAGTACGGTTGAGTGGAATAAAAGAGGAGTTGCAACAGCGACTAATATGTTTATGAGAAATGTTGGCAGCACTATTGGCGCAGCTTTATTAGGCGGGATTATAAACAGTCAGTTGATTTCATTCTTTAAAAGTGAAGGTGTAAATAATGAATTAAACCTCGATTCGACAACACTTATTTTAGATCATCAACAAAGAACATCACTAACTTCACAAGCACAAATGATCCTCCAAGAAGGCCTTGAAATGGCTCTTCATAATGTTTTTTTAGTTATATTAGCTTTTGCTGTTTTAAGCTTTATCTTGATCACATTTTTGCCTAAAAAGGAAAAAATATAATGTGGACTGCCCAAATCTGTTAGGCAGTCCTTCTTTTATGATCTTTTTAAAAGCTGTATAAAAAATCCTTTACAAAAGTCACCTATATCCTTATGATACAATTGATATCTCATAACTAAATTAGCATTATTTTAATTATTGCTATAAGGAAAACTTATTAAATAAAAGGGTGAGTGGATGCAAACCTCCGAACTTAGAATGCTGGTTGTTTTAGCAGAAGAAATGAATATGAGAAAAGCGTCTGAACGATTGTTTGTTTCTCAACCAGCATTATCACAGCGTTTACAAACAATTGAAAAGTCTTGGGGATTACAATTATTTATCAGATCACAAAAGGGCCTTACTCTAACTCCAGCGGGTGAAAAAATTGTTGCTTATGCACAAGAAGTCGTTTTAAAAGAAGACAAAGTAAAAGAAGAAATACTAGCGCTGGAAGGTGAGGTACACGGAACATTAAAGCTTGCAGTGGCTTCTATCATTGGACAACATTGGCTACCAAGTGTATTAAAAACATATGTTAGAAAATATCCTCATGCAAAAATATCACTCATCACCGGGTGGAGTAGTGAAATTTTGAAAAGTATGTATGAGGATCATGTTCATTTAGGAATTATACGTGGAAATCCTGAATGGAAAGGGATGAAAAAACATCTGTTAACAGACACGCTTTACCTGGTAGATACCGAGATACAGAATATTGAAGAAGTCCTCCATACTGAAAGACCTTTTATTCAATTTAAAAGCGATTCCTCGTATTATCAAGAAATACAAGACTGGTGGCATCGCCAATTCAATACATCACCAAAGAGAACGATTGTTGTTGATCAAATTGAAACCTGTAAACAAATGGCGTTGAATGGAATCGGATATGCCATTCTCCCTTCCGTCACATTAAAGGATGACGAACAGGAGGTGTTTAAAATACCACTTCTTGAAGAAGATGGGAAGCCAATTGAAAGGAATACTTGGTTATTGGGTTTTGAGTCCTCCTTTGAATTAAAACAAGTAAAAGCTTTTGTCGAAATTGTGGAAGAACATCAAAGGGATGAATGTTATTAGAAAAATAAGAATTCGACAATATGACAAATTTAGCAGACCTCTTGTCAACAGTTTGATCCTTTGATACAGTAAAGAATGACTGACATAGTACAAGGAGGAAATACATATGAACATGATGGATGCAAATGAGATTATCTCATTTATACAAAACAGTAAAAAATCAACACCTGTAAAGGTTTATGTTAAAGGAAACCTTGAAGGAATTAACTTTGGGGATTCTTCTCAAACATTTATTACTGGTAACACAGGGGTTGTTTTTGGTGAGTGGGCTGAAATTGAAGCAGCATTAGAAAGCAACAAAGCAAATATTGAAGACTACGTGATTGAAAATGACCGTCGTAATTCAGCTATTCCTTTACTGGATCTTAAAGGAATTAAAGCACGTATCGAGCCAGGTGCGATTATCCGTGATCAAGTTGAAATTGGGGATAATGCTGTTATTATGATGGGTGCTTCAATCAATATCGGTTCTGTCATTGGAGAAGGTACAATGATTGATATGAACGCAACTTTAGGTGGACGAGCTACAGTAGGTAAAAACTGTCACATTGGTGCAGGTTCCGTATTGGCAGGTGTTATTGAACCGCCTTCAGCAAAACCGGTTGTTATCGAAGATGATGTTTTGATTGGTGCTAACTGTGTTGTTCTCGAAGGTGTAACAGTTGGTAAAGGTGCTGTTGTAGGTGCTGGATCAATCGTAACAAAAGACGTTGAACCATATACAGTTGTATACGGTGCACCAGCCCGAAAAATCAAAGATATCGATGCTCAAACTCAATCTAAAACTGAAATTATGCAAGAACTAAGACAATTATAAGAATGGTGAGGATGACTCTGGATGGTCTATATAGCAGACTATTTCGTATAGTCATCCTCTTCTGTATAGAGAGGATTGGTCATTTTGGGGACAGAACACCTTATTCAAATACGCAGGGATCTACATCGGATTCCTGAAATTGGTTTTCAGGAATTTAAAACACAGCAATATCTATTAAATCTCTTAAAACAATTTCCGGAACACCGTTTGGAAGTGAAAACGTGGAAAACGGGTATATTTGCTTTGGTGAAAGGAACCAATCCACAAAAAACGATTGGCTATCGAGCAGATATCGATGGGCTGCCAATAACAGAAGAAACAGACTATGATTTTAGCTCTGAACATCCAGGATGCATGCATGCATGTGGACATGATTTTCACATGACAATAGCGATTGGTATATTAACACATTTTGTTAAGAATCCTATTTCAGATAATGTCCTATTTTTATTCCAGCCGGCGGAGGAAGGGCCAGGTGGAGCAGAGCCAATGTTAAATAGTGATATAGCTACAGAATGGAAACCTGATATAATCACAGCACTCCATATTGCTCCAGAACTCCCAGTTGGAACAATTGCAACAAAACCAGGCCTGCTTTTTGCTAACACATCAGAATTGTTTATCGATCTGAAAGGAAAAGGCGGACATGCTGCATATCCTCATACAACAAATGATATGGTTGTAGCTGCGTGTTCATTAGTTACTCAGCTTCAAACAATTATCGCCCGTAATATAGACCCATTAGACAGTGCTGTTATTACTATTGGAAAAATAACGGGTGGAACAGTACAAAATATCATTGCCGAGAATGCAAGATTAGAAGGTACAATACGAACTTTATCTGTAGAATCTATGGATAAAGTCAAGGAAAGAATCGAAGCAATTGTAAAAGGGATCGAAATAGGCTATTCATGTAAAACAATGATTGATTATGGTTCAATGTATCATCAAGTTGACAATGATGAGATGTTAACGAGAGAATTTATGGAATATATCTCAGATCAGACGAGCTATGATGTAAGAGAGTGTACAGAAGCGATGACAGGTGAAGATTTTGGATATATGGTTGATCAAATATCAGGCTTTATGTTTTGGCTAGGTGTAGGCTCGCCATATGGGTTACATCATGCGAAATTACAACCAGATGAATCAGCCATTGGAGTTGCAGTTGATATAATGTGTAAATATATTTCTTATAAAGCAAACCAATAATATGAAAAAGCAATCGGTGGGAACCAATTGCTTTTTTTTGAGTTCATCCGTGGTGTGGGATTTTGATGAATGATGTCTAATAGTAGATAAATCATAAAAATCGAAGATAAAATTCAATAATCGGAGATAAAACCGGAGAATCGTTGATAAATCATTAAAATCAAAGATAAAAATCTTAAGGACTAATATATTTCGCTCATAGCCACAATTATCACCAATTTACAAAGTATATTTTATCCAACTGTGTACACAATACTTGTAGGAGGTGGATAAATGATGGCAAAAATCGGTGTAGAACAGTCATTATCTGATGTTACTTCAGCATTACAAGAAAAAGGGTATGATGTTGTCCAATTAAACAATGAAAATGATGCAAAAGGCTGTGATTGCTGTGTTATCACTGGTCAAGATTCCAACGTAATGGGGATTAGCAATGCAGTAACTGCTGGTTCAGTTATTCAAGCTAGTGGTTTATCAGCAGATGAAATCTGCCAACAGGTTGAAAGTAAAGTAAATCGTTAATAGCAAAGAATGTTGCAAACTACAAAAAGAGCCTGAGGTGTAATGCGCCCCAAAAGTTAGAGTAAAATCTAACATTTGGGGTGTATTTTTATGACTAAATATAGTGAACAATTTAAGTTAATGATCGTAAAAGAGTATCTAGAAGGGAAATTAGGATATGACCTTTTGGCAAAGAAACATAATATAAAAAACAGTTCTCCAATTAAGCGGTGGGTAAAAGTATACGAGAAGTTTGGGATAGATGGGTTGATGAGGAAAAAATATAAGGAAACATATCCTGTTCAATTCAAGCTGAATGTATTAAGCTTTATGAAGAGTACAGGTTCTTCAGAGACGGAAACTGCCCTTCAATTTGGGTTAACAAATCCTCCAATAATAGCTTCATGGAAGAAAGCTTTTTTGGAAGGTGGCACTGAAGCCCTGGGTAGATCGAAAGGGAGACCGCGCATGTCTGATAAAGCCAAGAACAAAAAAAGCAAAAGTCCTGCAGAAGAAAAAGAATTGACGTACGAACAAAAATTAGAGAAAGAAAATGAACTTCTTCGCTTAGAGGTAGAATACTTAAAAAAGTTACAAGCTTTTCAGATGGATCCGGAAAGCTATCTAGAAAAGCACAAGCAGCGTTATCATTCGAACTCAAAGAAAAATTCCGATTAAAAGATGTTCTACAGATAGTTGATATTCCTGAATCTTCGTATCACTATCATATAAAGCAAATGAAGGAAGAGAATCCAGATCAAAATCTTGAAGAATGTATTCAATCCATATTTGAGGACCATGACGGCAATTACGGTTACCGACGTATTCATTTAGAATTGAAAAACCGTAACTTAAAAGTAAATCATAAAAAGGTTCAACGAATTATGAAAAAGCTCGGACTCAAAGGAAATAAGTTTACACGAAAAACACGCAAGTATAGTTCTTACAAAGGGACTATTGGAACTGTCGCGAAGAACCTTATTAATCGCCGTTTTCACACAAATGTGTGCCATCAAAAAATAACAACAGATATCACAGAATTTAAGTGTTCTGATGGAAAACTGTACTTTAATCCATTCATGGATATGTTCAATAGCGAAATTCTATCTTATGGGATAAGCAGTCACCCAACACTAGATTTAGTCATTGAACCTCTAGAAGATACACTAGAAATTGTGAAGAATTCAAAGTACAGAACTACTATACATTCTGATCAAGGCTGGCATTATCAACATAATAAATGGGTGAAAAAACTCAAGGAAAATAAAGTTTTCCAGAGTATGTCACGAAAAGGAAATTGTTTAGATAATTCACCGATGGAGAACTTTTTTGGATTAATGAAACAAGAAATGTATTATGGGGAAGCACTATGTTCATATGAGGAATTAAAACAGAAAATTGAAAGATATATCAATTATTATAATAATAAACGTATAAAACAAAAATTGGCAGGCATGAGTCCGGTTCAATTCCGTATCCATACCAGCCAATTAGTTGCTTAATATAAAACTCTAACTTTCGGGGGTCTCCTCAAGGTTATTCAGGCTCTTTTTGAATGAAATTTATTTTTTCTCCACGTTCACTTGATGGGGATATGGAATTTCAATCTCATTAGCATCAAATGCTTCTTTAATTGCTTTACGAAGATTACGCTCGACTGCCCATTGCTCCATATTCTTTGTTTTTGCAAGAACTCTAATGACAACATCTGAAGATCCAAGTGCTTGCACACCCAAAACATTTGGACCATCCACAATATTTTCATCCTCTGCAGAAAGTTTATCACATACAACTTGTAATACTGAAATTGCCTTGTCGATATCATCATCATAGGATATACCAATATCAACTAATGCCCTCATGTTTCCACGTGAATGATTGCTTACATTAGTTATTTCCCTGTTTGGAACATAGTGAAGTGTACCGTCAAACCCTCTAATCTGTGTAGTACGAAGTCCTACTTGCTCTACAATCCCATCAAAGCCCGCGACAGTTACATAGTCTTCAACATCGATTTGCTTTTCCAACAGCAGGAAAAAACCAGTCACTACATCACTAACCAATCCTTGAGCTCCAAAGCCAATCGCTAATCCTACAACACCTGCTCCAGCTATTAAAGCAGAAACATTATAATTAAATACTTGAAAGATCATGACAATAAAAATAAAAATTAACACATAGGAAAAAATATTTAAGGTCAAACTGTGTAACGTTAAAGCTCGTCCATTCGATATATTTTCACGTTCTTGTAACCTATTGAACATCTTTCTAATCACTTTGTTTCCAATTGCTTTAACTATTAAAAAAGCAATAATGATTCCAAGTAACTTCAAAATAATGATTCCTGCATTGGTCATGAGCACTGACCACTCAATATTTTCAATAAAATCCATCATTCAACATCCTTTCTCAAAATAGAGGTTCTTTCAAAGTGCACGCTATAGCTGGAATACACTCTAATTTTTAAAGAAAGAACACATTATTCATACCCTCCATCTACCATGTTAAACATATTTTGTTCAAAAATGAAGGATTTAAGCTCATTTGTCGTAAATTACGGGCAATTTGAATAGTAGATTTGAATATCGCTTAAACTACAAAAAGGGTTTGTTCCATAATTGTCTCCTTTTACATCTAATATATATAAAGCCCGGAAAATGTAAGTAAGTATAAAATTTTAAACTTAGTGTTGGTGTCTAGCGCAAGCGACTAGCCATTGGAGCTATCAAGGCGCTTTTCTTAGGTATCATATGATTAGGAGGAATGGTATAATGACAGAACGAATGGTTGGAAAACAAGCTCCAAGATTTGAAATGGACGCTGTATTAGCTACGAAAGAATTTGGTAAGGTGAACCTGGAAGACAACATGAAAAATGATAAGTGGACTGTTTTGTTTTTTTATCCTATGGATTTTACATATGTTTGTCCGACTGAAATTACTGCACTATCTGACCGTTATGAAGAATTTGAAGAATTGGATGCAGAAGTGATTGGTGTATCAACAGATACAATTCACACGCACTTGGCATGGATTAAAACGGATCGAAAAGATAATGGTTTAGGTGCTATTAAATATTCTTTAGCGGCTGATACAAATCACTCTGTCTCACGTGACTATGGTGTGTTAATTGAGGAAGAAGGAATTGCCCTTCGAGGGTTGTTTATCATAAATCCAGGTGGAGAACTTCAATATGCAGTTGTAAATCACAACAATATTGGGCGTGATGTTGATGAAACATTACGGGTACTTCAAGCACTTCAAACAGGAGAGCTCTGTCCTGTAAACTGGAAGCCGGGACAATCTACGCTTTAATGATAGTGAATGGACAGCGGTAAAAAATGAAACTAGTCGGTTACCATATGTCGGTAACTGACTTTTTTAATTCCAAGTTAAAAAATCAGGGGGATGATGGAAAATGCAACAAATAATAGGGGTTTTACTCGCGGGAGGAGAATCAAGGCGATTTGGTCAACCTAAAGCATTTGCAGAATACCATGGGAAAAAATTCTGGCACTATTCGATGGAGGCTTTAATAGATACTACTGAAAAACAGATTATCATAAGTCATCAAAATCTTTTAACAAAATTTACTGAAGAAACACAAGTAAAAGTAATAACTGATGATCATCAATTTGTAGGGGATGGCCCTAAAGCTGGGATATATACTGCGATGAAAAACGAAGTGTCTGAGTGGTTTGTTATATTGTCATGTGACATTCCACTCATTTCTGGAGAATTAATTCAAAAATTACTAGCTTATATTTCTTCAGGTAAGAAAGTCATTATTCCAAATATTGAAGGAAAGTTACATCCCTTAGTTGGAGTATATCATCACTCCGTTTTTCCACTAATTGAAAAACAATTAGTGAATAAAGACCGAAAAATGATGACACTTCTAAATCAAGTTAACGTATTGTTTGTGACGGAAAAGGAATTAAATATAGATCCTAAGATATTTAGTAACATAAACTCACCAAAAGATTATGGTATGCTATTAAATAATGATAAAATATCAGAATCTAAATAGTAAACTATATTTGTGGCGGAGAGGATTATATGATTGAAAAAAGAAAGCCATTACCAGTAAAAGAAGCAATAAAGAAAGTGATGAGTTTTGTGACTGTCGGGGACATAGAGCAAGTTTCTCTTCAGGAAAGTTATGGACGGTATTTAGCAGAGGATTTAATTGCAACTCATCCGGTTCCACCTTTTGATCGTTCACCCTACGATGGGTTTGCTATACGAGCGCATGATACAGCTAATGCCAAAGCTGATCAACCTGTTGTATTTGAAGTGATTGATGAAATTGGTGCCGGTAGTGTTAGCAAGGAAAGTGTTGGTCAAAATCAAGCGATCCGGATCATGACAGGTGCGCAAATGCCTTGTGGCAGTGATGCAGTTGTTATGTTGGAATTAACGAAGGTTTATAAGAAGGACAATAAAGTATATATGTCGATAAAAAGACCCTTTCATAAAGGTGACAATGTATCTTTTAAAGGTGAAGATACACCAGAAGGAAGTGTACTTGTTAAAAAAGGTACATGTATCACGCCGGGAACAATTGCATTACTCGCTACATTTGGTTATGAAAAGGTTCAAGTAGTAAGGCAACCGCGTATTGGCATTATTGCAACAGGTAGTGAGTTATTGGAAGTTGGTGAGCCGCTTGAACCCGGCAAAATAAGGAATAGTAATTCATTTATGATAGAAGCGCAGGCAAAAAGAGCTGGGGCACGACCGATATACCTCGGTAAATTAGCCGATGACTTTGAAACTTGCTATAAAGCTGTAGTAGACGCGTTGGAAGAGGTAGATATTCTACTCACAACCGGTGGCGTTTCTGTTGGAGATTATGATTATTTGCCGGATATTTATCAACGTTTAGGAGCTAATGTTCTATTTAATAAAGTTGCCATGAGACCTGGGAGTGTGACAACGGTAGCTGAATACAATGGTAAGTTATTATTCGGGCTTTCTGGTAATCCATCTGCATGTTATGTTGGTTTTGAGTTGTTTGTTCGACCAATTGTTCGACATTACTTATACTCATCCCGCCCACATTTGCAAAAGGTTACAGCTATTTTAGGAAAGGATTTCTTAAAGCCAAATCCTTTTACAAGGTTTGTTAGAGGATCTTTTCAACTAATCGATGGACAAGTTATCGCAAGTCCTGTTGGTTTGGATAAATCGAATGTCGTATCATCATTAGCTGATGCTAATGTCTTTATTGTCTTGCCGGGAGGAACAAGAGGATATAAAACAGGAGATATGATTGATCTCTTATTATTTGAAGATCAATTAGGAAGTGACACGCATTGGGCAGAATCCTTCAAGTAGTCGGATACCAAAACAGTGGAAAAACGACATTTGTCACTGAGTATATTAAAGAAGCGGTTAAATATAAATTAAAGGTAGGTACCATAAAGCATCATGGGCATGGTGGAGAATTAACCCAAAATGATAATGGGAAAGATACTCAAAAACATCGTGAAGCAGGCGCGCAAGTAACGTTTGTCGAAGGAAATGAATCTTTTATTTTATCTTCAAATCAGATTAAATTAACACTTTCCCAGATGATATCTTTGTATAATACATTTTGCTTAGATGTAATTTTAATTGAGGGCTTTAAATTCGAGGAATATCCTAAAGTTGTATTGCTTCGATCTAAAGAAGATCTGCCGATGTTAAAAAAAACAGTTAATATTACATGTGTATTGGCCAGTTTCTCATTACCTCACGAAGTTAGAGAAAAATATCTAATCTTTTCTTCTCGTGATAAGTGTATTGAATGGCTTATGATAAATGAAGTAGGTGAATATATTGATAACGCAAATGTTTGAAATTGTAAAGAATCCAATTTCAATAGAAGAAATTACTAATAAAGTTATACGAAATGAAGCCGGAGCTGTTACAACATTTACTGGAACGGTAAGAGAATTTACATATGGAAAACGGACCTTATCACTTGAATATCAAGCATATGAAAAGATGGCAGTGAAAAAGCTCGAACAAATAGGGGAAGAAATAAAAGAGAAATGGAGTGACGCGAAAGTAGCGATTACTCATCGAATCGGGAAATTAGAGATTTCAGAAATTGCTGTTGTAATTGCTGTGTCAACCCCACATCGTAAAGATGCTTATGCAGCAAATGAATACGCGATTGAAAGAATTAAACAAATTGTTCCAATATGGAAAAAAGAAATTTGGGAAAGCGGAGAGGCTTGGATAGGAGATCAATTAGAAAAAACGCCTTATCCAGAAGGAAAGCCGATGGAGGTAGATCAATGATAAAAGTACTTTTGTTTGCTCATTTACAAGAAAAGGTTGGACAAGAAAGCATCAGTATTGAAAGAATCGAGACAACAGTGAAGGACATTAGAGATTATATATTATCCGCCTATGACATAGGAAATTTAGAAAATGTCATGATTGCTGTGAATGAAGAGTATGCTCTTGATGATGATATGGTTAAAGCCGGAGATGTAGTAGCGTTAATTCCTCCTGTTAGTGGCGGGTAATCCTTCTCCATAGTTTTATTTTCGTAATTTTTTCAAGAGTATTAGATAAGAGGGGATTTGATTTGACAACAGCATTATATTGATCTATAATAAATCTTTATGCTTGTTAAAAATCCTCACTTTATAGTGATTTGTGGATGAAACATATAATGTGCTTTCAATTCACACTGGCGCGGACTAGGAGCCGTAAGGACGGAAGAGAGGTAGGGCTTTCGTTGTTTTGAGTAACGGCAATTTCAATATATAACAATTGATCATAATATATTCTAGTAATAATATAGAGCAACGGTTGAAAAAATCTTTGGAGGTTCTACTTATGAAAACAACTGGTACTGTAAAATGGTTTAATTCAGAAAAAGGTTTTGGATTTATAGAAATTGCTGAAGGAAATGATGTATTCGTTCATTTCAGTGCTATAACTAGTGAAGGTTTTAAAACGTTAGAAGAAGGACAAAAAGTTGAGTTCAACATAGTTGAGGGTAACAGAGGTCCTCAAGCAGAAGACGTAGTGAAATTATAAGCATAATTTAAAATGGGCTGACAAATGTCAGTCCATTTATTCTTCAATTAACCCATCCACTGGAACATTTTTTTCAGCTTGGGGATTACTCAATGAGAAAATACGAGCAGTTCCTTGATCCTCATTTACAGATTGGATATAAATTGATTCACCTTCGTATTGTACATTCACCATTTCTCCCATATTTGCAATTTCTTTCGCTCGATTTACATTCATTTTCTCCACTCCTTTTTTAAGATCGAAAAAAGTATTAAAGGTAACAGCCTATCTATACATTTTCCTAAACCGGTTAAATTATGCCAAAAAAACTGATGTTGAAATCTATTTTCTAAAATAAGTGAATGTGTTATCTTTTATAGAGGAAAAAGGAGGATCAAGAGTATTGTTTATTGCAATTGTCATATTTTTTACTATCATAGTCGTAATAACCTTTCTATTAACCAATTTTCTCAAGAAGGATCACCATAAAATCAATGTTTCTTTTACTTTATCTTTTATAAAAAGATTTGGTGGAAATACATTATCACATTTGCTTTTTTTAGAAGATAAACAGTTATTCCTAGCGCAAGATGATTCGGTCTTAATTTCATATAAACAACTGGGGAAAAAGCTATTCGTTTTAGGTGATCCGATTGGTGATAAAGAAAAGCTTGATGATGGAATAGAGGAGTTTTTTGAATTTGCTTTAAAGCAACGTATGACACCGATTTTCTATCAAGCATCTGAACAGTATTCTTTAAATTATCAAAAGCGAGGTTATCGTTTATTTAAAATTGGAGAAGAGGCAAAAGTTGATTTAAATACCTTTGCTACTGAAGGAAAAAAATTCAGTAATATGCGAAACATAAGAAATAAATTTACGAAGGAAGGCTATAGTTTTTCAGTTGTTCATCCTCCTTTTAGAAAAGAATTACTAGAGGAAATGCAATTTGTTTCAGATGAGTGGTTAAATGATCGTAAAGAAAAAGGTTTTTCAGTAAGTTCTTTTTCTGAGGATTATATCGGCCATTTTTCAGTGGCCTTATTTCGTGATCCTAATGGCTCTTTATTAGCGTTTGCTAGTCTTCCTTCTGATTATCAACAGAAGCAAACGATAAGTATTGATTTAATGAGATATAGAAAACACAGTCCGAGAGCGACGATGGATATGGTGTTCATTTCAACTATTCTTTGGGCGAAAGAAAAAGGATACTCAGCTTGCGGTTTGGGGATGTCTCCTCTATCTAATGTCGGAATAGATCCCGGCTCACCTTACCAGGAGAAATTGGCAAGATATGCTTTTTTGAATGGGTGTAAATACTATAACTTTAAAGGTTTAAGAAAATATAAAGGGAAGTTTGCGACAAATTGGACTCCGCGATACTTGGTCTACAAAAAATCAGTATTGGTTATTATTATCATCCAGCTAATTTTAATCGTAAGGAAAGTGCCTAAACAGAATGAACTAATTTTCGTAAGAAAACTTACGCGGAATAAACAGGTAGTTTGAGAGGACAACATTAAGTTGTCCTCTTTTGTTTATAATCTTGCCACAAGTTTCTCGCAATAGGCTTTTACTTGCTGTTCTTCCTCTTCTTCTAAAGCGAAATCTAATACTTCTTCTGTTGTGTTATCGATAAAATCATACTGAGCAATTTTTGATTCGTTTTGATCAATGGCAAAGATTAGTTTCAATTTAATGCCATATTCACTATATAACTCATCCTCCTCATCAACTTCTAATGTAAGGAAAATTTCATAACGTTCGCCAGATAGGATACCAAATGGATCTTCCAGTGTTTCGATTGTTGATTCAATAATGTTCATATTAATACCTCTTTCATTATCCATATACAAGGTTTTATTTTGCATTAATATTATAGCTCTTTCATTGAGTTAAGCCAAATTTAAGTAAATTGATTGAATGGAGTGGTGCATAATATTGACTCTAAAGCTACGGTATTATGTTAGTTCTAGAAAAATGGGTTAATTTTCAATTTAGAAGAGATTAGTAATTCTTATAAAAAAGAGAAATGCTACATAATGAATACACATACAATTTTTAAAATTTTTTCTATGATTTACTTCAAAAGGAGAACAATCTAATGGAAAAAGTAACAAAGGTTTTTTGGATTTCTATCGTAATTGCAACATTATTTGTTGGTTGGGGTGTTGTTGCTCCTGTTCATCTTGGGGAAATGATGAATAAAACGAAGGTTTATTTTCTAAGTAGCTTTGGTTGGTTTTATCAGTTGTCGGCAACATTCTTTTTGATTTTTGCTTTGTTTTTAATATTTAGTAAGTATGGAAAAATTAGACTAGGTGCTGATGATGAAAAGCCGGAATTCAAACGACCTACTTGGTTTGCGATGTTATTTAGTGCAGGGATGGGTATTGGATTATTGTTTTTTGGAGTTTCGGAACCAGTATCACATTTTGCGAGTCCTCCCATCGGAGAAGGAGGGACCGCTGATGCTGCAAAGGTGGCACTACGCTATACGTATTTGCATTGGGGCTTCCATGCATGGGCTATTTACGCAGTGATTGCATTAGTGTTAGCTTATTACAAGTTCAGAAAAAAGCAACCTGGCTTGATGAGTGTAACATTAACTCCTTTGCTCGGGAAACGCGCAACCGGAACACTGGGAATAATTATTGATGTTGTAGCTGTATTTGCTACGATTTTCGGAGTGGCCGCATCTCTTGGTCTGGGAGCTGCACAAATTAATAGTGGACTAAACTATATAACAGGAATTCCGATTTCTTTTACGATACAGTTAGTTATTATTTCAATAGTGACTGTTTTATTTATGTTATCAGCTACGACAGGTATTCAAAAAGGGATAAAATATTTAAGTAATGCAAATTTAATTCTGGCTGTTATTCTTCTTATCGTCTTTTTATTTCTGGCACCTACTCGTTTTTTATTGGATTTGTTTACAACAACTTTAGGTAGTTATATTCAAAATTTACCTAGTATGGGTTTAAGACTTGCTCCATTTAATGAGGAAAACGCTGTATGGATTCAAGATTGGACGATTTTTTATTGGGCATGGTGGATAGCCTGGGCACCATTCGTAGGAACATTTATTGCTCGTGTTTCGAAGGGGAGAACGGTGAGAGAATTCATGATAGCTGTATTAGTTATACCGACACTTGTTTGTGTTTTTTGGTTTGCTGTATTTGGTGGTACCGGTATTTACTATGAGTTTTTTGAAGGGCTGGATGTAAGCGGTCAGACATTGGAGACGGTACTATTCTTTGTTTATCACCAATTACCGCTAACAGGATTATTAATTGTCATAACGCTAATGTTAATTACCACATTCTTTGTGACATCAGCTGACTCAGCTACATTTGTTTTAGGAATGCAAACCACTAACGGAAGCTTAAACCCGCCAAACATCGTGAAAATTGTTTGGGGATTTTTCTTATCAGCATCCGCGGTCGTCTTAATGCTCTCAGGTGGATTAAATGCGATGCAAACAGCAATTATTGTTAGTGCATTTCCTCTAACTTTTGTCCTAATAGCGATGTCGTTTTCAATTCTTAAGGACTTTAGTAAGGAAATGAAAAGGAAGAAAATCATAAAACAATGAATCGTCTTATGAAGCATCTCATTTTGTTTGAGGTGTTTTTTTATTTATTGTGTTTATAAACATGTTAGATATTCTTACATATAATTATCAGAAACTTTAAAAAACAGGTTGACACTTATGAAATATCGTATAGAATAGTAAATAAGAAACAGATGTTATATTTTCTAACATCTTAAGTTATGTATACAGACGGGAGGAAATGGTATGGAAGACACTTTGTTTTTGATGAATAGTGTTTGGATTATGTTAGGTGCAATTTTAGTTATTTTTATGTTAGGTGGGTTTATTTTACTAGAAGCAGGATCAACAAGAATGAAAAACGCCGGTCATATTGCTGGTAAAACAATTTTCACAGTTGGTCTGGCATCATTAGTTTATTGGGCAGTCGGTTATGCATTTACATTTGGTGGAAATGGTAACTTTTTCGTTGGATTAACAGACTTCTTCTATTCAGGAGCTCAAGCAGAAGGCGCAAGTTATTCAACAGCAGTATTCTTTGTATTCCAATGTGCATTTGCTTGTATCTCAATAACGATAGCTTTAGGTGGATTTGCAGAACGTGCTAAATTATCTGTTTATCTTGTATTTACTATTCTTTTCTCCGCACTTATTTATCCTGTTATAGCTCATTGGATCTGGGGTGGCGGCTGGTTGGCTGAACACGGTAAGCAAGATTTTGCAGGATCGACTGTTGTTCACTTAACGGGTGCAATGGCAGCATTTGCAGCCACAATTCTTTTGAAACCTCGTATCGGAAAATACAATAAAGATGGCTCAGCAAACAATATTCAAGGACATAACCAAGTCTTTACAGCTTTAGGAGTATTAATTCTTTGGGTAGGCTGGTTTGGATTTAATGCCGGTAGTACTGTAGCGGTTGATGATGGATTCTTTGGATTTGTTGCACTAAACACAAATTTAGCTGCCGGGGCAGGTGCAGTTGCAGCACTTCTTATCTCTTGGATGGTTTTAGGAAAATCAGATGTACCTACTATGCTTAACGGTGCATTGGCAGGATTAGTTGCAATAACTGCATCATGTGCATTTGTTGACACATGGGCAGCAGTTGTCATTGGATTTATTGCCGGTATTCTAGTATTCTATAGTGCAAGATTCTTCGAAAAGAGAAAAATTGATGATCCGATCTTTGCATTATCTGTTCACGGTGTAGCAGGGGTTTGGGGTACATTATCAACAGGATTCTTTGCAACACCCGAATTAGCTACTGTTGGTAAACCGGGTCTATTCTACGGCGGTGGTTTCGATCAATTAGGTGTACAATTCATGGGTGTAGCTGTTTCAGGAATTTACGCATTTGTGGTATCATTTGTCATCCTTGCTATTGCGAAAAAAGTGATGAACGGTTTGCGTGTAACTGAAGAAGAAGAAGTAATGGGATTAGACATGAGTGAGCATGGTAGCTATGGTTATCCGGAATTATTTGCTTCCAAAGATCAAAATGTTGGTTCATAATCAGGATAAGTGGTCTAGAACACTCATTTTGACAAAACGTGAGGAAGTGTCTCTCATGAAAGGAAATTTCGATTCCTATGAATCAATTAAAAAATGGAAAGACGAACATATCCACAATTATGAGTCTGAAACTAGAGTTTTGAATGAATTTCATGATGAGATGATGAGGAGTGCTAGTCAATTAGCACTCTTTCATCATGAAAGAACTTATGGAAAACCACCATGTCCTTATTCTTGGTTTATAACAGGAAGTGGAGGGCGTTATGAACAAGGAATTATAAGTGATCAGGATCATGGTTTAATTTATGAGGAACAATCTAATCAGGCAAAGGAGTATTTTAATAAGCTTGGTGAAGAAATATCTAAAGGATTATTTCTTATCGGTTATCCGTATTGTGAAGGAAAAGTTATGAGTTCAAATCCCTTGTGGTGTAAATCATTTCAGGATTGGAAAGATCAGCTTAATCATTGGATGGATGAAAGAAGTTGGGAGTCGATAAGATATTTGCAAATTTTTTATGATTCCCGGAGTTTGATAGGAGATAATGATCTTGTGAAAGAGTTGAAGAAAATCATCTATGATTATCAACAGCAGGAGCCCAAGCTTTTGAAGCGGCTTATGGATAATATACAACATATTAAACAATCCGTAGGACCACTGGGGCAAATTTACGTGGAGCAAAGCGGTCAATACAAAGGATCGATTGATTTAAAGAAAACAGCATTTTTACCTTATGTAAATGCTATAAGAGTATTGGCAATGAAAGAAGGTATTTTAAAAACTTCAACTATAGACAGGTTAGATTGTCTATCTGAAATTGAAAGATACAAAAATGATATGCTCTATTACAAGCATAACTTTGAAAAACTACTTAAATACAGAGTGATATTATTTAAAAGTGCTACCTCATATGATGATGTCCATTACTTGAATATAAAAAAGATGTCAAAGGAAGAAAAACGTGACATGAAAAGCATTTTGAGGGATGGAAAAAAACTTCATTATTATGTAGAAGGGATTATTGATAAAGGGTGTTTATCATGACATTTGACCCGTTCTTTTTTATGAAAGGAAGGCTAGGCGGATCGCATGGAAGGCAATCTCATCAGCAAGTTGCATATATGAGACAATTGCAGCGTGAAATGAAGGTTGAAGAAACGTTGAATATTCCGCTTACAGACCTTAATGTCATTGTGTTTGATATTGAAACAACCGGGTTTTACCCTGATCAAGGAGATCAAATAATTTCGATCGGTGCTGTTAAGGTTAAGGGGGATGAGATCAAAGAGAAAGAGACATTTTATTCTTTGGTCCGATCAGAAAAAAAGATTTCTGAAGAAATAAGTCAACTAACAGGTTTAACAAACAAAGAGTTGGATCATGCTCCATTATTATCTGAGGTACTATTTGAATTTTTTCAATTTACTCAAGACTATACGCTTGTCGCACATCATGCAAATCATGAGAAAATTTTTCTTCAACATGCATCTTGGAAGTTATATCGTGCTCCGTTTAAACACCGTCTTGTTGATATGTCTTTTTTGTATCGAATTGCAGAACCTGATCAAAAGTTGGTCACTCTTGAAGAATGTTGTGAGCATAATGGTATACCAATCCATGGAAGACATCACGCTCTATATGACGCAAAATTAACGGCAGAACTTTGGAGTATTTACGTAAATAAACTTCGTCAAAAAGAATGTTATTCTTTAAATGATCTTTATGAGCGATATACGATTGCTTGATTTATTAGAGGGACAGTCTTAGGTGAAAATATAACCTGGCTGTATCTCTTTTTTGCTTTTCTTAATAAAACTTAGGTATTAAATAATAATAGTAAAATATTAATGAGTTGTCATTAAATTCCGAATATACATAATTGAGATTATTTTGTAGTCAAATTGAGTTCGACATAGTATGATTGACCTATAGGATTGTTAGTCTAATATAACGATGGAAATGAACGTTTTAAAGTTACATATTAAAAAGAGGAGAATGGCATCATGAAAGACTTATTCGAGCGTATAAAAAAAATTCTGAAAAAATGGAATTCCAATTTAACAATAAGAAAAAAATTAATCATTGCTTTTGTATCTATATTACTGATACCGAGTTCTTTGATAGGACTAATTTCGTATAAATCTGCGCAATCAGAGTTGGAAAAAAGTATGTTACAAACCGCCCGGGAAAGTGTACAACTTATTAATTCTTCTTTAAATACACAACTTGAGCCAATAAAAGAGGATATCGAATATTTTGCTAAAACAGCAAAAGCAGCTAATGCAAAAGTAGAAACTGATGACATAGAGAAAATCATGATGAAATTTAATCAATATATCCAAACAAAGCCAAGTGCCCAGGCGATTTATATCGGGTTTAATACAGGGGATATGGTTGTTTCACCTATGTCTGTTCAGTTACCAGATGACTATGATCCAAGAGATCGTCCTTGGTATACCCTGGCAATGGAAAATAAGGGGGAAGTTGTCATAACAGATCCATATATTGATGCCGACACAAATGAAATATCTGTTACGTTTGCAAAAGTTCTTAACGATGCCTCTGGTGTTATAGCGGTTGACATTGATATTAACTCTCTAAGTGAGTTGACTAGTGAGGTAAAGGTAGGGAGTGAAGGATATGTCGCGATTATTGATAAGACTAAAAACTATATCATTCATCCAACGATGCAAGGCGAAAAGGTTAAAGGAACTTGGGTAAATAAATTATTTGAAAGTGAAAAGGGCGTTTTCGCCTATCAATTAGATCATAATGATATGCAAATGGATTTTACTACAAATGAGCTTACTGGATGGAAAATTGCTGGTACGCTTTATTCAAGTGAAATAACAGAGAGTGCTAATGGAATTCTGCAAGACACTTTAATTGTCATTATTATTTCCTTTGTAGTAGGCGGGATCATCATTTTTATGATTATAAGATCAATTTTACAGCCGATTCGTAAGTTGATTCACACATCTGAAAGTATATCGAATGGTGATTTAGGTGTAGAGGTTGATACAAACACAAATGATGAGATTGGTAAACTGTCTAAAAGCTTTAAAATAATGGTTGAAAACCTGCGTAGTATGATCACTAGTTTACAGTCTGCTTCTGAACGAGTTAGTGCATCTTCTGAAGAACTAATTGCAAGTGCCGATCAAACAACGGCAGGGACAAAACAAGTAACAGAAGTTATCCAAGAGGTTGCTGCAGGTGCGGAACAACAAACTTTAAAAATCGAGGCAAATAATGCAGCATTAGAAGAAGTTCTTCAAGGTGTTATTCGCATTTCTTCAAGCTCTCAAAGTGTTTCGAATTTAGCACAAGATACAATAAATGAAGCTGAAATCGGTGGGGAATATGTAAAGAATAGCTTAGAACAGATGAGATTTATTCATGCCTCGGTTACTGAATCTAACAAGGTCATTCAGTCGCTTTCTATTCGTTCTCAAGAGATTGGAAAAATATTAGACGCAATATCAGATATTGCGAATCAAACAAATTTATTAGCACTTAATGCAGCTATTGAGGCTGCAAGAGCTGGAGAACATGGGAAAGGATTTGCAGTTGTTGCGGATGAAGTACGGAAATTGGCAGAACAATCTCAACACTCAGCAGGGCAAATCTCTGCACTTATCTCTTCAATACAAAATGATACTGACCAATCTGTTGAGGTTATGAATGAGGTATCCCAAAACGCTGAACAAGGGCTTTCTATTTCAACAGAAACCTCAGAAAAGTTTGATTTAATAATGAATCGAATGAATAGGATGACTCCACAGATTGAAGAAGTATCTGCAGTTGTGCAGCAAATTTCTGCTGCAGTACAGGAAGTAAGTACTTCAGCCAGTGAACTAGTTGTTATTGCAAAAGAAAGTGCAGCCACTTCTGAAGAAGTTGCTGCAACAACAGAAGAGCAGCTTGCTTCCATGGAGGAAATTACGATGGCTGCAAAATCATTAACAGATATGGCTGAAGAACTTCAATCAATTATTGATCACTATAATGTATAAATCTTCTAAACTAGCTAATTTCACAATTGTTGAATTAGCTGGTTTTTTTATTTTAAAGAATTATGGGATAGGATCATCATTTAGAAGGTTAACATAATTGATGAACCTTCGAAATAATAATTAATGTTGTTTTTGATTCTGATTTCCAGGAAATAGAAAATAGGAGATTAAACCAGAAAATAAAGCTCCTCCTAACGCAATTAAGGTTCTTATGCCGATTGTAATATCCTCACCATAATTTTGATCAAGAATTCTAATCGCAAAAATAAAGACAATAATTGAAATAGGGATGACGATTTTTAACCTTTTCAATATGACACATCCTTCAGGAAAAAGTAACATGTTCTTAGTTTAACATAAAAAAAGGGAGGATCGTGATAGTAATAAGCAGATTAAGAATGTCGTGATGAAGCGGAGTTAGAGGGTATATATTGTACATAGTTAACACTAATTAGGTTTAGTATGTTTTCTAATTTCCGTCCTTTGGAGTAGGTCTGTTCATTCTATAGTTGTGTTTTTTTAAAGATTCAGATAAATATATGGAAAAATATTTCGATTCCCGATATATTTAAACGTATCACGTTATATTTATAGATAATGTGATTATAAATGGAACATGTGAACGGGGAGGGTATATATGGAAACCTTTAAAAAGCTGAAAAGCTTTTATTGGCCATATAAAAAGTATTTTTTATGGTCATTGTTTTTTGTTTTATTTATTACCACCATTACTGTGGTCTATCCAATTGTTCTTCAATTAACAATTGATGAAATTGTTTTAAAAGGACAATATGAATATATTCCATGGATTGTAAGTGGATTTTTAGCATTAATGGTTGTAAAAGGGGTATCTGCATTTTTTCATCAATATTTAGGAGATATGTTTGGAATTCAATCTGTGTACCGGCTTCGGAATGCATTGTACGAGAAGCTCCAGAGGTTGCCTTTTATGTATTATGACAATGCAAAAACGGGTGACTTAATGTCCCGGCTAACTGCAGATGTAGAAGGATTTCGTTTCTTTTTATCTTTCGGGTTTTCAGAACTAGTTCGTTTTATCCTTTTAGTTTGTGGGACATTAACGGTAATGTTTATTTATTCTGTACCATTAACTTTTGCTACAATTGCTGCATTACCGTTTTTAGCCTTGACAGTTTATCGTTTTGATAAAAGAGTTCATCCGGCCTTCCGGAATATTCGTAAATCGTTTGGGAAATTGAATACAAATGTTCAAGAGAATATTAGTGGGATTCAAACCGTAAAAGCACTTTCTCGAGAGGAATTTGAGATAGGGAAATTCAATCAAGCAAATGGGGATTATAAAGAAAAATCTTTAACAACTTCATATGTTTGGGCGAAGTTTTTCCCACTTATGGAGCTAATAGGTAATATTTGTGTTGTTGCCTTACTCGCATACGGAAGTATTTTAGTCATTCAAGGGAGTCTTCAACCAGGTGAACTTGTCGCATTTTTTAGCTTAGTTTGGTATTTAATGGGCCCAATTATGCACTTGGGATTTGTTATTAATCTATTCTCTCAATCAAAAGCTTCTGGAGAAAGATTGCTGGAAATTCTCGATGCCGATGAGACGATTAGAGATATGGATACATCAATTTCCGAGACAAAGATAAATGGCAATGTGGAGTTTCATCACGTTAGCCTTCGGTATAAGGATGAGGATGGGCTAGCCTTAAATGACATTTCATTTACCGCAACATCTGGAAAAACGATAGGATTAATTGGTGCAACCGGGTCTGGAAAAACGAGCTTAACTCAACTGATAACACGTTTTTATACTCCGTCAAGTGGGCAGATTGTTATCGATGGCAAAGATATTAGAGATTATTCCTTACATGCATTACGTTCAAATATTGGAGTTGTCTTACAAGAATCATTTTTATTTTCTTCCACAATAAAATCCAATATTTCATATGGCAGACCAGATGCTTCAATGGAGACCATTATTGATGCAGCAAAAAGAGCACAGGCACATGACTTTATTATGGAACTTCCTAATGGATATGACACAATGCTTGGTGAGCGGGGGTTAGGTTTATCAGGTGGACAAAAACAAAGGATTGCAATTGCCAGGGCTATTTGTTTAAATCCAAGTATTTTAATTTTAGATGATTCCACGAGTGCGGTTGATATGACAACAGAATTTAATATTCAAAAAGCGTTAAAAGAAGTCATGAAAGGTAGAACGACTTTCATTATTGCACATCGAATTTCTTCTTTAAAACATGCTGATGAAATTCTTGTCCTTGAAAACGGTTTAATTACAGAAAGAGGAAAACATGAAGATTTGATAAGAAATGATGGCTATTACAAACGAATTTATGATATTCAATATAAGGACCAAAAGGCTGTTTTACAGTCAACGGCAGGGTAGGTGAAATAATGGATCATAAGCAAAAAAAAGAAAAAATTTTGGAAAGGTTTCACTATTCCACAGACACAATTATTGATAAACCATTTAACTGGAAGCAAATGTGGAGACTTTTCAGCTATTTAAAGCCGTACTCAAAAAACTTGCTTCCAGCAGCATTTGTTGCGGTATTCATTTCAGCACTTGTCAGGTTAGTTGCACCAATCTTAATTGGAAAGTATACACTTGACTATGCTATTGCTAATAAAGATATAAATCTATTAACAGTATTAGTTGTTACAATTGCAGGATTGTATATTTTGTCTTATATTGCAAATAAATTCCGCATTAAATGGATGAATATGCTGGGGCAGAATGTAATATATGATATACGGAAGCATTTATTTACACATGTTCAAACCTTGTCACACCGATTTTTTGATCAACGTTCGGCCGGTTCGATTCTTGTGCGAATTATGAATGATATTAATTCACTTCAGGAATTGTTTACTAGTGGTGTTATTAATCTATTGATGGATTTTATCCTTTTAATTGGTGTTGTGGCCTTATTATTTACGTTAAGTCCACAACTAACGTTAGCTATCTTAATTATTGTTCCATTAATGTTTTTTATTTCTACAAGCTTACGAAAAAAAATACGTCGTTCCTGGCAAACAGTAAGATCAAAACAATCAAAATTAAATTCTCATTTAAATGAGTCCATTCAGGGAATTCGTGTAACACAATCATTTACACAAGAAAAAGAGAACATAGAATTTTTTGATGGAGTGAATAGTGAAAACTTCAGTGCTTGGCAAAATGCAACAAAAAGAAATGCAATGTTTACGCCGATGGTTGAAATGACGAATGCGATTGGAACAGCGATTTTAATTGCATACGGTGCTAGTTTAATAGCAGATGAATCAATTACGATCGGAATCTTCGTTTCGTTTGCCTTTTATTTAGGAATGTTTTGGGAGCCTATCTCACGCTTAGGGCAGGTATATAATCAGTTGCTGATGGGGATGGCTTCTTCTGAAAGGATTTTTGAATTCCTGGATGAAAAACCGTTTGTGGTTGAATCTCATAGTCCAATTTCTCTTACAAATATGGATGGGAAAATAACGTTTGAATCTGTAGAATTTGCATATGATTCCTCTCGAAAGGCGTTACATGATGTCTCTATTACCATTGATGCCGGGCAAACAGTAGCCCTTGTAGGACATACAGGATCAGGTAAAACGACGATCGCGAACTTAATTAGTCGTTTTTATGACGCAACAGCTGGAAAGGTAAAAATTGATGACATTCATATAAAAGATTTATCGATTCAGGAACTCAGGTCACAAATAAGTGTTGTTCTTCAGGATACTTTTATATTCTCTGGAACGATTATTGATAATATCCGATTTGGTCGTCCTGAGGCTTCTGATGAAGATGTTATTGAAGCAGCTAAAGCAGTAGGTGCGGATGATTTTATTAAAAATTTGTCAAATGGCTATTTTACTGAGGTAGAAGAAAGAGGGAACATTTTATCAGTAGGTGAAAGACAATTAATTTCATTTGCGAGAGCATTGCTTGCAGATCCGCGCATCATCATCCTAGATGAGGCAACTGCTAGTATTGATACAGAAACAGAAGTGAAAATTCAACATGCATTGAGAACACTTTTAAAAGGAAGAACTGCAATTATGATAGCTCATCGACTCTCAACCATTCGAGAAGCTGATAATATTATTGTCCTTGATCATGGTTATATTATGGAACAGGGAAGTCATCAACAATTGATGGAGAAAAAAGGTATTTACTATGGATTAGTGAAAGCACAGTTTAATATGTTAGAAGTAGGTTAAAAAAGCGTTGACCTGACGCTTTTTTTTCTTTTTCGTTGAACTGTGATAAAACTTAAGTAATCTAGCTTCAATGCTATAGTTCATAAATTTGAACATTATGTAAAATATATGTCTACCTATTTACAATAGTTAAAATTAGAGATATTATTTTTGGTGGAAGTAAAATTATTTTTAAATCCATTAATTATTGGAGGCACAACAGGAAAATGTGGGTCATAACCTTGTATGATGAAGAGAATATTAAAATGTATGAGTTTGATAATGAAGAAGAAGCAAAACAATCTTTGAAGAAGATGAAAGGTCAAACCATTCTCTCACATGTTGTCTATTTTAATGATCAAATTTTAGAAGCTGTTCATCCATAAAATGATGATACCGGCACCCTTTAACAAAAAGGGTGCCGGTTTTTTGTTTGTAAAAATTAGTTTTTAGATAAACAAGTAGAAAACAGTTACAATTTATAAAATTTGTACTAAAATGGGAATAGGATATTTAAAACGCTTACAACGAAAGTTTTGTATCATTTTTTTGAATATCCCCCTTTAAAAGTAAAAGATATGGAGGTCAGAGATGTCACAATTAAGTAATGCTAGCACAAATATTATTATTCGATTGCATTTTCAAAAAAACTTAATTACCTTTAGTGAAATTGCAAAAGTAATAGGTGAAGTTGGCGGAGATATAATAGGGATTGATGTGATCTCTACAAGCAAAACCCAAACAGTACGAGATATTACGATAACAGTAAAAAATCAGAAACATGGTCAAAATGTAATGGATGTTCTAGGGTTACTAAAAGGGGTAAAAGTCATTTCGGTTTCCGATCGTACATTTCTTTTGCACCTTGGAGGGAAAATTGAAGTTACACCAAAAAATCCTATTAAAAACCGCGATGATTTATCAAGAGTCTACACTCCAGGTGTTGCACAGGTTTGTCGTGCGATAGAAGAGGAACCGCAAAAAGCTCACTCATTAACAATAAAGCGAAATACGGTTGCGGTTGTTTCAGATGGTACAGCCGTATTAGGCCTAGGTGATATTGGTCCATTGGCTGCGATGCCGGTAATGGAAGGGAAAGCAATGCTGTTTAAGCAAATGGCAGATGTTGACGCATTTCCAATTTGTCTTGACACGAAAGATCCTGATGAGATCATAAAAATTGTTAAAGCGATTGCACCTGTATTTGGCGGTATAAACTTGGAGGATATTTCTTCACCGAGGTGCTTTGAAATTGAGGAAACACTTAAATCTGAATTAAATATTCCTGTTTTTCACGATGATCAGCATGGTACAGCTGTTGTATTGTTAGCAGGGCTTTATAATGCATTGAAGTTGACAGGAAAGAATATAGAAGAAATTAAAGTTGTTCTTAATGGAGTGGGAGCTGCAGGGACAGCTTGTGCCAAAATGTTACTGGCAGCAGGTGTCCGTCAAATTATTGGAGTTGATCGCATAGGTGCCCTCAACAAAAATGAATCCTATGAAAATCAAAACTGGACAGCCTTTTCTCAGATGACTAATCCGGATAACTTAAAGGGTTCGCTTACAGATGTCATTAAAGGTGCTGATGTTTTTATCGGAGTATCTGCACCGGGAGTTTTAACAGTAGAGCACGTTCAATCAATGGCAAAGGATCCTATTGTATTTGCATTAGCAAATCCAGATCCGGAAATTGATCCGGAAATTGCAGAACCGTATGTAAAAGTATTGGCCACTGGACGCTCTGATTATCCAAATCAGATTAATAATGTTTTATGCTTTCCAGGCATTTTTCGAGGTGCATTAGATTGCCGGGCTTCAGAAATCAATGAACAGATGAAGATTGCTACAGCAAAAGCAATCGCGGACGTTGTTTCAGATGATGAATTAAGTGAAACATATATTGTACCAAGTGTTTTTAATCAAAAGGTTGTTGAAAAAGTTAGAAAAGCAGTTGTCAAAGCTGCTCATGAATCGGGTGTCGCAAGAAAAGATTTGTATAAAGAAGAAAATAGTTTCCAAGAAAATAGATAGGTTCATACTCTTAAGTTCGTTTTCCTATATAAACTTCACGAAGGTATATTTGAAGGTTATATAGGTGATGGTACTTAAGAGTTTTTTTAATGGAAATTAGTTTCTCAGAAACTTTTTTCAAATAAACACCTATTTTATGAAACTATTTCCAATCACCCTCGTATAAGTATATGAAAATATATTTTGGAGGGAAAAAAGATGGAACAAGAAACTATACAAACAAAGAAACCATCATTATTTGGAATGATTTTTCAACCGGGGGAACAGTTTGAAAGAATGCGTGAAAAACCGACAATTTGGATTCCTTTAATTATTCTTTCTATTTTAGGTGCGCTTGTGGGTGTTTTAGCCGCTTTAAATGTTGATTACGCAACAATGCCGGGCATGGAAGGAATGCCGGCTGATCAAATAGAAATTTCAAAAATGTTTGGGATTATCTTCGGTGGCATTGGAGCATTGTTCGGTACACCGATTGGATATTTAATTGTTGGTGGTATATTATTTGGAATCACGAAGATCGCTAAGTCACCAGTTACATTTAAACAAATGTTTTCATTAATCATTTTTACAAGTTTTATTTCAGCTATTGGGCAAGTATTAAACCAGCTTATTATTTATGCTATTGGATCAGATTCAATGGTTATGGTTACAAGTCTTAACAGTTTTGTAGGTGCTGAAGGTGTTATGGGTGGTATTTTAGGTGCAATCGAGGTATTTCAAATCTGGTATTATATTTTACTTGGAATCGGTCTAGTGAAAGTAGCGCAACTTTCTAAACCGGCAGCATATACAATTACAATTATCTTCTTTGTATTAGGTCTTATCTTTGCTGCAGCCTCTGGAGCTTTAGAAGGGCTGGCACAATTTTAATGAAGAAAAAAGTTTGGATTTCAATTGCTGTAGTGTCTTTGATCATACTATTAGTTGGAGTAAACATCTACAGGGCATCAAATCAGGAAGTCCTTTCAGTGGAGACGGAGACTGTAGAGAAACGCGAATTGACCGGGAATGTGATGGTTCCCGGTACACTTTCTTTAAGTCATGAAAACTTTGTCTATTATGTGCCTGAAAATGGTGAGGTAGCCGAGGTCCTTGTAAAAGAAGGTGATAAGGTAGCTGAGGACACCCCATTAATAAAATATGAAAACGAACAGTTGCAATTAGAAAAAGAACAAAATGCGCTTTCCCTTGAATCCTCCTATTTACAAATTAATCGAATTAAAGATCAAATTGATGATTTAGATGATAAAGAAAAGGATTTAAAGGAACAAGTAGGAGAAAAGGAAGCTGAAAAGCAAATTGATGCTGAACGCGATCAGCTTAAGACGGATTTAAAGGTCGCAGATCTTGATGCAAGGCAGATTCTACTTCAAAAGGAAACGATTGAAAATAAGCTTGAAGATCTTGTCGTCAAAAGTGAAAGTGCTGGAACAGTTCTTACTATTAATGAAGACGCGATAAAAGGGATTTCACAAGCTCCTATTTTACATATAGGTAATTCGGAAGAATTAATGGTGAAAGGGACAATATCGGAATATGATTCTTTGAAAATAAATGAAGGGCAAGCCGTTACTTTGCGTTCAGATGTACTTGCTGACAAGGAATGGAAGGGAAAAGTAGCGAAAGTTAGCTATTTACCAGTACAAAGTGAAACAGCGATATCAGGTGAAGAAACGGCTGTTCAATATTCAATTGAAGTTTCTATTGATGATAAAAATATTGAGGCTAAGCCCGGATTTAAGCTAATTATGGATATTGAAACAGAGAAACGCTCTGCAGTAGCTGTGCCACTAGAGGCTGTAAAACAGGATGGTGAAAACTACTACGTATACACCGTTGAAGAAGGAAAAGCCGTATATAATGAGGTCGAAACTGGAACAGCCAGTAATGAGTATATGGAAATTAAATCAGGTCTTAAATCAGGATCAAAAGTCATTCTTAACCCTTCAGAAGAAGTCCGGGATAACTTGGAAGTGAACGAAAAATGATTGAGTTAACATCAATTACAAAAAGCTATAAAGTAGGTCAAGATACGTTAGCCGTGTTAAAAAATATCAATCTTACGATTAATAATGGAGAATTTGTTGCCATTATGGGTCCATCGGGTTCTGGAAAATCAACTTTAATGAACGTAATAGGTTGTCTGGATAATCCCACTTCAGGAACCTACCTTTTAGATGAAGAGGACATCTCAACATACAAGGATGAAATGCTTGCAAAAGTAAGAAACCTCTCGATCGGATTTGTTTTTCAACAATTTCAATTATTACCCAGGTTATCTGCCTTGAAAAATGTGGAACTTCCAATGGTTTATGCCGGGTACAAGAAGAAAGAGCGGGAGGAACGAGCAAAACAAGCTCTTGAAAAGGTAGGTTTAGGTGAAAGAATGAATCACCTGCCAAATGAATTATCTGGTGGACAAAAACAACGGGTTGCTATAGCCAGGTCAATCGTGAATGAACCGAAAATTATTTTGGCTGATGAGCCTACAGGTGCTCTGGATAGCAAAACAAGTATTTCCATTATGGAGCAATTTACACAATTGAACAAAGAAGGTACCACTGTCATCCTTGTTACCCATGAACAAGAGGTTGCAGATTACGCAAATCGAATTATCACAGTTAGAGATGGAATTATTCTCTCTGATGAAGAGCGGGGGAGAGTATAGATGAGTTTAATGGAAAATATTAAAATGGCATTAAGCTCAGTTCTCGCTCATAAATTACGTTCCATTTTAACTATGCTAGGGATCATTATTGGTGTTGCGTCAGTCATCCTTGTTGTGGCAATAGGACAGGGGGGCGAACAATTATTAAAAACTTCGATAACAGGCCCGGGGAATACTATAGAAGTATATTATGAACCAAGTGAAGAAGAAATGTTATCAAACCCAAATGCCTATATGAATGCAGCTTTCACCCAAGATGATGTAAATGCATTAAGTGAGATTCCTGAAGTGAAAAAAGTCGTTGCATCATCAACCGAATATTTTCAAACAAGTTTCCGTGAAGAAACAGCTGATACAAGTGTTTATGGTGTAAACCAAGCATATATGGAAGTGAATAATTTAAATGTTCAATCTGGCAGAAACCTATTAGAAAGTGAATATATAGGAGGAACGAGAGTAGGTGTTATTAGCCATGAGCTAAGCACAGAAATTTTCGATGATAAGTCTGCAATAGGTGAGGTTATTTGGGTTAAAGGTCAGCCAATTGAAATTGTTGGAGTATTGGAAAAACCTAGTGGGTTATTTGCCTTTGGAGCTATGGAAGTATATATTCCTTGGAACACTTTCCGTAATTCTTTTGGTAAAAATGAATATAACCAAGTAACATTACAAGCAATGAATGCTGATGTGATGAAAGAAGTTGGCGAGAAGGCAACAACTCTACTAAATACCTCACATAATACAGAAGAGTCATACAAAGTGTTTAATATGGAAGAAATGGCAGAAGGAATAGGACAAATTACAACAATAATGACATTAATCATTGGCTCAATTGCGGGAATATCCCTTGTTGTTGGAGGGATTGGTGTTATGAATATTATGCTTGTTTCTGTAACAGAAAGAACGAAGGAAATTGGAATACGAAAAGCACTGGGTGCCACAAAGCGGCAAATTCTAACCCAGTTCCTAATTGAATCTGTTACCCTCACTCTAATCGGAGGGATTATAGGTATAATTTTAGGTGCTGTGGCAGCAAATATCGTATCCATTTTTGCTGGATGGCCACCATTGATTTCGTGGGAAGTTGTTGTCGGTGGACTGCTTTTCTCCATGATTATCGGAATTGTGTTTGGCATGCTTCCTGCAAATAAAGCAGCCCGATTAAGTCCAATAGAATCTTTACGTTATGAATAAATTTGAATAAATTAAGGGTACCTCACAATCAGATTAATTTCTGTGTGAGGTTTTTTGTTTTTCATTAATAAGGAAATTGCTCGAAAGTTTGTGATATCCAACGTTTATATAGTAGCAATAGTATTTAAATTCTGAAATATGATTGTTTGTGACTGATAAAATATTATATAGATATAAAAAATTGATAGTTTTTGAGATTTTTCGATTGATTTTGACTGAAAGTGAAAGTATAATAAGGTGTAAGTAAGCGGTGAATTCGCTTACAAAATTATTTGCATTGAGAAACTACAAATTACCTGTAATGGATATAAGAAGAAAAAACCTTTATCCATATAAAAAAATAAAGCAATAAAGGTAGTGAATTCATGATTTATACTGTTACGCTAAATCCCTCGGTGGATTACATTGTTAAACTGGAACAATTTGAACTTGGCTCTTTGAATAGAATGACAGATGATTCTAAGTTTCCCGGTGGAAAGGGAATTAATGTATCAAGAGTAATGAAACGACAAGGTGTAGAATCTAAGGCAATAGGGTTTTTAGGTGGTTTTACAGGTGCTTTTATTGAAGATTTTTTAACTGCTGAGAAAATTAATCATCAATTTGTAAAAGTATCTGGTGATACACGAATCAACATTAAATTAAAAACCGATGTTGAAACAGAAATCAATGGTTTAGGTCCAAGTGTGTCAGATGAGCAATTAGATCAGTTTTTACAGCAATTTGAAGACATGGATCGTCATGATATTGTTTTATTAGCAGGAAGTATTCCTGGCACATTACCATCCTCCATATATAAGAGAATTATGGATATTTGTAATGAAAAAAAGATAAAAGTTGTTGCAGATGTTTCAGGAGATGCATTGAAAGAAGTTGTGTCAGGAAAACCTTTCTTAATCAAACCAAACCATCATGAGTTGGGCGAATTATTCGATACAAAAATTGAAACGGTGGAAGAAGCACATGTATACGCGAAGAAGCTGGTCTCTCAAGGAGTTCAACATGTAATTGTGTCACTAGCTGAAAAAGGTGCATTGCTTGTAACTGAAGGAAATAGCTTTGTGGCAAATGTTCCAAAAGGGAAAGTGTTGAATTCAGTTGGGGCAGGAGATTCTGTAGTTGGAGGTTTTATAAGTGCCTATTCTACAAATCATCCAATTGAAGAGGCTTTTAAGATTGGAGTAGCTTCGGGAAGTGCAACAGCTTTTTCACTCGAGCTTTGTACAAAAGAGAAGATGGAAGAACTATTGCCTCAGATAGATGTAAAGACTTTATAGAGGGGGAAGTAAGATGAGGATTACAGAGATATTAACTAAAAATACAATTAAACTAAACATCGAATCATCTTCAAAAATCGATGTTGTAAATGAATTAGTGGAAGTGTTAGACCGCGCAGGCAAGCTTTCTGATAAGGCTGCTTACGAACAGGCTGTATTAGATCGTGAAAAGCAAAGTACAACAGGCATTGGTGATGGGATTGCCATCCCACATGCTAAAACTGCAGCTGTTAAAGAACCGTCCATTGTTTTTGGCCGATCAGTTGATGGTGTTGATTACGAGTCATTAGATGGTCAGCCCAGCTATTTATTTTTTATGATTGCAGCTCCAGATGGTGCGAACAATACTCATTTAGAAGCATTGTCGAAATTATCCAGTATTTTAATGAAACAAGAAGTTAGAGATCAATTAATGGCTGTAAAATCAGTTGAGGAAGTTTTGGCTACTATCGACAAATACGATGTTCAAGATGAGGATGGAGATGTACAAGGTACTAGTAAAGGGAAAATCCTTGCAGTTACTGCTTGTCCAACTGGAATTGCCCATACGTATATGGCAGCAGACGCGTTAAAAGAAAAAGCAAAAGAAATGAATCTTTCTTTTAAGGTTGAAACAAATGGCTCTGGTGGAGCGAAAAACGTTTTAACAGCGTCAGAAATTGAAGAAGCAACCGCCATTATTGTTGCGGCAGATAAGCAAGTTGAAATGGAACGTTTTAAAGGCAAGCATGTTATCATCGTTCCTGTAGCAGACGGAATTCGTAAAACAAAGGAACTTCTAGATCGAGCTGTTAAACAAGATGCTCCTATATATAAAGGAACAGGTGAAGGGCGAAAAGAAGAGGGCAGCAGTGAAAGAACAGGTTTTTATAAACATCTAATGAATGGTGTTTCAAACATGCTTCCATTTGTTGTTGGTGGAGGTATTCTCATTGCACTATCTTTCTTATTTGGCATTCATGCTTCAGATCCTAATGACCCTTCACATAATGTTATTGCAGAAGCTTTAAATACGATTGGCGGCGGAAATGCCTTTGGTTTAATGGTGCCGGTATTAGCCGGATTTATCGCGTTAAGTATTGCTGATCGCCCTGGTTTAGCACCCGGTATGGTTGGTGGATTTATGGCAGCTCAAGGTGGGGCAGGATTTTTAGGTGGATTAATTGCTGGTTTCTTAGCAGGATACATTGTTGTTCTTTTAAAGAAAGTACTTTCAGGATTACCTGCATCTTTAGAGGGAATCAAGCCTGTTTTGTTATACCCTGTATTAAGTATCCTTTCTGTTGGTATGATTATGTTCTTTGTGGTAAACAAACCTGTAAGTGCTTTAAATGCTGGAATTAGTGATTTCTTAGGTGGATTAGGGACTGGAAACTTAGTATTACTTGGATTATTGTTGGGTGGAATGATGGCAATTGATATGGGTGGTCCTATCAATAAAGCTGCTTTTACATTTGGTATTGCGATGATTGATTCAGGAAATTTTGCTCCACATGCGGCAGTAATGGCTGGTGGTATGGTTCCTCCGCTGGGAATCGCTTTAGCAACAACTTTATTTAAGAATAAATTTACAAAACGTGAACGTCAATCAGGTATTACATGTTATATAATGGGTGTTTCCTTTATTACGGAAGGGGCAATTCCGTTTGCAGCAGCAGATCCGGGCCGTGTAATTCCTTCAGTTGTAACAGGTTCAGCTGTTGCCGGGGCGTTAGCAATGTTTTTTGGAAATGGTTTACGTGCTCCTCATGGTGGCGCATTTGTTATTCCATTGGTAGAGGGAAATCCATTTTTATATCTTCTTGCCATTGTGATTGGTGCAGTTATAACAGCTATAATGCTTGGGGTTTTGAAAAAACCAGTTAAGGAATAATAAAAAAGCTGATTTGTCTCGGATAAACTCGAAACAAATCAGCTTTTTTGATTAGGAATTCGTAAAATAGGGTACATTCTAGTAATGGTCAAACTAAAGAAAATGGAAAGGTGGAAAATATTCATGTCAGAACCAATGTTTACATCAACTGCAAAAGCTGTAGGTGGTAGAGATGGAAGAGTAGAGTCTTCTGATGGGAAAATTAACTTAAAATTAGCTATGCCTGGTTCATCTCAGGCAAAAGAAAATCCTGATGCTACAAATCCTGAACAATTATTTGCAGCAGGATATTCTGCATGTTTTGATGGTGCCCTCCAATTAATGGCAAAAAGAGAAAAAGTTCATTTCGAATCTGAAGTAACAGCAAATGTATCTTTAATGAAAGATGATACAGATGATGGTTTTAAAATAGGGGTTACCTTACAAGTAAAAGGGACAGGCATTGAAAAAGAAAAGCTAAAGGAGCTGGTTGATAAAGCTCATGAATTCTGCCCTTATTCAAAAGCAACACGAGGAAATATTGATGTAGAGCTGGAGGTTGTTGACTAACCAAATAAAATATTAAGAAGCAGGCCCTAGTAAAACTATTAGGGCTTGTTTTTTATGGTTATATATTCTTTTCTGAAGTATCATTCAATATAAGATAAAGGATTTTTAAATATTTAACAAATAGGCATATAAAGAGTTATAATATAGAAGAGGATTGAATTTAGGAGGACTTTTCATGTCACAAACAGAAACTGAAACAACAAAATCTAAAATATGGGAATGGACTAAGGCCATCGTTTTAGCAGTGGGGCTTGCAATGATTATTCGTTTCTTTCTATTTGAGCCGTATCTTGTAGAAGGTTCATCAATGGACCCTACATTACATGATGGTGATCGTCTATTTGTAAATAAAACATTAAAATTTATCGGTGAAGTTAATAAGGGAGATATTGTTATTATTGATGGTGAAGAAGAAAATATTCGTTATGTAAAGCGGATAATCGGATTACCAGGTGATAAGGTTCGTGCTGAAGAAGGACAAGTATATGTGAATGATCAGCTTATAGAGGAACCTTATTTAACAGAAAATCGTGAAGAAGCTGACCAGTTAGGAATGATGTTAACAGGAGACTTTGAAGAGGTTGAAGTACCTGAAGGAAGTTATTTTGTGATGGGCGATAATCGTTTAAATAGCATGGATAGTCGAAACGGATTGGGTCTTATTGAATCAAGCCGGATACTTGGTAAGTCTGAATTCATTTTTTATCCATTTGATCATTTTCAAAAAACAGAGTAAAACAAGGAGTCGATACTATAGGTGTCGGCTTTTTAATCGTCTAGGAAATTATAAAATTCTTGAACTGTGGATAAGTGTGCGACATCCAGCTCCAGCGCCTAGCTCCTCTAGGGTCTAGCCACAAATGAATTGAAGACAAAGAACATCTTCTATTCATTTGCGTCTTATTTGCCCGAGGCTGATCAAGGAGCTTGCGCTTTTGTTCTTTTTTCACATTTTTGTAACATTTGAGCTTTCCATACGTCTACTTCTAAGAGATTACAACCTATAAGGGAAGTGTTGAGTAATGAAAAGTTGGATGTTTATCATATGTTCATTTTTACTAGCGATGGTTATTGGCGGATGCAGCAATACTTCTAGCGAAGACAGTCAAGCAGGTCAAGCTAATTATGCATCTGAAGGTGATGCTGTAGAAGAAAAGACAGTTGAAACAGAAAACAAGGCAGAGTTAACGTCAGATCCTGCTGAACAAAAGGAAACGGAAACTAATTCTCAGGTAACAAATATGAGTGATCGAATGGTCATTTATACAGCAAACCTTTCTATTCAAGTTAACAGCTATACTGAAGCTATATCCTCTATCCAACAGGAACTACAAACAAATAACGGTTATATCGTAAGTACAAATTCATATTCAGTAGAAGATGAATTAATGGAAGGGACAATTACGGTAAGAATTCCACAAGAAAAATTCCAAGAATTTTTAAAGACTGTTGAAAGTGAAAGTACAAAAGTAATTGATGAATCCATAAATGGTCAAGATGTGACAGAAGAATATGTAGATTTGGAATCAAGACTTAAATCAAAACAAGTGGTTGAAAAGCGTTTACTTGAATTTATGGAGAAAGCAGAAAAAACAGAGGACCTATTAAAAATATCAAATGATTTAGCTGCTGTTCAGGAAGAAATAGAACAAATAAAAGGTAGAATGAATTATTTAGATAATCAGGTAAGTTTAGCAACCATAACAATTCATATACAAGAGAGTAAGGTCAATGTTCCCGATCTTGAAAACAATGACTTAAATACATGGAATGAAACGAAAAAGCAATTCATGGAAACTCTAAATTTCGTCATAAGAGCCATTTCTTCAGTTATTGTATTTATTGTAGGTAGTATACCAGTATTAATTGTGTTAGGTGGCATTCTTATTGTCATTTGGTTCATTTTAAAAAGAAAGCGAAGACAGCAAGAAGAACCACCTGAAAATACAGAAGAATAGTTTATCATCAAGTTGCTAAAATCGTTAAAACAAGCATTGTAATAAATACACTTCCACTTATTAAAGCGACACTTACTAATATTGAAAGTTTTTTATTTTCGATATGGTAATGCGGGAGAATCCGTTTCAATAACAATGTGATAATGATGTAAATAAAGATTACACCTATAATAAAGGTAATTCCATTTGATTGAAAGCCAAGAAATGCAAAATAAATTCCGGAAAAAAGAATAAGTAAACAATATTCAATAAGTGTATGTAATTTCATGTTGCGGCTCCTCATATGATTAAGATAATCTATTTTACCATAGTTTGTTTTTTTGTTTAAGTAAATCGTATCTTTTGGCAATAACGGTCAATTTAAGACGAAAAGGATTGTAGAGAAGGATATCGAATATATAGTTAAATAAAAGTTATGGGGGAAGCGATGAGTTATTTACCAGATCAGTTTGTCAGGACTATAAAGTCAATTCATAAGCAAAAAGGAGATAAATGGCTAGAAGATTTTGATGACTTAAAGCGTTACTGTGAATTAAAATGGGATTGTGACATTCTCCAACCATATGAATTATCTTATAATTTTGTTGCTCCTGCAGTAAAAAAAGATGGTAGTTTTATTGTTGTAAAATTTGTTGTGCCCCATGGAAAAGAATTTTTACAAGAGGTTGAGGCGTTAACCTATTTACAGAGTAGTACGATAGTAAGATTACTAGATGTAGAGGTTGATAAAGGGATAATAGTTTTGGAACATATTTCGCCGGGAGAAAAGCTATATACCGTTAACAATGATGAAGATGCAACATTCATTATGGCGAATGTTATGAAAAATTTGTGGACTGATGTTCCACCAAAAAGTTCAATATTAACTATTTTTCAAAGAGAAGAAGAGTTTAAAAAGATTCGTTTCCATCATAAGGATGGAATTGGACCGATTACAGCTGATATGTTAATTGAAGCAGAAATAATTTTCTCAGAACTTACAAGTTCAATTGAAAAGTTATTTTTGCTTCATGGTGATCTTCATCATCATAATGTTTTATTCTCAAATCATCATAAATGGATTGCTATCGATCCTAAAGGCCTAATTGGAGAAAGAGAATATGATGTTATTCAATTTCTCTTGAATAAAGTACCTTCGGAGAATTATTTAGAGGTTTTGGAAAGGCGGATTGACATACTAGTTGACCAATTACTTTTAAAAAAAGATCGAATCATTTTATGGGGCTTTTGCCATTCTATCCTAAGTTTATATTGGGATATTGAAGACTTTGGTAAAGTAAATGAACATACATGGAGCATCGTTAGATCATTTGAATGTTTAATGAAAAAAAGTAAACGGAGCTAAAATCTTTTATGATGTTAATTTATGTAAAACTAAGTTAAAATTAGTAAGATAAAACATTCATGAAGGAGATTGATGATGAGTCAAAATTTTATAAAAATTGAAGAAGGAAAAAATTCTCATAAACGCTATATTAGTTCACTTCTTGTTATATTAGCTTTTATGGTTATTTTAGGTACTCTTGCATACATAGTTGCTTTAATCATTGGTGAAGTCATAAACCCTGGCCTTCTTGATATCGAAACAGGTTTAGTAACAGATCCGCTTGTAGACCTTTATTTATTGCATCTTCAGAGTATCTTATTGGTTATTGGGTTATTTATTGCTGTTAAATTTATATTAAAAAGAAGATTTATTTCGATCATTACCCCAGCCGATAAGCTTAATTGGGGAAAAATTGGGTATGGCTTTCTGGTTTTCCTTATAATTCTGGGTGTTTTTTCTTTTATTGATTTTATAATTTTTCCTAATGATTATCACTTGAATGACTTTGATTTGTCGAGGTTTCTATGGTTATTAGTAGCTGTTATTTTCCTTGTACCTATTCAAACAACTTCCGAGGAATTATTGTTTAGGGGCTTTTTACTGCAGTGGGGAGGGAAATTTACACAAAATCCAATTATTTTAACTATTATTGTTGGTGGAATCTTTGGAAGTCTTCATTTCTTTAATCCTGAGATGGAATATGGAGCATTTTGGGTTGCGTTAGATTACCTTTCTATGGGCTTTATATGGACCTATATTTCTATCAAAACAAATAGTTCCGAATTTTCAATTGGTGCTCATGCAGCAAATAATATGTTTCTCTGTCTATTTTTAACAATGGAGGACACTGTATATGGTGATATTCCTTCCTTGTTTGTCACGACAAATGTGAATGCCATGATATCAACTTTAACAACAATCGTGACCGGGATTATATTCTCCATTATTGTTTTTAGGAAAAATAAAAAAGCTGCAATCTAAAAAAGCGTGCAAACTATGCATGCTTTTTTAAATAAAGCTGTTATTCCGACCTTCCAGAATATGCTCAATTAAGGTCAAATGTATGGTTGCCCATGCCTTTTCTCTAAAGTGTAAGATAACGCTAAGGATTAAAATGGACAGATAAACTGTAATGAAAATAAAAAATGGCATACTTCCGTTTGTGAATAAAAATTCTTGAAGTTGTTTGGAGAATAGAAACAGCAGCCATGGTCCTGCCGAAACAAAAACAGGTATCATTCCCATTCCATTTTTTTCTTTTAACATTCGATAATAGATTTTCTCCAAAGTCGCGGTATCGATTTTTTTATAAAATGTTTTCATAGTAGATATTTCTCTTAGTTCATTTAATTCATGTAATGGTTCACCGTTGTCTGATATCCTTTTAAATTTCAAGTATAATTTATGTGCATCCCCACGTGTTGAAAACATTAATGTAAACCTCCATTCTATACCCTAAAATCGTTAACAAATTTCAGATGAAATATACTTAAAAAGAGGAATAGAGTAAAAGGAAGGATAAGAATTAGGTTTATTTTTAATTATGTGGTATGCTAGAGGTACCATTTTAATACTTGTAGCAAGACTTCGACCACTCATTTTTGAGTGGCTTTTTTATTTTCAAGAAATTTCGAAGATTAATCGACTAAATGAATGATTTTAAATGTTGAGTATAAGTATAACTATAACTCGGCGGATTTTTTATAAAAAAAAGAAGGCCTCTAAAATAGAGACCTTCATGTCTTATATCAATCAGTTAATTATAATTTTGTAACGTTAACTGCTTGAAGACCGCGTTGACCTTGCTCAGTGTCAAAAGAAACTTTTTGACCTTCGTCTAAAGATTTAAATCCTTCGCCTTGGATAGCTGAGAAATGTACGAATACGTCGTCTCCACCTTCAACTTCGATGAAACCGAAACCTTTTTCTGCGTTAAACCATTTTACTGTACCTTGTTGCATAATTGTTGCCTCCTGTGTGGAAATTCCACGTTTTATTACTATCCTTGCTCAATTAGATATCAAAGGCGAAAAGTTTAAACCACTTATTCTTTCCTTACAGACCGAACAAAAATAATTCTTACTTATCATAACAGAAATAAAAGGGAAAAGCAAATAGTGAATAGGTATTATTAAAAAATCTTCTTTTTTCTAAGAGTGGATTGATTTGTTGTATTCATTGCTATCACTATGATTATCCATTATAATAGGCATGTCCATAAAAGTATATATAGTAGTAAAAATACTTACTTTTAAAGAAATAGGGTAGACAACCCTTTATTAATGGAGGAGTTATATGATTCAAGTGACAAATGTTAGCTTACGATTTGGTGATCGAAAGCTTTTTGAAGATGTAAATATTAAATTTACACCTGGTAACTGTTATGGATTAATTGGTGCTAATGGTGCTGGAAAATCGACATTTTTAAAAATATTATCAGGGGAAATTGAAGCTCAAACTGGTGATGTGAGTATGGCACCGGGGGAACGATTAGCGGTATTAAAACAGAACCATTTTGAATACGAAGAGTTTGAAGTTCTAAAAACAGTCATAATGGGGCATAAACGTCTTTATGAGGTTATGCAAGAAAAAGACGCGATCTATATGAAGGAAGATTTTACAGATGAAGATGGAATGAAAGCAGCTGAGCTTGAAGGAGAATTTGCCGAACTAAACGGATGGGAAGCTGAAAGTGAAGCAGCTATACTTCTAAAAGGTCTGGGAATTACTGAAGAGCTTCATTCGAAAAAAATGGCTGAACTAACGGGTGGAGATAAGGTCAAGGTTTTATTAGCACAGGCATTATTTGGCCAACCTGATGTTCTGTTACTAGATGAGCCGACAAACCACCTTGATATTCATGCAATTCAGTGGTTGGAAGAGTTTCTTATTAACTTTGAAAATACGGTTATCGTTGTATCACATGACCGTCACTTCTTAAATAAAGTATGTACACATATTGCTGATCTTGATTTTTCTAAGATCAAAATCTATGTTGGTAACTATGATTTCTGGTATGAGTCAAGTCAATTAGCATTAAAATTAGGCCAGGAAGCAAATAAGAAAAAAGAAGAAAAAATTAAAGAACTTCAAAACTTCATTGCTAGATTTAGTGCGAATGCATCTAAATCAAAACAGGCAACATCAAGAAAAAAATTATTAGACAAAATTACCCTAGATGATATTCAACCTTCTTCCCGTCGCTATCCATATGTAAACTTCACACCAGAACGTGAAATCGGAAACGATGTATTACGTGTAGAAGGATTATCTAAAACAATAGATGGAGTAAAAGTTTTAGATAATATAAGCTTTATTATGAACAAGGAAGATAAAATTGCGTTAGTTGGTCGTGACGAGATTGCGATTACTACATTATTTAAAATTTTAGCGGGAGAAATGGAGCCTGATAGCGGGACATTTAAATGGGGTGTAACGACGTCACAGGCTTATTTTCCAAAAGACAATGGAGAGTATTTCAAAGGTGATGAGCCAACATTAGTCGATTGGCTGCGTCAATATTCTCCAAATGATCAAAGTGAAAGCTTTTTACGCGGGTTCTTGGGAAGAATGTTATTTTCTGGAGAAGAAGTATTGAAAAAACCAAGCGTCTTATCCGGGGGAGAGAAAGTTCGTTGCATGCTATCTAAAGCAATGTTAAGCGGAGCGAATGTCCTGTTATTAGATGAGCCTACAAACCACTTGGATCTAGAATCTATTACAGCGTTAAATAATGGTTTAACAGTTTATAAAGGTGCAATGATTTTTACATCTCATGACCACCAATTTGTCCAAACAATTGCAAATCGTATCATCGAAATAACACCAAACGGGACTGTAGATAAACAAATGACATACGATGAATTTCTTGAAGATGAACAAGTTCAAAAACAAGTGAAAGAACTTTACATTTAAAAAATGTTTTAATAAGCCAAGCATCTAAACATAGACGCTTGGCTTATTTGTTTTGAGCTTAAATCACTAGAGTATTTAGCTGCTTTTGTAACATGGAATGATCTAAGTTTTCTCCAATAAATACAAGAGTTTGTTTTCGATTCACTGGCTCCTTCATATATAGAGGCATACCGTAGGAATATTGAAAAAGAAATGATTCTTTTGAATGACTAAAACGAATATAGCCTTTTATACGAAAGATTGTATCAGGCATCTCTCTCAAAAAATCTTCAAATTTTTCTAAATCGATCGGATTAGCAAAAGTATGTACATAGCTTCTTAGGTGAAGATGATTGTGAACATGTGCTTGTTCATGTTGTTGCTTCTTGTTCATTTTATTTATCTGAATGGATGATAGAGGAATTCTGGCAAATTCAGTCATAAACAGTTTACCCGTTGGATTTATTGATTGTATTTCAGAGACGATCTTTGCTTTTTCACTTTCAGATAAAGAATCAACTTTGTTAAGAAGAACAACATCTGCATGTTCAACTTGTTCGATCAGTAATTTACGTAATTGAATGCTTAAACCGGTTCGATTTTGCCACCTATTTGCATCCACTATTGTTAATATGGCTTTTACTTCAAGTTTTTCTGCGAAAAGCGGGGACAAGCAGGCATCCAAGACTTCGATTGGGTGTGCAACACCAGTTGTTTCAATATATATAGCATCGAGGTCATATTCTCGAAGCATGTTTTCTAACTGTACTTCAAGCTGCCCTTGGATCGTACAGCAAACACAGCCATTTAGCAGTTCCTTTAGAGGAGTCTCTTCAGGGATCATATTTGAATCGATTGAGACTTCACCAAGTTCATTCATTACGACGGCTATTTTACGATGATTCTGTTGTTCCTCTGAAAGGATATTTTGAAGAAGTGTGGTTTTTCCAGCACCTAAAAAACCAGATAAAATATATACTTCGACTTGCTTCATAAAAAAACTCCTTATCTATACAAATAAACTATTGTCCTGTTTTTCCTTATGAAAAGGGCTGACAACAGTCAGCCCATTATAAAACTAAAAAGCCCATGTTCCATTTCGGAAGATCGCTTCAGATGTTCCATCTTTTCTGATACCATCAATATTCATGTCAGCTGAACCGATCATAAAGTCAACATGTGTTATGCTGGAATTTACACCTACTTTTTCTAATTCTTCACGAGACATTTTCTTTCCGCCTTCTACACAAAATGCATAACCGTTTCCGATTGCTAAGTGATTTGATGCATTTTCATCAAAAAGTGTGTTGTAAAAAAGGATACCGGATTGAGAAATAGGTGAATCATGTGCAACTAATGCAATTTCTCCTAAATAGTGTGAACCTTCATCTGTTTCAACAAGTTGTTTTAATACTTCTTCACCTTTTTCTGCTTGTACAGAAACAATTCTTCCATTTTCAAATGTTAGTGAAAAATTATCAATTAAATTTCCGCTATAGCTTAGAGGTTTTGTGCTTTTCACAATACCGTTTACACCATTTCGTAGTGGTACCGTAAAAACTTCTTCTGTAGGCATATTTGCCATAAAGAAATTTCCCTTTTCATTTTCACTTCCAGCCCCAACCCAGGTATGAGTTTCATGAAGTTCGATTGTCAAATCTGTTCCCGTAGCTTTATAGTGAAGCTTTTTATACTTTTTATTATTTAAGTAATCCACTTTTGTATGTAAGTTTTCATTATGCTGATTCCAAGCTGTGACAGGATCTTCCTGATCCGCACGAGTTGTCTTGAAAATAGCTTCCCATAGCTTTTCAACTTGTTTGTCTTCATGTTCGTTTGGAAAGACCTTTTGTGCCCATTTCTTTGAAGCAGCTGCAATAACAGACCAACTAGCTTTATCTGCTTGTAAATAATTTCGATACTTTGATAGTGCCATTCCGGCAGCTTTGGTCGATGCAGCGATTCTCTTTGGATCTATACCGCTTAAAAGATCAGGATCAGAAGAGATAATGGACATAAATGCACCATCATTTTCAGCTAAAGTCTCAAGACCTCTTGCTTTCCATTCAGGATAATCGCTTAAAGATTCTTCAGAAGCAAGTTCAAAACGAGTTCGAGTGATCACATCATCGCTCCACTCAACATAAACATTTCGAGCACCTGCCTCATATGCTTTTTTTACAACAAGGCGAACAAAATCAACTACTTCTATTGATGCGTTTATTGTTAAATTTTGGTTTGGTTGAAGATTAACTCCTACACGAACAGCAAGGTCCGCATATTTCTCCAAGCTTTTTTGAAAATTTGTCAAATTAAACACTCCTTCTTATCAGGAAAATATGTAAAAACTGCTAAACTCATTTCATTATTATTGTAACAAAACAAATCAATAGATGAAATGTTAAAGCCCTTTCATAAGTTAAATTACTTTCAGTTAGAATGGAAAATGAATACAATAGGAAGTAACGAGGTGATGACGTGAATTATTTGGATGAACAATTTATTAAAACATCAGATCAAAGAAAATGGCTAATGAAAACAGAAAAGTTATCTAAGGAATTCGCTAAACGAGCAGACTATTATGATCGGAATGGAGCATTTCCATTTGAAAATTTTGATGCATTAAAGACAGAAGGATACCTTCAGCTTACCATTCCTAAAGAATTCGGGGGACATGGATTAAGTTTATATGAATTTTTATTAGTTCAGGAAAAAATTGCGCAGGGTGATGGTGCGACTGCTTTGTCATTAGGTTGGCATTTAGGGTTAATGATGCATTTACACGCAACAAAAAAATGGGATGAAGAGATATATAAGCGTGTTTGCCAAGATGTCATATTAAATAAAACATTAATTAATAGTGCTGCAACAGAACCTAACTCAGGAAGTCCGGCGAGAGGAGGAAAACCGGAGACGACAGCAGTTCGAGAAAACGATACTTGGATTATTAACGGAAAAAAAATCTTTACATCATTAGCTCCAGCTCTTGATTATTTTATTGTTCCTGCAACAATTGAAGAAACAGGTGAAATCGGGGATTTTCTAATCCCTAGAGAAACACCGGGAGTTGTAATTGAAGAAACGTGGGATACTGTTGGCATGCGTGCAACAAGAAGTGATGACCTTATCTTAACTAATGTTCGCCTTCAGGAGAGTGCTTTAGTTGAAAGAAAAGAGAAGAAGGAGCGACCGTCAGCTCAAGGATGGCTGCTTCATATTCCAGCCTGTTACATTGGAATAGCTCTTGCTGCGAGAAATGAAGCTGTTAGTTTTGCAAAAACCTATCAGCCGACAAGCCTGCCTCATCCTATTAAAGAGGTGCCAGAGGTAAGGCGGAAGATCGCGGAAATAGATATTAAGTTAACGACTGCAAGAACATTATTATATACCACAGCTGATAAATGGGATGAATCACCTCAACAGGAGAGAGGGAAGTTGGCTTACGATTTAGCAATAACAAAGATGATTGTCACGAACACAGCAGTAGAAGTAGTTGATTTAGCAATGAGAATAGTTGGCGGTCAAAGTTTGTACTCTTCAAATCCTCTTCAAAGGTATTATCGTGATGTGAGGGCAGGATTGCATAATCCACCTTCCGATGATATCACGTATAAAATTTTAGGTGATCGGGCTTTTAGTGAGTAATTAAAAGCATTCAAGTAGGGTAATGTAGACATTAACCCCTTGAATGCTTTTTTTTATATGTATATTTTATATATCAGCCGCAAACCCGATAAAATACAATACTGCACCTCCAAACATTAATATTCCGATTACATAGAGATTTATAATCGATCCAATTAAAGCCTTTTTGTTCATCATCGATACAAATGAATATGCGAATCCAAACATTAAAATAATAACAAAGACGGGAATTGTATAGGAGCCTCCCCACCCGCTAAAAAATAAAAACAGAGCAGTAATAGGAAATGAAAATGGGATGATATGTTGAGTAGTGTTTTTATGTTCAATAAACATACTTCCTAAAAACCTCACTTTTTCTTATTCGCTGACAGCTTGCACAATTTCATCATTATCAGTAGGAGTACCTGGCATATTTGCTAGTGAAACACTCATGCCACCCATAATAATAACCGCTAATGTTAAACTGATGATAAAACGTCTACTTAGATCTTTCACTCATGTACCTCCTTAGGTATTATTGATTAAATAAAAAACAAATCATAACTTTTTACCACTAGTAAACCAGATATAATGTATTCATGAATAAAAGAATTGATGCAACTTATTTTGTGAAAATTCTTGGAAAGATAGAAAAGAGGCTCATATTTATAATAAAAAAGGATTAAACCTACTTGTATCATGTTTCCTTTGATGAAGTAGGTTTAATCCTTTTATCTTGTTAATTTTTGAATTACTTTGCTACTCTTAGTAATTTGTTTATCACAGAAAGAGATCTGCCTGTACCTATTGCAACTGATTCCAACGGATTAGGAGCTATATGAACCGGGACAATCATTTCTTCACTTACCCATTCTTGCAGTCCCTTCATTAATGCACCGCCTCCGGTTAAGATGACACCACGGTCTACAATATCACCACTTAATTCCGGTGGGCAATCTTCTAGTGTCGCTCGAATTGCTTCTAAAATGTGTAGCAGTGACTCTTTCATTGCTTCTTGCATTTCGGTAGATGTGACAGTTATTGTTTTTGGTAATCCTGTCACTAAATCCCGACCCCTGATTTCCATTGATTCCTTTTCATGTTGAATTAATGCATAACCAATCTCCATTTTCATTTGTTCGGCCGTTCTCTCACCAATTAATAGGTTGTAATGTTTACGTACATATTGAATGATATCCTCATCTAATTGATCTCCGCCTATCCGAATGGAGTGGCACGTAACAACACCGCCAAATGAAATAATTGCTACTTCAGTAGTCCCTCCGCCAATGTCAACAATTACGTTAGCGATCGGTTCATCTACTGGTAAATCAGCACCAATGGCAGCCGCCACAGGTTCTTCAATTAAATGAACTTGTTTAGCTCCTGAGCTACGTATTGCATCCTGTATTGCTCTTCTTTCCACAGAGGTTGCTCCTGAAGGTGTACAAACAACAACTGTCGGTTTTCTTACGGACATTCCTAGCTTTTTTGATGCAATTCTCATTATATGTTTTAACATATCGGTGGTAATGTCATAATCAGCGATAACACCATCTTTTAGCGGTCTAACGGCTACAATTTGGCCTGGTGTTTTTCCAATCATGTTTTTGGCTTCAGAACCAACAGCTAATACCTTCTTCGAAACAGTATCAATAGCGACTACAGATGGTTCGTTCAGGATAATTCCTTTGTTTTTTGTATAAACAAGTATATTGGCTGTTCCTAGATCTATTCCAATTTCAGTTGTTGAAAACATAATTTATACTACCTCTTTTCATCATAACTTATATATAGAGTTTGTAGAACTTTGTTGTTTTTTGGGGGCTTTCCTCGAGTTGAAAAGAGAACGTCATTCCTTTGTCATAAATGTAATATTTAACTTTCAATATATTTTTTAGAATAATATTCTTTAATAGTTAAAAGCTTTAAAGCTAAAGTAATTTAAAGTAGAGAGGCCAAATCAAAATAATCCATGTGAAATCGTGTTGTTTGTCTGACAAAGTAATATTCTTCGTGAGAAAAACTGCCAGGAATATTGATAAATTAAGTTATTTTTGAAGTTGTAAAACTACTTATAATGACCTAGATAATGAGAGGAATATAGGGAAAAAGAACTTATTTTAATTTTCAGAAAATAGAATATTCGAACTATTTATTATATTCATATAAGGATTATAATAATGTTGTAGTATTTAATAATTTTAGTAGAATCATTTGAATTCTAAAGACTTTCTACTAAATGAAGGGGGATTTAAGTGAGGAAATTGAATAGGGGTAAACAGGAGAAAAACAGGCGGTGGCAAACCACGTTAAAAATTACCGCGAGCTCGGTCGTTATGGGGGGACTTTTATTTAGTACATATTTACCTAATGGTTCAAACGTCCAAGCAGTGAGTAAAGTACAAGAATCTGCACCTATTGATTGGAATATTATTCCTGAAGAAAGATTAGCAAACTCATTAAAAGAACAAGGTCTTGTTTCGAAGAATGCTAGTAGTCAGCAAGTGAAAAATGCAGTAAAGGAATATGTTGAGAAAAAACAAGGTGAGAAGCCTGGTAAGGTATCTGATAAACATGAAGATGAAGTGTTAATGGACAAGAAAACAAAGGATTTTCTTACAAAACAAAAGGACAAGCTAGCTAAACAACTTAGCAAAGGTCATGAAAATTATAAAAAAGGTAAACCAAATGGTGCAGTGAAAGTAAAATCAGCAAAGCAGGCACCTTACAATGGCGATGTCCGCAAGGATAAGGTTTTAGTTCTTTTGACTGAATTTGAAGATTTTAAACACAATAATGTTGTTCAAGAAGATGGATATATGTATGCTGAAGACTTTAATCGAGAGCATTATGAAAAGTTAATGTTTGGTGATAAAGAATTCAAACTGTTTAACGGAGACAAAGTGAAAACGTTTAAACAATATTATGAAGAACAGTCAGGTGGAAGCTATACGGTAGATGGTACGGTATCAGATTGGCTGACAGTCCCAGGTAAGGCAGCTGACTATGGTGATGATAACCCTGAAGGAGGACATGACAACTTGGATCCTCAGGGGCCGCGTGATTTAGTAAAAGAGGCGTTGGATGCTGCGGTTGAAAATGGAATAGATTTATCCGAATTTGATGAGTTTGATTTATACGATTTAGATGGTGATGGAAATCAAAATGAACCAGACGGTTTAGTCGATCATCTTATGATTATTCACGCAGGTACAGGTCAAGAAGCGGGTGGAGGACAGCTTGGAGATGATGCTGTTTGGTCTCATCGCTGGACATTAGATGGCGTCTATTCTATCCCTGGATCTCAAGCTAATGTTGACTATTGGGGAGGTCAAATGGGTGCGTTTGACTATACAATTCAACCCGAGGATGGAGCCGTTGGTGTTTTCGCACATGAATTTGGTCATGATTTAGGGTTGCCAGATGAATACGATACACAATATACAGGGCAAGGTGAGCCTGTTGCTTCATGGTCGATCATGAGTGGTGGAAGCTGGAATGGTAAAATTGCTGGAACAGCCCCTACAAGTTTTTCTCCGCAAAATAAGGAGTTCTTCCAAACGACTATGGGAGGTAATTGGGCAAACATATTAGAGGTAGATTATGAACAGATTACGAAACTAGGTATTGCATCGTATATTGATCAAAGTGTAACAAAATCAAAGAACCCTGGTATAGTAAAAGTAAATTTACCACAGAAAAATGTTAAGGGTTTCTTGCCTGATGAAGCTGGAGGGGAGAATTATTACTACAGCACAAAAGGTGACGACCTTCATACAAATCTTCTAACACCGGAATTTGATTTAACAAATGCAACATCTGCAGAATTTAAGGCGTTGCAATGGTTTGAAGTTGAATATGATTATGACTATGTCTATGTAAATGCTGTAACAAGCGATGGACAAACTGTTCAGTTAGACGTAATCGGTGATGAAAATACTGAAGGTGGTATGGAAACGACAAATGGTAAATGGGTGGAAAAAACATATGATTTGAGTCAATTTGCAGGTGAAAAGGTTAAACTTGTTTTCGAATATGTAACAGATGGAGGCTTAGCTCCACAAGGATTTGCTCTTGATAACATTTCAGTTACAGCTGATGGCACAGAAATTTTTTCAGATGATGCAGAAAGTGAAGCGTTAGTAACATTAGATGGATTTATTACTTCTAACGGGTTTTCAAAAGCGAATAATCATTACTATCTTGAGTGGAGAAACTACGCTGGATCTGATAAAGCTTTAGCATATTCTCGTGAAGCAGTATATAATACAGGTTTGCTAGTTTGGTACGCAGATGAAAGCTACACAGATAACTGGGTGGGTGTTCATCCGGGCCAAGGTTTCCTTGGTGTTGTTGATTCACATCCTAAGGCGGTCTATGGTACATTAAACGGACAGAAAACTGTAGCTCAAAGTACTCGTTATCAAATTGCAGATGCTGCGTTTTCATTGGATAAAACGCCAAGTTTCTTTGTGGATTCTCCTACACGTGGAGCATACGAATTTGTAGGTCTCAAAGGAGTGAAAAAGTTTGATGATTCCAATAAGTATATCGATTCTGTAATCCCGGATGCTGGTCGACTTATTCCAAATCATGGCTTAAAGTTTGAGGTGATTGGCGAAGCAAAAGACAACTCGGCAGGCGCTGTATGGATTTATAAATAAATTAATAACTAACTCATACTCTTCATTCGGAGGGAAATGAGTTAGTTTTTCTTTTTCTGTAATAAATGTTATTTTTTTCTCAATAAACCCAAAAACAATATTCACTATCATAATTCGATGAACTAAAATATATTTTGGTTGTTTTGATTACCTTAAATAGTAGTTTTATCATTTAAAAGTTCAATATTACTAAAATTACGGAAAATGATTCTCGTGTTATACTTAGATTTATGTAAACGATAGGACCAATTAATACAAGGGTGATGAAATGTTTCAAAAAGCAGAAGAACTTTTAAAAGAATACTTTGGTTATACCTCTTTTCGTAAAGGACAAGAGGATATAATAAAAAATTTATTGGCAGGCAATGATACATTAGCTATTATGCCAACTGGTGGGGGAAAGTCAATCTGTTATCAAATTCCAGCATTATTACTGGAAGGGATTACGATTGTTATATCACCGTTAATTTCTCTAATGAAAGATCAGGTAGATGCACTGACAAGTGTTGGTATTTCTTCTACTTTTATAAATAGCAGTTTATCCTCAGAAGAACTGAAAGAAAGAATAATCGAATTGAGCGCAGGTGAGTACAAAATCGTGTATATCGCTCCAGAGAGATTAGAGTCTGCCTCATTTCGTGACCTGCTTGTTTCTCTACCGATTTCCATGGTAGCAATTGATGAAGCACACTGTATTTCACAGTGGGGGCATGATTTTCGACCAAGCTATAGAAATATCGCACATATGATTTCGATCCTACAAATAAAACCGTTGGTTGTTGCCTTAACGGCTACAGCAACAAAAGAAGTAACAGCAGATATCTGTCAGTTGTTGGATCTAAATCAGGAGCATACATTTGTTACTGGTTTTACAAGGGATAATTTAACATTTAATGTGATAAAAGGTGAAAATAAACGCGATTTTATTTTGAAATATCTAAAAGCAAATCCAAGTGAACAAGGCATTATCTATGCAGCAACTCGCAAGGAAGTTGATGAATTATCAAATTTTCTAGAGAAAAGCGGATTTGAATGCGGTAAATATCATGCTGGTATGTCTGAACATGCCAGAGCTGCACAACAGGATCAATTTCTGTTTGATGAATTTCAGATTATGATTGCTACGAATGCATTTGGTATGGGGATTGATAAATCGAATGTTCGTTATGTCATTCATCATAATCTACCCAAAAATATTGAAGCATATTATCAAGAAGCAGGACGCGCCGGAAGAGATGGTGAACCGAGTGAATGTTTTATTTTGTTTGCAGGACAAGATATACAGCTTCAGAAGTTTTTGATTGAGCAATCAAGCCTGAATCATGATAAGAAGATCCATGAATACCAAAAGCTTCAGCAAATGGTGGACTTATGTCATACAGAAAAATGCATCCAATCCTATATAGTTGAATACTTTGGTGAAAAAATCCCTGAAGTGGATTGTGGGAAATGCATGAATTGCCGTGATACGCGTACTAAGATTGAAGTGACCAGAGATGCCCTTATGGTATTTTCATGTGTAAAGCGAATGAATGAGAAATTCGGTAAAACAATGGTTGCACAAGTATTGAGAGGATCGAATAATAAACGAATATCTCAATTCGAATTTCATAATCTCACAACATACGGCCTTATGAAAAGTAAAACAGAAAAACAAATTGTTGATTTTATTGATTTTTTAATAGCTGAAGGATACTTGTCATTAACAAATGCTCAATATCCTGTAATACTGCTCACGAAGAAGGCTATAGAGGTATTGGTGGAGAAAAAGCAAGTGTTCAAAAAAGAACAAATGACTGTTCAAGCTATCCAAGTGAATGATGAATTATTTGATAAGTTGAAGATAATAAGGAGAGATCTTGCAACAGAATTAGGTGTCCCACCTTATATAATATTTTCGGATAGTAGTTTAAGGGATATGAGTAATAAATGTCCAACAAATGATGAGGATTTTCTGGAAGTTAAGGGTGTTGCTCAAACAAAGTTAGAACGCTATGGAGAGGTATTTATTTCTGCTATTTGTGAGTATGTTAAGGTAGAAAGAACCAAGTCCAGTGCTCAAGTTATAAGCAAAAAAGTAATTGAAAACCACGATAAAACGCCAAGCCACCTTATAACATTTCAATTGTTTATTGAAGACGTAACGATTAAAGAAATTAGCGAACAACGAGAGTTAACCGAAATCACCGTTCAAAATCATATTATTCGTGCTATTGAAGAAGGTCAATCTATTGATTGGTCAAGAATTCTTACTGAAAAGCAAGAAGAAATAATAAAAAATAAAATTAAAGAATTTGGGGCGGATTTATTAAAGCCGCTTAAAGAAAACTTACCAAATCACATCGATTATTTTCAAATAAAAGCAGTAATTAGTAAATTGAAAATGGATAGAGTGAAAAATTAAAAGAAGCGCACATCTGGTTATAACAAGATGTGCGTACTTTTTATGTACTTAAATGTTTATTTTGTACTTTACTTATACTGAATTTCAATATAGAAGGAACAAAGCTAATAATAAAAATTAATCGGATGAATTGCAGGGAACTTACTATTGCAGGATCTGCACCTATTGTAGATGAGGTTAACACCATTTCAACAAGACCGCCTGGTGCGAATGATAGCATCGCCGTTCCTATATCTATATCCGTTATAAGAGTGAACACATAACCAAATCCAAAACTAGCTCCAATTAATAAAATAGTTGATAGTAAATAAAGTCCACAATATTTTCCTCCGCTTTTTAGATCTTGAAATGTAATCATTAAACCAAAACCTACACCGATAGATACCTGAGCAAAAACAAGTAAAAAATCATGAAATACAGGTAAATTCAAGCCGATGATATTTAATAAAGCTGTCGTAAGGAGTGGTCCAATAACAAATGCTGCAGGTAAAACTTTTCTAAGGCTCCATCCAACTAAGCCAGCTAGTATATACCAACCAAACGCTAAATTACTTGTGTTAACATCCGTAGTAACAATTGTTTGTGCAATTTGATTTGTGCTAAACATATGTTGAATTGTAAAGGGTACCAAAAAAACGACAGTTAAAAGTCTAACAGTCTGAAAAATTGTTACAAGAGATGAGTTCGCTTGAACAGATTCACTTGCTGCAACCATTTCAGTTAATCCACCAGGTATGGATGCGAAAATACTTGTGTTTCGATCGATATTGACAATTTTACTAATTAAGACACCGTTTATCACGCTAATGATAATCAATAATATTGTAACAACTAAAAAAGGTAGTATATAAGGTCCTACTAGAAGAAAGGTTTCTTTTGTGAAAGAAAGACCAAAAGATATTCCTAGTATAATAAAAGAGCTGTTTTTTAAAATACTAGGTTGTGAGAATTGATCATAATCCGTAAAAATAGATCGCCATAAGATCAAGAAGGTCATAGGCCCTAATATCCATGCGAGTGGAATGTGGCAAAGATAAAAAATATATCCACCTAAAAAACCAATAATATAGGGGAAGATGGTCGCTTTAATTTTATTCAATATCTAATCCTCCAGTGAATATCACCAAATAATCAAAACTTAAGCATGTAAACCATTTCGGTTATGTCATCATTTATTCTTTCCATTTTATCATAATTCCTGTTGTATGATGATTAGTTCTTCTGTAAAAGAATTCTGATTTATGGTACGATTTTTTAGAAAGCATTAAACGATCTTTGGCATGAAAATGTTATGAAGGATCTTATGGAGTAAATTTGGCTATTACCATTCAAATTGACAACAAACCGAGATTTTCTAATGGTTGGTATGTGGAGGAGTACTTATGGGAAAAGAATTTGCAGTTATTGGACTTGGGCGGTTTGGAGGTAGTATCTGTCGTGCGTTAAGTGAAGAAGGCATGGAAGTTATGGCGATTGACACAGATGAAGATAAGGTGAATGAATTTGCTAATATTGCTTCACACGCTGTTGTTGGAGATACCACTGATGAAACAGTTTTAAAAAGTTTAGGTATACGTAACTTTGATCATGTAATCGTTGCGATAGGTGATAATATACAAGCTAGTATTTTGACAACACTTATCTTAAAAGAACTTGGAGTGAAACATATCACAGTAAAAGCTCAAAATGATTATCATGAAAAAGTACTTTCTAAAATTGGGGCAGACCGAATTGTTCATCCTGAGCGTGACATGGGGAGAAGGATTGCCCATAATATTATTTCAAACAATGTATTAGACTATTTGGAGCTGTCAGATGAACACAGTATTGTAGAAATTGTTGCAAATGAAAAACTTAATGGTCATTCTATTATTGATTTGGATATCCGTGCAAAATATGGAATCAATATAGTAGCGATGAAAAGGGATAAAGATATTATCGTTTCACCGCAAGCAAATGAGATTATTAGAAAAAATGATATCCTTATCGTTATCGGAGCGGATACAGATATCAACCGTTTTGAAAAGCGATTACTTGGGTAAAAATACAAAAGCCGTCACTTGAGTGACGGCTTTTGTATTTTTAATTAAACTTCCATAATAATCGGAAGGATCATAGGTCGACGTTTTGTTTTCTCGTATAAGAATGGTGAAAGGGTATCTGTTATTTCGTTTTTAATTTCAGACCATTGACTTGTACGACGTTCCATAATTTTATTTAAGTGTTTAGTAATTAGTGTTTGAGCATCATTGATTAAATCGCCTGATTCACGCATATACACAAATCCTCTTGAAATAATGTCAGGCCCAGCTGCAATTTTGAAATCTTTCATGTTAATGCTCACAACAACGATTACAAGACCTTCCTCAGAAAGGATACGACGGTCACGAAGCACGATATTTCCGATATCTCCAATACCGCTTCCGTCAATATATACATTTCCCGAAGGAATTTTTCCAGCTATTCCAACTTCACGATCACCGATAGCTAAAACTTCCCCGTTATCCATGATGAAGCAATTTTCTTCTTCCACACCACAATCAACAGCGTGTTTAGCATGCATTTTTTGCATCCGGTATTCACCGTGTATTGGCATGAAATACTTCGGTTTCATTAAACGAAGCATTAGTTTTTGCTCTTCTTGACCACCATGACCTGACGTATGGATATCATTAAATGGTCCGTGGATTACCTCAGCACCGGCTCTGAAAAGTTGATTAATTGTTTTACTTACACTAAGTGCGTTCCCTGGAATTGGTGAAGAAGAGAAAACAACATTATCTCCAGGTATAATTTGTATTTGACGATGAGTTCCATTAGCAATACGTGATAAAGCTGCCATTGGTTCACCCTGGCTACCTGTACAAAGTATTGTTACTCTGTGAGCTGGCATTCGATTAATTTCATGAGCATCAACAAATGTATCTTTAGGGCAACTGATATAACCTAAATCTTGTCCGATTTGAATAGCTGCTTCCATACTACGACCGAATACTGCGATTTTACGCCCATGAGATACCGCTGCTTCAACTACTTGCTGTAGTCGGTGAATATTTGATGCGAATGTTGCAAATATAATTCGTCCATCTACTTTCCGGAAAATTTCATGGATGCTGTCCCCAACACGTCTTTCAGACATTGTGAAGTTAGGGATTTCACTATTTGTACTATCTGAGAGTAAACATAATACACCGTCTCGGCCAATTTCAGCCATTTTTGTTAAGTTAGCTGGCTCACCTACAGGCGTAAAATCAAATTTGAAGTCACCAGTATGTACGATGTTACCAGGAGGTGTCTTGACAACAATTCCATAGGAGTCAGGGATACTATGTGTTGTTCTAAAAAACGTAACAGATGTTTTTCTAAACTTAATAATGTCGTCTTCTTGAAATTCAATTAATTTAGATTGACGTAAAAGGCCGTGCTCTTCTAATTTATTTCGAAGTAAACCAAGCGCTAATTTCCCACCGTAAACAGGGATATTAACTTGACGAAGTAAATATGGAATACCCCCAATATGATCTTCGTGTCCGTGCGTAATAAATAATCCCTTAATTTTATCTTCATTTTTAACTAGGTACGAATAATCAGGAATGACATAATCAATACCAAGAAGTTCATCCTCCGGGAACTTTATTCCGGCATCGATAAGAATGATTTCATCTTGAAACTGAACACCGTACGTGTTTTTACCAATTTCACCAAGTCCGCCTAATGCAAAAACTGCAACTTGGTCATTTTTTACAAATTTCATAACGATCAGTTCTCCAATACTTTATAGTTTTCACTTTGCTTTTCATATTCTAAATATGCCCCATCAACTGGAGTGATAAATTCGATGTTAAACCCGCGCTCTTTTAATTTAGATCGAACATCCTCTTCAGATGTTGCTTCAATATATAGAGTGTTTGTTCTTTCTCGAACAGGCACCTCAGTAATTTTATCTTGATAGTACACTTTAAAAATCATTTACCAAATCTCTCCTTAACTACCGAATGTTAGACTAACTTTTTCTATTATATTCGATATTCTTATTCAAGCCAAGTATATCAACAAAAGTGTAGGGAGTTCTTTTTTATCCGAATATATATTTGAACACTTTTTAATTTTTGTTTTTATCCATTAAAACCATATATGACAAGGTTTAAGCTATAAATTTTCTTTTAAGTAACTGGTTTATATGTTCGCGGAGTGATTTTTTTAATTTTTTCAGCAAATTGATTACCTCCTTTTTAATTTCATCAAGAGCCGTCCCATATTAATGCAGTTATAGTATATGGAGAAGGGACATTTCTTTTGCATTTTGATTAGTGGGAATTATTTACTGTTGTTAAATCCTTTTAAAGGTAGGAAAGATAGGTTACATAATTAGGTGAACTAAAAAAGCAAGGACATATTGTCCTTGCTTACCTTTCAATTGGTATCGCATTTTCAGGTTCTTGAAGTGGGTTGTTTTTATCGATATGATCATAAAACATTACGCCATTTAAATGATCAATCTCATGTTGAAAGACGATCGCAAGAAGTCCCTTTAAACGAACATCTATTTGTTCACCTTCGAGGGTAGTTGCTTTTACACGAATACGAGCAAAACGAGGAACAATACCAGGAACAGCACGATCCACTGATAAGCAGCCTTCTCCCGAAGTTAAATAACTTTTTTCAATAGAATGACTAACAATCTTAGGATTAAAGAGTGCATAGCTGTGTTGGTTTCCTTTTTCGTCCAAGGTATGAATAGCAATCATACGTTTTGACACGTTTATTTGGGGAGCTGCAAGACCAATCCCAGGTCGTAGTCCATATTTTTCAGCTATCTCAGAATCTTGGCTATTTTTTACATATTCAAGCATCTTTTTTAATATTTGTTTATCTTCATCAGATGCAGGTAGAGAAACCTCTTTTGCTACTTCTTTTAACGTTGGATGTCCTTCTCTAATAATATCTTCCATTGTAATCATGGTGTAACACTCCTTTTAACACGGTGACAAATTTATTGTTTTTACATATTAATCTTTGTATGTAGAAAGTCTCCATAACACAATAATATATACTTAGATTATAAATGAACGGATAAGAAACGAAAAGGAAAACGTGGATGATCAAAAATGTAGATATCCACGTTCTACAAATATTAACAACCTAAATATACTGCCCCAACAATTATTAACAAGATAAACAATACAACTATTAATGCAAAGCCATTGCCATAGCCAACAGGAGCTGCAAATCCGTAATCATAATTTCCGCATCCTTCGTGATTTCCAAAGTCGTAATAATGCATTGTAAGTACCTCCTCGAAATCATTACGCCATACCGAGACGTATAGTACACATTATGTCACTTAGGTAAAAGTGTATAGACAGATGCCTAAAGAAGCTTTAGTTAAAAAGATGGTCTAATGAAAAGACAAGTATTCATATATTTGATAACAATAGAAGACGAATTCAAATCTCTCCATTTAATTCCAAAAATATCAAAAAAAGATTGTGCAAATAAATGGAACAGATTATAGTAGAAACTGTCTGAATGATTAGGGGGAATTTGTTAAAAATGATGAAAAAACATACGGTATTAATGCTATTTTTATGTATTATTTTACTATCAGGTTGTTTAGGTCCCTCACCGGAAGAAAATATCTATCAAACATTAGAAGAGGTTGCCTCACTGGAAGACACATTTAAAGAACAACAGGAACCACTACTTGAGCTTGAAAAGAAGGAATCTGAACTTTATAACAAAATTATGGACTTAGGTATGACCGAATTTGATCAAGTTGTAATCTTGTCAAAAGAAGCGATAACGGTTGTTGAAGAACGTGAGAGCAAAATTAAAGCTGAGAATGATAGTATTATGTCATCAAAGAAAAAATTTGAAGAAATTACTGATGATATAGCTAATATTAAAGATGAAGCATTAAGAGAATCTGCAAATCAGCTAAAAAAGACAATGGAAGATCGATATAAATCCTATGAAACGCTTTTCAAGAATTATGAAACCTCTCTTACACTAGATAAGGAATTATATACAATATTACAAAAAGAGGATTTAACTATTGAAGAATTAGATGCGCAAATTTCAAAAATTAATGCAGCTTATAAAAGCGTTATGGAGCAAAATGAGGAATTCAATAAATATACAGAGAAATATAATGAACAAAAAATGACGTTCTATGAACAAGCTGAACTGGATGTTGAAATAAATGAAAATGAGTAGAGGATGACTTTAACAAAGAGTCATTCTCTTTTTTTTTAAACAGATTTACTATGAAAAACAATTTGTGAAAAAAGGTTGACCTCGAAGCAACTGTACCAACAACACTGTTACAGATAATACATTTGTAATAATACAGTTTTATTTGATTTGAGTTTTCAGAAAGAATTGTCTTTAAAAATCCTTATACAAACTAATTGACGGAGGAGAAAATATTAGTGTAAACTTGTAAATGAATTGTTAACGTGTATTAGTTTATATAAAATTTTAACTAATACAGTGTGGACTTTATAAAGTTCATAGACCATACATAGAGAACGTTTTATACATCTCATGAGTGGTATTAACGGTAAGAAGAGTTGAATTCAAAAAAATTGTGTCATCCAAAAGATTTTAGGGTAACCTATTGCTGTGAATAATGGAATTCTCTTACTAATACTAAATATGTTCAAGTTGAAATGATGTAAAGTCATTCAAATTTGGGCAACTCTTAAAACGGAAAGGAAGAGGTTATAAGATGGCTGCAAAAACAAAAAGCGCTGTTGTTGACAGTAAGAAACAGTTTGAAGCTATTTCGAAGCAGTTTGAAACATTCCAAATTTTAAATGAAGAAGGTAAAGTCGTAAACGAAGCGGCAATGCCTGAAATTAGTGACGAGCAATTGAAAGAGCTTATGCGTCGCATGGTTTATACTCGTATCCTTGATCAACGTTCCATTTCTTTAAACCGTCAAGGACGTTTAGGTTTCTATGCTCCTACAGCTGGTCAAGAAGCTTCTCAAATTGCATCTCAATTTGCTCTTGAAAAAGAAGATTGGATTTTACCAGGATATCGTGATGTTCCACAAATCATTTGGCATGGTCTACCATTATACCAGGCGTTTTTATTCTCACGTGGACATTTCCATGGTAACCAAATGCCTGAAGGGGTAAATTGTCTTTCACCACAAATTATTATTGGTGCACAATACATCCAAACAGCTGGTGTTGCTCTTGGACTTAAAAAGAAAGGGAAACAAGCAGTTGCGATTACTTATACAGGTGACGGTGGTGCATCTCAAGGTGATTTCTATGAAGGAATTAACTTTGCTGGTGCTTATAAAGCTCCTGCTATCTTCGTGGTTCAAAACAACCGTTATGCGATTTCAACTCCAGTTGAAAAGCAATCTGCTGCGCAAACTATCGCACAAAAAGCTGTTGCTGCTGGTATTGTAGGTGTGCAAGTAGACGGAATGGATCCTTTAGCGGTATATGCTGCTGTTCGTGATGCTCGTGAGCGTGCTGTCAACGGTGAAGGTCCTACTTTAATCGAGACTTTAACTTTCCGTTATGGCCCACACACAATGGCTGGAGATGATCCAACACGATATCGTACAAAAGAAACGGAAAATGAGTGGGAAGCAAAAGATCCATTGGTACGCTTCCGCAAATTCTTAGAAGACAAAGGTATCTGGAACGAAGAAGAAGAAAACAAAACAATCGAACAAGCAAAAGAAGATATCAAAGATGCAATCCAAAAAGCGGATAAATATCCAAAACAAAAGGTAACGGACTTGATGGAAATCATGTACGAAGAAATGCCTTATAACTTAAAAGAGCAATATGAAATATACAAAGCAAAGGAGTCGAAGTAAGCCATGGCACAAATGACAATGATTCAAGCCATCACTGATGCATTACGCACCGAATTAAAAAACGATGAAAACGTCCTTGTTTATGGGGAAGACGTTGGTGTAAATGGTGGCGTATTCCGTGCAACGGAAGGACTTCAAAAAGAATTTGGTGAAGATCGTGTATTCGATACTCCACTTGCTGAGTCAGGTATCGGTGGTTTAACAGTTGGTTTTGGTTTAACTGGATTCCGTCCAGTAATGGAAATTCAATTCTTCGGTTTTGTATACGAAGTAATGGATTCTTTAAGTGGTCAATTAGCACGTATGCGTTACCGTTCAGGCGGTCGTTGGACAGCACCGGTTACAATCCGTTCTCCTTTTGGTGGATTTGTACATACACCAGAACTTCATGCAGATAGCTTAGAAGGTCTTGTTGCTCAACAACCAGGATTAAAAGTAGTTATTCCTTCAACTCCTTATGACGCAAAAGGTTTATTAATTTCTGCTATTCGTGACAACGATCCTGTTGTTTTCTTAGAGCACATGAAATTATATCGTTCATTCCGTCAAGAAGTTCCAGAAGAGGAATATACAATTGAAATTGGTAAAGCAGATGTAAAACGTGAAGGTACAGACCTATCAATCATTACTTACGGTGCAATGGTTCATGAATCATTAAAAGCAGCGGAAGAATTAGAAAAAGATGGTGTATCTGTTGAGGTTGTTGACTTACGTACAATAAGTCCGTTAGATATCGAAACAATCATTGCTTCTGTAGAAAAAACAGGCCGTGCAATTGTTGTTCAAGAAGCACAAAAACAAGCTGGTATAGCAGCTAACGTTGTTGCTGAAATTAATGAACGTGCAATCTTAAGCTTAGAAGCTCCTGTATTACGTGTAACAGCACCTGATACTGTTTACGCATTTACTGAAGCTGAAAATGTATGGCTTCCAATTTATAAAGATATTCTTGAAACAGCTAAAAAAGTAATCAATTTTTAATTTGATCCATAAATCATAATTGACATAACACAATTACTTAGGAGGTAGAATGATTTGGCATTCGAATTTAAACTGCCTGATATCGGTGAAGGTATCCACGAAGGTGAAATCGTAAAGTGGTTTGTAAAAGCAGGCGACAAAGTTGAAGAAGATGATGTCCTAGCTGAAGTACAAAATGATAAAGCAGTTGTAGAAATCCCATCACCAGTAAAAGGGACAGTAACAGAAGTTAACGTTGAAGAAGGTACAGTTGCGACTGTAGGTCAAACGATTATTACCTTTGATGCACCTGGTTATGAAAATCTGAAATTTAAAGGCGATCACGGTGATGATGAGCCTAAAGCTGAAGAAAAAACAGAGGCACAAGTTCAATCTACTGCCGAGGCTGGCCAGGATGTGAAAAAAGAAGAAGCGCCTAAACAAGAAAAACAAGAAGGTGTACAACCAGAGGTTGAAGTAGATCCGAACAAGCGTGTTATCGCTATGCCATCAGTACGTAAATATGCTCGTGAGAAAGATGTTAATATTACTCAAGTATCAGGCAGCGGTAAAAATGGTCGCGTACTAAAAGAGGATGTTGATTCCTTCCTTCAAGGTGGAGGAGTAGCAGCACAACCGGCTGCTGAAGAAGCACCATCTGCAGCACAAGAAAAACAAGCGAAGCCAGCTGCGTCACAAGCGATTCCAGAAGGAGATTTCCCTGAAACTCGTGAAAAAATGAGCCCAATCCGTAAAGCAATTGCTAAAGCGATGGTTAACTCTAAACATACAGCTCCACACGTTACACTTATGGATGAAGTGGATGTAACAAATTTAGTTGCTCACAGAAAGCAATTCAAAAATGTTGCAGCAGAGCAAGGAATTAAGTTAACATATTTACCGTACGTAGTGAAAGCTCTAACTTCAGCACTTAAAAAGTATCCGGTTCTTAATACATCTCTTGACGATAAAACAGAAGAAGTTGTTCAAAAACATTATTTCAACATCGGTATTGCGGCTGACACTGAAAAAGGTCTACTTGTACCGGTTGTTAAAAATGCAGAACGTAAATCTGTTTTTGAAATTTCAGATGAAATTAATGGACTAGCTACAAAAGCACGTGAAGGTAAGCTTGCACCAAATGAAATGAAAGGTGCTTCATGCACAATTACAAACATTGGTTCGGCTGGTGGACAATGGTTTACACCTGTTATTAACCATCCTGAGGTTGCGATCTTAGGTATTGGTCGTATTGCTGATAAACCAATTGTTCGTGATGGAGAGATTGTTGTAGCTCCGGTTCTAGCTTTATCTTTAAGCTTCGACCACAGAATGATCGATGGTGCTACAGCTCAAAATGCTCTTAACCACATCAAGCGTTTACTAAACGATCCACAATTAATCTTAATGGAGGCGTAATCGATGGTAGTTGGAGATTTCCCGATTGAAACAGATACTCTTGTCATTGGAGCAGGCCCAGGCGGATACGTTGCAGCGATCCGCGCTGCTCAATTAGGGCAAAAGGTAACAGTAGTAGAAAAAGCAACACTTGGAGGAGTATGCTTAAATGTAGGTTGTATTCCTTCAAAAGCGTTGATCGCTGCCGGTCATCGTTATGAAACAGCTAAACACTCTGAAGAAATGGGTATTAAAGCTGATAACGTAACAGTTGATTTTTCTAAAGTTCAAGAATTCAAGCAAGGTGTTGTAAAAAAATTAACTGGCGGTGTAGCCGGATTACTTAAAGGTAATAAAGTTGATGTCGTTTCTGGTGAAGCGTACTTCGTTGATAATGAAACAGTTAAAGTGATGGATGAAACATCTTCACAAACGTACAAATTTAAAAATTGCATCATTGCAACAGGTTCTCGCCCAGTTGAGATTCCAACTTTCAAATATACGAAGCGAGTAATCAATTCAACAGGCGCATTAAACCTTCAAGAAATTCCTAAAAAGCTAGTTGTCATCGGTGGAGGGGTAATCGGAATCGAACTTGGCTCTGCATATGCTAACTTTGGAACAGAAGTTACGTTCATTGAAGCTGCGGATGAAATCCTAGCAGGTTTTGAAAAACAAATGAGCGCTATCGTAAAACGCAACCTTAAGAAAAAAGGTGCTGAAATTCACACAAAAGCGTCAGCAAAAAGTGTTGAAGAAAACGAAAATGGCGTGAAAGTTACATTTGAAGTAAATGGTGAAGAAAAAACGATCGAAGCTGATTATTTATTAGTTTCTGTAGGACGTCGTCCAAACACTGATGAACTTGGTTTAGAGCAAGTTGGAGTGGAAATGACTGATAGAGGAATTATCAAAATTGATAAGCAATGCCGCACTAATATATCTAATATTTATGCAATTGGTGATATTGTTGAAGGTCCTCAATTAGCACATAAAGCTTCTTATGAAGGAAAAATTGCTGCAGAAGCAATTGCAGGAGAAAAAGCTGAAATCGACTACCTTGGTATTCCAGCTGTTGTCTTCTCTGAGCCTGAGCTTGCATCTGTTGGTTATACAGAAGCAGATGCTAAAGCAGATGGAATTGAAGTAAATGCTGCTAAGTTCCCATTTGCTGCTAATGGTCGTGCATTATCATTAAATGATACTGATGGTTTCTTAAAGCTTGTTACTCGTAAAGAAGATGGATTAGTTATTGGTGCACAAATTGCTGGGCCAAGTGCGTCTGATATGATCTCAGAACTTGGTTTAGCGATTGAAGCTGGAATGACAGCTGAAGATATCGCTATGACAATTCACGCTCACCCTACATTAGGTGAAATTACAATGGAAGCTGCTGAAGTTGCAATCGGTAGCCCAATCCATATTGTAAAATAATCATAAAAAGATGCTAACTTCAAAGTTAGCATCTTTTTATTGTTCGATTTTTAAAAGGAGCTAATGAAATGCCTTTTCTCACTCTAATAATGCATTAGAAACTGGCTCTAAAATTTCTTCTTTCGATAAAACTGTTCCTTCAATTTGTACAAGAATTTCCTTTTTTGAGACAACTAAAAGGGAAGGGTATGTATCGACCTCATATAAATGTTTATCCATATTTTCAGAAATCACTCTCATATTCTCAAACTCTTCTGGAAAATCTTCTTTAATGACTAATAATGCATCATAGTAAATCGCTTCTCTATCAATATTTTTATCATCAGAAAAAAACACGATTTGTTTATCTCTATTAAGAGTGAAATCTGTGGGCACATCTGAATTTATAATGTTTTTGCAGGAGGAAAGAACAACGACTGGAATAATGAAAATAATAAGTATTGATCTTTTCATCCATGTCCACCTCTTCTAAATAATTTAAATAGTTCCAAAATAGTATGTACAGCAAGGTTATATTTAACTAGATACGTACAATAAGACTAAATTATAACTATTTTATCATATATATTGGTTTAACCTTCTCTTGTCATCTATTTGTTACATAAATGAAAAATATTACGTTTTACCTATACAAATACTTAAAATTTCCAATTCAATTACCTATTTTGATGTAGGGTATTCTATAATGTAGTCCGTTTTCATACATATTGAAGAGGTGTAGTGAAATGAAATTTACTTTAAGTTTACTATCCTGTATACATATAATATTATGGAGTGGATACAGTGTAATTGAATGGTTATCTAATAAAGACAGTTTGTTAGCTAAGTCCATTTTGCTGCTGATGTTTTTCTATCTCTCCTATTTGATTGCTCTGACATTGATGGAAAAAAGAAAAGCTGCGATTATTTTTTCTATTTCATCTCTTATAACGTATGTTATCTCATACAAAGTGCTATTGTTCTTTGTTATAGTATGAGTATGACACATTGGAGAAAATAGAGGAATTATAATATGAAAAATTTGTTGTTCATGTAAGAACATGTCTAACATAACGAATGTATAAAAGGATATTTAATGGCTATTTTGTATTTGCTTATTTTCTGAATAATGTGACGTTTTTGTATTGTTATGACTAATTGATTAATTAAGTTATACAAATTAGGTATTGACGAATTAAATGTGTTATATTATTATGAAATTAAGAAATGTTATACGCTTTCATAGAATTAGAGGTTTTGAGAGTGTAAAATTGATTGAAAAGGGGTATGGAGATGGGAACAATCGTATGTCAGCACTGCAACTCTACAATTGGTCATATTGAAGGTGAAAAAGTGACAACTTTGTATGGGAAATGTAGTCATCAGGATTGTTGTAACCAAAACCAAAATGTAGTAAAAGTAGAGATCAATTAAATAGGTACCACATAATATATAGTAAAGTAAAATAAAGGGACAGTCTCCTAAGTATGAATATACTAGATCTTTTAAAAGAACTAGTATATTCTTGGGAGTCTGTCCTTGTTTTTTCATCATTTACCTGATAGCACGGTGTTCTTTAATGACTCTTAAAGTATCTAATGTGGGGTCTTCTGGTCCTTGTACAGGTAAACCCACTTCTAAGTTTTTCTTAATGTATGTTAAATTTTCTTCTGTAATGATTTCACCGGGAATAAAGATTGGAATACCGGGTGGGTAAACCATAATAAACTCCGCTATAATTCTTCCGGCAGATTCGTTAAAGGAAATTACTTCTGTTTCAGCATAAAATGCATCACGAGGGGTTAATGCAAGAACTGGTATATCCGGTAAAAAGATTCGTTCCTTAGATTTTGCCTGGTCTTGGGTTACTTGAATTTGATGTGATAATTCTTTTAATGCGCGAATTAACATATCTACATCCTCTTTCGTATCACCCGGTGTAATAATACAAAGTATATTATATAAATCAGATAATTCCACTTCAATTTGATAATTTTCCCGTAGCCATTTTTCAACATCATAGCCTGTAATTCCGAGCTCATAAATAGGAATAATTAATTTGGTGGGGTCATAATCAAAGGTAGCTTTTGTCCCGATAATTTCTTTTCCTATACAAGATATGTTTGGTATTTCATTTAATTGGCCTCTTGTGTAATTAGCTAATTCAATTGTTTTTTGAATTAATTCATGACCTTCTGTTGCCAATCTTTTCCTTGCTACATCAAGTGACGCCAATAATAAATAGGATGTTGAGGTTGTAGTCATCATACTTAAAATAGATTGCACCCGCTGAGGCGATACAAGCCCTTCTCTTACGTTTAAAACTGAGCTTTGAGTCATAGAACCACCAAGCTTATGAACGCTTGTTGCGGCCATATCTGCTCCAGCTTGCATAGCACTCAAAGGCAGGTCTTCATGAAAATGAATGTGTACACCATGTGCTTCATCTACTAATACAGGTACAGAGTATGAATGGGCAATCTCAACAATTTTCTGTAAATCTGCGGAAATACCAAAATATGTTGGATTAATAACTAATACTCCTTTTGCATCAGGATGTTGTTCAAGTGCTTTTTCAACTGCATCTGTCGTGATGCCATGAGAGATCCCTAATCTTTTATCAATTTCCGGATGTATAAAAATCGGTGTAGCCCCGGAGAAGACAATAGCCGACATAACAGATTTATGTACATTTCTAGGGACAATAATTTTATCTCCAGGGCCACATACAGCCATCACCATAGTCATAATGGCTCCGCTTGTTCCTTGTACAGAGAAAAAGGTATGGTCGGCTCCGAATGCGTCTGCAGCTAAGTCCTGAGCTTTTTTTATTATACCTTTAGGTGCATGTAAATCATCTAATGGTCCAATATTGATCAAATCAATAGATAGTGCATTATCACCAATGAAAGCCCTAAATTCAGGGTCAATACCTGCACCTTTTTTATGACCTGGTATGTGGAATTGAATTGGATTCTTTTTTGCGTGTTCTATTAGACCTGTAAACAATGGTGTTTCATATTGTGACAACGTATTTCCACCTTCTTTTCTTTTTTATTGTTAATGTTTATCACGTAAAGGACATGATGAAATTTTAATTTTGTGTATATATGCCGATAAACGAATTATTTCAGTTTCGGTTACATTTTCTATTATTAGAGTTTGTGTCGAAATCTGACTATTTATTTAACATAAAACAAATGAATTATATCGTTATCAATTAGCTCAGTCAACATTTTTTATACTAAGTCTAAAATGATAAAGGTATATAAAAATAATTTAAAATAGATACTATTTCCTACAAAATGGTGAAAAGAAAAATTATATTAGTGAAGATGCCATAAAATATATAAAAAATGGTAAGATTGATGGTGGATTTCTTAATGGCGGGACAAATTATATGGTTAGTAAAAGAGCCTATCTGTTCAAGAGTTATGCATAGCATCCGGGAACATTATTGGGTTAGAAAACATAAGAAAGAGGTTATGTAATGGATTATCAATATCCTATCTCCCTTGATTGGAGTACAGAGGAAATTGTCGATGTGATAAAGTTTTTTGAATGCATTGAAAAGGTTTATGAAAAAGGAATTGAACGTAACGAGTTGCTTACTGTTTATAGAAGGTTTAAAGAAATTGTTCCAAGTAAAGCGGAAGAAAAAACAATTTGCAACGAGTTTGAAGAAGTTAGTGGATACTCATCATACAAGGTTATAAAAAAGGCAAAAGATAGCAATGAACATACAATTAGAATGTCTTAACTCGTTAAAAGTCTAATCCATCATTTTGGATCAGACTTTTAAATTTTATAAAAACTCAATTAACATTTTACCCATAATAATTACTTAAATGAAAGTCTATATAATGGTGTTAACTCTTTAAAGGTTTCCCTGATGATTTCATATAATTGTTTACCGTTTCGAACTACTGGATCATCTGCTCGAAAGTGGCGGCCGATAAGAAATTCTGCTTTCTTAACATCTCTAAAACGTTCCAAAGAACGGTTCAAGTCAATTTCTTCAAAAGGCTTTGCATCTTTTTTTGTATGATCGAGAGAAATGACATAATCTTTTGAAGAAAGCTTATTAAATTCATCGATATGTGTTATAAATGTTTTCGCAATTCCATCTTTATTAGGTAACTCATAAATAAAGGCCAACCAAATAAATAAATGGTCATCAAATAAACCAACTTGAAAGTGAGGATGTTGTTTATATCCCCGTTTATTTCCGGCAATCGCTAACCAGGTGTCTTTTGGTGGATTAACTGATCTTCTTGCATGCTTGGCAATATGCAAAAACATTTCAGTCTGCAGGCTGGCGGAAAGATCATCTGTTAAGGTTTGTCCAAGTTCTTTAAATTTTGGTTGTATCCTCTCACGAATAGCATCCATTCTATTTTCAAGACCATCTATAGTAAATGAATTAAAATCCTCTTTAGTAAAACCATTAAATTCTTTCATCTTATGCGTCCTCCTAGTTAGATAAATTCTCTTTTTATAATAATTATTAATTATAAACAATGATTGGCTTTTTCACAATGAATTGTGTTCATTTCTTTTGTTGATATCATCTATTTATGAAACTGAAACGACGTTTTGAACATTCATTTAGGTGGTATTTACTAGGTATATACACAATTTCGTCTAAGCAGTTCCAACTTTTTTTATATACACATATTATATAAAAAACTATTAAAAACCTAAATTGACTCTTTGAAATCGCTTAGTTATTACTTATAAAATCAAGAGAATGAAAGGGGCGGTAAAAATGAAACAAATTGTAAAGACGAGTGGTCAGAAAATGATGAATAATCGTATTGGGGTGTTAAGACTCGAACTTGATTACGAATTAGCCACCCTTTATGAGGCAATGCAAAATAAAGATCAAAAGAAAAAAATAGAGTGTAAACAAAAATTAGAGAAGTTAAGAAAAGAGTGGATGAAGCTCCAGGCCTAGATGGAGATAAGTTTATCTGCAAACGAACCTCGCGAATAGGTTCGTTTTTATCTGCGCGATAAAGGTACTCTTACTTGATTTCAGTTAATTCATTACAGTATCCTAAAAATAGTAAGTAGGATTGATACATAGAAAAGAGGTAGCAAAATGACGAATTGGCATGAAATTGATCAACACGCAAAAAAATGGATAAAAGAAGCCGGAGAGATCATTAGATCATCATTTGAATCAACACTTTCTATTCAATATAAATCAAATCCAAATGATTTGGTAACAAATATGGATAAGGAAGTAGAGCAATTTCTTATTGGTAAAATACAAGATACATATCCCGATCATCGGATTCTTGGAGAAGAAGGCTATGGTGATGAGGTAACGGATCTTAATGGAGTTGTATGGATTATTGATCCAATTGATGGAACGATGAATTTTGTACACCAACAGCGTAATTTTGCGATATCAATTGGCATTTATGGTGATGGTGTCGGATACATAGGTCTAATTTATGATGTTGTTCATGAAGAGCTTTATCATGCATTTAAGGGTAATGGAGCCTATATGAATGAAATACCTCTGCCTAAGCTTGATCAAGTTAAAATTGAGGAAGCAGTTATAAGTATAAACCCGGTTTGGGTAACAGAAAATAAACGATTTGATCATAATGTTATTGTACCAATTGTAAAAAAGGTACGGGGAACACGCTCCTATGGTTCCGCTGCAATTGAATGCGCATATGTTGCAGCAGGGAGATTAGATGCTTACATAACAATGAGATTGGCTCCATGGGATTTCGCAGCGGGCATTATCTTAATAGAGGAAGTTGGTGGTAGCGTGTCTACACTAGATGGAGAGCCGCTAGACATTATCTCCAAAAACAGCTTCTTTATCGGTGAAAAGCATTTGCATCAACATATTATAGAGGAATATTTAAATAAGTGACGAGAATTAAGGCGCGCGAACTTCAGTCAAAAGACCTCCCATTTTTTCAGGAATTAATAGATGCTAGTCCGGAGTGGCAGGAAGAGGAATGTGTGAGTGTCGAGCTGGAGACTTATTTACTTTCTTACTCTATGTATAAAGGACAGTGGAGAATCTGGTGTGATGAGTCTGACAAAAATGTAGGTGTCAGCTTTATGATTGAGTGGTCACCGTCGAATGAAAAGCCTTGGATTGGAACCATCTTAATTCATCCTTCAAAACATCACAAAGGTTTTGGAAAGATGATAATAGCTCATTATAAGGAAGAATTATCGAAAAAAGGTTATAGAGTATTGTTTGCAGGGTGCCCAATTCAGCGGGATTCTTGGATGCAATTTTTAGGGAAATGTGGTTTTGAACAATTTAAAGTGGAGAAAGATGTAGTAACACAAAAGGAATACATGATTTCAGTTTTACCTCTTTAAAACAAAAAGAAGGAATCTAATTGATCCCTTCTTTTTGTTTTAAATTAAACCTTTTTCACGCATTTTTCTTTTGAAAATAAAACCTGTAGCCATTACACCGTTTAAACCGATAATAGCTAACAGGATCCCAACAATGCTTCGTTCGCCAATGGCAATTCCAATACCAGCCATACATACAGCTGCTAAAATAGCTAATACGAGAAAAATCCATTTTCCTGGTTTCATTATACAGACAGCTCCCAACCTTATAACAGATATTTTTACATCTTTCTACAGTTTACTTAAAAACTTTCAGCTTTTCTAGATTGTTTATGGTATAATATCGAAGGTGATTTTGAAATAATGAATATATTACCTCAGAATACAGCAAGAATAGGATTTAGATGCTTTTTCTTGTTATTATACATTTTTAGGAGATGAAATAGTGAAACTTCGAAATGATATTCGCAACATTGCTATTATTGCCCACGTTGACCATGGGAAAACAACTTTGGTTGACCAATTGTTACACCAATCTGGAACATTCCGTACAAATGAGCAAGTTGCTGAACGTGCAATGGACTCAAATGATCTTGAGCGTGAACGTGGAATTACAATATTAGCAAAAAATACAGCAATTAATTATAAAGACAGTCGCATTAACATCATGGACACTCCAGGGCATGCTGATTTTGGCGGTGAAGTAGAACGTATCATGAAAATGGTTGATGGTGTTTTGCTTGTTGTTGATGCATATGAAGGCTGTATGCCACAAACAAGATTCGTATTGAAGAAAGCTTTAGAACAAAATTTAACACCTATCGTTGTAGTTAATAAGATTGACCGTGACTTTGCTCGTCCCTCAGAAGTAGTTGATGAAGTTTTAGATTTATTTATTGAACTTGATGCGAATGAAGATCAATTAGAATTCCCGGTTGTATTTGCTTCAGCGATCAATGGAACAGCTAGTACTAGTCCGGATCCTGCTGATCAAGAGGAAAATATGGCTTCTTTATTCGATGCTATTGTCGATCATATTCCAGCACCATTCGACAATCAAGAGGAACCTCTTCAATTCCAAGTAGCATTACTTGACTATAATGATTATGTTGGTCGTATTGGAATCGGTCGTGTGTTCCGTGGAACAATGAAAGTAGGGCAACAAGTTTCACTTATGAAAATTGATGGTTCAATTAAGAACTTCCGTGTATCAAAAATATTTGGTTTCCAAGGATTAAAGCGTGTTGAAGTTGAGCAAGCAATTGCTGGAGACCTAGTTGCAGTATCGGGTATGGAAGACATCAATGTCGGAGAGACAGTTTGTCCGGTTGAACATCAAGAAGCTCTTCCGATTTTACGTATTGATGAACCAACTTTACAAATGACATTTGCCGTTAACAACAGTCCATTTGCTGGTCGTGAAGGTAAGTTTGTTACTGCTCGTAAAATAGAGGAACGTTTATTATCTCAGCTTCAAACTGATGTAAGTTTACGAGTTGACCCAACTGATTCTCCTGATGCTTGGGTTGTTTCAGGACGTGGGGAGTTGCATCTTTCAATATTAATTGAAAATATGCGTCGTGAGGGCTATGAATTACAGGTATCTAAGCCGGAAGTTATCGTTAAGGAAATCGACGGTGTTAGATGTGAACCTGTTGAGCGAGTGCAAATTGATGTCCCTGAAGAACATACAGGGGGTGTCATGGAATCAATTGGGGCACGTAAAGGCGAAATGATTGATATGATCAATAACGGTAATGGTCAAGTTCGTTTGATCTTTAATGTTCCTGCACGTGGTCTAATTGGTTATTCTACAGAGTTTATGTCTTTGACTCGTGGTTTTGGTATTATCAACCACACTTTTGATAGCTACCAACCTATGCAGCCAGGTAAAGTTGGCGGTCGTCGTCAAGGTGTACTTGTTTCAATGGAGAATGGGAAATCAACAACATATGGTATCCAAGGTGTTGAAGACAGAGGAATCATTTTTGTTGAAGCAGGTGTTGATGTATACGAAGGAATGATCGTGGGAGAGCATACTCGTGAAAATGATCTAGTCGTTAATATTTGTAAAATGAAGCAACAGACAAATATCCGTTCTGCTACAAAAGACCAAACGAGTACGATGAAAAAACCACGTATTATGTCATTGGAAGAAGCGTTAGAGTATTTAAATGATGATGAATACTGTGAACTAACACCGGAATCCATTAGATTAAGAAAGAAAATTCTTGATAAAAATGAACGTGAAAAAGCAGCTAAGAAAAAGAAATTAGCTGGTATGTAAAAATTCGAAGTAATAAGGCTGATTCTACTGGAGGATTCTTTGGTTTTGAATCAGCCTATTTCTTTAAGGTGTATTGATATAAGAAATTTTGTGCTTAGTTTTGGTGTCTAGCCTCGAGCGCCTTGCGTTTTATTTATAAAGGAGGACAAGTTGATGGATGTTTCAGAAAGATTGTCTTTTTTTCCAAGCTTATATCGAGTAATTGATCATCCAGAGGTAGGAATGTGGATGTTGTACTTGACAATTTTGTTTCTATCCATTTTAGTTTATAAGCTGGGATTTGCTAAAAAATTACCGATATTAAAGTCAGCTGTTATATATACATTTTTAGCGCTTGGCTGTACTGTACTGACATTTTTAGGAATCTTTTTACCTGTTGCAGAAGGGTTAGTAGTAGCAGCTCTAATTCTAATTATTTACAAGATCCGTCTTCATCAATCTAAAAATCAAGAAGCGGAAGATGTTCGTTAATTAAAAAAGAGTAAGGCCAGGATTTGCAATCAAAACCCGGTCTTACTCTTTTTATTTGTTAACTGAGTAACTTTTAATCATAAACCCTAAGCAACACTACTGATGAATCCTGAAAGAATTCAAATCGATTTCTTACCAATTGTCGTCATTCTTTTTATCACGGTAAAAGCGAAACTTACCAGTTGCCACTCTGGCTTTTGTTTTCTCTGTAATTCGATCTTGGCATGTAGTACACATATATGTATGAATGGGGCGATTTCTTAATCTTTTTGCGACTAAAGTTTCATCCACTATTGATTCCACAAGGTCACATATAACACATTTCACTCTCATAAAACACCTCTATTAGATAATCTGCCTGGTTTGTTTCTTTATGAATATAAATAAGGGATTTCCTTTTTTTTGGTTGATTATACAAAATTATTATACCACAGAAGGATGAAAAGATTTAGTTGAATATATTTTGTTGGACAAAGTGAAAAAAACAGGTATGATATTTGTATAAAGTGGAAAGGAAGGGTTGAAATGGCAAATAGAGTAGAAACAGCACTCATCGATCCATTATTTCAGGAGTTACAAAAAGAACGTTTTGTAACAATATCTACAATCGATCATGAAACAGGCTCACCAAATGTAAGTGCACTTTCATGGGTATTTGCACCAGATCAAAATCGTATATTAATTGCGATAGATCAAAAGTCGAGAATTGTTGAGAATATAAAGAAACATCCTGCTGTTGTTTTAACTTTAATCGCTAACGAATCAACATACTCGATTAATGGAAATGCACATCTAAATATTGAAAAATTAAAGAATGTTCCATTAAAACTAGTAGTGGTAGAACTATCTATTATAGAAGTAAGAGATGTTATGTTCTATGGTTCAAAAATTTCGACCGTACCCCAATATGAAAAAACATATGACGAAAAAGCAGCTGCAAAACTTGATAAACAAGTAATAGATGCATTGAAGAATCATATATAAAACAAAGACTGCCATATGAATCACCATCAAGAGATCACTTTACCAAATAGATGATAAAAGGTCTTAGGATAGGGAATAGGCAGTCTTTTTATCGTTTACTTATTTAAATGATTGTTGGACTGATCTTGTTGTTCTTTTTCCAATTTTTGTTGTTCTTTTTCATTTAACTGATCATTATTTTGGTTGGTAGGTTGTTTTTGTTGATTATCAAGAATTTCACTTGGTATTTCCGGAACTATTCTACCGACAATTGCGGCTAATTCATCAAGTATTCCAACAATCGGCCGCCCTTCTTGTATATCATTGGCCATTTCACGTAATCTAACGTTTGTATCAGCATCAGCGATTACAATTGCTCTAGCTCCGTATGGATCATGCATAAGACTCTCAGCTACTGTATATTTAATTGTCTCCACTTTATTACGGTCCAGTTTGGAATTAACATCTATGCCGACTACAGCATAGGGTCCCAGAACTACAGCGGTCGCATCATTTACTTCAGGAATTTCATTTGCAAGATCTACAAGATGTTTTGAAATTTCCTGCCCGGACTTACGATCTACATGTTCTTCTACACTATTTTTAACGTTAATCGGCTCGCTGCCATTATCTTTTTCTTGATCTGTTTTTGGAGCACCTTGATTAGTAGTACATCCGGCCAGGGTCAAAATTAACAATATCGTAAGTAAAAATTTCATGTCATCACTCCTTTATTCTGAATAACTAAATGGTAGAATATGGTGTTAATCTTGCAGGAATATCTTTGATATAACACTTTTGTTTCTAGAATGAACAATATGAAAGTGCTGAAAGAGGTTTTTTCCTGCTTTTTAATTTTTATTGTCTAATAAACCTTCTATCTTTATTCATTCTTTCATATATTTTAGCAACGCTTCATTCACAGCTTGACTTTTTTCACCCTAATTGTTTCACTCCATAAAAAAATAGCAACGGAGTAGGAGGCGGAGGTTTGAGGAAGATTTATGTTCTAGACACAAATGTATTATTGCAAGATCCGAATTCCATTTTTTCATTTGAGGAAAATGAGGTTGTTATTCCAGCAGTCGTTTTGGAAGAGGTGGATTCAAAAAAACGCTATATGGATGAGATCGGCAGAAATGCTAGACAAGTTTCAAAACTGATTGATCAACTTAGAGAAACAGGGAAATTACATGAAAAGATCCCATTGACGAATGGTGGCTCATTAAGAATAGAACTTAACCATCGGTCATTTCATCAGTTGCAAGAGATTTTTGTTGAGAAAACGAATGATAACCGTATTTTAGCTGTAGCAAAGAACTTGTCGTTAGAGGAGCAAACGAAGGAAGATGGACGAACAGTAATTTTAGTTAGTAAAGATACGTTGGTTCGAGTCAAAGCGGATGCTATTGGGCTAATAGCTGAGGATTTTCTAAGTGATCGAGTGGTTGAGATTGATCATATTTATTCAGGTTTTCTTGACTTATATATAAGTGGGGAGAATTTAAATCGATTTTACGAAAAAAATGAATTGATTTTATCTGAAATTACAAATCATCCTTTCTATCCTAATCAATTTGTCATTATGAAAGATGCTTTAGGCGGATCTTCATCAGCAATTGGAAAGGTAGATCATACAGGGAAAAAAATTCAACGTCTGGTTTTTGACCATGATCATATCTGGGGGATAAGACCCAGGAATGTTCAGCAAACAATGGCATTGGAACTTTTGCTAAGAACGGACTTGCCACTAGTCACTTTAATTGGAAAAGCCGGTACCGGAAAGACATTGCTTGCTTTAGCGGCTGGACTTATGCAAACAGAAGATTTAGGCACTTATAAAAAGTTGCTTGTTGCCCGGCCTATTGTTCCAGTCGGAAAAGATATAGGTTTTCTTCCCGGAGAAAAAGAGGAAAAGCTCAGACCTTGGATGCAACCTATATTTGATAATTTAGAATATCTTTTTAATACGAAAAAACCAGGTGAACTAGATGCCATTTTGGCAGGTATGGGGTCTATTGAAGTAGAGGCATTAACATATATTAGGGGAAGAAGTATTCCTGACCAAATTATTATTATTGATGAAGCTCAAAATTTAACAAAACACGAAGTGAAGACAATCTTAACTCGGGTAGGGGAACGTAGTAAAATTGTTTTAATGGGAGATCCGGAACAAATAGACCATCCGTATTTAGACGAGTATAACAATGGACTAACCTATGTGGTGGAAAAATTCAAAGATCAACCAATTGCAGGACATGTAAAATTAGTGAAAGGTGAGCGTTCGGGGTTAGCACAATTAGCAGCAGATTTGCTCTGAGGGCTATCTTTTTCTAGTAGCAGAAAAGAAAATGAGCTAACTACCATAGTTGGCTCATTTTCCGATGGATGTTATTGGATTATAATTTCTTTTATGTTTTTAATCGGATTTTTTAAATTTGACCCATCTCCAAAATAGACATGGATTGGTCCATCATTTGTTAGTGGTTTACCTTCTTTGCTAAATCCAAAAATTAATTGATGAGCATCGGAAAGAGGTACTGTAATTTCTTGATCTTTTGTGATTAATTTTACCTCTGTAGCATCATCGTGAACCTCAGCATTCAAAAGGAAAGGCTTAAACGGTATTCCAAAAGTTCCAGTTAAAATTTTTATTTTTTCGTATTTTTGTTCAGTTTTAAGTGTTGGAGGAAAAACAGCACCTTCTCTAATTTCCCTTTCCCAATGTTTAGAAACAGCCTTTGTATATTCTTCCAGTTCATCTTTTTCTACTTGGTCTTGTTGAAAATATGTTGTTAGATCAATTTTTCTATCATCAAATATCCAAACACCAGGATCTAAAGTGATTTGATAATCCACCTTGCCTTTTATTAAAATAATTGAATTCATTCAATGTACACCCCTTTTCATCAAAATAAGTATAAGCTTTTATGTAAATTTTGTCACATATATTGGGATATTTGAACACAATTACTTAACGATCTCTTTTATTTTAAGCAAAACTTTTTCTTTAGGCGGTTTGTCCTTGCTTTTTTCTCTTAATGGGCTTAATATTAAAATATATAATAGGGTAATCGCTCGGAAACGGAGGGATTAAATTGGCGTCTGAGATTGCTGTTAATCATCGAGATAAAGCACTTGCGGTACTTAAGGCAGATGCTGATAAGATCATGAGACTGATCAAGGTTCAAATGGATAATTTAACAATGCCTCAATGTCCACTTTATGAAGAGGTTTTAGATACACAAATGTTTGGTTTATCTAGAGAAATAGACTTTGCTGTAAGACTTGGCCTTGTAGAGGAACATGAGGGTAAAGATCTGCTCGATACATTGGAGCGAGAGTTGTCTGCATTACATGATGCATTTACAACAAAATAATGACTAAAAACTCAAGCTGATTTTATTAGTTTGGGTTTTTTTAATCATTTATTCAAATATATGAATAAAGTAATGTTTTTAAAGGTTTTTACTCATTTTCAGTCGAAGTTATAGTAAAATGAAAACAACTAGATTGACTTCATGTTTCTAAGTAAGGAAGAGATAAAAATGGTGAAAAAAATAATAAAATCATATGATTATTCATTAATATTAGCTGTTATATTACTTTGCTCATTCGGGCTTGTGATGGTTTACAGTTCAAGTATGATAACTGCAGTTGCCCGTTATGGATTTGAACCGGATCATTTTTTCCAAAGACAAAAGCTTGCACTTATTGCAGGCGGATTAGCTTTTTTGGTCATGATGATTCTTCCATATAGAGCATTTTTAGACGGGCGAATCTTAAAGTTTATTGTGTTTGGTTCAATTGGCCTTTTACTTTCTTTGTTTTTTATTGGACATGTTGCCGGTAATGCACAAAGTTGGATTAAAGTAGGCGGAATGAGTCTACAGCCAGGTGAATTTGTTAAATTGAGTGTTATTATATATTTAGCCGCAGTGTATGATAAAAAGCAGACATATATTGATGAATTTGGTCGAGGTGTTTTACCACCCCTTATTTTTACAGGTTTAATATGTTTTTTTGTTGTCATTCAGCCTGATTTTGGTACTGCATTTATCATTGGAATGATAGCCGTTTGTATGATAGTTTCATCTGGTATGGCAGTCAAAAGTATGTTAAAACTTATTTCTTTTTTACTTTTGTTTGCATTGCTAATGACTCCGTATATTTTTATAAAAGGTTTTTTCAGTGATGAACAGCTTAGTCGTTTTACAGGTGTTTCTGATCCGTTCGGGAACGAAGGGGGAGCAGGTTATCAATTAGTGAACTCTTTCTATGCAATCGGATCTGGCGGGCTTAAAGGTCTTGGTTTAGGACAAAGTGTTCAAAAGTATGGTTATTTGCCTGAATCTCATACAGACTTTATTATGGCAATTATTGCTGAAGAACTTGGAATTTTAGGTGTGCTTTTTGTAATAATTTTGATGGCTTTTGTTGTATTAAAAGGGTTTGCTGTAGCCCGTAAATGTCAGGATCCTTTCGGTACACTTTTGGCTGTAGGGATCTCAAGTATGATTGCTATACAAACCATGATAAATTTAGGTGGTTTAACAGGGCTTATTCCAATAACTGGGGTGCCTTTACCTTTTATTAGTTATGGAGGATCTTCAATACTATTATTGCTAATTTCAATGGGGCTTTTAGTAAATGTCTCAATGTTTACGAATTACAGAGAAATATATAAAAAGCCTACTCGAACTGAACAAAAAGATGTACCTGATATCAAGGCTGTCCAACCAAGAGAAAAATCGGTATTTAAAAGCTTCTAACCTGTATAAGGCTAACTTTTTAGTTAGTCTTTTTATTTTTGTTCTATTATATAAATTTGAACGATAATATGACTTTTTGTTTAAATAGTTTTATACAGGAGAATTCGGAGGAATGAAAAACACGAGGTGTTTTTCATTTGCATTTGAAGGGTATATGCTTGAAAGGAGATTTAATTGTTAGTTAGACAAAAGATAAAAAGACAAAAATTCACATGAGCACCAGAGCGATTATCTTCATGTCCATTTTTGTCTTTTATGTATACCATATTTTATTATGAAAAGTTTTGATCATTTGTAGATCTTATTTCAGCGTTAATATTACTCCTGCTTACTAGTAGCAGGAAGTAGCTAAGTAGTCCAAATAAACACGAAATAATAAGGGCATGTGCTAAAGATACATATAAGTTTAACCCGGTAAGGACCACCAATGCACCGGAGGTTACTTGCATTGAAACTAATATAAACGCAATTATCCAACCCCAATAGATGACCTTTTGGTTTCTATGGTATTTTAGAGCACGCCAAGCTGTATAGGTGATCCAAATAAAAATAATAGCTGCTGCCATTCGGTGTCCCATTTGGATCCACTCGTGTAATGTAGTAGGGAGACCGTTAGCTCTATTACTACATATTGGCCATTTAGGACATGCGAGACTTGCTCCTTTATGTCTCACATAGGCACCTGTATATACAACGATATACGAATAGACTATAATACCGACCATATGGAATTTCATTGTTTTGTCAATTATAAGCGCTTTCGAATCAAATTTTTTATCCACTTCAAAAATTAGTAATGTCAAAAGCAACACTGATGCAAAGGATATAAGTGAAATCCCGAAATGGAGAGCAAGTACAGCGTCAGATTGTCCCCATTTAACTGCCGCTGCTCCAATCAAAGCCTGTAGTATTAAGAAAAACATAGAAAGAACAGCTAAAAATTTCGTTTCTCTTATATGGCCTATTTTTTTCCATGACCAAATTGAAAGTATGAGAACAGCAATTCCAGCAAGTCCACTAACAAGTCGATGACTTAATTCTACTACAAGTTCAAAAGTAATTTGGCTCGGAACAAGTTCACCATGACATAATGGCCAAGAATCTCCACATCCTGCACCTGACTCAGTTTTTGTCACAAGGGCTCCACCAATTAACACGAATAACATAATAATGGTTGTGAAAATTGAGAACCATTTAAGAGCACGTTGCAAAATGTTCACCTACTTATATAATTGGTATAAATAATAGTAAATACTCATCGTATAGTACACAATGTAGAAGAAAAAGACAATATAATGAAGGAAAAGTTCACAAAGTTATTAGATATTTTTGTGAAGCGCTTTACTCCTTTTGAATACGTAAGAAATATGAAATGTAAAACATAATGAAAATTCATAAAAAATTTTTCTTATTTGGATAGAAAGGGTTGAATATTCAGAAGGATTTTGCTAGAACTAGATATGTGTTCGATTTTATACATAAACACTTTGTTTAAAAAAGAAACCATTAAGAAATTATGATAAATAGGGTAACCTAAGCGTAGAGTCATTTTTTTGTATGAATGACCTTTCACAATTTCGACAAAAATACTTCATAAATTATTCACAATTGATGGAAGAATTATGTTTTAATATCAAGTAGACCGTTTTTAAATTATCATTTTTTTAGTATCATAAGATGTAGAAAATTTATATGTTGGAACCGCCTTCATATATTGCTTTCTAAGATGTCATTATCAGAATTACCCTAAATCAAAATAAGAAAGTGATTTACAGAGGAATATACGAATTCCTAATGTAATGAAGGGGGAAGGAGGTATATAGTTGGCTGAAACAAAAGCATTGAATGATGCAACTGTTACGCACCATTCAAATGATATACAAGAAACAACCCTTTGGAAAGATTTCCTTGCACTAATAAAAGTAGGGATTGTAAATTCCAATGCAATCACTACATTTACTGGTATCTGGCTAGCTCTTTATTTTAGTAATAAAGGATTTTTAGCCAATATAGACGTTGTCTTATTTACTTTAATCGGTTCTTCGCTGGTTATTGCAGGATCATGTGCAATTAACAATTACTATGACCGAGATATTGATTATTTGATGGAGAGAACGAAAGAAAGACCAACTGTCACAGGAAAAATGAATCCTTACTATGCGTTATGGGTTGGGATATTTCTATTAACAGTAGGACTTGCTTTTATGCTTATGACAACAATAACCGCTACTATCATTTCAATGGTTGGAGTTGTCACCTACGTATTCCTTTATACTATGTGGTCAAAACGTCTTTATACAATTAATACAGTAATTGGTAGTATATCAGGTGCTGTTCCACCTTTAATTGGATGGGCGGCAATTGATTCAAATCTAAGTGTCATGGCATGGGTGCTGTTTTTAATTATGTTCATATGGCAGCCACCTCATTTTTTAGCATTAGCAATGAGAAGGACTGACGAGTATCGTGCTGCAAACATTCCTATGCTCCCAGTTGTTCATGGATTTGATATTACAAAACGTCAAATCATGGTATGGATTGCATGTCTTCTACCTTTACCGTTCTATTTATATGAACTTGGGATTGGTTTTTTAATTCTAGCTACTTTGTTGAATTTGGGCTGGATTATACTTGGAATAAAAGGGTTTAATAATAAAGACCTGGAATTAAAATGGGCGACAAAAATGTTTGTTTACTCTATTAATTACTTAACAATCTTGTTTGTATCAATGGTGCTTTTTACCATTGTTTAATTTATAAATTCTTTCTTAATAAGAATTTACTTATAAAAAGTTCCTGTATGTTAAAGTGATAGGAATTTTAAATTACTGAAAGAGGGGTTTGATTTGGCTATGAGAAAATGGCTGACAAAGTGGCGTCTATTATCACTATTTGCATTATTGACGCTTGTCTTGGCCGGCTGTGGTGAACCGTTTCTTTCCACGCTTAAGCCTGCTGGTGAAGTAGCGGATATGCAGTATGACCTGATGGTGTTAAGTACACTTATTATGGTTGTTGTCATTGCAGTCGTAACAGTAATCTTCATTTACGTTGTCGTTAGATTCCGTAGACGTAAAGGGGAAGAGAACAACATTCCTGTACAAGTTGAAGGGAATCATAAGCTAGAAATCATTTGGACTGTTATTCCTATTCTTTTACTACTTGTCTTGTCTGTTCCAGTTGTTTCAGCAACATTTAAACTTGCAGAAGTAGATGCAATTGATGATGAGAACCGTAAACCTGAAGAAGCGATCGTAGTTAACGTTCGTGCAAATCTTTATTGGTGGGAATTTGAATATCCTGACTACGGAGTAATTACAAGTCAAGATTTGATTGTTCCAACTGATGAGAAAGTTTACTTTAACTTAATTGCATCAGATGTAAAGCATTCATTTTGGATTCCATCTGCAGGTGGGAAAATGGATACTAACGTAGACAATGTAAACAAAATGTGGTTGACATTTGACTCAGAAAGAGCTGACCAAGCTGGAGAGTATTTCTACGGTAAATGTGCTGAGCTATGTGGTCCTTCACACGGACTAATGGATTTTAAAGTGAAAGCTGTTTCAAGAGATGAGTTTGACCAATGGATCTCTGATATGGAAAATGCAAAAGCAGTTGCTTCAACAGATTTAGCTGTTCAAGGTGAGCAACTATTTGAGGAAAAAGGTTGCATCGCATGTCATGCAGTTTCTCCAACAGATGAAAGACCAGCTGCAGCAAGAACTGCTCCTAACTTAGCTACATTTGGAGAACGCGCCCGTGTAGCAGGTGTGCTAGAACATAATGAAGAAAATGTTCGAAAATGGTTAGAAGATCCTGAGACATATAAGCCTGCTAATAAAATGACAGGAACATATGATGAATTAACGGATCAAGAGCTTGATGCTCTTACTGAATACTTAATGGGATTAAAAGTCTCTAGTAATTAATTATTGAGCAAAATGAAAAGGGAGGTAACACTGTGAGCACGTTAACTCAGAAAAAAGGGGTCGGTGCGACGATTTGGGACTACTTAACAACAGTAGACCACAAGAAAATCGCCATCCTTTACCTGATATCCGGTGGCTTCTTCTTCCTTGTTGGTGGATTAGAAGCAATGCTGATCCGCATTCAGCTAGCTGTTCCGAATAATGATTTTGTTAGTGCAGGTTTGTATAACGAGATACTAACAATGCACGGAACAACAATGATATTTCTAGCTGCAATGCCGTTATTATTCGCATTAATGAATGCGGTTGTACCATTACAAATTGGAGCTCGTGATGTTGCGTTTCCATTTTTGAACTCTTTAGGTTTTTGGTTATTCTTCTTTGGAGGAGTTTTCTTAAACTTAAGTTGGTTTTTAGATGGAGCTCCAGATGCTGGTTGGACTTCTTATGCATCACTTGCATTAGATTCACCAGGGCATGGTGTTGATTTTTACCTATTAGGTTTACAGGTTTCAGGTTTAGGTACATTGATTGCAGGGATTAACTTCCTTGTTACAATTATCAATATGCGTGCACCTGGAATGACATATATGCGTATGCCATTATTTACATGGACTACATTTGTTGCATCTGCACTTATTTTATTTGCTTTCCCTGCATTAACAGTAGGTTTAGCATTCTTAATGTTTGATCGACTATTTGGTACAGCGTTTTTTGATCCTGCATTAGGTGGTAATACAGTAATATTCGAACATATTTTCTGGATTTTCGGACACCCAGAAGTATATATCTTAGTTTTACCTGCATTCGGTATTTTTTCAGATATTCTTCCGGTATTTGCTAGAAAACGCTTGTTTGGATATTCATCCATGGTATTTGCAACTGTATTAATTGGATTCTTAGGATTCATGGTTTGGGCTCACCACATGTTTACAACAGGATTAGGACCAATTGCTAACGCTATTTTTGCAGTGGCTACTATGGCTATCGCCGTTCCTACAGGTATAAAAATTTTCAACTGGTTATTTACTATTTGGGGTGGATCAATTCGATTTACATCTCCTATGGTATGGTCAGTAGCATTTATACCTACGTTTGTAATGGGTGGGGTTACAGGGGTTATGCTTGCAGCAGCTGCAGCAGACTATCAATATCACGATAGTTACTTCGTAGTAGCTCACTTCCACTATGTAATTGTAGGTGGGGTAGTATTCTCATTATTCGCTGGTGCTATTTACTGGTGGCCAACAATGTTTGGTAAGATGTTAAATGAAAAGTTAAATATGGTCATTTTTGTGCTATTCTTTACAGGTTTCCATTTAACCTTCTTTATTCAACATTTCCTTGGACTAATGGGTATGCCTCGTCGTGTATTTACTTTCCTGCCAGGTCAAGGTTTAGATATGGGGAACTTTATAAGTACAATAGGTGCTTTCTTAATGGCGGCAGCAACAATTCTATTACTAATTAATATTGTTATTACAGCTGTCAAAGGTAAAAAGGTTGGAAGAGACCCTTGGGGAGACGGCCGAACTCTAGAGTGGGCAATTTCTTCACCACCACCTGAATATAACTTTAAACAAACTCCACTTGTCCGTGGATTAGATCCATTATGGATTGAAAAGATGGAAGGTAATAAAGAAATGACACCGGCAGAACCACTTGGTGACATTCATATGCCTAATGGTTCAATCTTACCGTTTATTATGTCATTTGGTTTATTCATCGTATCCTTTGGGTTAATGTACCGCGAAGATTACGGATGGGGACTTCCTGCAATTATTGTAGGTTTCCTAATTACGTTTGGATGTATGTTCTTACGTTCAGTAATTGATGATCATGGGTATCACATCCATAAAGAAGATTTACTTAATGAAGATAAAGGAGGGAAAGCATAATGGCATCTGTTGAAGAGAAATTAACAGCTGAAAACTATCCGGCTGCGCCTGAAAAAGCTACCCTCGAAGGAAAAAATAAATTTATTGGCTTTTGGTTATTTCTAGGTGGAGAAACTGTGTTGTTTGCAACCCTTTTTGCAACTTTCTTAGCTTTAAGGGAATCAAACGCAGGAGGAGCAACAACACAAGAACTTTTTGAGATACCACTTGTATTTGCAGCAACAATGTTACTTTTAACATCAAGTTTAACAAGTGTTTACGCAATGTATCACATGAAAAACTTTAATTTTGGAAAAATGCAATTGTGGTTGATCATAACAGTTCTTTTAGGATTGGCCTTCCTAATATTGGAGATTTATGAGTTCAATCACTATGTTCATGAGTTTCACTTTACAATTACTGACAGTGCACTTGGTTCATCCTTCTATACATTAGTTGGAACACATGGACTTCACGTTGCATTCGGCCTACTTTGGATCACTACACTAATTGTAAGAAACGCAAAACGTGGACTAAGCTTATACAATGCGCCTAAATATTACGTAGCAAGTTTATATTGGCACTTTATCGACGTAGTATGGGTGTTTATCTTTACAGTTGTATACTTAATGGGAATGGTGGGATAAACTGATGGCAAATAATCACAATTCAGCAAACCCAAAAGTAGACTTAGCCTATCGACGTAAGAAAAATGCAGAAGATATGAAACACCAAGTGGTTACTTTTGGTATGATGATCTTCTTAACAATCGTTGCTTTTATCGCTGTTGGTTATGATGGAATTGGGGAATGGTTTAAGATTCCGTTCATCATTACTCTTGCTGTGATACAGGTAATATTTCAACTTTATTATTTCATGCATATGAGCCACAAAGGTCATGAGACTCCAGCACTGTTCTTATTCTCAGGAGTAGGAGTAGCTGCCTTAACAGTACTAACGTTTGTTACTATAATCTGGTGGTAATTATTTTGAAAGAGCAATTGGCAAATGGATGCCAATTGCTTTTTTTAGTGCAATATTTATAACGGATTTGTCATAGAACGTTCATTGCTACAAAATATATGGAAGTGTATAATAACTTTGAAGGACTAGCTTAAGGAGCTGATATTTTAATGAGCTTTGATATATTTGGATTTCGCGCTTTATGGAGTCCATATTTTATTGTTGTGATCTTATTGATCACTGCGCTTTATTTTATGATTATAGGGCCTTGGAGAACAAAATTTAAAGAAAGCTCAACTGTTCCTCTCAAGCAACAGTTGCTGTTTGTTTTAGCAATACTTTTTCTTTATATTAGTAAAGGTAGTCCTGTTGATCTTTTGGGACATATTATGTTTAGTGCACATATGACACAGATGGCTGTTTTATATTTGGTTGTACCACCATTACTTATTTTAGGAATCCCTGACTGGTTATGGAAATCCATATTGTACCGACCAATTGTAAAGCCTGTTATAAAACTTTTTACTAATCCAATTGTCGCACTTATCTTCTTTAATGGAATTTTTTCTCTTTATCATGTTCCATTAGTATTTGACTTTGTGAAAACTGATCCAATTTATCATTCAGTCATGACAACGCTTATATTTTTTGGAGCATTGTGTATGTGGTGGCCACTGCTTACTACATTACCAGATTGGAAGTCACTATCAGGGATAAAAAAAGTTGGCTATATATTTGCTGATGGTGTGTTATTAACACCCGCTTGTGCACTAATTATTTTTGCAAGTGACCCTCTTTATTTAACTTATTCCGAACCACAAGCATGGTTGAATGCATTGCAGTTATGTGTACCAGCTGATATGCTGTCAGGTTTAAATTTAACAGGACCGGAAATGTTTAACACATTACCGATTGTTGAAGATCAACAACTGGGTGGTGTCCTTATGAAAATTATCCAGGAAATTGTATATGGATCCATTCTTGCATATATCTTCTTCCAATGGGCTCGTAGAGAAAGAGAAAAAGATGAAATTGATTTAAATAAGAATTTTTCACCTGATCCTATAAAATAATTATGAGGCTGACTAAATGTTCGTCAGTCTTTACATATGATATACCAATTAAAAGCTGTATTAAAAGAAAGGATTTCATGTATGAATACATCTTTACCTATTTTACCTACTATAAGTACTTCGTTTATCGTTCTTAGTGCAATATTAGTTGCAATTGGATGGTATTTAATAAAGCAGCGTAATATTGAGGCACATATGAAAGTCATGTTTGGAGCTGCGATTGCTGCAATAATATTCTTTATTATCTATGCCTCACGAACCATTTTTATTGGTAACACAGCATTTGGGGGTCCTGATGAAATCAAAATCTACTATACAGTTTTTCTTGTTTTTCATATTACATTAGCGACTGTCGGTGCTGTATTAGGTATTATATCTTTAATTACAGGCTACAAAAAAAATTATCAAAAGCATCGTAAACTTGGTCCAATAACAAGTATCGTATGGTTTTTTACTGCCATAACAGGTGTTGCTGTGTATTTACTTTTATATGTTTTTTATCATGGTGGAGAAACAACATCAGTTATTAAAGCAATATTAGGATTTTAAACATATTTTCAAGGTGGTTTAGAATAAAATATTCTAAACCATTTTTTTTTGCCCTCTAAAGGTATCCTTTAGGTTTTTTTCTATCCTGCACTTATTTAGTTTATGTAAAGGTGAAATTCCTCATTTGTATATGGAATGATGAATATGTATGGATTATATAGTTACTCCCAGGTATGCTGAAAATACAAAGAGGGGAGAGGATGGATTGATTGAAATCTTAACAAATCGGTTAATGATTATACCCTGTTCACTTGATATTGCCAAATCATTAGTTTTCCATCGAAAGGAACTTGATAAACGTTCTCCCATAGAAATTCCCGCCAGTTGGCCTTCTGCTTATGTGCGTGGTTTCTTGCCTTACTATATCGAAAGTCTAGAAAAGGACGATAAGGATTTAGACTGTGGTGTATGGATGATTATATTATATGAAGAGAAAAAAATAATTGGAGATATCGTTATGCAAGGGAAACCAGTTCAAGAACAAAATGTAAGATTAACTTATCATATTGAAGAAGCTACAACAGATGGATCAATAGCATATGAGGCAATAGATGCATTTATTGACTGGTTAACATATCAGATGGCTGTGAAAAAGGTTGTAATGGAATGTGAAGTACAGGACAAGGAGTCAATACGACTATTTGATAAATTAGGTTTAATCTGTACAAAAAAAGATGGCGAATTCTTTACTTGGGAAATTCAAAAAGAGGAGGAATAACAAGAAAAATCCAGCATGTGTCTTGGTAGAGTTCCTGTTAGGTGATAGCTATACCATACAATATATAAAGTATTAATTTTATGAAAATTACATGATAGACAAAAAATAATAAAGCAGGTACTAGACCCTGCTTTATTATTTTTTCATATTGGACAATTTGTGGATACTAGGATTGAACTTTTTTCAGTTCTTCTGCAACTTGTGAAAGTAAGTTCTTGGAAGTGTTTACAACTGCTGCAGGGAAATCTTCACCCTCGCCATATTCAACACCGTGTGGATAATAATGTTTGCCTAAAAGCGGTGTCATTAATTTTACAACAGCATGTCTTCCGCCAATATCTCCTTCAACAGCATATGCCTGAACACGGAGGTAGAAAATATCACCTTTTGTTTCAATCTTACGGTCATATGTAACTCGCTCATAATCCCATTGCCCCGCACGAACTAAACCAATCTCATCCATAAGTTCATCTAAACGTGATAAGTCTATCTTAATACCCTCTATACCTGTATCTTCCATTCTCATCTAAATTCCCTCCTAAAGCCTTTTCACGTAATTTATTATAGCTTAAATACATGTAAAAGTTAAAGTGAAACTTCTATTATTGGGAAATGTTTTCCTTCCCAATAATAGTTAGTTGACCTTACCAGACCATTACTGGCAGTTGTAGAAAAAAGAAAAACAAAAGAACTTAGAAACAGAGTCGGCCAAAAAAATACAATTAAAGATAAATATTACTGCCAGTTATGGGTGTGGCAAAGTGAAACTTCTATTATTGGGAAATGTTTTCCTTCCCCCAAAAAACAGAGTAGACGTGAAAATTACACCTTTATAGAAAGTTATTAATGAATCTCTCTTTAATTATGACTTATACAATGCTTTTTAATCACCATTTACTCACAATTTTGGTACAATAAAAATAAAAAGATTAGGAAGTAAGGCAATATTCGTAAGACTTTTGTTCATGTTTTAGATTTAATTGTCGTGGTAATAATGAAAGAAAGAGTTTAGTTAAGCTTATTTATGTTCGTGGATGCTGGAATGTATAACCAGAATATCTATTTTAAGGTCACATATAATGATAGAAAAACAGAAGGTAATTAAAGGGAGGTGGGCAAACTGCGTGTTATTAGTAGGACTATTATCATTTTTGTTATTATTTTTATTAGTTATACTCTATTTATTTATTACGGCCAATATACTCCGAATGAGCAACATGAAGAAGAAAATGTGCAAATCTCAAATGAGGAATTAACAAACTCGGAAGAAGAGCAATCGGATGTGGGTAAGGAAACTGTACCAAATGAAGGCGTTTTGTCTTTAATGGAAAAATCTTCAGAGGAAATTACAGCACTTCTTGGTGAACCTGACAGGATTGATCCTTCTGCCTATGATTATGATTGGTGGATTTACGATATATCTGAAAACGAATATATCCAAATAGGAATATTAAATCAAAGAGTTGTTACAGTTTATGCAATTGGTAGCGAAGTTAATGTAAAACCTTTTCAAATTGGACAATCTGTACAGGATGTGTTTAAAATTCAACCTGTTTCGTCTAGTCTGTCATTAGAGTTTGAAGGAAACTCCTATCGATTTGAATTTTCAGAAGAGGATATGAATACCAGACCGACGATAAAGATCGGCGATATATATGTTCAATTATATATTGATAAGTTTGATGGTATATTATCAAGTATTCGATTGTTAGACGCTGAAACTTTTATAAAACAGAGATCTTATGAAGTGACTTATCGTGGTGAGTTGATTAAGCCTCAAGAAATAACGGATGAAAAATGGGAGAGAATAGAAGATGGTGCTGAACAACAAATTCTATCTATTACGAACATGCTTCGTAAAAGGCATGGTTTAGAAAGAGTAAAATGGGATCAAGCTACTTCAGAAGTTGCATTTTTACACAGCAGGGACATGAAAGAAAATAATTATTTTGCACACGAATCTCCTACTGAGGGAAGTCTTGTCAATAGATTGTCAAAACAAGAGATAAAATACCAAATGGCTGGAGAAAACATTGCTGCGCAGTATGTTGATGGTATTGCAGCTAGCGAAGGTTGGTTAAATAGCAAGGGACATCGTGATACATTATTGAATGAAGATTTTACTCATCTAGGGGTCGGTGTAGATGGTCTATACTACACTCAAAATTTTATAACAACCTGGAATTCAAATTAAGTAAGTATTTTAAAGAGGTGTCAAACCCAAAACCCATTAAAGGGAATGGTTTGACACCTTATTTTTTTAAAATCACACGACTATTGCCTGTTTATTATAAAGAAGCTAGCGGTACTATGAGCAATTAAAGTTCCATCATCTCGAAATACCTGACCTTCTGTGACAACTGTTTTATTTCCTTTGTGAATCACACGTGAGATACAAGATAGTTCTTTTCCAACACCTGGAGCAACATAGTTTATTTTAATTTCGGTCGTAACTGCAGCCTTATCAGGTGGAAGAATGTGATGAACGAGTCCGCCCATTGCGGAGTCAAGCAGAGTAGCTGTAATCCCTCCATGAACAATATTTAATGAATTTTGTATAATAGGTGTATTGGGTATTTTTATATAAAATTTCTCATCTCTATATTCAGATGTGGCGTGAAGGAGAGCACCTATGTAGGATCCTTGTTCATGATATTGTTTCTTTTTTAACCCATTTAATAAAAGTTCGATTACATATTGATCTTCTTCACTTGCTTGATCAATTACTTCTTTAGTTAATTGCAACAGTTTCTCTTTTTTCATCTTTTTACCCTCTCCTTTTGGTTAGTGCTATTTTACCAAATATTTCATTTGATTTTCAATTCTTCATTATTTTATTAATATTAAAAAATATTGGGCGAACAGTTTTGCTGATTAGAAAATAAGATACTATAGGCAAATGTATCAATGAGGTGAGGAAATGACATCGAAAAAAAACCATCCATCCGTTCAACAGTTTAAAGATTTTGTGAAAAAGCATCCAAAACTTATTCAAGAAGTTCGAAAGGGGAATAAAGACTGGCAAGAAGTATTTGAAGATTGGTATCTACTTGGAGAAAACGATATGATATGGCAACAATATAAAGACGAACAATCTACTGAAACAAAAGAAAAAGATGAAACAAGTAAAGCAGATTTTATGAATCAATTATTCACTGCTGTAAAGAAAATGGATATGAATACAGTTAATCATCATCTAACCAATGTGAGTAGTACGATTTCAACATTACAAGGATTGTTTGATCAATTTGGTTCTAAAGGATCCGGCCAGAACTCTTCTACCTCAAGTCAACATCCTTTTTCATTTAGAAAGGATTAAAAAAGTAACTATTGATAAGGTAGGGGGAAGCTATGAGGAAGGATGTTCAAGAATACATTCGGGCAAATGAAGAACGTGTAAGATTTATAAGAGAACAACCGTATTGGTATCGAAAACTTTCCAGAAATCCCAGTGATCTTGATTCAATGGAGCTAAATATGATGAATTATTATCAAAAAACAATTCCACACAAAGTTCAACAATTTTCTAACTCTGTCCAGATGGCATCTATGATGATCGCGATGTTCCAATCTATGAGACAGCAAGATTAAAAACTTGCTTGCGTATTGTTATCCAATAAGTTCTTTGAAACGATTCATGTTTTTCTAAGTCTCTGTAAACAATAAAAATAAAGGAGGCTTATGAATATGAATCGTTTTGTTTTAATGTTTGCATGTTTTTTATGTGTTTTATCAGGGTGTGTTGAGGATAAGCCCAGACCGAAAGGAAGTATGAGCGTTGTGCCACTTGAGATTGTGGAAGCAACAGAATCTGCAATTGAAGTTTCTAGTCTAAAACAGTCTAAAGACATAGTTGTTAATCACCATGTACGAGGTCAAGATATTTATGTGGAATGTTATATCCCATCCTTTACTTTTAAGGAAAAAGGCGGGACTAATGTTAATGGAGAAGGCCATATGCAAGTGTATGTTGACGGTAAAAAAGTCGATGAAATCTTCACAGCTGCCTTTATTATAAAGGGGTTAGAGAAGGGAAAACATCATCTTATGATAGAGGTTGTTCATAATGATTCGGCTGATTATCAATTGAAAAAATCATGGAACGTTAACATTAGATAAGACCGATAATGAAATGACGCTATTATTTTTCATTTTCTGTTATTCGTGTTAAAATGAATAACGGAGGTGCTAAAACTCTATGTTTGCTACACTTGAAAGCACAAAGATAATAGATCAAGCAGAACAACTTGCGAACTGGGTACTTCAATCAGAGATTGTAAAAGAGTATCGCCGTTGTTATCAAATATTAAAAAATGATACAGAAGCACAGCAACTAATCAGTGAATTCACGAAAATTAAGGATCTATATGAAGATGTTCAACGCTTCGGTAAATATCATCCAGATTATCGAAAAATTACAAAAGAGTTGCGGGATGTTAAAAGAACCGTGGATTTAAATGATCATGTCGCAAATTTTAAAAAAGCGGAAAACGAAGTTCAGTCCCTACTAGATGAAATCAGTGTTCAAATAGGTCAAGCTGTTTCTGTTCATATAAAAGTTCCTACCGGGAATCCATTTTTCGAATCAAGCTGTGGTGGAGGCTGTGGTACCGGAGGAAGCTGCGGTTGTAAAGTTTCATAAAACGAGTCTAGCACTCGTATTATTTACTTAAGGTTTAATGTATAAGAAAAAACATCGGTTTCCTCCACTTTGGCGGTAAGTCGTGTTTTTCTTATTAATTTTTGTCAAAATATTGTTTGAAGTCGAAATTTTTGCTAGACTTTTAATGATTAGATTTAATTATACATTCTGTTTAGATATTAAGGGAGAATGAGTATGTTTGAAAAGCGTCAAGGTATTGTAGTTTGGCTTCATACATTAAAGCAACTAAAAATGCTTAGGAAGTTTGGCAATGTACACTATGTTTCAAAGCGATTAAAATATGTTGTGCTTTATTGCAATATGGATGTTGTGGAGCAAACGATTCAAAGACTGTCATCCTACTCGTTTGTTAAACATGTTGAACCTTCATATAAACCATTTCTAAAGCTTGAATTTGAATCAAAGGTTGATAAAGCGAAAGAATACGATTATAAGATAGGGCTATAAACAAAAAGAATGTTTGAGGGTAAAGTCACCTTCAAACATTCTTTTTATTTACAGCTATTTTAAGATAGTGTTTACTGTAATGGTGGTAATAAGTGATTTAAACGGAGAATACCAATTAAATACTGGTAATATAAGTCTATTTCGTTAAACATTGATGAAGGTTTTACTTCAATTTCAATAATTTGTTTATGTAATAATTCTGCAAGTTCTTTAAATAACTCATAACGTTTGTTTGTAATAAAATTTGGATTAGAAATTCCTTCACGACAAATATAAATAGCTTGAAAATTTCCAGGATCTGTTGGCTTCATTATAACAACAAGTGAAGTAACTTCTTTTGTGTTACGTTTCGTATGTAATGCTATTAACTGAGTCACTCTATGTTGATTAGCCTTGGAAGTTTCTATTAACTCATAAATATCTGAATATCCTTCACCAAGTTCAATGAATCGTTGAATCATATTTATCCCCCTAAAGATTTGTTTATCCGTACATTTTACCGAATATCACTATAGCATGAACCTAGTAAAAAGTTAAGAGGGTAGTGTACTAATTTTGGTGTCTATTCTTATATTAAATTTGTTAAGATAGTTGAATCGTTGAACAGGACAAAAAAAACCCTACAGATACATCCTGCAGGGTCCTTCAATACCTTTTCCTAAAGGCTGAAGGCAAAGGGAGAGGAGAAACCGGAGGAAGAACTTATGGGGAAACGTAAGTCTTCTCCGCGGTTGGCAACAACATCAACGAATCGATGTTGTTACTACTCATTATCACCAATTCATCTATCTGTATACATAGTAATTTCAAAAAAATTCTTTTAACATACTAAGGTATTTAAAGGCTTTAATGACTAAGTACGTCTAGAAAGGAAATGTTTGTATCCTATAGAATGGCTGTGGTAGGATAAAGTGAAACTTGAAAGTGGATTCTTTTTGGTTAATTGATTTCAATCCACATTATACGATCGGTAAAAATATGAACGAGAGTATAAGGAAACAAATATCTTCGCGATAGGAAGCGGGAAAAGTCAAGTTTTTTGATGCATATTACATATCTTAAAAAGTAAAAATTAGAAGTAGTGGTGAAACAGATGAGAGTTGTATCAGGAAATTTTAAAGGTCGCCAGTTGAAAGCTGTACCAGGTGTGACAACAAGGCCAACAACCGATAAAGTGAAAGAAGCTATATTTAATATGGTTGGCCCCTATTTTGATGGAGGAATTGCCTTAGATCTTTTTGCTGGAAGTGGTGGCTTAGGCATTGAAGCACTGAGTAGAGGAATTGAGAAATGTGTTTTTGTTGATCGTGAGACAAAGGCAATTCAAACAATACATAAAAATTTAGAACTATGTCAGATAGAAGCAGACAGTTTCGAAGTTTATCGAAATGATGCGGAAAGAGCACTTAAGGCTATCATTAAAAGAAGTCTTCAATTTCAATTAATTTTTTTAGACCCACCCTATAAGCAACAAAAGTTGAAAGCGCTTATTGAAAAGTTGAGTGATAATAATGTCGTGACTGAAAATGGCTTCATTATTACTGAACATGGTTCAGATGTTCATCTGGATCATGAAATTGGTCATTTTATACAAGTAAAGCATGAAACATATGGAATGAGTTCCATTTCAATTTATCAATATAAAAAGGGGGAGGAATAGTCATGAGTAGTATTACTGTATGTCCTGGGAGTTTTGACCCAATTACCCTCGGACATCTTGACATTATAAAAAGGGGAGCAAAGGTTTTTGATCAAGTATATGTTTGTGTGCTAAATAATTCTTCAAAGCAACCTCTTTTTACTGTTGAAGAGCGGTGTGAACTTATTCGGGAGGTAACAAAAGAAATCCCAAATGTTATTGTCGAATCTTACAAGGGTTTATTAATAGACTATGTTCGTGAAAAAAATGCTCAAGCTATTTTACGTGGTTTGCGAGCAGTATCAGACTTTGAATACGAAATGCAAATTACGTCTATGAACCGTGTACTAGATGACAATATTGAAACTTTTTTTATGATGACAAATAATCAATACTCATTTTTAAGCTCAAGTATTGTAAAGGAAGTAGCTAAATACAAAGGGGATATTTCAGAATTAGTCCCTGAAGTTGTGGAGATGGCATTGAAAAGAAAATTTTCAAACATATAAAAGGTGAGGCCCCCTCACCTTTTGCCGTGCAATTAACTCGTTTTCGTAAAGACATTTCTTTTACTATATAGAAAAATATAGAAAAGTAACGAAATAATTGTAATGAGCGGACCACTTTGTACAATCATTTCCCAATAAACTTTAGCCAATCCTGGTCCATGTTTCATTAACATAACGGGTAATTCGCTAGTGTTAAATGATTCCAGATTGAGATATATTGGCTTAAAGAGAAGAAATGCGATAATTGAAGAATAAATACCTTGCAAAATTCTTGCAATAAAAAAGGGTTTAAACCGAATATCAGTATCAGCTAAAATGCTTGCAACTTGGGCTTGAATAGATAATCCTCCAAAGGCTAAGATAAAACTTGCAATCATAACTTTTTCAAGCAAACTAGCGTTTGTCTCACTAACAAGTTGATTACCTAGTGTAATTTCAAAAATTCCAGTAATTAAAGGAACACTAAGATCTGAAGCGATATGAAAAAGTGATAAGGCGCCAGAAAAAACAACACCGATCAGCTGTGTAACATGAATGATGGCTAAGATTTTATTAAATACTGAAAAAAGGATAATAAACCCACCAATCATTAATAAGGTTTGTATGGACGAGATAACAGCATCTCCAAGCATTTTCCCTAGAGGTCGGGTTTCGTTGACCCTTGTTGAATGAAGCTCTTTAAATGCTTGAGAAGGAGAGGGAAAAAGCCTCTTCTTACCATTTTTGAATGTATCATCAGATTTTCCGTAAAACCTCATCGTAAGCCCTACACAAAGATTTCCTAGATAGTGTGCAGCTGCTAATAAAATCCCAAGGGAAGGTTTATCAAAGAACCCTACTGCCACAGCCCCAAAGATAAATAAAGGATTCGAGGAGCTTGTAAAAGAAACTAATCGCTCGGCTTGAATTTTTGTAAGTTGTTTTTCTTGTCTCATTCTTGCTGTAAGCTTGGCACCGGCCGGATTACCGGAGGCCATTCCCATTGCCCAGACAAATCCACCAACCCCTGGAACCCGGAATACAGGTCTCATTAATGGTTCTAATAAAACTCCGATAAATCTTACAACCCCAAATCCGATAAGAAGTTCTGATACAATAAAAAAGGGAAGTAATGATGGAAAGACAACTTCCCACCATATGGTTAAGCCTCTTAGAGAAGCATCGAGTGATTCCTTAGGATTGAGAATAATCGCAATCGTTAAACCACTAATAAAAATGGCGATGAACATTGTCTTTAGTTTTGATGAAAAACTCAAAATATGACGCCCCCTAGTATCTTTTAAGCAACAAGTTCCTTAGAAATAAAAGTTCAAGTACTTGTACAGTTCTCATTAATTCAATATACGTAAATAGGTGTATATTTTAGACCACAAGAATGTTACACCAGTTTATACATTAGTTTGATAATGCTTGAATAATATAGTCCTAACAAAACGTTAAAGTATGAATGTACAATCATTTCTTAATAAGCATAGACAAAGTAAGGAGGGATTCTCCTTGGAACGAGATCCTAAAATAGGACTAGCGCTTGGATCAGGTGGAGCAAGAGGCTTCGCACACTTAGGTGTATTGAAGGTTTTAAAAGATGAAGGAATACCCATTAACCTTATTGCGGGAAGTAGTATGGGGGCATTAGTCGGAAGTTTCTATGCTGCTGGAATTAGCTTGGAAAGACTATATCAATTTGCTCTAGCATTTAAGCGAAGATACTATCTAGATTACACTGTTCCAAAGATGGGCTTTATTTCTGGAAACAGAGTAAAAGAACTTATTCGATTATTTACTCACCAAAAAAAATTTGAGGAATTAGATATACCTGTTGCCGTTGTGGCAACAGATTTATATGATGGAAAAAAGGTTATATTTAATAGTGGACCTGTTGCAGAAGCAGTTCGTGCTAGTATTGCTATTCCAGGGATCTTTGTTCCTGAAAAAATTGATGGTAAACTATTGGTGGATGGTGGAGTAGTTGACCGGGTGCCTGTGTCGGTTGTGAAATCTATGGGTGCTGATATTGTGATAGCAGTCGATGTATCACATGTGAAAAAAAATGAAGATATCACCTCAATATTTGATGTAATTCTCCAAAGTCTGGATATTATGCAGGATGAACTAGTACATCATAGAGAAATTGCTTCTGATGTAATGATTAGACCACATGTTGAACAGTACAGCTCACGGGCATTTACTAACATTAAGGAAATCATTGAGATAGGAGAATTGGAAGCTAAACAGCATATTCCTAAAATAAAAGATTTGATTGAGAAGTGGAAGGAGAATCACTCTGATGAAGAGTAGAACAATTTTGCGTTCAGGCTTGGTATTAGCAATTGTTTTGCTAATTATGTCTTTCATAAAGCTTCCTTTTTACATTACCCAACCTGGTATGGCGTCTGAACTTGAACCAATAATAAAGGTTGAAAATGGTTTTGATGATGAAAAAGGCAGCTTTTCCTTAACAACAGTTCGTTTTGGTCGTGCGAATCCTTTAACATACGTGTGGGCAAAGGTAAACGAATTTTACTATATTCACCCTTTAGAAGACATAAAGAGGGAAGATGAGTCTGATAAAGATTATATGAACAGACAATTACATATGATGGAAGTGTCTCAAGAAGCAGCTATATCTGTTGCGTATGAAAAAGCAAATAAAAAAGTAGAATATTCATTCCATGGTATTTATGTAGATGGGGTGATAAAAAATATGCCTGCTGCATCAAAATTAGAGGTGGGAGACCGGATTTATAAAGTAGATTCATTAGAGTTTCAAACTGCTGAAGAATTTATTGAATATGTAGCGAAAAAGAAAGAGGGAGAAGAAGTAATTATAACTTTTGAGCGTGAAGGAAAACGGGACGAAGTTAGAGTAACCTTGTCAGCATTCCCGAATCAACCAGAAAAAATAGGGTTGGGAATATCACTGGTGACAGATCGACAAATGGATGTAGAGCCTGAAATTGAGCTTCAGACAGAGGAAATAGGCGGTCCATCAGCAGGACTCATGATGTCACTTGAAATTTACAATCAGTTAACCGAAGGTGACTTAACGAAAGGTTATCAAATTGCTGGTACCGGTACGATAAATGCTGAAGGGATAGTTGGTCCAATTGGTGGTATATCACAGAAAATTGTTGCTGCTGATAAAGAAGGAATTGACATTTTCTTTGCACCAAATGAAAACGGGGATCAAGCATCAAATTACAACGAGGCTGTTGAAACAGGGAAAAAGATTGGGACTGACATGGAAATAATCCCTGTGGATACGTTTGATGAAGCGATTGAATACCTAAATAATTTGGAGCAAAAAAATGCATAATCAAATACAAGATGATCGTTAAGAGAAAGGGATTCCTTTCTCTTAAATTTTTTCAATCCGAATAGGCGGTGTGGCAAACTCTTTTTGAAGAAGTTCGGAACGTAAAGGCTCAGGCATAATCATAAAATATGTATTTGCAGCTTTTACATCAAGATCTAATATTGGATGTTTAAACGTTGAAAGTTTTGAGATAACTGGTAACTTCATCTTTTTTTTATGCGTGCTTAAATATTCCCTGCCATTAGATGACATTCCCAATAACCGAATATAAGGAGATCTTTGAAGGGTTTGACTTTTTATTTGATTTTTAGTCGTGTTAGTTAATATATGTGTACATAATCTTTGTAGTCTTGTCCAGGTATACCTCTTTGTTTTCATTCTTTCCATAAATTCCTGAAAGCTTGTAGCTTTTTGAATTTGTTGTTTCAACCTATATTCAAGACCTTCCTCAACTTCATAGATTGCGTTAATTTCATCTAAGCTCATTGTCATTATACGATATTTTAAAAGGTGGAAGTAACATTCCCATTGATGAAGAATTTGATGTTGTCTTTCATAATCGTTTAAAAGGTTAAATGTTTGATTAGGAACATATGCGCCAATTTCTCGATTATCTGAAAAAATTGCTTTTCGTATACTAGTTGCACTAGCTATTGTTGGTGAATGGAAATGAAGATCATGATATCCGGCAGACGTACGCTTTATTGTTGTTGGTTTCATGGATGATTCCTGGTCATGTATAGCTTTAACATAATGATAACCTAAAATATTATTAGGTAATGAAAGATCTATAAAACATGAATCATGTTCTCTAGACTGAAGATTCTGAAAAGCTAGTGTTAGCGCTTTCGGATAGCTAATACCAGTTTTTATATAGTGTTTAATAAGTTCTTCGTAATTCTTTTCTGCTTTTGATAACATCTCTTTTGTAGCTAAAAAAGGCTCGATTTCTCCTGTCTCACTCCCAAAACAGAGGAAATCACAGTACAGGGCATCAAGAATTGAAACAGCACCATTAGCAAATGTTTCAGCCTTTTGGGTGGCAAATGCATAAGGTAATTCAACCACTAAGTCAACACCGCTGGCAAGAGCCATCTCAGTTCTCGTCCATTTTGAGACAATTGCTGGTTCGCCGCGTTGTAAAAAATATCCACTCATAACCGCTATAACAATATCAGCATTCGTCATTTTTTTAGATTCATTTAAATGAAATAAATGTCCGTTATGAAATGGGTTGTACTCAACTACAATTCCTAAAACATTCATATTCTCACCACATTTTACTATAATTTCAAAATAGTTATTTACTATCACAATAACCAATTTCTTATCATTATATCTCATCTTGTTCGAAAGTTTTTCTGAAAAATGAAAAATAATAAAGAGAAATGAATTAAATATACCAAACCATCAATGAATGTACTAATTATATTTTGAAATAAATAGATTATCATGTATACTTACACTGTAAAGAAAAAATATTGACAAATATAATTGCGAAGGCTATAATTACCTTTGTTGCCTTGAGGTGATATGTATTGAAATGGACAATTAGTCAACTACATCAATTGCAAAGCAAGGGGCTAAAGATTGATGAAGAAATTGATCTAAGTGATTTGGTTAGAACTCATTCGGATATTCGAGACATCTCATTAGTAAATGTTAAAGGAAGAGCTGATATTAGTTCGACCAAAGCTACATTCCACTTATCAATTTCAGGTTCAATGGTTTTACCTTGTTCTCGAACTTTAGTGGATGTTCCGTATCCATTTTCAATTGATACAACGGAAACTTTCTTATTAAAACCATCAGACTATGAAACGGAAGAGGATTTTTATCTTCCAGAGGGTGACGTGATTGATCTAATCCCCATTATTAAAGAAATCATAGTGGTTGAAATTCCAATGCAAGTGTTCTGTGATGATGTAACAAATGAAGAAGGTGCTGCTCCTCAAGCCGGTAAAGATTGGGAAGTTATTTCTGAAGAAGATCAAAACAAAAAGATTGATCCCAGGTTGGCTGGACTGGCAAATTTCTTCGAAAATGAAGAAAGCTAATTATTTTTTTATAGCTTAACAACAGCGATTGAACCGGTTCTAATCGGTTTCTTTATGCGTAATGCTCTTTAAGGAGGTGGGAATAATGGCTGTACCTTTTAGAAGAACTTCTAAAACGAGAAAACGACTACGTCGTACACATTTTAAACTACAAGTACCTGGTATGGTAGAATGCCCAAACTGCGGTGAAAGCAAACTTGCTCACCGTGTATGTAAAGCATGTGGGACATACAAAGGAAAAGACGTTGTTAGCAAATAATACATTTGTAACAGCTTAAAAGCGTAAGAATCTTAGATTCTTACGCTTTTTTATGTATTAAGTTCAACGAGTTATGGAATATATGTTGAGATTAAATAACCATCAGTAATATTCTACCATTTTGATTTTAATGCTTTAAATATAAAAGGGTAGATTTGTCCCCCTCTTTTTTCATACATAATAGAGTGTAATTTAGTCTACTTAATCTATTAGCTGCATATGTATAGAAAAAAGTAATTTATGGAGGGAGATATCATGACAACTACTCGTCAAGATGCGTGGACACATGATGAAGATTTATTGTTAGCTGAAGTTGTGTTGAGACATATTCGAGAAGGGGCTACCCAACTTGCAGCTTTTGAGGAAGTTGGACGCAAACTATCCAGAACACCTGCAGCTTGTGGGTTTAGATGGAATTCATATGTTCGAAAACAATATAAAACAGGAATTGAAGTTGCGAAAAAACAAAGAAAAGAACTAAGAACACATATTTCACAAGATACAGAAGATCTTACTGAATCTCATGATGAAGTAGCCGGAGAAGCTCCTGCAATCCCGACTGATTCTCAATCGAAAAATACAATAAAAGAGCTTATTTCCTTTCTTCAACAATATGAAGAGGCTCCATCTCTTCAGGTTGTCCAAGAGGAGAATAGTCAATTGAAAAATAAAATCCAAAGTTTGGAAAGAAGAATAGCTGAGCTTCAGCAGGAAAAACAATCACTTGTTAATCATATTCAAATAGTTGAAGAGGATTATCGAGCTTTAATTGAAATAATGGATAGAGCTAGAAAAATGGTGATTCTGCAAGAAGATGAAAGGAGCAGAAAGGTTAAATTTCAAATGGACAAAAACGGTAACCTTGAGAGGGTAGAAAAATAAAAGAGAAAACACAACAGCACGGGGACTATACTTCTTCCGTGCTGTATTTCTGTACTATTAAAACCAAGTTAGAATACGGACTAAAAGTCGAAATAATTTATTGCTGAGTAGTTCCAACTGGATACCATACTAATGGGTTTTCTCCTTTATCCCGATCCATATCATACTTAACAGGCTCAAAACCCATCTTTGACCAAAATTCACTTGATTTTACTCTGGGGTTCGTTTTAATGGGTAGTTGAAAAGATTTAGCATATTCAACAAGTGATCTTCCGTAGCCTTTATCTTGGTAATTAGGAAGTACCTCCAGTTTCCATAATTCTAAGTAATCTTGCTGGGGTTGGAAGTATTGGTCGAATTTTTTGTCAACTTGATAAAGACTCATCCTGGCCACAAGTTTATCTCCGAAGTAAACTCCATAAAATGGAGAGTTGCTGTCATCTTCAATTATGTTTGATTGAAGATCCTCTAGCATTGATAGTTCTTGAATTCCATATTCTTTAAACTTTTTAAACTCCTCTAATGTTTTATAATTGACTAATAATCTTTCAACTTTTAACATATTTTTTCCCCCTTGATGCGATAATCTAGAAAAGATCATGTAAAATAGATGAAATTAATAGGTAATACTATTATATCATGCAGAGCGAAGTACGTGATATGAAAAAGATTTAACGCTTTCATATCCATGTTTATTGTTCATCAGAATAATATAGGCAAAATTCTAGTATAAGTGTTGTTTTTTTTGATATGATGGTGCTGATTAATGTAAAAAAACGATCATTACGTATAATGGAAGGGTGTTTATTGTATTAAATAAGTAGGTGAATTATATGGAAATTGGTGTAATTGGTGCAGGTTCTTTAGGTCTTCTTTATGCGTATTATCTTTCGAAAAAGCATAAAGTTACACTTTATACGAAGCGGCAAGAACAGGCTGATCAGATTAATAACTTAGGAATTCAGATGGTTAAAGGGAATTCTTATCATACTGCAAATGTATGTGCGACATCGGAAACAAGTTATAAGGAGTCCATTTTAATCATAACTGTAAAGCAATACCATTTAGAAACAATAATAAATCACCTAAAAAAGCTTAGCTCTAGAACGATTGTGTTTCTGCAAAATGGAATGGGACATGTAAGTCAATTAGCTTCTTTATTACATCATCGCGTATTTGTAGGGATAGCCGAGCACGGAGCTTTAAAGGTAAATGAATATATTGTTCACCATACAGGAGAAGGTTTAACAAAGCTTGCGTTATATCAAGATCAAGTTGAGCCAATTCATGACCTGTCCCTATTGAGAAACGAACAGATAAATCACTTTCCAATTGTATTTTTGTCTGAATGGGAAAAAATGTTAAAGGAAAAATTAATTGTCAATGCTACTATAAATCCGTTAACAGCATTGTTACGAGTGAAAAATGGAGAATTATTGACCAATAAATATTATAAAAAATTATTTTATGAGCTTTTTGAAGAAGTCATATTAATTCTTGGAATGGAAGATAAAGATAAACTATGGGACCATGTGTGTGGAATTTGTACTTCAACTTCTGAGAATGAATCATCTATGCTTCGAGATATTCATCACCAACGCAAAACTGAAATTGATTCAATTTTAGGTTATTTGATTTTAAATGCAAACGGAAAAAGCATCCCTCATGTATCATTTCTTTTCACTGCCATTAAAGGGATCGAAGTCAGGTAGAGAGGTGGACATATGGGTGGCTTCATAAACTGGATTATTTCAATATTAATTACACTGCCAATAATCAGTCTATTTTTGCTGTATATTATCATACGCATCTTTATAGATAATCAAAGAAAGTCGATTCTTCTAACAATTGATCTTTCAACAGTTTTTTTTATTGTTTCAGTGCATTTTCATTTCATTGCTATTTTTGAGAAATCATTTTTACTATTTATTATTCTTGGTATTGGTTGTTTAATCTTGTTCTTCTATTATGTTGAAAAGACTAAATTTAAGAACCCTTCTATAAAGAGGGTAGCAAGAAATACATGGAGATCTGCATTTTTACTTTTTGTTGCAGGTTACATTATTTTAACTGTACTCGGCTTTACATCTGGAGTGATAAAAAACATATTTCCTTTATAGGGAATAAAATCGCTCAAAAATAGCCAGCATAAGATTTTAATCGAGAAAGGAAGTTTTATATGGAGATTGTTGAACTCTCCCTACGCTCTTCGAACCAGTTAGTCAACGACATACAAGATCAAACTATAAATCACGGACTATTTTTCGATTATCATGTTTACTCACCTGATGTTTTCCAAAGCAGGGCAGAGGATTTGAAAAAACGCTCCTTTCAGCGTAGGGAACTGTCGACTTATTTAAGAGAATATACAAATCGATGTTTAGACCATAATGAGAAAACATTGGAGAATATAAATAGGTTAGAAGATCCAAGCAGTTTAGTTGTGATTGGCGGTCAACAAGCGGGATTATTAACAGGTCCTCTATATACAATACATAAAATTATAACGATTATAAAACTTGCAAAAGAACAAGAACAGAAATTAGGTGTACCTGTTATTCCGGTATTTTGGGTAGCTGGAGAAGATCATGATTTTGCTGAAATTAATCATATCTTTATTAAGAAAAATAAAATGGCCAAGAAATTAGCCATTAATGAGAATCCTTTGAAAAAACAATCTGTTTCTGAACAACCTTTAAACAAACATAAAACAATTGAATGGATTGAGCAGGTATTTGAAGCATTCGGAGAAACAGATTATTCAAATCAGTTAATTGGTACTATGAAAGTGTGTGTGGAAAGCTCAAAGACATATGTTGAATTTTTTGAAAAGCTCATACTAAAGCTCTTCGGTGATACCGGACTTGTTCTTATAAATTCAGGGGATCCAGATTTAAAGTTATTGGAGAAATCCTGTTTTCGAGCAATCGTTGATCGTAATGAGGAAATTTATCAAGCGGTTCAATCACAGCAGATAGAAATGCGCGAACATCAATATAACCCCATTATTGAAATGGGTGATCAAAGTGCAAATTTCTTTTTTCATCATAATGGTGAACGATTTTTATTTGAACGACGAGGAAATGATGCCTACCATATATCGGAGATTGGTTTAACGTATTCGAAGGCTGAATTAATAGATTTAATTGAAACTTCTCCAGAGAAGTTTAGTAATAATGTCGTTACAAGACCGTTGATGCAAGAGTATTTATTTCCAACATTGGCGTTTATTGCCGGGCCTGGTGAAGTAACATATTGGGCAGAATTAAAAAAAGTGTTTTCGTTGTTTGAAATGAAAATGCCGCCTGTATTGCCTAGAATACAAATGACATTTCTTGAAAGAGCAATAGAAAGAAATATCGATGAAACAGGGATTAGGATTGAGGAAGTATTGGATGAAGGAGTCGAGAGCGCAATAGAGCGATTTCTTCAAAAGGAAACACCAATCGATATGGACCCGCTTATTGAAAAAGCGAAATTAAATATAGCAGAGATTCATTCATCATTAGTAGAAGCAGCACTTGAAATCGATCCAAGCTTAAAACCTGTGCTGAAAAAAAACGGTGAATTTATTCAGGATCATCTCGAATTCTTTTCAAAAACAGTTGATAAAAGAAAAAGACAAAAACATGATGTGATGCTATCAAAATTTCAAGCCATTGAATTAGAATTATTACCAAGTTTGCATCCGCAAGAAAGAATATGGAATATTTATTACTATTTAAACAAGTTCGGCCCGGAATTTGTAGGAGAACTGCTAAACTTGTCATATTCTTTTAATGGAAAACATAAAATTGTCAAAATTTAAATAAAAGTTTTTTGAAAATCCTGTGATTACAGGGTTTTTTTTTTGTGAAAAGAAATGTAGAATAGAAGTGGAGATAAGTGGGGGGAAGTGGTGAGTTAGGGAGAGAAAGTGGGGACATCGAGCATGTTTATGGGAGAATACCATCACACCATTGATATAAAAGGCAGAATGATCGTCCCTTCAAAGTTTAGGGAAGGCCTTGGGGAAACATTCGTTGTTACAAGAGGTCTTGATCAATGTTTATTTGTTTATCCAATGAGTGAATGGAACATAATTGAAGAAAAGCTGAAAGCACTCCCGCTAACGAAAAAAGATGCTCGTGCATTTACTCGATTTTTCTTTTCAGGTGCGACTGAATGTGAGATTGACAAACAAGGTCGTGTTAACATTGCCACACCATTACTTCAATATGCAAAACTAGAGAAAGAATGTGTTGTCATAGGCGTTTCAAATCGGATTGAGCTATGGAGTAAGTCCATTTGGGAAAATTATGTTGCTGAACAGGAAGATTCTTTTGAGGAAATTGCGGAAAATATGATTGATTTTGATCTCTAATCTTCACTTTGCAGAAAACAAATGAAAATGGACAAGCTAAGGATAGACAAAAAATTGAGGATAGAAATATCTTTCCAATGATTTGGCATCTAAAGTAGGAAACTGATTTGAAGAGGTGGTACAACTTATGTTTAAACATACAACTGTGTTATTAAAAGAAACTGTGGATGGCTTAAATATTAAAGAAGACGGGATTTATGTTGATTGCACTCTAGGTGGAGCAGGCCATAGCAGCTATCTTCTTTCAAAGCTATCAAAAAAAGGTCATTTATATGCATTTGACCAAGATGATGTAGCACTGAATAATGCAAAAGAAAAACTAGCTTCGTATGAAGGACAAGTAACGTTTATTAAAAGTAATTTTCGATATTTGGCTGAAAAATTGGCTGAATTAGAAGTAGAAAAGGTAGACGGAATCTTATTTGATTTAGGTGTTTCATCACCACAACTGGATACCCCTGAACGCGGGTTTAGCTATCATCATGATGCGCCATTGGATATGAGAATGGATCAGCAATCAGATATTTCAGGATATGACGTTGTTAATACTTGGTCTTATGAACAGTTAGTTAAAATCTTTTTTCGATATGGTGAAGAAAAGTTCTCAAAACAGATTGCAAGAAAGATCGAATCTCACAGAGAGATACAGCCAATTCGTACTACCGGCGAATTAGTTGAACTAATAAAAGATGCAATTCCAGCACCAGCCAGAAGAAAAGGTGGACATCCTGCTAAAAGGATATTTCAAGCGATAAGAATTGCGGTTAATGACGAATTAAAAGTGTTTGAGGAAGCTATTGCTCAATCAATTGAGTTGCTAAATCCACAGGGGAGAGTCAGTGTGATTACATTCCATTCCCTGGAAGATCGCATTTGCAAAACTGCATTTAAAGAAGCTGCTACACCACCCGAACTCCCAAGGAATATGCCTTTTATTCCTGAAGGATATGAGCCTAAAGTGAAGGTTATTACTAGGAAGCCTATTTTGCCAAGTGAACAGGAACTTGAAGAAAATAATCGAGCAAGATCAGCTAAGTTACGTATTGCTGAAAAATTATAAGAAGAGATTACTTAAAAAATAAAGGAGGTTGCAATAAAATGAGTAATTTAGCAATGAAATTAGAGCAACAACGACAAGAACAGATCCAGCACATGCCAAAACAAGAACCAATTATTATTAAGAGAAGAGCCTCAATTACACCAGGAGAGAAATTTCTCATTTTAGTATTTGTTTCTTTATTTGTTATCGGAGCTATTGCGATTGTGACGAATTCTTATTCTGTTTACCAATCGAACATCGAAATTCAAGAGATTGAAGCTCAGATTGAAAAACAAACAAAGTTAAACAGTGACCTCCATGTTCAGGTAGAGGAATTAAGTACATATGACCGCATATGGGAAAAGGCAAAAGAGCTTGGGCTTACATTAGATCAAAATAACGTCAAAAGTGTACAAAATTAATAGTAAAAATACAAGAAGAGGATGACCCGGAATATTGAGTCATCCTCTTCATTCTTATCCTATTCAATTGTCACATTAGGTGGTATGATACACCGTAGGAGGTTTAGTATGAAATTGACTCAAAAAAATAAGAACATGAATAGAGGCGCTGCTTTTTTGGCGTTAATATTTGGAGTGCTGTTTTTTACTATTTTCATTCGTTTCTTTTATATTCAATCAACTGGTTCGGTTCATGGACAAGCTCTTGCTGCAAAAGCGGAAGAGCTGTATGAAAGCCAAAGGACTATTGAAGCTAAAAGAGGTTCGATTCTTGACCGAAAAGGAGAAGTAATTGCTGAAGATAAATCATCTTATAAACTTGTTGCAATATTAGATGATAAAATAACGACTGATCCTGAAAACCCTCAACATGTAGTTGATGTTCAAGAAACGGCTGAAAAAATCGCACCATTGATTGATATGGAAGTAAATGAAGTTGAAGAAGTTCTATCAAAAGACTTGTACCAGGTGGAATTTGGTTCAGCTGGCCGAGATATTAGTCACACTCTAAAGGAGAAAATTGAAGAATTAGAACTCCCTGGAATTACGTTTAATAGGGATACACAACGCTTTTACCCAAATGGTTTGTTTGCTTCTCATTTAATTGGATATGCTCAAAACCAGGAAGATACCGGAGAAACCGTTGGTATGATGGGGCTAGAAAAAACGTTGGAAAAATATCTTCATGAGGAAGATGGCTATATAAAATTCGAAAAAGATCAATATAATTGGAAACTTCCTAATAGTGATGATGAAATTGTTGCTCCAAAGAATGGCAATAATGTCTATTTAACGATAGATCAAAAAATACAAACATTTCTAGAAGACTCTATGAATCAAGTAGTGGAGGAATATTCACCAGAAAAAATAATAGCAGTCGTAGCAGACCCAAAGACAGGAAAGATCCTAGCTATGGCCCAGCGCCCAAGTTTTGATCCTAATACAAGAGATATCACCTCATATTATAATGATGTTATTTCCTATCCTTTTGAACCGGGATCAACAATGAAAATATTTACACTGGCATCTGCGATTGAAGAAGGGGTCTATAATGGAAATGCAACTTTCCAATCAGGTTCATATGCTGTTGGTCCTTCTGTTGTTCGAGATCATAAACGTGGAGGATGGGGTGTTATAACATTTAACGAGGGTGTCCAAAAGTCCTCTAATGTCGGTTTCTCCATTTTAGCTAAAGATGCATTAGGCACAGATAGGTTCTATCAATACTTAGATAAATTCGGTTTTACTAAGAAAACCGGGATTGATTTACCAAACGAAGCTGAGAGTAAAATGAACTTCAATTATGAAATTGACAAAGTATCTACTGCATTTGGACAAGCGTCTGCTTTTACACCAATTCAATTAGTTCAAGCGGCAACTGCCATTGGAAATAATGGGAAAATGATGAAGCCTTATGTCATTGAAAAAATTGTTGACCAAGACACAGATGAGATTGTAAAAGAAAACAGTCCAAAAGTTGTTTCTCAGCCGATCTCGGAAAAAACAGCAAAAGAAACACTCGATATTTTAGAAACAGTTGTAAGTTCAGAAGGTGGTACTGGTAAACCATATAGAATTGATGGATATGAAGTAGCAGGAAAAACCGGAACTGCCCAAATTCCAAACCCAAATGGAAAAGGCTATATGACAGGTCATGATAATTATATTTTTTCTTTTTTAGGTATGGCACCTAAGGAAGACCCTGAGCTTGTAGTCTATGTTGCAGTCCAACAGCCTGATTTAAAAGGGAAGGCTGGCTCAGTACCAGTGTCGATGATCTTTAATACTGTTATGAAAAATAGCTTGCAATATTTGCAAATTGAGCCAACTGAAGAAGTGAACACAAATAATCAGTCACAAACGACTTCAGACGGAATTGAACTACCTGACACCGTTGATTTAGGTCCGACGGATGCGGTGAATCAGTTAAAAGAGTCAGGCTTGGAACCAATAATACTTGGCAGTGGAAAAAAAGTAATCTCTCAATACCCAACTGTCGGTACTGCGATGATGTCAAATGAAAAAATACTCATTCAAACCTCAGAAAATGTGAAAATACCTGATTTAAATGGCTGGTCAAAACGAGATGTGATGAAGCTTGGAAATCTATTAGGTTTATCAATAAAAACTGAAGGGTCCGGATACGTAACAAAACAAAGTGTTAAGAAGGGTACAGTTTTGAAAAAGGGAGACGTTCTTACGATTACACTAAGTTCTTCCGATGTAAAAACTGAAAAAAATAAAGAAGCAACAGATTAAGTAAATAAGCAGAACAGGGCTAAATTTGTTAACGGAATAGATGATTGTTAAATCGCTATTTTAGTATATCAATAATGCTCTGTTCTTCTTTTTTTGTGTTATGTAAAATGAAAAGTAAGGTGTATAGCTGAAAGTGGTTTATAGTACTCGTTTTCTGTTCTACCTTCCCTTGTACAAGCATATATATTTGAACGAGCCTAGACAAGGGGGAATAAAAGGATATGCGGGTATCAAATGTAACCGTTCGAAAACGTCTTGCTTTGACGTTGCTTTTCGGTTTTCTCATTTTCTTAGTGATTGATATACGTCTAGGATATGTTCAATTTTTTCTTGGGAATACACTGACCTCAGGTGCAAAAGATTTATGGAGTAGAAATATACCTTTTGAGCCTGAGCGCGGAGAAATTCTGGATCGTAATGGTGTAAAACTCGCTACAAATATGAGTGCACCAACGATATATGTCGTACCAAGGCAAATTGAGGATCCGGCAGATGCTGCAAAGCAATTAGCAGCAGTATTAAATATGTCTGAAGAAAAAGCGTATAGTCATATTACGAAGAAGGTTTCAATTGAGAAGATCAATCCTGAAGGAAGAAAAATATCACATGAGAAAGCAAATGAAGTACGAGATTTAAATATTAAAGGCGTCTATATTGCCGAAGATTCTGTACGGTATTATCCTTTTGGAAGCTATCTGTCCCATGTATTAGGATTTGCCGGTATAGACAACCAGGGTTTATTAGGTCTTGAAGCATACTATGACGAGCAGTTAAAAGGGCAAAAAGGCTATGTGAAATTTTATTCTGATGCCAAAGGAAAAAGGATGCCGGATGAAGCTGATGATTATACAGCACCTGTTGATGGGGACAATTTGAAATTAACCATCGATTCAAGGGTACAAACAATTGTGGAGAGAGAGTTGGATAATGCCCAGGCTACCTATAATCCGGATGGAATTATAGCCATCGCTATGAATCCTAATAATGGTGAAATATTGGCGATGTCAAGTAGACCTGATTTTGCCCCTTCGAATTTTAAGGAAGTAGATCCTATGATTTACAATCGAAATCTGCCGGTATGGAGTACGTATGAGCCGGGTTCTACTTTTAAAATTATTACATTAGCTGCAGCTCTTGAAGAGGGGAAAGTAGATTTAGAGAAAGATGAGTTCAATGATTCGGGATCTGTAGAAGTTGATGGAGCGAGGCTTCGATGTTGGAAGAGGGGAGGCCATGGCCATCAAACGTTCTTGGAAGTTGTCCAAAATTCCTGTAACCCGGGCTTTGTGGAGTTAGGGCAAAGACTTGGTGAAGAAACATTATTTAAATATATTAAAGACTTTGGGTTTGGGCAAAAAACAGGTATTGATCTTCAGGGGGAAGGAACCGGTATTATGTTTAAGCCCGAACAGGTGGGGCCTGTTGAACTGGCAACTACCGCTTTCGGGCAAGGTGTATCAGTTACCCCAATTCAACAAGTTGCAGCTGTTTCAGCTGCGATAAATGGAGGTGTGCTCTATACTCCATATATTGCAAAAGAGTGGGTCGACCCTCTTACAAATGAAGTAATTAGCAGAAATACACCTGAGGCAAAAAGAAAGGTCATCTCAGAAGCAACTTCAAAGGAGATTCGCTATGCTCTTGAAAGTGTAGTGGCGCTTGGTTCCGGACGAAATGCATTTGTAGATGGATACCGTGTTGGTGGTAAGACCGGTACAGCTCAAAAAGTAAAAGATGGTCGTTACATGGAAAATAACCATATCGTTTCGTTTATTGGATTTGCACCTGCAGATGATCCTCAGATTGTTGTGTATGTGGCTGTTGATAATCCTAAGGATACTGTTCAATTCGGTGGGACAGTTGCTGCGCCTATCGTTGGTAATATTATGAGAGATGTATTACCTGAAATTGGGGTCAAGCCTAGAAAAGGTCAAATTGAAAAAGAGTATAACTGGCTAGACACAAAACTTGTCGAAGTACCGAATATTATAGGGTTATCAAAAAAAGAGCTTGCTGAACAATTTGTGAATTTAAATCTAGATGTGTCAGGTGAAGGAGATGTTGTTGTGCAACAATCCCCGAATGAAGGTGTTAAAGTAAAGGAAGGTTCTACACTAAGAGTATATTTAGGTGAGGAAAACGAAACAAAATCAAAACAAAATGAATGAATGAAGAAAGCTTGCCTTTTGCAAAAAAAAGTTGCATTGGCACGCTTTCTTTTTGTTGTTATGTTAAAAAATGCAGGTTAAATAAATTTCCTGCCTTTTTCGTAAGAAAATGAAAGGAAAGATGGCTTCTTTCTCATAAGTAAGATAAAATAAGTACGGAGAAAAAATACATACATAATGAAAGATTGATTTATTATTGTCTTTCTATGAAGACGAATTGAAACAAGTGATGAAGGTAGGAATAAAGATGAAGTTAAAGGAATTACTTACATATTTGCATGATGATTTAACAATATCTACAGCAAATCCAACTATCGGTTCTATTGAAATGGATTCAAGAGAAGTGAAGCCGGGTAGCTTGTTTATCTGTATAAAAGGGTACACAGTAGATGGACATGATTATGCTCATAAAGCTGTTGAAAATGGTGCAGCAGCTATCCTTGCCGAGAGAGAATTGGATGTTACAATTCCTGTTATTCTTGTAAAGGATACGAAAAGGTCTATGGCAGTGCTTGCTGATATTTTCTATGGTCAGCCTACACATTCAATGCATCTTATAGGTGTAACCGGAACAAACGGCAAAACAACTACAACTCATATCATAGAAAGAATCTTAAATGAAGCAAATAAAAAAACCGGCTTAATCGGTACAATGTATATGAAAATAGGTGAAAAACAAAAAGAGGTGAAAAACACGACACCTGAGAGTTTGACACTTCAAAAAACATTCCGTGAAATGAAAGATGCTGATGTGACACATGCAGTGATGGAGGTTTCTTCCCATGCCCTGCATCTGGGGAGAATTCATGGTTGTGACTTTAAAGTAGCTGTTTTTACAAATTTAACACAGGACCATTTAGATTATCATAAAACAATGGAAGCCTATAAATATGCAAAAGGCCTATTGTTTGCACAATTAGGAAATCGATTTGAACATGACCGCATGAAATATGCAGTATTAAATGGGGATGAAGAAGCATCAGAAGATTTTAAAAAGATGACAATTGCTAAGATTGTTACATATGGAATTGACAGTGATGCAGACATAATGGCTAAAGATATAAGAATGACGTCAAAAGGTACTACATTTCAGCTTATTACTCCAGTTGGCACTGAATTTGTCACGATTCAAATGGTTGGAAAGTTCAGTGTTTATAATGTTCTAGCTGCTGTCGCTGCTACACTATGTTCTTCTATTGATTTAGAAACAATCGTAAAAGCAATTGAATCGATGGATGGTGTAAGGGGACGTTTTGAATTAGTTGATGGTGGTCAAGATTTTACTGTTATCGTAGATTATGCCCATACTCCTGATAGTCTGGAAAATGTTCTGCAGACTATTAAGCAATTTGCAGAAGGAAGGATCTTTTGTATCATAGGTTGTGGTGGTGATCGAGATAAAACCAAGAGACCTTTAATGGCAAAGATTGCTGTGGAAAATTGTGAAGAGCCTATCTTCACCTCAGATAACCCTAGAAGTGAAGATCCGAAAAGTATACTGCTTGACATGGAAAAGGGTGTAGTGGGGCAACATTATACATCAATTGTTAATAGAGAAGAGGCTATATCTTACGCTATCTCAAACGCTAAAAAAGATGATGTTATCCTCATAGCTGGTAAAGGGCATGAAACATATCAACAAATAGGAACAAATATCATTGATTTTGATGACAGAGAAATTGCCCTTAAAGTAATAAAAAAATGAATTTAGTTGTTAGGACCTTTCATAAGAATAGGTAACAAATTAGAAAGAGAAGTTGATAAGATGAAGAAAAAAATACATTTAGAAAAACATAATAAAAAAAATACCTCATATGATATTGTCGTAAAAGATACGCTTGTATATGAAAACAAATCGGGTTTTCCTGGGGAGGTGTACTCATGTTAGAGCAGGTGATTTTAATTACGATCGTTATGGGATTTCTAATAAGTGTATTGCTATCCCCAATCATTATACCGTTTTTAAGAAGATTGAAATTTGGTCAAAGTATAAGAGAAGAAGGACCGAAATCACATCAAAAAAAATCGGGAACTCCTACTATGGGAGGAGTAATGATCATTATTTCAATTATCATTACAACGATTGTCATGACGGGTAAGTTTTCTCAACTTAGTGTAGAAATGTACCTTTTATTGTTTGTAACGTTCGGATATGGTTTACTTGGCTTTTTAGATGATTTTATAAAAGTTGTCATGAAGCGGAACCTTGGATTAACGTCTAGACAAAAATTGCTTGGTCAAGTTATTATTGCAGTTATTTTCTATTTAGTGTTCACACAATATGGTTTTTCTACAGAAATTTCAATTCCTGGAACATCTGTTTCATTTGATCTGGGTTGGGGATATGTGATTTTAGTCATCTTTATGTTAGTTGGCGGTTCAAATGCTGTTAACTTAACTGATGGATTAGATGGGCTTTTATCTGGAACAGCCGCAATTGCGTTTGGTGCTTTTGCTGTTTTGGCTTGGAATCAGTCACAATATGATGTAGCAATATTCTCAGTTGCTGTTGTTGGAGCGGTTTTAGGATTTCTAGTCTTTAACGCTCATCCGGCAAAAGTATTTATGGGAGATACTGGATCTCTGGCTTTGGGTGGAGCTATTGTAACTATTGCAATTTTAACAAAACTAGAAATTTTACTTGTATTAATTGGCGGAGTGTTTGTAATAGAAACCTTATCTGTTATTATTCAAGTCATCTCATTTAAAACGACAGGAAAAAGAGTCTTTAAAATGAGTCCTCTTCATCATCATTATGAATTAGTTGGATGGTCCGAGTGGAGAGTTGTTGTAACGTTCTGGACGGTTGGTCTTTTATTTGCTGTACTTGGAATTTATATTGAGGTGTGGTTGTAATTGAAAAACGTGAAAGATTATCTACATAAACATGTATTAGTAATAGGTTTAGCAAAAAGCGGTTTAGCGGCCGCTAAATTATTACATCGGCTTGGAGCAAATGTTACAGTAAACGATGTAAAAGCTACAGAGGAAGACTCTAGTGTTAAAGAATTAATGAGCCTGGGGATCAAAGTAGTTGGAGGGGGCCATCCGTTATCTTTAATTGACGAGAACCCTGTTGACATTATTGTGAAAAATCCGGGTATTCCTTATTCAAATCCCTTAATTGTCCGTGCTAAAGAAAAAAATCTACCGGTTATAACTGAGGTGGAGCTTGCTTATAAAGTATCAGAAGCAGATATTATTGCTATCACTGGTTCAAATGGTAAAACAACAACAACCACTCTTATTTACGAAATGCTTAAAGTGGATCAAAAACAACCATTAATTGCCGGAAATATTGGGACTGTCGCTTGCGAAGTAGCAGAAAAAGCAACGAAAGAAAATGTTATTGTAATGGAGCTATCATCATTTCAACTATTGGGAACAATTGATTTTAAACCTGCGATTGCGATGATTCTCAATATTTTTGATGCACACTTAGATTATCACGGAACGAAAGATGAATATGTATATGCAAAAGGTAAAATTTATGAAAATCAAACAAATGACGATGTATCAATAATTAATAAAAATGACAATGAAGTTTACGCATTGTCAGAAACTTCTAGGGCGCAAAAAATCTACTTTTCAGCATCAAGTGTACTTGAAAATGGAGTATACATCAAAGATGAGTGTATTTGGTTTAAGTGTGAAAGGGTTATTAATATTAAAGATATCGTTTTACCAGGAGAACATAATTTAGAAAATATTCTTGCAGCGATTACTGCTGTAAAATTAAGAGATGTTTCAAATGAGGCAATTTATAAAGTACTGACAACATTTCAAGGTGTTAAACATCGCCTTCAGTATGTAGATTCTGTTGAAGGTCGACGCTTTTATAATGATTCAAAGGCTACAAATATCCTTGCTACAAGTAAAGCACTTCAAGCCTTTTCATCACCTACGATTTTGCTGGCAGGCGGCCTTGATCGAGGAAATGAGTTTGATGAATTAAAACCATTCTTAAAAAATGTAAAAGCGATGATTTTATTTGGCGAAACAGCACCAAAGCTTGAGAGAATAGCAAAAGAAAGTGGAATAGAACATATTAAACGTGTCGATAATGTAGAAAAAGCTGTATCTGCGGCGTTTAATGTTTCTGAAAATGATGATGTTGTATTGTTATCACCTGCATGTGCAAGCTGGGATCAATACAAAACTTTTGAAGAAAGAGGAGACATTTTTATTCAAGCCGTGCATAAGCTTAAATAAGGGCTTGTACGATTGAATCAGCCTTAATACTTGTGATGTGGACGTTGTTTATACACATTGTAAGATATTATTGTTGATTTCTCTTTTAATGCTATAGTTTAGTAGCTATTAATATGACATGTTCTATGTGCCATACAGCCCTTAATAAACTGATACAGGGGTGTTCGGCGTTGTCAGCGAAAAGGTCTACTCCAGATTTTATCTTAGTTATACTTACCTTATTACTCTTAACAATTGGCCTGATAATGGTATACAGTGCAAGTGCTGTGTGGGCTACGTATAAATTCGATGATTCGTTCTTCTTTGCAAAACGCCAGCTTTTATTTGCCGGTGTTGGTGTCATTGCTATGTTTTTTTTAATGAATGTTGATTATTGGACATGGAGAACCTGGGCAAAAATGCTCATCATTGTTTGTTTTTTTCTACTAATCGCGGTATTAATTCCTGGAATTGGTATGGAAAGAAACGGTTCAAGGAGCTGGATTGGAGTCGGAGCTTTTTCTATACAGCCTTCTGAGTTTATGAAATTGGCCATGATAGCATTTTTAGCTAAATTTTTATCAGAAAATCAGAAAAAAATTACATCCTTTAAAAAAGGTCTGTTGCCATCGTTAGGATTAGTTTTTACAGCGTTTGGTATTATCATGCTCCAGCCTGACTTGGGAACAGGTACAGTTATGGTAGGTACTTGTATTGTCATGATTTTCGTATCCGGTGCAAGAGTTATTCACTTTGTATGGCTTGGACTTCTTGGAGTTGCAGGATTTGTTGGTCTCGTATTATCTGCACCATATCGAATCAAGAGGATTACATCATTTTTAGACCCATGGGAAGATCCATTGGGAAGTGGATTCCAAATTATCCAATCTCTTTATGCGATTGGTCCAGGAGGATTGTTTGGTCAAGGCCTGGGACAAAGCCGCCAGAAGTTTTTCTATTTACCTGAACCTCAAACAGACTTTATTTTTGCAATATTAGCAGAGGAACTTGGTTTTATAGGAGGGTCATTAGTCATTTTGTTGTTTGGATTGTTACTTTGGAGGGGAGTAAAAATAGCCCTCGGTGCCCCGGATTTATATGGCAGCTTTTTAGCCATTGGCATTATTACAATGGTTGCTATTCAGGTGATGATCAATATAGGCGTTGTAACAGGCTTAATGCCGGTTACAGGAATTACACTTCCTTTTTTAAGCTATGGCGGGTCCTCACTCACTTTAATGTTAATGGCAATGGGAGTATTATTAAATGTAAGCAGATATTCAAAGTATTAAGCGAAATTTGTTTTATCAAAGGTTGTTTATCATTTAAAATAAAGGTATTGAGGCTGACGTAGGTAAGTGACAGATCCATGAGGTTTCATTAATCTCTGGCAGTCCTTAATGGTCAGCCTTATTATATTTACATAGTGTATGATTGGAAAATTATAAAAAACCTAAATTGTAGTTAATGGGGGAAAGAGAATGAGAGTTGTAGTAAGTGGTGGGGGAACCGGAGGACATATCTATCCGGCACTAGCGTTAATTAATGAAATAAAAAAACATCACTCAGATGTTGAGTTTTTATATATTGGCACGGAAAATGGCTTGGAACATAATATTGTGAAAAGAGCGGGAATTCCTTTTAAATCAGTAGAAATCTCAGGTTTTAAAAGAAAAATATCTCTTGAAAATGTAAAAACAATAACGCGTTTTATTACAGCTGTTTCATTAAGCAAACGATATTTAAAAGATTTTAAAGCAGATGTAGTAATTGGAACAGGTGGATATGTTTGCGGGCCTGTGGTTTATGCTGCTTCCAAATTGAAAATTCCAACTGTGATTCATGAACAAAATAGTTTACCAGGTATAACAAATAAGTTTTTATCCCGGTATGTTGATAAGGTGGCAATTTGTTTTGAAGAGGCAAGAAGTTATTTTCCAGAACATAAGGTTGTATTAACTGGAAATCCACGTGCTTCAGAAGTGATCGGGCAAAATGCAATTAAAGGGCGAGAATCTCTTGGACTGGACAAAAACAAGAAAACAGTCCTCATTTTCGGGGGAAGCCGTGGAGCAAAAGCAATAAATGAAGCTGTATTGGAAATGATTCCTTCTTTAGAAGGAAAGCCATATCAAGTGGTCTATGTGACAGGAGAAGTGCATTATGATGAGGTGATTGAGGAAGTGAAATCATTAACCCAATCAGCACATGTAATCATTAAACCTTTTATACACAATATGCCTGAAGTATTAGCCTCTGTTGATTTAATTGTTTCAAGAGCAGGTGCAACATCACTAGCTGAGATTACAGCACTGGGCTTACCGAGTATTCTTATTCCAAGTCCATACGTAACAGCAAATCACCAGGAAGTGAATGCAAGGTCGTTAAGTGATCATGATGCAGCTATTTTGATCAAGGAATCAGATCTTAATGGTCAAAAATTAATATCTCAAATAGACAATCTTTTACTCAACGAACTCAAACTCAATAAAATGAAGAAAGCATCGAAAGATTTAGGTATACCAGATGCCGCAAGTAGGCTATATGATGTATTAAAAGATATATCTAAATAAAAACAGCAAAGATTTACGTGAATAGGAGGTAAAGTATGAAAACTTTATTTAATGAGTTAACAGAAGCGAATATTGGAAAAGTCCTTGAAAATGAACCATTAGCCAAACATACAACAATAAAAATCGGTGGTCCTGCCGATATATATGTAGAACCAAATAGTACAGATAGTTTATGCAAAACAATAGAAATCATTAAAGATAAAAATGTTAAATGGACGGTCATAGGAAGAGGGTCTAATTTGCTTGTTGCAGATAAAGGAATTGAAGGAGTAGTTATAAAACTTGGAGCCGGAATGGATGACTTTGATCTAAATGGAGAAATCCTCACAGTTGGTGGAGGTTGTTCTGTTATTAGACTTGCAACAATAATTAGTAAAAAGGGATTGTCCGGATTAGAGTTTGCAAGTGGAATTCCTGGTTCCATTGGTGGAGCCGTATATATGAATGCAGGTGCACACGGGTCAGACATGTCCAATATTGTTGTAAAAGCACGCATTTTATTTAATGATGGTACAATACAATGGTTATCAAATGAAGAACTTGATTTTTCATATCGAACGTCGATACTTCAGGAAAAACGACCAGGGATATGTATTGAAGCTGTTTTACAATTGAAAACAGGGGAAAAAGAAGACATAGTTGCTGTCATGCAAAAAAATAAAGATTATAGAAGAGACACCCAACCGTGGAACTATCCATGTGCAGGTAGTATTTTCCGCAATCCTCTGCCGAACTATGCAGGTCAATTAGTTGAAGCTGCAGGGCTGAAAGGATACCAATTGGGGGGAGCGAAAATCTCTGAAATGCATGGTAATTTTATCGTAAATGCAGGCGGAGCAACTGCTCAAGATGTACTTGATTTAATTGCATTTGTTAAAAAAACAATCCTCGAAAAATACGACATAAGGATGGAAACAGAAGTAGAAATAATTGGCCGTAATTAGACACAATACTCCCCATTATTTCCTTTTATTGTGTTATAATGACTAATGTAAAAATGGCTAAATGATCTTTTTTGATTTATAAACGGCATTTTTAAAATGCCGTTTATTTTATACGATCAGATTGTTAGAATTTCATTAACTTAAAAGTCAGAATTATTTACTTAAAGAAATCTACCTAGACTCATTCATCTAGGGTGGGGTGAAACGGATTGGAGAAAAAAGTTGTTTCGTTAGAAGACCGCATACCGAAATTACAGCACCAGCGAAAACAGAAAACGAACCGAAGGCTTATTTCATTCTTATCTATTTTCTTTCTGCTAATATTACTAGTTATTTATTTTCAATCTCCATTAAGTAAAGTAGGCAGTATTAAAGTAGAAGGAAATGTTCATGTTGATGCAAAAGAAATTATCAATTTGAGTGAAATAACAACCTCATCAGGCTTCTGGAATATTAATACAAAAAATGTTCAAAAATCTATTGAAGAGCATTTACAGATTAAAAAAGCCACGATAGAGAAAAAATTCCCGAATCAAGTTGTATTGGTTGTTAATGAATATGAAAGTATGGCATACCTTGAGGATCAAGAGGCATATAGGCCGATACTTGAGAATGGACAAGTTCTTAAGGAAAGAACTGTAAATATTCCAGCAGATGCTCCGGTTTTAATCGGTTGGAAAAAAGAAGAGCATATAAAAGAAATGATGAGTGAATTAAAGAAATTGTCTCCAAGTATTTTCAATTCTATTTCTGAAATTCACCATACTCCAGATAAAACAGATCCTTGGCTAGTTCATCTTTATATGAATGATGGATATGAAGTAATGGCATCTGTTCGAACTTTTTCAAAGAAAATGAATACTTACTCTAAAATAGTCAGTCAGTTAGACGAAGATAGTAAAGGAATCATACATTTTGAAGTTGGTACGTATTTTGAATCTTTTACACCACTAACAACTATGGAGGAGGATGAGACAATAAATGAAAATGAAAGGTAGCTATGTCATTTTCTCACTCATTCTTCTTGTTCTTGGTTTTCTAATTTCATATTCGTATCAGCTAACTAAAGAGAAAAGCCGTGATGGCTCCATTACAACTGAACAATGGAATCGTGAATACGAGATAAGGTCGCAACTCATAGCAAAAGAAGAAACAAATCAAGAACTTCAAGCAGAACTTAACAAAAAACAAGATGAAGTTAAAAATATTGAAGAGTCTTTAAAAGATGAGAAGCAGGTGTACTATAATCTTGTTGAAGATGTAGAGAAATTTCGAATGTATGTAGGAGACTTGGCAGTAGAAGGAAAAGGCGTACAGGTTACTTTAGAGGATGCATCTTATGTACCCGAAGGAGAAAATGTCAACAATTACATTGTTCATGAAAGTCATATATTCAATGTAATTAATGAGCTTTACATCTCAGGAGCAGACGCAATCTCTATAAACGGTCAAAGATTATCAAGTCATTCGTATATATATTGCAATGGCCCTGTTGTTACGGTTGATGGAAATCAATATCCTGCACCTTTTGTTATTACAGCTATAGGTGATCCGAATGTATTATTACCTGCATTGAATATAAATGGAGGTATTGTCGATCAACTAGCATATGATAATATTGTTGTTACTTTAGAGAAAAAAGACCAAATTATTATGGAGCCTTTACTTCAAGAGCAAAGTTCTTCATAATACGTGTCCTGTCTTGTAAAGAGATTCTTAAATGTCTATTTTATACTTTAAAAATGTATAAACTGAATAAAGGATAAAAGTATAAGAAAAATACCGACTTCATCCATACAGATGACAAGTCGTGTTTTTCTAAGACTGATAGGTGGTTGGGTGAAGGGAACAAATGGAAAAAAAGGGCTTAGTTTTACAATTTTAACGATGGTTTTTGGGTTAATGCTTGGAATTCAATATCAAACAATAAAAAATCCGATTGAAAGAGATACACGCGATATGTGGCAATTAAGAGAGGATTTGAAAAAGGAACAGCAGCTTCAATTAGAATTGTTATCTGAAATAAGGAAATATAATGAAGTTATTGAGTCTCATGAAAACAAGGACAGTGCAGATCCTGAAAATGCTCTTAAAGAAACTTTAGCCGTTTTAAAGGAAGATGCAGGACTTACGGAAGTAACAGGTTCAGGTATAACTATAACAATTGATAAGTTGTTTTCTGAAAAGCTTCTAGGGATAGAAATTCAAGATATTTCTCCCGATTTACTAAAACGTCTGATAAATGAATTAAATTCTTATGGTGCAAAAGAGATTTCTATTCAAGGTAGGCGCCTGATAAATTCAACGGTAATAAGAGATATTAATGGACAAACAAAAATAGATAATTTTAGTTTGCACTCCTATCCTATAGAAATTAAAGTCATCTCAGAAGATGTGGACAAGCTTTATAACCGTATGAATGCTTCAACAACGGACGAAGATTTTGCCATTGATAATTTAAGTTTAACAATCTCTGATCCAATTGATGAATTGACCGTTCCTGCATACGAGGATTCGATTCGTGTTCGGAATATGAAGCCTAAAGAGATAATTGAAGGGGGAGATTAATATGTGGCTGCCAATTCTTGGTCTCATATTAGGAGTATTTTTAGGATTAGTGTCAGAATTAAGAATTCCCCCCGAATATTCTAATTATTTATCAATAGCCATATTAGCAGCTCTTGATACTTTATTAGGTGGGATCCGAGCGCATTTGCAGGATATTTATGATGAAATGGTATTTGTTTCCGGTTTTTTCTTTAACATCATTTTGGCTGCAAGTTTAGCTTTTCTCGGCGTCCATATTGGTGTAGACTTATATTTAGTAGCTGTGTTTGCGTTTGGTGTTAGGCTTTTTCAAAACATTGCCGTAATTAGGAGGATATTAATCTCAAAGTGGGCAATTTCTCGTGGAAAACTGAAAAAAGTTGAATAAATTAAAGGAAATATTAAGTATTTGACGAATAAACACTAGTGAAGCCAAAAATCAAGTTTATCTTAAAAAATAATTTTGTAACAAACCTGTAAACCTAGATTCATTGTCATGTTGTTCTGTAAAGAATAGAATAGAAAGTATTGATAGATAGGGAGGTGCCTTAGAATGAACAACAATGAATTATTTGTAAGTCTTGACATCGGTACATCCAGTGTTAAAGTAATTATTGGTGAAATGACAAATGATACTTTAAACATTATTGGTGTAGGTAATGTGAAATCAGAAGGAATAAGAAAAGGATCTATAGTAGATATTGATGAAACGGTTCATTCTATTAAAAAAGCGGTAGAACAGGCCGAGAGAATGGTTGGAATCTCCCTTAAACGAGTCGTGGTAGGTGTAACAGGAAACCATGTTCAACTCCAAGACTGTCATGGAGTTGTTGCTGTTTCCAGTGAAAATCGTGAGATATCAAATGAGGATGTAAGAAGAGTTATTGAGGCTGCTCAGGTTGTCTCTATACCACCAGAAAGGGAAATCATAGATGTGATTCCAAGGCAGTTTATCGTGGATGGGCTAGATGAAATAAATGATCCTAGAGGTATGCTTGGTGTACGTTTAGAAATGGAAGGCGCGATCATAACTGGATCTAAAACGATTTTACATAACTTATTACGATGTGTAGAACGTGCCGGATTGGAAATAACAGATATTTGTTTACAGCCATTGGCAGCAGGTTCTGTTGCATTATCCAAAGATGAGAAGAACCTGGGTGTTGCATTAGTTGACATTGGTGGCGGTTCAACAACTATTGCAGTATTTGATCAAAATCATTTAATTGCAACTAGTGTGCTTCCAGTCGGTGGTGAAAATATCACAAAAGACATTTCAATAGGTCTACGTACAACAACTGATGAAGCTGAACGTCTTAAAGTGAAGTATGGACATGCTTTTTATGACCATGCATCAGAAGATGAAATATTTGATGCTTCTGTAATTGGGTCAGATCAAAAAAGAACATTTAATCAATTAGAGCTTGCGGACATTATTGAAGCAAGATTGGAAGAAATCTACGAACTTATTTTACATGAACTTAGTAGACTTGGAATTCAAGAACTACCGGGAGGATATGTATTAACTGGCGGCACTGTAAAAATGCCAGGTGTCTTAGAACTAGGACAAGCAGTCCTTCAAAATAGTGTGAGAATCGCAAGTCCTGATTATATTGGTGTTAGAGAGCCTCAATATATGACGGGAGTGGGTCTAATCCAATTTGCATATAAAAATGCTAAAATTCAAGGCAGAAAAATAGGATCAAATGTTATGGTTGATGCAGTAGAGGTTGCTGCCTCAAAAGAACCACAGCCACAACAGAGAGTAAAACCTCAAAAGCAACAAGAAGATAAAAAAGTAAACAAAGTGAAGAAATTTTTTGGCTACTTCTTTGAATAGTTAACATCAATTAGAAGTCATTTGATGGATTAGGAGGATTTTGCATGTTGGAGTTTGATACAAATATTGACGGCTTAGCTACCATTAAGGTCATCGGAGTTGGTGGCGGTGGTAATAACGCTGTTAATCGAATGATAGAACACGGAGTTCAAGGTGTGGAATTTATTGCAGTTAATACAGATGCTCAAGCATTAAATTTATCTAAAGCTGAAATAAAGATGCAAATTGGCTCAAAACTAACAAGAGGATTAGGTGCAGGAGCAAATCCTGAGGTTGGTAAAAAAGCAGCTGAAGAAAGTAGAGAACAAATTGAAGAAGCGCTTAGAGGCGCGGATATGGTATTCGTAACAGCTGGTATGGGTGGTGGAACAGGTACAGGTGCAGCACCTGTTATCGCTCAGATAGCAAAAGATCTTGGGGCATTGACAGTGGGTGTTGTAACTAGACCTTTCACATTTGAAGGTCGTAAACGTCAAATGCAGGCTGCAGGCGGAATTACATCTATGAAGGAATCTGTTGATACTTTAATCGTGATTCCTAACGATCGACTACTTGAAATTGTCGATAAAAATACGCCAATGCTTGAGGCGTTTAGAGAAGCGGATAATGTATTGCGACAAGGTGTTCAAGGTATTTCAGATTTAATTGCTACACCTGGTCTAATAAATCTTGATTTTGCAGACGTGAAAACGATTATGTCAAACCGTGGCTCAGCATTAATGGGTATTGGTGTTGCAACTGGAGAGAACCGTGCTGCTGAGGCCGCTAAAAAAGCTATTTCAAGTCCTTTATTAGAAAAATCAATTGACGGTGCGCAAGGTGTACTAATGAACATTACTGGTGGAATGAACTTAAGTTTATATGAAGTTCAGGAAGCTGCCGATATCGTCGCTACAGCATCAGATCAAGATGTTAACATGATTTTTGGATCCGTTATTAATGAAAACCTTAAAGATGAAATCATTGTTACAGTTATTGCGACTGGATTCACTGAACAAGAAATGAACCCGTTAAAGCCGCAAAGTACTCGTTCATTTGGTAGTAATGGTGGTACAGTGTCTAAACCAGCTCCAAAACGTGAGGCTCATCGTGAGGAACCTGTTCAAGAATCAATCAGTCGAGGTAATGTTCAACAACAAACAGATGAAGCATTGGATATACCTACATTTTTAAGAAATAGAAACAAACGCAGATAAAAAAGAGTGCCTTTGGCACTCTTTTTTTCTGTTTTCACCTTCTTTTGATTAAGACAGTAAACGATTCTTTCTCAAACTTCCCCTTTTTCTATGATTCTAACCTGTCGACAAAAATTCTGATAATCTATCAAAAATACTTACTGTTTCTCGGCAGTAAATGACAGACTTCCTATTGGATTGGATTTATACTAGTTCCAACAGGTGCTCATCTATTGATCTACTATAAAATGGGATAGATAATAGGAGGGATTCGTATGACACGGGGGAAAGGAGTAACAGATGTCTATTTATTTAGACGTAATTTGGCTTTTAAACTTTTCCTTTGATTTACTTCTACTTGTTCTAACAGCAATCGTGTTAAAAAGGAAAATAAATAAATTACGAATGGTTTTGGCAGCTCTTATTGGATCAAGTATTGTAATAATGATGTTTACACCATTAGCTTTTCTTGCAAATCATCCATTAGGAAAAATGTGTATATCCGTTTTAATGGTTTTGTCAGCTTTTGGTTTTAAAAGATTCCGTTTCTTCTTCCAAGGACTGCTTACCTTTTATTTTGTAACCTTTTTGGTTGGCGGTGGAATGATTGGAATACATTATTTTTTACAGCAGGAAATGACATATTTAGAAGGGGTTTTAATGACAAATTCGACTGGTTTTGGTCACCCAATTAGCTGGTTATTTGTTCTAATTGGTTTTCCTGTATTATGGTTGTTTGCTAGAAATAGCATAGAAGGAATTGAAACTAAAAAAATCCATTATGACCAGTTAGTAAAGGTACAGATTACTGTGGATAATATTCAGTTTTCATTGAAAGGACTTATTGATAGTGGAAACCAACTGTTTGATCCTATTACAAGAAGTCCTGTCATGATTATCGATACATTAAAAGTACAGGAATTTCTTCCAAAGCTTCTAGTTCATCAAGCTATCCAGGATGATGTAATGAAAGCAATGAGCGAACAAAACGAAGGTCATGCTTGGGAACATAGGGTTCGTATTATCCCTTATCGCGTAGTAGGAAGTGAGCATCAATTTCTCTTAGGCTTTAAACCTGATGAAGTTTGTATCGAAACCAAAAATGAAACCATAAAGGTTCAAAAAACAATTATTGGTTTAAACCGTACCACATTATCCTCTGAGGATGCGTATGAATGCATTGTTCATCCGAAAATGCTTCAGGGACCATCGATTCAGCAAGTATCTTAGTGATGTTACTTCTATCATACTCTGTAAAGAACCATTTAGTACGTCAGAGTATATTTCTTTTGAAAATTATTTAGTAAATGTTATGTAATACTGGTCATTAATTATGATTTGAGGGGGAGGAAAATGAAGAAATTAAAATTACACCTTACTTACTTATGGTATAAGCTATTAATAAAACTTGGTATTAAATCTGATGAGGTATACTACATAGGAGGCAGTGAAGCATTACCGCCACCTCTCTCGAAAGAAGAGGAAGAAGTATTATTGCAAAAGCTACCATCTGGTGACCAGGCGGCAAGATCAATTTTAATTGAGAGAAATCTTAGACTTGTTGTGTATATCGCTAGAAAATTTGAGAATACAGGAATTAATATTGAGGATTTAATTAGTATAGGTACAATTGGATTAATTAAAGCTGTTAATACATTTAATCCTGAAAAGAAAATTAAACTTGCTACATATGCATCCCGCTGTATTGAAAATGAAATTTTAATGTATTTACGGAGAAACAACAAACTTCGTTCTGAGGTGTCTTTTGATGAACCGCTCAACATTGACTGGGATGGAAATGAATTATTATTGTCTGATGTATTAGGAACAGAAGATGATATTATTACAAAGGATTTGGAAGCAAACGTAGATCGAAAATTGCTTTTAAAAGCTCTTCAGCAATTAAATGATCGAGAAAAACAAATTATGGAGCTCCGATTTGGGTTACAGGGTGGAGAAGAGAAAACCCAAAAGGATGTTGCAGATATGCTTGGAATTTCCCAATCCTATATTTCAAGACTTGAAAAAAGAATTATTAAAAGATTGCAAAAAGAATTTAATAAAATGGTGTAAAAAATTTTTTTATCTTATCAAAGCCTAATATATCAATAAAGATGAGGATATCTACTTCAATTGACCTATATAGCTTGTGCATATTTTTTCCTGTCGAGGAGATACTTAACTCTGTACAGCAACTCCTGTTAGGAGGGAAAAATGTGACAAGAAATAAAGTCGAAATTTGTGGAGTAGATACCTCAAAACTTCCAGTTCTTAAGAATGAGAAAATGAGAGAACTATTTAAGCAAATGCAAAACGGAGACTTATCAGCAAGAGAAGAGCTGGTAAATGGCAACTTAAGATTGGTACTTAGTGTAATCCAGCGATTTAACAACAGAGGAGAGTTTGTTGACGATTTGTTTCAAGTTGGCTGTATAGGATTAATGAAATCCATCGATAATTTTGACTTAGGCCAGAATGTCAAATTTTCAACATATGCTGTACCAATGATTATCGGAGAAATCCGTAGATACTTAAGAGACAATAACCCAATCCGGGTATCCCGCTCACTTCGAGACATTGCTTATAAGGCACTTCAGGTAAGAGAACGACTCATGAGTGAAACATCTAGGGAACCTACTGCAGAGGAAATATCAAAAGAGCTTGATGTGCCTCATGAGGAGATTGTGTTCGCTCTTGATGCTATCCAGGACCCGGTGTCACTGTTTGAACCAATCTATAATGATGGTGGAGATCCAATCTTTGTTATGGATCAGTTAAGTGATGAAAAGAATCGCGATATTCAATGGATTGAGGAATTAGCTTTAAAAGAAGGCATGAGACGCCTAAATAGTCGGGAAAAGTTAATTTTAAGAAAACGCTTCTTCCAAGGTAAAACTCAAATGGAAGTTGCCGAAGAAATCGGAATATCTCAAGCACAAGTGTCAAGGCTTGAAAAAGCTGCAATCAAACAAATGAATAAAAATATTCAAAACTAGGGCTGCTCATTATGAGGAGCCTTTTTCTGTTTATCCATTAAACAGGCAGTAAAACTCCACTTTAGATTAGAGAGAAGCGAAGAAGATAATTGGGAGACAACTGCCTCTAAAGATCTGCCGAAGGACAGGACATCCATCCAAGTCAGTCTAGACATAAAGATGTGGTGTCTAGATCGTGATATTTATCATTTATATTATAAAATACAAGAAATAATTTACTTGTTTTGAATAGTTCGTACCCTAACTAACATAGATATGTATGAGGGGAGTTAGTGAATTGTGACGACCGATGAAGGACATTGGAGGGAAGCTTATGTATATTTCTGAGTTCCAAACAAAAGATGTTGTCAACGTTTCGGATGGGAAAAAGTTGGGGAATATTGGAGATTTCGATATTAATGTTACAACAGGTAAAATACAAGCTATTATAATTAACGGGAATGGGAGAATGCTGGGTTTCTTTGGGAAAGAAGAAGAATTTATCATTCCTTGGAGAAATATAGTTAAAATTGGAGAAGATGTCATTTTAGTTAGAATGAATCGACAAAATGAGATACAAGATGAATAATTTCTCACTCAATACTAAACGTAGTGGGGAAAATGTGGTAAAATAAAGAGTAATAGTATACATTAAATGTCGAAAATAAGGGTTGAACATTTATGAAAGCTAATGTTTTTGAGCAAATAGACGCTACCCATCTAACTTTAACAGATTGGAATAGGCTAATAAAGGGTCTGTCAGTTGGCTTTTCTACAAAATCTGGTGGTGTTAGTACTGGGAACTTTACATCTTTAAATCTTGGTCTTCATGTACATGATCAGTCGGAAGATGTTAGAGAAAATCGAGAAGTTCTCGCGATGTCACTGTCGTTTCCAATCAGAAAATGGGTCTTTGCTGAACAAGTTCATTCAAACAGGATAATGAAGGTGAACAAATCCAGTTGTGGGAAGGGAAGACTCAATTACGAAGATGGATTAGCTGCTTGTGATGGCGTCTATACGACTGAAAAAGGAGTTATGCTATCCCTTTGTTTTGCAGATTGTGTTCCTTTGTACTTTATTGCTCCAAAACACTCTCTTATAGGGTTAGCACATGCAGGCTGGAAAGGGACGGTAAAAGATATAGCTGGTGAAATGGTGAGAAAGTGGCGGTTAAATGAAGGTATAGATGCAGACGATATTTATGTTGCCATAGGCCCTTCAATAGGAGATTGCTGCTATGTCGTTGATGATCGTGTTATATCATCAATTGATAAAAGGGTATTAGATTATAAACCAATACCCTATAAACCATTGGCTAATGGGAAATATCAACTAGATTTAAAGCTTCTTAATGAATATTATTTAAGAAATGCAGGCATTCTCAAAGAAAACGTATTAGTTTCAGACCTTTGTACAAGCTGTGAGAAAGAATTGTTTTTTTCACATCGAAGAGATAATGGGAAAACAGGTAGAATGCTCAGTTTTATTGGAATAAATGAGGAGGTTACCCTCTAACAAATGAACATTCAGGATAATTACAAAGCTATTCAGCATACAATACAAACTACTTGTCAACGAGTTGGCAGAATTCCAGATAAAATAAATGTCATAGCCGTAACAAAATATGTAAGTGTTCAACGTGCGAAGGCAGCTCTTGAAGCTGGTGTCCGTCATCTAGGTGAAAACCGTGATGATGGACTGAATGAAAAGGTAAAAGAACTAGGAAACGATCCAATCTGGCATTTTATTGGTTCACTGCAAACACGAAAAGTGAAAAACATCATTGATAAAGTTGATTTCATTCATTCTCTTGACAGATTGTCATTAGCGAAAGAAATTGATAAAAGATCTTCCAAACCAATGAAATGTTTTGTACAAGTAAATGCTTCTGGAGAAGAGTCTAAACATGGCTGTTCACCAGAGGAACTTGTTGATTTTATTCAGCAGTTAACTCATTATCAACATATTCAAGTTGTTGGGCTAATGACAATGGCGCCAAACACAGAAGATAAAGAAGTTATAAGAAATTGCTTTAAAAAGGTAAGACAACTTCAACATGATGTACAGGCTTTACAATTACCATCAGCACCTTGTCACGAGTTATCAATGGGAATGTCAAATGATTATGAGATAGCGATTGAGGAAGGTGCGACATATATAAGAATTGGTACGTCACTTGTTGGAAACGAAACTGGAGGTGTATAATATGTCAATTAAAAATAGATTTAAAAGCTTTTTTGCCTTAGATGACGAAGAATATGAATATGAGGAACCTGAAATGAAAGAACCGCAATATGAGGCTCCACAGCCACAGACTTTTCCAAATAAAACGCCACAATCAACTAAACAAAATGTTGTAAGTTTGCAAAGTGTTCAGAAATCGTCTAAAGTTGTTTTAAGCGAGCCTAGGGTGTATGCAGAAGCACAGGAAATTGCCGATCAATTAAAAAATCGTCGTGCTGTCGTTGTTAATCTACAAAGTATACAAAGAGATCAAGCAAAACGGATAGTGGATTTTCTGAGTGGTACTGTTTATGCAATAGGTGGGGATATTCAACGAATTGGCACCGATATCTTTTTATGCACCCCTGATAATGTGGATGTATCGGGAGCAATATCTGAATTAGTATCAGAAGATGATCATCAAAGGTGGTAGGCAAACATGAGTATATTGTTAAGTTTAATTAACACTCTAATCACGTTCTACTCGTATGCGCTTATCGTATACATATTACTATCGTGGTTTCCTGGAGCTAGAGAATCAGGTTTTGGCCAATTCTTGGCTAAAATCTGTGAACCGTATTTAGAGCCTTTCCGAAAAATTATTCCTCCATTAGGAATGATTGATATTTCACCAATTGTCGCAATCTTAGCTTTACGTTTTGCTCAATATGGGGTTTCTTCAATATTTAGAATGATTGGCTAGGGACTATTAGTATAGTCCCTCTTTTTTATCGTATTGGAACGATGATAAATTTCTTGAACTGCGGTTAGACCAAGGGATCGAACTAATTTTCATATTTAGTATGTGACACTTTTTATATAACGGAGTTGAATTATGAATCAAATTTATCAACATTTTCGACATGAAGAACGGCAATTTATTGATCAAGTAGTAGAGTGGAAAGAAAACGTTCTAAATCAATACAGTCCAAAATTAACAGATTTTTTAGATCCTCGTGAACAGGAAATCGTCTCTTCTGTTATAGGAGAACATTTAGATGTGAAGGTATCCTTTTCAGGTGGTGTTGAGGATACAGAAAGAAAGCGTGCTTTCCTCTATCCTGATTATTATCAAGTATCAGAGGAAGATTTTAAACTGGCTTTGTTTGAAGTACAATATGCCTCTAAATTTATTACCTTGCAACATAGGCAAGTATTAGGATCTTTAATGAGCCTTGGATTAAAACGCAGTAAGTTTGGCGACATTCGTTTTCATAATGATACAGTTCACTTTATATGTGCGACCGAGATCTCTGAGTATCTTAGTGCGAATTTTAACGAGATTGGCCGTGCGAAGATATCTTTGAAAGAAATTGATTCTTATCAATTCATTCCTAACAAAGAAGAGGTTCAAGAAATGGTCACAACTGTTTCTTCGTTACGACTAGATGTGGTAGGAGCAGCTATATATAATTTATCACGTCAAAAAATTCAACCTTTGATCACCAATGGCCATGTAAAGGTGAATTGGAAAGTCGTTGATTCAGCTTCGTTTGAATGTCAAGAAGGAGATACTTTATCAATACGAGGATATGGAAGAAGTAAATTGACTTCCATTGAAGGAAGAACGAAAAAAGATCGAGTTAGGATTGTCGTTAGGAAACAAAAATAAAGTTTGTGCTATCATATAATAAAATAATTTAAAAGAAATAGCAGGATTTTCAACAAACATGTCGAAATATGATTTATAATGTTGTCAAGGATTAACTATTTCACTACATATTGGAGGTGGCATCCATGCCTTTAACACCTTTAGACATCCATAATAAGGAATTTAATAAAGGGTTTCGTGGATATGATGAGGATGAAGTAAATGAGTTTTTAGATCAAGTCATAAAAGATTACGAGATGATTATCCGCGAAAAGAAAGAACTTGAGTCTCGTGTAACAGAATTAAATGAAAAATTAGGTCACTTTACCAATATTGAAGAGACATTGAATAAATCAATTGTGATCGCTCAAGAAGCAGCAGAAGAAGTGAAGCGAAACGCTCAAAAAGAATCAAAGCTTATCATTAAAGAAGCTGAGAAAAATGCTGACCGTATTATTAATGAATCATTATCAAAATCACGAAAAATCGCGATGGAGATTGAAGAACTTAAAAAGCAATCTAAAGTATTTAGAACTCGGTTCCAAATGTTGATTGAAGCTCAACTTGACCTTCTTAAAAATGACGATTGGGATCATTTATTAGAGTATGAAGTTGAACCTGTTTTTGGTGAAGCAGAGGAAACAAAAAGCTAAACTTGACTTTTTGTTTTTTTATCGCATATAATACGGAAACGTAGATATTTTTTGAAAAACTTATAACACAAAAGTTAAACGGTGAAAGGGACAGTAGTCTTTTAGCAACCTTATTTAAGCGAATCGGGGATGGTGGAAGCTCGAAATAAGGGTAAAAGATGAAGATCACCCTGGAGTTCCATGCTGAACATATCTAATAAGTAAGCTATGGCGATACATTCACGTTACGAATGATGGAGTGGATTAAATATTATATTTAATCTAATAGGGTGGTACCGCGAGATAACCTTCTCGTCCCTTGTAGGGATGAGAAGGTTTTTTGTGTTTTCATGAGGTTGGAATTAATCTTATGAGATAGAAAGCAGAAAATAGCTAAATTAAAATGAAAGAATTTGGAGGAATACTAAATGGATTACAAAGATACCCTTTTGATGCCAAAGACAGATTTTCCGATGAGAGGGAATTTGCCTAAAAGAGAGCCATTAATCCAAGAAAAATGGGAAGACATGAAGATTTATGAAATGGTACAGGAACGAACAAAAGATCGTCCTCTTTTCGTTTTACATGATGGCCCTCCATATGCCAATGGTGACATTCATATGGGGCATGCTTTAAACAAAATCTTAAAAGACTTTATTGTACGCTTTAAATCTATGAGTGGATATTGTGCTCCTTATGTACCTGGTTGGGATACACATGGTTTACCGATTGAAACAGCCTTAACAAAAAACAAAAAAGTTAAAAGAAAAGAAATGTCTGTAGCTGAGTTCCGCAAGCTTTGTGAAGAGTATGCATGGGAGCAAATCAATGGTCAACGTGAGCAATTTAAGCGACTTGGTGTTCGTGGTGATTGGGAAAACCCTTATGTGACACTTAAGCCGGAATATGAAGCACAACAAATTAAAGTGTTTGGTGAAATGGCGAAAAAAGGTTATATCTATAAAGGGTTAAAACCAGTATATTGGTCTCCATCAAGTGAATCAGCACTTGCTGAAGCGGAGATTGAATATGCAGACAAACGCTCACCATCAATTTATGTAGCATTTCCTGTGAAAGATGGTAAAGGTGTTCTTTCAAATGATGTGAAAATTGTAATTTGGACGACAACACCATGGACAATGCCAGCTAATTTAGGGATTTCAGTTCACCCTGAACTAGAATATAGTGTCATTACAGTAGATGGTGAAAAATATCTAGTTGCATCAGAATTAGTAGAATCTGTTGCTTCAACAATTGGATGGGAAGATTATGAAGTTGATCAAACAGTAAAAGGATCCCAACTTGATCGTGTTGTAGCCAAACACCCAATTTACGATCGTGATTCATTAGTAATGCTTGGAGAGCATGTAACAAGTGAAGGTGGAACTGGTTGTGTTCATACGGCACCTGGTCACGGGGAAGATGACTTTGTTGTAGGTCAACAATATAACTTGGATGTTTTATGTCCTGTGGATGAAAAAGGATATATGACAAAGGATGCACCGGGCTTTGAAGGACTATTCTATGATGAAGCAAATAAACCAATCACAGAAAAGCTTCAAGAAGTTGGAGCATTATTAAAGCTTCAATTTATTACACACTCTTATCCACATGATTGGAGAACGAAAAAGCCAACTATTTTCCGTGCAACAGCACAGTGGTTTGCTTCTATTAAAGATTTCCGTGATGATCTATTGAAAGCCGTAAATGAAACAAAATGGGTACCTGCATGGGGGGAGACGCGTCTTTATAATATGGTTCGTGATCGTGGAGATTGGTGTATTTCCCGTCAACGTGCTTGGGGTGTACCGATCCCTGTATTTTATGCTGAAAATGGTGAACCAATTATTACAGATGAAACGATTGAGCATGTGTCCAACTTGTTCAGAGACAATGGATCTAATATTTGGTTTGAGCGTGAAGCAAAAGATCTTTTACCAGAAGGATTTACACATGAAGGCAGCCCGAACGGTAAATTTACAAAAGAAAATGATATTATGGATGTTTGGTTTGATTCCGGTTCATCACACCAAGCTGTATTATTTGAAAGAGAAGATCTCCAAAGACCTGCTGATTTATATTTAGAAGGTTCTGATCAATATCGAGGTTGGTTTAACTCATCTTTATCAACTGCTGTAGCTGTTACTGGAAAAGCGCCATACAAAGGTGTTCTAAGTCACGGTTTTGCACTTGATGGAGAAGGACGGAAAATGAGTAAATCATTAGGTAATACAGTAGTTCCTGCTAAAGTTATGAACCAACTTGGTGGAGATATTCTTCGTTTATGGGTAGCTTCTGTTGATTATCAGGCAGATGTACGTGTTTCAGATGCAATTCTTAAACAAGTTGCTGAAGTATACAGAAAAATTCGTAACACATTCCGTTTCTTATTAGGAAACTTAAGTGATTTTAATCCAACTACAGATTCAGTAAGCTTGGAAAATTTACGTGATGTTGACCGTTACATGCTTGTAAAGCTTAATAAGCTAACGAAACGAGTTAGAGAAGCCTATGATCAATATGAGTTTGCAGCAATTTATCATGCAGTTCACAATTTCTGTACAATTGAATTAAGCTCATTCTACCTGGATTTTGCAAAAGACGTACTATATATTGAATCAAAAGAAAATCAAGAGCGTCGTGCTATTCAAACGGTGCTTTATGAAACATTACTTTCACTAGTTAAATTAGTAACACCAATCCTTCCACATACAGCTGATGAAGTTTGGGAACAAATTGACTCTGTTAAAGAAGTGAGTGTTCAACTTGTTGATATGCCTGAGGTAAAAGAGTATGAACAGGCAGATGAACTAGAAAAGAAATGGGATTCATTTATGTCCCTACGTGATGATGTGTTAAAAGCATTAGAAGTAGCACGTAATGAAAAAGTTATTGGAAAATCGTTAACAGCAAGCATTTCTCTATATCCAAATGCAGATGCAAAAGCATTACTGGATTCAGTAGAAGAAGATTTAAAACAATTATTTATTGTTTCCGGGTTTGAAATTGCAGGAGAATATGCTGTGGCTCCCCAACATGCACAAACGTTTGATACTGTTAAAATCGTTATTTCACAAGCTGAAGGTGAAACATGTGAACGTTGCTGGATCGTAACTCCTGAAGTTGGTCAAGTTGAAGATCACCCAACATTATGTACACGATGTGCGTCAATTGTTAAAGAACATTATTAACGCTAAAAAGCCATGTCCATTTTAGGATATGGCTTTTATTGTAATAAAGAAGTACACGCCCATTTTTTTACAAAAGTGTTTGGAGCAAATGAAAGCAGGGTAAGAAATACATATCTAAACAATTAGTTGGCCGAAAATCAAAGTTAACAGCCTTTACATGCACAGGAAAATTCTTATCAGGGTGAGTCAAGATACTTTCGGGCAAAACTATATTAACATCATGAGAAGGATAAGGAGTTGTCCATCTTGAATAAATTTTCTGGTATTCGCTATGAATTACAAGTGATGAAAGAAGAACTGCGAGCCCGTTTATTTGATCACAGTTTGTTTGAAATGACTTGTGACGATCATCAAGGTAAAAGTCATACATTGATGCATCATATAAAAGAGGAACTTCAAGATGTAGAACGTGCCTTAATGAAAATTGATAAAGGACTTTACGGGTATTGTGAAGAAACCGGTGAAGAAATACCTTTTGAAAAATTAAGAATACTCCCAACAGCCAGAACAAAATATGATTTCTTTTTCCAGGAACTATTTGAAAGAAAATCTCTTCCCCAACACGACTATACTCATGAAGGAACATATATCACAGGCAGCGATTATTAATTGAAAGCTCAAATTACTTTTTGATGGTAAGTAATTTGGGCTTTTTATTGCAAAAAAGAAGATCATTTTACTACTTCTTTAGCTTTCTTTTTTATTATGGTACAATTCATAAGGATAAACCTTGTACAAATAGAACATAGAAAGTTGGGGAGAATGTGTATTATTACATAATTGCCGGTTTAATTATCATTATTGACCAACTAACAAAATGGTTGATTGTGAAGAATATGGAAATTGGTGATCATATTCCTGTTATTGAAAATTTCTTTTATATCACATCCCATCGTAACCGGGGAGCAGCCTGGGGGATACTTCAAGGACAAATGTGGTTTTTCTACATTATCACAGCGCTCGTCATTGTGGGGTTAATCTATTATATCCAAAAACATACGAAGGAAAATAAGGTCATGGGTGTTGCGTTAGGATTTATGCTGGGTGGAGCAATTGGTAATTTCATTGACCGTTTATTTCGCAAAGAAGTTGTCGATTTTATAAATACATATATCTTTTCATATGACTTCCCAATTTTTAATATAGCCGATTCTGCTTTATGTATTGGAGTTGGATTATTATTTATCCATATGTTGTTTTTTGAAGGGAAAAAGAAGGAGCAAGCTTAATGAACATCGTTGAAATACAAGTAAGTGAAGAGTATAAAAATGAACGTATTGATAAGTTTTTATCAACAGTAAATAATGAATGGTCTCGAACTCAAGTACAGCTTTGGATTAAAGACGGATTAGTTAAAGTAAATGACCGATTAATAAAAACGAACTACAAATGCCAAGTGGATGATAACATTGTAGTCGAAATTCCAGAACCAGAAGCACTAGATGTTGTTGCAGAAGAAATGGATTTGGATATCTATTATGAGGATCAGGATGTGTTAGTGGTTAATAAACCGAAAGGAATGGTTGTTCATCCTGCGCCGGGTCATATGAGTGGTACGCTAGTGAATGGTCTAATGGCCCATTGCAAAGATCTTTCAGGAATTAATGGTGTCTTAAGACCTGGCATTGTCCATAGAATTGATAAAGACACATCCGGATTACTTATGGTAGCAAAAAATGATATGGCACATGAATCCCTAGTGCAACAACTTGTAGATAAAACAGTTACTCGCCGATATAAAGCACTTGTACACGGAAACATCCAGCATGATCATGGAACAATTAATGCCCCAATTGGCCGTGATAAAGTTGACCGTCAAAGTATGACAGTTACCAATGTTAGCAGTAAAGAAGCGGTCACTCACTTTCATGTAATAGACCGATTTGAACAATATACATTTGTAGAGTGTCAACTTGAAACAGGAAGAACTCATCAAATTCGTGTTCATATGAAATACATCGGATATCCACTTGTAGGTGATCCGAAATATGGACCTAAAAAGACACTGCCGATTGATGGACAGGCACTTCATGCAGGAATCCTTGGTTTTGAACATCCGAGAACAAAGGAATACCTTGAGTTTGAAGCGCCCTTACCAGCAGAGTTTTTAAATGTTTTGGAACAGATTAAAAATAATCGTTGACACATTTCTACATGTTTGTCATAATGTAAATAACTTAAGAAGAACCTTTAACACAGTCCCGTGAGGCTGAGAAGGAAAACGGATAAGACATCAAAGTCTTTTGACTTAGGATGATTATGTCTTCGTTGACCCTCTCACTGTAAACGGTGGGAGGGTTTTTCGTTTTCAGAGGTTAAAAACGAAAGGAGAATGATGATGTCTCAAAAAGCAGTTTTATTAGACGAACAAGCAATCCGCAGAGCGTTAACAAGAATTGCTCACGAAATTATCGAGAGAAATAAGGGGATTGAAGATAGCATCTTAGTAGGTATTAAAACAAGAGGCATTTACCTTGCAAATAGACTTGCAGAACGAATCGAGCAGATAGAGGGTAAAAAGATTGCCATTGGCGAATTAGATATCACTCTTTACCGAGATGATCTGTCAAAAAAAACAGATGATCAAGAACCGCTGGTAAAGGGATCTAATATTCCGGTTGATGTAACAAACCAAAAAGTCATCTTAGTTGACGATGTTTTATATACAGGCAGAACAGTAAGAGCAGCTATGGATGCACTTGTGGACATTGGCAGACCTGCAAATATTCAACTAGCTGTGTTAGTAGATAGAGGGCATCGTGAATTGCCAATTCGTGCAGATTATGTAGGGAAGAACATCCCAACATCAAGCTCTGAAAAAATAGTTGTCGAATTAAAAGAAGCTGATCAACAAGATCAGGTTACAATACATGAAAATGAATAAGTATACCCTTTAAAGATTTGTCCAGAGAGGCAGCAAAGGGGACATAAAGATGTAGTCAACATAAGACTGCTTATCTTTTTGTACCTCTTTGCCCTAATAGCAAAGAGGTTTTTTGTTTAATGTCAAACATTTCTTTCAAACATACATGCTAACAAAGATTGAAATAACACCGGAGGTTTAATACATGAAAGAAGATCAAATCGTTTTAGACGTAAAAGATACGCCAAAACCAGTAACATGGCTTGCACTTAGTTTTCAACATTTATTCGCAATGTTTGGTGCGACAATCCTTGTACCGTTTCTAGTTGAATTAGACCCGGCAGTAGCTTTAATTTCAAGCGGACTCGGCACAATCGCCTTTTTATTAATTACTAAAGGCCAAGTACCTGCATATCTTGGATCATCGTTTGCATTTATAACACCAATTATTGTTGCAAAAGCATCTGCAGGTATAGGGGCAGCAATGGTTGGGAGCTTCTTAGCGGGTTTAGTTTATGGAATAATCGCCTTGCTTATTAAAGGAACCGGACATAAATGGATTATGAAAATCCTCCCTCCGGTAGTAGTCGGCCCTGTTATTATCGTTATCGGATTAGGCTTAGCTGGTACAGCAGTTGGAATGGCAACAAATGATCCTGCTGGTGAATATAGCTTAAAATATTTCTCAGCCGCATTAGTCACATTATTAATTACCATCTTATGTTCAATTTTTCTTAAAGGTTTTTTCAACCTAATACCAGTGTTAATCGGAATTGTTGGAGGTTATATCTATTCTCTAGCAATTGGCATCATTGATTATACAAGTGTTATTGAAGCAAAATGGTTCCAAGTGCCGAACTTTGTTCTTCCATTTGTTGATTATACACCATCAATAACACTGGACATTGTCCTGTTGATGGTCCCTGTTGTTGTTGTAACAATATCAGAGCATATCGGTCATCAGTTAGTTTTAGGTAAGGTTGTAGGTAGAGATTATATTGAAAAGCCAGGCTTACATCGTTCATTATTAGGTGATGGTGTAGCAACAATGATCGCGTCACTAATTGGCGGTCCTCCAAACACAACATACGGAGAAAACATCGGAGTATTAGCCATTACAAGAGTTTATAGCATCTTTGTTATAGCGGGTGCTGCAGTACTAGCGATCATCTTCGGATTTATAGGGAAAATTTCAGCGCTAATCAGTTCAATCCCTTCACCAGTTATGGGTGGTGTATCAATCCTATTATTCGGGATTATCGCTTCTTCAGGATTACGAATGATGATTGACAGCAAATTAGATCTGGGAAACAAAAGAAATCTCATTATTGCATCTGTAATTTTAGTCATAGGAATTGGTGAAGCAACTTTGAAAATAGGTAATATAGACTTGCATGGTATGGCATTAGCAGCCCTTATTGGAATCGTATTGAACTTAGTCCTGCCAGCTGATAAAGATGAAACAATAAATAAAGAAACAGCATAAGAGAATGACTTAGATCTTTTAAAGAATAGTCCAGAGAGGCTTAAAAGGGTGTAAGGCAAACAAAGGTATACCATACCTTCATTTGCTCTACCTTCAAACACCCTGAAAAAAATCAGGGTGTTTTTTCTATAAGAAATTAAAAAATAAATAAGATTATAGGAGTGGTTGGGCATGTCAAACGTATTAACGATGAACCAGCTTACGAATGAGGAAATTCACTCAATCTTAAACGATGCAGAACAATATAAATTAGGGAATGGTTGGAGGCCGTCAGATACAGTTTTTGTCTCAAACTTATTTTTTGAGCCAAGTACTCGAACAAGATTCAGTTTTGAAGTAGCTGAAAAGAAATTGGGACTTCAAGTATTGAATTTTACAGCAGAGCATTCAAGTGTTCAAAAAGGTGAAACCTTGTATGATACTGTAAAAACTCTAGAATCCATTGGTGCAAATGCCGTGGTAATTAGACATCAGCAAGATCACTTTTTTGAGAATTTGATTGACAAAGTATCAATTCCAATTATAAATGCAGGAGACGGTTGTGGTCATCATCCAACCCAATCATTGTTAGATCTACTTACAATAAAGCAAGAATTTGGTCATTTTGAAGGTTTGACAGTATCAATACATGGTGATATAAGACATAGCCGTGTTGCAAGATCTAATGCAGAAGTTTTGACAAGATTGGGAGCAAAGGTGCTTTTCTCCGGTCCAAGTAAATGGCAAGATTCAACAAACACCTATGGTGAATATGTGGATGTTCATACTGCAATCCAAGAATCAGATGTTGTGATGCTTCTAAGAATTCAGCATGAAAGACATGAAGAAAAAGATCAAGCAAAAGATTACTTGTATGAATTTGGATTAACAAAAGAAAGAGAAAAACTTATGAAGAAGCATGCGATTATCATGCACCCAGCACCTGTCAATCGTGGAGTTGAAATTGATGGAGATTTGATAGAATGTGAGCGATCAAGAATCTTTAAACAGATGGAAAATGGTGTTTTCGCTAGAATGGCAGTTTTAAAGAGAGCTTTACAACAAATTGAGCAAAATCAGGAGGTAATGAAACATGTTATTTGTTCTTAAAAATGGGTTAATTTTAGATGAGCTTGGTGAGTTGAAAAAGTCTGATGTAAAGGTGGAAGACGGTAAGATTATTGAAATTGGAGAAAAACTCTCAACAGATGGTTGTGAAATCATTTCAGTTGACGGGCAATTCATTTCAGCTGGTTTTATCGACCTGCACGTCCATTTAAGAGAGCCGGGCGGTGAACACAAAGAAACAATTGCTACAGGTACACGAAGTGCTGCTAGAGGCGGATTTACTACAATCGCACCAATGCCAAATACCCGTCCTGTTCCTGATACAAAGGAGCAGATGGAGTGGTTACAAAATCGTATTAAAGAAACTGCTGTTGTTAAAGTCTTACCTTACGCATCAATCACAACGAGACAGCTTGGTGAAGAATTAACAAACTTTAAAAGTATAAAAGAAGCAGGGGCATTTGCCTTTACTGATGATGGTGTAGGGGTACAATCCGCCGGGAAAATGCTTGAAGCAATGAAACTAGCAGCTTCAATCGGTGCATCGATTGTTGCACACTGTGAGGAAAATACGTTAATTAATAAAGGGTCAGTACATGAAGGTGAATTTTCTGAAAAACATGGTATTAATGGAATTCCTTCTGTATGTGAGTCTGTACATATCGCAAGGGATATTCTTCTTGCGGAAGCTGCAGGCTGTCACTATCATGTGTGCCATATCAGTACAAAAGAATCTGTACGGGTTGTAAAAGATGCAAAACGTGCTGGCATAAATGTAACAGCTGAAGTAACACCACATCATTTATTATTATGTGAAGATGATATACCAGGACTTGATCCGAACTTTAAAATGAACCCTCCTCTAAGAGGAAAAGCAGATCAAGAAGCTTTAATTGAAGGTCTATTAGATGGAACAATTGATTTCATCGCAACAGATCATGCACCACACGCAGCAGAAGAAAAAGCAGAAGGTATGCAGTTAGCACCGTTTGGAATTGTCGGATTAGAAACAGCATTTCCGTTACTATATACACACTTCGTGTTAACAAAGAAATTCACACTAAAACAACTAGTTGATTTCTTAACAATTGAGCCTGCAAAAGCATTTGGTTTAACTGGAGGAGTACTTAAAGTTGGAGAAACAGCTGATATTACAGTGGTAGATTTAAAAACAGAAGCAGCAATTGACCCAAGTGAATTTTTATCAAAAGGAAAGAACACACCATTCACAGGCTGGAATTGTAAAGGCTGGCCAACATTAACAATCGTAGATGGAAACATTGTATGGGAAAAGGGAGGCATCACAGTATGAAAAGACAACTAATCTTAGAAGATGGAACAGTATTTTTAGGTGAAGCATTTGGAAGTGATAAAGAAAATTTCGGAGAAGTCGTATTTAATACAGGTATGACTGGCTATCAAGAGATTCTTTCAGATCCTTCATACTGTGGTCAAATTGTTACACTAACATACCCGTTAATCGGAAACTACGGGATTAATAGAGATGATTTTGAAACAATTACGCCATTTATCAATGGGTTTGTTGTAAAAGAATTTTGTGATTTTCCTTCAAACTGGAGAAGTGAATACACAATCGACGAGTACTTTAAAATGAAAAATATCCCGGGAATTGCCGGAGTTGATACTCGTAAGTTAACAAGAATCATTCGTATGCACGGTACATTAAAAGGTGCGATCGTTTCTGCAGATGCAAATCCGGAAGAAGTTATTAGCAGACTAAAGGGAGCAGAACTTCCTACTAATCAAGTTCAAGTGGTTTCAACAAAAACTGCCTATCCAAGCCCAGGTAGAGGACATCGTGTAGTCTTAGTTGATTTCGGGATGAAGCACGGAATTTTAAGAGAATTAAATAAACGTAACTGTGACGTCGTTGTTGTTCCTCATAATGTAACAGCAGAGGAAGTATTACAACTTAACCCAGATGGAATTATGCTTTCAAACGGTCCTGGAGATCCAAAGGATGTACCTGAAGCAATTGAAATGATTAAAGGTATTTTAGGGAAAGTTCCATTATTCGGAATTTGTTTAGGTCACCAATTATTTGCCTTAGCATGTGGAGCGGATTCAGAAAAAATGAAATTCGGTCACCGTGGATCTAACCATCCGGTAAAAGAATTAAGCACTGGCAAAGTAGATATTACTTCACAAAATCATGGATATACAGTTAGGGAAGATTCAATTAAGGATACAGGATTAGAAGTAACACATGTTGCTTTAAATGACGGAACAGTTGAAGGTCTAAAACATAAACAAGCACCTGCATTTACAGTGCAATACCACCCAGAGGCTTCACCAGGCCCTGAAGATGCGAACGGATTATTTGATCAATTTTTAAATCTGATGATTGAAGCTAATAAGAAGAAAGAAGGGGTTCTATAATGCCAAAACGTACAGACATCAATAAAATTCTTGTTATCGGTTCAGGTCCGATCGTCATCGGTCAAGCAGCAGAGTTTGACTACGCTGGAACACAAGCGTGTATCGCACTAAAAGAAGAGGGATATGAAGTTGTTCTTGTCAACTCAAACCCTGCAACAATTATGACGGATACAGAAATTGCAGATAAAGTATATATTGAGCCCCTTACGGTAGAGTTTTTAAGCAATATTATTCGTAAAGAGCGCCCGGATGCACTTGTTCCAACATTAGGTGGTCAAACAGGTCTTAACATGGCAGTTGAACTTGCTGAATCTGGTGTACTTGAAGAGTGTGGTGTAGAAATCTTAGGAACAAAACTATCAGCGATTAAGCAGGCGGAGGATCGTGATTTATTTAGACAATTAATGAATGAGCTAAATGAGCCGGTACCTGAGAGTGAAATTATCCATAATTTAGATGAGGCATTTGCGTTCGTTAAACAAATTGGTTACCCAGTCATTGTAAGACCAGCTTATACATTAGGCGGAACTGGTGGAGGCATTTGCGAAAACGACGAAGAGCTTGTAGAAATCGTGACGAGCGGGTTAAAAAACAGTCCTGTAACACAGTGTCTTCTTGAAAAGAGTATTGCAGGCTTTAAAGAAATTGAGTATGAAGTAATGCGTGATTCAAATGACCATGCCATCGTTGTATGTAACATGGAAAACTTTGATCCAGTTGGAGTTCATACTGGTGACTCAATCGTTTTTGCACCAAGTCAAACTTTAAGCGACCGCGAATATCAAATGCTACGTAATGTATCATTAAAAATTATCCGTGCTTTAAAAATTGAGGGTGGATGTAATGTTCAGCTAGCACTAGATCCGGATAGCTTTAACTACTACATTATTGAGGTTAATCCTCGTGTAAGTAGATCATCAGCGTTAGCTTCTAAAGCAACTGGTTACCCAATTGCTAAACTTGCTGCAAAAATTGCTGTCGGTTTAACTCTAGATGAAATGAAAAACCCAGTTACAGGTAGAACATATGCATGTTTTGAGCCTGCATTAGACTACATTGTTTCTAAAATCCCTCGTTGGCCATTTGATAAGTTTGAGTCTGCAAACCGTCGTTTAGGTACTCAAATGAAAGCAACTGGTGAGGTAATGGCTATAGGACGTACTCTTGAAGAATCACTGTTAAAAGCAGTTCGCTCTTTAGAATCAGATGTAGATTATCTACGATTAAACGATTCAGATCAATTTACGGATGAGCTCATTGAAAAACGTATTCGTAAAGCTGGAGATGAGAGATTATTTTACATCGGAGAAGCATTAAGAAGAGGTGTAAGTAAAGAAACCATTCATGAGTGGAGTAAAATTGACTTATTCTTCTTAATGAAAATTGAAAAAATCATTTCGTTTGAACAGAAACTTAAAGAAAATCCTTATGAATTAACAACATTACAAAAAGCTAAAGAAATGGGCTTTGCAGATTCTGAGATTGCTAAACTATGGAATACAAATGATCGCGAAGTTTACGAGTTAAGAAAACAAGCGGATATTATCCCGGTTTATAAAATGGTTGATACATGTGCTGCGGAATTCGAATCGGCAACACCTTACTTCTACGGATCTTATGAGGATGAGAACGAATCTATTGTTACTGAGCGTGAAAGTGTCGTTGTTCTTGGATCAGGTCCAATTCGAATTGGCCAAGGTGTGGAGTTTGATTATGCTACAGTACACTCTGTTTGGGCGATAAAAGAAGCTGGATATGAAGCTATTATCGTAAATAACAACCCGGAAACAGTTTCAACAGATTTCAGTATTTCAGATAAGCTTTATTTTGAACCATTAACAATCGAAGATGTTATGCATATTATCGATTTAGAAAAACCAAAGGGTGTAGTTGTTCAATTCGGTGGGCAAACAGCTATAAATCTTGCTGATGAGTTAGAAGCTAGAGGCGTAAAAATCCTTGGAACATCTCTCGAGGATTTAGATCGTGCTGAGGATCGAGATAAATTTGAGCACACTTTAGCAACACTAGGTGTACCACAGCCACTTGGAAAAACAGCAACATCAGTAGAACAAGCTGTTAAGATTGCCAACAGCATTGGCTATCCGGTATTAGTAAGACCATCATATGTACTCGGTGGACGTGCGATGGAAATCGTATACCAGGAGGCTGAGCTTTTACACTACATGAACAATGCAGTGAAAATTAACCCGCAGCACCCTGTTTTAATCGATAAATATTTAACAGGTAAAGAAATTGAAGTTGATGCAATTTCCGATGGAGAAACAGTTCTTATTCCTGGAATTATGGAACACATTGAACGCGCTGGTGTTCACTCAGGAGATTCGATCGCTGTGTATCCTCCACAATCTTTATCAGAGGAAATCAAAAACAGCATTATTGATTACACAATCAAGCTTGCAAAAGGCTTAAATATTGTTGGGTTGTTAAATATCCAATTTGTACTCTCAAAAGGTGAAGTTTATGTCCTTGAAGTAAACCCTCGTTCAAGCCGAACTGTTCCATTCCTAAGCAAGATTACAGGAGTGCCAATGGCAAACTTAGCAACAAAAGTCATTCTTGGTGCGAAATTAACAGAACTTGGATATGATACAGGCTTACATCCTGAGAGTGAAGGTGTTTATGTAAAAGCTCCTGTCTTCTCATTTGCGAAATTACGCAGAGTTGATATCACATTAGGACCTGAAATGAAATCAACCGGAGAGGTAATGGGTAAAGATGTAACTCTTGAAAAAGCTCTTTACAAAGCACTAGTTGCATCTGGAATTCAAATTAAGAATCATGGATCTGTGTTATTAACAGTTGCGGATAAAGATAAAGAAGAAGGTTTGGAGATTGCAAGAAGGTTCCATCAAATCGGATATCAAATCCTTGCGACAAGTGGAACTGCTGATTATTTAAGAACCTATAATATCCCAGCGAAAGTAGTCAATAAGATTGGTGCAGATGAACCGAATTTACTTGATGTTATTCGCAAAGGTGAGGCGCAATTTGTCATCAATACATTAACAAAAGGAAAGCAACCTGCCAGAGATGGATTTAAAATTCGCCGTGAATCTGTAGAAAATGGTATTCCTTGCTTAACTTCATTAGATACAGCTGTAGCCATTTTACGAGTCTTAGAATCTATGACATTCTCAACAGATACAATGCCTAAGATCAAGAAGCAACTAGAGGTGAGCTTAACGTGATAAAAAAAGAACTCATGGTCGTGACAAAGCATGAAAAAATAGCCGAACATATTTTTCAGCTAACACTGCAAGGTGAATTAGTTTCAGAAATGGGTAATCCTGGTCAGTTTGTACACTTAAAGGTATCAGAAGGAACAACACCTCTTTTAAGAAGACCAATTAGTATTTCTGAAATCAATAAAGAGAAAAAACAATTTACTATGATCTATAGAGCAGAAGGGGCTGGCACTCAGCTCCTTTCTCAAAAGGTCGTTGAAAATGTAGTGGATGTTTTAGGACCTTTAGGGAATGGATTTCCGATTGAGCAGGTTGAGAGCGGTCAGACAGCTTTATTAGTTGGAGGCGGAATTGGTGTACCACCATTGCTTGAGCTTTCAAGACAATTAGTAGCCAAAGGTGTAAAAGTGCAACATGTTCTGGGGTTTCAATCTGAAAATGCTGTGTTCTTAGAGGAAGAGTTCTCCAACCTTGGAAAAACAATTGTCACAACTGATGATGGTTCTTTTGGGTATAAAGGCTTTGTAACAGATGCAATCAAAGATCACGACATGCAGTTCGATACAATGTTTTCTTGCGGGCCAACTCCAATGTTAAGAGCATTAGAAAAACTTCATGGTCATAAACCACTATTTCTTTCACTAGAAGAAAGAATGGGCTGTGGCGTTGGAGCTTGTTTCGCATGTGTATGTCACACGGGTGATGATCCAACTGGAACCAGCTACAAAAAAGTTTGTAGTGATGGACCTGTGTTTAAAGCTGGAGAGGTGGTTTTATAACATGTTAGATATTAACTTACCTGGATTATCACTAAAGAACCCTATTATGCCAGCATCCGGATGTTTTGGCTTTGGGAGAGAATACAGCAACTTTTATGATTTAAGCCAGCTTGGCTCAATTATGATAAAAGCTAGTACACAGGAGCCTCGTTTTGGTAACCCTACTCCACGTGTAGCAGAAACAGAAGCTGGAATGTTAAACGCAATTGGTCTGCAAAATCCCGGTGTAGAAAAAGTCATTTCTGAAGAATTAGCCTGGCTTGAGCAGTACGATGTTCCGATCATTGCAAATGTTGCAGGTTCTCAAATTGAGGACTACGTCTATGTAGCCGACAAAATCAGTCATGCACAAAATGTTCATGCTCTTGAATTAAATATTTCATGTCCAAATGTAAAAACGGGTGGGATTGCATTTGGAACAATTCCTGAGGTTGCAGCACAGCTTACAAAAGCTGTGAAGAATGTATCAGCTGTCCCCGTATATGTAAAGCTGTCCCCGAATGTATCAAACATCGTTGAAATGGCTAAAGCAATTGAGCAAGCAGGTGCAGATGGTTTAACGATGATCAATACACTTATTGGAATGAGACTTGATCTAAAAACAGGCAAGCCTGTTATTGCGAATAAAACAGGTGGATTATCTGGTCCTGCTATTAAGCCGGTTGCCATTCGTATGATCTATGAAGTGAGCCAGGCTGTGAACATACCGATTATTGGGATGGGCGGCGTTCAAAATGTAGACGATGTAATTGAATTTTTATATGCAGGTGCAAGTGCTGTTGCAGTTGGTACGGCAAACTTTGTTAATCCTTTTGTTTGTCCTGAAATCATCGAGCAATTGCCATCGAGATTACATGAGTTAGGTTTTCAACATGTAACGGAATGTATCGGAAGGAGTTGGAAGGTAAATGGACAGACCCCTCATTATAGCTCTTGATTTTCAAGACCGACAAGAAGTTGAAACGTTTTTAAAGAAGTTTGAAGATGAAAAGCTATACGTGAAAGTAGGGATGGAGCTATTCTATCAAGAAGGCCCATCAATTATCTCACATATAAAACAATTGGGACATAAGATCTTTCTTGATTTGAAACTCCATGATATTCCAAATACTGTCAAGCGGGCGATGCACGGATTAGCTAAACTTGATGTTGATTTAGTCAATGTTCATGCAGCTGGCGGTAAAAAGATGATGCAGGCAGCAATTGAAGGCTTAGAAGCCGGAACACCTGAAGGTAAGAAGCGTCCTGCTTGTATCGCTGTAACCCAATTAACAAGTACTTCTCAATCAATGGTAGATGAAGAGCTTCTTATTAAAGGTGATATTAATGAAGTTGTTCTTCATTATGCTCAAAATGCAAAAGAAAGTGGGCTAGAGGGAGTTGTTTGTTCAACACATGAGGTAGAATCTCTTAATCAAAACTTAGGAACTTCATTTATGACAGTTACTCCAGGTATTCGAATGAAAGATGATTCATCAGATGATCAAACTAGAATAGCAACACCAGGTCAGGCGCGTCGTCTAGGATCAACAGCCATTGTCGTTGGAAGAAGTATAACAAAGGCTGAGAATCCTTATAAAGCCTATTTGAATGTAAAAAAAGCTTGGGAGGAAATCGGGGAATGAAACAAACAATCGCAAAACACTTACTAGAAATCAAGGCAGTATATCTCCAACCAAACGATCCATTTACATGGTCCAGTGGGTTAAAATCACCAATTTACTGTGATAATCGCCTCACATTATCATTCCCTTCTATTCGTACAGACATAGCAGAAGGCCTTTCAGCTTTGATTAAAGATTATTACCCAGAGGTAGAAGTTGTAGCAGGTACAGCTACAGCGGGGATCCCACATGCAGCATGGGTAAGTGATAAATTGAATTTACCGATGTGTTATGTACGTAGTAAAGCAAAAGGACATGGAAAAGGAAATCAAATAGAAGGTAAGGTTTCTGTAAACCAAAAAGTTGTAGTGGTAGAAGATTTAATTTCAACAGGCGATAGTGCTATTACAGCAGTGGAAGCTCTTCGTGCTGCAGGCTGTGATGTACTTGGGGTTGTATCGATTTTCACATATGATCTTGCCCTTGGAAAATCAAAGCTTAATGAAGCAAGTATAAAAAACCACTCATTATGTGATTACGATACACTTGTGGAAGTTGCTGCAAAAGAAGAATATGTAACAGAACAGGATATTAATAAGTTGAAGATGTGGAGAGAAAATCCAGCATCTGAAAAATGGCTTGAAGGTTAAAAGCAAATAATAACTCAAAAAGCGTTTTGTTGATACTAACAAAACGCTTTTTGAGTTATTAAAAATATTAATCCGATCAAGAAACTCGGGTTGACATTTATTTAAATTATGCTAAAATTTTGAATTAATATGACAGATTATATTTATTCATAGTAATAGTACAGGTTATTTGACTGAAGTCCTATTAACTAGCATTTAATGGAGTTTTACTAAAAATAAAAATATTTCAATTTCACCATGCAAATGTATTGTCAAATCACAGATTAAGTGTATAATTCATACTATGTTGATAGGTTTTACACTTAATCCCGAGTATTAACGTATGAATAAAGGGTATTTAAATCCGAGTTTAATAGTATGGAAGAAAGAGGTGAATCGTATGTTAACATATGAAAACTGGTCAGAACCAAGTAATGATTTTGAAGTTGATGAAACATATAAAGGTGCTTTAAATGTTATAAACTGGGCTTACGACCATTACGGTGAAGAGGTTGTCTATGCATGTAGCTTTGGTATTGAAGGAATCGTTTTAATAGATTTAATTTCAAAGGTAAAACCTGATGCCAAAATTGTTTTCCTTGATACAGATGTTCACTTTAAGGAAACATATGAACTTATTGATAAAGTAAAAGAAAAGTATCCATCATTGAATATTGAGTTAAAGAAACCTGAATTAACACTGGAAGAACAAGCTGAGCAATTTGGCGACAAATTGTGGGAAACGAATCCTAATCAGTGCTGTAATATCCGAAAAATTGTTCCGTTAACTGCTACTTTAAACGGTGCGACAGCTTGGATATCAGGTTTGAGACGTGAACAGTCTGAGACAAGAAAACATGTAAATTATATTAATAAGGATGATCGCTTTCATTCAGTAAAGATTTGCCCACTCATTCATTGGACATGGAAAGATGTATGGAGATACGTTCATAAAAACGATCTAACATATAATCCATTACATGACAGAGGTTACCCTAGTATTGGTTGTTTTCATTGCACGAAGCCGGCATATGATGAAAATGATTTAAGATCAGGAAGATGGTCAGGGCAAATGAAAACAGAATGCGGCCTCCACCAGTAGGAGGATAAATAAATGTTAGAGATCATTGCCATCATAATCAGCTTCTTTTTTGCAATGAATATTGGTGCCAGTGGCGCTGCGGCCTCAATGGGTGTTGCATATGGATCAGGAGCAATTGTGCGACCAAGAAATGCTTTAATTTTATGCGGAATAGGTGTCATATTAGGAGCTGTTATTGGCGGTGGAGAAGTTGTTAAAACAATTAGCGGGGGAATCATTCCTACCTCACTAATTTCGATAAAACTGGTTATTATAATCCTTTTTTCAGCAACCTTCTCCTTGTTTTTATCAAATCTATTAGGTATTCCGCTATCTACAAGTGAAGTTACCGTAGGAGCAGTTGTAGGTGTGGGAATTGCCTATCAGGCGTTATTTGTGAATAATTTACTTTACATTGTTATGTTTTGGTTTATTGTTCCTATCTTCGCTTTTGTTATCGCCTATATATTTATCATGATACTTCATAAATTTAAGCTTAATGAAAAGTATAATTTTCAAGGAAAGCTGATTACTTATTTGCTGATATTTGCAGGGTTTTTTGAGGCCTTCTCAGCGGGAATGAACAACGTGGCAAATGCTGTCGGACCATTAGTAAGTGCCGGTATTCTAACAGTTTCAAAAGGGACCTTATATGGTGGAATCTTTGTTGCTCTTGGTGCATTATTTTTAGGACGTCGTGTTCTTGAAACAAATGGAAAAAAGATCACGAGTTTTTCTAAAATTGAGGGTGTGTTAATATCAGGTACAGGAGCTACATTAGTTACGATCGCATCCATTTTCGGAATTCCAGTCCCGCTAACTCAAATTACAACTTCCTCTATATTAGGAATTGGAATTGCAAAATCAGGTACAAATGTTCTTCAACAAAAAGTTGTTAAAAATATGTTGATGGTTTGGCTAATTTCCCCACTTGTTTCACTAACAATGTCTTATTTTTTAGTGAAATTGTTTTTAGAAAGTGACTTATATACAATCTTTGTGTTAGGAAGTTTATTACTTGCTACAATAGGCGCAAATAGTCTTATGAAGGCAAGTAAACAGGAAAAACGTACCGTTCATGAAGAGGGCGGGGGAATTTAATAATTCAATCCCTATTATTCGCATTGGTTTTGTCTTGATAGGGAGACGAATTTATTTTTCAAACAAAATATTACATTTAAATTTGGAGGAATTGAACAATGAGCTTACTTCCACATGGAGGAACTTTAATTCAGAAATTATCTATTGGAACCGATGTGTCACATATTCAAAACGAAATTGAAATTGATGCCATTTCACTTAGTGATCTTGAACTTATTGCAATTGGTGGATACAGTCCAATTGAAGGATTTTTAACTCAAGAAGATTATGAATCTGTTGTTGAGAATATGAAATTGAAAAATGGTGTTGTCTGGAGCATACCAATTACGTTACCTGTAACAGAGGAAGAAGCAGCAACACTTTCAATCGGTGAGGAAGTTCGCCTTGTGTCAAACCAAGTTACATATGGCACAATTAACATTTCGGATATTTTTACACCTGATAAACAAAAGGAAGCTGTGAATGTTTATCGTACAGATGATTTAGCACATCCTGGTGTGAAAAAAATGTTTGAACGTGGAGATGTATATGTAGGTGGAGAAATCACACTTGTGAATCGTCCAGAGAAAAAATTTGCTGATTTCTATTTAGATCCAAAAGAATCTCGAGCAAAATTTGAAGAATTAAACTGGAAAACAATTGTTGGATTCCAAACACGTAATCCTGTTCACCGTGCACACGAATATATTCAAAAAACTGCATTGGAAACAGTTGATGGTTTATTTTTAAATCCATTAGTAGGAGAAACAAAATCTGATGACATTCCTGCGCATATCCGTATGGAGAGCTATCAAGTATTGTTAAAGAATTATTACCCTGAAGATCGTGTACACCTTGCAGTTTTCCCGGCTGCAATGCGCTATGCAGGACCACGTGAAGCTGTTTTCCATGCACTAGTTCGTAAAAATTATGGTTGCACACACTTCATTGTTGGTAGAGACCATGCAGGTGTTGGCGATTACTATGGAACATATGATGCTCAAAAGATCTTCTCAAACTTTACAGCTGATGAACTGGGAATTACACCGATGTTCTTTGAACATAGCTTCTATTGCATAAAATGTGAAGGTATGGCTTCATCTAAAACATGTCCACATGGTAAAGAAGATCGTGTTATTCTATCGGGCACAAAAGTTCGCGAAATGCTAAGAAATGGAGAACTGCCTCCAAGCACTTTCAGTCGTAAAGAAGTTGTAGAAGTTTTAATTAGAGGAATGAGAGAGACGGTTAATTCTTAAAAAAGGAGGTCATTTAGCATGACAGCGAATAATATTGTGTGGCATGATGCATCTGTAACAAAAGAAGAAAGAAGAGAAAAGAATAAATACCAAAGCTATGTTTTATGGTTTACTGGTCTTTCAGGATCTGGAAAGTCAACATTAGCTAATGCACTTGCAAGATACTTGTATGAATCAAACATTCAGGCATATGTTCTTGATGGCGATAATATCCGTCATGGATTAAATAAAGACTTAGGTTTTACAGATGATGATCGAAAAGAAAATATTCGCCGTATCGGTGAAGTATCCAAGCTTTTTGTAGACAGTGGCCAAATCGTGCTAACTGCATTTATTTCACCATTTCGTGAAGACAGACAACAAGTAAAAGACATTCTTTCTGATAATGAATTTTTTGAAGTTTATGTTAAATGCTCACTAGATGAATGTGAAGTACGTGATCCAAAGGGCTTATACAAAAAAGCGAGAAATAATGAAATTAAGCATTTCACAGGTATAGATTCACCATATGAGGAGCCGGTAAATCCTGCAATAACTGTTGATACTGAATCTCAAGATATAGAAGCATCTGTAAAGCAAATTGTCAATTTTTTATTAGAAAAAGGCTTAATTCAAAATTAATATGTTAATGATAATAGCAATTGGCTGAGGTCAATTGCTATTACTTTCATTTACGTTAAAAAATATCTTCTTTTCAGTAAAAAGATGGGGGGAGCTTTCATGTCAAAGGTTTTTTTAGTTGGAGCAGGACCTGGTGATGAGGAATTATTAACGATTAAAGCTCTAAAATGCATTCAACAATCAGATGTGATTTTATATGATCGATTAGTAAACAAGGAAATTCTTAAACATGCAAAAAAAGATTGTGAGCTTGTATATTGTGGGAAGCTACCAAACTATCATACAATGAAGCAAGAAACGATTAATTATTGTTTAATCAATTATGCAAAAATGGGTAAGATCGTGACAAGACTTAAAGGTGGAGATCCATTTATTTTTGGACGTGGAGGAGAAGAAGCTGAAGCGTTAAAAAAACATCGTATTCCATATGAAGTCATACCGGGAATTACTTCAGGTGTTGCAGCAGCTGCTTATGCCGGCATTCCAGTTACTCATCGAGATTTAAGTGCAAGTGTTGCATTTGTTACGGGGCATAAAAAACAAGGTAATGATGAAGAAATGAAATGGGAATCATTAGCCAAGGGAATCGATACAATCGCTATTTATATGGGTGTTGGTAATTTGCCATATATTCAGGAACAGCTTATTAAACATGGAAGAAATAGACATACCCCTGTTGCAGTTATTCACTGGGGAACAACAAATGCTCAAAAAACAGTAACAGGAACTCTTGAGGATATTTATGATCAAGTTATCAAACAAAAAGTTACAAATCCCAGTATGATTATTGTCGGTGAAGTTGTTTCTCTAAGAGAACATCTCAGTTGGTATGAGAATATGATCTCAGATTATGAACAAAGTGAGGCTCTAATGCTATGAAGCAAGCTGTTTTATATGTTTGTCATGGAAGCCGAGTTCCTAAAGCTCGCAAGGAGGCAGTTGAATTTATCGAAAAGGTTAAACCTAGAATTCATGCACAAATTCAAGAGGTATGTTTTCTGGAATTAGCTGAACCATCGATTGAAAAGGGCTTTAAAACATGTGTGGAGCAGGGTGCAACAACTATTGCAGTTATTCCGCTATTATTATTAACAGCTGCACATGCTAAAAGTGATATTCCTGTAGAAGTTGCCCATGTATCAGCAGCATTTCCGAATGTACATGTGACGTACGGTAAACCGATAGGAGTAGATCCTCTCCTTGCAGATATGCTAATGGACAAGGTGAATGAAAAATCCCCCATAAAGAATTCTTCCATTGCTATTCTTGTTGGTAGAGGAAGTAGTGATAAAGACGTTGTCCGGGACTTAAACAAAATATCTTCTTATTTACAAGAAAGTTCAGAAATCAAAAAAGTATACACTTGTTTCTTAACAGCCGCAGAACCACGTTTTAAGAAAATGATTGAGGATATTCATCAATCAAAAGAGCAATCAATTTTTATTATTCCGTATTTAATTTTTACCGGCTTATTAAAAAAAGAGATCGATCAAACAATAAAAGCATTTGATTGGACCGAGCGTCATATCGAAGTTTGTTCCTATCTTGGACCACACCCAATTCTTCTGGATCTTTTTACAAAGCGTGTTCTAGAAGCAATTGACAATCGTGATGGATCATATACTTTTAAAGGGGAGAAGTAGAATGCTGCCTCTTCACATTGATGTAAACAATCGTCAAGTTTTAGTTATTGGTGGAGGGAAAATTGCTTATCGACGTCTTGTATTATTTTTAGATGAAGGAGCAAATATAACTGTTATTAGCCCTGAAATTATTAATGATATAGAAGATTTAAGTCAAAAAAAGCAAATTTTATGGAAGCAAAAAAAGGTCGAACTTTCAGATTTACAGCAAGCATTTATTATTGTTGCTGCTACAAATGACCCTGCCGTAAACGAGTGGGTGTCTGAGAATGTGAATAATCACCAGTTGGTAAATGTAGCAAGTGATATGACGAAAGGGAATTTTATAGTACCTAAGTCAGTGAAAAAGGGGAGACTTTCCATTTCAGTTTCAACAAATGGAGCTAGTCCAAAGCGGGCAAAAGAAATTTGTGAACATCTATCAAGTCAATTTGACGAAGAATATATTAACGAACTCGATCGGTTATATGATCAAAGACAGCTAAATAAGCAACAAAAATAACGAGGAGATGAATATCACAGATTCATATTCCTCGTTTTTTATTAGATATCATTTTTTAAAGTTTGTAGCTTGATGTCAGTATGATTTGTTTTCTTTTCGTGAACAATGAATACAGCCATAATAACAGCAATAATACCAACATATTGCCATACGCTTAACTTTTCTTGAAAGACGAGGAATCCAATTAAAGTAGCGACTACTGGTTCTACTGTTGCCAGGATTGAGGCTCGACCTGATTCAACACTCTCTAACCCTTTGGTATAGAGCAAAAACGCTAACAGTGTCGAGAAAAGGCCAAGTCCAATAATTGAAAGCCAAACTTCTAGATTCGTAAAGATAGTTCCAACATGCCAAAGTCCACTAAACGGAGTTATGGCAATAGCAGCAAAAACAAATGTATAGGTTGTCACAGTTACAGATGAATACTTTATAAGGGCAAATTTACCGAAAATACTATATAACGCATAAAAGAAACCTGATCCTAATCCTACTAAAAGACCATAAATAGTTACTGACTCATTTGTGTTTTGGAAAAGTCCAATAACAAGAATACAACCAATAAAGGTAATAAGGAGCGCTAAAATTTTTCTGATTGTAAATAGTTCTTTAAATAAAAATCTAGAGAAAATCATAACAAACGCTGGAGCGGTATACAGGAGTACACTTGATACTGAAATTGAAGTTTCTTTTATTGCCTCAAACATGCACCAATTAAAAAAAACGATACTAATTACACCTGTTCCTACAAAATACTTGCTGTCAGAAAGTTTAATTTTAATGGCTTCTCTCTTTTTCCAGAAAACAAAGAATAAAAGAAAAATAGAGGCAGATATTGCACGAATCGCAACCACTTGGGTCGGAGAAAAACCAGCTTCATAAAGAAACGTTACAAATAAGCCAATCATACCCCATAATGCTGCACCAGAAAGGATATATACATACGCAATATTTTTATTCAAATCAAACATCCTTCCTTTTACTTAGCGTAGGCTTTAGTAAAATAAAATAATGGAAATAATTGAAAACATCCAAATCTCATATTACCAAACAAAGGTGTGAAAAGAAAATAAAATAAATGACAAAAACACCGCCTGAGAATGACGATGTTTTTTAAAATCAACTTTTTCGTAAGTGAAAGACAAGATCTTCATTCGGAGTAACATAGACTGTTTGCTGATGATCATAAATAACAAAACCAGGCTTTGATCCGCTAGGTTTTTTAACATGTCTTATTGCCGTATAATCAACAGGAACTGAACTGGAATTTTTTGCCTTGCTAAAATATGCTGCAATATTTGCTGCCTCAATTATTGTTTGTTCTGATGGGGTGCTACTTCGAATCACAACATGAGAACCTGGAATATCCTTTGTGTGAAACCATACATCGTCACGTGCAGCAAGTTTATTTGTCAAGTATTCATTTTGTTTATTATTTTTCCCTACGATCATTTCTGTCCCATCAGATGAAAGATAATGCTCCAATATTGGCTTTAGGTTTTTTTTCTTTTTCGTATGACGAGACTGTCTTTGTTTTAAATAACCACCTTCCATTAATTCTTCTCGAATTTCCTCTATATCCTTTGGGGAAGCTGATTCAATTTGTTGAATTAACCCTTCGAAATAATTAATTTCCGCTTGTGCTAATTGAATTTGTTCATGCACAACTTCGACTGAATTTTTTGCCTTTTGATACTTCGAGAAATATCTTTGTGCATTTTCTGATGGTGTTTTTTGCGGGTCAAGCGGAATCTGAATCGATTGGTTTTCTTCGTCATAATAATTAATGACTTCAGCTACTTTATCTCCCTTTTTAATCGCATATATATTGGCTGTAAGTAACTCACCATATAATTGAAATTCATTTGCTTTTTCAGCTTGGTCTAATGTTGCAGCTAACTTTTTAATTTTCTTTTCATTCTTTTTCTTTTCATTTACCATAAAGCGTTCTAAGTCATTTCCTTGCTGTTTTACACGATCTCTTTCTGCTTTTCCGTAATAATAGCGATCTAAGAGTTCAGATAGCGTTGAAAACGTCTTATTTTTCATGTTTGTTAAATGGGTAAGGTTGATCATATAAAATAGTTCTTTTTGATTTTGTTCATAGATGCCGGGATGGATTCTATTTTCTTTGATCTCATTAATAAGTGTTAAAAAAGCTTCTGGAACTGTTTTACGATTAACAAGACCGGCACGATGAGTTACTTCTTTAGCAAATAAAGGAGATATTCCTGAAAACTGCTGAACAATCTGCTGATCTATTTTCCCTGCATTAAAATCTAATTTCTTTAGAATAATCTCCTCATTAGCTTCAAATGGGTTTGTTTTACCTTGTTCCGGCGGTAATACGTATGGATGACCTGGTAATACAGTTCTATGTCGGTTAACTGCAGGCGATAGATGTTTTATACTGTCTACTATCATATCTCTTTCTCTATCGACCAAAATAATGTTACTATGTCTTCCCATGATTTCAACCATTAATCGCTTAATACTCACATCACCGAGCTCATTACGACTTCTTATATCAAAAATGATGATTCTCTCCAGTCCAGGCTGTTTAATATGCTCAATAACACCACCCTCTAAATGCTTTCTAAGCAGCATACAAAACATAGGAGGCTCACTAGGGTTTTCATAACTCTCATTTGTTAAATGGAGCCTAGCGTAACTAGGGTGAGCAGAAAGAAATAGCTTGTGATTTTTTCCTCCTGATCTGATTTGAAAGATCAAGTCATATTTATAAGGTTGATGAATTTTTGTGATTTTTCCATTTAAGAGTACATTTCTTAACTCTTCAGTAATCGTATATGTAAATAGACCATCATATGACATGGCAATAACTCCTTCTAATAAAGACATTATGTTGAGATAAAAGGTCACGAACGTATATTTTTTACCTTTCAAGCTTGAATAGCTTCAGGTTCATAACTTTTCTACATGATTATAGCATGTTTTAGGACGAGGCTGAATAAGTTGTCTTATAGGCTTGGCAACTACAAGGTCAATCAATGAAAAAGAATCCTTGAAAGTGAAAAATTCGTCTTAAAGGGGTGTGCAGGTGATTCATGAAGTGGCATGAAATGAGATCAGATGAAGTAATGGATACCATTCATTCAGATCGTGATGTAGGATTAACGAATAAGGAGGTACAAAAAAGAACACAGAAATTTGGGCTTAATGAATTGAAAGAAGCTGACCGACCTTCAGCTATTATTATATTTCTAAATCAATTTAAAGATTTTATGGTTCTTGTACTACTTGCAGCAACATTAATTTCAGGACTTTTAGGAGAATACATTGATGCCATTGCAATCATTGCAATAGTGATTGTAAATGGTGTTTTAGGCTTTTTTCAGGAGAGACGTGCTGAACGTTCCTTAGAAGCCTTAAAAGAGCTATCTGCTCCACAAGTAACCGTGTTACGGGATGGTAAGTGGGAAAAAATTCTTTCGAAGGAATTAGTACCTGGTGACATTGTTAAGTTTACGAGTGGTGATCGAATTGGCGCAGATATGAGATTAATTGACACAAAGAGTTTAGAGGTGGAAGAATCAGCCCTAACAGGAGAATCCTTACCTGTCCAAAAATCAACACAGCCGATAGCAGGTGAAAATGTTGGTCTTGGTGATTTAACAAACATGGTCTTCATGGGAACACTTGTTACAAGAGGTTCTGGTATTGGTGTCGTGATTGGAACAGGAATGAATACGGCAATGGGACAAATTGCTGATCTCCTTCAGAATGCTGAAACAATGGAAACCCCTCTTCAAAGGCGGTTAGAGCAATTAGGGAAGATATTAATTGTTGTCGCTCTATTTTTGACATTACTTGTTGTAAGTATTGGGGTTCTGCAAGGACATGATCTTTATAATATGTTTTTAGCTGGTGTGTCATTAGCCGTCGCTGCTATTCCAGAAGGGCTTCCAGCTATTGTAACGGTAGCACTATCTCTTGGTGTTCAGCGGATGATCAAACAAAATTCAATCGTACGAAAACTTCCTGCAGTAGAAACATTAGGCTGTGCTTCTGTTATTTGTTCAGATAAAACCGGGACAATGACACAGAATAAAATGACAGTAACACATGTATGGTCAGGTGATCAAGTGTGGAATATTACCGGGACAGGATACCATCCTCATGGAGAATTTTTAAGGGATGGTGACCCGGTTGATGCAACAAAGACAAAAACGCTACAACAAATTTTAACCTTTGGCTCATTATGTAATACCGCAACGATAAAAGAAAATGATGGACAATATCAACTTGATGGTGATCCGACAGAAGGAGCTCTATTAGTCGCTGCAATGAAAGCAGGGTTAAGAAAAGAAACGTTACTGAAAAATTTTGAAGTCATAGAAGAATTCCCTTTTGATTCATCGCGAAAAATGATGAGTGTTATTGTGCGAGATAAATCGGGAAATCAATTTGTCGTAACGAAAGGAGCTCCGGATGTTTTAGCAGGTGTTTCAAAATATATCTTATGGAATGAACGGCAAGAGAATTTCAATAGTAAATACGATACTACAGTAAAGCAAGCAATTGAATCACTGGCATCCCAAGCGTTACGAACGATTGCTGTTGCGTTTAAACCTCTAAAATCCAATGAGAAAATTAATACAAGCTTTGAAGCGGAAAGAGACCTCGTATTTATTGGCTTACAAGGAATGATTGATCCACCGCGTCCTGAGGTAAAACAAGCTGTGAAAGAATGTCGTGATGCAGGAATCAAAACGGTAATGATTACTGGAGATCATATCATTACAGCGAAGGCAATCGCACAACAGCTTAATATCCTCCCTCAAAATGGGAAAGTGATGGAAGGAAAAGATTTGTCAGACCTATCTGTTGAAGAGCTGGAGGAGATTGTTGATGATGTTTATGTGTTTGCTCGTGTTTCACCTGAACATAAGCTGAAAATTGTTAAGGCACTACAAAGCAGAGGCCATATTGTAGCGATGACCGGAGATGGTGTAAATGACGCACCTGCAATAAAGGCTGCTGATATCGGAATTTCTATGGGAGTTACCGGTACTGATGTGGCAAAAGAAGCTTCCTCATTAATATTGGTTGATGATAACTTTGCCACAATAAAATCAGCAATAAAAGAAGGTAGAAATATTTACGAAAACATACGTAAGTTCATCCGTTATCTCCTTGCATCAAATGTTGGAGAAATATTGGTTATGCTCTTTGCTATGTTATTAGCACTACCTTTGCCATTGGTTCCAATTCAAATTCTTTGGGTTAATTTAGTCACTGACGGACTCCCGGCTATGGCGTTAGGATTGGATAAACCTGAAGGGGATTTAATGAATCGAAAACCGCGACATCCTAAAGAAGGAGTTTTCGCGAGAGGGCTGGGCTGGAAAGTTGTATCACGTGGATTCCTAATTGGTATCGTAACATTGGCAGCTTTTATGATTGTATATTATCGTAACCCAGATGATCTTGCTTATGCGCAAACTATTGCCTTTGCTACATTAGTTATGGCACAATTAATTCACGTATTTGACTGTCGAAGTGAAAAGTCCATTTTTGAACGAAACCCATTTGGCAATATGTACTTAATTGGTGCTGTTATTTCGTCAATTTTACTCATGCTTGTGGTTATCTATTATCCGCCGTTACAGCCGATTTTCCACACTCTGCCTATATTAGCCAGAGATTGGTTGTTAATCCTTGGACTATCCGCTATTCCAACTTTTTTACTTGCAGGATCACTTTTAACAAGAAAAAGCACAAAGACTATGATATAATCCAAAAGGGGGTGACCCAAAAAGTCATCCCCTTTGCTTGTTGACAATCTACCATGCTATTTTATATATAGAAAAACTTTGCTTTTCGCTAAAGTCCTAATGGCGAAAGCCTTAATTTTTCTTATACTTTAATCCTTTCCTTTTAATAATAGGTAAACAACCTTAAAGTATAATAAAGTTATCCAACAAGCGTTTCTGCTTTTCTTAGAAAGAGAGTGATACATAATGTTACGAAGTATGACTGGATTTGGCCGTGCCAGTGGGCATATTCAATCCTGTCTATTTACAGTAGAAATGAAATCTGTAAATCATCGGTTTTTGGATATTCAGTTAAAAATGCCTAAACAGCTTATGTATATGGAAGATAAAATAAGAAAGCTCATATCAAATTCCATAAGCCGAGGTCGTATTGAAGTCTACATAAATGTTGAAGGGGAAGTTCTAACAACAAAATCCATTCAAGTTGATTGGGATTTAATAGATCAATATGTTTCTTCTCTTCAACAAATAAAAAGTCGTTTTTCAATTGATGAACAACTTTCATTGCAGCATATACTTACTTTAGATGGTGCTATCGATGTACAAAAGGAGTCAGTTTCTAGTAATGCTTTGGAAAATGGAATTCTGGAGTTAGTAAACTCTGCTGTTAAGGAATTATCATTAATGAGAAAAGTTGAAGGTGAGCATTTAGCTGCTGACTTAAATCAAAGGTTGACTATGCTTAGTCAAATTAACGATCAGTTAGAGAAGTTTGCTCCAATTGTTGTTGGCAATTACCAGGAACGAATTAGTAATCGTGTTGCAGAATTTATATCAGGAAAATTAGATGAAAATCGAATTCTTACCGAAGTAGCACTTTTTGCTGATAAAGCTGACATAATGGAGGAAATTACAAGAATACATAGTCATATTCAACAATTCAGGGATTCATTAACTTTTAGTGAACCTATTGGACGTAAGTTGGACTTTCTTGTTCAAGAGTTAAATAGGGAGGCAAATACGATCGGTTCCAAGGCTAATGATAGTGAAATTGCAAAAAATGTTGTTGAATTAAAAAGTATTATTGAAAAATTGAAAGAACAAGTTCAAAATATTGAATAAGCATAAACAACCATTGATTATAAAAGGGCTTATAAGGCAAAAATAGTTTTGTCCTAATTAGGGGGAGCATTTGAATGAGCATTAAATTAATCAATATCGGTTTCGGGAACATTGTTTCTGCAAACCGTATTATATCTATTGTTAGTCCTGAATCAGCTCCAATTAAGAGAATCATTCAAGACGCAAGAGATAGAGGTATGTTAATCGACGCTACATATGGCCGTCGTACAAGAGCAGTTGTAATAATGGACAGCGATCATATCATCCTATCCGCTGTTCAGCCAGAAACAGTTGCTCAGAGGCTTTCAAATAAAGATGAGCTATCAGATGAAGGGTAGGGAACAGAAGCATTGATAAAAGAAAGAGGATTATTAATCGTCCTATCAGGACCTTCAGGTGTAGGAAAAGGAACGGTTAGAAAAGAGCTATTTTCACAAGAAGATACGGCATTTGAATATTCCATTTCGATGACAACCAGAAAACCACGTGAAGGTGAAGTTGACGGTGTGGATTATTTTTTCAAATCAAGAGAAGAATTTGAAGCCTTGATTGAACAAAATAAATTGTTGGAATGGGCAGAGTATGTAGGGAATTATTATGGTACACCTGTTGACTACGTTGAAAAAACGCTAAGTGAAGGTAAAGATGTATTTCTAGAAATAGAAGTTCAAGGTGCTCTTCAAGTAAGAAATGCATTTCCTGAAGGATTGTTTATCTTTTTAAGTCCACCTAGTTTAAATGAACTGAAAAACCGAATCGTAACTAGAGGAACTGAATCCGAAGAGTTAATTAATAACAGAATGAGAGTGGCAAAAGAAGAAATTATTATGATGGATGCCTATGATTATGTTGTAGAAAACGATGATGTTTTACTAGCATGTGATCGTATAAAAGCGATTGTGTTGGCAGAACATTGCCGCCGTGAGCGTGTAGCACCTAGATACAAAAAAATTCTGGAGGTTGAATAAAATGTTATACCCTTCTATTGATGTACTTATGAATAAATTAGATTCTAAATATACACTTGTAACAGTAGCGGCAAAACGTGCCCGAGAAATGCAGGAGCTAAGTGATCAGCAAATTCAAAAACCTGTTTCATTCAAGTATGTAGGGAAAGCACTGGAAGAGATCAACGCCGGACTTCTTAATTATAATCGTACTGAAAAATAATGAGCGGTAGTAGAGGATGACGGAGAGCTTAGGGTCAGATCCCACTAAGACAATATATAGACTTTACCTTTAGTGAAGAACTATATATTGCTTTATTATGTGGGAGCTGACCCTATTGTGTCATCCTTTTTCTTTTCGTTTCATTCATACAAAAAAGGATACATGAAAGTTGGTGGGAAAAATGATATCAGGTAAGAAGATATTATTATGTGTGAGCGGAGGAATTGCTGTTTATAAAGCAGCAGCATTAACAAGTAAACTTGTACAGGCTGGTGCAGAGGTGAAAGTGATCATGAGTCATTCAGCTATGGAATTCGTTTCACCATTAACCTTTCAAGCATTATCTCGAAACGATGTCTTTTTTGACACCTTTGATGAAAAAAACTCTAAAGTCATTGCACATATTGATCTTGCCGATTGGGCAGATCTTGTATTAGTAGCGCCTGCTACAGCCAATGTTATTGGAAAATTAGCCAATGGAATTGCAGATAATATGTTAACAACTACATTGTTAGCTACTACTGCAAAGGTATGGATTGCACCTGCTATGAATGTCCATATGTATGACAACCCTGCTGTGCAAAAAAATATCCAAACTTTATATAACTATGGGTATGAATTTATTGAACCAAGTGAAGGGTTTTTAGCTTGTGGCTATATAGGAAAAGGACGATTAGAGGAGCCAGAAAAAATTTTAACTCTCGTATCAAACTACTTTGAGAAGCAAGAACATGGTGAACCATTAAAAAATGTAAAAGTGCTAATTACAGCTGGACCTACGAGAGAAAAGGTAGACCCTGTTCGGTATTTTACAAATCATTCATCAGGAAAAATGGGCTATGCCATTGCCGAAGAAGCTGCGAAATTAGGAGCAAATGTTACGTTGATTACAGGTCCAACATCTGTTGACTTCCCTAATTATGTTGATGTAATTAAAGTTGAATCAGCAGATGAGATGTATCAGCAGGTGATGAACTACTATCCTAATGCTGATGTAGTGATAAAGTCTGCAGCGGTCGCAGATTATCGTCCTATTCATACGTTTGAACAAAAGATGAAAAAGAGTCAGGACCACTTAGTGATTGAGATGGAGAAAACAACAGATATTTTAAAAGAGCTGGGAATGCAAAAAAGACAACAAATTTTAGTAGGATTTGCAGCAGAAACAAATGACCTTGAGCAATATGCAAAAAAGAAACTGCAAAGCAAAAACCTAGACCTGATTGTAGCAAATAATATAACGACTGAAGGAGCAGGGTTTGGTACAGATACAAATATCGTAACAATTTATGATCGGAATCTAACTAAAACTGAACTTCCACTTTTGACAAAAACAGAAGTTGCAAGAAAGCTTCTTGAGAAGGTTCAAAGTTTAGTAAAGGGTGTTAAGGAATGAAATATGCAAGTGTCATTGTAGATGTTCCGGCTATGCAAACTGACAGGTCCTTTGACTATAAAATTCCTGAAGAATGGCAAGACTTTTTAACACCAGGAATGAGGGTTATCGTTCCTTTTGGTCCAAGAAAAGTACAGGGCTTTGTTGTTGAGACAAAGAATTCTTCTGAATTTGATCGCCTAAAAGCAATCTCAGAATGCTTAGATTTAACACCTTGCCTTACTCCGGAATTATTAAAGGTGGGACATTGGTTAACAGAAAAAACCCTTTGCTTTAAAATTTCTGCTTTTCAGGCAATGCTTCCTGCAGCAATGAAGGCGAAATATGAAAAAATTGTAACTCTTACATCAGATCAATCTATTGAACATTTATCGGACCAGCTTCAACCTTTTTTTAACAAAAAAAATCAAGTTGATATGAAAGAAATTGAACAGGATGTACCTCTTCGGATCATTCAAAAGGATATTAAAAACGGTTATCTCGAACTGATTTATAAGGTAAAGCAAAAAGGGAAAAAAAAGAAGATTAGAATGGTAAAACTTAATTGTTCGTTTGATCAATTGGCTGAAAAAATCAAATCAGTTAATTCAAATGCGAAGAAACAACTAACAGTAATGACGTATTTAAAGGAAAATGACATTCGTATCATTCCTGCTGCAGATTTATTAGCTGTAACAAATGTATCAGATGCGACACTAAAGACATTGATCTCCAAAGGTATATTAGTAGAAGAATATAAAGAAGTGTATCGGGATCCCTATCAAGATCGTCTTTTTGAGAAAACAAAAGCTTTGCCATTAAATAATGAACAGCAGCAGGCAATAGCACCAATCCTTTCGGCAGTTGAAAATGATGAACATCATGTGTTTCTCATGTATGGAGTAACAGGGAGTGGAAAAACAGAGGTATATCTTCAATCGATAGAAGCAGTTTTAAATAATGGTAAAGAAGCAATCGTTTTAGTACCTGAAATTTCACTTACACCACAGATGGTTAATCGCTTTAAGGGTCGGTTTGGTTCTAAGGTCGCTGTACTTCACAGCGGACTGTCAACAGGGGAAAAATATGATGAATGGAGAAAGATACAACGAAAAGAAGTGCAATTAGTTGTTGGAGCAAGATCTGCTATATTTGCTCCATTTGAGAACTTGGGGATGATTATCATTGATGAAGAGCATGAATCTAGTTATAAACAAGAAGAAAATCCGCGTTATCATGCTCGGGATGTGGCCATATATAGGGCTGAATTTCATCAATGCCCTGTAGTGCTGGGCAGTGCGACACCTACATTAGAAACTTTTGCAAGAGCGCAAAAGGATGTTTACAAGCTTTTAACATTAAAAGAACGTGTAAACAAAAGATCAATGCCGTCGGTTGATATTATCGATATGAGAGAAGAGCTTAGAAGTGGAAACAGGTCGATGTTTTCAACAGCATTAATTGAAAAGCTAACAGATCGGTTAGAAAAAAATGAACAATCGGTCTTATTCTTAAATAAACGCGGATACTCATCATTTGTCATGTGCCGTGACTGCGGTTTTGTTATACAATGTCCTCATTGTGATATTTCATTGACATATCACCGTTTCGGGCAGCAGCTAAAATGTCATTACTGCGGACATGAGGAACATATGCCAAATGTATGTCCAGAATGCCAAAGTGAACATATCCGTTTCTTCGGCACAGGTACTCAACGTGTGGAAGAGGAATTAGTAAAAGTAATGCCAGAGGCTCGAATAATTAGAATGGATGTTGATACGACTGGTCGAAAAGGCGCACATGAAAAGTTGTTGTCAAAATTCGGAAATAAAGAAGCGGATATCTTACTTGGAACTCAAATGATTGCAAAAGGTCTGGATTTTCCGGATGTTACATTAGTTGGTGTCTTAACGGCAGATACAATGCTGCATTTGCCCGATTTTCGAGCAACTGAAAAAACATTCCAACTCCTCACACAGGTCAGTGGAAGAGCAGGTAGACATGAATTACCGGGAGAAGTCATCATTCAAACCTATACTCCTGAAAACTATAGTATTCAATTAGCAAGCAAATATGATTATGATGCCTTTTATGAGCATGAAATGTCTTTAAGAAAATCATATGCATACCCACCATACTACTTCCTTGCCCTAGTGACGGTTTCCCATCCTGAAATAACAAAAGTGGTGTCAGTGACTGACAAGATTGTTCAGTTCTTAAGAAGAAATGTTTCAAATGAATCAAAAATTCTTGGACCTGTTGCATCTCCTATCCCTCGTATCAATGATAGATATCGCTATCAATGCATGGTAAAATACAAACGGGAAAAAAACTTACATGAAACGTTAAGGAAAATTATCGAACATTTTCAGCAGGAAATGAGTTCAAATGATTTAATGATTACGATTGATTTAAGTCCTAATACTATGATGTAGTTATCTTAAATATAGAAATTATTTTGTCTGGAGGTATTTTTTTGGCAGTAAAACCTATAGTGATGTATCCAGCACAAGTTTTAGAGATGCCTTGTGAAAAGGTTCAAATTTTTGATAGGAAGCTTTCAAAGCTTTTGGCAGATATGTATGATACGATGATTGAGAATGATGGTGTTGGATTAGCAGCACCGCAAATAGGGCTTTCCAAGCAAATCGCGATTGTTGATATAGATGATCATCACGGAACGATTGAATTAATAAACCCTGTTATTATAGAGCAGCGTGGTACTCAAACCGGTCCGGAAGGCTGTTTAAGCTTTCCAGGGTTATATGGAGACGTGAGCAGGTCTGATTACATAAAGGTAAGAACTTATAATAAAAAAGGGAAAATGAGAATAATAGAAGCTGAAGGTTTTCTAGCCCGGGCTTTACAGCATGAAATAGACCATTTAGAAGGTATTCTTTTTACATCAAAGGTGGAAAGGTACATAACGGAAGATGAATTAGAAAGCACGGAAGGATGACATATATGACTAAGATCGTTTTTATGGGAACTCCTGATTTTTCAGTTCCTATCTTAAAAAGCCTCATTGAAGAAGGCTATAACATTGTTGGTGTTGTTACACAACCCGATCGTCCAAAAGGAAGAAAAAAGCTCTTAACTCCGCCTCCTGTAAAGGTTGAAGCAGAGAAGCACAATTTAAAAGTGCTACAGCCTGAAAAAATTCGTCATGAAGTTCAGGATGTTTTAGCACTAGAACCTGATCTAATTATCACCGCTGCATTTGGACAAATTTTACCGAAAGAGCTTCTGGAAGCTCCAAAGTATGGATGTATCAATGTGCATGCTTCACTTTTACCTGAACTAAGGGGAGGAGCTCCTATTCATTATTCAATTCTTCAAGGGAAGACTAAAACAGGTATAACCATCATGTATATGGCAGAAAAGCTTGATGCAGGGGATATTCTTACTCAAATTGAAGTTGAAATAGATGAAAGAGATACTGTTGGCTTATTACATGACAAGTTAAGTACAGCAGGTGTGAAATTACTATTAGAAACACTGCCTCCTTTAATAAAGGGGAATATAACACCTCAGAAACAGGATGATACAAAAGCTACTTTTGCATCTAATATAAAAAGGGAACAAGAACGAATCGATTGGTCTAAGACAGGTGAAGAAATCTACAACCAAATTAGAGGATTAAATCCTTGGCCAGTATCGTTCACAACCTATCAAGATCAATTAATAAAAATTTGGTGGGGAGAAAAGGTACAAAGTAATGAAGATGTAAACCCAGGGACAATTCTGTTGATAGAAGAGGATGGGATCGTTGTCTCAACAGGGAATAAAACAGCGATCAAAATAACCGAGCTCCAACCTTCTGGTAAAAAGAAGATGACTGGAGAAGAATTCTTACGAGGGACAACCATGAATGTGGGTGAAAGATTAGGCAATGAATAACAAAAAACAAATGACTGTACGTGATGTTGCTGTAGAAATATTATTACAAATAGAAAAGAACCAAGCCTACAGCAACTTGTTATTAAATTCAATGATAAAAAAGCATCAAGTAAATTCAAAAGACATTTCACTTTTAACAGAGATTGTGTATGGTACATTACAAAGAAGAGATACACTTGATTTTTATTTAGAGGGTTTCTTAAAGAAGTCAAAAAAAATTGAGCCATGGGTAAGAGTATTGCTACGAATTTCGGTTTATCAAATGGTGTATTTAGATCGAGTGCCGGAGCGTGCCATTTTCTTTGAAGCAGTAGAAATTGCTAAAAAAAGAGGCCACAAAGGAATTTCTTCCTTTGTGAATGGAGTATTAAGGTCTGTTCAGCGGGAAGGTATTCCTGATATTAACGTAATAAAAGAACCTGTTGAAAGATTATCAATTAAAACAAGTCACCCAAAATGGCTGGTACAAAAGTGGATAAAACAATTCGGTTTTGATGAAGCGGAAAAGATGTGTGAGTCAAATTTACTGGCACCATCACAAACAGCACGCGTTAATCAAATAAAAAAAACAGTTCATGAAATAATTAGCGAATTACAAAGCAAAGATATAAGCGTAGAGCAAGGTGATTTGGCGGTAGATGCTATAAAAGGAATGAAGGGAAACCTTGCACTTACCGAAGCGTTTTCTGAAGGACTATTAACAATTCAAGATGAAAGTTCGATGTTAGTTGCACGGGCTCTTAACCCTAAAGAAAATGAGACTATTTTAGATTCTTGTGCGGCACCAGGCGGGAAATCTACTCATATAGCTGAATTAATGAAGGGTACGGGCATTGTTCATTCTCTAGACCTTCATGAGCATAAAGTAAAGCTGATAAAGCAGCAAGCTGATCGTTTAGACCTGAAAAATATTCAAGCTGAAACAATGGATAGTAGGTTAGCGGGAGATCGATTTAAAAAAGAGAGCTTTGATAGGATCCTAGTAGATGCACCATGTTCTGGTTTTGGTGTGATCCGTAGAAAACCTGATATTAAATATACAAAGTCTCAACAAGATGTTCTTAAGCTGGCAGAACTACAAAAGAATATTTTAGCATCTGTTGCACCTTTATTAAAATCAAATGGTGTGTTAGTTTATAGTACATGTACTGTGGATGAAGAAGAAAATCGAGGTGTTGTTGAAGCATTTTTAAATGAACACCCAAATTTTGAACGTGATGAATCAGCTATAAACAATTTTCCGGAAAAACTTCATCCTTATGTTCATAATGGTGAGGTACAATTACTTCCGCATTACTTTGAAACAGATGGATTTTATATAGCATGTTTACGAAAGAAGGGTTAAAATGGAACAGATAAATACAACAAGATCGAAAGAGAACAACTTGGAGAAAAAAAGTAAGCCCTCCATTTATTCATTAGAACTACATGAGCTTGAAAATTGGTTAAAAGAACAGGGAGAAAAGGCTTTTCGTGCAAATCAAATTTTTGAGTGGCTTTATATAAAACGTACCACCAGCTTTGATGACATGTCTAATTTATCTAAAAGTCTTCGTTCACTTCTAAATGAGCATTTTACGTTAACAACATTAAAAACAATTATTCAACAAACATCTAAAGATGGTACGATAAAATTTCTGTTTGAACTTCATGATGGATATTCGATAGAAACTGTTTTAATGAGACATGATTATGGCAATTCTGTTTGTGTAACCACTCAAGTTGGTTGTAGAATTGGTTGTACATTTTGTGCTTCTACATTAGGTGGACTAAAAAGAAATCTTGAAGCAGGAGAAATCGTGGCACAAGTCGTAAAGGTACAGCAAGCACTTGATGAATTTGAAGAGCGTGTTAGTCATGTTGTAATTATGGGGATCGGAGAACCTTTTGACAACTATGATGAAATGATGTCTTTCTTGAAGATTATCAATCATGACAAAAGCTTAAATATCGGTGCAAGACATATTACTGTATCGACTAGTGGTATTATCCCGAAAATCTATAAATTTGCAGATGAAAAACTGCAAATCAATTTTGCTATTTCATTGCATGCACCAAACACAGAATTGCGATCAAAGCTTATGCCGATTAATCGAGCTTATAAGCTTCCGGACTTGATGGAAGCAGTAAAATATTATGTTAACAAAACAGGTAGACGTGTTAGTTTTGAGTACGGGTTATTTGGCGGAGAAAATGACCAAGTTGAGCATGCTGAAGAGCTTGCAAAGTTAGTAAAAGGTTTAAAATGTCATATTAATCTTATCCCTGTAAACTATGTACCTGAAAGAAACTATGTACGTACACCAAAAGAACAAATCACATTATTTGAAGATACGCTTAAAAAGCACGGTGTAAATGTCACTACAAGAAGAGAACAGGGACATGATATTGACGCAGCGTGTGGACAACTTCGAGCTAAGGAGCGTAAAGAGGAGACGAGGTGACCATGGTGGATCATGTTTTTTTGTCGGATAGGGGAAAAGTTAGGCAACATAATGAAGATTCTGTAGGGTTTTTTCAAAACAACGCCGGTATTTTAGCAATAGTTGCCGATGGAATGGGAGGTCATTTGGCAGGGGATGTTGCCAGTCAAATGACAATCTCAACTTTTAAGACACTATGGGAAGAAGAACCTGCTATAAATGGACCCGGTGAAGCAGAAAATTGGTTACTACAAAAGGTTGCTGAAGTAAATAAAGCTGTTTATGAGCACTCAGTATCCCACCCTGAATGTCAAGGAATGGGTACAACAATTGTTACAGCTTTAGTAACAAAAACATATGCTACAATCGGTCATATTGGAGACAGCCGCTGTTACTTATTGAATAATAGTGGCTTTAACCAGATCACACAGGATCACTCTCTTGTAAATGAGTTGGTAAAATCAGGACAAATTTCTAAAGAAGATGCTGAACATCATCCTCGAAAAAATGTTCTCTTACGAGCACTTGGAACAGAACAAAATGTTGATCTGGACTTAAAAACCATTGAAATGGACGATAATGATCTATTATTACTATGTTCTGATGGTTTATCCAATAAAGTTACAGATGACATATTAGAAAAAGAACTGTCTCAATCAGATGATCTTACAAAAACAGCCCATGAACTGGTTCAATTAGCAAACGATAATGGTGGAGAAGACAATATCTCTTTAATCATGCTAAAAAAGACGGCACATAAATTAGGTGAAGACTCGTGCTGATAGGTAAAAGAATTAGTGGCCGTTATAAAATTCTAGAAGTGGTCGGTGGAGGCGGGATGGCGAACGTCTATCTTGCACGCGATATGATTCTAGAGAGAGAAGTGGCAATGAAAGTATTGCGCTTTGATTTTTCTAATGATGATGAATTCATCAAGCGGTTTAGAAGAGAGGCCCAATCTGCAACAAGCTTGGCTCATCCAAATATCGTAAGCATTTATGATGTTGGTGAGGAAGATGGCATTTATTATATCGTTATGGAATATGTAGAGGGACAAACATTAAAGCAGTACATACAACAATTTGCACCTGTGCATCCAAGAAAAGCTGTAAGTATTATGGTTCAAATTGCTTCGGCTATTCAACATGCACATGATAATCAAATTATACATCGTGATATTAAGCCACATAATATTTTGATTGATCATCATGGGAATGTGAAAGTAACTGACTTTGGGATAGCCATGGCATTAAGTGCAACTACGATCACACAAACAAACTCTGTTTTAGGTTCTGTTCATTACTTATCTCCTGAACAAGCAAGAGGCGGGTTAGCAAATAAAAAATCAGATATTTATTCTATCGGAATTGTTTTCTTTGAGTTACTCACTGGTAGATTACCATTTGATGGAGAGTCTGCTATTTCCATTGCTTTAAAGCACCTACAGTCGGAAACCCCATCACCAAAGAGATGGAATCCAGACATCCCTCAAAGTATTGAAAATATAATAATCAAATCAACCGCTAAAGATCCTTTTCATCGATATGATAATGTTGAAGAATTGGAAAATGATTTGGAAACAGCTTTTGATGTTAAAAGACTATCAGAGCCTCGTTTTGTTATTCCTGATGATGAAGAGGCAACGAAAGCTATACCTATCATTACAAATGAAAACATTGAGAATTTTAAGGCTGACGATACAATTGTAAGAAAACCTACTGTTCAGTCCGAACCAAGTCCACAAACCCAAAATAATGATTCTAAAAAAGGTAAGAAAGAAAAAAAGCCAAAGAAGAAAAAAAGTAAGGTCGCAACATTTATTATTACCACTTTTATCGTAATCATTATCTCAATTGTTGCCGCATTCTTTATTGTTCCGGAATTCTTATTACCGAAGGACGTAGAAGTACCTGATCTTACGGGAGAATCATATGAAGAAGCTGTTACAATCCTGCTTGAACATGGTTTTGATGTCGGAGAGGAACCAATTCTTATGACTGATGAAGAAATTGAAGAAGGACATGTTATTAAAACTGAACCCGAAGCAAATAACATCGTTAAAGAAGGTTCTTTAATTACCATATATGAAAGTACAGGAAAAGAAAAGGTTGTTTTAGATGATTATGTTGGGCGTTCGATTGAAAGAGTTAAATCTATTCTTGAGTTAAAAGGATTTGAAAACATAAAGGTAACGGAAGAAACAGACGAAAATGAAACAGCTGGCAGGATTATTTCACAAAGTCCCGAAGTAGGTGAAGAAGTCGTACCTTCTGAAACCGAAATAGAATTAGTTGTCAGTAAAGGGCCAGCACAAATTAAGATTGAAAACTTAGTTGGGAAAAACAGGTCTGAAATAGATGAATATGTGACTCAATATGGTTTTATACCTAATATATCAGAAGAGAACTCTGATACAGTTCCTGAAGGGAATTTAATTTCTCAATTACCAGAACCCGGAACAGAAGTTGTTCCAAAGGATACAACATTAAAGTTAGTTTATTCTTCCGGCCCTAAAGCTAAGCCGCCAAAAACAGTGACAAGAAAAGTTGAAATACCGTATGAACCGGAACAAGAAGGGGCAGAATTGACTGTTGAAATCAATATTGATGATGCGGAACATTCAATTTCTGAAGCATATAGGACATTTAAAATAACCAGTCCCCGAGAGGAAACATTAAATTTCACCATCAACCCGGGAGATGATGCGTATTATCAAATAATCGTTGATGGAAAAGTACACTCATCAGAAAAAATTGAATACCCGGCAGATGAGTAACTGGTATGAAAAAATTATGTTCCCATTTTAAGCTTAGAGAATAATTATAAAATTTTGATGAAGATCATCAAGGAGGTTTTCCATGCCACGTGGGAAAATTGTAAAGGCTCTTAGTGGTTTTTACTATGTGCAAGACAAGGAAAGATTAATTCAATGTCGTGGTAGAGGTGTGTTTCGTAAAAATAAAATCACACCTCTTGTAGGCGATGAGGTTGTGTACCAGGCTGAAAATGATCTCGAAGGTTATATTTTGGAAGTTTTTGAACGGAAAAATGAATTAGTTCGACCGCCAATTTGTAATGTTGATCAAGCGATCCTTGTTTTTTCTGCTGTTGAGCCGGATTTTAGTCCAACATTATTAGATCGTTTTTTAGTGTTAATAGAAGCGAATGATATTATCCCGATTATTGTTATAAGTAAGGTAGATCTGATTCCATCTGATAAGGTAAGAGAAAGGGTAGAGTCTTTTGCAAAAGACTATCAAAATGCAGGATACACTGTTCTTTTAACCTCAACAGTAGAATCAACGGTAGATAAAGACTTGTTACCATTTCTTAATGACCATATTTCTGTATTTGCCGGACAATCTGGTGTGGGGAAATCATCACTATTGAACGTTCTTAGACCTGATTTAGAGCTTAAAACAAATGATATATCTTCTCACCTTGGCCGAGGAAAGCATACAACACGGCATGTAGAACTTATTCCGGTAGGAACGGGGTTTGTAGCTGATACTCCAGGGTTTAGCTCTTTAGATTTTACAGGGATTGAGGTAGAAGATCTTACCTATTGCTTCCCTGAAATGAGACAAAGAAGTGGAGATTGTAAATTCAGGGGATGTACTCATGTAAGAGAGCCGAAATGTTCAGTGAAAAATGCTGTTGAAGCAGGCGAAATTCCACAGTATCGCTATGATCACTATTTAACATTTGTTGAAGAAATTAAAGAGAGAAAGCCGAGGTATTAAGTATGATAAAAATTGCTCCATCAATTTTATCGGCAAACTTTGCAAAATTAGGAGAGGAAGTAAAAGATGTAGAAAATGGGGGGGCAGATTACATCCACGTTGATGTAATGGATGGCCACTTTGTGCCGAACATTACAATTGGACCGTTGATTGTAGAGGCGATTCGTCCCGTTACAAAGCTTCCTCTAGATGTTCATTTAATGATCGAAAAACCGGATCAATATATTGGGGAATTTGCGAAAGCTGGTGCAGATATTATAACTGTGCATGTGGAAGCATGTACACATTTACATCGTACACTGCAATTAATAAAATCTGAGGGTGTGAAATCAGGTGTTGTGTTAAACCCTCATACCCCGATTGAATCAATTGTTCATGTTTTAGAGGACGTTGACATGGTTTTATTTATGACAGTCAATCCTGGATTTGGCGGTCAAACATTTATCCCTCAAGTTTTACCAAAAATAAAGCAATTAGCAAACATAGTAAAAGAAAAAAATCTTTCTATCGACATTGAAGTTGATGGTGGAGTAAACGAAGAAACAGCAAAATTATGTGTTGAAGCAGGTGCGAATGTCCTTGTTGCAGGATCATTTATCTACAACAATCCTGATCGGCACCAAGCGATTCAAACGTTAAAACAAGCTGTTCTTTCCTAAGTAATAATAAATTCGTACAAAGTAAACCATCCTATTTAATGATTAAATAAATATAACTGGGGGCTTTTTACGATGAATTTTTCAAAGGAAGATATAGTAATTATTGAACAAGCATTAAAAGCTGTTTCAAATTCCAGTACTGATTACCAGGAACTTGAACAATATCAAACAGTATTACAAAAGCTTAAAAACAATGGGGAAACCGCTCAATTAGATGGTTTTAGATATGATTATGATGATAATATGTAAGAGAATGAAAGTTCTGACACCGAAAGTAGTGTCAGGCTTTTTTCTTATTTTTTAACCAACTGAAAAATATCCTTAATATTAAATATAGATGGGTGAAAGGCACATATATGACAACTATATCTCTTGTAGCAGGAGGACCTAAAGAAAACCTTGCAGACTTGACTAAATATCATTCAGATGAAATGATCTGGGTTGGAATTGATAGAGGGTCCCGTTATCTTTTAGATCTCAACATACCTTTACATTATGCGTTTGGAGATTTTGATTCAATATCATATAAAGAACATGAAAACTTAAAGACAAAAATACCGAACTTAAACACACTTCCTTCTGAAAAGGATAAAACTGATACTGAAATAGCACTAGATTGGGCAATTTCTCAAAAACCTGATCAAATTTATATCTTTGGAGCAACAGGGGGGAGGCTTGACCATTTACTTGGGAATATTCACCTTCTTATAAAATCCACTTCAACTCTATCGAAAATTGACATAATCGATCAACAAAATCAAATCACGCTCTACACATCAGGTACATATAAAGTAAAGAGGAAAATTGAGTGGGACTATATCTCATTTATTGCCATAACTTCTGATATACATGGTTTAACATTAGATGGATTTAAATATCCATTAAAAAACTGTCATATCAGGCTTGGCTCCACATTATGTATTAGTAATGAACTCATTGGTGATGTAGGTACTTTTTCTTTTCAAGAGGGCATATTATTAATGATAAGAAGCCGAGATTAACTTGTTGTTCTATGCGTAAGATAGCGTCATTTTTTATACGGGAACTGAATATAATGCTAAGGAACTGATTCATACCATTTTTTGACGCTTCTAGCACCTTTGAACAAGCTTTAACCTTGTTTAATGATTGGTTGAGGAGGGAAACAATGAAATTTTATACGATTAAGCTACCGAAGTTTTTAGGAGGAATTGTTCGAGCAATGCTCGGTTCGTTTAAAAAAGATTAAGAAAAAAGCACCGAATTATCGGTGCTTCTTTCTTATTTCGCTTTATAGTATCTATATTCTCAAAGATAAGAGAATAAGTTTTTGAGTAAGCTTAATAAATTAAACTCGCTCAACTTTACCTGATCTTAAAGCGCGAGCAGATACATATACTCTTTTTGGTTTTCCGTTAACTAAGATGCGAACTTTTTGAAGGTTTGCGCCCCAAGTACGTTTGTTAGCGTTCATCGCGTGTGAACGAGAGTTACCTGAGCGAGTTTTTCTACCAGTAACAACGCATTTACGTGCCATGTTATTCCCTCCTTACTACAAAAAAACACTACATATTTTACAATAGTCATGTACATAGCCATGAGATACTTTAATAATTTATCATAACTGTCATTAGAATGCAATACTTCTACAATAGTCTTTCAAGAATTTTTCCTTGACATAGTATTTTAAGTATTGTTGTATATAATAGAAGTACTTGTATTTATACTTCGGACTTATAATCGCTTTTAAAATTTCTGGGCTTATAGTAAAATAACTGTAGCCAGTGCGAACAATTCCAAAGGGGGAACTAATATGTCCATTGAATTAAAAACAAAGTACGGACAAATCGATATTTCAAACGAAGTCATTGCTACCATTGCAGGTGGTGCAGCTATTGACTGCTATGGTATTGTTGGAATGGCATCAAAGAATCAAATAAAAGACGGTCTTACGGATATCCTAAGAAAAGAAAACTTTAGCAGAGGCGTAATCGTTCGTCAGGATGACGATTCAATTAATATAGATATGTATATAATCGTCAGCTATGGTACAAAAATTTCTGAAGTCGCACATAACGTTCAAACAAAAGTTAAGTATACGTTAGATCAGACGGTTGGACTTGCTGTTGATTCTGTTAACATTTTTGTACAAGGTGTTCGTGTTGCGAACCCGTAGTTAAGGAGGAAACTACCTGTGTCTAATACAACCTTAGATGGTAAGCAGTTTGCAGAGATGATTTTGCAAGGTGCGAACCACCTAGCCAATAATGCAAAATTAGTTGATGCGCTCAATGTATTTCCAGTTCCAGATGGAGATACTGGTACAAACATGAATCTATCAATGACATCAGGCGCAAAAGAAGTAAAAAACAATAATGTTGATCATATCGGGAGAGTTGGGAATGCGCTTTCAAAGGGCCTTTTAATGGGTGCCCGAGGTAACTCCGGTGTGATTCTGTCACAATTATTTAGAGGATTTTCTAAATCCATAGAACAAAAAGCATCCATTAATGCAACTGAGTTTGCAGCTGCTCTTCAAGCTGGTGTTGATACTGCCTACAAAGCTGTTATGAAACCTGTCGAAGGGACAATATTAACTGTTGCTAAAGATGCTGCAAAAACTGCAGTACATGTAGCGGAGACTGAGACATCTATCACAAAGGTTATGGAGTTAACCTTAAAAGAAGCGGAAGCTTCTCTGAAGCGCACTCCTGAGCTTTTACCTGTATTAAAAGAAGTAGGTGTGGTAGATAGTGGCGGCCAAGGCTTGGTTTTTGTATATGAAGGCTTTTTAGCAGTTCTAAAAGGGGAAAAGCTTACTACCGCACATGTCACAATACCATCTATGGATGAGCTGGTGAATGCAGAGCACCATAAGAGTGTTCAAGGTCATATTAATACAGAGGATATAGAGTTCGGATATTGTACTGAATTTATGGTGCGCTTTGAAGCTGACAAAACACCTTTTGATGAAGAAATGTTTAGGAATGACTTAAGTGAATTCGGTGATTCATTATTAGTTATTGCTGATGATGAATTGGCAAAAGTACATATACATGCTGAATATCCAGGTGAAGTACTGTCATACGGGCAAAAATATGGAAACCTCATCAATATGAAAATAGAAAATATGAGACAGCAACATACCGATATAGTTGGGGAACACCAACAGACTGCACCAACAGTAAGGAAAGCCGAAAAAAATAAGTATGGTATTGTAACTGTTTCAATGGGTAAAGGTATTGCAGAGTTATTTAGAAGCATTGGGGCAAATGAAGTCATTGAAGGCGGTCAAACAATGAATCCAAGCACTGAGGATATTGTTAAGGCTATTCATGACGTAAACGCCGAAAATATTATCATTTTACCAAATAACTCAAATATTGTTATGGCAGCTCAACAAGCAGCATCAGTAGTTGAAGAAAATGTTATCGTTATTCCATCTAAAACAGTGCCTCAAGGAATGGCTGCATTACTGGCGTTTAATCCAACAGCTGAGGCAGAAGAAGTTGAAGGATTGATGAATGAAGCATTGCAGCATGTGAAGAGTGGTCAGATAACATATGCCGTACGTGATACAAATATAGATGGACTCGATATTGCTAAAGGCGATTTTATGGGTATATCAAACGGTAAAATTGTTATTACAGATCGGGAACAATTAGCTGCCTCTAAAAAACTTCTCACTGAGATGATTTCCGAAGATGATGAAATTGTTACGATAATTCAAGGTGAAGAAGCAACAGAAGAGGAGACAGAACAGCTGTTACAATTTGTTGAAGAAATGTATGAGGACGTAGAAGTTGAAGTGCATAAAGGGGATCAACCTTTATATTCCTATATATTTTCAGTTGAATAATAAACAACAAAAAACCCGGATTTCTGGGTTTTTTGTTGTTTATTAACAAGATTTTATTAATTATATTTTTTGGAATGCTGACCACGAATTATAGACATGCTGATTTTCCTTATTTCTGTTAAAATGAAAATGTAGGAAACGAATGTTCCCGTTCTGTTAACAATAGTAAATAATAAGATAAGAACATTATTTAAAATAAAAGGGTAGACGAGCATATTGAACATAATCAAGTTCTGCTTCTTTGTCTTTGCTTAAAGTAACTGAATAAGGAGGGTTAGCTGCGGCTCCTACAGGTCAACAGCTAAGATCTTATGGCTTATGGAAGACGCAAATTTAATGGTGATGAATAAATTATTAGAACCAATTTCTGAATTAAAAGGTGTAGGAAGTGAAACATCTGAATTATTAAATGATGTAGGGATTTATACAATTCAAGACCTGCTGGAGTATTTTCCATATCGATATGATGATAACAGTCTGCGAGACTTAGAAGATGTTAAGCATGATGAGCGAGTAACGGTTGAAGGAAGGGTACATAGTGAGGCTTCACTTACCTTTTTCGGAAAAAAACGTTCACGGTTAACATTTCGTTTACTTGTTGGAAAGTACCTTTTATCAGTTGTTTGTTTTAACCGTCCTTACTTTAAAAATAAACTTACCATTGATTCAACTGTTACAGTAACTGGAAAATGGGACAAGCATCGGCAAACAATTACCGTCCAGCAATTATCGTTCGGTCCTAAGAAAGAACAATCAGGCATAGAGCCGGTTTACTCTATAAAGGGTAAACTTACAGTAAAAGGGATAAAAAAGTTTGTTTCACTTGCCTTATCAACATATTTAAAAGATATTGAAGAAATTCTCCCTGATGATCTGTTACAAAAATATAAGTTGTTAACCAGAAGAGAAGCACTTTACACAATTCATACGCCCCATGAAAAGGAAGATTTAAAATTAGCGCGCAGACGTTTTGTGTATGAGGAATTTCTATTATTTCAACTTAAAATGCAGGCGTTAAGAAAAATACAACGTGAACAGTCAAAAGGGGTTATGCATGAATTTTCAAGGGAGAAACACCAGCAATTTATTGATTCATTACCTTTTCCGCTTACAAAAGCACAATCAAGAGTGGTGAATGAGATTTTACAGGATATGACATCTCCATACCGTATGAATCGATTATTACAAGGAGATGTTGGTTCTGGAAAAACCATTGTAGCTGCTATCGCTTTTTATGCTGCAGTGTTATCCGGCTATCAAGGGGCTCTTATGGTTCCAACTGAAATTTTAGCAGAGCAACATGCTGATTCACTCGTCCAACTTTTTGAGCCATATAATGTAACTGTAGCATTGCTGACGAGTTCAGTTAAAGGGAAAAAGAGAAGAGAATTGCTAGAAAAAGTTGAAAAAAATGAGATTCAATTATTGATTGGAACACATGCCTTAATCCAGGATGATATAAAGTTTCATAAACTTGGTCTTGTTATTACAGATGAACAACATCGCTTTGGTGTGGAACAAAGACGAATGCTCCGTGAAAAAGGAGAACATACAGATGTATTATTTATGACAGCAACACCGATTCCAAGAACATTAGCTATAACAGCTTTTGGGGAAATGGATGTATCGATAATTGACGAGTTACCTGCCGGAAGAAAAGCAATCGAAACTTACTGGGTAAAACCTTCTATGCTTGAGAGGATTCTCGTATTTATTGAAAAAGAGTTATCAAAAGGACGCCAGGCTTATGTTATTTGTCCATTGATTGAGGAATCTGATAAGTTGGATGTCCAAAATGCTCTTGATGTTCACAGTATGTTGACTTCTTACTATAAAGGGAGATTTCAAATTGGTCTCATGCATGGAAGACTCTCTTCAGATGAAAAAGACTCTGTAATGAGAAGCTTTAGTCAAAATGAAGTAAATGTATTGGTATCTACAACTGTCGTTGAAGTGGGTGTCAATGTTCCGAATGCTACAACAATGGTTATTTATGATGCAGAACGGTTTGGCCTTTCTCAACTCCACCAATTAAGAGGTCGGGTAGGTCGGGGCAGTGAACAGTCATATTGTATTTTGCTTGCAGATCCTAAATCAGAAACTGGAAAAGAACGAATGAAAATCATGACAGAGACAAATGATGGATTTGTCCTCTCGGAACGTGATTTAGAACTTAGAGGACCTGGTGACTTCTTTGGAAAAAAACAAAGTGGAATGCCAATCTTTAAAGTAGCAGATATGGTACATGATTATCGTGCATTGGAAGTGGCAAGACAAGATGCAGCAGAACTTATTCAGTCGAAGGCTTTTTGGGAAGAAGAAAAATATGAACCATTAAGAGTATACTTACATCAATCAGGCATACTAGAGGGTGAAAAGCTGGATTAATGATAGTTTAATAACTTTTTCTAAGGAAACAGATGGCAATACAGTTGCAATCTGTTTTCTTTATCTATATACTACTATTAGTACCTAGTCTTAATAGTTCGGACGGTGTCATTGATATCATGAGAAAAAGTAAAAAAGAGAGACAGCTTTTATTACAGGAGACAATTACTAACACACCATTCATAACCGATGAAGAGCTAGCTGAGAAGTTTCAAGTTAGCATTCAAACGATACGCTTGGATAGGTTAGAATTATCCATACCTGAATTAAGGGAACGAATAAAACATGTCGCTGAAAAGAAATTGGATGATGAAGTAAAGGCATTACCGATAGAAGAAGTAATTGGAGAAGTTATAGACTTACAACTGGATGAGTCTGCAATTTCTATTTTGGAAATTAAAAAAGAGCATGTATTTAGCAGGAACCAAATTGCCAGGGGCCACCACTTATTTGCACAAGCAAACTCACTGGCTGTAGCGATGATAAATGATGAATTGGCATTAACAGCAAAGGCGAATATTCATTTTACAAGACAAGTCAAAGAAAATGAGCGTGTCATTGCCAAAGCAAAAATGGTGAAAAATGATTCAGAACAAAAACGCACAATGGTAGAAGTAAATAGTTTTGTCGGAAGTGAATTGGTTTTTTCTGGTGAGTTCGAAATGTATCGCTCTAATCAAACACAAAGGTAGGTTACATAATGAAGCTAGCGATCGATGCAATGGGTGGAGATCATGCACCAAAATCGGTAGTTGAAGGTGTCATGAAAGCTATAGCTGCATTTCCCGATTTAGAGGTCACGCTTATTGGTCAGGAAGATAAAATAAAAACTTATTTAACAGATTCTACAAGAATCAACATTATACATACTGATGAAATAATCGAAGGAACAGATGAGCCTGTTCGAGCAGTACGTCGTAAAAAAAATTCATCAATGGTCTTAATGGCAAATGAAGTGAAAGAAGGGAGAGCAGACGGGTGTATCTCAGCAGGAAACACAGGTGCTCTCATGACAGCTGGATTATTAGTTGTAGGAAGAATTGAGGGTATTGAAAGGCCTGCATTATCGCCAACATTACCAACACTGGATGGTAAAGGTTTTTTGTTTTTAGATGTAGGTGCAAATGTTGATGCAAAACCGGAACACTTACTTCAATATGCCATTATGGGATCGGTATATGCTGAAAAGGTTAGAGGAATTAATAACCCTCGTGTGGGTCTTTTGAATGTTGGGACAGAAGATAAGAAAGGGAATGAGTTAACTAAGCAAACTTTTGAACTGTTAAAAGAAGCGAATGTTAACTTTATCGGAAATATTGAATCAAGAGATTTGATGGAATCTGTGGCAGATGTTGTCGTTACAGATGGATTTACAGGAAATATCGCCCTAAAGACAATCGAGGGTACAGCCCTTTCTGTATTTTCGATGCTGAAATCTGCTTTAACAAGTAATTTCACTTCAAAGCTTGCTGCAGGTGTGTTAAAACCCCAATTAAAAGTAATCAAACAGCAAATGGATTATTCTGAATATGGCGGTGCTGCTCTATTTGGTTTAAAAGCCCCTGTGATAAAAGCCCACGGATCATCGGATGCTAATGCAATTTATAATGCTATCCGTCAAACAAGAGAAATGGTATCAAATGATGTATCCGGTACAATTCTTTCTTCAATAAAGGGATAGGAAACGGAGGAACACAAGATGACGAAGATCGCTTTTTTATTTCCAGGTCAAGGATCACAAGTAGTTGGCATGGGAAAGGACTACTATCAAGACATTGCTGAGTCAAAAGAAATATTTGAAAAAGCCGACGAAAAATTAGGACAGAAATTAAAGGAACTTATTTTCGAAGGACCACAAGATACATTAACATTAACTTATAATGCTCAACCTGCTTTACTAACAACAAGTATCGCCATTTTAGAATATGTTAAGAAATTTAATATCCATGCTGATTATGTTGCTGGTCATTCTTTAGGGGAATATTCGGCTCTAGTTGCTGCAGGTGTACTGGATTTTGAAGACGCAGTTTATGCTGTAAAAAAACGCGGGGAATATATGGATGAGGCTGTACCTGCAGGACAGGGAGCAATGTCAGCCATCTTGGGAATGGCGGCAGAGGAATTGGAAAAGGTCACAAACAATGTAACTGAAAATGGCGATTCAGTTCAATTAGCGAATTTAAACTGTCCTGGCCAAATCGTTATTTCCGGAACAGCTGCAGGGGTTGAAAAGGCATCTGCACTTGCAAAAGAAAATGGTGCAAAACGAGCTATTCCATTAGTTGTAAGCGGACCGTTTCATTCTGAATTAATGAAGCCTGCAGCAGAAAAGTTTGATCAGATATTATCTGAAATTAATTTTAATGATGCTTCTACACCGGTCATAGCAAATGTAACAGCAAAACCGGTAGAAAGTCACGAGCAAATTAAGGATTTACTTGTCAAACAGTTATACTCACCTGTAAGATGGGAAGAATCAATAAGAACAATGATACAAAATGGTGTGACAACATTTGTCGAAATTGGACCTGGTAAAGTTTTAACTGGATTAGTGAAAAAAATTGATCGATCAGCATCGGTTTATAATATATTTGATCTTGAATCTTTACATGTAACTGTAGACAAAATGAAGGGGGAAGCTTAATGCTAAGCAATAAAGTTGCTTTAGTTACCGGAGCATCACGTGGAATTGGGAAAGCCATTGCATTGGATCTTGCAAAGAATGGAGCTAGTATTGCTGTTAACTATGCCGGAAACGAAGCGAAAGCTAATGAGGTTGTTGATGAGATCAAAGCAAGTGGCGGACAAGCTATCGCTATTAAAGCCGATGTATCTAATGGTGATGAAGTTCAACAAATGATAAAAGAAGTGATTAAGGAATTTGGGCAATTAGATATTCTTGTAAATAATGCAGGAATAACAAGAGATAATCTTCTCATGAGAATGAAGGACTCGGAATGGGATGAAGTTATCGACACAAATTTAAAAGGTGTATTTCTTTGTACAAAAGCAGTTACAAGACAAATGATGAAGCAAAGAAATGGCCGAATTATTAATATTACATCTGTTGTTGGTGTAAGTGGAAATCCTGGTCAAGCAAATTATGTTGCAGCAAAAGCGGGAGTAATTGGATTAACAAAAACAACAGCCAAGGAATTAGCGTCAAGAAATATTACTGTAAATGCTGTAGCTCCCGGATTTATTACAACAGACATGACAGATGAGTTAAATGACGATATCAAAGCGGATTTACTTAAACAAATTCCATTAGCAGCTTTAGGAGAGCCAAGTGATATAGCGAATGCAGTAACATTCCTTGCTTCGGAGAAAAGCAAATATATCACTGGGCAAACTCTTCATATTAACGGTGGAATGGTGATGTAATTTTTTGTATTTCCTTGATCGTGATAAGGAAAACTAGTGAAGAAAACTGATTGAAATAAAATACTAGAAACAAACCTAGTTTTTCATAATAAAATCATCTATAATACTTGAGGGGAGGTGAAGGAAAATGGCAGATGTTTTAGAACGTGTAACAAAGATTATCGTTGACCGTCTAGGTGTAGATGAGGCTGAAGTAAAATTAGAGTCTTCATTTAAAGATGATCTTGGAGCAGATTCCCTTGATGTAGTTGAGCTTGTTATGGAACTTGAAGATGAGTTCGATATGGAGATTTCTGACGAAGATGCAGAAAAAATCGGTACAGTGGGTGACGCTGTTAACTACATAAATAGCCAACAGTAATGTTGCTAAAGAAGTCCCGTAGGTATTACGGGACTTTCCCCCTTTCTTTAGCCTTTAAAAATTATTTTTGCTGGTATTAGGCTTCTATGCTTTATTCTTAGCATGATGTATACTACTGGTAACACATGCACAGCTCATAAGCCACTTCATAATTCAAGGGGACAATGACAATTACCTTCAATTATGAAGTGTCTTATACAAGTTTAAACATGGAGTTGCTTTCGTATTTAAATTGGAGGTCCAAGCTATGGCAAGACATATAAATTATAAAGAGAGACGCTCTTTTGCAAAAAAAGCGGAAGAGTTTAAAAAATTCCAAGTGAATATTGGACATGTGTTTGCAAATGAAAAACTCTTGTACCAAGCATTTACTCATTCCTCATATGTTAATGAACATCGAAAAAAACCATATGAAGATAATGAGAGGCTGGAGTTTTTAGGTGATGCTGTACTTGAATTAACGATTTCTCAATACCTCTACAAGAAATATCCAATGATGAGTGAAGGAGAATTAACAAAATTACGTGCTGCGATCGTATGTGAGCCTTCACTGGTTGGTTTTGCTAATTCTCTTTCATTTGGTAGTTTGGTGTTACTTGGTAAAGGGGAGGAAATGACAGGAGGGCGTTCTCGGCCTGCTTTACTCGCTGACGTATTTGAGGCATTTATTGGAGCACTTTATTTAGATCTAGGTCTTGATGCTGTCGTTCAATTTTTGGATAAGTTTGTTATTCCGAAAGTTGATGAAGGAGCCTTTTCGCATGTAATGGATTTCAAAAGCCAACTTCAGGAATTTGTTCAAAGAGATACAAAGGGAATATTAGAATATAAAATCCTTCATGAAAAAGGTCCTGCTCATAACCGTGAATTTGTCTCCACTGTTTCTTTGGATGGCAAGGTGTATGGTACAGGTAGCGGTAAGTCAAAAAAAGAAGCGGAACAGCATGCTGCCCAAGAGGCACTATCTAAACTGCAACAAATAAATAAATAGAATCAAGTAAAAAGGACAACCTTAGAATCGTATGATAAACAACATACGAAATTGAAGGAGTTGTCCTTTTTTAAGGTTTATCTATTTAAAACTCTTATCGATAAAAAAAACTTTAAGTTATGTCGACAAATTATGATAAAATATGGAGGAGTTTGTCATAATTACGATGATATAAAACACAATTGACGAAAACATTAGAAAAAAGAATAAGTAAGGAGGATCACAATGTTCCTCAAACGTTTGGATATTGTTGGATTCAAGTCCTTTGCTGAAAGAGTCACCGTAGATTTTGTCAAAGGTGTTACTGCAGTAGTTGGACCTAATGGTAGTGGGAAAAGTAATATAACCGATGGAATTAGATGGGTACTAGGAGAGCAGTCGGCTAAATCTCTGCGCGGAGCAAAAATGGAGGATATTATTTTTGCCGGAAGCGATTCGAGAAAAAGCTTAAATGTAGCTGAAGTAACCCTTACGCTTGATAATGAAGATCATTTTCTTCCTATTGATTATCATGAGGTAAGTGTAACCCGCCGTGTATACCGTTCAGGAGAAAGCGAATTTTTCATTAATAAACAAAGCTGTCGATTAAAAGACATCGTTGACCTGTTTATGGACTCAGGATTAGGAAAAGAAGCATTTTCGATCATAAGCCAAGGGAAAGTAGAAGAAATCCTAAGCAGTAAATCTGAAGAAAGACGTTCGATTTTTGAAGAAGCTGCAGGTGTTTTAAAATATAAATCTCGAAAGAAAAAGGCAGAATATAAACTTGCTGAAACTCAAGAAAATTTAAATCGTGTAAATGATATTCTTCATGAGTTGGAAGGACAAGTTGAACCTTTAAAAATGCAGGCATCTATTGCCAAGGATTATTTAGAAAAAAAGGAAGAACTAGAACAGATTGAAGTTGCCTTAACAGTGATTGAAATAGAAGAACTTCATCAAAAATATGAAAATCTCTCTAAATCTGTAGAAAAAAACAAGGACTTAGAAGGAAATCTTTCAGCTACCATGCAAAAAAAGGAAGCAGCAGTTGAACAGATGAAAGATCATGTGAGTGCTTTAGATGACTCAATTAATGACCTTCAACAGGTTCTTTTACTTGCAAGTGAGGAGTTAGAAAAGCTCGAAGGTAGAAAAGAAGTCCTAAAAGAGAGAAAGAAAAATGCCCATCAAAATAAAGCTCAATTAGAAAAAACAATAGCAGACTATACAACGCAAATAGCCCAATTACGTCATGAAAAATCAGAACAAGAAATGCTTCTTGACGTTTATTCAAATGAATTGGAACGGATCAAAAAAGAATTATCAGAAAAGCAAAAGATGGCATTATCATATAATCAAAATATAGAAGAGCTAATTGAAGAATTGAAAAGTGAATACTTTGAACTCTTAAATGAGCAAGCTACAGCAAGAAATGAGATTCAATATTTAAATGAACAATTAACTCAACAAGAAAGAAAAAATGAAAGATTACTAGAATCAAATAAACGTTATGTGGAAGAACGCTCTGTAATTTTAGAAAAAAAATTAAAGATTGAAGCAAACTATGCACTGGTTGAGAAACAATTATCCGATCAAATAAAAAATTTCCGAGACACATCAGCTAAATTAGAAAACCTTAAAAATACTTATCAAAAAAAAGAATCGGCATTATATCAGGCTTATCAATTATTACAACAAACAAGGTCACGCAAAGAAGTATTAGAATCAATGCAGGAAGATTATGCTGGATTTTTTCAAGGAGTAAAAGAAATTCTAAAGGCCAAAGACAAACTCGGAGGAATTCATGGTGCTGTAGCAGAATTAATTAAGACGGAAAAAGACTTTGAAACGGCCATCGAGATTGCCTTAAGCAGCTCTATGCAGCATGTAGTTGTTGAAGATGAAAGTGCTGCAAGAAAAGCGATACAATTTTTAAAGCAAAACTCATATGGTCGAGCTACGTTTCTCCCATTGTCAGTTATTAAAGAGCGTGCTATCAATAAGCATGATTTGAATATGATTCAAAATCACCCGGCTTTTATCGGTATCGCTACAAGTCTAGTGGAGTATGAACCTAGATTTAAATCAATAATCGCAAACTTACTAGGAACAGTCATTGTTACATCAGATCTAAAAGGTGCAAATGATATTGCAAAATTAATGAATTATCGTTATCGGCTTGTAACTCTGCAAGGAGATGTTGTAAATCCAGGGGGTTCGATGACTGGTGGAGCTGTTAAGCAAAAAAACAATTCACTCTTAAGTCGACAACGTGAAGTTGAACAAATTGCGGAAAAGCTGACGGTAATGGAAGAAAAAACAGAACAACTTGAAATTGATGTAAAGTCTTCGAAGGAGATCATTGTAAAACAAGAAAGTCAATTAGAGGATTTACGCTCAAAAGGTGAAACCCTTAGATTAGAAGAACAAAGAATACGAAGTGATATCCGTGAAATTGAATTAAATGAAAAAAATGTTAATGATCATTTAACATTATATGACTCAGAAAGAGAAGCGTTTGATTCTGAAAAGGATCGGATTGATCGTCGCAAAAAAGAGCTTGAGGCTAAACTTCAAGAAGTGTCAACAAAAATAGTTGACCTTGATCAAAAAATTGAGGAAATGTCTGAAAAGAAAAACACACAGCAAACCTCAAAAGATGAGCTTCAGGCTGAACTAACAGAATTAAAAGTTATCCTAGCAGGAAAACAACAATTGTTTGAAAATCAAAAAGAAAAAGTAGAAAGAATTCATGAGGATCTGAACCATGCTCAACTAAAGCATGACGAAGCAACTGATGATTACTCTCTTTTATCAAATGAAATGACGTCAAGTTCATCCGGAGAAGAAAAACTGGAAGAAGCGGCAACAAAGAAGCTTCATGATAAGAATAAAACAATCGATTTAATTGCAAGTAGAAGAGAAGAACGTCTTCAGTTACAAGACAAGCTTGAGTTTGAAGAAAGCGAGTTAAAAGAGATAAAACGTCAGGATAAGCAATTGCAAGAAATCCTTAAAGATGAAGAAGTAAAGCTGAACCGCCTGGACGTTGAACTCGATAATCGCTTTAATCATTTACGTGAGGAATACTTTTTATCCTTTGAAGGAGCAAAAGAGAAATTCACACTTGAGATTGAAGTGGATGAAGCGAGAAAACGTGTTAAACTGATCAAACTTGCAATTGATGAGTTAGGAACGGTAAACTTAGGAGCGATTGATGAATATGAACGTGTTTCTGAACGTTTTACATTCTTAACAGAGCAACGTGATGATTTACTGGAAGCGAAAGACACACTTTACCTAGTGATTGATGAAATGGATGATGAAATGAAAAAAAGGTTTGAACAAACCTTCAATGCGATTCGATCACATTTTGAAGCTGTATTCCAAGCCCTCTTTGGTGGGGGAAGAGCGGAACTTAAGCTGACAGATCCCAATGATTTGTTAAACACAGGTGTTGATATTGTTGCTCAACCGCCTGGTAAAAAATTGCAAAACCTTGGACTGTTGTCTGGAGGAGAACGTGCATTAACAGCTATAGCATTATTATTCTCGATTCTGAAAGTCCGCCCTGTTCCGTTTTGTGTACTTGATGAAGTTGAGGCAGCTCTTGATGAAGCAAATGTACATCGATTTGCGCAATATTTAAAGAAATTCAGTCATGAAACTCAATTTATTGTCATCACCCATCGTAAAGGTACCATGGAAGAAGCGGATGTATTATATGGAGTAACGATGCAGGAATCAGGTGTCTCAAAGCTTGTGTCAGTTAGATTAGAAGAGACAAAGGAATTAGTTCAATCTTAGCCGAAAGGACGAACAACAGAATGAGTTTTTTTAAGAAATTAAAAGAAAAAATCACTCAACAAACAGATGCTGTAACTGAAAAATTTAAAGAGGGCTTAACAAAAACCCGAGATTCTTTTGCGGGTAAAATGAATGATTTAGTGGCGAAATATCGAAAAGTAGATGAAGATTTTTTTGAGGAACTTGAAGAGCTTCTAATTAGTGCAGATGTGGGTGTCGCTACTGTTATGGATTTAATTGATGAGTTGAAAATGGAAGTAAAGCGACGCAACATCCAAGATACAAAGGATGTCCAAGCTGTCATCTCTGAAAAACTAATTGAAATTTATGAAGGTGACAGTGATGACGAACCTATTAACAAATTAAACCTTGAAAAAGGCAGACTAAATGTTATTTTATTCGTAGGTGTTAATGGTGTTGGGAAAACAACTACAATTGGAAAATTAGCCCATAAATTAAAAGGTGAGGGTAATTCAGTTCTTTTAGCAGCTGGAGATACATTTAGGGCAGGAGCAATTGAACAACTGGAAGTATGGGGAGAAAGAGTTGGCGTTGATGTAATCAAACAATCGGAAGGCTCAGACCCTGCTGCTGTTATGTATGATGCCGTACAAGCTGCTAAAGCTAGACAAGTAGATGTTTTATTATGTGACACAGCCGGACGTCTACAAAACAAAGTAAACTTGATGAAGGAGCTTGAAAAGGTAAAACGTGTGATAGAACGTGAGATCCCTGGAGCACCCCATGAAGTATTACTTGTATTGGATGCAACAACAGGTCAAAATGCGATGACACAAGCAAAACAATTTTCACAAGCAACAGATGTTTCAGGAATTGTTCTTACTAAATTAGACGGTACAGCTAAGGGTGGTATTGTATTAGCTATTAAAGGTGAACTGGATATTCCAGTGAAGTTTGTTGGTTTAGGTGAAAAGATGGATGATTTACAAGAGTTTCATACTGAGCAATATGTGTACGGTCTGTTCTCAGGTATTATTGAGGAACAAGAGAAAGAATAAATTCTTATTAAGCTAACCTTACCTTGGTTAGCTTTTTTATACGATCAAAAAATATAAAAATTTTATGGATGATCGTATAAAAATCTAAGACTTAACTATTAGGACATGGCGAAAAGCCAAGTTTTTCTACTATATGCCTTTATACTACTTGACAAGAAAATGCTTCGTATGTAGACTTATATGTTGTAAAGGTAATTCACTTAACAAAGGGGTGAAAAGGCATGATGCTTGAAAAAACAACGAGGTTAACGTATTTATTTGATTTTTATCAATCATTGTTAACCCCTAAGCAGAAGAGCTATATGTCCTTATACTATCTAGATGATTACTCCCTTGGTGAAATTGCGGAAGAGTACAGTGTTAGTAGACAAGCTGTTTACGATAACATTAAGCGAACTGAAGCAATGTTGGAGCAATATGAGGAAAAGCTACTATTATTTCAAAAGTTTCAAGAGCGACAGAAGATCATGACAAAACTGCGTGAATTTTCTGCTGAAGTGGCAAATCATAATCAGTATGAAGTCTTACTTCAAGAACTTGAGAAATTAGATTAGGAGGCGGCATTTATGGCTTTTGAAGGATTAGCCGACCGACTGCAGAATACAATGGCCAAAATTCGCGGCAAAGGAAAAGTAACTGAAGCGGATGTAAAGGAAATGATGCGCGAAGTGCGCCTTGCCCTTTTAGAAGCAGATGTTAACTTCAAGGTCGTAAAGGATTTTATTAAGCGCGTAACTGAGCGTGCTGTTGGTCAAGAAGTTATGAAAAGCTTAACTCCTGGACAACAGGTCATTAAAGTAGTTAAAGATGAGCTAACCGAATTAATGGGTGGAGAGCAAAGTAAGATTGCGGTATCAAATCGGCCACCGACAGTTATTATGATGGTTGGTTTACAAGGTGCAGGTAAAACAACAACTACCGGTAAGCTGGCAAATCTCTTAAGAAAGAAACATAATCGAAATCCATTGCTTGTTGCGGCAGATATTTATCGACCAGCAGCTATTAAGCAGCTGCAAACATTAGGAAAACAATTAGATATGTCTGTATTTTCCTTGGGAGATCAAGTAAGTCCGGTTGAAATTGCAACAAAAGCATTAGAGCATGCAAAGCAAGAGCATCATGACTATGTGATCATTGATACAGCTGGTCGACTTCATATAGATGAAAATCTAATGGAAGAGCTTGAACAGGTAAAAGAAATTGCCAAGCCTGATGAAATTTTCCTTGTTGTTGACGCAATGACTGGACAAGATGCAGTTAACGTAGCTAAAAGTTTCAATGAACAGCTTGGATTAACCGGTGTTGTTTTAACAAAACTTGATGGTGATACACGTGGCGGTGCTGCATTATCGATTCGCTCTGTAACGAATACACCAATTAAGTTTGTTGGTCTAGGAGAAAAGCTGGATGCTCTTGAAGCGTTTCATCCTGAACGTATGGCATCTAGAATTTTAGGGATGGGTGATGTATTAACACTCATTGAAAAGGCTCAAACAAATGTTGATGCAGAAAAAGCGAAAGAACTAGAACAAAAAATGCGTACAGCATCTTTTACATTTGATGACTTTCTTGAACAGTTAGGACAAGTTCGCAATATGGGACCTTTAGAGGATCTTATTGGCATGTTACCTGGTGCAAACAAGGTGAAGGGACTAAAAAACCTACAGGTTGATGAAAAGCAAATAAGTCATGTTGAGGCTATTATTAAATCAATGACAAAGGCTGAAAAGTCCAATCCTGAAATGATGAATGCTTCACGTAAAAAACGAATTGCAAAAGGTAGCGGTACGACTGTTCAAGAAGTGAACCGTTTATTAAAGCAATTTGAAGATATGAAAAAAATGATGAAGCAAATGACAAGCATGACAAAAGGTAAGAAAAAAGGTGGATTTAAATTTCCATTTATGTAATGAATTGGATTTGAAATCTACTGAAACGCAAGATGATTTTTGTGCAAAAATGTAGTAATTTACACTGTTTTTAGAGGTTTTTTAAAACTGACAAGAAAAAAACCTTTACATCATATAACTTATTTGATAATATACTATCTTGTTGAAACATTTTCGGAGGTGCTTTATAAAATGGCAGTTAAAATTCGTTTAAAACGTATGGGAGCAAAAAAATCTCCTTTTTATCGTATCGTAGTAGCAGATTCTCGTTCACCACGTGATGGACGTTTCATTGAAGTTGTAGGAACTTACAACCCAGTTGCTCAACCAGCAGAAGTGAAAATCAATGAAGAATTAGCACTAAAATGGATGTCAAATGGTGCAAAACCATCTGATACAGTTCGTAACTTGTTCTCTAACGAAGGCATTATGGAAAAATTCCATAACGCTAAAAACAGCAAGTAATGACTGTTAAGATGAAAGAGTTAATCGAAGCAATTGTGAGGCCGCTTGTTGATAAGCCAGATCAGATTGAGATCACTGAACATGAAGAAGGGCATCAAATGATATACCGCCTTTCTGTTCATAAGGATGATATCGGTAAAGTGATTGGTAAGCAAGGAAGGATCGCAAAAGCCATTCGAACTGTTGTTTATGCAGCGGGATCTAATTCATCTAAACGAATCCAACTAGAGATTAACGACTAAAAAAGGGTGAGGAGGTTCCTCCCCTTTTTTTGTACTATCGGAAATTATATAAATTTTATGGATGATAGTATTAGAAAACCTAAGGCTTTCGCCATTAGAACTTGGCGACAAGCCAAGTTTTTCTAATACTTTACAACATTTGATAAAAGTTGGTGAGTGCTTACGCTTTAGTAGGTATTAAGCTTTAAAAGGGGAGGAACAATAATGAAAATACTCCACCGCGTGACTGTTAAACAAATGATAACGGAAACTAGTAAGCAATCATTAATAAAAGAATTTTCTTCGCGAAAAAAGTTGATCGAACAAGAATGTGATCAACTGTATTTTGAATATAAAAAGGTGGAGAAAACAAGTAAGCAGCTTTCGACGCAATTTTTAAAAGAAATAGAAAAACGACGTGAAAAAATCAAGCTAGTAGAGTTTCAACTAGAGCAGGTACATACATTGCCAATCGGAAGTGAAATAAAAGAAAAAGAAGTAGATGCTATAATTGATTTGAATATTGGTGACAATTGGGATGAACTAATGAAAGAAAAGAGCATTGTCATAAAAGATGGTATAGTGGATCAAATACGCCTGAGGTGATAAATATGGCTGAAAAATGGTTTAATGTTGGTAAAATAGTCAATACACATGGTATTAGAGGAGAAGTACGCGTTATTTCAAAAACAGATTTTGTTGAAGAAAGATATGAGCCCGGAAATACTTTATTTATTTTTAAGGAAGGATCAACTGATCCGATAGAAGTCATTGTTGACACTCACCGTGTACATAAAAACTTCGACCTATTAACGTTTGAGGGATTGCACTCTATTCAGGATGTCGAGCCTTTTAAAGGTTCTTTATTAAAAGTATCAGAATCTCAATTATCTGAGCTTGAAGAAGGTGAATACTACTTCCATGAAATTATAGGGTGTAAGATGTATTCAGATAGCGGGGAAGAAATCGGAACAATACGTGAAATTCTGGCAACAGGTGCAAATGATGTTTGGGTTATTCAAAGAAAAGCAGGAAAAGACTTGCTTGTACCTTACATAGAAGAAATTGTAAAAGAAATCAACATTGATGAAAAGAAGATCGTTATCACACCAATGGAAGGGTTACTTGATTAATGAAGATTGATTTTCTAACTTTGTTTCCAGAAATGTTTCATGGAGTATTAAATGAATCTATTCTTAGAAAAGCTCAGGAAAAAGAAGCTGTTACATTTAATGTGATTAATTTTCGTGAATATTCATCAAATAAACATCAAAATGTTGATGATTATCCTTATGGCGGGGGAGCTGGGATGGTATTAACTCCACAACCTATTTTTGATGCTGTAGAGGACATACGCAAACAGCATAACTCAGAGCCGAAGGTAATATTGGTTTGCCCTCAGGGTGAAAGGTTTACACAAGCAAAAGCAGAACAATTAGCCAGAGAGGATCACCTTCTTTTTGTTTGTGGACATTATGAAGGCTATGACGAGAGGATTAGAGAACATCTTGTGACAGATGAGATTTCTATAGGTGACTTTGTTTTAACCGGAGGAGAGCTCGCATCAATGGTCATAACAGATAGTATTGTCCGACTCCTTCCCGGTGTTCTGGGAAACGAGGACTCTCCTATTTTAGATTCTTATAGTTCCGGCTTACTAGAGCATCCGCATTACACAAGACCGGCTGATTTTAGAGGCCTTAAAGTGCCTGAAGTACTTTTATCAGGAAATCACAAATTAATCGCTGAGTGGCGTGAGGAGCAGTCTCTGAAAAGAACCTTTGAACGTCGTCCGGACCTATTGGAAAAATACCCGCTAACAGAAAAACAAAAAGCGATCATTAAAAAATGGCAAAATGGAAACTAGCTATTGCACCCGATGTAGTGATATGGTATGATAAATCTCGTGACTTGCTGATGTATAATATGCAAGTCTTTTAAAACGATGTTCCGCTGCAATCAATAAATATTGGAATGAGCATCTGTTGGAAGGAGTTGAAAACGATGCAAAAACTAATTGAAGAAATCACAAAAGAACAATTAAAAACTGATTTACCTTCTTTCCGTCCTGGTGATACTGTACGTGTACACGTTAGTATCGTTGAGGGTACTCGTGAACGTATTCAGGTTTTTGAAGGTGTTGTGATTAAGCGTCGTGGTGGTGGAATTAGCGAAACATTTACTGTTCGTAAGATCTCTTACGGTGTAGGTGTTGAACGTACTTTCCCTGTACACACACCAAAGATCGCGAAGCTAGAAGTTATTCGCCGCGGTAAAGTTCGCCGTGCAAAACTTTACTACCTACGTCAATTACGTGGTAAAGCTGCGCGTATTAAAGAAATTCGATAAGACAGCTTAGTTTACCCTAAGCCTAACATATATGGGTCAGTTAAAACTGTCTGTATAGTTGAAAAGGAGCTTGTTGCTTAACAAGCTCCTTTTTCAATAATAATGTCATTCCTTAATTATTTTAAAATAAAAATACTGTTACATAGAAATAATAATATGCCAAATAATACGTGTATATCAAGAAACAAACAGTGGACATAATGATTGCTAGAAGCAGGTGAAGATATGACAAAAAAGAAAAATGAAGTTCTAGAGTGGATAAAAGCTTTAGCTATCGCTGTCATCTTAGCGGCAATCATAAGATCTTTCTTTTTTGCACCTATTGTAGTTGATGGATATTCAATGATGCCAACACTACATACACAAGATAGAATGATTGTGAATAAGTTTTCATATAAAATAGGTGATCCTGAACGTTTTGATATCGTTGTTTTCCATGCTACGGTCGATAAGGATTATATTAAACGAGTAATTGGCTTACCAGGCGATCATGTTGAATATAAAAATGACACGCTATATATAAATGGTGAAAAATATGAAGAACCGTATCTTGATGAATATAAAACTGAACTCATAGATGGTCCTTTAACAGAGCCTTTTGATTTAGAAAGCATTACAGGGGAATCTACGGTACCCAAAGGCCATCTGTTTGTTATGGGTGATAATAGACGGCAAAGTAAAGATAGTAGACATATAGGAACGATACCAATTGAAGAGGTAATGGGGAAAACGAGTTTAGTCTATTGGCCATTCTCACAAATTCGTCTCGTCGAGTAAGAAAAAAGAAGGTGTAATTATGACAATACAATGGTTTCCAGGACATATGGCTAAAGCAAGAAGACAAGTTACCGAAAAACTTAAATTAATTGATATAGTCTTTGAGCTTGTTGATGCTAGAATTCCAATGTCATCTAGAAATCCAATGATTGATGATATTGTTTCATCCAGACCAAGGATTGTGTTATTGAATAAAGCTGATAAGGCGGATGAAGCAATTACAAAACAGTGGATTGAATATTTTAAAGAACAGGATATTCCTGCAATTGCAATTGACGCTCAATCCGGTACAGGATTAAAGCAAATTACTTCTTTATCAAAACTTCTATTAAAGGAAAAATTTGATAAAATGGCTGCCAAGGGAATTAAGCCTCGTGCGATACGTGCTTTAATCATTGGGATTCCTAATGTAGGTAAATCAACATTGATTAACAGACTTGCAAAGAAAAATATAGCAAAAACTGGAGATCGACCTGGTGTTACAACTGCCCAACAATGGGTAAAAGTAGGGAACGAGCTTGAGCTCTTGGACACACCGGGAATACTATGGCCTAAATTTGAGGATCAACTTGTAGGTCAAAAGCTTGCAACTACAGGCGCAATAAAAGATGCTATCTTGAACTTGCAGGACATAACTGTATTTGCATTAACATTTTTAAAAGAACATTATCCAAATAGACTGGTTGAACGGTTTCATTTAGAATATCTTTCTGATGAAATTGTTCCACTTTTCGATGAAATAGGTAAAAAGCGTGGTTGTATGATGTCAGGTGGGTATATTGATTATGATAAAACGTCTGAGCTCATTTTAAGAGAAATTCGAACAGATAAATTAGGAAGGTTATCTTTTGAAACACCTGCAGATTTTATAAAAGATTAATACTTAATTGACTCGCTGATAAGATGCGGGTCTTTATTTATTATCTTATATGCCGATATAGTAGATATATAATTTAAAATGATACATATCAAAAAACAACAATATGCTGAAATAAGGAGAAACAATAAATGCAATTAACTACAAATGAAATTAAACAAAAGCTTTCTTCTATAACAAATAAAGCTGATCCATTTCTAATTGAGTGTCAGGCTGATCATAGAAAAGGAGTGCAGCAATTAGTTGAAAAGTGGTACAAACAATATGAGCAGCAGAAAAATCTACAAAGTCAGTTTTATAGCATGCTACGCTTTGAGAGAGAAGCTAAAAAGAATGGATTTCATTTAATTGCAGGTATTGATGAGGTTGGTCGAGGACCGTTGGCAGGCCCTGTTGTAGCAGCTGCTGTGATCTTAAAAGAGGATTGCTATATTCCTGGTTTAACAGATTCTAAAAAACTCACAGCATCGGTGAGGGAACGCTTTTATGACATGATTCATGAACAGGCTGTAGCAATAGGTGTTGGAATTGTTTCTCCATCAATTATTGATGAAATTAATATTTATGAAGCAACGAAGGTTGCTATGTCAAAGGCAATTGAAAATCTTTCGAAAACACCGACATATTTACTTTTAGATGCTATGAAACTTAATGTACAGATTCCACAATTATCAATTATAAAGGGTGATTCTCAAAGTATTTCAATTGCAGCAAGTTCAGTCATTGCAAAAGTTACTCGAGATCGAATAATGGTAGACATTGCGAATCAATACCCCGAGTATGGATTTGATCAACATATGGGGTATGGAACAAAACAACATTTAGAGGCTTTAAATATACATGGAGTTACTGAGCACCATCGAAAGAGCTTCGCACCAATTAAAGAGCTTCGCACCAATTAAAGAGCTTCAAAATCCTTGATTTAAGGAGAGAAAGAAAATGATTCAACTTTCAGCTATGAAAGGATTTCTTAATGATTCTATTGGACAAATGAATAGGTCAACAAATAAGTTGACATTAACAAATAATCAAGTAGTTCAAGGGCAAGTACTTAAACTCTTTCCTGATCAAAAGGCCTTAATTCAAATAGGTCAATCAAAGTTAGTTGCTCAGCTTGAAGCTCCATTAAATTCCTTCGACCGCTACTGGTTTCGTGTGAAGGGATCTGAACAACAGGGGTTACAATTAAAGATCATTAAGCAAGTAAATCATTTGACAAACCAGTCAGTCGCAAAAGATTTGCTTACAATGTTTCAGCAAAAGACATCAAAAGAAAATATATTATTAACTGGTGAATTAGCAAAAGATCACATTCCATTTACCAAGGAGCAACTGCTAGATGCTATAGAAATGCTGAAGAATACACCAAAAAGAGCTGCATCAGCTTTTGTGGAGGCAGCAAAATTTGCAATTAAACAAGAATATCCACTAACAGAAAATGTGATAAAGTCCCTCATGCAAACACAATCCAATGTCTCATTAGCAAACCAAATCGGCACTTTATTTCATTCATTGCAAGGACTGGATCAGCCATCAAATATTGTTAGACAATTGCAACAATCATTATTAAACCTCATGCAAAATTCGGATGCCCTCCTCTCAGTAAAGCAATTTGAGTTAGGGGGAGAGAATCGCTTGACAATAAAAGATATTACAAATGAGATACAAGCACTAAGGGAGATGCTATTGGTTGTTAGTAAAGAAGGTGAAGGACTTGCAAAGGTCAAAGATCAGATTGATTCACTTATCCAACGATTGAATGGCCAAACATTACTTCAACAAGATTTAGGTCCTACAACTCAGATGATCACACAAGTTCCTTTGTTTCCATTAAGTAATACTGATTTAACCATACAATGGCACGGTAAAAAACAAGAAAACGGGAAAATTGACCCATCATTTTGCCGTATTCTTTTTTATTTACAGCTACCGACTCTTAAAGAAATGATGGTTGATGTACAAATACAAAACAGAGTGATCACGATTAGCATCACAAACAATTTAGAAAATATAAAACCTATTATATCCAATCACTCTGAAGGACTAAAAGAACTCTTAAAAGAAATGGACTATAAATTATCTGCTATCCATGTTAAAACATTTGATGCAGTAGCAAACCAACCTCATAAAGAGCAAGTAAACATAACGAGTGGTTTCGGTCCTTATACTGGAGTTGATGTGAAAATATGATGAATAAAGATTCTGTAAAAAAGGCGATTGCATTAAGATATGACAAAGAAAATGAGCAGGCACCAAAGGTAATTGCAAAAGGTAGTGGATTTGTTGCAGAACAAATACTTGAGAAAGCCAAACATAAAGATATTCACCTACATGAGGATAAGGCCCTTGTAGAGCTTTTATCAAAACTTGAGATACACCAGCAAATTCCAGAAGAATTATATGAGGCTGTAGCAGAAATATTTGCTTTTGTGTATAACTTAGAGAAGGAAATAAAAGCGAAGAATGAGTAATATCTCTAATAGACCTATAGTATGATAGTGACTCGCTGATTCTATCATACTATAGGTTCTATGTTTTATCTGGGTAAAAAGTCTGTGGAATCTGTATTTTCTTATATACTAAAAAAATAAAAATTAACTTGAATTTTACTATTTTGTGTGTAAATGTAGACAAGGTTCGAACTATTATATAAAATGAAAGCGCAGTCTAATTTTTATGCAAATTGGTTAGGAGGATGGCAAATGAATATCCATGAGTACCAAGGAAAAGAACTCCTTCGCAAATACGGAGTTTCTGTACCTAATGGACGAGTTGCTTTTTCTGTAGATGAAGCAGTTGAAGCTGCAAAAGAACTTGGAACAGATGTAGTAGTGGTAAAAGCGCAAATCCATGCAGGTGGACGAGGTAAAGCAGGCGGGGTAAAAGTTGCGAAAAACCTTGACGAAGCACGTACATATGCAGAAGAAATTTTAGGAAAAACACTTGTTACACATCAAACAGGTCCTGAAGGTAAGGAAGTAAAGCGTCTCCTTATTGAAGAAGGCTGTGATATTAAGAAAGAATATTATGTAGGTCTAGTATTGGACCGCGCTACTTCTCGTGTCGTTTTAATGGCTTCTGAAGAGGGTGGAACAGAGATTGAGGAAGTAGCAGAACAAACACCGGAGAAGATCTTTAAAGAGGTTATTGATCCTGCTGTTGGTCTACAAGGCTATCAAGCTAGAAGAATTGCATTCAATATTAATATTCCAAAAGAATTAGTTGGTCAAGCTGTTAAGTTTATGATGGGGCTATATCAAGTGTTTGTTGAAAAAGATTGTTCCATCGCAGAGATTAATCCTTTAGTCATAACTGGTGATGGAAAGGTTATGGCATTAGATGCAAAATTGAATTTTGATTCAAATGCATTATATCGCCATAAAGATATCGTAGAATATCGTGATCTTGAAGAAGAAGATCCAAAGGAAATTGAAGCTTCTAAATATGACTTAAGTTATATTTCTTTAGACGGTAATATTGGCTGTATGGTAAACGGTGCCGGTCTTGCTATGTCTACAATGGATATTATTAAGTACTATGGCGGCGAACCTGCAAACTTCCTGGACGTTGGGGGCGGTGCAACTGCAGAAAAAGTTACAGAAGCATTCAAAATTATTCTTTCTGATCAGAATGTAAAAGGAATTTTCGTTAACATCTTTGGCGGAATCATGAAATGTGATGTAATAGCTGAAGGTGTAGTAGAAGCGACTAAGCAGGTCGGCTTAGAAATTCCTCTTGTTGTACGTCTTGAAGGTACAAACGTTGAATTAGGTAAGAAAATTTTAGATGAATCCGGTTTAAATATTACTTCTGCAGAGTCTATGGCTGACGGCGCACAAAAAATCGTTTCATTAGTGAAGTAAGAAAGGCAGGGGACAAACATGAGTGTATTTATTAATAAAGATACAAAAGTTATTGTACAAGGTATCACTGGTTCAACAGCGTTATTCCATACAAAGCAAATGCTGGAGTATGGAACAAATATTGTTGGAGGAGTAACACCTGGTAAAGGTGGTACAGAGGTAGAAGGGGTGCCTGTATTTAATACAGTTCAAGAAGCAGTACAAACGACTGGTGCAAATGCATCTGTTATCTACGTGCCTGCTGCATTCGCTGCAGATGCGATCATGGAAGGTGTAGATGCAGAATTAGATTTGGTCATTTGTATTACAGAACATATTCCTGTAATGGATATGGTAAAAGTGAAGCGCTACATGGAAGGAAAGAAAACTCGCCTAGTAGGACCAAACTGTCCGGGAGTTATTACTCCTGAAGAGTGCAAAATCGGCATCATGCCTGGATATATCCATAAAAAAGGACATGTTGGTGTTGTATCTCGTTCCGGTACTTTAACGTATGAAGCAGTTCATCAATTATCACAAGCTGGTATTGGTCAATCAACTGCTGTAGGAATCGGCGGGGACCCTGTTAACGGTACAAACTTTATTGATGTCCTTAAAGCCTTCAACGAAGATGAAGACACATACGCTGTCATTATGATTGGAGAAATTGGTGGTACAGCTGAAGAAGAAGCGGCAGAATGGGTAAAAGCAAATATGACAAAACCTGTTGTAGGTTTCATAGGTGGTCAAACAGCACCTCCAGGAAAGCGCATGGGTCACGCAGGTGCAATCATATCAGGTGGTAAAGGTACTGCTGAAGAAAAAATTAAAACAATGAATGCTTGTGGTATTAAAGTGGCTGATACTCCATCTGTTATGGGAGAAACGCTTATCTCTGTATTAAAAGAACAAGGGTTACTTGAAAAATGTAAAACACATTAATAAATTTAATAGTAGGAACAGGTTTTTTCCTGTTCCTATTTGTCATGCAAAATTGGAGGGAAATATGAATAAAGAATTGTTTTTATTAGCTCATTGTAAGGGAGTTAGTCAGCAGTTATTTCGTAAAATTATGAGTGTAGACCCTACGCTCAAGCTCTTTTTTTATTTGAAAGACCATGAATGGGAATCATACTTTCAGTTAAAAAAAGAAAAAATTCAAGCTATAAAAAAAGAATATCATTCTCTGTCATTCTTAGCCCTCGAAAATCAATATAAGAAAGATAATATCATGTTTCTCTCTCTATATGACCAGGCATATCCACCTTTATTAAAAGAGATTTCTGATCCGCCACCATTTTTGTTTTACAAAGGTGATATTGAACTATCTCATTCACCACAAAGCATTAGTGTTGTAGGTACAAGGAACCCGAGTCAATATGGTAGATCTGCACTGGAATATATAATAAAACCATTGATTTTAAATAATTGGGTGATTATAAGTGGACTGGCAAAAGGAATCGATGCATTGGCACATACACTTTCTATTAATCAAGATGGTAAAACCATTGCTGTAATAGCCGGAGGTTTTTATCATTTATATCCTAAACAAAATCAGCCTCTGGCAGAACAGATCATGACTTCACATCTCATTCTTTCAGAACATCCTCCATCTACTCCACCTCAAAAATGGCATTTTCCGATGAGAAATAGATTGATTAGTGGTCTTTCAAAGGGCACGATTATTATACAAGCTCAGAAAAAAAGCGGGTCACTTATTACAGCCCAACAGGCACTTGAACAGAATCGTGAAGTATTCGCTGTTCCAGGTTCTATTTTTGATGAATACAGTGGAGGTACAAATGAATTAATCCAAAACGGTGCAAAGCTAGTACAGGATGTTTCACATATTATAGAAGAATTTCCTGGGATAAAGATGCTAATAAATGAAACAAAGGAACGAAAAAAATGTTAATTTAGTTAAAATATTCATGTTTTTTCTTTAAGAATTGGTATATGATTAGGGTAATTTATTTCTAATATGTTTGACAAACCTTATAGGAATATTTAATAATAGTGGAGATTTCAGTATAGGATTAACATTTTAAAACGCTCCATGCATTAAGTGAGAGCAAAATTAAAATCTTTACTCACGTATTGAATATGCTTCGTTAATTTATATAACAGATAAAAACTTAAAAAGAAATACTAAAGAGAGAATACCTCTTAAGGAGGATACCAGGCATGTCGGATTATTTAGTGATTGTAGAATCACCTGCGAAGGCAAAAACGATTGAGCGTTACTTAGGGAAAAAGTATAAAGTAAAGGCCTCAATGGGACATGTTCGAGATCTGCCAAAGAGTCAAATTGGCGTAGATGTTGAACATAATTTTGAGCCGAAATACATTACAATCAGAGGAAAAGGCTCTGTACTAAAAGAATTAAAGACAGCAGCAAAAAAAGCGAAAAAAGTCTATTTAGCGGCTGACCCGGATCGCGAAGGGGAAGCGATTGCGTGGCATTTAGCTCATAGTCTTGATGTAGACATTAATTCTGATTGTCGTGTTGTGTTTAATGAAATTACCAAGGACGCTATTAAAGAATCCTTTAAGCATCCCCGATCTATAAATATGGATTTAGTTGATGCACAACAAGCAAGACGTGTCCTTGATCGGTTGGTTGGGTACAAGATAAGCCCTATATTATGGAAAAAAGTTAAAAAAGGTTTAAGTGCTGGTCGTGTACAATCAGTAGCAGTAAGACTGATTATTGATAGGGAAAATGAAATCAAAGCATTTGTACCTGAAGAATATTGGTCTATTGAAGGTCAATTTTTAAAAGGGCAAAAAGAATTTGAAGCATCTTTTTACGGAATAAATGGCCAGAAAAAAGCATTAAATACAGAATCAGAAGTAAAAGAAGTTCTGGAAATTATAAAAGAGAACAAATTTACAGTTGAAAAAGTAACAAAGAAAGAACGTAAACGAAACCCTGCAGTTCCGTTTACAACATCTACTTTACAACAAGAGGCAGCCCGAAAATTAAACTTCAGAGCAAAGAAAACAATGATGATTGCTCAGCAACTTTATGAGGGAATTGATTTAGGAAAAGAAGGAACAGTTGGTTTAATTACCTATATGAGAACCGACTCAACTAGAATTTCCGAGACAGCCCAGTCTGAAGCATCAAATTATATTACAGATAAATATGGTCAAGAGTTTTTAGGTACTACCGCTAAGTCTGCTAAAAAGAACACGAATGCTCAAGATGCTCATGAAGCGATCCGTCCAACCTCAACATTACGCGATCCTGCCAGCATAAAAGAATTTTTAAGCAGGGATCAATTAAGATTGTACAAATTAATCTGGGAACGGTTTGTTTCCAGTCAAATGGCTCCAGCGATACTCGATACAATGAGTGTTGATTTAGTTAACAATGGAGTATTATTCCGAGCGAATGGTTCAAAAATTAAATTTCCTGGTTTTATGAAAGTGTATGTTGAGGGAACTGATGATCAAATAGAGGAAAAGGATCGATTACTTCCGGAGTTAAAGGAAGGGGATGAAATTTATTCTAAAGATATTGAGCCTTCCCAGCATTTTACTCAGCCACCGCCTCGATATACTGAAGCAAGACTTGTTAAAACGTTAGAAGAGCTTGGGATAGGCAGACCGTCCACCTACGCACCTACACTTGATACAATTCAAAAAAGAGGGTATGTAACATTAGATAATAAGAGGTTTATTCCAACTGAATTAGGCGAAATTGTGTTGGAGTTGATTAGAGAGTTTTTCCCTGAAATTATCAATGTGGAATTCACTGCAAATATGGAAAATAGCCTTGATGAAGTTGAAGATGGACATATTCAATGGATTAAGATCATCGATAATTTCTATAAAGACTTTTCTCCGAGGCTTGAAAAGGCTGAAAATGAAATGGAGAAGATTGAAATAAAAGATGAGCCTGCAGGGGTTGATTGTGAGGAATGTGGTCACCCAATGGTCTTTAAAATGGGCAGATATGGAAAGTTTATGGCCTGTTCAAATTTCCCGGATTGTCGTAATACAAAACCGATCGTTAAAGAAATTGGGGTAAAATGCCCGAACTGTGAGGAAGGCACGATAGTTGAGAGAAAATCAAAAAAACGCAGAATTTTTTATGGGTGTAATCAATACCCTGAATGCGAATTTCTCTCATGGGATAAACCGATTGCAAGAAATTGTCCAAAATGTAGTAACATGCTCGTTGAGAAAAAACTTAAAAAAGGCATCCAAGTACAATGTATGGAATGTGACTATAAAGAGGAACAGCAACAATAGGTGAGCGGAATAACGCTCACTTTTTTTAAGGAACAAAGTAATGACGGATGATTTCAAAAACATAAATGAATAATACATATTAAATAAATATATTTATTGTTCATATAAGTAGTTGGAGGATTAGGTGAAAATGAATCATGAACCAATGGTAAATGTAATAGGAGCAGGTTTAGCTGGTAGTGAAGCAGCGTGGCAATTAGCAAAAAGAGGAATAAAAGTTCGATTATATGAGATGAGACCTGTAAAACAAACACCTGCACATCACACAGATAAATTCGCAGAGTTAGTTTGTAGTAATTCATTAAGAGCAAATAATTTAACAAACGCTGTCGGTGTGTTAAAAGAAGAAATGCGGTTATTAGACTCTGTCATTATAAAAGCAGCTGATGAGTGTGCTGTGCCGGCAGGTGGTGCACTTGCAGTAGATCGACATGAATTCTCTCAAAAGGTAACAGAGCTAGTAAAGGGACACCCTAATGTAACAGTAGTAAATGAAGAAGTTCAGGAGATACCAAATGGTCCTACTATCATTGCTACAGGACCGTTAACATCGAAGAAACTTTCAGAGCAATTAATGTCATTAACTGGTGAGGAGTATTTGTATTTTTATGATGCTGCTGCACCAATTGTTGAGAAGGATAGCATCAATATGGACAAGGTTTATTTGAAGTCCCGCTATGATAAGGGAGAAGCAGCTTACCTAAATTGTCCTATGACTGAAGAGGAATTCGACCGTTTTTATGAAGCATTAATAGCTGCAGAAACTGTGCCATTAAAAGAATTCGAAAAGGAAATCTTCTTTGAAGGCTGCATGCCTATTGAAGTAATGGCTCAAAGAGGGAGGAAGACAATGTTGTTTGGTCCTCTTAAACCTGTAGGATTGGAAGATCCTAAAACAGGGAAGAGACCATATGCCGTAGTCCAATTAAGGCAGGATGATGCAGCTGGTACACTTTACAACATTGTTGGTTTTCAAACACACTTAAAATGGGGTCCTCAAAAAGAGGTGCTGTCCCTTATTCCGGGATTGGAGAATGTTGAAATTGTTCGATATGGTGTTATGCACCGTAATACATTTATCAATTCCCCGAGACTGTTAGAGCCAACTTATCAATATAAAAATCGTACAGATCTGTTCTTTGCCGGGCAAATGACTGGTGTTGAAGGGTATGTAGAATCTGCAGCATCTGGATTAGTGGCAGGGATAAATGCAGCACATCTTATTTTAGATAAAGAGTTGGTTGAATTTCCTAATGAAACAGCGATTGGAAGTATGGCAAAATATATTACATCTACAAATGCGGACAATTTCCAACCAATGAATGCGAATTTTGGTATATTTGCTCCACTTCCTAAACAAATAAAAGGTAAAAAAGAACGAAATGAATTGCATGCAAAGCGAGCGCTGGAAACAATTCAAAAAATTTCGAAAGATTTATAGAAATAATTTGCAAGGGCTACTACTGTTGTGATAACATTTAGTAGCCCTTTTGTGTTGTTGTGAGGTGTCTAGAGTGACAAATGTTAAGAATTATTTAAATTTGTTCATTGAATATTTACAAATTGAGAAAAATTATTCAAAATATACAATTGTGAATTATACCACAGACATTGAAGATTTTTTTTCCTTTATGAAAGAACAAGCAATCCTACATCTAGAAGAAATTACATATAATGATACAAGGTTATATTTAACTCAGTTACATACAAGAAAGTATTCTAGAAAAACAATTTCAAGAAAGATTTCCTCATTAAGAAGTTTTCATAAGTTTCTTATACGAGAAAGTATTCTCAATGAAAATCCTTTTTTACTTGTTTCAATCCCTAAAAAGGAGAAGAAAATCCCTCAGTTTCTATATGAAGATGAGATTAAGCAATTATTCTCCGTGTCGGATATTCACACTCCTTTAGGACAAAGAAACCAAGCATTAGTTGAAATTTTATATGGCACCGGAATTCGTGTCAGTGAATGTTGTGGGATTAAGATTTCTGATATTGACTTTTTTATCGGAACAATACTTGTTACTGGTAAAGGTGGAAAACAACGATACATTCCATTTGGTGCCTATGCTCAAGATGCAGTAGAACGTTATATGTATGATGGACGGAAAATATTAATGAGCAAACAGAAGGAAGACCATCCCTATTTATTCGCAAATCATCGTGGTGAAGCGCTAACAGACCAGGGAATAAGACATATTCTAAATAGGATGATAAAAAATGTCTCATCAATTCTGCATATTCACCCACATATGTTTAGGCATACTTTTGCTACACATTTATTAAATGAAGGTGCTGATATGAGAAGTGTTCAAGAATTGCTAGGGCATTCACATTTATCTTCTACTCAAGTTTATACACATGTAACAAAAGAACACTTGAAGAAAATGTATATGGCCCATCACCCTCGAGCTTAAAGCTTAATATTGGAGGTAGAAAAATGTCTCAATTTCATGCGACAACAATTTTTGCTATTCATCACAATGGAAAGGCTGCAATGGCAGGTGACGGACAAGTAACGTTAGGTAATGCAGTTGTAATGAAGCATACTGCTAAAAAGGTTAGAAAATTATTTAATGGAAAAGTAATTGCTGGATTTGCAGGATCTGTTGCTGATGCTTTTACATTATTTGAACTCTTTGAAAGCAGGCTTGAAGAATACAATGGAAATTTACAACGTGCTGCAGTAGAACTGGCAAAAGAATGGCGAAGTGACAAGGTATTAAGGCGTCTGGAAGCAATGCTGATTGTCATGAATGAGAAGGATCTATTACTAGTATCAGGAACAGGTGAAGTGATAGAACCGGACGATGGTATCTTAGCTATTGGCTCTGGTGGTAACTATGCTTTATCTGCAGGCAGGGCTTTAAAGCGATTTTCAGGTGATCAGTTAACTGCTCGTGAGATTGCGGAGGGAGCTCTAACAATTGCTGGAGAAATCTGTGTTTATACCAATCTGAATATTATTGTTGAAGAACTTTAATTTAAGGGAGGCAGCGCTAAATGAATAACCAACTAACACCAAAACAAATTGTTGAACGATTAGATCAATATATCATAGGACAAAAGGATGCAAAAAAAGCGGTAGCAGTTGCATTGAGAAATCGTTATAGAAGAAGTTTATTAAATGAAAAGCTGCGAGAAGAAGTTGTGCCAAAAAACATTCTTATGATAGGACCTACAGGTGTTGGGAAAACGGAGATTGCAAGAAGAATTGCAAAGCTTGTAAATGCTCCATTTATTAAAGTTGAGGCAACAAAGTTTACTGAGGTTGGGTATGTCGGTAGAGATGTTGAATCAATGGTTAGAGATTTAGTAGAAACAGCGGTTCGATTAGTAAAGGAAGAAAAAATATCTGATGTAAAAGGGCTTGCTGAAGAAAATGCAAACAAGCGGCTAATTGAGCTGCTCGTTCCCGGAAAGAAAAAACAATCAACTGCGAAAAACCCACTTGAAATGTTATTCGGTGCAGCTAATCAGCAATCACATGAACAGGATGACCAGTCATTTGATGATACATCTATGCAGGAAAAACGCCGTCGAATTGCTCATCAGCTAGCATTAGGTGAACTTGAGGATCATTATGTCACCGTTGAGATTGAGGAACAACAAGCTTCAATGTTTGATATGCTCCAAGGTTCGGGTATGGAACAAATGGGCATGAATATGCAGGATGCTTTAGGAAGTTTAATGCCTAAGAAAAAGAAAAAAAGAAAGTTGACTGTTCGAGAAGCAAGAAAAGTATTAACGAACGAGGAAGCTAGTAAATTAATCGATCTTGATGAAGTGAGTCAAGAAGCCGTCATAAGAGCGGAACAAACCGGTATTATTTTTATTGATGAAATTGATAAAATTGCCGGCAAGTCAAAAGGTGGATCCGCTGATGTCTCAAGAGAAGGTGTACAAAGAGACATTCTACCTATTGTTGAAGGATCAACCGTTGTAACGAAGTACGGGTCTGTAAAGACAGATCATATGTTATTTATAGCAGCAGGTGCTTTCCATATTGCGAAGCCATCCGATCTTATTCCTGAATTACAAGGAAGATTTCCGATTCGGGTAGAACTAACAAAACTTAGCGTTGAAGATTTTGTGAAAATATTAGTTGAACCGGATAATGCATTATTAAAGCAATATAGAGCTTTAATTGAGACTGAAGGTATAGAATTAGAATTTTCTGACGAAGCTATTCGTAAAGTAGCTGAAGTAGCATTTGATGTAAATCAGGATACTGATAATATAGGTGCACGAAGATTACATACAATACTTGAACGACTTTTAGAGGATCTATCATTCGAAGCCCCTGATATTAACCTTGATAAGATTGTGATTACTCCACAATATGTAGAAGATAAACTAGGTAAAATATCAAAAAATAAAGATTTAAGTCAATTTATATTATAGTACATATAATTTCATATGTTACAGGAGGAACCATACATGTCTTTATTACAAAAAACACGTAAGATTAATGCGATGCTTCAAAGAGCGGCAGGAAAACCAGTAAACTTTAAGGAAATGTCAGAGACACTAAGTGAAGTAATTGAAGCGAATATCTTTGTTGTCAGTCGTAGAGGTAAATTATTAGGTTTTGCGATTAATCAACAAATTGAAAATGAACGCATGAAAAAAATGTTGGAAGATCGCCAATTCCCGGAAGGTTATACAAATAATCTTTTTAACATCACTGAAACATCTTCAAATATTGATGTTTATAGCGAATATACTGCTTTCCCTGTGGAAAACCGTGAATTATTTGAAAATGGGTTAACAACTATTGTCCCGATTATCGGTGGAGGGGAACGCCTTGGAACACTAATTCTAGCAAGAGTTCAAGAGCAATTTGCTGATGAGGACTTAATCTTGGCAGAATACGGTGCTACTGTGGTAGGTATGGAAATTTTAAGGGAAAAAGCAGAAGAAATTGAAGAGGAAGCACGTAGCAAAGCGGTCGTTCAAATGGCTATCAGTTCACTTTCGTATAGTGAATTAGAAGCAATTGAACATATCTTTGAAGAATTAAATGGTAATGAAGGATTATTAGTTGCGAGTAAGATTGCTGATCGTGTTGGAATTACAAGATCAGTTATCGTCAATGCACTTCGTAAATTAGAGAGTGCCGGTGTTATTGAATCTCGTTCACTTGGTATGAAAGGAACGTATATTAAAGTATTGAATGCCAAGTTTTTGGTTGAATTAGAAAAAATGAAAACAAATTAAAGATTTTGTAAAAAGAGGATGATCAAATGATCATCCTCTTTTTATATTACAGGCGTATTACAATTATTAAAATTGGAAAAAAATTATATGTATAGATTTGTCGAATTATATGATACCTTATAAAAGGATTAATCAGAACCTCTTTTAAACTTGCGTACACGCGCATGCAGTAAAAAAAGCGTAGTACAATAGTCCTCTTTTTAAAATAGATAGAAAATCCGACTTTTTTTTACAAAGTCTTAATAGACTTTAAGACTATTATTTCATACAATTAGATAGGAATTAACACATTTCGACACTATATGATACGTAACTATGTTTACTTTTGTGAGGGGATATCAATGAATTTATTTTCAAATACTATTACAAGCCTAGAAAAAGCCATTTCACAGTCAACTGCAAAGCAAAAAGTCATTTCGAATAATATTGCAAATGTTGATACCCCGAATTATAAAACCCAAGAAGTTCGGTTTAATGCGGTATTATCAAATGAAATGCAAAAGCTCCAAGCAAATAAAACAAATAGCAAGCATATAGAATTCGGTGGTTCAGATTCATCCAGTTATCGAATCGTAACAAAGAATAATACGAATTATAACCATAATGGTAACAATGTTGATATAGATCATGAAATGACCGAAATGGCAAAGAACCAAATTCAATATAATGCACTAATTGAGAGATTAAGTGGCAAATTTAACTCATTGAAAACTGTTATAAAAGGTGGCAATTAACCATGTCGATTTTTCAATCAATCAATACATCCGGTTCAGCCTTAACTGCACAACGAGTAAGAATGGATGTTATTTCTTCAAATATGGCCAATATGGATACGACAAGAGGAGAATTTGTGAATGGAGAATGGCAACCGTATCGTAGGAAAATGGTTGTAACTCAGCCTCAAGGAAATCAATTTTCTTCTTTTTTAAATAAGGCAATGGGCTCAAAAGAAACGGAAGGGGGAGTTAAGGTAACCGAAATTACCGAGGACCAAACTCCCTTTGAACTTGTATATGATCCAGAACACCCAGATGCAAACGAAGAAGGTTATGTAGCAATGCCTAACGTTGATCCATTAAAGGAAATGGTCGACCTTATTAGCAGCACAAGATCGTATGAAGCTAACGTTACTGTAATGAATGCATCCAAAGGAATGTTAATGAAAGCTCTAGAAATAGGAAAATAGGTGATAGTTATGATAAATAGTGTTAATCCTTTCCAGTTAACAAATCAGCCCGTTCAAATACAACCTAAGTATACTTCAATAAATACCAATCAAACAGATAGTAAGACTAGCTTTGGGGAAACTCTGAAACAAGCAATTGATAATGTTAATAAAGCACAGTTAGAGTCTGACAAAATGACAGAAGCACTAGCAACAGGGAAAAATGTAGAACTTCATGATGTGATGATTGCTTCTCAGAAATCCAGTATTACACTACTAACTGCTGTGGAAGTAAGAAATAAAGCAATAGAAGCTTATCAAGAGATGATGAGAATGCAAGTTTAGTATAAAAACTCTACTGAAATACTTTGATTACTAACTAGCAAATGTCATTGTAACCGGGGGATTTTATGGAATGAACGAAAAATTATTAACTTTTAAAGACAAACTAACCGGGGTATGGCAACAGAAGAGTAAGTTACAAAAATCAATCATTATTTCAAGTATAATATTGTTTTTTGTGGTTGTTGGGTTACTAACTTACTTTATGTCCAGACCAAATTTAGTTCCTCTTTATTCAAATCTCTCTCCAGCTGAAACTGGTCAAATAAAAGAAACACTTGATGCTAAAGGTGTACAATCAGAAATCTCTAACAACGGTACATCAATTATGGTACCTAACGAGATGGTCGATACTTTAATGGTTGAGTTAGCTGCGGAAGGTGTTCCTGATTCTGGAATGATTGACTATTCATATTTTGGTCAAGATTCCGGCTTTGGGATGACGGATAAAGAGTTTGATGTAATAAAACTTAAGGCAACACAAACTGAGCTGGCTAATTTAATGAAAGGAATAGACGGAGTCAAAGATGCAAGTGTGATGATTAACCTTCCAACTGAATCAGTTTTTGTTGGTGATCAACAAGAAGGTTCCTCTGCTTCAGTAGTTCTTAATTTAGAACCTGGGGCTCAGCTGGATCAGGAAAAAGTAAATGCACTTTTTCATTTGGTTTCAAAAAGTATACCAAACCTTACGACTGATAATATCGTCATTATGGATCAGAATTTTAACTATTATGATTTAAATGGTGGCCAAAATACTTCACCTGGTACAAGCTATGCGTCACAACAGGAAATTAAATCACAAATCGAACAAGATATACAAAGAGATGTTCAGAAACTATTAGGTACAATGATGGGACAAGACAAGGTAGTAGTTGCAATAACAACTGATATTGATTTCACTCAAGAAAATCGCGAAGAAAACCTTGTTTCACCTGTTGTAGAAGGGGAAGACGAAGGAATAGCTGTAAGTGTTGAACGAATAACTGAGGCTTACACTGGTAATGGAGCTGCAGCAGCAGGTGGTGTGAATGGAACTGGTGAAACGGATGTTCCAGGATATGAAGCGACAACAGAAACTTCAGGTGATGGAGATTACGAGCGAATTGAGGAAAGAATTAATAACGAAGTGAATCGTATAAATAAACAAATTGTTGAAAGTCCTTATAAAATTCGTGATTTGGGAATTCAAGTTATGGTTGAACCACCAGATCCTGAAGATCCACTATCATTTACACCAGAACGAGAAGAAGATATTCAACAAATTCTTTCTACTGTAGTAAGAACATCTATTAATAAGGATTTTTCAGAAGAGCCGCTATCGGATGAGGAAGTTGCCTCTAAAATTGTTGTATCAGTCCAACCATTTGACGGAAAACTTCAAACTGAGGAAACAGAAGCAGGTCAAACGATTCCTTTATGGATGTATATCATTGGAGGCGTCTTGTTATTAGCGATCGTTATTCTTATCATTCTTCTTATAAGAAAGAAAAAGGAAAGTGAAGAAGAATATGAAGAGGATGATATCCCTGTTAAAACTACGTTTAATGTCCCGGACATTAATAATGAAGTTGAATCAGAGACAACTGTCCGTAAAAAACAACTTGAAAAAATGGCAAAAGAGAATCCGGAAGATTTTGCAAATTTATTACGCACTTGGATATCCGAAGACTAGGAGGTTAGAGACTTGGCAAGAAAAGATAATAACGCATTAACAGGTAAACAGAAAGCAGCCATTCTCTTAATCTCTTTAGGTCCGGAGGTGTCTGCATCTGTCTATAAACATTTATCTGAAGAAGAGATTGAAAGACTTACTTTAGAGATTTCCGGTGTTCGCAAAGTCGAAGCCGAGAAGAAGGAAGAAATAATAGAAGAATTTCATGATATTGCGATGGCACAAGAGTTTATTTCACAGGGTGGTATAGCTTATGCAAAAGAAGTGCTGGAAAAAGCCCTCGGTTCTGAGAAGGCAACAAGCATTATTCATAGGCTTACTTCATCCTTACAAGTAAAACCGTTTGATTTTGCAAGGAAAGCAGATCCTTCTCAAATATTAAATTTTATTCAAAATGAGCATCCACAAACAATTGCACTTATTTTGTCTTATTTAGAACCTGCTCAATCTGGTCAAATATTATCTGAATTGCCGCAAGAGCTACAGGCTGATGTTGCAAGAAGGATTGCTGTAATGGATCGAACGGCTCCGGAAATTATTAATGAAGTTGAACAAATTCTTGAACGAAAGCTATCATCTACAGTTACTCAAGATTTCACACAAACCGGTGGAATTGAAGCAGTAGTTGAAGTGTTAAATGGAGTTGACAGGACTACGGAAAGAACGATTTTAGATTCTCTTGAAATACAGGACCCTGTCTTGGCGGAAGAAATTAAAAAGAGAATGTTTGTGTTTGAAGATATTGTTACGCTCGATAACCGTGCAATACAACGTGTAATCAGAGATGTAGAGAATGAAGACCTAATGCTTTCACTTAAAGTGGCCAGTGAGGAAGTTCGCGAAGTTGTTTATAAGAACATGTCTAAACGTATGGTAGATACATTTAAAGAAGAAATGGAATTTATGGGACCTGTTAGACTTCGCGATGTTGAAGAGGCTCAGTCAAGAATTGTTGGAGTGATTAGAAGACTTGAAGAAGCCGGAGAAATTGTCATAGCCCGTGGTGGAGGAGATGATATTATTGTCTAGGCTGATAAAGTCACAATATACAAATCATCATGAAGAGGGAAAAAAAATTGCTGTTCAAACAATTAGTACACTTCTCCAAGACAAATTGAATGAAAATAACCCTGAAATGTTAAAAGAGGCTTCTTTTATCATTCAATCTGCAAAAAATGATGCAGACCAAATGATCCAAAAGGCTATGGAAGAATCTTCAATCATTCAACAGCAAATACAGTTCGAAAAGAGTAACTGGGATCAGGAACATGAACAATTAATCGAACAGGCTAAACAAGAAGGATATGCAGAAGGTTTAGAACTTGGTAGACAGGAAGCATTGAGACAATACCAGTCAACGATTGAAGAATCGAATCATGTCATCGAATTGTCTAAGCGTGATTATGACGAAAAAATCCACTCAGCAGAAAATGCCATATTAGAACTTTCGATAAAAATTGCTGAAAAAATCATAGCTGCTAAATTATCGGAATCACCTAATCATTTTCTCCCTCTTGTCAAAAAGGGTCTAAACGAAGTGAAGGAATATGAACATATTAAAATTCACGTCCATCCTCTTTATTACGAATTCGTTTTAAGTCAAAAAGACGAATTAAGAACATTGGTGACAAATGACACAGACTTTAATATCTATGCTAATGCAGAATTAAACGAGCATGATTGTTTTATAGAATCTGCTTTTGGACGAATAGATGTCAGCATTGACACACAATTAGAACAATTAAAAAAACAATTAATGGATTTACTAGGGTAAGAGGTGGTATGACCTGAGAGCAGCAGATTTAGTACATGCAATCGACGCATTAGATTCTTATAAACGATACGGAAAAGTAAAAAGAGTGGTTGGTCTTATGATTGAATCAAGAGGGCCGGAAAGCTCAATTGGTGACTTGTGCTACATTTATGCTGGATCTACGAATAAAGGAAAAATTCCTGCTGAGGTTGTTGGCTTTAAGGATGAAAGTGTTCTCCTCATGCCTTATTTGCAAGTAACACATATTTCTCCCGGAAGTATTGTTGAGGCAACAGAACAACCTCTAACTGTAAAAGTAGGTACAGGGCTGATTGGACAAGTACTAGATTCATTTGGCTTACCTTTAAATGAGTCATCACTACCGAAAGGCTTAGCTAGCGTTCCAACAGATCAATCACCTCCAAATCCAATGAAACGTCCACCCATCCATGAAAAAATGGAAGTCGGAGTGCGAGTTATTGATAGTCTCTTAACTGTGGGTAAAGGTCAACGTGTGGGTATATTTGCAGGTAGTGGTGTTGGGAAAAGTACATTAATGGGTATGATTGCAAGAAATACAAATGCAGACTTAAATGTAATCGCGTTAATAGGTGAACGTGGTCGGGAAGTACGTGAGTTTATTGATCGGGATTTAGGTCCGGAAGGATTAAAAAGATCAATCGTCGTTGTTGCTACATCTGACCAACCTGCATTAATGAGACTGAAAGCAGCTTACACTGCCACTGCCATAGCTGAATACTTTCGTGATAAAGGATTGAACGTAATGTTTATGATGGATTCAGTTACTCGTGTTGCAATGGCTCAGCGTGAAATAGGACTTGCCGTTGGCGAACCCCCAACGACAAAAGGATACACACCGTCTGTATTTGCTATTTTGCCCAAATTGTTAGAACGTACTGGTACGAATGAACTTGGAACAATTACAGCTTTCTATACAGTCTTAGTAGATGGTGATGATTTGAATGAGCCTATCTCTGATACTGTTCGCGGAATTCTAGATGGGCATATTGTGTTAGACCGGCAGCTAGCAAATAAGGGCCAATTCCCGGCAATAAATGTGTTGAAAAGTATAAGTCGTGTTATGAATCAAATTGTTGATTCCGAGCATAAAAGCTCATCATCGAAACTACGAGATCTTTTATCCACATACTTAAACTCTGAAGACTTAATCAATATTGGTGCATACAAAAGAGGTTCATCTAGAGAAATAGATGAAGCAATTAAGTATTATCCAAAAATCATTTCATATTTGAAACAAAATGTTGAAGATAAAGTTTCCATTGAACAAAGTATTAGTTCGCTTAATCAGTTGATTGAAAAAGGTGATTTTTAATGTCAATTCATTTTCGATTTCAAAAAATAATGGATATTAAAGAAAATGAAAAAGAACAATCTCTTGCGGAGTATAACCAGTCTGTTAATGATTTTGAAACAGTGGCAAACAAACTCTATGAATCTCTAAAACAAAAAGAGGTACTGGAGGAGAATACGCTTTTAAAACTTAATACAGGAATGTCTGTACAAGAAATTAGACATTATCAACAATTTGTAACAAACATTGAAAAAACCATTTCCCATTATCAAAATCTGGTTTTTTTAACTCGCAATAGAATGAATGAAAAGCAGACGAAACTTCTGTATCAAAATATGGAATTAAAGAAGTATGAAAAGCTAAAAGAAAAACAGTTTAACGAATATGTCCATCACTCAAAACAGCTTGAAAATAAGTTTATGGATGACCTTTCGATTCAAACTTATATGTACCGTGGAAATTAGGTGAATGCAGATGGAAACCAAAAAGCAGGAATATAGTAAACTTCAATGGTTTTTCTTTGTAATCTTTATTCCGGTTGTCTTTACACTAACACTAGTATTAATTATTTTATCTGTTGCAGGCTTTGACGTAATAGGAAAAGCAAAGTCAACGATCACAAGTATTCCGGTTGTTGAAAACTTAGTAAATAAAGAGAAAGAAAATCCTGATGAATTAGTGATTGCGGAAAAAGAACAAGAAACACAGGAAGAAAACAAAAAACTTGAGAAAACGATCGAAGAACAAGCAACTATGATTAGTGCATTAGAAAGTGATGTTGGAGCAAAAGAAAAGGAAGCTCAAAAACTAACACAGGAAATTAGTTCTTTAGAAAAACAAATAGAAGAAATAGCAAAAGCTGAAGAAGAGAGCCAATCAAGAGATATTGGTAAGCTCTATGATAATATGAGCAGTAAAAAAGCAGCGGAGATTATTCCAAACCTTACGCAAGATGATGCCTTATTAATCCTGTCGTCTCTTGATGACAAACAAGTTGCGGATATTTTGGCTAAAATGTCTGTTGAGGATGCCGTAAAGTTTACTAATCTTTTATCATCAAACTCAGAGTAGAAAGGAGGTGGATATATAAGGTGAAGGTTTTTACTGCTTTTGATATTCAAAGCACTCCTTTAAAGAAAACAAATCAGGTACAAAACAGTAGTAGTTTTAAGAATTATGTTGATTCTGCCCTTAAGGGAGGAACGTCTACAGCTGAAAAAACGAATCAAGAGGATAAAAATAATGTATTAACTAAAGTAAAACATGTAATAAAAGAAATTTTAGATGAACAAGACGAGAATTTAGATATTTTAGAAATCACAGGGGAAGACCTTAATGAGTATCTTTCAATTTTGCAAACTAAATTAAATGAATTGTTTAATCAATCTGGATTAATGAATAATTTATTTGATTCTACAGATCAGTATCCATTGGGTATTACAGTGTTAGCATTAGTAACAAAAATTGAGACACTATCTAAAAAGAATGATGAGATTGATACAAACCAGTTAATGACTGATTTAAATGAGCTTTTAAAAATCGACTTTGAAAGCTATGAACCTCCGCAAGTACTTACCTTTCAAAACATATTTCTTAAGCTTGATAACATGAAACTTGAAGATAAGGCCTTGCTTGAAGGACAAATTCTAATTAGTAATGCAAAGGTGCAAGTTTTGGATGAATTACGCTACTTAAGTGAAATTTTAAGCGTTACAGGAAAATTATCTGACAAAGCTCTTGCAATAGATTTGCTCAATAAAAATCTTTTAGACAATTCAAATGCAACTGAGAACATGCAAAAACTATTGTCTTCTAATGATTTAGGGGAAATTAAAAATTTACTGTCAAAATTAGTCAATATTGGTGAATCGACAAAAATTACTAATCAATTAAATAATACAAATTTGTCTTTACTTCAAACCAAAAATGTTCCGTTGAAATCTTCTAATCTTATAGAAGAAACTGTAACAATTCATCTTGAGAAATTTATTAAAACAGACCATTTTATGACCGTAGGCGAAAATAAACCCACAATTACTTCAACAAGAGAAGAATTAACAAATAAAATGGTGGACTTATTAAAGAATAGTAAATTCTCACTATTAAATAATGGGACAAGCAGATTCGTCATCAAATTAACACCGGAACATTTAGGGTCAATAACAATTAAAATTGTTCAACAAAGAAATGGTGAAATGGTTGCCAAAATTATTGCAGCTACTCAATCAGCTAAAGAGCTTTTAGAACACAGTGGATCTCAGTTGAAACAAGCTTTACCTAATATGAATATTGAATTTGAAAAATTTGATATTTTTACTGATGATATCCCTAAATTTTTTAGAGATAACAACGATACAAAGCAGGAAACTGAAAAGGAAAATAAAAATTCATCCTCTAATAATGAAGAAGAGAATGATATGAATTTTAAAGACTCGCTTCAAGAAGCATTAAATTTTTCAATTTAGGGAGGTTTACTAATGACTATATCTATCGACTCGAGTTTATTATTATCAAACAGGACTCAAACTCGAAGCTCTGGTTCAAATCTTGGTAAAGATGAATTCTTAAAAATACTTATGACACAGCTGCAAAATCAAGATCCATTGAATCCAATGGAAGACAAAGAATTCATTTCTCAGATGGCAAATTTTTCTTCACTAGAACAAATGACTAACATGAATTCTTTGTTGGAAAAATTCGTTAATTCTCAAACGAAAACTGATTCAATTTTAAAATATTCAGAAATGATTGGTAAATCAGTAGAGTGGTCGGATGCTGACTCTGAGGGTGTAGAAGTTGGAATTGTTAAAGCGATCAAACAAAAAAATAATGAAATAATTCTTGAGCTTGAAAATGGAAAAGAAATAAGCAGTAATTTAGTTGTGAAAATTAGCAAGCCTGAAGAATAGAGGAGTTGTGATGGTAATGCAGGTTAAACAAGTTCACTCTCACCCACTAGGCTTAATTACGAATAAGACCAATGTTACAAAGTCACAACCTTCGTTTAAAGAAGTACTTGGAGATGTACAAAATCAGTCACTCAAGATAAGTAAACATGCACAATTAAGAATCCAAGAGAGAGAGATAAATATTTCTATAAATGAATGGAACTTAATAGAAGAGAAAATTCAAGAGGCACGGCATAAAGGAGTTACAGATTCTCTTATTATATTGCAGGATGCTGCTTTGATTGTGAGTGCTAGTAACAAAACAGTTGTAACTGCAATGAATAAGGAAGAAGCTAAATCACAGATTTTCACAAATATAAATGGAACGATCATTATGGATTAAAAAAGCTGGTCCAATAAGGAAGCTTATGTTGTGGATTGACCGAAACAACATTGTCCAATAAAAGAGGAGAGAGTAAAATGTTACGTTCAATGTATTCAGGTATAAGTGGTATGAAAAACTTCCAAACAAAACTGGATGTTATTGGAAATAATATAGCGAATGTAAATACCTATGGATTTAAAAAATCTCGTACAACATTCAAAGACCTAATTAGTCAACAAATTTCTGGAGCTGGTGCAGCAAATGGCGCTCGTGGAGGAACAAACGCACAGCAAATTGGTTTAGGAACTCAAACATCATCAATAGATGTTATTCATACAACAGGTGCAACACAAACGACAGCAAGAACATTAGACTTAGCTCTATCTGGTGATGGTTTCTTCCCAGTTGCTACAATTTCAGATTTGGCACGTGTTGGTATAGATCGTGGTAATCAAGTTGGTGACAACATTATAACAGGTGCTATCGACCGTTCGATGAATCTTAGCTATACAAGAGCTGGAAACTTCTATTTAGATGACCGGGGATATTTAGTGACCTCTGATGGTTTGTTTTTAGTAGGTGAAACTGGTGAAAAGTCATTACCTAGTGCAGACCATATTACAAAAGGAAATAATGCTTTAACAAGCATAACTCAATTTGAAGGTTCTTATAAAAACATTACAGATGCAGTTAAAGTTTTAGAAAAGAAAACAGATACTCTAATTAGTGCATACAATGAATACAATGATGCTGTCGCATCTGGTTCAAATTTGACTTCAGCTCATAACGCATTAACAGCAGCACATACTGATTTTAAAAATTATGTAGAGGGTGCTGGTAATTATACAAATAAAGGCTTTAAGGATATAGCAATTCGCTTTAATGATACAGGTGGAGTAACTGAAAGTGTGGCAATGCTAAATAATAGTATTACAAATACAACTACTGGTTTCAATAATACTCAACCTATTACTGAAATTATTAGTGAAATATCTACAACAGTAAAACAACTACAACCTGGAGAATATCCGTCAACTGTTGTAGCCTCAGGTACTATTGCTACAACAGACCTTGATACGGCTAAAGCTCTAATGGACAAAATTTCAAACTTTAAAGTTGATTTAGAGCAAGTAGCTCAATCAGTTGTTACCTTTGAAAATGCAGCGGAAAGTTTACTAAAACCAAGTTGGTCTGAATCATTAAGTGGTGAAGCAGGATTAATTCAAATCCCTCTGGATGCACAGAGCTTTTCTATTGGACCTGACGGAACAGTGACGTTTGTTAACAGCAGTGGACAATTAAATGTTGCAGGACAAATCCGAATTGCGAACTTTGCGAATGCAGGAGGTCTTGAAAAAGCGGGTGGAAACCTTTATAGAGAATCCTCAAACTCTGGATCAGTTGATAAAGACGGAAATGGTATTCAATTAGACGAGCTATTTACACCAGGCACTGAAGGAGCAGCCTCCATTATTGCAGGTGCTCTAGAAATGTCGAACGTAGATTTATCAGAAGAATTCACAGAAATGATTGTTGCACAGCGTGGATTCCAATCAAATACAAAAATTATTACAACGTCAGACGAAATTTTACAAGAATTAATGGGTCTAAAACGATAACAAGGGGGGAAGAGGCTAACATTTAGAACTTTTACGTTAGCCTCTGTAAATATGATTCAATTAACAAGGTTGAATGGAAAGTCATTTACATTAAATGCTTTATACATTGAAGTGATTGAGTCATTTCCTGATACAACCATAACCTTAACGAATGGTCATAAATATGTTGTAAGAGAACCTCAGCATGAGGTGACTATGAAAATTTCTTCCTTTTATCGGGATATCAATGTTTTGTCTTTGAAAAAAGACACGGAGGTTTTTGGTGATGAATAAGAAGCTTTTAACCATTATGCTAGTTATTTTAGGGTCTATTACATTAATTGGTGTTACAGCACTAGTAGTCGTTACTAAATTTTTAGGAAATGAAGATGAGCATAAAGAACCTTCAATAGAAGAAGTTGTTGAGGCATCTGTTGATATACCCGAAATAACCACAAATTTATCCAGTGGTAATATTGTGCGCATATCATTTAAAATTGAAACAGATTCAAAAAAAGCAAAAGAAGAATTAACACAGCGTTCTTTCCAAGCACAGGATATTATTATTTCAGAGCTAGCTAATATCGAGGCTACACAATTAGAAGGAACCGAAGGAATGAATAAGCTCAAAGAGTCCATATCCCAAAAAATTAATGCATTAATGCAAGAAGGCAAGGTCAAAAAGGTTTATACCACATCCTATATCCTTCAATAATTGAACATTAAAACAAAATAGGAGGTGAAAACTTTGGCAGGTGATATTTTATCACAAAGTGAAATTGACGCCTTGCTATCCGCCATTTCAACTGGTGAGATGGATGCAGATGAACTGAAAAAAGAAGAGTCGAGTAAAAAAGTAAAGGTTTATGATTTTAAACGAGCTTTACGTTTTTCAAAGGATCAAATCCGAAGCTTAACAAGAATTCATGAAAACTTTGCTAGACTTTTAACTACTTATTTTTCAGCTCAATTACGCACATATATACAGATTACAGTTGGATCTGTTGACCAACTGCCATATGAGGAATTTATCCGATCCATTCCTAAAATGACGGTTTTAAATATTTTTGAAGTAGCTCCATTAGAAGGCAGAGTACTTATGGAAGTTAATCCTAATATAGCATACGCTATGATGGATCGAATTATGGGTGGAATCGGAGCGAGTGTTAATAAAATAGAAAATTTAACAGAAATTGAAACGAAAATTATTTCAAATATTTTTGAGAAATCATTAGATAATTATCAAGAGGCATGGGAATCATTAATTGAAATTGAACCAAGTATGTTGGAATTTGAAGTTAACCCACAGTTTTTACAAATGGTTTCCCCTAATGAAACGGTTGTTGTAATATCCTTGAATATTCAAGTGGGAGAAACAAGCGGAATGATAAACCTGTGTATTCCGCACGTTGTTTTAGAACCTATTATTCCGAAATTATCTGTGCATTATTGGATGCAATCTGACAGAAAAGAGCCAAAGCAATATGAGATAGATGCATTAAAAAAACAAATTAATCTTGCTGATCTTACAATTGCAGCTGAGCTTGGAACATCAGATATATCAATACAAGACTTTCTTCAATTACAACTTGGTGATGTCATTCAATTAGATTGTGCCATTGACCAACCATTGTTGGTTAAAATAGGTGATAAGCCAAAGTTTACAGGACAACCTGGAAAAATGAACAAAAAATTAGCGGTTCAAATTATTGACCACTTATCGAGAGGTGACGAAGATGGTGAGTAATGATATGTTATCGCAGGATGAAATCGATGCGCTATTAAAAGGCTCAAGTATTGATGAAGAAGAAAATCCTGTGGAGACAGAAGAACGTTTAAATAATGAAGATTATTTTGACGCAATGGAAGAAGACGCAATTGGTGAAATAGGAAATATTTCATTTGGAAGCTCAGCAACAGCTTTATCAACTCTTTTACAACAAAAGGTTGAAATTACGACACCAAGCGTGTCAATCATTCACAAAAATAAATTAGGTGAACAATTTCAACATCCTTATGTTGCAATAGAAGTGAATTATACAGAAGGATTTTCAGGAAGCAACTTGTTGGTTATTAAGCAAAGCGATGCAGCTATTATTGCAGATTTAATGATCGGTGGAGACGGAACAAACCCTGATGAAATGTTGGGGGAAATACAAGTCAGTGCAGTACAAGAAGCAATGAATCAAATGATGGGTTCTGCCGCAACATCTATGTCAACCATATTTAATAAAAAGGTAGACATCTCTCCGCCAAGTGTAGAACTTCTAGATGCAAATGAAACGGAAGATGCAAATACAATACCAAATGAAGAATTATTTGTGCAGGTATCTTTCAGGTTAAAAATTGGAACATTAATTGATTCAAATATCATGCAATTATTGCCATTACATTTTGCCAAGTATCTTATAGATCAATTAATTAATCCAAAGCAGGAGGCTGCTGCTACTGCCGAAGCAATTAAAGAGGTTCAAGAGCCACAAGCTGTGACACATGCACCGATACCTGAGATTACACATTCATATCAAAATGATACTCAACAGAGTAACTCACATGCTCAACCTGTATATGAGCAACAAATGCATCAACAACAGCCGAGTTTTGATAACCAAATGTACCAGCAACAATTCGGACAACCAATGTACGAATCTGTTCCCGGGCAGCATATTCAACAAAGGCCACAGCCTTCAGTTAATGTAAAACCTGCTGAATTTGCTTCTTTTGAGCAAGTTTCATATCAACAGCAGGGAATGCAAAACTTAGATATGCTGTTAGACATCCCTTTAAAGGTTACGGTGGAATTAGGCAGAACAAAACGTTCCGTAAAAGAAATTCTTGAATTATCTTCAGGCTCTATCATTGAATTAGATAAACTTGCTGGAGAACATGTTGATATACTAGTTAACAACAAGATTGTTGCAAAAGGGGAAGTTGTTGTTATTGATGAGAACTTTGGTGTCCGTGTAACAGATATTATTAGTCAATCAGAACGATTAAACAAACTAAAATAAATTGTTAAGTAGGAGTGGGGAAAATGGCACACAAAATTATGATAGTAGACGATGCAGCTTTTATGAGAATGATGATTAAAGATATCTTAACGAAAAATGGGTATGAAGTAGTAGCTGAAGCAGCTGATGGTGCACAAGCTGTAGAAAAATACAAAGAACATCAACCAGATTTAGTAACGATGGACATCACAATGCCTGAAATGGATGGAATTGCAGCATTAAAAGAAATTAAAAAAATTAACAGCAATGCTAAAGTTATAATGTGCTCGGCTATGGGGCAACAAGCAATGGTTATTGATGCTATTCAAGCTGGTGCTAAAGACTTTATTGTAAAACCTTTCCAAGCTGATCGTGTTTTAGAGGCTATTGGAAAAACATTAAGTTAAAGGTGGAGAGACTTTGCTTCATAGAAAAACCCTCTTATTGACGGTAATAGCTCTTATCTTTTTTGCTCCGCAACCTACAGCGATTGTAGTTGCGGAGGACTCACCAAATGAAAGTGTATATGAAAATATAAATAAGCAAGAGCAAGAAAATAAGCAAGAGCAAGAAAATAATCAAAATCAATTAAATGAAAACCCGGGAATACAAGATGAAGTGCAACAAAATGAAGAAACCGAAGTACAGGGGGATGCACTTTCGATAACTGCATGGGATTTTATTAAGATGATTTTTGCTTTAGGTTTTATTATATTTCTTATATATATCTTATTGAAGTTTGTCACCAAGAAAAATCGTGTTTTTCAGCAAGGGCAAACTATTGTGAATTTAGGCGGAACAAATCTAGGGCAAAATAAATCAGTTCAAATGGTAAAAGTCGGAAAACACGTGTTAGTTGTCGGAGTTGGCGAGTCGATTACTTTGTTAAAGGAAATTGAGGATGAGCAGGAAAGTAAGAGCATTATTGAAGACTTCGAGAGAAAACAAGAAACGGTCATTGATTCGAAAGATATATTCCAAAAGTTAGCTTCAACAATTGTTCAGCAATCAAAAGGGAAGAAAACCATTTCAAACTCTAATACACCAGTTTTTTCAACAAAGTTAAATGAACAATTACAAAAAATAAAGGAAGAACGAACAAAACAGTTTAATGATATTAAAAGAAAGGGTCTAAAGAAGAATGAATGAGTTTATGGAGTTTTTTAATAATAGTAACCCGGAAGACGTCAGTACTTCTGTAAAGCTTCTATTATTATTAACGGTATTATCTATTGCACCCAGTATTTTAATATTGATGACTTGCTTTACAAGAATTATTATTGTATTGTCATTTGTTCGTACTTCACTTGCAACACAATCAATGCCACCGAATCAAGTTTTAATCGGTATAGCTATGTTTCTAACATTTTTCATAATGGCACCTACATTTTCTCAAGTAAATGAACAGGCGTTAACGCCTCTTTTTAATGAGGAAATAGGTCTCGAAGAAGCTTATGAAAGAGCTGCAAATCCTTTCAAAGAATTTATGAGCAAGCACACCAGGCAAAAAGATTTAGCTTTATTTTTAAATTATGCTGGCATAGAAAATCCTAATTCCATAGAAGAAATACCATTAACTGCTCTTGTTCCTGCCTTTGCTATAAGTGAAATAAAAACCGCTTTTCAAATTGGTTTTATGATTTTTATTCCGTTTTTAGTTATTGATATGGTCGTTGCAAGTATCTTGATGTCCATGGGAATGATGATGTTACCACCAGTTATGATTTCTCTGCCTTTTAAAATTCTTCTATTTGTATTAGTAGATGGTTGGTATTTAATTGTGAAGTCATTGTTACAAAGTTTTTAGAAGGGTGTGAATGAATGAGCTCCGAGTTTGTTATTTCATTAGCTGAAAAAGCTGTTTATACTGTACTGATCATATGTGGACCTCTTTTGTTAGTAGCATTAGTCATTGGACTTATTGTAAGTATTTTTCAAGCTACAACACAAATTCAAGAACAAACACTGGCCTTTATCCCAAAGATCGTCGCCGTATTAGTAGGCTTAATATTTTTTGGCCCCTGGATGTTGACTACTCTTATATCTTATGCTCAAGATATCTTTGGAAATTTAAATAGGTTTGTAGGATAAAATGGTAACTTTACTGGAAAATTATCCTGCATTTCTTCTGATTTTTATGAGGGTTACGGCTTTTTTTGTAACAATGCCTTTTTTCTCATATCGAAATATTCCTAATACACATAAAATTGGTTTCTCTTTCTTTTTAGCATGGATCATGTTTTTTTCTATAAACCCGCCGCCTATTGAAGTTGATGGTCAGTATTTCATGCTTATTTTAAAAGAGGTATTACTGGGCCTTGCGATCGGATTTTCCGCATACTTTATCCTTGTTGCAGTTCAAATTGCCGGCAGCTTTATCGATTTTCAAATGGGATTTGCTATAGCGAATGTAATTGATCCTCAAACAGGAGCACAAAGCCCGCTAATAGGTCAATTCTTGTACACTTTTGCATTATTATTACTTATTACAACAAACGCACATCACCTTTTATTGGATGGTATATATTACAGCTATCAATTTGTGCCAATAAATCAACCTTTTCTTCCAATGGGTAATGAAAATATTATTGAGTTTATTATCACTTCATTTAATTCAATGTTTATCATTGCTTTTCAAATGTCAATTCCTGTGGTAGGATCGCTTTTTTTAGTAGATATAGCTTTAGGAATTGTTGCAAGAACTGTTCCTCAATTGAACATTTTTGTTGTTGGATTGCCTTTGAAAATTATTGTTAGTTTTATCATGCTCATTTTAACAATGAGCGCATTATTTTTATTAATGTCACAATTATTTGAGACGATGACGTATACAATGCGTGGTTTAATGGAGTTGTTCGGAGGTGGAGGCAATCAACCTACTTAGATTAGATTTGCAGTTTTTTTCTGGAGAAAAGACCGAGAAAGCTACTCCACGAAAAAAACAGGATGCAAGAAAAAAAGGTCAGGTAGCTAAAAGTGCAGATGTAAATACGGCACTTTCACTTCTTACTGTTTTTTTATCATTTTTATTCATTGGCGCTTTCATGAGAGATCGTATACTTATTATGCTAAGAGGTATATTCCAAGATTATTTATTAATTGATGTAACAAATCAAAATGTTCATGACGTTTTTTTAACACTTGCTTATCAAGCAACTATGATTTTAGCACCGGTTATGGGCGTTGCTTTGGTTGCAGGGGTTTTAGCAAATTATTTGCAAGTAGGCTTTTTATTTTCAACTGAAGCTATTCAGATGAAGCTAAATAAATTGGATCCAATCCAAGGTTTTAAACGGATCTATTCAATACGTGCGTTAGTTGAACTGGTTAAATCGTTATTAAAAATCTCCTTTGTTGGAGTTGTAACATTTTCTGTTTTATGGCTAGAACTTGATAATGTATTGAGATTGTCACAAATGACTGTGGAGCAGTCACTGCAATTTATCGGGTCATTAACTGTTAAGATGGGGCTATCTGCGTCGATTGCTCTACTATTATTATCATTGCTGGATTATATGTATCAGAAATATGACTATGAAAAAAACCTAAGAATGTCTAAACAAGACATTAAGGATGAATATAAAAAATCTGAAGGTGACCCGCTCATAAAATCAAAAATAAAGCAAAGGCAACGTGAAATGGCGATGAGAAGAATGATGCAGGATGTTCCTACAGCAGATGTTGTCATCACCAACCCAACTCACTATGCTATTGCGTTAAAATATGATGAAACAAAAATGGATGCTCCTTATGTTGTCGCTATGGGAGTAGACATGGTTGCACAAAAAATAAAAGAAATCGCAAAAGAGAATGATGTCATGATGGTAGAAAATCGCCCCCTTGCAAGAGCCCTTTATGCTCAGGTAGATATTGGACAAGCAATTCCAGATGAGTTTTTTCAGGCTGTTGCAGAGATTATCGCGTATGTATATCAAGCGAAATCTATTTCATAATAGTGATTATATCTACTAATTCAATAGATTGATTGGGTTTAAGGAGAGAAAAAACATGTCCGGAAAAGACTTATCTGTATTACTTAGTGTTATTTTAATTGTGGCAATGTTGATCATTCCGTTCCCGGGCTGGTTGTTAAGCTTTTTAATTATTATAAATATATCTCTTGCACTATTAGTAATTCTTACGTCAATGAATATGAATGAGCCATTGCAATTTTCAATCTTTCCCTCATTAATTCTTCTATTGACTCTATTTCGCTTAGGCCTAAACGTGTCAACGACTAGAGCGATATTAGCAGAAGGTGATGCAGGAAAAGTGGTTGAAACTTTCGGAACGTTTGTTACCGGAGGAAATGTTTTGGTCGGGTTTGTTGTTTTTATTATTTTAATTGTTATTCAGTTTGTGGTTATTACAAAAGGTTCTGAGCGTGTATCAGAAGTAGCTGCCCGTTTTACACTTGATGCGATGCCTGGTAAACAAATGAGCATTGATGCTGATTTAAATGCAGGGATGATTTCTGAGCAACAGGCTCGTGAAAGACGAGATAAAATCGCGAATGAAGCTGATTTCTACGGGGCAATGGATGGTGCCAGTAAATTCGTAAAAGGTGATGCGATCGCCGGTATTATCATGGTATTAATCAATATGTTATTTGGCATCATTATTGGCATGATGCAGCTTGGTATGCCGATTGCTGAGGCGGCCACACATTTCACAATGCTGACAGTCGGTGATGGGATTGTCAGCCAAATTCCGGCATTATTAATATCCACTGCAACAGGAATTGTAGTAACACGTGCTGCATCGGAAGGAAATCTTGGTACTGATATTACAAAACAACTATTTGCTTATCCAAAAATGCTCTATGTTGCAGCAGGGACCATTTTTCTATTGGGTATTTTTACTCCGATTGGTATTCTATTAACACTTCCAATTGCAGCATTGCTCGCTATTGGAGGCTATATGATTACAAAATCTAAAGAACAAAACGTGCCTGATGAAGAAGAAATTGAACAAGAGATAGAAATGGACGAAATGAAGAGTCCAGAGAGTGTAGTTAACCTGCTAAATATTGATCCAATTGAATTTGAGTTTGGATACGGCTTAATTCCTCTTGCTGATACAAATCAGGGTGGAGATCTACTTGATCGGGTAGTTATGATTAGAAGACAGTTAGCTATTGAACTAGGTATTGTCATTCCTGTTGTAAGAATAAGAGATAACATTCAGTTACAACCTAATGAATATCGTTTGAAGATCAAGGGAAATGAATTGGCAAAGGGAGAAATCTTACTAGATCACTATTTAGCTATGGCTCCCGGAATAGAAGATGATTCAATTGAAGGGATAGATACAATTGAACCTTCTTTTGGATTACCTGCGAAATGGATTACAGATGAAGTAAAGGATACAGCCGAAATGTATGGTTACACAGTTGTTGATCCGCCATCTGTTGTATCAACACATATAACAGAAGTCATAAAACAACATGCGCATGAATTATTAGGCAGACAAGAAACCAAACAATTAATCGATCATTTAAAGGAAACCTATCCTATTTTAGTAGAAGAAGTTACGCCAACTCCACTTGGTATTGGTGAGATTCAAAAAGTACTCGCTAAGTTATTACGTGAAAAAGTGTCCATTAGAAATTTACCGATTATTTTTGAAACCTTAGCTGATTTTGGAAAAATGACTTCGGACACTGAGTTACTGGGGGAATATGTAAGACAAGCCTTAGCTAAGCAAATAACTGCACAATATGCTGAACAGGACCATATCCTGAAGGTCGTAACTTTATCTGGTAAAGTAGAAAAATTAATTGCTGATGGTGTACAACAAACCGAACATGGCAATTACTTATCATTAAGTCCTGATGTTTCACAGTTGATTATAGAATCAGTTGCAAAGGAAGTTGAAATGTTATCACTCGAGCAGCAAACACCGATCATATTATGTTCTCCTGCTGTGAGGATGTATGTAAGACAATTAACAGATCGATATTTTCCTCAAGTTCCTATTTTGTCTTACAATGAGCTGGAAGCAAATGTTGAAGTACAGAGTATTGGGGTTGTGAATGTAGAATGAAGGTAAAAAAGTATGTCGCAACATCTATGCAAGAAGCGATGAAAAAAATCCGAAGCGAAATGGGTAACGATGCAGTCATATTAAACTCGAAAATGATTCAAACCGGAGGATTTTTGGGGTTCTTCACTAAAAAGAAAATTGAAGTGATTGCTGCAATGGATCCGGATGTTAGCCCAATTGAACCGAAGACTGTAAAAAATGTCAGGAAAGAAGCATCAATGCCTCTCATCAAAGATAGTGGTTTAGATATAGCACAACAAGTACAAACAAATTCACCAAAAAATATTGATCAATTACAACTATTAGATGAATTAAGTGATTTGAAAAGGTTGCTTAAGTCTGTTTCTACAAATGAAAAAATCAATATGTATCCACAGCCTTTAAAAAAAGTGCTGGAAAATATGATTGAACAGGAAATATCACCCGTATTAAGAAGTCAATTGATGGCAGAGCTTTTAGACTTTTGGTATGCACGTAAAGGTGACATATCGGAGGAAGAATTACTTGAAAAGCAACATGAGTTTTTTGCTCATCACCTGGCAGATCTTGAATTCGGGGGTATTTCTTACAAGCGAAAATACATTAATGTTATCGGTCCTACAGGAGTTGGGAAAACAACAACCCTTGCAAAACTTGCTGCTGAATGTGTTCTTCAAAGAAAGAAGAAGGTTGCATTTATAACAACAGACACATATCGGATTGCAGCGATTGATCAATTAAAAACGTATGCAAAGATTCTGGATGTTCCAATTGAAATTTGTTATACGACTGAAGACTTTAAACAAGCTAAACAGAAATTAGCAATGTATGATTATGTTTTTATTGACACGGCAGGACGAAATTTTCTGGAGCCTAAATATGTTTCTGATTTGCAGAAAATTATTGACTTTGATGATGAAATGGAAACTTTTTTAGTTTTAGCCGCAACGGCAAAGCCAACTGATATGTTTGCCGTATTTAAACAGTTTTCTGTTATTCCAATTCATAAGCTTATCTTTACAAAATTGGACGAAACATCAACAAGAGGATCACTATTTGATGTCATGATAAACACGAAAAAAGGCATTGCATATACAACTCATGGACAAAATGTTCCGGATGATATCGAAGTGGCTACAAGAGACCGTATAGTCGAACAAATGTTGAGGTAAGAAAAATGTCATATGATCAAGCACAGCGTCTAAGAGAACGTTTGAAAAGTTTAAAAACAGAAGCAAAATCTGTTGCTGTTATGAGTGGAAAAGGTGGAGTGGGAAAGTCAAACTTTTCACTTAACTTTTCGTTAGCATTACAACAAGAAAAGAAACGAGTATTATTATTCGATTTAGATATCGGTATGGGAAATATCGATATATTAATTGGAGAAAGTTCTGCATATTCAATCGTTGATTTCTTCAATCAGGATATGTTGCTCTCAGAAATTATTTCTACCGGTCCAAATGGACTGGACTATATTTCAGGTGGAACAGGACTTGGTATTATTTTTTCAATGGATGAAGAAAAGTTTCAACGATTTCTTCAGCAACTTGGATTGTTATTTAAATTATACGATTATATTGTTTTCGATATGGGGGCCGGTATTTCAGAAGACAGCTTGCGTTTTTTATTATCTGTTGATGAAATTATCGTGATTACTACTCCTGAGCCTACTTCTATGACAGATGCGTACGCGGCAATAAAAAATGTTTGTGTAAATAATAGGACAATTCCATTCACTATTGTCGTAAATCGAGCTTTCAATAAGAAAGTTGGTGAAACTACGTATAAAAGATTAGAACAGACGATCAATCAATTCTTAAAACGAGAAGTTTCTCTACTTGGAACAATTCCTGATGACTCTACTATTATGAAGGCTGTGATCGATCAAAAACCTTTCATTCTTTTCCAACCTGGTTGTCAGGCAAGCAAAGCATTAAAAATGATTTCACAAAATTATTTAGAAAAGAAGAATACGATTGAAAAAATTCAAGAAGAAGCACCTTTTATTTCGAAACTAAAGCATTTCTTCATGAAAGGCAGGTAACATTTATGAGAAAAACAAGTGTCTTAGTTGTCGATGACTCAGCTTTTATGAGAAAGTTAATTTCTGATTTTCTTTCTGAACATGAACAAATTCAAGTGGTAGGGACAGCTAGAAATGGAGCGGATGCCTTAACTAAAATTGAAGAGCTTAATCCGGATGTTGTTACTTTAGATGTTGAAATGCCTATCATGAATGGATTAGAAGCCTTAAAAATCATTATGAAAAAATGTCCAAGGCCAGTGATCATGCTTTCAAGTACGACAAAAGATGGGGCTGAAAATACGATTTTGTCATTGCAATATGGTGCTCTTGATTTCATTCCTAAGCCTTCAGGGTCTATATCTTTAGACCTACATAAGGTCAAGGAAGAACTGAAAAATAAAGTTATTCTTGCGAAATCTGCAAATTTAAAGAAATTAAACAATCAATTATTACAAAAAACTACAAGTTATAGTAAAATAGACTCAAAGAATAGCCAAAGTCCTGTTTCTTTCGACAATGACAGATTGGGTAAATCGATCGTTTGTATTGGGACCTCTACAGGAGGACCGAGAGCTTTACAGCATGTATTAACAAAATTACCATCAGATCTTAATGCACCAATTTTTATTGTTCAACATATGCCTCAAGGCTTTACACAGTCACTGGCTAACAGGCTTCACACAATCTCTTCGATTGATGTAAAAGAAGCTGTCAATGGAGAAGTTGTAAAAAAAGGAACGGCATATATTGCTCCTGGTGGATCACATATGAAAATTGTGAAATCAGGCTCAGCATTAACAATAAAAATAGACCAATCAGACATAAGAAATGGTCATCGACCATCCGTTGACGTAATGTTTGAATCTGTAAGTGAACTAAACAATTATCGCAAAATTGCTGTCATTATGACAGGAATGGGTTCTGATGGTTCAGAAGGGTTAAAAAAGATGAAGTCAAAAGGAGTTGTGAAGGCTATATCTGAATCAGAAGAGACTTCTGTTGTCTACGGAATGCCTAAATCAGCTGTTGCAACAAATTTAGTTGATAGAGTTGCAAATGTGGAAGAAATTGCTGAAGTCATTTTACATTTTCTTTCACCAACATACTAATAAATAAAATCTTATATTTTACTAAACAACAGTGTCCTGGTTGTTTGATCCGATATTCAACTCGAAACTTAGGGGTGTTACCGTATGGAAATGAATCAATATTTGGAAGTATTTATTGAAGAAAGTAAAGAGCATTTACAATCATGTAATGAAAAATTACTAGAATTAGAGAAAAATCCTACGGATCTATCAATTGTGAATGAGATATTCAGGTCTGCCCATACATTAAAAGGTATGAGTGCCACGATGGGGTACGAAGATTTGGCTAACTTAACACATCAAATGGAAAACGTTCTTGACGCAATTAGAAATGAAAAGCTTACAGTGACAGCTGAGATTTTAGATGTTGTCTTTGCATCTGTAGATGACTTAGAAGAAATGGTGTTCTCAATTGCTGAAGGTGGAGACGGGAAAAAAGATGTTTCAAAAGTTGTAGAAATGTTAAAGCAAATTGAAAACGGTGAAACGGTAACAGCTGATACGAATACCGCATTAGCTCCGCAACATTTAATGCAATCAATTGGATCTTATGACGATTATGAAAATGCTGTTATTCAACAATCAATGGAGCAAGGCTTTACTCCATATGAATTAACTATTACATTAAGAACTGACTGTTTATTAAAGGCTGCAAGAGTATTTATGGTGTTTGAAATTTTAGAACAAGCTGGTGAGGTCATTAAATCTGTTCCATCAGTTGAGCTTTTGGAGGAAGAAAAATTTGACCATGAATTTACTGTAGCACTTGTTACAAAAGAATCCTCAGAAGATCTAATTAACAAAGTAATGAAAGTGTCAGAAATTGAAGATGTTATTGTAAGACAAATTGATCTTGATCATGTCTCGGCAGCTGTATCTGAAATAAGCACAGGAGAGCAACATGAAACTCCTGAAAAACAAGAAGTTGAACAGGTAAAAGAGGAAGTGAAAACAGCAACAAAACAGGTTGCTGCCACAAGTTCCAAAACAATCCGTGTCAACATTGAACGTTTAGATATCTTGATGAATCTTTTTGAAGAGCTTGTTATTGACCGTGGGAGATTGGAGCAAATATCCAGAGATCTAAATAATTCAGAGCTTAATGAGACGGTAGAAAGAATGTCAAGGATTTCAGGTGATTTACAAAACATTATTTTAAATATGAGAATGGTTCCAGTTGAAACAGTATTCAACCGTTTCCCTAGAATGATTAGACAATTAGCGAAAGATTTAAATAAAAAAATTCATTTGGACATTGTTGGAGCTGAAACTGAACTGGACCGAACAGTAATTGATGAAATTGGAGATCCGCTTGTTCACTTACTGCGCAATGCGATTGACCATGGAATCGAAATGCCGGAGGAACGTGTAAGAAACGGTAAGAGTGAGGAAGGCCATGTAGTATTAAGTGCGTATCATAGCGGAAATCATGTCTTTATCGAAATTGAGGATGATGGGGCAGGTATTAATCGTGAACGTGTACTTAAAAAGGCATTGGATCGTGGTGTGGTGACAGATCAGTTAGCTGCTACTTTAACGGATAAGCAAGTTTATGAGCTGATTTTCTCATCTGGTTTTTCAACAGCTGACAAGATTTCAGATATATCAGGTCGGGGTGTTGGATTAGATGTAGTAAAGAGTACGATCGAATCTCTAGGTGGTACTGTTTCAGTTGATGCAAAAGAAGGTAAAGGATCATTATTTTCTATACAGCTGCCACTGACATTGTCGATTATTTCAGTGATGTTAGTTGAATTAAGTAATGAAAAATATGCTATCCCATTATCATCTATTATTGAAACGGCTGTAATTAAAAAAGAAGATATTCTACAAGCGCACAATCAAAAAGTCATTGATTTTAGAGGTAAAATTGTACCATTAGTCTTTTTGTCCGAAATCTTTGAAGTTCCTTGTGCAAATGAAGATGAAGATTTTGTTTCGTTAATTATTGTCCGTAAAGGAGAAAAAATGGCTGCATTAGTCGTTGATTCTTTCATTGGACAGCAGGAAATTGTATTGAAAACGTTAGGGAATTATTTGAATTCTGTTTTTGCTATTTCGGGAGCGACTATTTTAGGAGATGGTCAAGTCGCATTAATTGTTGATTGTAATGCTCTTATTAAATAATTAACTAAGCACGATGAAGGTTGACTTAAAGAGAAGTAAATAGATAGGGGTATGTCTAGAGAGGGGTATTTACAATGAGTGAACATTTAGTTGGAGACCTTAAAGTCATTGTTTTTCAACTGCAGGACGAGGAGTATGGAATTCCTGTACAACAAGTACGTTCAATTGAGAAAGTTGAGCATATTACAAGAGTTCCAAGGACAGCTCCATTTATTAAGGGAGTAATTAACTTGCGTGGTGTTGTTACACCAATTATCGATCTCCGAAAACGATTTGGTCTTCAAGAACTTGAAGATACTGAAAGTACAAGAATGATCATTGTTTCTAAAGAAGACATTGAAGTTGGTTTTATTGTGGATGCAGCAAATGATGTTATTGATATTCATAAGGATATTATCGAACCAGCACCTGAAGTTGTTGGCTCTGTAGAGGTTGAATACATTCAAGGTGTTGCTAAATTAGAAAAGCGTTTAATTGTGATGATTGATCTTGATGAAGTATTAAAAACAGATCAAACACTAGCACTTCAGGGTATTTAGAAAAGACATGGATTATACAAAATCAATTTCGCCAACTCATTTAGATATATTAAAAGAGGTCGGCAATATAGGTGCCGGACATTCTGCTACATCTTTATCTATGTTACTAGACAAAAAGATTGATATGACAGTACCCGATGTAAAGGTAATTTCTTTTAATGAGCTTATGGAACTGGTTGGTGGACCAGAAGTGGTTGTTGCAAGTGTGTTTTTAAGAATGGAAGGTGATATCCCGGGTTCACTATTTTTTGTTCTTAGTATTGAACAAGCAGAGCGGTTTATTAAAAAGTTAATAGCTGATGATGATTTTTCATTGAAAAAAACACCTTATAGTGAGTTGGGATTATCTGCTTTTCAGGAGCTCGGGAATATTTTAACTGGATCCTACTTATCATCATTATCAGATTTAACAGATTTAATGATATATCCTTCTGTTCCGGCTTTAACAATTGATATGTTTGGTGCAGTGATTACTCATGGTTTAATTGAATTATCGCATGTAAGTGATTACGTAATCATTATTGATACTGCGATTAAGGAAGAAGATCAGCTTGATATAGATTCTGTTAAAGGGCATTTCTTTTTATTACCTGATCCGAATTCTTTCAAAAAGTTATTTGATGCACTTGGTATTAATCATGAAAAATGAACTGTCTGAAATTGTTAAAGTAGGTATTGCTGACCTCAATATTGTGAAATCTCCAAATAGGATAAGGACTTCAGGTTTAGGTTCATGTGTAGGACTAATCCTTTTTGATAAAATCAATGAAATAGCAGGTTTGGCACATATTATGTTACCTGACTCATCGCTTGCAAATCAAACAACTATTAATCATGCTAAATATGCAGATAGTGCAATCCCGTTATTAATTAATAAATTAGTAGGTTCAGGAGCGAAAATGAGACTTCTCCATGCAAAAGTGGCTGGAGGTGCTCAAATGTTTCAATTTCAATCATCAAATGACATGATGCGAATAGGACCTAGAAACGTAGAAGCAGTAAGAAGAATACTACAGACATATAATATCCCGATTCTTAATGAAGATGTGGGTGGAAATAGCGGCAGAACAATTGAATTTGATCCCAAAACATCTGAATTAATGATTCGGACTGTCAACCAAGGGACAAAAATAATATAGGGTTTAATCCTGGAACAATCAAGTTACGGGACTAAATAACAAAGAATAGATAGATGAAGATCTTTTCATGATATTTATGTTGATCAGGGGGATAAAAATGACACAATTGACACAAACCGACGAACATGTAATATGGCAAAAATGGATTGATGTACGTGATGCACATGCTGGTAATGCACTCATCAAAAAATATATGCCCCTTGTATCTTATCATGTTCAAAGAATATCTGTAGGACTCCCAAAAAATGTGACTAAAGATGACTTAATGAGTTTAGGACTTTTCGGATTATATGATGCCTTAGAAAAATTTGACCCTAATAGGGATTTAAAGTTTGACACATATGCTTCTTTCAGAGTACGTGGAGCAATAATTGATGGTTTAAGAAAAGAAGATTGGTTACCAAGGAGCTCAAGAGAAAAAGCGAAACGTGTAGAAGCTGTTATTGATAAATTGGAGCAAAAGCATCTTCGAAATATATCTTCAAAGGAAATTGCAGCAGAGCTGGGTTTATCTGAGTCAGAAGTTGTTGGTGTAATGAATGAGGGCTTCTTTGCGAATGTTCTTTCGATTGACGATCAATTGTTTGATCAAGAAGATGGTGAAAGTATTGGTTTCACAGTCAAAGATGATAATCAAAAAACACCGGAAGAAAAGATGGTATACGACGAGTTGATTGCACAATTATCGGAAGTGATCACACAACTAAGTGAGAAAGAACAGCTGGTTATCAGCTTCTTTTACAAAGAGGAATTAACATTAACTGAAATTGGACAAGTTATGAATCTATCAACATCCAGAATTTCTCAAATTCATTCAAAAGCATTATTCAAGTTACGAAAAATATTAGAAAATGTAATCCACTAAGAATAAATGATAAATACAAATCACCATAGATTAGTCTAACGAGATATCTTACTAATCATAAGGGTGTGACTAATATAAGCCTCAAAAATATTGAAATGCAAATTGCTCTACCACGAACACATGATGCTGGTAAGATACAAGATCTTTTAAATCAAAGAAATCAGCAAATTCAAGATCAACTTGCACACTCTATTCAAAAGGAAGTAGACTTAAAAAGAACTCAGGTTTCACAAAATAATGAAAGTGATAAATTATCACTGAAGAAAGATCAGTCACAGCAACATCATGAGCAAAATAAGAAAAAGAAAAAAGAACAAAAAAAAGAGGAGAATCCTGACCATCCTTATAAGGGGAAAAAAATTGACTTTTTTGGTTAAGAGAGGATGCCTATGCCAACTACTATCTTACTATTATTAAGTTTACTACTCCATGTAGTAGCTTTTTATTTTATTATCGTCCTTTATATGAAGTATTCAAATATGAAGAATCTTTCAGATACACAACGTCAAATTCTTGAAGAAACAGAAAATTCAATGACAAGTTTTTTAATTGATATGAAGGATGAAAACGAAAAACTTATTAAAACTTTGTTAAGATCTTCAAATGAACGAATACCGGACCCAATGAAAGAAGAAGCGATTGAATTAAACCAAAATTCCTATTCAGAAACGGAACAGAAATCAAAGGCTCCCAACAAAACGGAGTTAGAAGTAAACTCAAAAGAATTGCCTGGACATTTGTCAGGGATAGACGACATGGAAGACATTGTTGAAATCACACAAACTCCCAATAAAAATAAGCCTCCATTTGAGATTGAGGCAATAAATCTTTATAAACAAGGATATACTGTTGAACAGATTGCAAAAAGGTTAAATAAAGGAAAGACAGAAGTTGAACTACTTCTTAAATTCCGCCAATTATAGACTATTCTCTATATTATATGACAAAGTTATGATGAACCTGTAAAGTTTCTTCACTTTACTCTTGATTGTCATATTTCAATGTGGTATATTAATTTTTGGTGTTATTACACACGCTTATAGATTTAAGTATTGGTGCTGTTATTTTTACATCATATGCTTAAAAAGAACAGTTATGCTTAAAGATGATATAAGCGGAGGAGATCAAAAACCATTTAGGAGGAACAAACACATGTCAGTAATTTCTATGAAGCAATTGCTTGAAGCTGGTGTTCACTTCGGTCACCAAACTCGCCGTTGGAACCCAAAAATGAAACGTTACATCTTTACAGAGCGTAACGGAATTTACATCATCGACCTTCAAAAAACTGTTAAAAAGGTTGAAGAAGCTTACAAATTCGTTAAAGAACTTGGAGCTGAAGGTGGTACAATTCTTTTCGTAGGTACGAAAAAACAAGCGCAAGATTCTGTGAAAGAAGAAGCAGAACGTTCTGGTATGTACTTTGTAAACCAACGTTGGTTAGGTGGTACATTAACTAACTTTGAAACAATCCAAAAACGTATCAAACGTTTAAAAGATATTCAAAGAATGCAGGAAGATGGTACTTTTGAAGTACTTCCTAAAAAAGAAGTAGTACAACTAAACAAAGAGCTTGAGCGTCTTGAAAAATTCCTAGGCGGAATTAAAGACATGAAGCAATTACCAGATGCATTATTCATTATCGATCCTCGTAAAGAGCGCATCGCTGTTGCAGAAGCTCGTAAATTAAACATTCCGATCGTTGGTATCGTTGATACAAACTGTGATCCGGATGAAATTGATTATGTAATTCCTGCAAATGATGATGCAATTCGTGCTGTAAAACTTCTTACTGCAAAAATTGCAGATGCAATTTTAGAATCTAAACAAGGTGAAGAAACAGTAACACCTGCTTAATGTGCAAAAGGTGATAAGGGGATTTGACCTTTTATCACCTTTTTTTAAAGCAAGCTACATACTAAGTGAATAATCCAATATGTTATGTATTACAGCATAAGATGTAACCTAACATAATGATGAGAACATTCTATTTTTATTGAATGATTTAGTGTAACCCAAACCTATATGACCTTAAGGAGGAATACCGTTATGGCAGTAACTGCTCAAATGGTTAAAGAATTACGTGAAAAAACTGGCGCTGGAATGATGGATTGTAAAAAAGCGTTAACTGAAACAAATGGAGATATGGATCAAGCAATTGACTATCTTCGTGAAAAGGGTATTGCGAAAGCAGCCAAAAAAGCTGATCGTATTGCAGCCGAAGGTTCTACTCTAGTGAAAGTAAACGGAAATGAAGCTGTTATCCTTGAAGTAAACTCTGAAACTGACTTCGTTGCAAAAAATGAAGGTTTCAAAGAATTGATTAACGGATTAGCTGATTTCTTATTAGAAAAGAAACCTGCTGATGCTGAAGCTGCTTTAGCTGAAACAATGAGTAATGGAACTACAGTAGCAGATTACATTAACTCAGCAATTGCAAAAATTGGTGAGAAAATCACTCTTCGTCGTTTTTCAGTATTATCGAAAACTGATAATGATGCTTTCGGTGCATACCTTCACATGGGCGGACGTATTGGCGTATTAACACTATTAGAAGGTACAACTGATGAAGAGGCTGCTAAAGATGTTGCGATGCATGCTGCTGCTGTTAACCCAAAATATGTTTCACGTGACCAAGTTTCTGCTGAAGAAGCTGAGCATGAGCGTAAAGTTTTAACTGAGCAGGCATTGAACGAAGGTAAACCGGAAAACATCGTTGCTAAAATGGTTGAAGGACGTCTTGGTAAGTATTTTGAAGAAATTTGCTTATTAGATCAAAGCTTTGTTAAAAATCCTGATCAAAAAGTAAAACAATTTGTTGAGTCTAAAGGCGCAACTGTAAAAACTTTCATCCGTTATGAAGTTGGTGAAGGAATCGAGAAACGTCAAGATAACTTCGCTGAAGAAGTAATGAGCCAAGTTAAAAAATAATAGTAAACACATTGATATAATTTTGTGTTTAAACTAGAGAAGATTTTCTTATAATGGAGAAAGGGAACACAGCCAGTGTTCCCTTCTTTTCGAGATGAACACAAGATAAATGTAGGACATGTAAATTAAGAGCAGATAGAGAGTTGGAGGTAATCATGAGTAAACCTAAGTATCAACGTATTGTACTTAAATTAAGTGGTGAAGCACTTGCAGGTGACAATGGTTTTGGAATAAATCCATCTGTTATACAATCAATTGCAAAACAAGTGAAAGAAATTGCAGAATTAGATGTGGAAGTTGCGGTTGTTGTAGGCGGTGGAAACATCTGGCGTGGAAAGATCGGCAGTGAAATGGGAATGGATCGTGCAACTGCTGATTATATGGGAATGCTTGCGACTGTGATGAATTCCTTGGCTTTACAAGATAGCCTTGAAACACAAGGTATTCAGACACGAGTACAAACATCGATTGAAATGAGGCAGGTTGCAGAACCTTACATACGAAGAAAAGCAATTCGTCACCTCGAGAAAAAACGAGTTGTGATTTTTGCAGCTGGAACAGGAAATCCTTACTTCTCAACTGATACAACGGCTGCTCTACGTGCTGCGGAAATTGAGGCCGATGTAATTCTAATGGCTAAAAACAATGTTGATGGTGTATACAGTGCAGATCCTCGTGTTGATAAAGATGCAGTAAAATATGAGACACTATCATACTTGGATGTTCTTAAAGAAGGTTTAGCAGTTATGGATTCTACTGCATCATCTCTATGTATGGACAATGATATACCGTTAATTGTTTTCTCAATTATGGAAGAAGGAAATATTAAACGTGCCGTAACTGGTGAAAATATCGGAACAATTGTTAGGGGGAAATAATCATGGCTAAACAAGTATTAGCAAACACAAAAGAAAAAATGGAAAAAGCTGTTGGTTCTTTAAGTCGTGAATTAGCGTCTGTAAGGGCTGGGCGTGCAAGTGCAAATCTTCTTGATAAAATTTCTGTTGACTACTACGGTGCACCTACACCTGTTAATCAACTTGCTTCTATTAGTGTCCCGGAAGCACGCCTATTAGTCATTCAACCATATGACAAAACTGTTCTTGGTGATATTGAAAAAGCAATTTTAAAATCAGATCTAGGTTTAACACCTGCTAACGATGGTTCTTTAATTCGCTTATCAATTCCTGCGTTAACTGAAGAAAGAAGAAAAGATCTTGTTAAATTGGTTAAAAAATATGGTGAAGAAGCAAAAGTTGCGATTAGAAATATTAGACGTGATGGCAATGATGAGTTGAAAAAGCTTGAAAAAAATGGTGAGATCACAGAAGATGAATTACGTAACAATACTGAAAATGTACAAAAATTAACTGATGAATACATCGTTAAAATTGACCAAGTTGCTAAAGATAAAGAGAAAGAAATTATGGAAGTTTAATTCATTCGTGAATTGAATTCTAAAATTCCATTCGCTTATGGAAATTTTCAGTTTCCTAATCGACAAAAAATATGTACAATAGGTATGAAAAGACCCTCTAATGTTTACAGGGGGTTTTTTTGTTAATACTGTTAACGTCATCAAAGTAAAATGAGAAACAGGAATTATTGGGTGATGGAGGAATCACATGCTCAACATATTTAAAAAATGGAGAGGATCTCCTGATCTATCCAACGAACAAATAATAAATCAAGAGGAACTATTAAAGGGGGAAATACCCAACCATATTGCGATCATAATGGATGGTAATGGGAGATGGGCGAAAAAACGTGCACTTCCAAGAATTGCCGGCCATCATGAGGGTATGAAGGTTGTAAGAAGAGTTACTAAGCAGGCTAATGCTCTGGGGGTTAATGCTCTTACATTATATGCATTTTCAACTGAAAACTGGAAACGGCCGAAGGTTGAAGTAGAGTATTTAATGAAATTACCGGAGGAATTTCTGACTACTTTTCTACCTGAATTAATTGAAGAAAATGTTCAGGTTCGTGTAATGGGAGATAAGAATAAACTTCCAATGCACACATTAAAAGCTGTGAATAAAGCAATTGAGGAAACGAAAGATAATGATGGGCTTATTTTGAATTTTGCATTAAACTATGGCAGCCGTACGGAAATCATTGCTGCAGTAAAGGACATTGTTAAACAGGTAGAATCAGGAAAATTAAAAAAAGAAGAAATTGATGAAGGTATTTTTTCGAATTATTTAATGACACAAACACTACCTGACCCTGATTTGTTAATTAGAACAAGCGGGGAAATAAGATTAAGTAATTTTATGCTATGGCAGCTTGCTTATACAGAATTTTGGTTTACTGATGTACTTTGGCCTGATTTTAATGAGCAATGTTTATTACAAGCCATTCACACATATCAACATAGAGGCCGCAGATTTGGTGGCGTATAAAGGTGATGAAGTAAAAAAATGAAACAACGAATTTTAACAGCTTTTATAGCTGCTGCTTTATTTCTTCCATTTGTTATTTACGGGAAACTGCCGTTTACGATATTTGTTTATTTGCTTGCGTCAATCGGATTATATGAATTATTACGAATGAAAAAAATATCGCTGGCAAGTTTTCCCGGGTTCATTAGTTTATTAATATTATGGGTTCTATTAATACCAAATTCTTATATATCATTAATAAATGATTTAATTTTCTCAAAAGCTGAATTTGCATTGCTCGGGCTTTTGTTACTTTTGACATATACAGTTCTGGCAAAAAATAAATTCACCTTTGATGACGTAGGATTTGTAGTAATCGCTGTATTTTATTTAGGTATTGGATTTTACTTTTTTATTGAGACAAGAAATATTGATTTAAATCATGTGTTTTATGCATTACTTTTAATATGGGTGACAGATTCAGGTGCATATTTTGTTGGACGATCATTGGGGAAAAATAAACTTTGGCCTGAAATAAGTCCAAATAAAACAATAGAGGGTGCACTAGGTGGCGTGGTATTTGCGGCTATTTTTGCATGTATCTATCAGTATTTTACAAACGTGTTTGATAATTATGTAATTGTTATAATTATGACCGTTTTCCTCTCAATTTTTGGACAAATAGGAGATCTTGTTGAATCTGCATTTAAGCGACACTATCAAGTAAAGGATTCAGGGACTATCCTCCCTGGACACGGAGGAATTCTTGATCGTTTTGACAGTTTATTATTTGTTTTACCTTTAATGCATTTTTTAAGTATCCTATTTAGTTTATAAGTCCAAGCAAACGTATTTCATTTTTGATTGGAAGTGACTTCGTGAAAAAAATTAGTCTTTTGGGTGCTACAGGATCAATAGGTTTACAAACATTGGATGTAATCAAAGCACACCCAGATCAATTTAAATTGATTTCCATGTCTTTTGGAAGCAATATCTCATCTGGAATTAACATTATTCGTCAATTTCAGCCGCGTTTTGTAGCTGTTAAGGATAAAGAAACATATGAAAAATTAAAATTAGAAATACCAAATGAAGAGGTAAAGATCGGTTATGGGCAGAACGCTCTAATACAAGCAGCTATTTTCGATGGAGTAGATTGTTTGGTTAATGCTGTTGTCGGTAGTGTTGGTCTGGTCCCTACATTAAAGGCAATCGAACACAAAATTACGATTGCCTTAGCAAACAAGGAAACTCTCGTAACAGCAGGTCATCTAGTAACAGAACATGCTAGAAAATATGGTGTTGATCTTTTACCAGTAGACAGTGAGCATTCAGCAATTTTTCAATGCCTCCAAGGTGAAAACCCCAAAAATATCGAAAGGCTGATTGTTACTGCTTCAGGAGGAAGTTTTCGTGATAAAACAAGAGAAGAACTAACAGATGTAACAGTGGAGCAAGCACTTAATCATCCTAACTGGTCAATGGGTGCAAAGATTACAATTGATTCTGCAACAATGATGAATAAGGGTTTAGAGGTTATAGAAGCTCATTGGCTTTTTGACATTCCTTATGAAAAAATAGATGTCTTATTACATAAAGAAAGTATCATTCATTCCTTGGTCGAATTTCAAGATCACAGTACTATTGCACAATTAGGAACACCTGATATGAGAGTTCCAATTCAATATGCTTTAACTTTCCCTAATCGATTTCAAGTGAAAAATTCGAAGAGACTGGAATTATGGGAAGTTGGGAAATTACACTTTGAAAAAGCAGACTTTAACAGATACAAATGCTTACAATTTGCCTATGATTCAGGTAAAATAGGTGGAACAATGCCAACGGTTCTAAATGCAGCAAATGAAGAGGCTGTAGCTGCATTTTTAAATGGGAAAATTAAGTTTCTTCAAATTGAGGAATTTATTGAAAGAGCAATGGATAAGCATGAGAACATCGCACATCCTGGGTTGGAGGAAATTCAGGAAGTTGATCAACAAACTCGAAATTTTGTACAAACATTAATCTCATAAAGGTGGTCATACAAAATGAATACAGTGATAGCGTTTGTTCTTATTTTCGGTGCTCTGGTTTTCTTTCATGAGCTCGGCCATTTAATACTTGCGAATCGAGCAGGCATCCTTTGTCGGGAATTCGCAATAGGCTTTGGTCCTAAGATATTATCCTTCAAGAAGAATGAAACAGTTTATACGATTCGTCTACTGCCAATTGGCGGTTTTGTCCGAATGGCTGGAGAAGATCCCGAGGTAATTGAAGTAAAGCCGGGTCATAATGTGGGCTTACTTTTTAATAAAGAAGAAATAGTAGAAAAAATCATATTAAATAACAAAGAAAAATATCCAAATGCTAGAATCATTGAAGTTGAAAATGTAGATTTGGAGCATAGCATGTTCATTTCGGGTTATGAGCATGGGGAAGATGAATTTTTAAAAAGGTTCGAAGTAAGTGAAACGTCTTATTTCATTGTGGATGGACAACAAACACAAATTGCTCCTTTTAACCGACAGTTCCAATCCAAGACGGTTGGTCAAAGGATTGCAGCAATTTTTGCTGGTCCCTTTATGAATTTCCTCCTGGCATTCGTTATTTTGTTTTCTCTTGGATTTATCCAAGGAGCGCCGGTTAATGAAGCCAAATTAGGTGAGTTAACATCAGATGGTTCCGCGAATAAAGCTGGACTACAAGAAGGGGATGTCATTCATTCGATTGAAGGAGAAGCAACTTCTACTTGGGAAAGTGTCGTTTCAATTATTCAGGAAAGTCCTGACAAGGAATTAACCTTTGAAGTTGAACGTGATGGTGAAATGTTAAGCTATGAAGTGATCCCTGAAGCAACAAAAGTAGGCGAGAATGTGATTGGGCGCATTGGTGCGTATAATCCTGTTGATAAATCTTTTGGAAGCTCCCTCAAATATGGATTTGTTGAAACATTTACTTGGACAAAAGAAATATTAATTAGTTTTGGGAAGCTTGTAACTGGTCAATTTTCAATCGATATGCTATCAGGACCTGTCGGTATTTATGACATGACAGATCAAGTTGCTGAGTCAGGTACTACGAACCTCTTAAGATGGGCTGCTCTGTTGAGTATTAATTTAGGTATTGTAAATTTATTACCTATTCCGGCCTTAGATGGTGGACGTTTATTATTTTTATTTATTGAAGCATTAAGAGGAAAGCCTATCGATCGACAAAAAGAAGGTATCGTTCATTTTATCGGTTTCTCGTTATTAATGCTGTTAATGTTAGTTGTGACGTGGAATGATATCCAACGCTTATTTCTATAAACAAAAGTTAATTTAAAATAGAGGTGCTCGTAATGAAACAAAGTATGACGTTTATTCCTACTCTTAGAGAAGTTCCGGCTGATGCTGAAGTGAAAAGCCATCAGCTTATGCTGAGAGCAGGATTTATTAGACAAAACACGAGTGGTGTATATAGCTACTTACCTTTAGCGCACAAAGTTCTGAAAAAAATCGAACAAATAGTACGTGAAGAAATGGACAAGGCAGGGGCTTCGGAATTATTAATGCCCGCTCTACAACAAAGTGAATTATGGCAAGAATCTGGACGTTGGTATTCCTACGGACCAGAATTAATGAGATTAAAAGATCGCCATAATAGGGAATTTGCACTTGGAGCTACTCATGAAGAAATGATTACAAGCCTTGTTAGAGATGAAGTAAAATCATATAAACGTCTTCCTTTGGCTTTATATCAAATTCAAACAAAATTTCGTGATGAAAAGCGTCCGCGATTTGGAGTATTACGAGGACGTGAATTTATTATGAAAGATGCATATACATTCCATGCAACAAATGAGAGTTTGGATGAAGGCTATCAAAAAATGTTTACAGCCTATCAGAATATCTTCTCGCGTTGTGGATTAGATTTTAGAGCAGTTATTGCTGATTCAGGTGCAATGGGTGGAACGGATACACATGAATTTATGGTTTTATCTGATATTGGGGAAGATACAATTGCCTATTCTGATACATCTCAGTATGCTGCAAACATCGAGATGGCACCTGTTATCACAACATATGAGAAAAGTAGTGAAGCATTTGTAGATCTAAAGAAAATTGAAACGCCAAACCAAAAAACGATTGAAGAGGTTTCTGGTTTTCTAGAAGTTTCAAAAGAAAAATGCATTAAATCAGTTTTATTCAAAGTTGACGAAAAATTTGTCCTTGTGCTTGTACGTGGTGATCATGAAGTAAATGATATTAAGGTTAAAAATGTATATGGAGCTTCTGTTGTTGAATTGGCAACTGCAGAGGAAACAAAAGAAGTGTTACATTGTACTCCGGGTTATGTCGGTCCAATTAATGTATCAGATCAAGTGGAAGTAATTGCAGATCACGCAGTTGCTTGTATTGTTAATGGTGTGTGCGGAGCAAACGAAGAGCCATTCCATTATACAGGTGTAAATATTGATCGTGATGCAACAGTGTCTCAATTTGTAGATCTTCGTTTTATCCAGGAAGGAGATGCTTCTCCTGACGGTGAGGGAACGATTAAATTTGCAAAGGGTATTGAAGTAGGTCATGTGTTTAAATTAGGAACTCGATATAGTAATGCTATGAATGCGACATTTTTAGATGAAAATGGCCGTTCTCAACCCATGATTATGGGCTGCTATGGAATTGGAGTATCAAGAACGTTAGCCGCAATTATTGAACAAAATAATGATGAAAATGGAATTTTGTGGCCGGATTCAGTATCTCCATTCCAATTACACATCATCCCAGTAAACGTAAAGAATGATACACAAAGGGATCTGGGGGAAACATTATACTCGAATTTCTCCCGAAACGGATATGAAGTGCTTCTAGACGATCGTCAAGAACGTGCAGGAGTAAAATTCGCAGATTCAGATCTTATCGGAATACCAGTGCGTATTACAGTGGGGAAAAAAGCTGATGAAGGCATTGTTGAAGTGAAACTTCGTAAAACTGGTGAATCATTTGAAGTATCAATAAATGATCTTCAAGTTAAAATAACCGAACTACTTGGAAACTAAAAAAGCTTACTCCTAAGTTAAAACCATGTTAAAATAATAAAATGACAAGAAGAGGCTGACTCGATTTAACAGGACTATTTCCTTTTAGGAATTGTCTAAAATGAGGCAGCCTCTTCAATTGTGAAAGAACAATCTCTATGCTTATTTGAGAGGGGGAACAAAAATGGATATGCAAGCAAACCAAGTTGATCGATTTCAACTTTTGCTTCAGCAAATAAATCTTACAGAGGATGCTGCAGTTGTCCATTTTAGAAATGGTTCAATTGCTCGTTTAACTGTTCATAAACAATCAAAGAAATGGCATTTCCATTTTCAGTTTGAAAAGATATTGCCCTTCAATGTATACCATTTATTTCATACAAAATTATCAAAAGCCTTTTCACATATAGCAGATGTTTCATTTAGTTTTGAAGCAAGAGACACTACTTTTGATGAAAAGTTAGTTCAAGATTATTGGTCAATTTGTATTCAGGAAATGGATGGGATTTCACCGCCAATGTTAGCACTGCTTAATGAACAAAAGCCCACTCTTCAAGGAGTGAAAGTCATTGTGAAAACGAAAACCGATACAGAAGCAATGACAATAAAGCGTAAATATGCTTCATTAATTCAGGAAAGCTTTCAACAGTTCGGCTTCCCGGCATTTCTATTAGATACGACAGTGGCCGTAACTGAAGAGGAAATTAAGCAATTTCAGGAGCAAAAGCTTCAAGAGGATAAGGCAAGAGGGCTTCAAGCTTTAACTGATATGGAAAACGCTGAGAAGGAAGAGTCAAGTCAGCCGGAGTTAACAGGTCCACTGACGATTGGTTATACAATAAAAGACGATGAAGAGATAAGAACAATGGCATCAATTGAGGATGAAGAGCGGAGAATTGCGATTCAAGGTTATGTATTTGATGCTGAGACAAAAGAGCTTCGAAGCGGTAGAACATTATTAACGTTCAAAATCACTGACTACACAAGCTCAATACTAGTCAAAATGTTTGCAAGAGATAAAGAAGATGCCGTATTGGTACAAGCAGTTAAAAAAGGCATGTGGCTGAAAGTACGTGGAAGTATTCAAAATGATACATTTGTCCGTGACCTAGTAATGATAGCAAATGATATTAATGAGATTTCTCCACAAGAAAGACAAGACCGTACTCCTGAAGGTGAAAAAAGAGTAGAGTTGCATTTGCATTCACCTATGAGTCAGATGGATGCTGTCACATCTATTAGCAAACATGTAGAGCAAGCGAAAAAATGGGGGCATACTGCAATTGCATTAACAGACCATGCTGTTGCACAATCATTCCCGGAAGCTTATTCAGCAGGAAAAAAGAATGGTATTAAAATTTTATACGGTGTCGAGATCAATTTAGTTGATGACGGAGTTCCTATTGCATATAACGATGATAACCGCTACTTGCCAGATGAAACATTTGTCGTATTTGATGTTGAAACAACTGGGCTTTCTGCTGTTTATGATACGATAATTGAGCTTGCTGCAGTTAAAGTACGTAATGGAGAAATTGTTGATCGATTTGAATCGTTTGCTAATCCACATCATCCTCTTTCGGCCACAACGATTGAACTAACCGGCATTACAGACGATATGGTAAGAGATGCTCCTAATGTTGATATCGTTTTACGGAAGTTTAAGGAATGGATTGGCCAGGACATTTTAGTTGCTCATAATGCCAGCTTTGATATGGGGTTTCTAAATGTAGGATACAAAAAGCTTCTAGGTGAAGAAAAAGCTAAAAATCCTGTTATAGATACTTTAGAGCTTGGTCGCTTTTTATATCCGGAACTGAAAAATCATCGTCTTAACACTCTTTGTAAGAGATTTGATATCGAGCTTACTCAACATCACCGTGCCATATATGATGCAGAAGCAACTGGCTACTTGTTAATAAAAATGTTGAAGGATGCTGCTGAAAAAGGAATTGAGTTCCATAATCAATTTAATGATAATATGGGAAAAGGCAATGCTTATCAACGTTCTCGCCCATACCACGCGACAGTACTTGCTCAAAATGAAACAGGGTTAAAGAATCTATTTAAATTAGTTTCAATTTCTCATCTTAATTATTTCTATCGTGTACCTCGTGTACCTCGTTCTCAATTAAATAAGTATCGCGAAGGTCTAATTATTGGATCGGCATGTGATAAGGGAGAGGTTTTTGAAGGGATGATGCAAAAATCTCCCGAGGAAGTTGAAGAAATAGCGGCCTATTACGATTATTTGGAAGTACACCCTTTGGATGTGTATAAGCATCTTATTGCACTTGACTACATTAAAGACGAGGCATCTCTGCAAGAGATTGTCACAAACATTGTTAAACTTGGAGAAAAACTTGAAAAACCTGTTGTTGCAACTGGAAATGTACATTATCTAAATCCAGTTGATAAAGTCTACCGAAAAATATTGGTGAGTTCTCAAGGTGGAGCCAATCCATTGAACCGCCATGAGCTGCCTGATGTTCACTTCCGCACAACAGATGAAATGCTTGAATGCTTTTCATTTCTAGGTAGTGAAAAAGCGAAACAAATTGTCATAGAAAATACAAATAAAATTGCTGATATGATTGAAGAAATAAAACCAATAAAGGATGACCTGTATACTCCGAAAATTGAGGGTGCTGATGAAGAAATCCGTGAAATGAGTTACTCAATGGCAAGAAGTATATATGGTGAAAACCTTCCAGAATTGGTAGAAGCCCGTTTAGAGAAAGAATTAAAAAGTATTATCGGACACGGTTTCGCGGTTATTTATTTAATTTCTCATAAGTTGGTAAAAAAATCTCTTGATGATGGATATCTAGTAGGTTCCCGTGGTTCTGTCGGTTCGTCCTTTGTGGCAACAATGACAGAAATTACTGAGGTTAACCCATTGCCCCCTCATTATGTTTGCCCTGAATGTCAGCATTCTGAATTTTTTAATGATGGATCAGTTGGTTCCGGATTCGATTTACCAAACAAAGAATGTCCGAAATGCGGGGCTCAATATACAAAAGATGGACATGATATACCGTTCGAAACTTTCCTTGGATTTAAAGGAGACAAGGTTCCCGATATTGATTTGAACTTCTCAGGTGAATATCAGCCAACAGCCCATAACTATACAAAAGTTCTCTTTGGTGAGGATAATGTCTTCCGTGCAGGTACGATAGGGACTGTTGCAGAAAAAACGGCTTATGGTTATGTGAAAGGGTATGCGAATGATCGTAATCTAATCTATCGTGGTGCTGAGGTTGATCGCCTAGTTCAAGGCTGTACCGGTGTAAAAAGAACAACAGGCCAACACCCCGGTGGAATTATCGTAGTACCTGATTATATGGATATATTTGATTTTTCACCAATTCAGTATCCTGCTGACGCAACAGGATCAGAATGGAGAACAACTCATTTTGATTTCCACTCCATCCACGATAACTTGTTAAAACTTGATATCCTTGGACACGATGATCCTACCGTTATTCGTATGCTTCAAGATTTAAGTGGTATTGATCCTAAGACCATTCCAACTGATGACCCTGAAGTTATGAAAATCTTTAGTGGTACGGAATCACTTGGTGTAACTGAGGAACAAATTATGTGTAAAACCGGAACCCTTGGAATACCGGAATTCGGAACTAGATTCGTCCGCCAAATGTTAGAAGATACAAAGCCGACAACATTTTCTGAATTAGTACAAATATCAGGTCTGTCACATGGAACGGATGTATGGCTTGGAAATGCGCAAGAACTTATTCATAACAAGACTTGTACACTAAGTGAAGTAATTGGTTGTCGTGATGACATTATGGTGTATTTAATTTATCAAGGTCTTGAACCATCATTTGCTTTTAAAATTATGGAATCTGTTCGTAAAGGTAAAGGGCTGACAGAAGAAATGGAAGAGGAAATGAAAAAAAATGAAGTCCCTTCATGGTATATTAACTCTTGCTTAAAGATCAAATATATGTTCCCTAAAGCCCATGCTGCTGCTTATGTATTAATGGCAGTTCGAATAGCTTATTTCAAGGTTCATTTACCACTTTTATATTATGCAGCTTACTTTACAGTTCGTGCTGATGACTTTGATATCGATACAATGGTAAAAGGTCCAACACCAATCCGTGCAAAAATTGAAGAAATTAATCTTAAAGGATTAGAAGCTTCACCAAAAGAGAAAAACCTTCTAACGGTGCTCGAGTTATCGTTGGAAATGTGTGAGAGAGGGTTCTCATTTCAAAAGGTTGATCTTTATCGTTCAAGTGCAGATGAGTTTATTATTGATGGTAACAGTTTAATACCACCATTTAATTCAATTCCCGGACTAGGAACAAACGCTGCAATAAACATTGTGAAAGCTAGAGGAGACGGTGAATTCCTCTCTAAAGAGGATTTACAGCAACGTGGAAAAGTGTCAAAAACCATCATTGAGTATCTTAATAACCATGGTTGCCTTGATGAGTTACCAGATCAAAATCAATTATCTTTATTTTAATCTGGCTTTTAGATTATTCATAGGTCGCTAACCGGTCGCTTTCGCTTTTCTAAATAATTTGCATAAAAAGTATGGTTATGTTATGCTTTTAATGGAAATGCTAGCGATAAGCAGAGGAAAAGAGTGGGGTAATCACCCACTCTTTCGTATTGTAATGGCCCTCGTCATTCGGATAGTATACTACATACCATTCCCTGCTCACAAGGCAGGGTTTTTCAGCAGCTAAAGGTGTTAACTGCTATTGTTCAAATGTAAAGTAGCGCAAATGAAGTCCCGCCTCGTAGTAAAAATGATGAGATATTTTAAACTTGGCAAAGCGCTTTTCTTACAAGGAGGAAAAGAATGAGCAAAAAAGTAACAGAAATCGTTGAACAATTAGTCTCACCTATATTAGAGGACATGAACCTTGAATTAGTTGATATTGAATTTGTAAAAGAAGGTTCTAATTGGTTTCTACGATTATTCATTGATTCTGAAACAGGTATTGATATTGAAGAATGTGGAATTGTAAGCGAGCGATTAAGTGAAAAGCTTGATGAATTAGATCCGATTCAGCATAACTACTTTTTAGAGGTTTCTTCACCTGGTGCCGAGAGACCATTAAAAAAAGAGTCTGATATTAAAAAAGCAATCGGAAAACAAGTCCACATCAAAACATATGAGCCTATCAATGGAGAAAAGGTTATTGAAGGTGTCTTAACTGATTTCGATGGTCAAACGCTTACAGTCACTGTAACGATTAAAACTAGAAAGAAACAAGTTGAAATCCCTTATAATAAAGTGGCTAAAGCTCGTCTTGCTGTCACCTTTTGAATATAGACAAGGAATAACCTTGGCTATTTATAACCTTACAATAGTCTCTTCTAAATTTCATGAAAGATGAGACAAAAGTAGTTTAACATGAAGCTTATTTTTTAAGGGGGAAGCCGTTAAAATGAGTAGTGAATTATTAGATGCCTTAACAATTTTAGAAAAGGAAAAAGGCATTAGCAAAGAAATTATTATTGAGGCAATTGAAGCGGCGTTAATTTCTGCATATAAGCGTAATTTCAATCAAGCTCAAAATGTCCGTGTTGATTTAAATCGTGAAACAGGAACTATGAAAGTGTTTGCCAGAAAAGATGTTGTTGATGAGGTTTATGATCCTCGTTTAGAAATTTCACTTGGTGAAGCACAAAGTATTAACCCGAACTATGTAGTGAATGATGTTATTGAAATGGAAGTAACTCCTAAAGACTTTGGCCGCATAGCAGCTCAAACTGCTAAACAGGTTGTGACTCAACGTGTAAGGGAAGCTGAACGCGGAGTTATTTATGGTGAGTTTATCGATCGTGAAGAAGATATCATGACAGGTATTGTTCAACGTATTGATAATAAGTTTATTTATGTAAGTTTAGGGAAAATTGAGGCACTCTTACCTGTGAGTGAACAAATGCCTAACGAAACATATCGACCACATGACCGGATTAAAGTATTTATTACAAAAGTTGAAAAAACAACAAAAGGGCCACAGATCTTCGTTTCACGAACACATCCGGGCTTACTTAAAAGATTGTTCGAAATTGAGGTTCCTGAAATATATGATGGTACAGTTGAGATCAAATCTGTATCCCGTGAAGCAGGTGACCGATCAAAAATTTCTGTTCATTCTGAAAATCCTGAAGTTGATCCCGTCGGCTCTTGTGTCGGCCCAAAAGGCCAACGTGTACAAGCGATTGTAAATGAGCTTAAAGGTGAAAAAATTGATATTGTCAAATGGTCTCAGGATCCTGTAGAGTTCGTTGCCAATGCACTTAGTCCGTCAAAAGTAGTCGAGGTGCTAGTTGATGAAGGAGAAAAAGCAACAACAGTCATTGTACCTGACTATCAACTATCATTAGCAATTGGAAAGCGGGGACAAAATGCTCGCTTAGCTGCAAAATTGACTGGATGGAAAATCGACATTAAGAGTGAATCTGATGCAGAAAAAGCAGGGATTTATCCAGTTCAAGCAAAAGAATCAATCTTGGATGTTGATGATGATGAACCGCTTTTGACAAGTGTTCAAGAACCTGAGCTTAGTGAATAAGAGGTGAAATCACATGAACAATCGCAAAATTCCTTTGCGTAAATGTGTAGCAACAGGAGAAATGAGAAGTAAGAAAGAGCTGGTCCGTGTTGTCCGGTCAAAGGAAGGCGATGTCTCTGTCGACTTAACCGGTAAAAAGAACGGACGAGGTGCTTACATCACTCTTGACAAAGAGAGCATCCAGCTTGCGAAAAAGAAAAATATTCTTGCCAATCATCTTAAAGCTAATGTAGATGAATCAATATATGAAGAGTTGATCCAATTGGCTGAGAAGGAGAAGCATTAAATAAATGAAACAGCAGCAACAATGGACGTCCTTATTGGGCTTAGCAAATCGAGCACGAAAAGTTATTTCGGGAGAGGAACTTGTTGTTAAAGAGATTAGACAACAAAAAGCTAAGCTTGTTCTTCTTTCACAAGATGCATCCGCTAATACAATGAAAAAGGTAACAGATAAATGTAAGTTTTATCAGGTCCCCTTTAAATTGGTTGAAGATCGCTACCTGTTAGGGCAAGCAATCGGGAAAGAAGCGAGAGTCGTTGTAGCGATAAATGATGCAGGCTTTGCTGCAAAGTTAAAAACCTTGCTCGATTAATATTCTTGGGGGTGAACGTATGTCAAAAATGAGAGTATATGAATACGCGAAACAAACGAATGTATCTAGCAAAGACATTATTACTACGTTGAAAGGAATGAACGTAGAAGTAAATAATCATATGTCAACAATTGAAAATGATGTTATTACAAAGCTTGATCAAAAATATAAAGCAACGAACAATGAAAGCACAAAAAATGAATCAACAAAGAAACCGGGGAAACAAGTGGATAATACAAATAATACAAATAATACAAATAATACAAATAAAACAAACAATACAAATAATGCACAAAAGCCTTCAAATAACAAAAAACAAACTCAAAATAATCAAAACAAAAAAGCAAATCAGCCTGGAAACAAGCCTTCTAATCAAAAAGGGAAAAAGAATAATAAAAAAAATAAAGGTAATCAAAGTTTTCAGCAACCTAAACCAAAGAAAGAACTACCAGAGAAAATTACGTTTTCAGGTAGCTTATCTGTTGGTGAGCTAGCTGGTGAACTTGGAAAAGAGCCTTCAGAGATTATTAAAAAACTTCTTTTATTAGGTACGATGGCTACAATTAACCAGGAGCTTGATAAAGATTCAATTGAATTAATTGCCGGTGAATACGGTGTAGAAGTTGAAGAAGAAATTGTGTTTGAAAAAACAGAATTTGAAAAATATGAAGAAGAAGATCGTGTGGAGGATCTTGAAATCCGTCCAGCAGTTGTAACAATTATGGGACACGTTGACCATGGTAAAACAACTCTTCTTGATTCTATAAGAAATACTAAAGTAACAGAAGGCGAAGCCGGTGGTATTACACAGCATATTGGTGCATACCAAATTGTTGCAAATGATCAAAAAATCACCTTTTTAGATACACCGGGTCACGCAGCTTTCACTACTATGCGTGCTCGAGGGGCTCAAATAACGGATATTACGATTTTAGTTGTAGCAGCTGATGATGGTGTTATGCCTCAAACAATTGAAGCAATAAACCATGCAAAAGCAGCGGAAGTACCGATCATTGTTGCAGTTAATAAAGTTGATAAACCAACAGCAAATCCTGATCGTGTTATGCAGGAATTAACAGAACATGGACTAGTACCGGAAGCATGGGGTGGAGATACTATCTTTGTACCTGTATCTGCATTAACTGGTGATGGTATCAATGATCTTCTGGAAATGATTTTATTAGTAACAGAAGTTGAAGAATTAAAAGCAAACCCTAACCGTCGTGCTACTGGAACAGTTATTGAAGCACAACTGGACAAAGGAAGAGGTTCAGTTGCTACACTTCTTGTTCAAAATGGTACACTAAAAGTTGGTGACCCTATCGTTGTTGGTAACACATTTGGTCGTGTTCGTGCGATGGTGAACGATCTTGGTCGCCGTGTAAAAGAAGCAGCACCTTCTACACCAGTTGAAATTACTGGTTTAAATGATGTTCCATTAGCTGGAGATCAGTTCATGGTATTTGAAGATGAAAAATCAGCACGTCAAGTAGGAGAGGCAAGAGCTCAGAAGAAACTTGATGAACAACGAAGTGAAGGGTCAAAACTAAGTCTTGACGACTTATTTGAGCAAATTAAGCAAGGCGAAATTAAAGATATTAATTTAATTGTTAAAGCTGATGTTCAAGGTTCTGTTGAGGCTTTAGCGGCCGCTTTACAAAAGATTGATGTTGAAGGTGTTAGAGTTAAAATCATTCACACTGGCGTTGGTGCCATCACTGAATCAGATATTATTTTGGCAGCAGCATCTAATGCAATTGTAATTGGCTTTAATGTACGACCAGATGCAGGTGCTAAGAAAACTGCTGACGTTGAAGAAGTGGATATCCGACTTCACCGTATCATTTACAAAGTAATAGAAGAAATTGAGTCTGCAATGAAAGGGATGCTTGATCCTGAATTTGAAGAAAAAATCATTGGTCAAGTAGAAGTACGTACAACTTTCAAAGTTTCTAAAATTGGGACAATTGCAGGCTGTTATGTAACAGAAGGGAAAATCACCCGAGACAGCGGAGTGCGCTTAATCCGTGACGGTATCGTTATTTTTGAAGGAGAAATTGATACACTTAAACGCTTCAAGGATGATGTCAAAGAAGTAGCAAGAAACTATGAGTGTGGTATTACAATTAAAAATTACAATGATGTCAAAGAAGGCGACGTTATTGAAGCATATGTTATGGAAGAAATTGAACGTAAATGATTGGATATGTTGATTGTGAATGTTTGATTTATGACTCACAGTCATTAAAAGATAAAAGAGCCGTTTTACAACGAGTTCTAACAAGAATCAAACAAAAGTACAATGTCTCTATTTCTGAAATAGATTATCAGGATACATGGCAACATACGAAATTTGGAATAGTAGCTATAAGCACATCTAAAGTGCAAACAGAGAAAGAATTGCAGCGTGTGTTACAATTTATTGATTCTTTTCCTGAAATAGAGAGAACAGTTACAATGTTTGAATGGTTTTAAGTTAAGAGGTGATTGACATGAGCTTAAGAGCAAACCGTGTCGGAGAACAAATGAAAAAAGAGCTAGGGGATATTATTGGTCGTAAAATTAAAGACCCTCGTATAGGCTTTGTTACTGTGACAGATGTAAATGTTTCCGGAGATTTACAAATTGCAAAAGTCTTCATATCTGTTTTAGGAGATGAAGAACAACGTCAAAATACGTTAAAAGGTCTAGCGAAAGCCAAAGGGTTTATCCGTTCAGAAATTGGCCAGCGAATTCGCCTGAGAAAAACACCGGAAATTCAATTTGAATTTGATGAATCGATTGATTATGGAAATCGAATTGAAACTCTTCTACATGAGTTAAATGCAGAGAATAAAGAGGAGGAATAACTCCTTTCAAAGGGATAGACACCTTCGTCTATCCCTTTTGTGTTGAATATCTGAAAGTCGGAGGTATGATAATGGAAGGTGTGCTTTTATTAAATAAGCCGGCAGGAATGACATCTCATGACTGTGTAGCAAAGATGAGAAGACTTGCAAAAACAAAAAAAGTTGGTCACACAGGAACATTGGATCCTGATGTTACTGGTGTACTTCCCATCTGTCTTGGAAGAGCAACAAAAATAGTTGAATATTTAACTGCTGCTACGAAGACGTATGAGGCTGAAATAACAATTGGTTATTCTACAACAACTGAAGATGCATCGGGAGAAGTGGTAGAAAGAAAAAGTGTAGAATCCCCGATAACGAAATTGATGGTTGAAGATGTATTACGATCGATGGTCGGTACAATTGAACAAGTTCCGCCAATGTATTCGGCTGTAAAAGTAAATGGTAAAAAACTCTATGAATATGCACGTGCCGGGATTGAAATAGATAGACCAGCCAGACTTATTACAATTAATGAGCTTGTTTTGCTTGGTGATGTAATACAAAAGGATGGACTGGTTACATTTCGATTTCGTGTGACATGTTCAAAAGGTACATATGTTAGAACATTGGCCGTCATGATAGGGGAAAGACTGGGATTTCCGGCACATATGTCACATCTTATTAGAACAAAATCAGGTAATTTTCATTTAAGTGAGTGTTTTACATTTGAGCAAATTGAGGAAGCTGTTGAAAAAAATGAACTGCAAAAATATTTACTCCCAATAGGAAATGCGCTTAATAATTTGCCGAAACTACTAATCCATGATACTCTAGCAGAGAAAGTGAAAAATGGTGCAGTATTAGAGCTACCAACACAATTTCATGACATAGAAGCTGGTTCTCCAATAACTATCTTTAATGAAGAACACCAATGTTTAGCTATATATTCAAAGCATCCGACAAAAAGTCACCTTATGAAGCCGATAAAAGTCTTATATAATGAGGCTTAAGGTACTTATTAATTACTGACAGCATTATAATTGAAAAAGGTGAAGTTGACTGTGAAACAAATTAACCTGTCTCACCCACATCATATAGAACGTTCAGAACAACATGAGATGGTTATGGCCCTGGGGTATTTTGATGGGGTTCATAAAGGCCATCAAAAGGTTATTTTAAAGGCAAAGGAAATTGCGGAGAACACTGGAATGAAATGTGCTGTTATGACATTCCATCCACATCCTCTGGTAGTTCTTAGAAAACAAGAAGACATTGAATACTTAACACCTTTAAATGAAAAAATCAAATTAATTGAGCAACTAGGTGTAGATCTATTATATGTAGTAGAATTTACACAAGAATTTGCTGCTTTGTTACCTCAACAATTTGTTGATGAATTTATTATTGATCTTAATGTTAAACATGTTGTTGCTGGATTTGATTTTACATATGGCCACCTTGGGAAAGGTTCGATGGAGACTATACCATTTCATTCAAGAGGTCAATTTTTACATACAACAGTTGAAAAGTTAACAGATCATGACCGTAAAGTAAGTTCTTCACTTATACGAGAGGTCATCCGGAGTGGAGATGTAGCATATGCTGAAACCTTACTTGGTAGACCTCATTTTGCAACAGGAACAGTTATCCATGGGGATAAACGTGGAAGAACAATAGGTTTTCCAACAGCAAACATAGAGGTGGAAGAAACCTTCTTACTTCCTCCAACTGGTGTATATGCAGTTTCAATCAAGGTGGAAGATCAAGTCTATGAGGGTGTGTGTAATATTGGGTATAAGCCTACATTTAAAGATGAAAAAGCTGTAAAACCAAGTATTGAAGTTCATATTTTTGATTTTAAACGTGATATTTATGGTGAAATTATATCAGTTTTTTGGTATAAACGTATAAGAAGTGAAAAGAAGTTCCATAATGTAGAGGAGTTAATTACACAAATTTCTAAGGATAAAGATCAGAGTCAAGAATTCTTTCAGAAAAAGATGGTTTAATCCTTGCATTATCTTTAGAAAAATAGTATTCTAATTGATGTAGTTTAAAACCATTGCTTGGCAAATCGAGTCACCAACGTTTGCTCGGTAATTGGGGTTTTGCAAAATAAGGAGGTGAAAAGGATGGCTATCACACAAGAACGTAAAAACGAACTTATCGCTCAATACAAAACACATGAGTCTGATACTGGATCTCCAGAGGTTCAAATTGCTATCCTTACTGAGGACATCAATAATCTTAACGATCACTTACGTGTTCACAAAAAAGACCACCATTCTCGTCGCGGTCTATTAAAAATGGTAGGTAAACGTCGTAACTTATTAACTTACCTACGTAATAAAGACGTAACTCGCTATCGTGAGTTAATCAACAAGCTTGGATTACGTCGATAATTACTTTAAAAGCGGGATTCCTCCCGCTTTTTTAGTGTATATAAAACTGCAATAAAATAGATGATTCTACACCTTTTTTTGTAAATAAATTAGCTGCTTTTTAAAAGTTGTCGAAAATCTATTTACATATAAAAACTATGCTGATATGTTGAAATTAAATGGTTCATACTATTACATAACGCAATTAAAAAAGAGAAGGAGTTTTACATATATGGGACAAGATAAACAAACGTTTTCCATAGACTGGGCCGGTCGAAACTTAACAGTTGAAGTTGGCCAGCTTGCTAAACAAGCAAACGGATCTGTACTGATTCGTTATGGTGATACAGCTGTATTAAGTACTGCTACTGCGTCAAAAGATCCAAAACCTCTTGATTTTTTTCCACTCACAGTAAACTATGAGGAGCGTTTATACGCTGTTGGTAAAATACCAGGTGGTTTTATTAAACGAGAAGGCCGCCCAAGTGAAAAGGCTATTTTAGCAAGTCGATTAATCGACCGCCCAATTAGACCATTATTTGCTGACGGCTTTAGAAATGAAGTACAAGTTATTAGTATTGTCATGAGTGTTGACCAAGATTGCTCTTCAGAAATGGCAGCAATGTTTGGCTCATCTTTAGCATTATGTGTGTCTGATATTCCTTTCGAGGGACCTATTGCCGGAGTTACAGTTGGAAGAATTAATAATGAATTTGTTATTAATCCTAATGTAGAACAGGCAGAACAAAGTGATATACATTTAGTAGTAGCCGGAACGAAAGATGCAATCAACATGGTTGAAGCTGGTGCTGATGAAGTTCCTGAAGAAACAATGTTGGAAGCAATTATGTTTGGTCACAATGAAATAAAACGTCTTATTGCTTTCCAGGAAGAAGTAGCTGCAGCAGTAGGGAAAGAGAAAAAAGAAGTTCAGCTTTTTGATCTTGATGCTGATTTAGAAAAACGTATTCGTGATCTTGCTGAAAAAGAGCTTCTGCAAGCCATTCAAGTTCAGGAAAAGCATGCGCGTGAGGATGCAATCAATGCGGTGAAAAATAGTGTTGTCGAGAAGTTTGAAGCTGAAGAGGCAGACGAAGCTACAATCAAAATGGTCAAACAAATATTGTCAAAGCTTGTGAAAGCAGAGGTACGCCGATTAATTACAGAGGATAAAATTAGACCGGATGGACGTGGAGTAGATGAAATCAGACCACTTTCATCAGAAGTTGGTCTACTCTCAAGAACACATGGGTCAGGTTTATTTACACGTGGACAAACACAAGCGTTAAGTATTTGTACACTTGGAGCTTTAGGTGATGTGCAAATTTTAGATGGATTAGGAATTGAAGAATCAAAACGTTTTATGCATCATTATAATTTCCCGCAATTCAGTGTTGGGGAAACTGGACCAATGAGAGGTCCAGGACGTCGTGAGATTGGACATGGGGCACTAGGAGAGCGTGCTTTAGAGCCTATTATCCCTTCTGAAAAAGACTTTCCATATACAATCCGTTTAGTATCAGAAGTACTTGAATCAAATGGTTCTACTTCTCAAGCAAGTATTTGTGCCAGCACGCTTGCAATGATGGATGCTGGTGTTCCAATTAAAGCTCCAGTAGCAGGGATTGCGATGGGACTTGTCAAATCAGGTGAACACTACACAGTATTAACAGATATTCAAGGTATGGAAGATGCTTTAGGTGATATGGACTTTAAAGTAGCTGGAACTGAAAAAGGTGTTACAGCCCTGCAAATGGATATTAAAATTGATGGCTTATCTCGTGAAATTCTTGAGGAAGCTTTACAACAAGCTAAAAAAGGTCGTATGGAAATTCTGAAGTCAATGATGGCAACCATCTCTACACCAAAAGGTGAGTTATCACAATATGCTCCTAAGATCTTAACGATGGCAATAAACCCGGATAAAATTCGAGATGTTATCGGACCAAGCGGAAAACAGATAAACAAAATCATTGAAGAAACCGGCGTTAAAATTGACATTGAACAAGACGGAACAGTATTCATTTCTTCTGTCAATGAAGAAATGAACCAGAAAGCGAAGAAAATTATCGAAGACTTAGTACGTGAAGTTGTAGTCGGACAAATGTACTTAGGTAAAGTAAAACGAATTGAAAAATTCGGAGCATTCGTTGAAATCTTCAGTGGAAAAGATGGCTTAGTTCATATATCTGAGCTGGCTGAAGAGCGCGTCGGTAAAGTTGAAGATGTTGTGTCAATTGGTGACGAACTATTAGTAAAAGTAACTGAAATTGACAAACAAGGTCGTGTAAATTTATCGAGAAAAGCAGTTCTTAAGGAACAAAAAGAAAATCAACCTGAACAACAAGGTTGATGACATGATAGGAGGCCGTGGGTAACCAGGCTTCTTTTTCAATTTAATACTTCTGTAACTCAATTACGGAACAAGCACCATTTTTGTTCTACCTTGTCCTCTTTTTACATATTTTTTAGTAAAAAGGGGGATACATAATGCAAAGGAAAATCATTCAAGTTGTTGGTTTTATTTTCATCATAACTGTAGCCATTGGCTTTATTAAAAATCCATTTACCACATCCTATCTTGATCAAATAAAAAAAGCAGATGTGACAGTTGCAAAACACCAAGATAAGCTGTATGAGGAAATTTCAGCTAAAGCCAAGGAATACAGTATTCCAGCTCAAAATGCAGAAATACATAAAGTATGGAAATCTACCCCGGGGTATAATGGATTAGAAGTTGATATTGATGAGTCATATAAAAAGATGAAGGCGAAGGGCACTTTTGATGAAAACCTTCTTGTTTATCGACAAGTTAAACCATCTGTACACCTTGAGGATTTGAAGGCTGAGCCAATTTATAGAGGTCATCCTGACAAGCCGATGGTATCTTTTATTATTAATGTAGCTTGGGGAAATGAATATATTCCTGACATGCTTGAAACGTTAAATAAATACCATGTTAAAGCTACCTTTTTTCTAGAAGGAAGATGGGTGAAAGAAAACCCTGATATGGCGATGATGATAGTTGATGCCGGACATGAAATAGGAAATCATTCTTATACACATCCTGATATGAGTCAGCTCTCTGCAAATAAAATAAGAGAGCAATTGTCAAAAACGAATGAAGTGATAAAATCGGTTACAGATATTACCCCAACTTGGTTTGCTCCTCCAAGTGGCAGTTTTAAAAATGAAGTTGTAAAAATTGCAGATGAGATGAAAATGAAAACTGTTATGTGGAGTGTGGATACAATTGATTGGCAGCGTCCAGAACCACATGTGTTAGTTTCACGAGTAATGGGTAAAGTTCATAATGGTGCACTCATTTTAATGCATCCAACATCTTCAACATCGGAGAGTTTAGAAACATTAATATTGTCCATTAAGCAAAAAGGTTATTCCTTTGGTTCAGTGTCAATGCTCGTTGATGAGGAACGATTATTTAGAGATAATCCAAAAACAAATTAAACAACTAAGAAGGAGGAACACTTTTGATCAAAAAATATACGTGTCAAAATGGAGTAAGAATTGTGTTAGAAAATATTCCTACTGTTCGATCTGTTGCAATTGGTGTATGGATTGGAACAGGTTCTCGAAATGAAAGCCTTGAGAATAACGGGGTATCCCATTTTCTTGAGCACATGTTCTTTAAAGGAACTAAAACTAGAACGGCAAGAGAAATAGCTGAATCTTTTGATAGTATTGGTGGTCAAGTAAATGCCTTTACTTCAAAAGAATATACTTGTTACTATGCTAAAGTACTAGATGATCATGCCAGCTATGCCCTGGATGTACTAGGTGACATGTTTTTTAACTCAACTTTTGATGAAGATGAATTAAAAAAAGAAAAGAATGTTGTATATGAAGAGATTAAAATGTATGAAGATACTCCAGATGATATTGTTCATGATATTTTAAGCAAAGCTACATATGGAAGCCATCCTTTAGCATATCCAATATTAGGAACAGAAGAGACCTTAGCTTCCTTTAATGGTGACACATTGAGAGAGTACATGAACAATCACTACACTCCCGAAAATGTGGTCGTATCTGTAGCCGGAAACGTGACAGAAGGCTTTATTAAAGAAGTTGAAAAACTCTTTGGTTCATATGAAACAAATTCATTGAAACGTGAATTTGAAAAACCAAGCTTTCATGACGAAAAACTGGCTAGACAAAAAGATACAGAACAAGCTCATCTATGTATAGGATTTAACGGTCTTGAAGTGGGCCATGATGATATTTATAGTTTAATCGTACTAAACAATATTTTGGGTGGAAGTATGAGTAGCCGTTTGTTCCAAGATGTTCGTGAACAAAAAGGTCTTGCATACTCTGTTTTCTCATACCACTCTTCATACGAAGATAACGGTCTTCTTACTATCTATGGCGGTACAGGAAGTAAGCAACTTAATCTCTTGTTTGATACGATTCAGGAAACATTAGCGACGTTAAAAGCAGAAGGTATTACTGCAAAAGAATTAGCTAATAGTAAAGAGCAAATGAAGGGTAGTCTTATGCTAAGTTTGGAAAGCACGAACAGCCGAATGAGCCGAAATGGGAAAAATGAGCTTTTACTTGGTTATCACCGCTCATTAGATTCAATTATTGAAAAAGTAAATGAAGTAAGTGAAGAAAGTGTGAATACACTTGCTAATCAGGTATTCACTGACACTTATTCAGTTGCTCTTATTAGTCCTGAAGGTACTTTACCAAAAAAACTTCAATCCTAATTAAAGATGCCTACGATTTATTTTTCTTATAAATTGTAGGCATTTTTTTATGAGGTTAATTGATAAGATAGTAGTAAGGAGGAATGGACATGAGACTTAGTGAACTATCCGGAAAAGAAATTGTTGATGTGAAACGTGCAGAACGATTAGGTGTTCTTGGTCAAACTGATTTGGAGATTAATGAACAAACGGGACAAATTACAACACTAATCATCCCTTCGTTAAAATGGTTTGGTTTAAGAAAACAGGGCCAAGAGATACGGGTTCCATGGCATCATATTAAAAAGATAGGAACAGATATGATCATTCTTGATATACCTGATGAACAAATTGATAAAATCGAATCATAACTACACTTCTTCGATTGGCATTTGGCCAATCGATTTTTTTTTGGATAAAACTGCAGGTTCAATCACTCCCATTTAATATGTATCCTCTTTCTTTTTATTCATCTGTTTATTCACCCATATGTCGATTTCTACATAGTATGTTGAAGTAAGTTATCCTAGGATCTCAAGGAACTATAACAGAAACACAAGCAAAAGAAGGTGAACATACAATATGTTAACAGGATTAAATGTAGCTGTAATCGGTGGTGATGCCAGACAGCTAGAAGTTATCCGTAAATTAACTGAACTTGATACAAAGCTTTTTCTCATTGGTTTTGACCAACTGGACCATGGCTTTACTGGTGCAACAAAAGTCAAGATGGATGAGGTTCCATTTCAAGAAATAGATGCGATTATTTTGCCTATCCCTGGTACGAATCAAGAGGGGATTGTAGAAACTGTTTTTTCAAATGAAGAGGTTATTTTAACTGAAGAGTTAATTAATCAAACACCTTCTCATTGTACCATTTATTCAGGTATTTCAAATGCATATTTAGATAATCTCGTTCAATCGACAAATAAAAAATTAGTTCAACTTTTTAAAAGGGATGATGTGGCAATCTACAATTCAATTCCAACAGTTGAAGGAACGCTCATGATGGTCATCCAACATACCGATATAACGATACATGGCTCAACTGTTGCTGTATTAGGGTTAGGAAGAGTAGGAATGAGTGTGGCAAGAACATTCTCTGCACTAGGAGCGAAAGTTAAAGTAGGTGCGAGAGATACGGCAGACTTAGCCAGGATTACTGAAATGGGCCTTGAGCCTTTTCATATTGATCATCTTGAGGATAAGGTAACAGACATCGATGTGTGTATAAATACAATCCCAGCTATGATCGTAACAGCTAAGGTGATTTCTAATATGCCGGCACATACATTAATTGTCGATCTTGCTTCAAAACCAGGAGGAACCGATTTTCGATACGCTGAGAAAAGAGGGATTAAAGCACTATTAGCTCCAGGATTACCGGGCATAGTGGCACCAAAAACAGCCGGGCAAATTGTAGCGAATGTATTAACACAGCTATTAAATGAGTTAAAGATAGATGGAAAGGGGTTATCTTCATGAAATTAGAAGGTAAGCGGATTGGATTTGGTATTACGGGTTCTCATTGCACATATGAGGAAGTGTATCCACAAATCAAATCATTATTAGATGAGGGAGCAGATGTTATCCCGGTCGTCACATTTACAATGAAGAACACAACAACTCGTTTTGGAAAAGCGGGAGAATGGGTTGAAAAAATAGAGGAATTAACTGGAAACAAAGTGATCGACTCTATTGTTGCAGCAGAACCACTAGGACCTAAACTTCCGTTAGATTGTATGGTGATCGCTCCACTAACAGGTAATTCAATGAGTAGATTTGCTAATGCACTCACTGATTCGCCTGTGTTGATGGCTGCAAAAGCAACCTTAAGAACCCATCGACCTGTTGTTTTAGGCATTTCTACAAATGATGCACTGGGTTTAAATGGAGTAAACCTTATGAGGTTAATGGCAACAAAAGATATATATTTTATTCCATTTGGCCAGGATGCACCTGATAAAAAACCAAATTCAATGGTTGCAAGAATGGAAGCATTACTTGATACTGTATTAGCTGCATTAGAAGGAAAACAATATCAACCGGTTGTTGTTGAGAAATTTCGAGATTTAGAAGAATAATTTCATAATTCAATCAAAGAATCAAATTTTTTCATCCATTCGACAATTATTGTGATAGAATAGTACGTAAAAGATTTGTAGCTGTATTTTTAAAATAAATATAGCTGGAAGGAGCTAGTGTTTAATGGAAGCAAAAGGTTATCATGTAGCAGTAGTCGGAGCAACAGGGGCTGTGGGGCAACAAATGCTTCACACATTAGAACAACGTAATTTTCCAATTTCTAAATTAACTTTGCTTTCTTCTGAGCGTTCAGCAGGAAAAAAAGTAATGTTCAGAGATGAAGAATATATTGTCGAAACAGCAACTCCTGAAAGTTTTGAAGGTGTTCAAATTGCGCTATTCTCAGCGGGTGGAAGTGTGTCAAAACAACTTGCTCCAGAAGCAGTAAAGCGTGGGGCAATTGTTGTAGACAATACAAGTGCATACCGCATGGATGAGAATGTTCCATTAGTTGTTCCTGAAGTGAATGAAGAAGCATTAAAATCACATAAAGGTATCATTGCAAATCCAAACTGTTCAACAATACAGATGGTTGTGGCTCTTGAGCCTATCCGTCATCAATTCGGCCTAAACAAAGTAATTGTTTCTACGTACCAAGCAGTTTCAGGTGCAGGAGCAGCTGCAATTAATGAGTTGAAGGAACAAGCAAAAGCGATATTAAATGGTGATGATTTCACACCTGAAATTCTTCCTGTAAAGGGTGACGAAAAACATTATCAAATCGCATTTAATGCAGTTCCTCAAATTGATAAATTCCAAGATAATGGATATACTTTTGAAGAAATGAAAATGATTAACGAAACGAAAAAAATAATGAGTATGCCTGAACTTCATGTTGCAGCAACTTGTGTTCGTTTACCAGTTGAAACAGGTCATTCTGAATCGGTGTATATTGAAGTAGATGCTGAAGGTGTTTCTGCTCAACAAGTAAAAGAATTATTAAAAGAATCTGATGGAATTACATTGCAAGATGATCCATCACAACAAATTTATCCAATGCCGGCTAACTGTGTAGGTAAAAATGATGTATTTGTTGGAAGAATCCGTAAAGATTTAGACCGTGATAATGGTTTCCACATGTGGATTGTTTCTGACAACCTATTAAAGGGTGCTGCATGGAATTCGGTTCAAATCGCTGAAAGTTTAGTGAAATTACAACTAGTTTAACTCTTTGAAGAAGAGAGCATGGTATATCACCAGCTCTCTTCTCTCACGTCTATAGTAGAGGTGTTAACATTGAAAATTATTGTTCAAAAATTTGGCGGAACATCTGTAAAAGATGATCGCGGACGAAAAATGGCACTTGGTCATATACAGGATGCGATAAAAGAAGGATATAAAGTTATTGCTGTTGTCTCAGCAATGGGACGGAGCGGTGACCCATACGCAACTGACACGTTATTAAGCTTGGTATATGGTGAGTTGAGTAATATTTCTAATAGAGAACAAGACATGCTTCTCTCATGTGGAGAAGTTATTTCGTCTATCGTATTTTCTAGTTTATTAAATGATAATAATATTAAAGCAACATCATTAACAGGTGCTCAAGCAGGTTTTGTAACAAATGATGAGCATACGAATGCAAAAATTTTAGAGATGAAATGTGAACGTTTGGTAGAAACTCTTTCCCAACATGATGTAGTTGTTGTTGCCGGATTTCAGGGCGCTTCTGTAACAAATGGCGATATGACAACAATCGGTAGAGGAGGCAGTGATACTTCTGCAGCAGCTATTGGTGCAGCGGTTGGCGCTGAGTTTGTAGATATTTTTACAGATGTAGAAGGTGTTATGACTGCAGATCCAAGAATTGTAGAAAATGCAAAATCTTTATCTAAGGTAACGTATACAGAAATTGTCAACCTTGCCTATCAGGGAGCAAAGGTAATACATCCCCGAGCAGTAGAGATTGCAATGCAGGCTGAAGTACCAATTCGGGTAAGATCAACTTACTCTAAATTACCAGGTACTTTAGTCTCTTCTAATCAAACTGATAAAAAGGGCAGTGATGTTCACGAGAGATTGATCACGGGAATTGCCCATGTCTCAAATGTAACACAAATAAAAGTAACCGCAAAAGAAGGACAGTATAGTGTACAGACTGAAGTATTTAAAGCAATGGCAATGGAAGGGATAAGTGTTGATTTTTTCAATATCACCCCTAAGTCAGTTATCTATACTGTAACAGATCAAGTAACATCCAGAGCTGTTGAAGTTTTACAGAATCTCGGATATGAACCGACAATTACAAGACAGTGTGCGAAGGTCTCTGCAGTAGGTGCAGGAATTATGGGAGTTCCGGGAGTAACATCCAAAATTGTAACGGCTCTGTCTGAAAAAGGGATACAAATCCTTCAATCAGCTGATAGTCATACAACAATTTGGGTGCTTGTCAAAGAGGATGATATGAATAAAGCGGTTAATGCTTTACATGAAGCCTTTGATCTATCAAAATAGAGATAAATGATTTTCTAACATAAAAAATAGAAATCTTACTTTACATTATATGAATAAGTAAGATAGCATCTAGTTACAAAGTGCAGCAAAAGGAGTGAAGGTAATAATGAGTCATTTTGGAAAAGTTTCTACAGCAATGATAACCCCATTCGATAAAAATAATAACATTGATTTTCAAAAAACGACTATGTTAATTGACTATCTCATTAATCATGGATCAGATTCATTAGTAGTCACAGGGACAACAGGGGAATCTCCAACATTAAGTAATGAGGAGAAAATTGCTCTTATCAAACATACCGTGAAAGAAGTAAATGGTAGAGTCCCTGTTGTTGCGGGAACAGGTAGTAATAACACAGCAGCTTCAATAAAATTGACAAAACAAGCAGAAGAAGCTGGTGTTGATGCCATAATGCTTGTAGTGCCATATTATAATAAGCCAAGTCAAGAAGGGTTGTATCAACATTTTAAAGCAATAATAGAATCAACTTCATTACCGGTAATGTTATACAACATTCCAGGTAGAAGTGTTATCAACATGTCAGTAGATACAATCATTCGTTTAGCTGAGTTTCCTAATGTTGTTGCAGTAAAAGAGGCAAGTGGAAACTTGGAAGCCATGGCTGAAATTATCTCAAATACAAAAGAAGATTTTGCTGTTTACTCAGGCGATGATGCGTTAACTATACCGGCTCTTGCAATAGGAGCTGATGGAATTGTTTCTGTAGCTTCTCATATTATCGGGAATGAAATGCAAGCTATGATAAATTCCTTTCTATCTGGTGAAACTGTAGCTGCAGCAGAACAACATCGTAAGTTATTACCAATTATGAAGCAGTTGTTTACTTCACCAAACCCTGGCCCAGTAAAAACAGCATTACAGTTTAAAGGGTTGGACGTCGGATCAGTCCGTCTTCCTCTATTACCATTAACAAGTTCAGAACGTAGCGAATTAATGAATGTTATCCAAAATAATTTAGGGTAATAGTTTGACCTTTTTTAAGGGGAACTAAAAAGGGTGCTTAAATATAGCATCTTTTTTAGTTCCTTTTTTTAACCCTGCCTAATCAAGAGAGGACAATGCATATTATAGGACTAAAATTTCCTTGTATTCCAATTCTTTCTTCAGTTATAATATTTCTAAGTGACGTTGAACGGGTACTTCAGTAGGGAGGATTTTCATGGAAAAGACAGAGAATATAAAGTTAATCGCTTTAGGCGGTGTGGGAGAAGTCGGAAAAAATATGTTTGTTGTGGAAATTAATTCTGACATTTTTGTTGTGGATGCTGGTCTTATGTATCCTGAGGATGGAATGTTGGGAATTGATATGGTCATTCCGGATATAACATATTTAAAGGACAATGAAGATCGAGTAAAAGGGATCTTTTTAACACATGGTCATGACGAGAGTATAGGTGGCATCTTTTATTTACTAAATAAAATTAGTGTTCCTATTTATGGGACAAAGCTTACGCTTGCTTTAGTAGGCGAAAAACTAAAAGAAAATAAAATGCGACAGACGGTTTTAGTTAAAGAGGTTGATAATGAAACCGTATTATCGTTTGATAGTACCACTGTTTCCTTCTTCAGAACAAATCATAGTATACCAGATTCTGTGGGAATTAGTTTTTCAACAACAATGGGTGCAATCGTTCATACAGGCGATTTTAAATTCGATCAAACACCAGTTGGAAATAGTCAGATGGATATTGGGAAAATTGCTAGTCTCGGTGAAAACGGTGTACTTTGTTTATTATCTGATAGTGTAAATGCGGAAAAGCCGGGGTATTCTGGTTCAGAGGCCATTGTTGGCGGAGAAATTTCAGATGTTATGTATAATGCTGAAGGCAGGGTTGTTGTTGCTGTATTTGCTTCTAATTTATATCGTATTCAACAAGTAATTAATGCTGCAATTAAAAATAATAGAAAATTGGCTGTTGTTGGGAAAAATATGAGAAATATTCTTAACTTAGCTATTAATCTGGGGTATATTTCTGTTGAAGAAGATGTGTTTATATCAGTAAATGAAATTAACAAACATTCTGAAAAGGAAATTGCGATTTTAACGACAAGCAATCACGGTGATCCGCTTGCTGTTCTTTCACGTATGGCCAAACAGGCTCATAAACAAGTAAATGTAAAAGTTGGGGATACAGTGTTAATAGCTGCTACTCCAATTCCAGGACAAGAACTTGTTTTCTCAAAAACAATTGATATATTAAGCAGAGCTGGTGCAAATGTTGTCTTTGGGCAAAAGCAAATACATATGTCAGGGCACGGACACCAAGAAGAACTTAAAATGATGCTGAACTTAACAAAGCCAACTTATTTTATCCCTGTGCACGGGGAATATAAAATGCAAAAATCACATGAGAAATTAGCCAAACAAGTTGGTATTGATGCTCAAAATATCTTTCTGGTTGAGAAAGGTGATGTCGTTGAGTTTAAAGGTGACCATGTGTACACAGGCGGAAAAGTTCCATCAGGAAATGTATTAATCGATGGTTTAGGAATTGGGGATGTAGGTAATATTGTACTTCGCGATCGCCGATTATTATCTCAGGATGGTATTTTAATTGTTGTTGTAACACTGGATAAACAAAGAAAACAAATTATATCCGGTCCGGAAATTATAACAAGAGGATTTGTATATGTAAGAGAATCAGAAGAACTAATTACAAATGCAACAAATGTGGTTTCGACGATCGTTGATCGAAGCATGCAGGAACATTCAATTGAATGGTCACAGCTAAAATTAAACATTAGAGAAGCACTTAATCAATTCTTATATGAAAAGACAAAAAGACGTCCAATGATTTTACCAATTATAATGGAAATATAAAGTGAAATTTTACTGCCCGTTAAGGTAGTAGGATAAAATGTTAAAAAAGCGTTGATTTTTCAATGCTTTTTTTGTTTCTATAACGTTAGGAACAAAACTGTGATGTGTTGATGTCATCTATATTTCCTTCTGTATGAAAACAACAAGGTTGTAAATACTACAAACAGAATGAAAAAGAAAGGATGGATAACATGGCAAATCATGACCATTACATAAAGAATGAGGATACTGAGAAACAGGAAAATAAAGAAAGTTCGATTGTTGAAAAAATTCAACAGCTAGGTCAAACCAATGTCCCTCAAATGGGAAATGATTCAAAAATTCATTGTTTAACAATTGTGGGACAAATTGAAGGACATATTCAATTGCCCCCTCAAAATAAAACAACAAAATATGAGCATGTTATTCCTCAAATCGTAGCCATTGAACAAAACCCAAATATAGAAGGGTTGCTTGTCATCCTAAATACCGTTGGAGGAGATGTGGAAGCAGGACTTGCAATTGCAGAAATGCTTGCATCTTTATCAAAACCTTCAGTATCAATTGTTTTAGGAGGAGGACATTCAATTGGGGTCCCAATAGCTGTTTCTTGTGATCATTCTTTTATTGCGGAAACAGCAACAATGACAATTCATCCTGTAAGATTAACTGGTTTAGTAATTGGTGTTCCTCAAACTTTTGAATATTTAGACAAAATGCAAGAACGGGTCATTAATTTTGTAACGAGCCATTCAGGCATTAGTGAAGAAAAATTTAAAGAGTTAATGTTATCAAAAGGCAACTTAACAAGAGATATCGGAACGAATGTTGTAGGAAGAGATGCTGTTGAATACGGTTTAATTGATGAGGTCGGCGGCGTAGGTCAAGCAATTCAAAAACTCAACAGTATGTTGGAAAAAAATAATGAAGATCAGGTGTTACAATGATATACTATACAATGATGCCTGAAGAACTAATGTTCCCTTCGGTTGGAACTGACTTTGAAAAGCAATCAATCATTGAATTAAATGGTGTTCAACTTCTCGTTCAACAAACGGATAACTCCCAATATGAAATAATTCGCTTAATGAGCAGTGATCCACAACATTATCTTGACTCTCAATTATGCCCGGGGCAAAAAATTACAATGTCGTTTTCGATCAATTAAAAGGTATGTGGTATAATAAAAGAAACTATATTCAGGAGAGGCAGCCAGATACGGCTGCTTTCTTCTTTTAATTGCAGATCATATTAAATAAAATAGTAAAAGCCTTTGGCTACATAAAAAAGATTATTAAATAACAGGTGATGGAAATGACTAAGAGAAAAAGAAGACAAAGAAAGTCAAAGGATGATTGGAAAAGAACACTAAAGTTTGAATTGACAGGTCTAATTATATTGGCGATCTCTCTCATCTCAATATCAAAATTGGGGTTTGTTGGTTCTACATTTGTGCACTTATTTCGCTTTTTCAGCGGTGAATGGTACATGCTATTTTTAATTGGGATCGTCTTATTTTCCTTGTTTTTAATTTGGAAAAGGGAAATTCCGAGGTTGTTTACAAGGCAGATGGTCGGAATTTATTGTGTTACAGCATCACTATTGCTATTAAGTCATGTCACATTATTTAAAATGCTGTCACATAATGGTACGTTTGCTTCCCCGAGTGTTATTTCAAATACATTGGAACTATTTTGGATGGACGTCAAGGGTGAAGCTAGTAATGTTGATTTAGGTGGAGGAATGCTTGGTGCCATTTTATTTGCCTCTTCTTATTACTTATTTGCAGAAGCTGGATCGAGAATCATCTCGGTAGTCTTAATTGTAATTGGTATGATCCTTATTACTGGAAGGTCTTTACAGGTAACAGTTGCAAAAATTCTCAGACCAATTGGAATGTTTATGAAGAATCAGATCTTTGGTTTTTTGGATGACATGAAAAGTATTCCAGGAGCAATCAAACAGAAGCGTACAAAACAAAAGGAAAGAAAACGGCAAAGACAACTTGAAGAAACTGAAGATGACGAAGTATTGTTGGAGGATAAGGAAGAACTTAAGCCAATAATCTCAAGTTTTTCTGATAGTGAAAATCACCAAGAAATGATTATACATACAATGGAGAATTCAACAAATAGTCCTCCAAAAGAACATGAGGCAGTGTCTAATAAATCGAAAAGTGATCATGAACAATTAACAGAAGTATCAAACCAAGAGCAAGAGGTGATCCAACCAATGGCTTTTGTAGAAGTGGAAAATAAGGATTACAAACTTCCACCATTAGACTTATTAAAAGCACCAAAGCATAATTCGCAACAAGCAGATAAGAAAAACATCTATGAAAATGCAAGAAAGCTCGAAAAAACATTTCAAAGTTTTGGGGTTAAAGCAAAAGTAACACAGGTTCATTTAGGTCCTGCTGTGACAAAGTATGAAGTATATCCTGATGTAGGTGTCAAAGTGAGCAAAATCGTTAACTTAAGTGATGATTTGGCATTGGCTCTAGCGGCGAAAGATATTCGTATTGAAGCACCGATCCCCGGGAAGTCAGCAGTTGGTATAGAAGTACCTAATTCTGAAATTGCAATGGTTTCTCTGAGAGAGGTACTAGAATCAAAAGCAAATGACCGTCCGGATGCAAAACTTTTAATTGGTTTAGGAAGAGACATATCAGGTGATGCGGTTTTAGCTGAACTTAATAAGATGCCTCATTTACTTGTAGCAGGTTCTACAGGTAGCGGTAAGAGTGTTTGTATTAATGGAATTATTACCAGCGTTTTAATGAGAGCAAAACCACATGAAGTCAAATTAATGATGATTGATCCGAAAATGGTAGAATTAAATGTTTATAACGGAGTGCCACATTTATTAGCTCCTGTTGTGACAGATCCTAAAAAGGCGTCACAGGCCCTTAAAAAAGTCGTAAACGAAATGGAAAGAAGATATGAGCTTTTTTCACATACAGGAACAAGAAATATTGAAGGTTATAATGAGATTATCAGGAGAAATAATCTGGAAGAAGAAGCTAAACAACCGGAGCTTCCTTACATTATAGTGATTGTTGATGAGCTTGCAGATTTAATGATGGTTGCTTCGTCAGATGTGGAAGATTCCATTACAAGGCTATCACAAATGGCTCGTGCAGCGGGTATCCATCTCATTATTGCGACCCAACGTCCGTCTGTTGATGTAATCACAGGAGTTATTAAAGCGAATATACCTTCACGTATTGCATTCAGTGTTTCTTCACAAACAGACTCAAGAACTATATTAGACATGGGAGGAGCTGAAAAGCTACTAGGCCGAGGAGATATGCTTTTCCTTCCTGTTGGTGCATCAAAGCCGGTTCGTGTCCAAGGTGCATTTTTATCTGATGAAGAAGTTGAGCAAACAGTGAATTTTGTAATTGCTCAACAAAAGGCTCAGTATCAAGAAGAAATGATTCCAACTGAAGTAACTGAATCTAAAACAGAAGTTGAGGATGACTTATATGAAGATGCTGTACAGCTTGTCGTTGATATGCAAACGGCATCAGTATCTATGCTCCAGAGACGTTTTCGCATCGGATATACTCGGGCAGCTAGATTGATTGATGCAATGGAAGAGCGGGGAGTTGTTGGACCGTATGAAGGATCTAAACCACGCGACGTCTTACTTTCCAAAGAAAAACATGAAGAATTAACATCGTGAAATAAGAACTAGACATAAATGGTGAAATAGTCCATCTATGTTTAGTTTTTTTACTATAAAAAGTTTAACTTTATTAAAGGAGTTAGATATAAGAAAAGAGATCTACTTCCGCTTATACTAGACAAATGTTTTGTTTTTCTAATTTTCTTTATCGACATTTTACGACAATAAGAGTACGATAAGTAAGGATGAATACAAAGTATCAGTATCGGTATGAAAATATAACTAGGGAACAAACTATACAATATATATTGACAACATTAATTATTTCGACAATTTTCATTGTTTCTATTTATTTCTAGGTGAAAACATGATATAGTATTTTCGATTAGAGTAAGGTATAACATCAGATGTCTGATCTCTTATACATAGTGGGTAAAATGGGGGATATATCAATGACCATAAAGTCTGACAATCGACATTTGTATTTACAAGTGATTGATAAAATAAAAGAAGATATTGAGAATGGTACATATAGAGAAAAAGAAAAACTTCCATCTGAATTTGAGCTTTCCAAGAGCTTAGGTGTCAGTAGAGCCACATTAAGGGAAGCACTACGAACACTTGAAGAAGAAAACGTTATCATTAGGCGACACGGCGTTGGTACTTTCGTGAATTCCAAACCAAAATTCACATCCGGTATTGAACAGCTAAATAGTGTGACAGCAATGATTGAACAAGCAACCCTAAAGCCAGGTACAGTTTTTCTTTCATCCTCTATTACAGGGGCAACAGAAGATGAAATTAAAAAGTTCAAGTGTAAAAGAGATGAAGAAATCTTTTTACTTGAAAGAGTTCGAACAGCAAACAGCGAACCTGTTGTTTACTGCCTGGACAAAATACCTACATCTGTATTGCCTGATACATTTGACCATGAACAGGAATCTTTATTTAAATTACTCGAGGATAACGCTAATATATATATAAGTTATGCTGTTACTCATATTGAACCAATCGGATATCATGAAAAAATTTCTCCCATTTTAGAATGTGATCCTGAAACATCGTTGCTTTTGTTAAAACAGATGCATTATGATGACAAAGATCAACCGGTTCTATACTCATTAAACTATTTTAGAGCAGATCACTTTAGTTTTCATGTTGTAAGAAAGCGTTTATAGGTCAGAATAGATAGAGAAATTCAGTTTTTAAAAAAAGAATTAGATTCGTACATAAAGTTTGTAAGCAAATCTCCACTGTTTCGTGCTTTAAACCTAAAGGTTGTTTAAAATAACGAATGTGCATGGTCTATATTGTAAGGAGGTGATTTGCTCGTATAGACTGTAACTTTTTGTTTAGTTTAATACTTATACTATATTTTTTAGGGGGTTTTAAAATGAAAAAGAGACATGGACTAGCTTTATCTTTATTTTTAGCAGCTGGTACTTTACTAGCAGGCTGCGGTGGAGGAAATAATGATGAAGGTGCTGGCTCTGAAGGCGGCAAAGAAGCAGCTGATGATCAGTTTACAGTAGCAATGGTAACAGATGTTGGTGGAGTTGATGATAAATCGTTCAACCAATCAGCTTGGGAAGGATTACAAGCATTCGGTGAGGAAAACGGTCTTGAAAAGGGAACTGACGGTTATGACTATTCCCAATCCCAAAGTGATGCGGATTATGTAACAAACTTAAATACGCTGGCACGTAAGAAATTTGATTTAATATACGGAATTGGATACTTATTGCAGCCAGCAGTTGAAGAAATTGCAGAACAACAAAAAGATACTCACTTTGCAATTGTTGATAGTGTTGTAGAAAAACCTAATGTAGCTAGCATTACATTTAAGGAGCACCAAGGTTCATACCTGGTTGGTGTAGTAGCAGGATTAACAACAAAAACAAATAAAGTTGGATTTGTTGGCGGTGTTGAAGGGGATTTAATTAAAAAGTTTGAAGTAGGCTTCGTAGAAGGCGTTAAAGCTGTAAACCCTGATGCAACTGTAGATGTACAATATGCAGGTGCTTTTGATGCAGCTGATAAAGGAAAGGCAATTGCATCAAGCATGTACGGATCTGGTGCTGATATTATCTATCATGCAGCCGGTGGAACAGGTAATGGTGTATTCTCTGAAGCGATTGACTTAAAAGTTCAAGACCCAGACCGTGAATTATGGGTAATTGGCGTTGACAAAGATCAACATGAAGAAGGAAACGGTAAAACAAAAGATGGTGAAGAATTTAACATCACATTAACTTCAATGGTTAAACGAGTAGATGTTGCTGTTCAAGACCTTTCTGAAAAAGCAAAAGCTGGTGAATTCCCAGGCGGAGAAGTGATTGAATACGGTATCGAAGAAGAAGCGATCGGTATCTCTCCAAGTGATGAACACTTATCAGAAGAAGTAAAAGCAAAAGTTAAAGAATACGAAGAAAAAATTGTTAATGGCGAAATCGAAGTACCAACGAAATAATTAATAGATAAGGGCTGACTTACTCAAATGTTCAGAATCCTCAATCCATTGGCTCATTTACAAGCTTTTAGATAGAGGGTAAGAAGCATAGTAAAAGTCAGCCTTTATTCCTGAAAATCAATAAATTTAAATCTTCTAACTATTTGGGGAATTTAAAGACGTAAAAAAAATAATTTAGTGGATTTACATTTGGTGATTTTCATACCAGTATACTTTTTTGCAAACAATGCTTGAGAGTGATCAAAATGGAAAATTTTTATACCTACCTTAATGTTGTTCAGGAAAAGGAGTGAACAAATTTGAATTATGTAATAGAAATGCTGAATATTCGTAAGGAATTTCCTGGCATAATAGCAAATGACAATATTACATTACAAGTAAAAAAAGGCGAAATTCATGCTCTTTTAGGTGAAAATGGAGCTGGAAAATCAACATTAATGAATGTTCTTTTTGGTCTATATCAACCTGAAAAAGGGGAAATTCGAGTTAATGGAAAGAAAGTGAACATTACAAATCCTAATATAGCAAATGATTTAGGGATTGGAATGGTTCATCAACATTTTATGCTTGTTAACACCTTTACAGTTACAGAGAACATTATATTAGGAAATGAACCCAAAAAAGGTATTTCCGTCAGTATAAAGGAAGCAGAGAAACAAGTGAAAGAAATATCAGAGCGATATGGTCTTGCTGTAGACCCAACAGCTAAAGTTTCAGATATTTCCGTAGGTATGCAACAGCGTGTTGAAATTTTAAAAACCTTATATAGAGGTGCAGAAATTTTAATTTTTGATGAACCGACTGCTGTTCTTACTCCTCAAGAAATTAAAGAATTAATTCAAATTTTGAAAACACTTATTAAAGAAGGTAAATCGATCATCTTAATTACCCATAAACTTAAAGAGATTATGGAAGTATGCGATCGTGTAACAGTTATACGTAAAGGTGAAGGAATTGGAACAGTTGATGTAGCGAACACAAATCCTAACGAGTTAGCATCATTAATGGTAGGCCGGGAAGTTTCATTCAAGACAGATAAAACAACAGCCAAACCTAAAGATGATGTATTAACGATCACTGATTTAATAGTAAAAGATAATCGTCAAGTGCCCATGGTAAATTCTTTAACTTTATCAGTGCGTTCAGGGGAAATCGTAGGTATTGCTGGTGTTGATGGAAATGGTCAATCTGAACTGATCGAAGCCATTACAGGATTAAGAAAAGTAGCTTCTGGTACTATTAAATTAAATAATAAAGAAATCACAAATATGCACCCTAGAAAAATCACAGAAACAGGTGTTGGTCATATTCCTCAAGATCGACATAAACACGGCTTAGTTCTTGATTTTCCTATCGGTGAAAATATGGTCTTACAAACTTACTATAAACAACCATTTTCCAAAATAGGTGTACTGAATTTTAAAACAATCTATGATAAAGCAAAAAGCCTTATTAAAGAATTTGATGTGAGGACCCCGAGTACCTCTACACTAGCTAGAGCACTTTCTGGTGGTAATCAGCAAAAAGCGATTATTGGCCGGGAAGTTGATCGCAACCCGGATTTGTTAATTGCAGCACAGCCTACTCGTGGCCTTGATGTTGGAGCAATTGAATTTATTCATAGTCGTCTTATTGAACAACGTGATAACGGCAAAGCTGTTTTGTTAATTTCTTTTGAGTTAGATGAGATCATAAATGTTAGTGATCGAATTGCAGTTATTTATGAAGGGGAAATTGTAGATATCGTTGACCCTAAACAAACAACTGAACAAGAATTAGGACTCCTTATGGCGGGTAGTAAACGTCAGAAAGAAGGTAATTAATTATGAACTTAAATCGCTATATGAATTTGTTAATCCCTGTTATCGCTGTAATTTTAGGTATTCTATGTGGTGCAATTATTATGTTGGTAAGCGGGTATAATCCAATAGCCGGTTATAATGCGCTTTGGTATGGAATGTTCGGTGATTCTTACTATATAGGTGAGACAGTCAGACAATTAACACCATATATTTTAACGGGGTTAGCTGTTGCATTTGCTTACAGAACAGGCCTATTTAACATAGGTGTTGAAGGGCAGGTAATAGTAGGTTGGTTTGCAGCTGTTTGGGTTGGAGTAGCTTTTGAATTGCCAGCTTTCATTCATCTTCCTCTTGCTATCATTGTTGCAGCTTTAGCTGGGGCACTTTGGGGATTTGTACCGGGTCTTTTAAAGGCACGATTCAAAGTTCATGAAGTTATTGTAACAATTATGATGAACTATATTGCTTTGCACGTAACAAATTATTTAATTAGAAATGTTTTAACTGACAATAGTGATACATCAGAAAAAGTTTATCCTTCTGCATCATTACGTTCAGAATTTTTTGAGAATATTACAGATTACTCCAGAATGCACAACGGAATATTTATCGCATTAATTGCTGCATTTATTATGTGGTTTCTTCTTGAAAAAACAACAAAAGGCTTTGAGTTAAGAGCTGTAGGATTTAACCATGATGCCGCACATTACGCTGGTATGAATGTTAATCGAAACATCATCCTTTCAATGGTCATTTCTGGTGCTTTTGCAGGTGTAGCTGGTGCTATGGAAGGTTTAGGAACCTTTGAGTATGTGTCTGTAAAAAGCGGATTTACTGGAATCGGGTTTGATGGAATTGCTGTAGCGCTTATTGGAGGGAATGCAGCTATTGGTATTTTATTCTCTGCAGCATTATTTGGCGGCTTAAAAGTTGGTGCTCTCAATATGCCATCAGAAGCAGGAGTACCTAATGAGCTTGTTGAGATTATTATCGCACTTATTATCTTCTTTGTAGCATCAAGCTATTTTATCCGTTGGATATTACTTCGTTTTAAAAAGGAGGGGAAATAAGTGAGCATATTGCAAGCATTAGAAATTATTATCCCAACAGCTTTATTTGTAGCAGCTCCACTTATTTTCACCGCACTCGGTGGCGTATTTAGTGAGCGGTCCGGTGTTGTTAACATAGGTCTTGAAGGATTAATGATTATTGGGGCATTTGTTGGTATTGTATTTAATTTACAGTTTGATGATATATTGGGTAAAGCAACGCCATGGTTTGCCATTTTGGCTGCAATGGTGGCAGCAGCTCTTTTTTCCCTGCTTCATGCAGTAGCGTCGATAACATTTAAGGCAGATCAAGTAGTTAGTGGTGTAGCAATTAACTTCTTAGCTTTAGGTTTATCCCTTTTTCTCGTAAAAAACATTTATGAAAAAGGTCAAACAGACCGTATTTCAACTAGTTTTAACAAGATGGACATTCCATTGTTAAGCGATATACCAGTCATAGGTAAGATTTTCTTCTCCGGAGGATATATTACATCATACTTGGCTATTATCTTAGCTGTTATCGTTTGGTATGTGATCTATAAAACACCATTCGGCCTTCGTTTACGCTCTGTAGGTGAACATCCAATGGCAGCTGATACTATGGGGATTAATGTAACAAGAATGAGATATATAGGTGTTTTATTAAGTGGTGCATTCGCGGGTATTGGCGGAGCGGTGTATGCTACAATCATCTCTAGAGATTTTAGTCATGCAACAATAAGTGGTCAAGGATTTATGGCACTTGCAGCTGTTATCTTTGGAAAATGGCATCCACTTGGTGCGATGGGAGCAGCATTATTCTTTGGTCTTGCACAAGGATTGAGTATTATTGGAGGAACCATTCCGTTTTTAAAAGACATTCCGTCCGTTTATTTATTAATTCTTCCTTATGTGTTAACCATCCTGGCATTAACAGGATTTATCGGACGTGCTGATTCACCAAAGGCTCTTGGAACACCATATGAAAAAGGAAAAAGATAAAATTTAGCTCTCTCCGAATGTTGGAGAGAGTTTCTTTTGTATCTAAATAAGCACCGGATAGTTAGATGTAACTTAATTCCAGTATATGTTAGCTTCATTTAACGCAAAATGAACTTGTTAACAAAATAAAAAGTAGACAGGTGAAGGCGATATGGAAGCACGAAAGAAGCTGGATTTACTTGCATTATCTTCTGTTCCTCTTGTCATGACGTTAGGAAACTCTATGTTAATTCCTGTTTTACCTCAGATCTCCAAAGAATTAGGGATAAATGCTTTTCAGGTTTCTTTAATCATTACGGTATATTCAATTGTGGCCATTTTATTAATCCCAATTGCGGGATATCTATCAGACCGGTTTGGTAGAAAAGTTGTAATGGTTCCTTGTTTAATCATAGCTGGGGTAGGTGGAGCAGTTTCCGGATGGGCTTCATGGAAGATGGATGATCCATATATCGTGATCCTCTTAGGACGTGTATTACAAGGTATTGGCTCTGCAGGTGCAGCACCTGTTGTTATGCCATTAATAGGGGACATGTTTGAAGATGATGAACAAATAAGTGCAGGTCTTGGATTAACTGAAACAGCAAATACTGCTGGAAAGGTTTTAAGCCCAATCATAGGTGCAGTATTAGCTGCATTTGTATGGTTTTTGCCTTTTTGGTTTATTCCATTTTTCAGTTTAATCAGTGTGCTGCTTGTATTTTTCTTAGTAAAGGTACCAAAACAGGAAGATGATGAAAAACAAAGCTTTAAAGAATTTGCACATTGTGTAAAAGGTATCTTTAAACAGGATGGTAAATGGTTATTTGCCATTTTTGCAGTGGGCTGTACCATTATGTTTGTTCTATTTGGTATATTATTTTTCCTTTCAGATTTGCTTGAAAAGCAATATGCAATAGATGGGGTTAAAAAAGGGTTAGTTTTAGCCATACCATTATTAGCCCTATCTATTAGTTCATATTTTTCAGGTAAGAAAATTGGTCAAAATAGACATTTGATGAAAAGTGTCATTATTATCGGGATGTGTTTAGTGGCATTTTCATTTATTGCTTTAAGAGTGCAACACTCATTAATCTTTTTAATTTCCTTTTTGGTTCTAACTGGGGTTGGAATAGGGATAACATTACCAAGCCTGGATGCATTAATAACGGAAGGAATCGAGAAAGAACAACGAGGTACAATTACTTCTATATACAGCTCAATGCGGTTTATTGGTGTTGCAGCGGGACCGCCGGTATTTTCTTATCTGATGTCCGTTAGTGAACATCTTGTTTATTATATATCTGCCGGCACAAGTGTCATTGCTGTCATGGTTGTGATGCTCTTTATAAAGCCGGATAAGGACTTTGAAAAAGATCCAAGTCAACTTCCAAAACTTGCTTAAAACAAAGACAGTTCTAAACTTAGAACTGTCTTGTACTTTCATTCAAAAGGTATATGGATGATTATTTAGAGTAAAGATATAAGTAAATGTGTATTATTTCCTTTATTATCCTCGTATTGATATAATTACTAACAATGAATTCATAAAAGGAGGGTCTTCATGTCTTATATTGATGAACAACTTACAGATATTCATGGGATTTCGCTACACACTATAACAACATCCAAATTTAAGACGAATACAATTGTTTTAAAGTTATTAGCGCCATTAAATGAAAAAGATGTTACATACAGAGCGTTATTACCGTATGTTCTTCAAAGAGGTACGCAAAACTTCCCCACAAGTACCCGTTTAAGACAGCACTTAGATGAACTTTATGGTGCAACACTAAATGTTGATTTATCAAAAAAAGGTGAACAACATATTATTACCTTTCGAATGGAAGTGGCAAATGAAAAGTTTTTATCTGATTCTGCACCACTATTAGAAAAATCTTTAAAGTTACTTGCTGACATTTTACTAAATCCGGTTACGGATGGTGGAATTTTTCAAGAAGAATATGTTACACAAGAAAAAAGAACATTAAAGCAAAGAATTCAGTCTGTATATGATGACAAAATGAGATATTCCAATCTTAGACTTGTTCAAGAAATGTGTAAAAATGAACCTTATGCATTGCATGTTAACGGAGAATTAAAAGACATTGATGAAATCTCAGCTCAATCGCTCTTCGATTATTATAAAAACACGTTACTGCATAACAAAATAGATCTATATATTGTAGGTGATATTGATCGCCAAGAGGTAGAAAAATATGTAGAAAATTATTTTTCAATAAAGAATACACCACAGAATATTGTTCATCCAACTGAAAGGAATGAAGTGGTAGAAAATGAAGTCATTGAAGAGCAAGATGTAAAACAAGGTAAGTTAAATATCGGGTATCGAACAAACTGTACCTACCGAGATGATGACTATTATGCACTTCAAGTATTTAATGGCATTTTTGGCGGTTTCTCCCACTCAAAACTTTTTATCAATGTTCGTGAAAAAGCAAGCTTGGCATATTATGCAGCATCAAGAGTAGAGAGTCATAAAGGCCTTTTAATGGTGATGTCAGGAATTGAGTTTCAAAATTATGAAAAAGCCGTAACTATTATTAAAGAACAAATGGCTGCTATGAAAAATGGTGAATTTACAGATCAAGAATTTGAACAAACGAAAGCGGTAATTCGAAATCAGCTGTTAGAAACAGTGGATACACCGTACGGATTAGTTGAAATTGTTTATCATAATGTCATTGCATCTATAAACCGCTCTTTTGAAGAATATTTAGAAGGTATTGAAAAAGTAACGATGGAAGAGGTTGTAGAAGTTGCAAAGAAAGTGGAACTTGATACAATCTACTTCTTAAAAGGAATGGGGGGAACAGCATGACAAAACCTATTCATTTTGAGCAGTTACAGGAATCTCTTTACTACGAAAAGATGGACAATGGATTAGATGTGTACGTACTGCCTAAAAAAGGCTTTAATAAGACATATGCAACGTTTACGACGAAATACGGATCAATTGATAATACTTTTGTTCCATTAAACAAAGATGAAATGATCCAAGTTCCTGATGGAATCGCACACTTTTTAGAGCATAAGCTATTTGAAAAAGAAGATGGGGATGTCTTTCAACAATTTAGTAAACAAGGCGCATCAGCAAATGCATTTACATCTTTTACTCGGACAGCATATCTATTTTCGAGTACCAGTCAAGTGGAAAGAAACTTGGAAACATTGATTGACTTTGTTCAAGAACCTTACTTTTCTGAAAAGACGGTAGAAAAAGAAAAGGGAATTATCGGGCAGGAGATTAATATGTACGATGATAACCCTGATTGGCGTTTATACTTTGGGCTCATTCAAAATCTTTTTCATCAACATCCTGTTCGAATTGATATTGCCGGGACAATCGATTCAATTGCAAAAATTACAAAAGATTCTCTTTATGAGTGTTACCATACTTTTTATCATCCAAGTAACATGCTGTTATTTGTTGTCGGAGCTGTTGACCCTGATAAAATTTTACAGCAAGTCCGAGAGAATCAACAAAAAAAGAATTTTACAGCACAATCTGAAATAAAAAGAGAATTTCCTACTGAACAAGAAACTGTGTTTAAAGAAAAAGAAATTTTAAAAATGAACGTACAAAGTTCAAAGTGCTTAGTAGGTTTAAAAGCCAAAAAGCCAAACAGAACTGGTGCAGAATTATTAAAATATGAGCTTTCCATGAATATTCTTCTTGATATGCTGTTTAGTAAAAGCTCAACAAACCATGAAGAGCTATATAAAGAAGGTTTAATTGACGATACGTTTAGTTATGATTATACAGAAGAAAGTGGCTTTGGATTTGCAATGATTGGCGGTGACACTGTGGATCCGGACCGTTTAGCCGAAAAAATTAAGGATATATTATTTAAAGCAAAAAATCATGGTGTTGACTTCTCAACTTTTGAAGCGACGAAAAAGAAAAAAATTGGTGCTTTTTTAAGAGCGATTAATTCTCCTGAATATATCGCCAATCAGTTTACCCGCTATGCATTTAATGAAATGAATCTATTTGATGTTGTACCAACACTGGAATCACTCTCTAAAGAAGATATGACAAATGTCCTGAACGAATCTGTAGAGGAGTCACTCTTTTCAGTATGTCAGGTCGTCCCTAAATAATTATTTCACTGAGGTCTGCTATTGTCAGGCCTTTTTTGAATGGGAATATGATAGAATAATGGAAGATTTCTTAATAATTAAGGAGTATTTATGGATAAATATGCATTAGTGACTGGGGCAAGCGGCGGAATAGGAACCGCCATTGTAAAAAAGCTCATTGAAGATGGCTACATTATTTACGTACATTACAACCAAAATGTTCAAGCGATAGAAGAATTAAAATCCTACTCTAATAACATTATTCCTGTTCAAGCCGATTTGACAATAAAAACAGGTGTTCAAGCTTTGTTGGAGCAAATCCGAATGCCAATTGAATTACTTGTGCTAAACAGCGGAATAAGCTTATACGGATTAGTTACCGATTTGCATGATGATGATATTGATAATATGGTCCAATTACATATAACAAGCCCTTTTAAATTAGTACAGCAACTCATCCCTTCTATGATAAGAAAAAAATCCGGCAACATCATTGTCATATCATCCATTTGGGGAATTACCGGTGCATCTTGTGAGGTCTTATATTCAATGGTAAAAGGCGGCCAAAATGCATATGTAAAGGCACTGGCAAAAGAACTTGCGCCCAGTCAAATAAGAGTCAATGCAGTGGCACCAGGAGCTGTTGCAACTAAAATGTTATCTCATTTTACCGAAGAAGAAATTAGGAACTTATCAGAAGAAATTCCACTTGGGAGACTTTGTCAGCCTGAGGAAATTGCTAATACTGTGTCTTTTTTAGCTTCTGAAAATGCTTCTTATATTACAGGACAAGTTATTTCTGTAAATGGTGGATGGATCTAAAAAATGATGAATAAATGGAACCTCCTCTTGGAACAATAAATTTGTATCAATTAAAAAGGAGGAACTCCTATGTCTGTCTTAGAAAATTGGAATGAATGGAAAGATTTTTTAGGTGATCGTCTAAACCATGCTCAAAATGAGGGTATGAACGAGCAAGTAGTAAACAACTTAGCGTTCGAGATTGGGGATTATTTAGCAAAGCAAGTTGAAGCTAAAAATCCACAAGAAAAAGTCCTCGCAGATTTATGGAGTGTAGCATCTGAACAAGAGCAACATGCTATTGCTAGTATGATGGTAAAGCTTGTTCAAAATAACGGTTCACATTAAGAGAGGAGAGATCCTCTCTTTTTCATTGATTTCATTGTCTTCATACTTTCTTCTTTTAGTAAAATCATTTATTATAGTTGGTAGTGGTTATTATAAGGGGGGCTTTCTTTGCCATTTGAATGGTATTTAGAATACGAGATCCAAAAAAATCGGCCCGGACTATTAGGTGATGTATCTTCTTTATTGGGAATGCTGTCAATTAATATTATTACGATTAATGGGGTCGATGATTCCAGGCGCGGCCTATTACTTAAGTGTGAAAGCAATGATCAAGTACGTAGACTTGAATCAATTTTAAATACAATGGATAATATAACAGTTACAAAGCTACGAGTACCAAAGCTGCGTGACAGATTGGCAGTAAGGCATGGAAGATATATCCAAAGAGATGCAGATGACAAGAAAACATTTCGTTTCGTCCGAGATGAACTTGGGTTATTAGTTGATTTTATGGCAGAACTCTATAAACAGGATGGACACAAATTAATTGGAATCCGAGGAATGCCAAGGGTAGGAAAAACTGAATCCATTGTTGCATCAAGTGTATGTGCTAACAAGAAATGGTTATTTGTTTCTTCGACATTGTTAAAACAAACGATTCGGAGTCAGTTAATAGCGGATGAATATAGTGAAGATAATGTCTTTATTATTGATGGAATCGTATCAACAAGAAGAGGGTCAGAAAAACATTTTCAATTGGTAAGAGAAATTATGCGGCTTTCTGCAACGAAAGTTGTTGAACATCCTGATATTTTTGTCCAAAATACAGAGTACACAATTGATGATTTTGATTACATAATAGAAATCCGGAATGAACCTGATGAAGAAATTACATATAAAGATGTAGAAAATCCACCAATGATGTTTGACACATCAGGACTCTCAGGATTTGACTTTTAGTTATGGGGTGTTACGGTTGAGTGAACTAGGTAATCGACTCAAACAAGCAAGAGAAGAGAAAAATATGAGCTTGGATGATCTCCAGGAGATCACCAAAATTCAAAAAAGATACTTAATTGGTCTTGAAGAGGGCAATTATTCAATGATGCCTGGAAAATTTTATGCCAGAGCATTTATGAAGCAATATGCTGAGGCTGTTGACCTGGATCCTGAAATGCTTTTTGAGGAATACAAAAATGAAGTACCAAGTACATACAAAGAAGATGTTCCTGAGCAATTATCGAGAGTGAGAACACATAAAGAGTTACCTAAATCAGCTTCAAAATTTATAGAGATACTTCCAAAATTGGCAGTAGTAGCAGTTGTTATTATTGTGGCAATTCTCCTCTGGTTATGGAGACAAGATGCTGCTGAAGATAAAACAGCAAATGATCAGTCAGAAAATCAAACAAGCGATGTTGAGTTTGAAAAAATAGAAAACTCAGCAACAAATGAAGAACAAAATGAAGAAGAGGCTCCTGCACAGGAAAATGAGGAGGCTGTTCAAGAAGAAGCTGAAACTAATGAGCCGGAAACACCATCTCAGACATTAACAGTAAAAGGTGTAGAAGGTTCAACAACGACATATGAATTAACCGGATCTGAAAAGTTTGAGCTTGAGGTAATTGCAAAAGACCGTACATGGGTTGGCATAAAAAATGGTAAAGGTAAGACATTCTTTGGGGCTGAAATAGCACAAGGTAAATCTCAAGTAAATGATTTTACCGCTGAATCCGAGATTACAGTTCGTGTGGGAAATGTTCCCGGAACTGATTTGAAGGTCAATGGTGAACTTGTTCAATATGAGGATACAAAGAAAACACCTCAAAATATAACCATAATTTATACGAAAGAATAGGGACAGACTCAATTGAAGGGGGGCTCGGTCCTTATCCTAACTAATTTGCTGAGATATGTTAGGATAAGGATTATACCTTTTTTAAGAGTCGTCCCATTTTAGTTATCATTATTGTTAAAAGATTACGGAGGAAAAATAAATGAATTTACCGAATAAGATTACGATTTCAAGAATTTTACTTATACCAGTTTTTATGGTGATCATGTTAGTTCCGTTTAACTGGGGAGAGCTTACTTTTGGGACTGAAACCATTTTAGTTACCCATTTTGTTGGAGCTATAATCTTTATCATAGCCTCCACAACTGATTGGATTGATGGTTATTATGCAAGAAAGCTCAATCAAGTTACAAATCTCGGAAAATTTTTGGATCCACTAGCAGATAAATTATTAGTATCAGCGGCACTTATTATCTTAGTTGAGCTCGGACTTGCTCCATCTTGGATGGTTATTCTGATCATTAGCCGTGAATTTGCTGTTACTGGATTGCGTTTGGTATTAGCTGGAGAAGGAGAAGTTGTTGCTGCAAACATGTTAGGGAAAATAAAAACATGGACTCAGATCATTGCAATCTCTGCATTATTATTGCATAATCTACCATTTGAATTAATGAACATCCCATTTGCAACAATTGCACTATGGGTTGCCACATTTTTCACTGTCATCTCAGGTTGGGATTATTTTATGAAAAATAAACAAGCCTTTGTTAATTCTAAATAATACTTATATAGGCAAGAGGTGGATATGTAATGGATATACGTACTGAGCTTATTGCTGTTGGATCAGAATTGTTATTAGGTCAAATAGCCAATACCAATGCTCAATTTTTATCAAAGGAACTTGCTGAGATTGGTTTAAATGTTTATTACCATACTGTTGTGGGAGACAACCCTGTTCGGCTTGAGTCAGCAATAAAGATTGCAAAAGAACGTTCTAATATTATTATCTTTACAGGTGGACTTGGTCCAACCAAAGATGATTTAACAAAGGAAACGATTTCTAATTCATTAGGTAAAAATCTTGTCTTTGATCACGCTGCTTTAGAGAGTATTGAGGATTACTTTGCCCGGACTAAACGGACGATGTCAGAAAATAATAAAAAGCAGGCACTTGTTATTGAGGGTTCAACGATATTAAAAAATGATTATGGTATGGCACCTGGTATGGCTTTGGAAGCCGACCAAACGATCTATATGCTTTTACCTGGTCCACCAAGTGAAATGAGCCCAATGTTCAAAAACTATGGAAGAGAATTCTTTCAAAACCAACTAGGGATTCAGGATAAAATCGTTTCACGTGTGTTAAGATATTTCGGTATTGGTGAATCTCAACTTGAAACTGATATACAGGATCTTATTGATGGACAAACAAATCCAACTGTCGCTCCCTTAGCAGCTGATGGTGAAGTCACTCTTAGACTAACGGCAAAGCATCCAGATGAAAAAACTGCTCAAAAATTACTAGATGAAGTAGAAAGAAAGATTAATGTTCGTGTAGGTGACTTTTTCTATGGATATAATGAAACAACTCTTATAAATGAGGTAAAGGCACAATTGGTTAAAAAGAAAAAAACAATTGCTGCAGCAGAGAGTTTAACTGGCGGTATGTTTTCAGAGCTAGTCACTTCATTGGAAGGTGCCTCTCAAGTTTTTAATGGAAGTATTATCTCCTATACGAATGAAGTGAAAAAACAAATTTTACATATACAAGAAGAAACTCTTGCGGCATACGGAGCTGTAAGTGAACAATGTGCAAAGGAAATGGCTGAACAGGTTCGTAAACTACTTAATAGTGATATTGGTATAAGCTTTACAGGTGCTGCCGGACCTGAACCGCATGAAGGACAACCAGTTGGAACAGTGTTCATTGGTATCGCCGACAAGGATCAAACGAACGTTTATGCTTTAAACTTAGCCGGTTCAAGAAAAGGAATCCGTACAAGAACGGCAAAGTATGGATGTCACTATTTGGTCAAACTATTAAATGAAATAGAATGATATAATGAAGTCTGTTATGCAAAGTCTAATAGCGAAGCTTAACAGGCTTTTTTTTATTTAAATGTAATTGCTTGAGAGATAGGAAGGCGAATGAGCTTTTGAAAGAACAATATAAAAATAGTTAAAATTAAATTTTGTTTGATAAGCTGGTGCTTATTTTAACGTTTTCTGTTAGCGGAAAATTATATTTTTATATTTTATTACCCAGAAAAAAATCGAATGAATGTTCGACTTTTTACTTGGCAAACGAATGAAAAAGCGTTATATTTATTATAGATTGATTTTAAGGAGGAAATTTTGTGAGCGATCGTCAAGCCGCCTTAGATATGGCGTTAAAACAAATAGAGAAACAATTCGGTAAAGGTTCTATCATGAAATTAGGAGAGCAAACAGATCGTAAGGTATCAACTGCTCCAAGCGGTTCTTTAGCTCTTGATGCAGCGTTAGGGATTGGTGGTTATCCTCGAGGTAGAATCATAGAAATATATGGACCAGAGAGTTCTGGTAAAACAACGGTTGCTCTACATGCAATTGCAGAAGTTCAACAACAAGGTGGTCAAGCAGCATTTATTGATGCTGAGCATGCCTTAGATCCGGTCTATGCCCAAAAATTAGGTGTTAATATTGATGAATTATTGCTTTCACAGCCTGATACAGGTGAGCAAGCACTAGAGATTGCTGAGGCACTTGTTCGTAGTGGTGCCGTTGATATTCTTGTTATTGACTCAGTAGCAGCATTAGTACCAAAAGCTGAAATTGAGGGTGAGATGGGTGATTCTCACGTTGGACTGCAAGCTCGATTAATGTCACAAGCATTACGTAAGCTATCAGGTGCAATTAATAAATCAAAAACAATTGCTATCTTCATTAACCAAATTCGTGAAAAAGTAGGCGTTATGTTTGGTAACCCTGAAACAACTCCTGGAGGTCGAGCACTAAAATTCTATTCTTCTGTTCGTTTAGAAGTTCGTCGTGCTGAGACACTTAAGCAAGGAAATGAAATGGTTGGGAACAAAACAAAAATTAAAGTCGTGAAGAATAAGGTTGCACCTCCATTTAAAGTGGCTGAAGTTGATATTATGTATGGAGAAGGGATTTCTAAAGAGGGAGAAATAATTGATCTTGGTTCAGAAATTGATATCGTTCAAAAGAGTGGATCATGGTATTCATATAATGAAGAACGCTTAGGTCAAGGCCGAGAAAATGCAAAACAATTCCTAAAGGAAAATCCTGCACTTCGCTTAGAAATTCAAGAAAAGATTCGTCAACACTATGGTCTGGATGAAGAAGTTATTGCTCCAGATGAAAGTCAGGAAGAAATGGATCTATTAGGAGAATAATGATTAATAAAAGGGCAATTTTGCCCTTTTTTATTATGCAAAAATAAATAAAAAACGAAGACTTTCTGAATCATAAAGAAGTATTCTTATACATTATTTATTTTAAGGGTATTATATATTGTGACATATTTCTACAAAAATCAACCTTATTTCTAGGTTTGGAGCGACTATTTATAATAAGGTGGCTCTCAAAATGCCTGTAAACATTATGTTACCGGGCTTGACAATAAAAATTCACAGATTTACAATTGAGATGTATATTTTACATTTTTGTAGAATCATGATTGAAGCATTTTGAAAGCAGAAAATGTTGGTACTTGATATTGTCTTATTTCGACTCATGTAAAGACGCAAAGAGTTCCACATGAAAAAAAGGCTTTGAGCTGTATGTTGACAACTTATAATTGAACAATGTACATGCCGACACTTTAATCTAGAAAAACAAGTTCATAGCAAGAGGAGGTGTAATGATGGACGTAGTATCAATAATCATCTCCATTTTGCTTGGCCTAATCGTCGGTGCAGTTGTTGGCTATTTTGTTCGAAAATCTATTGCCGAAGCGAAGATTGCTGGCGCTACAAGTGCAGCAGAGCAGATTCTTGAAGATGCAAAACGTGACGCGGAGGCTACTAAGAAAGAAGCACTTCTTGAAGCGAAGGATGAAATCCATAAGCTGCGCACAGATGCTGAACAAGAAATTCGCGAAAGACGCAATGAGCTTCAAAAACAAGAAAATCGCTTATTACAAAAGGAAGAGAATCTTGACCGTAAGGACGAGTCTTTAGATAAACGTGAGGTTATGCTAGAGAGAAAAGAAGGTTCTCTGAATGAAAGACAACAGCATATTGAAGAGATGGAAAGCAAAGTGGACGAGATTGTGCGTAAACAGCAAACAGAGCTTGAACGTATTTCCAGCCTTACACGAGATGAAGCAAGAAGCATCATTCTTGATAAGGTTGAAAATGAACTCACACATGATATTGCAATCATGATTAAAGAAAGTGAGAATCGAGCTAAGGAAGAGGCTGACAAAAAGGCTAAAGAAATCCTGTCACTTGCTATTCAACGATGTGCAGCAGATCATGTAGCCGAAACAACCGTGTCTGTTGTTAATCTTCCAAATGATGAAATGAAAGGCCGTATTATCGGACGAGAGGGACGTAATATCCGTACGCTTGAAACACTTACAGGTATAGACCTAATCATCGATGATACACCTGAGGCTGTCATTTTATCAGGATTTGATCCAATTCGACGCGAAACAGCTAGAATAGCTTTAGACAAGCTAGTTCAGGATGGCCGGATTCACCCTGCAAGAATTGAGGAAATGGTTGAAAAATCTCGTCGAGAAGTGGATGAATACATTCGTGAAATCGGTGAGCAAACGACATTTGAAGTAGGGGTACATGGTCTCCACCCTGATTTGATTAAAATACTTGGTCGTTTGAAATTCAGAACAAGTTATGGTCAAAATGTACTAAAGCACTCAATGGAAGTTGCTTTCTTATCAGGTTTAATGGCTGCTGAGCTTGGTGAAGACGAATTATTAGCAAAACGTGCAGGTTTATTGCATGATATCGGGAAGGCTATTGACCATGAAGTTGAAGGAAGCCACGTTGAAATTGGTGTTGAATTAGCTACAAAGTATAAAGAGCATCCTGTTGTCATTAATAGTATTGCTTCACACCATGGCGATACAGAGCCAAATTCAATTATTGCTGTCATTGTAGCTGCTGCTGATGCATTATCAGCTGCAAGACCTGGTGCACGCAGTGAAACTCTTGAAAATTATATTCGTCGCTTAGAAAAGCTAGAAGAGATTTCTGAATCCTATGAAGGTGTTGAAAAATCATTTGCTATTCAGGCTGGTCGTGAAGTACGAATCATGGTTAAGCCAGATACGATAGATGATTTACAGGCACATCGTTTGGCAAGAGACATTCGAAAACGAATAGAAGAAGAGCTCGACTATCCTGGTCACATTAAAGTTACGGTAATCCGTGAAACTCGGGCTGTTGAATATGCAAAATAAAGTGGTGCAGAGATGCGCCACTTTATTTTTGCACGCGTTTAGGAAATGATGAAATTCTTGAACAGTGGATAAGAGCTTAGACATCCAGCTCCAGCGCCTAGCCCCTCGAGGTCATAAGACGTAAATGAATTGAAGAAAAAGAACGTCTTCTATTCATTTACATCTTATTTGCCCTAGACTGACCAAGGCGCTTGCACTTTTGCACTAATTTGTGCAACACTAGTTGTAATACTTTATAGTAAAGAGGGTACATAAATGAAAATATTATTTATCGGGGATGTTTTTGGATCACCAGGTCGGGATATGGTGAAGGAATACTTACCAAAGTTAAAAACAAAATACCAGCCACACGCTGTCATTATAAACGGAGAGAATGCAGCACATGGTAGAGGTATTACAGAGAAGATGTATCAGCAATTTATACAACAAGGTGCACATGTAATCACAATGGGAAATCATACATGGGATAACCGTGACATCTTTGAATTTATTGATGATACAACACAAATGATACGACCTGCCAATTTTCCTGAAAATAATCCGGGAAAAGGAATGACCTTTATAACAGTAGGTGGAAAGGAAATAGCAGTCATAAATTTACAAGGACGTGCATTTTTACCACCATCAGATTGTCCTTTTAAAAAAGCTGATGAATTAATAGAACAAGCTAAAAAGCGGACTTCAGTCATTTTTGTGGATTTTCATGCTGAAGCAACCAGTGAAAAACAGGCGATGGGTTGGTATTTAAATGGACAGGCATCGGTAGTTGTAGGGACACATACACATGTTCAAACAGCCGATGAAAGGATATTAGATAAAGGAACTGCATACATAACAGATGTTGGAATGACAGGTCCGTATGATGGAATCTTAGGTGTTGACAGGGAAATGATCTTAAAGCGCTTTTTAACGGGCCTTCCGGTTCGTCATGATGTAGCAGAGGGTAGAACTCAGCTAAGTGGTGTTGTAGTTGATGTGAATGATAAAACTGGGAAAGCCAGTAAAATTGAACGTATTCTTATTAATGATGATCACATGTTCTTTGAGTAAGAACATGAATTTATGTATAAGTGCGAATTTTTCGAAATAATGTGCGAACAAGCAGGAATATATTCCAACTCTAGTGAATATAGTAGCAATGGATATATAACTAACACTGTTTAAAGGGGATTTAGGGGAGGTCCTTTTAAACAAAATATACCAAAGATTGTTCTAATGAACACTCAAGGATTCATTGAAAAAAGGGGGAACTAGAAATGGAAATATTAAAGGTTTCAGCAAAATCAAATCCTAATTCAGTTGCTGGTGCATTAGCCGGAGTATTGAGGGAGAGAGGTGCTGCCGAAATCCAAGCAATTGGAGCAGGAGCCCTTAATCAAGCAGTAAAAGCTGTAGCAATTGCGAGAGGATTTGTAGCTCCAAGTGGAGTGGACTTAATTTGTATTCCTGCTTTTACAGATATTCAAATAGATGGTGAAGAGCGTACTGCCATAAAACTAATCGTAGAGCCGAGATAATAAACTCTATGAAAGAACATGAAACGGGTTTGACTCAATGAGTCAAACCCTGTTTTTTTATAAAAAATTAGTAAAAGTGAGATAAAGGAGTGAGTAGTCTTGAAAATCTTTGATGCACATTGTGACATGCTTTTTAAGCTCTGGCAAAATCCAAAACTAGATGTGTTTTATGATAATCGGTTACATGTCGATCTATCAAAACTTAAAACAGCTAATAAGAATATCCAATGCTTTGCCATTTTTGTTCCAGATAATATTCCATTTGTCCAAAGGTTAACTGTAGCACAACAACAAATCAATATTTTTTACCAAAAGATTCTTCATAAATATCCCGAGATTAAACTTATTAAAACGAAGGAAGATCTAGCAGGCTTAAAGGATGGAGAAACTGGTGCCATTTTAACACTTGAGGGATGTGATGCAATAGGCGATCAAATTGGTAACCTTGAGCTCCTATATGAGCTTGGTGTTCGGTCTGTAGGGTTAACGTGGAACTATGCTAACCTAGTGGCAGACGGTGTGTTAGAAAAGCGAAATGCGGGCATTACAAACTTTGGGACAGAAGTTATACGCTATTTAAATAAACAAAAGATGTGGACTGATTTATCGCATGCTAGTGAAAGAAGCTTCTGGGAAGCATTAGATCTTGCGGATTACCCCATTGCTACTCACTCAAATGTTTATACTATATGTTCACATGTAAGGAATTTAAAAGATGAACAAATCGTGGCTCTTTTTCGTAAGAAAGGTGTTATTGGTGTTACATTTGTTCCTTTTTTTACGTCTGAACAACCTGAACCAACTATATCAAATCTACTAAAACATATTGATTATTTGTGTTCATTAGGTGGAGAAAATCAAATTGGGTTTGGTTCTGATTTTGATGGAATAGATGAAACGATAGTTGGACTTGAAAATTATTCCTGTTATGAGATTTTAGGAAATGAGTTACTGCAACATTATTCTGATTCACAAGTGAAAAAGTTTCTTTTTCAAAATTTAGCTGATTATCTTTCTTTTTAATATTTTAGTTAAAGTCTTGTATTTTTTCCTGGTAAGGTCTACAATTGAATACGTTTAGTGTAAAACCAATCATTTTACTAAGTTTTGGGCTGCATCGCAACAATTACATAAAAGTTGGTATACTTAATGTGATGTAATCTAAAAGAAAATAGATAAACAAATGAAAGCATAATTGAGGAGTGTAGAGGGCATGATTAGTCAACTTTCCTGGAAAGTTGGTGGACAGCAAGGTGAGGGTATTGAAAGTACAGGGGAAGTATTCTCTATTGCATTAAACCGACTAGGATATTATTTATATGGATACCGCCATTTTTCATCTCGAATTAAAGGCGGACATACAAATAACAAGATCCGTGTAAGTACAACACAAGTTCGTGCTATTTCAGACGAGCTTGATATATTAGTAGCGTTTGATCAAGAGACAATAGATGTTAATTTTCATGAGCTTCGTGATGGAGGAATTGTCCTTGCAGATACTAAGTTTAAACCAACAATTCCTGAGAATGAGGGTGTAACTCTTTATTCTGTCCCATTCTCTGAAATTGCCACTGAACTTGGAACATCGCTAATGAAGAACATGGTAGCAATTGGTGCGACAAGTGCCATTTTAGATATTGATGCAACCCAATATCGCGAAGTGGTGCAAGAAATTTATGGTCGTAAGGGTGAACAAATTGTTGCCAAAAATATGCAAGCTATCGAAACGGGTGCAAAATATTTAAAAGAAGAGCTTGAATATAACCGTGAAGATCTATATTTAGAAAAAGCAGATGGGAAAAAGCGTATGTTTATGATCGGTAATGACGCTATTGCATTAGGTGCTATTGCAGGTGGATCACGCTTTATGGCTGCCTACCCTATAACTCCCGCTTCTGAAATAATGGAATACTTAATTAAAAAATTACCTAAATTTGGTGGAGCAGTGATTCAGACGGAAGATGAAATTGCTGCCTGTACAATGGCGATCGGTGCCAACTATGCTGGAGCACGTACATTTACAGCATCAGCTGGGCCAGGTTTATCTCTCATGATGGAAGCAATCGGATTATCCGGTATGACTGAACAACCACTTGTTATTATTGATACACAACGAGGTGGACCAAGTACCGGATTACCAACAAAGCAAGAGCAATCTGACTTAATGGCCATGATTTATGGTACACACGGAGAAATACCTAAAGTAGTTATGGCTCCAAGTACAGTTCAAGAAGCATTTTATGACACGATTGAAGCTTTTAACATAGCCGAAGAGTACCAAGTTCCTGTTATTCTTTTAACAGATTTACAACTTTCATTAGGAAAACAAACTGTTGAGCCATTAGATTATAGTAAAATTGAAATCCGTCGCGGAAAATTAGTATCTGATGACTTACCAGAAGCTGAAAATAAGGCATATTTTAAAAGGTTTGAAGTAACCGAGGATGGTGTATCACCACGTGTTATTCCTGGTATGAAACATGGTATTCACCATGTAACGGGTGTAGAGCATGATGAAACAGGCAAGCCTTCGGAATCAGCAAGTAATCGTGTAGATCAAATGGATAAACGTTTAAGAAAATTAAACACTCTACAATTTAAGAATCCAGTTCATAAAAATGTTTCCCATGAAAATCCTGATGTTTTATTAGTTGGCTACATTTCAACTAGAGGGACTATTGAAGAAGCGATGGCAAGACTTGAAGCAGATGGAATCCAAGTAAACCATGCACAAATTCGCTTAATTCACCCATTCCCAACAGAAGAAATGCTGCCATTAGTAGAGGCAGCTAAAAAAGTGATTGTCGTTGAGAATAATGCAACAGGTCAACTGGCAAATTTATTAAAAATGAATGTGGGACATGCTGGCAAAATATCATCCCTATTAAAATATGATGGAAATCCATTCTTACCTCATGAAATTCATACAAGAAGCAAGGAGTTGATCTAACATGGCAGCAACAACATTTAAAGATTTCCGTAATAATGTAAAACCAAACTGGTGTCCAGGTTGTGGTGATTTCTCTGTTCAAGCAGCTATTCAGCGTGCTGCCGCTAATGTAGGTCTTACACCTGAAAATTTAGCTGTTGTATCTGGTATTGGTTGTTCTGGACGTATCTCAGGCTATATCAATTCATACGGTTTCCATGGTATTCATGGTAGATCTTTGCCAATTGCTCAAGGAGTAAAAATGGCAAATAAAGATTTAACTGTTATTGCTTCTGGAGGAGACGGTGATGGCTTTGCAATCGGGATGGGCCATACCATCCATGCGATTCGCCGTAATATTGATATCACTTATATTGTTATGGACAATCAAATTTATGGTCTTACAAAAGGGCAAACCTCACCACGAAGTGATGCAGGGTTCGTGACAAAAAGTACACCACAAGGATCAATTGAATCATCACTTTCTGTCATGGAAATGGCATTAACAGCAGGAGCAACTTTTGTTGCACAGAGTTTTTCAACTGATTTAAAAGATTTAACTGCACTAATTGAAGCCGGAATTAATCATAAAGGGTTCTCATTAATTAATGTATTTAGCCCATGTGTAACTTACAATAAAGTAAACACATATGACTGGTTTAAAGAAAATCTAACTAAGCTTAGTACTATTGAAGATTATGACCCTCACAATAAAGAGCAGGCTATGCAAACTCTAATGAAAAATAATGGATTAGTAACAGGACTGATCTATCAAAATAAAGAGCAAAAATCATATCAAGATATGATCAATGGTTACAGCGATATCCCGCTTTCAAAAGCCGACCTGGAGATAGATGAAGAAGAATTTAATAAATTAGTTGCAGAATTTATGTGAAATAACAAAAGGGCTGATGGTAATTCATCAGCCCTTTTACTATGTTAGTTAATTAAGTGAAAATATAAATTTAATATGTTAATAAGACATATTTTCGTGTAAAATTAATTTTCTGTTATTTTTCATAAAAGAAAAAATAAAGTAAACTAGAAAAAAGACTTGTAAATTAGTAGGTGTAGGAAAGTTATGAAAATAATTATTGCCGAAAAGCCTGATCAAGCTTCAACCCTTTGTGCACAATTTCAACGAATAAAACGAGATGGATATTTTGAGATAAAACCAAATGAACTATTTCCTAATGGGGCCTATTGCACATGGGCGATTGGACACTTAACTGAATTAAGCCCACCAGAAGCTTATAAACCTGAATGGAAAAAATGGTCCATACCAATGTTACCGATTATACCTGATAAGTTTCGATACGAGGTAACGAAATCCAAAGCAAAGCAGTTTTATATTGTTAAACAACTTCTTACTAATCCAGGTATCACAGAGATTATCCATGCAGGTGATGCAGGGCGTGAGGGAGAGTTAATTGTTCGAAATATTATTCATTTGGCTGGTGTGAAAAAACCAATCAAAAGATTGTGGATTTCGTCATTAACACCTGCTTCAATATACGAAGGTTTTAACCAATTATTAGATGATGAAAAAACAAAAAATTTATTTTATGAAGCGTATTCTCGTGCATGTGCAGATTGGTTAGTAGGTATGAATGCTTCAAGAGTATACTCTCTTCTTCTTAAAAACCATGGAATGAATGATGTTTTCTCTGCAGGACGTGTACAAACACCAACTCTCGCGTTAATAGTGAAACGTGAAAGAGAAATAGATGAGTTTAAACCGGAACCGTTTTGGGAAGTCATTGCCACGTTTAAGATAAACGGGAAAAAATACAAAGGGAAATGGCATAAAGATCAACAAACACGTGTAATGGACCAAGAGCTTGCGAGTAAGATAGCAGCATTTTGTAAAGGAAAGCCAGCTGTCATTAAAGATGTAAAGACAGAACGAAAAGAATATCAACCACCGCTCTTGTTTAATTTATCATCTCTACAGGCAACCGCTAACAAGGCGTTCAAATTTTCTCCAAAGAAAACGTTGGATATTGTTCAGTCGCTCTATCAAAAGGGAATTGTTTCCTATCCACGTAGTGATTCAACATATGTAACTAAGGGAGAAGCCGAGCAATTTCCAGACATTTTGCAAAAATTAAGTGTGTTTGATGAATATAGTCATATGTTTCCGTTACCTAAATCATCAATTCTTACTAATTCCCGTTATGTTAATGAAAAAAAGGTGACGGATCACTATGCTATTATTCCAACTGAACAAGTGCGAGATCCTAAGAAACTATCAGCAGATGAACAAAGAATATATGATATGATCGTTCGTAGATTAATTGCTGCTCACTATGATCAGGCAATATTCGATTATTCGACTCTTATCACTTTAGTTGATGGACGTGCTGAATTTATTACAAAAGGGAAACAACAAATTCAAGAAGGTTGGCGTAAGGTCATTTACCAGGATGATAAGGAAAAAGACGAAATACTTCCAAATCTACAAAAAAATGATGATGGAATCGTAGAAAAAATTGATACTAAGGAAGGTAAAACTCAACCACCAAAACGGTATACAGAAGGTCAATTAATCACGTTAATGAAAACTGCGGGGAAATATTTAGATAATGATGAGCTCGAAAAAGTGTTAAGTAAAGTAGAAGGTCTTGGAACAGAAGCAACAAGAGCTGGAATTATCACTATGCTTAAAGATCGAAAATATATTGAGGTAAAGAAAAATCAAGTTTTCGCAACAGATAAAGCAAAAGTTTTAATCCAAGCGATTGGTGATCATATTTTGGCGTCACCAGAAATGACGGCAAAGTGGGAACAAAGATTATCTGAGATTGGTGACGGGCATGCATCACCTTCTGTTTTTATGGAACAAACGAAAAAACTGTCAAAGAAAATAGTATCTGATGCAATTGAGGTTTCAACGACATGGAGTTTTGAAGGCTTAAAAATTGAATCAATACAACGAACTTCTTCACGTTTTACAATAGGAAAAAAAGCCGGGAAATGTGTGTTATGTGAAGGTAATGTAGTTGACAAGGGGGAGTTTTACGGCTGTACAAATTATAAAACGAATCATTGTAAATTTACCATTTCAAAGAAGATCCTTGGCAAAAAAATCTCTCAAACTAATGTACAGAAGCTTTTAAATGAAGGACAAACAAATGTCATCAAAGGATTTAAAAAGGGGGAGAAAACATTTGATGCCAGATTGGAATGGAAATCAGGAAAGATTAGTTTTTTGTTTGAATAGCGTTAAATAAAAGAAGAAGTTTACATTATCATTTATATGCCATTATAGATGAAAGCCTTTGTTTTTATTAAAGGGTCTTCATCTATAAATATATAGTTTACATAATTATATTATGGATATCTGGAATAATAATATTTTGTGAATTTCCATAAAACGATATTAGCCTTTTCGGTTGAAAACGTGTAAAATTTAAGTCAGTATGTGTTTATTATTGTATTCTTTATAGATAATCGATATACTTTTATGTTGTACGTGGGAATGATTAAATTTATTCGTACGATTTATTAATAATAAATGAGTTGATGTTAAAATTTAAAGTGATGTTTTGCTGTTAATAGACAAATTGAAAGGAGATTAACACAATGAACGAACAACAACGTAAGGAAAGCACTCAAGTAACTCCTTCGGACAAAAAATCCGATAAGGACTACAGCCAGTATTTCCAAACAGTATATATGCCACCTTCTTTAAAAGATGCGAAGAAACGTGGAAAAGAAGAAGTAAAATATGATGGCTTCTCTATTCCTGAAGAATTCAAAGGAATGGGACAAGGCCGCAAGTTTTATATTCGCACATATGGCTGTCAAATGAATGAGCATGATACAGAGGTAATGGCTGGAATCTTTATGGCTCTGGGCTACGAGCCAACTGATGGTGTCGAAGATGCAAATGTTATTTTGCTTAATACATGTGCCATTCGTGAAAACGCAGAAAACAAAGTTTTTGGTGAGTTAGGTCATTTTAAAACATTGAAAAAGCAAAGGCCTGATCTATTATTAGGTGTTTGCGGCTGTATGTCACAGGAAGAATCAGTTGTTAACCGTATACTAAAAGTACACCCATTTGTTGATATGATTTTCGGAACACACAATATCCACCGTTTACCTCAAATTTTAAACGAGGCATATCTTTCAAAAGAAATGGTTGTAGAAGTGTGGTCTAAAGAGGGAGATGTTATTGAAAATCTTCCGAAAGTACGTAAAGGGAATATTAAAGCATGGGTAAATATTATGTACGGATGTGATAAATTCTGTACGTATTGTATTGTTCCATATACACGTGGTAAAGAGCGTAGTCGTCGTCCTGAGGAAATTATCCAAGAGGTGCGCCATTTAGCAGCACAAGGATATCAGGAAATCACACTTCTTGGTCAAAACGTAAATGCCTATGGTAAAGATTTCGAGGATATTGAATATGGACTAGGTGATTTAATGGACGAAATCCATAAAATCGATATCCCTAGAATCCGTTTCACAACGAGCCACCCTCGTGATTTTGATGATCATCTAATTGAAGTGCTGGCAAAGGGTGGAAATCTCTTGGATCATATTCATTTACCAGTTCAGTCAGGCAGCTCGGAAATATTAAAAATCATGGCACGTAAATATTCACGTGAAAGCTATTTAGAGCTTGTTGGGAAAATTAAAGAAGCAATGCCAAATGCATCTCTAACAACAGATATTATTGTCGGTTTCCCAAATGAAACAGACGAGCAATTTGAAGAAACACTTTCATTATATCGTGAAGTGGAATTTGATAGTGCCTATACATTCATCTACTCTCCACGTGAAGGTACACCTGCTGCGAAAATGAAGGATAATGTACCAATGGAAGTGAAGAAGGAACGTCTTCAACGTTTAAATGCGGTAGTTAATGAGATTTCTGCCAAGAAGTTAAAGGCATATGAAGGCCAAATAGTCGATGTATTAGTTGAAGGTGAAAGCAAAAACAATCCTGAAGTTTTAGCAGGATACACTGAGAAAAGTAAGCTAGTAAACTTTAGAGCACCTAAGTCAGCAATCGGGAAAATTGTTAAAGTGAAAATTACAAAAGCAAAAACATGGACATTAGATGGAGAAATGGTAGAAGAAGCGGTTGAGGTGAAATAAGATGACAACAACTTATACAAAAGATGATATCGTAGTTAAAGCACGTGAACTTGCACAAATGATTTCTGAATCAAAGGAAGTTGATTTCTTTAAACGTGCAGAAGCACAACTTAATGAAAATCAAAAAATTCGTGAAATGATTGCAAGTATTAAAAGCCTTCAAAAACAAGCAGTTAACTTCCAACATTATGGAAAACACGAAGCGCTAAAACAAGTTGAGGCTAAGATTGATAAAATTCAAAACGAATTAGATGAGATTCCAATTATTCAAGAGTTTAAAGAATCACAGCTGGAAGTAAATGATTTGCTTCAGTTAGTTTCACATACAATTTCTAATAAAGTAACAAATGAAATCATTACGTCAACTGGCGGAGACTTACTACAAGGTGAAACAGGATCTAAACTAAGAAATTCTCCTGGTAGTAGTTGTTCTTGATCACGAAAACAAAATTACTGCATTTATGAGGGATTCGAATGTTTTTATTCGGATCCCTTTTTGTTTTATACAAAATGAGGAATAAGTATTTCTAATTCCTCATACATTCTTCTGAAAAGGCTTTTAAATTACTGTGTCATTCAACAATAAAAATAGGCCATTATTTTATTATTATCCAAGCACCTTTTTTTATTTTTAGGCACATATTCTGTAACCCTAGCATACAATGTACTATACGTTACGGGTATTGGCGTAACATGTCATGAATTCATTTAATTACTTAGCACATCTGTTATTAGCCTAGCATAGGATTAAATGAAGATTTATTGAGGAGGGTATGCTCGAATGTCTGAATACAGAGAAATTATTACGAAAGCTGTTGTTGCAAAAGGACGTAAATTTTCACAATGCACACATACGATTGCACCATCGCAAAAACCAGCGAGCATTTTAGGTGGCTGGATCATCAACCATAATTATGATGCTCAAAAGAATGGCAGAACAGTTGAAGTAGAAGGTACTTATGATATTAACGTATGGTATTCTTACAACGAAAATACAAAAACAGAAGTTGTAACAGAACGCGTAGAATATGTAGATATCATAAAATTGAGATATAAAGATGATAATTTTCTTGACGATGAGCATGAAGTTATCTGTAAGGCACTTCAACAACCAAACTGTCTGGAAGTAACGATTTCACCTAATGGAAACAAGATTATCGTTCAAGCTGAACGCGAACACCTTGCTGAAGTTATTGGTGAAACAAAAGTATGTGTTCACGTGAATCCAGAAGGCTGCGAAGATGATGAAGACTGGGAAGAAGAATTAGATGACGAGTTTGAAGATTTAAATCCGGAATTTTTAGTTGGAGATGTAGAAGAATAACTAGGAGGAAAGCAACCTCCTAGTTTTTTAGTGTTTAAATACATAATAATAGAGTATTATTTACGTAAATTCCCTTTTAGTCAATATCACAGCAATTTGTCGATTTATGTTATAATGGAATGTATGAAAAAATGCACGTTAACTGTGGTATTGGAGGTTCAACATGGCTACTTATACGCCGATGATACAGCAATATTTAAAGATTAAGGCAGATTATGAAGATGCCTTTTTATTTTTTCGTTTAGGAGATTTTTACGAAATGTTCTTTCAAGATGCAATCTCTGCATCACAAGAACTAGAGATTACATTAACTAGTCGCGACGGTGGTGGTGAAGAAAGAATTCCGATGTGTGGAGTTCCTTACCATTCTGCACCAAACTATATAGAACAGCTTATATCAAAAGGATATAAGGTGGCAATTTGTGAGCAAACCGAGGATCCTAAACAGGCCAAGGGTGTTGTAAGAAGAGAAGTTGTCCAACTTATTACACCTGGAACTGTGATGGATGGAAAAGGCATTCAGGAAAAAGAGAATAACTATATTGCTTCAATATCAGTCTTTGGAACTCAATTCGGATTAGCTCTTAGTGATCTAACAACAGGCGAGAACCTTGTGGCACTCTGCATGAGCTTTGATGAACTACTCAATGAAATATATTCTGTAGGTGCTAAAGAAATAGTCATGTCAAATGACTTACAGGAACAATGGAAAAAACAATTAATTGATCGATGCCAAGCAACTTTGTCCTATCAGTCCGAATCCTTAATTCATGACAATTTTAAACCATTAGTAAGAGATGTAAACGATGAACGCCTTGTTTCAACATTTGCAAAACTTATCACATATCTTGAACGGACTCAAAAGCGTAGTCTGGATCATTTACAAAATGTAAAAGTGTACTATCTTCAAGATGCAATGAAAATTGATTTGTTTTCAAAGCGAAATCTTGAATTAACTGAAACCATCCGCTCAAAAGGAAAAAAAGGTTCTCTTTTATGGCTCTTAGATGAAACAAAAACAGCGATGGGGGGCAGATTGTTAAAACAATGGGTAGACAAGCCTCTGGTTAGTCGAGAGCAGATAGAAGAACGGCTGAATATTGTTGATACTCTTATAGATCACTACTTTGAGAGAGAAGATTTAAGAGCGTTGCTTAAAGAAGTTTATGATCTTGAAAGATTAGCAGGACGAGTTGCGTTCGGTAATGTAAATGCCAGAGATTTAATACAGTTAAAAAAATCCTTGCAACAAGTTCCCTTCATTACGGAACTTTGTTCAGGATTACAAAATGAACACTTTACTTTAAGAAAACTCGATGCTTGTAATGATTTAGCGAGACTTCTTGAAGATAGTATTATTGATCATCCGCCACTTTCTATTAAAGAAGGTAATATCATTAAAGATGGATATCATTATCAATTGGATCAATATCGTGATGCCAGTCGTAATGGAAAAACATGGATTGCTCAATTAGAGCAGCAAGAGCGTCAAAAAACAGGAATTAAGTCGTTAAAAATTGGCTATAACAAAATATTTGGCTATTATATCGAAGTAACACGAGCAAACCTTCATCTTTTGGAAGATGGCCAATATGAAAGAAAACAAACCTTATCAAATGCTGAGCGATTTATTACACCAGCTCTTAAGGAAAAAGAATCACTTATTTTAGAGGCGGAAGAAAAAATAGTGGAACTTGAATATCAATTATTTGTAGAAATTCGTGAGAATGTTAAGCAATATATTCCAAGACTACAAGAATTGGCTAAACGCTTAAGTGAACTAGATGTTTTGCAATGTTTTGCTACAGTTAGTGAAAATCGTCATTATTGTAAGCCGATATTTTCAAATAATAACGAGTTATTTATAAAAGATGGTCGTCATCCAGTTGTTGAAAAGGTGATGGACTCTCAAGAATATGTAGCAAATGATTGCTATTTCAGTCAGGAACGCCAAATGCTTCTCATAACTGGGCCAAACATGTCAGGTAAGAGCACGTATATGCGCCAAGTTGCATTAACAGCGATATTAGCGCAAATCGGATGTTATGTCCCTGCTTCTGAAGCCGTGCTCCCAATTTTTGATCAAATATTTACAAGAATAGGAGCAGCAGATGATCTCATTTCCGGTCAAAGTACATTTATGGTTGAAATGCTGGAAGCGAAAAATGCAATTGCCCATGCAACATCCCAAAGTTTAATCCTTTTTGATGAGATTGGAAGAGGCACATCGACCTATGATGGGATGGCACTTGCCCAAGCAATTATTGAACATATTCATGAACATATTGGTGCAAAAACATTATTTTCAACACATTATCATGAACTAACGATTCTTGAAACACAATTAAGCTCATTAAAAAATATTCACGTAAAAGCGATCGAAGAAAATGGGAAAGTTGTTTTCCTCCATAAAATCGAAGAGGGAGCAGCTGATAAAAGCTATGGTATTCATGTGGCTGAACTTGCTGATCTTCCATCTTCACTCATACAGCGTGCAAAACAGATATTAACCGAATTAGAACAAGATCGTTCAGATACAACAACATTGCCAAAGATGAAAAAAGCAGTTATAAAAGAGGATTCCTTAACAGATTCACAGCTTTCTTTATTCCCTGATGAACAAGTTGTACCGGTAAAAGAACCTGTTCTGTCTAAAAAGGAAAAATCAGTTCTTGACCTTTTAAAATCGCTGAATTTGCTGGAGATGACACCTCTTGATGCAATGAATGAGCTTTATCAGTTACAGAAAAAAGTTAAATAGTTATAAAGAAACGATCATAAATTAAGGGCGGTGAGGACATGGGGAAAATAATACGTCTTGACGATATGCTTTCAAACAAAATCGCTGCCGGGGAAGTAGTTGAGCGACCGGCATCTGTTGTGAAAGAATTACTTGAAAATGCAATTGATGCTAATAGTACAATCGTTGAAATTGATATAGAGGAAGCTGGCTTAAGTAAAATACGAATCGTTGATAATGGAGACGGAATTGAGCCGGATGATTGTCTTAATGCTTTTCATCGTCATGCTACAAGTAAAATAAAAGATGAAAATGACCTGTTCCGTATAAGAACATTAGGTTTTAGGGGGGAGGCTTTGCCAAGTATTGCCTCTGTTTCGTTATTGGAAATGAAGACAAGTACTGGTGAAGGTGCTGGTACACACCTTATTTTATCTGGCGGGAAAATTGAAAAACATGAGTCAACCTCCAGCAGAAAAGGAACGGATATCTCGGTAAGAAATTTATTTTTTAATACACCTGCGCGACTAAAATATATGAAAACAGTACACACAGAGCTAGGAAACATTACAGATATCGTCAATCGAATTGCTCTTGCACATCCCGAGGTCTCCATTCGACTAGTCCATAATGGCAAGAAGCTTCTTCATACAACTGGTAATGGTGATGTTCGTCAAGTCTTATCTTCAATCTATGGCCTTTCGATAGCAAAAAAAATGAAGAAACTATCGTTGGAATCATTAGATTTTGAGATTAATGGCTTTTTAGCATTACCAGAAATGACTCGAGCTTCGAGAAATTATATTTCAACAATAATTAATGGTCGTTTTATTAAAAATTATCCATTAGTAAAAGCGATTCAACAGGGGTATCATACATTACTTCCAATTGGTCGTTATCCTATTGTTTTCTTAGAAATTAACATGGACCCGTTACTAGTAGATGTAAATGTGCATCCTTCAAAACTTGAAGTTCGACTTAGTAAGGAAGCGGAGTTAAATGAAGTAATTACGAATGGAATAAAGGACGTTTTTAAGAAGCAACAGCTTATTCCTTCAGTTGAAATTCCCAAAACTAAGGCAATAAAGCCAACAGATCATCAACAACAATTCACATTTGAACATCATGCAGAAGCAGTGACGAGAACAGAGCCAATGTTTTATGATTCAGTGAAAAGTTCCTTTGTAAAAGAAACAACAAACAACCAGCCTATCCAGGCAGAACCGTTATATCCATTGGATAATAGTGAAATGGAGCAAGACCAAGATGAAAAAGAAACAAAAGCACTTGAATATAATGAACATGTTTCAGAGATTGAGCCTACTCATAATGTGGAGCCGGAAATAGATGAGGATGAAGTAATTTTCGATCAAGAAAATCGTGTTCCTCCTCTATATCCCATCGGTCAAATGCATGGAACATATATATTAGCGCAAAATGATCAAGGTCTTTTTATCATTGATCAACATGCAGCACAAGAACGAATCAAGTATGAATTTTATCGTGAAAAAGTTGGTCAAATTCAGTCTGAGGTTCAAGAGCTTTTAGTTCCATTAACATTTGAGTATTCGAATGACGAGGCAATGATTATTGAAGAACATATAGAAACTTTATCTAGTATTGGAATTTTCTTAGAACCATTTGGTCGCAATAGTTATATTGTCCGCTCACATCCGCAATGGTTTCCAAAAGGTGAAGAAGCTGAAACAATTGAGGAGATCATACAACAAGTTCTTGATGAGAAAAAAATTAATATTAAAAAGCTTAGAGAAGAAGCAGCCATTATGATGAGTTGCAAAGCATCCATTAAGGCAAATCATCATTTGAGAAATGATGAGATCTTCGCTTTGTTGGAGACGTTGAGAAGGTCTTCTGATCCATTTACATGTCCTCACGGCCGGCCAATTATTGTCCATTATTCAACTTATGAAATGGAAAAGATGTTTAAGCGTGTGATGTAATATTTAATAGGTAAAATCCTTGATTTATAAGGGTTTTACCTTTTTTTATTAAGCTTTTTTCAATCCATTTATTCCATGCGTTTTATTGCACTATAGTGGTTAACATGAATAGAATTTTGATGCATATAATTTTATTAAAGTCTTTAAAATAGGAGGTCTCATATGAACAGTAGTAAATCAGCATACACTACTTTTAAAGCTTATAAACCCTTTCATGGCTTGTATGACCCCTGTAGTCCAATTGAATTAAAATACTTTTCTACCCCTCCAAATTTATATATAGGGTTTCAACCACCAAATATGAAACAGTTCTCCCCATCAGAAGCCTTAAAAAAAGGAACATTGTGGCCAGCATTTTGGGATTATTATGAAAATCCGTATAAAGAAAAAAAGAGGGATCAATTATGAAGAAACTACCTCCAAAATATTACGAAGATTTAGAAGAAATTCAAGCTATTGACTTCGTACTTGTTGAATTAACTCTTTATCTTGATACACACCCTGATGATCAACAGGCTATGGTGCAATTTAATAAGTGTGCTCAGTATGCAAAACAATTAAAAATGAATTTTGAAACAAAATATGGACCTCTTCAACAATATGGTAATAGTTATACCGATGCGAATTGGAGTTGGGGAACAACTCCATGGCCCTGGCAAATTTAGTTTAAGAAAGGGGAGAGTTTATGTGGTATTATGAGAAGAAATTACAATATCCGGTAAAAGTTAGTACTTGTAACCCTACACTTGCTAAATATCTTATGGAGCAATACGGAGGAGCTGATGGAGAATTAGCAGCAGCACTACGTTATTTAAATCAGCGTTATACGATTCCTGATAAAGTTGTGGGATTATTAAATGACATAGGTACTGAAGAATTTGCCCATTTAGAAATGATTGCAACTATGATTTATAAATTAACAAAAGATGCTACACCGGAGCAATTAAAAGAAGCTGGATTAACAGAACATTATGTTAATCATGACAGTGCACTTTTTTATAGTAATGCTGCTGGCGTTCCTTTTACTGCGACTTATATCCAAGCGAAAGGAGATCCAATTGCTGATCTCTATGAGGATATAGCAGCGGAAGAAAAAGCAAGAGCTACATATCAATGGTTAATAGACATTTCAGATGATCCGGATTTAAATGATAGTTTGAGATTTTTAAGAGAACGTGAAATTATACACTCACAACGTTTCCGTGAAGCTGTAGAAATATTAAAAGAAGAAAGAGATCGAAAAAAAATATTTTAATAAGAATGAAAATATAGCTGTATAAACAAACTGCTCAATGTTAGATTATTAGTATTCTTTTATAAATATTTTTACGATTTTAATTAATTTTTAATGAAAGTGTATATTTAAACCTATAATGTTTAGTTATATTAGGTAAAACCTTTTAAATAATTAGGTTTTGCCTTTTTTTGTGTGCCAGGCATGTGCATCAACTATACGGTGAAATTCCGTTATGTGCAACGGGTTATAGGTACCATTTTAGTTGAAAGCAAGGATATCCATGGTGACGTTTGAATCTAAAAGAAGCCTCTAGACAAACCCACGCTCAAATTAATCAGAAGATCTTCAATCAGGGGAATTATGGAGAATGGAGTTGTAACAGAAAATCATGAAGGTACACCACTAGGTGGCCTTTAAGTCCACTACTAAGTAATATCATTCTAAATGAACTTGATAAAGAGCTAGAGAAGAGAGGTCGGCGCCGTGAGGCGCATCCTACTCGATTTATTGTTTAGAAAACTTTAAAATTCTTTGAACTGTGGATAAGTGCGCGACATTCAACGCCAGGGCCTAGCCAATTTAGAACTGAAGGCAAAGAAATCTTCTATTCTAAATCATCTTATTTACCCTAGGCTGTTCAAGGTGCTTCCGCTTTTGTGCTTCATTGGGGATAAATGATGTTTTTTCTAATTTTTAACGAACTGAATAAGTAATGGATGAATATAATACCGAAAAAGGAGGAATTGTCATGTTTATTGAACTAATTATTTACATGATGATTGGAATCGTCTTCTCATTTTATAAATATAGAAAAGTTACTAGTATTAAGGCAATTTTCACAATCCTTTTTTGGCCTTTTGTTCTGTTGGATTCTTATATTGAGCTGGTTCAAAAAATTAAGTATAAAAGCAGGAAGCGTTAAGTCCTCATTATGAGGGCTTTTTATTTGGGAATATAGGATTGAATTCTATCTGTAGTATGAATGATACTACATTGTTGAAACGCGTAGAGGATATAATATAATATTATTATGTAAACTAAAAAACAATTCGCCTCCTATGTTTACAATTGTGTTAAAACGGCAACAATAAACTGGTGTTCCATTCGTTCCCATGATAAGATGATGAACGTAGAATCTATTTGCTTTGAAAGAGTGGTTATGTTTGGAAAGAAAGAAACTTGTTGTCATTATTGGACCAACAGCAGTCGGTAAAACTAAACTTAGTATTGAAATTGCCCATCGTTTAAATGGTGAGATAATTAGTGGTGATTCAATGCAAATTTATAAAGGAATGGACATTGGTACAGCTAAAATTACCAAGGAAGAAATGGAAGGGATTCCACATCATCTTATTGATATTAAGAAACCTGATGATGTTTATTCAGTAGCCGAATTTCAGGAAACAGCCAGATTTTTAATTAACGAAATAACGGATAAAAACAAGATGCCCATGATAGTCGGAGGGACAGGCCTTTATATACAATCTGTACTATATGACTATCAGTTTACGGAGTCCCCATCTGATCCGGAATTCCGAAAAAAACTTGAATTGGAACTAAGTGAAAAAGGTGAGCAGGCAATTCATCAATTATTAGCTCAAGTTGATCCTGAATCAGCCGAGAAGATCCATCCAAACAATACAAGAAGAGTGATAAGAGCACTTGAGATTTTTCATTGTACAAAAATTCCAATGCATGAGCATCTAAAACAACAAGAGAATAAGTTGTTATATGATGTGGCTCTTATTGGTTTAACAATGGATCGGGACCTCCTGTATCAGCGTATAAATGATCGAGTGGATATAATGGTTGAAAATGGCCTTATTAATGAAGTAAAAGGCCTTTATAATCAAGGTCTGCGGGATACACAATCAATCAAAGCAATTGGATATAAAGAAATATATGATTATTTTGATGGGAAAGTATCGTATAATGAAGCGCTGAATCAGTTAAAACAAAATTCCAGGAGATATGCAAAACGGCAATTAACATGGTTTCGGAACAAAATGGATGTAAAATGGTTTGATATGATACCACCGATAAAAAACGAACAAATGGTGGATGAAATTTTTTCATACATAGCAGGAAAGCTTCAACTTTAATCGAATTAAAAGGTATAGAGAAAAGAGGAGGACGAAACATGAAGCAATCAATTAATATTCAGGATCAAGTACTTAATCAATTACGTAAAGATGGCACATTTGTCACTGTTTTTTTACTTAATGGCTTCCAATTAAGAGGTCTTGTTAAAGGCTTTGATAATTTCACTGTTTTATTAGAAACAGAAGGAAAACAACAACTAATTTATAAACATGCAATTTCTACATTCTCGCCACAAAAGAATATTCAAATTGAACTGGAGCAGTAATAAAGAAAAGGAGTTGATGATTCATTCATCAACTCCTTTTCTTATTTATCTTTCCTTCCACTGCAAAAAGTCCTCATTTAGTTGCATGTCACTTCATACATTTTATATAGAAACTAATGGCTTAGGTTGTAACTTGAAATTATCAGCATATAAATAAAAGGAATGAATATTTCTTGGGAAAGCGCAAAAAGCAACAAGATTCTTGTGTTTTCGTAAATAATCAACAATTCCTTTATATTTGATCTTAATGAACTTGTCGAAATAAATAGATTAGAAGAGGCTAGCATATGGTTAAAAAGCCTTTTCTTTAATCGGAGCAGATTGTGAGGTGGACATCTATGGAACGGGATCAAGCAGTCACATACAAGACAAATGGACAGATAAACATTATTTTAAATAATCAGTCAAAAGAAAAGATAGAAGTTAGTCCTTCTTCTTATGATTTAAAAATTCCAAGGCTTGAGGTTAAACATGCAGTCCTAAATGAAATAGAAGAAGAGATGAGTTCGCTTGTCGGTATGAATGAGATGAAGAGAATGATAAAAGAAATATATGCGTGGATCTTTATTAATAAAAAACGTGAAGAGCAAGGGCTGAAAGCAGGCAAACAAGCACTCCATATGATGTTTAAAGGTAATCCAGGGACGGGTAAAACAACTGTAGCTAGACTAGTAGGAAAGTTATTTTTTCAAATGAATGTCCTTTCAAAAGGCCATCTTATTGAAGCTGAAAGGGCTGATCTTGTTGGTGAATATATCGGTCACACTGCACAAAAAACAAGAGATCTCGTAAAAAAGGCTCTAGGCGGTATACTGTTCATTGATGAAGCATACTCCCTTGCAAGAGGTGGAGAGAAAGACTTTGGAAAGGAAGCAATAGATACTTTAGTAAAACATATGGAAGATAAGCAGCATGATTTTGTCTTAATATTAGCTGGATATCCTCGAGAAATGGAACATTTTTTATCATTGAACCCGGGTTTATTGTCAAGGTTTCCATTAGTTGTTGATTTTCCGGATTATTCGGTTGATGATTTAATGGAAATCTCGAATTTAATGATGACAGAAAGAGAATATAAGTTTCATCAAGATGCAGCTATGAAATTGAAAGAACATTTAATGAGTGTTAAATCAGTAACACACCCCTCAAAGTTCAGTAACGGTCGTTATGTTCGAAATATAATTGAAAAGTCGATTCGATCCCAAGCCATGAGGTTATTATTAACCGACAAGTACCACAGAGAAGATCTCTTGACAATAAAAAGTCAGGATTTAGTCATTTCAGATGAGAATTAATCCTACATCAACAGGAAAAGTAGCTTGAGCTTCCTGTTGTTTTTCTTTGATTCTAAATATATCTTTCATATAACGTTCTAATTGATAAGACTTTTATTGTTTTAATGGAGGTAATGATGAAAACGAAGGTTACTTTATTAATCATTCTAGTTGTAATATTAACCACGTTATTGATCGTGCTATTGTATCCTTTTCCAAAAGGAGGAGAAACAAAGAAAACTGCAGTTAATTCCGACTCCTTGGAAAATTACAAAACCCTTACATACATCATTACAGAAGTTGATGGAAACCAATACTTCGGGGAATCTGTTGATGGAAAGTCAAAAATACATTTTCACCGTGATCGTGTAAAATATCCCATAACCGATTCAATAAAAGTTCACGATAAAATTTTAGCTTATGTTGAGTCTGAAAATCATATTGATGGTATTGTTAAAGTTGAGAAAATTGAAAAATAATAAAAAAAGATAGCCGCCCGATGTGGAGGCTATCTTTTTTTATTATTTTTCATAAGGAACATACTGACGATCAGGTGTCATTTCATCTGATTCAATTTCGGCATTCGTCTCATTTGTTACAGTATTTTGCTGTAGTGATTGTTGACTATTCACTGATTGTTCTGGAAGTTGTGAAGGTGTTTTTGCATTAAAAAAACCTCTTCCACTTTCAGGATTTGAAATAATCCCTAGTGTAACAAGGATCCCTAATATAGATGTGACATATGTTTCCCAACTAGTGAGGTCGATTTGAAGGCCTAAGTCCCTAAAAACCATATATAATACGGATGCAACAGACATCCATAATCCATAATTTCTCCATTTCAAATTTCTTCACACCTTTTTAAAGACATTTTTAATAAGTTATTCTCGTGTCATAAAAATGTGTTTGCAATTACTTTTTCTAGGATATAAGAGCAAAGGTTTAGAGTATATGTATAAAAAGCCAATGAGTTAATTATGTAATGTCTTAAAATCTTTTGCTCCTAGCATTGTAATGTGTATGTATAACCATTAATGAATAACAATGCAAAGTGATATGAAATCAGCATAGAAGATTAAGAATTTAATCGAAAAAAGCTATTGAATTCAAAGTTGGTAACGCTTTCAAAAAAAGTCCGTCGATGTTAGAATACAAAGTATAAGAAGGAGTGATCAGAATGAGTGATAACAAATTATTTTTAGAAGAGTTAAAGGATCTTGTAGAAAATGGATTGTCACTTAATGAATATAGAGTTAATGGTTTAGTTGAAAAATACAATAAAAATCCGTTTTTAATAATACAACTTTATCAAATAATTGTAAAAAATTATCGTGTGCTACCTTTTTTAATTGATATTGAATCAGCAATTTATGAATATATTGTGAACGAGGAAATGTCAAATGATAAAACATTTTACGGAGCTACGTTATATGTGGCAGATATGTTTGATACAACTCAAACATATATTAAATGTAAAATAAATCAAACAAAAAAAGCACCAAACAGGCTGTTAAGTGCGTAAGTGATAAAAAGGCAACTCTACAAATTTTGAGTTGCCTTTTTTTGACTAAGATGGACAGTTACAAGATCAACTCATAGTCGGGAATTTTTTATCCTGCCATGGTATTTTTATTTGATGGCACATGAAATCTCCGGTTCGGTAGTCGCCATTTATATGTATAGGACAGAACTCGAAGAACGACAATGAGAAGAAAAAGGATATACAACTCGTATGATTGATCCACTACCTTGAATCCGATTAAAAAACCGGCTATGATCGCCCAAAATGCATATATTTCAGCCCTTAGAACCAGAGGTTTTCGACCTGCTAATAAGTCTCTAACTATCCCTCCGCCACTTCCGGTTAAAACAGCTGCAACAATGGTTGCGCTAATGGGATGTTCCATCTCAACAGCGTATAAAGCACCTTGTATAGCAAATGCAGAAAGGCCGATAGCATCTGTCAGGTTTCCCCATTTGTGCCAGTGCTGTAATAGACGATGTGGAAATAAAAAAACCAATGTCATTGCAAATAGAGCGATTTGAAATAATAGTCCTTGCTCCCATAAGGCTGAAATAGGAACTCCAATTAACAGATTCCGAATAGCACCACCACCAAAAGCGGTGACAATTCCTAAGATATAAACACCTAAAATATCATATTCCTCTTCCATTGCAACAATTGCGCCACTTATAGCAAATGCAATGGTGCCAATTATACTTAAAACTTCCCAAGTCAATGTCCATTCCTCCAGGTTGCTCTTTTTATAGCTCAGACAATTTTAAATGGGAAATAAGCTAAAGGTCAATGTTTTTTTTGTTAGATTTTGTTCCAATCTACTTGAAATCTCCGGAATACTTCCGCAAGAATTATGTCTATACTATAGAAATAATTAGTGAACAACGTAAATATTTGGTATGATTAGATTGCTAAAATAGCGTAAGGGAATGGTTTTTTATTGAAAAATACAGTAGACTCACTTAAAGAAAAGGTTATATTGGCTGGGTGTCAGTTACAAACAATGGAAGATGAACACTTTCAATATTCGATGGATGAGCTCGCTTCATTAACGAAAACGGCAAACGGTGAAGTCCTCATTCAATTAACTCAAAAAAGAGAGAGACCGCATCCTGCTACATATATTGGAAAAGGAAAAGTTGATGAATTATTAAATCTTGTGGAAGAACTTAGTCCTGATATAGTAATTTTAAATGATGAGCTGTCTCCAAGTCAGCTTAGAAATTTATCAGAGATAATAAATGTAAGAGTTATCGATCGTACACAGCTGATCTTAGATATCTTTGCTCAACGTGCAAAGTCTAAAGAAGGAAAACTTCAAGTAGAATTGGCACAGTTACAATATTTACTCCCAAGATTATCAGGTCAAGGTATTGCTCTTTCACGTCAAGGGGGAGGAATTGGTACAAGAGGACCCGGTGAAACACAATTGGAAACGGATCGTCGACATATCCGAAATCGCATTAATGAAATCAAACAACAACTTTCAACTGTTGTTCGTCATAGAAATCGCTACCGGGAGCGTCGTAAGAAAAACCAGGCGTTTCAAATTGCGTTAGTAGGTTATACAAATGCAGGAAAATCAACGATTTTTAACCGTTTAACAACAGCAGGAAGTTTTGAAGAAGACTTATTGTTTGCTACATTGGATCCAATGACTCGTAAGGTATTGTTACCTTCTACATATCAAGCACTTATAACAGATACTGTCGGGTTTATTCAAGACTTACCAACAACTCTGGTTGCGGCCTTTCGCTCCACCTTGGAAGAGGTTAAAGAAGCTGATCTTATTTTGCACGTAGTAGATAGCTCTAACGAAGACTATTCAAACCATGAAAAAACTGTTTATAAACTATTGGATCAACTTGAAGTATCGGATAAGCCAATTTTAACAGTATATAATAAGAAGGATCTTACTCCCGATTCTTTTGTACCTTCTCCCTCTGCTGACTATGTGAAAATTTCAGCCTTTAATGAAAAAGATCTGGAACTTTTATTAGCTAAGGTTGAAATGGTTGCTAAGAATTCTATGAAACATTACTCTGTTCTTGTGCCTTCAAATGAAGGGAGACTGATTTCCCAATTAAAAACAGAGTCATTAATTGAACAAATACACTTTATTGAAGAAAGTGAAATGTATGAAATTGAAGGTTTTGTTCTTCCTGAACATTCCATTCATTCACAACTAGAGAAGTATAACGGAGAGGGTTAAAAGATGTTTGATTTTTTGAAATATGGTAACAAGCTGTCACCAATGGTTGAAAAAGTGGAAAAAAAGATACAACCTATTCATTTAGAGATAGACAAAATAAGTGAATTGAATCAGTTCAAGGTTTTAAAAAGCTTTCAACAGCATAGAGTGAGTGATTCTCACTTTATCCCAACTACAGGTTATGGCTATGATGATATTGGAAGGGATACGTTAGAAAGAATTTATGCTGACGTGTTTGGTGGTGAAGCAGGATTAGTTCGACCACAAATAATTTCAGGTACTCATGCCATATCCATCGCGTTGTTTGGAGTATTAAGACCAGGTGATGAACTTCTTTATATCACAGGTAAGCCATACGATACACTTGAGGAGATTGTAGGGATAAGAGGTAGTGGGATTGGCTCATTAAAAGAATTTCAAATCGATTATCAAACTGTAGAATTAAAGAAAGATGGAGCAGTTGATTATGACGCAGTAAAACATGCTGTAACAAACAAAACTAAAATGATTGGAATTCAAAGATCAAAAGGGTATGCCACACGTCCATCGTTTACAATAGCAGAAATAAGGGAAATGATAAAGTTTGTTAAATCTTTAAAAGAAGATATTGTCATTTTTGTAGATAACTGCTATGGTGAATTTGTAGAAGAGTTAGAACCCTGTCATGTTGGCGCTGATTTAATGGCTGGATCTCTGATTAAAAACCCAGGTGGTGGGCTTGCTAAAACAGGTGGTTATCTTGTTGGAAGACAAGATTTAATCGAAGCATGCTCGTATAGAATGACATCTCCGGGCATCGGAGCTGAAGCTGGTGCTTCCCTATATAGTCTTCAGGAAATGTACCAGGGATTCTTTTTAGCTCCACATGTAGTTGGACAAGCTTTGAAGGGAGCAGTATTTACTTCAGGATTATTAGAGGAACTCGGATTAAAGACTAGTCCAATGTGGAACAGTACGAGAACTGATTTGATACAGTCTGTGCAGTTTGATGATCCAGACATAATGGTCGCCTTTTGTCAGGCAATCCAGTATTCTTCACCAATTAATTCTCATGTAACTCCATACCCGAATTATATGCCTGGGTATGAAGATGATGTCATAATGGCGGCAGGCACGTTTATTCAAGGAGCCAGCATCGAGTTGTCTGCAGATGGTCCAATTCGAGCACCATATGTTGCTTATGTACAAGGCGGTCTAACATACACTCATGTGAAAATTGCGGTTTGTTCCGCTGTTGATTCCTTAATAGACAAAAACTTAATCTCGATTGTTAGTTAACTACCAATATAGATATAGAATTCTATGTTATGTAAGCTGACATTTGATTGACACATAATGTTACATAGGTTATAATGAAATTAGTTAACTAAAAGGAGCGAATAACATGAGTGATAATATTCGACGCTCAATGCCCCTATTTCCTATTGGAATTGTTATGCAGCTCACAGATTTATCTGCAAGACAAATTCGTTATTATGAAGAAAATGAATTGATCTTTCCAGCTAGAACGGAGAGCAATAGAAGATTATTTTCTTTTAACGATGTAGATAAATTATTGGAGATTCGTAATTTGATTGAACAGGGTGTCAACTTAGCGGGAATAAAAGAGATCTTTTCTCGCAATAGCTCACATATTGAAGAAAAACAAGAGCAACCTAAAACAGTTGAAAAACCTGATATAAGCGATTCAGAGTTACGAAAGCTTCTTAAATCTGAGCTCATGCAAGCAGGTCGTTTTAATCGACCTACTTTAAGACATGGAGACATGTCGAGATTTTTCCACTAATTAATATAGTAGCAATGAAAAATTGAATATAAACTTTTTGAAATTGGAGAGGAGATTTTAAGGGTGGCTAAATATTCAAGAGAAGATATAGTGAGTTTGGTAAAAGAAAACAATGTAAAATATATCCGTTTGCAATTCACGGATATTCTTGGAACGATCAAAAACGTTGAAATCCCAACAAGTCAGCTAGATAAAGCACTAGACAATAAAATGATGTTTGATGGTTCTTCAATTGAAGGGTTTGTACGTATTGAAGAATCTGATATGTATTTATATCCAGATTTAGATACATTTGTAATCTTCCCTTGGACTGCTGAAAAAGGAAAAGTAGCACGTTTTATCTGTGATATCTATAATCCGGATGGAACGCCGTTTGCAGGAGACCCACGTAATAATTTACGCCGTCTTCTTTCTGAAATGGAAGAACTTGGCTTTACTGATTTCAACTTAGGGCCAGAACCAGAATTTTTCTTATTTAAATTAGATGCAAAAGGTGAGCCTACTCTGGAACTTAATGATAATGGCGGATATTTCGACTTAGCACCAACTGATCTTGGTGAAAACTGCCGTCGTGATATCGTTCTAGAACTAGAAGAAATGGGCTTCGAAATTGAAGCTTCTCACCATGAAGTTGCACCGGGGCAACATGAAATTGATTTTAAATATGCTTCTGCAATTAAAGCATGTGATGATATTCAAACATTTAAGCTAGTCGTTAAGACAATTGCTCGCAAGCATGGTTTGCATGCTACATTTATGCCAAAACCTTTATTCGGTGTTAATGGTTCAGGTATGCACTGTAACTTATCTTTATTCAGTAAAGGTGAAAATGCATTCCTAGATCCAAACGGAGACTTGCAATTAAGTGATACTGCAAGACAATTTATTGCAGGTATAATTAAGCACGCTCCTGCCTTTACAGCAGTGACAAACCCAACGGTTAATTCATATAAACGTCTTGTACCTGGTTATGAAGCACCTTGTTATGTTGCTTGGTCTGCGCAAAACAGAAGTCCATTAATTCGTATTCCGGCATCTCGCGGCCTAAGTACACGTGTTGAAGTGCGTAGTGTTGACCCTGCAGCAAACCCTTATTTAGCAATGAGTGTTTTATTAGCAGCTGGTCTTGATGGAATTAAAAATAATCTTGAAGCTCCAAAACCAATTGACCGCAACATTTATGTTATGTCAAAAGAAGAGCGTGTTGAAAATGGTATCGTGGATTTACCGGCGACATTAGCACAGGCACTAGATTTATTAAAAGCTGACAGCACAATGAAACATGCGTTAGGTGAGCACCTATTTGAACACTTCATTGAAGCGAAAGAAATCGAATGGGATATGTTCCGTACTCAAGTACACCCATGGGAAAGAGAACAATACATGTCAATGTATTAATAACATGAAGCCTTGATACCACTGGTATTGAGGCTTTTTTCTTTGTTTGGTCGAACTGAGATATTGGAAGCGAGGTTTTAATATGACCAAAATTTGACCAAAATAATTTTGGTTTATATATCTAATTCAATAATGTTGTTCATGTATTCCTCATATTGATTAATGCGTTTTTGGTCAAGATTTTTACTGATATGAGAATATATATCTGCTGTAACCATCATACTTTTATGACCTAAACGTTCTTGTATATACTTCATATCTGCTCCAGCTTCTAATTGAAGTACAGCATGCGTATGTCTTAAAGAATGAATAGGAAGTTTATTTAACCCAGCTTGTTTTAGTATTCTACTAAAAGCATTAAAAAGAGTAGATTTAGGTAAGATATCTCCATCCATCCGACAAAACACTAAGTTAAGATCGTGCTTATATTCATCCTTCAAAACTTCTTTATTTTCAAATTGCCATTTTTTATGTTTGTGTAATGCAGATGATAAAGGTTGTGTGATTGAAATTCTTCTTTTTGAATCGAACGTTTTAGGCTCTCCGAATAAATCTTCTTTTGTTTTAGCAGAAAAATCTAAAGTTTTGTTAATATCAATATAGTTTTCTTTTAAATTAATATCTGTCCATTGTAATGCTGCAGCTTCACCCTTTCTCATTCCAGTTTCGATTAAAGCGCGAAAGAAGATGTAGTAAATATAATTGTATTTGTATGCAGTTTGAAGGAAGAGGGTAATGTCTTCAGATGGCAAATACTCTAGTTCATTTTTCTTATTGTTATTTTTATTTGAAACAGTAGCACCTACACACGGATTTTTCTCTAACTTACCTATAGTTACTGCTTTTTCTAATGCATTATACATTGTACCATGAACAATTTCGACAGTTCTTTTACTATAACCTTTTTCAGTTAAATGATTAATAAATTTTTGATACATAATTGGTTTTATTTCTTTAATAACAATCTTTTTGAAATAGGGGAGAATATGATTTTTTATATTTTGTTGATGTAAGATAAACGTATTTTTTTTGATATTATCTTTTTTATATTTGTGTAACCAATCATTTAAATAGTTTTCTAAAGTTATTAATGAATTATGTTTTTCAAAACCATTTACTAATTCTAGTTCTACTTCAGAAGCAGCAGTTTGTGCTTCTTTTTTTGTTTTGAATCCACTCTTTGATTTAACTTTATATTTTTGAGAAAAGGGATCTTTGTACGAGATTCTATATTCCCACTTATCTCCACGCTTTCGAAATGTAGCCATTATTAACACTCTCCTTATTCAAAATGTCTTCTTGATTGAATAACTTTTCCTAATATATGAATTTTATTTGCTGGAACTAACTGAGGTTGCATAGATGGATTTGATGGCATAAGAATGCACATACCATCCTCGCATTTGACACGTTTTAAAGTAGCTTCCTCACCGTTAATAGCCACAACTGCAATATCAGAAGAGGTTACCACTTGTTGTTCCACAGCAATTACAGTGTCACCGTCAAAAATTCCATCACCTATCATACTATCCCCCTTTACCTGTAGACAGAATGCGTTTCGACCCCTAAGATCTTCTGCTTCGACTAATTCGTATCCCTCAATATATTCTATTTGTTCAATTGGTTGTCCAGCAGATATAGAACCTAATATTGGAACTTCAATTTTAGAATTGGAAATGTGTTTAACATTGTGTTTTTTTACAAATCTATCGAATTTATCTTCAATATCAAAGACATCTGTATAAGTTGAATCTAGAGCTTTCTTTATAGTTCTGTAATTAAAAATAGTATTGAATTCTTCAATGAATTCTTTTGCTTCTAGACTTGAATAATCATTAGGAGAATCAAAGAAGTCCTTCATCATTTCAATATATCTGTCAGAAAGTTTAATATCAGAAACACTAAACATATCTAGAGGAGAATTTATAATCTTATTAAAAATTTCTTTTCTATATTCTCCATGAAAATAACCTTCATCATCAGTTAATTTATTAACCATTTCAAGGATCTTGCGTTTTTTTTCCATGTGCAAAACCTCTGCATTAGTTAGTTCTTCATCTTCACCCAAGAGAACTGAAGTACTTACATTCAATGCTTTAGCAATCTTACCTAGTACTTCTAGACTCACGTTATATCTATTGTTTTCAATATCAGCTAAATACGAACGTGAAATGTTTGCTTTTTCTGCAAGTTTAACTTGAGTCATTCCAGCTTTTTTTCTAAAAAATTTAATGTTTTTACCTACAGTCATAATTTTTCGCTCCTTAAAAGTCGGATAAACCAGTAATTTATAGAACCATGATACTATCAAAAAGTCGGAAATACAAATCATATTATGACGGAAATACAAGTAATTTAAAGTAAAATGACGGTATAACCAGTATTTTTCTTGATTTTACGCTTATTTGCTTGATTTTGCTCTATTTTAGACTTTTACAAAATGACGGAAATACAATACATTATAAACAGGAGGTGACACAAAATGATAGACAAGAAAACGTTAGGTAAAATTATCCAGGATAAAAGGAAAGAGTTAGGTAAAACTCAGCATCATTTAGCAGAAGAAACATCTTTATCTAGGAATTACATCTCAGATTTAGAAAACGGAAGATATTCACCAAGTATTGAAACTCTTACAAAGATAGCTGTTACACTAAGTTTAGATTTAAATTTAATTAAAATGACGGAAATACAAGTCGTAAATTATGAATAGAGGATTGGAGCGAAAACGATGTTTGAATTCTCATTAAAAACAATTCCAGATTCATTAAGAAAAGAGATACATGAAATTCTTTCTGATGTAGTAGAAGCAATAGTTGAGGAACGTAAGAAAGAATATGATTTACCTTTCATGTTGAGCAAGTCACAAATGGCAAAGCACATCTTTAATGTGAGTCCTCAAACATTAGATGCACATATTATTAATCGTTCTGATTTCCCCAAAATGAAAGTGGGAGAAAGGATTCTATTTCCAAGAGATTTGGTTATTGAGTGGATTAGAAAAAACATTGATATTTGTTCGAATTTAGTTAAAGAGAAAGGAGAAACAAAATGAATCAATTACATACATTCAAAAATGAAATATTTGAAGTTGCTGCAAAAATAGAAAAGGATCAAATTTTATTCGATATTGAACAAGTTGCAACAAGCTTGGGATTCACTCAAATAAAAAACAATAAAGAATATATCAGGTGGGAAACAGTTAATAGATATTTAAATAGATATGTTTCCCAAGATGTTGGGAAAGGTGATTTTATCCCAGAACCACTTGTTTATAAATTAGCTTTCAAAGCATCAAACGAAATAGCAGAGCAATTTCAAGATTGGTTAGCAATAGAAGTGATTCCATCTATAAGAAAAAATGGATCTTATCAATCCGAACAACCAAAATCGCAACTAGAAATACTCCAAATATCTATCAATCAGCTTGTGGAACAAGAAAAAAGATTAACTCACGTCGAAAAAAGATTAGTTGAAACTGAAAAAAGGCAAGAAAATATTTCTGATATTGTTGCTCTAAATCCTAATGACTGGAGAAAGCAAACAACTAAAATCGTCAATAGAATCGCTAAGAAAACTGGAGGATATGAGCAATACCGCAATATACGAAATGAAAGTTATGAATTGCTAGAGAATAGAGCAGGTGCAAATCTTTCCATCCGTGTCACCAACAAGAAAAAGAAAATGGCTTTTGAAGGTATGGCAACCTTTAAAATTGATAAAGTTTCCAAATTAGATGTTATTGGAGAAGATAAGAGATTGCTAGAGATATATTTAGCTATCGTTAAAGAAATGGCTATCAAATACGATGTTGAATTGGAGGGAGAATCCAAATGAAAACAACACCTAGACAATGGTTTTCAATGTCACTAGAACATCGGTTAATGTTTCTGTATGCAGCATCTAAAGGCAAACTCAAAATTTAGAAAGGAGTGCAAACAATGGGTTTTTTAGCCACATGGAAAGTAATTGGAGCTTGTTGCAGGCTTGAAAATGAAATGTATGAAGACAAGATCAAGGAAGGAGTCAATGGTTTAGAGTGGCTGGTTTTACAAACAGAACCAGATGAATTAATGCTTGAAAGCCTAGCTTCCTATCAAAAGTTAGTCACTCACGTTTATAAGTTTAATTTCAATGATCTGATCAGAGATACAGTCCTACTAGATCATAGGAGTTTCTTCAAAAAATATAGGCTTTCGTGGTGGGCTACTCTTTCAGAAGGACTAACTTATTTAGCTCTTTTACGACAAAGAAACTATGATAAATATTTTGATTTTATTATCTCTATCACTAAGAGCGAGTTTGAAAGGGGTGAAATCGTTGAAAGTTGATAAAGTTCTTTTGAATTATATTGCTGATGGTGATGAACATTTAAAGCTTGAAGGTGTTGAACATTCAACGGATTTGCGAGAAATCGTCACGGTTGGATATATGATTGAAAATCCACTTGAAGGAGGTGAGCAAGAGTGAACAATTTTGATACTGAATTCAAACAAACAACAAAAATGTTTTGGGTGATTTTCATATTTAACGCCTTATTGTCTTTAGCTGTTATAGGTGGAATTGGTTATGTGATTTTTGAATCATTAAAGCATTTTGGAATCTTGTAAAAAAGAATGGTAGGAGGAAATCGGAAAAATGATTATTAAATTCACAGAATTAAAGTTAGAGAATTTCAAAGTCCACGAAGATCTTAAAGTTAAGTTTGGCGACCTGACTAAGATCTTCGCTGATAACGGAAAGGGAAAATCAACAATCCCTGAATCCATTTGTTGGTTATTATACGGCACAGACACGCTTGGAAGCAAGTTAGATCCGACACCTATTACCTATGAAGCAGAGCAAACATTGGTTCAGTTACTTCTTTCAGTTAATAATAAAGCTATTCTTTTAGGACGTGGATTAAAGAAAGGGAAGGCGGCGCAATATTTCATTAATGAGGTTCCTTCCAAAGCAAAAGATTTTAATGAAATGGTTGAAAAATTATTTGATAGGAATTTGTTTCTGTCATTATTCAACCCTAGTTATTTTCCAAAATTACATTGGGAAAAACAGCGTGAAATGATTTTGCAATATGTTCCTTCTCCAGCTAACAAAGAAGTTCTAAAAGAATTATTACCTACTCAATCCGAACTATTAGGAAATCTATTGAAAAAGCATTCTTTAGAAGATATTAAAAAGATTCATAGTTCTAATAAAACAAATCTTGATAAAAAATATATTGCTGCACAAAGTCGGACAAAAACATTAAAAGAACAACTTGATCAACTTCCTAAAGAAGTAGCTCCTTTAGACTCTTTAAAAGCAGAGCTTTCACAAATCGATAAGCAAGTGAGAGAACTTGAAAAACAATATGATCATTCAGCAGATGTTAACAGAGAATACAATATAGTTTCTGCTGAAATTCAATCTTTGCAAGATCAAATTGATATTTCAAAACACAATTGGATTCCTCTTAAAAATGAAGTTATTGATGAATGCTGCAAGACTTGCAAACGTCCTTTAGATGAAGAATCTATTGAAGCTGTTAAAGAAGATAAAGAGAAGCGAATGGAACAATATAAAGCAAATCACAACGCATTATTAAAAAAACGTTTGGAACTTCGAGAAAAACTAAATGAAATGGAATATATCGATAATAACGAGCTTATGGAAAAGATCAAAAAACTTAATGCTTCTGGTCAGCCATTAAGAGAAGCAGTTCAGAAATATTCACAGTTTGAGAGATTACAAAAACAAGTAAATGAAGCGGAACAAGAAGAAAAAGCAACTCTTGAATCACTTAATGAATCAATCCTTATTCTGGACACAATCAAAGAATACAAGGCAAAAGAAGCGGATCTACAGGCGGAAAAAGTTCAATCACTATTTACTACATTGTCCGTTCGGTTATTCAAACAAAACAAAGGCGATGGAGAACAAAAGCCAGACTTCGAAATCATGATGGATGACAAACCATATAGCAAACTATCGCTTTCGGAAAGTATTAGAGCTGGTTTAGAACTTAGGGACGTTCTAAGCACTCAAAGCGATATTGTAACACCTACATTCGTTGATAATGCTGAATCAATCACGAAATTCAAGGAACCGAATGGACAGTTGATAATTTGTAAAGTAGTTGCTGGTCAAGAATTGAAAATAGAGGTTGATGGCGAATGAAGCAAGGTAAAAATCCAACAGTTAAGCAAAAGAAAATCATCAAGTCCTTTGGATTGAATTATGAAAATTGGCTAGTCGCTAAAAACCTTGATGATGAAATGCATTTAGTTCATAGATTTACTAACACTTTAAAAGTAATTCCAAAAATCGGAGGTAAATGATTATGTCAAAAAATCAAATTACTCAATATACACCAGAAATAAACGAAGCATTCAAGCCTGAAGTTTTGCAAGTGATTCGTAACTCAATCGCACCTACAGCTAATGACCAAGAATTCCTTTTGTTCGCTCATAAGGCTGCTGCATATGGTTTAGATCCATTTAAAAATGAAATTTTCTTTATTAAATATGGAAATACAGCTCGTATTCAATTTGCGGCAGAAGCTTATCTATCAAAAGCAAGAGAGCAAGAGGGGTTCCAGCCACCAGATACACAAATGGTTCATGAAAATGATGAATTTAAAGTTGCAATGAACAAGGAAACAAAGGAATTAGAGGTAGTTCTACATGAAATAGGTTTTCCTAGGGGCAAAATCATCGGAGCTTATTCGATAGCTTATAGAGCTGGATATAGACCAGTTACGGTAATTTTGGATATAGAAGAAGTTGAACATATGTTTACTGGACAAAATAAAGATAACTGGAAAAAATGGACTTCTGATATGTTCGGAAAACATGTGCAGCAACGGGCATTAAAAAAGCAGTATGGTTTAGATTTCGGTGATGAAGAAATTCAACTAAACAATCAAGAAAATGATATTCCTGAATATCAGCCTAAAGAGAGAAAAGACATCACTCCGAATCAAGATGTTTTAGATTCTAAACCTATAAACGAAGAAGCGACGAATCAAACTGATGATGAAATAAAAAAAATAAGATCGGATATCAATAATTTATTTAAAAGAATAGGAGTGAAAACAAAAGAAGAAATGTCTGATTATATCTCCAAGCATGCTCCTAAAGTCGGTGAAAATCCTAGCATATCAGATTTAGTGGGATTGAAAAATATTCTTGAAATGCAGCTTGAAATGCAAGAAGCTCAAGCAGCGGATTCTGATGAATTGGAGTGATAGATTTGAAAATTGATATTTTAGCAGGCGGTTCTTCTGGAAATGCAATAGCAATTAAATCTGGTGATGCTGCAATCTTAATTGATTGTGGTATTGCCAAAACAAAAATTGAGAAAAGGCTTTTAGAAGTTGGAATTAAGCCAAATGAAATCAAAGCTATTTTGATTACACACGCTCATTCGGATCACGTAAAAGGATTACCGATAGCTAACAAATATAAAATACCTGTTTTTGCTGCTGAAAATGAATGGAAGTCAATCAAAGGAGTAGATGAAGAACTTCGTTGGTCTTTCTCTTCTGGTAATGATTTTAATGTTGAAGATTTTTTTATTGAATCCTTCAAAACACATCATGATGCTTTTGATCCAGTAGGCTATGCAATTACTGACTACGAAAGCAATGAAAAGGTATCAATTTGCTTGGACACAGGAAAAGTTGACGAAGCAATGATGAAAGTTATGGAACACTCAACATATTACATTATTGAATCAAATCATGAGCCGAACATGGTAGAAGTTAGTGATTATCCTAACAGCGTTAAAGCAAGGATTTTAAGCCATATAGGACATTTAAGTAATGAACAGACATCTAAAGCGCTAAGTGGACTTGTAGACCATCATACAAAAAAAATATATCTAACACATCTATCAAGCAAAAACAACATGCCAGCACTTGCAGAAATGACAGTAAAACGTGAGTTATCGAAATATGGATTGATATGTGATTTGAATTATAAATTGGAGGTTATCTCATGACTACCAAAGAAATGGCTAATTTTATAAAAGAAGCTATTGGTTTAATCACAGAAAAAAATGCACGAATTGAAAAATTAGAAACCGAAAACAAGGAATTGAAAGAAAAGTTAAAAGAAAAAGCAAATATAAACATTACGATGTTTGCTATTGAAAGCAATATAGATCCTAAAGAAATTGAAGAAAAATAAAGGGATCTGCATTATATAAAGATTTATAAGAACGGATGATTCTTAATGGCAAGCCCACAAACTGAAAATGGATATACTCGGATTGCCAATGAGATTTTAGAACAAATAGTAAAGACCAATCTCAACGGCACACAATTAAAAATAATCATGGTTATATGGCGTTACACTTACGGTTTCAAACGAAAACAACATGAACTATCAAGTTCCTTTATATCTGAATCTCTTGGAGGTAAGGATAGAAAAAACGTAGGTAAAGAGCTTAAAAATTTGATTGAAAGAAAATTCATCATTGTCGTTGGGAGAGGTAAGAGAGGGGCAAATGTATTGAAATTTAATAAGAATCATGAAGAATGGATAGATTCAGTGGGGTGCATTAGCACGGCAGAACAAGGTGGGGTGCAATTACACGGCAGTACTGGGGTGCAATTACACGGCAAAAGTGGGGTGCAATTACACCCCCAAGAAAGAAAGAAAGAAAATATTAAAAAAATACCTCGCAAACAAAAAACGTATGACGAGGAAAACACTTATTTTAAAATGGCTGTTTACTTTCATGATCGAGTTTCTAAGGTTGCTCAAGAAGCTGGTGTTGGACATTTAACTAAAAAAGCAAATTTACAGAAATGGGCGGATGAATTTAGAAAGTTAGTAGAACTTGATGGAGTAGACAAACACCTTGCAAAAAAAGTGATGGATTGGGTTACTACTGATTCATTTTGGAAGACCAATGTTCTATCTGCTAAAAAGCTAAGAGATAAATTTGGGGAACTTGCTATAAAAATGAATGCAGCTCAAAAACCTAAAGTAAATCAAGTAAACGGAAATATAGAAAAGGTGGCACACCCTAACGATGCTACCAGAGATAAAGAAATAGAGTTCCAACAATGGATTATGGAAGGGAATGATCCTAATGAATTCGACTGGAGCTAATGATCTAAACGCTGAACAATCCGTTTTAGGTGCGGTATTCCTAGATAGTAATGTTCTTGATCAAATTGTTTTCCTTGAAGACCGAGATTTTCAAATTGGTAGACACAGGGAAATTTACAAAGCAATGAGGAAGCTAGAAAAGAATAGTGTGCCTATTGATCTAGTAACCGTAACAGAAGAATTAGACAGAACGAAAATGATTGAAAATGTTGGTGGGGTTAATTATTTATCTCAATTAGCGGAATCTTGCCCTACTACAGCAAACGTTGAATTTTATGCCAAAGCAGTTCGTTCTAAAGCGATGGAGAGAAGAATCAAAGATACTTCTGTAATTATTGGTGATATGTCCAGAGCTGATTATGAATCAGACGAAGAATTTTTTTCATATGTTGAACAACTAGTTACACAGTTAAGACCACAGGACAACGCTAGAATGAAAAGTTTTTCTCAAAGTAAAAGTGATTATTTTGAATATCTAGCAAAGAAAAATGAATTTATTAAAACAGGATTTGAACAATTTGATAAATGGGCGCATGGAGCTTGGCGAGGTTGGTTATGGGTCTTGGCTGGTCGTCCTTCTGTTGGTAAAACTGCCATGTTACTTCAAAGGATTTACGGAATGGCGAAGCAGCATAAAGGAGTAATTTTAATATTTTCTCAAGAAATGAAAAAAGAATCTTTAATCGACAGGATGATTTCTAATTCAACTGGAGTAAGTTTCAACAAGATTAAAACAAAGAATTTGAATGAAAGAGAAAGAAACCTAGTCGAAATGGCTTATGAAAACTTCGAATACTTGCCGATACATTTTCAAGATAGCGCAGGAGTGACAATCGAGGAAGTAAGAGCAACAGCTAAACAATTCAAAAAGAAATACGGAAGAATTGCAGCTATTGCCGTTGATTACTTGCAGATCATGAGAATACCGCAAAAGAACGGTGAATCGAGATCTCAAGCAATTGGAAATGTTACTGGAGAAGCTAAACGTATTGCTATGGATTTGGATTGCTGCTTTATAATGCTTTCCCAAATGTCGAGGGCTTTCGAGAAAGAACTGAAACCGCAACTTTCACACTTAAAAGAATCTGGATCAATTGAGCAAGATGCAGACATGGTTGAATTCTTATGGCATGATCCTAGCGATACAGCAATGGGCGGAAAAGTGATCCAACAAACATTCGCTAAAGGTCGAGATACAGGATTAAATGATTTCAGACTTTTGTTCCAAGGATGGATTCAAAGATTTAATGAATTGCCAAGGAAGTGATCAAATGGATTTCTCTAAATTAAGCGATAAGGAATTATATGATATCGCAAATGACGAATCTCAAAGAATGAGAGATAGATATAAGGCTGTTAAAGAATTAAAAGAAAGACGAGAGAAAAATAAAGCTTTATAAGCTTCATACAGCAGTTTTAACCTTGTTGGGTGTGAATACACATTAGCATGTTATTTAAACGTCTGTATCGAAGCTTTAGATATGTCATATTCAACTTTTAAAACAAGGTCTAAAACAAGACAAACAGAGGAGAATTGTAATGATTAATAATTTGTGTTCACAAGCTTATAAAACAGCCAAAAGCAAAGGTTGGCATAACGAACCAAGGGAAACAGGAACTTTATTAGCCTTGATTCATAGCGAAGTAAGCGAAGCTTTAGAAGCTGATAGAAAGGGAGATCAAGAAAATTTCGTTGAAGAATTAGCAGATGTTTGCATTAGAATCTTCGATCTTTGTGGATCTAAAAAGATTGATCTTGAAAAAGCTATTCTTGAAAAAATGAATCGTAACAAAGAAAGATCTTACAGACATGGAGGTAAAAAATATTAACTTGAAAGGGTGGTTGTCAATGATCAAAAGCAAAGGAGACATAATGACAAAGGTAATTAAAATCCTAAAAGTTAAAAAGGGCGAACCAACAAAAATCGAAGTGGAAGGGCAAACTTTCATTCGTGAACCTCAAAGTTTTGGAGTAAAGGAGAGTAGAAAATGAGATTCATAGGGATTGATCCATCAACTAAAACTGGTTTTGTTGCTTTAGATGAAAACGGATATGTTTTAGTAGCAAAAGAAATAACTGGTATCGGTGATGTTGATCCAAGAAGAATGACAACTCTTATTTATGGAATTATGCAGCATGTAAAGAAAGATGATTCGGTATGCATAGAGGGCTTTCCCTTTGACACACAAAAAAGCAATGTTTGCTGGAGGTATTCATCACGGCATTAGAAATGAGCTATTCAAAAGAAAAATTCCTTATCATGAAGTAGCTCCAAATGCAGTAAAAAAATTCGTCAATGTTACTGGGTGGGAAGGAGAAAAAGGAAGCAAAAAAAGACTAACTGGTAAAGAAAAAAAGAAAGCCGTTATGAATGCAGTAAAAGAACATTTTGGTTTTAGTCATTCTAGTGATAATGTTGTTGATGCTTATTTAATAGCTCAAATTTCAAGAATGATACATTGTCGAAATAGCCCATTTGTAGATATTACGAAATATCAAGCCGAAGTAATAAATGCAATTTTGAACCCATCTGAAAAGAAGGTGGCAAAATGAAACCAGTGGTAATTCATCGGAGAAAAAAGGAAGAAGCTGCTAGAGCAATTCTGGATCTTGAGAAGAGGGGATTTGAGGTTATTTACCCTTTAACTGAATTTACAACAGATGGAAAAACATTTGATCGAGATAATTTTAATCGGAGAATATTTGTTGAAAATACAATTTCTACTTGTTGGGTAGCTAAAATGCGGAAAGCGGAATAGATGGAAATTGCGACATAACATCTTTAAAAGAAGAAGAAACCTCCTGATAGCAGGAGGCTAATAAAGTTATTTATCTTTTGCAATCTCTTTCCTATTTGGAGCAAGTGGTGGCTGCTCTAACCATTTATTCTTTGTCATAATATTAAACCAATCTTTCGTAACCATAATATTCTTTAGGATTATCTTTTCGTAATTAATTACAAGATCTGATCTCATTGCCGATGCCAGTCCTGCTCCGTGATAATTCTGTGAAGCCTGTAATAAAAAGCCAATGTGATACATCATTAACTTATCTGAAAAAGGAGCATCTTGTGATGTGGTAACTTCTGATTCCCATGACATGGGAACTGGTAAATTATCTTTATTAAGAATCTTACCCAGTGCTTGAATTTGGTTATCAGATACTTTTTGTGTATTTTTTAAAAATTTCCTAACCTCTGTATCTTGTGTTACTTGACTAAATCCTATTGAAAGAGATTTTTCTAAGATTTTCTTTTTTAAATTTAGAGAAAGAGCAATTATTTCGGTTGCAGCTAAAGGACGTTTGTCACCGAAATATCCATCTGTAAATGATTGCCCAGAAATAAATTCAGGGTTTGCCTCTGGATAAATGGTAGGGTCTCTTTGGAAATGTCCTTTTTCTAGTAGTAAATCAGTTGTTTGATGATACATTCTTTTACCTTCACTATCACTGTTATCATAAAATTTGCGTAAATCATTTCTAACTGAAGAACATAGTGATGTAGTATGCCCTAAAAGTCCGTGCAACGTAATAATATGTAAGTAGTGTAAACAGAATATGTCTGAGAAAAGCCTTTTAGATCCCTTGTTAAGATCTGACTCGTTAAATCCAATAGGAACAGGAAATCCTTCATTTTCAATAAATATAGCTATTTGTTGCTTCTGTTTTGAAAATGTGCTTATTGCATCTTCGAAAAGTAATTTAATTTTTGTATCTTCTATTATTGAAAGCATATATTTGTTCACAATATCAACGGCAGTACCATTAACGTATTGGCCCCATAAGGTACCTATTTCGGCAGATGTGAGTTTAAGTTTTTCTTTATCTATGATAATCACCTCATAGATATAATACCCAAATATTAGGTTGTTTATAGATGCGGTTTTATAAAAGAGGAAAATTATGAAGGAGATAAGGAATAAACGGTTAGTTCGTACTTCGTTAAACTATTCATTTGATATAAAAAGAGAAATAGGGAAGAATCAAAAAGAACCAGTAAAATAACTCACTGGTGGAATGAGAATTTATAATGCTGATTTTTTTTGTATCGATTTTCCAATACTATCAGCAAGTATTTGTATCTTCTTAAATTCTTCTTCATCTTTGGTTAGTGCCGCCGATTCCATAAGTGAAAAAATAGACATTGTATCATTCATAAATTCAGACCATATAGTGGGTAACTCGAATTTTTCCTGAGTTTGTTTTATGTTACGATTATTATTTTCCAAAACGATCCTCCAATAAAAATAGTAAAGTAATTATGCTTAGTATTTTGTTTTTTGGATTTTTTATTACAAAGATAAAAAAATAATGTAGTTTTTTTTTCAAAATCACAGAGTAATTTCCGAATTGAAATGTTAAATTGTAAGTTTTGTTTAAGAGTTATCATTTTTTGAGGGATGGTCACACAAAAATAGAGCTTCACTTAAAAGTTCTATATCACTATTTATCTGTTTCTTGATTTCAGTATTTTCACATTTCTTATAATCATCCCTTAATCGTTTGAGTTCACGACATATAAGCTCTATTGGAATCATGATAACTACCCTTTCAATTATAAGTTTATTTAACAATTATGTAACATTGCCTATATTAATGAAAGGGTTTCGACAAAAATAGTTCGTAGTTCGCGTGAAAACAGTCACATAAGCAACTTTATATGTCTTTAGAGTTCTTTTCTTTAATGATTAAAAGTAAGAGCATGTCTAGTTCTTGACTGATTTTAATAGTTTTCGGTGATGTATGACCATGTATCCTAGCTGTCTCAATCATTAATTTTCTTAAAGATTCAATTTTATTAGTTAAGGATTGATAAGTTGTCATAATAAGCCCTTTTCATCACAAAAATGTATAATTATGTAATTTAATTATGACATAAGAACTATGAAAAATTCAATGGATTTATAAACATTAATTCGCATTTCAAGGAAAATTCGAAATAATAAAACAAAAAGGGAGAGAAAAAACATGCAATTAACTTTAAAAGCACATTTCAATAAACAAATTAAAGACAGTAAAAAGGAACAAGTAGTATTTTGGGTAAAAGGAGAAGATGAAAAGAAACCAGAAATCAGCAAGCTTACGAGAGAAGTAGTTGAGCTGGAGATTGAAGGAGTAGATCAAAAACTAACTTGTGAATTCAATAAAACTACTAAAGATAGTAAAAAAACTGTTCTTGAATTCATTGTAAAAGGTGACACTTCTTCGGACCAATCATTCAATTTTTATCGTAAAGCTGGATCAGATGTAACTCTTACTATTGTAGAATCACAAATGGATATTGATGATTTTAACGAAGAACAGCGTGAGGGAATTAAATACAATGTTGGTAAAGAGGGGGTTGCAAATGTTGATCAAGTTACAATCGATCAAATAGCTTCTGAAAATGAAGAGATAGAGGAAGAAGAAAAAGAAGATAGCGAAAGTGATGAACTTATCTAAAAAACAAAAAAAGATCAAGATTTCTCCTGATCAACTCAATAGAATTATATCATATAGGAGGGATCTAAAGGTGGGAAATCAGTTATCATTTAGGCTTCCTGAAATAGATCGTGAAAAAACAAAAGAGGCAGTTGAAGCTGCACTTGAAAAATATCGTTTTTATTTACTTACTGTTCCAGATGAGAAACTTCCCAAAGTGACCGCAACTTATTCACTAGTCCCACCATCTAACACCAATGCTTTTCATTCATCAACAGAAGATGCAGCGATTGACAATGTGGATAGAGAACGTGAACGTTATCGTTACTTGGAATGGGTCATTCGTGGTGTAAATAGATTAACTAAAATGGAACGAGAGATAATTTACAAACGGTACTTAGAAGATGAAGAAACATTCGATTATGAAGTTTATAATGAAATTGGTTTTAGTGAAAGAAGGTATTATCGACTAAAAGCGAGAATATTTTACAAGCTTGCTTTTATATTGAAAATAGAAGTATATAAAAATTGACTTATACCCCTATCTTTTGTAGGGGTATTTTTTGTCTGCTTTTGTCGAAAGTAACAATTATTTGTATGTAATTGGTATATTAATAGGAGAATATAAATGGAATGAGGTATCAAATTGAGTGAAAAAAGAAATATTGAAATAAAAAGACTAGCAATCAATGCACTTAATCTGCAGGAATCTGGACCAAAAGTCTCCGAAAAGATTTTTCCTTTAAATGAGGATCATGGCACAATCATTGATTTTTTTACTACTCATTTTTTAGAGACAAGAGAGGGGAAATCGACTAAAAGTTGTAAATTTATTGACACTGATGCCACTATAAAAACTAAAGTAAGTAGATATGCAGTCAGCAAATCTGATGGAGAATTCTTAAAACTATCTAAGGAGCTCACAGAAAATCTTTTTAAAATCATGAAAAACTCAAGCTCAAATAGTAGTGGTACTTTTTTTGTATTAGAGGTTGAATTCAATGAAGATCCATGTATATTTATAATTAAGCTAGATCCTAAAAGTGGAGTACAGATTGATATTTCTACATTAACAGTCAAGGTGTTAGAGAATATACTACCGGATTCTAACGACAGGGTACATAAGTGTGCAATTATTAAGACAAAGTATGAGGAAGATAGCAAAAAAGCGGATTTGTTTGTAATGGATAAACAACAAAAAGAAGGAGAACCAGCTCGCTTTTTTATCGAAACATATTTACAAGCACAAGAACTACTAAATGATAGGATAATTACAAGGCAGGTAATTAGAGAAGCAAAAGAGAAAGTATTAAATATACTTCCTGATGTTGAATCCCACAAAATAATTGAATCAATTGACAGAGAGTTTTCAAATGAATCAAGAATTGAATTAAGGACTTCAATACGAAATGTCTTTGAGAATACTGTTCCTAATGATATGGTGGATAGGGAGATTTTTATCCGAAATTCTTCAAATGACTTTGTTAATGGGTATCTAGAAAAGTTTCCAGATCATCAGACAACATTTACAGCTACAAGGGATGATAATGTTGTAAGGTATAGAGCCGAAAAAAATCAAGTTTTTTTTAGATTTAATCGAGGAGTAATAGGGAAAATAAATGTAAAAACTGATAGTGAAAAAAACGTGGTAATAACAATTGATAAATCTCTAGGATTTAAAAAAGACGTAAAATAAAAAGGTGAGGTGAGCCATGAGTGAAGTAAATGTATTAACTATATATGAAGAGTATATCGATATCCTTGCTTTGCTCAAGGGCAAACCATATGAAATCCTAGAGGACACCAACATGATTGTCATTTCACTAAGTGATAAATTGTCTTTAGACCTCTTTGAAGCAATAGGGAAACGTATAAATCATTTTACTTACTCATTAAATCCTCTTGGTGACCCATTTGAAGATGTAATTGAGGATTTGAAAAGAGGAAGTACTCATATTGAGGAAATTGATTCCATCACACTTGATATTCAAAAAGAAATATCATTTAAAAAAGTTGAGAATTTGGATTTGATATTCTTTGAACAAAATTCTGTTATAGAATCGTTAAAGAATTTTAGTCATTCTAACAGAGAGAATAAATTAAACATTGGTGTAGTAAATACTATTGATTTTGAAACGCAACTATTGAATTTCGTGAACGTTAATAACGAAATTGCTGAAAAGGTTATACATTTAAAGAAACTAGACCCTGAGATAACAGATCACTTAGATTTCTATTTGTCAAATAATAAGAAGTCAAACCAAACAATGATTTATAATCCCTATTCTTTTGTCATTAAAGATAATAATCAAATGAAAGAAGTAGTACCTTTGATTAATATGATTAGAAATGAGTTTTATTATACAATGCTAGATTGTCTCTCAGATAAGTTAGAAGGTGATTTTTATGTAATCAGAGGTGAAAAAAACATCAACATGTCAAAGGAAAAAGGTTTTACAACCAAGAATTATCAAACTTTGGTACATGTTTTTTTGTTTTTAATATCACAAAAAAAATATACTGAGAAGTACATAATAATAAAAAAAGTTATTTCATTGTATATGAATGATAAGGATAACATAACAGTATTTGATAATAAGTTAGAAAACATATGGAAGACAATAAATCATTATTATAATCATTATATTGAGGACAATATAAAAGATTTTTTTAAGACCAAAGACCAGTTATTGAAAGAGGCTATGAGTGCTTCAAAAGTAATATATGAACAAACAGATAAAGTTAGTAATTCAATTGTAGCTTCCATTCTGTCAGTTCTGATTATCATAGTTACAACTATTTTCAGATCTTTAACGAATATCAGTTTATCTTTTGTTTTGATTTTTCTATTGGTGCTCTTCGTGTTTTCATTTGTATTTTACGTAATCACTAAGAACTCTTCTGAAAAAAGGTTTGAACTTACACGGGATCAATTTAATCATTTTATAAATGAAATTTCATTAATTCCTGAACGCGAAGTAGAGGAAATAAAAAAGATATACCTTCTAAATCCATATAAAGAGTTAACTAATTCAATACGTAGACTTTTTTGGTCTTTGTTAATTTTTAATTTGTTGTTCTTGGTAGTTTTTGTTATATATATTTTTATTAAATATAAGTTGATTAATTATGTTTTTATTAAAAATGATTTTATTAGCATATTAATATCAATTTTTCGTAATTTTATCTGATTGTCAGATAAAAGGCAGATATTTGGCAGAAGAACGGCAGAGCATTTTGTTTTAGAGGTGCTAATATGGTATTAACGAAATATATCAAGAGGACATCATTCAATTATGGATGGTGTCTTTTTAGTAAAAGGGAAGTGGTTGGATGAAAGAATATGCTAAGAAGTTCTACCAATCAACAGCTTGGAAGAAGTGCAGAAAGTCTTATTTCAATCTAAAACATGGATTGTGCGAAAGATGCCAAGGGACAGGGAAAATAGTTCACCATAAACTATATATTACACCACAGAACATAAATGATCCTGATATCACTTTGAATTTCAATAACTTAGAGCTACTTTGTCAAGATTGTCACAATAAAGAACACCATGATAAATACAGTCCAGTAGTTGATGGATTAATGTTTGATGCTGATGGAAGTCTAGTACAAAGGTGTTAATACCGTTCTTTTAAAGACAGGAGGTATTTTTTATTTTTAGGCTCTGTTAAAGAAGCATGTTGTTTTCTTATTGAGCTATCGAAGCAGTTTTGTTGAAGAAGGTAATGAAAAAGTGACAAATAATATTCGTCTCTTTTTTTATGGAGTTTATAGATGGTGTTACTTTTATATTTTTCCTATTCTGGGGATATTATTTCTGATGGATTGAATAGGAGGTTCATATATAAATGAAATATATGAAGTATTCGAAATCATTGTTACTACTACTGATGATAATTCCGTGGTTTTCTGTACCGTTGTTAGGAAAAGATGCTTTTAAACGATTTTTTCCTGCTGCTTTGTTTATTTCTTTGGTGGTTAGGATTGTTAATTTTATCGCCAAAAAAAGGAGATGGTGGTGGTGGTATGAAACACTCCATCCTAAGATGTCAGGGGTTATCCCTTTTATGTGGGGACCATTTTTAGTCGGTTCTATGTGGATTTTAAAATGGACGTACGGAAAATTTCTTAGGTATATGCTGCTGAATTTAGTTGTAGATGGATTGTTTACTTATGGGTTGGTTTATTACTTGCAAAAATTTGGAGTAGCTTCATTAGTCCGAATGAAAAAAATTCAACTAATGTATGTTTTTATTGTTGAAGCCTTTCTTTTATATGGATTTCAATTTATAAAAGAAAAAGTATTAGTAAAAAAGAGTATAGAAGAAAAAAACTTCTTGCAGTAACAGGTGCATTAATTCAAGAAGTAATTAAGAAAAGAGACTTTATTAAATAATAAAAGTCCAACACAAGATTATTTTGATAACTAAAGCTTTACATTAGGACAATACTTTTATGAAAATTGGCACCCAAAAAAAGTGGACTCCCCCCTATTTTTTATTTTTTACTCCACCTCAAGGAAACCGATGGATGGACTTTCAAAAAATACACAGGTCATTTTTTATATGAGGGGGGGATCAATTTTCAGAGGGGTTTAAGGATGGTCATTTTTTAAAAAAGGAGGGTGAAAAACATGGCGAAATTGAGCAAGAAAAAACAAGATGAATTAATCAAAGAAGAAATAGAGAGATATAGAAAAATTTTCGAAAACTTGCAAGAAGATAAGAAACAGGTAGTACAAAGATTAATTGAAAGAGTTGCTTTTATGACGATAACTCTTGAAATTTTAGAAGATACAATTAAAACCAAAGGTGCAACTTATACTTTTGTTAATGGATCACAGCGAATGGTAGTAGAAAACCCTGCCCAAAAGTCATATAACACTATGATCAATAGATATACTTCAGCATATGAGAAACTTTTCGCCCTTCTTCCTAAAGACGGATTAAATGTTGATACCTCTGACGATGATGACGGTTTTGAATCGTTTGTGGAAAACAAATGAAGCTTAGAAAGAGATATCCTCTTGCTTATAATCCAATTATTGATTACTACAAAAAAATTGAGTCAGGGGAAGAAGTTGTAGGGGATAAAGTAAGAAGGATTTATAAAAAACTGGTTGATGATATTCATGATGATAAATCTGAGTATGAATACAGTCCTAAAAAAGCCAATCATGCTATTGAATTTATAGAAAACTTCTGTAAGCATTCGAAAGGGAAATGGGCTGGATCTCCTATAGATCTTGAATTATGGCAGCATGCATTTTTAGCTGCAACATTCGGTTTTGTACACAAAATAGACGGCACACGAAAATATCGTGAGGTCTTTTTGGTCGTGGCAAGGAAAAACGGGAAATCCACTTTATCTAGTGGGATCTGTTTATATTTACAGGTTGCAGATGGAGAAGGCGGAGCGGAGATATATGCAGTTGCCACAAAGGAACAACAAGCGAAAATCGTATGGTCTGAATCAAAGAGAATGGTCAAGAAAAGCCCTGTTTTGTCTAAACGTATTAAAACTCTAGTAAAAGAATTGAATGCTGATTTTAACGATAGTGTTTTTAAACCAGTAGGAAGTGATAGTGATACTCTTGATGGTTTGAACGTACATGGAGCTTCTCTGGATGAAGTTCACGCTTGGAGAGATAAAAACCTTTATGACGTAATTGTTGATGGTACAAGTGCGAGAGAACAACCTCTAATAATAATGATAACAACAGCAGGGACTATTCGTGAATCTGTTTTTGACATGAAGTATGAAGAAGCGGAAATGTTATTGAATGGTTTTGATGATCCGGATGGATATAAAGACGACAGATATCTTCCGATCATATATGAATTGGATAATAGAAACGAATGGCAAGATCCTGCAATGTGGAAAAAAGCAAATCCAGCTTTAGGAACTGTAAAAAAGGTTGATCAGCTTGAAACGAAAGTTAATAAGGCAAAAGCTAACTCGATGCTTGTTAAAAACTTATTAACAAAAGATTTTAATGTCAGAGAAACATCTACAGAAGCATGGTTGAGTTTTGAAGAAGCGAATAATCCAAATACATTCGATATAAAAGAATTAAAACCACGCTATGCTATTGGTGGTGCGGATCTATCACAAACGGTAGATTTAACAGCAGCTTGCATAATGTTCAAAGTTCCTAATGATCCTTCAATTTATGTTAAACATATGTATTGGCTGCCAGAAGATCTTTTAGAACAAAGAACAAATGAAGATAAAATTCCATATGATTTATGGCATGAAAAGGGCTTGTTAAGAACCACAGAAGGAAATACAGTCCATCATAAATATGTGACAGAATGGTTCGTAGAAATGCAGCAAGAATATGATGTTTACATTCCTTGGAATGGATATGATAGATGGTCAGCACGTTATTGGGTTGAGGAAATGCAAAACTTCTTTGGTAAAGAGTCTATGATACCAGTCGCTCAAGGAAAACAAACCCTATCAAGTCCTATGAAGCTATTAAAAGCAGAATTAGAGAAAAAACGAATAAATTATGAAAACAACCCCATTACAAAATGGTGTTTAACAAATACATCTATTCATGTTGACGAAAAGAACAACACTATACAACCTGTAAAGGGTACAAATCACAGAAGGCGTATAGATGGTTTAGCGTGTATGTTAAATGCCTATGTAGTGTTTAATGATAAACAAGCAGAATATGAAAATTTAATTTAAGGGGGTGATTAAAATTGGTTTAATACAATGGATGTTCGGTAAAAAGGCATCAACAAATCAAACGATAACAGGTTATAAGCTCATTAATGATCTTGGTGATGGGTTTTATGCTTGGCAAGGCAGCATTTATAAAAGTGATATCGTAAGGGCTTGTATACGTCCGAAAGCGAAGGCGATTGGAAAGCTTATAGGAAAGCACATTCGAGATAATGCTAATGGTTTTTTAGATAGTCCAGATATCAACATTAAAATGCTCTTGATAGATCCTAATCCTTTAATGAGTGGACAGATGTTGCAAGAAAAGTTAGCCGTTCAGTTAGAACTAAATAATAATGCGTTCGCCTTGATCAAAAGAGATACGAACACATTGCTACCAACGGAGATATATCCTATCCCTGCCATTGAAGTTGAAATGCTAGAAGGGGCTTTAGGTGATATGTATCTCCGTTTTTATTTTGAAGATGGTTCAAAAATGGTTGTTCCCTATGCTGATGTTATTCATTTAAGGCAAGACTTTAACAGTCATAATATGTTTGGTGATAGCCCTCAAGATGCATTAACGGATCTAATGGACATTGTAAAAACGATTGATCAAGGGCTAATTAAAGCAATTAAAAACTCAAATATTATTAGATGGTTACTTAAGTTTAATCAAACATTAAGACCAGAAGACATTGAAGCAGAAACACAACGTTTTGTTAATAACTTCTTGTCTTCTGATAGTAAAGTCGTGGGGGCTGCCGCCACAGATGCTAAAGCAGATGCAAAGCAAGTAGAACCTAAAAGCTTTGTTCCAGACGATAAACAAATGAATGGAACCGTTGAGAGGATTTATAACTTTTTCAACACCAATAAGTCTATCGTCCAATCTGATTACACAGAAGATCAATGGAACGCTTATTATGAGTCAGTTATTGAACCAGTAGCGATGCAATTAGCAAACGAATATACTAGGAAGTTATTTTCTAGGAGAGAAAGAGGATTTGGAAACAAAATTGTTTTTGAGTCTATTAGTCTCCAATATGCTTCAATGGCTACTAAATTAGGTTTAGAAAAAATGGTAGATAGACAAGCGATGACTCCAAACGAATGGCGGAAAATCCTTAATTTAGCACCTTTAGAGGGTGGAGATAAACCTTTAAGACGTTTAGATACTGCTGAAATAAATGCAAGTAAAGGGGGTGATGGAAATGGAGAAAACGGAGACAAGGGAAATACTGACACAGAAAATTGAATTTCGTGAAGACGATGATGGCAATAAAAGTCTATTTGGTTATGCCGTTAAGTGGGGGCAAAAATCGCATGTCATGGGCTTTTATCGTAAGTTCAGAGAACAATTTAAACAAGGTGCTTTCGCTGATTCGTTACAAAAAGATGATCAGCGGTTTTTATGGTCACATGATGTTTCTAAAGTATTAGGGCGAACCAAAAACAACACCTTAAGGCTATCTGAAGATCCTATAGGACTTCGATTTGAATTGGATTTACCTAACACTAATTTAGGTGATGATTCTTTCAAATCTATTAAACGGGGTGACGTTGATGGAGTAAGTTTTGGCTTTCAAATGATCAACGAAGAGATAGAAGAACCTGATGATGATTTGATGTTGCGAACAGTCACGAAAGCAAAGTTATTCGAAGTTTCAGCCGTTGCCTATCCTGCCTATCCAGATAGCGAAGTTAGTGCAAGGGGCTATGATCCTTTGAAACATTACATTGAAGATGAAAAAGCAGAATTGCGTTCAAGAATATACATTTTAAATAATTTATAGGAGTGGTTTAAATGAACCGTATTAAAGAGATCTTAGAAAGAAAAGCAGAAATCAACGAAATTTTAAAAGATGAAAAGCGAAGCAAAGATGTTAATCTAAAAGATTTAGAAAAAGAAGTTCGAGAATTAAATGATGAATTAGCAGATTTAGAAACTCGCCAGCGTTTATTAGATGAAACAAAGCAAATCGAATCTGGTCAAGGTGAAGTAAGGAAAATTGAAACTTTTAATACTGGTGGAAATAAAGAAGAACGTAATGATGAAATAGATCCAACAGATACAATGGAATACCGTAAAGCTTTCATGAACTTCGTTTTAACTGGTGAAACAATTCCAAAAGAGTTAAGAGCAGATGCAATTACAGCTACAACTGATGTAGGGTCAGTTATTCCGAACACTATTCTTAATAGAATCGTTGAAAAATTAGAAGCTACTGGAATGATTTTACCTTTAGTCACTCGCACATCTATTAAAGGTGGGGTAACTGTCCCAACTTCTTCTGTAAAACCAGTTGCAACATGGGTAGCTGAAGGAGCAGGAAGCGACAAACAGAAAAAGTCTACAGGATCTATTACATTTGCATACCACAAGTTACGTTGTGCGGTTGCTGTTACTCTTGAAGTAGATACTGTTAGTCTTGCAATCTTTGAAACGACTATTGTAAATAACATTGCAGAAGCAATGACAAAAGCGATTGAACAAGCAATTATTAGTGGTGATGGTACTGGAAAACCAAAAGGAATTCTAGCTGAAACTCCTGCAACTGATCAATTAATCACAGCGGCTACTCTTAAATATGAAACTATCGTTGAAGCAGAAGCAGCACTTCCACTTGAATACGAAGATGGAGCAGTATGGACAATGACAAAGAAGACGTTCATGGGCTTTATCGGTATGGTTGATAATGATGGGCAGCCAATTGCAAGAGTAAACTATGGAATTGGTGGACGACCTGAAAGAACTTTATTAGGACGACAAGTTATTCTTTGTAACTATATTGGAAGCTTCAAAACTGCTGCAACTGGTGATAATGTTGCATTCTTATTCAACTACAAAGATTACATTTTAAATACAAACTATCAAATGGGTATCAAAAAATATACTGATAACGATACAGAGGATGAAATCATGAAATCTGTTATGTTAGTAGATGGCAAAGTTGTAGATAAAAATTCTCTTGTAGTTATTCAAAAAGCAGCCGCAGCATAAGGAGGTAATTTAGATGTCTTATAAGGTAAAAATTCCCTTCTTCGATAAAGCGGACAATTTAAAACCTTACAACGAAGGCGATTCTTATTCTCATGATGATGAGGAAAGGATCGCCTTTTTGATTGAAAAAGGTCATTTAGAAGGTGGAGTAATTTCGGAAGATCCGAAAAAGGAAACTCCAGAACCAGATAAAAATGAGTTCCCTAAACATAGTGGCGGAGCTTATTATGAGCTTTCTAACGGTGAGAAGGTCAAAGGGAAAGAAGAAGCTTTCAAGGCTCAAAAAGAGCTAGACAAGTCGGGTGAATGAAAATGACTTTACTTGATGAAGTGAAAACAGCATTGCGAATTAGTGCATCTAATACGGTTTTCGATATGGAGGTTCAAGGGTTGATAGACTCTTCTAAAATCGATTTAATCCAAGCTGGAATACTCGAAGGAAAAGTCAATCCGACACCTCCAGCGGAACCAGATGCAATTATAAAAAGAGCTATAATCACATATGCTAAAGCGAATTTTGGATATGACAATCCAGAAGCAGATCGCTTTAATCAATCTTATATAATGCTAAAACAGCACCTTTCATTATATGGAGATTACAAGGCGAGTGATCCTTATGCGCCATAAAGATGTTATTTTCTTATTGTCTATAACAATCACAGTAGATGAAATAGGAAATCAAATCGAACAATCACAAGAGCGAGAAGTTTTCGCTAATGAATTCGATATTAGCACTACTGAATATTATCAAGCAGGCGCACTAGGTCTTAAACCAGAAAAAAAGTTTGAGGTTTATAACTTTGAGTACAACGGAGAAACAAAATTCAAATACAACAATGATATATATGACATTATCCGTACTCAAACAAAAGGCGAAAAAATACGTCTTACGGGAGCGATCAAGAATGGCTAAATCAAAAGGAATAGGTTCTCTTTCTAGGGAAATCGCTCAAGCTTTAAGTGAATATACTTCGGAAATAGAAGAAGGTTTAGAAAAATCTAAGGTAGAAGTGGCAAAAGGAACGGTTAAAAACCTCAAAATAACTAGTCCAGAACAAACTGGAGATTATGCCAAAGGATGGGCTAGAAAAAAGATTGGTACAGCTCAAGTCGTCTATAATCGGACGGATTATCAACTAACACACTTGTTGGAAAATGGTCATGTAAATAGGGATGGAAGTAGGACTCAATCTACACCGCATATTGCACCCGCAGAGGATAAAGCAATTGATGAATTTATGAAAAAGGTTGAGAAGGTGATCAAAGGATGACTTTAACTGAATTAGCACAATTATTAAAAGCGACTGGTTTCTCAGTAGCTTATTCTCATTTTAAAGTAACTGAAAACAACCCTGCTCCAGATCCGCCTTTTATTACCTATCTTGAATTCGATTCAGATAATTTTCATGCGGATAACAAGACTTACAAACAAGTGAAAAACGTGAATGTTGAGCTTTACACAGTTAAAAAAGATCTCGCTGCTGAAAAGAAAATTGAGGACATATTTGATGCTAATGATATTCCTTATGAGAGTGATGAAACTTACATCAAAGATCAAGATTTATTTCAGAAAATATACCAAATTGGAGTGATATAGAATGCCTGAAAACAAAGTGAATTATGGTATTAAGAACGCACATTATGCAACATATACTGAAAGTGGTGGGATTATCACATATGACACACCTATTCCTTTGCCTGGTTCAGTCGAATTAAGTTTAGAAGCACGTGGGGATATGATCGAATTTTATGCTGATGATATGCTTTATTATAAAGCACCAAATAACCAAGGTTATAATGGGACATTGAGTATTGCTAATATTCCAGAATCCTTTGCTATAGATGTTCTAGGGGAAGAGAAACATGAAACGGACAAAGTTTTAACTGAGAAAGCGAACGCAAAGGGGAAACCATTCGCTTTTCTGTTTGAATTTGATGGTGATGTAAAAGCAACAAGACATGTAATGTACAATTGTGCAGCTAACCGCCCTAATTTATCTGGTTCCACTACTACCGATACAGTCGAGCCACAACCAAACGAATTAACGTTCATTGCAAGCGCAAGAAGTACAGACTTAGCAGTTAAAACAAAAACTACTCCAGAAACAACTGCAACCGTTTATGACAATTGGTATAAAGCTGTTTACTCTACACCCTAATGCGCCCACCAATGTAACAGCAGGAAATGCAACAGCATCGACAATCCCTTTAAATTGGGATGTTGTTACTTTTGAGGGTGGGATTTCAAAATACAATATTTATCGTGATGGTGAAAAAGTTGGAGAATCTGCAACAACTACATTTACGGATAGTGATTTAACAGCTTCAACAACTTACTCATACCAAATTACAGCAGTTAGTGATTCTGGTATTGAATCGGCTAAGAGTACCGCAGTAGAAGGTACTACAACAGCATAAGGTGGTAATTAGAAATGGAAAAAACATTAGTAATAGATGGACGAGAAGTGAAATTCAAATCTACAGGGGCAACTCCTTTACGATATAAAACACAATTCAATGAGGATTTTTTCGCTGACATTATGAAAATGGAACAATTGTCAAAGATTAAAGGAAAAAAACTAACATATGAGCAAATCAAATCATTAGATATGGAAGTTTTCTATAATCTTTGTTGGGTATTAGCGAAAACGGCTGATAAGTCTATTGGAGAGCCTTTGGACTGGTTAGACGAATTTGACGAATTTCCTATCATGGAAATTTTGCCGAAATTAAATGATTTGATATTGAGTTCCTTACAAACTAAAAAAAAATAGAAAATAAAGAGTCTAACGGTGATCCAATCACTACAGACTCTTTTTATTTTATGGTCAAGTCAGTTGGTTTAACCCTTGATGATATGGAACTAATGACAATAGGTATGATTCTGGATTATATAGAGGAATACATTGATCAAAAGAATCCCAAGAAGAAGAGAACAAGGAAAGCCAATCAAAAAGATTTCGATAAATTTTGAAGTCTCAACAATAGTTGGGGCTTTTTGTTTTTGTTTGAAAGGTAGGTGAGAACATGGCTAAAAGAATAAAAGGAATAACAATTGAACTTGATGGTGAAACAAAGGGACTCGATAAAGCACTCCAAAGTGTAAATAAACGTTCTATTAATTTGCAATCAGAATTGAAAGATGTAAATAAACTATTGAAATTTGATCCGAACAATACCGAATTACTAGCACAAAAACAAAAACTACTAGGTGATCAAGTAGAAAATACGACTCAAAAACTATCACAACTAAAAAATGCTCAATCACAAGTAGACGCGCAATTCAAAAGCGGAGATATAGGAGAAGAACAATATCGAGCATTTCAAAGAGAGATTGTATCTACAGAAGCGGAATTGAATAAGTTCAAAAAAGCTCTTGCTTCAGTAGATGATGGATCAAGTCTAAAAAATCTTCGAAAAGATCTTGATAAAGTAGAAAAAGAAGCACAAGAAGCCAAGGATTCATTGAAAGATATGAGCTCAGAAATGACAGCTACTCTTGGTGCAATTGCAGCAGGGGGCGGTATTGCAGGAGCAGTCAACAAAGCTCTTGATACCTCTTCTCTAAATACTAAGATAGAAATATCTATGGAAGTTCCTAAAGAATCTATAGAATCTGTTAGATCGTCAATTAAAACAGTAGAATCATACGGAATTGATGCAGAATCATCTTTAGAAGGTGTAAGGAGACAATGGGCATTAAATAAGGATGCAAGCGATGAAGCTAATGCAGCAATCGTTAAAGGTGCTGGAACTATCGCAACTGCCTATGCAGGTGTTGATTTCACCGAACTTATTCAAGAAACAAATGAAATATCAAAAGAGCTTAATATAACAAATGAAGAAGCATTAGGTTTAACCAATTCACTTTTAAAGATAGGCTTCCCTCCAGAACAATTAGATATTATCGCAGAATATGGCAAACAACTTACAGATGCAGGATTTAATGCACAGGAAGTTCAAGCAGTTATGGCTGCTGGAGTTGAAACCGGAACTTGGAATATTGATAACCTTTTAGACGGTCTAAAAGAAGGAAGAATAAAACTTGAAGAATTCGGTCAAGAAGTTCCAAAAGCTACAGCAGAACTACTAGAAGGCACTAACATTTCAAAGCAAGAGCTTCAAAAATGGGGTCAAGAGGTCGCCAAAGGTGGAGAAACAGGGCGAAAGGCTATGGAAACAGTAGCCCAAGAATTGCTCAAAGTGGAAGATGAGACCAAAAGAAACGCTTTAGGAGTTTCTATATTCGGAACAATGTGGGAAGACCAAGGGACTAATATCACCGACACTATTCTAAATATGGATAACCACCTAAAGACAACTAAAGAGAATCAGGATCAATTAAATCAATCTGTAGAGGGTTTGGACAATGATCCTGCTGTTCAAATGCAACAAGCGATTCAAAAGCTTAATGAATCATTACAACCATTATTCCAAATGATTGCTAATGTGGTCACAAAAATTGCTGAATGGGTTTCTGAAAACCCTCAATTAGCAGCAACAATCACAGCAATAGTTACAGTATTAGGGATTTTGATGGGTGTGTTTCTGGCTTTATCACCTATAATTACTGCAATTATAGGCCTAGCAGGAACGTTAGGAGTTAGCATAGGAGCTATTGCAGCACCTATAGCAATAGCCGTTGCTGCAATAGCTGCAATAATAGCTATTGGAGTATTACTATATAAAAATTGGGACACCATTTCAGCAAAAGCGAAAGAGACTTGGGATGGATTGAGTAAATTTATCGCTGAATCATGGGAATCCATTAAAAAAACTACATCGGAAACATGGGATTCTATAAAAAAATGGCTTTCTGATATTTGGGAATCTATTAAAAAAACATCTCAAAAAGTTTGGGATTCTATCAAAAAATTCTTTTCGGAACATTGGGATGAAATGCTTTCAATAGCTACTGGAGTAGTAGGGCTGCTTGTTTATTTAATTATAAACAATTGGGATAAGATCAAAAAAACAACTTCCGATGTATGGAATTCCATTAAGAAGTTTTTCTCTGATACTTGGAATGGGATAAAAGCCATTTTTAATAATATGATTTCCACAATCGTAAATTATGTAGTTAGTAGGTTTAACACCTTAAAAAACAACATTTCAACAATTTTTAATAATGTTAAAAATACGATTAGTAACATTTGGGGAAATATAAAATCTTTCTTTTCTAATGCTTTGAATAATATAGTTTCAACAGTTAGTAATAGATTTTCCTCAATGATCAGCACAGTTAGAGAGAGAATGTATAGTGTTTACAATAATATTAGAGATATTTGGAATAACGTAAAATCATTCCTTTATGGGGTAGATTTAAGATCCATAGGTAAAAACATTATCCAAGGCTTAATAAATGGTGTAAAAAGCATGGCATGGAGTGTTGTCAATAGTGTGAGAGGTGTTGTAAATGATGCCATTAGCGGAGCAAAAAGATTATTAGGAATTCATTCTCCTTCAAGAGTATTTAAACAAATTGGTGTATTTACTGGAGAAGGCTTTGAGATCGGTATCAACTCGATGGTAAGAGACATCCAAAAAGCTTCTGATAATATGGCGGCTGCATCAATTCCAGACCTTCCAAAAGTGGATCAATTGACAACTGGAATAAATAATATTAGTTCTTCTAATAATGCAGATTCAACAAACATAGCAAGTATTATAGCTGAAGCCATTTCAAAACTACCAGAAAAGATAATTGTTCAATCTTTATTAAACGGTAGAGTTATAGCCGAAAGTATTCAGGGAGATATGACAAAGTTACAAACAGGCACTAAAAATCGGACACTAAGACAGTTAAGGGGGAGAACAAATTGAGTTTAAGTATGACTTATAAGGGCATCCCTCTTCCTATTAGGGTTCTGAAAGTTAGAGGTAGAGGATTAGTCAATATAGAAACAAAAACAGTAACCATGCCTTCTAGGGATGGTTCTTATTATGTTCGAAAAAGACTACCTGATAAGCCTTTAGAAGTTGATTACATTATAGAAACTGATGGTTTAGAGGATATTAGAGATAAAATGGATCAACTAAATGCCATTTTAGTAGAAGGTGAAGTAGTTCCCGTTATTTTTTCAGATGAACCAGATACAACATATTATGCATATTTGAATGGTGATATAGATGATGATGAACATTATTTTATCACTAGTGGGACAATACCATTTATGAGGAACCCTTATAAATACAAACCAGAAAAAACTATTACTGATGATGCAGGAACTATAACCGTAAATAATGATGGTGTAAAAAATAAAAATCTTATAATTACGGCTACATTTTCTGCTTCTGCTACAGACTATAAAATTACCAAAAATTTAACAGGTGAATTTGTAAGAGTTATTTTCGGTTTCTCTGCTGGAGATGTTTTGGAACTAGATTTTACTAAAAGAAAAGTTTTGATTAACGGAAATGTTCAAATGCCTACTCTGGATATTTCTTCAACTTGGTTTTCTCTCGATAAAGGCAGTAACACATTGATTATAGATGATGCCCTTACATCGGTAAGTGATTTAACCTATAAACCTCGGTTCGCTTAATTCTTTTTAGGAGGTGGGAAGATGTCAGACCTACTACTTTTTGATGATAACGACGATTTATTAGCGGTATTATCAAATGAACCAGATCAAGACGAAGAACATGCAGCCTGTCCTTTCTGGAATGCACCCTTTAAAGAAGAATTGAACCGAGGTTCGACTTTTGAATTTAATGTACCGGCTACTCATGAAGATTCTGTGCATGTAAAGGAAGATAACCAAGTTGCATTCATGGATAAGGATGGGTATTTCCGATTATTCATTATTAGGGAAACTGAAAGTGTTGATGGTGAAGAAGGGGCAGAGATCCATGCAATCTGTGAACCTTCTTTCATGGAATTAGTGGATGAGCCTTTAGAAGATGTTCGCCCTTATGATACAACCGCAGAAGATGCACTAGATCGGGCTTTGATCAATACTAGATGGCAGAGGGGAACAGTAGCACCATTAGGGATCAATTCTACCAACTATTATTATATTAGTGTTAAAGATGCCATAGAGAAGATTCTTAACACATGGGGTGGAGAATTAAGGGATCGGATCGAAATCCTAGATAATGAAATAGTTGGGAGATATATAGATATTCTTCCCAGACGTGGAGCTGATACAGGTAAGCGATGGGAAATAGACAAAGATATTATTGCAATCAGTCGCAATAAAAAGTCTTATGTTAAAACAGCTTTATATGGTCGTGGGAAAAGTCTTGAAACAGAAGATGGTGGATATACAAGAAAGATCACATTCGCAGATGTTGAATGGTCTGTTGCTAATGGTGATCCTGTTGACAAGCCTTTAGGACAGGAATGGGTAGGAGATCCAAAGGCTCTTTCTCAATTCGGTTACAAGAATTCTGATGGAAGCCGTAGACATCGTTTTGGGTTCTATGAAAATGGTGATATTGAAGATCCAGAAGAATTATTACTTGATACTTGGAATAACCTTCAAATTCAATCTAAACAGTTTGCTAATTACACAATCGATGGTTTATTACTTGAAAATATTGATGGTTATGAATTCGAGAAAGTGAGTTTAGGAGATACGAATATAGCCATTGATCGTAATTTTGCAGAACCGATTGAAGTAGAATTACGAATTATTTCTTATGAGTATGATGTGTCGAATCCCCATGACGTTGGTAAGGTGGAAATGGGGCAGTTCATAGAATTATACGATGAGGAAAGAGAAATTGAAGCCATTAAAGCGAAGATCAATGATAAAGAGGGCATATGGGAGAGTGGGGGAGATTCGGGACCTATTGATGGTTCTGATTTTCCAGATATTATTCCAGATGTTCCAACATTAACGGCTAGTGGATTGTTTCAAACTGTTTTATTAGATTGGACATTCCAAAGTGAATTATATGTTGCTGAATATGAGTTATATGCTTCTCAATTGAGTAATTTTACACCAGATCCATCTAATCTCATATATCGGGGGAAATCTTCTGGTTACACTCATTCTGTTGATACCAATCAACAATGGTATTACAAAGTGAGGGGTGTAAATACTCATGGAAATGCTAGTGATTTCAGTTTAGAAGCTTCAGCACAAACGGCAAGGATTATAACGGATGAAATCATGTTTGGAGCCATCACAAATGATTTGCTTGCCGATTTAGCGGTTGATGCATCAAAATTGGCTGATCTTGCAGTTACCGAAAGTAAGATAGGTAGTGGAGCGGTTACGAATGGAAAATTAGCTGATTTAGCAGTAAATGCAAATAAATTAGCAAATGGTTCTATTACCGAGGTTAAAGTAGGAAATAGTGCTATCACAACAGGGAAATTGGCAGATTTAGCAGTTATAGCAGAGAAGATGGCCAATGGTTCTGTTATCAATTCTAAGTTAGGAAATTTAGCCGTTGATGCTTCTAAGATCGCAAATGGAGCAGTTAACAATGATAAGTTAGATGATCTAGCGGTAACGGCTCAAAAAATCGCAGATGGTGCAGTTACAGAGCTAAAAGTTGGTAGTGGAGCAATAACCAATTCAAGATTAGCCGATTTAGCGGTTGATGCTCTTAAGCTTGCAAATGGAGCGGTGACAGAGGGGAAAATTGGTAGTGGAGCGGTCACAGAAACAAAGTTAGGTTCTGGGGCAGTTACAAATGGTAAATTAGCAGATTTGGCGGTTAATGCTTCTAAATTAGCAAGTGGAGCAGTAACAGAAACGAAATTAGGTTCTAATGCAGTAACCAATGCGAAACTAGCAGATCTAGCGGTTGATGCTGAAAAGTTAGCGAATTCAGCAGTTACTTCAACCAAGATTGCGAATCTTGCAGTTGGAACGGCAGCTATACAAAACCTTGCAGTTACGAATGGTAAGATCGATGATTTAGCAGTTACATCAGCCAAGATCGCTAATTTAGCTGTAGGTAATGCGGCAATAGCTAATGGAGCCATAACCGAAGCTAAGATTCAAAACTTAGCGGTAACATCAGCAAAGATTGATGATCTTGCAGTTGTAAATGGGAAGATCGCAAACTTGGCAGTTGGTACAGGTGCTATTCAAGATTTGGCAGTTACAGGAGCAAAGATTGCTAATCTTGGAGTAACCAATGCGAAGATCGATAATGGAGCTATCACAGAAGCGAAGATTGCTAAATTAGCAGTCGGGACAGGAGCCATTCAAAACTTAGCGGTTACAGGTGCTAAGATTGCAAATGCTACCATCACCAATGCACAGATAGATTTCATAAGTGCTGATGTAATTTATACTTCTAGTAGTAATGTGATGCCGCCGGGATGGGATACTTTAGATCAATTCGGATTAGGAGTACAACCACCTGGGCAAAGTGGAAATAATTCTATTTGTGAAATAACACAAGACCATGCTTATATTGGTAGGTATTCTTTAAAAACATTAAATAGCGCGGCGAATTCTTATAAATATATAGAAACTTCAAATGGTTTTGTTGATGCGAAACCGGGTGAAAGATGGATAGCTAGTGTTTATGCATTAAGACCTTATGATACAACTGCATCATTAGTTATCTCTCTTGTATTTAGGGATTCTTCTGGAAATGCATTAACTTCTACCTATGGATCGAAAACCATTGACCAAAATAATTCATGGACAAGATTATATTCAGCGGCTACTGCTCCGGCTAATACTGCAAAGGTATCTGTATATATAAGAACCCAAGATTCAGAAGCTAGAACAGTATATTGGGATGCCTTTCAATTGGAAAAAGTTGAAGATGTTACACAAACTATACCAACACCATTTAGACCTACTGGTTCTACCATAATTCATGGTGGAAATATCGTTGCTGATTCAGTAACGGCAGATCAAATGGCGGCTAATTCAGTAACGGCTTCTAATGGTGCAATCGCAAATTTAGCGGTTACCAATGCAAAAATAGCAGATACGGCAATCACTTCAGCCAAAATCGCAAACTTAGCAGTTGGAAATGCAGCCATCGCAAATGGAGCTATCACAGAAGCGAAGATAGGAAATCTTGAAGTTACCACAGGGAAGATTGATGATTTAGCGATTACCTCTGCAAAAATTGCAAGTTTAGCCGTAGGTACAGGAGCAATCGCAAATCTAGCAGTCACCAATGCAAAGATCGGAAATTTAGCAGTTGGAACGGCTCAAATTGCAAGTTCAGCGATCACTAATGCGAAGATTGCTAATTTAGCAGTTGATAGTGCGAAGATAGCGGATTTAGCTATCACGAATGCTAAAATTGCTAATGGAACGATCACGAATGCAAAGATCGCGAATCTTGATGCAAGTAAGATCACAACTGGAATTTTAAAAGCAATTGATATAGAAGGGGTAACCATCACAGGTTCTACTATTCAATCGATTGTAGGGAATTCATCTACGACCATTCAAGGGGCTGAATTTACTTCTGTTTATACCTATACAGATGGTACAAAAGATCAATCATTAATTTCATCGGGTGAATTTTTACATCAAAGATATAGAAAAAATGCTTCTAATGTAAATTATCTATATAGTGAATTTGAATTAGGTAGATATGGATTCGCTTTTAAGTCCAGAGGTGGATTTGCTTTTAGTGAAGATGGCATATTCATGGACAGTTGGGCTGATGAAAATGATCTGAGCCATCAACAATTAAATTTTGTATCTGGTGGGGTTGAAAGATTAGGTTTTGCCTGTGATGAAGAGAATGATTTCATGTTAATGACTTCAGATGCATCAAGGGTAACCGTTGCGGGGGCTGCTGAATGGTTAATCTCTCCTAGTGGCGGAGTTAGAATTCCGAATATGAATGGTCCAATCAAAATAAAAAATGTAGATGGTCATGCTAACTTAACCATCACTAACCAAAGTGATCAATCAGCCGGTATAATACGTTCTGGGGCTAATAGGGATTTCGAGGTATATGCACAATTCGGTAAAATGACATTATCAGCTGAGGGATCGTCTGCTCCTCTTAATCTTGTATCAAAATATGGTGATATTAATTTAACTCCTTATGATTACAGTCCGAATGTAGGTTTAGGGGCAATTAATCTTAATGGAATAACAAACCTAAATGATGATGTAACTATCAATTCTAGCTCTTTTAGGCAGTATTTAGATCCTTCAACATTTGGTGGTATTGAAATCATTTCACAATCTTCTGGATATGATCCAACAATTTCTTTAACTGCACCTGGTGGAACATGGACAGTCCGAAATGATGATTCTGTTAATAACATATATGAATGGCGTTGGGATAATGTACGTAAGGCTTATATCAACACTAATGGGGATATTGTTGCTAGTCGTAATCTTATCTCTAGTGGCGGTGTTGAAGGTACTTTAAAACATATCAGTGGCTATGCAAGGGTTTATCCTTATAGTTCTCAATATGATGATGGTTCATATGGAAGATTTTTTTATGACGGAACAAACAAAGAATTAGAGTTTAGTGCTAGAAAGGATAGTCCTGTAGCAACATATGGTGTTGCTTTAATAGCATCTGCTTTTAGAAATAACTCATCGGCATTATTGAAAACTAACATAACAGATCTTACCGATGAAGAGGCGCTAATGTTATTGGATAGCGTTAATATATCCAAATATCACATGATTTCTGATGTTGAATCCGGGGTATATGATAAACCTAGAATAGGTGGAATTGCTGAAATGATGCCAGCACCAATCAGTAATGGTAGCAACGTAGATACCTATTCAATGATTTCAACTCTATGGCATGTTGTAAAAATACAAAAAAGAGAAATCGAGGAATTGAAAGAAAAATATAATGATGTCATTGAAGTCTTAGGACAAATCGCATAAAAAGGAGAGGTTAAAATGACAGAACAACAACCACAACAACAATTCGATGAAAAGGATTTATTATTACAACATCAAAATATTCTAAATGAAAAAGCGATGAATGCAATTTCAAATGATCTAGCAAGAATTTCAAGAGAAAGAGCGGTTTTTGCGGCACAATCAGCAGATTTCCAAGAAAGATTACAAAATGTATTACAACAATATGAAAATCTAAAAGTTGAAAACGAAGAGTTGAAAAAAGAGATTGATACATTAAAAGCTGAAAAAGCGAAAGGGGAAGATAAATAATGAAAATCATCATCATTGAACATAGTGGTGAAGTTCATACAACCGAGGTTGATAATTACAATGTCCAAGAGATATTCACACAATTAAAGGAAGCGCAGAACAGTGAAACCAATGATCATGTTGTCCTAATCGGTGAAGTGATCATTGATTCAAGAAGTGTTAAAACAGTATCTCTTGTAAAAGAATAAACTATCGAACCTAGTCTTTATGGCTAGGTTTTTATATTTTATGAAAGGTTTTGATGACATTGACAATAGAAGTAGGGATATTAATTGCAGCATTTGGATTGGTAATTAGTTATCAGGTTTACCAACTCAATAGAACAAAATCAGTTAAAGATGATGGACAAGAAAGGGCAGAATTAAAAGTTGAACTAGGATATATCCGTAGGGGTGTGGATAATATTTTGCTTGATTTAAAAGCTAAAGAAATACAATTAAATGATCACAGTGAACGAATTACAAGGGTTGAGGAATCCGCAAAGCAAGCACATAGGCGATTAGACACAATTGAAAATAAAGGAGATGCTTAAATATGAAAAAGGATATTGCTACTTTATTAGGTGGATTTTTAACAGCTTTATTAATGTTCTTTGGAACAATTGGAATTTCTTTTGAATGGTTTACACAGGAAAGCATTGATGCTTTTGTTGTTCTGGTAGCAGCTACAATAGCTTTGGCTATTAATATATATGCAGTTTGGAAGAACACAAATGTAAAAGAAAGATTGAAAGATAAAAAGGGAGGTAATGAGTGATGTCTTATCAAATTACTAGAGATTATATAAAAAAAGGTAAAGCGAGAAGTGGTCAAAAAATCGAAAAGGTTAGAGCAGCAGTCGCTCACGATACCGGAAACCCCGGAAGTACAGCTTATAATAATAGGGATTATTTTAATAATCATCAACCTTCAGCAAGCGCACATACTTTCATCGATGATAAATATATTTTAGAGATTGTTCCACTTAATGAAAAAGCATGGCATGTTCGATATACTAAGCCGAATGACAACCGTTTATTTGGTGATGATGCCAATGATTGTATGATTGGTACAGAGCTTTGCTATGGTGGTAGTATTAACTTTGGAGAAGCTTATAAGCGATATGTATGGTATCACGCATACCTTTGTAAAAAGTTTGATTTAGATCCAAAGAAAGAAATTGTTGCACATGCGACACTTGATCCACAGCGCAGAAGTGATCCACATAATGCTTTAAATAAACATGGTATCACTTGGGATCAATTCATTAATGATGTTGTGAAAACAATGAACGGCAGCAGTAAAACGATTAATCGAAAAGAGCAAGTAAAATCCGAAGTCGTTAAAAATCCTACAATAACAGATAAAAAAGGATATATCGATAATTTTCAAAAATGGTTAAATAATAACTATCGTACTGAATTAGTAGTTGATGGTCTATTTGGTGCGAAAACAAAAAAAGCAGCAATTAAAGGGCTACAAACTGAGTTAAACCTTCAATTTAGAGCAAAGTTAGTTATCGACGGTATATGGGGTTCAAAGACAAAGTCTGAAATTCGTACAGTGTCAAGAGGTGCAGTAGGGGATATAACAAGAATTATCCAAGGAATGCTATATTGCTTAGGTTATGATCCTAAAGGTTTTGATGGAATCTTTGGGAATGGATGTTATTATGCAGTGAGAACATTTCAGGGAGATAAGAATTTAACTGTCGATGGTATATGTGGTAAGAATACTTTCGAAACATTATTTAAATAAATTGTTTTGTTATATTTTAATCTTGATATTTAATAGAAAAAGGACTCAATTAGTCCTTTTTTTTCTTGTTTATTAAAGCACACGTTTGTTCAAGAATCTATTTTGACTTTCTTTTTTGAAAGTAACCCTAAAAACCAAGGAAAAAAGAATCTATAAAATATAAAATAAACAGGTATTCCATATAGTGTTTCCCAATTTTTATTTTCCATGTATCCGAATTTAACTAAGCCTATTTCCAAAACAAAAGACAACAATGTGAAAATTAATGCAAAAGCCCACTTTTTCTGGGGGGTATAGAAATTAACATAAATAGTCGATATACATGGAGGAACGAAGCTAATTAAAAAAGCATCACTAAGTTCGATACTGTTTTTCTTTGCTAGGTCGAATAAGTCTATTGCACCCCCTACAATGGAATCGGACAACCAAGTTATGTGCCCTGATACTCCAAAAGTAATAAATATTCCCACCCATGTTAAATTTTTTTTAGGCATAAGTAATACAGAAAATACCGAAATTATTACTAATATCCAGACATACCATTCACCTTCATACTTCATGAATTCCATTAACTCACCTTTTTATTTATTTTTTCTTACGAACAAATTAGATACTTATACATATTCTTTTCAGTATATTTTGAGTGAAGTGGTTAAAAAATATACCATATTTGTTAAAAAAATTTGCTAGTTAGTTTAACAAGAAAATCAAACAGAGCCAAAACAAAAAGCCCTTCCTTAATTGGAGGGGCTTTTGATTTTGAAATATTCATGCTCCTTGAAATTTATAAATAAAACGAAAGTTAACCACAAAATAAAAAATACAGAGGAAACTTCATACGCTTCATGTTGGAACAAAGCCCAAACTGTTAAGCCGCAAAATAATGTAAATAAAACAAGTGTAACTTTAACCAAAAGCCAAACAAATATATATTTTTTTTTATTCATTTCTGCATTCCCCCGGGCTTTACTTGTAATGCGTCCAATGGAAAGTGGCACCATTTTGTAATCGGTTAGACTGACCAAAATCGAGACCAAACAATGACCAAAAACCATTCACTTTTATTTATATCCCATTTTCGAATAGATGATTTTTTATCAATAAAATCCGAGTTTCTACTATTATATAGATATCTCTATATAGTGTATTTTAGATATAAATTATGTTCCGTACTCAAGTACACCCATGGGAAAGAGAACAATACATGTCAATGTATTAATAGAATAGAAAAAGCCTCGCCAATTTGTTGAGGCTTTTTTGTTTTTATATTAAAACAAGAAAAAGCTTATCATTTAAGATAAGCCTAGTGTACTGTACGATAAACGCCAATTACTTTACCTAAGATACTAACATTTCGTAAAATGATAGGTTCCATAGTAGAGTTTTCAGGTTGCAGACGAATATAATCTTTTTCTTTGAAAAATCTCTTACACGTCGCTTCGTCGTCTTCTGTCATAGCAACAACAATATCACCATTGTTTGCGGTCTGTTGCTGGCGAACAATCACTAAGTCGCCATCTAAGATACCGGCTTCAATCATACTTTCACCCATTATTTCTAGCATAAAGACATGTTCATCTTCAGAAATATAGCGATCTGGTAAAGGGAAATACTCTTCTACATTTTCGATAGCAGTAATAGGAAGCCCTGCAGTGACTTTTCCGATAACCGGAACATTTACCACGTTACTCTTTGGAATATGGGGTGTTTCTTCTTCTAAAATCTCAATTGCTCTAGGTTTTGTTGGGTCCCTTCTAATTAATCCTTTGGATTCTAATCTAGCTAAATGTCCATGGACAGTTGAACTTGATGCCAGACCTACAGCTTCACCGATTTCCCGGACAGAAGGTGGATATCCTTTCTTTTGGACCTCATCTTTTATGAAGCTTAAAATATCTTGTTGTCTTTTTGATAGTTTTGTCATCCTCTGTGACACCTCGGATCCTCTAATTTATGTTTATTATAGCATCATTTACCTATATATACAAACATAAGTTCGAAAAAACGCTTGACTAGAACAGTTGTTCGCACTATACTTAAAATATAAATACGAACAAATATTCTTACGGGGTGTTATTATGAAAAAAGAATCTTTATCTTACATACTAGCTTTTTTTGTTGTTCTATTAGCCATTACAGCAGGAATTACTTATACAAATAAAACAGACAGCTTAGAGAATTATCACCAAGTCGAAATCAAAGAGGGTGATAGTCTCTGGTCGATTGCAGATCAGTTTCAAGATAAACATAGTATTTCGAAACAGGATTTTGTCAAATGGGTTCAGGAGAAAAATCATATTCATTCAACTACCATAGCTCCAGGGGACATCGTTTTTGTACCTATACAAAAGGAAGAAATCCATCAATTTCAACAGATAGCGAGCGAATAAAACAATAAAGAATGATCTGATAGGTGTGACAGAAATGAAAGCAATTATTTATTGTCGAGTTAGTACAGAGAAAGATACACAGGATACTTCAATTGATAGACAAAAAGAAGAGCTTCTTTCACTAGCGGAGACTCACAGTATGGAGGTTATTAAAGTAATAGAAGAAAGACATAGTGGATATGATGTTGATCGTGGTGGAATGATTGAAGCGCTTGAATTGTTAAAAGACAAGAAAGCATCTGTATTATTAGTTCAGGATGATACTAGGTTAGGACGTGGTCACGCTAAAATTGCACTCTTACATGAAATAAAGAAATTTGATGCTACAGTATTCACCTTAAATGAAAAAGGAGAGCCTGAATTATCCGAAACAGATTCAATGATACTGAGTATTCTTGCAACAGTAGAAGAATTTCAAAGAAAACTGACAAATTACAAGATTAAAAGAGGAATGCAGAGAGCGATAGAGAATGGTTTTAATCCTCAGGATAATTTAAAGAATCAAGAACAAGGAGGAGGACGTGAGAAGATCGAGGTACCAATTGATGAAATCATTAAACTAAGAGATAAGAAGCTAACATTTCAGGAAATAGCTGCAACACTGAGAGGTTTAGGATTTGATGTTAGCAAAGCAACAGTCCATAGAAGATACAAAGAGCACCTCGAAAAAAATCATCGAAATTTAGATGAGACATGAGTTTAGAAAGTTGTTATTTTTTTCTCTATTTAGTATGATGACATTTGTGGCAATGCTTATATTCTATAACTATTTACACAATGTACAAAGTATATACTAATAATGTGAGGAGTAAAATGATGTTACCAAAATCTAAAATAGATCGAATAAACAAATTATCTAAGAAATCAAAGACAGAAGGCTTAACAGATAAAGAAAAAGTTGAACAACAGGCTTTACGTAGGGAATATTTAGATGCTTTTCGCTCTTCTATGAAAACTACACTTAAAGGAGTTACAGTTGTTGATCCAAATGGGAATGATGTAACACCTCAAAAAATCAAAAATGAGAGAAGGAAAGATCTTCACTAAAAACAGGAGGAGGACTATTATTCCTCCTATTTCTTATTGAAAATGAGTTTAACCAGATTCTAACTAGAACTGTTCGACAAAAATAGTGGCTTCTCTCTCCAGTTTAAGACAATTATTTCTTTTGACTTCTTATATAATTAGAGAAATAGAATGGTTGGGGAGAGTGAAATGGTGAGACACTATTATATTTATTTAATAGAAGAAGAGTTTGCAAGTCACTATTTTGGACGGGAATCTAAAATCTACCATCTGTTTCAAGACTTTCACTGGACAACAGCTCGTTCAGCTCATGGAAGTACAATTGAAAAACAAATTCAGTATATTTCTAAACCAGTACCAGCTTTATTTATACATCAATTACTAGGAACTCATTTATCAAAACGTACAGATTATCAAATGTTCCATCATATACATAAGATTGCATTAAAAGGAAATGTCGGAAACGCTACCCTCATTGTAAAAAACCGGCATCTTGAACTTTCTTCTGATGGAAGTTTTGAAGCAGAGACGATATTTTTTGAAGTATTAAGAAAGTTTGATCCTTGTTTTTTAGCAATGGATTTTAAAGGTGAAAGATATGGTTGGTTAAACCCTATAAAAGAAAGAAATTTTGGCTGAAAAATAGAGAAATTATAGTTCAAATGTTGTATAATAGCTATTGATTTAGTACACTGTAAGATAGACAACATGAAGGAGGAAAACCAATGGAATTATGGGTTGTTATTCTAGTAGGCATTCTAGCTCTACTTGCTGGAGTTGCACTAGGATTTTTCATTGCGCGTAAATATATGATGAATTACCTGAAGAAAAATCCACCAATTAACGAACAAATGCTAAAAATGATGATGATGCAAATGGGAATGAAACCATCCCAAAAGAAAATTAATCAAATGATGTCGCAAATGAATAAAATGCAAAAATAAGAAAAGCGTTGGTATAACAAGATAATATGCGATTATATAATTTAAAATCCTAAGTTAAAAAACCTTTTTGGGTGAATCTTTCTTCTGGATTTTTAAAATAGATTGCTTTATCTTTCTTATAGCATGGATTCGAGCACCTTTCTGATGATAGATTAATCAGGAAGGTGTTTTTTTGTGTTATTAGAAGATGTATATGAAGAGTATCTTTATCATTTTTTTGCTAAAGGTTAAACCAAAAAGAATATGATAAACAAACGTCAGCAGTTAAAACAAATTAGAATTTTCCTTGTTGAAAAAAAGAGTAATTATGAAAAGACCTAAGATCAAAAAGTAAGTGTTTTATCTCATAATTTCTTTAATAAGAAGGTCCTTAAATATTTCCCTAGACATACGATCATCTTCTGGAATATCAGTAAAGAACCATGTGATATTAATACCATTCGTACCTATAGTTGAGCATTGGTTAATCTTATACTTCTGAGTTGTTGACTCGTTGTTGTCTTTCACTGCTTACATCTCTTAGTCATGATTAAAGGTGTATTTTAGCATTTAAATCCACGTTTATAAGTAATCAAAACTATACAAAAATTTACTTCTTGTATAATTATCAATGTCTTTACATAAAGAGGGGAATAATGATGAAAAAAGTCTTATTTACTCTTATTCTTGATTTAAGATTATTTCCACCTATAAGGTTATAAGATAGGGATTTAAAAGTAATAGAAGAAAGGTTTATTAATCGTTTTGAAGATATATCTGAGGTTAACCCGGAATTTGATCTAGTTGAGGTATTACCAAGTGGGAAAACCAGAGGATATTTAGTGTATTCTTATGATGAGAATATTGTGCGATCTCAAATCATTTTTAAAAATCAAAATGGAATTGAAGGTAAAGAAACATATACTTATAAAAATTTTATAAGAGCTATTTAACACCCAAATTAGGGTGTATTTATTTTGATTGAATCATCTGTAAATTTATGTCATGAGAAAAAATGGAAAGGGCTAATTTTAGTTGAGATAATTTGTTTACAGAGGAATAGGCACACAGTGTTTGTAGTCTATGTGCCCAAAGCGATTCAATTAATATTTTTAATATCTAACACCTATAAATTTAATTTTTGATTTACTATCTGCGATTCTTATTATCTCAGCAGAAGCATTAAGAATACCATTTGCATAAATTACAACCTCATCGGAGTCAATCGTAAAGACAAATTTTTTCATTTGCAAACCATCCTCACTTTTGAATATTGTGTTGATTAAAAAACACTATCTGATTGTAAAATATTGAGATTGATTTTGTTGTCGAAAATCAGGGGAAGGAAATTTTTAACAAAATGTTCACATGATTTAGGAAGTTGAGCCATTTAGGCCACTATGCTAACTTTTGCTGAATCCTAACTTATAATTACTTTATGGACTATTTCATGAGTAATGTTTCCTAATTGTATTAAGGGTGGGATATTATTTATGAAGGGAATAAAAAAACACACGACTTGTTAAATCGTGTGTTAAAAACTTATCCTGCCTTATTGATTGTTGAAAGTTGTGCGATAATATCTCTTTCGATTTCTTCGTTGATACTATCAACTTTGCTGACTAGACAAACAATTCCATCAATTAATGGCCAAATTCCTAGTGTTGCCCATCCTAAAAGTAACATTGCAATAGCATAACCAGTTTGACCTGTATAGAAGCGATGTGCTCCGAATGTGCCTAGGAAAAACCATAATAAGAAGGTAACGACTTTTGATTTTTTTCTTTTGTCAAACTCTGATGCTAAAATTGCTTGTTGTTGTTGATCAAGATTCTGTTTTAAATGGATATTCTGACTCATTTCTCTCTCCGTCCTAGTACTAAAATACTATTAAATTTATAATAACAGAGTTTATTATACAACTTCCTATTAAATCCAACAATAACTTTTTGTAGAAAATATGGAATAATATTTAATTTTAAAAATTTCAATTTTATCGTAATAAAAAAGGCTACTTAGAGACTATTGCTCCTATTATAACTGTCTTAGCCCATACAGGTGTTGTTGGCTTTTGGAGAGTATAAGAAATAATGGTGCTGCATAAACAACCGAAAACTACTATATAATATGGATAAATAGAATGACAGTATGTTATATTTTTTTTCTTATCAGAAAAGTGGTCGGAAATGTTATAAGAAACCCTTATATCAACGTTTTGATGTAAATGGGAATGAAACCATCTTAAAAGAAAATTAATCAAATGATGTCACAAATGTATAAATTGAAAAATAAGAAAAGCGTTGCTATAACAAGAAATAATGTTCTTGTTTTGATATATATTATGCGTAATCTTTCATGAAAAAGGATAAAGGGTTTTTTATTGGAATTTTGATCTTATTTTTGCTGTATTTTTCATTAGACCAATCCAAAACCACTATTTTGTTGGAAACTAACAATTGTGGTGACCCCTAAAAGTTAGAGTTTTATATTAAGCGGCTAATTGGCTGGTATGGATACGGAATTGAACCGGACTCATGCCTGCCAATTTTTGCTTTATGCGCTTGTTATTATAATAAATGATATATTCTTCAATTCTCTTTTTTAATTCTTCAAATGAGCAGGCTGCTTCCCCATAATACATTTCCTGTTTTATTAATCCGAAAAAGTTTTCCATCGGTGAATTATCTAAACAGTTTCCCTTTCGTGACATACTCTGGAACACCTTATGTTTCTTTAGGGTCTTTGTCCATTTCTTATGTTGATAATGCCAGCCCTGATCGGAATGAATAGTGGTTCTGTACTTTGATTCTTTTACAATTTCCAAAGCTTCTTCGAGAGGTTTTATGGCCAATTCTAAGTTTGGTCGCATACCTATCCCATACGAAACAATCTCACTATTGAACATATCCATGATTGGATTAAAATAAAGTTTACCATCTGAGCACTTGAATTCTGTGATATCTGTTGTTAATTTTTGATGACACAAACTTGTGTGAAAACGACGGTTAATGCGGTTCTTGGCAATTGTTCCAACAGTTCCTTTATAAGAACTATACTTACGTGTTTTTCTACTGAATTTATCACATTTGAGCCCAAGTTTTTTCATTATGCGCTGTACCTTCTTGTGATTAATTATCAAACCACGTTGCTTTAAGTTCGAATAGATACGACGATACCCATAGTTACCCTCATGATCCTCAAATATGGATTGAATACATTCTTCAAGTTCCTGATTGGGATTCTCCTTCATCATCATTTTCATGTGGTAATGGTAGGAAGATTCCGGAATTCCTACTATTTTTAGAACGTCTTTTAGTTTGAACTTTTCTTTGAGTTCAGACGATAATGCCGCCTGTGCTTTTCGAGATAACCTTCCGGATTCATCTGAAAAGCTTGTAACTTTTTTAAGTATTCTACCTCTAACCGAAGAAGCTCGTTTTCTCTCTCCAACTTTTGTTCGTAGGTCATTTCTTTATCTTGAATTGTTTTTTTACTTTCTTTATTCTTAGCTTTATCAGACATAGGTGGCCGTCCTTTCGGTCTATCCAGAGACACAGCACCACCCTCCAAAAAGGCTTTCTTCCACGCAGTTATCATAGGAGGATTTGTTAGCCCAAACTCCAGGGCTGTGTCGATTACTGAAGATCCTGTTCTTTCCATAAAGCTTATAACATCCAGCTTGAATTGAACAGAATAAGTTTTGTTCTGCTTTTTCCTCATTAACCCTTCAGGTCCAAACTTCTCGTAATTTTTCACCCAATTAATCATTTGCTTATGTGACTTAATGTAATGTTTTTTAGCTAACAGTTTATATCCAAGTTGTCCTTCTTGATATTCTTTCACTTCCATAAGCTTAAATTTTTCATCATATCTAGACATTAATAAAACACCCCAAAAGTTAGATTCTTTACTCTAACTTTTGGGGTGCAGTTCAAATAAGGTGGTTTTTATTGTTCCAGTTTTTCTTTTACTTAATATTATTTTGATTCATTCACTTTCTAACCAGTAATATGAATGAATATACTGTAAGAGGCTTAAAACATAATACTTAGGAATAAAATAATCATGTAAAGAAGGGGAAATTTAAGCTATAAAGAATATTAATTCTAATCACTTTAATATTGGAGGTTTATATGGGTATTTTAGATGGGTTAATGGGTAATGTTTCAGAAGTTGATATAAAATCAGTGGAAAAAGAATTAGAGTTAGTAATTATTGAAAATGAAAAAGTTGAAAAAGCTTATAAATTAATCCGTGATTTAATTGTTTTCACTAATACTCGGTTAATTCTAATCGACAAGCAAGGAGTTACTGGTAAAAAAGTTGAATATCACTCTATTCCTTATAAGAGTATTACACATTTTAGCGTAGAGACTGCTGGGAGCTTTGATTTAGATGCAGAGTTAAAAATCTGGATATCTAGTACGGCAAATCCAGTTTCGAAACAATTTAAAAAAGACAAAAGTATCTATGATGTGCAAAGAGCAATAGCGACGTATGTGTCAAAATTATAAATGATTTAGAAGTTTTTTTAAATGATCATGCCTAATTGAAGTCTTATTCTAGTTTAATCATCACTTTTTAGAATTTCTGAAAAAGTTAAACGAAAGATGATATAGATAACAAAACCGCGATCAATTGATTGCGGTTTTGTTTAGTAGTTAGCACGTATGTAAAAAGGGAAAGCACTCAAGGAGTACTTTCCCATACTTCTATTTACTAAACAAATTTCTAACACCATAATAAATAAGTACAAGTGAGAATATGAGAATCGCTAATACACCAATTATCGTTGTAACAGGTTCGATACTAGCTAGAAATGTGTCTGCTAAAGGAATTCGAATAAGTGCAAAACCACTGAAAATTGTTGCTAGGAATAAGAAAATCCGACTATTCATGGTTTTTCCTCCTTCCTAATGGGTTGTTAGATTATATGTCTTAATTATGGTTATTATACATATCTAAAGAAGCATTTTTTAAAGGGGAAATAATATTTAAGAACTTAAGAATGAGGAATTTGAAGATACGCTCAAACGTATTGGTTAAAATAAAAAAAGCACGTTTAATGTGCTTTTTCATTTTGATTTATGAACAAACCTGTTTTTTATGAGGTAAATCTTTTTTTATATATTGTGTTAATAATACATCAAGCTCTTGGCTATATTTAATTGATATGTTAGAATTCAGCCCATTTTGTAGGACAATGTCAATTAGCTCGGCTCGTTTCTTTTCAATCATTTGAAGCATTTCTTGTTTAGACACGAGAACTTGTCCTTTCTTTGAATAGATTAGCTATTTCTATTATATCATTTTCAAACATATGATATAAACAGCAATGATTCTATTATAAATGGTTATAAGGTGGAATGAAAAGGAAAATTTACCATAAGATATGGAATTGACATAAAAATGTCACATAAAGAAACATTTAAAATAATAGAACTTTTGCTAGAATAGAGAAGACATTCTCTTTAGGAGGAGTAATATGACAGATGTGAATATATTTTTAGCTTTTGGAGCGGGTTTTTTATCTTTTATTTCTCCATGCTGTTTACCACTATATCCGGCATTTTTATCGTATATAACAGGAGTATCGGTTGGTGAATTAAAATCTGAAAATGCATTATTACATAAAAGAAGTTTATTACATACAGTCTTCTTTTTATTAGGATTTTCTTCAATCTTTATAGCACTTGGGTTTGGCACCTCTTTTATAGGAGAATTTTTTCAAAATTATCAAGATTTAATAAGACAAATTGGAGCTTTGTTAATTATCGTATTTGGACTCATGATAATTGGAGTATTTAACCCGAAATTTTTAATGAAAGAGCACCGGTTTGAATTTAAAAACCGTCCTACAGGCTATATAGGTACATTCTTTATTGGCATGGCTTTTGCAGCAGGCTGGACACCATGCACGGGACCAATACTTTCTGCAGTAATTTGGTTAGCAGCAACAAATCCAGGATCCGCAATGCTTTATATGATTGCCTATATATTAGGCTTTGCAGTTCCATTTCTGGTATTATCCTTTTTTATCGGGAAGCTTGGTTGGATTAAAAAGCATAACATGGCTATAATGAAAATCGGAGGATATCTCATGATTTTTATGGGGATTCTGTTATTTTTTGACATAATGACATCTATTATTATATTCTTAACAAGGATTTTTGGGGGATTCACTGGTTTTTAATCTTTTGCTCTATTTTAGTGACATTTTTACTATATTTAAGACATAAATTTGATATAATGGTCATATGTGTGATAGATATTGCATTGAAGGTTAAAAGAAATTAGAGATAGCCTCCAATTAAGTCAAATGTCAATCGCCTTCTATAAGAGGGATTGAGGGTTCAATCTTTCTTTTATATTATCAGAATTTTAGATCAAATCTGATAGTATAAGAAAAACTAAGGCTTTCGTCTGATAAATATACAGACGATCAGCTGGGTTTTTCTCATCATGTATGAGGAGGAGCTAGGCATGGCTAGAATTTTAATTGTTGATGATGCCAAGTTTATGAGAATGACTTTGTCAAATATATTGAAAAAGGCAAACCATGTAATTGTAGGAGAAGCTGAAAATGGGATTCAGGCTATTGAACTTTTCGAAAAGGAAAAGCCAGATTTGGTTACTCTAGATATTACAATGCCAGAGAAAAATGGAATTGAAGCTCTAAAAGAAATCAAACAGCAATATTCAGATGCAAAAATTATTATGTGCTCTGCAATGGGACAACAAAAAATGGTTGTGGAAGCGATTGAAGCAGGAGCTAAAGATTTCATTGTAAAACCGTTTGATGAAAATCGTGTATTAGAAGCGATTGATCGAGTATTAGGATAATAGATTAAAAACCATTTAAGATATTTATTTCTTAAATGGTTTTTATCTTTAGATGTTTTCCTACTTTAAGTCCGAACAGATCTATTTGGAGAAATTTTTATTCTGTGTGTTATGTTATTTTTATTAGAGATTTTCTAGGTATCCTTTCGAAATTCGTTTATACTAGTACATGTAGAGTTAACTAGTAAAGGATTGATATTATTGTTAACGGTTGTTTCATCGTTCATTGCTGTGGCAATGGCCTTATTTGTATTATTCATTCGTTTTAAATCTGCTAAAAAACCTGCATCAGCTAAAAAGATTATTTTGCCACCGATCTTTATGAGTACAGGTGCGTTGATGTTTATTCATCCTTTTTTTCGCGTAACAGCAGCGGAATTTTTTGAGGCATTATTTGTAGGAATGTTTTTTTCTATTTTTTTAATTAAAACTTCAAATTTTGAAATTAGAGATAATAACATTTATTTAAAACGATCTAAGGCATTTGCTTTCATATTAATAGGTTTATTAATTATTCGAATCATCATGAAGTCCTTTCTTAGCACTACAATTGATGTAGGGGAACTAAGTGGAATGTTTTGGATTTTAGCTTTTGGAATGATTGTTCCATGGCGAATTGCTATGTATCGTGCTTTTTTACGAGTCCAGAAAGAACATCATTTATCGAATAACCATAACCATAAATAATTTATCATGCTGAATTACATAAAAAGATCCGGAATCATTAGATTTCGGATCTCTTTATTGGCTTTAGTCATTAAAAAAGAGCTTTATATTCAGAGTAGTCAATTTGTTTTTCAGTAAGTCTTTTCATAAGAAATTTATGATCACGTTTAGGAGTTGCCATAATATAACCTCTTATAATTAAATCTAAATTGATTGATGATGCTTGCTCTTTTAAGGCTAATTGACCAACTTTTCCTGCGATTTTAGCTCTTGCAACATCTCGAAACAGCTCCGGTACGGGTTCTACCAACTCTTCTAGCAAGTTTTTTTCATCATCATTCCACATATGTCTTGTCTTTTCTAAATAGTAGTCTTGCCAATCCAAATCTGATTTTCCATCTTCTTTAGGTAATCTTTGTAAAAATTTCCGGAACATAAAGTAGCCGCCAATAGCAAGCATAGATACAAGAAATACAACCCAAAACAAGATAAACCAAAGGAACCAACCTTCTAACACTTTATTCACCTCTTGTCCTAACCATATAAAGGATTAAAAGAAGCAGCTAACGCAATTAATAATACTTATTGCATTACTGCCTATAATTATTTGATATTTAACTTAATATATTTTGTTTGACCTACTCATGATGGCCAAAAGCATGATGCTCTTTCGCTAAGAGGAGTAATGACTTTTTAACAGCTTCCACTTTCTTTCGATCATAAGAAGACGTCATCAAATCATTCAATTCAGCTTGAACGTGAAACATGGAATGTTTATAAAAAATATCAAGTCGAATCGTCCCAACATCTGTTGGTAAGTATACAAATTCATATGTACGTGACATAATAGCTCCTCCCAAAGAAGACACCAATCATAAGTTGGCTATTTAAAAATAAATATATATTCTAATAATAGCAGAAAACGTTTTAATAAGCACTAATTTTCCTAAAAATTTTCCATTATTAAACAAACAAATGCTTATCAACATATTCTAGAAAAAAGAGGAGGTTAAACATATGTTTAACCTCCTCTAATCCCTTCCGATCCGTACATTGGTTAAGTGTCCCGCAACAAGCGAATGTTTCGGAAGGGATATTGTTAGTGTAGTCAATTTTTTAAAAAATGTAAAGAATTGTTTATATGGTTAATAATGGATTGAATACATTATACGAGGAAATGTCATTCTAAGTGTTTCATTATGGGATTAAATGTATTGAGTAGATATACAAAACACAAAAAATTGATTTGATATTTTTTATATGTATTTATTAAATAGTTCTGTTATGATAAAAATGAGACTAGCATGAAGGGAAGAAAAAATAATGGGAAAATTAATAGCTGTTCAATTATTCACACTAAGAGATGAGTGTGAGCAAGATTTTTATGGTACTTTAGAAAAAGTAGCAGCACTGGGATTTAATGGAGTTGAATTGGCTGGGTATTATGGCAAGGAAGCTGTTGAATTAAAACAAACTCTGGATAATCTTGGATTAGTTGCTGTGAGCAGTCATGTCTCATTAGAAAGAATGGAACAACATTTAGAAGATGAATTAGCTTATTTGAAAACGCTTAATTGTAAAAACATTGTTTGTCCATACTTAGTTGAGGATCGAAGAAATGAATATGATCAACTTGCGCAAACTTTAAATAAAGTTGGAGAACGCTGTTCAGAAGAAGGAATCGCACTAAGCTATCATAATCATGATTTTGAATTAGAAAAAAGAGAAGGCTGCTCACATCTTGAAAGATTATTTGATGAGACAAATCCAGAGTATGTTAAGGCTGAATTAGATGTATATTGGTTAACACTAGCTGGTGAAGATCCGGTAGATTGGATGAAAAAATATACAGGACGTATGCCATTGATCCATTTAAAGGATATGACAACTGATTCTGATAAAACTTTTGCAGAATTAGGAACTGGTGGGGTTAATCTAGAAGCAATCTTACATACTCTTGATGAAGCGAAAGTTGAATGGGTGGTTGTAGAACAAGATAAATGTAAACGTTCCCCACTTGAAAGTGTGGAAATAAGCATTAATTATTTAAAAGATCAACTCTCAAAAGTAAATTGATCTAATTAAAAAATGAAAGCACTCTAAACAAGGGTGCTTTCATTTTTTATAGATTAGTAGTTTTGTTGGATGATGTAGTTTTTTCAAAAAGAAGAATTGGCTTCTTGTTTACATTTCCATGCTCCTATGTTGTAGGTTTTTTTTACGATAAGTTGTTGGTGAAACCTTTTTTTGATCACGAAAAACACGTGAAAATGTCTGGAAAGAACGATATCCGACCTCTAAAGCTATATCTGTAACAGAAATGGTTGTTGATGTTAATAGGCTGCATGCATGACGAATTCTGACTTCGTGTAAGAAATGAACAAAGTTTTGACCTACGTGTTCTTTAAAAAGTTCACTTAAATATGGAACACTCACATGAAATTTAATTGCTAAATTGGATAAAGTAATATCATCTTGATAATGTATATGAATGTATTGAATAACATCCCAAATGATTCCTTTTTTTGTTGCCTTTTTACTAGTGGCTGCAGAGGCATTTTGCGTACGTCTCAATCGTTCAAAAATGACCATAATTTCAGCAAGCTTAGCTTTTATTAAAATGTCTTTATACGGTTTATTTTGTGTGTATTCTTCAAGCATTTCTTCTAAGATGCTCTTCATTTTTAGGAAATCTTGAGCATCTATCTTGATAAACGGATCTAAAAAAAGATCTTCTGTATTAATTAATGCGTCTTGTAATCCTAAATGATGAAGTAATGCTAAATCAAACATACAATTATATAAAACCAATGTTGATTCTTTTTCAGCAGATAGTTTATGTATTTGGTAAGGGAGAATAAACGTGAAGGTACCGGGCTCCATCTTATGGTTTTTTCCGTTGATCATTTCAGTTCCGAATCCATCAATAACGAATGAGAATTCAAGATAATCATGACGGTGTGAAGGAAACTGATCTTTAATTCTATGAATAGATAGATGAAACGGAAATGATGTGTTCATATTAGGATATTCAGATAAATACATGGGAAAAGTGGTCATTAACCGTTTCCTCCTATCAGAAAAAATGAGATAAACAGATGAAAAACTGATCTGCTTTTTTATCCATTATATTTTACCATATCTGTAAGCGTTTTTTTTACATTGAAAAAAGGAATTATGAGTAAGGAGGTTTTTTACATGAATAGTCAAAAAATTAGATTAGGTATCATAGGTGCAGGGGCTATTGGAAATGTTCATTTAAGTACATTCTCACAATTAACCGATTCAATCATTCTGCAAGGGATTACTGATGCTTATCTTCCACTGGCAGAACAAAGGGCAACTGAATATAAAGTACATCAAGTGTTTAATAGTGCAGAGGATTTAATTCATGATTCCAACATAGATGCAGTAATCATTGGAGTACCTAATAAATGGCATGCTCCACTAGCATTACAAGCGTTAAAAGCAGGTAAGCATGTGTTAATAGAAAAACCGATGGGAATCGATAGCGAAGCGGCAAAAGAAATTGTAAGGGCTCAGCGGGATTCAGGAAGGATCGTCATGGTTGCACATCAAATGAGATGGCAATGGCAAATCCAGCAAATTAAAGAACAGGTAGAAAAGGGCTCGTTAGGAAAGATTTATCATGCCAAAACAGGCTGGTATCGTAGAAAAGGGATCCCGGGTTGGGGAAGCTGGTTTACGACCAAATCAGAAGCTGGTGGGGGACCATTAATTGATATCGGTGTTCATATGTTAGATTTAGGGCTATATTTAATGGGTAATCCAAAACCGGTTTCCGTTTACGGGTCTACCTATGCTGAATTCGGACCAAGAAAGAAAGGAATAGGAACCTGGGGAACTCCAAATTGGAATGGACAATATGATGTTGAAGATCTGGCCACAGCTTTAATCAAAATGGAGGATGGATCAACACTTTCCCTGGAAGTTAGCTGGGCTGTACATATGGCTACTAGCAATAACCCTTTTATTCACTTAATGGGTACTGAAGGCGGGGCATCACTTGATGGGAATTCAGCAAAGATTTTAACTGAACAGTTCGATCGTGCTATTGATCTCGAGCTTACCCCGAAGGATCTTGAAGAAGATGAACGCATTCAACTAAGCAAACATTTTATTGAGTGTATTCTTGAAGAAAAACAACCGATTACCTCTGTAATGTCAGGGTTAACGAACAATCTTATTTTAGATGCGATCTATGAATCATCCCAAACAGGACGTGAAGTCATTTTAGATTGGGAGATTTAGTTATTGAGAAATTCCTTAGCTAAGCAAATGATGATCATAGGTTTAAGACGAGTATGTTTTTCAAATTTCCTTAAAGAGGGTGATAGTTGATGTTAAGGGGATTAACAAAAGCCGGATTAGGATCATTCACAGATGATAAACAATTTATTGAGTTAGCATCAGAATACTCTTTTCAATCTGTTGATCTTGATGCAAAGGATATAATTGAAGTCTATGGACTAATAGGAGCAAAAGAGATATTACAAGTTAATAATATTCAATTAGGAGCGATAGGATTACCAGTTGAATGGAGAAGTTCTCATGAAAAATTTTCAAAGGATTTAGTCAATCTTGCTTCGGCAGCTAAGGCAGCACAAGATTTAGGTTGTACTCGATGTTGTACGTATATTTTACCTTCAACTGACTTAAAATCAGCCCAATTTATGAGTTTAGCAGTAAAACGTCTGAGAATTTGTGCGGAAATTCTAGGTTCATATGATGTGAGACTTGGTTTGGAGTATGTTGGTCCACACCATTTAAGAAACACCTGGACAAATCCTTTTATATGGACACAAGAGGAAACACTGCAATTAATTGATGCGATAGGATTACCGAATGTAGGCTTATTGTTAGACTCGTATCATTGGTATACAACAGGCCTCTCGAGTGAAGACTTATCCAACTTAAATGAGCAGCAAATTGTTCATGTTCATATAAATGATGCAGCAGATTTACCTGTGGAGGGGCTTAAGGATAATGATCGGCTTTATACAGGCGAAGGCGTAATTGATTTACCTTTATTCTTGAAAAGTATAAAGAAAACTGGCTATAGCGGTCCAATATCACAAGAAGTATTAACTCCTAAACAACCGAGTGAATCAGGTGAAGAGTTGATTAAACGTTCTAAAATAGGGTTTGATAAAGTGTTTAACAACATCTAGAGAATAATGAAGGCGATCAGAAAATTGATCGCCTTTTACTACATATTAGTCATTTAAAACCTTATCCATAACTGCCTTAGTTTTAGGTCCAAAAATTCCATCATTTACAAGGTCCGGGAAGCGTTTTTGAAATGTAATAACAGCTTCCTTCGTTTCCGCTCCATATATTCCATCTACTTTCACGTCATAGCTCATATCATTTAATGCTTTTTGAAGTGTTTTCACTGCTTCACCTCTGCTGCCCATTTTTAAAATAGTGTTTTCAAAGCCGAAAGAGTTGATTTTCTTCGAAAGTTCTTCATGTGTTTTTGGTCCGTATATTCCATCGACTTTTAGCGATTTCGTTGATTTTTGAAAGGCAATTACAGCTGTTTTTGTATTAGGACCAAAAATACCATCCTCAGATAATTCAGCACCCATTTCTTTATTTAATGCACGTTGCATGATTTTTACATTTTCTCCCTTGGATCCTTCTTTTAATGTACCCGATAGGTCAAAAATAGAATAATTGACATTTTCTTGAGCACTTACTCCCCCAGCAGGAATTCCTAATAATAGGACAGATGCAGTTAACACAGTTGCTGATAATTTTTTAATGTTTTTCAAGTGAAACAGCTCCCTTTGTTTGTTATTCATCTATGAAACGAATGATGTTAATCGATTGTTTCACCTGAATGATGATTTTTCACTTTTTTGTTCTTGAAAATGGTGTTATTCTAGTAGGGACAAGAATTAAAATCTTAGATACACCCAGCTATTCAGCGATGATATTTCTTTTAAAAGTAAAATAGAAAGCGTTTTCGTTATAGGGATTAAGAAAGGGGAAGGTAGAGATATGTCGAATCAATCTGTTATCAAAAGTGTAGAAAAGGTAGAGGTTCCAACTATCATGAAAGCGGCAGTAATGACAAGACCCTATGAGATTGAAGTCCAAGAAATTTCTGTTCCAAAGGTTGAAGGAAATGAAGTTTTAGTCAAGGTAATGGCTGTTGGAATATGTGGGTCTGATATTCATTATTATGAACATGGAAAAATAGGAAGATATGTTGTTGAAAAACCGATTATCTTGGGTCATGAATGTGCAGGTATAGTTGTAGAGGTTGGAGATCAAGTTTCCAGGTTGAAAATCGGTGATCGTGTGGCGATTGAACCGGGGATTACATGTGGACAATGTGAATATTGCAAGGAAGGGAGATATAACCTTTGTCCGGATGTACAATTTTTAGCAACCCCTCCAATCGACGGCGCCTTTGTTCAATATATAAAGCACAGAGAAGATTTCTTATTTCCAATACCTGACGAACTATCATTTGAAGAAGCATCACTTGTTGAGCCTTTTTCAGTGGGGATTCATGCAGCAAAAAGGTCTAAACTTCAACCTGGTTCAACAGTGGCTATAATGGGAATGGGACCTGTTGGTCTTACAGCCATAGCGGCAGTAAAAGCTTTTGGAGCTTCGAAAATTATCGTAACGGACTTAGAGGATAATCGATTGAAGGCTGCCAAAAAGCTAGGTGCTACACATGTTATAAACGTTTTGGAGCAGGATCCAAATGAAGAAATTGCGCATATCACTGCAGGAAAAGGTGTTGACGTTTGCTTTGAAACTGCTGGTAATCCCAAAGCGCTTCAAACAGCTCTAAAATCATTAAAAAGAGGTGGCAAATTAGCAATTGTTGGGTTACCGCCACAAGATGAAATCCCATTAAATGTACCACTTATCGCGGATTATGAATTAGATATTTTCGGAATCTTTAGATATGCAAATACGTATAATCAAGGAATTGAGTTTTTAGCATCGCAAAATTACAATTTAGATAGTTTAATTACAGATCGCTATACTCTTGACGAAACGAAAGAAGCGATGGAACGGGCTAGACTTAATAAAAAAGAAAGCTTAAAAGTTATTGTGTATCCAAATGGTTTAATAGAATAGTAGGTTACGAAAATACGATCGATTCGAATATGGAGGACATATGAGTAATTTTAGTCTTTATCAGCATGAATTACTCACCAATCACTATCATCCAAAAGTAAACGCTTATTATTTTAAACAGTGGGATTTTCATCACATGGATTTCCATGCTCATAAAGAAGTTGAGATTATGTATGTGATAAACGGTCAATGTGTAGTAGAGGCTGAGCAAGAAACGATTCAGATGAAAAAGGGGGATGTGATTCTCCTTGATGCAAATGTTCCCCATCGTTTACTTGTTGAAGAAGGTAGCCCGTGTCGAATGTTAAACATTGAATTCACTTTTGTTTCAAAAGTGGAAAGTTTTCCATCGATAAAGGAATTAACCGACCATTCCGTTAGTTTAAATCGATTTCTAGTATTAAAAAGACCATATGTTGTTTTTAAGGACCCGGATGAGATTTATCATTCTTTAAAGACTTTAGTTTTGGAACTTGATAATGAAAGATCTATACAAGATCCGATGGTCTATTTATTATTTAGTCAGCTTTTAATTCAGCTATCGAGAATGATCATTAACAAGGATGAAAATGAGCAATATGACTTAAGTCAGCAATCAAATGTTTATGTGAAACAAGCGGTTGATTACCTTCATCAAAATTATGATCGTGATATCCAAATCAAAGATGTTGCCATAGCGGTGAGCCTTCATTCAGGCTATCTGCACCGTATTTTTAAACAACAAATGAAGTGTACGATTTTGGACTATTTAACCAGGCTCAGAATCCAAAAAGCAAAAATGTTGTTAAAAGAAACAGAGATACCTGTAATTGAGATTACACATTATGTTGGTGTAAATAGTCGTCAATATTTTAGTATGTTATTTAAAAAATATACAGGGCAAACTCCTAATGAATACAGAAAATTAGCAAAAAAGTCAATTCAAAAAATAAATTACTGAATTTGGGATGGCCAATGGAATGGTCATCCTATTTTTATATTATAAAAGTTAGGATTTTTGACATGAAATCCTTTGAGAAAGTTATGATATTGGAAACGTATTCAATCTTCTGTTGTTAAAATGATAATAATAAAATGAAAAGGAGTGCTTTCTTTATATGTCATTTAAAATTTCTTTTATCGGCGCAGGAAGTATAGGGTTTACTAGAGGACTTTTACGTGATTTGTTATCTGTATCTGAATTTCAAGATATTGAAGTATCTTTTACAGATATTAATCCTTCAAACCTTCAAATGGTAACAGAACTGTGTCAACGCGATATTAATGAAAATGGATTGGATATAAAGATTCATGCTACAACTAATCGCAAGGAAGCCTTAAGAGGAGCAAGATATATTTTTTCGGTTGTAAGAATCGGTGGACTTGAGGCCTTTGGATTAGATATTGATATCCCACTTAAGTATGGAATCGATCAGTGTGTTGGTGATACATTGTGTGCTGGTGGAATTATGTACGGTCAACGCGGAATTGCAGAAATGTTGGAGATTTGTAAGGATATTAGAGAAGTAGCAGAGGAGAATTGTATCCTTTTAAACTATGCAAATCCAATGGCTATGATTACTTGGGCTTGTAATGTATATGGCGGTGTGAAAACAATCGGACTTTGTCATGGAGTTCAAGGCGGACATAGACAAATTGCAGAAGTGTTAGGCTATAAAAAAGAAGAGATCGACATTATTTGTGCAGGGATCAATCATCAAACTTGGTACATTAGTGTGAAACATCAGGGAGAAGATTTAACAGGAAATCTTTTAGAAGCATTTGAGGAACATCCTGAGTTTCGTAAAACAGAAAAAGTTAGAATTGATATGTTAAGGAGATTTGGCTATTACTCTACAGAATCAAATGGACATTTAAGTGAATATATCCCATGGTATCGAAAACGCACGGATGAGATTAAGGAATGGATAGATTTAGGCTCATGGATAAATGGTGAAACAGGTGGATATTTACGTGTGTGCACAGAGGGAAGGAATTGGTTTGAGACAGATTTCCCAAATTGGATGAAGGAGCCTTCTCTTACATATAAACAGGAGAACCGCAGTGAGGAACATGGTTCGTACATTATTGAAGGACTTGAAACAGGAAGAGTTTATCGAGGACATTTTAATGTAGTGAATAACGGGGTTATCACAAATCTTCCTGACGATGCAATAATTGAAGCCCCAGGTTATGTCGATCGAAATGGAATCAATATGCCACATGTAGGTGATCTTCCGCTTGGGTGTGCTGCTGTATGTAATGTGAGTATTTCTGTTCAACGATTAGCAGTGGAAGCAGCTGTTAAGGGAGATGACTTTCTATTACGTCAAGCGATGATGATGGACCCATTAGTAGGAGCGGTATGTAATCCGAAAGAAATATGGCAAATGACAGATGAACTATTAGTTGCACAGGAAAAATGGTTACCACAATATTCTAAAGCAATTTCGGAAGCAAAATATCGTCTCGAAACAGAACAACTTATCCCAACGAAAAATTATAAAGGTGCTGCTCGATTAAAAATTAAAACAGTCGAAGAAATGGCTGAAAATAAAGAAGAAGCAACGAAAAATGCAAGTGCTGCAGATAAGGCAAAAGAACGGCCTTCATCAGTGGGGGAATTATAATTTTAAGAAATTAAACGAAAAGTAAAAATGCTCACGATTCTACTATTTACTTGAAATATTATTTTAAATTGGTGAAATAATGAAAATCTTTTTGACAGTTTTACCTTTCTCATGCTAATATGCTATTAAATTCAAAATATCATTAATTATCAAAATACTCTTATTCAGAGTGGCGGAGGGACTGGCCCGATGAAGCCCGGCAACCATTCAACTTTTATTCGTTGAAAAGGTGCTAATTCCTGCAAAGTGTATGGCTTTGACAAATAAGAGGGGATTTCATTGAAATGAAGACCTCTCTATTTAAAATAGAGAGGTCTTTTAGATACTAGAAGAAGAAATCGTCTGAAAATTACATATCAAATGTAACAGGTGCTGTGAATACTATCACAGCTTAAAAGGGAAGTTCGGTGAAAATCCGGCACGGTCCCGCCACTGTAATGGGGAGCAACTTATTAATAACCACTATTTCAATATGAAATGGGAAGGAATAAGAAGCCATGAACCTAAGTCAGGAGACCTGCCTGTTATATGCGCTTGTACCTACGGATGTATAGGGAGGAGTGAGGAATACGTGTTGAGAAAGCCGGAATGTCTCAACTCTAGTTAGCTATGCGTATGAATCTCTCTTTTCTAATTTGAAAAGAGAGATTTTTTGTTTGGGGCAATAATACAAATGATAGGAGTGCATGAATACAATGAGTCAAATACAAAGCTCGAACTTAGGATATCCCCGTATTGGTGAAAAACGTGAATGGAAAAAGGTGCTTGAACAATACTGGGCAGGTAATCTTGATAAAGGGACTTTTATAAACCAAATGGAAGAGATCCGCTTACAACATCTAAAAAAACAAAAAGAGCAAGGTATTGATTTAATTCCGATAGGAGATTTCAGCTTTTATGATCATGTTCTTGATACAGCTGTAATGTTTGGTCTTGTTCCAGATCGCTTTGATTACACGACTGGCCCAGTTTCTTTAGAAACATATTTTGATATGGCAAGAGGTAATAAAGGTGCAGTTGCTTGTGAAATGACAAAATGGTTTAACACAAATTATCACTATATTGTGCCTGAGTTAAATAATGCTGAGCCTAAACTTGTGGAAAACCGTCCACTTACATTTTATAAAGAAGCAAAACAGAAGTTGAATATTGAAGGAAAACCAGTCATTTTAGGTCCGGTGACTTTTGTAAAACTATCAAAAGGATACAAAAAGTCTGAGTTTCATGATTTAGTAAAGAGATTTGTCCCGCTTTATGCTGAAATCCTGCAGCAATTACAAACAGAAGGTGTCCAGTGGGTTCAAATCGATGAACCAATAGTAGCGACAAATATTACTTATGAAGAGCTTGAACTGCTCCGTGAAGTCTATCAGCAGTTACATGAAGCAGCACCAAATGTTCATGTGATTTTACAAACGTATTTTGATCATATTGAATATTTCAAAGAAGTTTGTTCATTACCAGTTCATGGTATAGGACTTGATTTTGTCCATGATGGCGGCCATCACCTTAATGCTTTAAAAAGCTTTGGTTTTCCGAATGATAAAGTGTTAGCAGCTGGTGTAGTCAATGGCCGTAACATTTGGCGCTGTAAACTCGAAGAGCAACATTCACTTTTGACAGAAATATCAGAGTTTGTGTCAAACGACCGTTTAATCGTCCAACCTTCATCAAGTTTGTTACATGTACCAGTAACTGTAAAAAATGAAGAAGCACTTGATGAGGTTCTCAAAAATGCCCTATCCTTTGCTGATGAAAAAATAAATGAAGTTGTTGTCTTAACAAAAGCAATAAATAATGGCATTGAATCCATACAAGAACAACTGAAAGAGAGTACTACAGCTATTCAATCTTTAAACCATTCTTCTTTTAGAAACAATTCGGATGTACAAGATGCGATAAAAAACATTCATGTATATGATGTAGGCCGGAGAGCGGATTTTTCGGTTCGTCAGGAATTACAGGCTAATACCTTTGGGTTACCAATACTTCCTACGACAACGATCGGAAGCTTTCCTCAAACAAAAGAAGTAAGAAATCAACGTTTAAAATGGCGTAAAGGTGAGTTAACCGATGCGGAATATGAGGAATATATAAAAGCAGAGATTAAAAAATGGATAGATATTCAAGAAGAATTAGGTCTGGATGTTTTGGTTCATGGGGAATTCGAACGTACAGATATGGTTGAATATTTTGGAGAAAAACTATTAGGATTCCAATTTACAAAGTTTGGATGGGTTCAATCATATGGATCACGATGTGTGAAGCCGCCACTTATCTATGGTGATGTTGATTTGAAGGAATCAATGACGGTAAAGGAAACGGTATTCGCTCAATCACTAACATCAAAACCTGTTAAAGGAATGCTGACTGGCCCGATAACTATATTAAATTGGTCATTTGTTCGTGATGATATTTCCCGTTTCGATGTGGCCAATCAAATTGCCCTGGCACTGAGAAAAGAGGTTGATAGCCTTGAGAAAAACGGTATCCGAATGATTCAAGTTGATGAACCTGCAATTAGAGAAGGATTACCTCTAAAACGTGAAAATTGGGATCGTTACCTTAATGAAGCAGTTTATGCATTTAAGCTTGCAACAACATCCGTGCAAGATGAGACACAAATTCATACACATATGTGTTATTCAGATTTTAAAAATATTATTACAACCATTGATGAGCTTGATGCAGATGTTATTTCTATTGAAACTTCAAGAAGTCACGGAGAATTAATCCAAGCTTTTGAAGAAACCACATATAATAAAGGGATTGGACTGGGTGTATATGATATACATAGTCCACGAGTGCCAAAAGTTGAGGAGCTTTTAAGAAATATTGATCGGGCACTTCAAGTGTTGGATCCAAAATTGTTCTGGATAAATCCTGATTGTGGATTAAAGACACGCGGAATAGAAGAAACGATTGCAGCGTTAAAGGTAATGGTACTAGCAGCTGAGTACACGAGAAAAAAACTGCTTGTAAACAATAGATAAAAAAAAAGTCAAAATGCGGGATCTCATTAGGTCCCGTATTTTTTACGGCCAATGACTACTTTATGAAAAAGAGTTCACAAAAAATAAAAGAATTATAGTGAAGTCTCTGTTGAATACAAACCGAATAGTGTAAAATAGGTATGTAAATTACTCATTTTGAGGCTTGTTTAAATTTCCTGTTGATTTCCGTTTCATTTAATAATGATAAAAAATCAATTCTTATCAATAACATGGCCACAAATTATAAGTCCAACTGGAGGTTTTCACTTTACCATGCCTAGTCGTTATGCAGATTCTAATTTAAAACTATTTTCGCTTAACTCTGATCCCAAGTTAGCGAGGAAGATTGCCGAAATTCTTGGGATTGAATTAGGGAAGAGTTCTGTTACTCGTTTTAGTGATGGAGAAATTCAAATTAACATTGAGGAAAGTATTCGTGGAGATGAGGTGTACATCGTCCAATCGATTAGCAATCCTGTAAATGAACATTTAATGGAACTATTAATTATGGTAGATGCCTTAAAGCGCGCATCTGCAAAAACAATCAACTTGGTTATTCCATATTACGGATATGCCAGACAGGACCGTAAAGCTAGAGCAAGGGAGCCAATTACTGCAAAGCTAGTGGCAAATCTACTTCAAAGAGCAGGCTCTACTCGTGTGATTGCTCTTGATTTACATGCACCCCAGATTCAAGGCTTCTTTGATATTCCAATAGACCATCTATTAGGTGTTCCAATCTTAGGGGAATACTTCATAAATAAGAACTTAGAGGATATTGTCATTGTTTCACCAGACCACGGCGGTGTTACACGAGCTCGTAAATTAGCAGATCGTTTGAAAGCTCCAATTGCGATAATTGATAAAAGACGTCCAAGACCAAATGTTGTAGAGGTTATGAATATCGTAGGCCATATTGAAGGGAAAACAGCAATCTTAATTGATGATATTATCGACACAGCTGGTACCATAACATTAGCCGCAAATGCACTAGTAGAGCATGGGGCAAAAGAAGTGTATGCATGTTGTACACATCCGGTTTTATCCGGCCCTGCAATTGAACGAATCCAAAGTTCTAAAATAAAGGAATTGGTTATAACCGACTCAATTACAATTCCGGAAGAAAAGCGTATTGACAAATTAGTTGAGTTATCCGTCGCGCCATTAATTAGTGAAGCGATCAAACGAATTTACGAAAAGCAATCAGTGGACGAGTTAGTGCAATAATAATGTTTAATGAAGAATTAACCGGAGATGGTAAACATACTCCGGTTATTCTTATTGTTAAAATTTCCCAGTAGAAGTAATAAGGAAGTGGAAGTTTTGAGTATAAAAGCAACAGAGTTAAAAGACCTAAGTGCAGATTGTGAAAATTGCTTTGGCTTGTGTTGTGTAGCTTTGCCTTATATGAAATCCGCAGATTTTGCCTATGATAAGGACAGTGGCATACCATGTGGTAACCTTCAGTCGGATTATCGATGTAGCATTCATAAGAATTTAAGAAGTAATGGATTTCGCGGTTGTACTGTTTACGAATGTTTCGGTGCAGGTCAAAAGGTTTCACAAGTAACATATAATGGGAATGAGTGGAAAAACAAAAAAGAAATTGCAAAAGAAATGTTTGATGTCTTCCCAATCATGCAACAACTTCATGAAATGCTTCGTTATTTATATGAAGCTCTAAATAGAAAAGAAGCAAGAGAAATACATAAAGATATACATCAAGCAATAGAACAGACTGAACACCTCACCTATTTAAATCCGAAGTCTATATTAAAAATAGATCTATTACAACATAGAGCATTTGTTAATGATGTATTAAATAGTACGAGTGTATTTGTGCGTACTACAGAAAAGAACGGTCAAAAACAAAAGGTGAAATTGAAAAAAGGAATCGAACTGATTGGCGCAAATTTAAGGGGCGCAAATCTTAGAGGAGAAAATTTAAGGGGAGCTTTTCTTATTGCATGTGATCTAAGAGATGCTGACTTAAGGTATGTTGATTTTATTGGTGCTGACCTTCGAGACGCAAATATTAGTGGAGCAAATTTAAGTGGGAGTATTTTTTTAACACAAGCGCAAATTAATTCGGCCAATGGAGATCTTCATACAAAATTACCTTCATCTTTAGATATTCCTTCCCATTGGTTAAAATAAAGAATAGATGAGAAATTTCTTTGGCTTATTCAAAATTGACTTAATGTGAAAATTCTGTTAAAATGGTAGTAAGTTAAATGAACGTTAATTCCTCCAAAGGGGAGTAGCTGTTAAACAAAGTCGTCATTTCGGGTTCATACCCCGGCTTTGTTGGCAATAATTATTGCTAGCGAGACCTTTGCCAATTGATTTTTCAATTTGGTAAAGGTCTTTTTTTAGATCTTTACCATCATCGGTAAAGGTCTTTTTCTTTTAGTAAGGAATTCTTTCTTTTAGCTTATACTATTGAATGGGAGTGAGTGAAAAGCATATTTAGCAGCATAATTAATTTCCAACAAAAACGAAATGTTACTATAGGAGAAATTGGGTGATAGTATGGAGAAAGATATATTAGTAGTAGATGAACTATTGTCACAAATAAAAATTACATCAAATACTAACAATAAACCAGTAACGATTTCAGGAAATGTTCATGATCTAAGTTGTATTGGTATTGGTACAGACGCTGCTGTTTTTCAATATGTTCATGAACCATCATATGCTTTTAAGCTATATGCAGAGGAGAAAAGGGATAAAATTCAAACAGAAGCGAAAGTCTATAAAGAATTAAATGGCTCACCTTACTTTTCCAAATGTTTTGGAGCTTATGATAGATATTTAGTATTAAGTTTTGAATCTGGTATTACACTTTATGACTGCCTACTTCAAGGTATCCATATTCCGTCACAGGCAATTGCAGATGTTGAGGATGCACGAATTTATGCACAACAACAGAATCTAAATCCAAGAGATATTCATTTGAAAAACATCTTACTTCAGAACGGCAGAGCAAAAGTAATTGATGTATCAGAATACTTAAAACCGGGAAATGATCATCGATGGGAACATTTGAAAAAAGCCTATGATGAATATTATCACTTAGTTGATGGAAAGGCGATCCCGATTTGGCTTTTGGAAACCATTCAAAGATGGTATAACCAAAGAAATAACTCTTCAATTGAAGAGTTTATAAAAGATGTATTAAAGTTAAAAGTATTTTGGAAATAAATTTGAAAGTAAGTATAAAAAGGGAGAGATAATAGCATGTTAAATAAAATACTAAAATCTTTATTAGACAAAAAATCTCATGGAAAACATAGCTCAAGTGATTTTAATCGAAGAAAATACTCAAAGCATCATCATCCATCAAAGCACGGGCATCAGTATTATAAAAGAAAAGGGAAATCTAGTGGTTTTTTTAGTTCATATAGCAGTTAATGTGAAATTCTTGAGGATTGTTCATAACGATCCTTTTTTTATGCTAATTACTAATTATACATATATGTAATAGTGAAATTAACTTTTTCGATTTTTATTTAAAAAGTTCTGAACTTCTTCTATTGACAAACCAATTTCTAAAGCAAATTTCATCAGTTTAATCCACTCTAAATCCAAACCTTCATTTTTTATCGATTCCAATGAATTCATCATGATCATCCCCATTTATATAAGGTATCGAAGTTATTGATTCTGCAAGCCATACAAAAAAAGATCTACAATTTCTCTTGCTAATTCATCAGGTTTTTTAAGTCCTTTAAAAAGACTTGTTACAGTAAGTCGTTCAATTACACCGACTAATCCATCCGCAACAATTCTCATATCAATATCTTTACGAAAATATCCATCTTTCTGTTCTGAAACCAAATTACTTGCTATTAGATCTGCAATTTGACTTTTTATATCATCAGCTTCTGTTGAAATAAAAAAGCCGATCTTGGTTAACTGATGATCCTCGTCTAAAAAGTGGAAGATAGCAGAAAGTCCAACGACTATTCTCCCTGGAAGGGTGTTTACATCTAGACCTGATTCAAGTCTGCTTTCTTTAGTTAAGTCTGTCAGCTTAGTTCGAAAATGGGAGACTAGTTCCTGAAATATAGCTTCTTTGCTATGAAAATATAAATAAAAAGTAGGTTGAGTTACACCCGCTTTTTTTACGATGGTACTAATTTTTGTTTCATGAAAGCCATTTGTAGCAAATTCATCGGTTGCAATAGAAAGTAATATCGCTTTACTTTTTACTCCAATTGAACCTTGTTTTCGTCCTCTTTGTCCCATGATGAAAAACTCCATATTGAAATTATATTACTTATGAGTATTATCTAATGAAATGAAGAAACTAGTCAAGAATTTTATACAACTGTTTGAAATTATTTAGATTGGGTGAAGTAATCATTGAAGGAAATGAACGAACATCGATATAGGGAATGAATTAGAAAAAAGAGGCGAGTAATTTTTGAATAGAAGAACAATCATTCATTCAAACTAAGTTTATATTTACTACACTTGACGTACATAAAGGAGATTAATTCAATCAAAGACAAGTTAAAAACATGATTATGCTTGACATCAATTGAGCTGTTAGGGTGGTTAGGTTATGACTATTAATGAATACTGGCAGAAAATTGAAGAAAATAATCAACAGTTAATTTCATTATTTTCTTCATTCTGGAATGAGTATTCCGGTTTTGGAACATGGCAGTTCTGGATAATTGCTTCCTTAATGATCATTCCTCTATTTCTACTTTACTTCACTGTAGATCGAGAAAGATTGTTTGAAGTATTCTTTTTTGGATACACTGTTCACGTGCTTTGGACATATATAGATATCATGATCTCAAGAAATGGTTTATTTGTTCATAAATTTTTCTTAACGCCTTTATTGCCTTATGCTCTCAACATGACTGCTTCTGCACTTCCTGTAGGATTTTTACTTGTCTATCAATATTGTACAAATCATAACAAAAGTTTTATCCTATATTCGATTGTATTAAGTGCTATTTTTGCATTTGGTTTTGCAACATTAGAAACTCAAATAGGATTCATTGAATTTAATAATGGAATGAATCAACTATTTTTATTTTTCATTGATTTTGGGATTGCAATAACTGCATATGTTTTCACAAAAATCTTGAAACAATTTAAAGCTGGTGAAAAAGTTAAATAAGATATATATTTTGGCGTTATCCTTATGGGAAACGTCCTTTTTCTTTTATTGTTAAGTAAATATCCCTCCTTAATTAGTGGAAAAAATGGTAAAATTAAGAATCTGAATCATAAAGATATAGATAAGATGGATTGGATGAATGAGGTGTAAGTGAAAATGAAACGAAAAGTAAAAATACTTGGTACTGGATCCTATGTACCTAAACGGATCGTGAATGCTCAAGAAATTGATGTAATAATTGGAAAAACAGAAGGCTGGTCTGAGAAAAAATCTGGTGTGAAACAGAGGTATTTTGTTGAGAACGAAACAGCATCATACATGGGGGCAGAAGCAGCAAAGTCAGCCATCGAAGATGCAAATATATCATTGTCAGATCTAGATTGTATTATTAGTGCAAGCGGAACAAATGAACAGGCTATACCATGTAATGCTTCATTAATACAAAAACAATTAGGTTTAGAAGACTCAGGAATTCCTTGCTTTGACTTTAACTCAACATGCCTTAGCTTTGTAACAGCTCTGGACATGATGTCATATGCAATTGATCAAAAAAGATTTCAACATGTGCTAATCGTTTCTTCCGAGATATCCTCTGTTGGTTTAAATTGGAGTCAACATGAAAGCAGTATATTATTTGGAGATGGTGCTTGTGCATTTATTTTGTCTCACAGTAATGAAGCATCGGGGATCATCGCCTCGAAAATGGAAACGTACAGTGAAGGGGCTATATTTTCAGAGATAAGAGGCGGTGGAACAAAAATTCACCCAAGAAATTATAGTGATCAATCTGCGAATGATTTTTTATTTGATATGGATGGTCGGGCAATATTTAAATTATCCTATAAAAAGTTACCTGATTTTCTAGAAGGATTGTTTCAACAAACTGGATTAACTATACATGATATGCAAATGGTCATTCCTCATCAAGCTAGTAAGTCCGCAATGAAAATTATCCGAAAAAAACTGGGTGTTAAAGAAGAGCGGTTTATGAGCATAATCGAGAATTACGGAAATGTCATAGCAGCATCTATTCCACTGGCCTTCCATGAGGCTATTGGATCTGGAAAATTGGAACGGGGAGACCTAGTATTATTATTAGGAACATCTGCAGGTTTATCTATCGGAGGTATTATTCTTGAATACTAGATTAAAAGTATTTGTAACTGAACTAAAACACGGTGATGAAATATGAAAGTGCTTGTTACAGGAGCAACAGGATTTTTAGGGTTGAAAGTAGCTAAACGCCTTGCTTCAATGGGATATGACGTAACAGGGACTGGTCGAAATGAAAAGATCGGTGACGAATTAATCAAAAATGGTATCCGTTTTGTTCCGAGTGCATTGGACAACAGAGATTTGATCTTGGCTCTTTGTGAAAAGCAGGATTATGTGATCCATTGTGGAGCACTGTCCTCACCTTGGGGAAAATACAAGGATTTTTATCAGGCAAATGTGGTTGGAACGCAGAATGTGATTGAAGGATGTTTAAAATGGAAAGTAAAACGATTAATACATATTTCAACACCAAGTATTTATTTTCATTATGACGAACGAATAGATGTAAAAGAAAATCAAGCATTACCAAGCAAATTTGTAAACCATTATGCTAAAACGAAATATCTTGCAGAGCTTGAAATCGATCGAGCATTTCAAAATGGTCTTGCGACAATTACTCTTCGGCCACGGGCTTTATTTGGACCTGGTGATCAAGCTATTTTCCCTAGATTAATTAAAGTGTGTGAAAAAGGAATGTTTCCGAAGATTGGTTCAGGGAAAGTCGAAATTGATATGACCTATATAGAAAATGTAGTGGATGCCATACTTCTCTGTTTAACATCTAGTGATGCTACACTTGGACATAAATACAATATTACAAATGGTGAACGAGTCAATTTATATAGCATGATAGAATTGGTTATGGAAAGATTAGGGAAATCCTTTACGTACAAAGAAATTTCATTTAACAAAGCGTTTTTTCTAGCAAACATGTTAGAGTATATCTCCACCTTTGTGATAGGAGGAAAAGAGCCTCTATTAACTCGATATACAGTTAGTGTATTATCACAATCACAAACACTTTCAATTGAAAAAGCCAGAGATGAATTGGGGTATGAACCGGCTATTTCGATTGAACAAGGCACAAATGAATTTATTGAATGGTGGAAAAATCATGCCAATTGAAATGCTTAAGCTCTTTGAATGCGGATATTGCACACATCCTGAAAAGATTGTTAACCCTAAAGGATCTTTAAAGAAAATGAAGTTCCCTGCAACAGTAGCATTATTGAGGCATCCAACTAAAGGGTACATTTTATTTGATACAGGATATTCAATGAAGTTTCTAGAAGCTACCAAATCATTTCCTTATTCTATATATGCAAAATTAACTCCTGTTTTTTTCTCGGAAGCACAATCGATAAAAAACCAATTATGGAATGAAGGGATTCATTCATCAGAAATACGATATATTATTCTATCTCATTTCCATGGTGACCATACAGCAGGATTAAAGGACTTTCCATCTGCGAAAATTTTAACCTTTAAAAAGGCGTATGACCATATTAGACAATTTAATAAAGTTAAAGCTTTAACAAAAGGTTGCTTAGTTTATTTACTACCTGAAGACATGGATAAAAGAATGGACTTTATTGATGAACTTCCTGAGATATCATTAAGCAGTCAGTTTCAACCGTTTCATAAAGGTTTTGATGTATTTGGGGATGGATCCCTCTTTGCTATCGATTTAACAGGCCATGCAATCGGTCAACTGGGGATTTTTGTTTCCTTGGAAAGTGGAAAAAAAGTATTACTATGTGCGGATGCAGTCTGGACTAGTCAGGCATATGAAGAGCTGCTATTTCCTCATAAAATCACTAATTTGCTCATTGAGGATGGAACGGCATATAAGAAAAACATTAATATGCTACATCAACTTTCAAAAAATTCACCTGAAATTGATATTTTGCCAACCCATTGTCAAAAGACATGGAACTTGGTGAAAGAGGGATATATATATGAATAAACTTGTACTCCTAAAACAATATCTTCTGTCAAAACATATAAGGCGTTTTTCATCAAGAAAGGCCATTCAAGTTTATCAAAATAAAAAAATTAAAAAGCATTTAGCATTTGTTTTAACACATTCTCCTTTTTATCAAAACTATTACCAGAATCATCAGCTTGAATGGGAAACTTTACCCGTCATATCTAAGCGAGAAATGATGGATCATTTTGACGAATTAAACACAGCAGGTATAACAAAAAAAGAAGCCTTTCAATTGGCAGCAAAAGCTGAGAAAACAAGGGATTTTTCTCCGAAAATCAATCATGTTTCAATTGGTTTATCCTCCGGAACAAGTGGAAATCGAGGGTTGTTTTTAGTGAGCGAAAAAGAATCAGCGATGTGGGCTGGAGAGGTCCTTGCAAAGCTGCTACCAGGAAGTCTAATGGATGAGCATAAAATCGCTTTTTTCTTACGTGCTAACAATAATTTATATGAATCAACAAAAAGTAGTAAAATAAGTTTCCATTTTTTTGATTTAGTTGAAGATCTGAAAACTCACCAAAAAAGGTTGCATGAATTGAAACCGACGATTATCATTGCACCACCATCTATGCTGCGTATGATCGCAGAGTGGAAAGGAAACAACCTCATTGATATTACTCCAGGAAAGATCATTTCTGTTGCAGAGGTTTTAGAGGATGTTGATAAAACTTTTATTGAGGAGATATTTCAACAAAATCTACATCAAGTGTATCAAGCAACAGAAGGATTTTTAGCAACAACCTGCTCACATGGAGTTTTACATATGAACGAAGATATAATAGCTATTCAAAAGGAATATTTAGATAAAGAAAAAGGGATTTTTGTTCCTATAATTACTGATTTTACTAGAAGGACACAGCCATTAATACGCTATCGATTAAATGATGTGTTAATTGAGAGGAAAACACCTTGTCCTTGTGGTTCACATTTTTTAGCCTTGGAGCGGATTGATGGCCGATGTGATGATATTTTTCATGGAATTCATGAACAAACAGGGAAGAAACATATGCTATTCCCTGATTTTATTCGGAGAGCAATCATGCTTTCATCTGATGATATACTCGAATATAAGGTAACACAGAAGGAGCTTTTTTTAATTGATATTAAGTTGAAAGTGAAGAATGAAAAGTCAGTAGCAGAAGCAATGGTTTTACAAGAATTGGAGAAATTATGGAAAGAAAACATGCTTGTCCTGCCTAAGTTTACTTTTACAGCGTACGACTTAATGGCATCCGATCGCAAAAGGAAGCGGATTGAAAATGTCATAGTTGAACTTCTTGTAAAGACGTAAGGATTTTAACTAATATTACCATCGAAAGGATGAGTGTTTTTTTGTTACGATCTTTAGGATAACTTTGTTTTTCTAAGGAGTGAAATATGTGAGGAAAAACATCATCAAAATTCTAATGATCTTGATCATATTTACAGGAGGCTTCTTCTCCGGTATCCTATATCAAAATAATAGTGAAAAGAAATCGAATGTTTCTAAGGTCTTAACAAAGGCACCAAAGTCAGAAAAAAACCCTACTTTAAAGGAAACACCCCAAATTCAAGAAGAAAAGAAAAAAGTATTAATTGGTTATGTGCAGGACTTTAGAGATCCGTCCTCAATTGACTATGCAGATCTTACACATGTGATTTTTTCATTCGCACACCCTGCAAAGGATGGACGAGTCTTATTGAACGGAGAAACAGCTAAAACGAACTTAAAGGCGATGGTAAAAAAAGCACATGAACAAAAAACAAAAGTTTTATTAGCAGTCGGTGGCTGGTATCACATTGAAGGTGGAGAGTCGTATGATTATTTTCGGGCAGCAATTTCAAACAGCACTTCACGAACAAAATTAGTAGATGAACTTATTTCACTAACAAAGACAGAAAACCTTGATGGAATAGACATTGATTTTGAACATCCGAGATCGAATGAGGATGCAGAAAACTTGAATATATTCATTCAAGCACTAGATGAAAAGTTGTCTAAGCTTGATAAAGAATTATCGATCGCCGTATATTCAAAGATTCATAGTGTAACAGGCACAGAAATTCAATCAGTAGTGTTTAAACCGGAGATGTTCAACTATGTTGATTATGTAAATATTATGGCATATGACGGACAATGGGACGGAGAATATAATGCCGCAAATTTATCTCCCTATCCATTTGCTGAAGATATTGTAGTCTACTGGTCAACATTATTTGATAAACACAAATTATCAAAAGAAAAACTGATCTTAGGTGTTCCTTTTTATGCACAACCGGAAGATGTCTCAATAAACCAAATGTCATATGGAGCCATTGTAAAAGAAAATCCGGAAAACGCTCAACGTGATACTGTAAAGATGCATGGAACAACTTATCATTATAATGGAATACAAACAATTAATAAGAAAACAGATCTAGCTCTTGATCATGGATTTGGCGGTATGATGATATGGGAATTAGGGCATGATGCTAAAGGCAATTATAGTTTAACAAGTACCATCTCAAAAGAATTGGCAAAAGAGAATGAACAACAATCTATTTTTGTTGCAAAAGTGTATGAGTGAATCAAAACAACTACATTGGGACATAAAAAAGCAAAAAAAGATAATGGGTGCTTACTCATTATCTTTTTTTACTAATTCTTCTCTCATTCTTTCATCTTCCTCGATAACACATATCCGAGTAATTTGTTCATTGAGATAATGATTGAGATAATCCATCTCTTCCTCACAGTGTTCTTTTTTCATTGATGGACCTCCTTGTCATGTTATTCTTTATCGTTTGTATGAAAAGGAGGTGCTATACCCAAAAAAATAATAGCCTTAATTATGGCCTTGATTAAATATATAAGTTAACATATATGCTTTATATCAGAATGTGTATAAAGAATCGATTTAAGCTCATTTTCGGAAGCTTCATAAAATTGTCTTCCATCAGGCATTTTAAATACATTATGGTCGATTAAGGCTGTAATAATTTCAGATTTGGATTTTTCTTTTGCAATTTCACACATTAAAATCACCTCATATTTGAAAGCGTTTACAAATATATGATATATAAATTTTATCCTCATGTCAACTCTCTTTAGTCTATTTTTTCTTTACTTTAAAGCCCTATTCAAGGTACATTTTTTATAGTGTATTTGAGAAAAATAAGGTTAAAGGAGGGGAAATCCTGATTGAAACGGAAGTTTTGGTGTTTTACTGTTATTATATTTAGTTGTTTAATGATCTTTCTGTTCCTATTTTCAGATGATTCGGTTGCTATAATGAAAAAAAGAGACAAAGATTCAATTCATATTTATCTTATTGGAGATTCGACAGTTTCCACTTATAAACCAAAGTTAGCACCTAGAATGGGCTGGGGACAAAAATTAAACGATTTTTTTCATGAACGGGTTGTTGTTCACAATGCTTCCATCCCAGGAAGAAGCTCAAAAAGCTTTTATGATGAGGGAAGATTTCAAAAGGTGAAAAGAGAGATAAGGAAAGGCGATTATTTATTCATACAATTTGGTCATAATGATGCAAAAAAGGCAGATGTCAAGCGGTACACAGATCCATTTACAACATATAAGATGTATTTAAAAAAATACATTGACGAAGCAAGGGAAAAAGGAGCAATTCCTATACTCGTTACTCCAGTTGAAAGAAGAAATTTTTCAAAGCAGGGGAACATTATAGATTCACATGGAAATTATCCTAGTGCAATGAAGGAATTAGCTGTTGAAGAAAATGTGGAACTAATAGATTTAACAACTAAAAGCAAGCAGCTATTTAATAAAATTGGACCGGAAAATACTAAAAAAATATTTTTGTGGTTGGAACCATTTGAATATAAACATTTTCCAGAAGGAAAAAAAGATAATACACATTTACAAGAACAAGGTGCATATACGATCGCCTCACTGGTTGTTGAAGGATTAGTAGAAATCAATTCACCTCTTAAAGAATATGTAAAACAAGATTAAAGTCATTCAGAGTCTGTCATAAAAGGCAGACTCTTTGTGTACGTAGAAAAATGTTCTTGTCAAACAGAGGAATTTTTTTCTTTTTCTTGAAATACATATATAAGACTTGTGTAAACGCTTACTCTTCATGTGGAGGTTGAGAGAAAATGTATGTTACAATCGGTGAGTTATTTGAACAAACGGTAAGTAAATATAAGAATAAAGAAGCTATAGTAGACAAAACGAGAGGAGTACGTAGTACATTTGAAGAATGGAATATTGAAGTCAATCAACTTGCACATGCCATGTTAGCTTCCGGTGTCAGAAACGGGGACAGGGTGTCTACATTGTTATTTAACTGTTTTGAATTGGGAACAGCGTACTTTGCAGCAGCAAAAATAGGAGCGATTATTAATCCGATTAACTTTCGTTTAAAGCCTGATGAAATTTCGTATATATTAATGGATGCTGCTCCAAAAATCGTGATCTACGAGAAAGAATTAGAAGAACAAATCACGAAAATACACGATCGATTTCCAACGATACTGTTTTGGAGCATCGATGAGACAACATCACCTTATGCTTCTTCTTATCAAGACATCATCAAGTATTCTCCTACAACAAATCCAAATTGTGAAATTAGTGAAAATGATACGTATGCTATTATGTACACTAGTGGTACAACCGGAAGACCAAAGGGGGTTATGCACCGCCACCGGGATATGATTGAACAAAGTTTAATTTGTATCAATGCGCTGCAAATTACTTCAAAGGATATCGGATTAGTAACAGCGCCGATGTTCCATTGCGCAGAGCTGCATTGCAGCTTTTTACCACGGGTACATTCAGGTGCTAAAAATGTCATCCTGCATCATTTCGATGCTGAACAGGCATTAGAAACAATTGAGAATGAAAAAATCACGATGCTCTTTGCTGCTCCTACAATGTGGAATATGCTTCTTCAGGAAGAATTGGAGAAATATGAATTGTCTACACTACAAGTTGGCTTGTATGGTGCAGCTCCAATGGCTCCGGTATTAGTCAAAGCTTGTAAAGAAAAATTAGGAATCGAACTTGTTCAAGCATACGGGATGACAGAAATGGGACCTGCTATTGCATTTTTAGAAACAGATGAGCAATTATCTAAAGCAGGATCTGCTGGAAGAGCTTGTTTTAATCATGAGATAAGGGTAGTCAAACCAAATGAGGAAGGACCATCAGATCCAGATGACATCCTTCCCTCTGGAGAAATTGGAGAAATTATTGTAAAGGGTCCTTGTATGATGATTGGGTATTATAATAGAGAAGAAGCTACCGAGGAAGCGATGTACAAAGGATGGTATCATTCAGGTGATTTAGGCTACTTCGACGAGGACGGCTATTTGTTTGTGGCAGATCGAGTAGACGACATGGTCATTAGCGGTGGTGAAAATGTATATCCAAGGGAAGTAGAAGATGCTTTATACGAGCATGAAGGAATTTTAGATGTGGCCGTTTTAGGTGAACCTGATGAGTTTTGGGGAGAAAGAGTAATTGCTGTTATAGTAAAAAAAGATCAGCAGATTACAGGGGAGCAGCTTGATCAATTCTTAAAGAATTCAGATAAGCTTGCGCCATTTAAAAGACCAAGAAGATATGTTTTTGTTAACGAGCTCCCTCGAAATGCAAGCGGAAAAATTCAAAAATATTTATTAAGAGAAACAATGTCTCAAGATAAGTTTCAGTTTTAGTTATACAAGAGTAATGTTAGGCAGTCTGAAAAGGTCTGCCTCTTTTCTATTTCCATAAGATTTTATGAAATCAGGTTGTTAATATGGTATAGTTATTTAGCTGTTGTTTGGAAAAACTAACAATTAGTATGAATAGAAAGAAGATGTGATAAACCTTGGCTGATTTCTTACAATTAGGAATACGAAAAGAAATTAATTATACATTAAAATCATTAGGACTTACACAACCGACACCAATCCAGGAACAAACCATTCCGAAGGTTATAGAAGGTAAAGATGTTATCGCACAGGCCCAAACCGGGACAGGAAAGACCCTTGCTTTTGTCCTTCCAATTATTGAAAAAATTAATATACAAAATGACGAAGTACAAGCCCTTATTTTAACTCCAACAAGGGAATTAGCTCAGCAAATTTCTAAAGAAATAAAACGGATGATTGAAAATGTGGAAGGACTCAACGTTTTGGCTGTTTATGGTGGTCAGGATGTTGAACATCAGTTGAAGAAATTAAAAGGAGCTCAACACATTGTTGTAGCAACACCAGGTCGGTTATTAGATCATATTCGCCGCGCAACGATTGATTTATCGACTGTCCAAATGCTTGTATTAGATGAAGCAGATCAAATGTTACATATGGGTTTTCTTCCTGAAGTCGAGGACATTATTTATGAAACACTCTCAACAAGACAAACGATGTTATTCTCTGCAACAATGCCAAACGAAATCAAATCTCTTGCAAAAAAATATATGATAGAACCTTTAAACATACAAGTACAGGCAAAGAGAATAACAGTTGATGAAATAAAGCAAATAGCTGTTGAAACAACAGACCGGAGAAAACAAGCTACTTTGCTGCATTTATTACAAGAGCATCGTCCTTTCTTAGGGATTATCTTTTGTCGGACAAAAATTCGTGCCAAAAAACTGCAAGAGGCATTACTTGCTAATGGCTATGATTCAGATGAACTTCATGGTGATTTAACGCAAGCAAAACGAGAAAAAGCTATGAAGCGATTTCGTGAAGCCAAAATTCAATTTTTAGTAGCAACAGATGTAGCCGCAAGAGGACTTGATGTAGAAGGTGTTACACATGTTTATAATTATGATATTCCTCATGATGTTGAGAGCTATGTTCACAGAATCGGCCGGACTGGTCGTGCAGGCGGAACAGGTGTTGCCTATACATTAGTTGCTCCGAAGGATATGGACTTTTTACGAATGATTGAAAAAGGAATTCATCTAAACTTGGAAAAACAAGTGATAAAAGGAATTAGTGTTCCTGATCGGGAGGATTATGAACAAGAGAGAAAAGAGCAGGTAAAAAAGGCAAAGCGGCCAAATGAGCGTGGAGGTAGAGTGAAAAGAGAAAACAGATCTGACAATGGTAATAGAAAAGAGGAAAATCAACAAAATCATCAAAGACCAGTGTCAAGAAATCGCCGATCAAAAAGGAGATAATAAGTAACGGGTACCAAATGATACCCGTTATTTTTAGTTATTTATTTAAATCCTTCTTTGTGATCTCACTTCTAATTGAAAGATCCTTCGAAAATTCAGCATCTTGTTTCTTGTTATTTGGATATTTGTTTTTTCGTTCACGATTATCATTACGGTTTGTCATTTTATGTCCTCCTCTTTTGTTTTTCAATACCTATTATGCTCGTTGGCTAAGCTATTTATCATTTCGAAATGAATTTTCTTTTGCATACCTATGTTTTATTTGAGAATAATATCTGGGGAATGTTTTACATAAGGAGAAGAATAAATGGATCAAAAATTATTTTCCATCATCAATGGATTTGCAGGCAGAAATCTTTTCTTAGATCGACTCATGGTATTTGCATCAAATGAATTACGCTACTTGTTTATTTTTGTTCTCGTCTTACAATTCGGTACGAAACACTCAAATAAAAAGATTGCAATTGAATCTATCGCATCAGTAATCATGACATTAGGTCTCAAAAAGCTCTTGAATCAAATTAAGTACCGTCCCAGACCTTATCTTACTCGCAATGCGAATGTCTTGTTATCATCTTTGCAAGACTCTTCTTATTTAAGCAAACATACACTCTTGGCATTTGCTGTATCAACAACAGCCTATTTGTATAACAAATCTTTGGGCAAATTTTTATTTACTTCCTCTTTCTTCATCGGTTTATCTCGTGTATGGGCAGGAGTACATTATCCATATGATATTATAAGAAGTTCAATACTTGGAAGTATGGCTAGCCTATTTGTAAATAAATTAAATATAATAATACGCAGATAATTTTGTTCAATCAATCTGATTCATCAAATAATTCGCATATTCAATTGGTGTATCATGTATTTTCTCCCAAAATGGCAAGTAATCCCTTTTTTTTCTAAATGCACCATATTGACCTCTTAAGTTGCATTCAATGAAATATGGAGTACCATTTTCAGTAATACCAACGTCTAATCCTAAATCTGCTATGTGAGGCCAATTCTTTTCAAGTGCTTTTGCTATATCAACACCAAGTGTGTTGATATTTTTTTGGATATCTTGAATAGAGATTTCTCTGTGTGTAAAGTAGTCCTGAAGTAATCCAATTTCTCCTCCTCTTGCCACATTTGTAATGACATGACCTTCTGGTGCTAATTTTGCAACAATTCCGCTGATGACCCATTTACCTATACCATCTTTTTGAACGACAACTCTTAAATCAAATGGTCTGTTTTGAAAAGTCGCTAAAGGTATTCTTTCTTGGATAATAAAAGGATGTTGTTTAAACAGTCTTTTTACCCTATTTATCTCGACCGAATTAAATAAACTTTTTTCCCAGCTTTTTTTTGTCGTATGCTTTTTATAAAGATACCAATCACCGTCCACTTCTTTTTGTATATTCATGATTCCTTTCCCGATACTGCTGTAACAAGGTTTTACAAAAAAATTCTCCATATGCTGTAAAGCTTTTTCTAAGTTTTTGCCGTTGCCTTTTAAAGTAGTTGGAAGGTAACGAATAAGATGTTCTTCTTTTTCTAATAATTGGTGAACAAAATATTTACTATTCATTATTGATATATAGTTAAATACCTTTGAACCTGATTGAATAAAATGAAATAGTGTTTGCCGTACTTTTTTGTTATTTAAATGAGCTCGATTATAAACAACTTTTGGTATAGGTATACTCTTTTCCTTGAACTTATTGCTTTCCGTATCTCTTAGTAAGGCATGGATATCATTGGAGTATAATCTGCAATCTGAACAAAGAAAACAAACGGAAAGTTGATAAAATTCTGCAGTAGATTCATATTGGGCATAGGATGGATGAAGGGAATATTCATTTTTCATTGATTCATAATGGTGCTTAGGAATAAAAATACCTATCATTCTTCTATACATAAACTTGCTCCATTCTAAATTAGTACTAACACCCATATCATAAAGGATGAATATAGGTGGTTATAAGGATGCAGGATGGGTGTTTTGTGAAATAGCTCAACCATTCACTTCTACTTATTGGTTTACCTATACCTAATGTATTCGTTCTTATAAGAAGAGGTACTTTTATTGGAGATGAGAAAATGGACACGATTGTTTTCATTGGATGTAACAAGTCAGGCACGAGTAGAGAAGCATTAAAGGCTGCATCAGAAATGGGATATTTTACGGTATTATATACAGATCGGTTAAAATTTCTTAACCAACGTAAGGAATTTCCTGAAGTTCATCAGTTAATATATATAAAGAGTCTAGAAGATAAGAATTTATTAATAGAAGAAATTCAAAAACTTATGACTGCAGGCAAAAATGTAAAAGCATGCTTAAGTTTAATCGATCCATTTGTTTCAATCGCAGTTGATATTTCTGAAACTTTACAAGTAGGGCGGATTACAAAAGAAGCAATCGTAATAATGGAGGATAAGGCTTTGTTTAGAGAAAAACTCAAATCTCTATCTTACACACCACATTTTTTTTTTACGATAAAAAACAATCTATCAGAGAATTTTCCCAATCGAAGGAAAAATACTTACCATTAGTACTTAAATCTCCTAAATCTAACGGATCGAAAGATGTCATTCTTGCTACAAATCTTCTTGAATTTAAAAAAGGTTTAACAGAATTGAATAAAGTGTCAGACAAGGATCCTATTTTAGTAGAAGAATATATTGACGGTCCCCAATATTTGGCCGAAATTATTGTTTGCAAAGGAAAACTAACAATTGTATGCATCCTTGAACAAGACGTTTTAAGAAAGAAAAGGTTTATTGTTTTAGGCTACCAGTTCCCTGCAAATTTAAGCTCGGATCAATATGCTGATTTAGAAATAGCGATAAATACGATTATAAAAGAGATCGGACTTGAAAATGGAAGTTGTCATTTAGAGTTCCGTTATGTGAACAAAGAATGGAAGTTGATTGAAATAAACCCGCGCATATCTGGTGGAGCAATGAATAAAATCATTTATCACGGTACAGGAATCAATTACGTAAAAGAAATCGTAAAACTGCATTTGGGTAAGGAGCCTATTATCGAAAAAACTAGGACTGAATATGTCTATGTTCGATATGTAACAGTTGAAACGAAAGGTGTTCTTCTAAAGGTTACCGGTAAAAACCGTGCAAAAAAACATGTTGGTGTAAAAGAGGTTTATGTAAAACCTAGAAAAGGGAGTATCTTAACACCTCCATTATCGATGGGTGACCGATATGCCTATGTTCTGGCAACAGCACATTCTCAAGAAGAAGCTAAACAGTTTGCTCTTCAAGCATTAAAGGAAATGAAATTTATTATTGAGCCACTATAAAGGGTGATTAAATGACTGTTATTGGAATGCTTCATTCAAGAAAAGATCCTGTATATGTAAAAAAGGCTTATGCGTGTGCGGCGGTTTCTAAAATGGAAGGTGTTGATTTCTTTTATTTTTCTTTTGGAACAGTTGATATGGTTGACCATAAAATTAATGGATGGAGATATGATAATGGAAAGTGGATTCAACAGCTACGAGACTTGCCGGATATTATTATAAACAGTAAATCTCCTAAGAATGATAAACAAAAACAAATATGGAGTTATTTGAAAAATAGATGTCTATTTACAAGTTATTCAGTAGGAAATAAATTAAAGGTTTATCAGAAAATTATAGAAGGAAAACAATTTTCTCATTATGTTATTCCTTTTTTTATTCTGAATAGGGGAGAAGAGATCTTTGATCATTTTGAGAACCATATAAGACTAGTAATCAAGCCTATTAAAGGTAGTGGGGGAAAGGGAGTAATTTTTATAGATAAAATAACCACAAATCAATATCTTGTGCTTAATGGAAATCATAACGAAACTCTTGAAAAGAATGAACTTATCCTTTATCTTGATTATTTATTAACAACTCGCTACATCATTCAACCTTTTATTAAAAGCTCAACAAAAGAAGGATTGGTGTATGATATTAGGCTGCATGTTCAAAAAAATGGAAGAGGTGAATGGGAAACAACTCTTATATATCCAAGAATTAGTGCAAATAGAAAAATGATAAGCAATATTTCAAGCGGTGGGTTTAGAGGTGAACTTCAACCATTTTTAATCGAAGAATTTGGTGATGAATATTATAATATGAAAAGATTATTAGAGCATTTTTCCATTTGTTTTTCACAGCATTTTGAAAGTCTGTATCATCATAAATTTGATGAACTTGGAATTGATATCGGTATTGATGAAAATCAAAAACTATGGATTTATGAAGTGAATTGGCGCCCCGGTTCAAAGCATCGAGAAATGGATGTTGCCAAAAAACTAGTTCAATATGCTGTCTATTTAGCCAAGGCGAACAAGTAAATACCTTTTCTGCACAAATGCCCATACCAAGTAATAACATAAAAGAAAGGGCGTAGGAAAGGAAGGGAGACGATGAAGGACAACAATAAACATGAAAAAACAAAATCAGTATATCATGCAATTCTTGAATTAAAACGTCAACAAGATTCGTTGGGCGGTTGTCCAACAAGTTGTTTTAGTACCCTTCTTTCAAAACTTATTAAGGTAGATACGATTCCGTTTTTATTATACACAGATAGCGGTTTGTTTCAGGTTTCAGGAGTGAAGGCTAATGATAATGGAAAAGATGATGATTTTTGTACACCTTTTTTTAGAATCGAACATGTAGATACAAGAGAAAAGTTTGGGATCCTTTCGCTGCTCCGTCCACTTTCTTTAACTGGATACCCTGCTGAAGAAATTTGCGATGTGGAAAGGCTTGAACGAACAGAAATATGTGTGAAGGTGGATTTAACCTGCATTTGTGCTGTGCAGTGTCTTGATATAAATTTGATGAAAAAGGTTGTCATAGAACCTAAATGGTAAGAAGCGACATAATCTTTATTCGAAGCTCATTGAAAGAGTTTTTGCATAAAGAATATTTGTTAATTTTGCTTGAAATAAGATGTTTGGTTTGTTAGCTTTTACCGCAATATAATGATCAGGATTTTGATTATTAATTTCAATAATCCAAATCTTACCGCTTTGGTCAATTCCAATATCAAATCCAAGGTTTCCAAGATGATAACCATCCTCTTCAAGGATTGCAATGGCATCCATCATGAGATTATGAATATGGTTTATTAAATCAATCATTTCCTTGATCGATAGTTCAAAAACTGTTTTTAAAGTTGTTCCGCCAATCTCTGCTTTTCCACCGGCTGTAATGTTACTTACAATACTGTTTTTTCCTCCATATCTTGAAAATGCACCGATATTTTCCCATTTCCCTTGGTTATTTTTAACCATAATAATTCGAAAATCAATGATTTGGTCATCACATTTAACTAAATCAATGGCTTGTTGAATGAGATAAGTCTCCTCTTTTAATATTCTTCGAAGATAAAATTTGAATAAACTCCATGATTTGAAATGTTTAACTTTTTTTGAATGACGACCATACTTTACGATAACTCCACTAGAAATACGCGTGACTTTCAGGACATATTTACCTAACCGCCCGTTAATTGGTTTTATATATAGTGAAGGATATTCCTTTAACATCTTCCATACAACTTCGGGTTCATAGTAGATCACTGTTTTAGGTAAGTATTTTTGTAATCTCCCTTTTAAAAGTTGATACATTTGCCATTTATCAAAATTAGGATAGTTAAAAATTCTTTTACCGAGTTTTTGTTGAAGATGTTCCATTGTATATAAATACGTAGACCAGTTCTCTGTTAAGCTGGTCTCCACACATGAAAAAACAGAGCGTGGGTAGGGGAAAATTCCTTCTATCCAATTATTACTATTGGGATCAAACATAAGTCCGGTGATTGTTTCGTTTTCATGGTCGATCCCATCCAAGGAAAAGACAATGATTGTACCCCCAATTTCCTCATAATTTTTTACATAGACTGATAGATAAGGAATGCTTTGCTGTAAGTTCTCCTTTGTAACGGCAGCAAGGATTCCTATATAGGGACCGATAATCATCTTATTCTTATCAAATTTGATTTCATAAGGTGTGCTAACAGGTAAATCCAGAATCCTGATAACATCTAACGTTAAGTAACATTTATCCTCAGGAACAGCACCTGAGAACAAGGGAGTGACAGACACTTCTTTTATTCCATAAAGAATCTTTAGTTGTTTCCACCTTTGAACGTGTTTTTTAAAGGATGAATGCAAATGGATAGACATTGAACGTTTTTTATCTAAGTGAATGTGAATCATACTTTTATCTCCTTTTCGTTTATGTATTACTATATGTATTTACTATTAAAGTGTCTGTTTAAATAAAGAATTGGTAAAAATCGATATATATGCCGATACAATTATAGGGGGGAGCTAATACACTAATAATAAAAAACATTGTGAGTGTGTTGTTTATTATGAAAAGCTTGCTGCTTAGAAAGGTCGGTCCTCTTATAGGTGGTGTTTTAGTAAGGGGAGATGCAGATGCAAAGATTGGAAACGTAGCTACACGAAATAATCATAAAATAACAAAAGATACGTTAGTGTTTTACCGTGAAAAACTTAAAGTTCCAACTAATTTACCCTCCTGTATCATTGTGACTGATCAAAAAAAGGTTGAAGCATTTTTTCCAACATCTTATACGATTGTCTATGTTAAAAATGTGTGGGTAGCATTCTATAAATTTATTCATTATTATCGCAAGATGTTTCGAATTCCGGTAATTGGTGTAACTGGGACATGTGGAAAAACAACAACGAAAGAAATGATTGCACATATTTTGTCACCTGAAAGAAATATTGTTAAAACAGTATTAAGTCAAAACGGATTATCTCATAATCTAAACTATTTACTTGAAATCAATGACAAAACCGATGCGGCAATTATTGAAATGGGTGTGAATTCACCAGGTCATATTTTGCAAACAGCAAGTTATTTTAAGCCAACCATTGGGTTGATTACGACCATAGGTACAGATCATTTACAAGGATTTAAAAATCATCACGAATATTTTAAAGAAAAAGAAAGTATGCTGAAAGCTGTTCATCCTGGTGGAACAATGATTTTAAATGCAGATAATCACTATTCCAGAAAACTAAGGACGAACAAATTTAAAGGTAAGCTGATTTACATTGGAGAATCAGATGTTGCTGATTACAAAATTCTTAAGATGAAATATGATCAAGCTGGGATGAAATATATGATCGGAAATCGTGGGCGAATATATGTAGGATATGTACCTGGATTTGGTAAACATAATGTCTATAATGCTGTCTTCTCTATTGCAGCTGCTGAGTTATTAGGTATTGATGTCAATACTGCGATTGAACGGTTAAAAACGTATAAACCAGTTCAAAGACATTTAGAATTAAGTCCTGGTATTAACAACAGTACAATCATCGATGATACGTGGAATACAAATCCAACGTCAATCGAAGCAGCACTGGAAGTGTTGGAGCAAGTATCGAAAGAAAAAAAATCGATTGCAGTTTTAGGTGATATAGAAGAGTTGGGAGCACATTCCCAAGAAGAACATCAAAAAATCGGAACACTTATAGTAAAGCATAATATTGACTACCTTATTACAATAGGCGATCAAGCAAAAGAAATTGGTACGAAAGCAAGACAATTGGGAATGGACCCAAACAGTATATACTCTGTCAAACATGAAGATCATCTAATGAGAATTTTAAAGAACCATGCAGACAAAAATACCATCATCTTAATCAAAACATCGATGAGAAACTCATTTAGAGGATTATTAAGTAAGCTCAAGGGATAAAAAATAGAGGACTGAATGATCAGTCCTCTATTTTCAAAAGCGTCATTATATTGATTTATTTTTTTGATCTAACACATAACGTGCATAATCAAGTGGAGTAGAAAAAACTGCACCCCATTCTTCGTGAAGAAGTTTTTGTTGATGAATAAGTCCCCCAACATAATCTGATATAAAATTGCATTCAATAAAATAAGGAGTTCCTTTATTTGTGACACAAATATCAAAACCCAAATCTGCAAGATGCGGAAAATGTTTGTCTAAATTATTAGCAATCAATAACGCCATGTTGCAAATGTCCCGCTTAAGTCTATCACAAGATATGGAAGGGAATGATTTCGGACAAATATCTTCGAGTCTACATGTTTTTCCGCCTTGAGATCCATTTGTTAAAAAGCTCTTGTCTTTAGCCACTTTACACATAATACCAGTAACTTTAAACATACCGGTACCGTCCTTTTGTAAGGCAACACGCATATCGAAGAAGTTTCCTTTGAAAGTAGCCAATGGAATTCTTTCCTGAATCACATAATCTCTCTTTTCAATATGTTCGAGAACAACGCTTGGTATCTCCGTTGTAAATTTCACTTTTTCAAAAACAGTACTGTTTGTTGGCTTATAAGTAAGTGTACAATGCTTGATATCCTTGTCAATTTTCATTGCACCAATTCCACGTTCACCATAATTCTTTTTTAGAATAACACTATTATACATTGACAGCATCTTCATGAGATTTTGCTGTGTGAGGAGTTCTGTATGTGGTAAGTGCTTTTGTATGCTTTTATCACGGTTAAGCAGTTGGTGAATGTTGAATTTTTCAATGTCATAGTTAGGTACATTAAAAATTGTTACTCCCGCTCGGTAAAGGTCATAAATTCTTTTCCTTATAACAGGATGTCGATCAAGTATTCTAGAATAATTAACTTTCGGCCGAGGAACCCTCATCAATTTATATCCTTCAGTTGTACGAACATACGCAACAACACTTTTTTTGTCCGGGTGAAGATGTCTTAATCGAATAAAACAAGGAATTAGATTATTCCTTGCAGCAGCACGTTCAAAAAGCATAAACATCGTTTTATGGTTTCCGTTTAGATTAGGAATTTGTCTATAAATCTTTCGAGGTACTATGATTCCTACACCTTCCATAGACTGTATCCACTCCTTTAATTACTTTCAAACTCCTAATAGTTTATTCTCGTAATATTTTGATGTATGGATATGTAACTATGTTAGATGCAATTAGGGCGATCCATCTTAATCACATTTAGTAAGAAACTTGGAGGTATGAATATGAAATGTAAAATAATCCTAAATAAAAGTAACGACAAAACAATTTATGTGAATAGTAAACTTTTTCATTCGCTTAAACTAGACAAGTACTCATCTATTAATCTTCACTTCGGGACTGGCAAAGAAAGCTGTCGTATTGAGATAGATCCTTCAATTAAGAATAGTGAGGTTAAGATACCTGCAAAAATAAATGAATTTGTCATTCCGTCTGTTTTCCACTATGAAGGTAAGTTCGATCATGACACACTAGTGGTTGGACCGGTTATTGGCATTATGGGATGCAGGGACAAGAAATATTTGACAAAGAAAGTATTATCAAAGCTGCGATATCGGGTAAAAGATTCTTGGAAACAAAATGGTTTGTTTTTTGTCTTTGCAGAAAATGATGTGAATTCAGTGAAAAAGGAGATAAAGGGGTATTATTTTCATCCACGAAAACAAGCTTGGGTTGCAGCGGAATTTCCTTTGCCAAATGCAGTAATGATTAGTAAAAGTTCAATGAGCAGAAGAGGTTATAACTATTTTACGAATATCATAGGTCAAAAAGTTTTTTATAGTGATCATTTTTCCAAATGGTATCAGTATAAGAAACTATCTGAGCATCCATCTCTTTCAAACTATGTTCCTAAGACAAAAAAGTTAGTAAACAAACATTCTTTTTTGGAAATGATTAATGAGTTTGGTGCAGTTTATTTAAAGCCAAATCAATCATACCAAGGGAAGGGGATTATAAAAATTGAAAAAAGCGGTGATGCATATAAGCTACAGAATATACATGGTCATATTAAAATGATATTTCAGGAGCATATTCTATTGAAATATGTAACCTATAAGATGAAACAAAAGTATTTAATACAACAAGCCATCCCTTTTACTGTTGGTGAATCAATAATTGATTTTCGTTTATATTTACAGAAGGGTAAGGAAAAACAATGGGGTTCACCTGGAATGATGGCGAGAATTGGAAAAAAGGGAAGCATTATAACAAATGCCAATCACAGAATAGACGTATTGCCAAGTTATTATGCATTTGCAAGATATTACGGGTTATCTAACAAACAAATTTTCTCTATACAAAACGAAATGATAAAAACTTGCATAAAAACAGCCGAATATATTGAAGAATGTGGACACCATTTAGGTGATGTAGCATTTGATTTAATTGTCGATAAAGAGTTAAAAATTTGGATCTTGGAGCTTCAAGGAGGGTATGGTGCAGAAATAAAGGAGAAAAATATGCCTAAAGGGGTGTATGAAAAATTGATGATGACGCCATTAGAATATGCTAAGGCGTTGGCGGGGTTTTCATGATTTTGGGTAAAAGAAAAGGCGAAAAGAGCTTTTGGTATGAAAAAACCAATTTCATTTCGCCTAATCACCAATTATTTATTTGTTTCTTCAATAGCTTTTTTCTTTTTAAAGAAGGAGATAGCTCTTTTTTTCATGGATTTAGTTAAATAGCCACCTCTAAATGAACGAATTTCATAAGACATTAAAAATGCTTTTGGCTCAAATTGATCTATTATTAGTAATAATTCTTTTTCTCTAGAACGTTTTGCAACAATGTCTAATCGAAATCTAGCGGTATTAATTCCTTCTCCTTCAAAAACAGTAACACCAAAGCCAGCGGTTCTTAAAGAATTCACTAAATCCATATTTTTATCAAGAATATTTGCTTGATAGGTAATATATCCAATTGCCAATTTCCGCTCTAATGCACCACCAAGCAAGAGGCCAACACTGAAGCCGACAACATATGCAATGATATTATATATATTAGATAAATCTTGAAAAACAAAAATTAGACTAACAATATAAATAATTCCTTCTAACAGTCCAACACCTGCTGCAGTTTTAGTCTGATTTTTTACAAGAAGAATGGTCCTAATCGTTAGGACTGGAACATATATGAGTTGGAGTACAAAAATAAGTAAGGCTCCTAGCATTAGATCGTTTATCTCCTTTATATCAATATATCGAAAGCATAACATATTTTAAAAAATAAAAAATGATTTTTAATTAAATTTTTTTATACATATTTTAGTAAATAATAGGAAATATGATGTAAATAGTAAATTACTATTTATGTAGAAATGGATTAATAGCAATTTAATATTCCTCAAAAAAAGTATTGACAAACATGTCTGTCAGGATTAAAAAAATAAAAAGGTATCCTTTTTATATGAATATAAGGATACCAACTAATATTTACTTTTATTTTTTGCTAAGAATAGAGCATATTCGAGAGGTTTATATACAGAAGGATCATGAATTGATCCCAAAGCCGGATAAGGAATATGATTAACTTCAAATATCCATAATTTACCTTTCATATCTAACCCTAAATCAATCCCTAAATCTGCCATATGATATCCAGCTTGATCAAATGCCTGACAGATTTTATTTCCAATGGAATCAGTTTGGGATTCTAATTTTCTTACGTCAACTTCTGGGAGGAACGAGGAAGAACTACGCAATTGGTCAAATGTATAAATACGAGATACTTTCTTTGGAACAACAATGTTGTTATTAGAGGAAATCCGGAAAAAAACAATGGACTTTTCCCAAACACCGTTAGAATTTTTGTTCATGTTTAATCGAATATCAGTTGCATTATCTTTATACCTTATGGTTTCTATTCCTTGTTGAAGAATATATTGTCCATTCTTAACCTTTGGTTCAATCCAATTCATCAATTCTTTTATTGTATCGAATTTTATCAATACACATTCATTCTTAATTGAGTGAAAAACATCAAAGGTACCGTCATTTCGAGACTGTACTCGGATTATCCCACCACTACTACTGCCGATACTTGGCTTTATTAAAAAGTCTTTGAATAGATTTAATTGTAAAGCTAATCTCTCAAGTTGAATTTTGTGAGTTATTGGTAGATGTTGTTTAATTATTTTGTGAGCTGAGAGAAATTCCCACCCTTCCCACTTATCAAATAAAAAATTATTAAAGAGATTTACTCCGAATATATCTTTTAATTTATTTATAATATTTTTATTTAAAAAGCCTTGTATAAAGGCGACATGTGGTAGAGGATATATACCATCGTCCCATTCTAGAGATTTCCTATTAAATTTTTTTCCTGCTACTGAATAATTAACTACGTCTATTTTATCCCAGTGAAAGCATATAAAATCTACGTATTCATAAGGAAAATACTCAATGTATTTTCTTATTCTTTCTGTTGTTAACCCGATCAATTTATCGTCACGAATGCATATTCCAATTACTACTAGACTCATTTTCATCACCTAATGTAACCACCCCTAAAAAATAGAGGTGGCCATTCTTTAATAATAGAACAAGTTTAACCCTCTGTAACAGAAATAGTTAAACTTACGACAGCTCCAACAACAATCTCAATGTCGTCAATCGTTGGGCAAGGAATATTAACTAGAACAAGATCTCCAAGCAAACCACCTAATGGAATTGTTACATCTATCAAACCATCATCTGTCATCGGAACCTGAACAACCAAAGGACCAATAGGAGTACCAGTAACTGTACCAGTTACAGTTACTGTACAAAGAGCACCAACACCCATAGTTTTAAATCTCCTTTCAATACAATATTAGGAAATGTTTTTCCTATTATACAATATGAAATACTTGAATTTATGCTTGTATTAGTGTCATTGGTTTTGAAAAATAGATAAAAGTAATAGTTTAAAAGGATAGTCCATGTACATTATTTAATAATAACGATACGAAGTCATATGTCATCATAATAATCACTTTTTATTAAGTAACTTCATATAGTTTAAAAGATGAACTTTTCAATATGAACTTAAGGGAGTGAAATAGGTGTTTGGATTCGGAAGAAGCGAAAAGGAACCTAATGAAGATCAAAAGTATAGCCAAGATATAACCAATTTACAAAACTTGGTAAGTGAATTAGAAATTAAATTAAGTCACTTTGATAATATGTTTAAACATTTGCAGGATGTTCAGGTTCATCAGGACGTACAAAATGATGTGATTAGTGGACAGCAAATATCAGATATTTATGAAAGGCTACAAGGAATATATGAAAAAGATGAAAGCTATACGGCAAAAATCTTTGAACTCGAAGAGGCAATCAAAGTATGGAAAGAAAAGAGTGAAGCGAATACACAAAATATTCATAAATTAATGGAACGATTAGCTCTCCTTGAAAAAAAACCGGAAGGTGAAATCAAAGTAAATGAAGAAGTTAAAATACCCAGCAAATTAAATCGAAAAAGAAAAATTGAGTTTAAGAATAAAAAGCAGTTATCATCTCTTAGTGGAGACGGTTTTAATGAAACAATTCAAAGGGTAGGTTCGAAGGAAAATCAGAATCACAATAAAAGAAATAAAAAAATAAAGCAACAAGTGAAAAGAGCATCAATGTCACCATCTGATTTCATAACAAATCATTATCCGAAAGTGCAATTACCAAATCAAATAACCACTTTTAATCCATTAAAATATAGCTGATTTACCATTGCACTCTTAAATAGAAGGGGCCACTTTAAACACCCTTTAGTGGCCAATACTTTAAAAACAACAACATTAAAAATTCTTTGAGTGATAGTGGGGAAATAAGGAATTTCACCATTAGTACTTAGTAAAAACATTGATTGCTTATTTTTTTGTTTCATTTTGAATGCGATGTATATTTCTATACATGGGCTTTAGTGATTCTAATTCAAGGAAACCTTTTATTTGAGGGGCTGCATTTACTTCAATTACATAAATTTCACCTTTTTCATCAATCCCTATATCTAAGCCCCAAATTGTTTGCTTTGTAAAATATACATGTAGACATCTTGAAATAGATAAAACAATTTTTTCTAAATTTAATTGAAATTCAATTAGTTCAATATTTTTGATATTTGAAATTTTTAGAGCTTCGTCTACAGTTATTATTTTAGATCCGTGTTCAAAATTTGTTACTGCATATCCCTTTTTTGCAATCCGGCCATACATTCCTGTTATGAGCCATTCATTCTTATATAGCTGTGATATATACCTGAGATCAAATGGTGACCCAAAAATCTTTGCCAAAGGTATATAATATTGAACAATACATGGAATGGAAGGATGTTCTAATTTTTTTAGGTACGTATAGAGTACCTCAATCCCTTTTATATATTTTGTTTTTTTTCCGGGATATAAAAGTTCATATTCTTGTGGGTTGATTTCATTTATCATAATGACACCATTTCCAAGAGAACCTCTACTTGGTTTTACTACAACTTTTTTGTGTTTAATTAATAAATTTGTAAGATGATTCTTTGTTAAAATATTCGTTTCAGGAATATGCTGCTTTAAGTAGGGATCTCTCATGATGAGCTCATTTTTATGAAATTTGTTATTGATCTTATACTTTTCCATATTCATTACTCCTAACATAATTCTATAAGGCTAATTGAGAGTAAGGTAAAAATTTATTATGGGTGATAACATATGAAGAAGAATATTGGAATTTTAGTAAGTGCCTATCTATATAATAAAATTCAAAGGGGAATTGAGACCAATGAATGTATACCTTTTTATGAAGAGGCTTGTGCTCAATATGGATTGACACCATGTTTTTTTCGATTAGCTGATCTTGCCAAAGGAAAAAAACATGTAAAGTCATTGGTTAAAGATGAACATAATCACTACACAATCAAAATAATAAAGACACCTATGATCATCCATAACCGGGTTTTGTTGTACCATAGAAGAGAGCAAGAGAAAATAGTTTCACTTCAAAAAGAAGGTATCAAATTCTATAATGCATTTACAAAGATTTCTAAGCTTACAATTCATCAATACTTAGAAGCGGAGGATAAGTTTAAGCGTTTTTTACCTGAAACCCGTAAGACAAACAAAAATAACTTCTTACAGATGATCAATTTGTACGAAGATCTTATCATAAAACCAAATTACGGAACCCTTGGTAAAGGGATTACACGAATAAAGAGGCATAGTGACAATGTTGGTTTAGTAATTAATGGCAAAAAAAAATACAATATTCCACTAAATGGCAACTGGGCTAGTGAGGTAAACGAAATTATCCTTAATCCAACCAACATTATTCAACAAAGAATTCAATTAGGAACATATGAAGATAAACCATTTGATTTTAGAGTTTCTGTCCAAAAAAATGAACTCGGAAATTGGCAAGTGACTGGCATAGTATGCAAGGTTGCAAATTTAGGTAAATATACAACGAATGTAGCTTCAGGAGGGAGATGTTATGACCCTAAAATTGTGTTAAATCATCTAAAAATGAATACAGACGATATACTAGCTAAGATTAGGTCATTGTCATTAAAGATTGCACAACATCTTGACGGGAAATTAACGAACCTTGCTGATTTAGGACTGGATATAGGAATCACAGAAAAAGGTATTCCAATGTTTATCGAATGCAATTTTCGTGATTTGAGGATAACATTCAAAGAAGCAGCATTATTTAATGAATGGAAAGCTACTTATTTTACTCCCATAAAATATGCAAATTTTTTAATGAATAATATTGAAGATAAAGATTAAGAAAAATATATTGTACTTTATAGTATTTAAATTTCCTCATAGATTTGCTTTAATTTTTTTGCAATTATTCCCGAATCATGATGTGCCTCGGCATAATTTCTACCTTGTTGACCTAAGTGATGCCTCTTTTTGGCATCTACTAATAAAGATTTGAGATTCAAATACAATGTATCAGGATTCGCATTTACAATAGGTAATTCTTGCGGATATTTCTCTATTAAATCGTCCCGAAGGTAACAAATAACTGGTTTACCTAATGCCATGGCTTCCAAACTAAAAACTCCAAAAGAGCCGATTAACAATTGATCAATCACGATATCTGCTGTTCGATATAATTTTAAAGCTTCTTCATGTGAAAGTTTTGTTAGAAGTCTAAATCTAAAACGATGCCCTTCTTTTTGTAGTCGATCAACAGCTGCTAATACATGTTTTGTCCCCTTAACTTTATAATGGGTTGGAGAATGGATTATTAGAGGTTTCTCTTGATGTAGTGAAGGATATTTTGGAAGAAAATGATCTAAATGAATCGCTTGGGGAACGACATGTATTTTTTTATAGAAACCCTCTATATATGGTTTAAGTTCATGATCAGCAACAATAGCGTGATCAATTGAAGCTGATAATTGTTTTAAAATTGAAATTCTCTTATTTTCATCTGAGAATCCTTTTTTTATTTGAACATAAGGATTATTAAAGTTTCTCGCAATAGAAATTCTGCGGACATCAGAACCACGATGTTGAACAATTAATTTCTTACCTTGTGCCTTTAAAAGGGGAAGATCGCTTCTGTCAAACATAAATGTCCTACCGAAATGGAAATGAAATACATCGAATTCTTTACTTGCATCTGTTAGTATGCGATTTAATTGTGCTTTTGTAAGCTCCTTTTGTTCAAAGCAAACATCTGCCTTAAATTTCTGTGTTGAACTCATCATATGATAGGATTTAGAATTAACACCAATTTTCTTTAGGGATTCACACATAGTGATCATCTGTCCGCCGAAACCATAATGAAGGACCCTCATGATAATCTCCCTTCTAACTCAGTTTAATAAATGAGTATTTTGAACAATTAAAAAATATTCTTTTATCCTTAAACAAATAAATCATTGATATAGTCTAAAGTTTTATTTACAAGGAATTATTTAACTACTTTTTTGAAAAATTGAACATACAATATCAAAATAGAAGTTATTTGTGTTTTAGTAAAGAACGACTTATCGCATTTGAGATCTCAAGTGCTTTAATCCCATGAATTGCTGTAACTCTAGGATCGTTATCATTTTTAATACAATTAATGAAACTTAGCAGCTGATTTTTCAGAGGTTGAGATGTTGATGGAACATGATGAGTTTCTGTATGAATAATGGATGTGTTACTTGTTTCATTATTCGATTTTATCACTTTAATTTCATTTTTTAATAAGTCGGCTTCTATATATGAATTTTCTTGAAAAATTTGTATCATTCTTTTTTTATATGGAGCTTTGAAACTTGCAGTAATATGTGCTACTACTTCTTTAGAGGATTTAAGAAGTACCATTGCATGTTTAGGTGTACTTTCAATTATGTTGCCCATCGAAAAAAATGTAGTAATTTCATCATCAAGTAGTTCTTCCAAAATATAAAGATCATGGATCATTAAATCTTGAACAACATCAATATTTTTTAGCTTTTCGTTATATGGACTCATTCTGTGCATATATATGGCAAGAATTTCAGCTTGTGTCATCTTGTTTTTTAGAACTTGAATTAATGGGTTAAATAGTTCAATATGTCCAACCTGAAATTTTATTCCAGCTTTATCAGCTTTTTCTTTTAGTATTTTTGCTTGATCAATTGAAAAGGCAATGGGTTTTTCCATTAATATATGGACTTTATGTTGAATACATAATAATCCTATCTCATAATGAAATTCGGTTGGAACAGCAATACTTACAGCATCTACTTCTTTTAGTAAATCTGTTACATGTTCAAACATTAAAATATTATATTTTTTTGATATTTGTGTTGATTTTTTTAGATCATTATCATAGACTCCAACCAGATTACAATACTGAGCTAAAGTGGAATATGTTAATACATGTTTTTCTCCCATATTTCCAATTCCGATTACACCGACTTTCATATAATACCTCCTAGTTGCCTTAATTCTACTTCTTAGCTTATGCTGTACGGATAAATAGAGTTATTGTCTTTGTTGGATTCATATGAAAAATTGGCGATTGTCTTACATAGATTCTGAATTTCTAGACTGATTTTACTGTTTTGAAAGTTATAGCAGCCTTTCTTTAAAAGAATAGGAGGACAATTATGAAAAACTATCCTGCAAGTATTAAAATAGGTCAAAATGTTGTGATAGAAGAGGGAGCTATTATTGGTGAAAATGTAAAAATTGGTCACAATACAGTAATCCTGAAAGATACTCAAATTGGAGAAAATGTAGAAATTGGCTCAAATTGTGTATTAGGTATTATCCCGGGTGGCAATCGGAAAATGAGGGAAATAAACAGAGTGGATAAACCAGTAGTCATTAATAATGGAGTTAGGATAGGTAACTTAGTATCAATCTATTCGAATACTGTCATTAATGAAAATGTTTTTATTGGTGATCAGGCAAGTATTAGAGAGAATGTCATCATAGGGGAAGAGACTGTAGTTGGAAGATCGGCCATTATTGAACTTAATACTCGAATAGGAAAAAGGTGTACCATCCAAACTTTAGCATATGTAACTGGTGACACTGTTTTAGAAGATCAAGTTTTTATTGGTCCATGTGTCTCGATGTCGAATGATAAATATATGGGAGCGAAAGATTATAATTTAAAGGGTCCTTATATAAAAGAAGGAGCAAAAATTGGTAATAATGCTTCTATTTTGCCAGGTATAAGTATTGGGAAGAGAACGATTGTGGGAGCAGGGTCAGTTGTGACAAAAGATATATTAGATGATGAAATCGTTGTTGGGGTACCAGCAAAACAAAAGCAGTAATAAATTGTAAATAACAAAACCAGTGTCGACATGGTTTCACACTGGATTTGTTATTTATAATGTTTAAAAATGACTCAGTTATTTGAAGTTTAATAAAATGTTAGTCATGATTTTGGAGGAATGACCGTCTCCGAAGATTGCAGGATAATTAGAAGGTTTCTTAACATTTGCTATAGCATGTGAAATGTTACCTAAATTTGATGCACCAACTAATGTATTCCACTTAGAATCAACAGTTTCAGTCCACTCTGTTTCATCACGAAGTGTAATACATGGTACCCGTAGCATATATGCTTCTTTTTGAACACCTCCTGAGTCAGTTAATATCGCTTTTGCGAAATTTTCAATATGAATCATATCAAAATAGGGAAGTGGTTCAATGGTTTTTATATTGGAAGAATGAAGTAAATTCAATAAATTCATTTGTTTAATTTTCTCTTTTGTTCGAGGGTGTATAGGAAAGATGACTTTCATATCCAATTCATTAAATGCTTCGAGAATTGTTTTAAGTCGATGATAGTTATCTGTATTTTCTGCCCGATGAATAGTAGCAAGATAATACTCTTCTTTAGTTAGATTTAAATCTGATAAAATTGTTGAATGGTTTAGTGCATACGATTTATAGAATAAGAGTGCATCATAATTAATATCTCCAGTCAAATATACTCCGTGATTAATACCTTCTTTTTTTAAATTGTTAACTGCAGTTTGAGTAGGGCAAAAAAATAAAGTTGAAAGATGATCTGTTACAACTCTATTAATCTCTTCAGGCATTTTTTTATTGTAACTTCTAAGACCTGATTCCACATGTGCAATAGGAATATTAAGTTTTGCAGCTGATAAACTACCTGCTAATGTGGAATTTGTATCACCATATACAAGTACAATATCAGGTTTTTCTTCTACCATAATCTCTTCAAGCTTACATAGCATTTTAGAGGTTTGTTTACCATGGGATCCAGAACCAATTTTTAGGTGATAATCTGGAACTGGCAGCTTAAGTTCATTAAAAAAAATATCAGACATATTCACATCGTAATGTTGTCCAGTATGAACAATTATCTCTTGTAAATCAGGCTCTTGTACTATTATTTTAGAGAGCATACATGCTTTAATAAACTGTGGCCTCGCCCCTACAACCGTAAGGATTTTCAAAAAAACTCCTCCTTTTTTCTATAAAAAATAGAATGTATAATATTCTATTTTTTATAGAAAAAATGGTTACTAAACTTTTTGGTTAACATAAATAATAATAGGTAAGTGATACCTAAATTTTTATCATGTAGATAATTGTCCCTTACGTAAATGGTAATCAGTGAATAAAATTTATTAACTAAAAACTGAAACTACGGGGGATTTTGAACGATGAATTATCGATTTAAAACATTTCTTTTACCTTTCTTGGATTTATTACTCCTTAGTATTTCTTATTTTTTATCATTTCTTTTTGTTCAATCAGTTGAAGGGGATAACATAGTATTAAACTATGAGATTTTCTTATCCTGGTTTTTTTATTTGTTTGTTAGTTATTGTTCACTATCTAAATTTAGAACATACAAGACAATGTGGAAATACTCGGGTATTCAAGAATTTAGTACATCTATAGCAGCAATTGTAATATCTAACTTTGTTTTTCTTATTTACTCATTTATTTTTCTAACTGGATCTAACTTGCTTTATACATTACCTCTTATATTCATATTTTCAATAGTCACAATTAGTGGATGCAGATTATTACAAATGACAAAAAAACAATCGTTTACTTCAACTAAGTCTAATAAAAAAAGAGCTCTAATTATTGGCGCTGGGGATGCAGGTACACGTATAGCACAACAAATTCTAAGGTCAGAAGATTTAGATTATTCCCCAATTGGATTTATTGAAGACGATCCATCCAAACAAAAAATGGAGTTATTCGGAATTCCGGTGATTGGGAATAGGGGGAATATAAAAAATGTTGTAGAAAAATATAGAATAACAGATATTATTATTGCTATTCCATCTTTAACTAAATCAGAAATGACTGAAATTGTTAATGAGTGTAAAAAAACAGGAGCAAATGTAAAAAGTTTACCACCTGTAAAAGAATTAATTCAATCTGATATTTCGCTTGATAATTTAAGAGAAATCGATTTAAAGGACTTGATTGGTAGAGAACCGATAATGCCAACTAAACGGCTAAAGGAATACCTTAAAAATAAAACAGTTTTAATTACTGGTGCTGGTGGTTCTATTGGAAGTGAACTCTCTAAACAAGTTGCGGAATGTAATCCAAGTAGAATTATCCTGCTAGGACATGGTGAAAACAGTATTTTTAATATTGGTATGTTAATTAAAGAGAAATATCCAGAGTTGGATTCGAAGATGATTATTACTGACATACAAGATAGGGGACTAGTAGAGCAAGTATTTACTAAATATCGGCCTCAAATTGTTTTTCATGCAGCAGCCCATAAGCATGTACCTTTAATGGAAATAAGTGAAGGTTCTGCAATTCGGAATAATGTGTTCGGTACTAAAAATATGGCAGAGATTTCAGATCGCTTTAATGTTGATCGATTTGTATTCATCTCAACGGATAAAGCCGTCCAGCCTATTAATATGATGGGGATGACAAAAAGGATAGGAGAATTGATTATTCAGTATTACTCTAAAATGAGTAAGACCAAATTTTCTATTGTCAGATTTGGAAATGTGTTAGAAAGCAGGGGAAGTGTTATTCCGATTTTTAGAAAACAAATTGAAGCAAAAGGCCCGGTAACAGTAACACATCCCGACATGGTTCGTTATTTTATGACGATACCAGAAGCTGTTCAACTTGTATTGGAGGCTGGGGCACTATCTGAAGGTGGAGAAATCTTTGTATTAGATATGGGTGAACCTATTAAAATAGTTGATGTAGCTAAAAAGTTAATTAGGTTATACGGGTATGAGCCAGAAAAAGAAATAAAAATAGAATTCACAGGTATTCGCCCTGGTGAAAAATTGACTGAGACACTATTTTATGAACATGAAAAATCCAAGATGACAGAGCATCCACATATTGTGATTGCTTTACCTACAAAGACGGACTCATTTGATATTAAACAAGATTTAAATAAACTCGAAGAGGTAATTATTAAAAATCCAGATCAATTACGAAGTGTTATTGTAAACATAATTCAACATAAATAATTGCAAAGAGTATAAAGATCAATGTTTAAGGAAGGTGACAATTTGAAAAACAATCGAATTTTTCTTTCGCCTCCTCATATGAGTGGTGATGAAATTAACTATGTTATTGATGCATTTGATTCTAATTGGATCGCTCCATTAGGGCCTCATGTTGATGCTTTTGAGAAAGAAGTTGCAGACTATGTAAACACAAAAGGTGCACTTGCCTTAAGTTCAGGAACAGCTGCACTACATTTAGCCTTAAAACTAGTAGGTGTAAAAGAAGAAGATGTAGTATTTTGTTCATCACTTACTTTTGTAGGAAGTGCTAATCCGATTCTATATTTAGGGGCAATTCCTGTTTTCATTGATTCAGAATTAGAAAGCTGGAATATGTGTCCAAAATCCTTAAAAAAAGCGTTTGTTAGTATGGAGAACAAAGGGCAGTTACCAAAAGCAGTTATCATTACAAACTTATACGGTCAAAGTGCAGATATGGACCCTCTAGTGAATATCTGTAAAAGCTACAATGTGCCGATTATTGAAGATGCAGCAGAATCATTAGGGGCAACATATAAAAACAAAGCGAGTGGAACTTTCGGAAAATTCGGGGTTTTTTCTTTTAACGGTAATAAAATTATTACAACATCTGGTGGTGGAATGCTAATCTCTGACGATGTAGAAGCCTTAGACAAAGCACGTTTTTTTGCAACTCAATCACGAGATCCTGCCATTCATTATGAGCATAGTTCGATAGGCTATAATTATCGTCTAAGTAATATTTTGGCAGCGATCGGAAGAGCACAGTTAAATGTAATAGAAAAAAGAATTCAAGAAAGAAGAAATATATATTTAAAATACTATCAAGAACTATCCAATATAAAGGGAATTACATTTATGCCTGAAATAAAATATGGATTCTCTACGAGGTGGTTAACAACATTAACTCTTGATGAAAAAGTAACTGGTATTCAATCCAAGAATATTATTAATACCTTATTATTAAAACATAACATTGAGGTAAGGCCTGTATGGAAACCGATGCATTTGCAGCCTTTATTTAAACAATGTGAATTCTTTTCAAATGAAGAAAAGAATGTTTCTGAACATTTATTTGCTAATGGTATTTGCTTACCGTCTGGTTCTAATTTAACCGCAGAAGAACAAACTCATGTTATTTCCTGTTTTTTAAACACAATGCCTAATAGTGGTATGTAACAATAGTGGTGATTTTTCATGATAGTGGTAATATGCCGTGCCAATATCACTTAATTTTCGTATCCTGCCAATAGGAGTGAACATCAATAAAGATAGGAGAAAGGAACATGTCAAAGCTAAACAGTAAGGTCATTATCCCGCAACCATCAGAACAGATTGATTTAAAAAGAATAGGTCGTGTTCTGCATTTACCATATAATCCTGCAGGTCAAATGAGCACACAATCTTTAGAACTAAAAAAATTAGGTGTTTCTTCATCCTTTTGTAATTATTATGAATCAAAGTTTAAATATCCCATCGATATTCCCTCTCCGATATCTAATATACCTGTTAATCAAAGGAAAAAATATATGCATGCTTTTGCTAAGAAGAAAATAAATTATTATAATATTTTTCATTTTCATGGAGGACAGTCATTTACAAGTGCTTTTTATACAGACTTACCGCTTTTGAAAAAAATGGGAAAGAAAATGATCATGAGTTATTGGGGCTCAGAAGTTAGACGATTTTCCATTGCTAAACAGAAAAATCCTTTTGCAATTGTAAAACTTTATAATGAAGACCTTATTACGTCTAGACTCGCAAATGTGTCTCAGTATATTGATACAGTCATTGTGCCTGATCATGAGCTTTTAGAGTATGTATATGGTTATTTTAAGAAAATATATATTGTTCGAGCATCTGTAGAGGGCAGTAATTTCCAACCATTATATCCAAGTGAAAGAAATACTAGACCGCTTATTGTTCATGCACCAAGTGATCGCCGAATTAAAGGTACTGAATTCATTTTAAAGGCCATTGATAATTTGAAAACGAAAGTAGACTTTGATTTTAAACTTATTGAAAATATGTCAAATGCAGAAGTAGTTAACTGGTATAAAAAGGCAGATATAGTTGTTGATCAGCTCCGATTAGGGATTTACGGAACAGTTTCAATAGAGAGCATGCTTATGGGGAAACCTGTTATTTCTTATGTAAGAGATGACTTAAAACAAAAGTATCCATCGGGACTTCCGGTCATTTCAGCTAGCCCCCATACGATAGAGAAAGAACTTTATGATTTAATAAAGAATCCTAAATTAAGGTATGAGCTTGGTGTAAAAGGACGGATCTATGCTGAAAATAACCACCTTCCAGAAAAAATTGCAAGGCAGTTAATAACAGTTTATAACAGTTTATAAACGATTCAGAAAGGATTATTTATATGAAAAAAGTATTGATCATCAGTTATTTTTTCCCACCAATAGGTGCTAGTCAGCGTACATTAAAATTTGTTAAATATCTACCTTCTTTCGGATATTTACCAATTGTGCTTGCTCCTGAAAAATCAAACTATATAAGAAAAGATCCAACTATGCTCAATGAAATTCCAGCCAATTGTAAAGTAATAAGATTACCAAATTGTGAAGTAATTCCGGGTAATCCTTTTGTAAGAGAAGAAGATTTCAAAAAGGGATGGTACCCTCAAGCTATTAAAGCAGGACTTCAGATCATTGAAAAAGAAAATATTGATGTAATCTATACAACTGCTCCACCAAATATATCGCATGTTATCGGATTAAATTTAAAAAAGCGCACGAATACACCTTGGGTTGCTGACTTTAGAGACGAATGGACGACAAACCCATTCATTAAAGGACGTTTTGATGCAGAACTAACAAATTATAATCAAAGGCTAGAAAAACATGTATTATCTGTTGCAGATGGTGTTATTTCAGTAAGTGATCATATATGTGATATATTAAACAATTTATCAGGGGGGCTACCTAGAAATAAATTTCATACAATCATGAATGGGTACGATCCAATGGATTTTACAAATTTAAAAGTAAGATCAAGTAATAAAAAATTTACAATTTGTTATATGGGATCTTTATACGGAATTAGAAAGTCATTTGCAATGAAATTTTTTACTCTTCTTGAAGAAGCTTTAACTAGAAAAGTAATAAACCCACATGAAATTGAATTATTAATAGTTGGTGACCCTGTTAAAAACATTGGACCGACATTAACAAAAATAACAAAAAACACAGGGTATATCCACCATGGTGATGCCTTAAATATGGCAGCTTCTGCAGATCTTTTACTATTATTAATTAACCCTCAAGAAGGAAATCAAACAGTAACAAGTAAAATATTTGAATTAATCAACTTAAAGAAACCAATCCTTGCATTAGTACCTCCTAAAGGGGTTCCAGCAGATATTATTAGAAAAACTGCAACAGGCACCGTCATAGATTCTTCTTACCCTGAAAAGTCGATTGACTATATTAAGAAAGCATATCAAGAATGGAAAACGAAAACAGGTACATTCACACCGAATGTTAGTGAGATTCAAAATTATAGTAGAAAAAAGCTAACATCACAACTTGCTAATGTGATGAATAAAGCTATATCAAAAAACAGGTAGACTGAAAATGTTATAAAACTAATGTTTTTATTGGAAGAGGTGTATACAGTGGAAAATTGGCCACCTTTCACTTATAAAGCTAACTATCAAAAATTAGTAGATGATACACTTGTAGAATATAAAGGAAGGCAAAATTTTCATTCTTATATAAAAAATTACAATCCAACAGAAGATTATTTAAATTGGGGCGCTAATAAAAAATATATTGAAAGCCAATCCATTCTATTTGATCCAGACGGAATACCTAAAGTCAAATATGGGAACGATTATTACTACAATCCTATCATGGTAAGTCAGTTTGCGCTCACACTTCATGGAAGGTATAAAAGAGGAGAAGTCACTGTATCTCAATTCTCTAAAACTGTTGACCTATTAACTGAACTGCAGGAATCCAATGGTTCTTTGCCTTTTCCTTTCACTTTTCATTATTATAGGAAAGTATTTAAACCAGGTTGGATATCTGGTATGGCACAAGGTCAAGCATTAAGTGTATATGCGCGCGCCTTTGAAGTTACTAATAATAAGAAATATATTAATAAAGGGAATAAATGTTTAGATTTTCTTCTAAAACCAATTGAAGAAGGGGGAACTTTAACGAGTTTAAAAGATATTGATGAGTCTCTAACTAACTATTTAATTTTCGAAAAATATCCGGTTGAACCTTCTTCTTATACGCTGAACGGATTTTTATTTACCCTTCTTGGTCTGTATGATTGGTGGAAAGTAACATTAAGTGTTAACAAAAAACATGCACTGCTTGCAGAGAAGTATTTTTATGAAGGGATAAAAACGACTAAGAAAATACTTCGATACTATGACATTGGTGGATATTCAACATATGATTTAGCTCATATTGTTTATAAAATGGATCCTAAAATCTATGCAACTTACCATCCAATTCATATATATTTGTTACATGCTCTTTATACAGTCACAGGAGATAAAATTTTAAGGGATTTTGCGAATTTGTGGGCGTCTTATATAAGAAATTAGGAATACAACTAAATTCCTTTAATAATTCGGGCTGGCGAACCAACTGCTGTACACTCATCAGTTATATTTTGTGTAACCGTTGATCCTGCACCAATAATAGTCCATCTTCCAACAGATACACCAGGAATAAGGACTGCATTTGCTCCAATATGTGTCCCTTCGGCGATTTTAACGTTGCCAGTAAGAGTTGCTGAAGGGGAAATATGGACAAAATCTTGTATATCATTATCATGTTCTATAACACATGATGTATTTAAGATAACGTGGTTACCAATATTTGAGTTGGCATTTATCACAACATTTGGCATGATAACTGTACCTTTGCCAATTTTGGTTTTATTGCTTATTTGAGCGGAAGGGTGAATAAAAGTTTCAAAACTTTCAAGACTAATATTTAATTGGTTTATTATTTTCTTTCTAATTTTATTATCCCCAATACAAACTATGATCTTAAAATTGTTTTTTTTCTTTAGATCTTTCATTGAACTAACAGGTCCATAGTAGCAATTGTTATGTTTTTGAAGAGTATGATACTTATCATCAAATACAGCGAAAATCTTATATTTTTGCTGCAGGTTAATAATGTCAATCACTACTGAAGAGTGACCACCTTCACCAATTAAAGCGACATTATTCATTATTTCATCACCTCTTAATAATAAAGGCTTTACAGATCCTATTTTATGATATTTGTAGATCATAATATTATGCATATAAAATGAATTGAATTTCTAAAAATAAGCCTCTTTTTCAAAATGAAAGTCCAATCAGATTACTTTTCTTTACATAGACTAATGATAAGGAACTAATTAACAAAGAAAAGAGGTAGACAAAGTGATAGCTGAAAATCAATTATTGCATAATATAGCTGTAGTTGGTCTTGGTAAAATTGGTCTTACTTTGGCAGCAGTATTTGCAAATAACAGTTGTAAAGTATTAGGGGCAGACATTGATCCAAAAGTCGTATCATCCGTAAATAATGGAATAAGTCATGTAAAAAATGAGCCGGGTCTAGAGGAATTAGTAGCTAATGCTCATCATAATAAAACATTAACTGCCACTACAATAACATCAGAAGCTGTAGCTCAATCTGACATTGTAATCGTGATAGTTCCTGTATTAATAGATGATAAGAATCACGTTGACTATAGGTATATTGATTCTGCGGTGGAAGAAATTGGGAAAGGGGTTAAAAAGAGTACCCTGGTAATTTTTGAGACAACATTGCCGCCAGGAGATACAAGAAATAGATTTGGAAAAAAAATAGAGGAAGTTTCAGGATTACGAATGGGCACTGATTTTGATTTAGCTTATAGTCCGGAAAGAGTCTACTCAAATAGAATCATAGAGGATTTACAAAATTATCCGAAGATAATTGGTGGTCTTACAGAGAAAAGTTTAAAGAGAGCATCAGCATTTTATCAAAAAACGCTTAATTGTGAAATCATTGAGGTAAGTTCATTAGAAACAGCAGAGTTTGCCAAAGTCGCAGAGTGTGTCTACCGAGACGTTAATATTGCTCTAGCTAATGACCTAGCTAAATTTGCAGATAATATGAATGTTAATATATTGGAAGTAATTGATTCAAGTAATAGTCAGCCATACTCACATATCCATCAACCGGGTATTGGGGTGGGAGGCCATTGCATTCCGATATATCCTTACTTTTTTATCAATAAAGGATTAGTTCAAGGTCTGACACCTTTATCAAGAAAAATAAATGATCGTATGTCTGATTATGCAATTTCAAAAATTGAAAAAGAAATGGGATCACTCCAAAAAAAGAATATACTTATTTTGGGTTTATCTTATCGTGAAAATGTAAAGGAGACAACAAAGTCTACATCACTGGCAATTATCGAAATCCTGAAAGAAAAAGATGTCCAGGTATTTGTAGCAGATCCTTTGTTTGAAAATGAAGAAATAATAAAATATGATGTAATTCCATTTGATATCAATGATCAAACAGTTTCTTCTGAAATTGATATCATCATTCTTCAAGCTTATCATGACGAATTTAAAAAAATAGATTTTGAAAGTTTCACGAAATGTACATTTGTATATGATGGTCGAAATAAATTATCAAAAGAGAAAATCGAAGAATTGGGAATGCGTTATTCTGGCATAGGTAAATAAAAATTAAGAGAGGTAGTGAAGATGGAAGGAGGTAATATAATGGAAGAACAAAACCAACAAAATTTTATCCCAATGGTTGATTTAAAGGAAGAAGTTAATTTAATGGGTCAGTCGATAATAAAATCTGTAACAGACGTAATTGAAAGTGGAGCATATGTGTTAGGAGAAAAGGGTAAAAAGCTTGAACATGAGTTAGCAGGCTATTTAAACGTATCTTATGCACTGGGAGTAGCAAACGGTACAGATGCATTATATATTGCATTGAAAGCACTAGGTATTGGTATTGGTGATGAAGTCATTACAACACCATTCACTTTCTTTGGAACAGCTGAAGCCATTGCCCAAGCTGGAGCTAAACCAGTTTTTGCTGACATAGATGAGGAGACATATAATATTGATCCTTACAAAATGGAAAAAGCCATTACTCCCAAGACGAAAGCGATTATAGTTGTTCACTTATTTGGCCTTTCTGCAAAGATGTCACAAATTATGGAAATAGCGAAGAAACATCACATAAAGGTAATCGAAGATGCATGTCAAGCTATAGGGACAGAATATCAGGGGAAAAGGGTAGGTTCTATTGGTGATATTGGCTGCTTTTCGTTTTTTCCATCAAAAAACTTAGGAGCTTTTGGAGATGCTGGTTTAGTTGTTACAAATAATAAAGATCTTTACAAAAATATGTTTATGCTACGTAACCATGGCAGTGATAAAAAATATCTGCATTCCTTAATAGGGATGAATAGTAGACTTGATGAAATACAGGCAGCTATATTATTAGTGAAATTGAAATATTTTGATGTTTTTCTGCATTTGAGAAAAGAAATTGCGAAAAACTATACAGAAAATATTCATAAGTCTTTAAAAAAACCTAAGATATATGAAAATAGGGAACATACTTTTCATCAATATTGTATTGAATTAGATGAGCGTAATGAACTTTCCGCTTATTTATTGGAAAAAGGGATCTCTTCAGCTATATACTATCCTGTCCCATTACATCTCCAAGAAGCATTTAGCTATTTAAATTATAAAGAGGGAGATTTTCCGCTTGCCGAAACTATAGCTAAACGTATATTAGCTCTACCGATCTCACCAACCATGTCGAGAGAAATTCAGGAGAATATTATTAATTGTGTGAATGAATTTCTTGGAGAAAAAGGATCAAAATAGCTGTCAATTCTGACAGCTATCTTCTAACATACAGATGTACGGTTAAACATCACTACATAAGGTAGTATTAAATTTTTTAAAAATGTTGATCTTCGTTCTTATCTGTTTCCATTTTCATTAGTTCCTCAGTTACTTCTTGAACGTTTCTTTCAAGATTGTCCAGGGTTACAATTTGTGTGTCTAATTTTATCTCATAGTCAATCGATTCATTTATTAAGTTTTTTATTTGCTTTTCAATTTGTAATAAGACCATCGTGTCATCGTTTGCAGATGTAATGAACTCAAATTTTGGTAAAAATGAATCAATATCTTGTTGAACCTTCTCAATCTGCTCATTTATTTTAGAGTGGCCAGATTTAAATGCATATATTTCATTTGAAATCGAGTGTAAGATAGTTTTCATATCGTTAAGTTCATGTTTATCTTTATTCGTTTCGATTAGTGTTTGAAGTATTTGTTCATTTCCTTTTTTTAATTGGTAAATTTGTTCCTGTAATTGTTCCCCGTTTGTTCTCACCTGGAGTTTATCTTCATTTAGTTTCGTAATGATGTTTTTAAGAAAATCACATTCGTTATTCTTTTGAAGTATTTCTTTATCTTTTATATTAATTAACTCCTCATATTGTTGACGATCTAATTTAGTTGAGTCAATTTGTTCCTTAAGTTGATTAATTTCTCCAGCTTGTTTTTCAATAGAGATTTCTTTTGTTTCTATCTCTGTTTTTAGCTTCATTTTCTCATTATTCACAGCATTCGTTAAGTCTAATAATTTTTGTTCGATTTCTGTTTTCTCTATATTGATGTTTTCATTCTGTAATAATGCTTCTTCGTAATTCGCACGATACTCTCTTAATTCTTGTGAGATTTTTTGATTTCCCTTTTGTAGATTAGTATATTTTAATTCTATTTCATTTACTATTTCTTGTTTTTTTACTATTTCTTGTTTTTTTACTATTTCATTTTTTAGAGAATATAGCTCTGCTTTTAATTTATTGTTTATAGCTTCTAATTTAGATTTATTTTCTATTAAATAAGAGATTTCTTTGTTCTTTTCTACGTCTTGTTCTATCAATGTCTCTATTTCTTTCTTTAATCTTGTAGAAGTTTGGATATATTCAAATTCTAGTTGTTTATTTTTACCCACTTGCAATTGGTAGCTATTTTGTAATTCTTCAATTTTTTTCTTAGTTATATCTAATTGCAATGATATTGAGTTTTTTTCTTCGAGAAGGTTCGCATTCGCATGCTTTAGTTTTCTTAATTGCGAATAATGATAGTTGTTTTCATAGTCTTCCACTTGTGCTTTATACCTACTAAGTTCTGATTTCATATGAATAAGCTTTTGCTGAAGCATAGTGTTTTCCACTGTTATCACTCCCATTTGACTTCAAATACAAAAGGAACTATTTAGGTATTTGTCTTAAGTATTTTGATAATTTCTTCAAACTTGTCTTCGGTCTTATCGATCATCTTCTCAAATTGTTCAATAATTTCATCAGAAATAATCATATCTTTAGTTGCTGTACTCATATCTTTTGAGGATATACGAGTATTAAATAAGTATAGAATAAGTAGTAATAGGGTATTTCCTTCTATATGAATGGAACTGTTGTCGTTTTTTTTAAGATTGGTTAATTCCTGGACAATGCTTTTAGCTAATTCGTCTATCAATTTTTCATTTTCCTCATTAAACACCATCAAATCCCTCCATTAACTATTTCCGCTAATACTAATAGAATTTATGGCAGGTATACCTTCCTTAAATTCATCGCTATAGGAAAATCCTAATATATTTCCTGTATAGGACTTTGAGGGAAGCCATTTTAGTTGGAAGTTTTGAAAAGAAATCATTTGAGAAGGATTAATGTTATTTTTATTGATGGGCTTTAGAAAGTACACATCTTTATCTGATGATTTGTTTAGCCGTTCCCAGCCGTCCGTTATATTTGAATTTTGTTGCTTCGCGCTAATGATTTTGCCTGACAATTGAAAAGGGTGGCTTTGGCTAAATTGTAAACAAATATAAGGGTTTGTAATTTGTTTCTGTCCAATGTTATGGATAATATATGAACCGATAATTAAATTCTCATCGTCCAAACGATGTGAAATATTTACCGAATATGTAAAATAGCTAATTAATTGAACATTATTATTATCCTCTCTTGATTCATTAATTAATTTTTTTATTTCATTTAAGTAATTTATTGTCTTATGTTCGTGTTCCTTCACCATTTCTTGAAGTTTTAACAAGTTGTTTTGTTTCATGAATGGCACTCCTTCAGTAAAAATAGAGAGAGGATCATCTCCTCTCTCTATCCATATGCACAATTATTCCCCGTCATCACCATTATCAGGGAATAGTACCGGACATTGTGGCGGCATTGTAGGTGTCGGGCAAGCTGGTGTTGGTAGAATGTCTCTAGGTTGACAGAAGTCAGCAACAATCTCAAGTGTTACAGGGAAAGTTGACTGAATGCTTTGACATGTACGGACTGTTACAAGAGCATCGAATGTATCTGTAAGAAAATCACATTCAAATGAGCAAATAAAGCTGTCTAATTCACTATACGTAACTTCAATGTCTGTACCTTCTGGTGCACATAAAACAACTTGTTCACAGCGTGCGAAATCAAACGAAGCGACCTCAGTACCAGTTGCAGTTGGGAAGAAGAATGTTACAGTGAAGTTCTTTCGAATTGTGACCAATTGAAGAGTGACTAACGCTCCATCAATTACAAATTCTCTATCTTCACGATTTAGAACTTCGACTGGACCAGGTGTAACTTCAACTGTAACGGGACCTGTAATTTCATCACATGTTAAGGGGTCCTCACCAACAATAGGAAGAGTTTCATCAGTAAATGTTAAATCAAATGTTGCCTCATTTAGAATCCAGTCATATACCTTTGTCGTGTTAATGCAAAGGAGCTCCTGTCCTCCTGTTAAATTTTTTGCTTGCATATTGCAAACACCTCCGAATTAAGATAATTTCTATACATTTGTAGCATATGAATAGTAGTAAAATTGGTTCTTAATAGAAGGATCAAAATGTAAAATTGTGTTAATGTCTCAAGGGAAAATGACTATATCTAAAGGGGGGATAAAAATTTGGATAGATTCGAAGAGAAAATTAACAGTATTGAAAATTTAAAACAAAAGCTATCTATTTTTAAACAAACATTAGAAACAGCCCAATCAGGAAATGTCGCCAATGACTACCTATCTATGAAGTTTGAGCATCAATCTATAACAGGACAAATGTTAAAGATAGAAGAAAAATTAAGAAAAGCTGTTGAACAGTATAACAGTCAAACAAAAGAATTGATGGAAAATGTTAAAACTCTTTCTGAGAAAATGAATAAATTGGATCATACAATCACTGATTTACAAAAGTGTATGGAGACATTGGTAAATAAGGATCAAGATGAGATAATTCGAGGTATAAAAGAGGTAATTAATAATGAAATTGGTAAGCAATTAATGGATTCATCCACAGTTGATCAGATAAAAGAAGAATTGTCAGAATTAAAGGTAATAATAAATAGTAATAAAGGAAATAAGAAAGAAATTCTACATCCCAATAGCTACCAACAATTAAGAAACATCATTCATACTTCAATTTCTTCTAAAAATCTTTATCCTAAAGTTACCGAACTAATTAGCAATGATATTGCAAATTTTTATCATGGTGTTTCTAAAAAGACACAAAAAGCAAGTTTTTTACCACCTACAGGTCCAAAGAGAATAGAATTGAGGAACAAATATAAAGACGAAGCAAAGGATGTATCTAAAAATAAAGCGCTAGGAAACTCAATTGTAGCTTCAGAACATACAAATAACCTTACATTCAAACCGACTTCAAATATGAACAACGACTCGAGCATTCAAGAAATCCAACAACAAAAAGAACTGGGTGGCCGTGAAGAGTCAAATCCCTCAGTGCATAGAGGTAAAGACCTTGAAAAAAAATAACTTAACATTTCCTCGATATGTATTTGAAGAAATGATACAACACTGCAAAACGGAACTTCCAAATGAAGCATGCGGTATAGTTTCAGGAGTGAATGGTGAAGTTACTTCTGTATGGAGATTGAAAAATGAATCTAAATCTGAAAAACGTTATTTTGTTGGAAAGGAAAGCGTTCAAAAAACATTTAATAAAATATTTCATAAGGGAGAAATTGTACTAGGTATCTATCATTCACACCCAAAAACATCCCCTATCCCTTCTAAGTTTGATTTAATTAATCATCCATATCAAGACGTGAAAATGATTATTGTCTCATTTAAGAAAGTAAATCCAGTTACAAAATGTTATGTAATAGAAAATCGAAGTTCTACTGAATCAATATTAATTGTCAATTAGTCCAATCCATAAAGATTAACACTGTTTATAATATATAGAAAAGAATTTTATGGAGGGATACTTTTGGGTAATTATCGTAAGAGTGAGGGCAGCCAGGACAATAATAGTAAACCTATAATCATAAATAGAAAAAAAGGAAATGTGAAGAGAACTGCTTCTAAGACCAAAGGTGTTATAAGAGGAGGCTGTTGTTTTAAGAGAATTAAATAATGATGTAATTGTATTACAATTGATATTTAAATATGTGTTCTTATGTTTAATGAAAACAAAAAATAGGGTGTAATTCACCCTATTGTAACTAATGCTTTTATTTTAGATTTAGAAGCCACCATCATCTGGAGTGAAAGGTAGACTGAATTTAGTTTCTACTGCACGTAACCTTTGGTTAAGACGGTTTAGTCTTCGAGTATGTTGTTCAACTCTATTATTAACACGATTGACTTGTTCATTTAAGCGGGTTATTTCACGGTTCATCCTGCGATTTTCTTCATTTAATCTTTTTATTTCATTATTAAGCCTGGTTAGCTCTTTAGTTTGACGATCAGATTGACGCTCAAGCGATGTTATCCTCCTCTCAAGGTTCGGTTGACGTTGATCTGAATTATGGTAAAGCATATAAGAGAGAGGATTTGACAAATGATTTCCATAATAGAATTTTGATACAGGCTCATTTTTATAAACATAGGGGTATGAATACATGTTTCACAAACACTCCTTATTGATTTCTTTCATATCACCAACCAGAAAGAAATAAGTAATCTTTATAAAGGTATGTAGGTTATTGTGGGAGTGCAACAGCAAATGCCCATATTTAAAAATGTTAAATCTTCTGTTGTTAAACAAGGTTGAAAAGATTGGTATGAATTTTCAGACATTTTAATATTTGAAGAATTAGACTTGTATTTATGGAGTGAAAGGTAATTGTTTTTTATTTTTATTGTAATAACTATTTAAAAAATACAATAACATTATTATGTAAACTTAAATATTCGTTATAAACTTAATACTACATAACATTAGATAAATTTGTAAAAGTAATTGATAATTGATAAATATTAATTGATTATAAACAGAATAAATTATAGTTGTCATATTTCAATCCTTATCAAAATAATATAGAGAAGTTAAGTGTTTCAGGCGTGTTTTAATAATAGATTAAATATAATTTTAACTATTAAATTATAATTATTATAAAAAAGTATTGATTTTTAATTGAGACATGTTATTATAGATTCATAGACAAACAAAATATGAGGTGATTCTTAAATGACTAATAACAGACTAACTACAAGCTGGGGTGCTCCAGTAGGGGACAACCAGAACTCAATTACAGCAGGAAATCGTGGCCCAACATTATTGCAAGATGTACACCTTTTAGAAAAGCTTGCACATTTTAACAGAGAACGTGTTCCTGAGCGTGTGGTTCATGCGAAAGGCGCAGGTGCACATGGTTATTTTGAAGTAACGAATGATGTGACAAAATACACGAAAGCAAATCTTTTCTCTGAAGTAGGAAAACGTACACCATTATTTATTCGTTTTTCAACAGTTGCAGGTGAAAATGGTTCAGCTGATACAGTCCGCGACCCACGTGGATTTGCGGTTAAGTTTTATACTGAAGAAGGGAACTATGATATCGTAGGTAACAATACGCCGGTATTCTTTATTCGTGATGCGATTAAATTCCCTGATTTCATTCATACTCAGAAACGTGATCCACAAACACACTTAAAAAATCCTAACGCGGTATGGGATTTCTGGTCATTATCTCCAGAGTCTTTACATCAAGTAACAATCTTAATGTCTGATCGTGGAATTCCTGCGACATTACGACATATGCATGGATTTGGTAGTCATACGTTTAAGTGGACAAATGCAGAAGGTGATGGAGTGTGGATTAAATATCACTTCAAAACAGAACAAGGTGTTAAAAACATATCTCCTGAAGTGGCAGCACAAATTGCTGGTGAAAATCCAGATTATCATACAGAAGACTTATTTAACGCAATTGAAAAAGGCGATTTCCCTGCATGGAAATTATATGTGCAGATTATGCCTTTAGAAGATGCGAATACTTATAAATGGGATCCATTCGATGTTACAAAAGTTTGGTCTCAAAAAGATTATCCATTAATTGAAGTTGGCCGTATGGTGTTAGATCGTAACCCTGAAAACTATTTTGCGGAGGTTGAGCAAGCAACATTCTCACCTGGTACATTAGTTCCTGGTATTGATGTATCACCAGATAAAATGCTTCAAGGACGTCTGTTCGCTTATCATGATGCACACCGTTACCGTGTTGGGGCTAACCATCAGGCACTACCGATTAACCGTGCGAAAAATGAAGTGAAGAACTACCAACGTGATGGCCAAATGCGCTTTGATGATAATGGTGGAAAATCAGTATACTATGAGCCAAACAGCTTAGGTGGTCCAACTGAAACACCAGAAAACAAACAAGCAGCATATCCGGTATCAGGAGTAGCTGAAAGTGTAGCATATGATCATAATGATCACTACACGCAAGCAGGTGACTTATATCGCCTTATGACTGAAGAGCAACGCGCACACTTAGTGTCTAATATTGTTGCTGCAATGAAACCAGTTGAAAGAGACGATATTAAATTACGTCAAATTGGACATTTCTACAAAGCAGATCCGGAATACGGAACTCGTATAGCTGAAGGCTTAGGTTTAGCTGTTCCAGCTGAAGTAAAATAATTATTTAAACTAATTTTCAATTCTCAAACTATTCTCAATTATTCTCATGTTAAAATGCATCCAACAATTGGATGCATTTTTTTTGACTTACCATCTATAACGTCACTACATTAGCGAAAGCTTCACTATGCTCACGGCGTTCTTTTCGGACGTTTCTACGCTGTTTTGCTGTATTAAATAGCATTACTTCTTCATCTGATTCCGGAATGACTCTTGGAACTTGTTGGGGTTTGCCTTGATCATTTAGTGCTACAAAAGTTAAAAAGGATGTAGCTGCAAGCTTTCGTTCACCTGTTTTTAAATCTTCAGCAATTACTTTAACAAAAACCTCCATAGATGAACGGCCAACAGACGATACATACGATTTTAAACTAACAGAGTCACTTTGGCGGATAGGAATTAAGAAATCAACAGAGTCTGTCGAGGCTGTTACAACCTCACATCTTGAATGCATGGCTGCTGAAATCGAGGCAACATCATCGATATAGCTCATTAATTTACCACCAAATAATGTATTATGGTTATTTGTATCTAATGGAAATACTCTACTTGTCTTAATAACTAGGGACTCTTTACATGTTTTTTCTTCAATATTTGTCATCGTGTTCTCTCCTGACGTAACTTGATGGGATCATATAAACATTATTGGCTCTTTTCTTAACATCGTCAATTTATTTGTTTTACATTCTAACATTGTCTTTTAAAATGAAAATACTCAAGAGACACTGCATCTTGAGTATTTTTGTATGGTCTTGTTTATTTTTTCCACCATTCATCAAACATAGAGGCCGGTACTTCGCGCTTATGTTGTGAAATCAGGTAGCGTTTTTCGATTTTTTCAGCTACTTCGGCGTCGACTTGTTTTCCTTCCAGGAAGTCATCTAATTGGTCATATGTAATACCAAGCTCTGTTTCGTCTGCCTGCAGGGGAGTGTTGTCCAGTAGATCAGCAGTTGGTATTTTGAGATATAAGCGTTCTGGCGCATCTAATTCTTGTAGCAGACGTTTACCTTGACGCTTTGTTAGTCCTGTAAGTGGTAACAAGTCTGCACCACCGTCACCATATTTTGTGAAAAATCCTGTAACTGCCTCTGCAGCATGATCTGTACCAATAACTAACAAGCCTTTCTGGCCGCCAATCGCATATTGAGTAATCATTCTTGTTCGTGCTTTTACATTACCTTTGTTAAAGTCTGAGAGCGGTTCGCCCATTGATTTTTCATAGTCATTGGCAAATGCATCGACACTATTAGATATGTCAAAAGCAACACTTTTGTCTGGATTAATAAATGAAAGGGCTAATTGTGCATCATCTTCATCCTTTTGAACACCATATGGAAGTCTTACAGCCGTAAATGTTGCTTGATATCCTTCACTGCGTAATTCTTCAACTGCTATTTGAGCCAAACGTCCAGCCAAAGTAGAGTCTTGGCCGCCACTAATGCCAAGAACAAAGCCTCTAGCACCTGTTGTTTTTAAGTATTCTTTTAGAAACGTTACACGTGCTTTGATTTCTTCCTTTGGATTTATCGTTTCTTTTACATGTAGTTCACTCATAATTCTTTTTTGTAAACTCATTTTTACGCCTCCAATTGAAGTTATTTTAGGATTTCCTATTGTTTTTGATCATTTCTGATACTTTTTCTCTTACTTCTTCGATGTTTCTCATTTTGTTTTCCCAGCATTCCTGACTTAAGTCAACCGGGTATTCCTCCGGATGTAGGGCACGTTTATATTCATCCCATAATAACTCTAAGTTCGCCCTTGTGTAATTTTGCATATCCTGCAGGGTAGGAGAGTCATATACAAGTGATCCGTTTTCAAAAATAAGATGATGTAATTCTTTGGCTTCAAAGTTTGTAACGAATTTACTTACAAACGTATGAATAGGGTGGAACATTTTTAATTTTTCTTCACTTTCAGGATCTTCGTGCTCTAAAGTAATATAGTCACCCTCAGATTTATGGTTTAACGTATTAATGATTCGATAAACCTTTTTTAACCCTGGTGTTGATACTTTTTCAGGATTTCCACTAATTTTGATCGTATCAATCATTTCACCGTTTTCATCTTCGATTGATGCCAGCTTATAGACAGCTCCGAGTGCAGGTTGATCAAAAGCAGTGATCAGTTTTGTTCCAATACCCCAAATGTCAATTTTGGCACCTTGTGATTTTAGGTTGATAATGGTGGATTCATCCAGATCATTTGAAGCAATGATTTTTGTATCATGAAAACCAGCTTGGTCGAGCATTTTTCTTGCTTCCTTAGATAAGTAAGCAAGATCTCCGCTATCAAGACGGATTCCTTTAAATTCAATTTTATCTCCTAATTCTTTTGCTACTTTAATTGCATTTGGAACACCGGATTTTAACGTATCATATGTATCAACTAGGAACACACATTCTTTGTGACGGCGTGCATACTTATGAAAAGCGACATATTCATCTTTGTATGCTTGAACAAAAGCATGAGCATGTGTACCGGAAACAGGAATATTGAACAGCTTCCCTGCTCTTACATTAGATGTAGCGTGGAATCCGCCGATATATGCTGCTCTCGTTCCCCAAATAGCAGCATCTAATTCGTGTGCGCGGCGAGTACCGAATTCCATAACCGTATCATCACCAACGACTTGCTTAATTCTTGCTGCTTTTGTCGCAATAAGTGTCTGATAATTGACGATATTTAATATGGCTGTTTCAACTAATTGTGCCTCGGCTAAAGGGGCTTCAATTCGGATAATAGGTTCATTTCCAAATACCATTTCCCCTTCTTGTACTGAATAAACATTTCCAGTGAATCGGAGGGTACTTAAGTAATGTAAAAAATCATCTTTATATCCTAATTCTTCACGTAAATATTCAATGTCACTAGTTGAGAATTGAAATTTCTCAAGATATTGGATGATTCTTTCAAGTCCTGCAAAAACACCATAGCCATTTCCAAAAGGCAGTTTTCGAAAAAACACTTCAAATACTGCTTTTCGGTTATGGATGGAATCTTCCCAATACGATTCAGCCATATTAATTTGATAAAGGTCTGTATGTAGAGCTAGACTATCATCTTCGTAATGTGTATTCATTTTTCTCCTCCAAGTTCGTTCAATTTTTCACATAGACCGTAGTGGTCATTATTTAATGAAAAATGGAGGGACCATATGTTCATTAAATATGTATTTAAGTATGATGTTAAATCACTTTAGCATTTAAGCATGAAGAAAAATGTTGCAAAGCCCACTCATGACCTGCTTCATTAAAACTCGCAACAGCGTCTTTATGTATGACAATGGAAAATCCTTTATTGTATGCATCCACAGCAGTATGTAAAACACATATGTCTGTGCAAACACCAACTAGGTGAAGCTCTGTGATACCTCGTTCTTTTAATTTTATTTCTAAATTTGTTCCCGCAAAAGCACTATAACGTGTTTTATCCATCCATTGAACATTGCTTTTTTCTTGGTTGCTTTTGTAGAGATCTTGAAGCTCTCCATATAAATTTCTTCCTTTTGTATCACGGATATTATGTGGTGGAAACAATGCTGTCTCAGGATGGAAATGATCCTCTTTTTCATGAAGATCAATTGCAAACACAACAAACGCATCTTTTTCTATAAATTCTTTTGTAATAGATGAGATTTCCTTTTCGATATCTTGACCTGGTTTCCCACAGGTAAGTGCACCATCTTCTGCAACAAAATCATAGGTGTAATCAATGTTAATTAAAGCTTTTTTCAACACTCATACCTCCTTAATAGTATGAAAAACAATGTGTGATGTAAATAAAAAGCAATGATAAATGAAGTTTCTACATAAAAATATATGGATAATATGTTTAATTTTACACGAACTCTTGATTTTATCAAATATGGAATAATATTCATTTCATGGAGTTATGTTTAAGAAGATTAAAAAAGTAGAAAATATAGGCTGCCCTTTCAATAATCGGACAGCCCATTAATGGATAAGCATTACGGATTTGTTGACCAAAGTCCAGCAGATTTAATAAAGATTCTAGGATGCAGTTTAAGTTGTGCAACCATATACTCTGCAAGATCTTCCGGCTGCATCACTTTTTCCGGATTTCCATCTGTAAGATTTTCTTTATAAGCTAACTCAGTCGCGACAGTACTTGGTGTAAGAGCTGTTACGCGAATATTATGTTTGCGAACTTCCAAGGCAAGCGATTCAGTAAGTCCTAATAAACCGAATTTTGAAGCGCTATAAGCACTCGTTACAGGAGCACCTTTTTGACCTGCGGTTGAAGAGATGTTAATAATATCTCCACCATTTTTGTCAATTAATTGAGGTAATACAGCACGTGTAACATAATAAACACCTATTAAGTTAATGTCGATAATTTTCTTCCACTCCTCTGGTTCAAGTTCAAGGAATTTACCGAATTTCCCGATGCCGGCATTGTTGATAAGAATGTCGACTGGACCTAGAGAAGTTTTTAGTTTTTCAACAGCAGCATTTACTTCTTCTATAGAAGAAACATCAGCAGTAGCATAGGCTGCTTTCACTCCAAGAGCTTCAATTTCCTTCGCTACTTCCACTAAATCTTGTTCTGTTCGTGCTAATAACCCCACATTTACTCCTTCATGAGCAAGGGCAATTGCAGTTGCACGTCCAATTCCTTTCCCGGCTCCAGTAACAAGAGCGACTTTTCCTTTTAAAGATTGCGCCATTTTTTGTGGCCCCTTTCAATATGTAATTTGCGCTCTTATCTTACATATTGCTAAATCGAAAGTCAAAAGAAGTGCTTTAATGATAAAAATTTGCCGATGATTAAACGTTCTAAAATAGAAAATGGCTACTGCTATTTGATATGATGAGGAAGGAACGATATAAGAGAGATAAAATGAAAAGATTAAAGGAGGTTCTAATGAATAAAGAATCAATTTTAATTGTTGAAGATGAAGAGAAAATAGTAAGATTGCTTGAACTGGAGCTAGGCTATGAAGGATACATAATTGAAAAAGCGATGGATGGAGTTACCGCATTGGAAGCGTATCGAAGAGGAAGCTTTGATTTAATTTTATTAGATGTGATGTTACCCGGATTAAGCGGAATTGAGCTTCTTCGCCGAATTAGGGTGAAAGATCCGTATACTCCTGTTATTTTGCTCACGGCGAAAGGATCTGTTGAAGATAAAGTTTCAGGCTTGGATTTAGGAGCGAATGATTATATTACAAAGCCTTTTCAAATGGAGGAACTACTTGCGAGAATTCGCGCTGTGTTGCGAATGAGCTCCAGGCCAGCTCATCAAAATGAACAAATGGATCTTGATGAATGGTTCATTGCCGGAGAATTAAAGGTGAATGAAAAAACACGTGAAGTGCTAAGAGGTGAACATGAAATAGAGTTAACACCTAAGGAATTTGATTTACTTCTATTTCTTCTGAGAAACCAAAGGCAGGTTCTAAACCGTGAGCAAATACTAGAAGCGGTTTGGGGATATGACTATTTTGGTGATACAAATGTTGTTGATGTATATATCCGCTACATACGTAAGAAAATTGACTTTCCATTTGATTATCCTTTAATTCATACAGTACGTGGAGTCGGCTACGTATTAAAGGAAGCAAAATGAAGCTTCGAGATAAAATAAACTTATATACTGCCTTTCTATTTATTTTGCTTATTCTTTTAATGAACACATCGATTTTTATGGTGTTTAACAACATGATGATTGAAAAAGAGCTGGAACAAATAAAAGCGGAAACAGAGAAGATATCAAATGAAGTTAGTAAAGGAATAAAGCAAGTAGATCCTAACCAATTGCTGCGCGCATATGTACCTGTGGATGGAATGATTCATGTATTGTCAGTTGAGGGTAAATCAGTTGCAAAGATTGCTTCGCCTTCTGAAAAAACATTAGATAATATGCAAGGAACATATTTTACAGGGGAAAAAAGCAAAATCATTCAATTTGAGAATAACCAATATGCTTTCGCTTCAAGTCCAATTATTTGGACAGATGGTAGTATTGTAAATTTGCAAGTAACAAAAAGCATAACTACAACAAATGAGATTCTATCTGTTTTAAGAATTGTTTTAGTTGCAACCACTATTATTTCTGTTATTCCTGTTCTTTTATCAACTCATTTCTTAAGCAATTTAATCACCCGACCGATCAAAACAATGACTGAAACAATGAAGGATATACAGGAAAGTGGACAATTCAAAAAAATTCAACTCGAAGAAAAATCAAGGGATGAGCTTGTGGAGATGGGAATTACCTTCAACAAAATGATCGATCTTTTGCAAACGAACTTCAAAAAGCAGGAGCAATTTGTATCAAATGCATCACATGAACTGAAAACTCCTTTAACGATTATTGAAAGCTATGCAGATTTAATGAAGAGAAGAGGGAAACAACGTCCTGAAGTAATGGATGAGTCAATTGAGGCCATTCATTCTGAGGCTGTTAGAATGAGTGACATGATCGAACAGCTCCTTCTATTGGCTAAACATGATGAAAAATGGAATATCGATAAAAAAGAAGTAAATATTACAGAGCTAGTGAAGGAATCATCGAAAATATTTCAAAATGCATATCACAGAACAGTGGAAGTAAATACCGATGAAGTGATTAATACAGTAACAGATTCCCAGAAGTTAAAGCAATTGCTTTTTATTTTTCTAGATAATGCGAGAAAGTATAGTGAAGAGAAGATTTCTATTTATATAGAGAAAAACGGGGAGAGGCCAAGTATCCGAATTGCAGACAGAGGGATTGGTATTCCTGAAAATGATCTACCTAAAATTTATGATCGTTTTTATCGGGTTGATAAAGCTCGAACCAGAAAGCAAGGAGGAAGTGGGTTAGGACTCTCAATGGCCAAGGAAATCGCAGAAGCTTTAAATATTCACATCCAAGTCGAAAGTGTCGAAGGAATAGGAACAACTGTAACACTAACCTTTTAGAAAAAGAACTCGAAAAGCCTGTTCTTCCTTCTCAGTAAATTCTCATGTTTCTATCTTATACTAAACCTTATAAAAAATGGAGGTGACATATGAATAGAAAGAAATGGTTCATGACTATAGGAAGTATTGCCATTGTCGGAGTGGTTCTTCTTGCTACAGTTCAACTATGGGGTCAGACATCAGAAGCTCAAGCTTTAACAGAAGGAGAAGCGAAAGAAAGGGCATTAGAAAAATATACGGGTGAAATTATTGAAACAACGAAAAAAGATAACGAATATCATTTTGTCTTGAAAGCAGAAACAGGAACATATCTTATTGTCATTCATGCAACGAGTGGAGATGTTGTTTCTATCACACAACAAGAAAAAAATAGTGAACAAAAACCTGATAAAAATAATGATAATCTTTTAAAGGAAGATGCAGTGAAAGCCAAAATTTCATCACAGGGTACGCTCAAATCAATTGAACTAATTCAATCTGAGTCATCGTCTTATTATCAGGCCATTGTGCAAAGAGAAAATGAAGAACACACACTAACCATCGATCCTTATACAGGAGAAGTTACAAATTCAACGAAAACCTCTTCAAGACTTTTATCAGAAAAAGAAGCCATACATTTGGCTTTGGATGAAGTTAACGGCGAAGTAGATGATGTTGACTTTATTGAAAGTAGCGGTCAAACACCTTACTATTTAATTGAAATTGAAACCGATGATGATCGAGAAGCAACTATTCAAATAGATGCCTATAAAAAACAGGCGATTACCGTTACTTGGGAAGATCAGGAAGATGATGAAGACGATTCTTAAGAAATCTTAGAGTTTTCTCATCAATTTTTAATCTTCCTTTCCCTTTCCTCTCATATAGGTTGGTTAAAGTTAAGTATGTAAGAAACAAAACAACCAAGGAGGAATAAAGAAATGAAGAAATTGATGACAATCTCATTAGCAGCGGTAGTCGTATTAGGTGGTGCAGTGGCTATTAATAACAGCTACGCACAAGAAAATAATGAAACAATAGGGATCGATAAAGCAAAAGAGGCAGCCTTAAAGAAGGTTGATGGAGTTGTTGAAAGTGTGGAACTGGAAAATCAGAACGGTCAGCCTGTTTATGAAGTAGAAATTGACAAAGATCAAAAGGATTATGAATTATACATTGATGCAACAACAGCTAAAATTAACAGAGTCGATGAAAAAGTCGATGACGACAATGATGATGATGTCAATTCAAAAAACGTATCAAATAAAGCAATAATTACAGAAAAGGAAGCAATTGAAATAGCAAAAACAAAAATTGATGGCGAACTTCATGAAATTGAATTAGATGAAGATGATGGCAGATACGTATATGATATGGAGTTTAAAACTTCCTCAGGAGAAGCGGAAATAACGATTGATGCTGAAACAAAAGAGATTCTGGAGTTTGAACTTGATGATCAGGATGATTAATTATAACGATTAGAAGAACCTTGGTTTTGAGAGGTTCTTTTTTTGTTCAGAAAAGATATGACTTTAATAATTTGAGTGAAATGCAAAGATATAAAAGTCACTGTATAAATATTAGTGGAATCCTCTAATTTCTCTTACAGATATTTGCTAATGAATGATATATGTAGCAATCTATCTAAAAGTGAGATGGATGTAACCGTTTTCTATAAAAATATTATAAAAATACAGAAAATTTAACGGAAAAACACTTGTCAAATTTACAATCTTTAAATATAATAAACTCATGTTATAAAAAACGACGTAGAAATGAGAGGTTATCTAACATGAGTGAAGCGGTTATTTCAAAAGGTAAAAATGATACGGAAATTCTTGCACAAATTAAAGAAATTATCAGCTCTAAAAGTGTAGAGCTTATCCATCTACAATTTGTAGATATAGAGGGTATTTTAAAAAGCGTGACTGTTACTGTAGAGCAATTCGATGATGTTGTTGCAGGGAAACAAATGTTTGACGGTTCTTCTGTAAAAGGTTTCTCTCCAATTAACAAGTCAGATCTATACTTACAACCTGATCTTACAACATTTGCAGTATTACCTTGGTCTGTTGAAGAAGGATATTCTGAAGCGCGTTTCCTTTGTTCAGCTGTGAACCCTGATGGAACTCTTTTCGAGGGTGATACTCGTAATGTTTTAAAAAAGACAGTAGAGCGTGCAGCTGATAAAGGTTACACAATCTCAGTTGGTCCGGAATTAGAGTTCTTCTTATTCAAAACAGATGCAGACGGAAACCCAACTCAACAATTAGATGATAATGGCGGTTATTTTGAGCCATCACCAAAAGACTTAGGTGAACGTGTACGATTAGAAATTTACCGAGCATTAAAAGCGATGGGCTTCACAATCGAAGCTTCTCATCATGAAGTTGCTGAAGGTCAACACGAAATTAACTTTAAATATGCTGACGCTTTAGGTGCAGCAGATTTATCTACTACTTATAAGTGGGTTGTTAAAACAATTGCCCAAAAATTCGGCTTACATGCTACATTTATGCCAAAACCAGTTTTCGGAATCAACGGTTCTGGTATGCACGTAAATATGTCATTCTTTAAAGATGGGGAAAATGCATTTTATAATGAAGCAGATGAATTACAATTATCTGATGAAGCTTATTCATTCATCGCAGGTTTAGTAGAAAATGCGAAAAACATTGTTGCTGTAACAAATCCATTAGTAAACTCTTATAAGCGTTTAGTTCCTGGATATGAAGCACCTTGCTATATCGCATGGTCTGCATCAAACCGTTCAGCACTAATTCGTATTCCAGCTAAAAAAGGTATGGCAACTCGTGTTGAGCTTCGTTGTCCAGATCCATCTGCAAATCCATACCTAACATTTGCGATTATCGCATCTGCTGGTCTTGAAGGGATTGAAAAAGGCTTAAAAGCTCCAGCTTCTATTAATGAAGATATCTTCCACATGACAGAAGAGCGTCGCGAAGAACTTGGAATTGAAAATCTTCCAGGAAGCCTTGAAAAATCAATTGCTGAATTCCAAAATGGTGAAATCGGCCGCAAAACATTAGGTGAGCACGTATATGGCGAATACGTATCTGCTAAAAAAGCAGAATGGGATAGCTATCGTACAGCAGTACATTCATGGGAAATTGATAACTATCAATCTAAATTCTAATTCTAATTTTCAAAAACAGGTGAATCTTCTCACCTGTTTTTCTTATATAATCATTAATATAGTTTTTTCTTTCTTTTTTTAATTTTATAACTTTTTCTATTGGAAAATTGAAAAAGTTCACATATACTTAGGTTAATGGTTAAACAAAGAGATGCATTATGAATAATCTGGAAAATGGTTTGTATGATTAAAAATGTAAGCGTTAAACATTACATAATATGAACTTTAACTTTTAAAAGGAGTAGAAAATATGTTACCAATATATGAAGATTTAAAAGGTAAAGTAGCAGTTATTACAGGTGGCGGAGGAGTTCTTTGCGGTCGTATGGCTATTGAATTAGCTCGACAAGGAATGAAGGTCGCTATTTTAAACCGTACATACGAAAAAGGTTTGGCAGTTGTGAATGAAATTATTCAAGCTGGTGGAGATGCACTAGCTATCGAGTGTGACGTACTTAATATTGAAAGTGTAAAAAAAGCAGAGCAAAAGATCTTTGAAGTATACGGTGACTACCATGTATTAATAAATGGTGCCGGAGGAAATCATCCGAAGGGGGTAACAACGAAGGAAATCTTTGAGATGTCAGATTTAGAAAATAAAGATATTACGACTTTCTTTGACCTTACGACAGAAGGTTTTCAGTCTGTTTTTAATCTGAATATTATCGGCACATTAATTCCGACTCAAGTATTTACGAAGAGAATGATTGAAACAAAAGGAACGATCATCAATATTTCATCAATGAGTGCACCAAGCCCTATGACAAAGGTACCTGCATATAGTGCAGCAAAATCCGGAATTGAGAATTTCACAAAATGGCTTGCGGTCCATATGGCTGAGACAGGTATTCGTGTAAATGCAATTGCACCAGGATTTTTCTTAACGAAACAAAATGAAAAATTATTGAAAAACGAGGATGGCAGCTATACTGACCGAACGAAAAAAATTCTAGCACACACTCCTATGAAAAGACTGGGAGATCCAGATGACTTATTAGGTACATTATTATGGTTAATCGATGAGAACTCAAGTAAATTCGTTACAGGAATAAGTGTACCGGTTGATGGTGGATTTATGGCTTATTCAGGTGTCTAACATACGTGTAGTTCTATGATTTTAGCGAAATTCCAGACATGTATTGTAGATAATTGACGAGGATTGAAAAAAAATAAAAAAACTTAGTTTATTCAATAGACAAACTAACTTAGAGGTGTTATTATATTGGTGTAAGGAACAAAAGAATAAAACTTATATTAAAAGACAACCAAAAAGCTAATTGTTGTATGTTAATGCTCTATTATTGAAAGCGTTAACAGTAGTTTGGGAGTTTTTAAGTTTAGTTAATCGGGAGGCAAAAAACATGGCTTATTTTGAAAACGTTAACCAAATTAAATATGAAGGACCTGGTTCTGCAAACCCTCTAGCTTTTAAATACTATAATCCTGAGGAAGTCATTAACGGAAAGAAAATGGAGGATTTACTCCGCTTTTCAGTTGCATACTGGCATACATTTACTGCTGACGGTTCCGATCCGTTCGGTGTTGGAACAGCTGTTCGCCCATGGAATCACTTGCAAGGCTTAGATTTAGCAAAAGCTCGTGTTGAAGCTGCATTTGAATTTTTCGAAAAGCTAAATGTACCATTCTTCTGCTTCCATGATGTAGATATTGCACCAGAAGGAGCAACATTAGCTGAATCAAATAAAAATCAAGATATTATTGTTGCGATGATTAAAGAATATATGAAAACAAGCAAAACGAAGCTACTCTGGAATACAGCGAACATGTTTACAAACCCACGTTATGTTCATGGGGCTGCTACTTCTAACAATGCTGATGTTTACGCTTACTCAGCGGCAAAGGTGAAAAAAGCGCTTGAAGTTGGAAAAGAGCTAGGTGCGGAAAACTATGTATTCTGGGGTGGTCGTGAAGGCTATGAAACACTTCTTAATACAAACATGGGCTTAGAATTAGATAACCTTGCACGTTTCTTCCATATGGCAGTTGACTATGCTAAAGAAATCGGTTTTGATGCACCATTCCTAATTGAACCAAAACCAAAAGAACCTACTAAACACCAATATGATTTTGATGTTGCGACTGGATTAGCTTTCTTGCAAAAATATGATCTTACAGACCATTTTAAATTTAATATTGAAGCAAACCACGCTACACTTGCAGGTCATACGTTCGAACACGAATTACGTGTTGCACGCGAAAACAATATGCTGGGATCTGTTGATGCAAACCAAGGTGATACACTACTTGGCTGGGATACGGATGAATTCCCGACAGATTTATATTCTACAACATTAGCAATGTATGAGATTCTCAAAAATGATGGCTTAGGAAAAGGCGGATTAAACTTCGATGCAAAAGTAAGAAGAGGATCATTTGAAGCTGAAGATCTTTTCCATGCACATATTGCCGGAATGGACACATTTGCAATCGGTACAAAAGTTGCGAACAAATTAATCCAAGATAAAGTTCTTGATAACTTTATTGAAGAAAGATATAGCAGTTATACACAAGGAATTGGACTAGAGATTGTTGAAGGAAAAACAAACCTTCGCAAGCTTGAAGAATATGCTCTACAATTAACAGAAATTAAAAATGCTTCAGGTAGACAAGAGCGTTTAAAAGCAACGGTAAACCAATACATTATTGAAACATTGGCAAATGTAACGGTTTAAATTCTTTTTATAAAAAGGAGGATGACTCTGTCTGTAGAGTCATCCTAAATTAAAAGGAAAGGGGTAATCCTTTGAACAATTCCACTAATATCCAAATCAAAGAACAAACTTTGGAAGCAGCGTATCATTGTTGGCTGCAATATAATAAGCTTGACAGCTCAATAAAAGAACATTATCAGACATATTGCGAAACTCTCATCTTTTTAGATCATTCACAAATCATTCAGGCAGCTAAAGAAGAGCTGGTACAAGGTATTACTTCGATGATACACCCTCCATCAGTACATGCAGTCCCACTAGAAAAACCATCAATTGTTTTAGCAACTTATGAAAATAACCAATTAAAAGATTATGGTATTAATACAACAGTTTTAGATCATTTACAAGAAGACAGCTACCTTATTCAAACGATTACATACAAAAACCATCATACAATCGCGATAATTGGAAAACAGGATAAAGGTGTGTTATATGGAGCATTTCATCTCTTAAGACTTATGCAAATGCGAGAAAACCTTAATGAATTAGCCATTATAGAAAATCCGTCTAACCAAATTCGAATGATTAATCATTGGGATAATATGGACGGTAGTATTGAGCGGGGATATTCTGGAGATTCCATTTTCTATAAAGACTATGAATTTATACATGATATAAAAAGAATCAAAGACTATGCTAGATTGTTATCTTCAGTCGGAATTAACAGTTTATCCATTAATAATGTAAACGTGCACAAAGTGGAGACTAATCTTATTACAAAAGAAATGCTACCAAGCGTTGCAGAAATTGCTGATATTATGAGATGTTATGGTATTACAACATATTTAAGTGTTAATTATGCAAGTACAATGGAAATTGGTAATCTTCCAACTGCAGATCCTTTGGATAAAGATGTACAGCAATGGTGGATCGAGAAAACAAAAGAGATTTATCAACATATACCTGATTTTGGCGGGTTTATTGTGAAAGCGGATTCAGAACATCGTCCCGGGCCTTTTACATATAATCGTACACATGCAGATGGGGCAAATATGCTGGCTAAAGCACTTGAGCCGTTTGGTGGACTTGTTTTCTGGAGATGTTTTGTTTACAACTGTCTTCAAGATTGGCGTGATCGAAAAACAGATCGTGCAAGAGCGGCATATGATCATTTTAAACCATTAGACGGAGAGTTTATGGATAATGTTATTCTCCAGATTAAAAATGGTCCAATGGATTTCCAAGTAAGAGAACCTGTTTCCCCTTTATTTGGTGCCCTGCAGAACACAAACCATGTACTTGAATTTCAAGTGGCACAAGAATATACGGGACAACAAAAAGATTTATGCTTCCTTGTTCCACAATGGAAGGAAGTTTTGGACTTTGACACGCACGCAAAGGGAGAAGGAACCACGATCAAATCGATTGTAGATGGATCACAGTTTGACCTAACATATAGTGGTATCACAGCTGTATCTAATATTGGAAATGATATGAACTGGACAGGAAATACACTTGCTCAAGCAAACTTTTTTGGCTATGGCCGTTTAATTTGGAATACCGACTTAACATCAGAGGAAATTGCGAATGAGTGGGTTCGTATTACATTTGGTCATGATGATGAAGTTGTTTCAACTATTACGAAAATGCTTCTTCATTCTTGGGAGATTTATGAGAATTATACGGCACCGCTTGGGGTTGGCTGGATGATTAATCCGGGTCATCACTATGGACCTAATATTGAAGGGTATGAATACTCATTGTGGGGAACGTATCATTTTTCAGATTGCTTTGGTACAGGAGTGAATCGAACGATAAAAGACGGAACTGGATATACTTCACAATATTATCCTGAAAACGCCAGTCTATATGATTCAATTGAAACGTGTCCGGATAATTTATTATTATTTTTCCATCATGTCCCTTATCGTCATCAATTAAAATCGGGTAAGACGGTTATTCAACATATTTACGATACACACTTTTTAGGGGTTGAACAGGTTCAGGATATGATTCAAAAGTGGAAACAGCTTGAGCAAAACATAGATTCCTATCGGTATAAAAATGTATTAGATCGATTTAACATGCAATTAGAAAATGCAATTGAGTGGAGAGATCGTATCAATACGTATTTCTTTAGACATTCCGGTATCCAGGATGAACATAGTCGCCTTATTTACTAATATTTTGAAATGACATAACATTTTTTTATAAGTTCACTACCATACTAGTATTACTAGGATATTATTAATCTTCTATTCGGAAAGGAAATGGTCCCTTGATTAATATAGCCATTATCGGTGCCGGTGGAATAGCTTCTGCCCATGTTAAAGCGTATGATACTTTATCGGAAAAATGTAAAATCGTTGCATTAGCAGATATCTACCCAGACAAAGCGAGGACACTTGCAGAAACTTTCTCTTTAAAATGTAAAATTGTTAGCGATTACAGTGAATTATTGGATGATCCAACAATTGATGCTGTTTCAATATGTACACCACCTTTTACTCATAGAAATCTAGCTGTTGACTTTCTTCGAGCGGGTAAACATGTTTTGGTTGAAAAACCAATGGCTTCCTCATTAAAAGAATGTGACGACATGATTATGGCAGCTAAGGAAAGCAATAGACTACTATCTGTTGTTGCTCAAAATCGTTTTATGAATCCAATTATGAATTTAAGTCATGTACTGAACCAGAAATTAATTGGGAAAATAGCTCATGCACAAATTGATTCCTATTGGTGGAGAGGTCATAGTTACTATGATTTATGGTGGAGAGGCACTTGGGAAAAAGAAGGTGGAGGCTGTACGTTAAATCATGCTGTTCATCATATTGATATGTTGCAATGGATGATGGGAATGCCGAAAGAAATCGTAGCTATTTCTTCAAATACATTACATGATAATGCAGAGGTTGAAGATCTGTCGGTTGCCATTTTACAGTATGAAGATGGAGGATTAGCACAAGTGACGAGTTCTGTTGTCCATCATGGTGAAGAACAGCAGCTTATTTTTCAAGGGGAAAAAGCAAGAGTTTCTGTTCCATGGAAGGTGAAAGCGCAAAAGGCTCGAGCGAATGGATTTCCATACGAAGAAAGTGATACTGACATCGAAACGAAGATTCAACAATTTTGGGATGAATGTCCATTACTTGAACATGAAGGCCACACTGGACAAATTAATCAGTTCTTAGAAGCCATCAATGGCCAAGAGTGTTTACTTGTTGATGGTATTCAAGGACGTAATACATTAGAACTCATTACAGCCATTTACAAGTCTGCAAATGAAGGTGTTCGCGTAACATTACCTCTTTCAGTAGATGATCCTTTTTATACACGTGAAGGAATACTTGCACATGTTAAACGTTTTTATGAGAAAACAACGAGCATTGAAAATTTCTCTGATACAAAAATTACAACAGGTGGTAAATACGAGTAAATAAAGCGAGTCAAGGAGGATATTATGCAAACACATGATGGCATGAATTATGCGCCAATAGGTAAATATGAACCTGTTGTTCAAGAAGGTGAATTTGCTTTTGCTGCTATTGGACTTGATCATGGACACATTTATGGAATGTGTAATGGATTAATAGAGGCTGGTGCTGAATTAAAATGGGTGTATGACCCTGATAAAAAAAAGGTGGACAGATTTTGTGGAATTTTTCCAAACGTGAAGGTTGCTGTATCTGAGGAAGAAGTTCTTCAGGACCCTTCTGTTCAGTTAGTTGCCGGTGCAGCCATTACATCTAAACGATGTGAATTAGGTTTGAGAACCATGAATGCAGGTAAGCACTATTTTACTGACAAAGCACCCTTTACAACATTAAGTCAATTACAAGCTGCCAAAGATAAAGTGAAAGAAACTGGACTCATTTGGGCTGTCTATTATAGTGAACGTCTTCATAATGAAAGTGCCATTTTTGCAGGGCAGCTTATTGAGCAAGGTGCAATTGGAGATGTTGTTCAAGTGATGGGCACAGGTCCACATCGTACTAATCCAGATCATCGACCGGATTGGTTCTTCAAAAAAGAATTTTATGGCGGAATTTTATGTGACATCGGAAGTCATCAAATTGAACAGTTTTTATTTTATACAGGAGCTAAAGACGCAAGAGTGGTCCATAGTAAAGTAGGAAACTACAAACATTCAAAATATCCTGAGCTTGAAGATTTTGGGGATGCTAATTTAATTGCTGATAATGGAGCAACAGGTTATTTCCGGGTTGATTGGTTAACTCCGACCGGTCTAAGTACTTGGGGAGATGGAAGAACACTCATCTTAGGTACAGAAGGCTATATAGAATTAAGAAAATATGTTGATATTGCAAGAGAAAAAAGCGGTAGTCACTTGTATCTAGTCAATGAAGTTGGTGAAAAACATTTTAATGTAAATGGAAAAGTGGGATTTCCATATTTCGGTTCACATATTTTAGACTGCTTAAATGGAACGGAGAATGCGATGACTCAAGAGCATACATTTAAAGCTGCTGAGTTATGCTTACTTGCACAGCTTAACGCGATAAATATCTCAAATGAAGAAGAAATGCAAATCTAGTATTTAAGTAGTAGAAAAAATTAATATAACCAAATGGATGGGGCAGGACAGTAATATAATATTGTTTTTTTTACAGAATGTCGCATAAAACACCTGCTCCACTAATTTTATTGCTCATATAAACATTTCGGTTGTAAATTTATCCTATTTCATATTACTACCATACTAGTATTATTAATATTCATTTGTAATCAAACAGAAACATATAAAACTCTCGAATTGTTTGTAAGCGCTTCAAAGATATGTTGTTTTTGTTCTTAATTATTTTGTGAAAAGAGTGGGGGGATTAATATGGCAGAAATTAAAGTCGAAACAGGTGGGGAATCAAATATTGTAATCAAAAGAAGTAAACTAGCTTTTTTGGGAACTATCATACGAAGGGATTGGCAGCTGTACTCATTGCTAGTTCTACCCATCATTTACTTAATCATATTTAAATATGGACCTATGTTTGGGAATATTATTGCATTTAGACGATTTATGCCTGGAGGTAAAATTTACGGGGAATCTTGGGTAGGCCTACATTATTTTAAGATGTTTATCAATGATCCAACATTTTGGAATGTGTTTAAAAACACCCTAATGCTTGGTGGATTAACACTTATTATTTGTTTTCCGATGCCGATCATTTTTGCCTTATTGCTTAATGAAATTAAAGCGAAAAAATTCAAGAAGTTTGTTCAAACGGCATCATATTTACCTCACTTTTTATCAATCGTTATTGTAGCAGGAATGATTCTGCAATTAACAGCAGTTAATGGGACTATCAATTCGATTGTGGAATTTTTCACGGGTGAAAAGATTAACTTTATTCAACAAGCAGAATGGTTCAGAACCATTTATGTAACTTCAGAGATATGGCAAACGATGGGATGGGGAGCAATTTTGTACTTAGCAGCACTAACAACAATAGATGAATCATTGTATGAGGCTGCCAAAATAGATGGTGCAAATCGCTGGAAACAAACTCTTCATATCACAATACCAGGAATTCTTCCAACAATTGTTGTTTTACTAATTCTAAATATCGGGAGTTTCTTGGCAGTAGGCTTTGAAAAAATCTTACTTTTATATAACCCATTAACTTATCAAACATCAGATGTTATCTCAACATATTTATATCGAGTTGGTTTGGAATCTAGTAATTTTAGTTATGCAACTGCGATCGGGTTATTTGAATCTATTATAGGCTTGGTCTTAGTATTATCAGCTAATGGAATTTCTAGAAAATTAACTGAAAGAAGCTTGTGGTAGGGGGTTGATAAAATGAAAGAGTCAAAACAATATAAAATATTTAAAGTTTTCAATGTATCAATTTTAATCATCATCGTTTTTTGTACACTTTACCCTTTTTTAAATGTAATCGCTCAATCATTTAGTAGTGAGGCCTATATCAATGCAGGGAAAGTTACTCTTTTCCCTAGAGGATTTAATATAGACACTTACAAGACAATTGCACAAGATAGTATGTTTTGGATCAATTATAAAAATACAGTTGTATATACAGTTGTAGGAACAGCGATTTCTATGTTCCTTACAACAATCTTTGCCTATGCATTATCAAAGAAACGTTTAGTAGGTAGAAAGTTTTTAACATTTTTCGCCGTATTTACCATGTTTTTTAATGGTGGGTTAGTACCTAACTATGTGTTAATTAATAGTTTAGGATTTGGTAACTCAATTTGGGCCATCGTCATTCCAGGTGCGATCAGTGTTTATAACATGTTAATTATGAAGTCATTTTTTGAAAATATGCCAGAAGAATTGGAGGAAGCGGCTTCTATCGATGGATTAAATACGTATGGAATTTTATTGAAAATTGTTCTGCCCCTCAGTAAGGCAGTTATTGCAACAATGATTTTGTTTTATGCAGTAGGACATTGGAACTCTTGGTTTCCAGCATTCTTATACTTAGATCAAAAAGAGTTATTCCCTGTTACGATGTATTTGAGAAATATGATAGCAGGTGTGACTGGAGCAACATCTGCCGGTGCCTCTTCTGCTGATAATTTAACTCAAATATCGGCAAACATTAAATCCGTTACGATGGTCTTAACAATTTTACCGATCTTAACAATCTATCCATTTGTACAAAAATACTTTGTATCGGGAGTAATGCTCGGATCTGTTAAGTAAAATACAAAAGCGTTTAATAAAAGCTTCATTGTTTACTTAGTAGCAATGAGACTCTCATTAAGAGAAGGGATTATCTTTCTTTTAATGAGCGTCTTATCGCCTAAGTAGATAAAAACGCTTATGTTAAATCGACAAAACCAAAAAAAGGGAGGAAAAGAAATGGGGAAAGGTCTAAAAGGGTTAAAGTCGACATTTAGTGTATTGGCTTTGTCAGCACTTGTTGTTGCTGGGTGTTCAAACAATGAAACATCAAGTTCAGAGGAGAAGAACGTAAATCAAAAAGGAGCGATGGAATCATACAATGTAGGTGATACTTTTAAATCTAGTGAAGAATTTGATCTTTCAATTCTCTACATGGATCAACCTACATATCCATACAAGGAAGACTGGCTGTTATGGGATCATATTAAAGAAACAACGAATGTAACATTAAAACCAACAATTGTTCCTTTAAGTGATTATCCTCAAAAACGTAGTCTTTTAATTAGTTCTGGTGATGCACCGTTAATAATTCCAAAAACTTATCCAGGTGAAGAAGCACCATTTGTTGCTTCTGGCGCAGCATTACCTATAAGTGATTACATGGACAAAATGCCTCACTTTAAGGAAAAAGTGGAGAAATGGCAACTTGAAGATGAATTAAAAGGACTTCGTCAGAAGGATGGAAAATTCTACGTTTTACCTGGTTTACATGAAGCTGTTTGGCCAGATTATACATTAATTGTAAGAACAGATATTTTCGAAAAGCATAATATTGCGATTCCAAAAACATGGGATGAATTGTATACAGCAATGAAACAATTAAAGGAATTATATCCTGATGTTACACCTTTTTCTGATCGATTTACTTTCAATAGTACACTAAATATTGCCGCAGTTAACTTCGGCACAAAAGCCGGATGGGGTTTTGGAAATGGTTTAACATATGACGAATCTAAGGATGAATTCGTACCAACAGCAACAACAGATGAGTATAAAGAATTGCTAACCTATTTTAATAAATTAGTTGAAGAAGGTCTATTGGATAAAGAAAGCTTTACTCAAGAAGATGATCAGGCTGTTCAGAAGTTTGTTACAGGCAAGTCATTTATCATTAATGGAAACTCACAAACAGTTGTTCAACATCGAACTGATATGGACAAAACGTTAGGTGAAGGAAATTATTCTATTGCGAAAATAACTGTTCCTGGTGGACCTGCTGGAGATTTAATGGGCGGTTCAAGATTAGAAAATGGGGTAATGATTTCTTCTAAAGCTAAAGAAAGCGAATACTTTGACGCGATCCTTCAATTCATTGATTGGTTATATTATAGTGATGAAGGTCAGGAGTTTACTAAATGGGGAGTTGAAGGCACGACATTTACAAAGGCTGAAGATGGAACTAGAACTCTGGTTGAAGAGGTTAATTATAATGGCTTAAACCCTGCTGGAACGAAAGACTTACGTATCGATTATGGTTTCTCAGGAGGAGTATTTGCTTATGGTGGAACAACTGACCTTCTTCGATCTATGATGAGTGAAGAGGAGATCAAGTTCCAAGAGGATATGGCAAATAGAAAAACAACCGTTCCTGCAGAGCCACCAATTCCTTACACAGTTGAAGATAGAGAACAAGTAACATTATTAAGCACGCCATTAAAAGATTTTACTGATCAAAATACATTGAAATTTATCTTAGGTGAACGTGATTTAAGTGAATTCGATGCATTTGTAAAAGAATTAGAGGGTCAAGGCTTGCAACAATACGTAGATCTAGCAAATAAAACGTATAAAGACGCTAATAAATAATCTAATAAAGAGGTTAACTAAACGTGACTCATATCACGTTTAGTTAACCTCTACTAAAAAGCAGGTGAACAATAATGGATGAAAAGAATCAATTTGGTCAAGGGATTTTATATACATTTACTAACTATGTTTATGCTTTTCTATTAACAAATATTTATTTTGTCTTAACTAATGGACTGTTTATTTTTTTCTTTATGACATTAGAACCTTCATTTTCAAACATTCTCCTGTACTTTTTAGCTCTAATCCCCACAGGTCCAGCTGTAGCAGCTTTATACTATTCTATGGAAAAACTTGTGAGAACGAAAGAGCTTTCTCCAACACATGACTTTTTCTACGGATTTAAAAAGAATATAAAAGATATTTTATCCATCTGGTTCCCAATTCTTTTGGTTTACTTTATTTTAATCGTTGATTTACAGTATCTTCGCCAAACACCAACAGAATTAAATCAAATTTTATCGATAGTGATTTTCGTTCTGATCGTCTTATGGACTATGTTGATATTAAATGCTGTTGCAATAAGTTCGCGCTTTAAATTTAGAATGAGAGATATATGGAAGCTATCTGTTTATTACAGTTTTATGAAGGTGAAAAACACAGTGGGAAATATGTTGATCCTGTTTATCCTAGCATTTATTACGACAATTACAACTGACTTTTTAATTCTTTTTGTATCAAGCATTGTCTTTTATCTCTTGGCCCTTAATACAAAGGAAATGCTTTTAGATATTGAAACTAACTTTCTGAAAACGAGTTCAAAACATACAGATCAACAACTGGAGTAGTTTATAAAATGATAACAATAATGCGAGGGGAACATGATGGGAATAAAAGTAACAGATGTTGTGAAACAATTAGAGTCTCCAGTTGAGAATATGGAATCAACAGTAGACTCGCTCCTATTTGGAAATGGTGATGATGAGGTAAATGGAATACTTATAACATTTGTCGCATCACATTTTGCTATTAAACATGCCAAAAAAATAGGTGCAAACATGATAATAACACATGAAGGAATATTTTACAGTCATAATCAAAACGATAAAGTCTTAAAAAATAATGGAGTATATGCTGAAAAGCTTGAACTAATTAAAAACTCAGGAATCGCTATTTACCGATTTCATGACTATATTCACAAATACACGCCTGATCTAATAACAGAAGGGCTTATTCAGAGATTAGAGTGGGACGGCTATTTAGAGAGACATAATCACACATCATCTATTCTGGCTATCCCACCTATGTCAGGTGAAAAAATCGTTGCGTATGTGAAAGAAAAACTTTCTATTCCTTTTGTTCGAGTTGTAGGAGATTTGAGCCTTGAATGCGCTAGGATAGGACTTACAGTTGGTTTTCGAGGAGGTGGAGAAACAGCCATCCCATTATTCGAAAAAGAAAACGTGGACTTGATTATCACTGGAGAAGGTCAGGAGTGGGAAACACCGGAATATATACGTGACGCAGGAGTTCAAGGTAAGAAAAAGCTCTTAATCATGATTGGTCATGCTGCCAGCGAAGAACCCGGGATGGAATACTTAGCGGAAAAACTCAAGTCCTATTTTCCAGCGATACAAATAACATTTCTATCTAATGAAAATTTGATTCATGCTAAATAATAAATTTCAAACGTAAAATAACTAAACTACCATACTAGTATGAATAGTATACATATAAATTCGATTTAGTAAGTATATAAGGAGGCAGAAAAAATGAAAATGACGTTTCGTTGGTTTGGGAGTCAAGATGATAGTGTTACCCTTGATCAAATAAAACAGATTCCGGGAATGGATGGCATCGTCGGGGGACTGCATGATATAGCCGCTGGAGAGGTGTGGCCGTTGGATAGAATTTTCGATTTAAAGAAAGAGATAAATGCAAAAGGCTTAAACCTTGATATAATTGAGAGTGTAAATGTACATGAAGATATTAAACTGGGATTACCAACACGTGATCATTATATAGAAAATTATCAACAAACAATTCGTCATTTAGCACAAGCTGGAATAAAAGTCATTTGTTATAACTTTATGCCTGTCTTTGATTGGATTAGATCTGATCTGGCTAAGGTGTTACCTGATGGATCAACAGTACTTGCTTATGAAAAGGAAAAGATTGAACGTGTAGATCATGAAGTTTTAATAAAAAATGTTGAAAACTCTGCAAATGGCTTTTCACTACCAGGTTGGGAGCCTGAAAGAATTAAAAAAATTAAGAGAGCATTTGAATTATATAAAGATGTAACAGAAGAAGATTTATTTGAACACCTGCAATACTTTTTAAAGAAAGTAATTCCTGTGGCTGAGGAACATGATATAAAAATGGCCATTCATCCTGATGATCCTCCATGGTCAATTTTTGGATTACCAAGAATCGTGACGAAGTTTCAGAATTTAAAGAGGATTGTCAATCTTGTGGATAGTCCTTCGAACGGTTTAACATTATGTTCTGGTTCACTTGGAGTAAATCCTGATAATGATATTCCCGCGATCATGCGGTATTTTTCAAGCATAAACAGGATACCGTTTGCTCATATACGAAATGTGAAAATCGAAGAAAACGGAGATTTCACTGAAAGCTCCCATCGAAGCTCTGACGGATCCTTAGATATTTATGAAATTGTTAAAGCTTTACATGAGACAAACTTTAAAGGATATGTGAGACCAGATCATGGAAGGATGATTTGGGGAGAACAAGCTCGACCGGGATACGGCTTATACGATCGTGCACTAGGTATAATGTATCTGCTTGGCATTTGGGACAGCTTAGAAAAAGTCAAAGCACAAAAGAATAAAAAACGTGGGACGTTAAATTTATAAGGTAAGAACTTCTTAATAGATTAATAGAAAACTGTTACATTAGATGATTGGAGAGTATCAAATGTATATAGACCATAAACCGAGATCTTCAACAAGCAATCAAGTGTATGAAGAACTAAAATCACAAATACTAAATTTACAACTCGCACCAGGTACAAGTATTTCAGAGAAGGAGATGTCTGAAAAATTCAATGTAAGTCGTACTCCGGTTCGGGAAAGTTTTTTACGCCTTTCGAGAGAGGGGCTATTAAACGTATTTCCTCAAAGAGGAACGTTTGTCTCTTTAATCGACTTAAATTTAGTGGAAGAAGCAAGATTTATGAGGGAGCATTTGGAAAGAGCGGTCATTCGATTAGCTTGTGAAACATTTCCTCAAGATAAACTAATTACATTAGAAATGAATCTCAGCATGCAAAAAGTTTGTATTGAACAGCAGGATTACCGAAAAATGTTTGAACTGGATGAGGAATATCATAAGACCATTTTTATGGGGTGTCAAAAGTATAATATATGGTCAGTTATTCAACAAATGAATGTTCACTTTAATCGAAGCAGAATGCTCAGGTTAGCGACTGACTTTAACTGGTATACCATTTACTTGCAACATAAAGAAATTTTTGAAGGAATAAAAGAGAAAAACCCTGATAAAGCGGAGAAGTTGATGCAAGAGCATTTAATGCTGGCGGTTATTGATAAGGAATATTTAAAACGATCATATCCGAATTATTTTAAATAGCTTTTTACTATTATGTAACATGATAACCTTTACAATTTTCGTCAGTTTTACTTGTTACGAATAATATAGAAAGTGAGTTTACAATATGAATAAAAAGGAACTTTTTAATAATGGATGGGAGTTTGCAAAAACCAGTCTAGACAGTTCTCAAGATCCATCTTCATTAAGCTTTGAATCAATTGATATTCCTCATGATTGGTTAATTTATAATACCTTAAATTTGTATGAAAACAGTATTGGATGGTACCGGAAAACATTCAAGGTAAAGAAAGAGGATCAACAAGTTCTTTTAGCCTTTGATGGAGTCTATATGGATTCATCTCTTTATGTAAATAATCAGTATGTAGGTGAATGGAAATACGGTTATTCTTCTTTCGAACATGAAATTACAGAAGTATTAATAGATGGTGAAAATGAAATTTTAGTTAAAGTTGTTCATCAAAGTCCAAACAGTCGGTGGTACTCAGGAGCCGGTATATATCGAAATGTATGGTTAAAGATAAGAAACAAAAACCATATTGTGACAGATGGAATCTATATATCTACTAAAAAGAAAGAACATAGCTGGCAAATAGAAGTGGACACTGAAATCAACCATGATCATGATGTTGTTATTTCACATGTTCTTCTTGACGAAGATCATATTATTGCCATCACTAAAGAAGAGATAAGTACAGATTCTTCAACTTCGATTAACCAACAAGTTTTAGAAGTTGAAAATCCAGTACTCTGGGACACAGATACTCCCCATCTTTATGAACTAAAAACGCAGTTGCTTTTGGTTAATAGAAGTAAAGGTAGTTATCAAGAAATTGAGACAATTACACAAAAAATTGGTTTTAGAGAAATTAATTTAGATCCAAGCAACGGGTTACATCTTAATGGAAAAAAGATGAAATTAAACGGAGTATGTGAACACCATGATTTAGGAGCACTAGGAGCTGCTTTTCACAAAACAGCTTTAAAAAGAAGACTCGATATTCTGAAAGAAATGGGTGTTAATGCCATCCGTACAGCACACAATATGCCTGCAAAAGAATTGATGGAATTAGCAGATGAAATGGGTTTTCTTGTTGTGACGGAAGCTTTTGATATGTGGGAGCGGCCAAAAACTCCCTATGATTATGCCAGATTCTTTAAGGAATGGGCATATCATGATGTGAAAAGCTGGGTAATGAGAGACAGAAATCATCCAAGCTTACTAATGTGGAGTATTGGAAATGAGATTTATGATACTCATGCGGATGAAAGAGGTCAGGAAATTACTAAATTGTTAATGCAGTATGTAAAAGAATTTGATCCGAAGGAAAATGCAAGCGTTACGATTGGATCGAATTATATGCCTTGGGAAAATGCCCAAAAATGTGCAGATATCGTGAAGGTAGCAGGCTATAATTATGCTGAAAAATACTATCAAAAACATTACGAAGAACATCCTGATTGGGTGATCTATGGCAGTGAAACGGCATCCGTTGTGCAGAGCAGGGGAATCTATCATTTCCCTTTTGAAAAATCAATTCTCGCAGATGATGATGAGCAATGTTCAGCACTTGGAAATAGTTCAACAAGTTGGGGAGCTAGGTCCGCTGAAGCTTGTATTCTGGCAGAAAGGGATACACCATTTTCACTCGGACAATTTATATGGACAGGTTTCGATTATATAGGAGAACCTACACCATATCACACCAAAAACTCGTATTTCGGTCAGATTGACACAGCTACTTTTAAGAAAGACTCGTATTATATCTACCAATCAGCATGGACGAATTATAAAACAGCACCTATGGTACATATTTTTCCATATTGGAATTTTAATAAAGGTCAATTGGTTGATATTCGTGTTTGTTCCAATGCACCGAAAATTGAATTACAACTTAATGGACGTAAGATTGGTACACACGATATTGACCATGAAAAAGGTGAGAACCTTGTCGGGTGGTGGAAGATTCCTTACGAAGAAGGCGAATTAAAAGCTATTGCCTATGATGAAACAGGGAAAGAAATTGCTATGGATGTACGAAGGTCGTTTGGAGATGCAAAGTACATTTCCCTGCAGCCTGATAAGGAAAACGTAATAGCAAACGGGACAGATCTACTTTTTGTAGAAATCACATTGGATGATGAACATGGTAATCCTGTTGAAGACGCGTCAAATCGTGTGGATGTACACGTTTCTGGTGCTGGTAGATTAGTTGGATTGGATAATGGTGATAGTACAGATTATGATCAGTATAAAGGAATTAGCAGGAGATTATTTAGTGGTAAATTAATGGCCATAATTGCGTCGACATTAGAAGCAGGTAAGATTATGATCGAAGTTTCCTCAAACGGATTAGATACTCAATCAATTGAGATTGAGTCAATCTCAATTCAAAATGGATCTTTACAAGGTGTTGCAGCAAATGTAAAAAATCAAGAAATGCCAATTGTCTTGGGAAACAACGATGAAATACCTGTACGAAAAATCGAGATAATCAGTGAGTCAGGTCAGTTATTTAATGAAAATATGACTGAAATGGAAGTATATGCAAATATTTATCCTCTTAACGCAACATATCAAGATGTTGAATGGAGCGTTGTAAATGAATCAGGTATTAAATCAAATATTGCAAAAGTTACAGGTAATGGAAGGAAAGCGTTAGTTACCGCTTTAGGAGATGGAGAATTTCGGATTCGATGTACAAGTAAAAATGGCAGCGGTAAGATCAGGCTCATTTCCCAATTGGAATTTAAGACAGAGGGACTTGGGAAGGCATATAAAGACCCTTATGAATTTATTTCTGCAGGACTGTATGATTATAGCAAAGGTGAAGTAACAAATGGAAACGAGCGGGGGGTGGCAACCAGCAGGGATGCAGAAACACAGGTTGGATTTTGGGAAATTGATTTTGGCTCTTACGGCTCTGATACGATAACAATTCCTATCTTTGCTTTATCAAGTGAACAATACCCGCTCCAAATTTGGGAAGGTATGCCAGATGAAGAAGGCAGTCAATTACTTGCAGATGTTATTTATCAAAAACCTTCAAAATGGAATGTTTATCAAGAGGAAACATATCAATTATCCAAGCGCCTTCATGGTATTTCATCAATATGCTTTGTGCTCAACCAAAAGGTGCACATAAAAGGTTTTATATTTGAAAAAAAGAACAAAGCGACTGAAAAAATTATGGCAACTGAATGTGATCATATATATGGCGATACTTTTACGATGAAAGAAAACAGTGTAGAAGGTATTGGAAACAATGTATCTCTTGAGTTTGATGATATGCTTTTTACCGGTGAAGGAGCAGCAAAATTGACCATCTACGGTCGATCCCATCATGATAAAAACACAATTCAAGTTTCTTTTGCAGGTGAAGAAGGGGAAACGAAACAAATCATCGAATTCACAAAATCCGAAAAGTTTGAACAAAAGGTCTTCGATTTAGAAAAGATTTCAGGTAAACAAAAAGTGACATTTATATTTTTGCCGGGGTGTCATTTTGATTTTGGTTGGTTTCGGTTTGATTAATAATTAATGTTTTTATAAAAAGTTGACAATCTATAGAAGATGTCAACTTTTTTTGTTTATTTGCAATAAGCCTCATTCACATCATCTTTCCTATTAGCCATTAGGAGAATAGTTCAGTTTTGGGATATCATACAAAATACATGGTTATTCTATCAGAAAATTGATATAGTAGTTTCAGTGGAAATAAATTTACAATTAATAGTAAGTGAAGGTCGGATGTAATATGAGATTAAAATCGTCAATTTTAGAAAAAGTTTTTTTTCAATCTAGAATTCCGCAAATGATATTTGAATACAATTTCAAAGATAATGTGGCAAATGAAGCCTTTTTTGAATTTATTGGATATTCGAAAGAAGAATGGGATGAAGTAACCTTAAGAGAAATATCTCATCCGGAAGATTATCAACTTGATATGCAGTTATATCATGAAGTTTTTATCGGAAAACGTCCATCCTATCAGATGGAAAAACGATATTTTCACAAATCTGGTGAAATTATTTGGGGATCGTTAAACGTTACCTCGATTGAAGATCCAGATGCTCAAAAAAAATATTTTTTAGCTCAAATATACGATATAACGGAACAAAAAAATCTGGAAAGGGTACTAACGGATAATGAACAGAAGTATAGGTTGTTAGCTGATAACTCTTCAGATATTATCAATTTGTATTTACCAGATGGAAGATTTTTGTACAGTTCACCATCGATTACCCAAATTCTGGGATATGATACTGATGAACTAACAGGAGATGTTCCATATCAATATATTCATCCGGAAGATATTTCCTATGTTCAAAAGAAGCATATGTCCTTACTGGAAAATCATCATCCTATTCTTATCACTTATCGATTTAAACATAAAAATGATACATATATTTGGGTGGAATCAAGTATTCGTTCTATAGCAGATGAAAAAACTGGGGAAATTACCGGCTTGATATCTATATCTCGTGATATTACAAGTCGATTAGAGAAGGACAAGCTGTTACAAAAGTCTGAAAAATTAGCAGTTGTTGGACAACTTGCCGCTGCTGTGGCACATGAAATTCGAAACCCGTTAACATCAATAAAAGGCTTTATCCAGTTATTTTCTCAAACGAAAGAATGTAATGAAGAGTATATGAAAATTGTTCGAGACGAATTGAATCGAGTAGAGGAAATCATTTCGGAGTTTCTAACGATGGCTAGACCTCAGCAAGAAAAAAACGAAACACTCAATATAGATGAATTGATCAATCAAGTCATCACTCTTTTAAATACACAAGCCATTTTAGTTAATAAAGAAATAAAGTATGAAAATGTAGCAGCTAACCCACTTGTTAGAGGTGACAAAAATCAGCTTAAGCAGGTATTTTATCAAATCATTCAAAATGGTTTAGATGCACTCGAAGAAAAAGGAACGGTTTATATAAACTTGTCTGCTAACGATGGCATCATCAAAGTCAAAGTGAAAGATAATGGACGTGGAATTCCAAATGAACGCCTAAAAAACATTGGTGAACCTTATTATTCAATCAAAGAAAAAGGAACAGGCTTTGGCCTGATGACTAGTTTTCAAATTATTGAAAATCATCAGGGAAGAATCGAAATCGATTCAATTGTTGGTCAAGGAACCGTCGTATCTGTTACACTTCCAATGTGATGAAGTTAAAAATCAGAGGTGAAATGCAATGTATTACGTCGTTTTAGACCTGGGTTGTTCTGAATGTGGAGAAAGCTCAAATATTCTTGGGATCTTCACATCTTATGAAAAAGCTAAAAATGCTAGAGATGAGTATATAATAGTAAATAAACTTGATGAATATTCAGACCATGAATTCTTTATTTACAAAATTGATTCTTTAGACAAAGTGTATCAAAATAGTTATGAACATTTAATTGAAGAATGAAACAAATACACCTTTTTCACATATATTTATTGAAAAAGGGGAATTTCCTGATGATAAAATATTATTGCTCCAAATGTATGTTATTACATGATCAAGAGCAGCCGTGTATGAAATGCGGAAATTCAGATCTTAAACATATATCAATAAGTGTCCAAAATCAGGAGGAAAGACAAATCGAGGGAAATGATACATGAAAGAATTTGATAAGAAGGCTCTCCTTTAATTATGGAGAGTCTTTTATACGTTTAGTCAATAATGGAATCGGTTACTATTTCTATCCGTTAATGATGATAAATGGAGACGGAGGACTGGAAGGAATGGATTTTGATATTCTAATTTCTAAGATACCATTAGTGAAGGACGCAGTTATTTTTTTCCTTTCAATTGAAAAAGGAAGGACAACCGTTCTTTTTTTCTCATGTTTTTCTTGATTGCCCTCTAAGACGGTGATATAGAGATGTTCCCTATTCACGGTTATGTTGATCATTTCAGTTGAAATAGCTTCCCCAATTTCTGCTTCCACAATAAAATCTTCACCTGTTTCAAATAAATCAAGTCGAAACGTTTGTTCATCTAGTAAACTAGTAAATGGATCTGTAAAAAACTGAGACATCCATTCCTCAATACCATGAATGTCCATAGGATTTGAACATTTTTTTTTGTTCATATTAATTGACCCCCAACGACTTTTCTCTAATAAAACTAGATCCCTTTAACATTTACAATATTCAAAAAATCTGATATTGGTGAAGACTTAACCGCCAATTGAAGAAAATGTGAATGAAAAAAGAGAATGGATTTTCCATTCTCTTTCTTCTCTACATATCATGACCCTGATTGTTCTTTTGACGAGTGTGATTTGCATTTTTCACTTTTTTTGAACCATCCAAAGGTTCCGGTTGACCAGGATTGTTCCCTTTAGGTGCATTTTTACGCATATCTTTACTTGTATTTTTGTTGGTCATTTTCATCCCTCCTACATATTAGGATGAGTCAAAAATGAAAAAACATGCGATGTGAAGAATGAATAAAATTTTTAATAAATGCACATCCTAATATATGGTTTTTAATAGATAATGAAAGGAAAGTGATGATAATGCCTTATAATAAAAATAACCAGCAATCATTCCAAGCAGCTCAACAAGGAGCAACACAAGCCTTTGATGCTTATGATAATATTGTTAAAGATCGTGCAGATTACGGGCATCAATTGAAACACCTTACAGAAGAAGTGAACGAAGCATATCAACAAATTAATAATGCCTTGGAAAATGCGTCTGAAACACAGAGGGAACGGTTAGAGCAATATCAACGTGACCTTGAACAAATTGTCCGCGATGTTAATCAGTCAGAATAACTAAGTAAAACGACGGGATGCCGTCGTTTTTTGTCATCGTCTAGGAAATTATAAAATGCGTCTTATTTGCCCGAGGCTGATCATGGCGCTTGCGCTTTTGTTCTGTTAAAGAATAATTATTGGTTTTTTTTGCGTTTCTTATTGTTTTGCTTCTGAGCAGCTGTTAGTGGTTCATTCTGTAACTCTTCATTATATCCTGTACCAATACCCTGTGCACTTGCATCATTCATACCCATTCTTACGTGGTTTGCTTTACGTTTAGCCATTTATGCATCACCTCCCACCTTAAAAATTAGCTTGTCTCAATTCATAGGAAACAATCCAAAAGAGATGAATTCTAAATATATGAAAAAATTTAGAAAAAAATGAAAAGTTTTTTCTCCTTTTTAGTTCAAAATTTGGTATAGTAGAAAAGTAAAACTAGTACGCTTTCATAAGGAAACCTTATACATATCAATAACATCATTGTTATTTACTTATGTTACTAGTTGTATTAAGATTAAATTGTGAAAAATATTAAAAATGGGGTAACATCCTTCGACACATGTCGATCCTTGATCTTTTTAAGGGGGAGAATTTATGACTAATCAAGTGACTACGAAACAAGATGCTTTCCAAGCTCGTAAAAACTTTACGGTAAATGGAAAGAAGTACAACTACTATTCATTACAAGCGCTAGAAGATGCGGGAATTGGTAACGTTTCACGTCTGCCTTATTCTGTGAAAGTTCTTTTAGAATCTGTTCTGCGCCAAGTAGATGGCAGAGTTATTACAAAAGAACATGTTGAAAACCTAGCAAAGTGGGGAACAAACGATTTAAAAGAAATTGATGTTCCTTTTAAACCATCACGTGTAATTTTACAAGATTTCACAGGTGTTCCAGCTGTTGTTGACTTAGCGTCTTTACGTAAAGCAATGGCAGATATGGGGGGAGATCCTGATAAAATTAACCCGGAAATTCCAGTTGACCTGGTTATTGACCACTCTGTACAGGTTGATAGAGCTGGAACTCCTGATGCACTTCAATTCAATATGGATCTTGAATTTGAACGTAATGCCGAGCGTTACAAATTTTTAAGCTGGGCAAAAAAATCATTTGATAACTATCGTGCTGTACCACCGGCAACCGGTATTGTTCACCAAGTAAACTTGGAGTACTTGGCAAATGTTGTTCATGCAGTACAAAACGAAGATGGTGAATTTGAGGCTTTCCCGGATTCATTAGTTGGTACTGATTCTCATACAACAATGATCAATGGTATTGGTGTTCTTGGATGGGGTGTTGGCGGTATCGAGGCGGAAGCTGGAATGCTAGGACAACCATCTTATTTCCCTGTACCTGAAGTTATCGGGGTTAAATTAACAGGTGAGCTACCGAATGGAACGACTGCTACTGACTTAGCATTAAAAGTAACTCAAGTATTACGTCAACAAGGTGTTGTTGGTAAATTCGTTGAGTTCTTCGGTCCTGGAGTAGCACAACTACCACTTGCAGATCGTGCGACTATCGCAAACATGGCGCCTGAATATGGAGCAACTTGCGGTTTCTTCCCAGTTGATGAAGAAGCTCTTAATTACATGCGCTTAACAGGTCGTAATGAAGAGCAAATTCAAGTGGTTGGAGAATATTGTAAAGAGAATGGATTATTCTTCACACCTGATAATGAAGATCCAATCTTCACAAAAGTTGTTGAAATCGATCTTACTGAAATTGAAGCAAACCTATCTGGTCCAAAGCGTCCACAGGATTTAATTCCGCTTTCAATGATGAAGGATAAATTCCATGAACATTTAGTTGCTCCAGCTGGAAACCAAGGCTTTGGTTTAGAAGCGACTGAAATTAACAAAGAAATCACTGTTAAATTCAAAAACGGTGATGAAACGAACATGAAGACTGGTGCAATTGCTATTGCGGCAATCACTAGTTGTACTAATACATCTAACCCGTACGTATTAGTAGCTGCAGGTCTTGTTGCGAAAAAAGCAACAGAACTAGGCTTGGAAGTACCAAAATACGTAAAAACATCTTTAGCTCCAGGATCTAAGGTTGTTACTGGATACCTTGAAAACTCAGGCTTACTTCCACACCTTGAGCAACTTGGTTTCAACCTTGTAGGGTATGGCTGTACAACTTGTATCGGTAACTCAGGTCCTCTTGCAGATGAAATCGAAGAAGCAGTAGCTGCTAACGATTTATTAGTAACATCTGTATTATCTGGTAACCGTAACTTTGAAGGTCGTATTCATCCGCTTGTAAAGGGTAACTACCTGGCTTCACCGCCACTAGTTGTTGCTTATGCATTAGCAGGTACTGTTGATATTGATTTACAAAGTGATTCACTAGGTAAGGACAAAGATGGCAAAGATGTATTCTTCAAAGACATCTGGCCAACTACAAATGAAATTAATGAAGTTGTCAACAAAACAGTAACTCCTGAGCTATTCAGAAAAGAGTATGAGCAAGTATTTGATGATAATGCTCGTTGGAATGAAATTGAAACAACTGATGAAGCATTATATGTATGGGACGAGTCATCAACATACATTCAAAACCCTCCATTCTTTGAAGGCTTAGAAGCAGAACCGGGTAAAGTAGAAACATTAAAAGACTTACGAGTTGTTGCTAAATTCGGTGATTCTGTTACAACTGACCATATTTCACCTGCAGGTTCAATTGGTAAAGATACGCCTGCTGGACGTTATCTGCAAGAAAACGGGGTAACACCAAGAGAGTTTAACTCTTATGGTTCTCGTCGTGGTAACCACGAAGTTATGATGAGAGGTACGTTTGCAAACATCCGTATCAAAAACCAAATAGCTCCAGGCACAGAAGGTGGTTATACAACTTACTGGCCAACTGGTGAAGTTAAATCAATCTATGATGCGTGCATGGATTACAAACAAGATGGAACTGGTCTTGTTGTATTAGCTGGTAATGATTACGGAATGGGAAGCTCACGTGACTGGGCTGCAAAAGGTACAAACCTTCTTGGAATTAAAACAGTTATCGCTCAAAGCTTCGAGCGTATTCACCGTAGTAACCTTGTATTAATGGGTGTACTTCCTCTTCAATTTAAAGACGGAGACAGTGCAGAAACACTAGGTTTAACTGGTAAGGAAACAATTGAAGTTGAGATCGATGAAACAGTAAAACCACGTGATTTCGTGAACGTTACAGCTACTGATGAAGCTGGAAACAAAACAACATTTGAAGTTTTAGTTCGTTTCGATAGTGAAGTTGAAATTGACTACTATCGTCACGGCGGAATCCTTCAAATGGTATTGCGTGATAAATTAAAAGCATAATATAAGTAAAAAGGGAACGGGTTGGATCGTTCCCTTTTTTGTTGTGTCTTCAGATGACGAATTTCCTTCTCAATTGACTTCATGTTATTGAAAAAAGACGTCTCTTATTCACATTATGTCTAAAATGAGAATTCTAATGCGTTTCCATTGTCCTTTTAATAAAACCATGCTTAAATGAGAGATGAAGTACTATTAAGTATTACACTTGAAAGGACCTTTTTTTGTATGTACGATGCCATTCAACTTGGACCATTTACAATCCAATATATCCTGCTGATTTACTTATGTTCAATCATAGCCACATATTTTATTTTAGATGCTTTTATTTCTGATTCAATTGTAAAGACTTTTTATAAGCGAGAATATTTTACTTTTTGGTTTATTCTTTTTATTACATATAAATTCAGTATTGTTTTATTTGAACCACAGCTTTTATTAACAACCCGATGGTTATTCTTTACAGGTGGTCAAGATGGATTTTACCTTGGACTTTTAGCAGGTGTCCTGTTTTTAATGTGGAAATTGCGAAAAGAAAGTATAAAGCTTAAGGAATTTATCAAATCGTTATTTATAATCATTGTGAGTTTCACGGTAGTATTTCAATTAATCAGGTTTGTTGTGTTGTCTTTTCTTTAGGAGGTAAATAAATGAAAAAGGTTTTGGCAATTTCTATTTTAGTTTTTCTGATAGGATATGCGATTTATTTTGCAATCAATCCAAATTCTCCAAAAATAGGTGTGTCTGAGGGCAGTGCTGCACCTGATTTTGAATTAGACACTCTTAGTGGAGACAGCATGAGTTTATCAAGTTTAAAAGGGAAAAAGGTAATAATCAATTTTTGGGCTACATGGTGTCCGCCATGTCGGTCTGAGATGCCTGATATGCAAAAAATTCAGGATGAACATAATGGTGATGTAGTTGTTTTAGCTGTAAACCTTACCAATTCTGAAAGCAATATAGATACAGTAGATAAATTTGTGAGTGAACTAGGGTTGACTTTCCCTGTCTTATTAGATCAAAAGGGACAAATCAATAATCAGTTCGAAGTGCTTTCATACCCAACATCTTATTTTGTAGATGAAGAAGGAGTTATTCAAACAAAATTTGTTGGAGCATTAACGTATGATCAAATGAATGAATTTCTTAATAATCTTTAAACCGGGCCAATATAGGTTCGGTTTTTAATTTTTCCAATAGATTAAATTTCAATAAATAATTGATTAAAATGTCAGAAAATTGGGTATCCTTTTATTAAATATGTCGGAGGTGAAAGGCAACATGAGAAAGACGAGAAAAAAGTCATTTGAAGAGTTAGTAAAGGAAAATAAGCAACAATTATTACAGGATCGGGAAGCACTTGATTTATTGGAGGAACGTTGGGAGCAACGTATTCTAAAAAGGTTGGATTAATATTAACAGGCTTTTCTAGTTATTGTTTCTCTCCCGCAGGGTATTCTATTTGTTGAGGAGGCGATAACAATGGCAAATCATAATAATCAACAGAATCACTTTACTCCAAGTCATATAGGGACAAAATCACGCGGTTTCGGTAATAATAAAGGGAATCAAATGCAGGATACATCGGGAAAACATGCTCAAGTGATTCAAACAAAAGGCGAGTAATTTCAGGAAACTCAATTCTTACTATTAATATAAAAACGTGTTTAAAATCTTCTTCAAACATGCAGACTAACATTGTTTCATGAGTTTTAGGTGACAATCCACAATGAGGGGAAGGATACACGATGACAAAACAAACTAAACCAAATCCTGATGATCGTTCTGATAACGTAGAAAAGCTTCAGAGCATGGTACAAAACACAATAGAAAATATTGAAGAAGCGCAGGATTCAATGGCATTTGCTAATTCTGAAGAGCGTGAACGCATTGAAGCTAAAAACCTTCGCCGGGAAGAAAGTATCAATGCAATGCGCAATGAAATTAAGGATGAAGCACAAGCGCGCGAAAATAACTATCGTTATGATCAATAGATAAACCGGGCTTTTACAGCCTGGTTTATTTTTTATACCTTCTTAAGGAACTTACGAACTACGCTTACCATTTAGCCTCACCAATCTGGTAGTTTTCTTTAGCACCCAAAAAAAACTTATGTTATCATTGTTTGAAGTATTGATAATAGGATTACGGAAACAAGGAGAGAAGAAAGAATGCATATATCTAAAGCAGAGATTGAAGTTCGATATGCCGAAACAGATCAAATGGGTGTTGTATACCATGCAAATTACTTAGTGTGGATGGAAGTTGGCAGAACAAAACTTATACAAGATCTGGGGTTTTCTTATGCTGGAATGGAAGAGCAAGGGATAATATCACCAGTTATTGACCTGGAAATTTCTTATAAAAAGCCAATGCGTTACGGTGAAACAGCTACAATCAACACCTGGATTGAGGAATATAACGGGATAAAAAGTGTGTATGGATATGAAATCTTTTCACCAAGCGGTGACCTTGCTGTTCAAGCAAAATCTAGTCATGTTTGTGTGAACAAAGAAACATTTAGACCTGTTAAATTCAAAAAGATGTTCCCGGAGTGGCACGAAGCTTATGAGAAGGCGAAAAAATAAATGGCATTTGGCATTTCCCGAAAGGAATTACATAGTTGGAAACAAGAAATTGATCATGGAAATATCGCGTTTTTAACTCATTTTTGGTTAGATGACCGGTTTCCTAATAGTCATTGTGTAACGAAAGTTGGCTGCAAGGATATTGACAAATTAGCCCAATGGGGATCTCGATACGGATTAAAGAGAGAATGGATTCACCATTATAAACAATATCCTCACTTCGATTTAATGGGGAACATACAAATGTCTATATTAAAAGAATACGGTTTAGAAGACCATATTGAACGATTTAAAATACAAAAAACATAACAAGGGGGGGGGAATTTCATTAGTATATAGAACGTGTGAAATTTCCCCACTTGTTACTTTATAAAAATTCTTTCAAATACACTGAATTAATGATATTGAAATACAGGTTCTTCAGCATCTTCATCTAAATCAACATGTAAATCATGTTGATCGAAATACCATAAATCACGGTTTTCAACAAAAAACGTAATTCCTTTACTTTCTACACTGGATCCTATTTCTTCAGGATTTTGCTTCACAACTCCAAGTGAAAATCCTTTTTGTACATTACTACATCCACCATATCTAACAAAAAACTGAACAGTGTCACCCTCTTCAAGTTGTAATTCATTTATATACCAATCTGCTGCTTTGTTATCAATGGTAATTTTCAAATCCTAACACTCCTTATGTTTTATAAACTTATCTTAATTATAATATAGATGTGTTGTTAGGGCTAATGATGAACATTGCGAAAATAAAAAAGAAGATGTAGTAAAACAGAAATAGTATCCTGTTTACTTTATCTTCTTTATTAAAGCCACTTTACTTTCGGCTCTGTCTTATCGATAATTCGTTTAATATTTGCACGATGGCGATAGACAACAAATGAAGTTAACAACGTTATCACAATGATAAGTGGAATATCTTTTGTAAATAAGCTGTAAATGATTCCATAAACTCCTGCGAGCATAGATGAAAGTGAAACATATTTTGAGATATAAAGAACAATAAAAAAGAAGGCTAACATCGTTATAAATAATAACGGTACATAACATAAAAGTACACCGCCAGATGTAGCAACTGCTTTTCCACCTCTAAATTTCGCGAAAATTGGATATGTGTGGCCAACAACGGCAAAGATCCCAACTAATAAAGGATGCAAGTGGTCTAAACCGAATAATAAAGGTAAAGCAGCAGCAAGTGTTCCTTTTAATATATCAGCTCCTGTGACAAGTAAACCTGCTTTTATTCCTAATGTTCGAAAAGTATTCGTTCCACCTAAATTCCCGCTCCCATGTTCACGTATGTCAATCCCATACCCTAGTTTGCCTACTATAAGGCCGGATGGAATGGAACCTAATAAATAAGCTAATATAAAAATAATGGCTTCAATCATATATGTACTCCTTTGCATATTCTTTTTATATTCTATCATGATAATTGATAAAAACACTACGAGAGAATAAAAAAAGATAAAAACACTCATGTTATAAGTAATATTCAAACGTCGTATATAGTATAAGAGTTAAGTTTCAATTCCATACAAAGGAAGCAAAACTCCTTGTTGTCGAAGGCAAAATCATTGTTTGCCAAGTTTCTATATTGTTATGATAGAGGAAAAGGAGATGGAAAAAATGTCGATTGAAAATCCAACTAGAGAAGAAATTTGCCAAATTTTAAAGGATAGTAAAACGATAGCAGTTGTCGGTTTGTCTAATAATCCAGAGCGTACATCATACATGGTAAGTAAAGCGATGCAGAATGCAGGATATGAGATTATTCCTGTAAATCCTACTGTAGATGAAGTATTAGGTCAAAAGGCAGTAGCTTCATTAACTGATATAAAAGGTCATGTTGATATCGTCAATGTGTTTCGCCGCTCAGAACATTTGTTGGAAGTTGCTCAGGAATTTTTGAAAATTGATGCAGATGTATACTGGGCACAGCTCGGGTTAGAAAACGAAGAAGCCTATCAATTGCTGAAAGACAATCATAAAACCGTTATCATGAATCGTTGTATTAAGGTTGAGCATGCTATGACAAAGTAATTTATTTGTTCTTTTTTGAAGAAAATCCTTGTAAAAACAAGGATTTTTATTTTATTATGCGAATAATGTTTCCTAAAACCAAATTACCATATACAATAAAGCATGGATATGAGGTAAGTGGTAAGATAATAATGTTAGAAAACTTTTACTTGATTTTCTCTTCATTTGTGGGGGTTGTCGATCTGCAAATTATTGTATAAAATACTAAAACATGCGTTCTATTGTGAAAAAGATTTAATTGTTTGTCACTGAAAGGGGTTTAGTCGCTTGGGAAAGAAGCAACAGTTTGAATATAATGATGATGCGATTCAGGTCCTCGAAGGTCTTGAGGCTGTAAGAAAACGACCTGGTATGTACATTGGTAGTACAGATAGCCGGGGCTTGCATCATCTCGTTTACGAAATCGTTGATAACTCTGTGGACGAGGCTTTAGCAGGACATGGAGATCATATAATAGTCAAAATACATAAAGATAACAGTATTTCTGTTCAAGATAAGGGTAGAGGTATGCCGATTGGTATGCACAAACTAGGAAAACCAACACCTGAAGTCATCTTAACGGTTCTTCATGCAGGCGGAAAGTTCGGGCAAGGTGGATATAAAACAAGTGGCGGTTTACATGGAGTAGGGGCATCAGTAGTTAATGCCCTCTCAGAATGGCTTGTTGTAACTATTCAACGCGATGGTTTTATTTATGAACAACGCTTTGAAAACGGCGGGAAGCCTGTGACAACTTTAGAGAAAAAAGGAAAAACCAACAAAACAGGTACAAAAATTCATTTTAAACCTGATCCAACTATGTTTAGTACGACAACTTATAACTTTGAAACATTAAGTGAACGTCTTCGCGAATCTGCTTTTCTTTTGAAAGGGTTTAAAATTGAATTAATTGATGAGCGACATGATCAATCAGAGGTATACCATTACGAGACAGGAATTGAAGCATTTGTCACTTACTTAAATGAAGAAAAAGATGCCCTACACCCGGTGGTTTCATTTGAAGGTGAGCAAAATGGCATTGAAGTTGATTTTGCTTTTCAATTCAACGATGGGTACTCAGAAAATATTTTATCATTCGTTAATAATGTTCGGACAAAAGATGGCGGAACCCATGAAGCAGGTTCTAAAACAGCGATGACAAGAGCCTTTAATGAATATGCAAGAAAAACAGGATTACTAAAAGAGAAAGATAAAAATTTAGAGGGTTCTGATATTCGTGAAGGTTTATCAGCGATTGTATCTGTAAGAATTCCTGAAGAGCTCTTACAATTTGAAGGTCAGACGAAAGGTAAGCTTGGGACAAGTGAAGCAAGATCAGCAGTTGATGCCATTGTTTCTGAAAACCTTTCTTACTTTTTAGAAGAAAATCCTGACGCAGGTACACTTCTTGTAAAAAAAGCGATTAAAGCGTTTCAAGCTAGAGAGGCTGCCAGAAAAGCACGTGAGGAAGCACGGAGCGGCAAAAAGCGAAAACGTTCTGAAACGACATTGAGCGGTAAACTTACACCTGCCCAATCACGTAATCCATTAAAAAATGAACTATATCTTGTTGAGGGTGATTCTGCAGGAGGTTCTGCAAAACAAGGTAGGGACAGAAGGTTCCAAGCAGTACTTCCTTTAAGAGGGAAAGTTATCAATACAGAAAAAGCTAAATTAGCAGATATTTTTAAGAATGAAGAAATTAATACAATTATTCATGCAATTGGAGCAGGTGTTGGAGCAGAGTTTACTTTAGAAGATATAAATTATGATAAAGTCATTATTATGACTGATGCAGATACAGATGGTGCTCATATTCAAGTACTGTTATTAACATTCTTCTATCGCTATATGAAACCGCTAATTGAAAATGGAAAAGTATTTATTGCTCTGCCGCCTTTATACAAGGTAAGTAAAGGTTCAGGCAAAAAGGAAGTTATTGAGTACGCATGGTCTGATGATGAGCTAAGTGATGCCATCTCTAAGGTAGGAAAAGGTTATATGATTCAACGTTATAAAGGTCTTGGTGAAATGAATGCAGATCAGCTTTGGGAAACAACAATGAACCCGGAATCAAGAACGCTTATTCGTGTCAAAATTGATGATGCAGCTCGTGCTGAAAGGCGTGTCACAACACTTATGGGTGATAAAGTTGAACCACGTAGAAAATGGATTGAAAACAATGTAGCATTCGGTCTTGATGAAGAAACAAATATATTAGAAAATGAGCATTTATCGGTCGCAGAGGAGGTATAGGCAATGAGCAATTCAGTAGAAGTATATCGCGATTTACCTCTTGAAGATGTGCTTGGTGACCGTTTTGGACGTTATAGTAAGTACATTATTCAAGATCGTGCATTACCAGATGCGCGTGATGGATTAAAGCCTGTACAACGAAGAATTTTATATGCAATGCATGTTGACGGGAATACAAATGATAAGAACTACCGTAAATCAGCAAAAACAGTTGGGAATGTTATTGGTAATTACCATCCACATGGTGATTCATCTGTTTATGAAGCCATGGTTCGGATGAGCCAGGACTGGAAAGTCAGAAATTTACAGATCCAAATGCATGGAAATAATGGGAGTATTGATGGTGATCCACCTGCTGCAATGCGTTATACAGAAGCAAGATTATCAGCGATTGCTTCAGAATTGTTACGTGACATAGAAAAGGAAACAGTTGAATTTGTTCCAAACTTTGATGATACAAGCAAGGAACCTTTAGTTCTTCCAGCTATGTTTCCAAATCTATTAGTCAATGGTTCGACGGGAATATCTGCTGGTTATGCAACAGATATCCCCCCACATCATTTAGGTGAAGTAATTGATGCCGTCATCAAACGAATGGATAAACCTGAATGTACAGTTGATGAATTAATGACGGTAATTCAAGGTCCAGATTTTCCAACTGGTGGGATTATTCAAGGTGTTGACGGGATAAAGAAGGCCTATGAAACAGGTAAAGGAAAAATTATTGTTCGTGGTAAAGCGGAAATAGAAGAGATTCGTGGTGGAAAACAGCAAATTACGATTACTGAAATTCCATTTGAAGTGAATAAAGCAAATCTAGTTAAGCGAATCGATGAATTTAGAATTGAACGTAAGGTTGAAGGGATTGCCGAAGTACGTGATGAGACAGATCGTACCGGGTTACGAATTGTCATTGAGTTAAAAAAGGATGGCAATGCGGCTGGAGTTCTAAATTATTTATATAAAAACAGTGATTTGCAAATAACTTATAACTTTAATATGGTCGCAATCCATAATCGCCGTCCAATGTTGATGAGCCTACCTTCTATTCTTGATGCCTATATTGGTCATCAGAAGGAAGTTGTGACAAATCGCTCAAAATATGAGCTGCGCAAAGCACAAGAAAGACAGCATATTGTTGAAGGGCTAATTAAGGCTTTATCTATCTTAGATGAAGTGATTGCGACAATCCGTGCTTCAAAGGATAAAAGAGATGCAAAGGATAATTTAATTAAGAAATATCAATTTTCAGAACCACAAGCAGAAGCAATCGTTTCATTACAGTTGTATCGTTTAACAAATACAGATATAACAGCGTTAAGAAATGAAGCAGAAGAGCTGGCTAAAAAAATTCAAGAATTAATTAATATTCTTAATGATGAGAAAGTCCTTCTTAAAGTCATTAAAAATGATCTAAAAAGAGTGAAGAAAACATACGCTGATGATCGTCGCTCGGTCATTGAAGCAGAAATTGAAGAAATAAAGATAAACCTTGAAGTCATGGTTGCATCTGAAGATGTGATCGTAACTGTTACTAAAGACGGTTATGTAAAACGAACAAGCCAAAGATCTTATGCAGCATCAAATGGGCAGGATTTTGGTATGAAAGAAAAAGATCGTTTACTTTCTAAAATCGACATTAATACAACAGATGTTGTGCTGTTGTTTACAAATAAAGGTAATTACCTGTACTGTCCGGTACATGAACTGCCTGATATACGATGGAAGGACCTTGGACAACATATTGCTAATATTATTCCAATTGAACGCGATGAAGAAATTATCAAGGCGATCCCAGTTAAAAACTTTGAGGAACCATACTTTGTTACATTTGTGACAAAATCAGGTATGGTGAAAAAATCTGAGCTTAGCGTATATAAAGCACAGAGGTATTCTAAACCTCTTGTTGCTGTTAATCTTAAAGGTGATGACATCCTGGTCGATGTTCATCTGACATCAGGCAAGGAAGATCTTTTCTTAGTCACACATCTTGGTTATGGATTATGGTTTGAAGAAGAAGAAGTGAATATCGTTGGACCTCGTGCTGCAGGTGTTAAAGGTATTAACTTAAAGCAGGATGATTATGTTGTAAGCGGAAGTATGTTAAAACGGGATAAGAAGGCATTTTTAGTCATTGCTACGCAAAGAGGAGCAGTGAAAAAAATGTCCATAAATGACTTTGAAAAGTCTTCAAGAGCAAAACGTGGACTTATCATGTTAAGAGAACTTAAAAATAATCCACACCGAATTGTCGGTGCTGCGATTGTTTATCAAAATGAGGAATTTTTCCTTGAATCAGAAAAAGGTGTTATTGAAAGTGTTGATGTCTCTACATTAAGAGCGAATGATCGATATAGTAACGGTTCGTTTGTGATTGATGAACAAGATGCCGGCTCTGTAAAGGAAACATGGATAGAAGTGAAAGAGGAAACAGGTAAATAAAAGTCAAAAGGGCTGATCCATAAAGCAGTGGATCAGCCCTTATTTTCATTATTTTTTTTGGAAATAGTCTGTAAATGCGTGAACAATTTCAATACCTTGGTACGTAAAAAGACTTAAGGCTGTAACTGAAAACAACACGATCGGTAACATTCTTAAAATAAACATCATTTATATAACCTCCAATTTTTAAACTGATTTTATTAAGGAAGATTGATATAAACGATCTTTAGAAAAATAAGATGATTGATAATAAACAGCATACAAAAATTGCCTTATTCGTTGATTCCAAGTAGTAAAATAGCTATAAAGCAATAACGCTATTGCAATTAGTACTGTGTATGCAATTTCCGGTAAAATGCCATAAAAATCGAAATGTTTTTGATCTTCTTCAAGTAAAGTATATCCAGTTGCTGCTTCATTTTCTACGGCTATGACTTTGCCTAGACTAATAGGATGATGTACTTGCGACATTGAAACGAGATGTATGCTAGTTATGAAGATCAATAACAAAAAGAATGATTTAAATAGCAAACGATGTCTCAATGATCTCACCCCTTTGCCAATTCATAGACCTATCTTAATCCTTTTTCAGCAATTTGAAAAGACATTTGTTTTGAATTCAAATGTTAATTTCTTTTGAAAAGGTTATCATCCTTTAAAAGATAAACTAAGGGTACGGATTAGTAAAAAATGGTATAATTTGAATAATAATTGATAATGAGTTACCTAGCAGTTTGTCATTAAATCTAAAAGAGGTATTATGATGGCAGTGAAAAGTAAATGGAAAAGAATCTACAAAGTTTTAACATTATTTTTCTCGATTTTTCTCAAAATCTACTGGTATAAATTAAGGAAAAAATCTGATTCTGATTGGGAAAAATTATGGCTTGAGATTGGTAAGAAGTTTCGAAAAACATTATTTGAGTTAGAGGGCCTACTAATCAAAATTGGGCAAATATTGAGTATTCGTTCAGATTTGCTTCCACATGCTTTTATCAGTCAAATTCAAGATTTAACCGATAAGGTCCCTCCTTCAAACTGGGATGAGATTAAAAAACAATTGGAAAATGAATGGGGTGAAAGTCTTGACTACCATTTACAATCAATTGATCAACATTCGATCGCTTCCGCGTCAATTGGAGAGGTATATAAAGGAGTATTGAAGAATGGAACAACGGTTGCGATTAAAGTACAGCGACCTCACATTCAATCCATTATTCAAACTGACTTTCGTACTTTAAGAATCATCATTTGGTTTGCTGATCACTTTGTGCCAGTTCCAAAGGGATTTATTCATTTTAACGTGTTGTTCAATGAATTAAAGCAGGTGATTGAACAAGAACTTGATTTTCAATTGGAAATGAAATCACTTATATATTTTAAGGAGCGCTATAAGTCGTCCTCTGATATCGTGCAAATCCCATCTGTTTATAAAGATCTTTGTACATCAAAAATCCTTGTCATGGAATGGGTTGAGGGAATAAGACTTTCGGATGAACAGCAAATTAATCAGTTACCATTTAGCAGGGAAGAGCTGGCTAAACGGTTAATTAGTGCTTTTCTTCCACAATGGTTAGAACCTGGTTTGTTTCATGCTGATCCTCACCCAGGGAACATCCTTTTTTCATCAGAAGGAAAAGTTATTATGTTAGATTTAGGGATGGTCGGGGAGATTTCAAAAAAGGATGCTACTTACTTCCAAACTTTAATCGGTAGTGTACTAGCAAAAGATTATACGAAAGCAGTAGAATGTTTATATCATTTAGAATTTTTACATTCCCAGGATAATTCCCGAACGATGGAGAAATTGATGGAAGAGCTTGTATCCTTTGATCCATCACAGCTAATGGAAGCAGACCTACTCAAATTAAAACTTGAAATGAATGATCTCATACAAGCATTACCGATTCAAGTTCCAACTAGGTTTGTATTTTTAGGGCGAGCTGTTGTCACTATTGAAGGTAATTTACGCAACTTAGTTCCGGATCAAGAATTGCTAGAGCTAGGTAAACCCGTTTTTATGAAATGGTTACAGTCACAAGGAAATAATAAATGGTCTTTTTTATGGCAATGGGCAAAATCTCAACCACTATTTAAAATCATTCATTCTGTTACTGATTTCCTCCAAGCTCCTAAAAAGTACGAAATGGTAAAAGAAACGGAACAAAGGAGACTTTTTCAATTTACCATTATTGAAAATAATAAGAAACGATGCTTTCAACTTGCTTTAATTGGTCTTATTGGGGTTGGTTATAGTATAGTTTCTTCACAGGATTTGTTATGGCAGTTATCTGGTGGTTTAACTATTCTTTCAGCAGTTGGGTATGGTATTTGTGGTATTAGATTAAAAAAGTGGATGAAATATATGCAAGAAGGACGCTAAATATGAAAAAGGCTAAGCTCTATCATAATGAGTTTAGCCTTTTTTCTTTCGCTTAGACACTGGTATAGGAATGTGATTGTAAAGTCAATACTTTAATATTGTCATTACAATATAAAGGGGGTTCTCACATTTTGGATAGTAAAAGAAACCTTTGGGCTGGAATCTTCTTCGGAATAGGATTTGTAGCTTTTATCGATGAAACTTTATTTCATCAATTATTACATTGGCATCATTTCTATGATCAATCAACAACGGAAATTGGATTAATATCTGATGGACTTTTTCATGCTTTTAGCTGGTTTGCTACAGTGATGGGATTATTTATGTTCGCAGATCTACGCCGTAAAGGGATTTTCTCTTTGAAAAGATGGTGGGGAGGTTCTTTGATTGGGTCAGGCGGCTTTCAGTTATATGATGGGACAATTCAACACAAATTAATGAGAATTCACCAAATACGTTATGTCGACACAGTGATCGTCTATGATTTGATTTGGAATGGTATTGCGATCATCATGATCATATTGGGAATAATACTGGTGTATAAGACTAGAGATCGAGAAAAGGCGAATAGAGGGAAAATGAAATATGATCAAGAATCTTCACCATGAAAGTGCAATTCCTTATAGTGAGCTATTTTTACTATTTCTTTTCATACTAGGAGTAGGTTATTTAGCAGCAACTATATACTTGTATTATCAAAAGAAGAAGTGGCCGATCATCAAATTTTATTGTTGGGTATTCGGAATCGTATGTATAGGGTTGGGAGTTGTTGGACCTGTAGCAAGTCAAGCCCACCACCATTTTATGTTTCATATGATTGGACATATCCTGGTAGGAATGTTGGGTCCGTTTCTTCTAGTTTTGTCAGCTCCAATAACCTTACTTCTTAAAATGTTGCCTGTGAAATATGCTAGGAAGGTGGCAGCCATACTAAAATGTTGGCCATTTAAGATACTTTCAGATCCAATCGTAACAACGATCTTAAATGTGGGAGGTTTATGGCTCCTTTATTCAACAGACCTCTTTTCGCTCATGCATGAAAATGTCATTGTAGCTAATCTGATTCATCTCCATATGTTTTTGGCAGGTTATGCATTCACTTTTTCAATTCTATGTATTGATCCAACAGCACATAAAAAGTCGTTTACATACCGGGCTACGATCTTAATTTTAGCTATAGCAGCACATGGAATACTTTCAAAAATAATATATGTGCATCCACCTTTAGGTGTTTCCCGGAATGATGCTGAAATAGGTGCGATGGTTATGTACTATGGTGGGGATCTTATTGATTTGGGAATAATCTATGTCCTTTGTCTTCAATGGTATCATGTTAGAGGGAGAAAGCTGGACATTCACAAAAAGACTTCTTACTCTTTAAAAGGATAAGGTCGCCAATTAACATTCCTTAACAGACTAAACATATGGTAAGCTTTAGGTATTAATGGTATGTGAGGGATGGTGAAAATGAACAAAAAAGTCGTAATAGCCGGGGGAACGGGTTTTATTGGACAATTTTTTGAGCGGGAATTTATCAAACTCGGTTATGATGTAACCATAATATCAAGACGTCCACAGCATGTTTCGTGGGAAAATGAAGAAGCTATTGTGGAGGCGTTGAATCATGCTGAGTTACTCATAAACCTGGCAGGAAAATCAGTGAATTGCCGATATAATGAGAAAAACAGACAAGAAATTATGAATTCAAGATTAATGACAACGAACCAATTAGGACAAGCAATGAAACGTTGTACAGCTCCACCTAAATTATGGATCAATTCCAGTACAGCTACAATCTACCGTCATGCTGAGGATCGTCCAATGACAGAAACTGATGGTGAGGTTGGATCCGGTTTTTCCGTAGACGTAGCGACTGCTTGGGAAGAAGCCTTTTTTTCATTCAATCTGCCAAACACAAGGCAAGTAGCTCTGCGAATTGCAATCGTCTTGGGAAAAAATGGAGGAGTTATGGTCCCATACCAAAACTTAGTCAAGTTTGGCCTAGGAGGTAATCAAGGATCAGGTCATCAAAAATTCAGCTGGATCCATGTAGAAGATTTGTTCAGGGTTGTCCTCTTTTTACAAAATAGAAAAGATCTTGAAGGTGTATTTAATTGCTCTGCTCCTAACCCTGTGACAAACCAAGAACTGATGCAAAATCTTCGAAGTATGATGAACGTTCCTTTTGGTTTCCCTGCACCTAAATGGATGCTCGAGTTAGGATCAATCCTCATTCGAACGGAAACTGAGCTTGTTTTGAAAAGTCGTTGGGTCATACCGGAAAGACTTCAAAAAGAAGGATTCAATTTTACATATGATACGCTTAATAAAACTTTACAAGATATTTTAATCGCTTAAAATAAGAAAGAAGACCCATAATTATTGCGATGTGTCTTCTTTCTGTTTGGGGATGTATTTGAAAATTTCATGTGTTTCAAACGTATCAACCAATCTATTTAACCAATTATAGTAATCTAATGCGTCATGTAATTTCCCAATATCACGTCTTACCGTTTCTTTATCATCCGCAGAAATGCCAGGACGTTCAAGAAGTTTGTTTAGTTCCTGAAGAGACTTTTCAATTGCGTTAACATTTATCATGACACCGCTTCTCCACTTAATGGTGAAAAAATCAATAAACGTTTGGTACCAGTCTTCTTCCACCTCATAAAGATCTTTTCTAATTCCTTTTTTCCACACTTTATCGACCATATGGAGATCCATCAAGGTTCTTACAGATGTACTCATACTCGTTTTACTCATCCCTAATTCATTCTTCATTTCATCTAATGTCATAGGTTCATTTTGAAAATAGAGAAGACCCCAAAGCCTTCCTATCGAAGGAGTAACACCATATAAGTTCATGTTTTGTGATATTGCTTCAATTACACGTTCGCGAGCTCTCTCAAGTTCGTCTTTACCTTCCTGCAAACTCTTTCACATCCTATAAACCTGTTATCCCATTCTTAACGGGCAGTAAGTCTTCTACTACAAGATTCGAGAGTAGCGAAGAAGATATTGGGAAATAACTGATAATTGCCCGTAAAGATCCGATAAGTTTCGCTAACCATCAGTGGAGATGAAGTAAACCTCCACTGATGGAAGTCTCACTTTATATGTATAGACTACCCATTTCTAATCTGAAAGTAAAGATAAAGAAAGTGAAGCATATGGAAGGATTTATAAGAATCAAGTATGTAAAGTACGTACAGTTTTTTCTGTACAAAGTTTACGAGCGAATATGAGCATATATGGGCTTTGTAATCTTTTTGTAATATTTCTATAATAGAAGAGCGAGTTACATGAGACGGACAATTCATTTGAATGGAGGGCTAAACAGAATAAAATTGATGGTTGTCACGTTTTATCTAGTGAATATATAGAGGTGAAAAAATGAATATGGAAGAAAAAACGGTAAAAATCTCCGTAAAAGATGTGTCGAAAATATTTGGGAAGAATACCAAAAAAGCAGCACAACTTTTAAAACAAGGAAAATCAAAACAGGAGATTTTAAAAGAAACAGGTTCAACAGTTGGTGTGAACCGTGCGAATTTTGAAGTGTATCCTGGAGAAATTTTTGTGATTATGGGTCTCTCGGGAAGTGGGAAATCTACACTTGTTCGTATGTTCAACAGACTAATAGAGCCTACAAGTGGTCAAGTGTTGATCGATGGAGAAGATATTGTATCAATGAACAAAGAAGAGCTACGAAATGTACGAAGAAAAAAATTAAGTATGGTCTTCCAGAAATTTGCTTTGTTTCCACATCGATCAGTACTTGAAAATACAGAATATGGTCTTGAAATTCAAGGTGTTGAAAAATCAGACCGTAAGAAAAGAGCATTGGAAGCTTTGAAACTTGTAGGACTTGAGGGATATGAACAACAATTTCCAAGCCAGCTAAGTGGCGGTATGCAGCAGCGTGTCGGTCTTGCGAGAGCTTTAGCAAATGATCCTGACATATTGTTAATGGATGAAGCCTTTAGTGCATTAGATCCGCTCATCCGTAAGGATATGCAAGATGAATTACTTGAGCTCCAATCGACAATGGAGAAAACAATTATTTTTATTACACACGATTTGGATGAAGCATTACGAATAGGTGATCGCATTGCGTTAATGAAAGATGGAAACATCGTTCAAATTGGTTCTCCTGAAGAAATTCTTATGAACCCTTCAAATGAATATGTTGAAAGATTCGTAGAAGATGTGGATTTATCGAAAGTACTCACGGCTGCACATGTGATGAAACGTCCCGAAACAGTTCAGCTAGAAAAAGGTCCGCGAGTCGCATTAAAACTGATGCAGGACCATGCCATCTCTACTGTGTATGTAGTAGATAAGCAAAAAAGACTAATTGGAGCTGTTTCTGCACAAGATGCAAAACAAGCAATTGAAAAGGGACTTTCGTTAAATGAAGTTATTATAAAAGACGTAAAAACTGTGTCACCTGATACTTTATTAGTTGATCTCTTTGATGATGTCTCAGATGCTGTAATTCCAGTAACAGTAATTGATGAAAACAACAGGTTAAAAGGAATTGTGATCAGAGGTGCAGTCATTGGTGCACTAGCAGGCAATGATACGTATATAAACGATACGGAAAAAGTAGAGCTCCCTGTTACTGAAGAAAGGGAGGTTTTATAATGGAAAATTTATTGCCTAAACTACCAATAGGAGCATGGATTGATTTTTTCATCGAGTGGTTAGTTGATCATTTTGAACCATTTTTTGAAGGAATTGCAATTGGTTTGGAATCATTTGTCGAAGGAATTGTGTTGGGTCTCGGTTTCATTCCGTCGATTATTTTAGCTGTTCTTGTTGGTGTACTCGCGTGGAAAGTATGTAATTGGAAGATTGCGTTATTTACATTTATAGGGTTATTACTGATAGATAACTTAGGATATTGGGAAAATATGCTCGATACGATTGCCCTTGTCTTAACATCAGTTGGTATATCTATTATTCTTGGTATTCCGATCGGAATTTGGGCTTCGCAAAGTGAGTTAGTCAGTAAAATTGTGACACCACTTCTCGACTTCATGCAAACAATGCCTGCGTTTGTTTACTTATTACCTGCAATCTTTTTCTTTAATATTGGTGTTGTACCTGGAGTTGTAGCATCTGTTATTTTTGCGATGCCTCCCACTATACGTCTAACAATTCTCGGAATAAAACAAGTCCCAGAAGACTTGATTGAAGCAACACAAGCGTTTGGGTCAACCACTCGTCAAAAATTAATAAAGGTTCAGCTTCCGTTAGCGATGCCGACTATTATGGCTGGTATAAATCAAAGCATCATGCTCGCTTTATCGATGGTTGTTATTGCTTCAATGGTTGGTGCTCCCGGACTTGGAGCAGATGTTTATCGGGCAGTGACACAGTTACAAACAGGTACGGGATTTGAAGCTGGATTAGCGATTGTTATTATAGCCATTATACTTGATCGAATTACGCAGAATATTGGGAAAAAAGCATAAAAAACTTCCGTACGTTTTGTACGTGTAAGTTTTTAATAGATTCATCCAAATAGGATGTAAAAACTTAAAGGGGGACAATAGAATGTTTACAAAATTATCAAAAGCAACATTAGCATTGGGTCTTACATTTGGTCTGGCTGCATGTGGTGGTGAAGAAACATCAAACGATTCATCAAACTCAGAAGGAAGCACAGCATCTGTTGGAGAAAGCGTAGAATACAAAATCACTGGTATTGATCCAGGTGCCGGTATCATGAAGGCAACTTCATCTGCTCTTGAAGAGTATGAATTAACTGACTGGGAATTAGTAGAAGGGTCAGGTGCTGCGATGACTGCTGCTCTTCAAAAGGCTTATAAGAAAGAAGAACCTATTATTGTGACAGGCTGGACACCACACTGGATGTTTTCTAAGTTTGATTTAAAATACTTAGAAGATCCTAAGGGTGTTTATGGGGAAGCAGAAAATATTCATTCTATTGCACGTAACGGCTTAGCAGAAGACCTGCCTGGTGTACACAAAGTCTTAGATCAATTCTTCTGGACACCTGATGAAATGGGTGTAGTAATGAGTGCAATTCAAGATGGTACTTCACCTGAAGAAGCTGCAGCTGCATGGGTGGAAGACAATGCGGACAAAGTGGCGGAATGGACAGAAGGTGCTGAAAAAGGAAATGGTGAAGAGGTTAAACTAGCATATGTTGCTTGGGATAGTGAAATTGCTAGCACAAATGTTGTGGCAAAAATATTAACTGACTTAGGATATGAAGTAACACTAAGTCAAGTTGAAGCTGGTCCAATGTGGGCTGGTGTAGCTGATGGTAGTGTCGATGCACATATAGCTGGATGGTTACCATTAACACATGCTGATCAATATGAAAAGTATGAAGGTGACTTCGAAGATCTAGGTGAAAACCTTGAAGGAGCAAAAACAGGTCTAGTTGTTCCTGCATATATGGACATTGATTCTATTGAAGATTTAAAAGAATAATAGTTAAAACACCTGCAGAACTTTAATCTGTAGGTGTTTTTTATATGAAGACTAATGATAAGAATGTAGAGAGTGAAATTATTTTCCCAAAAAAATATCAATAAGGTCTTGAATATTTTCTAAATTCATTATAAGATTAGAAAAATCAGATAAATCTAATAATGAAACGCTTTGATCGGGAGTATTAAGGATTCACAATTGTTCAGAGAGCTGTCGGCTGGTGCAAGACAGTCAATTCATTCCCCAACTCGCCCGGGAGCGGTAAGACTGATATAGGTAGGTCTTAACGGATGACGACCGTAATAAAGTCATTAAGCGGGTTCATTTTATTTATTATATGAACCAAAAAGAGTGGTACCACGTAGGCTAAGCCTGTCGTCTCTTATGAGATGACAGGCTTTTTTATTTTTATTGAAAATTAATTTAAAAAAAGGTGGAAGTTATCATGGAAAATACAAATAAGTATGCTAGAGGATACTTTATGCCCCCAGTAACAAGCTTGAAATGGACTGAAAAGGAGTATATTACAGAAGCTCCGACTTGGTGCAGTGTCGATTTACGTGATGGAAATCAGGCTTTGGTCGTTCCGATGAGTCTGGAGGAAAAATTAGAATATTTTCAATTGCTATTGGAAGTAGGATTTAAGGAGATAGAAGTAGGGTTTCCTGCCGCATCGGAAACAGAATATGCTTTTTTACGTACGTTAATTGAACAAGATCTTATTCCAGATGATGTAACCATTCAAGTGTTAACACAATCAAGAGAACACATTATAAGTAAAACATTTGAAGCGTTAAGAGGTGCAAAAAAAGCAGTTGTTCATCTTTACAATTCCACATCTGTTGCACAACGTGAGCAAGTATTCAGGAAATCTGAAGAACAAATTATTGATATAGCAGTAAATGGTGCAAAATTGCTTAAAAAGTATGCTGCTGAAACAGAAGGGCAATTTCAATTTCAATATTCCCCAGAGAGCTTCACAGGTACAGAAATGGAATTTGCACTTGAGATTTGTAATGCAGTTCTAAATATTTGGAAGCCTACCGCTGAAAATAAGGTCATCATTAACCTGCCAGCAACGGTATCCATGTCCATGCCGCACGTTTACGCTAGTCAAATTGAGTACATGAGTGATCATCTTCATTTCAGAGACAATGTGATCCTTTCCATCCACCCTCATAATGATAGAGGAACTGGTGTGGCAGACTCAGAGCTAGGGATGCTTGCAGGTGCGCAGAGAGTTGAAGGAACACTGTTTGGAAATGGAGAAAGAACTGGAAACGTTGATATTGTTACACTTGCCTTAAATATGTTTTCACATGGAATAGATGCAAAACTGAACTTTGATAATATCCCAAAAATTATTTCTATATATGAAAAATTGACGAGAATGACTGTTCATGAAAGACACCCATACGGTGGTGAACTCGTATTTACTGCATTCTCAGGCTCCCATCAAGATGCTATTGCGAAAGGGATGAAATGGCGAGAAGAAAAAGAATGTCAGCATTGGAATGTTCCTTATCTATTAATTGACCCAATGGATATTGGCAGAGAATATGAAGGAGATATTATCCGCATTAATAGCCAATCAGGGAAGGGTGGTATCGGTTATATCCTTCAACAATCTTATGGTCTTGACTTGCCTGTTGAAATGCGTGAAAGCTTTGGATATAGCGTGAAAAATGTATCAGACCGTAAGCACAAAGAGCTTATGCCAAATGAAATTTATGATATTTTTATCGATGAATATGTGAATATTAATACACCAGTTGAATTTATTCATTATAATTTTATCTCAAATGGAGAATATGAGACGATTGTTTCCGTTCGGATGGATAATGAAATACATGAGTTGGTTGGTGAGGGAAATGGAAGACTTGATGCGATTAGTAACGCCATTCAAAATCATTTAAATATTGATTATAAAGATTTAGTCTATAAAGAGCATGCTCTAGAAATTGGATCTGGTTCAAAAGCTGTTTCATATGTAGGGATAACTGCAGAAGATGGTACGATATACTGGGGCTGCGGTATTGACGTAGATATTATGACTTCATCGGTAAAAGCTTTATTTAGTGCGATTAACAAAATGGTTTCAAACTTACTTTCAGTTGAAAAAGAATTAATTATTGTAAAAGAATAAGGAAAGAGAACATTTTAATTTCATATAGATGAAATGCAAGAAGCTGATTCTTACCCATTTGAATCAGCTTCTTTTATTTTTTCTACCTTTATTGTATTACTCAATAAGTCAAGAAGAAACAAATTATTTTTAATAGGAATAGTTTCGATTTGTGTTAGGTATATATGTATTGTAATAGTAAAGGAGGGAAAGTAATGAGCAAAATACCAGTCTATATCTTAAGCGGATTCCTAGGAAGTGGAAAAACAACACTATTAAAGAATTTATTACATATATGTAATGAAAAAAATATAAACCCATCAGTTTTAATGAATGAAATTGGAAAGACAGATACAGATGGAGAAAGTATTTCTGGAATGTTAAAAAATAGTCATTTAGAAAAATTACTAGACGGGTGTATGTGCTGTAATAAGAAAAGTGAAGTTACGGAATGTCTCCTAACGCTTCTGAGACGTAAACCGGATGTGCTATTTATTGAGCTAACAGGGGTGGCAGATCCAGAGGAGGTTGTTGACTCGATAACAGAACCTGACCTACTTCACCTTCTTCACTTAGAAAAGGTTGTAACGATTGTGGATGCAGAAAATATTCTCTCTTATCATAATTTGTTTGAATCAGACCGTGATCTGGTTAGAACAACAAAAAAACAAATAAATGTGGCTGATTATCTTATCGTCAATAAAACAGACTTAGTATCAGAGGGTAAGAAGAAAAAGGTAGAAAAGCTTTTAAGAAAAGAAAATGCATTATCACCAATTATCTTCACAACATTCAGTGCAGTAGATGTAAACGACATTTTCTTCAGCAAAAGTTCGAGTGTAATGAGGCTGAACATGAAAAGAAGTGACGAAATACCAAATGAAAAGCGGACATCCTTTTCTCGAATAAAAAGCATCTCTCTTCCCCTAACAACACAAACAACAACAAAACAAATTGAGAAGTTTTTAAAGAGATGGAAAAGTCATTTGCTCCGGGCAAAGGGATATCTTCATATAAAAGAAGGTACATATTCAATGCAATGTGTCATGAATCGTGTGAATTGGGAACCGTCAACATTTAAGGGTGAATATTATTTAGTCATGATTGGTGTCAATCTGGATACGAATGAAATAAAACAAGATTGGGAAAGAACATTTAAGGAGCCAATATACACTGAAAAATAAATATAGAAGGAAATGGGGGCTATAAAACTTCAAAAGGAGCGTCCATAACATTGTTGGCTCTCTTTTTTAGGGTGTGGGATGGAAGAATGATTGATAAAGATGTGGTTGAATCCGAGAGCAAGTTGACGTATGGAGGGATGAGAACAAGCCAAATGGTCGGAAAAAGAGAAAAGTTGGTTGGAAAGAGTGAAAAAGTGGTTGAATTTGCGAGAAAAGTGGTTGAATCCGTGAGAAAAAGTGGTTGAATCAGACAGCAAACAGAAAAGCGCATGTACTTCGGGAGGTACTATTTATGCAAATGAAAAGTAAAGGATGTATAGAATGAGGACAAGAGCCAATAGCGAATTAATTGGTTTTGCTTTTCTTGGCTCTTGCTTATTGCTCTTCTACTTTCATAAGGGGATAAGGCTTAATGAATCTTTTTTTTCAGATTCTTTCTTAACCTTCAATATGGTGTTTATTAGTATTTTGTTAGAAGCGTTACCCTTTGTTTTACTTGGGGTTATGATCTCAGGAATTATTCAAGTTTTTGTGTCAGAAGAACAATTGAGCAAATTCATTCCCCGCAACAAGTTTCTAGCGATTATCATGAGTTGTCTTGTTGGTGCACTATTTCCGGCATGTGAATGTGGAATAGTTCCAATTGTTCGCCGGTTGGTTGGAAAAGGAATGCCTCTTTTTGCAGGTGTTGGTTTTTTGCTAACAGGACCATTAATTAATCCGTTAGTTATTTTTTCTACCTATATGGCTTTTGGTGAGGATACGAAAATAGCGTTATTACGAATGGTTTTAGGGTTGATCATTGCTATGATGATAACAGCCATGATCTGTGCTCTATTCCAACAAAATCAATTGAAACTAACGAAGAATTCTTTTAATTCTAATGGTCCGGAACAACAAGTGAAGCAACCATTGCCAACGAGATTACGGGCTATGATCGAACATGCTATTGATGAATTTTTTGATATGGGAAAATTTTTAATTATTGGAGCAGTTCTAGCAGCTTTCGTTCAGACGTTTATCGCAACAAAGTCTATTTTAGATCTAGGCAATGGTTTAGTAGGATCAACACTTGTCATGATGGGGCTAGCTTATCTATTATCTCTTTGTTCAGAAGCGGATGCATTTATTGCAGCATCTTTTGATCACCTTCTTCCGAAAACTTCGTTACTTGGCTTTTTAATTTATGGCCCAATGCTAGATTTAAAGAATACGATCATGTTACTGTCTGTCTTCAAATTTCGTTTTGTTATGACGCTAACGATACTTATAACGGTTACTGTTCTTGCCGTTTTATTACTAGCTCACCCCATGATATAAAGGAGAGACACATCAATGACCTTACAAAAGAGACAAGCAATAAAAGCTCTTATTTTATTGGTATTTGCCAGTTTTATTTTTATTTTGCATCAATCGGGAGAGATGACAAACTTTATCCACCCTAATTATCTTCATTTTAGTCAATTCGCTTCCGTCCTTTTTTTGATTCTTTTTTTCTTTCAAGTTCCCCGAATTTTTAGACCACTTGATGCAGAGCCTGATCATACTCATTGCAGTCCTTGGGGATGTCATCATGAAGAAGAGGGGCTTTCAATAAAGTCTATATTGTCTATTGGAATAATTACAGTTCCGCTTTTAACAGGGCTCATGATGCCTTATAAAACCTTTGGGGCTGAGGAAGCAGTGAAGCGGGGCATCCAATATGCTGGTCTAGATCAAAAGAAACTAGGGGATAGTGACATAAAAAGTATGATGAGTCTTCCTGTTATTCGTTTCGATGATATAGGTTTTGCTAATTATATGGGGATTCTATCGGAATATCCAGAGGTTTTTGAAGGGAAAATAATTGAAATAGAAGGGTTTATTGCAGAAGATCAATTTATGACCAAAACACAAAAAGTGATTGCTAGATTTCAAGTTACCCACTGTGTAGCTGATGCACATGCAAGTGGATTTAAGCTTGAGAATAGTAATGAGTTTCACTTAACCAAGAATACGTGGGTTCGGATGAAGGGGACGTTAAAAGTAAAGGAAGAGAGCCAAAATTATATACCTGTTATTCATGTAAATAGTGTTGAGACCATTGATACACCAAAAAATCCTTATATTTTTTCATAGATTTTCAAAAAAGGGACAGTCCAAAAAATAGATGTGGAACTGCCCTTTTTTAGTATTAATTGGAGTGGATGGTATGTTACTTCACTCTAAACATTTTATCTAATGCTTGCCAAGGCATTAAAGCACAATTATGTCTTGGTTTAAATTGATGAACACCCTGCAGCGAGATACTATCTCCTAAATCAATATGTTCGTTTGTTATCTCTCCAGTACGAATTAATTCTTCAAACGCTTTTCTCAATAAAGTAACCTCTCTTAGTGTTTTATTTTGAATGAGCACTGTCATCATAGAAGAGGATGCCATACTTATGCTGCACCCTTCACCAAGGAAGGCTACATTTTTTATTAAGTCATGTTCAACTTCAATAAACAGGATGATTACATCTCCGCAAGTTGGATTTTTGTAATGCACTTTAAGGACATTTTCACCTGATAATTCCTTGAAATTACGCTTATGACGGTAATGATCTATAATAGCCTGACGATACATATGGTCGAGCATGACAATTCAACACCTTCTTCCTGATAACAATTTTAGGCGCTGTTACCAGCTTGACTTTTTCACGCCAGGAAGCTGACCTTTATGAGCTAATTCCCGAAAAGCGATTCTTGACATTTTAAACTTACGGAGATATCCTCTAGGTCTTCCGGTAATTTCACACCTGTTATGCAATCGGGTAGGTGCAGAATCTCTTGGTAATTTTCTTAATGCTTCATAATCACCCTTTGCCTTTAACTCATTCCTTATCTCTGCGTATTTTTTCACCATTTCTTGTCGTTTTCTTTCTTTTACAATTTTTGATTTTTTCGCCACTATAAACAACTCCTTATTTAAATATTTATGAATAGGAATAAAACGTAATGATTACGATTTAAAAGTTATTTTATCTTTTTTTTCAATGAAATGCAAATAGACTATTTTTTTCTAGAAGTGATCACATGTATTTTACATGAAGTTGAAGATTTTTTCATAGCTATCTGTAAAGAGATAATCGATTAACATTTGCTCTTATCTAAGGGAGTATAGTACAATTCAAAACGTAACTATTACGATTTGTCTTGGAGGAGAGCTTTTATGTATGAATGGATAATAATAGGTGGAGGGATTCATGGTTGTACTATTGGCAATTACTTAATTAAGAATGAAAAAACAACGATTGAAAACCTTATAATCATTGACCCTCATCATGAACCGATGGAAAAATGGAGGACATATACTGATAAGATTGGTATGGAGTATCTGCGTTCTCCGTCTGTTCATCATATTGATGTTCCAGTATTTAGTCTGCAAAATTTTAAAAACACAACTGATTATACGGCTTTTTATGGTCAATATAAACGCCCTTCTCTTCAAGTATTTAATGAACATTGTGACAAGGTTCTTCAGCAAGCTCAGTTAAAAAAATGTTGGAAGAAAGGAAGAGTGATTCATGTATATCGGGATTTTGATAAATGGATCGTTCAAACAGATGATGGTCAATCATTTATCACCAAAAATCTTGTTCTTAGTGTGAGCGTTAATGAAAAACTACATATTCCTGAGTGGGTAAAGGAATCCTCGAATGACGTAAAACATATTTTTAGTGAAAAACTTTCGAACCTAAGTGAACTAACACCTTCCATTGTGGTAGTTGGCGGAGGGATTACAGCAGCACACACTGTGATCAATCTATGTAGAATTTTTCCAGGAGAAGTGACACTTCTTACCAGGCATAAGCTACGTGTCCACGGATTTGATAGTGACCCAGGATGGTTAGGTCCGAAGTTTATGAAATCATTCTCAAAGATAACTGACTATGATTTGCGCAGAGAACAAATTAAGCTTGCTCGAAACAGAGGCTCCATGCCGAATGATATTTATCAAAAAATTAGAAAGCTAGAAAGAGAAGGCTCATTAAAAGTGAAGTGTGATGAAGTGGTAACGACCAGTTCTCAAGATCAGTCAAATGTTTTACATCTTAAAAGTGGCAATAGCCTCGCTACTAAAACTGTATTGTTGGCTACAGGATTCAACTCGAATCTTCCAGAAGAATCCTGGTTAAAAGCATTAATTGATACCGAAAATTTGAAATGTGCAAGTTGTGGATATCCAATTATCAATCAAAAACTCGAATGGTGTCCACATCTATTTGTCTCAGGAGCATTAGCGGAACTGGAAATTGGTCCAGTCTCTAGAAATATTTCAGGAGCAAGAAAAGCAGCAGAACGAATTGTAAATGAGTTTATTGTGTAAAAATGAGTTAGTTATGGAAATGTATCGAGGTACATCTATAAAACGGTAAAAATATCCAAAAATGTAGTTGACGAGTATTTTATTTACATAGTACTATCTTAAATAGTAACCATTACGGTTTGTGTGTTGGATAAATGTAATAGTATCTATTTTTTATTCGATAAATCGTAATATTTACGTTTTAATGTGGAGGATTAAGTAAAAAGGAGGAAATGTGAAAAGCTAGATTCTTGAAAAGGTATGTGAAGGAAGTTTCAAATAAGAATAGCTACAAATTAAAGGAAGGAGAGGTTCCTATACATGTAAATTTTTTTAGTTACCAGTTTTTAAGCTTATAACGTTAAGGGAGAGAAGTACAGTGATCGTTAAAAAGTGTAAGTTAGCATCCATAATCGTATTGTTTTTTTCTATTCTAGTTGCCTGCTCTGCAGAAAATTCTAGTAGTGAGAAAAATGGGGATACTAAAAAAAATAATAGTGTAACAGATTTAATCTATGCTTCTGCTAAAGATATTAACGATATGAATCCACATATGTATACGGGTTCAATGCCTGCTCAAGGGAAAGTCTACGAATCATTAGTTGAAAATACGGAAGATGGAATCAAACCATTGCTTGCTGAATCTTGGGAGATTTCAGATGATGGAAAAGTTTACACGTTCCAACTAAGACAAGATGTGAAATTTCATGACGGCGAACCTTTTAACGCAGATGCAGTAAAGAAAAATATCGATGCTGTACAAGAAAATGCAGAAAAACATGCTTGGATTAAGTTATCTACAAAAATTGATAGTGTGGATGTTGTAGATGAATATACAGTTAAAATCATTCTATCAGAACCTTATTACCCTACATTGGTTGAATTATCGATGACCAGGCCGTATGTATTTATTTCCCCTAAAGATTTCATTAATAATGGAACAAAAGATGGGGTAAGTGGTTTTAACGGTACTGGACCATACATTTTGGCCGAACATAAAACAGAAGAGTATGCGACGTTTAAAGCAAATGATCAATATTGGGGTGGTGTACCTAAAATAAAGACCATTACCTCTAAAGTTCTTCCAGCAGGGGAAACGACGTTCTTAGCCATGAAAAAAGGAGAAGTCAACTTTGTCTTTACGGATGATCGGGGTGCAGATAGCCTTGATGTTGAAGCGATGAATCAATTAGTTGATTCAGGTGATTACCAACTTGTTAGAAGTGAACCAATGAATACAAAAATGATTGTGGCAAATAGTAGTAAAACGGATTATCCAGTTACGGAAAAAGCTGTTCGTGAAGCGATTTGGTATTCAATTGATAGGGAAACCATTACAAAAGATATATTGAATGGTACTGAAATAGTAGCCAATACACTATTTTCTCAGAACGTCAATTATGGTGATGTTGATTTAAAGAAACGAAGCTATGATTTAGAAAAAGCGAAGATGATACTGGAAGAAGCTGGTTGGGATTTAGAGAATGGAAGTGATGTTAGAACGAAAAACGGCAAAAAGTTAGTTATGAACCTCTATTATGATAGCAATTCTTCTTCTCAAAAAACTCAGGCTGAATTTATCCAAGCTTCATTAAAAGAAATTGGAGTTGAGTTGGAGATCATAGGTGAGGAGTCAACCTCTATTGCGAACAGAAGGTCAACGGGTGACTATGATTTGTTATTCAACCAAACTTGGGGGCTAGCTTACGACCCACAAAGTACTATCTCTGCTTTTACATCAGATGCTTCATATTTACATACCACCAAAGGCATGGAAAATGCAGACGAATTGTACAAGAAGATTGATGAAGTTATGGTGTCAACGGATGAGGAAACAAGAAAATCATTATATGCAGATATATTGACAATGGTTCATGAGGAAGCAGTGTTTATCCCTATTTCAAATGGAAGTGTGACAGTAGTAGCCCCATCTAGCCTAAATGGGCTTTCATTCAAGCAAACACAATTTGAGCTGCCGTTTGAGTTAATGGAGTTTAAATAGAGAGGGGGAATTTCCTCCTTTTTTATTTTAGAATTGTAAATATTTTATTAGTTTTGATAAAAAAGGGGTTTGTCTATGGGAAGTTACATTATCAAGAGGGTACTCATTTCTGTACCTTTACTATTGATCATCTCGTTTTTGACGTTTGTCTTAATGAATCTTTCTCCATTAGATCCTGCTGAAGTCGTATTACAAGCTCAAGGTGTTCCACAGATAACAGATGAATTATTAGAACAAACGAGAGAAGAGTTAGGGATGAATAAGCCATTTCTCCTTCAATATTTTGATTGGCTTTTCGCCTCCTTACAGTTAGATTTTGGAGATTCATATATTAATGGAGAACAAGTGTGGTCATTAATAGGTCCTGCATTTATAAACACGTTAAAGTTAACAGTCGTATCATCTGTTTTTATTATCTTCATGTCTATTCTACTAGGTGTTATATGTGCACTGAAAGAAGGAAAAATGATTGATAAATCGATCAGAGGATTATCATTTTTATTAACGGCAATGCCGTCGTATTTGTTAGCATCCATTTTGATTTGGTATGTTTCAGTTCAATTAGATCTACTGCCAACAAACGGAATGGATTCATATAAAAGTTATATTTTACCAGTGTTTGTCATCACTATCAGCTATGCAGGTATTTATTTTAGAAATGTGAGAACCTCTATGTTGAGCAATTTAAATGAGGATTATGTTTTGTATGGGAGGGCATCAGGGTTATCAGAGAAGAAAATCATCCTGCATATTCTTAGAAATTCATTGCAAGTAACCATTTCAATATTTGGTATGGCAATCCCTATCATATTGGGAAGTACTGTCGTAGTAGAAAATGTTTTTGCCTGGCCGGGATTAGGAACGTTGAGTGTTAATGCCATTCTAAGCAGAGACTTCCCTATTATCCAGGCATATGTTCTTATACTTGCAGCATCGTTTGTTTTGTTTAATACACTTTCTGACATTATCAATGTTGCGATGAATCCTAAGCTAAGGAATGATCTATAAATGAGAATATTGAAAAACATATGTAAAGATAGATTAGCTCTCATATCTTTGGTCGTTATCATGATCACCATTATTGTTGGCATTTTTGCACCGGTATTTTCACCACATGATCCTAATGAAATCAAGATGAGTCTGCGTTATGCCTCACCCTCATGGAAGTATTTGTTAGGCAACGACCACCTTGGAAGATGTGTCCTGTCCAGATTGATCTATGGTGTTCGGCCAAGTGTCTTATGGGTTTTGGTTGTTCTCTTTATATCGGTATTAATCGGGGCAATCTTAGGTTTTGTGGCTGGCTATTTCAGAGGGAAAATAGATGCAGTCATTATGAGAATATGTGACATCATGCTTTCTTTTCCGGGATATGTGATGGCGTTAGCGGTTATTGGTATTTTAGGCGTGGGCCTTGAAAACATCCTTATTGCATTTGCTTTAATCAAATGGTCATGGTTTGCTCGCATTATTAGAACATCTGTTATGCAGTATACTGAATTGAATTACATTAAATTCGCCAAAGCCTCCGGTTTAAGTGAAATCAACATCATTTGCAGGCATATTATTCCGGTTACCTTTTCTGACATCGCCGTGATTTCTAGTGCATCGATTGGGTCGATGATTTTGCAAATTTCTGGTTTTTCATTCTTAGGATTAGGAATTCAAGCACCTCATGCTGAATGGGGAATGATGTTAAATGAAGCAAGGGAAGTGATGTTTACTAGACCCGAATTAATGGTAGCTCCAGGGCTTGCTATCGTGATTATTGTATCGGTGTTTAATTTTTTTTCTGATTCACTTCAAGTTGCTTTAGATCCAAAATTAGTAAACTCTAAAAACACCAATAAACATAAATTAGGGTTTTCTAAGACGAATGTTCAAGAAAAAAAGGTGGCTAATTAGATCATGAATATTTTAGAGGTAAACAACTTAAAAGTATGGGACGCTCATTCTGGTAAAAAGATTATTCAAGATAGTTCATTCCACTTAAAGGGTGGGAGTTGCCTGGCAATCGTAGGAGAAAGTGGGAGCGGAAAGTCTGTGACTTGTCGAGCTATTATGAGATTAAATGGACCATCTCTGCAACAAACTGGAGACATCCTGTTTAAAGGTGAAAACATCAACCAGCTTTCTGAAAGAGAGATGAGAAAGAAAAGGGGGAAAAATTTTTGTATGATCTTACAAAATGGGATGAGTGCATTTGACCCATCCTGTGTGGTTGGTGTTCATCTAAGAGAAACCTTAACAGAACATTTCAATTGGAGTAAAAAAGAAATAGAAGAAAGCATGACTGTAGCTATGAAGAGCGTTATGTTGAAAAACCCCACTGAAATTATGAACAAATATCCACATCAATTATCAGGTGGAATGTTGCAACGAATCATGATTGCATTAGCTTTTGTCCTGGAGCCGTATATTATTATTGCTGATGAACCGACAACAGCTCTAGATACGATTTCACAATTTGAAGTAGTCGACCAATTTATGAAATTGCGGGAAAGAATGGGATGCTCGATGATATTTATTTCACATGATTTGGGTGTTGTAAGAAAAATCGCGGATGATATTTTAGTCATGAAGAATGGAGAAATTGTTGAAAGAGGTAATACTGAAGCTATATTTGTACAACCCAAACATGAATATACGAAATATTTGATTTCTACTAGAGTGGCTTTAAGTAGTCATTTTAAGAGGTTAATAGGGGGAGGGGTTGTCGTTGCTAAGGGTTGATTCTGTTGAGAAAGCCTATAAAAAAGGCGGTTTGTTTTCTGTAAAAAGGCAGAATGTTTTAAAGAATGTCAGCTTTGAGTGTGACAGTGGAGAATGTCTTGGTATTATCGGGGAAAGTGGGAGCGGAAAATCAACATTAGGCCGCTTGATCATGGGGATTGAAAAGCCTGATCGTGGACATGTTTTTTTCAATGAAAGAAATGTAGTCGATAGAAAAGTGAGGTTAGGTCATATAAGCGCTGTCTTCCAAGATTATAAATCTTCTATTAATCCGTTCTTTACCGTTGAAGAGGCAATAATGGAGCCTATGAAAATTCAAAAGAATAGTAAACAAGCGATGAGAGAAAAGAGTAAGAATCTATTAAATCAAGTTGGATTGCCTGCATCTTATCGAAACAAATACCCCCATGAATTATCAGGAGGAGAGGTTCAAAGAGTATGTATTGCAAGAGCAATCTCAACAGAACCAACTTGTATTTTATTAGATGAGGCAATCAGTTCTCTAGATGTGTCAGTTCAAACACAAGTCCTTGATTTACTTAAGGAATTAAAAAGAATGTATAACATGAGTTATATATTTATTACGCATGATATACAAGCTGCTGCCTATATTTGTGATAGAGTCATTATTTTTAAGGAAGGTCAGATTGAAGAAATAATTAAAATCGAACACTTAAAGGATGTTAAGTCAGCGTATGCAAGAAGATTATTACATTCGATCATAACGATTTAATGATGTCAACTATCTAGTTTGATTTGGTATAGAACTGGGGGAGAATCGATCTTGAATGGAGCTTTGTCTTGGCCCTTTATACGGTTGTATGTTTTGGTGCTTCTTTATTTTAGTGCAAATTCTCTATTAAATGTCCTTATTCCTTTAAAAGGAGAATCATTAGGAGCTACTAATACAACAATCGGACTGATTATGGGGGCTTATATGTTTACGACCATGTTTTTTAGACCATGGTCAGGTCATATTATTCAAAAGCATGGACCGATAAAAGTATTGAGAATTATTCTAATTATTAATGGTATGGCCTTGATTTTATATACGATTACTGGACTAGGTGGCTACCTGGTTGCTCGCATGTTACAAGGCGTTTCGACTGCCTTTTTTTCAATGGCATTACAGTTAGGAATTATTGATGCACTGCCAGAAGAAGATCGCTCTCAGGGAATTTCTCTTTATTCTTTATTTTCATATATACCAGGAATTATTGGTCCATTACTTGCATTAGGGATATGGCAGGGAGGAAGGGAATACTTTGCACTAGTAATGATATCAATTGCTGTCATTACTGGGCTGGTGGGCTATAGTGCTCAAATAGATAAAGCGGAGACAGAAACGATAAGGGAAAACTCTTTTCAAGGCGTAAATAGGTTCAGTTCATTTGGTCAGTTAGTAAAAAATCCGTATTTATTAAAATGTAGTGTTCTTATGTTAAGTGGTTCTATTGTATTTGGTGCGATAACTACCTTCATACCTCTATATGCTGAACAACTAACAAGCAGTAACGCTGGTATTTTTTTAATGCTTATGGCGGGGACTGTTGTGATTTCCCGTTTTACTTTAAGAAAAAAAATTCCCTCTGACGGGAAATGGCATTCATCTTTTATGATGGGAAATATGCTTCTACTAGCAATAGCAGCACTGTGTGTTAGCTTTGCTCTAAATGGGGGAGCGATTCTCTTTTATGTAGGTGCCTGTTTAATGGGAATAGCTCAGGCTTTGTTGTATCCTACGTTAACCACGTATTTAAGCTTTGTATTACCTCATGATAATCGAAATGTTTTATTGGGATTATTTATAGCTATGGCGGATTTAGGCGTATCACTAGGTAGTGTCATAATGGGGCCCATAGCTGATACTTACTCGTATTCATCTATGTATATGATTTGTGCAGGATTAGGTGTGATAATGATTTTCTTTGCATATGATCGTAGAAAAATATTTGTGAGTTAAGAAATGGAAGTTAAGAGTCCAAAGTCAGGAATATAGAGGTTACTCTGGAAAATGAATAGAAACAACCAAAAAAGCATGAGAATTAGTGATTTATTCTCATGCTTTTTCTTGTGATAACCGTTTAATCGAATTTTTGATTTAATCAAACTCCTTAAATAAGTTTTCAGGATGATACTGATTTCTGCATTCTTCATCCAAATCGATTCGACTTTGAATGGCTCTGTCCTGCCCTATATATTTACCGCAATAAGCAGGGCCCTCCTGATCAAGCTCAGCAAAGACTAGTTGGCAAATTCTTCTGCGGGAAGTTAACTCAATTGGGACCTGATTTGCATTGTACAATTCCAGTGTGATGTTCCCTTCAAATCCGGGATCAACCCAGCCTGCATTTTGAATGAAAAGTCCAAGTCTTCCAATTGAACTTCTTCCATCCACAAATGCTGTTAAGTTGTTTGGGAGCTTAATCCACTCAAGAGTAGTGCCAAGGATAAAACCATGGGGAGGAATTAGGATTTTATCTTCGTAAAACTCTCTATAATCAAAAGATTTATCTAATGAAAGATAGGGTACTGACGTTTCATCGATAGCTAAAAAGTGGTTGCCTAAACGCAAGTCAACAGAAGCAGGTTGAAATTGTGTTTTAGAAATAGGGGCAATTTTCAACTCCTGATCTAATAATTTTCTTTTAATAGATTGATTGGAAAGAATCATTTATAAGTACCTCCGTAGATAATTTGATAGAGTCTAATACTACCTCTTGCAAAACGTAATCGTTACGATTTATAATATGTACATATAATCTAACATTAATTTTAGATTCCAACAAGATCTTCAAAAAAAATTTGTTCTGCCACAAATATCTCTCGGAAGGAGGAAAGTGAAACAAAGCGCCATCTATCATGTTGCAATAGAGGCTGTTTTGATTCTTGAAGACGTAGCAAAATCATCACATCATTCTTTCTATAGGCGGTGCTATATGAAAAAAGAAGTAGAAAACTGGAGTTTTCAATTCGGAGCATTCAAAATTACCGTATTATCGGACGGAGCATTCCCGGTATCTAAAGAGTTCTTTTTTGCTGATACACCAGCAGATCTCATTGCCCATATCCCGGATAAATTTGATGCACCTCTTAATTTTCTTTTAATTGATACAGGAGAGAAGAAAGTAATGGTGGATGCTGGATTCGGAGAAGATTATCTCCCAACGAGAGGAAGATTACTACTATGCCTTCAACATGAAGGGATATCTCCTGAGGATATTGATACAGTTATCATTACCCATGCTCACATTGATCATATTGGTGGGGTGTCTCATCAAGGTGTTCCAGTATTTCCAAAAGCTAATTATGTGATACGAGAGGAAGAATGGGCTTACTGGATGAACAAACCGCTATCAATGGAATTTGGGAAGTTAAAGACCATTAAAGACCAATTGATGTTTGTTTCTTCAGATTTCGAGATTTATCCCGGAATTTTCCTTCAGCATGCGCCCGGTCACACAGATGGTCATTTGACTGTCTCAATTCAGTCAGAAGGAGAAAGGTTGTTAGTTTCTTCAGATATTCTTAATGATCCCTGTACACTTCAACATCTTGCATCCCACATAGCAGCAGAGGTAGCTCCAGTTATTGGGATGCAAACAAGATTCTCTTTTTTAGAAGAAGTATCCAGACAGAATGTCCTGCTATTTGTCTGCCATTATCCATTTCAGGTTTAGGTTATGTGGAGAAGAGAGAAATTGGCTGGCATTGGTTTTCGGCAAAGGATGTGAAAAAAAGGTCTCTACATGATCTATCAAAATAGATTTGAAGCTAGGTTGTCTTCCTCTTATATAAATACCTATATTCATAACTTGTGAAAAATTGACTTAAGCAATTTTAAAAATTAATAGGAGGTTCTAGATATGAAAAAAATTCCTGTAACAGTGTTAAGTGGTTATCTAGGAGCGGGAAAAACAACGATTTTAAATCACATCCTTCAAAATCGTGAGGGTTTAAAGGTAGCTGTCATCGTGAATGACATGAGTGAAGTAAACATAGATGCAGAAACCATCAAGCAAGGCGGGGGATTAAAAAGAACAGAAGAAAAATTGGTCGAAATGTCAAACGGTTGTATCTGCTGTACCTTAAGAGAAGACTTGCTGATCGAGGTTGAAAAACTTGCGTCTGAAGGGAACATTGATTATATCGTCATAGAGTCTACAGGAATTAGTGAGCCAGTTCCTGTTGCTCAAACCTTTTCATACATAGACGAGGAGTTGGGGATTGATCTTACCCGTTTTTGTAAGCTGGATACAATGGTCACTGTAGTTGATGCGAACCGATTTTGGCAGGATTTTAGATCGGGAGAAAGTCTGCTTGACCGAAAAGAAGCCCTAAGCGAGGCAGATGATCGTGAAATCGCAGATTTATTACTCGATCAAATTGAATTTTGTGATGTTCTGATTATCAATAAATGTGATCTTGTAAGTGAAGAAGAGTTGGCGCATTTAGAAAGGGTGCTACGCAAACTTCAACCTGAAGCAAGAATAATCAGAACAAGCAAAGGCAAAATTCAACCAGCAGATATTCTTCATACAAATCTTTTTGATTTTGAGAAAGCAAGTGAATCTGCAGGGTGGATAAAAGAGCTGACAATCGGCCATAAGGAGCATCAGCCGGAAACAGAAGAGTATGGCATTACATCGTTTGTTTATAAAAGAAAGCTGCCTTTTCATAGTGAAAGGTTTTATCAACTCATGCATTCACTTTCTGAAAATATTGTGAGGGTAAAAGGAATTGCCTGGTGTGCAACGAGAAATGAATTTGCTCTTTCTGTCTCACAAGCAGGTCCGTCTATCGGAATAGAACCTGTGGCTTATTGGGTAGCCGCTATGCCAGCTGGTGAGCAAGAGCTTATTTTAAATGAAAATCCTCATATTAAAGCTGTATGGGATCCGGAATTTGGTGATCGCATGACTCAGTTGGTTTTTATTGGGACAGATATGAATGAAAAAGAGGTATCGAAACAATTAGATGCTTGTCTATTAAGTAGTGATGAATTTGATGTAGATTGGACATTGTTTAAGGATCCGTTTCATTGGGATATTCCGGAAAGAGCTTAATGAAATTTGGAATTAGAAGAGGTATATGTCAACTGTAATTCTTCATAATTGTCTGGAATATAAATCTTTATTTTATATTAAAAAAGAGACCATATTTAAACATTTGGTCTCTTTTTTTATCATAAGAGTTATTGTAAAAAAATAGATTAGCTAATAAGTGTTTCCTAATCCTTACAAGAAAAAAAGTATTAGTAGTTACATTCAACAAATGCTTTAAATGCTTTAGAGAATCTTTATTTAAAATGCTAATTGAATATATGCCAGGTGCGAAATGTTTCAATCTTGAAATGGAGAGATATCATATTACTCATTATAAAAAATAGAGTTGAGCAAAGAAAGGCATTTCATGTAAATGACGTTTAAATTAAACTGGATAGGTGTGGATAATCCATTTTAAGGTTTATGAAGTTTCTTATGTGTTTTTTAGTGGTATTTTGTGAATTTCACAGAAAATTATTGACTTTTTATTAGGTTAGATTAGATAATAAACAACATGACATCACTAAAACGTTCATAACTCTCGGAATGTAAGCGGTTTATTTTGTGGAAGACACTGGCTAATCTTTATATTAAGATGTCTAATGCATATTCACACCAAAAAGCATCAATAGAATGTAGGATACATAAGAAAAGATAGTTTTGTGAGTTTCTCATAACGATTGGCTGGGGAGATGGAGGAGGTGGTTCTACAAGAAATAGATCGGAAAATTTTCAGTCCACTAAAACTTAGAATAGAAAGCAGAAGCATATTTTGGTGACACATCAAAGGCTTATCAAAAGAGCAAATCAGAAAACAGAATGAAGTTCTTAAGTAAGAAGATTAAGAAAATATTAGAATGTAACATATTGAAGAAGCACATAGAGAATTCTCTTAATCAGGACTAAACTTTAGCATTCTCAATCGATCCATGTGAAAGACATTTAACGTTAGGGATTACAACTAGCTGTAAACAAATTTATTTGATGGAAGTGGGAGAGAAAATGATAACAAGAAATGATGTTGAATATTATCATGAAAATGGTTATTTGCTTGTTAAAGGAGTTTTTAATAGTCATGAAGTAGAAGAAATGCGCAAATCAGTTGACAATATTATTAAAAAAGCTGCAGAAGCAAAACTTGACAGTAACCATGCATGGCAAGGGGATTTTGTTTCGGAAAGAGAAATTCATAAGCTTGTATTAAAGGGATTTCATAATCTTGAATACCACGATTCTTCTTTTATCAAGGCAATTTTACATGAGAATATGATAGAGATCTTATCAAAACTAATCGGTCCGAATGTTCAACTACATCACTCTAAAATGTTAGTAAAGCCGCCAGAAAAAGGGGCAGCCTTTCCTATGCATCAAGACTTTCCATATTTTCCTCATGAGAAACATACTATGTTGGCTGCTAGTGTACATTTGGACAATGCTGACATTGAAAATGGATGTTTACATGTTATACCTAAATCCCATCAAAGTGGACCTCTTGAACATAGGGGACAGCATTATTTAAATCATAAGGAATATCCGATTGAACTAGGTACACCATGTCCGGCGGAAGCGGGGGATGTGTTATTTTTTAACTATTTAACAGTTCACGGATCACAAAGTAACAAAAGTAATCGGACTAGAAGAAATGTTCTCTTTCAATATCGTGATCCCTCAGATTTGCCTGTGAAAAATGTCCATGTTGATTGGGGTCAAGGTTTAATGGTTTGCGGAGAGAATCCTGTGTTTCAAGAATATGATCCTAATAAAATCGTAGATAAGTTAAAAATAGGATCATAATCCTAAATTAGATTACCAGCTAATAAATGGAGAATTTTTGTAGGTAGAGTAATTAATGTAAGCTATAAGGCTAATTTAAAGGTTAGTAAGAAGTCTCTAAGTTTACTTAGAGGCTTTCTAATTGTTTCAGTTTTCGTATTCTTAATAATTGTATAGTCCTCATTCGATATTTGATTTTTAGCGACAAGGCTTGGAGACGTAGGTCGCTTCTTGTTAAAACCTTAGCTGATTGAAAAGTTTCATTAGAATGAATCATATCGTTGAAAACCAGCTTTTCCTAAAGTTGTTTGAATAAATTTCTATTAAAATATAAAGCTCTTGATAAATCGAAATTATTACGATATTATTTAAAACGGAATGATTACGGTTGTAAAGGGAGTATAATAATGAAATTAATTAGAAGTAAAAAACAGTATAACAGTGGAATTATGATGAAACTCAGTATCTTATTGATTATTGCAAGCATCTTAACAGCTTGTACAGACGCGAGCAATAGCAGCCAAAAAGAAGACAGTAAGCATATCAGCTTTCTATATAATTTTTCGACAAATTCTCTTGATCCCCATGTTGATACAAGTTATGTCCCACTAAGAGCAGGGATAACAGAAACGCTAGTAAAATTAGATGAGGAAAACTTAACGATTGCCCCTTGGCTTGCAAAGGATTGGAGCGGTGAGGACGGAGTCAATTGGTCAATTAATCTTCGAGAAGGAATTACTTTTCACAATGGAAAAGAGATGGATGCTAATGCTGTAAAGGCATCACTTGAACGTGCCCTTAAAGAAAGTGTTGCGATACAAAATGCATTGAAAATTGATACGATTGAGGCAAATGGATATACATTACATATCAAAACAAAGCAGCCTTTCCCTGAATTTATTTCTGAACTTGTAAACCCAAATGTATCTATTATAGATGTTACAGAAGAAGACATTATAAATCATCCTATTGGGACAGGACCCTTCGCTTTAACCTCATTTGAGCCGGGAAGCAATCTTAAGCTTGAACGATATGATGATTATTGGGACGGACCATCGAATCTTGATTCTGTTACGTTTGCCTTTAATGAGGATGCAAATGCCAGAACTCTTGCTCTTAAGTCTGGAGAAGTGGATATTGTGTATCGTCCAGAGGTTGAAAGCTTAGATTCATTAAGCAAACAAGAAGGCATGAAGGTGGAAGCAACAGAGACATTCCGCGTTCATCAGATGACCATGAATATGGAGCGAAAAAGCTTACAGGATGTAAATGTTCGCCGTGCTGTTGATGCACTGATCGATCGCCAAAAGATTGTGGATACGATTTTATTAGGTTATGCAGAGCCTGCGGTTGGTCCATTTGCTCCATCATTACCGTTTGCTCCATCATATAAACAAAGTGAAACAGGTAAAGAAGCAGCAATTAAGTATTTGAAGGAAGCTGGCTACACACTTGAGGATGGCAAAATGCAAAAAGACGGAGAGGAACTTTCTTTTACTCTATTAACCTATAGTGCTAGAGCAGATTTACCTTTAATTGCTCAAGTCTTTCAATCTGATGCAAAACAAATTGGAATTGATGTAGAAATCCGTCAGATTGATATTCCGGAAGAATATATGGCGTCAAATCGTGATTGGGACTTGGCTACCTATAGTAATTTAACAGCTCCTCGTGGAGATGCGGGCTATTATTTAAATGCCACATATCATCCAACTGGTGCACTTAATTTTAGTGGTGCCCATGAGCCGGAGTTAACGGAAATTATTGACAAGCTGAACCAAACAGTAAACCAAGAAGACCGTGCTGTGCTTGCAGAGCAGGCAGCAGATTATGTTCATGAAAATGTGATTAACTCGTTTGTTTTACATCCTTCTACAATTGTTGCTTATAACGAAAACAAAGTGGAAAAGTGGGTAACCACACGTAGTGAATATTACATGATTACCAATAAACTGGATGTGAAGTAATATGCTTCGTATTATTACAGGAAAATTCATTGAAGTTCTCCTTTTTATGTTATTTCTTACATTTGTTAGTTTCTTATTTGTAAGATTAGCTCCTGGAGATCCTGTCTTAACAATTCTAAATGTCGATGAGTTATCAGTTAGTCAGGAGCAGGTAGAGGAATTGAGAGAGGATATGGGCTTTAATAAGCCCTTGCTTGCTCAATATGGACACTGGTTAATGAAATTCATCCAGTTGGATTTAGGTACATCCTATGTTACAGGTCAACCTGTCATGGAAATGTTTCTGCAAAGTCTCCCAGCCACAATCGAATTATCGTTAGGTTCGTTATTTGTCATGCTGGCAGTGGCGATTCCACTAGGCTCGCTCTCTGCTCTTTATCTCAATAGCTGGATTGATCAAGTAAGTCGTACATTATCAATACTTGGTGCTGCTGTACCAAGTTTTTGGTTAGGTTTAATTTTAATTGATCTATTTGGTGTACGATTTAGCTTGTTCCCAACAATGGGACGGGACGGATTCTCGTCGATAATTTTACCTTCGTTTACACTTGGATTAGCTATTTCAAGTGTTTATGTTCGTTTACTACGTTCAAGTTTACTAGATTCATTAAGTCAGGAATTTGTTCGATCAGCGAGAGCACGTGGATTGTCAGAAAGACGTATTTTTGTGCTGCATGCTTTTCGCCATAGTCTCCCACCTGTAATTACAGTGTTTGGGGTTAGTTTAGGAAGTCTAATCGGCGGGGTAGTCGTTATTGAGGTATTATTCGCGTATCCGGGAATTGGGAAGCTGGTGATCGATGCCATTCGTCAACGAGATTATCCGATTATCCAAGGATATATTTTAATTATGGCAATGATCGTTTTTGTTGTGAATACATGTGTAGATTTATCGTATCGCTATCTAAATCCTGAATTGAAGCTAAAAGAAATGGAGACCAACTGATGAAAGCAATGTCGTTACAGGTACTGAAAGGTAAACAATCCAGTTGGAAAATGATTGTGCTCCTTTTGGCCATTATCATGTTTCTGTGGGTTACAATCTATACTTTCTTATACTTAAAGCATGATCCATTTTTGACCAATCTGGATGGACGGCTTCTAGGAATGAGTCTTCTGCATCCGTTTGGTACGGATCAACTTGGCCGGGATGTATTGACAAGATTATTGCTGGGTGGACAGCAGACCATTGGATATAGTTTACTGGCACTAGTTGCTGCTCTCATTATTGGTGTCCCTTTTGGTCTTATTTCCGGTTATAAACGTGGGTTAGTTGATAAGATTTTTATGCGTATTGCTGATGGATTTCTATCATTTCCTGATACAATTGTCGCAATTGTATTAAGCGGTCTTATGGGCCCGGGAATTGGTAATCTGGTCCTTGCGATTGTATTTGTTAAATGGGTTAGTTATGCTCGGTTAGTAAGAAGTACAGTATTATCAGAATCTCAAAAGGAATATATTTTAATCGCAAAAATCAATGGACTTTCCTCATGGAAAATTATGCGCAAGCATTTGTTTCCTCATATAGTTGGTCATGTTTTGGTTCTGGCCAGCCTTGATTTAGGAAAGATTATTTTGCTTATTTCTGCGTTTTCTTATATTGGACTTGGTGTACAGCCGCCAACTCCTGAGTGGGGTGCGATGTTAAACGATTCTCGTTCTTATTTTCAATCAAGACCTGAGTTAATGGTCTATCCTGGTTTGGCTATTGTACTTGTTGTGCTGTTAACGAATATGCTCGGAGATTATTTGCGAGATATTTTTGATGTGAAGAAAGAGGTGCGGTAAGTGATATTATCGATTGAACAACTATCAATTGCGAGTAAAGAAAAGAATATTGTAGATACTGTATCTCTTTCGATTAAAGAAGGGGAATGGTTTGCGCTTGTTGGCCAAAGTGGTAGCGGTAAAAGCTTACTTTCTCAGGCAATCGGGCAAATGCTGTCGCCGAATTTAAAGGTAACCGGAAGAATTCTTTTTAGAGGTGAGGATCTGCTGACCTACACACAAAAAGACATGAGAAACATTCGTGGACGTAAAGTATCGTATATTTTCCAGGATTATCAGGGCTCATTCACCCCTTTTCGAACAATTGGCCAGCATCTTGACGAGTACCAGAAAACACATGGCATAAAGGATAAAATAGAAAGAAAACAACATTCCATTGACGCTCTGGAATCTGTCGGGTTAGATGAAACATTATACAAACGTTATCCATTTCAATTGAGTGGAGGCCAGTTGCAAAGGGTTTCCATTGCAATCGCTCTTTTGTTATCACCAGACTTAATCATAGCTGACGAAATGACAACTGCACTTGATAGTGTTTCAGGTCATAGAATCCTGGAGCTGTTGGCAAAGAGGCAAAAAGAAACAGGTTGTACGATTTTATTTATCACCCATGATTGGCGTCATGTGAGGCGGTATGCTGACCGACTTGCCATCATGAAGGATGGACAAATTGTTGAAAAAGGGCATAAGCATCGTATCCTTGATCATCCAGGTCACCCTTATACAAAGCAGCTTATCTCTGCTGCACCTATTTTAGGTAGTGGTCTGCGATCAGGATTAGAGGAGGTGGAGCATGTATGAGTCTGCTTAAGATTAAAGAGGTAAAAAAGACATTTAAATCAGGAAAGGAAGCACTGAAGAATGTTTCATTTCACTTAAATAAGGGTGAATGTCTCGGACTTGTTGGAGAAAGCGGATGTGGAAAAAGTACGCTGGCACGTTGCTTATTACGGGTAGAAAAAATAGATAGCGGATCCATTTTATTTCATGGTGAAGCGATTGAGAAATTGGACGAACGTCGACTGCATCCTTATCGAAATAAAATCCAAATTGTGTTTCAAAATCCTTCAGCTGCTTTAAATCCTAAACTAAAAATAAAGGATTCACTGATTGACCCTTATGAACAATACCACCATTCGCTGAATCTAAATCATTTCTTCTATACCTCTAAGGAGCAGTTTGTTTCACAGCTTCTTGATGCGGTTGGATTGCCATCAGAATTGGCTAATCGATATCCTCATGAATTAAGTGGAGGACAAAAGCAGCGTGTAACGATTGCCCGTGCTATAAGTATAGAACCAGAACTCATTGTATTAGATGAGCCGACTGCAAGTCTTGATGTTATCTCACAAAAGGCTATCTTAACTTTACTCACTGAACTTCGTGAAACATTAAATCTCTCTTATTTATTTATTTCTCATGATCTTGCGGCAGTTAGCCAGATGAGTCAACGGATAATAGTCATGAATTCAGGCGAGATTGTGGATCAATTTAATCAAGAGCATCTATTTAGTGATGATCGTCATCCCTATACAAAAGAGCTGGTGTCTATTTTTTAATTTGGAAGATTTGGTAATCACTAGAAGGGATTCGTTGTTTTTGTTACGGGTTGCTTTAATGTCATAAACGTAAATTAATTGGTACTAGGAAATTCTCTCCAAGCAAATTATATGTATTTTAATTATAAAGAAATATACTTAATTAGTGGTTGTAGGTATTAAGTAAGGGATTTCATATCAAGTATACAGTATAATTGTATGAAAATTCATAATAGTAATGCTAAATAAGCTTGGTCATGATACAATTAAAATTGACATATATTCCATAAATATCCTTATTTCCAAGTGAGAGTCTTCTTCATTTAGAAAACCAGCCTTACCAGTCATCCTGTTACTGTGTAGGGCTATTTGTGTAAAAAGGAGGTGGTATTCGTGTTGGAGTGGTTAGAGCTTCTTGTCAAATTGTTAGTTGCTGCTGCCACACTTTTCTCTTCCATCACAATTGGGTTAAAAAACATAGATGATTTAAAAAGAAAGTCAAAAAAGAAAAGACGCCTCCTATAAGGAAGACGTCAATAAACAGTGCTTACAAGTAAATTATAATACAAATTATAACAAAAGGTGCGAAAAAAATAAAATTATCAGAAGTTTTATTGGATAATAAGGATATATGGAATTATGTCACTTTTAATAAAGGAGGAATCACAATGAGTAAAGTTGGATTAATTCCTTTTACTATTCAAACTGTATTAAAAGATACAAAAATTATTCCACCAGGTATTAAATTAGTCGGTGCACCTAATTCATGGGAGCAAGGTTATTTTGGTAATGGAAATGTTATTGCTGTTCTTGATACAGGATGTGATTCCAGTCATTTCGAGCTTCAAAATCAAATTATTGATGTGTATAATTTTACAACAGATGATATGGGAGATCCAAAAAACATAAAAGATTATAATGGGCATGGTACCCATGTATGTGGGACGATTTGTGCTGAAGAAAATGATAAAGGTGTAGTAGGTGTTGCACCTAAAGCAAAACTTCTTGTTTTGAAGGTGCTCTCAGGTCAAGGTTATGGAGAAACAAAATGGGTGACAGAGGGCATTCGATATGCAACAAAATGGCGAGGACCAAATGGTGAGCGTGTGAGAGTAATCTCGATGTCATTAGGAGGAAAAGATGATCATCCAGATCTTCATAAGGCAATTCAAGAAGCAATTAGCCAAGAAATTCTTGTCGTATGTGCTGCCGGTAATGAAGGGGATGGAAATCATGAAACAGATGAGTTTGCCTATCCGGGAGCATATCCTGAAGTTATACAAGTAGGATCGGTTAATTTACAGAAGGAGATTTCAACATTCAGCAATACCAATAAGGTGATCGATCTTGTTGCACCTGGTGAAGAAATTATTTCAACATATCTCAATAACGAATTTGCCGTCTTATCTGGAACATCTATGGCGACCCCACATGTATCAGGAGCTGTTGCTCTTATTATTGAACAATGTGAAAAAGAATTTGACCGTTCTCTTACTGAAGCTGAAGTGTACGCTCAACTAATTAAAAGAACCATCTCATTAAATTACAGTAGGCGCCACCAGGGGAACGGATTGCTGGATTTGGGTTTAGGTGTTGATTCCAAGACCGAAACAGTACAAACAGCAGCTAACGAGTAAAGAAACACATTGTGTAAGTTATAATAAGATAAGGAAATTATAAAAAGAGCGCAGTAGCCTGTGCTCTTTTCATTAGGGCTGGTCAAGAGAGCTTGAATGTCTAATATTGTATAATAGAGAACTAGGGTCTCAAGTATCTTACTTCTAACCTGTAATTTAAAAATGTAACAATAATTAATGAAATAATATGCATATATATCTTTAAATACGAAGGAGAAAGAACAAATTCACCGTATATCATAGTAGAAAGAAAAAATGGGAGTTGGTTTATATGGCGAATGGTGTTGAAGATTTTTATTGTGACAAGGTGTTAAGCGGTAAGACGACTGTGGAAAAAGTTTTAGAGACCGATCAAACTTTAGCCTTTTATCATACCCGTCCTTTTTATGATGTACATATCGTTGTAATCCCTAAAAAACACATCACATCTTTAGTAGACTTTAATATTAATGAGAGAAGTATCGTTGAAGATTTATTTCAAGTTATTCAAATCGTGTCAAAGCAAGTAAATGATCAATATGGCGCTTGTACGGTATCGACTAATATCGGAGAGTATCAGAGTAATAAGCATCTACATTGGCATGTGCATTATGGAAACCGTATAAAGTATAAAGATGGGACTTGGTGTTGAAAAATTTGATAGATATAGAGAAGAGGGATAGATATGGAAATAAGCGTAAAAGCAGCTTACGACCAGCTTGCAAGCGATTATGAACATAATGTTGATACAAAAAATGCATTTAATGCTCATTACGAAAGACCTGCAATGGTAAATCTTCTCCCAAAAAATTTAACAAACATGAAAGTGTTAGATGCAGGCTGTGCTGCAGGTTGGTATACAGCCAAGTTACTAGAACTTGGTGCAGAAGTAACTGCCACAGACATAAGTAAGGAAATGGTAGCAGCCACTCAACGGCGTGTTGGAAACAGAGCGAAAGTTTTAAATTTAGACTTAGAAAAAGAATTACCCTTTGAAAATGAATCTTTTGATTACATAATCAGTTCACTTGTCATTCACTATATTAAAGATTGGGATAAAACCTTTAGTGAATTTCAAAGGATGATCAAACCAGGAGGAATATTACAATTTTCCATACACCATCCATTTATGGATATTAAATTCTCCAAAAATCAAGAGTATTTTTCTAAAGAGCTAATTGTTGACCAGTGGGAAAGGCAAGGGAAATTAATAGATGTTCCTTTTTACCGAAGGCCATTGAATGAAATAATAAATAAAACACTGGATTATTTTTCGATTGAAGGAATAGTCGAACCTAAGCCTACAATAGAGTTCAAATCACTAAATCCCGAGAGTTATGAGCGGCTAATAAAACAACCTAATTTTTTGATTATAAAGGCTATTAAGAAACACTAAAAAACTATAATCGGGCGCTTTCCTTATATAAGGTTAGTGCTTTTTTAGTTATCTTTGGATTAAACAGTTGAGCAGCGTCAGGAAATTTGAAACAATAGTTATTAAGGTTAAGGGATGAATTATTGACTTATGGGTGGTGAGGATGTCATGGTGAGAAGTTTATTTACAATAGGAATAATCCTACAATCCACGTTCCTAATTTTGTATTTTAGTGCGATTTTATCTAAAATGAATAATGCAATAGGTGCTATCTTGTGTTTATTCCTAAGTTCAACAAGCCTTATGGTAGGAGTATTAATATTAAAATATCATACAAATAAATTGTCATCATTGCCTATAATTTTAACAGGGTTCCTTATGTTAATGTTTACACTAGTTACATATTTTTTAGGGGAGGCTGGATATCCACCGTTAATATTTATGAATTAATTATTGTATACAAGGAGAATTTAAATGATTAGTAGTCGTATATATTTAATAGTATCTATTACAGTTGGATTGGGTTTATTGACTGCATGTGGAGAGTCATCTGTTGAATCAAATGCTAAATCTTCGAATAATAACTCCGCTCTTAATGCTGACAGCGATTTAACAAATAAAGATGAAAGGAAAACTGAAAATTCCTTTGATGAGAAAAACGGCAAAAATCAGCTAGAAGAACAAGGAGGTATGTCAAAAAAGGCATCTACAAGTAATGAAGATGGTGAGCCATTGAAATCCGATAATACCAGCAATGAAGTGATGGAAAGTAAAAAGGATGTATATCTCAAGAAACTAAATGAAATGGAAGAATCAGACCGATACACAGAAGCTAAAACAACAATGGTTGAGATGGAAGAACAAGAGGTGGAAAGATATAAAAAGTGGGATAAGGAATTGAACGAAATCTATGGAGTGTTAAAAGATCAGCTTGACACAGGTCAAATGGGAGAGATAAGAAAACAACAAAGGGACTGGGTAACACACAGAGATGAAGCCGCAAAAGTAGCTTCACTAAAATATGAAGGTGGATCGACAGAATCATTAGAATATGTAGCAACACAAGCAACTCTTACAAGAGAAAGATGCTATGAGTTGGTTGCTAAATATATGAAGTAATATAAACTTAAATAATTTATCTTGATAGGTGCGTTTTAATTTTTTAACGTGCTTTTCATATTTGACTACTCTTTAGGATTTAAAAAGAATTATTAAATAAGGGAGTTGGTTAAATGATTAAGGCCGTCTTGTTTGATCTAGATGGAACTTTGTTAAATCGAGATGAGTCAATAAAAAGATTCATACATAATCAGTACCAGCGTTTAAATAAATGCCTAAATCATATTCCAAAAGAGACATACATTTCAAGATTTATAGAACTCGACAATCGTGGGTATGTTTGGAAAGACAAAGTATATCAACAATTATCTCAAGAATTCCAAATATCAGGAATAACATGGGAAGGCTTGCTTCAAGATTATATCAATGAATTTAAAGATTACTGTGTCCCATTTGATAACTTAATTCAAATGTTGGAAGAATTAAAGAGCAGCAATCTTAAATTAGGTATCATAACAAATGGATATGGACAATTTCAAATGGATAATATTAAAGCGTTAGGAATTGAGAATTATTTTGAAGTGATTTTGGTATCGGAATTGGAAGGATTAAAGAAACCTGACCCAAAAATATTTATTAGAGCCTTAGAGCAACTTAATGCATCACCTGAACAAAGCATATTTTTGGGGGACCATCCTAAAAATGATGTTAAAGCTGCTCAAAATGTTGGTATGAAAGGAATTTGGAAAAAAGATGTTCAATGGGAAAATGTTAAAGCAGATTTCACAGTAAATGATTTGGCTGAACTAGTATTAATCATAAAAAATTTAAGTGAATATTAAGTTGAAACTTTATAGCTAATTGATACATAGTTTTATTGAGGAATAATCTAAGTAGTAAGAAAAAATTGAAATATTTGAGAAAGGGGAATCTAAAATGAAAACAGTCATTCAAGCAATTATGTGTTCAGTTGTCATTCATGTCGCCTATATGGTTACTATGATGGTAGTCGGTTATATAAAAACAAGGAATTACAAACCAGATATAGCGGGTGCGTGGGATAGGGTTGATACACTTCAGAATGAAGTTTCCTTTGGAAAGAGTAGTTCTCCTTTTCTATACATAATAACGTTTATTGCAGTAACGTTTATTTGTGGATGCATTATTTTAGTCTATAAAAAGTTGGTGTCCTAACATATATTTTAATTTAATAGTCCAAGCTTCTATATTGTCTTGTTAAACGTTCATGTTTGTTCAAGTACATTTTTACACATTCGCTTTTTCATTAATAAATTTTGCTTTGATATCCAACCATAATACGCTCAAGTGCTACCCATCCAATGAACTTTGGTTTTTCCCAACCTGGAGCAGTAGTTAATTTTTCTACATCAAGGTAGTTATTAATTTTCACCTTATCCCAAGCATGTATAATCTCTCCATTACCTATAGACAAGCCTACATGGCCCCAATTTTTTCTCTCACCATTAATTACTCCTAAGCAATCATAAAAAACAAAGGTTCCCTTAGGAGGCATACTAGTATGCATATTAGCTTCATATAAGTCAGCAGATTCTTTTGCAGTATCTCCACCAAAGATTTCAATGTTATTACTTCTCTCTAATGCATCCTCTACAAAAGCCAGGCAAATATAACAATATTCTCTAGAATTCAAATGACCTTTAGCCCAATCAATTGCATTGTTAATATATTTATCATAATTTTTATCCATTTTTTGTCTCCTCTTTATTCATCTATAATGCAAATGTATTCAACAAAAAGAATTTTAATCCTGCCAAGATAGGAAATTCTTAACTAAATTTTGATCTTCACTATCAAGTATCTGTCATTATAAAGGGATATTTTTGAGCTATTTTCTAGAATAACTTCTTCAAGGAAATTGGATATTTATGTTAAAATGGATAAGTGGTTTGGAAGATACTTAAAGGGGGAGTTTAATGAAGATACTTAATAAGTTTCCAAAAAGTAAAGAAAGTTTACATTTGGACCTGATTAGTAACGGGTGGATACCTATAAAAGAACCAAAGAATCTAATTAGCTCAATTTTGTTATCTGTCCCTTTAATGATAGTCAATGCAATTATCGCTATTGGAGTAATAAATGTTTTTTCCAATATTTCTTTGAGCGATTTTGGACTGACATCCGATTCAATATCATTAACAATTAATTTAAGTATTATTTTATGGCTATTTTTACTTTTAGTGCTTCACGAGTTGCTGCATTTGATTTTTATTCCGAAATTTAATAAATCAGACAAAACATTTGTAGGGATAACGATGTTTGGTGGTTTTGTGATAACAGAAGAAGAGATATCAAAATCAAGATATATTCTCATTACAATTGCTCCTTTCATCATTATTTCAGTCATTCTACCATTATTATTAAGTGTGTTTGGATTGTTAACACCAATATTGAAGTTTTTAATTCTACTAAACTCATTGGCATCATCTGTTGATATGCTTAATCTCCTATTGATCATTAAACAGATACCAAAAAATGCAACTCTAAAAAGTAACGGACCATATACTTATTGGAAACAGGTACAATGAACAAAAAGTGTAAATTTGAAATTTTATCAAGAGAATGGCAAAAAATTGGGGGAAGTAAAATGATTCGTAAGTTAAATAAAGAAGACCATGAAGTAGTAATGGAGCTAATTGGTCATAAGCCGGCAGAAAATTTATTTATTATAGGTGATATTGAAGCATTTGGATATGATTCTGATATTCAAGAGATTTGGGGACAATTTCAAAGCGAAAGATTGATTGCTGTTTTATTACGTTACGACAAAAATTATATCCCTTTTAGTGAACAAAATTATGATATAAAAGGCTTTGCAGAAATTATTAACAATAACCATGATCAAATAGAAATAAGTGGTTTAAAGCATGTAGTTGAGCCTCTTCATCGATTAATAAATAGAAAGGTTAGAAAACATAGTGAAACATATTATGCTAAATGCACAAGTTTAAGTTATGAGGTTTCTGAAGTTGAAATGAAACAAGTAGATAAATTACAGCCTTTAAATTATGAAGAAAATGTGGAGATGTTACGGTCAATACCTGAATTTAGTACAGGTACTTTTAGTGTTGAAGCAAGAGAACGTGCTGAAACATATAAAACAGGGAGAACGTATATTGTCAGAAATGAACAAGGAATAATGGTGGCCTCAGCGTCTTCGACAGCGGAAAACTCTCAATCTGCGATGATCGTTGGTGTAGGGACAAGACCAGGCTATGAACGTAGGGGATATGCGACAAAATGTATGGAAAAGCTTTGCAATGAATTATTATCGGAGGGGAAATCACTTTGTTTATTTTACGATAATCCTGCTGCAGGAAAAATATACAAGAGATTGGGCTTTAGCGATATTGGATTTTGGACAATGATTCGCTATGAATCTAAATAACACTCTAAACAATATGTTTATAAGTTGAACCACTAAGAGAAATGACTAGCACTTTAATATATTACTATAAAGAAACGATACTATGAATAATTAAATAGAGATTTTCCAAAAGTCCCGTTTGCTCCTACTCATATGAGGGTACGAAGTAATGTAATGTTTTTTACATATAACGAACATATGGGAGGAGCGTTTCTATGAATAGCAACGGAAAAAAGAATGAGAACAATAAAAATGAACAATTGGAACAGTTCCGAGTTAGGGATGAAGAAAAAAAACTAACAACAAATCAAGGACTTAAAGTGTCAGAAGATGAGTTTTCTTTAAAAGCTGGTGAACGCGGACCAACATTAATGGAGGACTTTCATTTTCGTGAAAAAATGACTCACTTTGATCATGAACGGATTCCTGAGCGGATTGTTCATGCTCGTGGATTTGCAGCACATGGAGAGTTTGAAATATACGAATCAATGAAAAAGTATACAAAAGCGAAGTTCTTACAAGATCCAGCTGTAAAGACACCAGTTTTTGTACGGTTTTCTACAGTAGCGGGGTCACGTGGTTCAGCTGAAACAGTAAGAGATGTTCGTGGATTTGCGACAAAGTTTTATACGGAAGAAGGAAATTATGATCTAGTTGGAAATAACATACCCGTCTTTTTCATTCAAGATGCCATTAAGTTTCCGGACCTAATCCATGCCGTCAAGCCGGAACCCCATAATGAGATTCCTCAAGCAGCAAGTGCTCATGATACATTCTGGGATTTTGTAGCAAATAATCAAGAATCAGCCCATATGATCATGTGGCATTTATCAGATCGTGCCATTCCGCGAAGTTTTAGAATGATGGAAGGGTTTGGTGTCCATACATTTAGGTTTGTGAATGATGAAGGGAAAGCACATTTTGTAAAGTTTCACTGGAAGCCTGTTTTAGGTGTTCATTCACTAGTGTGGGATGAAGCACAAAAAATTGCCGGTAAAGACCCTGATTTTCATCGCAGAGATTTGTGGGATTCAATAGAAGCCGGAAATTATCCGGTGTATGAACTAGGTGTACAGTTAATTGCTGAAGAAGATGAATTTACATTCGATTTTGATGTACTTGATCCAACAAAAATTTGGCCTGAAGAAGATATACCAGTCAAAATCATTGGAAAGATGACATTAAATCGGAATGTAGATAATGTGTTTGCAGAAACGGAGCAAGTAGCATTTCATCCAGGTCATGTCGTACCAGGTATTGATTTTACAAATGATCCATTGCTGCAAGGGCGATTATTTTCCTATACAGATACACAATTACTTCGTCTTGGAGGGCCGAATTTTCATGAGCTGCCAATAAACCGTCCAGTTTGTCCATTTCATAATAATCAACGGGATGGCTACGGACGTCAAACCATTAACGTTGGACAGGTAAGCTATCATAAAAATTCTCTAGCAGCGAATACTCCGGATCCTGCAAGTAAAGAGGAAGGAGGTTATGTGCATTATCAGGAAAAAGTAGAGGGGCGCAAGGTTCAAAGTAGAAGTAATAGTTTTAAAGATCATTTCTCACAAGCTACAATGTTTTGGAACAGCATGAGCGAACCTGAGAAAGAACATATTATTGATGCGTTTTCCTTTGAGCTGGGAAAAGTGAAAAGCAAATCTGTTCAGCAGCAGGTAGTTGATATGTTTGCGAATGTTAATGTAGAGTTAGCCTCTGTCGTTGCATTATCAATTGGTGCTACACCACCTAAAGAGGGTGGATCAAACATAACAAAAACCTCTCCTGCTTTAAGTCAGTTAAATACAAAAATATTGCCGAATACTCGCAAAGTTGGAGTCATTATCGGCTCTAATTTTAATGGGGAAGATGTAGTAAAGGTTTGTCATGCTTTAAAAGCAGAAGGAATTATAGTTGAAGTGATCAGTGATAAACTTGGAATTCAGAAAGGGATTGATGGCACAGAACTAATTGTTGATCATACATTCTTAACTAGCGATTCAGTGCTGTTTGATGCTATTTATGCTGCTGGTGGAAAAGATGTAAGTCAAAAATTCAAAGAACAAGCTGCCTATTTTATTAATGAAGCATTCTCTCATTTCAAAGCCATCGGGGCGTCAAGTGAAGGCATTAGCTGGCTACCAAAGGGTGTGATGGGAGACAATCCGGGAGTAATACTTGAAGATGAAAATATGAATAAATTTGCTCAGGACCTTGTACAAGCTATTTCTAGTCATCGTCACTGGAACCGTGATGTTGCTAAATAATAATCATCTTTAGATAGAGGAATCCAATTAATCTTGGGTTTCTCTATTTTATGTCACTCTAATTTTTATCTTCCTTCTAATTTTGAGGAAGTCTATCTTCCTTATACATAGTTGAACCCTCCGAAATGAATATTTCAGATGGCAGATGTATCTTGCGGCATATATTTTTGAACATATTATTTGACCAATATCTCTACACACTGATTTAATAATCATAGCATGTTATTAATTGTATGACAGTCTTGTTTTATTCAAATAATGTGAGCAAAACGAATTCTTCTTAAGTGGAATACGCACATCAAAAACTAAACGATCTAATTACAAAATTGGAAACTTAAAAGTTTCGTTTATTTATTAAAGAAAATATTTGAGTTCGTTTCATTTATTTGAAATAATTAGTATGATGAAATAGTAGATAGTCGAGGAAATTGGTTATTAAAATGGTATATTTTTTCTGAAAATCAAATGAAATGTAATTGGAAAGTCCACATCAGATGTGTAGGATTATATTTCAAAATATTACCAAAGATATACTCGTTAGTATATACATTCTTATGATAATTATGGTGTTCATTTTTTTCGTCACCTTCTACCATCTAGACAAATGCTTGTGTAAGGAATGCACCAATTTCAGACCTAAACGGAGGATTATTGATGAATGAACAAAAGGTATTGATTAAAGAGGCAATGGAAGTACTAAAGGTAACAAGTCGAACATTTTACATACCGATTATGTTTTTAAAGAAAGAATTGAAAGATGCAGTAGCAGTGGCTTACTTAGCAATGCGTGCTATTGATGAAATTGAAGACCACGAAGAAATGCCTAATGATGTGAAAGCTTATTTACTTTCAGAGATTAGCCAGTTATTACTTGAAGATAATTTTAGTCATCAAAAATATAGTGCTTTAGTCGGCCCATATGCTGAAGTACTACCAGAAGTGACATTGCGTCTAGCAGATTGGCTATTGCTAGCTCCAGACGGGGCGAAAAAGAATATACAAGAAGCAACAAGCGAAATGGCTGCAGGGATGGCGAAATGGGCAAAGGCTAATTGGAAAATCCAAACAAGAGAAGATTTAGATGACTATACATATTATGTTGCTGGTCTTGTAGGGGTTATGTTATCAGATCTTTGGAAATGGCATGACGGAATTGAAACAGATCGGAATTTAGCCATTGGATATGGACGGGGATTACAGGCAGTTAATATTTTGCGCAACCAGGATGAAGATTTGGATCAGCGAGGGGTAAGATTTCTTCCAAATGGTTGGAGTCAGATTGAGTTAATGGCATATGCCAATGAAAATTTAAACATGGCAAATGAATATATGAAGAGTATCAATAAAAGGCCCATACTATTGTTCTGCCGTTTACCTCTAGCAATCGCTCATAAAACATTGAAAGCAATAAAAGACGGTCGTGAAAAAATCAGTCGAATTGAAGTAGAAGAGACGGTACAAGAGGTACAGGCTGACTTGTAATTGTAACTTGTCTAAACGTTTAAAGAGCAAGTTGAATTCCCAGCATGAAATAGATGAAACGAGATGGATATATCATGGCAATAAAATGGATCGAAATGACAGAGAATCATTTATTTTACTTTGAAACAGCTATGAAATTATATGATCAAGCATTTCCAATTGAAGTGAGAGAACCACAAGAGGTTTTTCTCAGAAGTTTGCAATTGACAAAATTAAATAAGCCCAATCATTTTCATTTCCTGATGGGGTTAGATGGTGATCAACTGGTATCATTTGCAACAGGGCACTATTTTGCTAATGTGAATACAGGATTCATTGTATACATTGTAACGAACCCACATGTGCGAAGTAACGGGTTAGGTACGAAAACACTATTGAAAATAGAAGAGTTACTTAAGAAAGATGCCATTTCAGCGGGTAACTCATCACTCGGAGCTATTATCTTGGAAACCGAAACACAAGAAATGGTACATACCCAGAAAGAAAGGGAAGATTGCATTAAAAGAAATAGATTTTTTTTAAGAAATAACTATGATATATACGACGAAATCAACTATTTACAACCAGCACTTCATGATGAGGTGGAAGAAATACCACTTAATCTTTTTATTAAGAATTTACACAAAACTAAACTAAGTAAGGAAGAAGTAACAGAAATTATTTATGCAATTTATAAAGAGAAATACTCACTAGTGAATGAAATTGATAAAAATGTCCTTAATCATTGCCTTAAGAAGATGAAAATTGAAAAATTGGAATACCTGTTTTAATAAAAAACGCATGACAATATTTTAAAAGTCATGCGTTTTTTATTATTGGAAACTCACTAAAAAAAGGTTAAAGTTACCATTTAATTATGATAAAATGTTTGTAATCTTATAGATGAGGTGAGGTTAGATGAGCGAAGTTGAGCAGAGTACAAAGTTAGATCTAGAGAGAATTATTTTTATTGGGAGAACATATGAAGAATACTTGAATATGTTCCTGCTTAAAGTTGAAGATTTGAAAGGAAAGAAAATACTTGATTGTCCAGCTGGGGCTTGTTCATTTACAGCAGTAGGTAACAGATCAGGTTTAGATGTAACAGCCTGTGACATTGCCTACTTTCATTCTACTGAAGACCTAAGAAGAAAAGGTATTCAGGATATTGACCATGCTATGGAACATATGCATAAAGCCCAAAAGAATTTTAAATGGGATTATTTCAAGGATATTGACGGGCTAAGGAATCATCGTTTAAATGCTCTGCAAGAATGTTCCAAGGATATGAAAGATTCCGACAAAAAATACATTCCCGCTACACTGCCAACTTTACCCTTTGGGAATGAAGAGTTTGATATACTTCTGTCTGCCCATTTTCTATTTATGTATGGAGATCGATTAGATTACCAATTTCATATAGATTCAATAAATGAATTGGTAAGGGTGACGAAAGAGGAGGTTCGAATTTTTCCATTAGTAGATTTAGAAGGAAAAAGATATGAACATTTAGAAAAAGTAACTAGTTATTTGGAGAGTAATGGTTTTAAAGTTGAAGAAGTTAAAGTTCCTTATGAATTTCAGTTAAACGCTAACTCAATGTTAAGAATACACAAAGGTTAGTACTAAATGGGGCAACGTAGAAGCGGTGTCCCTTTTTAAGCACCTTACTTGAGGAAAGAACAACGGTCTATTATTAGTTGCATTCTTACATCAGAGGTATGTATGGAGAACATCTTTCATATTTTATAATACGCTGACGAACGCTTCTCTAAATGGAATGTTATTAAATTTGTGTATCGAGGAGGAATTTCATTGGGAACTGTATATTCATCTATACTTCCAAAACATGAAGAATTTATTAAAAAACAAAGAATCTTTTTCGTAGGTTCAGCACCTCTAAATGAAGAGGGACATGTTAACATATCTCCAAAAGGCTATGATGTTCTGAGGATATTTTCACCAAATGAAGTAGCATATATAGATTTAACGGGTAGTGGAAATGAAACGAGTGCCCATTTAATAGATAACGGTAGAGTGACGTTTATGTTCTTAGCCTTTGAAGGACCTCCTATGATTCTACGACTATATGGTAAAGGAAAGATAATATTGCCTGAATCGCCGGAATGGGATAATATGGCTAAACATTTTGAAATACTTCCTGGTTCACGTCAAATTGTACACGCAAGAATTGAAACAGTAAAAACGTCATGCGGATTTAGTGTCCCTTTTTATTCATATCATGGTGAGCGGGATACTCTCCAAAAGTGGGCTGAAAATAAAAGTGAAGAAGACTTAGAAAACTACTGGAAAAAGAAAAATTCTATCAGTATGGACGGAATCGTAACACCGATTGGGAAAAAGTTTAGTTAACTTTACTCTATTTTTTGAAGTGAATGATTTGTCATTATATAACAATATTTGAGGTGAGAATAATTTGTTCTTAGATAAAATTGGCGGTGTTTTTATTCCGGTTAGTAACATTGAACAAGCAAGTAATTGGTATTGCGATATATTATGCTTTCCAAAAGATGGAGAAATACACTTTGGGCATATATATGTTCTACCGTTAAACGGACAAAATATTATACTTGATAGTAAAATATTTGCACCAGAACATATACATAAAGTTCCAGCTGTTCAACTTCTAACAGATGATATTAAAAGAACATATGATTACTTGAAACAAAAAAATGTTCATATAACGACTGAAATCGAAAATGGACATTGGTTCAACTTTGAAGATCTGGATGGAAATATAATCATGGTTTGTAAATAATCCCATTGAACATATGATTTTTAACCCTTAACAATTTGGCGCTTTAAATAAGAAATATAAAATATGTTTTTATTTAATAGAAATGGAGAGCATTTGGAATTTTACCAAATGCTTTACTACTTTATGAGGATGATGAAATGAATAGTGTTATAAGACCAAAGAATGTTGCGATTTTGATATATGAATATGTTGAAATTTTGGATTTTGCCGGTCCTTATGAGGTGTTTCTAGTAGGAAGCAATAGAGGACATGACTTTTCAGTGTACACAGTAGCAGAGGAAAAACGCCCTGTTCATGCATTAGGTAACCTTAGTATAAACCCCACCTACTCCATTCATAACTGCCCGACTCCTGATATTCTGATTATTCCTGGAGGTTGGGGTTCAAGAAAAGAAATGCATAATCGGAACCTCACCAACTGGATAAATGAAAAATCTAATGAAGCCGAACTCGTATTATCTGTATGTACTGGTGCATTATTATTAGCAAAAGCAAATTTGTTAGAAGGATTAAGACTTACAACGAATCAGAATGCGCTAAATGAGCTAAAAGAAGTTGCTCCTACATCTGCTGTTATCGTTGAGAATGCTCGTTATATCGATAATGGGAAAATTATTTTATCTGCAGGGGTATCAGCTGGTATTGATATGTCTTTGTATGTGGTTGAAAAATTATTAGGAAACGAACGAGCCATACAAGCTGCAAATCTTATGGAGTATGATTGGAAAATGTAATGATCAATCATAGAAATATTATTTTAATTAGAGTTAAAGGTTATTAGGCATTCTTTGTGGAAAACAATTATGTAATAATCATTACAATAAGGAGTGTATAACGTATGTGCAGAAACATCCGGACACTATTTAATTTCAGCCCATCAGCTACTGATGAGGAGGTTCATGCGGCTTCTCTTCAATACGTCAGAAAGATTAGTGGATATAACAAGCCATCAATGGCAAATGAAGAAGTTTTTAATCAGGCAGTTAATGAGATTGCAATGGTATCTAAGAATCTACTAAATACACTTGTAACCAATGCAGAGCCACGCAATCGTGAGGTTGAAGCAGAACGTGCTCGAATCAAAGCAGCTAAAAGGTATGGAACTAATTAGGGGACTATAGATAATTGGGAGTGTAAATTATGAAAAATATCTATCTAGTTAGGCATTGTGAAGCAGAAGGGCAACATCCTGAATCACCGCTTACAGAAATTGGTCATAAACAAGCTTTGGAACTATCCCGTTACTTTTCTCAAATAAATATACACCATATTATTTCTAGTCCTTATAAACGTGCAATTGAATCAATTCAACCTTTGGCTAATAGGCTTAATTTGAAGGTTGAAGTAAATAAAAATTTGACTGAGCGTGTACTGAGCAGCAATAATCTTACTGATTGGTTACATAAATTAAAATTAACTTTTGATGATATGGAAATAAAATATGAAGGCGGAGAATCAAGTCAAGAAGCAATGAACAGAATACTTGAGATTGTGGAAGAAGTTTTCGAAAATGAAGCTAATAATACCATTATTGTTACTCATGGTAATTTAATGTCATTACTTCTTAAGCATTATAACAATAATTTTGGTTTTGATGATTGGAAAAATCTAACCAATCCTGATGTGTATTTATTAAAGCTTGAAAATCGTAAAGTAACTTATAAGCGTTTATGGAAGTGATATGGTTTATGAAAACTGTGGTCGAAAAAGGTTTCTGTGCATAAGGGTGTAAGAAAAATAAATAGAAATATATTTTTATAAAAGAGGTGTTTTGATGATTTGGTTATTCATACTAATGCCGGTTTTAATAATAGGGGCTATAGCTATCTATTTTGAAAAAAAATCTGGAATGTCTCCACCAAATGAAAATATACAAGATGAAAAGCTCGGGGAAGTAATCAATCAAAATGGTATCAATTCTAATGGCACACACGGAAGAGACTAATATCAAATAATCGAGTTTCCATTCATTACTCCATTCAAAAAGTAGCACTTAAAACCACTATGTTTAAAGAATGAAAGTCCGAGATTCATGTAATTAGACGAGGTTGAGGCAGTAGGAAAAAACCAGGTGGATATTTAATGACCACCTGGTTAACTATTAAATATTCTCCTGTATTAACCCATCAATTATATTTTCTTTTTTTATCTTTTGGATGGAGTAAAGCATAGCAGAGCCAACGATAATAAAAATCGCTGCAATTACGAATAAGATATTCAACCATGGAAGCTGAAAACCATATTCAAATGTACGTTGTACTGACTTATATATAAGGAACATCACAACCCCACTAATTGGGAGACCGAATAATAATGCCTTTACACCGTAAAAAATACTTTCATAATAAATCATTTTATTAAATCCTTTTGGAGTTAACCCAACAGATTTTAACATGGCAAATTCTCTTTTTCGTAATGAAATACTTGTAGAGATCGTATTAAAAATATTTGCGATTGAAATTAACGAAATTAAAGCGATAAAGCCGTACGTAAACACAGAAAGAAAGAGGATAAGCTGTTGTTCATTTTGTTTTTGTTTGTATACATTGTATATATTTACATCCGAAGTGGTGGCATCTTCGATTTCTTTTTGTGTTGTCAGTGGATCAGAGCTATTTAAAAATAGATAAGTTTCAACCATCTGTTTTACTTGTTCATTACCACTTGTTAGTTTGTCCATCGTTTTTTGCGGTACGATCATATCTAAACCGCCCAGGCGAGATGAAATGACCCCAAATGGAACTTGATCAGTTAATGCTCCAATTTTTAGTTCAGGTAATAATACATGCTCCTCTGTTTCATAGTTTTTTAATACTACATCAATCTTTTCACCAGGTTTTGCTTCAATCGATTTAGTTTCAATGTAATTACCTGTGGTAAAATCTTGATAAGAAATTTTATCGATAACAATAGCTGCTGGTTTATCTGAATCTGTGAAACTTGCTACATCCGTTCCAATTGATTCCGCATATTCCCGGAAATTTGCTTCATCCAAACCATACAAGTTTACGTAATACTCATAATTTCCATTATCGAGTGGAAGGTTATCTTTTTCAATCATCTCCATCAATAAATCAGGAAGTAATTCTTCTTGGATGTCTGCGTTTAGTTGAATTCTAGTTTGTAAACTAGCATCGATGACAGCATCGAAATGGGAGAAAGGTCTTAGTTCATCGATTGTCATGTTACTTCCAGATACTTGGATATCATATTTAATTCCATCTTGTGATAGCTCTGCAGATTTACTTATGCTATCTGTGAAATAAGAGACAGATAAGTAGAGAACAATACTTATGATCAGTGAGAAAACAGTTACCCGATACCTTTTTTTATTACGCTTTACGTTTTTCAAGCCAATTTCGGCTTCCATCCCGAACATTTTTCGGACGAGTTTAGATGTTTTAACCGTATTACCTGTTAATTTAATATCCTGTGTTTGACGAATGGCGTCAATGGCAGAGATTTTTGATGCTTTTCGTGCAGGTAAATAAGTTGAGATAAAAATCGTAATGATCGAAACAAAGCAAGCAATAAGGAAAGAATAGGGTGTCACAACAACTTCCAGATTTTCAGCACCATCTCCTATAGCACCTTTAAGGTATGTGTTAATATACCAAAAGGTAGCGGCAATCCCACCAAGTCCAGCAATCAGTCCAATTGGAATACTAATTGAACCAATAAGGCTGCCTTCAAAAAATACAGAGTTACGCTTTTGTTTTTTCGTTGCACCTACACTTGAAAGCATTCCCAAATGTCTTGCCCGTTCAGAAACACTAATGGCAAAAGCATTATATATCAATGCTACAGAGCCTATAATAATGACGACCATAATAATTGTTGCTAGAGAAAATAAGGTTGTTCTTAAATTATCATTATCTGTAACACCATAATAGCGCAGTAGTGCATCATTATATTCCACTTTGTCGATTTTATTTTCCTTTTTGATCTTTTCTACCTTGTTATACAGTGATCCATCCACCTTATTCATAACAACAAAGGCATCTAGTAAATCATCTTGAGTTAATAATGTAGAATTTGTATAGTTTATCACTGTGTATCCAGGAGACCATGTCGGTTCCAATATAGGTCGTTTCATCATTCCTACAATGGTGAAGGTTTCCGTTTTTTCGATTTGTAGAGTTTCTTTTCCGATCTCCTCATCTTGTTGGAGCGGATCATTTTGTTTTAACGGAGATTCAGCTCCCGGTACGAGCCTTTGTCCAATTTCCAGCGTGATTTTGTCACCAATTTTGTAGTCGACTTTAGCATCTTGAATAATCTCATCAGAAATAATGACCTCATTTGCAGTTTTAGGAAGACGCCCTTCGCTGACCTCAATCGGAAATTGGTTATAGCCTTGTTCATTGTATTCTTGAATAAATAAGTAGGGTTTGTTCCTATTTTGTGAGTTTTCTAAAGGAGAATAACCAAGTTCATTCGCAATGACTAGTTTACTTGTTGTTTCATCAGCTGCAATCGATTCCAGCTGTTTCTTGGTTATATCCTTATATTGCACATGCCATTCACCAGAGGAGGCAATGGTTTGTCTTTTCATAAAATCAAGAAACGAAACTCCTAAGGTTGCAACAGCCGTAATCATGGCAACTGATATAATCACGCCAATAATCGTTATAAGTGTTCTTCTTTTATTCTTTTTTAAATGTCTAACTGTTAACTTATTTACTATATTCATGAACGAATCACCTCATCCTTGGCAATTCTTCCGTCTTCAATGGAAATAATGCGATCGGCTTGCAGGGCTATCCGTTCATCATGTGTGATGACAATAAGTGTTTGATTAAATGTTTTGTTAAACATTTTTAAAAGTTCCATGATTTCTTCACTATTTTTACTGTCTAAGTTACCTGTAGGTTCGTCAGCCAGCATGATCGCAGGATTGCTTATTAATGCTCGACCTATTGATACACGTTGCTGCTGACCACCTGATAGCTGATTAGGTAAATGACCTAGACGAAGATTCAAACCCAGTTTTTCAACAATTTCATCAAATTGCTTTTTGTCGACCTTATGCTCATCCAATAGCAATGGTAATGTGATATTTTCTTCAACCGTTAAAATAGGGATAAGGTTATAAAATTGATAGATCAATCCAATTTGTCTTCTTCTAAAGATGGCTAGCTGTGTTTCATTTAAATTGTATAAATCGGTACCATCAATATACACTTTACCGCTTGTAGGTTGATCTACTCCACCAAGTAAATGAAGCAAAGTTGATTTTCCAGATCCGGATGGGCCGATAATGACGACAAATTCACCTTTGTTTACTGAGAATGACACATTATCTAATGCTGTTACAGCGGTTTCACCTTTACCGTACACTTTAGACAGATTTTCTATTTGTAGAATACTCATTATTATATTACCTCCAGTTCATTTGTGATTTTAGTATATCTGCCTAAAATGACGATTGAGTGACTCTTTAGTGACATTTTAGTCACTTAGAGAGATTTTTCGTTCAAGTTCTATATGATCTGTTTATAAAACTTGATTAAGAAAGTTGTTCCTTTTCCAATCTCACTTTTCACTTCAATGTCCCCATGTTGACTCTTTATAATGCTATATGACAAAGCCAGACCGATTCCGACACTTTCTTCTCCGGCATTTTTGCCTTTATAAAATCGTTTGAAAATATATGGAAGGTCTTCTTTTAAAATTCCTTTTCCTGAATCTTGAATCTTTAATTCTGTGTATAAAGTATTTTCAACAAAAGATATTGATATGGATCCGCCTTCACCAGTATGTTCAATACAATTTTTCAGAATATTGATAAGGGCTTCTGAGGTCCAATTCAAGTCAACTAGAAATGAAACATCATCACCACTTACCTTTAAAGAGACCTGTTTGATATCCATTGGGATAAGGACAGATTGTACAGCTTTTTGTACTAAAACGTTAGCGGGAACAGTGTCTTTTTTAAATTGAACAATGTCTGCATCAATTTTGGCTAACTTTAATAGTGAAGAGACGAGCCATTCAATTCTTTCCAATTGTGCTTGGATGTTGTGAGTAAACTCTTTCCGTTTAGCAACGTCAAGAGTTGGATGACTTAATAAATCAGCCATCATCATCATCGATGTTAATGGAGTTTTTAGCTGGTGAGAGATGTCTGAGATCGCATTCGTTAACCGTACTTTGTCTTGTTGCAAATATGAGCTTTGTTCAGAAAGCATTAATGTAACTTTATAAATGTCATTTTTTAAAATGCTTAATTCACCTTCAGCATTATCACGGATATCCAGGTTATAATCTCCGTTTGTTATTTTACGCAAATAGTTTGAAAGCTTCTCAATCTCCCGATACCGCCATTTGGTAAAAAAGAAAAAAACAATCACGAAGATCGTTGTTGTTAAAAATATGTATAACGCCACAGGCAAAGAAAAAAAGAAAATTGCCAGGACTGTTGAAGTCAAACAAATACTTGTCAGAATAATCAATAAGACTTGTATTTCACGATTACGCAGCATTCTTAATCACCAACCTTGTAACCCATACCACGGACTGTTTTAATAATCATAGGATTACGGGGGTTATCCTCAAGCTTTTCTCGCAGTCTTTTAATGTAGACTGTGAGTGTATTATCATTAACAAATTCACCAGCAACGTCCCATATCCGTTCTAAAAGCTGGTTTCTTGTTAATACTTGTCCAATATGATTGGCAAAAATCAAAAAAAGCCGATATTCTAGTGCAGTAAGCAATATTTCTTCACCGTTTTTATAAACTTTCCCTTCCAACGTATTAATTTGGACATTTTCAAGTTCTATTATTGTTTTTGGTTTTGTTTGTATTTGTTTGTCATATCTTCTGAAAACAGACTTAATCCGCGAGATAAGCTCGCGAATACGAAAGGGCTTCGTAATATAATCATCTGCTCCCATATCTAATCCCATCACAACATTTACTTCATCATCTAATGCTGTTAGAAAGATAACGGGTTTATCACTCCGGTTTTTTACCATTTCACACAACTCATAACCGCTGCCATCTGGTAAGGATAAATCTAACAAGCATAAATCTATTTCTGCTAATCTTTCCCTGACGACTGCTTTTGCTGATTCAGCATTATGACATGTAACTGTTTCATATCCATCCGCTTGTAATGAATATTCCAAACCTGAAGCAATCGTTTTATCATCTTCAACTAATAAAATTTTCATATTGAGAACACCCTACCATTTGTTAAGTTTTACTAGACTAATCCTAGTTTATCATCATGTTAGTGTCAAAACACTTTAAATGATCATTTAACGAAAAGAACAATTGAGGAAAAGAAATAAACAAATAATAATAAAAAGAATTGGATTTTTAAGTAAACTATGATGTATAATATGCAATAACATTTTAATAAAGGATAATTCTAAGAAGAGGAGAATAGTAATCACAATTCGATATAGAGAGCCGGGAATGGTGGGAGCCTGGTACGAACTTGATTATGAAGCGCACCTCGGAGAAGGCTTATTGAAATCTCATCATGTAGATAAGTCCGGTCATGACCGTTACAATTTCAAGCAGGCTATTTTAGCAAATAGAGTGGTACCGCGAGTTTAACCCTCGTCTCTAATATATTTAGAGACGGGGGTTTTTTATATACATTTTATGGATGATAGTATCAGAAGAACTAAGCCTTTCGCCATTAGGACTTTTCGACAAGCCGCGTTTTTCTAATTTCTTTCATGTAATGAAGTACAACTGAAAACAAAGGAGCATGAATAATGAAGTATAAGCAGATCGTTATTTCTACAATTTATGAAACCTTAACTCAAATAGGAGTTAGCTCTTTATCAAAAGATGAAGTCGGCAAAAAGTTAGAAGTTCCTCCAAAACAAGAAATGGGTGATTATGCATTTCCCTGTTTTGTATTAGCAAAAGAGTTAAAGAAAGCTCCAGCCCAAATTGCACAAGAGATAAGTTCTCTCATTAACAATGAGTATATCGAAAGAGTAGATGTTGTTGGCCCCTACTTGAACTTCTTTTTAGAAAAGCAAAAGGCAGGAAATGAAGTAGTCATGAAAGTACTTAACGAAAAAGACAATTTCGGAAAATTATCGATTGGCAATCATAAAAAAGTTACAATTGATTTATCATCTCCTAATATTGCAAAGCCTTTTTCAATGGGACATTTACGTTCAACTGTAATCGGAAACTCTTTAGCAAATATTATGGAGAAATGTGGCTACACCCCAATAAGAATTAATCATTTAGGTGACTGGGGTACACAATTCGGAAAGTTAATTACAGCATATAAAACATGGGGAGATGAAGATAGGGTTAAGCAGGAACCGATTAAGGAGTTACTTTCTTTATATATTCGGTTTCACGAAGAAGTTGAAGATACTCCAGAGCTTGAAGATAACGCTCGATCTTGGTTTAAAAGATTGGAAGACGGTGATAAAGAAGCATTATCGCTGTGGAAATGGTTTCGTGACGATTCATTAAATGAATTTGAACGAATTTATAATCTTATGGATATTGAATTTGATTCGTTTAATGGAGAGGCTTTTTACAATGACAAGATGGATGCTGTTGTAAAAGAGCTTGAAACAAAAAGCCTGTTGTCAGAATCAGAAGGAGCAATGGTAGTTTCATTAGATGAATATGATCTACCGCCTTGCTTAATTAAAAAATCAGATGGAGCTACTTTATACGCTACGAGAGATTTAGCTGCAGCTCTATACAGAAAAAAAGAATATAATTTTTCTAAAGCATTATATGTTGTAGGTGGTGAGCAATCTCTTCATTTTAAACAAGTATTTCACGTCTTAAACAAGCTTGGATATGAGTGGTCAAAAGATATGCACCATATACCATTCGGCATGATGTTGAAGGATGGGAAAAAGATGTCAACACGAAAAGGAAAGGTTGTCCTCTTAGAGGAAGTGCTTCAAGAAGCTATTAAACTTGCAGCACAAAATATCGAATTACGTAACCCGAATTTTGATGAGAAAGAGGCAGTTGCAAAGATGGTTGGGGTTGGGGCGGTTATTTTCCATGACTTAAAAAACTACCGCTTAAACGATGTTGAATTCTCTCTAAAAGAAATGTTAACTTTTGAAGGAGAAACTGGACCTTACGTACAATATACGCATGCACGTGCATGCTCTATTTTAAGAAAGGCGAAAAGAAAAGATCAATCTTCTGTTTCCATAGATGCTTATAAAGATGAGAAGGCTTGGTCAGTGATATCCTTATTAATGAAATTCGAAGAAGTGATTATGAAGGCACATGCCCAGTTTGATCCTTCTCAAATTGCGAAATATACGATTGATCTTGCACAAGCTTTTAATAAATACTATGGTTCTGTTCGAATTTTAGAGGAAGACGAAAATCAAAATGCAAGAATACAATTAGTAGAGGCAGTAACGGTCGTTCTAAAAGAAGGTTTACGTTTATTAGGAATTAAAGCTCCTGAACAAATGTAAGGAGATCGTGGTAAAATCAATAAGAAGCTTATCATGAAGGGTTGTGCCAATTAATGGATTTCACTACAGTTATGCAGGAACTGGAAGCTCTAGGAAAAGAACGAACAAAAAATACTTATATAAGAAATGGTGCACATGAACCGGTTTTTGGCGTAGCTACAGGAGCGATGAAGCCGATCGCAAAGAAAATCGGAAAAAATCAGCCTTTAGCAGAGCAGCTATACGAGACAGGTAACTATGATGCTATGTATTTTGCCGGTATTATTGCAGATCCAACAATCATGACTGAGGCAGACTTTGACCGTTGGATTGATGCTGCGTATTTCTATATGTTGTCTGATTATGTTGTTGCAGTTACTTTGTCTGAAACCGATATAGCGCAAACTGTAGCAGATAAATGGATTGAAAGCGGTGAGGAACTTAGAATGTCAGCAGGCTGGAGCTGTTACTGCTGGCTTTTAGGGAATCGGTCAGACGCTGAATTTAACGCAGACAAGATTGCCGGTATGCTTGACCAGATAGAAAAAACAATTCACCATTCTCCTGATCGAACAAAATCCGCTATGAATAATTTTATGTATACAGTAGCAGTTTCCTACTTGCCTCTACATGAAAAGGCAGTCCAAACCGCGAATGCAGTTGGACCAGTTGAGATCAAACGGGACAAGAAGAAAAGCAGTATTCTCCTTGCTTCAGATAATATCCAAAAGGAAATAGATAGAGGGAAGCTTGGTTTCAAACGTAAATATGTAAGATGTTAGTAATTTAATAACACCTATAGAAACGTAATATATAGATGATTCATCATTAGTTACTAAGCACTAAGACGTCTTAAATCCTTATTTTAAATGGATTTGAGGCGTTTTTTTATTCTTGATCTCATGGATTGTATTTCTTAGTCATCTATATAAGGAAATACAATCTTTGATAAATTTTCTTATGATGGCAAATAATACTATATAATTCAAAGTTTTGAAGGTGGCTGGTGTATCGAAGTGTTTAAAAAATTCCGTTCCCATCGAAAAAAAAATAAACCTACGTATACGAATTCTCAAAACAAGCATGTGTTAGAAAATAACGAAAAGTTTGAAGTAAATATTGATAGAAATATTAGTAAGGTAAAGGAACTCCTTGAAACAAATGATGACATTGTTTTTAGAGAGATTGTTGTTTTTATTGAGAAACCTGTAAAAGTGTTCATTTGTTATTTTTCAACTTTATCTAGTAATGAATACATTAACGAATTTGTTGTAAAACCATTACAAGAACTAAACTTGAACAATAACCAGATGACTTATTCAGAAAAAAGCAACTTAGATATTGTGAAAAATAATGTATTAGATGTTGGCAGTCTTTCAGAACACTCAGCAATTGATATGGTAGTAAACCAAATATTATCAGGCAAGGCTGCATTATTCATAGATGGTTCAGATGCTGCCCTGATAATTGAAGCACAAGGTTTTGCAATGAGAAATGTTTCAGAACCTGATACAGAGTCAGTTGTAAGAGGACCAAGAGAAGGTTTTACTGAAAATATTGAAGTTAATACAGGATTAATTCGAAGAAAAATTGTTAATTCAAAGCTTTATTTTGAAAAGTTTACAATTGGTAAACAAACTCATACAAAAATACGTATTGCTTATATTGAGGGGATTGTCAATAAAAAGGTTGTCCAAGAAGTAAAAGCAAGATTAAAAAAAATTGATATTGATTCTATTTTAGAGTCGGGATATATCGAACAACTCATTGAAGACCATCCAACATCCATTTTTCCTACTGTTGGGAATAGTGAAAAACCTGATATTATTGCTGCAAGGTTATTGGAAGGGAAAGTAGCTATATTATGTGACGGTACACCATTTGTTTTATCTGTTCCTTACATGTTTGTTGAAAACTTTCAAATTAGTGAAGACTATTACTCACGTCCTTATTTTGCCTCTGCGATTCGATTATTAAGGCTGCTTGCATTGTTCCTTACCGTCACAATTCCTGCATTTTATGTTGCACTTACTAGCTATCATCATGCCATGATTCCAACAGTTTTGTTAACATCTATGGCTGCTGCTGAGGAAACCGTTCCATTTCCTGTTTTGATTGAAACATTATTAATTGGTACTGCATTTGAAATTCTAAGAGAAGCCGGGGTTCGTTTACCAAGACCTGTAGGTTCAGCCATCTCAATTGTTGGTGCTTTAATTATTGGTGAAGGAGCAGTACAGGCTGGTCTTGTAAGTGCCCCTATGGTTATAGCAATGGCCCTAACAGGTATCTCAAGTTTTATTGTCCCTGCCATCAATGATGCTGTAGTATTATCAAGGTTATTTTTCGTATTGCTTGCAGGAATTCTTGGTTTATATGGTGTATTAATTGGATTTTTAATCATATTAGCTCATATGTGTTCTTTACGTTCATTCGGTACACCCTATTTAGCACCACATGCTCCAATTATCTTACGGGAGTGGAAAGATACGTTAATAAGAGCCCCGCTTTGGAAGATGAATCAAAGACCACAATCCATTACATGGGAACATGAGACAAATCGTCAGGGTACGAACCAAAAGCCCAAAGCTTCAACAAGGGAAAATGGAAGTGAAGAGAAATGAAGCGTATTGTTTTCATTTTAGGCTGTTTGTTTTTATTAGTTGGTTGTTGGGATCGAAGAGAATTGAAAGAGATAGGCATTGTCAGTGCAATTGGAATTGATAGAAATCCTGAAACAGGTGAAATACTCTTTACATCTCAAGTTGCAAATCCTTCTGCACTAAAGCCGGAAGGAGGGGGCACTACACCTCCTATTAAAGTCATTTCCTCGACTGGGGATACTGTTTATAAAGCAATAAGAAATGTGAATCAAAAATTTGATCGTAACAATTTTTATGCACATAATAAAGTCATTGTTATCGGCGAACAGTTAGCAAAAGAGGAAATACTACCTGTTCTAGATGCGATAACGAGAGGAAAAGAATCGCGGGGATATGTATGGATTTGTATAGCAAAAGATATGCAGGCCCGACAAATCCTTAGTATAAATAATCAGGGCATTGAACAAGTACCAGCAAACTCTCTGGAGAGTCTGCATGAAAATCAAAAATTAAATTTTGATGTAACAGTCATCCAATTAAATGATTTCTATAAAAAATCATTATCTAAAGGTACTAATCCAGTTATTGGAGTATTGGAAATGTCAGAAAAATCCCCATCAAATGGAACGTTGTCAGAGAATACGCAACAAGTGAAGCTTACGGGCGGAGCTGTTATTAAAGAAGACAAAGTGGTTGGATATCTTAATGAAAAAGAAGCACGTGGATATAATTGGATTATTGGCGAGGTGAATAGTGGCATTCTTACAATTCCCTCTATAATGGAGGAAAATAAGCTTGTGTCGGTTGAAATCAGAGAAACAAAAACGAAGATAAAACCAGATATAAAAGGAGGTAGAATTTCTTTTACAATAGATATTAAAACATCTGGCATACTGGTTGAACAGCAAGGTGCAGGAACGTTATCAACGAGAAAAGAGCAGTACGAATACTTAAATCAATTAGAAAAAGAATTGAAAAACCTAATTGAAGAAGAAGTTGTTCATGTTGTTGAAAAAGCACAAAAAGAATATAATTCAGATATTTTTGGATTTGGGACAACATTGAATAAGAAAGAACCCAAGAAGTGGAAGGAAATAAAAGGTAGCTGGTTGGAAGGAGAATTTCAAAATGCTGCTGTAAATGTTAATGTACAAGCAGATATTGGGGCACGCGAACTTTTAAAAGAGCCATTAAAGTCCGAAGATTAAGATGTTGTTTTGTGAAAAAAACGTTTAATAAGAAAATAGATAACATAATAAATGTTTAATAATATGAGGATTGCAATATATAGCGATCCTCCAATAATCAGAATGATCGGTACTATACCAGCTTCATAAAGAGATTGTAAATTCAACATAGAGTTCACCTTTTTATTTTAGATTTTTGTTTTATGTTTAAGCCAACTCAAAAGTACTATGAATATCGGCATAAAGCTAAAAATACCATGTATATAAGTTGAATTAAATTCGAACCCCACCCATCTATGAAACGAAATATTTTCAAAATAAGTAATTGAATAGACAATTAAAGCTAACCCCATTATTATTGTCATCCATTTTTTATTCGTGAATTTAAAAAGGGTTGTAACTGTTAATACGGCTGCATAAAAGTTAAGAACAGTTTTGAAGAAGCCCCCAATAAAGATGACGATAACCCCGATAATATCCAAATTCGTAATAATGTCTGCGATATTTATATCAAAAAGAACTCTTAATAAGGGAATCTCAGCTTTCGCCGCTAGTTCTGGTCCTAACATCGTAATGATCATTAAGTTCGTTAGAATTAGAATTCCACCTGTTATACAGACAACGAGTAAAGCGATTTTACGTACAGACTCTTTCTTATTTATAAAATGCCAATACATAAGGAAAACAACACTTTCCCCGAATGGAAAGTTAATGACAGGCAAGACTTCTTTTAAAACAGGTTTAATTCCATTTTCTAAAACAGGCAATATCTCTTGTAGATCAAGTGTACCTGAGATACTAGCCAGAAAATAAGTTGTCATTAAAAAGATGATAAGAACAGGCATTAAAATTTCACCTGTTCTCGCAATGACCTCAAATCCTAATGTGATCATATAAATAGTAGTAAACATAAAAACACCTAAAATTACTAGTTGTGGTGTATTTACAAGAAATGTAGTCCGAATAATTTCGCCAAATTCATAAAAATTAAAACTTGCGCTTGAAAAGAAATACAACGCATAAAGGAGAATAATTGGCACTGAGAGCCACTTTCCTAATAGACTCTGTAAAATCTCTACTAAATTTTGATTCGGAAAATGGTTTTGAAGCTCAGTGAAAATCCATACCAAACCCAAACTAATAACAGTGGCAATGATGATCACGATCCAAGCATCTTGTTTAGCTCCAATACCTAAGGCAAACAATGTTGTACTACCAACTTCATATAATAACATCAAAGAAAATAGCTGACTTTTTGAGATTTGTTCCATTCCATTCAACCTTTTTATCTATCAGAATTTAGGACGTTAAAAATAGTATAGCCAAAGAATGGTTATTTAAATATGCAGCTACATTCTTTATTTAATTACATAGGATACCCACCCCTTACAATAGGTGAATTCCCTAAAAATGTTTAGGACAACCTAAAAGCAGGAGGGGTTTTTCGTGGGACATAGGATTCTATTGCTGTTATTCTTAACATCTTGTCTATTTTCTACAGGAGTGAATGCAGAAGTACCACTTAGAGCTGCGTTTATTCGCGATCACCAACTGTGGATAATAGACGGAGAACAAGAAATACAACTTACAAAGGGAAGATTTGTTTATTCCCCTAAATGGTCGTATGATGGACGATTTATAGCCTATCTTGACGGTGATCAACATGGAGAAAAATCAAACTTGTTTATCTATGATACAAAAGAAAAAGAAAACTACCAACCATATGAAGGTATTGAAACATCTGATTTTAAGTGGTCTCCGATTACCAATCAGTTAGCATACACTTCAAATGGTGTGTTAAATGTCACGGAGTTTAAAAAGAATCGTCCACATGGATTTCAGAATGTTTCATTAGGTGTTAGCGGGTTTGAATGGTTTCCGAATGGGAAAGACTTTATTGTTTCCTCACAAGCCAATTTATTACCGACTGGATGGGGACCTATTGAACTTTTTAAAATACCGGTTGATGCAAATCTTGATCATAAAAAAATGAAACATTTTTATACGATAGATACTAAACTACCCGACTTATTTTCCATTTATGCTGACTATTTCAAATGGAGCTATGATGGAAAGTGGCTTAGTTTTATAGCAGTCCCTACAGCATCTTGGTCAATGGATAGTAATACTTTGTGTGTATTATCACAACAAGGGGACGAATTTCAATCTGTGGGAAAAATGCTGGGATATGAGGATTGGGTAAAGTGGTCACCATCTACTGATCAGCTGGCTTATATTTCTGGTGAAGGAAGATTTTTTGTGAAAAACAAGAACACGACAATTAAAGACATGCCAGTATCGAATCAACAAAAGAAATATACACCAGATGGATATGTAGATCTTGACTTAGAATGGTTTTCTTCAGCTAAAATAATTGTGGCTCGTGCAAAGGAGAACAAAGATTGGAATGAAGGACCAGTTCCAACAATGTATACATCACTTTACCTTATTGATCTAAAAACAAAAGATCAAAAACAACTAACTAGTCCTAAGAAAAATGAACTTGATAAGGATCCACAGGTGATTGAATCCTACCTAACTTGGATTCGAAAAACAGATGAAGAATCTAAAGGAAATGTTTTTGTAAAGAACGGGCTTGATGGCAAGGAATATATTTGGTTAAACAATGTTGATTCAGCGCCAGTGTTTTTTCATCACTAACATCAGATACAAAAAAGGAATTTTAAAGAAATAAAAAGAATTTTTAGATGACCGATCCCTAGAACATAAATAAAGAAAAGGTGTGATGTTAATGAATACAGAAGTTACTGCAAAAATGAAAATACTTAAACCAACTAATGTGGTATTTGAAGCAATAGTAGATCCGGAGAAAATCGGCAACTTTTGGTTTTCATCAAGTTCCCAAAGGTGGGAACGAGGCAAGGAGGTTATATTAAAATATGATGAATATCATGCAGAAGGAGTAATAAATGTGTTAGAGCTTAAAGAAAATAAGAAAATTGCTTTTTCATGGGGCGAGGAACACAACGAAGAAACGTTCGTAACAATAATACTGAAAGAATCGGATAATGGAAGTACGATTATTGAGGTTAGCGAATCCGGTTTGAAAGAAGAAGACCCTGAAGTAGTTAATAAAATGATGGGACAAAAAGAAGGCTGGGTATATATGCTTTCCTGTTTAAAATGCTATGTTGAAAATGATATTAATAATATGAGAGCGTCTTTAATCCATTAATTAGATACTTTTCTAAAAATAGATTTTTTATTAATAAAGGTAAATCATGAAATAGAAGTTACAAAAAAAGAATCGTAATGGAGAATAATAATTAAAGGAATTTAATTATGGTAGTCGAATACTGTATATAGATATGCGCTTAGGGAGCGGAGATTTTAAAGGTAGTTTATCTAAAAACGTTTCTATATCCTTAATCCTTTTCAGTTTCCTACTATGAATCTATCAAACTATTTTTGATAGATTACTTTGCACGTCTTAATCTTACCTTGAGGTGATAAAAATGGCATTTCAGTCCAAGAATATCTTTATCAATCTACCAGTGAAAGATGTAAAAAATTCAACTAGCTTCTTCCGTTCGTTAGGTTTTGAATTCAACGCCCAATTCACCACTGATAACACAGCAAGTATGATTATCAGTGACAATATCTTTGCCTTGATCATGACTGAGGATCGTTTTAAAGAGTTTAGTAAGAAGGAAATCGTGGACTCTACCACTTCTGCTGAAGCAATTTTATGTTTATCAGCTGATAGTAGAGAGCAAGTTGATGAGTTGGTAAATAAGGCTGTAGCTTCAGGAGGTAAAATCTCAAATGACCCACAAGATCATGGATTTATGTATGGGTGGGGTTTCCAGGACTTAGACGGTCACATTTGGGAAGTCGTTTATATGGATGAAAGTGCTATGAATCAAGGGTAAACATTAAGGATAGATTACTAGTTAAGATCATTTCTTAAAAAAGATGATGTCTTGGTAGATATCATCTTTTTTTAAGAAATATTAATCAAAGAGCAGGTTGCGTAAAAACTAATAGAATAGGTGTGTAAAATGGGTGGAATTGATAAAAGAAATCAATTAGATCAAACTCCTTTTAGTTACCGAGTCAATAAAGATAAGACCATTTTTTTAGAGTACTATGGGAGCCAAGTAAAAATCTTAAAAGGGAAAGAAGCGGAGAAGTTTTTAAGGAAAGTTAACGAAGCAGAAAATGAAAAAGATGTACAATTAGTGATGGCCAAGATTACAGGTAATTTTAAAAGGGGTAATGAGAGGGAAGCAAAAGGTAAAGGAAAAGATCATAACACCAAATAAAAAAAGCCTCAAATCAAAAGGCTTCTTTTTTCTTCAAGTTTTCATAACATTTCATTCATTTACGTATCTCGATATAGGAACTTCAGATTGTTTTTTGTGTTCAACTTTTCGATAAAAAAATATGAGGACAAGTGCTGGAATGGTGCTTAAAACCATACCAATAAATGCAAATCTTGGCTCTATTTCGTATAAATAGCTTCCGAAAATCGTAAAGACTGCAGTGCTCCAACTAAGTGCCAATGCAGAGTATAATCCTTGTGCTTTTGGTATCTGTCTATTTGGGATATTTTTTATTAAGTATTTCATAAAAGCATAATGAGCCATCGCGAATGAACATGCATGTAATAGTTGTGAAATACTAAACATCATCACATTTGGAAAGCTGAACACGATGATCCAGCGTATGGTTGATCCCAATGCCGCTAATGTTAGTAAAGTACTAACCGAATATTTATGAAAGAACTTATCTGCTATTGAGAAGAAAATGATTTCCGCGAGTACGGCAATGTTAATAATGGATCCAATGAGATATTTTGGTACATGAATTTCTTGTAAATATATATAACCATAGTTGTAATAAGAAGCATGTGCAGCTTGTATTAATATAACAATGGCAAGTACTACTCCAAAGTGACTGCTCCGAAACAAATCTATTATGCTCTCTTTTATGGAAGGATCCTTTTGAGGCTTTTCTAATAAAACTTTTGGAGTTTCCATAAACCCAAGGATTAGAAATGCTGCTATTCCAACTAACAATGCCCATAATATCACCTCATCACCTAAAGAGCCGGTAAAGAATGTTAAGGTGATACCGGCAACGACAAATCCAATAGAGCCCCATAATCTACTCTTCCCATAGTTTTTTAATTGCTTTCTTTGCAAAAGTACGCCAGCGGTACTATCTAATGCAGGCATCAATGTTGGGTAAAAAATATGCAATACAAGGGTTGCAATAAGTAAACTAGAAAACGAATTCGCCGGGATACAGCAGATAAGAGCTACGAGAGTGCCGATTGCTGTACCATTTAAAATTGTTTTATTATTTAGCTTTTCTGATAAATAAGGGAAAATAAATAATGTTGAAACGCCTCTTACAACAAGTCCTAAACTCATGATCAAACCAGCCTGTGAAATCGTCATTCCTTTTGCAGAGATCATCCATCCTGTCCAATAGGGTAGGAAGATCCCCCATGTTACAAAAAAACTAAAATATTGCCTGCTCATCCAGTGTTGTGTATTCATTCTATCTCTCTCCTTTAATTGGATGATATAATATCTTTGCGTAACATAATAGGAGATATCTCATATTTTGGGGTGTATAATGGAAATTTATAAAAATGAGAAAAAACAAAGATTTATAAAAGATCATTCGATTAACCAGTTATTTTCGTTCCCAATTGAAGAATTTGTTGAAGTACATGAATATGAACGGGATGAATGGATTATTCAAGAAGGAAAAAGACCATTTTATTTATTTTATGTAATTGAAGGAAAAGCAAAGATATATGTCACACATCAAAACGGAAAAGTCTCTTTAATCAATTTTATCAATGCTAATGATTATATTGGAGAAATGGAATTATTAAATGATGTTTATTATACAAAAGGGATTCAAGCTTCTACACAGACAAGATGTTTTGCTATTCCTTTTCATAGCTGTCGTGAGACATTATTAGAAGATGTGGTTTTTCTTAGGGAATTAACTAAATTTTTAAGTATGAAAGCAACGAATATGGCTTCTAAGTATTCACAAAGTTTATCTTTTCCACTTGAAAATCGTTTGGCTGAATTTATTTTACAGACTTCTGACGATGGTATTTATAAAGAGAAGCATGTAACAGTTTGTGAGTTTTTGGGTGTATCTTATCGGCACTTAATGCATGTTGTTTCACAATTTTCCAAAAAGGGTTATATACAAAAAGAGGGTCGTTACTATCGGATAAAACAGCAAAGCTCATTGTATGAATTAGCTGAGATGCTGTGGAATAAATAAAAATGTAGATATGTTCATCATTGTTTCATTACAGTATGATATAGAACATTTAATCTATGAAAAAGATGCAAAATTATGGTAACCTAAAATACGAAGGGAGAGGAATAAAATGGACAAATTAATTCCTGAAATAACGTTACATGATGGATTAACGATACCTGTTGTTGGTTTAGGTACATATAATTTAAAAGGGAATCAAGGAGTTCAATCGATCCAATATGCCATTGATGAAGTAGGATATCGTTTGCTAGATTCCGCTTACAATTATGAAAACGAAGGTACAGTAGGTGAAGCGGTTAGACGAAGTTCTGTTTCAAGAGAAGAATTAATTATTACGTCTAAGCTGCCAGGAAGATATCAAGAGTATGAAAAAGCCATGATCGCGATTCAAGAATCACTATTTCGTGCGAATTTGGATTATTACGATATTTACCTTATTCATTGGCCGAACCCGAAGCAAAATCACTATGTGGAAGCGTGGCAAGCGCTAATTGACGCACAAAAACAAGGTCTTATCCGCTCAATCGGTGTATGTAATTTTCTACCTGAACATATGGAACGTCTTGAACAGGAAACGGGTGTGAAACCTAGTTTGAATCAAATTGAATTACATCCATTTTTTAATCAAGCGGAGCAAAGAAAGTGGCATGAAAATCATCAGGTAGCTACACAGTCATGGAGTCCGTTAGCCCGTGCAAATGATGTACTGGAGATTAGCACATTACAGCATATTGCAGATACTCATAAGAAGACTGTTTCACAAGTCATATTACGTTGGCATTATCAAGTAGGAGCTATATCAATTCCTAAATCCGCTTCCCCTGAAAGACAACTGGAGAACATTTCAATATTTGATTTTAACCTGAATGAAGAAGAAATGGCCCAAATCTCCTCAATGTCTCGAACTGATGGCAGATTGAATAATCAAGATCCTGCAACATATGAAGAATTTTAAACTAGCTTATTATATACAGAATGAGCACATTTCATTATGGCGAGATGTGCTTTTATCATAAATATTTTCAGTTTTTAAGAAAGCGGTGGATAAGATGAAGAAGTTTTTAGTAAATGATCAGTTCTTGGATGAAAATGAAGTCAAACTATCAATCTATGATCGTGGTTATCAATTTGGAGACGGAGTATATGAAGTAATTCGATTTTACAATAAAAAGTACTTTAAATTAAAAGAGCATTTAATCCGTTATATCGAAAGTGCCAGAAAAATTGATATCGATTCAGCACTGGATTTAGAGCAGCTGGAGTCGATGTTTGAAGAACTATTGAATCGAAACTCTATAGAAAACGGATATGTGTATACACAATTAACGAGAGGTACTGCACCAAGAAGCCATATTTATAATAAAGAAGAACTAAAACCCCATTTAGTTGCTTATGTTGAAGAGGCGAAAAGACCACTCGAACTAATGGAGAAAGGTGCCTCTGCCATTTTACACGAGGATGAAAGATGGACAAAATGTGATATTAAAAGCTTAAATTTACTTGGAAGTGTATTAGCGAAAACAAAAGCAAATAAAGACGGTGCATTTGAAGCGATATTACATAGAGGAGATATTGTAACAGAAGGTAGTGTCTCAAATGTATTTGTCTATAAACATAATAAATTATATACATCTCCAGCAAATAATCTTATATTAAACGGAATTACTAGACTTACGATTCTTGAAATAGCAAAAGAACTTGGGATTGAGGTTGAAGAAACCACGATAACAGTAGACTTCTTATTAAGTAGTGATGAAGTGTTTACATCAGCAACAGTTTCTGAAATAACTCCGATTATTGAAATTAAAGGTAAAAGTCTTATTGGTCACGGTAAACCTGGTGAGATGACGAAGTTAATTCAAACGAAGTATGAGGAAAAAATCAAACAGTTATAATATACATTTATCCTGATTTATTTAATAAATCGGGATTTTTTTATTGAATAACTTAAATACGGTATATTTCTTCCTTGAATAATCAACTGTTATTTTATAAAAACATCATATGCTAAAGCTTTTCTCTAATTCTCTGTAAATATAAATACAATGTTTGTTTAAAAGAATGTAATTATATGGTATTTTAAGAAGGTGCTAAATTTTGGAAGTGTCAGAACGCAAACGAACGATACGTCTAGCTAGCAAGTAATCCGCGGAGGGTGTTTTGATGAAGTGTACAGATGAAGATGAATTCATGTGGTGGTATGAAGAATATAGCGTATCACTTTTTAAATATATATTCTCTATGGTGCAGGAGTCGCAAACTGCAGAAGATATACTGCAAGAGACATTTTTAAAGGCATATCAATATCAGATACATATAAATGATAAAAATAAGGTGAGAAATTTTTTGTTTCGAATAGCCCACAATTGTACAATGGATTTCTTTAGAAAAGAATCAAAGATAAGAAGATTACTAAATGGACTTTCAAAAGAAACTAAGGTTTATCCTTCTGCGGAAAAGATCGTTGAAGTGAAAGAAGAAAGTAAACGTTTGTTAGATGCCTTAAATGGATTAAAAGTGGCTCAAAAACAAGTGATCCTTTTAAGAAAGGTTCAGGGATTCTCTATAAGAGAAACAGCAGAGATATTAAATTGGACTGAATCAAAGGTTAAGACAACCTTACACAGAGCAAACAAGAATCTTGAGAAGTTGTTGTTAAAGGAGGAAGACTATGAAGAAATCACGTCTTTCACTAGATAAAAAGTTACATAAGTTAAACAATGAAATTATCTGGAGCAACGACAGAAAAGCTTTACTTAAAGATCAAATTCAGAGCAATATTTCTCGTCAATCAAATCATCGTCGAAAAAAATATAGATATAAAGCATTTAGAATGACACTAGCTGGTGTATGTTTATGTTTAATTTTCCTTCTAGTGCTTGCACCATTTCTGGCAAGTGGATCTCGAATGAAGAATAGTAAATTGCTCAGTGAAATCGAAAGCGAGCAAACTGTTGCTGAAATTGAAGCATCATATAGAGAACATATATCCGCTTTTAATATAGGTGACTATGAGACGTATCTTGGAACTTTAGGAAAGGAAAGCTCAATTACATTAACTGATGATTCTTTGAATGAGACAGCTGCCCAAAAAGGACCAATTGTTATAGAGAAACTTAAGCCATTATTTGCTGATCATCGGACTGTTATCTTATATTCAGTGGAGGATGTAGCTGTTGAAGCGGAAAAGAATTATAAAAGATATTTATATGTTATATTTCACAAAGAAGAATCAGACTGGATCATCGCTGAAAAGAACATATTTAAGCAATATAAATACGATAAGGGTAACATAACATTACAATATGATATATCGAATGACGTAAAACAGTCATTAAGTGATAAATATAGTATTGATTTTAAAGTGGAATAGTTAGATCATTACATTTCTGAAAAGGTCAATTTTATTTTTATGCTATTGGTAAAAGAAAAGTATATGATATTGGGGGAGATTCTATGATTCTAGGTTTACATCATGCTCAAATAACCATACCAAAAGGGGCTGAAAAAGTGGGAAGAAATTTCTACTGTGAAATTCTCGGTTTACCTGAGAGGGAGAAGCCCGAATCACTAAAGGGGCGTGGAGGATTTTGGTTAAAAGTCGGAGATAGAGATGTACATATAGGTACAGAAGATGGTTTTGACCGTTTACAAACAAAAGCCCATTTAGCTTATCAAGTGGAGGATATATCATACTGGAGAAATGTGTTAGAACAAAATAAAATTCAGATAATTGAAGGAGTCCCGATCCCAGGTTTTGATCGTTTTGAGTTCAGAGACCCTTTTGGAAACAGAGTGGAAATGATTCAAGAAGTGTAGATATTTATCATTCGGTTTTGAGATAAAGATAAATGACAAAGAGCTTAGGAAAATTTCTAAGCTCTTTTGTATGTGATTTTTAATGTGGTTTTATATCATTTTGAACTTCATAAGTATCAGACTTTTAACTATTAATTGAAAAATAATTCTTTTTTATGTTAACTTTCTTAGCTTATATACGTTATATAAGCGGAAGGAGGGGAGTTATTGATTGAGGAAGCAGATCTGCACAAATTATTACGTAATAAATCAGACATTATATTTAAGTATTTAATCAAGATTGGAGCAAACCCTCGAGATGCTGAAGATATTGTACAGGATGCATTGTACAAATTTTTGTTGTACATGGACTCTGTGGATACAAGTAAAGTGTTTAGTTGGCTATTTCGCGTTGCAATTAATCGTTATTACGATCTTTGCCGGAAGCAGAAAAAACAAATACAAATATCGTTCGAAAATTATGAATTAGTTGATGAAGCACCATTACCGGAAGATTATATTCATAACAAAGAACTAAGAAACGATATTCAAATCATACTTGATCAATTAAAGCCCCTGTATAAACAACTATTAGTCATGAAATATGATATGGAGCTAAGCTACGAGGAAATTGCTGAAATGCTGGATCTTAATCCAGGAACATTAAAAACATATTTGTACAGGGCGAGAGAAGCGTTTAAAGAAATATATAGAAGGGAGTTAGAAAAATATGAATGATAAAGAGAATACTAACAAAGAGCAGGAGCTTAATGATCTGTTTAATGAAAATAATTCAAACAAAACCTACGATAAAATAGTGAAAAAAGCAAAGCTAATCAGTACTCTTCGAACCATTTGTATCACGTTTATAGTTGTTTTAATACTATTTGTGGTTTTAGGATTTAGTTGGCTTTCGCTTATAAGATGGAATCAAGAAAAGGCAATGAAAGATGTTGAACTTTTTAATCAAATTACCCGTCCAAACGTAGAGGAGTTAGGTCCGGAATTTATAGGAAGAGATTTGTTCAATGGCACAATATCCTACAATAGATACAAAGAAATAGAAGGAACACCAGTTAATTGGGGTGATCAAGTGTTTAATTACAGTATATTTGGAGGAGTAAGAAGTGTAGAGGGAGATCGACAGTTTCAAATTGCTGATAGGAGAGATGGGCAAAATAGGTCTTATGATGAAGAAACAAAACAAAGAATGATGCAATTTTATCACCCAAGTGTAGATTATGATTATGTAAGAAATGATCTTATTAATCTTAAGGACTACCCAAGTGAAACATTAATGGAGATGGGACTATCATTTGACCAAAGCTATACACCTAATGAAGTTCGAGAATTCTTACCAAATAACGTAACATTAAAGTGGTATTGGGCTGATACATACACAGATTTAGAGCGTTTAAAAGGGGGGGAGGTAACGATTGAAAAAAGTGATAAAACAGAAGTAATACCTAGTTTGCCGGAGATATCTACATATATATATGGTTTTGATCACATTTTTACTAATGAAGATGAATCGGAAAAAAATGAAGAGAGATTTATCGAATCTATTAAAGCAGGTTTAAATAATGAAGGTGGAAAATATTATGGAGAATATGAACGTATATATAGGTATCTAAAAGGAGAACATTCGAATATTTCTCCTCAAGATATCAAGGTTTTAGGTGTTGTTGTTACTGGTAGTGCGAGCGAATTAACAGAGCTTATAAATGTAAAAGAAATTCGTGCTGCAGAATTAGGTGTTACAATTGTTCCGAATAAATAAGTTTATTGAATATCTTTATAAATGCTAAAAATTTATTCTGTCTCAATTACTTAAGTAATCTTAGTTTTTGAGATAGATTTTATCATTTTGAATTAACTTTGTATAATATATATTATGTTAACTAGAATAAAAAATTATGCCAAAAGACCACTTTAATCTATGTGGTCCTTAGGCATATCCATTCGATCCACAGCACTTTTTAAATCATCATTACGTATATGCGTATATATCATTGTTGTTTGAATTGACGAATGCCCCAGTTGGCGTCGTAACTTTGGTACATCGTTGATTTCTGAGTGATATCTTGTAGCAAATGAATGCCTTAATTTGTGTACAGATAACGATGGTTTTCCGAATGCTGCAGCATATTTTTCAATCAGTTTCTCAATTGATCTTGCTGTTAGGCGTCTGGATTTTCCTTTTGGACCCATCGGAGCTGCTACAAATAAGGCTTTGTTGTTTTTTTCGACTTTATAGCGATTTTCTCTAATTTTTAAATATTCCTGAAGATCATCCATGGCAATTTTACTGAAGAAAACGAATTGTTCTTTATTTCCTTTACGGATTACTCGTGCTGTATACTTGCTGAAATCTATGTCATCTAGGTCCAGATTTACAACCTCTGATAATCGTAGTCCTGAGCCTAATATCAAGGAAACAATGGCCGTATCGCGTTCTTGATTTAGTTGGTAAAAGTTAAATAGCTTTTTATTTTCCTTAGTTAATTCGCCATAATCATGAGCAATAAACCGGCGGAACTTTTCATATTCATCACCAAGGAGAATTTTTCCTTCAATTTTGTTTGCGATTGTTTCCATGCTGTCTTTTAGCTCATTAAACTCTATTTTTGCCATAACATTTCGCTGGATATATGGCTTAAGATCACGAGTTTCAGCGATGTTTTGCAGGTAGTTAAATAGGGACTTTAAAGCTGATAATTTACGATTGACGGTAATTTCTTTGTTATGTAGTTCGTACTGTAATACGTATAAAAAGCTTTCAACTTGCTGAACGGTTAATGTTTCTAACAGTTCTAATGGAATATCTTTTAGATTGCCAGTGTATAGTTGCTCAGACATGATCCAATTGAAGAAAATCCTATAATCATGGCAGTAATTAAGCAAAGATGCTGCGGAAAGCTTTCTGCGTTTATGATCAATGTATTCTTCAACATACCAAGGTAATTCTTTGAGCAGCACTTGTAATTTTTTATAATGCTGTTGCTGTGATTCTGAAGCCATAAAATACACCTCGAGACGATTTTTCGATACTTTCATTATAAATTGCAATGTTTATTACGTCAAATTTATATTTTACGTAATAATGTTTTTGAAATCATTAGACATCAAAACAGTGATATCAATTCTTACTAAATAAGCCATTTTTTCGTTAACAACTTCAGGTCCGTCTTCTCCTCTTGTATTATTCAGACTGGGTATTTTAGGTTTTTCCATCTAATCTAAGAATTGTTATGTTAGTACATCCAATATCTATGCCTACCATGGATTTTATGTAAAGAATAATATTTCCGTAATGATTACATTATTTATGTGAAGGATTTCATTATTTCTTTTATGCTTTTAATTTTATTTGGATCAATAAATTCTGAAAAACTTAATTGATGCCGAACTCCTGATCCAAAGTGAACTTCAGAGATATTGACTTGATCCATAAATTGCGATAAGTTACCAGGTGTCAAACCAGATCCTGGCATTATTTCAATATGAGAGTTAGCAGATCGTTGTATTAATGATTGAATTTCTATAATAGCATCAGGGACTTTATTCTTTCCACCTGACGTTAAAATTCGTGATATTTCTTTATAGGACATTAAAATTTCTAAAGATCTAATGGGATCTAGCACTTCATCAAATGCACGGTGGAATGTAATATCCAACCCATCTGATGCGTCAATCAGTCGATTTAATGTCTCTTGATTAATAGAACGGTCTTCAGTAAGTGCACCGATGACAATTCCACTTGCCCCAAGCTTTTTGCATACTTGAATATCTTTTACCATTGTTTTTTCATCATCACGATTGTAGTCGAATGAGCGGCTGTGCGGACGGATCATCACATTTACCGGTATGTTTATTTCGCCACAAACCTGCTCGATCATCCCATAGCTCGGTGTCAATCCACCTTCACCTATTCCTGTGACCAGTTCAATTCTATCTGCTCCAGCTTCTTGTGCGTCTTTTGCATCTGTTAAAGAAATCGCAATTACTTCTAAAATCACGTTTATTCAGTCCTTTCTTTTAGCTGACTATCGGCATTTCTCTATATTTCTCTGTCTTCGAAATAAACCAGAAATGTTAATAGTCAGCTTTTATATTAGCTGATGTACCATTGTTATTTTAATAGTATAGTGTGTATAGTTTAAACCGAGAGCAGAATCACTGCCCCCCAATTGTTCGATTGTGTCTAATAATTGGGGGGCAGTACAATGCATGGTTGCGATCGAAAATGCTAATAATGTAAGCCAAAATCCTTATTCCATCTAGATATTATCTTTTTAATTTAATTCGATCGTAGAGCAAACTCTCTCACTTTGCCCTTTTCTATCGTTTAAATAAAACGTATTTTCTGTTGCTGAAGATAATTGTTGAGTTTTACAATATTTTATTCGATAATCTGATGGAGTCATTCCAGTCTTTTCTAAGAAGATTCTGCTAAAATGAGAAGTGTGTTTGAATCCAGCTTCTAACCCTACTTCTGATATTGACTTTTTTGGTTCAGTTTGCAACAGTCTTTTTGCTCGATTTATTCTGCATCCCATAAGGTATTTTATAATGGTTCCTCCAGTTACCTCTTTGAATATATGGGACATATAATATTTACTGATAATGAGGCTTTTCGCAATACTGTCCAATGTTACATTTTCATGATAATGCTGTTCAATCCACAAGATTATCCTTCTTACATGTTGTGCCTTTTCAGATTCAACTTGAATCAGTCTATTTAAGTGAGTCTGACTTAGTTCGAAAATTTCAAATAACAGTTGAATCACCAATGTTTGCATTTTTGCCTCACTAAAACGGTTGTTTAATGCCATGTCATACATCATTGATGTTTGCTTGCTCTCTTCATATAAATCTGCAATTTTTTCGATCAACTTCTCAATGCGTGACAGCAGATCACCCGGTATATTACGAAATAAGCAATTGTTAAAGGTATTGAAAGGGCTTAATAATTCAGGAAAGTCAAGAACGTCTACGTTTGATTGAATCAATTCAGAAGAAAAATGAATAACACTTCGTTCATATGGTTCAGGTGGCAACGGATTCGCGCGGTGAAGAGTTAATCCATTCATCAGAATAATATCCCCTGGTTGCAAATAATAAACCGTATTATTGATTAAATAGTTGCAATTCCCTTCATGAAACATATAAATTTCAAAATCCGAATGAGAATGGAAATCAAAATTATCTGATTTAGGATTGCCCCTATTTCGGTAGAAAGCTAGATTACATGTTTTCACCATTACCTCTCCTGCCTCACTTTCTAATGATTATTTTAGCCCGGTTGTCGAAATGCCTTCTACGAGGTACTTTTGAAAGAACAAAAAGATGATAAACACCGGTAACAACGAAACGATTGACATTGCAAACAACGGTCCCCATTCTGTCACAGATGATGGGTCGGAAAACAATCGTAAGCCTAGAGATACTGTAAATAAATTCGGGTCATTTAGATAAATTAATGGTCCCATAAAATCGTCCCATGTCCAATAGAAAGAAAAAATAGCAACGGTTGCCAATGTCGGTTTCATCAACGGCAGGATAATTCTGTAAAAGATTCCGAAAGTGCTGCATCCGTCAATAACGGCTGCCTCGTCTAATTCTCTTGGAATACCTTTAATAAACTGGATCATTAAAAAAATGAAAAACGCAGAACCACCAAAGAAAGCTGGTAACGTTAAAGGATTATATGTATTAACCCATCCAAGATTGTGGAACAAAACATACTGTGGGATTAAAGTGACTTGTGTCGGAAGCATAATTGTTCCTAACAAGCAGATAAACAATACACGCTTAAACTTGAAGTCCAAACGGGCAAATCCAAAAGCAACTAATGAAGATGAGAATAGTGTACCGATTACTACCAGTAATGTTACAAGTCCTGAGTTTAAAAAGAAAGAGCCAAATGTAATACCTCCGAAACCTTTCCAGCCTTGCACATAATTTCCCCATTCCAGGGCGTTAGGAATCAGGGAAGCTGCATTTTTGAATACTTCTGATTCTGGTTTTAAAGAACTAGCCAATGTCCACAAAATTGGATAAAGCATGACAAAACCGATACTTATTGTGAAAAAGTGAAAGACAAAGCTTCTTGTCGATTTTTTCATTTTTACTTCCCGCCTTCCGACTCATAATAAACCCATGCAGAAGATGACTTGAAGATCAATCCTGTAAATATCGCTACAATGATTAACATAATCCACGCCATTGCAGATGCATATCCCATTTGAAAAGAAGTAAATCCTTTCTCATATAGATACACCGCATAAAATAACGTTTTGTCGAGTGGACCACCTGCAGTAATTAAAAAGCTTTGCGTAAAGGTCATAAAACCACCAATTACCTGCATGACTAAGTTAAAAAAGATGACAGGCGTCAGCATCGGGAGAGTTATTCTTATAAATTGACTAAATTTGGTTGCACCATCAACTGCAGCAGCCTCATAAAGTTCGACTGGAATTTGTTTCAGTCCGGCTAAAAATATCAACATTGGAGAGCCGAATTGCCAAACAACGAGAAGTATTAACGTCCACAAAGCATAGTTCGGATCTGCAATCCAGTTTGGTCCTTCCATTCCAAAATAACCAAGAAAGCCATTCACTGCTCCCTCCAAACCGAACAGCTGCTTCCACATAACGGCGACTGCTACACTTCCGCCTACGATTGATGGGACATAATAAACAGCCCGGTAAACACCGATTCCACGCCGAGGTTTTACAAATAACATCGCCACAAACAAAGCAAACGCAAGCTTTAATGGCACAGATATAAATACAAACGTAAACGTTACCTTAAGAGCGGTCCAAAATCGCGGGTCTTCTGTAAACATATTGATGTAATTTTCGAGACCAATCCATTTTGGAGTTGTTAACATATCATAATCCGTAAAAGACAAATAGAGTGAAGCAATCATTGGACCAATTGTAAAAACAAGAAATCCAAGTAACCATGGTGAAATAAACGCAAGAGCTGTACATTCCTTTTTCAAACTTTTCCTCAAATTAGTGACTTTTGTACGTTGTTGAGTAACTACTTCAATATTCGATATCTCTTTTGTGTTTGTATCCGCTTTCAATATTCACACCTCCAACGGTCTAAAAAATATTTATTTGTTTTTAGTTAATATTTCTTCCGCTTCTTCCCTAAATTGAGTGGCCGCTTCTTCCACACTGATGTTTCCATAATTTAATCGCTCTATGATTCGATCAAACAATATACCCACTTCACCTGATCCAGGTGGTTCAGGTGGATAAATTGGACTTGAATGGGATTCAACTTGTTCAACATAGTCGAACATCTCTTTCCCTGCATCATTCATTTTTGGTCTTAAATGTTCCCGAACTTTTTTTGAAATAGGGACCCCTCTTTCGGCAGCAAGTAATTCATTGGCTTCTATATCATTTGTAATAAAATCAACAAATTTAGCAGCCGCTTCTTTATGTTTTGAATCTTTTGAGATTGAGAAGAACTGAGACGGCTTTAAATAGAGTCCCTCTTTTCCACCAGAAGTGCTTGGGAAAACAGCTAATTTAATATCCTTTCCGGCTGATTGCTGTAAAGCAATAATTTGGTTGCTGTGAAACCAAAGAAAAGGAGACTTTTCATGAACAATTAACTCATCTTCAAGGCCTTGTATTGCCGATGTTACCTTTGGAGGTGCTGCGATGCCATCCTTTAACAACTCATCCCAATATTGAAGGAAGTCTATGAGTAATTTGTCATTTTCATATCCTAGTCCCGTTCCATCACTGTTATAAACTTCAAAGCCATGTTGTCTTAAATAAATGTTAAACCATGGCAGAACATTTGCTACTCCTCCTGCACCATACATACCTTCCCCGATTTTTTCTTGGAGCTGCATGGAGATTTTAGCGAAGTCCTCCCATGTATAACCGGGCTTAAACTCTTCTATTCCCGCTTTTTTAAACATTTCAGGATTATACGCAATCGCTGGAGAATTCGTGCCTAAATTAACAGCGTAAAGCTTACCATCAACATATCCTCCTTCAATATACGCCTTACCAACATCACTCAAATCAAGTGTACCTGTTTCAACATATGAGTTCATATCGACAATAAGGTCTCGATCAATATATTCCATTAATTTAGCATAATCCATTTGAATAACGTCAGGCAGGTTTTTACCTGCAGCTGCAGTCGCTAATTTTTGCCAATAGCCGTCCCAACCTGTAAATTCAGGAATAACGTGTATATCCGGATTTTCTTTTTCAAATAATTGTATAGCTCTTAAGGTTTTATCATGGCGATCCTGAGATCCCCACCAGGTAACTCGAAGCTGAATTTTCCCGTCTTTAACCCCCGTATTCGCACCATTTACTGTAAAACTGCAACCCGACATTAAACCTGCCAGTAAAACGAAAATGACAAGAATAGATACTTTTTTTTCGTGGAAAGACACTTGAAATTCCTCCTTGGCGGTTAACTTTTGCACAATGATATACATCCTTTGATAAATCATCAAGAATATGTTAACGCTTACAATTCTTATAACTCTAAAAATGCATAAAAGTTCTATCCTCCTTCCGGCTAGAAGTAACCATGTGCTACATCCTCATGATTTTAGAGTTGTTTTAATTATAGTAAAAACCTGAAAACAATGCTTGATCCTCGTTGTGTTTTTTTCTATGAAAAATTAACTCTCGTTGCTGTATAAGTTTATCATTCTATAAAAAGCAGGAAGAGATCATTTAGAAGAATTGTAACTCTTCCTAAATACAATCTCTTTCTGCACGATTGATTAACACCAAGTAAAGCTCTAGGGAGCTAAGTCTAAAACTCAAAAATTTTTACCGATAACAACATGCTCGGTTGACATTGGTAACTTTTTTAGTGAGCTTTTAAGAAATTCAGGGTAAAGTACTAGATCTCCCAGTTCATCAATTGGAGTCCACTTGTAAATTAGTCTTTCACCCTCATCCCCATAAAAAGCCTCGCTACTAAATTTAGGTTGACTTTTAAATGAAACTCCATAATATAAGCCTATTTCATGAAAATTTTTATGATTATATTCAAAAAAATTTTCAGTAAACCACAGCAAATTATTTACTATTATATCTAACCCCAGCTCTTCTTTTATTTCTCTCGTAATACTTGTTCGTGAATCTTCTAGTACTTCTACCCTTCCCCCTGGTAAAGCCCAATGTTGACCATTTACTTGTTTGTGCACTAGCACATGATTTTTTTCTATCATAACTGCTGCTACCCTATAATTAAATACAGCTGTTTCCATGTTAAATGTAGCATCCATTATTTTCTCATCCTCTTACCAAATAGTTAAGATCACACCTACACTTCTAACATTAGATTATTCTACTTATTGCCTCCATCGTCCTCTAGGATTTTTTGAAATGTACCCGCTAGCCTAATTTCTTATTAAGGAATAAATATATGTATCATGTGGCTTTCCATTTTGATACATATAATTCCTAAGAATCCCTTCTTTTTGAAATCCTACTTTGGAAAGCAATTGATTAGAAGCTTCATTTTCTGTAAAAACAACAGCTCCTATACGAGTAAGGCCTAATTCATCAAAACCATATTGGATTACTTTTAAGATTGATTCGGAAGTGAAACCCTTTCTCCACTGTTTTGGATGTATTTCGTATCCTATTTCTGCTCGTTTATGTTTTGGAGACCAAGAATTAAATCCAATTGTGCCGATTATTCCATGTGTTCCTTTTCTTTCAATTCCCCAACGAATTCCTTTTTTCTCTTTATAACTGTTTGCAAAGAATTCGACAAATGCTTCAGCTTGCTCTAGATTATTTAACGTTTCTTGACCATAATATCTCATAACATTTTCATTAGAAAAACAAGCGAATATGCCCTCTGCATCTTCCCTTGAAATTTCTCTTAATACTAATCTATCTGTTTCTAATCTTGGAAAAATTTTCATCTCTAGTATCCTCCCTGTAGTATGTTTCGACTGTGAATGTGTTAAATTGTTACTGCTTTTCCGCTTTTGAAATAATAATAACAATATTATACAGAATTTCTAAAATTTTAAAAAATAAAGTGTAAATAATTTTTTAAGCATGCTACATTCGAAATGTACCTATCAACAATGAAGGGAAGTATGTCTAAATGAAATGTAAAACTGAAACAATTCCAAACTATCGTGTAGCTTATGTACGAAGAGTTGGTCCATATGGGCCCGAAAACATAAAGGTGATGGAGAAATTAAAAAGGTGGGCTGGAGAAAATGAACTTCTTGAATCAGCAATCCTGTTCGGCATTCCACAAGACAACCCTGAAACCACGCAACCTGAAAACTGCAGATTTGACGCATGTATTGTGATCTCAGAAAACTATGAGATAGATGAAACAATTAGTGAAAATGAAATTTCAGGTGGAAAATACCTTGTTTACCAAGTCAATCATACAGCAGTAGCTATCCAAAAAGCATATGAAAATATTTTTTTAGCAATCCAAAACAATGAGTTTGAAATCGATAACAAACCCATTATGGAAAGATACATTGGTGATATAAATACTAATCCTTATTGTGAAATATGCGTCCCTGTAAAATCAAAATAGTCATTATGGCAAAATATTTTCTTCTATTCAAACTAAATAACTTATTTTGTGAGATAATATTAATATCTCTTACAAAGAAAGTTGGAACGTTGTGAAAAATAAACAAAATAAATATGAAGTCAATGAAAAAGTTCGTCTTAAGGCTACTAATGAAATTGTAACGATAAGCAATAGCAGTTACGTCGCAAATATGAAGCGATATTCTTATACGCTAAAAGAATACCCAAATACTTTTTACTTTGAAGAGGAATTGAATTCGATTTAAGAAATGGCATTCCTGCTAAAAGCTTATGATCTACTGCACATTTTCAACTATCATTTGATTATGTGTGTAGATCACCTTTTTGCTTTTAGAGATAATTCTCAATTATAATAAATATTCTTCGTTCAGCCTCTGATTAAAAATCTTCTGTTACTCTTTTTTATATTTTCTATACTTAGCTATTCCTAAATCATTCAAAAGATTGCTTTTCACTCCTATCCCTAAGTACACGAGCGCCCCAGTCACAATACTTACAATTGAAACGATACATGCATTGACATATGTACTATGACTCCCAAGAAGCCAATTTTCTGTTAATAATTTCACAGATATCACAGCTATTGACATGATCACAGAAAGGAAAATAATAGGCTTCAATGTTTTAAACAAAGTCCTGTAGTCAAAGCCAATGGTTTTCTGAATAAAATACACATTATACAAGACAGACAAGATTAAACCACAATAAGTAGCTATAACAGGTCCCACCTCTTTAAAAGTAGGAATTAAAATAATATTTAAAACTATTTTTACGATGATTCCAATCAATATTCCGATCATGACTTTCTTTTGTTTATTTAACCCCTGAATAATCGCTGTTGTAACAGTAAATAAAGCAAAAACGACAGATGCCATGGAATAAGCTTGCATAATCTCTCCACCTAGATAAGGACTATTTCTATTGCCAAAGATCATCAAAAATATAGGTTTGCTAAGAATAGTTAATCCTATTGCAGCAGGTAAAATAAAAAACATGAGAGTTTGCAATGTGCGGGTAATCTTATGTTGAACCTCACCGAACTTTCCGTTTGTAAAAGATGATGTTATACCGGGAATTAATGACATGCCGAAAGCTGTAGCTAATGATACTGGTACCATTATAAGAATTTGGGTTAAGCCAATAACTGAATTTATCTTCTCTGCTTCTAATAATGTATAGTCGATAAGTCGAAATAACTTGTTTATTGTGAATGTATCTATGTTCTGGTAAATAGGAATGGTTAAGCCGGTTACAACAAATGGTATCGAATAACCAATTAATTCTTTAAACATGGGTAATATTGCTATATTCTCGTTCATTGAGCTTTCTTCCATTTGTTTTTTTATTAATTTTTTCCGTGATAAGAGTATGACAATCAAGACAGCAAACCCTGCTACTCCACCAATAAAGGCTGCGAAGGTTGCTAATCCTACGGCATTTCTAATGGATTGATTCAGAATATGTATAGCTGTATATGCGCCAGCCAAAATAAAAATAATTCGGACAACCTGTTCTAGAACTGTACTAATAGCTGATGGTCCCATGGATTGACTTCCTTGAAAATAACCCCTAAGAATGCTCATTGGCGGGATGATCAATAATGCAAAACTGACCAGGCGAATCACATACTCAACATCTTCAACAGTATTCCCTGATAAGCTGTCAGGATCTGATAATACCCTGGCTAAGCTAGGAGCGAGTGAATAAAGGATGGTAAAAGAGATAATACCACTGACCGTCATAAGCAGCATTCCATACCTCAATAGAGTGAGTCCTGCTTTATAATTCCCCTGCTCATTACATTTAGAAACAAATTTGGATACCGCTAAGGGTAATCCTATTGTAGATATACTTAAAAAAATCGTATAAGGTTTATAAGCATACTGGTATAATGCATAACCATGTATCCCAACTAACGCAGTAAAGGGAATGATATAAATAAACCCTAACACCTTTGAAATAAGTGTTGCTGCAGTTAAGAAAAAAGTTCCTCTTAAAAATTTGTTTTCCACAAAAGCACCTCAAAACTTTGTCTATTATTCTGGAAATGTAACCTTATCTATATTAGCATGATTTTCCTTTGATTTAACATTCAAACAATATCTGTGTCTTTTTATACATAGTTTCATATCATATAACAATGTACTAACAAATGGAGATTAGTTCTAGAAATCCTTTTTTGACAAATTGATAAAAAGGAGAAATGAAAAGTGGCAGTTGTTCATTTTGTGGAAGAAAATACGGTTTTGTTGTGTCAGTTATTGAATCATGTTCCTTCTGAGGACGATGCGGTAAAAATTAAAGGGCGTAAAGGGAAGGTTTTAAGCGTAAAGACTATTGAAGATCTTGTTCAAGTAAATGTGGTTCTTGAGAAAAAAGTTAAGAATCAGCCATTAGGTAATGATAAAAAGAAAAAACGGTAAAGGTAAAATGCGGTGACAACATATGTCCCGCATTTTTTAGAGAAATTGTTCTGCCAATAACCTATATGTTTGCAACTTTTCTTGAAAGTCATAGGTATTATTGATGATCATAAACTCTTCGGTCTTATAGTAATCACGTAATCGAATGATTTCCTCTCGAACTTTCTTAGGTGTACCTATTACCATTCTTCTCCTATTTTCCACGATTCTTTCTTTATCCTTTTTAGTTAGTTTGACATTCTTCGCTTCGTGAACAGGCAGAATATGTGTATCTAACCCTTTTTCTACGGATAATAACCAAATATCCTGACTTATGGCGATCTCCTCTGCCCTTTCCTGTGTAGGTGCACATATAACAAAGATACATACATTGGTCTTTGGAGTTTTTAGAGAAATTGACGGCTGAAAATTCTCCCGATATGTTTCCATTGCTCTCAATCCATTTTCCGGGTTGATAAAATGTCCGAATGTAAATGCCGTACCTTTTTCTGCTGATAGTCTTGCTCCACGGTGTGTGACGCCTAAAATCCAAAGTTCAGGTAATCCATCACTAACAGGATAGGCTTTAACGTTATGATAAGGGTGAGAGTCAGGTATAGAGTCATCTAAGTATCCTTGTAGGTCTGATATTTGCCTCGGGAATTCATTCATACTTTTTCGTAAACTATCCGTTAATGCTAATCGGGTTGCAGGAGACCCTCCTGGTGAACGGCCAATCCCCAGATCAATACGGTTAGGGTAAAGAGTTTCTAGTAGCTTAAAATTCTCAGCAACTTTATATGGACTATATTGTGGAAGAAGTACTCCGCCAGAACCAATACGGATAGTACTCGTATTTGCAGCAATATGTGAGATTAAAATCTCTGGTGATGTCCCTGCAATTCCGCTTGTATTATGATGTTCTGCTACCCAAAACCGTGTATATCCCAGATCTTCAGAAAACTTTGCAAGTTCTAGAGTTTGATTAAAAGATATACTTGCTGTTTCCCCTTTTCTAATTACTGATTGGTCCAGAACACTTAGCTTAATGATATTCACCTCTTTCTTACTCTTTATTCTTTGATTAGTCTAATATAAGACATTCAGCTTCTCAATTTTCCAGCCTGAGAAATTATACTCTTTTCATTGTTCCTGAAACGAAAAAAGGACTATGCAACTTTGCATAGTACCCGATTTTTTATTAATTAAAGAACACCTTGTCTACATTGTATTTTGCTTGTAATGTATTGATGATATACGTTTCATATATTTCACGTTCCATCGGATCTTCCACTATAGAAACATCAATGCGAAAAACTTCATCTCGATGATTTTTTAACGGAGAAACGGTGTCTTCAAGATGTTTTTTTACACGTTGTCTTAGTTTTCTAGCTTTGCCGACAAATAACAGCTCATCCTGTCTGTTGTAAAACAAGATCACTCCGCCTTTATCTCTTGGGATTTCATGAAGATCAATAAATCCTTGAATTGATTTTATGACAGGTGTATTCTCTTGTACTGGCTGCTTTCTTTTAATAATCGATACATCACTTTTAGGTATTTCTATGTTAATCAAGTTTACACTTCCTTTATTAATAGTTCTAAGCTCATTTAACTATAGCGTTCCTTCTTCTTATACACAATCCTTTTTTAATTGAACATCTCTTCTGAATTATGCAATAATAAAAGGGAAAAGTAAAATAGGTGTACATATTAGGAGGAGTAGCAGTGGTTGAACATATAGTGATATTTAAATTTAACGAGACAACGTCTGTTGAGCAACAAACAGAAGCGATTGAAAAGCTGAAAAATTTAAAAAATGAAATCTCCGGAATTGTCGATATTCAAGCGGGTTTAAACTTTTCAGATAGGAGCCAGGGATTCCAAGTAGGTCTTACAGTACGATTTGAAGATAAGCAGGCTCTTGAAGCATATGGTCCACATGAAAAACACCAGGAAGCTGTTTCTTACTTAAAAGAGATCGGTCTTTCTGATATTGTTGTTGTAGATTTTGAAATATAAGTGAAAAAGGGATGATCAACATATAACTTGATCATCCTTTTTTTATTTTACCAAGATGTCATTAATGAAAAGGCCTGTTTTCCTATCAAAAAAGCTCCAATTGCATAGGCTTCTCCCCGATCTTGAAGTTTTTCCATCGTGGATTGCTCTTCATTGATTGTAAAGTTATAAGATTGATAGGTTGGTTGTTCCCAAAAAGCTGTATTTAAAAATGTTGCTGTTTCATCTAATGCTTGTTTTCCTCTATGCATAACCTCATATAATGAAACAAACCCGTGCATGACACCATTATACCGAGTCGCCGTAACTGGAATATTATAGTCAGCTAAACGTTTTCCATACGCTTCTCCCTCATCGCGAAGTGGATCAAACTCAGCTGTTATGATGAACGCTGGAGGAAGGTTGTTAAGGTTGGCATCAAGTGGTGATGTATAGGGATTTGACCACATTTTTTCATCAGGGGTATAATTTTCTCTAGCTTTTTCCATAACACTTCTTGATATAAAATAATAGCCGCTATCATATGTTTGACGTGAAGGAAATGAAACATCTTGAAACGTAGTTAACGGATATAATAATGCTTGAGCGGTAATCTTTGGTCCGTTTCTATCCCGGGCCATCATCGTGACGACTGTCGCTAAATTTCCTCCGGCACTATCTCCCACTACAGCTAGTTTAGAAGAATCTCCATCAATTAGATCAGCATGTTTCTTTGCCCAGGCCAGTGCTTCATAGCTATCCTCGGTTGCAGTTGGAAAAGGATATGTAGGTGCTAAGCGATATCCGACAGAAATAACAACACTATTTGTTTTAGAGGCAAGTGCCCGGACGATATTATCATGTGTTTGAATGTTTCCATAGCCTTCTAAAAAAGCTCCGCCATGATAATATAAAATGATAGGATGTGGACCTTCTGCTTTAGGTTGATAGATTCTGACCGGTATTTTTGCCCCATCTGACATTGGAATGGTCATATCTTTACGGTCAAAACGGGATTCACCAGAACCTGTAAAGATTTTAGGGACCTTCATACCGGATGTTACAATTCGTTGATCGACTGCATGTAATAAAACACCGGTTTTTACAGGAACCTTCCCTGCTTCTGTGTGACTCCAATATTCTACCGTTATAATAACACCAATGACACATAAAAGGATAATAGTCATAATTGAGAGAACAAATCTCTTTAGTTGTTTTAACATAATGTTGCAGTAAGTCGCTTCCCTCCTTCTTTAGAAAAACTATGTTCATCTATTATTCTAGTATAATAGATGGCAGACAGGAATAAATACGCCAATTTTAGGAAGCATAGGGAAAAGCCTTCAATCTTTGATTGAAGGCTTATTGCATTAAAATTTCTCTGATATCTTCTTCTGTAAGTGTTGAAGACATCTCGCTGTTGGATTCAATGATTTCTTCGACCAGATTTCTCTTCTTATCTTGGAGCTCATTCATCTTTTCTTCTATCGTACCTTTTGAAATAAGTTTTAACACGGTTACAGAGTTTTTCTGGCCAATACGATGGGCACGATCGGCTGCTTGCTCTTCTACTGCAGGGTTCCACCATGTATCATACAAGATAACGGTGTCCGCACCCATTAAGTTCAGGCCGGTTCCTCCTGCTTTTAATGAAATGAGAAAGTAATCTCTTTCCCCTGCATTGTATCGTTGGCAAATTTCTACCCGCTCCTCGGAGGGTGTTTGTCCATCAAGATAAAAGTATGAAAGTCCTCTTAATGTGAGCTCTTTTCCTATAAGCTCTAACATTTTTGTAAACTGAGAAAAAATGAGCACCCTTTTTCCGGCATGTTTTGCTTCCTCAATGAGGTGAAAGAGCTGTTCAAATTTTGCTGAGCTGCCCTTATATCCGTCTACAAAGAGTTTTGGATGACAGCAAATTTGTCGTAATCGTGTGATCCCTGCTAAAATTCGAATTCGGTTTTTTCGAATTGTATCTTTATCTAAATGTTTAAGTGTGTCATGTCTAAGCTTTGCCAAATATGCTGCATACAGCTTCTTCTGTTCCTGAAGCAACTCGACAGTATCTGTTTCTTCGTATTTTTTCGGAAATTCGTGTAAAACTTCTTCTTTTATTCGTCTTAATAAAAATGGCCGAATTCTGCGTGATATCGTCTTATTTGTTAGCTGACTGTATTCCTTTAATCCTAAAAACAGCTGTGGAAACACAACATGAAAAATTGCCCAAAGCTCTTCTGCTGAATTTTCAACTGGAGTACCTGTAAGAGCAAAACGGTTGATTGCTTTTATTTTTTTTACAGCCCGTGCTGTTTGGGTCAGAGGGTTTTTAAATGATTGTGCTTCATCATAAAATACGGAATGAAAATCTTGTTTCTCATACCACTTAATGTCCTTACGTAATAAAGGATACGACGTAATGACAACATCTATATTTGTTAAATCCTTTTGTAGGGATTCCCGTTCTGCTCTACTGCCATCTAACACGATAGCCTGTACCTCCGGCGCAAAAGTTAGAAGTTCACTTAGCCAATTATAGGTGAGTGATGATGGGCATACAATGAGAACAGGATTTTTTGTCTCACGAATAGATGAAAGCTCTGACACAATAAACGCGATGCTCTGGACAGTTTTCCCTAATCCCATGTCATCGGCTAATATTCCTCCAAATCCATAATGGGCAAGGGTTTTCATCCATTTGTATCCTGTTTTTTGATAGTCCTTAAGAATTGACTCCAAACTCTCAGGTATTTGAAATTCAAGGCTTCCAGGTTCCCGCACTGTTTGAAGAAACTCTCTAAAAGAGGCTTCTAATTGAAATGATTCACTGCTGTCAACATAATCAAGAAGTTGAATACATTGCTCGAAAGGTATATCCAATCCATCAGATAAACGTTGATTTTGGAGAAAAGGAGATTGGAGAAACCGTTGTATTTCCTGAAACTCTCTTGATTCTAAAGAAAGCAATGAGCCGTTTTTTAATCGATAATATTTCCTTTTCTCTTCAAGGGCTTCCAATATTTCCTTTATTTGTTTATCTACAAATCCTTCTATTTCAAACTTGAATTCTAACCAATTTATCCGTTCCTTTTTCATTTTAATACGTATTTGCGGTTTCACATTTTCCTTAAAGAGACGAGAGCGTACCGCTGTTGTAGCATAGATTTGTGTAAGCTTCTGAAGCTTAGGCACAAGATAGTGTAAAAATTCATATTCTAGTTCTTCATTTTGTAGATAGTAGCCTTCTTCGGTTTGAGAAAACATAGCCTCTTCCATCAACCTTAAAATTTCATTTTCTTTTTCCAGATCTCTCATGAGCAATGTATTCGTTGGTGGCTCACGAGTTTCAAGAGGATTAAGAATGATATGATCATATTGAAATTCCAGGCTTGCCAATAACCGATTTTTAATTCGATCTAAATACAGTTTTGCGACTAATGGTGTTTTTATCATCAAATTTATCATTTCGGTTGTAAATGATACGTTTCCAAGTCTACGGAGTCCTGGTACCACCTTTTCAAGAAAAGTCGCTATTTGATTTTGAGGAATCATGAGTCGATTAGTCCCGGAGGATTTGAGCATCTGTTGCATCTCAAATAATCGAATTGAATCTTCGTTCTCTAGAAAAGTAACCGTATTTTCATATAAAATACATTGATATGGTTGTAGGACTACCATTTTTTCCAAACCGTTAATCAATAGTTCATAGCCGTTATGGTGAGTCTTATCCAAACTAAAATTAATAGGGAGCAAATCCTTTGATTGAATGATCCTTAGATAACGTTTTTTCTCATTTTCTAACTTCACGAGTGGTGCTTGTAAGAGCAAAGGAAATAGCTTTCCAAATGAAGTCGGTGGAATTAGTATAAGTTTGGATTGTGTTAACCTATGTTCATTATAAATTTTCTCGTCATGAACAACTTGAATTAGTTGTTGTAAAATCACATCATCTTCTTTCAGAAAGCAATGCTTATCATGATAAAAAGTAAAAGAAGAAAGCTGGATAGCGTCTCCTTTCTTTAATTTTTCTAAGAATCTACGGATATGTTGAATTTTTTGGTTATGAATACTTATCTCTATTCCAAGTAAATAATGCCCGTCTTCTCCTTTAATGGGCTTACAAACAAATTCTGTTTCCAACACTTCACGATTTTCAAAGTGATCTTGATGTCTGCTTGCTCGGAATTGAGAACCATTAAATAAGCCAAACAATCCTTCTGTCAATTGTTCGGTTGACGATTCAGAATCTTCTAGCATTGTTCCTTTCCTTTGCTGCTCATAGATTGATAACAAAACAGCCGCAATATGCTGACAATCTTTATCAAAAGATGCTAGCTTTGGGCAAGTACACTCTGCTTTAAATTCTCCTTTTCCCTCATGTTTAATTGTAACGTAAAAGTCTTCTGTCCCAGTGACTGTTGCATTATATTGATGGTCTTGATAAGAGTCAAAGACTACTTTATTTGCATGATAAAAAGCACTTCCCCGTTTAAAGGATGTTATGCCACACACTTCTTTTATGATTTGATGGTTTAGTTTAATATTCAATGTCTGGCCTCCTTTGAAGCGGATTAACTATTTTAAGATAAATGTCAGTATACAGTTTACCATGAATTTATTCATGATAGGTAATGGGAATATACCAAGAACATTTCCTGGGCAAGCGCAAAATATGCTACTTTTCTTCTTGATTCGTTGTAATTCTTCCTCATTTTCCACAAAAGGAGGGAATGGTGACGTCATTGGAGAATATAAGAAAAGAATTTATAAGAATAAGGATGATGAATTTGTCAGTAAACTTTTGTATGAAATGTGGTTCGCAAATGGGTTTGCGAGTAATCGATGGTGTAGAAAGAAAAGCATGCTCAGGTTGTGAGTTTGTATATTGGGGAGATTATAGTATCGGTGTAGGAGGGTTAGTAATTAGAGAAAACAAAATTCTCCTTGTGAAACGTGCTCATGATCCTGGTAAAGGATATTGGACTAATCCTGGCGGATATATTGAACAATTTGAAAATATTGAAGAAACGATTCAAAGAGAGGTCAAAGAAGAAGCTGGTATTACAGCAAAAGTAAATAGGATTGTTGCACTTCGTGACCTCCCACGCCAAATTCATAATGTTTATATTGCTTTTACAATGGATTATATAAATGGTGATCCGGTTCCTGATGGAATTGAGTCAGATGAAGCAGGTTTTTACAGTCTAGAAGAAATTGAACAAATGAATGTTGCTCCATTTACGAGGTGGCTAGTAAAAATAGCTTTTGAAAGTGCTGATAATGGGCTACAAAAAGATGAAATAACTGTACTGAAAGACTCTTTACTTTTTTCAATATAAAGATAAGCCTCAACAAGGGGTAACATCATCTTGTTGAGGTTATTCGTTTATCTTCTTCTTCACTTCATCCCGAATGAGTTCAATCAATTCATCTGAAAGATTTGTCGGGAGTGAGGTATTGTTTTCAAATACCCATTTATTTAAAATTTCGAGATCTGATTTTTTAAACGTGATACTATAATCTTTATTTTTATGAGTGAATTCAGTTGTCACAGTTTCTTCTCCATATAATCCATCATCTACGATCATATGTGTAATATCATAACCCTTCATTATGCCATCTCCTCATCTATACACTCTTCTCTACTATAGAATGAGCGATAAAAGATGGATTATACATGTTACATGAATGCTTCTGCAATTAACTGATAAGATGTGAGACGATCTTCAGGCGAATGTGTGATTGTGACAAGCATGATTTCATTTGCTTGATAAGAAGCTTGAATATCGATTAACTTCTGTTTTACCTCTAACGGGTTACCAATGATCATTTTTTGTTTTATCTTTTCAATTTTTTGCTGTTCTTCTTCGGAATAAGGATATTCTATTGCCTCTTGAATAGAAGGAACACCTTTTGTTCCTTCTCCTTTCTCTTTTTGAATAGACCATAATAGAGAACTTAACGCAATTTCTTCCGCTTTCTCATTCGTTTCTGCACAAATCACTGAAACCGTCAGAATTACGTTGGGTTGGTTTTCTATTCGTTTTGGTTTGAAATGATCAAGATATTGTTTAATAATATCTTTACCGTCATTATCACTCATAAACTGCCCAAATGCATAGCTTAATCCTGTTTTTGCAGCTAATAGGGCACTTTTTTTACTTGTCCCCAGGAGCCAAGGTTCTGGAGCTTTGTCAGGAAGTGGAGCTGCTTGAACTTTGGCATATTCATGATCTGATGGAAAGTCGTTATAAATAAAATGAAGTAACTCCATTATAGATTTTGGTAAATCCCACACTTGTTGGAGAAACTGGTCTGATAACGCATTTGTTGCTTCTGCTGAACCCCCCGGTGCACGGCCGATCCCTATATCAATTCGATCAGGGAATAAAGTAGCTATCATGTTATATGTTTCTGCTACCTTATAAGGTCTGTAATATGGTAATAAAACAGCTCCCGAACCAATGCGAATTGTTTCTGTATTTGCTCCAATATAAGCTAACATTACTTCAGGTGATGAGCATGCCAATCCTGCTAAATCATGATGTTCAGCAATCCAAAAACGAGTATACCCTAGACGCTCACCTGCTTGGGCTAATTGTAATGATTCCAGTAACGCGTCACGAGGTGTCTGGTTTGAAGATATAGGTGCCTGATCTAATATACTTAACCTCATTTTATCGCCTCTCTATTTTAACTGTTCAATGATTTGTAAAGAAAATGTTGATACTTGGTTTTCTTTATATAAATTTGTCAAGGAAGTGGAATAGTTATTTATAACCCCATGAAAAGTAATATTTCTTTCAGGTATTTTTACATGAAACGTATTTCTGTATAATAAAGTCGTGATGTCATGATAATCGTCACTAGTAACAAGGAATTCTACTGATATTTGAATAAGATTATTAACTGATTTTTCTTCGTACTTGGTTATAGATATAGGTGTATCATTTAAATAGACTTCAGTTACCATAAAGTAAGCCTCCTATTGTTCATTATATGTATATACGATCATATAATAATTTTCTTCTTATGAAAAATAAATTGACTTAAGGTGATGGATCATATCTTTAAACCATCCCGGAAAAAAGACTATATAAAAAAGGATGAACCTGATTATGTTCATCCTTTTCACTATTTTTATTCATGATATAACTGAAGCTTGTTAGAACATGCTAGGATCATTTAGATACGAATCAAGTAACTGAATAAATTCCTGATTATCATAATCATTTGCATAGTCCATTGCTGACAAGCCATCAGTATCTTGTAATGTTGGATCAGCCCCAGATTCGAGCAGTAATTTTCCTGATTCAAGATCACCCGCAACAACGGCTGACATTAACGGTGTCCATCCGTAATCATCCTGATGATTCGGATTTGCCCCATATTCAAGAAGCATTGGAACAATATCCAGTTTCTCATTCATAATGGCAACCATTAGTGCACTTTCGCCAAATTCATTAATCGTATTAGGATCTGACCCATCCTCTAATAATTGTTCAACTGTTTCCGGATCATTATCAACAATTGATTGCATTAAAGGTTCGTCTTCATAATTATATTCTTCTTCGTAGCTATATGGATCTGCAAATCCACTTAAGAAATCAAGCTTGGAGATTACGAATGCAGTTCCTACGGTTAACCCTATAAATAACCCAGGCAACAGGAAGAAAACCAGGACAATGATAAAGACAACTTGTTTTGTTTTACTTACTAATGTTACTGTTGGTTGGTTATCAGCATTCATAAATGTTTCAATTTCATGTATTCTTTTTGGAATTGGCGGATGAGTTGACACTAACTCTGTTAGTGTTGCAAAAAATCCTTTTTTCTCATTATATTGCTCTAAAAAATCATTCAAGTTGACTTTGTTATATAATCGTCTTCCTGCTGCTAAAATTAATAATCCATTGATTGCATTTTGAGGTTTTTCTGTATAAAAAGCAGCCATTCGATCACAGGTATATTCAGCCATTCGCAGATAACTAGTCCCCAAGAATGGAATCCACATAGCTAACGATACAAAGATACTTTTTGTAATATGATTTCGTTTTAAATGGGCAAGTTCGTGTGCAATAATATAATCAATATCAAAATCTGGGGATTCATCGGCGATATCAACAAAATCAGAATATAAAACAACCATATTTTTTCCCGAGATAGCAAGTACTTTTGTCGCAAACGCATTTAATAAACCACCAGATTCAAGAATATAAACCTCTGGAATATTTTTTAATTCCATTTTCGTTGAAAGGTGTACAACTTTTTCATATAAATCCGGAAACTGTGTTTCACGAAGTCTAACACCATTTAACTGAATATGTGACATTGAAATAACGTGTGAAAAAAGGGAAAGAAGAGCAAACGCTAAAAAAATAAAAACACCAACAATAGATATTAGTAAATATAAAGCAGCTAAACATGTTGTGATCACACAGATAATAAAAAGGGTTTCCTCATGCTTATGTACTAATTGATTTTCTTTCATGTAAATAATGACTCCTTTATAACAATAATTTCTGTGAATTTTCTCTAAAAAAGATACACATAAAAAAATATAAGTCATGTGTATCTTGAGGTATGTTTATTTCTCTGGTCCCACCCATTTATTTTTAGAGATTAAGTTTTGTAAATCCTTTCTCTTTTCCCATTTTGCCGATTCTAAGATGGGTGCCTTTGGATAAACATCTGTATAACCCAATGAAATGAGAGCAACCGGATCGATATGTGGAGGTATTTCTAAAATTTCGCGGATATCTGCTTTTTTATAAAAACTAACCCAGCCCATCGCTATGCCTTCTACACATGAAGCTAACCACATATTTTGAATAGCACAAGCTGTTGACATCATATCAGTTTCCGGAATTGAATTTCTCCCAAGCACATGGGCTCCTCCTCTAGTTGGATCACATGTAATACAGATCGTAATCGGAGCTTCCTTAATTCCTTCAATCTTTAATTTAAGAAATGCTGATGCCCTTTCGTCCCCTTCATAATGAATAGCAAGAGCTCTTCGTTCTTTATCAGCAGCCCATGCAAGCTTTTCTTTCAATTCGTTGGAATCAATTAAAATAAAATTCCAAGGCTGCATAAATCCTACTGATGGTGCTTGATGTGCTGCTTTCAATATTCGATCTACAGCATCGGCAGGTACCGGTTTATTATTAAAACTCCGCACATCTCTTCTTGTTGCAATCACTTTGTATAATGCATCTTTCTCTTCTTGGGAAAACATGTTTATTACACCTCAAATCAGATGAATTTAAGACTATCAAACTATGTCACTCTTAATCTAGTATACGTGCGTATATACAAAAGTAGACAAAATGAAAAAATGAAAATCCGCCCAGTATAACTGAGCGGGGAATTTTTTTAATTACAGAGAAATTTAACTCAATAGATATCATCATATAAGAATAGATAGGAAATATCAACATAATTTTGGATAATTTTACAAAAAAATATAAAGAGTCTACTCTTCCCCTTTTTCATCATAAGCAATTAATACAATGTTCTCATTTGTTTCATTGCGAAGTTCGGTTTCTAGTGTGAGAATTTTTTGTAGTTGATCAGAATCTAAATGTGCAACTGGAAATTTTTCAAACATATCCATCGACCGTTTTCCTCCTTTATAACATTACGTAATTAATGCCTTTACATATAAGTTTCCCTTTCATGATAGGGTTATACAGAGCTCTGAAAGCAGAATGATATTATTTAGCATTTTGGGCAAATTAAAATTGAGCATCTGATATCAGTGCTTAAAGTTCCTAATCCATTCAAAGGGGTGTTGTACAATGGCAAGAAATAAATTGGTCGTGCCAGGTGCAGAAAATGCTCTGAATTCCATGAAAGAGGAAATCGCGAATGAATTTGGGGTACAACTTGGAGCTGATACAACCGCTCGTGCAAATGGTTCGGTTGGTGGTGAAATGACAAAGCGTTTAGTCGCTATGGCTGAAAATCAACTTCGAAACCAATAATGTGATGTACCTTTAAGGGGACCTGGAATCATCTGGGTCCCTTTTCCCTATATTTTAAAAAATAACCAGCTTCATTATTAATAAGTATTATAGTAAAAAACCTGAATCCACTAAATGTGAATTCAGGTTATGCTTGCTAATTTGACATTTTTAATGTATTTTCTTTATCTCGTTTCCAAAAGATTTGGAGTGCAAGTAATGCAACGAAGGTAATGATTCCGGTTATATCAGAGATTCCTTCCGGATAGATTAAAAGCAATCCTGTAATGATCGCGATAATTCGTTCAGCCCAGTGTAACTTTCTAAACCAATACCCGATGATACCTGCACCAATCGCTATCATTCCTGAGAATGCTGTGATGATTACCCAGACTAACTCAAACCATGTTGTGTCGATCATGAGTAACTGTGGAGAAAGGACAAAGATATACGGGATTATGAAAGCAGCTATGGCTAGTTTTGCAGAATTTACTCCCGTACGTAATGGTTCTCCTCCTGCCACACCTGCTGCTGCGAATGCTGCTAATGCAACAGGTGGTGTAATATCAGCAATGATTCCAAAATAGAACACGAATAAGTGAGCTGATAAATCAGGAACACCTAATAAAATAATAGCTGGTGCAGCAATTGTTGATGTAATAACATAGTTTGCTGTAGTTGGTGATCCCATTCCTAATACTAATGCTGCCAGCATTGTAAGCATTAATGTAGGAATTAAGTATCCACCGGCAAGATCAATTAATCCATTAGCCATTTTTAAACCAAGTCCGGTTTTCGTTACAATACCTACGATGATACCGGCTGCGGCTGTTGCTGCAGCAACTCCTAATGCTGAACGGGCACCATCAACAAGTGCTAATACAAATTCCTTAGGTCCCATTCTTGTTTCTTTATTAATTAGTCCAACAATAATCGCAATTAAAATGGAATAAAGTGCTGCATGTGTAACGATCACACCTGACATTAATAAAACAATTACGGAAATAATAGGTAGTAATAAGTAAATTTTCTTAATTACTTCTTTTCGATCAGGCATTTCTTCTTTTGTTAAACCACGTAAGCCAATTCTTTTTGCTTCAAAATGTGTCATGATCCATATACCTGCAAAATAAAGAACTGCAGGTATTGCAGCAGCTTTGGCAATTTCCCAATACGTAATGCCTCCACCAATAAACTCTACCATCAGGAATGCGGCAGCACCCATGATTGGCGGCATTAGCTGTCCACCAGTTGAAGCTGCTGCTTCTACTGCTCCGGCGAACTCTTTCTTATATCCAAGTTTCTTCATCATCGGTATTGTAAAAGATCCTGATGTAACAACATTTGCGACAGAGCTTCCACTAATTGTACCTTGAAGTGCACTGGAGAAAATAGCTACTTTTGCAGGTCCCCCAATTCTTCGACCCGCAATCGAAACAGCTAAATCATTAAAATATTGACCCACCCCTGTTTTAACAAGGAATGCACCAAATAAAAGGAATAAGAAAATAAAAGTTGAAGATACAGCAAGTGGTGTACCTAAGATACCTTCAGTTGTAAAGAACATTGTTTGAACAAGTCGCTCTAAGGATAATCCCCTATGCGCCAGAAACCCCGGCATAAATTGACCGTACAATCCATATAACAGGAAAAGAACGGCAATAATCGTAATAGGAAGACCGACAGCTCTTCTTGTTGCTTCTAAAACCAACAATATTGCAATAATCCCAACAACGAAATCCATTGTTGATAAACGCCCAACACTCATAACTAAGTCATTAAAAAATATTGGCCAGTAAGCTCCAACGGCAACACTTAATAAAGCTAGTATCCCGTCGTACCACGCAATCTGAAGTTTCCCCTTCTGACGTTTCTTCCGATTAGCAGGGAATAGTAAAAAGATTAAAGATAAGGCAAAGCCTAAGTGAACAGTTCTCTGTATTTGTGCTGTAAACACACCAAATATGGCAGTATACAATTGGAATAGAGAGAATGCTAATAATCCTAAAAATGCTATCCAACCAATAATTCCAGTAAGCTTCCTTGTTCCGGCCTCAGGATCATATTTCTCTAAAAGTGCCTGTTGCTCTTCTTCAGTTAAAGTCTTTATTTCTTCTTTATTGCTCACTGATGTTCACTCCTTTCAATTGCTCCCAATATGAAATTTTTTGTGGTGATATTCTTATCCAGGTTCCTGGTTTTATAAAATTAGATAATGTATATGTGTGGTCCTTATAAATCATTCGATGATCCGCTCTCACTTGTCCGAGCCTTAAATCTATATATAGAAAGTGACGATTCATATTTGTTATATAGTATGTACCATTTTTTACCTCAAATACCTCGTCTCCTTCGGCGTTAGAGGGCATTCCAACTGCAAAATCTTTGTAAGAAAGCTCTTTTAGCGTGATCTCATTTTCCGAGGCGAAATATGTTTCAATCACATCTGAGAGGTGAATGGAATGGGTGTATTTAATTTGAAAGGTGTCTTCATTCTTTAATGGTAAATAAGCGAGAATTTCGTCTTTATCTTCATATGTAAAGGCAATAATTGATTTATAAGGAAAGAAAATTAAAAATGCGATAAGCGAAAGTAGAGGTAAGATCATTAATACTAATTTCAATTTCATAATACCCATCCCTTACATACATAAAACATATGAAATCGATAGACCGCTCAAGCGATCTATCGACATTGTAAAAAGCTTTTATTTTGAAATGCCTTTTTCTTCAAAATATTTAGCTGCTCCAGGATGTAGCTCCATATCACCTAAGCCTTCTAATGCAGTCTCAGCTTTAATGAGCTCTCCTTTTGCATGAGTGATTTGGTCAGTGTTTTCAAACATTGCTTTTGTCATCTCATAAACTAAATTCTCTTCAAGATCTTTTGAAGCAACAAGCATTGCTTTAACAGCAACAGTTTTTACTTCTGATTCAAGCTTGTATGTACCGCTTGGTACCGTATCTTCAGAGTAATACGGGTATTTTTCCACTAGTTCCGCAATTTTATCATCTGCAAGTGGAACGATCACAACGTCCTCTTGTGCTGACAATGCTTCAACTGCTCCTGTTGGAGTACCTGCAGTTACAAATGCTGCATCAATATTACCTGATTGGATTCCATCAGTAGACTCATCAAATGATAAGTTTTGAGCTTTAATATCATCATTTGTTAAACCGTGGATTTCAAGAATTTGCATTGCATTGATGAATACACCTGAACCAGGAGCACCAATAGATACAGATTTCCCTTTTAAATCTTCAACTGATTTAATACCACTATCTGCAGTTGTAACGAGTTGAATTGTTTCAGGGTAAAGAGATGCAATTGCTTGAATGTTATCAATAGCAGCGCCATCAAACATTTCTTTTCCTTCAATAGCATAAGAAGCAATGTCAGTTTGAGAGAAAGCAATTTCTGCTTCACCATTTCTCAAAGTTTCCATGTTCTCTGCAGAAGCACCTGATGTTTGAGGTGTAATATTTGCATCTGTGTTATCAGAAATAATATTTCCGATTTGTCCACCAAGTGGATAATATGTACCACCAGTACCACCAGTTAATAGGCTAAGGTTTTGTTTCCCGCCATCAGTGCCGCCTTCTTCACCAGCACCGCTTGTCCCACCTTCATTACCACCGCCACAAGCAGTAATAATCATTGCAAGTGAAAGAACCATGATGAATAAAAAACTACTACGAAGTTTTTTCAAAGTGTTGCCCCCTTTTTTTGGTAAATTTGTGTATAAAAAGCACATCATTATACTACCATAGGTTATATTAAGCTTGTCAAATGAAATGTTAGATATTTCGACATAGTGTTTTGTATTTTTTCGGTTGGATGTTATCGAATTTACATGATTCTATCAAACTTACAAAATGAGCACATCCTATATAGTGGATGTGCTCATATCAGGTTTTATCATTCGTCAGATTCTTCATTTGGACGATTTGTCTGTGTTGGCAAAGTGTCCCAAAAACTCGTATCTGCGGTATCAATTGAACCATCTGCAATGGCTCTGACAGTAGTATCTAATGTTGAAATTGTTTGTTTAATTAAATATCCATTGCTTTTTTGGCCAAGAGCGTAAGATTCAATATAATGATCTGACATTCCACGCATTTCAAATAATAGCGTAGAGATGTCATATCGAACTGCTGCACCATTACGTCCTATATTTTCACCGTTACCCCCATTGTATTTTCCAATATGACCCCATCCGGTATTCTCAAGGGCATGATAGACAACTGAACCTAGTTTTTTCGAGCCCTCTAGGACTTCAGGTTTTACGTTAGCATTTGTCGGATACAAAATTGAACCGGATACAAGCTCACCTTCAGTTTCACTTCGAGTACCTTGATGGTGAAGGTCGATCATATAATCAATGTTGTACTTTGCAAAAACATTTTCATGTAGAACCCTTGCCTCTGGTTCCATTTCACTTGGAACTTTATCATGTTCACGGTTTAAATCAACATTATTGGCATTATAACGAGTTAAGTGACGATCTCCATCAGCTAAGTAATCATCCAATGAAAAGTTAACGTCTCCCATTGCTCCATCTGCATTAAGCATCGGAATGATTAGGATATTCACATTATCTAATACACCTTTGGTTTTATTTGTTCCCAAGTGTTTAATAAATTCAAGTGCTCCTTCTGTTGTCAACTGCTCATTTCCATGTTGCTGTGTTAGAAATAAAATAGTTGGATTTTGGGGATTTGAAATGTATTTCGCCATGTAGATATCTCTGCCTTTGACCGTTTGACCAATGACTTCAAGCTCCATTTTATCCTGCTTGTTATCCTGCGTTTTTAAATACTCCACTAAACTATCATATGTATGTAGAATGGATGTTTGGATGGATCCATTACCAGTGTTTGGCCCATTACCGACTGCACCGGCTGGTAAAGAAACAACTGTCATTGCGCCAAAAGCTAATAGACTTGATAGTGACACAGATATTACTTTCTTTTTTAGATTCATTATTACATTCCTCCCATATTTTATAGATTTATATTGTTATTGTACTGTGATATTAATTTTGTTTTAATAGCAGAGAAATCCTATCATTTTGACATTATTAGCAGATCTTATTGAATTAAAATATGGTTGTTTCTATCTTTAATATTATATTTTTATAGTAAAAAAGGATGTGACGAGAGATAGAAAACAGGTAATTTGACTGAAATACTAGTATTATATTTTTATTTTTGGTTCTAAAGTATCTAGTTGATCATGATCATGTATATTTTTTGTCGAAGGAAAATTAGTATACGAGCTTATTCTCGATTTTGCTGGGATATTTTCGATTTTGAGTGGTTATTGTCTATTCTGAATATTTATTTACTATTTTCCGTACTTTATTTTCGATTAGACATAAAACGACATAAACCCTTAAAAAAGAACAACCATTTCTGGAAGTTCTCAATTAGTTTTTCATACTATTTTTTTAGATTCTATTTAGCTTACTCTGTTCCAAACGTTAGTCCTACTTCCATCAGGAACTTTCGATAAGCAATGCTCACACGGTCACTCTTCAAGTGCAATTCGGCTTGAAGGTCCAAAGGCAACAATTCAGGCTTTTGGTTTTCGACAATTATGCGATCTTGCTCGATTAATAGATCCTGAAATTGTATAAATATATTTTCATCCTCCTCAAGTGCATAATTTCGCTCCATGACCATATATGCTTTGCTTTTCTTTTCATTTATGGGTAAAACAATAAGATATAAATCAAAGAATTCGTCTGAATCATCAATGCTTTTTCTAAATCCGGCACATAAGGGTTGAAACACTTTGTATGTGTATTTTGCATGTACACCATGGCCTCTCCCGTCAGGATCAGGCTGATAAATATCAATTTCATCAGATATCAGGACACCGTCTTTTTGATAAACCTGGTAGTCACTAATTTCCGGAAATTGACTATCACCTAATAATCCTTCATGGACAAACATTAAATGGGAAACATCTAAAAAGTTTTCAATCACTCTTGGACCTGCTGCTTCCAATTCATATGGACCCATTTTTACCTGATTATTTTGAGAACGGTCAGATGTTAGTTCACCAATTTTTGGCTTTGACATATCCGGTTCTCCTAAACAAACCCATATGAAACCAAGCTCTTCAGTACAATAATAGGTAATGGTTTTTGCTTTTGTCGGAATAGCTTTTCCTTCAGGTAAGGCAGGTATACGTGTACATGTACCACAACTATTATATGTCCATCCATGGTAAGGGCATATAATCTCATCATTGACGACTTTCCCGAGAGAAAGCGGAACGCCCCGGTGAATACATAAATCTTTAAAGGCATAAACACCTTGAGAGGTTCGAAAAACCACAACTTTTTCTCCTAATATTTCAATAGCTTTAGGCTGTTCATTTAATTCATTTGACAATAATACCGGATGCCATAGATGAATTAATACTGGGTCTTTTACAATCAATGTTGTCATCCTTTCTTATTCCGGAATCGTACCTTTTACACCTTTCACAAACCAATTCATGCTTAATATATCTTCTAATGGCATGGTTTCACCTTCATTCAGCTTTACTTCTCCAGTTTGGTCGGTGATTGGCCCGGTGAAAACTTCTAAACTACCATCGATGATCTCTTGTTTTTTCTCTTCCACAGCAGCTTGAACATCTTGTGGAACATTCTTTCCATATGGTGCAAGGTCGACCATTTCCTCCTTTAAACCGCCATAGTATGAACCTGGTTCCCAAGTACCATCGATTATGCTTTGGACAACATCTACATAATATGGTCCCCAGTTTAGTGTTGGGTTTGTCACATACGTATCAGGAGCGTATTTATTCATATCAGAGTCATTCCCCATTCCCCAAACTCCCCGCTCAGCAGCAGCTTGGATACCTGCAGGGGAATCTTGATAGTTTGCGAGAACATCGACTCCCTCATCTAGTAAAGTAATAGCTGCTTGTCTCTCAGTAGCCGGATCAAACCAAGTATTGCTCCAAACAACAGATACCTCAATATCAGGATTTACACTTTGAGCTCCTAATGTAAAGGCGTTTATTGTGTAAATAACCTCTGGAATTGGAAATGCGCCAACATAGCCAATTTTGTTGTTTTCCGTTAAATTTCCTGCTGCTATTCCGGCTAAATAGCCTGGTTGATAGCCTTTACCTTGATATGTACCTAAATTGTCTTCTATTTTATATCCGGTTGCATGCATGAAGACAACATCTGGGTATTTTTTCGCTACATTTACAGTTGGATCCATATACCCAAAGCTTGTTGTAAAGATAACGTCATGATCTTGAGCGAGCTCCTCGATGACACGCTCAGCATCAGGGCCTTCTGGTACATTTTCTACAGTTGTTGAGGTGATTCCGAATGCTTCATCAACTACTTGTCTTCCTTTATCATGTTCAAATGTCCAACCGCCATCTCCAGGCACACCAATATAGACAAAGGCAACTCTTGGCATTTCTGTTGTTTCCGTTGAAGCTTCTGTTTCTTCTTCTGGCGGCGATGATTCTGCAGGTTGAGAGCTTTCTTGAGAACAAGCCGCAAACATGAAAAAAATGATTACAAGCACGATCATTCCTAGCCATTTTATCTTCATCTAAATCCCCCTTAGATTTTAAAATGAAATTACTGGTTTTTTAAGGAATTATCACCTCCTTTAATAGACAAATAGAATTAAAAACGCTGTTCACGAAAATATGGTAGTCCCAATGCTTTTGGTTCAATCGGTGGTTTATGTCTATTTTTCCAGCCGATAAACATAAGGACCAGAATTGTAGAGAGATACGGAATCATTTTTAAAAAATATGAAGGTATGCCAATATCGAATAATTGAATTCTAAACCCAAGTGCATCTAATCCTCCAAAAAAGTAGGCACAGGCTAGTGCATATAATGGATTCCACCTCGCAAAGATAATTAAGGCAATGGCAATCCATCCTCTCCCGGCTGTCATTCCTTCAATCCAGTTAGGAGAGTATGCCATAATTAAATAAAAGCCTGAAAGCCCCATGAGCATAGAGCCAACAATAACATGGATATATCGAAATCCGATAACTGATATTCCCATCACATCTGAGGTGGATGGGCTATCACCAACTGCTTTAAGGTGAAGACCCAAAGAAGTTTTATACATATAAAGGTACAGAAGGACAGCTAAACCGATACTCATCCAAATAAAGAGATCAAGATTAGAAAAAATACGTCCTAAAACTGGGATGATTTCAAGCCAGGTTAATGGGACGTGTGGAACGGATATTGATAAAGCAACACCAGCTACAGCTTTTCCTAGGTAAGCACTCATACCAGTTCCAAAAAGAGTAATTGCAAGTCCGCTTACAATCTGGTTTGCGCGCAGGGTAATACACAAAAATGCATGGATAAGCCCTAGCACTGCTGAAGCTAACAAAGCACCGAAAAATGTAATAATCAAGCTTTCTGTTTGAAGAAAAATAATACTGGATGTTACGGCGCCAATGAGCATTATGCCCTCTGTACCTAAATGGATAACACCGGCCTTTTCACTCAATATTCCCCCAAGTACAGCAAAGAGTAAGGGTGTTCCGGAAGATATAGCAGCTGTTAATAAAAGCACGGTTACATCCATGTCAATCCCTCCTTTCTAGTACTCTATGAATTTTCTTTATATACTTTTTTTACGCGATATTTGCTGATCATTTCTCCACCTATTAAACAAAATAAAATGGCTCCTTGTAGCATGAACGATAAAGATGACGGCAATCCTATTGTTTGAACACTGTATCCACCAACGATCAAACCACCGATAAAAACAGAAGAAAGAATCATAGCGAATGGATTTAGTTTTGCAAGCCATGCAACGATAATGGCGGTATACCCATAACCGGGGGAGATTCCGTACATCAGCCTTCCAGCTACTCCTGACACCTCCACCATGCCTCCTAAGCCAGCTAATCCTCCACTTATCATCATGACAATCAAAATATGCTTATTAATACGTATACCTGCATATTTTGCTGCAGTTGGATTCGCTCCTAAAAGCCTTAACTCATAGCCCCAACGTGTCTTTAATGTGAAAAAAGCAGAGAGAAATACAGCAATGACAGCGAAAAATAAGCCGATGTGTAATCTTGTACCTCCAATCGTCGCTAGTAATTGAGAAGGAACAAACATAGGTGTTCCAGGAAAATTAAAGCCTTCTGGATCTCTCCATGGACCAAAAACAAAATAATCTAATAGTAAAAGTGCTACATAATTCAGCATAAGAGAAGTGATCAGTTCATTTACTTGAAAATATGTACGAGGAATAGCGGTTAATAAGCCCCACAATGCACCTGAGACAATACCAACGATAATCATAAGCGGGATATAGACAACACCCGGCAACTGTGGAAAATAAATAGTAATTGCCGTGGCACCGATAGCACCTAATAAAAATTGGCCCTCTGCTCCAATATTCCAAATCGAAATACGGTACGCGATAGCGACGCCAAGACCACAAAGTAAGAGTGGTGTTGCTTTTACAAGGGTTTCACTAATTCCAAAGCTGGAACCAAATGCACCTTGTAGCATCTTCAAATACACCGTTATTGGATTTAATCCATTTAATAGAATAAAGAGACCACAGAGCATTAAAGCTACGATGATGGAAAGGACTGGAACAAGGATGCTATGTGACTTTTTGTCCGGATCATATTCAAAACGGAATGGTAGTTCATGTCTTTTATTCGTGCTATTACCATTTATGACTGTCTGTTCAATTGAGGTTTTTTGACTCATAAAACAACTCCTTCCATCGCGTCTAAACCAGCCATTAATTGACCAATGTATTCTTTTTCTTCCTTCCCCCTTTCAATGACACCATTTATTCTTCCGTTATAAAGAACAAGGATTTTGTCTGAAAGATAAAGCACTTCATCTAAGTCTTCAGAAATGAGCAGAATGGCCCCTCCTGAGTGTCGAAGCTCAAGTAACATTTGATGAACAGCTTCTGTAGCACCTACATCCAGTCCTTGTGTAGGATGGACAGCTATCATCAGTTTTGGATTTTGATCAATTTCTCTTGCGAATAAGAGCTTTTGTTGATTTCCTCCAGAAAGCTGCTGAACAGGGCTATGTAAATCAGAAGTACGAACATCAAAGTTCTTGACCAGATCACTAGCCCAATGCTCATTTTGCTTCTTTTTTAGTAATCCGAGTGTTGCTCGTTTTTTTGACCGATAAGATTTAAACAGTAAGTTTTCAACAATCCCTAAGCTTCCTGCGAGCCCACTTTTCATACGGTCTTCAGGTATATGTGCGATTCCTTTATCAATTAAGCTCTGAATAGAGGGGTTAACTATTTGATCGTCCTCAAAAAAGATAGTTCCACTGCTCCAGGGAATTAGTCCTGTTAATGCCTCTGCAAGTTCTTTTTGTCCATTGCCTGCGACTCCGGCAATTCCAATAATCTCGTGTTCATGTATGGTAAAATCGATCTGATTTAAAGCGTTTGAGCCCTGTACGGTTTGAACGGTGAGCTTATTCACTTGGAGGATTGGTTTTCCTATAGGATGTGACTCAACAGTTATTCCCTTTTTTACCTCTCTTCCGATCATTAACTGGGCTAATTCCTGAACAGTCGTTTCCTCTTTGTACAAATGTTTGATCATTTTGCCTTTTCTCATAACAGAGATGCGATCGGCAACCTTCATTACTTCTTTTAACTTATGTGTTGTAATAATCATCGTTTTTCCATTCCGTTTTAGTTCCTGCATCGTTAAAAATAATTGCTCTGCTTCAGCTGGTGTTAAAACAGATGTTGGCTCGTCAAAAATGATAATATCTGCCCCAAGGTATAGTATTTTAACAATTTCTACACGCTGCTGTTCACCAACGGAAAGCTGCCAAATTGGAACATTGGTAGGGAATGTTAAACCATATTTCTCGGCAATTTGCTCAATCTCCTTTGATTTCCTTTTCATCCAAGACGTACTCCGCCATATTTGACCTTTTTCTCCGAGAATGATATTTTGAGTAGCTGTTAGAGTCTGAACTAATCGAAAGTTTTGATGAACCATTCCAATTCCCATCTTCATAGATTCTTTTGGAGAATGAATCTGACATGGTAAACCATTGACTATGATTGTTCCACTATCAGCTTTATAAGTGCCTGAAAGCATACTCATGATTGTGCTTTTTCCTGCTCCATTTTCACCTAATAATGCATGTATCTCACCATTTTTTACGGAAAAGTTTACATGATCACTCGCGATAACAGGGCCGAATTTTTTGACAATGTTTGTCATCTCAATTGCAAATTGAGTAGTTGGCAATCATCCATCACCTCATTAGTTTTAATTTTCTAAATTATCCAACGTTTCAATCGTTCAGTCTACAAATGTGTAGCATTATGTTACATAGAACGATTGTTTTATTCATAATCTTGTTAGCAAATGTTTTTTGACATAAAAAAACAGCTCCACAATAAAAGGGAACTGAAAACATGTATCAAGATATCTTTCCTAACACACAGCCTGTAACAAACTGCATCCAGGCATACCCACCTATCTTAACTGTTTCATTTACAGGCGTGTCTTTACTAGGATCGAGGCAAACAAAATCGATATGCTGAACAGCCGCATGACTTCCAATTTCGAGTAAGCTATCAAAAAGTTCTTCTGTTGTCATTCCACCTGGAGTTGATGCGGGAACACCCGGGGCGAAAGAGATGTCGAGCACATCAAGATCTACTGTTACATAAATGCGATCTACTTTTTCGCTTAATGTTTTAAGGGTATGAAGGACAGTTTGTATAACCCCTGCTTTTCGCGCTGTTTTTAATGTGATGATCTTAATATGGTGTTTATTGGCAAAATCAACTAATGGCTTGGCATTATAATAACCATGTGGCCCAATATTAACGATATTTTCTCCCTTTACAATATTCTCTTCAATCAATTGCCTAATCGGTGTTCCATTTGAAGGTCCCATTATTTTAGGATCTCTTACATCAAGGTGTGTATCAAGCTGCAAAATACCAATTGTTTCATCAGGGAATGCCTGTTGAATGCCTCTTACTGCACAAGCGGTTGTGGAATGATCTCCACCGATCATACATGTTCGTGTGTATGGATATTTTGAGCAAAGAAATGTTGTAGATTGTTTGATTCGATCATGTGACAAAGAAATATCAGTCGTATGCATGGAGATATCTCCTGCATCCCCGACAAGAAACGAGCTAAGATCAATGTTTTTCTCTATGTTATAAGTAGCAAAACCTTTCCAAATACGACGAAATTCCATCGGGTAAAGAGATGCTCCTGATACACTGATGGAAGAACGTGATAATGGTGCACCATAAATGAGAAGTTCAGGTGGGGTGTTCATCGTATGAATGGATTGTACCCATTCATGAACATAAGTTGGATCATGTTTATTAGGTTGATTCCATAACCATTCTGGTTGAACTAACCAATGCTCTCTCATCGGTTTACCACCTTGATTCCTTTTTTCCAGACTGTTTTCACATGATTGACACCAAATCGATATTGAAGTTCTTGATAATTTTTTACATCCCACAAAAGGATATCTGCTTGCTTTCCTTTTTCTATGCTACCAACTATATGTTCACGTTTTATCGCACAGGCTGCATTGTATGTGGCTGCGGTTAATGCTTCAGCCGGAGTTAATTTCATTGTTAAACATGCTAAGTTCATCACTAAAGGCATGGAGGTAGTTGGTGATGAACCAGGGTTACAGTCTGTAGAGATGGCAACAGCTACTCCTTCATCAATCATCTTTCTTCCATTTGCTGCTTCTTCTCTCAAGTATAGAGCTGTGGCTGGAAGTAAACATCCAATTGTTCCTGTAAGAGCCAAGGCTTTCATTCCTTGCTCAGTTGTTTTAAGTAAATGTTCAGCTGATATGGCTCCAACTTCGGCAGCTAATTCTGCTCCACCTAAGCAAACAATTTCATCAGCATGAATTTTTGGTATTAGGTTAAAACGCTTCCCTGCTTCTAAAATATTTTTAGATTGCTCAACGGTAAACACATCTTTTTCACAAAATACATCAATGAACTCAGCTAAGTTTTCATATCCTATTATCGGTAACATTTCGTTAATAATCAGATTTGCGTAGTGGGCTTCTTTTCCTTTATATTCCACAGGTACAGCATGGGCACCCATAAAAGTTGGAACAAGATCGATGGGGTGTAGTTGCTGTAGTTTTTTAATCACATTTAATTGTTTTCGCTCTGTTTCTAAGTTAAGTCCATATCCACTCTTAGCTTCAATTGTTGTAACACCATGCTCTAAAAAGGAATCGAGCCTTTTTATTGTTTGCTCTATCAAATCTTCCTCTGTTGCTTCTCTTGTCATTTTCGTAGTGGAATGAATTCCACCGCCTGCACTCATGATGTCCATATAAGAAGCTCCATTTAATCTTAGTTCGAATTCTTTCTCACGGCTTCCACCGTACACAACATGTGTATGTGGATCGACTAGGCCGGGTGTGACTAAATGGTCTGTTGCATCAATAATATCGGCATTGTGCTGATTGTTTTGATAGAGTTGTTCTAATTGATCTGTTGTTCCAACTGCTTGGATGAGCCCGTCTTCGACCCATATACTCCCATCCTTAATAATTCCTAAATCTGACATCGAAGCTTTTGTTCGAGGACCAAGTTGGCTTGATTTTAATGTGGCCAATTGATTTATGTGTTTAATCCATAATGGCCTTTTCATGAAGCATCTCCTCCTTGGTTTAACATCGGCATGTTTAATCCATGATGTTTTGCTGTTTCAATGGCAAGGTTATATCCCGCATCTGCGTGACGGACAACTCCCATTCCGGGATCAGTTGTTAATACACGTTCAATTCGTCGTTCAGCTTCTTTTGTGCCATCAGCAACAATCACCATCCCAGCATGCAGTGAGTAGCCCATACCTACACCACCTCCATGATGAACAGACACCCATGTTGCTCCTCCAACCGCATTAATCATCGCATTTAAGATTGGCCAATCTGCGACAACATCTGATCCATCCTTCATTGCTTCTGTTTCCCGATTAGGAGAAGCAACGGAACCAGCGTCTAAATGGTCACGGCCAATTACTATAGGTGCTTTGAGCTCACCGCTTGCAACCATGTCATTTATAATTTTTCCAAACTTCGCACGTTCACCATATCCTAACCAGCAAATGCGTGATGGAAGGCCTTGGAATTGAATCTTCTCTTGCGCCATCTTAATCCAATTACAAAGTGGCTTGTTATCACTAAACGTTTTTAAGATTGCTTGATCCGTTTTTAAAATATCTTCCGGGTCTCCTGATAATGCCACCCAACGGAACGGTCCTTTGCCGACACAGAATTGTGGACGAATGTATGCCGGAACAAAACCCGGAAAGTCAAATGCTTGATGTATCCCCTCATCTTTGGCTATTTGACGGATATTATTACCATAATCAAATGTAATGGCTCCTTTATTTTGGATTGCAAGCATTGTTTCTACATGTTTGGCAATTGAGGCTTTGGCATATTTTATATATAGATTCTTATCAGATGTTCTCAGGTGTTCTGCTTGTTCTAATGTCATATTTGATGGAATATACCCATTTAAAGGGTCATGTGCTGAAGTTTGATCTGTTAAAATATCAGGAATGAAATGAATCTTCATCATCTCAGGTAATAGATCTGAAGCATTTCCTAGTAGACCTATGGATAGCGGATTTCGTGATTTTTTTGCATTTGTGGCCAGCTTGATCGTTTCTTCTAAACTAGTAGTTTTTACATCTAAATACCGGGTTTGTATTCTACGATCAATTTTCCTTTCATCAACCTCAATTGCTATACAAATACCACCGTTCATTGTTACTGCTAATGGTTGGGCACCACCCATTCCACCAAGACCTGCTGTTAAGGTAATCGTTCCTTTTAATGTTGAATTGAAATGCTGTTTTGCTACTTCTGCAAATGTTTCATAAGTACCCTGAACAATGCCTTGTGAACCGATATATATCCAGCTTCCGGCCGTCATTTGTCCATACATCATTAGCCCTTTTTGATCAAGTTCATGAAACATCTCCCAATTAGCATAGGCAGGCACAATATTTGAATTTGCTAATAAAACACGTGGGGCATCTTCATGTGTTTGAAAGACTGCAACCGGCTTTCCTGACTGAATAAGTAATGTTTCATTGTTATTTAATTGTTTAAGTGAATGGACAATCTTATCATAGCAATCCCAATTACGTGCTGCTTTTCCAATTCCCCCATATACGACTAATTCTGATGGATTTTCGGCTACTTCAGGATCAAGATTATTCATGAGCATTCGAAGAGCAGCTTCTTGCTGCCACCCTTTTGTATGCAAGGTATTTCCTCTGTATTTCGACACTTGATTGTTATTCATATTGCTTTCCCTCCAATACATTTTTGAAGTAAAGAGCCTCTGTTTTTAACCAATTCGTCATTGCTTCGATGTCAGTTGAAAAAATGCGGTCATGTGTAATCGATGGAACAATTTTCCTTGCTTCTTTATAAAATGCTCCAGTAATAGATGCCATTTTATGAGATCCTCGAATTTCTGCCGCTTGAATACTGCAAATGGCTTCTATAGCAAGAACTCGTCGTGCATTTGTTATAATTTGATACGCATGCCTCGCTGCAATTGTCCCCATACTTACATGATCTTCCTGATTTGCTGATGATGGAATGGAATCAACACTTGCCGGATGTGCCAACGTTTTGTTTTCTGATACAAGTGATGCGGCGACATATTGCATGATCATGGCACCTGATTGAAGGCCTGGCTCCGGACTTAAAAAAGCCGGTAAATCATTTAACTGAGGATTAACAAGTCGTTCAATTCTTCGTTCGGATATATTGGCAAGCTCTGACAAGGCAATCTTTAAGAAATCCATCGCAAACGCAATGGGCTGACCGTGAAAATTTCCTCCTGATAATACCTTCAATCCGTTTTGAAAGATGAGAGGGTTATCTGTCGCTGCATTCATTTCTATTTCGAGCTTTTCTTTTGTGAAGTTCAATGTTTGCCATATAGCTCCGTGTACTTGGGGGATACATCTTATTGAGTAAGCATCTTGAACTCGTCGTTCGCCTTGTTTTGTAACTAGTAGACTATCCTTTAAATAGTCTCGAATTCTTGTTGCTACATCTATTTGTTGTTTAAACCCTCTTGCAACATGTATTTCATGATCAAAGGCATCTATAATTCCTTCCAATGCTTCAATCGTAACACCAGCAATTAACTCTGCTTGAAATGCTAGTTTCTCTGCTTCCAAATATGTTATAGCACCCATCGCAGTCATCGCTTGTGTCCCATTAATTAAGGCCAAGCCTTCTTTTGCGGTAAGTGTAACCGGTAAAATAGACTCTTTAGATAATGCATCAATTGAAGGCATTCTTTTTCCTTTATAAAAAACCTCTCCCTCCCCTAGTAAGCAAAGAGCTAAATGTGATAACGGAGCTAAATCACCACTAGCACCAAGAGAGCCTTGTTGTGGGATAACAGGATGTATTTCTGCATTAACTAAGTCAAGTAATCTTTCAATAATAACTGGTCGAACACCGGAAAATCCCTTTAGTAAGGCATTTGCTCTTAGCAGAATCATTGCTCGTGATACTTCTTCCGGAAAAGGGTCACCCACCCCGCATGCATGTGATCGAATTAAATTGAGTTGAAGGTTCTCAACATTATCTTTATCTATAAAAACATCACTGAACTTTCCAAAACCAGTTGTAATTCCATATACAATCTTTCCATTAGAAACAATATGTTCGACGGCTTTTCTACTTTCTATCACTTTTTTCATACTTTCTTCTGTATAACTAACTTTCTCTCGACCAATAATAATTTTTTGCAAAGAATGAAACGTTAGGTTTTGGCCATTTAACGTAATCACCTATTTACTTCCTCCTTCTTACAAATAGAAAAGGGGACTATATCTAGGAAATCAATGGATTCCAAGATATAGCCCCCTACTCACTATTTTCACTTTGGGCATTTTCATATGTGGTTAATTCCAAGACCAATGGTTTCATGTTCTGACCCTTTAACAGGTGCACCTATTGTTCCATAAAGAGAGACAGCAATCCAGTCACCCTCTTGTTCCTTATCATAAGGATTTCCTCGCAGGACAGCAAATGATAGTCCAACTGTTCTAAGAACTGATCCTAATTGAACCTGGCCACGGGTCACGCCGTGTAAGGCTTCCATAATTGCATGATATAAGGCGTGTGATTCACGATAGAAAGTAGATTCAATAATGCCATTCTTTTTAGCCGCTGTTTCGATCGCAGCCACTACTTTATGTGCATCCATTGAACCGACTTTACCAATACAGCCCTTCCAATTGTTTTCTTTGAGTTGATTTAACTGCATGTCGGGGTCTTCTGATAATAATAGGAGTATTGCTTTCCTCCCAATAAGGCGATCTTTACTTAATGCCATACAAAAACAACTCTTTCATCTGGATTCTTACCTGATAACTAATGTCTAACACCATTGTATGCCGTGAAAAAATGAATGATCACAATTATTTCACTAAATGTTTAAGGGATGCTGCAAATTGTCAATACTGTTTACAGGATTCTTTAAAAATGATTCAAGAGGTGGATATAAGATGGCGATGCAACGAACATTTATTATGGTGAAACCGGATGGTGTCAAACGCGGGTTAATTGGAGAAATTGTGAAACGATTTGAGCAAAAAGGATTTGTCTTACTTAATGCCGAGTTAATGACAATTGATCAGTCAAAGGCAGAATATCATTATGAGGAGCACAAGGATAAGCCATTTTTCGGAGAACTGGTTGATTTCATTACATCTTCCCCAGTTTTTGCGATGGTATGGCAAGGAGAAAATATAATCGATGTTTCCCGTACGATGATAGGTAAAACCAGCCCAACAGAAGCCCAACCGGGTACCATCCGTGGTGATTTTGCATTCAAAAAAGAGGAAAATGTGATTCATGGCTCGGATTCATTAGAAAGTGCAGAAAGAGAGATTGCGAACTTCTTTGATCCCTTGCAACTTCGTTCTTCTGACCAAATGTTTAATAATCGAAAATCAAGCTAATTTATAAATGTCTTTTGATTGCATGGACATTATTCCGGCAGCAAAAGACATTTTTACATTGAAGGTGATAATAAATGCTATGTCGGACAAGTGATGAATTACAACGATATGTGGAAACATCAAAGGAATGGACAAAAAAAGGAAAAGTTGCAGATTATATTCCTGCGCTAGGTAAAGAAAATCCGGATGATCTATCCATAGCGATTCACTATCCAAGCGGAGAATGTGTTTCAGCGGGAGATATCAAAAAGAAATTCACTCTTCAAAGCATTTCAAAGGTAATAAGCCTCGCTTTTGTATTAATGGACAAGGGGAAAGATTTTGTGTTTGATCGTGTAGGAATGGAACCGACAGGAGATCCATTCAATTCGATCGCCAAATTAGAAACGATGGCACCTGCAAAACCATTAAATCCGATGATAAATGCCGGCGCACTTGTTGTGACACATATGATCAATGGAGATTCTACAGAAGAAAGATTACAGCGATTATTGTCATTTGTTCAAGATCTGACAAATGATCAATCGGTTACCTATAATAAAGAAGTGGCTCAATCAGAGTATGAAACAGCTGATTTAAATCGCTCCTTACTATATTTTTTAAAGCAACATGGAATTATAGACGAAGATGTTGAACAATTAATTGACTTGTATTCAAAACAGTGTTCGATTGAAATGAATTGCTTGGATTTAGCGAGGATTGGGGCTGTTTTTGCTATGGATGGAGCTGATCCGCAGACTGGTAAGCAACTCATTCCCTCTGATGTTTCAAGAATATGTAAAACCTTCATGGTCACATGTGGAATGTACAATGCTTCAGGAGAATTTGCAATAAAAATTGGAATTCCTGCTAAAAGCGGAGTGTCCGGCGGTATTATGGGATCTGTTCCTGGAAGATTCGGAATTGGAATATTTGGTCCTTCTTTAGATGAAAAAGGAAATAGTATTGCCGGTATCCGGTTATTGGAATTGTTATCAAAAGACTATCAACTAAGTATGTTTTGACAAAATAGCGCCCTCCATTTTCAGGAAGGGCCATTTCTGCATTATTTACGTAGAATGACTGGATTTAGTTGAAATAAATGTTGTAGTTAATCCAACGGCAAGTATCGTTATACAGGATAATAGGAACGTATCTCCTGAGATTAACAAACCCCCAAGTAAAATGACGATGCTATCAATGAGAAATATCAGGATCCCGACATTAATCCCTGTCTTTTCAAATAAAAATTGAGCAAGTAAATCTGTTCCCCCTGTACTAGTACCAATCCGAAGCATTAAACCGATCCCAAGACCTACAAATATCCCTCCAATTAACGAGCTGATATAAGGAGCTAAATGAATAACACCCGAGAGCGGCTTCAACAAATCGATAAAAAAAGAAGATACAAGCATTCCATGTAAACTATTATAAAAATATTGACGATAATAAATCCATGCGATTAGAAATACAGGAATACTTAGAAAAATGACCATTAAACCTGCTTTTAGTCCTAATAAATAATGCAAAATTAACCCTATCCCTATAATTCCTCCATCTAATACTTTATACGGAGTTAAGAATAAGTTAATCCCTATTGATAGAAGGATACTGCCAAGAATTATCATGACACCGATTCTCACATATTTCATGTCTCTCCTCCGAAATTTGGACATGTTTTAGTTTATGAGATGATTCGGAATATTATTTAACTGAATAGCGAGCTTTATACTTTTTTTAATTAAGTATCCCCTAAGTAATCAGTTATGTAGATGATCCCATATTTCCTCACTAAATAATTACAAAGGATACCTTGTGTTTGCTTTTCAACAGGAGGATCTGTTAATGTATAAGCCTTTGCATTTAATTTTTCATAATCTTTATTATCCATTTCATTGTGATATCTATCATCAACGATATCAGATGTGATGGCTTGGATTGGATAACCTGTAAAAAAGACATATGTTCTTAAGGACATATGAGGAGTGGAATGAAGGATATAAATAGCTAAAACTAGAACTGTTAGGGGTATCCATGTTCTTTGATTTTTCATAGTTCGATCCTCCTTTCCTCTTATTGACTATTTACTAGACTTCCATTATTTAATTGGTGATTCTTGTTTAAATCATTATTTACTATAGATATCTTGTAAATGCTCTTTGAATGATTCCGATAATTCCAATTATAAGAAGAAAAACCCCAAAACATGTAAGAAAAGCAACTGGTGAGAGGATTTTTATAAAGGATAGTCCAATCATACATATACCAACTAGTAGGTAATGGTGAACAGCATGCAATTTGTAAGAGGTTTGTTCAACATGCCATGCACGGAAATAACCTTGTAAAAAACCTAATAGAACCTGAATCATCAGAGCAAAATAAGGGAGAACTTCATTTTGTACGTTTATAAAATAAATTGACACATAAATGAATCCCATCGCGAAATAGATAAATGGTATTTCTGAAAAATGAAGATTCTTCTTAGAATGATAGACTCTGTAACCCCATGCAGCTGAAAAAGAGAACCCTGCAAAAAACCATGCAAATAAAGTATAGGTGTAAGAAATTTCTTTTAACCAAATAATATAATAAGGCAAAATAACAACTTGTCCTACAGTTATAATGAGCGGAAAGTTTTCTATTATTCTACTTTTCAATTGAGCTTTACTCATTTGAAATAGTGCTCATAAAACAAATTCTGAAAAACACCATTAGGATCTCTGCGTCTTTTTTCTTCCTGGAAGTTCCTCCAATTCGGATAGGCTGTCTGGAACTGTTCTTCTGTTTGATAAGGATAGTATGGTAGATAATACGATCCACCATGATTTATCGTTAGGTTTGTCCATTTTTGGATCATTTCTTTCGCCTCTTCTATGTCTTTATTCTCTACTCCATGTTGAATTAAGACAACAAGTCCTAACATATCCTTAGTAGCATAGTGTAAACTTGTAACGTCATCTTGAGCCACATAACGGACAGTTATATTATGGATCTTAAAGTCTTCGTCGTGATCATCTCTTGTAAGTAATGGCTTAAGCTCGGAGATATATTCTTCGAAATTTTCTACTGGGATAAAGAACTCTTGGAGTACTTCAACTTGACCAGGCTTGGTAAACTCCATAAATGTTGATTCAGATCTCATAGCATTATTTCGGGTGATTGAATCATGATCAAGAGACTGAATAAAAAGTTTTTGCATCTCCCAGAAAAGGTCTTCCAGCCATCCGCCCTGCCGGCCTAAATCTAAGGCTAATTTACTTATTTTTATCCCTGTATCTTTTTTTAACTGTGTTGTATGATCTGTTTTTCCTGTATTTTTGTAGTCAATCACATACATTTCATCTAAAAATGATGTTGGAGCAACACTAATTCTTGCATAATGCATAGCCGTTTCTCGTCCTTTAAGTATTGAGGTAAGATACGATTCATATTTGTCAGTTTTTATTTCTTCCGTATGAATCGTATATATGTTATTGTCTGTTAATTCTAATGTTACATCAAGAATGATTCCGAATAATCCATAACCACCGAAGACATACTTCATCCATTGCTCTTCATCATCACGAGATAAAGTCTTGATTTCACCCGTTGGAGTAAGTAATGTCATTTCCTTTACGGTATCAGCCATGGACCCGAAGCGAATATCCCTTCCATGGGCATTAACAGACAAAGAGCCGCCAATTGTAAAGATAGATTGAGATTGAGTTACTTTCAATGCTAATCCATAACGGTTTACGGCTTCCTGAACATCTTCCCAAGTTGCACCTGCTTCAACCTTTACTGTTCTTTTCTTTTCGTTAATGTCAATAATGGTATCCATAGACTTCATGTCGATTAAAACACCATCTCTATAGTATGTATGACCACCTTGGGAGTGCTGCAAACCGGCAATTGAAACTTTTTCGCCCGTTATATTTGCTTGTTTAACGATTTTTTGCAACTCATAACGAGTATCATGTTTTTCTACTTTTGCTATTTTTTCAGGTAGTAAACCTGTGTAGTCAGTAGTTAATAAATGTTGATCAACACCATATTTTCGTTTCTCTATCGGAATGAACCACAACATAATGATAATAAATATACATACAATCATTCCGAGAAACCATGGTTTTTTTGACATTTCTTTAACTGGTGTTCGCATAGACTCTCCCTGTACAATGTGATAAAGAAGTTGAAATCTTTTATAAAAAACATCAGGATGTTCCTAAAGGCAGCCACACTTCTTTATCTTAATAATGCAACCAAATACACCTTGAAGCAAGTAGAAATTTTCTAAATAAAAAACGACCTTAATACAATAATTAAGGCCATAATCATAACTTCTTTACTAATAGATAGGGTAATAAGGATAGTATGGATATGGATATCCGTAGTAAAATGGATAGGCTAAAGAACCAGCTAACAAGCCTCCTAATACTCCTCCTAAAAATGGAGCTCCCCAAAATGGTCGATAAAACCCGAAAGGTCTTCCGAAACCAAATCCAAAAGGTCTGCCGAATCCAAATCTGCCAAAAGGTCTACCAAAAATTCGTGAGTCATTTGGATGAATAACATCATACTGATTTATTGCTGGTACATGGTATTCAGTTTGCATATAAGCACTCCTCTCCCTTTTTCCACTATAAACTTATGCTAAATGGGTAGAAAATTCTTGGGTGAATACCTATATTGGGAAAATTACCTCGCTATAAAAAATCATTTAATAAATAAGACCATTAATTCATCATCAAAATAAGTGTCTTCTATTTTCAGTGCCCTTTTTTCAATTCCATACGTTTCAAATCCTATTGACTGATATAGCTGTTTGGCCGGAAGGTTGCTTGCAGTTACCGTTAAGTAAATCTGTTCTATTCTCATCATTGATTTTGCCTTTTTAATAAGTTCCGTTACTATTTTTTTACCGATACCAGCATTTCGATAATCTTGATGAACATACACTGCAACGATTGTGGCTCGGTGAAGTATTTTCTTTTTGGTTTCAACGACTAAAGTGGCAATCCCAATAAGATCTGATTCAATAAACGCACCGATTGTATGTGTGTATTCGGCATTTAATTTTAATTCCGTTTGTTGAATAGGCATTTTTTCTTCTTCTTCATAACTTGAGCTAAAAGCTTCAGGATTATTTTGCAGTGCTTCCAATCTCAAGGATTTATAGGAAGCTGAATCTAATCCAGTTAAAAATCTAATTTTCATAGAGCCCTGACCTCCTCCGTTTTGTGACAGCTAATGTGTTCATTCCCTCATCATTAATTAGAAATTACACTTGATAATAATAGAGCTTGAATAGCTGCTGATTTGATGCACTTCCAGGGCATTTAAATAAAAGATCTGTTCCCTTTTTGCTTTTGGCATTGTTTCAAACTCTCTTTTTATGCTTATTAAAAAAACGTAGATCTTCAAACACGTGGATCTTATTTTTAAAAATATTGGAATGGCGTTTATTTTTGAATACATTGTTTTAAATATGTTTCAAGCCTATACGTATAAACCGAGATTAGTAAATAAGAATTATGGTAATTGAAAATTTTTATGTATGTAAAAATTACTTGTCGGAAAGATGGAAACCATTTTTCTATCTTTCGAATCTTGTAGTTCATTTTCTTTTTAAAGCTCCATTCGTAAGATGATCATATCTCTACATTGAATACCGTTCTCAATAATGATGTCAGAGTATTGACGAATGAAAAAATCCTGATCGATTTTAATCATTCGAAAACCACATTTTTGGTAAAAGGCCAATTGTCCTAGACTGGAGTTACCTGTGCCTACTTCTATTGCCTTGTATCCTTTGTTTCTGGCATGTTTAATTGAGTGAAAAAGAAGTATTTTACCTAAGCCCTGACCTTGAAAATCTTCTTTTATCACAATATTTTTTAATTCAATTGTATCTATATTCTTTTCACGTAACACATAGGATCCTATTACTTGATCTTTCATTTGTGCAACAAAGCATTCACCATTACGAGTATACTCGATAATTAATTGCTCTGATGGATCTGCTTGAAGTAACAAATTTATTGGTATTTGCTCCTCACTTTCTAATCGTCTAATTTTCATATTTTCTCCAACTTCTTATGTAATTTCTTTATTCGTTAAAACTAGATGTTTGGTACAATTAAACAAAGAACAGCTCCATCCGCTCGTGTCTCTTTGTAACAAAGTAATGGAAGTATTTAATAAGGACTCTTCAAATGGTTCATTTGGTATAAAATTTTTAATTATCTTTTTTAAAAAAGAACCATGACTAACAATTAATACGTTTTCGTTAGGATGCTTTTCACAAATTTCATTAATGAATGTAATGCCACGGGAAAGAACGCGATCATCTGATTCAATTTGTAGATCTAACTCTCTCCACCCACTTCCCCACTTTAAGATCCTTTCCTCTTCAGTGGTTCCTTCAATAAGTCCTCCAGCAATCTCACGAAGTCTTGAATCTAAGTATACGGTTTTCATCATCTTTTCTGCAATAATGTTTGCGGTATGATGTGCCCTAATAAGATCACTGGAATAGATGATATCCCAGTCTTCTGAAAGTAAGCGCTGTGCCAAACGATTTGCATCTTCAATTCCATCAATATTCAAAGGAATATCACACCAACCTTGTGCTTTTCCTTCTATATTCCATGGTGTACTCCCGTGTCGTATAAAACCTATTTTCGTCATCTACTATCAACTCCTTTCTGCAAATGGAACGTTGTCTAGCAATATATTACTCATTTAAATGTATAGTTAATTTCTTTATTTTAGAAGAATACGTGGAAAATCCCACCTTTTTCTCCAACATTTTTGAAGTATACGTTCGGAAACGTTCAAGTTATGATGTAATAGATTTTATTACATGTCTTCAGACGATCAGGAGTGTGTTATATTGAAAAAGCATTTCATCATTGCGTTATCCTCCATAGGCATTTTAAGTGTTGGGATTTCAAACCAAACTTCCGCACATGAACAAACTTATAAAGTTCAGGCTGGTGACTCATTATGGAAAATTTCCTCTTCTCATCATTTAACCGTCGAGCAAATCATACAGTATAATCATTTAACTTCTTCATCTATTTATATAGGACAGGAATTATCATTGCTTGAACCACATTCCCATGATTTAAAACAACAAATAGACTCATATACAGTAAAATCAGGTGATTCATTGTCATTAATTGCTAAAATCCACAGCACAACTGTTACAGAACTAAAATCAATCAATCACTTAACTTTTGACACTATTTATATTGGCCAAACTCTAAAAATTCCAATTTCTACAAAAATAGATTCAGTAGCTATACCTACAATTACTTCAAGTCAAAGTTATACCGTCCAAGCTGGAGATACTTTATGGAAAATAGCTCTTTCGACTGGAGTATCAGTCACACAATTAAAGGCTTTAAATAATTTAACTAGTAATACTATTAAAGTTGGACAAGTTCTCAAATTAACGGAAAAACAAAGTTCACAACCAACTTTGAATGTAGATAAACTCATTACTGAAGCAAAGAAATACATTGGGGTTCCGTATGTATGGGCTGGTAATACTCCAAACGGTTTTGATTGCTCAGGTTACTTAAAATATGTCTTTAACACACAAGGAGTTACAATTCCTCGTACTGTAGCGACAATTTGGGAAGCAACAACACCTGTTACTTCACCTAAAAAAGGTGATCTTGTGTTCTTCGCAACAACATCGCAAGGTCCAAGCCATGCCGGAATTTATATAGGAGATTATAAATTTATCCATGCAGGCTCGTCAACGGGTGTTACAATCTCAGATATGAATAATAGCTATTGGAAACCCCGTTATTTAGGTGCTAGAAAAGTAAATATGTAGATTACACGTGAAAATCATGAGAAAAATTCCTTTCTCATGATTTTTTGAATAACATTACTTATTCAATATCCCCAAATATTCCTGCCATGGACCAACATCTTCTCTATATCTATTCGCCATTACTCTAACAATTTGTGATAAATGGGTTAGATCGTGAACGGCCCAGGTTGAAATAAGTTCTCTAATCTTTACTTTTCCAAATGCAGGGTGATAACCAGTTTGCTCCAATTGTTTCTCTGTTGTTACTAAGCTCATTAACTTTTTTATGTTTTTATCCCGTATCTCAATAAATTCATTTAATAGTTCGTCTATTTGTGGTTTGGTTGAGTTTTTTAAATGTGAATATCGATCAAATACCGGGAACGGTTGATGTTCACCTTCCTGAAGAATAAATTCCAATCGTGGAATCCAATTGTGTTTTTCTGCTTCGATTAAGTGTTCAATTACTTCCTTTACATTCCATGTTCCTTCTCCTTCATTACATAGAACCCAACCATGTGATAATTCCCTTAGTAAACCAGATAATGTTACAGGTGTTTGCTCGAGAATATCAATCGCTTCATTCATCTTAAAGTTCATGCTATCACTCCGTTATTCATTATTATTTACCGTGTTTGTTAATCTTTAAAAAGGTGTGCTTTGATAACTTGAAGATAAACATTAAGTTTTACACCTATTAAATATTTCTCTTTTCATTATAAAATGATCGTAAGGTTATGACGGAATCAGCTTGTGAGCCAATTTATGTCCTAACAAGACAATCACTATGGTTATAACACCATAAGGCAAGGAGGCGGCAATCGTTGTTATTTCAACAATCTCCTCATCTAACAACCTATAAAATAAGTAAATGGAATATGGCAATGTTATCGTCACAGCTGTACCGAGTCCTAGTGTATATACACCTAACAGGAATAATTGACCAATATGCATAAACACATGAAGAAGTAAGAAAAGGTTAAAACCTAGGAACATATTATAATATTGATATTCCACAGCTAAATAAGTAGATATGATGTAGATCAAGAATTGGAATACAACAGGTAGAGTAAATTGTGCAGCAGTGACTTTTGACATATTTTGAAAGGTTTTTATAAAAAATTTCGGTACTTTTTTGGAAGCTTTACTATAATTTTTTTTAAACCATAACTCGACAAAAAGTATTTCTTCAAAATCGTGTAAGAGGAACATGATTGGGAATAACCACAAAAGTGTTTCCAGACTTATATGAGTATTTAGCCATTCATTCATTTTTTCTATATCCTTTTCCATAAAGTAAAATGATTATCATATAAATTTTAATATGAATGGATTTTATTTACAATATTAATAGAAAATAGTTCCATTTGAATATTGAATTTTCACTAAATTTCGCTTAGAGTATAGATGGTTGTGTTTACCAAAAAGTACCAAGTGAGGAGAATATCGGTGAGAAATATTCTATGGGGATTTTTATTATGGATTGCAGCTACAATGATTTTTCGATTTTTTGGTCATCACTTTTTGATTCAGGGGCATTACATTTTATTATTAGTTAGCTTTTTAATGGCAATCCCGCTAATATTTGTTGCGACCTACCCTTATTATCATTTTATGAAAGTATCAGACTCTAATCGCATGTTAGCAGCCATCCAAATTGCTGTTCCCGGAATGGTTTTAGATATATTTAGCATCATCTTTTTTCCTCTTGTGTTCCCTAACCTGCATAATGACACACTGCCATATTTTTCTGCGTGGTTACTTTGGGCATATAGTTTAATTCTCCTAACGGGTATTACCCTTAAACGAAAATGAGAATTATAACAAAGGGGAACCTTTCATATTTTTTAGGCCCCCTTATTGGTGATCAAACCTTTTTAATAGGAAGAACAATGACGGTTCTGGTCACTTTTTTCTGCACAAGTAAAGCAATAAACTTCTGAATTTTTTACAACTCCATTCAAAAAACCGTCTGTGCAGTAAATGATTTTTTTACATGTTACACATTCACCGACTTTTTCAACCATAGACAGGCCTCCCTATTTTTGGTTAAACACTTCGTAATGGACGATGTCTTCTGTCGGAATTATCTTCTTTTTCGCTGGTTGATCACTTATATAACCTAGACCTAAAATAGCAACGATTTTTCGATCACTAGGAATTGATAGAGCATTTTTTACATAATCCTCTCTTTGTAAAGTCTCAGCTTCATCTGTGATATTAAAAACAGCGCCGAATGCACATCCTAAGCCTTCATTAACAGCAGCTAACCATATATAGCTACTGGCGATTGAAGCATCCTGAAGCCAATACTTACTTATGTTAGGACATCCAGTAATGACAATGGCACCTTGAGCTTCCTTTAACCATTTCATAAACGGAGTAGTTTCAGATAAGTAGTCTAATGTTTTTCGATTTTTAACGATAATAAATTCTCTGGAAGGTAAATTATTTCCTGTTGGAGATAAAGAAACTAGTTGGATGATTTCCTCGATTGTTTCCGTAGGAATGGCTTTGTTTGTAAACTTCGTAATTTCCCGTCTGTTTTTCACCACATCTTTAAAATCCATAAAAACTCCTTTCTTGAAACTAAACATATATTTTATATATATCTTTAGTGTAAGGTAAGAGGTCTAATTGTTAAAGGTTTTTCGCTACTATTTTATAAACTACACCTTATAAAGGCAGTTTCACATCAATGACTGTCCCTTTATTAACTTCACTTGTTATCTCAACTGTTCCTTGGTGATTCTCGATAATCCTTTTACTGACCAAAAGTCCTAATCCAGTTCCTTTTTCTTTCGTTGTGTAAAAAGGCTGTCCTAATTTTGATAATAAATGCTTTGGTATTCCACAACCTTCATCAATGAAACGAATCAGCAATTCCTTATCATTAGTGATGAGTTTAATAATTAGATTGCCACCATTCGGCATAGCTTCAAGAGCATTTTTAATAAAATTAATAAAAACTTGCTTTAGTTGGTTTTCCTCACACATGACGCTTACTTCTTCATGTACAAAATCAGTCCTAATTTGAACATTATTCATGATAGCTTGTGGATTTAACAGTGTAATCATATCTTTTACAAGTGCCTTAATATCCTATGGCGCAAAATGAACAGCCTGCGGTTTTGCAAGCATAAGAAGTTCACTGAGTATGAGCTCAATTCTATCAATTTCAGACTTCATAATATCGTAATAAGTTTGTTTTTCGTTTCCAGTTGCTTGTAATAGCTGAAGAAATCCCTTGATTGTGGTAATTGGATTCCGTATTTCGTGAGCAATTCCTGCAGCAAGTTCTCCGGCTATAGATAATTTTTCAGATTTGATTAATAGTTCTTGTGCTTCTTTTTTATCGGTTATATCTTTATAAATCACGGCCCACCCATTTGGAGTGGAATCTTCATTTAATAACGGGAAGCTAGATAATATTATGGATAGGGTTCTGTTGTCCTTCGTTTTCCTAATGGTTTCATACCCCTTTATTTTTTCACCTAAGATTGCATAGCTTCTGCTTAAATTTGCTTCAAAGGTTCTTTCTTCGGGAATGATAGGTAATTCAGTTACATTTAATCCAATTACTTCGTTTGAAGTGAAGCCAAATGTTGACACAAAAGCATCATTAATTGAAACAACTCGATCATGTATATCATAAATAACAATCGGGTCCGAATTTTCTTTAATAAACGATCTTTATAGAAGGGGAAATAACCGATCTTTTGTTATATAAACTTGATTTGACTAATTCTTTATCTGTCATAAAGTATTCATGACTTTTCAACATACTATTTTGAAGGGCAGCAGAAATTTTATGACCGTTATAAGCACAAACTGAAATAAGATTTGATGATTGTACACTATGATCTGCTAATTTTTCGAAGGTTGTGAGCTTTGAAATTATATGATCTTGTTCTTTCCAATCTACGTTAGCCCAAGTTCTAACAGTTAGGCTTTTATTCTTAATTTGATCGATAATTTTTGAAAAATGTTGAACAATTAAATCATATTGAAAATCACCATATAGGCGATAAAAATCATAGTTATCAATAAAATGAACACTCTTCATTTGATCCTGTGATAAAATATCTTGTAATTTTAGAGAAATCCTATCAAAAATTTCTTTATTTTCAATGAATAGTATATGATGACCTTGTTCAATGCCGGTAAAAATATATGAAGATGCGTTTTCGATATAGTCTTCTATAGATTCATAAATGTATAATATATGTCCATGGTTGGTTATGTTCATCATTTGGGATAATTGCACAATGTTTTCTTTCATCGCTACCTCTTCAATTTACCTCAGTTGAATTTTTTGAAAATTATAAATTATATTATATCTTATTGTATAGGATATCGTCATATAATTAAAATTAAAAAACGCACTATAATAAGTGCGGTATACTAAAGATATTTTATTAAGAGTTATCATCTTTGTCATTTTCAACAAGATGTCTTAGCATAGATATTTTATTATCCCAAAATTGTTCGTAAAATGAAAGCCAATCTTTTAATTCAATAAGTGGCTCAGGATGAAGTTGATAGATTTTTTCCCTACCAACTTTCTTCCCACTCACTAATTCTGCCTCTGAAAGAATAGTGAGATGTTTTGTGATTGCTGTCCGGCTTATTGGAAAATGAGCCGTTATCTCTGTAATAGGTAAATTCCTTTTTGCTAGTAAACGAAGAACCTCTCTTCTGGTCGGGTCAGCAATAGCTTGAAACACATCATGCTTTGCTTGTGCCACTTATCCTTCAACAGCCTTTCGAAGTTTTTCGGTTACAATATTCTCCCAACCGCCATTCATTCTATCACGAACAACAGAAGCTTTTTCATTTGCTTTTTGTTGAATATCATCTGCGTCTTTCCAGCCACTATGAATTAAAGTGAACTCTGTTTTATCCCCTAAATCTTTTAAAAGAAAAGAGACAATCCAACCATCAGTGTCCCACGAAAAAACGATTTTTGTGGGTTCTTCAATTTCTAAAACTTTACAAGGTGAAGGACCAAAGGGAGATTGAATGTGAAATTCATGTCCAATCTTTGCTTCAAAATCGTTGGGCATAAACCATTCTGAAATTCCTTCTGAAGTTGAGACTACCTTCCATACTTTGTTGATTGGTGCTTGAAAAATGGTAGTTTTTTTAATGTCCTGTATTGCTGGCATTCAATTCACTCCTATGAATATTAATTAAAATGAAACCAATTGGTTGCGTTTTATTATAACACCTTTTGGTGTCATGTTTATTCTTTATTTTTACCGACTTTTTATTATTCTTTTATTTTTTGGAAAGAATAAAGATAAATAAGATAAAATGTGGTGCTATGATTGGAAATGATCTTAGATTTATTACCCTTTCAATATTTACATTCGATATCATTAGAACAACTTCTTAAAGAAGAAAAGTTATTTTACCAAACACTTCACTCTTACTGGCAAGAACATAATTACTTAACTATGAAATGGTGGGTTTTGGTTACATTAAGTATTTTGTCTCCATTTGTTTGGTTTATTTTCGTTGATAAAAAAAGAATTACAGAAATAACAGCCTTCGGAATGTTTTTTGGGATTATCGCTATTTTCTTAGATTCCATTGGAAGCAATGCTATGATTTGGACATATCCTGTTCGTTTAACACCATATTTATACCCGCAAATGTATCCGTATGATGTTGGAATTATTATCATTCCTTTTATGATGGTTTACCAAAGAACAGGAAAGAAATTTATAAAGTTCTTTTTTTCAACAGGTTTACTTGCGTTACTTATTGCATTTGTAGCAGAAACAACAATGGAGCGGTTTGATATGTACATGGAAATAACATGGAAAAACATATACTCCTTTCCTATTTATTGGATAATTGGATTATTTTGCTGGAGCATCTTAAAACTATTTAAAAAAATAGAAAGAAAACATAACAAACTTTAGTGCTCAAAAACAGCTGTGAAGATACTTTTTTAAATAGTTTTTTTTGAATATGTAACAAAAGAGGCCATATAATACGGCCTCTTTGATAAATGCTATATCCATTGTTTCGGATATTGTCTATTTTTAAATAAATTATTATAAAGTAATGAAATTAAAATAAGGAGAATAGATGATAAGACGATAGATAATAAAAACCCCCAGCCTGCTTCTGTGTTGATGGCCACCATTGCGCTTGCAGCTGCAGGTGGGTGAATAAATTTTAGTGTGATCATAAGAAATAACACAATTGCAAGTGTAAGACCAATGGATAGATGGGATTTACCAAATACATGCCAGATTGATAAAGCTGTAAAGGTTGAAATGAGATGGCCACCCAATATTTGCCTTGGTTGTGAAAAAGGTAAAGAATGAGCAGCAAATACTAATAAACAACTTGCACCCATCGGACCTAAAATCATTGGATACCCTAACAATACTGCAACAAAGCTAATGAGTGTAATAGCAATCAATCCGCCGCTCGCAGATATAATTGTGTCTCCAAGCTTCACATTCGTTTGTATTCTCTGGTTTCCCCTCATTTTCATCAAGTAAGAATAAAAAAATATATTAATGCTTTGCTCATTTTTTTGAAGTGTTTTCTCAACGTTCATAAAACATTCCCCTTACAGTGAGTTTTTCAAGAAGTATGTAAGATAATCTTCCGTAAAATTTATTGTAAAGGAAATGGCAAATAATTTAAAGATATTTATGACGATTTATTGTTGTAAACCCTTTCAAAGTATGTTATGGAGTTTAAAAAGTTTGACCGAAAATGTCGGATGATTAGTAGTGCAAACGTTGTTAATTTGTTGTTAAAATAATAAATGTGTCGAGTTGAGTGTGATATTAAATTCAATTAAAGTTTCTATAAAACGAAAACGTTATTAAAATAGTTTGTTAATGATAGGGAATCCTGCTTTTATAGCTAACCGTCATTCATCTTAAAGCATGCTATTCTTTTGCATAGTTAAGTATTGACGGTTTTTCATTTTTTATCAAGATGAATATTCTAAAAATATAATATAAATTTTATTCAATAGAGGAGGAGTTTTCATGTCTAACGAAACGAGTACAATTGGTCAGCAAATAGTGGTTTATAAAGGTATAAAGTGTGAAGTCATCTATAATTATGGAAATGGTAATTATGAAATTGTTTTCGGAGAGCAAATTTTATTAGTACAGGAATCAGAAATACAACTTTTAAATTAACGAGTATTTAAAAATCATCAGTTATAAATTACGAATTTCTTCAAAAGATGTAGGCATAGGTCCAAGTTTTATTCTTTTTCTAATGAGATTCGCGCATTCCGCGGAAGATAAAATAGATGTATCTACTTCCAAATCATATATACCAGGCTCATGGACAAGCTTTTGCCACAGCTTTACCGGTTTTGGAATATTGCCATCAGGTGTGTAACCAATATTCCATGTAGTAAGTCTCCTTTTCATAATTATTTCAATGGGACAGTGAACACCTATTAAGTAAGCTGGGTAACCTTCTAAGATCATTGCGCATTTTTTAAGAATATCTAATGAAGTCGAATAGCCGTCATGGTGGCCGACATCTACTACTACATTTATACCAGCTCGACTAAAAGAAGCAATTGACTCATACATGGCAATATATAAACGTTCAATAACAGGTTCCAGGTCAGGTCTCTCACCTCCAGGACGCAATCCAATGCCTGGTTGATATGCATCCGGAGTCATTTTCATTAAATGATCAACACCTAGATTCATCCATACACCTTTAAAGTTGTCTTGAATAAATTTGGCTATACTTGATTTTCCGGATCTTGGAGTACCATTTAAGATGATAATAGTCCCTGTCTTTTTCATTTTTCCCCTCCAGGCTTGGTGTCATTTTGTACGTTAACATTAAATTGACTTTTAAAAAAAAGCCTGCATTAAAGTGCCGAAGACATTTTAATGCAGGACACTTACACTAATTCATTTCGGTTACGAAAAATACGATATAGAACATAACAACACCCAGAACATAATAATGCAAGCAATGCGATGAATCCATAACCTGCCTGTAAGCCGATTAATTCATTATCCCCGTTACTGAATACTTTTGTGACAAAATCAATAATAAATCCGATTAGAAAGTTTCCGATTACACTTGCTATCCCCATTAATGTAACGGTAAACGTAATAGCAGTTCCTGTACCATGTGGATATCTTTTTGCAAGAAGTGCCATAACTGTTGGATAAATTAAAGCAATCCCTGCTCCTGAGACTGCGAATAAAATGGCTCCTTTTTCTCCTATTATAATTGCAGCACAGTTGCAAATTCCAGAAAAAGCTGAAAATATCATAATGGATTTTGTGAATCCTACCCTGTCGGTTAAAGGTCCAAGCAATAATCTTGAAAGCATGAAAAATAAAAAAAATAAAGACAACATATGTGAAGCATCTGTTATTTCCCATTGATAAGCCTTTACTAAATAATTAATTAACCATCCTCCAACAGCAAGCTCTGATACGACTCCAAATGATAAAATCGCAACGATTAACCAAGCAATCGGATCTCTTGAAAGAGATTTAAAAGATAGAACAGTCCCTTCTTCAATCTTTTCCGTTGGAAATTTCCCTAGTAATGAAGGAATGATTGGTAGTATTGAAAAACAAAGGATGAATAGATACATCCCCCTCCAACCAAATTCTTCTCCACTTAACCCATTCCAACCCATAATGGAAGCAGCCATTATAGGAGCAACTGTTGAGCTCAGGCCATAAAAAAAGTGTGATAGGTTCATCATCATTCCCGTATTTTTCGTAAAAATCCTGGCGGCCATTATTCCGAGCCCAATTTCTAACATACCATTACCTATGTATAAAAAGAAAAAAGAAGCTGAAAGAGTTGTAAAAGTTGTAGAAAAAAAGATGGTAAATCCAGCTGCAGTCATCGATAAAAATGCAGCGATCCCTGTCCACTTAATACTAATTTTGTTCGCAAGGATGGAGGTGAATGAACATGCAAGCAAATATCCGAGAGAGTTTAAAGCTAATAAGGCGCCCAGATGTGTCTGAGTTAATTGGAAGTCATTTTGAATAACAGGTATGGCAGGTCCTCTTACATTTTCAGATAATCCGAAAATAAGAAATCCTCCAAAAACGATCAAAAGCATTAGAATATAATTATATTTGGCGTTATAAAAAAACACTTTGCGTGAAATTTGCTTGTAATCAAGATTACTCATTTGCTGTCCTTCTTTCTATTTTGTGACTCTGTTCTCTGAAAGTATAACAGTCTGTAACAAATAAATCGCACTTACTTCATCATCTATTTGCACATAAATATCATAGTGACTCTTTCTTGGAGTGGGAGGTTGAACTTTATAGCGGATATTTGCTGATGATAAAATATCAAGAACCTGGAAAAATTCATCTTTCGTTAAGCTTGAGTTAATAAGCTTCCATTTTGCATTTTGGTGTGAACGATAAAGTGAATAGATAACAAAAAACAAACAAAGTACAGCAATTAGCACGTACAAAGATCTCACTCCTCATTTGTCATGTGTTATTCACTATATTAGCGGACTGTTTCAATCATGTATGCTTCTTAAGTTCCACAAAAAAATGTGATCTCCTTCTGCTTTTACAATGGGTAACAAACTATTTTATGTGTAATTAATAGAAGCTGGTCAACTTAGATGATTGCCCAGCTCTCCACTGCTATATTTAACAGTTCCGCATACTCTCCTACATGATAATGACAAACTAAAAGACAGACATGTTGAAATAGCATGTCTGTCTTTTATACCTATTTTTAGATCAGAAGCTTAATCCTCCTCATCATCTTCTTTCTTTTTGCCATTACCTCTATCTTTGTTTTCCCTATCCTTGCCTTTATCTTTATTCTTTTTTCCCTTTCCTTTGTTTTCCTTTTCATCCTCCTCATCTTCGTCTTCCTGGTTTTCGTCCTCTTCTTCGTCTTCCTCTCTTTCTCTTGCTTTCTCAGCCTGTTCTTTTGCTTTTTCCTCTTCTTCTTCTCTAAGTTCAATTGCTTTTTTTATGTTTCCTGCAATAAGTGATAAATCAAACGAAGTTTCTGTCAGTTCTGTTTTTGATTTGGAGAGGATCTCCTTAAATAAAAATGTTGCAGTTTGACTGCTAGATGATAATAAATAATGCTGTTCATCTGTCTTGTCATAACCTAACCAAACAGCACCTACTAACTCCGGTGTATAGCCAACAAACCAGTGATCATTTGATCCACCATTGATTTCAAACGGTAATTGGGTAGTACCCGTTTTTCCCGCCACATCAATTCCGGAAATCTTAGCATTTTTACCAGTTCCTTTTTCAACCACACCATTTAGTAAATATGTTATTTTCTGAGCAACCTCGGGCTCTGTAACCCGTGTTGCTTTACTCTGCCATTCGGCAATAATTTCTCCATTTGCATCTTCAATTTTTTGAATAGAGTGGGCTTCAACCATAACACCATCATTGGGGAACGTAGCAAATGCCTGCGCCATTAATAACGGTGAAGTTCCTTTTGACATTCCACCGAGAGCTAGTGGCAGGCTATGATCTTCTTTCACTAATGGAATGCCAAAACGTTCAACAGCTTGAATTCCTTTCTCTAAACCTATTTCATTTAATAACCAAACAGCTGGAATATTGTACGAGTGAATTACAGCATCAAATAGTGTCGTTTGGCCTCGATATTGATGGTCGGAATTTTTAGGCTGGTATCCTCCCTCAAAAGTTAGAGGCTGATCTGATAAAAGATCAAATGGTTCATACCCTTGCTCCAGTGCAGGGGTGTATACTGCTAAAGGTTTCATAGTTGATCCCGGCTGCCTAATTAATTGGCTTGCATGGTTAAATCCGCGAAATGTATGCTCTCCTCTTCCTCCAACTAATGCCTGAATTCCACCGGTTGATGGATGAATAAATACACTGCCACTTTGAATGAGTTGATCGGAGCTGCTTTCCGGAAAAAGTGAATCTGAATTGTATACTTCTTCAGCGGCAGTTTGAATGACTGGATTCAATTCTGTATAAATATGAAGTCCTCCAGAAAGAATTTCATTTTCAGTAAGTTCATATTTTTTAATTGCTTCTTCTATTAAATAATCAATATAATATGGATAATTGCCCTTATATTCATCTTCGGTTTTTCTTCTATCTAAAACAATTTGATCAGCTTTCGCACTTTTTAATTCTTCTTCCGTGATAAACCCTTCTTTTTCCATCAAGGTTAAAACAATATTTCTTCGTTTGACAGATTGGTCGAAATGTTTGATAGGTGATAGTGAAGAAGGTGCTTTTATTAGGCCAGCTAACATGGCAGATTCACTCAATGTTAAGTCTGCGGCATTTTTTCCGAAATAGGTTTGGGCTGCACGTTGAATTCCCCATGCACCTTCACCAAAATAAATTTGGTTTAAGTACCGTTCCAAAATTTCATCTTTTGTATAAGAACGCTCAATCTTTTTTGTTAGAATCAATTCCTTCATTTTTCTTGTATAAGTACGCTCATGTGACAAAAATACATTTTTTGCGAGCTGCTGTGTGATTGTACTTCCACCTGCAACGACATTACCTTTAAACAAATTCGTAACAAACGCTTTAGTTATAGCGAAATAATTCACACCATGATGATGATAAAAACGTTGGTCTTCTGTAGCGATTACAGCATGTATCATATCATCTGATATATCCTCTAATGAAACACCTTCAATACTTGAGTTTGAAAGCTTACTTGCTATTTCTCCATCTTGATCATAAATAATCGTTGGCTGAGGTGCAGGTTTTTCTAATTTGCTCACATCACTTGTCCAAATCAGTATATTGATGACTAAGAGGCCACAAATTACAGTTAACAAAAGTACTGCAATTATTTTGACAACCACTTTTTTAGCTAAAAATGACTTTTTCTTTAAAGATCTTTGTTCTTTCCTTTTTTCCATTCTTCCCAAGACTTGTCCCACCTTCTAAGTTGCAAACTACAGCTTGTCATATACTGATTAATTTTTAATCAGTATATATTTTTCGTCAACATGTCATAAGTCTTAACCTTTCACTAAGAAATTAGCCTTATTTTTAAAAATAGAAAAAGTCCAAAGAGATTCTATTCTTTGGACTATCTATCTTTATAGAAAACGCATTCACTTTTTATTAGAAAATTGTTCTTTTATAAGCTTCAATGACTCAACTAAACCTGGTAGTTTATCAAAATATTCTGCTTCATTATTTAGTAGGATTTCGTTAATTCGAGACTGTAACAGTTCCTCAACCAACTCAATTGTTTGTTGATGAATCATATTTCACACCCCTACTTGAAGATCCTGTATTATATTCCATTCCATTGCTTTTGATACCAATTTTTAATCATTATTGAAAAATAATGCTTAACCTTGTCATACTTTAAAGATGAATAGGTATAGACACCATATTTGGTGAGGGTTTTTTTGGGGAAGAAGGCAGAATGTAGAGCAATTAATAAATTTTGAAGAGCTTTCAATCCTTATTTAAAAGTAAGGACAAATAAAGAAGCTAAACAAAATCTCCTTTATTTGTCCTATGATTATAGTTTCACTCTTTGTAATCGAAGTGCGTTTAAGACAACTGAGACTGAACTAAAGGCCATGGCTGCACCTGCTAACCAAGGTGCTAAGAATCCCAAAGCTGCAATTGGTATTCCAAGTGAATTATAGGCAAATGCCCAAAAGAGATTTTGCTTAATATTTCGAATCGTTTTTTGACTCATAGAGATTGCATCAGCAATACTGTTAAGATCTCCCCGAATAAGCGTAATATCTGCTGCTTCCATGGCAACATCTGTTCCTGTTCCGATTGCCATTCCAATATCAGCCATTGCTAAAGCCGGTGCATCATTAATTCCGTCCCCAACCATAGCAACAACTTTTCCTTGCTGTTGAAGTTTTTTTACCTCTTCTGCTTTTCCTTCTGGTAAAACCTCTGATACAACATGTTCAATCCCTGCTGTATTGGCAATTGCTTTTGCTGTTCGCTCATTGTCACCAGTAATCATAACAACTTGTAATCCCATATTCTTTAAGCGTTGGACGGCTTCTTTCGATGTATCTTTTATCGTATCTGCAACAGCTACCATACCGGCAAATTGATCATCAATTGCGATTAACATGGCAGTTTTTCCTGATCTCTCAAGTGTTTCCATTGTTTGAAGTGCCGATGATATCGCAATATTGTGTTTTATCATTAATTTTCTTGTACCTGCTATGATCAATTTCCCTTGCACTTTTGCGGTTATGCCATATCCCGGTATTGCTTCAAACTCCTCAACATCAACCAGGTCAATATTTTTATTCTGAATACCTGAAACAATTGCCTGTGCAAGAGGGTGTTCAGATTGCTTTTCTGCTGAACCAATCAGTTGTAAAAATTCACTTTCATTAAACCCCTCTTCTACAAAAATATCTGTTAGGATTGGTGTGCCATTTGTAATCGTTCCTGTTTTATCTAAAAGAACTGTCGTTAAGCGATGAGTTCGTTCAAGATGTTCTCCACCTTTAAAGAGGATACCGAATTCAGCAGCTCTTCCTGATCCCGCCATAATAGAAGTTGGTGTTGCAAGTCCTAATGCACAAGGGCAGGCAATGACTAAGATTGCAATCATCTTTTCTAGTGCTTCTGCAACATTACCGGGTGTTATCCAAAAGAACCAAATGATAAATGTAACGATGGCAATTCCAACAACGATTGGAACAAAAATACCGGAAATGTGATCAGCTATACGTTGGATGGGTGCTTTTGAACCTTGTGCTTCTTCTACAACTTTAATAATTTGTGAAAGAGCTGTATCGCGACCCACTTTAGTTGCTTTTATTTTTAACACACCATTTTTATTTAAAGTTGCTCCTATCACACTGTCCCCTGCATTTTTATCAATTGGTATACTTTCCCCTGTTAGCATGGATTCATCTAAAGCAGAACGACCCTCGATAATTTCACCATCAACAGGTATCTTTTCCCCGGGTTTAACAATTACGATGTCTCCAACCTGTACTTCTTCAAGAGGGATTTCTTGTTCCGTCCCACTACGGATAACAATGGCTGTTTTGGCCTGTAATCCCATCAGTTTTTTTATTGCTTCAGAGGAACGCCCTTTTGCTCGAACTTCAAATAATTTTCCCAATACAATTAAAGTAATAAGAACTGCACTTGTTTCATAATATAGCTCTACCATATGGTGATCAGAACCTATTGATGCAATCGTTAAAAATAAACTGTAGAAGTATGCAGCAGATGTTCCTAAAGCAACAAGTACATCCATATTGGCACTTTTATTTCTGAGTGCCTTATAAGCTCCTATATAAAATTGTTTCCCGACAATAAATTGTACTGGTGTAGCAAAGGCTAATTGTACCCATGGATTCATAAGTATCTCAGGCAAATATATAAATGATGTGAAACTAAAGTGACTAACCATTGACCAAAGTAAAGGAATGGATAAGATCAAGGAAAAAAGAAACTTTCTTTTCTGTGTCTGTAATTCCTTAGCTCTTTGATCAGTGATATTTTTTTTCTCTTCATCTTTCAAGCTGGCTTGATAACCTAATTTTTCTACTTGTTTAATTAAATCTGTAGTGTTAACTTGTGAGGCATTAAACTCAACAGTTGCTCTTTCTAATGCTAAGTTGACTGATGCATTTGTCACACCATCCAGTTTGTGTAAACCTTTTTCAATACGATTCGCACAGGCCGCACAAGTCATACCAATAAGATTTAGTTCAACCTTTTCCATTGCTATATCATAACCTAAACCATTTATTTTCTTTGTGAATTTATCTATGTTTGTCACACTTGGATCATATTTAATGGATGTTCTTTCTAAAGCAAAATTAACAGTTGCCTTTTCCACTCCATCCATTTTATTAAGTCCTTTTTCTATTCGAACAGCACAAGCAGCACATGTCATTCCAGTAATGGGTAATATTGCTTCTTTTGTTTGTTCTGACAATTTTTACGCCTCCTATACCCTGTAGTGGTATATTGTTTTTCAAAATAAAACGTGCTAACGATATAAGCACGTTTTGTTTTTCGGAATAATTGTTACACTACATCATACCCTTGTTCATCAATTATTTCCTTTATTTTATCCAATGAAACAACAGCCGGATCAAAATCGATATCCACTTTTCCTTCAGATAAATGAACTTTTACGTTTTCTACACCATTTTGTTTTCCTACATTTCCTTCAATTGCACTTACACAGTGTCCACAGGACATACCTTGAACTGTTAACGTTATTTTCTCCATAATTCAACACTCCTTATTTTTTCATTAATCTTTGAATGGTAACAAGCAATTCATCAACAACTTCTAAGTCACCATCTTGTATTCTTTCTGTTACACAGCTTTTTAAATGAGCTTCTAATAAAACTTTTGAGAAGCTATTAAGGGCAGATTGAACGGCGGAAATTTGGGTAATGATATCATCACAATACGTATCTTTTTCAATTAACCCTTTAATACCGCGAACTTGACCTTCAACTCTATTTAACCGGCTAATTAAGGATTTTTTTACCTTATCAGAATGGTGGCTTTGTCTTTCAGAGTGATTCATATTACATTGTTCAAATTTCAAGGCCTCTTCTTCTTCAAACATATCCAAAACCTCCTCTTTAATATAATCTACCATACCCCCCTAACCTATGTAAAGCATTTTGATTTTATAAAATACCTTTTGTTTTTTCTCCTATTTGAAACGGTGCATGAACTAAAACACTTTTCAGATGACTGCATCATATAATATCAAATCTTCAACTAGGGGTGATAGAATGAAACGGTGGTTAAAAACCGTGATTTTACTTTATCTTTCCCTTTTGTTTTTTGGCAGCTTTTTAGCTGTCGGAGCATTATGGACTGGAGTATTAGAAAATCTGTTTCCGTTTATTTCTTCTATTGAGATTTTTCTTTATTATTTCTTTGCCGGAGCAATCGGTGGATCCCTTCGCCATCTTTACATGTTTTGCTCTCACTATATGAAGGGCGAGCTAACAGACTATAGAGAGTGGATTATGTATATCTTTTATCCGATATTTGCTACAGGTACGGCTGTTATAGCTGTTACATTGCTACAAAGTGGAATCTTTTTGATTGATTTTATTGATTACAATGAAACTCCGTTAGCCCAAATCAGTATTGCGTTTTTTGTAGGGTTTGGCTTTAATCGGTTTTTAAATAAGTTAAATGCTTTTTCTAAAAAATTGTTTAAACCAGATAAAGACGTTGATAATAAATAAAAAAGATGACTCCTTTTTGTCTAAAAGGAGTCATCTGCTATGTTCATATGTAAAACCGTGCACCTCTTATTGATATGGTCACATAAGTGTTACTTAAGTAGCCAGCTCAGTCAGGGCTACCCTGCGGCACACCGACGAATCTACTTATGGCTGCTCCCTTCCAGGCCTGACCAGTTTCATAGATGTCTGTTGCGCGGACCCCAATCGTCATCACCGCTTGCATAAGGCAAACCTTACATGCACCATACCGCTAAAGAGGAATTCAACCCCGCTAAGGCGGATTGCAGGTTACAGGGCACCGCCATCTCCCCATCTAGCACGGTATGTATAAATGACATGTATTTGTATGGTATGAACAATACGTGTTACGTATCGTGTATATCTAATTTAACATAGATGGATAAGGTAGTGAAGTTGTATTTAATGGTAAAAATAGTGCTGGGAATTTGGATCATACATCGTGCAGTTATTAATAGGACCTTGAAGATTAAGAAAAATAAATGCGTACAGCATTTTAGACTGTACGCATTTTTCTATTTTCTATATAGCAAATGCATGATTACCAATTGTTTTTACAACTTCACGAGTTTGTATCCAATCACTTGTAGCTGTGTCCGGGTTATAGAAATAAAGAAGCTCATCATTCTCATCGTTTTCTGTCAATGCATCTTGAACAGCCTTATAAGCTTCCTTATCAGCCGGTTCGTTAATGGAGTTATTTGAGACAGGTTCAAAAGCATTTTCTTGATAAATGACTTGTTTAATAGTATCTGGGAATTGATCATGATCAACACGATTTAGTACAACTTCAGCAACTGCCACCTTACCAACATATGGCTCACCTTCTGCCTCTGCATGGACCAGTTGGGCAAGCAATTTTTTTTCATCTTTCGAAATTGTAGCAGACACTTCTTTGTCAGCCTTTATAATTGTCTCATCCTTCTTGATAACTTCTTTTTGTTGAAATCGTAAATCAATGGAATTCAAATTGTTTTCTTCAGTTTCAATTCCGTGCTTATTTAATAGTAAATGTAATGAAGTTCCAGTTTCATTCGTATCTTGTTCTTCAGCATTGGTTTTAGAAATAGTAAAAGAGAAAAAGATCATATTTAGAGTTATGAATAAACATAGTATTTTTTTCATCATGTATACCTCCTGTTTATTTATTGGTTCGAAACAGGTCATATACAAGGCTAACAGGTTTGCAAGTGTTTCTCATTAGTATATTATTGGAAAATTTAATTCTACTATAAAAAAAAATTAATTTTAATGCTACTCTCCCTCAAAAATTCCCTATATAAAGAGTGACCGAACTTTTATCATGTTAATTGCTTATATCAAAATCAACTTTGAAAGGTGTATTGAAGATGTAATGGATATTATTGTATATGCTTTTAAGCAAACCGTATTTATGAAACGGATGAGAAAAATACATACAAGTTTTGAAGGGTATTTTTATCGAACTCTCTATTCAATGCTCAACGTGGAAAAACGTCGTGAGAATCGCCATTTTCTGTATGATTTCATTGGCAGTGATAACAATTGTATAGAATGAGGATTATTCCTTTCACACAATAAATTACTTCCGATTATAATTCTTTTGTACGAAAGGAACATTTGTTCTATAATAAGTTATAAAGAGAAAAGGAGGATATGTAATGAGACCGAAATTAACAAAACATACCAGCATTCAAAGTTTTAAAAATTATTATTGGTTGAAAACGGAACTACAAACATTTTGCAGGGAAAACTTGATTAGCGTTACTGGTTCAAAACAGGAAATCGCAGATAGAATTGAGGCATTTTTAAAAACAGGAGAGATAAAATCTCCTATTAGAAAACCAAGTGTAAAAAGAAATATTCAATTGCTCGAAGAATTAAGCCTTGATACTGTTATTACAGAAAATCATCGTTGCAGTCAGAGTGTGAGAGCATTTTTTAAGACAGTTATCCCTAAATTTCATTTTTCTACGTATATCCAGGACTACTTTAAAAATAACATTGGAAAAACATATCGAGATGTTGTTGATGCTTGGTATGAGGAAGAAGAACGAAAGAAAGCCCCAACTTATACGAAAAAAATCGCCCCGCAATTTGAATATAATCAATTCACTCGTGACTTCTTTGCTGATCCTAAGAATCGAGGAAAAAATCGAACAGATGCAATTGAAGCCTGGAAAAAGATAAAGAAACTTCCTGGGAGCAATAAATATGTATCCGATAATGAATGTTGATGAGCATTAAGTAATGCTTCATCTTCTTCATTTCTCTTTTATTGTATTTGTTCACTTGTCATCTTTTGCATAGATTTCAGAGTAAGTTTCCTCCCATGTATTTCTTGGTCTTCTTTTTGTGTAAGTACAAGAAAATCTCGCTTTCAATAAGATGTCGAAGGAACTATTAATTTTCATTTTTTACCATATTCTATTATGGTTATTATGAATAAAGATTCATTTTTACCATCATCTCCAATTACTTAGTTTATTCAGTATACAAACTATTTTGTTTGTTGGTATAATCATTTCGAGCTTAAGAGGAATTAAATGAACATGCATATGTAACCCCTTACTTCCTTCCTCTTCTTTATTATTATTAAGGAGGTTATGCTGGACAACTCTTTTGTAAGTCCTTACTTTATGTTCTTTAAAAAGGAGACGATACAATGTTAAAAGTTTTAAGAAAACCACTTATTTCTGGATTAGCTTTAGCTTTACTTTTACCAGTAGGAGGAAATGCTGCGTCAGCAAACGAAACAAGAAGTGCTCTTGAGGTTCCTTCAATTAGTGAGAGATATGATAATTCTTTTACAATTGGAGCAGCAGTGGAACCTTATCAACTAGAAGGAATGAATGGAGAAGTTTTAAAACGTCATTATACCAGTATTGTTGCAGAGAATGTAATGAAGCCAATTAATATTCAGCCTGAAGAAGGAAAATTTAATTTTAAAGAAGCTGATAAAATTGTGAAATTTGCAAAAGAAAACAATTTGAACCTACGCTTTCATACATTAATTTGGCATAGTCAAGTTCCTGAATGGTTCTTTTTAGACAAAAATGGAAATCCAATGATTGAAGAAACAGATCCAAAGCAAAGGGAGAAAAATAAAAAGCTTCTTCTTAAACGTGTGGAAAAACATGTAAAGACAATTGTAAAGCGTTATAAAAACGATGTCGATGCATGGGATGTTGTGAATGAAGTAATTGATGAATACGCATCAAATGATAAAGGCCTACGTGAATCTCCTTGGTATCAAATAACTGGAACAGATTATATTAAAGTTGCGTTTGAAACAGCTAGAAAATACGGCGGTAAAGATGCTAAATTATACATTAATGATTATAATACAGAAGTACAACCCAAAAGAGATTTTTTATACAATTTAGTGAAGGATTTATTGGAACAAGGTGTGCCGATTGATGGGGTTGGACATCAGACACATATTCAAATTGGATGGCCTTCAATTCAAGAAATTGAGGATTCCATTCGTCTATTTGAAAGCTTAGGCTTAGATAACCAAATTACCGAGTTAGATGTGAGTTTATATGGATGGCCGCCACGACCTGCTTATCCAACTTATGAAGACATACCTGAATCTGAGTTTGAAAGACAGGCAGTACGTTATAATGCATTATTTGAACTTTATGAAAGATTAGATAGCAATATTAGCAATGTTACCTTCTGGGGAATTGCTGATAATCATACATGGTTAAACGATCGTGCGGAGCAATATAATGATGGTGTTGGCGTAGACGCGCCATTTGTATTTGATAATGAGTATCAAGTCAAACCAGCTTATGATGTAATTATGGATTAAATTTTAAAAAAACTCAGCCTTATTGGGGCTGAGTTTTTATTACGTTATTTATTTTGTCGCAGGAGCAACTGATGCTTCAGGTGAAGTGACTTTATCATAAAACTCAACAAACTTATCCCGATCCTCACTATCACGGTAAGCCATTGCTACACGTGGATGTTCATTTAATGTTCCAGAGATCATATAAGGAATGATATACCCCCACTCCCACTTTTGTCTCATGTCCAGCATATGCTTTTCAATGATACCCAGAACTGGTTTAAGCTCATAGCTTGCTTTTTGGATATGTGTAACAAGGAGCTCTGTATGGCAATTCCCTGCCGCTCTACCCATTCCATAAACAGATGAATCAAGGAAATTAACTCCATTACGCATTGCTGTTAATGTGTTGGCAAAAGCAAGCTGCATATTATTATGTGTATGAATACCAAATTTTTTGTTAGGTAGCATGCCTTTAAATTTCTTTACTTGGTGTTCAATGTCAGAAGGATCTAAACTTCCAAACGAATCAACAATATAAACAACATCTACTGGGCTTTCCTTAACCATGTCAAAAGCCTCGATTAATTGGTTCTCCGGAACGCTGGAAAGCGCCATGATGTTAAGAGCTGTTTCATAGCCAAGTTCGTGAAACATTTGTACGAGCTCAAGACCCTTGTCTACCTCACGGATATAACATGCCACTCGAATCATATCTAATACACTCTGTTCGCGTGGTAAAACATCATCTGGATCAACACGGCCAATATCAACAAGAGCAGATAGTTTTGTGTTTTTTTTCTCAGGAATCACTTCTTTAAGAAACTGATCATCAAGAAATCTCCATGGATTTGGTTCGCTAGCCTTTAAAAGCTTTGGTGAATTTTTATAGCCAATTTCCATATACTCAACACCAGCCTCATTTAGGCCGTGATACAAGTCTTGAACAAATTCTACGCTGAAATCCCAATTATTTACTAACCCGCCATCACGAATGGTACAATCGATTATATTCGTGCGATTTTCCATAGTCATCATTTCCTCCTGAATTATGTAAATATATCTTTTAAATTTGCCACAAGGACTTACAACTGTCAACAGATTTTGTAAAAGTATTAGGAATTATGAAAAAATTAGTTATGATTAGTAGTAATTTCTGTTTCAAATTTTACTATGGTACTATGTGTTATATTATATAAATAATACATATAAAGTTATGCTTATCTTTTATTAGCCATCTCGAAACTCTAAAACCTGGGAGGTGTTTATCATTCGCCCTTTTACAGAAAGAGTTATACATCTTATATTGCATATACCAGAAGGTCATGTTATGACATACGGCCAGATTGCCCGGTTGGCAGGCAGTCCAAGAGGTGCCAGACAAGTTGTACGCATCCTTCATTCAATGAGTGCGAAATACCAACTCCCATGGCATCGGGTTGTGAATGCCAAAGGTGAGATTGGTTTTAAAGAAGAATCCTCCTTTCTATTGCAAAAGCAATTCCTTGAAAATGAAGGCATAAAATTAACCGAGCATCATTCAATTGATTTATCCCAATATCAATTTTACCCACGTGTAGATCATGAAGGGGAATGGTCATAATCAACTTTATTTTATCAATTTACATAATAATAGTACCAGCGACCAACAGATAGACAATATAGTAAACGAATCAGAATCCTCCCTCTTCTTTCATTGTTTTGAACCTATTAATCTATAATATTTACGGGAAATGGATGATAATGGTAATATAGTAAGAGACTACCTGAGGAGTTGAATAATGATGAAATATGCAGTTGATTTTATGCTGGCTATTATTCTTACAGCCATCTCATATGATTTAGGAAGTATACTCATAAGTGATGGAATTGCCTTTTGGCAAGCAATATTGATAGGATTCTCTGTGGTATCGCTAGGTGCAATAACAGAGGCTGTTGGTGCACCAATTTGGTTAATCGTATTAGTTCCCTTTCCAATCGGTATGATTTTATTATTTTTCTTTTTAGATGATTCAGTTGGTCAATGGTTTCTTACCTACCTGACTACACTTGCGATTTACACTGTGATACATATGGTTATGAGCTATTTTTTCTATTTTCATTCTCTAATCCCTGCATGGAAACTTTCTAAAAAGTAAGAATGCAAGAAAGACTGCTCCAACATGTTTTGGAAGCAGTCTTTTCATTATCTTACATTCATTTCATTTGGATGTGGACCTTTACGTCGGTTACGGTTAAGTTCATTGATTGCATTCATTTCATCAGACGTTAGGTCAAAGTCGAAAACGTTGAAGTTTTCTTCAATTCTAGAAGGGGTTACTGATTTTGGAATGACAATTGTATTGTTTTGTAAATGCCAGCGTAAAATTACTTGTGCTGTTGATTTGTTATGTGAGTTTGCAATTTTTTGAATCACTTCATCTTGTAATGCCTCTCCACCTTGATCCAGTGGGCTCCATGCTTCAACAAAAATATTATGTTTAGCACAGAATTCTTTTAATTCATTTTGTGCAAGGTATGGATGACACTCAACTTGGTTAAGAACCGGCACTACTTCACATTCGTTTAATAATCTTTCTAAATGTTCAATTTCAAAATTACATACACCAATTGCTTTAACTTTCCCATCTTTATATAGTTTTTCAAGTGCTTTGTATGTATCAACATATTGATCAAACTCTGGTGTTGGCCAATGAATAAGGTATAGATCAACATAATCCAGACCTAATCTTTCCAAGCTTGCTTCAAATGCTTTTATTGTATTTTCATATCCTTGATCAGTATTCCATACCTTGGTCGTGATGAATAGCTCTTCACGTGGGACAGATGCTTCCTTAATTGCCTTACCAACACCGACTTCATTTTTATAGATCATTGCTGTATCGATCGAAGTGTAACCAACCTCAATGGCTTTTTTAACAGCTGAAGTTGCTTGATCATCCTCAACTTGCCATACTCCAAAGCCAAGCTGCGGCATTTTTAATCCATTGTTTAATGTAACAAAATTCATTTTACACTCTCTCCTTTATTAAAAAGTCCATGTTCATTATTACTATACTAGAATTCCATCTAAATGAAAAAGAATACGTATTATTTGGCAGTTTGAATACTTGCAGAAGATTTGCGAACTAAGCCGTAATATGATAAAAATGCTAAAAAGCTAGCTGAGAAGATCACGACACCCATTGGAATCGCATTATATTCGCCGGCAATTCCTACAAGAGGTGCTGTTAAAGAGCCTAAAACAAATGGCAATAAGCCTAATAATGCGGATGCACTTCCCGCAATATGACCTTGAGTTTCAATTGCCAGTGCAAAGGAAGTCGTTGATATAATTCCGATCGACGCTACTAAAAAGAAGATTGGAATGGCGACCAGTATAAGTGGCGCTTTTAAAAGAAGTGCAATAAGTAAAAGTGCACCAGCTGTGTTAGAAAGAATTAAACCTATTTTTAAGAATGTTTTCTCAGAAATATAATCTGTTAACCGACCAACAGATTGAGTTCCAATAATTAAAGCAATACCATTTATTCCGAATAATACACTAAATACTTGTGGAGATACGCCATAAATATTTTGATAGACAAATGGGATACCAGATACATAGGCAAAAATACCGGCAATCATAAAGCCTTGTGTAAGTGCATAGCCTGTAAATTGCCGATCCTTTAATAATGAACCAAAATTGCTGACTACTTGTTTAAAATTGCTTGGTACCCGGTTTTCTTTTGGTAAGGTTTCTTCCATTTTAAATGTAACAATTAGAAATAAGATTAATCCAACACCTGCTAAAACAACGAAAACCCCTGACCAATTTGTAAACGCAAGAACACCGCCTCCTACGATCGGTGCTACGATTGGACCCAAATTCCCAACCAACATTAATAATGAAAAGAACTTAGTTAATTCTTTACCACTATATACGTCCCGAACTACAGCCCTGGAAATAACAAGTCCGCCTGCTGCAGCGAAGCCTTGAACGAAACGTGATGCAATAAAGGTATAAATATTGGGTGCAAACGAACAAGTTAATGATGCTAATAAATATAAAATCAAGAAAATAAGTAATGGCTTACGTCGACCTTGAACATCACTCATTGGACCAATAATTAATTGACCTAATCCAAGCCCTAATAGACAGGTCGTTAAGCTAATCTGTACTAAAGATGCTTCTGTTTGATAATCTTCTACAATTGTAGGAAATGAAGGCAGATACATATCAATCGTAAACGGTCCTAATAGTCCAAGTGATCCTAAAAGCAAAGCAAGCTGTAATCGTTTTGTTCCGGATAATTTATTCAAAATGTTCTCGCCCTTCTATAAAGAAAAATATAAATTTATATTTGAACAATAAAACTAGAATTTCATAAAATTCTAGTTTATTGTTCTATCTAACATATTCTTTAACCGGTTAACTTTTCCTTCTAATTTCTTGGAAAGCCAGCTATATATTGTTTAGGTAAATCAATTTCTTTTCGTAAAACAGTTGCTGCTTCTAAAGTCCAGTAAGGATTTCTTAGCATGCCGCGCCCAACTGCTACAAGATCAGCTTCTTCGTTTCCAATTACAGAGTTTGCTAAAGCCGGTTCATCTAATCTTCCTACAGCAATAACTGGTACTTGTAAAGCCTCTTTTATTGCTCTGGCCATTGGTACTTGGTATGCAACATGTGTACCTGGTCTTCCTGCTGCAGCAATTGGACCTTCTCCACCTGCACTGATATGGAACATATCAACACCAGCGCGTTGATATTCACGTGAAAACTCAATGCTCTCGTTTAATCCATACCCTCCATCTACATATTCTCTTGCTGATATTCTCATGATGAGAGGCATACTCTCGGGCATTTCTCCTTTTGCTGCTTCAATGACCTCTCTTCCAAACTTGGTTAGATCCCGGCCATACTCATCTGTTCGTTTATTTGTGTAACTAGAGTGAAATTGATGTATTAAATATCCGTGTGCACCATGAAGTTCAATTACGTCAACCCCTGCTTGAACCGCACGGCCTACTGCAAGTCGAAACTTTTCAACCATGTCTTTTACTTCAGCTGTTGATAGCTCTCTTGGAGTCTTCGAATTTTCATCAAAAGCAATGGCAGATGGAGCTACTGGTTCGGCAGCATCTTCTGCTTTTCTGCCAGCATGTGCAATTTGAATACCAACCTTTGCACCATATTGGTGACAAGCATCTACAATACGTTTTAATGCAGGGATTTGTTCATCTGACCATAATCCCAAATCAAAATCTGTAATGCGACCATCTGGTTCAACATCAGTCATTTCAATAATTATTAATCCGGCTCCACCAATCGCCCGACTTACATAGTGCATATAATGCCAATCGGTTGCGATCCCGTCTTTGTTTGTTACAGAATATTGACACATTGGTGGCATAACTACACGATTTTTTAGTGAAAGATCTTTTATCTCGTATGGACTGAATAAATGTTTCAACTTAAAAACTCCTTCTATGAAAATCTAATAAAATGTATGTGCATGCATACAAAATTATCACATGAGAAAATATTTCGTCAAGCGAAATGATTCCTAACTTAAAAGAACCTATTACCTTATTTGTATTGCAGAATAAGCTATTGCTATTCCTTCTAAAATTGAGAAAGCAGCCTTTTTAATTCAGCTTGTATTCCTTTATCAGCAAAAGAATGTTGTAATGTTTGATGTACTGTTTTAATGGCTTCTTCCAGTTTTTTTTCTCCTGACTCTGTTAGAGCTGTAAAGATTGCGCGACGATCCTCAACACAAACATGCCTTCTTAATGTTCCACAGCCTTTAGCCTCAAATCTGCTGACTAAGCGTGACATTGCACTCTGGCTTAATCCAACCATATTTTGTAATTGCTGTAATTTTAATTTTTTATTAGGTGTTTGTGAAAGAAATAATAGCACATAAAATTCTTTTAATGTTAATTGATGGGTTTCTTGAAGAATTGATTCTAGTTCATGTTCCACGCGAATTTGAATGTTTGCTAAAGACATCCAATCGGAGATCAATTGATTTGGTTCATTTGATTTCATTTGCAACCACCTTATCTCAGTGCCTTGGTAAATCATTGTTTTTCTTTTAATACTATCAAGTAAGTATTTTAATAGTCAAATTCTCTTTCTGATATTAAGCACGGAAATGAAGATAAGGATGATGGATTCAATCCTTATCCAAATATTCAGCCTACACCTCAATTGAAGGATGTAAAATTCTTTGTAAGAATCTTTTAGTTCTTTCTTCTTTCGGTGACTTAAGTACCTCATCTGGTGTGCCTTGTTCTATGATGTATCCACCATCCATAAATAACACTTTATCTGATACTTCACCAGCAAATTGAATTTCATGGGTGACGATAATCATCGTCCAATTTTCTTTGACTAAGTCTTTTATTACAGTTAAAACTTCTCCAATTAATTCAGGGTCTAAAGCAGATGTTGGTTCATCAAATAACATCAATTCCGGCTTTAATGCCAATGCCCTGGCAATACCTACTCTCTGCTGCTGTCCTCCTGATAATTGATGGGGATAAAAATTCATTTTATCTTTTAACCCTACTTTTTCAAGGAGTGTTTCCGCTTCCTGTCTGACTTCAGCTTTATTTCGCTTTTGAACAATAATAGGGCCTTCCATTACATTTTCCAATGCAGTTTTATGAGGGAATAGGTGATAAGCTTGAAAAACCATACCTGATCTTCTGCTGAATTGTACGATATCTCGTTTATTCATTTTTTCTTCAAAATTTAAAATTTGCCCATCATGAAAGGTGAAAAGCCCCTTATCAGGATCCTCTAGCCCATTAAAACAACGAAGTAAGGTTGTTTTACCTGATCCGGAAGGACCGATAATCGATACTACTTCACCTTTTTGAATGTCAACATTCACATCTTTTAATACTTCATTTTCCCCAAATGATTTTGCCAACCCTTTTATTGATAAATACAAGCTTTACACCTCCCTTATTTTGCTACATAACGATCCAGACGTTTTTCTATTGCGATTTGAACGAGTGATAAAAGTAAGCAAATAACCCAATAAATAAGTGCTGCTTCGACATACAAAAGCAAAAAGTCATATGTCCTTGCTGCAATTTCCTGTGCTTTTCGAAATAATTCAGCTACTAATACAAGTGAAGCTAGTGACGTATCTTTTACTAAACTAATAAATGAATTAGATAGTGGCGGTACAGAAACTCTAGTTGCTTGCGGAAGAATGATACGATATAGAGCCTGCCATCTCGTCATTCCTATGGTATAAGCGGCCTCCCACTGTCCTTTTTGAATAGATAAAATAGAAGCCCGTAAGATTTCGGATCCATAGGCACCTACATTTAATATAAAAGCAATAGTGGCACTAATAAACGGATCAAGATTAACACCCAAGTTAGGCAAGCCGTAAAAAATAATGAATAATTGCACAAGCAATGGTGTTCCACGGATTGCTGAAACATACACTGCTGCAGGTATCTGTAAAATACGTGATTTTGATATCCGCATCATCGCAGTGATTAGCGCTAAAATCATACCACCAGTAAATGAAATTAATGTAAGTGGGATCGTGTATTGAATGGCTCCTGTAATCATAGGGAGAAGAGAGTTGAAAAATAACTCCCAACCTCCCATATCAGCTGTTATTGTATTACTTTGCAGAAACATCTTCGCCAAACCATTCTTCGGAAATTTTTGTTAATGTGCCATCTTCTTGCATTGCTTCTAATTGTTTATTAACCTTTTCTATCAGCTCTTCATTTCCTTTATTAAATGTGAATGCCATTTCGGATACATCATCAGACTCTGCTACAATTTTTACATTTTTATCGTTTTGTGTTTTCATATAATCTAAAACAGCTAATTTATCATTTACTGTTACCTCAGCACGCCCCTGTTTAATTAATTCAATCGATTGTGCAAGGCCTTCTACTCCTACAATCTCTGCTCCATTTTCTTCAGCAATTGCGCCATAATTACTAGTTAACGATTGTGCTGATTTCTTCCCTTTTAATTCCTTAAACGTGTTAATATCATTGTTATCGGCCTTTGTAACAATAACAGATGAAGAATATGTATAAGGGTTCGAAAAGTCATAATTGGCTAAGCGTTCTTCATTGATTCCGACCTGATTCGCGATTAAATCAAAACGGTTTGAGTTTAAACCAGCAAACATTGAATCCCATTGTGTCTCCATAAATTCCACTTCAACACCCATGCGCTTGGCAACTTCTTTGATCACTTCAACGTCATATCCGGTTAGTTCTCCTTCTTCATTATGGAATGTAAATGGTGCATATGTTCCTTCAGTACCAACTTTAAGAACTTCCTTCTCAGCGGCATCTTGTGAATCTGTTTTCCCGTTTGCATTATCCTGATTTCCTCCACAAGCAGCTAAAAGGAAAAGTAAAGTTGCAGCCAAAAGGCTCAAATATAACTTTTTCATGTTGTGTACCTCCCAGTAGTATTTGGTTTGTTAGTAAAGAGTAAGACACGTATTAGTTTGGTTTAATAGCAGAGGGATTATCCTACAATGCCACAGCAAGTTTTACATATCAACAAAAAAACCTTGGAACAATATAAGTTGAAATGTTTAGACTCTTCTTACTTTTTACACTTTCTTTTTTTCTTGATTTTGAACAGGAAATATAAAATCTTGTTTTGCACGAAAAAAAAAAGAATCTGTTATAAGACGGATTCTTTTTCTACTTAGTTTTTTTAAATTGATGCACATAAAATTTTATTTTTTCGGAATATTTATATCATCTTCCATTCTCTTTATTAAAACAAAGGCACACAACGAAATGGTGTGGTTTCATTCAATCATATATGAAACGTTTTGACCATTTTTTGTAATTCTTCTGAAAGCTGTTCAAGAGAATTAGCATTTCTTGAGAGAAGTTCTATAGAGCTGTTTGTTTGTTGAACAGTTGCACTAGTTTCTTCAATACTTGCTGCGGATTCTTGCGATATCGAAGCAATATTGTCGATGGATTGATTTATATGTTGACTATGATATGTTATATCTGAAAGCTGTGTCGTTATATTTTTCACTTTATTAGCCATACTTAACACAGATTCATTTATTTCATAAAAAGCTTTTTCTGTTTGCTGTAGTTGATTTGATCCTATCTCAACTTGTTTATAACCATTGGTCAGCGCTTCAATCACACTGGTGGATTCAGATTGAATATTAGAGACGATCGTCGTTATATCTAAAATTGAGTTTGATACTTGTTCTGCCAGATTTCGTACTTCATTTGCAACAACAGCAAATCCTTTACCGCCTTCTCCTGCCCTTGCAGCCTCAATTGCAGCATTTAATGCTAATAGATTTGTTTGATTTGAGATTGCTTGAATAACAGTGACTATTTTCGCAATTTCTATAGATTGCTGTTCAAGTCTATCTACTTTTTGAACAGCTTGGTTCATAATCTGAAATAATGCGTCCATTTGCTGAATAGACTCTTTCATTAGGCTTTCACCCTGTTTTGTGATGTTTAGGACATCAGATGATGATGTTTGTACCATAGCACCATTTTCATTTGCTTGCTTAATGCCATCCACAAAAATATCCATTTGTTGTGATAAGTTTGAGGAACTACTTGCTTGTTCTTCGGATCCCATTGCAATTTCCTGCATAGTTGTAGCTATTTGATCACTACCCTCATTTATTTCTATGCATGCCTCTTTCATTGCAGTAGATTGCTGTAAAACTGTTGATGATAGGGTTGAAATCTGTTGTAACATCTCCCTCATACTAGACTGTGTCACAACAACTGAGTGGGAAAGTTGTCCAATTTCATCTGTTCTCTTTTTAATTTTCAATGTGCTTTTCAGGTTACCTTTGGCAAGTTCGCCCATAAAGTTCATTATATCTTTAATTGGTTCTGAAAAGCTTCTACTTAACAACATTGCTATGAATATTACAATAATAAGAGTAGTTATCGCAGTAATGACAAGGAATAATAAAGCTTGATTATTCATCTGATTGATCATACCGGTGTCTTGGACGATTTGGATAACCCCGATAACTTCCGTTTTTGTAGGGTCAAAAAGCGGCATATAGAATTCTAAGCTTTCTTTATCTTCATTTGAAACTTCCTCTCCACTCAAAACTTTATTAAGGATGGAAGAATTATCTATCTTTCCACCTACATATTTTTCATGAGAGGCTACTAAAATTTCACCTTCAATATTTGATATGGATAATCTAATACCCTTCATGGATTGTGTGATTTCTTCGATTACTTTTTCATCTAATCCTGTTTGCAATGTACCTATTACTTCACTGTTATCCATAATGGGAACAAACGCTCTCACTCCTAAACCACTTGTTCCAAATTCAAAACCAGCTAATTCCCTTCCTTCTAATGAAGCCTGTATAACCGGTTTATCACTTTTGTCATCTCCATACTTTTCCGGGTTATGACCTCTAAAAAATACCGTGCCATATGCATCCCCAACCTCGAAAACATCCAACTGATGCTCTCGTTGCAGCCGCTCAAATGTAGATTTAACTAACTCTGCCATCTTTTCTCGGTCACCTTGTTTAAAAACCTCAATTACTTCTGGCTGTTTAGCATAGTATTTTGTTAACTCAAGAAGTTCTGTTGAAGAAGTGTTCAGTCGATCTGAAATCGATTCCGCATTAACAGCTTGTTCATTTTTTAGTACAGTATCATATCCCTGATTTGTATTTATATAAAGCACAATACTAACAATTAGTAATGGGACGATTGATACTAATAGCAGAGAAAGAAATAATTTTGCTTTTAATGTCTTGATCATGTCTACATTTAAGCCTCCAACGTGAAATAATAAATATAAGTAAATATACCTATCAATTTTATCAGCGAATATATCATAAGTCTATAAAAACAGAAATCAATAATAACGAAAAATAAGTATCAAAAAAGGAGCCTTTTGATAGGTTCCTTCTCATAATTCCATCGAATTTAATAAATCTCTCAATTTAATCAACTCATCTTTTGACATTGTTAGCCCTTTCCCCATTTTCTCATGTTGTTCATCCCAATCTCTTAGATCATATTTCGGATCCCTGTTGTTCCAACTTATTAAATTTAATTCTTTTTTCCATCCTTTTGCACCTTCAGAAATGACTCCAAAACTTTGCTGAATTTCATATTTTATGTTTGCCAGAATGCTCACCTCTTGTTTTGTCTAATAAACATTGTTTTAGATATTTTACCATAATAAGTATGATAGAAAATGTTGTGGTTTATGTAGTAATCATTATGTATTATTACATAATGACCTTGATCTGAATCTCCATACAATTCATAGGTCAGACTGTACAGGACTTATGTATGCTTAAACTTATATAGCTTTTACATTTCCGCTAGACCTTTAAATAGTTCTACTGCTGTCTCAATAATTCCATCATGAAAATCATAATGAACTGTATGTATATGAGGGTAGTCTTCCCCATTGCCAATATAGCAAATAGCCCCTTTTGTTACTTTTAAATAATGACCAAAATCTTCTGATGCACGAAATACTTCCTTTATTTCATCGAGGGGAATTTCTTTCTTTTCACAGATTGATCTGATTTTATCTGTGCTTTCTTTATGATTTACCGTTTCAGGAAACTTATCAGTGTATGAGAAACTTGGTTTTAGTCCATATTGTTTGGCCAGAGAAAGTGTTAACTTTTCAATGCTTTTTTCTAGTTGTACAAGTTCTTCTTCATAATAAGCACGTAATGTAAGCATTAAGCTCCCTTTACTTGCTGCAATACCAAAGGCTTTTTCTCCAATATTTACATGCACGACTGTACACAATACCCTTCCTTTATACGTATTGGAGGAAGTAAGATCTTGAATCGTATTAATAATCCCTGCTATAGCAAAAGCTGGATTCACTCCATCTTCAGGCTGGCTTGCGTGTGCCGGTGTGCCTTCCATTAGAATAGTCATTCCCTTTGATGCGCAATGTGCCGTTCCGTCAATTACATAAACCGAATTTAATGTCAGTCCACTCATATTGTGAAAGGCATAAATTTCTTCTATGTTGTTCTCTTGTAAAAATGGGACACATTGAATGGCACCATCTCCTGTTTCTTCTGCATGCTGAAAGAGAAAAAAGATATTTTTATCTGCTCCTTTTTGATCAACCTCAAGAGCGAAGCCAACTAGGCATGCAGTATGACCATCATGTCCACATTTATGTGAGATACCGGGGTATTTAGAAGAATGTGCAATGTCTATCGTTTCATCAATCGGCAGAGCATCAAAATCTGCTCGAAATGCAATATTTCTTCTCTTTTCACCAGCTCTATACACCGCATAAAACCATTGACCATTGTCAACAATTTCTAGCGAAGTATATGTTTTTAAGAACTGGATTATATAGTTTTTCGTCCATACCTCATGATTTGAGAGTTCAGGATGTTGATGAAGTTCATGACGTAAATTTTTAGCTAATTCCAGATTTTTTGCTTCCACTGCCTCATCCCCTTTTTAGATATGAATTTACAAAAGTATATGTTTCATAGAGACTATTATCCAAAAAGACTACATGAAATTTCCTATTTCTTCCTATATTAAGATATTTCGAGCTTCTTGTAACGTCTATGTAAACAAATTGTAACACTATTCGGATTTTTTATCACATAGGTATGGAATGAGACAAGAGTTCAAAAAAGAAATCGTCTAGGAGGACAAATTTTGAAAAAACTAATTTTTTTACTAACATTACTTTTCACTCTTTTATCGGCTGAACCTATTTTCGCTTATACTGTGCAAAAAGGGGATACAATGTCAAAAATAGCAAGAGACAATGGTTTGTCACTTTCCGAATTAGCTTCAGTAAATCCACAGGTAAAAAACCTCGATCTCATTTATGTGGGACAAGAGATTTCTATAGATAAAGATAAAAAAAGTCGACCAGTCGTTGCAAGTCGTGGGGAAACTATTTCAAGTAAAGTAAATATTGCAGAAGCTGACATAGATTTATTAGCAAGAATTGTACGAGCTGAGGCTCAATCAGAACCTTTTGAGGGAAAAGTTGCAGTTGCCAGTGTTGTATTAAATCGTGTAGATAGTCCGAAATTCCCGGATACAATTAGAGATGTTATCTATCAAAGTGGACAATTCCAACCTGTCTCAAATGGTGAAATTAACAAACCTGCTGACAAAGAATCTAGAAGAGCTGTCTTCGCAGCATTATCTGATATGAGGAAAATTGCTAAAGACTCATTATTTTTTTATAACCCTGATATTGCTACAAATCGCTGGTTAGATTCCAGAGAAACGACTGTAGTTATTGGACAACATGTGTTTAAAAATTAATTCAGTAAGATAAAAATTCAGGTTAAATTATCAGGGTTCTATATGATATCCTGTTCACATATCGTAGCTTTCTTTCTAAGTTATTAGTAAATACATAATTGTTTAAAATAATTAGTTATTATCTTTTCTACGAAAAAAAGTGGAACCATACCAAGTCTGATTGGTTCCACTTTTTTGTTTCCTTTTCTAAATTGTCAATACGATCTTTCCACGAGCATGCCCTTCAGCAAAATAGTTAAATGCTTGTATTATTTCACTGAGCTTATAGCAACGATCAATAACAGGTTTTACACTGCCTGATTCAATAAGTTCTTTCATATAGTACAAGTCTGACTGGTTTGCTTTCTGTAAAAATGTACCAAACCTTTTTCTTGTTCTCATTGAGATCCATGGACCTTGAAACAGCGCTTGAAACATTTGAGCCTCTGAACCTCCTACATGGACAAATACCCCATTGGTAGATAAAGCTCGATTATAGATAGTTAAAGGCTGATGACCATTTACTCCTAAAATTACATCATAACGAGTTGTTGCTTTTTCAAATTCTCCCTTTTTATAATCTAAAACAAAGTCTGCACCAAGAGATTTTGCTGTGTGAATATTTTTCGTACTGCTAACTGCAGTAACTTGAGCACCAAGTGATTTAGCAATTTGAATCGCAAACGTTCCAACGCCCCCAGACGCTCCATAAATCAAAACTTTTTTACCTTGTTTTACTTTCCCTTTATCTCTCAAACTCTGAAGAGCAGTCACTGCCGCCATTGGAACTGCTGCAGCTTCCTCAAACGTCAAATTAGAAGGCTTACTCACTAGTACATTTTCTGAAACGGATACATATTCTGCAAACCCACCCCAACCAGAATTAGATAAATCTGCAAACACTTCATCACCAGGTTTAAATTTTTTTACAAGTGATCCAACCTCTTCAACGATCCCAGATATATCTCCACCAGGTATAGAATATTTAGGTTTGAACAGTCCATATACCAGACGCGCAAGTTTAGGTTCTCCCTTTAGTAACACCAGATTTCCATAATTTATTGAGGCTGCATGGACTTTCACTAAAACTTGATTATCATTCACGCTTGGTTTTGGTACTTCCTTTACTTCCAGGACTTCAGGCGGACCGTATTTGCCGGAAAAGATCGCTTTTATATAAATTCCTCCCTAAATAAAAATGACACTTACAATATATTATTCTTGATAAAGGAAGTTAAGCCCACTTATATACATGACTTTCTTACTGGATAACACTTCTTAATCACTTTAATTTTACATCGTTCCTCAATCAATCTCTTCATCAAAAATTGATTTTAAAACCAATATTGGAATTAATTTACTTTTATAATCACTTACCGTATAATATGTATGACTAAAATAATATTTATAGTCACAAGGAGGGTGGAACTAATTCCAAAAGGATTCACTGAACAAGAAAAATTAAATATCAACCAAACACTCATCAAAAATTGTAAATTGAATTGGCAAAAATTTGGCTATAAGAAAACCAATATTGATGAACTATGTAAAGGTTCAGGAATTTCCAAAGGTGCATTTTATCTTTTCTTTGATACAAAGGAAGATCTTTTTTTACAAACATTAAAATCTGTACAAATAAATCTATACTCCAAAATTGAGGAGATTTTATCAGAGACTCCGAACAAATATGGCGTTGCAAAAGCATTGAAAAAAATCTATAGAGTGTATTATGAAAGTCCTTTTATGTATGAAACAACGAGTGAAGATTTTATAAGTTTTTTCAATAAGCTTTCAATTCAGCAACAATCCGAACTAAATTCTCTCAGCTATGAAGGAGCCAAGACTATGTTAAGGAAACCTTTCTTAACATTAAAAATAAGTGAAGATTTAGCTTTGTCTGTCCTATCCACAACTTTACTTACTATTTCACTGAGAGATAAAATGCTTAGTCATTCATTTGATGTTTTCGATTTTATGGTAGATCACTTAATTGAGAAAATATTTGAATAGGTGGAGATCAAGATGATAAAGAAAGTTAAAGCTGGCGAACATACTCAAAAATACGTAGAATTTTCTAAACGAGCTGCAAATGGAGAATATCCTTCAAAGCATATTTCAAAAGTAGGGTCTATGGTCGGAGGGATGATAGGTATTGTCTTGTCTATAGTGGGAATTATCGGAAGCATTGGAGGTTACATTTGGGGAATAGGCATTTTTTTTGCCGGTGTCGTAACAGTTATATCTAATTTGTTGAATATAAAAAGAATTAAATAGATTTTCCTTCTTATACAATTATAAAGGGTTGGAATTATCAGCTTCCAACCCCAATTGTATTTATCTTTAGATTTTCATAATTCCGCCAGTACTTGCAGAAGTAACTAACTTAGAATAACGGGCTAAGTATCCTTTTTTCACTTTAGGTTCAAAGCCTTTCCAGTTTGCTTTACGTTCTGCCCATATGTCTTCCTCAACTTGAACATCCATTGTACGGTTTTCAATGTCAATGACAATATGATCACCATTTTCAACGAATGCAAGTGGACCGCCTTCAGCAGCTTCAGGTGAAGCATGCCCGATTGAAAGACCACGAGATGCACCTGAGAAACGTCCGTCAGTAACAAGCGCTACCTTTGGTCCAAGTCCCATCCCAACGATCATCGAAGTTGGAGATAACATTTCCGGCATTCCCGGACCGCCTTTTGGTCCTTCATAACGGATAATCACGACATGTCCTTCTTTTACTTTTCCATTGGCAATTCCGTTGATTGCTTCTTCTTGTGATTCGAATACGATCGCAGGACCTTCATGACTAGTAATTCCGTTCTGTACGCCACCTGTCTTAATGATCGCACCATCTGGAGCAAGGTTACCGAATAAAACAGCAAGTCCGCCTTTTTCTGTATGAGGATTGTCAATTGGTCGGATGACTTCATGATCCTGTATCTCACAGCCGGCAATGTTTTCACCTAATGTTTTACCTGTAACTGTTAAAGTATCAAGGTGAAGAGCTCCTTCTTTTTTCGATAGCTCATATAATGCAGCAGATACCCCACCTGCGGCATGCAAATCTTCGATATGATGATCTGATGCTGGTGCAAGCTTAGATAAATGAGGAACACGTGCTGCTACTTCATTAATACGTTGAATTGGATATTCAATTTCAGCTTCATGCGCTAAAGCTAATGTGTGTAATACTGTATTTGTAGAACCGCCCAGTGCCATATCAAGTGCAAATGCATTATCAATTGCTTTTTCTGTCACGATATCTCTCGGTTTAATATCATCTTTAATTAAATTCATTAATTGTTTAGCAGATTCTTTAACAAACTCTTTACGTTTTGGATCAACAGCTAAAATTGTCCCGTTACCCGGCATTGCTAGTCCAAGTGCTTCAGCTAAACAGTTCATTGAGTTAGCTGTGAACATTCCTGAGCAGGATCCACAAGTTGGGCAACCGAATTGCTCTAGTTCTGTTAGGCCCTTTTCATCAAGTTTACCAGATTGAAAGGCTCCTACTCCTTCAAAAACTGAAGATAGAGAGATTTTCTTACCATCACTTGTTACACCGGCCTTCATTGGACCTCCACTAACAAATAGTGTAGGAATGTTGATACGTAATGCCGCCATCATCATACCCGGAGTGATTTTATCACAGTTTGGAATACAAACCATTCCGTCAAACCAGTGTGCAGATACGACTGTTTCAACAGAATCAGCAATGATTTCACGGCTTGGTAATGAATAACGCATTCCGATATGGCCCATTGCAATACCATCGTCTACACCGATCGTATTAAATTCAAACGGAACTCCACCAGCTTCGCGAATTGCGTCTTTAACAATTTTTCCAAACTCTTGTAAATGTACGTGACCAGGTACAATATCAATATATGAATTACAAACCGCAATAAACGGTTTATCAAAATCCTCTTCTTTTACCCCTGCAGCACGAAGTAAGCTGCGATGTGGGGCGCGGTCAAAGCCCTTTTTAATCATATTGCTACGTAAATTCATCATTCAAAACTCCCTTCACTAAACATAATTCAAGAATGATATTATAAGGGTACTTCTAATTGACTAAATAATCAATATATTTCTTCTTATTTGAATAATATTATACTAATTTATCTTTCTGAAAAGCTAGAATATAAGTTTATATTATGAAAATTCTTTCTTTTTAATAGGTTTTACACTTAAAGTATAGAAATATTATTATTTCCAAATTGCAAATATCGATTAATTTTCATGTGAATTATGTTTTATGAGGATATCGGCAGGTTCATCTGCTACAATATTTATAAATAGCTGTAAAGAAGGAGCCTTGCTAATGACAGACTCTAAAAAGACAAAACGAACATGTAAAAATGGACATGTGTTTGAGAAAAGCAGTGATTGCCCTACATGTCCAATTTGTGAAAATGAGCGAAAGCCTGTAACAGGATTTTTGTCACTTCTTTCTGCACCAGCACGACGAGCACTAGAGAGCAAAGAAATCGTAACCGTCGAGGAGCTTGCTAAATATAGCGAAAAAGAAATCCTGTCATTCCATGGTATCGGCCCCTCCTCTTTACCAAAACTTCGTTCAGCATTGCAGGAAATTGGACTAACATTTAAAAATAAATAGATTACTTAGAAAAAACGCCATTAAAATGGCGTTTTTTTAAGTGTTCCTACTATCTAAAACCTTTTTTTCTAAAATTAAAATATACTTATAATACCCTAGTAAGATAATGAAGAGAGCAGGGGCAACAAAAATGTCATACCATACCTCCCACCAGCCTAAATGAAAAAACCCTATCGGCTCCGGTAATATAGTAGTGTATTCATAAATGAGTACAAAACAAGTCCATAAGACAATATATACTAATTGCCTCAGTGGAGATGATCTAGATGGAAACCCGTTCAAAAAAATGATATTAACTGGAGGTATTAAGAAAATATGTGCCAACAATCCCAGCCAATCCACACCTTTATCAAAATACCAGTAAGCCATATATTTATACTCCATAAATATATCAAATAACACTTGAAATGAAATAGTGAAAATCCAAATATGACAGATTTGATTTTGAGTTAGCCTCTTAGAATATTTATAAGCAATTAAGTTAAACAAAATAATGGAAGTAAAAAGTAAAATCATGTTTATTTCCTTTTTATTTTTACTATGCCCTCAATATGGTCATTTGATACAAGTACGTACTTAGACTAAGAGAGGAATATCTACTTTTTTGCCGTTAAAAAGAAAAACAATCTTTCTATGTATATGTACAAAAAGATTGTTTTTCTTCATTTTTACATTTTTTTAACAGGAGTAACTACTGCATATAAACTATCGGTCGAAGTGGATACATTTACTTCAATAACCTTATATCCATTACTACCACCTTTATATTCTTCCTTTTTTGGTACCTTTATTTGATAATTGCTCATGATCACGTTTCCTTTCATATTAAAAATTCTCACAGAAGCTAATATATGACGGAGGAAAGAAAATGTGTCATGAAATGTACCAATCTTTTTAAAAAAATTATTGTCTTTTCAACTTAATAATCTCTGATATAATTTCGTTCAATTCGTTCTTTTTTTGCTTTTTTAACCATTCGACCTGATCGATAGGAAGTTTTAATTTTAGAGTAATCGGTTCAATTGGCATTTCGACTTTTCTTATATCCTCCAGAGTCACTCCCTCTTCTATGTCTGGAAATCTTGTATCATTTTCGTTTACCCGATCAAAATCCTTATATTCTTCAGTGTCATCAATATTGCAGCATAAATGTAATTGTGGCAATCCACCATGTATTGTATTCACCATCATAATTGAATTGATTATTCTTCCATCTTCCAATTCTATTTCTACAATAACATTTTCCTCTCGTTGATATTTTTTCACGACAACTTCAGTCACAATCACATTACATTCTAAAGTCAATCCAGTACTAGCTTCAAAAATAAAGATCGCGCTATTAAATACGTGAATTTCTTCACCATCAATTTTCACTGTTTTCACCTTAAACATAAGCCTTCCCCCATTGAAATATGTACAGTTACCAACCGTATCTATCCTTATTTATAAATATACCATTAAGAAGCTTTTGTGTTGAAAATATATTGACCAAAGAAATAAAGTTTAGAATTTTTAAAATAGTGAAACTATTATGTATTTTATTGCGTAAAATTAAATGGTTGCAAAATTCTTGAAAAGGAGGAGAAAACGTGACTGTATTAGAAGTAAAGCATTTGAAAAAGTCATTTGGCTCAATTCGTGCGGTTCAGGATATTAATTTTTCAGTCAATTCAGGAGAAATATTCACCATTATCGGTCCGAATGGTGCTGGAAAGACAACAACACTGGAAATGGTTGAAGGATTAGTGACTCCCGATGCCGGTGAAATTACCTTTGGTGATTTATCATGGGAAAAGAACGGAAATGAAATTAAAAAGAAAATAGGGGTTCAGCCTCAATCTGGTGCCATGTTCGATTTATTAACTCCTGAAGAAAATCTTAACCTCTTTGCAAGCTTCTATGACAAAGCACGATCTACACATGAAATATTAGAACTTGTTAATCTTGTTGATCACAGGAAAAATCAAGTTAAGAAGCTGTCAGGTGGTCAACGTCAGCGACTTGCGATCGGTCTTGCGATGATAAGTGATCCTGACATCATCTTCCTTGATGAACCAACAACAGGTTTAGATCCACAAGCTAGACGCAATATCTGGGATATTATTTTACAGCTTAAGGAATTAGGGAAAACGACGATATTAACCACACATTATATGGAAGAAGCAGAAAAATTAAGTGATCGGGTTTGTATTGTTGATCAAGGCAAAGTTGTCTCATTGGATACTCCCTCTTCCCTAATAGAAAAGCTAACAAAAGAAAGAGAAGTTCGTCTCACCTTTCTTGATGGTGATCACGCATCTGAGGAAGCAAATATGTTTGCGAAAACCCTCCAATCAGTGACTAATACTGAGCGCGAAGGTAGTTCATTAAAGTTATGGACAACAAAGCCTGAGGATACGTTGGTTGATTTGTTTGGATTTACAAAAGAAAGAAACTATCAGGTAGAACAGGTGTCCATTCGTGAAATGAGTCTGGAGGATGTGTTTATTGCTTATACGGGCAAGGAATGGAGGGATTAATATGAACCAATTTAAGCAAATGTTTATAGCCCAACTTAAATTAACGTTTCGAGAAAAGCAATCATGGTTTTGGGGTATCTTTTTTCCAGTTATATTAATGATTATTTTTATGTCAATTTTTAGTGGGCGAAGTGATACAGACTTCTCAGCAAGTGTGGCCATCGTTGATGAAAAGCCGAATCCAACCTCTGCGATGCTCCTTGAGCAAATTAAGCATATTCCAGTATTTGAATTTGAGAACGAAGATCCTGTTTCAAGAGATAAGGCTGAACAATTGGTCAGAGATCAGGAAGTGGATGCTGCTATCATCCTACCTGAATCAATAGATGCATCTGCCCTTCAATTGGTTGTAAACAAAGAAGATGAGCAAGGAGTCACTGCTCAAGCTCTTTCTGGTATGCTGAATCAATTTGTGCAACAAGCAAATCTTTCGGCTGCAGGTATAACACCAACATATGAATTACAAATTGAAGCAATCTCTTCAGGTAATACGGAATTACAATATACTGATTTTCTATTAACAGGTATGATTGCTCTTTCCATTGCGCAAGGTGGTATGTTTGGGATGGTAGGTTTGGTTGAGATGGGCAGAAAAGGGTTGATCAAACGGCTCCGGATGACCCCTGCCAATATGAATTATTTTGGTTTAAGCGATATGATTATGCGTGTGTTATTTAGTGTTGTTCAAATCCTGTTATTATCCTTAATAGGCGTATTTATCTTTGGTGCCAACTTATTTATCAATCTTCCAAGCCTTCTGATTGTATTTTTACTTGGTACCCTTTCATTTACAGCGATGGGATATTTTATTTCTTCCTTTAGTAATACCACTGAAGCATATATGGGTGTAGCTAATATTTCAAACTTTCTTATGATGTTTCTAAGCGGTGTGTTTTTCCCTGTTGAAACGATGCCGGAATGGCTACAACCAATTTCGAATGTTCTTCCTCTCACCTATTTTGTTGAAGGCTTAAGAGAAAGTATGGTCTATGAAACAAGTATACTTTCTACAAACATATGGATAGGTATTGGAATAATGGTTCTTTGGGGAGTATGCACATTTGTATTGGGATCTTTGTTATATAAAAGAAAATCGATCGTTGCTGTTAGATAAAAAATAGTAAATTGAACAATTGAACAATTGAACAGAAATTAGAGATGTGCCTTATTTTGATTTAAAGGGCGCATCTCTATTATTTTATTCTGATTTTAAAAAGCCGGACATACTGGTGGAATATTGATTTGAGGGCAATTACGTTCTATTTTCGTTAATCGCGGTTGACAAATATCTGCATCCAGCTCTATTGTAACTGTGCTCTCTACCTGTAGACTATGACAAAGCGTAATTGAAACATCAATCTGTTGGAATTGTTGATTTCCTTCGTCATCTAAACTACATGAGTTGCAAGAAAAGCACTGAAAATCTGTAATATCACATGTTAAATTTGTTCCCTCAGGTGCACAAAGTATGGATGTTTGAATAACGGAGTAAGTCTGTGGCGAGGATGTACACGTAACACCACTAGGGCTACTGATTTGTATCACATAATATCCTCTTATTAATATCATCACTTCTTGCAGAGTGACAGTTTCTCCTGAAGAAAGAGTAACATCAACATTTCTCCTTCCGCCAGGTTGTGTTAGTTCTGTACATGATATAGAGCCTGGTGATAAAGGATCAATCGGATTTCCCTCTGCATCTGTTGGAATACATTCAGAAAGTAAGGGCCCGCCTTTCGTTTGATCCGTTATTTCTTCACACGAAAAGCCCAGCCTTACAAGTCCTGCAGTTCCTCTAAAACTTTGAGTTGGTACATCAATTTGTCCAACGATCCAATCATATACTTTTGAAGTAGTAATACACAGTCTTTCTTGATTTATCATCGGCATTTTTATACAACCTTTCAACACTTTTCCTTATTTATACTATGTTTTTTTATGCAAAATGGTCAGGCGTCAGACTAATAGATAAAAAGGCTACAAAAAATTTCTATTTTAAAACTTATGGTACACGAATTTATTATAAGTGGAGCACCGCCTCTAACCACTGTGCTCCACTTATAATGAGAATTCACATTAACATCAGCCTAAATATCTACAAGGATCAATAACAACTTTTACTGTAAAGGAGCATGAACTTAGCACTCCTTCTGTATCTTCTGCTATACAATTTACAATTGTTGTACCACTAGGGAAAAATGAGCCGGAAGCTGGTGTACATGTTGCTGTTACATTTGGACAATCTTCTATTACAATAGGAGGTGGAAAGTTTACAATTGCACCAGATACACCCGGATCATTTGATATCACAATATTCGATGGACAAATAAGAGTAATCGCTCCAAGTTCAATATTTAACGTTATCTCTTCACCTGCTTCAAGTTCAACACTTACTTCCCTTACATGTTCTCCATCTATAGTAAATCTAACGGTAAAGGTACCTTCAGGAAGACCGGTTAAAATATAAAAACCATCTACATCCGTTAATGTGGAACGAATTGGAACACTCATATTTTCAGGGAGAATTTGAACAAGAACACCAGTTAATGGTCCACCTGTACATCTGTCGGTAACAATGCCGCTAATTGTTGCAGGATTTGCTTGTAATAAGAAGTTAGCTGTAACAATCTCACCTCTTATAATAAAGACGTCACGAATTTGTGCCTGATAACCAATTGCACGTACAACAACGATTGCTTCTCCTCCCGGAAGACCTGTAATAAAATAATTTCCTTCAACATCTGTTAAAGTTACACCTAATAGTGTTCCTGAAGGTGAAAACACTTGGACAAGCGCTTCGCTAATTGGCGATAATGCACCTTCTTCTCTTACAGAACCACGAATGGAACCTGGATTAGGAACTAGTGCAATGTTTAAAACAAGAATCTCATTCGGAGGTAATATAATCGATCTTGTTTCGGTCACATAGCCTTCTGCTGAAAAGATAACATCATAAGTTCCTGAAGGGAGATTCGATAGAATATATTGGCCGTTTTGATCTGTTTCTGTTGATGCAATGATAACACCACTGCCACTAAGAACGGTGATAATTCCTGCCCTTTCAATTGGCAATCCTGTTACAGCATCTGTTACCTGTCCTCTTATTACTGACGGATTAGTCTCAAGGTCTACATTTAATATCCTGCTTTCTCCCGGCTCCAAAAAGATTCTATATACCTCACTAGAGTAATTATCAGCAGTAAAGACAACCCGATATTCACGTGGTTCCAGCCCTGTAATGAGATATTCTCCATTTCCATTAGTAAGGACTGAAGCGACTGGAAGTTCTGTTCCTATCCGAAAAACTTGAACTAGAGCACCTTGAATCGTTTGGCCACTTAATGCATCACGTACTGTTCCTAACAAATTTGCGAATTCTTGACTTAGCGCAAAGTCAAGGGTTTCTATTTCTCCTTGAGATAAAGTGACCACATTTATCATATTGCCAAAACCTTCAGCACTTGCAATAACCGAATAGCTTCCAGGTGATAAACCGGTTACTGTATATTGACCAGTTTCAGTTGTTAGTGAGCTTTTTATCAATGTTCCATTTAGATCAAATACTCTAACTAGTGCTCCGGAAATCCCTATTCCTGTTTGTACATTCGATACAGTTCCGACCAGTGTTGAAGGATTTGGAAGTAAGGAAGCATTGACTGTTTCTACCTCATTTGGTGTTAAAATAACAGGTATGACTGTACTTCCATAATTAGATGCCGTAAAAACAATATTGAAGGTTCCCTGCGGTAAATTTCTTATCGTATAAGTTCCATCAACACCTGTTACAATACTTTCAATGATAATGTCTGTATTTGGTACAACAACTGTAACTAATGCACCTACTATAGGATCTCCTGATAATGCATCGACTACTAGACCTTGAATGGTGGCTGGAAACGGATTTAGCGCGAAATTCAGGAGTTCGACATCGTTTGGTGATAGAAATACTGTACTGCTATTAATTGCATAATCTCTCATTTGTGCAATGACATCAAATGATCCTTGCGGGAGTCCTTCGATTAGATAATTTCCATCTTGATCTGTTAGAGTTCTTCTAAGGAGAATATCTGTTCCACTAACACGAACTTCGATAATCACGCCTGTTAATGGTGATTGAGTTTCAGAATCAATAACTGTTCCGAAAAGCGTGGCAGGGTTTCCTTGTAAAGCAAAATCCAGCATTCCCGTGGTATTTGCCACGATCTGTGTTTGATTGATTTGTGACTGGTAATTCGGATTTATAGCTGTGGCAGTGTAGATTCCTTCTGGAAGACCAGTGAGTAGATAGAAACCATTACTATCCGTTTGTACACTTCTAACAATAATTCCTTGATCATTAATGATTCTAACGAGGGTATCTGGTATAGGGGTTAATGTTTCAGCATCTCTGACGATGCCTTGAAGAGCCCCGGGGTCTCTTGTGAGCAAAATTTCAGTCGTAGTGGTGCTATTGCTAATGACGTTAACAGAGACACTATTCGTTCCATAATCCTCTGCACTGGCAACTAATACATACGTTTTTGGAGATAATGATGTAGATTGGAAGAAGCCGTTAGCATCTGTAATCGTTGAAAAGATGATTGGACCTGTACCTGAAAATTCCCTGACAATAATACTTGCTCCAGCTATAGGAGCATTATTCACCATATCCCTTACAAATCCTTGGATAATTCCCGGATTAGGAAATAATGCAAAACTTAGTGTATTTGTTTCATTTGAATTTATGATGGCACCCGCAGTTTCCGGCCCAAAATCAGCTGCATTCGCAACGACTGTATATACCCCTGGTGTAATACCCGAAAACGTATACTCACCAAATTGGTTAGAAACGGTTGTTTGAACTAGAATATTTGTAAAATCATAAAGCTGAATGACAGCATTTGGTATAGCGTCGCCATTTGCTATATTTGTAATAAATCCTTTTATATTTCCAGGTTCAGATGGTAACGACAATTGAGCGAAGAGTATATCTCCTGGATTACCTATGACAGTTTTTGTATCAGTTCCGAAATTAAGTGCAATTGCCGAAATAGTTAAAACACCTGTTGGTAAAGAAGAAAACGTGATGTTGCCATTTTGATCTGTTACTCCAGAAGTAATTGGAATATTTGTTGAATTTCTTACTGTTACTGTTGCTCCAGCAATCGTGTTTGCCGTGTTAGTATTAATGACTTGAACAGATAAAGTGACAGGATTTGGTGTCAAAATATTAGTAACATTTACGGTTTGATTTGATTCAACTGTTGCTGAAACAGTGGAGGAACTATAATTTGGAGCATTAACAGTCACAAAATATGTCCCAGGTGCTAAGAATGGAACTCTATACGTCCCATCAGAATTAGCTAACAATGTCACAACAATTATTTGAGTTTCATTTAAAACAGACACTCGAATCTCTGCGCCTGTAACCGGCACTCCATTTATGTCTATGACATTACCATTTATCACACCGGGGTTTGGCACAAGAGCTATATCAGCTGTTACCGTCCTATCGCTAACGACAATGGCCCCGATTTGATTTGTACCGAAGTTTGGTTTTGAAGCAGTAACAATATAGCTTCCCGGGGCAAGACCTGAAACAGTATAATTGCCAAAATTTGAAGTTGTGGTTACTGAAACAGGAACTTGTGATGTGCCATCTAAAATGGAAACGACTGCTCCTTCAATAGGAATTCCTGTGTTTTGATTCGTGATTTGTCCGTTAATGGCACCCGGGTTTGCAACCAATACAGCATCAATACCTGTTAATACTTCACCTGGGCTAACGTTTATCCCAACACTTACTTGACCATATCCAGATGCATTAACGACGATCGTAAAAGAACCACTCGGTATATTACCTATTGTGTAATACCCTTCTGTACTGGTAAAACCTGTTGCAATAAGAATGCCATTAAGATCAAGAACTTGAACAGCTGCATTTGTAATTGGATTACCTATATTGTCCGTTATATTTCCAGAAACAGAACCTGGATTTGGAATCATTGAAATAGAAACATTCGTAATTTGATTTGCGAACACACTTGCACCAACTGGAGTTGCAGAATAGGTTGGTGCAGAAGCTACAACAGTATAAATACCTGGACTGAGATTTTGAAACGAGAAACTGCCATTATTGTCTACCAAAACTGAATCTATAAGCAAATTATTAACATCTAAAAGTTGAACGAGTGTGTTTGAAATATTTGGTGCAACAGTCCCGGTAATCGTTCCCGGATTAGCAATAAGAGTAATTTCGACAGGAGTTACTTGACCAGAATTTACAAAAGCCCCTACAATCCCGTTCTGAAAATCTTGGGCAATGACATTTAAAGTGTACTGATCTGGTGCTAACCCATTTACTGTAAACCCTCCACCCTGATCAGTTAAAACAGTTGTGACTAAAGCTCCAACACTGTTTATTACATTAACACTAGCACCAATTATCGGACTCCCCCCAACACTATTAAAAACAAACCCGGTAATTTGACCCGGATTAGGCAGAAGTGCTACGTTACCTGATGCTGTTTGATTCGATAAGACTTGAATGGTTGCTGCATTTGACTGGAAGTTTTCTGCGGAAACAACAATTGTATAGATTCCCGGAGCCAATTGGTTGACAACATATTGTCCATTACTATTTGTCAAAACTGTTGCAACTATTGCTCCACTTCCATCTAAAATTCTTACTTGAACATTTGCACTATTTATTGGAGCTCCCGTCTGTGCGTTGGTTATTTGACCAGAAATTGAGCCAGGATCAGGTAGTAATGTAAAATTAAGAGTTGAAGTAACATTTGAGGTAATGGTTGTTCCAAAAGTTGAGGATTGAAGGTTTGGTGCTGTGACGACGACGGAATAGTTTCCAGGAGCTAACCCCTGCACAAAATAATTTCCATTTGAGTCTGTTACGGTTGTAGCAATAATGATTCCGGATCCTGTACTTAATTGGACACTAATATTTGCTCCCGGCACTGGATTATTAGCACTATCAATTACAATCCCTGTTAAATTACCAGGGTTTTCAGTCAATGTTGCGTTTAAAGTGGTTGTTTGGCCATTTATAATTGTTGCAGCAGCAGTAAAGGTAGAATAACTTTCTGCACTAATAACAATGGAATAATTAGTACCTAGTGCCAAACCGGTGATCATATAATTTCCATTCATCTGTTAAAATTGTTTGAATAAGGATATTATTTTGGAACACTGAAACGGATGCTCCACTTATGGGATTCCCTTGAGGATTTTGTATAATTCCCATTAATGCTCCTGCCAGTCTTGATAAAACTGCATTAACAATAGCTGTATCATTGGATGTAACGATCGCACCTAATATTGCATTAGAAAATCCATCTGCTGTAAAAATAAGTGTGTACGATCCAGGTAATAATTGATCAATTGTATATTGTCCATTTACGTTCGTAACAGTTGTTGCAACGACGATATTTTGAGCATTAACAACCTGTATATTTACATTCGGAATTGGAGAGAGTGAACCACTGTCACTAACCGTTCCCTGGATTGCTCCCGGACTCTGTTGTAAAAACAGGTTTGTTGTCGTTGTATTTCCAGCAGTTACCGTTGAAGATACTAATGAAGTAGCATAGTTTGTGGCTGAAGCCCTTACTAGGTAAGTTCCAGGTGAAAGGTTTGAAAACGTATAAACTCCTGCACCATTTGACGTAGTTGAAGCGATAAATATGCTTTCCTGTGTTAATAACTCAATAACTGCATTTGGAATAACTGTATTTGTTATGGCATCCCTTATTTCCCCTGTGATGGCCCCAGGGTTTGCGATTAGTACAAAGTTGACTATATAATTTTGATTAGGATCAACCGTGATAGACTGAATTTGTGACTGATATCCTGATGCTAAAACGGAGACATTATAAAGGCCGGGCGACACATTAGGAAACGTGTAATTCCCTGTAACATTGGTTGTTGTAGAAGTAATGACAATGCCTTCCTGGTTTGTTAAGGTAACAGATGCGCTATTAATCGGTCCTCCATTTGATACATTCCCTGATATCGTGCTAGGTAAAGGAAGCAACGATATATTTGCAGTGGTCGAGATACCACTAGATGCTACAACTGCTACAGAATTTGTCGCATAATTTGCCCTTGAGGCTTGAACGGAATAATTTCCTGGAGACACATTTGTAAACGTATAAATACCATTATTGTTTGACAATGTCGTGGAAACAATCGTCATTCCTTGCAATAAATTCACCGTTGCATTTGGTAAGAACAATCCAGTCGATTGATCAAAGATTGTTCCATTAATGGAAGCAGCTGCTTGTGCCGTAATAGTAACTACCGAAGTATTTGATTCAATTCTGCCACCTGTGAAATTATCAAAACCTGAAGCTATTACACGATTTAACTGTCTTATCCCGCTAGTACTATAAAGACCATTTAATGTAAACGTTAATGTTGCAGATCCGCCAGGTGCCAAATTTCCAACATTCCACGTTACCGTTTTTGTACTGCTATTATAAGCCGTTAACCCTTGTGACACCGTATTGACAGTAAATGAATTAATTAAATCCGGACCTAGCACATCATCTAAAAAGATCGTTGTTGCTTGTGACTTACCTGTGTTAATGACAGTCACATTCCCCGTCCATGTTGCCTGCTGGCCAATTAAAACTGTTGTTGGTCCTGATGTAAGCGTCTTGTTTACAGCAATCTCTGCTCGTACATCGACTTGATCTGGTGAAACTGGATTACTAAGGGCATTAGAAAATGAAAAACCTTCAGCTGATCGCAATGAATCCTTATTGTAATTATTAATGTTCGCTGAGGTGAAAAAAATTGCCCGTAATAATGAAGCTTCATTTATTCCTAGAAACGAAAAAAATGTAGTAGCAGGTAAAAACCAATCTAAAAAATAATCCTGATCACCGCCAATACTGGAATCAGCCAGAGTAACTCTCGCATAATCAAAGTTAGTAATCGCTTGAGAAAAGTTAGGATTACCTCCTCCCGTTCCTTCAGCAGGATCATTCCATGAGTTAACCTGCTTGACAGTGTTTTGTATTAAGCTAACACGATTATTCAAGCCGTCAACATTAAAAAGCCAGTCATATGTTCCAGGTACACCCTGTGTATTAATTAATACACCCCAGGCGAAATTTCTAAAGCCTGTTAATTGAGCATTTCGAGGATCACCATTTAATCTCAGCCGGAAATAAACATTTGTTCCATCATAGGCGAAAAAGGCAGCTGGAAATGATGAATTGCCAACAATGTCCGTTGAAACCGGACTTTCATCCCCCAATAAATCAAAAATCGGAGTTCCCCCAACCGTAATAGGTGTAAATTGTGAATTACTTGGAAAGGGCACAAGTAGTCCTCCTTATCAAAAAGATATTCTTAACATCCTATTATGGTAATACCTAAATTGTATATGATAGATATCTAGCTATAGAAAAAAGACATACAAATAAGGAGATTTTTCAAATATTATAAAAAGCCCTACAATTTTGAAGTGAGGGCTTTTATGTTGCTAAATGTGTAATTTTAGTTAAGTATTTATTGTTTAATTATAGCTTTTATCGATTCATCTAATATGTTTAGCAAATGATCAAGTTCTTCTTTTGATATAACAAGAGGTGGAGCCAGGACAACTGTATCCTGCCTATCAAACACGACTGACCGGCAAATAAGCCCACGTTTCGCTGCTTCGTTCACAATAAGAGGAGCCAATGTTATTTCCGTATTCTTATTGTTAAATTCTATTGCTCCCATTAATCCCATTCCTTTGACTTTTCCAATAATAGGATAAACCTGTTGAATCGCTTTTAATCCATCTAAAAGTTCCTTTCCCATTCGTTTGGAATTCTCTATTAATCGTTCAGACTCAATGATGCCAATATTTTTTAAAGCTACAGCACATGCCATCGGATGCCCGCTATAGGTATATCCATGAAGTAATGTACCTGTTGACATGTCGCTAAACACTTTGTGTATTTTCTTTGAAAGCATCACTCCGCCTAATTGGGCATAACCGCTTGTCACACCTTTAGCAAAACACATCATATCAGGCACAATGTTATCATGTTCAATTCCAAAATATGTTCCTGTGCGGCCAAATCCAGTGATCACTTCATCTGTGATAAAGAGGATGTCATGCTCTTCACACAGTTCCTTTACTTCTTTGAAGTAATTATGAGGTGCTATATGAACTCCTCCAGCTCCTTGTACAGGTTCTGTGATAAAGGCAGCAATTGTGTCAGGACCCTCCTTCTCAATGAGTTCACGAAATGAATTTGAGGAGTGGTGATTTACATGAAGGAAATCTGGTGCAAGAGAATTGGTAAAATCTCTAAAGGGCTTTATTCCTGTAGCACTTGTCGATCCGATCGCAACACCATGGTAAGATTTTGTTCTTGAAATAATTTTCTTTCGGTTAGGTTGCCCTTTTAATATCCAATAATGTCGGGCTAGCTTATATGCTGTATCATTGGCTTCAGACCCACCTGACGTAAAAAAAGTTGACTGAAGATCACCGGGTGAAATGTCAGCGAGTTTTTTTGCTAGTCGAATAGCCGGTTCATTACTAAATGTTGCAAAATTAGAAGAAAATGCAAGCGTCGACATTTGTTCTTTGGCTACTTTGCCAAGCTCTTCTCTTCCATGGCCAATGTTTACATTCCAAAGAGATGACATGCCATCAATCATCTTTTTACCGGATAAATCGTAAAGGTAAATCCCATCACCCCTTGTGAAGATAAATGCAGGACCATGCTCTTGTTGTTGTTGGATAGGAGATGTCGGGTGGAGAAAATGTTTTTTATCAAGCTCGGATAATTCATCCTGTAAATTAGGATTTCGGTGCATGAATACCATCCTCTCATATTTCTTACTTATATTTCTTCATTTTATGATGATATAAGGTTTGAATATGAGGAGGTTACCAATAAAAAAACCAGCTTGATGGAGGAATGACCAAGCTGGCTACGTCAATTATTTCTTGTTTTGACGATATAGATCCATAGTTTTAAAGCCTTGTGAAAGGACATCAATCATCTGAGCTTGTCTCTTCTCACGTGTCTTTTGCTGTTTGGCGGAGAAGATATAGCGCGCCCAGTCTTTCTGATACCCAGGTGTTAAGCTTTGGAAAAATTGCAGTTCGGAAGGATTCCCTGTTAGTAATTGTTCCACATCTGATACATTATTTTCATAATCTGCTACACATTGACTGGCAGCTGATGTTTTCTTCACTTTCTTTTTTTCTCTCTTTAACCCGACCACTGTAAACACATCATCCATACTAACCATTCGGGCAAATTTAATATCACTATTCCCAACATATCCATCTTCTCCAACCTTCATTGCTGGAAAAATTTCATCCCTATGTACGAAAGTCTCATAGCGATTGTTTCCTTTTTTCGGATAAGCAAAAAAGACATAGCCTTTTTCTACTAAAAGATTGTGTTCAATAATATGGTGAGTATGGTTTATCATTTCATCAACTGTTTGGATAAAAATAAAAAGTGCATCATGGTTTTTAGAAAATTCTGCCGGATAATTTATAAAAACTGAGTAATCTTCAGGCTGGTTGATAACAGCCATATTAGTATATTTTGATAAATTCAATTTTTCTACGATTGACATGTTTAGGCTCCTTAAGCATATTACAATTGTACTACTATTTATTGTACATGATGATAAATCAATGTGAATAGTGGGGTGTTATTGTTTTTCTGAAAAAATAATTCCATTTTTCATTTATGCTCAAAATGATTGATTAAACTCATCCAATCTTGCAAAAAACTCTTGAAGAAAATCATAAAATAATCTTTCTGTTGGAAGTAATTCTCTGTCTTTAGGAGTAATGACACCTACTGTTCTTGTTACACTTGGTTCTACTAAAGGTATTTTTACTGTTGAACGTGGCAAGCTGTCAACCAACGTTACCTCCGGCATGAGTGCAATGCCTAAACCAGCTGACACAAGGCCTTTTAATGCATCAATATCATCCCCTTCAAATGAAACCTTTGGTGTGAAGCCAATGTTTTGGCATGCGTCCATTACAATGTCACGAAACACAAAGCCTTCAGGTAGTAGACAGAATGGTTCGTCTACTAATTCTTGAAGTTTTATTGTAGGTTTCTTAGCTAGTCGATGATGTATAGGCAATAATGCCACAATATTTTCTGTGAATAATATCTTCCGTTTGAGTTTCTTTTCTTCGAGTGGCAACGGTCCGATTAATGCAAGATTAAAATCACCTTTTACCACACCATCTATTAGGTCCCGATATAGTGCTTGTTTCAGTTGGAATTTTGCTTCGGGATAGCGTAATCGAAAGGCATAAATCACAGTTGGTAACGTATAGGCAGCTAAGCTGATTGGAAATGTGATACGAACAGTTCCTTTTTCCGGGTCTAGATATTCTTCAACTTCTCTTCTTGCGTCATCCATTACATTCATTGCATTTTTCATTCGTTCATAAAATATTTTCCCGATTGGTGTTAAGCGAACTCTTCTACCTTCGCGAATAAATAAATCCACGCCCAGTTCACTTTCCAGATTGACTATTTGTCTACTTACAGAGGACTGTGCCACATGTAAGTTATCTGCTGCTTCTGTAACATGCTCACGATTTGCAACCTCCATAAAATACCGTATTTGTCTGAAGTCCACTTTTATCCTCCTAGAATTAATGCATAAAACGCATTAATATTATCGTTTCTTTATATTGATTCGATCAATTATTTAATTATAAAATATTTCATAATAACAATTCATCTATTTTGGAACATTTAGAAAATTTATTTTTCATGATTTAGATGTTAGAAAAGGGGAATATCATATATGAAAACAATGGAAAACACTCAACAGATGTATACAGAAAGTGTACAAAAATATGTTCAACAAGTATTTGAAACGGTTCAAAAAAGAAACCCTAATGAAGCTGAGTTTCACCAAGCAGTAAAAGAAGTATTTGATTCTTTAGTTCCTGTACTTGTTAAAAAGCCGGAATATATTAAACAAGCAATTCTTGAACGAATTGTTGAACCTGAAAGAGTTATTTCGTTTCGTGTTCCTTGGGTAGATGATGAAGGAAACGTACAGGTAAACCGTGGATTCCGTGTTCAATACAGTAGTGCGATCGGACCATATAAAGGCGGATTAAGATTTCACCCATCAGTAAATGCAAGTATTATTAAGTTCTTAGGCTTTGAACAAATCTTCAAAAATTCCTTAACCGGTCAACCAATTGGCGGTGGAAAAGGTGGATCAGACTTTGATCCTAAAGGAAAATCAGATGGTGAAATAATGCGCTTTTGTCAAAGCTTTATGACAGAGCTTAGTAAATATATTGGACCTGATACGGATGTTCCTGCAGGTGATATCGGTGTGGGCAGTAAAGAAATCGGATATTTATTTGGTCAGTATAAAAAAATGCGCGGTGCTTATGAAGCTGGTGTGTTAACAGGAAAAGGTCTCGGCTATGGCGGAAGCTTGGCACGTAAAGAAGCAACTGGTTACGGGACAGTTTATTTTGTTGATGAAATGTTAAAAGACCAAGGTCTTAGCTTCAAAGGCAGTACAGTTGTAGTATCTGGGTCAGGTAATGTATCGATCTATGCGATCGAAAAAGCGACACAGCTTGGTGCGAAAGTTGTAGCTTGCAGTGATTCAAATGGTTATATTTATGATCCAAATGGAATTAATTTAGATACAGTAAAACGTCTTAAAGAAGTAGAAAAACAACGAATTAGTGAATATGTTTCAGAACACCCTGAAGCAATCTACACGGAAAATTGCAGTGGAATTTGGACAGTACCTTGTGATATCGCTTTACCTTGTGCGACTCAAAATGAAATCGATCAAGCTTCTGCCCAAATTTTAGTATCCAATGGTGTGAAAGCAATTGGTGAAGGAGCCAATATGCCATCTACTTTGGAAGCTGTTGAGACATTCTTAGAAAACAATGTTTTATTCGGTCCTGCTAAAGCGGCTAATGCTGGAGGTGTTTCTGTTTCAGCGTTGGAAATGGCCCAAAATAGTGCAAGACTTTCTTGGACATTTGAAGAAGTTGATGCAAAACTACAACAAATCATGAAAAATATTTACCAAAACAGCAAGCAAGCAGCAGCAGAATATGGTGCTCCTGGTAATTTTGTTGTTGGTGCAAATATTGCAGGATTTGTCAAAGTAGCAGATGCAATGATCGAGCAAGGTGTAATTTAAGGTAATAGTTTAAAAAAGAGTCAGTCCCCCTTTTACATACCATTTGGTGGACTGACTCTTTTTTTATTCTTTAGTAAGTAAAGGATCTTTCCCTTCAACAAAAACCGGATAAAGTTCAGGATGAAGAATACTTGCAATCTTACTTAAGCCGAGAAGTAATCTTGGTGAAGGTCTACAAAATAATGGCTCCTCCAGTATGTATAGCTGATCGTTTTGAACGGCTGCCATTTGTTCTGCACCTGAACGTTTTAAGATGACCTTTGGATTTACTCGTTCTGTTTGTACCCCAACCCAGATAATACTCATCACATCGGGATTTCTTCTTTTCACATCTTCCCAATTTGTTTGAACACTGGCTTTTTCGACATCATCAAAAACATTTCTCCCGCCGGCTAATTCACTTATTTCAGTTAACCAATTGTAAGCACCAGGTGTAAAGATAGGTTTTGCCCACCATTCCCAATAAATCGTTTTCTTTTTTTCTACTTTCTTGGAAATCAGACGAAACTGTTCTAGCAGTTGATTATATTTCATGTACAATTCATCTGCTTTTACTTGAGTATCTGTGACATTCCCGACAAAACGTAAGCTCTCACCTACTTCTGTGAGTGTTTTAGGATTAGGTACAATAACATATGGAATTTTTCGCTTTTTTAATTCTTCAATATTCCTTTCCATGCCCGGTACAGAAAGTGAAGCCAGCACTAAGTCAGGTTCCAGCCTTTCGACTTTGTCAATATCTATATGTAAATCCGAGCCAAGTCTCGGCAAATGACAAACCTCTTCAGGCCAGTCTGAATAGTCATCTACAGCTAGTAAAGAAGATGTTAAGCCTAAATACCCTACAAGCTCTGTATTACTTGGACAAATGGAAATTAATTTCACCAATATCCCCCCATTGATCTATTATTTTATTTTTTTTGATAAGCCATTCCATACATATTCAACCTGTTCAGAGAGTTTTGCTGCATCTTGTGCAATCCACCCAGCAATATCTCTCAATCTTCTCTCCTCTTTTTCAAGAGGAACTATTCCCTTCCCCATTTCCAGCATGATAAGGACAATATCGCTGTTTCTTTTATTCTCTTCTTCTAATAAACAATGAAATAGCTCTTTAAACTTATGACGAATTTGGTCATTGCTATCATTATTTTTGATTTCTTGTAAAATCCATTTTTCCCAGCCTTCAAGCACTAGTGTTGTATCAGTCAGCCATACTGATTTCCAGTCCCATACAACTCCATCGCTATAGGAAGATACCCAGCTGAATGTTTGCTGCTTATCTTTCACTATTTTTCTTTTTCCTGCGAAAGCACCTCCGAGAACGAGCTGCATCTCCATTCCCCCTCTTTCTTTTCAAAACTTATTTGAAGACCTTGTCCATGTGTGATGGAAACATTCCAAAAAGATGAAGATGCTACATACTTAGAAACAGTGTAACGGATAACACCACCATGAGTGATAATCAGTATTTTTTGAGTTTCTTTTTGAGTATCTATATCATGAAAAAGCTCGTGAAAAAAAGAATCAATTCTAGCTTTAAAGATTGGAGCAGATTCTCCATTGGGGACAGGGGCTAATTCCCAGTTATCCAACCAGTTTCGATATGTTTGCATATCTTTCAACTCGGTATATGTTTTTCCTTCCCAATCACCAAAGTTCATTTCTCTTAATCTATGATCTAAGATTGGCTCTTGCTGGAAGTCAAAATAATAGAAAGTTTCCAGACAACGCTTTAAATCACTTGTAAAAATGTGGTCAAATTTTCTTAGCTTCAATTCACTTTTTAATCTATCCAATATGGTCAATTCACTATGTAGTAATCCTTGGTCGGTATGACCTAAATATCTTTTATCTTGATTCCACTGTGTTATGCCATGACGAATGAGAAGTAGATCCACGTGACGACAAGTCCCCATAATTCTCCTCCTTCAATAGCTGCTCCTAATAAATCTCCATTGGTTCCTTTAAAGGTTCGAATAACCCATCTTCCATATAAAATAACAAACAATATGTAGGCAGGGACATAAAAGAAAAACGCGGGAAACAGCAAACTGAGAATTACCACTGGAATGATAGCAAAAATCAAATCATTGCGACTAAGATTTTTCTTCCATTCCCATGCAAGTCCTTCATTTTTTGCTGTAGGCAAAAAGATCATTAACATGACGACTCCTAGTCGGGAATAAGTCACAATAAAGAGAATGGACATAATAAACATGTCAAAATGAATCATTTCATAAACCAAAACTGCCTTCCAAGCTAGTAAAAATAGAAGGGCTATATGACCAAAGCTTCCGACATGAGGATCCTTCATAATTACCCATTTTTTCTCAAGGGGAGCATTTGATCCAACAGCATCAGCTACATCCATCCATCCATCTAAATGCAGACCACCTGTGATCCACACCCAGCCTGAGATAATGAACAACGTTAAGAAAAATGCTGGAAGGTAAGACTCTAAAGCCATATACACGATCATCATTATTATGCCAATTATCAAGCCTACAAAAGGATAGCTTCGTAAAGCCCATTTACTTGTCTTACTGTTCCAAGGGCATTGCACGGGAATCGGAATTCTTGTTAAAAACTGTATCGCCAGGCAAATTCCATAGATGACTGACTTCATTCTGCTTCCCCCTTCCAATAAGTTGGAATACCAGCTTGAACCTCAACTGCTGTATCTGCTTGTGTAACAAGTAATTGATGCAGTTTTTGTAAGGAATATATATACATGAGAACAAATTCATCAGCAAATGGTGTTCCTTCGTTTACTTCATTTGAGACGATTACTAGAGAAAATTGATTTTTTCTCGCTAAGTGTATCCAACTTGATACCTCATCTTCTAACTTTTCTATTCCATAATGACGATCAAACATGACATTGCTTAACCAAATAGTTAAACAGTCAATTAAGATTACATCATTTGTGCTACAACTCATAAGAACCTTTTCTAAATCATAAGGTTCTTCCAATGTACTCCAAGTGTCTCCCCGATCCTTCTGATGGATAAGAATCCTCTCGACCATTTCATCATCGCTTTTTCTAGCAGTTGCAAGATAATAAAGGTTACCGTTTTTCTGTTTTGTTAACTTTAAGGCCATATTTTCTGCAAATTGACTTTTGCCGGATCTTGCGCCACCACATATAAATGCAATCACATGTCATCTCTCCATTTTTGTAGAACTTTCACTAGCTGCTCGTTTTCCTCATGTGACCGAATGGCAAGACGAAGATATTCACCGTTAAGACCTTTAAAATTATGGGTATGGCGAGTGACAATTCCATTCTCTAGTAAAAACCTAAAAAGCTTCTCTGTCTCATCAGGTCTTAGCATGTCTCTTAAAAGATAGAAATTCACTTGAAATGGAGATAGATAAAAGTCCATTTCCGTTAATGTGTTATGTATGAATTGCGATTCTTTAAGGAGCCATGCTTTTGTATGGTCAACATATGATGTATCCGCCAATAGCTTAGGAACGATAAAATCGACGATTGAATTAATGCTCCACGGAATTTGTTCTTGTTTTAAAACAGATATGATCTTCTGATGTGCCATTACATAACCGATTCTTAAACCGGGAATTGTATACATCTTAGTTAAGGAGCGAAGGAGAACTAAATTAGGATATTGAGCTAACCAACTTGTTAAGCTTGAATTGTCTTCTGTAAGAAAATCGACAAATGCTTCATCTATAACAATACACGTTTCCACTTCTTTTCCAGCCTCAAGTAATTGTTTAATCTCTTTTTCTGCTATGACAGTTCCAGTTGGATTATTTGGTCGACATAAGAACAAAACATCGATATCAACTAGTTTCTCTTTTATTTGTGACCATGGTAATGAAAATCCGATAGCTTGGTCATAGTATAATTCTTCTACACTAATATGATAATGTTTGCATGCACGCTCATATTCTAAGAAGGTTGGATGTACAATACATGCTTTCCCGTTTTCAAAATACTTCGCGACTAAAAATATCGCTTCTGCTCCACCGTTCGTGACTAATACATTCTGCTGTTGAAGACCTTCATATTTGGCTACAGCTGCATTTGTATTAGAATAAGTTGGATCTGGATAAGACGTAATCGTATTATAGGATTCCTGCAATGCATCGTTCAGCCATTTAGGAGGGCCTAGTGGATTTAAATTTGCACTAAAATCTAGTACAGGTTTATTGTGATTCATTTGAAATAATTGTTTAATTGTTTCTGGCTGTCCACCGTGGTTTGGCCACTTCATGATTTCACCTCATTCTTATTACGACAGAACGAATAAAATAATTATGCCTGGGATTAGGAAAAAAACAATCCATCCTCCATGCATATATTTGATCGCTTTTGGAATATCAGATTGAGTTAAGTCTTTTTCTGGATCTCCCATTGTCGCTCTTTCTGACTTTCTTCCTTTATAATAATTAATTCCACCTAATTGAACTCCTAACAAGCCGGCAACCATTGCCTCAGACCACCCGCTGTTAGGGCTGGGGTGTTTTCTTGCATCTCTCAAGGTGATGTTCCAAGCCTGTTTTACCTTTGAACCTTTTATGAAAAGACTTGAGATCCATATGGAAAGTGCTGTTAGCCTAGCTGGAATCCAATTGGCAAGATCATCAAGTTTTGCAGAGGCCCATCCGAATTGACCATATCGTTCATCTTTGTACCCAACCATCGAATCTAATGTATTAATTGCCCGATAAACGAGTGCAAAAGGTGCTCCACCGATTATGGTCCAAAATAATGGAGATGTAATTCCATCGACGGTATTTTCTGCAACCGTTTCAACTGTACCCCTAACAATTTCTTTTTCAGGTAAGTTTAACGTATCGCGTCCTACAATCATACTCAGCTGTTTTCTTGCCTCTATGGTATCCCCTTTTTTTAATGGAAGAAGCACTTCTTTTGCAGCAGTAGATAATCCTTTTATCGCAATAGTTGTTGAAATAAGATAAATTTCAAGAATAATAGCTAAGACTGGATGAAGCTTATATGCGATAAACAAAACCGAAGAAGTAACAAGAAAAACGACTAAGATAACGGATATGGTAAGGGCCAGTCCTTTTTGGACACGATGTTCCCCCTGATTCCACTTTCTCTCTAAAAAAGAAATGAGCTTCCCCATCATTACGACAGGATGAGGAAGCCATCTTGGATCACCTATGATTAAATCAAGTAGAATTCCAGCTGCAATGATTAATAAAAGATATTCTGAAAATACATTAAACAACAACATTCATGTTTATTCCTTTACATCATTATTGTCGGCTCGGTATGAGCCAAATTCTTCACATAATTGATACACTAGATCCAGGTTGAGATTCTTCCTAATCTCATTCGCTAATAAATCAAAACCCTCTTCTTTTTTCTTAGCAAATGACACCCGATCATATATTGGCTCCAATCCTTTTTTGGTACGAATTTCATTAAGAATGTTTTCGCGTAATAAATCATTATGAAAAATCTCATGAAAATACGTACCAATCAATTGCTTCTTCTCGGTAATAACTCCATCTTGACTATTTGTTAAGTGTATAAAAGGTTTATATGTTTTCTCAAAATACGATTCACCCATATGAATTTCATAGCCTTTTACAGGAATTTGCTTTTCTCCAAACATCGCCATTCCTACTGATTGGACTGTTTTTTTCTTTTCTGTTATAACAGTTTTCATTGGAAGTAAACCTAATCCGCTCGTTTTTCCATGTACTGATTCAACTTTATGTAGGTCCTCAATACTGTTACCGAGCATTTGATATCCCCCACAAATGCCAACTATTATTGTTTCACTTTGTGAGAGCTCCAATATTTTATTCGCTAATCCACTCTGATGTAGAAATATCATATCCTCTATCGTATTTTTACTCCCGGGTAAAATGAGTAAGTCAGGGTTTCCTAGTTCATCTGCTTGTTTCACGAAACGAACATGACAATCATCTTCTTCAAAAAATGGATCTAAGTCAGTAAAATTAGAAATCATCGGATGGCGAATAACAGCAATATCAATATCTTTAGAAGAATCTTGTTTAGAAGAATAATTTGTTAAAACAACAGAATCCTCCGCTTCAATAAATAAATTCTCAATATAAGGAACAACCCCTAAAACAGGAACACCGGTGTATTCTTCAAACCAGTTTAAGCCTGGTTCTAATAAAGAGACATCCCCGCGGAATTTATTAATAATCACTCCAATAATTCTTTTGCGATCTTCCGGCTCTAATAGCTGAAGTGTTCCGACTAAGCTCGCAAATACACCACCCTTTTCAATATCCCCAACTAAAATGACGGGTGCATCAGCCAATTTGGCAACACGCATATTTACAAGTTCACGGTCATTTAAATTAATTTCTGCCGGACTTCCAGCGCCTTCAATCACAATTCGGTCATAGCTAGATGACAATCTATCATAAGCGTCGCTTATCAATGTTAACCCTTGTTGAAAGAAGTCTTGCCGGTATTCGCCTGCTTTCATATTTCTAAATGGTTTACCATGTACGACAATTTGAGATTGGTAAGCTCCTGTCGGCTTGATCAAGATCGGATTCATATCAGTTGTCGCAATGATCTTAGCTGCCTCTGCTTGCACACCTTGTGCCCGGCCAATTTCTTTTCCATCAATTGTGATATAAGAATTGAGTGCCATGTTTTGTGACTTAAATGGAGCTGTCTTATAGCCATCCTGCATAAAGATACGGCATAGTGCTGTTACAATCGCACTTTTTCCAGCATCAGAATGTGTGCCTTGAATCATTAATGGTACTGCCTTTTTCATATGTATGAACTCCTTTGCGCGGTTAAAATTCAATTCCCTTCACTGCAGGAATTCCTTCATTATAATAATGCTTTTCCACATCAATGACTGAAACAAGATCGGCAACGTCCTTAATTTCTTGTTTGGCATTTCTGCCCGTTATAACAAGATGGACGTGTGATGGACGATTTTGAATCACGTCAATCACTTCTTGTAAGGGTAAAACATCTTCTATTGGAAAAGTCTCAATAGAAAGTGCGTTATTTAGCTCATCTAAAATCACGACATCATATTCTCCACTGAGTACTGCTTCCTTCGCTTTCGGCCAGCCAATTCTCAATGCTTCCCGATGCTCTTCAGGTGTTTTCGTCCATGTAAAGCCAATACCTAGTTGAACCATGTCCACACCTAATTTTTGCAGGGCAATTTGTTCTCCATATGAACGCTGGGGAGACTTTATAAATTGAAAGATTTTTGCTTTGTACCCTCTGCCTACCGCCCGCAATGTTAATCCAAGAGCAGACGTTGTTTTTCCTTTTCCATCGCCTGTGTATACAAGTGTTAAACCTTTTTTCTCCATCATCTATGACCTCCTAGTTTTTTTGAGAAACTCCAGCTGATTCGAATGTTGCCATTTCCTTTAGTATGAGTGTAGCTGATTGAATAATTGGGTATGTAACCGCTGCTCCTGTTCCTTCACCTAACCGGAGACCTAAATCTAAAAGTGGTTTTTTCCCTAATAAGGAAAGGGCAATTTGGTGACCAGGTTCAACTGATTGATGTGTCACAATCATATAATCTGAAGCATTCGGTGAAAGTTGCTTTGCCAGTAATGCCGCTATCGTACAAATAAACCCATCAACAAGAATCGGTACTCTCATGCTCGCTGCAGCAAGCATAGCACCTGTCATACCGGCAATTTCAAGTCCACCTACTTTCGCGATGAGATCGATTGGATCAGATGAATCAGGATTTCGATTTTGAAGAGATTTCTTAATAACAGATACTTTATGCTGGATGCCTTCTTCTGTAATTCCAGTGCCAGTACCAACGAGAGCTTCAATCGCTTTTCCACTTAATAAAGCTAAAATTGCACTGCTTGCTGTTGTATTGCCAATTCCCATTTCACCTAGAATCAGACATTGTGCACCTTTGTTAATGATTTCAATGCTCTCTTCATAACCAATTTCAATTGCTTTTTCAGCTTCTTCACGAGACATAGCATCTTCTCTCAGAAAGTTACCTGTCCCATATCGTACTTTTTTGTTTATTAAATCTGAATGATCGAGATCGCTTGCAACCCCAATGTCAATAATGTTTAAAAGTGCTCCTATTTGTCTACTAAATACATTAATAGCTGCTCCGCCATTTAAAAAATTAAGGACCATCTGTTCTGTAACGGCTTTTGGATATGCTGATACCCCTTCATCTGTTATGCCATGATCTGCAGCAAAGACAAGTACTCCTGCAGGACTTACAGTTGGAAAAGATTCATTTTTCATTTCAGCTAGTGAAATCGCCAGTTCTTCTAATCTTCCCAAACTCCCAAGCGGTTTTGTTAAAGAATTGATATAGTTTGAGACTTGTTTTCCTATATCTATGGATTTTTCTGGAATGTTATATAGGTGTTTAGTCAATGATGATTCCTCCGATTTTGTTTGTATTCAAGGCATTTACCGATCAAATTGTCAACCATGTCAGGGTTTGAACTAAAGTGAAAATGTGTATAGCCACCCACTACATTTTCAAGTAAATACCCTTCCTTTTTTATTCCTCTAAGTCCTTTTGTTTCGTATGCGTAAGGAACGTTATCTTCCGTAGATTCATAGGTTGAATAATGAAATTCGTGTCCTTTCGCGACTATATTTTTTAAAAGGTAATTATCATTTTGACCGCTTATTTCTCTATAGCCTAAAGCAGCTAATGTTTGTTGCATATGAACCTTACCAGGAATGACTCCTGCCATTTGATAGGTTTTCATTTCAGTTGTTTTAATTGATTCTGTTAAATACATGAACCCGCCACATTCAGCTAGTGTTGGTAGCCCTTGTTCTATAAACATTTTAATAGAATGCTTTGCTTTTTGGTTTTTCTCTAATTTTTGGGCAAATTCCTCTGGGAATCCCCCGCCGATATAAAGACCGTCGATATCTGATGGTAACTCTTCATCTTCGAGTGGTGAAAAATAAACAATGTCTGCTCCCTTTGATTCCAACATTTCTAAATTCTCAGGATAATAGAAATTGAACGCAGCATCTTTTGCTACAGCAATTTTTACGATTTGTTCTTCTTTGGTTTTAAATAGGGACGAACCTTCATTTAAAGGTAAAGGATCTGCTGCCGCTAATTCGACTAGTTTTTGTATATCAATTGTTTCACTGACTAAATCTCCTAATGTATGAAAATAATGATCAAGATCTCCTCGTTCGATCGAAGGAATGAGACCTAAATGTCGTTCAGGAATCTCGATATCCAATTCTCTTTTTAAATATCCGACAACAGGTACAAGACATTCCTTCTCAATTGCTTTTTTCACAAGCTGATAATGCCCCTCACTCCCGACTTTATTTGCTATGACTCCAACGATGTTCGGTCCGTCCGAGAGAAGTTGAAAGCCTTTCACAATAGCAGCAGCACTGCGGGCCATGCTTTCACAATTGACAACTAATAAAACCGGGCTTTTCGTGATGATACTAATTTCCGCGGTACTTCCTTCATTCGTTTCCGGGTTTTTCCCGTCAAAAAAGCCCATTACTCCTTCAATAACGGAAATATCAGCTCCAATACTGCCATGATGTAAGATGTCGATGACATGATCATGTGAGAGCATCCAACTATCCAAATTTCGGGAAGCTCTTTTTGTAACAGCCGTATGATAACTTGGATCAATATAATCAGGACCACATTTAAATCCTTGGACAATAAGTCCACGTTTTATTAAGGCTGACATTAAGCCTATTGTAAGGGTTGTTTTCCCAACACCACTTCCGGTTCCTGCAATTACTAATCTTTTCTGTTGCATCAAGATTCCTCTTTTCTATCATAACGACCTTTGTTTACGCGAAGTAAATATTTCTGGATTGCTTCATGTGTTGCCTTATAGACGATTTGTCCTATTGCCCGGCCAACAACCGTCCCTGATCCGGCATAAGGAGTTTTTTCTCCCTGCTGTGTTAAACCGAGAACAACTGCATCGGTTGATGTGCCGGTTGCCATGGACTTAGTCAGGGGATCTTTTATGTTTAAATCGGTTAGAGCCTTGACTTTTGCTTCTGTTGCTGACAGTAACCCATTAACAAGTGCTCCATCTGTAAAATGTGCATCAATAAAGAGCATAGTATTAATTGTTCCAATCGTTTGAACTGGTTCAGTAATTGGTTGTTTTGTGATATCAACTGCATTTCCAACACCAGCAGTAACAATAGCAAGCAGCTGGATTCCATTTACTTTCTCTTCTATTATGACGACATCCTCCAAAATAACAGCTGTCATCATCCCAAGTGCTTGTTCAAATGGAATGTTAAGTTTTGTCATCCAGGTCTGTACATCTTTAGGCGGGTCATCACAATGATAATTTTTCTTCACATGAAAATTACAAAAATGAGTGAGCCACTGAATGCCATCGCCAATTACTCCATTAGATATTGATTTTAACGGATGGTTGAACTGAATATGGATGAATTCCTTCGTTTGTTTAATCTCATAAGATTTTTTAAAATCATAAGGTTGTGGAGATATACTATGGTTTGGAGTCAACAACAGCTGTGGTTTTGGAATTGTTGGATGTGATTGAGAAAGTACATCCACCTCATACACTTTTTTCAGCTGATTCACTTTTCTTAACGTTTCTACATCTCCAACTTCTAGAAATTGCCCATGATGCAGCAGAGCGATGCGATCGGAATAAAGTGATGCCACATTTAAATCATGTAAAATGGCAAAAATGGTTAATCCCATTGTTTGCTGTTGTTCTTTTAATAAATCGAGCATTTGAAAAGTATGCTTAATATCTAAATGGTTGGTAGGTTCATCTAAAAGTAAAATTTCAGGTTCCTGCGCTAAAGCTTTCGCCAATAAGACTCTTTGCTTTTCCCCACCGCTTATCATACGAAATGGAGTTTTTTTGAATTGGGTAATGTTTGTCATTTCCATGACATGATCCATTAAAGCCATATCGTGTTTTGTAAGCTGTTTGAGAAATCCCGTTTGATGCGGGTATCGACCGAGTGCGATAATTTCTTCAACTGTATAATCAAATGATACATTTGCTTCTTGTGTGAGTACAGCCATTTTTTTTGCTTTATCAAGCTTTGATAGGCTTGAGATCGATTGGTTTGATAGATATACCTCTCCAGCCATAATCGGTAGTTGACCTGTAATAAGCTTAAATATAGTTGTTTTTCCACTTCCGTTTGGACCAAGGAGGGTAAAAAACTCACCTTTTTTGATTTCAGCATCAATACCGTTTATGATAGGCGGATGTGAATAACCGCCAACTAAGTTTTGAATTCTTAACATTTACGATCTCCTCCGCCCAATACGTTCTCTAATTAATAAAAGTGCAAAAACAGGTGCACCAATTAAAGCTGTGATTACACCAATCGGCATCTCCTTGGGAGCAATAATCGTTCGGCATACTAAGTCTGCCAATATGAGAAATGCTCCGCCTACAAGCATTGACAATGGTAGAACATGGCGATGATTCGGTCCAGTAAGTAGACGAATAAGATGTGGAATAACAAGTCCGACAAAACCTATCGAACCTGATACCGCAACAGCTGCACCTGTTAATAAGGAAGCACCAATTAAGATAAAGATTTTTCTTTTCCTCACATCAACACCTATATGGTCTGCCGCATCCTCACCTAGTGCCAATGCATTTAATTCCCGATGATTTGCAAATAAAATTAAGGTCCCGAGAGCCATAAACGGAATAATTAATGTAACATGTGTCCAGCTTCTCATCCCAACACTACCGTACAGCCAATATATAATTTGTGTCATTGAATCACGGTCACTTAATGAGATAATTAGCGAGACAATGGCGCCAATAAATGCACTTACGATAATTCCTGACAGAATAATCGTTTCAATTGCCAGGTTTCGACTGCTTAATTTAACAAGACCAAAAACAAGGAAAAGAGTAAGAAATCCACTTATGATTGCCACAACAGGAAGTGTAAAGCTTCCTAAGCCGATTATCGAAAATTGAAAAAAGATAACAAACACTGCACCAAGTGAGGCTCCTGACGATACCCCGATTGTATAAGGATCTGCCAATGGATTTCGTAACAGTCCTTGAAAGGCGGCTCCTGCTAACGATAATGATGCCCCAACACAAAATCCCAGCAGTACTCTTGGCAAACGAATATTCCATATGATCATTTCTTCATTTTTTGGAATTTCTTCCAGCCATCCAAAACCGAATGCATTTTCAGAAATAATATGTAAAATAGTAGAAATGGGCACTTGGACACTGCTGATAAATAAACCAAGGAGGGCTGTACTAAGTACAAACCCTCCGCTTAGAAAATACAGCCACGTAATTTTACTTTTCAAACACTTCAGGATAAATAAGCTTCGCAAGTGTCTCGACTCCTTCAATTAAACGCGGACCTGGTCTTGTTACTGTATCATTATCAACATCAAATACTTGTTTATTTTTAATTGCTGGTACTTCTGTCCAACCTTTACGTGCTAAAACCTGTTCACTTGGATTGTCAACGTAATAGCCATACGTTGTAATAATTACATTAGGGTTTAGTTTAACGATTTCTTCCTCCGTTAATTTCACCCAGCCTTCTTGGTCTTCTGCCGCATTAACTGCTTGGATTGATTCCAGCATTTCATTCATAAATGTGTTTTTACCTGTCGTAAAGATATCCGGTGATGGAGAAACTTCTACCCATACTTTCTTTTTCTCTGTAATTTCTGCTGCAGCTTTTTCTTTTATAGCAGCAAGACGATCTTTCATATCTGTTACAATTTCGTTAGCTTTTTCTTCAGTCCCTGTTGCTTGTCCAATCATTTGGATATTTTTATATACTTCTTCAAATGAAGTGGTCTCGCCAACAACAACAACTTTAATTCCGGCTTCTTCAAATTGCTTTAAAATATCAGGGTGTGTTTCATTATGATAATCGGTTACTAACGCAATATCAGGTTGAAGGGATAGTACCATTTCAACATTGATATCCTGAGCACCTACTTTCTCTATCTCTAATGCTTCTGGAGGGTAGTTATCATAATCAGAAACACCTATCACTTTATCACCTAGTCCAAGAGCGAAAACAATTTCAGTATTACTCGCTTGGATAGAAACGATTGATTCAGGCTCAGATTCAATGGTTACTTCCTTTCCTGCATCATCCGTTATCGTGACTGGAAACGCCTGTGTACTCTCAGTATTCTCTTCTTGTTGAGCCGAATCATTCTCAGTATTCTGCTCACCTTGTGTGGTATCCTCTTGAGATCCGCACCCCACGATCATGAACATGCTTAACAAAAGAACAACACTTAATAAACCCCACTTCTTCAAAAACGTATTCATTTGTTCATTCTTCCTTTCTTTTTTGAACACAAAAAAACGCTATTCTCTATCGAAAGCGTTGAATAAAGGCATCTAAATGGTATTTCTCTTGGTCAAGATATGTATAAACATCCAATCTACTATAAAAATAATAGCAATAAAGCAGCAAGAGACTAAAGAGCACTTTAAACATTCCTTTCCTCGAGGAAGCTTAAAAAACATAATAGGCAGGTCTCCTGACTTACGAGTATGACTGTCGGTTATTCCTTCCCATGCTTAACACACAGTGGATATTACATAACCTTACTCTTCGCTTACAGTGGCGGGACCGTGCTGGATTTACACCAGACTTCCCTCTTAGTCTTACATATGGTAAGAAACCTATTTGTTCTATATTTATTTTTTTGTTTTCTATTAGAGAGTATAATATAGACTTAGTAGTTTGTAAAATGGATTTGTTGTTGAATGATACTTTGTTAAAAATAAAAGAGGAAAAGGGTTGGTTTCCTGAAACATATCATAGATTCCTATTCGATATCAATCTATCGGGTCTTTTCAAATATAATGAGCATTAATGTTTAATACTTGTAGTGTAGCTACTTGCTTTAAATTTACCGGGAGAACAGCCAACTATTCTTCTAAATAAGCGGCTAAAAAACGCAGGGTCTTCATAACCGACTCTTATCGCAACATTAATCACTTTTTCATCGGTTTCTATCAAATATTGTTTAGCTTTTTCAATTCTAATATTGTGTACCATCTCTATTATGGTCTGTCCTGTTTCTTGTTTAAATAGGCGATTTAGATGACGTGGACTAATATTAAATAAGTGACAGAGGGTCTGGATGGAGATTTTTTGATCAAAGTTTCTCGTTAAATATCCACATATTCTTTGAATCAAAATGTTTACATCATCGTGCTTTGAGAGAGGTTGCATAGATCTTGATTTTCTTTCATTATATTGACGGGACAAAATGATTAACAATTCCACTAGCTGTAAACGGATTAAAGTGGAATAGCATGAATTTTCCTTGTTGTATTCAAACATCATCCCTTCTAATAAATGTAGAAATCTTGATGAGGTATTGACATCTAAATTTAAGAGATGATGAAAACGCTCACTATTATCTAAGAAAGGATGAATATAAAAATAATCCATTGATTGAGAAACACCCAGTTCTTTTAACCAGGAATCTTGAATTAAATTAGGAAGAAATAAGCAATTAATAATTTCTAATGATTCGCCCTTATCAATATTGAACGTATGAACTTCACCGGGATTAATGATAAAAACATCATTTGTTTTGATCATGTAGGATTGTTCTTCAAATATATGTCTTGCATTACCTTTAACAACAAATACAAGTTCAATGAACTCATGTGAATGCGCAGGAGGTATGTTTGTAGAATCATGATGAAATCTCTGAATCCAAAACGGAAATTCTTCTGTTTTCATATATTCACTACTTTGATATGTAGTTGCTGACATATATGTGCCTCCTCTAGATAAAATAATCTGGATGTTTATCTAGTAAGTAAACATTTTCTTTCTTACTGTAGTAAACGCTTACAATAAGTATTAAACATTCTCTTTTTATAGTCAATTACCGAAATGAAAATGGTGTTTTTTTACTACTTATTCATTTTCCAATTTCAATAACTGCACCATTTTCCAATTGTGAGCGAATAGCTGCTTCTATTACTTCCTGTGCTGCTAACGCCTCATGACCGGAGCCAGAGATTTTTTCCGGTGGAATAGATTGTTTTATCTCACTAATAAACGTATTTATTCTATTTTTAAATGTTTCATTAAAACCTTTCATCCCTGTTAGAACTGAATTACGAAACACCTTTAATTCACTGCTTTTATGGGGATAATAGGTTAAGCTTTCATATACATTATCAATGATAAACCTTCCCTTATTCCCGGCAACTTCACAAGATTCTATTGGATGGTTGTTATCCATATCATAACTACCCGTTAAATGCCCAACTGCACCAGATTCAAATTGTAAATTGATTGATGCTGTAGACCATACTTTTCTCCCTGGTGCTTTTGTCATAAATGCTTGAACGCGTTTAATATCTCCTCCAAAATAACGAATCACATCTATTGAATGTGTGTGAAGTGCTCTCATGTGGATCCAGGGACTAGATTCGTTAGGATTACCAATTGTTAATTTCATATTAAGGTATAATAATTCTCCGAGGTCTCCATTATCAATCCACTTTTTAGCCTGTTCTGCAATCGGTACAAATCGGTGATTTAAATTACATGCTAACCGCACGTTTTTTGCTTTTGCATAACTCACCAATTCCCGAGCTTCTTCAATGCTATTAGATAAAGGTTTTTCTACCAGTACATCTTTTCCTGCCTCAATCGCCATTCTTGCAGGTGCAAAATGATGTGAGCCGTTTTCTTTACCACCAGTTGCAATACTAATAACATCAATCTCCTCATTTTCTAACATACTTTTCAAATCTGTATAAGCAAGTACGTTAAATTCATTGGCTGCTGCATTCGCCAATTCTTTATTTAGATCGCAAACGGCAATTAGGTCGGTGTCGTTATTTTCTTTAAAATAACGACAATGTATTTTCCCTATATTGTTAACGCCAACAACGGCTGCTTTTATCATTATTTCTCTATCCTTTCTTAGATCAAATACTTCGAAGGAGAATGCCTTCGAAGTATTTTCGAAAATTTTAAAACAAATTAAAGCTGTTTTTCTTTTTTCTTCTCTTGTAACTTTTGTGCAGTATGAATGGAGCCAATGTATAATGAATCGTATGCCTCCTGCGAAGTTTTAAATGGACCTTGGTTTAAACCATGCCAATTTAGGTTTGTATACATTGGATTCTTTCTGCCACTTTCTTGTTCTCTTTTCCTTATATATTCATTAAGCCTTCCTGTTAATAAATTGACAATTTCCGGCTCCTCATTTGCTACATTTTGTAATTCGTTTGGATCTTTCACAAGATTATACAGCTCTACTTCAGGTTTAAAATGAAAATCCGGTTCAAGAGCAATAATCAGCTTCCATTCCGGAGTGCGCCAACCATGTTTACGCATCCACGTACATTCTGTAAGATAAAATTCAGGTTCCTGACTAAACGTTTCCCCTTCTTCTCTTACAAGGGACATAAGATTTCTACCGTCAAATGAAATATTCGTATCAATACCTAAAACTTCTAGGATTGTTGGCATAATATCTTTTATTAATGAGGAATCCTTCACTCTCTTTCCTTCGGGTAATCCGGGATATTTAAGGATTAATGGAACAACTAGATTATGTTCATATAGACTATGGTGATCGTACCAACATTCATGTTCATTTAATGTTTCACCGTGATCTGATGTGATGATGATGAGTGTTTCTTCAGTTAAACCAAGTGTTTCAACAGAGGTTAATATATTTTGTATACATGCATCCATATAGGCAACAGCACCATCGTACTGGGCATCAATGTATTCTGAGTCTGTACAGTCTTTAGGTATCCATGAAGTTATAAAGTCAGCAAAAGGTTTAAATTCCTTCATTTTTGCTAAAGAACTATTAGATGGATCACATTCGTCACCATCAAAAAACATTCTTTCATATGGTTTTGGAGGTAAGTATGGAGAATGTGGATCCATATGTCTTAAAAACAAGAAAAATGGTTTTTCATCATTTGCAAGTCTTTTTAACTCCGGGAGTGCTACATCATTAAGGTTTTGTGCTTTCGGACAACGTCCTGTTTCATCAGGCTGCCAAGCTTCATAATCAATATATTTTTGGAACCCTCTTGAGGCAGGGTTTCCTGTAAACCCGATACAAGTTGTGTTATAGTCATTTTCACTTAGAACTTCCGGAAGTGTTTTAACATGTTCACCCAATGGGCCATTATGTCTAAGAGCCACGACATCAGTTCCAAAACAATCCATGCCAGTAAGCATTGAAGCATAACCTGGTGTGGTTGGTATACTTGGACTAAAATGGTTTTCAAATAATACCCCTGATTCAGCTAACTTATCAATATGCGGTGTTGTTAATCGATTGTAGCCATAGGAACTCATTCGGTCTCTTCTTAGACTATCAATACCAAAGAGAATGACATTTGCCTGTTTTTTCATAACAAATTATCCTTTCTGAACAAAATTAGTTTCTCTTGCCCCTAAAGCTTTTAAAGTTGCATTCAAATACCCATAACTTTCTGCTGCCACAATGGATACATCTGCCAAAGAATGCTGGTTCGCTCCAATTACCTCCAAGCAAACCGGTCCACTGTAATTCCCTTCTACCATAGCCTTACAATATGCAAAAAGATTTATATCACCACGTCCACATGCTTGATTCGTAATATTTCCAGGCCCCTTTGAACGCCCTTTACAATCACGTATATGAATATGTTTCACTCGATTTAGGACTCTAGTAAGCTCTTCTTCAGGATTTTCATTTCCCCTATAGATATGACTAGGATCCATATCAATACCAAATGCAGTAGATGAAATTTCATTCATTGCTCGTAGTGTTGTAGGCGTGTTATAAATGGCATTCCCCACATGCGCTTTTACACAAAGTGTAACTCCATAAGTCTCTGCCTTTTTCGATAAACGATAAAGGGTTTCAATGGATTGCTGAAGGTCGCCTTCATCGCCCGACTTCCCTCCAGGTCCTACATTAATTATGGGAATGCCTATCTCAGCTCCTGCCTCAAAAGCTTTTGTCAACCGATCTTCATCAAGTGAAGCAACCTCCATTGAAAGAAATTCAAGATTATTTTCTTCAAGTATCGATCTTAATTCTACTGCTTGCTCCCTCCATCGATCTAACTCTAAATGTTCACACATCCCTTTTATTGCAGAGATTTCAACTCCATCGTATCCACATAAAGCGATTTGCCTGGCAGCTGTCTCAAAATCAAAATCCTTAAATAACACAGAGTTCACGCCAAGTTTTATCATATTACCCCTCCTGAAATTAGCTCTACATCTTTAACCTGAACGATTGTACCTGTTTCAAAAGATTTTATGGCTGCTTCAATAATTTGCTGAGCCTTTAAAGCATCATTACCTGAACCATCCACTTGATCATATGGAACACCTTGAATTAACTGATTTACAAAGGAATCAATCCTGGATTTAAATGTTTCCGGAAAAGATTTCATGCCTCCTAAATAACTGTAACTTTCAGTCTCAATACTTGATCGTGGATAATATGTTAATTTTTCGCATGCATCTTCAAGTACAAATCGTCCTTTAGAGCCTACCACCTCACAAAGTTCTAACCCATAGCTCGCTCCAGCATCATAGCTTCCTACTAAATGACCAATTGCGCCATTTTCAAATTCCAACATGATTTGAGTGTTAGACCATATTTGCCTGCCTTCTCCTTTCATCATAAATGCACCAACCCTTTTGACATCACCGCAAAAATATCTAATCACATCAAAAGAGTGTGGATGTAATGCGCGTAAATGGAACCATGGTGAGCTTTCTACTGGATTGTTAATCCACATTCTCATATTTATCATATGAAGCTTTCCAATACGGCCATTTACAACCCAATCTTTTGCCTTTTCAGCAGCAGGTGTAAAGCGATGATTGAGATTTACGGCATATGGTATTTTATTTTGTTTAGCAAGTTCAACCATTTTATGTCCTTCTTCAATATTGTTTGATATCGGTTTTTCACCAAGAACTGGGATACCTGCATTTAATAATTCCATTGTTGGTGTATAGTGTTCGCTTCCATTCTCTTCTCCTTTAGTGCAAACGCTTACAAGATCTAGTTTTATTCCATCATTTATCATCTCTTTTACACTGTAAAATGCTTTACAACCAAACTTACTTGCAACTTGATCAGCCTTTGCTTTTACAATGTCACAAATTGCTACAATTTCTGTGTATGGATTTTCTTCATATACTTTTGCGTGTATACTACCTATGTTTCCAATTCCTACAATCGCTACTTTTAATGTCATTCAATCATCTCCCATAAAGCAAAATTGTTAACCAAACCCAATAATATATTCATTTATTTAAAACTAGCTTTCTATCGCATAGGCCATTGTTGTAAATAGCGCTAGTGCTTCCTGGGATGTGTCTAATCTGCTATGCTGAACAATAATTGGCACATTACTTTCCACTTTTATTGCATAAGGAATATTCCTTGGTACCATATTTCCTTCTTGGTCTATAATTTTATCTAACCGAATATGATGTGTTCTATTTGGACCACATTCTGAAAAGAACAAATCCATTGGATCCCGATCTTCAAAATAAAATGTGAGATTAATGACTGCACTACTTTCAGTTAGATTTAAAACACATACTGCCTCATGGCTGATCTGGTCTCCCTTGCTCTTCGGTTGTAAAAAACCATCCGGTATAATCCAGATTTGTTTTCCTATCAATATACATCCCCCCATTTCTGGTTACCATATTTGCCTTTAACTCTTTTAGTAACTGTAAACATTTCAAAGTTGGAATAAATTCATGTTATCTTAACCTGGAACTTTCTTCATTGCTCATTCTGCCACTTTAATGGTCGATTTGGCCAAATGAATCTTATTAGATTTTTACTGCACCAGAGGTTAATCCTTTCATAAATAGTCTCATTGTAAATAAGAACAAGATTAATAATGGTAACGAGGCAATCGTGTAGCCTGCAAACATCGGACCATATAATGTTTGTGAAACAAATTGACTCTCAAACTGTATTAATCCAACTGTGATTGGGAATTTAGTAGGATCACTCAATAAAACTAACGGCATCATATATTCATTCCAAATAGCTAAAAGGTTCCAAATCGCCATCGTACCAATGATCGGCTTGGATAAAGGAAGAACAATCTGCCAAAATACTCGAAGTTCACCACAACCATCAATTCGAGCAGCTTCAAATAATTCTTCAGGTAAAGAGGCGAAGGATTGTCTAAAAACAAAAATTGTAAAGGCCTGACCCCCAGCTGCAAAGGCAATGATTAAGCCCATATATGAGTCTAGTAAACCAAAACTTTTAACTAATAAGAAAAGAGGAATCAACGTAAGCAATCCGGGTATCATGAGTAAAGCAACCACCGACATGTATAAAAAGTTCTTTCCCTTAAATCTCAAACGTGCAAAGGAATAACCTGCAAGTGCAGAAGTTGTAATAATAATTAACACACTTGCTACCCCAACAAAAACAGAGTTAAAAATATAACCGCCAATAGCTTCCCATGCAACGGCATAATTTTCAAAGTGCAAAGGAAAAGTTATTCCAAAGAAATTGCTATAAAATTGGCCATTTGTTTTGAACGAGGTGATAATCATATAAAAAAACGGGTAAAGGGCAATAAATGCCAACACGATAAGAAATAGATGGCTCCAAAAATCCTGCTTAATGGTTTTAAGCATCATATTCTCCTTTCATTTATCATGCTTTATATTCTGTGCTAGGATTAATAAACTTCATCTGAATCCAAGTTAAAATCAAAACAATCACAAAAATCACCATAGAAACAGCCATTCCTAGTCCGAATTCTCCATTTTGGAATGCAAGGAAATACATATAAAGTCCAGGAACATATGATGAATAACCTGGTCCGCCATTTGTCATAACTAGTGGGAGTGTTACGTTTTGTAGTAATTGAATCACTGTTAAGATCAATATTAATTTCACTTGTCCCATAACTAAGGGAATCTCTATTTGAAAAAACCTTCTAACTTTCGTGATTCCATCTAGTTTTGCAGATTCATAGACACTTTCTGAAATAGATTGTAATCCGGCATAGAAAATTAATAGGTTAAACGGTACAACAAAAGGAAACCCTACAAACATCAATGCGTAAAGAGCTATATTTGGATCACCCAGCCAGTTTTGTATAATTCCATTTAGTCCCAATGTTTTCAATAAAGTGTTGAGCACGCCTACGTTTGGATCATAGATAAATCCCCATATCATAAACATAACAATTCCTGGGACAACAACTGGAATAACGAATAATACACGGTAAATATACTGCATTCTTTTGCTTTTTAAATGAAAGATAACAACAGCAACGAATAAAGGAATAAGCAGTTCTACGATTACTTTAATGAATGTCCATAACCCAACATTTTTCATCGAAATCAAAAAGATCTTGTCTTTGAGCAAAGTTATATAATTTTGAAGACCGGTAAACTGCGGCTGATTGAACCCGTCCCAATTTGTAAATGAAAAACCTATTGCTATCAAGGCAGGATAATACATAAAGGTGATCAAAAGAATAAAGGAAGGAATAAGCATTCCATAACCGGATTTCCAATTATACCGCAATTTTCCTGCCTTTTTCTTTTTCATACTGCTGTTTTCTAATTGCTGGACTGTTTCTGCCATAAGCTTCTCCCCTTTCAGTAAGAAAGCGGGCTATTTACAATAATTTTTCGTTTTTTAGCCCGCATTCGTTTATTCGTTATTCTTCTAAATATTCCGATAAGTCCCAGTTGTTTTGTTGAATCAATGAATCTGCCGTTTTTTCCATCTCTGTATCAGCCACCTTAGCAAACTCTTCTAATGTGGTATCACCAAGAATATATCCTTGGAAGGCACGATAGATTGCATCCAGTTCTTTCTTTTCAAGATTAATACCACCAAAAACACTTTGTAATGGTTGATTAGCAAGATCAGATAAACCACTTAATTCTTCTATCGGTTTTGCACCTGCAACTGTAGGGACATTTTCCCCTAGCTCATTAACAATTGCTTCATTATGTTCTGGAGTTGTAATATACATTAACCAATCGATTATAGCCTTCTCTTTCGCTGGAGTTAGAGAATTATTCGCTTTCTTTGTTGGAACAGCATATTGAAATGATGCGCTGGGTCCACCGATTGCTGCAGATGAATCAAATTCTGTTGCGAATTCTGAAGTAGCATGATCAGGAAACGGATTTTTAAACGATGACCACTCAAAATCAGGGTTTGCTGATTTAATTTGTTGTGATGCCCAAGATCCATCGAAATACATCCCAACTTCTCCTGTTAAAAAGGCAAGCATTGTTCCTTGTCCATTTGAATCACCACCAGTAAAATCAGGCTGCCAATATTGGGAAAAATCTTTTAAAATAGGCCATATAGCCATCCATTTCTCATTTTCAGGTCCGAAAACACCCTTTTTAATAGCAATTACTTGATCTTGATTGGTGATTCCCTCATTCTTTGTATAGCGAAGCTCATCATATTCGTCTGCAAAGAAATTTGTGAAAAACAATCTAGTTAACCATGTGATACGGTCTGTTCCAGTAGGAGTTGAAGCGAGATTCCATGCAAATGGAGTATACCCGGCATCTTTTAATTTCTGACATGCTTCAATAAACTCTGACCATGTTGTGGGCATCTCTTTGATACCTGCTTTTTCAAATGCTTCTTTATTAAAATACGTTGCTGTTCCAACATAGTCTCCATTTATAACATAAGTACTTCCATCCGCTGACTTCGTATCAGAAATAATTTGTCTGTTCAATAATTCATTCCAAGGTTTATTTTCAACGTAAGGATTTGGTTGTTCCAGGTATTCTGATAAATCCGTAAGTGTCCCTTTTGCTAATGCTGTATTTGCGTCATACCATTGGCTCCAAATAATATCTGGTAATTGACCGCCAGAAGCCTTTGTTCGAACCCATGTCATATAGTCTTGATCTGCAGGTAATCCCTTAATAAATTCAATTTTAATTCCCGTTTCTTTTTCATACTCTTCTGCTAATTTTTTTAATTCTGTTGCTGGTTTTTGATTAGCATTTAAAACTCTGTTAGGACTATAGGTACCCGCATACATCGTAATGGTTCCGCTAAACTCTTCTCCGTCTGTTTGATTCGTTTCATCTGGAGATGAACTAGGAACAATACATCCTGTAAGGAGTGATGAAACTAATAGAATAATAATCGAAATCAAACCGAATTTTCTTAGCGTTTTCATACAATCAACTCCTGTTTTTATTTAGGATTGGTTATTAAAAGCTAAATCAATTTTCTCCCGTTTAGGATCAGCCTTCCATTCATCCCATGTCATTCCGTATTCTGAAAGAACTTTTTCAATTCTACGTTTAAAAGGAAGTCCTTCTTCTATTAAGACTTCATTCATTGGGTCCTTTTCGGATCCAAGTTTTGAATCAACCCAGTCATTTAACTGCTTTTTAAACTTTTCCACTTGCTTAGGAAGCTTGTCAGATAGATTTGTTTCTTCATTTGGATCATTTAATATGTCATAGAGTTCAATTGGTGGTCGGGAAAAAGGCCCAGCGTCATACGTCTCAATGTATTTATATTGGTCAGTCCTGATACCTCTAGCAGCTTGCCAAGCGCATTCACTTAAATATATTTCAGAATGATGGTTTACTTTTTTGCCTAGAATTAGTGGCCACAGACTTTTCCCATCAAGCTTGTCTGGTAATTCAAGACCTATTGCTTCGAGCAATGTTGGCATTAAATCTGCATGCTGAACCAAATTTGACACTTTAAATCCTTCCGGGATTTTGCCAGGCCATCGCATAATCATTGGTACATGTACTGTTGCCTCATAGAGTCCACAATGATCCCAGTATATATCATGCTCTGTTAAGCTCTCCCCATGATCCCCAAATAACACAAGCAAAGTATCATCCTTAATACCCAGCTTTATTAAATACTCATCTAAATCTTTTAACATATCATCTAAATATCGAATTTCCGCATCGTATAAAGCGCTTACGTATTTAGAATCAGTGACATTTTCAAGTAAATCAAAGTGATGGTGCTTGAAAAAAGGATATGCAGGATGATTAAATGCAGGCTCCATACTTTTATTTGTTAAATCATAAGGATTATTATCAAAATCATAAAATTCGTTGATATATTCTTTAGGTGGTAAATAAGGTGTATGCGGATCCCAGTAGTGCAAAAATAAAAAGAAGTCTTCATCTTTATGTTCATTTATCCAAGGTTTAGCCAGCTTATTAATCGAATGACCTTTTATCCACCTTGTTTTTCCAGTAGTATTCATATAATACTGATATCCTCTAGCAAACCATTCCTTTAAGTGATATAGATTATCAACAGCCGCTGTTGTAAACCCTGCCTTTCTTAAAATAGTCGGAAGCCATTCATAGTCTTTAGGTAAATAAGAGGATGGAGAACCGTGTGAAACTACTCCTGTAGTTAATCCTACTTTCCCGGTAAAAATACACGTGTGCGCAACTTCTGTAGGAATATCGGATGCATATGCTTGAGTAAATAAGACCCCTTCATTTGCAATTTGATCAATATAAGGGCTGGTTGGATGCTTGTATCCATAACAACCTAGATTTTTCGCCCTGAGTGTATCTAGTGAGATAAAAATTACCTTCACATTACTCCCCCTAAAATAATTTTTAAAAGGTTATTAAGTGATTTACCCTTTTTTATATCTTACTTTTTAACAGTGGAAAATTCATGGTCATTAAGGTCATGTTATTGGCGGATTAAGCCAAAGGAAGGTATATATATTCGCGATGAGTAGAAATGTTCCAATTTGAAGGCTTTAATAGGACTTAAATTCCGTGGAGAAAATTCATAAGTGAAGCTGAAATCCAGGGGGTGAATATGGTAAATCATTTATATAAAAAGAGGAGATCTTTTTTAAGTATATGAATTCTATAATAGACTACCTGTTAGCTTTATTCATTAGTATTGAAATAAGTAAACAGGTAGCATTGGAGTAGTACTTCATTTATTAATGCATGAAAAAACGTTCAAAGCTATAAATCATAGCTTCATAGTGAATGTCTAATAACTTAGTTCCTTCGATTGGACAACTTCCTGCTGTTTTTCTTTAATTAAAAATCCTCCAAACAAACCTAAAATAGAAAAAATTACAGGAATCATAAAACCGTAAAAATAACCGATATGACTATTGCCGGTTTGAAATGAGTCCAAAACTGTTCCGAAAATGCTTGGTAATAATACAGCACTCAAGAAACCTCCCATGTTTGCAAAACCAGTAGCTACACCAACTTCTTTTGCATCAAAAGACTGACGAACAAATGCGAAAGTTAATGCACTGGCACCATTTCCAAAGCCGATAATGAAAAAAAGCAAAACAAGCATAAAAAGTGGTGGTTTCCCGATAAAAACGAGGAAAGTAGCCCAACTTAAAAAAATCATACCATGAAAAATCAAATACGGCTTTTTGATAGAATGTATTCTGCTTGATATCATTGTTGCTAAAGGTGCACCAATTATGGCCCCAAAAAGACCGATCATAATAAATTGACTCGCTGTTGACAGTGACATATCAAATACTGATGTCCCATATGGAACAGCCCATGAACCGATGAAACCTACATAAGTTCCTACTGCCCCAAAATGACAGAAAAAGGCTGCCCAAGCCTGCCGACTCGTAAAAATCCGTTTTAATATCACCGAGGTTTTCTCAGGTTTAGCCTTAATTTTTTTCAGTGAGGAGTCAGGTAAATTATTCGATTTAATGATTCGTTTTGGTTGATAAATGAGTACAACGTAGAGGAGTATTCCACATAGTAATAAAAGAATCCCCATAGATAAAAAGGATGTTCTCCATCCTAGTAAGCCGATCCAAAGCGAAAAAGGCACTGTTGCCAGCAAAAACCCAAGGCTACCTGACACACCTGCCATTCCAAGTAATTTAACAAATTCATTTCCTTTAAACCACTGACTTAGAATTAAGACTAAATTTACCCAAATGGCAGAGTCACCGGTTCCGACAACTAATCGTGCAATAAGAAGAACGAATTCATTCGGTGCTAGACTATACAGTAATGTCCCTATTCCGGCCAAAAATGTCCCAACAATAAGAAAGAAATTTGGACCAAAGCGATCGGACAAAATACCAATTGGCACTTGCAAACCTGCATAAGCAAAAAATTGTATGCTTGCGATAAATCCAATAGTTGCGGCCGTGACACTAAATTCATTCATCAATTGGTCTGTAATTAGGCCCGGTGCAGTTCTTTGGCTAACGATAAGAAAATACGTGAACAGTACGGATGCAAAAACGATCCATCTGTACTTACTGTTTTGTTTGTTCATTTGTAGATGCTCCTGTTTGTATAGATTACTATGTTTATTATAAACCATATTTTTTCATTGAAGGTGTTTTTAGTATTAATTTAGTTATATCGACCTTTTTGAAAATTTAAAAAACAAAACCTCATTTCAATACCAAATGAAATGAGGTTTTGTTTTTCGAATATTTAGTTGTAGCTAGCTGTTCTCTTATTCATAATTTTTGCAGTAAAAATATGTATTAGTTTGTTATTTATCTACCCTTAATAGATACTCATTCCCATCTTGGTCAAACTATTTGGCGTTCTCATCTGGTTGATGAATGCCAAATGTATTTCCTTCAGGATCAATATAGTATCCTTGCCATGCCATACCTGGAAGAGCGTATTTTGGAAGAGCCACTTTTCCACCGTTTTGCACAATTTTAGCTTCAGTAGTATCGTAATCTTCCACTCCCACTCCATTCACTTCCTACTTTAAGGGGTCCCTCATCCATCCGCTCGATTTTGACGAAACCTTTCATCCAGTTCTGTGCGGAATCAAGATCCAACAAACCAAAGTATGCTCTTTGCTTTGTTACCTTTACCGTTCTGATTACTTCAAAACGTATGCTCATATACCTTCCTCCTATATCACACCAATAATCATCGTTAAAATCTTTAGCTTATTTTAATAATGTACTAAGAATAAGTTCCATAAACGTGTTTATAGTCCTTCTTATTTTAACACCATTAAAGCTATTGAACTTGTGCAGTACAACATGAAATTCACTCTACAGTATTTTATCTTTATGCATCTGCTTATTTGTATAAATGTAAAAAGACACTAATAATTAGTGTCTTTTTAGCCTATATTATTAACATTTATTACCGTAGATTGTTGCACCTATAATGATTAATAAGATAAATAGGACAACGATGAGCGCGAATGTATTTCCATAACTTGGAGCACAATAACCATAAGCAGGAGCTACATAACTAGGCATAACAGGTTGATGTGGAACATTTGCCCCAGCAACATGTGGTGCGTTTGCACCTGCCATATGTGGACTGTTTTCATAACCGTACATTTAAACATCTTCCTTTCGTTTGTGAAAAATCTAAGTCGATATAGTATATACGTTTACTTGATATTTGGAGCCCGTCTTGTAGGAAGAATGCTTCATGAAAACACCTATAATGAAGCCCATTTTTAAATCTCGAATGTAACTGGAAAAATTTCAAAGTATTTTTTCCTGCTTTTATTTTTTTTATATACTATAGGAATCTACTTTTGAAAATGGGTCAACGAACCTGTCCCTCTGTACCAATTTTGGCCTTTTTGTATCCGTCATACACACTTATTGCGGCTGATAGGATGTAGATGAAGAGGATGCCGCCGGTGAGTGATGTTTTGAATTGATTTGGGTTTATTGTGAATAAGTCCGCCATAAATGTTGTGAATTCGGAGCTTAGTAGGTTTGGATTTAGTAGGATGATAATAAATACTATTGTTCCGACTAGTTGAACGATTGTATTAAATAGGGCAATTCTTTTTGTCCATTGACCCTTTATTAATTTGTATAGAGACAATAATATTTCAAGTCCAATTACGACGACGACGATCGGCCAGTATTGAAGCAACACATCCTGATTCAATGCAGGAATTTTAAAATCAAGTCCTTCATTCCCGCCTCTATAGACACCGACTAGATGATTGGCATAAAAGTAAAGTGTTGCCCAGATCGCTGTCCACATTAGACCTCCAAAAACTTCAACCTTTGAAATGGCCTTTTTCTTAGGTATATACGTGATATTTTTTAAATCATCAGGAGTCCATTTCTGCAAACTTGCTGTTAGTGGTATTCCATCTTTCCCCTTATCAGTTCTCTCTAAAATGGCAAATGTCAATGTGACCCAGAAGAAAACCTGCATCCCTACTTCAATGATTCTCCAGATCCCTTCACCCATGAGACGTAGTGCGACATTAATAATCGCTTCACTTCCTGTATACCCAATAAAATATTCTGCCAGCATCGAAATTAAAGAAATGACTGCAGCGATCGGTAAGACCATTTTTAGTAGTGACATATATACATCAAAGTATCTCGGTCCAATCAGATGCATTGGCTGGTCGCGATAACCGCTTGCCAATGAAACTGGACTCCCTAACTTCTCGAGTGCCTTTTTTACATCGTCGTCATTATAATTATCAGGAAGCATATCCTCTATTGTCGACTGTAACTCAAGCGCAATGTCACTACGATTTTTTTCAGGTAATCTGCGTGTAACCTCCTGGATATAAATCTCAATTAAGTTCATCATCTTCCTCCCCTTTCAATAGGTTGTAAAGCTCTTTTGAATTTGCAATCCATTCTTTTTTCAACTGCAAAAATACCTCTACACCAAATTCACTTAAAACATAGTACTTACGGGGTCTACTTTCTGATGTATCCCAACTGCTTGAAACCAATTCCTGTTTTTCTAATCGTCGCAATAAGGGATATAACGTACTTTGATCAATAGGAATACCTGATCCTTCTAATAATTGAACAAGTGAATATCCATATTGAGGAGTACGTAATTGACTTAAAACAGCAAGCGTCAATGTTCCTCTTCGTAATTCTGTTGATAATGATTGAATTAAATTGCTCATTTCACCCACCTCGATTTGTTTTACTATATGTCATACAGTATTTATTTTATACTATGTATCATACACTATTATTGTGACGCAATCAATTAAGTTTTTATAATATTAAATAAAAATTAGAAAAACACGACTTACCGCCAAGAATGGCGGAAGTTGATGTCTTTTCTTATACTTTAATCCTTTAATATAGTTAACCTTTCTTAAAGTATAAGAAAAAGCCACAATTTAGATGACTAAACTGTGGCTTTAGACTCTCTCTATTCACATTTTAGAATGAAATCATCGCTCCTCTTTCATCAAACTCTGCAGATGGATTCCAAGCAATCTCCCATAGGTTATTCTCGGGATCTGCAAAGTAGGCAGTCCTTCCACCCCAAAATGCGTCACTTGGTTCTCTTAAGATCCTGGCACCGATGCTGCGTACCTCTTCAATAGTTGCATCTACTTGTTCCGGGGTATCTAGATTGATAGCAAATGTTACACCACGAAACCCTTCTTTACTTCGTGAAATTTCAATTCCGGCATCTTTTGCTAATTCCTCAATTGGAAAAAGAGTTAGAATTACACCTGCCGTTTTAAATGCAGCATAGGAATCTGAACTAAATTCTGTTTCTTCCCATCCAAGTTTTTGATAAAAAGACCGAAGAACTGGTAAATTATAAGCACCGATTGTAAGCAGGCTAACTCTTTGCATCACCATCACGATTCCTCCTAAAAAATAAATGACCTAGGGTTTACTTTCTAGAAGTGAGTTGAAAATTCCTTCTAAAAACCTATCTGGTTCTTCTCTCTATAAGATTAATCCCTAATCCCATAGTCACCACACCAATTAACAGCATAAATAATAAAGACATCATCACATCCTGAAAACCGGCATCATAAAAAATAACTGACATAATCGCATCCATTGCATGTGCCATCGGAAATAGATCAGCTATGAACAATAGAGCTGAATTTGTAATCGTTCCCGGCATCATATAAGCTCCACTAACAATTGGTATAAGGGGGATAACTGATGGGTAAATCGCATAAAATTGCTCCGGAGTCTTTACAAACCCGGTAATTAACATCGCGATACTGATCATACTAAAAATAAAGAACGCAGCAATTAAGATAATTAACCATAATTGATCTCCCAGCTCATAGTTCATCAAGTACTTAAACACGAAGAGAACAACAACTACTTGGAATAGTGTAATCAAAAAGCTATAAAGTACATAGCCACAGTACATCTTGGTTTTACTAATCGGTGATAGGATCATTCGATTCCAAATGCCAGAGACTTTATCATGTGTGACATTGTTTACCTTTAGTCCGAGAATAAACATCGAAATTAAAAATGTAAAAGCAAATAATAATTGAGTACTCATGTTATAATTCGGAACTTTATCACTTTCAAGTCCTTGAGTCTCTATTTGAAATGGTGCTTCTTCCATATAACGTTCGAGTTCTTCTCTAACGTTTTCGTTTTCTTTTGATTGAACAATTGCACTTAATTGTGCCTCCTGTTGAAATACCTTGTCAACATGCTGCTGAACATACGATACTGTTGGAAGCTCACTTGTAGCAACCAACCTGTAATCTGTCTCCATAACCTTTACTGCTACATCAAGCTTACCATCCCGTACGTCCTCACGCGCTTCATTTGGTTCTACGACAACAAACTGAAAGGAGTCATCAACATTTAACAGATCTACCCATTTCTTCTCAATTTCTGAGGCATTATCTTCTTCACTGAATATAGCAACCTTTGTCGGTGAATAAACACCTCCGGCAAAAACTAACGTTGCAAGAATACTACCCGCAATAAATAAAATAATGAAGATAGGGTTGCGTTTATCCTTCGTAAATTGCGCCCAAACTACTGAATTCACTACGCTTCCCCCCTTTTTGGATATAGAGCTAAACCAATTACTGTACACAGAATAAAAAATACAACAAGGAACATACTTGGTTTGATGATGGAGGAAAAATCCTCAAATTGAATCCATTGTGTCATGATAGCTAAAGATAGACCGTTCGGTGTCCACTCTCCGATCTTTTGCAGCCAATCAGGTAATATATAAACAGGAACAAAACTACCACCGATGATACCAAAGAGAATAATAACGATCATAAAAATACCATTCGCAACATCGATATCAGACACTCTGAGCGAGATGCTGGTAAAGACAGCAGATAGCGCGGATATTGCTAAGGATAGTAATGTTACAATCCCAATGGTACCAAGCCAGAAGGAAATCGTCCGACCTGGAAAAATATCTAAAATAAAGTGTGACAAAATGAATACAAACATTGTTTGCAACCAAGCTAAACAGAATGTTGAGACCATTTTCCCTATTAAAAAATGGAATGGATGACTATTTGTCAATAAAATCCGTTGGAATACTTTTTGTCTAATTTCTTCACCTGTTTTCGTTGCTACGGTTGCTGCAAGGAATAATGTAAACAACGCCCCGATTGCAATCGGAAAATACTGTGTGAGTGTAAAGCTTTCACCAGCTCCAATTTTCTCAATGCCTCCCTCTGGCAGGATGACTTCCTCCTGCGGGGTACCTCCCACTTTCTGTAGGGCAAACTGAACATTCATTTGATCCATAAACCCTTGGATTATTTGGGCTAATGTACTGGTGTCATTCGTTTCCATTTCTATTTTATATTTAAGTGAAGCAGTTGGCGGTTCTCCCATTAAAGCTGAATATAAACTATCTGCTGTAAATCCATCCGGTATGATTAGGATTCCATCCAATTCTCCTTCCTTCATGTTAGCTACTGCCTCTGTTTCCTCCATCTCATGAACCGTTACCCATTCCTTTAAATCATCACTATGAAGATAATCTTCTAACATTGAAATAGGTTTTATTAAAGTTGCTTGACTCAATATCTCCGCTGTTTGCTCTTCACCTAACGTAGCCTCTTTGACCAAACGCTCCTTTAATTGAGTCATTGCTTCTGTGTCGTCATCCTGATTCACCACTGCCAATTGTAAATCCATCTTTGCATCCTCATTAAAACCAAACAAGCCGGCAAAAGCAAAATTTAAAACCAAGACTAAAATAATGGGAAGGACTAGTACGGTAATGATCTCTTTACGGTCACGCCAAAACATTAGTAAGTCCTTTTTTATAAAACTTAACATCATTCCACCTCCTTAGTCCCGTAATGTCCGGCCAGTTAAATGAAGAAATACATCCTCCAAGCTAGGTGTTTCAGTATGAAAATTAACAATTTGAGTATGATATTGGTCAGCTAAATGAACAAGCTCACTAATTAATTGACTTCCCTTTTTTACAATCACTTTCATTTGCAGGTGATTTGCCTCTACCTTACGAACACCTTCTATGGTCTTGACATGCTCGACAAATGCTTCATCCATACTACTTAACTCCACTTTTATCGTATCCTCAGTTGATAAAATGCTAAGTAGCTCTGCTTTTGTCCCTGAGGCTATAATTTCACCATGATCCATAATGTATAATCTGTCACAAAGTTGTTCCACTTCTTCCATATAATGACTTGTATAGAGTACCGTTGTTCCATCTTTTTCATTTAAATGACGTACCATCTCTAGGATATGATTTCGCGATTGCGGATCAATTCCAACAGTCGGTTCATCTAAAATGAGTATTTTCGGTTGATGTAATAGAGCTGCAGCAATATTGACCCTGCGTTTCATACCACCTGAAAATGTCTTTACTAAATCCTTTTGACGTTCTTGTAATCCAACAATATCCAGAGCATTTTGAATCCTTTTCTCCAGTTCTTTTCCTTTTATTTTATAAATAGATCCAAAAAATTTGAGATTTTCATAGGCTGACAGCTCTTGATAAAGCGCAATTTCTTGTGGTACGACACCTAAAATATTTCTAATTTCACCAGGTTTATCAACAATGTTTACACCATTTAGCTTTATTTCACCGCTTGTTGGCTTAATCAAACTTGATATCATGGAAATGGTTGTTGATTTCCCTGCTCCATTTGGCCCTAATAATCCAACAGATTCACCATGATCCAAGTATAAATTCACTTCTTGCACAGCGGATTTCCCTTTAAACGACTTTTTTAAATTAATTGTCTCAAGCACGGGTATGCCTCCTTTGATGTTTTAGCATCTTTACTATTTGCATCTTAAAACAAAAAAACCAAAGTCACTACTGACTCTGGTCACTGTATGAATCGACACTTATTACTTTTGTCACTTTTTTACCTTAGACGAGATGATTGCGAATGGCGTAAATAGCTAACTGTGTCCGGTCCCTTAATGCTAATTTCTCTAAAATCATACTTGTTTGATTTTTGACGGTTCCAACTGACAAGCCCAGCCGTTCGGCAACTTCCTTATTATTTAACCCTTCACCGATACATGTTAATATGGCTCTTTCCCGTGGAGTTAATCTCGGATCTATTGAATCCTTCTCTTGCTTTTGAAGTAAGACTGGCATTACTTTTGCCGCAACCTGATCTTCCAAAGAAAGCCCGCCACTTAATGCACTTTTAATTGAGCGAATAAGTGATTCCGTATCACCATTTTTAAGCATATATCCACTTACTCCTAATTTTAAGGCTTCCATTACGTATTCTTCGTCATCAAATGTTGTCAACATTAGAATTTTCATTAGAGGAAAACGTGACCGTAATATTTTCGTTGCCTCAATTCCATCCATTACTGGCATACGTATATCTAAAATGGCTACATCAAAAACCTGCTTCTCACATAGGTTAATCGCTTCTTTGCCATTATCAGCCTCACCAGTTACAGTGATCTCTTCATCTGTTTCAATCATTGCCTTTAAGCCTTGGCGTACCATCACTTGATCTTCCGCAAGTAACACCTTAATCATATGACCCTCTCCGTTCAACTAAACGTATACTCCCTCTCACGACGAAATGACGCTCATTATGATCAATTTCCAGGGAACCTCCAACTTTTTCTAATCGAGTCCGCATGGCTTTCAATCCATATCCCTCTTGAAAAAATGGATGAGAAGGAGCAATATTAAATACTTCAAATCTAAAAATACTCCCGCCCGGAGACTCAAACATGACATGAGCTTCTCTTGAGGTACTATGTTTCATAATATTTGTGAGTGCTTCTTGGACAGCCCGATAGATTGCAAAAGACTGCTCACCTGTTAGTGGTGCAGCAAAAGCTCCATGCTTAACAGAAAAACTTATTTTCATAAAACTTTCCATTTCCAGTTTGCGAATTAAGCGGATCACACCTTGTAAACCACCTACTTCTGTCTGTTTAAAGGATTTTACAGCACGTCTCGTTTCCTCTAAGCTTTGTTCAGCAAGTTGTTTAAGCTCTGCTATTTTTTCTTTGTCCTTATTCTCTGCATGCAGGCGAAATACCTCAAACTGCATGATCAGTGCTGTTAGTTTATGTCCAACAGAATCATGTATTTCATGACCAATAAGCATTCGCTCATCCTGTCTTGCCTGTTGTTCTTCTGTAACAAGCTGTCTTTTCATCTTCCGATACTCATCAAGTAAGGCATCATTTTTTTGTTGTGTTTCCTTTTCTCGCTTATGTACGGCTTGATAATGGTATAACGCGCTTATTAACATCATATAAAACAAACTACTCCATATTAATTGTGTAGTACTAAGACTTGCTTCTGATAATAGGTATATCGAACTGCCTAATTGAAATACAACCACTATTAAACTTTTCCACCTAGGTAAATAAAAAACTGCTTCTGCTAGTAGTAAAGCATGTATGAAGAGCAGATATGGATTTAACAAATTGTCTGCCGGATAGAAAACGAGGATCGTTAAGATGGTCTGTGTGCAAAATAATAGTGTTTGCACCATTGTTCTTTCTTTAAATAGAGGTAGAATAAATAAAATAACAAAATATAAACTTGTAGCGGCCAGTTGTCTCTCATTTATACTTGATGGAAATTCATAAAAAGTTACTCCCCATACAGCGATATGAATAGCTAACCAAATAAGATATACCTTCTTCATTAGTATCTGTAAACTCCTCCGAAAAGCGCAGAAAGTCTTTTTCTATTAGTATACTATGTTACACAACTTGAATGTAAAAAGAACTATATTGTTTTCCCTTTTTTCTTTATATCGGCATCCAAACCGGCCCCGATTGCTATTCCCAAACACATTCCTATCGGGATTCCTAAGGCAATATTGTCGAATATTGTTAAACCAAACACGACCCCCATGCTCATTCCAATCGACATGTAAATACTCATGTAATATCCTTCTGGTAAGAGTTTATGTTTTTTCTGGAGATGGTTATAGGTTTGCTGGATAAAGTGTTGGTGTTGTTTCAGAGCATTTTTATCCAAGTTGTCTAAATCTGCTTTTAATTTGATAAAATGATTCTTTAATTCTAGTAATTGTTGCTCACATTCCTGACAATTTTCAGATAATGAATCCAATTTTTCAGCAACTCGTTCACATTTATTAAAATCAAGCTTTCCAGTGTTTTTTTTATTATCAATCTTTCTAAGCTCCTTAATGGTTGTTTTTATTTGATCAAGATGGTCATTCATTTATGTTCCCCCTAGCAAGTAACGTGCTACCTTTACATACGATTAAATGGTGTAAAAAGTTTCAAAATTGTTCATAAAAAAAGGCAAAAACGTCCTAAAGATAAAAGACGTTTTTGCCTGTTCTATTTATTCAGTTTCATTTGTTAAGCTTCATTTAAAACCGGTTTACCGGCTTCGACTAATACTTTATTTTGATTCATGAATAGCGTTAGGATGATGATGAACAGTCCTGTTCCTAATAGAAGCCATTCGATTCTAATGATATCCGCAATCGGCCCAAAGATGAGCATTCCAATAGGCATCATTGAGGTTGAGATCATCCCCATAACACCAAATACTCTACCTAAATATTCTTCTTCAATTTTTTCCTGCAACAATACAGTCGTTGGTGTATTGAAGATCGGCATGGCCACTCCGAATAACGCCATAAATATCAAGTACAACCAAAAGATTGGTGTGGCACCAAGGGCAAACGTACAGACTCCCATAATAAGACTGGAGAACGCCATTGTTTTCACTTTATTTGGGAAGCCTCCCCATGAAGCAATAATCCCCCCACCAATCATCATACCAATGGAAAAGGCGATTTCGATTGCCGTTAATTTCCATACATCATCACCGAATGTACGTGTTACCTGCAATGGTGTTAAAAATGCAGCAGGTGCCATCAACACAAAGAAGACAGCAAAGAATAAGAAAAACGTTTTGAGAAATGCATGATTATTTATATACTGTAAGCCTTGTTTAAAATCACTTAAGTAGCTTGTAGTTTGTTTTTCGGCTGCTTTTTCATGGGTAGAGATCTTTAAAAAGGCAAGGAGAGTAAAAATCGCGATAACAGCTGTTATGACATCAATGAAAAAGATGATTTCAATTGATGTTGTTGCTAACAGTGCCGCACTTACCATTGGTGAAACAAACATGATAATGGCTTGAATACTTCCATTTGCGCCGTTTACTTTTGTTAGTTTATCCTTCGGAACAATTTGCGGAAGAATTGCTCCCACTGCTGGTGTTTGAATGCCTGTTCCAAAGGCACGTACTGCTGCCATCACAAACAATAACCAAGTGGCATCATAGCCCATTAAAAAGAGAATGGCCAAAATAAGCGTTGCTGTAGCAATAAGCCCATCAGCTACCATAATAAGCATTTTTCGATTGTACCGATCTGCCCACACTCCTGCAACTGGAGACAAAAGAAATGTAGGAATAAATCCGCAAATGATATACAAAGTCATCATTAAACCAGATTCAGTCTCCAGCGTGATGTACCACATAATCGCGTATTGGACTAATGAAGACCCGAATAGTGATATCGTCTGACTACTTAAGAAGAGTATAATATTCTTAAACCAATTCTCCTTGAGATCGTTATTTACTGTATTCATTTTTTTAACAACTCATTTCTATTAAGTTTTTTAAATCAACTCTTCACCCATCTCCATCTACATCGAACCGCTCTGTTGATGTATATTTTTAAAGACATCAAAAAAAGAGGGAAAAATAATCCCTCTTTTTAATAAACCGCTAAATAATGGTTTCCTTTAAAAATAGACAGACCAATCCCGTTACTCTGAACATAGGCAGAGTTCCTTACAAACGTATTCAATTAACGATTGCAGTCTAGGAATCTTAATCTCATTGATGCTGTCAAAAGGAAAACCTCCATTTCATCCATAGTTACTTAAATATTAACAAAAGTGAATTACGTTAACAAGACTTTTAATGATTCTTCACTCCAGTAAAAATTTGAATAGCATCTCTCAAAAACTCAGCTGTACCCGGTTGCTCCTGATCATAATAAGCTGTAAATCTCTCATCGTCGACATACATTTGAGCTAGACCTGCGTGTGCCTCTTTACTATAGGAAGGCCAGTGGAACAGTAACCATTGTTTATGCAACTGGGCAGCTCTTTGTGCTAATTCACTAGCAGGATCTCCCGTTATCATCGCATTTTTTAATAGTTCTCTCATCTCCTTTTCAATATTGACAGATTTTTCGTATTCCACTTCAGACATATTCATGAATTTCTCATTCGATTTCTTGACGGTTTCTTCTCCGTATTTTTCACGGATTTCTTTTCCGTATTTATCTTCATTTTCCTTAAGAGCTTTTTGTTTAAAGCCTTCGAATTTTTCTTGATCAGTCATCTTCATTCTCCCTTCTGAATGTGCAATTGTTTTTTCAACATTTGCAATTAGTTGATCTAACTGGTTTCGTTTATCAAGGAGACGCTCTCGATGCTCATGTAATGCCTTTGCGAAGTCAAAAGCAGGATCAGTCACGATATCTTTTATTTGATTTAGCTGCAGACCAAGTTCACGATAAAAGAGAATCTGTTGGATGAGATTTACTTCATATTGTCCATAGATTCTGTAGCCTGATGAGTTGATTCTTGCCGGCTTAAGAATTCCAAGCTCATCGTAATATCGTAAAGTCCTCGTACTGATACCCGCTAATTCTGCAAGTTTTTGGATCGTGTATTCCATCTCTAATCCCTCCCTGATAATTTCACTTTACACCTTTACGCAACGTCAAGGTCAATACATAAATGAAGATTTTTTTGACTGATTAAAAAATGAAACGAAGCCATCATGTACGAAATTTTAAACATGCTTTTATCACGTTTTATCCCTTTTAAATCTGTTTCCTGTATTTGAGTAAACCAATGCAAAAATAAGAAGACTAATAAATAAAATAAGGCCAATGATAAATAAAATTTGATTTTTTAAACCTTCGCTAAGTGCCCATAAAAATAAGCTAAGACTGATTCCATACATGATCTTACTCATAAACTTACACAACGCTACTTCATCATACTGAGCTTTTTCATCTTCAGACATCGTATTATAACCAGCAAGCAGAAAGGCTCCTTTTCCTTTTGATAGGACATAGGCGAAAATCAAGAAAGGTATTGATAAAATAAAATGAGTAATAGCTCCAGTCATGACTTATCACCTTCCAATTTACTATGTAATTTTAATTGAGCCATTAAATTCTACTATTACTACGTTCAACTAAAACAATAAGTTTCATTATACATCGGGGAAAAATCAATAAAGAAGTGGGAGTATACACTTCTTTATTGTCTTTATAAATGCTGTTACTAAACTGCTTTTTGTTTAAAATAGACCATGCCACCTACCGTAAAGACGAGAAAACCACCAATAATAACAAATACCAATGTCTCTATAGAAAATGTAAAGCCTGACTGCTGATCCATCACCATGCCTAAAAACGGCTGTGCCCAAGGATACCATGGACCGAATGTTTCTGAATTTGCAATGAGTATGTTTGGTAAAGTTAAGATGACATTAAGTGCAACAGGAGCAGCAAAACTGGACCAAGCGGTAGATACCCATAATTGTAGGGAGATAATTGGTAAACACCCTAACCAGCCCATAAATAAACGAAGGAACACTTCCTTCCAAGGAAATGGATCATTGAAACCATGTAACATTCCCACAAGAAACAATCCTGCTAACATCAGAATTTGTGTTAATGCTACAAATGTACAAACAGTGATGAGCTTTGCGCTATATACTTGGAGCCTATTAACTGGTAAAGCCAATAGTTGCTTCCATCCCCCTTCAGCATGCTCATAAAGACAAACAGCTGCAGCAAAGATTCCAGCAAGTAAGGGCAAGAAAAGAATGGCTTGAACCATAATCATTGATAAAAATGAATTCATCCACTCATTTCCTGCATTTTCAAATAAGTTAAAATAAGCAGCAATCGTTGAGAGTATGGGACTAATAAACAAAATTTGTAAAACTCTCGATTTTTTAAGCTTTAACCATTCTGTATAAATAAGTTTACTTAGCATTACTTCACATCCTTTTGATCAAAATGGATGAGACTAGTGATAAGAATGATCCCACCGACAACGATTCCTAGTAACACACTGATTTCTGGTATTTGCCATTTATTTTCAAGCAATGGCCATTTCCAAATCAACCACTCCGGTCCACCATAGGCATACATCGACACAACCGAACCAATAATTCCGATTGTTAATGGTGTACCTTGGTTCGATGATGCAACAGAATACCATAACTGAAAAGCTAAAATTGGCAAGGCAGCAAAAAAAGGATAAAAGCTGTTAATTGCAATCTCCTTAATAGGCATGCTTTGCTCCCAATCAAAAAAGGTGCCAAAAACCATTGTTCCAATAAACATCAGCAATGTAGAAATAAATAACAAATAGCTAATTGTCATAAATTTAGAGCTATATACCTTTACTCTACTGATAGGTAGTGCTAACAACTGTTTCCAGGAATTTGTCTTATGTTCGATATTAGCAAAAAGAGACGCAAGAAGTGTTGTTCCTAAAAGCAAAGCAGGTGTGAGAAATAAATTGATTTGTCGCAATAACTGTAGCCAATAATCATCTGTTTGACGGATGAGCCAGTCATAGCGGACCAAATAATTGACGGTTGTTAAAGAAAATATCCCAATTGGTCCTAAGAAAACAAGAATCCACATGCCGATTGATATTTTTTTAAAGTCTGTTCGTAATAACCGAAGGATCACAGGCTTTGCGCCTCCTTCGTCATCTCGAGGAAAATACTTTCAAGCGAGCGTTTTTCCTCCTCAACCCGGTACACGTCCAACCCGTTTTGGACAAGGGCATGAACCATCGCAGCAACATCTTTATTTGTACTTTGATTAAACGATACATAATCTCCTTCTGCATTCCCTTTTAAGCCCTCTTTAAGGAGGACTTTCCAAGCAGCCTCACGATTGTTTGTTTGGATGCGAATTTTGTTCACAGATTTCTTTCGTAAAACGTCAATTGAATCTTGGAAAATAAGAGATCCTTTTGATATAATTCCAACCTGGGTAGCCATTTGGTCAATTTCTGATAAAAGATGGCTTGAAACAAGGACCGTCACACCATATTTTTCTGGTAAATTTTTAATTAATTCCCGCATTTCAATGATTCCTGATGGATCTAAACCATTTGTTGGTTCGTCAAGGATAAGCAGTTCCGGACTACCGAGCAAGGCAGAAGCAATTCCGAGTCTTTGCTTCATACCTAACGAGAACCCTTTAACCGGTCGATTTGCATCCTTTTCTAATCGCACGATATTAAGAACTTCGTCAATTCGTTCTTTAGGAGTTTGTAAAATAATTTGGAGTAATTCCAGGTTTTCTCTTGCTGACAAATTTCCATAATATGATGGTGATTCAACCAAAGACCCTATGTTTCGTAAGATTGTTTGCTTCTCTTTTTTTAATTCTTTTCCAAAAATTTGGATCGAACCGGTTGTTTCCTTCATTAATCCTAAAAGCAGCTTGATTGCTGTTGTTTTTCCAGCTCCATTTGGACCAAGGAAACCATATATAGCTCCCTTCGGAATTGACAGATTCACTTGATTAACCGCAGCTTTTCCATTAAATGTTTTTGTTAAATTGCTTGTTTCCACAACGTATTGCTTCATTTTAATCACCTCTATTAACACGATAAACAATGAATCTTAAAATGAAGTGGTGGTAATGTTTAAATTTTGTTTAAATCTATGGAAACATAAAAAAAGAATACGACGTTGTTCAATCGTACTCTTTAGTGTTTCGTTAGGCATATTGTAGTTCCATCACTAGAGGTTTCAATGTTCCAAGTAATGTTCATTTCCTTTGTCATCAGGTCAATTATGGAAAGACCAATTCCTACCCCTTCTTGTTCTGACTTGTTTTTCATCCCAGGTCCTTTATCCATTATATAAATCGAATTCCCTTCACACATGATTTTGATATACTTACCTGACTTGGCATGTCTCACTACATTTTGAAAAAGATTATCTAAAATTCGCTCAAACCAATTTGGATCCATCTTCCAAAAGACAGTTTCTTCAAACAAATCGATGTCTACTGTAAACTGTTCCTTTTCAAAAATTGGATACCAAGCTGTTAGCGAGAGTCGTATCACTCGATTAACATCAACATTTTGTGGCTTGTAGGTATATTTCCCTGATGTTAATAACGTGTATGATAACAGGTTTTCAATTAACGTATGCAAATGATCGATTTTTTTATCGATTATTTCAATTGATTTCTGTCCGTCAGAAGAAATGTTTTCATTTTTTAATGTATAGGCGTGGGCTCTAATGGTGGCTAAAGGTGTCCGGAGATCGTGGGACAAGTTAGCAATAAGCTCTTTTCGCAGCTCCTCTTCCTCTTGTTCCCGTAACCTGCTAGCCTCTAAACGTTCAATCATTTTATTAAAGGATACCTCCAGCTCACCTACTTCATCGATTTCACCAACGGTAACCTTATCTGGAATTCGTTGTTCCTCTACATCCATTGACGTTTGAAGTCGTACAATTCGTTTTCGAATCGACCGGAAAAATAGCCATGAAAGAGCGATAAATAAAAGTAACAATAGTCCAACAACCACGATATAAATGATTTCAAAATAATATTCAAGTTGTTGAATTGGGTAATCCATGTACTTCCTATCAATTTGCAGAACAATAAAGCCATTGTTTTCTTCTTCTCCGATAAACGAGACAACCGTAAATGGATCTCCGCCATAGCTTTGTTTCATAAAAGAAACTGTATAGGCTGGTGTCCAGTATTCAGGAATATCTGCTGTATTGTCGGATATATAACGAGTTTTGCCGTTTTCATCTATCCAAAATACGTTGGATTCTTTTATTTTATTTGTTGTTTCTTTTAAAGCAGTTACCGTTTCAGCTTCAGTAAGCCTGTCTAATTCTTTTGCCTTTTCATGCCACTCAGTTTCAACTTCTTCACTATCATAAACATCCATATCGTTGTGTTGAACAATAATAGCCGGCATATAAACAACCATTGATGCAAGTGGAAAGGCAATTGGGAGGATTAACATCGCGCATACAATTAAAATTAAGTACTTTGTTTGCAATGTGTTGCGAAGCTTCATTGTTTTAACCTATAGCCAATGCCTCTAATTGTTTCGATTATGGTTGGCTTGGCAGGGTCTTTCTCAATTTTTTCCCGAAGATAACGGATATGAACCATTAATGTCTTGTCACCTTCAAAATAATCTTCTTCCCAGATAGATTCGTATATTTGTTCTTTCGTCAAAATTTGTCCGGCATGCTTTAATAAATAATCGAAGATTTGGAGCTGCTTAGATGTTAGGATAATTTCTTCGTCTTCTTCTTGCCGAAAAAGCTGATATTGCTTAGGGAGATAGCGTAAATGCTGAACTTTTATTTCTGAAGGCATTATACGATCAAAACGGCGTAATAACACACTTATTCTTGCAGCAAGCTCATCTGGATGAAATGGCTTTGTCATATAATCATCTGCAAATTCAAGACCCTCCAGCTTATCATCTACCTGTGATCGTGCTGATAACATGATAATAGGCAAAGATGGCACTGTCTTTTTCAAGCGCTTACCAATGGAAAAACCGTCTAATCCGGGTAGCATAACATCAAGAATGGCAAGATCTGTTGTATCAGCAAGCTCTAAGGCTTTGTCTCCGTTTTTTAACCAATTTACCTGATACCCTCGTTTTATTAGGTCCTGGTATACCCACGAACCAAGTTCTTCTTCATCTTCTATGTATAGTATTCTCATAAAATAGGATCCTCTTTCTTGGTAAAGTCAATATATGTAAACTATATCATAATCTATTTAAATGTAAAAAAGAGAGTGCTGCACTACTCACTCTCCACATTTACAACATTTACTTTATTGCTCCCAGCACTTCCAGGACCATCTCTTTAAAAGCTTTTTGATCAATAGCTTCACAAACCCGAACATTTTTTGGGCGCTCCAATCGATTATTTACATCGACAAGACTGTAACCTCTTGTTAATTCTCCGGCAGTTTCAACATCTACATGATAGAGATTCGATTTTGTCATGATGTGTTCGTTTGCCGCAACTGCAGCAAGTAATGTATCCGGATGTGTTGTGCCATTCAATTTATGCACACTTTTGTTAAATTTCATGACAACTTTATTAACATCTTTAAAAAATTGAGAACCTTTTGTTGCCAAGGCTTCAATATCCTCATGATCCTGATCATTCATAATTGAATATTGAGTACACATTTCCCACCCAACCATTGTCATCGGAATACCCGAATGTAGAACAATTTTCGCTGCCTCTGGATCAACGTAGAAATTGTATTCTGCACTTGGGGTTATATTTCCTAATGCATTATTCGTACCTCCCATAATATATAAATGGGGAATTTTCGAAATGATGGTCGGATCCTTTTTAATCGCCATGGCAATATTTGTTAATGGAGCAATAGCTAATATATGTATTTCTCCCGGGTATTTATGAACGGTTTCAATTAGATAATCAACTGCATGTCCCTCTGAAGGAGACTGGATCGCTTTTTCGAAAAACGAATCCCCCATTCCATCTTTACCATGAACATCCTCAACAGTAAGATGCTGGTTTTCTCCAAGACCCATTATTGGACGTTCATACCCTTTAAATACGGGTACTTCTTCATTCTTTCCTGCTACTTGTACAGTGTAAAGTGCATTTTCAACCTGTTGATCAAATTGTACATTTCCACCGGTGACCATTATGCCTTCAACCTGAAAATAATGAAGAGCAGTTAAGATGGAAATCGTATCATCACCTGCTGTATCCGTATCAATAATCACTCGTTTTTTTTCTGCCATTTTAGATATCCTCACTTACATTTTTAGCTAGTTCAGTTATGTAATCAAAGAAAGCGTCACGGTCCACGTCATAAACGACATTTACAGGTCTTCCTTCAGCTGTTTCAACTGTACGCCCTTGGCTTGGACCTTCTGTTAAGACAATGCTGTTAATTGTTTGTACCTTTACAAGATCAGGTTTACCAACAAACGCAGTTGTTAACACATCCCATAAATAATAAGTAGAGTTTGTTGAAAAGTGAACGAGAGGCGGAACCATTGCATAACACTGTCCAAGGAAATCCACACCTAGATTTTTCCGTTCTCTTGCCCAACCCTCCCGCACATCTAAAGTAAGCGGTACTTGGTTAGTACTTTCAAGAGCAACAAGATCAATTTCAATGTTTGTTTCCCATACACGGGCTGCTGCCTCAGGGTCCCAATACACATTCCATTCAGCTGTTCCATCATGTTCAGGCTCATGTACATTTCCTTCCTCGCGAAATGTACCTCCCATCCACACCAGACGTTCAATTTTCTCCTCTATTTCAGGTGCTTCATCTAACGCACGGGCAAGATCGGTAAGCGGTCCTGTAAATAATAAAGTTGTCTTTTCATCCGTTTCTTGAATGGTTTTGATTAAATGAAGATGTGCAGGTATGTCTGCAGCAGGTGTGACAACTTTTCCTGCTTCATTAAGTATTGGCAGCGCATCTACATAAAACGCATGCATGCGCCAATCTTTCGGAAACGGATTCTTTGCGCGCGAATTTGATTCTGCTACATCAAGTCCACCGTTTCCAAAACGATCAATAATTTTCCGGCTTGCAAACATTGCAGGTTCTAAGTAACAATCTGCCGGAATGACTGAAACACCGGTAAGTTTAACAGTGTCCATTTGTAATAATAAAAATAAAGAAATTAAATCATCTACACCGCCATCATGGTTAAAGTAAATTTTCTTTTTCATGTTAATCTCCATTCTTTTTCATTATTGTAAACATGTTCAACTTTATAATGCAGAATAAAATTTTGTCAATATAATTTCAGGATAACGCTTAAATATTGTGTAGATAGAGGTTTTATAAATAATGATCATTAACTGGTAAATAAATAAATTTGATCATGAAAAGACCAATAATCATCCATCTCTCACCAATATAAAATTTTGTAACAGTTCACTTTCATTAACAGAAATTCGAATTGCCAAATCTTCTGTCCGGAATACAAAGTCTTTAACACCGATAAACTCAGATTCAGCAATCAAATAGAATTGTGTCCCCTTTTTGAAGCCTTTAAAGTTTTTCTTTAGTTTATATATCTTCATTCTCTTTACCCAGCTACTTCCCTTATATGCTATTCTTATCTGAAATTATCAAGATCTGTTTTGCATGTCAACCGTGGACCTAAAGAGTAAGAGTAACTTCTATTTAGTTCTTCTTTGGTTGAGATCCCTTTTTTATAATAGTAGCATTTTTACCTAAGATAACTGAAAGGACAACAACCAACGCTATGAGTATAGTAAAGAATGTGATCGATTCATCGAGAAAAACTGTTGCAAAGAGAATCATCAAAAAGGGCTGTAAATATTGGATCTGACTTACTCTTGCTATTCCTCCCAAAGCCATTCCGCTATACCAAGCAACATATGCTAAAAATTGACTAACAACTGCGAGATAAAAAAAACTGACCCATGCCTGAATGGGTGCATGAAGCATTTCAATTGTAAGATGTAACCCCACAGGAATTATGAAAAACGGTGCACCAATCAAAATTGCCCACGCAATGACTTGCCAACTTCCTAATTCCTTTGCTAATTTTCCACCTTCTGCGTAACTAAGTCCAAGAATTAGCACAGCTGCCAGTATGGCTAAATCAGCAAATTGTAAGTGACCGAAACCTAAATGAAAGGCATATATAATGACAGCAAAAGACCCTATTAAACTAGAAATCCAGAATTTTATTGATGGAATTTCTCCGGCTCTTAACATGGCAAATCCCGCTGTAGCTAATGGTAACAAAGCGACCTCTACTGCTCCATGAGACACAGGCAAGGACTCCATTGCCCAAGATGTGAGAAGCGGAAATCCTAATACTGCTCCAAAAGCAACAATTCCGAGGCTTTTGAATTGACGTGGTGTCGGAAGTTTTTCTTTTCGAACGATGAATATGATTGCAACCAAAAAAGCCGCAACAACTGTTCTTCCTAAGCCAACGATTGTTGTTCCAAAATATTCTACAGCAATTCTTGTAGCAGGAAGTGTTAAGCTAAAACAAATAACACCTATAGTTCCTAACAAAAATCCAATTTTCTCCCTTTTTTCATTCTGCATGCTTTCCTACCTACCTTTTTCCTTAGTATTATATTCTGCATGATTCAAGATACAGTTTTGATATAATTAACATATTAATAGGTACACATGGTAGAAATAAACAATTGTTTCACCTATCTGTACGGGTACAGATTGAGGAGGATATACGGATGGGCTTAAAATATACGGAGATAATGGAAGAAATAAAGATTCGACTTGCAGAGGGATCACTTCATGCAGGTGATAAGCTTCCTTCTGTCCGACAGTTATCTGATTATTTTTCTTGCAGCAAAAATACAGTAATTAAAGCTTACGAAGAACTTGAAAAAGAACATTACATCTACTCCATACCTAAAAGCGGCTTTTATGTCATGAAAGAATTTCAGGATAAAGCAAGTGTGCATGATGTAATCGACTTCTTGTCTGCTGGTCCAGATAAAAATGTTATGCCTTATAAAGACTTTCAGCATTGTATGAATGAAGCAATAGAACAATATAAAGGTGAACTATTTACATATTCTGATCAACAAGGGCTTTACTCATTACGAGTTCAGTTGGCGAAATATTTGCGAAATCTCCAAGTTTTCACTCAACCTGAAAGAATTGTCATCACTTCTGGTTCACAACAAGCTCTGCACTTACTCATTTCTATGCCATTTCCTAATGGGAAAAACAATATTCTTATTGAACAGCCTACCTATTTCGGTTTCCTTGAATCGATCTCTTTACAATCAGCAAAAGCATTAGCCGTTGATTTAACGATGGAAGGCATTGATCTTGAGCGTCTTGAGTATATATTCCGGAATAATGATATAAAATTTTTCTATGTCATTCCCCGTTTTCACAATCCGCTTGGACATAGTTATACGAATAAAGAAAAGAAAAAAATTGTTGAATTAGCGGAAAAATACGATGTTTATATTGTGGAGGATGATTTTTTAGGAGACCTTGATCTTAATGCAAAATCGGATCCTTTCTATTCGTTTGATCCTTCCGGGAGAGTTATTTATATAAAAAGCTTTTCAAAAGTTTTCCTACCAGGATTAAGGGTTGCTGCTGTTGTACTTCCAACGTTTTTGATCAACACTTTTTTGCGATATAAATTCAGTTTGGATTTTAATAGTTCCGCCCTTTCTCAAGGAGCACTTGAAGTCTATATGAAAAGCGGTATGTTTAATAAACATCTGAAAAAAATTAAACATGTATATAAAAGGAAGATGGACATTCTTCAAGAATCGTGTGAATTACTGTTACCAGATCATACTCAGTTCACTAAACCGACTTCCGGTTTTTATCTATCCGTCATTTTGCCGGAACATATAACAGCAAAACAGGTCGTTCTTTTGCTGAATGAGAAAAATGTGTTTGTTGATGATGCGATCCGGATGTTTTTGCCAGAATATAAAAAAGAAAATCTCTTGCGATTAAGTATCTCTCAAGTCGAGGAAAATCAAATTAAAGCAGGAGTTGAGCAATTGGCAGAATGTATCGCTTTAATAAATAATCGAAAAAATCGAGTGTCACCAAGTAATTTTTTGCGTTTTTAGTTTTAAAATAATGAATCATACTTCACTCTCTAAAGGGAATTTGTGATACACTATTCCCAAAACTTGTTAAGAGAGGTATTTATATGAATATTGGTGATGTTGTATTTCAGCTATTAATGTTTATTTTTATGTTCGGAATTTTTGCTGTCGTTTTTTTTCTTGTTCGATCTCTCCTTTCGAAGAATCCGCAGTCTCAAAAAGATAATGAAATTGAAAAAAAGCTTGATAGAATTATTGAGTTACTAGAACAGGATAAAAAATAGTCATTTTATCCTGCTCACTATGTTAGTGCTTACTCTGTCAAAGCTTCTTCAGTTAGCAGAAGCTGACTCCCTCCTTTTACCTCAAAGATCTTTTCATCCACACTTAGCCAAACCGACATGGCTGATGGGTTGAAGACAAACTGGCTGCTTGCTGAAAATTTGAGGTTTTTGAATGCTTTCATATAATCCACAATTTCAATATTTGTTGCGTACCAGATATCGTCCCGATTACCAACATGATCACAGAAGTTTTCAATTAGATCCCAGTTTTGATCGTTGTCAAATTCATAACTGTGACCCCATACATACATCATATATAGATATTGCTTTTTATGGAGATTAAGAAAATCATCAGCTCGTTGCATTAACTCTTTATTATGATGACAGGTTGGATTCCACTCAAACAAATCATCAGGTATGGAAAAATCACCGGTACTATTGACGGTTCTTGAATATTCAATTCCCAAATAAGGTAGTAGTTCTTTTATGTATGAATTATAAGAACCGTTTGGATAGGACATTCCTCTAACTGTGTAATCTGCGATTCTCTCCAGATTTTTACGGTCTTCCAATATCTCATGCAGAAGTTGTTCTTTAGGAGACCTCGCAATAGTTGGATGTGTCAAAGTGTGTGCTGATATTTCATGGTCTCTGTATAGCTCAGCCACTTCGTTTTCAGGAATTCTGTCACCTGTTCCAAACAGACCGGAATTAAGATGAAAAGTCCCCTTTATCCCATATCGGTTAAAAATTTCTACTAGCCGTCTATCGGCCGCTTTTCCATCATCATAGCTCATCGTCAGTACTTTATGCTTTCCTTCTGGGAAAGTCATAACCACTTTTGGCATTCCATTCACCTCATTAGATTGGTTTATCATTAAAAGAATAGTACTAGGTAAAGAGTTAATCATAAGCATTTTAATTAAATGAGATCCGTTTATCTAGTAATCTCAAATAACTATATAATGTTATTCTCTAAGCTTTCTATATTTCCTTCACGTAAATATAAACCACAATAAAGCATTTAAAAAGTATCTACTCATGTGACGTCGGTCATGTTATAAGTAAAATAGAAAGATGATTATATATAAAGGATGTGTAAGAATCGTGATTACACCTATTTTAAGAATGTTTGAACTGGAAAAGGCAAAGGAATTCTATATTGATTTCTTAGGTTTTAAAATAGATTGGACCCATCAATATGAAGAAAATATGCCTATCTATTGCCAAATATCTTTAGATCATAATATTTTACACCTTTCAGAACATCATGGTGACTCTTCTCCAGGCAGTGCAATTCGAATTAAAATAGACAATATAAAACAATTTCATTCTATACTTCAAGCAAAAAAGTATGCTTTTTCCAATCCGGCTCTAGAGGAGTCACCATGGAATACTGTTGAGTTGACAGTGATAGATCCTTTCTTTAATAGAATTACTTTTTATGAAGAAATGAATTGAGGATTGGTTGGAAAGATTGAGTTAGTGATTGAATATTCATAGAGAGTGGTTGAATTAAGGGGAAAAGTGGTCGAAATAGCGTCTTGAAAATTTGGATGGTTGAAAAATTTGAGCAAGTGAAAATAACTTGTCTATATGTATATAAAATCAGGCGACCAACACTATGAGTGTTGGTTGTGGTTATTAAACTCGTATGTGTGTCATATATATGTTATAATTATTCTAAACTAACAAAGGATGGATATATATTAAATTTGGACAAAAAGTTATTTATAACAGTCGGATCCATTTCATTTTTCATGAACATGGTAATGGTCTATATGAAATCCAGAGTTTGGAAAATTCGTTTATATTAGTTAAATTACAAGATTTGATATACAGAATGAAATAACGGCCAACTTTTAAAAGTTGGCTTTTTGTTTTCAACTAATCTTTAACCTTGCATTTTGCAAGGTTTTTCAATATGTACAAAATGTGAAACTATTTTGATATCTCATTCGTATTATTTAGTATGATATGGAAAAAGTGGGGGTTTCAGGATATGAGAGATATGATATTAGAAATTAATGACTTGAAAAAAAATTATGGTCCAAAGACTGTATTAAATGGTGTATCACTTCAAGTGAAAAGTGGCGAAATTATTGGTTATATTGGTCCAAACGGAGCAGGAAAAAGTACGACTGTTAAAATTATGCTGGGTATTGAAAACGAATACTCAGGTGAGGTCAAACTATTCGGTCAAGATATTTCAGATGGAAGTATTGAGTATAAACGAAAAATTGGATATGTTCCGGAAATTGCTGAGGTGTATGATAATTTAACTGGTCATGAATACCTTACATTTATTGGTGAATTGTATGGACTCGATTCCAACCTTGCTGAATATAAGGCTAAACGTCTAATGGAACTATTTGGTATCGGTGAAGTTTATCATTCCCGCATTGTGTCTTATTCAAAAGGAATGCGCCAAAAGCTTTTAATTATTTCAAGCTTACTACATAATCCTGAACTTTTGTTTTTTGACGAACCAATTAATGGACTGGATGCAAACAGTGTGATGGTTTTCAAAGAAATTATGACCCAGCTTGCTGCACAGGGAAAAACGATTTTCTACTCTTCACATATTATGGATGTGGTTGAAAAAATAAGCAGCAGAATTATTCTTCTACATGAAGGCAAAATAGCGGCTGATGGTCCATTTGAAGAGTTGAATCAAGAAAACAAGGATGGGACTCTTGAACAAATTTTCACCCAACTGACCGGATTTAGTGAACATAAAGAACTTGGCTCACGATTTGTTTCTGTTGTAAGGGAGATGTAAAAATGAAGGATTTTCGCACACTTAAGATATTAGATCGATTAGAGAAAGTTTTCACAAGCTTTGATATAGACTACAAGAGTATGAGAAAAATACTTCAAGTAAAATTGACAATGGATGGCCGGCGGATTCCAACTATATTCTCTCAAAATGCTCCAAAGAAAGACAAGGAAACCAGCAATCAGTATATAAAATCTTTATGGATTTATGTTTTATTCGGACTGTTTATGATTCCTTTTTTATTTATAGGAGATTCTTATCTTTTTCAAATGAGCCTCTTCTATGGAATTTTTACCTTCTTTGTTATGACATCAATGATTTCCGACTTTTCTTCTGTACTGCTGGACATACGTGATCGAAATATCCTGTTTCCAAAGCCTGTTAATAGAAGAACCATTAGCACAGCTAAAATGGTTCATGTAATGATTTATCTCTTTTTCCTTACGATTGCGCTTGTAGGAATTCCTTTAATAGTTGGTCTTGTTAAGAATGGATTGATTTTCTTCTTAGTATCAGTGATTAACATTCTCCTCATAGACATATTTGTCGTTGGGCTTACAGCACTTATCTATTTGTCTATTTTACTATTTTTCGATGGAGAAAAATTAAAAGATATCATTAATTATGTTCAAATTTTCCTTTCGCTTGCGATTATGATCGGGTATCAATTGCTTGCTCGTTCTTTTGTTATTATTGACCTTGCCATTTCATTTGAACCGCAATGGTGGCAGGTATTTATTATTCCAATGTGGTATGGTGCAATCATGGATATGATTATGAATGGTGATTTCCAGCCGATTTATCTATTATTTTCAGCTTTAGGGGTCATATTCCCTCTTCTATCACTCTGGCTATATATAAAATTTAATCCCGCTTTTGAGCAAAACCTTCAAAAGCTTACAGATCAAGGGAAAGCAAAAGAAAAAAGACGGAGTAAACTTAGTCAATTGCTCCTTAAACTCATTTGTCGAACACATGAGGAAAGAACCTTTTTCCGATTTGCTGGTTTAATGATGAAAAATGAACGAGATTTCAAATTGAAAGTTTATCCATCTTTGGGATTTTCCGTTGTTATCCCGTTTATTTTTATTATGAATGGTTTTAATACTGATTTTGATCAGATATCCAACAGCAATTCATATTTATCCATTTACTTTAGTTTAATCATTATCCCGACCACTATGATGCTTTTGAAGTTTTCAGGAAAGTATAAAGGCTCATGGATATACAGGGTGGCGCCTATTGTGCAGTTAAAGCCGATGTTCAGGGGCACAATAAAGGCTTTTATTTTTAAATTATATTTGCCTGTTTACTTGCTGCTATGTGGACTTTTTCTTGCATTATTTGGTGTGAAAGTTCTGCCAGATCTAATTGTCGTCTTTATCAATTCTTGTCTATATGCTGTCATTTGTTTTATGATTCTAAAAAAATCACTACCTTTTTCTGAGTCATTTGAACATGTAAATCAAAATAATGGGGCACTTGTATTTGGTTTAATGCTAATTGCCGGATTATTTGCTGGTCTGCATTTTATCAGTACATTGTTTAGTTATGGGATCTATGTTTATTTAGTTATTTCGATTGTCACTCTGTGGATGCTTTGGAAAAAGGTTTTTGATATAACATGGGATCGGGTTATGCAATAAAAATGAAAGTACATTGATGTGGTGTAAAAGAAGGATTCACTGCAGGAAATCGAGGAAGTCGGGACAGTTGACCTGTCCCCTTGTCCCTAATTTGGTTCGACGTGTATGTGGACGCGTTCGATGTTGTATGTGTCACGGAGTCGTTGTTCGATTTTGTCGGTGATGTTGTGTCCTTCGATGATTGTAAGGGTTGATTTGACGAAAATAATTGCGTCGACAGTTGTTTGATTGCCGGATACGCGTGCTTTTAGGTCTTTAACGAGTGTAACTCCGGGTGTGTTTTTGATTTCTTCTTCTATTTCTTTCAATTTCTCGGCATCAAAGCCATCTGTTAAATCATGGACGGCTTCCTTAAAGATTCCCCATGCAGTATGACAAATAATAAGTCCGACGATGGCAGCCACAATAGAATCCAAACGGGCAAATCCTAAATATGAACCCACGATCCCAATAACTGCCCCTATACTAACTAATGCATCTGAGCGGTTATCCTGGGCAGCAGCGTATAATGCTTTACTTTCAAGTTTTTTTGATAATTTTCGGTTATATCGATAAACAAAATACATAAAAACGGCACCGAATAAAGCAACAAATGCAGTAAATAATTCTGGTGTACTTTCCGTTGGAGAAGTAAAATTTTTAAAAGCATCCACAATAACTTGTATTCCTACAATAAACATGATCATTGCAGCAATTAACGAAGCGATCGTCTCTGCTCTGGTGTGACCGTACTTATGATTTTCATCCGCAGGCTTTTGGGCAAACTTTAAGCCAATTAAAACTGTAACTGATGCAATCACATCTGTTAAATTGTTTAATCCATCAGCTCTTAATGCATCTGAGTTTCCAATAAAACCAGCTATTAACTTAACTGCTGAAAGGAAAACATAAGCTAAAATGCTGATCCATACTCCTCTTTCTGCTTTCTTTAAGTTGTTGTTAACCATTAGATCCTCCTAGTAAGACATAAACTTAGAAAGTATATTTAGAATGAGCTTTTTTAGGTTATTTTATTACTAATTAGGAGGAAAAAGGAATCTGCTTGTTTTCAAGTTCGTTCCCTCCATTCTTCTACAACCCATTAATATATTCATCCCCAAATACACCTGAATTATTGTAGTGTAGCATTTACAATTTACAGTTTTATGGTTCGTTATTTCTATTACTTTGTTCTCTTCTCGGTGTTTCAACAATTAAAGCCTGGTAAAGGTAATTAGCTACTGCAATACTTAAAAGAAAAAGCTGTTTGCGGCTCATTTTCACCATTTTGTAAACACCCAGTTTTTCTGCTAAGGATGTTAGTGGATAAGCAAATAAATAATCAGAAATAATGTTAGTCAGCAAATATAACCAAAATTTTTTATACGTTAATTTAAAGATCCAAAAGTTAAGAATCGTAAAAGGACCAAATACAAATGATACATCTGTTGCTAACTTAGGTATGATAGGATTTTTAACTTTCCACCATTTTAATTTCCGCGATAATTCACTTATTAATGCTATAATCAAATCACTAAAAACAATTGTTGGCAGGTACCTAATAAACGATTGTTTACCCAGCTTTATGACAGATAACCATGGCATTATCAGTAACATATACATTTTCCAATTTTTCTTCATAATAAGACCCCGCATATGGACAATAATTAGGTAAAAATAACTCTTACTTATTTTTACCTAATTATTCTTTTATATCCATTTTTGAACAGTATCCATTTCATATGAAAATAAGGGCTATTATATTTTATCTTGTTGAAAGCTAACAAGCTTTTCACTTCAGAAACGCTTCATTTTTAGAAACTCTAACCATTTCACGAGGAAAGTATTTTTTAAAATATTTTTCCACGGCTACGTGAATATCTTTCCGATACCATTTAGATAGACCATGTTCCTCAAATAACGTTGGCATACCTAATTTCTCTGAACGTTTTCCCATTGAACCATCGCCAATACTCAATGTATCGATCCAAATATGGTCTGCCTTTCCTTGTAAAGCTTTTGGAAAGTCGGGTGTGAAGGGTAATACAGGAGAAATGGATGCTTGTGTTGGTATTCGTGCGTCGCGAAGTTCTTTCATAGCGTTTAACCGCAATGTTATTCCGGGTGCATATGGGGCAAATAATCTTTTAATATCTTCCCGATCTGTTTCAATTGTCATTGATACAATTACATTGCATTTCTCTTTCAATATAACGAGCAAATCAATATCCCTTTTGATGAGAGGACTTCGTGTTTGAATTTGAAGAAAATCAGGTGGATGGTCAATCATTTCTTCTAGAAGCCGACGAGTGATGGTTGCTTTCCGTTCAATTGGCTGATATGGATCTGTGGCTGAAGACATAAAAATGTTCACCGGTTTCTCTTTTTTGCGAAGTCTCTGTATTTCTTTCCGGTAATTTTCTGCTGCATTTGTTTTTATATCTACCCATTCTCCCCAGGGTATGTCTTTGAAACGCTGAATAGGCATTTCTCGAACATAACAGTACAAACAGGAAAAACCGCAGCCGCTGTATGGATTTAATGAATGTGTAAATCCAACGTCTAAATATCCTTTAGCTTCCGTTAGTATTTTTTTTGCTTGTGTTTCTTTTATATGCTTGGTCATTTGATCCCTCTTGTTTTTTATTATAACTAACCATTTATTAAATCATTTTCCTTCTATATTATTTAATATAACATTGGTCGTTTTAGCTAATCCAGTCAAGAGCAGAAACCCTACTCCATCTTTCCGGATAATTACGCCAAAAAGCCAACTTTATAAGTTGGCTAATAATAATGTATGAGAAATATCCTTCTATTCGTTCATGACAGTTAGATAACACCTATAATAACTGCCACGATCGCCATAACGATTGTTGTCCCAAATGCCCATTTGAAAATAAAGCGTTGGTGATCTCCTAATTCGACTCCTGCTAAACCAATAAGGAGGAAAGTTGATGCTGTTAATGGACTTAACGGAAATCCTGTTGTCATTTGACCCAGGATCGATGCTCTAGCCATTTCAATTGGAGCGACTCCATACATCTCTGCGGATTGACTTAATACCGGCAATACTCCAAAGTAATAGGCATCCGGGGTAAAAAGAAGACTAATTGGCATGCTGATGACGGCAATTAGTATGGCCATTGATCCCCCAACACCTTCAGGAATAATATTCACCATTGCCAATGCCATTTCTTCAATCATCCCTGTTCCGCTTAGGATTCCGGTAAATATACCTGCTGCAAAAATAATAGAAATGACAGTAACCATGCCAAGTGCCTGGCTTTTAATTTGTTCTTGTTGATCCAGTGGTTTTGGATAATTAAGTAGTAAGGCAATCGCAAAAGCAACCATAAAGACAATTGGGAGAGGTAACCAAACTTTGACAAGAGCAACAATAGCTAATACGGTGATAGTGAGATTGATCCAAAATAGTTTAGGTCTTCTCATGCTTCTTTCTTCATCCGAGAGCTCTTGATCATAGTTATATTCCATATCCTTAATACCTAAGCGTTTTCTCTCTCTTTTCCCAAGAATATAGGAAACAAAAAGTACCCAAATAATTCCTGCAATCATGGCTGGAATGAGAGGTGTGAAAATCGCTCCAGGATCGATCTCCAATGCACTCCCAGCTCTTGCGGTCGGTCCACCCCATGGCATAATATTCATAACCCCTGCTCCCAAAGCTACATCACCGGCAAGAACTAAGCGACTCATTCCCAATTTATCGTATAAAGGGAGAAGTGCAGGTATTGTAATTAAAAAAGTTGAGGCGCCAGAGCCATCAAGATGAGTAACCATAGCAATAACAGCTGTTCCAACTGCAATTTTTAAAGGATCTCCCTTCACCATTTTTAATACTCTTGAAATGATAGGGTCAAATAACCCGGCATTGTTCATAACACCGAAAAATAAAATGGCAAACCCTAACATAATTCCTGTGGGAGCTACACTTAGAATACCATCTAGCATAAGTGTCCCTAACTCAGAACCAAATCCTCCTATCAAAGCAAATACTAGTGGAACAATAATTAACGCGACAATAACGGAGACCTTTTTCGTTAAAATCAAAAGCAAAAACACCATAATTGTTAAAAAACCCAATGTCGCAACCATGAATTCCCCCCCTATTATTTTAAGCATTTACATTACATTAAAGACTCCCCCTATCCGGGAAGAGAAATCTCCATCTCTAATAAAGCACTGCTTAAACTTTTACCATGGGTATCTAATGCGAGTGAAGTTGTGACACCGCCTAGTAAACTATTTTTGCAAACAAAATTATAGGATTTAATGGACGGTAAATCATATCGGATCACATCACCATCGAAAATATCATGTAAATGTTCTTTTACTCTTTTTGCTGTTATCTCTTGACCGATCCATTCATAGTCACTTTCATTGTAAGGAATCAACGATAAGTTGGATGTATTTCCCTTATCACCAGCTCTGCTATGTGCTACTTTATAGAGTTTGATTGATTTCCCATCCATTTTGTAAAACCTCCGTTTTCACTTTTTTATCGACTCGTTCCCTTTCTAGTAACGTAGACACGACACCAACACACTCTGAAACTCTTTTTCTAGCACCTCCACCTCCATATGGCCCGTTTGTATAGAGTGCTTCCACTTCATTTCCTATAGAAATGGCATCCGCTCTTGTGGGGCAAAGTGCTATTGCTCGAACCCTCACTTCATAAGGATGTTCATTCCCTAAATTTGTCCTATGAACAGAGGAAAGTCCGATTAGGTCAACCCTTAAATCTTGAATTGAGTTAGAAAGTCTTTTTCTTAAAATTTCTTCAGCCATCCTGCCTCTTTCAACAGATGTCGTGCCTGCATAGGAAATTTCTCCTTCTCCTATATATCCTGCATGATAACCAATTGAAACTTTATAAGAATCAGGTTTTTTTCTCCCGCTACCTCCTGTGACCATTACTTTGTTTTTTTCAAGTTGAGTTAGCGTTACATTGGAAAAGTCTGCCGTTACATCAGGTGTCAGGTATTGACTTGGATTATGAACTTCATATAGTAATTGTTCCTTAACTGTTCTTAGATTTACAATTCCACCTGAATGTGGGGTTTTCATAATAATGCCTGTGCCATCTCGATCAATGCTGGCATAAGGGAATCCCAATTCAGCTAATCCATCAACTTCCTTTTCTCCTATATCAGCGAAATACCCCCCTGTAATTTGGCCTGCACATTCAAGCAAATGCCCAATGATAGTCCCTTGACCTAATCGTTCATAGTCCTCAAGGGACCAGTTGTAGTGGTGAACCATTGGTGCAAGGAATAAAGATGGATCAGCCACCCGGCCTGTTATAATAATATCTGCATCTGTTTTCAATGCCGGGAGAAGTGCCTCTGCCCCAAGATATGCATTGGCAGAGATCACTTTGTAATCTTTTAGTTTATGATTGTTTTCAAGAATATCGTTTTCACTATCAAGCTCTAGGATTACATCATCACCTGTTACGACAGCAACCTTACAGGCAATGTCCATTTCCCTTGAAATCTCAAGAATTTTTTTCGCACCTGCAATTGGGTTGGCCGCGCCCATATTGGTAACAATTCGAAACCGCTTCTCATTCAAAACTGTTAATAATGCTTGTAGCCGATCAACAAGCAGCGGATCATACCCCTTATTTTTATCTTTTATCTTTTCCTTTTGAGCAATAGCAATCGTTCTTTCTGCTAAACACTCTAAAACTAAATAATCTAAGTCTACTTTTTTAGCTAGTTCAACCGCCGGTTCCAGCCTGTCACCTGAAAATCCAGCACCACTACCTATTTTTAACACATCTCTCACCTCTCATATGACTAAACGGTATTTGTTACCGCACAACTTCCTACTGTTCTTAATATACGTTGTAACAATCTTCCCTTCTTCCATAATAAGTAATGCAACTTTTATGCCAAAATAAAAAACGCCTAATTGTAAGCGTTTTATAAAAAGATTTCTAATTTTTTAGAAATCATAACAAATGTAAAACTTCTTTTTTGTTAATTTAGTATAGATTTTTCCTTGTATTCTAAAATTTTAGAATACAGTATCCTCATTTCTAATTTATTAGAAATCACCTATATGATATTTTTTCATTATGTTATAAAGAGTAGCTAAAGACACTCCTAATACTTTGGCAGCTTTTTTCTTATCGTCGAGTTCTGATCCATGTTTTTTCAACACCTCTATGATTACGTTTCGTTCAGTCTCTTCAACAGCCTGTTTTAACAAATAACTTGTCTGCTTATTTGATTTATATATCGTACTACTATGGAAATTACTTGGTAAATGCTCTGGTAAAATTACGTTTGTATCTGTCATACAAACAGCAAAATCAATTGTATTTTTTAATTCGCGAACGTTTCCTACCCAATCATATGCTTGAAAAATAGCAAGAGTTGACTCATGTAACTCATAAGATTGTTCTTTTTCAGAATGGATGGCATGTTTATTTAAAATATAATCAACAATATCGGGAATATCCTGCTTTCTCTTTCGAAGTGGAAGGATCTCAAGGTGTAAGACATTTAGCCGATAATACAAGTCTTCACGAAAACGTTTTTTCTCGATCAGTTGGTGAAGGTCACGATTGGTCGCAGCAATTACACGGACATCAATTTGCCTTTCACCCGCTTCCCCTACACGCCGAAGTGTATTTTCCTGTAAAACGCGAAGAAGCTTTGCCTGTAAATCGTATGATAATTCTCCTATTTCATCTAAAAAGATTGTTCCGGAGTTGGCGATTTCAAAAAGTCCCAGCTTTCCACCTTTTTTCGCACTTGTAAAGGTACCTTCCGCATATCCAAATAACTCACTTTCAATTAGTGAAGCAGGAATCGAGGCACAGTTCACTGGAATAAACGGGCGATCAGCACGCGGACTGGCATTATGTATAGCTTGAGCAAAGAGTTCTTTTCCTGTTCCACTCTCACCAACAATTAAAACCGGTAAGTTTGAGCTCGCCGCTTTTTTTCCTAAGTAAGCAGCATCTTTCAGGCCACCATCAGTACCGATAATCTGTTCAAATGTGTATTTCGCTTGATATAAAGTCCCCATCTTCTCTTTCAATTGTGATAGTTTTTGCTTATTTTTCTCCAGTTCCTTTGAAAGTGTATGTACCTCCGTTAATCCTTTACAAATCGAAACAGCTCCAATCATTTCATCGTGTAAAAGAATTGGTGCCATATCAACTACATATTCTACATTTCCCTCTTTTCGATAAACACCGATTCGTTCTTTACCGTCTTTAAGGGTTTCAGCAAGTTGAGCCTTTGGGCGGACAACTCGAAGTGGTTTTCCAATGATGTCTTTTGGCTTAACTCCTGTAATTCGTGTATATTCCGGATTAATTAATCGAACAATTTCTTTTGAATCTATGACAAGTACTCCATCATGAATCGAATAAATCGCAGCTTTATACCACTCTAATTGATCTTCTATCGAAAGCCCTTTAAAGTTTTCGTAAGACAATGCCCAACCTCCTCCTAAACTTGAATTTGAATTTTCATAGAAACAAAAATATTTTTTTATATGATTGACCCTTATTTTAACAGGAAAAATCTACTTTTTTCATTTGAAAGTGTAAAAGATTGATATTGACAGCTTAATTTTTTTCGTAATAGTATGTAAGCGTTAACAAAATCGTTCCTGAAATTTTCGAGACCTGCTTTCACACTTTCTGTTTTATTAAACTGAGCTTGGAGGGGATTTATGTGTTAAATAACAAAGTAAAGGTATTCATAAGTAGTTTGCTTCTCACACTTTCTTTGATCTTGCTATTCACCTTACCTGCATTTGCTAGTAATGGCAACAACAACGGAAAAGTCCAACCACCTAATTCATCTCATGAACCAGGCCAGTATTACAAGGAACAGCAGATAACATTAAAAAGCAACACTCCCGGCACTAAAATTTACTATACAGTAGATGGTAGTACACCTACGAAAAAAAGCAAATTGTATACAGCTCCTATTACTGTCAATGAAGATGTAATGATTAAAGCTTTTGCTTTGCGCGGAAATGTGAACGAACATGCCCTTACCAAAAGTTACGGAAAAATTAGCAGTGAGGTGGTAACATTGACTTATGACTTTGTTAATAGACAAGAAATAGCCGATCAGTTTTTGATACTTGAATATCAAAACATGCCATATCGTTTATATATCCCAGAAAATTATGATCCAAATGTAGCTTATCCACTCGTTTTATTTCTTCACGGAGGTGGAGAACGAGGTGATGACAATGAAAAGCAATTGCTGGCAAATGATGGTGCGGTGATATGGGCAGCACCAGAAAATCAAGCAAAACACCCTGCCTTTGTCCTGGCACCTCAGGCTAGAAATCAACATGATGGAGGCTTCGGCATCACACGAAATTCAGATAATGTTGTTGATTTAGCTAGAGTATTTGAATTCTCTAAGGATTTAGGAACAGCTTATAACATCCTTCAAAAAGTCATACAAGAATACAATATTGATACTAATCGACTGTATTCTACAGGACTTTCACAGGGTGGTTACGGAACATTTAATTTAAATGTTGCATACCCGGACCTTTTCGCGGCGATGGTACCAATTGCCGGTGGTGGGAATCCGGAAGAAGTCCATGTATTAAAGGACAAACCACTATGGGCGTTTCATGCTGAAGATGATGCTGTAATCCCTGTTTCCTACACGAGAAATGCGATTGAAGCGATCAATGAAGCTGGTGGAAATCCTATTTACACAGAATATCCTACGGAACTAGGCTATAATCATGGATCATGGGTCCCTGCTTATGACAACAAAGAAATGATCGATTGGATGTTTAATCAGGTTAAACGTTGACTAAGAAAAGTGTCTGATGCTTAATTACTAGGTATCAGACACTTTTTTTTCAATTAACAAAACGAGTTTGTGAATTTACTAGACCTGTGAATTTACTTAACACGACCAAAATGAATCCAATGATGAAATACAGCCACCACTCTACCTTAACCTCAGGGCCAAAGTCCGGAAGGATCCAGGTCAAAAGCATGATGATTGCAAATGATCCACCACCTAATAAGCCTGCTTTCCACATTGTATGCCGGGTTTGCTTTTTATTTTGTGTGAAAAGTGTTGAGCGAATTAGTTTAAAAAATACAATGATGCCGAAATATGTCATGGCCAATATGATCATGATAAGCCCTATACTATTTCCAAGCGATATACTTTGGGGTATTTCTATAAAATAAGGTAAAATTAGTTGTCCGAGCCCATAAATGAAGCAAAACAAACCGAGCAAATTGAAAACTTGTGAAATAACAAAAGGAAAAACATAGCGTTTCTTTTCTTCAGGGAGTGATGCTATTAGTTCTTCTGCATATTCTTTTGGTTTTGAGCCGAACAAGGTTGTTGCATCTTTTCCATTTTCCTGGGCTTCTAATAGATGATCTAAAATATCCATTAGGAGTTCCTCACTTTCATATTCGGCTATTCGTAATTCTGTTCGCATATAGATCAAAAAATCTTCATAAAGCTGTTTATTCTCAGCGGTCAATAACTCACGTTTTTCATTGTTTTCATGAATTAACTGTTTTGCACTTCTCATTCTTTTTCACCTCTATTTAATAAATTGTTAACTGAATTGGTTATAAGTGACCATTCATTTGAAATCCGTTCCAATTCCTCTTCTCCTTCTTCGGTTAAAAAATAATATTTCCGATTAGGCCCTGACGGAGATTTTTTCATTTCACTTCGTATACATCCGTTTTTCTGAAGCCGAAGTAACACCGGATAAATTGTCCCTTCACTAATATCAGGCAATCCCGCATGTTGTAATTTTTGAGATAGCTCATACCCATATACAGCTTGATTTTTTACAATAGCCATCACACACGCATCTAGAACTCCTTTTAATAATTGACTTCGTATTGACATCACATCACCTCACTATCTTGTTTTACAAGATACCAGACTAAAAAGTTAGCTATATTGCATTGCAAAGTAGCTAAGATTATCATAATGGAAATTCTCATTCATTTCAACAAAATAATGGAAATAATTCTTTGAAGATAAAAAAATGAAACTCCTCTTTAATCCGAGAAGTTTCAAAAAAAGCCTTATCAAAGCACGCTTTTAACCTGTTTCGTATAAAAAAATCGAACAATGAAAAAGTATACAATTTGTATCGCTAAGAATACACCTAATACCGTCACAGACTGTTTCACAAGATTAAAATAAAACATGTTTGACAATGCGGTAAGTGCAACAGCTCCATGAATGAGTGCGACAACTATTGGTGCGAAGAAAAGGATCGCCGTTTGCCTAGTCAGGACATTCTTTAATTCTTTTTCAGTTAAGCCTATTTTTGAAATGGCTTTGAACTTTTGTTTGTCTTCATCTAAGTCAGCATAAAGACGGAAATACAGGAAGCTGCCCGCAGAGACGAAAAAGACAATTCCAATAAACAGTCCGACAAACATTACAAGTCCAAAAGCTTTATTAATTTCATAGATTTCGTACTCGACAGCAGTGAATTGATAACGTTGCATTGTTTCTGCTAATGTTTTAGAAGCTTCTAATATGTTTTCTTCACCTTTTGTTACCTGCCAGGCATGATACTTCTCTTCCCAAGAAAGAGTAGCTTGTAATTCTTCATAGTTTTCATCTGACATAACATAGTAGGAGTCAGTATCAGGCAGTGCTCGTGAATATATCACTTCCTTAGGTTTTAAGGTTTCACCTGATTTTAGTTTGATGGATTGCTTTAATAACTCATCTGTTTGTCCATATGTGGAATCTGTAAATTCCACAACCTTTATCTGATCTTTATTGATCTCAATCGTTTCTTCTCCGATCAAGGTCGCAAAACGATTGAACTCAGATTCACTTGCAATAAGATTAATATCTTCCCCTACTTCATAATAGCGTAGCATTATTTCTTCATGATTCGCTTCCATATTTCTTTGACTAATCGTTTTGTTAATCAACGACACATCCCGTTTTTCATTATCGTCTACTACCCGATACGAAAATGTCGTAGGATTGGTATTTTTAAACGTAGAAGTAAGAATACTTTGAAAACCGTAAAGTGAGCCAATTGCACTAAATGCAACCGTCGAAACAATTGCGACCAAGAAAAAGGTTCGGGCATTATCTTTCATACGAAACGAAAGGTCGGATAATAAAATCATATTCGTTTTACGCCAAAAGACATTATTTTTGTTTTTAAATTTACGGATAATATAAACACTTAATTGGGTAAATAGTAAATAAGTTCCTATAATAACCACGATAACAACTGGTAACAAAGCGGCTACAACTTGCAATCCCTCCACCATTAATGCAACAACATATCCAATTCCTATCAAAACACATGCAATAATTGTTAGGAATATATTAGCTTTCGGTTCACCTTTCGATTTCTTATTTCCTTTAATTAAGTCGATCAGTTTTCTACTGCGTAGAATATATGAGACGAATAAAGAAATAAAGAAGAATAGGATGATAAACGATACAAATGTTGCAAGAATGGCCATCATTGGAAAATAAAAGTTAAGGCCTTCTTCAATAACAAGTACATTCTCAGCAATCATCAAAATCACTTTAGCAAAAACTAATCCAAAGAGTATGCCGCTAATCGTGGCGAAAAAACCAATGACCATGTTCTCGAGAAACACCATAAGTCGTATTTGTCTTACCGACATTCCTTGCGTCATTAATAAACCAAATTCTTTTTTTCGTGTATTTAAGAATGAACTCATTGAATACATGATAAAGAAAAAAGAGAAAACATAGATGATCCCAGCAGCAATGTACATGCCAGTTTTTACATACGTATTCATTTCACCTCCGCTTAACGTTGGGTGGAATGCAAAAATGGCAAATGTAAAAAAAACCATTACGGTAAACATGCTACTTAGGAAGTAGGCAGCATATAACCGTTTATTACGGAAAACGTTATTAAACGCGAATCTGCGAAAGGTCATTTCCATCCCCTCCCAGTAACGAAAGTGTATCAATTATTTTTTGGAAGAAAGCTTGTCGATTATTTCCCCGATGAATCTCTGAATAAAAATGTCCGTCACGAATAAAAATAACACGGTTGCAATAGCTAGCAGCTTGCGGATCATGTGTTACGAGTAACATTGTTGTGCGTTCTGTCTGGTTAATGGATTCTAACATTTGCATAACATCTTTAGATGATTTGGAATCCAGATTACCTGTTGGTTCATCTGCAAGCAGCAGCTTCGGAACATGAATCATTGCTCTAGCAACAGCCGCCCTTTGCGCTTGACCACCTGAAATTTCATAGGTGCGTTTTTTCATAATTTGTGATATCCCTAATTTTTCAGCAATCGTATTCGCTTTTTCTTTCATCTCTTTTACCTTTTTGCCATCAAGGGTTAATGGCAGGACAATATTTTCTTCTACAGTTAATGTATGAAGTAAATTGAAATCCTGAAAGACAAAGCCTAGTTCTCGTCTTCGAAATTTCGCTAGATCTTCCTTTTTCAGTAGATGAGGGTTTTGCCCGTTTATTAATATTTCACCTGTTGTTGGTTCATCAATTGTTGCGATCATATTTAGCAGAGTTGTTTTTCCACTTCCGGATGGACCCATTATTCCAACGAATTCACCTGATCCAATCGATAATTGAATATCGCTTAATGCCTTGAAGGCAATTTTTCCTTCATAAATTTTACTTGCGTTTTTAACTTCCAGCATCACAAGATCTCCTTTCACGTTATCTGATCTGTGATTAGTATAACGCGCACATATTTTCTTAAACTATCGATTACTCTTTCACTTTCCTTACAGTGTTGTAAGGTTTTGTGTTTCTGAGAAAATAATTCGAAAAGTTGTTCCAATTCCTACTTTTGATTCCATTTCCAATCGATGACCTAGATGATTTAATGTTTCTTTAACTAAATATAAACCCATTCCTGTTGATTCACGATATTTCCGACCATTTTCTCCTGTGAAAAATGGGTGATAGATTCGAAGCTTATCTGTATCAGGGATCCCAATTCCAAAGTCTTTTATTTCAAGAACAGCTTCCTTTTCTTTTTCATAAATGGAAATCACGATTGAATTACTTTTTCCTGCAGAATATTTAACTGCATTATTAAAGAGCTGTGATAGAATAAAAAACAGCCACTTTTCATCTGTTTCAACTGTTATCCCTTCTCTTTCAATAACTAACTTTGGGTAAACTTGATTCCGAATATAAAATCGCTTATTTTCTCCATTTACCTCTTGTACAACTTTTGATAACTCTACATGTTTAATATGAAAATCTTGTTCAATTGTTTTAAAGCGTGCCATATAAAGAACAGTATTCAATCCTGTTTTCATGCGGTCTGTTTCTTCACGAATGCTTGATGAGTCAGGTTCATCTAAATTTTGAGCTGTTAACTCAATTACTGATAATGGTGTTTTCATCTGGTGAACCCATTGATCCATAAACTTTCGGTGCTCTTCCTGCTGCTTTTCAATGAACTCCAGCTGACTCTGATAAAGAACATATTGCTCACGTAACACCTTGTCAAATGCAACAGACAAAGGTGCTCTATCTGTTAACTGGAAGGTGTCATCCAGTCTTGTAAGTGGTGTTTTTAGTCGATCGTAAAGCTTGCGGTGACTTATATAATGATAGACAAGATAAATAGCTAGGATGAAAAAGCTCAGAAAGGCAGAATAAAAGAACAGCTTAAGATCATGAAATCCGTCAAGCCAAAAGATCGAAAGGATAACAGCCAATTGAACTGTTTGTACGGCAAGTAATAAGGAATGCTGTTTGAAAAATAACCTCATTCCTCATTCTCCTTCCACGATATATGTAAGCGATATCCCGCACCTCGGACCGTTTCTACAACACCTTCCAGACCAATTTCCTGTAATTTTTTCCTTACTCTTGTTATATTCACATTTAGTGTGTTTTCATCAATATAGGTTTGATCATCCCACAGTTTCTCCAGTAAATCTTCCCGTCCTGCAACACGTGGGTACCGTTCCATCAAGCTCTCCATAATATCTGATTCCTTTTTAGATAAGGAAACGGTTTTTGTCTCAAATGTTAATTCCAATCTTTCCGGAAAAAGCTTCAGTCCATTGTTTTCCAATACGCGCTCTTCTACCTTTGATGCATATTCTCCATAGGCACGGCGAAGCTGACTGCGTATTTTGGCCATCACAATTTCAGCACTAAATGGCTTAGTGATATAATCATCACCGCCATTTTCCAGCGCCATCACCTGATCCATTTCACCAATTCGGGCAGAAATAAAAATAACAGGGCATACCGATTCCTTGCGAATTTGTCTGCACCAGTAATATCCGTCAAAACTTGGCAAATTTATATCTAAAAGAACAAGCTGAGGCTTAATGTGATAGAACTCATCCATAACATGATCAAAATCAGTCACAGCTGAAACATAATAGCCGTATTTTTCAATATGTTTTTTTAGATGCTCTGATATTTTCGGATCGTCTTCAACAATCATAATTTTTTGCATGCTTATCACTCCTTGGTTCTTGGTTAATTATGGCATAGAAATGAGATGAGGTACAAAAGGAATTTATGAAATTATTTGGATGGAATAGTAAAAGTCCCACCTATTTTTGTAGGCAGGACTTTAAAAATTGTTGAAACTTATAGTTTATTCTTCTACGAATAATGTCAAATAATATGTAAATTTTAAGATTGATTATGTTTTAATAAATCACGAATCTCTGTCAACAGCTCAACATTTTTATCCACTACAGGAGCTGGTGCTGCTTGGGTTTCTTCTTTCTTCTTGAAATACTTGTTGATCATTCTTACAACGATAAAAATTGAAAAGGCCACAATTAGGAAGTCAACTACATTTTGGATAAATAGACCATATTTAACTTCTGCTCCCCCTACTTTGACAATCAAATTTGTAAAGTCAATTCCACCCATAAGAAGTCCAACAAGCGGCATAATGATATCATCTACAAGTGAAGAAACTATTTTTCCAAAAGCTGCTCCGATAACAACACCGACAGCCAAGTCCATAACATTACCTTTTAATGCAAATTTCTTAAATTCATTCCACATTATTATAATTACACCCTTCTTTGCAAAATTAACGTTATTATACTATAAATCGACATTCAAGAAAACTAACTAATTAATCTGAAATAGATCATATTCTGTTAAATTGATTTTTAATATACAGCTTTGCTTCGGCATATGTTTTCACACTAAAATCTTTATAACGAATATGGACGTCCAATATTTCCACTAGTGCCTCGTCAACGTACTTCCTTTAAATCGATACCATAATAACATTATGTAAACTGTGTATGAAAAGAAAGCAGGAAACCTACTTCCTTTTCTTTATATAAATTTACTGTATATTCTTGTGTGAGCCGTCACAGTTAGGCATCCTTTTCGATAACCCACAAATGCAATCATTTAATCCCTTCCCAATAAGAATTCGCTCTATAGATTTCATAATTCTTGATTCGCGGGTCTTAGCTTGTTTGGGTTGAGTAAAATGAAGAATGTATGCTCTTTGCCTTCCCGGTGTAAATGCTTCAAAAGCAGTTTTCAAGGCTGGAAGTTCATCGAATTTCGTTTGAAGTTCTTCAGGGATGATAATCTCTTTATTTTTTTCAACTTTCACTTCCAAGCCGGCTTTTTCAACTTCAATGGCTTCCTGGATATAAGCTTTAATAGTTGATTCCATTTCAGCGATTTCTTGAAGATTTGTAAACCGAATCTGGCGGGCAGATTGTACATTTTCCGTTTGTTGTATGAGAATTTTTTCTGCATCTTTTAACAAGGCACCTTTATGAAAAAGTAGTGCACAGTAATCTTTAAATCCATGTATTAGAACAATGTTTTTCCCATTCAACGTATAACAAGGATGCATCCACTTAAACTCTTCAGTCAGTTCACAGCCAAGAACAATCTCTCTAAGTTTCACAAATTCTTCCTTCCACGTTTTTGATTCACTTAAAAAGTCATCAACCTTTGGATTTAATTTACTATTGGTCATTATGGAATACCCCTTTTTTATTTTTAAATATACTAAGTACAACTGTCGCTTTGGTTTGCTGTTTATTGAGTAAATAAATACATTCTAGTTATATAAACTATAGTAGAACTTTTAATGGAAAAATACTACATATAATATAATTCTCTTCTTTTGTTTCTACATTTTTTACACGTTTTGGGTAATTGAAAGCCTTTTTGTTTAAAGAACTGTTGTTCACTAATAGTAAACGTAAATCGGTTGCCACAGTCCCAACATTTTAGAAGTAGGTACTGTGGTGCCGAACTCTTTAAGGCCTCATTGATAGATTCATTTCTTTCCTGCATTCGTTGTCATCGACAGGTTCATTGTCTTCCAGTGCTGTAATTGTTCTTCGAATGGCTTCTCTAACTTTTTTGTAGTCAATTTGTTCCCATAATTTTAAATAAGGGATAAAAGACTTATTACCGGTTTCTCTCACTTTTTCTAGGAATAATAAAATCAATTCTCTATTCCGGTCCTTTAAATACACCATATCAGGATCTTGTTTTCCCTGGTTGACCCATTCCTTCCATTCACGTAATAGTTCATCTGCATATTGGTCACATTCAATTTGCCAGCCACGTTCAGTGAAGACGATCATGGGCAACTTTCCACTATATTGAATATCCAGGAAATCATAATCGATCATCCAATCAATTTTTTCCATAATATCATTTAGTTTGTATGAGTTAAAATAACCGTACACGGGACACGTATTCAACTCCAATTGTAATACTTTCTTCTCTCGTGACCCTTTTAGTATTTTCGCTAGAAGTGTTCTTCCACCTTCCATAATAATTGGATCCGCACCTCTTAATATTGCTTTTATTTCTTCAACAGTTAATCGATTCATATTCTCATTCATCAAAACGGTAAATCTTCCCATTCTATCGAGTTTATCGTTTTCTTATCCTGTCTTTTCTGATTGTTAGAAGTCTTTTCGGTTAGTACTTTTCCAAACTTTTCATCATATAGATCACGTACCCACACTTTTACAGGAGCTTTCCATTGCTGATCTTTGGCAGGTATATTTTTAATTAGACTCATAGGTGTCATTCCCAATTCCTTTGCCATTTGAATATCAGCTTCGTTAAGCCGACATCGTTTTTTCGCTTCTTTCCAAGCGTCGGCTTTATTTTTAGTTTTGCTCAAGCTTTGCCCTCCTAATTCTTTTTGTATAGGTTCTTCTTTTTTATCATTAAAATCTAGCTCACTACTATTACAAATCCCACATTTATTTTATAAAATAAGAATAACATCAACGCTAAATATTTTTAAACATTTGTTTACGTGTTTATTTCTTATCCAATTCAAAAATAGTTAAAATGCTCCATTATATGCAACAGTATTATCTGGGTATGTAACTTCATTTATAACTAGTAAATACTTGTTGTAAATAATTAATAAGTGACAACAAAACAACTTCCGATATATTCCGTACAAAAAATATCAAGTGAATAATAAATGGCAGCGATATGATGAGTATGTAAAGGAGGGAAATGAATGTTACAAGAATTCAATCAATTAATGGATTATATTGAATCACATTTAACAGAAGAAATTTCCGGAAAAGATATTTCAAAAATAGTGGGGATGTCTGATTATCATTTTAAAAGAATGTTTTCGTATATGGCCGGAATGTCACTGAATGAGTATATCAAGAACCGGAGATTATCAGTTGCGAATGTTGAATTAATAAATGGAGAAAAAGTGACAGATATTGCCTATAAATATGGCTATCAATCAATTGAAGGATTTTCAAGAGCCTTTCGTGAGTGGAGTGGATTTTTACCTTCTGAAGTAAGCAAAAACAAAATACAAAAATCATTTCCCAAATTCACATTTTTTATTGATATTAAAGGAGGAATATCTATGGAATTCAAAATAGAAAGAAAAGAGAAGTTTTCGATTGTAGGTGTTTCAAAACGAGTGCCGATTCAATTCGAAGGTGAGAACCAAGCGATTATAGAACTAGCCCAGTCTATTACAGAACAACAAAGAAATGAAATGCATCAATTAGCTGACTTATATCCACATCAAGTCTTGAATGTATCTTATGATTTTGACGATGGTTACTTGGAAGAAAAAGGATCATTAACTCATATGATTGGGTTAGCTACAACAAAAGAAAATCCATTCGATGATTTAGAACAAATTTCTATTGAGGAAAGTTTATGGGCCATCTTCCCTAATCAAGGACCATTTCCTGCTACACTTCAAGAAACGACTGCAAAAATTTATTCTGAATGGTTACCTTCTTCAGAATATGAAGTAGCTGATTTACCTGGAATTTCATTTACAAAGTATAATGGTACATCGGTAAATGTATATAGCGAAATTTGGATGCCGGTAAAGAAGAAAGTTAGTGATAAACTTGGATGATTAATATATTTACAAATAAGTTATGACTTTAAAATTTCCATTTTTAGATCAGTCAGTAGATATTTCAATCCGTTATAGCAATGTGCAGGACAAACCTAAAAGGCCTATCTACAATAGATAGGCCTGATGTTGATAAAGCGTTTCCCTTTAAATTCTCTGTTCGTTTTACCAATACATTCTCCAGCTCATTGCTGTTCGAATTAAAGCTTCAAAATAATAATAATCTCCCCAGATACAGCATTCATCTACCCCATTACCACCCGGCTTCGAGTAGACAGCATGCATTAGAATACCGTTGGAATCTACATTTTTCGTTGTATAGTTCTCTGCGAGTGACTTAATCATTTTGACTGCTGCATTTTCATAAATTTCTCTATATTCATTTGAAACTGGCAGATGCTTGCTTAGTTCCAGTAATCCACAAGCCATGATGGAGGCTGCTGAGCTGTCGCGTTCTTCATCTCCATCTGTAAAATCCAAATCCCAATAACTGATATCATCTTCAGGTAGACGATTTAAGAAATAGTTTGCTAGTTTTTCAGCGACATCAAGGAATTTCTTATCTCCGGTATGTACATAGCTTAAGGCAAAACCATATACACCCCATGCCTGGCCTCGAGACCAGCATGATTGATCTGAGTAGCCTTGGGCAGTTTTTCCATATAACGGCTCACCTGTTGCTGTATCCATATAAAACGTATGGAATGTTGAAGAATCCTCTCTGACAATATAGTTCGCCGCTTGTTCGGCATGATTAATAGCAATATGATAATACTTAGGATCTCCCGTTTCTTTTGATGCAAAATACAATAACGGCAGATTCATATTGCAATCAATAATCATTCTTCCGCGTTGTTCCGGGTCAGATAAATCGCCCCATGCCTGAAGAATTTTCGCTTTTTCATGATAGCGAGTGATTAATTTATCCGCCGCTTTAATCGCGGTTTCTCTTGCTGATTCATCACCCAATACTTGGTATCCTGCCACACAAGATAACGAGTATAAAAATCCAATATCATGAGTTTCTAATTTTATATTCTCTTTTAATCGATGTTTAAAGCTTTCAAGCTGAATGTTTATGATATCAAGATACTTTTCATCTTTTGTATATTCGTATGCCAGATAAAGCATTCCGATCCAAAAGCTGGCCGTCCAATCTGTGTTTCCCTCTGGAATGTACATTAAATTTTTCGATGAAGCCGGCGGAACTTTTTCTCTAAATGTTTCTAAATTTTCATCAATTTTCTTTAATACAAATTGAAGTTCTTGATCTAGCCAGTTACTGTCCAAGTTACTCTTCACTTTAAATTTATCATGTTTAATTCCTTCGTTAATCGTTTTCACTTCTATTTCCCCTTTCTAGTATAAAAATGATCGTAAACCTAAAGTTCCCTACAAGCATTTGTCAATTGGAAACTCATTACTTGACCAAGCTCGCTTTGCTGTCCATTCCATTGGAGGATTGTGCCAAAATGGTTCTGATTCTGCCAATCCTAACGGAAGGAATCCAGCTGCACACAAGTAGACACTTCCAGTAGAAATATACCCTTCACCAATCCCCGGTTGATGTCCACAAAAACCAATGGTTAACCATCCTGAATCAGTAAATGTACCAGGCGCTTCAAGCGTCCGTTTTATCACTGAAGTCAGAGCACTTCTCACTTGTTCAGGTGCCAGTTCACTTGGTAAATCCTTGCGGAGTGCATGGTGTGCCAAAGTTTGAAACACACCAAAACGGTAAGCAATAGATCTTCCCACCGGTGGAAATGTCCCTTCCGGTGAAATCAATCGCTCCTGAATGACCGCATACCTTTTCGATCTTTCAAAGATCACTTCTTTCTTTTCCACCCACTCTTTGTACTGATCACCAACCGTTTCGACTACATCAATAAGCATCGGATGAATGACAAAGCTATTATAATAATCATAATGAAACTCAGGACCATCACTATAGACACCATCTCCCAAATACCATTGGTCAAATTGCCTTATCGCATAGTCGATTCGCATCGGATCCCAGTCTTTTTCTCCTGCTTTGTATAAAAATGCCTCGATAATGGCCGAGAACAATAACCAGTTCGAAAAGACAGGCTTTCTTGAACGTGTCGCTTTCATCGCAGCAATCACATTGTTTTTCACCCTTTCATCGAGCTTCTTCCAAAGTTCATTTGGTGCTCTTAAAAAAGCATGAGCAAGAAACGCGGTATCAACGATAGGTTGAAAATCATCAGAAAAATTCATATAATCCGGTGAATCTGGATCTGTACCTGAATCAATCGCCTCCCGTGCCAGCTCACAAAAGTGTGTACGAAGGTTATCTTCTTCACTATTTTCACATGTTGTTTCAAGCCAGGGAGCCATACCTACAAGCAAACGCGATAATGCTTCGAGATGAGAGAATGACTCGCGATTGTTCCCTTCCTTCATCTCTAAGGGCATTTCTTTTTTTAATGTTCTTTCTTTTAAATGCTGGAGAACTGGGCTTGCAATTTTCAACATTGATTGAAGCCAATATTGTCGTTCTTCATTGTTTACTAACGTCATTAATCCACCTTCTTACATTAATCTTTTAAAATATGAGGAGAAGGAGGATATAAAATCATCCTTCTCTCCTACTAAACACCTTATCTAGTTTCCAACCATTCTGTACTTTCTTTTTGTGCCTTTTCCAATGCATCTTTAGCACTTCGTTTACCAGTTAAGGCAGCTTCAATCTCTGAAGTTAAAATAAATCGTGGCTGCGCCGCTGCCCAATGATATCTAGGTGTGTACGGTGTACTCATCGCTTTAAAGACCGGTCCTAAGATATCTTCATGTTTTTTAACACTTTCCCACTCAAGTGCTGATTTTACAGATGGAAATGCTGCACCAGTATCATAAAAATATTCCTGGGCAAAATCACTTGTTGCAAATTTAAGCCATTCCCAAGCCAATTCCTTATTTTCACTGGACTTGGCAATTGTGATTGGGCTACCGGCAAACATTCCGCCTTTTCCTTCTTCATTTTTAAATTCTTGAGAAATGGCAATGCGGTCCTCTAACCCTTGTGCTTCTATTTGTTTTACTAACTCTCCAGGACCAGTGTTTAACATAATGCCAATGTTGTTGTCTTTTGTCAGCCATTTCTCATTTCCTTGGTTACTTACAATCCCTTCAGGTGCTAATTTTTGCATCTCAAGCAACCACTCTAGACCTTTAAGCATTTCCGATGAATTAAACTCTAACTTAACTTCATTCCATGCAAAACCTGATCCCCACTTTCCACCAATACCTTCAGCAGCGTTTATTAATGTAAAGGCGGAAGACCAATCTCCTCGGAACCAAATTCCATAGTTTTGTTCACCAGTTACAGGGTTTTTACCTGTCATCTTTGCCGCTTTCTCACTAATTTCTTCCATCGTTGGATTTTCAGAAAGGTACTCTACTCCCCAGTCATCAAATAACTTCTTATCATAAGTAATAAAGCGGGCATCTCCAAAGAACGGTAAACCATAAATTTCTAATTCTTCACTTTCAGGACCTAACGCTTTCCACCCATCAAGTTGTTGATCAATAAAAATATCAGGGTTAAACTCGCTATCCTTATCAATAAATGGTTGCAATGGTTCTAATAAGCCTTGTGGTGCAAAGTCAGCGATACCTGGCATTTGGTAAACATCTGCTTCACCGGAAGTTAACATTGCCTGAGTTTTTTCTGTATACCCTTCCCAAGGCATGAGGATAAATTCAACTTTTGCACCAGGGTGTTGTTTTTCAAACTCATCTTTAAGGACTTGTAATCCAGTCGTTTTTACACCAGTAATTGGATCTGTTGAATCATCCATCGAAAAGTCGCCAATCAGTTGAACTTTTACTTTTTGACCTGCCCATTCCCCATCTGCTTCTTTTCCACTACTGGAGCTAGAATCTGAGCTGCAACCTGCCAGAACTGTTACCAATAAAAGCATAAGTGCAAGTGCCAAAGATGAGCCTTTTGTCGTTAACATTTTCAACATGATCATACCCCCTGATTATATTTTAAATAATAAAAAACGCTCTCAAAATTACAACTTACTCCCCCTTCACCCCACTCAGGGCAATACTTTGTATAATGTATCTTTGTAAGAACAGATACAAGATGATAATCGGCAGAACACTTACGGTAGCTAATGCCATTGTAAGTCCACCTAAATTGGTACCATTTTCCAATGAGAAACTAGCTAAATAAAGCGGTACTGTGTGTAGATCTTGATTCGTTAACACAACGAGTGGCCATAAAAAGTCATTCCAACTCCAGATAAATGCTAAGATCACCATCGTTGCGGCAATTGGGCCGGAAAGAGGAAAATAAACTTTAAAGAAAATCTTAAATTCACCTGCTCCATCAATTTGTGCCGCTTCTCTTAAGGTGTCTGGTAACTGGTCGAAAAACTGTTTACAAAGGAAAATCAGCATTCCATTAATAATGGAAGGTAATATTAATGGCCAAAACGTATTAAGCAAATCTACACTATTAAAAAGTTTATATAGCGGTATTAATCGAGGTTCCAATGGGATCATTAATGTACATAGGACAATCACAAACAAAAGTTTTTTCCCTTTGAACTTCCCCTTTGAGAATGCATATCCGGCTAATAGAGAAGAAGAAACTGTTATGAGAACTGAAGTAATGGTTACAATTGCTGAATTAATATAGGACTGGATTAGTTTTCCATTTTCAAAAACAATACCGAAGTTAAAACCTGTTGGTTCTTCAGGAATTAATCGTGGCGGAAATGGCATCGTAATATTTGCTGTACGATCAAATCCGACACTTACCATCCAGGCGAAAGGAGCCATTAGGAGTACACCAAAAATTAAGAGAATCATAAATTTACAGAACATCTTTATCTTTTCAATGTTTTTATATGACATCTTGCGATTCATCTATTTTCCTCCCTTCTGTTAAAGCTTCATTTTTGAAATTTTCAAATTAAGAAACGTAAAGGCAAGAATAATCATAAACATAATGTATGTCGCTGCTGAAGCTACCCCAAATTCAAAACCGGTGAACCCGCGTTCATAAATAAACGCTCCCATTGTTTGAATTGATCTCGCAGGACTTCCATTTGGTCCACCTAAAACATACACCTCATTAAATCGTTGCAATGCTCCAATCCATCCGGTAATCAACAAGAAGGCAAATGTTCCAGCCATATTAGGAACGGTAATATACACCCATTGCTGAAAACCATTGGCACCATCTATTTTAGCTGCTTCATACATCTCAGTTGAAATTGCCTGCAAATTCGCGAGACATATAATAATAACAAATCCAATCCAATGCCAGACGGATAACAAAATGACGGCCCACTTTGACGTTGATGGATCTGCTAACCATTTCGGTGTCGGTAACCCTATCGCATCAAGTGCAAAGTTTACAATCCCCATCTCAGGATGCAGAACAAAAGCAAAAATCATGGCTGCGGCAACAATAGACGTTACGTTTGGTAAAAAGTATATGACCTTAAAAAAGTTCTGCCCTCTAGATGTTGAGTTTATTAATGAGGCAAAAATAAAGCCTAATGGAATTGTAATTAAAATTTGAAAGATCCCAATATAGAAAGTGTTCCAAACAGAATTCCAAAACGGACCTGATGTCAAAACCGTTTTAAAGTTGTCAAGTCCAATAAAATGTTCGATTGTCCCATTTGATTGATAGAAACTTAACCTTAAAGATTCGAAGATTGGATATACCATAAAAAGTAAGATTCCAAGAAAGCTTGGAAGCAAGAAAATATACCATGTCCATTGCGAGCTTCTCTTTTTTGACTTCATTAACTTCAATCCAACACTAGTATCTGTTTTTGCCGTAATCTCCAATTGGTTTTTCGCCATATATGTCTCCTTTCTTAAAAAGACAAATTTCGTGATCGGTTGTTAACGCTTACATTTAGTTTTTAATAAAATTCTAGCTGGTTCAATAATTACGATTGTTGCTGGGTTTGATTTTTTTACAATCATCAGTAGGTAATAGTCATTCCCCCCAATAAGTTCATGTGTTAGTAGTTTCATTAAGTTTTATAATAAGTTACATAAGAAAAAATATTAGCTAGTATCTAGCTTAATTTTTGCTATAGGACTCATTCAACAACTCCCTTCTCCTTTTCTTTTTGTTAAAAAAATTATAACGTGAGAATTCTCTTAAAAGTTGTTGTATAATAACCAAAAATATCGTTGTGTTGTTCTAGAGTACAAGTTTATTAGTCCATTAGAAATTGATATTACAAACAATTGGTCATATATTAAGGTAGCAACCAATCATTTCAAACTGCTTTGCTATGAGTTTGGTAGTTACACTATACATAAACGATTTCACTCTAAATGATCTTGAAAATAGACGGAGGGGAAATTATGAATCATTTATTTGAACAAATTGACCTAAAGCCATTTACATGGAATTACCGCAAGGTTTCGGAAAAAAATTTTGAAGGTTTTTATCACTGGCATCAAGGATGTGAATTATTATTTGTCTATTGTGGACAAGGACGTGTCATTGTGAACCAGCAGACGTATGAAATCAAAAAAGGGATGCTTTTCTTTTTTCAGCCCTTTCAATTGCATAAAGTCCATGTTGAAGTATCCCCGCAAACTCCCTATGAAAGAAGTATCATACACTTTGATCCACTTACGCTCGGGAAGAACACTTCACAAATATTCCCTGGTCTTAATTCCCTTTTAAACCAACTGCAAAATGGTGTGAATGAACCTCAAGCATTTGATTTGGAAGATTCCTATCATTACATATACGAAGCATGTGAAAAATTTAATAAATCTTTACAAACAAGTAATTGGGAGGAAGATAGTCAGCTTTTTCTCATGCAATTGCTGTCATGTATCCGTTCAAAGATACACGCTATTGATCTAGATTCATCTTCACATAGTAACTACCGTACACTTTACTATTCAGAAAGAATCATGCAATGGATTGAAGAACATTATATGGAGCCGTTTGATTTGGGACAATTATCAGATGATCTACATTTATCAAAATCATATGTCTCAAGAGTTTTTAAACGTGAAACCGGGAGTAGCTTAACAGAATATCTTACGATTAGGAGAATGAAGCAGGCATGTCAATTACTGCAAATGACCAATAAACCTGTTGAGTTAATTGGTGAAAGCGTAGGGATTGGGAGTGTTTCCTACTTTATTCAGTTATTTAAAAAGATGATCGGAACAACTCCACATCAGTATAGGCTTTTTCATCAGGTGAATTATAAGTAGGATTATGGAAATAAAACAAAAAAGTTTCTTTTTATCATTTAATTTCATCATTTACAGACTGTTTATTTGATCCTTAGGAACCTTACATAAAAAACTTTGAGTAGACCAATTTAATAGTCTTATATTTTCACTGTGTTGCTTTTTTATAAATTCCACTAAAGTATAGTATAATAAATTAGTTAAATAAATAGAGATTGGAAAAAATTTACACTCACTAATCATTAAGATAGGAATGATGATGATGACGAAATTATCTTATAGTGGTTTAAAATATGGAGAAAGTGAAGTAGAAATAAAATTATTGGTGGATATTCAAAATGATTGGATTGAGATAACACATACGAAGGAAGTGTCTCAAGTAATGAATAAAACAACAGGTGAATATATTATAGTAAAGCGAAACACCTTGAAATTTGAGGTTGTTTCATAATATGAAACAACTATGAATCACATAAACTGTTGAAAAATGTAGCAGATACTTTCGGTTACATTTTTTCTCATTATCTTCTTCAAATTAATCCATATCACTAAAATATTCTTGATCCTTCTCACCACTTTTCACTCAAATTAGCTAGATAGATCTATTTTCATGATCGAGTCCTTCTATGAGGAAACTTTTGGACGGATCTACTGCTTTCTTTGAAAACTACTTGCAACAAACGAACCGTCCCTGTGTTTCTCATATTTCCCGGTGTTTCTATGCTAAGGCTTTTTGAACCATTTTATTTGCATGAATGGCTGTCGTGTCAAATAAAGGAATGCATGTATCGTTTTGCTGAATCAATAAAGGGATTTCCGTACATCCCAAGATGATACCCTCTGCCCCAGATTCTACTAGCTTGTTGATGATAGTCAAATAAGCTTCTTTCGAAGTTTCGTTAATGATCCCTTTACATAACTCTCCAAAAATGACATCATGAACAGTTTGTCTGTCTTCCTCTTCAGGAATGATGACATCTATATCATTTGTGATTAATCGTTCTTTATAAAACGATTGTTCCATTGTAAACCGTGTCCCCAATAATCCAACCTTTGAAATCTTTTTCGCTTTAATTTCCTCTACAACACAATCAACAATATGAATAAGTGGCACTTCAATTGCTTCCTGTACTTCATTTGCCATCAGGTGCATTGTATTGGTACAAATGGCAATCAAGTCTGCCCCGCAATTTTCTAAGATCTTGGCTACTTCTATCATCCTCTTCGTAGCTATATTCCATTCCCCTTCTCTTTGCAGCTTGGCAATTTCTTCGAAGTCGAAGGAATAAAGTAAGCATTTAGCTGAATGAATACCACCTAATTGCTGCTGAATAGAACGATTAATAGATTCATAATAAACACTTGTGGACTCCCAACTTAAGCCACCGATTAATCCGATTGTTTTCATAAAACGTTCGCCTCCTAGTAAGATACTATCAACTTATCATGTTATACTGGTACTATAAAGAGCCAAAAACGATAAAACTTTATAGTGCCAGATTGAAAACAAAGTGGAGGGATAGTCATGTGGTTTCAAGTGGATCGAACTATTAGCAAAACGTTAACACAACAGGTGTATGAACAACTGCGACAACATATCCTAAATGGAGATTTAAAGACGAATGAGAAATTGCCATCTACAAGAGAACTAGCCAATTTACTAGGAGTATCCAGAAATATTTGTTTAGATGTTTACGACCAATTGGCTGCAGAAGGCTATTTAATCGTACGTCCTAAATCGGGAAGCTTTGTTGCTCCAGGTTCACTCTTTCAAAAAAATAAAGTCAATCAACAAATCAATAATAAGGAGCAGTTTTCGGAGGCCCCACAGGATATGATTGATTTCAAAGCAGCAACTCCAGCGATGGATCATTTCCCCCGTAAAATATGGGGACGCCTTGCAAAGGATGTATGTGAAGGCTCACCAGAAACAATTTTCGGTTATCAATCTGCTGAAGGCATACTATCATTACGAGAAGAGATTTCTCGTTATATCTTTAGAACGAGAGGTGTCCGCAGTGAGCCTCATCAAGTGATAATTACCTCGGGAGCAACGCAAGCCCTGTTTTTACTCACTGAGCTGCTCATTCAAAATAACAAACTCGTTGCGGTGGAAGATCCCGTGACAGATGAAATGCGAACAATTTTCTCATACGCCGGTGCCAGTCTTTGCCCTATTCCTGTAGATGACAAAGGCATCAATCCAGAAGGTTTATCTCAAGAAAATCCACCGGCATTCATTTTTATCCTTCCCTCACACCAGTTTCCAATGGGAGTTACCTTAACCATTCAAAGACGTATTCAGTTAATTCATTATGCCCGACAGCATAACTGCTATATTGTGGAGGATGATTATGATAGTGAATTTACCTATGAAGGTACTCCTGTTCATTCGGTTCAGGGACTTGATCCGGAGAAGGTGATCTATGTTGGTACCTTTAGTAAAATACTTTCACCAGGCTTACGAATAGGATATGTTGTTTTACCACAAGACCTCATTGAACCTTTTAAAAAAATGAAATGGTATACCGACCGTCATCACTCTTCCCTAGAGCAGTTGATTCTTACTAGATTTATGAGTGAAGGTCATTTTGATCGACATATTCGTAAGATGAAACGAATTTATAAACAAAGACGCGAGGCCCTGGTAAATAGTTTAAAAAGCCAATTTCCTGACTGTGTCATTTTAGGACATGCAGCAGGAATGCATTTAGTGGTGGAAATACCTCAAGTTGACTATCATCAGTCATTAATGAATTGGATTCAAAAATATAGAGTCAAAATATATTCTGTAGACCAATATTCACTCGTTAATAATATTCACAGCAATAAAATTGTGCTCGGTTACGGAAGTCTATCAATAGAAAAAATAGAAGAAGGCGTCAAGAGACTTAAAGAAGCGATTGATAGTTATATGGAATATACAACAAAAAAGAGAATCAACAAGTGAACGATAATATCCTACTGTTCACTTTACTATTCAGAAAGAATCATACAATGGATTGAAGAAAATTATATGGAACCTTTTGACTTGGGACAATTCCACATCAGTATAGGCTTTCTCATCAGAATTAGGTCTTATGAGCTTTAAAGACTAGCTTAGGTTTCTTAATATAAAAGAACCTTAAAGGTTTTTGGCCATTCAAGGTTCTTTATAATAAACGCTATTAGTTTCATTCCTATGACAATACAAGTAGAACGAACACAATTAAAATGAAACTACAATAAGTATATGTTTTTCCCCATTCCTAAATTTGAATACTAGTAACAAATACGCTTTCCATCCCAATTAAGAGGTGCTTTTTGTCCTTCAGATTTATAGGCAAAGGAAATATTTCAATATAAATTGTCCTTTTCGTAAAAACAAGTCATATTCTTGACAATATTATTTACGGTGGTTATTGTTGAAAAAATTCCGGGTAATTAGTCCTATTCTAAAAGTAAATACACTTTTTGAGAAAGAGCTCATAGTGAAACTGTGAACTTTCTCCAAAAAGGCATTATCATACTTCTATGTGTTGACAAGAATAGCAAGTCAATTCAACACTTTGTATCACCTTAACAAAAAATGACCTTGTTATTATTTCAAGGCCATAATGTAAAGGATTGAATATATAAAGTTACTATATTTTTTGTACACAAAAATTTTCTCTAATTAAGAAAATCCTGAACTACCTTTTTCTAAACAGTATTCTTAATAGCTGACTTGAATGAGCACGTGTATGAAATATTGGATTGTTTTCAACTTTTAATAAGACCTTGTCGTTCAAGTACTGCCAAGCATTCATATAGGAATACACCGCTTAACTGGATGCTTAAATCAATGCCTTCAGTTAAGTCAGGCTGTTCACTCCACAGATGATTGAAAATAGTTTTATCTGAGTTTGTACCTTGCTCCCAAAGTGTTTCCGCATTTCTCTCAAAATAAGTGCGGATTGCTTCTGTTTTTTCTGGTGCTGCTTTCATTAACTCGGTAAAATAGCGAACCATAATACCTTTAAACAATCCACCGTCACCGTTACCTTCACTTTTCAACACGTTATTAGTTTGGTCGTGTAGTTTTTCGATTGCAAAATGAGCTGTCTTAAGCGCTTTTTCTAAGTATTGGTCGTCATTTGTAATCCGATACAGTTCAACTGCTCCACCTACATACACTCCTTGGCAATACGTGAATTCCCAGTCGGTATCGATTTGTCCATCACCAAGACGATTAATCCCGTCCATGACAAAGCCAGTTTCTTTATCGATTAGATTATCATCCAGCCAAGTAAAGATGTTTTTAGCGAATTCAAGATCTTCTTCATTTCCAAACTCTTTATATAATCGAGCAGCCAAAATGATTGCAGGGCCATTGGCTGGTGTGTTTTTATAACCAAGCTGCTCTTTATGCCAGGCGATCCCGCCACCCATTTGATCATTACAGCCTGTCTTAATATCATTCCATAGAATTTGTACATCTTTTATATAAGCATCGTTTTTCGTAACTTGATAGGCTCGAAGTAATGCAAGTGCTAACCATTCCATATCATCGTATAAAAGATTTGTCGGCTGTCCACCGTTCCGGAACAAAAGCCCGTTATATTCTTTTTCAATATATGCTGTAAGCTCCTCATCATTAGTCCGACTATAAGCGTCTATTAAGCTATCAATCGCATGTGCATACCACCAATAATGAAACGTCAAATTACATCGGTTATCCGGATTAGGGAAATGATTGTTAAACATATTTAAATGATGATTCCAGTAATTTTGGAGCAAGCTGTTAAACGCGTCCTGAGCTCGAGTTACCCATTTCGTAGTTTTATTGGCTGTGTTCATTGTGTCCTCTCCATTCTATAAGAAGGTGGTTATTTATCCTGCAAATTTGACTATATTTGACTATGCTTCTACTAGGATCTATATTATGTCGGGTACCACATCAATATTCATCGTAAGTATGTCTGCTTCATTTTCTCCAACCCATACCGGGCGACTTCCAAAACAGATTGGTTGTGGTAGTTTTCGATAAACAGTTCCAATGACAAATAACCGTTGTAATTCATCTTCTCTAAGTAATTCGCTACCTCTGCAGTCGGTGCAATCCCATCACCTGGGAACACACGATCTTTGTCGGTAATTGATTTCCGCGTCGGGTGTGCTGGATAATCGTTCACATGGAAAATTCCGATGTGTTCAGATTTAAGATAAGCAAGACCACTAAAATGGCTTCCGCCCGTATACATATGAAATGGATCGAGCAATAGCTTTACGTCCGGGAGACCACTTTCAAGTGCGATAATCATCGCCTCACTTAGCGTGCTTAATTTGGGAGCTTTACCCCAGAATTCGAGGTAGACGTCAATTCCAATTCGGTCTGCAAGCTCTGTTAATTCACTGAAATGCTCAGCGATCTTTTGTAAAGGTAAGGTTGCCATGTCTCCGCTTGGAGGTGCAGCAACAGCTTTACATCCAATTTCTTTTAATAGTGTCATTTCGCGCTCTGCTTCTTTGAGCCCCTGCTGTCTCGTCCCTTCATCTGTATCCGACCATTTGAAAAAAGTAATCGCATTGACCACTTCAATGCCGCTCGCTTCAATGCAGTTTATTAACTCCTTTATTGAACCTTCTTTCTCAAGATACTCCTGGATATCCTTTACCCATAACTCAATGCCATCGTATCCTGCATGTGCTGCTACCTTGATTTGATCGATTACATTCAGGTCAAATGGAAAAAGTGTCGAGGTATTTAAAGAAAATTTAACGTCACGCATTTAATACACCCTTTTGTAAGAACTTATGGTTAATGAAATAGGATAATTCAGTATTGTTACTCAACATCAACCGTCCGCCCTTCACGACTACTCACAAGCGCCAGTTCAATTAACTTAATCGCCATCTTCGCCTCCTCAGGTTTTACGATCAGCTCGGCACGGCCAGTAATTGCATCATAAATATTTTGATAGTACGCTTGGTAAGCACCGGCAACTGTCTCAACGGTACCTACAACATGAAGATTATTCACCACTGTATTCAGAGTGCCCCACATTTCTTGTGATTCCTTGCCCCAGCCGTTTTCAGCAGGTGAGCGTCCTGCTATTAACGCTTGTTCCTGGGGGTCATTTCCGAACTTCACAAACGAACCCTTTGTTCCATGCACGACATAACGTGGACCAGGCTCTCTGGCCAGAACTGTGGATTTTATGGTAACGCTCAAGTCATGCCGATATCCTAGTGTTACATCAAAGTAATCATCCGCTTTTGTATTTGGCCTCAAGGACCGGACTTCTGCACGGATTTTGTCTGGTTTTCCAAATAGACAGAGTACTTGATCAAAAAAGTGCACTCCAAGATCATAGAGCACCCCAGAGCCTATTGCATTGCTGTCACGCCATTTATCAGGATTTGCATCCGGGATATACCGGTCCCAGCGAAAAACGGCTTCTTTTACATCACCCAACATTCCGCCATCTAACAGTCGTCTCAACGTCATAAAATCTCCATCCCAACGGCGGTTGTGGAAGACGCTTAAAACTTTTCCTTGCTCCTTTGCCAATTGTGTTAACTCGTCTGCTTCAGCCGAGGTTGTTGTAAACGGCTTTTCCACCACAACATGTTTCCCTGCAAGCAATGCGTCACGTACAAATTTCACGTGATCAGTGCTTGGCGTTGCCACGACAACCAAATCAATCGCATCATCCTGGTAGAGGTCGTCGACATGACTGACGACCTCTACCTCAGGAAAACGCTCGTTTGCGGTCGTGCTGTTGCGCTGGACGATTTTTGTTAACTGTAAATTTGGTAAGCTTGTAATGACCGGTGCATGAAACGTCTTTGATGCAAATCCGTAACCGATTATGCCAACTCGAAGTTTTTCGTCCATCGATTCACCCCTTGTAAAGTTAGAATCTATTATTTAACGTATCTGCGCAAATGCTGTGCAGCTTTCACGATCCCTTGTTGCTCGGCTTCAAGTGTGCCCCAATAGCGGTGATCTTCTAATTCAATACTGATCGGTCCATTGTAGCCCAGCTCTTGTAAACGGATAGCAACTTTCCCCCAGTCAACTTCCCCGTGGCCTGGGATTGTGTATCGCCAAGAGCCTTCTGAGAATAAGTATTTTTCTGTGAAAGTAGACTGCAGCACACCACATTCATACAGATCATCTGTTAACATTTCAGTGTCCTTGCCGTGGCAGTGATTCACTCGTTCCCCGAACTCAGATAACACGCGGATATAGTCAATGCCTAAACGGACCAAATGTGATGGATCATACGTCATTCCAAAGTGCTTCGATGGGATCGTGTTGAACATTGCCCTTAATGTTTCCGGCGTACAGCCTAGTGTTGGATAATATGGTGCCGGCCCTGGCCAGCCTTCGATGGCAATGTATAACCCATTTTGTTCAGCATGTTGAATAACTTCAGGAAACGTTTCTTTCCAAATCCCGAATGAATCTTTTCGCGGCAGTGTGTGATCCTCAGGAACAAGACACATGAACAGTACTCGGCCGCCTAATGCCGCGATGTCTGTCATCTGTTTTTTTACACTGTCAATTGCATCTGAACGGCGTTTTTCATCTAAACTGAAAAGCTGACCAACCTGTGCAACATCAACGGTTCCAATCCCGACGCCTGCCTTCTCACAGGCAGCTATTACTTCCGGTGTAAGCCGGGAGACATCAAGGGTGTCCAATTCGACTTCCGCTGCCCAGCTTGCAACTTTTTCAATTCCTTCACTACCGATTTTTGGCGGAATCCGCATTCCTATATTAAAATTCATGTAGTCAATTCCTCCTTTAGTAAGGCTTGTAGCCAACTGATTCATAAACCATTTCCGAAAACTTAACAACCTTTAAGGCAAATTCTCCCGGCACCTGTACATCACCATCTCCACGGATCGCATCTATGAAGCTTTTGTCTTGGTTCGTTGTTGCCTTAGGTAAATCCGGAACGATTGGTTCTTCTCCTGTTAAATGAAGGGTAATTTTATCGTTGTCATAAAAAATGGCTCCCTTTTCACCGCAGAATACGTATGTTTCATGCCAAGCCGGTGAGTAACCGACAAGGTTCAAACCGGCAACCGCACCTTCTTTAAACCGAATTGATGTGAATGTATCGATTTCTACCGGTGCACCCTGTTGAGAAAGCTGTGCCGTTACTTCAACTGGTGTTAATCCTGTCGTCCAAAGCAAAACATCAATTATATGGCTGCCGGAGTCCATTAAAAATCCTCCTCCAGATAATTTTGGATCCTTGCGCCATGAATACGTGTCATTCGAACCGTTCCACCATTGTTGGTACAATGAGGCTGTAACAGATGTAACCTTTCCGATTTTTCCGGCAGCGATTGTATCGTGAATATAAATAAATTCCGGCTGAAAATGGCGTTGGTATGACACTTGCATGATCATTCCTGTTCGCTTGGCCGTTTCAATTAATTGCTCAGCCTCATGTGATGAACAAGTCATCGGTTTTTCGATCAACACGTGTAAGCCCTTCTCCAAAACCGCTGTTGCTTGTTCAAAGTGCAAAGTATGTGGTGAACAGATTACAACTCCATCCAATTCTGCTTGGTCGAGCATGTCGCGGTACTCTGTAAATTGCTGGACATTTTCTATTCCCGCTTTTTCAATAAATCTCTCCCTTGCGTCAGGACTCACATCGGTTATCGCTGTAATTTTCACATTTTCAAGTTCCAGAAGTTGCCCTGCATGCACTTGAGCCATTCCACCTGTTCCGATAAATCCAATTCGAATCGTTTTCAACCGTCCCACTCCTTTTCCTACCTGTTGATAAATTAACTAATTTCTTCAATTCGTCACTTGTTATTTCTATATTCTGTCTACTAACTGTTGAAGTTCTTCATAAGCTGCATCGGTGACATGACCCTGTTGCTTCTCTTTTTGTAAATGCTTTTCAAAGTCTTCAAGATGTTTAAGTGCCTGCTTAAAGTGCCCTTTGCCAAGATGGTGCTCTACTTGTTTGATACGATTGCTAAGTTTTTTCGCAACGGATTTCTCCAATATACCATCTTCTGCATAAGTATTTACTTCAATTGCTAACACATCACATAAACTGTCAAACATAATTGGCTCGAGCTCTGCTGCATGCTCCATCAGCATAACGCCGCTTAATTGCTGACTAAGCTCAACAGGGGTATTAATTGCACCTTCCCATGATGATCCAAACAAAATTACCGGCTCTTCCTTTGTTTGATTCCAAACACTCTTGGCATTTTTAATGATCCATTCAGCCAGATCGACTTGAGATTCGTCTGCTTTTACTAGCTCTGTTACGTAACGTACAAGAATTCCTTTAAATAATCCACCATCACCAGTGCCACCTTCATAGATGATTCCGTTGTGATTGGAGAATCGTTCTTTTGTCGTTTCAGCTGTCTTAACGGCAGCATCAAGATACTGTTGTTCACCTGTTAACTTAAAAAGCTCAACCGATGCCCCGATATAGACACCTTGGTTATACGTGAATTCCCAGCCTTTATCGATATTTCCATCACCTGTCCGGTTAATGCCATCCCACACTAAGCCGTTTTCAGGATCCACTAATGTTTCCTGGTGCCAGTTATAGATTTTCTTTGCCCATTTTAAATCTTCTTCTTTTCCATACTGCTCAAATAGCCGTACGGCAAGAATAACTGCTGGTGCATTTGATGGTGTATTTTTGTAATCAAGTTGGAATTTGTTCCACGCGATTCCTCCGCCAAATTCCTCACTCCAGCCAGTTTTAATGTCTTCCCATAGTGTAAACACCGCTTGTTCATGCTCCGGATTATCTGTGTAGCTGTGCAAACGTTGAAGAGCAAGTGCCATCCACAACATATCATCATAAAAATCGTTACGGATATCACCGCCGTTTCGTGTTTTAACACCTTCATATAAAGCTTGAGCTTTGTCGAGATACGCTTTATCACCAGATCGTTCATAGCCGTCAATTAGCGTGTCAATTCCATGTGCCTGCCACCAGTAATGGAATCGATCATTCGTTTCGCTATCAGGGTATTGATTATTGAACATGTTTCTATCATTGTTCCAAAAGTTTTCAGTGAGCGAAAATTGAGCGTGCTCAGCTTCTTCTTTTAATCCCCATGCTACTATCTCTGTTTCACTTGGTTCTTTTACAGTCAGACTGTCATAGTTAAGCCAGTTCGTACTGCCTCTCGCAGAATCAAAGCCAAGAGTTATCGTATTTTTTCCAGCACTCAGTGCGATGTCGTTAACATTCGCGGTCTGCCAATTACCCCAGCTTCCTGTTCCAGAAAAACGTACTTGATCAACAATCTCTTCCCCATTCACTTCAAGATATCGGGTAGCAGAGCCGGCACCACCAGCATATTTAAATACCAGCGTATAGCTGCCATCACTAGGTACGTTCACTTCGACATCTACTTTTTGGCCATCTCTGTTCCAGCCGGCAACATAGCCTTCACCGAAATAACCTGCTTCCGAGTTTTCTGTTCCGACGTTATATAACGTTCCTTGTGCTGCATCATACTCCTCACTCCATGAGCTTGCAGCTTCAACCTGTTCTGAATTAAAAAGAGTTGTTACGAGTAATGAGAAAATCATCAATAGTACTGCCGGCAAAACGGTCATTCCACGCCATTTAGTAATCATAATGTCACTCCTTTGTATAAATAAAATATGAAACGCTTTCATTCTCTGGATATTGGAAACTATTAGACTTCTGATACCTGGTTACTGGTAGCTGCTTTTTCTGACTCGCCATACTTCCTAAACACCGGCAATAATACGACCATCACAAAATAAGCAGAAACGCTGACCATAAAGAACAAAAACAAGATTGGAAATGCAATCAAAATGCTAGAATAAAAGATTACTCCAAAATTGAGTGCAAAAAGAGAAACTAGCACAAATGATACAACTGGGTGTCCTAATGCCATCACACTTGAAAGTCTTAGATGATTCAAAAATGATGCATGAAAATACGTAAATACAGGCAACAGATATAGGGATATCATGAAAACCAGTACCGTCACCACAAAAATTGGTATGGTAAGTAGTACTGAGGAATGAACAGATTGGATCGCAAGTGATATCAAGGCTATATTTATAATCATGATCAAATAGCCGTAGGCATTAGCCTTGATAAAATTTTCCACATAGTAATTCAGGAAAGAAGCTCCTATTTCCTTTTGATTCCCTGTTTTTACATCACGTGTCACCATTAACAAAGCGACTGTTGCTGGAAATAAGCCCAAGAAACCAAATCCGCATAATGTGAACAAAATCCATAATAAATTCAATCCAGCTGCCTTTGCGATCCATACCATCCATTTATACATTGTTTTCACCCTCTACCTAATTAGCTTTTAATCCCAGAGAAGTTTGCACCGTCAATAAAGTATTTTTGTAAGTACATGAAGAGTGCAACGATAGGCAAAATGATGATAATCGTCGCTGCCATCATCGGTCCGTATGCTGTTTGTTTATCAAAAGTAAATGCTTGAAGCCCTATCTGTACTGTGTATAATGATCTGTCATTTAAGACGATTAACGGCCACAAGAAACTGTTCCAGCCTGCTTGGAATGTGAAAATTCCAAGTGTTGCTAACGCCGGCTTTGTAAGTGGCAAGTAAAGATTCCAATAAATCCGAAACTCACTGCAACCATCAATCCGCGCTGATTCCATATATTCATCCGGTAAGGTTAAGAAAAACTGGCGCATAAAGAATACTGCGAACGAACCGGCCGCACCTGGAAGAATAACCGCCCAAAAGTTGTTCAACAATCCATGCCCACCTTGGCCTAAAATGTCATTTCCACCCATTAGCGGCATATTGTTTAGAACGATATATTGCGGGATCATGACAACTACACCTGGAATCATCATCGCTGCCAATAAGACTGCAAAAATAACTTTTCTTCCTTTAAATTTGAGTTTCGCAAATGCGTAACCACTCATTGAACCAAATAAAAGATTAAAGAAAACTCCCATTACAGCAAGATAAAGCGAGTTAAACAAGTAACGTCCAAACGGTACTGATTCGAATGCTTCGATATATTGTTCAAAGGTGATCGTCGAAGGAAGCCACTGCAGAGGAATTCGAAATATTTCAGTATCTGGTTTTATGGATGTTAATAAGCTCCAAATAAATGGCATAACCATTATGACTGCAATTGCCGAACTTACGATATAGAAGATCAGCTTTTTTAGATTTTCACTTCTTTTCATCTCAGGTCCTCCCTTCTATTGATCCTTACTTTGATTAATCTTAAAGTTAATTGCCGTGAAAATTAAAATGGTTATCGTCAGAACAAGCGCTTGTGCTGATGCATAACCCATTTGCAGCTGTTCAAATCCCGTTGTATAAATGTGGTACACGATCGTTTTCGTCGAGTTCGCAGGTCCACCTTGTGTTAACACGTACGCCTGATCAAAAATTTGTAATGCACCGATAATTGTCATCGTACTTACTAACAATGTTGTTGGGCGAAGCATTGGAAATGTAATATAAATGAGCTGTTTAAAGGCTGAAGCACCATCAATCTTTGCGGCTTCATAGAGCTGCGTCGGAATCCCTTTAATACCAGCCATGTAAATAATCATGTTTCCACCGACTCCTAACCAAAGCGTAACCGCAATAACCGAAGTCATCGCCGGTCCCGATTCGGACAGCCAAGAAGGTCCAGCAATCCCGACATAACTAAGCATTTGATTGATCAACCCATATTCTGAGTTCAACATCCATAACCAAACGATCGATGCCGCTACTGCAGATGTAACTGTCGGCATGTAAAAAGCGAGTCGGAAAAACGTGACACCACGAAATGGCTGTGTGACTAAAACAGCTAAAAGCAATGAAATAATGATCATAAGCGGCACAAAAAACAGTGTTAACACCCCGACATTTCGGAATGTCTGCCAAAGAATGGCATCATCGATTAGTCGTTTAAAATTATCAAAGCCTACCCATTCCATCGAGCTAATAATGTCATAATTAGTAAAACTTAAGAAAATAGCCATCCCTATAGGAATCACCATAAATACGATAAACAGAATGAGTGTAGGTGCAATTAAGAAATACGCTGCCCGTGATTGATATCGGTTAAATGAACTTTTTTTAGGAACAGAATCAAGAGAGAGTGCACTCTCTTGAATTCTGTTAATCTTATTCAACTTCATTTTCCTTAAGCATCCTATCTCCCTCTTTTTGGGCTTTTTCTAAAGTCTCCTCTGCTGATTGCTCCTTCAACACGAATTTTTCCAGGTTTGGAATTAATGCGTCAACCTCTGCAACAGAATAACCCGGGTGACGAGGACGAATTTTAGCAAATTCTAATGAATCTATGAATGGCTTCCAGAATGGATCATCTTGGAAGAACGGATCCTCAAGCGCGATTTTGTTACCAGGAATGTTCAAGCTTGTTTTACCCCACTCAAGCGCATTTTCCGGTTCTGCTAACCACCATTTAATGAACTCCCATGCGGCTTCTTTCTTTTCAGAAGCTTCCGGTACAGCTAAACCAAAGCCGCCCATAACCGCACCTTTGTCACCATTTGGACCTGCCGGCGGTGGAACCACCCCGTAATTTAACTGATCACTGTATTGCTCATACGTACGTAAATCCCATGGCCCAGTAAAGTGCATCGATGATTTTCCAGTTACAAACGGATGCTGAGCACCTTCAAGTCCTTTGTCAAATCCAGTCTTATACACTTCATCTTCAAACAGCAATTGATTCCAATATTCAAGTACTTTTAAACCTGCTTCACTATTGTAGGCTGTTGCAGTTAAATCTTCTGTCAACATCTGGCCACCAGCCTGTTGAAGCCACATATTGAATAATCCTAGATCATTTAAGGAAAAACCAACTCGTTCAAAGTCTTTTCCATTTTTAACAGTTAGCTTTTTCGCTGCTTCACGAAGCTCTTCCCATGTGGTCGGAGGCTCAATGCCAGCTTCTTCAAAATGGTCTTTATTATAGAATAAGGCACGTGTATCAACTGTTAACGGAAGACCATATAAGTTGTCATCATAGCTTAATTCTTTTAATGCTTCTTTGTAGAAATCACCTTCGGATACACCGTCAGCTTCCATATATTCATTTATTGGATGCAGTACTCCTTTTGGAGCATAAAGCGATGTTCTCCAACGATCCCAAAGCAAAACGTCAGGAACTTGACCAGATGTAATACCTGTCATGAATTTTGTTATTAAATCTTCTTGAATGACGTATTCGACTTCAATACGGTCTTGAGATTCGTTAAACTTTTCAACCATATGGTTAAACTGATCTTCCCCATCACCTGTCCAGTCACCCCAGAAGGTCAGTTTCACTTTTTCATCACCTGAACCACTGTCATTATTGCTAGAATCTTCACTGCTGCAACCTACTAATGCCAAACTTAGCAGTACTCCCAGCAACAGCATCCAACCAAATCGAAATTTTCTCATCCCAGCCACCTCTTTATCATTTATTTACTTTTTAGAAGCGCTTTCAACGACACTCATGATAAACTCACAAAACATTGCGTTAGCCCATGAAAACCATTTACGAGTGAATTGTGTCGGATCGTCAACATGGAAACCCTCGTGCATATATCCAGTATCAGCATCCGTTGTTTCAAAGAGTCTTAGTAACTCCTCTTTTTCTTCTGAAGAATTTGTCGTAAGTCCTTGGATTGCGAGTGCAATATGCCACACATATTGATCAGGCGTATGTGGACTTCCGATTCCTTTGGCTGCCTTACCTTCAAAATAGTAAGGATTATCTTCACTTAAGATAAATGCTCTTGTATTTTGATAGATTTCATCTTCAATACTGCAAAACCCCAGGTATGGCAAAGCTAGTAAACTCGGAACATTGGCATCATCCATTAAATTGTAATGACCAAATCCGTCGGTCTCGTATGCATACATTTTTCCATACTTTGGATGCTTTACAATGCCATATTCATTAATTCCAGATTGAATTTGTTTCTTTAACTCTGTTACACTACTAATAAGGTTACTAGTTTTATAGAAACTAGTTAAAATTTCTTCCATGTAATTGAGCACAACGACAGCAAACATGTTGGAAGGAATTAGATAGCCATACATACACGCATCATCACTCGGTCTAAACCCTGACCACGTCATACCCGTGTAACAGACCGGTTCTCCCAAACCATCCCGAGTGAGCGTGTCTGATGGCGGACAATTTTTTCGTTGAAATCGATATGGTGATTGTTCTTCATGGTGTTGTTCTACTTTCCAGACCTCAATAATCTTCTTCACAGCCTTCAAAAAGTCGGCGTCAAAGTGCCGAGTAATTCCAGTTCTCTTCCAGAATAAATAAGATAATTGAATAGGATAACAAAGTGAATCAATTTCATATTTTCTTTCCCAAATCCAATCAGACATATCAGTTAGATCATTTTGATGTCCTGCTCCGTCAGCCTCTTTATTGAAGGCATTTGCGTACGGATCAATATTGACATAATCAATTTGGCGTTTAATCACCCCCTCAATGATCGTTGAGATTGTTTCATCACGGTCAGCAAGTGCAAGATATGGTTTTACTTGTGCAGCCGAATCTCGCAACCACATGGCCGGTATATCTCCTGTAATAATAAAGGTAGATTGATCTTCAAGGCGCTTTACCGTTGTTTGAATCGTATTTTTAAAGCAATTCTGAAACACCTTCGCAAGCTTTGGACGATCTGCCAGACGGCACGTTATATCATCCATCATGTTAATCATTGTTGCAGGTAATGTATTTGTTTCCATCTATGTATTTCACCTCCTTTTAGTGAAGCGCTTACAATTAGTATAATTGTTATATAAATAGTATGTCAATAAGTAATTTAATATTACATTTAATTATATCATTTAAAATTTTAATTTAAGAGATAGATAATGGTATATTGAGTTTTAGTCTTTTTTACAAACAAAAAAGTGCCCCCAATCTTATGAAGACACCATTCACCCATATTATTTTTTAATTGTAACTGGAGCGGTTGAGTTACCAATTACTAGATTAGCATCTAGCAACACCCGCTTTGGTACAACGGCTTGATCCTCTTTATTTCGTAGTTTCAAAAGAATGTCAAATACTTTTTGCCCCATTTTTTCCTGATCTTGTGCCAGGTAAGTTAATTGAAATTCACCTATATGTGTTGGCGGACTGTCAAAACACATTATCGAAACATCTTCAGGTACACGGATCCCCAGCTCTTTAACCGCTTCATTCGCCATTAAAGCAATGTAATATTCCGCCGCAAATAAAGCTGTTATTGTCGGGTGGTCTATTAGGTGTTTCTTTATTTTATCTATATCATGCCTAATGTTAGGTGGCCTAAAAGAATTAGGAAGTGTTGACGTAATGTTATTTATCCATAAATCTCGGTCAACGATGACTCCCTTTTCTGCATGAGCCTGTACAAATCCTTCAATACGGTCTTCTAAAGCAGTTGTATCATTTGGTGGTGGCGTCAGCAGGCCAATATGTCTGTGACCTAACTCCAACAGGTATTCTGTTCCTTTTCTGGCCGCACCAACGTTATCCGTGCTTACCGATGCAGTGGAAATTCCCTTTAAATGACGGTCAACCAGAACTAACGGAAATTTATTCAAGACGAGTTTTAAGATCTCTTCACTAAAATATTCTGCTTGAGCAGGAAAGACAATGAGTCCATCAACACCGAGCTCAACCAATTCCCGAATCGCTTTTTCTTCAATATCTGATATTCCAAAGGAGCGGCGCAGTATGAGGAAGCAAGAATGTTCGGTTGTACACTTTTCAATGGATGAAATAAGCGCTGTCCCGTAACTATCATCGAAATCTGTTATAACTAGACCGATCATTAGTGGTGTACGCTTTTCTTCATTTGAAGGAGATTCGACTAATTCAGGTCCCTTCTCTTCGTCGTTAGAATTTTGCTTTACAAATGAGCCTCTACCCGGCTGCCTAACGATCAAGCCTTCTCCAGCTAACATTTCCAATGCCTTTTTTGTTGTAATTCTACTGACATCATATTGTTCTGACAATTCCTTTTCGGAAGGAACGCGGTCACCCTCTTTATACACGCCTGACATAATATCTTTTTTTATGTTTTCATATAAAACCTCATATAAAGGCTTTGTCAAAGCAAACACCAACTTTCGAAAAAAATAGATCTATACATAATGTTATATCATGATATATCATATGTGTAAAGGTTTTCATTAAGAGTACCTTTATTAGAAATTGAACTGTCCAACTTTATTATGGCGTACATACAGATCTAACTACCCATCTTTCTTATATTAAAAAGCGAAACCTTTGGTCTATTTATTCGTACTATTCGTATGATAGTAATGAATAATACGGATTAGAGGTGGATAATGAAAGCAATCGTGTATACAAAATACGGTGCCCCCGACGTTCTTCAACTGACAGAAGTAGAAAAACCGGTTCCTAAAGAAAACGAAATTTTAGTGAAAGTTAAAGCAACAACCGTAACAATCGCAGATATTCGAGCACGGAGTTTTACAGTTCCACCCGCTTTTTGGCTGCCTGCACGATTAACACTTGGTTTTAGAGGACCAAAAAAAGAGATATTAGGGATGGAGTTAGCTGGTAAAATTGAGTCTGTTGGTAAAGCTGTCAAAAAGTTTAAGACAGGTGACCAGGTTTTTGCAGCCTCTCTCTCTGGGTTTGGTGCCTATGCCGAATATATTTGTTTACCGGAGGATGGTCCTGTGTCTATAAAACCGTCCAATATAAATTTTGCAGAAGCTGCTGCCATTCCAATTGGAGCACGGACTGCTTTGTATTTTCTTAGAAAAGCCAATATTCAAAACGGGCAAAAGGTTCTAGTGTATGGTGCGTCAGGAAGTGTAGGAAGTTATGCGGTTCAGATTGCCAAGTATTTCGGTGCCAATGTTACAGGGGTATGCAGTACGACAAACTTGGAATTGGTAAAATCCTTAGGAGCCGACAAGGTCATTGATTATACAGCAGAGGACTTTTCCAGGTCAGACGAGACTTATGATGTGGTCTTTGAAGCAGTAAACAAAAGTTCTTTTTCAGCTTGTATGAAGGTGTTAAAGAAAGACGGTACATATATAAATATCACTGAACCGCTGCCAAGTGTTAACATGCTATGGACTAATTTGAAAAGCCGCAAGAAGTTATTATTTAGTCGTAATGCACCTGAAACATCAGAAGCAATGGACTTCCTTAAAGAACTTGTTGAGATGGGAAAATTAAAAGTCGTCATCGATAGGCACTATGAGTTTGATGAGATCGTTGAAGCTCATCGATATGTGGAGAAAGGGCATAAGCGAGGAAATGTTGTGATAAAAGTGGAAGAAAGTAACGAATCCTAATAAAAGAAGTCCTTAATGGGTTCTCTTAGGTAAATAAATTAGTAGTTTCATAATATTGTGAATCAAACATTTGGCTCCTCCTGCTCTCCCTCATAATAAATTAAGACGAATGGTGAACAGATGAAAGAGCTCCTGGGATACTTTTCTATAAGCTTGATTGTCAATCCGTAGGCTCATTCCTAAACAAAAAAGGTACGAGATTATTCCTCATACCTTTTTCAAGTTGATATTCAACACTTACACGAATTCGATATACCCTTCTGTCCCATTCACCCGAATTCGTTGCCCATCTTTAATCAGCTTAGTAGCATTATCCACTCCAACAACTGCCGGTAAGCCATATTCACGTGCGATAACGGCTCCATGTGTCATCAGTCCGCCCACTTCGGTGACCAGGCCTTTTATGGAAACAAACAATGGTGTCCAGCTTGGGTCAGTGAATGCTGTAACTAAGATATCTCCATCTTCTAGATCAGCATCTTCCATATTTAAAATGACACGAGCACGTCCCTCTATAACACCTGAAGAAACTGCTAGACCTGCAATAGCTTCAGCTGGAAGATTTTCTCGGTTGTACTCACCTGTCATGATTTCACCATCAGACGTGATAACGCGTGGTGGAGTTAGTTTTTCATATAATTTGTAATCATTTTTTCGTTGGGTGATGATTCCATAATCTAGATATTTTGTGCGAACGACTTCTCCGAGCTCTTCAAAAGTAAGGTAATAGATATCTTCTTTTTTATGAAAAACTCCCTCTTGTTGGAGCTTTTCGGCTTCCTTCAGTAGAGCCTGTTTATAAACAAAGTAACGATTTACCATGCCGTATTTAGGGTATTCTCTGTATCCGCTAAAATTTCTGATTATGTCAATCTTTTGTTTTGTTTCTTGGGATTTCTGTTCACCATCCGGTAATTGCTTCAAGCGATCTAATAATTCCTGTTCTTTTTCCAACGCAACATGCAGACCTTGCTCAAATTTACGTTTGCTTTCATTAGGCATAAAGTTTTTGATATTATTTAGAATCATAGGCACAAGTGTAGTTGGTTTTTCAATCCAACGAGTTTTCGTTATATCGATTTCTCCTGCACATCTCATACCGTATTTATTAAGATAATTTCTTATTGCAATTTGAGTTTCCTGTCCACCTTCAAATTTACTTAATTCATCCAAGAAGTTATCATCTTTTACATGTTGTAAATACTCAATGACGTCTGGATAAGGACGAATCACATCAGCGACATCCAATAAATCCAGACCCATTTCCGAAGTAATATTGTTTGAAACAGATTGAGAAAGTAAATCTGCTACATTCTTTTCACCTAGCCACTCCAGCATTTTTTCATTGATCCATGATGAAGCATCCATAGCAGCCATAATAACAGCCGAGCTTTGTGGATCAAATAAAATCTTCTTTAATTCCTGGATATCTTCCAAAATAAAATCAAATAATTCTGTTCCTGATTTCGTTTCGATGTTATGTTTTAACTCTTCTATCGATGTTTGATTTTTCTTTATTAAATCAGAAACGATTTTTGGATCGTTTTCGATTTGTGATTGAGGACCTGCTTTATTGGTATCACTAGGACCTGGTATATTTATTGGATTTGGTGAAGTTTTTATAAAATCTTCTCGCCCAAGGACCTTAATGAGTGCATCTTTTATAAGAGGATCGGATTTTCCCAAAGCCTCTATCACCATTTTTCCTCTGACAGGTGAAGCTAAATTATTCGTCACATCAACAAACAATCTTCCACCAGCTGTACGCATAGGTGCGGGAGTTGTTAACAGGTAAAAAGACAATCCCAATGGTTTCATGGGGTCAGTCATCATTTGTTGATGACCAACAGATACATAGACGCGATTTTCTTGTGTCTCCGCTTCGGGAATCGGGTATAAAGTTGTGATCGGACGGCTCTGGACAATATAAAAAATATCATCAACCAAACACCATTCAACATCTTGAGGGCTACCAAAATATGCTTCGATCTGCCTGCCGATGTGTGCTAGTTCTAAAATTTGTTGATCAGAAAGTGTTTGGGCTTTTTGCTGATTATGAGCGATTAGTTGTGTCTCTGTTCCGCCTTCTTTTCGTCCATACATAGCCAGTTTCTTGGTTGCTATCATTTTATCAACGATTTGATCTTCCTGTACCTTATAACAATCTGCAGATACCAAGCCTGAGACCAGTGCTTCCCCCAATCCAAAACTTGCATCAATAGAAAGTAATTTTCGATTGGAAGTAATCGGGTCAGCGGTAAATAAAATTCCTGAAGCCTGTGGAAAGACCATTTTTTGAATGATGACTGATAAAAAAACTTCACTGTGGTCAAACCTATTTTGCATCCGGTAGATGACCGCGCGCTCCGTAAATAAGGAAGCCCAACATTTGCTGATATGTTGCAGGATGGCGTCTATTCCGATGATATTTAAATAGGTGTCTTGTTGACCGGCAAAAGAGGCATGTGGTAAATCTTCAGCGGTCGCACTAGAACGCACTGCATATGCGTGTTCCTCGCCGAACTTGGAGAGATAATGAGTAACTTCTTTCACAACATCTGAAGGAATTCCTACTTCCATTATGAGTTGTCGCATCTTACTGCTAATTTCACGAATTTGATCTCGATCTTCAACTTTTAGCGTTGCTAATTGATCCAATAAAGCATGGTACTTTTTGTTTTCATTGATGGCTTTTTGAAAACCTAATGTTGTAACACAAAATCCTTCGGGAACTTGTATTCCTTGGATTTTTGATAATACCCCTAAATTTAACCCTTTACCGCCTACGAGCATAAGCTGTAATTTTTCGACGTCTTGAAAATCGAGTACCAAAGAACTCATTCCACATCTCCCCTAACGATTAATGTTCAATTGATTTTAGCAGTAGTAGATGGGAATAAAAAGTCTATTTCCGCATGTTTTTACGTGATATAATTGAGTTAGGAAGAGGTTGAAGAAAGAAGTTTTTTAGTGTGAGTGTTTAAGGTCTAGGGATTCTTTCTTCTGAAATATTTGGGTATATAAAGGAAACCTAAGAAAACATGAAGAATTAAACCAACATCATGAATTGAAATTATGTAAAATAAAAACACTCACAAACGTTGATTAACAACATTAGTGAATGTTTTTATTTTAAATATTTCCAAAACGATCAACAAAATCGTCCCCATATTACTAAAATATTTCCTCTAAATCAATCTTGAATCCAACTAGGAACTTCGAAGTAATGATCCCATTCCTTGTTTTCATATCATGTTGATCATACATACTTTCGTCATTAAGAGCATAGACAGTGATTGAATGTAGCATCGGATTGACAATCCAGTATTCTTTAACACCATAATTCATATAAAGATTTAGTTTAGTAATTAAATCATGCGATTGATTAGATGGGCTAAGGATTTCAACAATAAGATTTGGAACTCCAATATACCGTGATTCAGTAAAACCTCTTTTTTCACAAATTACGCTTAGATCTGGTATAACAATTTTCGTTCCTTCTATGTTTTCATTTTTTAATTCAATATCAAACGGAGCATGAAAAACTTCACAATGCTTACCTGCAAGAAAATTGCCAAGTTTAATATGGAGTTTGCTAGAAATTCTTTGATGTTTTGTTGAGGGTGATGGTGACATATAGATGAAACCGTCAATGTACTCTAAAAGATGTTCGGACTTCTCTCGAATTTTATAATAGTCATCAATGGACATTGACTCATTTATGTACAAATTCATTCCAACCATCTCCTAAACTTATTCATTTTATTATTTTATCATATATCATAAAGTGAAGAAATCAATATTAACCTTACATCTTTACGCTTGAAATCAATCATCCCCACTTCAACATAACCAACCTAATTATTTTATCTAAAAAATGAGTGGGTCTATGTTAAAAAGGATCTAATCATTTCACGTCGCATCATCCCTCACTTCCTTGTCTTTGTGTATAATAAAGACTAGTGAGTTAGTATCGTTTAAAATTCTTCTTTGATCGAAATGTCACACTTTATTACATACAACCTATTTATCCATTTGATTGGATCATTTTATATTTGTAAATGAAACGAAACTATAAATGACAGATTTCTATATCAACAGGTCATAAATTCTTAATTAACAACAGATAAATAGTACCATTTATTTCAAACAAAAAAAGCATGGATTCCCCATACCTTTAGAACTTTGTGACACCCTTCACAAGAAGCGCTGCTACTATATATGATTTTGAAATCCCTTACAGCAATTCATTCCTCCAAGCTAAAACCTTCTCATCACGATACAGGTCTGCTTTATCCTGAGAGTTAAACAAGTTCATTTTGTATTTCACTACTTCTTTCGCTGCATCGATGCATTCTGGATAGATCGCGTTTGGGTCCCAGAGTTCGGTTGCTGCTAAAATTTCACGGCATTTTTTATAGAAGGCGTATTTATAGTCTGATGAGATGTTTACCTTTTGAATCCCAATTCTCACAGCTTCGGCAATTTCTTCATCCGGATTCGCTGAGCCTCCGTGAAGGACAAGTGGAATATCTACCTCCTGTTTAATCGCCTGCAGAATATCCATGCGGAGTTTTGGTTCCATATCTTTTGGATAGATGCCATGACATGTGCCGATCGCAACAGCCAATGTGTCCACACCTGTGCTTTCTACAAATTCCTTTGCATCTTCAGGTCTTGTGTAAATAACCTCTGACACGCCTCCTTCAACTGATGTTCCAGTGTTTCCAATTGTTCCTAGCTCACCTTCAACTGACACACCTAATGGATGGCTAATTTCGACGATTTCCTTTGTTAGTTTAATATTATCTTCTAATGGTAATAGTGAGCCGTCAATCATCACTGAGCTGAAGCCGACCCGTATTGCCCTCATAATATCAGCTACATTTCCTCCGTGATCCAAATGAAGAACAAAAGGTACATGACTGTTTTTAATTCTGTTTAACACATAACTGAAGAAGTCATCCTTCGTAAACTCTAATTCTGTTGGATGTACTGCGATAATGGCTGGCGAATTATTTTTCTCTGCTTCCTCTACTACAACTCTTAGAAAATTACTATCTGCTACATTGAAAGCACCTACTGCAAATGTATGTTCCTTTGCCACCTCTAATAATTGCTTCATATTTATTAACATTTTCTTATCTCTCCTTTTATTATATAGATTTGTTTTCAGATCCGGATAATCGGATATAATATTTGACTAACTCTGTTCCCGCAGTAACTGTATGGTGGATTACATCAAAGTAACTCAGTTCCGGGTGCTCTCTTAAGTCATTTTTTATTTGTTGTACCTGAGCATTCATAAAGTCTGATCCAACATTTATTTTATTGATCCCAAGCTCAATTGATTTTCTTATATTTTCTTCCCCACACCCTGATCCTCCGTGGAGAACGAGCGGAATATTTGTTGCCTTTTTTATCTTTTCGACAATATCAAATCGAAATTCAGGTACATAGCCGTCAGGATAATTTCCATGACTTGAGCCAAAAGAGATGGCTAAAGCATCTACTCCTGTTTTTAATGCAAACTCAATTGCAATATCAGGATTGGTATACATCTCGTCATCTGTCATATGGTCACTGGAGATTGAGCCAATGCTTCCGACTTCCCCTTCTACACTGGCATCATAGGTTTGGGCGAATTCGACCATATTCCGCGTAATGTCAATGTTTTTCTCAATTGGATATTTGGAAGCATCCATCATGACACTGGAAAATCCATCTTTTAAGCATCTTTTGACAAAGCCAATTTCCTGGCCGTGATCTAAGTTGATCGCTACCTCCACACTTGCTGCATTTGCCATCTCAATGATTGGCTGTGTCAGAAGTTTGCTGCCTAAGTGTGCCATCAGATGATCTTGAAGTAAATCAATGATAATCGGTGCCCTTAATTCCTGAGCTGCATCGATCACAGCTTTAGCCGTTTCTAAGTTAAAACAGTTAATCGCCATAACCGCATATTTGCCGTTATTTGCACGATCAAGCATGCCTTTCATTGATACATACATATTTATCGCTTCCAATCTATTAAATTGTTATTTTTATATCTGAAAGATCCATCTCTTCTTCCTCAGTCGTATCCTCGGCCAATTCATTTGCAGGTTCTTTCTTCCACAGAAACAACATCACTCCGGTTATGACTGATCCAATCAGTAAAGCTAACAGGAAAAGGAATGGATGTGTCATTGCCGGTACGATAAACAATCCACCTGATGGAACAGGTGATCCCACACCCCACATCATCGAGAATCCGCCCCCGATTGCAGCACCAGTAGTACAAGAAACAACAACTCTTACGATATCAACAGCTGCAATAGGAATGACACCTTCTGTAATCATACAAACTCCCATTGGAAAAGCGATTTTAATATTGTCTTCTTCCGATTTGGTATAACGCTTTTTTCGTAGAGCTTTTGATAAAACCCAGGAAATTGCCACACCAAACGGAGGTACCATGGAAGCCAGAATTTTCACTGCTTCCGGTTCATAAATTCCCTCTAGTAAAAGGCCATCTGCAAACAGTGAAGCAACTTTATTAACTGGACCACCAAAGTCAAACGCTGCCATCCCACCTAAAATAGCTCCAAAAACGAATCTCATCGAACCCTGCATACTTGTTAAAAAGGAAGTTAATCCATCTGTTGCCCATACAATTGGAACTCCAAGGATAAAGAACATCAGTAACCCGACCACAATACTGGAAATCAGCGGAATAATCATCATTGGCATTAAGCCCTCTGCCCATTTTGGTACTTTTAAATGTTTCTTCAGGAATAAAACAAAGTAACCTACGATAAATCCACCCAGCATACCGCCTAAGAATCCTGCCCCTATTGCATTTGCAATAAGCCCCATTAAGAGTCCCGGAGCAATACCCGGCCGATCAGCTATTGAGTAGGCAATCGCACCTGCAATAACAGGGGCCAGCAAGCCCATTCCAAGGACACCTAAAGAGACAAGTGCTGATGGAATCGAATAAGCCTCCTGATAATTTTCAATGACCGTTCCACCGGTTAAATTTCCAATCGCAATTAATAGTCCTGATGCGACAACAAGCGGTAACATAAAGGATATAGCGGTTAAAGCATGCTTCTTAATTTGAAGTTTTTTTAACATATAACAGACCTCCCTTATTGTTGTGTGTTCAGTTCAGCCTCGATCTTTTTATACAATTGCTTCGGTGCCTTGATCGCAATATTTGTTGAGATTTCAATAATTTTCTTTCCTTTAAAACGTTCCTTCCCGCTAACTTTGATATCAGTAGCGATAATGACCAAGTCTGCTGCAGCAATTTCCTCTTTTGTTAACTCGTCTTCGATGCCAATCGTTCCCTGTGTTTCGATCCGAACTTTATGTCCGAATTCATGCCCTGCTTTGATTAGTTTTTCTTTCGCGATATACGTATGGGCAATACCAGATGTACAAGCAGAGATTCCAACAATATTCATATCAATTCCCCCTAATTATGTTTGGATAATAGATGTAAAAACTCTTTTTTTGTTTTCAATGTTTGAAACTGTTCGATGGTCTCTTCGTCTGATAATAAGACGGCCACTTTCTGAAGCAGCTTAATATGTGTTGTCGTTTTATCAGCGTTTTTCACCGCGAATAAGATGATAATATTGATGGGATTCCCATCCATAGACTCCCATTCCACAGGCTCCTTTGTTCTTCCAATGGCAATAGAGGTCTTCAATACATAATCTGATTTGCCATGAGGAATGGCGATTCCTTTTTCTAAACCTGTAACTCCCTCATTTTCACGATACATCACATCCTGAATAAACCCTTCTTCATCGTTTATGCAACCGTTTACAAATAAGAGGTTTGTTAGTTCCTCGATAACTTCAATCTTCGATGTTGCTTGTAAATCCAACTGAATGAGGTCTTCTGAAACAACCTTACTAAAATCTAGTTCTTCCATCTTTATTTCCAATCTAAGAGCCTCCTTTTCTACTGATTAGGTTTGGGATAAAATCACTTGTTGCTTGTAATAATTTTTTATAAATTCATCGATCTTGTACTTATCCTCATCATTTAAAATAGGACTGACAAGAATCGTTGGTTTATCTATAATGCTATGAGTTTTGACTGTGGAAATCACGAGTTCAACATCGTCATAATCACTTTGTTTAATCCGCTGTTGAGCGATAATCTTTTTCACAAGGATATTCGGAAAGCTTTTCTTGATTTTCCCGCTTAACAAATGTGAAGTACCAATACCACTTGTACACTCTATAAGGATTGGGATCTTATTGGCAAATCGTTCATCATAGGAAATTTGAAAATAAAGTGTGATATAGCCAATTTCTTCTTCTGTCAATTCTCTATCGTAGATTTCCTCTTTTGTTAATTCTTCAGTACTGTGTTTGACCAAGTTGAATATATTGGAAAAATTCGTTTTAATAGACTTTAAGATTGGGTTAATAATGTAAATGTGATGGTCCAGCCGATATACCATACTGTGAAGATGCAGGGTCAAACGCTCTATTAAATCGTCATCCTCTATAAACTGATAGCCACTGTTTTCACTCACTTTTAAAATTAACTGCTGTGCCAATCTCTCAACATTTTTATTAAGGATCTTTTCAGTGTCATGATTTAATAAAAAACGGGAATTAAGTTTATAGGCTTTTAAAATATAATAAAGATGATAAATTTCGGATTTTCTTAACTGAATGGAATAAGATGATTCAAGTTTTGCAACCAAATTCATCGTCATTTCATAGATAGATGATAGTTGCTCCATTTCTTCATAAATCTTCTCTTTTTTCATTACAGGTTGAACATTATTCGTATGTTTTTCAATAATGGAAAGCAGTGAACAAAATAAAGTTAAATAGTATGGCTGATCTAATACCAAGTCATGATCCAATTGCATTTCGTGTAGAAGCTCTTTGATTTTTCTCAGGCTTTTGTTTATAACCTTTATATTTCGAATCGAATCAGGAATATCATATTGATTAAACGGATCTCCCGATTGTTTCAAATAACTTTCTATAATAACAGACATGATCCGATAGGTTGAAAGTTGATTTCCTTTCAAACAAGTTCCGTCATTTTTTCTCGATAATCGCAAACCGTAGGGCTTTATCTTATTTTCGATATGCTTAAAATCATTCATGATGGAACTTTGACTAACAAAGTAACGTTCTGATATTTTCTGGATGGATGTTTTACATGGTGTAATAGAAAGGAGAAATAGTAATAAATTTAGACGTCTTTCCTCGGGATGCTCAATTTGATCTTCTTCATTCCACTTACTTTCCTTAACCTCTTCAAGGCAGTATCCTGACTTCTCTTTTTTTCTTATTTTATACTGAGGAGAAGCCAATTCTAATAAATCTTGCATATCCCGGTAAATCGTTTTAGCTGATACAGAAAGCTCCGCAGCCAATTCAGCGGCTGTTACATATCGACTCTCCTTTCTCAGAATTTCAATGATTTTACTCTTTCGATCATTCAAGAAATTCTCACCTCATTTCGTCCTTGCTATGATCTTATCTTATCAACGTGTAAACGCATACACAATTACAAAATTGGTTATGGATTTGTGTCCGTATTGGTGTGAGGGAGTGAATCATTTTTATAACATTATTTTTATTTAAGTGTCTTCACTTTGATTTTATGGGAATTTATAATATATTTTAGAGTACTAAATTGGACAAACATGGATATGGTACAAATCGCTAGAGAACAGGAACGAACTGGATTAGGCATTAAAGCGAAGGTGTTGATCAGGTTGAGTGTCCATAATGTAAAGCATGTGTTTGAAATGTATCATCTGCGGACGAGAAAGGATGGGGATGAAGTATAATGCAGAACAACAGGGCTTTTTGGAAGAATTACTTAGCAAATGCACAGTTCGAATTATCGATTGCAGACAAAACAAAGGTACCTCTAACATGGAACGAAATCAATTACGAACCGGACTTTAATAAAATCTACTTTATATTGGATGGAGAGGGATTTTTAGAAATCAATGGCCAGAGGTATCTTCCACAGCCTGGAGAGTTATATCTGCTACCTGCTGAAACGAAACAATCCTATGGTGTAGTAAATGAAAACACCTTTTTAAAATATTGGTGTCACTTTACCGCAAAACTAGGTGATTTACACTTATTTCATATTCTAAAGGCACCTGTATGTATTAAATCTACCAACAAACAAGAATTACAAACTATTTTTAAACAGCTTATTTATCATTCAAGACAGGATTCCCTTTCAAGTGAATTTCGAGTGCATGCTTTACTATTACAATTGATTGCCAACATTCTAGAACATTATGAAATAGATAGATTACCGCTCAACGATAATCCTTCTTTCAAAAAAATGAATAGTGTGCTGAATTATATTGAAACTAATTTGGATGGAAATATCACAATTGAACAATTGGCTCAAATTGCAAATTTCCACCCAAACTATTTCATCAAAGTATTTAAAGAGTTTACTAGCTATTCACCCATACAATATATCAATCGTCGCCGAATGGAGAAGGCGAAGCATTTATTAACAACGACTGATTCCACCGTATCTAACATTGCTGACACATTAGGTATGGAGGTTGCCTATTTTTCAAGGCAGTTTCGAGAACATACCGGTTTTACCGCCACTGCCTATCGTGAAATGGTGACCAAAGTCTTCTGACATTGTTCGGCTTATGGATAGAATGTATTAACCTTGGTTGTTGTTGGACACCAACGGCTATTAAATAAGAATTTAATCAATACATCTTTTGCTTGTTCTGTATTGATATAACGTAATGCTTCTGCGGCATGTGCACGAACATAACGGTTTTCATCGTTTAATGCAATCTCCAACTTAGGGACGGCCTTCTCTGCCGAAGGTCCAAGACGTGATAAGGAAAGACCTGCCATAAATTTAACTTGGACATCCTTATCCTCTAAGCAATGGCAAAGTCCTTCGACTACATCATCTGTTGGTTGTTGAATCATCCCTAGTGCTTCAACAACAGCACGGCGTACCTTTTCTGAAGGATGTTTTAACAGTTTATTAAGAGCAGATACGGCTTCCTTTGCCTGTTCGCGCTGTTCTCCAAGTGCAAAAATAGTGTGTATGACTGTCTCAACCCGGCGACTTTCCAAATTTTCAATTAATCCAGGTATAACTTCTTTACTCGAAACAGATAAGCCATATGCAGCAAGACGAGATACCTTCACATTTTCACTTTGAATGGCATCGAATAATTCCTCATGCTTCCCTCTTCTGGCAAGCTCATACGCTGCATTTAGAGCGATAGGTTCAAACTGATCCTGCATTTCCATCGTTAACTCTTGAATACTTGCTTCATTATTTGATTTTATATCAGTAATACTGCCAGTTTTTCCAGATAACCAATTCCAAGTTTCCTCCCACATCACATCATGATCTGCAAAAGGTGAATTCACTGTTTGTGGTTTTCTCCACGCAGCTTCAGCATTATTCCAGCTCGGTGCTTCAGGTGCTATTGTTCTCATAAACTCAAACTTTAACATGTAACGCGGCTTCCCTAATAAATTTGGTGTGGAGCGATGCCATATATCGTAATGAATGAGTGCAAATGTTCCTGCATTTCCACTCGCTAATGCTTCTGTTTCCATTTCATCCGCATCAAACACGCGGGATTCATAATTTTGCGTTCCAGGCATAATTCCAGTCGGTCCTAATTCCACTGGCGTATCTTGAGGGAAATACATAATCATCGCCCACCAAGGATGATGGTTCCTCATTCTTTCATAGCCCCAATAGCTGTCCTTATGCCATCCACCTGGATTTGAAACCGCATTAAAATGTCCGTGTCGGTGGGCATGGAGCATATAATTCGGACCAAGTACACTTGTTAATGCACCTGTTATAACGGGGTGCTCAAATACACGTTGTAATTCCGGAACACGAGGTAATAAATTGTTACCTGGATTTCCCTCTTCCTCATATACATGATTTAACCTTTCCATCAGGTTATTATGAAAATCCTCAGAAAAATCGGTCGTAAGAATTAAGAATCCATCTGTAATAAACTTTCGCATTTGCTCATCTGTTAGTAATAACGGTGTATTCGCTTCCATTTATATCTATTACCTCCTTTTTTTATCTCCATTAAAGTATAAAATAGTAAACATTGGACCAACAGTCACAAAACTAAGTAGTATTTGCACAATATTAAGAATTTTATTCAGGTGTATTTTTTTGCTAACTATCTGAATAAAAAAGAGTAATAGTAGATAAATCAATTAAATGTTTTTTACCAAGCAGTTTAAGATTAGCAAGATTTAATATCGTTCGATCTTTAAGTATGAAAGGATGTCCTTATGATAATGCAGTAGAAGAAGCTACGTTTAAAATCATTAAGACTGAGAGTTTATAAGGGAGTCACTTTGATAGTCTTGAAGATTTAGAAAAGGAATTGCATACCTATATCCACTGGTTTAATAACAAAAGAATTCATGGAACACTAGGCTATCTAAGCCCAATAGAATTCAAACTTGAACACCTTAAAAAAGTTGTCTAAATTGCGCTAGTGTATAAGTAGATACCAGACCCTGCTCTTTCATAATTCGCCCGATCCGTCGTCTAGAAACGATCTTGCCGAGTTTCATCAATTCCTTTTTTATTTTTCGAGTTCCATAGCTTCTAGGTGCTTTTGACTTCAGTTCCAAAGAGCAAATTCATTCAGACAAAACACAATCGATAAATGGTTTTCCACCCTTATCCAAGTTTTATTTCCCCAGTTTTTGATAACGAGCTCCCTCGTTTCCGGATTATACAGAATCAACTCATAGTGATCGATTCATGACTAGTCACTACCTGAATACGTTGAGTTAAAGATAATCATGAAAATACTTTTTATAAATAGAAAAATAGGGATGGTTGTCTTGCTCCAATTGTGAACTAAGATAATCTGCCCCCTCTCACGTTGTTCTCGTTTCAGATCTTGTTTTTCCTTCTAAAAGTCAGGTCTTATCTTAAAACCTAATTCAGACAGACATACCTTAAGCAACAAGTGGCATATATTTCTTAAATACACGGGACATGCTTACTCAATTTTTACTCATTTTTAATTCGATATAATTAGTGGTATAATTAGAATAAGAATCGTGAAGGGATGATGCAAATGAAAAACGAACGTGTTATATCTATTGAAGATAGTAACCCAAATTTCTCATTCACCATTGATGGTCTCTACTTTTTCCAAGGATTTCAAGTGATAGAGGCTTACAAGAATGAAGAATGTTATTATGCATTTTATTATAAAAATCAATTTCTTCTCGGAAAAAAGACAACAAAAATAAAACGAAACTCAACACTTGCTAAAATTTTAACGCAAGGTGTATACATTCCTTCTCCTCACCCTCTGCTTGATTCCTTTACATCCAAGCATCCTTTGCAACAATTCCCAACATTAAACATAACTTGGAAAAAAATAAATAAAACCTACCCTAAAGCTGAAGCAGCATACATTTTAACCGCTTTTGATTGCTATATAAAAAAAGAAAAACTCCTTTCCATTGTGAAGGATATTTGTTTACAATTCCGTAGAGATGGAGATTTTCTTAACGCCTATCGCATCCTCCGACTAGTAGTAGAAAAATATCCTACTAATGAATGGGCTCGCTCTTTAATTAGTCATCTTGACTATCATAAATACTCACTCCATTATCAATCTAATCCTGTAACACTTCTTAACTACGACCCTCTTTATGCCGAAAACCAGCTGTATTCAAACAAAGAAAGTGCTCAATCCTTTCATCTACTTCAGAAAAAATTACGTTCAGAATCAAGAGAACAGGAATGTCTCGCCTTATATTTCGATCGATTAACGAAAGAAACACACCACTTTAGTGAGCTTTTTCATGAATTTCTTGAATTATTATCTACCACTTATTCAGAACAAGAATCCTTCTCGATCCTACAGAGCCTTTACAAGGAAACCACCTCAACAGAAAACAAAGCAATGGTGCATATACAATTCCTTTCCATCTTATGGACATCAAAGCAGTACAAGGAAATTTTTACAGTACTCGCACAACATCAAGAGCCGTTATCAAAAGCTCAAATCGATTTATTCCTAAAAGTCCTTCATCATCTTGGTCCATCTTATTCCATCCCTTTTGAACTGATCAATACACGTAATCTAGTTCATGCAGTCAAGGAACAATTAGAACAGCTGATGCTCATTCTTATTCCAAGACTCTTTGTAAAAAACAATATTACCTATGTATATAAATGGCTAAAGCCTCTTCTCCATCTACCTTTAGACTCTTTTCAGACCATTAAAATCATGTATCAAATTCAAGAAGAGCCTGACCAACAGTTCTATATGGGACAATTATATTACCAGCTAGACCAGCTGCCCCAAGCAGTCGAATGCTTTCTCTGGGACATCGAGATGAATCCCTCCAGCTCTAAACCTATAAAGTGGTTAATAAAGGTATATCGTGAACTCGGTATGCTAGAAGAATCCAAATCCTATCAACACCTATACAAACTTGTTCAAAAAAGCTCATAAAGTGAAACTCCTCCCTTGTAACTTCATACAAAACACAAAACAGAGGGACGGTTCTTATGTTTCATTTTTGATACAAGAGAACTATCCCTCTGTTTATCAAGGGGGGTTCTTATACAGTGCTTTACTCATATCTAGTTCCCCGTTTCACTATTTGATTTGATTATAATCAGTTTTCTATGATAAAAAATAAAAAAATCCCGAATTTCGGGATAAAGTTCAAAGCAAGGTTAACCATGCATTTTTTAAAAGAAAAGTTCTTTTATCTGTATAATGAAGTATCAAAAAAACAACAGTTATCCGCGTCTTCCGCCTCTTCCGCCCCGTTTTGATTCTGTACTACGTTTAAGAGTGGATAAATTCTCTTCACTACTTTTTAAAAAACGAGACATTTTATCTTCAAAATTTTCCTTCGGTTTGAAATTGCTTTTTGAACGGAAGTCTTTAGATTTGCTATCAGTTCTTCCCTGACGTGGTGGGCGTTGGGAATAAGAAGAGGTTTGTCCTTCTGGTTTATCTATAGCCTTTTTGATGGACAAGGCCGTTTTTCCATCTTTCTCACTAATTATTTTCACTTCAACTTGGTCGCCTACTTTTAGATGATCATTAACATCTTTTACATAGCTATCCGCTACTTCACTGATATGCACAAGACCTGTTGAACCTCCGGGTAATTCTACGAAAGCTCCAAAATTAGTGATGCCTGTTACTTTACCTTGTACCTTGCTGCCTACTTCAATTGACATAAATATTATGTCCCCCTTAATAATGTAAAAACAATTCATTATAACAAATTGAAGAAAATAATAATATCAATTAGAATTATTTTTCTCTTTTTTGATAATTCATCACAATAGTACATTTTTTGCACCTTCATTTGTTAAACGGTGCGTTGTAGCTTCACCAATACCGCTTGAGCACCTCTAATGATAGCAATATTAATTGCATATAAGTGTCCTATTACAAAAGTCTCTAATAACATCTAAAACTGACCTCTCATTTCTAATAATTTTATATTCTAACGGTTTTTGAGTAACACTTAATACTTCCCATCCAACAAATATTTTCTCTAATTTATTTATCTTTTCTTTTGTTTGAATATTTACCTCCATTAATGCCTCTAACTTTTCACATAAGATGGATTTTAAATCACGATATCTAGAATACCTGAGGAATATCAAATAGGAGACATACTACAATCATTTAGAGAACATATTTGTCAGTCAAATGCACGTATGAGTACACCCATACAAACTGGAAGACGATGCATGGTTTTTTATTTTCATTAATTTACATATAAATTTTTTTACATATAAATTTTAAAATTATATGGAGTCATAACGATATTAATTTAGTGTTAATAAAATTAATAATTTGAGAGGAAGATTTAAGTGAAAAAGTTAATTAGTTTTAGCAAATGACATTGGAGATATATTGTAGTTGCAGTTATTGCATTGTTAATTGGTGGTTCTTTCGGTCCTTCACAGTGTGTGCAGTACATGTAATGAATGATCATATTTTAGAGTTAAATGATGAAATCAATAATGGTAAAGATGAACTCAAAGTAGCAAAAGCTACATAGAAATATATAACCACCTGATTCCGCTCAATTATTCTCCTCCTCAAAAACAAAACATTTGTTTTCGCTTATAAATACTATAAACAAACAGATGTATATTTTTCCTAGATTAACTTATTTTAACCATCATTATCAATAATTTTTTATATAAAATATTTCCTAGGCAACCGCAACAATTTACATTTTATAACAAGAATTAATAGGATTCGAGTTTCTCAATTAGTCCACGACTTATTTTGTTAATACACAGTCACAAAAATGGGTAAAAAACCTCCAAACATTTCTGTGAAAACAAATTTAAACACATGATCTCCTTACAATATTGAAATATAGTCTCTACTTCTTGTTTTACCAATTTCCTCTTCCCATTCCGGTATTTGTCTCATAAAGATATGTTTTTTGACAAAGCTTTTAACAAATGACTAATAGGTCGATTGTTATTTCCTTACGAATCCGTGTGCTTTTTGGTATGTTAAAACGTTAATTTAACAGTGACATAATAAGACCAATTTTATAGATTAGATCTTTAAAAATGTAAGTTATTTGTCATTTTCTCTCTAAACTGAACCGGGTAACTATAAAAAGCCGTATTTATGAAGTACATTTATTTACATGCTGCTTACTTACTTCAAGTAATATTAACTTAGACATTGTGGGAAAATAGTTAGAACTTAAAATATTTGGAAAGGAGTAAAACATGCAAAAACAAAACATTTTATTTAACCTTGACGATACATTATCTTACTGTAATAGATATTTTAACCGAGTAATAGGTGAGTTCGCAGACCAAATGATCACATGGTTTGATTCTATAACCAAGGAAGAAGTAAAACAGAAACAACTTCAAATTGATGTTACGGCGATTAGTCAGCACGGTTTAAAGTCGGAACGGTTTCCTGAGTCTTTTGTTGATACTTATAAATACTTTTGTGACTTAACAGGGAAGGAAAAGAAGAAAGACGAAATCCAATATTTAAGAGAGTTGGGTTTTAAGGTATTTGAAATTCCCGTTGAACCAATTCCATATATGGGTGAAACACTCCAACTTTTAAAAGAAGAGGGACATGAATTATATTTACACACAGGTGGGGATAAGGCTAATCAAAGAAAGAAAATTGTCCAGTTAGAACTCACTACATATTTTGAACATCGTGTTTTTATTTCGGAACATAAAGATACAACAGCTCTATCGGATATTTTAAAAACAATTAAAGCCGATCCTAAAATAACATGGATGGTTGGAAATTCATTAAGAACTGATATTGTCCCAGCGCTTGAAATGGACATCAATGCAATATATATTCCAGCTGAAACAGAATGGCAATATAACGTTGTTGAAGTTAACGTTGAGCATACTAGTGCTTTTTTGACACTAAATTCACTTCAAGAAGTTCCTGATATTATTCATAAGCATATCCAAGAGCATGCAATGTCAACTTATAGATAATACTTCAATTTCGTAAAAAATGAATATTGGTTTTACCTAGATGGAGATAGTGCTATTCTATTACCGAGACCAGTGCAATTACAAAAAAAGATAAACGCACTTTTCTACCTTGATATGTGTTTTTTGCGGGGGCCCATCTTGAATTAGTCGAGTAGAAGGGAACCTCTCTACCTTTACGTAGATCGTGTTCCTCCCCCTCCAGTAAATTTCTTCTTGAAAGAAGTCGAAAAACTGGATGACGTTGGGATATAAGGTTGAAGTATGTTACAAAACGTGATTATTCATCATGTAACATTACAAAAAATAGAGGTCCTTTTTAATTATGCGATCACTTGGTTCGCTGCAGCTTCACTATCGTTTGCAGCTACTGTAGAAGGTGTTTCCTACGGTCGTAATCAAACAGTCTCGAACGCACGGGTAAGTAATTAGTTTTTTCCTGCTCTTCTTTAAATGAGAGGTAGTCATTTGCGTATTGCTGGACCTCATCTGAAAGTTGATAGGCTTCACTGGCTTTATATGCTAGAGCATCAAAGTTAAATGGAGAAATTGTATTTCCTTGCTTTGTTGCTTCTAATAATTGTTCAAAGTGTGCTCCAATATGGAATTCTGCACTTTCTGATACCTTGTATTCTTCAAGTAATTGCTGATCCAATGCATCAACATCCTTGATGGTGTTTTCTCGCTTTTTCGTTGCATCATCCATTGCAGTATTGAAATCAGCAGCAGAAAATGCTTCGAGATTAACAATATCGTCAATTCCATCAATAATTTTCTGTAGATCTTCCCGTTGGCTCTCAATCATAGCAATATGGTTCGAAGCATGGATAGATAGATCCGTTTCTAGAAAGTTGACGTCTACCACTGTGTCACCGGATAAATCAATATCCGTTATAGCTCCTGATAAACCATTTAGAAAAGTAATTTGCATGTCAATTAAACGTAGCAAGGCTTCAGCTACATCAATTTGGGCTTGATAAAATCCTTTGGTTTCAAGCATAAAATTTAATACAAAAAGCACTTGTTGTCTTTTCGGACAATCAAGTGTTTTACTGAGAACTTTAAAAATTGTTTTACTAGATAATAAGTGTTTAGTTGTCGTTCTATTTCTTATTTTCTCTCATCTAACTTTTGCTTCAAATATTCAGCAATTTCAGTTTGACCAAATTCTCTAGCATATTCATAAGCATCCATATCCTTCATACTTTCTCCAGTATATCGTACTGAAATATTTATTCCAGAATCAACTAATAACTCAACTACTTCTTTATTCCCACCATAAATTGCTCCAAACAATGGATTTCTTTTAGCTAAGCTCTCATCTAATTCTGCGCCAGACTCTATTAGATATTTTACTATTTCTAATTGTCCTGCTCCTGCTGCCAAATTTAATGCCGAAGCATCAAAAGTACCACCTTTGGCATCAATATCTATACCTTTATCGATTAGAAATTTAACTATTTCAACGTGTCCTTGCTTTGCAGCTACGTGTAACCAAGTACCGAATGCAGTCATTGTATTTAATATTTCTTTATCATTTCCTATTAATTGCTGGACTTCTCTAATATCCCCCAATTTAATAGCATTCCCTATTGCTTTGTTTAAGCTTTTTTTATCCAAAACATTCCCTCCACAATTTTTTAATTATCATCTACTAGCTAATACTCCTTATTCTTCCAGTGCTTCCACAGCCTTTAAATGAATCACCACAATCTCCAAAGTCTCCAAACTATGGTATTATTACAGCATTTGGTGCCCAACAAGGTTTTCCTTACCAATCAGGTCTATACCTTACCTTCTTAATAATTTATTGATTCAATGAATCAACATCCCCTATTGGCCCTGACACACCATAATGTTTTACTCTATAAATGTAAAACTACCTTCACCGAGTGAAGACCAAATTTACATTTATGATTACGAGGAGATTATTTTATCGCTTGGAAAAAAACCTTGATTATCAAATGCCAATCAAGGTTCTCAAGTACGTATTATAAAAACAATTATTTCTCATTCCTTATATGCTAAAGCAATCTCTACTACTTCCTCTATCGGTAAACTTAAAAACAAACGATAATCAAAAATAAGTTATCGTTTTAATCTTAAATTACCGATTAATTCTTGAAGATTTTCTGCTATATGCTCGAATGAACCTCTTTCAAAATCTTCTAATTGGACGATTCCACTTTTGTTATCAATAACTACCAATAACCCATTTCCTTCAATTCCAATAGGTATTTTCTCTAGTATATTTCCATGATTTTTTTTATATCCCTCCAAAGTCTCAATAAAGGAACTTAACTCCGACCCTGGCAGTACAGGTTCTAATTTAATATAGTGTTCTTTGAAAAAACCATCTAAGTCTGCAAACCAATATGAGTTAAAATAATCAATTATTGAGATGTGCAAGTCTATTTTAAAATCATTTTTTAATGTTTTAAAATCTTGTGATTCAGTCATTTCTACAGGTTTCCAAGAGATATATTCGTCCTCATCAACCTCACCTTTATATATTACTAGATTTTCATCATAATTAACCGGTGTTTTAAATAAAAAATCTAAACCCTCAGCAACTAACTCAGTTCTCATCTGAAAATATTTCTTCATTATTTGTTTTGTTGACAAAGTAACCACCCTATACTTATTTAAAAACTTTTCAAGTAATTCAGCATATTCACTATCTTTTCCCCATACACCAGCAGCCTTTTCGGCATTATGAATACCACCTGTTCCTGGATGTAACTTTGTTGGTAATGCTATCGCTTACCCACCTAAGGGATAGTGAATTAATGTATTATTAAATAATTGTTTAATAACGTATTGAGGGAAATGTTCCCTCAATGTTTTATCAATTATAGGACAAAAGCCTAATATTTTCTGTCTATTTGCTTTCTTATCTTTCCTATACACATGCTGATACAATCATTCTGAGCTCTGAATATTAGAAAGTAACATCAAAGTCATTTAAAAAATTAAATTTCTCATAATACAATAAAACACCTGTTGCCTAAAAGGCAATCAAGTGCTTTATCGTTAGATAATTTAATTAATTTAATGTTATTACTAATCTTGTAACCAACATGTTTATATTCATATTTATGCTTCATATAAGTTATTGAGAAAAGATGTGAAATTTTCCGAAATTAACTTAATGTACTCATCTTTTAACTCATTATCTTCTTCAAAGTAATCCATATCACAAAAATACACTTGATCCTTCTCACCAATTTTCAAACAAATCAAGCTATCAGCAGGATCTAAACCAATTGGAATTAAATTAGGAGGAACTATCTTGCTTAAAGTATACTTCTCATAAAAGTTCTTTAAATTTGAATCGGTTTCTTCTGAAATTGGTAGAAACAACATTACTGAGGATGTAATAGTTCCATCAGCAGTTTTAAATCTTCTTTTCTCAGGTTTACCACCATTTTTGTGTAGCAAAAACTTCTTATAATCTTCCGAGAGATTTACGTTATATTCATTCTCGAAAGCCTCAATATCATTATCGAAAATTGGTTCAAATGAAAATTCAAATTTTGTTTCCAATAAAATCACTTCCTACTCCATTAAATATTATTATAACGAGTATAGCCTGTCTAATTTATACAAAAATACAAAAAGCACCTAATGCTTAAAATGCATTTTAGTGCTTTATGCTTTGAATATTTTAGTGTATTAGACTACAAATAGTAACACTTCAATAATAAGGGTTTTATTAATCCCAGTTATCAATTGCCTCTTGAAAGTTATCTTGTAAATATTCAATAAAAGTTGTGTATCTAGTTACTTCTCGTTTACTTATATCATCCCATCGAACAACATTATATTTCTCTAAAGTATTTAAGCAATAAACAAATTCATCGACACTCTCTAAAACAATATATTTATTTGGTAAACCTAATTTTCTATACCGTTCTGTACTTTCAACAACAGATGCGTAATCTGCTCCCTCAACTCCATTTATGTCAACCCCGCAAATTCCTCCAGAACCATATTTTTTAACGAAGTCTTTATATTCTGTTGGAAAACTAACCTCTAAGGTTCTTTCTGCTTTTTTTATATGATCATCAGAAACCTCTCCAATAAAGTCCCCTTTTTCTATATATTCATTAATCATCTCTTCAAGTTTTTTATTCATGTTTAGTTTCACCTCATTCTAGGTTATTTGAACGCCATTTCCAGTACTTCTTTCTAAAATTGTTAAATTGTTTATCTAAGACCTCATCATTTCTAAAACTATCACCATTTTTAATTAAACCATGTAATATTTTTTTATAATCATCATGAGTTGTTGCAATTATCTCAACCATATTACCTGATTCCTTTTGAATTATGTGATGAAGTTCAATTTGTGCTTCTTCACCATTCTTGTCAATTACATATGGCGGTCGACCTTTTGCAACAAGCTCTCTATTTGACAAACCCTTGGCTTTTGGAGTTTTTGGAGTATAATCAAAATCGATATCAATTTTCTGATATACACGTCTTGAGATATCCATTTCTTTCCCGCCAACTTTGACTGTTCCTTCAATCTCTATTGCTTTATAATTGTCACCTAGCCATTCAAGTTCTACTTCTCTTCCTACTAAACTAGATTTCTTCGCAGTCCCCTTACTACCACCCATATTCTTCCCAAAAGAAAACTTCGAAGTAACTTCTTCAATCCTCTTACTAACTTCCTTTGAGTTCATCACATTGGAAAGTATCGGCTTTACTCCATCTGCCCCAGCCAACGCAAAATTCATATTCTGATTTCCAAAAAGACCCTGCATGCCACCTCTAACTTCATCATAGACATACCGCGCACTAGCTTTCGTATTTGTCGCTAGCTTATGCATCTGGTTAATCGTTTCCTCTTTTACTAGTTTACCATTTTTCACAAGTGCTGGCACGAATGGTGAAGCGACTAAAGAGGCTCCTAAGATACTATTAAATAGACTCGATTGTCTTTGAACGTCCGTTAACTCGTTCCCAAACATGTCTTTTCCTGTGATATATTCACTAAGTCCATTCGCGGAAGCGAGGCCGTAGATTCCTAGTTCTGCTTTTTGGAGATTTGAGAACGTGCTGGTGGTTTTGTAAACACTTAGTGCTTGATCGGCGGCGTTCATTCCTTTGGCGGTTTTGTAGATTGCACTTCCACCTTTGAAGAGTCTTCCTCCCCAGCCGACAACCGGTATGAATCCTGCGGTTGCCATAGCGCCAGCGGCTACTCGTTGGCCGTCTGTTAGTTCTTCTCCTGTTACGGGGTCAACACCATCTTTTGCACGGAGAAAATCGTAATATCCTGTTGCTTCTCCTGTGAACGTTTTGACAGTATCCCATGCTTTTTCGTAAATCGGACGGTTTTCTAGTTCTTCTGCCTTTTTTAACTCTTCTCTAATTTTTTCCTGATCTTCTTTAAATGAAAGGTAGTCGTCTGCGTATTGTTGAACCTCATCTGTAAGTTGATAGGCTTCACTCGCCTTATATGCTTGCGCATCAAAGTTGATTGGAGAAATTGTGCTGCCTTGTGCTGTTGCTTCTAATAGTTGTTGAAAAAGAGCACCTATATGGAATTCTGCACTTTCTGATACCTTATATTCCTCTAGTAATTGCTGATCCAATGCATCAACGTCCTTGATGGTGTTTTCTCTCTTTTTCTTAGCATCATCCATTGCAGTATTGAAATCATCAACTGAAAATGCTTCGAGATTAACAATGTCGTCAATTCCATCTATAATTTTCTGTAGATCTTCCCGTTGGCTCTCGACCATTGCGATATGGTTCGAAGCATGGATAGATAGATCAGTTTCTAAAAAGTTGACGTCTACCACTGTTTCACCTGATAAATCAATATCCGCTATAGCTCCAGTTACACCATTTAGAAAAGCAATTTGCATGTCAACAAGACGAAGCAGGCCATCTGCCACATCTATTTGCGCCTGATAAAACCCTTTTATGGCGTCTGCTCCTTTACCTTGCAAGGCGTCATCTAACTGAGTGATATCTGTAAATTCCTTTTTTAATGTGTCAATTTTGTCGCGAAAATCTGTGTACACTTTCGCTCTATCTTCCATTGATTCTATTAATGTTTTTGTCTCTAATACTTTCAAATCGCCATCATCCCTCACTTCCTGGTTTTTTATGTATAATCATGACTAGTGAGTTAGTCTCGTTTTATATTCGTCCTTGATCGAAATGTCACACTTATTACATATAACATATTTATCCATTTTAGTGGATCATTTCATATAAATGTAAATGAAATCAAAACTATATACTTAGTAAGTTAAATGTAAACAGGAAATAAATCATATATAAACCTCAATAAAACAGAGGATAAAGTACTAAAGATAATTCATATCTTAATAGCATTCCATTCAAATAAAAAAAGGTATAGGATTACTCCTCATACCTTTTCCATGTAAATTTCATATTAAGCTTTGTAAGTATGCACCGCTCAAGTAACACTGACTATATTTTATTTAAACTAATAGATAATCAACATTTACATTAATTCTATATCCCTGCTGTTCCACTAACACGAATTCGTTGACATTAATTATCATTTTATTAGTATTTTCCAATCCTGTAACTGCTTGGTAAGCCAAATACACTTGAGATAACGGCTTCATGTGTCACTAGTCAACCAACTTTTGTGTAGATGCCTTTTATGGAGAAAATAATTGATGTTCAGCTAAGATCAGTAAAAGCTGTGACTATGATATCTCCATCCTTCAAATAAGTATCTGCTATTATTGGGCTAAAAATTCAAGAAAAAACCTAGAAGGCATAATCCTTAAAGATAATTTTTTTGCAAACATATAATTCTAATTAGATCAAATAAAACTTTAATCTTTAAATCTTTCTGAAATCTTCTCTCTCCAAATTAACAACAACTCTATAAATTGCTCAGTTTCAATAGTATTTTCATAAGGTTCTTCAATCCGAAAGTTATTTTCTACAATTGTCACATCTTTATTTATTGATACGCTCGCAGCATTTAATTGAATTTCAAAGTCTTCATATAAGCCATTGGTAACTTTTTTAATATCCTCTACATACTCATCTAATTCTTGTTGTGTACTAATATCTTCTATAAAATCAGCAAATAATTTTATACTATCTGGCAATTTTACTCTTAGAACATTATGATGGTCTCTATAAAAATTATAATGATACTTCATTCTTAATCTCCTTTATAAATTGGATATGCAGTTGCAATTGAACCATCCTTATTTAAATACATTTCAATTATAAGACCAGATTCACTTTTCCCAGAGTATTTATTATCGCCAATAAGTCTTTTATTATTAAAAGCCTCTTCGATCGCTTTTAAAACTTGGACACGATCCCATTCTTTAGGGAAAAAACTTGAAGTAGCTTTTTTTCTGACTCCTTCAATCTCTACCTTAGCTCTATAGACTCCATTTTTATCTGGCTTTGTCTCCGTTCCTGGAATAATCTTTCCACCCATCATACTCTCATGATGATAACCAACTGCTTTACCGCGTTTATTGATCTCACCATGATAAATGTGTTTCATGGTCCTTCTATTATATTTACTTGTATCCTTAGCAAAAGAAAACCTCGAAATAGTCTCTTCAATTCTATTTCTAACTTCCTTTGAGTTCATTACGTTGGACAGTAATGGTTTTACGCCGTCTGCCCCAGCCAACGCAAAATTCATATTCTGATTACCTAAAAGAACCTGCATGCCACCTCTTACTTCGTCATAGACAAACCGCGCACTAGCTTTCGTATTTGTCGCTAGCTTATGCATTTGGTTAAGTGTTTCCTCTTTTACTAGTTTACCATTTTTCACGAGTACTGGCACGAATGGTGAAGCGACTAAAGAAGCTCCTAGGATACTATTAAATAAACTAGATTGTCTTTGAACGTCTGTTAGCTCATTTCCAAACATATCTTTCCCTGTGATATATTCACTAAGTCCGTTCGCGGAAGCGAGGCCGTAGATTCCTAGTTCTGCTTTTTGGAGATTTGAGAATGTGCTGCTTGATTTGTAAACACTTAGTGCTTGTTCGGCCGTATTCATTCCTTTGGCAGTTTTGTAGATTGCACTTCCGCCTTTGAAGAGTCTTCCTCCCCATCCTACAACCGGGATGAATCCTGCGGTGGCCATGGCACCAGCGGCTACTCGTTGGCCGTCTGTTAGTTCTTCTCCTGTTACGGGGTCAACACCATCTTTTGCACGGAGAAAATCGTAATATCCTGTTGCTTCTCCAGTGAACGTTTTGACAGTATCCCATGCTTTTTCGTAAATCGGACGGTTTTCTAATTCTTCGGCCTTTTTTAACTCTTCTCTAATTTTTTCCTGATCCTCTTTAAATGAAAGGTAGTCATCTGCGTATTGCTGAACCTCATCTGAAAGTTGATAGGCTTCACTCGCTTTATATGCTTGCGCATTAAAGTTGATTGGAGAAATGGTGTTGCCTTGTGCTGTTGCTTCTAACAGTTGTTGAAAAAGAGCTCCAATATGGAATTCTGCATTTTCTGATAACTTGTATTCCTCTAGTAATTGCTGATCCAATGCATCAACGTCCTTGATGGTGTTTTCTCTCTTTTTCTTAGCATCATCCATTGCAGTATTGAAATCATCAGCTGAAAATGCTTCGAGATTAACAATATCGTCAATTCCATCAATGATTTTCTGTAGATCTTCCCGTTGGCTCTCCACCATTGCGATATGGTTCGAAGCATGGATAGATAGATCAGTTTCTAGAAAGTTGACGTCTACCACTGTGTCACCGGATAAATCAATATCCGCTATAGCTCCTGATACACCATTTAGAAAAGCAATTTGCATGTCAACAAGACGCAGCAGGCCATCTGCCACATCTATTTGCGCCTGATAAAACCCTTTTATGGAGTCTGCTCCTTTACCTTGCAAGTCGTCATCTAACTGAGTAATATCAGTAAATGCCTTTTTTAATGTATCAATTTTATCGCGAAAATCTGTGTACACTTTCGCTCTATCTTCCATTGATTCTATTAATGTCTTTGTCTCTAATACTTTCAAGTCGCCATCATCCCTCACTTCCTGGTTTTTTATGTATAATCATGGCTAGTGAGTTAGTATTGTTTTATAATCGTCTTTGATCAAAATGTCACACTTATTACATATAACATATTTATCCATTTGAGTGGATCATTTCATATAAATGTAAATGAAATCAAAACTATATGCTCACTTTCTCCTTTGTCTACAGGAAATATTTCATGGTCGAAAACTTGAAAGTATAGAGAGTATAGTACTATGTTTAACATCATATTTTATTAGTCTTTACCTCTACATAAGACAAAAAAATACGAGACTAACATTTAGCCTCGCAATTAAACTATGATTTTAAATTATTATTAGGATTTCCATCAGCATCAGAACGTAAATAACCTCCACCATCTGCTTCAGTTAAGTTGACGGCAGTATTTCCATCTCCATCTCTCCAATAGCCGTCAATCCATACACCATCACGCCAATGGCCTTCTACCCAGTGAGGTTTTACATGATGTGTTCCTGGTTGTTCTGTCGTATCATCAGAAGTTGCCACATCTGTTTGTGCCACATGTGGTTGAACCTGATGACATTGGATGTTCCCTCTGTTCCGCCTTCAGCCATATTCTGATTATTTGTAGATGGGTCACCACCGTCAACTCCATCAACTAAATCAATAACTCCAACAGCAAGTGTACCTATTGCTACTGTTTTGCCAATATCTCGTAAACCCTGTTTAATTTTTGTATCATCACCATCTCTAAATCCCTCATATGTAGATTTACCACTATGATAAGTATTTTTGGCAGTATGATATACACCCTTTGCCGTTCTACCTACTGAATCACCCATATCATTTAATCCTTGATCAATTTTAGATTTTTCGTCCTGGATCATACCTGATGCAGTATTCCAAGCTCCATCTGCGATTTGACCTACTGTATCCCCAGCAAATTCAGATGCCTTTTAACTCCATCCCCAACTTCCTTAATAAATTTGCTGCCTGTTACATCTCCAACAACATTAACAGCCCCACCAATAACCGTTCCTGTTGCTTTTCCAGCGAATTTCCCTACATCTCTTAAAAACCCCATATATATTCCTCCTCTTTATATTTTTACAAACTAAAAAAGACCCGCCTAAATAGGCGGATCAACATTATGTATTGACGTCCATCTTTTAGGCGACTCGGCCACCATAGCATTTGCTTTAGGTCCGTAGTTTTGCGTCCCTACCTTTCGATAGGTTTGCCGTTTTCTAATAGGCTATAAGTTATAGGTTCATTTTACTATTAAATAGGTAAAAATCAACCTCGAAATGTTAAAAACAATTATTTTGTTAAGTGCAAAAAAGATAACCCCTTCTATTTTCATTAGATGGGGTTATCAAAAAAGGATTTTAATTGTCTAAAAGTAACCTACTATCCTAAACTCTTTTGATGTTCAAAACAATATATCTTCCCATTAAACTCCTTACTGGACAAACAAAATGACTTGACCTTTTCTGAGACAGTCTTATTACATACAAAGCACTTTGCTTGTTGATTTTGACTATTTACCTCCCCCTCTAACTTTAGGGATTGAACATGCTGCTCTCGAATAGAATGATCATCTATGTTAGCTTCAACTAATATTGAATGGATTCTTTTTATCTCATCTTCTTTTAAAATTGGCTCTTTATTATGTATCTTATTAACTGATACTTTCCTATGTATATACTCCGACAATTCAACATCATATACAATCAACTCATCAGAACTCATTTTTCTAAAATCTAACTCGTCAATCTTGAATGTGCACCGTTTAGTGAATGACACCATTGAAATAAATGAGTGATGATATTTCTCTTCAATATGATTTTTTATCGCTTGAATATGTCCATAATTTTGAATAAATGGATTCATCATCTTAAACTTTCCATTTACTGACCAGGTTATTCTGTCTTTACCACCATATATGGTACCTTGATAATTTTTTGTTTCGATTACAAAGATTCCATATGGCGTAATGACAATATGATCAATCTGTGAGAAGCCTGATTTAGCTTTTTCGTTTTTTATCATGATATCAGATAAATGCCTATACTCTTTAGGAAGTTGTGCTAATTGTATATCGATTTTGTATTCTCCAAGCTCTCCTTTTCTGTTTGCGACCTTTTCATTGTGTTTTATTTTTGGAGTTTCAGCTTTTATTTGTGATTTTTGTTCATTTTCTTGATCCTTCTTTTTAAATAAGTTTGATAAAAGTTTCATAGTTACCCCACTATTTATTCATTGTCGGTTACAAAATATAGCCCAAGAGTTTAATCGTCTCTTGAGCTATAATCAGATTATTTTTTATTCACGTTTTTATAATGTCTATGTTAAAAGGGTCTTCAAAAAGTCATCCACTCCGACTTTTTCTACCCTACTTAATAATAATTATATATTTAATTGTTTGTACTTTTGAGCTCAGTTTCCTTTAAACTTTTTAATACCGCTTCAGCAATTCCTCTGCTCATTAGTGGAGGAACTGCATTACCGACCTGCATATAAGTTTTTGTATAGGAACCTTTAAAGAAATAGTCATCCGGAAATGTCTGGACCCTTGCTGCTTCCCTTGGAGTTAATCCTCTTGCCTGCGTTGGATGGATATACATATTACAATCAAACTTCATATGAGCTGTAATTGTTTTGCATGGTGCATCATATATGAGCTTATAATATTTATCTTTAAAAATACCATTTCTACTTTGATAAGGCATAATATCGGCAATTTTCGGATCATCCGATTTATCTCCTTGATTCATCCTTCCAAATATTTCAATATCTCGGTCGTTATTATACCTCGCTTTATGGTTGTACAGAATTTCAGGAGATGATCCACTGTTGATTAGCAATAAGAAATGGTTTAATGGCAATGAAGGATATTTTGCAATCACTCTGCCGCTTTCTTCGCTTTCTATATTTGTTGCATTCTTTACACGTAAAGCCTCTAGTTTAGGTAATTTCTCGATAGCATCTCTAAGAGTAAATTGTCTGTTTAAGTATGCATTCTGCAGATTTATTTCCGCAAAGATGGATGCGTTGTCTAAACCAAGCCTGTTTCCGATAAAGATGATTCGTTTTCTATTTTGGGGAACTCCAAAGTCTAATGCATTTAATACTTCACAATGAAGTTTATATCCAATAGCCTCAAAGTCTTCCTGTACCTGTGAAGCAACCGAAAGCATACCTTGTACATTTTCCATAACAAAAAATTTCGGCTGTAACTTCTCCACGATCTTTACGAAGCTCTTATAAAGCTTGTTACGAGGATCATCAATAATTCTTTGTCTATTTGCGTTGCTAAAACCTTGACAAGGAGGACCTCCTATTACAACATCTACTTCTGAATATCTGATTCTTTCATCAATTTCTTCAATTATATTATTAATATCTTCATGATAAATATATTCTTTAGGTAGTTCAGGATGATTAAAAGAATACGTTTCGATGCAGGATTGTTCAATATCATTTGCAAAAGCAATTTTAAAACCTGCTTGTTTAAACCCTAATGACATTCCTCCAGCACCACAGAATAAATCTACAATCACTGGCTTATCATCTTTTTCTTCTATACATGATATATTGTCAATACAGTAATTACAAAATTTATAAACACAGCAGTTCTTCGTTTCATCATGCTGGATTTTACTTATTAACGAAACAAATTCATCATAGGGAATATGAAACTCTTTATCTACCAGAGACAAAACAGCTTCTAATTCTTCCTGCTTGGAGATTACTCCAACTTCAATTAGTTTTTGCTGTATACTTTTTTGATCATCCTGAATTTTTTCTATTTCATCCATATTTATTAACGTATTTATTAATTCTTTGATCTCATTAAGAAATGACTTTTTTACTTTTTTATCATTAAGATCCTTGATATTGTAATTCACATGTCTCAACCTCTTTGCTGTGTACTATGTCAAAAATTGCTTTAGCAACATATTTAGCTACATTTACGGTAACTGCATTCCCAAATTGTTTATAGGCTTGAGAATCAGACACTATAATCTCGTAATTAGGTTCTTCAGGAAATCCTTGAAGACGGGCACATTCCCTGGGTGTTAATCTTCTAATATTTGTTTTTCCTTCTTTTTCTGCTATATCACTCGGCTGTGTAACATAATTGTCTTGACTGGCACGATGCATCTTAGCCATCGTAGCACATAACGGTCTGGCGATCTGTAGATCAATTTCCGATTTTGCCTTATATGTCTTTGTCCCACTTGCCATGATCGTTGGAAGTATTTTCTGAGATAAATAGTATTTTGCCGGGACATTCGTTTCTAAAATACTTTGCAGCGTCTTCTCTAACGGAACAGCTTTTGGAAAATCAAATTTAGTAATATTTAAGTCTTTTTTAAAACATACAATAAAAATTCTGTTACGGGTTTGCGGCACCCCATAGTCTACACTATTTAATACTTTATCAAATACCTCATAGCCAGCTAAATCAAGATGTTCTTTAATCACCTTATACGTTCTTCCATTATCGTGATTCACCAGATTACGAACATTTTCTAAAACAACTACTTTTGGATTGTGGTGTAAAATAATCTGTTCAATGTTGAAAAATAATGTCCCTCTAGTATCTGTAAAGCCTTTCTGTTCTCCCATCATACTAAATGGTTGACATGGAAAACCACCGATTAATACATCATGTTCCGGCACTTGGCTAACAGGAATTTTTGTTAAATCTTCTTCAATGATATGATCTCCAATATTATGCCTATATGATTGTACGGCATATTTATCAATGTCATTTGCCCAAATAATATTAAATCCTGCTTGGATAAATCCGAGGTCTAATCCACCACACCCACTAAATAGTGATACAACGTTCATTTTTTTCCAACTCCATGTCCATTAATATAATCAATAATCCATTCACGTAAAACAATAGATGCATATTGATTGTTCTCATGCAAAGATTTCATAAATGCTTCTTTAATTTCTGGCTCAATTGTAATTTCTATTTTAGCAGTCTTTTTTTTCCCTCTTGGCCTTCCAACTAAGTTTGAGCTCAACTTATGTTTCTCCCTTTCCTTACGAAAATATGTTCTACTATATCACATTTAGATCAGGGTGTAAATTGAATAGTAAATTTCAGAATCCCATTTTTACAGGTAAAAGTTAATTTTTACAGTACTTTTGGTATAATTAATCTAGTACAAACAAGATTATAAACTGGAGGATAGTAATTATGGCTTATAGTTTTAAGGAAACACTGGAAATACTAAATCGATTTTTTCAAAAAATAGATCATCCACTTGCATATCGATTAAACTTATCGACCAGTAATAGCTATGATGGGATATTTATAAAAAAACTTGCTGAGTCTAATACGTTAACAAAAAATAGAGGAAAACAAAAACATATTGCATTTAGCAGTGAACACGAAATTAATTTCTTTCCTTACTTGGATAACTTTGTTGAAGTGATTGCAAAAAAAGTACCTGGATATAATTCGAACGAGTTTAAAAGACGTTATGGCGTTAAAATTAACATTCATTTATTAAAAGAAAACCTCGAATACAAAACGCATGAGGAGAGTACAGATATCTCCTGCTTTACGACTCATTATTTGAGCCGGGGTGGAAATCAATCAGAAATGGGATCGATGTATACAGATTCAAAGGAATTTACTGACTTTAGGAGATTATTTGATATTGGGGACACTCTGATCTTTCTTAAACATCGTTATATGTTTTCATATGATTTAATCGTTATAAACAACGATGATTATGCTGAAATTGAGGATACTTTTAAACGAAGTTTTGTAGCATATGATGACTTTTCTCCTACAAGGCAGACCTCGACCTTATCATCTCCGGAAGAATGGGGAGATGACGTTTCATTAAAGCCTGCAACACCGGGAGTAAATCTAATTATTTACGGTGCTCCTGGTACGGGTAAAAGCCATGAACTGGATAAAAGATATTCTGGCAAAAATAGTGTGCGGGTAACTTTTCATCCTGAGTATACTTATCACGATTTTGTAGGAAGTTACCGCCCTCAACCAATCTATAAAGTAGAAGCTACTAATACAGATACATATAAGTTTGTAACCGAAGTAAGAGAGCCTTTCGATAAAGGAGAACCCTATATAAATTATAACTTTATACCTGGCCCTTTTACTCTATCACTGGAAAAAGCACTTCGTTCAACAAAAGAAGATCTTAATCCCCAAATGTATACATTAATTATAGAAGAAATTAATCGTGCTAATGCTCCTTCTGTATTTGGTGACTTATTTCAGTTATTAGATCGACAAAGTAATGGAGAAAGTACATATGGTGTTTCTAACCTTGAAATTATAAAATATTTAAAAGACAAACGGGTAATCGATACCGATCAAACAGAAATTAGAATACCACTTAACTTGAATATAGTTGCAACAATGAACAGTGCTGACCAAGGGGTATTTGTAATGGACTCCGCTTTTAAAAGACGCTGGTTTTTTGAATATATGCCGATAGATCCTAAAAAAGCTGTTCATAAGGATGAAAATGTTGCCTATAATAAACAGTTAGTTAGATGGTCCAATTTTATAGAATCATTAAATGATTTATTAGCTGCTCACACAATTAATGAAGATCGCCATATTGGGCCATACTTCCTAAAACCTGGTGAACCATCTAATAACAAAATTATTACGTCAAAATTATTGATGTACCTTTGGGATGATGCTGCCCGTCTAAAGCGTTCAAAGATTTTTATAGAAGGAATAAAGACGTTCTCACAACTTGTTAAGTTATATAATGAAGGCATCCCCGTGTTTCAAACGGATTTTCAATATATAAAAGACGAATATAATGAACCGTTAAGAAGTTCCGATAATGATTTATTAGATGATCAATCTATTCATCCAGATGCTCCGAATGAAAGGATTGCGGAAAAAACGATTGAATTTGATTTAGGTGTAGATAACAAAAATGAGTGATCTTAATTTATATGAAAAGTGCTTTGTTGAATTAGAGGAATATCCTTTTGACCGCTTTAAAGAAAAAATACCTAATGAATTATTTATTAGAGGTTTATGTGTTAAAAATGAAAATACTCTATTATTTAAATGCACAGGATTTATTGTTTTTCAAAACTACATATTTGTCGTCTTTCCAAAAGGCTATGTCATACCTCAAGAGGAAAAGTCATTAAAAAAACATATTCGACTTTTAATAGATGTTTTAACTAAATATAGCCATAATAGTAAATTGGATCCCAGTGAAAGTTCTCTATTAGGAAGTACTGGAAAAAACGCAGCTTATATTGCCGCTGCATTTTGGTTAATCAGGGATTATTTTGAAAACGGTACTATCAATTTTCAACGCCAAGATTACGACTTAAATAAAAGTACAAATATCAATTGGTCAAGGACAATTAAGAGCATCAACCCTGTGATATCTAATCAAAGGCCTATCTATCTAGATCTAGTCACGAAAAAGCATATACTGTATGATCATTTAATTACTCAAATTCATAAATATGCAGTGGAACAGTCTTTAAATTTATATGGCTGGTTATTTGATTATGATGGAGAACATATGATGGAATATGATCTTCCCTGTGATGTAGATGCAGCTGTGTATATTTTGGAGTTAGAAGCTCAACGAACATTTCAAGAACGAAAATTGAATCTATTTCTAAATTTGAAAGAATTTATTATAGGAAGTCATACTCAGTCAAAAGACAGCATTACAACTATTGTAACACCGTATTTTCACACTGTTTGGGAAAAGATTTGCTATTCGTTATTTGCGGATGTGAACGATAAGAGTATGCCAAAGCTCCCGAATCCTTATTGGAATGTGGGTAATCGAATGGCAAAAACAGAACAGATTCCTGATATTATGTTTCGGATAAATAACAGGCTTTTTATATTAGATGCAAAGTACTACAGAATCAAACACGCACCTCTTAAGTTGCCTGGCTGGGGTGATTTAGTAAAACAATTTTTTTATAGACATACTTTAATAAAAAATAAAGAAGATAAAATAGAAAATATATTTCTTTTTCCAGGCCAGACTAATGAAGATATTGAATACTTAGGATTTGCTGCTGTAGACGGGATATCTAATCTAGGTCAAATCAATGGTTTTATCATAGATGTTTTCAAAGCTATGGAGTCTTATGCAAATAATAGTCAAAGTGGCTTTAAAGAAAAATTATTGAGGTTTTATTTATCAAACAGTGAACAGTTACAATCGGATTCTACTAACCCTTATGAAAAATAATGAATAATGGAGAAGTACTCCTTAATTAATCGAACATTACTGGAGGGCATAAACATGCCTTCCAATCTTCAGTTATTAACTTTGCAAGCTTATGTTATAATCTTTTATTTATCTTTAAAAGTAACAAAGTATAAGATTGGTAGCCTTAACAGGGATATGAAGGCAAATTTGGCAATTCAACTGGACGAAGTATATTTGTGATGTTATTAAGAGTTCTGTATGAAGCATCAAAAATAGTCGATGTTAAATATGAAAACATCGACTATATATATTAGAATTCCTTTATATCAATAACTTCTCCATCTAAACCCTCTAAATTCAATTTATATATGAGTCCACTAATATGTTTAGGCAAATGTCCTTCAATAAAACTCTCTGGTAAAATTTTTGGGAAGTTTTCATCAATTTTATATTTGGTCACTTCAACCAGGCGATAAGACTTTTTACGAATTTCACTGCCGATTGGGTATTCTAGATTTTCAAGCGCACGTTCAATTTCCGTTTCTTCTACGTCCCATTCTACTAATTTTTTAATCATATCTTGAATTGAAATACCAAAAATATCAGGCTCAAAACGATAAAATAATAAAAAATTCGCTTTTAACTGATATTCACTATTAATAGTAATTTGTGATCCATAACGAGCTATAGTTGATTTCACCTCATAGCCACCATCATTACTATTAAAATCAATTGAACCACCAAATGGGCCTACCCAGGAAACATCTTTTTCTTTTTTCAATAAATAATAGTAGCTTAGCATTTCAGCCAGTACGCTATAAGCTGCTTTTTCAATATTGGCATTACCCATCAGTTCCTTCATTGCGTGCCACCAGGAAATCGGATTCTGTTGGATTTCTTGATACGATTCTGAATCGAGTACCCTCTCTAAAAAGCCGGCACAAATGATCGCAAAATCTTCGTATAACTTCGGATGATCAGATACGAGTATTAACAAATGCTTTTCTTGACCACCAAGTACATATACTTTCGTAAAGTAATAGATGTTGGCAAACTGCTCATTTACATGTTTTTCTGGCGGGATTTCAATGGCAACTCCTTGCATTCCATTTATTTTCACAATCCAATAAAACTGCTCTTTTAATGAAATAGAGCGTTTTACAGATGTTCGAAAATAAGCGAAGCCTTCTCTAATTTTTCGTGTTATTTCCATATACTTCTACTCTTTTCTCCAATTTTGCTACATCATTTAAAAAATACTTATATAAATCTGTTACATATGTTTCTATGCCGCCTTCTACTAAACTAGGTTCAATCATATTTAACCGTGCTGTGTTTAATTTTAACACACGACGAAATAATTGTGGCACTTTGCTACTAGCATGTTCTTTATATTGACGCATCAGTTCGCGTGTAAGTTCCAAGCGATAACCGCCACTTCCTGAACGGTCGAGTAACTGAAGGATTTCATCTGACGAATTATCTTTTAAAATGACGAATGTTTCTTCCTCTGATCCTTGCCAAGAAAGATGAATATACCACCAAATACTTTTCATCCAAATACGACGTGTTCCTTTATAAAAACGCAGATCATTCATCCCAAAACGATCGTATACTAAGTCAGGTAATACTTCCAATGATAAGTAACGCCACATCTCATCTTGAGCTGCTAGTCTCTCGTTAAAACCGTATTCTTCTTTAAGGACACGATACAATATCAATCCCATATGCAAGTCGAATGAATAGGAATTAATTTTCTTCATTTCATCCATTAAAAATTTATTCTTTTCGTTCATCATGATTTTACGCAGCTGATTAAAAGGTGCTTTCACTTGGCGTGGTGCACAGTTTTCTGGTTCAGCCTCAATTTGTTGAAACTTAAATTTTGCTTGGGCTTTTGTATAGACTACATTTTCCCACACTACATATCACCTGTCTTTACTCTTGTTTCTAAATCGTTACGTAGAGACATCGCTAGTTTTTCCGGTGTATCGAAATCCCAATTTAATGTTGTTTTAAAATAATGTATGACTTGCCCTATGGAACCTTCTTCGCAGTTTCTCCCGTCCTGAATATCCTGCCAATCAGGACATTCCATCAAGTGTTGCAATATAAGCTGCAATGCACCCGCTAAAAATTCTACATACAATGCTTGATCTAGCTTGGTTTTCGGTTTTTGTATTGCTTGGTATGCAACATGAGCTTTATTTAAATAGATTGCAATATATTCTTTATCAAACGGCTCGACTAGTGGCTCCGAATAATTGAAATCGACGTACCATAAAGGTTTATCCGGTTCATTTACAATTACGATCGGGAACGTCGAGCCAGAGCCATCTAAAATGACAAGCCATTCTACTAACCTACCTAAAATTGTACCTGGTAGTTGTGCTTGTCCTCGCATATTATTTCGACTAGCCTTTTTCAAAAAAACAACAAGTGAGATATGAACTTCACCAAATAATTTATCCTTTTGGAAATAATAATCAATAGGGATACTCACGTCATTTGGTGTTGTACTTGTAATGGTTGAAAGCGAAATTACACCTCGCTGCGAAGATTGTTTAGACATCCATTGTAATGCTAACCCTAACTCTGCATCTGCATTGACCAATTGAGTAGGACCAAACAAGCTAGACGGAAAACCCAATTTTACAATGCCTAAGAGCCCAAAACCTTTTTCTACATAGTCCCAGCTATCATCGTCATTACTCAATAATGTTTTATACTCATAGTCTTCGGTTTGATTGAGGAATTTCTTTGAGCCATTATCATCTCTATAAAAGAACTGCAAATCTACAGAGACATTTAACAACTCTTCGATCGCCTCATCAAAAAGTCGATTCATGCTAACCTTATTAGGCATTTTCTACACTTCCTTCTGGCTTCATCGACATTTCGACTTGTACATGAGGGTCCGTGCAAGTGAATGCTAAAATGCATGTACATTCTACAGCCTTATCTGTTTTCTCAATACGTACAGCATGCAACACTTTATTGTCACTTTTTAGAGCCGTGGATCGACCAAATAGACCAATCTTACCTGGGAATGAAATGCCGGTAATTTGTGCAGGGAATGGTGTCCCAACACTATCTACTGATTCCCAATCTGTTGCTGAGATTTTTCCACCTTCAGAAGAAATAAATAACTCTATTGTAAAAGCAGTGACATTTTTCGCTAGTTTCATTTGAAAATGAACTTCTAGGTCACCGGTATCTAAATATTTTTGTGATACAAGCGTAAAACTATTGCCACCACCACTTCCTTTATTAGTTGAAAGCTTAGTACCTCCAGCCCGATTGCGACTGGAAGCACGACGACCAAATCCTGTCGGTGGTAATAGCAGCTTTCCAACATTGCGTGCTAGTGTGTTCATACCTTGCTTTTCTTTCACTTCTTCTTTATTTTCATATGAAGCTTTAATTTTACGACGAATCTGTGAGCGAATTTTCTCAACAATATCAAATGGCTTACTTTTTATAATAATGTCTGACCATGAGGTGTGATCGGCCATCTCACTTTTTCGTAAATACGCTTCTAAGTCGACGACATCATTATCTGGATTCAGTAGCTTGGTATTGGAATTTGGTACAAAAATAGCCACTAAGAATTCGTGTCCTTCTGTTGCACTAATTCCTTTACACCATTCACCATTTGTTTCATAATTGACAATCATTCCTGGTCTTCTCGCATAAGTCATCAATGGTGCATTTTGCTCGCCCATCGGATTTTTTTCATTCACACATGTAAACGGACTCGGACCATTTAGTGGCGCCAGCATATCCAGCTGCTTCTTCGTGAACTTTTTATATGCAACCCGCCCCGCGTTATTTACTTTATTGTTTTCAAAATAATTACGAATTTGAATATCGTTAACAAAGTAACGATTTGATTCACCACCCAACACAGCTGCATTGTACATTAATTGCAGCTCAAGGAATAATGGTGAAAAATCATCCTTATCCAGTCTCATTCCGTTAATATGTCCATCTAAATATTTGCCATAGGTATACTTATTATTAGCCAAGCGCGGTGCATACCAACGTTGCATTGCAATACGTAAATAATCTACTGCATTCGATTCCCACGGTTTTTTTTCATCTGGACTGATATCGTGCTTAATAAGCAGCTGCTGTTCATCGATAAATGGAATAATGATTTTAGTCCCTAACCGCTCTCCCTCAAATGGCTCAATAGATAAGGATTGTAAAATATCATGAATCATTGGTTCATTTGTAATTGGAATGGTATCATTACTATCTGGTGCTAAACTTTTCCCCCACCAGGCAATTCCGCTCGGGACTTTTCCAGCCGATTTTGGAATAAGTGGATTTGGTAATTTCTCGTTTTCTACTAATGTCACAGCTAGGCGATGCTCGAACTGACCGTCTTCGTTTAAAATACGTGAATAGTAAACAACCAAGCCAATGCCTACACGGAAATAGACAGTCTTCCCTAATCCCCAGGACCCGCCTGCACCTGGTGTATCCTGCGCCATACTAATCCCATAAATTAGTTTAAAAATATTCCCGTTTGGTGAATTCTTAAAGTCTAATGAACCCGTTAATCCTGTTGTGTTGGCATCTTCAATATAAATCGCCTTTTGTGGCGAGGCTCCAAACTTTTCGTTTAACGAATCAGTAACTCCATCTAAATGCTTAGCAAAGTTTTGGACATTGACATCCCTAATACCAATGTCCACATACACAGAATTGAGGCCTTCTACACGAATACCGGCATCTAAACTATTTTGTACAGCTTCACGTACAAGTAAATCAAGAATAGGTAAATCGTTATTCTGAATAAGTTTTAATAATGAACTGCCAGATTGGGACATTTTCCCGAATTCTGCAATTTCGATTTGCATTACTCTTTTCCTTCTTCCGTTTCAGACTCTCCCATTGGATTTTCGATGCGAACAGACAGTTTTGTTGCTAAATTTCTGCCCGTACGATATCCCGGAACAAATAAACTAACACCAATCAGATCTTCTGAAGCATTTAAGTCATAACGTCTATTAGCTTCTTTTGTATTTTGACTTTGTTTATTTCCAAATGTCGAATTTTTATCAATTCGATATAAAAGCAGCTGTGGAGTTAAACCAATACCCGCGGCTTTACGTATTTCATTGACAACACTTTTCTTTGGTTGTTTTTGATCAATTTCATCTAATTGATCCTCGATACGTGTACGCTCTTCTTTCCCAGCCTTAGTAAACTTAAATTCCTCTGGAATTGAGTCATACATCTCTTTTGTCATATCTGCATATAAATCAGATGGCGCACGTAACACACCAATATTAATTTTTTCGCCAGTTGCCGAACCACGACGACTACGTGTAACCAGTCCTACACCACGACCACCGACAATCCATTGATTATGTGAGTCATCATCTAACTTACCGGTACCAGATAACACGACATTCCAATTAGTAAAGCCTGCTTCAGCTTCTTTTCTTTGATACCATTCAAAGAAGGTTTTCATATTGGAAAACTCGCTCTGTTTACTAAAAGAGAATTTATGGAAGAAGTCATCCATTATTTGTTGGTACGGCACTTCTTCCCAATAAAGACCACGACCATTTCGTGTTTCCTTCGGCATACCTAAGCGATGTAAAAAGTTCTCAGTTATTTCAATATTTTGTCGCTGAATGTTTGCATCATCATCAAATAAAATCGTTTGACTCGACGTCCCAGAGAAGTCTAAATCGATTTCCTCTGCATTCTGCATTCGATTTTTCGCTGTAATACGCAGCCATGACAGTTTTGGTGAGTTTTTAATTTTTGGCCCGTAATCGTTGGCATCCATTCCTTCTAAAATATAAGTTTCAATATCCTCACGCAATTCTTCCTCAAGAGTCGCCATAAACCTGAACTTTGCCTCTGTATCAGTTGTCAGCCAAATACGCGGTAACATTTCATAACCTTTACGGTAGCCAAAGAAACGACCCATTTGCAGTAATGTATCTGCTTGAGAAGTAGTACGAAGGAAATAGGTACTCACTAACCCTTCAATTGTTAATCCACGAGATAACGTACTGCCACCAATAACAATAAATGCTGGTGCCGGTGCCGGGTAATTCGGTGATTTGGGATCAGGATATGCTAATCGTACATGCTCTAAATCTTCTGTGATTCCATTATTTGCACAGTTATCGATACATAAATGTAGGCCTTCATGATATTCCAAGCTCTTTGTCTCTTCTAACACATTGATGTGCGAAGGATGATTACGGATTAATCGTTTTAGCTCTTCTTCGATTTTTTCAAAAGGTGGATAACCCTTTACCTCATCTTTATTTGGATACTCCTCAAATTCCATTTCAAAATCTTCTTTTGTAAACCTTTTTTGTTCTTGGTAATACAGCACTCGACAAGATTCAATGATTTGAGCTTTAGGTGTACTACGGAAGTAACTGTTTATTAACTCCGCAAAAATTTGATGATGTATCTGTTTTTGACTTGTATGGACAAGCATACTAATCGGCTTTTTATATTTGCGATAGCGCATAATCGAAGTTGCTATTAAAAACCAATGTAGTGAATCTTCAAATGATTGCGGTAAATATGATTCTTCTCCTTTATGAATACTATCGACTAAATCACGTTCATCTGTTGTTATTTCATGTACTATCGGCAGCCCGCGATAATATTCATTTTTTTCTAGCCCAAAAATTTGTTTTGCTCCAAAATATTCTTTCGCTGGATTTAATACTGCTATAAAATCACGTGGATAGAGGGACTTTTCTGAAGCCTCATTCAAAAAGTTAGCATAAGGTGTAGCTGTGTAGCTAATGTAATTCATACTTAAAGGTTTCGAGCCATCATTTGCCTGAATATCTACCAGTTCTACAATTGCTTTATTCAAAGCTGTTCGTTCGGCCAATGAATCATTCACATCATTTGTATTGATTCCACCCTGATCCGATTCATCATCAATGATCAAAATACGCATTTGCGAAAGCTTTTTTCCATCGGATTTTAACCAAAGAATTAAATCATTTAAACGAGTTTTATTTTTTAGGCATACATTTAAGTACCGTTCACGTGATCCTTTATTTAATAAAAGACTGCTTACCTTATGTGAAGAACTTGCCTTTAATGAGAGTTTACTTAAACGTTCCCAAGAAAGGTTGCCTGATATTTTTAAATCACTCATTAGACGATCTTCTGTTTGTTGACGCAAATTTTCGATTGTTCCGGATAAAACAATGAAGAAGTTAAACTCCCAATCAGCAGCCATAGCCATTAATGCTGCCATACTTGCTGTTTTACCAGATTGCACATGCCCTATAGTTAACCCTTTAATAGGATTATCTGTTTCTACTCGTAGCTTTCTTAAAATGCTTATTGTTGTATTTTCAATATCTTTTACAGATTCATCAGTCCAACCTTGTCTGATTAGCTTGTCCTTATATAATTGCCAGCTACTCGCTGCTCCACTTGGGATTGTCAAATCATTATCTTGACGAAGACTTAAAATGCGATTATTGGCAATTTTCTCTTCAATCATTTGTTCCCGTTCTGCTGCTTCACGTAAAAACTCTACAATTGCTAACCAGATTGGTGCATTTAAATCTTCAGGAATCATATCATCTTCTTGTAATTGTTCAAGTTTATACTGCAGCCCTTCTTCATCCTGTTTACCGTAATATTTAATAAAATCCCAGTCTCGTCCTTTATTACGCAACTTTTCGATTGCCATTCGATGCTCATCATATTTGGGGGTAGAAAAATCATTTATTATGTTCTTCATGTTCATCGCCATCATTATGTACCTCTCTTTATATCTTTTAAAATACTTTATTATTCCTTATATAATATTAATCTTAATTTCCCATTTCAAAATAGTAAATAAGTGAGAGAACCTGATTAAAATAAAAGTTGCTAAGTTCCTACATTTTAAACATAATTCTCCAAATTTCATACTTTTAATTAGTTTTTCAAATAAAGAATACAAATGCAGTAAAATACCTCAAATTACCTACTGCTTTCCACCTGCAAAATACATGTGCACGCATACATTTTTTAAAATATACTGTCTCGTATATATTTCCTTCTTTAGCATTATTTAATAAATAAATAGACTGATAATTCACATAAGATTTAAACTTTCTTCTCCAAATGGCCACGTATCAATCTCTACCTCTGACATATATTCCACCTTGGTATATTTTCTAAAATAGCATTTCTAAGCTCAATGAAAAAGTTACCAAAAGTGCAAGGTATTGTTAATTATATCACTTCCAGACTAATTACTCTCTTTTTGACTGACACGTAAGTACTATTTTAACAAATAGAAAACAATTAGGTGACCATTTGAAAACTTTAAGGCTATTTATAAGAAACAAGGACGGTTCCAATGTTCATTTTAGATACAAGAGAACCGCACCTCCGTTAATTCTAACATCTGCTTTTGACCATATTTTTTAGATATTATTGTTGTTTCAATTAGAGTCTAATACCGAGAATGCTTCTTCTAATAGAATTATATATTAATGAAAGAAACAGTTTCTTGGACCAGAATTGTTTGTAAATTGCCTTGATTATATCTGTAGGTAAAAACCAAAATATATTAATATTTATATCTATTCTTAATAGGTTATAAGACACCTACTAAATGCTGATTTTGAACCTAACTTAATTGTTGAAAAAGATTGTGCGTTAAAGAGTAAAAACCCTACTTTATATGTAGGGTTTTTCAATGCTAATATGTAAAATAATAGATTCTATAAAGATGAATTTTAATTTATTTTTAGTTTTGTTTTCAGAACCTCTAGTTATTTGATTCTGTGTGCTAAGTAATATACGATGAGGAAGCAGAACGATTTAAAATAGCAGAAACAAACTCACATTTGGAAATCTTAAAGATTACTCCTATATGATTTTTAGTAATTAGTATGTAGTAAATATTCCATGTGATATAGATTTTCTGTTTTCAAAAATTCTATAAAAATTAGTGAATTTTTTAATAATATGCCTTTGCTTCATATTTTTAGAAGATAAGTGTAATTCTTTATAGGAAGCTTATGTTTGATCTATTGAATTTTTGGTAAAATAACCAACCACCATCACAATTTCCGTCTACATAACAAATCGACCAACCTCTTACAATCTAATATTCTATCAACTTCGACAAAATTTCATGATAACTGTCACCTACCCTCAATCACTTTGTCAAATTATATCTAAATATTTGGAAGCGTTTTCCTTGCGCTACTTCCTCTTACTATGTAAAACTAGTTTTGTAAGTGTAATATTTTGGCACTTATTTTTCTTGTGTCGACCATTACATAATACAAATCATGAGGAGGAATAGCATGAGCCAATTAGTAGTTCAATTAAGAGAAAGAGTAGAAAAGTTTCTGAATGGAAAGAAGAAGCTCTTTATTAATGGAGAGTTTGTGGAGAGTGTTTCACAAAAAACATTTGAGACATATAACCCGGCTACAGGTGAAGTGCTAGCACATGTATTTGAAGCAGGACCTGAGGACATCGATTTTGCTGTTAACGCTGCTCGTAAAGCGTTTGATGAAGGTCCATGGTCTAAGATGGGAACTGCTGAGAGAAGCCGCTTAATGTACAAGCTGGCAGATTTAATGGAAGAACACAAAGATGATTTAGCGCAATTAGAAACTTTAGATAACGGTAAACCAATTAGAGAAACAACAAATGCAGATATTCCTTTAGCGATAGAACATATGCGTTATTACGCAGGTTGGACGACAAAGATCGTCGGACAAACCATTCCTGTCAATGGGCCATATTTTAACTATACCCGTCATGAGGCTGTTGGTGTAGTTGGGCAGATTATCCCTTGGAACTTCCCATTATTAATGGCAATGTGGAAGCTGGGAGCTGCTTTGGCAACTGGCTGTACAGTCGTATTAAAACCTGCAGAACAAACACCTTTATCTGCACTATACTTAGCAGAATTAGTTCAAGAAGCTGGATTCCCTGAAGGAGTTCTTAATATTGTTCCTGGTTTTGGTGAGACGGCAGGTCAACCGCTAGTTGATCATCCAAAAGTAGATAAAATTGCCTTCACAGGATCTACTGAAGTTGGAAAGCTTATTATGGAAAAGGCTGCGAAAACGTTAAAACGTGTCACGCTTGAATTAGGCGGTAAATCTCCGAACATCATTTTACCTGATGCAGATCTTTCACAAGCCATTCCTGGTGCATTAAACGGAGTTATGTTTAACCAGGGGCAAGTTTGCTGTGCTGGATCCCGAGTATTCGTTCAAAAGAAACAATTCGATAATGTCGTGGCAGACATGGTGAGTCATGCAGAAAAAATCAAACAAGGATCAGGAATCCACGCTGATACGGAAATTGGTCCACTTGTTTCGACCGAACAACAAAACCGGGTATTAGGCTATATTGAAAAAGGGGTAAATGAAGGTGCTGTACTATTAGTAGGTGGATCAAAACCGTATGAAGAAGGTTACTTCGTTTCTCCTACTATTTTCGCAAATGTGAATGATGACATGACGATTGCGAAAGAAGAAATCTTCGGTCCGGTCATTTCAGCTATGCCTTATGATGATATAGATGATCTGATTGCTCGTGCAAACAATAGTGAATATGGATTAGCTGCCGGTGTTTGGACAAGGGATGTGGCAAAAGCCCACTATATTGCGGAAAACTTACGTGCAGGTACGGTATGGGTAAACTGCTACAATGTCTTCGATGCTGCATCACCATTTGGCGGTTACAAGCAATCGGGTATTGGTCGTGAAATGGGATCTTATGCATTGAACAACTATACTGAAGTTAAGAGCGTTTGGATTTCTAAGAAGTAAGGAACTGAATGAAATAAAAAAATGGCAATGTTCCCGAAACATTGCCATTTTTTATATAAAGAAGCGCAAAATTCCTTTTTATACTTAATCGATCACACTTATTGTTTAACTTACAAATGACTTTCCAACATAAATATCTTTGGTTATATTAATAGTAGTAATATGAATAAACTAAAAAAGACTGTTCGGTGCTCGAACACTAAACAGTCATACAATAGCTAGATTCCCATCAAGGGGATCAGCGATCTTGGAAGATTACTCATCCTATCGCCGTGCAAAAGCTCAAGGGTGGGTTATTTTTTGTAGTTAAAATAGATAAATTGGCAGCTAGAAGGTGACTCGACGTAGAGACCAATTTTAAGTATAAAGTATAAGGCAACTACGCCTCTGTCTTCGCCTTTCAGGCTCGCCAATCGGCGAGTTTTCTTTATCTCTAAAAGATATGATTGTACAATACCAAACTTGCAAATGCAATCATTGGCATTAACGTTTGAAATACTGACATAATAAGCATCCTCCCTTTCAATCCGGGGTAACGCTGACCACCCTTGAGTTTACCTAACTATTGCAATTCTAATACAACACAAACAAAAACACTTGTTCTTTTGCGGAATCCTATTTCTCAAAGAAACAGAAAGAGATCTTCTCAAATGTTTGAATCTCTTTCTTCCTTATTTTGTTAAAGTGTTTTTTTAGATCAACCCATTTATCTTACCAATCTAAAAATCTATCTGAATAATGAACTGAAGTGGTCCTTAATTGCTAGTCCAATTGGTTATTCAACTTTTTATTGAGTTTATTTAGTGGTCTCACTTACACAATAAAGATATCTTTTGTTATACTAAATGGTGCCATTATATATGTGTTCTTTTCAATTTAAAAATCAGCTCCGTTTAACACGAAGCTGATTTACTTTCCTCCTATTTATGGTCGATAATTGCCCAATAGGCTGGTTTTACATTGTAATCTGGATCAAATGCGAAAGGTGCATCTTTTCCTGCTCCGCTTTCAATTGTTGTATATGGTGCATTTTGATCAGTTACAACGTTACCATTTGCATCATAGTAAACATTTGCACGGTCATCGAGCCAGGTATGGTTATCGGCAATGCCCCAAAATGTCACATTACTAATTTTATTGCCCAATTTCTCATACAATTTAAACAGACGATCATAGCGGGCTGCTTGATCCATAAATTTAAATTCTGGAATAGCAGCATAAGTTGGATACGCTCTTGGCGGGTAGCCATACATACTAACATCAAGTTCCGTAATTTGGTTATCCAATCCAAGTTCGGCAAACATGTTAATTGACGTTTCAATATCTGCTTCAGAAGGCCATCCAATTTGGATGTGTCCCTGATGACCAACACCATCAATCGGAACACCCTGATCTAGTAAATCCTTAACTAGATTGTATAGACTAGATCTCTTTGGTTCTACCTCTGTATTGTAATCATTGATATAAAGCTTTATGTCTTCTCCACCATATTTTCTCGCTGTTTCAAAAGCAACTTTAATATAGTCTGGTCCTGCAATTCTATACCAATTAGAATCGGTACGTAACCCACCTCCATCAGAGATGACTTCATTGACTACGTCCCAAGATTTTACATCATCTTTATAGCGTTCAACAATTGTTTTAATATGAGTTTCTAAACGCTCTAATAATAGCTCTTTGTTTGCCGCACGCTTTACTGGATCTGTTTCATTTGGCATCCACTCACCCTGTTTATTACTGAAGAACCAATTTGGTACCTGGCTATGCCAAATAAGGGTATGGAAACGAATGTCCATATTATTTTCCTTTGCAAACTTGACAATTTTATCTGCTTCTTCAAAGTTAAATTGACCTTCTACTGGCTGAATATTCACAGGCTTCATGACATTCTCTGCCACAATACTATTAAAATGGCGTTTTAGGATTTGAGAGTCTTTTTTATCTAATAATTGATAAGGCTCAACAGCTGCACCAATAGTGAAAAAATCTTTATATCTCTTATCCAATTTTGGTGCAGTTAATGCGCTAATAGTGGGTTTTTTTTCAATCTTCGTAGTGTCAGCCAAAACATTCGATCCTGTTGGTAATAATAAGGCCAAAGCTAATCCAGTAATAATAGGTTTACGTAAAACTTTTAGCATGTTTTCAACTCCTCCATCATTTGAAAAGGCTTACAAAAAATTGCAATCTTCCCTCCTATTAATAGTTTGCTAGTAGATAAATAATAAAAAGGCTTACTAGAGTTTTCATTAATTATCTGCTAATTTTTATTACAGAGATATTATATCAACCACTAGATTTCATCAATACCAAAAAACTAAATATTTTACTTTAATTTCTAAAGGAAATCGATTTCATATAGATATAAAATATCCACTATTCTCAAAGAGGAAGGAGATTTTCCATCTGAAAATTTGCACTAAAATTATAAACTCCATGTTACTTAGTTAGAAATGAAATAAATAACTCAATATATCCCCATTCCCAGTAAATTTTCCAATTTTCCCTTTTCAAGATGTGCCCCCTATTACAACCCAAAAATGAATGAAGGCAAAAAAAGGACACGAGCCAGGCATTTAGCCTTACTCATGTCTAACTATTTGCATCCGTTCAGAAACGTTAATCCATTTTGAGGTCAGACCTTAAATACATGCAAAATTCCTTCAAGTTAATCACTAGTTAGTTAATCCACTCTACAACATCTTCTATAGCCCGGCGCGTTTTCGGGCGTGCCGGATACTCTTTGCGATAGCCGAAGGCAACCATAGCTGATACGGCTAGCTTGCCATTTTCAAGAAATCCTTCCTTCTCCAATAACTCATTTACTTTGTCATAACTAAAGCCTTCAATCGGACAAGAGTCAATGCCGATTTGCGCCGCAGCTGTCATCATATTGCCTAGCGCAATATATGTTTGCTTGCTCGCCCAATCAAACAATGCCCGGTCGCTTTCAAACAGACGCTGATCTTCCTCTTGAAAGCTTCTATATCTTGGCTTCAGTGTCTCAAGTAAATCATCAGGCATCTGCTTCACATTCTTCTGCAACTGCTGCACATACTCAGAATCATACCTTACATCTGTACGTGCAAGAATAATAACAAAATGGCTTGCAGTCGGCAGCTGTCCTTGGGCACCCCATGAAACCTCTCTTAGCTTTTCACGAAACTCCTTATTTTGTACAACAAGGAATTTCCAAGGCTCATATCCAACCGAACTTGGAGACAAACGGCCAGTTTCTAAAATGAATCTAAAATCTTCTTCGGAAATTTTCTTTGTCGGGTTAAATACCTTTGTTGCATGGCGGAAATTGAATGCAGCAAGGATATCTTGTTTTTTAGCGTCATGATTACTCATGGTGAAATCATCCTCTTCTTCATAGATTACAAAAGCCAGGTTTGTTCAAGACATATTGTATATAAATTGGCTTGCTTTTATCAAAGAATTAGCTCTATCTTTCAAACTATTCTCTTTAATCTTCTTCCTCTAAAGGTTGTTTTTCTACATTTTCACCGGTCTCAAACCGTCCCATCGTTACACAATCATTTATCTGTTTTATATAAAGCTAGTAACTTTTTTGTCCAATTTCGGTTAATTGCAATTTTAGTTATAGTAACTCCCCCCTTTCCTTAGGAATATATACACGGGCAATACGACTTGTCTTAACAAACATGTAATAGAACCTACATTCTGTTTTTACATTAAATCAATAAAGGCTTTAATTTCATCTGATAGCATCAAATGGTAATCAAAATTTATTAAGGAGGTAATGAATGGTGGTTGGATTAAATCGGATAACAAGTAGGAAATGGACTTTACTCAGTTTAATAGCGGTGCTTTTGCTAGTTTTAGGTTTTAGCAATAACACTTTTGCCTTTGGACATGGTAAACCAGTAAACATTAACGTGATGTCCTATAATATTCATCACGCTGTAGGTGAAGACGATGTTTTAGACATAGAACGAATTGCTAAAATCATCGAAGAATCCAATACAGATATTGTGGGCTTACAAGAGGTGGACAACCATTGGTCCAGCCGCAGTGATTTTCAAGACCAGGCAAAATTATTGGCAGAGCGTCTTGGCATGTTTTATACCTATGCAGCAAATCTTGACAATGAACCTTTGAATGATGGAGATGAGCGTCGTCAATATGGCACAGCTATTTTAAGTAAATATCCAATACTATCATCTGAAAATCATTCCTTAACAAAAATCGGAAACACGGAGCAGCGCGGTCTGTTAGAAGCAACAATCAATGTAAAGGGAAACCATTTGCATGTGTATAACACCCACTTGGCGTTAACACCTGCTGAACGCGAAATCCAAATCAATGAAGTTGTCAAAATTGCAAACCAATCAGCAGGACCAAAAGTGATTGTAGGAGATTTAAACGCAACTCCAGAAAGCAATGAAATGAAATCTTTGTATGATAATTATCTTGATGTTTTTGCAGATCAGCCGACTGCTTTTACTTATTCTGCAAAAAATCCTACAAAGCGTATCGATTATATCTTTACATCAAATGACATCGAAACAGTGAGTGCTGAAGTAATTCAAAGTCTGGCTTCAGACCATCTCCCAATCACGGCTGAAATTGTATTGGACCGTGAACAGCCATATTTGAATGGAAATAAATGATGATTACTGGTGATAACGAAAGGAGAATGTTTATGTTGAATGAGCAAAAAAGAAGAAAAGGACTTGGAACCAAAATGAAATACCTAACTGCAACTGCTGTACTTGGGATGGTCCTTACAGGTGCTACATCCGCATTTGCTAAAAGCGAAGAAAAGCCAAAACTCGAATTTGGGATTGTTCCAGATGCCCAGTATTGCGACTGTGAAATAAATGGTACGCGCTACTATACGAATTCATTGGACAAGCTGATGGAAGCCGTTCAAACGTTTAACAATGAAAAAGTTGATTTCACTGTTCAAACGGGAGATTTAATCGACCGAAACCTTTCCAGCTTTTCAGACATTCTTCCAATCTACAACACTATAGAAGGTCCGAAGTATCATGTCCTTGGCAACCATGACTTCCCTGTGACAACCGACGAAGTGGTTGACATACTCGGCATGAAGAACCAATATTATGACTTCAAATTCAAAAACTGGCGCTTTGTTGTGCTTGATACCAATGACCTTAGCCTTTACGCGAACCCGGTAGATTCAGAAAAATACCAACAAGCCCAAGATATGTACAATTCGTTAAAGGCTACTAATGAAATCAATGCTCAAACATGGAATGGCGGGGTCAGCGAGGAACAGTTAATATGGCTTCGCGGAGTCCTGGAAAAAGCGTCACAAAGACAAGAAAAAGTTGTGGTATTGTCCCACATGCCTGTGTACCCTGAAAATAACCACAATGTTTGGAATGATGAAGCAGTCATCGCAGAACTAGAAGCAGCCGGAAATGTTGTTGCTTATTTCAACGGACATAATCACGCAGGCAATTATGGAGTGAAAAACGGAATTCACTATGTAAACCTCAAAGGAATGGTCGAAACCGATGACACAAACTCCTACTCAATTGTTCGGGTTTACAAGGATCGATTGGAAGTTGATGGGTATGGACGTGAAACAGATCGGATTTTAAAAATTCAATAGTAGGAAACAGAGGGACGGTTCTTTTGCTGCATAATTGAAAACAAAAGAACCGTCCCTACTTCTACGTCTTACCCTACCAAAAATAGAGGGACGATGTACCTGTCCCCGTGTCCCACGACTCAACATCCTTCTGTATACTCTATCCATATTTTATAAGACCGAGAGAAAAGATGTTCATCTCTTTAAGCTACACATTAGGTTGCAGAGTGTTAAAAACTAATATTTAGATAGTAAAAGGACTCTCTCTTACTATTAAAGAAGGTCCCTTTTACTATCTAATCTACTAATGTCATGAACACCACAGATTGTGATGGGATCAATTTATTTTGCAGGCCTGTTCTGTTTGTTATTTTATGGTAACTAGAAAACTATTCCTAACCAGTCTGTAACTTTATTTTATCAATAATTGCTGAAAAATAATTCCTCACAGATCCCTTTTTGTTTCTAGGTCCATTAGAGGTTTTATCTATAGTTTGACCATCGTCAAACAGTTCTAACACTTCAGTTCCAAGTCTGCTATCTCTTGAAACATCCATTAGTTCGGGGGAGTAAATTTGTTTTCCATCCATAATACTGCGGATCGAGCAGATTAACTTCTTGCTTGGATTATCCTTTAATAAATAACCATTTACACCAGCTTTTAGTGCACGGTCTATATTACCATTCCTAGCAAATGTAGTTAAAATGATTACCTTGCATCCCGCTGGCATTAATGCTTCAGCTGCCTCAAGTCCGCTCATTTTAGGCATCTCTATATCCATGATACAAACATCAGGCTGCAATCGGTACACAAGAGTAACAGCCTCTTCCCCATTCCTAGCCCGACCAACCACATCCATATCCTCTTCCAAATTAAGAAGGGAACCTATTACACCTAACAGCATCTCCTGATCCTCAGCAATGACAATTCGAATCATTTTAGTTCTCTCCTTCTGAAAGCTACTATTAAGCAGAAACTCCCCATTAATAATGGGGAGCTCTATTTATTATAGTTACAATTCAGGTTTTATTTGAACAGAAACTCTTTTTTTAGCTAACGCTTTAACGTCTTTAAAGCTTACGAAATTCTTAGTTTTTTCATCCCATAAACGGAAACGGAGCGACTTTAAACTTGTAGCAAGTGTAATGGTTGGTACGCTTTGTAAGGGAGTTGTATTATTATGTGCTTCTTCTAATTTATAGTTTGGGACTCTAGGGCTTAAATGATGAACATGGTGATAACCAATATTTCCAGTCAAGAATTGAATAAATTTTGGAAGCTTATAGAAGGAACTTCCCTCCACAGCTGCCTTTACATATTCCCATTCACTATTTTCCTCAAAATAAGAATCTTCAAAAGTGTGCTGAACGTAAAACAGCCAAATGCCTAGTGACCCTGATAGCAAGAAAATAGATCCTTGAACTAAAATCACCGACTGCCATCCAACTGTCCAGCAGAGTATTCCCATTAATGCAACGAATAAAACGTTCGTCAAATAAGTATTCAAGCGTTCCTTCCTTCTGGCCCCTTTGCGATTAAATCTATTTTTTAGAAGGAAAACATAGATTGGCCCCAACCCAAACATAACGAGAGGATTACGATAAAAACGATATGTTAAACGAAGTCTAAGCGGTGCTGCCAAATACTCATCCACTGTAAGTGTCCAAATATCTCCTGTACCACGCTTATCCAGATTACCACTTGTAGCGTGATGAATAGAATGCTCATGCCCCCATTGATCAAACGGGAATAAAGTTAATACACCCATAGCTGTTCCAACTATTCGATTGACGCGACGGCTTTTAAAAAAGGAATGATGGGTGCAATCATGAAAAATAATAAAGACTCTTACCAAAAACCCAGCTGCTAACACTATTGGCACTAATGCTAACCAATAAGAAACGGACAGACATATATAGGCAAGATACCATAATGTAATAAATGGAACGATTGTATTGGTGATCTGCCATATACTTTTCATTGTTGTTGTTTTTTCAAATGGAGCAACTTGTTTTCTTAAAGTTTTCGTATTTTGTAAGTTCATTTTATTTGAAATTTCCTTCCTTGTTATGTGTGCTAAAGTGAATGATACACGAAAAATAATGGACTTGTAAGTAGCATGTATCATGTACATGGTATGATACTTGTCATATACCATTAAGCTAAAAGGGAAAATATATTCATTATCCGTATAAAATTCAAAATAAAAGATGATTTGTTTGATGTTTCAAGTATAATGAACGATATTCAGATTTTGCATATGATGATTTTTTTAAGAGAATCCTATACGTAAATCGGATAATACTAAAAAAGAGGTTAATTTATGAGTAAAAAAAGTTTTGAGGATTATCAGTTAAGCAATGAAATAAAAAGAGCACTTGCAGTGTTAAAATATGAAACCCCCACAGAGGTTCAAAATGAAGTAATACCATTAGCATTGGAAAATCAAGATCTTGTTGTTAAATCTCAAACAGGTAGTGGGAAGACCGCATCCTTTGGTATACCTATCTGCGAAATGGTTAAATGGGAAGAAAAAAAGCCACAGGCATTAATTCTTACACCTACAAGGGAGCTTGCTGTTCAAGTTCGAGAAGATATAACGAATATTGGAAGGTTAAAGCGGATTAAAGCTATGGCCGTTTATGGAAAAGAGCCTTTTATGAAACAAAAAGAAGAATTGAAACAAAAAAATCATGTTGTGGTCGGTACACCCGGACGTGTCCTTGACCATATCGAACGAGGAACCCTTGTTTTAGACCAAGTTAAGTATCTTATCATTGATGAAGCTGATGAAATGCTTAATATGGGATTTATTGACGATGTGGAAACAATAATAAAGGAGCTACCTTTAGACAGAGTAACGATGGTATTTTCTGCAACATTGCCTGAAAATGTAGAAAATCTCTGCCACAAATATATGAAAAATCCTATTAATATCGAAATTGCAGCAACTGCGATAACCACAGATAGTATTGAACACCAATTATTTGAAGTTAATGAGGGAGATAAGATTTCACTTCTTAAAAGCGTTACAATCGTTGAAAACCCTGAGAGCTGTATCATTTTCTGCAGAACTAAAGAAAACGTAGATACAGTGTATACCGAATTGGAAAGATCCCAATATTCTTGTGAAAAAATCCATGGAGGTTTAGAGCAAGAGGAACGGTTTGCTGTGATGGATGGTTTCAAAATGGGGAATTTCCGTTATCTTGTCGCAACCGATGTTGCCGCAAGAGGAATTGATATTGATAATGTAACACTTGTTATCAATTATGACACTCCAATGGAAAAAGAGAGCTATGTCCACCGAACAGGAAGAACTGGTCGTGCCGGTAATAAAGGAAAAGCCATTACATTTGCGACACCTTATGAAGAGAAATTTATAAAAGCAATAGAAAAGTACATTGGCTTTGAAATACCTGTAAGAGAAGCTCCTACAAATCAGGAAGTTGCTAAAGGAACAGCCGCTTTCGAAGAAAAAATGAGTGGACGCAGGATCGTGAAGAACAATAAAACTGCTCGAATTAACCAAGATATTATTAAACTTCATTTCAGTGGTGGAAAAAAGAAGAAGATTCGAGCTCTAGATTTTGTCGGAACTATAGCGAAAATTCCTGGAGTAACAGCTGATGATATTGGTATTATTACTATCCATGATAATATGTCATACGTTGATATTCTTAATGGAAAAGGCTCACTTGTTTTACAAGCAATGGAAAAGGCAACAATCAAAGGTAAGAAACTAAAAGTGAGCAAAGCAATTAAATAATTTAATCAATATAGCTGAAGGAAATACCAAACTAAATAAAATAAGGGAAGTGATGAAATATCTAAATCACTTCTCTATTTTTTATTAAGCTGTACATAACATTTTAATACATCCTTGGCTTTTAAACATTCATATTTGATAAAGTCAACCATTTACCCTTATAGTCTGGCGTTATCTTTCCAACTAGTCGCCAAAAGGAACGGTTGTGATTTACATGAACCATTTATTGTTAGATTAGGAATTTACTTTCTGAACCCTATTTCCTATCTTTCGTTAAATGATAAATCCGCTGTAGGAAAACAGAGGGACGATTCTTTTGCTCCATGATTGAAAACAAAAGAACCTTCCCTACTTCTACGTATTACCCTGCCAAAATTTTAGGGACGATGTACCTGTCCCCGTGTACCACATTCAGTAATCCGTCTCCAGTCGTAACTTCACCCGATCTGCGATTAGATGGTAGTTTGAATAATGGACAGGGATTGATTCTTCGTTGTAAATAATTTTGTCTACTAGAATGATAGGTGTCATTCGATTGACTTCTAGGTGCTTTTGCACCTCTTCTGTTGGATGGACAAATTCCAGATCTTTACACACTTTTTTGAACTTTATTCCATACTCGTCGTTTATAATCTTAAAGGTTGAACATTCTGATGTTATTTTATCTTCAATTGAGGGATAAAGTGCTGTTGGAAAATAGGCATAATCCAAGCTTAAAATTTGGTCATTTCGATAGACTTTTCTCACCAATTCAATGTACTCATCGAATTTATTGTTAAATTTATGATTTATATGGGGTGTACCCTTTATTTTCTCCATTGATATAATGTCTTTTTTAATAAAATCACTTTTTGTCGTCAAGCCTTCGGTGTATCCCTGAAAATGTAAAAGGTGAATTTCTTTACGGACTGTATTCACAAATGTACCTTTTCCCCGAATAATTTGAAGAACTCCTTCGTCTACTAATTCTTTTATTGCACGTCGAATGGAAATTCTGCTCGCCTGAAAAATGTCACATAATTCCGCTTCAGTCGGAATCTGATCACCTTGGTTTAGCTGATTTGATTCAATATATTGTTTAATACCGGTCATAATTTCTTCATATAAATAATTTTGAATTTGATCGCGGTTACTCATTACGTTCGCTCCTATATGTTTAACGTTACCATTAATTATACAATAACTTTGGATAGCCGTTAAACTTTTTGTATTTCTTTTGGGTAACCGAATCCACCGTATTCTTGGCATGTTTTTTCGGCAGAGCTTGTTCCTTTCGCAATCGCCACTTCTATGTCATCACCACTTATAAAAGAAGTTAAAAAGCCTGCGATTAAGCTGTCACCTGCCCCCATTGTGTCAACTACATTAATTTTCTTTACCTTCTGCTCGTAAGTCTCTCCATTTTTGATAAAAATCGCCGGCCTTCCTCCTCTCGTCAATCCAATGATTTCAAATTGAAAAGTCCTTAAATCTTTAATGAAACGTTCGACCTCTTTTTCTGAAAGCTCAGCAGCTGAAAAAAAAGCATAAGAAATATATGGAGCAATCGATTCAATATAAGGTAGGTCCTTCCTATTTGAAAAATCAAACGAGATTTTGGACACTTGTGACAATTTAGGTAGTTCACTTTCCATGGAGGAATAGCAGCTCACATGACTTAAATCAAAGGTTTTTATATAATCCAGCTCTTCTTGAACGAGCTGAATTTTTAATCTATGCTGTACGGTATTTTTAGGCCCTCCAACAAATACACGGTCATGATCTTCTGTTAATGTCACTTGTGGCTGTCCTGTAATACCCGAACCGTCGCGTGAAAAACGATAATCGATGTCTTCTTGGCTTAGTACATACTTAATATGATTCGCAGGCTCATCGTTTCCAAATATACCAATATAAGAAACTTCACTAGCCCCATTTCGTTTGGCGTTTACGGCTACATTGACACAATTACCACCGGGATAATATTTATTTTGATCCAAGTAGCAGTCAACTACGTTATCACCGATTGTTATTAGTTTCATAATTTATCATCCTTTCACAGATCCTTCTGCAAGACCCCTAACCAAATATTTTTGTAAGAAGATAAGTAGAACAATCATTGGGACTGTTGCGATCACCATACCTGATAGCAATACGCCCCAGTCTGTCCGGAGAGCATCTCGAAAGACCATTAAACCGGATGGAATCGTTTTTAATTCACTGGAATTAATGAAAACGGTCGCGAATAAGAATTCATTCCAAGCGAAATATGCGGTTAAGATAACAGATGTTACGACAATAGGTAATGATATTGGCAAATAAATACGCCAATAAATACCAAATTCCGTACACCCATCCATCAAAGCTGATTCAGATAACTCTTTTGGTACTGTTAAAAAGAAAGCCCGAATCAATATAATGGTTAAAGGTAATCGATAGGCTACATAGGTCAAAATAAGTGCCCAATGTGTATCTAATAAGTTTGTGATTGTTAAGATTTCAAATAAAGGGATTAAGGCAACTTGTGGGTTCATCATTAACCCGCCAATTATAAATAAGAGTGACGCGTCAACCCATCGATTTTTATATCTGGATATGACGAACGCAGCCATCGATCCTATTATAACAGTTAAGATAATCGTTAAAGCGGTTACATAAACACTATTGATAAAATAACTCGAAATCCCTTTCGACCATGCCAACGAATAGTTTTCAAATTTCCATTCTGTTGGTAAAGCCCACACATTACTGTAGATTTCCTGATAACTTTTAAATGATGAGATCAACATCCAAAATAGTGGATAGAGAATAATAACCGCAAAGCTCAGTAAACCGAGCAAGACGATATTTTTGGTGATTCTTGATTGAACTGAGGTTTTCATTTTATTTGTAGGAAGGGTACTCGGGAATGTTGACTTCTTTATATTTGTTTTTAACATGTCTTTCAATCCTCCTTCCCTGTTTTCGATACTTTGATTTGTATAAGCGCAAATGCAGCAGATAGTAAGAAGATAAGAGTTGCTAGCGTTGATGCATAGCCCATGTCATCTTTAATGAAGCCTGTTTGATACATGTGAACCGCTAATGTGATAGAACTATTTCCCGGGCCGCCATTTGTGAGAATATAAGGTTCATTAAATACTAGAATCGATCCTGTCACAGTCACTAATAAGTTAACAAACATCGCTTCTTTTACTTGTGGCACTGTTACACTAAAGAATCTTCGTATTTTTCCAGCACCATCTATCTCTGCAGCTTCATATAAATCCTTTGGAATTTTCTGAATCGCAACGATAAACAACATCGTAATAAGCCCAATACTTTGCCATTGGGACATGGCGATCACACTATAGATGGCCGTTGTTGAATTACCTAACCACGGCTTTGCAAAATGATCTAATCCAACGAGTTCTAGGAAACTATTTAATAACCCAATTTGGGGATTATAGACAAATCCAAATAATAAGGCAATAACAGAGATTGAAATCATAACCGGCATAAAATAAATAACCCGTAAAGCTGGAGCGAAGCGTCTAAAAAATTTATCCTCTAAAATAGCAGCTAGTACTAACGCAAAGAACACTTGCAGTAACACGGAAATGATGGCATATTTGACATTATTGTTTAATGCAATGAAGACTACCTCATCAACAAGTAATTCTTTTATTTTACTGAAACCAACAAACTCTTTCGACTGAGAAAATACACTAAATTCAAAAAAACTATTATAAAAGTTTTGAATAAGTGGTATGTAGATAAATAGTCCTAAAAATAAAATGGTAGGTAACATGAATAAGATTGGTGTTATTTTCGCCTTTTTTAGCTTCATTTCAAACCCCCCGCCCTTATTTTCAAGAATTGCCCTAACTTTTTCATATCTTAGTTAGGGCAATTCTCTTTTTTTATTGGTTACGTAATTTAGCAGATGCTTCCTGTACTTTTTTCATAATTTCTTCTGGTGTCGTTTGACCGGTTGCTAATTCTTGACCACCTCTCATGAAAATATCAGCAATTGTTATATCCACTGCATTATCAAACCAAGGAGTCGAATCGGATGCATCCAGAATAATTTGATAGGCTTCCAGACTTGTTGGATTGGAGGTTTCTTCCGTTACTCCTCCTTTAATCGCGTTCAACTGTCCATCAGCTTTTGTAAATGCTTTAGCCGTTTCCTCTGAAGTCAGGAATTTTAAAAACTCTACGGCTTCAGGTGGAGCATTTTTACTTAACATCCATCCTTCAGGTGCACCAGTAAGGGATTTAGGTCTTCCTTCTCCATCTTCAACTGCAGGGAAATTAAAGAACCCAAACTCCACATCCCCAGCTTCTTCTACATATCCAACCTCTGCAAATTGCATATAAAGAACTGGAACTTCACCAGCCGCAAACATGTTTCGAGCTGCTTCATGGTCAATAGCTGTTGAAACTTCACCCATGTAGGAGGTTAATTCTTTAAAGATTTCCAGCCCGCGAATATATCCTGGATCTGTATATTCACCCGTCTCGATGTTGTAGTCTTTAAGCAGGACATCATTTTCTATAACTCTATCAAAGATCGTTCCCATGTAATGAGAAATTGCCCAACCATTTGTTAAACCTTCTACAACTGGTGTTTCATAGCCGGCTTTCTTTAGTTGATCTAACGCATTAATAAGTTCCTCATATGACTCTGGTACCGCTATATGATGTTCTTCAAATATCTGTTTGTTATAAAAGAACGCTTTACCATCAACAGTAAATGGTATTCCATATGTCACATCATCAAATGTAAATCCGGCATATTGGGACTCAATAATATTTCCTGACCACTCTGTATCCTCCGCCATGATGTCATTTAGCTCCATAATACGTTCGGAACTTACTAGATTTGCGGCAAATGTATCAGACCATGAGGTGAAAACATCAGGAAGATCATCATTTGAAACAAGTACTCTAATCTTTTCTTTATAAGAATCATTCAAAACAGAATCAACATTAATTTTTACATTAGGATGCAGCTTTTCAAATTCTGCAATTTTTTCATCATAAAATGATTTTCTAGGTTCATTTGGCCATCTATGAAAGAAATCAATCACCACTTGATCACCATTAGATGCTTCGCCATTGCTTTCATTGGAGGAAGAACATGCTGCTAAAAACATAGAGCTAGCTAAAATAATAACTAAAAAGCTTAAAAACTTTCTCATTCATTATTTCCTCCCCGTAACCAATTTTTATTCTATTAATAGTCCATTTTCCACATATATCTTCGTACTGATAATGGGTGTCCAGTATGTTCAGCTAAACCATCAGCGTATAAGCGTAATACAGGACCTGCTAATGCTGACCCAAAGTACTCTTTAAGATCTTCGTCTACGCCACTGTAATCAAACTCTTTCACGTTAACAACCTCAATTTTGTCGCTGTATTTTGTGACAAAATCAAGAGCACGTTGATCAAGTGGTGTACTTGGTCCCTCTCCAACTACAACTAAAAATGGTACATCATCATCCGTGACTTCAAATGGTCCATGGAAATATTCTCCTGCATGAATAGCATTTGAGTGAATCCAAAGCATTTCCATCAACAAGCAACTAGTGAATGAATAAGCATGATGAATATACGCTCCACTTGCCATAGTGTAAATCACTTTATCACGCTTATATTTCTTTCCAAAAGCGTCAGCAACATCCTTATGCTTTGCCTGGTTGCTTTCTATTAATTGACCTAGCTTAGATAATTGGTCTACACCACGAAGGTATTTTTCTTCCCCGGTGAATTGATGAAGCAATTTAAAGAGTAACGTGTAGTACATCCCTATTTCGCCATCAATTGCATCTGAGCCATCTTTGTAATTGTAATGAATAATATATTCTGATTCTTGACACAGAGGAGATTCAACTTCCATTGAAATTGTAACAGTTAGGGCACCTTGTTCTCTAGCATATGTAGCAGCTCCAACTGTTTCCGGCGTTGTACCTGAATGAGATCTTAGTATGACAAGACTGTTTTCACCTAATGCTTTTGGTGCACGATGAATAAATTCATTTGATGTATAAACAAAGCTTGGCATGTCAGTATCCTTCGTAATAAAATAATCCCCTAGCGAAAGCGCTGCCATTGAACCGCCACAAGCCACGAAGAATATGTTTTTAATATCCTTCCCTTTCACAGCACTGATAACGTTTTCAATTTGTTCTACATGTTCTTTTTTCATACTTTACCTCTCCCCTCTAGTTTTAACTTAGATTGGTAGTGAATTTTTTGTCTTCAGCTACCACTCTAAGATATTATGATGTCATATAACATCATCTATAAGGTTATAGTACATCATATGATGTCATAGGTCAATGGTTTGTTTATAATTTTCTGATAACTTTTTTTCGAAAACCATATGGGATGTTCTAAGAAAGCCTACTCTCGTTCATTAGGAAAAGCATCTGTCTTAAGAGGAACTATACTGATTGAGGATGAAAAATTCACAAAAAAACACAGCCAAATATAATGGCTGTTATTGTCCAAAAACGAGATCAGATTTAGTTCTTTTTTAAAATAAAACACCACAAGTTCGTAGAGTACTTGCCGAGTCCTTTCCTATATTTGTTCACTTTAACTGAAAATGTTAACATCTTTCTGCCAGAGCTTATTTTTTTAGCTAATATATGTACCCTAAATAATAAATCCGCTGTATACCATTCCAATATTAATGACGATATGAAAAATAATACTCGGATAGATGCTGTTTGTTTTAAGTGTGATTATTGCGTATATGACTCCTGCAACTGAAATCAACAAACTAAGGGGAATAGAAAAACCAATTGCAAGATGGAGAAGTCCAAAACCAACACTTGTAATTAAGACAGCAAACCCTCTCGATGTGTTTTCACTGATAGCCGAAAGCATAACCCCTCTCCAAATAACTTCCTCTAAAACTGCATTTATCAGAGAAAAAAATAGACAAAACCAGAAAAGCGATGCGATATAATCTACATCTTTTTGAACAATAAAATATAAATATACTATTCCATTAACTACTATTCCAATCATCCAAAACCAAAATATATTAATCTTATGAAACGGCAAGATAATCGGATCTTTCCAATCAGGTTTTGAATTATACCAAGACACTTTCTTCTTGTAGAGAAGTAAATGAAATACGATTCCTATTAGAATCACAACAAGCAAAAGACGATTAACAATAATCTTGAATTCCTTTGAAATTGTCAACGCATCAATGAAATGATTAGAAACGATAAATATGACAAAACTAATTAAAAATGATAACAATAGAGAAGTTATAAATCGCTTTTCCTTATTGGTAATAAACAAAAATAGGAATCCAATAAATACAAAAGACGAAAAAACGACTTGATGATAAGAAATAGATATAATACCTATAAAAAACAAAGCCGCAATAACAACTAACATAAACATCCCCCCTTTCAACCTTCATTTCAAATTTTAACATAAATATCCAGTTGGGACAGAGGGACAGGTCAAATGGTCCACCATTTATTGGAAACAGTAAACTTAGGTAGACATAAATTATATTTTTAAATAAACGAACTAGATTCACCCGGATAAAAAAATTCCCCGCTTAATATCGAGGCGGGGAATTACTTTCTTCTAATATAAATTTATCTCTAATTTATAACAAATAAGGATCTCCTCTTTATTTAATCATTTTTTTGTGAACGACGCTCATAATCACGCTCAATTCCTTTTTTCCAACTTCGATCAATTTCCTTCCCACTCCGAAGATTTATGACAGCTTCGCTTACAGACTCATAATTTAATTTTGTTCCTGAACTGTCTGCAAGATAGTCAACAGCAAAGTCCTCTTCAATTCCAAACTGTGCAGCCGTTGCAATGGCATCAATATTCGCCCCTAGGAAGATGAAGTCCCATCCATATTTCGTTTTTTGATGTTGTATCATTTTCTTTATTTTGGTATGGGAATATTCACTACTTGCATTTTCCATTCCATCAGTTGTAATGACGAAAAGCACCTTATCTGCCCGTTCTTCCTTACCTGTGTGTTTTTGTACATTGACGATTTTTTGAATAGAAAAGCCAATTGCATCCAGTAATGCAGTGGTCCCACCTACTTCATAATCCTTTTCATCCAATGGAGAAATACCTCTAACATTGATGCGATCATGTAAAATCTCATAATGATGGTTAAATAATACAGTTGTGACAAAAGCTTCTCCTCCAGCTTTTTTCTGCTTTTTTAGCATCGAATTAAAGCCACCAATCGTGTCTGTTTCAAGTCCTGCCATAGACCCGCTTTTGTCTAAAATAAAAACGATTTCTGTTATATTTTTTTTCATCTTCTGCATCCTCCACTTATCCATTATTTATAAATGTAGGATACTAAGATTTCAACATGAATTGGTCGCTTTGAAAGCGACATTTTAAGCGCCTAGTAAAGGTTGATCAAAAGCAAATAGTGCTTCATTTATTTCGTGAATATCATACTTGCCTTGTTGGATAAAAAATTCAATAATCACATCAAATTTACTACTGCGTGACAATGTATAACCCGCTGCAGACAGTAAATCGTTTGTTTCAGTTTCATTTAGTTTTAACGCAACCGCAAAAGCAATGGCTGTTTTCTTTTTTGGTGTGTAATCCGTTGCTTTTCGTATTTTGGAAAACAACCGACGGTCAACATTTGCTCTTTTATAGGTCTCAACATCTGTCATCCCTTTTTCATCAATCAGTCGAAGCAGACGCTGTGAAAATGACTCTTCCAGTTCCTCTACCAGATGTGCCAGACTAAAATCCAGCTCACTCTGTTTTTCATAGAGATCATCTAAGATAGCCTCAGACTCCATTCCAAAACGGTCATTGCGACGACTAAACGTAACTTCTGCTTCCTCAACAAAATGCTCATCAATATATTCATTGATTGATGTAAATAGTTTTTGACTTAATTTAAATGAAGTTTTATCAAACACAACTAAATATACAAGCATGTCATGGTGCAATAAATACGTGCTGATTGTAGAAACAGCAATTTGTAATGCCTGTTCTTTTGGATACCCATAAATACCTGTCGAAATCAATGGAAAGGCAACCGACTCACAGTTATATTTTTCAGCTAGCTCCAGGGAATGCTCATATGACTTCTTCAACAGTTGTGCTTCTTGATGTGAACCACCCTTCCAAATAGGTCCTGGTGTATGAATGATGTATTTTGCAGATACGTTAAATCCATCTGTGATGACAGCTTGTCCAACAGCACATCTCCCAATCTCATCACATGCTTTTTTTAACTCATTAATGCCGGCAGCTTGAAAAATAGCACCACAAACACCTCCACTCATTTTCAATTCTGTGTTTGCAGCGTTAACAATTGCATCTACGTTCATCTTTGTAAGGTCATTGCGGACAAGTTCCAATGGCATGGGTTTAGTCTCCTTTCTTTAAAGCTTTCTTTGAAACACATAATGCGTTTTTGATTTTATGTAATTTAAAAATTGGTTATATCTTGAGATAAGTTTAACATGTAAATCATTTTTCCTTCTATGTAACCAATTTTATTATGCTTTTGAATATAAAAAAACTGCTCAGTGCTGATACACCAAACAGTCATACAATACAAAAACTTGTCTTGCAATCATGATAATTTAATATCTAGGCAGATTCATATAAGGAAAATAAGGATGTTTCACAAGAGTGTCTGGATCATAATCAGGTTTAATAATATATGTAGTATTCGTCGTTAGCTTTGGAGATAAACTTGCATTACCCGAACCATCATAATACATTGGTTTTGCCTGCTCTTTACTCATGTTTATTAACTCCTTTTATTTAATTTTCCTTGCCCCCTATAAGAGCGATAGGACCTATTCTGACTATATATAAACTCCTCGCCCCATAGATCTATTATACTATCTAACGATAAGTAATATATCCTGTTTTTCGAGATGATTTATTTTATTTATGTATCAATATTCATAACATCTCAATCTTTAAACACTTAACCTTATTTAAATATAAATAATCCAGATTTAAACAAAATTTAACATTAGTGATGTAACATTTAATTAAGGGGATCCAAAGAATTTCTCAGAAAAAGTAGAAAGTTGAGGATAATAATGACATTTTTAAAAAGCTGTACTTTATTCATAGCAGTGCTTTCTTTTACTGCTTTTTTATCAGGTTGTGGGAAAGGCGAAGCCATAGAAAACGCGGATCAATATATTTCAACAGTGGATCAAATGGACATTCCGGATGATGTTGAAGTTATAGGGTTTGGTGAAGCGACACATGGAAATGTTGAATTTCAAGAGTTAAAGCTACAGGTCTTTGAAACGTTAATGAAAAAGGAAAATGTTCGCGTCTTTATCTTGGAGGGAGATTTCGGAGGCGGGCAGCAGATTAACAACTTTATAATAAATGGTGAAGGTACTGCTGAGGATGCTGTAAATACACTTGATTATAGTATTTATAAAACTGAACAAATGATTGATTTAGTTCAATGGATGCATGATTATAACAAATCGGTTAAAGAGGATGAAAAAATTCGTTTTTATGGTAATGATATGCAGCGCTATGACTTCACTAAAAAGGAACTGCTTGATTATTTTGCAATTATAAACAAGAACGCTGCAACTAAGTATGAAGATCAATTGAAACATGTCTCCAACGAAACAATGCGTGAATTAACAATTGAACAATTAGAAAAACTAGATCAGACGATCAATGATATCATACAAGACTTACAATCAAATAAAACAATTTACGTAGAACATTCGTCTCCAGAAGACTTTGCTTTTGCCACAGCTAATGCACAAAATATGAAGCAGCGTACACAGCTGTTTTTAAATGATAAAGATTACACACATCTTCGCGATCAATTTTTAGCTGAAAACTTACAATGGATTATTGAATTTGAAAAAGAACGTGGAAATGAGAAAGTATTCTTCTCTGGACATAATGGCCATGTTGAAAAAACGTCTGCCTCACCTGCCGGCTATAAATCGATGGGACATTATGTAGATGAGGTATATGGAGAGAAGTATTTTGCAATTGGTACTGAATTTATGAACAGCGAATTTCTAGCAAAGAACGGAGGTTCTAACGAACGAAAAATTTTCACGCTAGAAAGTCATAATGATTTAGTCGATGCATTCAGTGACGTTGAGCAAAATATCTTTTATGTTGATTTTGAAAAGAGCCGAGAGTCAGATGATTTGTCTACCATCATTTCAAAGAAGCAAAAAATGGCGAATATAGGGGACGACTTTCGCACATGGTATAGGTTTATAAAGATGTTTTATACGATTGAAATGGTACCTGATCAGGCTTATGACGGTGTAATCATAGTGAAAAAAGCTACACCAACTAAAGTGATCGAGTGAAACTAGGTGGAGAATGAGCTTTTATATTCTATTTTAATACTTCCCATTTGAATTCTTAATAAAATTTTAAAAATGAGGTACGGTTCAAATGTTTTATTTTATAAACAAGAGAACCGTGCCCCTGTTTTTCTTCAGTTTTATCAGTTTCATGAACGATCAAGTTAATCACGTTCAATTTCTTCTTTCCAGCCTCGATCAAATTTTCTTCCACTTCGAAGATTTTCTTCCGCCTCACTTACAATCTCAACAATCAATTTTGCCCTAATATTAAAGTCACAAAAAACTTTCTAAATACCCAATGTATTTAATCCCTTTATTAGGAATCCTTCTAACATCCCCATTTCTTTCATCAGTTGAAGTTTTAAGTCCATTTTTTATTAGAAATAACAAGGAAAATTTACTCAAAGGGAGAATAATGTATTGATGTAAGTGTTTTCATTATATAGACATAGGGAGATGGAATAAAATGAAACAGACTGTTTACATAACAGGTGCTGACAGAGGATTAGGTCTAGCTTTGACAGAGGTTTTTCTAAAATCAAATTTTAAAGTATTTGCTGGTCGTTATATGAAAGATTGGACAGAGCTTGATGACTTAAAAAAGGAATTTGGTGAGGATTTAGACATTGTTTCATTAGATGTTACCGATCAGAAATCTGTGGATGAGGTCGCTAATTATATAGAAAAAGAAGCTGGTCAACTAGATATTCTTATTAATAATGCCGCCATGTACAAAGACCGTTCTGAAGATATATTTGGGGAGTTCAATTACGAGGATATGATGAAGCTTTTTGATACGAATGTATTTGGACCACTTCGTGTTTCAAAATCAGTGGTACCCCTATTGATGAAAGGAAATCGTAAAATACTAGCGAATATTTCCTCAGAAGCTGCTAGCTTAACAGATTCTTGGCGTAAAAAGGAATATGGCTATTGTATGTCCAAGTCAGCTTTAAACATGCAATTAACGATATTACAAAATCAATTAGCGGAATTTGGAGTTAAGGTTTTAGCATTCCATCCAGGATATGTAAGAACGTATATATTCGGTGAGTTTAATCCAGATGCAACGATCGATGCAATTGAATCGGCAACTGGAATTAAAGAGCAAATATTAAAGGCCCCTGCAATTGAAGAACATATGTACATCGATTATCAAGGGAATAAATTGAATTGGTAAGGGTGATATAAATGATGGTAAAAATAGTAGCATTACTAGGAGATTATTGGCATAATGCTGATGATGCAAAGGCTGGATTAGAAGCAGCAATAGAACGACTTGCAAACAAGGAAGTAAATCTTCAATTCATAACGCATGAGGAGCTTTCAGAAACCCTCGATGAAAAGCCTGACTTATTCATCAATGCTAAAATGGATCAATTAAATCCCAAAGATGAACGCGTGTTCACTTGGCTAACGGATGAATTGGATAAAAAGATTGTCAATTATGTTGAAGATGGAGGGAATGTCATAGCTTGGCATGCTGGTTCAGCAGGATATGAACCTGATAGCAAATACATTCAAATGCTACGCGGATATTTTGACTATCACCCACCAGGACTTCAGGATGTTACCTACATGTTGAAGGAAAATGAAAAAAGTGGAGATAATACTTTTTCCCTTTCGGATGAGCAGTATTTTGTCCAGTGTGATGTAGCAAATACAGAAGTAGACCTTTGGAGTACAGGTGTAGATGGTGATTCCATTGCAGGCTGGAAACATTCCTATGGAAAAGGAAAAGTCTGCTGTTTTACTCCAGCTCATACGAAAGATGGGATGTTAAATGAAAACGTCTCTAAATTATTAGCAGAAAAAATTAATTGGACCATATCTAAATAAACACTGGATCGGAGGGACAGGTGAATTGTCCCTCCCCCTTCATCCATTATGTGGTATCCAAACTTGTGATGGCTTAAACTTCTTACACAACAAATGCATCTCGTATATCCTACTTATTATATTAAAGGATAATAATAGCGTTTTTACTTTTTGCAGAATTAATCGTATTAATCTAAAAGATAGAGGGGCTGCTTCTAAATACTTGCATCTCCTCTACTAATATGATGTGCAAATTTAATTAGATCGCAGCTTCTTTATGTATAACCGATTTAATACTCCACTCTAATGGTGAATAGTTCCCATCTGGCCGGTTTAAGTTTATTCTCTCAGTTAGTGGAGTGGTCCGATTACACATGAAACGAGGAACGCCTGAATGATTCTGTGATGCAGCATGGTATAAAAACGGATGACATAAAATGACATCACCAGGGTTTCCGGTGGTCTCAACGACCTGAAGCTTGATTCCATCTTCATCAAAATACGGATTTTCCATGAATTTCTCTATCCTATACTGTTCAAAATTATCACCCTGTCGCTCATTAGAGGCAGTTAATTCGGAAAACCACGGGTGCTGCTCATTCAGAGTACGAATGCCGTCTCCAAGCTCAATTCCGTCTGGTTGCTTGGAAAGAAATTTTGCAACAACCTTATGTGAACCTTCTGCTACAAGCGTGCCTCCACCTTGTTTTCCTATTTCAGAGAATAAATTTAAGCAAAGCAGACCTTGTTCCGGACTGTCAATATAATGACGAAAATGAATACCATCCCAATGCCAGCCTGTATTCGCTACATTCCATGGTTTCTCAGCACCTTGAGAAAAATTAACTGGCCACCATCCATAGCCAACCTTCTTTTCACTCTCACCATATACTGTCTTGTCCGCCCATCGCCCCTCACCGACAAGATCTTCAATTGCATCTGCAAATCTTTTTGTATTACATTTCTGGAATTCATCATGTTCATAGTTTTCATTTAATTGAACCATTTCTTCAGTCCAAGTTGATCGATCATTCTTTAGTACTCCTCGTTTTTCAACATTCTCCCATACAATTTTTTGAGCTTCCAACGCCACCTCTTTAGGAAAAGCTTGTTCAACCTTTACCCAACCTAATTCAATGAACTGATTGACTTGTTCTTGATTTAGTACCTTATATTTCGTCAATTTTTATCCCCCTTACTTTTAAGTTTGAACAGATCCAAAATAATGAAGTGCTTACAACAGTTGTTAACTTATCATTTTTTACAATATTTCTCTTTTTTTGATGATTCTCCCTGTTTTGAAAGCATATAACAAACACTAAACAGACATACATAGTTACTTACTTCAAGGGTATTAGCTTAGTTGAGCAAAGCAAATAACCCAACCTATTGCCGTTTATAGCCCAAGAGTAACGATCGTTTTATATATCATCCAGACATTATTTTAAAATTTAGTTTACATAATATTATTCTAGTTCACTTAAAGACTACACCTTAATGTAAACAAAAAGTTATTATAGAACCTGTTGTACAAACCCTTACTCCATCTTCCTACCTTCAACAACCTTTTCAAACTCATCAATGGTCGTTGAATATTTAACATAAAGACGTGGTAAAAGATAAAGTTCATCTTTATATCCCTCTTCCGAAAATAATTCAGGAGTTGTTGTGAGTCCAAACGAATAATACTTTTTAGTTTCTGCAATAACTTTGTCGTTTGTATTGCCGTATGGATATGAAAGTGCAATGACAGGTTTCTCTGTTATTTTTTGAATTTTATCTTTAGATCCTTTTAGCTCTTCTTCAAATTCATTTATTTTCGTTAAATCTGGATGTGTTGCCGTATGAGATTGAATGGAGATGATACCTGAATCGACCATCATTTTTATTTCAGCTTCCGATAATCGATTTGAACTTCCAATAAAATCCGATATAACAAAAATCGTTCCCGTTGGTTTAAAGTGTTCATTTGTTAGGTTTTGAAGGATTTTAAATGCATGTAAATTATTTTTGTATCCGTCATCAAAGGTAATAAAAATAGGTTTTTTCACTTTCTCAATGTCTTTCCACCTATCAAACGTTAACAAAGTAAAGTCGTGATCTCGTAAATAAATCATTTGTTTCTCAAAGTTTTGCGGGGTTACATATAATTCTTTTGAACCACTGCCTTTAAACTCGTCGATTGAATGGTAAATTAAAATTGGGACTTTTCGTTGTGCATTAGTTTTTGATGGAAGCATGATGATGAGACAACAAAGAAAAAATATTGTAATGGCTTTCACAGAATTCCTCACCTTACATTCATTTATTTCCAGTTATTGTTCCTCAATATTTCTTCATTATAACTTCAACATGTTCTTCCAATCTTCTATAATCTAACTAGCTCATTAACTGTCCGCCATTAACCTCTATTATTTCTCCAGTTATATAATTAGCATATTTTGATGCTAAAAATAAGATAGAACCTACAGTCTCTTCAGCGGTTCCTTCTCTTCCCATTGGGATCTGTTCCACCGCTTTTGCTCTTTGTTCTAATGTAGAATACTTGTCATGGAATGGAGTTGTAATTACTCCGGGTGCAACTGCATTAACCAAAATATTATATTCAATTAAATCCTTGGCTAACCCTTTTGTTAATGTGCTTACTCCACCTTTTGATGCTGCATATGCAATACTACCTGCGCCGCCTCCATTTTTTGCCGCGATCGAAGTAATATTAATAATTCTGCCTTTTCCTTGCTTTTTCATAAGTGGAAGCACTGCTTTCGTTACGAGATAGACAGATTTTAAGTTTACATCCATAATTTGATCCCATAACTCTTCATCTAAATCTTCTAATCTAGATCTTTTAATTAATGCACCCGCATTATTTACTAATATATCAATTTTTCCAAATTCTTGATCAATTTTTTGAACCATTGATTCCACTTGTTCTTTGTTTGAAACATCACCTTGTACTAAAAAAGCTCTTTTGCCTTTTGATAGAATTTCTTCTACTAAAGATTGTGCTTGATCAATGTTACTGTTTGCATGAACAATAACATCTGCTCCGTTTTCAGAAAATTCTATAGCTGCAGATCTTCCGATACCTGTGCTGCTACCAGTAATCCATACGACTTGGCCTTTAAATGAATCCATAATAACACCTCTCTATTCTTTTATTTTAAAATAGCTGGTTGGAACAAGCGCAATTAACAATTGCTGTGAAGATTAAAATTTCTTTGCCATTCTTTTGTTGTTTTGTTCCAATTTTGGATTAAGCTTAAAAAGAGAGCCTCAGAGCAAGAATCAACCTGAGGCTTAAGGAGTCATTTGATAATTACATTTTTAGCTTTAAGAACCTTTCACAAAAACAGTCTTAATTGAAGTATAGAATTCTTTCGCTGCTTCACCTTGTTCACGAGTGCCTGTACTTGAAGCCTTCATTCCTCCAAACGGAGCTTGCAGCTCAACACCAGCACTTTCCGCATTGACACGAACAAGACCTGCCTCCATATCATCAATAAAACTTAGGAAGGAGCTAATATTTCTTGTAAAGATGGACGCACTTAAACCGTATTTAGAATCATTAGCAACATCAATTGCTTTTTCTAACGAATCTACTTTCATTAACGCTAATACAGGTCCAAAAATTTCTTCTTGTGCAATGCTCATGTCAGAGTTTACATTTTCAAAGACTGCTGGACGAACAAAGAAACCATTTTGATATTCGTCATCAGTTAGCACTTCACCACCATAAATAAGTGAGGCGCCTTCCTGCTTCCCTTTTTCAATATAGCTGCATACGGTGTTGAATTGGCTCTCGCTCGCACAAGGTCCCATCCAAATACCATCTTTTAATCCATCACCAATTGTAATTTCATCGATTTTATTCAGCAGTAATTCTTTAAATTGATCATAAATATCTGCTTCTACAATCACACGACTTGTTGCCGTACATTTTTGTCCAGTAGACTTCAATCCGCCGCTTAATACAGCATCAACAGCTAATTGTAAATCGGCATCTTTTGCTACGATTACTGGGTTTTTACCACCCATTTCAAGTTGGAATTTAATCCCTCTTTCTGTTGCTGATTTTGCAACATTTTTGCCAACACCTTCAGAGCCGGTAAACGTAATGCCATTAAGTAATGGATGATCGATAAGTCCTTGGCCAATAACGGATCCAGAACCTGTAATGAAATTAAGAACCCCCTGTGGGAATCCTGCTTTTGCAAAGCATTCAACAACTTTCGCAGCAGTTACTGCAGCCTCTGTAGCTGGTTTGAACACAACGGTATTTCCATATACTAATGCAGGTGCAATTTTCCAAATAGGTATAGCTACTGGGAAGTTCCATGGTGTTATAACACCGACAACACCTAATGGAGTTCTTCTTGTAAACATAAGTGCATCAGGATCTGTTGATGGAATTGTGTCCCCATCTGAACGCATTCCTTCTCCTGCATAATAACGGAGAATAGCCACTCCTCTTGCTGTTTCCCCTTTTGCTTCTGGTAATGTTTTACCCATTTCACGAGTCATCGTTTCTGCGATATCCTCAAGATTTTCCTCTATAATATTGGCCACTTTATATAGCAATTGCCCGCGAGCAACTTGGCCTAACTTACGCCACCCTTTTTTGGCATTATGTGCTGCATTTACAGCTTCGTCTAAATCAGCGTCAGAAGATTTTTGTACAAGACCGACAACCTCTTCTTTATTTGCTGGATTAAAGCTTGCAATTATATCATGATCAGAAGATTGTTTCCATTCATTATTAATAAAATTTAAAAATGTTTTTGCTGCTGTTTTTGTTTGACTCACAAAATTCCACTCCCTATTAAAAAATTAATTTATTAAAATCTCCCTTAGTTAGCAACAGATTCTTTTTTTACTAGTTGTTTAACCGGATTTCTAAGAGTGCCAACTCCTGAAATTTCAATTTCAATGATATCCCCGTCATTTAATGTGAATTCATTAGGAGGAACGACACAAGTTCCAGTTAATAGTACTGTGCCATCATAGATTTCATTATCAAGTACCAAGTATGAAACTAATTCATCAAGCTTTCTTTTTAATTGATTTACATAAGCCATTCCCTCAAACACCTTTTCATCTTGACGGAAAATGCGGCAAGTAATGGTTAATTCATACGGGTCATCTACTGCATCCGCTAGTAAGATTGCTGGTCCAATTGAGCATGAATTTTTCCACATTTTCGCTTGTGGAAGATAAAGAGGATTTTCTCCTTCAATATCACGGCAACTCATATCGTTCCCAGCAATGTACCCTAGAATTTTTCCGTCTTTATTTATAACTAATCCTAATTCTGGCTCAGGGATTTGCCAATTCGAATCTGATCGAAGATAAACTTCCTGCCCCGGACCAACCGTTCGTGCTGCAGTTGATTTAAAGAAAATCTCAGGACGTTCAGCATCATAAACCTTATCATAAAATGTCGTAGCATCCAGTTTCCCTTCTGTTGCCTCATAATTTCTAGCATCACGGCTTTTTTCGTATGTAACCCCAGCTGCCCATACTTCTGGTGCATCAAGCGGTGTTGTTAGAATCGTATTTTCATATTTTTCAACTGGCTCATTAATAGTAAACTCTTGAGCCAATGCTAATACTGTCTTCCCTTGTTTCTCTGCTTCGTGAACAAAAGACATAAAATCCGGGTATGGTAAATCAAATACAAAACTTTCATTAGTAACGACTGCTAATTGAAGTGTTGCTTCATTTTTCTTATAACGGATAATTCTCATTAAAAACCCTCCTATTTTATATTATAAAACTAGGTTTTGTTATATAGATAAAAATAGGCTAAGGCCCATTTATCATATCCTTTTGTATCCATACCCTAATTACCTCATTCAACCATTTCGAAGCCTAAGGAATACTTCCCATTCTCTTAACTTATGATCTTACTACTAATAAAAAAAATATACTTACTTAAAAATTAAGTATTGCAACGCTTACATTTGGACATTACAAAATATGTTGTTTTATAATATAGAACATTCAATTATATTATAAAACGATAGGTTCATATTATAATATTTTGTTTTATTTTTCAATAAGAATTTTCCAATTTTTAATGTGGAGTCTAAAACTACTACTTAACATGTTTTGACTCTAAACAGGTTAATTAAACTCCCCTATGCTTTTTGTTTTTAATTTGTCCAACAATTATCTCACCTGTAAAGTTTGATACAAAAGGTTTCTTATGTGAAAATAATGCGCAAATTTATATAGGTATATACAAGCGCATTAAAATAAAACATTATGTCAAGCAAAAAACAGCACAAACACAAATGTAAAAAGAAACCTCATCTCAATTTTTATAATACGCAAGTCCTCGATGGAAACTTGCGCATTATTGATTCAATTATTTAAACGAATTCCCTATTACCTAAGCCTTTTTAATTTGTTTACTTACCTCAGTCCAGCTGCTCGTTCAACTTGTACTTGATGTGATCGATCCAGCAATCCGTCTTTATGTCTAATACTATCTCCAAAATAAACGTCAAAGTGACCTGTTATCCCGTTACCAGCTATATATTCTCGCTCGTGAGGGTAAAACGTCATGCTCCCAGCAATTTTTCTTCCATTTACTTCAACGAGAATGGCTCTGGGAATCCATGAATAACCACCCCAAACAGATTTAGCTATTTTACTGTCATTTACAGTTAATGTTTCACAATCAGCGTGTCCAGAGCCGATGGTCCGCTTAATACTAAAACTCTTTCCTGTACTCAAATCCGTAACTTTGGCGATTTTACCGATTGGGAAAACATATTGAGCTTCAGAGAACCAATCAAGGTATTCACCATGTTTTGCACTTACCACTTCTTTAACACCTATTTTGTGAACTGGAATTTTTAATTTTTGGCCTATGCTGAGCCTACTGCTTGAAGTCAATTTATTGGCTTTTAAAAGCTCGGTTTGCGGGATTCCATAACGAACACTTAAATCCCATATATTATCTCCCGAAACCACTGTATGTGTCTTATACGTAACCGAGTTTCCACTGGTATTAGTCGGCCCGTTGATGCCATTTGGTATCTTTAATGCTTGACCTATTTGTAAAACATTGGATTTTAATCTATTTGCTGAACGGATAGCATCTACCGTGACTCCAAACCGTTTCGCAATAACTGAAAGGCTTTCACCTGAGCGAACTTTATAAGTAAAAGTAGATCGTGCTTGCTCAGTTATAGAGGGTATAGTTGGCTGTTTTTGCACAGGTTCTTGTTTGGCTGCAGTTCCAGTTGAAATCGTTAGTATTTGTCCAATTCTTAACAGATCTGTTGTTAAATTGTTCGTTCTACGTAACACATCCACAGTTGTGCCAAATCGTTTTGCGATTGTTGAAAGATTGTCACCTGAAACAACTGTGTACCTACTTGTTTCCGGTCCAGGAGTTTTATTGTCTGGTTTTGGTGTTGAGACTCCACTTTTAGGTATCGTGATTGTCTGTCCCACTCTCAATAAATCTGATGTTAATTGATTGGTACTACGCAAGGCTTCTACTGTTGTTCCGTACCGCTTTCCAATGTGGGAGAGTGTATCACCTGGAACCACCGTATACGTTGTTGGCTGGTTTTTGTTTGTCGCAACCGGTGGAGATTGTGAAGATACTGAATTACTACCTTGAGCATTCATAACAATAGGTATCGTCAAAATTTGACCGAGTCGAGTCGAATCTGATGTTAACCCATTTGCTGTTTTTATCGCATGAACAGTCGTTCCGTATTCCTTCGCTAGTACTGTTAAATAATCTCCAGTTTCTACAGTATGGAAGGCTTTAGGAATAATTAATTGTTGGTTTAATCGTAAGATATCAGATGTTAAATGATTCGCTCTTTTGATATGATCAATAGTCGTATTAAATTTTTTAGATAGATTCCAAAGAGTATCACCAGACAAAACTTGATAATAAACCGAACCATCTTGTGTAATAGTGGATTTTGTTCGTTCCTCTGCTTGGACTCTAGGTGAATTGTCACTAACTAAAGGCAAGGAAGTAACCGCAATTCCGCCAATAATTACTTTTACCATCTTTACTTTAAGATTTGGATAATTTACTTTTACAATCTGTTTAGCTATTGTTATAACATCTTTTCTTTCTCTTGGTATTGTTCCTAATTCATTAGAAAACTCAGATAAGTTATCTAAATAAAGGACAATTTTATACTCATCCTTTTGATTGTTCATTCTCTCGAGTTTAAATCTAGGATTATTATCCATATGAAATCAACCCCCTTTTTTGTAGTTTCTATCAAGAAATTAAAACAATGCTATTTTTCAATATAATTTTTATAAAAATGATGAATAAAAAACAGCAGGATCTATCTGCTGTTTTTAAAGGGACATTATGAGTCATTGCAAATTAAAGAAAACTTCTCCACCTAACATTTCTTCATACCGAAGTTGTGCTTTTTCTCCTGTTTTTACCAGCCCTGATATATAGCCTTCTTTTTCACTTCCTACGTACATTTCAAAGCTAAAGTCAGGATCAGTAGTACCAATGATATCACCACTATAAATATCTCCGTTTTCGCTTACCATTGTAAAATTCATGATTCCATCAATATGAAAGGCCAAGTCTTCTGTTTCAGATTCAACAAATTTTACTTTTGTTTTTGCTAACACCCACTCATATCCTTCTGGAGCAGCTTCGTTGTATTCATTCATAGAAATTAATTTTTTTATAGGCAGCGTCACCACGTTCTACTTCAACTACTGTTAAATCAAATTTAATTGGAAAAGCTTCACCTTCGTCATTGTATAACTCATCGTCAACTGTTGCTGTTTTTTTGAACGGCACCGGGTTGGATCTGGATCCTAATTTTGCTTCTGTTTCTTCCTTCTTCTCTGATGCTTCTGTATTTTCTGTCTCACCTTGTTCTGTCTCTTCTTCATTAACCGATATATCTTTAGTATCTTGTCCACAACCACCTAGGATAGAAATGATCAACACCAAGATGATGAAAAGATTATATGTTTGTTTGTTCAATTTGCATCCACCCTTTCCTTTTTATTCGGTACCCTCTTCTTCTAAATCATCCGGATAGACAATTTCATCAAATACTTCTTGACTAGCTTCGTCTTTTAAGGAAATGGTTACTTTGTAATCATCGGGATCTACACCATTATAAAGTTGATAGTACATGCCTGAAATACCTAAACCAAATGCAGCAAACCCGTCCATACTGTCTTCATAAGCACTTTTTTCTACCACTAGAGTAAACTCTGAAAAAGAATCGTTATGAGTAATATCTTTGATGGATACATAATCTTCACTGTTTTTTGTTTCCTCAATTGTTTCAAGAATGCCTGTTTTTAATTCTTCCATCATTTCTTTATGTTTCGCTTTCGACATTTTATAAGTAAGAGAACCGTCTTCATTTTTTGTTACTTCTTTGACGCCCTCTTTTTTTGCATCAGCTATAACCGTGTCAATATCTTCGCCCTCAAACATAGAAGCTGGTAATGTAACTTCCACATTTAAAAGGCCTTTCTTAACATCCACTGATTCATCTTCTGTTTGTTCTTCTTTTTGTTTCGCAGACTCTTTATCATTACTCGCATTATTTTCTTGATCATTATTTCCGCAAGCTACTAGTAACAAGGACAATAACATCATGAATAAGTAAATATATCTTTTCATTCAAAATCCTCCTAACATTCTTTTTTGAGGGTTTACCTTTACTATTCCACTCAGTTTCTTAGGTATTTCTAGCAATTTTATCTAAAAATATGGGTCAGAGGGACAGGTCCCTTGTCCCGCATGAACTGGAAGCCAAAAATAATTGAGGAATAAAAAAAGACTATTCAGTGCTTTAACACTAAACAGTCTAATCCATATAGTTTCACATTATTGTATTGCCGCACCTTCGTAATAATATGTATGATGACACAACCTGCATTACGTAACGCTTATTATCCCCTGTATCTGATAGCTAGCCCTTTTAAGAAGTTTCTGGCAAATTTATCTCCACACTCCATGTAATTCTTATGCCCTTCTTTACGTAATAAAGCGCCAAGTTCACCCTTTGTAACCCTTATTCCAGCACCTGCAAAAAGATCTATCATATCCTCTGTTGTTAATGACAATGCTATTTTGACTTTTTTCAACAGAAGATTATTCACATTTTCACGGTTAAATGGGGTTGGTGCAGGTGAATCAGGCTGTCCCGGTTTTGGCCCTCTTTTGAAAACAATAAGGCCATTTAAAAATGAATCTAACATAGTATTTGTACATAGTATTTGATTACTATTTTCATCATCTTCATCGGTCTTGGTGAGAATCTGAATAACCTCTGGTACAGATACCTCCTCTCCACCGAGTTTAAATATTTCTGCCATTTCTTTATTTTTTATTTCCAGCGCATATCTCAACCGAATTAATATATCGTTATTATCCATATAATGATCTCCTTATTTTTCCCTAAATTGAAATTTTGTTTCTGTGAATGAAAGCTGTCTCATTTTATCACATTTCCGAGAAATAAAAAATGCACCACATCACCCACTATTTTATCCTTTAATTAATAGAATCAAGAATAAAGTGAGGATTAGTGCATGATGAATTCTACTATATTGAAAATGAAAATCGCTTCCAATCATGTCATTACGCTGAATAAGAATTTCCTAATTTCTGATTCCCTCTTTCTCTTTCCATTCAACCACATACTCATCAAGCACATTTTTTAATTCCTGACCAATACGTGAATATGCTTCATCATTTAAATTAGCAAGTGACACACGAATAGACCATTCTGGGGCTAAAAATCCTTCACCGCTTAATAAGACAATGGCTGACTTTTCGGCAAGGCGATATAAGATATCGACCGGTTTATAATTGTCTTTCAGGTAATCAATAAATCCTTTTTCATAATGATGATGGCACCAGATTTCCAAATCAATCTCTGTGTAATAGTCTGCATCATTCGGTAAATGCTTCTTCGGTAATCCTAGTCCTTCATATAATAGATTCATTCTTCTGTGTAGGATATCTATTGTTTTTTGCTTGTATTCATTTTTTGTATCGAGCAAAGCAAAGATCGAGAATATCGCCATTTGCACTTGTTGTGGTGTAGATAGACCAGCTGTGTGGTTCATTGCTACGTCCCTGCTATCTGCTACCATTCGATTTATAAAGGTAAGGTTTTCCGGATTTTGGGTAAGGGAAGCGTATCTCTTATTTAAAACAACTTTCTCTTCTTCCGGTAGCTCATTAATCAATTTATCAAACACATTTTTCTTGTTAATCGCGATCGTACCTAATCGCCAACCTGTTACACCAAAATATTTGGAAAATGAATATACTCCGATCGTATTAAAAGGTAAATCTACCATTAGCGAACGAAACCCTTCAACAAACGTACCGTACACATCATCGGATATAATCATTAAATTAGGGTTATGTTGTTTTACTATTTGAATGATTTGTTCGATCGAGTCTTTTTTGATTGCAACAGACGGTGGATTGCTTGGATTTACTAAAAAGAGCGCTTTGATGTCCTGATCTTTTAACTTTTCTAATTCCTCATATGGATATTGCCATGTATGGTGTCCTTCTTCATCTATTTCAGTTGCGTTAATATTGACAAGTTCATAATCATTGTCCGGTAGCTCCGGAATTTCTATGTATGGCGGAAAAATCGGGACCATTACTGCTATTTTCGATCCTATAGGTAACAAGTGATTTTTATATAAAGTGTTAAACGTATAGCACATCGCTGCCGTTGCTCCTTCAACAGCAAATAAATCAAACGAACCACATGAAGTGTCACTACCGCACAGCTCTTGAGATATGAAATCATGTACAACTTTTTCGGTTCTAACAAGCATCCGGTCAGGATTAGGATAATTATCACCAATGATTCCATCTACCAACTCATATACCCATTCATCTGGTTCAAACTGTTTTGTATTGATTCCGTAATCAACGATATTTTTGAGCAATGTAATTCCCGGTACGTGATTATTTTCCTGTACATATTGATTGAAACGTTCAGCTATTCCAATTCGGCTTGGCATTCCGGCTAAATCGCCTTCATCCCATACTCTTCTGGATTCTGTCACAGCAAATTGACCAAGGGCAAAAAACGCTTCCCGGGGAGCTGCTGCAATCCAGTTTGGATTTCCACGACCAGCATCAAGCATTGTTCTCGTTATTCTCATTTTTCCTTTAGCTAAATCAATTAGCTTGTCCTTTAATTCGAATGGACTAATTTTCGCTGACACACGATGTTCATTCTTTTGTTCATCCATCAAAATCCTCCTAGTTATTTATTACGTTGAGTTGATAGTTTTTAATATCTTCAACCATTGAAATGTTTATGTGTAAATGAAATAAAAGTTGTGAGCTATTGACAAGGACCCCGTCCACGAGTATGTTTTCCTTTTTATTGGGAATTTTATAAGGTAACTATACATACTCAGTCATTTAAGTAAGGAGGTATTCTATTTGGTTCAAACGAATCCCATTAATGTATCCGAAATAGGATCAATCTGGCAGACCTATCAAGAAAAGACCTTGATTATGAGATTTTTGGAATACTTTATTGAAAAATCAGATGACCCACAAGCTAGGAATATTTTGGGAGGATTATGGCAGGAGCTAAATTTTTATGTAAACGAGATGGAAGAATTATTTTCTGAACAAGGAATGGTTAAACCAATTGGTTTTTCAAAAGAGGATGTTTTTTTAGATGCTCCCAAATTATACGACAATGGTTTTGATATAATGTTTGTCCGTGTATTAAAGGAAGTGAGTATGGGTCTTTACACTTTAGGTATGAATATGACCTACAATAAAAGAGTGATGGCGATTTATGAGGGCCTTACCACCGTTACTCAAAAGATTTATAAGTTATCAACTACTTATTTACTTGAAAGGGGCATTCTTGCGCTTCCTCCGAAAGTAACTATGCCGAAAAAGACGGAATTTATTAAAGATAAAAAATATAAAGAAGGCTTCAAGCTCTTTGGCGACAAGAGACCTTTAAATGACCTTGAAGTTGGTATCATTCATCACAATCTTGAAGTAAATAATATTGGAATGCATCTTATAACAGGTTTTGCTCAATGTGCACAAAACAAAGAAGTTAGAAAATACTTTTTAAAAGGAAAAGAACTTGCAAAAAAACAAGTGAGTATCATGGAAAAAATTCTTTTGGAGAGTGATGTTCAACTTTCTGCAGTCTCTGGAGCAACAGTCACTACCTCCACTGTCCCTCCTTTTTCTGATAAGCTTATGATGCATTGTATCTACATCCTTAATGGATTTGGCCTTGTAGGTGCCGGAACAGGTGCTTTTTTCAGTATGAGAAATGACATTGTGATGAAAACCATGTTTATCGCAAAAGATGTTTATACTTATGCCCAAGAAGGAATTGAAATTAAATTCAGACACGGATGGTTTGAAGAACCTCCACAAATGGAAAACCGAAACAGAATTATTAAAGGAAGTGAATAAGAGGGACGAGGGGACAGGTTTGAACTGAACCCAAAAAGTTAGACATAAGTTATCAAGCGACTTTTTGAGTATGAGTTCGGTAATCAACCGGACTCATACCATCTAATTTCTCCTTAATCCTCTTGTGATTGTAATAATAAATATATTTCTCTAATTCTAGTTTGAAATGCTCCATACTTTCAAAATCTTTTAAATAAAGTAATTCACTCTTTAATAAACCAAAAAAGTTTTCTATAGCTGCGTTATCTAAACAATTCCCTTTTCGAGACATACTTTGTATAATCCCTTGTTTTTTTAATACATGTCGATACTTTTTCATTTGATAATGCCATCCTTGGTCTGAATGTAGGATAGGTGTATCTCCGTCTTTTAATTGCTCAGAAGCTTTTTCTAACATCTTAGATACTAAGGAATAAACAGGGCGCTTTTCAATGTTATAAGCGATAATTTCACCGTTGTACAGGTCCAGAATAGGAGATAAATATAGCTTTTCCCCATGTAAATGAAATTCTGTCACATCAGTTACCCACTTCTCATTGGGTTTAGTTGCCTTAAAATTACGTTTTAAAATATTAGGTGCAATTTTACCTACTTCTCCCCGATATGAGCGGTATTTTTTCACGCGAACTAAACACTTTAATTCCATCTCATTCATTAAGCGACGGACCGTTTTATGATTTACGGTAATTTTCTTATTTCGTAATGCCAACGTAATACGACGATAGCCGTACCGTCCTTCATGTTCTCCAAAAATCTTTTGGATTTCTTTTTTCACTTCACTATATTTATCTGGTCGATCTATTTGCTTTATCCAATAATAATATGTACTACGTGGTATATCAGCGATTTTTATTAACTCAATAATTTTATATTTTTGCCTTAACTCATAGATCACTTGCGCTTTGTCTTTATCTATAAGTTTTTCTTTTCCTGAATTAAGGCTTGTAACTTTTTTAAATATTCATTTTCCATCTTAAGCTGTTCTATTTCAGCACGTAGTGCTTCTTCTGATCCTTCTACTGGTTTTTTCTTAGATTTTTTACTCATAGACATTGAACGCTCCTTTTTCTTTGGTTGAAGAGCGTCAATTCCGTGTGTTTCAAATAAATCCTTCCAGCGTTGCACCGCAGAAGAGGAAGAAACATTAAATACTGCCGTAGCTTCTTCGATGGACGCTCCCATCTCTCTCATATAGGTAAGTACGTTCATTTTAAACTCAACAGAGTAATTTGTATAGGATTCTTGTAAGCCAGCTGCGCCATGAATTTGATATCTCACTATCCACCTATGTAACATAGATTTACTAATCTTATATTTCTTAGCTATTTTTCTTATGGATTCCGCACTTTCCAGGTAGGTATTTATAGCTTGTAGTTTAATTTCTAAGCGATATTTCTTCATGAAAAAAGCACCTCCAATTGTTAAGTGTGTCTAACAATTGGGGTGCACCTCAGTTTGTTGTCCCAAATTGGGACAACAAACCTGTCCCTCTGTCCCTTTCCCTCTGTCCCTTACATGCTCCTGCTTAAAAACACTAATCGGTCTATTTCAGAAAATCCGTGTTTTTTGTAAAAGTCTTCAGCCGGTATCCCTCTGTCAGTTAATAGTGAGATCATGCTTACCCCATCTTTTTCTAATTCTTTTATTAAGTCATTCATCATCTTTGATCCAATGCCTGAATTTTGTTTGTCTGCCACTACACACATTTCATTGATGAAAAATTCGTCTCCACTCCACCAATGTTTTAGAGTTCCGAAAAGAAATCCTATCATTTCTTCCTCATCATAAGCGACAATCCCTTTAAAGCCGGGTGTATGTGTGAAGTCTGCTAAATAATTGTTAGCCGTTTCCTTTGTCCATTTATCATTCCATGGTTCCTGATTAAAGACTTCCATAAATGTGTTCGTACATGCCAGGAGGTCCTTTTCTTCAAATAATGTTATTTTCATTTATACATCAACTCATTTCTAATTGTAGTCGGGTTTATATTTTCAAAACTGTATTTTCACGATATGATGCGTAAGACCATGAATGAACAACATCATTTCTATCTACTTGTTTTGGATCAAAGGTGAGTTCCACATTAATTCCTTTCGTTTTAAGGTAATCATGATTGTAAATAGTGTTTGCATAACGGTCACCGCGATCCGGAAATATAGCAGCTATTTTCGTGTTTGGTTCGACAAAGCGGCTTACCCACCGTGCAACAGCATAAACAGAACCGGAAGAATTGCCTGCAAATATTTTTTCGTGTCTTGCGAGCACATGTGTAGCAGCGTATGCCTCTTGATCATTTAGCCAGTGTACCTCATCAATTAAAGTATGATCAACATTTCTGGCAACTAATGAGTTCCCAATACCGCCCTGCAGGCGGTCTGGCCTATCTGGTTGTCCAAAAATAACACTTCCCGTTGCATCAACAGCGATTACTTTACAATTTGGATTGTATTTTTTTAATTCCCTAGCTGTCCCGGAGATGGATCCTCCAGTTCCGACTGCAACGATCAAGATATCTACTTGTCCAAGATCATCAATCAACTCTTGGGCTAAACCGGTATATGATTCAGGGTTAGAGGGATTTTCATATTGTCTTAACCAATATCCATCCGGGTGTTGCTCCAACAATCTATGTAATAATTCCAAGCGGCCTCCTTGCCAACCTTGAGCTCCCATTTTATCCACCACATGCACATGACAACCTAGAGAGTGTAATTTTGCTAGAGTGATGGAATCTAATCTTGGATCTGTGACAATATGGACAGGGTGGCCAAGTGAAGTACCGACTAGTGCGATTCCGCATGCCAATGTGCCTGATGAACTTTCAAAGATAGGTTGGCCATCCTGTAATTCACCGGATTCCTTTGCTGCAAGAATTGCGTTCTTTGCCACTCGATCCTTCATACCAAATGGGTTCTGTAGTTCTAATTTTGCGTAAACTTCCCCAATCGACTGTTTATCAAGACGAAGTTTTACTAAAGGAGTATTACCAATGGTTTCAATAATGTTTTGATACAAGATCCTCACACCCTCAGTCATATTTTTCTTACTTTTTCTACCCAGAAGCTAGGCAATCGAAATTCCACTCTTGTTTTTTATTTCCTTTTAAGGTCAACAATTTGCTGTTTCTGTTCTCTTAAAATAGCTTTTTGTTGGTCAATCAATTGCTTGATTTCAAGTGGATTTGTTGAGCCTTTAGTCTTTTTTCTTGAAAGACTTTCCGTGATGCTAAAGATTTCTATTAACTGATCTTCTGTGAGTGACGATTTATACCCATACTTTTCGCATAATTCATTTAAAAATGAAAGCTCTACTTCATTTGGCTTACGATTTTGTGCATTCATGGCTACTATATATTTTCCTGATATAATTTGGGATTGACGATATGGAATGGAACATTGCAAAGTTAATAAATTTGCTAGAGAAAAACCTCCAAAAAAATCATTTGCACACATTTCATACATATGTTCTTTATTGAACTTCATCGCTTTGATCACTGCCGTATAAAGCTTTAACACACTTTTCATACAAGTAATCATCGGGTAAAAATTGCTTCCCCCTTCTTTAGCTGTCTCTACAAGATTTGTAAAAGGTGTATTACGCTGGGCATTTAGCATGTCATAATAATAGGAATTGATATGTACGCTACGCCCGCGGATTCGTTCAAGAATCGGATAATTCTTTTTTTGCGGCATAGCTGATGATATCCCTGACATTTCATCAGGCAAAACAAAGAATTTATATTCACTGCTGCCCCAAGTAATGAGGTCTGTGATAAATCGACTTATTACAGTTGCTAAATTCGAACATTCTGCAGCAATTTGAAGCATCCATTCCTTTGAAGCTACAGATACTAATGCATGTGATGAATCTTGAAAGCCTAGTTTAGTTGCCATTTCTGCTCGATTCCATTCAAGCTCCATGCCTGACATTGCTCCAGACCCTAATGGACATTTATTAATTTCATCATAGAGTTTTATCATTCTATTCAAGGACTTATGCAGGACTTCACTAACAGCTGTAAAGTAAAAACCAACTGTAATAATTTGGGCTGATTGATAGTGGGTATAGCCTGGCATAGGAACAGACAAATTGTCGTTGGATAGTGCCAACACTTCTTCAATAAGTTCTGTTATTTCTTCCATGATAGTCACTAAATTTTCACGAGCAAACATGATCTGTGCAGTTGCTTGTACATCATTCCTGCTGCGGTCAACATGCCAATTAGGGACAGGATGTTCCATTCTTGATTCTACATACTGTTCGATAGCAAAGCAGATGTCAGACATATTACTTTTTGGATCTGCCGTGATATTTTCTTTTGTTATTTGATTTAGCAGATTGACGATTTCAACCATCGATTCTTTACTTATCAGGCCCAATCGTTCATATTCAATTGTCATGACTTCTTCGATCTGAATATAATAAGGTAATAAATGCTTCAGTTCATAATCAAATTGGGGTTTTAATATCTCTTCATGCAATAGCATGCTTGGAGAAGCCGAAATTCTTCCTGATAGTGTCTCATCATGTAACAAATTATCTACTTTCATCCCATTCTCCCTCCATTCATTTCATTTGTGTCATGTCTTTATTTTTCATTTTTTGTGAATGACTTGGCTTCTGATGAACTGTACCGAATAGACGGTCCCATAAGGTAATAAAAAAACCGTAATTAGCACGATAAACCTCATGATGTCTGACATGATACTGCCCAATTGCAAAGTAACGCGTAATCCTTCCTTTAATATTCGGGTTATGATCGACAACATTTCCAGCCAAAAATACCTCGTAAATATAATGAAAGACGAGTAAAATCACACCGGGTACAGGGTCTATTATTGCAATGATGACAACTGGAAGTGTCAACGTGATCCAAACATCCAGTGAAGCGCGCCATGATCCGAACCAGAAGAAAAAATTTGGCCATTCAGGGAGAAATGAATCATCATACTTTACCCTGTGATGAACAAGATGGATTTTTAGCAATGGATTTTTCTTACTAGGGATGTGGGCAATTCTGTGTATCAAATATGAATATAAACTCCAGATTAAAAAATAAATTACCAGTTTTACTAGTAAAATCATGAGAGATTTATCCCCGCTCTCTAAAGAAGATTAAAAAATGGAAGAAAGATAAAGACCTACTTTAGAAAGCTAGTATTCTAAATCCAGTGCTATCTCTTTCTCCTTTATCCAGAGTCAAAAGGTAACGTTTTTAGAAAAGCTTCATTAATTTCTCTGCTTCCAGTGGTTTTCCAGGAAACTACCAATAGTCGGGTATTTGTACAAATCCATTGTATTGACGGGATATCCGGCTTGTTGCAGCTGTTCAGCAAGCAGAATTAACTTGAGTGAGTGCCCGCCTAATTCAAAGAAATTGTGATCAAGTGTGATTTGGTGAATCCCTAATATATCGGACCAAATTGCTGCAATCTTTCTTTCTTCCTCACTTTGGGGTAATCTATCATCCTTTTCTTGTTGGATACCAAAATGAAGTTCAGTCGGTACTGGAAGCTTAGTAACATCCAATTTGCCACTTACTGTTAATGGAATTCGGTGAACCGGAACAAATGCAGCAGGAACCATATATTCTGGTAAGGTTTGCTTTAAATACATTTGTAGATCGTAGACATCCGCATCCGATTGAGCTGTTTGAACGATATACCCACACAGTATTTGTTCCTTGTTTACTTCAATTGGAAGAACGACTGTTTCAAGGATATCCTTGTGATTAAGGAGACAATTTTCAATTTCACCAAGTTCAATGCGATATCCACGTAACTTCACTTGTCGGTCTTTACGTCCTAGAAATTCAATGCTGCCATCTTCACGCCATCTTGCAAGGTCACCTGTTTTGTACATCAAGCGATTTTCCTGATCCGTATCTGGTATAAAACATTCGCAGGTTGTTTCTGGTTTATTTAAGTAACCTCGACCTACACCATTACCTACTATGCACAATTCTCCAAGAACCCCTATCGGCTGAATCTTTCCGTCTACCCCGATTATCTTGACATTTGTACCCTTGACTGGTTTGCCGATTGAAATATTCCCTTTTTCACCAATTTTCACATCATGTGCTGTTGTTAACACTGTACATTCTGTTGGTCCGTAAGCATTAACCAGTTTAAGTTCAGGGTTCATTTGGAGAGCTTTGTCTGCTAATACAGCTGATAGGGTCTCTCCTCCTGTTAATAATTGGGTAAGTTCTTTGAATAACTCCGGTCGATGGCTTGCTACATGATGAAAAAGGGCAGTTGTTAAAATAGCTGAGTTGACCTTATAATTCTGTATGGCAGTTTCTAATTTCATAGGTTCTATTAAGGTTTGTTTGTCTACGAGCACCAGGGTACCACCATTTAGTAAGGTCCCCCATATTTCGAGAGTTGATAAGTCAAACACAACAGATGATGCCTGTAACATACATGTTTGAGAATTGAATGTTAAATAGTCCTGATCAACTACTAAATGAATGACATTGCGCTGTTCAATCAATGTCCCTTTTGGAAATCCTGTTGTTCCCGAAGTATATAACAGATAAGCCAAATCCTCTGATTTAGTAGAGTACGAGATGTCTAGTTGTTGCTCTTCTCCATCCAGTAAATCAAAGACTTGTAAGATAGGTATTGAATCAGTTGACAGGTTTTCCGTTTCATGATCAGTAAGTAATAATTTTGCCTTACTATCTTTTAAAATATATTGAATCCGCTCATTTGGATAATCGATATCAAGTGGGACATAAGCTCCACCCGCTTTTAAGACAGCCAAAATCGATACGATATAATCTATCCCGCGATTCATGTAAACTGCTACAAATTCATTAGGCTTGATGTTCCAATTTTTTTTAAGAACAGCCGCTAACTTGTTGGATTGATGATTTAGCTCACTATAAGTCATCTGTCTGTTCTTATCAATTAAAGCGACCTTGTCAACATGATTGGCGATTTGCTGTTCAAAAAATCCAACTATTGTCTTTTTTCCTTCAGCCTTCGGAAGTTGTATGTTGAATTCGTTCAAGATAATATGTTCTTCTTCTGGCAGGCATATCGACAATTCCTTGATAGGTTTGTCGATATGACGTACTGCTGATTGAAGAACATGTTTAAAAGAGTGTACGAATCGTTTGATGGAATCTTTCGCATAATACTCAGAAGGATACTGCAGCTTGATCCCCAGCTTTCCCCCACTTCGACTGAATAAAATCTGGATTGTTTGTCCATTTATTTCACTTGAAAATGGAGCGTGTAACCCTTCAAATGAAGCGACCAAATTAATCAAAGAATTTGTTCCACTATCTACAGATAATCCAAGCTCACTTACCAGCATATCTAATGGAAACTGCTGAAATTCATATGCAACAGCCAGCCTTTCTCTCACTTGAAGCACCCATTCTTTGAAACTCATTTCCGAATCTATTTCGCTACGGATTGGCAGGATGCTTTCATTCTTGCTCATTTTATCTTGATGAGGCGAACCTATTAGAAAGTCCTGATAGCCTGAGTATTTATATAAGCACACGTTTAGACCGGAGAACAAAAAGCAATACCAGAGAAAGTCTGATTCTTTACAGTATTGTGTAAGGCTTCTAAATGTATCATCAACTATATTCGTTTCTACCATACCGATTGCAGGCTGCATCGTGCTGGGCGTCCTGAGTTCATCAGGTAAAAGCATGTTTGATGGCTTTTCACCTGAGAGCTGCTCCACCCAAAACTCTCTCATTTTGACCGTTTCTTCTGTTAAAACAAACATCGTTTCCTTCCCCCGTTTCGCCATTTGAATTAGAACGAAAATGTATCGGCTAAATTATTCCTGTATTGATCATTGTTTACAGTTTTGTCAGCATTGAGCTGGAGCTGAATCAGCGTTTTGTCTAAATCACCTTGTCCCATACTTTCTAAGAGGGTGATAAAATGTACTTCCATTTGTTTAATCGTTTCTCTTTTGAATAACTGGGTACAGTATTCAAATGTAAAAGTGATTCTGCCTGATTCTTCTTTCGCGACTAAAATCAAATCTATAATACTTGTGTTTCGTTGTTGAAGATATGGAACAAAACGCAATCCTTCCAGGTTAATTGGTGGAATGTCCATATTTTGCAAAACAAAGAGTGTATCAAATAAAGGGTTACGATTAACTGAAGGGCTAATTCCCAATTTTTCTAACAACTGTTCTAGCTGATAATCTTGATTTTCAAATGCCTGGATTGTATTTTGCCGTACTTCTTGTAAAAACTGCCGCCATGTTTTGTGTGCGGAAGGGTAATTACGGAGCGGCAGTGTATTTGTCACCAAACCAAACATTTGCTGAAATTCCGCTTGATTGCGCCCTGCAACAGGAGCACCAATGATCATATCTTCCGCACCTGAATATTTGTATAATAATGTATAGTAAGCAGTAAGTAATACGGTATAGAGTGTGGTGTTTTCATTCACTGCCACTTGCTTTAATTGTTCTGTTAGTTTTTCTGAAATTTGGAAATCCGACAATTTCCCTTCATACGTTTTTTCAGATGGACGCTGAAAATCCAGTGGCAAATTCATGGTTGGGATGGTCCCATCCATTTCCTCTAACCAGAATTCTTCTTGTCGTTCCCATTTTTCTGTTTTGGTAAAGGACTGTTGCCATATTGCATAATCCTTATACTGAAATTCTAATCTAGGCAGTTGACCTCCATGGAACAAGGTAACAAACTCTTTAACTAATAAACCCAAAGAAAAACCATCTGAAATACTATGATGAATATCAAAGATTAGTAGATGCTTATCATCAGCTACTTCAATCAGACCGATTCTGAACAAAGGAGCTTCCGAAAGAACATACGGTTGAACGAAAGTATTGATAAGATCTGGTATTTGCTCCTCCGTTCCCTTGAACATTGTAAGTTCTGATTCTAGCTTTTCGATTACCTTAAACATCAGACCTTTCTTCGTTAGGTGGTAAGACATTCTTAGCGAGTCATGCCTGTCGATCAATTGTTGAAATACATCTCTCACCCGATTAATATCCAGTTTTCCTTCTACCCAATAGATATCTGTAATGTTTTGGCTTGTATCAGAGACCCGCTTCATTTTGTCAACAATCATCATTCGTGTTTGTTGAGATGTTGCAGGGTAATACTCTCGTTTCTCAACTGATTTTACTTCTATCCCGGCACTCACTTTTTCTCTACTTCGAAGCAGCTTAGCTAAATCTTTGATTGTTGGATGTAGAAACAAATCATTTAAGCCAATGTCCACATTTAATACCTTACGGAGTTTTGCTACAACAAGAGTAGCTTTTAAGGATTGTCCTCCGACTGCAAAGAAATTATCGTTAACACCGATTACATCTATTGCTAGTACCTCCTGCCACACTTGTGCAACGGCTCGTTCCAATTCATCCTCAACTTGTTGCTTTTCTGTAGGAATTGGTGCAAATTCAGGAATTGGCAATGCCTTTTTGTTAATTTTGTTATTCGCTGACAATGGCATTTTTTCTACCTGCATGTAAAGTTCAGGAACCATAAAATCAGGTAGTTGCTGCAAAAGCATATTTCGCATTTCCAAAGAGGTAATCAATGATTCTGCAGTATAATAAGCACATAGCTTTGTTTCTTTATTCGCTGTCTTTATCGGTATCACAACAGATTCCAAAACGTTCGGGAGCCCCAATACATGTTGATTAATTTCTTCTAGCTCGATTCGATACCCTCTAATTTTCACCTGATCGTCTTGTCGACCAAGGTAGATTAAATGACCGTCAGAACGCCATTTCACTAAATCTCCAGTCCGGTAAACCCTTTTCCCTTGAAGAGAAGGAACAGTGATGAATTTTTCTTCTGATAGGTCATTTCGATTCGCATACCCGCTCGCTACTCCATCACCGCCAATAAACAATTCTCCTGCCACGCCAACTGGTACAGGTTGAAGAAAAGGATCTAAAACATAACAGCTCGTATTCGAAATAGGTTTTCCGATTGGAATACTTCCCGTTTCGAAACCTGTTACATCATAAATGCTCGTATATGTTGTATTTTCAGCTGGTCCATAACCATTCTTTAGCTTCACAGTTGGATGATTCTGTTTAAGTAAGCGAACATGTGGAGGTGACATCACTTCCCCACCAACTATAATGGTATCGAGTGTATTAAAAATATTCGGGTCTTGATTTAGCAAGTGATTAAAGAGCGCTGTAGTTGGAACCATGAGATTGATTTTATGTTCTAATAAAAAGGGATTTAATTTTTCAGCATCAAGGTATATTTCCTTATTTGTTAAATAAAGACGTCCTCCATTTAGTAACGGTGCCCATGTTTCAAATGTAAAAACGTCAAATCCTAATGCACAGGTTTGAAGCATTCGTGTTTGGTGATTTAATTCTACATAATTAGTTTCCTTGACAAGACGGGATATCCCCCTGTTCGTCACCATAATTCCTTTTGGTCTGCCAGATGTTCCTGAAGTGAAGATCATAATCGCAGTGCTATCTGGATCAGTGGATAAGTTATGATTGTACTTCTCTCCTGTGTACAGCATTGGGTTTTGTAAATCAATGATCTCCAAATGATCAGGAATATCCTGCTTGATTGCTCCTTGTACTAAAAGCCATTCGCTTCCGCTGTCTTCTAGCATATTTGAAATTCTTTGACTAGGATAATCCGGTTCAATTGGAACATAAGCAGCTCCTGTCTTACTAACGGCAAGCATACCAACGATTAATTCCATGGATCTCTCAGCCATTATTCCAACAGCCTTTGAATTCGAGATTCCTTTAGCATGTAATGTACGAGCGAGTTGGTTAGCTCTTTCATTTAATTCACGATATGTATAACTATCCCCATCGTAAAGTACAGCAGGTTGATCAGGATGAAGAGTTACCTGTTCCTCAAATAATTGCGAAATTGTTTTAAGTGGAAAATCTGTTGCTGAATCATTGAATTCTTCAAGAATCTCCTTCTTCTCTTCAAAGCCCATGATTTCAAACTGATGGAGAAGTTGATCAGGAATTTCAGCAGCTTGTTCGGCAATATTCGTAAAATGCTGTGTGATCCTTTCTGCTGTTTGTTTTTCGAACAATTCCGCATTATACTCCAGCTTTCCAGATATCAATCCGTCTTTTTCCGTTAACTCTAAGGTAAGATCGAATTTGGCACTGCATGTCTTTAGCTCAAAAGGTTGAAAGTGTAAGCCATCCATATCAACATGAGCTGTATCCATATTTTGCAAAACAAACATGGTATCAAACAAAGGATGTCTGTCAGACGAACGATTGATCTTAAGCTTTTCGACCATTTGATCTAATGGATAATCTTGATTTTCATATGCTGCTAGTGCTGTATGCTTCACTTCTGATAGCAATTGGCGAAATGACATCGTCCCCCTTGATTTAATACGAAGGGCGAGCGTATTGACAAACATCCCAATCACTGGTTCCAGCTCTGCATGCCTGCGACCTGCAATTGGTGTTCCAATAACAATGTCAGTTTGGGATGTATATCGCTGCAGTAGGGTTGTATATAAACTGAAAAGGACCATGAACAATGTCGCATCTTCCTTGCGGGCAAGCTCTTTCAACTGATTGATGACCGGTTTTTCTATTTGAAAATAAACATACTTGCCAAACCCTTCGTTTTTAACCGGACGTAAAAAGTCAGTTTGTAAATCTAAAACTGGGAGTTCGTCATTGAATTGCCTCATCCAATAACATTCTTGGCTGCGGATTCCTTGCTGGTTAAACAAATCGTTTTGCCACATAACATAATCGACATATTGTACTTCAACAGGTGGCAGTTCCATTCCCTTATATAGCAGCATCATTTCTTTCATGATTGTTTGAATGGAAATGCCGTCCGCTATAATGTGGTGGATATCAAAAAACAGGTAACAGTTATCCTCTGATGTGTAAATGATTTTCACACAAAATAGTGGTGCTTGATCCAATTGGAAGGGTTTAATTAACTGGTCTATACATTCATGAAGTTTATCTTCTTCTGCATTCAACACGTCTAACTTAAAAGACACGCTATCTAATATAATTTGAGAAATATCGTTATTTTTAAGATCAGCTTCAAAAGTGGTTCTCAATGATTCATGTCGCCTGATCAGCTTCACCATCGCTTCTTCCAGACGGTTATTATCCAATTTCCCCTCTACTTTAAATACAGTAGGAAGATTATAAGCAGTGCTTTGCGGATTGAATTGTTGCTGAATATACACTCGTCTCTGTGCAGACGAAGTCTCGTAGCATTGTTTCATTTCCATCTTGTCATTCTCCTAACTAGAAATTATTTCAGGAATCGACTGATTGATGACTGAGACCAATTCTTCTTTTCTGGTATGCAGGAAAAAATGATCACCTTTTACCCATACAATCTTGCAATCATTGTTAGAATGATCTCTCCACGCTAGTATTTCTTCCTCACTGATTTCATCCTTCTTCCCGCTAAAAATGGTGACGGGGCACTTCATTTTTTCTTGTTTGGGCATAGAATTATATGTATTCATAATGCGAAGATCTGATTTAAGTACTTGTCTGAATTTTTTAGCCAGTTCCGGGTGTTTCGCGATCTCATTTGGTATATCTCTACTTTGTTGAAATAACTCTCCAACCTTCTCATGAACAAGCTTGGATAAAAAACTTTTTTTTCGGACATTTTGGGCAGGTGCCGGCCGGCCGGAAAGAAATAAATGCCGAGGCTGTGGAAACCTCTCTTCACTTAGCAAATAATAGAGTTCATAAGCCAAGACCGCCCCCATGCTGTGACCAAATATCGCATATTGTTTATTTTTTGCATATTGCTTAATCTGTGCTGCAAGATCGTTCATCATGCTGGTGAAATTCGAATCAAAAGGTTCGTCATATCTGGCTCCTCTCCCGGCTAGTTCAAGTGGATAAAGTTCAATATGGTTTCCAAGTAGTTGTTTCCATTGCATATAAATGGTCGCTGAATCACCCGCATAAGGAATGCAAAACAAAATGGTTTTCATTCGTTTTCACCTCTATTTCTCCAATGAGGAGATACAAAAAGATCTATCCTCTCAACTATAAATTCTATTTAAAAAGATCTCTGAGCTGCCGGTTCCATTACCGACATTTGTCCCATGTCCATCTTAATCATGTGATCAGCAAGATGAAAATAATGATCGTCATGGGTAATAGCAATAATACACTTCCCGTCGGCTTTCATTTCCGGCAATAGGACTTCGTAAAAGAAACGACGATATTCAGGATCTTGATCTGCGGCCCATTCATCAAAAAGACAGATCGGCTTGTCCTCAAGATAGGTGATGAGGAGGGCCAGCCTTTTTTTCTGACCAGTTGATAGCTTCGTCGTACTGAACACCCCATTGTGTATCTTAAGCTTATCTTGTAATTCCAAACGTTCCAGGTAGTAATTCATTTCAACTTCCTTCGCTTGCCAATCTATTCCGTAAAAACGATCAAACAAATGGTAATCTCCGAAAATTGCAGAATAGTATTGCCCTAATTCAATAGGTGAAATCGAGTCTCCATTTAGGGTTATATGACCAGCATCTGGTTCATACAATCCTGTAAGAAGCTTAGCGAGTGTGGATTTCCCACTTCCATTTCCCCCTGTAATAAAAACAATGGTTCCACTTCGAAACTCATAATTGATCGGACCTACCTCAAAGCTTGAATGAGTTATATCATTTGCCCCATTATAGCTGTATGTCACGTCATTCATCCTCAATTGAACAGACTCAGATTCATTGAAATTAAGGCCATCAGTTGGATGTTCCTCCAGTGAATTCAACTCTTTATTCATCTGCTTGATTCTGTCCCAGCTTACTCGAATTTGCGCAAAATGAGGGACACTATCAAGCAGCTGATTGACAGGGCCTGTCATGTACAAAAAAACAAATACATAGTTACTAAGCATGATTTGATCCATCTGCTTAAAGATCTCTGGAAAAACAAAAACAACGCAGCCAATGACCAGGACAAATAACAGTTCACCTAATACGAAAATATCGGAATAACGCAACTGGTATATATTTCGCTTTTCTTTGTAACTATTACAGCTTTCCTGAAGTCCTTTGCGGAAATCACAACGTTTCTTGATGTTCAGTGTAAGCTCTTTGAAACCACTCAGCATATCTGCGATAAATCCGAAAAATACATTTTGCAAATCACGTGTTTCCTCCATGATTTTGTTGGCCCGGTTACCGACTACTAAATACAGAATGGCTAAAAAGACGATGATTGCAATGGAAAGAAACAACGCGTATACATTCATCACACCTAGATAAAGAAAGCAAAAAACAAGTGTTATTAAGTTCGTTGCACCTGAAATCACAATACCGATAGAACGGCTAATGACCTCAGTATCATTGTTAAGTGTTGCCTCAACACGTCCGCGTTCAATTCCTTCCAATATTGAGAAACGTGTATTCAATATCTTATCAATTAGCTCGATCCTTTTTTCATATATAATTTCGTTAGTCAGATTCACGAGTATAGCCCTTACATAGCGTTGTCCGACCACATACATCAAAATGGCTATGACAAAGTAGAAAAGCAAGCCATTTGTTAAGTTGTTTGTTCGGACGATTGATTCATTAATGATAAAAATAACAAAGGCATTCCCTACTCCGCTTACCACTCCAAGGACAATGGGTTTTAAAAAAGATTTCTCCTTTTTCTTTGGAAAAAAGGTGAGAAGCAATGAATAAATCGCATATAAGCCTCCCGCTATGATGATAAGCCAAACAGCTGTAAATACTGTTTCTGGCATCCATACTTGGATAAACCGCCATGTCAGCTTATAAAACAAAATGTCAGGCACTTTATAAATAGCCATTGCCGCAGCTCCGAGCACAAGCAAATGAAGCAAAAGAGAGAAATAAGATCGGATCTTGTTAAAAACTCCGTGTCGTTCTCCTCTAATAATTGCTCTAATTGTTGTAAGCACATATATAAAGACAATGATGCTAATCGGCAGCAAGGCAACAATTAGTCCAACTGCAATGGAATCTACTTTTTTGTATGTGTCTGACGTTAACAATGGTGGTTCTTCTCCAATCAATTGATGAAGTATTCCTTGACCAATGACCTGGGTGTAATCTGTGTTAATGTTCGCTAAAACAACAACCCCAATTTCCTCTCCTGGACGCATACTAATAAACGATGAAAAAGTAGGGTTATTTCCTGCATGTGAGATTTCACCTTCACCCTTCTGAAACACATCCCATCCTGCAGCATAAGAGGAACCATTGAAGTCCGGTTTGACAGAGCGGTTTGCAAGATGGGAAGCATCGATTAGAGAGAAATCGAAGCTTCCTTCACGTACAGTGTCAAGTTGAATTTTAAGCCATAAAGCCATATCCCGAGCATTGCTCATGACATATCCCGCTGGTGCATTCCCTACATAAAATGGAGGTTCATATGGACGTGGATCTGTATAGCCAAATTTATATCCTGTCGCTGCTTCCTCAAGTACACCAGGTTCTTTCAATACAAATGTATCTGTCAGTCCTAAAGGTTTAAGGATTTGTTCCCCCAAATAATCGGCAAAGGCTTGTCCTGTAACCTTTTCAATCACAAGACCAAGAACATCATAATTGATTGTTGCATATTCAAAACTTTCACCAGGCTCCCTGTTTAACTGGTAATCTTCGATGATACGTACCGTATTCTCTAGTGCATCCTCACCATAGCCTTCTGGGAGCTTTCCTATTGTCTCAAATGGAATCCCACTGGTATGATGAAGCAATTGCTCGATTGTAATCACCGCAGGTTTTCCATTAAACGTAGCCTTTAGCCAAGGGATATAGTGATCAACAGGATCATTTAGTTTCAGCTTTCCTTCTTTCTCAAGCTTCAGCACCGCAAGAGCTGTAAAGGCCTTGCTATTAGAGCCGATTTCAAAAACAGTTGCATCTGACACTGGTGTCTTTTCGGATAGATCAGAATAACCAAATCCCTGCTGATACAATGTCTCTTTTCCATTTACAATCGTGACAGACATGCCGGGTATTTCTGCTTTCATCATTTGTTCCTCTACCCACTGCTCGATTTCACTTATCCGTTCAGGTGATACGTTTGGTTGAACATCTGCAATGGTGAATGCTTTTTGAGGAAATAACAGAAATAGAATCATCATTAAAAAACAGATTGTTAGTTTTTGTAAAAATGGAGAATTCAATGGTTATTCTCCCTTCAATTCACCGTTATCTTCCGGATCTAATTTTTGTGTTCCTTATTTTCTTTCTCTAGAAATCAAAATCTAACCAAACTATTCTAAAAAAAAGTCTTTAATTTCTTGTTCTTACACGACGTTCGACCTTTTTAAAACGAATCCCTGTGTCATTGCTCGGTTCGGTCTTTTTGTTTTCAATAACTTGTGCCAAGCTTCGGATCGTGAGAGCTTCAAACATTTCCCGAAGTGAGAGCGCACATTCAAATGTTGAATTAATCCGAGCGACAACTGCAGTTGCTTTTAAGGAATGTCCCCCTAGTTCAAAGAAACTGTCAGTTACTCCGATCTCTTCTAGTTGTAATATTTCTTTCCAAATTTTCATAATAACTGCTTCTGTTTCTGTTTGAGGAGCTACCAATTCCCGTGTTTGTTCCTGGATGGTTTCCTGCTTAATTAGTGCTTTTTTGTTTATTTTACCGTTTGCTGTTAACGGCATTTTCTTAACGAAGATGATCTGCTGTGGCACCATGTAATCCGGTAGCCTTTGTTTTATATCATCTAGCAGTCCTTCAGGGTTTATTGGTGTCCAGCCACCTTCTTCTTTTTTAGCTGGTAGAAAGTGTTGGAACCATACACTTGGATCCTGGTAGATTCCACATCCCTTTTCAATGTCAATCCAAACTGGTTGTAACGTATCCTTTAGGTGGTAATAGCCGGTTTTTGTGAATGTCGTATTTGCCCAATGTTCCCAATCCTCTATACTACCCTCAATTTGTTGTGAGGTTTCCGCATTTTTCAAGATTTCCCCGCCTGCTTTGATATGTGTTCGCAACCAATGATCAACAGGTAATCCATCTTCTCTAGTAAGATGGCAATATTCAGAAAATGAATGTTTAGGATATAAGCTTTTACCCGTTGGACGAACAGGCAGGATGATACGTTTCAGCTTATGTCCAGCAGCAATCTTCTTGAATGCTTCGATAAGTAAGGATGCATAGCCTTGACCTTGATAGTTTTCATTAACAACACCAGCTAACACAAGTAAGGTGTCTGGGATGGTATTCTTATCCGATTGTTCAATGCCGCGTACCAGTCCGTCATCCCACCCATCAGGAAGATCTTCAAGTGTGCCGTCCCATCTGATCGGTATGGTATTCCCGACAGCTGCAATATCCCCATTTTCCAGTGTTAAAGTAAACTGATAATCTGGAAATCTATGAAATAATTTCGGCCAATTTGCTACCATGATTTCATCTCCGAAGAAATAAGCAGGCCAAGCTTGTCTATGCAGACGATTCATCCCATCCTGTAACCCAGGCATTTGTGAAATCGTAAACAGATTGAGCTTTTTGTCGTCATTGAACAGTTTCATTTCATCTGCAAGCTCGACATAAGCAATCAGTCCATCTTGACGTTCGTCCTTCTGATGTAAGACAGCTGAACGGCCGATTTCAGGATGCTGCATAAGCACGGTTTCCACTTCTTCTAATTCCACCCGATTGCCGCGGACCTTTACTTGATTATCTTTTCGTCCGATATACTGGATCATTCCATCTTTCGAATAGCGGACAATGTCTCCAGTTTTGTAAAGTCTGCTACCTGGTTCATTAGAAAATGGGTGATCAATAAAGCTTTCTTCCGTTTTTATAGGATCGTTCAAGTAGCCGCGGGCCAGACCATCGGATTGAATATATAACTCAGCTGGTACACCGACCGGTACAATATTTAACCATTCGTCTAACACATACATTTTTGTGTTAGCGATCGGCTTGCCAATTGGCACGATATCACCTTCAAATTCCCTGTTACATACAAATACAGCTGAATCAATAGTGACTTCGGTTGGCCCATAATGATTGCTTAATCGGCAATTGAACTGCTCCTTGAATTTGTCATGTATTTTTCGGGTTAATGGTGCTCCGCCACAAATGACATACCGTAAAAACGGTAACTCAGGAATGTCGTTATTTCGTCGTGCATGTATAAATTCCTCCAACATGATCGGAACAAATTGTAGAAATGCTACTTGATGTTGATAGGCCAGCTCACCTAGTGCAATCACATTTTTCAATTCGTTCTGCTGTGGAATAACAATTTTAGCCCCTTGAGTTAAAGGCCAAAATATTTCTAATAATGAGGCATCAAAAGAATATGGTGTCATCATCAGCACTGAATCTTTTAATTTAAGCGGATACTCTTGCGTTAACCATGTGAAAAGATTAACAACACCCCGATGTTCAATTTCTATTCCTTTAGGTTTATTCGTCGTACCTGATGTGAACAATACGTACGCAAGATTATGAGAACTTATCTGGTTATCGACGTTATTTTTTGGCATAGTAGACAGTGGTAGCTGAATACGATCATATTCTAGAATTCTTCCATTGAACTCTTCTATGCTAGAGCTATTAAAGCTATTTGTAACAATGTATGATAGTGTTGCTGTTTTCGAGATTTCCAGCTTCCGAGCGCCTGGCAACTCTGGGTTGAGCGGTACATACACTGCTCCTGCCTTCATGATGGCAAGAAGTGAAATGATTAGCTCAGCAGAATGTTCGAATATGACTCCGATCTTTTCTTCAGCCTTCACACCTACACTAACCAAATAATGAGCAAATTGATTTGCCTTCTCGTTTAGCTGATTGTACGTTAACGTATTCCCTTGTTTATACAACGCAGGTATATCCGGCGTTTTTGCTGCTTGTTTTTCAATTAGTTCATGAATGCACAGTTGATTCTCGTATGGTTGTTCGGTTTTATTCCACTCAACCGTCATTTTGTGCTTCTCAATCTCATTAACCATTTGGTACTTTTTGATTGCCAATTCAGGCGAAGCAATTACCTGCTCTGTTAGCAAAATGAATTGCTCGACCAAACGCTCTGCTGTCGATTTCTTAAAAAGATCACTATTATAATTCAAATTGATTTCGATACCATGTTCCAGCTCATCAAATGCAAATGAAAGATCAAATCGTGAGCTATCTTCAACAAAGTCAAAGATACGCGGGTTAAAGCTCAAGCCTTCAAAATGAAGTGATGTTAATAATTTCTGTTTATTATTCTGCAATCCATACATAACAGAAAATAGCTTAGATCGTGATAAATCCCGATCTATTTGCAACTGGTCGATGACGAAATTACTCGGATAAAGATGATTTTCATATGCTTCAATGGCTGTTTGTTTACTGTGTTCAGCCAATTGTGCAAATGTCATTTTCTCTGTAATGTTGCAAGATAATGGAATAGCAGTAGCAAATAATCCGATCATATGCTCAAGATTAATGTCATCCCGATTGACGATTGGCGAACCGACGGTGAAACGATTTTGTCCGCTAAGTCGGTGCAGCTGTAAATTGAGTACCGATAGCAAAAACATATACAGTGTCATGCCATTTTGCTGACAGTAGTCTTCAATCTTTTTCTGTAAATCATTGTCAATATTGGCAAGAATCGTTCCCCCATTAAACGTAACGACTGGAGGCCGCTGATAATCTGTCGGCAGCTCAAGTGGAGGAGGAACATCAGCAAATTTGTTCAACCAATATTGGCGTTCTCTCTCAAGAGACCCATCACGGATTGATGAATTCATCCATTCAGCGTAATCAGTATATTCAATTTGCAGTTGGGGTAAATCTGGTATTCTGTTTAATGAATAAGCATTATATAGTTCGCTAAGTTCTGAAACAAGATTCATAGAAGAAGTCTCATCCCAAATAATGTGATGTGCAGCAAACATCATCAAAAATTGCTTTTGTCTATATTCCACTAATCTAACTGAAAATAATGGTCCCTTTTCAAAATCAAACACCTGATTATTATGGGTATACGCAACTTTTCGAATATCGTCATTCATTTCATTCTCTAATACATGGTTCCGATTTTCATAAATGTTATCTAGTTTAAACGGTAGCTCACCAGTTACGATTTGCTGAGGTACTCCATCTGCATTTCGAAAACGTATGCGTAATGCCGAATGTCGATTTATCAGATGCTGCCATGCTTTCTCAAATGCTGCTAAATTCATCTCACCGGTAAACATTAATTCAAAGCTCACATTGTAAAACGGATTTTCTGGTTCAAGCTCGTGAAGATACCATTCAGGCAATTGAACTGGAGCCAAATCGTATACTTCTTTCTTAGGATATTGACGAATGGGATTTCTGGTTATTTTCATTTCTTTACCTGTTTCAAGATCAATAGCAGCTGCCAGATCTTTAAGGACAGGTGTAACAAATATTTGCTGTAGGGCCATTGAAATATCAAATTGATCGCGAATACGATTGACAACTTTAACTGCATTGATTGAATTTCCGCCAATATGAAAAAATTGATCTTCTCTACTTATTTGATTCTGTTCCAAAATATCTATCCAAATAAGTGAAAGCTTTTGTTCGGTCGTCGTGTTCAACTCAACCGATTTAGGATTTGTTGAAATTTCCTGCTTCGCCATTTGCAGAAGCATTTTACGATCAATTTTCTCGCTTGTCAGCAAAGGCATTTTGTCAATCTTGATATTGATTGCAGGTACCATATAATAAGGAAGCTTTTCCTGCAAATAGCTTCGCAGCTGATTTGATTCCAGTTGGTGCTTGCTTGTATAAAATGCAATTAAAATGGAATCTCCGTTATTTTGTTTTTTGACAATAACGGCTGCTTCACTAACTTGCTCATGTTGGTTGATTGTTGCTTCCACTTCTCCAAGCTCAATTCTGAACCCACGTATTTTTACCTGAAAATCGATTCTGCTTGTAAACTCAAGACTTCCATCCGGTAACCAACAACCCAGGTCACCAGTCCGGTATGCTGTTTTTTCATTGTCTTGCAGTGCAAATGGGTTATCGATAAATTTCTGTTCAGTCAAATTTTCATTTTTCCAATATCCTTTGCCTACCCCTATGCCTGCGATCAAGATTTCACCTTTAACTCCGATAGGCGCTAATTGATTAAATTGATCCACAATATACAAACGCATATTTGGAAGAGGCTTGCCTATTGGTATGCGCGTATTTTTTTGCTCATTATTCTCTTCTTTCCTCATGACATGCTGTGTAACATCATCAGAGCATTCAGTCGGACCATATGCGTTAATCAATGGGATATCAGAAAACATTTCAAACCAGCTTGTCACTAATTTACTTGGGAGTTCCTCCCCATTTGTAATCATCCAACGCAAATTGGGAAGACTGCGTTCGTGCTCTTTCATGCCATTAACTGTATCTAAGAATGCATATAGCAAAGATGGTACGGTTTCAATTACAGTAATATGATGTGTGCGTAAATGTTCAAATAGCAACGCCTGATCACGGCCTGCTTCAAATGTAATAAGGGATGTTTCTCCACCGGCAAGAAGTGCAACTAATGATTGCCAGATTGATACATCAAAGCTAATGGATGCATTTTGTCCAACAATATCTTCCTGTGTTAATTGCAAACTGTCTATTTTGCAATAGAGATGATTGATCATCCCGTTATGTCGCACGATCGCTCCCTTTGGATTTCCGGTTGAACCAGACGTATAAATCATATATGCAGGTTGATCGGAACGTATCTCCAGTTCAGGATCATCTGACGAAAAAGCTAAGATTTGTTGACCTGTAACAAGCTCGTGAGTTTTAGCTAAATCATGTAGTTCATGCCCGAACATATCAGGACAAACAACTGTTTCTATTTTAGCTGTGTCTAATGCAACAACTCGTTCTACAAATGATTCTTGAGTAATTAGACATGTTGTGGCGCTATCGTTCAAAACATACATCACTCGTTCGTCAGGAAGGTTCGGATCAATTGGTACATAAACCGCACCACACTTAAATATGGCCAGTAAAGATGTTAACCAAAAAATATTACGCTCACTCATAACTGCGACTATATCACCCGAATTGACACCTTGACTGATAAGGAAATGGGCTAATCGGTTAGCTCTTTCATTCAATTCTTTATAGGTTACCTTTTCATCTAGGTAAGAAACAGCATAACGATCCGGCATTTTACGTACCATTTCTTCAAACAGCTTAGGAAACGATGCATGTACTGGGAAATCCATTGTTAAGTGATTAAAATCATTCAAAATTTGGTTTCGTTCTTGATCTGAGAGCATGTCCATGTGACAAATTGGTTTGTCAGGTTGTTCGATTGCCTGTTGAACAAGCTTTAGAAAATGATTGCCCAATTTTTCCATTGTCTCTTGATCGAACAAGCTTGTTGCGTATTGAATATACCCTTCGATCTTTCCTTCCTTTTGAAACAATTCAAAAGCGAAATCAAACGGAGAGTAACGGATTGTATTAAGTGAATGTTCAAATGAGATCGACAAACCAGGTACTATTTCCCTCACATCTTTTTCATCGGAATGCAGGGTATGCATTTCAAAAAGAACATCATAGACTGGGTGTCTGCTGCTGTTTCGTTGTACTCCTAAATCTTCAACGATTTTATCAAAAGGATATGCTTGATTTTCCTGGATTCCTAACACAACTTTTTTGATTTGTTGCACAAACTGATGAAATGTTTCTTCTCCTTTTACCTGATTGCGGACCGGCAGCGTATTGATAAAGCTGCCAATCACAGACTTAAGTTCAGGATGGAATCGGCCGGAAAACGAAGTTCCGACAATTATGTCATCATTGCGGGTATATTTTGCGAGGAGCACATTCATAACTCCAAGCAAAAACATATAGACACTGACATCCAATCGTTCACACGCTTTTTTTAAGTTTGTGAGCCATTCGCCTTCAATAACTAATGGAACGGCCGCTCCCTTATAAGACCTTTCTTTTTCACGTTGACGATCTAGTGGAAAGTTTAGATCAGGAAGCTCACCTGCTAATGTATTCAACCAAAACTCCCTTTGGTCTCCAAGTTCACCTGTTGACGGATGTAACATGCTATTATGCCAATGGGCATAATCACTATATTGAATGTTCGGTTCAGGGAGCGGATTTGTCATCATGTTTACATTCGCACGGTACAAAGCCATTAACTCTGAAAGGATAATGTCAAGTGCCAATCCATCAGCAATGCTATGGTGTGCAACGATTAAGCATACATGTTTTTCGGTGGAAAGCTTGTATAGCAATACTCTTACCAATGGAGCCTCTCTAAGATCGAAAGGTGTAGTTAATTCTTCTTGGATCCATTGTTCCACTTGGACTTCTGGTTGATCAGGATTCACTACTTTAACAGGTACTGATATGTCTAATTTTTGAAAAACAAGCTGCAAGGGAGTTCCATTTTCTTCTTTGAAACACGTTCGCAGCGATTGATGCCGGTCTGTAAGATCTTGAATCGTTTTTTGAAAGATGGAAACGTCCAATTGTCCGGTAAGGGTAAACACCGTTGAAACATTTGACATTGAACGGATCGATTCATCATTGGAATAGTCAAACTGGTCCAAGAACCAAAAACGCTTTTGAGTATGAGAGACTTCATATTTATCGAAAGTTTGGTCAGTTTGTGTTTTCATCTTGTGAACTTCCTTTCCTTGCTATTACTTGTCACTCTCGTTTCATAAAGGTGTTGCTTTAGGAATGGAACTGATCGTTTCTTTAGATTTCGGCATATTTACTTGACTATGAACAAACCGGCTAAGAGAATCGATCGTATCATGTTGAAACAATATATTTGCATCAAGCTGAAGTTGGTACTTTTGTGATAATTCGTAGGCAATATCGATTCCTTGTATGGAATCCCCGCCAAAGGAAAAATAGTTTTCATGTATATCAGGCTCTTCTTCTAATTCCAATACATTGGTCCAAGTAGTCGCAACAAAACTCCTAATTTCTTCAATCGATTCACTAGTGCTCGTCTGTTCAACTGGTTGTTGCATGTCATCCTGTAGTTCTTTTGACAGTTCAAAAAAGGCAATGTTTTTTACTTCTTCCAAATCCTGACTGTTGAATCCTGTAACTAGAGTATGGCTTGATTTCGTCCTTAGCAATTTATGGAAAGCAGCTACACCAATCTTCGGATCAAAACCTAGGATTAGTGGTGATAATCGTTTGATGTTATGAATCATGGATTGGTCATTAACTTCTGTTGCTGCTTTTCCCATTCCTGTTAACTGCCAACCGCCCCATTGAATGGAAATGAAATTCCGTCCATATTGCCTTTGTTTTAGAGCATATTGATCCATAAAATAATTCGCACTTGAATATGGACTTTGATTCGCTTCTGGCAATACCGCATCAACAGACGAAAATAAAAAGAAGAAATCGAGCATCTGATCACTCAGTAACAGATCCAGAAAAACTGTGCCATATACTTTTGCGTCATAGACTTCATGGAAGTCATCAAGTGTGGCATCTTGAAGTGACACACGCTTCCCTTTCAAACCGGCTGTATGAATAACTCCGTCTACTCTCCCGTAAGTTGTCTTAATCTGTTCAATAACTAAACGCAAACTTTCGTAATCCGCTATATCTGTTGTATAGTATTCGACTTTTGCTCCCATATCTGATAATTGATTTAAAGAGTCAAGCTGGGATTGATTTAACTTTTCATGTTCAGTCCTTCCAAGGATTAGAAGGGTAGCATGTATGTTTGTTGCGATTGAATGGCAGATTTCCATACCAATTCCACCTGTACCACCTGTGACAAGGTATATTCCGTCATTCCGGAAAAATTCCCTCGGAGGAACCGTGATCTTTTGTCTTTGTAACTGTTTCACATAGCGAATACCACTGCGATAAGCAGATTCCTTCAATTCCTGCTCCCAAATCACCTCTTCATACATGCAATCAGCAATCATCTCTGGTGATTGTTCATTCTCAGAAAAATCAATGCAATAAGCGTTTAACTGTTCATATTCCTGATTGAGATTCCGGTTAAGTGATACTGTAAAACTTTGCAGCGGATTTACAGGAGTATCTCCTGGAACTATTTTGTCGGTATTAAGGGTGAGTTGAAACATAAAGATCGGTTTTTCCTTTGATCTCAACCCTAACTGTTTTCCTAGATCTGACACAGGTTGTACATGCTGGTCTACTATTGAAGCGAACTGCCCAGGAAGTCTATAGATCGGATCTTGACTATTTACAATCAGGTTATGATCTGGCAAGCGGACATAAGCACCTATTTTATGGCCGTCTTTCTCCAGTACATTTAACACGTTTTCCAAATCTAGAGGGTTAAGAATATTAATCTCAAACTCTTCTTCGTTTAGTTGATTAAATCGGGTTCCATAGTTGATTTTTACGACTGTTAAACCGTCATTTCGTAACCTTTCAGCAAGCCTATTTTGCAAAACATCATTATGACCGGCAATTAAAATAGATCCATCGATTTTCCGTTTTTTTTCTTTAATTAATTCAACAGGGGTCCATACCAATTGATGTAGTAAAGGATCTTCTTCTTTTGTTTCATTTTTTGAAACATGAGTCATATTTTTGGTTTTATTTCTCACTTGACTCATATCAAACCAATACGATTTACGCACAAATGGATAGACTGGTAGTGAGATGACATTGCCGGATTGAATTGCCTCAAATGACAAATTATGTCCTGTTTGGTAAAGATGAGAAAGAGTAGTTAGAAAGCTAGCCTTTCCTTTTTCTAATGGAAAGACATCGATCTTCCCTTCATTCTGTTCGTCTAAATAGAGCTCCTCAGATGGACGTAAACCGACCGAAAGAATGGTATCTTCTTTTTTAATTTCATGTCTTATCAATGCATCAATTTCATATTTATTTATGTTTTTCACTATGTCTGCGAACGTTGTCGATCCATCGAGAATATCAGCAGCTGCAGCTCCAACTCCTAATCCAGTCACGGAAAAGTTTAATCCAATTCGGCTAAGCAGCTTTGTTATACCGATCAAAAAGGAAAGATAACTTACTATTCGTTGTAAATAATCTTGATCAGAATAATTCGCTATATATTTATTGAATTCTTCGACCTCTTCGCTGCTTAAGAGACCTGATTGACATAATTCTGCGAACAATTTTTCGGAACCCTCTTCATAATCTTGCAACAATACGGTTACAGGTTTTGGCTGTTTCGTCTCATATATATCTGCATTTGTCATCATCACCAGCTTGTTACTCAATTCTGATACATTTTGAACAATCGTTGAAAACCTATAACGATGTTGACTTCGACGGCAATTTAGCGAGTAACTGAGATCTTGAAGGAGAAGATCATTCCTTTCTTCCAAATACGTATGAAGATCATCAATTTTCTTTGTTAATAAACGTTCGGAAGATTCTGACACTGTAATCAGATATGGACCTTTGTCATGGTCCGTTTTCACTTCAACTGTTTCCGATGATGTTGTTTCAAACTTTTCCAACACGACATGTACATTTGTTCCACTTAATCCAAAGGAACTAACTCCGGCTCTCGCAGGGTGAGTGCTTTGTGATTTTAGAGGACGTAATTCGCTATTAACAAAAACAGGTGATTGTTCAAAATGAATAAACGAATTTAAACTGGATGCATGAAGGGTTGCCGGGATTAGATTATGTTTCAAGCTTAGGGCCGTTTTTGCCAAGCCTGCTAATCCTGCAGCACTATCCAAATGACCTATATTCGATTTAACCGATCCGAGGCCGATAAATTGGTTCTGATCGGTATAAGATTGGTATGCTTTTTGAATACCTTTGATTTCAATTGGATCGCCAAGCTTCGTTCCAGTTCCATGTGCTTCAATATAGGAAATCGTAGATGGATCGATACCCGCATCCTTCCACGCATGCAGCAATGTTTCTGCTTGTGCATCAGGACTTGGTGATGTGATGCCGTTTGATCTGGCACCATCCTGAACAACTGCACTTCCTTTAATAACAGAGTAGATCCTGTCATGATCATGTAAAGCCTGCTCAACTGGTTTAAGGAGTACACAGATGCACCCTTCTCCCCCAATAGTTCCATCTGCTTCATCACTAAATGGCTTGCAGCTTTCTGTTGGTGATACGATACTGGATTCCATCGCTTCTTCACGGTTTACAGGTGAAATATCCAAATGAATACCGCCTACCATTGCCATTTCACATTCCTTGTTTCGTAATGATTGTATGGCAGTGTGTAAAGCAACTAAAGAAGATGAACATGCCGTATCTATGACTAAAGAAGGTCCATTAAATCCAAAATGGTATGACAAGCGTCCTGCTAAATTGGCCGGAAGGTTACTAGCAAACAATTCATCTATCTTTACGTCTAAATATTGATGATAAGTTGGCAGTACAGCCCCCATAAAGACACCAACTGAACGATTTTTTACTTGTTCACGAGTATAACCCGCATCTTCCAAAGTATGATATGTTGTCTCAAGCATTATTCTTTGATTAGGCTCCATATATTTTGCGATCTTTGGAGAAATATCAAAAAACTGAGGGTCAAACTCATCAATTCCCTCTAGGTAGCCGTACCGTAAATAGTTCTTTCCTTTATATCCTGTTGGATCTAATTTTTTTCTAGATTGCGGGATTTCTTTTATTGTTTCTCGGCCCTCTTTCAGCAACTCCCAGAAAGAGTCAGGTCCAGTTATGCCCGGTAAGCGTATTCCTATCCCGATAATCGCGATATCTTTGTTATTCATCTCGTTATTTTGCTGATCCTTAACAAAATCAAGGGATTCCGTTCCGCTATTCTTAGTTGGCTCCGCTAAATAATCTGACAATTCAGCTATCGTATGATAAGTGAAGAAATCACTTATTTCTAGTGAAATATCCGGCATTTCTTTCTTTATCTTGCTATAGATCCTCATTAGCTGAATGGAGTTACCACCAAGTTCAAAAAAGTTAGAATGGATCCCGATACTAGGTTGGTTTAGGATACTTTTCCAAATTTCAACAAGTTTGCTGTCCAACTCATGACGTGGCAAACTATTGTCTTGGTTTCCTTGATCTTGTTCAATTTCAAATTGCTCAAGTGCTTGACGGTTTATTTTTCCATTAGGTGTCTTTGGATACTCTTCAACATATTGATAAAAGGCTGGAATCATATAGTCCGGTAAATTGGATCCCAAAAATGTTTTCAGTTCACGTATTTCAGGCTTCTTGGCAGATTTCAGAAACGCACAAAGGACTGGATGATTCTGCTTGTTTCCTTGTACGACCACGACAGCATCCAATATCAAAGGATGTTGAAGCAGCGCATCTTCAATCTCACCAGGTTCAACGCGGTATCCGCGAATCTTGACTTGATTATCAATTCTGCCAATATATTGAACATTCCCATCAGGCAACCACTGGCCGGCATCACCTGTCTTGTACATTTTGACTCCAGGAACATCACTGAATGGATTTGGAATGAACCGCTCATCCGTTAGTTCTGATTGATTCAGATACCCTTTTGATAAACCGATTCCGCTAACACAAATTTCACCAGGAACACCAACCGGACATAACCTGTGATCCTTATCCAGAATATAGACGGTTAAATTGCTGCGGGGTTTACCAACAAGTGAGATTTCGTTTTCATCATCCCCTGCAAAATGATAGGTACATGTTTCGACCGTAGTTTCGGCAGGTCCGTATCCGTTTATGATTTTCCCATTAGAATTAAGCAACTTTTTACATTTCCGAACAAGACTTATTGGTACATATTCACTTCCTAGGGATAAGGATGTTAATGCAGGTAAAACTGGGATTTCATCCTCTTCCTCAGCCTGCTCCACCAACACGTTCATCACGACAGGAATTTCATCCAAGTTGTTAATTTTATGTTGTTTTAGATATTGTAAATACTGCTTTGCATCTTTACGGACATTTGGGTTAAGCAGATGCAAGGTTCCCCCTGAAACTAAAGGCGGAAAAATTTGCTGGACCGAGCTATCAAACGCATAAGAGTTGGATAACAATACTTGATAGCCAACTTTATGTTCGTATTCCTCCACAGCCCAAAGGACAAATTCGGTAAATGCCTGTTGATCGATCATAACCCCTTTTGGCCGTCCAGTTGATCCTGATGTATAAATGACATATGCTAATGAAAAATTAACGACCTTCCTGTCTGTTTCTTCTTGTTTACTTGTTGTTTCATTGTTGAAAGTTTGGCAGTTACCATCATTAAGAATAACAGTAGATGATGCCATGCTACCCGCCATTTCCAAGTATTGTTCAGACGTTACAATCGTTTTGACTTGACTATTGTTTATAATGTATCGAATTCGTTCCTCAGGATAATGAGGATCTATCGGCAAATATGCACTACCTGAACCAAGCACTCCCATGATGGCTGTTATCATATCTGTCGACCAATCCATCAAAATGGCCACGATAGATCCTTCTCCTTCACCTTGTTGTTGAAGATGGTTTGCAAGATGTTCCGCTCTTGCTGCTAACTCACGGTAAATGATCTGATCATCATTGTATACAACTGCCGGCAACTCAGGTGTTGCTTGTGCTTGTTGAACAAACAATTCATAAACAGTCTTCTCCTGATTATGATAAAATGTTTCGGTTTGGTTAAATTTCTGTAAGAGTTGATTTCTCTCGTCTCCTGTCACAAGTTCTATAGATGACAACACTTCATCAGGACGTGTTGTGATCTGATCTAAGACGACGAAAAAGTGCTTTGCCATCTTTTGAATTGTCTGCCTATCAAACAAATCTGCTTGATAATCAAGTTTTAATTCCGGTTTGCCTGCTAACAGAAAAGAGACAGTTAACTCGTAATGATTTACTTCTGCTTCCTCATAGCCTGTAATGGTAAAACCAGTATAGTTGCCTTCTGAAAGTTGTTGATCAAGCGGATAATTCTCAAACACCAGGAAATGGTTGAAAAGTGGTTCAGTCCCACTTCTTTGAAAAACAGATTGGATGTCACTAAGTGGTAAGTGTTCGCCTTCTTTGTGTCGAACTAATTGCTGATGAACGTTTTGTACATAATTAACCGCTGTTAGGTTTCCTTCACTTTTTACAATCACAGGAATCGTATTGATAAACAAACCGACCATCTGCTCAACCCCGATTAACTCTTCCGGTCGTCCCGAAACAGTTAAGCCGAAAATGGCTTCATCACTGTTATTGTATCGTTGCAGCATTAACCCCCAAGCAGCATTGATCACTGCATTTACCGTAACCCCATAGGCTTTGGAAAAAGCTTCAATCTTCGGCATTATTTCTTCCATAGAGAAACATTCATGTTCAATCATCTTGTCCAATTGCTTACGATATGAACGGGTAGGTAATTTTGTATACGTTGATAATGTGTTCAGCTCTTGTTTCCAAAAATCCCCTGCTTGTTCATGGTTGTAATTTTGCAGCCATTTTATGTATGATTTATATTTTGGTTTATTCTGCTTCTTTACTATTTCGTTTTTGTTGATTTGATCATAGGATTGGAACCATTCACTAAGCAGCAGTCCGAGTGACCAGCCATCCAAAATGATATGGTGAAATTGCAGTAATATACGGTACTTCCCTACGTCTTCTCGGCATAAGACTATCCGCAGTAACGGTCCTTTTGTTAAATCAAACCCATTCTTTTGTTCTCGCCTTTTAATGATTTCGATTTCGTTCTTTTTTTCTGCAGCGGATAATGCGGAAATGTCCTCTTCTTCAATTTTGACTGCCATCTTTTTCATGACAATTTGCACGGGCTGATTGATTTTCTCCCAGCGAAAAAAAGATCTCAAGCATTCATTTTCCTGTGAAACAATTTCCAATGCCTGTTCCAATCGTTCCTTTACCACTGTTCCTTCCACCTGAAGCATCACTTGGCTAATATATAGTGGAAGTTCAGGCTCCTTCAAACAATGGTATAAGATACCTTCTTGTGTTGGCGACAATGCAATAATATCTTCAATCAGGCTATTGATCTTTTGTTGAGTCATGTTCTACCCTCCCTTAAATGCTTATCTTTCTAGACATGCTGATGTGTGTACATGTTTTCAATCTTCCGTAAATTTCGAATGATATTTTCCACATGATCATGAATGAGAGTGATGCGAAACCACGTTTCATTGGAATGTGCCGGAATCCCGAATACATTTCCTGGAAGCACCCCGCATTTTGCTTCATTAAATAATTTATTAAAAAAAGCATGGTCATGATCGGAATGTAGTTTAGGATTCATTTTGATAAAAAATACATTACCGATTTTCTGGTTTACATAATCAGTGAACACATTGGACTGTGTTACAAAATCAATGAGCTGTGTTAATGCATCCTCTTGAATATCGTTTGATCGTTTAATCCTAGTTTTATAGTTTTGATACAAATCCAATTCAGTCATTTTATTAAAAAGTTGTTCACCACTTACTTGCTGACTCCATCCGAATAAGCCTTGCGTAAAAAACTTCATATCTTCAAGGACTGGTTCCTCTTTAACGATCTTTTTGTATTTAAAATATAAATTCAATGCAAAGTAAACGAGTGAATGAGTATTCAAACTGTTTTCCATGGATGAAATCATATATTTGTACTTTTCTGTAAGGCGTGGATCTCCAAACCAATATCCAGTACGATAACCGGAATAAAAAGGTGTATCCTTCGAGCATCCGTATACTTTAACAACATATTCCAAACGGTCGGTTAAATTAAAGATTTCTGTAAACCCCCTCTCCCGGGGGAAGACAAGGTCTTGATAAATGTTATCTGCAATAAGAAATACTTCATTTTCCTGGCATAGCTCCACGATTTTCTTTAATTCTTCCACATTATCGCCTTCATACGTTGATTGAGCAGGATTGTTGGGATAAGTAATAACAACAGCTGCCGTTGAAGGAGAAATAACACTCTCTATTTCTTCACAAGTTGGTAAAAAATGATTCTCTCGTTTTGTATGTACATATCGAGGTGTTACTTTACCTTGCAGATTTGAAAGCTGGGCTGTATAGACGGTATAGTTAGGTAGAATTAAAACCACTTCGGGTTTTTCCGTCATTCCTTCCTCTTGCTTGTGCTTTAAAATGGCATTTATTACACCATTCATGACATTTGTACAGCCATTTCCACAGCCGATTCCCGCCTGATACACTAGTTTTCTCGCAATCTCCTCCCGGCCTGGTACATGCTCGAGTAGTCTAGCTAATTCCAGTGCACGGATTAATTCATGCATCTCTGTATAGCCGTCCGGTGATGTATAGCCAGGTTCGATTGAGTGCAGATTTGCCATCTCGGTTCTTGTGAAAATTTCAGGAAATAGATTGATATTAAAGTTCATATTATCCAACACATCGATCTTCTCACGCCTGTCAAAAATAATGCTCCAATATTGAATCAATCGTTGGTACATTTCTAAATTTTCAATGTCTTCTTTGTAATAAGCATTTATCGACACAGAAACACTTCTTTCTATTGGGAGATTTTTAGTCCATTAATAGTAAGTCCAAATCTTCCTGATCTAACTTAACCGTGTCAAAATCAGATGGAGTAAACTCAATATTTTGTTTGTTCAAGCAATGATCCACGATTTCAGTCAGCTTGTTGATCCACTCATCCATAAAGCTCGATATCCATTTCTCACTGAATTGACTAGTAGCATATGTCACAGACAATCGCAGCTGACCTTCAATGATCATCACAGATATATCTAGTAAAACGTTGAAGTTATTCATTTGTCCGAGGTCATGACCTGTGAATTCCTCTGACAAAGTAAACAGGTCAGAAGTCTCCAAATTGTTAAAATCACCAAGATAATTAAAGCGAATGATCTGTTGTTCGTTCGTTTTCGGTAGCTGTTGCTTACTTATATAGCGTTTTACTAAATAATCGAATCCTTTATTCGGAATCTGGCGAAGCTGTTCTTTCACTGTTTTAATCTGATCGGCTAACTCAAAATTTGGTAATGTTACTAAAACAGGGTAAATACTTGTAAACCACCCCACTGTGCGGGAAACATCGATCTCATCGTTCATTTCTTCTCGCCCATGTCCTTCCATCTCGAAAAGGATGGATTGGTTATTTGTTATTTGCGACATTGTTATAGAAAGCGAGCTTAGTAATAAATCAACTGGTTCTGTTTGGTAAGCAGTATTCGTATGGAACAATAATTGTTCTGTTACATCTTTGCTCACTTTTTGACTGACTGTTGCTGTCTGCTTCATTAGTTGTTTACTTCCGTCCGATCTGACAATAAGTTGGGGGCTTTGATGTGCCATGTTTTTCGTCCAATAGCACTCATTTTCAGTTTGTAAGCTGTCAGCATATTCTGTCACCTGTTTCGTCCATTTTTGATACGAGCTTGTTTTTGATGGAAGCGAGATTTTTAGTAATTGCCTCTTGCTGTATAAAATTGTTGCCAAATCCTCAAGCAAAATTCTCCATGAAATACCGTCAACAACAAAATGATGTGCGGTAATTAAAAGCCGGTTGCCTTGATCTCCTAAATAAAAGATAGCCGCTTTAATTAATAAACTGGTTTCAAGATCAAATGAGGATTTTAACTCCCTACCAATTTCAGCCATTTTATGAAGCTGGTGTTGGTAAGCCAATTCAGACAAATCAAAGGTTTTTAGCTGCACATGTTCATCTAAATGTTTTGAGTTATAATAGAAAACACCATCAGAACGAAGATTAAGCCGCAAGCTATCATGATGTTGTACTAAAACGTCCATAGTTGTTTCGATGTCTTTGGATTGTACTGACTTATCAAGTCGCAGCAATACAGATTGATTGTAATATTCCGGCTGTTGATAACCTTGATTAAAGAACCAATGATAGATCGGGGAATAGTCCAGTTCCCCCTCAATTGGTTTTTGTTCATCTTCCATGTTGGCATGTTCTTTTCTTTTCATATTAGATGCCATCGTCCCAATATGCGGATAAGCTAATATGTCTCTCGTTCTGAGCACATAACCGATTGTGTTCAAACGAGCTGATAATTGAATCGCTTTAATCGAATCACCACCAAGTTCAAAAAATTGATGGTCCAACCCAATAGGACTAATTCCCAGTACATCCTCAAGAGCAGCTACTAACATGCCTTCTTTATCAGAAAAAATGAAAGCTTCCTGGTTCATTTCCTCTTGGTTACCAGTAGGATCTGGAAGTTTCGAACGATCGATTTTTCCATTTGTTGTTAATGGAATTTCATCCACAGACATGATATGCACCGGAATCATATATGCCGGTAGTGAAGAGCTCAGGCTTGCTTTTATGACAGATGGGTCCATATTTTCCGTAGAAACAATGTAAGCAGACAACTGCTTACGTCCATCTGGCATTTCCCATGCCGTTACATATGAATGTGTGATAGCTGGTAAAGCTAATAATCGGGCTTCTATCTCCTCTAATTCGATCCTGTATCCATTTATTTTGACTTGATGATTTTTTCTACCTACATATTCAAGTAACCCGTGCTCGTTAAAACGTACCAAGTCACCAGTTTTGTATAATCTCTTACATGTTAAGAAATGATTTTCTATGAAATGACTTTTTGTTAAATCATCACGACACCAATAGCCTATTGCCACTCCATCACCGGCGATGTAAAGCTCACCAATGCTTCCCATTGGTAGAGGCTGGTGATGTTCATCAAGGACATATAGCTGCACATTATCAGCTGGTTTGCCGATCGGTACCGAATGACCGGTATCTGTTTTTGGATCATATTTATGAATCATACAACCGACTGTTGCTTCTGTCGGTCCATATTCGTTAAAAATAGAAATGGTTCCTTGAAACTGATCATATACTGTTTGCGCTGTTGATACTTTAAGATTTTCTCCCCCGACAATTAGCGTTTGAATTGAGCTGTCTTTATAACATTTCTCATGAAGCAGAGCTAAATGAGCTGGTGTAAGTTTAAGTACGGTCACTTTGTTTTCTTGTAAAATATCAAATAGTACGAACCCGTCTTTCGGTTCTTTATAAATTCGAATTTCATGGCCTCCAATTAGTGGCGTGAAAATGGATGTGACAGTTAAATCGAATGATAAGGGGGAATATAAAGCAAAAACAGCTGGTTTTTCATTTACGTACACCCTATTTGCCCACCAACAGTAATTTGTCAGGCTGCTATGTCTGATCATTACACCTTTGGGTCTTCCTGTTGAACCAGAAGTATAGATCATATAAGCCAAATCATGTGGTTCAGGCTGTCTGACATGATGATCTATATATATCGTTTCATCTATATTCTCCAACTCTGCTACATGTAAAATCTGACCATCAAAGTGAATCTCCTCTGGAAGATCGATATTTATCACGATACAAGTCAAACAGCTGTCTTCTATAATTTCTGTAATCCGCTCGGCTGGATAGGTATACTCGATCGGAACATATGCTGCCCCTACCTTTAAAATGGCGAAAATTCCGGCAATAAGTTCCATAGAATGTGAGCCATATACTCCGATTCTGCTCTCAGGTCCAATACCTATTTGGGCAAGCTTACCTACAAGTTGACCAATTCTATTGTGCAGTTCCTCATAGGTCCAATGGTTTGTCCCACAGCTTAGGGCAACCTTTTCCGGGGTAAGCCTAACCTGCTCCTCAAACAATTCCACAACCGTTTTATCTTTTGGATAAGGTCTTGTTGTTTGATTATATGAAACTAGCATTTTTTCTCGTTCTTCTTCAGTAATGATAGAAAGATCACGAACAATGGAATTCGTGTTTTCCATCACTAATTGTGCTAATTGAACTAGTCTACTAGACATCTGATCAATATCAGTCTCGCGAAAAACAGATGTTTGATAATCAAATTCCAATGAAAGTTGGTTTTCCGCCCATTCGTTTATGACAATTTGCAATGGGAATACTTGCTGACCCGGGTGTATTTCGGTTAATTCGAAATTGTTACTGAACATTTGATTAGATGGAGAAAATGGATAATAATTAACAACTACTTGAAACAAAGAATCATACCCGTGCTTCTTAAGCTGCAGATCTTGAATCAGGAGGTCGAATGGGTATTTTTGATGATAATAGGAATTGCGGATTTCTCGCTTGACCGTTGAAAGGACGTCAAGTACTGAGGTATTTTGATCTAGATGGAATAACAAAGGAATGGTGCTCGTAAACATACCAATTGTCTGTTTTTCCTTAGCACCTGAGCGATTGTACACAGGCATACCGATTGTGAATTTCTGCCTTCCGTACAATTTATGTATAGATAAAGAAACTAAAAAAACAAAAAAATCATTTACTGAACAATTATTCTTTTTCGTCCATTGATAAATGGAAGTTGTTAATTTACTGTCAAGAGAATATGCTTTTCTTTTAGCCTGGAGCTGATCAGCGTTAAACTGAAAAATTGGCTCCGGAATTAATTGAAATTTATTGAGCCAATATGCTCTGTCTTTAGTTGCACGTTTAGAATCGAGGTATTTCTTTTCTCGATTAATGAATTCTATATAAGAGGTATTTTCTATGTGATAAATAGGTTCACCCTTTGATAACTTCTCGTAGTTGCTGCCAATTTCTTTCGTCAAAATCTCCATAGACCAACCATCAAAAATGAAATGATGTAATTTAGCGAAAATTCCCCAATGATCATCGTCCATTTGATAAATTGCGAAATAATAATGCGGTTGACCATTCAATAGTAACGGCGTATTCTTCTGTTCTTGTAGCCACTGATTGAATGAATGTTGCCGATCAGCTGCACGACGAAAGTCAACAACATTAATTTTTGTGTCATGGATGTTTGAAACCGATTGGAATGTTTTCTCAGACTGTTGGGCTATGATAAGGCGAAATGCTTGATGCTTTTGAATGACAGTGTGAATGGATTGGATCAGTAGTTTGGCGTCTACATACCCTTTAATTTCTCCAATACCACAAATATGATGAATCGACGTATCAGGGTACAACTTTTCATCGTACCAAATCCTTTTTTGCGGATGGCTTAGCGGATAATAGCGTTCCTTTTCATCAGTTAGATGAATCATTAAGGTAAATACCTCCTCTTCAACTGAATATCCTCAACTTCTATTATTTCTGACAAGATCTGTACCCATATCAAAAATAACACGCTTATCATATATCAAGATTTGAGATTAATTGAGACTGTTGTTCTTGTTTCACATCCACCTTTATCATGTTTATTGCTCTGTCCAATAGTAGACTTGTATCTTCATATGAAGTTGTTTTTGCAATAATAAAACCAAGACGATGTGATGCATTTTTAGGAACGTGGATTTGATCTCCTGCTTTTGAAATAAGAGTAACCTGCTGTATTCCATCTAAATTCTTAACTTGATCGACTCCTAGAATTTCTACTAATTCACCAGGTTGATCGGAAACGATAAAATGAATCCCCGCACATCCTGTATGGTTTATTTTGATAAGCGGTTTTTCACCGATTGCACTCTTAGTTTGCAATTGCAGCAAATCAACTTCTGTCACAGCTTGAATTAATTCCGGAATCATTCCGCCTGCAGGTCTGGCATTTATTTCAATAATTGCACAACCTTGTTTTGTCCATTTTATCTCTGTATGTGTTACGCCATTGACAAATCCAATTGCTTCTAATGCTGCTGTTACAGTCTGAGTGATTTCTCTCTCTAAATCACTCGTTAATCGCGCAGGAAAGATATGCTTGTATTCAATAAAATATGGATATCCTTTCACATGTTTTTCTGTTATTCCAACACAACTTGATACACCCTGCCACGTATACATTTCAACACTATATTCTTGATCATGTAAAAATTCTTCTACAAGAACTATTTTAGAAGGTGCTTGTCCACGTGCATTATGAGGTTTATTAATAATTACGTGGAATTGTTTGACTGCTTCTTCTTTTGTTTCACAAACACGAACATCGTTAGAACTGCTTTCATCTGTAGGCTTAACCACACACGGCAGACCGATATTTGATATTTCTTCCTCTAACTCTTCATCAGAATGAACAGCTCTAAACATTGGTTGTTTTATTTTTGCCTCTGATAAAGCAAGCCGTGTTTTATACTTATTACGGCATAGGGTCAATACATCGGGAGGGTTTCCAGGCAGACCAAATATCTTAGTTAGTTCTGAAACAATGGTTAAATAATACTCACTTGTCGTCATGATTCCGGCAATTTCTTCAGAGGTGAAGGTTGATTTGATTACTTGGATTAAGTCAGTAACAGAGTTTGTATCACAGGATATAATTACGCAACCTGTTTCATTCAATCCCACATAAACATCTGGACGTTGTGTTAAAAATACAGGATCATACCCCCATATTTTCGTCTTATTTAATAAGATCATTCCGGTCCCTGTCGTATTAGACTCCACAAAAAGAAGTTTTTTCCTCATCACTTATCACTCCATAACTTAAACAACCATTAGTTTGAGATTATATTTTGAAAACGAAATGCTAAATCATTTGATGATATCCTATGTATTTGTTCAGGAAATACGGAAGTCCGGGCACAAACTGATAACGTATAACTGTCATCAATTTCATACTGATGAAAACACAAATTTTCATTGTCAGAACTGGTCTGCAATCTAATTTTCTCATCAACAAAAACGATCGAAAATGACTGAGGTGGTATTGATAATCCCTTGCCAACTGCTTTTATATAACTTTCCTTTAATGTCCACACCTTATAAAAATGCGCCAGTGTGTTTTCTTCTGGTTGTTCATCTAATTGCGTCTTTTCAAATTGTGAGAAGCAGTAATCCGTTATTGCAAGATCAATTGGTACAATTTCTTCAATATCGATTCCAACAGGTAACTCATCAAAGACTGCTACTACCCAATGACCTGAGTGTGATAGATTAAACTGTAAGTTTGGAAATCCAGCTATTGCGGGTTTTCCAAACTTATTTTTAACAAAAGTGATCGTGTCATTACTTAATCCCCATTTTTCCATCACATAAGTGCGAACAAGCAACTCACTGAATAACGATCGCCATTGATCTTCGGGAAACTTAAAGTGACGAAGCATTTTTCTCCTGTCAGGACTCAAGTAGGTACTTAATCTATTACACAAGCACTGATCGACATCTTCAATTCGTACTGCAACAATTTCCATTTACATTAACCTCAAAAGTTATTTTCACAAAATGATTTTCATCTAAGTCAAAAACGAATATGTTTGTTGAATCAGACTTTTATATTTTACTCATTGCTTTTCACGATAAAAAAGATGTCAAACGATGGTAGATATACTGCTGTAGTTTTGCATCTTGAGTGCGAATGAAAAAATGATCACCATCATACATTTTCACCACTACTGTACCCGTAGTTAATTCACTCCATTTTTCCAAACTTTCCATCGAAGTAAGATTATCCTGATAGCCACCTAAGATTGACATTGGACATTTTAATGGCTCTCTATTAATAAAGTTATATGTATCACAAAGTTTAAAATCCCCTCTAAGAACAGGTTCGTAAAGTTCAAGCGCCTCAGGGTTCTCAAGAATCTCCTTTGGAGTCCCTCCAAGAGATCGTAGCTTTTTTAGAAACATCTCTCTTGGCATATTATGAAGGGGTGGTTGCTGATTCTCTAATTGTGGTGAACTTCTTCCAGATAGAAACAGATGGGTGGGTAAAATTCTATAGTCTTGTTGTATCTTATGTGCTAATTCATATGCTATGAGCGCTCCCATACTGTGTCCAAAAAAAGCAAAAGGTGTATCTAAGTATTCACGAAATTCATACGAAAGCTTGGAAACTAGAAGATCCATTTGACTAATAGGCATTTCAGTGAATCTTGTCTCTCTACCTGGCAAAATGGCTGCATGCACTTCAATATCCTCATTAAAGTCCCAATGTCGATAAATGGAACTTCCTCCACCTGCATACGGAAAACAAAAAAGCTTAATTTTCGGGAAAGCTCGAGGATTTCTGCACACGAACCAGGAAGAACAGGTGTTACCCATTTGTCTCTCCACCTTTTACGGATAAATAATATTGATTTTTAAGGAAAATAAATAATTATTTCAATATTCTAAATTATAAACCAACTGGAAGAAAATGAACATAATGCCAAAGTATGGGGATTATTTATACAGAAATAGGTATTTCTCCTAGTTATTTTTATAGTAATTTTATTTTATATAAGCATAAAGAAACGGGTTATCCTATATGAATCACACAATTAAAAAGGTATTACGTCCTATATTAAAGACTATATTTGTGATTACTGTATATTGATTTTCGATGTCATTATCTTGAATCGATCAATCAGCCAAAACTTTTCAACTATTTACAATATTAATTTTTTATTTACTATTAAATTTAAACAATAAACTTATAAGGAAATCATTTCTATCAATATACAACTTTATTATGAACGATCAAATCCACTAGATGGTCACTATGGAAATAAGCGGATAAGTTACCGATATAAGCAAATAAAGATCCACTCCTATTTAATAAAGGTGTGGATCTTTATTTGAAATTACCTTACAAGTTTTTTACAAACTTTCCATCCGGATTTTTCTACCATTTTACTGTAAAAATGATGATCCAATTCAATACCGAATCCTGGTTTATCGGGCACTTCCACCTTTCCTTCATTAATAATGTAGTTAGAACCATCGATTCCTTCAACATTTATTTCATCCCACTCGATGAATAAAAATCCTTTAATTAGTGGTGCTAAATGCCCCAATACATAATTTCCATATACACACCCATAACTATGTGGTGCTGTATATACATTTACTTTATCAAGTTCCTGACCTAAATTTTTCCACTTATGAAAACCGTAGTGAAGGATGTCATACTGGATTGCATCTAAATATCCCTGTTTCGCCCAATCAACAATTTGCGCTGCGGAATCTCCTTCTCCATCTGTTACAAGTACATTCAATCCCTCACTTTGAATCCAATTCTTTAAATTTTCAAGAAGAGGTGGATCTTCATGAAAGGCTTCTTCAATCCATGTGATATTCGAATGGGCAGTTGCCTTCAGAACATATTTAATAAGGTTTAAATTATAACCATTATTAGCATCAATCATAATTTTAGCCTCAGGGCCTACTGCTTCTCGAACTCCATTTATAATGGCAATGTCTCTTTCTGTCCCCTTATCTAGAGGCATGTGCATTGCTCCCCGTCCAACTTTAATTTTGTATGCTCGATGACCCCGTGCTTTTCCTTCTAAAGCCTGCGATTGAATAAGTTTTACCGCATCATCATCGTCCTCGAGGTGGAGGTCATCAAAATAAAGAGAAGTATCATAGCATGGGACACTTATTTTTAAATCTGTGTCGCCTAATAATAACTTATAAACAGGCTTGTTCTTTATTTTTCCTAGCCAATCTAATAGTGGAAATTCAATATCATAATGAAGGGGACTTACGTCTCCCCTATTATTAAATAACTCACCAACCTTTTTGCCTAAAAGTTCCTGTGCTCGTTGTTCATTAATACGGGACCACCCAAAGGCTTCTTGCCCTCCAATTGTTACCCGGACAAGATCTAAAGGAACACTATCTCCATGAACACCAAGGCGTGCATTACACCCTGCAGCACGTATCCTTTTACCTGGTAGCTTGCACCATTCCAGTCTCTCAACTTCTTTATTGGCTATATTTGACATATCCATATAATTCTCTCCTTTATATCAATCTATTATTTAGTTCCTGTAAAGGATATACATTTTAAAATTTGCTTTTGAAATAGTAAGAAGGTTATATATTGCATTAATACTTCATGGCAAAATAATAACACCAGAATCCACATCGTTTTCTATTTTCGGCTATCACCCCTTATAAAATATTTTCACTATAAAACTTTATTATTGTTCCCCTGTTTATATTTATGTTCTACTTATCAAAATAATCTTAAAGTTGCTATAAAACTAAATAAAAATCTAATATCCTATATCAATCTTTAATTCCTTCTCTCTCTTTTAATCAACTCTTTAAAACTACGTGGAAAATGTTCCATTTATCTTTACACTTTTTAAGCGCTTTAAAATAGTGTCGATATTTAAAATATTCGTTTAATAAAATAAATAAGACTGTAAGGTGTTGGAACACTCTACAGTCAAAACTCTTCTAAGTTGCTTCTAAACTCTAATTTCTGTCTCGATAAGAATTATTTGAAACCATATTAAATTTCAGACTTCGTTTCTGAATTATAATTGAACAATTATACCTTTTTCATTTGATCTATTAGCTGCAAGAGTTACGTTTAGTGTTTTAAGTCCATTTTCATAGGATGATAGAATGAAATCTTTATTTTTCGTTTTGACTGCGTCAATAAATGCATGATCTTGTATTTCATAGAAATTAACCTTTGATGTATAAGTCGTTGTTTTCTCTCCATCAATGATCGTTACATCTGTTCCTTTCACTTCCACTCTGAAACCATTTCCCATTACCTCCAGGCCCATTCTGTGATCAGGCTGTGTGAGGGAACAATCTAAATGTCCTACCGCATCCGTTGCAAACGTAACATTAATAGATGAAACATCAGGGATATTCATTCCCTGTATACCTTCTAAGACATGTAGATTCATATCAGCAGAAACCGAAACGATATCTCCAGCTAAATAACGCATTAAATCTACAATATGGGTGGCCTGTTCTACAAGCTGTCCGCCTGATTTTTCCATTTCCCTAAACCATTGCGTTTTGACAAAGGATGTTAAATAATAGCCTCTTACCATGGCAATCTCTTTTCCTGACAAAAATTCTTTTGCGATTGCAACAGTATCTAAGTAGCGTAAACAATAGCCTGTCGCACATAGAATACCGGCATCGTTTATTGCTTCTAACTTTTTCTCGACGGAATTCTTATCCAATCCTATCGGCTTTTCAACCATCAAATGAATCCCAAGGCGTGCTGCCTTCTCCTCCATGTCACCATGTGCAAATGGAGGAACACAGATAAATAAGGCATCCAGGTTCTCATTTGAAAGCATCACATCAAAGTCTGTATAGGCGCTTGCCCCATATTCTTCCCCTGCTCGTCGTGCATTTTCCTCAGCAATATCGCAAACCGCAGCAACCGTTGCATCCGGGTTTTTTGCAATGTTTCGCAGGTGGACAGCAGCTATTCCTCCTACGCCAACAAATCCAACCTTTACTTTCGGCATTGTTCTTCCCCCTTAAGGTCAAATATAAATAAAAAACAGAAGACTCCCTACTTGATAGATAGGTTGAAAGAGAGTTCTTCTGGTCCACATCGTTAACGCGTCACCAATTCTTGCAAATTAAAAATGAACTCCAGATTCCTTGATGTATCAACTGCTAATGGTCGAGGATCAAGTTTGTATGGTGTGATTTCAGCTGTTAACGTATCATTGTAGCCAATTTCTTTAAGTGCTTTAATGACATTATGCCAATTGACATCACCTGCGAGTAATGGGACAAAACCGGTAATGTTTCCAACTGAAGTTTTAAAATCTTTAACATGTATCTTCTTAATGCGATGTCCTAAAATCCGAATCCATTGCTCTGGGTAGCCGAACTGCAATACATTTCCGACATCAAAGTATGCTCCTACATAATCAGAGTCTAATTCGTCAATGTAGTTCACCATTTCAAGTGGTGAAAGTAAAAACTTATTCCATACATTTTCTATACCAATCATAACATTGTACTTTTCTGCTATTGGAAGCAGTTTTCTAAGCTCAGCCTGACTGCGGTCATAGCATTCAGAATAGGTTATTGTATCTGTTACAACCCCCGGGACGACTAAAACAGTATCAATTTCCATAACAGATGCTAATTGAATTTGTTTTTCAACCACTTTTCTGCCTTGCTCCCTTACAGATTCATCAGCGTGACTAAGTGTACTTTGCCATAATAAACCTGTTGATAGACTTTTCAGTTTTAAGTCATAGGCAGCTGCGAGCTGTACGATCTGCTTTGCTTCCTCTTCGGTTGTTTCCATTGTTAGTCCTATACCGCCAGCATCATAAACGTTTAATTCCACTGCATCAAAGCCTGCGTCACGACTATATTCAAATACTTGTTCAAGTGGAGTTCCTTCTGGATAGCACCATTGATTGATCCCTTTTAACATGTAAAAACACCCCTTCATGAAAAGAGGTCATCCCCTTAACTAGAAATGACCTATACAATTTTTTAAACAAGAGAAACTGGTCGTTTCTTTTCAGAAGATTCATAGGCTGCGATCGCTACTTCTAACGCCTTTAGACCATCTTCACCAGTGATGGAAGGAGCCCGTTTTTCTTTGACGGTTGTAATAAAATCAGCGACTAACGCATCGTCCATGTTGTCTCCCCAGAAATCCCACTGTGCACCGTCTTGATTACTATAGACAGCTGTTTTCTGTTCGAAGGCATCAACTGCAAGCGTACCATTTGTGCCGATGATCTCCAATGTGACATCTCCCCATGTCGGGTAGGTTTTGTTACGGGACCAGCTGCAATCTAATGTGGCAAACATGTTATTATCAAATTCCATTGTCAATAAGCCACAATCATCAATATTATAATCCGAGATTTTGTTATCAACTTCAGCATACACTCCTGTTACTTCTGCACCTGTATACCAACGAATCACATCAACAACATGGACCGTGTGATCGATGACAGCACCTCCACCTGATTTGTCCTTATCGACAAACCAGCCTCCCGGATTTGTTCCACGATTTGTTCCTTTAATTGCAATGATTTTCCCTAGCTCGCCACTATCGATTATTTTTTTTGCGTTTATGATTGGTGTGTTAAATCTTACCGGAAATGCAGTTTGGAGAATGACATTGTTTTCCTTACAAACTTGGATCATTTTTTTCGCATCTTCTACTTTTGAAGCTAACGGCTTTTCACATAAGATATGAATCCCTTTTCTGGCAGCACTTACAACATGCTCCATATGAAGACTGTTTTCAGATGTAATAATAACAGCTTCTATATCTTGATCGAATAATTCATGATAATTCTCATAGTGCTTCGTTTGAAATTGAGCAGCAGCTTTTTCACCACGTTCTTGATTGTCATCTGCAATTCCAACTAGTTCAATTCCGTTTATTTTTTGTAGTGCGAAAGCGTATCCGAATGCATGGCCATGAGCAAAACTAACGATTCCGACTTTCATCGAATAACCTCCTTTACTTTTTCCTCATTTAAGACAACCGGTTTACCTGTTTCAATTGATTCTAAAGCTGCTAAAGAGATTTCCATTGCTTTCAGTGCATCCTCCGCCGTTACAATTGGTTGTTCGTTGTTCTCTATGCACTGTATAAAATGCTGCAGTTCCATAAAATAAGGATTATCTTTTAACGGACTTTCAGGAACGGCAACACCACCTGTACTGCTGCTATTCCGTCCAGTCACAACAGGCTGAACCTTTGAGCTATCAAATTCAATAATTCCACTTTTCCCAGCAATTTCGAATTTCGTTGTAAAGTTTTGATGTGCCCAGGTTCCTTCCACATGTGCAATGATACCGCTTTTGAATCTCAATGTGACGAGCGCATACTCTACTCGTGAATACACACGCCCTTTGCTGCTTTTTGCGTATACACGTTCGACTTCACCAAAACACCATCTTAAGTAATCAAAATCATGAATAATCATGTCTAAAACCAAGCCGCCGCTACTGTTAAAATCAGCGTACCAATCATTTGAGGCATTGGGGAAACCCCCACCTCTTGACGTCCTGACCACTGCAGGAGATCCGATTTTATTCGCATCAAGTAATTGCTTTGTTCTAACATATTCAGGGAAAAACCGTACAACATGACCAACAAACAGTTTTACATCCTTCTCTTGACAGTAGGCAATCATTTCCTTTGCATCTGTCAACGTTCTTGCAAGAGGCTTTTCACAAACAACATGACTGCCTTGATCAGCAACCTTCATCAAGTATTCTTTATGAAGCGGGGTCGGCAAGCAAATGGACACGACATCAATCTCTCCAATACTTGCTACTGCCTCTTCATATGTATGAAATGCTTTAGTCCCAACCTGCTCTGCCAGCTTAAGTGCTTTTGGATAATTAGTATCAACAATTCCCACTAACTCAATGTTTGTTAATTTTTCGTAACCTTCAGCATGAACGGATCCCATTGTTCCAGCTCCAATAACAAGTGTTTTAAACACAAGCAACTCCCCTTTATATGAATAATTGAATACGCCTTTACTTATACATTCATTCTTGGTTCAGACTCATCATGTAGAAAAAATAAACCTGATGCTCCCATAATGCCAGCTCTTTTCCCTAACACCGTTTTGCTGATCACAACATCCCTGCTCATTTGAGTGATGCTATTTTCCCTTACATATTCTTCAACTGTAGGTAAAATAAAGTCTGACATATTCATGATTCCACCACCAAAAACGATGGCCTCGGTATTGAATAAATGGATTAAGCTCGTTACACCTGCCCCCAAATATTCACCAACTTCATGAAGCAATGAGATCGAAAAAGGATCACCTTTTTCAGCAGCTATCGCAATCTCTTTATTTGTTACTGTTGATCCTGTTTTAAGATCATGTAGCAGGCTGGTGGAATTCTTTAGTCGTTGATTTGCCAGCCTTGCAAGTGCTGTACCTGAAGCATACTGTTCTAAACACCCTTTGTTTCCACACCCACATCGTTCACCTTTATGAACGATGGTTATGTGTCCAAATTCACCTGCACTATCATGAATACCAGTTATCAGTTTGCCGTCACTAATAATTCCTGCCCCAATGCCTGTGCTCACGGTAATATAGATAAGATTTCTTTTTCCAATACCTGCACCCCAAATCCATTCCGAAATGGCAGCGGAATTCGCGTCATTACAGACACGAACCGGAAGTTGAAAGTGACCTTCAAGCAAGGCTCCAATCGGATAGTTTTCCAACCCTAAATTATTAGCATAGACTATTTTCTTACGCTTAGAATCTATGACACCCGCCGAAGCAACGCCAATTCCTCTTAATCTACTCCTATCTACATGGTGGATTAATTGTGTAATCGCGTTAATTAGAGTAAATGAAATATGATCTGCATCGTGTATAGACGTTTTGCATTCCAGTTCGCTGATTACCTTTCCATCAACCGAGATGAGCGCTACTAATAGTTTTGTTCCTCCTAAATCCACCCCGATTGCTAGATCTTTTTTCTCTAAGCTCATCTGTATCCTCCTAAGCAATTCTAGTAACCTATCTTCTAACACCTTGTAAGGCAATTCCGGAAATGAGATGTTTTTGGAACAAGATAAACATGATCAGCATTGGAATTGTTGAAAGTACAGCTCCAGCCATCAGTAACGGATAATCAGTTGAATATTGTCCTTGGAATGCAGCAATTCCAACTGAAAGAACTCTCATATTCTCAGAACTCGTCATCACAAGCGGCCAGAGGAAATCGTTCCATGCTGCAAGGATAGTGAAGATCCCTAGTGCAATGAGTGCCGGTGTTGCATTTGGGAGAATGATTCTCCAATAGATCCCGAACAATGAACATCCATCCATCGTTGCTGCTTCGTCCAGTTCCTTTGGTATTCCCATAAAGAACTGTCTTAACAAAAAGACGCCGAAGGCACTAAACATGCCTGGTACGATTAACGCATAAAACGTGTCAATCCATCCAAGCTGTGTTAAGATCGCATAATTTGGAATTAAAATAACTTGTGGAGGTACCATCAATACAGATAAAATCGCGATAAATATCGTATTTTTAAACGGAAATGTTAATCGTGCAAAGGCAAATGCAGCAAGCGAACATAAGAACAACTGTGCGATCGTTCTGCCAAGTGTTAAAGCAATCGTGTTTATATAGTATTTGACGAAATTAACACTCTCAAAAACTTCTGCATAGTTTTCAAATTTCCATTCTTTCGGTAAGATGGTTGGCGGTACCTGCATAGATTCTCCAAATGTTTTCAGCGAAGTGGAAACCATCCATAAAAATGGTACAATCATGATAAATGCCCCGAAAATCAGCAATATATGATTACCTATTTTTAGTTTCATTTGTTAACAACTCCTTTTTATCCATCATAGTGAACCCACTTCTTCTGGAAGACAAACTGAATGATTGTAACCGCCAGAATAGCTAAGAACAAGAGGAAAGCTTGTGCAGAAGCCATGCCCATTTGTGAATACTCAAAGCCTGTTTCATATACCCCGAACACAACTGTCCGTAATGGATCTAACAGGGCCGTACTCTCCCCAATCATGATATAAATTAAATCAAATACTTGGAGCGAGCTAATCATCCCTGTGATGAAGACGAAAAATAAAGTTGGTGTGATTAGAGGCAATGTAATGTTGAAAAACTGCTTAATTTTTGAAGCACCGTCAATTTGTGCTGCTTCATAATAAGTTTTATCGATTCCTTGTAATCCAGCCAATAGGAGGATGACATTATTTCCGACCGTCATCCAGACGTATACTAAAATAACGGAAATCAGAGAAATATTTGGATCAAACAACCATGAAGGTTGTGGAAGTCCTAATGAACCTAACATGTAATTAATGAGTCCATATTCCGTGTTATATAGCCACTTCCAAACCATTCCAACTGCGACAGGCATCGTGACAACAGGTAAGAAGTAAAGGGTACGGTACATCACCATTCCTTTGATTCTTTGGTTCAGCAGCAGAGAAATAATAAGAGCAAAAATAACAGAGAGCGGAACAGAGACTATCGTAAAAACAACTGTATTGAGCACTGAACGAATAAAGGATTCATCACTTAGTAATGTCATAATATTCTCCAGCCCGACGTATTCTGCAGTACTAATGCCATTCCACTTCGTAAACGAGAGAGCAAAAGACGCAATCGCCGGAAACATATAAAAGACGAAAAGGCCAAGAACAGTCGGAGCTATAAATAGATATGCCCATAATACTTCTTTATTCGGTTTCTTTTTTCTCACCTTTGGTAAAACCGGTTCCTGTCTCTTCTCTGTAGCTAACGAATTTTCCAACTAAATCTCTCCTTCCGTTTAAGATTTTTTGTTCTCTTCCCTTCATTCTATAAAGGGAAGAGATTAGACATCTAGATTGAGAAGGGATATTGCCATTTTCATATGTGATAGACCCTTCTCAAACCTATTATTCTTTTTGTTCTTCTTCCAATATGGCATTCATTTCTGCACCAATTTTCTCTAACGCCTCGTCAATTGTCTGTTGACCTAAAAAGGCTGCTTGGATTTCTTTTGTTTCAACATCTTGCCATTCTGCGGTACGTTTTGATACTGGATAAGCAGCTCCTGACTCTTGAGCATCAATAAAGACTTGTAAATCCAACGATGGTAATGATTCTTTCCAAACATCACTCATCGATTTAATCGCCGGGATTGAGAAACCTGTTTCAGCAATTACGCGGTTTCCATCTTCATTTGATAAATACTTCACTAATTCCCATGTTAAATCTTCATCTTTTGTTTTTTCATTCATTGCCCAGCCAATACCATGAACAATTGTTGCTTCCTGCTTACCAGCCGGAAGTGGTGCAACTCCGACGGAATCTCCTAATTCCTCTGTATATGTAGAGGCCTTAACATTGATTGCCGGTATCATTGCAAGTTTATTTGAGATAAATAATTGATCAACTTCTGTTTCGATTTGAGATTGTGTGGATGGAGATATACCTTTATCCTGTAATTCTTTTAAAAAGGTGAAAGCTTCTTTAGCCTCTGGGGTGTTAAATCCTGAAGTCGTTTTATCATCACTGATCACAAAGCCGCCTGCTTGGTGCATTAAGTTGTAGTAACCTGGCTGACTTGATACAGTATGTGCAGCATAACCATATATGCCTTTGTCGGGGTTTGTTAATTTTTCTCCGGCAGTTTTTATGTCTTCCCATGTCCATGATTCATCCGGGTATTCTACGCCTGCTTCGTCAAAAATTTCTTTATTATAAAATAGACCAACAGCATCAACAAAATAAGGGGCAGCGTATAACTCTCCTTCTAATGAATAAAGATCAACAACAGCCGGGAAATAAGTATCTTTGTTAAATGAAGCATCTTCGGAAATAAATGGTTCAAGGTTTTTGATTAACCCTTGTGTTGAATATTGATAGAAGTTCGGACCATTCATCCAGAAAACATCCGGTCCACTTCCGCCACCTAAACTTGTTTTTAATTTCGTCCAATAATCTGCAAAAGGCGTATACGTCACATTTACTTCAACATCCGGGTGTTCTTCTTTAAAAGCTTCGATTGAAGCATCAACTGCATCGCTTGCATTTTCATCCCATAATGCAACCTCTAGCGTTTTCTTATCTTTTCCACCACTAGAATTCGAACTACATGCTACTAAAGACATAACCATTAATGTTAGCACTAACCAACTGACTATCTTTTTCATTTTTCCCTGCACCCCTTTTTATAACTTTGATTTACAAACCAAAACCTAGAGTAAAGCTGAAAAACGATCTGTTGTTCTAAGATGTAGCGTCATTCTAGTAGTACCACCCCCTTAAAAGATTAAGATATTTTAAGAAATTTCAAATTTAAACTTTCCATGAAGCAGCACAGCTGCCGATCCGAGTAATTCAAAATCCGGTCCAAGTGATGTACTTTGGATGTTGACCCGATCTTTTAATACCGGAATCACCTTACTTGCTACCATTTCATTGATTCGTTTTAAGAGCTGCGGATTATCTTGAACAATACTTCCACTTAAGATCACAACTTGTGGATTAAACATATGAACAATATTTGTTACAGCAATAGATAAGTATTTTACAACTTCCTCCAAAATTTCCACTGCCAATTCATCTTGGCGGTTAACAGCCTCAATAAATGTCTTAGGTTTGATTTTGTTTAAATCATTTTGTGAAAGCTCTTTAATGATTGTATTAGAACCTGTCGTGATAATCGCGGAGACGATTTTTGAATATATGGTCGGCCAATTTGTATAGTTTTCTAGACAACCTTTGTTGCCACAATCACACTTCACTCCGTCTTGAACAACTGTTGTATGACCAAATTCTCCTGAGCTGCCAAGAAAACCGCGATAAATCGAACCATTTATTAAAATACCGGACCCTACACCATCACCAATTGTTACATATAGTAAATCTTTATAATGGCTGAATGATCCAAAAAAGTTTTCTGCTAAGACATATGCATTTGCGTCATTATCAACAAAAGTAGGTAAGCCAATTTTCTCCTCAATTATTTTTTTCAACTCAACGTTATATAGTTTTAATTTTGAGTTATAGGAAATGACCCCTTTATTTGCATCCACGATCCCTGGAGTGATAATCGAAATCCCCTGGCATTTTTCAAGATCCGGCTTAGTCTTCGTAAAGCTTTCAACAATTTCTAGTAAAAGCTGAATCATCTCATCCCCAAGGCAATTGTTCGTAGGGTGTACTTCTTTTTTTAGAATGTTCCCTTCAAGATCCATATCTGCAATTTTAATAAAAGAGTTCGTGATCGATACACCAATGACTGAGTGTGCTTTAGGGTTAAAACGAAGTAATACCGGCTTCCTTCCTCCACTTGAACTTCCCACTCCATCCTCATAAACAAGCCCTTCATTTATGAGCTCAGCTACAGCAGATGTAACCGTTGTTGGACTTACCTTAATGGCTTTGGCAATTTCAGTTCTTGAGATTGCGCCACGTTTACGAATTGTATCCAGTATTAGCGAACGATTTAGCTCCTGTATTAACCTTAAGTCCCCTGTTCGTTGAATTTCCATTTATCTATCCTCTTTTCACCACTTACTTTTTCCAGTGCCTTTATTTAGTTTCCCTCATAAGACATGACATTATTTTACTTAAACTATGTAATTACCCTTATTCATGAGATTACTTGTGAATTCTGATTATTTCGACATGTTTGTAAGACATCCTCACAACAATTTTTCATTACTTACTTTCTCCAGTGCCTTTATTAAGTATATTAAATGATAAAACTAATAATGTAAACGCTTTATTTTTCATTTTTCTTAATTTATTGAAAGTTCATTATTCTCTTGTATTATTTTTCTTATATAAATTATCTATGAAACATTAAAAAAAAGATCGAATCTATATTCTTAAGAACCAAAAAACCTTGAATAGCAAGAGCCAATCAAGGTTTATATTTTATTATTCGTATTTCATTCAACTGAGGTCTTAATTCTATCAAGTATGAAGCCTTCCCATCAACCAAGGCCTTTGTCGAAAAGGACCAATTGGGATTTGAATGAAGCTTGTTTTTCCAAGACAGTCCAATTTGTATAGTTGATCGCTTAGATTAACGTCAAAACCGAGGAGCGGATGACCACCCATATCAAGGGCTGATGCTGCCAATAATAATCTTTGAACCAACATCCCCGCTTCCATTTGTTGAATTCGATATCCTCTGTAGCCAAGTGAATCTTTCTCGTAATCCTTGTCACCGACAACATGTATGGTGATCGGTACTTGCAGGAGATTTACATTACCTAAAGACATGCCGGATTGCAGTATAAGCCTGTGGTCCCCTGGATTTACCAGGCGCAATGCGTGCGCACTGTTGTCATAGAAATAAGCTCCATTTGGGATTCCTTCTATATTATACAAACAGGCAAAAATAGAGACACGTGTTTCTTTTTGATATCTTTCGTCCACGTCATTACGATAAAAGAAAGATGCTGTCGCCTCATTTAGAAGGTGGGCAAGTTGGTTTAGACTTACCTTTCCTAAAATGAAATCCATATCAGGTGACATTCGCTTTTGACAGGTAGATTTGAAATCATGCGAAAGCCGTTTAACCAGAGGTAAAGGTACCACCTTTCCCTCAACTGTTCTATTCTCCTTTTCCTCGATCCATCGAAAAGTAGTAGAATCTAGCATAGAAGCTTCATTCATTTTTAATAACATCGGAAATTCTTTTATTCTATTTGATTTAACGTAATGTTTATGGTTTAGAGGAGTTAATTCTCTTACCAATTCAGCAGCTAAGACATTCACACCATGACGGTTTCCTGACCAAATGGTTGGTTCAACTGATAACGGTATAACTGCATATACGCTCTCTTCTTGTTCCGCGAGCCCAAGAAGATGATTAATCGCACGATCAAGATATTGATAGTACACACCTGATGCAAATCCAAAACGCTTAGCCACTTCTAATAGCTGCCCGATCAGTACACCTGTATCTAACCCTTGGAGCCGGTAAGCAAAGTTATTGTACTTGAAAAAGTTTTTCCAAAACATCGTGGAGATAAAAACAGTGCCAAAGCATGATGTAAGATCACATCGGTATCCTAGTGAGCGGCTAAGATAATCGTCAAAATTGCCTTCTCGCAATAAGACTAAGCGGTGGTGTGAAGGATCAAAATGATAAATACCTTCAGGTAAGTCGTCAATTTTTAAATAGACGTATAGTTCGTTGGGATACAGACCTCCACCAGATGGAGCAAACCTTCTATAAGATTGCATCACATCTAACTTACTCTCAGTCGAATCCATTTTAAAAACAGTTTGGTTAAATTGGGTCATCCCATAAACATACCAAAGCAAGTGACCGATTTTCCTAAGATCCGGCTTTTTGGGAGCATCCTGACTCTCCAGCGTTAATGGGATATCCAAAGAAAGCGGGATTTCGGGTAAGTCATAATAAAGCTTATAAGCTAGTGGGCCATCTTCCCAATCTACTTCCCAGTTTGGTACGCTTGCCTTATCGGCGTCAAAATGGAGATTGTGCAAAAACTCATCAAGATTCATCCTTCCATCCTCCCTTCTTATGGAAACGGATGTGGAAGTGGATTAAGCTTTTCATATGTCAGTGGTTCTGTCGTATACCCCAATTCCATTGGGACCCGCAATATCCGCTCTAAACCTGATACGCGCTTTAGATGATGTCCAAAGGTCATCGGTACCATTCCGGGAATTAACACTTTTACACAATGTAATCCGTTTTGTTTAAGTTCCGGTGTAGTCTGATCAATGACAATGACATCCAAGTTTACACTCCGTAACGCTTGAAGAATATCTTGAAGATCATCGGTAAGATCAGCATGGTTTGACTTCCACTTGAATTCATCGTTAAATGCTTTTATCGGTGAGTTATTGTTAAGTAAAAAATGCAGCCGTTCTTCTGCTTGTGGTAAGCCATACAGCATACCGTGGTCATCCATCTGATGTACTAAGGAAGAATCTTGTAACATCCGGCCATACTCCTCTTTATTTGCCTCCAATTTCTCATCTAGTGTCAACATCATGCCAGCCAGCTCATGAACAGCGGTTTTCACAGCACGAACAGGATCCAAATGAGCCCCTGCTGCGCAGATTAGGTTTAACCCTTTTTGCTTTCTGTTTTTTGCTAATGCGACAATGCTTGGAATTCCGTGATCCATTGTAGAGTTGTATACATATAGATCATATCCTCCAACTGTACCCATCCGCTCAACCATCAACTTTAGTTCTTCATCTTCAGCAGAATATGGATCGATACGTGGTAAAGATAATTTTGCGTACCAAGTCATTAGAAACGAATCACGCTCAACCACTTCCATAATGCCGTAAAAAATGGCTTCTTCCAAACTTCCTCCTAGTGCACATCCGTTGGACGTTTCATAGACAAATCCCCGTGATCCGCAGCCCAAACTGTAATAAGCAAGTAACTCTGGGACGAGAATCGGCCGCTCAATCAAAAACGAATAGCCCCAGACCCAATTCATTGGACGATCAGGATCAAATTTTTCAAAGGGGAACCCTGTGCGTTGATACTGTTCTTTTTCATGTACACCAACCGATTGGGGATTTAATGCTTGATCTTTTACATTTTTATAAGAATCATATACCACCGTCCGTTTTCCACGGGGCTCGAGACCACAGTATCTTTCCAATCCTTCTAAAATGGCTGTTAATTCACTTGCAGCGTAAGAATTTGTACGTCCGGCTGTACCTTCATCTCCCTCAAATAAAGGTAAATTGACACTTACATCCGCAAATGGAGGCACGAGATTATACATCTTTTCATTTAGCAGTCCTGTACGAGAATCAAGATAGTCTCTGCCTAGCACGTTTTTCAGATCATCTAATGAACGGGTACGGTAACTTTCCATACTTAGTTTCGGACTTTGCTGAAGGGAAATTTGAGCTAATTCCGGTGAATCGTCAGGTATGGAACTACATACCGTACATTGTGGGACGGGCAGGAAGGAATGCCATGAACTCTTCAATGTTTTTAGGTTGATGAAACCCATTCTCTTCTCTGGTTGAGTCTGTTTTTCTTTTATAAACCTCTGAATCTCTGTTTTAAGGAGATAAACCATCTGTAATAACCCTGTCCGTGATATCCAGGCTTCAGGTTGTGTTTTTCCAGAGTCCTCTAAATTTTTATGCATCTGCCACATCTCTCTGCGATGTCTTTCGGTTAGAATGCGGCGAAGGTCGGCGCATTGAGAACAACCTGGAATTTCATGATAAACCAAAGGCCCTATAATGCCTTCTCCAAATGATACAAACCCTCGAAGCCATGAGGTATTGTTTGCCCGATACACATCTTCTGCGTTTTGATGGATTGAAGGGTTCCATTCATCATGCAAGACCAGAGCTAAATCAATGGTTTTTGGTACAACTGGATCAATATGTGTCTTTCGGACAATCAGAAATTCTGAGGATAGTTCCTTACAAAAAAGATTTGCTAACAAGCCCTCACCAACAACCAGCAAATCAGCACTCACCATCATTCCTCCTCTCGTACCACTACACCAAATATCCCTGCTAAACCTTCTTTTATCTTTGGCTCTAGTTCAAGTTCAAAAATATCAAGTTGCTTTCCATTTCGAACCAATACTTCCTTTGCTGATTGCAAAAGCATAGAACGTTTCTGATCATGACCATCAGGTATATTTAATCGTTTAGGTGCTTTTTCTTCAAGCATTACAGATGAAACGACTAAACCTTGGAGATTTATGGGATCTTCATTGTTTTGCTGTTTAAAAAGAGCCAGTTGCAATGCATTTCTTAACGTAAATGTTATATTCGTATCTACACTTCCATACCATCCATTTTTCGTCCCAATCCATACTGCTGGGAAGCCAAGGACTTCATCTCCTAATCCAAACATCGGCTCACCCTGGATCGTTGATAAGGCCTGTAAATAAAACCTGCATCGTTCATCTTCTACTGTATTCAACAGGACTGGAGACAGAGAAACGGTATTGTGCTTCTGACTTTTTTTCATCTCCTGTACTAAGCACTTTTGTAATCCTCGATAGACACCTTCTGTAAATGATTCACCAGCTCCAATTTGAACATTTGTTGGCAGATCGAGCATGGCCGCTAATCGAATTCCATATGCTTCAATTCCAGCCAGCCCCGCTTCCCTTCTAGCCTCCTCATGCGTTAGTCCTGAACTGATGACACTTTGCAACAACTCAGCAGGTCCATCAGACAAGGGATCAATTGGCTGGACCCGGCACTGAGCTAACGGAAGCTGCAGCAAATCTCCCTCATCCAATGTATGGAAAATCCCTGTTGCTTTTGATGTTAACTTATTGAAAAAAAGAAGTAATTTTCCTGTAGCTTCTCTTTTTAAATCTCGCTGAATGCGTTCTTCATAATCATCTACAATTCTAATTCCTATATTTCCACTACTTAGTGGATGAGGAAGAAATGTATGCCAGTTTCCTTCCATCGTTTCTAAATCAAGTAAAAAGTATTGATTATTCTGTTCCCGCTCCGTCACTCCGGTAATGTTTTTAAACAATTCAAATACAATGAGATTAGAAAGCATGGCCCCTGCTGTTGTGGAAAAAGTGGACATTCGATTTTCTTTAAAGAGTTCTGTTCGATGAAGCCTGCGCCATGCAGATTCCCAACAATATTCTGAGTTTGGTAAAACAAAAGGACCCGCCATCCCAATCTGTTGTAAACATAATGCCGGGATAAACACTTTCTTTTCTTCTCTGCAAATCGTATGGAGAAGTCTTAGCTCTTCTACATTTCCTTCTTGTGACACGTATAAAATATAATCAAACGGCTCTACAATCTCTCTCCAAGTACTTAGTGAGATCTCCTCTACCGCAACCTCCGAATCAGTTTTTCGGGCATGTGTCAAGAGTTCCTTCAGCCGCTGAATATTTGTCTGTTTCCTATCTGTTATGAGTGTTTGAAACTTAGGTAACCCGGATTCTAGTAATGCTGAGATCAATGAAACAAACATATCTCCTGAACCAACTGCCAATGCTTTTACCTGACGATACGTTTGAAATCGAAACGCGGCTGAATCTACAAAACTATCAATAAATTCAATTTGTGAAGCATATTTTTTGAGGACCTGTTCAGACAATTGATACGGTTGGTCTCGACTTACATCTTTAACAAATCCATTTTGATACAATGTTTCCGCAATTTCGTACACTCGATCACGATATGGTCCTGGCAATCCTATTGTCAAACTCTCCAAAGTGTTTTCTCCATTGAACATCGGTATCAGTTTTTCAACCCACTTATCAATCATACTGCCTTCCATACGAAACGAACTTACATTATTCCGAAAATATACACCGCTGTTGGCTTCAGGGAGAAAAAACGTGTCCCTTTTCACCTTCAGACGCATAGAAGGGTATAAATTTGTCATATCGATCCTCCTTAGCCGCAGCTGCCATTGTCTTTTTAAATACAATAATACAATCTTATGTATGGCTATTTGTCCCTTATGTCTATCAAATAAAGCCCCTACATTGCTATGTAGAGGCTTTCCGTATCTATTAACGAATCTTATTTTATCTTCCTCCGCAACGGCCTCCGCCGCCTCCACCACAGCGACCACCGCCACCGCCACTGCAACGACCTCCACCACAACGACCTCCGCCACAACGGCCTCCACAATTAGAACAACTGAAACAGCTAAAACAACTATAACAGTTGAAACAGTTATAACAGCTAAAACAACTATAACAGCGGAATAACCCCCCAATACCAACGTACAGTCTTTCATCATCATAATAATATTGATTCGGGTCATAAGGTACGGCCTGAGTAGCTTGGTAATCTCCGAGATTTAACATCTGAAGATCCTGTTGAAAATTATTCATTAAGTAAAACCTCCTCATAATACTTACCTGGAACCAGTGACGAGAAACGGACAACTAAATTCAAGTTAATTTTAGGCAGATACATACTTCTTAAACAAATTATGTAAGTTGAGTGGGTATTGCTACTGGTGAAAGAGCCTAATTATTTATGAAATTTTAATAGATTAAGGCTTGCTCGGCATGCAATAAAAATAGAGAAACGACTAATCGTTTCTCTTGAAATAACTAAGTTATTTATCATTCCGGGAGATTTTGAACATATTCAAAATCCCTCCATTCCCTTGGTAAAAGTCCTTGATATTTCTGAGTTAGAAACCGATCATCAACAAGTACTATTACTCCGGTATCTGTCTCAGATCTGATCAATCGGCCACCTGCCTGTAACACTTTGTTCATGCCGGGGAAGGTATATGCGTAATCATATCCGGTTTTTCCTGTTGTTTGAAAATAATCTTTCATTATATTTCGTTCCAGGCACAGCTGTGGTAAACCCACACCTACAACGATGACACCATTCAGCCTATTCCCTTTTAAGTCAACACCTTCAGAAAAAATACCACCTAATACAGCAAAGCCTATAAATGGTTCCGTACTTTCTTCTTTAAACTCTTTTAAAAATTGCTCACGTTCTTCTTCATTGATTTTTTTCGTCTGAAAAATGCAACGAATGTCAGGACAGCTAGTAGTAAAGTCTTCATATACACTGTTCATATACTGATAGGAAGGAAAGAAGATCAAATAGTTTCCACTGCGTTCTTTCAAAAGCTTTGAAAGCATATCAATTATCGGCTTTTTTGTATGTTCTCTGTCATGGTACCGAGTCGATAACGGTTGAAGGAATACCTCTGTCTGTTCTTTTGCAAACGGTGAAGGAATCGAAATCGTATAATCCTCTGACGTACCACCTAACATATCCAAATAATACTGAAATGGTAAAAGTGTTGCAGAAAAATAGACAGTTGTCCGAAACTTCTTACTAACCTGCTGTAATAGATGAGAAGGATCCAAACAGAACATTTTAAGATGAACTTCATTTTTCTCTGTTTCGACATATGTAACATAACGTTCATCATAGAGATTTGATATTCGAACAAATCCTGTTGCGGCAAAATAAGTTTCTAATAAACCTGCTTCCTCTACTGATTTTGAAGGTTGCAATAATTCGATCTCAGCTTTGCCTATAAATTCTTCAAGCATGTTGATTAGGTCTTCATCTACTTCCTGCCACACAAGATGTCCTTTTTCAGAACACTTTTTCTTCAGTTCAATAAAATATTTATTTAATTTATGAACAGATTCGTACAAACCAGACCCCTTATACGCACGTTTTAATGAAAGAAAATCGGATTTTTGTAATTCAGCTGAAAACATCTCCCTGGCTCGGTCAACCAAATTATGAGCTTCATCGATTAATAAGGCGGACTGTCGTTTATGTTCATCAAAGAACCGCTTTAGTGACACTTTCGGATCAAAAATATAGTTATAATCACAAATAATTGCATCCGCCACAAATGCTAAGTCTAAGGAAAATTCAAATGGACAAAGCATATGCTTTCTCGCATATTCCTCGATTTTATGTCGATTAATAAAGGTTTCATGAGAGAAAATATCGAGAACAGCCTCATTTACACGGTCATAATAACCATTCGCAAACTCACAATACTCCTTTTGACAAATGGTTTCTTCTTTAAAGCAAATTTTTTCCTTGGCTGTAATCGTAACAGCACTCATACACAATCCCTTATTTTCCATAAGTGAAAAAGCTTCTTCTGCGGTTTGTCTTGTGATAGTTTTTGCTGTTAAATAAAACATACGATCCAGTTTTCCTTCTCCCATCGCCTTCACTGTTGGGAAAATCGTCGAAATGGTTTTTCCAATACCAGTAGGTGCATTAGCAAAAATATTCTTTTCCTCTGAGATAGTTTTATAAACTACACCTGCAAGCTTACGTTGACCCTCTCGATATGTGGCAAATGGAAATGATAATTGATTAATACTATGATTTCTTCTCAATTGATGATTTTGCATAAGAGATGCATATGGAAAATAGTGCTCCACTAACTTGGATACAAACTGTTCAAGTTCTTGAAAAGAAAAATGTTTTTGAAATTTTTTTTGCTCTTCTGTAACAGTGTGTATGTAAGTTAATTGAACAATCATTTCTTTTTGTCCATGATCTTTTGCATAGATATAGGCATAAACCTTTGCCTGTGCCCAATGTACAGGTGATGATTCTTCCTCTATTTCACTCAAATCTCTTGATGTTGACTTGATTTCATCAATAAAAATTTTATCCTCACGAAAAAGCAACCCATCACATCGACCTTCAATGATGAACATTATTTTTTCATACTTTATTTCTGTTTTTAGAAAAACTTCTTTCTCATCATTTTCTTGATACGTTCTTTGTATGGCTTTATGAGCTTTTGTCCCTTCCGTAAGGGTTGTGGCAGTCCGAAATCGTTGATCAATACTACCGCTTCGATACACATATTCAACTAATGAACGTACAGAGAGCTTTATTTCAGGTTGCATGTTATCACCTAATAGATAAGATTAGTTGTATCGTATAAAGTATACCAGACATTGATAAAAATGAAGGGGGATGGAGTGATATAAGCATAAATAAAAAAGACGGCATCCCGATTCTTTTCAACCGGTTTGCCGTCAAAATTACAGGTAGTTTTATTTATTTAATGTGATCTCAACATCACCATCATTTGAAAGAATTGTTATTTTATCATCCGTATCTACATTATTAGTGGTTTTTGTTTCAAATTCTTCGCCGTTTACTACTATATCGCCAAAATCATTCTGAATATGATAATTCAGTTCGGTTTCCTTATTCGTTAATTCCAACTTCATATCGCCAAAGCTGGATTCTATATTTGTTTTTCCTAAGAGTTCACCATTTATATAAATTTCTCCGTCAGAGCTTTCGATCTTTGTTCCATGACTAGTAAAATCACGTAATGAAATTTCACCAAAATCATTTGTCAGATCAGCTTCTTGCGCAATATCAAGTGTATTAAGTTCAGCGTCCCCATCATTAATTTCTATCGTTAACTTGTTTGTTTTTACGTTCGAGGCATTAGTGTCGCCAAAATCGTTTTGAATTGCTACGTCCATTGCCTGAATTTCCTTGATGTCTACATCTCCATCATTGGATAAGATCGTCAATTTATCTGTTGTCATACCGTCCAGCATGATATCTCCAAAATCATTAGCAATACTTACATTGTCAAATTTTTTATCTGCTGGTAGATATATTTTAATCATTGTTTTTTGTATATTTCCAATAAAGTTCATGGCAAATGTAAATTCTGAACGGGATGTTCCATCTTTAATCGTTAGTGTTTTATCTTTAACTGTATGTGTAATTTTTGTCCCTTCCAAACTCTCAATCTCCAATTTATACTCATCAGAAGGAATTACCTCTAGTTTTGCATCTGCGAGATCTATCTCAATATTATTGAATTCTTCCAATACCCATTCCCCATTCTGTCGATCTTCTTTTCCTACTGCTTTCAATCCATTATCTGTTTTGATAATCGAAAATTTGGTTCCACTGAATAATCCTATGACAGCAAGAAGGATTCCGATCATAATCATTGCGAGTGCGATTTTCGTGTGTTTCATTTAGATCCCCTCCTTGCGTCTAATCATTTTATCTAACAGCCTTTTCAATACTTTCACAATTCCTGAGCTAGTCTTCTTGGTGAATTGTAGAAAAGGAGAAAATAATAGCACACCAATACCAATGGAAATTAGGCCGATACCACTAAAGAAAATGGATGTTTGCCAATCTTGTACTATGACCGACACGCCAGCAAACAAGCTGAACAATCCACTAATTGGTAAACTTACAACAAGGATAAAAAAAGTAAGAATAGCTACTCCACAAACAAGAATTAAGGTAAATACAAGACAAATAATCACAAGGACAAGTGGCAAAGCGATCGGCGAGGCTAAAATGGCAAGGATGATAAACCAAATGGCTGAAACGTTCTTTTTCGTTGTACTATTTTGGTTATCCAAGTCTTTTATTGCATAATCGGCCAAAATTTGAGATGCAACATAGGATGGCGAACCGAGTCTTGCAATAACTGATTTGGTATCTTCTTCTCCAGCTTCATCAAAATACTCACGATAATAGTCTATTGCTTCTTCTATTTCTTCACTTGGCAATTTCTTGATTTTCGCCCGGAGCTTTTTCAAATATTCTTCTTTACTCACCATTTATTCCTCCTAGTAAAACAGATTCAATTTTTTGTTTGTGTTCCACCCATTCACTGCGAAGTTCTTGGAGCTTTTCCATTCCACTATCAGTAATCCGGTAATACCGGCGATTTCTTCCTTGAAATGGTCGGTCATATGTTGTTAAAAATTCTTTCTTTTGCAATCTGCGAAGTACCGGGTAAAGTGTCGATTCTGAGATATCCATAATTTCACGTACTTGCTGAGTGAGTGAGTAGCCATATGCATCTTCTTTTGCTAATACGGCAAGGACACAGGCATCAAGTAAAGAGGAACCCAATTGGAATGACATTTGAACACCTCCAATTTCTTTTATAATATTATACGACGTATATTATTAGAATAAACATATTATATGACGTATAATATCATTTCGTCAATTCTAAATTTGGATAATTTTGTATTTACCTTTCATAAATGTGAGTAGAATTTTTATTTAACAACAAAAAAACCATAAATATAAATAAAGTTTTATTGTAAATCAATAAATTATGTGATAAATTTAAAAACGAAAATTATTCTGTGAGGTGCTTTTTTATGAAAATAGGTTCAACACTCTTTTTAAAGGCAGCTGTCTTCCTTATCGGAACACCTGTGCTTGCTTTGATTATTTTTGGATTGGTTCAATTAGCTAATAACCCCGCAAATCCGGATTATGCTCATATCCTGTATCCCATTGTTATCGGAATGTATGTATCAGTAATCCCTTTTTACATTGCCTTGTTCCAGGCATTTAAGCTTTTAAGCTATATTGACAAAAACAACGCTTTCTCGGAATTGTCTGTTAAAGCTTTAAAGGTGATCAAATTCTGCGCATTAACCATAAGCGGTTTGTATGTGGTCATCATTCCATTTGTTTTCCTTTTAGCAGAGTTGGATGATGCGCCAGGTCTTGTCATCATTGGGATGATTCCTATCTTTGCTTCACTCGTTATCGCTGTATTCGCTGCTGTTCTTCAACGTCTTTTACAAGAAGCAATTACAATCAAATCTGAAAATGATTTAACGGTCTAGAGGTGAATACTATGGCAATTATTATTAATATCGATGTGATGTTGGCGAAACGAAAAATGAGTGTAACAGAGCTTTCGGAAAGAGTTGGAATCACGATGGCGAATCTTTCTATATTAAAAAATGGCAAGGCAAAAGCCGTTCGTTTTTCCACTTTAGAGGCGATTTGCAAGGCATTAGATTGTCAGCCTGGTGATATTTTGGAGTATAGAAGTGATGATGAGGCGGGTGGTCATGCACCTTCTTAAGTCTGAACCGGGTTATTGACCTTTTCGTAGGAAAAAGGGACAGTGTACCTGTCCCTCTGGCCCTTAGAAATCTACCATTTTCCAGATAAAATTTGTTTTATTTACGATTTTGGACATTTATTTTCGATTCCGGGAATTTATTTGCTATTTTGAAAATTTATTTGCGATTATTGAATTTTATTTACTATTAGACATAATCCGACAAATTACGACCTTATATCTAAGATTGTTTCAAACTCAAAAAAGAGGATTTAACCCAAAAGACAATACTTTTGGGACACCCTCTCTAGTTAAAACTTCTTTAAAGTTCTCACGAAAAATTGTTCAATAGTCCAGAAGATAAAATGTGCTCTCTCTTCATTGTTCGTCTCGACACCATCTTTTGAAATGTGACAGTTTGCTAGTTTTGGTCCATCATCATCTAAATTCGTTCTGTTGAGAAAACCGTGGCCAAGTCCTTTTATGAGATAAAAAGATACATCATTTTCTTCCGCCGCAATGGCTTGGTAGAGCATTTCGCTTTGCTTTGCAGGAACAGCAGTGTCACTTAAACCGTGCATAATAAGGAATGGCGGCAGTGACATACCTGGCTTTATATATGTAATAGGGTTGGCTGCTTTTACACGATCAGGACATGATGAGATTGGTGCACCGATAAACAATGATTCAAATGAATCAGGATCGGTTGCCTTTTTATCTGTTGGAATTTGGGCTGATTCGGGATCTTCTTCGATAATTCCATTCTTTTCATTTTGTTCATCCATTTTAAGAAAGTCTACCGGTCCATAGCCAATCGCAACCGCTTGGACATCACTGGATATTCCAGGGTATTCAGGGTTATTCTCTATAAACTCTTCCGTGCCCGATGTTGTGGCCAATGCAGCAAGGTGACCACCTGCAGATGAACCCCAGAGGCCGATTCTATTCGAATCAAGACCATAGGTTTCTGCAATCGTCTTCACCCATCTTATAGCCGTTTTGACATCGTGTATAGGAGCAGGAAAAATGACTTCTTCACTTAAACGGTACTCAATACTGACCATCGCAAAGCCACGGCTTGCAAAATAAGTTGTGAAATCCGGGCCGAGCTTCCGGTCACCAAAGCGCCATCCTCCGCCATGGAGCCAAATAATGACGGGAAGGGGGGATTGGCTGTTTTTAGGGATATATAAGTCAGCCAGTAACTCTTTTTCATTTTGTACGGAATAAACCAAATCGTGAATGATTTCAACCTCATCATTTGTGATTTCACTTGATTGCAACATAATTTCTCACCCTTCTACAGGCTGCTCTTTGACCGGAGGAGCGCCTGATGGTTTTAAATCAAGTGTATGTAGTGTTTTAAGAATCCTGTCAAAACGGAATGGAGGCGGATCACTTGGGAAGATATAACCATCATACACATCACATAACGTATTGAAGAATGGTTCAAACAATCCTGTCGCTAAAAAGCCGATGAACTTTGTATAGTGAGAATCTAATCGATATGAATGCTTCGTAAAAGCTGGAACATGCAGAAAATCCCCCGGAGATAATACGATTTCCTCACCGTTTGCCGTCATGGTCATTTGACCTTCTAGACAGAAAAAAGTTTCTGAATGTTTTTCATGATAATGTTCTGGTATGAAATCTCCTTTAGGTCCTTCTGTTAGTGCAGTGATAAATTCACCATTTGTATTTTTTTGTGTTGTGACAAGAATAAAGAGTTGTTCTGCTGCAACTAATCGGATTCCTTCCCCTGTTTCAAGAATAAAAGGCGCTGCCTCCTCAGGAATAGAGCCATTTTCAACAATTTGTGCAGCACCTTCTGTTTGCTTGTCAAAAAGAAAAGAAACATCCGCAATGAGTGAAGCTTCCTCATATTGTTCTCGTGACAATTCATTGATCGCTTTTGGTGGGTGAACATATTTTTCATAAGGCTTCCCTATTGTACGATATAAACTTGAGATCTCCCCTTTTGAGCTGATGGAAAGAATTTGTGTTCGATGACTTTGCATATTATAAGCATGTATAGTACCAGCCGGGATAAAGGCGTAGTTTCCTTCTGTAAGCAAATATTTTTGCCCAGAAATGTCCAGTTCCAACCTGCCATGTAGAACATAAATGGCTTCATGAGTTCGTTCATGTTTATGAAGAGGGAAATGATCTTCTTTTCCACCGGAGAGAATGACCATTTCTACTAAATTTCCCGTACTTTCCCCACTGGCAATTATTGTTGCTAGTTGTCTTCCAAATAGATATCGTTCTCCTTCTCCACTTTTTAATAGATAAGGTACCTTGTTATTTGGTAGCGTTTTCATATTTAAATTACTCAACATAATTCCTCCTCGTAAGTCTATATTTACAAATCAACCTTTTCTATTTTAGCAGTTGTTTCAAAGGTAAATAATGTTAAAACCAAAGAGATTATTGCTCGAATCTAATGTGTGCAACTAGTATTAGAATAACGGAAAAAATGCTCTAGCACTATGACTCTATCGAACACAAACCTATCCATTTCAAACATATAAGAAAAGACGATACGCAAGAATCATATTCATACAGTATCGTCCTGTTTATTATCTTAAATTTTAAATATTTAACGCTTGTGTTCTTTTTCCATTAATTCAAAGGGTGTTAGTTCAGGTAGTTCCAAAGCAAATCTTTTTTCCAACCACGCTTCCGCTTCAACAATCCATCTAGACGCATCGCGGTACATTTGGCTTTTTGCCTGAGCTGTTGCCTGGTTCGAGAGACTTAAACCATGTGGTCCCTTTTCATAAATGTGAACTTCATAAGGAATGTTTTTATCGGCTAGTGCATGTGCCATCCTTAGTGTGTGTTGAGCTGGTACTAATGTATCCTCTGACGTCGCCCATAAGAACATAGGTGGCGTACTTTCTGACACGTGGAAAACCGGACTTATTTCTTTAAGTGTTTCCTCATCAGGTTCTTTGTTGCCTGTAAATGCGAGATTAGCAGCTTCAAATAGCTTTGAATCAATAGGACTTTTTGGGAATGAGCGCATGAAAAGATAATCACTTAAAGTGTATCCCAGAATCGTAGCGGCGGGTTTGAACATATCCGGTTTTTCATTGAAATATTCATGCATAATAGGCTTATCCCAATACACGGAATACATAGCACAATTGTGTGCACCAGCTGAGAATCCGCAGATAGCGATTTTATTTACATCTACAAGCCAATCTTCAGCATGTTCCCTAATCGTCAGCATCGCTTTACCTATTTCTCTCATAGGTGTCGGGTGAATGGAGTGTTCCTTCACTTTCATTTCTTCTTGAAAATTTGGAAATCCAACTTCTCCTCCCATATAGGTTGAATATCGAAGGACAAAGGCATGATATCCCATAGCCGCAAACCTTAATGCCACTGCTTCTGCTTCTCTGTCAGAACAAGCTAAATAGGCTCCTCCCGGACAAATAAGAATAGAAGGTCTCTTCTTTCCACCCAATAATTCCGGTGAATCTGCGATCACATAAGTTGTTAATGTTACATCATCTCGGTCATCATAGAACTTTATCACTTCAGATTTCATTGATTCTCCCCCTTGTTTGCAGTTCATTTACTACTATCACTTCAAATGCGAGCTATCTTGATGTGCTTTTTACAAGATCATAATTGAATTTTCAATTACTCCCTGTTTAAATTTTAGCATGATGTTTTTCATTTATTGAAGTACCATTCACGATTTTATTGATTTTTCCCAGTATTTCATCCACTTGACTAGAAGTGATCCCAGTCTCCGGTGTTACTTTGCATTCTCCAAACGTCATCCCTTTCATCATTTGGAACGCAACGTGTGGTGGCATTTCACCGTGCATAAAATTGGTCAAGTAACTTTCAACTACTGCTTTTGCTTCTGGATAATAAATAACCTCACCTAAAACACTTTCATTTGTAAACACCTTTTGATTTACGTCGTCAAGCAGGAAGGTAAAGAAATAGTTTCCAGAACCTAAAGTAAATGTTGATTGTTGTTTTCCGTCTCCATCTAAAGTGATGTTTGAAGCCTGAGCTGGTAAGATGACGTCCGCTTCTGTGTTAACCGGAACTGTTACTTTCAGAGTGACCTCATTTTCGTTAAGTTTCCACTTACTCACCACTTCGCCATAAAGTGACTTATAGCTGGCTTTCACTTCAGTCATGCCGAGTGGATTGATTTTCGGTGCAATTTTAAACTTCTTATAGCCTGGTGTTGTTTCATCAACCGAAATACCTGCGATTGTGTTATGCATCCATTCAGCCACTGCTCCATATGCGTAATGATTGAACGAAGTCATGCCGGAATCATTAAACGTACCATCTGGATTCATACTGTTCCAGCGTTCCCAAATCGTCGTCGCACCGTTTTTCACTTCAAACAGCCATGACGGGTATTCGTCTTGAAGCAATAATCTTAATGCTGTCTCATGATAACCATGTTGTGATAGTACAGAACACAAATGTGGGGTTCCTAAAAATCCTGTTGTCAGGTGGTAATCATTTGCCACGATCATACGATGTAACTCGTGTGCAGCTTTTCGTGCTGCATCCCCTTTTAATAGATTAAATGCAAGCGGGATGATATAGCTTGTTTGCGTACCACCGATCACATTTCCAGTTGCGGTTGTAAATTCTGCTTGGAAATCGGTAACGATTTTTTCATATAAAGCAAAGTACTCATCCGCATCTTTTTCAAAGCCTAAAACAGACGCTGCTTTGGCTAAAATATGGGTGGAATATGCGTGATAGGCTGTTGCAATTAACGGAATTGGTGTAGCACCAACTGGTGAATGCGGATCACCATCAAGTGCCAGCCAATCACCAAATTGAATTTTTGCCTTCCATACTGTTTCATTTGTTGCAAGACTTCGTACTTTTTCCACCCAGGCTTTCATGCTTTCATATTGATCTTCAAGAATTTGCTTGTCACCGTACACTTGATAGATTGTCCAAGGAATGATCGTCGCAGCATCATTCCATCCTGAAGCTACTTGGTTACCCGGAATAATATCAGGAATCACAAAAGGTACTTGTCCATCAGGTTTTTGATCAGCTTTTAAGTCTAACAGCCATTTTTTAAAGAAAGATGCTCCTTGGTAGTTATATAGAGCGGTTCCAATAAATACTTGGGCATCACCAGTCCAACCTAGTCGCTCGTTTCGTTGCGGGCAGTCAGTTGGAACATCAACAAAGTTTCCTCGTTGTCCCCAAACCACATTGCTATGCAGGCGATTTATTAATTCATTATCTGTGATAAATTCACCCGTACGTTCCATATCTGAATGAATGACTTCACCCGTAAAATCATCCAAAGATAAATCTTCTGATGGATACCCTTCTACTTTTACATATCGAAAGCCTTGAAATGTGAAGGTTGGGGCGTAAGTCTCTTCTCCATCACCTTTTGTAATGTAGATAACCTCCTGCTTTGCAGTACGAAGATTTTCTGTATAGAAATTTCCATTTTTATCAAGCACTTCCGCATGCTTAAGGATAATTTTTGTTCCTTTTGGTGCCGTCACACGCATTCTCATCCGGCCTACCATGTTTTGTCCCATATCCAGGACTTTCTCACCCTTCGGTGTAACGATATATTCGATTGGAGTAATCGTTCTGTCACTCGAACAAGTTCGTTTTGCTGTGCAACCAGCTTGGCATCAGGTCTAAAAGAACAATCGATCTGCTCCCAGCTTTCATCAAGAAAATCCGCTTTACTCCAGTTATTCTCAAGTCTTGCATCATATGTTTCACCATTGTAAATACTTGCCGCTACAAAAGCACTTTCTCCTGACTTCCACTCTTCATTTGACGTGAAAATCTCTTTTTTACCATCTTGATAAACAACATGCAATTCAAGTAAGGCTGATAAGTTTTCCCCATATTTATACCGCTTATCAAAGCCCATTCCTTTGAACCAACCTTCAGATAATAAAATACCAAGTGCATTGCTGCCTTTTGCCAGATTGTTTGTGACGTCATATGTTTGGTATTGCAGGCGGTGATGGTAACTGGTCCACCCTGGTGTTAATAAGGCATCGCCTATTTCAGTTCCGTTTATATAAAGTTGGTAAATACCTAAAGATGTCACATAAACCCGTGCAGATTGAATGTCGTCTTTTAAGGTTAACGTATTTCGAAGAGCAAATACCTCCTCCTCAACATCCTGCTTTTTCGGTGTAATCCATTTTGCCTTCCAGTCGTCACCCTCTAAAAAAGCGGTTTCAAACCAGTTCGTCATACTCCATTCTGAGTATCTTCCAAACTGATCCGAGATTCTTACTTTATAAAAATATCTTGTAAAGGATTTTAAAGGCTCTCCATTATATTTGATATGAGTACTTTGATCACACGTTAGCTCACCTGAATCCCAAACTATCTTATTAAATTGATTATCTTCTGCCACCATAATTTGATATGATGCTTGTATTGTATTTCTTTTGTCTGATTCACTCATCCATGAGAATCTTGGTTTCGCGATGTCGATTCCTAGCAGGAATGGTTGATATTCACAAGTTGGATTACTGATTTTCAACATTTTCTTCGACCCTTTCTTTCTCTGTTTGTTTTCATCTTAACAAAACGACTACGAATATATAATAGTGAAATGAAAGAAATTACTGCTCGAATCAAAGATTTAAATTTAATAGTTATATTTTCTTATATTTTCCATTTTCTATAATTTCAAGAGTCATAATAACCAGATCTTTGATTTGAGCAAACGAGATCTTTGTTTTGACTATAGTTTTCTATGTAAACGTTTGCTACTATACGATTAACAACTTAACAAGCGCTTGTTGATATTTTTTAAAGCTATGCCGTTTATAACAAATGATAAGGAGTGTGAAAGATGTCTATACAAACAAATACAACTCAACAACAAGAAGTTACTGTCTCAAATCAGCACTCAGAAAAAGAAGTATCAACAGCATTTAAATGGTTCCATGCTACATCTCTAAATGGAGGCCACATGCTGGTTCTAGCCACAATTGCTAGTTACTTCTCTATCTATATGACAGATACGGTTGGTATATCAGCAGCTGCTGCAGCCGGCATTATGTTTGTTGCTACATTATGGGATGCCATAAACGATCCCGTTATGGGAACGATTGCCGATCGAACGAATACAAAATGGGGACGTTACAGACCATATTTCTTATTTGTACCTATTATTTTCGTCATTGCAAGTGTTCTACTTTTTATCAACCCTACTGGAATAGATGGAATTGGTAAAGTTATTTATATAGGTGGTTTATATATTTTATTAAATATGTGTACAACGGCTTTAACCATGCCACAAATGGCTGTTCTTCCTGCCGTTACTAAAAATGATAAAGAGCGTAATAGTGTCATTACGTTAGGTGCAGCTTTCACCGCTATTGCCTTTACAATTGGCTCAACCTTTACACCGCAGCTTACTGGATTTTTCGGAGGAAGTTATATTCCTTTAATGGTTATTTACGGTATCATTACAATCTTTTGTTTTTGGGGATTATTTATTACATCGAAAGAAAAATACATTACAACATCAGAAAAAAGTCCATTTACGAAGGACTTAAAGAAATTGTTTAAGCATAAAGAAATTTATCCTCTTATCTTAGTTTGGTGTTTGGCAGCAGTTGGATATGGATTTATGTTCGCTTCTTCTGTGTACTTTATGATGTATTATATTGGTAGACCTGACTTGATTTCATTATATATGGGGATCATTTCAATCGGTGCACTGGTCTCTATGGTGGTATGTATGCCAATCGCCTTGAAAATCTTTAAAACCGGCCAAAGAGCCATGCTTGTTACACAATTAATTACATTTTTCTTTTATGGAATCGCTTTTATTTTTGGTGATAATTTAATTGTTTTATATGTTTGCTCATTTATCGCTACAGCTATTGGTGCCATGTCAAATGCATTGGTGAATATTTTAGTAAATGATACAATTGACTTCATTTATTTAAAAGAAAAAACATCATTAAATGGAACGATTGCTTCTCTTAAAGGATTTGCGCAAAAATGTGGGAACACGATTACTAACTCAGGGATTTTAGCATTGCTAGCTGTTTCTGGATATATCCCAGGTGCGATTGGACAACAGCCGGACGCAACCATGTTCACTTTAAACTTCGTTCGATTTGGTATCCCTGCTATTATTTGCTTGGTGATTGTTATTTGTATGAAGTATTACCCATTGGAAAAATATCGTTCAGAAATTGATAAGATGAAGAATGGTTCTATTGATTAAAAGGAAGTTTGATATATTTATTGTAAACGCTGTCGTATCATTCAGTTGAGATTGTTATAAATAGCTATTCACACCCTACTGAAGAGAAAAAGTTACAGGTATTTTTCATTTTTCATAAGGAATAGCCCTTTAAACCTATGGTTTATGGGCTATTTTTGTTATGAGACACAAAAGAAATAGTTGATATCTTTTTCATGTATTCCTCCATAAACACACTCGCCTGAAGACCATTATGAAACTAAATCTACTTATTAAATCAATAGTTCCCCATAATGACTTTATCAATATCATTCCGATATCATGATACAAAATCCAATCGGTATATTGCTCGGAAAAAAATATAAGTCCTCTTTAAGATAAGCTAATGACTCAGCCGAGGATACAAAAGATATCCAATTTTAAGATATGGACCTTGCGGTGTGCCATTTTCAGTTGTAAAAAACAAGTAAATCAGAAAAACCATAAAACAAATGCTTGTTGTTTCGTATTTCCGGCTCTTAATAAAGCTAACTTAATGAATTTTTTCATTAAGTTATTAATAACCAGATAATTTTAAAAACATATTTCGTGCTTACTTATTACCACAGGAAAACTAATCAAAAAGGCATTGAACCTTTCTGGGTCAGCATCCCCAAGTCTTAAGATTTTCTTTTTTCAATTAGGTCAATGTAAGAAGATTGAATTGACATTGTTACTTCCTCTCCTACTTACCTTTAAAATTTAATTACTACTTTTCCTTTTGTCTTTCCTTTCACTACTAATTTTAGTGCATCATTAATGTCATAAATTGTAAAGTTGGATGGGTCAATGGCTGGAACAATATTGTATTCTTCAATGATTTTTGTAATTTTTTCTAATTGTTTTCCATCAGCTCTTACGAAAATAAAGCGATATTGCACACCTTTTTTCTTTGCTTTCTTATCAAATTTCGAGCCAACTAATCCAAAAATAATTTGCTTCCATTTAGGAAGACCTTTATCTATAGCAAACTGTTTATTTGGTGCAGTACGAAGACTTAGTAAACGACCACCTGGTTTGATAATGGATAACTCGCGTTCGAATTCATCAGCACCTAGAGTATCTATTACAAAATCAACTTCGTCTAGGATTTCCCAATAATTTTCCTTTGTATAATCAATATATTGATCTGCACCAGCATTCAACGTTCTTTCTTTAGCTGAAGGACTACCAGAAACAATCACCTTTAATCCCATTGCTTTAGCTATAGGAACTGCCATTTGGCCAAAACTTCCTGATCCTCCTGGAATAAATACTGTTTGCCCCTTTTTTGCTTCTAACTCTTCTATTAAGCCTTGATATGCCGTCAAACCAGTTAAAGGTGCACCAGCTCCAGTAACGAAATCTAAATTTTTCGGCAAATGCCATATGGATTTAGCATCAACTGCAACATATTCTGCAAATGCCCCAATTTTTTCTATAGGGAGTCTTGTATAAATAGGCTCTCCAACCTTAAAACCATTTACATGATTACCCACTTTTTCGACAATTCCTGTTAGTTCATTTCCTAATACCAGAGGCATATCATAGTCTTGTATTAATTTTACACTTCCTGTAATATTTAATATTTCAAGTGGATTTATTGCAGCAACTTTTACCTTTACCAGTACTTCATTATCATTAATACTTGGTATAGGGATATCAACAATCTGTGCTTCAATATTTTTCGAGTATTTTTGTATTTGAGCGGCTTTCATATTCCCAATCTCCTCTTAAAAAACCACCAACTCTTAGCATTGATGGTTTTTATCATTCGTTTATTTCATTCTTTGATACTCTAGTCTTTGTATCCTAAAGCACCATTATTAACCTACAAGTTTTGTCGATGCCGTTAACTGTTAATCCTTGGCTGTTTTATTCTTTTAAGAACGGATAATCTGTATACCCTTCCGCTCCTCCTGCATAAATGGTATTTCTATCAGGTGTATTTAGTGGGGCATCCAATTTAAATCGCTCGACAAAATCTGGGTTGGCTATCATCCAAGTCCCTACAGTTATAACGTCCGCAATTTTATTATCCAAGTCTACCGTTAGTTGGTCTAAAGTACGTCCTGCTCGGTTAACAAGAAGTGCTTGTGACCAAAGTTGACGGATCTCTTGTAATAATGATTCGTTTCCGAAGTGCATGATGTGTAGATATGCAAGGTTGAGCTTATCTAACTCGCTGATTAAATAACGGTACATTTCACTACTTGTTTCTCCCTCATCTATTCCATTTAGTGTTCCTTGAGGAGAAAAGCGTATGCCCGTTCTCTCTGGACCAATCTCATCAACAACTGCTTTTGCTACTTCAATGGCAAATCTTGAACGATTTTCGATCGTTCCACCATACGCATCCTGACGTTGATTAGCATTTTCACTTAAGAACTGTTGAATAAGGTAACCATTTGCACCGTGGATTTCAACCCCATCTGCACCAGCTTCCACCGCTGCTCGTGCTGCCAGGCGAAACTCATTTATAACGTCCTTTATTTCTCCTTCACTCAACGCTCTAGGTGTAGGAATCTCCTTCATCCCTTGTACTGTAAATATTTCTGTATTAGGCGCAATAGCAGAGGGGGCAACAGCTTGACGATGATGAGGCGTATTGTCAGGATGTGAGACACGGCCTACATGCATAAGTTGAACAAAGATTCGTCCTCCTTCGTTATGCACTTTTGATGTTACCTTTTTCCACCCCTCAATTTGTGATTCTGTATAAATACCAGGTGTATTTGTATAACCCTGACCATCCTCTGATGGTTGAGTGCCCTCACTTATTATTAACCCAACCGATGCACGCTGGCTGTAATACTCTGCTGCCAAATCACTAGGTGTGCCATCTGGCAGTGCTCTACTCCTTGTCATTGGTGCCATACCTAAACGGTTTTTTAGTTCTATGTTTCCAATTTTGACTGATTCAAATAACTTGTTCATTTAAATTCCTCCTTTTTAATCGTTATTAATTTTTATAGAGATGTTGAATTCAGAAACGAATTGACGTTCTCAGCAAATAGTTCTGGAAATTGAAATAGGTGTCCGTGACCAGAATCAGGATAAATAATGAGTTGTGCTTTTGGTAAGTGCTCAGCTAAAATATAACTATTTTTGGTTGGAACCATAACATCGTTATTACCATTTGTCACAAGCACAGGGTGTTTAATGTTCTGTAACCAATTGTAATCATTATTGGATTTTGGTTGAGACCAATTTGCCAAAGCCTTTAATTGGGCTTGTTGTACTTGGTCAGAACTTTCAACCTTTTTCTGATTGATAATTCTTTGTAAAGATGCCATTCCCGCAGATTTACTTGTTTCAGTTGAACCGTAAAAGAAAAACATGAAGTCATCCAAAGCATTCTCTGCATTCCCACCGTGTCGATTCATTCTTTCAAATATTTCCAGCTCAGGATTAATTCCAGATTCAGGTCCAGTACCTGCCATGATGATTCGTCTAATCAAATTACCTTCTTGTAATGCCAATTCTTGTGCAACCATTCCACCAATTGAAAAACCGAGTATATCGACTTGATCTAAACCAAGTGCTTTTATAAATTTTCCTGCATCTTGTGCCATCTCAGCAATCGTAGCAGGTGTTTGCCCTTTCGTCTCACCAACCCCTTTGTTATCAAATAGGATAACTGGACGTTCCTTCGCTATTGGAACAACCATATTAGGATCCCAATTTTCCATCGTTCCTCTAAAGTGAACTAGAAATACGACAGGTACTCCCGTTTTTTCACCAAACCTTCTATAAGCATAACTAGTACCTTCAACTTCGATAAATTCTGATTCAGATGGGATAGTAAATGTTGTCATTTGAGTTTCTTCTCCTTCGAACATTGAGTTCTTAATTTTTCATTATAAATTAGCTGAATGACACCCCTTTTTAGAATGAATGTTCTAAAAAGGGTGTGGAAAGAAAGTGAATCCATCACTTAAATTGTCAGATTATAACCCTTTTTCTACTTTTATAGTTATAAATTTAAATTATCATATAGTCTTTAACTGTTTTAATAAATGTATCAAAGCAAACTTTGCTTAATATTTGAAAAGTGCAGTATAGCTAGATTGATTATCGACTTATTGAGAATGATCGTTCTTAAAAGAGTAAAAAAATTAATCTAATACCGAGAGTGTTATATCAATAATATTATTTAATTTTTCTGTATCATCGGTAGTTTTAGTCATAACACGTAGACCTACTAAGGAATTATGAAGAAATTCCGATATTTTTTTTGCATCATGATATTTAGATATTTCTCCAGCTTTTTGACCTCTTAGCACTAGATTGTTTAGCATTAATTCGGTCTTAGAAAAACTCTCCACTACCTTTTCAGCTGCTTGTTCATCATGTAAAGACAACTCAACTGCCGTATTAACGGTCAAACATCCAATAAGTTGTTGGTTATCTCTGACAATTATCATTTTAAATAATTGCCTGATAGCATCTTTTACCGAATTCAGCTGGATTACTTCATTCTCTATTCTATTTCCTATAATTTCATTATAATGATCCAACACTTTTATAAACAAAGTGTGCTTGTCGCCAAACGTATCATATAAGCTACGACGATGGATACCCATATACTCTACTAAATCTTGCATGGAGGTTTTTTCATAGCCTTGTCTCCAAAATAGTTCCATAGCTTTTCGTAATACTTCATTTTCATCAAATTCTTTATTTCTAGCCATACTATCATTTCCTTTGAGTAATCTTAGAGTAACCAGAAAATCTTAATGCTAACTTCAAAGATAATCATCAATCAACAAAGTGAAGAATATTGACTTTCTCGTCCCTCGCCAATAATATCATTTTAAGAATGAACAGTAAAGATTAGCTTAAAGAGTTACTACATATTCACCAATTTTGTATGAACTATATGTTTTAACAGCATCACCTCCTTAAAAAAGGATTTTTAAATCTGTAAACTAGAGAAAATGCTAAGTGTTCGTTTTTAGAATGAACGTTCTCATTATGACAAAAATTAGCTAATTACCTTTCAAATTCATAATATCATTTCTAGAACGATTGGTAAAGAATAAATTTTGTTTCTTTAACATTAGGCAAAAAGAAAAAAGTGCAAATTTAAATTCCATAGATTCATTCTATAAAATTTGTACACTCAACCTTTTTATTTTAATTTTAATGAAGGGTTTAAATTCTTATTCAACAAACAGATCGTTTAATAGCAATAGATAAGACTTTGATCTATTATCTCCATCTTTTCCCCTGCTCCACACCCAACGTGCGACTTTCACCGCATTAGGCGTCCCATCTTTTTCTTTTAGACTAACGTAACTAAATTACAAACTTTACGAAATTGGTTTAGCTACTTCAATAATTTTCCATCTAATTGAAGGATGTTCCTATATCGTTCAATCGTCTTTTCACTTAATCTATGGACATCTTTATGTACGATTACAAGATTATTGAACTCATCTGTACCTCCCATATGTCGGGGTAACTTATGTTGACAGTGTACCTGATTAGATGTTAAAAATTCCACTATTATGGCACATTTGCCTAATTGCATTTAAACATTCCAAAATCAAGTTGAGGAAAATCCTAAAGAAAAACTGAAGATTCCTGGTGATGATACACATTTAGATCAAAATTATAATGTTACACAGTTGAAAAATCATTTTTTGTTATATAGTGGACGGCTGCTATTAATCTGCCTACGATCTTGTGCAAATGCCGTACGATACAATAAAATATGAATACTCATCAAGAAAAGATAAATGGGGAAGGAATAAATCAATTTGTAACCGTGTTTGTAATGGTATACACCTATCTTTACACCCATCCATTCTAACCCGACAGCTATTATAGCCCAAATTAGAATATAAACAATCGTCTTTATTTTGAACATTCGCATCTGTTCATACCCATAAATAAACCAATATCCAAACGGCGCATACATCATATAAGAAAAAATATCCATCAATTGATATTTCGATTGGTCTCCCAAATCGTAAAGTTCAAGTGGAGGTATCTTTAACGTATGATCAAAAACGAGTCCAAATGCAACGCCTATAAGTATGTTAAAGGTTGTTTGTAAAGGAGAATATCGCTGTTGAAACAACCAAATCGATGCAAAACCAATGACACCTACACCGATAACGAACCACTCATTCCCATTGAATTGATTATCATAAACGATGTTTTCCATCAGCGAATCCATCCTTCCTTAGATGCCATTCGTTGAAAAAGTCTTCCTAAAAGAATTGTATAAGTCATAACAATCACGATCATTATTGACTCCATAAAGAAATTCCAACCTTTATCAGTAAGTACGTGATTCCATCGAAGCATCGCTCCGATGAATATTTGGAACAAAAACGTATAGATTGATATTCCCCAGCGGATATTGGATTTAGAGGTCGTTAGAAACACGTTAGCAAAGGTGAGAAGAACAAAAGTAACAGTGAAATCATTATGTAGGATCATAGACAGGAAGTGGGGAATGCTATTTGTGTTAATTTTGAATAGCTTAAGGTTGAACGCGGAAATCGTCAGTTTGTTTGTTAAGATAGCATCAATGGCCATAAACAAAAGGAGGTTAACAGACAAAGGTAGCTTCTTTGAGAGACTAACTTGAACCATAATACAGAACCATGCTAAAAAGAGAAATATCACAACTACCAAGTTAAAATGTCCTTTCCATTATATATTTTTATGTGTTTTTATCATGCCCCTGATACTTCTGCGTATGCATAATCAACGTAAAGTTTAAACTCGTTACTTCTCAAAGGTACTTATAAGCAAAAATTAACGATTCAAACTGGAAATTCATTCAAACAATCCTCAACAATTAGGCCCTGTTTGCGGAAGAAGAGATATGGATAAATTCTGGTGTTTTATTCCTCTGGACTTGTTAATAACACTTAACGTTCGTTAATATAAAAAAACGCCTCATTCCAATAATATCAAGGAATCAAGACGTTTTTATCTACTCACATTTAGTTGTGTTAATATGTATTTTACACGAAATTTATTTTTAATAATAAAGGGAATTTCCTCTCCCTTCATCGTTAGTCAAATGGCAGTTTATTCTTGAAATTATGTTAAATGATTAATCAATAATTCTCGTCAGCAGGATTTCGTTTATGTTTTTCATTTATTATTTTCTTGTTAAGTATGCGTACTTCACCGACCATTAACAATCTCATATCTTCTACAATATAACTTGCTAATTCTTCGTCAGAGATATCATTTCCCTCAATATCAAGACGGAACTCCTGTCCTTGAATTCCACCACCATTCGTAAACTCGATTTCAAAGTCGAATAGAACTCTTTTATTCATTTCTCATCCACCTTTATTTTAATATCGGAGTATTATATATATATTCTGGTTTAAAGAACAAATAACTCCTTATATTTAAGTGGTGATACCCTTCATTACTCGGAACTTTAATAATAAACTTACCGGTTGTTTGTGAAGAATTTCAGTTATCTTTGTTCAGGATGTTGATTAGTGATAGCCTTGATTTTAGATCGCATCTTGTAATTGTTCATATAACTTTTGAGCCTCACTAATAGACAAACTATCTTGATTATTACTTAGGTTCTTTGACTTAGTCTCTTCTCATTTTTGTTCTGCCTTCTATTTTTGTATTTCAATCTCAATTTGATATAACTGCTGCTGCAATTGTTGTAGCTTTTTTTCTTTCGTATCGGAAGACTATTGAGCTGAGCTGGTTTCCGTAATATCTGATGAGTATTTTATAAAATTCCTTCTCAGACAACCAAAATATATCTGTATTTTGTGGAATATGTCAAAGTAACCGTATCATCGAAACAATTTGTCCTTTGTGATGTGATTCATGAGTAATTGAATGAAACAGTAATTGATGTGGCGTTTCTCTAATAAATCCACTGCCAGCTTTCCAAGAAGGCTCTTTTTCAATAAACCAATTGTTCCGATAATTAAATAAGCGCCTTTCCCATTCAAGAAAAGCGCTCGATCGGGGGTGAATGCCAAGTTATTTCTAACCTTGATTCACCTTATAATATAATTGTGCAAACTGTCCAAACCGTTTTATATCAACTAACTTTAAATCGATTTGTGGTTTCTTTTCTTTAAATAAAGGAATACCTGAACCTAAAATATGAGGTGTGACAGTAATGATATATTCGTCAATTAAATTTTCTTTTAAAAAAGAATCAAGTAAACACCCTCCACCAACCATCCATATTTTAGAGCCTTCTTGTGCTTTTAACTTTTTTGTAAATTCAACTACATCTTCATTCACAAAATCCACATATTCATTTGAACCTTTTTCAGTAGTGGAGAAGACATAGCATTTTTTATCAGGATAAGGAAATGGTACCATATGTTTCGCTATATAATCATACGTCTTTTTCCCCATTATCACTGTATCAATGGTTTGATACATGTCCTGGTATCCTGCGTCACCTTCCCCCTCTGTATCTTCTAACCATTGTAAGTCATCATCTTCTTTTGCAATAAACCCATCTAAACTTGCGGCAATGAATAAAACGATTTCACGTGACATCCTTTGATCTCCTTTTTCTTTTAGCATTTCCCTTATTGATAAAATCATAAGGTATACACTATACTAACTGTAAAACATGACAAGTAATGGCATGATTATCGAAAAAAGGTGAGAAAAATGGCAAAATCCAAGCGTTTATTAGATATTCTAATGTTTGTTACGGCTAAAAAAAAATTTACAGCGCAGGAAATAGCAGATGAATTCCAAATATCTATTCGTACTGTACATAGATACATAGTAGATTTATGTGATATAGGATTGCCGATTTATGCTGAACAAGGACGGAATGGGGGTTATACCGTATTAACAAATTCTTTTCTTCCCCCTATTTTATTTACTGAAGAAGAAGCTGTTTCAATCTTCTTCTCTTTTCAATCGCTAAAATATTATCGCAGTTTGCCATTTGATGCTGAGATTACCTCGGTTGAACATAAATTATATAACTCACTTCAAAGTGAAGCAAAAACAAGAGTAGATAAAATACGTTCACATATTGCATTTTGGAACCCTAAGCGAACAATTGATTCGCCATTATTAAATGAAATGTTAGAGTATTCTATTGGGAATAGAGATGTACATATTCAATATGAATCCAAAACAGGAATGAGGGAAAAACACATTCGACCAATCGGTGTATATGCACATGATGGTTTATGGTATTTGCCTGCTTACGATTATGATAAGAAAAAAATTTTACTTTTACGAGTAGATCGTATTCTTTCAATCATTTCAAACGAAAAAAGTGAAGCTGAATTCCTGAGTTTAGAAGAATGGTTCGACTTCCATGAAGTAAAAAAACCTATCCGGTTACATGTACACTTAACAATGGAGGGTGTACGTCAATGTAAAAGTGTTCCTTATTTTGAGGGTTTTGTTGTCACAGAAGAAGATGGAACTGGATACATTGATACAATCATTGATAAAGGTGAACTTGGTTTTATAACACCCCTATTTTTAAGACTTGGACGTCATGCACGAATAATAGAACCAATGGAATTAATAGATGGATTACGAAAACAAGCTGAAGAGATTTTAACTATGTATAAAAGTTAAGGATGCCTTCAAGTGTCTGGATACTATAATTTTCCTTTTAAATGATTAATGCGCACAACCTTGTTCCAGAATGGCGTTCGATTGAATAAGATTGAAGAAAAGTGTCCGTTAGTTGAAGGAATTATTCAGTATATGATCGCCAAACTCCTCCTGAACCAGGTGTAAAGCCACATGCATTATAAAAGTTAGTTTTGTTCTGCTCGTATGATACCGTTACAATTCCTAATCCAAAACGTTTGGATTTACGCAATAATTCCTTTACTAACGCAGCACCAATTCCTTGCCCCTGATAAGAAGGATGAACGATAATATCTTCCAGATAACCATGTTCTAAGCCCATACCACAAACATAACCAAAGGCAATCAGTTTATCATTTTCGTCTCTAACCCCTGCCCAGAAATTACAACGTTCAAACAATGTCGGGAAATCTTCGTCTCGTCTACTCCAACCAACAAGCTCTCTTAATTCTGGTACTTCATTAGTATTTATTGGTATATTTATTATTACTTTATCATTCATTTATACCTCTCCTTACTCACCAAGATTATGATATTTCTATATATTGAAGCTCTTTTCCTCCTTTCACTACACTGCTTATTAGTTTTAGTGAAATCCTTAACAATCCTCTTTCCCTTTCTAAGTGTTCTTCACAAATCTGTTAAATTTCACGGTTAATAACTGAAAAAATTCAATGTGTGGGCGCATTATCTCTTTTTCCAATACCATAACCAATTACAATACCTATGATAAGCGGAACCAAATAATTAAACTCTAAATCATGTGTAAAAAAACTTATTACAAACCAAGTAACTATTGCACCCAAAATTGCTAATAATAAATTCTTCATCATTTCCCCCTGATAAATTTGAAAATAATTTACGTAATTGAAATCATTAATTCACTCAATAGCCTCTTAAGCTGAAACCTATATAGAAATAAAGCCTCCGCAGCAATCAAATAATTCTTATTCAAGATTAGCGTTTGATTTCTGAATTGTGAATTATTGTATTCACCCTAAGCCCAAATACTAACTATAGGATATTTAACCCGTTATTCTAATGTAACAGTTCTATTATTTGATATCCTTCCATAAAAAGGCTCGTTCATTTTTTAACGCGCTCTATCGATGATCAGTGAACTTTTTTGGGATAACAACAGCATTGCAAGCTTTTTCATAAAACTCAAGAGGCCCTGCTTCACCAATAACAGCATATTCATATCCAATTTCCTTTATCTCACCTAAACAATAATGAAGTAGAGTATATCCTATTCCTTGCATTCTATTTGATAAAGATGTACCCATTGGACCGAATATTCCTTTTTTTCTTCTAACTACATCAAAGCAAGCGAATCCAATAATCTCTTGCCTATCTAGAGCTATAAAAATTGGAATATTTTCTTGTGAAAATCCGTTTTCAATTGAATCTAGCCATCCATTTCCAAATTCCTTTTCTACAAAGGTTTTCAAGGAAGGAGCATCCTTTTGGTTTGCCTTTCTAAATGTTATTCTACTTTTGGGAATGGAAGGAAACGAATAATCTTTTAAAGAAACGATCATATCTCTCGGCAGAGACACAATTTCAAGAATACGAGAGACATCCAATCCATCAATTATTGCTCTCGTTAACCTGTCATTAACTTTAAATATGGCGTCCACTATATGTCCTTCATTTAAATAAATTTGTTTGAAACGCTTCATTTGATCCTCTGCGTACGCTAATACTCTTTTCGTGGTTTGAGAAATATTTAGTGTAAAAGGTTCATAATTAAATCCTTTATCATCCTTATCAAATTGTATACCCGTTACTCTTTTATTTAATATCTCAGTAAGATTTGGATAATTAATATATAATTCAGCACACACACTTGTCCTCTCGAGCAATACCCCTAGTAATAAATGAATTGGATAAACAATCTTGGTTGTCCTTTCAGCTTCCATTTCTGCATATTTTAGAATCCTTAAAGAACGATCTGTGTATCTCAAAAACGTTCACCCTCAGTCAATTTTATCTATAAATTCGGTGTATTGAGTAATAAGCCTTTTGTTTTCAATACGTTAAGTACAATACTTCACAATATCAAAGCAATTTTAATTTTTATCTTCAGCAATATGCGCCACCAAGTTGTGAACCACATCATTATAATTAACATAAAAATTTTTTATAGGAATAATAGCAAAATAAGAAGTTACCTCTAAATCAAATAACAAACAATCATCATAAACTAAGCAAATACTTAATTCTTTTTTTGGAATAATTCCTTTTTGGGATAGTGAACTTTTCAGTTCTTCATATAATCCATGACTTTTTTCGTCAATAGATCTTTCTATAGAAAACTGCCCTGCGAAACTGCTCCACCAGACTTTAAATGCCTTATAAATTCCCCTATAATCCTTTAAACAACAAGAACTATTTGCAAACAATCTATTGTAAAATAAATCTTCCTCATCATAAAAAATTTTCGCACTATTAATATGATCGTCACTTATTCTTTCAGATACTTCATTCCACAATATATCCAAATGCTCTATAATATTGTAGTTCATCAACCTGGTCGTTTGTGTATTAAGTATGCAGCAATCTGCTAGTTTGTAGAACAAAACAGTTACGTTCTATATTATGTAGAAACACTTATAGCGGAAAAATTCCCAGTAAGCTATTAGCGCCATATACATAAGTAGTATATAATTTCACCCTCAAGAACTTAACTCTTGAGGGTGAAATTTAGCTCATCATGGTGAGGGTCTCAATTTGATGAATATAACGGAACCTTCCACTTCTCTTTAACTTCATAATACCGAGTCACGGAAAGTAAATGTAAGGTTAGTTCTTCAGGAATTTCATCCAAATCATATGAAATGAGATCAATAGTTGTCTTATAGCGGCCGTTCTCATCTTTTTCATCTAAAATGGAACCGCTAGGATAAGTGAAATATTTTTTTCCTTTGTCATCCACTATAACCCAAGCTCCAAGATCTGAAGACGGAGCTTCTTTGCCGCCTTCCATTTCAATTTTAAACATCGTTTCCTTTTTAATTGGGATTAGAGATTTACGTAGCGAATACATACTTTGTTTTTTCGCCTTTTTAATCGTTATATAATTACCCTCGTATTCAAATGAGACAGGTTTTTTCCTCAACTCGTTTGGTTTTATTTTAATGGAAAAATCCGAAGGTACTGTTTTTATAACCCCATCTAACACAAAGGTCAATTTGGCATTCTCTTTTTGCGGGATAAATGACTCATTCCACGCATTATGACCGATTTGACCCATCTGTTGGCCAGTACCTTGTAGCATTCCTAAATCACTAGTGTGTCCTTTATCTTCAAAGAAGGTGTTATGGTGATATATAGCCTGATTTTTGTCATTCTCAATATGATATTGAATGGCTGATCCAAAGTTAGTAAAGGAGTCTGTGCTTTCTACACCAAATTTCTCTTCAAGCTGCTTTATTTTTTCTTCTATTCTAACTTGTTCTTCTTTTACAAAAGATGTTTCATACAATAATTCATTAGAGGAAGGTGCAAAGCGAACTTCCTTCATGTTAATGGTTACACCATGCAGGCTTGTTTTTGCATCATTTAATGAGAGAGTAGTTGTGTTTTTAAGACTCTCTTTTAAATCAACAGGAAACTCTAACTCCCAGTTACCTTTAATTCCGTTTAGCTCGACTAAATCAAAATTTACGGTAACCTTTTCCAATGCTTCTTGTTCGCGTAATGAAAATTCGATTAGCCCGTAGTCACTTCCTTCTGACCAACCCATGCTTAATCCATCAAGTTTTTTTCCATTTTGATCACTTGCCATGATGTTGTTCTTCGAATCAGTTATTTCAATATATGAATCTTGTGATTGTCCATTTTTATTTAAAATTTGATAGGATAACGCCACCCGGGAAGAATCGGCAAAAACATCTTCCACTTTTAAGGTAATCCCTTTATCTGTTACTTCTTGATTGATTCGTTTTACTAACCCTGCATCAGATGCCATTCTTAAACCTTCATCCACTTGCTCTGTTGAGAAAAGGCCACCTATCCACTGTGCAAAGCTAGGGTGTAGTGTTGTTCCTAACCCAATCACTAATACAGTTCCAGCAGCGACAAGCGTCATACGCTTCCAAGGACTCCTCTTTTTACGGACAGCTGTCTGACCATAAGACTCCAATTCGTTGAGGACTAAAGAAGCAAAATCATCAGCTAAAGTTGGAGTTTGTAAAGTTTCTTTTAAAAATTGTTGTTCCTCCGTGAAAGCATTGACTACATGCATACAATCTTCACAGCTTTTTAAATGAGTGCGTATATCAACATGTTCTTGTTCAATTAGTAGATTATCAACATACTGTGAAAGTTTATCACCCGTTGGACAGTTCATGAAAATAGCCTCCTCCACATTTTACGGTATCTCTCATTTTTTTCTTAGCCCGATGAAGTTTATTACGAACGTTTGAAAGAGGGAGATCGACAAGCTCACTTATTTCGATATAGCTTAGTTCATTTACATAACGTAAGAGAATAATTAAACGCTCATCTTCTGGTAAAGTTGCAATTAATCGTTCTATCTGTCTATTTTTCTCATTTTTCAAGAAAATGATTTCCGGGTTATTAGGATTCACAACTTTTTCTTCATTTATTTCTACTTGCTTCATTTTATAACGTTTTTTTCGAAACTCATCCATACAATGGTTGATCGCCACCCGATAAATCCAACTGGAAAACGATCCTTTTCCATCATATTTACCCAACTGGTGATATACTTTGATAAATGCTTCTTGTACTAAGTCTTGTGCATCCTGTGGATTTTTTGTCATTCGTAAAATTGTGGCATATAACTGATTTTTATATTTATTAATAATGTGTGCGTAGGCATCTTTATTGCCGGATAGCACTTCTTGAATCCATTGGATTTCCTCTTCCATTTTGTCCTCCTGACTATACTCCATGTGCATCTCTCGCTTTTAAATCTCATCTATTATAACGAGTTCATCAATAAAATAATTTCATTTCATTAGAAAATAATTTTCCGAATAAAATATGCATACTTAAATTAGACACAAGAATGGCTGTCGGAACTTTACCGACAGCCTGAACACTCTGAAATATAACAACCCTTCGATTAAACATTACCACATACAATTAAATAATAGTTGAAACTAATCTATCGATCCCTACAAAATAATTACTTGTTATTCTCGTTCCTCCATCGGAGAGATTTTTCAACAAGCTCATTAACAAATGCTTCTTTTCCTTTTTGATATTGATGTGTATGATCCTTGAACCTAATAGCTAATTCAATTTTTAACTCTCCATATTTTTTTGCTTCTTCGGGGTGATTCAATAAGTAGTTTTTAAAACTTAAATGTTTATCAATATTCTCGTTACCAATTTGATAAATATGTACATGGTGTGTTCGTTTATCTTTACCTTTAGGAAAGTATCTTCTTCCCGAAATACCGTTTTCACCTCTAGGTTCATATCCAAAAGTTTGCATTTTATCATTGTATTCATCAATATTTTCAATATTTTTAACAATTATTAAAATATCAATTATTGGTTTTGCATAACCAATTGCTGGTACAGAGGTACTTCCAATATGAAAAATATCTACCAATTCATTTATGAAGATTTCATTAAGTAATTTCTCTTCTTTCCTGTAAGATTCTTCCCATTTTTTTGTCCAAGGGACAATTTCGGTTTTTCTCATACATAAGGCACTTCTTTCCTTTTTAACTTCTATGTTTTTACCCTACTAAATTCATCATTTACTTAAAATAATCCTTCTTCAAATAACCTGCCGTGTTAGTTTAGGATTAACAATATACAATCTTTTTTGTATGTAATCTTTTTTAAACTCAATATTAATAGGTGAAACATGTGTGTTATTCAATCTTAACTTTTATCCTATCTATGGCGTTGTAACCATAACCTTTTCTGTTCCACATCGGCTCTGATGGTTGAACATTTCCTTTAGAATCAGTCGCTTTGGATAGTATAGTATATTCGCCTTTTTTAAGTGTCTCCCATTTATAACTCCAACAAACCCAAGCATATTTCTCGGATGAAGAAGTTAGTTGACATGTATCCCAAGTTTGACCTCCATCAAAACTAATTTCCACCTTTGCAATATGACCATTACCTGTCCAAGCAATGCCAGTAATTTCATACACCCCTGAATGCAGTAATTTCCTATTTAAAGGATATTTTATCGTTGAGTTAACATTGTTCGTCGTAACAGGGAATTTTCCACTATCGTTCTCTTTGTTCGGAAAGTAAACATAATCATCTGCTTGAAAAGGTCCTTTAAATTCCTTATCAATCACTATTATTTTTTTAACCCATTTGACAGATGCCATTGCATACCATCCAGGAACAATTAACCTAAGCGGAAAACCATGCTTGAAGGGGATCGGTTGATTATTATATTCATACGCAATAATGGTATCGGGATCAAGGGCTTTTTCTATAGGTAAACTTCTTGAAAAACGATACAGTTGGCTAGAATCAGGTCTTTCTCCATAATCATGCCCCTCAAAAACAATTTCTTTGGCAGTATCAAGTAATCCTGTGTACGCCAATAAGGATCTTAAAGGTACACCTTTCCAAATTCCTTGGCTTATCGCACCTTGTCCCCATTGCTCTCCATACACTTTTGGGTTAAATAACTCACGCTTATCACCAGAACATTCTAAAACCACTTTTATCGTTTTAGATGGCAATGAGTAAATTTGTTGTAAAGAAAAAACTTTTGGTTTATGCACTAGCCCCTCAATTGGCAGAAAATAAAAGGAAGACGCAAATCTTGGATAAGGAAAATGATTTCTTCTATAAAACAGTCTATTACTAACTATATCGCCATTAATAAAATGGATAGGTGTTTCCTGGTTTTCAGGAACTAACGTCTTTGTCGTCAGGTATGGTCTTACTTCATGTTGATGAGAATTACTCATAAAAGCCACCTCTTTTTATATGTAGTTGCTAATTCATGCATATGTAATTTATGAGTAATCATTCAGAGATTATTTCGTCGTTTTGGAAAATTAAGAACCGATGGGATATGTTTAGTTACCATTCAAAATGTATCCTAGAACATTTCGTAAAAAGATATAACTCATGATCCCAAAAAACCACTTCAATTTATATTTGTTCCGAGTGAATAGTCGGAAAAGATTCCGTTATGACGACACTTTTGCAGACATCCAAGTTGGTATAACTACATTTTAAGAGCCTAGCCATCATCTTTGTACTCCTTACATTTTTTGATATAATTTCTGCCCTTCCCAGTGCACCATTGACTCCCCCGATATGTCTTGTCATGGGTCATATACTACGTTAAATGAACTTGTTACCATACTTGCACTTTTATTAACAAAGAAAAACCGGATTAAAATCAAATCCGGTTGGCCTTCCTCTAATTATGGTGATGATGATGCTCATACCCATGATCTTCCGCATATTTACGGAAATTTTCTAAATCTTTATTTCCAGTGGAAGTACCGTTTATGGCCTGATTCATACGTTCCAACAGTACCGTTCTTAATTTTGGGTGATAGCCAAAATACTGTGCAATATCAATTGTTATATACGGATAAGTTTCCTTAAACTGTTCGGCCATTTTATACATTCTTTCCATTAAAATTCCTGTAAATAAAAAATATGGCAGCATGATAATTTTTTTTGCGCCTAATTTAATGCATCGTTCTATCCCATCCTGCACAGTTGGCGTCGTTACCCCCATAAAGGCACTTTCAACTATAGGTACATGTAATTTCTCCCACAATAACCTGCTGATTTTATAAAAATCACCATTAGCATATGGATCGCTGCCACCTCGCCCAATTAATAAAATGGCCGTGTCCTCATGCTTTTGATCCACATCAAAACCTGCTTCAATAAGTCTTGTTTTCAAAATTTCAAACACTTCCTCATGAACACCTATCGTTTGGCCATATGTAAATCGAACATCTGGGAAATGTTCTTTCGCATGTTCAATTTCTGCAGGAATGTGCAGTTTTGAGTGTCCTGCATGTAATAGAATGATTGGAATGACATGGATTTCATCTGCACCTTTTTCAATACACAACTGAATTCCATCTTCTATATTTGGTGATGCAAACTCTAAAAAACATGTTTCTACTAAAAAGGCTGGATCAATGTATTCTTTCATTTGCCCGACAAATTCGCGAACCTCTACATTTCCTGCCTCCAGTCTGCTGCCGTGTCCAACAAATAATACAGCTTTTTTCATCGGTGCATTATCTTTCTTGTATTTTTCAATTCCTTTTATGCGGTCTTCGCCACGTTTCCGCACACCTTGCTCCATTGAATAAATGATAGCATCTTCTTTAACTTCTTCATGCACAATACCACGTGCAGTTTCTTCATGTTGAACCGAATACCATGTCCCTATTGGGTAATCAATTACGACGCATTTATCTTTACAGCGCCCGTTACATCGTGTCCGCGATGTATGAATATCCTCATCTAAACGGTTTTTCCGAATTTCGTCTCGAATTTGCTGCGTTACCGCCTCGGCTCCTGCTCCCATACAGGTTGCCCCATTGCAAATGAGTATGTGACGCTGCATTTGCGTTAAATTCCAGGTTGTCATAAAGTGTGATTTCCCCCTCTTCCATCATCTTGTCCACATATTAATAATGGCAAAAAGAAACTTAGTCATTTTACCTCACAGGCTCCCAACTAATAATCGCAGCATAGAATGGATAACGGTAAACATACTGGCCATCCTCCATTACTATAAAGCGTTTGAGTGATTCTTTTACATGTGCCATATCAAACCTAGTTGATAAGATTTTTTTGCTTTGTGCTACATATAATTGTTGCATTGTCTCATAACGATACTCACGCTCCAGCTTGAGCATTTCACAATTTGCATAAATTCCTAACTGATAAAGCATATTGACGATGGTAATATAATCACGGCGAGGGTATTTAATATCATAGCCGAACTGCTCATCTAATTGTACGTAATGGGGCTGTATAGGTCCTGTTGTTAAACCAATGATGGCGCGTTTTTTGGCAAGCTTGTTCATTTTTTTCAGCGCCGCATTCATTTCATACATACGATAAAAACAGTTCACCCCCATAACAACATCATGTTCCTCAAGTTGCTCTTCTTCCCATTTACTATGAACGAACTGAACATTCGCATCGTTTTCAAAGTATTGTTTTAAATAAGTCAGCACACTTTCAGAACCATCCACCAACGTTAACCGTTTTACATCTTGATGGAGTTGGAAAGTATAGTTGCCCCATCCCGGACCAATTTCGATACAAGTTGAATTTTGCGGAATATGCTGTTTTATTTTTTCGTATATTTTTTTTGCATACCCATCAATTTGCTTATATGTTTTTTTCTTCATGGACTGAGCCCAAAATGCTTCTTCCATCTCATCATCAATCATTCTTTCTGGCATTTTTCCATGCCAGTCTAACATTCCTTCTTTCCACAGCTTTTCAAAATCAAGTTGCAAAAGGGATTGTTTTATCATTGAATTTCTCCTCTTTTTTCACAACAAATTGGACAATACTTTTGGTGTTTTCAACAGCAGCTGATGTATAAGGCTGCAATGATTGACGCTTCCCAAGTTTCTCTTGCCCATATTCTGATCACGTCACGACGCAGTTTCTTTTGCCTAGCTTTTCCCTTGTTAAGATATCTTCTGTATTCCTATTCCGGTTGCCTTTATATGCTAAAAGCATCACCTGTCTTGCTACCATTCCAACCACTCTTATAACCAAGTTGTTTTTTCTGCAAATGGTGTACGCTTTTTTTCGGTAGTAATTTCTTCTGCAGGATACCCAATACATAACGTCCCGATTAATTGCTCCTCATCTGATGCACCAACAAAATGATGTAAAGCTGTATCATGAACTAAGCCTACACCGCGTGTACGCCATACCATTCCTAAACCCAGTTGTTCGGCCATTAACCACATCGACATAATCGCACTGCTGACTGCAAAGGTATTATCTTTTGTTGCACCTTCATCGCGATCAACAATGGCAGATGTCACCACAATGACAAGCGGAGTTTTTGTGATGGCTTCCATCGAGCTTTCCACTAAATGTGGTTTTGTTGGAAAACGTTTTTGTAAATAATCAAGTGCCACATGCTCATAACGTTTTAAGCTGTCTCCCTGTAATACGTAGAAATGCCACGGCTCACGCATACGGTCATTTGGTGCATACGTTGCTGCTTCTAGTAATGTCTCGATTTTGTCACGTTCCACTTCGCACGTTTTAAATTGGCGAATCGCGCGGCGATTTTTTAATGCATCTAACATAATTCATGCTCCTTTTCTATAAACCAGGTAATTTGATCTCGTACACGAACCACTTCGCCAACTAAAATCATGGCTGGATTAGTGATACGATGTATTTGAATATCTTGTGAAATCGTGGAGAGATTGCCTGTAATCGTACGCTGATTTTTGGTTGTTCCCCATTCAATTACGGCTACAGGGGTTGTTTCACTTTTGCCATAGGTTATTAAGCTTTTCGTAATATGTGAGATATTGCCGATGCTCATATAAAAGGCCACCGTATCAATTTGAGCAAGCGCGGACCAATTTAAAAAATCCTGCTCCTTTTCTGGTCGGCCATGACCTGTAACGATCGTAAAGCTTGCTGCATGATCACGATGTGTGACAGGAATCCCCGCATAAGCAGGCGCCGCAATCCCAGCTGTAATACCTGGCACGATTTCAAATGGAATATCCGCTTGCCGTAAAATCGCGGCTTCTTCTGCCCCACGTCCAAACACAAATGGGTCACCGCCTTTTAAGCGGAGAACCTGCTTGTCAAGACAAGCTTGTTCCACTAGTACACGATGAATTTCATCTTGAATCAGTCCATGCTTGCCAGGTTCTTTTCCACAATATATCAGCTCGGCGTCTGCTTTCGCATGTTTTAATAATTCAACATTCACCAGACGGTCATATAAAATCACATCTGCTAGCTGAATGCACTCTAATCCACGAATCGTCAAAAGTTTTGGGTCACCAGGACCAGCTCCTACAATATATACAAATCCACTCACCGTTTTTCTCCTATTCGCTGTTGCAGCCACGCTTCACATTTTTGTTTTTCACCTTGCTCCATCCACTGTAATAACTGTGGATCCAGGAGCTCTGCTAATAGCTGTTTTTTCGTATCCCCCGTAAACACTTGTAAAACTCGCTGACGTGCTTCCTTTAAAAAAGAAACATACTGAGCGTAATGTCCTCCAAATTGCTCTTCTAAATCCGACTTTACTTGGCGTGTCAGACCTGGACTTGCTCCAGACGTTGATACAGTCAAAACGAAATCACCGCGGCGAACGACTGCTGGATTGATGAAATCAATACGCCCTTTAGCATCGGCACGGCTGAGTAATTGCCAATGCTGGGCCGCTTCTTCCACGGCAGTGTTTACCTCTTCGTCATTTGTTACGGCGAAAATCAGTGCTGCATCATCTAAGTCTGCAGGATCAAATGCTTTTTCTTTCCATGTCACATGTCCTTCTTTAATATAGTGATGTAATTTTTCGGTTACCGCTGGGCTTATCACCGTCACCAACGCATTTGTTGGCATCAGTGCTTCCACCTTTTGACGTGCTACTTGTCCTCCCCCGACAACAACAACCTTTTTATAGTCAATATTCATTAATAGTGGGAAATAATTCATTGTTTACCTCCAAACATGCTGTCAGCCAATTTTTCACAATCTGTGGATTTGAAGCAAAATGAAAGTGTGTATATCCAGCAACAATATTTTTATGTAGATATCCTTCCTGATGAGCACGAAAACGGCCTTTACTAAAATAAGCAGGTGATGTATGCTTCCCTTCGTATGTTGAGTAATGGAACTCATGCCCTTTTGCCTGCTCCTCTTCATTAATTAGAAAGTTACCCGGAACACCTGTAATTTCCCGGTAGCCAAGTGCCGCTAATTTATCCTGCATCCGCACACGTCCTGGAATAATCCCGACCATCGGGAATACCTGTCCTTGACGATTCACAATTTCCTCTGTTAAATACATAAAACCCCCGCACTCCGCTAATGTTGGCAATCCTCGCTTAAGCGCTGCTCTTATTGATTGCATAGTTTCTTCATTTTCCGCCAAGATTTTAGCAAACTCTTCCGGGAAACCCCCGCCGAAATACAGCCCCTGCGCTTGTTCTGGAACTTCCTCATTTTGTAATGGAGAGAAGTAATGCAATGTGGCACCATATGCACGGAGTAATTCTAAGTTTTCTTCATAATAGAAGTTAAAAGCGGCATCCTTTGCAACTGCAATATGTACTTCTTGTCTTCGCGGCTTTATATCAAAAATAGATGGAGAGACTTCTAATGATTGTGTTTTCGTAATTTCCAGCAGTTGTTCAATATCCACTGTTTCTTCAATTGCTTCTGAGAGTCTATCAAAATAGGAATCTAAATCGCCTCGTTCAATGGCTGGCACTAACCCTAGATGACGGCTCGGCATCATCGGTATAGCTCCTTTTGGCAAATAACCAATGACAGGAATTCCACATTCTTTTTCAATCGCTGCTTTGACAATATCAAAATGATTTTTACTTCCTAATTGATTGGCAATTACACCAACAATAGTTGAATTTCCATCTAACATTTGAAACCCTTTGACGATGGCAGCCGCACTTCTAGCCATACTAGCAGCATTGATAATTAAAATGACGGGGCTATTTGTAATCTCACTAATGTGAGCAGCAGATCCTTCATTTGTTAATGGCGATTTGCCATCATAAAAGCCCATGACTCCTTCAATAATAGCTGCATCTGCATCTTTGCTCGCTCTTGCGACAATGGCGCGAACTGTTTCATGTGACATCATGAAACTATCAATATTACGAGAAGGTCGTTGTGTAACAGCAGTATGATAGGTTGGGTCAATATAATCTGGACCGCATTTAAAGCCCTGAACGATTAAACCTCGCTTCATAAGAGCGCTCATGATGCCGATTGTGAACGTAGTTTTTCCAACACCGCTTCCAGTGCCGGCTAGAACAAACCGATTCATCATATTACCTCCTCAAAATTGACACGTGCAATGGATATCGTCACATTTCCACTTTTCTTTTTCTCCAGCAGTAACTCTTTCGCATTCGCATACCGCAATGCAGCGGGCTCACTGACCCCATACGCACCTGTATATTTAAAGACTGTTTCCGATGGGTTTTGCATCGGAATTTCATTTAGCTGATCTGGTGTGTAAGTGACAAACGGCCAGTTATGTTTAGCTGTTAATTCAAGCAGACCTGTTTCGTTTTTCTTTAAATCGATGGTCGCAATTGCTTTGACACTTTTTTTACTTAAACAAAGTTCTGATAATGTTTCATCTATGACTAGTTCAATCTCTTCCATTGTTGTACCACGATTACAGCCTATACCTAGTACAATTGATTTAGGTCGATAGATAACTCCGTTCTCAAGCAGTACCTCTTCATGTGCCTCAATTAATCGATCTGTAATAAGCAGTGCAGCTTGCGGCTTAGCTTTGATTGCTTCTTCGATCGTTGGATAAATAATTAAATTTTCAGGCATTGAGCATTTGTACATCCACCAATTTTTTTCTCCTGTTTCCTGCACGATCGCAACATGCTCTTCATTAACTACCGATGCACTAACAGGTGTTAGCTTTTCTTCACTATCCCATATCCACCCAAATTGGGCGCCAAATAAATCAACAGGAATCGTTTTTTGAACATCTGATGCGGTTGTAATGACGGGTACAGCACCGATCGCATGGGCTAATTCATGTGTTAAGGCATTGGCACCTCCAATATGACCCGATAATACGCTGATGACATATTGACCTTTATCATCCACTACTAACACTGCAGGATCTTTCTTTTTATCTATTAAAAGCGGGGCAATCATGCGTACGACAGCACCGAGGGAAATGATGCAAATGATGCCTTTATATTGCTGGAACAAAGCGGGCAATAATAAGCGGACCGTTCCATCAAATAACTGAATTTGACGCATGTCTTCGTCGCCCTGCTCGAATTTCTTCATATAATACAGGTCCGCATACGGGAATTTTTCAGCGTAGCTTCTTGCATGTGCCACTCCATGTTTCGTGATGGCGACGAGTGCATATGGTTTTCGCTTTACAATTACAGGAATTTCACCTTCACATAAACTAATCATTTTCCTTCACACCTTTGCGGAACCCATGAGTAAAGGTTTTATCATATAGCTTCGAACGATAATTTTTCTCATGGATATGCGGGTCTAATGCCCAGCCTGCCAGAATCATCGCATGTTTGCGTATGCCATTCACACGCATTGCCTCATCTAATTCAGCAAGTGTTGTCCGCACAATTTTTTGATCAGGCCACGAAGCACGCTGCACAACAGCAACTGGTGTATCGTCTGCCCATCCTGCAGCCTGCAGTTCTTTGGTAATTTTCTTTGTTAATGTCGCACTTAAAAACATGGCAATCGTACAGTGATGGCCTGCAAGTGATTGTAATTTTTCACGCTCAGGCACAGGTGTTCGTCCTTCAGCACGTGTTAAAATAAGAGTTTGGGTTAAATCTGGAATCGTCAGTTCTGCCCCAACAGCTGCTGCAGATGCAAAAACAGAACTTACACCTGGCACAACTTCATAGCTAATCTCATACTGCTTCAGTAATGCTACTTGCTCCATCGTTGCCCCGTACATCGCGGGGTCTCCTGTATGTAAACGAACAACCTTTTTGCCTGCATGAACACGATCGACGATACAATCCACCATTTCCTGCAGATGCATCCCTGCTGTGCGGATTATTTCAGCTGACTCCTTCGCTTCCGCTACTAACGTTTCACTTACAAGTGAATCGGTATACATCACAACATCCGCTTCTTTTAATAGCTTTAAGCCTTTCACCGTAATTAAATCCGGATCTCCCGGACCTGCACCGATAATCCAAATTTTCTTCATTATTTGCGCACCACCATACATGACAAGTAATTTAATTCTGAACCCTGAAGCTCATTGATCTTCCAAATAACCTCTTCGTCAGATGTAACTTTTGTAACCACATGTGCTTTTTCTAATAAATTCATTTCCTCTAATAGATTGAGCATTGCGTCTAATACTTTTGCTACTTTGATAAAGACGATCCCATCGTGAGTTTCAATCACTCGGCGCATTTCTTCCATATCCTCCGTAGCAGGAATCATAGCAACATAATCATCACCATCAGCCAATGCAATCCCTAAACGATTAACAGAACCATTAAATGAAGAAATTCCTGCTACCGTTTCAATTGGAACATCAGGGTACATCGATTTCATAAGGTTCATTAAATGAATAAATGTGCTGAACAGCATAGGGTCCCCTTCTGTTACAAAAGCTACATCTTTTCCTTGTGCTAAATAGCCATAAATTGCTTCCACAGATTTCGTCCACTCAGTACGGAGGGTATCCTCATCTTTTGTCATGGGGAATACCAAGCCAAGCATCTCTTTTTCCGCTGGATTAATATATACTTCAACAATACGATGGGCATAAGATTTACTGCCCTTTAATTTTTTGGGATAAGCGATGACCGGGCTTTCCTGCAATCTGCGAAATGCTTTAACTGTTATTAATTCTGGATCTCCCGGCCCAACACCTAATCCAAATAAAGTTCCTATTTTCATTCTTCTTTTCCTTTCTTTGCTGTCACTATATAGATTGGATTTAATGGTTCAAAACGTGTTAAATGTAAGATTGGCTTACTTTTTGAAAGTTGTGCTTGTAATATCGTTACTTCACATCCTAATATTTTTAGATGTTGCAACGCTTCTGCCAGATTTTCGATCGTTGCAATATTCATAACAAGGCGTCCATTTGACTGTAAGCGTGAAATACATGTTTGTAATAAATGCTCCATATTTCCACCGTTACCGCCAATAAAAATCGCATGTGGGTCTGGAAATTCATCCAGACGGTCAGGTGCTTTCCCCAGCACTGCAACAAAATCTGTACGATGTTTTAGTTGATTTTGAAGACAGTTTTCAAGGTCACCTTCATTTTTTTCAATTGCATACACAGCACCTTCCCGAGCTATTTTTGCTGCTTCAATCGCAACTGAACCTGTGCAGGTTCCTATATCCCAAACAATGCTATTCTCTTTAAGTCCTAACTCCTGCAGACAAAGTGTACGGATTTCTCTTTTCGTAATGAGTCCTTTATCTGGCTTCCTTTGAAGAAAAGCATCATCCGGAATTCCAAGAGAAGCGCGTTCAACCGTTGTGCGCTGTTTTAAGATCACAATATTCAATGGAGAAAAGGAGCTTTGTTCCATTTCGTCTAAATCGAAAAAGCGGCAGCGCTCCTTCTCACCTTGTAAATTTTCAGCAACAAAGGCATCATATTCTGTCATACCAAAACGCTTTAAATATGATGCGATTTCATTAGGGGAATTTGTTTTATCTGTTAAAACGGCAACTTTTTTACGCCCATCAATTTTTTGCGCAAATCCTTTAATGGTGCGGCCATGCAAGCTAACAATATACGCATCCTGCCAGCTTTCCTGCATTTTAGAAAAAGCGAGCTGTATTGAGCTGGTATATGGATAAATTTTTATTGGAAGCTTTTTTGCAAGTAAACTGCCAAGCCCATAAAACAGTGGATCACCGGACACTAAAATAACGACATTCCGTGTTTCTTGCTCCAATTCGACTATTAACGCTGTTAAACCACCTTTGATTACTTTTTTCTCTTTTTTAAATTCCGGGAAAAATGATAAATGACGCTCTCCGCCTACTAATACATCACATTCATTGATCCACTCAACATATTGGGGGAGCAATCCTTCCGCGCCATTATCCCCTATACCAATCATCTTCATCCAATTCATCAATGTTCTCAGCCTTTCCTAAACAATCTCCATTCATGGCATACAAGGTTGTCGACACGATCATGTCAGTATTCATATGATTCAGTGCATAATAGCAGCAGTTTTTGCAAAGTGTTGCAAAGAATGCTTCGTTTCCCTTAAGCATTTCACCAACCTGTGAAGCCGTATTCGCCTGTAAAATTTCTCGCTGCGTCTCCTCATTAACACCCACTTTATTGGCAATGCCTGCTAGAAACTCAAAGCTTATCGGAGCGCTTTTTGAGTGAACCATCATAACGCCTTGGGCAACTTTTGAGAACTTCCCCATCATCCCTACTAACGAGACTCTCGGAATTTTCTTCCTCGCAATATTTTTTAATGTAAAACCGACAAAATCGCCCATTTCAATAAATGCTTCTTCTGGTAAGTGAGGATACTGCTGCATAGCATATTTTTCACTGCGTCCACCTGTTGTAATAACTAAATGCTCACATCCTGCTTCTTTTGCTACATTGACCGCTTGTACAATACTTGCCATATAAGCAGAACTTGAAAATGGTACCACTGTTCCCCGCGTACCTAATATTGAAATTCCTCCTATAATGCCTAAACGCCCATTCAATGTTTTTTCAGCAATCTCTTCACCGTCAGGTACAGAAATGACCACTTCAATTCCGCAATCCAATTTATATCTTTCTATTGCTTCTTTTACAACACCATTTATCATTTTACGAGGTACAGGGTTTATCGCTGCTTGGCCAACTGGTACAGGCAGTCCAGCTTTTGTCACTCTCCCTACACCAATCCCGCCATCTAAATGAATGCCTTTTTCTTCTGAATAACAAACAGTACTCTGAATTCGAGCTTGATGTGTTGCATCAGGATCATCACCTGCATCTTTGATCGTTTCACACATTACCCTGTTATCTAACACTTCATATGCTGTTACTTTAAATGTTGCATACTGACCAACCGGTAAATAAATCGTGACTTCTTCTGGTACCTTTCCAACGACAAGAGCTTGCAGTGCTGCCTTTGTCATCGCTGTTGCACAAGCTCCTGTCGTGTAGCCGTGACGCATTTGGGAAGGATCTTTTTTATTTCGTTTCTTTTGCTCGTTCATCCGCCATAATCGAAATGGCATTAAGTGCAGCGACTGTCACTGTACTGCCACCCTTTCTCCCTTTGTTCGTAATAAATGGAATTCCTTCGAGCACAGCTAACTCCTCTTTCGACTCTGCTGCTGATACAAACCCGACGGGCATTCCAATAATTAAATCCGGTTTTGCCACTCCGTCTTTTATTAAACGAATTAACTCCAGCAACGCGGTTGGTGCATTGCCAATGGCATAAATTCCTCCTTGATGTAAACGCGTTGCTTTTTGCATAGAAATAATAGCCCGTGTTGTTCCTTGAGCCTTTGCTTCCTTTGAGACATCATCATCCGCAATATAACAATGCAAGTCCCCTCCATGCTTTTGGAATCTCTTACGACCTGAACCACTTTCAATCATTTGAACATCTGCCACTACATGACGACCCGCTAAAATGGATTGAATCCCTGCCTTAATTGCATCCGATGTAAAAATCATACTACGGCCTAACTCAAAATCTGCCGAAGCGTGAATGACACGCCGAACAACTAACCATTGCTCATCTGTAAATGGATGTTCGCCCATTTCTTCTTTGATAATGGAAAAGCTGTAATCATAAATTTTGTCTGGATCTACTGTTACAGGAATAAATTTGGTATTAAAGTTTGTGTTTGCCAAGAATAAAACCTCCCAATAATTGAGTTACTTCTTCAAAAGAAGTACAAAAATTTTCATATTTAATCGCAGGACGTTTGATTAAAATAACAGGAATCCCTAATTGCAGAGCAGCTGCCATTTTTTCATCTACAGATCCGACTTTGCCGCTTTCCTTTGTAATCATCAGCGTCACATTGTATTGCTCACATAATGCTTTATTTAAAGATTCAGAAAATGGTCCTTGTATCGCAATAATGTCTTTTTGTTTTATACCTAAACGATTGCATTTTTCCATGTTTCCTACATTTGGGAGCATTCTGCATATAAGGCGGATTTCATCGCGTATTAAATATTCAGCGAATATTTCCAATGTTTTGCTGCCTGTTGTCAGCATGATCGTTCCTTTATGATATTGAGCTAATTTTGCTGCTTCTTCATAACTTTCAACTTCTGTAATGAGTGGAGAAATAAATTGTTCTTCTGGTCTTTCATAACGAATATAGGGAATTTCACATGCTAGTGCTGCTGCCATTGCGGTTTTCGACGCTTCTTCCGCATACGGATGGCTGGCATCGATGACACAGGTCATTTTTTGCTTCTGAATCATTTCCATCATGTCATCAACAGATAAGCGCCCGACTTGATAAGGAATATTGCGTGCATGTAAGCTTTCAGCTGCAGATTCTGTGACAACTGTTGCTAATAAAGGATAGCCTTGATTTTGCAATTGAATGGCTAATGCTCTCGCATCACTTGTGCCTGCTAAGAATAAAATCATGTGTTCCTCCTAATCTCCACATGGTGCCGGCTCGACTTCAATTTTGGAGCTCATATCCTGATAGTTAAAATACTGAATTCTTTTCACACGTTTAAAATATTTAAAAAGGCGTTCATTTGGATGTGCATTTTGTTTGTATTCTTCTATCAATTTCGTTAATAATGGCAGCAGTTGATCTGGCTCAATTCCTTCTGCTACTGGCTGTGCAGCATGTGCTGTTCGGCCAACCGGCTTAGCGCCAATAAATAAATCAAATTTCTTCTTGCGGTAAACAATCCCGATATCATCGAATACAGCCCGATAACAGGCCATCCCACAACCGTTGAAACCAATATGTAATTCTTTTGGAAGCTTCAATCCTCCCAGTTTCGATGATATTTCTTCTGCATATGGAATAGATTCAGCTTTTTCACCGTAGCAAAAATCACAAGCTTTTAGATTTAAAACATCTCCGACAGGCATGACAAGTAAATCATTTTGTTCAAGTTTTTTCACAATCGATTCGGGCTTATCTGTTGGAACTTTTAGTAAAAAACGATGATCTGGTGTATATTCCATGGTGCCTGTCTCGCCAATGGTTTCTGCCAATACGCTCATTTGCTTTGGGGTAATAAATTTATTGGCAACACCAGGTGAAACAGCGAATTCAAATATATCTTCGATCGTCTGCTGAACTAATTGCGGCGGTTCTATTTCCGATTTTGACACCAATGATAAAGCCTTTAAGGCTAAATCTAATGAGCTAACTTCTTGTTTTTTCCTTTCAATTTGTTCATAACCACCTTGCGCTTCCCCTGTTTCTTGATTTAATGCCCATGGCTCGGCTTCCTTTTTCAAACGCTGATGCGGTTTTAAACTTTGCTTTTCCTCCCCTAACGTATATTTACGCTGATAACCTCTAGGGGTAATGATTTTATTGTCATAAAAGAAAGTAGAACAGTTCCCAATTATTACCGTTGTCAGCATTCCGATATCATGTTCCAGCATTTCATCCAGGGTTGTCAGCACAACATTTTGATTTTCACGATAGGCACTTTTCACAAGCCCTACAGGTGTTTCTGGAGAACGATATTTTAATAGAATATGTTGTGCCTCTACTATTTGGCGTGTCCGTCGACCGCTTTTCGGATTATATAAAGCTATAACAAAATCCGCCATCGCAGCTGCTTCAATTCGCTTTTCTATTACAGTCCAAGGTGTTAAATGATCACTTAGACTGATCGTGCATGAGTCATGCATGACGGGCGCACCTAATAAACTCGCACAAGAATTAATGGCGGAAATTCCCGGAACAATTTCTATCTCAATTCCTTCTTTTTCAGTCCAGCCCTTCTCAATCAGCACTTCATACACTAATCCAGCCATACCATAAACACCTGAATCTCCACTGGAAATGACTGAGACAATTTGCCCTGCTTCCGCTTTCTTTACTGCATCCTGTGCACGTGACACTTCTTCTGTCATACCTGTACTTACAATGGATTTTGCTGTTACCAGATGTTCAATTAACTCTACGTATGTTTTATAGCCGATGATACAGTCACTTTGCTGCAACGCAACTACAGCTCGATTTGTAATATGATCACGATCACCAGGACCAAAGCCAACAACAAAAATTTTCCCCTTATTCATAGACTTACCTCCAAATAAAAAATGCCTGCACTCCTTTTAAAAGGAATACAGGCATGTGAAATAGCAATATAAAAAAAGCATACTAAAAACACAAAAACAATAGGTAACATTGTCCCGCCTATACTTCTCCCTCCGAAAAGCAAGTGTCGTTTAAATAAGCAGGTTTCCTGACTTAAGCTTCTTTTTACTCTTACACCTTCCCGATATCTCAGTGGTATTGTAATTTCATCAGCTCTTACAGTTGCGGGGGCAGTACCAGACTTTCACTAGTTTCCCTTTTACCTCACATTTGTGAGCACTTATTTAAATTCATTATTAAATTTTTTATTAATATAACATACAATCTCGTAAGTTAATATACTATTTTTTGTAAATATAATAAAAGCTTATGTAGAAAATACCTTTTTAAGTTGATATCATGCTTCATTATATTGGCTCATGGTATCAAAAAGTAATTGTGAATATGGGTGCTTTAGCTGCCCGCGTTCCCAATGTGTAATAGTCTCTACGATTTCCCCTTGATGCATTACTTCTATACGTTTACATAGTTGTTTAGTGGACTGTAAATCATGGGTGATAAATAGATAACTTGTTCCGTTTTGTAGTTGAAACAATCTCAAAATTTCTAGAATTGACTCTTGAGAAGGACGATCTAAGCTAGCGATAGATTCATCCAAAATAATGAGTTTTGGCTTAACGGCTAAAGCTTTTGCTATACATATACGTTGTTTTTGCCCACCACTTAATTGATTAGGAAAATACTTCAAAAATGACGAGTCCAAGCCAACTACATCCAATAGTTTCTTACATTCTTCATACCAATTCTTTTTTTCTGGAAAAAAATTACGAATAGGCTCTGAGAGGATCTCTTCAATACGCATTTTAGGATGCAATGACGATGAAGAATCTTGCAATACCATTTGTATATTTTTATAGAATGTACTAAATTTTAATTGTTTTGAGTCAATGCTATGTCCATTCCATAAAATTTGCCCGGAAGTTTGTTTCTCCATTCGCATTATTAATTTTGCAATGGTACTTTTTCCGCTTCCACTCTCACCTACAAGCGCTACGCTTTCACCTTTTGAAATGGTTAAGTTAACATTGTTAATGGCCATTTTTTTCTTACTTTTCCCTCTTCGAAATCGAATAGGATACACTTTTGTCACTTGTTTTAATTCTAACATTATGATGAAAGTACCCCTCCTTCATTCATATGAATGACACGATCCGCATACTTTTTTATACTGTTTTCATCATGTGAAATGAGAAGTACCGTTAATCCTAGATTACGTTGTAACTGTTTTAATAACCTTAATACTTTTTCACGATTTACTATATCAAGTGCAGTTGTTGGTTCATCAGCAATTAATATTTTCGGCTTTAAACTTACGATCATCGCCAATAATACTCGCTGCCTCATTCCACCGCTTAACTCAAATGGATATGAACGAAGAATTAGTTCGGGTTCGGAAAAACCAACTTGAGTGAGCAAATGATGTAATTGTTGTTCAACTTCTTGATTTGTACCTAGCTTTCTCTGTCGTATTGTCTCTAACATCTGCTTTTTTACTAGTCTAATCGGGTCTAATCCGTCTAATGAATGTTGAATCATCATGGCAATACTATCTTTTCTTAAATTTTCAAATTGCTGCTCACTAAATTCAACAATATTTTTCCCTTCAAACATAATTTGTCCTTTGGTTACACTTAACCCTTTGTCTAGCAATCCAACTAATGCATTCGAAACGATACTTTTACCTGCACCACTTTTACCAGTCATTGCAACAATTTCTCCTGGATATAACATGAAAGATACATCTTGAATAATCACTTTTTGCTGCTGTCTATGTTTATATGTAACTTCTATATTCTCAACCTTTAATAATGGGCTTCCTTCCTCCATTTTATACCTCCTTCCCTACAGTCCTATTCATTATCCCTATTTTTTCACTAACTAACTGACATGCGAGGACAAATAAAACAATAGATAAACCCGGGAAGAACATAACATGTGGAGAAGTCTGGAAATAATTAATTGCATCATTTAGCATTGCACCCCAATCAGGTGTGGGGGGCTGAGTGCCTAATCCCAAAAAAGAAAGACCGGCAATATTCAAAACAATCTTACCCATATCTAAAGCACTAAAAACCATGATAGGCATCCCTATTTGAGGAAGTATGTAACGTTTTAATATACGAAAATGAGTATTTCCAGCCATTCTTGCTGAGAGAATATAATTTTCTTGAGATATTTTCACAACCAGACTCCGAATGAAGCGAACATAACTTGCCCAACGAACGACTACAATGGCGAACAGCATATTTACTAACCCAGGACCTAATAAACCTACAATCGCAATCGTTAGCACAATATCCGGAATGGCTAAAGTGCTATCGATGATCCTCATGATAAAATGATCTGTACGTCCTCTTACATAACCTGTGAATAACGCAATTGGAACACTAATTAACATAGTAAAGAACATGATGATCAAAGCAGATGTAATACTTATTCGAACACCAAAAATAATACGAGATAAGATACAACGCCCCAGATGATCTGTTCCAAATGGATAACCCCAACTTGAAGACTGTAATCTAGCAGCCAAATTTATGGCTATCGGATCATGAGGTGCAATCCATGGTGCAAAAAATCCTACCAAACAAAAACAAACTAGGATACCACACCCTGCAAGCAAACCTATATTTACTTGCTTGAATCTCTTCCACATCATCTGCATCCTCCTATTGAACTTTTAAACGCGGATCAATGAGTAAATAGATAAAATCTACTAGTATATGAATGACGACAAATATGATAGCTGCAAAAACAACGTAACCTTGAATAACAGGATAATCTCGCATATTAATAGATTCTATGACATATCGACCTAAACCCGGCCATGAAAAAATTGTTTCTACAATGATACTTCCGCCTAACATATATGCAAAGCTTGTACCAATCATCGTTACAATTGGTAATAGCGCATGCTTTAATACTTGAAAGATTAAAACCCTGTTTTTTGATATTCCTCTTGCTCTAGATGCCTTAACAAATGGTTGCTGCAACATTTCCAGCATCTGCATGCGCAAAACCCGCGCATATACTGTCCCAAGGCTTAAACCTAATGTTGTCGCTGGTAAAATTAAATGTTCCCAATTATTTCTTCCCATTGATGGTAACCATCCAAAATGAACCGAGAAAAGATACATAAATAGGAATCCTAACCAAAATGTAGGTATTGCTGAACCTAAGAGTGCTAAAACACGGCCTATTTTATCCACTACTCCATTTTCATAAACAGCCGTAGAGATTCCTAAAACCAAGGTTACTAATAGCATAATGACAAGCCCTGCAAATGCAAGCTCTAACGTAGCTGGTAACCTTGCAAACAACTCACTTATGACCGGTTTTTCTGAAACAAATGACTCGCCCCATTGCCCAGTAAATATTTGCTGTAACCATTCAATATATTGAATGCCTATTGAATTTGTTAGGCCTAATTCACTCTTTAGTGCATAAATAGCTTCATCAGAAGCAGGAACACCATTGGCTTTTAACATAATCGTTGCTGGATCTCCAGGAGAAATTCTAACCAATAAAAATGATAGCGTCGCAACACAAAAAATAACAAGAACTAATTGAGTAATATGTTGTAGTAGAAATTTTTGCATCATATACGATTATTCTTTGTCAACATTAGCATTATTGTAATAATACTCAATTGAAAATGCCTCAAAGCCTTTCAATTTTTTGTTCACTGCAAATACAGTATTTGGATATACAATATATGAATGGGGTACTTCCTTTCCGATTTCCTCTTGAATTTGGATTGCTAAAGCATTACTTTTTTCTGTATCAGTTGTTTGGTGTAATTCATTGATCATTTTATCAACTTGTTGTGAGGCAAAATGGTTTTTGTTTGACGAACTATCCGATTTATAGAAAACCTCTAAGAAAAAATTTGGACTACCCGTATGAGCTGTAAGCATACTATACATTGCTAAATCCCATTCTTCCTTATCCAGTGTTTCATCAATATTTTCTACTTGGCGAATGTTTATTTTCATCCCTTGTTCAAGTAATTTGCTTTGGATAACCTCTGCCATAACAGTTAGCTCAGGGCGTTGTGGGAATGATAAGAGAGTGGCTTCAAAAACTTTTCCGTTTTTTTCCCACAACCCATCTTTGCCTTTTGTCCAACCATCTTGGTGCATGAACTGTTCAACAGAAACGTCCTCCTGTGTTTCATTTAATTGTCCAAATGGTAATACTGATGAAAATGGACCAACTGCTTCAGTTCCTTGACCTTTCATAACAGCTTCCACAATGTCTTGGCGTGGAATTAATGAATCGACAGCTTTTCGAATAGCTAGTTGCTTAAATATTGGAGATTCCAAGTTGTACATCATTAAGTGTGTACGTAATGATTTAGCTGTTAAAACCTCAAATTTTTCATTTTTTTCTAAAACTTCAATATTGTCAACTGAAATATCGGTTGCACCATCTACATCTCCAGATTGTAAAGCCATTAAACGCGTATTACCGTCAGCAATAAATTTAATCGTTACTTCAGCTAGTTTTGCTTTTTCACCCCAATAATCTTCAAAACGATTTACAATTAGAGATTCGTCTTGGTTGAATTGTTTAATCATATATACACCTGTAAACGCAGGATAGCTATCCACTTTATCTAGAGAATCTACATCCACGACAATCGTACCTGGGGCTGCTAAATTTGAGATTAGAGCTGCATTGATTTCTGTTGTTTCAATTTTCAACTCTGCTTCAGATACAACTTCCATTGATTCAATTTTTAATAAATCTTTTGTTCCTTGATTTTTTTCAATGGCACGTTGTAAAGAATTCTTTACAGCCTTTGCATCCATTACTTTTCCGTTATGAAATGTTACATTTTCTTGCAAATGGAACAACCAAGTACGATCGTCTGCTTGCTCCCATGATTTTGCCAACCATGGTATTGGTGTTAAATCTTCATCTAATTTAATTAATGTTTCCGCAGTTCCTGATCGCATTACCTCCCAACTATCTTCACTATGTGGATCTAAGCTTGATGGACTCCAAGTAAACGCTAAGCTAGCTGTCTTTTCACCCACTTCTTTATTTTCATTAGCTACTTGTTTTTCCTCTTTAGCAGAGCAACCTACTAATGCAATTATGAATAATGCCATAAAAAACCATGTAGCCAAACTTTTGTAGCTTTTCTTCAATTGTTCTCCTCCTAAAAATAAATAGTTTACAACGGGCTGTTTACTTTTGTGCACGTAGGTTAAATAAACCAAAATAAAAAGCACTTCTGACTTAAGAGGTCAGAAATGCCTTAGAAAGATACACAGGTTGTGTCTATAAATCCACAAAATTTAATAAGCAAAACTAGCCACCTCCCTAATCTCCCGTAGGTCTATCAGTGTTGTTCGTATAGGCAGGTCTCCTGACTTATCTTCTACACTACTTGCGCCTTCCCGCTTTTTTCATAAAAAGCAGTGACATTATGCAAGTTGCTCTAAAATTACAGTGGCGGGAACCGTGTCGGATTTTCACCAAACTTCCCTTTTAAGCTATCTATCTTTAAGAAGGATAGCACCTATAGAAAAAATTATGAAGTTTTTTACATAATACCATACAATAATGAAATATTGGCGAAAAATTAAGACTTATGTTAATTGCAAAAAATATTTAGAGGGTTACAACTAATATTTAACCTTACACTCTTAACCTCTATACTTCAATTCATAAAAGGGACAAACGATATTTCCCGTTTTTTATTAATATATCTGAGACTAATAATATAATAGAAGCACCCTTAATTTCTCCTTCTAACTTCTGGATAAATGTCAAATATGAACACATCTTTCGGAAAATTTGCTGATACATACGAAGTAGTATTCTGCAAAATCAACTGATTACCTTCTCTTTGGTTACATTTTATCTAATAAGCGTCTTTACGATCAATCTGTTACGAAATAGTTTCATCTTCATGGATTCTTTTCTCTAAGAAATCTTTCTTTTTTAAGATAATAATAGAAAGTAATAAAAACCCATTACAAGCTAATACACCAACTAGACATTTAATTAAAAAAGCTGTGTCAGGTGCATAATAGTTAATGGTATGCCAAGGTGCACCAAATATATAGGTTAACGCGGGGATTAAAGCAATTGAACATATAATGGACGTTAATCCAACGACAATCCACAATTTATTTCGTACGGTGCTTTTCCTCTTTAAGACAAATAGATTCCATACAGACAACAACGCAAGTAAGATCGTCACAAATAATGTCATCCATTGCATTTGATGAGTTACCTTTGGACTTTCAGGTAACTTACCGTTTTCAATAATTGCTTTAATACCTTCTTTCATATAAGTTGTTTGTAGCACTTCAGAAATATTATTTTTATTCGTCAGCAATATGAAACCATAATTTTTTTCAGAGTTAACCAATAGTTCAGATCGTGAATCAGGTGTTTCTCCTCCATGGAAGAAATAAGAATCATTTTCTTTTGTAGAAATTCTCCAGCCTAATCCATAATACATATCTTCTTTTCTTGAAACTTGGGGGGAAATGTACGTTTCAAAGTGTTGTTTAGATAATAAGCCTTCTCCCTTTATTAGAAATTGTATATATTTAGACATATCATTGGATGTAGAAGAAATATATCCATATGGAGCCCCACTATCATCATATATGTTCTCACTTTGTATAGGCTTTCCAAACCATGATTGAAATCCTGGTTGATATCCTAGTTCAGAGGCACTTTTATAATTCGAGACAGTCTGGTTCATACCCAGCTTGGAGAATAGTTCGTCATTCAAAAACTCAGTAAAAGATTGGTTTGAGACATTTTCAATAATCTTTCCTAAAAGTAAGTAGTTTGCTGCACTGTATTGGTGCACTTCACCTGGCTCATGGTTGAGTTCTACGTTATTAAGCTTTTGAACTGCATCATTTATGGCGTCTTTTCCTCTTAGGTTTAACTCAGCTATTTTTAAGCCTTCATAAGAGCTAATACCACTTGTATGTGATAAAAGATGGCGAATTGTGATTTTATGTTCATGACCATTTCGATTGTATGTAAATGATGGTATATACGTATCAATTGCCTGATCAAGGTCGATAATATTCTGCTGAACTAACATCATAATTCCAAGGCTTGTTAAAGGTTTACTAACAGAACCTAATGTAAACAACGTATCATTTGTTACAGGAGAACCATTGCTTTGAACACCCCAATTCTCTTGAAAAACTAAATCTCCATCTTTAATAATGACAAGTGATGCACCTGGAATGTTGTATTCTTCGATAGCATTGTCCATAAATTCTTTTATGAGTTCTCCCTGATTGTTACTCATGGCGATTGCAGAGATAGGGCTAACGAACAATGTAAACAACATTATAGATAGAAATACTTTTTTCATTTTTCAACACACCTTTTTCACATGTAGTTTGTAAAGAATACATTTTAATTGGTCAACCAACCAATTTGTCCGTTAATAAAAAATCTATTCATTCAAATAGATTTCGACCAATTTCCCTAACACTTCATATGCTTCATCTATATTAAAATCTTTATCTAACATTTTCTGCAATGCGAGACCATCGAAACACGCTAACAAAATACTGGCTATTCCTTCAATATTTTTTTCCGCTTCACTAAGTTTCTGTAAAGGTTTACTTAAGCTTTCTCTTCCATTGCTTAAAATTGAAGCTACTTCTTTTTGAATATCCTTATTCTTTAAGCCTAAAGAATATAATTCATAACGCATTCTGTACCATTCAGGATCCTCTTCTGACCTTGATTTTATCTCGTGTAATGTGTCAAATGGAGATACATCATTCACATCTTTCCCTGTGTACTTGTTATGATATCCCTCTTGAACATAATTCTGAACGGAAAATAACAATTCTTCTTTATTTTTAAAATAATAGTGAATGAGTCCAGGTGTTACATCAGCTTCTTTTGCAATATCCTTTATTGATGCATTATTATAACCCTTATTGGCGAAAACCTTATAAGAAGCATCTATTATACGTTGTTTCTTATCTTCCTTTCCCATATTCCACCTCCATAATTTGGTTAACCAACCAAATTATAAAACCTAGTTACTCTTTAGTCAAACTTTTTGAAAAACAACAAGTAACACCAAACCAAATTCTCTCAATTTCAAGTGATTCATCACTCATATCTTCAGACTGAGTATCATTGATATTAACCTTTAAATATCCAGCTACTTCATCATTAAAATAAAAAAAAAGAATGGTGAATTCATATTTGATAACTCTTTTTCTAGTTGATGTAAGTTAAATCCCCTTTCCAAAAAAGCATTCATATTTTCTGTTGAATTATGATTCTTAATTGTCTCATTAAATGGTACATAACTAATTTCTTGAAGCATGCTCAGATTCTCAATGGTGCATTTCTTTATAGTTATTGTCATTAGTCGCCCCCCTTAAATAATCAATAATTTCTCTTGTTTCCTTTCTTAACAAATTCCCAATCGACTTCTACATTTTCCTTACTCTTTGGAGTAAATGATAAATGGTCTCCACTTCATTATCAGTAACTCCCTCTAAAGCCACATTATTGGAATGTTCATTTTCTCTTTTTATGAATCATACCAATTTCCCGTAAAATTTCTCTCATGATTACCTCCATACATTCATTTTTGTTGCATTTACAATAAAAATGTTTTAAATTAAATGTAGTTTATTTTTTGTTGTATTTGCAACAAAATAACTATATTAATCTAAAAGGACTGAAAAAAAATGTTTGTAAAAAGAGTTATATTTAATGAAGATTTAAAGGCAGTATTTACTATTCGGAAACAAGTATTTGTCGAGGAACAATGCGTACCACTAGAAGATGAATTTGATCAATTTGATACATTGAATGGACTTTGTGAGCACATTTTAGTTCATTACAATGATCAGCCAGTCGGAACGGGAAGAATAAGAGTTGTCGATGGTGCAGGAAAATTAGAAAGAATATGTATCCTAAAGCCGTACCGTAAATTTGGGCTAGGTAAAATTATTATTAAAGCATTGGAAGAAATTGCGGAAGAAAAAGGAGTATTGCAGGTTAAATTACACGGACAAACACAGGCAGAGGGTTTTTATAAAAAACTTGGCTATCAAACCACATCTCCCATATTTATGGAAGATGGAATTCCACACATTTTAATGCTAAAAGAACGATCTACTAGAGAGATTGGTTTACACTATTTATATCCGACTAGATTATTTATTATTTTAAAATTGCTTTCATTTTCTTCCGCAAAATAGAAATCACCAATAATAATACTGGAAGAAGAAACCCAATCGTTAAAGCAAATGCCACCCATACCCTATTGTTAAATTCAGCTTCGTAAATTGTATTAGGATACATAAAGAGTGAATGAGTAACTAAGAGCAGTCCAAACGGAAATAAAAAAGGCCGATAATCGGTTAAACCTAAAATTTGAGCTGTACCTATAATACTTGCATAAAAATATAGGATTATTTTGAAGAAAAGGGTTATAAACCATATGATTGCAACAATAACTTCGATTCTTTCCAAAAAATCAGCCAAACTGATTTTCTTTGCTAACACATAACTTGGAAATGCAACACGTGAAGTTGTATCAGCACCTAATACACCAATACTAGTTAATGTAATAACTGTAATAACTATTCCGCCAAGGATATTACCAGTTACGAAATTCCTGCAAACCTTTTTTTGGGTATGTAATAATGGTATCAGCATAGTAAACACTACACAAGGCATCCCAGCAATGCTGGCATATACAATGGCACCATGAAAAACTGTTTTTAAATCCGCCTCAAAAATAGGCTGGAATTTTGTCATCTCTATCTGAGGAATAACAGCGATAACAAGGAGGAGTAATAATAGAACGATCCAGGGAAAAAATATTTCCACAGTTCTGGCTATTACTTCTATTCCTAGTCTCAATCCATACAAAATCACAAGTGCAAACACAATATTAAATATTTCAATTGGAGTTTCAGGCATTATTTGAGTAACCATAAAATTTCCCATATCAAATAATAAACTCGATGCACCAACAAAAGAAAAATACACAAATGAAACAGCAATTATTTTACCTAGCCATTTCCCCAATATTATTTCACAGTACTCAGCAAAATTGTAACTCGGATATTGTCTAGCTAAAATACTAAATAAAATAACGATAATCATTGATATTCCTATTCCGAACAGTGATGCTATCCACGCATCCTGTTTAGCTATACTGGCTAGTCCAGAAGGGGTAAGGAGAATAGAGCTGCCTATCGTAAAAATAACCACTAATAATCCGAATTGAAGTGGTGAGATTTTTATGTTTTCTATCAAAAATGATTCCACCTTTTTTCAAGCTATGTAGACACCTCCTATTCTTTCCGCGAATTTTACATTTTAGTCTAAAAATAAAGGGCAATAAGCCTCTAATTGGTATTTTAGTTTTATCCACTCGTCTTTTTTTAAAGTTTTAAAGCATAAAAAATCACTATTCCTATGCATGTCATTTACCATAATTGTATTATGATAGATACATATCTAGATTTTGTTTTAATGTGATCGTTCTTTGGAAAATATCTCACCTATTATCACGAAAATTTTCACCTGGAAATTGGCTAACAGCTGTTTTTAAAAAACAGCATCAGAGTATTTAAAGATGATTTATTCCCACAGCTGCTCTCTAAGTCTAGTCCTTAAATATTTATCCACTTAAGTAGTTACAACTATCAATATATTAAATAAACAATTCCATTTCATTATTTTTAGGAGTGAATCCCACTTTTTGATAAAGATGTTTTCCATTTTCGGAACTATGTAACCATACACGTTTTACACCAATATTCTTACATTCATCAATACAAAGCTCAAGCAACTTCCTTGAAATCCCTCTACCTCGATGTTGAGGGATTGTATACATATTGAGTATGTATGCTTCCAAACCATTTAAATTTTCTAAATAGGGAGGTCTTTTAATGATAACTACTCCACTGACACCTACGGTTTCTCCGTTACACTTTGCAATATAGGAGATAAATTCATTATTAGAGAGAGCTTGCTGCAAATATTCTTTTGTTGAAGCTATTACCCGTTGTTCTTCTTGGCTAGATTTTATTTCACCTAATTCTCTTAAAAGTGCTATTCGTAAACTAATAATGCTGTCAATATCCTTTTCCGAAGCTCGGATAAAGTTACAATGAATACCCGACATAAAAATCTCCTCCTTTAAGAACGTTACCTTGTACAGCTTTAATATTCCACGTAAAATGGAAATTTCTTACACCTATCAAAACAATAATACTTCCTTACCTACTGTTCGGTTTAATAAATACTTTCTTTAGAAGTTCCAATATCCATAATAAAAAGACTATGATTAAAGCGCTCTCACATGCACTTAAGCCGAGTACAAACAATAGTGTTCCAAAATCTTCAAGTTCATTAAATCTATAAAATTGAAGTTCCCAACTGGTAAAGATATGATAATAGCCTTTTAAAATAAATATTAAGGGAAAGAAGATCCAAAAGTATTTATTTATACTTTTAGACAATTGCAATTCCAAATAATATACCTCCTTTGCACTTGATATCACCATAAAATCCCGACCTTTATAAATTTAAAAAAGCATTTCCTTATTCAAGATAAGTGCTCTATTGCTGAAGAATATTTTACCTTAAATGTGGCTAGCAAAAATTTATTGATTAATAGGTACACGTTTTTCAAAAGACAGTCCCAAATAGCGATAGTTTATAGTCACCATATTTATCTCTTTGTTATGGATAACAGTTAAACCATAACTTTTATCATCTTCAGTAGCAGTACCGTTATTAACTTCATCTAACTGTGATGATGGAGAGGTATTTGGCTCAATTACTACATCTTTAATATTCGTAATGCCATACTCCCTCGCCTCCCCTTCTAAATCATCAGCTACAATGAAGCCTTTTAACGGATTGCTCAACTGAATTTTTTTATCTTGTGGTTCTTCATTATTATTTACTAGGACGTCGTTAATTTTCACATGACTAAAACCTTTATTTCCGATACTTATAACAACGAATGTTAAATCCCCTGATGAAGCAATTGTTCCACTAACTAGTGGAGGATTAATTTTTATAAAAGAAAAAATACCAATTAATAGAACGACCAGAATGAAAATTGTTATCAAAAATGTCTTCTTCAATTCCTTACTCCTCCATTCAAAAGAAAAATCATACTATGAACGTTCCTGTCAATTTTCAAATATGATAAAAACGTGATAAGTGTTTTAGTTAGTTTGTTTAAAATTAATGAAAATTAGATCTACAACACTCACATCCGATTGTGAAATCTCTTTACTAGACTGATATTTGGTTAGTTTAATAACACTTTAGTTTTTCAGTGCTATATAGTGAGTTGAATTTGGATATAGGTCTTCCTTTAAAAATCCAAGAGAGGAATAAAAAAGATCAGCTTGTTTGGTATCTGTGTGGAGAACTAAAATTTTATAATACTTTACTGCTTCGTTAATGATTTTTTTTATCAACAGACTTCCAATTCCATTTCTTCTATATTCTTTCATAACGTAAAATCTTCTTAGTCTACCTATATATTGTTTTTGAGAAAAAGGATCTATATTAAGTCCACCAATGGCAATTAGTTCTTCTTTTTCGTTAAAAACACCAAACAGTGCCTCGCCGGAATTGTTAAAAGTGTTAGACCCATTTTTATAATCATTTACTAATCTTTCAATAAAACGGAAACCCTCCTCTTTGCTTCGCGTTATTAAACTATTTAAATCATATCTAAACAGATCATTTATCTGCTTTACTCTATATTTCTCCATATATCCTCCAGAACAAAAGTCTTTAATAATATTTTTATATTACCTATTCATTAAGTTAGCTTTTTTTGAAATGTTAAATGAGTAGATTAAGTTTGACGTGATCTACTCATTTTTTATTTATTATGTTTGGATTCGATTAATTTAATTGCTATTTATTGCTTAATTAATCTGGATTAACACCGAATGTTAGAATAGCTGTACCTAGAGACTTATGTTTGTTCGTGATCCCGTTATGAACATTAACTTTAACAGTATAGGGGTAGGATCACTATAGATTTCTTAATATCTTTTTCAGTAAAATCCCTAAAAAAACCCCAGGAATTACACATAGCATCGGAAACCAAACTGTTCCCAAACTGATTCCAAATATCTTTACTCTAGCTGAATACATAAGTCCAACAGTAACAAAAAACGCACACACTACAAAGGGAATATAGGAATAAGGATCTCTGCCTCCACCTGCATCCTTATAAGCATCCCACATCGAAAAGAAATAAACACAAGGATAAAACATGAGCCATTGGTATTCGGTATGTTCAATAGCTTTACTTATATCCCCATTAAAACTAAAATAAATAATCATATTAAAATGGGATTGTACATTGATGATAATTTCCAATAATATAAATATTATCCCTTTAAGATACTTTCCGTTAAGTAATTGACCGAAACCTGGAAATGCTATACTCCATAACAATTTTTCTTTTGAATTCACATTTGTTTGACCCTTTTTAAAATATTTTTTGTTTGATTTCATATATGAGAAATATTCAAAACCATACATTTTTATAGTTCGTTACTTCTATGATTGTCATACTCAATTTTAAATCTATATTTTTTTCTTCATTAACTCATCTCTGTCGACTGCATGAGGGGGTCTTTCCATCCAAGCATGCTTAATTAGGAGATTTAAACCGTCCTCTGCGTAAAGTCCGACCTCTCCTTGTAAACGTACATAATCTGCACCAATATCACGTCTTGGACTGGCAGATATGGCAGTTCCATAGTTTCCCATTCCAGCAGCAGACATCATGGAAATTTGATATAGCATTAATTTATCAGAAAAAGGAGATTCTGTTATGTCTTGAACTAGTGGATCCCAGGTTATAGGGACAGGGAGATTATTTTCATGTAAGTATTCACCAAATACTTTAATTTGTTTCATTGCTATCTCTTTACCTCTTCTGAAATAATCTCTAATTTCCTTTAAATTCGTAACCTGAGCGAAACCAGTTATAACCGCTGTACCCATATAATTAGTTTGAATATTAGAATAAAGGTGAGTAATCTCCGGGGCTGTTAGAGGTCTTTGTTTCCCCCACCACCCAGCTAGGAAGTGTTGCCTTTCAACCATATCTACTTCTTGCAGATATGGAATATAAGGTGAGCGAACTTCCAGACCCTTCGTAAGAAGAAGATCTGTTGTCTCATTAAATAATTCCATTGTAGAGGAAATGCAAGACATAAAGTGTTCTCTAATGTCCTTACGGAATGTATTTGGCAAAACGGCACCGTAGGTTACTAGAGCCCCTTTTGTCATATGTTTTGTATAGAATAAAAAGAACTCATCTGAAAACAGCCTAGGAGCATCCACATTGACATCATTTTCAGTAAACCCAAGAGGGATAGCATGACCTTCTTCTTTAAAAATTTCCTTAACAACTCGTACATGCTGTTGAGCTAAATCTAAAGCATGCATTAATACTTTTTTGATTTCCTCATCTTCGGCTTTAGCTAAATAATACTTATAAACACATACAAACATGGTATCAGCAATATAATTTGCCCACAAACCACCTACTTCAGACGAAGTTAAACGAATATGATGATCTTCCATAAAAATACCTCCAGTTTAATAACTATTGGTATTATCCCCATAAAAAGGTATTTAATGAATTTTTTCTGTAGTTTCAAAAAGCTAATTGAAAATCCAAACTCTTTGTAAAGGTGTTAAAATTGAGATAAACTCTCTATTGCTTAAACTCGTTAAGCCAAAAATATTCAAGACTTTCGAATAACTCTTTCTCTAAGTAAATATGGTACTGAGGATTTACTTTTTATCAATCCCTTTGAATTGGTTATGTGTATGTACTCTTCTGCTTCCTGTGAATCCATCCATGTAATTTCTTCGATTTCATCTGGCATTGAAATATTTATGTCGCCACCAATTATTTTCCCTCTAAAAGTGAAGAAAATCGCGTGATGTCCTCTTTCTTCAAAAAACGCTTCACTTACAGAAAAAACACCATCTATCTCCACATCTAAGCCTGTTTCTTCTTTTACTTCACGAATTGCTGCTTCTGCTAGTGTTTCTTCTGGTTCAACTGCTCCTCCAGGAAGAGTATAATAAGAAAAGTGGTCTCCCTTATTTTTAACCATTAATACATTCTTCTCCTGCTCATCAAAGAGAAGAACATATGTGACATCTACTCGTTTCATACTTAAAGTTCCCCCATTTTAGTATTAACTGTTCAAAGCCGCTCTTAATTTGACCAAGTTGTACCACCGTTCTCCACCATGTTGAGATTCAGACAGGCCATGATTAACAAACCCCATTTTTTCATAAAAAGAAACTAATTCTTGTTTACATGTTAAAGAAATTCCTTCTCTTTCATTATCTAAAACAAGCTCTTCTATTTTCTTCATTAATATCTGAGCAACCCCTTTTTTTCTTGCCTGTTTGGACACAGCTAATCCTAAAATACCCTGATATCCGCCTCTTTTCGGATTCTCCTTGATTTTCTCAAAAAGATCATCGGTAATATATGGTTGATTCATAATAGGACCATTAATATAACCAAGGATCATTCCTTCCTTTTCTGCCACAATAAAGGTATCAGGTATCAGCTGAATCCTCTCTACAAATGCCTCTTTCGTGGCAGCTTCTTCTATTGGAAAACCTTCATTCTCAATAAGTAACAGCTGTGCCAAATCTGTAGTTTGAACATTTCTTAAAGTAATCACCTTTTAGATAAGCTCCTTTGCTATTGATTTTAATGCAATGTTTTTGTGTTTTATTGTTACTCCTCCACATACCTTTTTATGGGAGGTGTTTTTAATGAAAGCAAGAAGCTTATTTGCATCCATCGGAATCTCTCTCGTTACGTTTGCCGTTTTAGCTTTTTACGATGAATCACATATCTTTTACAATATTATTTGTTCGTTTGCAGGTCTTTTCATTTTAAGTCTGAGTCATAGATTTTTAAAATGAAAAGTGGAAAAACCAAACCTTAGAATGATGATGCAGCTATAAAAACAGTTTACTTACTAGAACTGTTTATGTCGCTTTTTTCCATCAACTCAGTAAGTCCTATATTTAAAATAAACGCTTTTCCTTGACCAGATAAGCACTAAACTGTTGAAGAATATATTTTTTATAGAAATAATGTAAAATGAAGAAATTAAATTACTCTAGGTCTAATTAGTTTTCGTTCTTCGTTTTTTGAACAAGTTCAGAATTACTTTTCGGGCATAGCGAATTCCACAGATACAGCACTACTGCATTCTTTAATTTCTAAAAATATTTTATGAAGGATTTCTGAAGCTCTTTCATTTGATTCGTATTTCCCTAAATCAATATTCTCTTCATATGTCGAATTTCTGACAACACCTACTATTTTCTTTCCTTTTACAGTGACTTCATTTACTTTTATCAATCTTTGTTTATCTTGTGTGTAAATCCATAGCATAAAAAACCATCCTTTTTTTATATCTCTGTTTCCTTTCATATACTTACGGTATTACTTGATAAAAGTTTCACTTTTATTCACTATCTTGTCCTACGTTTGATTCATATTTAGAAATTTTACGAAGTGTAGCTAGTGTTTTGCTTATTATAAATGCTGGTTTCTAACTAAGACATTTAGAAAAGACTAAAAGGAAAGGAAACTTGCCCCAACTAAAATCCTTGTCATTACTGGATCCTTTGTTTATTTAAGCATCCCTCTTTAGCTATTCATTCCATTGCTTTACACTTAATCTTTTATTATACTTCTCTTAGCAGTTCTTTTTAGGGGTGAAAATTTGTACGAGATTATTTCGGATTTATTGAATATCTCCACTTTATATACATTATATGCTAGCTTTCTATTAAGCTTAACGATTAAATATATTTGGACTTGGCATGTAGAATATGATTTTATCGAAACAGCATGTGCCTCGTCTTCAAAGGTAAATATAACTTTATCAACACCTTCTATTCTGCAGATTTATGAGTGGATGTCTAACTCATTATTAGGTTGGATTGCAAGATATATTCGCAGAAAAGAAAGTTCAGGTGACGATTCTGAAGGTTTTCATTCTTTCTCTTAAAACTCATTTTTAAAAAATGACTGGAGGAAGAAAGATGAAACGTACTAAAAACCTTTTTGTTATGATTGTAGTGATGATATCTGCCTTTGTACTTTCTGCATGTTCTGCACAGAATTCAAATGGGGATGGTTTTTTTCAAAATGTATTTGTTCATCCATTTGGATCAGCCATTCATAGTATCGCTAATTTATTTAATGGCAGCTTTGGATTGTCAATCATACTGATTACACTGATTATTCGACTAATTTTGTTGCCATTGATGTTAAAACAGTATAAAAATCAACAGCAAATGAAGGAAAAGATGGACTTATTAAAGCCTGAAATGGATGACATCCAGAAAAAGATTAAGGCTGCCAAAGACCAGAAAAAACAACTAGAGCTACAGCAGGAAATGGTTGGATTATATAAAAAGCACGGAGTTAATCCACTTTCTATCGGCTGTCTTCCAATGCTTATTCAAATGCCGATCTTGATGGGGTTTTACTATGCAATCAGGGGTTCAGAAGAAATTGCGACACACTCGTTCCTATGGTTCAGCCTAGGACAGCCGGATATTTGGATTACGGCAATTGCGGGGATTGTTTACTATGTACAATTTAAAGTATCGATGTCGAATATGCCTACTCAAAATCAATCTCAAATGAAAATTATGGGGCTCATATCTCCGCTTATGATCGTGATGTTCTCTCTAAATGCTCCGGCAGCACTCCCTCTTTACTGGGCAGTCGGTGGAATTTTCTTAATTTTTCAGTCCATGTTAGGAAAGAGATTATACAAGCCAAAACCAAGCAATGCAGTTAAATCAGAAACCGTATAGCAAAAATAAGCCTGTTAGTCATCAATGCTAACAGGCTTATTTTTTATTTATATGTTGATAAAATATAGAGACATCTGGCTTGCCAATCAGGCAAGCATACACTGATATGACGATTAGTCTACTTGAACTTATTTTTTGTCCAGATACTATAATAGTCGGAAATAATGAAATCCCTTATGGAGATAAAGTCAAACATTGATAGTGTGGTTGTCTTTATTAAGTGGGGATAGTAATATACCATATCCTTTCTATTGTATGAATATGTATATTAAACTAGTAAATAATTTAATTACATGATTTACAATGTACCCTATCGTTTAAATATGTGAATAAAGATTTTAAGGGAGTTTCATTGACTTTCAATGCCGAACTTTTCCTTAATAAGATCGTTGAACATATTGTTGTTAATTTCTTTTTTTTGTACTTTTCCATCGATCGATTCTGTGAACGAAGTATCTGTTAAAATGATGTTTCCTCGTTCTGTTAGTCTAGTCACTAATGGTTTCTTATTAAAACTAGATGCGGGATGCTCTACTATTATGTTTTGTACTTCATTAAGTTCTGAGAGATCCATAACTACTTTTGTGGTATCAAAAGCATAACCAAGCTTCCACTCATCGTGCTTATGTTTTAACTTCATATAGAAAACGTAATTACCATACTCAGTGTTGGCCTTTTCCACTCTGAATTCACCATTACTCGATTTAACTGTGTCCCCAATTAGTGGCACTGGTTTTAATGGTAAGTTTCCTCCGAATCCAGTATCGATCAAATATTGTTGATTATTGTAAGTTAGTATTATTATTACATGTGTTCTTCCAGTTTTACTCCACTGTTGAACGATAGGATCATAGGTAACACCTCGAAGGAGGCTCGCATTGAAGCCATTTTCAACTAAGAATAAATAAAAAATAGAATTTAGCTCATAACACAGCCCACCTCCGTTTCGATTAAGTATTTTATTTGCTAAATTCCCTTTTGTAATATCAGTTGTCCTTTTATTTATGATACACAAATTTTCAAAAGGGATTGTTCTAGCAGTCTTTTCAAGAATAATGTCCAAATGTTCAAAGGTCACATTCTCAGTTTCTGGGATACCTATTCTATGACGAAACAGCATATTTAACTTGTCCATTTATCATTTATTCCCCTAATATCTAGAGTAACCTCATATTACAAGGTTCTAATTACAGTATTGTATGGAAAAGGAATTCATGTCAACTTAATAATCTTAACGTAGTGATGGTAGATATATTCACCTACTTTATATTTCTAAAAACTAACTAAACTCCAAACTGTTTTAAATGATGGTCAAGGTGCTTGTATATTCCTTTCCCCCACTGCTCGGAAGTGAGTTTACCAAAAAAAGGATGAGGATGTGTCGTACACTTCTTTGGACCATTATTTTGGAAAGTTATAATTTTTTGTTTCAGTTTTTCCTTCTCTGTCTCAAATTCTTTTGCATCTTCAATCAAAATGGTCGGAATTGTGGACATATTTTTGGCTAATGGCTTGTCGTTATACAGGATTGGTTTTACAAAGTTTCCTATTAATATCCCTAACCAACCTCTCGCTGGAAAAGAATGTCCCATTGCAATGTCTTGAAAGGCAGAGCAATGTGCTAGCATTTGGGCAACATCCATTGTACCCCATTGTGGTTTTGAATTTGGACTTAATTTGTCAATTCGGTTTAACATTTCCTCAGAATGCAATTGAATAAAAATATTTTTCATTTTTGCCACTCCCTTTACCAATCTATTTCAATATCGCCATAAAAAATTCATTTATTCTGATCTGATTCAATAGATTGCATTTTTAACCAATATTCCAAAACAATAATAACATAATATTCCAATTACAGTTGAACATATTATTCAATTACATAACCTTAGCTCAAAGCTTCTGGAATCATGGTTAGATTAGATTATTTTTTAATTTTGAAGCCTTGGACTAGAAAAGCGCAATTATCCTCAATAACGTAGCCTGTACTGACTTTATGACATCATATTTTTGTCTTGCGAAGTTCTATTATGAATTAATCTAGTCATTCTAGAATATATGTAGGTAAAAAAAGTAAATGGAGGGATTATGATGGCTTTTGTTGCCATTTATACAGTGGGCAGGTTAAAACATTCATATGAACATCCTGCCTCTCGTGAATTTTTTGAGGTCGGAAACGAAGTAATACGACAGGCTGCTAAAACTGGGGATCTAATAAAAGAATTTTCACCTAGTAGAGTCCTTTTCCCTGAGAAAGCAATCAAAGGAGAGGGTCCCCCTATTCTCACACTAACAGTATGGAAAAATCTTCAAACCTTATACCGTTTTACTTATTCAGGTCATCATATGAACGCTTTACGTGAAAGGAACAAGTGGTTTGACTCTCTTCAAGCAAGACAACCAAATTATGTGGTGTGGTGGACGGAGAAAGTAACGGATGTTTCATGGAAGGAGGCTTTCAAGAGATATGACTTTTATATTCAACATGGACCAGCTCCTTTTGCATTTGACTTTAAATCCGCATTTGATGAATTTGGAGAGAAGATCTTGCTTAAATAGGTGGGGTCAATTCTCCTGTTCTGTGTAGGTAGCAGAGTATCTCCTTATTGATCAAACCTGACTGTCGTTTAAGTGCATTTTTATTACACTTTCACATGAATATCCAGTTAAAAAACTTAATTCTTTTAGAACAAGCGAAGGCTACTTGTTACCCTATTTCTATTTAGCTATAAGTTAGTCTTTGGAAAGATTGTCAATCGCTTGAACAGCTAGCTCCATCGCTTTAATTCTGCGTTCTAAAAGTGTTCTTTGGGAACTGCCTGCCTTTAACTTCGCATAACTGTTCTCAATTGATGGAAATAAGCCAGTAAGAACATTGCGAGCTTCTGCTACATCTTCCAGGGAGTATTGATGAGGTTTTTGATTCCAAACGTTTTCCAGTATAGCTAAGCCGATATAACTGGCTTTAAGTCTTTTCTTTACTAAGTTAGTATTCGCAGCTTTCTGCGTCATCGTAACCAAGGTTTTTTCGAGTTTTCTGATTGTCGATTGAAAGGATTTTATTGATTCCAGTTTATCTACATTTGATATGTTTTCCATATTATTGCGTTCTCCCTTATTTTGCTTGAACTTGATGAAGTCGTTAAGAACCTAATTTCACTTGCAATTTTTTCACAAAACACCAAGTCCTTTAAGATATTTCTATAAATCTGTCTTCATAAACGAAAAGTTAACGGGTTAATTATGTAAGATACTCTTTTGTCCAACAATCTGAAAACCAATTATGAATTAATGGCTTTTAATCACCAAACGCAAATATTATTTCTGTTTCGCAAACTAATTCTCCGTCAACTGTAGCTGTTCCTTTCCCTTTTCCAATAGGACCTTTTAGTCGAGTGATTTCAACCTCAAGACGGAGTTGGTCTCCTGGTTTCACTTGTTGTTTAAATCGACATTTATCTATACCTGCTAACAGCCCTAATCTTCCTTGATTTCCTTCTTTTGTTAACATCACAACTGCACTTACTTGGGCTAGAGCCTCTACAATTAATACACCAGGCATAACTGGATAATTAGGGAAGTTTCCGTTAAAAAATTCTTCATTCATAGTCACATTTTTTATCCCAACTGCTCTTTTACCTTCTTCTAATTCCAGAATTCTATCTACTAAAAGAAATGGATAACGATGTCTAATAACTTCCATAATTTTTTGAATATCTAACATCATTTAACCCCCCGTAACTATAATATTTTTTTAAATCATTTATTTTATTTTATCACTTGGTATTAATAGTTTATACTAATATTGGAAATTTTTTTAACAGGACTTCTTTGTACTTTAAATACAGAATTTAGTCTATAATTCACTCATGCACCTGTTAGCTTATGAATAAAACAAAAAAACACCCAGCTATTGGATGCTTCTAATATATTAAATAACCAAATTCAAAATTTCTTTTACCCATTCTGGATTTTCATCTACCCCATATTTTAGACATAAACTTTTATGTATTTTTATAAATTCAGGGACTATACTTTTCATTACTTTTAGTATGTCATTTGCATTTCTACTACAATTCCATTCTGCTAAAAGAAATAATTGCCTGTCATTCAGTTTACTTCTTTTTCCTTCTAGTTTTGCCCAATCTCCAAAAGAATTAGGTTGTATTCCTGCTTCCATATACCAAGCTGTAGTCATTGATAATCTTACATTATCTATACAGTGTAGAGCATAATAAATTTCATTTCTCATTACTCTTCGATAGGCTTCATGAATATAAGCAATAAATTTCGTTCTCCAAATCTCTATTTCATCAACAGTCGGAATGTAAGATAAAGCTAATGATTCCTTCAATATGTCATTTATCAATCCTGAAGAATCTTTTACAATTTTAATATTTTGAAGCCATACTGACGGTTTAATATCTTTGTTTTTATAATAAAAATTATCTACTTTTATAAAAGCATTATAATGAGCAATACTATGTGTTGCCCAGGGAAAGTCTTCAAAAAATAAAACATTACCCCAATTCTTCGCTCTCTGTTTTTTGTTAATCCTGTATTCCTCAAACACTTCATCTTTAACCACAATACGAAGGTCTATGTCCGAGTATAGGTCAGCGTTTTGATTTCCGATTGACCCTCCATAAAAAATAGCCAGGACATTACGATCATTTGTTAAATCTAACTCAATTGCTGCTATTAATTCTTGCCGATGTTTTGGAATATCTAAGTCTCTTTCTTTAAATTTAGTTTCTAATCCCACACATTTTATACCAGCTCCTTAATTTGGATTAAATCTATATTTCTTTGGGAATGGTAAAAAGTTTATATATAGTAGCAAGTTAAAGGAAATTCACAATATTTTTTATTCTGTCATGCATAGTAAGATGAGGGATTGGCAGATAAGGTTGTAGCTCTTTCCAGCTATGCTCATCCTCTTCTACTCCGTTATTTTCAACTAATAAACGATACCCATAATCTGCAATTTCTTGTAAACACCAGCGATATAAATAAAACTCAACTATTTCAGGATGAATAATCGTGTCAGGACGATTATTCAAGTAAGTAGAAATGAATTGTTCGAAATCTAATGGTTTACCATCAACTTCTAGGAAAAACATCAAGTCTCTTTCAACAGGAGCAAACGCTATTTCTCCCCAATCAATAAAATAGAGTTTCTCATTTGGACCACGTAATATATTAGAAAAGTTAGGATCTCCATGAGTGATCGTTTGTTTAAATTGTCTTTGTGAGAATTTTTTTTGGCCCGTTCTCATTTTTTCAAGAGCAGTCTCTATGTCTTTTCTTTCTTTTATAAACAATGAAGCTGTTTTCCGCTTGCATAGATTTGAGCTAAAATCTTGTTTTTCTGCTACATTTAGTAGATATAAAATTTTCTTCTCAAATGGATTTTGAAACGTTTCTTTAGGTAATTGGTTATTGTGAATACTAACATTATGAAAATCTGCCAACGTTTTTGCTATTTGCTCTAAGTGGCTAGTAAATTCACTTGTTTCATACAAAGATGTACCCTGAATAAATGGATACAAAGAAATCCACATATTATCGAACGTAACAATGCTTTTTTGTTGTGATGTCTGGATTGGTGCAACAACGTAGTCTTTTTTATATTTGTACCTTAAATCTGAAACAGCTCTTAACGAATTGAAGAGATCTAAGTGCTCATTAGATTTCTGAGCCTTTACAAAATAATGATTATTACGATCCGTTTTAATTGAATAGCAGTACCCATCTTCCCCTTTTGGTATAAAGCGAATAGAGCTTATTCTCCCAATTTGGTAATTTTCTTCGATAAACTGAGAAAAAAATTCGAGGTTCAATCCACTATTATCAAACTTCATGTTAGGTCCACCTCTTCTTACTTTTTCTTAACAGTTAGAATTCCTATAAGGTTAAATCAAAATAACAGTAAAAATGAGAAATTACACTTTAGATTAATATAAATCAATAAAAAGTGGATAACTAAATTCAGTTCTATATTGAATAATAACTTCAATTGGTTCTTCATTATTTTGTTCTATACTCAGACTATCTTTGTCTTTCATTATTCCTTCGTACCAAATTTGATTACTACTGTTTCTTTTTAACTCTTCTGTACCATTGAAATATATTTCAAATTCTTTTGACTGGTAGTGTTTATATATTTCTTTTTCACTCAATTTAGTTACTATCTTTTTGTATGCAACAACAGTTGGATAACCTCCGCTTCCCCAAGGACCACCTCCATAGAGAACTCCGTAATCAAAATCTTGTTCTATGACTTCTGTTTGTTCCGGCAATTTAAATTCTAAGAGTTCATTTGCATATTTTTTAGCATAAATATACTTTTGACCAACAAAAACGTAAAACAAAAACAAAATACATATCGTAACAAAGACAAATGGAACAGCTAATAATACCTTTACACTTCGTTTCACAAAAAACACCTGTTTTCTTAAAGCTTTATGAATCATTTATAATATTCAACTAAAAAAGCATTAATTCCTTCTGGGATCAGTGCGTCGAACTAACAGATCCAGATAAATGTTTGGCTGGCTTTTTCACGTTGGCCCGTTTTCAGAAGAAGTGAAAATGATAGTACCAGAGTTTAGTTCCCCTTCAAAAATGCTGGATTGTTAAAGACTCTATTGATTAAAGCACCCTCTAACGCAATGGCAAAAAACGATTTCATTTATAGAGGTACACTGTTTATCAAAGTTTTTTCCATTACAACAGTGTTCACTAAAATGCCATTAGGGTTGGTCACAGCTTCCTCTTTCGTTATAGAATAGCCCAGTGACTTGTACAAACTAATATTTTTAGGTAGGGACACTCGGACACGGCATTCAATTTTTCCTATTGAATGGTTGTAAGCATATTTTTCAAGCCACAATAACACTGCTTTCGCTATTCCTTTTCCTCTTGCTAATGGTGTCACCGATAACCGTGAAAAATATAGAGTATCCTCTTTCATTGTAAATCTACATGAACCAACCGAAACCCCATTAATTGAGCATAGTAAAGCTTCCTCCAAATTACTCTTTACAGCTTTTTGTAACGCTTCTAATGATTCATTTAAGGCACTGGAAGGAACATCAAAGGTTCGATATTCTTCAAACGCTTCTAACATGAGATTGTAAACAACAGGAATGTCCGTATCTATCGCGATTTTAATTTCCATATTTTTTCATACCCTCTTCCAATGGAAATATAGAAACTCTCTCTTTTAATATTGTCCAAGAAGAAAATCAACAGAAAGGCAGCTGGATAATCTTAAACACGTTCGTTAGGGAAAGTTTTGTTTTTAAAATAAAGTATTTCATTAATTAATTTTGATCGTATAATATTAAGATAACTAAGCCTCTGTAGCTCTAGAAGGGAAGAGCGCCGTAAAACATTGTAGGAACGGGTCGCAAGGCAAGGGTTTCAGAAGCACCGAAAAGCAAATTAGCTGAGTCAGGTGGAACTCCTGTCGGTGAAATTCCGTAGGGAAGCGTGTTCTTTCCCTAGCCTATGCTTACGAAAGGAGTGCGGGTTCGAATCCCGTCAGAGGCATTTCCAAATGGATTTTTTAAAAAATTCTTCCTTTTGTCAATAAGCGGCCATTTGTGGGGTAGTAAAAAAGGAGGCCATCCTTTTTGGACAACATCCTATCCTCTAAACACTTTTTTCACTTCCGAGATGGTAGCTACAACTCATTGAAAACTATGAGAATACTGCAATTTTACGTGCAATCGATTCCGTTAAACGAGATGCTACTTTTGGAACAGCCCATTTAATAATTGGTGTTATCACAGCACCCGATATTCCACCTGCATGTACGTTTACAGTACAAGTCATGGTTGTTTTACCATTCATATCTTCTGCAGTAAAATGACCGCTTCCTGTGAAATTATCAGTTAAACCTTTTAGTTCAAACTTTATATTTGAAGGTTCATTCCATTCGGTAATATCTACCTGTGCTTTTATTGTTTTTTTAATACCTTTCACTTTACCTTCAAATGTCCAAATAGATTGCTTGTCATTAATAATTTCATGTTCTTTATAGGCTGGTACTGACGTTGCCCATTTTTCAAGATCACTGACATAATCCCAAACTGCTTGTACATCTACTGGAATTTCTACTGTATGTGTTCCCGTTGCCATTATGATCCCTACTTTCACTATGTATGAAAATTGCAAAATTTACATTTCACAAAACAATTATTACATAAAAATCATCAACTTACATCACTAATTAAAACTACCTTTCTTTTTTAGTTTTATTCTCCGTGCTTAATATGTAATCTCAGTGCTGATTTCCCTTTTCCCTAATATAACTGATAAACACATAAAAATATAAGGATATGACAAAAGTGTAAGTTCGGGTAATCCATACTGAACAATGTTCCTGAAAAGCCCTCTGACGTTTTATCTACTCATTTTCAGTTGTGTTATTTGATATTTTACACGAAGTTCAAACATCAAGAATAATAGGGAGTTTCCTCCCTTCTTCCAAAAGAACTATATAAACGGCTTATTAAACAAAGGGGCCGTTTTCTGGCATAATCACAAAACGCTAACATTCAAAAAGAAAATATACATAATCAGTAGGTACGCCTCGTTCACCCTGTTGACGCAGCATCGCTGTCACATTTCCACGATGGTAGGTTCCATGATTCACTACATGGTGAATTAGATCGGCAAGTATGAACTCCCAGCGACCATATTGAGGGTGCTCTGTAATGATGATTCGCTCTGGATCCTTCTGCTCTGCAAAAAAGCTGTAATATTCCTTTGAAAGCGAATCATAGACCACTTCGAGTTCATCTAAAGACGCTCTTGATGTTTCTGACTTTCGACGTTCAACTTCTCTAACAGTATCGTGGAAACTACTTCCTTTCATCGTCTCCAACCAAGTAATGTCTGTTGCATATAGGTGAATTAGCACATCTGAGATTGATGAGAAAACACTATTAACTGTGTCATTAAAAACCCTATTAGGTAGTTGCTTTAAGTGTTGGATCATTTTTTGGTTAGCCCAAACGTGGTAATCGTACATTTTCTTTGCGCGATTATTTTCCATTAGCTCACTCCACTCTGATTTTTAAAATTAAGAAAAGTTATTAGTACGATTGCTTTCTTACTTTAAAAGAAATTGATCAATACGCTCTTTTTGACGTAAGTGGTGCCGGAAATGCATCTCGATTAGCTGAAAATATTCCTCGGCATTTAAATGTCCCATTGCCCGGTGCTGAACTTTCTGGCTGGCAGGAATGTCAGAGAGCTTTCTTTCTATCTCCCGCATTTTCTCAATGATTTGAAGCAGTCCTTCCTTTACTTCTTTTTTTCCTGTAGGATTAAGTGGTGTAAAATCCGGTGTATCTGGACCTTTTACTCTGATTGGAGGAAACGTTCCTTCTTTGAAAATCAATTCGCCTATTTCTGTTTTATTACCACCATCGGAAGCATTAGCATTAGCATTAGCACATTGCTCAATGGCTTTCAAATGAAGATAGAGAGTGCCCTTTATTAAATGATTGTACATTTGTCCTAAAGACCATTCACTCTCAGAAGGCTTCCTCGTAAACTCATCTAACGAATATTTACTTAACTCTTCAATATAGTATTTAGCCACATGTTCGAACTGCTTCAATATCTCTTTTGAATCCAATAGATCTCCAACTTTCTTTATAATTTTCTTCCTCCATAATGTTGAGTAGCGACCTAATGCAAAACTAAATAACATCTTCTGAATTAACTTCGATTTACTTACAAATAATTCCTTCTCTATTTTCAAGAAAATGGCCCTTTAATAAAAAATGAGCGTGAATTTCTCTGGAATCGCGCATTATTGCTGAAGATCACGATTCAAAATATTAGCTTATTTATAATTAAAATTACTTAGAAATTTCATGAGAAACATAGTAATTGTATGTGATAGAATTATCTTAAATGAAAGGTGTTTTGTAATAACATTATAATGAGAGGTGGAGTTTATATGTCAATGTGGAATCCTGCAGGAATACTTTTATTTACTTTAATTATTGCAGCATTAATAGGTATTTTATTTATAGTGATTAAACAGTTAAAAAAGAAATAGGCGCACATCTTTATCAAAATTACGCCTGATTGCTAAAAATATAAACAATGTTAACTACTCTCTTAATTTTGAAGTTGCTTATCATTAACATAAATAATAAAAGATTCAGCTTTTGCGAACTCTCCCCTTAAGTTCACTGGAATCTTATCTATTTCATCAGAGTTTTTCATACCACTTTGTGCCATTATTTGTTCGTATGTCATTAAAGCATCTATATAATTATCATATTCAGTAGCTGACAAAACCTCTTCACTTAATTTTTGACCGTTTAATATATCAAAATATGGTTGAATGTTATATAATGCGTTCCTAATGTCGTTTAGGTCTGAAATAGGGATTTGAGAGTAATCTATATATCCATACTCATTACCGTATTCAAGTTTAGAAGTAGTAATTTCAGTTAGTAAGTCTTTAAAATGTAGGTATTCATCTTTTTCTAACTCTCCTCTAGCCTGCGATAATTTTGCATCCAAAAGCAAATAACCTTCCATAGTAGCACTTGATATATGTTTTTTAATATTTTCAAATGAACCATAAAACTCATCCGCAAGAATTGTTTGGAAAGCCCAAGCTCCAGTTGGAATGAGTAGAGAAGCCGCAAAAACTCCAGCAACTAAACGTTTTCTCATGTAAGTTTTTAACTTACCTTTCATTTCTAACTTTGCTTGTTTCACACCTAAACTACTTCTTTCGTGAAGTTCTGCTGGTATTTCTATATTTGCTAATTCTTGTTTTAAATGATTATTCAAAACCACCTACCTCCTTTAAATTTTTACGCAGTTTATTTAATGCACGATATAAAATAGTTTTAGCAGTTCCTAAAGGTATATCTAATATATCTGAGATTTCCTTTATTGTACGATCATGATAAAACCTTAATAGTATAACACTCTTCTCATCCTCTTGAAGAATTCCCATTAATTCTTGTAATGATAATAAAGGCAAGGATTCTTCTTCTTTACCTAACAAAGTCTCATAATTAGGATTTAATGGTATTACCTTTTTGTTTCTTCTAATTACATTAATTGAACAATTAATCGTAATTCTTATAAGCCATGTTTTGAAATACTCAGGATTTTTCAACGAATTTATCTTTTTAAATGATTGATATGCAACATCTTGAACTACATCAAGAGCGTCATCCTTATTTTTTACATAAATATAAGCTGTCCGATAGATTTCTTCTTCAAAATTCTGATAAAGTTCCAAGAAGGCTTTGTCATCCCCTTTTTGAGCTTTTTTAACCAAGCGTATGTTCAAACAAAATTCCCCTTTCTTTTGTTTTACATTTATTAGACAAATAACCTCAACTTTTGGCTTGAGTAATTTTATTTTTTTAAAAATATTTAACTCAAATAGTACTTAACTGTCAAAAATATATTTTTCACTAAAAGAAAGACACATTTCTCTTCAATGAAATGTGTCTTAAAACACTACAAAAAGAATCAGGCGTATTACTCCTTCCTCCCCAAGGTATTTTCCCGTAAAATAATAGCAATTATCAGGCTTAAAGTTGTACGTCAAACGCGCTAGATTGTTGATTAACCATTTATATTATCCTTGATAATATTTCAAACCTGTAATAGTAACTTAATAATAGGCTGTTGTTAAAGTTTAATATTGATAACTAGATAAAGTGAAGGGAAACCCCTATAAGATTTCCCTTTACCTTAATAACAAAATAAACAGATAGGTTTAGTTTATGCCATTATCTAATTTATAAAATGTCTCTGGAAACATAAAACCCTTCAATACCACTCGTTTATTATCATTTTCAATTTTATAAATTTGCATATCGTCATCCGTTTTCCCTATTTGTTTTCCAAGTTCTAATCCTTCATAATAATCAGGATTAGTATACTGTTCTGGCTCAGAGATATATGTTTTTCCATCGTAACTTAATTTATGTAGAGAATATTCAGTACCATCAATATCTACGGACTTGAAATTTTCCTCTGATTGATAGGTAGGCAAATTATTGCTACAACCATTTAAGAAAAATATGCAAAAAAGCAAAAAACATAAATATTTCCTCATCTTCTTCCTCGTTTCAATAAATTCATATGTATTACACACTCAATTTACCTCTCCATATTAAAATAGTTAGAGTATTACGCTACGTTAATGTCAAATGAATCTTGAATAAATTTCAAAAAATCTGGGTGTTAATCTTAAAGAAGCACCTTCCCTTATTCCAGAAAGGCGCTTAGTTTGTTGAAGATATCTAAAGCATCTGACTATCTCAAGGCGAAAAAGATGAACCCATAATATCGAATTGGCAATAAAGCCAATCTATTGCTACCTTAATATTCTCAGCGACATATTCAATGTCTATATCTTTAATTTTGTCATAGTGTTCATTTATTGCTGAATGACCTGCACCTGTTTTCACAAGTATTTTAATACAATTAGCTCTAGAAGCAGCTAACATATCACTCCATCTGTCACCTATAACAACACAATTTTCTAGGTCTAGTTTATATTTTACTGCACCCTCGGTAAGCATTCCTATGTTAGGCTTCCTACAAATACAACCTTCATTGTGACTATGTGGACAAATAAAAGTATCATCGAAGCCAAATGTGGTAAGTTCTTCAATAAAATCTTGTAGAGTTGCTTTTCCTCCAGATATTCCTGGTTGATTTGTAAATGAGAAAACTTTAATTCCATCTTCCCTTAATTTGTTTATTAATTCTTGAGAATGAAAAAATAATTCAAATGTTCCTGGATAGTGTACAGTATCATCACCACCAATTGTTCCATCACGGTCTAAAAATATAGCTTCTATTTTACGAATATTATTCATTAAAATGAACTCCTCACCCACTAAGAATTATGTATCTAATATTAAATCAACTTCAACGAAGCTGTCTGTTCGTTAAAGTATATCTTTACAACATCTTCCTAACTTTAACATATCCTTAATCCTTGTTATTCTAAAATTTATTCGCTTATTGGAAATAAGCACCTCACCTTATTCCGGAAAGGCGCTTATATTGTTGAAGAACGACATGGAACTAATTTTAACAAACTGAAGTTGCTCTACTTTTCGATAGCTCCATTATTAATTCAACATCAGCATAATTATCAGAAGAGTGTTCTTTATCTTCAAAAACCTCATTTATTTTATTAAGACCAAGTTTTGCCCAAAATCTAAGAGCATACCAATTTTTCATTGCAACATTTGCACCTACTTCATCATATTCATTTTGTTTAATATACGTAACAATTCATTTATAACCTCTTGCCTATATCCTAGTTTTTAATATTCAAGATCAATATATAAATTTGTTATATACATTGTCTTTGGGTTCGGATAATCTTGATAGGTAGTTAATAGCCCTACAACATCATTATTACCCTGAATCCGTATAGTCTGAATTTTATCATTATCTTTTATTCCATTAGGTGGTAAGTCTCCATCTGTAAAACAACGATATACGTATTTTTTATCCACACCACGACCATCCCACTGTGATACATAACTTCCCTGTTCAAATATCTTTTGAACAGTATGAATTTCTTGCTCTACAAGGTCTTTTATTAAACGCTTTTTTGTACCCCACATAATCGGAATAATTTTGATCGACATTATGATTCTTATGAAAACTTCTCTTTTACTTAATGAAACTCCTTCTCCTAACCTTTTACATAAAAAGACGCAAATGTTATTAAACATTCGCGCTCAGATTGCTGAAGATCTTGTGATTAAACTATTATAATCAACTGGTGAACAAGTGATTTTATTTGGTAAATTTTACTCATTCAACACTAATTTATCTTTTCTTTGAACTTTTTTATCTATGCTTGTAAAAACAACATAGCCTGCAATTATCCCATTTATTGTTTCGAATGTGGTTGATGCTTCATTCCCAAAATACCCACCCATAATATAAGATAAAAAAGGGAAACTCATATTAATTATTCCTGTTAAATACAATACTGGTACAACAGATGCATACAAAAATGGGAAACTCAACACAACAAGTCTAATCCAATTAATATACCATTCTCCAGTCTTGAAGATGGCTTTGAAAATATGTGGAATTGCTATAAATACACCTAAAAATAGTGGGAAAATGGCTTTAAATCGGAGATAAGGGAATAAATCATAATTTTCTTTACTAATTGTATATAAAATAGATTGGTATCTTAATCCTAGAAAAATTATTATAAGCAGAATAGTAGTGAAAAATAAGTAACTAATAAATCTTTTCAGTTTTTTATCCAAAGTACACCTCCATAACATTATCGTAGCTTTTATCCATTATTTTCATTTTATATGTATTCCAGTATATGTTCTTTAAACCTAATAAGGGTTTGTTATTCTTGAGCAGTTCGAAGATCTCAACTAAAAAGATATATAATTCATCATCTCGTTATTTAAATAAACTATATATTGCTGGAACTAACAAACTAAGAGAAAGGCAGAAGACTGCTGCTAATTTAGTCTGTTTAATAGCTCGTTTATCTCCTAACTTTAAGTAATAGAAGAAGGAGAGGATAAAATTAAATCAAAGTACAATCAATATTAAAGAAAGTATCCCAAGCCATTTACCTATTGCAGCAATCTTATTCAAACAATCACCCCTATATAGTTCATCACCTTTTAATCATAGATGACTAGTTGTATATTACCAATTATTTCAAAACAAAAAGTTTAACTCAACCTTTTTTCTGTAAAAAAAGACGCCCTCTTATTCAAGAATGGCGCTTAGATTGCTGAAAATCGGTATTTCATATTTACTTGCCAGGCTTAAAAGGATTTTTTAAACTATCCAAAATATTATCTACAATATCTACAACTTGTAATGTACCATCAACCACGAAGTCAGCTTTAGGTGTAATCGTATTAAGCATATTAAGATTAGCTCTTCTACCTCTAGAAGTGCAATGATCCATATCAGACAAAATATCCACATTAGGTCTTTCCCAAGTTAAAGAAAAATAAGAAAAAGGCTGCCTCTGCAACCCACTTACTTCTTCAACTCTTGCGCTTGTACGTAATATAAGTTTAACCAGGTTTTACTGGTTGAACTTTTTTTTAGTTTTAATATAACGGTACTCGGAGTAGAACGAAGCAATGTTGACAACTATTAGCTGATTTTGCTGAAGATCACTATGATATTAACTCACAAAATAGTTGCATAAAGTCAATTTATATAATGATTAAAACATTAACCTATATATTTTAAAAATAAAATACGATCCTGTCCTTTACCTGCATAATCAGTTCCTACAGTAACAGTAAAACCCAGTGATTTGTGATATGCAACCGAACCCTCGTTAACAGGAGAAGTTATACATTTCACTGTATTGCAGCCTAAATTACGAACTGTTGAGAAAAATAAATTATATAGTTCTCCTCCTAATCCTTCATTCCTAACTTCAGGATTAACGCCAACACAATGTATATAGGCTTCGTTTGGATGTGTTTGAGATACAAACCCAATAAGAAAGGCCAGTAAGCTATTGTTCTCATCTTCAACTATAAAACTAGTTGATTGAAAATGCTCAAAAAATAATCGGGGCAACAAATGTGTCATTTCCCTCCCTCCCCACCAATCATTAATAACAGCTATAACTTTAAGATAATCATTTTCAATAACGTTACGCGTATTCATTACAATTCTACCTCTCTCAAATAGAGTTTCTATTTCCTTCTTCAAGTAAACCGCTTCCCTTCAAAAATGAAATTCAACAAAAAGAGGCATCAATCCTTCTTGGATAAATGCCTCCCTTTTCAACACTTGCGCTTAGATTGTTGAGGATGTGCTTGAAGCAATATAGTAATGAACTTTCAAAAACTCATCCCCTATGTATAAAATATTTTTAATCCCTAATAACTTTACCTTGAAAAACCATAATCCTTATTATGCTAACCTGCCCCGTTTCTACAATAAGGAGTTCAACATAAAAGGGCATTAAATCCAGCTTGGATCAACACCCCCGATAGTTTACAATTATCAACAACCTCTGTTAACTTATCTAAAAACTTTGATTATGTGTAAAAAATTATACTTTGATATCGTACAAAGTATGGAGATTATTTCAAAAAATAAAAATGCCATTTGATATTTTAACTCATTTATTCATTGAGTTCATTAACTGGAAGAAGTATTCAGGTTTATGAGTCTTATTTAGGCTATACCAAGAATCTAATGTATCTGGTGCAAATACATCTAATTTTTTTAGTACTTCCATCGCAAATTCCAGAGGAGCTATTCCTGATGCAGTAACTAAATTCGCATCAGATACCGCAGATCCCACCTCATAGAACTTTTCTCCTTTATAGTTAGGACATACCATTTTAGTGTATTCTAAATTATTACTTGTATGCTTTCTAGTATCTAAGTATCCCATATTCGCAAGGGCCTCAATTGCACCACAAATTGCAGCAACAATAGTGCCAAGCTTTAAAGCTTGTCCAATTCTTTCCAAGATAGGTTGATGAATTTCTTCATTCCAAGTAGTTCCTCCTGGTAAAATTAAAAGGTCTTTACTCTCAAGAGTACATTCATCAAGGGAAATATCTGGTTTTATGCTTAGTCCTCCCATAGTAGTAATCATTTCTTTATTAGCTCCTACTGTAATTACTTTTAAAGGTACTAAATCTTTTTTGAAATATCTTCCTGAGTTTAGTTCAGAAATTAAATATCCATATTCCCAGTCCGACATTGTATTAAATACATATAGAAAGACTTTTTTTGTTTGCATCCAATATCACTCCAATCATAAATTTTATAGTTTATTTTTTACACATCAGAAGCAATCTCACCCTAAGGAACATACGTTCCCTTAAGCGTAATTGTATACCCTATTTAACAAAAAGTCTATTTCTTATTCAACTAACCTGCCCCTATAGTTAAATAAAAAAGCGATATTTTTCAATTGAAGTATCGCAACCATAGTTCTTAATGTAATTGTTAATTTTTCTTTTGTTTAAGTCTTTTAAAAAAATATAGGGTCAAATCATCATCATTTTCACATTTAGCGTACTGTTCTAATTGTTTATTTTTATACCAAACCCCAGTACCGTCTGGAATATAACCCCTTTTCACATACATTCTTTGAGCAGAGCCATAACCAGAATGTAATCCTACAGATAGAGATAGATAATCATTTCCCATGCTTGCCAAAGATTCTGCAGCGTCCATTATTTTGTTGCCAATACCATTTCGTTGAAATTTTATGAGTACATTTAAGTCAACAATTTCAGGAATGTTTCTTGATGCGAAAGGACCTACATTTGCATTAGGTACTAATGTAACATAGCCAGCAACTTCATTATTGACCTCAGCAATTATCACTGACATATCTGTGTTTTCCTGCTGGTTATAGTAGGTATTGAATAATTCAATTGGTTTATACCAATTCTGTTCTCTGAAAGCATCAAAAAATCTTTCTATATCATTTTTCACCATGGAACGAATAATTAAATTATTATCTTCTAAATATATCATTCCGCCACCTCACTAATTATGCAACACTAATCCCTTATAGATATTTGTTCTTAATCTATATTTAACAAGTTTCTTCTTAGTAAAGTCATTATCTTCCTTATTTCACTAAACTGCCCCGTTAAAGGCAATAAAGAAAGCAGTTGCCGCAGCAAACCTTTGTAAAACTCTTGCAATCGTTACTTCAAAAAGAATAACTACTCTTATTCATACACAAACTCCCCATTTATTTATTTTTTCTTTCATTTCCAAGATAATAAACAATATTTTCTTCACTTTTAAAATATTCTGTCTCAATTGGTGGACCTAGTAATCTCATAACTTCACTTTAAGTCATTCCTCCTAAATCATACATGCTTATTAAATCATCAACCACGTACACTGTCGGACATATTTTCAACCCGTTTTTCTGTTGTGGAGTTCGTTTTATATTCATTTATCCCAAACATAACCACACAGATGAAAATGAAAAAAGGTATAGTACTGATAATGAGTAGAAAGTTCAGGTTCCCCTTCGCTTTTCTATCATTTTAATATCGACTCGTTTCCCTAATAAAAATATATAGGAGTTTATTTTTAAGAACTTCTTTTACTTCGCAATTTTCATCAATTATTCAATTATATGACGAACCTTTATTCAACAAAAGCGCTTGAAGCTTGATATTATAACCTTTTGAATATTTTAAGCAACAATCAACGTTATGATTAGAAAAATAAAACGAAGGCCAAAACTGCAAATAGCATAATGGAAACTATTGCTCTAACCCATATTATTTTTTTGCTTATTCCTGCTCTTCGTTCCAAATATTCAATATAGCCAATTGTAATTAAGAATCCACCTATAACGGTAAGGTATCCCTTCATATTATCAATCTCAATAAACATCACACCGCCTAAACCAACTAAAGCTAAGCCAATACCTCCCAATATTAAAAAAAGTACAATTTTATTTTATCTTTGTTCATACATGTCTCCTTTTAAAAACCTCTATATTTACTATGTAAATTCAAGATTCTCCCTTTCCAATTCCTTCCTGATTTTAACATAATTTTTTATCTTGTTGTAATCAATATCTCCTGTTTGCGGAATAAACATAAATCTTCTTTTAGGAAGTACAAATGGATTTAAGGCTTATGAGTATATCCAATTAAAAATTAACAAATAATAGTAATTGATTTTTAGATTTCGGTAAACAATCTTAAAGGAGACACATCATGGAAAAATTTATATAAAACTTAGATTTATTAGCAAAAGGTTTATGGTTGGTTATGTAGCATTAATAATAGATATGTTCTTTATCTAAATTACTTTGATGTTTTTGATCTGGGTCGTAAACCAATGCAAGAAGGAATTGGTGATTTGATAAGTTATGGTGTCATCCCATCTTGTTATGCTGTTATCTTTCTCAACCATTTAAAACAGGAAAAGAAATGGATATATGTTACTCTCTTTACACTTTTGTCCTCCTTATCTGAATGGATGCTTGTTCAAGTTGGATACATGAAGTTAAAAGGATGGCATATCTATCCCTGTATTTAATATTGTTTTTGGTTTTTGGTTACCTTGGCATTTAAGGTTAATACGAAAAGAGTCATAAATATAGGCTATATTAACAAGATATTAGAAACCTTTATTTAATCTCTTAGTTTCTATAAGGTTCATTACAGGAAGTACCCTACATCATCCCCCTTGTCGTTCAAGAAGGATTGACATTCGTTTTTGTTGGTTATGCTTGATTGTATACATTGTTAATGAATGTTATTCTGCTTAACCAAGTCGGTGTTTCAGTTACATTTATCAGATAAATCGAATAAATATATGAACCGCGAGTAACACTACACATAAAACAAATGTGGGGTATTTATGACATGAAACAGATTATTCTCTGGTCCCTCTTGATATTGCCTTGGGCGTCCTTGTTTTTATTGAAAATGAATACTATACGCAGGTACATGCCAGTAGCTCTATTTATGACCGTTATTCATACCTTGGCATATCAAGCTGCTTACCATTACGGATGGTGGAAAGAGACAGGTTCCAGTCTATTCGGGTGGGATAAAGTCGTCCCGGTTCCTTGGGTGTATGGAGCATATTTAGTTATAGTTATCTGGGTATTCAGCTTTACTTTCGGGAAATTTTGGATGTATTTGACTGTCAATATACTTTTGGACGGGTTATTTATGTACATCGTTTACCCGATATGGCAACGGATAGGGCTTGTTTCGAGTGAATCGACTTTGTCTACAATAGCTATTGTTGCTATGATGGTCGGTTTTGCGTTTACCATCTATCTGTATCAACTGTGGCAGGACAAAGTGTTGAAAAAGCCCGAAGCGACTAAATGACCAAGAACTGACTTGAGGTCCTCTTCATTGGAGAAGGAAAGCGAAGTAACTGAAAACATGGAGATTTCCGAGTCGAAGACTTGTCCAATTTGTCTTCACAATAGCGATAACCTTGCTCTATAGACTGTACAAAGCACATTCTTCATTGGTTTGGCCTGCACCTTGCCTAGGTCTTTTTTACGAAGATGGCCACAGCTGTGATAATTAGTGAAATTAACACAAGGATTCTCCTCTGAATCAAATGATACTTCTTGCTTATGCCTCTATTTATGATACGGTTCACCACGATTAATCTTAAATTAATTTACCTTCTAATTAAATAGTAAAATCAGCAACTCTTCCTCAACAAAACTGGCCCGATTGATGAAGAAAGAGATATGGATAAAAGTGAAAATAATAGTGTTTCATATACAAGACGTGTTAATAACACTTATCTTTTAGTTCCTGATCAAATAAAAAAACGTCTTAACTCCAGTATTTTCAAGGATTTAAGACGTTTTAATTACTCAAATTTAATTGAGTTATTTATTAGATATTTTACACGAAGTTAAGACTTTAAGAATAATAGGGAGTTTCCTCCCTCTCTTCAAAACTGTTTATTATTATATCCAACTAGGAAGGCATTACGTGAAATTAGATCTTCAACAATCGCGCTTTATTGCTGAAGATTGTTATTCAACTAACGTTACTATTTTATGGAATTAGGACTTCCAATCAAAACTAGTTTATATAAGATTGTGAAACAATGTATTTTAATTAAGGAAGCAGAGTAGATTCTGTGCGGAAGGTGTAAACCAGTTCATACCTTAAATAGCGACCACCGTCAGTATAAATTTCTTGTTCACTCAAATTATTGGGTTTTTTTAGCTATACAGACTTCTTTACATCGTTAGTAAAAGGATTCGAGCGCATAACAAATATGAAACATACGGAAAATACAAAATATATGAATATCAAAATAACGAATATGAAGTTAAATTGCTCCGTCAACTGGCGGATTAGAGCAAAAAAGACAACGATGAAATGAATCAGATTTCCCAATACGACAGGTCTGTTATAGATACCACCGGTCCGGGCAGAACGTGTGAACCAGTTTAACATAGCAAACCCTAAATATAGTCCTCCAATGATTTGCATTATAACCTTAGTTATTGGTAAAGGATCTATCCCTAAAATGTTTGAAATTTCTTCGGGAAGAAAGGTTCCTGCTAACCCTAAAAACCCCATCACAACCGCACTACTACTCAAAAGCCAATTGGTTTTCATTTGTTCCCTCTTTTCATATAATCTTGTAATTTATATAGAAAAAAACGCTGAAATCTTTTATCCGAAGGAAATTCAAGTACTTCCATCATACAAGAATGAATAACATCTGATAGTGTTTCCTTAATTGGATTTAACCTATCTTTTACCCATAAATCTTAATTTGTCCATTCTCATTTCACCTTTCTCTTCTTAACTAAACTCAGCTAACCATAATCACTATTCTATTAAGAAATTGAATATTCTTCTTTGAGATTCTGCCCATTAGCTTAATAACTTCCTCAAAAAAGGGACTTATCCTTCTTAAAGATAAGCACCCCTTTAACTTAATTCACTTATAACGATCCAACATTTATAACAAACTTTTAGTAAGAATAAACAATAGAAAAGAATTTACTTTTTAGGCTGATCAAGTGCTTGGTAAGCTACCTGGTACTTTCCTCCATCGGCAACTTCTGAATGGTACAAGGCCTTGAGGGCATTGTTTTTTTCAAGTCCCATTTCTGACTTCAGTTCTTTAAAGCGGGTATGCAGTTCTTTATTTTCCTTAATTAGTTGTTGCATTTGCGATTTTATGTACTTCAAAATATTTAACTCCTTTCTGAATCTCTGAGTTTAGCCTAATTTTTCAACTTGAAATAACCTGTTTAAATAGATCCCTAAATTGCTCCCGGTCTTCTGCTGTAAAAGGCTTTGGTCCTTTTGTTCGCTGTCCGCTTTTTCGAGTCATTGCACTTAAATAACGTGTTTGTAATAATTGGTCAATATTTTCATTTGTATAACTGAATCCCGTATGGTGGAGGACGATAATTCCTTTTGCTAAACCTAGCGACGCAAGACCATAATCTTGCGTCACAATAATATCTCCTTTTTCTACCAACTTCACAATCCGATAATCTGCAGCATCTGCTCCAGAATCAACATAAATGGTTTCCACTCCTGTTGGCTGTTCTGCATTAGAAAAATGAGAAAAGCTTGTAACAAGGATAACCGGGATTTCTAAATTCCTTGCTTCAGAAATAATAATATCTTTCACCGGACAAGCATCTGCATCCACATAAATTTTCATCTTTCTTCCTCCTGTTAAGAAGTTCGACTTACTATTTAACTGAAATTTTTCAACTATAAAAGGGACTGGTGACACTTATAAAATAATATGAAGGAGTTCTTCTGCTGTATTTTCACTCTCATATTATACTTTATAGGATTTTGTTGGCAATTGGTCGTCCAAGTTAAACGCCCAGAAAATAGGTTGCTAAATCATCTGCTTTTAGTTAAAAGTCAACAAAGCATCTAAGTTAAAGACACATTTCATTATTCATGAAACGCATTCTATAGTAAATAAGAACTCATCTGCACTTTAAAGTCTAATTGATGGTGAATAGTTTGATAAAACTTCAACAACATCATCGGATGTCATAAATACATAGTGCTTCACATCATATTGGTAATCCCACTTCCCACAATCCTCTTTCTTAAACCAATTAAGATAAGAAGAATTTTTCACTCTGAAAAGTGACCAATTACTATAAAATTGAACCCCATACTCCTTATCTAAATCGCATAATGTCTATACAAAACTCCTTCATCGGCGTTTCTATAAGTTCATCCCCTGTTTCAAATAGTAAAGTTAGACCATTATTATTATCAATTAGACTCTATTAATAAATTCTCTTCGGAAAACTCTGAACTGGTTCCCATCTTCCCTAAATTTCTTCCATACTCAAATTAACCTCACTCATTAACTTTTTTAATTATTGTATCACTCCATCTTGAACTAAACTCTGTTACTTTAAGTGTAACTCTTAACAATCCCAAAAAGCCTATCTTTTACACAAGATAAGCGCTTAGATTGCTGAGGATTCTTAAAAAATTCCTGAACTTTACCCATTATTGTATTTTCTCTTCATAAGTTCCCTTATGAAAAATATTATAAATACAACATATAAATAAATGGTCATTGTACTTAACCCAGCCAAATATAACAAAAAGATATTTATTAAATTTAATACTATTAATAAAATAAATAAATTTATGAATGTTTTTTGAGCCTTGCTTTGACTGCTGGTTTTTTTAAAAAAATAAGCCCATTGTACCTCCCTTGATTCCCTTTTAAAAATCCCTTTCCATTCAGAAAACTAGCCTGATTATTAAAGAACAATTAGAAGATATTGTTGTTTTTCTATTTTCCAAATAGCACGGATGTAAAGTATGTAAATATAGCTATTAATAGACCTGCACTAAACAGTATGCTTCCAGTAATTACAAAGTTATTTATATAAGTCTCAACAATCATGTTGTAACGGCTTGTATCAGCGACACCATCTTCTTGATTAAGAACCCAAGAATCCCCTATAGCAGTTGCAAAAGAAATACTTGAAAACATCAGAATTAATCCTGATATTACTAATAAAGATGAAATAATACTTAATCCTTTAAAATGTTCATTTAACAAACAGTTCCCCCCTAAACTTTATAATCATTAAGGACCTCCCTTAATCGTTCAACTTTAACTATTCTGAATAAATAGATCAGACTCAACATAATAAAAGACACTTATTAGTTCGTAAGTAACACACCTATTAATTCAAAAAAAACCTTGAATTGATACAAATAAAGAAAATATGAAAACAGCTATCTATAAGTAACTAGCCAAGTGTTTTTTTCTTCTTATTAAATTCTTCTAATCCCATTACCAACATTAATAAACTCAAAAGTAATATCATAAGAGATTGAAAATCATAATTCTTAGTAATGAGTCCATAAACCGCTATTATAATAACAGCTGGTGATAATACATAACGTAATTACTTTAACAAAAATACTCTTCTCTCCTTATTGAGCTTTTCTAGATTTTTAGTTTAGGTACATTTCTTAAAAACTTCCTAAATTTAACATATATTTTTCATCTTATATTAAACAATCTGGCCCTATAAATGAAAAAGAGAGCATCCTTGTTTAAAATGGTGCTTTATTGTTGAAAATCAATGCTTGATTACAGAATAGTTCTTTAACTGGTTGAACCCATAGGACCTATTTTAAAGGTACGAAATACTGAAGGTACATCTTTATAGGCTACAATAATTCCTTTTTCTTTAATATCACATTTGCTTACTATTTTTGTTGGCACCGTTACTTCGAATGCCCGTGTAAAAGGAAAGTGAGTTAAGCCGATATACCTTTCATTAAGCCAATATGCTACAATTCTATCACTTTTCTCAACTGAAAAGAGTTCTGTACCTTCAAAGCCATTTTGATACCAAGGAAATTCATCACTTTTTGGCACACCTGGATCATTAATGCAAATATATAATGATAAGTTATCCAAAAATTTTAATATCTCAAGATGAATATTACTATCCTCTATTGCTATACCCAATTCTAGACATAATCTCTTTTGCCGTGTCTTTTCATATTGTAAGTATTTAATCTCATCTTCACTCTTACTGTTGCTAAAAAAAGATGAATAGTGCCGACTACAAAGCAATGCAGCATACTTGTTTCGTTGTTCAATCCAGTCAATCCCATATCTATAATGCGGAAGTTTAAGTGATGAAGGTAAATTAATAAATGAGTATGGAGAATTTTTTTTATCATCCCAAAGAGGGGCAGCATCTAGTCCTATCCATGCACAATCATGATATTGGGTAGCAAACAGAATATCTTGTTTGAGTTCCTTTCCTGTAAAAAACTCTTCTTGCAAATAGCTAAAGAGATCACCTGATAAAACAGCATGGTTATGTTGCTCTATTATTACAAATTCACTTTCTCGTTCATTAATAATCAATCATATAACCCCCTTGTTTTTGATATGTAATCCTTAAAGAAAGAGATGCTTTATCCTACTTTACCACCAATAAGAATACTTTATCTTCTGTCAATGTAATGATATTTTTTACAACTTCCGACTGATTTGCTTACTTGTCAAAAAAAGGTAGAAATAATCAATCCTTAGTACATAGCAAAATCAACACGTAACTTCAGTGAATTTCATGGAAAAACTTTTTCCCTGACACTATTCAGTGTTTTTTAAATTTTATATTTAAAGTATCTCATTTAGCTTTGTTAGGAATCTTGCCCTATACTAAAATAAGTACATTCTAAAAATTAACATTCAATTTTAAACCAACCAGTTTCTTTAAGAAAATCACCTTTTGATAGTTGTTTCCGTGTAATAAACTGTCTATATGAAGTAATTGTTCCATCATGTGAGACGATATAAACCCTTCTTTTATGAAGTTGCTTACACCATTTAATGAATTTTTCTGCTAATATATTAAATTTGAACTCAGGCAATGTATTTATTCCTTCTATCCATAAATCAAATAATAGTTCATCATCTATTTTAAAACATGAAAATTCATCTTTTATTATTTCCTTTTTTAAAATTGCATCACAAGGTAGACTGTCCCAATTTGGATTTTGAGGGAACATTCTTGGGGCTACCAAAGGAGTTACTATTTTATTGCAATTTATACCTTCGCTCCATATCATTGCTGTTTGAAGAGTTCTTCTTATAGGACTAATTACCAAAACATCTTTTTCTGATAATGGAAATTCTTTTCTTAGCTTTTTGGCTTGATTAATACCTTCTTTTGTTAATGCAGGGTCTGGATTCTGTAAACTAGCTGGTAAATTGACTGTATGCTCACCTTGTCCATGTCTAATGAATATAAACTCCAACCTTTTCACTCCTAATAAAACTCACCCAATTAATAAATATTTTTTTTATACCTTTTCCTTTTCAATTAACATATCAACAGGAGTTTATAAGTACTGCTTAATTTAAATAATGCGTATTTTGGCTTACTAATATCTGAGTGACTTTTTCAATCCATTTACCTTTATCATCAGCAAGTATAGTATTCCAACCTAAATTTCGGCCTACAATCAAATTTTTTTCTTGGTCATCAATGAATATCGCTTTTCCCTCGCTGCTAAATTTCGAATTAACTTCTACGTAAATGCCGACTTGAGGTTTACAAAGTCCCACATCACAAGAAATAGTTATACTCTTTATGGAATTTCCAACGGGTCTAATGATGTGTTTAATCCACTCTATATGATGATTACTTAATAAGTGGATATTTGCAAACCTACTCCACAATGGGAGTTCTTCAAGAGCAGGCAAGGGTTTAATGACAGATAATAATTTTTTTTGGCATAACTACCATCAATTGTTGGGAACCTTTCTATCAACCTCTCCCAAAATTCTTGTTCAGTAATTTTTCCAGTCCAAAACTCATCACGGACTTCCTTTCTAAACTTAATAAGTTTTTCATATGTAACTTCGAATTTTGAAGATAACTCCTCCCAATAAATTGGAGAGAAGTTACTTGCAATTACTCCAGCAATGTCTAAAACTAAGTCAATCTTCTTAATCACCTATTCAATCCTCCCAAAATACTACTTTCCTATTAATTTCAAGTAATATATTGGAAAATCCTGCTTATTTAATTTTTGGTCAGTTAGTAGACACTGCATACCTTTTAAATCCTCATAACTCTATATCTCTTATTTATTATTAGATTTTTTTTAAAATCTTCAATGATATGGCCCTAAAAATGAAAAAGAGCGACATCCTTATTCAAGAATGGCGCTCGTTTGTTGAAGAGTATAATAAGAGATACTTCTAATATCTTTCAACAATTATCACATCATCGGAAGGAGTAAGATACTCCTTTTCCCCTAATTTAAAATAATCACCTTGACGATCTATCTCTACATATTGAACAACTTCATCATCTTTCATGAAAATCAAAAGAAATATATCGTCTCTCCAATCAATATTACTAGGATCTTTAAAATGAACCCCTAATTGCTCATCTATACCTTCTTGGGTACTGTAAGGTGTAATAAGGAAGCCTTTATCCCAGTCAAAATCAGCTAAACTATTAATACTGATTTCAGTATTATTTACATCTTCTACTATAGAATATATGGACTTTCCTAGTTCTACATTATGGTGAACTTTATTAAGAATGCTATATCCTGTTAGAAATAGTTGTGGTAGAAGAACGAAAAAAATAAGTTTCTTCAATTTAAACTCCTTCTTCTTTTAAGATACCCTATAAGAATTTATTCTTCATATATATTAACATATATATCCAATTCTAAGTTTAAAAATTTTATATATTTTCCTTTCCCTAGAATGAGAATCAGCGCTATCCTTATTCAAGAACAGCGCTTTATTGCTGAAGATTGTTATTGAACTTATGTTCCGTTAGATTAATAAGCATTCCTTATCTAATTTCTGGTTCTAGCATATATATAATGATTTTTATCGAAAATATATGATTCTTTTTCTTTTTTAAAACCAATTTTCTCTGCCACAGGCGGTGTTAAACAATCTTGCCTTTTTGATGAAGATAGATTTATGGATTGAAATCGGTGCTTCTCTTCCTTAAGACGTGTTAATAACACTTATCCTTAGTTCCTTCTATAATAAAAACGCCTCAACCCCATTACTACCATGGAATTAAGACGTTTTAATTTCTTATTTTCAGTTGTGTTAATAGAAATTTCACACGAAGTTAAGACTTTAAGAATAATGGGGAGTGTTCTCCCTCTCTTCAAAACTGTTCATTATTATATCCAACTTGAATAACATTTAACTTAGCTTAGTAATAATGTAAAATTAGATCTTCAACACTCTCGCTCTATTGCTGAAAATCACTACAACAATATTTATGCTAACTACGAACTAACTTATTTATCACTAATTTTCTTGCTGCTGAACTATTTTTCATAAATCTGATTATTTTAAAAAAATAAAACGACTTGTGCACCGAACAGTTGTTTCTGTTTTTACTTTATTCTATAATTGAATTAATACATATAAAAAAAGGAGCATTCGCATGGAACCTACTACTAAAAACGATTTGGTACAATTGATTGAGTATAATAAAAATTACGAGCCATATCTTTCGAATTTTCACTTACCTCCAGACAAGCTACAATTCACTTGTTATCCATTAGAAAAAATTAATAATCCTAACTTATCAAAAGATTCAATTCATGTTTTAATACTGAATAAAGATATTCCAGTTGGCTATTTCGCCTTAGAAAGTGGAGCAAAAGTGTTGAAATACACTAAGAACTTGAATGCTAGGTTACTAACTGCTTTCTCTATTAATCATGACTTTCAAGGTAATGGCTTCGCCAAGAAGGGTCTTCACTTATTACCCTGTTTTGTTAGCAAGAATTTAAAAAATGTTAACGAAATAGTATTAGGTGTAAATAAGCGAAATACGGCTGCAATCAATCTATATAAAAAGACTGGATTTGTAGATCATAATGAAGTCTACATAGGACCAAGTGGCGAACAACATATAATGCATTTAAGAATTCCACTTGAAAAGGACTAGTTATGTCCTTTTCTTTTTTATGTCGCTTTTCCATCAAATTACCATCATAACCAATTCGGAAGCAGAAGAAGACCCCTGCCTCTTAACATCATCTTGCCATTTTGCAAATATAAGAGTAGGCATACAAGTACCACCAGAGTAAAAGAGTTGCCAGTATGATATAAATGATTGTATATATCCAAAAAGGTATTTCAACCACTAATATCCCTAAGTAATACAGTGGCAAATCAATTCCGTAGACCATAATAGGTGTAAGTAAACGCCAGCGAAGCTTTCGAAAAAGTATAACCCCTACAACAAAGATTAGACTTTTAAGCATTCCCATAATTGAGGAGATAAAAAGGTCATCACGATAAGGATTATCAAAGATACCATATTCATAATGGCGAATTGCGGCAACTGACATTATATACATCACAGTACCCACACCACTCCATCCTTGCATCCATAACGATAGAAAACGTGACCATTTCTTACCTGACTGAAGAGAGCGCATCCAAAACTTGGCTAATAACAAAAAAAATAATACCGCAATAAACGTATATTCTTTTCTCCACCAATTTTTATGATAAATATCAAGCCACTCAAATAACCACCCTACTCCAACCAAAGTTACAGCAAATAGTACGCTCCAACGTAACCGAAGTTGATACACCGCTGTTACTACACCCAATACAGGAATGACAAATAAGTTGGAAACAATTGCCCCTAGTGCGTGATCATAGTATTGTTGAGAGAGCACTTTAGGAGAATAAACGTAGCAGTTACCGATAATCATGACAAAAAATTCTGCTACATAAACCATTCCAGAAAAGCTCTGAAATAGTACTGCAATACCAAATTGACGTTTATGAACAATTATTATAAACAATATAGTTAAGCTAATAATAGTAAGAATTAAATAAGGTACATAGTTGGGCATTGTTCAGACCCCATTTTTCATTTATCATTCCACAGAACATTTTTGTTATTCACCAAGACCACTTTAATAATTTAGAGACATTTATAATTCATACTAGTAAATTGGCTAATTACATCCAGTGAAAGGATCCCTTCTTACACTATACTGCTTCATTAAAGTAAAAATCATCACAGTATGTTAACTCAGAATAATTTTCTTCAAATATGTTATTCAAGAATATGGCCTGATTGATATAGATATGCGGATTGAAATCGGTGCTTCTCTTTCTTAAGAACGTTTTAATTACACTTATCGTTCGTTCCTGACAAAATAAAAAAACGTCTAAATCCAGTAATTTCAATGGTTTAAGACGTTTTTATAGTCGAATTTTGTTGTGTCAATAGATATTTTACACGAAGTTAATATTTTAAGAATAAGAGTGAGTTTCCTCTCTCACTTTAAAACTGTTCATCCAACTGGAAAGGCATTTAATTTAGTTTAGTTAGATAAAACATGAAATTAGATCTTCAACAATTGCGCTTAGATTGTTGAAGATTGTTATTCAACTAATGCACCCTTTAGTTGAACAAGAACTTATTTAGATTTAAAGTAAATTATTTCAGGGTCTCCTTCATCTAAATTTTCAATAAATCCACTTTGTAAAAATCCATTTGCTTTAAAAACTTCTTGCATTCTTAGATTTGATTTATTGGTTGAAGAGAAAATTTTCTTTGTTGGGGAAATATTTACAAAATACTCAATAAGCGATGTAGCGTATCCTTTTCGTCTTTCAGTTGGTCTAACAATTATCAGTGAAATGAAGCTACAATCAAAGAAATGAGTATCAAATATTAAAATACCAGCGATACGGCTCTTATCATTTGCAACTATACATCTCTTTTCTTCAATCGCTTTCCTAATGTATTCACATCTGCTTTTGTTACCGATTACTTCTTCATCAATCTTCACTATATCATCTAAATCAATTAATTTAGCCATTTCTAGAGATTTCAAAATGCCAGTCTCCTTAACTTTTTAGATTACTAAATTCGCTACTGAATAAAATAAATCCTTCTTACACTATCCTGCCCTTTAATAAAACAGAGCTAGACAACTTTTAGAGTTCATAAATAATTCCTTCGTTATCTTTACCATTAAACTCTAAATAAAAAGGTTGAATTCGTTCATTTAAACAATATTCAATCCTCTTCCTAAAATTTTTCCAGTTTACCATTTCTAGTGCTTCTTCTATTGGGAAAAACCCTACTTCTAGGCTCTCAGAACTAGTAGTAGGAACCCCTTCAATTGCTTTTCCTAAAAATAATGTATTACAAATTGAACGATCTACATTTTGAAATATTCCACAAAATTTTGTAATCTCAATATCGATTCCTGATTCTTCCTTTGCTTCCCTGATTGCTGCATCTTTAAGCGATTCCCCTTCTTCTACTTGTCCACCAGGAATTTCCCATCCTCGACGTGGGCCTTTTATTAATAAAATTTTCCCTTGTTCATTCAATACAATAGTGGCTGCTGAAATAATATGCTTTGGCGTACTCATAAATAGACCTCCATTAGACACTTCCCTTATAACTCTCATTACTATCTAACTTTGACATTTGGTTTTATTTTCCTTCTCCAACAGGGATGCCTAACCTAATATGAAAAGGCTGCCGTAACGACAGCCCTTTTCTTCAACTCTTTCTACCGTTAGCTTTATATGGAACCATTTGAAATTTAACTCGGCAAACCTACTTCAGAATAAAAATATGATAAATTGTGTGAAGAAAGTGCTTTTTTTATCAACTTTTCATCATATCCATTATGAATTATTGTGTATAAAATCGATTTAATTCTATCTTGCCTTTGTCTTCTTAAATTTGATTCCAATTGTATCTCTAGTGGTACAGTGGGAATAGTGTATTCACCAATTCTCACATTTTTAAAGTGACTCCAAATATACTGTCCACCCTCCCATATTCCATCACCTGTTAAGGAGTCGGGAATTCCAGCTGAATTAGATATATGTACAACTTCAACATTAAATCCATTAATTATCCATCTACCTTTTGTCCAGGTGAAACCCGATGGAAATGTTTGATTAAAAACAGGTTCTTCTTTAGAAGATAACCAATCATTAACGTGCCGATTTTCACTTATAGTAGGAAGGGAAAACTCATTTAATAATTCAGCAAATTGTGAGACACCTTCAATATGTTTAACATAAATATCTATATCACCTGGTTCCATTTTACAACCTTGCAAAACAGAACCAACTGAACCCACTAATATCCAGTCAATTTTTGTATTTGACTGGAAATAAATCTCACACACTTTAGACAATGCACTTTTCCAACTTTTCTCCATTTATCTCACCTCAATTGATATAAATTCAATTAAGATTCAAATTTCCCTTCTTAAATTAAACTGCCTTTTTAGCTCAATAATAAAAGGGACTGCTGGAATACTAAAAAGTATGATTTATTTTTTCGATAACTTCTACTAATTCATCCCTTGTTTCTAACAATTTATTTTTCGGACTTTCATTATTTAAAGGCACTTCTAGATAAAAATCAGCAAACGACTGGTGCTTATACCTTGGTACAACGTGCATATGAAAATGAGATAATTCGCTAAAGATGCCTCCATTTTGGCAAATTGTTATCCCATCAGGTTTGTAAAGTGTCTTTATAGCTTTTGAAATTAACCTTGATGCCTTAATTATAGCGTTTGCGGTATGTGCATCAAGTTCATCAACATCTTCAAAATGTTTTTTGGGCAGTATCATAACGTGCCCTTCATTAAATGGGTCGTGGTCTAATATACAACAAATAAAATCGTTCTCATGAACTACATTTACAGGTGCAAATCCATTAGCTAAGTTACATCCCAAGCAGTTCAAATTTAATCACTTCCTATAAAATGTGAATATCCTGATATTCAACATAAAGAAGAAAAAGTCCTCTTTGTTCAACTATCCTGCATCGTTAGTTCTATAACAAAAAAGCTCGCCGCAGCGATACACGTTCTTTCACTATCACTCCCGATAGTTGAAGTAGAAAAAATTATTTATGGTATTCAATTAACCAACAATCCTGATATTCACCTTCGTGAAACTCATTCTTAGGAAGTATTTTAACTTTTTTAAATCCGCATTTTTCATAGCATCTAATAGCCCTTGTATTTCTTAATTGAGGATCCATCACTACTCTTTCTGCTTTCTTTTCTTCAAATAAAAAATGAACCATAGATGATACAAGTAATGTTCCAATCCCTTTATTCCAATACTCTACTTCACCAATAAATTGGTCTGTGCCATAAACATTTTCTCTAAAATATCCATAGTCTTTTTTCGTTTCATCATCCAATTGATAAAATTGAATATACCCAATTTCGTTATCATTGAACTCCACAATACATCTAACTTCATCATCTTCAGGGGGATAAAAACCTTTTTCAACCTTTTCTAAATTAAATGGATTGTCCCTACCCTCATAATATTCAAGGACCAATGGGTTTGAAAGCCATTTCACTAAAAGGTATTTATCCTTTTCTTCTAATTTTCGAACTTTTAAATTACCATTTTGAAACAGCATAATATTCCTCACTTTTTAGTAAGAATAGGTAGATAATTCGTTTCCTATGGACAAATCCCTGTTAAGCTAACCTGCTTCGTTAGCACAACAAGAAAGAGCCACCGAAATATCTGGTTTTTAAAGGAAAGCACCCTTTAGCCTAAGAACAATCTACAAATGAATTATGTAAATTCCATAACCTATCTCCTAAACTATCTATTAGAGCTTTTGCTCTTTTTTCAATATTCTCTGGAAGGTTGTCTTTACTGAAATACTCAAGATTTATACTCTCCCCATCATTCATTTCTAACTTCCCACTTACATCTATCGCACGATATAGGTTAATTACACTATATGTCTCATCCCCATTTGGATAACGAAAATAATAACGTGGACCTGAGAAAACACCTATTAATTCAAACCGATTAGCAATTAGTCCAGTTTCTTCTTTTAATTCACGAGAAGCAACTTCTTCAAGAGTTTCCCTAAGCTCCATTGAGCCACCAGGTAACCCCCAATCTAAAGTATCTGAACGATGTTGAAAAAGAATTTCCTTTTTCTCATTTATCACAAGTATAGTTGCTCCCACACTTATGATAGGTCGACTACCAATAAACTTTCGTATTTCAGAGATATATCCCATTTTTCTCCTCCTAATTATCATCTAAAGTATTTATATTTCTCATTTAATTATTAATATCCCTTGTTCAACTAAACTGCCCTTTCGTATTATAAGGTTAGCCAGAATGCTAAATATTTCTGGTTGACCTTTTTTAAAATGGTTTTATTATATCAGTAGCCAGGGTAGAACGTATCTGCCCGTGGGGCTTCGACCCCGTCAGCTAAACTGTTCGCCCCCTACTTGTAGAAACATGATTGAGGCTGGTTGGGACGTAGATCTCGTATAACAAGCGAAGCTGTGATACTGCATGGAGGAATTAGGGGTTACTGGCAAATTACCAGTTTAGGAGGAGGAGATTTAGAATGAATCCAGTCGTTGGTCTGGATATTTCAAAAGGGGAAAGTCAAGTTCAAGCATTTTTAGATAAAGGCAAACCTTATCGTAAGAGCTTTAAAATTTCACATACTGTTGAGGGTCTTAGTTCACTTGTTTCGTTTCTTGAGGATGTGAAAAAAGAGTCCGGCAAGAAACCTTCAATAATTTTAGAAGCTACGGGGCATTATCAAACACCAGTAGTTCATTACTTGGAAGAACGAGGTTATTTATTAATTATCATCAATCCATTGATTTCCTATAAGGCTAGATCATCAAGCTTAAGAAAAGTAAAGACAGATGTCATTGATGCTTATCTTCTCTGTGAGTTGTTTTATAAGGAGGAATTAGAGCCTTATAAAAAGCGTGGAGTCCAGTTATTAAACCTTCGCAACCTTACTAGACAACATGAAAATATAACTGGAGTGATGATACAAACAAAGCTTCAATTTCAGGCAGTGCTTGAACAAGTGTTTCCTGAATATAAAGGGGTTTTTGGAGATTTATATTCGGTGGTGTCACTTTTAACTCTTTCAGAGTTCCCTTCCTCTGAGGATATTTTGAATGCAAGCGAAGAAGTAGTTACAGACAAGATAAAGGGTCTTTGTAAGAGTCGATCAAGCAGGTGGGCAAAGGAAAAAGCGATTCAACTTAAAGCTGCGGCTGCACGTAATCCTTTTGAAAAGGCAGTCTATCAGAGTCATATTTTAAGCCTTGGTATGTATATTAAAATGATTCTTCAATACAAAGAGCATCTAGCAAAGTTAGAGACCGAGATAGATGCCCTCGCTAAAGATATTGAAGAATATAATATTATCAAATCTATTCCTGGTATTGGAGAAAAAATCGCTGCAACGATTATTTCTGAGATTGGGGAGATAGATCGATTTAATGACCCAAAAAAGCTTGTAGCATTCGCTGGAGTTGATCCTAGTGTATTTGAATCTGGTAAGTTTTCTGCCACCAAAAACCGAATTACTAAAAGAGGATCTAGTAGACTTAGACACGCCTTGTACATGGCTGTTCGTTGTGCCATTAGAGATTGTCGTAAGAAGAAAACGACGGATGAAATCATACCTCGCAATAAAAGAATGCGAGAATTTTACGATAAGAAACGTGATGAAGGAAAGCCTTTTAAAGTAGCTGTTATTGCCTGTGTAAATAAACTCTTACATTGGATATTTGCACTTTTAAAAAATAGAACTACTTTCCAAGATATTGCTTAGAACCTAAATCTAACTAATTAACACAAAACCTTCCAAATCTAAACAAACGGAAGGTTATTTGGCATGCTTATTTTTAGTATAGCATGATATATTTTAAGTTTTTAATGAAAAATATTGACAAACTATTAGCTGGTTTAGCTCAATAAGAAAAACAGCGATATTTTTTAATAGAACCATCGCTGTCTGAACCAAGTCTTAATAAATCTATATAATTCCATACTTTTTTAATGCATAGTCAATTCCATCTTTATTAGATGGCTTTGTAACAAAATCCGCAACATTTTTCAATTTTTCATTTCCATTTCCCATTGCTATACCAAGCCCTACTAATTCCAACATATCAACATCATTTTCACCGTCACCAAAAGCAACAGCTTCAGACTTATCGATACCGAAAAATTCTAATGTTTTCACTATGGCTAGAGACTTTGATACATCCTCCTGCAAAACATTTAGCACATAGGGATGCCATCTTTTAAATGATAGTTGCGGAAACTTTTGTATGTACTTCTCAACTGTTTCATCGTTTGCAAACAAACACATTAAAAATACTTCTTCATTATGAATAAATCGATTAGTTTCAGGATACTCATCTAGAGACAAAGTTTCCTTCAAGGCAGTTAAGATTTCCTTCTCTGTTACACCATTCATACTAAATTCTTCTGAATAAAAAGACAAACCACTATTCTCTGTCTTGGCAAATTCAACAACTTCTTGAATGATACTTTTATCTATTGGTACTTTATGAATAACTTCCTGAATGTGCTTCACGTACCCACCATTTGCTGTTATAAACGTTTCAATACCTAATTCTTGTAGTTCTTTACACATTGATAACGGTCTTCCTGTTGCAGCTACCACCTTTATCCCTTTGGTTTTCAAAGTTTTTATAGCCTTAATAGTAGAAGAAGAAATGCTGCCATCTTCGTGATGTGTAATAGTCCCATCTACATCGAAAAAAACAATTTTATAACTCATAAACCTCTCCCTAAATAGTTCCGGTTATAATTAAAATCTTAATCTATATTCGACCTCCAAGTAGGAAATCCTTCTTCAACTAAACTGCTCCGTTAGTTCAATAAAAAATAGGAGTTGCCGCAACAACTCCTTGTTGAACTATAGCTACCCTTTAGTTTAAGTGAAACTGTTCACAATATTATTCAATTAAGTACAAGATATTCTAAAACATATATCACCAAGTAAAAACTGTTTTAAAAAATTTTTAAGGTTTCTCTAAGTGAACATCTACTATCCATTTTATTAGTGCTGTTTTAAGTATATAGATTGGAAACGAATAGATATATTTCCAATTATCTAATTTATATATACCTAACCATACTGTAATTGGCTCAGCTATAAAAGTAAAAATAGCCGCAAGTATCACATTGGCGATAATAAAAGATTTCCACTCTCTAAAATATTGATAAATGAACATATGTGCAACAATAATAATTCCATAATCTATTGCTGCTAATCTTGATATTAAATTTGTTAATTTATACGGATAAGACCAAAGATTAAGACTAACACCTAAGTCGTCCAATAGTCCCACTAATATGATCAATAAAGCACCAAATAAAAGTATTTCCTTCCTTCTTTTACGTTCAACATATCTAGACCATATAACCCACGGAAGAATAAGTACTATTAAGAGTATCCACCATTGAAAGGAAAATAAATTGTATTCTAACCAATACTGGGTTTCTAATTCCTCCAATTTACTTTGGAGTATTTGTATATACTCATAATTCATATTTGACTTTTTCAACAGCTTCACACCTTAGCGTAAGATATATACCATTCCCATCACATAATAAATATATAAATGAAACGCCATTTGACTATATAGATAAATTATTTCATTATCATGTCTGGTAATTGGATAAATAAAGAAAAACTCCTGAAATATAAACCAAAAACGTTTAATACAAAGGCGTTAGCATCCCTATAATTTATCTCTTATTTTCCATAAATTAAAAAGAAAGAGTATATGACTGACTTTCTATATTAGGGTTACACATTGTAACTTAAATTAAAGTTGAGTAATACTATGTCCAGAATATACGGTTAGTCCCTGAGCGTTATGTTGCCAGAGAATTTCCTTTATATTTTGAACTTTAGTTTCCTCTTTTGTATATACAATCAAAAAAACTTCAGTTTTACTTTTATTGAGGCTTCTTTTGTACTTATTCTTGATATATAACCACTTAATGAAAAATCCAGAAACCAGCCCTACAACAAGACCAATAAGTCCCCAAATGATGGGCCCCATTCCAATAAAAAACCGTAGATAGAGCCAAGAAGCATAAAAATACAACCTAATATCCCAGCAACGTCTACCAGACTGGTTCCATCAGCATAATGAATGCTATCAAATAAACGTGGGACTTCCGTTTGTTTATCTAACGGTAGAGCAAGAATATTACTTTGTGGAATATCTTTCTCCATTAACTCAGTGATAGCAATTTCCAATGCAGGGGAATAATCAAAACTTGCGATGATATACAATATTAATCCTCCTTAATTGGCATAGGGAAATCAGTGTTTTGAAAATTTTCTTTTAGAAACCTGGAAAGTGTCATATCATAAGATTTATTACTGTAAATGTTTGTTAAATAGGTGTGGTACAAAACAAATACATAGACAGATGGGAAAAATAAAAACCATTGAGGGTCTAACACAGATTTAGCCTTTGTAAAGTCCAATATAAATGAATAATAAATACCTTCCAGCAACTTGGACTTATAACTCAGGACACCAATCCAAAACAAACTAAATATCAGATTAGGAATGTTCTTAAAATACATTGAGGAAATCCCCGAAGACAGAGCGGCCCATATTACTGAATTAGCAGGGGAGACCTTGTCTATATGACCAACTCCCAATGGTGCAAGGTCAAAAAAGTTCAAATTCTGTTTCTCCTCCCGATAAGCAAGAATATAAGCCTTATTATATTCAACAGCCCTCCGATAGCTGTCATATATGGCAAAAACATAAATGGCCATATATGCTAAAAACCACTTCTTATCAAGAATTTCCTTAGCTTGATCAAAATCTCCAATCATAGAATAATAAATACTGCTATTGATGTTTGCCAAGGTATTCACCGCCAATTCGAACATCATCAAGATAAACCCTAATACAAAATCCCCAACTAATATATATCCAAACCCTGGAAAAGTAGCAGACCACCATGCAATTACCCAGGGGTTTGTAAATTTAAGGTAATTGTTGCTCCATGATTTAACAATGGATAATTTCCTTCTATTCGGAAGTGCCAAGTGACATCATCTCTTAACTTTTGAATTAACCAAAGAAGTTTATTGGCTATTTATAAATTAAACAATACTTGTTAATTTATTCATTCGAATGTCTAACTAACATTTTAGTCCAATTAGGAATTTAACAAAAAAGGTGCCCAATCCTCCTGGATCAACGCACCTGTCTGTTCAACAAAAATGGTAAAGTGTTTTTTAAAGTTGCCCTATTTTTTAGCTTCATAATGAAATAATAATTCCATAATAAACTGAGAAATAACAGAGGATAGACTAAAGCAGAATACATTAGATTCCAACCATTATGATAAAAAAAGTCAGTACCTACTGCTATTCATTCATAAAAAACAGCCAATGCAGAACATATAACTATATATAACCCCCTTCTCAAAACGATACTTTAAGTGCAATTCTTCACAATCTCTATTATGATATACGTTTATCCTCAACAATCTGGCCTGTTTGCTGAAGAAAGTGATATGTTTAGAATCTGATGTTTCATCCGTCTAGTCGTGTTAATAACACTTATCGGTTGTTCCTGATCTAAAAAAAACGGCTCAACCCCAGCACTATCAGGGATTTAAGACGTTTTGTCTACTAAAATTTAGTTGTGTTAATGTATCTTTTACACAAAGTTAAGACTTTTAGAATAATAGGGAGTTTCCTCCCCTCTTCAAAACTGTTCATTATTATATCCAACTGGAAAGGCATTTAACTTAGTTTAGTTAGATAAAACGTGAATTTAGATCTTCAGCAATTGCACTTGATTGCTGAAGATTACAAGTTATTACTATTAGCTGGTTTTGTGGAAGTTAGTTATTTACCTAGGATAGGACCCTTTAGTTAAACTAAGAATATAGAAAACAACTAATTAACTTAGTCCTATCTTAATTACCTCTTCGTTTTAGAATTACATCCTGAACAAATTGTTTAAATTTCTCCTCGGCTTCAAAGTGTAATTTGACGGTAAAGAGTATGTTATCATCTGGAGTCTCCTTTTCGTCAGAATTATCCTCATAAAAAATGTCCCACGTTCCTTTGTCATTTTTAAACCCAATTGCTTCTATATATTCATCATTTTCTTCGACATAATAACCAATATGCCAATGACGTCCTTTTAAATGCTCCTGTATTTCTTCGGCATACGGTTCAAACGATGTCTCTACCTCTATTAATTCCACCCCTTCGCAAATGCAATTGTTTTCAATTGAGATAGGTACAGGAAGGTTTTCATTGTCATATAAGATTCCTGCTAAACAGAATGCTAAGTCTCTTTCTGCATTTTTTATTGCTATACTTTTGATTTTCCCACGTGATAAAGGATAATCCCACCCCGATTTAGGAAAAAGAGTAGGGAAATAGACACAAAACATTCCTTCGTATTCTTGTTTTATGAATGCTGGATAAACTAATTTTTCGGAGTTTATCATAACTATACATCCTTCCTTACCACATCTCTATGGAAGTCTTTGAATTTTATTAATGTCATTCTCTAATGTTCCTCGATAATCTGTCTAGTCCCGATAGTTAAAAATAAGTGACATTCAAAAAAGCGCTCGATTGTTGAAGGCTATATTGTAAAATAATAAAAATTATAATATATCCTTCTGCGTCCCCCCATTGCTTAAATGGTGAGGAGGAGGTACAGGAATTTTAACCTGTTGGCCATCGCCTACGCCTTTCGGCCTCGGCTTAGGTCCCGACTAACCCTGAGCGGACGAGCCTTCCTCAGGAAACCTTCATGAAATAACAGGTTCTACTTATTCCAGAAAAGCGCTTTATTGCTGAAGATCATTAATTTCTTGTTAATTAGCACAATCGTGCAAGTAGGTTATTTAAAAATTCTTTTTCATTACTATTCTATTCTCATTTAAAGTATAGTCATTTTTTAGATAAAACGCTTCAGCAAGTCCTCCATTTGCGGTTAATAAATAAAGACTTTGAATATGTCTTTTCTTTAGTTCATCTTCTAAATAAAGAAGTAGTTTTGAACCATAACCTTTACCTTGGATTTGATTATTAATACAAAGTTCAGACAAATAAAAGGTTAATCCTTTATACGTTTTTTTACTGTTCCCTGCAATGAAACCAATTAAATTTCCATTATCGTATAATAAAAATCCCAGAAATCTAGGGGTATGAAGTAAATCAGTAAGCCTTTCTCTAGCAACTTCATATGTCCATTTTTCATTCCAAGGTTCACTATTAAAAACGTTAATATAGAGTTCGATACATTGTTCCATTTTATCCAACGTAATTGGTACTATAGTTTCTGCCACCAAAAATTCTCCTTTCAGCTATAAGTTTGTTTTATTAAGCTAATCAGTTCTCCCTCTTTGTTCAACTAACTTGCGTCGTTACATTAAGTACAATTCTTCACAATTATCAAAGCTATTTCGACTTTAATCTTACACAATCTGCCCTAATATTGAAAAAGCGTTATCTTTGTTCAAGATAAGCGCTCTATAATGGAATAACTGTAATCGACCTCATTCTTAAATCAGGACGTTTCCGTTAGTGAAATCAGGTAGTATAAGGTAGCAATACTCATTGTTCCTTTATAGCTGATTTTAGATTATTTATTATTTCCAACTGATCTTTGCCCTTTAACTCGCTTATTCGAGATGCGAATATTGGTACAAGCCACTCATCAAGAGGAATTCGGTCAATGCCTGAAAGGTTAAAGTATTCATCTAAATATTCTTTACCGAATAGATCACGATATTTCCTCTCAGTTACCCAAGAAGGAGCATTGGGAGGTAATGCATTAGAATTAATCATCATGTATGTTCTAGTAACATCTGCGAGTTGATGTCCAACCAAAGCGTTCAGCCAATCGATAATTATAGGGCCATTAGGAGAAAGAATGATGTTTCCAGGGTGGAAGTCATAATGGCATAGAACTTTTCCTTCAGGCAATGTCTCAAGAATTCTGAGAACAATTTTCCTCTCTGATTCCGTGATTACCTCAGTGTTAGTAATGCTCTTTGATAATTCGGTCTTCAAATTTGAATTAATATCGATCTTAACCTGATGTATTTCAAAATGGATTTGTGCTAATAGCTTAGCGTTATAAGACACAGAAAATCTCGTTGGTTCTATGTAATTGAGCATCGTGGGACCTTCTACCTTTTCATAGATAAGACACGTCTTTCCCTCATACTCCATAATGTTAGAAAATCTAGGTGCCCTTACATTTAGATTATTTATCATTTTGGCATTTTGAGCTTCCTTTGTTACTTCATACATTGCACTCTTAAAGTCATGGAAAATCTTTATAACTTCAGATTTTCCCCATTCATAGACACTTGCAGTATTACCTACTCCAAGGAGTTGACCAATTTTCATAAATTACTCCTCTTCAAAAGCAAAATTTTCTAACCGGTTACTAAACAATCGCGCATGTTTTTTAAAGATTATTATTGAACTAACCCGTTACTTGAATAACAAATTAGTGTATATTACTTTTATTTGTTATCTAATTTTCTTTCGAGCAACTCTACTCGTTCTTTTAAAGAATATAATTCTTTTATTAACTCTGCATCACTGTCTTTTTTGACTTAATTGAAGTATTATAGATTTGTTTTACCCCCCTATAAATCATTAAAAAGCATATTCCCAGTATGAACAAAATAATTAGAATACCAAATAAGGTGTCTAAAATAATACGTCAACTCCTACAAATTTAAACTTCATTTAATGCAGCACCTATTACAACTTAATACGTTTTTATAATAATAAATGTTTCAATATTATACAAATCTGTTTTCATATTCCCTAATCTGTTGAAGAAGATATGAATAGAATCCGGTACTTCCCTTCTTTTAGACGTATTAATAACACTTATCGTTTGTTCCTGATCTATAAAAAACGGCTCAACCCCAGTACTATTAGGGATTTAAGACGTTTTGTCTGAATCGGCTACACTGAACTAGACAAAAAAATTAAGGTTAAGTAGACTACAGATAATATACTCGAGGAGAATCTACGATGACTAAAAGAGAACGTCGAACATTTACTGCAGAATTTAAACAACAGATCGTACAGCTTTATAACAGCGGCAAACCAAGAAAAGAAATTATCCGTGAATATGATCTTACCCCTTCTTCTTTAGACAAATGGATAAGTCAAAGTCAAACCTCCGGTTCTTTTAAAGAAAAAGACAATTTAACTGCCGAACAAAAGGAACTAGCTGAACTTAGGAAACGAAATAAGCAACTAGAAATGGAAAACGACATTTTAAAGCAAGCCGCGCTGATACTAGGACGAAAGTAAATGTGATAAAGAATAATCAACACAAATACTCGATATCAGCAATGTGTAAAGTCCTTCAAATCCCTAGAAGCACCTATTATTATGAAGCAAAAGAGCGTCAGGCAGAGGATGACATCACATCCGATATTATAGAGATTTTCCATTCAAGCTATCAAAACTATGGAACTCGTAAAATAAAAAAGGAATTGATGAAGCTCGGCAAGATCGTTTCTAGACGTCGGATTGGGCGAATTATGAACGAGCAGGGTCTAGTATCTACTTATACTCTTGCGCAATTCAAACCACATTCCCGTGACACGAATGAATCGGAACAAAAAAATGAACTTGATCGTAAATTTATACAAGAAGAAGCATTATCAGTTGTAGTAAGTGATTTAACATATGTCAGAGTCAATAAAAAATGGCAGTACATATGTGTATTTGTTGATCTCTTTAACCGTGAAATTATCGGCTATAGTGTCGGTCGTAATAAAAATGCCCTGTTGGTATACCGTGCTTTAGCTTCAATAAAAACAGATTTACGTAATATTAAGCTTTTTCATACAGATCGAGGAAGTGAGTTCAAAAACAAACTGATTGATGATGCGTTAGCATCATTTAATATCGATCGATCTTTAAGTATGAAAGGATGTCCTTATGATAATGCAGTAGCAGAAGCTACGTTTAAAATCATTAAGACTGAGTTCATCAAAGGGCGTCATTTTGATAGTCTTGAAGATTTAGAGAAGGAATTGCATACGTATATCCATTGGTTTAATAGCAAAAGAATTCATGGAACACTAGGATATCTAAGCCCAGTAGAATTCAAACTTGAACACCTTAAAAAAGTTGTCTAGTTTACTGTTGACTATCCAACTATTGCTCTAACCCAAATTATTTTTTTGCTTATTCCTGCTCTCCGTTCCAAAAATTCTATATAGCTAATTGTAATTAAGAATCCACAAATAACGGTAAGGTATCCCTTCATATTATCAATCTCAATAAACATCACACCGCCTAAACCAACTAAAGCTAAGCCAATACCACCCAATATTAAAAAAATGTACATTTTTATTTTATCTTTGTTCATATAGGTCTCCTTTAAAAACCTCTAATTTACTATGTAAATACAAGTTTCTCCCTTTACAATTCCTTCCTGATTTTAACATGATCTTTTGTCTTGTTGTTAAACAATCTGGCCTGTTTGCTGAAGAAAGTGATATGTTTAAAATCTGATGTTTCATCCCTCTAGACGTGTTAATAACACTTATCGTTCCTTCCTGATACAATAAAAAAACGCCTCATATCCTTTACTATCAAGGATTTAAGTCGCTTTTACTACGAAATTTTAGTTGTGTAAATAGATATTTTACACGAAGTTGAGATTTTGAGATTAAGAGGGATTTTCCTCCCCCTTCTGGTTTTTATATCTGTTCACTATTATATCCGCTCTTTTCCTATAGAAATCACCAATGAACCACAAACTTGTTCTAAAAATAAGTTATAGTCAATGAAAGTTTTTCTAGAATATACTTACAAACAAATAGCATATTTGAATTTTTAATATGAGTCACTTCAAATTATTCTACTGATGATATTACCTCATTTTGAATGATGGAAAGAGTATTACGGTATAAATTTAAGATCAAAGTAGGACATAATGGAGTATATCTTTTCAAATAATTCATTATGTGTTTAATGAAAGTTCATTGTGCACCTCTTTTTAGTTGTAATTAAATTATTAAGTTTAAAAAAGTAAATTTTCCTGTGAAACATAGTACCATTTTGGGTTAAGTCCTTAACTTGAAAACCACAATTTCCATAGAAACTGAAATTGTTAGCTGATATGTGTACAAACCAATCACCATGGGGAAGCTTTTGAACACAGAGTTCCACGAGTTTTTTACCAATTCCTTTACCACTATATTCTGATAAAACAACCAATCCATTATATTAGCCGCCATTATTTGGTCTGAAATTACTCTAACCATACCAAACATTTTATTTTTATCCCAAACAGTAAACATAAATATTTCCTTTAGAATTTTCCAAACCAAAATGGTGCTTGCTTCGTCTAAAATGGAGAAAGGGGTGAAACTTAGATGGCTGAACTTGAAGAAATAGCAATTAATATTAATAGCATAGAAGATACTGAACAAATTATCGACCAATTAATGGCTAACTACAGCGATGATGTACTGCATCTAGTTTTTTCATATGTAAAGAATCGAACGACAGCCGAGGATTTAACGCAAGAGATATTTATTAAGTGCTATGAAAAACTAGGTCAGTTTAATAATAAGTCATCAATAAAAACGTGGCTATATCGAATTGCCATTAATCATTGTAAGGATTACTTGCGTAGTTGGCATTATCGCAAAATAAATTTTAGCGAAAAAATTTTAGATTATATCCCATCCAAGTCAAAACACGTTGAAGAGGAAATTATCTCAAAAAATGTAGCAAACAGTTTAATGAGTGCTGTTATGGGTTTACCAGTAAAGTACAGGGAAGTTGTTTTTTTACATTACTATGAAGAGCTTTCTTTAGCAAATATCAGCAAGATTACTGGAGTAAATAGTAATACATTAAAAACTAGATTAAAACATGCCAGAGAATTATTAAAAAACAATATGAAAAAGGAGGTTTAGCCATGGACGATCCATTCCATAACTTAAAGAATTCTTTCAAAAAAAATTTTGAGGGTTTTTCTTTTTCCGAGGAGAGAAAAACTGCGGTGAAAGAAACGATCCGGAGGAAGCAATCTCACCTAGAACTTCACTATTGGAAAGTAGAAACCCTTAAAAATATATTAGATTCACTACAAGATGAAGCAAAGCAAGGGTACGATATTTCCACCCAACTTTTTCGAAAAAAGGAGCTTAGCTTTAAAAGCGATGAAGGTCAACTTTATATCCTTTTACATCTACTTGAAAATAAGAAAATCATTACTTCAAAGTGGATTGAAGATAGGAAATACTATTCCTTAACTACGAAAGGAAAAAAATATGTAACTGCTTACGAACATAGAGGTTTTATACAAGAAGCATCACTTAAACATTTAATTGAGGAGGCTTCTTTATGAGTTCTTCTAATTTTGAGGAATATTTAAGTAAAGTAACATCTAAAGTGAAATCCAAGGTAGCTCACGGTATGATCAAAAAGGAGCTTAGTAACCATATGGAAGAGCTAAGCCTATCCTTTCAAGAGAGAGGATTATCTAAAAAGGATGCAGATAAAAAGGTAATACAGGAAATGGGAGATCCCTTTACGATTGGTAAAAACATGAATTATCTTCACAAACCGAAAATGGATTGGCTCCTTATTGTTTTATTTGTCATTCTTTCAGGCATAAGTTTTCTTCCACTGATTGGCGGTGTATCAGTACCTAGTTTTTCTTTTATCAAAAATCAAATAGTCTGGCTCGTCCTTGCTATTTTTGCTCTGATAGGGTTTCTTTTCTTTGATTACAGGAAACTGAAAAATTTGTGGATGTATTTTTATGGAGGTGGCTTAATCTTATTTTTCACAACTCTTTTAGCTGGCATTGACCTTAATGGAGTAAAAAGATGGATTTCTTTAGGGGGTATTACCATTGATGCTCCAGCAATATCCTTATTTTTATTTTTCATAGCATGGGCTGGCATTTTTGCCAAAGTTAATGAGTTTAAGGGGTGGAAAAAACAAGGAATGCTATTATTCCTATTTTGGACTCCAGTCCTTCTCTCCACTATGCTCTCACAATTTATGTTTAGTATTATATACTTTTTTTGCGTATTAGCGATGTATGTCTTTTCTTATGTTCATAAACAATTTGCCATTAAAGTAGCCATGGGTAATTTGCTTATAGGTATCATTTTCACTAGAACGATGATCCTTAAATTCCCTAATAGCTACCTCTCTGATACACTCATACCATTGAAAGATATCCTTTCAGAGGCTGGTTGGTTCGGCAAGGGACTTTACAATGATCTAAATCTTCCTGAAGCACATACAGATTTTGTATTCCCATTTCTCGTCCATTCTCTTGGTTGGGCATTCGGAATTTTCCTTTGTCTACTACTGTTTGTATTTATATTGCGGATTTCATTAAATGCTTTTAAAACAAAGGATTTATTCGGCAGATTATTAGCAATTGGAGGGGCTGCATTATTTATTGTTCCGGCTTGTTGGAACATTCTAATGGGTTTTGGAATAGTCCCAATCATGGTAGTACCCCTGCCGTTTATTAGTTATGGAGGAAGCATATTGCTAGTTTACTCAGCACTATTAGGCCTTTTTCTAAACGTTTATCGAAGAAAGGATATTGTAGAACCTACAATGGTAAATTAATTTAGTTACCAAATACTCTATATAAATATAAATTGAAATCGAAAGCCTGTATCTTAGATTAAAAATATCCATTGATACAGGCTGATTTCTATTTAAACCTAGTCACCCTACCACAAAAATCGTAGCTGAACTTAAAAGATTGTGTTTTTCCATTGATTGTAAGACTAATATTAATAGATAAAGGCAAATCAATTTTTTTAACTATATCTTCTACTGCAAACTATTAGCTGGTTTAGTTTAAGTGAATAACTTCACAATATCGCAAATCTTCATACAAAATCATACCAGAACATAACGGATTATTGTTCATATTTTCCATATCTATCTGAATCGTTATTGCACAAAATCAGTCTACTACGTAACTATTAGTTTCTCCCCCAAGACGTGTTAATAACACTTATCGTTCGTTCATAATCAAATATAAAAACGCCTCAATTCCATTACTATCAAGGATCTAAGACGTTTTAACTATTCTAATTTAGTTGTGTTAATAGATATTTTACACGAAGTTTAGACTTTAAGAATAACAGGGATTTTCCTCCCTCTCTTCAAAACTGTTCATTATTATATCCACCTAGAATAGCATTTAACTTAGCTACATTAGAAATAATGTCAAATTAGATCTTCAACACTCGCGCTTTTATTGCTGAAAATCAGTAAATTTTTTGGGTATAGCAACGGCATTTCATGCTTTTTCATAAAATTCAAGGGGACCAGCTTCACCTATAACAGCATATTTATATCCTATTTCCTTCATCTCAACTAAACAATCATGAAGCAGCGTATATCCTATTCCTTGTATTCTATTTGAAAATGAGGTACCCATTGGACCAAATAATCCTTTTTTTCTTCGAACTACATCAAAGCAAGCGAAACCTATAATTCCTTGGTCATCTTGAGCTATAAAAATAGGTATATCTTCTTTTAAAAAACCGTTTTCAATTGAATCTAGCCATCCATTCCCAAATTCTTTTTCCACAAAGATTTTTAAAGATGAAGCATCACTTAGTTTTGCTTTTCTAAATGTTATACCACTTGTTGGAATAGTAGGAAACGAATAATCTCTTAAAGAAACAATCATATCTCTAGGAACAGACACAATTTCAAGGATACGAGAAGCGTCCAAACCATCAATTATTGCTTTAGTTATACGGTCATTATTTTTAAAAATGGCATCTACTATATGTCCTTCATTTATATAAACTTGTTTGAAACGTTTCATTTGAAAATCTGCGTGCTCCAATACTGTTTTCGTGGTTTGCGAAATATTAATATTAAAAGGTTCATAAATAATCCCTTTATCTTCTATATCAAATTGCATTTGCTCTATTCGATCATTTAATATCTCAGTAAGACTTGGATAATTAATATATAGCTCAGCACACACACCTGTCTTATCGAGTAATATCCCTAATAGTAAATGAACTGGATAAACAACCTTGGTCGTCCTTTCAGCCTCCAATTCTGCATATTTTAGTATTCTTAAAGAACGATCAGTGTATCTCAAGAACATTCAACTCCCGGTAATTTATTTTTAGGTTCTATAAATGCGTGAAAACGCTTCAGTAATAAGGCGATTTGTAAATCGCCCATATTTGTTGAAGATGGTTATTGAATTAAACTGCTTAGAAAATACCATTAAAGTCTTTTAGCTCTATATTCACACAAAAACCTTTCTACTCCTGGATATGTTTCTCCTAAACTTGTTATAAAAAAGCCATATTTCCGATAAAAATCTACGGCATCCTTATCCGTTTCAGCAGTGATAAATGGGTATTGATCGGTAAGAAATGTAATCATTTTGCTACCAATTCCCTTTCCTCTTTGTTTTGAAGATACAGCAATATGTTTAATTACACACTCTTTTGAATTTATAATTTCAACCCCTATGCAACCAACAATTTCCTCTTTAAGTTCAAAACCAAATAAAATTCGGTTTAAGGATCCCAAGTATTTTTCATATTCTCGATCGATCTTATGATCTGAAGTGGCAAAGGAAAGAAGTTCCCGTATAGATGGATCAATTTTTTCACTGAGTATTTTTTTCAAATAATTATCCTTTTCTTTAAAAGAGCATTGATAAACCATTTGACAATCTGACTAGTAAGTTTTCAAGTTGAAAGTAAATTGATTATTGAATGGGAAATTTCCTTTTCTTACTTCTTCTTTTAACTTTGCGAGTGCTTTTATAGCTCCAACTTTTAACTCTTCTGTATACATGTATTTAATACTATTTACTTCAAATTCATCCTTATCAACTACTTTCCATTCATTGTTCTTTTCCCAAACGTAATCCAAATCCAAATCAATAAAACAGATTTCTTCGTTATTAAAAACGCAAGGTTTTGCGATATTACAGTAAACAGAAACAACCTCTTCCTTTTTAATTTCCATAGCAGCAGTGTACCATTCTTTCAATGAATAAAATTCTATTGAGGTATTGTTGATAGTAAAAACCTTATTTTTACTGTGATGAATCAGTTTCCGACCTGGTTTACATAAGAGAAGTAAATAGTCAGAGGTTTGGTGAAGTATTTCTCCTTCCCATTCATAGTGAGGAATATCTGGGAATTTAAGAGCCTTAATTTTTAGAACTTTATCCAATTTAAAATCATCCTTTAAATAATTTATATCCTAAATAATTCTCCTAATTATTAGGAAGTTCCTTATTTAATTGACATGTTGCAGCTTTTAAATGAAATTTCCCAAATCTTGATTATCGTTTTCATAAGTGAGAATCTTCAATCAGGAGCTTTATATACTAATAAGCACTCATCCTTGTTCCAGAATGGCGCTTATATAGCTGAAGATTGTAATTATTCTTCTTTAGTTGAAGTAATTTTAGGCTTAATACTTAATTGTAATAGCCAATGTACCCCATTGATTTTCTTACTCGGGTGTATATATTTCATAAGTTCCTTTCAACATTTCTTCCATTGTCCAACCTTCACAGCCGAATTCTTGAAATGCAATATCCATATACATAGCTTCAAACATATCGTATTTTCTTAGTTCAGTAACTTGAACTTTCATTGTTTCATTTTGATCAGGAAATTTAACGAATTCAATGGTATCGCCAACTTTGATTTTTCTCCTCTTTTCATCGTTTAAACGAACTTCAACCTTCTTTTTTCCTTCTTTAATAACTTTGAAGTATTCTCCATATAACCCCATTTGATGTACCACTTTTTCTTCACCTCTATATGTATTATATCTACTTGTTGTACTAACCTGCATTCTTCACAATCTTTAAGTTGATGTTCAACAATCTGGCCTTAAAAATGAAAAAGAGCGACATCCTTATTCAAGAATGGCGCTTAGATTCTGGAGTAACTAAATGCTATTATTAGGTGGTTAAATGTTATATAAAAAATCCAACGGTTACAGCAATATTTTTAGAAATGAATCAATATTTCCATCAACTTACTTTTGTGTTTAATTTGAAAGTTATGATCTTATAAGTTTCTTAATTACCTTTATCTTCTCATAATGCATCCCTTCATGATATAAGCAAAAGCTTAGAAACTCTTCAATAGTAGATAAATGCAACCCTTTTGATGTTGTATATGATTCTTCTGTTTTTTCTTTCAATCGATTACTGAACGTTGATTCGATCCGGTCAACCTGACCTTCAAGTAACTGAATGATCTCGGAAAATTCCACTTCAATCTTCCCATCGCTTCGTGGTTTTGTGCCCGGACGAAATGAGTCTGTAAATTGTTCAGGCATCAACAAGTTTTCCTTTGCAAAATGAAAGGCAAATCTCTCTTGGATGAAATAAATATGTCCAAGGTTCCACTTAATATTGTTGTTGGAGCCTACTGGTATTATCTCAGATATTTTATTGTCAATATTTACAACATCCCTGAGTGTATTAGCGCGAATAAACCGTAATTGAGTAAAAATATAATCACTCATTTCATTCACCTCTTTCCATATTTTTATGTTCAAGTTGGTCGTTATATACAAGTTGCTTTTTCTTCATTTTTTGTTGACTTATAATATTTTACCACAATAAACCAACCCCCTACTTGAACCCAACTACCCCTTTGTTTTAAAAGATTGTTCTACAAAAAAGTCCTATATACTCTGAAAGAGCATACTTCATACTTCGGAAAAGCGCCCTTTAGCTGAATAAAGTTTTTCTTTCATAAACATGAAAGTAGTATTTATAAGGGTTTTTGTCATTCATAATCCCTTTTTCAATAGATGCTTCTTTCCACTCATTGAAATTAACTTCAGGAAAAAAAGTATCTCCTTCGAATTCATGATGTATTTTTGTAATGTGCATTTTCTCAACATAAGGCAAGAACATATTTTAAATTTGTTCTCCTCCAAAAATAAAAATCTCTTCTTCATTTTTACATAACTCAAAAACATCTTCGATTGAATAAACAATTTCACAACCATCAAAGTCAAATTCCTTACCTCTGGTCAGAACAATATTCCTTCTGTCAGGTAAAGCCCTTCCGATTGACTCAAGGTTCTTTCTACCTAATATGATTGAATGTCCCATTGTAATATTTTTAACATATTCCTAATTATTTGGAATTCTCCATGGAATATCATTCACTTTGCCAATTACTCTATTTTTGTCCATTGCAACAATTAAAGAGACCTTCATATATAAAACACAGCCTTTTTTGACTATTTTACCATGTAATTTTTTATTTCTATTGATGTTCCTTGTTAAGCAATCGCACTTAGATTGTTGAAGAACATATTTAAAATATTTAAGCATCCTATTCGTTATAATGCATCTAAAAAATCATTTGCGTTTTTGCTTATTTCCTTATAACGAGACCAATGTAGATAATGGTGTCCGTCTAATACAACAATCTTATTAGAAGGTAAATGGCTTATTTGCGTTTGATAAAAAGACACAATTGTTTTCCCATCTTCTGTCACTTTGTCATCTTTTTGAGTAAATATCATGACCGGGATCTCTGGAGGAAATGACATATCAATCGTTTTATCGATATTATGATCCATTTCATTAACTTCAGCAACTATATTTTTATTACCAAGATTCCAGGCAGAAATGCTCTTAGTAATCTTTAAATTCTCATCAGAATAAGTTCCTTTATCCGAATTGGGAAGGTACTCCTCAGGATTCAAATATACTGCCAGCCTTGCAATTCCAGTCGGGACTAAAGCACTCAAATATCGGGGCATGGTTGGAGCAGATTCGTTAAAATACTCCACTACTTGGGGCAAGGTGCAATCAATACCTATGATCGCTTTAATTTCATCAGGATATTTATTGGCATAATACATGCTGTAAATACCAGAAACGGAATGCGGCATCAATATATAAGGTCCTTCTATATTTGCTTTATTAAGTGCGTCTCTTATTTCTTCTACGATGTTTTCAACTGTTCGTTCGCTATCAGTTTTATCACTCCAACCATATCCAAATGACTCTACCACTACGACCTTATTATTCTTTGCCATTTCATTTATTAAAGGTTCATAATCCAATGCAGGTGCTGCTGTACCGGCACCACTTAATAAGACAATAGTGTTTTCACCTTCGCCCTTTGTATATACATGCATTTTCTCACCGTTCACTTCAACTAATTGACCTAACGGAGGATATTTATTTTGTTCATATGCAGTCATAATCTGATTGAATATTATCAAAATAAAAAATATCGCCGTAACAATCAATGACATATTTCTAATAAAAATCCAAAATCTAAACTTTTTCCAAGTTCTCACTATTTTCACTTCTTTCTGTGATAAGTACTCTCTTTTCTATAACTACTTAACATTTTATAGTCCAATATTTAATTTTCATTTAAAGATAGTTTAAATATAGCTTAAGTTTATTTTAGAGACTTTCTTAAATCAGGATCTACATTAATTTATCGCAAGCATTTTTAGAGATGTTCAACAATCTGGCCCTTAACATGAAAAATGCACTTATCTTTCTTCAAGATAAGCGCTCGATTGCTGAACAAAGAAGGCAAGCCAATTTATTCAGGCTTGCCTCTAATCTATATGATGAAGTATTTAAAAACGCTGCAGATTATCCGCGTCTTCCGCCTCTACCGCCCTGTTTTGCTCCAGTGTTACGTTTAAGGGTAGACAAATTCTCTTCACTAGTCTTTAAAAAACGAGACATTTTGTCTTCAAAACTTTCCTTTGATTTGAAATTGCCTTTTGAACGAAAGTCTTTGGAACGGCTATCAACGCTTCTTTGGCGTCGTGGGGCTTGTGAATAAGAAGGGGTTTGTCCTTCGGGTCTATCTATAGCTTTTTTGATGGACAAGGCAGTTTTTCCGTCTTTCTCACTAATCACTTTTACTTCAATTTGGTCGCCTACTTTAAGATGGTCATTAACATCTTTTACATAGCTATCTGCTACCTCGCTAATATGCACAAGACCTGTTGAGCCTCCAGGTAATTCTACGAATGCTCCAAAATTAGTGATTCCTGTTACTTTACCTTGTACCTTGCTGCCTACTTCAATTGACATAAAAATAATGTTCCCCCTCAATATATGTTAAAAACAATTCATTATAACAAATTAAGTGAAATTATAATATCAATTGGCTTTGTTTTCCTCTTATTTGTTCTAATTTGTTCCTTCTAACCAAAAGCACAGCACATTTCTTAATACATTAGTTTTCCATCGAATGGTTCTTCTGAATTTAATTTTGGAATTTCCAAAAATCAATACTATTGTTTAACAGAGTCAAATAAAAAAATGCGCTAATCCTTATTAGAGAATTGCGCTTAGATTGCTGAAGATTGATGATTCTTAAAAGATTTGCAATTGTTGAACTTTAGAATACTTTAATAACAAGTCAAACTATTGTGACCTAATAAATAAAAAGTGAGAAGTGAACTTACTTCTCACTGCATGGATTCAACAATTTCTATTAAATCCTCAGCTTGGAATTTTTTCTTTAAATATTTCTTATTACCGATTGCAACTCTGTAATGCAATCCATCTTTTTGGAACCTCATTTCATATCCTAAATCAAAATCTCCTCTGTATAGAGCTCTTGTTCCATCATCCAAAGTGTAGAATTTATCTGTTTTCCATTTATATTTATCTAAATCAACAGAGGCTGGAGAAACAGTTATTTTTAGAAACCCATTTATACTTTCGTTTGTATAATGTAGTATTAATTCTTGGTTATTAATCATTCCATTGCAACCAGTGATTTCAAACGGAAATTCACTTGGTACTAATATATTTTTTTTGAATTTCATTTCATATTTTTTTCTATTTTTGCTTCTTCCATAAAAGGATTTGTACCATCATGAATTACTCTTATTTGTGTTATTTTTTCGTCTTTAACAGCTACTTCCCAAATGAAAGCAATGCGTTCTCCACCTAATTCACTTCTGAAATAAGCTACAATTACTTTAACTCCCTTTTTCGGTGAAGGTAATCCAGCAATACTACCTAAAGGTGTACTTTCTTTTAATTCTGGAATTTCCACACCCTCTATTAAATATGATTGGGCCTTTTTTTCATCTTTTTTCACTAAAGCCTCAAGAAAATTTCTTACAGTATTATCTGCTTGATTATTTGCCTTAACAATTTGAATATTTGTTAAAAATAACCCGACAAATATTAGTAAAGTAACCAACAATTTATTATTCAATAATATCACCATATATATATTCTTACTTAATTCTAATTTTATATGTATAAGGCTTAGGCTTTTACAACATCTGGACTTTAACTAAAATAAGCACCTTTCCTTGTTCCACAAAGGCGCTTGATTGCTGAAGATAACTAATTAGTAAAGCACCCTTTACTTTATTTATCTTTGCTCAATTCAACTTTTAGATTTATGACCTAAACGCACTTTGTAAAAGCGAACTGTAAATATAAATTATCCCATCACATCTTTAAGACGTTTATTTTGTCTCCTTAAGAATAACCAAAATACTAGCAGAACACTAAATAAAGTAAATAATAATATTGGTGCCTGAAAAATACTCCAAGTACTTGGTCCGTAATAGGTTAATTGATGGTGTCTCTCAATAGTCTGTTCATACGAACTTTTATATTCATATTGAATGACCCACCGATTATTAGCCATCACAACAGTTCCTAAATCGTAACCACTAGGGGGAATCTGCTCATTCATCCTAAGTATCCCCTCGTTACCAATGACGATAGCAGCTTTATTATAATCAATAGGACAGATCGTAGTAGGCTTCTGTTTTACAAGAGCGTTTTCCTGTAACCAATCATCTACATCTTCTGCTGAAAAAACAGATAACAAATTTAGCTTTTCATTGTACTTTTTAAAAATAACAAGAATGGCCTGATTGATGAAGATATGAATAGAATCCGGTACTTCTCTTCTTTTAAACGTGTTAATAACACTTATCTTTAGTTCCTGATCAATTAAAAAAACGTCTCAACTCCAGTATTTTCAGAGATTTAAGACGTTTTAACTACTCAAATTTAGTTGTGTTAATAGATATTTTACACGAAATTAAGGCTTTAAGAATAATAGGGAGTTTCCTCCCTCTCTTCAAAACTGTTCATTATTATATCCAACTGGAAAGGCATTTAACTTAGTTTAGTTAGATAAAACGTGAAATTAGATCTTCAACACTAGGCTTCGATTGCTGAATAGCCACCGATCCTTGATTGTCAGCAACCTTCCTATAATGTATTGAGCTCTCGTTCTGCGTTAGCGTAATGACATCTCTTAATAAGCGAGAGCACGTTTTATGTTCGCTTTTGCTTCATCTACTAACCTCTCATCGTTATCATCAATTGCCTGCATCATTATTAAAATTGGGATATATATAGCAATTAATCGAGCTAGTATCTTCGTTTCTTCATCAACATCTCCATATTCTTTGAAAAAATCTGAACGTGCATCCGGAGGTAAAAAGCTATACACAACATTCAAGTCACAAGCAGGATGTCCTATATTGATATCTCCCCAGTCGATAATCCCTGAAACTCTTCCATTCTCATCTACCAGCATATTTTTAAAATGAAGGTCACCATGAAGGAATACATGCTTTTGCTTCACTTTTTCAGTTCTGAGCTGTTCCAAATAATTCAATAATGCATGATATTCTTCTTCACTAAAATAATGCGCAATGTCGGAAATGAATTTATGCATCTTTTCCTTACGCATCGCAATATCAGTCAGATTTCTATGGTCATGTTGAACTCCATTTTCTTGGGCAATTTTCACAGGGAATGCATGTAAGTTTTTTAAAAATTGCGCGAGCGTAGTTGCTGATCGCGCACGTTGCTTGTCAGTTAATCCGATTGGAAACTCTCCGGATAAATAGTGGTAGCCTAAGAAGGGTGCTGGATAACCATAATCCCCTTCCCCAAAAAATAAAGGTATCGAGTATGCGATGGAAAAATAATTTTTAAGCTTTGGCAGTATCTTTCCTTCCATCCTTAAAGAATTAATTGCAATTTCTCTTCTCGGAAAGCGAAACACATATTCCGTCCCGACAAGAAAAACAGTGTTATCCCAGCCATGTCCTAGTTTTTGTACACTTTTTGAAGCTAACTGCGGAAACTGACTGCTTATTAATTTATGAGCTAATTCTTCAGATACTTCCCATTCTGCAACCCATTGATTCGAACTTCCCATATCCCTTTATCGACTCCCTTGCAAAAGTGAGGCTACGATCTATCTCGCGGCAGTCTCATTGAGCTCTTGTTCTTCCGTCATTACTCACTTTACTTATTCAAATCCTGCCCTTTTTCTGGCATAACTTACAAATTCAAGATGAACCATTTATTTTCCTTTCTTACTCCAGAATATGGCCCTTAAAAGGAAAAGCACTACCCTTATTCAAGAATAGCGCTTAGATTGCTGAAGATTGATATAGAACTATGCAACGTTATTTTAAGTATCTAAAGAAATTTTTAATTGCATCCATACGTATTTTATGACTACAATCTTCGCAACAAAAAAACTTAGTCTTATTTTCCTTAAATAGTTTATAGTTTAGTGAACCTTCGTATACTCTAAATACTTTTCTACAACTATAACAGAGTACCTCATAGTAAAACATATTATCCTCTTTGTGTAACATATTATCCTCCAAAGTGACACATTACTTTTTAGTTGATTTATCGAAGATTGTAACCAATTCTTTAGTATATTCCTGAACATCTAAATTAGGCTTTCTCGTTAATTCAAGGGTGAACCCGTCAATGGCATTTCTTATTGTTAACGCCATCACCCTTGCTGATGGTCTGGTAAATTCTCTGAAAACTCCTTCTTGCATCCCTAGGGTAAGAATATTTTCAATTGGAAGTAAGATAGCTTCATCATGGTCTGCTGCAAACTGAAGTTTACCATCAGCAGTTCTCTTATTAGAAACCGTTTCTATAACAGCGAAAACATGCTGGCGATTTTCATCTATAAATGTAAGGTTGGATTCAATATACACCTGAAGCATTTCTTTAGGTGATTTTTGAGCTTCTATTCTTGGAGTAATATAGGCTTGCCAAGCCAAATAGTATTCGATAGGTATTTGCTCCAATAATTCCTCTTTATTTGCAAAGTGATAAGTAATAACCCCCTTACTGATATTTGCACGTTTTGCAATTTGTCCTAAAGAGGCTTGAGCGTAACCTACTTCTGCGATTGTTTCAATCGCACATTCCACAATTTGAGCTCTACGGGCTTTTTCGATGAATGACATTTCTTTTTGGTTAGTTGAATTATTTTTTTTACTCATGTACTTATTTTAGTACGGTCGTACAAAAGATTCAAACAAAAATAACCATTTAGGTGAATTTTGTCTAAATGGTTTTTGAACACCTTTATACAACTAAGAAGTAGATACTTTAAGTACTTTCCTTCACAATATCTTCCCAACTTTGACATAATACCATAACTGTGTTGCTCCACAATATGGCCCGATTGATGAAGATAGATTTATGGATTGAAATCGGTGCTTCTCTTCCTTAAGGCGTGTTAATAACACTTATCGTTATAGAAAGAATAGTACGGTGAAATGTAAAAAAGACTTATAATATGTATCTAGAAATATTCATAATAATTTTCATACAAAAAGTTTTAGCACAAGTGAAAATAAAAAAAGCTCCAATCCCTTTATAAGGAACTGAAGCTTCTCATCTTGATGATCCGAGAAGGATTCGAACCCCTGACCTCTACCCTGTCAAAATTGGGTGGGGAATAAATAGGGGTAAATCTAATCAAACTGAGTTAATTAAGTATTGAAATATCAACGTTTTTGGCTATGGGATGTAAAAAGTTAATTAAAAGTAATGAAATAAATTAAGCCTGTGCAATATTAGAGTAATTGTCTAACTAAGGATTTGATATCAAGCTCTTCTACCAAAAAGGTTTCTTGACCGAATTATAAGGTCAATCGGAACTTTACTGGATGACCTATTTTACTCCAACATCAACTTTCTATACCTCCTTAATTAAAAGCCGACCTTTTCTCGTACGAAGATCGGTTATCTACATGATTAAATTTGGGGATTATCTATTTTATTTTGATTGAGCGTTTGCATTTACAATTTGTGTAAGTGCCCCTTTGATCGGCGTAACTGGGCGACCAAGAACTTTTTCAAAATCATTGCTTTCAATTTCTAGTGAACCATTTCGAATGCTTTCTTGAATTCCTACTACAATCGGAATGACAAATTCAGGTAAACCTAAGCCTTTCATTATTTCGGCATATTCTTCGTCACCAACTTGTTGTACAGGTATTTCTTTGCCTAATACATCACCAATAGCCTTCACTAATTCTTCTTGAGTTAAAAGAGGGCCAGAAAGTTCATAAACTGTATTTTCGTTCCCTTCACCTAAAAGAACTGCTGCCGCTGCATCTGCATAATCTTGTTGTAGTGCCCAACCAACTTTACCAGCTCCAGCAAGCTCCAGCAGAAGTTACCCATGGAGCTCCTGCCATAGCACCTTGAATGCTACCAATTTCGTTTTCCAAATACCAATTATACGCAAGAATGATTGTAGATGAGTCCAACTAATACTTCAAGCTCGTAGCTGCTTATGACAAAATCTATTTAATGTTTAGCTTCGTTAACAAGCTGCTTCATTGAGTTTAACTTTGCAGAAAGTTCGATAAACCAGTCCTCATCGCCAGTTGACAATGCTAAGTCTATTAGAAAAAGAATTTGTTCCTTGTTTACCACTTTAGAAATCGGCAATTTCTTAACCTGTTTAAGTGAAATGGATATTTTTTTACCAATTGTTTCAACAGCTTCACATTTAATGACTGATACTCTTACTGTTCCTTTGAGAAAATCCAGTGATTCGATATAACCAATGATTATTTCTCCATCCTGTAACTTTCCTTTTATCCAATCACCTGTTTTTAAATTGGCCTGATTATTCATTGACATGTTTTTTTCACCTTCTTACATGATTTTAGATTATTAAAATTTGAATATCCTTCTCTTTTATAGATACGTCGTATAAAACTGTAACTGTTTTTATTACATTTATATCAAAAAGCAGCCTGAGAAGATTAATCCTTTGCAGCCACTTATGATTCTTGATTAATTAGGTCCACAACCTCTTTTATCGTATAATCCTTCAAAAACGTACCAAGATGTTTTTCTGCACCTGTAAAAATTGCAAAAAGAACATGTTGCATGTTTTTGCCTACAATACATTGCTTATTTGATTCAGGACATTTAGGCTGAAGGGCACCTTCAGAAGTAATTGTATATATATCCCAAAGATTCACTTCACTTAAATCTAGTGCAAAAATAAATCCGCCACCTGTTCCTTCTTTTGATTTAATAAATCCATGTTTTTTTAACAAACTTAGCACTTTACGAATACGAACCGGATGGACACCAGCACTCTCAGAAATAGCATCACTTGTTGCCATACGGTCATGCTGTAAAGCAAGATATGTTAAACTATGAACGGCAAGAGTAAAGTCACTATTCATGGCCTGCCTCCTTGTGACTAGTCTTTGTATTTTTTACATAATTTAGATGATGAATTAACACACTGTAATACTAAATGTTACAGATTAGATTGTCAAGAATGATTGATTTTAAGGCCTATAATAATTTTCAAACTATTTCATACGTTGGCAGCTCTTTGCGTATTTATGTTTACAAATGTTCGAAGCTTGCGTGGAAGAAAACGTCGAATCTCTTCTTCGTTATATCCAACTTGCAATCTTTTTTCGTCCTGGATAATTGGACGACGTAACATTTGTGGGTGCTTAATGATTAAATCATAAAATTTGTAAAGTGGTAGAGATTCAATATCTACATTTAATTCTTGAAACGTTTTTGAATTAGTAGAAATAATCTCAGTAGTCCCTTCTTCAGTCAAGCGAAGAATCGATTTAATCTCATCAATTGTAAGAGGCTGAGATATAATGTTTCTTTCAACATAGTCTATTTGATGTTCCTCAAGCCAAGCTTTAGCTTTTCGGCAAGATGTACAGCTTGGTGTTGTATATAGATTTACCATTCTTATACACTCCTTATAAAATACTAATCATTAATGAGTATTTTCTTAAATAATCGTTCTTTTAAACTGTAATAAAAAATATTACATTTCAGAATCAAAAATATTTTGTGTAACAGATTGACTTACAATTTCACTTTGTAAATTTTATTAATACCTTACTGTAATTTTAATCATTACAGTTAAGGATGTCAACTGTAAATTTTTATTTATGATCCATTATTTATCTAAATAAATATTTTATTAATTAATTTACCTTTATATTTAAATTTTATTAGTGGCCATACTTTTAAAGTATGGCCACTAGTTGTTAAATGTCTTCAATCTGATGATTTCGATGTCTTCATAAAAACCAACAAAGTATATTAAAACAGCCTTTAGTTTTATTACTAATACATTTTCCACTATAGGTAATCCTAATTGTTGGGTGATAATTGATGAAGAAAATATTAGATAATACAATAGAGCTCTTAGCCTGGATAGTTACTTCGTTATTATTGATCAAGTTTGTACCAAGAAAAAGGATTCGTGAAGCAATAGTTTCGTTCTTATTTAAACAAGTAATTACTTGGATCTTTGGTTTACTTGTAGTAGAGAAGGATTTAATTTCCTATCCCAATCGTTTATTTTTCAAAAAAGCAATAAAATCAAGTTTCACTTTTGAATACTTTGTTTATCCTGGATTATGTGCATTGTTTAATTTGTATTATCCTGAAAATAAACCCAAAATAATAAAAGTTCTTTATTACAGTTTTCACACATCAATAATAACGATCTTTGAAATTATTGCAGTTCAATATACCAACTTAATTAGATATAACAAATGGTCATGGCATTGGAGTTTTATAACAATGTATATGAGCTATTTTCTTTCGCGTATCTTTCAAAGATGGTTTTTCAGAATAAATACAAAATAGGATTACACAAAACGTTACATCTCCAGACCTTTACCCGGTATCAATTTGATACTGGTCTTTTTATCCTCCCTCTACTTTTTGGGTAAACTCCGTAGAAATGCTAATTGCTCGAAGTAATAATAAATAAGGAAAGTTTTTGGGGGTTACACTAAATGTATAATGTTAGTGCATCAATCGCTAATTTCAACAATTCGGTGTCCATCTTCGAAGTTTAGCGTAATCTCTATATCTTGTGCAACCTAATTAATAAAATCACAAGCCTCAATCATTTTCGTTTCTCTACATCATTTCCTAAAGCAGGAATCACCCTTCCCTATCTTCATAAAATCCAACAAAGTATGTGGAAAATGCCATTTTTTTTAATAATCCTACATCAAACCATCTAAGTATCCTCCAACCTTATTTAAAAATTATCACAAATATTTTTTTTGAGTTATTTATCCTATATCGGGGAAAATACTCAAGTACTAGATTAAAAAGGAGGATAACTTTGAATGGATTCTCAAAAATTAGCTCCACACGAATCTTTGGACTTACATGAAGTTATTAACTTTAAAACACTTTGTGTCGCAAAATCAAAGTTAATGCAAGGATTAGCTTTTGATCAAGACCTTAGAAACCTAATGAAAAAAGATGTTGATCAATCCATCCAGGCACTAAATGAGTTACAGGCAATTTATGAGCGTGCGCCTTTTCAAGCTCCTGTTCCACAAAATCGTCCAACCCCAATTATCAACTGAAAGGAAGGTTACAAGGATTGAACAATGACTATTTAGACCCGATAAATTCGTTACATGTTCCTGAGCTTGCAGATACAACTTTTGCAATGGATTTTCTTATCCGTGCAAAAGAGGCGGTAAGAAATACGGCTGTGGCTTTAACCGAAACCTCTTCACCTGACTTAAGAGCCATGTTGCGAAAACAATTAATGCAGAGCATCGCCATGCATCAAGAAATTACTGAGCTTATGGTTGAGAAAAAATGGTTTCATCCACATGATTTAAAAGAGCAATATAAATTGGATCAGCTTTCTGCAAATAACATAATTATGGTTGGAAACATGAATCTATTTCCTGTTGAGACCAATCGAAAAGGGATGTTTGACCGTACACCCGATGAACATTAATGGAGGTTATATAGTATGAAAGCCGTAACATATCAAGGCATCAAAAATGTTGAAGTGAAAGAAGTTGAAGATCCAAAAATCCAAAAACCCGACGACATGATTATTAAAGTAACAAGTACGGCGATTTGTGGATCTGATTTACATTTAATCCATGGAATGATTCCAAATATGCAAGAAGACTATGTGATTGGGCATGAACCAATGGGGATCGTTGAAGAGGTAGGTCCGGAAGTAACTAAATTGAAAAAAGGCGACCGCGTTATTATTCCCTTTAATATTGCCTGTGGTGAATGCCAATATTGTAAAAGCAACCTTGAGAGTCAATGTGATAATTCTAATGATAATGGTGATATGGGGGCCTATTTTGGTTATTCTGGTAATACAGGTGGTTACCCAGGTGGTCAAGCTGAATACTTAAGAGTCCCATTTGCCAATTTTACTCATTTTAAAATACCAGAAAGCTGTGAAGAACCTGATGAGAAATTAAGTGTTATTGCAGATGCAATGTCCACTGGCTTTTGGAGTGTTGATAATGCAGGTGTAAAAGATGGAGATACTGTGATTGTTCTAGGTTGTGGACCAGTTGGCCTTTTTGCTCAAAAGTTTTGTTGGTTAAAAGGTGCAAAACGAGTAATTGCTGTAGATTATGTCAAATACCGTTTAGAACATGCGAAACGTACAAATAAAGTTGAGATCGTTAATTTTGAAGACCATGAGAATGTAGGAAGTTATCTGAAGGAAATCACAAAAGGCGGAGCGGATGTTGTCATTGATGCAGTTGGCATGGATGGAAAAATGACCGAAATGGAGTTCCTTGCGACAGGATTAAAGCTTCAAGGTGGTGCCATGAGTGCGATTGTTATGGCTTCCCAAGCCGTTCGTAAAGGAGGAACCATCCAAATTACAGGTGTGTACGGTGGTCGATATAACGGATTCCCACTAGGAGATATCATGCAGCGTAATGTAAATATACGCTCTGGACAAGCTCCGATGATCCACTACATGCCATACATGTTTGAATTAGTTTCCACTGGCAAGATTGATCCAGGTGATGTTGTCAGTCACGTTCTTCCACTAAGTGAAGCGAAACGTGGATATGAAATTTTTGACACAAAAACAGACAATTGTATTAAAGTCGTTTTAAAACCATAAGGAAGGAGAATTTAAGTATGGATTATGCATTACATGAAGTGCTTGAGGTTCAGGAAATAGCCTCATTTAAAACAACCTGCTTAACAAAGTCCAAAACGATGAGAGCACTCGTATCCGATCAAGAGCTAAAAGACATCATGCAGCAGGACATTACGATAGCAAGTCGTCAGTTAGATGAATATTCTTCTATTTTATCTAAAGCACAAGGAATGCACTAGTTAGGAGCTGAATAAACATGAACTCAATCGTAGAAAATTTAACTGGAATGAATGCAATGTCTGATCAAGTCATAGCCACTGACTTATTGATTTCAGCAAAAAGTGGTGTTAGAAACTATGCAATGGCAGTTACTGAAGCAGGAACCCCTGAAATTAAACACACTCTTACTCGCCACCTAGAGGAAGCCCTTGACATGCATGAAAAAATATCGAACTATATGGTATCAAAAGGATGGTATCATGCTTATGATACCAAGGAACAAATTAAACTTAATTTACAAAATATTAATACAGCAATGAATTTACCGACCCTATAACCTAGTAGAGGAACTATTTTTATTAATGAAAATAGTTCCTTAATTATCATATAAATTCTCCATTTCCCCACCAAATGACATACCTATTTTTATAGTTCGCTCGATGATAATTAAGCATATTATTATTAGCAAGAAACATAAAACATACTATTTACCTCGTATAACTACGAGTTGTCTTTTCTCCATCTGATATTCAAATTAATAAAGCAATACATTATACCGGAAACCAAAAGAAGAAACGAGCCATATAACGTGTTAATAACACCTATCTTTTAGTTCCTGATCTAATAAAAAACGTCTAACTCGAGTATTTTCAAGGATTTAAGACGTTTTATCTACTCATTTTCAGTTGTGTTAATAGATATTTTACTAGAAGTTAAGAGTTTAAGAATAATAGGGAGTTTCCTCCCTATTTAAAAACTTTTTCTTATTATATCCAACTGGAAAGGAATTTAACTTAGTTTAGTTAGATAAAACGTGAAATTAGATCTTTGAAATCGCCCCATTTGTTGATGATACTAAATTATAGCGAAACAATAGATAATAATATTTCATTATTTAGTATGTATTTATTTTTTCTCTATCAGTTATTTTGTTCAATCATATCTGAAATAAAAGTATAAATATTCGGAGGATATTCAGCAATACGATGAACTAAATATAAATACCATTCACTACCATATGTTACATAAACTTTAGCCCGGATATTATCCTCCTTTAAAGATTTTAATAGATCAGGTCGAACCCCATCTAACATCTCTACTTCAACATTTGGACTATAAAGAAATCCTTTTGCTTTTAGGTCTAACAATATATTTTCATCATGTGTAGCAACAGACACTAGGTGATTACTATTTATACACATAGATACAAATTCTATATACCGTTTATTTAACTCTTCGGATCTTGGAATATATTTACCTTCAGCCTCTTGATAAGCTCCCTTTACTAAACGTATTCTACCCGAAGTTTTCAATAGATCGATTAGGTCAACAGATGAACGATTCAAATGAACTTGTAATGTTATCCCAACATTTGAGAATGAATTTGATATTCTTTTATATAGTGATAAAATTTTATCTGTTTTTTGTGATTCTTCCATACTTATCATTAATTGAATATTATGCTTTTGTGCTTCTTTTGCTAATTCTTCTAAATTAGTAAATGCTACTGCATCAGAAACCATCATTCCGATATGAGAAAGATCAAATGATACGGTAGCCTTCATTTGTTTATTCCCGAGATCGTTTATTAATTTTTTGAATTCATTTTTAGCAAGCATACATTCTTCTGCGGTTGTTGTATTTTCACCAATAAATTCTAAGGAAACCTGATACCCTTTGTTATATAGATTTATAACACGCTCTATCCCTTCCTTACGTGTTTCTCCAGCCACAAATCGGTTAGCGCCTTTCATAAAAATCGGGAAAAGTTCTTTTGAATTTTGAAAATAAGCTTTTAGTTCTTGATCTCTAGCAATCGATTTGAGAGCTTTGGAAAAGCGAACTTCTTCATTAAACATAAAATAATCACTTCCTTATGTTTATCTTATTTGGATTACGTTTTTCCTACGATGACTTTTTACCCACTAAAATCAAACCCCTACATTTGAGTTGAATCCCCAATGAAAAAGGGAAAGAATGAGGGAATTATTAAAGCAGATCATTTTTCACTCTGAATAAAAATATCCCTGTATTGTCCGGGAGTTAATCCAATAAATTCCACAAAGAAATTACTAAAATGACTCTGATCTACAAAACCTGTCTCTATTGCTGCATCAAGGGGTTTTACACCCTGTTCCAATCGTTTCTTTGCTTCATTAATACGTACCGTTTGTAAGTAACGATAAGGGGTAATCCCCCGAATTCGGGTAAATGAGCGTAACAAAGAATATTTGTTCATATTAGCTATCTTTGCTAAATCATCTAAAGCAATACGTTCTGCATAATGTACTTCTAGGTAGTGACAGACATTTTCAATTTCTTGATTAATAGCTCTCGGTTCTGTATCTTTGACGGCTTCCGTATATTCTTCAATAAGCTGTTGAATTAGAAAATAAAAAGTTTCTTCTTTTTTAAAACCTGATATTTCGTCCAAAATCATCTGGTGAAGATTATGCAACAATTGAGCTTTTTCACTACGATAGGCAACAGGAGAAGCAAAGGTAGGAAGATAATCTTGCCCTATAATCTCTTTTGTAACCTCTCGCATGATTTCAGGCTTGATATTCAAGCATCTATAATCTAATGTTTCGTTGTCAATTGATTTACAGGCATGATTGTCCAGAGGGTTAAAAAATATAATATCACCGGTACCTATTACATATTCTTTGTTCTTACAAGATAATTGTCTTTGTCCCTTCTCTATAAACCCAATTACATAATATTCATGGAAGTGGTTCGGAAACTTTTGCATAATACCTTCAAAACGATAAGCTTCTATTTGTAAATCATAATCAAAACGAACTGTTCTTTCTTCTTGTCCCATACGGACAACCTCCTTTGATTTCTGATTGTTAGTGTAACACACTTGGTTAAGGCTCTCTTGTAAGATATTGACTAATAAAAATGGCATGGCAGATTAAAAAATTGCCACACCATTTGTTTTATTAAATAATAGGGTGTTTCTTCCCTCTCTTCATGTTTGTATAAACCCATGAATGATATTTAAATTAGTTTAGTTAGAAATAATTTAACATTATATCTTCAACAATCGCTTTATTACTTTATTGTAGAAGATCATAATTAACGGAGTAAGAATTATTCAAACATTAAGATATTAAGGTCTTTATCACAACAGTGAACAAGCATTGAGTGTAATTGTCCCCTATGGTGATAAACGTGTGCTAAAATCTCTAATAACCACTCATATCTTGTGTAGGTCAGCCCCCAATATGACGTAGTTTCAGAGATAAGTTCGTCATTAGACAATTTCAAATAATTATTTTTCAATGTATAAAAATTTGTAATTAAGCCTTCTTTTATCGAATCCAAGGTATTATATGATACTCCAGCATAATAACTGATCATTTCTTCTTCTGATGCTTCATTGGAAATACGCCAATCAGCCTCAAAAATTACTGCTAAATGCTCTAATAACTCTCCAATTGAATGTTTCTTTGGATTAGGTCTATCTTGTAAATCTTCTTCGTCTAAATTCCCAATAATTTGAACTATTGTATTTACTGCGAATTCAATTTGATGTAAAACACTACTGCAATTCATAACTTCTCTCCTTCTATTACACTTTACCAAAACTAATGAATCTAATGACTAAACAGTTGATCTACAATTTTTACAATACTTAATAAAAACCTATATTCTCCTTAGTTAGTTTAGAATCCTTTGAAATAAAAAAGAAAGCATACTTCTTATGAAATGCGCTCAGATTGTTGAAGGTCACTATTACACAATTTACTCGAATTGCGTATTAAAATACATAATGCATCAATCTAAAAAGTGATAGATAAATGAATAAATATTATTGATTAATCGGAAATTAACTTTATTAATAAAATTATTGAAAGGATACCTTATGAATAAATTCGAAAAAAACACACTAAGATTTTTATTAGTATTTGGTTTAATTTCTTTTTTCAATTTAATGAGAAAAACTCCAGTCAAAGACTGGATGCTTATTTTTTTATTTAAAGGGTATCTTTCCTCAATTCTGGATAAGTTAGTTGTAAGAAAAGGCTATATTTCATATCCAGTTAAGTTATTTAAGTCGTTTGACATTAGCTTTATATTTGATTATTTGCTCTATCCAATTGCGTGTGTATACTACAACCAAGTAACAAAATCATCGAATTTATTTGGAATTTTAATTAAGACTCTTTTTTTTAGTGTACCAATGGCATTAGTCGAGTATTTCTTTGAAACTAGAACAAGTCTGATTAATTTCAAAAAGGGATGGAATGCCTTTACTAGTTTTTATTCCATGACATTTACATTTTTAATGTCTAGAACTTTTATAGCTATTATTAGAAAACTTCCTAATAAACAAATCCCTGAAAATAACCCTCATAAAGGAGAATGAATATGTTTCCAAATTACAAAGGCAAGCTTAAAACAATTATGTGGATGGGTATTAGCTCTGCATTACTTTCCAGTATATTTAGTGCTATCCTTATAAAAATTACTCTTGATACAAACAAACGAATCAAAAAAAACTCCAACAGCTAGGATTATCCTAGCTTTATTTATGTTGCTATTTGCATCATTCATTCACAATTGATGAGAACTGCAACGCAATAGACATTATATAATTCATAATCTTTTTTTCGTGGATATGCTAATACCATAAATTATAAGTGGTGATATCTATGAACGAGCTCATACTCTGCGCTATATAGTTTCAATTTATCTAATGCTGATCCAATAATCTATACAAACAACTTTTCCGTTTTTATTTTTTATTTATTGTGCAATTGGAATACTATTTCTGCCTACTCAAGATCCTAAATCCAATACCCGAATACTTTCATGATTACTAAACAAAGGTAGTAAATCCATTACCGCCTTTGCCTTTTAGTCTTTTCTAAATGCCTTAGATAGAAACCAGCACTTATAATAAGCAAAACACTAGCTACAACTTGCAAGATTTCTATAAAATAAATCAAGCGTATAACTCCTTCCTCCCCAAGGAATTTTCCCGTAAAATGGCCCTTTTCTGGCGTAAAGTTGTACGGCAATCGAGCTTATATTGTTGAATAAGAATTTCAAATTGTAAGGTCTTATTTTGTTCCTTGGTGAAAGACCATCTTCCACTCATCCTCACTACGTCTCCATATAGAGCTTCGTAAGATTTCTTGTTTACTTTCATCATTAAAAATTCAACCTTTAATGGAAAATACTACAATTAAAATTGTGATATTAACCAAACTAAGCGCCTTATTGGGGTCCTGGCGACAAAATGAAGGTATTATACGTTAAGGAAATTGCAACCTAAAAAGTCGTATTCCTGTAAGCTAAGGAACCGACTTTTTTATTTGGATAGTTATGCTAAAGCGCCCGTTAGTGAAGTAATTCCATAAAATCTTTAAGTACCCTAGAAATCCACTTCTTCGGATGAATAATCAGTTGAAGGTCTAGCCTGATGTCCTGATGTGCAAAGGGGAGAACGACTATGTCCCCTCTTTGGATTTCATCTAAAACAGTAATTCGAGGAAGTAATGAGATACCGAATCCTGTCATCAAGCAACGCTTTATTGCTTCTGGATTTCCTAACTCTAAACCGACTTTATAATTGATGTTGTTCTCCCGAAGTACTCTTTCTAGCATAATCCGATAGTTACAGCTTGCTTCTGGCATAATCCAATCCACTTCAGCGAGATGGTCGAGAGTAATTGTCTGTAGGGTTGAAAAGGGGTGATTTTTATTAGCAATCAGTACTAGAGGTTCTTCCCTTATTTTCAAATATCGTAGAATTGAATCAGACGGCTTGTTTTCAAACAAAAGTCCGATATCGAACTCTCCTTCCCTGACTTTTCCGATAATTAACGGTTCATGATCAGGCTGAAGTCTTATGTTCATAGTCGGATATTTTTGGCGGATATTTTGAATAAAGGAAGGGAGATAGTATGAAGCTAACGAATCAATAGTGCCAATTGAAAGGGTACCCCCTTCTAGAATATTCAAACGTTCCTTTGATTGTTGAAACAAATCAAGCATTTGAGCAGCTATTCTCAGCAACTCTTCGCCTGCATTAGTTAGACGAAGACCTTTCCCATACCGTTCAAATAACTTAACTTCATATAATTTCTCTAACTTCTGAATTTGCATCGTTACGCTTGATTGGGCGTATCCAAGCTCATATGCTGCTTTAGTAAAGCTGTTATGAGCTGCGACTTCCCGAAATGTTTGGAAATAAGTGATATCCATATCATCACCCTCTTATCAAAATTTTTGATAATACTTATCACATATTATAGCTAACACCGATGAATAATACCATGTTATAGTGAAGTCAATCAAAAGTTAGGGGTGAGTATAGTGTTAAAAGAGAAGGATTTATCAGGTATATTTGTTCCAACGGTGACACCATTTAAATCGAACGAGGAATTGGATTGGGATTCCTATAATAGATATTTAAAATCTTTATTACACCATGATATACGTGGTCTAGTAATCAATGGAACTACAGGCGAAGCGCCAACATTGTCTTGGAAAGAAGTAGAAGATTTAGTCCGAGTAACGAAGCAATACTTTAATAAGTGTTCTAAAAGGATTCCAATAATTGTTGGAACAGGAACTAATAGCACAGCTACAACAGTAAAAAGAACAGAAATTGCCGGTGAAATTGGTGCTGATGCGGTCCTAGTGGTAACTCCTTATTATAACCGACCTTCACAAGAGGGGGTACTTGAACATTTTCGAAAAGTTGTGCGAGTGGGAGTCCCTGTGGTCGCATATGAGGTTCCTTCCCGTACGTGCATTCATTTATCAACGGATACAGTCAATTCAATATTGGATATGAATGGTGTTATTGGTTTGAAAGACAGTACTAGAAACATTAATCTCATCTCTAAACTAGATAAAACAAAACCCATACTTTGTGGTGATGATATTAATTTTTATTCAATGTTAGAGCAAGGAGCTTCAGGAGGAATTCTAGCTTCTGCAAATATTCATACAGATCTTTTTTTGGAGGTTTATAGACTTTTTAATCAAAATGAATTGGTTTCGTCAAAAAGAGTATTTGACTCTCTAGGTCCATTAATCAAAAGCTTATTTCAAGAATCCAATCCCTCACCTCTAAAATGGGTCCTTGCAAAACAAGGTATCTTAGCAACGGACACCTTGCGACTGCCAATGGGTCCCATAAGCATTGAATTAAGAAAACAGTTGAATGAAATACTGGAGAATTTTACTCAATAACCGGGCGAGGAGACAGGTTATAATTACAAAACAAAAAAATCATCAACAGATATGTTTGAAATAATTTTAACAGCGTTATCATAGTAGGGTTTATTGTCGACCTAATACACGAAATGGCATTTCATGAACTTGCTTCATGGATAAATCTTGAACTTTATAAAAACGCTGCTGAAAAATGGATACTGTCGTTTCCATTTTGTTCATCACAAAAATAATATACAAAAAATTCAAGTTTTCATAAAAAAAGAGATTATACACTAATTTATAGTTGATAATAAAAGACAGAAATCCACCACTTCTTGTAATACTATACAAACTAATATGGAATAATAGTGTCTTATTTCACATAAAGAAATAGCGCATTTCTTATTTTAGAACTGCGCCCGTTAGTTCATTAAGCACTTTCTATCCTACAACAAAGAGCTTTCTTTACCTTGTTTGTTAAGCCATTGAAAAAATCTTGTAGGGAAAATAAGCAAGTAATTAATAAAAGGATGAATAAATAAAATAATTTAAAGTGAATATATTTCATTTGAAATTTTTATGTACCAATTAAGAAGCCCAACCTTCCTCTCTTGGGGTCTTTCTTATGTACATTTTCATAGTAACTCAGAAGTTGATGTTTGATTATCAACCATTACCCTTATATCTCCTACAGTATCAATATGAAGTTTCTCCTCCTTTAAAGTTTCATTTAATTGTATATGTTCTTCTATTTTTTTCTTATAAATTTCAACATCCTCAAATATTATTGGGTGTTTCGTTATCTCAATACGCTCTTCACTTAAAGGAATACGTATCGTTTCATCTTTTGCATCCGTGGTACTTTCGGGATTTAATATCTTTTTCTCAATGATTAGTTCTTCATAGGTTACAGGAACCAAAATTTGCTTTTCTATGGTATAAGTTTTCTTATATACATTAACTTTTGCTGTTTCAATAATTTTTTTACTTACCTGAAATTCTTCCTTATGTAATTCAAGCGTTATTTCCTCTTGATGATCATGAGTTGAATTTTGCTCATTATGCAACTTTAATGTCCTCCCAAAAAAAATGGTTAAAACACCTTTTCATTAAGTAATGAAAAGGTGTAATTGTTTTTAGCTGTTATTTATATCTTCAAAGCCTGAACCATCTCTAATATCTACACTTCCAGTTGTATTAACATGTGCCTCTTCGTGTTTAAGAGTTTCTTGAACTTGTTGAGTTTCCTGAACTTGACGTTTAGAGGCGGAAATCTCCTCAGTAGTTACCGTGTACTTGTTTACCTCAACTTGTTCTTGGGTAACAGGAATATGAATAGTCTCCTCAGAGCTGATGGATTCATCACTTCGTTCATTATTAATCGGAGTTCTCTTTATAACAACTTCCTCATGCATTACAGGAACATCAACGGATTTTTGTTCTTCAACAACATCTTTAGATAGGACCACTTCTCCTGCATCGACATTATTTTTTGTAATATCTAACTCTTCTTTATGAAGCTGTAATGCACCGCTTGTTTGATCACCTTGAATTCTTGGTTCATTATCATTTTCTTGATTTCTTGATTTGTCATCACCAAATAAACCTAAAAAGTCGCCCATAAAAATCCCCCTCACAAGTTGATTTAATCTTGCGTTTATATATTGTACTCTTGAAGGATATTTATTCTTTTAGAAATAAGTTAAAGAATTTTTGGGGATATAATAAAATGAACATTTTATTAAAGGGACTTTTAAGTTTGAAATTTGAGTCAAATACGATATTATATAGAAATTGAATTTTCATTCCTCCTATTGAACTATCCTGCCAGTTAGTGTAAGTACCATCCTTCGGAATCTCGACTTAATTTAATGAATATAAGAAAATTATAAAATCCTCTTCACCAATAACCCCACTTGTTCTGCCATGACACGCGGTGGATAAGGCATTTCATTATTCAGCCACCATTCCACTACCTCTACATAAGCAGCAGAAACAAATCGAAGAATAATATCTTCACTCAATCCCTTATTTTTGCCTTCGCCAATATTGACCTCATTCTTTAACAGTTCAACAGAAAACTCAATGTATTGTGCTCGAAAAATACGGGCTCCTCCACCAACCAACATCGTTGAAAAGAATAGATAATTCTTTTGAAAATATTCAAAGATTGTCTGACCACTAGTAATAAAGTCAGCTTCAGATAACGATTCGAACATTTCTTCAAGTTTCTTAATGTGTTCTTCGATAAGTTTATCAAGCAGATCGAATTTATCCATGTAATGAAGATAAATGGTTCTTCTACTAACATTCGCTCTATCAGCAATATCTTGTAACGTAATTTTGTCGAAATGCTTTTCATTGATTAATTCAATAAAAGCATGTTTTATTGCTTCTTGAGATTTAGCTATTCTTCTATCCACTTTTTTAACCACCTGATGACCTCCACATTATCCAAAAATATTACACAGTTTTTTTGATACTGTGAATTAATACTCCAATGCGAATTTATGCTCTCATATATCGCATCAAAAAAGGATTATTGCATATTTAAGAATTGGTCTTTTAGCAGAGAATATAATGATTTACTCTTCACAACAAAATCAATATAAATACTGCAATGACCACACCAATCAAATTTAGGAGGAAATAATATGACTCAAACAAATTTAGAAAAGAGAATTGAAGAATTAGAAAACGTAAGAGCCCTCAGAGTACTCGTGGATAATTTCTCAATACTAGCGGACAAGAAAGAGGTTTGGAAGCAAACAGAGCTTTTTACTAAAGATGCAACAGTAAATTCCTATGTAAACGGAGAGTTAACTTCAAGTTTAAAGGGGACTAAACAAATTGGAGAAGCTTTTGAGGCTTTCCTATCGAATTTCGAGACTGTTTATCATATTAATGGTCAACATGTTGTGAAAATAAACGGGGATAAAGCCGAAGGGGCTCTCTATTGTCGGGTAGATCTTATAAACTCCTTAAATGGAAAGAAAATAAATAACGCTTCAGCAGTATCTTATATTGATGAATACGTCTATGAGAACGGACAGTGGCTGATCGCTAAAAGAACTTCAAATTTTGTGTGGAATGATAGACAAGAATTAAGTCAATAATTACTTATTTTCAGTAATTTCTAAAGTGGGTTGTCCAATTAATAGATTGACCCATTTTGGTTAAAAGATTGAATGATGACGAAAAGGAGGTCACACGTACAAATATGAGTGAAGATAAACAAAAAATCCTAACTGTATTTAATCGAATGAATGATGCAATGGTTAATAAAGATATTAAAACATTGAACAAAATCCTTGGTGATGACTATGTATCGGTACACATGACTGGATACCATCAAAGTAAGCAAGAATGGCTTGAACAAATAGAAAACGAAGAAATGAAATACTTCAAAACTATGCCTCAAAAAACAACAATCACAATAAATTCTAATACGGCTATTCTCATTTGTGATACAAAAATTGATGCTAGAATTTATGGTTTTAGAAACACTTGGAATATGAAAACAGAAATGCATTTTGACAAGCGAGGAGACAATTGGTATCCAGTGAATGCTATAGCAACAAATATTTAAAAAGGAGTTGTAAAAAATTTGAATTCGAAGACAAATAAACATGAGGTTCGATTTGCACTTTTATTAGCAGTCTTTTGTGCGTTAGGCCCATTTACTGTTGATATGTATCTTTCATCATTTCCCGAAATTATGAGGTTCTTTGGAACAAGCGCATCGTTGGTCCAAGCGAGTTTAACATCTGCCCTATTGGGATTAAGCTTAGGTCAAATTGTAATTGGTCCGTTAAGTGATGTTTATGGCAGACGAAAACCTATGCTATTCTCTATGATTCTTTTTTTCATATCTTCTGTCGGCTGTGCAATTTCACCAAACGTTGAAATTTTTATTATTTTACGTTTTATACAAGGATTTACAGCTTCTGCAGGGCTTGTTATTGCTCGTGCAATCGTTAGTGATCTATATAATGGTGTTGAATTAACAAAGTTTTTTGCTCTTCTTACAACCATTACTAGTGTTACCCCACTACTTTCACCACTTGCAGGTAGTGGGGTCATTTCTTTTACTTCATGGGTAGGAGTATTTATTGTAACAGGAATTGTTGGTATATACTTGACCATTATGACAGTTTGGAAAGTGAAAGAAACACTACCATTAGAGAAACGTATCTCAAGTAATTTTAAAGAACTATTAAGAAACTATAAAACCTTGCTTAAAGATAGAAAATTTATGGGGTATGGTCTTGCTTCTGGTATTTTATTTGGAGGCTGTTTTGCTTACATTTCAGGAAGCCCTTTTATTTATCAAAACATTTATGGTGTATCCCCTCAAGTGTTTTCAATCCTATTTGCTTTGAATGGAATTAGTTTAATGTTAGGGGCTCAAGGGGGAGTTTTTTATACCTCGCTAGAAGCTTTTTAGATCCCTTAGTCTAGGCTGGGATTATCTCTTCGATAAAACAAAAAAACGCCAAACAGGCGTTTCCCCATAAAATGTATTCGTTTTGTAGTGCTCTCTATTAAAGAAATGCGGCCGGCTTTCTAACCTAATTTAAGTCAATATCTTATAATTTATCATTTTAGCGTTTGTAAATCCTAAATTAGTTATTTATATATTTCTCAAATATTGCACCAAAATCTTTTTCATGGTATTTTTCACGAGCTGAAGTTAACCATTGAAAACTGAAATCTGTTAATCCTTTGTATGTATCTGCTAAATTGTTATCATCTGTTCTAGCATTTTGTAACACCGAAACAGCTTTATCTAAACTTTGAGATGCAAAGTCTAATGTTATTCCATTTTCATAGGTAATTTCTGAAATTTGAAGGAGTGCTTTGTAAAGATCTTTTAATTGTTCGATTTGATCTTTTCTCACATCAATATCAATTTTTACATTTCCAATGTGAAATTTAATTTCAACATCCATATCGAGTTTTCCTGCTGTTTCAAGCATTACCCCTGATATTTTATGCTGAGAATATGGATAACGTTTTAGTGTTCTTTTAGAGGAAGCAGCACTAGTACCATCCACATGGATAATCGCTAGATTTGTAAAACAATATTCGTCCGCCTTTGTTTTTATTAGAAAGTAAATTTTCTCCTGATCTTCATGCATGACATAATCATCAGCATCCGTTTTATCATAGTCCGAAGGCTGGATTATTGTCCCAATATCAGACAAGCCTAACGCATCTGCAGCAATTTTTTTGAACATTTTTATCCCTTCCTCTCAAATTTGTATGTTGAAGAACTCCTAAATTATAACAACTAGGACTAGAAAATGAAACACTCTTTTTGTCTAGCCACAACTTCCAAAAAAATCAATGAATAGCTAAACAAATTAATCAACATATCTTCAATTGTGTCTTTAAGTATTAATAATTCGCGATTATGAAAAGTATGTTTCTTCTCCTGGCGACCAAGCCTCGGAGAGCTCTCTGCGTGAATACTGTGTTATATGATGAGTACCCGACTTCTTCGAGTTACTTTCACACTGCTTTTCTGTAACAATTTCCACTTCAGAAATCTATACTTCAGTAAAGGATTTTTATAAAACATCACTTACTTATTAGTTACCGAGTTGCTCCGCCAAACCGATTAGAAGTCCTTCGATTCCACGAATGTAGCAGAGCCGATACGAGTCCTCGTACTGAACCACTTCGCCAACGAGCTGAGCACCATACTTAGTGAGTCTGGATACCATTTCGTCGATGTCTTCAACAGTGAACATGACGCGAAGATAACCAAGGGCATTTACAGGAGCAGTCCGGTGATCTGATATAGTAGGTGGGGTGAGAAATTTCGAAAGTTCAAGTCGGCTGTGGCCATCTGGGGTAACCATCATAGCAATCTCTACGCACTGAGAACCCAATCCGGTTACTCGACCAGCCCATTCGCCTTCGACAGTGGCTCGCCCTTCGAGGTTCAAACCAATCTCCTCAAAGAAAGAGATTGCGTCATCAAGGGATTCTACAACAATGCCGACATTGTCCATTTTTAGTAATTTGTTTTTTTCCATAATCTTATCTCCTTATGTGAAATTAGGTTTTCGGGTATGTCATATAACATTTTACCCCTTTTGGTCGACCTGTAGTTCCACTCGTATACATAATTGCGTAGGTATCTGATTCAAAAACTTCTGTCGTTGGTTCATCTGTTAAATACATTTTCATTCGTGCCACCATTTGATCGCGTTTACACCTTGATATAAATCACTATTCATATCATATTTCTACTAATTTCATTAAATTCCTTTTTCCATTTCATAATTATGTATAGTAAAACACTTTACCTTGAGTAATCTTTAAAAAATAAAAAACACCGTGTAGATTGTAACATCAATACGGTGTTTTTGATCCAATATATTCTTATTAGCTCCCCATTTTCCTACGTGTATTACTAGTTTTTTTGGCTTGCTGGCTTTTCATCTTTTGATTTTGAGCTAATCCTTTATTTGCTTGTTTTCCATTTTGTTGAGCTTGTTTTTTATTTGCAAGTTGTTGTTTCATTAACTCCTGTAAGCTAACCTTCTTCTTTTCTGTTGGTTGTGTATTTTGTTCGTTATTATTTTCATGATTTGACATTGAGATATCTCCTTTATCGTTAAAAATAATTTATAAGCTTAAACAATACTTTACAATCAATTATAATACAATATTAATAAATAAACTAAACTAAATAGGGAATTTCTTTAAACTGTTCACTTTTATATCCAATTGGATAAGTGTTTAGCTTAGTCTAGTTAGATATCATGTGAATTTGAACGTCAACACTCCCGCTTAGATTTGAAGTTCACTATTGCAAATAAGCTTCCGTTACTTTAACAATGATAAGAATTCAATATAGTTTAGTTCATTAGTGTGGTATTGAATTATTTGCAAGATAAAAAGCCATAAATATACTAAAGCAACCTAAAAAAATAAGAATTGTAATAACAATCTTTCTACCTATCTGTCCTATGAAATAGATGTTCACTAAAAGGTAATAGATACTTGCACTTCCACCAATAAAAAGCAAAAACTCTTTGGTGTCATCATTCGATGGGAGTGGATTTGTCACATTACTTAATGCTAAACCACAAAAAATGAACATACCTATTATATTCAGTAATTTTCTCATAATTATTTCTTTTTTGGTTACAATTTTAACGTTTCGAGACGTTTGGACATTGGTTTCCAAAATGACACCTCCACTCTATAAGGCCTTAATAATTATACGGGTATAAAAAATAAAAGTTTCATTAATTCTCCATCATACTTATTAAACGACCTTGCAAGTTGAACATTTCAAACTTTTATTTCTCAATTACAAGATTAATCTGGACCTACACAGAAATAAGCACCTTTCCTATTCCAGAATGGTGCTTCTATTATTGATGGTCCTTTATTGATATCACTTTCTTAATTGAATTATAATATCTAAATTACCCTTAGTTGGTCATAACTTTTCCTTATGTTAGTTTTAAAGCTTGTTTTGCCATATTCAAGTACTCTTCACTACCAGATACAAATGCAAATTCTGCGATTGCAACAGGATATGCAGCTTCTAATTCAATGATGTGCTCTTTCATTTTGGGCCATACATATCCCCCTGCTTCTTTATAGGCATTGATTAACAATTCGAGACCTTCTTCACCAAATGTCCTATAAAGTACGACAAAATCATTCGATACATCAGACACCTTTGCTTCAGTCCAATCAATCAAACCAGTTACGTTTCCTGCTTGATCAATCAATATATGACCTGCATGAACATCACCGTGAATGAGTCCTGTTTTCTTTGGCCACATTTCATCATTACTTATCCATGACTGCCATCTGGCCCACAGCGAATCTCCTACTCCAATTTTATTTCTCACAGCATTCATTCTTTCTTTCATTGATTGTCTTGCTTCTTCAGATGTATGAACAGTTAACCCAACAGCCTTCGCCTTTTCTATAGGAACATTATGCAAAGCTGCAAGTGCTTTTCCAAGTGTTTTGAAAAAACAATCTGGCACATTGTTTATATCAAGTACCCACACGTAATTTTGAATCTCGTGATCAATCGTACCCGAAGGAACTCCAGTTAACTTTTTATAAGCAATTAACTCGTTTGTATAAATTGACCAATATGGTGCCTCAAAAACAATAATGTGCTCAGCTACCAAATCTAATGCTTTTTTCTCTTCCTTTGTTCTTGGCATAACATCTTCACGTCTTGGTAATCGTAGTACCCATTCTTTTTCTTGCTGATCAACCCCGAATACAACCTGAAAGTCCAGACCTGATTCATTAAATTCTAAAGAATCAGGATTTAGGAACAGCCCCTGTCTAGCAGCAATCTCTAAAACTGTTTTTTTCGAGTTACTCATTTTATCACTTCCTGCTCAAATTTCCCCAACAACAAAATCCTTTACTTTTTTGTTGCTGTCAAAATCAATTATTAACCATATTTTATTAGTGTAATTGTTCAATAATAATGAACGAAAATCTTATTTCGGATTTGCTGCGAATTATTCTCATGCGATTAACTATGTAAAATTATACCATTAACATTTAGAAAAAATTCCTAATTTATTTAAAAGAAGCATTACCAATGTTATGGTAATGCAAATGTTTGTGTAAGATCTATTGAACTAAAGCATCTAATTGTTAAAGTTCAAACCTTCACAATCACTACTTTTTAGAAAAGCACCCTATTCTAGTAGATCATTTTTCTTTGAGCATCTCCCTTTACCAATCTATCACTTCTTGTCATCAAATTAATATTTTGTTTTTTATATTTTAGCAATGTAAGCTTTTTTTGCTAAGGAATGATTTGGCTTGATTTTTACTTGGTATATAAAAATGATGCTTAGTATAACTTACCTTTTGTTAATATAATTCCATTCCCACCTACCATAACTCTTGGATTATTTTTATTCACTAATTTTGTAATGATAGTAGAAGGTCTGCCCATACTATACCCTTGAAGGAAAGAGTACTCTTGATTATATTTATTTAATACGTGGTTATAAAAGAGATAATATGTTAAAGCCCCATTCGAAGTACCTGTTGCGGCTTCCTCATCAATACCATAGAGTGGGCAAAAGTTTCTACTTTCTGCTATTCCTTCTTTTGTGTCAAGCGTAAATGCATGGACACCACCCACTGTATTGATCTTTGTATATTCAGCAAGTGCTTTAAAATCAGGATTTAAAGCATACAAAGCATCCTTTGTTTTTATTGGAAGCATTATATCCCAAAGACCAGTGCTTGCAGCTTGAGGTAATAGATTGAAATTCAAACTCCCTATTTGGTTTTTATCAATATTAAAAAGGTCAGACAAATAATCATAATCATCAAATATTTTTCCTAATTTAGGTTTAGCCTGCTCCATCATTATAAATGATTGATTCACCTCAACGGAGAGTAAACCAGCGAGTGTTTTCATAAAATATGTATTGTTATCTTCAATAGCCTGGCTGTCCAATAGGGCTTTAAAGGAAGCAATAGTAGCATGTCCGCAAAGTTCTACCTGTGAAGTTGGTGTAAAAAACTTTATTTCAAACTTTTTATCGTCTATTTTTTTAATAAATGCTGTTTCTGAAAAGCGAACTTCTGCAGAAAATTTCTGCATAAACACTTCGTCTAAATTTTCATGGATTACTACGCCTGCTGGATTCCCACCAAATTTCGTTTCTGTAAAAGAATCAATTACATAATATAACAAGTTAAATTCTCCCTCATATAGTAATTCAAAAAATGTCTCTTTTACTATGATCATTTCAGTTTTACGGTATTTTCACACTAATAAATCTCCAATCTGCCATTAACATGAGAAAGAGCGCACATGCTAATTTAAGAATGGCGCTTGATTGCCTAAGATTAATATCTATTTTGTTGTAATTACAGTAAACATTCCTGTCATATTGGGGGTAAAATCTTTAAAATTAAATTTCTCATAAAACGTTTCTGTACCTTCGGATGCAAACAAACCAACAAACGCTTTATCTGGGGCATTTGTATTTAAGTATTCAACCAAAGTATTCATTATTACATTTCCAATCCCATTTTTCTGATAATCTGGATGAACCATTATATCTTGGATATAGAAATAAATTGCCCCATCGCCAACAATTCTCCCCATACCTACAATTTGGTCATTTTCTTTGACTGTGATGCAGTGAATAGAATTTCTTAATGAGGTTTCCACCACTTCAAAATTCATATAATTAGTCCATCCCACAGACTCACACAAATACTTGTATTCTTCCAATGTGGGAGTATTATAATCAATCTTATATTTTGTCAAAATGTCTCCTCCAAAGTCCCAGCAAATTTCACAATAAATATGTATTCGACATCATTTTATTTACACCTCTTCCTCAACCAAATGTCTTTTTAGCCATTTCAAACACAAAAAAAGCAGTCTTATTAACCGCTTTTTTATTCCCATAGCATCATGAATTTCTAAGGGTATTAATTGTTCTATTTATATCATTAGATTCAAAAATAGTTGAACCAGAAACTAAAATGTCAATTTTATTTTCTATACATATTTTTGCTGTATATTCGTTTATTCCTCCATCTACTTCAAAGAATAAGTCAGTTAAATTGTGGAACTCTCTGTATCTGTTCGCTTCGCTCATTTTTTCTACTACACTATGTATAAATTTTTGCCCACCGAACCCTGGGTTTATCGTCATAAATAGTAATAAATCAATATCATGTATATAGGGTAGGACGACTTCGAAACTAGTTTCTGGGTTTAAGGCGATGCCAGCCTTAGCTCCATTAGACTTGATTATTTCCAAACAATAATCAAGTTGGTCGGTTGACTCTGGATGAACCGTTACATAGTCTGCCCCTAATTCAATAAACTTTTTTATAAAGTTCTCTGGATTATTTATCATAAGGTGTACATCTTTAGGTAAATCAGAATAAGTAGTAATAGCCTCCATAACTGGTATACCGAGACTAATATTGGGTACAAATTGCCCGTCCATTATATCTATATGCAATAAGTCTGCTCCCGCATTTTTCACTTTTTCTAATTCGTTTTTTAATTGTCCAAAATCCGCAGACAAAATGGATGGTGCTATCAACATTATGTTATCACTCCAAGTAGTTATTGAGTCATCTAAGACCTATAATTCACTTTGGAAGTTTACCATAATTCAAAGAATTCACACAACTATTATACTAGAACGACCGTTTACTTTAGACCTCTATCACTGAATTTTAAACCTTTGAAATATATTGAATCTAAAGAAATAGCTTGAAACCTTTTTTGTTTTTCATCGTAATATATAGTCAAAATGAAAGTGTAAGGAGCAAGCCTAATGAACATTGACAGAAGGAAATATTTATTAATTATGCCTCCATTTCTTATCATTAGCATTATATTGTTCATCTACCTACCATCAGACAAAAAGGCTTCTCTACATTCGCAATAATAGCGGCTTGGATTTTATACTATTTTTGGAAAAACATTGAGAATAAAAAGAAAAACAATAACTCAAATTAATTGGGTTATTGTTTCTTTCAAACTCTCTCCCTTTTTAAAGTAAAAAAAACAGATACCTTCCTATTAAATCGATGGAAAAAATAATTATTGCTTCATCTTTATTTTAATGCCTCAAAATTCTTTCCATTAACAAGGAAATACCCAATTAGAAATATTATAATATGAATAGGAAATGAATACAGATGGTTCCATTTTAATGATTGATAAAATCCAAGCCATTCAAAAAAAGGTTCCCCTACAAAAGAGCAAAAAAATGCGTAGAGAACCGCTTTTAAAATCGGGGAAATATTTGGCTTTATTTGAACAAAAATTAGAAAAGTAATAGGAAGAAGACTTAGATCCCAAGGTACGAAAGATGGCAAGAAAGGCAGTGGTTCATATCGGTAATCCCAATACCCCAATTCTGCTCCAAAAGAATCTAGAAATATTGAAATGAACATGATAAAAAATGCCCCGGATAATAAACGATGTGTAGACTCCTTTTTTCTATATTTCCACCATAAAATCCAGGGAATAATTGAGAGTATGATACAAAACCACCATTGCCAAGATAAAAACACATATTCAAACCAAATATCATGATCTTTTTGATCAGCCTTGACTAACTCCTTATAAACATCATCTATTTTTTTTGCAGCTTCTTTTGGAATAATCATTATCTAGTTCCTTCTATAAGAATTCCTCTAATTATCACCATATCAAAGATATTTTTTCCAAAATCTTGGTAATTATTTAAAAATCTTTAATCATTTCTGAAAAAAGTCTTTATTATTAAGTATATATAATATCTATCCTCATTTTAAAGGTATAAAAAAGCACCATTTATCTCCCTCGTAATTGATTTTATCCTTATCATTACCGCACAGATGAAAAAAGGTATAGTACCCATAATAATTATAAAGTTGAGGTTCTCCGTTTTTCGGTCCTAGCCTATTACAATTTTCATATTGAGGCTTTGAATTCCTATATTTATTGCATTAAACACTAATAAATTTTTCAGAGGTAACTAATTATTCTGTCGTTTGTTTACTTCAATCGAAATGAACTCCGGCAAATAGCTGGGAGTACATCCTTTTGCTACTATTTCATCTTTGTAAAGACCCGTTTTCTCACCAAGTTTAATACAACGTGCACGATTCTTTTCATCATAAACGCCGATCCAGCCTGCGGTGAAATTCATGGCCCATTGAACTTCCGGTTCTTCCTGCGTAATATTAGCTTCTAATGCAGATAGCAAGTCTGCGGTGTTATCAGGTGGTGTTTTTCCTGTCCATCTCAATCGCGCTTGATAATACCAGAAAGTTCGCCTTTGAAGAGCAGAAGGACTATTTTCCCATGACTCCATCAATGCAATTTTTTTCTTGTCTTTGGTAAGCTGATTAGCCATTAACCAATCCATTAAGTTATTTCGCTCAACAAAAGTGTGAGTCTGCATATCCTTATCAAGCTTATTTAGCACATCTAGTGAAAGAAGTTTTTTGTCCATAATTAAGATTGCTAATAGTCTGGGCAAAAACTCTTTGGTTGACCAAAGTTCCATAGCTAGTTCGTGATCTTTTTTAATGTCTTTCGCGATTTTTCGTAAGTCGCCTAGCTTAGTTTCACTATTGATCTGAGATAGAATGTTTACTGCTTTTGAAGAGCGTTTTATTACTGTATCTTTTTTTCCATCCATTTTATACAACTCCTTTATTAGTTTTATACTATGTCCTTGACGGGATATATCAAGATCTTAATTTCGTTATAAGTCTTATTGCAGTGGTGTGCCTCCAAAGTTTACCTTTTTTAATATTGTAGCAAAGCTTTCTCCGACTATAATAGAAGAGCAACCATCTTTAATATAATAATAACATTTACTTCCTTTTAATTAGATACCGAAAAGAGCGTTCCTTTTTATAAAAAAGCCCCTGTTACTTCAATAAGAATAACTAATCTTCTGAATCTAATTTATCTTGCTGATTAACTTTGTATATCTTTTTCAGTGTGTTGTTTATATTATTTAGGCTTAATAATATAAAGCCTAGCATTATAAAGGTTATAATTTCTCCTGTAAAAAAAGCAATGACACCTAAAATCAAGAAGTAAAAACTGTACCACCAATTATTCATTCACAAATCTCCCCATTTCTTTATTCATTAATTCTATCTCTAATAACCAACTTCTTCCACTAAATTTGCCCGTTAGCTTAAGTACATTGTTCACAAAGTCACCTCATAATCATCATATTTATTGCGCAATATGTTGTCTACTGCATACTTAACGGAGATCTTCCACAATCGGGCCCGTATGCCGAAGAAAGAGATATGTTTAGAATCTGATGTTTCATTCCTCTAGAGGTGTTAATAACGCATATCCTTGGTTTCTGTACACTAAAAAAGCCTCAATCCCAGTACTATCAAGGAATTAAGACGATTAACTTCTCATTTTTAGTGGTGCTAATAAATATTTTACACGAAATTAAGAAGCTGCCAAAAGGGGTACCATTGCTGCACAGCACAACCCTACTGTTCAACAGTGCCGTATTTCATAAAAAATATCCGGTACCAATGGATAGGGGCACCGGATATTTGACTAAAATCGTTTTTGTATTGATTTATCTTAAAGGTTGCTAATCAATGCATCATCATTTCTTCAGCGATTTCCTCACCGCTTAGATCAGAGAAGTAATAGGTCGGCCAGTTAGTTACTTCTTCAAGTAGTGCTTCCCGGTCATCTCCCCAATATAAGTGATAGTGATGTGAATCGGTTGGTTCGATGCTGTGATCACTGAACTGGATATAGGCTGGCATTTTTCCTTCCTGTTCTTCAGAAAGTTTGAAAATGTATCGCACTCCGCGGTTTCCTTTTTCATAGGTCAGCACTTCGTAGCCGTCATAGACGTAGCTTCCTGACGACTGTTCGCCATCTTCAAAGAAGGTAAACGTATTTCCCTCAATGATAATGCGATCCACGGCTGTTTTATAACCGATTGTATAGTATTCTTTGTATTCCTCAGCTGTCATATCTCCCTCTTCTGCTTTATGAGCGAATACTTCGTCTAATGTTCCATCGATTAAATAAGGGTAGACGGATTGCCAGTCACCGTCCCAGTCTGATAAGTCACGATCTTTAATTTGATCATCTTCGAAATATCCATCATAGATTTTTTGTGCCTCTTCGTCTAATTCATGGTTGTGCTCGTGACTATGATCATGATCGTGTTCATCAACTTCTACAGCAGCCGAATCTGCCAATGCAGTCGTCAATTGAGCAAGGTTTTGACGCATTAATGTGAAATAGTCCTCTTCCTTCTCGATATCATCTTCTGTTAAAACTGAAAGATTATGTAGTCGAAGGGTTTCTGCGCCAATTTCTTCTCTGACGACTTCCGCTACTTTTGTTGTTATGTTCTGTTCGAAAAAGACGTAGTGTAACCCATATTGATCGGCTGTTTCAATAATATTCTCCAACTCTTTTTGTGAAGGCTCATCTGTTGGACTTAAGCCAGAGACAGCAATTTGATGTACATCGTATGCTTCCTCCCAATAACCATAAGCTGCATGAGAGACAATGAAGTGATTGCCTGGCGTCTCTTTCAATTGAGTGGAGAATTCTTCATGAAGACCCTCAAGCTCCTCTTTTAGTGACTCAAAATTCTCATTAAAAAATTCTTCTTTTTCAGGCCTTAACTCTACTAACATATCTTTTACATTTTCGGCTAGTTTAATAGAACGGATTGGATCAAGCCACACGTGCGGGTCCTGATCTCCATGATCGTGGTGATGGTCGTGATCGTGGTCATGGTCGTGATCACTTTCATTCAACTCAATTCCTACGGCAGCTTCGATGATTTTCACATCTTCTGATTCAACCGCATTTGCGATTTTTTCAGCATAAGTCTCTAATCCCGCACCATTAAAAATAAATGCATCTGCTTCTGCAATGTTTATCATTTCTTTTGTAGTCGGCTCAAATGTATGGGAGTCCGAACCAGGGGGCAAAATCGATTCGACCAACGCTTCTTCGCCTGCAATCTGTTCTGCAAAAAACTGAAGTGGGTATACCGTTGTGTAAATTTCCAGCTGCTCTGCTGAAGAAGCTTCCTCCTCCTCACCATTAGTTCTATTTGCATTGTCTCCACCACATGCAGCAAGGAAAAAGACAATCAATAAACTAGGAAAAGCCATCCATATTTTTCTCATATGTATCCTCCTCTTTATTTCACATAAAATAATATATCGTAATCATTACGATTTGTAAATAGGAATTATTCCTTTTTAGGACAATTTTGTTCAGGTGTGAAGAGGTTGTTAAATCAGGTGCAAAATTTTTCAAAAAACACATCCTGGACAAAACATGATAAAGAACACACACCCTTACCAAGATTAGCGCTTTACTAACTATGTAATTATTTGAATCAAAGTAATTAGTGATTGTTGAAAAAGGAACAAAATTCATGTAGAAAAAGTTTAAGCCTTACTCCAAATTTTGAATGATGAAAGATAATGTTAAATGCTTAATATCAAAATAACTTTAATCAAGAAAGCCGCTAAAAATATTCTTATTAACTTCACTTTTCTCCTCCAGAGTCATAATTCCCATTTACCTAATTATTCCACCAAAATATCCTTTAGTACAGACCTATTCTGGGTTGCCGTCTGTGGATCATGACCAACCTATATACGTTTCTTCCAGAGCATCCTCAGATAAATAAGCATCCAGTAAACAAAAACCTGTTGTGGTCTTGCATAACACATTTTTCTTTTCAGCTCTCCCAGTAAGCGCTATTCCCGAAAAACACATCTATCGTTGAAGATGGCTCTTTACTCTTAACATGAAATGCGTATTTTTTTGCTTCTATAGTAATATTTTCACGAACGTTTATTCGTGTATAATTAAGGTATACCTTTTAAGGGAGGAAGTTATATGAACTCTATTGATTTAATTCTTTTAAACTTTAATGAAATTCGAAGAAGAAGTATAAAGGTTTGGACATCTATTCCAAATGAATACCTTCTATGGAAGCCAGATCAGGAGGCCATGAATTGCCTAGAAATGATTAGACATGTTTTGGAAAGCGAATATTACTATCATTTGGCCATTCAAAATAGAGGTAGTTTATCTATTTTCAACTCCCCTTTCGAAAATCGGCCTTTCACATCTGTAAAAGCAGAATTAGAATTTGCAGATTCATATAGAAATCAGTTTATCGATAATATTAAAGATTTTTCACAAGAAGATTTAGAGAACATACTGATTGACAGATCTGATGTAGGCTACATAAGGAAATTAGGTGATATGCTACTTCGTATTGCCTATCACGAATCTGTCCATACAGGACAGCTATTGGATTATTTACGAACAGGAGGCGTTCCAAGAATACGTATTTGGGATTAATTTGTTTGAGTGGTGTATTCACAAAGTGATGCACCTTTTTTCGATCTTTTCTAATCCTGCAAAAGGTACTCTTTCTTGTTCCAGAAAAGTTGAGTTTGCTACATCATTCTTTAAGCGAATTGCACATATTAATAACCAATTTTTCACAAAAAACTAAAGTCCCACTTTAATGCCGATAAACATTTTCTTAAGGTCACAACGCCATTTTGGTAAGCAATTTAATTGTTTAGAGAATCCATCGTTCCCCCAACCAAATCCCTCCAATTTATACAATCGTTAACTTCCTTATTCATTATAATGCAGCTGTCCATATCCATATAAGGAAACATTTTAAGATAGTTATTGAAAAAGTGTACTCTGATAGTATGTAAAATTCTTCTTTACCTAACCTGCCATTCTAGACATTTCCTAGATAACTTCGCGTAATGTTTTGGAGTACAATGTTTCCATTTTCACTGTACCTTTCGAATAACTCTGAAAGAAGAAAAACAAAACGTTTATACTCTTTGTCATTTTCTTTCGGAGCATAAGACGCTGATAAATTCCTTCCTAAAAACCCTTCATAATCATATTGCAAATCATTTTGATACTTCTTAAACTCATACTTTCCTTCCTGAAAAAAGCAGTTAAACATTTGTGGAGATTCCTCCATTCCACCACTAAATCCTTTGAAATTCGGACAGGTCTTTTGGCAAATTTCTGAAATTTCTTTAATAATTGGGTTAGTTAAATCTCTACTATTCCAAACAAGAGCGACATTTGCCTTTTGTTTCAATATCCGCTGACATTCAATTTTGAATGCTTTTTTATCAAACCAATGAAATGCTTGGGCAACAGTTACTAAATCAATACTTTCCCCTTCTAATGTGGTATTTTCAGCAGTTGCCTTAATTGATGTATAACGAGAAAATCGTTTTAATGATTGCTCAGCCAACTTTCTCATGTCATCATTTGGCTCTACTCCAATAACATTTAAACCTTTTTCAAGCATCTGAAGGCTAAAAATCCCAGTACCTGAACCAATATCCGCAACAATTTGATCCTCTTTCAGTTTGTTTGCTGAAAATAAATAATTGATATATTCAATAGGGTAATGTGGGCGATATTTCGCATATATATCAGCCTTTTCGGTAAAGTTTTCTGTTGTTTTCACAATACTACCTTCTTCCCCTCGATTGTAAGTTCAGATTGATTTACATAAGTACCCCTTCTATTCTCTCTAAGTCTACCACTTATGTAGATGGATCTGCCTCCGTCATTATGGATCCCTAATAATATCTCGTGATTTTTGTGATAACTAATTTTTCTCAATATATAAAGTGAAAAATCGGGCTTTTACCATACGTTCCCGATAGTTGCTTAATAAAACCATATTAAATTTCCTTTATAAAAGAAGTTAGAGAAAGGCGGTCTGTTACTTTTGTTTCTCCTGCTTTTAAAAATCCATTTTTCAAATAGAAGGTTACAGCTGGTATATTTTTGGTTCCAGTTGACACTATCATCGTTTCATTTCCTCCATGATTGCTTTCAATGAAATTCAATAGCATCTTGGCAATTCCTTTTCTAAAATGTTTAGGATGTACTATTAACCTATGTATATCAATTACTCCATTTTCTGCTGTTATAGAAATGACTCCGCATAACTCTTCATTGATAAAATAGCCAAAGAAAGTCTCTCCACATTGTTGTAGAGTGTCAACTGTGTCTTTTAATGGCGGTATTTCATAAAAGTCAATTATTTCTGCCTCTACCTTATATGAAAGTAGTTGAATGTGTAACACTTCTTGGGCAAGTATTGGATTAGTAATATCAATTTTTTTTATCATAACTTTCCCCCGTATCCTTTTTATCACCTGACTTCTTCACAACTCCACACCTATATTAACATAAATATCCAATTGTGATTCCAAGTTTTATTCTATTTAATGCCTATTTATATAAAGAAGTCACTGGCTTTATTCAAAAACAGCCCTTCGTATATTGAAGATTATTGGCTCTTGAACTTCACCAACGATTTATAAAACTCGTTTATATAAGAAAGAAGAATAAGTTGATCCCCTATGAGAAATACTTATCTTAGAAAAATCCAATATTATGAGGAGTTCTTCAAAATGAATACTAAACATACTGTAGGTTTATCATCAACAGAAATTGCAGGATTATGGGCCACTTATATTAATGATAGCATGTCTATCTGTCTCTCGAAGCATTTCATGCAACAGTCGAACAACGAAGATGTGAAACCTATTATTCAATTAACGTTAGATATATCACAAAAACATATTGAGGAAATCAAGAATATTTTTAAAAAGGAGAATTTCCCTATTCCAAAGGGATTTTCCGATGAAGACATTGATCTTTCAGCTCCACCTTTGTTTTTCGATTTATTTCCTGTCAGTTATGCTTACGGGATGAGTCGTTTGTCTATGGTAAACTATAGTATGCTAATTTCTAATGTTGCCCGCGAAGATATTCGATCTTTCTTCTCTAAGTGTTTAACTTCCACATTGGATCTTTATAATACAATAGTAAATGTAATGCTTTCAAAAGGAATATACGATCGCCCAACAATGATCCCTTATCCCGATAAAGTTGAATTTATTAACAAGAAGGAAACTTTTTTATCCAAATGGTTCGAGAGGAAACGTCCTCTAAATGTTCTTGAACTATCTGAAATATTTTTTAACATTGAAAGGAACTATTTTGCTCTAGTTTTACTCACTGGATTTATTCAAGTTGTGAAAGATGAACAAATAAAGAAATTTTTGACAAAAGGAAAAGAATTAGCTCAAAAACAAATTCAGTTCCTAAACCAAACTTTAATCAAGGAAGATCTGCTTGGCACTATAATGGTTAACTCGGAAGTGTCAACTTCTACTACATCTCCTTTTTCAGAAAAGCTCATCATGAACCTTGTGACTATACTCAATACTCAAGGAATAACCTATATTGGTCATGCATTAGCTTCATCAGCAAGAATAGACCTCGCTACTGAATATTCAAAACTTATTCCTGAAATATTGCAGTTTGGTAAGGATGGGACCGACATTTTGATAGAAAGAGGATGGCTGGAAGAACCTCCACACACTCCGAATAGGGAGGAGTTGGCGGAAAATTAGCTTTCAAATGGAACAAGTGATCCCAAAGATCTCTTGTTCCATTTTTTTTTGCAAAATCCATCGTTTTAGCAAATTTGTCTTACATAATATAAAAAGAAGTCGAATCTCTATAAGACCATACATTTGGTGCGGGAAAGAATCATATTTGCAACCATCAGAATCTCTTTCGTTACACTTGCAAAATTAGCTATAAAGCAAAGAAAATTTTCTGTCACTCCGTTAGAAAATGATACATAAAAAACTTCCATATTCATATTCAACCATAAAAAGATGTTTTAACATCAATATTTACTTCCATTCTAATTCGTAAATTACTCAACAGGTTCTTAAAAACTTAGGTCAGTTTACACCTTAAACATGCTCTATAAAAAAAAACGCATTATCTTTGAACAAGATAAGCGCTTCTATTTTTGATGATCGTTACTGAATTTTATTTAAGGAAAGCAACCTTTTGATAAAAATAACTCCATTAATAATATGCCTGTTATAGGTAAGCTTCTTTCGGATCAGAAGAAAGCTCTTCAATCGTAAGAAAATCAAAACGCACAGTAAGATCCTTTCCTTGAGGGCTGCATGCAAATAATCCAGCTGAAATTGTTGAGTCAGACGGAATATCCAAGTGAGCTATGCGTATTTGCATCCATTCTTCCCCATCAAAGGAAAAATCAACATAACAATTTTGAGCAATTCTGGATACTCGAAAATATTGGTCAATCTCTTTAGACTCCATATATTGTGTGGACCAGTCAGAGTAACCCCCATTTGTAACTACTGTCCCCATTTTACTCAAAGTATTTGTTATAAATTCTAGAGAAGTTTTAACCCACACATTCTTTGAAAAGCGAATCATCAACCCTGCGTGATCATACTTTGACTTTGGATAAGTTTTGACTTTTGTTGTCATCCTAAAATTCTTATCTGTATTCATATAAAGAAAATGACCATTATCTGCTTCAAAGCCGTAATGTGTCTTTTGCCAGTAATCTGTTTCCTGATCGGTATTTAAAACCAATTGAGAACTCGTTGTGTCGATAATCCATTTCTTAGGTTCACAACGCCATTTTAGTAAGCTATTTAATTGTTCACTTTGAAATTTCTCCTCAAGTATCCATTGTCCCCCCAACCAAACCCCTCCATTTTTTACAATTATTAACTTTCTTTTTCATTATACTGCATCTGTCCTTATTTATAAAAGATACATTTAAAATAGTAAGTAAAATGATTTTTATAGATGGGTTCTTGAGGTGAAAACTTTTTTTATTGCTTTATCGATCAATTCTGTAATTTCTATATCAAAATTTTCAATTGCTAAAATCGTATGATAAACTAAAATTCACATAGGAAACTTCGATTAAATCTTCATTATATGTTCTGCTATTTAAACATTTCCTAGATAGCTTCGTGTTATGTTTTGGGGAACACTTTTTCCATTCTTACTGTGTTTTTCGAAATAGGGGAGATATTCCGCATAGACATCGGCCTTGTCGGTAAAATTTTCTGTTGTTTTCACAGTACTACCTTCTCCTCTCGATAGTAAGTAAAGAAATAGATTCTAATTACCCAAGATAAGAATATAAAATCGAGTTGTTCGTAATTAAACTAAATTCTCTATATGTCCCTTTTTCTTTTTTAGCTTTAAATAAATTGATAATGCTAGAGCTAAATGAATAATTCCAAGTGTTGTAAAGATAATGGAAAAGTATCTGCCTCCTATTGTTGGGGAGTCTGATACAGCTACTCCAATTAAAAAGGAAATAATACACAGGAATATGAAATATCTCATTCTTTTCATTTCACTTTTTAAGAACAAGTAACCACTTAATATCAAAATATAAAATAAGCTTAAAACAATGAACGATGGATAGATAGGGCTGAATTTTGCTGCATATATAAAATGATCTAATTGTGATAAATCTGCACTACTTGTAATTTCACCATTTAGTAATTTCGAAAAATAGGCAGTGTATTTCCATTCCCAAGGGTTATCTCTTATAGCACTTCCTTCATACCATGCAGAAAACGTTGAAAAAACCATTACCATAGTTGCTATTAGGAACTGAGTAAAATATTTCACAAAATCATTCCACCTTTTATGAAAAGTACAATTTAAAATTACAATATATTTACCAGAACGAACGGTGTTATTGGAATGGCAATGAGAACAAGTAAACCTTTCTTTATGCTTCCTCTCTGAAACCTCTTTAAATAAAAATAATACCTTTCTACATATTTATCAAAATGATAAATGCTACTACTACGATCAATAATGCTATGATTATTGAAAGCCATCCAATCTTCACCCTACCTAATAAACGGTCAACAATAAAGAATAAGATAGCAGAACCAAGCCCAAAAACTTGTAATACTGCTCCGAAACAACAATGAAATAAGAAGGAAGTAATTTCGCGAGTATATGCCCTTTTAGAAACCTTCCTACTAAGCCAGTCACTAAAGAAGGAAACAATAACTCCGTACGTCATGACAAACATAAGGTTTAAAAAATATAAATTAAAATATAAATTAAAAAATCTGTCCACTTCGAAGCCACCAAGAAAGGAAAAGATAAGTGCAAATAACAAACTACTAAGAATAGCAGATAAAATTTTTCTTTTTAAAATAGCAATTTCCCCCTCTGATATTTTTTTAACAATAAACTTAAATCTTCCAACAATATTCATAAATCACATACTCGAACCTCTTTTACTTTCATTTCACAATATCACATAAAATTTTAACATAAATATCCATATTTCATTATCTATTTATTCAACATGTTTAAGGTTTTTATTTAAATTTATTAAATGTTCTATTCCATATATAATAAAAAATATAAAGTTAATTCATAAAGCTTGAATTTCTATATAAAAAATCCGCTTTCCTCTCTGGATTAGCGGATTAATCACAGGTACTACTCCATATACCTATCAACTAATTCATAACATCTTTCTTTTGTTAGCCCTGCTTGTACGCTTATATATTCCAGCGATTCCATCGTCCCACCTTCGTATTTAGCGGCAGCTTCTCTTGCAGTATCATCACGGTATTTAATCCATTCCCTTTGTTCTTCTCTTAATTTTTCCATATCACTTGGAGAAAGCTGTTCTTCGAGTGCTTGGTAAATTTCATTTAACACTTTATCCCATCTTTTAAAAATTTCACCTTGAGCCTGTTTTAATTCAACAGTCGTCCCGTTTTCTAATACCTGATCAAATTCAGCAAGACTTTGTTCAATCTTATCAAGCTTTTTCAAAAAATCCTCTCGTTTACTCACAGTTGGTACTTGTTCTGTTTCAGCTAGTTCAGCTTCTTTCATTGTTTTATCGAAGGTTCTATTTATTACTTCAGTTGTTGGTTTAGGATTGCATCCAACGAATAAGAAACAAACAAGCCCAATTAACCCAATTGACTTTTTCATTTACTCTTCTCTTCTTTCACGTGCTTTATCTTATTTTTATTTATACGACAACCGTTTCCCTCTCCATAGAAAGGTGATGAAAGTTGTATTTCTTTTCGACATATACTTGATGCCATATCATAAAAATTAATACTGTCCAGATTTTCCGACTGTTATCATGTACCCCTCTTTGATGTTCAGATAATAAAAATAACAAATAGTTCTTTTCAAATAAATGATCTGTTTGACTGTCAATTATTAATTGATAGGCCCAATCAAATAGCTCGTTTTGTAGCCAGTGTCTGATTGGAACCGGAAAACCAAGTTTTTTGCGATTTAGCACGGAATCAGGAATTATTCCTTCCATCGCTTTTCTAAGTATATATTTGGTTTGTTGATTTGTAACCGTTTTATCATGACTTAGCTGAGATGCAACTTTATACACCTCTTTATCGAGAAATGGAACTCTTAGCTCTAAAGAATGCGCCATCGTCATTCGGTCTGCTTTGACGAGGATATCACCACGCAGCCAGGTATGGATGTCAATGTATTGCATTTTTTGAATATCATGAAGGTGGTTAATTGTTTGATAATATTCCTTCGTTACATTTGTATACGTCCAATCCCCTTGGTAGTTTCGTAGGAGCTGGCTTTTTTCACGTTCAGAGAATATCTTCGCATTACCAATATATCTTTTTTCCAGATTTGTTGTACCTCTTTCAATATAACTTTTCCCTTTCGCACCATCAGGTAATTTACTTGCTAATGCAAGCCAGCCTTTCTTCATACTACTTGGGAAATGCTTCAAGTATTTTAGCGAATGTGGTTCTCTATAAATATTGTAACCTCCAAATAATTCATCGGCCCCTTCTCCAGAGAGAACCACTGTGACATGCTTCTTAGCTTCACGTGCAATAAAATATAATGGAACTAGAGCTGGGTCTGCTACTGGTTCATCTAGATGCCAGACTATTTTAGGAAGTTCTTTAATAAACTCCTCAGGCGTTACAATATAATGAAGATTATCTACACTTAATGCGGCAGCTGTTTCCTGAGCCAATTCGATTTCACTATATCCAGTTCTTTTAAATCCAACGGTAAACGTTTTTATACGTGGATGAATCTCCTTTGCCAAAGCGACAATACTCGATGAGTCAATTCCTCCGGATAAAAAGGCGCCAACTGGTACATCACTTCGTAAATGCATAGCAACCGAATCTCTTAATACATGTTGAATCTTCTTTACCTCTTGTGAAAACGGTTGATTAGTTGGACAAAAGGTTGGTTTATAAAAGGAGTGAATAACCATAGCTCCTTCCAGTTTTTTTGTGAAAAAACAACCTGGCTCTAGTCTCTTAATCTCTTTTGATAAAGTTTGAGGCTCTGGGACATATTGATAAGTCAAATAATGATGTAAAGATTCTAAATCCATAATGCCGTTACCTTTAATAGCACTAACTATGCTTTTCTTTTCCGAGCTGCAATAGAATTCATCATCTGTTTCATAATAATAAAATGGCTTTATCCCAAAGTGGTCTCTAGCACCAAATACTTCCTTTTTCTCCCGATCCCAAATAATAAAGCTAAACATACCGCGCAATTCATTAACAACTCGTGTTCCAATATGGCTATATAAGGCTAAAATAACCTCTGTATCTGAATCAGTATGAAACTTATATCCTTTCTTCTCTAATTCTTTTTTTAGCTCTATATAATTATAAATTTCACCGTTAAACGTAATCCAGTAACGATCATCATCATACGATAGAGGCTGTCTACCAGTTTCAACGTCAATAATACTTAATCTCCTGAAGCCTAAGTGAATATTTTCATCTGTATAATAGCCTACATCATCTGGCCCCCGATGGGTTATCATAGCTGTCATATCAACAGTAGTTAGTCTTTTTTCAAGTGCTTGTTCTTTTAGATTAGTACTCATATATCCAATAAACCCACACATCTGCTTTACCTCTTTCCATTATTTTACTTATTCCACTGAATTCATAACCAAAGGTAATTGAACGACTACTGTTGTTCCTTTTCCATACTGACTAAGAACTTCAATTTTCCCGCCGTGTTTTGTGACAATATTTCGAGTGATCGCTAAACCAAGTCCGGCGCCAATTGATTTTGAATCAACTTTATAAAAGGAATCCATAATATGTGATAACTCTTCTGGCTTCATCCCTATTCCATTGTCACTAATTTCAAGTACAGCAAAATGATTTCTTTTATAGAGATTTATTTGAATTTCACCATTCTTTTTTGAAAATTTGATCGCGTTATCCAGTAAATTTAACATGACTTGTCTCATTTTATCTCCATCAGCCATAAGCCGAACCGATACACTTTCTAAGTCAATCGAGACATTTTTATCTTTTGCTTTCCTTTGAAGCTGTAATGTCACTTCGTATACGAGTTCATCAAAATTTAATTCAACTTGGTTAAGAGTGATTCGATTTGACTCATACCTAGAAAAATCCAGTAAATCTTCAACTAATTTCATCAAACGCTCAGATTCAGTGTGAATCATCCTTAAGCCAAATTTCACTTCCTGCTCTGTTAAGTCTTCTGGTGACTCGATCGTTTCAACCCACCCTTTTATTCCTGTAAGCGGCGTTCTGAGCTCATGGGAAATCGAGGAAATAAAATCTGTTTTTAATCGATCCATCTTGACAATTTCATCCGCCATATAATTTAGTGTGTTCGCCATTTCGCCAAGTTCATGAGGGTATATTTCATTTAATCGTTTTTCAAATCGTCCTTTTGATAATTCACGTGTATGTTGAATGATTTTTTTAAATGGCCTTACAATCGAATCTGCAAGACGAAGACTAATAAGAAAGACAACGATTGCAACACCTGCACAAATCAAGATTCCATACTTAACCAGGTTTTGAATGACATCATGAACATTTGCTAACGAAGAAATATACCGGAGCACCCCAACAACCTGACCGTCTAACATTAGTGGTATGTAGACAGCAATCACTTTTTCTCCTGTTTGTTTAATAACTTCCTTTTTATAAACTGTTTCATAGGTAAATACATCAGGATCAATTGAATATGTTTTGTCTTCATAAAAACCAGATGATGATTGAATAAGTTCTCCATCATTTGATAATAGTTGCAATTCTGCAGAATGATATTGATAGCTTTTAATAATGAGATCACTATAATCTTCTAAACTGCCATAATTAAGATCGTTTCCTTTTTCCCAAATCGGATTAATTGCTTCAACATGACTGCGAAAAGTACCTGCTATTCCTTGATAATAATAATTTGTCAAGGCAAAGCCAAACACCGTCATGACTAAGCTTAAAGTCAAAAGGATAATAATCATGAAATAAAGGATGACTTTTCGTTTCATACATTACCCATCCATATATACCCTAACCCCCACTCCGTACATAAATAGACTGGCGAGGACGGGTCTGTCTCGATTTTTTGTCGGATTCGTCTAATGTTTACATCCACGACCTTTAAATCACCAACATAGTTCTTTCCCCATATCTCATCCAATAATTCGTCTCTTGTGTAGACACGATTTGGATGGCCCATAAAGTAATGAAGAATAGAGAATTCAGTTGGAGTCAATTTTATTTCTCGTCCAGAACTGATTAATCGCTTCGTTTTCATGTCCAATTGAAAAGGACCAGAAGTAATCCTTTCATCATTTTCCTTTGAAAGTGAACGGTCGACAGTTAGTCTCCGTAGCAGAGAAAAGATTCTAGCCTCAAGTTCGACTAAGCTAAATGGTTTATATAAGTAATCATCTGCACCAATGATTAAACCTTCGACCTTATCCTTCTCTTGTGTACGAGCCGTTAACATAATAATGCCCACTGTTTGATTGATCTTTCGAATTTCTTGACATACTTCAAATCCATCAACACCCGGGAGCATTAAATCAAGCAAAATAATATCAAAGTTCTCTCGATGATAGAGTCGTAATGCTTCCTCTCCAGTTTCTGCTTCCGTTACAAGGTACCCCCTCTTTTTTAGATTTAAGCTGACAAAGCTACGTATGGATAACTCATCTTCAACAACAAGAATTTTATGCATAAACTTCCCTCTCTTAAAACTCATCTTCTAATAAATGAAACTCATTAAATGGAAAAGCATCTTTTTCTTTCATTTCTGTATAAAAAATTGTATCTTTTGTTTTCTTAAAGACATGGCCTTTCGGTTCAACGGATTCGCGGTTACCCCATTTAACCTCAAAAAGCAGTTCATCATCTGAAACAGAGATTAATTGGATACTATTATCAACCTTTTTAATCGTAACCTTACCATGCCAATCAACTGGGATTGTGATGTAAAACTTATGTGCTCTGTTCGTATATCTTTCCTCAATCTTTTTTTCATCCCCATTTATTGAATATGTTGAATAGTATTCAATAAACGGAATATCAGCAAATGCCTCTTCTTCCCACCCTTTAGGGATATACATCCCACCTACTTCAATGACCCCATCGTCATTAATATCTTTACTATAAAGTGGGTATTCTTTAATGAGCATCCCACCTGCTCTTTCATCAACCTTAATAAGCTTCCCGTCCTCAAAGGCAATGATTTCAGTCACCATAGAATGAGCACCAACTGCTCCATCAATAAACAATGCCTGATTACCATCAGATAATTTTCCACTGACAGCATTTTCATGAAATGCAAAAGCATCCATATTTACACTTGAAGTTGTCTCTAGTTGACCAGACCTAAATGTAAGAAGCTCCGCCTCCATAAATTCCCTTCTCTTCCCGTGGACAATTAGAACATCTGCTTTTCCATCACGATCATAGTCCGCGATATCAAGGACTTCATAGCCTTTATTTACTACTTTTGTCAGTCCCTCTTCCTTCCATTGGTATATCATAAGCTCTTTCTCTGATTCAAAGTCTGACCCTCCAAGACCAATGACTATTTCTATTCGTCCATCATTGTCTAAATCATGGAGATCAAAATAATCAAACTGCAGGTAATCCAATTCAAAGTCTGATACTTCTCTCCAGTCATCTTCAGTTTCTTGTAATGAAAGAAGATGAACTTTACGATTTTCCCCTAAACCTCTATACAAAAGAAATGCTTCCTGGTTCCCATCGTCATTAATATCAGCAATAAAAATTGACTGTTTTTTATTAGAATTTACCGGAGTTAGTAATTCACTATTAGAAGGGAGCAGCTCTGCCGCTTTTTTACTCAATTCTATATTCTGTTCTTTCTCCTGTTGTGGAGCTTCAATTAATGCATTAGGAGATTCAACAAGTTGACATCCCGATAACATCATGCTGCTCATAACTAGACCCATTATTAATGTTAATTTGCTTTTCTTTCTCATGATGGACACTCCATTCATTTTTCCAAAAATTACTGTTTCCTTCGAATAAATTTATTATATATGTCTTACTCTATAAAAGAGTTACAAAAAAGTTACAATATGGAATTTATTGTCGAAATACTGTTCAAACCTAGTATTATATTCACTTCAAATATTGTAAAGCAGTATCAGGAGAATTCAATGATTTAAAAAAGAATGGTAGGACAGTATATTCTAGTTGAAAAGCTGAAAACAAATGTAACTATTTGAAATGAGTTATTAAACAAAAATGGACTTAAATGAAAATAGACGCATTTCTTAGAGAAATGCGCCGTTTGATGAAGATCGTATTCTCCCAAGACTTGCTCAGTTGTTACGAAAATACGACTCTATTGAGTTTTTCATATAATTAACAAGTGAAACCACCTCGGAATCCAGTCCTTCCCACTTATCAACATACTCTCCTCGATACGCTTTTCTAGCTAAATCGAGTAAATCCGCATGTTCATTAGGTAACCGAGGTATAGCCCATTCTGCTGCCACATCTTTTGGAGAGATTTCATCTACTGCTACTGTCTGCCACATTCGAGCCAGAGTTAAAATCACATTACGTTCGTCTCCATTAAGCCCTTCAATTAATTCTGTCATAGACTCCCTAATTGCCCTTCTTACATCTGTTATTGGAATGGGGTCAAGTAAATCAGAAACTTCAGAACCAAATAGTGAAACACTATACTTTTGTGCTTTTGCTAAGATAATAGCTAGATCTGGGTCATATGTAGGTTCTTGGATTTTCCCTTTTTCAAAATCACTCCTAAGCCATTCACCATAGATGAATTCTTTTTTGGGAGGATATTTCCAGGGTACGACATCGCTATGGTTTATAACTGTAACCTCAAGTGATCGCACAGAATCTGTATTCCCTATCTTTCCAGATATAAGCATCAATCTATCAGATAGTTCTTTTCGACTGTCTTCAGATAAGTTATGACTCACGACCACTAAGACATCTACATCACTGTTTATGCGTAAACCACCTTTTACTGATGAACCATATAGATATACCCCGATTATCGAACTTCCAAGCAATTCCTCTACGATTTTTAATGCTTGAATCGCTTCATTTGGTATTTCTTTATTAGTCAGATTATTCATCTACTACATTCTCCTCTATTTGATATACAGCTTAAATTTCATCAAACATTATTCCACATTCGTAAATAATAAATTTTCTCCGTTTATAAACTGTTCTCATGTTTTTAGTAGATTTATTCACTTACTTTATATATTCTTATATTATCTATAATTAGCTTGATACAGATTTAGAATTTTTTAGACTAAGGAAGTGATTTTAGTTGAACCGTCTTGAAAAGAAGAAAAAGATGTTAATATATATATTCTTAGTTATTTATCTAGCAATGTTAATCTACTTTATGTTTTTCGGATTTGGCAGGCCGCAAAAGATAGAGATCCACGAATACCGGTATTCGTTAATACCTACTTCCATTCCATTGTGGCTACCTAATCAATTTACATTAGATATTTTGCAACTATGGATTTTTGCTATTGGCAACCTTTTAGCATTTGTTCCATTCGGAATACTTGTACCGATGGTGTTTGAAAAGCGAATAAAAACATATTTTAAATTTATTGTTTTGTTTGTGTGTTTCATTCTTTGCTTGGAAATTGTTCAAATGGTAACTTATTTAGGGAGCTTTGATACAACGGACATTCTTGTCAATTCAATGGGTGCAACAATTGGTTTCATTTCCTATAGAGTTAGTAAACAAATGAATACTTTAACAACGTTTTTTATTTCGATAGGAATGTCCATAACGGGGTTATTTTTGTTGATGTTCCTTGTTGCTTGGGTATTTAACAATACGCTTACACCATTTATTGAAAAAATAATCGTACTTTGAAACTTAAATCTGAAACTGCTTTTAACGAAATGAAGAAATTTGAGTTCTCATTAGATTTTTGAGCCTTTACAAAATAATGATTGTCACTATCCGTTTTAATTGAATAGCCGTATCCATCTTCTCCTTTTGGAATAAAGCGGATAGAGTTTATACTCCCAATTTGGTAATTTTCTTTTATAAACTGAGTAAATTATTCGAGGTTCAATCCACTATTATCAAATTTCAATTATGTTCCACCTCTTCTTACTGTTTCTTACTACAATGCTAAATGGACATGGTTGGTATGAGTCAAAAATCATTTCTAATCGCTCTTAAAATTATTCAACATGTTCAACAGTTAGGGTATTAATCTGTAATGGGAAACTTTCCATTATCGTACCATCAAATCCTACTTTTATTTTGTCTCCTATTTGAAATGTTTCTGTAGGGTTAACCGAAAGTTTGACTGATACTCTACTACCAGAACTAAGAATTTCTCCTTCTTCAACTTCTACAAGTCCGATTTTATTATCCGTAATTTCTTCAATTGTTCCGATAAAAGTTGCGTTTACTTTATCCTTTTCATTCTTGGTATACTCTGAATTACATGCATATAGTAAACTACTTAATAAAATTATTATTAACAAACTATTTCTTTTTTTCATTATATATCTCTCCTTTAATAAATATTTCTCTTCACTAGGTTAGTTGTAGAAATAGGTATTAAAGTTACAGCGTATTTAGAGTTTTATTGAACAACAATTCTGGACTGTTACTTTTAAAAAATAGATGTATTAACCAATAATAGGAATTTGTTTTTTTGCTAATAAATCATTGATCAACATCTGGTGTTCCGTAAACAGATTTTCCGGTAGCTCTTCAAGTAAAAAAAACTTATTTTGTATCGATTCCTCGTTGGTCTCAATTAAGTTACCCATATATTGTCTACATATGCCCCTGAAACGACCATAATCACTTTTTCGTGACCAACCATAGATCTTAATTGTTTTATGTAATCCATCTTATTCTCCTTTTTCTTTAGCTCTCATCAACTCAAGCAAATCATTTTCGGAAAGTTTTTTGGTGTATTTATCAAATTCTAAAGAAGGATACCAATCAGGCTCAGACCCTCCTACTCCATATTTAATTGTATGAACAACTGAATGAGAAGACATAAAAATATTGTGATGAACAAATGGATTTACTGTTACACTTTCTTTCTCACTAAGTAAGCATAAATCCAATTCTCCATTTACACTAATTTGTGCATAAACAATCCACCCTGATTGAACTACATAAAACTCGGAACAGGATTTGTGATAATGACTATTTTGCCATGCACCTTGTTTTGAACCAACCGTACGACAATATGAACTTCCATCGGAACTAATTAACCTATAACGTTTTTCTCCATTATTCATTAGTTCAAAATTCAAATCTACACCAGCCGCACGAGCTTCATCTATACTAATTTTTTTTGGATTATAAGCCATGATAATCTAATCCCCCATATTTGATTTCCCTTCCAAACATTCGATAAAAAGATATCTATTCCTCCTACATCTATACAAATAAAAAAGAGCTGTCGATCATACATTGATCAACAACTCATGTTCTATTACGGAATAACTTTAACCCAAAATACGCTCAATATGCTTTAACCAAATGTATGATGGCAAAAGACTAACCCCTGCTGGAACGACTTGGAATAACTAAAAAGGTTTTTGACATCAAAGATATAATCTACTTACGAGAGTTTTCCACAATTTAAAAAGTGAATATATATTTGTATATAATGTGAGCAAAAGGGAGGGAATATAAATGAACTGTTTAGGGTGTCATTTAGCATATAAAGAAGAGGCTGTTAATGTTGTATGAGAAGACGATTATGTTTGTTGCATCTTAGACCACAATCCTTATAACGAAGGACACGTCCTGATTTTGCCTAAAAAACATATACGATACTTTGACGAACTTGACGAAAATACTGGAAACTCGGTAATTAAGGCATCAAGGATTATCACAAAAGCTATAAAGAAATTGTTTAATCCTGATTGAATTACTGTGTTTCAAAACGGTGGCTTTTTTATATTTTATGTAATATCCTTTTAAAGAAAACAACTCCTCAACAATCTGCCCTTCCATGAAGAAAAACGCTTTTCTATTTTGAACTGCCTCCAATTTTTAGACAGAATGAATTAAAGGGCATTACACACCCCTTCTTTTTTTCTACTTATTTAATATTCTTTCATATATCTGGCCTAAATATAATAAGCGCCTATCTTGTTCCAAAAAGGCGCTTATTTGCTGAAGATTGCTCTTGACTGGTAATGCTATTATTTTGCTTTAATATGTGCAACGACACTATTTTTTCTGTAAGTAACAGTTACCTTGTAACCATCAGCAGTTACATGATCGAATTTACCTTTCACCTTGTCGGCAGTCATTAAAGTAATGTTTGTACCTTTTTCTAATTCATAATTAGAAAGGTCCAAATTCAAGTCCCCACCATCAAGGTATAACAGTCCATCTACATTTAGTTGACTTTTGTCATCATCCATTGCAATATCCAGGTTTCCAGCTTCCATTGTGAAATGGCCCTTTAAATTTAAAGGTCCATTTACATTAACTAAAACTGTACCATTTTCTACATAAAGATCGCCTTCACCAAAAGCAGTCTTAGAAGTAGCTTCTAACGTACCTCCTTGTAGCAATGTGCCCCCTGAATAACTATTATTTCCTGTCAATGTGAGTGTTCCCGTCCCTTTCTTGGTAAGCATACCACTGCCAGTAATATCATTTCTCCACCAATCATGGGCATTAAATCTTCCTTTTGAAGCATCCATATCCACAGTTACATTGCTTAAAAACGCACCATATCCATCAGATGCTGTTACCAAATCAAGTCTTCCCCAACCATTTGACTCGTCTATGACAGGGTAACCTGATTCAATTTCAGTGGTATACAATACTTCTCTACGTTGTTTATCTGTCAAATAAGGCTGACGAGTTTCCAATAAAACTTCTGCCCCTTTGGGTACTACAGGGTCTAAACCTTTTGTTCCTGTTTGAGGTAATCCGTAAGTAAGTTTTTCCCGATAGAAAGCTTTATTTGCTTCATGATCTTCCCACTTTTCTTCATCGTACGCACTTTCAAACTTATAATCCTCAGTTACTGTATGTGCATATTCGTACAAGCTCATATCTTTTGATTCAGCTAATTCACCGAATACTTCTCCAGCATTTTCATACGCCTTATCCAATACCTCTTTGTTTTCTGGGAGATTGTAAGCATAGGCAGTCATTGCTGTAGATTGTATTCTTGCTCCTATTACATCAAGCGGAGAGTGCATTCCACTTACTATTCTGTTTTCTCCCATTTGAGCTGCTCTTGTTAAAAATTCAGCATATCTTTCCGGTGTTGCATATGCAAATCCGAATGTTGACAAATAAGATGCACTCGTATGCCCACTTGGAAAAGCTCCGTCTTTTCCTCTTCCATCTTCCGCTTCTCTTTTTACATATTCTAACGCAGGAATAACTTCCACATTTGTTTCATATTGTTGAAAATGTCTTTCTCCCGTTTCTTTTGTACCACCTGAAGGTAATTCTTCTACTGTACTTTCACCACTACCTATTGTTTTCCAAACAGGTAAACCGTTCTTATCAACAACTTCCTTCACTTCTCCATTTGAATTCATTCTGTACGGTCTTGGAGAAGAGAAAAAGTACTTAGAAGGGTTTGACGAAGAAGGATTCCTAAATCGGATTAAATGAACTAAATCCATCGCATCTGATAGTTCAGATCCCTTCCATTGTCCCATTCCTTGACTTTGGTCTTCAACAGTCGTTTCTTCCAATACTTTATTCATGTCCTCTGTTGATCTTACAACACTTGTAATCGGGTTAACAATATCCACGTATGTATTAGCTAAAGGACCATAAGCCTCCATCATACTATAAATCTTATCTCTTTGATCATCATAATAGGCCGCTAACGCCTCTTCATCAGTTCTGTTTTGGGTAACGTCTTCTACATATTTTATATTAGCTTCCCAAGTCTCTGAATCTCTGATTTCTTCGTTAGCATATGTCTTCTTATCTGCTACTATTTTGGTCTTATCATTTTTATATCCATCAAAATAAACGGTAGGTCCGTCACCATAGTTTGCAACCTTACCATTTGCTCCTAGTTTAGTTAACGCTGATCCGTCTCTCCAATCTGATTGATTCATAGACCATATTTGATCAAAACCGTCTAAAATATTTATAAAAGGATTAGTCGCAGCTATATTCTTTAAGATAGGATCATTAGCATTTCCGCCATTATCCACTGCTGGTAAAGGTTGATCAACTTCAGAAGCATCTAAATCTACTTCTTCAGTAGTCCCTTGTGGCTTTGCAGGTTTTGAAGGCTTCCCTTTTTTAAACGTATTATTTGATGTAACTCCTGCTTCTGTACGAGAACCGTGAGGATATCCTTTTGTTGAGCCATTATCAATCTCAGTTTGAATTTCATTTTTCGCAAAGCTCCGCTCGATATCAGAATATTGACTGGCGGCTTGAACAGGTAGTGTAGAAGATGCCATAGTTAGTGTTGCAAGTAATATTATTGATTTTTTTTTCATACCTTTTGTGTTTCTCCTTTTCTCTGCAAATTTTTGAATGATTAAAACTTAACTACTTTTTTTCTCTTTTTAATATTTATTCAATTTCCTAGACGAAATTTAAGACACAAATTTTACTATAAGGATTATATGTTATTTGAATATAGGGAAAATGTTAAAGTTATGTAAATTTCAAATAGCCAGAGTACGGAGTTTTTTTGAAAAGTTGTAGCTTTTTGCAGAAATCCCAAAACAGAAACAAGAAAAAACGTTCCTACTTTTTATGGGAACGCTTACTTTTGAAGTAATCAACTAAATTTTATTTGAAGATGTATTATCCTTTACTGCTAAGATCATTAAAAACATGGGTCTTCGGAGTTCATCAGTCATTCCGGGTACACTCTTTAACATTTCATCAGAAGGAGTTGGTTCTTTGACTGCTCTTATACTAAAGCCGGCACCAATTAAGGCATTTATATATGTAGAGATTGTACGGTGATATTTCATTACATTATCTTTTAAAAATGTCGTTTCACGTACTCCTTCTGATTGATAATGATCTACTGGCCAATGTAGACGATACCCTTGTTCATCGTAATACCAATCTTGTTCGTTTTGGGAAGTAAATATTGGATGTTCAACTGAGAATAAAAAAGTACCGCCAGTTGTTAGGCATTTGTAGACTTTTTTGCAGATTTCTTCAAACGACATAATATAGTGAAAAGCCAACGAACTAATAACCACATCAAATTGAGAGTCTGTAAAATTGATTTCTTCAATTGGCATTTTTATATAAGAAATTAATGGATCATCTGTGTTTTCGCGAGCTTTTTGAAGCATTTTTTCCGAAATATCTACACCTATCACTGAACTTGCTTCTTGCTCACGAACATAACGGCAATGCCAACCAAAACCGCAACCCAAATCAAGCACATTCTTATTCTTCAACTCTGGCATCAGTGCTTTTAAAACATGCCATTCTCCCGCACCTTCAAGTCCATTGATCGATCGTGGCATTTTCTCATATGCAGAAAAGAAGTTTTCATCATCATATTTGTTTTGTTTCATCATTCATACATCTCCAATATAGTAATAGTAAGGTATAAAATTCTAGCTTGATGTGGAAGTGTTTTATTTAGTTAAATAGATTAATAAGAACTACTTTACTTCAAGAACTAATGCGTAAAAAGCATCTCCATTAGATAGATTCTCTTCCTTTTCATCCATCCACCATACACCATAAGAATAATAATAAATCCCTTTTTGTGTTGGTGCGGAAAAACTATTTTCTTTAACTATGATGTCATTCTCATTATTTTCATTCATTTGGATAAGATGAAATTCATTTGGTTTAGGTTCATATTCCATTATAAAAGATATTTTCTCACCAGGAATTACTTTAATTGGTTCTTTTCCCTTTAACAGCTCAATAGGTCCAGCCGTATCAACGCATGTACCTTTCCAACAATAAGCACCAAGTTTTGTTTCATACTTTTCATTTCCAATATCTATATATACCTCAGGAGGTTTATCTCCCAACATGCCCTTAGAACAACCCGTACTGGTTAGACCAAAAAGAACGATTAATAAATAAAGACATTTTTTCATAACCAACCCCCTTTATAATTAAAGACGTATAAAATGATGAAAGGTTACTCATTTAGAAATTAAACTAATGTTCCGTTATTCTAATTTAAACGTTCCACTTTTCTCTTATCATACAAAGGGATCTTATTTAGGAGGGTCCTCTAAATAAAAAAAGCAGATATCCTTATTCAAGAACAGCACTCGATTATTAAATATCACTATTAAATTAAAACGCTCGTTCGTTAAATAAAAAGACTATATTCTGAAGTTATCCATCTGTGGAAAGCTAAATTTTTTCTTGGGTCTTTGTTCGGATACTAAGCACAAAACTAATAAATGCTGCGATGCTGCAAACATACGGAAGGAAAGGGTATCCCCAGTTAGTTATGACATAGCCACCTATCATTGAACCAATCGTAATACCAATATAAAGAGCCGTATTATTCCAGGCCATGACAATTCCTCGTTCCTTTGGATATTCGACTGCTAATCGCGCTTGGTATGATGTAAATCCTGAATATCCCACCAAAGCCCATATAAACAGAAAGATATAAATCCAATCGCCAGACGAAAAGAATATTCCTAAACAAACAAGTATTACAGTCAAAAAGATAAATGTAGCTTTCGAAATCTTCCTTACTCCAAACCTATCTGTAAATTGTCCACTTATAAGACTGCCTAAAACCGCACCAATACCATAAAAAGTAACAGCTATTGCGATTTCTGAAGAAGAGAATCTATTTTCTGAATAAAGAGCCGCACCTAAGTAAACATAAAGAGCATACATTGAAATCGCCCAAATGGTGGTAACACTTACCGAACCAAGTATTCTTAGCAGATTTCCTTCTACTAGATTTCTTGTCAAATCACTTCGTGGAACATATTTCCATGTTTTGAAATTTAATACTGCCATTATAATCCCTACAACAGCCATTACAACAAATACGGAACGCCAACCAAGAAAATGCTCTAGGAACGTACCGATTGGTGCTCCTGCCCAAAGAGCTGTTAAATGTCCTGAAACAACAATAGAAAGCCAAGTTCCTCTCCGCTTAGATGGTGCAATATCCCCGATAATGGCATAAATCAAAGGGGTGATCGCAGCTACCGACAAACCAGCTAAAATACGACTCATGATTAACCAGGTAAAAGAAGGTGAAATAGCGGTTAAGGTATTAGAGAAGGATAATAACAATAACCCAAACGTAATAAAAATCCCTCTTCCATTTTTATCTGAAGCCCAACCAAAGAGAGGTGCTGCAATCGCATATGTTATAGCAAAAACAGTTACCATCCATCCTGTCATCGCTGGATTAACATTATACGCTTCCGAAATGAACGGTAGTAACGGAGATACGACAAATAAATCTGTACCTATCAGAAACAAAGTGATCCAACCAACACTTAAGCTGACTCTCCCTCTTGAGCCCATTACATCCCCCCGTTTACAATTATTATTCTATGTATATTTTTTAGAATCCTAATTGTTCAAATAAAATGAACGTTTATTAAAGTACGATAAATAAAAAAGGCTGCTTAATAAGCAACCGATCTCATTCATGATCATCCGTTCCAATGAAGCTGGTTTAATATCAATGGAAATATCTTCATCAGGTAGGTCCCTCCATGTATTCTTACTCTCGTTTTCACTAATTTTTTTAGTGAAAACAGTTGCTCTTCAAACTTGTTCATTTTGAACAAATGAAGTAGAAAATTTCTATGTATTTATAATTTATCTAGTAATTATGTAATCTGTTGTTTTTAAGATCAGTCTTCTGCGTATTGTGTTATATACGAACGACAGTAAATTACTGTCGTTCGTGTTTATTTTCTTCGCTTTGACGGACGATCTCGTCAACGACTTCTTCGATCGGTGCGGTGGCGTCGATTATCATACCGTTTTTCGGAATGTCTTCTTTCGTTTGGTGTAATCGCACAATGAGTTCCCGTTCCGTTTTTCTTCCCTTTCCGCCCCACTCATCTTCTGGTCGCTCGTCAAGGCGCCGGTTCAATGTGTCAAGGTCGACATCGAGGACAAACACGCCATCAAATAGATCGATGAATTTCGAAAAGTTCCTTGAACCACCGCAAAAAAATGTTACCTCCTCATCCTGGTTGGCGACCAAATCTTTTACTTTATCTACATGCCAAATGTGGTGCACGTGCGTGACACCCTCCGTCGGTGTACCAGTTTCCGGATCGCCTTGATAAGCCAATTCACGGTCACCATTAATGGCATGGTAGCCGCGCCGTTTCAATTCATTGCAGACCGAAGTTTTGCCAGTGCCTGAAACGCCTTCAATTAAATAATTCCTAATTCCCATTGCTAGACCCTCCTTTCTGCCGCTAAACTGCACTTTTGTTCAATAACAATTGCCAATTAGGTAGCCTCCTAAAACTAATAACACATCTATTCCAGGAGGCTATCTATCTCCTTCTCACCATTGCTTTCACCTCATTTTTTAATAAGTCATTAACAATAAAATAACACAGGAATTTTTGAAGAATACTGCTCTCGGTATCGGATAAGTTATCGTTCGATTACTTACAGATAACCTCTTCTCTTATTAAAGAAAATGACCTTTTTTCATTAAGAAATATGATTTCTCCTCAAGATAAGCGCTTTCTTGCTGGAGATCTTAAACACTCAATTATAATCCTGTTTACAAACGTAAAAGTATAAGGAATTACAATTTATATGTTTTAAATGATTTGCATGAGGGACATTGAGCTGGAGTTATTTTGGATTCATTATGTACCCATTCGTAATAACAAATTTTGCAGTGTAATACTGTATTATTTATAATAAAATCTCTTGAGTCCTTAATATATTTCTCATAATCTTGAGGGAACATATCTGCTAATGTACGATTAACAAAATTAGCATCGCATTCTCGTCTGTTCCAATACTTTTTTCCATCCTTATATTCAATCATAAAACAAATATCCTCCAACTCGTATTGAAAAGATCTAATTTTTTTCTATATATTAACTCTTAATAACTCATATCTACTATTAAAGTAAGCATGCATTCTATGTCTACCAAATAAATCACCATCATTTTATTCACTGTAAATTTCATTAACTATGATTACAATATGTATGTAAGTCATAAAATCACTTCTTTTCAACATTTAAAATATTGCATGTCCGTTCCATATATGTGAACCGGTATTATGGTTAAGATTGGCCTATTCTTATCAAATACAAGTAAACTTCTACCTTTTACGCGGATCCGTTTAATATTTCTTTTCTAATCGGTGAACCTATAACTGTAGTTTTATGTTCTGGTAAAAACTTTTTTGTTTCTTCAAAGGAAGTAAAAATTTTTGTTGAAAATGTTTGAGAAATTTTATTTGCTAATCCTGGTGTCATATCACTTTCATGAATATAAATAGGGATTCTTAAGGATTTTGCAGCTAAAATAACAGGTACTGAAACAAATCCACTTTTAGAAAATATTAATTTGGGTTTTAATTTTTTTAAATACTTCTTACTTCAAAAACACCCTTCTAAACTGCCCCTAATAACTGATACAAAAAAGGATGATTTTTCATTCCTTAAGGAAAGCTACCCCCGTTACTTCAATAAGAAAAGGCAATTCATTGATTGAAAAATAAGTCTCCGTCAAACTTAACTACATATTTTGTTGCAATGTATTTCTTTGTAATAAGGTAAAGATGCTATTTCCACAATAGATAACCTATTATTTATTATTTGTTACGATTGGTGGTTTTGTATTTTTCACCTTTGCTATCATAGGTCACCCATTCACCAACAGGCTCACCCATTTCAAAATATCCTGAACGTTTTATTGTGCCATCGAAACGATACCATTCCCAATAGCCCTCTGGCTTATCTTCAATTATTTTCCCCTTTGACCATATAGTTTTTCCGTTTGCATGGTACTTTATCGTGTATCCATCAATCACTTCAAGTTTCTTTTCCTTAATACCGTTCGCGTTTATCAAGTCGCATTTTTCATTTTTCATGATTTACCTCCGATAACCATTTTTTATTTTCATCTCATTTTAATGATATTGTTTTACTTTTGCACATTTAGTGTTCATTTTTTTATATAAAACTAATTCAACAATCCTGCCCGTTACTTTAAGTGTAATTCTTCACAATCTCTATTATGCTATACATTGATCCTGAACAATCTGGCCTGATTGATGAAGAAAGAGATATGTTCCAATTCCAGCTGCAATTATGATTGTAGGGCTCATATCTTTTAAATAAAATGGTCCTACAGGGAAATGGCCATTTTCTTCAAAATAAGCGCAGATCCAAATTATTTAAGAATAAAAAGTACGAACAAGATGAACAAAAGAAAATTGAAAAGATTACTAGCAAAATGCGTTTGTATAAAATGATAAAAAATAGTAAAGGTGAACTTCTTTTGTATTTACGGCAGTTAGATTATTGATAACACTACCTTAAGTATTTAAATAGAGATTTATAAATTTTATGAGCATGTGTAAAATGCGAGTATAGTATATCTCTACCTTCTGCTGCTTTCTCCCATTATACTACTCATAAAAAGAAATCGGATTAAAGAATTGCACTTATTTATGGAAGTGTTTAAATCGCATATGGAGAATAGAGGTATAATGACACTATGAAAGTACCATTATACCTCTTAATGTTCTTATTTATTTAGAATCAGCGTACCTCCAAATTTACCGCCAATTTATTTTCTTTTGCCACTTTCCCTAAAAGATACGCGCTATTCTTAGGAATTCTTTCTTGTGTGGTACGATCAACTTCGATTAATCCAAACTGCATACCATACCCTGATTGCCATTCAAAATTATCGAATGTTGACCAATGTAAATACCCGATGACTTCAATGCCATTCTCTATGCAAGCATGCAAGCTTGTTAACGCCCTTTGTATAAATTCTTCACGCTTTTTATCATTAGCTGTTGCTAGACCGTTCTCTGTGACCATGATTGGAATCGTTACAGATTTTGCTACTTCCTCGACAACTTTTCCTAGTGCTTCAGGATGATATTCATATCCCATCTGTGTTACTTCTGTATGTTGATCTGGTTGAATCTGTCCATTTGGTCCATAAATTTCACGCGTATAATTTTGCAATCCGAAAAAGTCGTCTTCCTCCATCATATCGAGAAATTGGAGAAAATAACTATTCCATTTTTCTTTCGCTAACAGTTCACCACCAGGAATAGAGTCGATATGTGGAAGTGCCATAGAAAAGCCCACTTTTGTTTCCGGGTGAATTTTTTTAATAACTGCACGTGATTGTTTATGTGCTTCTTTCATAAGCTTGATCGATTTTTCATCAGAAATCATGTGGAAAGTGAAATATTGACTTGGATCTGCACCACATAGAGTGGCAGCGGATTGTCTCCACTTAGGGGCTACCCATGACTCTCTGTCAATTCCAACAGGTGGAACAAAGCCTATTTTTGAGAAAATTTCCTTAAGCATGACTGGTAAATTCACTTCGTTCATCGTCAACACATATGGAATTAAGTGTCCCAATTCTTTCATCACGACTTCACAATAATTAGCAAAAAGCTCAGGAATGTTAGGACTGCTCCACCCTCCCACTCTCATTAACCATTGTGGTGATGAGAAATGATGGAGTGCTACAACAGGAGTCAATCCATATGCATGGCATGTTTCTAATACATCTTTATAATGTAGAATCGCAGAAACTGAGAAGTGCCCTTTTGCCGGTTCAATTCGTGCCCATTCAATTGAGAAACGATACGCTTTAAATCCTAACTTCGCCATCAATTCAATATCTTTCTTGTATAAACTATAATGATCAATTGTATCGCCGGATTTATCTTTATAAGGAGAACCTTCAGCATGCTCTTCAGCCCAAAAATCACTATTTACATTATTTCCTTCTACTTGATATGCTGCAGTTGCTGATCCCCAAATAAATTGCTGCGGAAAACTACGGTTCATTTCATTCACCTCATTTACTATTTGATTACATACTATCAATTAATTGAATCGCTTATAATGTTAGAACTAAAGATTATCCTTACTCATTTCAAAGATTTTGAGTTAGCGTTATCATTTGTAGAAAACATATAGCTTCCCCTCGATTATTTACCCTTGACTTCGAGTAAAACTAGTGTTAAAAATGTCTTAAGCTAAGGTTTGGATAATTGTCGAGGGGAGACTATGGATGCGATGGAATTAACCGAATTTTTAATGGCGAGACAATTTATAAAGAAAAGAGAAGAAATTGAAGCACTCATACCAGCTGAGACTGTTTTAATAGATGATGAGGAAGTATTTTTATATAATTACACAATTAATGCAATAGAAAATACTGTTATAGAAGATAGCATCGTGATCACACAACAGCCCTATCATTCAGAGATACCCGTTCATGTCCATGAATTCATTGAACTCACCTATGTTTTTAGAGGCACATGCAATGTTGTGATTAATAAGAATGTTATTCCTCTAACTGAAGGAACACTGGTTATGATTGACAAATATACGCCTCATACAGTGGAAGAAACCGGTAAAGATGATATTGTATTAAGCATTACACTAAAAAAAGACTATTTATCTCCCAGCTTTTTAAGTAGACTTTCCTCTCAAAGTATCATATCCATTTTCCTTGTTGATTTACTAATGGAGAGCAGAGAGTCGAATCGTTATCTATTATTTAACCATGGGAAAAACAAAAAAATTATTGAAGTTGTGAACAATATTGTGTGGGAATACTTTCACAAAAGAATGTATTCTGATGAAATTGTTAACTCCTATCTCGTTATTTTGTTTTCGGAGCTCATCCGTGAAGATGAAATTAGTCAGCGGCACACTCATGTTCCAAATTCCAATAACTATACATTGATCGATTTTTTACAGTATATCGAAGACCATTATCAAGACTGTTCATTAACTTCAATGGCAAAGCACTTTAATTTTCACCCAAACTATTTATCTAACTTATTAAAAAAGGGAACCGGCAAATCGTTCAAAGACCTCCTGCAACTCCAAAAAATAAGCAAAGCAGGCATGATGCTCATAAACTCAAACATCCCAATCCCTGAAATCGCCGACGAAGTAGGCTACTCAAGCGTCACCTTCTTCTACAAAAAATTCAAACAAATCTTTAACATGACTCCAAGTGACTACCGAAAGGGACATGGGGACAGGTTCGCCGTCCCACCATTTATTAGAAAATAACCAAAACTACCAAAATATACATAGTTTGGATTTGAAAAATTCCCCACTTATCAAAGCAGGGAATTTTTTTAGATTGATTTATAAAAAACTCAGACCGAACACTCAACCTACCTTCTCAAAAAGTTCAACACAATTTCTCCCCTTCCGCTTTGCAGCATAAAGGGCTTGATCGGCTTCTCTTATGAGAGTTTGCAAGATTGTTTGATCAGCTTCTCCTCCTATCAAGACAGAAGATATCCCAAAGCTTGACGTAACCGTAATTTCCTTCTCCGAATAACGTACAACCGCCTGAGAGATATTCCTTCGAATAAAATCTGCCATTTCCTCCGCTGCAAGTAAGGACGCATCAGGCATACATAGAATAAATTCCTCCCCGCCATACCTCCCAACAATATCATGAGATCTCAGACAATTCTTCACCACACCAGCAACACGTGCTAAAACCAAATCACCTGCTTCATGTCCGAATGTATCATTAATGCTTTTAAAATGATCAATATCAAACATGATAATGGATACGTTTCCACCTTTTTTATTCAAAGAATCTACAAGTCTCTCAGATTCTTCCATAAAAAAGTGACGATTATAAAGTTCTGTTAACCCGTCAATTCGAGCTAAATATTGTAACTGTTCTTGTAAATCTACTCTTTCAGTCACATCAACAAATGTGATAATTTTCATGAATTTATATTTATTTTTCACATTTGAAAACCGAATATGATAATAGGTGTTATCACCTGATAAAGATGATCGAAAGTCACATTCTTTTTCATGTAAGACGATTTCAGCAAGGTTTGTCCCTCTTCCAATAACATCCACGATAGGCTTGCCAATACATTGAGAGCTTAAGGTTGAAATGACATTAAGCATGGCGTGGTTATAATCAACAAGCACTCCCTCTTGATTTAAAACAATAACCCCCTCCCTCATATTTTCAAACACTGTCTCTCTGGCAACAGGTGTGACATGAAACATTTGATAAGAAAAAAGGGCTGCACCATGAAGGATAAAAGAAATACTCATAGAAACCGGTCCCAGATCAATACCATATGGACTCAAATCATTTAAATAAAAATAGTTTGCTATGATTGGCACCATAATTCCTGCTACCATCAATATAATTTGCATACGAAATCGAAATAATCTTGTTTTTCTCAATTCCATACCTAACGAAATCATACTCATCATGAAACACAAAAAGAAATAGATCGAATGAACATAAAACCAAGGACCGTATTCCAATTTCAAGATCGGAAATGGACTGTCACGATTTAATTCAATAGATGTGTAATAAAGATGATGAAGCTCATTTGTGGCATGCATAAAGATTGTCAAAATTGGAAGTAGAAATAATAGATAGGACATCCATTGTTTTAATGTTTGCCCCACATACCCTAAGCACATCAACAGGATAAATGTAGGAATGAATGGCAAAACAAGATATTCGACACTTAACCAAATGAGGATTTTCTCCAAAGTTGTACTTGATAACTCCACCGCATAAGAAAATGTGAATATAGCAGAAAATAAGGTGACGAATATATACGGCTTTCCCCCTGGAACATCCTTCAGACGAAAATAAGCGTACAAACATAACAAAGAACTTAAAATTCCGGCTAAACTAACGACCACTATGTATACGAAAGCTTCATTAGGCATAAATTCAACTCCATTGATTACAAACACTATTGCTAATACTATTATAATGGAGTAAAGGAAATTCTGACTAGTACGAACGTAGGAGAAAACGATAAATAAATTCATTTTCTTTCATTAAGGGTATCGATTTCTCAAATAAAAGGATTCAAAAACACATCTGCACCTTACTGTTGTTCAACAATGTAAATCTCTTTTTATTTTTTTCTATTTCTCTAGCAGGAGAAATTTGATCGACCTTATATCATTAGGCTGTTTTCGCAAAGATTGTTGCTTATGAATATTATTTTAATTTATAGTGAATTGGAGTGGAAGACACTCTGCTCCTGAGAGAGGAAAGCCAGGGAATGGAACGCTTTGGAACGTACTAATGTTCACCTTAAAAATACATCAAAAAACAACAAAGTATGCAAAAACAGCCTTAAATTATGATCTTAGAGGTGCAATTGATTCATTGTAAATAAGATAATAATGTGTTTTTTATAATCGGTAAGGTAGCATGACTACCACCCTTCTCTTTTACATCTTCAAGTACGACCGCAAGAGAGATTCTGCCAGAATCTAAATCAGTTGCAATAAACCAGCCATTTTCCGTTCCATTTTCATCAACTTGGGATGCTTTTATTTCCGCTGTTCCTGTTTTTCCCGCTAATGAAACTCCCGAAATTTTTGCAGCACTAGCTGTACCACCCTCTTCATTAATAACAGCAGTAAATGCACGTTGCAAAGTAGATAGATGTGCAGATGGGATAGCCTCTTCTTTCCAAACTGTTATTTTCTGATTATCTGATTGAATTAATGATGGTGCCATGATATTTCCCTCATTTGAAAATGCACTATAAGCAAGAGCCATATTTAATGATGTAACCATCACTTCTCCTTGTCCGTATCCTGAATCAGCAAGCAGGATGTCACGGTCTAGGCGTTCTCCATTTGATATTTGACTATCTCCCAATGGATAACCAATCTCTAATGGCTCACCAATTCCAAATTTCTTTGCACCAGCTATAAATTCCTCTTTGCCTAAATCAAGTGCAGTCATCGCAAAATAAATATTATCTGAGTATTTTACCGCATCTATTAAATTAACAGAGGATTGGTTATTCACCCTTGTTATCCTGTAGTTCCCCCATGAACGATCTTTTTGCCATGAACGGCCCTTGATGGAAATTTGCTTTTCAGGATCTAATATACCTTTTTCAAGTCCAGCCGTTGCAGTCACTAATTTAAATACAGATCCTGGTGAATACAGTTTACTAAATCGATTCACTTCATCAGTAAATTTACTTTTTTCACGTCTTTGTTGCTCTTCTTTTGTCACATAGGTTGTATAACGATTTGAGTTATAAGAGGGAGAACTTACTAAAGCAAGTACTTCTCCAGTTTTTGGATGAACGGCTGCTGCTGAACCTTTCTCACCATTCATTTCATCATAAATGATACTTTGTAAATTCGAGTCAATCGTTAATTTAATATCCTGACCATGTTGTGGTTCTTTTTTTACAAGGGTTTCTATTTTTTCATTATCTCTTACAATATAAATCTCTACTCCATCAATTCCTCTTAATGTTTCTTCATATACTTGCTCAAGACCAGCCTTTCCGATTAGTGATGTCGTACTATAGCCTTTTTCTTTGTTTTCTTCCATTTCTTCAGCCGTAATATTTCCGACATATCCAAGAAGTCGTCCGAAAGCTTTATGATTGATATACACCCTTGAAAGTTTATCATTTACAAAAATACCCTCAGCACCTCGATCTTCTAATTTTTTTAGTTTTTCATCATCCGGCAACATATCTACAATAGGAACAAAATAAATTGGATTTGTATTCCGATCTAATTTTTTCATAATCGTTTCTTCACTTATGTCTAACAACGCTGCCAGTTCTTGTATTTTTTCTTCGCGATTGTTTTTATCAAACACCTCAGGATTAATACCTACCGTTTTGATTTCACCATCTTTAGCAAGTGGATATCCATTTCGTGCAAGTATACGTCCCCTTGTTGCTTTCATTGTATTCACCTTGACTCTATCACCTTTTTTCATGGCAGGAAAAATTAAGCTTTCGTCCCACTGAATTTTCCATTCATTTTCTTCCTTTACTAGATGTAGTTGATAAGGTGATGATGACAGCTTTCCTGCTACCGTGTCCATTTCGATAGAGAAAGGTATCACATTTTCGTCACTTTCTTCGTCTACTCTTTTTATGTTTATATCAACCGCTTCAATACCAGAGTGAATATTTGTATATCGTGTTACAAACTCTTCCTTTGTGATTGTTCTTTTTGATTCATTAGATAATAAATCATATAGCAGATCATATGTTTGATTTGATAACAGATTCGAAAATTGATCAAACGTCTCATTCTGTTTATTTTCTTTTGAACAGCCAGATATAACTAAAAAGCAGACTATTATCAGTATAAACAATGGATCTAGCAGATGATTCTTTTTCATTAGATTTCCTCCTCGCATCTACCTTTTGATGGGTAATAAATATTACAAATGTAAGTTTTAGTTGTAAAGATTGATATAAGAGAGATTGATTTGCTACTATTCTTCATTGTGTTGCTTCTTTAAATCAAAATATGCTTTTAGTATTTTTTGTCCAATATATTTATTAACTGGGTCAGTATCTGTATCCAAATTAGGAACAGCAATCGAGAATGCAACTTCGGGATTGTTGTACGGAGCATAACCGACTAACGTTAAGTTGTAAGTTGAGTAAGTTTTTTTTGTATTCTGATCATGATAAAAAGACTGTGCTGTCCCTGTTTTTCCTGCTGCTTGAAATTCCTTGTACCGACGATCTCCTCCAAAATATTTATAAGCTGTGCCACCAGGACTTTGGTAAACTTGTCGAAACCCTTCTTGCACTTGTTGTAAATACCTATCATCCATTGTTATTTTATTTAAAACCTCTGGTTGTACTGCTTGAACCACTGCACCTATGTCATCGGAATTTGAGAATGTATGAATGGCTTTCACTAATTGTGGTTTCAATCTGTAACCGCCATTTGCAATCGTCGAAATATATTGTGCCAATTGCATTGTTGTATAGTTATCATACTGGCCGATTGAAAGGTCAAGGAATAAACCAGGCTTCGTGTAAGCTTCTTTACCGATTAACCCGTCCGATTCATTCAGAAGATCGATTTCAGTTTTCACACCTAAACCGAACTGACTTAAAGAATTCCGGAACTGTTGAACAGCCTCAGGCTTTTTAGGAAGTGCCATCCCTGATTGATATTCTTTCCCCATCATTCGAATCGCTGTTTTAAACATAAATACGTTCGAGGACTTTTTTAATGCTCCTTCAATTCCATTCGTACCTAATGAGGTAGAATGTGACCCTTTCAGCGGTGTACCTTTTAAATTTAATTTTTCATCACTAAACACTGTTTCAGGAGAAATAACACCAGCTTCTAGCCCTGCTAATACCGTTGCCCCTTTTATGACTGAGCCCATTTCATATTGGGAATTAATTGTTCCTAATGCATAATCTCGAAACACATCTTTCCCGTTTTCTCGAACAAGTTGTTTCCCAGCCATTGAAAGCACTTCCCCTGTATTAGGGTTCATCATCACAACAAATGCACGATTTAGAAAACTGTTTCTCCCATTTGCTCTGCTAAGTTCACCTTGAATCACTTGTTCTACTGCCTTCTGCAAATCAAAATCAATCGATAGAACGAGATCTTTCCCACTTTGTCCATCAGAGACGTCTACTGTTTCTAAAAGATTACCACTCTGATCTGTTACATGTTTTACCTTTGCTTTCTGACCTTGCAAAACGTCTTCATAATATAATTCCAGCTGACTTTTTCCAACTCGATCATTTCTGCTATACCCTCTGGATAAAAAATAATCTAACTTAGAGCTTGGCAATCCTTCTTTTGATGATGTCACATTTCCTAATACAGAACGAAAAATATTTTTGTGCGGATAGTGACGGTCCCAATCCGTTAAAATGTCTACATTTGGCAAATCCGCTAAATGTTCTGCTATAACGGCAAACTCCTCTTCCGTCACATAGCGTTTAATGATTTGTGGAGTGAGGGTATAGCCGCTAATCATTTTTGTAAATATTTTTGCAATTTTTAGCTCCTCCTTGTTTATTTCTTTTAAATCAATAGAGGTGATTCGTTCGATTTGTCGATCATATAGATCTTTATCAGTTAAGCTTTCATCTAGTAATTCTTTTTTTATCTTATCTCTTGCCTTATCAGGTCTGGTGACCATCCAATAATCCTTGAGTTCCCTCTGTTTGATTTCTTCTTCATCCATATCAATCATGTTCGAAAGCACCTTTGCCGTTCCAAGCATTTCTTGTGGAGTTGTCCCTTTCATCCTCGTATATGTGATGGCTTTAACTGCAACATTATCAACAATGACCTTTTCGTTCCGGTCAAAGATTTTCCCACGTGGAACCGGAATACTAACGACAGTATCAACAGTTTTCCTTACTTCTTTTTTATATTCTTCTCCGTAAACAATTTGGACAAATCCAAGTCTTAAAATAAGAGCGACAAAAAATAAAAACACTATAATAAAAAAGATATTCACCCGCATAAGTCTTGTTTTTTGTAACTTGTGTTGTTCAATTCTTGCTGTCACACTATGATCTCCTTTCCATTTCACCTATTTCTAAGAGGTCACTGAACTAATAAGGTAAATATTACACATGTAAGTTTTTGTGTCAATCCTTTTTCTCGTTTCATTGACTTCAACCTAAAAGCGGAATATAATAAAAATACTACAAATGTAAGTTTAAAGGTGGTTACGATGAAAAATATCCCGCAAATTTCAGATGCTGAATTAGAAGTAATGAAAATCGTATGGAAACACCCTTCGATCAATACAAATGAGGTGATCGAAAAATTATCCAAAACGAGTGATTGGAGCCCTAAAACAATTCAAACGATGCTATTGCGATTGATTAAAAAAGGCGCCCTCAAAAACCATAAAGAAGGCCGTATCTTTGTTTATACAGCAAATGTTAAGGAAAGTGATTATATAGAAGAAGAGAGTCATAGTTTTTTAAATCGGTTTTATAATGGTACTCTCAATTCCATGGTCTTAAACTTCTTGGAAAAAGATAAGCTGTCAGAGCATGAAATTAATGAGTTGTATCAAATTTTAGAAGATCGTAAGAACAAAAGGAAAGAATAATATGGGCAATTCTTTCTTCACTCTCTTCTTCATTAGTAACATGATTGTATCTGTCATCTTTTGTATCATTTTCGTTATAAAAAAGGGGTTAAATAAGCAAATCACTGTCAATACCCAATATCACATCAGTCTAATTTCTCTTTTGGTTTTGTTTGCACCTTTTATCCCCTTGCAATTCCTTGAAATCAACTCATTTTTTCGACAGTTCATAAATTTTGGAGTTCATCATCCAAGCCAAACCGACATCAATTCTGATGCAACCATGACTGAAACGTTTCTTCAGAATGGAAATTGGCAACAAAACTTTTCCAATTCTATTGAACAATCACCCTTAAACATGCTGGATTCTGTCTTTTTTTGCATATGGATAATAGGAATGATGGTTATCCTTCTGGCTACTTTTTCTAGTAATCTAAGAATCCATAAGATAAAAAAGAGTTTAAAAGTTAATGTAAACCGAGATTTAACAAACCTACTTACAGCATGCAAAAAGGATATAGACTTTCATAAAAAGGTCATATTAGCCTATTCACCTTTAGTAAAGTCCCCCATTACATTTGGGTTTTTCAGACGATATATTGTCTTACCAATCAATTTTTCAATGCTTACTGATGACGATATGAAAAGTGTGTTACTTCACGAATTGGTTCATTGTAAACGTAAAGATATTCTCATCAATTATGTAATGGGTCTATCTAGAATTGTTTATTGGTTTAATCCTATCGTTTGGTATTTCTTAAAAGAAATGCAAACTGAGATGGAGATTACTTGCGATTATGCTGTTTTAAAAAAGCTTGATGAAGATTCTCAGCTTAAATATGGTGAGGTTATATTAAAATTTGCTTCTCAATCAAAACAAGTTTCACCTTTAGTTGCTGCATCAGAAATTAGCAGCTCGTATAAACAAGTAAAACGGCGCATAGTGACGATCGTAAATTTCCAAGTAGAATCAAAACGGCAAAAAGTAAAAAGCGGACTAATCTTTACAGCTGTTCTTGTGTTCATACTAGGTAGTATTCCTTCAATATCTGTGCTTGCTTTCAACAAAGACACACATCCATTTTCGCATCAAAATATTGTTAACAAAGATTATTCTCCTTATTTTGAGAATCTTACTGGAAGTGCCGTCTTATACGACAGCAAAATGGATCAGTACACAATATACAATAAGGATGAAAGTACTACGAGGTTCGCTCCCAATTCTACTTATAAAATTTTCAGTGCTTTGTTTGCGTTGGAAAATGGGATTATTTCAAAAGAAAATTCCGAATTAGCCTGGGATGGAACTTTACACAAATATGATAAATGGAATCAAGACCAGGATTTATTTACGGCTATGAAAAACTCCACCACATGGTATTTTCAACATCTTGACAAGCATCTCGGTAAAAAGAAGTTGCTAACTTACTTTGAACAATTGAATTACGGAAACAAAGATATGTCAAATAACATGACTGATTATTGGATGGATGGCTCACTAAAAATCTCACCTGTTGAACAGATTGGTATGTTGAGAACGTTTTATCATAATGATTTATCTTTTGATCCATCTACTATTCAAACTGTCAAAGACGCAATACTACTAGAAAAAACAAATGAACATCGATTATCCGGAAAAACGGGAACTGCAGAAGTAAACGGTAAAAATATTGATGGTTGGTTTATTGGATATGTAGAGACCGCAGATAATACGTTCTTTTTTGCTGTACACATACAAGGTGAAAAAGATGCTGGAGGAAGTACTGCATCGGAAATCGCCCTTTCCATATTGAAGAAGGAAGGTATTATTAAATCATAGTGAATTTGAAAGAATCCATCCTCCCCACAGATTAACATCTGTGGGTTTTTTTATTTATTTGATGTAAAACACTCACAAAAAAGTGTTGACTCCAAAAACTTACACGTGTAATATTTTAAGTATTACATATGTAAGTTTTATTAGGATAAAACAAAATTAACAAAGAAAGAGGTAAGATTTAATGAAAACAAAAAACAAACTGGCATCTGTGTTATTACTTTCCTTTCTAGTTCTTATGGGATGTTCAAACGATCCAGCACAATCAACTCAATCTGTACAACAAAAAAATGAACCTGCTAGTCAGGATGAATTTTCTAAACTTGAAGAAAAATATGATGCTAAGCTGGGAGTTTACGCTCTGGACACCGGAACAGATGTGGCCATTTCCTATCGACCTGATGAACGATTTGCATATGCATCAACTAGTAAAGCTTTGGCGGTAGGAGTCCTTTTGCAGCAGAAATCTATTGAAGATCTGAACGAAACGATCACCTATTCCCGTGATGACCTTGTTACATATAGTCCAATTACAGAACAACATGTCGATACCGGTATGACACTTCGGGATCTTTCTGATGCATCATTACGCTACAGTGACAATACCGCTGCAAATCTCATTTTTGAACAAATAGGTGGACCTGAAGAATTTAAACATGCCCTAAGACAAATTGGTGATGATATGACAAATCCTGAACGAATGGAACCAGAATTAAACGATGTAGCCCCTGGTGAAACCCATGATACAAGTACAGCAAAAGCCCTTGCTGCAAGCCTTCAGACTTTTGCACTTGAAGATGCTCTTCCACCAGAAAAACGTGAGCTTTTAATTGACTGGATGAAGCGAAATACAACCGGTGATGCATTAATTCGTGCCGGAGTACCAAAAGGTTGGGAAGTAGCAGATAAAACCGGAGCAGCATCGTATGGCACTAGAAATGATATTGCGATCATTTGGCCACCAAATGAAGATCCAATTGTTTTAGCCATTCTATCAAACCGAAATGAAAAAGATGCTACTTATGATGATGAGCTCATTGCAGAAGCAACAAAAGTCGTACTTTCAGCATTTGAGAAAAAATAATTACGAACAATCATAATCCAACTCCTCTCTAGACAAACTAATCTAAGCATTGTATTTTTTGTCCCGGGAGGAGTAACTTTTGAATCAAACCTGGCTCTCATTATTACCATTTATTATCGTCATTGGCATGTCTGTTTGGTTAAAAAACATCCTGCCTGGTTTAGTTGTTGGGATTTTAGTTGGATCCATTCTAGTTTCAGCCGATCTGCTTTCTGGAACAGAGCAAGCTGTTTCCTACATTGTCACCACCCTTTCCGATGAAACAAATATTAAGATCATCGTTTTTTTATATTTATTTGGTGGTCTTGTCGGGATGATGAATATATCTGGCGGCATTAAGGGGTTTTCAGAATGGGCCGGATCTAAAATTCGCACTGAACGAGGACTTCTTATCTTTATTTGGCTTACCCTCCCCTTTACGTTTATGATGCCAATGTTTCGGATTATGATGATAGGACCGATTATTAAATCACTTATCAAAAAAATGAACCTTTCCAAGCAAAAAGTGGGATTAACATTAGATATTTCAACAGAATCAATGATCGTGCTGCTGCCGGTCGCAACAGCTTTTGTCGGCTTTATGGTCTCATTAGTGGAAGGTGGCATAAGTGAATTAAATTTAGGTATGTCCCCTTATGAGGTATTCCTATTAAGTATTTTGTTTAATTTTTATGCAATCGTTATGCTTCTCATTGGAATTGTGCAGACGTTTTGGACACCTAAAAAGTCTAAAACCGACAAGCGAGCACAGAAAGATTTGGAAGAAGAAGAACACGAATTTCACCGCATAGGAATTAAAAAAGAATTGTCCCTTGTGAAAGCACAGCCATGGCATTTGATTGTTCCTGTCTTTTTATTGCTATCATTATCTTTATTTTTATTATGGCAAAACGGTATAGCTCAAGGGGCTGAAACGATTTTCGAGGCCTACTCTATGGCTGATGCAACGTTTGTGATGCTTTTGGCTGTATTTATCACTCTTGTTTTAACCTTTATTTTTTATGTGATCAGACGTGTGAAAATGAACGAAACCCTTTACCATTTTTACGACGGCGGAAATCAGATGATGGAAGCGATCAGCCTCCTTATTCTCATATGGACCTTAACCTTAGCAGCTGAAGATCTTGGTTTTTCCGAGTTTATCAGCAGTTCACTAGGAAGCTTTTTGCCAGCCTATCTGACTCCTGCGGCTATATTTGTTCTTGGTTCTGTTGTCGGTTACTTTATCGGAAGCTCCTGGGGAACGTGGGGATTGTTCATGCCACTCGGCATCACACTAGCCGTATCCACCGGAGCCTCCATTCCATTAACAGTCGGTGCAGTATTCGCCAGCGGAGCATTCGGTGCACTAACCTCCCCACTAGGCGACACAACCATTACAACCGCATCCATCCTAGACATGGACCTCATCGATTACGCACGCTATAAACTGAAAATCTCCACAATCGGCGGACTAATCGCAGCTGTATTATTTGTTGTAACTGCCTTGTGGACCTGAGGGACAGGTTCATTGTCCCTCCATTTATTGGTAAATCCATTAAATAATTCCACTCTCTTTCATAGATTGTCTCCTCATGCTCCTGAGATGAGCTTTTTTCTTCCTATACATTTATCTTTTGCAATATTGATAGTAAAGATAAAACAATTTCAGTTATCACGTGTATAATAAGGAAAACATTACTAATTAATTAAAGGAGAAATTTTCTTGGGTAAAGCTATCTTTTTTAATATTCCAGCTCATGGTCATACAAACCCTACTCTCGCTTTAGTGGAAGAGTTAATTTATCAAGGAGAAGAAGTATTATATTACTCTTTTCCTGATTTAAAGGAAAAGATTGAAGAAACTGGTGCTACATATATGCCTTATAGCATCAATCGTTTAGAGGATACAAATTATACAGAAGAACAGCTGAAATACTTTCCCATTGTTTTTAGGGTTTGTATCGAGAGCACTGAGAAAATGTTAGACTTTTTATTAAGCGAAGTCGACAGAGAAAAACCTGACTATATTATTCATGATTCTTTAGCAACTTGGGGTAAATATGTAGGTCAAATTAAAAACATTCCTACCATTTGTTCCACAACAACCTTTCCATTTCATGAATCATTCTTAAATATGCCAAAAGAGCTACTCAATTTGGTATTTCAATTTGCACGAGGAGATTTAAAACATCTTGTTAAAGCATTAAGCATTCAACACCATTTATGCAAAAAATACAATATGAAGAAACCTCCTCTTTTAGATGCTTTGAGTAGTAAAGAAAAATTGAATATAGTCTTTACCGCTGCGGAATTTACTCCAAACAAAAATGTGTTTGATCATACATATTGTTTTGTAGGCCCTTCTATATCGGATCGAAAAGAAGGAGAAATCGTTGCACTGCCTAAAAGTGAAAAACCAATCGTTTATATTTCTCTGGGAAGTATATTTGGAGATAACAAAAAATTTTACGAGGACTGCTTTCAAGCTTTTAAAGATATCGAAGCAACCTTTATCCTATCTTTAGGAAAAAAAATGAACGAAACTGATTTTTCTTTTATACCTGAAAATTTTATTCTTTATAGCTTTGTGAATCAGATAGACTTGCTGCAAAAAGTAGACATATTCGTTACACATGGAGGAATGAACAGTGCCCAAGAAGGATTATATTTTAAAGTCCCCTTAATCCTCTATCCTCAACAACAAGAACAAGAAATGATTGCACAACAAGTTGAACGTTTAGGATGCGGCATCCATTTAAAAGAATGTAACTCAGAAACTCTGAAACAATCATTACTAAACTTATTAAACAATAAAAAATACAAACAAAACTGCACTGAATTTGGAACCCTCCTACAAGAAAAAGGCGGCTACAAACGCGCTGCATCTGAAATAATGAAATTTGGACAGGGGGACAGGTTCACTGTCCCACCATTTATTGGAAACCACAAATAAAACAACCTTTCAAAAAAGATGCAGGTAAAACTCTGCATCTTTATTTCTGTTCACTATATTCTTTTTCCGTACCATCTGCAAACTCAACTTCCACTTTGATTCTCGTATAATCATCGTTAATCTCAAAGACTTCTTTCACTTCACTTAGAACATCTTCATTCTTTGTGTTTTGATCAAATGTTAACTTTTCAAATTTAGGTTTCAGCTCTTCAAAAGCCTCGTCACCTGAAAGATTGTTTTGATTTAACGTATCTTCAATCTCTGCTTCCATACCATCCTGCTCATTATCATAATCAACATCATAATTTTTGTTATCAGGATAATCTACATCTAAGTCAAAATTAGTAAAATTAAACATTGCGTCGGCATTTTCATTTTGGTCAACGGTATCTTGATTTACTGAATCATCTTTCTCCACAGGAGCTGCCGGTGGAGGATCTGACACTTCATCATTGTTACAAGCTTGTACAATGCAAACAGTTGCTAATAATAAGACTAGATTAGCTAATTTTTTCAATAAAATCACTCCTTTTATATTTTAGCTTTGACATTAACCTTTTTATTAATACTACTTTCCCAATTCCTCTCTTCAGCTTTTATTTGACTCAAAATCAAATAAAAATAGGGAACCCTTATATACTGGTTCCCTTTTTGTCAAAATAAATTCCTCTTTTCATTATTTTATTGCTATGTATATCTCAATTTCACCATCAGGATCATATTTCTCAAAATCGTATGTGTACGCCCTTTTCAAAGCACCTGAATTCTCACGTTCCCAAATCATTTTCCAAGTGTTTATAATACCTTGTTCATCCTCTGTGTCCACTTTGAAGATTTCATACTTTTCATGATCCGGTATTTCTAGTGAAGGGTCACTTTTGCTATCTTCTATTCCAATACTTAATCTGTAATCACCTTTATAATCACTTTCGTAATCATGATAAACACCGTAGATATTCATATCTCGGTCCGGTAAGTGATTAGAAGCTTCCTTCCACAAACCTGTGATCTTTTCCATCAAGAGATTATCGCTAAAATTATTTGTTTTTATATTATTAATTATTTTTAATCTCATCAATTTCTTCACTCCATCCTACATTTATCTAAATGATTATTCTACAAAACACGATAATTTCCTTCTTTTTCCTATTAACCAATCTTTAATTGGTCAAGCTTTAAAATTAGACAGAAGCAAATTCATTCAAAGTTTCTGCCATATTTTCCTTAACCCACTCCCTCTCAAAATACCCGGCCACAACCGGAAAACTCTCAAACTCCTTTCTCATCTCCCGGAACGAAATCACACCTATTCCTCTAGTAAGATGAAAATCAAGCGAATATTCAATACAATTCAATGGGAAATCTCGAAATGTTTTCATATAGAATTGGGTGGCTTGTTCCCTACTTCCAGCAAAGATAAAAACAAATTCATTCTCACTCATCTTCAGTGAATAAATACCAACCTTTTGAAAACCTAATCTATTCTTTTCAATCATTTCCGCTACTTTCCGCTGATCAGCTTGATCAAAGTCTATTTTGGATACATCGTCTTCTAATGATATTTTCTGTTCCTCAAGTAAATGGCATATATAATGGGCCAATGAAGATTCCTCATCACGTATAGATTCAAGGTAAAGGTCTTTTACAATCATTTATAACACCCCGATTTAAGAATTTAACGTCTTCATTACTATATCTGATCGATTACTCCTCAATCATTCCTGTATACTCGTTATAATTCACATTGACTGAACCAACTGGACCATTTCGGTTTTTTGAAAGAATAAGTTCAAGTGACCGATCTTCCGTTTCCTTGTCGTAATACGCCTCACGATACAAAAACATGATGACATCGGCGTCCTGTTCTACACTTCCTGATTCACGAATATCCGACATCATCGGCCGTTTATTTGCTCTTGATTCCACCGAGCGATTTAACTGAGCCAAACAAATAACTGCACAATCAAAATCCTTTGCCATCGTTTTGAGTGATTTTGAAATTTCTGTTACTTGTAAATGAGCATTCCCGCCATATGTTTCACTGGATTGAATGAGGGTTAAATAATCAATTAAAAGGATTGGTTTTTTCGTTGGAAACTGGTTGATTATTTTTCTAGTTTTCGCTCTCATCTCAGCGATTGTTTGTCCTGCTCCATCAAAAATCTGCATGGATGTTTCATTCAGTTCACCAATGACATCCGGCCATTTCTTCTTTTGGTTTTCACTTAGCATTCGTTTCGGTTCCCTCAATTTACTGCGGTTAATGTTACCTGTTGATGCAATTAATCGTTTTGTTATTAAGGTTTCCGGCATTTCCAATGAGAAGATAAGCGGTAAATATCCTGCCCATCCCGCCCATTTGGCAAAGTGAAGCATGACATCGGTTTTACCCATTGATGGTCTTGCTGCGATGATTGTCACTTCCCCACTCTGAAAGCCACCCGTCATTTCGTCGAGCTTTTTGATGCCTGTTGGCACACCTTTCGAAAATGGTTGATCCTGCCATGGTGCTTCAAAGATTTTTAGCAACGCTTGTTCCAGTGATGTATGATCATCCATCTTGGCTTGATTAATTTTATCCAGTTCAGCAATGACCTTAGCAATCTCCCAATCATTCACAGCCGCAATGTTTAAAATATTACGCTTTTCCCGTTCCTTCCAAAGGTCCAGAATGAGCTTTTCTAAAACTTCAAATTTTTCAACATCTGCATATGATTCAAGCTCCCTAAGATAGGTCATACCGCCAAACGATTCAAGGTCTTGTAAGGTTGTCAAAGAGACTAAATCCGTGCTCTTTCCCGCTCGATTTAACTTCACCATTCTGTGCATTAATTCTTTATGACGTGTACTTTCCAGTTGCTCAGGTTGAATCACCGTATCTTTAAGCAGATACTCAGCCTTCATCAACGTTCCTAAGAAACCTTTTTCTGCAAGATTCATCACTCTTCACCAGCCGTTAGATCAAGAACAAATCCACGCGGGATATCTCTCCCGGTTGAAAACGATTGAATTGGCTTTCTTGCGTTTTGGTCCTGCCTTTTGCTTTCGTGATAATCCTCAATTTCTTCAACGGTCAATAACGATTCATTTTCCCAGTTTTTAAGGATGCCAACAACATAGTTTAACTTGCGCTTATTATTTGAGCAGGCAATCATTAAAGCTTTTAAAATAACGTCTTTTGGCTTTGAAAAGTTGGAATCTACCAACCAAGCTAACAGCTGCTGTTTAGCATTCACGTTTGAAAAGCCAAATACATTATCGTCCCAAAACTCAATAATCTCTTTCACATCGTTTGGGTTTTGATTTTGCTTTTGTTCTCGCGTATTAGGATTATTCTCTATATTTGTTTTAAGAGCTTTTTGTTGTTGTTTTTTTTCTTTTTCTTTTTCTTCTTCTTTTTTTTGCCTACGTATCGGTTCATCTAGTGAAGGTGTATCGTCCCCTTCCTCATAATTCTTACCATTTCGATCACAAAACTTTTCATAAAGACTACGAATTTCAGGTCTTTTAATAGAATCCAAAACATATGAAATAAGCGAGGTATCTACAACCTTCCTTAATTCTGAATCAATACAATCCATGACAGGTTTACCACCTCTACTATGAATCATATTTCCCCAATTTATCATTGCAACCTCTCTTGTCTCAGGATTGTAACGAATCAAATTGTGCTGCTGATCTAAACTTTCCATTAAAGATTCAATATGCTCTAACGAAAACCCCATTTCCACTGCTATTTGTTTCTTTAAAATACGATAGATTCCAATTTGAGTTGTATGATAGTTTGTCAGAAGATAGATATATAAATACCTTTCATCTGCTGTCAACTCCTCCCCTACAATCGGTGTCATCCAAAAATCAGTATTAATCATCCGGTATCTCGCCATGTTTCATCACTACCCTTTCTTCTTATAAGTTTTCTTTCACCCCCTATATATAAAAATTACGAAGAAGAGTAGCGTACTTTTTTAAAAATTTTTCAAAATATTTTTTTCTCAACTAATTCAATTTGGGGAATATCAAGTTTTTTATTATAATAGAAAGAAAACACCACATATGAAAGGGGTCTCCCAGTGAATGCTACACTTCTTGAAAAACAATTAAAGATAATGAACAGTTTCGAACAAAAGTATTCCGGAACCCCTGAAAAACCAAACAGTTTTTCTACACTTATTGGATCCGAACTCGTCCTGTCTCCACAAAATGAAGTACCAGACGTTGTCCCTACTGAGTACTTTTTCAAACCGGAGCAGAATGTTGTCTTTTTAAAACATCCCCGATATATAAAATTCTCGACACACAAACATTCATTTATTGAAATGAATTATGTCCTTTCGGGATCCTGTAAACAAATGATTAATGGAAAAGAAGTGATGTTGAAAGAAGGAGATTTGTGCCTGCTGGATACCAATGTGACACATGCGATTGATCAAGCCGGGGAGAATGACATTGTGATTAACATTATGATTCGAACAAGTTATTTTGATTCGGCGTTACTTAGACGACTATCAGGAAATGATTTACTTACAGACTTTTTTGTTAACACCATCTATAAACATAAAGAAGATAGCAGATACATTATTTTCTCAAAGCACTCTACTAGCAAATTAAGAGAGTTAATTTTACAGGCATTATTAGAATACAGCCAACCGCAATTATGTTCCAAAGAAGCGATAAATTCATACATGCTGTTAATTTTCACGGAATTAGTCAGGATCTATCATGACTCTCCTCATAACATCGATCAACCGGTTATGAAAAAAGGAATTATTTCTGAGATCTTAGATTACATGGAAAAAAACTATGACACTCTCACATTAGAAAAAACAGCGGAATATTTCCACTTCCATCCAAACCATTTAACCAGATTGCTCAAAACAAATCTAAATAAAACGTTTATTGACCTTTCACATCAATTAAAAATAAAAAATGCTTGTACAATGCTTGAAAACACGGATCTAACCGTTGATCAAATTGCCAATAAAACCGGCTATACAAATATTACGTTCTTTTATAAAACGTTTAAAAAGTTCCATGGAGTTACACCTGCCAAATACCGAAAAGAAAACCAACGGCTTAATCAATAATTAGTTGATTAAGCCGTTGGTTTTTAATTTTGAACTATTTTATTGAGACAGACTTTTTTTTTGTAATCACGTTGAAACTTGTCGAAATTTGACAAATAGTTTATAAAATTCAATAATCGAAAATAAACTAGAAAAATAGTAAATAAATTTTGATAATAGTAAATATATTAAGAAAATAGAAAATAAAGCTTATCAATTACAGTTTTTTTACACGTACACCATGGTACGGTCTACATATATATTATTTAACTCCTAACAAATTGACCATCTAATTGATAACGCCATTCATATTTACCATTAGGTACTGTGAACTTTAAATGGCTATCACTTTCAAGCTCTGTATATCCTTCAAATTGTTCCTCAAATCTCGAAAGATCCTTTAGATTTATATGTTGTAATGAAATAAGTGCACTTGAATTTGGCGGAACCTCTACGTTAAGAACCATTTCATTTCCACTAACAATTTTCCATTCGACTCTAATCTGTCCATAAACGGATTTATACTCTGTTTTTACTTCTTTTATTTGATCACACCAATGTGGTTCAACCTTAAACACTTTGTATCCAGGTTCTATTTGAGTTAATCCGCCAAAGTAACGCACCAACCAGTCACCGATACATCCAAATGCATAGTGGTTAAAGGAAAAATCTCCGACTGTGCCATCCGGTTTAATTGCTTCCCACGATTCCCAAATTGTTGTGGCCCCTTGATCCACTTCATAAAGCCAGGAAGGACACTCCCTCTGAAAAAGAAGTTTATGGGCGATGTCTTCATAGCCATGATCACATAAAACATCCATGATATACGGAACGGATAAAAATCCTGTATCGATTTTATAATCATTGTTTCGAATCAGTTCTACCAATCTATTCACTGCCATTGTTTTCTGTTTTCCTGACAATAATTTAAAAGTAAGTGCAATTGTATATACACCCTGGTAATCAGCTGTTAACAGCCCGGAGTCTTTCACATATGCACTTACAAAGGCATTCTTGACTTTTTGATGTAAGTGAAGATAAGATTCAGCTTTTTCGTAATTGGTAAGCACCATAGAAATATCACTTAAAAGCTTAGCAGAATAAGCATAAAAAGCTGTTGCCATACTATCTTTCGTGGCTTTGGCTGATTCAATTGGTCCTAACGGTTTTTCACCTAACATAAAGCTCGGAATCATCCAGTCGCCATAATGAAATTTTGTGTCCCACAAATAGGGTGACATATCGCTTTCTTTATTAGCTGCTGCACTTTCTTGTACATACTTCATCCATTTTTCCATTGCCGGATAACATTGCTCCAAAATTCTTTTATCTCCGTATTTTTGATAAAGAATCCATGGAACAATGATTATGGCATCTCCCCAGCCTGCTGAAGAAATCGAGCCGGTAAACTTTAGATCATTCCAAATATCCTTAGGCGCCGGACAGTAGTTCAGTACTTCCCCCTCATCGGTCTGTTCTACCATCAGATTCCATAGCCACCTTGATAAAAACGAGTCAACCTCCATATTAAATGCAGCCGTTGGAGCGAAAACTTGCAGATCACCTGTCCAACCAGCCTTTTCCCGCTGAGGGCAATCGGTTGGTATCGATAACATATTTCCGCGTTGACTCCATTGAATATTATTCCAAAGTTGATTGATACTCGTGTTTGAAGTGGAAAAATTACCTGTTTCCCTCAAATCTGAATACAAAACAATCGCTGAAATATTTTCAGGACGAAGCTCACCATCATACCCTGTTATTCGAACATAACGAAAACCGTGAAACGTGAAAGTAGGCTCGAATATTTCCTCAGCATCTCCACGAGAAAGATAATAATCTGTTTGATCTTTGTTTCTACCGACAATATTGCTTAAAAATTCTCCTCGTTCATTTAACACTTCACTATGCTCGATTTTAATTTCTTGTGTTTTGGTGCTTTGTAAGTGCAGTCGAATTCTGCCTGCAATAACTTGCCCAAAATCTACTACATACACGTTATTACTGTCCTTCGAGATATTGATAGGCGAGATGTTCTTCATTGGTTTAACAAACTCACCATATTGAGCACGTAAATGATCTAATGTGTCATTCGTAACTTCAACGTTTCTCCACTTTTGAGCTACGTCTTCATAACCTGGACAATCCCAGCCCACCTTCTCTAAGTTACGATCCTGTTTTTCTCCGATAAAAAGATCACTGTAAATATATTCACCTTCCGAAGAAATAAATGAGGAATCTGTTCCAATCACTTCACTTGATTGATCACTATAAGTAATCTCCAACTGAGCAAGTAATCCCAATTTATTTCCAAATTGAGCACTACCCCCAGGAATACTGATTCTGCCTGCATACCAGCCATCCGCTAAAATAACACCTAGAACATTTTCCCCTTTTTCCAAGAAAGGAAGGACATCATATGTTTGATACTGAAGATAGTTAGAGTAAGACGTATAATCCGGTGTGAATTCAGCATCCGTTATTTTTTTTCCGTTGATTCTTGCATGATAGAGGCCATGTGCAGTAATATATAATCTTGCTCTAGCAATCTCCTTTTCTTTTATGGAAAATGATTTTCTCACCAATTTAGGTGGATGAAGCCTTTTTTCCGGCGAAATCTGCTCTCCTTTTTTCTTGTTTAAAAACATATCCTCCAATGTAAGCTCCGGTTCTTCTATTACACTCTCCTGTATGGGTTCAATCCACTTTGCCACCCAATCGTTTGAATTTAGGAATCCCATTTCCCAATGGGCTTCTTTACTCCATGATGTGTATTCATTGGTAGAAAACCATATTCGAACCTTCCAACAATAGTGTGCTCTACTACGCAGTTGCGGACCCTTATAAGAAATATGAACAGAATCATCAGATTCAACCTTTTCTGTATCCCATATGATCTGTTTTCTTCCAAAACTATCGATTTCAAACACATGAATCTGATACGCATGTTGAATCACATTTTGTTTGTTGCTTTTTAATGTCCAGCTAAATCGGGGGTGTAAAATATCTGTCCCAAATAAGTGTTCCTGATTTTCTGTTCTAAGTTGGGTAATTTGTATCATGTTCTATTCCTCCTCAACATTTTTCTTTTTAACATCCATGGTGTTATAAAGATTTCCAGTAATATCAGCGCTGCAATTGTGATGATCATAGCCAATTTTTTCCCTCCTCCTAAATAAAAGAGATAAAACTCCACGTAAGGAAACGCGGAGCACCTAAAATTACTTAGCAATCAATAAATCGTCATCCTCTTCTTTCACTTCTAATTCCGGTATTGGTTTTACAACAGCTCCAGCCAATATTGCAAAAATAGAAAGGACACCGAAGAATAATGGATAACCTCCTGCAGATACGAGCGGGCTTGCGATCGAGTTTGCAAATGGAGCACCAATATCATTCGCTATATTGACAATCCCCATGTCTTTTCCTGCATCTTCTTTGTTCGGTAATACTCTCGTCATTATGGCAATATCGACTGCTAAAAACATTCCAAATCCCATCGAAATCACCGCTGCCGCAATATAGGAAATCGTAATACTTGGTGAAAAGCCAAAACCTATAATTCCGATTGCCGTTACAAGTGCCGAGCTATAAATAAACGGTTTTTGGCGTCCAACTTTATCTGATAGAAAACCGCCAAGTATACTAAAGATGGCAAGTAATGGAACGGTTATATTCATGCTTGTTGATACATAATGTGTCAGATTTTCAGGAGAAACACCGAAATGCTCTAAATAATAAACACTTGTATATGTTGAAGCTGCATACCCGATTGCCATGAAAAATCTTGTTAATAACCCAAACGAATAATTCGGGTATTTTCTTGGACTTGGGTAAATACGTGCCAGTTTTTGCCCAAAAGATACTGATTCTGATGTTTGTTTCTGCTTTTGGTAGATGACTTGCTCTTCTTTTACTAAAACGCAAGAAATGATAGCGGATACAATCACAACTAGCCCTAGTAACAAAAATTTAAATTCAATACTCCAGCTGTTGAAAATAAGCATGACATTAATACCAAGCATAATTCCGAGTGGAGAGATGATCCCTATAATCCCCGAAGCAGTACCTCGCTTGCTTTCATCAACCTGATCAGGAATTAGTCCATATACAGAGCTCATGATAAAACTTAACAAAAATTTAGCAATTGCGAATGTCACACACACCATGACTACTGATTGAGCGGCACCAACCATGTAAAGTGCTGCACCACCTGTTAATGCCCCTATTAAAATCCAAGTACGACGCCGGCCAAATTTCCACGATGTACGGTCACTTATATACCCTGCCAAATAAAGACCTGCAATCCCTACTAAAGCACTAACAATTGATACAATACTAAAGTTTTTGGTTACATTTTCAGGATCAAGCATAGCTAATTTCATTGTAAGTAATAATGCAATCGGAACAATCGCCCCAACAATGTACCCAAAGTTTGCAATTGAAATGCCTGCTATCAATCTAGGAAACGGTGTTATTGCTTTAGAATTCATTCCCAACCCCTTCTTTCTCTTTTTATTTGTTGAAAGCGCTTATAGTTCTATTTTAGGAGAGGTAGCCCTAAATAACTATGGCGATTTAAGACACAAAAACTATCCATTTCAAACATTTCATTATTAAATCCCCAAATGAAAAATGGAGAGGAATCGTCCCCTCCTTTTAACGACTCAAATATGCTGGTAAACGATACCAACAAATAAATGAAACCATTCATGAACGTAAACCGTATTAAGAATATACACAAACCGAAGGGAGAGCATCATGGTCAATATTCTTATCTTTTCTCTTATTATTGGGCTCGTTTCAGCCATTCTGATTATTCCTTTTACAAAGAAAAAGCCAGCAAAGAAAGAAAACAAAACAGCTCAAAAAACACTCAGTATAGGGGCTATTAGCACACTACTCGCCCTCATTATGATCGGGACGTTTGCGTTTTATTACATGAGCAATTTAGACCGCAATATTTCATCATTATGGATTTTTATGATAGTTGTTTCTGCATTGGGAGCAATGATTGCTTCAGGTAAGGAAAGAATAATAAAGGGCGTTATTTTCTTAGGAAGTTTAGTATTTGGCATATATCTTCTCTCAGCACCTTTCTTTAATGCAAATGAAAAATTCGAATATGCTGATATGAAGGAATCGGTCGAAATTAAAGCATTTGATGAAACCAAAACACCTGCAAGTGTACCGCCGGAGTTTGCAAGAAATAAAATGAAAAAGGCATTTGGTCAAGTACCAAATACGAGTTATTATGAACTTGGACATCTACAAATTCAAAAGGTAAATGGCGAGTTTGTTTATATCGCGCCTGTTGAATTTTCCGGATTTTTCAAATGGCTTAATGGTGACGAAATACCTGGATATTTCACGTTAAGTGCTACTGATTCATCAAAAAACCCTAAATTTATTAAATCTGAAATGACCTATACACCCTCCTCTTATTTTAATAAAAAAGTGGAGCGTCATATTCGAATGAACTACCCTAAACATATTTTTTATGGAGATGTTCAATTAGAAATTGACGAAGAAGGAAAACCATATTATCTCCGTACCTATGGCCAATATGTTTCAGCACGTAATGGTTTCAAGGTGGAAGGAATTGTTATGGTAGATCCTAAAAACGGGGATACGAAAGACTATAAACTAGCTGACGTACCTTCATTCATTGATGGAGCTGTTTCCCCTGAAACAGTTAGCTTACAGAACAGCTACTATGGAAATTATATACACGGATTTTGGAATAGTATTTTTGGCAAATCTGATGTAAAACTGCCTTCTGATGAAGGAACGGAAGCGAATGTCAGCCCTATTTTTGATGAAAATGGTGATATGTATTACTTTACCGATTTTACAAGCCCTAAAGAAGGCGTCGATTCTATGTTGGGATACTCCCTCACTAACTCAAGAACCGGTAAAGCAACTTACTATACTGGAAATCTTGAAGAATCATATATGGATTCCCAAGGCGCTCTGCAAATAATCGAAAAGAAATTCATCGAAAAAAAATGGCATGGCGAAATGCCTGTTTTATATAATTTCTATGGAGAAGCCAGCTGGCTAACACCTGTTTTAGACTCTAACGGCTTTTTACAAAATTACTTTATTGTTTCTGCTGCCAATCCGGAAATATCTGTATATGCCGCTACACCTAACGAAGCATTAAAGAATTATAAAATCGCCTTGCAAAAAGGTGGAAGCAGTGTAGATGGAACATCTGATGCAGAAGAAAAAACTGTAACAGGAACAGTAGTACGTGTTTACAAAGAAAAAACCGGTGATTTCACGATTGTTTCATTTCTTTTAGACAATCGTAAAAATTTCGTCATCTCATCTGAAAATCAACCGTTGGCCATATATCTCCAGGAAAACGACAAAGTCACGATAACCTATCTGGAAACGGGAGAAAACTTCTTGCCGGTTAAAGAAATGGTGATCGACGGGTTGGAATAAGGGCTTTAATAAAAAACGCCTAAAAAAACAATAGCATATAAAAGGAACTCGCCCAAAATTAGGCGGGTTCTCTTTTTTTGACTTTCTCAACTCCATAACAGCTAGAAAATCAATAATATTATCTCACAATATTTTATTCTTTTTTAAGTTAACTAACCTGTCTCTTTAGCAAACAATAACTCATGAAATTAATAATTCTTCTTTTGAAACAATACGCCATTCATTTGCTACAAGTTTGTCTAAATAGTCTTTGATATCAATTTCCTCTAATTCTATTGCAAGGGGTTGTAGAGATACATAGCATTCATTTCTTTCATAATTTATAGTAACTTTTACAACTTCATATCCATTATGAAATCTCGAGTCAAATCCAGGGTCATGAATTATATCTCCTTTAACAGGACGAATAGTCGATTCAATTGTTTTCATGACTAATTCCGATGTAGTATTTTCTTTTTTTGAAGATGTTAGAAAAATAATCATTTTGATTTTCATTACTTGCAGCACCTTTCATATGAATTTGTTCTTAATCATATACATGTTTATAATCTCGGTACTTCTTTGGCTAACCTACTTTTATGAAAAGGACTATGAACAACAAAAAATTGCTTTATCAAAGGCATCTTCTGGAATATAAACTTTATTGTCTTTAATCTTATAAGGAATATTATTCTTTTCTAGTCTGTCTGTGTTCACAACAGGTACAGTATCTCCCCAACGTACATATTCACCATTATATCCGCACCCACTTATGATAATAATTGCAAATGATAACAGCAATAAGTAATACTTCCTCATAATTTATCTCCTATTTAGATTAGAATATTGCTTAAATTATATTTCAATTGAATATATTATCCCTCTTCTTAAAGGCATGGTCTTCAATCTAAGCGCTTGATGACTTAAGGTTATTAAGTATGTATTCAAACTATTATATTAGTAAACATTCTTCTTTCTTGTACTTACTAAGCCCTTTGATAACACCCAAGTAACACCAATAAAAAATCCTTCTATTAGATATGACTCCAAGTGATTCATATGTATAGCAAAAAATTGTGATGAATTGTATGAATAAAAATATCCCCAAACCCACATATAAAATAGCAAAGACAGTAAAACATGTATTAACGGGCCAAGTATTACGATCCTGGTAATCCATGCTGATAGCGTTCCTAGAATAATAGCTATTGGTATTTCAAGAACTTCCAAAACATAGGGATCAAACCAAGTAGAAGCACTTATCAACCGTAACACCTCATTTCTCACAATCCCAAAATATTTTAACATAAATATCCAATTACTTTCACTATTTTCTTTAATAAAATGAATTTAAATTGAAATAAGCGCCTTTCCTTGTTCCAGGAAAGAGCTTGATTGCTGAAGACTGTTATTATCCGAGATCACCCGTTAGGTTAAGTAAATCCTTCAAGAGCTTTTGATTTAAGACAATTTTCAACCCATTAAACGTAAAAGCTCACTTTAATTACCTAATGTATTTATAAATTTAAATAAAGGCGTAGTTACATACCTTTCTTTTCTATAAATGAATATTGTTTTTACTATTCCATATTCATTCGGAATTGAATGCTGTCTAAGGGTTCCTTCTTGTATATGCTTTGCAACCACACTCAGTGGTAGCATACTTAGACCAAGTCCAGCACATACACAACCAATGATTGCATCCAGGGTGCCAAATTCCATTATTTTATTTGGGATTATCCTCTCTTGCTGTAACCATTGTTCAAGCTTTTCCCGATAAGAACATCCAGTACGGAATACAAGCATCGTCCTTGTTTGAATATCTTTAATAGAAGAAATAGGTGGATGTTTTGTATCAGTAACTAGTACCAATTCCTCTTCAAATATTTCCTTCTGAATCAGTTCGGGGCGCTTAATAGGTCCAGCTACAAATGCTCCATCAAGTTCATACTGAAGTACTCCTTGAATATTTTCTTCCGTAGAACCTGTTTTTATCGTTAGATCTACTTCAGGAAAGTCTTTATGATACTTTGAAAGTACGCTTGGTAATCGAACTGCAGCGGTTGTTTCCATTGAACCAATGATTAACGGACCTCTTGGTGTTTGATCATCAGTCATCATATTTTGAGTTTCTTCAATAAGATCGAATATTTTTTCTGCATATGTTAGCAACAAGCTTCCTTTGGCTGTTAATGCAGTTCCGCGATTATGTCTATAGAAAAGCGTTGTTTGAAGATCCGATTCCAACTGCTGTATTTTCATTGTGATATTTGACTGTGCATATTGAAGTTCTCTTGCTGCTTGAGAAATACTTCCCATTTTAGCAACAGTCTGAAAAATTTTTAATGTATGCAAATCCATTGTATTACTCCCCCAACTTCCATTTAGCCATCTAATTAACTGATAGCAACTATCATTATTATGTATTATTCAATATACCAAAAAACAGATATCCTTTAAATAGAGTAACTTTTTAGGAGGAATGTTGTCTTTAGTCATTGCTATGGGGATTGGAAGATTTGCATATACTCCTATTCTTCCACTTATGCAAAAAGAACTTTCTTTTTCAAATACAATTGCTGGTTATATTACTTAGGATATTTGCTTGGGGCAATTTTAGCAGGTTCCTTTCCTTTTAAGAAGTATAATTTTAATACAGCATTGATAGGAGCAGCTAGTGTCATTTTAATTGGAGCAGGAATACTTTTATTTGGAATACAATTTAAGGAGAATACCACGGATCATCACAAAAAAAGAATGTATTTAAAATCACGAGGTGAGATTTATGCTAAAGAATGAAATGACAGAACTTTTACAAATTCAATATCCGATTATACAAGCTCCTATGGCTGGCGGAGTATCAACTTCGAAATTAGTAGCCGAGGTTTCAAATTCTGGAGGTCTAGGAATGATTGGTGCAGGTTATATGACACCTAACCAAATGCGGGAACAAATTAAAGAAATAAAACAGTTAACATCAAACCCTTTCGGTATAAATCTATTTGTTCCTGATGAATATGATGTTATAGAGGAAGAAGTAAAATCAGTTAACGAAATATTAAACCCTATTCGCAAACAACTGGATTTACCTGGAAAAGATAGTGTTGAAATCCCTAATTTTAACACTGTTTTCGAAACATTTATTGATCAAATAGGGGTCGTAATTGAAGAGAAGGTTCCTATTTGTTCCTTTACATTTGGCATTCCTTCTAAGAAAGTAATTGCTAAACTGAAAAAAAATAACATAATTTTGGTGGGTACTGCTACTACTGTTAGAGAAGCAGTTGAAAATGAAAAAGCAGGAATGGATATTGTTGTTGTTCAAGGAAGTGAAGCCGGTGGACATCGTGGGAACTTTATCGATGGGTATCAGGAGAGTTTAGTTGGTTTAATGTCACTTATCCCACAAGTTGTTGACAATGTAAACATTCCGGTTATTTCCGCAGGAGGTATTATGGATGGAAGAGGGTTAATGGCTTCAATTTGTGTAGGGGCAAAGGGTGTACAAATGGGTACTGCTTTCCTGACTTGTATTGAAAGTGGAGCACATAAGATACATAAAGAGGCAATACTTAATGCTACCGAGGATAATACTGTATTAACTCGTTCATTTTCTGGTAAATGGGCAAGAGGAATAAAAAATAAATTTATTTTAGAAATGCAGAGGCACGAAAGATTTTTGCCAGATTTCCCTGTTCTTAATATACTAACCCAGGATATTAGGAAGACTTCTAGTGATCAAAATAATCTAGATTTCGTGTCACTTTGGTCTGGTCAAAGCCCAAGATTAGCTAAAAGTCAAACAGTTGAATCATTAATTAAAAATATTATTGCAGAAGCTAACAAAATAAATTTAGATATACAAAGGTTCTTATAACTCATTGGGGTCCTATGTAGAACTCTTTTCAAACTAATTCCTATAGGTTTTGAAATGCCAACCAAATATTTCTTGTTGACATTTTTTATTAATTTCTACTATAAAAGTAGGCAAGGTAATACAGTAACACAATATCCGTTACTGTACTACCCTGCTCCGGTATTTTATGTAAAACGCATCACAATCCCTCTTCCCATTCTAAGTGATTTTCTCCAATCTGTCCCTAACATGAGAAAGCACCTTTCTTTGTTCAAGAAAAGCGCTTTAATGTAGTTAATCAATAACGCACTCCTTGAAGAAAAAACTACTCGATACATATAAAGATTACTGATTAATATGCTATACTGTCCTAGGTTTCACCCCCTGTTTTGAAGCTGTTTCCCAAGCAGATAGGAATTCTTCTATTGTTGAATATCTTTCTACTCTATCTAATTTAACTGCCTTATTTGCTACTTGATAAAGTTCCTGTCCAGCATCCCACTTAGAAAATGAGTGGTCAAGTTCTCCACCTAACAATCCAAATGCGATTGCTCCCATATTAAATACGTTTGTTCTTTCGTCAATTTTGGCACCTAACTCAAATTCTTCCGGGGACATAAATCTAGATGATCCCCACAGTCGCCCCATTGGATTGATAAATGGTTTTTTCTTATATAAATCAATGTCACAAATCTTCGTGATATTATTTTTAAAGTCATATAAAATACTCCCATCGTAAAAATCAACTGCTACATAATCATTCCTTTCTACATTTAGATGGAATTCTACTATATTTTTAAATGACTTTAAACGTTGTTCAATTGGTAATTTTTTAAACCGATAATAAGGTGACTCTGGGTGAGTGTATTTATGTGGTGGCGGGAATGACCAATGGGAGTGAAGACATTCACCTTCAAACCACTCAAAAACCAACACGTATCCTGTATCTTTTTCAAAATGCTCAAGTAAATTTATCAAGTGTTTATGTCGCAAATTTTCATATAGGGAAATTGAATTCTTTAATATCTCGATCGCTTTTTCTGGTTGTCCGGTATATTCTTTTGTTTTTGCACCTGCATACTTCACAAATTTTTTTACTCCATCTTTTTCAATACCAAAACATATATTCCCTGAGTCTTGCTCATCAAAAACACTGAATACTTCTCCCATGTTTGTTAGCCATTCGAAGTTATGTCTTTCTTTTAATTGAAAGGATACTCTATCTAAATTGATAACCTGCATTTCGCCCATTTAACTCCTCCATTTTTCTTTTAAAGACATATTCTATAAATATTAAAAACTTTACCTTCATGCACTAACTTGATGTGTTATTGCATGAAGAAAAGGTGCCATAATGCTATTTTTGTCTTAATACTCTTGCACCGGTTGGAAAGAAGGTAGGGTTAATCACCATATTTCTCCTTCATTATTTCAATTAATTTTTCTTTTATTTTCTTTCTTAACTCACCGTGTTTTTCCTCACTGTATTGCAGCTCTTCCCAATGCCATAAATCACCATACTGCCAAACTGGATAAGGTTTCTTATCCTCAGGTTCCCACTCATAGCGAGGAAAAATATGAGCATGCAAAAACGCATCTGAATTTCCATACATCGAATAATTTAAGCGTCTTGGATTACATACAGATTGAATGGCATCACCTATTAGACTCATATCTACTAAATAATCACCTCTCTGTTCAATTGTTAAATCATTAAGAGTGTAAACTTTCGGATATGCAAGTAATACACAGTATCCAGGCAAAAACTGAGTATCCCCAATTACTGCATAACCACTTTTCATTTTTGCAATAACCAAAGGATTTTCTCCACGTTCTATAGCTCTAAAACGGTCTTTTTTCCAATCCACACTCATAGTTTCACTCTCCATCCCTTTTCATTCTTTATGCATATTTTGTTTCTTGATCAGAAATTACCTTCTTATCAAACTGCCTGTTCATTTTATAATCATAATAGATTAAAATTGGAATAGGATGTCAACTAGTCCTTTTTCAGGCATCAGAGAGGAGGAGCATTTTTGGAATTTAAAACTGAAAGATTAACAATCAGACCTTATACAAGTAATGACTTACATGATGTATTTACTATTTATAACAACGATGATACATGTAAATATCTTTTACATGATAAGTGGACAATTGAAAATATGCATGAAGAATTTAATAAAAAGCTAGAAAATAGAGAACTTACAAAAGAAACATCTTTAAGTTTGGCAGTAGTCAACAATACAAAAGTAATTGGTGATTTATCTGTTTGGTATACATCTATGAAAGATACCGTTGAAATTGGTTATAGCTTTTCTAATGATTCTTCAGGAAGGGGTTTTGCTACAGAAGCCGTGAGTAGTTTAGTCAAGACGTTATTTGATACATTTAATGTGCATCGTATACAAGCAAATCTTGATGCAAGAAATAAAGCTTCACAAAAATTATGTGAGCGTATAGGAATGAGAAAAGAAGCTCATTTTATTCAGGATTTTTGGAATAAGAATGAATGGACAGATAGCATTGTATATGGGATGTTACGTTCAGACTTAGATTTACGGAACTAACATGAAATAGTACTCACGGATATTGAGCAATCTTTTTTATAATCCGTGAGTACTTCTATCAAAGTGTATTTATCTAATTAACAGATACCAAAAAACTAAGTAATCAAACTATAATGTTAAAAAATCTTATGCAAACGACTCAATCCTTTTTCTGCAGTTAATATCATTTCATCAAATAAATCTTGAACTGTTGGAATATGATCGATAAGACCGATTACCTGACCAGCCCACCCAAACCCTTCTGTTTCATCCCCATCATATATATATCTAGTATTAGCTTTACCGCTAATTACTTCTTTCAGATCTTCATAGGTTGCCCCTTCCTGTTCACGCTCGATAATACCCAGCGCATATTGACTTTTCAACACTCGTCCCGGTGAACCTAATGTTCTCTTTATCACAACTGTATCTGTCTCTTTCGCACTAAGAATTTCCTGCTTGTATATTTCATTTGCATGAACACATTCTTGAGTAGCTATAAAACGAGTACCCATTTCAATGCCTTCCGCACCTAGAGCGAATGCTGACAATAACCCGCGCCCATCACCAATACCTCCACTTGCTAATACTGGGATGGAAACAGAATCTACGACACGAGGAACAAGCACCATTGTGCCAATATCGTCACGTCCTAAATGACCTCCACCTTCCTGACCTACTGCCATTACAGCATCTGCACCTAATTCTTCAGCTTTTTGTGCTTGTCTAACTCCCGATACTAAAACTAGCGTTTTAATATTGCATCCTTTTATTCTTTCTAAAACTGGTTGCGGGTTACCTCCAGTTATCGAAATGGCTGGTACCTTTTCTTCAATAGCCACTTCAAGTAATTCTTTATATTGACCATCGTGTTTTGCAATTGCTAGATTCACACCAAAGGGCTTATCGGTGAGTGTCCGTACTTTACGGATTTCCTCTCTAAGTCTTTCAGGTGTACGTAGTGTTGCCGCAGTTATTTGTCCAAGTCCTCCCGCATTTGATACAGCTGCAGCTAGTTTGGCATAAGCAAGGTAAGCAAGTCCTCCTTGGACAATTGGGTACTTAATGCCGAATATCTCCGTTACACGTGTTTTCATAACCTCTTCACTCCTTTTAAGAATGTTCTATGCTATAAGATTAGATATTCGACTGAAAGATTCATTAATCCTATGAAAGATTGTTAAAAGGCGCATTTTTGTGGTAAATGGGCGCATTTATCACTTAAACTATAGCGCTTTTTTACAAAGGCTGTTTTCGTATAGATTGTTGTTTTTTCCCGATACTAATTGGACCTTGCTATAATTGCGTTCTAGGAGGCGGTAAAAATGTGGGAAAGTTTATTCCAGGGATTCTCAGAACTACCTAAATCAGAACAATTTAAGTTATATAATGCGATTAAGTTTCTATTGTTTCCGGCAGATCAAGGATACGTAGCAAAGATAATTAAGGATATCCGTGAAAGTCGATTTCACGAAGGCCATGCTTGTTTACATTGTGGAAGTGTCTTGGTTAAAAAGAACGGAAAATATCGAGGAAGGCAATGATACCTCTGTAAAGATTGCGGGAAAACGTTCAATGATATGACTAACACTCCCCTATCGTGCACCCATTACCCAAGTAAATGGATGGAATACTTCAAGATGATGGTTGATGGCTATACGTTGCCTAAAATCACTGATGTTTTAAAAACACATAGCTCAACCGCTTTCTATTGGCGGCATAAAATCCTTAATGCTCTTAGGTCATTAGGCCACAGTAAATTAAAAGGAATTGTCGAGAGTGATGAAACTTACTTTTTGGAAAGTCACAAAGGCAAAAAAGATATCTCCCACCGTGAGGCCCGTAAATGAGGCGGTGTAGCTACAAAAAGGGGCATTTCTAATGAACAAATATGCGTGCTTGTAGCCCAGGATCGAAATGGACAAGTAATTTCGGAAATGGCCGGCACAGGGAGAATTAAAAGTACTGAGATAGATCGTGTATTGGGTCAATTTATAGAAAATAACGCTTTGTTATGCTCGGATAACGCAACCAATTATATGAAGTTTGCAGCAGAAAAAGAGCTAAAGCACGAAATTGTGAATATTCGAAAGGGAATTTACGTCAAGAAGTCAATTTACCATATCCAACACGTCAATGCTTATCACGCTCAGCTCAAGAAATTTATGCAAAGATTTAAAGGTGTGGCGACCAAGTTCTTGGATAACTACCTTTTCTGGTTCAAATATATTAACCAAACAAAAACTATTGCCAAATCTGAACGGGTAAAACAACTCCTCTTAGGTTCTTGCCGGAATTCCAAACATTCTACAGTGAAGATATTAAGAACTGCTTAAAAATTCCGTTTTTGATGGTATATTTGGTGTGCAAAAATTTGAAATAAGCCGGAAACCTCTTTAAGAACTTATGTTAAAATTTGTATAATCGAAATAAACTTGTTTAACTAAACCAGCTAATAGTTTGTCAATATTTTTCATTAAAAACTTAAAATATATCATGCTATACTAAAAATAAGCATGCCAAATAACCTTCCGTTTGTTTAGATTTGGAAGGTTTTGTGTTAATT
>NZ_KV917371.1:2893986-2975153 GCF_002019635.1 Metabacillus halosaccharovorans | reverse complement strand
AACTCTCCAATAAAGTGTTTGATATAGCTCATAAAAGTTTTGTACTATATAGTACGTTTTTTGTTAATCGAAATTAACGTTGGCACGCTTGGTTTTGTTTAGTTTTCAAAGATCATTTGTTGTCGTTTCATCAGAAGCGACTTTATTAATATATCATTTCCAACTCGTATCGTCAACAGTTTTTCAAAAAACTTTTTTCAATCAAGTCGGAGACAAAATGATCGCCGCTGCGTTATAAGTAACAGCGACGAATAATAATATAACATCTACAAAAAACTAAGTCAACACTTTTTATCAACAAAATATACTCTATGAAAAACTCCCTTGCCTTTTGTTTGTTGTCTTTCTATAGATACATATTTCTTTTCTACTAAAAACTCCAATAAAACACTTAAGTCCACGGAGTAATGTTGTAATTCAGGATGTTGATATAACTCATGGAAGTACCAGGAGTCTCTTTCAGACATAATGGATAGAATATGGCCTGCACCGACTTCTGTTTTTGAATGGATCAGAAAATCGCTTGCCAAGAATAAAAGCTCCAGTCTTTTTTCAAGAGATTCTTCTCCTTCAATAAGCTCTTTATATAGCTTATAAATTTGGGGCTCGATTTGTTTAACCTGATTCCAAACTGTTACTTCGGGGTAAAACCCCCTATCAATGACTTCTAATCTTGCTAAATGATGCAGCGCATGAACAATATGGTTGTATGTATCTAATAATTGATTTGATTCAAAGAATACTTTTCCTTCCAAATAACGTCGAATCAACTTGGCGAATTCAATCCCTATTTTCAACTTTCTCTCTGAAAACGGAAATGTTCTCAGACGCTCAACTAGTTCAGCTATGTATTCATTTCGGTCAAATAGGACCTTTCCATTCAAAATCCAATCAACCATTCTGCGGTTTGTTCCAAGTAAAATGGATTTGTTTACATCATCTTTTGACATGACAGTCAAAGAAGCTTTTTTATCATCATATTCATAATGTTTTACATATAAAGGGTGATTCAGTTCTGACACAATGACTAATAAAGCTACATCTAGATTATCTGTTAATGGTGAAGTTTCGTTTCGTTTTTCAATCATAACGATTGCTAAAGTATTTGGGTGGCTTGCACGTTCTTGATAAATTGGACGGAGAATATCTTCCATCAACATCATCCTCCATTATATTGGCTTTAATAATGTTTCTACATTAGTCTTAAAAAACCCTCTTCTATTAAAGCGAGACTTATCGGATCTTTATAGGCAGTTATCTCCCAGTTATCTTCTTTGTTTCTCTCGAATCTTGAAGTCGGAGTCTTACTGCCTGTTAAGAATGGGATAAGCGAGTTTCTATTCCTCTATTCTAAAACTAGTACCAAAAAAATATCATTTCTGATAAGATTAAAAAGCATAAGGATAGAAAGCGCTAAACTCGCTTTATCGTCATTAGGAGGGCAAAGTATGGCTCGTAAATATACAAGTAAAATCAATAAAATAAGAACCTTCGCTTTAAGCTTAATCTTTGTTGGATTTATCATTATGTATATCGGTGTTTTCTTCCGTACAAACATGTGGGTGATGACGATTTTCATGATGTTAGGTATGTTGTCGATCATTGCAAGTACGGTTGTTTATTTCTGGATTGGTATGCTATCAACAAAAGCTGTTCAAGTAACCTGTCCAAATTGCGGGAAACACACAAAGATATTAGGACGTGTTGATATGTGTATGTATTGTAAAGAACCTCTCACATTGGACAAGGATCTTGAAGGTAAAGAATTTGATGAAAGCTATAATCGTAAGAAGCTTAAATAGCACACAGAAAAGAACGGCTAAATTCTGCCGTTCTTTTTTAAATCAATGCAAAAACAAGTTATAAATAGCTTGTTTTAATGTGTTTCTTTCTTTTCACAGCTGTTGCACAATCCGTAAATTTCCATACGGTGGTGACTAACTTTAAATCCCGTTACATGTGCAGCTAAAGCCTCAACTTCATCAAGTCCCGGATAAGAAAAATCAACAATCTTTCCGCAACCTTCACAAATGACGTGATAGTGATCCGACGTTACAAAATCAAAACGACTAGATGCATCGCCATACGTTAATTCCTTAACAAGTCCAACTTCACGAAATACCCTTAAGTTGTTATAAACAGTAGCAACACTCATATTAGGGAATTTTCCTTCTAATGCTTTATATATATCATCGGCTGTAGGGTGAATCATGGAATCGACCAAGAATTCAAGTATAGCATGACGTTGAGGTGTAATACGTACTCCAGTTTGTTTCAGGGTATCTAATGCATCCTTTAATTGATGTTCAGACATCCGCCATGCACCTCACTTCTATAAAAATTCTTACATTATAATGTTTATAATTAGTGTACATTGTTACTACGACTTTTGTCAAACGTTACTTATACAATGTATTATTTACCACAATCTTTCATTCATGCCCTTATTAATATCTTTTACCTAGTGAAATCTTATTTTTCATCTGTTTATGTTCATTACTTATATAATCAGCAAGATTGCTTTTGAAAATCTCCATTGCTCTGGGTAGGTACCTTTTCGTGATTCCCGATAGATGAGGGGTAATCGTAACATTTTCCATGTCCCAAAGCTCATGCTCTGCTGGTAGTGGCTCTGTTTCAAATACATCTAAAACAGCATGAATGGATCTGTTTGTTTTAAGCACATCAATTAAATCCTTTTCGACGACCACGTCACCTCTTCCAATGTTGATAAACACAGCATGATCTTTCATGTTTTGAAAGAATTCCTTATTTAGTAGTCCTTTTGTTCGATCTGTGCTTGGGAGAACGGAAATAACAAAATCAGCTTGAGACAGCGGGTCTTTCACCTCACTCATTTTATACGTTTTATCATAATGTTCAACTTTTCTTCCATCACTATTTACACCCATCACATTCATCCCGAATGCTTGAGTTAGCTTTGCAGTTGCAGTTCCTATTGCTCCTGTTCCGATAATAAGCACTGTTTTCTCATAAAGTTCTTCCATTCTCACACGTCGATCCCAATTATGTAATCGCTGGTTTTCAGCTAACACTCCCGCTTGTCTTGAAACTTGAAGCATCATAGAGATACAATACTCAGCCATCGGAATAGCATGCACACCTTTTGAATTCGTCACCAAAATATCGCGCTCTTCAAGCACACTAAAAGGAAGTTGATCAATCCCGGCTGAGGCAACCATCATCCATTTCAGATTCTTAGCCTGGTTAATATGGTCCTCTGTCAAATCCTCTCCATACGTCAAGATAATATCTGCCTTTGGTAATAGATCAAGTGCCTCATTTATTTTTTTATCATGATAAAACACAACATCCGGATAAGAACGACTTAAATCCTCTTTCATATATTCTGGTAGTTTAACTGTAGATAATACCTTCACAATTATTTTCCCCTTTTTGTATATTCTAAGTTTCAAAAAAATTGGCTCGTTAAAAGTTTCCCTTATGTTCTGTACACAAAACTACTTTGGTTGATTGGAACGGATATGCGAGACTCCTGCGGTAGGCAAGCCTAGATACAAAGTAACAAAGTATAAAGGTATCAAAGCATTAAATAAAAAAGAGTGCGGACCTTAGTCCGCACTTCCAATCCGGCGCTAACATTTGAGGAGGTAATGCCTTCCCTAATAATCTACGCACAATCTATAAATTTGGCTGGACGTTTGCCTTACGTTTTAAAAATAGGCTCAATATTTTACTTAAGATTTTCCTGGTTTAAGCCCTTTAGCTCTGGAAGAACAAATTGGCCGTCTTTTCGAACAAGCACATCATCAAAATAAATTTCTCCTCCGCCATACTCAGGTCTTTGAATTAACACCATATCCCAATGGATCGCCGATTTATTTCCATTATTCGCTTCTTCATATGCCTCACCAGGTGTAAAATGAAAGCTTCCGCAAATCTTTTCATCAAACAAAATATCACCAATCGGTTCTTCAATATAAGGATGGAACCCTAATGCAAATTCCCCGATATATCTTGCACCCTCATCTGTATCCAGAATTTCATTCAATTTTTCGGTTTGATCTGAAACCGCATCAACGATTTTCCCATTTTCAAACGTAAGTTTCACATCGCGGAACGTAATTCCGTGATAGGGACAAGGTGTGTTGAAGGAAATCGTTCCATTAACAGAGTCTTTAATCGGGGCAGTAAAGATTTCACCATCAGGTACATTTGCTTCACCCGTACATGGAATCACCGGAATACCTTTGATCGAGAACTGCAAATCGGTGCCAGGCCCTGTAATTCTAACACGGTCTGTTTTTTCCATTAATTCTTTTAGGGGCTCGGCAGCACTTGCCATTTTGTCATAATCGACTGTACACACATCAAATAGATAATCTTCAAAGGAACTAGTGCTCATTCCTGCTTTCTGAGCTAATCCCTTTGTCGGATAATTCAACAGCACCCATTTACGATGATTTACATAGAATTCAGATACCGGCTTCATAATTTCTCCGCGGAGTTTATGCATTTCTGCAGGTACCTCGGCCATTTCCGCATCATTTTCTTCCCCAATAATGACAATAATGGCATCTACATCTTGATATGTTTGCATTTGCCATTTTGCTTGTGTTTCCAATTGTGCTTTTTGATAGTTCTTGGCTAGATGCAGTGTAATCTCATCATCAAGTATTTCCACATAAGGATATGCTCCCAATGAATAGGTTTGATCAATGATTTCCGTTATTAGAGGTTTTGTATTTAAGTGACCCCTAATTAACACTCTTTCCCCTTTCTTCACTTTCACCGAGTGATTTAACAGAACTGCGGCAAGTTTTTTTATTCTCTCATCTCTCATCATGGCACCTTCTATTTATTAAGATTGAATTTCTTTTATGTAATTCAAAGCTTCCTCAACATGATCTTTTACTTTTACCTTTCTCCATTCTTTGATGATTTTCCCATCAGGATCAATAATAAAAGTAGATCGCTCAATTCCCATATATTCTTTTCCGAAGTTTTTCTTCAGCTTCCACACGTCAAAAGCTTCTGCTAATTGGTGTTCATCATCAACTAATAGTTGAAAAGGCAAGTCATGTTTTTCTTTAAACTTTTGGTGTTTTTCCTGTGGATCAGGACTTACTCCGACGATGACTGCATTAACGTCTGCAAAGCTTTGATGCTGGTCCCGGAAGTCACATGCCTCAGTTGTACAACCAGGTGTCATATCCTTCGGGTAAAAATATAATACAACATATTTCCCTTTATAATCAGTTAAACTTACCTTTTCTCCACTGTCTGCTACTAATTCTATGTTAGGTACAATATTACCAACTTCAATTGACATAAAAATCCCTCCAACTTTTTCGTTCTCTCATTAGCGTAACCAACTTTTTGTCATCCTACAACTCTGAACTATTTTTCGATGCCAATAACTGTACGTGCTAAGAAAACAGCTGGAAGAACATAGCCAATTAAAGATTCTATAACTGCTAAAAACCGACCTATGCCGACCGGAACAACGTCACCATAACCTAATGAAAACAATGTCACCGCACTAAAGTATAGAGAGGTAAATAGGTTATCAAAATAGCCTCCCGTTGTGACGTTTCCAGCTTCTTGCAAGACCGGAATACTGCTTTGGATACAAATTAAATAGATGACCCCGAACCCTAATAGAAGGGATATATATAGATACATAATCATAATAATTGTTTCTACTGATAAAAAATTCTTTTGAAAGCAAACAATCACTACATATCTAAAACTCATAAAGATACAGACGGCAATACATATACCAAATAGAAGGCCCACATTTTCCCCCACCCTATTTAAGGTTGTCCTTTATACAATATATACACGCCTATGCCCGGTTATGAAAAAATAATAAAAAGGACTTAGCATGAAAGAGCTAAGTCCTTTTTTGTAGCCAAAATTAATTTCCTGCACCTCTATACCTTTTTACCCCTTGATTCCATAAAAATACAGAAAGCACAAAAAACACGATCCCTATTACAGGAGTCAAAAAGGAATACACATACCATTCTTCTTTATTTAGAAAATAAGCTGCCGGATACACACCGACAAATGCGAACGGCAGGATCCATGTTAATACAAAGCGGATAACCGAATTATAGATATCAACCGGATAACGACCATAGTTTCCGATATTGTACATCATAGGCATAAGGGATGTACGGGCATCTGACCAAAATCCGATGCTTGCTAATGAAACAAAAATCCCTGCATATACAAGGGCCCCGCTTATCACAAAGATAATAAAAAAGATGCTATCATACCAATGAAAACTTAAACAAAGTTGAATCGACGCATACCCCATAATAATAATACCGGTAATTGCTCCAAATAAAGACTCAAGCTCCATCCGTTCCAAAATCACTTGAAACAGACTGTGAATCGGTCTTGTTAAAATACGATCCATTTCCCCTTTTACGATATACCGTTCATTAAAATCCCAAATATTAAAAAATGCACCAAACACAGCAAATGGAACTAAGAAAAATCCGTAAATAAAGATAATTTCATCACGAGTCCAGCCGCTTAAAAACTGCGTATGACCAAATACTACAAGAATAAAGACCAAATTCGTTACTTGAAACAACATATCTGACAGCAATTCCACAACCATATCAGCTCTGTATTGCATTCTTGTTTTCATATATTGTCCTACATATTGGGTGAACATTGAAAAATAAAACATCTCATCATCCTCCCTGAATGATCATTCGTTTTTTTGCGATAGCCCAAAGAACCTGAATTGGGAGGAACAATACAAATGCCCAAAATCCTTGCAACAAAATAGCTTGAAGAACTTCATTTCCTTTTATTCCTTCAGTAAAAATCATGCTGGGAATATAGCTGATCGCCTGAAATGGAAAATATACCATTATGTCCTGGGCCCATATAGGGTAAAAGCTGATTGGTAATAACAGACCTGAGAACAGATCAATGATCACCCGCTTCGCTCTCATTAATCCGTCATTATTAAACAAGAAAAATGTTAACATCCCCGTAATTAAGTTAATCTGAGTATTCACGATAAAACTAAACACAAGTGAGCTTGCAAATAAAAGCCATGTTAATCCATTTGTTGAAAACTCCATCGGAAAAACAAGGGCTACAATGACCATCCCCGGTACCGAGAAGAATACCAAACGGAAAATCCCCTCACCAAATGCCTGCATCGTTTTCATGCCAAGGTAGTTATAAGGTCTTATGAGTTCGACTGCAACTTTTCCTTCTTTTATCTCAAGGGCAATTTCACGATCAATATTGTTAAAATAAAACGCCCTCGCCATCCATGACACAGCAATATATGTTGTCATTTGAACTGCTGATAATCCTTCAATCGATTCTTTCCCGCCATATATCGCGGTCCATAAAAAATAATAGGCACCTATATTTATGCTATAAATCAAAATTCCGCTATAATAATTGGTTCGATACGCAAGCATCATTAAAAAGCGGATTCTTATCATTTCAATATATTTATCCATGTTTTCACCTCAGCTTGAAAGGGCCTCTCCTTTTTCATAGATATTACGAATAACTTCTTCAGTGGAAATCTCTTTCACACTTACATCTGTAATTTGATGTGTCCCTACTATCCGACCAATTAACTCAGACATTTGTGATTCCTTATCACTAACAAGAGCATTCCACGAAAGCAATTTATCTCCCTTTTGCCACACCACATCAAGATCCTGAGTTAAGAAGCTGAGCTGTTCTTCAAGTACTTCCTGTTCAAATTGAAATTCAATTTGTTTTCCTTCTCCCCAATGTGAACGCAGCTTTGCTAAAGCACCATCATAGATGACTTTCCCTTCATCAAGCATAATGACACGCTCGCAAAGTGCTTCAATATCTGAAAGGTCATGGGTTGTCAGAAGAATCGTGGTTTTGTATTTTTCATTCATTTCTTTTAAAAATTGACGAATCTTAAGCTTCACAAGTACATCAAGACCGATTGTCGGCTCATCCAAAAACAAAAGAGGTGGATTGTGAATAAGTGCTGCTGCAAGCTCACATCTCATTCTTTGTCCAAGAGACAACTTTCTGACAGGCTTATCTAGCAAGGGACCTATATCAAGTGTAGAAATGACATGCTCCATATGCTCGTTATAATCTTTATCAGACACTTTATATACTTTTTTCAATAAACGAAATGACTCTTGGACAGCGATATCCCACCATAGCTGTGAACGCTGGCCGAATACAACTCCGATTGATCGTACAAACTGTTCACGTTCTTTATGAGGATTCATCCCATTGACCAAAACTTTACCTGACGTTGGTGTTAAGATCCCTGTCAGCATTTTAATGGATGTTGATTTCCCCGCTCCATTTTCACCAATATACCCAACCATTTCCCCCTGCTTCACAGTAAAGCTTACGTCATTCACAGCAGGAATGATTTTGTATTGTCTATTTAATAAATCTCGAAACGCACCCTTTAAGCCTTGTCTGCTCGAGTATGACTTAAATTCTTTGCGTAATTGGTTTACTTCAATGATGTTTGTCATTTTACTCCCTCCAAATCTGACCACAACTTAGTTTATCTAAAATGCGTTCATTCAACAAATGGTAAGCACCTAATTTCAAATTTTTTAGATTCAAAGATTCGTGTTAGAATAGCCATAGTCTTTTCATGTTTTACATAGTAGGAGGATACTGATGAATTTTTCAAAATCACAACAATTACACGAAGAAGCTTTACAACATATTGTAGGCGGAGTTAACTCTCCTTCCCGTTCTTATAAAGCTGTTGGCGGAGGAGCACCTGTTGTCATGGAAAGAGCAAAAGGTGCTTATTTCTGGGATGTAGACGGTAATCAATATATCGATTATTTAGCTGCATACGGCCCAATTATTACTGGACATGCTCACCCGCATATTACAGAAGCTATCACCAGGGCAGCTGAAACCGGTGTCCTTTACGGTACACCAACTCCACATGAAATCACATTTGCAAAAATGCTGAAGGAAGCGATGCCTGCAATGGACAAAGTTCGTTTTGTGAACTCTGGTACAGAGGCTGTCATGACAACGATAAGGGTAGCACGCGCCTATACCGGTCGTACGAAAATCATTAAATTTGCGGGCTGCTACCACGGCCATTCAGATCTTGTTTTAGTTGCAGCAGGATCCGGCCCTTCAACATTAGGAACTCCAGATTCTGCGGGTGTTCCAAAAAGCATTGCCCAAGAAGTTATCACTGTCCCATTTAACGAAATCGAACCATTAAAAGAAGCTTTAGATAAATGGGGAGATGAAGTGGCTGCAATTCTTGTTGAACCAATCGTAGGAAACTTTGGAATTGTTGAACCGAAGCCCGGTTTCTTAGAAGAAGTAAATGATGTTGTCCACAAAGCTGGAGCTTTAGTTATTTATGATGAAGTCATCACTGCGTTCCGTTTCATGTATGGAGGAGCTCAAGATCTGCTAGGTGTGTACCCTGACCTTACAGCACTGGGGAAAATTATCGGCGGCGGTCTTCCAATCGGGGCTTACGGCGGTAAAAAAGAAATTATGGATCAAGTTGCACCATTAGGACCTGCTTATCAAGCCGGAACAATGGCTGGTAATCCTGCTTCCATTCTTTCCGGAATAGCTTGTCTGGAAGTACTGAAACAAGAAGGTGTTTATGAAAACCTTGATAAATTAGGGGAAATCCTTGAAGAAGGAATATTACAGCATGCTCGTACATATAATATTCCGATAACGATCAACCGATTAAAAGGTGCATTAACCATTTACTTCACAACCGAAAAAATCTCAAACTATGAACAAGCTGAAAACACAGACGGTGAGATGTTTGCAAAATTCTTTAAGCTCATGCTTAATCAAGGAATTAACCTTGCTCCTTCGAAATACGAAGCCTGGTTCTTAACAACAGCACACACTGAAGAAGATATCCAAGTGACATTAAAAGCTGTTGAACAAGCATTTAGTGAACTAAGATAGCATGTAAAAGAAGAGGAAGACTCCTTCCAAGGGCACAGCTCTAGAGTCAACCTCTTCCTTTTTCTATTAAAGACTATTTTCAGAAAATATGGACGATTTACATTTTCGTAAAATAGGGTAAATACTTCTTGTAATAGGGAATAAAAGGCTGTATCATACGATATTGATTTTATATAAAAGTGTTGTTTATTTGAAAAACGAAAGGAATGTTTTAAGCATACATGAAACTAGGTGCACGCATCCTTAAGACAGGGATAGCCATTACACTAGCTTTATTTTTAGCATTAGCATTGGAATTGCCTTCTGTTGCTTTTGCCGGTATTTCAGCGATTTTTGCCATTCAACCAACTATTTACCGCTCTTATATTTCTATTATTGAACAGGTTCAAGCAAATGTCATTGGTGCCGCATTAGCCATCACCTTTGGATTAATTTTTGGCTCAAATCCGATTATCATTGGTCTCACAGCGATTATCGTCATTGCCATCAATATAAAACTAAAGGCCGAAAGCACAATTCCTGTTGCTCTCGTGACGGTTATCGCCATATTAGAAAGCCCTGGTGACGACTTTGTTCAAATCGCCTTGATTCGCTTTTCCACAATATTACTCGGAGTATTCGCAGCCTTTATCGTCAACTTAGTATTTCTTCCACCGAAATACGAAACAAAGCTTTACAACCGAATTGCAGAAAACACAGAAGATATTATCAAATGGATGAGAGTTAACATTCGCCATGCTTCTGAGCATAATGTATTAAAAGATGATATTGAAAAATTAAAAGAAAAAATGATCAAGTTGGATCAGCTTTATTTACATTATAAAGAAGAACGAAATTACTTTAAGCGTGAAAGCTATGCAAAATCAAGAAAACTCGTTCTTTTTCGACAAATGATTGTCACAACAAACAAAGCGTTAGAAACATTAAAAAAATTGCATCGCTTAGAAAATGACTTAAATCAAATGCCTGAGGATTTTCAAAAAATCCTCGTAACAGAATTAGATTACCTTCTATATTTTCATGAAGAATCTTTGCTTAGATTTATCGGAAAAACAAAGGCTCAACCATCAACCGAAATATCTGAGGAAGGCAAGTTTAATAAGGAGCAACTCACTTCTTTGTTTATGAGGTATCATGAACAACATGATACAGATTGTTTCTATTCACTGTTGCCGCTCGTTTCTTCAATCATCGATTATAGTGAGCAATTAGAGCATTTAGATACTCTAATTTACAGTTTTCATCATTATCACAAAGATGATAATGAGATTAAGCTTTCTGAGGAATAAGAAAAGGCACATCTCTCTATATTTGAGACATGTGCCTTTTTGGTTAATCAAGCTGTTGAATTTGAAATAGATTATAGTAGTGGCCTTCTTTTTGCATTAAGTCCTGATGTGTACCTTGCTCAACTATTCTTCCATCTTCAATGAGGACAATTTTGTCAGCGTGTGTAATGGTTGAAAGACGATGAGCCACAATAAAGGTTGTGCGTTCTTTTGCAAGCTTTTCAAGTGCCTCTTGTATAAGATGTTCACTTTCTAAATCAAGTGCTGATGTTGCTTCATCAAGAATTAGGATCGGCGGATTTTTTAAAAATACCCTCGCAATCGATACCCGTTGCTTTTGTCCACCGGAAAGCTTCACACCTCTTTCACCCACTCTTGTTTCATAACCATTTGGTAATTTCAAAATAAACTCATGAGCATTCGCTGCCTTAGCTGCCTGTACCACTTCTTCCTCTGTTGCATCAGGTTTTCCAATTAGAATATTTTCCCTTACCGTATTGCTGAACAAAAATGTATCCTGAAGAACCATACCAATTTGCTCTCGTAAACTTTGTGCTTCATAATCGCGAATATCTCTATTATCTAAAAGAATTTGCCCTTCTGTCACATCATAAAAACGGGGTAATAAACTTACCAGTGTCGATTTTCCTCCACCACTCATCCCTACAAGTGCCACTGTTTCGCCCTTATTGACACGCAAAGAAAGATTTTCAATAATAAGTGGCTCTTTTTCATGATAGCGAAAAGAAATATGTTTAAATTCAACTTCACCTTTTACTTGATCAGCTTTTTTCGCATTAGGCTTATCAACAACTTCATAAGGAACATCGATAAATTCAAACACACGGTCCATTGAGGCAAACGCCTGTGTTAAGGTTGTCGATGAATTAATGAGTCTTCGAAGCGGATTGTACAGCTGTTCGATATAGGCAATAAACGCAACCATCGTCCCGATCGTCAAATCCCCCTGAATGACCTGATAACCTGCAAAGGCAATGACAATCAATGGAGCAATATCAGTTAACGTATTAACAATCGCAAATGTTTTTGCATTCCAGCTAGTATGGTCGAGTGCTTTTCCAAGAAAATTAGAGTTTTCCTTCGCAAATTGCCCTTTTTCAAACTCTTCAGTCGCAAAACTTCGAATAACAGGCATTCCCTGCACTCTTTCATGTAAATGACCTTGTACTTCAGCAAGAGCCTGTGATCGCACTCTTGTTAAATGTCTTAATTTCCCGTAAAAATACTTCACCGACAATCCATAGAACGGAAAAAGAATAATGGATACGAGCGTTAATTTCACGTTCATAGACATCATAATTCCAACAGCAATGATGATCGTGACAATATCTAACCATACATTCATTAACCCAGTAATAACAAAATTCTTTGTTTGCTCAACATCATTTATCACACGAGATATAATTTCTCCAGCCCTCGTATTCGCATAATAACGCAAGCTTAATTTCTGTAGATGAGTAAATAATTGATCTCGAATATCATATAAGATTTTACTTGCGGTCCATTGTGCAAAATATTGCCGGTAATATTCCACAGGTGGACGAATCACGACAAACAACACAAACATGGACCCCATAATGGTCAATAATTCTTTTGTCTTTTCAGCATCTGTTCCAGTGCCGCCAATAATATTATCCACCACATGTCTTATTAACAAAGGCATTAGCAATGGAATAGAAAACTTGATGACACCGATTATAATTGTTCCTACAATTTGTAGGCGATAAGGCTTTACAAAAGCCATATATCGTCTTACAGCCCCCAAATAGATCCCCCTTTTCGAAATGCGTAAGCGCCTTGGTTGGTCTCTCCCTTTTATAATGTGAAAAAGGCTGACTCATCATTTACTCAAATCTTGAGTAAGCACGAGAGTCACCCTTGCCACTGTACATTTATTTTACGTATGTTAAATAGCGTTCATACCATTCATCGATAAATTCAGGTGCAAAAGGTCCTTTCTTTTGTCGAATCCATCGGAGTAGCGTGTCCAGATTTTTTCTTAAAATAAGATCAATTACTTCAGGATAGTTCATCATTTTGCTATGAAGTTCATATTCATCTTCATCTAATATGGTAAACGTCATATCAGGGTATACTTTTACATCAAGGTCATAGTCAATATATTTTAGAGCTTCGTCATCCCAAACAAATGGTGAACTGATATTGCAGTAGTAATAAACTCCATCTTCTCTTAGCATACCAATTATATTAAACCAGTGTCTGGCATGAAAATAGCATATTGCCGGCTCTCTTGTCACCCATGTTCTTCCGTCCGATTCAGTTACAATTGTTCGGTCATTCCCACCAATAATACAATGCTGAGACCCTTTTAAAACAGTTGATTCTTCCCAGACTCTATGGATATAGCCATTATGCTTATAACTATGAATTTGTATTTTGTCTCCTTCCCTGGGAAAGCCCACTTTTCTCCCCTTCTTTCAGTCGGTTGCTTCGTGAAACCTCTTTCACAAACGTATTCACCTAATATAGTTGTTCTTATTATAACGTTTGTGAATAGAAAAGGAAAATAAAAGAGTCATTTCCGGAAGAAATGACTCTTTTATTTTGTCGTTTACGAAACCGTTTCGAACTCTTGGTCTTCATAGGATTGAATAACTTCTTGAGTTTGTTTTTCGAATACTTGTTGAATCTTATTTAATTCTTCTTTCATGCTCTCTATTTCATCCTGAATGGATTGAAGTTTCGTTTCGTCTTGTAAGATATCCAATTGATTCTTAAGATCCTGGCATCTTTCAATTTCCGATTGTAAATATAATAATTTATCCATCGTTTTTAATTGCTCTCCTACCAATTGATCAAAATTCATATTTTTCTCCTTTCTTATAAGAGCGCATGCGCCGCCTTGTTCATCGCCGTAAAAAATTCTTATTTTTAAAACAAAGTTTGTGTTATTAACATTCGCCATTTGCTCGAACGATCCTTTGACTACTTATGTAGATGAATCAGAAGTTTTGTCGTTTGGAATTATTTGAAAGATTAGTCAACCTGAATATGATATGCTTCTAAAACGTATTTAATACATTCATGTTACTAAAAAAGAGCAAAAGAAAAGACACCTCCCTAGTAAATAGAGAGGTGTCTTCAAGCTAGCTAATTAAGAGTTTTGACCTTTTTTAGACTCAGCTTGTTGGTTTTGTTGACGTACTTGTTGAGCGTTTGTTTCGCTCGCGAATTCAGTACCAAATTGACCAGCTTGGCCAGCTTGGCTGCCACGAGCACTTTGAGCATTTTGTTGTCTTACTTCTTGAGCGTTTGTTTCGCTCGCAAATTCAGTGCCAAATTGACCAGCTTGGCCAGCTTGAGCGTTTTGTTGTTTTACGTGTTGGATGTTAGTACCTGATTGTGTTTTGTTGTTTTGTGCCATTCGATATCACCTCCACGAAATATAGATTGTCCCAGAGGTGATTTTTATATCCACAAAATTTAAGAAAAAATTTATTTATTTAAACAAGTAAAGAACGTCCGCCGTCGACGATGATTGTTTGGCCTCTAATCATGGAAGCATTTTCTGTTACTAAAAATTCAATTGCATTGACCATGTCCTCAATTTCAACCATTCTTCCTGCAGGTGTATTTTTCTTTGCATCCTCAAGAAGTTCTTCACGGTTCGGGAAATGCTTTAATGCGTCTGTGTCAACAGCTCCCCCTGAAACTGCATTTACGATGATATTCTTCGGAGAAAGCTCAACTGCTAAATATCTTGTAAGTGCTTCTAACGCTGCTTTTGAAACACCGACTGTTGTGTAATTTTCTAAATAGCGGATTGATCCTAAAGAGCTCGTGCTAACGATAAATCCTCCACCATTTTTCTCCATTAGCTTTGCAGCCTCTTGAGCACAAAACAAAAGTGCTTTGCTGTTGATATTCATCGTCCAATCCCAGTGGCTTTCTTCAAGCTCCATCGCCGGTTTTTGAACACCTGAAGCAGCATTGCTTACAAATACGTCCAATCTACCGAATTCTTCCTCAATAGTAGCGAAAAGTTCTTTAATTTTTTCCGGTTTCCCAACATTCGCCTTAACAGCAATTGCTTTTACACCCAGCTTTTCAATTTGCTCAACAACCTCTAGAGCGGCTGTTTTACTACGTGCATAATTAACAACAATGTCATATCCCTTTTCTGCTAAACGAAGGGCAACAGCTTTTCCAATTCCACGGCTGCTCCCTGTAATAAGTGCTACTTTATTTACTTGGGTCATTTTGTCATCTCCTTATATGTATCTAATCGCATAGATGTCATCATTGTATCAGATAATATAGTGAAACTTCTATGTTTGTTGATGTTCCCAAAATCAATTTCATGTACAACCTATTTTCCGGTAGAGGAGGATATATATATGTACGTTGGTCGTGATATGACTGAGTTATCAATGATGCCCAAAAACGAATGGAAAAAAGAAGAGCTTGCCTATTTCCATCACTCTCTTCAACAAATGGTTCCATACCTTAATGTAGAGGGCCAAACCATTCACCGTGAGATCGTTCAAGAAATCACGTCACGCGGCGGGCTTAAACGAAATGAAGCAGATTATACACATGGCACTAGAGTTTCTTATGAATAATTAAAAAGGCGATATGAAGCACTTAACTTGCTTCAAACTTCCCAAAAATGTCCTTCATCACTGGTATGAAGGACTTAACTAGTTTCAAACTTTGCAAAAACGTCCTTCATCAATGGTGTAAAGAACTCAGATATTAACTCTCAGACTCTTCTTGGTATATTTTATAGATTTTCTGATGTGATACAGGAAAAGCATACTTTTTCATTTCTTCTTCTGTTACAGGTAATAAATCCTCTGAGGGAATATTAGTTAATTTTCCGATAAACACAGAGATATTCCAAATCAAATGGGAAAACACATGTTCAACAGTTCCCGTTAATTCGGATATTTCTGCCTCAGCTTGGTATTCTTCTTTTATAAACTGCTTTACTTGTTCCCGATATGATTCTTTCGTTTCCGCTTTGATCTCCATATTTGGGAATTCCCAAAGATTAGCTAACAAACCTGTACCAGGACGTTTGTGAATATAAAGTCTGCCATGATCATCATAAAGAACAACCGCAGCCATTTGCAAAGGTTTTGGTTTCTTTTTCTTACTTTTTACCGGGAGCTCAGCCTGTACTCCCTCTGCAAAAGCTGAACAATACTCCCGCACCGGACATAATAAACAAGAAGGAGATGTTGGGGTACAAATTAACGCACCAAGTTCCATCACCGCCTGGTTAAAGGAAGACGGATCTTCTTTGGAAATCAATTTATATGTGGCCTCCTCAAAGATTTTCCTTGTTTTCGGCTTTGCAATATCATCCCAGATCGATAATATTCTTGAAAATACTCTCATCACATTTCCATCAACCGCCGGCTCCGGAATATTATATGCAATGCTTAATATTGCTCCTTTTGTATATGGTCCTACACCTTTTAATTTTGAAATTTCTTCTGGAGTATTTGGAACAACACCTGCATAAGAATTTGCAACCTCTTTAACAGCCGAATGAAGATTTCTAACCCGCGAGTAATACCCAAGTCCTTCCCATGCTTTTAAAACTTCCTCCTCATCTGCAATTGCAAGTGCTTCTATAGTAGGAAATTTCCCTATAAATGCATTAAAATAAGGAATAACGGTATCTACTCTTGTTTGCTGAAGCATGATTTCAGAAACCCAAATTTTATATGGATCTTGGTCTTTACGCCAAGGCAAATCTCTTTTTTCATGCTTATACCATGATATTAAATCATGCTGAAAATCATGTATTTGAAAGCTTTCCAGCTTATCTTTCACTTCATTTATCATTTATTTTTCCTCCGGATGTTAATTTACTTCATAATCGGGAAAATATATGGTAATTAGAAAAGCGCAAGCGCCTTGATCAGCCCCGAAAAGCATAAGATACAAATGAATAGAAGACGTTTTTTGTCTTCAATTCATTTGTATCTTATGACCTCGAGGGGCTAGGCGCTGGAGCTAGACACCAAGACTAAATTCTAAATTTAACACACTTTCTACCTGTTAAGAATAGTACAAGTTCATTTATAGATAAAGTCTTGATGTTTAAAAATAAACAGAAATGTTCACATTGGACATTATTGCATCATATATTTTCAAGGAACTTATGAAATAGAGCTTTTATGGACAATCACTTAGAAAACTTGGGTTATATCCTCGGGTGTTAAAACAAGGAGGTACATTCATTGGATACTGGAACACATGTGGTCATGGGCATTGCACTTGGCGGGTTAGCGACTCTTGATCCGGTCGTTGGCATTGATAATCCCACTGCTACAGCTGTAATGTTCGGCACAATTATTGGGTCACAAGCTCCTGACCTGGATACCATTTTAAAACTAAGAAATAATGCGAAATATATTCGAAATCATAGAGGGATTACACATTCAATCCCGGCTATCTTTATATGGTCTTTTTTGATTACAGGTATGCTGACGATTTTTATTCCTGAAAGCAATCTTCTTCATCTTTATCTTTGGACATTGTTCGCGATCGTTCTTCATGTTTTTGTTGATATTTTTAACGCATATGGTACCCAGGCTTTACGGCCATTCACAAAAAAGTGGATTGCTTTAGGTATAATTAATACGTTCGATCCTTTTATTTTTATCATGCATGTTATTGGTATTGTCATTTGGATTTTTGGTGCTCATCCAGGTTACACATTTTTGAGTATTTATATCATTTTGATTGGCTATTACCTTATTCGTTTTGCTATGAAGAGAAATATTGTCCGTCGTTTACACAAAATCATCCCAGATATTGAGCAGGTCATCATATCACCGACAATGAGGTTTCGTCAATGGCATATTGCAATCATGACTGATAAAACTTTTCATGTTGCTCGTTCTGTTAATGAAGAAATTATTCTGTTGGATGAGTTTGAGCGTGTGCCTGTTCCACAAACAGAAGTCATTAAGGCGGCAGAGGAAGATGATAATATTTCAGCTTTTTTATCATTTTCACCGGTTTATCGCTGGGAGGTTGATGAATTCAGTGATCATTTTGAGGTTCGATTTATCGACCTTCGTTATCGCAGTAAGGGTTATTATCCTTTCGTCGCCATCGTCCAATTAGACACAGACTTAAATATTGTCAGCTCTTATACAGGCTGGATTTTTAGTGAAGAAAAGCTGCGTAAGAAGCTTGAGCTTATTCCGGAATAAAATAGTAAGAGGATGACTGCCTGAGACGTCATCCTCTTTGTTTTAATGTTTTAAATAATCATCCTTATTCAGTAAGTCACGATACTTCGGATTAGTTGCAATAAAATCATGCAGCTTGTCTCCATAATGCGTAATTAATTGTCTCACGACTGTTTCTGTTACTTGTTTTCCTTGATAAGTATTTCCTGTTTTGGCTTGGGTTGATTCAAAGTCTTCCCAAAGCAGTTCTACCCATGTTCGTGCTTGGGCATAGGATAAACTGTTATTTTTGTTTAACAGCTCATTTGTTAATCGTTCAAAATAATCTTCCATTATTCTCACCTCTAGGCAGGATTCTCTACTTATATTTCACCATTTAGCAACCATACTATTAATACGCTTCACTTAATTGAAGCTAATAAATGATGATTTGGAGGGGATTGTGTTGCGTAACAAAGCATCAGGATTTCCAAACATGGGCAACAACAAGTTTGAAGGCGAACCAAGAGCTAAAGATGAATTTGCTTCAAAAAGAGCAAACGGGACAATTAACTCTCACCCGCAAGAACGGATGAGAGCATCTGGTCAACGTGAAAATCCTTACTCTTAATACGCTAAACCAAACTTGTGGAGGTGCTTAATAATGGGTTCACACAGTCATAAAAAATTTTACGACAATATGTATTCAAATCCATTCAATCAGCCTTGGGCTAATCCAAAACATGCACATGCTCAAGTAAATGGGCAAACACAACAATCCCAAGACCTCATCATTTTAAAAAGACAAACAAGAAAGCAATCGTAACAGATTTAAGGGTAACTCAATGGGTACTTCTATTGAGTTACCCTTTTATTAACATAGAAATAGGTAATGCTTCCTCATGATCAGGTGATGATAACCGATATCCCCACGCAAAAATTCCGTTCATATAGTTAATTTTAAAGGACTCGCCAGGTGCTCCTTCAATTTCATAAACTTCTTCAGGCTTATAATCGTCAGGATCTAACAAATAGGATTTTGCCATCGTAATTTTTCTTTCTAAAACGGCAAACTCATTGATAATTCCCAGCTGCTCTGCTTTTCTTGCTTTTTCCTTAAGGCCGGCTATTTCATTTTTCAATTCATACTCCGTCATTTCACTATAACGCTTTGTTAACACTTTTTATCCCCCTCATTCTTCATCTTCAAGAAACTTTTCAATCAACTCAATGGAAAACCCTTTTCTATATAAAAATTGTTTCATCTTCATTCGATACTGATAGGGATCTTCATTTTGATATTTTCTTTGTGCTTTTTCAGCATGCTTCATTAGGGCCGTCCATTCTTCTGATTCATCTTGTTCATATTGGACTTCATCTAATACCTTAGAAATAATATCGTAAGGAAAGCCTTTCCTCATAAGGTGCTGTTCAATTTTTTGCTTGAGCTGGACCGTGGATATTTTGTTATTCTTTTTTAGCAGCTTTTCTGCATGATCAATTGCCTCTTGTAGCTGATCATCATCGTTGTACTCTTGAAGTGCTTGTTCGATAAAGCCCTGATTAATGCCTTTTCCGATTAGCTCTCTTTTTAAAACACTTGGTCCTTTTCCATTTGTTTGTTTTTGAGTCCGTACATAAGCAATAGCAAATTCCAAATCATCAACATAGTTGTACTCTTTTAATTTGTAGATGACGTCTTGAATAATTACATCATTAAATTCTTTTTTTGCTAAATGTTCGGCCACTTCTTTTATCGAGCGCATACGATAACTTAAGAACTCTAAGGCTTTATTATATGCCTTTTTACTAAGATCTCCATATTGGATCTCATGGATTTCGAGCTCATCAATTTCCTGGCCTTTTCGGAGATTGTATTTAATGAATACATCTTGATCAACACTAAATGCATACTTTTCTCCTTGACCGTCGTCCAAATATATATTGAATCGTTCTGTTGATTGCTTTTGGGTTGTAATTTTTGTAATCAAAGCCATCCTTGTTCTCACCTACTATCTTTTTAATAACATAACACATTCAAAAGAGGATATTTTCAAAATTAATGGTATTAATGAATTATAGAATAATACATGAACAGGAAGTGTTGTTATTGAAAATTGCAATCTCGGGTGGTACTGGTTTTATTGGGAAGCATTTAACACAGTATTTTTTAAATAAAGGTCATGATATTTATATTTTAACACGAAGCCAAAAAACTTCTGCTGAAAAGAACTTACATTTTGTTCAATGGATGACAGAAACCTCAAATCCCGCTCTGTCTCTTGAAGGTGTTGATGTCATAATCAACTTAGCTGGAAAGTCCATTAATGACCGTTGGACCGAAGAGGCGAAAAAACAAATAATTGATAGCAGAGTTCAATCAACAAGAGCTATTTACTCGATCATTTCCTCTTTACGTGAAAAACCTAAAGTATTCATTAATGCAAGTGCAATCGGTCTTTACGGTACCTCTTTAACAAAAACGTTTACCGAACAGTCAAATGAAACTGGTTCAGATTTTCTTGCAGAAACAGTTGAAACTTGGGAAAAGGAAGCAAGCAGGATCCAGGAGCTCAATGTTCGTACTGTTTTCACTCGATTTGGAATTGTGTTAGGTGATGAAGGAGCGTTATCGAAGATGGTATTGCCGTATAAATTGTTTGCAGGTGGCAGCCTTGGTTCAGGACAACAATGGGTGTCATGGATTCATGTGATGGATCTTGTCCGCCTAATTGAACATATCATCTTTTCAACTGTTTCAGGACCGGTCAATGCTGTATCTCCAAATCCTGTAACAATGAACGAGTTCGGAAAAACAATCGGCAATGTTCTTAGCCGTCCTCATTGGTTTCCTGCTCCCGCCTTTGCTCTAAAAATGGTGTTAGGTGAAATGAGCCTGCTTATTTTGGAAGGTCAAAAAGTATTACCAGAAAAAGCGTTAGAAGATGGTTTCACATTTACTTATCCACATGTTGATAAAGCGTTACAAGATATTTTAGCATCATCTTAAAGATGGTGAAAACAAGGAGTATTGAAGGATGAAATTAACACTTTTTAAACAAGCAACCGTTTATCCGATAACCTCTCCTCCTGTTTATGAGACAGATGTTCTTGTTGAAAACGGTAAAATTAAGGCTATTGGGAAAAATTTAGAACCCACTGAATCGACAGATATGATTATATGTAAGGATAAATATTTATTCCCCGGATTTATTGATGTTCATACACACTTAGGTCTCTATGACGAAGGCACTGGCTGGGCTGGTAATGACGCCAATGAAACGATCGAGCCCATTACCCCGCATATCCGTGCATTAGATGGTGTTCATGCACTGGATCCGGCTTTTAAGGATGCCATTAAATACGGCATCACAACCGCACATGTGATGCCGGGAAGCGCAAATGTGATAGGAGGAACCACTTCTGTTATCAAGACATATGGTATTAATGTTTCAAAAATGATTGTGCAGGAAACAGCTGGTCTTAAAATTGCTCTTGGTGAAAATCCTAAACGAATGCATAGCCACGGCAATAAAGAATCCATTACAAGAATGGGTATAATGGGTATGCTTCGTGAGGCTTTCTATCAGGCAAAATATTGTGATGAAAAAGAAGATTTCCGTTCCATTCCTATAAAAAAAGCATTACGAAGGGAAATCCCGGTACGCATCCATGCTCATAGAGCAGATGACATAATGAGTGCTATACGATTTGCAGAGGAATTCAACTTAGACTATCGAATTGAGCATTGCACAGAAGGACATCTCATTGCAGATGAATTGGTAGGGAAGAAAATAAAAGTATGTGTGGGACCCACTTTAACCCGAAGATCAAAAATAGAATTAAAAAACAAAACATGGGAAACTTATCAAGCACTATCCGAGAAAGGTGTCGAAGTCTCTATCACAACCGATCACCCGTATACCCCGATTCAATATTTAAATCTATGTGCCTCTCTCGCCGTGAGAGAAGGTTTTGATGAACAAAAAGCACTGGAAGGGATAACAATTACTGCAGCACGCAATTTAAGAGTAGATGAAAGAGTCGGAAGTATAGAAGTCGGTAAAGACGCAGACCTTGTTATCTGGAATTACCACCCCTTCCACTATCTTGCCAAGCCGGAATTAACAATGATTAACGGTGACATCGTATATAAAAAGTGACAAAATAATATTATCTTACTATTGTTTTGTTTTTCGTCAGGCTTCTTTTAAGCTGTTTTAATTTAACGTACTAAAACATATGATATTAGTATGTTTTACAAGCAGAATAAATTGCCAGAATATCATAAAGTTTGCCAAATCAACAACTATTGTACGATATAAAAAATATTTTTTAATTCGACAAAAAAGGAGTATCTTTTTCATTTAAAATGCCGTATGATACTTCATGGAAGCAATGCTTTTATATGAAAACACAATTAAATCTAGTAATGGGAAGGCAAATGGTGCGCCACCAGCTTTACTGGTTCTAGTGGGTTCGATTCCCACCCCGAAATTTTTTGAAGGTAAATCAACATAAAAAATTTCGAGGGTGAGGACGACCATATCACGTGGAGTCTGCCCTCAGGTTGGAGGGATCCAGATGCTAAAAAAACGTGATATTTATGATAGTCATACACTTTATGAACACATGGTTCACCCTGATGTCTTCCCATTTGTGCGTCATAAAGCAAATTCTTTTGAAGAATATCTATTTCTAACAAAACAAACGATTGAGGCTGAAGAACGAGGTGAATTGATTTCACGTACCATTTTAGATGAATGGGGCTCTCCAATCGGCACAATCAGTTTGTTTGATATCCAAGACAAAGCAGGTTTTTTAGGCACCTGGATCGGCAAACCTTATCATGGCAAAGGCTATAATCAGATGGCAAAAGACGCTTTCTTTAATGAGCTATTCTACGAATTAGATATCGAAACAATCTTCTTGCGAATTCGCAAACAAAACATCCGCTCAACTAGAGCCGCAGAAAAACTACCTTATGTTGTAAATGCCAATGAAACAAGAGCACATTTACTAGAACAAATTAACAATGGCGAAGACATTTTTAATTTGTTTGAAATTACTAGAGATCAATATACAATTTATAAATACCATAATGCGTCTGAAGTTGATGATCAACAGCTGAAAGAGGCTTAATTAGGTGGGATTCTATTGAATCCCGCCTTTTTTATTCGGAGAGGAACCTTGTGTAGAGTACATATTTTCGATTCTGTGGATTTATTTACGGTTTTGAAGATATATTTTCGATTCTCGAGATTTATTAACGATTCTGAGAATATATTTACTATTAGACATTTTTCGCCAAAAATCGACCAACTATCATCCTCCACAACATCTAAATTTCAAGACAATCTGTATGAATCTCTCACCCCTTGTCAAAACTAAACCTTGAATACTATATTTTGGAAGGATGATCATGATGGCATCAGAAAAGAAAAGACGAGATAAATCAAAAAGTACACTTTCCAGTATGCAGGAAGTGACATACTCTAGAGAATTCAAAAATGCTGATCGTGCTGGTGGATACATAAGCAAAAATAGTCACTAACTTCCAACATGAAATGACGAAAATAAGCCATCCTAAACTTGAACGAAAAGTTCAATTTTATTAAGGGGGCTTTTTTTCATGGGCAGAGGTCATCAACATAACCATAAAGCACGTGATAAGAACTCAACAACTCTTCCACAAACACCTAAAAACCTAAAAAGAGATGGTGTGGATGAAGAATTTTCAAGAGAATTAGCAGATCAAGCTGATCTGGAGGCTCAAGCTAGAGCAAACGCTGCCAATCAACGACAAAGTACAAACCGTAATTCCTAATAAGAATGGAAGTGGACAACTCCACTTCCTTTTCTATTTGTGGAAAAAGATGTGGATAAACCAATACTAAAGTTGTGGATAATGTGGATATGTATGTTAATATCTCTAAAATAAGGCATAAATTATCCACAGGTTACATAATTTCTCCAAAACTTCTCTCCTGTGTATATTGTGGGAACTGTTAATAACTTTTCAAAGTGAACATTCCCATACAAAAAACATATAATACAGTGTATTACTTTGTATTAAATTTAGACAGGGGTGTTAATAGTTGGCTTATGAAATAACACAAGATTATATTCGTACCGGAAATTCCCGTCCAGGGCAACGAATAAACACCGTACGTTTCATAGTAAGTCATGACACTGGAAATCCGGGCTCGACAGCTTATGGAAATCGTAATTATTTTGATAGACAACAACCATCTGCTTCTGCTCATACCTTTATTGATGATAAATATATTTTAGAAATAATTCCTTTAACCGAGATCGCCTATCATGTCCGTTCAAATGTTACAGCAGATAACAGACTTTACGGTGCCAATGCAAATAGCGCAGCGATCGGTGTTGAATTATGCCATGGTGGTAAAATAAATTTTGATGCTGCATATGATCGATACGTTTGGTATCATGCGTATTTATGTGACAGATTTAATCTGGATCCTAAGTCTGATATTGTTGCTCATGCCACTTTAGATCCTTCTAGAAGAACGGATCCAGTAGGAATCCTGAGAACAAACGGCATATCTTGGTCGATGTTTATAGATGATGTCGTTGAAGCTTTTCGAAACTTTAATGGTGTCCAAACACCAAGTCAGCCCAATCAGCCAAGCAAACCTCCACAGCAAACAGCTCCGGCCCCAAATCGGGTAACAAAAGGATCCACTGTGAAGTTACCCATTGGGGAAGGTGCTTCAGGTGCATTCGTTCGGGATATTCAGCAGCAACTCATTAAAGCGGGATACAGATTACCTCGCTATGGTGCAGATAGTGTGTTTGGAGAAGAAACTGAAAATGCGGTTATGAGGTTTCAAAGAGATCATAATTTAGCTGTAGATGGTTTAGTTGGTCAAGTCACGTTATCAAAATTGCAGCAGGTGAACCAGCAAAGAGTATCAGCACCTGATTTCCCTCTACCAAGCGGTGTTTTAAGACGTGGAGATCAAGGAGAAAATGTTAGACAATTGCAAAGAGCCCTTAAGCAAATAAACTATAATCCAGGTACGGTTGATGGAGTTTACGGTCCCCGAACAGAAGATGCAGTAAGAAGATTTCAATCCATGTATGCAGCACTTAAAGATGATGGAATCTACGGACCAAACACAAGAAAGTATATACGAATGGATTTAGATGACTAGCACAAGTCTCACCCTAAAAATCTGTAAAAAAGATGTATAACAATTCCTTCTGCAACATAAAGTATTAGTACATCACAGTACTCACATCATGAAGCGAAAAAGCACGTTGCTCATATAGAGTAGCGTGCTTTCTTGTTAAGAAAAGCGCAAGAGCCTTGACCAGCCCGACCTGCATAAGGCGATTTGGAATAGAAGGCGTTCTTTGCCTTCAATTCCAAATTGACTAAATTGACTTATGACCTCGAGGGGCTAGGCGCTGAAGCTAGACACCTACACTAAGTACAAAATTTCTTTTTTTATTTTTCAACTAATTCTCCTCTGTATAATTCATTCTTCACAAGAGTAATATCCAGCTCTTTTGCCAGTTTCTTCAACTCTCTTTCTTCCCTCTCTGTTACAATCGAAATAACCGTACCTGATGCTCCTTGGCGTCCTGTTCTGCCTGAGCGGTGAACATATTGTGAGGCATTTGCCGGCAGGTCATAGTGGATAACATGTGATAACTCAGCAATATCCAAGCCTCTCGCTGCCACATCAGTAGCAAGCAAAAGTCCCTGTTTGTCTGATCGAAGGCTCTTTAGTGCAGCTTCACGCTCTTCTTTCTTTGTATCACTATGTAAAAGATGAACATCTACTCCATTAAATTCAAGCTTTTCTCCTAAGACATCTAAGTTTCCGATATCCTTTACAAACCCTAAAGCTTTCATCGGTATATTTTTGGCCAATCTTTCGAGGATGTGTGCTTTTTCTCTTTGTTCACAAACAAGATACACATGATCAACTTGTCCAACCGGAATTTCATCTCTGCTCACCTTAATGATTTCAGGATTCTTTTTCATAAGATCTCTCGCTCTGGATTCTGTGCTTTCATTTGTGGTAGCTGAGAACAAGACAACTTGGCGTTCGTTTAATGTCGATTTAATAATTTCCTGAATTGTCTTTTTATGCTCCGGAGTTAAAAGTTGATCTCCTTCATCTAGTACAACCGTTTTAACTGCATGCATTTTCAACTTTTTCATTTTTATTAATTCTTGGATTCTTCCAGGTGTTCCAAGGATTACTTGAGGGCTTTTCTTTAGTTTTTCAACCTGTCTTTTAATATTTGCGCCACCGATAAAAGAGGCACTTGTGATGGTACTTCCTTCTGACCATTTCTTCACTTCTTCAAAGATTTGCATGACAAGCTCTCTTGATGGTGCTAATATCACGATTTGTGCTGATTTTCTATTAACATCTACCTTGTTTAAAAGCGGGAGCACATATGCAAGGGTTTTTCCTGTTCCTGTTGGAGATTCAGCGATAACGTCTTTTCCTTCCAGGATTGGAGGGATTGCTTTTAATTGGATTGCTGTAGGTTCTGGGAAATTTGCTTTTTCCCAATTATTTTGTAAAAATGATTCTGCGTCTTGTAAAAAGTTTTGTTCTGACATATTTGTTTATCTCCTTCACTAACTTCTGTATGTATTCATGTTAAAGGGTTCATTATTTTCAAACACTTAATGCTGTTTAATTATAGAAAGCACGGGGTTAGTTTTTCACAATTTAGATTCTAAAGAAATTATCTTAACGAAAACAGCACCATAGCAAATAACTATTCTCACCACTATCTATAGTATAGCTAATTTCCACCCAGTGTAATATATGAATCAGTAATTCGTCATATTTCCCCAGAAATAATTCTAATTCGCTAGTCTACGCAAAAATGTGTCAATTTCTGTATTTGTTGTAAAAATGAAGACCTGTTTACTAGATTTCAGCTTTTCAAGTTGTTGTCTCATCTTTTTCTTACGTTGAAAATATGTGCTGCATATAAATTTGATGAAGGCCATGTCTATCTTTTCGTTACAACCGATGGCACGGTCTGGCCGATCTTTTCCTATGTTCGTTAGCCATCTTTTCATGACCCGATATAGACAGACTGTCAATGGCTTTTCGATATAAATAATGGTGTCTGCCTTTTCTACTCTCATTTCAAAGGTGTTGCGATAATTTCCTTCGATAATCCATTCCTGTTGATTGATAACTTCTAGTTGCCTGGATTTAAAATCTTCAAATGATGCTTCAACCCATCCCGGTTCCCAGTACATCGTATCAAGATGGTGCACGTTTATTTGAAGAAAGTCCGATAGTTTTCTCGCGAATGTCGATTTTCCCGCACCTGCTGATACCCCTATAACCATAATTTTCTTCAAAATTCCCTACCCCTTAGTTAAATATTTTTATTTTTATGTTTACGTAATAGAAATTTAGGGTATCACCTAATTATCATATGAAAAAGTAACAAAAAGTCAGCTTTCCATATCAAAATAGAGAGACAATTGGTGAAAGGTGGTACCCAATGGTTACGCATGTTCATATTAAGAAATTGAATGAAATTAACAATGAGTTGTCAACCATTTCGAGAGAATGTGAGCGTGCATTTTCTGAGTGGGTAAAAGATAGAAGTAATACAGATTTATTAAGAGAATATAAAAAACTTTTAGGAAAACGTGGGGACATTATTAAAGAATATAAATCCTATTTGATTATCAATTAGCTAAGAAAAGCGCAAGCGCCTTGGGCAGCCTTGGGCAAATAAGGCGATTTGGAATAGAAGGCGTTCTTTGCCTTCAATTCCAAATTGGCTAGACCCTAGAGGGGCTAGGCGCTGGAGCTAGACACTGAAACTAATTACAAAACTTATAAATTCTGATAGTATTAAAAAGAGCTGACATTCCCGGGAATGTCAGTCTTTTAGCTTACAGTTTTTTTATGATAACAACTTTTAAATAGTTTCCTTCTTTAAATTCCTTTATTGTTTTAAAATCTTTCGGCAAACTAAATTCTTCAAGGATTTTATACGTTTCTCCTATTTCCTGAAATGACTTTTCGATAAATCCTTTAAACTTCTGCATTCCAAAGGTACTGCAATTAGAGGAAGCAACAATGATTCCCTGTTTCTCCGTTATTTGGATCGCCTGTTTCAATAGCTCCGGATAGTCCTTTCCTGCGCTAAAGGTATGCTTCTTTGATCTGGCAAAGCTTGGCGGATCCAAAATGACCATATCAAATGACAGTTTTTTTCGCACAGCATATTTAAAATAGTTAAATACATCTTCAACGATAATACTATGTGCTTCATAATCAAGTGAGTTTACACTAAACTGTTCAATTGTTTTTGCTTTACTGCGATTTGCTAAATCCACACTTGTCGTTTTTGCTGCACCTCCAAGTGCCGCTGCTACAGAAAAGGCTCCAGTATAGGAAAAGGTATTTAATACATTTTTTCCTTTTGCATATTTATCACGGATTGCTTTGCGAACATCTTTCTGGTCAAGGAAAACGCCTACCATTGCCCCGTCATTTAGGTAAACTGCGAATCGGATTCCATTTTCCTTCACAATTAGCGGAAAGTTGGCTCGCTCACCAGTAACAAAGTCATCATCTTCCATATAAGTACCCTTAACATCAAATCGTTTCTTTTCATAGATTCCTTTAAAATCTGCGATATTGCTGAGAGACTTTATAATTTCTTCTTTAAAAGAATAAATTCCTTCACTATACCAAGTGACCACATAGTATCCTTCTTCATAGCAATCAATCGTTAATCCGCCGATGCCGTCTCCTTCACCATTAAAAACGCGAAAAGCAGTCGTATCAGGATCATCATAAAAAGATCGGCGAGCTTCAACCGCAGCTTTAAGTTTTTTCTCAAAAAAGGATTGATCAATGACTTCCCTTTGGTTATAAGTTAAGATCCAACCTCTACCTTTATTTTGTATTCCATAGTATCCCTTAGCTATAAATTGATTTCTTTCATCAACAAGATCAATAATCGAACCCTCTTGTTTTAGAACTTCACTATTTTTGATTGCTTCTTTGTTGATAAGAGGATAACCTGATCTAAATTGCTTTACATAGTTTGGTTTTATCTGTACTCGAATTGGATTTGCCATCTTTTCACCTATGCTTCATTTATTTCCGTCAAACGAATCTATTCTCCATCATACAGATTTTTTGCAAAAAAAGAAAACCCCTCTGGTACTAGAGGGGCCAATCTTTATCTTATACCCACCACATTTGAGATGGCTGGTCATTGATTAATACTGTTTTCAGGTTTGTAACAGCTCGCTCGAAGCCCTCGTCAATTGACATAATTGGGTCTTCATGTTCGATGCTTACAACATAATCGTAGTTGTATGTGCGAAGGGCACTCATGATATCATTCCATTCTGTTAAGCTGTGTCCACAACCAACAGATCTGAATGTCCATGCTCTTGTTTGAACTTCGCCGTATGGCTGCATGTCCGTTAATCCATACATATTTACATTGTCTTGATCAATGTATGTATCTTTTGCATGGAAATGGTGAATAGCATTTGCTTTTCCTAAAATTTTGATCGCTGCTACCGGATCAATACCTTGCCACCAAAGATGACTTGGATCTAAGTTAGCGCCGATTGCATCACATGTTTCTTCGCGAAGTTTTAATAATGTATATGGAGTGTGAACTAAGAATCCGCCGTGTAATTCCAAGCCAATTTTCACATTATGCTCTTGTGCATATGCTCCGACTTCTTTCCAGTACGGAATTAGTTTTTCTTCCCATTGCCATTTTAACACATCACCATATTCATTCGGCCAAGGTGTGACAGGCCAGTTAGGATATTTCGCATCTTCACTGTCACCTGGTGTACCTGAGAATGTATTAACAACAGGTACATTCATTAGTGAAGCTAGTTTGATTGTTTTCATGATTGTCTCATGATGGTCTTTTGCCAATTCTTTGTCTGGTGAAATCGGGTTACCGTGACAGCTGAATGCACTGATGATGAGGTCGCGCTCTTGGATTTTCGCAAGATATTCGTTACGCTTTTCTTCGCTTTCCAGTAGAGCATCTAATTCGCAATGAGTATTTCCAGGATATCCGCCTGTACCGATTTCTACTGCGTGAAGGCCTGATGCTTTCACACGATCTAACATTTCTTCAAATGATTTGTCATTAAAAAGTACTGTAAATACGCCTAATTTCATTGGAATTCCTCCTGTAATTTGGATTATGGTTGAACACTTTTAACTAATAATATAGTTAATCTCTAAGAACAAGTTCCATTACGCTCCAGACACTAAGGTTATAAAAATAGTATTCTAAAGCAACAACCTATACGAATTCAGTTCTACTAATTTATCCCTTAGTTCTTTCAGCAGATTGATAAATTGCATCGATAATCTGTGAAACTTGTAATGCTTCTTCAGGTTTTACGACTAACTCAGCTTCTCCACGACATGCATCAATGAAGTTTTTCACCTGAGCAATTCCAGGGTTATCTTCACCTTGTACCCAAGCAGCTTGGCTATTCATTAACATGCCGTTTTTGGCTGTGTAGAGCTCAAGTGGAAATACACTTATACCGCCATCTACTCCTGAGATACTTAGATGTTCCTGATCGTCTAGTATATTTGCTGCCCATGATGTTTCCAATAAGAGCGAAGCACCATTTTCAAACTTAATGTATGCTGTCACATGATCATCTACATCAAAGGTTTCATGATCAAAGGTTCCCCATTGGTTGACACCATTTGGCGTTTTGCTTAACACATTATATGTGCTGCCGTTTACTTCTACATGTTTCGGACTTCCCATTAACCAAATGGCAAGGTCCAACAGATGGCAGCCATAGTCTATTAAACTACCTCCACCTTGAAGGGATTTGTTTGTGAACACACCCCAGCCAGGAACTTTTCTTCTTCTCAATGCTTGAACTCTTGTGACAAGCGGAGTTCCCACTTCTTCCATTAATTGTTTAGCAGCTTGAGAGTTTTTCATAAAACGATAGTGATACGCTATCGCTAATACTTTCCCTGTACGCTTTGAAGCTTCCAGCATTCTTTCACATTCTTCTGCAGAAAGTGCCATTGGCTTTTCACAAAGGACATTTACTCCCGCTTCTAAAGCGGCGATTGTAATTTCAGCGTGGAACTTATTCGGTGTACAAATACATACGGCATCAACATGCTGAAATAGTTCACGATAATCTTCTACTACATGTTCTATATTGTTTGTTGTTGCAACTTCCTGTGCTCTCTCTATATTTACATCACTGACTGCTGTAATCACACAGTCATCAGCAAAGCTTTGAAAGGCTGGAATATGGCGGCCTTGTGCAATTCCGCCAACACCAATGATTCCGATACGTAGTTTATTCATTTTTATCACTCAAATACTTTAGCAATTGTTTTTGTTTCATTTGATTTAATGGCTGCTAAAATAACAGCTAATGACTTCATACCTTCTTCACCGTTAATTGGCGGCTCTGTGTTTTCTACAATTGATGTGACAAAGTTATCAATCACATGAGTTGTGTTTTGGCCACCCTCATCATTTGATTGAATTTTACCTAATGCATAGTTCACAACTTCACCATTTGTGTATTGAACAACTAATGAATATGTTGGATTGTCTTCCAAGCGCAGGATCGCTTTTTCACCATAGATGATGGTTGAATTATCTTCTTTTGCTGTATAAGACCAGCTTGCTGCAAGAGTTCCAATGATTCCACTTTCTGTTTTAAGGGCACAAACAGCTGTATCATCTACATCAGCACCTTCTTTTGCTGTTGTTTCAATGAAAGCACCAACTTCAACAATTTCTTCTCCAAGTAAATAGCGCATTAAATCTGTTTTGTGAACACCTAAATCACCCATTGCACCGATATATGCTTTTTCTTTTTCAAAGAACCAGCTTTCTCTTCCATCGATACTCCAGCCTTCTGGTCCCGGATGACCGAATGCTGTACGGAAGCTGTAGATTTTTCCAAGTGCACCGCTTTCAATTAGCTGGCGTGCAAGCTCATGAGAACGTACAAAACGTTGGTTATGAGCAATCATTAGTTTTTTATCATTCTTTTTCGCTGCTTCAATCATTGCATCTGCTTCTTCTTGAGATGTTGCCATCGGTTTTTCACATAATACGTGAAGACCATTGTTTAAGGCTTCAATTGAGACAGGTGCATGAAGGTAGTTTGGAGTACATACGCTAATTACATCTACTTCTCCACTTGCAATAAGTTCTTTATAGTCAGTAAATGCTTTTGCACCGTATTTATTTGCAACTTCTTTTACACGGTCTTCCACGATGTCACATACTGCTACTAGTTCAACATTCTGGTTTGCTGCATATTCAGGAAGGTGACGATATTGTGCAATACTTCCACATCCAATAACTCCAACTCGTAATTTACCCATTTTACATTCCTCCATTTTTATAGAAGGGGAACTCTCCCCTTCTTTTTTATGATTTCAAAGTGTATATCTAAGATTATTTTGCTGAAATAGTCTCAAGCGGTTTTGCATTTCCATACACTGGACGCTTGCGGTTGACAGGGCTTACATACTTTACGCCATTTTTAATGACAAGTTGAACTTGTTCATTGTGGTACGTAGGATATGTTTCATGTCCCGGTCGGAAATAGAATACTTTTCCGTTACCACGTTTGAATACACAGCCACTTCTGAAGATTTCTCCACCTTCAAACCAGCTTGTGAAAATTAATTCGTCCGGAGCCGGAATATCAAAGTGCTCACCATACATTTCTTCTTTTTCAAGTTCAATGTATTCTCCAACACCGTCAGCAATTGGATGGCTAGGATCTACAACCCATAGACGTTCTTTATCATCCGCTTCACGCCATTTTAAATCACAGCTAGTCCCCATTAACTTTTTGAAAATTTTAGAAAAATGACCTGAATGCAAGACAACAAGTCCCATTCCATCAAGTACTCTTTGTTGAACTTTTTCTACGATTGAATCATCAACTTCATGATGGGCAAGATGTCCCCACCATACTAGTACATCTGTATTTTCCAGAACTTCATCGGTTAACCCATGCTCAGGCTCATCTAATGTAGCTGTTCTAACCTCATAATTATCTTCTTGTAGAAATTCGGCAATCGCACCGTGAATTCCTTTAGGATAAATTTCACTTACGACCGGATTTTTCTGTTCATGTCTATTTTCATTCCATACTGTTACGTTTGTCATTTATATCACCCTAATCAAAATTTATTTTTTATACATATAGTGAACCGGTTAACAATTCATCATTACACAATGAGATTAGATGAGTTCACCTCCTTAAAGTGTTATTTTTCCTTAGTCGATCCTCTGACTACTAATTCAACAGAAAGCATAATTTCTTCTGTCTTCACATCTTCATTTTCTATTGCATGGATGGCTGTTTCAGTTGCAACCGCCCCTTTACGAAAAACATCTTGGCGAATGGTTGTTAAGCTTGGTGAAGAGTAGCGGCTGATCATTAAATCATCAAAACCTACAATTGATAGATCATCAGGAATTCTTAGACCAGAATCATTAGCTGCTTTCATAATCCCTAATGCCGTAATATCTGATGAAGTGAAGATTGCTGTTATGTTTTTATTTTTCACGAGATCTTTTCCAATTAAATAGCCGTTTTCAAAGGAATTGTATCTTCCTTCTAGCACCATTTCGTCTTTAAGTGGTATATTCCCTTCAGCTAATGCCCGTTTAAATCCTAAAAATCTCTGGCCATCTACCGCATAATCAACTTTTCCATTGGGGATAAAGCATATATTACGGTGACCTAATTCTATTAAATGCTTTGTGCCCAGATATCCACCTAGTTCATCATCTATACGTATATTATGATAATGATTTGTATAATCCTCGAAGGAGTCAATAAAAACCAGCGGTATAGACAGCGTTTTCATTTCTTCTAATAAATATAAAGGAAATTTCCCTAAAACGATTAGTCCATCTAAATTTCTCTTCATAATCCAGTTTTTACATTCTTCCGCATTGGAAATGCCTGATAAAACAAAATCATAACCACTTTTACGACAGATATATTCGACTCCGCTTAGAAGCTCACTAAAATAAGGGTTGTCCTTAAGAATGGGTGCAAGCGTATCACCTACGAGCGGCATTATAACACCGATCATATTTGATTTTCTTTTTGATAAACTAATTGCCGTAAAATCAGGCTGATAGTTAAGCTCACGAATAGAAAGCATAACTCTTTCCTTTGTTTCTTCTGATACCTTGTTTATACCATTAAGCACATAGGAAACAGTCGCTGGTGAAACCCCGGCATGTTTTGCTACATCTCTTATCGTTATTTTCTGCTTCATTTTGCCTCCGGTTAAACGGTTAACTAACTTTGATGTCATTATATAATGAATGGTAGCAGAAGATCAAGAACAATCCTTATTTTCCTTTAAAAAATAAATCTATTATCCTCTTACCCTCAAAAAATATATGAAAGAACCTCTATTTATATTACATCAGAGGTTCCTTCTTACTGCTTATTTATTAGGAGTGGAGGAACTGTCTCTTATCATTAATTTTGTACTTAGTACAGCTTTAATTGGAATTTCTCTTCCTTTCAATCGGTCGTATAATAGTTTTACTGCCGTCCTTCCCATCTCATCAGTGTGAATTCTAACAGTTGATAACGGAGGATTCAGAAATTCTGCTGCCTCTATATCGTTCACCCCGATAACGGATAGATCCTGTGGGACACGAATGTGTGCTTCATGTAATGCTCTCATTGCCCCGATAGCCATTTGATCACTTGCACAAACTAAAGCAGTTGGGAGTGTTCCGGCTTCTATGAACTTTTTCATGAGCTGATAGCCTCCTGTTGCTCCCCATTCACCAATTTGAACCAACTCCGGCCGATAGAGTTTCTTTTCCTTCATGACTTTCTCATAAGCTATATTTCTAATATCCGGGACTTCTCCCAAACTCTGACTATCATTTAGTCTGTTGCACATGTCATAACCGCCGATAAATCCAATTTTTGTATGTCCTTTATCCATTAAATAATTCAGAACATCTTCTATTGCTTTATCCAAACCTGATGCAACCACATCATATTCACCTGTTTCTGGTAAATGGTTGATAAAAACGATATTTTTATGCCCCTTACAATATTCCTGAACAGATGAAGGTTCAATTCCTCCGATGACAATGACTCCATCCAGCTGCTTTAATTCTTCGAATGAAGAGCTGTTACCAGCATATAACATCGTTTTTATCTTAAAAGGAAGTTTGGAGCATGCCATTTCGATCCCCAGACGTATAGCCATAAAATACGGATCCGATACTTCATCCTCTTGTGAAGCGGCAGAGACTATGCCGATTTCATACATATTTGTTGTTTTATTAACATTTCTTTTTCTTGTTGGTTTATAATTTAGAGCCGCCGCAGCCTCTAACACTCTCTTTCTTGTCTCTTCTCCAACAGACAAAGTTGTATCATTGTTTAAAATTCTTGAAACCGCAGCCGGTGATACTCCTGCCTTTTCTGCTATGTCCTTAATCGTTGCCATGACCTCACCTTTATTCTTTCGAAGTATCTACTGTTCGCCATTTTAAGTAGTACGCACTCACAATTATTTCTAATATATTTACTAAATATTATACGTTTACATTATTAATTTTACTAGTTTTTATTTATTTATTGGATAAACTTTTTTTCACTTAGCGTATAAAAAAATGTTTTTTGACCATACTGCTATTATCTTACTAGATTGCGAGGTTTATATAATGGTAAAACGTATTGTTCCTGCTATCTTTTTAGTTTTCTTTACATTTGTGGCTTTTAGTGTGTATTTTCTCTATCAATTAAGTGTTTTTACTGTAAAAGTGATGGTTTATGCTATGTAGGGATAGAGATATTTACTTATTACGTTGTTGTTTCACAAGGAAATTCGTTTTGAGATAGACAATTTTGCAAAGTTATAGATTTTCTTGCAACTTTGACTTTATTTTTGCAATCCTCAGCATATTTTTGCAGCTTACAGATTTAATCTTGCAGTTTTTCGGTTATTTTTGCAGACACCATTTTCTCAGACTATTTCATAAAATCGATAAGAAAAGGATGAGCATAACTCGGCTCATCCTTTTCTTATTCAACAGCATTTGCAATTGGATATAGACTCAAATCAAGATCCAGTTCCTGCCCTAATGCAAGGTTTGCGAGCTCCATTCCTAGATATGGACCACTTGTTAAACCTGATGCACCTAATCCGTTTGCCAAAAGGAGTCCTTCAAATTCAGGCAGTGAACCGATGACAGGTAAAAAACCTGGTGTAAATGGACGAAATCCAACTCTTGTTTCAAGATGTGTGCTGTCATGTAAGCCCGGGGCAATCTCCAGTGCTTTTGTCAAAATTTCATGAAGTCCTCCTGCTGTTGCACGCTCATCAAAGCCTGCCTCATCTTCATGTGTTGCCCCGACAACAATTCTTCCTTGATCAAAAGCTAAAATATATTGATTATTTGGAGGCATGACAACCGGCCATTTACTTGTATCTTCATTTGACATTTCAAGATGAACAATTTGAGCCTTTTGAGGCGAAACTTGAAATTTCTTTCCCAATGGCTGGATTAATTCGTTTGACCAAGCCCCTCCAGTAATAAGAACCTGCTCAGCCTGAAATCGATCTTGCTCTATTTCTACGCCCTTTATGGTCCGACCTTCCCGAATAAGTGAAATGGCATTACCTTCAATAAAAGTGGCGCCATTCTTTTTCGCTCCTTGTACTAAGGCATTACGCAAAGCTCTCCCGTTAACTCTCGCTCCACCACTCACATACACAGCACCATATTCTTTTGATAGTGGAGGGAATAATGCTTTTGTTTCGTTAGGAGTTAAAATCATAATTTCACCAATTTCCGGTGCATCTTCCTTGCGTTTCCGGGCACGTTCAGCCATTTTTTCTAACTTCTCAGGATCTTGATGTAAGCTTATCGCGCCTACTCGACTATATCCTGTTTCTTTTTCTCCATCTTCTTCAAGTTTCTTTATTAATTCAGGATAGTAACGAGCACCATTTTTCACGAGCTGATACCATGCTTTGTTACGTCGTTGAGATAGCCATGGACAAACAATTCCCGCTGCTGCATCTGTTGCTTGTCCCCGATCCTTCCTGTCAATGACTGTAACATCCGCACCAGCTTTTGCTAAGTGATAAGCAGTTGATGCCCCCAGAATTCCCGCTCCAATGACAATAATTTTCTTCAAAATAAAACACCTTTTCTTCATCGAATTTGTCTTTTATTTTACTTTACATTGGAGCAGGAAACAATTTTGTCATAAGAAAAGCGCAAGCTCCTTGAACAGCCCCGACAGGCATAAGACACTTAGAAATAGAAGACGTTCTTTGTCTTCAATTCCTGAGTGTCTAGACACCAACACTAAGTACAAAACTTTATACATTCTTACCTGCAAAAAAAAAGAGGAGTCTCATCCTCTTTGTGTCCGTGTCATATTAGTATGTGAATACAGTTCTTACTGTTAAGATTAAAAATGTGATAAAGCCAACTCTAGATTTTTTCATGTCAACAGCCCCTTTACCTTTTTGTTATCTTAACTATATAAAAGATAAAAGAGGTATTCTACATTCATGTTATATTTTATGACATTGTTTTTTGAAGATTCAAACTTTTCAGGATCCAAATATAGCTACATTTTGATTTTGCAAAAGAAACTTGTTATTTTTCCAGCTTAATGTGTTTAACACATATCCTAAGGCATCAGCATTATATCTTCCGGCAATTTTTTGATAGGCTACTAACTCAAACACATGATTATAATCAAAATCTACTGGATATAGCCCACTTAGAGGGTTCACAAAACCTGTAATGGAATTCTTTAACTTTCCATTTTTATCATATATTTCATTTAAATATTCAGGATCTCTCATTGATAGATCAATCATATATGTTTGATTATTTTTTTGACTGATTACCTTTACTTTGTAGTTATCCTGATAGATCACTTCGTACGTGTATTCTTCGTTATATTTATTAAAATCAAATAGAAGTTTTGGCTTATTATTTAAGAAGGAGTACAGATAATGATACATGATCCCGCCACTTCCACCTGTAGCGATGCTAATCAAAATATCAGCCACTCCATCTCCGGTGAAATCACCAAGAAATAAGTAAGGATTATACCCTGCATTTGCATTTTTGGGCAGTGGAACATTCGTTATACTACCTGTTCTCCCATCCTGAACATGAAGTGTGATTTGTTGAATAAATGGACTATCAGGTGTTTTTGTACCTGTTAAATAAACATGATCAGGAACCTTGTCACCAGTCACATCACCTACTCCATATGCCACAACACTTTGATTTGCTCTATAATTATACATTGTGTGCCACCCCTTTTCTCATAACCTTTATCATATATCCTATGGGCATTTAGTCATCTTGCTACTTGCTTCACTAAAGGTTATGTAGAGATGGCTTATGTATTTTTAACAAGGATATGCGGATGATGAATATTTACTTCTTCATCATCAAATTTAACTTCAAACCTCATATTTTTCCCTGTGTACGGAAGTTTTAAAGAGTGAAACTTATCTTCCTCATTTTCATCTACTAACAACACATAAGCATCATAGCCTTCTCCATCTGTCGGGAATACATTTGCAACAGCTTCCTTTGATTTTAGCGCCTCATCTATTGCATTTCGAAGCTCCAATAACCCCTCTTTATTCCCAACAATATAGGCTTCCTGATGCCATGCACCTTGAGCATATATATGCAAAACATTTGTACCTTTTAATTCCCAGCTCATTTATATCTCATCTCCTTCTATAATGTTTTGCACCGGCTACTACAAATTATCTAACATTATCACTTCTTCGGTTGATGCATTCACACTGTATTCACAGTCTACTTTTCCACAAAGAACATAGCGTTTTTTATCAAAATCATAGACATAATAGGGTTTTAGTTCGAACAAGTCTTTCAATTTTTCAAAGGCATCTTCTTTTTCGATTGTAATCTTATCAGGTGCTTGAAATTCATCGAAGTGTTCCAGCATGAATTTATTATCCATATAGTTAACTACTTGAAAACTTTCTGGATCAATCATTAGCATTAACTTTTTTTGAAACACACGCTTGTCTTGTTTTTTCGCTCTTAACATGGCATGGATATATCCTTTTTCCCGATGGAGTGTTTTTAGAACCCACATACCAGATTCGTTCGAATATTCCTGACGTAATAAGTCTTTAACTGCTAATATACATTTCTCTTTTTCATCCATTGTTATTGGAAAAGAATCTGGTGATGGCTCAGCTGCATATGCTTGTTCTACAGATACCACATCATTCCAATTCAATTCTTTTTGATCAAACGTTTGTTTAAGGGGCTCATCCCAGAAAATCGTTTGATTTATTTCCCGATATGAGTTTACATCCGCAAACATTTCAAAGGGAATCGTGTAGCTTTGATCATTTCTAATATAAATTTCTTCAACTGCAAACAGAGGAAATAAACGCTTCTGCTCATTTGAAGGATATTCAAGCAGCTGCAATTGCTCCTTTGCCAACTGTTCGATCTTTTCAAAGGTTAGGGAATAAGTTTCTTCAAGAACCATTTCTTTCGAAGGATAGTGACCATGGTTTGAAAAGAAGGTCAGCTTTCCCTCTTCATCATAATGAACCTCAATAAATCCTGAAGGTGAAACAGCTGTACCGTCAATACATTCCATAAAAAGAAGCTCTCTCTCTTCTTCCCTACGCAATTTGAATTGTTTCTCATAAACCAATCCTGTTTCCTGTTCAATCCATTTTATAATGTCATTATTCGTAAAATTCGCAAACGACACCCCATTATGTGCATATGTTTTACCACTAACAAAAATTGCACTCGTGAATTTCTGAGTATGTATATCTATTTCAATAACTGCTGTCCCGTCTGGATTTGAGCCATCTTCTTCATCTGTTTCATGATTTGGAAACCACTCCATACATAATGTATAAACAGTGTCACTGAAAAAGTTGACTCTTCTATATATCTCATGTGTTTGTAAGTAGTAGTTTTGCAATCCAAATTTCTTTTTCGTAAGATCTATTAATTTTTTTATTCTTGAATCCAATTCTTCTCCTCCTTTATCTAGATCAGACACGCACACATATAAATACGGTTAAGATTTACAAAAGTTTCGATATCACTCAAACGGTGACACATAGATCATTTCATTCATACGTTACAATTAATAAAGGAGGGAAAAATAATACAAAGTTATGCATATAGAACCCAAAATTCCGTGTTACCTCCAGGAAAATACGTTTATTCAAGTCATTTTCCTGCCATGATGAAACAACTCTCTCCCACATACAATGTCCCTACTGAACCCGTTTTTATGGAGCATTTACTCATGCAAATGGGAAAAAAGATTAGAGTTGTCACAATCCATGGCCAACAATTAGATGGAAAAGTAACAGGAGTAGCCATTGACCATCTACAATTAACAATCGGTGATTTAAATTATCATATTAAATTTGCAAGTATTATCTATTTCATTACTCCAAAAACTTAGTTTTCTTGGCGTGTTTTGGCGCCTTTCTACGGTGCTTAAAAGAAATTTCACAGAGACAGATAGCCCTCTTTATCATAAAAATCCGACATTGATCAATACTATAAAAATAATTTGAGCAAATACATATGATTAGATGACATGATCAATGGAGGTTTTTCGGTGAACAATATGAGCCATAATGTTGAACTTACTTCATCAGAGATTGCAAACCTTTGGACTCAGTATATAAATGATTCTTTATCAATCTGTTTTCTTACTCATTCAATTGAAAAAGCAAAAGATGAAGAAGTAAAGGAAATTCTTGAATTTGCCCGCAGTCTTGCTGAATCCCATATTGCAAAAATCACAGAGACCTTTGAAAAAGAGAATTTCCCAACCCCAAAAGGTTTTTCAGTAAAAGAAGATGTTAATGTGAATGCCCCTTCCTTATTTACTGACACCTTTATGTTAAGCTATATGCATGTTATGACCTTACTTGGTCTAACAGGTTACGCCGGGGCAGTAGCTACTTCCTCCCGTCCAGACCAAATCAACTACTTTATCCAATGTAATAAGGAAACAATGGAGCTATATGAACGAATTGCAAATGTTATGTTGAATAAAGGGTTATATAGCAAAGCTCCAAGAATTAATACTCCTAATGAAGTCGATTTTGTCAATAACCAACGTTATTTAACTGGCTGGCTTGGTAAAAAACGCCCTTTAAGTGCTGTTGAGATTAGCGGTATTAGCTTCAACATGGTAAAAATTATTGTGAAGGTCGTGTTAGAAGTCGGATTTGGACAAGTTTGTCAAAAAGAAGATGTAAGGAAATACTTCCAAAGAGGAAAAAAGCTATGTGAAAAACAGTTTAGTATACTTAGTAATACATTGACGAAGGATGGGCTAGCATCGCCTGCTTCATGGGTGTCAGAAGTAACAAATTCCACAACTCCACCCTACTCCGATAAATTAATGCTAAATCATATTGTCATTTTAATATCAGCCGCTATAGGCTATTACGGAGCAGCTATATCCGTCTCACAAAGAAGAGACTTATCAATAGAATACACACGTCTTATGGCAGAAGTTGGACTATACGCTGAAGATGGTGCAGAACTATTGATAAAACACGGATGGCTGGAACAACCCCCATTAGCTGAAGATCGGGAAACATTATCTAAAAAATAGGGACGTGGGGACAGGTCCCTTGTCCCGCTCGCCCCGCCATTTCACAAGTTGTCTAGCCTAATATCATTTACACCATTACCCCTGATCTACTGGACCAAGGTTCCTGTCCCTATGTCCCAGTGTAAATTTTGTAATGGCTGCATCATATTCCGGATATGGAAAGCTGAGAGTTTCGGCCACTTCTTTAGAGTAATTTCTAAATAAATCATAGCAAGTGAATAATGCTTTCCATATGTTTTTGGTGCTGTTCTGGTTATAAGTTGAAAGCAGTGCTTCCCAGTCATATTCTGGAAGATAATGATTGATGAATTTATAATTTTTCCCGAGGCTAAAGGTGAACCCTCGTTCTGAGCCGATCTTCCAAGACATCATTCTCAATAAATTAGGTCTTGCTATTTCATGTAGATGGTCAATGGCAAATAAGGTTTCTCCTCTTGCTAACCCTTTTACTACATATGTTGAAACCATCCAAAATTCATTACAACAATCATCAAATTCCCTTGCTGTTGGCTCTTTTATCCAATATTTGCGGTCACTTGGAATCACATCATCCTTAATAAGAGAATCTTTATCAAGAAGAACTTCTACCAGGCCATCACTACTAGAAAAGTAATCTTCCACTTCGTTGATCGGAATAAGCGTTACGTCCAATTTATTGCCATCTTCAAAAAGGATTAGATAGGAAAACCAGTTTCCCAGCTCTGGAGGAAAAAGCTCCATATCTTCCGGTTTTTGCATCATAATCCGCTTTCCAAATAAATCAAGCCATCCATCATCTTCTTTAAACGAATCCATATCTGTTACAAAATAAGATATATCATAATCCTGGAATGCATCAGACGGAATGTTTTTGTTGGTTCGTGACCCTTCAAGAGTGACCAATCGGATTCTCTCATCATTTCCAGCAAAATTAATTAGCATCTTCATCATGTCAGATTCACTTCTCATTGATCCTCCCCCACTTGTCCGTTAAGTTTCCTATTAACCTATATAGTATTCATCTAGTAAAAAAGAACAACTTTAGCAAAAGAACTTTTATGATATTGCAGTCAATCTATAGATTACATTTATATATAGAGACTAACCGATGATAACTCTTTCTTTAGGGTAGTGATAATTTGGCTCATGTCCATTTTTTGAAATGATGAAAATAAAAGAAAGAATACCAATACGACCTATAAACATTAATAATATAATAATAATTTTCCCAATCGTACTTAACTCAGGTGTTATGCCCATTGATAAACCTGTAGTTCCGAACGCAGACGTTACTTCGAAAATAATCTCCAATGTTGTAAAAGGTTCTGTAACCTTTAAAAGGATTACTGAAATAAAACAAATAGATATGGCTGTATTCATAATGGCCATCGATTTAAGAATGTCATCTTGATGGATCTCCCGTTTAAATACCTTTACCGCTTTATTTCCCCTAGCCAAATTGAAAATATATAATAAATTGATTGCAAAAGTAGTCGTTCGAACCCCACCTCCGACCGAACTAGGCGAAGCTCCGACAAACATTAACAAAGAAAGGACCAGAAGGGTCGGTTCAGAAAATTGACTTACATCCATTGTAGCCAAGCCGCCATTTCTTGTCGTAGCAGACTGAAAAAAAGCATAGAAGAAAGATTCATGCCAGGTTTTCCCTTTAAAAAAGTGATGAGCATCAAATAGTAAAATAGCTATTGTTCCAAAAAGCATTAATAAGAAAAAAGTAATCGTTGTTAACTTTGTATATAAAGAAAAATTTGAAGATCTGTAAGGTTTTTTCTTTTTAATTAATTCTTTTACTTCAATAAGAACTGGAAAACCAATCGCCCCTAGTGTTAGTAAAATAATATTTATTAGTTGAACGAAATAGTCGTTCGCAAACGGTATGAGAGATTCTCCTGTAATATCGAATCCTGCATTAGTTGTTGCGCTTACTGAGGCAAAAAAACCCTGTAAATACGCTTCTTGCCAAGTAGGATAATAGTTCAAAAAATATGTACCTAATATTGCTCCTCCGATTATTTCAATGATGATAATGATGACTAAAATATTTTTCATCAATAATACTAAACCTGCAAGATTTGATTGGTTTTGATCTGTTTTTATGAGCTGTCTCTCTTTTAATCCTATTTTTTTCCCGAACAGCAACCAAAAAAAAGTACCTAAAGTCATGATTCCAATTCCACCAAATTGCAATATAAACATAAGAATAATGATACCTGGTATGCTAAAAGTATCTGGCGTTGATACAACAGCTAATCCTGTAACACTAATTGCACTAACTGCAGTAAAAACAACATCTATAAAGGACCATTCTACTCCTGGTTTTAAGGCTATTGGTAAACTCAGTAAGGCTATTGATATCACTACTGCAATTAAATAAAATAAAACGATTAATTGAGATGGTGATAAATTTTCAAACTTAAATTTCATCTTAGATTTACTAAGCATTTTTACTTATCCCTTCTATTGCTTAAAATTTCTACAATTCTTTACCTTCAAAACGTTGCATACCTTATATTTGCTTATAAATCTGTACTCCCTCATCAAAATAGCTTCTTTATTTAAATAAGGACAAAAAAAGACCATAACAAATAGAATGGTCTTTGGGCGAAACCTTTGACCTTTCTCTCGAAATATAAAATAACGCTTACGAGGTTAGCTGTCGGATTAGGAATTGAGAGTATCCCTTCTTACTAAGTAAGACTCACCCCAAGATAGGCTTATTTGCTACCTATCAACTTTGTTTCCCCCGCTCACAATAGATTCAGCGAATTAAAGGTATGTGAATTTCTTGATATATTATTGCAGTTTATTAATTTTATCAGATGCTTCTTGTTAATTAAACCCTCATAATACTCAAACTAGCAAGATAGCTAAAGGGACAAGGTACCTGTCCCCTTGTCCCTTTTACAAATACTGTCCTGTGTATGAGTTGGAGTTTTTTATGATGAATTCCGGTGTTCCTTGTGCGGTGATTTGGCCGCCTTTTTCTCCTCCTTCTGGTCCAAGGTCAATGATCCAGTCGGCGCCTTTGATCATTTGGCTGTTGTGCTCGACCATTATGACGGTATGGCCCGCATCTACGAGTCGATTTAGTAGTTTTAGTAATTGGGTTACATCATTTGGGTGTAATCCTGTTGTTGGTTCGTCTAATAAATATAACGAGCTTTTGTTTCCTTGCTTTAGTAGTTCCTTCGCTAATTTCAGTCGTTGACCTTCTCCACCTGAAAGGGTTGTTAACGACTGCCCCATTTTGAGATAGCCTAGACCTATCTCAACAAGTAATTCGAGAACTTCTTTGACCTTTTTCTCTTTTTCAAAAATACTTAAACAATCCACAATCGAACTTTCTAGTATATCGTTTACAGAGTGATCATTATATTTTATAGACAAGACTTCCTTCTGAAATCGTTTACCCTGACATACGGGACAAACAACCTCTAAATCTGGAAAGAACAGCATATTTGTTGTGACATACCCCAATCCTTGACAGTTCTCACAACGTCCGCCTACAGTATTAAAGGAGAAATGCTTTGCTGTCAGCCCTTTTTCTTTTGCAGCTTTATCCTTAGAAAAAATCGTTCGAATATGTGTAAACACATCAATATATGTGGCAATATTAGATCGCTTCATCCTGCTGAGTGGAGACTGACCAACAATAATCATCTGATCAAAATGGTCAAGACCTGTTACACGATCAAACCCTTCATGAATCTTTTCATTTCCTTTTGCCAACACATCAAAAACAAGTGATGATTTTCCTGAACCAGACACACCCGTTACAGCTGTAAGACAACCGATAGGGAATGTAACAGTTATGTCTTTTAAATTATGAATTGTTGCATGATGAACAGATATTGCTTGTCCAGTACCTTCCCGATATGTATGATCCCTTTCTTCTTCTTCTCGTAAGTATCTTCCCGTCACAGAACTTTCCTGCTCTTTCAGTTCTTGTAATGTACCTTGACCAACTACTGTTCCGCCTAATTTACCTGCCCCTGGACCGATATCAATAATGTAATCTGCTTCTTTCATGACATCTACATCGTGCTCGATGAGTAAGACGGTATTCCCTAAATCTCTTAGCCCTTTAAGGACACTTACCAGCCCTAAAGTATCCTTTGGATGCAATCCAACAGTCGGCTCATCCATAATATAAAGCACACCCGTTAAAGCTGAATCAAGAAGAGCAGATAATCTTAACCTTTGTGTTTCTCCTCCGGATAGAGTGATGATTTGACGATCCAATGTTAAATAGCCAAGACCGATTTTTATAATTCTGGTAAGTTTCGTTTTCATATCTTGTAAAAAAGTTTCTACAAGCAAATAGCTTACTTTGTCTAACCCTTTCTCAAGTTGATCCGCCCATTTAAGCATTTCCTCCAAAGAATGACTTACCAGCTTTGGAATTGTCATATTCTCTACAGTCACAATTCTACTTATTTCATTTAACCGTTCACCATTACAATCAGGACAAACTTGGGAATAAAAATACTCCTCTGCCTCTGAAGATGAACCGGACTTTTCTGTGAACCTTCTCCACATACCAGTTAAAACACCTTCAAATTTACCTTTATCTACAGTCTTTGGAGCCTTCTTATCAGGAAAGTATCCCTTCACTTCTTCACTTTCAACCCCGTAATATAAAATGGCTTTTTGTGCAGGATTATATTCCTGCATAGGAAGTCCATCCTCAATCGGCACACCATAATAAGACATGGCCGCTTTTACAACCGGAATTTGATAATCCGCATACCGTCCCTTCCACAAATCAACAGCTCCTTCTTCAAGCGAAAGATGATGGTAAAAAACAGATTCTTTATGAACATCAACCGTCTCACCAAGACCTTTACAAGTTGAACAAGCACCTTCTGTCGTATTGTAGGAAAAATGGGTACGTGTTAACTTTTCCATTCGGTGCTGACAGCTCGGACAAAAAATGTATTCCTTAAAACTACCTTCTTCCTTTTCAATATCCTCTGTATTGAACGTTGGATCAACATCATGATGACAAGCAGGACACTGTCTCTTTCCAAGCTTTTCAAAAACCATTCGCAAACTTGTATACATATCTGTTACAGTGCCGACCGTTGAGCGGGGATTTCGATTTGTATTTTGCTGGTTAATGCTTATGGCCGGAGAAAGGCCGCTAATCGAATCAACTTTTGGCTTATTGATCCCTTGCAGACCCATAGATTCTAAATACTGCCTCTGGCATTCCTTAAATAACGTATCCATCGCCAGTGTAGATTTACCCGAACCAGATGGACCTGTTACAACAATGAGTTTGTTTTTTGGAATAGACACGGACAGATCCTTTAGATTATTTTCCTTTGCCCCTTTTACAATCATGACATCATTCAAGTTTAACTCCTCCTTTTCATCTTCTAACTCAAGCATACAACATTTATGCAAGTGCAAGCTTTTTCACATCATGTTACTATTAGTATGGCATTTATACTAATCAAACTCGTCGAGGTACTTTAATGTTATAATTTAATCTTTAGTTTGGAGGTTCATATGGAACTAAAACCAATAGATATTGCCCGTAAATTGGATGTTGGAACAAGCGCCTTACGACATTATGAGGAATGGGGTATCGTTCCAAAAGCCGTGCGAAAACCAAATGGATATCGCGTTTATACTGAAGAACATGAAGCATATTTCCTATGTATACGAGCAATGTATCATGGTTTTGGGATGGAAACGGTTCGAAAAATCATGCCGATGATCCAACAAAACAACTTCACAGAAGCCTTATGGGAAGTAAATGCAATTCAAGCTGATTTATATCTAAGAAAGCAGCAAGCAACCAAAGCATTAGACATATTAAAACCAGAAAACATGCAGAGGTTCTTGGATAAAAGAAACAAAGAGTGGTATTCAATCGGCGAGGTGGAAAAAGAAATAGAAGTACCCGCTTCAACGCTTAGGCATTGGGAAAAAGAAGAATTGATTAAACCTATTAGAGACCCGGAAAACGGATATCGTATGTATAACCATGAAGATATTCACCGTTTATTAATTATTAAAACCGTTCAATCATCGGTTTATTTACTCGACTCAGTTAGAGAGGTCTTGGAAAAAATCAACCAGCACAGTCTTTCCGAAGCAAGGAAAATTACAATGGATTCCTTAGCATATATGGACTATCAAATCGAGCAGCAGCTTCGAGGAGCACATTATTTGTATAAATTAATAGAATTGCTCAAAGAAAAAGTGAATTGATATTCAAACGTGACTCTTCCTCCCTTCTTTACAATATCCATCTATAGAATAATTTGAGTTCTATGGAGCAAAAGGAACAAAATACCTAAACATAAAAGATATAAACGCGAATACCGATATCGTACATACACATGCCAGATGCAGAAGTATATACACGATTTTGATTTTTCCGTTGATAAAAAATGAATAGATAAGGCCTGTTAAAGGATTCAAAATTAAAAAGGGTAAGGAAATGCCGATAGTTACTTTACCTAACAGGTGGACAACGTTGGATTCTACTCCCGCTATACTCAAGACACATAAAAGTAAAATGGTTACAACAATTGTAGCGATTAAGGAAAATAATGCTACCTTTGATGGTTTACTAAAAAACTTCTTCATCGTATCCTCCTTTTTATTTATCAGAATCGTAAAATTACTGTAACACGAACCTTCACTTAGATGGATAAACTTCACCAAAATTGAGTTCTCTTAAAATAGTCCCGGCATTTCCTTGTGTATCGACTATTACGGGCATAATGCAAAAAAAAACCGGGACTACTATCATTCTATTCAATTATGATTCTATTTTATACTAAAACGCTTTCAATGTTTCCCATCAAACCTCTTTCATGTTTTGTTGTTCATCAAAAAGATGTCCAATATATGTTATTTCTTTGATCACTACAGGAAGTTCACCTGTTGGAACTTTGAGCATGACCTTTTCACCCATTTTCTTTAGTAAGAGCTGTCTTCCTACCGGCGATAAAAAAGAAATACAGCCAGAGTCCGGATCTGACTCCTCTGGGAAACAGATGACAAAATCTTCTGTATCATTTTCATCATCAAACAATACCGTAACCCTTGTTCCGATATACACTTTCGGAAGCGAAGGATTTAGGTTGCTCTTATGGCCGGCACTTAGCAACTCCTCCAATTCCAGCAAATATAAATGAAAAAAGTTTTTTAATTGTTCTTGCACAGGAGTGGAAGCATTGTAAAGGTTTGTAAGCTCCTTTATATTCTCATCAATATAAACCATTTGCTGTACTAAATGTTCTCTGTGCTGAGGGATGTTATGGTTCATAATAGATAACCCCCAAACTTGGATTTTGTCTCTTGCATGTTTTGAATAAATTGTTCATTGTTAAACTCCTCCTATATAAAAAAATAAAACCTATCAAAGAAAGCAGAAAATAGATTTCTCTGCCTTCTCCTCCCAAATAAAGAGGACATGGCCTCTTTATAAGTTGTAAAGGTTTCAAGATAATATTACCATATTTAAACATAAATAATTGTTTAATTTGTTTTTACCCTTTTGATAAGTCCCGGCGGTTCGCTGATAAAGGCGGTTGTTCTAACCATTCATTTGCAATCATAATATTGACCCCATCCTCCGAAAACTTCAGAACTTCAGCTACTAAACGTGAATAATCTACAACTAAATCACTTCTTTGAGTTTCGGCAATAGATACGCCAAAATTTCCAATTCCTGCATAAATCATTAGACTAAAGTGAAACATCATGATTTTATCAGAAAAAGGTGCTTCCTGTGATTCAGATATCTCTTGTTCAAAAGACGCCGGCAATGGTAATGAAGCCATCTCCAAGTAACTGCCAAAAACCTTAATATGTTTCAATGAAATTTCTTTACCCCTTAGAAAATACTTACGTACCTTATCAGACTTAGCAACCTGACTAAACGCGGTCGCCAAACCTACTCCGAAATAATTGGTCTGTATATTTGCGTAAAGATTCGTAACCTCTGTTCCTGTTAGTGCCTCCCTTCTCCCTAACCCTTCTAAAATAAACGATTGTTTATGTACAAATTCAAGCTTTTCAGGATATGGAATAGCAGGAGGCCGTTGTAGAAGCCCCTTTTCCAATAAAAGAACAGCTGCATTTGTATCAAGTTCAATTGTATCCGTTAAACACTTGGAAAAAAATGAACGAACATCTTGTCGATATGTATTTTGCAGCACTCTTCCGTAAGTAACTAATCCACCCTTGGCCATATTTCTTATATACCAAACATCAGAAAATAAACGTTTCGCTTTTAAATTCACATCATCTTCCGTAAATCCTTGTGGAATCTGTATTTCTTCCTTTGAGTAAATTTCTCTTATAAACTTAACATGTTCTTCAGATAACTTTAATGCATGGACTGTAAGTGACTTAATATCTTCATCATCAACATGTTCGAGAAAATATTTTAGTACACAAATAGCCATGCTATCAGCAAGATAAGTTGCCCATAAATAGGATAATTCCGCAGAAGTTAACTTTATCAGGTCATGGTTGTTTCCCAAAATGAAGTCCTCCTATTTCATCTATTACCCGTAGCATTCCCATAATAAAATAAATATATATGACGAATTGAGGATTCATCGGTTAGCCATAGATAAACTAAAATAAGAGCTTTAAAAAGGCGCTCTTCTCCTCTTAGTGAGCAAATTATCGAGCACCATTTTTATGTATCTAATAAAAAGGCAACCTGAATCAATGCTTATATTGTTTACCTAATTGTTCTTAGAATAATGGGACTGTAACTCATTCCATGAACTTCCTTACAAATACGAGAACAAAAAGAAAAGGATGATAATTTTTTTGATATATATTGCTATGTTTACATAAATTTTTCCAACCACAAAAAAACCGAAGTGAAGCCTTCGATTCTGTAGTGTTTTTAAGTATATTTTTTCTTCAGGGAATATTAAACCCTTTTCAATCCTTCCCTAGTCCCCTGGCTTTTCATTTAATACCCACGGTATGAGAGCTTCAAATTCTAATTGCAAAACTGGTCCTGGAAACTCGTCATATACAAACATTAACTCTTTCTCGAGTCCAAAAGTAAAGTTTTGTATTCTTCATCCCATTCCGAACCCGTAAAATACTCTCCTTCTACTAATTTTCCAACTATATGATAACTACCAATATATAAACGTAATCCAATAGAAGTAATTAGCCCTGCGATTAAAAACATACCTCCCCAACCTCCAGGGAATATAAAATTAACATAATATTCCGTTATTCCGAAGAATACAATCCATTTGATTCGACGTATTTTGTAGAATTTTCACCTTCATTCTCTTATTTTTTTGTATAGTTATTTCCATATGGAAATAACTCGTATCCTACCTCCAAGATCGGTTGTATAATAGACTTTTCCCCAATCGCTAAACGCCCAATTAATAAATAAATTCAATAAACTAATTTAATTAATAAGGGCTAGACTTAAAAATGAATTGCATTTTCAACAAAAGCAACTTAAGGATAGAAAAAGCAGCCAAAATTTAGTAAGATATCCACATGTGACATTAGATAAGGAGTTAGAAAAATGAGTGTATTAAACGTAAAAGATTTAAGTCACGGTTTCGGTGATCGTGCGATTTTTAATAATGTGTCTTTTCGACTTTTAAAAGGAGAACACGTAGGACTAGTTGGGGCAAATGGTGAGGGTAAGTCTACTTTCATGAATATTGTTACCGGGAAGTTACAACCCGACGAGGGGAAAGTTGAGTGGTCACGAAAAGTTCGTGTTGGTTATTTAGATCAGCATGCTGTCCTTCAAAAAGGTACGACGATGCGTGACGCTTTGAGTTCTGCTTTTCAATATCTTTTTGATGCTGAATCAGAGATCAATGAACTTTACGCAAAAATGGGTGATGAAGGTGCTGATATCGATGCATTACTTGCGGAAGTTGGAGAGCTACAAGAAACTCTAGATAGTAATGATTTCTATCAAATTAATTCAAAAGTTGAGGAAGTTGCTCGTGGTCTAGGATTAGACGCGGTTGGACTCGATCGGGATGTAAATGATCTTAGCGGTGGGCAACGTACGAAAGTTTTGCTAGCTAAGCTTTTGCTAGAAAAGCCTGAAATCCTATTACTAGACGAGCCAACGAACTATTTGGATGAACAGCATATCGAATGGTTGAAGCGCTATTTACAGGAATATGAGAATGCATTTATCTTGATTTCACATGATATTCCATTCTTGAACAATGTTGTTAACTTGATTTATCATATGGAAAACCAAGAATTGAATCGCTATGTTGGTGACTATGATAACTTCTTAAAAATCTATGAAATGAAGAAGCAGCAGCTAGAGTCGGCTTACAAGCGACAACAACAAGAAATAGCAGATTTGAAAGATTTCGTTGCTCGTAACAAAGCAAGTGTTGCGACTCGTAATATGGCGATGTCCCGTCAAAAGAAGCTCGACAAAATGGAAATAATTGAATTGGGGAAAGAGAAGCCAAAACCAGAGTTTAACTTCAAAGAAGCTCGTGCAGCTAGCCGTTGGATTTTCACGGCTGAAGATCTTGTTATTGGTTACAACGAACCACTTTCCCGCCCTTTGAATTTGAAAATGGAACGCGGACAAAAAATTGCATTCGTGGGTGCAAACGGTATTGGTAAGTCTACTCTTTTAAAAAGTATTCTTGGGTTGATTAATCCAATTTCGGGTAAAGTGGAACGTGGTGAACATCAATACATCGGTTACTTTGAGCAAGAAGTTAAAGAATCCAATTACAACACTTGTATTGAAGAGATTTGGAGCGAGTTCCCAAGTATGAATCAGGCAGAAGTCAGGGCTGCTCTTGCAAAATGCGGATTAACGACGAAACATATTGAAAGTAAAATCGAAGTTCTCTCTGGTGGCGAAAAAGCAAAAGTTAGATTGTGTAAAATTCTAAACACAGAAACGAACTTACTAATTCTAGACGAACCTACCAATCACTTGGATGTTGAAGCAAAAGAAGAATTAAAACGTGCTTTAAAGGCATATCGCGGAAGTATCTTAATGGTTTCCCACGAACCTGAATTCTATCGTGAAATTGCGACTGAAGTTTGGAATTGTGAGGATTGGACGACAAAAGTGTTTTAAATAATAAGAAAAGCGCAAGCGCCTTGATCAGCCCCGACAAGCATAAGACGCAAAGGAATAGAAGACGTTCTTTGTCTTCAATTCCTTTGTGGCTTATGACCTCGAGGGGCTAGGCGCTGGAGCTAGACACCCACACTCAGTACAAAATTTTATACTTTCTTACCTGTAGATTAAGGGGTACCTAATGATGAAAAATTCACTTGGGTACCCCTTTTATATAGGGCGTCTTATCCTTATTAAGTAACTAACAGAAGTAAATAAGGGACAGTTTTCCGATTATGCAAGAAAAATTCCCCCATCCCATTTTCCACGTTTTCCGGTTAGAAATGCGGCATCTATCCGTCTATTTAACAGATAGGATGCTTAACCTGATCCCCCAACCGATTCCCTACTGGCTGATTTGACACAATTCACGAATATTATTATATCCAATTAGTTTTATAGAGTATCAATTGAGGTGCAGGTTGAAAATAAAAGAGCCTGATTCTTTTACAATATAGGACCCTGCACTATTTTATTTTTTACCTACATCTTAAATTGGTTATTAATCCAACCTATTTTAATATTAATTTGGCCACGCACTCCACATGGCTTGGCTGGTGATGGCAGAGCTGATTATGAATGAGTAGATTCCCCACCGTCTACATGGAGCACTTGGCCTGTAACGAAACGAGAATCATCAGAAGCTAAATACACATATGTTGGGGCAAGCTCAAATGGATGGGCAACCCGTTGCATCGGGTTAAAGGCACCATATACGGCAACCTGGTCTGATGAGAAGCTAGCTGCGATAAGAGGTGTCCAAATTCGCCCAGGTGCTACTGCATTAACCCGGATTCCTCTATTTACCACATTTTTCGACAAAGCGCGCGTGAATCCTACGTTAGCCCCCTTTGTTGCAGTGTAATCAATCATTTGTTTTTCTCCAACATAAGTCACTACAGAAGAAGTTTGAATGATTGAACTTCCCGGTTTCATGTATGGAAGTGCTGCTCTGGTTGTATAGAAGTGGGAATAGATATTCACCTTAAATGTATCATCGAATTGCTGGTCCGTAATGTCCGTTAGGCTCTTTTGCTGGAACTGGATCCCTACATGGTTGCAGAGGACATCCAGACGGCCAAACGTCCGGATGGTTTGCTCTACGATTGCGACACACTGCTGTTTATCCCGCAAGTCACCCGGCATTAACAAACAACGCTGACCGAGTTGTTCGATCCTCGTTTTGGTTCGGTTTGCATCCTCATGTTCATTTAAATAAGCGATGGCTACGTCCGCGCCTTCTTTGGCAAATGCAATTGCGACCGCCGCCCCAATTCCGCTGTCACCACCTGTAATAAGCGCGACCTTTCCTTTTAATTTTCCGCTGCCTTTATAATTTGGGTTTTCAATGATCGGCCGAGGCACCATTAACCCTTCTACACCTGGATGAAAGAGCTGGCGCTGTTCCGGTAAATTCAACGGAATTTCCTCATACTTAGTTATTTTCCCATAGTTAGGGTACATCGGATATGGGTGTTCCACTTTGTTTGCATCAAACGCTTGTTGCAGCTGTTGGATCTGCTGCAGCTTCATTTGATTCTTCGGACCCATCATTTGATTTTTTTGATATTGGCCCATCACGTTGCCCCCTGGATACTGATTTATTTGTGACATGTAATATTGAGACATTTGAGGCATCTGATAATACGGCATCTGATTCGCTTGTTGCATATAATTCATTTGCGGTTGGGGCATTTCCGACATTTGGACCAAGGAATCAATATCTTGCATTTGATCCATCTGTGGCATTTGGCGATCTTTCTTTTCTTGGCTCATGGCAAACCTCCTGATAGTAAACGTTCTGTTTACTGTATGATGAGCAGAAAAGTGAAGTGCCTGTTTCCATTCAACGAGTTATTATAAGGACACCTAGGAAATAAAGACTTGCTCTACATTGATGGGCTTTGAATAAGGTAAAACGTAAGAGAAAATATCAAGGAGGCTGCTATTTTGAGATTCGAATTTAATCCGGAAGTAAAATTATTGCTGGTAAACTATTCCGACGAGAAAGTAAAGATGGATTATATCAATCATTCCTGGCCAATGCCTGAAATTGGATGGAGACCGCCATTCTATACAAACCCTCGTTATAGTTTTAATTACCCTATCATTTAGCAAGTTTTTATTTTTTTTGGACAGTTAAGGGAGAGTCAAAAGTCAATCTGGGTATACTCCTACTTGCAGAAGTTGAAAAGATTCACAAGTTAACGTCGAAGAGCCTGTATTATGGAGTAATTTCTAATACAGGTATTTTTGATTTCAGATAAATTAATGGCACTTTGTTTGCAAGTGGTCCGGATGATTTTTTGCAATAGGAACTCTAGGGAGTATCTTGAAGTCAATCGGGTCGATGTAAAAGAAGACGGCACACCGGTTATTCACTACGATTTGCCGCCCCAACATTTGAATAGAAGCAGGATTTCCCCTTATCGGGAGCCTGCTTCATTTATTAAAATCATCTGCGAAACTACCTCGACATGTGCCGTATGCGGAAACATATCAACAGGCTGAATATACTCAACCTTATAATCCTTACTCAAATAATCAATATCCTTCGCCAATGTACTAGGATTACATGATACATAAACAAATTTCTCCGGTTTTACCTTTTTAATCGCATCCAATAACTTACGGTCACAACCTGTTCTTGGCGGATCAACAACCACAACGTCAGGTCTCCATCCTTCTTCCACCCATTTAGGCAGCCAATGCTCAGCTGTTCCTGTAACATAAGTAGTATTGGTAAAGCCATGTTTTTGCGCATTCTCCTGTGCGTCAATAATAGCCGCTTCAATTGTATCCATTCCACGAACTTCACTAGCATCACCAGCAAGCCAAAGCCCAATAGTCCCCACTCCACAATAGGCATCCGCTATTTTCTCGCGACCTGTTAGGCTGGCAGCTTTTTTGACTTCATCATAAAGCTTGACCGTCTGAATTGGGTTTAATTGAAAAAATGCTCTTGCAGAAAGCTCAAAGCTTAAGTCACCGAGTGTTTCCTGAATCACTTCTTCTCCGCTTAGATGAAGTGTTTTCTCCCCAAAAATTAAAGAAGTTTTGTTTCCATTGATATTTTGCACAAGCGATTTGACCTCAGGAAATCGCTTTTGTATTTCTGCCATTATTAACTTTTTACGCGGGACCTCTTTTTGCGTTGTAATTAACACAACCTGGACCTCACCAGTTTGGAAACCGGCACGCGTCACGATTGTCCTAACTATCCCTTTTCTTTTTCGTTCATCATAAATGGGAACTTGGAAATCTTCGAGAATTTGTTTAACTCCCTCAGAAACCTTATTTGTTAAAGGATGCTGTACCATACAGTTTTGGATCGGAACTAGACGGTGTGAATCAAGTCCATATAAGCCAGCAATGACTTTTCCTTTTTGCTGACCCACTTGGAATTGACTCTTATTTCGGTAATTCCATGGTTCTTCCATTCCAATCGTCGGGCGTATATCAAGCTGATTTACCTTTAATTTCGTATGACGTTCCAATGATTGAATGACAATATCCCGTTTTTCCTTTAACTGTTGATCATAAGCTAAATGCTGAAGCTGACAGCCTCCACATTCCTCATAAATCGGACAAGGCGGCTTCACACGGAAAGGTGAAGACTTTCGAATTGTTTTTACCTTTCCTTCCGCAAACTTCGGTGAGATCTTCGTTGCTTCAACTAAGACTTCCTCTCCAGGTAAGGCACCAGGGACAAACACGACTTGCCTTTTAAAATAACCTACACCCTCACCGTTAATCCCCAGCCGTTTGATCGTAAGAGGAAAAGTTTGTCCTTTCGAAATCTTAATATTACTTGCCTGCGGCTTCTTTTCTTTCATCATATACTCTCCGTTTCTACTCAATGCTTCTCCATAAGTACAATGTTGCATAGCTTAAATAAGGTGACCATTGTTCACTATATTGATCCATCTCAACATGTGATGGTTTTTTTTCAAGATTAAAATGATGTTGAATTGCTCGTTGTATCCCTATATCTGCTTTTGGAAAGAGGTTTGGTCGTCCGAGGCCAGAGAGTAAAAGGCTTTGAACTGTCCAAGGACCAATGCCCCGAATTTTAATCAGATTTTTTAAAATTTCTTCGTCTGTTTGATTGGCTAATTCAGCTAAATTCAGTTTTCCTTCAGCAATAAGCCTGGATGTATCAATAAGATATTCTGCTTTTCTCCCGCTAAATTGAAGGTCTCTTAGCTCTTCGTATTGGAGTCCGGCAACGACTTCAGGCTTAGGATAAAACCAAACACCCTCTACCTCATAGCCAAATTTTTTAACGAATCTTGTTGTTAGCGTATGGGCAAAAGCTAAGTTTAGTTGTTGATGAATGATGCACTTGACCAAACAGTTATAAAGATCAAATTCTAACACAATTGGCGTTCCTTTGTGTTGTTCAAAGATCTTAGCAATATTTGTCTTCTGAAAATGCATGTCAACATCTTGTAGCGGGAAGTCCCATCGAAAGATTCTCCCCATTCTTTTCAGTGCAGCCTCTTTTATATCCTCTTTATTTCCACTTATTTCAAAAGCAGGTTCTTGTGTCGTTCCAATTGCTTTGACCTTAATGACATTTGGCATGTCATTGATAACGAATGGAACTTTTATCGACTTTTCAATTTTATTTAGTGATATGATTGGATCCATTGATAACCTATCCAATGCTGCATCAAAATTGTATGGACCTTTACATCTGACCGTTTCCATCCACATATTCTTTCTTCCTTTTCACCTTTTCCTATTATTATAACATTCCATACTCTTTTCTTAATAAAGATGAAAAAACCCTTTGAATGAAAACTCAAAGGGAAATGAGATAAGGATGGTCAATCATTCTACTGAGCATTAAATCATCTAAGCTTTTAAAGGTGTAGCCTTGCTTTCTTAATTCCACAATGGCATTGTCTAAAGCCTCGGCATTATCCTTTGATACGGTATGAAGCAGTAAAATGCAACCCGGATGAATTTGCTTCATAATGTTGTCATAGGAATATCTCCAGCCTTTTTGATCATTTACTTTCCAATCAACAAAAGCTAACGACCAAAAAACGGATGTGTAACCAAGTTCTTTTGCATCATTAAGTACTCTCTCACTAAAAATACCACGTGGCGGTCTCAGGTAGCTCATACCTTTTTGATCTGTTAATTCCTCTACCTTAAGTCGGACAGATTCTAGCTCTTTTTTTAACTCCTCATCACTTTGGGTCGTTAAATCCGGATGGTACCATGAGTGATTTCCCACGATATGCCCTTCATCGACCATTCGCTTGACTAAGTCAGCTTCCGTATCCAGGTAATGTCCTGTAATAAAAAAGGTTGCCGGTACCTTCCGTTCTTTTAACACATCCAATACTTTTTCTGTGTATCCATTTTCATATCCATTATCAAACGTTAAATAGATTTCTTTCTTTGAGGTATCCCCCATATAAAAAGAGCCATACTTAGCTAAAAGCTCATCTAATTCCTTCCCTGCTGAAGCCGGCTCGTGATTTTGGCTCTTTTTAAATCCCCAGTGAATTGGCTTATTTGATACTGCTTGTGCTGTATTTATCGTTAAAAAAAGAAGACAAAAAAGAGTCAAAAGCATAGACCATTTTTTCATGACAGTTCTCTCCTCATTTCACATAATTAGTTATAGTGTTGTTTAAGAGAGGAATTCAATACTGAGAAAAAATGGGAATAGCTTGTTTGTGCAAGGCGGGCGCACTTTGTCGAAAAAAGTCTAATCGAAAATAAAATCTCAGAATCGAAGATAATTTTTTAAAATCGCTGATATATTCTCAAAATCGCTGATAAAATCCCAGAATCGCTGATATATCCTCAAAACTCGAAGATTCCCAGTCGATACCAAAAAAAGACCCGCAATTTTGCGGATCTTCCTCCTAATTAATCGTTTATTTAAATACCGGCTCTTTAAAATTCCCCAATTTTTCAAGTGAGCTTTTATCCACATCAGCATGAAGACTATTTCCGAGAGAATCCATTGTGACAACTGCTGTAAATCCTTCAACTTTTAAATGCCACATAGCTTCAGGAATACCAAATTGCATTAAATCTACACCTTCAACTGATTTAATACAATCTGCATAATATTGAGCAGCTCCACCGATTGCATTTAGGTATACTCCGCCATGCTCTTCTAATGCTTTCAACGTTTTAGGTCCCATTCCACCTTTTCCGATGACTGCGCGAATGCCAAATCGCTTCATGATATCGCCTTGATATGGCTCTTCACGGATACTTGTTGTCGGACCCGCCGCTTTTACATGATAATTACCATCTTCATCTTTTAACATAACCGGTCCACAGTGATAAATAATTTGTCCATTTAAATCAACTGGTGAGTCATTTTCAGAGAGGTACTTATGGATCGCATCACGTCCTGTGTACATCATTCCGTTAATACGAACAACGTCTCCAACCTTTAGCTCTCTTATTTTCTCTTCTGTAATCGGTGCTTCAAGAACAACTTCTCTTATATCTGCCGCTTGTTCTTCAGTTGCAGCTACTTCACCTTGTGAAAAGTCAATATCCTCACCATCTTGGTATAGCCACCCATTGATCGAACCACTTTCAGGATTGATAAGGACACCTAAACGGCGGTATGCCCAGCAATTATATGCAACAGATACAAAGAAGCTTGCCGGTATACGGTTTATGACGCCAACTTTGCATCCGAGTAACGTCGTTTCTCCTCCAAATCCCATTGTACCAATACCAAGTTCATTGGCATGTTCCATTACGTACTCTTCTAACTGACGCAGTTCTTCACGTTCATTGACATCGTCAACACGTCTGAAAAGTTGATTCTTCGCAAGCTCATATCCGCTTGTCCGGTCTCCACCAATGCCAACTCCGATGAACCCTGCGCTACAGCCTTGTCCTTGTGCCTGGTAGACAGAATGCATAATACATTTACGAATTCCGTCCAGATCACGTCCAGCTTTTCCTAAGCCTTCAAGTTCACATGGAAGACTGTATTGAATATTTTTATTTTCACAGCCGCCACCTTTTAAAATCAGGCGGGCATCTATATAATCATTTTCCCATTGTTCAAATTTAATAACAGGCGTCCCTTCACCAAGGTTATCACCACTGTTAGAACCTGTAATTGAATCAACTGAGTTAGGACGAAGCTTACCATCCTTTGTCGCCTGCTCAATGGCACGTTTAATGTCTTTGGTCATTTCAAGTTGGTTTGCACCGACAGGCACTTTTATTTTAAATGTTGGTAAACCGGTGTCTTGGCAAATTGGCGAAATATTGTCATCTGCCATTTTTATATTATTTGCAATTGTTGCTAATGACATTGCCGAACGTGTCCCGGCACTTTCCTTTAGCTTTGCTTGAGCAATTGCTCTTCTTACGTCTTTTGGTAAATTGGTCGAAGTTTCTACAACTAATTGGTACATACTCTCATAAAAGTTTTCCATCTCGATTCCCCCCATGTATACGTACATTCCATTATTTTGACATACGTAAGCACCCTTCAAAGCCGCTGCATACAAGTGCTTCAGTCAATTCTATAAATCTAGTCATTTCATAAACTTTCAGGTTTTTCCCACAATTTTTATTATACTCGTAAGATTATTTATTGAAAAGTCGTATCAAAGCGTTTTCAAAATCTGTATCAAAAAAGCCGACACCCCTTGTGTCAGCTTACTTATCCCAATCTTTTTTAAATTGATTTTGTTTCATCTCAAGATCATCAAGCATTTGAATTAATCGATCTATATCATCAACATCTGTAGATTCAGGATCCATTGAATCCAGAACTTCTAAAAACATATTTAATCGATTTTTCAAATAAGATAGTTGGGAATCCTTGTCATGTACTGCGTTACCCATTATTTCGCCCCTTTCAGATAAGTGTATCGTAGACTATTTTAAATTGTTTGACAAGTATCTATTGTTTACTCACAGGATGTGTAAAAGACATGTTCATGTTAAAATGAAAGGTATGCTATTTTCTTATAGCTGTTATTTCTACCTTTTAAAAAGGAGCATAAACAAATGAATGCACTAAAATCCGCAAACCCTATTACAACGTCATATGATCCATGGGAAGCCTATTTAGATGTAAAGCAGTATGGGCAAATGACGTTAACAAACATAGAATTTACCACAACAACACTCTGTAATATGCGTTGTGAACATTGTGCTGTTGGCTATACACTGCAGCCTAAAGATCCGCAAGCACTTCCGATAGAGCTTTTATTAAAGAGATTAGATGAGGTACCAACCCTGCGTTCTCTCAGTATTACAGGCGGGGAGCCGATGCTTTCCTTGAAATCAGTCGACCAATATGTTGTTCCTCTTTTAAAGTATGCCCACGAACGAGGTGTTCGTACACAAATAAATTCAAATTTAACGCTTGATTTGAAACGCTATGAAAAGATTATTCCTTACTTGGATGTTTTACATATCTCACATAACTGGGGCACAGTTGATGAATTTGTTGAAGTTGGCTTTGCTGTGATGGACCGTAAACCAACCTATGAACAACGAGCAAAACTATTTGAGCGAATGATTGAAAATAGCCGTGCTCTTGTAAAAGCCGGAGTAATTGTATCGGCAGAAACGATGTTAAACAAGCGCACACTTCCATATATTGAAAAAATCCATAAGCAGGTAGTGGAAGAGATGCATTGTCAACGTCATGAAATACATCCCATGTATCCAAGTGATTTTGCGAGTTCATTGGAAACCTTGTCACTTCCTGAAATGCGAAAATCCATTCATCATTTACTTGATACCAGAGATGAAAACACATGGATGCTATTTGGTACATTACCCTTCTATGCTTGCAGTGAAAACCCGGAAGATATCGAACTTATTCAACGCTTAAGAGAAAGTAAAAATGTCACTGTACGCAATGATCCTGATGGCCGCTCACGTTTAAATGTGAATATTTTTAACGGAGATATTATCGTGACAGATTTCGGTGATACACCTGCTCTTGGAAATATAAAGGATAACACTCTTCAATCCGCCTATTCTAAATGGATGGATTCTAATATAGCCAAATCACTAAACTGTCATTGTCCTGCTGTTCAATGTCTAGGTCCGAATGTACTTGTAAAGAATAGTTATTATCAAGACATTGACTTTACGAAACGAAAATCCAAGATATAAGGTGACAAAATGGAAACAATAAAGGAACTGTTGGGATTAAAAGTTGTTCAAATCATATTAGTTGCTGTCATTTTAGTGATAAGTGTTACATTGATTAATTTTATTGTCGGTAAGTTTTTTAAGAAAACGAACTTCATCGAAGAACGAAAAGAAAAAACAATCGAAAGCTTGATTCGGTCATTAACCAAATATACCGCTACAATCAGTTTTATTTTGTATCTTCTTTCTCAATTTGTTGAAAATTTCGGCTCCATTTTAGCCGGAGCCGGTGTAGCTGGAATCATACTCGGGTTTGGTGCTCAAAGCCTTATTAAAGATATACTCGCAGGAATGTTTATTATCTATGAAAAACAGCTTCATCAAGGTGATTTTATTACAATAAATAATACATTTCATGGGACTGTTGAGGAAATCGGTCTTAGGTCATTAAAGATTCGTGAATGGAGCGGAAAGCTTTTAACAATCAGTAATGGTGAGATAAAACAAATTCATAACTACAATATTGACCGGATGCGAGTCATTGAACGTGTTGTTATCAGCTACCGAGAGGACCCGGACATGGTTTGGCAAGTCCTTGAGGAAGCATGTGAAAAAATCAATATGGAATTTGAATCTTGTTTAAAAAGAGATTCCCTTAATGAAATAATCGAGCACTTTCAAGTGTTCGGCATTACATCCCTTAATGGTCAATTTCGCGGCTATGAATACACGATTATCGGTTTAGTTGATGATCAATTTTATTGGAGTACAGCAAAAGGAGCACGGAGAATAATTGCTAAAGCTTTATTTGACGCTAATATTAATCTTGCAGAATCACGTGTACTTATAAACCAAATTGAAAAAGAGCTTTCCAACTAAATTACTTGGAAAGCTCTTTTTTCTTTATCTTGGACGGTCAGATGTGACAAATCCAAATGAAGCATGATCTTGTAGAGGAATCCACGCACCGATTCCTTGTGAAGTGATATTTTTTACCACAATACTTCTCTTATTTCCCTTTAAGACCAGATATACTTCACCATACGTAACTTTTCCTTTTTCATTTACAGCAGGTGCATATGCATAGAGATAACCCAGTTTTTTTGGAGGAACGTTATAGACTTGGTCTTTCTTCGTTCCAGCTCCAATAATGGTCTCAAAAGCAAGTGGTAAGTTTGTTTTCTTCATTGCTTTAAGAAGCATCATTTTCTTGACATGTTCTGCTTCAGGAACTTTTGCTGTTAATCCGCCTTTAACAGATTTTTGTGCTTCTTGACGATAACTCATTTGAATTTGTGATTTTCCACCGCGATTATCCTGATAATTTGTATTTATTTTTTGATACTCCCAATTTGTCGCCGTTTCGGATGATTCATAATTCAACGCCCATTCTCCCAAGTAAATAGTTGCCCGGTAGCCAAAAGCCAATGGTGCATCAGAGATTGTGGATTCGTTTAAAATACGGATTAAATCAGGGTTTTCAATCGGAACCTCGGCTGTGTCGATCAGTTGCTGTGTTAACTCACTTGGTTGTAAATACGGTAAGTCTTGAGTCGGGTTTGGATACGTATTTTCCTTAGATATTTCCATGACAGAGCCGGGAATTTTCGGTTTTTGAGGTTTTCCTTCTGCTAAAACAACACTTGAAAAACTAAATGATAAAAGCAAAACGAAAGAAACGAGCAATCTCTTTTTCATTTTCTTTACTCCCTTCAACATGCTTATCCTTATTGTTTTCAAGTGATCTGCTGTTTATCCAGAAAAATCCCTTCGTTTATTTGGAAGTTTTTTCAACATATACATTTATCTTTTCAACAACAAGTCATAGCGTGCTGATACAGGTTTTGAGAACATTTGAATAATCGGGCCGATTAAAAATGTGATAATAATTGTTCCTATTCCAATCGGACCTTGAAAGATAAATGCTAATATTAACGCAACGACTTCACCTATTGTTTTAGCGACCATGAAATTAAGAGAAAATCTTTCATGTAAGGAGATCATTAATTGATCAATAGGATTTGCAGGGAACTTTGTTTGCAAGTACATTGAGACCCCAAGAGCGATGAAAAAGATACCTAATAATAAAGAAACAACTTGTTTTAACATTCCATCAAGAAACATGTTTTTAAAAACGACGAGCATCCAAAAATCAACGAAAAAGCCAATTAAAAGAATTGTAATGATGGCTAAAAATTTCGGTTTTCCTTTTGTTATGAAGGCATTTATAAACATCAAGATAACACCGATAACAAATACCCAGCTTCCTACTGTTAAACCAATGACTTTCGAAAGCCCTACATTCAGTGCATCCCATGCTCCTGCTCCTAAATTTGCTTTTATTGTGAATGTCACACCAAGTCCCATAAAAAACAAACCGATTAAATAAAAAAAGACTCTTATTTTCATGATTATGTTTGTTCCTTTCCTATGTAGATGTTAATTAAAATATGAGGACAACCATAACTTTAAAACAATTTCAAAAATAAATAAACAGAAGATTTACAAATTAGCACATATGCTGTAAAATAAAATTATACGAAAGGTATCTGAGTTTTTTTGATGCTTTTTGCAAGCGTTACCAATTTCTCTAGTTATCTGTTTCGTCCTACACAAATTATAAGACTCTGTGTATTCATACACAGAGTCTCTTTTTTTGATCAACCCGGTAGTAAATAAAAACCAATTCCAATGATAATATATGCCGCTAGTAAGGTTGCCCCTTCAAACCAGTTTGTATCACCGTCATTTGTGACCGAGATGGTTAAAAAGACAGCTGTTGCCATTGATATTAACTCAGGTAATGTAAAAACGAGCGGCATTTTCTCTGTAAATAAAAGTGAAATTAATACAAGCAATGGAGCTACAAACATCGCGACCTGTAAAGTTGATCCGACTGCGATTTCTACTGCTATGTTCATTTTGTTTTTATAAGCCATAAGGACAGCTGATGCATGCTCTGCAGCATTACCCACAATGGCAACGATAATAACTCCTATAAATAATTCAGACCAGCCAAATCTTTCTCCAACCGTCTCGAATGTATGTACTAAATTTTCAGATACATATGCAACCGCTACAGTCGCAAGTAACAAAATCGCGATGGCTTTTCCTTTTTTCCACTCAGGCTCCTCATGTACTTCCACTTCATCTGTTTTTTGCTGGTAAACGCCCCTGTGTGTAACTAATTTGAAGAACAATGCTGCCAAATAAAGAATGATTAGTATAATTGAAATTCCAACACTTAAAGAAATTGTACCTGCAGGATCCATCTCTGTTGTAAACACTTCCGGAATAACAAAAGCAACAATGACAGCAAATATTAATAAGCCTGAGTTATGTCTTGCATCATAAATATTAAATTCTTGGCGCTTATATTTAAGTCCCCCGATAAAAAAGCTCAAGCCCGCAACTAGAAGCAGGTTTCCCACGACTGAACCTGTTAACGATGCCAACACAACACCTACAAGTCCGGCCTTTAAGGCAAAAATGGATATAATGAGCTCAACAGCATTCCCAAAGGTTGCATTTAACAGCCCGCCTATTCTTGGACCGGCTACAATCGCCAAACTTTCCGTGGCTCTGCCCATAAACCCTGCAAGAGCAATGATCGTTAAACAATAAACCACAAACATAAGAACCGATGGCCAATGCATCAAACTTCCAGCTATCGATAGAGGCACTCCAATTAATACAAAGATTGTGAAAATACGATTAACCATTAGAACTCTCCATTCCTCAACATAGTTTATGAAGTTATTCTTCACATTAAAGGAAAAAATATCCTTATATAAACTACTTGTTTTATGAATGAAGTTCCCTTTTACTAACCTATTAAAACTCTAGAGTAATTCAAACGTCTCTTCAATTTCGATGCTTCCAGCAACAGATTGTGCCATTGGGCAATTTTTATTTGCTAATACAATCGATTGATGAATTTTCTTTTCATTTAAATTTTGACCTTTTATTTTATAGTGAATATGTATCTTTTCAATTCGATTTGCTTTTTCTTCATTTCTTTCAACATTTGTTGAGATCGCGATATCCTCTATATCGATTCTCTTTTTCTTTAAAATTTTCCTTAATACACCACCACTGCAAACAGCAATGGATGCAACCATTAATTGGTAAGGACGATAACCAAACTGTTCATCACCTGCTACATGAAGCTCACCAAATTCAGTTGTTGTTGTAAATCCTTCTTCTTCTTTCATTTTAAAATCCATTTTGATTCACCTCATCTTTTTAGGTTATTGTATCTGAAAACAGTATTTCATTAAAGGTGTTTGCTCTTGTTAAATTTCCTATTTCAGTATAAAGTATTACTGGCATTTGATGAATTTAGTTCATACGGAAATTGAGGGTTGCATATGAATACTCACCGATTAAGATTTTGGATTTTAGTTTCAGTCGTCGGAATATCAGGCTTTAGCCAAGGTATGCTTTTACCACTTATAGCGGTTATTTTTGAAAATACAGGGTTGTCATCAGATCTTAACGGCCTAAATGCTACTGCACTCTATATCGGCATTCTGTTGGTATCTCCTTTTATGGAATATCCATTAAAGCGATTTGGATATAAACCGATTATTATATTTGGCGGGCTAATTGTAGCCTTATCACTTGCCCTGTTTCCTTTGTGGCAAACATTTTGGTTTTGGTTTTTCCTTAGATTGTTTATCGGAATTGGTGACCATGCCCTACATTTTGCTTCACAAACATGGATCACTTCATTTTCATCAGAAGAAAAACGCGGGCGCAATATTTCTCTTTACGGTCTTTTCTTTGGGGTTGGTTTTGCCGTAGGGCCTCTTCTCGCTCCATTGGTTACAATAAATGAAGCACTCCCATTTATTATTTCATCGGTTCTTTGCTTTATTGGCTGGTTGTTAGTATTTTTGTTGAAAAATGATTATCCTGAACAAACAATTGAAGTAAATTCGATGAAAGAAACATTAAAACGATTTAAACATGCGTGGAAATATAGTTGGGTCGCTTTTTTACCCCCATTTGGCTACGGATTTTTAGAATCCTCTCTCAATGGAAGCTTTCCTGTATACGGATTGCGTATAGGGCTCGAGGTACCAAACATATCTGTTCTCCTATTCACTTTTGCAATAGGGGCCATTATTTTTCAACTGCCACTCGGAATTCTTAGTGATAAACTAGGCAGACGAACAGTATTGATGTCCATTCTTTTCATAGGCTTTTTAAGCTTTACAGCAGCCGGATTTTTAGAGGAGTCACTGGTAGCTCTAATGATTTGTTTGTTTATCTCCGGTATGGTTGTTGGTTCAACATTTTCATTAGGCATCAGTTATATGACAGATCTTATGCCGAAGAACTTACTTCCTACCGGGAATTTATTATGCGGGATCGCATTTAGTGTTGGAAGTCTTGCCGGTCCTTATTTTGGAGGACTGTTTATTGAATATACAACGAATATTAGTTATTTTATGATTATTAGTACGATGCTTCTATTCATAGCGGTTGCTGTAACATTTTCTAAAACAAACAGCATGCCTGCTGCGTCTTCGCAAAATATATCCAGCTGACATAGGTTTATCTATGTCAGCTTTTTGTTGATACTTTGTAGTTTTGTAACAAGTATAAAGCGAGTTAATTTCCGCTCTAGGATGCTCGCTTTCCGCGGGGCGTGCGGTGAGCCTCCTCGACGTGTAACGTCTGCGGGGTCTCACCTGTCACGCTGCTCCCGCAGGAGTCTCCCACCTTCCGCTCCAATTAACTTAAATTTTTCTGCCCAAATAACCTTTAAAATAGAAAAAATGATTGAACTGTCTCAGTTATCTGTTATATAATACAAATAAATAAAATATACTGTATTATAACAAAAAAGGAGATGGGATGATGAACAGACAAGAACGAAAGAATATGATTGAATTTATTGAGAGAATGAAGGATATTGATAGGAACTCGTTTCTTTTTATGACAGATGCTGATATTGAACATATTTATAGTAGTATTTATCAAGATTTAATTGAGTATGCAGAGTAAAAAAAGCTGACTGGAGTACAATATCCAGTCAGCTTTTTGTTTAATGGTAGCCGTTTTGTCCGTTTGCACTACCACTTGTTTTATGTTTCGGCTTTTGTTTAGAGTTTTGTTTGTTATGGCTTCCGCCTTTTTTTGTATGTTTTGTCATCATAATCCCCACCTTTTAAATAGTAAAGACTTTTGTCTTCTTGATTACTATTCCCGTGATGAGTTTTGACTATGAACAAAAACAATTGGTAACAAATTAACCAATTGTTCTTCTTTTATATAGCATTGCATTTAATTCTCCACCTAAAATAATGATCATTCCGGATAGGTAGAACCAAATCATCAGGACAATAATTCCTCCGATGCTGCCGTATGTTGCACTGTAATTTGCAAAGTTTCCTACATAATAGGAAAAGGCCAACGATACGACCATCCAACCAAGAGTTGCCGAAAATGCACCAGGTAGTCCATCTTTTATATGTAATCGTTTGTTAGGTGCAACAAAATAAAGAGCTGTAAACACGATGAATAGGATGATACCACTCACAAGCCATCTGAGAGTATTCCATATCGTTAAAAACTCTGCAGAAAATCCGAAATTAGAAAAAATAAATACACCAATTTCCTTTCCAAACACAGGTAATAAAAGTGCTACAATAATGACAAAAACCATGGCAATCGTCAGTAAAATCGCCATTCCCCTAGCAACAATAAACGAACGGCTCTCATCTACATCATATGCTTTGTTAAAGGCACGAACAATAGCATTGATACCGTTAGAAGCAGACCATAGTGTTGCAATAATACCAAAAGAGAGCAATCCCCCATTTCGATCATTCAAAATTTCATCCAACGTAGTATTGATCAGCTGCATGGATTGCCCGGGAGCAAACTCCTCTATTGTGTTTAGAACCTCGGTTTGTGAAATGGGAAGATATCCTATTAGTGTAATTAAAAAAATAAGGAACGGAAATAGTGATAATAGGAAAAAGTACGATAATTGTGCAGATAATCCAGGCACTTCATCACTTAAAAATCTAGAAACTAACTCCTTTAAAAAAGATCCCTTTTTCAACAAAGAATTCACCTCACGATTAATCTCGTTTTGGAATGAACCGCTCCTTTGTTTCCTGAATTAAGCTCATCACTTGTGGAGTCGTTTCCTTTAACTCCTTCACCTTTTCGTTAATAAATGTAATATCCTCTGATACCTCTTGAACTGTATCTTTGACAGAATCAATTGTTTCTCTCACTTCGTTCGTCAGGACCGTTGGATCCTCTACATATCCTTTAATCTTTGATGATACATTCTTACTTGTTGTGATCACATCATCACGTGTTTTTTTGTCAAGCAATGAAACAACTGCTCCTACTATAGCTCCAACCAACATTCCTCTTACCAGTTTATTGCCGTTTGTCATAAAAAATGTCCCCCTACTCCTACTAAAGTTTATGTACTTGTTTGATCTCATTTAATAAATTCACACAGCTTTTACTAACCATTTCATAAACCTCATCAAAGTTCCCTGTGTAATAAGGATCAGGTACATCAGCTACGGGAGAGTCTTCAAGGTAATCAAGGAGCCTTTGGATCGTACCGGACTTTTGATAACCGGCTAGACGTCTAATATTCCCTACATTTTCAGAATCCATGCCGATTAAATAGTCGTATTGAGTTAAATCCTCTGCTATTAATTGTCTTGCTTTTTGACCTTTATAAGATATGTTATAACGATCTAAAATGCGACGCGTCCCCTCATGAGGAGATTTTCCGACATGCCAATTTCCAGTACCGGCAGAGTCAATGATCATTTTGTCCTCTAAGCCTTCTTTCCTTACCAAATCCCTCATTACTGCTTCTGCCATTGGTGAACGACAGATATTTCCTAAGCATATAAAAAGAACTTTTACCATGATATCCTCCCTGAGTTTATTTTCTTGACCATATTATAATATGTTTCAAGGAGATCATGAAGTTTTTGAATGCTTAATATCTTTTCATGTTAAAATAGACAGTAATTAGCTTGAGAAAGGATGAAGGGCATGAACCTTACTGAAAAGTCGGTTGAAAATGTTGAATACATGATTGAACAAATTAAAGAAAAACTTAGAGTTTTAAACTTAGGAGCCATCAAACCTTCACACTTTGACGAAGAAATGTATGAAGAGCTAAAGGATATTTATGAACATGTTATGAAACGAAACTCATTTAGCCCAAATGAAATGCAGGCCATCGCTGAAGAGCTTGGCAACCTTAGAAAAGCGTAAGCGCCTTGGTCAGCCTAGGGCAAATAAGACGATTTAGAATAGGAGGTGTTCTTTGCCTCCAATTCTAAATTGGCTAGACCCTAGAGGGGCTAGGCGCTGGAGCTAGACACTAAAACTAAGTCCAGAAGTTAGTAAAGCATAATAAATGATTCTTACCCCTCCCCAACTTACATATGAATGTAAATAAGGAGGGGGATTTTTATGCTAAGCTGGTGGTTAGGAACACTCAGTATATGTGGATTCCTCGTCGTCGCCATTGTACTTGTTTTATATGCCTTAAAAGGTGCCGTAAATGCAGAAGACTCCAATCGTATCGATCCATTGCCTTCTGACGATGAAATAGAAAAATAGGTTGTTTTTAGGCTGTCTCATTTTAGAGACAGCCCTTGTTCATTCTTTAAACAAACGTTTAATTAGCTAATAACTTTAATGACTCTCTCGTAAAAGCAGGTAAATCCTCTGGCGTCCGACTGGTCACTAATTGATTCTGACATACAACAACCTCTTTATCATGAAAATTCGCACCGGCATTTTTCAAATCAACCTGAATGGATTTATAGCCAGTCACATCTCGTCCTTTCAAGGTTTCAGCTGTAATAAGCAGCTGTGGACCGTGACAAATTGCAAATACCGGTTTTTCCGCATTCATAAACTCTTTTACGAAATTCACAAAACGATCATCTGCTCTTAAAATGTCAGGAGAGAAACCACCCGGTATAAATAATGCATCAAAATCATTTGGCTGCACTTCATCAATACCAGCATCGATTTCTACCTTTGCTTCTCCCTGTTTCCCTTCAACTATTTTCCCTTTTTCTTTTTCAATAGTTGTCAAAGTATGGCCAGCTTCTTCAAAGGCTTTAGCTGGTTCAGTATACTCGGAATCTTCAAAAGAACTTGTTAACACGACTGCAATTTTTTTTGACATGCTGTGCATCCTCCTTCAATTTTTGTATATATCATCAATACCCGGACAAGCCGAGGTTAAACTTTCTATACATAAAATTCACTTAATAAATATTTTTTATAAAAGGTAGTTCTCATTTCCCATATTCTTAATATACTTATCACTGAAAGCGCTTTCCAACGATTGTAAGAGGGGGGAAATAGTTATGAGATTTACAAGAGTTTTAGGATTAATTTTTGGATTAATTATGATTTTTGCTTTGCTTGGTGCCTGTAGTAATGAAGTAAAGCCGCCTGCTACAACTGATACAACAACTGAAAAGCCAGGAACAGAAGAAGAAGATACTTCAAAGGGTTCGACTCCAAGAAATGAAACACTATATGTAAATGGATTACAGTGGGGACCACCTTCAACATTTAGCCCATTAGGCGGGAATCCATCATTCCCAATTGCTTATGCAAACTCAAGATCACTCGTTTATGAAAATCTATTTATGATTAACATGCTTGATGGTGCATTGGAGCCTTTACTTGGTACAAGTTATGAATGGACGAATGATACAACTCTTCACATTGAGTTAAATCCGGATGCAAAGTGGAATGACGGAGAAGCCTTTACGTCTGAAGATGTTGTCTATTCGTACGAGCTTGGAAACAAATACCCTATTTCCTGGAGTAATTTCTGGGAAGCTATTGAAAGTGTTGAAGCTGATGGTGAGAATGCTGTCAATATTAACTTAAAACAAGATAATCCTAATCGACTCACTGTCTTAGACAGTCTTCAATTAGTGCCTATGATGCCAAAGCATGTGTGGGAAGAAATTGAAAAAACACATAACAGTGATATAGCTGCCATTCGTGAGGAAGTAAACCCTGAGCCGGTTGGAACAGGTCCTTACAAAATGCACACATTTGATAACCAAAAAATTACGTTAATACGAGATGACAATTATTGGGGTCAACAGCTATTCGGAGGTTTACCGGCACCTAAATATATAAGCCATGTTATTTATAAAGATAATGCTGCCGGATCACTTGCCTTCAGTAAAGGTGAAGTAGATGTATCTCAACAATTCATTCCTCAAGTGTGGAAAATGTGGGAAGACGGAGCCCCAATTAAAACATACTTAGAAGACAAACCATACTATCTGCCAGGCTCAATGCCATCTATCTTCTTTAATACAACGAAGGAAGGCCTTGATAATCCTGATGTTAGAAGAGCGATTGCGATGGCAATTGATTACGATAAAATTTCTGAATTAGCGATGAGTGGATATTCCGGTGAAATGAAGCCATCGATTACGTTAGATACTCCTTCTGAATCAAAATACGTTGATCAGGATGCGATCAAATCTCTTCAATGGACAACAGATGTGGACGCTGCTAATGAATTGCTTGACAGCATCGGTGCTAAAAAAGGTGCTGACGGCATTCGTGTCCTTGATGGAGTAAGACTTGGACCTTGGGAAATTGAAGCTCCATACGGTTGGTCAGATTGGAATGCTTCTCTGGAGATTGTCGCCCAAAACGCGAAAGCGATAGGTATTGAAATTAGAACCAACTTCCCTGAAGCTCCTGTGTGGACAAATAACCGCCAAACAGGAAAATTCGATATTATCATGGATACCCCTGCCGGTGCTGTAAGCCCGAGCCAACCTTGGAACAGAGCAAGAACCATCATGTACTCTGAAGGTGTTGCCCCAATTGGCGAGATGGCGTTTTGGAACTGGGGAAGATATAAAAACGAAAGAGCTGATGAGTTAATTAAAGAAATTCCTACTGTTACAGACGAAGCTAAACTAAAAGAAATGTACACAGAGCTTACAAAGATTTATTTAGAAGACGTTCCAACTATTCCACTCATGTACAGACCTTGGGTATTCCATACAGTGAACGAATCAGTATGGGAAGGTTTTGCAACTGATGGAGACGGAAGCAATATCCCTCCACAAATTTCAATAGATGGAGCTGGAATAAAAGATCTCTATCAAATTAAAAATAAATAGTTTCTCTTATCAGAAAGGTAGTTGGGGGACATTTCTCCCCCTCCCTTTTAATTAGAAAAATTCATATGGGGGTGCAGAACATACATGAACGCTTATCGGAAATTTTTCTTTAAAAAGTCCCTCTGGTATTTAGTGACGCTCATTATTGCCGTAGCCTTAAACTTTCTCTTACCAAGACTCATTGACGGCAACCCAGTCAGTGTAATTGCTGGTCAAATGACACAAGGTATGACTGACAGTGATTCCATAAAAAAAGTGTATGATACCTTTGCAGAGGAGTTTGGAATTGATAAGCCATTATGGCAGCAATTTTTTATTTATTTAGGAAATCTTGTGAAGGGTGATTTGGGAACCTCATTTGGACTTTATCCAACACCTGTCACATCAATTCTTGCATCAGCTGTACCTTGGACATTGGCCTTACAACTTCCTGCCATCCTTGTCGGGTGGATAATCGGAAACGCACTGGGAGCTATTGCTGCTTATAGAAAAGGTATTTTCGATAAAGTACTTTTTCCGACATTCCTGTTTATTAATTCTATTCCATTCTTTATCCTTGCGATCATTATGCTGTATATCTTTGGGTTAACTCTTAATTGGTTCCCTACATCAGGCGGATACAATTATCAAATGACACCAAACTTAAGTTTTGAATTTATCGGATCTGTAATAAGTCATCACTTTCTTCCGTTTCTATCAATTGTTTTAGTCACAATTGGTGGTCAAGCTATCGGAATGAGAGAGATGTCTATCTATGAATTAAACACAGATTATGTGCTTTATAGCAAATTATTAGGAATAAAAGATTCCACGATTGCTAGATATGTATTTAAAAATGCAATGCTTCCGCAAATTACAGGTCTGGCTTTATCGATTGGTACGATGATTGGCGGATCATTAATCACAGAAATTGTCTTTAGTTATCCCGGCATTGGGACATGGCTATTTACAGCCATTCGCCAACTGGATTACCCGCTCATCTCAGGAGCAACTCTCTTAATCGCGATTTCTGTTCTTTTAGCGAACTTTACAATTGAGATCATCTATGGCTTAGTTGATCCAAGAATCAAAGCGACACAAATGGAGGAAGAATAATATGAATAGTTCTTTTCAAATATTAATTCGTTCCCCTAAATTTCTAATCGGTGCCATTACCTTTTTATTAATGCTTGCTTTTGTCACAATTTATCCGCTAATTAATACAAGTGACCCGACAGAAATGGTAGCATTAGCCTTTCAACCTCCAAGTGCTGAGTTACTTTTAGGTTCAGACAACTTCGGTAGAGACTTATTTTTGGAGCTTGTCCATGGTATTAAAACATCCATTTTCGTAGGTTTAGTTGCCGGTTTAAGTGCAACCATCATTGGGTTAATTATTGGATTGTCAGCAGGATACATCGGTGGAGTTGTTGATGATATTTTGACAGCGGTAACAAATATCTTCATTGTTATTCCTTCTTTTATCGTCTTAATCTTAATTTCAGTAAGCATTGATTCAAGAAGTACATTGATTACCGCGATTGTCATCGGGATTACCAGCTGGCCGTGGACAGCTCGTGCGGTAAGAGCACAAACTTCTTCTCTTCGGAACAGGGATCATGTTAATATCGCCAAAATCTCAGGTCACAGCACACCAAGAATCATTACCTTTGAGATTCTACCCTATATTATGTCTTACGTTGTGATGGCATTTGTGCTGCAAACAGCATCAGGAATTCTTTCAGAAGCCTCCATTTCCATGCTTGGTTTAGGGCCATATAATACGATATCACTTGGAATTATTATGAACTGGGCTTTAACATTTGAAGCTCCTGTTTCCGGTGCATGGTGGGCTTTTATACCAGCCGCGATTTCCATTGCGATTATCACATTTTCCCTCTATTTAATGAACACTGGTATGGATGAAATCTTCAATCCTAAGATAAGGAGCTAAGATAAATGAGTAAAAACATTTTAGAAGTAAAGGATCTAAAAACCTACTATAAAACGAGATTAAAAGAAAAAGTCTTTGCTGTGGATGGTGTTGATTTTCATCTTGAAGATGGAAAAACGATCGGAATTGCCGGTGAATCCGGCTGCGGAAAATCAACATTAGCATTAAGCTTAATGGGATTTTATTTTCCTCCCCTCCACTTTGGAAGCGGAACGATTTCAATCAACGATGTTGATATTATGAAGCTGGAAAAAGAAAAACTTAGAAAACAGGTACTGGGACGGGAAATTGCCTATATTCCACAAGCTGCAATGAATGCATTAAACCCGACAATTAAAATCATTCAATTCATTGAAGATATTATGAAGGAGCACCGTCCGGAACTAACAAAAAAGCAGGTTTATGAAATGGCTGCTGAACGATTTGAGACATTAAATCTATCTTCTAAAGTATTACATTCATATCCTAATGAATTATCCGGCGGTATGAAGCAAAGAACCGTTATTGCGATCTCAACCATTTTAAACCCTAAGGTTCTCATTGCCGATGAACCAACATCTGCCCTGGATGTTACATCACAAAAAGTAGTTATCAAGCTCTTAAAAGATTTATTAGATAAAAAATTCATTCGTTCATTAGTCTTTATCACACATGAGCTTCCTTTGCTTTATCATGTAACAGATGAAATCATGGTCATGTACGCGGGAGAAATCGTAGAAAGAGGAAAAGCTGAAGACGTCATCTTCAACCCGATACATCCTTACACAAAGAAACTGATGGGATCCATTATCGTTCCTGAATCAGGAATGAAAGACCATAAATTAGCAGCCATTCCCGGTGCTCCACCAAACTTAAAAAAGAAAATACAAGGCTGCCGATTCGCAGACAGATGCTCTTACACAACAGATGAATGCAAAAGCAGCAAAATAACGACCACACATGTTGGTGACCGTTTGTATCGATGTCGACTTGACAGTGACACACTAAAGGAGTGGTACGCAAATGAAGCCTGATCAGGAGCTATTAATCAGCGGCAAAGATATCACCAAGGTCTTTGGATATGGTAAAAGCAAAAATACTGCCGTTGATTCTGTCAATTTTGCCTTCCACCGCGGTGAAATCATTTCAATCGTTGGTGAAAGTGGAAGCGGAAAAACCACATTAGCTAAAATTGTCATGGGACTATTAAAAGAAACAAGTGGAGAGATTACCTATAGAGGGCAGCCTCGTAAACTAAAAAATCATCGTGATCGAAAAGCCTATTGGCAAGATATCCAAGCCATCTTCCAAGATCCTTTTTCATCGTTTAATTTGTTTCACAAGGTTGAAAAGTTGTTAAACGACTGTATAGATCTGCAAGGACTAAAGCTCTCAAAAGAAGAACGGTTCGAAAAAATGAAAGAAGCCTGTACATTTGTGAATCTTAAGTTTGAAGAATTGTATAATAAATATCCATTTGAACTGTCGGGCGGTCAAATGCAGCGGCTTATGATTGCGAGAATATTTCTCCTTCATCCAAAGGTACTTCTCGCCGATGAACCAACATCCATGGTTGATGCATGCTCCCGCTCGACTATATTGGATATGCTCCTAAAGCTACGAGATGAAAATGATATGACAATTATTTTTATTACACATGACGTAGGATTAGCCTATTACGTAAGCGACACCCTTTACATTATGGAAAAAGGAAAAATTGTTGAACAAGGCAGTGCTGAACAGGTTCTAATAAACCCTCAGCACCCATACACCCAGCAGCTTATTTCAGATGTACCGAAGCTGAATGAGGAGTGGAACTTAGGTTAAAAAACGATCAGCCAACTTAACATAAGTTGGCTTTTACACCTTCAATTTCTTTAATAAAATCAATAACCTTCTTTTCATACCCTTTAGGATCTACATTGAATGCTTCTGCATGACCTGCACGTGGAACCAAGTATAGCTTTTTGTTTTCCTTTTTCCTTTTAAACATGTCTAAGGTCATTTGCAAAGGAATGAAGCGATCTTCTTTTCCATGTATAAACAGGATTGGTGTTTTGGTTTTTTCCAATCCTTTTATAGGAGAAACCTCAGGAAAGCTCCAACCGTGTCTAAGCTTTATAATGAAGCTCACCAAATCAATGATCGGATAAAACCGCAGTTTGAAGTCAAGCTTCAGCCTGATCCGTAACAATGACGAAAAGTCACTGAAGGCACAGTCTGCAATACAAAACTTCACACGATGATCCCGTTTACTTGCCTCCAACGCAGAAGCCGCACCCAATGATTCACCTAACAAGCCGATAAAAACCTCTTCACCCATTTCTGCGCAAAAATAATCGATCCATGCTTTTAAATCATCTTTTTCATAATAGCCAAATGAGGTGTATGTTCCCCCGCTTAATCCATGAAACCGATGATCACATAACAGAACATTAAAACCCCTTCTTTGAAACATCTCGACATACTTAAAACTCCCAAATAATGACCACTTTATCCCATGTGCAATAATCATTACCTTCCTGCTATTTTCCACAGGAAACAGCATCCCATGGAGTTTATAGCCATAATAAGATGGAATAAAAAGCTCTTCTTTTTTCTTCTCCCGGAACAAGCGATCATCTATTTCACCTTTTTGAATGCCAAGCTTATATGTTTTTTCATAAGGTACCCTTTTTGGTGAAAGAAGCAGCCGGCTTATAAGGTAAAGGCTGATTAGGAACATTAATAAGGAGCTTAGCACAATCCAGATAATCCAATTCACCATCAACTTCTCTTCCCTTCTAGGCTTTTTTATAGTTTATTTAAAAGGCTAGAAGGTGTGAAAGCTAATTTGGGTGTTTTCTCATAATTAAGTGTTATACATCCAGATAAACATGAGAATTGATTCGTTCCATTTCACTGCAGAAACTTGCTTTCCGATGGGAGGAAACTGAGCATCCTCAGCTTCGCCTGTGGGGTCTCAGCATTCCTCTCTTCCCGCAGGAGTCAAGTTTCTTCCGCTCCATTCGACTAAGCCTAAATTACCAAACAGCCACAACCTTTATACTTATAATAAAAAACCCTTCACAAAAGTTTTGAATTTGTGAAGGGTTTTTTTATTATATTGTCCATTGATCATGAACGACTGCGACAAGCTTCCACTCTCCTGTTGAATCTTTTTCAAACACAAGGTTTAATGCTTTCCAGTCCATATTTTCATTTTCCTCTGTCCCTTTTACGTAATATTCGACCACATGGGCATCCGGGAAGAAGTCTTGTATATTTTTAATCGTATTTCCTCTTGGCTCTGTTGGATTTAGCACAACTTCATCTGCTTCAGCGTAATTGGCATCATAAATAAATTCAGTGAAATACTCTAAAGGTGTTAGCTCGATTGGTTCTCCACTTCCATCTCGTGTACCCCATGTCTGCTTGTCCTTTGATTGAAAAGAGTTGACTAATTCGTCCTTTTTAATGGTGATCGCATCTTTTTCAATATGAGCGTAAGGAGAAAATAATACACCCTTCTCTTGGTGAACATAGTTTGTAAGTTCTTCGGCATTTTTTGCTTTTATGAGGGAGATTACCTTATCTGCTTTTTCTTGGACCAGTTGTTCTTCAGATTTTTCAGGAGTGTCTTGATTTTGATTGTTTTCTTGTTCCGGGTTTGTTTCTTCTGACTCTTCTGCTCGTTCAGGTTGCTCTTCGGTTGTTTGTTGGCAGCCTGTTAGGAGAAGCAGGCCAATAAGAATAAAAGCGGAAATGGTTTTGTTCACGTTAGCCCTCCTCGTTTTTGGTTTATTGTCCATTTTGCACGTTCTTTGGAAAAATTATTACTGGTTTTTGAAAAATAGCTCTCAGTGCCTAAAAATAATTAAAGTACATACAAGGTTCGTTCCATTGCGCTCCAGACACTCGCTTTCCGGCGGGGAGGAAGCTGAGCCTCCCTCTAGAAATGTTGTAATATCAACCTTTAAAGCTGTTTTCCTGGCTAATAAAATTTTTTTATTATCAATTAATTTATAAGATTTTCTAAATGTTCAAGAATCTGTAAGGGGAAGCTTACGCTTCGCTAGAGCTAATTGGAAATTATTAACTCTATAGTGCTTATGTGATGCACATTGGATCTCTGCGAAACTTATGATGACTTACCCTCCCATGTCTCTTGGCGTCTAGCGCATACATTCCTTCGTTTGGTCTATTCATAAGGCAGAGGCTGGCAATGCTCCTCGAGGGACTCTTGGTCTAATGGCTCATATCGTGCCGGCTTCTCCGTGTCATCCTCTTGTTTAGATTTTCAAACTACTAAGAAGTAGCTCAAGCTGCCTCTTGGAGGCAATGGAGGTCTCTCATCATAAGACTTGCATTAAAGTGCACACGTTTCACACACAAAGCGTGTAGAATTTTAAGTAACTTCCCACATAATACAACCATGGCTTCTTTCTTCTTCAGCGGATTGACAGTACGAGTTGTGTAGTATTTATAAAGGGATTTAAATGCTATGTTATGTTGAATTAATGGAAGAATAACTCTGTATAATATAGCTCTGAGTTTCCTTCTACCCCTTTTTGATATTTTCTTTTGGCCTATATGTTTGCCCGAAGAGTTTTCCCTAAGGGTGAGTCCCGCTAATTTAATTAATTGGCGTGGATGCTCATATTTGCTAAGAGAACCAATCTCAGAGAGTAATTCAACTGCTGTATTTTCACCTAAACCAGGAATAGATAAGATATACTCATAGTCTGTCAATTGTTGAGCGAGTTCAGTTAATCTAGAAGATAAAGCTTCTAGTTGTTTAGAAAGAGTTTTGAATTGAGAAAGCAATGCTTCTATCTCAAATCGTGCCATTTCTAGTCCCTCTATAAGTCCGATGGACTTGGTGGCTAGTAATTTCAACTTTTGAATCTTAGAAACAGAAAGACATTGTAGTCCTTCTACATTTTTGTATAGCTGAATCAGTTCTTCATCACTTTTCCCATCAAAATCAATTGGTAATGGCGTCATTTCAAGCACAGCGCAAGCGTTCTTCCCAAAACTTTTGAATATGTGCTGAAACTCAGGGAAATAAAGATCTGTCCAACGAATCATACGGTTTTTAATAGATGTAATATCTTCTTGTAATTTCGACCGAAGGCTCGCTCCGTTTCGAAGTTCTGCTTCTACCCCAGTTAGTATTCGAGAATAAGTGAACCGTCCGTCACGTATTAAGCTAGCGATAACGCGAGCGTCTTTTTGGTCGTTTTTGGTTTGAAGGTTATCATCTAATTCTTTCGTTCTATTCACGTGCATAGGATTTACCAAGACAAATCGAATTTGCTGATCAACCAGATATGCAGCTAAGTTCATCCAATAGTGCCCAGTGGGTTCAAATCCGACTATAACCTCTGATTTTTGATGGCGAGATTGTAGAAACTTGATTCTTTTAACTAGCTGTTCAAAACCAGCATCTGATTGAAAGAACGGAAATGATTTTTCTAACACACGGCCACGATCGTCAGCTGCACATGCAAAATGTTTCTGCTTGGCAATATCGATTCCAATGACCAACGTATGTTCAGAAACTTGATTAATTTTGTGATTCATATTACTATTCATCATATGTCCTCCTGTATGGTGATGAGTTTCGATTGGGAAGTTGATACTCAAGCATCTTACAAGAGGACTTTTTATTTTGCAAGAACCCTTTAGGATTATAAACAGGAATG
>NZ_KV917371.1:2593116-2893976 GCF_002019635.1 Metabacillus halosaccharovorans | reverse complement strand
GCTTACGCTTCGCTAGAGCTAATTGGAAATTATTAACTCTATAGTGCTTATGTGATGCACATTGGATCTCTGCGAAACTTATGATGACTTACCCTCCCATGTCTCTTGGCGTCTAGCGCATACATTCCTTCGTTTGGTCTATTCATAAGGCAGAGGCTGGCAATGCTCCTCGAGGGACTCTTGGTCTAATGGCTCATATCGTGCCGGCTTCTCCGTGTCATCCTCTTGTTTAGATTTTCAAACTACTAAGAAGTAGCTCAAGCTGCCTCTTGGAGGCAATGGAGGTCTCTCATCATAAGACTTGCATTAAAGTGCACACGTTTCACACACAAAGCGTGTAGAATTTTAAGTAACTTCCCACATAATACAACCATGGCTTCTTTCTTCTTCAGCGGATTGACAGTACGAGTTGTGTAGTATTTATAAAGGGATTTAAATGCTATGTTATGTTGAATTAATGGAAGAATAACTCTGTATAATATAGCTCTGAGTTTCCTTCTACCCCTTTTTGATATTTTCTTTTGGCCTATATGTTTGCCCGAAGAGTTTTCCCTAAGGGTGAGTCCCGCTAATTTAATTAATTGGCGTGGATGCTCATATTTGCTAAGAGAACCAATCTCAGAGAGTAATTCAACTGCTGTATTTTCACCTAAACCAGGAATAGATAAGATATACTCATAGTCTGTCAATTGTTGAGCGAGTTCAGTTAATCTAGAAGATAAAGCTTCTAGTTGTTTAGAAAGAGTTTTGAATTGAGAAAGCAATGCTTCTATCTCAAATCGTGCCATTTCTAGTCCCTCTATAAGTCCGATGGACTTGGTGGCTAGTAATTTCAACTTTTGAATCTTAGAAACAGAAAGACATTGTAGTCCTTCTACATTTTTGTATAGCTGAATCAGTTCTTCATCACTTTTCCCATCAAAATCAATTGGTAATGGCGTCATTTCAAGCACAGCGCAAGCGTTCTTCCCAAAACTTTTGAATATGTGCTGAAACTCAGGGAAATAAAGATCTGTCCAACGAATCATACGGTTTTTAATAGATGTAATATCTTCTTGTAATTTCGACCGAAGGCTCGCTCCGTTTCGAAGTTCTGCTTCTACCCCAGTTAGTATTCGAGAATAAGTGAACCGTCCGTCACGTATTAAGCTAGCGATAACGCGAGCGTCTTTTTGGTCGTTTTTGGTTTGAAGGTTATCATCTAATTCTTTCGTTCTATTCACGTGCATAGGATTTACCAAGACAAATCGAATTTGCTGATCAACCAGATATGCAGCTAAGTTCATCCAATAGTGCCCAGTGGGTTCAAATCCGACTATAACCTCTGATTTTTGATGGCGAGATTGTAGAAACTTGATTCTTTTAACTAGCTGTTCAAAACCAGCATCTGATTGAAAGAACGGAAATGATTTTTCTAACACACGGCCACGATCGTCAGCTGCACATGCAAAATGTTTCTGCTTGGCAATATCGATTCCAATGACCAACGTATGTTCAGAAACTTGATTAATTTTGTGATTCATATTACTATTCATCATATGTCCTCCTGTATGGTGATGAGTTTCGATTGGGAAGTTGATACTCAAGCATCTTACAAGAGGACTTTTTATTTTGCAAGAACCCTTTAGGATTATAAACAGGAATGCTCCTCGGCTTCGCCTGCGGGGTCTCAGCCTTTCCTCTACATCCCGCAGGAGTCGAGTGTCTTCCGCTCCATTCCACTATCTTCATTTAAATAAGTATGAAAGAATGGAAATTCTCCCAAAACAATCATTTTAAAAAAGTTAACATAATACCTTATTTAAACCGATCCAAAATCTTATCTTTATAAAATGTTGAGGCAGGGGAGTTAAATGGGTTTCTTTTTTTCATTAGTGTTTCTATTTTTAATTGTTTTTCCCGTTTTTTCTGTTCTAAAACTTCAGATTCTTTTAAATCATCACTTGCAAGAAGCAGGTCTTCGATGGAGCTGATGTCTTTTTTTAATTGGTCAACATCATCAAGCATATTTGAGTTTTTAAGTACTTTGTATGCTACTCGTAATTCTTGAGGGATATGTGACAGATCATCCAATTTCAAGGGTTTTCCTTGACCGGGGAGGTTGTCAAATTCACCTTCTTGAATTGCCTTCTTTATCTTATCTTCTGCAATGATTGAAAACAGATCCATGGTCTCACTCCTAGTGATTATTATTTTTTTAAAATACTAAATCTTCATTGTATTACGATTCCCGAAAGAGTATGATGAACGATAGGATTAAAGAATTGAGGTTTCAATGATGAGAATTAAAGACTGGGATACTAACCTTAAAATACGTTTGTTTGGTGAAGCATTAATGAACATTACCTATTGGATGTTCTTCCCTTTTTTAACCATCTATTTTGCAAGTGAGTTCGGCAAAGAAAAGGCTGGTCTCTTTCTTATTATATCGCAAGTGTTCTCTGTTCTTGCAAACTTAATGGGAGGGTATTTTGCTGATCGTTTTGGGAGAAAAACAATGATGGTTTTTGCATCATTTGGTCAAGGCATTGCATTCATCCTTTTTGCTTTTTCAAATTCCCCTTGGCTTGAAATACCGATTTTAGGATTTATCTGTTTTGCTTTTGCAGGTGTTTTCGGTGCCTTTTATTGGCCTGCTTCACAGGCAATGGTCGCAGATGTTGTGGAGGAAAAGCATCGCAGCAGTGTTTTTGCTGTTTTCTATACATCTATTAATATAGCTGTTGTCATCGGACCAATTTTAGGTACCATTTTCTATGTTAATCATCCATTTGAAGTGTTAGTTGCAGCTGGGGTCGTCTGTATCTTCCTTTCTCTTTTACTTGCAAAACAAACAAGAGAAACAGCTCCCGCCTACAAAACAGATATGAATGAAGAAGCTGTTAAATGGTTCAGCCCAATCATTAAACAAGTTCGAGATTACCAAATTATCTTTCGTGATAAAGCATTTTTATTGTATATCATAGCAGGAGTTCTTGTTGCCCTTACCTTTATGCAATTAGACATGATTCTCCCTGTCTATATTACAGAAACAATCCATCAACAAGAAATGCTTTCAATTGGTAGTTGGTCACTTGCTCTAGATGGTGAGCAAGTATTCGGCATTATTTTATCTGAAAATGGTTTTCTTGTTGCCTTATTTACGATTATTATCACAAAGTGGATGACGAAATATAAAGAAAGAAATGTATTTATATTTTCCTCCATTGTCTATGGTTTTTCCATGCTTGTTTTTGGATTTACACAGTCTATCTGGTTATTCATCATTGCCATGGCGATCTTTACGCTTGCAGAACTCATGACAGCTGGAATTCAGCAAACATTCGTGTCAAAACTTGCACCGGAGCATATGCGAGGTCAGTATTTCGCTGCAGCAAGCCTGCGTTATACAATCGGCCGAACAGTTGCACCGATCGCTATTCCAATGTCATTATGGTTGGGATATCAAACTACATTTATTATTCTTGCTTTGTTCGCATTTTTCAGCGGATTTTTATATTATGTGATGTTTAAGCAGGCAGAAACGAAAGTGATAGAAAAAGTTGAATTGAGCTAGAAAGATAGAGAAATAGGAACATTGAAATATTTTTCTTCCCCCTTTCCCTCTATGGCGCGTTTTTGCTATATTAGCAAAATCCAACCCCTTTTCATAGCTTTTTATAGATGTTACAATGGCACGACAAAACTTAACATAGCTTCTATTCCGATTACGGAGTAGGGGCTATTTTTGTCCCGTCTGTTTGGGATGATAAGTTTTTTCTAAAAAAATAAGCTGAAAGGGTGATTTCAATGCATCGCGGTAGCAAAGGATGGTATGTGAACGAACTGAAGAAAATTGGTGTTCGCCGTCATGAAGAGAGAAAACTCGAAAGCTATAAAAAACATTTTCTAGCTAATCTACTTGAAAAACATTCTAAGTAATAAGAAAAGCGCAAGGCGCCCGCCTATCGGCGACAAGCATAAGGCAAGTAGGAATAGAAGGTTGTTCTTTACCTTCAATTCCTACTTGCCTTATGACCTCGAGCCGATGGCGCCTGGAGCTAGACACTAAAACTAATTTCAAAATGTTATACTTTCTTACCTTGGAACTAAAGCGCAAGCGCCTTCCACAGCACCGACAGGCATAAGACGCTTAGGAATAGAAGACGTTCTTTGTTTTCAATTCCTGAGCTTCTTATGACCCCGAGGGGCTAGGCGCTGGAGCTGGATGAGGTGCACCCATCCACAGTACTTACTAAATTAGCATTTTCCAAATGGATGAAGGATGACTCACACAGATGGAGTCATCCTTTTTTAATAGGGACGTTGTTGGTAAAAATAATTTGGCTTTTCCACCTTATTATCATAACTTTGATGAAAAATATCAGTTGTCGCTGGGGAAACTGGCGGGATTAACCACGTCCAATCACCAGTTAGCTTTCTACAGCTTGTACGCTCATTTTGTTCAAACAGCTTGAATTGTTGTGCAGCTGTATGATGATCAACAATACTTACTCCCGCTGTTTTAAATGAGTGCAAAACCGCTACATTTAACTCTACTAATGCCCTGTCTTTCCAAAGCGTTGCAAGTGTTTTCGTTTCTAAGTTCATGATTGAAGCGACCTTAGGTAACAGATTATAACGAAATGAATCTGCGAGATTTCTTGCCCCAATCTCTGTTTCCATATACCAGCCATTAAAAGGAGCAGCCGAATAGATAATTCCTCCAATTTCCAACATCATATCGGATATAATTGGAACTCCGTACCATTTGATCTGCAAATCCTTAAACTCTTCTCTTTCCGGATGAGTAATCGGTACTTCTAGAATATCTTCATGTTCTAAAGAATACAACTTTGGATTACGGTCATCACATTGAATAATCAATGGCAATATGTCAAAATCGGTGCCTTCCCCACTCCAACCAAGCTTTTCACATTCTCTTGTAAATTCAATAGAGGCTGGGTCTCCGATTATTCCATGTTCTGTTTCATACCCTGCATAACGAATAAGCTGATGGTTCCAAATTCGTAAACAATCTGTTTTTCCATGGTTTGGCTTAAAAATTGTGATTGTCGGTCTAATTTTCCCTGAGTTTGTAGCAAATGAGATATGCTGCTGTAATGCTTTGAACACCTCTTCTTCCTTTTTTGCTTTTCGTTCATCAAAAACGGTTAAGGAGTTCCAAAATAGTCTTCCAATACATTTATTGCTATTTCGCCAAGCGATTTTAGCACCATGCTCCAACTCTTCAAAGGTGTGCTCATAATAGCCGGTTTTAGCAATCTGTACCTTTACATCTTGTATTCTCATTTCTAACTCTGCATTTGTTTTTTCAAGCTCATGATAAGAAATCTTTAGAAAATCAATCGCCTCTTGTTCTAGTTGTTTTGTGTTTGTAACCACTTGGTCACCTCTTATAATCTTTCTGCTTTTGTCCTCTACATCATACTTTTCACATACAATTGTAATGCTCATTTTTTATATTTAAGATCCCAAAGCTCCTTTAACACAGGCATTTCTTCCATTTCTTCATCTGATACATGGTCCCATTCTACCCCATTTGGTTTTTCGTACGGAGTATTTGTTTTTGTAATTCCTTCTTCTGTCGCAATCCAATCAACCGTTAAATCATATGTATCTATTGGGATGTCTTCATGAACTAACTGTGTGCTATGAATGGATGTTACAATTGGAACCGGGGGATTTCCAAGCTCACGCACAATGGCATACTCCCTGTCTGCATAGCCCTCTCCTTTACCAAGTCGTCGTCCATCAGGATGAATTGCAACTGAGCCTACGACCATTAAATCAATAGGAGGAATTTCGGTTAATGGTATTACTTTCCCGTACGATTTTATATGCCTTAAGCTAGCAGCTTTTCTTTCCTCTCCAGGTGGAACCCATTCCGGTTTTACCATAATAAATCCTGCTTTGAGACGTGGAGTCGGGACCAGTAGTACTTTCCCATCGACAAGGATTTGTTTTCTTAATGGGAGTTGTGGAGCATCCGGATTTACTTTTACAACCTTTGCTTCTTTATATATAGACAATGAAGCAATATGTACTGCGGCTTTTTCTGCTCCTTTAAAATTTGGAATTCGGTTTACTAATGGAAAAGGAAAGCGTCCATTCTTTTCATCTGTGAGCTGCTTCCACACTTTATGTCTGATTTCATCCTTTGTTTTCATTCAGATAACTCCTTTTCTAGGTTAACACTAGTATAATACCTTATAAAAAAGACCCAAAACAATTACACATAATTGCCTTAGGCCCTACAATTAATTATTCATTCTGTTCAATTTCCTCAACAAGAAGTGATAGTTCTTCCCATCTTCCCATTGTTTCTTCCAGTTTATTTTCAACCTGCTCTTGTTCCTTATATAACTCAGTTACTTTCCCGATGTCACTTCCTGCAGCTGCGATTTCCTGCTCAAGCTGTGTTTTACGCTCTTCGAGATCAGCAATTTTATCTTCAATTTGCTCCCATTCCTGTTGCTCCTTGTAGGATAGGCGCTTTTTCTTATCTTTTTTATACACAACCTTTTCTGATGAAGGAGCCTCTTTTTCCTTCATCATTTCTTGCAGCTTTTTCTCTTCCATGTATTCAGAATAGCTTCCTTGGAACCTGGTGATATGACCATTATTTTCAAATGCAAGTAAATGGTCCACAACTCGGTCTAGGAAATAGCGATCATGTGATACAGTTAACACTACTCCTGGAAACTGATCTAAATAATCCTCTAACACACTTAATGTTTGTGTGTCCAAATCATTTGTCGGCTCATCCAGGAAGAGAACATTTGGTTCTTCCATTAAAACCTTTAGTAGATACAGTCTTCTTCTTTCACCACCGGAAAGCTTGCGAATATATGTCCATTGAGCTGATCTAGGAAAAAGAAAGCGTTCCAGCATTTGTTCCGCCGTGATGACTTGATTGTCAATCGTATAAACAACCTCTGCCGTTTCTTTAATATACTCAACAACTCGAAGATTTTCGTCCATTTCTTCCTGTTCTTGTGTATAGAAACCGATCTTAACAGTTGTCCCTACTTCAAGTGTTCCCTCGTCCGGTTTAATTCGTCCTGCCATAATGTTTAAAAGGGTTGATTTTCCTGTACCATTGGGACCTATGATTCCCAGTCTTTCACCAGGGTTTACTAAATAACTAAAGTCTTTAATTAACTGTCTGCCGTCATATGCTTTCGATATATCTTCAAGCTCAAGCACCTTTTTCCCTAATCGGTTTGAACCTATTGCAAAGTCTAAATCCTGCTTTGCTTGTGGCCCTTTTTGTTCCTGAAGCTCTTCAACTCTGCCAATACGTGCCTTTTGCTTTGTTGTTCTAGCTTTTGCCCCTCTTCTAAGCCAAGCTAATTCTCTTCTTAATAAATTCTGTCTTTTTTCTTCTGCGTTTTCGGCATTCAATTCCCGTTCTGCCTTCTTTTCTAAAAATACTTCATAATTGCCTGAGTATGTGTAAAGCTGTCCTTGATCAAGCTCAAAGATTTGATTTGTTACTCGATTTAAAAAGTATCTGTCATGAGTTATGAGCACAATTGAGCCTCTATACTGTGCTAAAAAACCTTCCAGCCATTCAATTGTTTCATTATCAAGATGGTTTGTCGGTTCATCTAAAATTAAAATGTCAGCCGGCTGGATGAGAGCTTTTGCAATCGCCACACGCTTCTTTTGTCCACCTGACAAATGAGTAACAGGTTTTTGGAAATCTGTAATTCCAAGTTTCGTCAAAACTGTTTTTGCGACGGTATTTGCCTCCCAGGCATCGTGTTGATCCATTTTTTGCTGCATATTCATTAACTGCTTTAATTTTGATTCATTTTCCGGATCCTTCTCCAACTCACTTAAAGCCAGTTCATACTCCCTCATAACCTGCATGATCGGTGCATCTCCGAAATATATTTGTTCTAAGATAAACAAGCCCTCTGTTAGCTCAGGCTGCTGTGGCAGATACTCAATACGAATTGAATTAGAATGAGTCATTTCTCCTGAGTCAGCTGTTTCAATTCGGGCAATCACCTTCAATAATGTCGATTTTCCCGTACCATTCACACCAATTAATCCGATTCTTTGTTTCTCTGCAATCGTAAAGGAAATATGATCAAATAAAACCTTCTCACCATATGTTTTATATAAATTTTCCACCTGTAATATACTCATCTTTATCCAATCCTTCACAGTTTTTATCTCTGTATAGAATAACAGGTAGTTTGAATTAAGAAAAGCGCAAGCGCCTGTTAGCAATGTTCTGTAATAGTAATATCAAGGATGTTTTCTTCATGACAAAATTTGCAGAAATTTTTTGGAAAATATTTCTCAATTTACGATTGCAATCTCCACAACGAACATATACTATATTAACTGTACTAACATTATTAATACAGTTAAGACAAAGGGGGCTGCAAATGTTCCAGCTTGATGTTAGAAGCAGAAAGCCTATATACGAACAGTTAGTCGATAAGATTAAAGAGCTTATTATTCACCGCATCTTAAGACCTGATGAGCAATTACCCTCGGTAAGGGCGCTATCCAGTCAATTAACCGTTAACCCGAATACCATTCAAAGAGCTTACCGAGAGCTTGAAAACCAAGGGTACTTATACTCCATTAAAGGGAAAGGAAACTTTGTTGCGGCAATTGAACAAATGACAAACGAACAGAACCTGCTGGATCTCAAAAAAGATATCCAAAAGCTTATCGCAGAAGCCATATACCTGGGTCTAACAAAAGAGGATCTATATGTCTTGTTTGATGAAGCACATCAACAAACAAAGGGAGGAAAGAAGAAATGATTAGAGTGCAATCTATAAGCAAAACATACAACAAGCACTTAGCAGTAGATGATCTAACCCTCCAAGTGAAAAAGGGCTCCATTTACGGCTTACTCGGATCAAACGGTGCGGGTAAAACCTCACTATTAAAAATGATTGCAGGCATTAATCGACCTGATAAAGGTACGATTGAGATTAATGATTTACCTGCTTATGAAAATTTAGCTATAAAAGAGAAAGTTGTCTTTATCCCTGATGTTATTTACTTCTTTCCTCAAGCTACCGTTGCTCAGATGGCTTCTCAATATGAAGAATATTATCCAGGTTGGAGTAAAGAACGCTTTGAGCAACTGAGTTCCGCCTTTAATATTGAATTAAATCGGAAAGTTCACCGATTGTCCAAAGGAATGAAGCGACAGGTCGCTTTTTGGCTGGCATTATCTGCAATGCCTGATGTTCTTATCCTTGATGAGCCTATTGACGGTCTGGATCCGGTTATGAGACAAAAAGTGAAGAATTTACTATTCCAAGATGTAGCTGAAAGAGGGCTGACAGTCATTATTTCATCTCATAACTTACGGGAAATTGAAGATTTATGTGATCATGTTGGAATCATGCATAATGGCAAAATCATCATTGAAAAGGAAATTGATGATATAAAATCGGATACTCACAAAATCCAACTAGCCTTAGCCGATCCAACCCATGAAGAGCACATATTAAATCAATTAACCATTTTACATCATGAGAAACGTGGAAGTGTTTCTCTCTTAATCGTTCGGGGCAGTGAAGAACAAATCAACAAAATTATTCACTCATCCCCTGTTCTCATCTATGATTTATTACCGTTAACACTAGAAGAAATTTTCATTTATGAAATGGAGGATGTAGGCTATGAAATCGAAAAAATCCTTCTTTAAACCTGCAGTGATTAAACAAGATTTTAGACAGCATGGCTGGGTTAGCATCGTCTACTTTCTCGGTTTACTATTCGCTGTACCTTTAGGAATTCTACAGCTCGCTTCACAAGAGTATATTTTATTTACAGATTACGATAATTACCTGAAGGTCAATACTGAAATCCAGGTATTATTATACTTTTCAATCCCGGTTGCAGCTGCTTTACTACTTTTCCGCTATATCCAAAGCGAATCTTCAGTAGATATGATGCACAGCCTGCCCATACGGAGAGAAACCTTATATGTTAGCCATATTATCAGTGGTCTACTATTATTAATTGTTCCGATTATGATAACTGCCATCATTACATTTTTCGTCGCAAATTCTATTGAAGGTTTTGATGGGATTCTAACCTTATCAGATTTATTAACGTGGACATGTTTAACTATTCTTTTAACATGCATGATGTTTGCTTTTCCTGTAGCTGTCGGCTTAATAACAGGTATGACAACAGCACAGGCAATTCTAACATACGTATTCTTATTTTTGCCGATTGGCTTGGTTTCATTAGTTTCATATAATCTATCTTATTTACTATTTGGATTTACACCTATTTTCATCGAAGATAAGTTAATGTATTTGTCTCCTTTTATACGTTTTATTGAAAACTGGGGAGAAAGTGAACCATACTCGATGGTCGAATTAGTCATCTATACAGGGATAACCATTTTGTCATTTGTGTTGGGCTTAGCCTTCTATCGTTATAGACAACTTGAACGAGCAACCGAAGTTTTTGCTTTCTCATTTATGAAACCAATCTTTAAGTATGGTGTTACCTTTTGCGCTATGATTCTGGGAGGAACTTATTTTTCAGTTTCAGGAACCTTAAATTGGAATTGGATTATATTTGGTTATATTATCGGTGCTTTAATTGGATACACGGCTGCAGAAATGATTTTGCAAAAAACTTGGCGTATCTTCCACCTTCGCTTCTTAACAGGTTTTGCTGTTTATAGTATCGTGTTTGTCGCCATTCTTTTTAGTATTAAAACAGATGTATTCAATTATGAAACAAAACTTCCTAGAATGGATCAAATAGAAGAGGTTTACTTTGGTGAATCATACTATTTACAAGAATTAGAGGACAGTGATATAGATATAGATCCTTATTCTGACTCAAAACTTTATATCCAGGATATAAGAAACTTACACGAGGAAATTATTCAACAAAGAGATTTTATTGAAAAGCAAAAAGATGATATTCATTTACACCAACTTTCAGCGGTTTTTGTGTACAGGTTAAATAACGGGGAAGAACTGAAACGCGAATATCAAATCCCGGTTAACACATTGCAGGATGAACTTAAACCAATATTGGAAGCAAGCGACTATAAAATGAATTTACCTGAATACCTACAACTCCAAAGAGATGATGTTATCAATATTCAGGTTGTTCCTTACGGTCCTAGCAATCAGCACAACCCTGTTATGATTACCGATGAAAAAGAAATATCGGAATTCAAAAAAGCAATAGAAAAAGACTTTCTATCACAGTCTGCAGATGATGTTGTAAGCACAGCTACCCCATGGGCTTATATCGAAATGGGATATAAACCAACAAACTCTGATACAAATTATATGCTTGAGGGATATATGGTAGATTGGAAGAAATCTTATACTCATGTTACAAAATGGTTAGAGGAGAATGATTATCTAGAAAAAGCTCGAGTGGATGAAGATGATATTACGAAGGCAGAAGTGACATACATACCTCATAATTCACAAGAGGATGTTTATATGACAGAAGAGATATTTGAAAGTGGCGAAAATCATGCAACAATTTCAGATAAAGAAACACTTTCTACAATCATCTATCATTTCTCTGAGTACTCCGAAGAAAACACGTACTATGTTAAGCTTACGTTAACTGACGGAAATGTATGGTACGGATCTATTCCAACTCCACATTTACCAGAAGATATAAAGAGTCAGGTTCAGTAGATGTTAAGGACAGTTCCCAAAATATATTGGGGCTGTCCTCTTTGTTTTTCATTATTTCTTGTTAACTTGTTTACCGCTTTTTTTCTGACTTTGGTGCTGGCTGTTCCCAACTTGTACGTCAGAACCAAATTCCACATTATTTTTTGCTTTTTGCTTTGCTAATTGCTGACTCGTTTGCTCAGCATTCTGCTTTCCCTGCTTGGACATGTTATCCCCTCCTTACGTCTTTTTATATTGTGCATTTTTAGGAAATTTACACAAAAAAATGGGTTAACCACTAATGGCTAACCCACTTTTTTTAAGAAGCTTGATCTTGATCACTTTTATATTCTGTTTCCCAATAGTCTGCATTTTTTATTCCTAATGCTTTTGGATCAAAGACAGGGTCTTTCCCTTCCTTCTTTTGTCGCTCATAATCTTTTAGTGCAAGTAAAGCAGGTTTAGCCAAAATTAAGATTGCGATAACATTCAGCCATACCATTAGTCCTAATCCGACATCTCCCAGAGCCCAGGCCAGGCTTGCCGTTTTCACAGCACCATAGAAAGTTGCAGCTAATAAGATAAACTTAAGAACTAACATTGGGATTTTATTATTTTTCCCTCGAAGCAAATAGGCAATATTTGTTTCAGCAATATAGTAATACGCCATAATCGTTGTAAAAGCAAAGAAAAATAATGCAATGGCTACAAATCCAGCTCCAAATCCAGGGATAACACTATCAATTGCAGCTTGTGTAAATCCAGGACCTGCTTCAACACCTTCTAATTTGTTCACAATAAATGAACCGTCCGGTGCCTGAGTATTATATAAACCTGTAAAAAGAATCATAAATGCTGTTGCTGAGCAAACAAATAATGTATCAATATAAACAGAGAAAGCTTGAACTAAACCTTGCTTGGCAGGGTGTGAAACCTCTGCTGCTGCAGCCATATGCGGACCAGTACCTTGACCGGCTTCATTTGAGTAAATCCCCCTCTTTACACCCCAAGAAATGGCCATACCGATTAAACCACCAAAAGCTGAATCCAATGCAAATGCACTGCGGAAAATAAGAGAAATAACTCCAGGTAATTCTGTAATATTCATTAAAATAATAACTAGTGATAAAGCAATATACCCTAATGCCATGAACGGCACAATCAGCTGTGCTGTTGAAGCAATTCGTTTAACCCCGCCGAAAATAATAAATGCTAATAATAAAATGACAACTAAGCCAGTTGCTGCTTTTGGAATTCCAAATGCATTTTCCATCCCGACCGCAATGGAATTCGATTGAACTCCCGGCATTAAAATCGCCATGGCAATGAGTGCTGCAAATGCAAAAAGAACAGCAAACCATTTCCATCCAATTCCTTTTTCAATAAAATAAGCTGGACCTCCACGATATTGCCCATCTTGTTTAACCTTATAAATCTGAGCAAGAGTAGACTCAATGAACGCACTGGAAGCACCTATAAAAGCAATTGTCCACATCCAGAATACTGCCCCGGGCCCCCCAAAGGCAATTGCAGTTGCTACCCCTGCGATATTTCCTGTTCCTACACGTCCAGAAAGAGCCATCGCTAATGCTTGGAAAGAAGAAACTCCAGCTTCAGAGCTCTTACCTTTAAACATAAGCGTTACCATTTCTTTAATATGCCTTACTTGCAGGAAACGAGTTAAGATCGAAAACAAAAGACCAACACCAAGTAAAATATAAATAACAGGTGTACTCCATAAAATGCCGTTTAATGCAGTAACAAATTCCTCCAATTGCATTACCCCCTTTTTGAAAATACAGAATTTTCTTTCTAAGGAGATTATAATCAATGCGCCCAAAGAAAACAATAGAAATGTCAGAGGATCTCACATTTTAATTTTATTGTAATAAAATAAATTACCTGCTCTAAAAAAATAATAAAAATTTAATTTGCTGAAGAAAACATTTTTTGAATAATCAGTCCTGACAACTGTTGTACATGGTTTTTTTAACGCGGTGAAGTTGTTCATTGCCTAAATTGGATAAACTCTTAATTGTTAACCTTTACTTAATTGTTATTATGGAAATAATAGATTGTGCAATCAAATTGTCGACTCTATCAATTTTTGGGACATATTCTTCTTTTTCCCGATAAGCAAAAAGACCCCGGAAGCTGAAATCCCTCCAGGGTCAATATATTAAATTACTGTGCTCCTTTTAGTTGCCCTGTTTTTTGTTTGCTACTTCCAGGGCACGATTTGTCTCTTCAGCTGCTTGATCCAATGCTTCTTTAGGATCCATTCCTTGGTACAAACTCTCCATTGCTGTTACTACTTTTTGCCTTGATTCCGGGAACACTGATATTAAGGCACCTTGTGTTGCTGTATTAGTTTTGGTATCACGTAATTGATCAACTGTTACTTTTAACTGTGGGTATTTTTCCCATTCTTGCGTGACAAGATCTTGATCATAAGCAGCAGGGTTAATAGCAAAATACCCTGTTTTCACATGCCATTCTGCTTGTACCTCAGGAGTTGTTAAGTATTTCATAAACTCCCATGCAGCTTTTTGCTTTTCTTCAGCAATTCCACTTGACATCCATACGGAAGCACCACCGATGATAACACCATTTCTTTCTGAATCATCCGGAATTGGAAGATATGAAACACCAACCTCAAAGTCTGCATTATCAACAATTGCTTTTACACCTGCAGAAGAATCTAAGTACATAGCCATTTTACCTGATTGAAATGCAGCACGCATATCATCCCAGTTTTGACCAACATTATAATATGTACCTTCCTTGTGCATATCTGAAATCAATTGAAAAACATTTAACCCTAAATCATCATTAAATGTTGCTTTGGTTGCATTACCTGCACGGCCATTTTCATTATCCACATAATGACCACCCTGTTCTGCCAATAATTCCTCAAAGAACCATCCATAGTTTAAGATTGAGAATCCATATTGACTTGTTTCTCCACCTTCAGCTTTTGTTAGTTTTTTTGCAGCATCCTTTAATTCACTATAAGTCATCGGTGCCTTTTCAGGATCAAGTCCGGCTGCTTCAAATGCGTCTTTATTATAAATTAAAACAGGTGTTGAAGAGTTAAACGGCATTGAATACTGTTCTCCATCAACTGTATAGTAATTTGAAATATTTTTTTCCCATTGTGATGTATCATAATTATCTTCATCAATGAACTTCTGAACAGGTTGGATATGTCCGCTATCAATCATATACTTTGTCCCAACTTCAAAAACCTGCATGATCGTTGGTGCATCCTCCGTACCGGCAACTGTATTAAATTTCGTTAATGCCTCTTCATACGTTCCTTGGAAAATTGGCTTTACTTCAATATTATCCTGTGACTCATTAAAGTCAGCCGCAATATCATTTAACACCGTCTCCAGTTCACCGCTCATTGCATGCCAGAACACAACTTCCTGCTTTCCAGATGTTTCTTCTGCTCCTGCACCACTTGTACTTTCACCTTCAGTTTGGGAACCAGTTGTAGAAGAATTTGAGCTCGAACAAGCACCTAATAGCATTAAAAATAAAGCAGATAAGACAATAAGTATTTTCTTTTGCATAATTCATTCCTCCTCATTTTAAGGTTCTGTCTACTTAATTGCACCTTGAGTCAATCCATTTTGAAGACGTTTTTGTCCAATAAATAAAAGAATCAGAGTTGGGAGTATAACGACTACTACTGCTGCCATAACCACCCCCCATTCAGTTGAAATTTCCTGTGATTGGAGCTGTTTAAGACCAATTTGCACCGTCCGGACACTTTCATTATTGGTAACAAGCAGCGGCCACAAATACATATTCCATGTTGTTAAAAAACTATAAATTCCTAATGTTATTAAGCTTGTCTTGGATACAGGCAGTACAACATTCCAAAAAAAGCGAAAACGACTTATCCCTGCCACTTGCGAAGCTTCAAATAATTCCTTAGGAATCGTTTTGAACTGTTGCCTTAGTAAGAACGTCCCGAATGCTAAGGCAAAGAATGGAATCGTCAAACTTGAATAAGAATTAAGCCATCCAAGCTTTTGCACCGTAATAAAATTCGGGACCATCGTTGCTTCCCAAGGGATCATCATTGTTGAGATAAAAACAAAGAAAATAAAATCTCTCCCTTTAAAGGTCATAAATACAAATGCATATGCCGCCAGACTTGAAACAATTAACTGCCCTATCATAACAACGGCTGAAACATAAAAACTATTCCATAGATACTGAAAAAGAGGAACCTTTTCAAAAGCTGATTGATAATTAGCAAATGTGAAAGAATCGGGAATAAGATTTCCTCTTAATATCTCTCCACCTTGCATAAAGCTGATCATAAATGCATAAAAAATCGGAAACATCATAAATATGACTGAAATGATTAACAGACTATATAAAACAATTTTTCTAGTAATACTCATTGATAATGCACCTTCCGTTCTCCAAGCTTAAATTGAAGAATCGTAATAAATAAAATACAAAAGAATAGAATCGTTGCCTGAGCACTTGCTGAACCGACATTGTAGTTTACGAAGGCATCCTTATAAATTGAATAGACGATGACATTTGTTGATTCGATCGGACCGCCTTTTGTTAAAATATCAATTTGGCCGAAAGTTTGAAATGAATTGATTAAGGACACTGTCACTATAAAAAACAAAGTCGGTGATAACAAAGGAACTGTTATTTTTCTAAGCTTATACCAATAACTCACTCCTGCAATGTCCGCATTTTCATAGAGATGCTCATCTATATTTTGCAAGCCGCCTAATAAGATGAGAAACGAAAAGCCGGTATTCATCCAGATGGTTGAAACGGCAACAGAAAGTAAGGCAAACTTTGGATCAAGCAACCATTGCACTTCTGAACCACCCAACGCAACAACCAGCTTATTAAAGATTCCGATTGCAGGGTTGTACATAAACATCCAAATAACAGATGAAGCAGCTACACTCATGCCCATAGTCGAAGAAAACATCGTTCTGAAGAATCCAATTCCTCTAACTTTCTCATTGGCGATAATAGCAAGAAATAGAGCTAAAATAACTCCTAGTGGAACTGTATATAAAACAAATAATATGGTTGCTGTAATACTTTTTTGAAAACTTGCAGACTGAAAGAGATATGTAAAATTTTCAAAGCCAACAAAGGAAACCGGTACACCTTGACCATCTGTCAAAAAAAAGCTTAAATATAATGTTCGAATCATTGGATAAAAAAGAAATAACCCAAATAGGATAATAGAAGGCGCTAAATAGAGTAATCCCATGAATAGATTGGATCCTTCTCTTTTTCTATAGATTGCCTTCTCCTTTTTCACCTCAATTGTTGATGGTGAGAGATTTGGCAGGCTACTCAAAAGATCGCCTCCTTAAGAGAATATTGATCATGACGATTAGACTGGTGCCAAATGCATTCACCTGTCTCCTGCTTAAATAAATATAAATCAGCGCAATCAATATATAATGGCAGCTTTTCACCAACTGAAATATTCCATTGCCCACTCCACTTCGCGATCCACTGCTTGTTTCCAGTGATAAACGTAATTAAAGTCTCTGTTCCCAGTACTTCCACATTTACCGCTTCCGCATAAAAGCTAACTTTTCCACCTTTTGCAAGCTTAATATGTTCTGAGCGGATCCCTGCTATGATCCTCTCCTCAATAGGAATTGAACGGGCCATTTCTTCACTAATAGAAATGGATCGATGATCATCAAGAACAATTTCACGGTCTCTGAAACTTACTTGTGATAGATTCATAGGCGGTGCTCCAATGAATGAGGCAACAAACGTATTTAAAGGAAAATTGTAAATGTCTATGGGACGGCCAACTTGTTGAACTTGTCCATGATGTAAGATCATCATTCTGTCAGCCATCGTCATTGCCTCTGTTTGATCATGAGTCACATAGATCATAGTAATTCCAAGTCTTTTTTGAATTTGTCTTATTTCTGATCTCATCTTTGAACGCAGTTTTGCATCTAAATTTGAAAGGGGCTCGTCCATTAAACAAATCGGAGCTTGTGTAACAATGGACCTTGCTAACGCCACCCTCTGCCTCTGCCCACCTGATAGCTGCCGGGGCTTGCGTTTTAGCAACTCTGAAAGACCTAGCATTTCAGCTGTTTCGTTACACCGTTTCTTTTGCTCTGTTTTTGTAATTTTCTTTGTATGTAATCCAAACAAAATATTTTGCTCTACTGTTAAATGAGGATAAAGAGCATAATTTTGAAAGACCATTGATAGATTTCTTTTACTTGGCGGACTATGATTGGAATAAGCATCTCCAATATACAGGTCTCCACCAGAAATTTCCTCAAGACCTGCTATCATCCGCAGCATTGTGCTTTTACCACATCCCGATGGCCCAACTAAAACGAAAAACTCTCCTGGGTTGATCGTGACATCAATTCCCTTTAACACATGAGACTTCCCGTCATAGGATTTGGACACATTCCTTAGCTCAACTCGCTTCATAAATTTAACCTCCTGATAACATTAGTACCCGATAACCTCTTGTAAATACTGGTAGGCATAATAAAAAACCATAAAAAAACACAGGGTTTACGCAGTCGTAATTCACCTATTTCTTTTTATGGCTTCTCCTCTCCATTGTTGCGGCTGCCCACATGTCTTCACAGCATTATCTTACCAACGGAATATAAAGGTAGAATGAAGAATTTGTATATATTTGTTAATTTAATTTAAATTTATTGTAAATATAAAAAAGAAGACTATATCTATAATCTTCTCAGTTAACTGCATAATGTTGTGTCTGCATTTCGTAATAAAACTTTTGTTTCTCTAGTAATTCATGATGTGTTCCTTTTTCAATGATTTCTCCATCTTTTAAGACGATAATTTGATCAGCATGCTTAATCGTATTTAATCGATGTGCAATGACAAACGTTGTTCTTCCCTTCATTAATCTGGAGAGAGCTTCTTGAATACGCAATTCCGTTATTGTATCAATACTGCTCGTTGCTTCATCTAACAGCAGAATCATCGGATTTGCAAGCATTGCCCTGGCAATGGCTAATAACTGCTTTTGTCCATGACTAATTCCATTTCCATCATGTTTAATTTGCGTATGATATCCATCTGGCAGCTTTTGAATAAATGAATCTGCGTTTGCCAGTTTTGCAGCTTCGATAATTTCTTCATCTGTGGCATCCAATCTCCCATAACGGATATTATCCATAACTGTTCCCTGAAATAAAAACGTATCCTGTAAAACGAATGCCATCTGCTTTCGTAAGGCACTTCGTCCAATCATGTCTATATTTACTCCGTCAATTAGTATTCTTCCCTCATCTGGATCATAAAAACGAGTAATAAGATTAATTAACGTTGTTTTTCCAGCTCCAGTAGGACCAACCAAGGCAATTACTTCACCAGGTGAAGCTTGAAAAGAAACAGAATGGATCGTTTGTTGATCTTCTCCTTCTTCATATGCAAAAGATACATTTTCAAAAGTGACCTCACCTTGAATGTCAAAGTATTCCCCATTTGATTGATCATCCTTTTCAATCTCCTCATCAAGAATATCAAAGACCCGTTCTGCTCCTGCAATAGCAGATAACAATGTATTAAATTGATTAGCAAGATCGTTTAACGGGCGGGTAAATTGTCGTGCATACTCTGCAAAAATTACAATTACCCCAATTGTAATCAGACCGTTTAAAGCAAACAAACCACCAATACCGGCAATAACGGCAAAACTTAAGTTGTTTAACATATTCATAACTTTCGGAATAAAACCTGAAATAGTTTGAGCCCAGAAGCCTGAATTCCTTAATTGCTCTCCTTTAACAATAAATTCTTTTATGACACGCTCTTCCTGTGAATAGGCCTTAACCATTTTTTGGCCAGATATCACTTCTTCTATATACCCGTTAAGTTCCCCTAAATTCTGTTGCTGATATTTAAATAACCGCCCTGTTCTTTTCGTAATCCATTTCATTCCCAAAACCATTAAAGGAATGATTAATAAGGTAATAGCCGTAAGCATCGGACTTAGCAAAAGCATGACTGTCACTGTGCCTATGAGAGTTAAAAGACTGGAGAACACTTGAATGACCGAGCTGTTCAATGTTGAACTAACATTTTCAATATCATTTGTGACCCTGCTCATTAATTCACCATGTTGTTTCTTGTCAAAAAAAGAAATCGGTAATCGATGAAGATGTTGAACTAAATCTGACCTCATTTCATTCACAGTATATTGAGAAATTCCAATCATCCAGAAATTTTGTAAAAATAAAGAAAGTGAATGAAAGACAAAAACAAGCACCATCCCTGCAAGTAAAATCCCTAGCCCATCGCTCTTCTGTGACACAATATAATCGTCAATGGTTTTTCCGATTAAATAAGGCCCTAATAATGCTAATGCAGAGCTAATCAAAACCATTATCAACACTAAAAGAAACTGCCCCTTCTTTTTAGATAAATACCTCCAGAGTTTTAAAATTGTATAAAGACCTTCTTTTAGTCCCACTCTTTGCTTTCGTTTGCTGTTTTGAACACTTGTATTTAGTTCAATCCTTTTATATTTAAACAGACTAGTTAGCTGTTTTAACACTTGCCATCTCTCCTTTCATTTGTGATTGAGAGATTTTTTGATAGAGTGGAGAGTTTTTTAATAAATCCTGATGGGACCCTTCAGCAATTAACCTTCCTTCATCTAATAACAGAATTTTATCTGCCAGTTTTGCTGTGCTGATTTTTTGAGTGATCAGCATTGTCGTACAGGAGTAGCTTTCAAGGGCATCCAACAATTTCTTTTCTGTTTTCACATCAAGTGCACTTGTACTATCATCCAATAGAAGTATTTTCGGTTTTCGTACTAATGCTCTTGCCACAGACAAACGCTGTTTTTGTCCTCCAGAGAGATTCACTCCCTTTTGTCCAATTTTTGTTTTATACTTTTTCGGAAGCTTTTCAATCGTTTCATGTATTTGGGCTGCTTTAGCTGCACTAATTATTTGTTCATCTTTAGCATGACTGTTTCCCCAAGCGATATTATTCTCTATTTCTCCAGAAAAAAGAACTGCTTCCTGTGGAACTAGACCAATTTGATTACGTAAAAAATCCATATCCAAATTGTTTATTGGTTGATCATCTATATAGATCGTGCCTGAATTCACTTCATAAAGTCTTGGAATAAGCTGAAAAAGAGTAGATTTCCCTGAACCTGTTCCTCCCATCACAGCAATTGTTTCCCCAGCATTTGCTGTAAAGGAAATTTCTCTAAGCACAGTTTCCTCTGTTCCCGGATAAGAAAACGACACATCATCAAAAATCACTTTCCCATCCGAAATCCCTGATACCTCCCCCTCATGTTTTACTTCTTCCTCTACATCAAGTACTTCCAAAATTCTTGAAGCAGATGCACGTGACCTTGACAAAAACATAATAATAAAAGAAAACATTGATAAAGCCGATGTAACTCTTAGTCCATAATTGACAATGGCAACAACTTCACCTACCTGAACATCTCCTCCTGTAACTTGTGCTTGACCTATCCATAGAATCAACAAGATACCCAAATTCATGATCAGTAACAATATAGGCATAGAGGTTTCAATCATTCGTAAGGCTTTCACAGTGTTATCTTTTAGTGACGAGGAGGCTTCTTTAAAACGATCCACTTCATGTTCCCTGCGAACATAAGCTTTAATCAGTCTCATCCCGATTAAATTTTCACGTAACACATCATTTACTTGATCTAATTTTGATTGGACATAATGGAACATCTTGCTCCCTTTCTTCATAATCCAAACGAGTACAACTATGACCAACGGAATCACTATGGCAAAAATCATCGCAATTTGTGCATTCACAAAAAAGGACATGATTACAGAGCCAATAATAAGGAGCGGTGCTCGTAACATAATTCGCAGACCCATAAATAAGGTATTTTGAAGTTGGGTAATATCATTTGTCATTCGTGTAACAAGTGAGGCTGCGGGGAATTTACCTAATTTTTCAAAGGTGAAGGATTGCACTTTTACAAAAATCTGTTTTCTCAAGTCAAATCCAAAGCCTTGGCTTACATGTGCGGCATAAAAAGAGTTAATCATTCCTGAGGCAAAAGCAAGCAGTGATATTCCAACCATGATTGCTCCCCAAACCATGACAACATCCATATCTTCTTTTAAAATTCCATCATCAATAATTTTTGCCATTAATAATGGGTGCAAAAGCTCCACAGTTAGTTCGATAAGCATTAATGATAATGCGATCATCACGGATATTCGATATGGCTGTAAAATTGATCGTAATTTTATCATACTGCATCTATCCTCCAGACTCTTAAATACTATTCTATATGGAAAGGGCTTTCATTTTTTTGAAGCTATGTAATCTATAAATTATAAAAATAAACTGTATATAGTATAAGATTTAGTGTAAAAGTTGTTCGTTCCATTGCGCTCCAGACACAAGATTCGCCGGGGAGGAAGCTGAGCCTCCTCGGCTTCGCCTGTGGGGTCTCAGCCTTTCCTCTACTTCCCGCAGGAGTCAAGTGTCTTCCGCTCCATTCCACTATCAATTAAAAAATATTGAATAGCAACAATCTTTACGAAAAACTGCTTTCTTAAAAAGGTATATAGTGAAAAATGAGTATAAAAATAGTTTATCAATTATTCCATCACTTGCCGAGTAGAATGTACTATTGATTTTATGTATTAACTTGCTTTAATATCAAAAAAACTTAATAGCGACAACGTATATCGACCATAATAAAACTTAGAATAAAACTTCCAAAGAGGTATCCAATGAATCCTTCCCTGCAAGATATTATGAATGCTCAAGAAAAAATTTCTACTTTACGCTGGTACTATTGGCGTGATGAAATTGTTTTTACTCCGCAATGGTGGTTTATGCTCATATTTCTTATCATTCTTATTTTTGTCTGGATCCGAATCCTTGATCATAGCAGAATATTCCCTATTTTATTATACGGGCTACTTACGTTTAACATTGCTACCGTTCTTGATACGTTCGGTGGAGAATTGCAACTTTGGGAATATCCGAAAATGGTGTTACCTTGGGGTCCAAGAGTTATATGTATTGATGTAATGATTGCCCTCTTCTTCATGATGTTGTATCAATTTTTTGTAAAATGGAAAACGTTTATTTTTGCTTCTATTTTTTTATCCGGAATATTCGCCTTTGTTTTTGAACCGGTTGCCATGTATTTAGGAATTTACAAACCATTAATTTGGTCTAATCTTTATTCATTTCCTATCTATATTTTATTAGCTATTTCCATCAGAGGGATCGTTCAGAAAATCTGCAAACTAAGTACAGGAAGCTAATTCATATATTTTTCTGAGCATGAAGTTCATATTTTACTTGAATTTTTTCCAAGTGATGACAATAATATGAATATTAGATCTATTTCGTGCATCGAAACAATTTTACATAAGGGAGATAAATTCATGGCAACCGCATCAATCCAAAAAAAACCTGCTTCCCTTCAACAAGAATCAGGTACAATGTATAACATTTTATTTATTATCGGTCTGTGTCACCTTTTAAATGACAGTATTCAGTCAGTTATTCCCGCAATGTTTCCCATTTTAGAGGAATCAATGGGTCTTTCGTTTACACAGCTTGGACTTATTGCGTTTGCATTGAACATGGTTTCTTCAGTCATGCAGCCTGTTGTCGGCTTATACACAGATAAAAAGCCGATGCCTTACGCCTTACCGATCGGATTAACGAGCAGCATGTTAGGTGTACTGGGTTTAGCCTTCGCCCCATCATTCTTAACAATCCTTTTATCCGTTATTTTTATCGGGTTAGGCTCTGCGATTTTCCATCCTGAAGGTTCACGTGTTGCTTATATGGCTGCCGGAAATCGGAGAGGTTTAGCCCAATCGATATATCAGGTTGGTGGTAATAGCGGTCAAGCATTGGCTCCATTAATTACAGCTTTAATACTTGTTCCTCTCGGGCAGTTTGGAGCCATTTGGTTCACAGTTGTTGCTGCCTTGGCAGTTGGGTTTTTAGTTTATATTGCAAGCTGGTATACTCGTAAACTAAAAGAGATCAAAGCTACTAAAAAAATAAAAGTAAAAAATACCGATACAAAAGCTTTATCAAAGTCCATACGTAACGCAGTCATTATTATTATCTTTTTGATCTTTGCTCGTTCATGGTATGTGAGTGCCATCTCAGGCTTCTATGCTTTTTTTGCGATTGATAAATATGAACTCACGATTGCCAGTTCCCAGATTTATATTTTTACCTTTTTACTAATGGGAGCTGTTGGAACGTTTCTTGGCGGGCCGTTAGCTGATCGTTTTGGCAAACGTACAGTTATCCTGATTTCTTTGCTAGCAACAGCGCCTCTATCATTATTATTGCCCTTTGTAGGTTCAACTCTATCTATTATTATTCTTGCACTAATAGGGATTATCTTGATGTCCAGTTTTTCTGTTACCGTTGTCTATGCCCAGGAGCTTGTTCCTGGTAAGATCGGATTAATGTCAGGGTTAACAGTTGGGTTGGCATTTGGCATGGGAGCAATCGGTTCAGTTGCCTTAGGTGCCTTAATCGATTGGATCGGCTTAACAACAACCATGATTGGTGTTGCTTTACTACCATTACTTGGTATTTTGGCATTTTTACTGCCAACTGATCGCAAAGTAACTGAATGGCAACAAGCAAACTAATTAGAAAAAATATTGAAGGACAAATTCCATAAAATATGGAATTTGTCCTTCTTTTATTTGAAAATAATAGAGTAACTTACATAAACTACCATAACTTTTAATCTATTTGTAACCTACGAGACATTTTTCTGTGTTATAACTAGATAGATGAGAAAGGGGTTGCTTTATGCGAGCTTTGAAACAAACAATTGCCACAATTGGAATACTTCTATTATCCTTACCTATTACATACGTGGCAAAAGCAGAATCAACAAATGACACGTTAAATCGTGCGAATGAACAGCTAGAGCAGAATCAACAAACCATTCTTCAAAAGGAAAAAGAACAGCAAGCCATAAATGAAGAAGTGACTACTATTCAACAAAATGTACAAGCTCTTGATCAGGAAATTTCAAGCAGTGAACAAAGCCTAGCTGATGTTGAAACAAAGATATCAGAGATCCAAAAACTAATTGAACAAAAGAAAGAAGAAATTGTTCTTCTTCAGGACAAGGTATATGCACGCGAAGATATTATGGAAAAGCGTTTAGTCGCTCTTCAGCATAGTGATCGTACATCAATCGTTATTGATACACTTATTAATTCTGAAAGCATCGGTAATTTCTTTGAACGTGTTGGGGCCGTTGCCACAATTTTGGATGCCGATCAAAATATCGTTGAACAACAACAAGCAGATATAAATCAAATTGAAGAAGAAAAGAAAGAAATCGATAAACAAGAACAACTTTTAGTTTCTCAACAGGCTGAATTAGAAACTAAAAGAGTTGAGCTTGAGCAAAAACGTGTAAAAAGAAATCAGGCACTTGTTGCCTTACAAGATAAATATCAATCATTGTCAGCTGAAATTACTCTAGCAGAAAAAGAAAAGTCAACGATTCAATCAAAGATAAGCACAATTCAAGATCAGATTAAAAAAGAAGAGGAAGCTGCAAAAGCCAGAGCTGTCGAATTAGCTAAAGCTAAAAAGGCAAAGGAAGAAGCTGTTGTACAACAAACAGTTGCTCCACCGCCAACAGCGTCAAAAGAACAAACTAATAAACAAACAAATAAAAAAGACAGTGGCACTTCATCTTCATCAGGAAAAGAATTGTATGTATCAGCGACTGCTTACAGTCATGAAGATACGAAAAATGATGTGACTTATCTCGGTTATAATATTAAAAAGAATCCGAATATGAAGCTTATTGCTGTTGATCCAGGTGTCATTCCTCTTGGCTCGAAAGTTTGGGTAGAAGGATATGGAGTTGCCATCGCAGGGGACACAGGTGGAGCTATTATCGGACATAAAATAGATGTGTTAATGCCTTCAAGTGCAAAAGCCCTTCAGTGGGGACGTAAAACCGTAAAAATTAAAATATTGGATTAGATTTGGCAGCAACGAAAGGATAGATAAACCAGAAAACCTTCTGGCTTATCTATCCTTTTGTTTTTAAAATGGGCTGATATCAAGCAACTTTAGATTAATTATGTAAGATAAAGGCCATATAAGATTTATCCTCTTTAAAATTCCAATCAATAAAAATATCTTTGACACTAGCCTGAAAAATGTCATCAAATTTCCCATTTCGATGAAAGTGACTTTTCTCTAACTCATCCTTCGTCACTTTCAATTCATCTGCATACCCCTTTTGGATAAGAGATTTTTCAATAGGAACCAAAATTCCTCTTCTTTCAATTACATAAAGAGATTTAGATAATGGATATATTTTTATTTGATCTGGGACTTTTTCTACTAACAGACTAATCCTTGCCAATTCCGATTCCAACAGCTTCAGATTAACATGTTCTTCCGGAATACATTCACTACCTACTCTTTCATCTAAAACAAACATCATAATTCCTGTATTATTTGGTAAATTCCAATCATGGTAATGATCAAAAACATCTCGATTTAATGATATTTCTACTACTCCTTTTAATTCCTCAATAGCATGGTTAATAATAACGGTTCTAGCTTTATCAACCTGATTCCTATAACCTTGCTGAATGAGTACTTCCTCCATAGGTGATATAAAACCTCTAATGTAAACAACCAGGTATCGGTCTGATAAAGTCGATTGACATAATTGAGGACCCCTTCCAAAATTCTTTCTAAGGATTTTACTTGTAAAGCTACTAATTGAATTTAGTATTTCTTGATTCATTCACTTCACTCTTTTCCTTATTTTAATATTTCTTTTATGATCGTACGTAAATAAGCTATTCGATACTTCAATTTTAGTTGATAAGATATCGGTATGACATCAAGCTTACCTTGTAACGAACCCAATTCTTCCATAATATTACAAAGAAACTCAACAATAGAAACAACCATATTAATTAATAGCTGCTTTTCTATTCTGACATCATTTAATAAAATCATGCTCTGTTCCATTAAATTATGTAGATCAGAGAGATTATTTTTTATTTCAATGATATGTTTGTTTCCCTCCTTACCGTTATAATAATGAAAGATCTCAGCTATTTCTTTTAGCAGACTACAAATTTCACTCAACTTTACAGGCGTCATTTTGGTCATTACCTTTAATGATTGTGAATATTCATAACAATTTTCCATTCATTTCACCATCCTACTGAACCCAATCATTAATATCTCCCAAAAAATAAAAAGCCAAAATAGCAAAAAGTATCTGTCTTTTTGCTATTTTGGCTTTTGTTTAGCTAACTATTCTAAAGCATATCTACCAAGATTATTTAAATGACTTTAAGTACTATCATTATTTTTTATAAATAAATCGTTTAATATATCATATTAAAAATTGAAATTATTGTATATAGATGTTTTAAAGTAAATAGAAAATCATATAACTTCTATCATTTTTGTAATCCCAAAATAAAAATATATCCTCTACTTTTGTCTCAAAGATGAATTCGAATTTTTTCTTGTGTAAAAAATAGGAATTTTTAATATCATTCGAACGTTCTTGTAATAGCCCGAAATATCCCTTGTTATATAAGATTTTCTCCATTTGTATTAAAGTATCACGGCATTCTAAAGCATACATGTTTTGATTGATCTTTATGATTTCCATACTTGTTGGTGCTTTATAAATTTCATTGTTTACCACACTTATACCTTCAAACAGCTTTTCTTTTAATGCGGGGTGAATATCCGTATTAATCCAATTCCTGGATTGACTATTTTCTAATATCAGCATCCCAGTGTTCCTGTTAAAGTTCCAATCCTCAAAATAAGAATCGAAACTCATTCCCAGAGAGTCTTTCACTTCCCAAATGAATTCATCAATAACATCCTTCATTACTGCAGATCGGAACTTATAGACCAAATTTACATTATCATTCTTAAGTAATACATCCTCAGCAGGAGTGATATATTTACGAATAAACGCGAAAATTCTATTTGAATGTAAAGTGACAAAACACATTTCAGGCCCTTTTCCAAACCTTCGTTTTAAAATCTTGCTTAAGGTACTACTTAGCAGAAGAAGATCTTCCTGGTAGTAACTATTTGTATTTTTCATTCATATATTCCCCCTAAAATCTAAATCAGTAAAAAACAAAAAGGCCTAACTCCATATAGAAGTTAGGCCATGGAAAGACGGGCTATTTTTTAAAATAGTTTCTTCCATTTACCATTTAAGGTTTTTTTATATTTATGTTTCATTTGTAATTGGATTGGATTGTATTTATGAAATTAACTAATAACAGCAAGAAATTAGTCTTATAAATAGTAACATTATTCTAAAGACTCCGCAACAGATTTAACCCGCTATCTACTAGTATAGTTCCTGCCATTAGAGAAATCATAAGATTGTACTTATTAACATACCCGAGGTGATCATATGGATCGAAGAAATCAACATTCAGAGGTAACCCCTCATCAAGATGGGGAACAAGAATCCATTATTAATGATTCCTTATCAACAACTGGTTCACAAATAGGAATTCGCCTGGATGCAGACCCTGAATTTACACAAGAAAAAAACCCTTTTGATCATGAAATCAAGCCGGATCCATCAATGGCTGCATTTGAACAGATCATGAGAGGGAAGAAAATTGAAGAGTAAAGGAATGAATCTATATGGGTGATTGGAACGAACAAGCGGCGCCAAATAATAATATTCCAGCAAATCGGTTACGATCTCAAAATCTAAAATTAAATAGGCAAAGTAAATTCAAGGGGAGATCAAGTAAAAATATCGCTACTACTAGTGAATAATATACGTAAGGACAGCCCTATCCCTTTGGACTGTCCTGTATGTCATCACTTTTGTTTGTCAATGAAGTCATAAATTTCTTGTTTTGAAGGTAAAGCAGAAATTGCTCCTTTACCAGTCGTCGTAAGAGCTCCACTTGCATTAGCATAAGATAAGATATCTTCATGCTCTTGTTTTAATAGTGATTCAAGATTAGAAATTGTTGCACTTTTTTCTATTAATTTATATAAAAACCCACCTATAAACGCATCCCCTGCACCTGTTGTATCCTGAACAGTAACCTTATAACCTGTTGATGAGAAACTTTCTTCATTTACATAAAGGATAGCTCCTTCTGCACCCTTTGTATAAATGACCGCTTTTACATCACCTGTAAATAGAGATTGTATTGCTTGTCTTTCATCTTTGATTCCTGTAATAAATTCCAGCTCTTCATCTGATATTTTTACTAAATGCGCTTGTGGAAGAAATTCTCGTATCGTTGCTTGACACTCTTCAGCACTTTCCCATAATGGCAATCGTACATTAGGGTCAAAGCTTATCAAAGCTCCTTTTTCTTTTGCCACTTTTATTGCCTTTACATGAGCCTGTTTCATCGGGCTTTCGACTAAGTCAACAGAACAAAAATGAAGAATGTCTCCTTCATTAAACCAGTTATCACTTACCTCATCCTCTGATAGCAAAAGATCTGCTGATGGATTACGATAAAATGAAAAATCTCTCTCGCCATCTTCTTTGAGAGAGACAAAAGCAAGAGCTGTGTTTGCTTTTTTTGTTCTCAAAATATACTCTGTATTGACACCAACATTGTTCAACGTATCTATTAAGAAATCACCGAACGCATCCTCACCCAACTTCGTAATCATTGATGCTTGTCCTCCAGCCTTTGCAACAGCTGCTGCAACATTTGCCGGAGCACCACCTGGAGCCCGCTCAAATGAAACTACTTCTTTTAGAGCAACTCCCTTTTGAGCTGGAATGAAATCAATTAATACCTCTCCAATCGAAAATAACCTGGCCACCATCTTCACCTCATATTTATGTAAACTACTTATAAGTATACACAATCTACCTTTATAAAAAATAGATAGATTCAAAGTATTTTATCTTTATCAAACATAAAGGGACAGTCCCGCCCACATATTTTTTGTGCCGGCAGACTATCCCCTTATGAATATTTTTCAGACTGGTACTGCAACAAAGAATTCATTATATAACGCTTGAACAGCTCTCTTTTCCTGAGGCTCTTTTACTCCAAACATCATGCTAACCTCTGAGGAACCTTGATTGATCATTTCAATGTTTACGTCAGCGTGCGCAAGAGCTTTTGCTGCACGAGCTGTTGTTCCAACATTATGGCGCATTCCTTCACCAACCACCATAATTAAAACAAGATCGTGCTCAACGATGACTTCATCAGCATGCAGCTCTGTCATAATGCGGTCTTTTATTTGTGCTTCAAGTGCTTCATCCATCTGATCTTGTCGCAAAATTACTGTTACATCATCAATACCTGATGGTACATGCTCATATGTTAAACCATAGTCCTCTAAAATTTGTAATAGTTTACGCCCAAAGCCAATTTCACGGTTCATTAAGTATTTACTAACATAAATACTGCAAAAACCTTTATCACTTGCGATACCAATAACAGGCCCGTTAGAATTTGATCTCTCATTTACAATTCTTGTTCCCGGTGCTGAAGGATTATTCGTGTTTTTCACATTTACAGGAATCCCTGCTCTAAATGCAGGAATTAATGCTTCATCATGGAATACAGAAAAGCCTGCATATGAAAGCTCACGCATTTCACGATATGTAAGCTCACTAATCTCCTTAGGATTCTGAACAAACGTTGGATTAACTGAATATACCGCATCAACATCTGTGAAGTTTTCATACAGGTCGGCTTTAATACCATTTGCTAAAATTGATCCTGTAATGTCTGATCCGCTTCTTGAAAATGTTAGAACCTCACCTTTTTTGTTATAGCCGAAAAACCCCGGGAATACAACGATCCCTTCTTTTTCACGAAGTTTATATAAGTTCTCATACGATTCAGGTAGTACTTGAGCGTTACCAGGCTCATCTGAAACAAGTAAACCGGCATCTTTTGGATTAACATACTCGGCATTAAGCCCGCTATGTCGGAAGAATGCCGCAATCAACTTTGCATTATTATCCTCTCCACTTGCTTTTACTGCATCAAGGTAGCTTTCAGGCTTACTTTTGTCTCCTGATAATAATGCCTTTAAGTCATTTGAGATGGTTTCTACAATATCCAAAGGGATCGATAATTCCTTTACAATACTTTCATACCTTTCAATAATTGTTTGAAAGACACCATCAGCATTTTCATTTGCTAAATATTTCTCCGCACATTCGATCAGTAAATCAGTTACCTTTATATCATCTGAATATCGTTTTCCCGGTGCAGATACAACAACAACCTTACGAGTTGGATCTGACACAACAATATTTAAAACTTTTTTTAATTGTTCACCTGAAGCTAAAGAAGAACCACCGAACTTTACAACTTTCATTTCTACATCTCCTACTATTTAAAATTTTCAGTCAAATTTTAATCACTATTATCCTCTGTTTTCTTCAAATAATCAAGGGTTTTCTTTATATGATGTACAATTGTCCTTATAAAGGAGACAGATCTGGTGTTTTTCTTATACTATCATCAATAAAATCTTATACTTCCTGAAAGTACGACAAAAAGCCGGCAGAACTTCGCCAGCTTTTATTATTAACCATTTAATTTTTCAATAATACTTTCTGCTACTACATCCCAATAACCAGGAGTTTCCTGATAAGCGGAAGTTATTTTTTTGTACATTGCCGTCTGCTTTTCAGAGAACGCAGGATCTTCCTTAGATGGTAATTTGCTTCGTTCCTCCATTACAAACTCCTGCATTTTTGCTGCGCGGGGACCCCATACTGCTATTTCTTCACCATCACTATTTAGAAAAATAAAAATTGGAATCGCACGAGATGTACCATTTGTTAAATACTGATCCATTAGCTCTAAATTTGAATCACGAAGTACAAAGCGGACTTCCATGCCGATTTCTTCAGCAATTTTCAGGAGAATAGGATTGTTCAGCATTGCATCGCCACACCAGTCTTCCGTCAATACAATCGCTTTTAGATCTTTATCTTTTAATGAAGCTAAACGGCTTTTATGTGTTTCATTTAATGAAAATTTATCATAAATCCCCATCATTTCTGATTTGTTCACGTTCATTCCATTTATATACTCTTCTTTTGTTAAACCATTCTTGTTCCAATCAAGCAAATTCATTATAATGATCCCTCCTTATTATTAGTTTCATTTTAGAGAGTTGTTATGCTTTTTTCAATTAAAGTGAGACTTCCATCAATGGGGGTTTTCTTCATCCCCCAATGATGGTTAGCGAAACTTATCCGATCTTTACGGCCAGTTATCTTCCACTTATCATCTTTGTTTCTCTCTAATCTTGAAGTCGGTGTCTTACTGGCCGTTAAGAATGGGATAAATTAGTCCATCATACGTTTCTTAAATATGCGATAAGCTAAAGCGAAAATCACGATGATCCAAATCATAATGACAATTAGGTTGGTCCATACATCCACAATGCCTGCACCTGATTGTACTCCTCGGGCCAATTCGACAAGCTGTGTGTTTGGCATATATTCCACAGCCCTTAAGATAGGGAATTTTTCAGCAAGCAGTAAGGCATATGAACTGAAAGTAAATAGAAAGAAAAAAGGCATAATCACAACAGAGGCTTCCATGACTGATTTTGTCATCAAGCCGAGAAAGGTTCCTAAACCAATGTAAAACAATGTAGATAAAACAATGGCGATTGCGATGACCATGACATTTTCCGGCTCATACTTAATTAACAAGCAAGAAACAGCAATAATAAAAATAGTTGTTATAAATGTCAGCAACCCTTTACCAGCCAAGATTTCTACCGTACTGGCAGGTGACAGCATTAAGCCCCGCAATGTATTCTTTTCTTTTTCCTCAGCAATAAGTGAGCATTGAATAAACGCAGCAACAAGAGACAATGTCATATTAATAACAATATATTGCATATCAATCGTCATTTCCCCCTGTGAACCGTAAAGCAGTGCCATAAATAACGGGATAATAGCTGTAAAGGATACATACATATTTTTTGAAATATCTTTATAATCTTTCTGAAAAATTGCTAAGGTCCTTTTTACTGAAAATGTCATGATAATTTCCTCCCTGTTATCTCAACAAATATATCACCTAAGGTTGGTTCGTTTGTATGGACTGACACTACTTTATTTTCTGACATAAAGCGATACAGCTTTTCCGCACCATCTTCCCCTTTTGAAATGACTTCTGTTGTGCCGTCGGTTAATTCGACCGTCAGTGTATTATCTGCATAGCTCTTGCGCAATTCCTTCGGCGGTCCGATCAGCTGAATGGAGCCATTATGAAGAAATGCCACACGATCACACAGTAATTCTGCTTCATTCATATCATGAGTTGTTAGAAAAATGGTTGTACCATTATCCTTTAGTTCCTGTAAGCCGCGATAAATATGGCGGGAATTGACTGGATCTAGAGCTGATGTAGGCTCATCTAAAAACAGCAGCTCCGGTTTATGAAGAAATGCCCTCGCAAGCGTCACTCTTTGCAGCATCCCTCTTGAAAGCTTTGAAACAACCTTTTTACTTTCATCCTTTAAATTAACCATCTCCAGTACTTCATCTATTCGTGAAATACTCACATCATAAAGCCCGCAAAATAGCTTTAAATTGTCATAGATTGATAAGCGTTCATACAAGCCGCTATTGTCAGTAATAATCCCGATTTTTTTTCTGTTAATCGGATTTTTTAATTGGAAAGCAGGTTCTCCGAACACTAGTGCAGCTCCATCTGTTTGTGACAGTTGGGCTGTTAAGATTTTTATAGTCGTTGTCTTCCCTGAACCACTCGGCCCGAGAAAACCAAATACTTCTCCTTTATTTACTTCAAATGAAACATCCTCAAGTGCACGCTGATTACCGAACAGTTTTGCCAATGACTTTACTTCTATTATCTTTTCCATTGTCATCCTCCTGCATTGCTTTGTGATTTGACTTCATCATATACGAGGAGTCACAATGGTGCAGTAAAATCTTAGCAAAAGGAGCAAAATTCTATGTAGGAGGCGCATATTCACCGTGAATGGAGCACTATTTTAAGCCGAGCATCCCTTTTAATTCCGCCATTTTTGCTTTCGAAAGCGGAACAGAGGATTTGCTAGTGTCATTTAAGATAAGTGTAAAGCTGTTTCTCGTCCATGTTACAACTTCCCTCACCTTTTGCAAATTAACTATATAGGAACGATGACAGCGAAAAAATCCAAATGGTTGCAGGCGTTCCTCCAGCTCATTTAGCGTGAACATACTTTGATAAATTTCCCCTTTAATATAAAGCTGTGACTGGCCTTCACTGCTTTCAATATAATCAATTTCGGGCGGATCAAATAAAACAATTTTTTCATTCACCTTTGTTGGAATTTTTTCAAACCTCACAGGCTGAATGACAGCTTCCATCTCGGTCTCCTGTTCAGATTCTTCTGCCGTTACATCAAGCTTAGAAAGACCAGAACTATCTAAACGATATATATTGTCGGTTAGGGTCAATGCGCTCTCCATATTGCCGGTTAGAATCACAACTGCTTTATCTTTGCTAATCAACTCCTGTACGACCATATTAAGGACTCTTTTCGTCTCCAGATCCGTGTTTTGGTCAGGTTCCTCTAATACATAAAGAGAAACCGGTTTGAGCAGCAAATTACCAAGATGTACTCTTTTTTTCTCCGAAAAACTTAACTTTCCAATTCTTGTATTCTTCTGTTCTTCCAGTTGGACAGTTAGCAAAATTTGTTCCAGTGTTGATTTAGAATCATACAGTTTTTGATAAAATGATAGATACTCCTTTACAGTCAGCCTCTCATATAGGCCGTCATTTAAGGATAAAACTCCGATATGCTGTAAATATTTCTTCTTTGAAGCAGCAATACTTATATCATTCACTTTTATTGCTCCTGCTAAGATCGGAAGCTCTCCTAACAGCATATTCATTACTATTTTCTGCACATCCATATTCGTATGAATGGCAACAGCATTTCCCGCATCGACTGTCAAACTGAAAGACGGAAAGATAACGGCATTGCCTTCATGCTTTTCTAAATCGCTAATTGATAATATATTCATAGCTTCCACCCTAACTATTTCAATTATTTCCAATTATAACGCAAGGCTTGTCTAAAATTCACAGAAAAATTCCTTTCCTGGGAAATATACGAATAATTTGTCGGTGGAATTCGACATTTTTCCAGAACAAAAGCGCAAGCGCCTTGATCAGCCTCGGGCAAATAAGCCACAAAGGAATAGAAGACGTTCTTTGTCTTCAATTCCTTTGTGGCTAGACCCTAGAGGGGCTAGGCGCTGGAGCTGGATGTCGCGCACTTATCCACAGTTCAAGAATTTTATAATTTCCTGGACGACAAAAAAAACTGCTGATTCAATCAGCAGCTATTTTTGCTTGTAGTAAGTAAGAGCAAGGGCAAACGCCAGAACCGTTCCTTTCACAATATCCATTGCATAATAAGGTACGGACATCATAACAAGTCCATTCTGTAATATACCAATTAAAACAGCACCGACAAATGTTCCAAAAGCATTTGGCTTTCCTGCCCCAAGTACAGAAAATCCAATAAATGCAGCGGCAACTGAATCCATAAGATAAGGTGCTCCAGCGTTGATCTCCGCTGTCATGACTCTTGATGCCAATACAATTCCTCCGATTGATGCAAAAAGAGCAGATAAAAGATAAGCTGCTACTTTATATTTATTAACAGGAATTCCAGATAATCTTGCCGCTTCAATATTCCCTCCGATTACATACATATATCGCCCATGCTTTGTGTACGTTAAAAAGATATGAACAGCAATCACTACGACCACCATAATGACAATAATCCATGGTACTTGTCCGATATGCTCAAAAACCGGACTTATAAGACCTGTTGCAAATGTTCCGTCAGGCATGACCATATTTTGTGATACAGTTGCACCTTTCGTATATGTTAAAGCAATTCCCTGCACAATAAACATCGTTGCAAGAGTTATTAACATATCGGGAACTTTTAATTTCACTATAATAAATGAATTTAGTACCCCAACTAATAATGAAGCAATTATAGCTGAAAATATGGCAATGAGTGTGTTCTGTGAGAACCAGACAAACATTGAAATGACAATCGCATTAGATAATGAAGCAACAGATCCTACAGATAAGTCGAATCCATTTACAGAAAGAGAGATGGTAATTCCGATTGCGATAATCGTTACAATAGAGATTGAGCGTAATATATTAATAATATTATTTCCTTGAATAAAAGTTGGATTAGAAACTGCAAACACGATGATGAGAATAAAGATCGTTAAAATTGTTCCGTATTTATACAGAAATTGAAATAAATCAAATGATCTTTTCACTTTATTGGTTTGCACAGGATTTAATTCAGTCATCTTAGTTGCCTCCTGTTGAATAAAATAATAGGTCTTCTTCGTTCGTTATATCTGTATTTACTTCTTTAACAACCTTACCGTCGTACAAAACATATAAGCGATTTGTAATCCCGATTATTTCGGCTAATTCTGAAGAGGCATAAAGAATAGCCTTTCCCCTTTTCGCCAACTCACATATGAGTTCAAAAATATCCTTTTTCGCTCCTACATCTACTCCTTTTGTAGGTTCATCAAAAATATAAACATCGGCATCTGTAATAAGCCATTTTCCTATTGCAATTTTCTGTTGATTTCCACCAGAAAGATTTTTCACTTTCGTTTCATCTGATGGTGTTTTTATTCCAAGGCTTTTAATAAGCTCAACAGCTTGTTGCTTTTCAGCTTTACGCTTAACAAAGCTAAGTGCACTAGTGAAAGCTCCCAGGTTTGCAGCCGTTAAATTCGTTACAACAGACTCTTCTACCAGGATTCCTTCTTTTCGTCTTTCTTCAGGAACCAAGGCAATCCCCTGTTTAACTGCTTGATAGGGGTTGGCCATTTTTAGTTTTTTACCATGCAGCTTTATTTCTCCTGATGTAAGTTTCTTTTCACCAAACAAGGTTTTACATAGCTCTGTTTTACCTGCTCCAACTAAGCCCGCGATTCCAATAATCTCACCTTGTCTTACATGCAGGGAAACATCTGATAGTTTTTCATCATCGTGTAGATGGTTGACCTCCAGGATCGTTTCACCAATTTGAAATGTTCTCTCCGGAAACTGCTCTTCTAGCTCTCTGCCAAGCATGTTCTCTATTACTTTATTAGGAGTCGTCTCACGAATACGTTCATGTGTGACAAGCATTCCGTTTCTCATGATTGTAATCTCATCACAAATCTCAAATATTTCAGGAAGACGGTGTGAAATAAAGATAATTCCGACATTTTTCTCCTTTAAATCACGAACAATCCTGAATAATTCCTTTGTCTCAGCATGACTTAATGGTGCAGTTGGCTCATCGAGGATAAGGTATTTACATTTTGACGAGACTGTTCTTGCAATCAGTACCATCTGTTTTTCTGCAAGAGTCAGTTCACTTACCAGCTTTTTAGATGACACCTTTATATTTAAACTATTTAAAATTTCAGTTGCTTGTTGATGGATTTGCTTCCAGCGAATGAATTGCCTCTTTCCCATTTCACTCACTGTTTTGGTGAGCATAATGTTCTCTCCTACTGTTAAATATGGGATAAGTGCTGTATCCACTTCCTGGTGAACAATTTGAATACCTAGTACTTGTGCATCCTTAGGGTCTTTAATTAACACTTCTTTGCCGTCTATTTGAATTTGTCCTGTGAAATGATTGTAGGCACCTGATAAAACTTTCATTAGAGTCGATTTTCCGGCACCATTTGCTCCAATTAGTGCATGAGTCGTACCGCTTTTCATCGTAAAATCAACAGAGTCAAGTGCTTTTACTCCAGGAAACTCAATTGAAATTTCTCTCATATTTAATACTGATGTATTCATTGTCCTTCCTCCTTCCTAATTGATCTGTTTATGGTTTTATTGGAATTCTTAATTGGAGGTTTATATAGAGGAAAAAAGGAGAGACGGGTGTTTCGAGAGTATGAACTCGACTTCCACCCGTTCCCTGCTAGAGATATTATTTCTTATAATATTCTTTTAATGTTTTCATCCATTCTTCTTCAAATGCATCTGACTGACCCCAACCTTCCACAGTGTCAGCTAAATTCACCATATTAATAGGCTCATTCGATTGAAGTAACGCATCTTGTGAAATAAGTGATGCTTCAAGATTATATGTTTCAGGTGTTTCTTCATCAGCAAGTTTTTTAGCCAAAATTCTCATGTCCACTGCACCGATAAGCTTGGGATCAACAGCTGCCGTGTATTTCCATGAGCTTGCTTCATTTTGCATTTCTTGTAGATCCGCATTCGAAACATCAATACCATAAATCTTAATTTCATCTCTTCCAGCTTCTTTAATGGCACGTGCTGCACCGATCGCAAATGCATCCCATGTTGCGAAAATCGCATCAATTTCACCTTTCGGGTGCTTATTAAGCATAGAAGCAACAGCGTTTTGCGTTTGAACAGATGTATCTGCAGATGCAATACCAAAGCGCTCTACTTCTTTAATTCCCGGATTATTCTTTAAAACATCTTGGTAAACAGCATTTCTTCTAACCATTGGAGGGAACCCGTCAACCCAAAGGTATACGATATTCGCTTCACCTTTTGTCTCTTTCACTAATTGATCTAAAGCTAATTTAGCCAGTGCTTCATCATCCTGTGAAGTTAATGTCACTCCATTAATTTTTGATAATCCATCAATTGAGTCAAATGTAACAACACTTTTACCTGCATCAACCAACTTTTGCACAGCATTAATTGTTGCTTCGTCATCACCATGAGAAATGATAAATCCATCATAATCTTCCTCAAGTCCTTGTGCGATGGCATCATGGAATTTAGCTGTGTCACCATTTGCTGTGAACACATCAACTTGGAAGCCTAATGCTTCCCCTTCTTCTTTAGCTCCTGCTAGAAATTGAGCTGTATGATCATCCCCGCCAATTTTGCGGATTACTTTAATTTTTACTTCTTCACCATCTTTAAATCTTTCAGGCACATTATCGAGTGACACGTCAGGATTTCCTTTTGATTTTGTCGACTCATTCGTTCCGCCATTACTAGATGAACACCCTGAAACAAATACGGTTAATACCAATGTTAAAATAAATAATGTGTTAAATAGTTTGTTCTTCATAGCTGCATTGCTCCCCTCAATTAATAGAATATGATTTACTCATGCCTTGAACTTGTTCTCTCTAATTTCACAAGTCCGGGTAACACAAAAAACCTCTCTAAGACAGAGAGGTTTCACCACAATAATAGGAGTCTCCTCTCTTATCTTTCAAAGCCATACAGCTTTGCAGGATTTAGCACCAATTCTATTCGGAAATAGAACGGTTGCCGGGCATCATCGGGCCAGTCCCTCTGCCACTCTTGATAAGAGATGTTTTTATGCGATTAAGTAAAATAACAATACATATACTTTAATCCGGTATAGAATGAATGTCAACCATTATTTGAATATTTATACTATCAGAATTTATTATACTTTTATAATAAAATGCTTACATTTTTTAAATAGTAAAGACAAGCATTTATGCTTGCCCATTTGAATTATTATTTTCTTTTCTGTGCTTTCATTTTGTTGTTCGCTAACTCTGCCGCATATTCTTCTTGAGATTTACCTTGTTTTTGACTTTCAGATTCAATCTTTCTGAATTTATTATCGTTTCTATTTGGCATACTCTCACCTCCTACCAGACTTTGTTATTTTGCACAACTGGTTAAGATGCATACACTTAACTTCCCTTTCGTTTTTTTGCGTACTATAGTCTTTTAATAAAGTTACATGTAATATTTAGTTCGTTCCATTTCGCTCCAGACACAAGATTCAAACTAGGATCTAAATGAAATTCTTTCAGAAAACAGCTTATCTTTTCTTCAATTCTTGTATACACATTGATTCATGTAGCAATTATATATACTATTACAAATAAATACTGCAAGTAAATTAACCTTTTTATTATCTATTGGTATAATGGAGGGTAGAATTTATTCTTACATATAAAAGAAAGGTTTGATCTGATTTGGAACAGAATTCCTCAAACTTTATTAAAACAATTATTAAAGAGGATCTTGAGACAGGAAAACGGGATTATGTGTACACTCGCTTCCCGCCGGAGCCAAATGGTTATCTTCATATTGGTCATGCAAAATCGATTGTTATTAACTTTGGATTAGCAGATGAATTTAAAGGAAAAACAAATTTACGATTTGATGATACAAATCCATTAAAAGAAGATACAGAATATGTAGAATCCATTAAAGAAGATGTAGCTTGGTTAGGCTACGACTGGGACGGTTTATTCTTTGCATCCGATTATTTTGAAGAAATGTACAATCGTGCTGTTCTTCTTATCAAAAAAGGAAAAGCCTATGTAGATGATTTAACAGCGGATGAAATTAGAGAATATCGTGGTACATTGACCGAGCCTGGTAAAGAAAGTCCATATCGAAATCGCTCTATTGAGGAAAACCTTGATTTATTTGAGCGTATGCGTAATGGGGAATTTGGCAATGGAGAAAAAGTTCTCCGCGCAAAAATTGATATGTCATCACCAAATATAAATTTACGTGATCCTGTTATCTACCGTGTTTCACATGCTACTCATCATAATACTGGTGATACTTGGTGTATCTATCCTATGTATGCATTCGCTCATCCACTTGAAGATGCAATCGAAGGCATTACACATTCCTTATGTACAACAGAGTTTGAGGACCAACGCCCTCTTTATAATTGGGTCATTGAAGAATGTGAAATGGAGCATAAACCTCAGCAAATAGAATTTGGTCGTTTAGGTATCACTAATACAGTAATGAGTAAGCGAAAATTAAAACAACTAGTTGATGAAAAGGTTGTTGATGGATGGGATGATCCACGTATGCCAACAATCTCCGGGCTACGTAGAAAAGGATATACGCCAAAAGCTATTCGTGAGTTTGTAAAAGAAACAGGTGTTTCTAAAGGATTTGCTACTGCAGATGAAGCAATGCTTGAGCATTTTGTCCGTGAAGACTTAAAACTTCAAGCTCCTCGCACAATGGGAATCTTGAAGCCTTTGAAAGTTGTCATTACCAATTATCCGGAAGATCAAGTTGAAATGCTTGATGCAGAGATTAATCCTGAAGTGCCTGAGATGGGAACAAGACAAATTCCATTCTCCCGTGAAATTTATATTGAGCAGGAGGACTTCATGGAAAACCCTCCCAAAAAGTATTTCCGTCTGTTCCCTGGAAATGAAGTAAGATTAAAACATGCCTATTTCATTAAGTGCGAAGAAGTGATTAAAGATGAAAATGGAAATGTGATTGAGATTCATTGTACCTACGATCCGGAAACAAAGAGTGGTACCGGCTTTACTGGTCGTAAAGTAAAAGGAACATTACACTGGGTTGATGCAAAACATGCATTGCCTGCTGAATTTCGTTTATATGAGCCACTTATCCTTGATAAGCAAAAAGACGAAGAAGGTGAAGATGAAGTTGATTCTTCAGAAGAAAAAACGTTCCTTGATTATATAAATGAAAACTCACTGGAAGTTTTACAAGGATTTATTGAACCGAATATGAAGGATATTCAACCACAAGACAAATTTCAATTCTTCCGCCATGGATACTTTAATGTGGATCCTAAGCACACAACAGCAGAAAAAACGGTATTCAATCGGATCGTGTCTCTGAAAAGTTCGTTTAAATTAAAATAGTGACATTATTAGAAAAATTTAGCTTGTCGCCAAGTCCTAATGGCGAAAGCCTTAGTTTTTCTTATACTTTCATCCATAAAATTTAAATACTCTCTGATAGTATAAAAAGAAGATGGCAATCGTAAGCCATCTTCTTTTTATAATGGAAGCTCTATTAAGAAAATTGTACCGTCTGAAGAGGTCTCGTGGACGGAAATATGTCCATCATGGTTTTCAACAATTCTTTTTACAATCATTAACCCTAAGCCTGTTCCATCTTCTTTTGAGCTTGTGAACGGGTCAAAAATCTTTTCCTTTAAATCATATGGTATTCCCGGACCATTATCCTTTACATAAATCTGAAAGTAATTATCAGATACTTGTGAATAAATGCATATTTCTCCCTGGCCGCGCATTGCTTCAATACTGTTCCGAACAAGATTATGAAAAACCTGCTTCATTTGCTTTGAATCAATTGGTACAGTTCTATGAATCAGGTTGATATGAATGGTAATATCTTCAGAGGAATCAATAATTAACGGTAAAAACTCTTCCAATACGCTTTGAAGACATACCTCTTTTTTAATTGGTGCTCCAGGCTTTGATAAAAGCAACATTTCCTCAATGATACTGTTAATCCGTTCAAGTTCCTTCATCAGTAGAGCCATATGATATTGGTTTTTCTCTTTATCCCCCAGTGATTGATTCATCAGCGATAAGAAGCCTTGGACAACAGCCAAAGGATTCCTGATTTCATGTGCAGCACCTGCAGCTATTTCTCCAACTATTGCTAATTTCTCAGATTGGTACATTCTTTTCTCTAGTTCTTCGGTTTCTGTCATATCAACAAAATTAATCATTCTTCCAATAATTTGGCACTGATGATCGTGCATTCCTGTTTGAGAAACGAGCAAGACTTTGTTTTCTTTTGCAATTTTATATGTAATCTTTCTATGATGAAAGTTTGAATCAAGAGTTAAGATATTCCAAAACTGTTCATTTTCATCATAAATCTGTTCATTCATAAACTTACTTATTATGTCTTCGTTATATTGTAAAATATCAGCAGCTGCTCTATTAATTTTAAGCTCTGACAACTCATCATTTATTGTTATAATACCAATGGGCAAAGAATTCACGATTTGCTCGCGATACATTTTATCATTCAAAATAGTTGTAAATGAATCTTTCAGGCTCTTGGACATTTGATTAATGGAATTCGCCAATTCTTCAAATTCAACCTGTTTCAGGGGTGGCAGAGTAAGCCCGTACTGGCCTCTGGCAATTAGGTCAACTTTATCAACCATTGTTTCAATAGGCTTTGTCAAATTTGCACTTATTCGATACGCTGCAATAATAGACAAACAAATAGCCACTATTGTGATACTAATGAGTAGCCAAAGTGCATTTGAGATAATACTAGAAAACTCGTCCGAATGTGCAGTGAACTTTGTAAAGACCAGTTTCTTCGCTTCATTTATTTCTGTCCGTAATTCTTCAAGTTGTGGCAGGTACACTGAACTTATAAATGTACGGGCTTCATCATACTCTTCGTATGCTAATAATCCTTGAATATTATTTATGACCATAAAGTCTAGTAATTCTATATCCTTTTTTATACTAATTAGGGAAGAAGGAACAGCAGGAGGTTGATCAGACGTTTCATTTTCTTCTTCATATTGATACGACTGATAGACTTCAACGAAATCACAGCATAAATTTTCTCCTAAGTACTCTTTTACAACCAGCTCTCTAACGGCAAGATCTTTATCCCATTGTGTAAGCCAATAGACCTCAGGTACGTTCTTCTCCTCTATTTTGTTACTCACTTCTTTAACAGCTTCAATTGATTGTACCAAAATGAAGGAAAAACCACTTAACAGAAAAGTCAAAATGAGGAGGATTGAGAGAATTTTTGCCCGAAATGACATATGTTTCAATAATTTTCTCAACGTAATCCTCCTTACTTTAATGAAGGAAAGCTAATCTCTCCTTTATCGAATTTATTCATTTCATTTTCTATAAACTGTTTATCTTTATCAGATAACATCGGTCCAAACGGAGCTAAGCTATACACACCATGCTCGGCACTTAACATCACTTGCCCATGTGGAATTCCATCCTTACTAAAGTAATCTTCCATCATGACAACATATGCTTGTGATACATCATTTTTCACGCTCGTAATAACATGATCCTTCCCCATATACGACTGATCGTCAAGATATCCGATGACATATATTCCTGACTTTTTTGCCAAATCTATGACATCTCTATTGAAGGAGTTTCCTTTACTATAAACAACATCTACTCCCTCATCTATTAACTGTTGAAGAATTTTGGAAGCTTTTTCACCATCGTCTCTACTATTAACATTACGATAATAAAATTTTATTTCCGGTTTATAATAGGCTAGTCCTGTTTCAAACTCCGGATTTTTGATTCTTGCTTCATAAGAATCAATTAAGCCAACTTTATTTGTTTTAGTCACTTTCGCTGCAGCAAGTGCAGCAAAGTATTCGATTTCCCCTTGATCAAATGTGTAAACAGATTGATTCGGATATTTTGAAGTACCATGCAGAGTGATAAAATGAATATCTGAGTACTTTTTTGCCGATTCTGTAAACGCGTCCGAAAACTCACGACCATGACCGATAATTACTTGTGATTGGTTTCGTACCGCTTCTTCAATTGTATTCTTTATTAGTTTGTCTGTATTAATTTCACTATATAAAATTACGTCAACTGGAAAAAGCTCTTCCATTTTCAGTTTTCCTTTATATGCCAAGCTCCCCCAACTTTGATCTACAATGACATCTGATGTTATGATTGTCACCTTTGTTTTCCCATCGGTTCCAGTTGAAACAGCTTCTGAGATGATATCTTTCATCTTAAATCCTATTATACTAATAAAGATAATTCCAACAATCACTGCTACTATCCCAATAAATCTAAGTTGTGTCGATTGTTGATTCATTCTTTTCTCTCCCTAAAGATTGTACAGTATCTGACATCATTATAGCGAACAATCCAACCACATGCTATATATTTATGAGAAATATCTACATTATTCGACAAGCATAGAAATCTTCCATCTTTTTAAAATTTCCATAACAAAATAGCATTTGCATCAGGAAGCCTAAATAAGAATTTTTGTTCTCTACAAAGAACAAACTCAGTGCTTAATCCACACTGAGTTCCTTACACATTATAGATAATTTATGATCAGCCAATCTTTCAACTCTTCTTTAAGTTTGTAATGAATCGGATCTTTTGCTTCCTTTTTGTATTGTTTTAAAAGGTTTAAGATTGTTCTTTCTCCATGAAATTCCTTTAGCATATGATCCATGTTTTCGATAACAATTGCAGTTGTGTTCGGTTTTTCCAGTTGCTCAATTCTTTTTACATTTTCCGGATTTGCCTGTACATCCATATCACCTGTAATAGCCAATATAGGACATTGGGCATCTTTAAGGATATTAATAATCATTTCTGTCGAAAAAGAATAATGTTCTCTAAACCATCTTATTGGCATTTTTTTCAATTGATACCTCATCGTATCACCTTGTGATTGCTCTACTTTCCGCTTTAGATTAGCGGCTTGTTTTTCCACCTTCGATTTTGTAACAAGATTTCTCAAGATCATTCCTTTAATGCCTTTTAAATGCTTTATTTCCTCTATAGCTTGTTGATTTTGATAGGCCATTGGCTCTTCAATATTACTTGCTGCCCCCGCAAGTAATATCAAACCGGCAACCGGTATTTGTTGATGTGCGATTGTTCCAATAATACATCCTTCACTATGACCTAATAGCAAAATCCTATCATGATCTACTTTTGGATGATTCTTCAAATATTGAATATTTTCTTGCACATCACGGACCAAATCGAGCATGCCGGATTTAATCGGATCGCCTTCACTTTCCCCGACAGATCTTTTATCATATCTTAGCGTAATAAAGCCTAATCCCGTTAAAAAATGAGCTAATTCTTTATATAAATCTGATTGAATGGCAGGTTTCTTCATATTTCCATCCCGATCTGAACTACCTGAGCCATTAATTAAGATAATAGCAGGGTGTTTTTCCGATTCTAAAGATGGAAAAGCCATTGTCCCCTTTAATGTAATATCATGAATGATTGAAACCTCTTCTTCACGAATTGTGCTCATAGACTTATCCCCTTTTCAATTATTATCATTATTGATAATGATAACATCTTTCCAGAGAATTGTCATTATTTTTTAAGTAAGAAAAATTAATCTTCGTCTTTTACATCGATATCCTCGGGAATTGGTTCTTTCATATACTCTTCCACTACCTTTTTATATTTTTCCATTTGTTCTAGGTGGGTATTAAATTGTTCCTTATTAATTAAATATTGATTTCCATCAAAGAGTGCTCTGATCTTTTTTTCAAGGATTAGTTTTTTAATTTGCTCTTCTGATAATGACAGGTATTCTGCTGTTTCTTGCACTGTTAAATACATGATATTCTCCTTCACTTCCTTCATTCGTTACCATCATAGTAGATTATACTAGTTTGTTACAAGTAAAAAGCCAATTCACATCTGTGAATTGGCGGTGTGATTGGCAATTATTACTCACTTAATTCCTCTATATCTGCATTAAAGCTTTTGCTTTTTATTCCCGCTCTTAATAGCTGAAGATCAACCTCAACGTCCAGGTCAGCTTTTGCGAATTCTTCATCCCATCTGTTCTCCACTTCTTTGTACTTATTATGATTCTGTCTATTAAGTGCATCCCCAAATCCAAAGATGTCTACTTCGTATTCCTTCTGGACTTTTTTAATAAGCTGGGATATTTCTGCTTTCACGAATTTTTCAACTAGTTTTTCTTGGTCTGAATAAACATCAATTTTTGTCAAATCTTTAGGACATTGTGTTCCTTGTATCATAGCTTCCGCATTAATTTTCACTTTGATCTTCGGTCGATCATTTTTATATTTGGATTCTAAGTTCACTTTTGATCTTATGACTCGAACATCTAAAAAAAACTCGTTTTTATTTGTCGTATTAGCATCTTCTGAATCACATGGAATACTCAAACTCGTACTTCTTAACTCTTTCGTCCAAAGGTATCCCCTAGTTTCATTTAGTGAAAGTTCCCCCACCATTTTATCACCTTTAAACACAGCCATCCCATCAGCAAGAACCAACGCACCAGGATCAATTTCTTTATTATTTTCTACAGATTGCCCTTTTTCAGGATCTCCTCGAATGGATATTATCCCGGCAACAGGATTAATTCCTTTTGAAATAAGGGATGTAATGAAATCATATAACTGAACATCGGGATTTCCACCCCACTCATCCGTTAGCGTCGCAATTTGAGTACTAAGCTTCAATGAAGGACTTTTTTGCACAGGATAGGTGATTTTTGTGAAAGTTGAAGCAGGATAACCACTTGTGATAACAATACTAAAGTCATTTCGGAACTGTCCACTTCGATCAAGAAAATCCAAAAATCCAAAAATTCCTTCTCTAGCCACCTCTTCGCTAATATAAAGAACCCTTGTATGTGAAAATACGAGCTTACGGGTTAACCCCACATTCATTTTATTTGATAATTCCGAAAGAGAATTTCCTTCTAATGTGTAGATGTTCACAGGAGCATTTCCTTGTGCACTTTGTTTTCCAAATTCTGCGGAGTTAACAACCTCTACTGTCATTCGATACTTTTTTTCTTCCCCTTTGTCCACTGCAATACCCGCCACAATCGCTATCTCATCAAGCTCTTCCCGGTCCCAACACCCTGTAAGGAATAATAGTAGTGCCAAAAAAGGCAATAGGATTTTTTTAGTCATTTTCCTTCTTACCCCCAGTGTTTTGATCTGGAGAAGATGGCCGAGAAGAATCTTTATTTTTCACCGGTGCTTTAGTCATCAAATATGAAGGGCGATACCGGTCTCCCCAAATTGGGACACGGACAAACACATCTGATTGATCTTTTAGCTTGAACGGAGCAACTGGAGTTAAATATGGGATTCCAAATGTTCGTAGACTTACTAAGTGAATAACCATAACAATAAGTGATAAAAGAATTCCATATAAACCTAATGATGCAGCCATAATAATCAAAATAAATCGAATCAACCTTGCTGCAATGGAAAAATTATAAATAGGAGACACAAAGCTTGCAATGGCAGAAAATGCAACAATGACAACTAAAACATTAGAAACCAAACCGGCTTCAACTGCAGCTTGTCCGATAACTAGCGCTCCAACAATAGATAATGTTTGGCCAACAGCCCGCGGCATTCTAACTCCCGCTTCCCTTAATACTTCAAAGGTAAGCTCCATCATTAATATTTCAATAACGGCAGGAAATGGTACCCCTTCCCTCTGACTTTGTATATTTATTAAAAGCGGTGTTGGCATTAACTCATGATGATAAGTCGTAATCGCCACATATAGAGAGGGAAATGTGAGAGTAATCATAAATGACACATATCGGATAATTCTTATAAAGCTTGTCATAAAAAATGGTTGATAATAGTCCTCTGTAGACTGAAAGAAATCTGTAAAAACAGAGGGAACGATCAACACAAATGGTGAACCGTCAAGGAGAATGGCGATTTTCCCCTCCAAAATATTTCCGCTAATGCTATCAGGTCGTTCACTATTATAAACAAGAGGGAAAAAGGTAAAGGTTTCATCTGTAATAAACTCCTCTACATTACCAGTATCAAGTATACCTGAAGCATTAATTTTATTTATCCTTAGCTTGACCTCACTTAAGATATCTTCATTTACAATTCCTTTCATATATCCAATCGATAGTTTGGTATTTGAGTCACTTCCAACTCTAAAATCTTCAAAAACCAGCCGGGGATTTTTTATTTTTTTTCTAATTAGACCTATATTCGTATTAATATCCTCTATAAATCCTTCTTTCGGACCACGAATAATTGTTTGAGTACTAGGCTCTGAAATGGAACGTTTATCTGTTCCTCCTATGTTTAACGCCAAGGCCTTACTATGCTCATCAATCATGACAACAGCATAACCGTTTAACATTTGCCAAACAAGCTGATGCAGTGTTTCAGCATATTCATAAGAAACCGCCGGGAAAAAGGCTTCTCTTAAAGAGTCTAAATCTCTGTGTGCATCTGTTTCCGGCTGCTTAAACGCTTCTCTTAGCGGTTCTAAAACCTGCATATTTAGCTCGCTTTTATTTAATGTCGTTCCTAAATAACAAACACACCCTTTTAAATCTCCAACTTTAATATGGATTTCTTCATAATCAGTAGTCTGTTTAAATAACTCTTGAATACTACATAAATTTCGATCCAGCTTTCTGTCATAATGCTTTGGTATCCCCTCTTGGTCATATATCTCTTTTTCAGAGGTTTTTCCCCTATTTTTGTTTTTTCTTCTTGTAAACAAAGATGAAAAACTACTCATGAGCTAGACTCCTTTTTTCTTTTCCTTGTTTTCCATAAAATAAAGGGCAGTAGAAGCAAAGGAATACCGAATTGAAAAGGGATATGCATAAAGAATGGCACGAACACTAACCCTTCCTTAAGATGTTCAACAAAGTTATGACTAATACCAGCTGAGAAAAAGGCAATGAGTGATCCCATTGGAAGTGTCATACTTCGATATGGTTTATTCGTAATTAGTTCAAGACCCTTTAAACCTCCGTAAAAAAAGATTCCCACCTTTACGATGATTCCGAACATAACGAAAAACACAATAATTAAATCTACTCGTTCGATAAAATTCAATAGGGATATTTCACGTGAAGCACTTAATAAAGGAAAGTTTGCTCTTTCCTTTAAATCAACTCCTAAAGTAGAAATTTGAATGAGAGCCCCATATGCAAGCAAAACACCACTGGTAAAAACACCCGCAGCACTCACCTTTTTTATATGTTTCTTTGTGCCAATATAGGCGCTTATCACCATGAAGGTCACTGCTTCTCCGAAAGGAAAGGTCAGTAACTGTGGAAAAAGTGCATTTACAATAGGTTTAAATCCATCAGCTAAGATCGGCTGGATATTACTTATTTCAAACTCACCCGAGAACCATATACCTAAACCTGTCATAACAATAAATGCTACAACATACGGAAAGAAAACCTCACTTGTTCTCCCCAGTACCTCTAAGCCATGCTGAAATATATAGACGATTACAAGCATCATCGTGATAGAAATTACCTCTAATGGTGTTATCTCAAAAATTGTAGAAACTAAGAGCTCACAGAAATCCCGCAACACCCTGGCAGATACATAAAAGAAGTAGATAACATATAATAGTGTAAAAAATTTACCGATCCACTTTCCAAAACAAAAGACAAATAGCTCAAATAAGTTCTTACCAGGTACTTTTGAGAGGAGAAACAAATAATACAGCATAATAGCCATTCCAAAAAAAGTTCCGATGATGACAGCAATCCAGGCATCCTGCTTTGCTTCATTTCCTATTCCTACTAAAGCAGCGCTACCAATTTGAAAACAAACAATTAGGATATAAAGCTGCCAGAGTGAAATTTTCTCTACAAGTTGCTTCATTACTCTACTTACTTCCTATGTTTTTTATTTTTTGTAATTTTTCTTTCACACTTTTCCCTACAGAATAAAGAAACCCAAACAATAGAAAAACGTATATCATCCATTTATTAGATCCCGGATCCATCGCTAAAAGTGTTTTATATTGGTTAATTAAATTACTGCTATAAAGATACGCATCAATCTGAGCAATCAATAAGCTAAGCAGGATAAAAATTGTAAGAAACATAACAGCTCTCATTGGCTACACACCTTAACCATATTTGAAATGATAAAACAAACTAATTCCTTCTAATATATGGTTTATTATGGACAAATGTGGTTTTTTTAGTATGAAAGAACCAAAATCTTTCTGTGTTTATTTTTGAACACTCAAAACGACCGTGCATATACAGATAAATTATGTCTAAAACAATAAAAAATTTGTCTATTTGATAGAATGATTGTCGAAGGCATTCCAAAATGGAGAGAAATCAATAATAATAGGTATATACGATCTGTTAAGTATAGGGAGCAATGAAAAATGATGAATAATGTGAACCAAGATCTGGGTCATAAAATAGATTTAGTGAGAAGATTAATGATCGCTACTGCCCAGGCAAAAGGAATGAACAATCCTGAAACGATTAAGTACAGCGAAGAATTAGACAGACTTATACTAGAAACACAGTTACTTTTAAAGTCATGTAGTTAATTTATAGGACAGATCCTCTATGAGCAAGAGTCAATCAAGAACCACCCTGTCCTTCTATTTACTTATGGATAAGTAAGAATATACCTATAAGTCCTAAAAATCTTTCCTATTCTATCTTTTTGATTTTTTCTAATAAACCAGAAAAACTAGTAGCATGATGCCACTAGCTATTTATGATTTAATGCTGATTGTATGTCTTCCCAAATATCCTCCCAGGCTTCAAGACCTACAGAGAGACGCATCAACATATCTGAAATCCCCATTTCCTTCCTTATATGTGCGGGAACAACAGCATGTGTCATTGAAGCAGGATGTTGAATTAATGTTTCTGCATCACCTAAGCTTACAGCAATGGGTATTAACTTTAAATGATTCACAAATTTAACAGCATCCTCAAATGTGCCTTTTACTTCAAATGAGATTAATCCTCCGCCATTTTTCATTTGTTTTTTCATGATTTGATATTGGGAATGATCAGGATCCTTGGGATAATAAATGGCTTTAACCTTTGGATGCTCTTTTAGTTTCATCGCAATTTTTTCTGCATTCTCACAATGACGATCCATTCTAACAGCCAATGTTTTCAAACCTCTAAGTAGTAACCATGCATCAAATGGAGAGATAACTCCACCTATATCCTTTTGTGTAGTTTTTTTAAAGGAATCAATCGTATTTTTGTCTCCTACTACCAGACCCGCAATGACATCTCCGTGACCACCGATATATTTTGTTCCACTATGGATAACCAGATCACATCCCAGCTTAATTGGTGTTTGTAAATAAGGAGAACAAAACGTATTGTCTACAACCACCTTGATGTTTCGTTCCTTGGCAATCGAGACAACCTTTTCTAAATCAATTAAGTTCATTGTAGGGTTCATAGGAGTTTCAATAAATATGCAGCTTGTCGTTTCTTTCATCTGTGCAAGAATATCTTCCTCTGAACATAGCTCAGAAAATGTATGGTCAATTTTGTACTTTTCCTTTAAGAGCTGTAATAAACCGAAAGTACAGCCGTAAATTCCTTTTGAACAAATAATGTGATCATTCGCTTTTGTTATGCCGATGAGAACAGCTGAAATAGCAGCCATTCCTGATGAAAACGCCAGTGCAGCTTCTCCGCCTTCCAATTGTGCGATTCGTTCTTCTAATACTGTCACCGTTGGATTACCTAATCTGGAGTAAATATACCCTTCATCTATTCCTGCAAATCTGTTTGCTCCATGTTCCACTGTGGGAAAAGTAAATGTGGATGTTTGGTAGATTGGCGGGGTTAAGCTATTTTGATGCTTATTTGGATCATAACCTGCGTGAATTGCCTTTGTGGCAAATTGGTACTCCTTTTCTTTCATAGGATTTCCCCCCTCTTTATAGGATATTGGGAAATGTCCGTCTTGGTTCCTATGGTTTATATCCTAAAGGGGGACGTTGATTGGCACTACATCATATCTGACATTGAGGACAGAAGAATGATTTTTTTGAAGAAATCTCTTCTCTTATAATTGTATTCTTGCAGCGAGGACAAGGCTCACCTTCCCGATCATAAACATAACAATATTCATTATACTTTCCTGTTAACTCGTCCCCCTTAATTACAGGCATTTCAATATATCCACCATATGTCAAACCTCTATTTAATATCGTTTGGATCGCATGGAATAGTGAAGCTCTTTCCCGGGATGAAAGTTCATCTCCTATTCGCATAGGTAACAATTTTGCTTCAAAACAGATTTCATCAGAGTAATGATTACCAATACCAGCAATAAACTTTTGATTAACAAGAGTCGATTTTAATGTCCCGCGTTTCTTTTTAAGCTGTTCATCAAATTCTGATAATTGAAAGCCCGGATCGAGAGGTTCAGGGCCTAAATCAAGAAATTCCTGTTCTACCTCTTGAGCAGTAAGAAGATGAAGGTACCCTAATCTTAGCCCAATAAAAAACAATTGGCAGTCGTCAAAGGTGAGAGTGACCTGTTTTGTTCTATCAGGACTGTCTTGCTCATTTCCGATATACATGAGTCCTCCCAGCATAAGATGCAGCAATAAATGACCACCCGAATCCAATTTAAACACCAAATGTTTTGCCCGTCTCTCAATTGCAACTAGCTTTCTCCCTTTTACTTCATCTATAAAAGCAGGAACCGCTTTATTAATCGACTTCTCTCTCGTCACTTCTACTGACTGAATGGTTTTTCCGACAAGCTTTTTTTCAAAAATCCGTTTATAATTTTCCATCTCAGGTAATTCAGGCACAAAAACACATCCCTAATACAAAATTTTTTGTTAGTATTTCATATTAAATATGTAAACATGTACCGGCATTTCTTAGACTTCATACCTTTCCAATTGATAAATTAAAAACCTCTCATTGGCGTTATGCTCATATAGTCCATTTATTTTCACTTCTTCTTTTAATACGAAAGAAGTTTGGTTGTCCAAATAATAAAGATAGTCTTCTGCTGCATAATATAAAATCAATTCGACATTACGGTTTCTTTTTTCAACCGATTTTAGAATGTTACGGACTACTTTCATAAAGATTTGAACGGAAAAAGGATTAAAAAAATAAAAACAATTGTCTGCTTGGTTTATTGGATATTCCTCTGCTAAACAATGATGAAAAATGATCTGATTGCCATTCCTCTTTGTTTTCGCGATATAACTGGTACGGTTCTTTACAGCATTTTCATAAAAAAGGTGATCCATTTCAACTCCTACAACAGATGTGTGAAATAAGTAATGGACAAATATTGGCAACCTCCCCTTGCCACAACCAAAATCAACTAAGCGATCACTTTCTGTCAGCTTATAGTGCTGAAATAATTGTTCCAGTCCTTGATATGGAGTAGGTTCATACCGGTGATAATGAAAGGATTTATGAAATCCCTTTTGTTCATCATCTGTATCAATATCAAGTAACCGGTCATATGTCTTTTCTGCCATTCGTTTTTCTCCTTTGCAACAGTGTGTTATGATTAGAAAAACACGACTTCCCGCTAAGAATGGCGGAAGTCGATGTCTTTTCTTATCCTTTAATCCTTTAATATAGTTAAACTTTCTTAAAGTATTAAAAAAAAAGATTGATAGTAAGGTGGGCTATAATGAATTGGATATCAACCACTAAAAAAGGTGAATTTCTAAAATGGTTTTTAGACCATCATCAATTAAAAAACAAGGAAGCGCGGAGACTTATAGAATATATTCAAAAGAATCATCATCTCCTCAAGAACCTATCTTTTACCGAGTCAGTACACCCTAAAGAACGCACCATCATGATCTCCAGTATTAGTTCTGATGAACCCGGCTTCCACTTCTATTCCAATGGTTTCAAAACTGAAGATGTTTCAAGAGCTTTTGGATCATTAATGAATAACCCGACAGATAAGATATTTATTATTCTTCACTATTTTGGGAAACATTCTGATCATCGTTATACACAACTTGTTGAAACACATCGCATTCATTCTATCAAACAATTTGAGCAATCTGAAAAAGACGCAAAAGCTACCGACCTTGTTGTTGAAATTGCTTTACTAAAAAGTCAAATTAATAAGGCACTTGATGATCGAAACGAAGAGCTTTTCCATGAGTTAGTTAAAAAACTGAAGGAGATACAAAAATAACCTCATAGATTCTTATCTATGAGGTTATTTTATACAAATTCCCTTTTTAATAGCGGTTGTGTCATTGTAGGGATCACGATTTCTATTGTTGTTCCTTTGTTTACTTCGCTATGTATCGATAACTGTCCCTTATGTGATTCAATGATCTTATAACAGGTCATGAGTCCTAATCCGGTTCCTTTTTCTTTCGTGGTATAAAACGGTTCACCTAGTGTAGGAATTCGCTCAGGAGGAATACCTACCCCCTCATCAATTACCTGAATAACAATAGTACCCTTTTCATTTCCCTTCATCTTCAGATAGATATTTCCTCCATTAGGCATCGCTTCAATTGCATTTTTAAACAGATTCAAAAACACTTGCTTTAATTGTGCTTCCTCACAACAAATCATAGGTAAATCCGAGTCAACCTCCGAAAAGATTTGCACATTATTTAATATGGATTGTGTACTCATTAACGTAATCACATCTTTAATTAGCTCATTAAGATCCTTTTCAACAAATATGGAGGCACTTGGTTTGGAAAGAACAAGGAATTCCCCGACTATTGCATTAATACGATCAAGCTCTGACAACACAATATTATAATATTCTTCTTGTAGATGGTTTGATTTAAACAATTGAATAAATCCCTTTATGGATGTAAGCGGATTTCGAATTTCATGGGCAATTCCAGCTGCCATTTGACCTAACAACGCCAGTTTTTCAGACTTTAGCAGCAGCTTTTCTGTTTGTTCCCTCTTTTCTGTAATATCCTTACCAATTGTTAAGATTGCTTCACTTTTTCCGTACGAGATGTTCATTGATGAACCTTCAAAGAAAAATGTTGTTCCATCACCTCGCATTAATTCATATTCAATGCAACTCAATGGAGAATTCTTCTTTTTAATCATTTTAATTCTTTCTTCAGCACGTCCCATGTACTTTGGAACAATAAAGTCCAGGATTGAACGATAAATCAAATCTTCTCTACTTCCAGCCCCTATCATCTTCACAGCTGCATAGTTCACATAACAAATTTTAAAATTATCATGAATAATAATCGATTCCGGAAATGAATCAATTAGCTTTTTATAGCTTTCATCCTTTAGCTTTGCGTTTTTTGCATAAAATCTAGCTAAGTCATACTGTCTTCCTACGAAAAATGCAATAATGGTAAAAATAAAAAAATCCACTGTAAAAAATGGTTCCTGTTCCATAACTGTTTGATAGGCTGTAAATAATACCGATATTAACACCAGAATAATTTGTCCTGATCGATTCATCCCGTTATCCTCTTCACCTAGATTTTTCTTTCATCATAGCATATTTGAACTAGAATTATATCCCAATTGGAAAAATTTAATAAACTCTATGTGAGAGTATCTACCTATCTATTAATCTTTTAAAGGTGCTTTTCAGAAATATAAAGGTTAAAAATTGCTGGCGGTTTCTTCTTTTTATTAAATGTAAAAAGCACTAAAAGGCTGTCACATTTTGTGACAGCCTTCCTATAATTAAAAAAACTCATTAATTTCGCACAATGATATATGCCATATATATGAGATAAGCAACAACTAAAAAGCTACCTTCCCGTCTTCCAACTTGAAAGCTGGTTCTTGAGAAAATGAGCAAAATGATTGTAAGGATAATCATTAGTATGACGTCAATAAATATCTTACTATCAACAGCTAAAGGTGAAATAACTGAAGATACCCCTAAAACAAATAATATATTAAAAATATTGCTTCCTACAATATTTCCTAAGGCAATGTCACTTTCCTTTTTAACTGCAGCAGTTATGGAGGTAATTAACTCCGGGAGTGATGTACCGACAGCTACTATCGTTAGTCCCACTAACGTTTCACTCATACCAAAAGAATAGGCAATAACAGTTGCGTTATCCACAACCAAATCACCACCAAATATAATAGCCAACAATCCTCCCACAGTAAATATGAGTTTTTTTATCCATGAAGTTGAAACAGCTCTCTCATCCGTACCACTTTCTTCTTTGATTTTATCTCGGCTATTTTTAGCTACCTCAAAAATGTAATACATAAACACAGCAAAGATGAGTAGAAAAACAAGACCATCACTTCTAGTAATAGAATTCACCACAAAGAATTGAAGCGTCATGTCGCTTATTAATACAAGTAAGGTCACGCTTGCTAATAAAGTAAAAGGTATTTCCTTTCGAATCGTTTCATTTTCTACTTTTAACGGATTCAAAAGTGCTGTTATTCCAACAACAAAGGTAATGTTGAATATATTACTTCCTACAACATTTCCAATAGCAACACCCGCATTTCCCTCAACAGCTGCAATTATACTTACAGTTGCCTCAGGTGAGCTAGTTCCAAACGCAACAATGGTTAACCCAATTAACATTGGTGAAACATGCAGGGTCCGTGCAATGCTGGATGCACCATCAACGAAGTAATCAGCACCTTTTATCAGTAAGACAATTCCCAACAATAGCAGTAAATATGACAATTTTTCGTACCTCCTTCTTTATATAGAGAAGTGTCTATGATTAGCATACCAACTCTTTAGGCCAAATACACAATACAATACAATACAATATCCTCATCTATAGAAAAAAAATGCTGTTGCTGGGTTAAAAACCTGCTAAACACAATACTCTAAATTAAAAACAAGTATAAAAGGGATAGTCTTTACAGACAATCCCTTTTATATATTCACTTTTATTTTTCTAAGACTTTTCTTCTAACTAATACAATCGCCAATACACCTGCCCCAATCAATACTACACCTGCTAAAAGCATGTTAAACGTATTTGTTGCTGTTTTTGGCAATGTCTTGCCAGCATTTTCATTTGTTTCAGTTTGTTTTTCTGTTTGACCTACAGGGCTACCTGATAGATCTTTATTATCCTTAGACTCTTTTTTATCAAGATTCGGTTCTGATACTTTATGAGAATCATCGACTGGCTTAGGTTGGGGTGGAGTTAAGTTCTCTTCTTCTGGAAGAGGATCTTCTTCTTTATCTTCTTCATAATCTTTTACTTTAGTTAAGGAGAAATCATCCACTGTTCCCCATGCCCCTGGACCTGCTTCAATATTTGCTCCGATTGTTAGTGTTCCATCAACAACTAAAATCTCCTCAATCGCAGGATTACTCCAGTTCACCCAGCCATTTACCGTTGTCTCATCCTTTATCTCATCACTGCTTGTCTTAGCATAAAGAAACATATTCGATTCTTTTGCATCTCCACCCTGTAAGAACATAGAGAGGTTATAGTAGCCCGGCTCTAAACCAGTAATCGTTTGCTCAACTTTAAAATCTACCGCATTATCTGAGTAAAAATGAACAGCGAATTCCCCGGATTTGGCATCTGAAGCTTTTTGTTGATAAGTAGCATGTGGGGCAGATTCATCTTGATGAATAATCTTCCACATACTGCGATCCTCATCTTCAAAACTTGGGTTCAACACAAAGTTTTTAGGGTTGATTTGGAGATTCGCTTTTACTTTTCCTCCCCCTTCTACTTCACCTTCTATTACATATGTGCCAACTCCATTATTGATTGCTTGTGTTAATGCAGTTATATCCCACGTAACAGCTGCAGTTCCTTCACTTCCATCATTATAGGTAACAGTGACATGATCCGGTAGAGTAATCTCTTCCCCTAAAACAGCATGGACTGAAATGTCTTTTATCACATCGATTTCAAGTGGTGCTTTTGCTCCTGTATTGACGTATTTAAAGACGTTTAAAGATGATAATGGTTTTCCTTCGAAATCGAATAATGCCTGATTATCAACTGCACTGCCTCCATACCAGTGACCTGCATCCTCCGGATCATATTCAGCCGCAAAACTTGTAGCCCAACCTGAACCATCTCTTTCCCATTTCACTTTATTTTCTTCCAGATCTGTACCAACAGGAATCCAAGCAGGTTCCCAATAAAAAACACCAATACCAGCTTCCCCTACATTTGCAACTGCCTCAATTACATCCCGAACAGCAGTAGCTTGTCCTTGAACAGTAATCGGATAATTTAATGTCTGACCTGAATCCTTTGGTGCTGTATTTCCATGACCGTCTCCATCTTCAGCTGTGTACGTATACGAAGTTTCGGCCACCATCACTTTTTTCCCATACGTATCTGCTACGTTTTTTAGGACAGATGTTAAATTATCTAAAGTTCCATGCCAGAACGGATAGTAGGAACTCGCGAAAACATCATAATCCACATTATTTTGATTAAGTGTTTTTGAAATCGTAGAATATCTCCCTGCACTCTCAGGATTCGTAAAATGTAAAGCTACTAAAATACTAGAATCAATTTCTCTAATCGCTTTGCTACCTTGATTGAACAATTCACTCATCTTTGTCCAATCTGTTTCTCCAACAAACCCGCCGGTTGTTTCATTTCCAACCTGAACCATACCAACATCAACGCCTGCGTCTAGTAAGGCCTGAAGACTATCCTTCGTATAGGTATAAACGGCATTCTTTTTCTCTTCAAAGCTTAAGTTCTGCCATGCTTTTGGTGCCTGTTGCTTAGCAGGATCTGCCCAAAAATCAGAGTAATGGAAATCAACTAACAGCTTCATTCCGTTTGCTGTCGCTCTTTTTCCAATTTCGATCGCTTTTTCTAAGTCATTATTTCCTCCACCATAACCTCGGCTTTCAGAATCATAAGGATCATTCCAAATTCGTACACGAACATAGTTCACACCAGCTTCATTCATCGTTTGAAAAATGTCCTGCTGTTCACCAGCTTCATTTTTGAACGTCACGCCGCTTTCTTCTAATGAAATAATGCTGGAAATGTCTACTCCTTTTATGAAGTCATCACTTAATCCATCTACTTTTTCCACAAAGATATCCGCTTCAACAGGTTGGCTCGAAACATCCTGTGAGCTAAGTTGGAATTGATCTAAGTACCCCCATGCATTCTGTGCACCTTTAATCGTAGCACCGATTGCTACATTCTTTGTTTCCTCGGTTAATTCAAAAGAATATGTAATTGTGTCCCAATTGTTATAGCCTTTCGTGGCAACTGGTTCCATCTTTTGTTCTCCTGCGAATAATGTAATATCGGCTGCTTCAGTCCCATCACCACCCATCGCACTAACAGTCAGCATGTAACTTCCTGCCGGTAATGAGTCAATGGATTGTTTCACTGTAAATGTTTGATCTCCTGTTGCAGTGTCTTTGATCCAATATTTAAATGCGTATTGTCCTTCATGACTAGTGATGTAGGGATCGTCAGAATACGGAAAATGGATAGCCTCAGCTTGCTCCCAATCTATATTATCTATAGTCCATGAGTCGCCATCCCAAATATCTGTTTCAAATCCCCCATTTAATAAAAGATTTGGTTCCTCTGTTGCTGCAAAACCTCTCTGATTTTGAAGGGGTAAAGTACTTACAATCATAACAATGGTTAACAATATTGATAACAACATTCTTTTTCTTTTCATCCATTTTCATCTCCCTAGTAAACTATCAGTTAATGGTAAGCGCTTCCTTGAATGTGCTCAACAATGATGAAATTAAGGCATAGAGAAGGACGAGAATGATCAAGTCATTCTCGCTCTCTTTTGTTGTTTTATTTCGTTTTACTTTGATTTTTCCAGGATTCTAACTTCATATACATCAAGTGTCAGATCACCTGTGACTTCTTCACCACTTACCAAGTCCTTAACTTTATAATCAAGACTGATAGGTTGTTTCTCCTCAGTAAAGTTCATCACAAACAGGTAATCACTTTCAGGTGCCTGCCTTACTTGTACAGATACACCTTTACCATGTTTTACTGTATGAACAGGTTTAAGCTGAAGCTCATCTATTAGCTCTTGGTAAAAGTCATGATGGAATTGATGGTCTAATCGTCCGCCAATATAGTAGGACTCACCTTCACCAAAGTTGTGGCTCGTTACAGCAGGTGTTTTTGCATAGAAATCATCTTTATATGTTCCATCTACAGTTGCTGTATTCACATCAATGACAGTTGCATAATCCTTCAACTCGTATGACTGATTACGATATGTGACTCGGTTACGATCCTTTGGATATAGCGTGTCTGTTTCAACAGGCTTCATTCCGAATATCTCTTGTAAGTCTTTGTGCCATCCACCTAAGTATGTGAGATCATGCTCATTCACAATACCGCTAATATAGGTCATGACTAATTTTCCGCCATTTTGTACAAATGTTTTCAAACGAGAAATTGTTTCTTCACTTACTAAATAGAGCATCGGAACAATTAACAATTTATAATCAGCAAAATCCTGTTCCTTTGTAATAACATCCACAGGGATATCCTTTTCCCAGAATGGACGATAATGCTGCTGTAATGTTTGTGGATACTGCTTTGATTTTAAACCATATCCTTGAGCATCGTTGATAGCCCAATTGCTTTCCCAATCATAAAGAATGGCAACATCTGCAGGACGGTTTGTCCCAACAATATCAGATAACTTTTCTAACGTCTGCCCAACCTTTGCTACCTCTTTAAATACACGGTTTTCTGAGCTATTGTCATGATCAACAACAGCACCGTGGAATTTTTCGGATGAACCGCGTGACTTTCTCCATTGGAAATACAATATACTATCCGAGCCATGTGAAATCATTTGCATAGATGAGAGCAAATGCATTCCCGGACGTTTCGCTTTATTCACTTCATGCCAGTTTACACCACTTGGCGTTGATTCCATTAATAAGAACGGCTGTTGCTTTAGGCTTCTGTATAAATCATTAATAAAGCCTACTTTCATAGCTAAATCTGCTGTGCTTTCCCAGTCATTATGCCAAGCAGGATAGGCATCCCAGCTGATGACATCCAGATGTTTAGCAAACTTACTATAATCAAGTGATTGAAACGGAATCAGGTCAAATGTATCAGCCATAAAGTTTGTTGTGATCGGAATTTGTGGTGTGATCTCTCTTAACGGCACAATTTCATTTTTATAAAAATCGATTGTTTGATCTGTTACAAATCGACGCCAATCTAAATTCAAGCCATGCACAGCACTTTCACCAATAGGAGACGGTGATTCAATTTGTGACCAATCACTGTACGTATGACTCCAGAAGGGGCCCCACCATGCATCGTTTAATGCTTTAAGGTCATTGTTATATTTTTCTTTTAGCCAATTGCGAAAAGCACGTTGACACTTATGACAATGACATTCGCCACCATATTCATTTGAGATATGCCACATTAACAAGCCTGGATGATTACCGTACCTTTCAGCTAACAGACGATTCATTTGCCCGGTTTTCTCACGATAAACTTCAGACGTAAAACAGTGATTATGTCTTCCGCCATGAAGCTGTTTCACTCTGCTGCCATTCACACGTAGAACCTCAGGATATTTCTGAGACATCCAAGCAGGACGGGCACCACTTGGAGTAGCTAAGATGACCCGACCTCCAATACCAAGGATATTTTCAAAAATTTGGTCTAACCATTCAAAGTTATAAACTCCTTCTTCCGGTTCGAGTGCACTCCATGCAAAGATACCGACAGAAAATGTATTTGTATGTGAAAGCTTCATCAACTCAATATCATCTGCTAAGATATCAGGTCTATCTAACCATTGATCAGGGTTATAATCTCCGCCGTGAAGCATAAAGTTTGCTTTTGTTGTATAAGTCTTTTCAACCTTTGACATAATTCTCTCCCTCTAAAAAGAAATTTCTTATCCTTTTGTTCCACCTGCTGTTAAACCTGATACAAAGTTCTTTTGTAAAAGGATAAAGATAATGGCGATTGGAATACTGATTAAAATTGCTCCTGCCGCAAACGTCGTATAGCTTGCTCCCATTACATCGTTAACTAAGTTATATAAACCGATCGGTAATGTATAAGCTTCGGGAGATCTCAAAATGGTAGAAGAGAGAACGAAATCTCCTAATGGGCCAGTAAATCCATTCATCGCAACTACTGCTATCATTGGTCTTGATAATGGCATAATAATTTGCCAGAAAATTCTTGTATTGCTTGCCCCATCGATCATGGCACTTTCATCTAAATCCCTTGGAATCGAATCCATATAGCCCTTCATCAAATACGTATTCATTGGGATTTGCCCACCGATATATAGAAGAATTAATAACCAATGGCTATTCATCATTCCTAAAATCTGCGCAAGGACAAATAACGCAATTAAAGCTGAAAATTGCGGAATCATTTGCAACAATAAAAATAGTGTCAATGCATTTTTTCTTCCTTTAAAACGGAAGCGAGAAAAGGCATATGCAGTAAATGAAACACTTAGAATCGTTCCAATCATTGTAAAGACACTAATTTTCAAGGAATTTAAATACCACTGTCCATATTGCAAGCTTTCTTTTCCTGCAAATAATTCTTTATAGTGATCCAGAGTCGGATTTTTCGGTATGATTGATGTACTAATTAAACTATTCCCAGGATTGAAGCTTGCACCAATTGTCCAAAGTAAGGGATAAATGATGATAACAGCCATAAATGCTAAAATTGTATATGAAATTAGGAGACTGATCGATTTTTTTCTCTTCATGTTTGTCAGCATCACTTAAGCCCCCTCTTTAAATGAATTGGTTCTTCTGAATTGCCATAGTGCGATCGCAATGACAAAGACTGATAAAAGAATTGTTAATGCTGCTGCTAAAGAATATTGACTTGACTGCATCGTCAATTTGTAAATCCAAGAAACTAATATATCTGTTCCACCAGCTGTTGATCCAGGAACCGCAGGACCTCCGCCATTGAATAGATAAATAATATTGAAGTTATTAAAGTTAAAGGTATATTGCGTAATAATAATTGGTGCCATAGCGATTAAAATCATTGGCAATGTAATATTTTTAAATTTCGCGAACATTGATGCTCCATCAATTGTTGCCGCCTCATATAAATCATCAGGTATTGATTGAAGGACGCCAGTTGTTACTATAAAAATATAAGGGAAACCCAACCATCCCTGCATTAGGATAAGGGCTACTCTTGACCAGTTTGCATCTGTTAACCATGGAATTGCATCGATTCCAAATGCAGCAAGAATGTCGTTATTCACTGCACCAAAGCTATCATTAAATAAACCGGCAAAAATTAAGATGGTTACAAATCCAGGTACTGCCCAAGGCAACACTAAGATTGTACGGAAGAATCTTTTAAAACGGATTTCTTTTTGATTCACTAATACTGCAAGGAAAACACCTAAGCTAACCTGAAGTGTAGAAGCTACCAGCGTCCAAATAACTGTCCAAGCTAATACATCAAAGAACGTTGCACGCCAAATATCTACTGTGAAAATTTCAGCAAAGGTTTGCAAGCCTACCCAATCAGCTAGATTAGCAGGTGGAGAGTGATATAAGTCGTAGTTTGTAAATGCTAATGCAAAACTAAATAGAATAGGGAAAATAACCGCAAAGATTAAGATAAACAAAGATGGACCACTAATCACATAAGGATATCCTTGTGAAATCAGATTATGGTACTGCTCTTTCAAAGAACTTAAACCTTTGTTTTCATCACGTAATTTACCATTTCTAAACGCGTCACGTAAGTTAAGATAATAAACAGCTAGACCAAAGCATGTAACAATCAATGCGATAATCCCCTCTGCTAAAAGAAACACAGAGTTATCACGCGGCACCTCTTTACCTAACGTAAATAAGCCCCAAAATCCCATATTCAACAGATCTCCGAATACAACAAAGAACGACACCCCAAGAATAAGGAACATAAGACCTTTTATCCATTGCTTATTATAGAATTGGCCAAGGCCCGGAATGATTGATAATAGTAAGGCTATTCTACGATGTTGCACTATTTTCACCTCTTTATAAGACCGGACATCAACTGGTTTTACCAAACTGTGTCCTTATAGTAAATGGTGTCAAACATAAGCATTGTTTGACACCATTATTCATTTCTACTTATTTACCGCCATGTTTGGCTTGGATTTGTCCTTGAATCGTTTCAACCGCTTGGTCTAACGCTTCTTTTGGCTCAGCTTTGCCTGTTGCAATTGTTTGTAATGCCGCATCTGCAGGTGTCCAAACTTCATTCATTTCAGGGATGTTTGGTGTTAATTCTGCAAATTGAGACTGCTCTGCAACAGCTTGAGCTGCTTCACTTTCAGCTACAACTGGATCATCAGCTAAAGCTTGTACAGCTGGAACTTCTTTTGTTACTTCAAATCTTGTTTTAGAGTTTTCTTCATTTGCAACGAACTCTACAAATTCTTCAGCAAGCTCAGCATTCTTTGAATAACTGCTTACATTGTAGCTTTTTACTCCAACAAATGAACTCATGTTTTCACCGTTTGCTAACTCAGGTAATTTCGCTACACCAAAGTTTACTCCAGCCTTTGTGAATGGATCGATATTCCATGGACCAGAGATAATCGCAGCTGCTTTACCTTCTGTAAACAATGACTCTAACACATTGATTCCCTGCTCACCGATAATACCTGCCGGGAATAAACCTTCTTTGTAGAACTTCTGAATATACTGAGCACCTTCAACAGATCCTTCATTATTTAAACCAATATCAGAACCATTAAATCCGCCGTTTTCATCAGTACCAAAAATGTATCCGCCATATCCGCTCAAAACACTCTGGGCATAATAAATTTGATCGAATAATGCCAGGAATCCGTATTTTTCTCCATCTGTCATTTCTTTAGACAGCTCGTACCACTCATCTAAAGTTGTTGGCAATTCTTCTTCTGATACAAGATCTTTATTATAATAAAGCATTGTTGTTTCTACTGCTTTCGGTAATCCATATACCTTGTTGTCTACTTTTTGTGATTGCATAGCAACTTCTGTATAAATAGATTGAACATCCTCAGGAACGTCCAATTCTTTAATTAATCCTTCTGTTACAGCTGTACCAATTTGGTCACCAGGCATTGTTAAAACATCCGGACCTGTTCCGGCTGGACCATCTAAACGTAGATCCTCGATTTGCTGAGCATATGCTTTTTCTACAACTTTTACTGTTACATCATGTTCTTCTTCGAACTTCGCAACAGCATCTTCAATCCCGCCTGCTTTTTCAATATCTTCCCAAACTAGTAAATCGTATTCTTTGTTTGTATTTGCTTCGTTTGAACCTGAACCTTCTTCACTGCTTTCCTGAGGTCCACAAGCAACTAAAGCTAAACTTAGTGCGATAGTACTAAAAATACCAGCATATTTTTTATAACTCTTCATTGAAAATCATCCTTTCAAGTAAGTTTCAAACATTCTAGGTGAAAGCGTTTCACAAGATAAATATATCACCGTTTAGAAAATATGTAAATAAATATTTTACTATTAATAGGTAAAATATTTTACGAAAACAACAAAACCCACTACTTTTCTACTAACCACAATGTCGAAAGCTATAAAAGTACAAAAAGAGCAATCCCCACTTTCACATGGTAGATTGCCCTTTAAACTTCATATTATCAGTTTGTACTTTTTCTAATGATTAACTCTGAACCAATATATAATGTTTTTACAATCTTCCGTTTCTCCAACACTCTTTCTAATAGAAACTCAATAGCATTCTTGCATATCTCCTTCATATCGATATCAAACGTAGTTAAAGGAGGCGATAAATACTTCGCAACGCTAATATTATTAATACTTACAACACTTACACGATTTGGAATCGCAATCCCTTGTTCATTCAATGCCTGCAAGCAACCTACAGCAATTGGATCACCAGCAACAAAAAACGCCGTCGGCAACTTACCATCAAGTTTTTCAATTGCCTGACTCATTAAATTATAGCCGTTTTCAACCGAAAACCCTCGATGACAATAGATATAATGTTCCTGCAGTAAACCCTTTTCCTGCATATATTGTCGGAACGTTTTTTCACGTATATCCATTTCATCTTTATCAGTATTGGGGTTATGGTAAGTACCGCCTACAAAACCGATATTTTTATGACCTTTTCCTATTAAGAAGTCGACTGTTTTCATCGTAATTTGAGCTAAGTCAGGTCTCACAGAATCATAGTGATTCGGGTCCGGCGTTGTATCAATAAAGACTCCATTCGGCGTCAGTCCTCTCAGATGTGCCAGCTCTTTATCAGAAAAAGTCCCAACCGCTAGAAAACCTTCTATATTTTCAGGTATCGCATTAATTCCATCTGTAATTTTGTAAGTAGTTAGCTCAATATTATGTTTTTTCGCATACTTCTCTATTTCCAGCCTCATCGATTTAAAATACACATCTTCAAGTTCTTCTTTATCTGTTAACCAGTATAAAAAAGCAATATTTTTCACTATTGGTCTTACTGTTTTTTTACGATAATTTAATTTCTCTGCTGCTTCAAAGATCTTTTCACGTGTTTCATCCGGTACAGAAAGGCTTTGATCATTATTCAGCACACGGGAAACTGTAGAAATCGAAAACCCTGTTTCTTCAGCAATATCTTTTATTTTCGCCATTCCAACCACCCCTTTTCACTTCAAAACAAACAAGATGCTATATAAAACCAAAATGAGATATAGATTCATTTAGTAAAATATTTTACTTAATTTTTACCTATTTTCCTTTAAAAGTCAAGGGGCTATTATTAATATTTTCTTTTCTACTTTAAATAAAATAATAATCATTAAGACCTACAACTAAAACGTCATCTTGAAATATTTTTTATAAATGATAGCGCTTTACTCATCTTCCATTATTATAATAGAAAAGTTTGATTTCAATCTATATAAATTTTTAATAAAAACTTACATATTTTAAAGAATTTGATTTTTTATCAAACAAAAGGGCCAGCAAAAAAGCTACCGGCCAAAGATTATTATGGAAAACACTTACAAAGATAATGATAAACTCCATCTTCGTCACAAGTGAAATCAGTCACATCACTAACCATCTTCTTTATCCGATCAGGTGCATTTTTCATTGCTACCGGATAGCCAACAGATTGAAGCATTTGGATATCATTATCACTGTCACCAATAGCCATTACTTCTTCTATCTTTACATTAAAAGACTTTATCATCTGTTGAATGCCAGTTGCTTTATTCACATTTGCTACCATAACTTCTACATTATGCTCTGATGAAACTGACATGGTAAAATCGATTTCTCGCTTTAATTGTTCAAGCTCTTCTTTCCAATGATGAATATGTTCCTTTGTTCTAGCAAAAAAATAAAATTTTGAAAACTTATCCCCCGACACTTCTGTTTTCCAAGATATTTCTTCCTTAATCGCTTTTTTACGAGATAACCATTCATTAATCCCAACACTATCAGGCTTTGGATCTTGAATTTCATCAAGCATATATCGTTGATCCTGCATTAAAGATATTCGCGCTGCCCGATAAGGAAAAAGCTCATAGTATACCTTGTTAACCCTGGCTCTTTCAATAAGAATATCAACTAACTCCCGGGATAACGAATGTTCAAAAACTGCCTCACCGTCTATATAACCCGCCATCCCATTCGAGGATATCACACCATCAACTTTAAATCCTTCAGGAACTATTTCCTCTATTTCATCATGTGCTCTACCGGTTGCAATGAAAACATATATTCCTTTCGCCCTTAATTTATCGATTATTTCTTTTGTTAAAATACTGACTTTATTTTGATGATTTAATATCGTTCCATCCATATCTAAAAATATGGCTTTAGGGTTTAATTGCAAAGAAAATTCCTCCTAATAAAATTCTACTAATCAAGTATATCGTTTAGTGAATGAATTAGGAAATGCCTGTCTTTCTCAACCTATCTCTCCCTAAAAATAAGAAAAGGCACAAGTACTTTAACATCATTCTCCTGACTTGAACCTTTCCCTTCCTTCATTCATTTCATTAGATTACGCTCGATATACTCTCGCTTCAAAAGGCTTTAACGAGAATTGGCCAACATCCCCATGATTCTCAACCTTATAGTTTGACAGCAGTAATTTCTCACTGGAAACAGAGATTGGAAACTCTCCTGATTCTGCCATTTCATCTGTAAGATTTGAGATAATAACTATCTTTTCATTCTCCAATGTACGAGTATAAGCATAAATTTGAGGATGATTCTCTAAGAGCAAATCATACACCCCATACGTAAAAACATCATGACTCTTTTTAAGCTTTATCATGTTCTTATAAAAATTTAAAATCGATCCTTTATCTTTCAGCTGATCTTCTACATTGATTTTTTGATAATTATCATTTAACCCAAGCCATGGTGTTCCTGAAGTGAAACCAGCATTTTCTGCTGAAGACCATTGCATCGGTGTTCTTGAATTATCACGACTTGACGCCCATATAATAGACATGATGTCTTCATGTGCTATACCTTCTTCACGCTTATAGCGATACATATTCTTATCTGCAACATCGTTATATTCATCAATAGAAGCAAATTTCACATTCGTCATTCCTATTTCCTGACCTTGATAGATGAATGGTGTTCCCTGCATCAAAAAGTACATCGCTGCTAATGCTGTTGCACTTTCATACCAATATTCTGTATCATTTCCCCAAGTCGAAACCCTTCGAGGCTGATCATGGTTTTCAATAAACAAAGCATTCCACCCTTTATTTTCAAGAGCCTTTTGCCATTTTGTAAGGGCTGTTTTTAAGCCCACGATATCGAGCTTTTTCTTTTTTTCTGCACTCCATAGACTTAAATGCTCAAATTGGAATACCATATTAAACTTTCCTTTTTCTTCTCCAATCCATTCTTCTAAATCTTGCTCATTCTCTACTTTGACTCCATTTGCTTCACCGACTGTCATAATATCGTACTTCGCAAAGGTTTCTTCTTTTAATTCCTTTAAGTAAGTATGGATACCTTCAACATTCATATGTTTATCGAAAGACGGTACATATTTTAATCCTTTTGGATTGGGCATATCTTTTAGGCCATCTTCTTTATTAATATGACTAATGGCATCAACTCGGAAACCATCAATACCTTTATCAAGCCACCAATTGATCATATCGTATAATGCATGACGGACCTCTGGATTCTTCCAATTGAGATCAGGTTGTTTCGTTGAGAAAATATGCATATAATACTGCTTTGTTTCCTCATCAAATTCCCATGCAGATCCGCTGAAAATACTTTCCCAGTTATTCGGTTCTTTACCGTTTTTTCCATCTCTCCATATATACCAATCACGCTTTGGATTGTCCTTAGAAGAGCGGGACTCAACAAACCAGGGATGTTCATCACTTGTATGATTTATTACTAAGTCGATAATCAGTTTCATCCCTCTGTTATGAACTTCTTTTAATAATTGATCAAAATCAGCCATTGTCCCAAATTCATCCATTATGTCTTGATAATCACTAATATCATAGCCATTGTCATCATTAGGAGATTTGTACATCGGACAGATCCAAATCACATCGATTCCTAAGTCCTTTATATAGTCAAGCTTAGAGATAATTCCTTGTAAATCACCAATTCCATCTCCATTTGTATCCATAAAGCTTCTTGGGTATATTTGATATGCTACTGCCTCTTTCCACCAATGTTTCTTCATGATGATTGACCTCTCTTTTTCAAATTTATATATAAAATTTCAATATTATCACTTAAAAATTAAAGTTATCTTTGCATACATTGTTATTATTTAATCTATTAAAGTTGAAAATTTAGTTCGTTCCATTGCGCTTCAGACACAAGATTCGCCGGGGAGGAAGCTGAGTCTCCTCAGCTTCGCCTGCGGGGTCTCAGCCTTTCCTCTACTTCCCGCAGGAGTCAAGTGTCTTCCGCTCCATTTCACTATAGAGTAATAATATTACTCATGTGCAATAATCTTCCCGAAACCAACCAAGATAAAAATTTAGATATTATGAGTTCCTCTTTGCGCACAAGATTTTCGTTCAATAAACTTAGTTGGGATCGTGATTCTTTTGGCCAGCATGCTTGGTTCCTTAATTTTTTCAATTAAGCAATTTGCTGCATGGTATCCCAGCTCATAAGTAGATGTATCAACAGACGTTAGCGGCGGTTTCGAATGCTCTGATAACATTAAATTGTTAAACCCAACAATTGAGATATCATTAGGAACAAGCAGACCAAGCTTTTCTAAATGACTAGTAGCCTCATATGCAACCATATCATCCATTGTTACAATTCCAGTTGGAGGCGATGGCAGCGCCATTAGCGATGTAACAGCTGTTTTAATACTATTTTTTGTTGAATCTTCATGCACAATATATTCAGAGCGAAAGGAAATACCTGCTTCTTCTAACGCTTTTTTATATCCATTAATGCGGTCAAGAGTAACAACAAAGTCTTTACTGCCCCCAATAATCGCTACATCCCGATGTCCTAAATGAATAAGATAATTTGTCACTTGCTTTGTTATATAAATATTGTCATTATCCACAAATGTCACTCTATCCTCATTTTCATAAGGTCTTCCAACAACAGTAAATGGAAATTGACACTCATGTAAGTATCTCATTGATTGATCATTCACTCTTGAATACAACATGACGATCCCATCTACTCGTCTCCCTTGGACCATCGAAACAATTTCTTCATGAATCTCCTCTTCGGTAGAACCTGTGGATAGATATATGCCGAATAGGTTTTCGTGAGCATTCATACTGATCCCTCTTAAAACCTCCGGGAAAAATGGGTTTTGAAAGGCATGATATGTAGAATTAGGCATAATGACTCCTATCGATTTCGAGCTCTTTGATGCTAAGTTTCTCGCCTGAAAATTAGGGTGATACCCTACTTCCTCCATGACTTCCCGAACGCGTCTTTTTGTTTTTTCACTAATTCTTGGATTATTCGCAATCACCCTTGAAACAGTAGATGGTGCGACATTTGCCAACTTTGCCACATCTTTAATCGTAACCATATCAAAACCTCCTTTCCAAAAAGTATAAGAATCAGAAAATACTTCTTTTTAACGACCATTTATCAAGCTTTAGAAGTTCGACTTCTCCGTCTGAAAAAAATTCAATTCCCTTTGAATGTTCACTAGGATAAATTCTTGCCGTCATTACTTTCTCACCATTTTGGATAAAGATCTCTAATGATGATTTATCCAAAAACAATGTAAGCTGTAATTTACCCTTATTTAGTTCAACTGGTGCTTTTCGTTCACCACCAGGTCCTTTTCCAGAGTGATCACGATTAAGAGTCAATTTTTGATTTTGACAGTCAAACGTTAACTCTGTTTTTTCGGTACGTGCTGCGTCCATACGAAGATTGATCCCGAATTTTGATGCTTGCTTCATATCAAGTAAGACATTCAACTCTACGCAATCTCCATTAACACCTTCAAAATTTCTGCTTCCATTCATTAACACGTTAGAATATGAAACCTGATTAAAACGCAGAGTTTCCATTTCCGGAGCAGGAACACATTTCACACGATGTTCTTCGATAGACATGATACGTGGGATCGTAATAGCTCCTGCCCAATCATGCTCTTGTTCCGGCATCTCACTTTCCCACATTGCCATCCAACCTACTAAAATCCTTCTTCCAAGATGATCTACAGTTGTCTGTGGTGCATAAAAATCAAACCCGTAGTCTAAGAGCTGAAACTGATCAAATTGGAACTTACCCTGTTGCAATTCCAAATTCCCCAACACATAAACCGATTGATGCAAATTATGATATAAATCCCCCTCGGGTTTCACTCCCTGTGGTGACATGACTAACACATCCTGTCCAGATAGAGAAAACAAATCAGGACACTCCCACATATAGCCCATATTTTCAGTTCCTCTTGCCATCACATTAACAAATTCCCATTTTAATAAATCTGGAGAACGATAAAGCAATGCCTGCCCAATTCGCTCCTTTGTTTGTGAACCTAACACACAGTAGTAATAGTCTCCTTCTTTCCAAACCTTTGGATCTCTAAAATGAAATGGATGTATATCACCAGAAGGTGCTTCTTCTATCACAGGATTTTCCGCTATTTTTTCAAAATGAATACCATCGTCACTAACAGCCAGACATTGGACTTGTTTCAAATCCTTGTCCTGGTCTGGGCCCGTCCACCTATTACCTGTATAAAACAAATATAATTTTCCATCTTTTTCAATCGCACTCCCTGAAAAACACCCATCAATATCATACGGCTCACTTGGAGCTAAAGCGATCGGGAGGTGTTCCCAATGAACCAAATCCTTGCTTTTAACATGTCCCCAGTACATCGGACCCCATTTTGGTGAATATGGGTGATGCTGATAAAACAAATGGTACTCCCCATTAAACATTGAAAATCCATTTGGATCATTCATCCAGTTTGCTTGAGGCATAACATGATATTGCAAACTCCACTCATGATCAGACACACTTTTCTTATACTTGTTCAGTTCTTCATGAGCTTTCTCTATCATTTCTTGGTGCTTGTTCATTATTCACAATCCCCCATTAATATGACCTTTTACTTTAATGCTTGCTTGACCTTCAAATAGTAACTATAGAAGGAAGAAAAAGAGATAAATGCAATGAGAGACATCGAAAAGAAAGGAATTAAGGGAGGCACCTTCACTAAACTTGTATATCCAATTAACAAACTGCTTAACACAATAATAATCGTTAAAATAGGCCTTCCTACAGTTAAAATAAGGGCATTTTTTAATGTACCTAGTACAGTCATATTATAGTGAGCATTCACAGAGAAAAAGTTAATCGTTACAACAAACAACATGATTCCCATCATAAGAAATACCATGAACAGAATGACATTTTTTTGACTGAAATAATAATAATCGACCAACCATATCATCCAGAGTAAAGACATGATACATCCTGCCGCAAAGCTTTTCTTATAATTCTCTTTGTAAAATCTTATAAAACCACTAAATAAGGGAGGTTGATCTTCTTTCATGACCAGCCACTCTCTAACGGAAGAAAAAAGTGCAGCTGTTGAAGGGAATAACATAATCGGAGCGAGTATAAATAGAAGTAAACATAAGACCAGAACAACACCCATATCTTCTGCAAATAGTAGAATAAAGCTAATGATCATGATTGGGAGATTACTTAGAAACCATAAGATATTTATCATTCCCAGCCTCATGATCCATACACTAAGATAATGAAGACCACCCACAATTCCGGATTCTCTCAATTGATTCACCCCCAAGAAAAAGATATACAGGTTTACAAACTCCTAGTACCATTCTTTAGCACTTAAAGGATGTAAACCATGTAATCAACTAAAACATCATTTCATTACTACTACTTAACAGCCCCTTCTGCCACACCTTTAATAATTTGCTTTTGTGCAAAGAAGTAACCGATAATAACCGGAATAATCGCCAATGTTAAACCAGCTAAAGCCAAATGCCATTGTTTTGTATACTGTCCAAAGAAAAAGAACATTTTTAAAGGAATCGTAGCACTTGATTCACCTAAAATTAACGATGGTAATAAGTAATCATTCCAAATCCAAATGACATTAAGGATTGCAACAGTAACTGAGATTGGTTTTAGCAATGGGAAAATAATAAACCAAAAAACTTGAAACTTATTTGCTCCATCCACGATAGCAGCTTCATCAAGAGATTTTGAGATCCCTGTCATTGCTCCGTGGTATAGGAAAATTGATAAACTGCACCCAAAGCCCAAATACATAAAGATAAGGCCGGCTTGATTTAACATATTCGCACTACCGAATAGTGAAACAAGCGGGATCATGACAGATTGGAACGGAATAAGCATCGCAGCAACAAACACTAATAGCAGGGCTGAACTAAGCTTACTTTTATTACGTGCTAAAGCATATCCTGCCATTGAAGAGAAAATGACAATTACAGCTATACTACAAACCGAAATGATCAAAGAGTTCACAAGTGAGTTAACAAAATCCAAATCATCAAATGCACGAACAAAGTTTTCTGTTGCTAATGCTTCAGGGAAACTAAGAACACTCATAAAGATTTCTTTCTTCGTTTTAAAGGCATTAACAAGCATTAAGTAAAACGGTGAGAGCCATAGTAGTCCGAGCAAGAGACCAAATATTTCAATTAAAAATAAATTACGTTTATTGCTCTTCATTACATGTCAACCTCCCGTTTCTTGTTGTAATAAACCTGTGTAATAGCAATTAATGCAACAATAATAAAGAACACAACAGCCTTTGCTTGACCTAAAGCCATCTCATTACTAGTAAAAGCCGTCTTTACGATATCCATCGCTACCATTTGCGTTGAATCAAACGGACCACCATTTGTTAGTGATAAGTTCTGATCATAAATCTTAAATGAGTTTGATAATGTTAAAAACATACTAACCGTAAAAGCAGGTGCAACAAGCGGGAACGTGATGTTTTTAAATCGTTGGAAACTGTTCGCTCCATCAATTTGCGCTGCTTCAATTAAATCATGTGGAATACTTTCTAAATAGGCGATATAAATTATCATGATATAACCGGCCATTTGCCAGCATGTTAAAATAACCAATCCCCAGAAACCTGTATTTGTTGTAGACAGCCATCCACTTAATGCTTCAATTCCAAGGGCTTTCCCGATGTCATCAAACACACTAATAAAAATAAACTGCCAAATGAATCCAAGAATTAACCCACCGATTAAGTTAGGCATAAAGAACACTGTACGCAAGAAATTATTTGATTTTATATTTCTCGTAACTAATATCGCTAGACCTAAACCTAATGCATTTAACAATATAACGGTTACAACTGAAAACTTAATAGTAAACCATAAGGCTGACCGAAAACTATCATCCTGGAATACTCTAATGTAGTTTTCAAACCCTAAAAACTGAGATGCATTTAGTCCATTCCAGTCTGTAAAAGAATAGTAAATTCCAATTAGTAATGGCACAATGACAACCAGCCCTAAACCTAGTAATACCGGTGACAAAAATAACCAGAATGATAAATCTCGATTTCGCATGCTAATCCCTCCAAAATTGTTTCTACATAAGACTTCACTACAAGATAGCTTCTCAGGGATTTTTAAAACCTAAATAATAAACGGATATCTACTATTTGAAATAACAGCTAACAAAGCTTTCACACGCTTCGCTAGCTGCTTTTAGCTTTTATTATTTTCGTTTTTCTTCCCATTTCTTAATTGAATCTGCTTCAAGTTCTTCCCAAGTCATTTCATCACTAAGGTATTTTTGCATGTTAGCTCCAAGATCATCTCCCCAAGCACTAGGGTAGCCTAGGAAAACCCATCCAATTGTTTTTCCTGCTGATGCATACTCATAAATCTCTTTTGAAATAGGGTCTGAAATTTTTGATGTATCATACCCTTCATATGCAGGGATAAATTTAAAGTCGTTCAATACTGCTTCTTTACCAGTGTCAGATGTGTACAACCAATCTAAGAAATCTTTAGAAGCTTGTACCGTTTTTTCATCACTTTTGCTATTTACAGCCCAATAGTTAGGAATACCTACTGGAAGGCTGCCTTCAAATCCTTCAACCGGGATTGGTAAAATGCCGACATTGTTCTCTGCAAATTCAGAATCCATTTCGTAAACTGATGGATAGATCCAGTTTCCTTGTTGAATAATTGCCACTTGCTCTAAAGAGAAGTACTCTTCAACTTGTTGTGAATAATCAAGACTTAATGAAGGCTGAACAGAGTATTTGTTCTGTAAATCAAGCATTTTTTGCATTTCAGAGCCTTTTTCAAACCCTACTGTTTCAGCATTGAATGCTTCTAAAACGTCATGATTAAATTCCGGAGCGAAGTATACATTCGCAAGGTGGTTACCAACTACCCACTTTTCTTTAGCTGGTAATGCAAATACAGCTTCAATACCTAAATCTCCCTTTTTGCTATCTAATGTTTTTACTGCTTTTTCTAAATCGTCATATGTTAAAATTTCTTCCGGATTAATTCCCGCTTTTTCAAACATTGCTTTGTTATAGATAAGGCCATAACCCTCTTGGTTAAATGGTAATCCTAATACTTTCTCACCTTCAGTTACGGCAGTTAAGGTACCTTCAAGAGCAGCTTCAGCCGATTTTGTATCTGATAAATCAGTTAGATACTCTTTAAATTGATCTGCCTCAGAAGGACCGGCTATACTGAAGATTTCTGGTTCTTCACCAGATGAAAACTGAGATTTTAATGAACTAATATAATCTGTTCCACCACCAACGCTTGTGATGTTAATGTTTACGCCAGGATTTTCTTCTTCATACTTCTCTGCTAATGCATTGAATTGATCATTAAACTCAACTTTCCCTTGAAAAATATCAATTGTGATTTGATCCTCTGAAGCCGCTCCGTTACCAGCATCTCCACCAGATCCACAACCAGCCAAAAGTAGTCCAGATACCGCTAAAGTTGAAACTAATTTAGAATATAACTTTTTACTCTTCATCCTGTTCACTCCTATAAAGTAGTTAAAATTTGATGCAATCGCTTGCCTAAACTGATGAAAAATGTTGTAATAATAATAACTTGCAGCATTTGGCTCATTTATATACATGTTATTTTCTTCTGTTAGTCTTTTTTTCTATCAATTTCAGAAAGCGTTTAATGTAAATGCTTACAGAAGTCATTGTACTACCTACCTATAATTGTGTCAAACGTTTTCATAAAGATTTTTTCAAAATCTTTTCTCAATAAACCTCTCCACCTCTCATATATCTAATCCTCACTTTAACCATTCAACTCTAAATTTCCTATAATATATGAAAACGATTGACACATTTTCTTTCTATATGATATTTTTCCAATAACTATCCTTTAGTAAAAAACATTTTTGAAATCGCTTTCTAATTTACATTTACAAGTTACAGAAGATTCGATATAAATAAAGTAGGGATTTCATTTTAAAGGGGTTTATAAAGATGGCAAGCATCAAAGATGTAGCAGAGTTGGCTGGGGTTTCAATTACAACCGTCTCACGAGTACTAAATAGCAGAGGATATATCGGGAGCGAGACTCGTCAGAAGGTTGAAAAAGCGATGGAACAATTAGATTACCATCCAAATCAAATAGCTCGGGCACTATTAAAAAATCAATCTTATTTAATCGGCGTCATTGTACCAGATCTAAGTCATCCATTATTTTCAGAATTAATTAATTGGATTGAAGCGTACGCCAATGAAAGAAATTACAAAATTCTTGTTTGCAACTCTCTACAAGATTCAGATAAAGAAGCAAATTATATTAGTATGCTAAGACAAAACAGGGTTGATGGCATTATCATGTGCAGCCATTCTCTAGAAATTGAATCTTATTTGAAAGTATCTATGCCAATCGTTTCATTTGATCGAATTATTTCATCTTCCATTTCCTATGTTGCAGGTGATAATTACAAAGGTGGAGAAATCGCGACTAAACACTTAATTGAAAACGGATGCAGAAACCTGCTTCACATTTCAGGTCCGCTGAAATATGACTTGTTGCCAAATAGAAGAAGTGATGCTTTTCAATTGACATGCATGAAAAACAATATTCAATTCTCTATCATTGAAGGCGCTCATATCAAAGCTGCATTTCAGGATAATTGGGATTTTATCGAACAAGTAATATCACCACAGTTAGGAAATTATGATGGTGTTTTTTGCAGCAACGATATCATGGCATATACCCTCTATGTATACGCTACAAGAAATGGCATAAAAGTACCTGAACAACTAAAAATTATAGGCTACGATTATCATAGTTTTACACGTCTAATGCAGCATCCGAAACTAACAACAGTTAGACAGCCTTTAGATCGCATTGGCAAAGCCCTTTGTTCTGCACTAATCGATCAGATCGAAAATAAAAATCCGGATTTTGTAAATAATACTGTTATTGACGTTGAATTGATTCGCGGTGATACAACTTAACTTACTGGAGGTTGACATACAATCGGTCGGCCTTTTTTGATTTTATCCTCCATTTCCCTTCTGAACCCAAGGAATAACTCTCCTATTTCCTTCATATATTGAACTGTTTAAGTAGTCAACAAAGGAGTGAAATCATCATGAATCAACAAACCCCATCTTTTGTTAGTCACGTCGACCCATATGTGTATCAAACTCTTCAAGGTATCACAGGTGCATTCGTTGTTGTCCAAACAATCCGCGGATCAGTTTCCGGTAAGCTTAAAACGGTTATGCCTGATCATATTGTTGTCGAATCCGGTGGTTCTCCTTTCTATATTCGTACTCAACAAATTATCTGGGTTATTCCAAAAGGGTAAAGGAGGAGTACGATGTTTAAACGCGAAAACAAAATGCTGATTGCTCTGCCTGTTCCCGAACACGGAGATCCTAACGCAGCTGCTGCCGTACAGGAGCTGTTGGGTGGAAAATTCGGTGAAATGTCCACCCTTAACAACTATATGTATCAATCATTTAACTTTCGGAGAAAAGATAAGCTAAAACCATTCTATGACCTGGTTGCCAGTATTACAGCGGAAGAATTTGGTCATGTTGAGCTTGTTTCCAATACGATCAATCTTTTATCAAAAGGTAACACCTTCTATACTGGAGACCCTGATGTCACTCCTTTACGAGAAGGAAAAGACAGCCGAAACACTCTTCACTTTATCGCTACAGCTCAAACCGCCTTAGCAGCTGATTCAATGGGGCGTCCATGGAATGGTGACAATGTTTTTAGTAGCGGAAATCTTGTACTAGACTTACTTCATAACTTCTTCCTTGAAGTTGGTGCACGAACTCATAAAATGCGAGTCTATGAAATGACTGAGCATGAAACAGCAAGAGAAATGATCGGATATTTGCTGGTTCGCGGCGGTACACATGTTTTAGCCTATGCCAAAGCACTGGAAATCGCTACCGGAGTAGATGTCAAAAAAATGGTCCCTATCCCTGATTTATCTAACCGAAAATTTGATCATGCCCGCAAGTTTGAAGATCAAGGACTAGGTAACATCCTTTATACATGGAATGATGTAGGGGATTATGCTGATATAAGACAAATTTGGAAAGGGACGAATCCTGAAAGCGGAGATCGGCTCACTGTAAAAGAGGGAGCTCCAAAAGGGGCACCAATTCCGAACTTAGAAGAATTACCTGAGGAATTTGCACCTGGAATTGACCGGGATGATTACGAAAAAATCGCGAAACGACTAATGGAAAATCTTTAGGTTGAGCTTTTATTTACTATTTTTCTAATTTATTTTCTATTATTTGAATTTATTTACTGTTCCATCTCATTTATTTTCGATTTTCAAGATTTATTCACTATTCGGGAATTTCCGACAAAATTTGATACAAATAAAGAGGGAGAAATCCTCCCTCCTCTTATCTCTAAAAATTATTGAAGTTCCAGTAATGCCACACATTCGACATGAACAGTATGTGGGAACAAATCAACAGGCTGCACCATTTTTAGTTGATATCCGAATGGTTCAAGCTCTTTAATATCTGTAGCAAATGTATCTGGATTACATGATACATAAACAATTCGCTCCGGTTTTGAGCGTCCAATTCTTCTCATCACTTTACCACCGGCACCTGAACGAGGCGGATCGAGTAGAAGAAGTTCCGGGTGACCAAAGCTCTCTAATACTTGGTCAATTCCTTTTCGTGCATCCTTCGCTAAAAACTCCGTATTTGAAATTCCATTGTCTTCTGCGTTTCGTTTAGCTGATTCTATCGATGTTTCTACTATTTCTATTCCTGCAAGCTTCCCTACTTTACTAGCAAACGGAAGGGAGAACGTTCCAACCCCACAGAATAAATCGATCATTCTTTCTGTTTTCTGCGGTTTTCCCATTTCAATAGCTAGATCAACTAATTTCTGTGCTTGAGTAGGGTTTGTTTGGAAAAACGTATCAAACCAAAGACGGAATTTGTATCCATCCATTTCATCATGAATAAAATCGCGGCCAGCTAAGATGTGGCTTTTCTCCGCTTGCGTTCGATCAGCCCAATTTGTATTTTCAAGCCATAATAAACTTTTAACTTGTGGAAACTTCTGTTCAATACGTTCTGCCAAGTCACGAACAGCTTCTTGATGTTCCTGTGGTGACTCTGTTGCAAAAACAGCCAGCATGATTTCACCTGTTGCAAAGGATTGTCTCACCATCAAGTGACGAAGCAAACCTTCATGAAGGTCCTTATTATACCCCTTCAATTGATGAACTTTCACCCATTCTGCCACTTCCATTGCTGCTTCTACCATTTCTTTTCCTGCAATTAAACAAGTTTCAAGCGAAATGATTTTACGGAAGTTGCCTTGCTCATGTAAACCTAGAGCACCTTCAGGAGAAAATGTAAACTCCATTTTATTACGATAGCGCCAAGGCTCGTCCATTCCCATTGTCTCTTTCACTAGTTTTGGATCAAACCCTTGGGCTTGGATCGCATGCTGAACATGTTTCGTTTTCTCGTTTAGTTGAGCCGAATAGCTCCAATGCTGCCATACACATCCTCCACATTTATCGAAATGTGGACACAGTGGTGCTGTTCGATCCTCGTGTGCCTCTACAATCTCATCAGGCATCGCCTTTCTTCTTTTTCTTTCAGGCTGGTCAACCGTCACGCGCACTTTCTCTCCTGGAAGTGTCATTGGTATCGTCAGCTTTAGTTTCTTCGGATTTCCCAATTCATTTTTTCGCCAAACCTCTGCTCGACCTGAGCCCTTTTCATCTAAATGGCTAATTTCAGCCACCATCATTTCTCCTTTAGATATGGTCAATTGTGTTCCTCCTTCTTACTATTAATCTATAAAAACGACTACAAACGAGTCTTTTACCTTCAAAACACATACTAAACTAGTATAAAGGACTAGAAACAATTATGGAATCTATTCATCACTGGAATGAATTAACAGTTTCCAACACAAAAATGCCACCTCAACACTAGAGGGCAGCATTTTTATATGGTATTAAAATTCTAAATCGTTTGTCATGTTCCACAATAAGTTTTGTACGTACCATCTAAATCAGTAGGGACTGTACAATATTTAGCCTGTTGAGGTGTGTGTGCAAAAGGATTTGATAACGCTTCGAGCAGCTGCTCCATCACGCGATATTCCCCTTTTTCAACGGCCGCATCCAATGCTTCTTCCACGCGGTAATTTCTCGGAATAACTGCCGGATTACTTCGTTTCATCAGTTCAAATGCTTCCTTATCCGATTCCTTCTGTCTGCCTTGTCTTTCCTTCCACTGATCATACCACTTTTTGAAATCTTCTTTACTAGCTAAATCAGTTTCCTCAATGGTGTCAAATGTTAATGCTCTAAACGTATTTGTATAGTCAGCATTGTTTTTTTCCATGATATTTAACAAATTCTCAACAAGAGTGAAGTCCTCTTCCTCATTATTAAAAATCCCTAATTTTGCTCTCATTCCATGAAGCCAATAGGAGTCATACAGATCAGGGAATTCCGAAATAACACCTTGGGCAATCTTGACCGCTTCTTCTATATCATCATGAAGAAGAGGTAATAACGTTTCTGCAAAACGGGCAAGATTCCAACCGGCAAGGTTCGGTTGATTACCATATGCATAACGGCCTTGAACATCAATAGAGCTGAACACTGTCGCAGGGTTATACGTATCCATAAAAGCACATGGACCATAATCAATTGTTTCCCCGCTGATTGTCATGTTATCCGTATTCATTACACCGTGAATAAATCCAACTAATTGCCATTTCGAAATAAGCTTTGCCTGACGTTTTACTACAGCCTTCAGAAATGAAAGATATCGGTTCTCATCTGATGTTAGTTCTGAATAATGTCGGGCAATAGTGTAATCAGCTAACTCTTTTAATTCCTCTTCTGTGCCCCATTGTGCTACATATTGAAATGTTCCCACACGAATATGACTTGCTGCTACACGGGTCAAAATAGCCCCGGGTAGCTCTGTTTCACGCAAAATGGACTCCCCTGTTGTGACAACTGCTAAACTTCGGGTTGTTGGAATTCCAAGACCATGCATAGCTTCACTAATGATATATTCACGAAGCATCGGCCCAAGGGCTGCACGGCCATCTCCTCCACGAGAGTACGGTGTACGTCCTGATCCTTTTAGTTGAATATCAAATTTTTCATGATGAGGATCCTGCTGTTCGCCAAGCAAAACAGCTCGACCGTCCCCTAACATATTAAAGTGTCCAAATTGATGACCTGCATAAGCTTGTGCGAGTGGTGTTGCTCCTTCTGGAATTTGATTACCCGCAAAAACAGCTAAACTCTCCTCACTTTTCAGCTCCTGCACGTTTAACCCAAGCGCTTTTGCTAAAGTCTCATTAAGCTTAATGAGTGTTGGGGACTTTACAGGAGTTGGATGTTGATGACTAAACAGATTTTTTGGAAGACGGGCATAGCTATTATCTAAATTCCATCCGGCTTTTTCTACATTATCATTTGTCATTTGGATGGATCTCCTTTTTACAATTGTTTTTTTGTCTGATTCGGTTCAAAATTAGTCTCTCTTGTGTTCATTCTATTATACCCAATTAAAGGTCCATTTCTAAAGTTAGCGGTCTCTGTTTACAAAATAGGATAATAAATGTTTCAAAAAAGGAATATGACGGGGCATCTCTTGTAATGCATTCATAGCTAAACAGTAGTGTTCCCACATCTCTTTTTTTGCCTCTTCAACACCTAGAACAGACACAAAGGTTGAACTATCATTTTCTGCATCAATACCTGCTAACTTTCCAAGTTGATTGGATTCTCCCTCAAAGTCAAGCAAATCATCTTTAATTTGAAAAGCTATGCCTGCATGATAGGCAAAGGTTTTTAAATCTTCCATCTCCTTTTCATCTGCATGAGCAAGGATGGCCGGCATAATGAGGCAAGCTTCAAAGGCTAGACCTGTTTTATAAAAACACATTTCATTTAATTGCTCCAACGTCAGCTTCTTTCCTTTTGACTCTAAATCCATTGCCTGCCCTTTACACATATCTGCTGTCATTTGAGCAGAATATTGAATCAAATTTAAGACTGTCTTTGGATCAAACATATTTAAAGATGCTTGTTCCTTCACTGCTTTTTGGGTAAGAAAAAGTCCTGTTAACTCTGCTGTAGCTGTTGTATACATTTCATGAAGAGTAGGACGCCCTCGACGAATAGGTGCATTATCCTGAGCTGGCAGGTCATCAAATATGAGAGATGCGGTATGCATATATTCTAACGATTTTAATAGCGGCTGGATGGCTGTCATATCCAATCCGTAGACATCCACTCCAATTACCCATGTCATGATCGGTCTTAATCGCTTTCCATCACCTTCAAGACTGTAATTCGCTGCCTCGACAATTGAATTCTCTTCAATAGAAGTAGAAGTTTCATAAGAAAGCTGTAAAATTGGATTGATCCTATTCCTGACTTCACGGACGGTCTTGATGAATTTATCCTGTTCTTCACGGTTACTGTTTATGGTTGTGATAATATGATCTCTGAGCAACTTATCAAAAAAGTCCACATCTGTTGCTTTTTGGACGAATTGTTGAATCATATGATTGAACTCAGTGATGTCAGAAGTAAAAACCTTCATTACTTCATTGTATTTTTTTGTTCCAATTCTCTGTTTAAACCTCTTTAAACCATTTATCGCACGATCAAGCATGACTTCACATGTCATCGGATCAGAATGGTAGATATTATGGATCAAATGAGAAATGACGGTCCAATACAATTCAAACGGGTTAATAAGATCATCCCGTTTATTATGGTATGTTAAATAATAGGTGTAGGGAGTGACCGCTCCAGCATTCATATCATCAAACATATCAGCAAAATCATCAGCCAATTGATTATAAATCCCATAATAGAATGTTCTGCTTTCAAATCCTTCATCTTCAGGTGTGTTCAACACGGACCGAACGATCAAACGGGATGAAGCTGATTTTAATATGACAGGGATGAACAACTCCTCATTTGTATACTTTTCATTCTCAAGATCCTTCATACGATCCTCTTCCTGGGAATGAAAAAACACATATGACTGTTCTAAGAAGGATGACATCTTTTCGGGACTCTGATAGACCTTAATATAATCAAACGCTTGTTTAAGCTCAGAATGGATAAATATTATTAATTCTTTATTTCCACCTTTCCACTCTCCTAAGTCAGGTACCGATCCTGTAACAAGTGTTGTCCGGATTAACTCAGAATACGCCCTTTTCTCGTATTCTGATAAAACCTTGGAATCCAGAAGATCATCAATAAAAGGGTAGGTGAGACCATAAGCATACCCAAGTCGAATGGCCTCATTAAGCTGTCGAGACCGCTCTTTCGGTAAAAGATCCTCCTCCATCTCCTCAATTGCATGCATAACCACACCGGCAATGATTTTGATTAATTTTCTTTGAGCATGTGTCGCATCCATCCCCTTCGGAATATGAAGAGATACCGTTTTAAGTTTATGAATCAGCCAAATGAAGGTCGATTCAATTCCTTCCTTCTTAGCCCATCGGTATAAAAAAGACATGTCAAACTTCTCCTCTAATGAGTCAGAAGTTTGCACAAGTTGAGTTTTTAATGATTGAACTACATGTTGAATCCTGGACCTTGTTTCCGGTTCATACAATGTCTTACCGAGATCCCGCATATAAATGTATGAAACACTTCTCTCCAGATAATGATCGAGTTTCCCTTTTTTCTCCATCCATTGAATATATTTGTTGTAATTCTGTGAATCATCTTTTTTCTCCCAACGAGAAAAGAAGGACAATAACCTGTTAGACCCAAGATGATGCTGTTTCCATGACGCAAAATCGTTCGTTAACGTTGTTACATATGTTTTCTGTGACAACTGCTTATATAATGATGAAAAATAATGAGATGCTTGCTTTTCAGCTAAAAGATAGCCTTCATCTGCATTTTTAGTAAACACTTTATTCATAGTGAACATTCCTCTACTTCTTGTTTGCATAGTAAAAGCGCAAGGCGCCCGTCTATCGGCGACAAGCATAAGGCGAATAGGAATAGATGGCGTTCTTTGCCTTCGATTCCTATTCGACTTATGACCTCGAGCCGATGGCGCCTGGAGCTAGACACCTAAACTAAGTACAAAACATATAAATTCTGATACTTCAAGTAACTTCTACACTTCCAAAAATTATACCAAAGTATAGTGAAATATAAGCGAAAATTGACCTAGTTATTCTCATTAATTCAACTCACCATGAATAAAGTTTTTAAATTCCTTTTAAAACAGACGATTCCAATACACTAAGAAAACTTGAACCTTTTTATAGCAACTCTTCTATTAATTCAACAGCAGAGATAAGACGCCTGTGATAATCACCACTCAAGATTTTATAAGTGATTTTTTGATTATCTAGTAATTCTTTTAAGGATTCATTGTTATGAACTCGCATTGCTTCTTCCCCATGAACCCTTAAACCATCATCAACCCATTTAACATCTGGCTCTAAAAATAACCAAAGATCATAATCTTGTAATTTGGCTATTTCATCAAGAACAGGTTGATGCTCCTGATTATAAAGGTTAGAGTAAAACTGTGTAACTATTGCCTCTGTATCAATAAAGACAAGTTTATTCGCCTTTTCTATCGCCTTAAATTCCTCCATTTTATGACCATACGCAATCTTGTGATAATCTTCCTTGGTGATAACTCCATCACACCCGCCTAATTCCTCACAAACAGTACGACCATATTCAGATACATAGGTTGTGTTATATAATTTTGCAAGGTTTCTGGTAAGGGTTGATTTTCCACAACTCTCTGTTCCAACGATGACAATCTTCTTTACAAAATAGGGTTTCACTATATCAGGTATAAACTCCCAATGATTAAATACACCTTCTTGACGGATTTTTGTCGCAGATATGCTGACTGAATGACGTTCCGGATCAATCAACACATGCTTGGAGTCCGGATACAACTCCTGAAATATCTCTCCATATTCATACTCAGAACTAAATATATAGTCAATTTGTTTTCCAATTTTTCCTTTTATTAACTCGGCACCTTCTGCCCAATTATAATCATCATTTCCATGGTTATCCTCTATTGAAATAACCTTAACCTGCGGCATATCTCTTGTTAATTGAGATAGCCAACGTAATCGAACTTGAGACGGTATATATTCCATTTTTGACTCAGTGAACAGCTCTGAATCACGCTTTTTACTATGAGACAATACAACATAAAGTTCATCGACCATTGTAGATGCATGAATGATAGCATAAACATGCCCAAGATGAAGCGGCAGAAATTTCCCACCTATAAACCCTACTGTCATTTACTCCGCCTCCGTATATTGCTTTGAATATAACTTTCTCCAATTGATATATCCATAAATACTGTTTACTAAAAACGCTGTCCACATAACCAGCATTGAGAAGTCGTTTCCACCTTGTGAAAGGAGTACACTAATCCATAGATAAATAGATAGGATATTGACAGATATCCATAGTAACCATTGTTCGGCAAATCGTTTTAACATTAAAATCTGTGCCATTACAGACAATACATTTGTCGCTGAATCAGCCCAGATACTACTTCCGCCTAAATACTTCAGAAAAAACCCATAGGCGATAATAAGAATCACAGCAGTTGATATTGTATACAACCATCCTGCCTTTGAGAGCCGCTTTACCTTTACATCCTCACCACTAACGCCTTGATTTGTTCTATGCTTATTCCAGAGATAGATCCCGATAAATTGGACCGGTAGATAAAACAATCCATTTAACATTGCCTCTCCATATAGACCGTACCCATAAGAAATATACGCGTAGGTCGATGTTTGAATAATCCCAAAATAGTAGTTTGAAATTTTCCCTTTTGCTACTAACACAACACAAAGCATTCCTGTTATAGAAGAAATTAACCCAATGAGTGAATCAGACCAAGCAAAGAAAAGATAAACATTAACAGCAGTAAAAATAATCAGCCATAACTTTTCAAATAATGTCCAATCTCTCAACATCTAAACATCTCTCCTTTATCCCTTAAGTTTTTGGTTATAGATTGAAACCATCGGCTGGAAATCTGTAAACCGGTAGAGCTGAGCAGGTGTTTTCGAGTATTGATTTGATTTCTTCAGTTGACCATTCTCCGTTACTGCTTCAATGAACGGCAGCTTTGGTGCCTTTCTAAAAAAAGCAGCATCGGTCGATATGGATGAATCATCTAAAATTGTTAACAAAACACCTTGTAATTCAGATAACACAAACTCTTCTGGTAAAAAATGTTGGGCAAGTGTTGTAAGAGCCATATCCTTTTTTATAAACCAAAGCGCATCATCAATAATTTGACGGTGATCAAAAGCAAGAGGAAGGCTTATAACCTCATTGATCGTAAAGAGCTGAATATCTGATGCATCATATGTTGTCTTACGACTTCTCAATGCTTCTTCTTTCGCAATGACATAATGAGCATTTGAAATAATCCATCCCCGTTTATCTCTGTTTGGAGAATCATACGTGCCAAAATGTTTTATCCGCAATCCGCTGATACCTGTTTCCTCTTCAAGCTTATGTTCTGCTGCCTGTAATGAAGTTTCGGTAGACCGGACGAACCCTCCAGGTAATGCCCACTTCCCCGCCTCCATATTTGGATTACCCTCATGATCAGATTCACTACGCTTAATAAGCATGATTTTAAGTTTTTTTAATGGAGGCTTGTGATCTCCATTATGTTCAGAAGTAATGGTAAATACAGCAATATCACTCGTATATCCATCCGGTGTTATAAATCCATTCGATTTTCTACTCATTCCTAGCACCACCAATTAATTAACATTTTGTTAATTAAAATATAATCCCTTTTCTTAATAGAGTCAAGAATATTTTGGAAAATAATCTTACTGTGAAATTTATTCCCATAAGTCTTTCAACTTCCAAGGAAAATCTCTCAACTTTCGCTATTAATTTATCAACTTTGACCAAAAATCTATCAATTGACTTCAATGAACTATTTTTCATAAAATTCTAAAAAACAATTTTTACCTTCCATTCACAATCGACATTATTCGTGTTAAACTAACTTCTATGTATGATTATACGTATTAATGTATCAACGCAATGAAGGACTTCTAAGACTTCAACATAGAATCGGAGGCACACAAAAATGAAGAGTTTATTTCACAAATGGAACCAACTCAGCTTGGTAACTCGTATTATTGTGGGGATTATCATCGGTGTTATCCTCGCTTTAACAGTCCCTGATGGAGCAAAATGGGTTACTATTTTTGGTTCTTTATTTGTAGGTGCATTAAAATCTGTTGCACCTGTATTGGTTTTATTTTTGGTCATGCATGCCATCTCTAAACATAAGAGCGGCCAGCAAACAAACATGAAATCTATTATTATCCTATATATAATTAGTACATTTCTTGCAGGTCTTGTCGCTGTTGTGGCAAGCTTTATCTTCCCTGTAACCTTAACACTTAAGACAGGGGCCGAAGGATTTGAACCACCTAGCGGCATAACCGAGGTCCTTCAGACATTGCTCTTTAACATTGTCGACAATCCTGTTAATGCTCTCATAAATTCTAACTATATCGGTATTCTTGCATGGGCTGTCTTACTTGGCATCGCATTAAAGCATGCACCTGACTCAACTAAAAATATGCTTGCTAGCTTTTCAGATGCCATTTCTCAAATTGTAAAGTGGATCATAAATTTAGCTCCGCTTGGTATTATGGGACTTGTGTTTGAAGCCCTTGTAACTAATGGGTTGTCAGCACTGCTTGATTACGGAAAATTATTGTTAGTTTTACTAGGCTGTATGTTCTTTATCGCCCTTGTTGTAAACCCAATTATTGTGTTTATCAACATTCGTCAAAATCCATACCCGCTTGTATTTAGATGTTTAAAAGAAAGTGGAATCACAGCGTTCTTTACACGTAGTTCAGCAGCAAACATCCCTGTTAATATGAGTCTATGTGAAAAACTTGATTTAGATAAAGATACGTATTCCGTCTCCATTCCATTAGGCGCAACAATTAATATGGCTGGAGCAGCTGTAACAATTTCTGTTTTAACTCTTGCTGCTGTAAATACTCTAGGTATTGAAGTTGATATGGGAACGGCACTCATCCTTAGCGTTTTATCAGCTATCTCTGCCTGTGGTGCTTCAGGTGTTGCCGGTGGTTCACTTTTACTCATTCCATTAGCATCCAGCTTATTCGGAATCTCAAACGATGTGGCCATGCAAGTCGTAGCAGTAGGATTCATTATCGGTGTTTTACAAGACTCTTGTGAAACAGCCCTTAACTCCTCCTCAGACGTCCTTTACACAGCTACTGCAGAATACGCAAAAAAGCGTAAAGAAGGCAAGTGGTACGGAGGGACAGGTTCATTGTCCCAAAAATAAGAAATTTAGATTTATTCTCATAAAAAACTTAGAAAATCAGTATTAAAAACCCCTTCACATACATATTGCGAAGGGGTTTTCCTCTCTTAAACAACACGGTTTATTCAATGTCGATAAACCACTACAGTTTTATACTCCTATACCATAAATATATCCATTCTTACATTATTTTGAAGTCCATAACATCGTGATAAAAAGGAGAAATAATAGATACAACAAGCTAACCACTCGAAAAAGTCCTTTCTTCGTTTGAAAAGGTGGTCGGATCACCATTATTAGGATTGCAGGAGCAAATAATGTAAGCAAGAAATATTCCACCCTAATAAAAACCATACAAACAGCAGCAACTATAGAAATAAAAAATATTGCTATATAAGCTGTACTATTATTCCCTGTACTTTCTTCTTCTGTTTCATCCAACAGCTGATCTACCTTTAATTTTTTAAATAACATGACAATCTCCTTCTCCATTAAAGTAATGTTAATAAAAATGGGGTTACTGTTGCCTCTATTACAGCAGCTATTAGGGTGAAGCAGGCAATCATCACAAGAAAGATACTAATATCCTGAATTAGATAGATTTTACTCTTCCCTTTCAGTTTCATCATAACCGTATCTAATAGTTTAAACCCAATAGCCCCTGCTACAATCATAGACGGAATTTCAAAAACTCCATGCGGTAATAAGGCGACTAAAACATATGGCATGCTATTGCCTAATTCTAAGCTATGAACAGCGGAAAGGCCTACAAGGAAACCATTCATGACAAGAAGAACCATTGTAAAAATACCAAAAGTAAAAATAGTAAAGCTAATGAGTAAATCCGCTACTAAGTTATGAATAAAAAACTCCATAATCGTAGGGTTTTCACTCGTTACGGGTTTATCAACCGGCAAGACATTACTAAATATAATTCCTAAAAGCAATCCCACAGCATAGCAACTACACGCTGCCACTATAACTCTACTATTTCGCTTAAGAAATATCTGCATTTGTAGCTTCCATATCACGAATGATAAGATTTTCAAAATCCCTTAGGTCCTCTAAATCTTCGTATTCTTTTAAAATACTCCCATTTAGCAAAATGCCAACCCGATCACATAGGTGTTGGGCAATATCTACTAGATGAGTAGACATAAAAATGATATTCCCTTTGCTAGCATAGTCCTTTAAGAAGCTTTTCATAAACTTAGTTGTTGGAGGATCAAAAGAGCTCAATGGTTCATCTAACAATAAAACATGCGGCTTATGAACAATCGCTCCTGCTACTGACAACTTATGCCTCATCCCATGAGAAAATGTTGAAATCATATCATCCTGCCGGTCCAGTAACGAAAACTGCTCGAGCAAGTAATTAATATTGTTATGCTTTTGTCCAGCCGGCACTCCCTGTAAATCAGAAATAAACTCTAGGTATTCTCTAGGTGTTAGATAATTATATAAAAAAGGTGAATCAGGAACATACCCAATATTCTTCAAATAATTAGACCTTTTTAGATCAACCTTACAATTTCTGATGATAATTTCACCTTCATCTTGCTTAACCATACCCAGTATACATTTTATTAGTGTAGATTTCCCTGCACCATTTGGACCCAGTAAACCATAAATTTCTCCTTCTCTTACTGTTATATTCACTTGATTTAAAACACTTTGATCCCCATAGCTTTTCGTAACATGATGAACAATCACCTCTTAACCTCCCAATTTGTGGTCCCGATTCGTTTAATCCAATAGTAGTAAAATACAAAAAAGGCTATAAGCAAGCCGATTGAGCTTACGCAAGTAATAACAGCAAAAGTGCTGGTTCCGATGAAATTTCTCCATAATAAAAAACCAAGGACTCCATATATATTTAAATTCAATGTTAACACAATCCCAAGAATGGAATGCTCAAAGACAGAAGCTTTAAGTGATGACCCAATGTCTTCGTAGTTTTCCCAATCAAGCCTAGGATAAAGAAATGTACCAATAACCTGTGCTGAACTTAGTATCAGAGTCATAGAATTAATCGCTATAAAAATAATAAGAGCTGTTTGAGCCTCCAATCTAAAACCGCCTAACACCCCTATGAATAAACAATTCACCATTATTAAAATAATCACTACATGAATAGTCGCTTTCGCAGTAATTAGTTGATAAAGTGAGGCGCCACTATTTTTATACAAAAATAAATTTTCCCTCTCGGCATCAGCAGATGTGATCCCAAGCAAACCATCTCCTAATAATGACACATTGTAGGTAATTGCAAACAATATCGGATAAATGATTAGTAGTTTTGGAAAGTCAAACCATTGTTGCAACACACTTAACCCTATTAATGCCCCTATCTCGGTAGCGAGCATATACGCTGCTAAATATAATCGTTTTTTGATAACAAAATTTGCTCGGCTGATTGCCAACAGATCTTTTCTCATTATCGCGACCAAATTGATCGGCATGATTCTTTCGAGCCACCGACTAAACTTAAAGATAGTACCTCTTTTTTGTGTAAAAAGCTCTCTACTGGTTTCAGATAACGTGGAAACATCTTGTATTTTCACTTTTTTTAATACAACTTGATTAGCTATAAATATCGAGCTAACACCAATAAGCAAGAAAAGACTTATATAATAAATAACACGATTATGATTCTCCACAAGATTAAACACCCAGTTTGTTGGTAGATATTCACTAGTGAAAACTAGATCTAAATGAAAAGTCTCTACAAATTGAGTAACCGCAAAAAAGAGATCCTGGTTCCCAAAATATTGAAAGCCTACCCAACCGACCACCATTGTCGTTATGGCAGACATAGCTGATACAAAAACTAACGTAAAACTTCGTTTCAAAAAAGAGCTTAGGGCATAGTGAATAATTTTAATATAAATTATGTATGTAATAGATGAATATAAGGAAATCATTCCTATTAAAAAAATGATAAAACAGAAGATCACAACCATCAGAAGGATACCTTGTTTAAAAGTGAGATGAAGATATATTGCAATCCAAAATAATACAGGAAACAAAATAAGGATATAAGAAAAAATAACATGCAATACAATTGATGTCATAAACCTGACAAACAGTACTTCATATGGATTCGCTCTAGCTGTATATAGAATGACATAATCCTCTGGAAAAGCGTATCTTTGTAGCGTAGTTGTAGAAGACCTCAAACTATTCATGAAAGACCAAAAAATAAGTAAATTTACAATAATGTGAATCATACTAGTAGAAAAATATGACCCAATAATTGTAACTAAATTATAAATAATAAATTGGTACATAGCGAAAAGACCAATAAAAATAAGGTATAACCGTTTTTGTTTCAGCAATCTTTCTCCTGTTGGAAAAAAGAAAAGAAGTCTATTTAGATTTCTTCTATATGTTAAATAGATATTTGCACGAACAATCTCTCTATTAATCATATTTTCTCCTTATTTACAAACAAGAAAGGGAAAAAATATATTTTCCCCTCCCTCAATTTCATATATGATTACCATTTTGCAGCGTATTCTTTTCCTTTTTTCTTTGCTAACGCTTTAGCTGTTTGCACCATTCCAGCTGTGATAAGACCTACACCTCCAAGAACGGCAGCTAATAAACTTAATGCTGTTAGAATATCAGATGTCACTAAAATGACTCCAATCGCAGCATATGCTGTTCTCTCACTAATCTTTAAGTTAGTCGCTAAATCCAGGGCAAATGAATCTGAAATCCCCTGCACAGAAAGCATTGCAGATGACGCATCAGTTGAACCCATTGAATAAGTGACCGCCATTATTAATGAAAGAAATCCTATAACACCAATTGCTTTAATCATATTGTTCGTTCTAAGAACCATGCTCATTTTATCACCTCCTTTCAGTAGTGTACGATCGGTAATTTTTTTGTCCTTCACAAATCTTGCTATTTGATGAGCAAAAGTGACGAAACCGATAGAATACCTAAGATGAACATTCCACCCATTATGACAATCGACCGGGCAAATGAAAGACCATGAGCTTCTTTCAAAGCGATACAACCAAGAATGGTTGACCACCAAAAGAATGGATCAATGACTAGATTAATTAAGGTAGCTAATGGCCCCTTTTCCTCCGAATAAATATAGGAAAAGGAAAAATCACTTCCTAAGAAAAGAGAGAACACAGTTAATAATAAAAATTTAAACCCAATAGGAATCGTAGCTAATATATAGGTTACAAAAAACTTCTTCGCTGTTCCATTTCCTCCGAAAAGCACACCAGCTATATGTAAGAAAAGAAAACTCATTAAAGTCATTGCTGAAAATTGAAAGACTCCTAAGAAGGTTAATAGAGTCTTAATCAAATGGTCAACGTTTGCTGAATACTCTAATTGATTTACTTCAAAAACTCTCGATAACATCTGAACAATAGATGGGAAGATTGATAGATAAAACCCTAACAATGTAAACTGAATACCAAAGAATAAGATCCAAGCATTTCTATAACTGTTCGTTTTTTGATAAAAATGATTTAAAAAGACATGTGGCAAAAAAATAAAAGCGTAAATAAGATTGAGTGATTTGCCTGCTTGACTCTGTTCCATAAGGCCTCCTGGATATTTTCCATATCTGTTTCATTTATTTTCTAAAACAATCGTACCAAGGAATCACTCTCCCTACACCGACATGATTTGTCGGCTGTCCGCCATTATGAATGTAGCTTATCCATGTTTTTTTGCGGTGTCTCTTCGTTAAATAAAAAAACTATTCTGGCATGGTCTCAGAATAGTTTTTTTAGTTATTTAATTATAATTTCAGGTATTAATCCTTCCTTTACTCCCTTTTCAACTGCTTCAATTCGTGAAGCTACTCCCAGTTTTTTATAAATAGAACTTAATTCTCTTTCGACAGAACGTTGACTTAAAAACAGCATCTCTGCAATTTGAAAATTAGTTGTTCCCTTAGCTACTTCAATCAGCACATGCTGCTCTCTTTCTGTTAACACAACTCTTTCTACGGCGTTATTTGCCGCCACTTGTGTTACTCTTATTTTCTTAACTAGTTCTAACGGCATTAAAATATGTCCTTGTAAAGCTGACTGAACAGCTAGTTTAATCTGGTCACTTGAGCTATTTTTACTAACGATCCCATCTGCTCCCATTTCTAAACATAAATTAAAATGTGATTCAACATCTAAGCCAGTGTACATGATCACTTTCGTTTGCGGAGATTTTATTTTAATCTCCTTCACCCATTCTAATCCATTCTTTCCTGGGAGATGTATATCCATCAGCACGAGATCAAAATACTGAGTTTGTAAAATGTTTGATAACTCTGTTTTTGTACTAGCAAGCGTTACATTTACGGCTTCAAGCTCATTAATAATTGCTTTCGTTCCAATACCTACTGCTATATGATCATCTACTATTAATACATTAGTCATTCCGCCAAGTCACCTACTATAAAGGTAGAGTTATATAAATCTTCAGTCCAGTTGTTATCTTATTCGATATGTGAATCGTTCCACCTCTAGCCGAAACACGCTGTTTCATTCCAAAAATTCCAAAGTGATTATCTTTATTCAAATCTTCCTCCATTTGTATCCCTTTTCCGTCGTCTTCATAAGAAATAAAAAGATGCTCTTCCTTTTCTTCTATTTGAATATTGATCTGAGTCCCTTCAGCATGTTTAATTCCATTACTTACTAACTCCTGGATAAGACGAAAGATTGTTCGATAAAGTTGAGGTGAAATGTCACCATTAACCTGATAGACTAAGTTAATTTTGTATGATGAGCGTAGCACTTTATTGCTAATAAAGCTTTCCAACACTTCTTTTAAATCCTTAAACCTTTCATCAGGAGGTTGGAGTTCTTGAAGTGTCTCTCTAGTTATCGCTATCATGTCCTCTGCATTCTCCTCAAGCTGTTTAGTCTGCGAAAGATAAAACTGCTGATCATATCCTTTTTCCAAATCTATACGGTGACGTTCCAACTGTCTTCTATGAAGAATCATGTCCTGTAAAACCGTGTCATGAAGATCAAGAGCTAGGTTCATTCTTTCCTTTTCAGCCCAATTAAAAAACAAATTTTCGATCCACTGATCATGCTCCTTCTGATTAACTCGTTTCTCTAACTCAGAAACTACCTCTTCTATCTGCTTTAGATTCTCAAACTTCATTGTTAGATAGGAATTTACAATTTTAACCCAGTCATTTTGTATACTACTTAGCTTTCTCTGTCCATGTATTCTCCCCACGATTTCGTAGCGAGTCATCCCCTCTCTACCTATCTCAATTCTAATTTGTTTACTAGATTTAGAATGGTTCGCTCCCATGTCAGATGAATTTCTAATTTGTTCTATGTGGGCATCTTTCATACCAAGTACGTCTCTCATTTCTAACTCCACTACTTTAAGTATATGATCACGATTGTTTTCTGTTCGGATTAGGGAATTCAACTTCGTTAAACTCTCTAAGTAAAAGGTACGGTCAGAAAAAAGACGGTTTCGCAATCTTCTGTCCAGTACTTCTTTTATAAATAAAAAAACCATAGATATGATCAATAAACTGCCAAATAATTGTACAACAGTAGACCCCTTTAGCGTATGAAACCCAAATGCCAAAATTACGATGATACATAGGAATGCTAATATAATCGCAATAAAAAAATAATATAGTAGCTTGTTTATGGTTAGATTAGCAAAGTAATAGTTATCGGTAACCAATACATACAGTAGTGTTATCGGAATAAACAAAAGGAATAGCAGTGACAGTTCAAGTGGTAACGAATAGGCTCCCACGATTAAATCCGGAATTAAATAAAGACTGATAAACGGAAGAACACTTACCAATAAAGTACGTGACATTACCTGTGTTCTCTTCTCATACATTGTATCTTTCACTTTATGTTTTAGAAAAAGTAAAAGGATAATCGCTAACGCAATCGTCAGAAAAAAACTGACCAAAAAGATTTGTCCGGAAAAAACAGGGAGAAAGGTTAAAACCAAGTAATAGAGGATAATAAGAACGATCGTACTAAAACCCAAAAATTGACGTACCTTCTTTTCCCAACTCACCTCTACCTGCTCAACTACCATATTTAATACTAATTTAAAATAAAGATAAGGCAACAGTAAAAGGGACAGGGTATAAATATGTCTTATATATAAAAATTGTTTCCCATATAGCCATGCTGTCACTAAGCATAGAGATAATGTTAGTAAGAAGAAAACTAACTCAAAATGCTTATTACTATAAAGTAATTTTCTATTTGAAATGATCATTGCAAGTACGGACAACATTAAAACAAACAACGGCATTAATACATAAGTAATATATTGATTCATTAATTTTAAAGAGTGAGTAAATATAAAATCAAGCTTTTCGTTATTTCTTTCCACAGTGATACTTGAGACTTGCTCTACTCTTCTATTAACAATGAAATCGCCAAATGAATCCTGACCATCTATCCTTACGATCTTATCTCCAATTTGTAAACCGGCTATATAACCCGCCCCTACTTCATCTAAATAATTGATCCTATAGGTTCCAGCCTCTTCTTTGACAAATACCCCAACGTACAACGTAGATACACTAAAGAAATTTAAATATATGATAAAAAACAGTAAGAATCCAATTCCTATGACTCTTACTGCTTTTCCCTTTAATTTCTCCAAGCTTTTCTTATCGAGGCGTCTATGGTTAAGTTCGATTGAAAGACTTCTTTTAGAAGTTCATTTTCTTCTACTGTAAGTCCAATCATCTGAACTGTCCCAGCTTTAATTTTCTCGATGAGATCTGGATTTTCCATTAGGGTTTGTATAATTTCCTGCATATTAATTCATCCTTTCAATATAACTTAAAAAGTTCGTTAGGTCATGAGAATACAAGGGGTTTTGTTTCACTGCTTGTATATATTGTTTTTCAAAACGCTTTATATAAAAATGACAAAAAGGCCTCGCACCCTTACATTCAAATTCTCTTATGACATTATTCTTCAATTGAATTAATTCGTTATACGTCAGCTCAGATCGATAATACTTTCCGATTACTCCATCGGAGTCATGCATCATATATAGGATTGGAAGAATCCTCCGTCTGTTTTGAAGATCTGTGTTCGTAGTCATTTGATAGATAGCATCAATATCATTATAAATTTGTGCAACAACACCTAGATAACGGGAATGGTCCTTAATTTGTTCTAGCAATCGATTATCTTCTACACCTGCAGCAATAGCACCTATGGAGCCTGCTAGAGCAAAAAGCGCCCCAGACTTCTGCATAACCATCTTACAATAGTCCATTTCATTCTGGACTCCATTCTTCAGATCAAGAGCTTGACCGTTTGCACAATCAACTAACAAATTGCAACACATCTGTTTCATTTTATTAATAGTTAATAAGGAAAACGGGAGCTCGTCCAGCAAGGACAACGCTAGTGGCAGCAGCATAAATGCCTGATTCATTATCAAACCTTTCTCATCATGTATGTCACCATCTTGAATATCATCTAACTGATCTGTCAGAAAAACGAGAAGGTCTACGATAGCACCAAGCTGTTCATGCCTTTCGTCTATCACTGTAATACCATTCATATGTGTCATCATCCAATCACTAAAGAAAAAGGACCGTGAACTCACATCCTCTATAACCTGATCAATATCAAAGGAAGATAGCTGTTCCAGTATTTGTTTCTTTTTTAATAATTGACTGAAGACTATTCTCTTTTGTCTCATTTCTATCAATCTTTCAATAAGGAAGTCTATAAAAATAGTTTAAAAATTTTTGGTTTAATTGTCAAATTATGTATTAGTGCTCATTTTCCCAAAACAACACCTTATACCTATTGCAACAGCAATACCAAGTAGATATCCCCTTACTCTCCCTTCCAAACAAAGTCTATATACTTAGTTATAAATTAAGAATCATGTATTCCGGTTATAAAAACAGATCATTTTTCACTTCAAGAAGATTCTAAAAAGAACTAAGACTAATCACCAATTTAATGGTGAAAGCCTTAGTTCTTCTAATCCTATATCACCTATAAGCTAAGCTTTATAAAAAGGTGGAATACGAAGCCATTCCTTCTTATCCAAATACTGTTTGACAACTAAACCGGCCATTGTTTTCCTATAGATGATTTTCGAGAAAATCAATCCAACATCTGCACGAATTGACTCTGAAAGTCCTCTAGCTGCATAATTGACCCCTTGAGCAAGATTATAGGACATTAAATTCGCCAATTCTTCATCGTTTAATTTTGCCCCCTCCGGTATACTCTGAAATTCTCCCAGTGGTTTTTCTGAAGTTGATTTGGGTAATGGTACACCTTCCTTTTTAAGAAACTCAATAAGTTCATCTCTAATCGGGATATGTAATGTTGTTTTTGTATCCTTTAATATTCTTTTCAACTCCGGGTCTTGGGCCGTATTAATCCCCAGTTCTTCATTACGTAATGTTGTTTCAGTGCCCAACAGGAAAAACCAAAGGTTTGAAACTTCCATTACAGTCAATGGTCTTTTTTCTCCGTCCATAAAAGGTACGAATGCATCATGAATCACTTCAAAAAATCTCATATATAAAATTCCCACCAATCCTCGGATATAATTTGTTATGGTGGTATTTTTTCCATTTCATCAGGAAAAATGCTAGTAAAAATAACTTTCTACTAGTTTCTCAGCAGTACGAACAGCTAACGCCTGTGTTGTAAGAGTTGGATTTGCTCCACCCAAACCATTAAAGTGGACACTGTTATCAGCAATATATAGCCGCTTTACTTGCAGTGATTCACAATTCTCATCAACAACAAAACCTATTCTCATCGTGCCCTCTATATGAATCATCATGCCAGGCGGCCAATTTGACCATATTATTTTTTTTGCCCCTGCTTTACGTAAAAGGTCAACAGCTAATTTCATCAACTCACTGCGTTTTTTAACAGATTTGTAAGTAGGAGAATACTTCACGATCGGAACAGGCCCATTTTCATCACTAATCTGAGGATTTACAGTTACTCCGTTCCGCTGATCCACATCATCATCTGTTGATACTAAAATACTTAAGGATCTAGGATAGGCGTCCATCCATTCACTTAACTCACACCCGAACGGACTTCCCTTCACATCCCATGGATCACCAGGTTTAGGAGGATGTAAGAAGGAATATCCAGATTCACTTATTCCATAAAAAGAAGCCGTTAAACCAGGACTCATCCCCACTGACTGCAATGCACCCAAACCTGGATAATCCAACCTTGCTCCACATGTATTTCCAACAAACGGATTAATTTCTGTATTTCCAATGATTGAAAGTAAATCTTTTCCATTAAAAATCCCCGTTACCCAGTCCATATAATGATTGACTAACCCTCTCCCTACCCATGTATTTTTCGGTAATCCTGAATTCATCCAAAGACGCGGACTTTCAATACTTCCGGAAGCCATTACGATGATTTTTGCTCTTACTACTTCCTCTTCTCCTGTCCATGTATTCCTTATTTTTACACCATTCGCTCTAAGCCCAGTGGCACCATCTTTTTCAGAAAGGATCTTAACAGCAAATGCATTAGGACGTATTCTAACGTTTCCTGTTTTTAAAGCTAGTGGGATATAGCTTACATTTGTTGATCGTTTTGCGATTTTTTCTACTGATGGTCCGTTCGAACAGCCATTGATGCAGTGGCCTGCAAGTGTACAACCCTCCATCCATGATAGTTGTTCGTTTGAAATGATAGGATTTTTAATATTTTCGTTGGGAGGTAAAATGGCATTTGGCTGCGGTCTATATCCCGGGACTGTCACATCAAGTGTCGGGATCATTGGCAATCCGAGCTTTTTGGCTCCATAATAAAATAATTCCTCTTTGGCAGTTACAGGTGCAAAATTTACTGGTAATGTAGCTTCTACATTTTCATAGTAGGGAATAAGTTCACGATAGGATAGAGGCCATTTATCATCAACTGCAATTGGATAGGCACGGGGACAATTGGCTGTATAGACTTGGGTCGTTCCTCCAACACCAGCACATTGCCAAACCATCCCCTTCTGGCTCGCACTCCGAAACCACTGGGCACGCATACGGTCAGCCGGACCCCAACGATATCTTCCAGTAACCAAATCATTCATGTTCATTTCGTTATTATCTATTAATTGTTTATACAACACTACATCCAAATCAGCAGGTGTAGAGCTATATGTATCTCCAGGTGCTCCATTTGGATTTGGCCATCTTTTGTTCCCGTACCAAGGTCCCGCTTCCAGGACTAGTACGTTTAATCCTTTTTCTCCAAGCTCTTTTGCAACAACAGCTCCCCCTCCACCTGCTCCAATGACAATCACATCCTGATAGTCCATTACTTTTTCTCCTTTTCATGTGTGATATAGGCTAAGAAGCCTCGAAAGTCACGGTACGCATAAGCTGGACCTGGATATTTGGACATGATCCATCCAGGTGGAAAATATTCTAGCCTTCTCTGATTTGGAGGACATTGACTGGTTGTTCCGTACCCGGTCCATTCTGAATAAAATCCAAACATTGTCAGTTGATTTAATACAGCAGTCATTTGGCGAATGAGATCAGGATTATTCTGATAAGGAGGTTTTATATAGTTAGTATTTATTTCAAGTTTGTCAATGAGAGTAAGTGCCCTTAAGCGGTCGATCTTTGATAACATGGAGAACGATCCGCCATAAGGGAATCTCATAATATTTACGGGGTATACATTTTGACAGGTATTAATCAATTGATCTGCCCCATGATCCAACAGTTCAGCAGTAGACAAAGCCATTGATTGCACATTTATTTTCAATTTTACAGGATAAGATATTGAATGATTCAATATCCAAATCACATATCTATAGACCTTGAATTCCAATGCTCCCGGATGAAAAACAACTCTAAATGTATCTGTCAAGCATGGAGTTGGTGGAATAATAGCCTGTACTAGAGCCTGGAAGGTGGATTTTATATAACAATTAATTCTTCTCTCACTTTCTTCAATGTCCATTCTCCACCCCTTTTCAAAAATTCCTTCCCCATCTTAGATATTATTTATGATTTTGATTTCTATGTCAGGAAGTTTTAAGTTGCGACAGGTACTTTGACCCACAAAGGAGACAGCGCTTTCAATAACACTATTCATATTTTACTAGTATAATATTCTTTATAATTAAAATTCCTCATATTTTATAAATATTCAGTTTTTTGACAAAATAAGTCGATAAAATATATTATATTAGTAGAACAAAGGAGGTTGTAAGATGTCAGACTTAAATAAACAGAAAATTGTGGAAAGTGTTCCTCAAAAAGGATTTTTTGGACATCCTAAGGGACTATTCACTCTTTTCTTTACAGAGTTCTGGGAGCGTTTCTCTTATTATGGAATGAGAGCTATTCTCGTTTTCTATATGTACTATGAAGTATCAAAAGGCGGATTAGGTCTTGAAGAAAGCACCGCTTTAGCAATCATGTCTATTTATGGATCCCTTGTTTATATGTCGGGAATTATTGGCGGATGGCTCGCTGACCGGATATTTGGAACATCAAAAGCCATTTTTTATGGTGGAATCTTCATTATGCTAGGTCATATCGCCTTAGCGATACCTGGAAGCTTATCTATGTTCTTCATTTCTATGGTCCTCATAGTAATAGGAACAGGCTTATTAAAACCAAATGTTTCAAGTGTTGTTGGTGATATATACAGTGAGACTGATAATCGCCGTGATGCCGGTTTTAGTATCTTTTATATGGGTATTAACTTTGGTGGTTTCTTAGCTCCACTAATTGTTGGAGAAGTCGGAATGAAGCATGACTTCCACTTAGGTTTTGGTATAGCGGCAATCGGTATGTTTTTCGGATTACTAGTGTTTGTTTTTACTAAGAAGAAAAACCTTGGCTTAGCTGGTACGGTTGTTCCAAACCCATTATCACCAACTGAAAAGAAAAAAGTCTTTGCCACAATAGGAATAAGTGCTGTTATATTAGCAGCAATCATTGCAATTACTATCTCAATGGGTATTCTTACTATTGATACATTTGTTGCTCTTATTGGTATTTTAGGAATTTTAATCCCAACGATTTATTTTATTGTTATGTACCGCAGTCCAAAAACAACAGCAACTGAGCGTTCAAGAATTATCGCATATATTCCGTTATTTATTGCAGCTGTTATGTTCTGGGCGATTCAGGAACAAGGATCCACAATCCTTGCTCATTATGCAGATAAACGTACAGATTTAGAGTTTTTAGGATTTACGATTTCACCTGCTTGGTTTCAATCATTAAATCCATTATTTATTATCATCTTAGCACCGGTTTTTGCTGGTCTTTGGGTGAAACTTGGGGACCGTCAGCCAACAGTTCCTAAAAAATTCTCACTTGGGTTATTGTTTGCCGGTTTATCCTTTATTGTCATTCTTGTACCAGGTGCTTTAACTGGAGAAGGTGAATTAGTTAGCCCCTTATGGCTTGTTCTAAGTTATTTCATTGTCGTACTTGGTGAACTATGCTTATCACCTGTAGGACTCTCAGCTACGACAAAATTAGCGCCAAATGCCTTTTCAGCTCAAACGATGAGCTTGTGGTTCCTATCAAGTGCAGCTGCCCAAGCTATTAATGCTCAAATTGTAGGCTTCTATACACCTGAAACGGAGAACCTTTACTTTGGTACGATTGGAGGAGTAGCAATCATCCTTGCTATTATCCTATTCCTGCTTTCACCAAAAATTCAGGTGTTTATGAAGGGCGTTCGATAAGGTTTTAACACAAAAGGTGCAGTTCAACAGAACTGCACCTTTGTTTTTTATTCAACATTCAGGCTTGCTTTTTACGTGTTTTTGGTTTGTGATATAAACCGAGTTCTTTCTTTTCTTTTGTTAATGAACGATACAGAGAAATCATCATTAATACAATAATAATTGAAAACGGGAATGCTGCAGCAATTAATGAATTTTGTAGAGCTTGTAAACCACCGCTATATAAAAGAATTAATGCTACAGTTGACTGTGCAACTCCCCATGTTAGTTTTACTGAATTTGGTGGTGTAAGAGAACCATACGTTGTTTGCATTCCCAACACAAATGTTGCTGAGTCGGCAGATGTAATAAAAAATGTACAAACAAGTGTTATTGCCACGATGGAAAGAAGTGTTGCCCATGGCATTTCACTAAATATCGCAAATAATACTTCCTCTGTAGCAAAACTCGTTAAATCAATATTTCCTGCATTCTGAACTTCAATCGCTGAAGTACCAAAAACAGCAAACCAGATAAAACTTACGAGTGCCGGCAGTAATAAAACACCAATAATAAATTCTCGAATGGTTCTACCTCTTGAAACACGGGCAATAAAGATTCCAACGAACGGCGACCATGAAATCCACCATGCCCAATAGAATATGGTCCACCCGTTAATCCAAGAGCGATGTTCCTCATTAAGTGGAGCGATTCGGAAACTCATCTGTACAATATTTTGGATATATCCCCCTAATGTATCAGTGAACATATTTAAGATAAGAATTGTAGGACCAGCAATAAACATTAGAACAAATAAGGCAATTGCTAAGAACATGTTTGCATTACTTAAATATTTGATTCCTTTCCCCAAACCAGACCAAGCTGAAATCATAAAAAGGACTGTAACAACCACAACGATAATTAATTGAACAGTGAAATTAATTGGCACTCCCCACAGTAATGATAAACCGCCATTAATTTGCGCTGCACCAAATCCTAACGTTGTCGCAACCCCAACTACAGTGGCGAAGACTGCAAGAACGTCGATAACAGTTCCTAAAGGACCTTCCACTCTTTTTCCTAACACAGGTTTTAATGTTGCTGAAATAAGACCTGGCTCACCTTTACGGAATTGAAAGTAAGCTAACGAAAGGGCTACAATTGCATAAATTGCCCAAGCATGGATTCCCCAGTGAAAGAAGGTATATCTCATCGCCTCTTTATGAGCAGTAGCTGTTCCACCCTCTGCTAACGGCGGATCCATAAAGTGGGAAAGAGGTTCTGCAGCTCCCCAGAATACAAGACCAATCCCCATTCCTGCACTAAATAACATAGCAAACCAAGAGCCTTTCGAGAATTCAGGCTTTTCATCAGGCTTACCCAGTTTAATGGCTCCAACTGGACTGAAAATAAGAAAAACACAAAACACAACAATAATTGTAACCAATATTAAATAATACCAACCAAAAGCTGATGTCAGAAAAGCCTGCAGATTCCCGGTAGCTTCTTCAAAACTTTCTGGTGCTGAAACACCAAATATTACAGCTGCAAGAACAATTGCAACAGTGATCCAAAACACGTTTGATACTTTTTTCATCGAATGTTCCTTTCTTTCATAATCTTTTTCTTTAGAAAAACTTCTTTATTATTACTATTCCCTTAATCACGACAACATTTCCATCAGGAGATGATTTCTTAATCACCACTGATTTCCAGGGTGTTAGCCTATGTACTTAATAAAACATTATAGATTACCGGACCAAAAAAATGTTGACAAAAAAGATTTACCTATACTACCTTAACATAAATTGAAGCCTATTTCCGCTCATAGGCATATTCTATGTTTTCTTGTGTTCACATCATTCATTTACGTCACAAAAAAGAGCCAATCCATAATGGATTAAGCTCCTTTAGCTTTTAAACGGTCATCTTCCAGTTTGTTAGTGACAACCAGGTTTCTTTTTCCTTATAGTCAGGCATTATTTTTCCAACCAGGCGCCAGAAGGAACGATCGTGGTTTAAGTGGACCATGTGACACATCTCATGAACTACTACATAGTCAATTACCTCCCGTGGCGCCATTGCAAGTCTCCAATTAAATGTTAATTGAAGTTTTGAGTCACAGGTTCCCCATGTTGTTTTACTGTCTGTAATACGAATAGAACGTGGTTTTGTTTTGAAGTTACTTTGATAAAAAGAGACACTCTTTTCTACTAATACCTTACACTGCTGGTAGTAAAATCGTTTTAAAGCTTGTCTATATGTATCATCATCAAGCTGTTTTACATAGACATACAGCCTTTCTTCTTCAAACACAACATGATCTTGGGTTATCTTTACATCATGAATGATATTTATTGGATAGGTTTCTCCTAAATAAAGAAAGCTCTCACCATTCTCATATACCTTTATCTGAGGCCCCTTCATCCTTTCGCTCTTTTCTTTTACTTTTTGCTGAATTAGATCCCAATTTTCCTCTAATGTACGGAGTATTCTTTCATCAGGTGTCTTTTTCGGAGCCTGCACTTCAATTTTTCCAAAGCTATCGATTGAAATACCTATAGATTTCCGATTTTTGTATTTTATCTCAACATGTATTGTTTCACCTAAGTATGTATGTATCATGTCATCACCTGTATTAACAATTAGTTTTTTGTCTTTTTTAAATAACCTGTCACTTTAAAAGCAACAGGTACGTTAGTGAATAGTATACACAGTATACATCGCCTATGGAACAGGTGGATATTCCAAGATATAAACTATATCAAAATATGTTCTTTAAAAAGCAACTGTATGGTTCTCCATATCAGAATCCTGTAACTGTTGTTTTGCAAGCTTTTGGTATAATTCATGATGTTTAACTAATTGTTGATGTGTGCCAATACCCGTAATATTTCCACCATCCAAAACAACAATTTGATCCGCGTCTACAACAGTTGATAACCGATGTGCTATGACAAGTGTTGTTCTCCCCTTCATTAAATGCTGAAGTGCTTTTTGAACAAGAAGCTCTGATGCGCTATCCAAATTAGATGTTGCTTCATCTAATAATAAAATTTTCGGATCACGTATTAATGCTCTGGCAATCGCAATTCGTTGCCGTTGTCCACCTGATAGCTTGATTCCCCGCTCACCGACCTCTGTATCAAATCCTTGTGGAAGCCGGGAAATAAATTCTAATGCATTTGCGAGTTCGGCCGCTGCTTCAATTTCCTTTTCTGAAACATTTCTTTCCATACCATACATAATATTATCGCGAATTGTCCCTGACATGAGCGGGCTTTCCTGAGATACATAACTAAATTGACTACGCCATGACTTCAAATTAAATTGCTTAATATTTGTATCTCCAAGTAAGATTTCACCTGTATTTGGTACATAAAATCTTTCCAGTAAAGCAAATAATGTCGTTTTTCCACTGCCACTCGGACCGACAAATGCTGTTGTTTTTCCAGTGGGAATGGATAATGTCATTTGCTTCAGTATAGAGCCACCTTGTTTATAGCTGAAGGAAACATCTTTGAAATGAATATCTTGAGAGGGGTTCTGGACCACTAGGTTATCTTCACTTGTTTCTTTGTCAAGCGACAAGATGAGTTGAATTCGTTCCGCACCTCCCATCGCCTTCTGAAATGCTGTAAAAAAACCAGCCATCTGACTAAAGGGAACAACAATTTGAAACACGTAAATAATAATGGCTACAAGAGAACCTGCCGATAAAGCTCCAGATGCTACGCGAACACCCCCATACCCAATTAATAAGACAAGTACGACCATCATAGTAAATGACATTAAAGGAGAAATAACCGCAAGTATTCGTGTCTCCTTTAATCCATATTTAAATAAATGGTCTATTCTTTCATCTCCTTTTGCTTGTTCTGTTTTCTCTGCATGAAATGCTTTTACAAGCCGGATATCGGACAAAACCCTCCCTAAATTTGCAGAAAAACCTGCCATTTCATCTTGAGTTAGCTTTGAAACTTTATACATTTTTTGTCCCAACGGCATGATAATTGTGATGGATATTGGTACAGCGATGAGCATAATCAATGTCATTTTCCAATCAATAATAAGGAGAATAATAATCGAGCCAATGATGGTAATTAATCCGGATATAAACGTAATTAAGTGCTGTGTAATGAGCGTTTTGATCGTGTTCGTATCCTGGGTAATCCTGCTCATCGTATCACCCGACTCATGTTGATCAAAATAAGGGATGGGGGAATGAAGAACATGCTTCCAGAGTCTTTTTCTTATTGAAGCTACGATTGATTCCCCTATATAGGTCATAAAATAATAGGATAGGCCTGATGAGACAGTTTGCAAAATAAATGCAAAAAGTAATAAAAAAATAACGGACAATTCTAGAGTAGATTGGGAAAGCTGATCAACCAATGACTTTGTAAACAGAGGAACAATTAGTCCTGCTCCTGTCTCAAGCAAACTTAGAATAGCAGCCACACAAAAAATTTTTACAGGCGGCTTGGAATTTTTAATTAAAGACCAAAAAGCTCGAATATGAACTGCTTTAGGAATACTCTTTTGTTCCATCTCCATTGTTTAGATTCACACCTTTCCTTTTTAAATAAGCATTTAATGCACTCGCTATCCAATCCTCCTCTTCGCTAGAGAAAGGAGAATGGAAAAGCCATGTATCATCCTCTACTTCTTTATCAGCAATTTCTTGAACAAAAGCAAGGTCATCTCCCGTTAAATCTTTTACAAGAGCCATCATCTCACCAATGAGTTCTTGAACACGATCATCTTCCGGAGCAAGGTCACTTAGTTTTTTTAATTCAGTTGATATTTCGACCCACTTCTTTTCCAGTTCCAATTGCTTGCTCTCAGGAACATCGTAAATTACTTCAACAAGCTCTTCGTCTATATATCCTTTTAACCATTCCTTTTGCTCATGTTCCATTTGAATAGTATTAATAAGTGTAATAAAAACAGAAGGGACTATTTCCTTACGATCTTCTAAAACATGAAGAGCACGATCCAATGCCTTTATCACATTTTCAATATGTTCTTTCTTTTTGATCATTTCTTTTCTTTGAAAGGAAAGAGTGTCCTTTAAGTCCCATGTTTCTTTTTGGAAAAACTCCTTAATTTGTTCCAATGAATATCCTAAAAATTTTAATGTCAGGATTCTTTGTAAACTAACGAAATCATGATTTGTATAAAAGCGTCTTCCCTTTTCTGTTACATAAGAAGGCTTTAGTAGACCTAGTTCATCATAATAGTGTAAAGTTCTGATCGTTGTAGCTGTTTTCTTGGAAAACTCGCCAATTGAGTATCTCTCTGTCACGAATGATCCCTCCATTTAAGATTCTATACTTATCATAAAACCTTACGTAACGTGAGAAGCAAGTGGAAATGTAATATTTTGAAAAGAATTTTATTTAACAAAATGATGTGAGGACCATCGAAGGCTACATGAAATGAAAAATGGAACACAAGTTAACTTTTTAAAAAGACCACTTCCATAATGGAGTGGCCTAAGTAATCCAGAGTCTATATCAACACAATTAAAAATTTTATTGCCTATTTAATTTCACTTTTTGAAATTGAACGGAAGCGTGGGTGTTCAGCAAGAATTGATTCCCTCATTTGTAATACGACGGGATTTTTCGAGTAAAAAAACTGATCTTTTGAATCATAAAGTTCAATTAACTCTCCTTTTTCTAAAACACCCAATCGATCTGAGATTGTAAAAGCTGCCTTGATATCATGGGTAATAAATAAATAAGATAATCCAAAATCTTCTTTTAGTTCTTTTAACAATTCTAAGATTAAGCTTTGTGTAACCATATCCAGGCTACTAACTGATTCGTCCAGGACGATTAACTTTGGCTTAAGAGCGATTGCTCTGGCAATATTAATCCTTTGTAATTGACCACCGCTAAATTGATGTGGGTATTTTTTCATATCCCTTTCACTTAGGCCAACTCTTTCCATTAACTCTCCAACTCTTCTCTTTCGCTCTCCTATGGTCAGCTTTTCATAGTTCTCTAACGGCTCGCTTATTATTCGTTCAGCTGTCATCCGGGGATTAACTGAGGAATAGGAATCTTGAAAAACAACTTGAAGATCTCGACGTAGTTTTTGACGAGTAAGCTTATCCATCTTATAAATATCATGCCCTTGAAACAACACCTGACCTTGCTCTGGACGTTGCATGCCAAGTATTACTTTTCCTAAAGTACTTTTCCCCGCACCACTTGTACCAAGTAATCCTAAACATGATCCTTCTTCAATAGAAAAGGAAATATCAACAAGCGCTTTTTTTGATGCTTCTCTCCATTTAAAAAACCTGTTAGAATGATAGCTATGATTTATTTGCTTTACATCTAATAAGCTCATTGTTATCCCTCCTTGAATTCGTAATCACACCATATAGGTATAAGGATGTTTTTGTAAGTATAAGGTCGGCCTTGTTCTTAACAGCTTTTTTGTATATTCATGCTGTGGGTTATCAAATAATTCAATCACATTGGCACTCTCTACTATTCTTCCATGTTTCATTACAATTACATCATCTGCCATTTCAGAAATAACTCCAAGGTCATGAGAAATGAGTAAAATAGATGTTCCATATTCAGATCGAATTTTATCTAATAGCCGAAGGACGATTAATTGGTTATGAGGATCGAGTGCTGTAGTCGGCTCATCAGCAATAATAAGAGAAGGATGTAAGCACGCAGCCATAGCAATCATCACTCTTTGGAGCATCCCACCACTCAATTGGAAAGGATAACTTTTTAATAATCTATCAGGATCAGGCAAATTGACTCGCTTCATCACATCAATAACAAGCTCCTTAGCCTGTTTTTTCTTTAATGAGGTGTGAGTTTGAATCGTTTCAACAAACTGTTGGCCAATTGTAAAAACGGGAGTAAAAGAATTCATCGGATTTTGCATAATAAAGGCAATATCCTTCCCTCGTATTTTTTGCATTTCTTTATTACCTAATCCATTCAATTCCTTACCTTGTAGTGTAATACTTCCTTCGATATTCATGTTTTTTCTATCGTGCAACTGTAAAATTGACATGCTAGTAACAGTTTTTCCACTACCACTTTCCCCAACAAGACCAAGAATATGTCCTCTTTTCATTTCGAAATTTATATCTTGAACAAGTGTTACTACACCATCCGCGGTTCTTACTTTTACATGTAAGTCTTTTACATGTAGAATATCTGAATTATTTATCTCCATTATTCAACAATCCTTTTTACTGACGACGTTTAATTCCAAATCGTTCTGATAGGGCTTCTCCTAATAAATTAAAGGTAACGACCACTAACAAGATCATTAAGCCCGGATAAATCATTAAGGTAGGATTCGTTCTTATATATGACTTCCCTTCATGAATCATTGCCCCCCACTCCGGTGTAGGTGGTTGCACACCTAACCCCAGAAATGACAGAGAAGATAAATCCATAATAGCCCATCCCATTTCCAATGTTCCCATTACAGCTATCGGTGGAAGTACATTTGGAATAATATGTTTCTTCATAATCGTCCATTGAGAAGAACCACTTATTTTGGCTGCAGCAATATAATTTTGTTCTTTAAGGCTTAAGACAATTCCTCGAATTACCCTTGCATAATAGACCCATTGGACGAGAATTAATGCTAATACCACTTGTTTAAGACCCGCTCCCCAAATACCGACTAACCCAAGTACTAGCAAAAGACTTGGAAATGCCATCACACCATCGCCCAACCTCATCAATAACTGGTCCACCCAACCACCTTTGAACCCAGCATTGATCCCAACGACTAAACCGATACTTAATGAGGAAATAAATATCAATGTAGCAAATCCAAGCGAAATCCGAGCTCCGTATAAAATACGGGATAACGTACATCGACCTAAGTGATCTGTTCCTAAAGGGTAATTCAAAGAAGGCGGCTGAAGTTTATGAGCTAAATTAACAGCGATGGGATCATTAGGTGCAAGCCAGGGAGCAAAGAGTGTGATAAAAAATAACACAAGCATGATAAGAGAACAAATAACAATCGTTTTTTTACTTTTTAAATTATCCCGTAACTTCGCAATCATTAGTGTTGCCTTCCTTTTCTCGAAATACGTGGGTCAATATACATTTGGATAATATCTACAACCAAATTACTTATTAAGAATAACCCGGCTGCCAATAGCACATAGCATTGAATAACAGGAACATCACGATTAAATGTAGCCTCAATGAAATAACGGCCAAATCCCGGCCAGGAAAAGACTGCCTCTACAATAATTGCTCCAGTCATTAGTTTACCTATATTCATTCCAAGTCCTGTAATCATAGGAGAAATGGCCATTCTTAACACATGCTTTCCCATTATTACTCTTTCATGAATTCCTCTCGTCCGTGCAAAAAGCACATATGGTTCTTGTAAGTTTTCAAGAACACTTGCACGTAACAGCCGGGTATATAAAGCAATTAAAGGTAATGCCAACGTGATGGAAGGTAAAATCAAATGTTTCCATGTTCCAATCCCTTCAACTGGAAAAAGATCAAGCTTTACAGAAAAGAAAAAAATCAATAAATATCCAAGCCAAAAAGAAGGGATGGAAGCCCCTAAAAATGAGAGGAATCGACTGAAATGGTCGATTCCACTGTTCTTTTTGATACCCGCTAAAAATCCAAGAGGAACACTAACTAAGATCGCGATAATGATGCTGCCTATAGTTAATTGAATGGTCGCTGGTATTCGAGAAGAAACCTCTTCCCATACGGGTTTATTTGATACAAAAGAGGTTCCAAAATCAAGTTGGCTAATCTTTACAATGGAGTTCATATATTGAACTAGAAGAGGCCGATCTAAGCCAAACTCATGTCTTTTTTGGGCAAGTATTTCTTCTGTTGGTTGGATATGCGCAGCAGTTAAGTATGCTTCAGCGGGATCCACCGGTGATAAGTGAATCATACCAAATGTTAATAAAGTAGCTAAAAGGAATATAGGAATGATTGTTATAATTCTTTTCAGGATATAAGTGCCCATAATAAATCTCCTAACGCTTACTTCTCAATACTAATACCTGTGAATGGATGTTCATCTCGATTAGCAGGGAATGTGAAATTAGAAACATTCTTTTGATAGATTGCTACTTGTTTAATATAAGAGATTGGTACGATTGCCCCTTGTTCTTGTAGTGAACCCAATATTTCTGTGTAAAGGATTTGACGCTCATTTTCATCGGTGGTTTGTTGAACTTCAGCTATTTGGGTCAGTAACTCCTCTTTATTCGGATAAGCCGAAATAGATTCCCTAAATCCAAACCCCTCTGTTGCAACGATATTTACAAAAGTATGTGGATCATATGGAGCGCCATAATTGCTAAAGAAATTCATATCAAACTCATTCGCTTTAAATCTTTCTACTTGAGTCGTGAGCTCTACTCCGGCAATATTTAATTTTACACCTATCCCCGCCCACTCAGATTGTAAAGTTTCTGCCATTGTTTTTTGAATTGATTCAGCCGAGTTATACATTAATTCAATTTCAAGTGGTTGCCCATCTTTTTCACGAATATCTTTTCCTTTAGGTAACTTCCAGCCTGCTTCATCTAATAATTGTTTCGCTTTTTCACTATCGTAATTAACCGTGGTTGCCCTGACATTTGAAGTGTAAGGGAAGTTAGTAGGTAAAATATAGTCAGCCTTCTCTTCTAATCCAGATGTCACTCCCTCGACCATTGCCTCTTTATTAAACCCATAATGTAATGCTTGACGAACACGTATATCAGATAGTTGTTCCTTATTCGTATTCATAACTAATTGTCTAGTAGCAATTGGTTCAGAAATACTAGTTTCATAGGAACCTGTAGATTCTAGTTGTTTAAAGGAATCTAAACTGATTACACCCTCACCATATACAAGATCTAACTCGCCTTTTTCAAAAGCAAGTACGCGTGTTTCAGCATCTGGAATGACTTTTACTTTGATCTTCTCTTCGCTTGGTAGTTCACCCCAATAATTTTCATTACGTTTAAAAATAGCATATTCATCTACTTTATATTCATCCAATACCCATGGTCCTGTTCCGACCGGTGTTGTTATTCCCTTAGATGTGTCTCCATCTTCAGGGAAACCTGCTTCTCCTAGAAATCGAACTGGCCGAACAACAGCTAACTCCTGAATAGTAGGATAATAAGATTCTGTTAATGTTAATTTAAATGTATACTCATCTACTACCTCTGTTTGAGCAACCTTCGGAATAAATCCTAACCAACTGTGTAAATCTATATTATTTAAAATAGCATCAAAGTTCTTCTTCACAACTTGAGCATTAAAAACTGTGCCATCAGAAAACTTCACATTTTGACGCAAGTTAAAAATATATTCTCTTCCATCATCAGAAATTTCCCACGATTCAGCCAAATGAGGCTTTAACTCACCATCTTCCTGATAACTAACTAATGGTTCAAATACCATAGATTGAGCAAATAATTGAGATGGATTATAAAGGTGTGGATTTAAATCACCGCTATCTCTAGGCCAAGCAAAAGTAAGCATATTTTCACTTTCACTTGAAGAATCTCCCGAATTATTTATTGATTCGCTTGAACATCCTAGTAAAGATAGGGATAGAATAAACACTATTACAAAGGTAAATAAAGGTTGTTTTTTATTTAATATGTTTGACATTTAACTTGCTCCTTTAATTGATAATGAGAACTATTGTCAATATAAAGTTTAAACATGTTAATGTCAATATTATTTCAAATTATTCATTAAATTCACCAAACTATATTTAATAACCATAAATCACCATTTAATCTATTCTGTAATTAACCCATAGGCAGAAATCCTCTTTATTCTCCGAGAGACGAGCATCGAGACAATATAGGCTAAAATAAGGATGCCTACACAAGGCATTAGAATAATTGGTAGATGAATAATAAAATCCAACCGTTTAACACCTGCATTTGATAGTAATAAAGAGAGCATAGGGTTAGTAAAAAAGTAACCAAGCACACCACCAACTACAACACCCGACATTATCACAGGAAGAAAACTAATCGAGATTTGATTCATTAGTTGAATTGTTGAATAACCGATCGCTTTCATTACCCCAAACTCCTTCTTCCGCTTAATAATCATTGTTTTGATAACTAAATACAGAATCATTACGACGACTAGAACAGTAATTGCTAGAACCATCAGCATCACAGCAAAGACTGCAGCTGTATACATACCTGTTTGACTCCTTATATTTTCATCAATATCCATTGTTTCAACAATAGATTCCCCGTACTGTTCTTGGACAAGTTTAATAAAATCTTTGTTTGATATACCATCTAAATATACATAAAGGGACGTACCATTATAATCTGAATGTAATTGCTGTATTCCTTCCATTGTGATTCCGGCTACCTGCCCCAAATTCCCAATTGATTGACTTAGGCCAGTTACCAAGTACCTACTTGTTTTATTCCCATATTCTACTTCAACTGTATCACCAATTCCTTTATTGATTCGACTAGATACAACCCAAGATATCGAAATTTCATTTTCATGCTCAGGTTGCCGCCCTTCAAAGACAATGTTATTTTCTAATCGACTATATAGATCTGTAACATTTGTATATACTGTTTGATCATCAATTTTTGTTTCGATTAAATCGAAGATATTTACCTTCCGTACACGATCCATTTTTTCAATATCCTTTAAGAGTTTTCTTGTATCTGCATTTTGTTTAACGGTGATGAACACATTTCCCGGTTCAGATCCAAATAAGTTAATAAATGCAGTTTTGTCTGAAGCAATGTTGTAATACAGAACTGTAGAAAAGACAGCCGCAAAAGTTATCGAAATAATAATGAATAGAATCATCATATTTTGTTTTATATTTGCTAGCATCGATTTCATAGCAAGTAAGAAATGAAGACCGCCTCTTGCTTTCTCCAAAGGAAAATAATTTTTTCTGAAATTATGCGTTTGAATACCTCCACGAAGCGCCGCAACTGGTAAAATCCTCCGTACGCGAAAGGCAGATAGTAATGTAACGATCACAACACAAAAAACGATAAGGATAATACTGACTAGATTGATGATGATATCAAATCTTTGATTCCATATTAAGCCGGATAAGGATGAAATAATACCTCCGAAGAATGGCATTAGTACATATGACAACATAATCCCTGCCACACTTCCACAAATAACAATTAAAATAAACTGCAGAATAATAGATGAGAGAATTTGCCGGCTTGTATAACCAACCGCTTTAAGAACTCCTATATTTCCCATCCCATCTTCTATGCTATTTGAAACACGGAATCGAATGACGATCAGGGATACAAGCACAATAATGGCTGCAAAAGCTACTAATATTGTAGCGATGAAGTTAATAGTCAACGTACTTACATTTTTCACTAACTCGATATCTAATCCCAAAATATAAGAAGCCGGTTTATCTAATTGAGATTGCTGAACTTCCTTTATAAAATCATTATTTAACTTGGAAGATTGCATTTTATCTTCCATGATTGCAGATATGCTCAACGCTTTTGATTGATTATCTAGTTCATTCTCTAATTTTTGATATGAGATTTCTGGCAACATAAATTTCATAATATCTATGTTATTTGTGCCCATCATTGTGGTTTCAAAGAATCCGGAAATTCTATATTCATAGACTTGTTCCCGATATGTGAAGGTGATGCGATCACCTAATTCATACCCCCCATTCGTTTGAAAGCTGTACGGAACAAAAATATCATGGGCACTTGCTGTATTAACCTTTTCAATCAACTTTAACGAACCAACGTCACGGTTATCATCTGCATTATAAAAAATAGCACTACTAGATAATTCACCATTACCAAATTTAAAATTAGCAATGTCCATATAGATAATATCTTCTATTTCCGAATCTGTTACCCCGGGATAGTTCGCTAGAAAGTCACCATATGCCGGCTGGTAACTTTCTTGATCCATGACAAACGTGACATGCGAATCATTTAATTGGTCATTTTTATGATCAAAAAATGTGTTTAATTGTGTAATAACCATCAGGCCTATATTTAGTAAAAGCGAAGCAATTAATATAAATAAAAATAAAGAAGCCGTCGCAGATTTACTCTTTCTAATATTCGCCATAGCTAGATTCATGATTTTCAAACTACCACCCCTTTTCTGCAAGGAAATGTTTAAGCTTTTCATGGCGCTCAAAATTCTCATTCTCACTGTACAGACCGAGATGCAGGTCACCGCAAATGACGCCATCTTTCAAATATAGAACTCGATTTCCTCGCAAAGCTGTTTTTATATCATGGGTTACCAAGACAATACTTTGTCCATGACGATTTACATTCGTAAATACATCTAAAACACTGTCGCTAGATGCAGAGTTTAATGCACCAGTTGGTTCATCTGCAAATAATACTCTCGGGTTGTTAATGATCGCTCTAATAACCCCAACCCGTTGTGCCTCTCCTCCGGAAAGCTGAGTTGGAAATTTCGACCATGAGTTTTCATTAATTTCTACTTGATGTAATAGTTCTTTTGCTTTTTTAACAAGTTCCCGCTTATGTTTATGAACTAAAAGACCACTTGTCAGTACATTATCGAGTACACTCATATTGTCCAGCAAATAAATTTGTTGGAAAACAAACCCACAATTGTTTCTTCTGAATACCGCTAATTGGTCATTGTTTAACTTAGAGATATTTTTACCTGCAAAATTGATTTCACCTAATGTTGGTTTATCCATACCACTTATTGCGTAAAGGAGTGTGGTTTTTCCTGATCCGGAACTACCCATTATGATGGTAAAATCCCCTTCTACTAAACTTATATCTAAGTTTTTTAAAACATGCTGCTGCATTCCCCCGCTAGAAAAGGTTTTACACAACTTCTCCGTTTGAATCACTGTTTTTGTCATAGTTTTGTTGACATCTCCCTTTGTATCATTATTTCTTAGGTCATTAAAAAAAGACTGTAATGAAGCTTACAGTCTTATCATACAAAATGAGTTCTTAGTAAATCTTTGTGCAATTCTTAACTAATTCTTAATTATCATGCAAGCTTGATTTTCAAAACTACTGTAAAACCATCTCTTCGGTTATAACAGCTAATTTGGCCATCCAGATTTTCCATAAAGTACTTTGATATATAGAGACCCAGTCCTGAACCATTCCTACCTTCGACATTTTTTCCTCGATAATATTTATTGAATAACAGAGGTAATTCTTCTTCACTAATTCCTGAACCGTAGTCTATGATATGAAGTTCGAGAAAATCCCTATGAATTTGAGATGTAATTGTGATCTTTGTCCCTGCATATTTATATGAATTACTTATCACATTGTCTATTACCTGCTGCATCCGCAAAGGGTCTGTTAAAATAATACATGCTGGAATTGGATCATAGACAATTCGATCATCATAATTAACATTCTCAATCATATCAACAAGTACTTCGCTCGATACTTCACTTACTGTTAATTTTAATTGTTGAAGTTCCTCTAATGTGGCATGAAACATATCGGTAACAAGTAAGTCAATTTGCTCTGCTTTTGAATAGATCGTATTCACTTGCTTCATCACCTTATCATCTTTTGCCTGCATAAGCATTAATTCACTAATTGCTTTGATCGAAGCAACAGGTGTTTTAATATCATGACTTAATGTGGCCACAAGCTCTTTTTTACTACGATTTGATTCATATTCTCTTTGCCGTGCAGCATCAAGTTCTTCACGCAGTAAATCAAAACTTTCCGTGAATGCACCAAAGTAATTGTTTTTCTCCATATTTAAAGGGATATCCAAATTTCCTCTAGCCACACCTGCTGCGAAGTGTTGAAGCTGCTGAAATGGTTTTAAAAATGTTTTGTAAATATAAATCATATAAAGAATACTAAAAAGCATTAATACACCAATAATCAAACTTATGGATGTAATCAGTTCATCTTTCATTTCCTCCATGATTTCTTGTTCGTTATTGGAGATAATGATCTTCCCTACAATCTCGTTACTTTTCTTCAAATCTATCATTGTGTCTTTATTTTTTATGGAACCATATAGGTCAATAAAATGATTGTCTGGTGTTTGATAAATCAAGTTTCCCGAGTGATCGATAATAGCAAATGGGTGTTTTATATCACTGTTGTGAAACGTTTCTTCACCCACTTGCCCCCAGTTTTCCTCAACCTTTTTAACCACATCATTTATGGCTACAACATCCGCTTCAGAAATACGTTTATTTTTAATTAAGATAAAGGAGAAAACAACACCCGCACTGAATACAATTAAAATGGTCACAATTAACAGCTTTACTCTCATCGGCCGCTATCCTCTAAAACATATCCTGTTCCCCATACAGTTTTTATAAATTGTGGTTTATTAGGATTACGTTCAATTTTCTCACGCAAATGCCGAATATGTACATTTAGGGTCCCATCCCCTACAAAAGAATCTCCCCATACATGCTGAAACAATTCTTCTTTTGTGATAATACGATTTTTATTTTTCGCCAAATAAGACAAAAGCTTATACTCCATCGTTTTCAGTTGAATAACAACACCATTTACTATTACACGGTGCAGCTTTGTATCAATTTGGATCTGCCCAAACTCTAGAACATCTTGTTGGCTGTTAAAACCACTGCCATATCTTTTGAGTACTGCTTTTACTTTTGCTAGTAAAATACTTAATGTGTAAGGCTTTTGTATATAATCATCTCCGCCTATGTTAAGAGCGATCAATACATCGTCATCACTGGAACGCGCACTTATAAATAAAATCGGAACCTGTGTTGTTTGACGCAATTTTTTACATAAATCAAATCCAGAAGAATTCCCAAGATTAATATCAAGAAGAATCAAAGAAGGTTCATGTTCCTCCAAAAAACGTTCACACTCTTCAGCACTAGTAACAAATGCCGTTTTAACTTCAAACATTGTAAAATATTCACAAGTCGTTTCAGCTAAAGCAATCTCATCATCAACAATCAAACAATCTACTTTCATCGTAAATCCCCTAGAAAAAGATTATCCTTGTTTGGTAAGGATAAGATAAATTATACATTACATTCGGTTAATAAAGTGTAAATTTTTGGCATGAACGAAGTGTAAGTCTGTATTCATAAATACCCGGTGAGCAGTTATTACTTGTCATGTGACATGGAGAGTTTTTACATTATAAAACAAACCCAATCTTTTATTTAGATTGGGTTGTTTTTATATTTATCTTCTAAATGTCTCAACGTTTTCCATATAGTCCATATAGAGTACCCCAGTAACAAAATGCCAGGTATGATCATAAATAAAATACTCCCATTAGGAGACTGGGCGAAATTTATGAAATAACCCAAATGAGGAATAGTAAATCCATTGTACACTGCTTCAACATTTTCAGCTAAAACAGGGTTTGTATCTGGTGCATTATTACTATCCCCCTTTGTCATATACTGAATACGGCTGTCTGTCTGTCTAACTTCAACTATTCGGTGGGTAACAAGTCTATTCTCTTCTATAAATGTAATAACATCCCCTTTTTGAAGGTTTTCCCTTTCATCTTCGTTAACTGACTTCACAGCAATAACTGATCCTGTTTGAATCCCTGGTTCCATTGACCCTGACAGTACTGTTTTTAACTGGTAGCCATATACCGATGGTTCGCCATTAGTAAGTTTTGTGGAAAGCACGAGTCCTGCTACACTGACTAGTAAAAGCACTAATATACACGTAACAATACGATTCACCCATTTTAAAAAATTCATCTCAATCTCCCTCCTATTCGTCAGTAGTATGTTTTCCACTTTCTGACTGTATTTCTTGTTCTTCTCCATTTTCCTTAGCTCTTTCAATCTCTTTCTCAGTCTTCCTTTTGGTGTTCACTTTCTTCACTTTCCCAAGTACCAATTGTCAGACTTCCGTTTGCTTGCTTTTGGTCACTGTAATATGCAACCGTACTTGTTGTTAAAAATCCAGCTGACACTATCAGTAAATACCATATAAACATTATTTTTATAATTACTATAGTGCGGTAACTCTTCAAAATGATCTCCACCTTACTTCATTTCAAACTTAGTTGCTCTCTTTTAGAGATCAGGATCCCCATCTCTTTGTACAGCCTCAAAATTCCAATTGAGTAATAATTCATCATCTTGAAAATGATTTTGATCTTCGCCGTTATCTATAAATTGAAATTGAACGGCAAACTTCTCTTCTTTATTTCCAACAGGGAATTCTTTCAAAATTTGCTTAGGATTATCTTTTAATTCAGATAACGTTTTTTCGACCACAACTCTTTCCCTAGTATTTACGTTATATAAATACTTCACTTTTATATGATCACCTAAATCATCATCTTGATTTGACTTCCCCTTATCAATGACTTCATAAGAAGAATGTAAAATGATTTCTTTTATATTAACTGTACCATCATTAGTAAGGACAAAATTACCATTCATTGTATCCCCCGGCACTATGTCTTCAACTTGGATAATGGTATCTTTATTCATCCCAAGTTCTAATAATCCGGTTGTAAACGTATTATTTGTTAATTTTGTATCATTAAAATAAGCAACAGTACCTCCAGATATGAAAGTTAACCCTAGTGCTGCTGTTGCGAAACTTAATGCTATATCTCTTTTAAGGCTCATTTTACTTCCTCCACACATAAGATTTTCACTTTGTTAATCTCATGATGAATACAAGACTCATAGTATTTTAATATTAGAAAAACTTGGCTTGTCGCCAAGTCCTAATGGCGAAAGCTTAGTTTTTCTTATACTATCATCCATAAAATTCATATACTTTCTGATAGTATTAAAATAGTAGAAGAGAGAGAATGAGCTTCTCTCCCTTTCTACTTAAATAAAAATATTATCTAGCTTCAAAAGACCAATTGAGACTTAATTTGTCCCCTTGAAATTGATTTTGGTCTTCACCGTTATCCACAAATTCAAACTCAACATACATTGTGTCTTGCGTTCCAGCCGGTAATCCACTGCCCTCATTTTCAAATCCAATTACGTTTTTCTCAACAGCATCTGGAGTCATTTGTTGTAATTCATATAAAGTTGTTGAAAAAATAATATCATTAGGGCCATATTCTTCACTCTTATCACTGTTTTCAAGAAAATTCACTCGAATATGTTTACCAAAATCATCTGTATTGTCTCCTTTTGCATCTTCAACCTCATAGCTTGTCGATAAGAGAACTTCAGAGATGTCAAGTGATCCATTGTTTACTAGATCAAAAGCACGAATCATCCAACTCCCAGGACTTAAGTCATCCACATCAATAATTACCTCAGGATCTACTGCAAGATCTAACGTGCCTGCAGCAAAAGTGTTACTAGCTTCTGCTGTATCACTAAAATAGGCGAACGTACCTCCACCGATCAATCCCATCCCCAAAACTGCTGTTGCTACACCTAAACCTAATTTACTCTTAATACTCATTTTCATTTCCTCCCCATAATCATATTAAGATTCTAAAGACACGATCAAATCTACCATTTCCATCTCAACTAATTGACATCTGGCTCTAGGTGTACGGTGAGTGAGCTCCCTTCCTTTTGATAACTATTAGTTAACCATCCATTGTTCTTTTTTAAGAATGAATACGCTAAATAAAGAACAACACACCCTGCATTATAAAGAAATCTATTTTTACTTGAAAAACCTCAAAAACTGACAATTATTTATTTTATAGACAAGTTTCTCCTATTTCCTTCTATTTTCTCCAGATACCATAATATATTCCATTTTATGTTAATTTTTAGTAAATAATATTTACATTAAATTTACTTTCAAATAGACTGTTTTCTCAAAAGTTGTCGTTTATTCACATAGCATTTACATTTTTAATAAAACATTAATATTCTAAATGTGTTATTTTGTCGTTCCTATACTAAATACTTAGTACTTCATCCCTTTCTTTTTCCCTACTATAGTACGTAATAATGAATTAACATGACCTCATTACGACTAAATGACTAATAAAACTTATTCTTTATCTTCCATTACTACATACTTTAGGAACAAGTTCATAGTTTTTTAGGAAATTACATTAAATTAACATACCCTTTATAATTTCCTGTTAACTTTTCTACTAGAGCTAGTTTCATAGATGATTGACATCCTCAAAAAATAGTAGGGAGGAACATGTGGTGAATTTGGGGAAAAACGAATTGAACAGACGTGATTTCTTAAAAGTCGGTGGAATGAGTACTGTTGCATTAACACTAGGAGCAACTGGAGTATTGTCATTAACAGGAGGACCTGAGAGTTTTGCAGCAGCAAGTAATTCAAGGAAAGCAACCAGCGGATTTGAAGGTTTTGGTCCATTAGTAAAGGATCCTAATGGAATTCTTGATCTCCCAAGAGGATTTCAATATCGGATCATTTCAAAAACAGGAGATCCAATGCCTAACGGAGACTTAGTTCCTGCTATGCTTGATGGAATGGCCGCATATAAAGGTGAGAAAAATACGACGATCCTTGTCCGTAACCATGAGAATGGAACAAACTCTGATTTTCCTGTAAACGGAAAAAATCCTTGGAGCAAAGGAGCTGCTGGCGGTACGACAACTCTGATTGTGACACCTGACCGAGAAGTCATTGATGAGTATGTAAGCAACTCAGGAACAATCCGTAACTGTGCTGGTGGCGCTTCTACTTGGGGCACTTGGTTAACGTGTGAAGAAACACGCGAATTAGGCCATGGCTTTGTGTTTGAAGTAAATCCATTAGATCCTGAGAACGAAATGTCGAAAACACCTATACGTGATATGGGCTATTTCTCACATGAAGCATGCGCTGTGGATCCTTCAACCGGCATTTGGTATTTAACAGAAGATAGCAGCCCAAGCTTCCTGTATCGATTTACTCCGCATGACCGCAGCCAAACGCTTGGTTCACTTCAAAAGGGTGGAATTCTTGAAGCAGCAGCGATTGATGAAATTTCAACCTCTTCACCTAGTCAGCTAAACAGCGGACAGAAGTTTGGTATCGTCTGGAAAAAACTAAACCCGGAGCGCGCACAACAGGATGCCAAGGATTTAGGCTGCATTCAATTTAGCCGCTTAGAAGGAGCTTATTTTTCTGCGGGAACATTTTGGTTTGATGACACAAGTGCCGGCTCTAAAGAACTTGGACGTGTGTATCGCTATTTCCCTGCGACAAATACACTTGAGCTTTTCTATGAATCTACTGAAAAAAATGAATTAGAAATGCCTGACAATATCACGATCACTCCATGGGGGGACCTTTGGATTGCAGAAGATGGCGGCGGAAATGACCGCATCGTCGGATTAACACCAGAAGGCACTATTTATACATTTGCAGAAAATATGATGAACGGTTCTGAGTTCGCAGGACCTACATTTTCACCAGATGGAAAAACGTTCTTCGTAAATATGCAAACACCTGGGATTACCTTTGCGATCTGGGGACCTTTCGCTCGCAGAAATACTGCGCGCCAACGTGCAATGGGACTTGCCGCACCACCAGCATCTTTAGCACCAGCTGTTTCTGACAAGCTTCTTACTTTTGCTGAAGAGCAAGGAATGTCCCGTTTAGAAGCAGCAGCACTAGAGCGTCATGGAATGCCTATTCTTTAATCAAACCAAAATTCATCTGGAGGTGAAAAAATGTTATCTAACATTGGAATACCCGGTCTTATTCTCATTCTCGTCATCGCTTTGATTATTTTTGGTCCTTCCAAATTACCTGAAATCGGACGAGCTTTCGGAAGCACATTAAAAGAATTTAAAAAGGCAACCAATGATCTGGTAAACGGAGATAATGATCAAGAACAAAAGAATTCTATTAAAGAAAAAAATAAGTTAGTCGGAATTGAAAAAACAGACAGTAAGACCGGTAGTTAAACAAACTGAACGATGTAGGCATAATTTAAATTCGCCTACATCGTTCACTTGTAAAAGGAGTTTATTTATGGAAGAAACTAAAATGAAACTCATTGACCATTTAGATGAATTACGTAAACGCCTAATCATCACAAGTATTTCTTTTGTTCTTTCCTTTATAGTAGCATTTATTTTTGTGAAGGATATTTATCAATTTTTAGTGAAAGATCTTGACGGTAAATTAGCTTTACTGGGGCCTGGAGATATCATCTGGATTTACATGATGATTGCCGGGGTAATGGCTATTGCTGCCACGATTCCGATTGCAGCATTCCAAATATGGCAGTTTGTCAAACCTGCGCTTACTAAAGAGGAACAAAAACACTCTTTAGCCTTTATTCCAGCCTTATTTTTTCTATTCATTATCGGGATTGCATTTGGTTACCTAATTCTGTTTCCGATTGTCCTCTCATTTTTAACAGGACTCATTGATGATCAATTTGCAACTTTCTTTACAGCCGAAAAATACTTTAAGTTTATGTTCAATCTGACAATACCTTTTGGTTTTTTATTTGAAATGCCTGCGGTTATCATGTTTTTAACAAAGTTAGGAATTATTAATCCAAAAAAACTAGTAAAGGCGCGGAAAATCTCCTATTTTTCTCTGATTGTTATTTCGATTTTAATAACCCCTCCTGATTTTATATCAGACGTTTTAGTTATCATTCCTTTACTGCTCTTGTACGAATTAAGTGTTACCTTAAGCAAAGTTGTTTTTCGAAAAAGACTAGCTTCAGAATCGAATGTCTCTCCTAATGATACGGCTTTTAAAGTGTGATCAACCATCAGCTGGGGGATATTCCCCTCTGATGATTGATTACACCTGATGCATATAAGAGGCAATATTTCTTTATTCAATTAACATACTGGACAATAGTCCAAACAATAGTTGATATTAAGATTGATTGACCGATACCAAATAGAATTCCAGTAATAAAACGAATAGAGTTTGAACTTTGCCTCCAGCCCCATCTTTGTGTAAATCCATCAATTAATAGTGGAATTGCCATAATAATTGAAATCCAAAAAGGAAGAACCATATGAATAGCTACAACAACCGGAGTGCACATATAGCCAAGCAACATGGCAAAGCATCTAGCACAAAGATTCATAGGTTTCCCTTTAAAATGAAAACACCTCTCAGGCAAACGATGACATGGGATTATGTATAAAATTTCATTCATTGTTTTTCCTCCCAAGCTGACAATTAATTTGGGCTACAGTCACAATCAAAGCCTTTATCTCCATCACAATCACAATCCATTTTTTTCATCAAAGAGAAATCCGGACAATCAATTGCTGCCGAGTTACAGTCTGTACAATCCGAACTACTCTTTTCTTTCTTATGATTTCTTTTTCGATAATACCTAATTAAAAAAATCAATAATATAATGGCTGATCCTAATAAAATACTTCCAATCAAATAAGAAGCTTCTATAAGAAGAACAATACCCGCTATAAGCAATATTAGAAATACAGTTAGACCAATGAAAAACATAGTTTCCTCCAACATAGTAAATTCATTAATGCGATGAATTTTTCCAGTAATTGTTTACTTCTATTATAAAATCATTTGAAATATTTAGCAGTATTAAATAAATATATCCAGGTTATAAATTTTAGAAAGATTAAAAGGCAACAACCTGGAATTAGGTTCGTTGCCTATCTTAAAAGTGAGTTATGTTACATACCTATATGAGGGTTACTGTTCCCCCATGCCATCAGGATTCTTTTGACCTAAAGTTATCAAGCAATGCACGCACTTCCATTGTTGACTTTGTACTCATTAATTGATTTCTTAATTCACTTGCCCCTCGAAAACCTTTGACATAGATCTTAAAAAATCGATGAAGAGCCGTGAACGGACGCAGCTCTAAACCTGAATATTTATCATGAAGATCCATATGCAACCTTAAGAGATCAAGCAATTCCTTACTGCTATGTTCTTTCGGCTCCTTTTCGAAAGCAAATGGATTATGGAAAATACCACGCCCAATCATAACTCCATCAATACCGTATTGCTGAGCAAGCCTTAAGCCAGTTTGGTAGTCTGGGATATCCCCATTAATCGTTAAGAGTGTATCTGGTGCCACCTCGTCACGAAGTTTCTTAATTTCCGGAATTAGCTCCCAATGAGCAGGTACTTTGCTCATTTCGTCTCTTGTACGTAGATGGATGGAAAGATTAGCAATATCTTGTTTCAATATGTGTGCCAGCCAGTCGTGCCATTCGTCTACTTCCGTGAATCCAAGTCTTGTCTTTACACTTACAGGCAATCCTCCTGCTTTTGCTGCTTGTATTAATTCTGCAGCAACTTCCGGACGGAGGATAAGACCACTTCCCTTTCCGTGTTGCGTCACATTAGGCACAGGACAACCCATGTTGATATCGATTCCCTTAAAACCAAGTTCCGCCATACCAATACTCATTTGCCTGAAGTATTCAGGCTTGTCCCCCCATATATGGGCTACAATCGGTTGTTCATCCTCTGTAAAAGTCAAACGACCACGAACACTTTTTTTCCCCTCTGGATGACAATAACTCTCCGAATTTGTAAACTCTGTAAAAAACACATCAGGTCTTGCTGCTTCACTCACTACATGGCGAAAAACAACATCTGTCACTTCTTCCATTGGTGCTAGTATAAAAAAAGGTCGTGGTAATTCACGCCAAAAATTATCGATCATCTTCAAATTCAAATCCTCTCATTACAGGGTGCCAAGGCAAACCCTTATCCCAAGATTAAAAAGTAATATGTCCAATTACACTTATACCATGCTTAAGCACTTTTTATCAAACGTCAGGGAGTAGGGTGATGGAAATGCATTATCTATAGGAATAGCAGAATGAGGCAAGGGTTTGTTATGGATTTTTTGGTTGACCCTTTTAAAATGAGTGTGTGTCGAAACTCAGAGGGTGCTGGCTGGCTTTCGATAGAGAAATAATTTTATCTTATTTTTTCATAGGGTAACAGCCACTTAAAATATTTATCTTCCATTTTGGAAATCATCAAATAATTCACGAAGATAATCTCTTCTCCCATGTAATATTCTATAAATAATAATTATATCATCCATAATTTTGTAAAAAATCAAATACGGATGTACGACTATAAAGCGAAATCCCCGCTCAATAAGAGTATATTTTTCTTCAGAAAGTACGGTACCTAAATGAGGAAAGGCAGCAAGGCACCCTATTTGAAAATTTAGATTTTCAAGGAGACTTTCGGCGGCAGTTACATTATCTTGTGAAATATAGGAAAAAATCTCATCCATATCATCTATTGCAGCAGGTGTATATTTAATTTGATTCTTTTGCTGCATTGATTTTTCTCCGAATGATTTCAATTACATCCTCATGGTTTATTAATTCTGCCCCTTCCGCAACCTGCTTTTCTGCAACCAAAAGCTTAGATTGTAATTTATTCCGGGCTTCCATCCTTCTGAAAGTTTCATGACTCATAACAACCAAATCAGCTTCACCATTTCGAGTTAGTACTACTGGTTCATCCAATTCATGACAATATTTTGAAAACCCGTTATAATCTTGACGGATTGTTGTTGAAGGCTTAATATTCATGTGCATCCTCCTAGATAACATTATTCTAACTATATTATAACATTATTCTAATTTTATATACCAGGTGAACAATATGACAATGCAACAATTCTAATAAAGATCACTAATTGATCAAGGGAGCTTAATTTTATTTTTGATTAAATGTTCAATTGTCATTTTTAACATTTCGGGATAGTATCGGGAGAAGAATTCACCGGTAGTAATAGTGAGACACTTTGGTAGTAACTTATTAGTTTTGAGATTAACGGGGCTCTGTTGGATTTTTGGTATTAAAGGTAAAACATATAGGGGTAGGTTCATTCAGTGGGATTTTTCAGGAGTTACTAAAAAAATATTTTGAACTGCACTAAAAAGCAAGTTGAAACATAAGAAATTTATACAGATGGCCTATCACACCCTTCCTAATTACCGAATTTATTCATGTTTCAAATCATCTACAACCTCCTTATCAATCTATTTTTACTTTATTCTCCAAAGTTTTTCATATTCCTTCCTACTTTGTATAGTGCGTAATAAAAATTATAGATTCACTAATATTTCACATGACGATATGATTATTGATACTGGTTCCTCTCACACTGCAATTACTCCCAGTAATTTCAACTTTACAATACCCACACTCTTTTTCCACTAGTTTTTTCACAAAAATCATTTCTCAAATTAAAAAATTCTTTTAGTACGTAAAATAACAATTATAAGATTAATAATCGAGGTAACGACAAAGCAGATGAAAATGCCTTGCATCATCTAAATGATGTAACTCCAACAATTCTTCATTCACTGGTTGAAAAGATTACTTGTGAATATGACTGCACTGTCCATTTTAAATAAAGCATTGTTAATCTCTTATATGACTCTTAAAAAGGCAATGCCACTGAAGGGCAGTTGCCTTATTTTAAAATGAGTTGCGCCACGCACTCCACATGTGTCGTATGCGGAAACATATCAACCGGCTGCACCTCAACCGTTTCATATCCGCCTAACTCAAGCACCTGCAAATCCCTTGCCAACGTCCCGGGATTACAAGACACATAAACAACACGCTTAGGCTTCATCTCTATAATGGTCTTCAACAGCGCCTCATCACATCCCTTACGAGGAGGATCCACAACAATGACATCTGCCGTATTCCCTTGCTTGTACCATTCCGGAATAACAACCTCCGCTTCACCAACAGCAAACTCAGCATTTGTCATTCCATTCAGCTCGGCATTTCTCTTCGCATCCTCAATTGCTTCAGGTACAATTTCTACACCAAAAACCCGCTTTGCTTTTTGAGCCAGAAACAATGAAATTGTCCCAATTCCACAATAAGCGTCGATGACAGATTCTTCACCATTTAAACCGGCATATTCAAGAGCTTTGTCATATAAGACTTTTGTTTGCTCCGGATTCACTTGATAGAAAGATCGGGCTGAAATGGCAAATTTCACGTCACCGATTTTATCGTAAATATATTCCTCTCCCCAAAGCACCTTCGTCTCGTCACCAAAAATAACATTGGTTCGCTTGTTATTAATATTTTGCACGATTGATTTTACTTGCGGAAATTGAGTTGTTATTTCCTTTATAATGTCATTCTTATGAGGAAAATCTGCTGTTTTCGAAACAAATACAACCATCATTTCCTTTGTAACAAGGCCATAGCGTACCATAATATGACGCAGCCAGCCTTTGTGCTTTTCCTCGTTATATGCCCGGATTCCATAGGTTTCACATATATTCTTTACAGCTTGTACAATATCATCATTTTCAGCTTGCTGAATGAGACATCTTTCCATATCGATAATGTCATGGCTTCTTTTCTGATAAAAGCCCGCTACAAGTCCACCTTCACGTTCACCAATTGGGACCTGTGCTTTGTTTCGATAGTTCCAGGGATCGTTCATTCCTAATGTAGGATGTACATGAACTTTTGTTAAATCCAGTTTCCCAATTCGTGATAAAACCTGTTCAACTTGCCTTTTCTTGAAGCCAAGTTGTCCTTCATAACTAAGATGCTGGAGCTGACATCCTCCACATTGTGAGTAGATGGGACAGGGTGCGTTTGTACGATGTTTACTTTGTTCATAAGTTTCAATTAACCGGCCAAAGGCAAAACCCTTTTTCACCTTGATGACCTTTATTTTTGCTCGTTCGTCTGGCAGAGCATTTTCAACAAAGATGGGAAAGCCGTCCACTTTAGCAACGCCTGCACCTTCATGTGTTAAATCCTCAAAGGTAACATCGTAGTATTCATTTTTTGCAACAGGTACTTGAATTTTTGACATGTCGTTCTTCCTTTACGTACAATAATTTACACTATTTTATCATAGTCCAGTGAAAGTAAAAAACCTGGCTGTTACCCTGTGCCAAGTTTCTTATTCTTCCATTTGCTTTACTTTTTCTGCTGACATAATGACATCAATATGCTGGTACATATTAACGAACTCGCCAGGCAGCAAACCACCATATTCACCGTCTAAATTGAGCTGCATTTTATCTTTATTTTGTACCTTAACACGGTTCGCTTTTGTATATATAAGATGCTCATCATTAATATGCTCGCCTCTTAGGGCTAAGCCGGCGATTCGGATAAACTCTGCAAGGTTTGTCTTTTTTAAAATTAACAGATCAAACATTCCATCATCTAACCTTGAATCTGGTGCAAGCTTTTCAAAACCTCCAACTGAGTTTGTAAGAGAAACTAAAAACAACATAATTTCTCCCTCATAAAGCTTTCCATCATATTCAATTTCCACCTCAGCAGGACGAATGGACGGAAGCATCTCCATACCTTTTAAATAATAAGCCAGCTGTCCTACCATTGTTTTTAGCTTACTTGGCACTTCATAGGTAAGCTCTGTCAGACGACCGCCACCGGCAATATTAATAAAGTAATGGTCATTCACTTTCCCAATATCGATCTTTTTCGGCCTTCCGGCTAGTATGACTTCAACTGCTTGAATCACATTATTTAACGGAATACCGATAGCCCGCGCAAAATCATTTGTTGTCCCAACCGGAATAACGGCAAGTGTCGGACGGTTTTCTTGATCAGCCACGCCATTCACGACCTCATTGATTGTTCCATCTCCACCAGCTGCGACAATCAAGTCAAAGTCACGTTCACATGCAGCTTTTGCTGCCTTTGTGGCATCTCCTTCACATGTTGTAGCATGACAGGACGTTTCATAGCCTGCTTGTTCAAATTTTTGTAATACCTCTGGAAGATTCTTTTTAAAAAGCTCACGTCCCGAGGTTGGATTATAAATAATTCTAGCTCTTTTCATACTCATCATCCTATATTCATGAAATGACATTTAAGTCTTTTTTAAAATCATTTATATACTATTATCATTGTCTCCCATTTTGATGGGTACAAAACATTTTAACCCAACTACCATTATCACCATGTTTTATAATAAAAGTAAAGTTTTTCATTCGATTTTCCATGCAGAAGTAGTATGAACCCGTTCGCATTTTTGTTACAATTATTAGCAAATCACTTGGAAAGCAGGTATACATATGGATGAGCTGAATGACCAGTATATTAGGCGTATTCAACTTTTAAGAGATTCTGTCCCTTCTTTTCAACAATATCCCTTTAATCTGCCAAGTATAGAATTTCTTGATGAAATATCACTTCATCCAAATGTTACGTTTTTGGTTGGAGAAAATGGAATGGGTAAGTCGACATTATTAGAAGCTATTGCCCTTGGTATAGGCTTTAATCCTGAAGGCGGTTCACTTAATTTCACATTTTCCACCTATGATTCTCACTCAAACCTTGATCACTACCTAAGACTAATAAAAGGAACAATTAGACCTAAGGACGGTTTTTTCTTAAGAGCTGAAAGCTTTTATAATGTTGCTTCAAATATTGAAGAATTAGACAAGGAAGGTCGGGGTCCCCGGGTCATCGACGGATATGGCGGACAATCTTTACATGAACAATCACATGGTGAGTCTTTCTTCGCCACTTTTACGAACCGATTTCGTGGACAAGGTATTTATTTACTGGATGAGCCTGAAGCTGCTCTCTCACCTTTACGGCAACTGTCGATGCTCTCCAGAATTGATGAACTTGTTCATCATGACTCTCAATTTATTATCGCCACTCATTCACCGATTATTATGGCTTATCCCAAAGCAACAATTTATGAACTATCAGAAGAAGGGATTCGTGAAACGAAGCTTGAAGACACAAACCACTATCAATTAATGAAACAGTTTTTTGATGACAAAGATCGCATCCTTCATCATTTATTACAACAAGATACCATGTAAAAGAGAGATCCCGTGCAGAGCAGATCTCTCTTTTTGCTTTTATCTTTTTTGGATTTCTTCCATCAATAGTTTATTTACCATCGGTGGATTTGCTTGTCCTTTTGTTGCCTTCATAATTTGACCAACTAAGAAGCCAATTGCTTTTTGTTTACCATTTTTGAAGTCATCAACAGATTGTGGATTTGCATCGATCGCATCGTTAACAAATTTACGTAATGTTTCATCATCGGAAATTTGAACCAATCCTTTTTCTTTTACAATCGTTTCAGGATCTCCACCATTTTCGATAAGTTCTTTGAATACTTGCTTGGCAATTTTTGAAGAAATCGTTCCATTTTCAATTAGCTTAATCATCCCTGCTAAACCTTCTGCCGTAAGAGCGACATCATGTAGCTCTTTCCCTTCAGCATTTAAGTAAGCAGAAACTTCACCCATGATCCAGTTTGATGCTTGTTTTGCTTCAGCACCAGCTGTTAAGGTAGCTTCAAAGAAATCAGACATTTCCTTCGTCATCGTTAACACCTGTGCATCATACGCAGGTAAGCCAAGCTCATCAATATATCGTTTGCGGCGAGCATCCGGAAGCTCAGGAATGGACGTACGGATTCTGTTCTTCCATTCATCATCAATATATAGTTCAACAAGATCCGGCTCAGGGAAATAACGGTAATCATCAGAGCCTTCTTTTACACGCATAAGAATCGTTTTCTTCGTTGCTTCGTCATAGCGACGAGTTTCCTGGTCAATCACCCCACCGGAACGAAGAACCTTTTCTTGACGTTTTTCCTCATATTCTAGGCCTTTTTGAACAAATGCAAAGGAGTTTAAGTTTTTAAGCTCTGTTTTTGTTCCGAACTCTTCTTGTCCTACAGGACGTAAAGAGATGTTGGCGTCACAACGTAGTGAGCCTTCTTCCATTTTGCAATCTGATACCTCAGTATATTGAATAATCGCTTTAAGCTTTTCTAAATAAGCATAGGCTTCTTCAGGTGTACGGATATCCGGTTCAGATACGATTTCAATAAGAGGTGTACCCTGACGGTTTAAATCAACTAAAGAGTAGCCGTCATTTGAGTGAATTAATTTACCTGCATCTTCTTCCATATGAATACGTGTGATGCCGATACGTTTTGTTTCACCATTTACTTCAATATCAATCCATCCATTTTCCCCAATCGGTTTATCAAATTGGGAAATTTGGTATGCTTTTGGATTATCCGGATAAAAATAATTTTTACGATCAAATTTCGTCTCAGTAGCAACTTCGCAGTTCAAAGCCATACATGCCTTCATCGCAAAATCAACAACTTTTTTATTCAAGACAGGTAATACACCTGGATAGCCCAGCTCGACTACGGTTGTATTTGTGTTCGGCTCAGCACCAAAGTGGTTTGGTGCACTTGAAAAGATTTTTGATTCAGTTTTTAGCTCAACATGGACCTCAAGTCCTATGACCGTTTCATATTCCATTGTTTCCTCACCCCTTACAATTCAGGTTTTGCTTTATGATGTTCTGTTGCCTGCTCAAACGCATGAGCAACTCGGTAGATGGTACTTTCATCGAAATGCTTTCCGATAATCTGTAATCCAAGCGGTAATCCATTTGATAAGCCACAAGGCACAGAAATTCCTGGTACACCTGCAAGGTTTACAGGAATTGTTAAAATATCATTTGCATACATTGTTAATGGATCTTTTACATTTTCACCGATTTTAAAGGCAGGTGTTGGTGTAGTCGGCCCAATAATAACATCATAATTTTCAAATACATCTTCAAAATCTTTTTTGATTAATGTACGTACTTTTTGCGCTTTTTTATAGTAAGCATCATAGTAACCGGAGCTTAATGCAAATGTTCCAAGCATAATACGTCGCTTCACTTCATTACCAAAGCCCTCTGCACGACTCTGCTTGTACAACTCAATTAGATTTTCTGCATTATCTGATCGATAGCCATAACGCACACCATCAAAACGAGACAGGTTTGCAGAAGCTTCAGATGAAGAAAGTAAATAGTAGGTTGCAAGAGCATATTTAGAGTGTGGTAATGAAACCTCTTCCCATGTCGCTCCTAGTCCTTCCAACACTTTTAATGAATCAAGAACTGACTGCTTTACTTCTTCATTTACACCTTCACCAAGATATTCTTTTGGTACAGCGATTTTTAATCCTTTCACATCACCTGTTAGTGAAGAAAGGAAATCTGGTACTTCCACATTTGCAGAAGTTGAATCCATTTCATCTACACCAGAGATCGCTTGCAGGAGGAAAGCATTATCTTCAACTGTACGTGTAATTGGTCCAATTTGGTCTAAAGAAGATGCAAAAGCAACCAAACCAAAACGGGAAACACGTCCATATGTAGGCTTTAGTCCAACAACTCCACAGAAAGAAGCAGGTTGACGAATGGAACCACCTGTATCTGATCCCAGTGAAAAAGGAACTTCACCAGCAGCTACAGCAGCAGCAGACCCGCCACTAGAACCACCTGGAACAGTCTCTAAATTCCAAGGATTACGAGTCGGTTTAAAGCCGGAGTTCTCAGTTGATGAACCCATCGCAAATTCGTCCATGTTTAGTTTTCCGATTGTCACTGCTTCAGCATTTTGAAGATGTTTCACAACCGTTGCATCATAAATAGGATCAAAGTTCTCCAGGATCTTACTAGCACAAGTTGTACGTAAGCCTTTTGTTACGATATTATCTTTGACCCCGATCGGCATACCGAATAATAGCCCAAATTCACTACGGCTATCTAACGCTTCATCTAATTCCTTAGCATATGTACGTGCTTGTTCTTCATTTAATGCAAGGAACGCTCCAACTTTATCATCAACCGCTTGGATGCGTTGATAAGATTCATCCACTAAATCAGAAACAGTTATTTCCTTCTTATGTAAAAGTTCTTTTAATTCTGATATTTTATGATCAAATAATGCCATGCTTGTCCCTCCTTTATTCTAAAATTGATGGTACACGAATATACCCATCAGCATGATCTGGTGCATTTTTAACAACCTCTTCGTTATCTAATCCTTTTTTAGGAACATCTTCTCTCATCACATTTTTCATATCCAATACATGAGAAGTAGGCTTAACATTTTCAGTATCGACTTCATTTAATTGCTCTGCAAATGTAATAATTGCATCTAATTGTTTTGTAAAAAGCTCCGCATCTTCCTCAGAAATAGCCAAACGAGCTAAATTCGCAACATGCTTTACTTGATCAGTTGAAATTCTAGACATCTAACACTCACCTCCACAAAATCGTACAATCACAATACTCTGATGATACCAAATGAACATATATTTAATCAACAATTGTAGAGAAAAGCTACCATACTTGGAGATCAAATTTAGGATTATCTTCGATTCTGAGGACTTCATCTACGATTATTAAGATATATCTTCGATTCCTTCTATTTTATCTTCGATTCTTCAAATTTATCGACTATTCGACAAAAACCTAAAATTGAGGAATAAAAAAAACGCTAGTTTCATACTAGCGGGACACGTTAAGTACTACTCAATCTCAATCTTCTTTGGCTTCTTTTTATCCAACTGAATCTCCAGTAATCCGTGTTTATACATGGCCTTCATATTTTTCCTCAATACATAATGAGGCAACGAAACATTTTTGACTCCACCGATTCTCCTGCTTTGATGACGTTGCTCCTTCACTCTAATGACCACATCGTCTCCACGCAATTCCACTTGAATATCCTCTTTTGGGACACCCGGAAGCTCAGCAATAACAATAAAATGATCTGCTGTCTCCTTTACATCTATGGAGAAACCAGCAACAGGATTTGATTTCCTAAACGCGTCATCTATAGAATCCAGCAATGTTCGTTTAGGCCGGCTTTGGAAAAACTCATTGATCAGCTTCATTGGATCTGTCATTCTTTATAACCTCCATTTACGTTTTAATATATCCTATGAAGCTAATCTGTTTTTTGCCTATCAAAAAACACCCCCTTAAAATGAAAGGGGATGTTTCGGCTTTAAGACTTTCTTAATTCAGCTTTAAACGTATCAAACTCATTTTGAACTTCTTCCGAAGGCTCTTTTCCTAATAAACTCACAATCCAAATTGTGATCCATGAAAAGATGAATCCTGGTGCCAGTTCATACAAATCAAAAATACCGCCTGTTAGTTTAGACCAAATAATAACGGTTAGAGCACCAACAATCATTCCGGCTAATGCACCATTTCTGGTCATGCGTTTCCAGAACAAGCTCAAGATAATAAGTGGACCAAATGCAGCACCAAACCCTGCCCATGCATAACTTACAAGCTCAAGAACTTTACTCTCTCGATCATAACCTAAGAAGATTGCAATGATCGCAATAACAAGACAGGCAATTCTTCCAACAATCATTTCTTCCTTTTGTGTAGCATCTCTTTTAAATAGCTGCTTATAAAAGTCTTGTGCTAAAGCACTTGAAGCAACAATTAATTGAGAATCTACTGTACTCATAATAGCTGCAAGAATTGCTGCAAGCAAGAATCCTGAAACCCAAGGATTAAATAACACCTGTGAAAACATAATAAACACTGTTTCAGAGTTTTCAAGCGGTGCATCAGCAAAGTAAGCAATTCCTGTGAATCCGATAAAAATTGCTCCAAAGAGTGAAATAATCATCCATGTCATCCCAATTAATCGAGCTTTTGGAATATCCTTAGTCGATCTAATCCCCATAAATCGAACAACAATATGCGGTTGACCAAAATAACCCAGTCCCCATGCAAGTAGTGAAACTACTCCTATAAATGTTGCTCCTGTATTGATATCTAGATAAGATGGATCAATATTTCCAATCTTTTGTAACGTGTCTCCCCAACCACCAAGTTCATATACAACAACGATTGGTATAATGACTAAAGCTAAAAGCATTAAAATTCCTTGAATAAAATCAGTCCAACTTGCTGCCAGGAATCCTCCTAAAAGAGTATATGAAAGGATAACTCCACAACCAATCCATAACGCTAGTCTATAATCCATTCCAAACGAACTTTCAAGAAGAATGGCACCACCTACCAGACTTGAAGAAGTGTAAAAAGTAAAGAATACCAGAATAACAATAGCAGATACGATTCTTAGTAATCTTGATTTATCACGGAAACGATTTTCAAAATAGTCTGATACCGTGATTGAATCATTTGCAACTTCCGTATATACCCTAAATGGCTTTGCAACAAATTGCCAGTTTAAATACGCACCAACTGATAAACCTATCGCAATCCACATTCCTCCCATACCACTGGCATACATGGCTCCGGGTAAACCCAGCATTAACCAACCACTCATGTCTGATGCTCCTGCACTTAAAGCGGCTACCCCCGGAGTTAGACGTCTTCCTCCAAGTACGTAATCTGTTAAATTACTTGTCATTTTAGATGCAACTATTCCAATAGCTAACATCCCTACCAGATAAATAATAATTGCCGTTAATTGGGCTATATTAATATCCATTTTTCCTTAACCACTCCTTTTCTCAGTAAAATAGGTAATAATCGATAGTACTACTAACAATGGCATTGGGATCAACAACCAACACCATGTTGCTAAAGTTAATTCCATATGGACACCCCCTAAATTAGCTTTAACAAATCCTTATGCAGTCATATGCAATTTCATGATGAAAGATATTTATAGGCTAATAGACTGACAGTAGGCACGAGACGTTTAACATCTTAACACAATCTGACAGATCAAACAAATTTCCGTCTTGGCCGCAAATTAAAAAATGCATAATTATTCACAAAAACGCATCAATTAGTCAAAATATCCTATTATAGATTATATCTATTCATTAAAATTCATAAAATTAAGTTTGCAAAAATTGCGTTTTTCCACATATTTTTTGATGATTTTTGTCTTTCAGCACTTAGAATTTCATGATATAATAATTTATTTTTCCCTCTATTTACTTATCTAAAACACTACTTATATTTTCAATTTTCTGGATATATCTATTAATTTATGGTAAAATCGGACGAGAATCATTTCGTCAGGAGTGGTAAAATTGAAGAAATTCTTAATTGGCTTTGGTGGATTTTTAATCCTCCTGGGTGCAGGTGGATTAATCAATCATATATCGATGACCTTTAAAGCTGCTGAAGCAGAAAGAGAAATGTATGGCGGGTCAATCGACTTTATGTTACTTCAAATGGTTGGTTCTTTCGGACCTTATTTATTTGCGTTGATAGGTGGAGGAATCATTATTGCCATTTCAGCCTTTTTAACTGCATACGAAAAAAGAAATGACCTCACTTCACAGTTAATTCATACTTTATCAAACAAAGATTCAGATAAAAAAATAAATGTTATTTCTCCCCAACCACAACAAACAGAAAATACACCACAGCAGGATTCAAAAGAGGATGAAATTCCACTTTATGAACAGCCACACAATGAGCGGCTTTATTGGAATGGATAAAATGCTAAGATTAGAAAAATTTGGCTTGTCGCCAAGCCCTAATGGCGAAAGCATTAGTTTTTCTTATACTATCATCCATAAAATTTATATACTTTCTGATAGTACAAAAGAAACCCATACTTTTATGCATTCTCTCAACCATGTTAATATTAGCAGGATCATTGGTTTTCTCTCAATCTTACTTTAGTTATAAAGAAGTACAATCACTCTCTGCTAGTTGCTAGAGCCAAGGAGGCTTTCCTATTATTGAGAAGTCTTGTACAAGATAGAATATTTTTCATTGTAATATTGAATAGAATAAAACCGCTTGGAGATCTCCAAGCGGTTTTATTATTTATAAATATGAACGGTTGGTTCCTCTTGATTTGGCTCTTTCAAAATGAGTGCTTCCTGACCAGATGTTGACATAATATTGACTTCTACATTCATGTAATCCGGAAAGTATTCCATGATTTTCCCGGTAACAAATTGAGTAAATGCCACTACTTCTGCTTTTCCATAAAACTGCATTGGAATTTCAATATCAAGATAGTTAAGTTCCTCATTTTTGTAAAATGCTTTTCCGATTACACCTGTGTAATTCGGGAAAAACTCTTCGATATCCTGCTTAAATCGATTAAACATTTGCGCGTCATCTCTGTAGTCTTCTGTTGCTTCCGGTGATGGAAAGAAGTAATAATCTTCCTTTATATCTTCCCATTTCCCTAAATTGTTGGTACCCTGCTTTACTGTTGTTTTCGCAATAAAATTACCAGGAACAATTGAGGACTTTTTTTCTTGTTCATATAAGGCAATAACAATTGGAACGTTCTCTAAACCACTTGTGTTTCTAACACGAGTAATGATTTCCTGTGCAATTTCTTTTCCTTTTGAGAGGATTTCACTTCTACTAATTTTATGCTCTCTTGCATAACCATCCTTTTGATTAAAGTAGTGTACAGAATTCATCGCTAACCCGATAACAACTCCGCCAAGCTTGGCTGTATTACCCTCCTGGATTAAATAGTTATGCTCAAGCATATGTGCTAAGTAAATTGGATTATTGGCATTTTGTTGTTCTAATCCACCTTCACCAGTAAGCGCAGGATTTAATCCTAAATCCACAAATTTTTCATCATTTTCTTTTGCCTCTGCTTGTGCCTGTTTTAGAGCATCACCGGTTAGCTTTCTCTTTAACCAGCTCGTAATCACTTCACTTGTTAAATATTGGCCTTCCTGATATAGATATTCATCTGTGGAAAATGTCTCCTGCGCAACCCTCATTAAACCTGTTTCAAACTCGTCAATATCAAGTCGGGTATTTAGTTGTTCTGACACTAACCCTCTTGCTTCCCCTTGCTTAAACGGTAAAACCATTTTGTAATATGAGTCTGAAATATTATACTTTGGGATGATCGCTGTTTCCGTAGATTCATCCTCGGTTTCCTGAACGATTTCCTCTTGCTCTCCGAAATTAGGTGCACAAGCCGTTAAAAATAGTAAGCCTGTTAACACCATAACTAGTCTCTTTTTCAATGTAAGTCCACACCTCTTATTTTTTCCTATTTCACTGGGATGGGTTGACGATTATTTATTTAACTCTTCTATTAATTGAGTTTCATTCCATACTTCGATATTTAGCTCTTCCGCTTTTTTCAGTTTACTTCCTGCGGCCTCGCCGGCTATGACAAGATCTGTGCTTTTGCTAACACTTCCAGTCACTTTGCCACCTAGAGCTTCAATCCCTTCTTTCGCTTCATTTCGTGACAATTGTTCAAGCTTCCCTGTTAACACAACCGTTTTTCCGGCAAAATAAGAATCACTGTCTTCCGCTTTTACCAGTTTAGGACCTTTGTACATTGTGTTAACACCTAATGCTTGTAGTTCACTCACAAGATGCTGTACATCAGGGTTTTGAAAGTAGGTTGTAATAGCATCTGCCATTTTTCCACCGATTTCATTGATAGCTACTAACTCTTCCTCTGTACTCTTCTGAAGGTTTTCAATTGTTTCAAATTGTTGAGCCAATGTTTTAGCTGCTTTTGATCCGACGTGGCGAATTCCCAAACCAAAAAGAAGTCTTTCAAGTGAATTCTCCTTCGATTGCTCAATTGCTTGTAACAGGTTGTCTGTTGACTTTTCACCCATTCTCTCAAGCCCGAGGAGCTGTTCTCTTGTTAAACGGTAAAGATCTGCCACATCTTTAATTAATCCTGCAAGGAATAGCTGAGAGACAACTCTTTCTCCAAGACCGTCTATATTCATCGCATTCCGTGAAACAAAATGAATGAGACCTTCTTGAATCTGAGCAGGGCATTGTGGGTTAATACATCGTAATGCTACTTCTCCTTCAATTCTTACCAGATCACTTTCACATGCCGGGCAATGTGTTGGCATTGAAAATTCCTTTTCTTCACCTGTACGATGTTCCATTAAAACATTGACGACCTCGGGAATGATATCTCCCGCTTTTTTAACCACAACTGTGTCTCCGAGCTTAATATCTTTTTCTCGAATTAAATCTTCATTATGTAGTGATGCACGTTGTACGGTAGTACCAGCAACCCTCACCGGTTCTAAAATAGCTGTTGGTGTGATAACCCCTGTTCTTCCAACACTTAGTTCGATATTGATTAGTTTTGTCATAACTTCTTCAGCTGGAAATTTATAAGCAACAGCCCAGCGGGGACTTTTTGCCGTAAACCCAAGTTCTTCCTGCTGATCTAAGGAATCTACTTTAATAACAATCCCATCAATATCATAAGGTAGTGTTGCACGTTTTTCCTGCAGGTTTTCAATCAGAGTAATCACTTCGTCAATATTTTCACATTTTCTACGTTCTTTATTTGTTTTGAAGCCTTCTTTCTCAAGAAAATCTAGTGCTTCACTATGTCTTTGAATGCCTGTCGCCCCTAAATCAGCGATACTATAAACAAAAATATCAAGATTTCTCTTGGCTGCTATTTTAGGGTCCAGTTGTCTAATTGAACCTGCTGCAGCATTTCTTGGATTTGCAAATGGCTCTTCCTCTGCAGCTAGTCGAAGTTCATTTAATTTTTCAAAAGATTTCTTCGGCATAAATACTTCGCCGCGTACTTCAAAGGACACATTCGATTTTAGCTTTAGCGGTATAGAGCGAACAGTTTTCAAATTTTCCGTGATATCCTCTCCAGTAGTTCCATCTCCACGTGTAGCCCCTTGGACAAAATAACCATTTTCATAACGAAGAGAAACAGCCAATCCGTCTATTTTTAATTCAACAACATACTGGACATCATCACCGACAGCTTGTCTAACTCTTCGATCAAAATCCCGCAGGTCTTGTTCATTAAATGCATTACCGAGACTTAGCATGGGAGTTCGATGGACAACCTTTTGAAAGGCTTCCAACACAACCCCTCCAACCCTTTGGGTTGGAGAGTCTTGTGTTTTAAATTCAGGAAATTCTTCTTCGACCTTTATAAGTTCCTGCATGAGACGGTCATATTCTGCATCAGGAACACTCGGCTGGTCTAAAACATGATATTCATAGTTGTAAGTGTTTAATAGCTCATGAAGCTCTTGAACTCGTTTTGTTGCTGATTGTTTATCCATTCAGATGTCCCAATCCTTTCTTCCGGAACTTTTGATTTACACACGATTAATAGGAGCAAATTTAGCAAGGAGACGTTTAATGCCGACTGGACTAGGAAACGCAATATCTAATTCCTTTCCTTCTCCTGCTCCTTTTACACTTACAACCGTACCAATACCCCATTTTTTATGTTCAGCTTTATCTCCAACTGCCCACGGAAGTTCATCTCCTCCAGTAGAAGATGGTGTAACAACAGGCCTTGACACTGGGGGACGTTTTTCCTGTCTGCGTGCTGTATTGAATGAAGTTGAAGCTTTTTTCACCTGTTCATTCAAGTTCTCAATTAACTCACCTGGAATTTCAGAAATAAATCGTGATTCCGGATTCATGCTCGTCCTACCGAATAATGTACGCATTTGAGCATTTGTTATAAACAGCTCCTGTTCAGCCCTTGTAATCCCTACATATGCCAGACGGCGTTCTTCCTCCATCTCATCTTCTTCCATTAAAGAACGGCTATGTGGGAAAACTCCTTCCTCAAGTCCAATTAAAAAGACAACCGGGAACTCCAGGCCTTTTGCAGAATGAAGTGTCATTAAAACGAGTGCATCACTTTGTTCCTGTTCTTCTTCATCAAGTTTGTCAATATCTGATACAAGAGCTAAGTCCGTTAAAAAGGCAACAAGGCTTTTGTCTTCATTTTGCTTCTCAAAGGTTTGAGTAACAGATAAAAACTCATCAATATTCTCCAGGCGGCTTTGGGCTTCAAGCGTTTTTTCCTGCTTTAGCATGTCTCGATAACCCGATTTTTCAATAATCTCTTCAGCAAGCTCAGTAACTGAAAGATAGTCCTGCATATTACCAAGGTTTCGGATTAATTCCCGAAACTCTACCAATGCATTAACAACTCTGGCACTTACTCCAATATGTTCTATTTCATCAAGTGCCCGGAATATCGAAATATCATGAGCGATTGCATAATTTGCAATCCGATCAAAAGACGTTGAACCAACACCACGTTTCGGTACATTGATAACACGGGCCAAGCTAATGTCGTCATCCGGATTAGCAATTAAACGAAGATATGCTAGTAAATCCTTAATTTCTTTTCGGTCGTAGAACTTAATACCACCAACGATTGTATAATTTAAATTTGACTTTAATAATACTTCCTCAATAATACGGGATTGTGCATTTGTACGATACAGAATCGCGATATCAGAAAGCTTACGTTGTCCTGAATCCACCAACTGCTTAATTTTCCCTGCCACAAATTGTCCTTCTGATGCCTCACTATCAGCACGATAGTACGTAATTTTTGGCCCTTGCGGATTTTCCGTCCAAAGCTTTTTAGGTTTACGATTCGAGTTTTTCTTAATCACTTCATTGGCTGCTTCTAAAATAAGCTTGGTTGAACGATAGTTTTGTTCTAATAAAATAACATTTGCTTGAGGATAATCCTTCTCAAACGATAAAATATTTGCAATATCTGCTCCACGCCAACGGTAGATTGATTGATCAGAGTCCCCAACAACACATAAATTTTGAAATCTTGCAGCTAAAAGCTTAACAAGCATATATTGCGCTCTGTTCGTATCTTGATACTCATCAACATGAATATACTGGAACTTTCTCTGATATGTCTCTAGCACTTCCGGAACACGTTGAAATAATTGAATGGTTGTCATAATAAGGTCATCAAAGTCAAGTGACTGGTTTTTACGGAGTTTCTTTTGATAATCTTTGTAAACATCACTAACGATTTGCTCGTAATGGCTTCCTGCTTGATTATCAAATTCTTCTGGTGTGATTAGTTCATTCTTGGCACTGCTAATAGATCCCAGCATGCTTCTTGGATCATACTTTTTAGGATCCAAGTTTCTCTCTTTTAGTACTGATTTTATTACTGACAATTGATCTGTCGTATCAAGAATGGAAAAGTTACGGTTGATTCCCATTCTGTCACTATCTCTTCGTAAAATTCTTACACACATCGAGTGAAAGGTAGAAATCCAAATATCATCCCCGCCAGAACCTAAGATCCCTTGGATCCTCTCTCTCATTTCACGTGCAGCTTTATTTGTAAACGTAATCGCCAATATATTCCAAGGGGCAATTTGTTTTTCTGTCATTAAATATGCAATACGGTGTGTTAACACCCTAGTTTTTCCACTACCGGCACCGGCCATAATTAGTAAAGGGCCATCTGTTGTTTTTACCGCTTTTTGTTGCATATCATTCAAACCTGCTAATAACTGATTTGATAAAAATTGCAACATCCTCACCATCCTTTATAAAAACATATGTTCTATTTTAACGTCATCACAAAAAACCTTCAACTAAGAAAAGCGCAAGCGCCTTGATCAGCCTAGGGCAATAAGTCAATTTGAAATAGAAGGCGTTCTTTGCCTTCAATTTCAAATTGACTTATGACCTCGAGGGGCTAGGCGCTGGAGCTAGACACTATAACTAATTAATAATTTATACTTTCATACCTTTAAAAAAATTATTTTCAATCACTCTTTAACTGCAGCCACAGTCTTTAATGCTGCTGGTAAATTTTCATATATAACATTGCCCACTACAACCACATCTGCATATTGAGCAAATTCCTTTGCTTGCTCAGGAGTTGAAATTCCACCGCCATAGAATAGCTTTGTATGATTTAACACCTTTTTTGTTTGCTCGACGACAGTGATATCCCCAAGCTTACCACTATATTCCAAATAAAAGATCGGTAAGTGATACATATTTTCTGCTACGCGGGCATAAGCCTTCACATCTTCAATGGACAATTCTGTATTTGCATCTGTTAAAGCTGCTGCTTTACATTCCGGATTAAGAATACAGTAGCCCTCAACAAGAATTTCATCCCAATTCATAATCTCGCCATATTCCTTAACAGCTTCATGATGTAGCTCCATCATCCACTTCGTTTTTTTACTATTTAAAACAGTTGGAATGAAGTACAAATCAAAACCGGGAATAATGGATTCTGCTGTAGAAACTTCCAAAACACAAGGGATAAGATAGCGTCTAATTCTCGCCATTAAGTTCAACACATTATCCTCTGTGATATTATCACTACCACCGACTAAAATTGCATCTGTACCGGATTCACAGATCTTCTCTAACTCATCATCATTTATCTCTTTATCAGGATCGAGTTTAAACACATGTTTCCACTCGGTAATATCGTACATGCTGGATTCCTCCATTCAAAAACATCCATTTCCCTATTATAGCAAATTACATGCTAGCAAAAAACTTAAAAGAGAAGGAAGATGTTTGAAGTTTTAGGCTGTTTTCACAAACTTTATGCTTCGTACTATGAGTTTAGTTAGGTTGATTGGAGCTCCAGGACGCTCGCTTTCCGTGGGGTGGGCGGTGAGCTTCCTCGGCGCATGCGCGCCTGTGGGATCTCACCTGTCCCACAACTCCCACAGGAGTCTCGCACCTTCCGCTCCAATCAACCTACTTTGTTTCTTAAAAAGAACTTATTAATAGATAACAATCTTATAGAAAAGTCATAATCATTGTTTTAAAAGTGTCTTTAAAAAGGACAAATAAAAAACACCACATATTGTGGTGTTTATCTATTTATTCAACTTCTTCTGATTCCTTATTGCCATGAACACGTTCTAATGCCATTGTGTAGGCATCATTTCCATAGTTTAAGCAACGCTTAACACGTGAAATAGTGGCTGTGCTGGCACCTGTTTCTGTTTCGATTTTATGATAGGTATTGCCTTCACGCAGCATTCTAGCAACCTCCAGCCTCTGTGCCAGGGATTGAATTTCATTGACTGTACATAAATCATCAAAAAAACGATAGCATTCCTCAAGGTCTTTTAATGACAAAATAGATTGAAAAAGCTGATCAAGCTCTTTTCCGCGAAGCTTTTCTATTTGCATAATTCATTCTCCTTTTATTCTTGCGATTGAATTAGAAACATATCTAAATTTGGTACAATATTAATCCATGTTTTTCCCGGAACAAACTTTACGATGTTCCCGTCTTTTACAGGTAAAATCCTACCATCTTCATTTACCCATTCTACCTCTTGCATCAAACCATTTTGAAGTAATAAAGCTTTTCCTCCAGACTTCAAATCAATTCCTCGTCTTCCATAATCATCTACAATGTTATGATCTATTTCTACTACAAAAACATTAGAAAGTTTTACAGGATCATTACTTTCAAGATCAACTGTTTGTTGAGTGTCACTATAACGACTATAGACCTTTTCAGTTTGATTATACTCGTAAGTTGCCTGCCAGGTTTGGGAATTGTCATATTTGATAACAAACTTGTTAACATGTTCCCCTTCTAAATTCTGCACTTCTTCTTCAGATAAAAATTCAAAGGGTTCTACTTCTGCTGCCACTTCATATTGTTTGGAAATAGCACCTTCTAAAATATTTTCTTTTGATATATAGGAGTTGTGCGGTGCTTTCCGGTGGTCAGCTCTCCAAAAAAGTGTTCCGTCGTATTCCATACCATTTAAGGAATCGACTTCACCGTTTGTTAGCTTTACTAACGCATCCGGGCTATAGCCATGGGCAATATAAAGGGAGTCATATCCTTTACTTAAATCAATATAATATGGTCTTGCACTTCTTACAGGCCCGATTATATCAGGTATGTCACTTTGAAAGACAGCTAAAAACCTGGTAATATTTCCTTCAGCTAAAACTTCATAAACAATGTCCGCTTTTGTTAACCCTGATTGCGGTCTTGCAGCAGGGTGATTGTTAATCATCACACTAACTGGACGTTGTGTGATATTTTGTTCATCTGTTTCTAATCCTGTTAATGGCGAGACAACGCTTTCTTCAACTGCTTCCACTACTGTTTCTTCTATTTGTTCGAATGCTTCACCATTATCCGGAATACTTTGCTCTTGTGATTCATCATTACTGCAGGCACTCATAAATACACATATTGAAAAGAAAGCGGCCGCAAATTTCACATTCCTCAAACTAACACAACCTTATCTATTTTCCACTTTTATATTTTAACGCATTATAGATGGAAAGAGTACCGTTTTTTTCATCACATCAAATATACCTCTTGGTGTAATTCGTATATACGGTAGATGAGTAGATGATAAAAAAAGCAAAGAATAAATCGGATCATCAAATCGGTATCCTCTTTCTTTTAATAAGATATTTAATTCCTTTTGCTTTGTTATAACCTTTTCTAGTACTTCTTGGGAAGCTCCACCATTTAACTTTAAAGGCATTTCAAATATGATGCGCTCATTCTCCGTTAATACAATGCCTCCACCTATATCTTTCATTCGTGCAAAAGCTGACAGCATTTCTTTTTTATTCTTGCCGATCACAATAATATCACCTGTCGTTGAATATGAACTGGCAAAACCCTGCACTTTCTTTGAAAAGCCTTTGATCACAGTATTTATCCGCCATTCCCCATTACGGTCGATTAATGCTAAAAAGCTTTCATCATGATCTTCCGAAAGTAACTCGGAGGAACTGTCAATTGTCACTGAATATGGCTCCATTATGACAGCATTACGCATTTTCATTCCCATTGGCATCGAAAATTGCAAATCATCAATGAGTAAATCCCACTTTATTTCAGCAGGTTCCAACCCATACTGTCCCCAGTCCACATCATCGTGACATTGCTGAATCTCTCTGTTTTTCACCAGCCATTTTCCCTTTGACATAACAGATAGAGGATCAGGATTATCAATATTTTCAAGGATGTTTAATGTTGCCATACGCCCCGGAGCTATAACACCGATGCGATCTTCCAGCTGATAATACCTGGCAATATTAAAAGAAGCCATGTGATAAGCATCTATCGCAGGAACATTACAGTCTAAAGCGATGTCTATACACGTATTTATCATTCCATTTTCATAAAAGGTCGGTGTTGAACCATCTGTTGTGAAATAGACATGATCATATACCGAAAGCCCCTCATTTTGCACTTCTTTTAATAACTTCTCCAGGTCCGGGCGAATAGATGATTGTCTTAATGCAGCAGTATACCCCATCTTTAAACGATTCATCACATCTTTACCTGTCATTGATTCATGATCACTGTCAACTCCAAATAACTTCATTTTTGTTAACGTATTTTTAGAGGCACCTGGGAAATGCCCTTCTATTCGTTTTCCTCTTCGTTTTGTTTCCTGCAACCAATACAGAATCCAATCATCTCCATCAGCAAGCTTTGGCCATCCTGTTAACTCACCACCCTGAAGAACTGACTTATGCTCCAACCATTTTCGAACAAAATCATGTGAAAAGACCTTTTCCTCAGAGTGTACCTCTGTTTGCAAATCAAACCTGGCCCACCAGAAATAGTGATAAGGCAGCTTTTCCATATCATCCATAAAAGTAAGCGCTTTCTTTTTGCTGGACTGCAAAAGAAGAAAAAGATTATCACCTATAAATGTTGTTGTTCCTGTTTGTGACACATATCTCGCTAAGGATTGGGGATTATATAACTGAAATGGATGTGCGTGTGGTTCAATATAACCTGGTACAATCACATTGGAAGCGCAATCAATTACTTCCATCTGAAATGTCTGCTCAGGTAATTTGTCCCCCACATAAACAATGCGATCTTCATAGATCCAAATATTTGCTTTCATCCATTGTCTTAAATAAGAGTTAAGATATGTTGCATTTTTAAGCACAACTGATGGAGCTAAATGATTGGTTAATACCTCTATTTGTTTTCGTATCTGACTATTTTTCCATTGAAATTTTTGCTCGGGCATAAAAGACCCTCCATTTTCTAGTTACTACTTAGATACTATGTTAACATATGGAATTTATTAACGCATTAAAGTTTTTATTTCAATTTTATGACAATTAGGGAGGCTTATGATGGTTAGACCAAATATCGGGATTGTTAATGCGCTTATTCGAATTACATGTGGGCTATCTGTATTAGCATGGGCTACATCAAAATATTGTAAGAAGCCTTGGAGAGATTCTTATCTTATTGCGATCATACTTGGCGCAATGAAGGTTGGAGAAGGTATTCTGCGTTTTTGCCCAATCACCTACTTGTTTGAAAATAGGGATACTTATTTCTTTGAAGATGATGATGAAGATTATTTTGGTGAAGATGTGGAGGAAGTTACGTATAATCCTTCATAATAAGAAAGGCGTAAGCGCCTTGATCAGCCTAGGGCAAATAAGTAAATTTGGAATTGAAGGCGTTCTTTGCCTTCAATTCCAATTATGACCTCGAGGGGCTAGGCGCTGTAGCTAGACACTAAACTAAGTACAATCATTTTTCTTACCGTTTAAAAATAAATTGGGACTGGCATAGCCAGCCCCTTATTCTATCGTTTTAGGAGGTGTTACATATGTTCTTAGAATATTTAACAGATATGTCGTTTATTCTCATCGCCTTAATTGGCGGCATTGTTGCTTTGTTATATGTCTATATTAAGAAACGACGTGCTTAATAGCTTTGTTTCCAATGTCAGTTCTGTAAAACAATGCAGGAGCTGAAATTTTTTCAACTAGTTCATATGCTTGTTTTTGTGCAGCTTGAATGGTTGAACCATAGCCAGATACAACTAGTACACGTCCCCCGTTATTGACAAACTGATCTTCCACTTTTTTCGTTCCTGCATGGAAGATAACAGCTTCTTCATGTTTAGCAGTAAGAGAGCCGATCGGTTGTCCCTTTTCATAGTCATTTGGATAACCTTTTGAAGCAAGAACAACACCAAGCACTGCTTGCTCAGACCACTTTAACTCAACAGGTTTATCATCGAGAATAGCTAATAATGATTCGACCAGATCTGATTCCAATCTTGGCAGAACAACCTGTGTCTCAGGATCACCAAAACGGGCATTAAATTCAATAACTTTTGGACCATTCGTTGTTAAGATGAGTCCGGCATATAAAATTCCTGTAAATGAACGGCCTTCACTTACAAGCGCTTTTGCCGCCGGTTTTAAAATTGTTTCTACTGCCGTTTCCACAACTTGTTCTGAAATTTGTGGCACAGGAGAATAGGCACCCATTCCCCCAGTGTTTGGGCCTTCATCATTGTCATAGGCACGTTTATGGTCCTGAGCTATTACCATTGGGTATACTTGTTCATCTTTAACAAATGCCATTAATGAAAACTCTTCACCTGCTAAAAACTCTTCAATAACAACAGAACTTGATGCATCACCGAACTTCGCATTTTCCAGCATATCTGTTACACTATCTAACGCTACTTCGAGAGTTTCAGCAACTGTTACACCTTTACCGGCAGCTAACCCGTCCGCTTTAATAACAATTGGTGCACCTTTTTCCTGAATATATGCCTTTGCCTTTTCAACATCTGTGAATGTTTGATACTCAGCTGTTGGAATATTGTATTTGATCATGATTTCTTTGGCAAAGTTTTTGCTGCCCTCAATAAGTGCTGCTTCTTTTCTTGGACCAAATATTTTTAAGCCTTCAGCTTCAAAATCATTTACAATACCATTTAGTAAAGGAACTTCAGGGCCAACGATTGTTAAATCAATGTTTTTCTCTTTTGCAAAAGATACTAGTGCTCCATTGTCTGTTTCGCTAATGTCTACTCGTGTAGCCAGCTCATCCATTCCGTCATTACCAGGTGCAACAAAAACTTCCTCTACAAGTTTACTTTGTGCTGCCTTCCAAACTAATGCATGTTCACGTCCGCCTTGCCCGATAATCAGTACTTTCATCTTCACACCCCGCTCTTGTTTTTAAAACATTCAAGAGCCAGTTCAACTGGCTCCATATTCATCGTTTAGGAAATTATAATATTCTTGAACTGTGGGATAAGCGCTTTGACATCCAGCTCCGAAGCACAGGATGTGCAAGTGCAGTCATGGCGATTGACGTCGCGTGTTTTGACTGCCAGCGCCTAGCCCCTCTAGGGTCTAGCCACAAATGAATTGAAGACAAAGAACGTCTTCTATTCATTTGCGTCTTATTTGCCCGAGGCTGATCAAGGCGCTTGCGCTTTTGCTCTTAATGTTTAAAGTGACGTACTCCTGTGAATACCATCGCAATGCCATACTCATCCGCCATGCGAATAGAATCTTCATCCTTGATGGACCCACCCGGTTGAATAATTGCTGTTACACCTGCTTTTGCAGCTGCTTCAACCGTATCTGACATAGGGAAGAATGCATCAGAACCTAATGCACTGCCTTGTGCCTTAACACCCGCTTGTTCAATCGCAATTTTCGCTGCACCAACACGGTTCATTTGACCGGCACCAACACCAACTGTCATTTCATCCTTTGTGAGAACAATGGCATTTGATTTCACATGTTTGACTACTTTCCAAGCAAGCTTAAGGTCCTTCCACTCTTCCTCAGAAGGCTCACGTTTCGTAGGGATTGTTACCTCAACATCATCAAGTGAAAGGGTATCTTCATCTTGTACAAGTAAGCCACCATGTACAGATTGAAGTACTTTATCTTGTTTAGATGCTGCTTTTACATCAATTGTTAACAAACGAAGGTTTTTCTTACTTGTTAAAACCTCCAATGCTTCTTGGCTAAAAGAAGGAGCAATAACGATTTCAAGGAAGATCTCATGTAACTGCTTGGCAGTCTCTACATCAACTTCTTCATTTAGTGCAACGATTCCTCCGAAAATAGAAGTTGGATCTGCTTCAAAGCAACGTGTAAATGCTTCGTTTACTGATGTTCCTACACCAACGCCACATGGATTCATATGCTTAACAGCAACCGCTGCCGGCTCTGCAAACTCACGTACAATTTGTAGTGCTGCATCAGCATCTTTGATGTTATTAAAAGATAACTCTTTCCCGTGCAACTGTTTTGCATTTGCAATTGAAGCTGTTGGAACGAATGGTTTTTGATAGAAAGTTGCACTTTGGTGAGGGTTTTCACCATAGCGTAAAGACTGTTTTTTCTCAAATGTATATGTGACTGTTTCAGGATCTTCTTCACCAATTGTTTTCGTTAGAAATTCGGCGATTAACGCATCATATGCAGCTGTGTGACGGAATACTTTTGCAGCTAAGCGTTGCTTTTGAGCTAATGAAACTTCACCTGATGATTTTAGTTCATCTAATACGTTTTGATAATCAGCCGGATCAACAACCACTGTCACATCTTCATGGTTTTTAGCTGCAGAACGAAGCATAGAAGGACCGCCAATATCAATGTTCTCAATCGCATCTTGGAATTGAACATCCGGTTTTGAAATGGTTTCTTTGAATGGATAAAGATTCACCACAACCATGTCAATTGTTTCAATATTATTTTCCTTCAGCTGATTCATGTGACTAGGATTACTACGCACAGCTAGTAAACCGCCATGGATATTTGGATGAAGTGTTTTAACGCGGCCGTCCATAATTTCCGGGAAGCCTGTTACCTCTGAAATTCCAATAACATTTAGTCCGTTTTCTTCCAATAATGATTTTGTTCCACCTGTTGAAATGACTTCAACACCTAATTCAATTAACTCTTTCACAAAAGGAACAAGATTCGCTTTATCTGAAACACTAACAAGTGCACGTTTTACTGACATGATTCCTCACCTCTATGCTTTATTTTGTAACTAGTTCTTGAATGACTTTTGGATATAATACATGTTCAACTGCATGGATTTTCTCAGCAATGGATTGAGCAGTATCTTCCTCTGAAATGTCTATTGCCTTCTGTGCAATAATTGGACCTGTGTCCATGCCTGCATCAACATAATGGACAGTTACACCCGTTACTTTTACCCCTGCTTCATATGCTTGTCCGATAGCATCTTTACCTGGAAAAGCCGGCAGTAATGATGGGTGAATATTGATGATTTTTGACTCATAAGCAGTTAGCAGTGTTTCACCAATTAATCTCATATAGCCCGCAAGGATAACGAGATCAATTTGATATTTTTGTAAAATAGCTGAAATTTCTTGTTCAAACTGAGCTTTTGTTTCATATTCTTTCGGGACAAAACAGAAAACCGGGATATTTGCTGCTTCAGCCCGTGCAATTACACCTGCTGTTGGTTTATCACAAACAACCAAGCTAATGTCTGCCTCTAAAGCTCCACTTTTCACTTCATCTAAAATAGCTTGAAAATTACTGCCATTCCCTGATGCAAAAACGGCTAACTTTTTCATTAAAATGCTCCTCCATTGAATGTTACTCCAGAGCCCTCAATGACACGTCCAATGACATACCCTTTTTCACCATTTGCATCTAGTTTTGCAAGCACATCCTGCAATACTTCTTCTTTCACAGCAAGAACAAAGCCAATTCCCATATTAAATACATTATACATGTCTTCACTTTCCAGCTGACCTTTTCCCTTTAGAAAGTCAAAAATTGCAGGCTTTGGCCATGAACCAAGATCAATTTCCGCTCCTGTTCCTTCAGGTAACATCCTTGGAATATTTTCAATAAAACCGCCACCAGTAATGTGGGCCATTCCATCAACTTGATAGGTTTTAACCACGTCTAAGACAGGCTTCACATAAATTTTTGTTGGTGTTAGAAGTACTTCTCCTAAGTTTTGTGTAAAAGGCTCATAAACCTGATCAAGTTCAAGCTTTTGATCCTCTAACAGAATCTTGCGAACTAATGAAAAACCGTTGCTGTGAATTCCACTTGATGCAAGACCAATTAAAACATGGCCGGACTTAATATGTTCACCTGTTACAATTTCGTCTTTTTCCACAGCTCCAACTGAAAAGCCGGCAACATCATATTCTTCCTCTTCGTATAAACCTGGCATTTCTGCTGTTTCTCCACCAACCAATGCACATCCTGATTGTTCACAACCGTCAGCAATTCCTTTTACAATTTGCTCGATTTTTTCCGGCTTTGCCTTTCCCAGTGCTAGATAATCCAAGAAAAATAAAGGCTCTGCTCCTTGAGCTAAAATGTCATTCACACACATGGCAACAGCATCAATTCCGATCGTATCATGCTTATCAGCCATAAAAGCAAGCTTTAACTTTGTTCCAACACCGTCTGTTCCTGAAACAAGGACAGGCTTTTTGTAATTTAGTTCACTTAAATCAAACATTCCACCAAAGCCGCCAAGTCCACCTAATACACCAGCGCGCATTGTCTTGGCAACATGCTTTTTCATTCTTGTCACAGCTTCATAACCAGCTTCAATATCTACACCAGCTTGCTTATAAATGTCAGACATGTGTGATCCTCCTAAAAAACTAATCTATTTATCAATTTAAAGAGTCAGTGCGAGACTGTTCACTTTGTACTTTAAAGTAAGACAGGAATCGAGCATTCGATTCCTATCACATTTTTTCTATTTACGCTTTTTCATGCGGTAAAACGGTATCTGCATAAATTTCAGTCGGATAACGACCTGTGAAGCAAGCTAAGCATTGACCTCTTGTTTCACCTTCATATGGTCGGCCTAGACCTTCAAGTAAGCCTTCAACACTTAAGAAAGCCAAGCTATCAGCCCCGATAATTTGTCGAATTTCTTCCACTGTATGATTAGACGCAATTAGTTCCTCATGTGTAGAAGTATCAATTCCATAGAAACATGGATTTGCAATTGGCGGTGAACTGATACGCACATGAACCTCTGTTGCCCCTGCTTCACGAAGCATATTCACAATACGTTTACTTGTTGTTCCACGTACAATCGAATCATCAACCATGACAACACGCTTCCCTTCAACAACACCGCGAACAGCAGAAAGCTTCATCTTTACACCTTGCTCACGTAATGATTGTGAAGGTTGAATAAATGTCCGCCCTACATATCTATTTTTAATTAATCCTAACTCATAAGGGATTCCAGTTAATTCAGCAAAACCGATTGCTGCTGAAATACTTGAATCAGGAACACCCGTTACAACATCCGCATCCACTTCGGATTCAACAGCCAAGCGTTTACCAAGGTTTTTACGTGCTGTATGAACGTTAATGCCATCAATATTACTGTCAGGACGTGAGAAGTAAATATATTCCATACTGCATATTGAACGGTTGATATTCATAGAAAAGCGTTCAGAGCGAATTCCTTCATCATTGATAATCAAAAGCTCACCAGGTTGAACGTCTCTTTCGTACTTTGCACCAACCACATCAAATGCACATGTTTCAGATGCAACAACATACGCATCTCCCATGACTCCAATAGACAGTGGACGTAATCCATTAGGATCTAGAGCAACCATCATTTCATTTTCTGTCATAATTAAAAATGCATATGCTCCCTTAATCATCGTTAAGGCATTTTTTACAGCTTCTTTCATATCTTGATAGCCGCTTCTTCTAATCAGATGTGCTAATACCTCAGTATCAGAAGTTGTTTGGAAAATACTCCCTTGGCTTTCAAGCTGATGTTTAACCTGTGTTGCATTCACAAGATTTCCGTTATGTGCAAGAGCTAAGCTTCCGCTATGTGACTTAAAAAGCAAAGGCTGAACATTTTCATATCCGCCTCCACCTGCTGTTGCATAACGAACATGGCCGATCGCGGCTTTACCAGATAGCTCTTTTAATTTCCCGTTTGCAAATACTTCATTGATGAGTCCCAACCCTTTCATACCAGTTAGCTTCTCACCATCACTTGTCACAATCCCGGCACCTTCTTGACCTCTATGCTGGAGACTATGCAAGCCATAATACGTAATTTGCGCTGCTTCCGGGTGACCCCAAATTCCGAATACACCACATTCTTCGTTTAATCCCTTGAGTTCAGCAAGCATGGGATTGCTCCTTTCCATGCATCTTTTAATTCTTCAACAGATGCATCGACAAGTGTTTCATCCTGTTCATTTTTAATAACTAGGTTACCGGAGTTTGTTACTTCCCCGATACAAACCGCTTCAACTAATTGTTCAAATGCTTCTTTGTTTTCCTTTTTCACTGATAGAATAAATCTTGTTTGTGATTCACTAAATAGTGCTGCAGTTGCATCACCTTGAAGAGCTACTTCCGCACCTAGTCCTTTGCCGCCGAATAATGGTTCTGCTAAAGCAACCGCAACGCCACCCTCAGAAACATCATGTGCAGATGCAACTGACTTCGCACGGATTGCGGCTGAAAGCTGTCCTAGTACTTTGCTTTCCTTGTCTAAATCAAGTTCAGGTGATTGACCAAAGATTTTTCCGTGTGTAAGTTTTTGAAGTTCACTACCACCGAATTCTGCTTTTGTTTCACCTACTAAATAAATTAGATCTCCAGCCGACTTGAAATCCTGTGTTGTAATATAATCTGTATCTTCAATTAATCCAACCATTCCGATAACAGGAGTTGGATAGATTGCTGTTCCGTTTGTTTCGTTATATAGTGAAACATTTCCGCCGATTACCGGGGTATTTAATACTCGACAAGCTTCACTAATACCGTCTGCCGCTTTTTCGATTTGCCAGAAAATCTCAGGTTTTTCTGGGTTACCGAAGTTTAGGTTATCTGTAATTGCTAATGGAGTTGCTCCTGAACATACGATGTTACGCGCAGCTTCCGCTACAGCAATTTTCCCGCCAACTTCGGGATCTAGATATAGATAACGAGAGTTACAGTCAGTTGTCATAGCTAACGCTTTTTTCGTATCACGAATACGAACAACAGCTGCGTCAGAACCAGGGGCTACGACTGTATTTGTACGTACCATGTAATCATATTGATCATAAACCCATTCTTTAGAAGAAATCGTAGGTTGTTTTAATAGATTAATAAGTGTTTCTTTATAGTTATCTACTTGAAGTGGTGCTACGTTCATTTTTTGGAACTCTTCATAATACGCAGGTACTTTAGAAGGCTTGTGATAAACTGGTGCCTCTTCAGCAAGAGCATCAACTGGAAGCTCACAAACGACTTCACCTTTATGGAATAGACGAAGCATTTTATCATCTGTTACTCTACCAACTGAAACAGCCTCTAAATCATATTTTTCAAAAAGATCAGTGATTTCTTGCTCTCTTCCTTTTTCAATAACAAGAAGCATTCTTTCTTGAGATTCAGAAAGCATCATTTCATATGGAGTCATTCCTGTTTCACGTTGTGGGATAAGATCAAGATCCATTTCCATACCAGAACCAGCTTTACTTGCCATCTCTGCTGAAGAGCTTGTTAATCCAGCTGCCCCCATGTCTTGAATACCAACTAATGCATCATTCTTAATTACTTCTAAGCAAGCTTCTAATAAAAGCTTCTCCATAAATGGATCCCCAACTTGAACAGCTGAACGATCTGCACCAGAATCGTCGGTTAATTCTTCAGAAGAAAACGTTGCACCATGAATTCCATCACGACCAGTTTTCGCACCCACATACATAACTGTGTTGCCAACACCTTTAGCCTGACCTTTTTTAATATCTTCATGATTAATTAACCCAACACACATTGCGTTAACAAGTGGATTTCCCTCATATGAATCATCAAATTGAATTTCTCCACCTACTGTTGGAATACCGATACAGTTACCATATCCTGCAATCCCTGCAACAACCTCTTCAAATAAGTATTTCACTCGAGGTGTTTTTAGTTCTCCAAAGCGAAGTGAATTCAAGATTGCAATCGGTCTTGCTCCCATTGAGAAAACGTCACGGATGATTCCACCTACACCTGTTGCAGCACCTTGATACGGCTCAATTGCTGATGGGTGGTTATGACTTTCAATTTTAAATACGACGGCTTGGTTATCACCGATATCAACAATCCCTGCACCTTCACCAGGACCTTGTAATACTTTTTCACCTGTAACAGGGAATTTTTTAAGAATTGGTTTAGAGTTTTTGTAACTGCAGTGCTCAGACCACATTACTGAAAAAATACCGATCTCTGTGTAATTTGGAAGACGTCCAATAATTTTTTCAATCAGGGCAAACTCGTCATCACTTACACCCATTTGTCTGTAGATTTTTTCATCTTTTATCATCTGGTTAGTTGGTTCAAGCAGTAGTGACATGAGATTCCCTCCAGTTTTTTACGATTGATTGAAATAATTTTAATCCGTCTGCACTTCCTAATAGCTCATCAACAGCACGCTCAGGGTGAGGCATCATTCCTAATACATTTCCGCGCTCGTTTGTAATGCCTGCAATATCAACTAGGCTGCCATTTGGATTCGTTTCGTACGTAAACACAATTTGATTGTTTTCTTTAAGCGTTTGTAGTGTTTGCTCATCACAATAATAGTTCCCTTCTCCATGTGCGATCGGAATTGAGATAACCTCATCCTTAGCATAAGCTGAAGTAAAGGCTGTTTCATTATTTGCAACCTTTAAATTAACTGGTCTGCACATAAACTTTAAGTTTTCATTTCGTTTCATAGCACCTGGAAGTAATCCTACCTCTAATAAAATCTGGAATCCATTACATACTCCGAGTACAGGTTTACCAGATTCAGCAGCTTTCACGACTTCCTTCATTACATTTGAGAAGCGGGCAATAGCTCCTGAGCGTAAGTAATCTCCGTATGAAAAACCACCAGGTAGAAGAATTCCATCATATTGGCTTAAATCTGTCTCATCATGCCATACATACTCCACTTCTTCACCGAGCTCATCTTTAATTGCATGATACATATCAACATCACAATTAGATCCTGGGAATACAATCACAGCGAATTTCACTTTGTGACAACCTCCTGTACCTCATAGCTAAAGTCTTCAATCACTGTATTAGCAAGTAATTTTTCACACATTTCACGAACAGCTGTATCTAAATCACGATCTGACTTCTCAATCGTTAACTCCATATATTTCCCGATACGAACATCTTGAACTTCATTGTAGTCCATGCTGTGTAATGCACTCTTTACTGCACTTCCTTGTGGATCTAATACACTTTCTCTTAACGTGACATAAACTTTTACTTTGTACATGTTGATTGGCCTCCAAGTCTAGTTAAAATAACCTCATATGCATCTGTTAAACTACCAATATTTCTACGAAAAACATCTTTGTCGAACTTCTCATTTGTGTTGATATCCCATAATCTGCATGTATCAGGTGATACTTCATCAGCAAGAATAATTTTTCCTTCCTCTGTCATACCGAATTCTAATTTAAAATCAATCAGGCGTATATCACAGGAAAGAAAATGAGCCTTAAGCACTTCATTGACCTGCTTGGCAAGTGTTTTTAATGTTTGAACCTGCTCTGGTGTAGCTAATTCTAATAAAGCAATGTGATCTTCTGTAATGAGTGGATCTCCTAAGTCATCGTCTTTATAATAAAACTCCACTAAAGGATTCTTAATCTCTGTTCCTTCTTCAATACCAATTCGTTTAGAAAGGCTTCCTGCTACAACATTTCTTACAACGACCTCTAAAGGAATAATCGTTACTTTTTTCACAAGCTGATCTGTTGATGACAGTCTTTTCACAAAGTGGTTTTCAATATTTTTTGCTGTTAGCTTTTCAAAAATCAATGTGGAAATTTCGTTATTTAAACGACCTTTACCAGTAATCTCTTCCTTCTTCTCACCGTTAAAAGCAGTAGCAGAATCTTTATAAGAGACCCATAGAATATTAGGTTCGTTTGTTTTAAAAATCTGTTTAGCTTTACCTTCATATAGTAACTCAAGCTTTTCTGTGCTCATGAAAGCCCTCCTAAAACTGAATATTGGGAACCTTTAGATTATGTTCTGTCAGATTTTCTTACCTATGTTATTGTTCAAAGAGATAGCAAGGGACTTGTTTAAGCCCTTGCTATTGTTTTTTTAAAGACCAAGACGTTCAAAAATTGCATCTACACCTTTTAAGTGGTAGTTATAATCGAAGCAATCAGCAATGACTTCTTCTGAGAGTCTTGAAGTAATTTTTTCTTCAGCTTCTACTAAACCACGGAAAGGTACTTGTTTTTCCCAAGCTTCCATTGCTTTTGGTTGAACTAGATCATATGCCTCTTCTCTAGTCATTCCAGTATCAATTAAAGCTAGTAGCACACGTTGAGAGTAAATAAGACCTTGTGTACGATCCATATTACGCTTCATATTTTCCGGGAAAACCGTTAAGTTTTTCACGATGTTACCAAAACGATTTAACATATAGTTAAGAGCAATCGTTGCATCCGGTAAGATAATACGCTCAGCAGAAGAGTGAGAAATATCTCTTTCATGCCATAACGGAACATTTTCATATGCTGTTAACATATAACCGCGAATGACACGTGCAAGACCAGTCATGTTTTCTGAACCAATCGGATTACGTTTGTGCGGCATCGCTGAAGACCCTTTTTGACCTTTTGCAAAAGACTCTTCCACTTCACGAGTCTCACTCTTTTGTAACCCGCGAATTTCAACAGCAAATTTTTCGATTGATGTTGCTACAAGTGCGATAGATGCCATGTAATCAGCATGACGATCACGCTGCAGGGTTTGTGTTGAGATTGGAGCTGGTTTTGTTCCTAGCTTTTCACAAACATATTTTTCAACAAATGGATCGATATTTGCATACGTTCCTACTGCGCCAGAGATTTTACCGTACTCAACGCCTTCTGCAGCACGTTTGAAACGATCTAAATTACGCTTCATTTCTTCATACCATAAGCCAAGCTTCAATCCAAATGTGGTTGGTTCAGCATGAACACCATGAGTACGTCCCATCATGACCGTATATTTATGCTCTTGTGCTTTTTCTTTTAAAATTTGGATAAAGTTCTCAATATCTTTCAATAAGATATCATTCGCTTGCTTTAATAAATATGATAAAGCTGTATCAACAACATCTGTTGATGTTAAACCGTAATGAACCCATTTACGCTCTTCACCAAGAGTCTCAGATACTGCTCTTGTAAAGGCTACAACATCATGACGAGTTTCTAGCTCAATCTCATTTATGCGATTCACATCAAATGATGCATTTTTACGAAGTAGTTTTACATCTTCTTTTGGAATAACGCCAAGCTCAGCCCATGCTTCACATGCAAGAATTTCGACCTCTAACCAAGCCTTAAATTTGTTCTCTTCCGTCCAAATTGCACCCATTTCTGGTCTTGTATAACGTTCAATCATTTCTTTTTGCCTCCGTTCAATTTTGACCCCATATTTTATTAATCTTTTCTATATTATCCTGAATTGGTTCAATAATAAATGTTATATGTCCCATCTTACGCTTAGAGGCAGGCTCTTTTTTGCCGTAAAGATGAAGCTTAGCATATTGCAGCAGTGAAAGATGTTCACTTACTATTGATAAATCTTCTCCTAAAAGATTAACCATCATACCACTTTGTAATAGCTTGGTTTGTCCTAAAGGAAGATTACATACAGAACGTATATGTTGTTCAAACTGATCTGTTTCACATAGATCAATCGTGTAATGACCCGAGTTATGCGGGCGTGGTGCCAACTCATTTATATAAATTTCGTCATTGTCTGTTAAGAACATTTCAACAGCAAGTGTTCCTACAAGTTCAAAACTATTTGATAGTTTAATAGCAAGTTCTTCCGCCTTTTGAATGACACGATCTGATACTCTGGCAGGAACGATGCTTTGATATAAAATATTGTCTTTATGAATATTTTCAGCTACTGGGAATGTTTTTGTTTCTCCATTAACAGACCTTGTCACAATTACTGAAATTTCCTTTTCGAAAGGAACCCATTTTTCTAATATACATGTTCCATGAGTTAGCAGCTCCTCTGCTTTTGAGAGATCCTTATCTCCTCGAAGCACAACCTGTCCTTTACCGTCATAACCACCACGGCACGTTTTTAAGACACATGGATACTGAAGCACTTCTACTGCCTTTTGCAGCTCTTCTGCGGAATGGATAATCTCATATGGGGCAACCTGGCACCCCGCATTTACAATCGCAGCTTTTTCTGTTTCACGATCTTGTGTTAGCAAAAGCAATGAACTCTTCTGTGGTAATGAAGCATGCTCTTCTAACCAACGTAAAGCTGTGTAATCAATGTTCTCAAACTCATATGTTATAACATCACTTACCTTAGCTAATTCTTTAATTGCATCAAGATCATCATAGCTAGCTGTTATTTCGATATCAGCAATTTGACCACAAGGACAGTCTTTCGTCGGATCTAATACAGCAATACGATAGCCTAGTTGTCTCGCTGCAATGGCCATCATTCTCCCAAGCTGTCCACCACCGATGATGCCAATTGTACTGCCTGGTAGAATCGTTTGATTAGTCAAGCTCATCACTGCTCTCCAAAACTTTTAATCGTAATTCTTCTCTTCTCGTATCTAGTCTATCAGCTAATGCTTGATTATTTGTGGACAAGATCTCTGCAGCTAATAATCCTGCATTTGTTGCTCCAGCTTTGCCAATGGCAACAGTTGCAACAGGAACACCACCTGGCATTTGAACAATTGATAATAATGAATCAAGACCATTTAAAGCCTTTGACTGAACAGGAATACCAATGACTGGCAGAGTTGTTTTTGCCGCAACCATACCTGGTAAATGGGCTGCCCCACCTGCACCGGCAATAATAACCTTCAAGCCTCTGCTTCTAGCATTCTCAGCATATTCAAACATATAATCTGGTGTACGATGTGCAGAAACTACCTTTTTCTCATACGGAATACTAAGTTCATCCAGTATATCGCATGCAAATTTCATCGTGTCCCAGTCAGAGGTACTTCCCATTATGACTCCAACAATCGGATCCATTCTTTCCCCACCTTTATAAAAAATCATAATAACAAAAAAGCTCGATATTTAACCTTCTCAACTAGTAGAGAAAGTTAGATATATCGAGCTCGGATTTATCTATTTCCGATTCGTATATACACTTTCCCTCATAGTCCGATAATTTACGGTTATCGGGTAGAAACTTCTGGGCCATATTCCCAATTATATATGAGGTATATTTTAAATTAATTATTTACATGTTTATATTAACAATGAAGCTATTCCATGTCAACGTAAAATCGAACGATTTATTTTAATAGTTCCTTATTGTTCGGTTTTTACAGAAGTTTCCCTTCAAATGTAATCATTCTTCCACACGGGATCTGTTCAACCACATTATTCCGGATCTCCTCCTTAAAAATTGGCTGTTCAGTTCTTCTAACCGGCATATACCCTTCCTTACTCATCCTGTCGAGACAATCATCAATTGTTTCATTTTCCTCAACAACAAACTTTTTCTTTTTTGGCTTAGATGTCATGCTCTTACCTCCATGCTCACAGTTCTATGTATTCTACATTCTACCACTATTTATGTAAAGATATCCTTTATATCAACAGTGACTATTTTAGGAAATAAAAAAGAATGATTAACTAAGGAAAACCTTAATCATCATTCACAATATAAAAAATTCAATATTTAGTTTCTCTAAGTTAGGTTATAAAACGTTACTTATTCTCCTACTTAATAGCCATTACTCTAATACGCTTATAATCTGCTTCCCATTGCTGATTCTTATATAAAATGGAACGTAAGCTATTTTCTACATTTTCTAACACCTTCGTTTCTACATCATCAGGCAATGAAGCTAGAAAATTCGGCATAAACATTCGTAACCAGTTTCTAAGCCCTTCTTCACCATCGAGAGCTGTTGGTCTACTAAAATGTACCGCATATGTCACCTTAAAACCAACTTTCTCCATTAATGATGTATACTCACCAATACTAGGGAAATACCAGGGAAGCGACTCACTTGTTACAGGATATCCCTCTTTTTCGCACTGATTCCTAAACTCATTCAAAATCAGCTCAACATTACCAACTCCCCCAAATTCTGCAACAAAACGTCCCCCTACCTTTAAGCTTTCAAACATCTTTTCTAAAGCTGCCATCGGCTCTTTTACCCAATGTAAAGTAGCATTTGAAAAAACAGCATCAAACTCCTCTTTAAAACCTAGTTCCAACACATCTCTGACTTCAAAGTTTAATTGTGGATACTTTTCTTTAGCTTTTACTATCATCGGCTCAGATTGATCCACACCTAAAACAGATACACCTAAGCGACCAAATGTATTCATTAAATCACCAGTACCACATCCAACATCAAGTATTCTCTCACCTTGCATAGGTTTTAACAGCTCTACTAAACCTTGTCCATACTCAGAGACAAATGAATGATGCTGATCGTATAAATTCGCATCCCAATGATTTCTTCTCTCCATTTCGCACCTGCCTGCCTATATGTTTTCTTTAATATAACATGTTTTTGTAAAAAATTGGTGTTTTGTTAAAAACTTCGACTTTTGGCTATTGTTTTTTAAAAACAAAAAAAGACCAGTATCTCTACTGATCTTTTTTCCTCTTTTTACTTGGCAACGTCCTACTCTCACAGGGGGAAACCCCCAACTACCATCGGCGCTAAGAGTTTAACTTCCGTGTTCGGATATCGGCTTGCGATAAGCGGCAAATCTCCGCGTCAACTTGTTCGTTCAGATCCTCATGTGCCAACTACGCACACTCCGGTCTTCTCTCTCTGCGTTTCCTTGATCTTCTTGCTTCTCCCAAGCCTCAGGCTAGTAATTATACTTTATCTCTACATTTTACTAAAAACCTTCGGTTTTGGTAATCGTTTTATTCACACAAAAAAAGACCAGTATCTCTACTGATCTTTTCTTCCTCTTTTTACTTGGCAACGTCCTACTCTCACAGGGGGAAACCCCCAACTACCATCGGCGCTGAAGAGCTTAACTTCCGTGTTCGGCATGGGAACGGGTGTGACCTCTTCGCCATCATCACCAAATAATATAGTTTACGGCTTCCGATAAACTTCACATTTCTGCGTCATCTCATTCGTCAACATCCTCACGTACTGAAGTACGCTCCGGTGTCTCCTCAATCGATTCCTTGAACTGTTCGTTTCTCGAAACCTTCTTACTATGAACTTAGATTGAAAGAATACATATTCCTTCAAAACTAGATAACGATACACAATTCAATTCACTAAGCATTCGCTTATTGTTAGGTTAAGTCCTCGATCGATTAGTATCAGTCAGCTCCACACGTCACCGCGCTTCCACCTCTGACCTATCAACCTGATCATCTTTCAGGGATCTTACTCACTAATGTGATGGGAAATCTCATCTTGAGGGGGGCTTCATGCTTAGATGCTTTCAGCACTTATCCCTTCCGCACATAGCTACCCAGCTATGCCTTTGGCAAGACAACTGGTACACCAGCGGTGCGTCCATCCCGGTCCTCTCGTACTAAGGACAGCTCCTCTCAAATTTCCTACGCCCACGACGGATAGGGACCGAACTGTCTCACGACGTTCTGAACCCAGCTCGCGTACCGCTTTAATGGGCGAACAGCCCAACCCTTGGGACCGACTACAGCCCCAGGATGCGATGAGCCGACATCGAGGTGCCAAACCTCCCCGTCGATGTGGACTCTTGGGGGAGATAAGCCTGTTATCCCCGGGGTAGCTTTTATCCGTTGAGCGATGGCCCTTCCATGCGGAACCACCGGATCACTAAGCCCGACTTTCGTCCCTGCTCGACTTGTAGGTCTCGCAGTCAAGCTCCCTTGTGCCTTTACACTCTACGAATGATTTCCAACCATTCTGAGGGAACCTTTGGGCGCCTCCGTTACATTTTAGGAGGCGACCGCCCCAGTCAAACTGCCCACCTGACACTGTCTCCCAGCCCGATCAGGGCTGTGGGTTAGAATTTCAATACAGCCAGGGTAGTATCCCACCGACGCCTCCACCGAAGCTAGCGCTCCGGCTTCTCAGGCTCCTACCTATCCTGTACAAGCTGTACCAAAATTCAATATCAGGCTACAGTAAAGCTCCACGGGGTCTTTCCGTCCTGTCGCGGGTAACCTGCATCTTCACAGGTACTATAATTTCACCGAGTCTCTCGTTGAGACAGTGCCCAGATCGTTACGCCTTTCGTGCGGGTCGGAACTTACCCGACAAGGAATTTCGCTACCTTAGGACCGTTATAGTTACGGCCGCCGTTTACTGGGGCTTCGGTTCAAAGCTTCGCTTGCGCTAACCTCTCCCCTTAACCTTCCAGCACCGGGCAGGCGTCAGCCCCTATACTTCGCCTTGCGGCTTCGCAGAGACCTGTGTTTTTGCTAAACAGTCGCCTGGGCCTATTCACTGCGGCTTTTCCGGGCTATTCACCCTAAAAAGCACCCCTTCTCCCGAAGTTACGGGGTCATTTTGCCGAGTTCCTTAACGAGAGTTCTCTCGCTCACCTTAGGATTCTCTCCTCGCCTACCTGTGTCGGTTTGCGGTACGGGCACCTCTCACCTCGCTAGAGGCTTTTCTTGGCAGTGTGGAATCAGGAACTTCGGTACTATAGTTCCCTCGCCATCACAGCTCAGCTTATGTGACAATGGGATTTGCCTCATTGTCAGCCTAACTGCTTGGACGCGCATATCCAACAGCGCGCTTACCCTATCCTTCTGCGTCCCCCCATTGCTCAAATGGTGAGGAGGTGGTACAGGAATTTCAACCTGTTGGCCATCGCCTACGCCTTTCGGCCTCGGCTTAGGTCCCGACTAACCCTGAGCGGACGAGCCTTCCTCAGGAAACCTTAGGCATTCGGTGGAGGGGATTCTCACCCCTCTTTCGCTACTCATACCGGCATTCTCACTTCTAAGCGCTCCACGAGTCCTTCCGGTCTCGCTTCTCAGCCCTTAGAACGCTCTCCTACCATTGTTCTAAAAGAACAATCCACAGCTTCGGTGATACGTTTAGCCCCGGTACATTTTCGGCGCAGAGTCACTCGACCAGTGAGCTATTACGCACTCTTTAAATGGTGGCTGCTTCTAAGCCAACATCCTGGTTGTCTAAGCAACTCCACATCCTTTTCCACTTAACGTATACTTTGGGACCTTAGCTGGTGGTCTGGGCTGTTTCCCTCTTGACTACGGATCTTATCACTCGCAGTCTGACTCCTGAACATAAGTCTTTGGCATTCGGAGTTTGACTGAATTCGGTAACCCGATGGGGGCCCCTAGTCCAATCAGTGCTCTACCTCCAAGACTCTCATTTCAAGGCTAGCCCTAAAGCTATTTCGGAGAGAACCAGCTATCTCCAAGTTCGATTGGAATTTCTCCGCTACCCACACCTCATCCCCGCACTTTTCAACGTGCGTGGGTTCGGGCCTCCATTCAGTGTTACCTGAACTTCACCCTGGACATGGGTAGATCACCTGGTTTCGGGTCTACGACCACGTACTCATTCGCCCTATTCAGACTCGCTTTCGCTGCGGCTCCGTCTTATCAACTTAACCTTGCACGGGATCGTAACTCGCCGGTTCATTCTACAAAAGGCACGCCATTACCCATTAACGGGCTTTGACTACTTGTAGGCACACGGTTTCAGGATCTCTTTCACTCCCCTTCCGGGGTGCTTTTCACCTTTCCCTCACGGTACTGGTTCACTATCGGTCACTAGGGAGTATTTAGCCTTGGGAGATGGTCCTCCCTGCTTCCGACGGGATTTCACGTGTCCCGCCGTACTCAGGATCCACTCTGGAGGGAACGAAGTTTCAACTACAGGGTTGTTACCTTCTTTGACGGGCCTTTCCAGACCTCTTCATTTACTCCGTTCCTTTGTAACTCCGTATAGAGTGTCCTACAACCCCAAGAGGCAAGCCTCTTGGTTTGGGCTAATTCCGTTTCGCTCGCCGCTACTCAGGAAATCGCGTTTGCTTTCTCTTCCTCCGGGTACTTAGATGTTTCAGTTCCCCGGGTCTGCCTTTATTACCCTATGTATTCAGGTAAAAATACTACTCCATTACGAGCAGTGGGTTTCCCCATTCGGAAATCTCCGGATCAAAGCTTACTTACAGCTCCCCGAAGCATATCGGTGTTAGTACCGTCCTTCATCGGCTCCTAGTGCCAAGGCATCCACCGTGCGCCCTTAACAACTTAACCTTTGACATCAAAGATGTCACTTACATTATTAAGAGAATCACTAAACTAAGCGTTTAAACTCAGTGAATTACTTGAATTGTTTTCGTTATCTAGTTTTCAAGGAACATAAAGCACAGGATCATCAAATGCTGAATGCATTTTCACTCCTATGTGTTTTCTTACTTATTGAAAGATCGTATGATCTCTCAAAACTAAACAAAATACCAAGCATGCCTCATATCCTTAGAAAGGAGGTGATCCAGCCGCACCTTCCGATACGGCTACCTTGTTACGACTTCACCCCAATCATCTGTCCCACCTTAGGCGGCTGGCTCCTTACGGTTACCCCACCGACTTCGGGTGTTACAAACTCTCGTGGTGTGACGGGCGGTGTGTACAAGGCCCGGGAACGTATTCACCGCGGCATGCTGATCCGCGATTACTAGCGATTCCGGCTTCATGCAGGCGAGTTGCAGCCTGCAATCCGAACTGAGAATGGTTTTATGGGATTGGCTTGACTTCGCAGTCTTGCAGCCCTTTGTACCATCCATTGTAGCACGTGTGTAGCCCAGGTCATAAGGGGCATGATGATTTGACGTCATCCCCACCTTCCTCCGGTTTGTCACCGGCAGTCACCTTAGAGTGCCCAACTGAATGCTGGCAACTAAGATCAAGGGTTGCGCTCGTTGCGGGACTTAACCCAACATCTCACGACACGAGCTGACGACAACCATGCACCACCTGTCACTTCGTCCCCCGAAGGGGAACCTTCTATCTCTAGAAGTAGCGAAGGATGTCAAGACCTGGTAAGGTTCTTCGCGTTGCTTCGAATTAAACCACATGCTCCACCGCTTGTGCGGGCCCCCGTCAATTCCTTTGAGTTTCAGTCTTGCGACCGTACTCCCCAGGCGGAGTGCTTAATGCGTTTGCTGCAGCACTAAAGGGCGGAAACCCTCTAACACTTAGCACTCATCGTTTACGGCGTGGACTACCAGGGTATCTAATCCTGTTCGCTCCCCACGCTTTCGCGCCTCAGCGTCAGTTACAGACCAGAGAGTCGCCTTCGCCACTGGTGTTCCTCCACATCTCTACGCATTTCACCGCTACACGTGGAATTCCACTCTCCTCTTCTGCACTCAAGTTCCCCAGTTTCCAATGACCCTCCACGGTTGAGCCGTGGGCTTTCACATCAGACTTAAGAAACCGCCTGCGCGCGCTTTACGCCCAATAATTCCGGACAACGCTTGCCACCTACGTATTACCGCGGCTGCTGGCACGTAGTTAGCCGTGGCTTTCTGGTTAGGTACCGTCAAGGTACCAGCAGTTACTCTGGTACTTGTTCTTCCCTAACAACAGAACTTTACGACCCGAAGGCCTTCATCGTTCACGCGGCGTTGCTCCGTCAGACTTTCGTCCATTGCGGAAGATTCCCTACTGCTGCCTCCCGTAGGAGTCTGGGCCGTGTCTCAGTCCCAGTGTGGCCGATCACCCTCTCAGGTCGGCTACGCATCGTTGCCTTGGTGAGCCGTTACCTCACCAACTAGCTAATGCGCCGCGGGTCCATCTGTAAGTGATAGCCGAAACCATCTTTCAATTTTGAACCATGCGGTTCAAAATGTTATCCGGTATTAGCTCCGGTTTCCCGGAGTTATCCCAATCTTACAGGCAGGTTACCCACGTGTTACTCACCCGTCCGCCGCTAATCTTCGGGAGCAAGCTCCCTCAGATTCGCTCGACTTGCATGTATTAGGCACGCCGCCAGCGTTCGTCCTGAGCCAGGATCAAACTCTCCAATAAAGTGTTTGATATAGCTCATAAAAGTTTTGTACTATATAGTACGTTTTTTGTTAATCGAAATTAACGTTGGCACGCTTGGTTTTGTTTAGTTTTCAAAGATCATTTGTTGTTAACTTCTTTTTCAGAAGCAACTTTATTAGTATACCGTTCAGAAGATAATAAGTCAACAACTTTTTAAAAGTGTTTTTTAAAATCAAATTTTCAATTCAGCCAATTAACGGCAGATATTTATAATAACTAACTATTAGTTTATTGTCAACTACTTAATTTATTTTTATCAAAACAATAGCTTTTAATGAATTGCCCAGGTAATGATAAAAAAACTTTATTAACTGTATTAATTGAAGAAAATGATAAAACAACATCTATATCTAAAGCCATATTCGCTATCAAATGAATCCTTTGGTACATTAACATTGCGTTAAGTTAATTTATCCTTGATTCTAAAGATTTATTAACGATAATTTCATTTTATCTTCGAAATATTCATCAAAACTCTACATGGGTATGCTTTTCTCATGCCTCAGGCTAGTAAGTTATACCTAGTCTCTACATCTTTACAAAAAACCTCCGGTTTTGGCAATCGTTTTATTAAACACAAAAAAAAGACCAGTATCTCTACTGATCTTTTCTTCCTCTTTTTACTTGGCAACGTCCTACTCTCACAGGGGGAAACCCCCAACTACCATCGGCGCTGAAGAGCTTAACTTCCGTGTTCGGCATGGGAACGGGTGTGACTTCTTCGCCATCATCACCAAATAATATAGTTTACAGCTTCCAATAAACTTCACATTTCTGCGTCATCTCATTCGTCAACATCCTCACGTACTGAAGTACGCTCCGGTGTCTCCTCAATCGATTCCTTGAACTGTTCGTTTCTCGAAACCCTCTTACTATGAACTTAGATTGAAAGAATACATATTCCTTCAAAACTAGATAACGATTCACAATTCAATTCACTAAGCATTCGCTTATTGTTAGGTTAAGTCCTCGATCGATTAGTATCAGTCAGCTCCACACGTCACCGCGCTTCCACCTCTGACCTATCAACCTGATCATCTTTCAGGGATCTTACTCACTAATGTGATGGGAAATCTCATCTTGAGGGGGGCTTCATGCTTAGATGCTTTCAGCACTTATCCCTTCCGCACATAGCTACCCAGCTATGCCTTTGGCAAGACAACTGGTACACCAGCGGTGCGTCCATCCCGGTCCTCTCGTACTAAGGACAGCTCCTCTCAAATTTCCTACGCCCACGACGGATAGGGACCGAACTGTCTCACGACGTTCTGAACCCAGCTCGCGTACCGCTTTAATGGGCGAACAGCCCAACCCTTGGGACCGACTACAGCCCCAGGATGCGATGAGCCGACATCGAGGTGCCAAACCTCCCCGTCGATGTGGACTCTTGGGGGAGATAAGCCTGTTATCCCCGGGGTAGCTTTTATCCGTTGAGCGATGGCCCTTCCATGCGGAACCACCGGATCACTAAGCCCGACTTTCGTCCCTGCTCGACTTGTAGGTCTCGCAGTCAAGCTCCCTTGTGCCTTTACACTCTACGAATGATTTCCAACCATTCTGAGGGAACCTTTGGGCGCCTCCGTTACATTTTAGGAGGCGACCGCCCCAGTCAAACTGCCCACCTGACACTGTCTCCCAGCCCGATCAGGGCTGTGGGTTAGAATTTCAATACAGCCAGGGTAGTATCCCACCGACGCCTCCACCGAAGCTAGCGCTCCGGCTTCTCAGGCTCCTACCTATCCTGTACAAGCTGTACCAAAATTCAATATCAGGCTACAGTAAAGCTCCACGGGGTCTTTCCGTCCTGTCGCGGGTAACCTGCATCTTCACAGGTACTATAATTTCACCGAGTCTCTCGTTGAGACAGTGCCCAGATCGTTACGCCTTTCGTGCGGGTCGGAACTTACCCGACAAGGAATTTCGCTACCTTAGGACCGTTATAGTTACGGCCGCCGTTTACTGGGGCTTCGGTTCAAAGCTTCGCTTGCGCTAACCTCTCCCCTTAACCTTCCAGCACCGGGCAGGCGTCAGCCCCTATACTTCGCCTTGCGGCTTCGCAGAGACCTGTGTTTTTGCTAAACAGTCGCCTGGGCCTATTCACTGCGGCTTTTCCGGGCTATTCACCCTAAAAAGCACCCCTTCTCCCGAAGTTACGGGGTCATTTTGCCGAGTTCCTTAACGAGAGTTCTCTCGCTCACCTTAGGATTCTCTCCTCGCCTACCTGTGTCGGTTTGCGGTACGGGCACCTCTCACCTCGCTAGAGGCTTTTCTTGGCAGTGTGGAATCAGGAACTTCGGTACTATAGTTCCCTCGCCATCACAGCTCAGCTTATGTGACAATGGGATTTGCCTCATTGTCAGCCTAACTGCTTGGACGCGCATATCCAACAGCGCGCTTACCCTATCCTTCTGCGTCCCCCCATTGCTCAAATGGTGAGGAGGTGGTACAGGAATTTCAACCTGTTGGCCATCGCCTACGCCTTTCGGCCTCGGCTTAGGTCCCGACTAACCCTGAGCGGACGAGCCTTCCTCAGGAAACCTTAGGCATTCGGTGGAGGGGATTCTCACCCCTCTTTCGCTACTCATACCGGCATTCTCACTTCTAAGCGCTCCACGAGTCCTTCCGGTCTCGCTTCTCAGCCCTTAGAACGCTCTCCTACCATTGTTCTAAAAGAACAATCCACAGCTTCGGTGATACGTTTAGCCCCGGTACATTTTCGGCGCAGAGTCACTCGACCAGTGAGCTATTACGCACTCTTTAAATGGTGGCTGCTTCTAAGCCAACATCCTGGTTGTCTAAGCAACTCCACATCCTTTTCCACTTAACGTATACTTTGGGACCTTAGCTGGTGGTCTGGGCTGTTTCCCTCTTGACTACGGATCTTATCACTCGCAGTCTGACTCCTGAACATAAGTCTTTGGCATTCGGAGTTTGACTGAATTCGGTAACCCGATGGGGGCCCCTAGTCCAATCAGTGCTCTACCTCCAAGACTCTCATTTCAAGGCTAGCCCTAAAGCTATTTCGGAGAGAACCAGCTATCTCCAAGTTCGATTGGAATTTCTCCGCTACCCACACCTCATCCCCGCACTTTTCAACGTGCGTGGGTTCGGGCCTCCATTCAGTGTTACCTGAACTTCACCCTGGACATGGGTAGATCACCTGGTTTCGGGTCTACGACCACGTACTCATTCGCCCTATTCAGACTCGCTTTCGCTGCGGCTCCGTCTTATCAACTTAACCTTGCACGGGATCGTAACTCGCCGGTTCATTCTACAAAAGGCACGCCATTACCCATTAACGGGCTTTGACTACTTGTAGGCACACGGTTTCAGGATCTCTTTCACTCCCCTTCCGGGGTGCTTTTCACCTTTCCCTCACGGTACTGGTTCACTATCGGTCACTAGGGAGTATTTAGCCTTGGGAGATGGTCCTCCCTGCTTCCGACGGGATTTCACGTGTCCCGCCGTACTCAGGATCCACTCTGGAGGGAACGAAGTTTCAACTACAGGGTTGTTACCTTCTTTGACGGGCCTTTCCAGACCTCTTCATTTACTCCGTTCCTTTGTAACTCCGTATAGAGTGTCCTACAACCCCAAGAGGCAAGCCTCTTGGTTTGGGCTAATTCCGTTTCGCTCGCCGCTACTCAGGAAATCGCGTTTGCTTTCTCTTCCTCCGGGTACTTAGATGTTTCAGTTCCCCGGGTCTGCCTTTATTACCCTATGTATTCAGGTAAAAATACTACTCCATTACGAGCAGTGGGTTTCCCCATTCGGAAATCTCCGGATCAAAGCTTACTTACAGCTCCCCGAAGCATATCGGTGTTAGTACCGTCCTTCATCGGCTCCTAGTGCCAAGGCATCCACCGTGCGCCCTTAACAACTTAACCTTTGACATCAAAGATGTCACTTACATTATTAAGAGAATCACTAAACTAAGCGTTTAAACTCAGTGAATTACTTGAATTGTTTTCGTTATCTAGTTTTCAAGGAACATAAAGCACAGGATCATCAAATGCTGAATGCATTTTCACTCCTATGTGTTTTCTTACTTATTGAAAGATCGTATGATCTCTCAAAACTAAACAAAATACCAAGCATGCCTCATATCCTTAGAAAGGAGGTGATCCAGCCGCACCTTCCGATACGGCTACCTTGTTACGACTTCACCCCAATCATCTGTCCCACCTTAGGCGGCTGGCTCCTTACGGTTACCCCACCGACTTCGGGTGTTACAAACTCTCGTGGTGTGACGGGCGGTGTGTACAAGGCCCGGGAACGTATTCACCGCGGCATGCTGATCCGCGATTACTAGCGATTCCGGCTTCATGCAGGCGAGTTGCAGCCTGCAATCCGAACTGAGAATGGTTTTATGGGATTGGCTTGACTTCGCAGTCTTGCAGCCCTTTGTACCATCCATTGTAGCACGTGTGTAGCCCAGGTCATAAGGGGCATGATGATTTGACGTCATCCCCACCTTCCTCCGGTTTGTCACCGGCAGTCACCTTAGAGTGCCCAACTGAATGCTGGCAACTAAGATCAAGGGTTGCGCTCGTTGCGGGACTTAACCCAACATCTCACGACACGAGCTGACGACAACCATGCACCACCTGTCACTTCGTCCCCCGAAGGGGAACCTTCTATCTCTAGAAGTAGCGAAGGATGTCAAGACCTGGTAAGGTTCTTCGCGTTGCTTCGAATTAAACCACATGCTCCACCGCTTGTGCGGGCCCCCGTCAATTCCTTTGAGTTTCAGTCTTGCGACCGTACTCCCCAGGCGGAGTGCTTAATGCGTTTGCTGCAGCACTAAAGGGCGGAAACCCTCTAACACTTAGCACTCATCGTTTACGGCGTGGACTACCAGGGTATCTAATCCTGTTCGCTCCCCACGCTTTCGCGCCTCAGCGTCAGTTACAGACCAGAGAGTCGCCTTCGCCACTGGTGTTCCTCCACATCTCTACGCATTTCACCGCTACACGTGGAATTCCACTCTCCTCTTCTGCACTCAAGTTCCCCAGTTTCCAATGACCCTCCACGGTTGAGCCGTGGGCTTTCACATCAGACTTAAGAAACCGCCTGCGCGCGCTTTACGCCCAATAATTCCGGACAACGCTTGCCACCTACGTATTACCGCGGCTGCTGGCACGTAGTTAGCCGTGGCTTTCTGGTTAGGTACCGTCAAGGTACCAGCAGTTACTCTGGTACTTGTTCTTCCCTAACAACAGAACTTTACGACCCGAAGGCCTTCATCGTTCACGCGGCGTTGCTCCGTCAGACTTTCGTCCATTGCGGAAGATTCCCTACTGCTGCCTCCCGTAGGAGTCTGGGCCGTGTCTCAGTCCCAGTGTGGCCGATCACCCTCTCAGGTCGGCTACGCATCGTTGCCTTGGTGAGCCGTTACCTCACCAACTAGCTAATGCGCCGCGGGTCCATCTGTAAGTGATAGCCGAAACCATCTTTCAATTTTGAACCATGCGGTTCAAAATGTTATCCGGTATTAGCTCCGGTTTCCCGGAGTTATCCCAATCTTACAGGCAGGTTACCCACGTGTTACTCACCCGTCCGCCGCTAATCGTTGGGAGCAAGCTCCCTCAGATTCGCTCGACTTGCATGTATTAGGCACGCCGCCAGCGTTCGTCCTGAGCCAGGATCAAACTCTCCAATAAAGTGTTTGATATAGCTCATAAAAATTTGTACTATATAGTACGTTTTTGTTAATCGAAATTAACGTTGGCACGCTTGGTTTTGTTTAGTTTTCAAAGATCATTTCCAGCTTGTCCAGCCATCTATCTTAACCACGACCGGAATTACATCTTAACATCTCCATAAAGCAATGTCAACAATAAAGTTGAGATTTATAAATGTTACTAACGTCAGAGGATTTTAACTTCTCGCGACTAGGTTTATATCTTACCAATCAAATTAATATTAATCAACTGGTATTTTTTTTGGGGGGTATTCATCTACGGAACGTTAGATACCTCTGTCCCATATAATTTAAGATCGTATATACACATGCAGAAAGTAATATTGATAACTCACTTCCTAATATAGTTGATTTAAATATATCCTTAAACAAAAGATGATACCCGATAGGATACGATATAAAGTAACTTCCTAATATAACAATAGTAAAAAGCAGTATTCCCTTTTTATTTTCTACATTACTTTTAAATGTAAAGTTACGATTCAAAAAATAGCTCACTATTGCCCCCACACTATTTCCGATAAATGTTGAACTCCAATAAGATAACTTAAGGACCTCAAACAGTAGAAGTATAATTGATATTCCTATAATAGTATTTAACACCCCAACAAGAATGTACCTAATAAAAGTGTTTGATTTATTAAAGTAATTCTCTATGCTCTCCACCATTTGGTTCTAAATTCCTCTCCATCAATTGTTGTGTCAAGTTAAGAGTATTAACATCTATACTGTATCTTGGTCGTCTTTTGGATTCTTTATAAACCTTACCAATATATTCTCCAATCAATCCAATTGCAATTAGCTGCAATCCTCCTATTAGCCAGATAGATGTAATAAGTGATGTCCAACCAGTTTGTGTTTCTCCAAGAAATTTTAATGTAATAAAATAAGTCCCAAATAACAGGCTAGTGATAAAAGATAATATTCCTACCAGCATTACAAACCTTATAGGTGTTACAGAGAATGACGTAATACCTTCAAATGCAAATGATAGCATTTTTCTCAATGGATATTTAGTATCGCCTGCGAGTCTTTCTTTACGGTTATAGTAAATAGATGTTGATGGAAAACCTAATAAAGGAACAATCCCTCTCAAGAACAAATTAACTTCCTCAAACTTTTCTAACTCTTCAACTGCTCTCTTACTCATTAATCGAAAATCTGCATGGTTATAGACAAGGTTTACGCCTAGCCTTTGCATCATTTTATAAAATCCTAATGCTGTAGCTTTTTTGAAGAATTTATCTGCGTCTCTTTTCTCCCTTACTCCATAGACAATATCGAATCCGTCACTAAATTTTTGCATAAAATCCTTTATTACACCTACATCATCTTGTAAATCTGCATCAATTGAAATAACACAATCCGATGTTTTGCATGCAGTGATTAATCCGGCTAATAGAGCATTTTGGTGGCCAACATTTCTTGCCAGCTTTAATCCATGGATAAATTCACTTTCCAGACTATTTTTATATATGATCGACCATGTCCTGTCTCTACTTCCATCATCAACAAACAGAACTTTACTTTTTTCGGAGATGATATTAGTCTCAATTAGGTAATTTATTTCCTCTAATAACACCGATATAGTATCTGGTAACACTTCTTCTTCGTTATAACATGGTACAACGATTGTTAAAATAGGATCATTCATGGTAAAACCTCCAGCTTTATAAGACTTTATACAAGTAAATTTTCCAAGCGGATGACTTTGACTCAAATGTTCTCTCAAGTTCCAATTGATTAACATCGCTGTTCTCAATCGGTACTGCCGAAAATATATACATCCCTCCCAAGTCTTTTAATGCTCTTGTATTTAATTCAAGGTTTTTTAACGTTTTCTTTGAATTCTTTTTAAACATATAATGCTTGCCAAGTTCATCTGTGAATAGATAACAACGTCCTCCCCACTCATCAAAGTAGGTACGTATCGTTTTATTTTTCTCAAGCTCTTTTTCAATAATGGCTCTAAATTTGTACTTATATGATAAAGGATAGAAATTATTATATGTATCAAGTGTGTAAAAACCGTTATATTGTGGTATGGAAGGATGAATACCAATACTCACTACCCTGTAATCTTCTTGTGGCAATCCTATATACAGCTTAATCTCTTTGAACTGTTCTTCAGCATAAAACTCTTTTACTGACGGTTTTTTATGATAGATAATTTCATCATTAAAGCCTAATAGTATAACAACTTGAGCTATGATAAAAAATGTCGCTAGCGGCTTCCAGCTATTTCTCTGATTCCATATTATTTTGAGTCCTAACCCAAACCCAACATATATGATCAATGGTCTTAAGAAATGAAACCTTGCAAAGTTAAAAGTGTCCAGGACATGAAATTTTTTCGTTAAAGGTAACCATCCCTTGTAAAACCAAAACGCATACCAGGCGGATAACAAGAAGTTTAATATTAGGAAATATATAAACACCTTCTCTTCTTTCCATAACTTTTTTGAAATAATGATGGTAAGAGAGAGAAATAAAACAGCTAGTACAAAAATTCCATGAACTGTCATTACATGTGTATGACCTAACACAAAATTTTTAAATGTTAATCTTATTACTCTCCACCAAGAAAGTCTTGCATGAAAATATTCATCTCTACTATTTGGCTCTTCATCAAAAATAAAAGAGTATACTAATCGATACTCAACTATTAAATACAGTGCTGTCATGTAGCAAAGTGAAAATAGAAAATTATAATTTCGTTTTCCTCTAATAAAATCAATAACCCAGAAAACACCCATCCCAAATAAAAAAAAGAAAAATCCTAAAACAAAACTGGAGTAAAACGGTAAAAGCGTTAAAACAAGATATTGCTTCCACGTTCTAGTTCCGTTTCTTACATGTAAAAAAGACCATAGAGCAAGTGGCATCCCTAATGTACTGAGCATTCCGGAAGGCCAAAAAGGTGTCAATGCAAATGCTAATGCAACCCCAACAGAAATAAGATGGTATTCTTTATTTTTCAGGAAGTGATCTTTTAGAAGTAAATACATCCCTATAAAAGCAAATATTCTAGTAATTGTTTGACTGAGTGCATAAGCAACCATAGTGGGAAACATAACATACAGCCACACAATCAAGCTGAATTCAGTACCATACGCGTTTCTGGGAAGCCCATTAATCACTTGAGAGATTGTTGCATTAGTTGAACCTAATAGCTGCCCACTTTCACTCAATACCTTATACCAGGCCATATTAGAATCTAGATTATCATGAACACGAATATGGGCATTCTCTCCTAAACAATATAATGGAGATAGGTATATACAGATGATAAATAAAGCCAATAAAATTAAGAATTTCTCTTTGTTCATTCTTTTAACATGCAACATCCACACCTCTAATTAGTGAACAAATATCTAATAGTACTTATTAAGATTTACAAAATCAGGATAATAATACTAAAAAATTAAATGAAAATTTTCTAAAAAGAGTTTAAGAAAAAATATCTTACTTAGTTCGTTTTTCTGAAAAACCTCGGTTATTTTTTCTTGTTGCACAAAAAAAAGACCAGTATCTCTACTGATCTTTTTCCTCTTTTTACTTGGCAACGCCCTACTCTCACAGGGGGAAAACCCCAACTACCATCGGCGCTGAGAGCTTAACTTCCGTGTTCGGATTTCGGCTTGCGATAAGCGGCGAATCTCCTCGTCAGCTTGTTCGTTCAGATCCTCATGTGCCAACTACGCACACTCCGGTCTTCTCTCTGCGTTTCCTTACTTGCACAGGATGTGCTGATTTCTACGTTGTCACAGGAGGTAGCGCTCTTAGTAGAAGTTACTTGATATGCTTCTCCCAAGCCTCTGGCTAGTAATTATACTTTATCTCTACATTTTTACGAAAAACCTTCGGTTTTGGCAATCGTTTTATACTAACAAAAAAGACCAGTATCTCTACTGATCTTTTTCCTCTTCTTACTTGGCAACGTCCTACTCTCACAGGGGGAAACCCCCAACTACCATCGGCGCTGAAGAGCTTAACTTCCGTGTTCGGCATGGGAACGGGTGTGACCTCTTCGCCATCATCACCAAATAATATAAAGTTTGAAGGCATATTCCTTCAAAACTAGATAACGATTCACAATTCAATTCACTAAGCATTCGCTTATTGTTAGGTTAAGTCCTCGATCGATTAGTATCAGTCAGCTCCACACGTCACCGCGCTTCCACCTCTGACCTATCAACCTGATCATCTTTCAGGGATCTTACTCACTAATGTGATGGGAAATCTCATCTTGAGGGGGGCTTCATGCTTAGATGCTTTCAGCACTTATCCCTTCCGCACATAGCTACCCAGCTATGCCTTTGGCAAGACAACTGGTACACCAGCGGTGCGTCCATCCCGGTCCTCTCGTACTAAGGACAGCTCCTCTCAAATTTCCTACGCCCACGACGGATAGGGACCGAACTGTCTCACGACGTTCTGAACCCAGCTCGCGTACCGCTTTAATGGGCGAACAGCCCAACCCTTGGGACCGACTACAGCCCCAGGATGCGATGAGCCGACATCGAGGTGCCAAACCTCCCCGTCGATGTGGACTCTTGGGGGAGATAAGCCTGTTATCCCCGGGGTAGCTTTTATCCGTTGAGCGATGGCCCTTCCATGCGGAACCACCGGATCACTAAGCCCGACTTTCGTCCCTGCTCGACTTGTAGGTCTCGCAGTCAAGCTCCCTTGTGCCTTTACACTCTACGAATGATTTCCAACCATTCTGAGGGAACCTTTGGGCGCCTCCGTTACATTTTAGGAGGCGACCGCCCCAGTCAAACTGCCCACCTGACACTGTCTCCCAGCCCGATCAGGGCTGTGGGTTAGAATTTCAATACAGCCAGGGTAGTATCCCACCGACGCCTCCACCGAAGCTAGCGCTCCGGCTTCTCAGGCTCCTACCTATCCTGTACAAGCTGTACCAAAATTCAATATCAGGCTACAGTAAAGCTCCACGGGGTCTTTCCGTCCTGTCGCGGGTAACCTGCATCTTCACAGGTACTATAATTTCACCGAGTCTCTCGTTGAGACAGTGCCCAGATCGTTACGCCTTTCGTGCGGGTCGGAACTTACCCGACAAGGAATTTCGCTACCTTAGGACCGTTATAGTTACGGCCGCCGTTTACTGGGGCTTCGGTTCAAAGCTTCGCTTGCGCTAACCTCTCCCCTTAACCTTCCAGCACCGGGCAGGCGTCAGCCCCTATACTTCGCCTTGCGGCTTCGCAGAGACCTGTGTTTTTGCTAAACAGTCGCCTGGGCCTATTCACTGCGGCTTTTCCGGGCTATTCACCCTAAAAAGCACCCCTTCTCCCGAAGTTACGGGGTCATTTTGCCGAGTTCCTTAACGAGAGTTCTCTCGCTCACCTTAGGATTCTCTCCTCGCCTACCTGTGTCGGTTTGCGGTACGGGCACCTCTCACCTCGCTAGAGGCTTTTCTTGGCAGTGTGGAATCAGGAACTTCGGTACTATAGTTCCCTCGCCATCACAGCTCAGCTTATGTGACAATGGGATTTGCCTCATTGTCAGCCTAACTGCTTGGACGCGCATATCCAACAGCGCGCTTACCCTATCCTTCTGCGTCCCCCCATTGCTCAAATGGTGAGGAGGTGGTACAGGAATTTCAACCTGTTGGCCATCGCCTACGCCTTTCGGCCTCGGCTTAGGTCCCGACTAACCCTGAGCGGACGAGCCTTCCTCAGGAAACCTTAGGCATTCGGTGGAGGGGATTCTCACCCCTCTTTCGCTACTCATACCGGCATTCTCACTTCTAAGCGCTCCACGAGTCCTTCCGGTCTCGCTTCTCAGCCCTTAGAACGCTCTCCTACCATTGTTCTAAAAGAACAATCCACAGCTTCGGTGATACGTTTAGCCCCGGTACATTTTCGGCGCAGAGTCACTCGACCAGTGAGCTATTACGCACTCTTTAAATGGTGGCTGCTTCTAAGCCAACATCCTGGTTGTCTAAGCAACTCCACATCCTTTTCCACTTAACGTATACTTTGGGACCTTAGCTGGTGGTCTGGGCTGTTTCCCTCTTGACTACGGATCTTATCACTCGCAGTCTGACTCCTGAACATAAGTCTTTGGCATTCGGAGTTTGACTGAATTCGGTAACCCGATGGGGGCCCCTAGTCCAATCAGTGCTCTACCTCCAAGACTCTCATTTCAAGGCTAGCCCTAAAGCTATTTCGGAGAGAACCAGCTATCTCCAAGTTCGATTGGAATTTCTCCGCTACCCACACCTCATCCCCGCACTTTTCAACGTGCGTGGGTTCGGGCCTCCATTCAGTGTTACCTGAACTTCACCCTGGACATGGGTAGATCACCTGGTTTCGGGTCTACGACCACGTACTCATTCGCCCTATTCAGACTCGCTTTCGCTGCGGCTCCGTCTTATCAACTTAACCTTGCACGGGATCGTAACTCGCCGGTTCATTCTACAAAAGGCACGCCATTACCCATTAACGGGCTTTGACTACTTGTAGGCACACGGTTTCAGGATCTCTTTCACTCCCCTTCCGGGGTGCTTTTCACCTTTCCCTCACGGTACTGGTTCACTATCGGTCACTAGGGAGTATTTAGCCTTGGGAGATGGTCCTCCCTGCTTCCGACGGGATTTCACGTGTCCCGCCGTACTCAGGATCCACTCTGGAGGGAACGAAGTTTCAACTACAGGGTTGTTACCTTCTTTGACGGGCCTTTCCAGACCTCTTCATTTACTCCGTTCCTTTGTAACTCCGTATAGAGTGTCCTACAACCCCAAGAGGCAAGCCTCTTGGTTTGGGCTAATTCCGTTTCGCTCGCCGCTACTCAGGAAATCGCGTTTGCTTTCTCTTCCTCCGGGTACTTAGATGTTTCAGTTCCCCGGGTCTGCCTTTATTACCCTATGTATTCAGGTAAAAATACTACTCCATTACGAGCAGTGGGTTTCCCCATTCGGAAATCTCCGGATCAAAGCTTACTTACAGCTCCCCGAAGCATATCGGTGTTAGTACCGTCCTTCATCGGCTCCTAGTGCCAAGGCATCCACCGTGCGCCCTTAACAACTTAACCTTTGACATCAAAGATGTCACTTACATTATTAAGAGAATCACTAAACTAAGCGTTTAAACTCAGTGAATTACTTGAATTGTTTTCGTTATCTAGTTTTCAAGGAACATAAAGCACAGGATCATCAAATGCTGAATGCATTTTCACTCCTATGTGTTTTCTTACTTATTGAAAGATCGTATGATCTCTCAAAACTAAACAAAATACCAAGCATGCCTCATATCCTTAGAAAGGAGGTGATCCAGCCGCACCTTCCGATACGGCTACCTTGTTACGACTTCACCCCAATCATCTGTCCCACCTTAGGCGGCTGGCTCCTTACGGTTACCCCACCGACTTCGGGTGTTACAAACTCTCGTGGTGTGACGGGCGGTGTGTACAAGGCCCGGGAACGTATTCACCGCGGCATGCTGATCCGCGATTACTAGCGATTCCGGCTTCATGCAGGCGAGTTGCAGCCTGCAATCCGAACTGAGAATGGTTTTATGGGATTGGCTTGACTTCGCAGTCTTGCAGCCCTTTGTACCATCCATTGTAGCACGTGTGTAGCCCAGGTCATAAGGGGCATGATGATTTGACGTCATCCCCACCTTCCTCCGGTTTGTCACCGGCAGTCACCTTAGAGTGCCCAACTGAATGCTGGCAACTAAGATCAAGGGTTGCGCTCGTTGCGGGACTTAACCCAACATCTCACGACACGAGCTGACGACAACCATGCACCACCTGTCACTTCGTCCCCCGAAGGGGAACCTTCTATCTCTAGAAGTAGCGAAGGATGTCAAGACCTGGTAAGGTTCTTCGCGTTGCTTCGAATTAAACCACATGCTCCACCGCTTGTGCGGGCCCCCGTCAATTCCTTTGAGTTTCAGTCTTGCGACCGTACTCCCCAGGCGGAGTGCTTAATGCGTTTGCTGCAGCACTAAAGGGCGGAAACCCTCTAACACTTAGCACTCATCGTTTACGGCGTGGACTACCAGGGTATCTAATCCTGTTCGCTCCCCACGCTTTCGCGCCTCAGCGTCAGTTACAGACCAGAGAGTCGCCTTCGCCACTGGTGTTCCTCCACATCTCTACGCATTTCACCGCTACACGTGGAATTCCACTCTCCTCTTCTGCACTCAAGTTCCCCAGTTTCCAATGACCCTCCACGGTTGAGCCGTGGGCTTTCACATCAGACTTAAGAAACCGCCTGCGCGCGCTTTACGCCCAATAATTCCGGACAACGCTTGCCACCTACGTATTACCGCGGCTGCTGGCACGTAGTTAGCCGTGGCTTTCTGGTTAGGTACCGTCAAGGTACCAGCAGTTACTCTGGTACTTGTTCTTCCCTAACAACAGAACTTTACGACCCGAAGGCCTTCATCGTTCACGCGGCGTTGCTCCGTCAGACTTTCGTCCATTGCGGAAGATTCCCTACTGCTGCCTCCCGTAGGAGTCTGGGCCGTGTCTCAGTCCCAGTGTGGCCGATCACCCTCTCAGGTCGGCTACGCATCGTTGCCTTGGTGAGCCGTTACCTCACCAACTAGCTAATGCGCCGCGGGTCCATCTGTAAGTGACAGCTAAAAGCCGTCTTTCAATTTCGAACCATGCGGTTCGAAATATTATCCGGTATTAGCTCCGGTTTCCCGGAGTTATCCCAATCTTACAGGCAGGTTACCCACGTGTTACTCACCCGTCCGCCGCTAATCTTTGGGAGCAAGCTCCCTCAGATTCGCTCGACTTGCATGTATTAGGCACGCCGCCAGCGTTCGTCCTGAGCCAGGATCAAACTCTCCAATAAAGTGTTTGATATAGCTCATAAAAGTTTTGTACTATATAGTACGTTTTTTGTTAATCGAAATTAACGTTGGCACGCTTGGTTTTGTTTAGTTTTCAAAGATCATTCGTTGTTAACTTCGTTTTCAGAAGCAACTTTATTAGTATACCGTTTAAAATATAGTATGTCAACAACTTTTTAAAAGTAATTTTTAGAATCATATTTTCAATTCAGCTAATTAATGGCAGATTCTTATAATAACTAACTATTAGTTTATTGTCAACTACCTAACAATAGTTTTTTTATATTTATTTTAATTAATACTTCATAATTGTTAATAAAACTAAGCTTTTCCTATATAAAAATACCTAATTAAATATTCCGATTGAAGACAATGCATGTAAGGTATAAATGGGAAGAATAAGAAAAGCGTGAAATCTCATGTGATTCACGCTAAATCCCTTAAGTTATAGTAAAGTATTTTTCTAGAAGGATAGAAAACGGTAATGGACGACTAAAATAAAAGCCTTGTAGTCTGGTAATATATTGTGATGCAATGTAATTTACTTGTTCTTCTTGTTCAATCCCCTCTACAACAACATCTATATTTAAAGCCGTAATCACTTCAAAAATACCAGATAGTAGTATAGTATCAAATGAATCCCTTGGCACATTTTTAATAAAGTTTCGATCAATTTTTATTACATCTATTGGTAACTCTTTAATAAATAAAAGCGAGGACGTTCCCACTCCGAAATCATCAAGTGCAACCATAATGTCACGTTTTTTTAGTGCATTTGAAAAATCTTGAATTTCATTTAGGTAAGAATCAATCACACTTTCTGTAATCTCAATTTGCAGCTTTGAAGGAGGGTAATTATATTTGGTTAAGATTTCATCTAACTTATAAATAAAGCTTTTATCCTTCATCTGTGTTTTCGATACATTAACTGATAGCACTAAGTTTTTAAATCCTTTACTGTGTAATGAGCTTATTTGCTTAATAGATTCTTTTAACACCCATTCACCTATCGCGGGCATAAGTCCCGTTTCTTCTGCTATAGGAATGAAAAGCGCTGGAGAAATCATACCCTTTGATGGATGATTCCAACGAACTAAAGCTTCCACACCCAGAATACTGTGGTCAACACTACAAACGATCGGTTGATAATGTATCTCTAGCTGTTTCATACTCAGAGCAAATTTTAAATCATTCTCTAATTCAAGTATATTTTTATATTCACTAGCTATCTCTAAATCTTGATAAAAACATGATTGATTTTTACCTTTTCGTTTCGCTTCATACATAGCAATATCAGCCTTCTGCAGTAATTCATTTAGGCCAGTGCCATCCTGTTCATAGACACTAACCCCAATACTAGCTGTTACAAAGGTCTTATATGTCTTTAATTTATTTTCTTTCCCCGCCTCAATCAGAATATCCTGGACTAACTTTTTCAAATCTTCTATGTGACTATAGTTCACAACTATAACAAATTCATCGCCACCAAATCTCGAAAATATCCCTTCTCTTTTAGAAATTAGTGGAGCAATTCTATCGGAAACACTAAAAAGTAAGCGATCCCCTATTTCATGGCCAAGAGAGTCATTAATACGTTTAAAACCATCAAGATCCAAAAACAAAATAGCTACGTTTTGTTGACTCTTTTTAGCTAACTTGTGAAATTCTTTATTTAAATAATAACGATTTGGTAGCATGGTCAAAGAATCATAATAAGCTAAGCTAACAATTTCATTATGTTTTTTCTCAAGAGATTCTAACATTGCATTAATTGAATTTTCCAAATCCGATAACTCATCTCTATTCCTATCATTTGAGATAACCCTTAGTCTAATTTCTTTATTATCTTGAATATGTTTTAATTGTATAGATAAGTTACCGATACGAGAAACAATAAAACGATTCAGCAAAAATAGAATCAAGAGAACTGTCGTAATACTAGTTAAAAAAATATACACTGATAATTGATTGACACCCGATCTTTTCTGTATAAAGTAATTTCTGTTATTCACATAACTTATTTCATAAACTTTATTTTCACTATAATCTTTCAAAAATAGTGAACCTTTAATTTTCTGATCATTTAATACCTCTACTTTTGTTCTTGTCGAAAAAGGCTTATTAACTTCTTTTAAAGTAAGTTGAATATTAATTCTTTTTCCTAATTCCTCCATAAACTGCTCATTTATTATCATCCCTACTATTAATGTTCCAGCAGATAGACCTTCTCCACTACTCAAGTATACTGGTTCAAACGATGTTACAGTTAATCCATATTCAGTAGTTATAAGATGCGTTTTTTCATTATCTTTTGATTGGACAATCGGCAAGTATTCTTTGTAAAATTCCTGTCCTAAGACAAGGAATTCTTTATTTTCATGATTATATCCAACTTGATGTACTAACTGATTTTTATCATCTAAATAAATCATAAAATTAAGCATCGTATTTTCGAAAGTAGCCTTTTGTAGGTTGACTTCCGGGTATTCAGGATAGTCACCTTTGATATATAAATATGTATCATCCCATACAGACCAGTCTAAATTTGTTCTTTTAATTATGCCCATTGTAGATATCAACTGGTTATTTAACGTATCTAACTCCCTCTGAATGTTAGTATCATCTAATTTTATAGCATCTTCTAACAGAATCGGACGAATAGTAGTCAATAGCAACACTAAAAATAGAAGCATGAAAAATCCAACCACCAAAAGACTTTTTGTCTTAAGCTTCATTACCTTAACCCTCTTTTCATAAAGGTATAATGCTCATCTTATACAAAATAGGTATATTTAACTATATCGATTGTATTATTGTAACATTTTACTAATAAAATAATAATCTGTATTTTTTTCCAAAAAACTAGTTAATTGATATCAAGTTTTATTTAACACATTTAAAAATTCTAAATCAGTAACTCTACTCTAGTTCTCTATTTTCTAATGTTAGTATAGCCGGATCTCTTAACCATTGAGAGCTAAGCAAATTTATCTTCGATTATTTCATTTTATCAACGATTTCTAGAAGTTTATCTTCGATTATCTTAAATTATCAACTATTCTACAACGTTCACCAAAAATCTACATTGATATGCTTCTCCCTAGGTTTTGTCTTTGTTCTTTGGGATAACCTTCGGTTTTATTTCACAAAAAAGACCAGTATCTCTACTGATCTTTTTTCCTCTTTTTACTTGGCAACGTCCTACTCTCACAGGGGGGAACCCCCAACTACCATCGGCGCTGAGAGCTTAACTTCCGTGTTCGGATTTCTCGGCTTGCGATAAGCGGCGAATCTCCGCGTCAACTTGTTCGTTCAGATCCTCATGTGCCAACTACGCACACTCCGGTCTTCTCTCTCTGCGCTCCTTGATCTTCTTGCTTCTCCCAAGCCTCAGGCTAGTAAGTGTATTTTGTTCCTACCTCTTTACGTGAAACCTTCGGTTTTTCTACAATCATTTAATTCAAACAAAAAAAGACCAGTATCTCTACTGATCTTTTCTTCCTCTTTTTACTTGGCAACGTCCTACTCTCACAGGGGGAAACCCCCAACTACCATCGGCGCTGAAGAGCTTAACTTCCGTGTTCGGCATGGGAACGGGTGTGACCTCTCCGCCATCATCACCAAATAATATAGTTTACGGCTTCCGATAAACTTCACATTTCTGCGTCATCTCATTCGTCAACATCCTCACATACTGAAGTACGCTCCGGTGTCTCCTCAATCGATTCCTTGAACTGTTCGTTTCTCGAAACCTTCTTACTATGAACTTAGATTGAAAGAATACATATTCCTTCAAAACTAGATAACGATTCACAATTCAATTCACTAAGCATTCGCTTATTGTTAGGTTAAGTCCTCGATCGATTAGTATCAGTCAGCTCCACACGTCACCGCGCTTCCACCTCTGACCTATCAACCTGATCATCTTTCAGGGATCTTACTCACTAATGTGATGGGAAATCTCATCTTGAGGGGGGCTTCATGCTTAGATGCTTTCAGCACTTATCCCTTCCGCACATAGCTACCCAGCTATGCCTTTGGCAAGACAACTGGTACACCAGCGGTGCGTCCATCCCGGTCCTCTCGTACTAAGGACAGCTCCTCTCAAATTTCCTACGCCCACGACGGATAGGGACCGAACTGTCTCACGACGTTCTGAACCCAGCTCGCGTACCGCTTTAATGGGCGAACAGCCCAACCCTTGGGACCGACTACAGCCCCAGGATGCGATGAGCCGACATCGAGGTGCCAAACCTCCCCGTCGATGTGGACTCTTGGGGGAGATAAGCCTGTTATCCCCGGGGTAGCTTTTATCCGTTGAGCGATGGCCCTTCCATGCGGAACCACCGGATCACTAAGCCCGACTTTCGTCCCTGCTCGACTTGTAGGTCTCGCAGTCAAGCTCCCTTGTGCCTTTACACTCTACGAATGATTTCCAACCATTCTGAGGGAACCTTTGGGCGCCTCCGTTACATTTTAGGAGGCGACCGCCCCAGTCAAACTGCCCACCTGACACTGTCTCCCAGCCCGATCAGGGCTGTGGGTTAGAATTTCAATACAGCCAGGGTAGTATCCCACCGACGCCTCCACCGAAGCTAGCGCTCCGGCTTCTCAGGCTCCTACCTATCCTGTACAAGCTGTACCAAAATTCAATATCAGGCTACAGTAAAGCTCCACGGGGTCTTTCCGTCCTGTCGCGGGTAACCTGCATCTTCACAGGTACTATAATTTCACCGAGTCTCTCGTTGAGACAGTGCCCAGATCGTTACGCCTTTCGTGCGGGTCGGAACTTACCCGACAAGGAATTTCGCTACCTTAGGACCGTTATAGTTACGGCCGCCGTTTACTGGGGCTTCGGTTCAAAGCTTCGCTTGCGCTAACCTCTCCCCTTAACCTTCCAGCACCGGGCAGGCGTCAGCCCCTATACTTCGCCTTGCGGCTTCGCAGAGACCTGTGTTTTTGCTAAACAGTCGCCTGGGCCTATTCACTGCGGCTTTTCCGGGCTATTCACCCTAAAAAGCACCCCTTCTCCCGAAGTTACGGGGTCATTTTGCCGAGTTCCTTAACGAGAGTTCTCTCGCTCACCTTAGGATTCTCTCCTCGCCTACCTGTGTCGGTTTGCGGTACGGGCACCTCTCACCTCGCTAGAGGCTTTTCTTGGCAGTGTGGAATCAGGAACTTCGGTACTATAGTTCCCTCGCCATCACAGCTCAGCTTATGTGACAATGGGATTTGCCTCATTGTCAGCCTAACTGCTTGGACGCGCATATCCAACAGCGCGCTTACCCTATCCTTCTGCGTCCCCCCATTGCTCAAATGGTGAGGAGGTGGTACAGGAATTTCAACCTGTTGGCCATCGCCTACGCCTTTCGGCCTCGGCTTAGGTCCCGACTAACCCTGAGCGGACGAGCCTTCCTCAGGAAACCTTAGGCATTCGGTGGAGGGGATTCTCACCCCTCTTTCGCTACTCATACCGGCATTCTCACTTCTAAGCGCTCCACGAGTCCTTCCGGTCTCGCTTCTCAGCCCTTAGAACGCTCTCCTACCATTGTTCTAAAAGAACAATCCACAGCTTCGGTGATACGTTTAGCCCCGGTACATTTTCGGCGCAGAGTCACTCGACCAGTGAGCTATTACGCACTCTTTAAATGGTGGCTGCTTCTAAGCCAACATCCTGGTTGTCTAAGCAACTCCACATCCTTTTCCACTTAACGTATACTTTGGGACCTTAGCTGGTGGTCTGGGCTGTTTCCCTCTTGACTACGGATCTTATCACTCGCAGTCTGACTCCTGAACATAAGTCTTTGGCATTCGGAGTTTGACTGAATTCGGTAACCCGATGGGGGCCCCTAGTCCAATCAGTGCTCTACCTCCAAGACTCTCATTTCAAGGCTAGCCCTAAAGCTATTTCGGAGAGAACCAGCTATCTCCAAGTTCGATTGGAATTTCTCCGCTACCCACACCTCATCCCCGCACTTTTCAACGTGCGTGGGTTCGGGCCTCCATTCAGTGTTACCTGAACTTCACCCTGGACATGGGTAGATCACCTGGTTTCGGGTCTACGACCACGTACTCATTCGCCCTATTCAGACTCGCTTTCGCTGCGGCTCCGTCTTATCAACTTAACCTTGCACGGGATCGTAACTCGCCGGTTCATTCTACAAAAGGCACGCCATTACCCATTAACGGGCTTTGACTACTTGTAGGCACACGGTTTCAGGATCTCTTTCACTCCCCTTCCGGGGTGCTTTTCACCTTTCCCTCACGGTACTGGTTCACTATCGGTCACTAGGGAGTATTTAGCCTTGGGAGATGGTCCTCCCTGCTTCCGACGGGATTTCACGTGTCCCGCCGTACTCAGGATCCACTCTGGAGGGAACGAAGTTTCAACTACAGGGTTGTTACCTTCTTTGACGGGCCTTTCCAGACCTCTTCATTTACTCCGTTCCTTTGTAACTCCGTATAGAGTGTCCTACAACCCCAAGAGGCAAGCCTCTTGGTTTGGGCTAATTCCGTTTCGCTCGCCGCTACTCAGGAAATCGCGTTTGCTTTCTCTTCCTCCGGGTACTTAGATGTTTCAGTTCCCCGGGTCTGCCTTTATTACCCTATGTATTCAGGTAAAAATACTACTCCATTACGAGCAGTGGGTTTCCCCATTCGGAAATCTCCGGATCAAAGCTTACTTACAGCTCCCCGAAGCATATCGGTGTTAGTACCGTCCTTCATCGGCTCCTAGTGCCAAGGCATCCACCGTGCGCCCTTAACAACTTAACCTTTGACATCAAAGATGTCACTTACATTATTAAGAGAATCACTAAACTAAGCGTTTAAACTCAGTGAATTACTTGAATTGTTTTCGTTATCTAGTTTTCAAGGAACATAAAGCACAGGATCATCAAATGCTGAATGCATTTTCACTCCTATGTGTTTTCTTACTTATTGAAAGATCGTATGATCTCTCAAAACTAAACAAAATACCAAGCATGCCTCATATCCTTAGAAAGGAGGTGATCCAGCCGCACCTTCCGATACGGCTACCTTGTTACGACTTCACCCCAATCATCTGTCCCACCTTAGGCGGCTGGCTCCTTACGGTTACCCCACCGACTTCGGGTGTTACAAACTCTCGTGGTGTGACGGGCGGTGTGTACAAGGCCCGGGAACGTATTCACCGCGGCATGCTGATCCGCGATTACTAGCGATTCCGGCTTCATGCAGGCGAGTTGCAGCCTGCAATCCGAACTGAGAATGGTTTTATGGGATTGGCTTGACTTCGCAGTCTTGCAGCCCTTTGTACCATCCATTGTAGCACGTGTGTAGCCCAGGTCATAAGGGGCATGATGATTTGACGTCATCCCCACCTTCCTCCGGTTTGTCACCGGCAGTCACCTTAGAGTGCCCAACTGAATGCTGGCAACTAAGATCAAGGGTTGCGCTCGTTGCGGGACTTAACCCAACATCTCACGACACGAGCTGACGACAACCATGCACCACCTGTCACTTCGTCCCCCGAAGGGGAACCTTCTATCTCTAGAAGTAGCGAAGGATGTCAAGACCTGGTAAGGTTCTTCGCGTTGCTTCGAATTAAACCACATGCTCCACCGCTTGTGCGGGCCCCCGTCAATTCCTTTGAGTTTCAGTCTTGCGACCGTACTCCCCAGGCGGAGTGCTTAATGCGTTTGCTGCAGCACTAAAGGGCGGAAACCCTCTAACACTTAGCACTCATCGTTTACGGCGTGGACTACCAGGGTATCTAATCCTGTTCGCTCCCCACGCTTTCGCGCCTCAGCGTCAGTTACAGACCAGAGAGTCGCCTTCGCCACTGGTGTTCCTCCACATCTCTACGCATTTCACCGCTACACGTGGAATTCCACTCTCCTCTTCTGCACTCAAGTTCCCCAGTTTCCAATGACCCTCCACGGTTGAGCCGTGGGCTTTCACATCAGACTTAAGAAACCGCCTGCGCGCGCTTTACGCCCAATAATTCCGGACAACGCTTGCCACCTACGTATTACCGCGGCTGCTGGCACGTAGTTAGCCGTGGCTTTCTGGTTAGGTACCGTCAAGGTACCAGCAGTTACTCTGGTACTTGTTCTTCCCTAACAACAGAACTTTACGACCCGAAGGCCTTCATCGTTCACGCGGCGTTGCTCCGTCAGACTTTCGTCCATTGCGGAAGATTCCCTACTGCTGCCTCCCGTAGGAGTCTGGGCCGTGTCTCAGTCCCAGTGTGGCCGATCACCCTCTCAGGTCGGCTACGCATCGTTGCCTTGGTGAGCCGTTACCTCACCAACTAGCTAATGCGCCGCGGGTCCATCTGTAAGTGATAGCCGAAACCATCTTTCAATTTTGAACCATGCGGTTCAAAATGTTATCCGGTATTAGCTCCGGTTTCCCGGAGTTATCCCAATCTTACAGGCAGGTTACCCACGTGTTACTCACCCGTCCGCCGCTAATCTTTGGGAGCAAGCTCCCTCAGATTCGCTCGACTTGCATGTATTAGGCACGCCGCCAGCGTTCGTCCTGAGCCAGGATCAAACTCTCCAATAAAGTGTTTGATATAGCTCATAAAAGTTTTGTACTATATAGTACGTTTTTTGTTAATCGAAATTAACGTTGGCACGCTTGGTTTTGTTTAGTTTTCAAAGATCATTTTGTTTGTCGTTCCTTCAGAAGCGACTTTATCAATATAACATGTTGCAAACAATTAAGTCAACATGTTTTTTTATCAATCGAAAGTAACTGAATGCCTTTCGGATGACTTTCACTACTATACCAGCTACACACCATATAGTCAACAATAAATTTCACAAACAAAAAAAGGAAGCAAATGCTCCCTTCTTACTCTCTTTTAAGCTAAGAATACAAAATATAGAATAAAGATAACAAACAATCCGTACATAACAGGATGGATTTCTTTCGCTTTACCCTTCATCATCATTGTGATTGGATAGAAGATAAAACCAACAGCGATCCCTGTTGCAATGCTGTATGCTAACGGCATTGTAATAATAGTTAAAAATGCCGGTACTGCAATTTCAAATCGATTCCAATCAATCTGACCAAGCGATGCTACCATTAATGCTCCAACAATAATCAATGCTGGTGCAGTTACTGCAGATGTAATAACTCCTAGTAACGGAGAGAAAAACAAAGCTAATAAGAATAAGATAGCTGTTACAACAGAGGCAAAACCTGATCGTGCCCCTGCAGCAACCCCTGCAGAAGATTCAACATATGATGTAGTCGTAGATGTACCTAAGATAGAACCTACAACCGTAGCAGCTGAGTCAGCGAACAACGCTTTCCCTGCTCTTGGTAATTTATTATCTTTCATTAGTCCTGCTTGGTTCGCAACCCCAACTAATGTTCCAGCAGTATCAAAGAAATCCACGAATAGGAAAGTTAAAATAACAACAAGCATTTGTATTGTAAAGATCTGATCTAAATTTATAAATGCCTGTCCAAAGGTCGGTGCTAAGCTTGGTATTGCCCCAACCACCTTATCTGGTACAGCAATTTGGCTTGTAGCCATTCCAACGATAGCTGTAATAAGCATTCCGTAAAATATACCGCCCTTTACTCCACGAACCATTAATATAACTGTTACAAAAATACCAAATATCGCAAGTAATGTTTGAGGATTTGTAAAATCACCGAGGCTAACTAATGTAGCATCATTATTAACGATAATCCCCGCGTTCTGAAAACCAACAAATGTTATAAACAAACCAATCCCAGCACTTACAGCAAACTTTAATTCAGCCGGAATAGAATTAATAATTTTTTCACGTAATCCCGTTAGGGTTAGAAGAATAAAAATAACACCTGACACTAAAACCCCTGATAATGCCGTTTGCCAAGGTACTCCCATTGTCAATACAACTGTAAAAGAGAAAAATGCATTTAGCCCCATACCCGGTGCTAAAGCGATAGGATACTTCGCTATGAGACCCATTAACAACGACCCGACTGCTGCTGCTATTGCTGTAGCTGTAAAGATCGCTCCTGTGTCCATTCTCATAGCATCTGGCAAATCCGGAATAGATGTCATTGCCAATGTGTTCGGATTAACAAATAAAATATAAGCCATAGATAAGAACGTTGTTAAACCACCAATAAATTCACGTCGATAATTTGTACCTAATTCATCAAACTGAAAAAACTTTTTCATAAATAGGTATTCCTCCTCAGTATTAGTTTATTAGCACACACGACTATTTTCCTCATTAATATCCAAATAAAAAAGCGCCCAACATTACGTGAGCGCTTGACTAAAAAAATATTAATGGCAGGTTTGATCGAACCATGCTATTAATACCTCGTAGTCAAGCCATTTACGGTAGCTTGGTAGAAACTTTCGAGCCATATCCTCGACATTATACGACGTATTCCGACTTATTTAATTCTAACTTTATTTTATCAGCACACCTTATGTTCGTCAATAAAAAAACGAACATTATTTTAAATAATGTTCGTTTTGTTCGTATTTTACTCCCACTCAATTGTTGCAGGTGGTTTGCTGGTAATATCATACACCACACGATTAATGTGTTTAACCTCATTTACAATTCTTGTTGAAATAACCTCTAATACATCCCATGGAATTCTGGCCCAATCAGATGTCATTCCATCAATTGATGTTACAGCTCTAATCCCGATTGTGTAATCATATGTTCTTGCATCACCCATTACACCAACACTTCGAATGTCAGGTAATACCGTAAAGTACTGCCAGATGTCACGATCAAGTCCTGCCTTTTTGACCTCTTCACGTAAGATATAGTCTGATTCACGAACAATCTCAAGTTTTTCTTCAGTGATTTCTCCAAGCACACGTATTCCTAATCCCGGACCTGGGAACGGCTGTCTCCACACAATTTCATCCGGAATACCAAGCTCTGTTCCAAGAGCACGAACTTCATCTTTAAATAAAGTATTTAACGGCTCAATTAGTTGGAATTCCATATCCTCCGGCAGACCGCCTACGTTGTGATGGGATTTAATTGTTTGAGCTGTAGCTGTACCACTTTCAATAATATCTGTATAAAGAGTACCTTGAGCTAAAAATTCAATACCTTGCAATTTAGCTGACTCGTCATCAAAAACATAGATAAACTCGTTACCAATGATTTTACGTTTTTGCTCAGGATCTGATACACCTTTTAGTTTATCTAAGAAACGATCCTTCGCATCCACTTTAATAACATTCATGTTGAAGCCTTCACTAAAGGTCTTCATTACACTTTCCGCTTCATTTTTACGCAGTAAGCCATGGTCAACGAAGATACATGTTAATTGATCACCAATTGCCTTATGAATTAAAACTGCTACAACAGATGAATCAACTCCACCACTTAATGCACATAAAACTTTCTTATTTCCTACCTTTTGCTTCAGCTTGTCCGTTTCCATTTCAATAAAGTTTTCCATTGACCAGTTACCTGCACTGCCGCAAATATTGAAAACAAAGTTCTTAAGTAATTCATTTCCGAATTCAGAATGACGAACCTCAGGGTGGAATTGAACACCATAAAACTTACGATCTTCATTACTCATTGCTGCAAATGGGCAAGAAGTGCTGGTAGCATCCACATGGAATCCTTCCGGAATTTCTTGCACTAAATCACCATGGCTCATCCAAACAACCTGCTGCTCAGGCAACTCTGTAAAAAGAGCCGGTTTCCCATGCACATCTATTGTCGCTTTTCCGTATTCACGGTGATCTGCAGGAACAACCTTACCACCAAGTTTATGTGTCATAAGCTGCATTCCATAACAAATACCAAGTACAGGAATACCTAAATCAAAGATTTTCTCATCACAATCAAATGCATTTTCTCCATACACACTATTAGGTCCACCAGAAAGAATGATTCCCTTTGGATTCATTTGTTTAATTTCTTCTGCTGAAAGAGTGTGGGGATGTAACTCACTATACACTCCAAATTCACGGATACGTCTTGTGATTAACTGATTGTACTGACTTCCGAAGTCTAAAACTACTACCATTTCATGAATGTTTGCCACCATCGTCACCTCATCGTATATTTCATGCACTTATTAGTATGCTAAAAAGACCATAGTATCCATACAAAAGGTTCATAACCCAGGAAATACACCTATCCATCGTCTAAATAGCAAAAAACTAGAATCCACCTTCATCATGGACAATACATCCATTTATATTACATCTTTAAGATGCAATAATTGAAGAAGGCAGAATTCTAGTTACATTACGAACTTATTCTGCCTTCATAGTCGGGAGATTTATGGTTACCCGGTAGAGACTCTCGATCCATATTATCGAGGATATATGAAGGTCTATTAATTTTTTAATTCTATCAATCTCACATGCACTTGGTCAAGATGATGTCCTTTTAATTAAATTTTCCCACAATTCAACTGAATTTCTCCATTCATCTTTAGCATTATCCTGTCTATACAATGCCTTTTCATAGTTTTTGGTTAATGCCGTCATATGAACCATTTGAAAATAGTCATCAATGTAACGAGCATATTCTCTTAAAGTTTGACCTTCTTTTCGTTTAATCCCTCGTCTTTCATACTGTTTTAACAGGGATTCGTAAGCTTGGAAAAACACATCATCATCTGATCGATTCTTATATTTCATTATAATCAATCCTGGCAGCCACTTCATTCTTGTTCGATAGACGATAAAGATCAATAAAGCTCCCATAATTAATAATATATACAAGCCCATACTACCTAAACGAAAATCACCCATGTTTAAACCGGAGCTGTTCGTTGAGGATGCAGATTCTTCCTCTTCCACTTCCTCAGGCTTTTCGGGAGTTTGTTTAGGATCTTTTTCTTCTTCTAAAACTTCTTCAGGTTCTTCTTTATCCTCATTTTCTGTTACATCCCTATAATCATTCGTTAACGTATAAGGATTAACGAAACCTTTTGTTGGTTCAAATGGTACCCAGCCAACACCATCAAAGTATATTTCCACCCAAGAATGAGCATTATTGTTTGTCACAACATATTCTCTTTCACTATTCTCTGCCGTACTTACAAACTCACCTTCTGTATATCCCTTCACCCATCGTGCAGGGATATCGACGGATCTTAATAAAACAATCATCGACGTTGAGAAATTATCACAATAGCCTTTAAATGTCTCAAATAAAAATTGATCTACATAATCCTGTTCAGCACTAGGAACAGGTATCTCTTCTTTATCATAGGTATATTCAGCACTACCTAAATAATCTTCTATCGCCTTCGCTTTATCAAACTGATTGTCCTTTGATTCTGTAATAGATACCGCAAGCTCCCGCACACGCTCTGGTAGAGATTCGGGTAATTGTGTATACCTTTCGTTAAAACCTTCTGGGACATCTTCAAAAGTTTGTGCTTTCTTCATCTCATTTAATGGATATAACGGGAGATCATATGTCACGTCATAGGATAGGAAATCTTCCCTGGAACCCTCATCATCCTGAAATGGGGATATCATTTCCGAGTTCCGATTAAGAAATAGCGGGAACTCCGATTCAGTTTTAACAGATGTTAATCCAAGAGGATAGATCACATGTAGATAACGATATTCTTGATTAATCGTAATACTGGATTCAAGACTTTTTGTCTCTACTCTATCATCAAACCAGCTTAGCTCATCAGGAATGGAACTAATTTCTTCCTGTACTGCTTCAGGATCAGAAGCTTGCCAACCCTTACCCGTGTATACATCTTTTGTTTCCACTCTCCAGTAATGCCTGTCTGTAGATGTATGTCTAAATACTTCAGTATCATCACTAACAAACGATCCTCCCAATGATTCATCATTCGGGCTATACCCAATCCTTTTCGTATCTCCTCCACCTTCATCTTGTTGCCCGACTGCTGTTATAAAAGGAACAGGATCAGGCCATTGCGGTGAAGCTTTAGGTGCTAGAATTGCAAGTATCATTGAAAAGACAATAAAAGCAAAAAGAGGCATAATCCAACGTAAAGAAGTGATTCGTTTCACTTTAAGATTTTCAAGCTTCTTTAATCGGTCAAAATAAAGCAGACCCAGCATAAAAAAACCAATTAACACGATTCTAACAATGGCATAGGTAGCATCATATGGTGTAAATGTGTCTAATACCGTAATATAAACGAGAGTTAACACAAAGAAAAATAAAATTCTCTTCTGATATAAGATCCAGTAATGAATTAAGTAGACCAAGAGCCAAAGTAGGATAAAGAATAGTAATGTCCGGAAACTTGACGTCATTCCCATCCAATCTGCACTTGGAATAAGAGAGAAATTGAAGCCAATATCCCGCATTAAGTCACTTATCCATAGAAAGCTGAAAAATACTCCTTCAAAATACAATCCATGCAGCATAAACATAATGATGAATATCTTCACTGGAAAGGAAATATACCATTTCGTATGAAAAAACGTCATGAGAAAGCTGACACCAATAAAAAACACGAATATAAATGTATTTCCTGTATCGGTAAATGCATTTAGAGGTTTCAGCCATTCCCATAACAAAATAAACGCAAACACATAGTATAAAAGAGCAACAGATTTCCCCTCAAAACTATTAGATACCTTCATGGGCTGCTCACCTCTTTATGGTTTTGATCCTTCACAATATGAAGCTGAATTTGACGTTGAGCCAGCCTCTCAACTAACACACTTTCCTCTTTGGTGAGATTTTCATTTCTATCTTTTACAAGGTATAAGATAAACATTCGTTGCTGTCCTGACAACAACTCCAATTTTCTGGTTAGATCAAGGGTAAGATTTGATGTAACGATAATGCTGGTAGATTGCTTTACCTCTGTATTCAATCTATTTTCCTCTAAGATAGTAGCAAAGGAGGTTTTACTATCACAATCAACCTTGGCTAAATGATAGAATAAATTCCTTCTATGTTGTTCATCCAATTGCATTGGAAAAACGTGTGATTGTTCTCCAACCGAAACAAACCCTACTCTCGCTCCGCTTTTGGTAATAGCTTGGATCAAAGAGGCAGCATAAGATACAGCAGTTTCAAATAATGGAGACGGGGTACGGTCAAAAAAGATAACCAAATCATGGCTTTGCATTTGTTCGAACTCTTTTGTCATAATTGAATCTCTTCTAGCTGTCGCCTTCCAATCAATCCATGCGAACTTGTCACCCGGTTGATATTCCCTGACTCCTACTGCCATTGTTGAATCCTGCCAATATTTTGTTAAGCTTGATGCCGCCCCCTGTTCATATTGTTTTTGATTTGAATGATAGACAAGGTCAACAGTCGAAGGATACACTAAGAAATAATTTTCCACTTCTACTGTTATTTCTTTTTCAATCAACCCAAAAAGATCACCTGTTCTGAGTCGAATTGATCTAAAATGATGTTCACCACGCGACATTTCAAGAAGAGCATAGCTAAATGACAATGATTTTTTAAACCAAGGGAAAAAGAGTCTTTTAGGCTCTTCCAACCTTTTCACTCCCAATAGCTTTTCAGTTAATTCATCTTCAACAAGTAAGTAAAATAGCGGGAAAGGAAATGATCGCTTAATTGTAATAGTGCCAATTAATCGCTGGCCGACCGAAAATTGATCCTGATTAATTCGTCTCGTAACCCGGATCGAACGAATAGGATAAATCATTAATAATAGGGAGTAAATAGCAAAGGGCAGAAAGCTGTAAAATAAAAACCAGCTTACAAACCCACCTTGAAACATCGCATAACTAAATGCAATCAACGTAAAAAACAAGAGAGAAACAACCTTCCAGCCAGCCTTTAAATTCTTTAGGAAATAACTCATTTACTTACTCATTGCCCTTTGCACTGGTACAGGCGTTTTTGAAATAATTTCCTTCACAATATCATCAGCACTTTTCCCTTCAAACTTGGCTTCCGATCTCAAAATAATCCTGTGAGCTAATGTAAAAGGAGCTAAATACTGAATATCATCAGGAATAATATAATCACGCCCCATAATAAACGCATACGCTTGAGCAGCCTTCATTAGGGCAATAGAAGCACGTGGACTGGCACCTAAATAAACAGATGGGTGCAACCTTGATTTTGATGTCAAATCGATAATATAATTTTTAATCGTCCCATCAACATAGACAAATTGCATTTCATTTTGAAGTTCTACCAGCTCTTCTTTTGTAATCACACTATCAATTTTATGAATAGGTCTCTCTCTTTCAGCTAAGGTTAATACCTCTAATTCTTCAGCCTTCGTTGGGTAACCCATTCTAAGCTTAAATAGAAAACGGTCTAACTGGGCTTCCGGCAATGGATATGTTCCTTCATAATCAACTGGATTTTGAGTCGCCATTACAAAAAACGGTTTAGTAAGAACTCTGGTTACACCGTCTACTGTAATACTTCCTTCCTCCATTCCTTCAAGAAGTGCTGATTGAGTCTTTGGAGAGGTACGGTTAATTTCGTCCGCTAATATAATATTCCCAAAAATAGGACCTTCCCGAAATTCAAACTTTAATTCCTTTGGATTATAAATCGACACCCCTGTTACATCTGAAGGCAATAAATCCGGTGTAAACTGTATTCTTTTGAATTCAGCACCTATTGATTTAGAAAGCGCACGAACCATCATGGTTTTTCCAACACCAGGAACATCCTCTAATAGAACATGTCCATTTGCCAGAATGGCCACCAGACTCAAAATGCTTACATCTCTTTTACCAACCATAACATTTTCTATATTTTGAATAACTCGACCGAGTTTTGGATGCATTTCTTCAATTTGAGACATCATTTTCCTCCTACGGTGAAATTCTATCTATCTTCTATTATAGTATTCTTTAGAAACGAAGCGAAACCCTTTTGCATTTAGTAATATGTACTAGATATTACACAAAAAAAGTGTCCCATTGAACTAATCAACTAAGACACTAATAATAAGAAGGTTTATCCTGGGCACATCATTCCAATTCGACTGGCATAGGAAATGTTAACGTAATAACAGTCCCTTCACCGACCCGTGAACTTACATGAATATCACCGTTATGCAGTTTTACAATTTCCTTCGCAATACTCATGCCAAGCCCTGCCCCATCCACTTTCTCCTCGGTATTTGTTCCACGATAATAACGGTCAAATAGTTTTTCCTTCATCTCTTCTTCCATTCCAACCCCATTGTCCTTAATCTTTATTTCTATTGAATCTGGATTCTTCCCTCTTTTAATAATAAGCGTAATGCTTGTATTTGTCGGGTTATGCTTTATAGCGTTCATTATCAGGTTATCAAAGATTCGTTCGAACCACTTTCTGGAAATAGTTAATTGTACATGATCCACTTCTTCAACTAGTGAGAGATTTACTCCCATCAGTGTACGATCTTCCTTATACTTTGAAACAATATCTTGAAGAAATATGTTTATATTAACCTCTTCCTTTGACACCTCTAAAGCATTATTTTTCAGTTGGAACGCAAGAGAGAAATCCTCAACAAGTTCGAGCATATATTCTCCCTTTTCGCGAATGACCTTGCCCATATCTTTAATCTCAAGCCTAGACCATTCATATTTTTCACTTTCTAATAAATGCCCATATCCTTGTACAGTTGATAAGGGAGTTCGTAAGTCGTGCGAGATCCCCGTCATCCACTCTTCCCTTGTTTGGTCAAGACGTTTCCTTTCTTTCTCCGCTGAGCTTAACCTTTCTGCCATACTATAAAAAGCTTGAAAAACCTCCTGGTACAAACGATACCTCGTCCTTACCTTCCCACTTTTCCGAAAGATTCTTTTCCTTTCTCTTTCAGTTAGAACTTCTTGATATTGTCCTTGTTCCATTCTCCCAAGCCAACTAGTAAAGATCACGATCGGACGTCCATATCGAAAACCGTGCCAAACAGCAATACTAATTGTAATCACCAAAACAATGATTGCCACCACAATAAACGCGATTAACAGATTTCGGAAAAACGTTGGATTGGAATATTCCTTTGTTAACTTATTTTTCGAATGTAAAACCCATGTGAAATTTGATTTTTCATCGGAGATTACAGATATCTTTGTTGGATACATACCTTGATCTATTCTTCTTGATAAGATTTCAAGAGGTTTATATTCCTGGATTTCAAGCATACTACCAAACTTTTGTATAATTTCACCATTAGCATCAACAATATGTAATGTTTCATCCTCTTTTAGGAGTTCGTTGTTAACATTTTCTATATAACTGCTTTCAATTTCTCCATATTGGCTATACTTGTTCATAAGAGCTATTAGATGTTCATAGGAAGGATCTTTGTATCCTAACAAATAATAATAGGGGTCAGAAAATGTATACGTATCAATTTCAGTATAAACATGATAATCTCTAAAGCGATTTTCCTCATCAATTTTTAATAACTCATTAAATAAGTATGATTTTGGAACATTTGCCGGAGTATTGCTTGAAGCAATTTCATTTCCATCTTCATTGATAATTTGAAACCACATTTCTTGCTTTTTCAATTCCTCGTTCCAGCCTTTACTAATCGTTGCTTCACCATCTACAATATTAATCTCAGTAGCAAGTGAACTTAATGCACCTGCAGGAAAACTGCGCTTCATATCTTCATTTGCAATAAACCAAAATAACAATATAACAAGTCCTACAACTATCACGCTTAACAGCAAAGCTATGGTAAAGTATTGGATTAAAAAGTGAAATGTTAATCTTCTCTTTACGGCTCTCACATTTCTCTCTCCTTGACGAGCTTATATCCCAGACCTCTCACTGTTTTTAAGTATTTTGGATTGCTTGGGTCTACTTCAATTTTTTCCCTTAACTTATGAATGTGGACAGTTACTGTGTTATCATCTACGTATCTTTCAAATCCCCAAACAGTTTCTAATAACTTTTGTTTAGAAATAACAATATTCGGATTTTGACAGAAATAGATTAACAGATAAAATACCTGTGCCGGACACTGCACTACTTTTCCGTCTACAAGTAATTCCCCTGCATCAACATCAACACAAAACCTTCCAAAATCAAATCGATTGGTGTTTTTCTTTATATTTTTGTACATTCTTTTAGGCAACTCTCTCCTTCTTAGAGTCGCTTTAATTCGAGCTGCAATCTCAAGAGGATTAAAAGGTTTAGTTACATAATCATCTCCCCCAATCGCAAATCCGGTCAGTACATCTAAATCTGATACCTTCGCTGTTAAAAACAAAATATAAGCATCAGATGTCTCCCTGATTTTCGGACATATATCAAAGCCGGATAAGTCCGGCAGCATCACATCAAGTACAATAAAATCTATCGGATAATTTTGAATGATCCTTAACGCATCATGTGCTGTGTATGCAGTATAAATATTCGTAAATCCTTCTTTTTCTAACACCATTTCAACCATTTTCACAATTGATGTTTCGTCATCAACCAATAATATATTTGCTTCTTGCATCAAATCTCACCTCAGGAATGATCGTAACATACAAACATTACCAAAACATTAATTTCCCTTTTTTAAAATTAAGTATCTGTTAATCTTCTCTTTTCGTTGAGTTAAGGCTGTATAGATATTCTAAAAGTACAAATCAACAAAAGGAGATTTATTATGAAGACTACTGCACATAACAGAATTGACATGATTGACGCAATGCGAGGTGCTAGTTTGTTTGGAATCTTACTAGCAAATATGCTTATTTTCCAATACGGGATATGGGGAAAAGATGAGATTAACTTTTACTCTCTTTCACAAGCTAATCATACAGCCTATCATGTTATAAAAATTGCCATTGAGGGGAGCTTTATGCCAATCTTCACCTTCTTATTCGGCTATTCAATGGTTAAAATGAAAGAAAAATTGGAAGGCAAAGCCCTTAAATATAAACGCTACTTTGTCAGGAGATTTCTTGCACTTTTACTACTAGGTATTTTGCATGGTACATATTTATGGGAGGGAGATATTTTAACATTTTACGGAATGATGGGTTTCTTTTTGTTACTTTTCTTAAATCGAAAAAGTAACACCATTCTCATCTGGGCAGTCATATTACTTTGTTTGACATCCTTATTAGGCTATGGAGGTTATGAAGAAACGAAGAAGGAACAAGAGCAGATGGAAACCTATGTGAGAGATACAATCGAAATTTACAGCACAGGAACTTATTCGGAAATCAAAGAACACCGTAACAATGAGATACCATTAGACATATCAGATGGATTATTTCTCTTCATTCTTGCCCTGGCTCCATTAATCTCGGCACCACTATTCTTACTAGGAATTTATAGCGCTAAAATAGGGTTATTTACCATGCCCCAATTAGAAAAAAAGCAATACAAACTTGGCTCGGTGTTAATACCTGTTGGTTTGGCATTAAAAAGTTGTTCACTCTTTTTCCCTGATTTCAATTGGTCAGAGGTCTTCAATTTCATAGGAGCAAATTTATTATCAATTGGTTACATCTTTTTATTTGCTTTTCTTTTTACCCTGTCAAAAGAGGGAATCATTAAAAGGGCATTCATAAGTGTCGGAAAGCTTTCTCTAACAAATTACCTTATGCAAACAATCATTTGTACGACAATTTATTATGGATATGGCTTTGGATATTTCGGAAGTTCCTCTGTGCTTAAAGGCATTACCCTTGCAATAGGTATATTTATGATTCAAATGATTTCGAGTACATTCTATCTTAGACTAGCTAAACAGGGTCCTATCGAGAGGTTTTTAAGAATTGTTACAAATTTCTCTATAAAAGGCCCCAAAAGCAATAAACAAACAGTATCTATGTAGTTTTATTATGAAAGTGGATAGGCAGAATATGCTCATATGTCTATCCTCCTCCTTAATTTTCTTCCTCTTTACTCTTTAAAAGTATTTCCATCCATTTATCATCAGGTTTCTCTTGACTGTCATGATAAACTTCGACTGCATCCTTTTCTTCCATAAGTGACTGTATATCATGAATGTCATTTTGATTTCCAAAAATATTCCCCAAACCCTGATTGTGTTTTTTGTTACTTGTAAAATCTGTTGGAAAATTGTTTCCGAAGTTCACAGCTGAGGCATCTTCAATGTTCCCAATATGAATATCACCAATTGTGAATATAGAGGCAAGGGGATCACGTTCATTTACTTTATTCTCTTCGCTTCCAACAAATTTATATGGGATTTTCTTTTCATTAATGATAATAGATATATCTTCCGTTTTCGGTGTTTGTTTACTTCTAATCTTTTGCTTTTGAATTGTAGTGGGACGACCCTCCTGAAAAGTGTTTCCTATATTTAGGATACCACTTACCTCTTTTACATCTAGAGCCTCTAAATGATAGGACAAGTTTTCAAGAGTCAAATTTTCTACATGATCAATATGAAACTTATAATTTTTCTGCTCAGTATTGAGTTTTTCTTCTATTTGAACCATTCTTTTTTCTATATTTTGAAGGATTTTTATTATGGTTCCTTCATTTAAATCCATATTATCTCATCCCTTATCATTAGCACTTTAGACATTCGTAACATACCATGTGTTATAAGTTCATTTGATCGGTGTGAGGAAAGTTGAAATTTGAGATTACTGCCCCGCAGATTACATTTGAGGATATTACCGTAAGTAACATTGAAGATAATTCAGGGATTTTTATTGGGAAAAACTATCAACTTTATTGGAGGTCAACAATCAAAAGAAATAATTCGGGTTTCGGGAAGGTGCTTGGAAATGAAAATAAGCTATCTAACAATACACATCTTGTCCTAAATGATGATTAGAAAAATTTGGCTTGTCGCCAAGTCCTAATGGCGAAAGCCTTAGTTTTTCTTATACTATTATCCATAAAATTCATATGCTTTCTAATATTATAAAGATAATCAACAACCCTTCAATAACAATAGATAAATTACGTATTCCTCTCTCTTTTTACAGTTGTATTCCTTTTTATTTTATTTCCGCTTCCCATTACATTGCCGAACCCTTCAGAAGTCTTCTTTTGAACTCTCCAACGATATTGGACATTGTCTCCGAAAAATACACCTGAACTATTCGTGATATGTTGGACACTAATTGACTTGTATTGAACTTTCACCATCTTTAGTATCCCCTTTACATATAACATGATAATAAAATTCCCATTTATATAACGATATGCAAGTTTTAGACAATGAATACCTTGAAAGAGCAAAAAACCATCTATATTAAAGATGGTAAGGAGCCAATTAACTCTGCGTAACAACCTGGTTATTTTCCTTTTGATATTGTGAAAAATCCGCATCAATCAGATCATTATCATTAATTATATTAACGACTTGAGCAGCTACATTTTGATATCCTATCATTTTTCCTAATCCGTTATTACTTTTCCTATTTACCTGCCAATTTATTTGTGAATTGGTCCCGGTAAAAACTCCGGAATTTGACGATATAGAAGCAATATTGATATTACTAAATGTAATATTCATACACATTCTAAATCTGCGAAACTGTTTGTGGATTAATATTCTCCGGCTGAGCAATAGTAGTATCACATACATCTTGATCATTAATAATATTTGTACATCCTAAGATTACGGCGTTTACAGAATTTCCATTACCCGCATTAAATTTCCCTTGAGTATTCCAATCGGGTTGGCTGTTCTGGCCCGAGGCAATAATCGAATTGGAAGACATGCTTATAACATTTATTTGATTAAATACAACCGAAACAGGCACTAATGATTCCTCCATTCATAAAAGCTAATTTTACTTACTATATGCGTGTGAGAAAAGGAATGTGAGTCAGTTAGCTTCGGTATCCAAGTGTAATCCATGTCAATTTCTTTCCTATTCTCAGCCTGCACTACACAAATTTTGCAAACTAGTACTACCTATTGTAACTACAGCCAATATTGGGTAGAATCTTTTAGATACCTATTATAGTAGAAATATATTTTTCCTTTAAACATTCTGTCGAAAGGAGTTCAACATTATAAAAAAGAGTAAAAAGATTAAATTCATTATTATACTTGCGTTAACAACTCTTCTTTGTTTAATTACACTAAATATATTGGTTTCTTATTATACTGCTAAAAAGGCAGCAGAAATATCGGTAGGGAACAACGCACAAGTCATGGCTGCTTCAATTGCGAAAACAATTGATACAGATGCCTATGAGCGTTTTATTAAAAAACCTGAAAGAACGAAGGATTACTGGAAGATTAGACAATCTCTATATGAAGCACAAAAACATACGGCAGCTTTGCATGTTTATACATTATCTTTTCAGGATGCTAAGTCAAGACCCAAAGTCATGATTGCCGGATTTCCAAAAGATAATCAAAATTACTATACGATTGGAATGGACTGTTTGGTTCCACTGGATCAAATTCAACAAGCCTTCGCGAACAAGCCGTATGTAACAGGTAAAATTAAGGATCCACATTATGGAGAGTATATATCTGCCGGTGTACCTATTCAAAACAAACAAGGAGAAACAATCGGATTTTTAAGTATAGATATTGAAACAACAACCCTTGATCGAATTGGTGCTACAGTAATTGAGAACAGTATGCCAAGCTTTATCATAAGTGGACTGTTGGTCATTTTATTATTAATGATTTTTTTCATTATACAAAAATGGTACAAGCGTGAATTAATGAATCAAATTGGTGAAACAGAAGAAACATATCATGTTGAAATTCATTCATTAGTACAGTCTGTACGTTCATTACGTCATGATTTTGCCAACCATATTCAAGTTTTAAATGGGTTACTTAAACTAGGAAAACAGCAGGAAGCTCTGGATTATTCAAATTTAATGCGCGAAGAAGCAAAAGTCATCTATCAACTGCCAAGTAACGCTAAAAATCCAGCATTATCTGTTTTATCTCAAACTAAATCTCTTAAAGCACAGAATCATAATATTGATATTCAATTTCATATTTCAAATTCTTCCTTTGATTCCATCCAATCAATTGACCTGGTTAAAATCTTATCGAACTTGATTGATAATGCAATCGATGCAACAAGTGAACTTCCACATGACCAGCGTAAAATTGACGTTTACTGCGGAGACAACAACGTAGAATATGTGCTCCATGTAACAAACACAGGCCCTGTTATCCCAGCAGAGGAAAAAGAGAAAATTTTCATTCCGGGATATTCGACGAAATCGAAAAATGCAGAACGCAAAATTAGAGGCCAAGGGCTTTATATTGTGAAAAAAATAGTGGAAACTTATCATGGGGAGATCCACGTAGAATCGTTTGATGGCAGGACTTATTTTGAGGTGAAACTGCCTTTAAAGTAACTCGTTCTAATAAAAAATTAAAAGGTGGTTGCATGAACCAACCACCCCTTGCATCATTTCGTTAAAAAATTCTCCGTATAATACGGACGTGAATCACTACTAAACGCAACACCAACACCAAGCCCTTCAAAATCTGTTTGCAAAATATTTTCTCGATGACCTAGTGAATTCATCAATCCTTCATGTGCAAAAACACTGCTGATTTGTCCTGTAGCAAGATTCTCTCCAGCCATTTGATACGTAATATTGTCTTCTGTCATTCGATCAAACGGAGATTGACCGTTAAGATTGGTATGGCTAAAGTAGTTATGATCCGCCATATCCTGGCTATGGTCACGAGCTGTTCCCCGGACTGGTTCCTCCCAATTCAGTACAGATAGACCATGAGTCACTCTGGCGGCATTTGTTAAATCAAACAACTGGTACTCAAATCCTTCTTTCAACTCTTCACTTGGTACAGCAAAGAAGTTTTCTCTTTGATTTTCCAGTTCCTCACTGATAATTTGAATAGCTGTAACAGTATTTTCTTCATGCTTATCATAAAAGACTGTCACATAATTTTGGTCAATCCGAAATATATCATATTCCTCATTATTTTGAACTTGATAAAATACAAATCCTTTTTGAATGCTTGTAAGTGGATCATCCATCTCCGCTAGAACATCTTCCCTTGAACTTGCGAAGGAAATTCCCATTGTTGTTGTTAATAAATCCTGATTTGTATAAAGACCAGCAACCCGGTCTTGATTATCATACGAGACCATAATAAAGTTTTGGTAATTCTCGTGATACGTAACCCACTCAACTCCATACTCATTTAAAGACGATCGTTTTGCTGTCCCCACTTGCTGTTCGACCTGTTCCCGAGTGTCACCAATTTCTATATTATAAACCGAATATGACTGTTCAGAAGGAGCTTCAAGCTTCGGAGGCTCTACTACTTTTTGATTTTCCTCTTCCTTTTCCGGTATATTTTGAATAAGTCTCTGAAACAATTGCTGAATGTCATTACTCACTCTATTTATCGCAGAGATTACTTCAGGATTTTCCTTTATCTCTGTAATATCTGTACGAACTTCTTCAACTAAACCTTGAATACCGGCTTGATTAAAGGTCTCCCCATAAAAATACCAAAAACCGCCTGCAACCAAAAGCAAAGCAACAATATTTTGTACTCTCGGCAATAACGACACTCCTGTCCCGTATTTCTTTTAATCATGATTTTAGCAAAAATTAAGTTATAAAGATTGGAAAAAACTAACTTATCACCAAGTCCTAATGCAAAAAGCCTTAGTTTTTCTTAGACCCATCAATAAAATCTTATCCTATTTGATAGTAAAATAAAAAACAGCTTCTTTACAACTTTGACCTAATTAAAGCTGATTATAACGCCCGATTATGAAAATTTGGTGAAAAGACTTAAGGTGTTTATACACACTTTCGATACTTATTATCAAGAAAACAAGTATGTTAAAATAAAGGAATGACTAAAAGTAGAGTGGCTTAGGAGTGTAACCGAATCATGAATAAAAAAGATGTAGCAAATATTCGAAAACAATTCAAAATAAATAATGATTTACTCAAAATCTCTGACATTTTTAATGTGTATATTATGAAGGAATCAAGTGAGATTTATCATCATCAAAGCCAGCCATTTGAAATGCTTGATGATGATCAAAAAGAGCTATTTATGAGTAACTTTAAAAAGTTACTTGCCGGCAATTTGGATGAAAAGCTCTTTGAATTGAAGTTCCAACGAGATGCCGCCAATAGCAGCCAGCTTATTTTACATCAAGGATTACTCAGTACAGATGTGGAAGGCTGGAAGGAACAAATGCTTCAAATCGTAGGAAAAATGCTCCTTACCCGACAATATGAGATGGACATTGTCGTTACATTCATTCGTGGAGAATATTTAAAACCAACGAAACGTCGAAATGATGAAGCAGAAGAAAGTGAACGAGATACCGTTTACTCTCATCCCTTTATTTTATGCAGCATCAATAATACTCAAGAGCCCAAAAAAGAACTGCTTTTTGACTATGTTGAAAGAGAGTTTAAGTACAACTTTGTTGTTGATCCAATCATTAACCTTCATGCACCTATGGGCGGATTTCTGTTTCCTTGTTTTACTGATCATGCAGCAGATGTTAATCACATCTTATATTCATCAGGCAGAGTACATGAACCTGATCACCAATTCATTGAAGAGGTATTAAATGGCGAGGAAACGATGACCGCAAAAGATGATAAAATTGTTTTTGAGGAAATTATTAAGGATGTTACAGGAGATCAATTGAATACCTCCACTCTCTCTAATGTGTATGAAGAAATTAACCGGATGATTGTTGAAAATGAAGAGGAAGAACAACCAAAATTAGATTCAATTGATGTTGCACGAGTTCTAAAAATGAGTGGACTTGAAGATGTAAATACAGAAAAAGTCGAAACTTCCTTCAAAAAAATAATTGATGATGATAAATATGAGATAAAAGCAAACAGTGTTTTGCCGAAGTTTACATCAAAATCAATTAAAATCAATACAAAAATAGCAAATATTTCGATTAGCCCGCAAGATTTAAGGTACGTAAAACAAGTTCAATTAAGCGGCAAACGTTACCTAATGATTGAAGTGGAAGAAGATACTGTAATTGAAGGATTTACGATGATTCCGGAGGCTTTTGGTGTGAAACCGGAGGAAGAATAGAAATATTAAGAGTGAAACCTACTCAGTTAGTAGGTTTCACTCTTATTTTCATTTTTTATTTATTGTCAAAGGTACCTTCAAAAAGCAATTCTTTCAACGGACGGCGATCACTTGGTTGTTCACGCTCCTGGAGATTTTCTGGCAGTATTTCTTTTTCACCTTGATATCCAATCGCTATTACCGCATGAATTTCAATATCATCCGGCACATTTAAAACTTCACGAGCTTTCTCTTTTTCAAATCCTCCCATTGCATGGGTTACTAGACCTTTTTTATGTGCTTCTAAAGCCAAATATCCCCAAGCCGTTCCTGCATCAAAGGCATGCCAAGAGTTAGGGCCGCGTTCAGTAGTTTTTTTTGAAGCAACGACAGCTAATACAGGCGCTTTTTTACACCATACAAGGTTTCCAGGCATAATAAAAGAATGGAATTTTTCAAGATCTTCCTTTGTGCGAGCTATAATAAATCTCCAAGGTTGTATATTAGATGCTGATGGAGCCCAACGCGCTGCCTCAAAAAGGCTGAAAAGTACATTCTCCGGAATTTCCTTTTCCAAAAAAGATCTCGGTGACCAACGATTAATAAATTGAGGGGATACTTCGAAATTAGGTTTACGTATAGTTGAGACATTCACCATTTATAATCCTCCATGCTCAAGATATATTTATTTTAGCAATATTTTCCTTCCAATCAAAATATACGGCTTATGAATCAGTCTTTTTTAGTGATTTTTTGATTATTGTCATTCTAAATCTTATTACGGAAATTCGTTGCTCGCACTAAGGTGGGGGCTCCCTTAACTCTGATAGTGCTCTCTGATAGTGCTTTTTCAGCTGGCTTATGTTCCCGTATTTTACTGATTATGAAAAAATATTAAGAACAGTTACGTCCTTAATATTCTAAATTCACGAAAATTTTGTATTACCTTTACTTCCCTCTTCACTACTGTTCTATTCTAGTATACTAAGTAATCTATTTATCTATTCAAAAGTAAAAAAGCTTTTCACAGAACAAAAAATTCGATGTTATCCTGATAAAAACCAAAATAACACCGGATTTTCACTTACATATTTATATTTATATCTTTTCTCTCTTTACGCCTTTGAAAGTATTTCACAATAGCTGGATAGCTAATGGATAAGATCGTTAAGAAGATAAGAGTTACAGAAATTGGTGAGGCGAGGAAGATATCCATACTTCCATCAGATGATAATACTGCCTTTCGGAAATTTTGCTCCATGTCCGCTCCAACAATTAAAGCCAAAACAAGAGGTGCAATCGGGAAGTCTAGAACTTTAAGCATAAGCCCAAATAAGCCGAAAACCAACAGTAAGAAGAAATCAATAGCACTGTAACTTAGTGTATATGTCCCAATGAAAGCTAGTAACACGATAATTGGATAAAGTACTTTTGCCGGTGTATCAAGTATTTTTACAAGGACACCAACTAGTAAAATATTAATAATAACTAAGGCGATATTCCCAATAAACATACTATTAATTAGAGACCAAACAGTTGTTGGGTCGTTTTCGAATAGAAGTGGGCCTGGTTTAATTCCGAGCATAATAAGTGCTCCTAGCATGACAGCTGTTGTACCGGATCCTGGTATACCCATTGTTAATAATGGGATCATCGCCCCTACAGATGCGGCATTATTAGCAGACTCCGGAGCTGCAAGTCCTTCTACTGCACCCTTACCAAATTCCTCAGGCTTTTTAGAGATTTGTTTTTCTGTAGAGTAACTGATCATCGAAGCAATGGATCCACCTGCTCCAGGCAGAACTCCAATAATAAATCCAAGTGGTCCAGATCTTAAAATTGGCCACTTCGAACGTTTCCATTGCTCTTTACTAAACCAAATTTTCCCGACCTTTTTCTTTTCCTTCTTAAGGTGATCAATCGTAAGGAAATTGTACAATACCTCACCAATTGCATAAACCCCAATAATCACAATTAAGAAATCAATTCCTTCACTGAAATGTGGTATTCCCAATGTAAATCGATAAACACCCGTTTGTGTATCTATTCCAACTGTGCTTAATAATAGCCCCAGTGACATGGCCAAAAATCCTTTTATCATTTTGCCAATTGAAAGTGATACAATTGCAGAAAGAGTAAGCAGCATTAAAAGAAAATATTCTGCTGGTCCAAATTTTAAGGCAAAGTTTGCAAGGGGTTCGGCAAGGAAAATAAATCCGATAACAGCCATAATTCCACCAATAAAGGAGGCTACCGCTGAAATGGCCATTGCTTCACCAGCTTGACCCTTTTGAGCCATAGGATATCCATCAAAGGTTGCAGCAATTGCTGATCCATCACCAGGTGTATTTAATAAAATCGAACTTCTCGATCCACCATACATGGCACCATAGTAAATCGCAGCCATTAGGATAATCGCACTGATTGGCTCCATTCCAAATGTAATAGGTATCAATACCGCTACAGCTGTTGCTGGTCCAAGTCCCGGTAACATTCCTACGATTGTTCCTAAAAATCCCCCAATAATAACCCATAATATATTCATCGGCTCTAAAGATGTCATTAATCCTTCGAGAAAATTATTCATATCCATTCGATTCACCTCCTAAGGTAAGCTAACACCCAGTAATACACTAAATGCATACCAGGATAAAAATGAGAAACAAACCGTTACAATAACATTTACTTTCCACTTTTGTTTACCATTCACGACAAATAAAAGTGCGCCTAAGAATAGGACTGTTGAAAATAAAAATCCGATAATCTCGAAAATAAACGCATATCCTACTCCTAACAAAACAGTAAGTCCAATAAGTTTTGGAGTTCGCCCAGCAAGCATTAGTGTGATTTTTTTATTTTCTTTATTTAATGTTTTTAGTTCTTGGAATAGATACAAAACACTAAAAATCAATAATAGAAAACTTAAACCGATCGGAAAATAAAGAGGACCATTTGGATTACCCAAATTCGCTTTTGGCAGATTGAAAGATCCAACTAAAAAAAGGCAGCTTACTAAAATTAAAAATACCGGCATACCCATTTTAATGATTTTCATTAGAATTCGCCCCTTTCTATTTTTTATCTAAGGCACTTAGCTAAGTATCCTTACTGATGAAAAGTTAACCTTCCCTCTAGGAGGAAGGTTAACTTTATTTTTTTATCTTTCAATCTTTAATTAACGAGCCCAGAATTATTAACCAACTCTTTATATTGTTTCTCTTGTTCCTCTAAGAAGCTTTTTGTTTCTGAACTATTTTTATAGAAATCGTCCCAATCATTATTTTCAAGAACTTTTTGCCATTCTTCTGTCTTTACTAATTCACCAATTTTTTCATCCCAATATGCTATTTCTTCTTCTGTCATATCTGGTGGTCCCATAATTCCTCTCCAATGTGGGAAAACCATGTCAACACCTTGCTCTTGCCAAGTTGGAACATCCTCAAGTTCTTCTATTCTTTCCTCAGAAGAAACAGCTAGAATTTTAAGTTTTCCAGCTAAGTGTTGGTCTTTTACTTCTGATAATGCAGTCGTTATAACATCTACGTGGTTTCCTAATAATGCTGTTACAACGTCTCCGCCACCTTCATATACAAGAAAATCAAGTTGAGAAGGATCTCCACCATATTCACTAAAAGCTTGAACAAATGATAAATGGTCGTTATTTCCTAGTGCTGGACCTACTCCAATTTTTAAAGACTTTGGATCTTCTTTTAATTTTTTCATTACTTCTTCAGCTGATTTAAATTCAGAATCAACTGGAACTGCAATAGAAATCCATTCAGTTGCAAGTGTTGCAATTGGTGTAAATTGCTTATGTGTTAACTGACTTTGACCTAGTAAGTTGTTTGTAAGGAGTAAGCTTGAATTAACAGCTAAGTAGTGAGCATCCTTAGACTCTAAGTATTTCCAGCCTACTTCTCCCCCGCCGCCAGGTTTATTCATTACATTAATATTGCTATCTACTAAATTATTGTCCTTTAAACCTTGTTGAATCGATCTGGCTGTTAAATCCCATCCACCACCTGGTGATGCAGGAGCAACAATTTCAATATTTTCATTTGGAAATTCCTTATTTCCTGAGGCCGAATTTGAACATGCTGTTAAAATCGCCATCAATAAAAGTAAAATTCCTATTTTTTTCATAAAAACTAACACCCCTTTAAACGATTTTGGCTACGCCTACCCTCTTGCGATAAATGTGTGTTTCTCTATCTATGAATATCATATCTTTCAAGTTTTTTGATGTAAACGTTTTCAAAATATTGATTAATAAAGAAATTAAATTTAGTTTTGTTCATTTTGTTCACAAAACAGCAGAGAGACACAACTACTCTGCCTTTTTTGAGTAGTAGCGTCTCTCTGGTCTACCAACAATTCCATATACATGCTCAGATATAGCTTCACCAATCCCAACTAAATATTCAAGATATCTCCTTGCTGTTGTCCTTGATGCACCCATTTTTTTGCCGACTTTTTCTGATGTTATTCCATCGAATTCAAGTTCAATGATATCCTTTATTTTTTTTAGTGTGACATAATCAATACCTGATGGAAGCAATGGCTTTTCAATTTGTTTATCACCTGATCCAAACAGATGATCAAGAAGGTCTTGGCTCACTTCTGTAACAGACTTCAATAGCTCTTTTTTCTTTTTATACTGATCCATTACCTCTTTAAATCGTTCAATGGTAATTGGCTTTACTAAATAATGTTCTACCCCGTAGTTCAACGCTTTATTTACAAATGCCTTATCTGCTGCTGCTGTAATCATCATAATGTCGACTTCAGGATAGTTTTCTCTCATTTCTGCTAAAAGCTCTGTACCAAGCTGGTCAGGCATGTACACATCCAATAAAACTAAGTCCACTTCTAATTTTCCCAGTAATTCAAACGTTTCTTTTGCATTGCTTGCTTTTCCTATCAAATTCATCTGCTTCACTTCTGCCAAATATGCCTCATGAATTTGGGCAACACGAAAGTCGTCCTCAGCTATAATTACGTTAATCATCCCCATCTCCCCCTCTTTTTCTATTACTTTGGTAAAAATACAGAAAATACAGTCCCCTCATCTTCCGTACTTGTTAATTCGATCGAGCCACCCAGAAGTTCTACTTCTTCTTTTACATTTGCAAGGCCATACCCTCTTTTTTCACCCTTAAGTGACATACCTTTTTGAAAAATGGCTTCTTCCATGCCATTTGGAATCCCCTTGCCGCTATCTGTTACCTCGAACAAAACATCTTTCCCAAAATCAGTTGCAAAGAAGGAAACTCTTTTTTCTTCACTATCAGCAGCTGCATCAAATGCATTATCTAATATATTTCCTAAAATTATGATTAAGGGAGCAAGTTGGAATTTTTCTGATAGAGGTGAAACTGAACTTTCTTCTTCAATATGAAAATTCAATTTCTTTTCAGATGCTTTTGCAAGTTTCCCTAGTAAAATGGCTTGAATTTTCTCATCTTGTATATTGTTAAAAATAAGTTCGGTATGTTGTTCTTGTGATTTTGTTTCTTCTTGGATAAGCTGGATTGCTTCCTCCTTTTTGCCAAGTTGGATTAATCCTAATATGACATATAATTTATTTGTAAACTCATGTGCTTGTGCCCGCAAATCCTCTGAATACTGATTCACCTCAGAAAATGCATCAACCATCTTTTTCATTTCAGTTTTATCCCTAAAGGTAGCAACTGTTCCGACCCTTTCTCCATCCTCTAAGACCGGTCGTGTATTGACAATAATAGTTCTGTCCTCGTACTGCACTTCCTCATTTATGACATCTCTTTTTGAATCCATTAGTTTTAAAATATGATCAGATGTAATCATTTCACTAATCCTTTGAGCCTCTTCCCGGCTTGAAATATCCAAAATTTGTTGAGCTGATTTATTCATCATCGTAACCCTGCTGTATTGATCAATAGCAATAATACCTTCTTTAACTGATTGTAAAATTGCATTTCGTTCTCTAAATAATAAAGCGATTTCATAAGGTTCCAGCCCGAGAGTATCTTTGCGAATATTACGTGCAAGAACAGCACTTCCGATAATCCCTATAAGTAATACGACCCCAGAAGTAATAACCATTTCATTTACTTCACTGGTAATACGGTCACGAATTTTTATCATCTGGAATTCAACAACTACGGCCCCTTCGACTTTTGTATAATCTCCGTAATCAAGAATAATTGGAGCAATTCCTCTTAAAACCTCATTCTCTCCTTTTCCTACATGAGTAACATAAAAACTCCCGAATACAAGTGCTTTATATGTGTCCTGAAATTGATAAATAGACTCTCTGCCAGCTATTAGGTTCTTCTTGCGATTTTCAATAAAAATCCTTGAAGCATCTACTTGATTAGTCATCTTATTAATAATTAAATTCAAATTTTGCTTATTGTTATTTTGTTCCCGAAAAACATCCTGTACCGCAGGCATAAACGAGAGGGTTTGGGCTGTTTGAAGTGCCAATTCTTCAGCCTGTTTTACATCCTCTTTTGTTTCATTAAAAGCAAACGTAGCTGTTAGGACACCAACAACAAGTAAAATGAGAAAGAAAATAAAACCTAGAATTTTTATTTGTAATGTAAACTGAACTTTCATATCGCCCTCCATTTTACTTGTAAACAACTGTATTAAATATAATAGTATAATTTGAGATATTTATATTCATAATACATGATTGAATATTTCGACTCAAATGAACTTTCAAAAATATAACAAAAGAAGCCTTCCACTGTAAAACAATGAAAGACCTCATACAAATGTTAACCCAGTATTCATGCTAATAAATGATTCATTCTTTATTTCATGTAATTGAACTAGCTAGCCGCCCTGCTATGGGGCGGCTTTGTTTTAAAGAAAAAATAGGCAGCTACACAAGACTCTTTGTATACCAATGCTTAGGAATAATATCCTTCTCTAATTCGAGGAGTTCATTAATAATTTGATCTGCATCGGCAATCGAGTTAACTAGTGGGTCTGTTAACATCGCCCTTCTAAGTTTTTTATGGTCGCCTTCAACAATTGCTTCAGCTGTCAATTCATGTGTATCTAGCACTAGTTCTTGCATACCGCGGATTCCACGGGGCATTTCACCGACATGTAACGGCTTGACTCCGTCCTTATTAACTTCACATAACAGTTCGAGGAAGGCATCGTCGTTCATATTCGTTACAGCACCTTGATTGAGTGTATTAATGTAGAACGTTTTACCTAATCCGCCGACCATATTTTCAATAATATCTGTCGCATGGTCTGGACCAAATGAAGTCATATATTCCTCAATTGGTATTTCACCGCTTAAGAAGCCATCAATCTGTTGCCACATCTCCTCGTGACGCTTGTAACGATCCTCTGTTTCCCAAATCGATAACGGAGGAATCTCATCTTCTAGTTTACCGAGACCTTGCCAATAAGGAACATATTCCTTCGTGTGAGCAGTGCAGGTTGGAACAAATCCAAAGATGTCAAACAGCTGATAACTTATCGCATCATTAAAAAGAGCTTTTGCCCCTGTGTCGCCACCTACCGTTTCTGTCTCCGCTGATCGCTTCAACGATCCGGCAATCTTAGATAGTACATCCCGGCCTTCATATTCCGCTTTTAGCAGCCAAGTAAAATGATTAACACCGGCAATGCGTAAATCAAATTTACGATCAATTTCTTCTGTATACTCACTCTTGTTCCCAATAATCCCTGCTCTTTCCGCATAGATCACCTTCTTATGAGGCATATGGTGTGAATCACATAAGGCAAATGTTTTTAATTTTGGTGCGTAGCGTTTTAAAGCAATGCCATGAATTGTAGATGGATTAATATAGTTGATTACCCAAGCTTCCGGACAAATTTCTTCAATATCTCTTGCACACCGCATAATTTCAGGAAGCTCACGCATTGCTCGAAAAATTCCGCCAGGTCCGATCGTATCTCCAGAACACATTCTTATCCCATACTTCTCAGAAATCTCACAATCTATTCCTCTGTACTTTACCGTATCCTTAGCAAAACTTAGAACAACAAAGTCAGCATCCTTAAGTACATCTTTGCGATTGGTTGATCCCTCAATCTTTAAATCTACATTATTAGCTTCGACAACCATTCTTGCAAGTTTAACTAGCCTTTTTAGACGGTCCTCGTCTGTATCTACTAAAGATAATGTTCCTTTGTTTAGATACTCGGAATGTACCATCTGCCATATAACTTGTCGACCAAAGAATAAACTACCCGCTCCTAACACGACTACTTTCGGCTGATAAATCGTAATATGAATCTCCTCCAAACTTAATCATCTTAACCATTGAAATCGGATACAAAAAATTACAAGGAAGAACTAATTAAATGAAGATATACACCCCAATAATTAGTTGCTCTACTATTCATTATATTTATCCAGCCAACATTCAACATGCTAATGAGTAAGTATTTAATGTCAAATAGTAAGATCACTTTATCCATTATTACCTTTTGATATAATCATATATAGCTTACATGTCTAAAAGTAAGGAGTTGATCACTATAAATAACTTAAATATTTTTAATGAGCTTTCTGAGCTTATCATGCTTAGAATTAACGCTTGTAGTGAAATTGCTCACCCTCAAGATTGGATAGAGAATAAAAATCATCTGGACTATGACTTATGGTATATCAAGGAAGGGAAAATTGAAATCCATATTCATGATAAGGTTTTCCTTGCTTCTAAAGGAGATTTAATCCTCTTCAGACCTAAGATGACATATACTGCTAAATCTGTAGATTCTGGATGCAGCTTTATCTTTACACACTTTGACTTTGGGCTTGGAGAACACCTGGGAATTCTAGATAATTTTCAAATAGCAGGTGTTATCTCAAGAACACTTGTCAAAGAAGAAATTAATATGTTTTTGGATACATATGACCAGTATAAACAAATGAGTCCGATGTCGGGAATTCGGCTAAAGGGTTGTCTTACTATTTTAATCGCTAAGATTTTGGAGGATTATGGACTTGGACAATACAGAGGGGACTTTACTTCTCATGATGGTCTTAAGGGAAAACAGTCTATTAAACTAGACACCTTACAACCTGTCTTTATGTATATACAAGAACATTTGCATCAATCGCTCCGAGTTAAGGATCTCGCTACACTAGTGGGCATGTCGGAAAAATATTTCATTTCATATTTTAAACAAGCACTTGGTGTTACTCCTGGTCGTTACATCTATCAATTGAGAATGAATCGTGCACGCGAGCTGTTATATGACAAACGCTATTCAATACAACAAATTTCTGGCATGCTGGGATTCCCAGATCAATACAGTTTCTCAAAAGCATTTAAAAAATATTACAAAGTGCCACCTTCTCAATTTGTTTGGTAATTGATTCTCTATATTTTATAAAATTTATAATATAAAGACGGGACACTTAGAACTATTAAGGTAATATATACAATTTTATGAAATTATATATAAGCGGATCATATATTCTATTTATCTAAGGAATAGAAAACAGAAATCGAATCCGATTTCTGTTTTCTTTTTATTCATTAACTACTACAGCCTCCTCCACAACTGGAGCAGCTGGAGCCCCCTGAATCTCCACCACCACTTGAATCACCTGAATCACTGCTACAAGCAAAGCCGGAACAACTAGATCCTCCACCGGACGATATACCTTTTTGGTATTCTTCAGGAACAACTTCACTCATATGCTCATGAAATTGATCTTCATTGTATATCGAATAAAAGACCGCTGCCCCCGCTGCATATGTATATAGATTAGTGTCTACCGCCGATGTATGTGGAGCAAATTTCTTAGAATTTGTGTTTTGCAGCTCAGCCTCATGAATCTCATTTTTCATTTTACTAATTAAAAATCTTTTTACTTCCAGCCATTCTTCATTTTTTCTAAAATATTTCGATAATAGGTCATCTTCAGATAATAAACGAAAATCCTCTAGAATTTCACGCTTAATTGGGTTCTGTAAAAGGCGCCCCCAGATGGATCTACTGTTGTCAGTCACTTCAAATAAACTAATATACACCCAATCAAAAAAGGCACGTTCACCCGGTATCGGAGTACTATCCAGATTAGGTGTGTGGTGCAGTGTATCATTGTAAAAGTCCTTCGAAAACTTCTCATAGTCCCTTGTAAACATGAGCATTTCATGCCAAATTTCATCTACATGATGACTAAACATCGGGACTGACTTTAAAAGACTATTCATCACGAAATAACGTTTCAATTCAAACATTCCCCAGTCAAACTCATGATCCTTCCATTTCGGATGACTCTGCAGGACACGATTTTTCACATTATCTATATAAAAGTTTGATAGGGACAGATCGAGCTTATTCACAATCGGGATTGCTTCTACTACCTGTACACCTAGTTGTTCTGGAATAAGGTCATTCTTTAAAGACTTTTTCCTCCCTGCACCTAATGTGCGCCCCAGCAGAAAAAAGAGCCCCATCACAATAATCCCTATGAAAATCCCTGTCATGGTCCTCATCCTTTCAAATTCATGTTATATAATCCTCTTCATCTCTTAAATATACGAAATAACCTTAGGTAAGTTTCATTAAAGTTTCTAGCCTGATTATATTCATCGTTTTTTCCTTAATTTTTGAAACCAAGAAGATAATTTCACTCCATAGTAGAGGAACAAAAATGAACAGATTGTCATCATTGCATAACCTTGAACCGCAAATTGAAATGTCGTTCGTTCATCTGGTGAAAGCTGAATGCCGATTAGGATGCCTAGATAAATGATGATAATATCTCGTATAGGTTCATACCATTTGATCTTTCGCATTTTTAAATAGATAAAAAACTGTGAAAGAACAGTAAATAAAAGAGCGACGAATTCCCCAGAACTATCACTAAAGGATTTATCCACAATTCCCCAATTAGGAAACCAAAAGCAAATCATCAAGATCTGTGAAATAGATAAAAGAATTGTAAAGTAAAGGCCGCTCTTTCGTCCTTTTTTCTCTTTTTCCTCAACCAATTCTTGCTGCTCTTCTGTTAAAAAAATATTATCCAACCCGTCTGCCTCTGAACCAATTTCAAAGGAAAGTGCTCCTTCAAACCTCTTTTTTGGAATTGATTCAATAACTTCTGGATTGTTTGGGGTTGCTGTTAAGGCTTTATCGGTATGAAAAATGTCTACCCCGTGCTTTTGAAATATATCAATCCATTTATTAAGTGATCCTTCATCCCAATGAGCAAAACTTGTAACCTTTAATTGATTATTGGTACTGACACCACAGATTAATATTTTTGCCGACCTTACTGGAATAAGTTTCGTCCTATCATGATGAACACTATACTTGTATTTTGCCTTTAATCGATAATCCATTCCAATTAAAACATACTTCATATTTTCATAAGGTAGGAAAAATTCTTGTTCAATACCTTTCTTTTTGTCTTTTGCGTAGTAATCATAACCTTTTTCACCAACACGGATTTTTATAATGAAGTCTAAATACTTTCGTAAATTTTTATAACTAAACCACGAAAGTCCAAGAAAGAAAACACAAATCACAAATAAAAGAATTGAGATACCCAGCCCAGTCTCTGAGACTTCTTTGGCAGTTAAAACAAAAATACCCATTCCCAGTAAAAAGAACAAGGAGATTAACCCAATATGGCAACCAATGGCCCACTTTGGAAGCTGATTCGTAAAATTCAAATGATCTTTCGTTTGCATTTCCATAAGTCAACAACTCCTCCTATTCCCTATTTTACCAGAAACAGTAAAGTGGTAATGAATTATTCTATATAGATCTATAGTTAAATTCCCCATCCTGTACTAGCAATTTTACGAAAACCTATCTTTGAGAGAAGAGTAAAAAGAAAAAAGCTCCCCAAAAGATCAGTGAACTTTTGAGAAGCCTTGATTACTATTCTTTAGGGAGGAGGCTCAAAAAACCTGCCCAACCTCCTCTTATTCTCTACCTTTAGCGCGTTGATTTATTGCATCAATATCATAAGGATAGCTTACAAATAATTCACTCGCTTCAGTTAAGTGTTTGAGTTGATCCTTCGTTAAAGACCATCCAGCAGAGCCTAAGTTAGCTTCAAGCTGTTCCATTGTACGTGCACCGATAATTGGGGCCGTAACTCCGCGACTGTTTAGAAGCCAGTTGATTGCGGTCTGAGCCGGAGTCTTACCTGCTTCTTCTGCAACACTATATAACGTATCTAACAAATTCCACGTAAAATCATTATTATACTTATCCCATGTCTCACTATAACCTTTTTCTTCAGCAACAGATATACGAGAATCTTCTGGCGGCTTAACCATGTCACGTGTAAACTTACCACTTAACCATCCTCCGCGCAGCGGACTCCATGGGATGACGCCTAATCCTTCATTTTCACAAACATCAATCAATTCATATTCGGTTGCACGACATAACAAATTATATTGGGGTTGTAGGCAAACAAATTGTTCCCAACCTTTTTGTTTACTTAAGTCTATTGCTTTTTGAAGCTGCCAACCTTTAAAGTTACTTGCTCCAATGTAACGTACAAGACCTTCACGAACAAGATCATTTAACGTGCTTAACGTTTCTTCTAAAGGTGTTCGAGGATCCCATGCATGAACCTGATAGAGATCAATATAGTCAGTTCCCAGGCGGTGTAAGCTTTCTTTAACACCTGAAATAATATGTTTTCTGCTCAGCCCAACATCATTTGGTCCTTCACCCATAGGGAAACGAACCTTTGTTGCAACAACGTAATCATCACGATTTTGGTTCTTTAACCACTTACCGACGATTTCTTCTGAAGCACCACGAGTATAGACATCAGCAGTATCAATAAAATTCCCGCCTTCTTCAGCATAACGGTCTAAAATACTGAAGCTATCCTTTTCATTGGTTTCACGACCTAATGTCATCGTTCCAAGACATAGTTCACTTACTTGTAAACCAGTTTTCCCTAGATAACGATATTCCATTGATTCATCACTCCTAATAGAATATTTCATTTAAACCTGACATTATTTGAAAAGGGTAGTGTGAACTGAGTGCGCTCACTCTCTACCATATCGGTACAAATCCATCAATCTCTTTTAAAACTGATTCAATTTCAGTTAATACATCGTTAGAAAGCTCAACTTCAGAGGCTTTCACATTCTCAATTACCTGTTCTGGGTGGCTTGCTCCAACAATTGCCGAACTAACACCAGGTTGTCTTAAGATCCAGGCAACAGCTAATTGAGATAATTTAAGACCTAAATCATTCGCAATTCCTTCCAAACGGGCAACTCGTTCTAACACTTCATCATTTAAGTAGCTTTTAATCCAACGATTGATGTTTTCATTAGCTGCACGCGTGTTGGAAGGAATCTCTTGACCAGGTTTATATTTACCTGTAAGAATTCCTTGTGCTAACGGGGAAAAGACAACCTGTCCGATTCCAGCTTTTTCAGAAACAGGTAAAACTTCTTTTTCGATATAACGTACAAGCATGTTATAGATTGGTTGATTTGAAATAAGTGGACGTAGATTTTTTTCTTTTGTTATATGAACTGCATCGGTGATCTGTACAGCAGTCCACTCACTAACACCATAATATAAAATTTTACCTTGCTGAACTAAATCATCTAATGCGCGTAAAGTTTCTTCTGTTGGCGTTTCTTCATCAAATCGATGACATTGATAAAGATCGAGATAATCAACACCTAATCGTTTTAAACTCGCATCACATTGCTCAATGATATGTTTTCGTGAAAGACCTCGGTCATTCGGACCATCTCCCATCGGGAAAAACACTTTCGTAGCAAGCACATAGCTTTCTCTGGAATAAGATTTGAGGGCTTCACCAACCACTTTCTCAGCTTCTCCTCCATTGTATGCGTTTGCAGTATCAAAGAAATTAATACCAAGTTCATATGCTTGATGAATACAATCAATGGCATTTTGGTTTCCTACTGTTTCCCCATACGTTAGCCAGCTTCCAAGCCCAATTTCACTAATTTTCAAACCGCTGTTGCCTAAACGACGATACTTCATTTTGAAACACTCCTATGAATTTTAGTTTGATAACGGAAAAAATTGTTCCTAGAGAAGATATAAATCGCTAAAAATGTTTATATTTCTCTAAATAAGACTGAGAGCAAATCAATAGGTTTTAAAAAGCCTTCAAGTTGTTCGTGAATATTTGAATAATCAAACAATAAACAACCTTGTTTTTATAGTATAAAGAGTAAAGAAATTCATTTAAAGTACTGAATTTTTTTTGATATAGTAAGAAAAAGGTTAGATAATATAAAATTTATAGTAGCTACTATTGGGGTAAGGGAAGGAAAATGCGATGAAATTATGGCATATTAGAGAATTCCCGGTCAAGTCTTCCTTTTACTTCGAGACCAGCTTTCAAATCAAACATCTGGGAAGCTAGTTATTTATGTATCCATTACTTTATATATATCCTATTTTGTCAAATATTGACTCGGAATCTGCAGATATTTCCCGGGAATTTGTTGAAATTTGAAAAATAGTATGTCCGAATTGTCAGAACAAGTGAATTTCTGTTTTTGATTATTTCACCTTGGGAATATAACTTGTTTGCAACCTCTATATCGCTCCCTGATACGTTTAATCATATACATATCGCCCTGTAATATGACCATACAGACAAACAAGGTGTTGATTCCCCACTTCTACTGCTAACTTCTAGTAACAAAAAGTCGTTTTAACATTTGTAAATGATATATCGCATATCGATCCACCATTTCTATTAAAACGTGAAGCTTTTGGTCTTATTTACAAGATATATCGCCCAGCGATACAACAACAAAAAGAGCCACTCTATCCAGCTATTTATCTAATACTATTTCTGAAAATAGTATTAGATAATATCATCATTGCACCTTATTTTCGAAATAAGGAGAATAGCCATCCCCATTTTTCTTTAGGTTGTTGTATCGATACTTCTAAGCGTTTATTAAAATCGTTTTGTGCACTCCATTCTTTTTTCTGTTCCTCCCGCATATTTTGTAATTCTTTTTGTAAGTGTTCACTTCTTTGTTTTTCTTGTTGCAGTAATGTTTCGTAATGCGTGTTTTGTTGTTCCGTTAATTTTTCAATTTTAGCATTCGTTCTTTGTGCTGAATTTGCGATGCTTGAACTTATAACATGATGGTCTTGTTGGAGTTGGGAAACATGTGTTTTAAGTTGTGATATATCGTTTGTCAATTGGACATTCATTTCACGTGCCGCAGCAAGCTCATTCACTAAAAACCTTAGAGCTTCTTTTACTTGATTAGAGTCGTATGATAAATTTTCATATGTATCGTTTATCGCTATGTCTGTTTCATCAGATGCTTCTAATCTTTCTTTTTGTTGAGCCACAAGCTCTCTGGCTGTATCGTCCAGGGGCTTGTCCGTATCGCGTAACGCTATAAGTGCTCTAATGTCAGATTGAACAAAGATACGCCGGTCGCCATCTTTCAAAAATTCATATCCATTCCGCTCTAAAATTTGTCCATACTTTCGAACTGTGGGAGTTGCAATTCCCACTTCTTCCGCCACTTCTTTGGAAGAGAATGCTCGTTCATTTGCTTGTATATCGTGTCGCATATCGCACCTCCTTCCATCCAATATGAAGGTTTTTAAAGTTATCTGCAAGAGTCATATCGCCCATATCTTCCAATTGTGGTGAATGCCATAAAGCACATATGATTAATAAAAAAGAAAATGCCTCCGCCAATTGAGTGATGAAAGACCTTTTCTAATATAACCATGGGCGAAAAAGTAGACTTTAATGAGAAGCTTAAATTAATATTATCAATGTTAGTAAAATGGTAGCCATTCAAATCAGTAATAAGATTAGAATTCTTTTATCAGTTAAGGTAGACACTTTACAATTCCCTCCACTATTACGTATTTATATGATTAGGTATCGTAAACCAAATGTGTGCTCCACCGTATTTAATAGAGTTTCTAGCGGAAATTGATCCATTATGTTTCTCGATGATCGTTTTAGCAATATATAACCCTAAGCCCGAATGTACTTTATGTGTAGATTGAGAGTGATTTTCTTGATGAAATTTTTCAAAGATTTTAGTCATGTTTTCTTCTAAAGATATCCCTGGACCCGAATCATGGACATGAAATGATAACTCATCAGGGCAAATGTCGATATCAATCTGAATTGTACCCTTGTATGGAGTAAATCGCAGACTATTCATTAAAATATTATCAATCACTTGACTTATTCGCTCTTTATCCAATGTAAATATTTCTACATCATGATCATTCGTAATCGATACAGCAAGAGCGATCTGTTTTTTATCTGCTAGATAGGAAAAGTTCGTTAACTGTTCTTTGAAGAATGGTTTAATCTTTACCCTATGTAAAAATAATTTAAAGGAGAAACTATCTAACTCTGTAACAAGATTTATATCATTTAAAAGCTTTGATGTACGATCGACATTTGATGTAATGGTTTGTAAGTAAGCAAATAGTAAGTTTTCATTTTTCCAAAGACCTTCTAATAAACCTTCTGCATGACCCTTAATGATTGTCAAAGGGGTTTTTAAATCATGGGATATGGCTTTAAGGTAATCTCTTTTATCCTGCTCCAGCTTCCATTGATGGGTCAAACTAATTTCTAATTCGTTTCTCATTTGTTCGAATGAACTTGTTAAATCGCCTATTTCGTTTTTTACATCGTATTCAATTTTAAAATTTAAATCTTTATTCTTAATCCTATTTGATGCCTCAATTAAATTATGGATAGGGGTCGAAACCCTCTTCCCAATTATGTTAGATATGAATAAGGTTAGCAAAATAATATAGATAAATGGAGATGATATTAACCCTACGACAATTAGGAGTGGCCATGTCGAAGAATACGACATTTTAATATCATAATTAAGAGCTACAGCTCCTATTAGGTTATTATTCTGGCTTAAGAGTGGAACATAATAAGTAAGGTTATTTTCATCACTTTTGCTATGAACCTTTTCATTAATGTTATGGATTAAAGGATTGGAAGGACTAATAAGATTTACGGATAAAGTTCCATATACTTTCCTTCCTTCAGAATCAAGCACTTGATATGTAATACCTTCTCTCGGTATAATTTGCTCCAAACTTTCCTGCTCATTTTGATCAAGTAACTTTTGTCCTTTTTTGTTAATATAGTCCTCAATGATTGGTAGTTGTTGTTCATAGTAATTTGCCGGCTTCACTTTATCGTTATTTTCAATTAAGTAATTTATTCCTATAATCATCGTGAATAATGTTAAAACGATGCTACCTGTCATAATAAAGAAAAAACCGATTTGTAGTTGTTTTTTTATTGATAGGTTTCTCAGCATTTAGTAATACTCCACTTGTATCCGATTCCCCATGATGTTTCAATGTATTTATAATCAGGATCAAGTAAGGCTAGCTTTGTTCTAATTTTTTTTATATGCTCAACAACTGTTAATAAATCAGACTCACTATTATATCCCCAGACTTGATTAAATAATTGCTCCTTTGTCAAAACCTGCTGAGGGTGTAAAGCAAACATTTTTAATAAATCAAATTCTGTCTTCGTAAAACGAATGGGTTGATCCTTAACAAACACTTCATGGGACTTTAAATTTATTTTTATATTTTCAAAGGATAGTACATGTTTTTGTTCCTCATCCTCAACGTTTTTTACTCTCCTTAAATTAGCTATGATTCTAGCTTTAAGCTCGCTTATACTAAAGGGTTTGTGGATATAGTCATCTCCACCTATCATCAATCCTTCTATTTTTGATTTTTCAGTGGCATCAGCGCTTAGGAATAAGATCGGGCAAGACAACGATTTCCTTATTTCTTTACATACATGAAATCCGTCCATATCTGGCAACATGACGTCTAATATCACTAAGCTAATCTCATCTGTTAGCATTTCAATGGCACTCGTTCCATTTAAAGCAGTTACAACAGAATAGCCTTCTAATAAGAGAATTTCTTTTAGGAAATTGACGATTTCCTGTTCATCGTCTACGACTAAAATGGTATTCGTAATGGTACTCCCCCCCCCCTTTATTTTTCATCGAGTCTTTGATCGAGGTACTTGTAATCTAAACCTTTTTGAAATGGTTGTTTTTTAATAGGTTCTTTGACAAAATCTGTTTAAGGTTGATTAAGCAGATTGCAAGACTCCTGCTTAAAAATGCATATGCGGTTGTTTAACCCCGCCAGTCTTAAGACACTCCATAGATATGGAAGATGTTCTTTTTACTTCATTCAAGAGTGGCTTATATGACCCATGAAGGGTTTAGGTGCTGAAGCATGATGGAAATAAATAGTAGGACAGATAAGACTTAAGCAGGTGATTACACTGAGAAAGCTCACCGTCCCTCTCAGCAGAAAGTGAGCATTTCTCGCTGCAAGCAAGGTTCTGAAAACAGCCTATTTAAAAAAAGTCCTTGGTTCTCCACCTAAGTGAATTAACTAACCCTCCACAAAGGATAATTATACCATTTGTTAAAAAGAAGGTAATACCTTGATTATTTAATTGGTTATAAACATATTCACCAGAAAGTAAGAAGTATGAAAATGTATCACTTATATAAATGGAGCCAATCATTACTCCAAGTGTGAACAGGAAACATAAAGGAGTATTCGGAATGAACGCGCTTAGTAAACTTACAATCGTCAAAATACTGATCCCAATAATGAGTAGTAAGCTATAGAACTTTACTGTATATAAAACAGATTCTAATCCGTTCAGTTTTGAATATTGATTGGAATACGTAACATGACTTACATGTGGACTTAAAAGTTGCCCATAAATGTAACCGACAAGTAAGGGAATGGCTAAAAATAGCAAAGCAATGATCAGTTGAGATACATACTTTGAAAAAAGCAGTTTCACTCTAGATATCGGGCGGATAAGTGTCATCCTATATGCTCCTGAGCTTAGCTCACCACTAAAGCTATCTAGAAATAGCAGTGGGAAAATGATTAAACTCAAAACAAAGAAAGACTCTTTCGCCACTAACACAGGTAAATTTAGATTATTGACTTTGACTTGTGGAGAGTCACTGGTGTGATTACCTAGACCATAATAATTTAAAAACAAACACGACCCAAGCACAATTAATGTAAATATGATGAAGAGGAGCATTGTTTTTTTTCTTAATAAAATTTTCTGAAACTCATTTTTGACTAGTAAACCCATTATTTCACCTCAAAGAAAAAAGTCTTTTTTGTTCGTAAAATACAGGATAAAAGCATTTGAAATGGCTATATAGGCAATTAGTACGAACAGGTTAAAATAGAATACAGAATTTGATGCTAACATGACGGCAATTCCTTGATATTGAATCATTGGCAGGGAACTAAATAACACAAAGGGTGAAGAAGTGCCAGACATATTAAAAATGGTTGGGTATGCTAGAGAGAATAGAAGAAATGCCATCCCTAACCCAATCGCACTGGTGGTTGATTTACTAATAATTGAAAACAATGCATAAACGCTAACCATTGCAACTAATGAAAGATAGACTAGACCATAATATGCTAGGTTATACAAAAAAACTTGACCAGCTGATTTCGGTGTTTCATGGAAGAATAAAAGAATATCATCCTTATCATCAAATAAAGAAAATCCAACAACATAACTGCATACAAAATAGATAGACAAGAATAGCAAAGTAAATAGTAAAACATTAATTAACTTTGCTAGGATCACATCTCGATATGAATACGAACGCTGGATAATTAGCCTCAACTGACCTGTATGAATTTCTTGTGCAAATCCCAATATACAAATAATTAATAAAATGATACTAAAGGTAAAGGTTAACTGTTCTGCTAAACCCATGATTGGAAAGGAATTTGCATACGTATAATCAGGAGAATCTTTAGAAATCAGTTTATTATGTTTCGACAAATAACGAGAGGTAGCTACTAATAGCATGGGAATCATACATAAGAATAACCAGGTGCTTTTTTTTATCCACATTCTTTGCCATTCGGCATAAACGAGTTTTTTCATTGACTCATTAGTCCAATAAATTTCTGTTCAAGATCCTCGTATTTATCACCTAATTCACTGCTTTTGCCCTGCCAAACGATACTCCCTTTATTAATCATTACCCAAGAGTGACAGACCACCTCTAATTCTTTTATGAGATGACTAGAGATAAGAAATGTGATTCCCTTGTTCTTATTTAATGATAAAATTAGTTCTCTTAATTGTTTCATTCCTAACGGATCCAATCCATTTGAGGGTTCATCCAAGATAATAAAACGCGGTTCACCCAATAATGCTTGTGCAATACCTAGACGTTGTTTCATTCCTAAGGAATAACTTCCAACCTTGTCATTTCCTCGATCCTCTAATCCAACAACCTTTAACACTTCTTTTACTTTCTCTTTTATCTCTCCTTTATTGACACCATGAGTGATTCTCGCTAAATTGATTAAATTCTGTTTGCCTGTCATGTACGGAAAAAAGATTGGTGACTCAACAATCGCTCCGACATTCTGCAACGCAGATGCTTGTCTCTCGTTGATGTTTTTTCCATTTATAAAAACCGCTCCTTTTGTGGGATGAATTAACCCTGTTAAAATTCTAATAAGTGTGGTCTTTCCCGACCCATTCGGTCCTACAAACCCGCATATATCACTGCTATATAAATCAAATGATACATCTTCCAGGATCCTTTTTCCTTTTACTTTTTTACTTATATTTTTGACTTCTAATACTTTTGTTTTATTCACTTTTATCCCTCCTATAAGGAAAGAATAAAAGCTAAATATAAAAAAAGTATAAAAATCATGGGAAAAATATACATTTTTATTTATTCTTAAATATGTATTGGTGGAAGTATTCCTTACATACTTAGTCATTAGAATTTTTATCGCTATTAGAACAGGAACATCATATATAGCTATCAATAGTTTTTCTATTTGTGTTCTTGAAAGGTCAGTTATCTAAGAAGTCCGCGTACGAAGTTTTTATTAACACAAAAAACCACTCCCTAATTTTTATAGGAAGTGGTTTTGCTATCAATATAAGTTTTTACATCACTACTTCACAACTTAAGTGAAAAGGGTGAAAAATAGATTTACTATTTCTCTTTTATGTATTTTATACTCAACCAATATTTACATCCCAATAATCACCAGCCAACCCCTCAATAATGCTCGCACTTGCCCATGGCATCAAACAAAACCATGTGCTTGCGAGTGAGTCATCACTATATTTTTGCGTTACTAGCCCTTCGGAATGACAAAAACGCTCTGACATCCATCCTTTTTTTCCATAATCGAATTCACGATCATAAGTATTATATGTCTGACAGCTCCATCTTACAATATCTGCTATACGGTCTTGAACATATTGATCTTCACTATTTTTCTCATAATATAACAATTCATCAATAATGTTGCTAGACATTGGATGTATATGTGGGTTAGCAACGGAAGTAACACTACCTCCACAGCTCGACCAGCCAATTCTGCTAAGAGGCGGGACTTGTATTGGTGAATTATAGCAAAATTTAAATGAAAATTCATAGCATAAAGCATCCCTCATATGTTTCAAATAAATACTATCATTCGTTAAGGCATGCAAAAACTTGAGAGCTTTTAAATAGGCTAATATTCCTTCTGAGTCAACAGCCTTATCGGTATCCAGTGGTGCCCCGTAGCATTCCATCCGCTTAACATATGCATCATAATAATGTTTTTCACTTTTCTTAAGACTATCCAAATGCATTTTATCATTAACTAGCCAGCAATAATAAGCCAATGCAGCCATACACCAAGTTCCACTAAATGAATCATATTCAATTCCAGCACCTGTTTTCTCAGAGAAGATGTATGGATATTCATAATCTAAATTTTTTGTTTTCTCAATTTTCATGAGAACCGCCTTCACAAATTCCAGCCAATCATCATGAGAAACGTTTTTATAACGCTTTTCATAATCATAAGCTTTCAAAATGTAGAAGAGCGCCTGACCAACTACATAAGAGCTATGACCTGGTGTATGTATTCCATCAAACCACCATCCTTTAACACTCCATGACCCATTGTTGCATGTATCATACGGTAAGCCCGATGATTGGTTGATAGAATTTTCTACAATGTTTGTAATACAAGAGAGTGACTGCTTGCGCATCGGTTCATTTTCAAGTCTCAATGCTGCCATTAACATAGGAACTGCAGCTGATAAACCATTAGTCCAACTTATAGATGTGAGTTTAGTATAACGGTATCCTCCATTCTCTAAATCCTCATGCACCTGACACGCGTAGTTTAAATCTTCCTGAAGCCAACCATCCGCATAAATAGCTTGGGCCAAATCCGTAACAGTTGTTTTTACATCGCTAGACTTCCTTGGATTTTGGTGATAATTGTAATAGACTTCTTGGATCACATCATTAATATCTAATTCTGAATTGGCATCGTATTCATATAAATCCAATGAAAATTCAACAATCTCTCCAGGTTCCAATTCAAAACAATTATCACTAAGTGGGAATCTTTCTTTTACCAGATGTGACTTAATGAATAGCCATGGCGCATTCTCATAACCGAGCGTGTATCCGATTGTTCCTTTATCAAGTGAACATGTATAACCACCATACTGGTAAAATGTTCCTTCTGTATTAGGCATCCATTGTTGCTTACTTCCATTCTTCGATATAAAGTAAGGGCTCGCACTAAGCCCATATATTTTATCATTATCATATACAAGAGCTACCGGGTGTGATAATTTGTCGCTCCTTACCATCCACCAAGGGGACGATGGACGATTGAAGCCACCCTCTCGTAACCTCGGAAATTCATTTGGTACATTCTGTGGAGCTTCACCGCGGTTTCTACCATACATAAATGCTGGCAAGAAATAGCGGGGATTAACTTTTGTAAATGGAAGTTCTATATGTATGACTCCAGACCACTTTATTCCGTTATCGTTTCGAAGCCATGCTCTTGCATGATATGGATCCTTAGGCCAACCATCTCCACTATTTATCTCTATAGATGCACTTATTCCATGCTCTTTCAACGGAAGGTAGTCGTCGCTCTTCTGTTCTTTACTTCTTGCTGAGATTATTAGTTCCATATTCTCTACACCCCAATTATTTTGCAGGATTATACATATATCTATAAACTACTTTGTAGCACGTTTAATGTGTTCCAGTAACATCAAGAGTTATTTCGTCTCCACTCTTTTTATATGTGGAGTTATTTATTTTCTCCATGAGCTTCTCATAAAACAGATCTTCATTAAACGGGATATTTACCCAATCATCTGTCCAAGCAGATAAATGCATAGCATTGGAGATAGTTAATCCATTGATTCCTTCAATACCTGGAGCAATCAACTTTACGTCATTTTGAATGGCTTCAATCCAGTTTTTCATAATTCCGATGTGCTGAGAATTATCACCTTGCACAGGAATTTCACATTTCCAGCATTCAGGGCTTCCAAAACCACCTTTAAAACGCTCGTTAAACTCTGGTTCTGACTCACGTAATCTCCAAAAAGTTAGCTTATCATCCTCGACGACAATTTTTCCTCTATCGCCTGTCACTTCTAATCTATTCGTACCTGGTGCTTCTCCTGTCGTTGTTACAAAAACACCTGTCGCCCCATTTTCATACTCTACATAAGCAGTGACATCATCTTCCACTTCAATATCGCGATATTTCCCGAAGGACATAAAAGAACGTACGCGCTTTGGCATCCCACACATCCATTGCCATAAGTCTAATTGATGCGGATCTTGATTGAGAAGTACACCACCACCTTCTCCAGACCAAGTAGCTCTCCAGCCACCTGAATCATAATAGCTCTGTGGTCTGTACCAATTTGTAATAATCCAGTTCGTTCTTCTAATTTCTCCAAGTTCGCCTGAATCGATAAGATTCTTCAATTTTCCATATAAAGGATTTGTCCGCTGGTTATACATAATGGCAAACACCTTGTCACATTTTGAAGCAACCTCATTCATTTCTCTTACAGCTTTCGTATAAACCCCAGCAGGTTTTTCAATTAACGTGTGGTAGCCTGCATTCAATGATTGAATAGCTAAAGCAGGATGGTCATAATGTGGTGTCACAACCATAACTGCATCAAATGCTTTAGATTCAAAAAAGCTTTCCGTATTATTAAAGCGCTTAACTTTATCACCAAAGTTTTCTTTAGCCCAGTCTAACCTTTCAGTTCTTATATCACATACAGCAGTAAGTTCGGCATTTGGAACCTTATCCGCAATCAAATTATTTGCCTGGTTTGTGCCCATACCGCCGATACCTATAATTCCTATACGTACTTTATCCAAAATCATTCCTCCTAACTATTACTTTATATCTTCTAATATATTTTTGAGCGCTTTGACAGCAACTGCAAAACTTTTAGCTCCACCCTCTGGTAAATCATAACCCGGTGAATCTGGTTCTAATAAAGAATAGTCTTTATAATCCCACAAATGCGGTTCAAGAGATAAGAAGCCTTCATAACCATTACGATGTAACACTTGAAGAATTTCCACCACATTTCCGTCGCCTTCTCCTGCTGGCACTACGCGGCCATCACTGTAGAACGCATCTTTGACATGAATATACTCGATATAGTCTTTAAGCAGTTCAAACCCATCAGGATAATTTTTGGCTTTACATTGCACAAAATTTGCAAAGTCAAAAATCCCTTTGAAATAGTCACTATTCACCGTATTAAGAAGATCAAGACATCTCTCTGGAGTATCTCCATAGATTCCAGATTCGTTTTCATGAAGGAGAATAACTCCACTACCTTCCGCTGTCTCTATAAAACTCTTCCATCTTTTCATTACTTCATCCCTATAATCTCCTGGGGCGTCTCCTTTAGGGATAAAAAAGCTAAACATCCGAATATACTTACATTCCATAATTTTTGCAATCTCTAACGTATGTTTAAACTGCTCTAAATGAGGCTCAAAATCATCGGTAATTTTTATTTTTCCTAATGGTGATCCAACAGCAGAAAGTTTAAAGCCTCTTGTGTCTATCTGTTTCTTAATCTCTTTAACTTCTTCTAAAGAAGAATCAACAAGAAGTTTTCCATTTACACCTCTCATTTCAATATGCTTAATACCGTGTTGATCTAATACATCCATTTGTGTATCTAAATTAGCGTCTATCTCGTCTGCAAAAGCTGAGATAATAAATTTACTCACAAAATCAACCTCTTTCAATGTCTAAATTTTATTCTCTTTTATTTCACTATTAAATAATTTGGGAGTTCTAGTTTTCCGATAAAGATCAAGGCGCTTTTGTCGATAAGCTCTAGGAGTTATTCCTACCTGTTTCTTAAAATACCGACTGAAATGAGACATATTACAGAAACCACATTCAAAAGCAATTTGTTGTATTGATTTTTTTTCCTTTGTTTCTAACAAATATTTCACTTGTTTTATTCGACATGCCATCACATATTCCATAATCGTAAAACCAGTAGCCTCTTTAAACACTTTTGAAATGTAGGATTTATCCAAATTAATTGATTTTGCCATATCAGCAATAGTGAATTGTTCTCTATAATGATGTTGAATATAAGTAGCAATTTTCTCGGCATGCGAAGTTTTACTAGTCGAGCTTCTACTAATATCTAAGTGAGAATCCTTTAATATCTGATTGATTTGTATTAAGACTTGACCTAAGATCAATTTCATTTCCCATGCTTTTTCAAGCTCTGTAACATTTGAAACTAGTCTAATTTGATATAACTTCTTAATCAATTCTTCAATATACTGTAGTTTAGAAGTGTTGTTTGTTCTCAATAAGTAATGATGTTGATATTTAAACACATCAAGCAAACCATTTGCCTTTATTGAACTTAATATTGGTTCGATATCTTCAGGTTTAAAGTGGATATGACTTCTTATATATTCACTGTCTTTAATTGTATTTGGTTTATGCAAAGCTAATCCATCCATCAGCAAAATATCGCCAGGTTGTAAATCGTAAATATGATTATTTATAAGATACCTACAAGCACCTTTATGAAACATAAAAATTTCGTAGGCGTCATGAGAATGAAAATAAGTATAATCTGGATTATCATTTAATCTATATTGCACTTCCAACATCTTGTTCACAATTTCCCACCCCTAAGTGCTTCTGTTTTCATTCTACTTTAATATAAACATCAAAAATATAGCTATTAGTGTAGTATTTTGAGACATAATGTGCTGTGAGTGGTTAAGTTGATTTTTCACATTATTTTAATGATGGAAATATAAATAAAAATGAAGTCACTTTTTTAAAAATTATCTTCAAGTGAAATTAAGATATAACTTCACTTGAAGGTGATTTTTGCAAAAATGCAAAAGAAAATACAAACATACCAACAAAAATTGTATAAAGCATAGAAGTTTCTTAACTTTAAAGAAAACAGGCAATTGTAATTAATTACGGGCCAGATCTACTATTTTTCACACAAATTGAAGCAAGTGATTCTAAAGTCGAGACACTGGTTCACCAAGTCTAAAAGAGGGGTCTATTATAGTAAATACATAGCTTTCAACATAAAGTAAAACGTTAAGTGAAACGGGGTACAATTCGTGTAAGATAACATGGATCTATGGAGAATATCATGGAGATACAAGGAACACATAGATGACTGTGGAAACATCTACCGTCATTATAGAAGAAATAAAAAAGGCTCTCAAAAGTTTTGAAAACTAATGAGAAAGCCTCTTTTAAACTTAATATATGTTAACATTTTGTTAGCAAATAACTCAGAATCCCTTATATATCAAGGGGTTAAGCGGTCATTACATCATGCCGCCCATTCCACCCATGCCGCCCATGCCGCTCATATCAGGCATGCCGCCGCCTTCTTCAGGCTTGTCAGCGATAACAGCTTCAGTTGTTAAGAACATAGCTGCTACAGAAGCTGCGTTTTGTAGTGCAGAACGAGTTACTTTAGTTGGGTCAACAATACCAGCTTCAAACATGTTTACCCATGTTCCGTTAGCTGCGTTAAATCCTACGCCAACTTTTTCATTTTTCAAGCGCTCAACGATGACAGAGCCTTCAAGACCTGCATTGTGTGCGATTTGACGTACTGGCTCTTCAAGAGAACGAAGGATGATGTTAACACCAGTTTGAGTGTCACCTTCTTCTTGAATTTGAGCAACTTTGTTATATACGTTTACTAGAGCAGTACCACCACCGGAAACAATACCTTCTTCTACTGCAGCACGAGTAGAGTTAAGAGCATCTTCGATACGTAGTTTGCGCTCTTTTAATTCAGTTTCAGTTGCAGCACCAACTTTGATTACTGCTACACCGCCAGCTAATTTAGCTAAACGTTCTTGTAATTTTTCTTTATCGAACTCAGAAGTAGTTTCTTCTACTTGAGCACGGATTTGGCCTACACGGCTTGAGATTTGATCAGGTTGGCCAGCACCTTCTACGATTGTTGTGTTTTCTTTTGTAACAACAATTTTAGAAGCACGTCCTAATTGATCGATTGTTGCAGATTTAAGGTCTAAGCCTAATTCTTCAGTGATTACTTCACCGCCAGTTAGGATCGCAATATCTTCTAACATTGCTTTACGGCGATCACCGAAACCTGGTGCTTTAACAGCAACAGCATTGAATGTTCCACGAAGTTTGTTCACTACTAGAGTTGCTAGAGCTTCACCTTCTACATCCTCAGCGATTAATAATAGTGGCTTACCTTGTTGAACAACTTGCTCTAACACTGGTAAGATTTCTTGAATGTTTGTGATTTTTTTGTCTGTGATTAATACATATGGATTTTCAAGAACTGCTTCCATTTTGTCAGAATCAGTTACCATGTATGGAGATGCATAACCACGGTCAAATTGCATACCTTCAACTACTTCTAGTTCAGTAGAGAAGCCTTTAGATTCTTCAATTGTGATAACACCGTCATTACCAACGCGCTCCATTGCTTCAGCAATTAATTGACCTACTTCTTCGTCAGCTGAAGAAATCGCAGCAACTTGTGCAATAGATTCTTTTCCTTCAATTGGTTTAGAAATAGCTTGAAGCTCTTCTAATGCAACAGCTACAGCTTTTTCAATTCCTTTACGAACAACCATTGGGTTAGCACCCGCAGTTACGTTCTTTAATCCTTCACGGATCATAGCTTGAGCTAAAACAGTTGCAGTTGTTGTACCGTCACCAGCAACATCGTTTGTTTTGCTCGCAACTTCTGCAACAAGCTTAGCACCCATGTTTTCGAAAGCATCTTCTAATTCGATTTCTTTCGCAATTGTTACACCATCGTTAGTGATTAAAGGAGAACCGAATTTCTTTTCTAATACAACGTTACGTCCTTTAGGTCCTAATGTTACTTTTACCGCATCTGCTAAAGCATCAACACCACGAAGCATTGAACGACGAGCTTCTTCGCTAAATTTAATATCTTTTGCCATGTTTACAAAACCTCCTCAAATTTTTAACTAATCTATTATGTGTGCTGTTTATTATCCGATAACAGCTAAAATGTCGTTTTCACGTAAAATTAAGTATTCAGTACCTTCATACTTCACTTCAGTACCAGCATATTTTGAGAAGATAATACGATCGCCTTCCGCTACTTCAAGAGCTACTTTCTCTCCACTATCTAGTACACGACCTGTACCAACAGCAACTACTTTACCTTCTTGTGGCTTCTCTTTCGCACTATCCGGTAGGACGATACCACTAGCAGTTTTTTCTTCTGATTCAACTAACTCGATAATAACGCGATCACCTAATGGCTTTAACAAGTGAAACAACCTCCTCAAATTCTTTGAATAAATGATTATTTTTCCTTTTTATTAGCACTCACAACCTTTGAGTGCTAACACAATTATTATAATATATAAGTTTTCTTTTAATTTCAAGTATGAAGTTTAAAATTTTTTTTAGAAGTTTTCAACTTATCTATTAATTATAAATTATGAATGAGTACGCTGCCAAAAAGTGAACTCTTCACTAATTTGTCTCATTCTTATGCGGTATCATACATAGGATGACATTAGGGTATGTTACAATATACCTGACTAACTAAACAGATACGTTTGTGCTTTACTTAGGAGGTTTACATGAAAAAGCATTATTGGTTTATTTTAATCGCCTATATGATTCTTCAGTTATCAGGCTATCTGGGAATCAAGCTATTTGACTTATTGAACATCGGGGAGACAAATGTAGAGAGATTTGCCTATTGGACAATCTTTAGCTTTACACTTACGTTCTTAATTATTCTCTTTTTCCTAAGAAATGAACGTCATGAGGAAAACCGTTTTCGTGGAGAGCCAGCTTCTATAGGTGCTTCCATTGGTTGGGCAATTATTGGGTTTTTCTTAGCTATTTTTGTACAAGGTGTAGCTGCTAATATTGAAGTTAATATTTTTGGAGTGGATCCTGGTTCTGAAAATACTCAAAGAATTGTAAGTATAATTGAGCTCTTTCCTTTAGTCATGGTTGTTACATCTATTATAGGCCCGATTCTTGAAGAAATTATATTCCGAAAAATCCTTTTTGGCGTACTATATACAAGAACAAACTTTTTCATTGCAGCATTAATCAGTTCTCTTATCTTCTCTCTATTGCATGGTGAACCACAGCATGTGTTGCTGTATGGTTCGATGGGCTTTACCTTTGCTTTTCTTTATGTGAAAACCAAGCGTATACTCGTCCCCATCTTTGCACATGTTTCAATGAATACAATGGTTGTGGTTTTTCAAATTGCGTTTCAAGAGGATATTGAAAGAATGATGAAGCAAATGGAACAAATGCAAGTCATTATTGGAGGCTTTTTAACATGAGAACAAACCCTATTTCTATGGCTGTTTTTTATTTGATTATGGGGTTGCTGTTTATCTATTTAGCGATTAACAGTGCAAAAGAAGGCATTTTCACTTTTCCGACAATCTTATTGATGCTTATTGCTACATTCGATATTGGTGTATCCATTCGGATGTTTCGTTTATCTAGAAAAATCAAAAAAATGAATATAAAAAAATGAGACTACTGACAGTCTCATTTTTTATTTTCCTCTTCAAATCTCAATTTTTGCGATTTTCTATATGTGATTCTCGAAACCCAAATACTAATTTCATATAAAATAAATAGAGGGATAGAAACCATCAAGTGTGAAGCTAATTCAGGTGGTGTAATAAGTGCTGCGATAACTAATAACACAAAATAAGCATATTTCCGTACACTTGATAAAAACATCGGTGTGACGATTCCTAATCTTGTTAAAAACATAATAACAACAGGTAATTGAAAGAGTAATCCAAATGGAAGAGTTAATTGAATTAAGAAAGAGAAGTATTCATTAATTCCAATTACCTGGTTCACATCTAGATCATTCGATATTCTTTCCATAAAATCAATGACAAATGGAAAAAGAATAAAGTATGAAAATGCCAAACCCAATAAGAAAAGGAAGACTGAGATCGGTATGTAGCTTAAGGTTACTTTTCTCTCCTTCTCATATAGACCTGGACTTACAAAAGACCAAAGCTGGTACAAAATGATTGGCGATGTAATAACAAATGCAATAATAAATGCAAACTTCATGTAGACCATCAATGGATCTGTCAGATTAAAGGCATTTAATGTTAATGATTTTGCTTCGTCTGTATGCTGTAAATATTTAATGATCGGTCCTGAAAGTAAAAAACCGGCTATAACAGCTAAGAAAAAGAAAACGACAACAATGACGAGTCGTTTTCTCAGTTCTGTTATATGTTCAATGACCGACATTTCATCGTGTTTCATATCGGGTTCCATCCTATCTTACTTTACCTCTTCTTTATTCTTTTGCTTAGCATCTTGATCATCGTCATCATCATCGGCTAAACCTTTTGTAGCATTTTTAAACTCTCGTAATGTATTACCAGCTGCTTTTCCAAGCTGTGGTAATTTCTTTGGTCCAAAAATAAGAAGTGCAACAAAAACAATTAATAAGAGGCTTCCGATTCCTACATTTGGCATTAAATCCATCTCCTTTGTGTGCTGTTATTTTTCATCATTTGGATAATGTTTCAAAAAGTAGACAAGTGACTGAAGTTCAACCGCTAAATCAATATGGTGAATTCTAATTTCATCAGGAACATTAATTCGAGCCGGTGTAAAATTTAAAATTCCTTTAATGCCTTTTGTAATTAAACGGTCGGTAATAGATTGCGCTACTGCAGCCGGTACAGTTAAGATGGCCACTGTTACATCATCTGGAAGCTGTGTTTCAAGATCATCTAAATGAAAAACAGGTACTCCGCCAATTTCTGTCCCAACCTTTTCTTGTGCTACATCAAAAGCTAAAGAAATCACCGTATTATTATTCTTAGTAAAATTATAATGTAAAAAAGCGGTACCTAAGTTACCTACTCCTATTAAACAAACCTTCGTTGTTTCATCCTGATCTAGTGTTTTTCTAAAAAAGGATAACAGATAATTTACATTATAACCATACCCTTTTTTCCCTAATGCTCCAAAATATGAGAAATCTCTCCGAATCGTTGCAGAATCTACCTTTACAGCATCACTTAGCTCAGCTGAAGACACACGCTGCTTCCCTGATGAGTGTAAATTTTTCAAAAAACGGTAATATAACGGCAACCTCTTTGCTGTTGCCTGCGGTATTTTCGTTTGGTCTATATTCAATCTGATCCCTCACATTCAAACAAAACACATGACAATATATATTGTCATTTTTCTTTTCTTAAAAAATCACCACTTTTGCCACCTGTTTTTTCAACTAAATAGGTTTCTCCTATGATCATACCTTTATCAACTGCTTTACACATATCATAAACAGTAAGTGCTGTAATGCTTGCAGCGGTTAACGCTTCCATTTCAACACCTGTACTTCCTTTTGTTTTGACAGTAACAGAAATACCTAAAGTATAATCAGGATCATTAACTATCCATTCAAATTCAACGTTAACACCTTTAATTGAAATTGGGTGACACATCGGAATAACATTTGATGTTTGTTTAGCAGCCATAATTCCGGCTACCTGGGCAACGGATAAAACATCACCCTTGCCTATCTCATGATTTGTGATTTTCTTATATACTTCTTCGGTGACAGTTATGCTGGTTTTAGCAAGAGCTGTTCTAACTGTTTCTTCTTTGGCAGAAATATCAACCATCTTTGCTCTGCCCTGATCATTAAAATGAGTAAACTCTGACATATACAGATCCCCTTATACCTAGACTATACACTATTTTTTTGCATCTGTCTGTTTTGTTATTGTGACAATTAATAGATTTGTTTTTTGTTCGTTTTCCTTCGTTAAAAGGACTTTACTTGGGTGATCTCACTGACTTTTGTCTTTCATCCCCCTCATTAGAGATCTTTCCTACTCTAGCTCATCAACTTTTGTCCTTCATCACCCTTAAGAAGAGTTTCCCCTAAGGTTCTTTCAATATGAAATCAGTCACTGTTGCCTATAAGGGCATTATTAGGCTACACTAAAAGCATTAGTAGAGGTGAAAAACAATGATATTGTTACAAATAAATCAACTTAGTAAATACTTTGGTGCTGATCCTATTTTATCGAATATTAAGCTAGAAGTACAAACTAGAGATAAAATTGCTCTTGTCGGCCGCAATGGTGCGGGTAAATCAACTCTTTTAAAAATAATCTCCGGTGCAATGTCTTACGACTCTGGTGAAATTATTAAACCGAAAGATGTTTCAATTGGTTACTTGGCACAGGATACTGGTTTAGAATCACAATTATCTATTTGGAATGAGATGAATTTAGTTTTTAGGCATCTAAAATCAATGGAAGAAGACATGCGTAGTCTTGAACAACGGATGGCAACTGTAGATCCTAACAGCGAAACTCAAAAGTTTGAACAACTATTAAAAGAGTATGACAAACTGCAAGTGAAATTTAAAGAGGAAGGTGGTTATCAGTATGAAGCAGATATTCGTTCCGTCCTACATGGTTTAGGTTTTAGCAGTTTTGATCCGGAAACGAAAATCTCTTCTTTAAGTGGCGGCCAAAAAACACGGTTAGCCTTAGGTAAATTATTGTTAACAAAACCGGATCTTTTGATTTTGGATGAGCCAACAAACCACCTTGATATCGAAACCTTAACTTGGCTGGAACAATATTTACAAAATTACCCAGGAGCTATCTTAATTGTTTCACATGACCGATATTTCCTCGACAAAATTGTCAATCAAGTTTATGAAATTAGCAGAAATACGAGCACAAGGTTCATTGGAAATTATAGCAACTATTTAAAACAAAAGGCTGAAAACTATGAAAAAGAAGTAAAAAGCTTTGAAAGACAGCAAGAAGAAGTAGCAAAACTCAAAGATTTTATCCAGCGCAATATAGCAAGAGCATCCACAACAAAGCTTGCACAAAGCCGTAGAAAAAAGCTGGAAAAAATGGAGTTAATGAGTAAACCCCTTGGAGATGAAAAATCAGCAAACTTTCAATTTGATATTGAAAGACAAAGTGGAAATGATGTGTTAAAAGCAACAGATATTTCTGTTTCTTACAATAGACACCACCCTATTATCTCAAATATCTCTTTTTCTATATCCAGAGGTGACTCAATCGCTCTTGTTGGACCAAATGGTATTGGAAAATCAACCCTGTTAAAGTCTATTGTCCAAAAACTTGATGCATTAACTGGTAACTTTTCATTAGGGTCACATGTACAAATTGGATATTATGATCAACAGCAAGCTGATTTAACATCAAATAAACGTGTGTTGGACGAGCTATGGGATGAGTATCCACAGCAAACAGAAAAAGAAATTCGAACCGTTCTAGGTAACTTTCTATTTTCAGGTGATGATGTGTTAAAGCCTGTTTCAACACTAAGTGGTGGAGAAAAAGCAAGGCTGGCACTTTCTAAGCTTATGCTCCAAAAAGCTAATTTCCTCATTCTTGATGAACCAACAAATCATTTAGATTTAGATAGTAAAGAAATACTGGAAAATGCTTTAATCGACTTTCCAGGAACGATACTTTTTGTCTCACATGACCGTTATTTTATAAACCGCATAGCTACAAAGGTCTTTGAGTTATCAAGCCATAATCTAACAGAGTACTTAGGTGACTATGATTATTTTTTAACAAAGAAAGAAGAAATATTAGAGCTAGAGCGACTTGCGGAAGAGACAAAGAATGTTTCTCAAAAAATCAGTTCATCTGCATCAGAAGGAAAGCTAAACTACCAGCAGGAAAAAGAACTAAAAAAACTCGAACGTCAAAAGCAACGAAGAATTGAAGAAATAGAACAAAGCATTAGTGAAATTGAAGAAATAATTGAAACAAACGAAGCTCTACTTTGCGATCCTTCTATTTATCAGGATCATGAGAAAGTTCAAAAAATTAATATAGAAAATGAACAACTGAACTCTCAATTAGAACAACTAATGACTGAGTGGGAACAGTTACATTAAAAACAGCGAACCATTTTCGCTGTTTTTTTGTTACGGCATTTGGTATAGTAATTATTTTCGACAAACTTCTTATCATTCCAAATAAATTAAAATCATATTATACACAATCCACTTGTTTATCCACATAATAAATCCTCTATTTCCAACATATCAACAGACTTATACACATTATCCACAGTTTTTGATTTTTTTGTCCAAGTTATTCACATAGGATTTTTCGTTGATTTGACAGCTTTTTTAGTTCTTTTACACATTTCTACAAAAAAACGTGCACATCCTGTGGATAACTCTGTTCCTAACCAAATCTCGGTGAACATTGACTTATTTGCTATGGAGATTCAACTTTTTGTCGAAAAATACCGAAAAAAAGGACAGAACCCGAATAAGGTCTGCCCAATTTTGTATCAATTAATATGATGAGTTAAGCTCTAAGCCAGGATTAGCATTAAGTGCTAAATCACTCCTAATTCCCTTATCAAATAATATACTGCCTGCCGCAGCAATCATTGCTGCATTATCAGTACATAAGGATAAAGGAGGAATAATTAACTCAATCTCTTCTTTTTGAGAAAATTCCTTTTCCAATGCTGTTCGCAAGCCTTTATTTGCTGCAACTCCACCTGCTAATAATAATTGCTTCACTTTATACTTTTCCACAGCTTGTGCTGTTTTGGTTACTAATACATCCACAACACTTGCCTGAAAACTAGCAGCGACGTCCTTTGGATCAAGTTCAATGCCTTTCTGCTTAGCATTGTGTAATGTATTAATTACAGCTGACTTCAATCCACTGAAGCTAAAGTCAAACGAGCCTTCACTTAGCCATGCTCTCGGTAAATCGATAGTTGCCTGTCCCTCATGGGCTAAGCGATCAATATGAGGACCTCCCGGATATGGAAGACCAATTGTTCTAGCTACCTTGTCATATGCCTCACCTGCAGCATCATCCAAGGTTTCACCTATTACCTTAAAGTGTCCATGTTCCTTCATATAAACTAATTCAGTATGTCCTCCGGATACAACTAAGGCAAGTAAAGGAAATTCTAATTCTTTGATCAAACGATTTGCATAAATATGCCCGGCAATATGATGAACACCTACTAACGGAATAGAATGTGAGAAAGCTAAAGCTTTAGCTGCATTGATACCTGTTAATAAAGCTCCTACTAAACCGGGTCCTTCTGTCACAGCAATAGCTGAAATATCTTCAAACGAAAGCTCCGCCTGTTTCATTGCTTCTTCAAACACAATGGTTAATTGCTCAACATGATGTCTAGATGCGATTTCCGGGACGACACCACCAAATCGCTTATGACTCTCAATTTGAGATGCTACAACATTCGCTACAATCTCTCGTCCATTTTTAACAATGGCTGCGGCAGTTTCATCACAGCTTGTTTCAATTCCTAATATATATTGATCAGTTTGACTCATACTAAATTCACCCACATTACTAAAGCATCTTCCTGGTTATCTGTATAATAATTTTTTCTTATACCACCAGGTTCAAACCCTACTTTTTTATATAAAGATTGAGCAATATGATTAGATACCCTTACCTCTAAAGACAATCTTTGTGCCTTCATTTCCCTACTTAATTGCATAGCAAATCTCAATAGAGCTTCACCTATTCTTTTTCCTCTAAAATTAGGATGGACCGCAATATTGGTAATTTGAGCATCATCCATTATCACCCACAATCCACAGTATCCTATCACTTGTTTCTCATGTTCAACAACTATATATTTCGCAAATAAATTTTGATCAAGCTCATAATGTAATGACTCTTTTGTCCATGGTGCCGAAAAAGATTGACATTCTATTTGATAAACTTCGTCAATGTCTTCTTTTCGCATTTTTCTAATTGTATATTGATTTTCCACAGTAGACACCATCTTATTTCTGTTGCTCAAGCCACTTGGCCTCTGCTTCAGCTAATCTGATATAATTTGGTACAAGATTATGAACATCTGTTGCTTCTCTTTTTATCCCTATAAGACCTAGTTCAGCAGGTCTTGGATTATGTAAAGAAACATTGCCTATTACAGCTCGATCACCAAGCAATTCTATAATGGTATCTTTGTGGATATGAACATCGTTCCCTAAAAATAAAACATTCTTATCACTCTTATATAAGTGCTCTATCCAATCAGTTAATAGTAAATTTTGATCTTTATGAACCGTCACTAATTCACTATTATGATATTGGTATAATCCTGTATAGACTTGTCCTCTTCTTGCATCAAAAACCGGGGAAATAAGTCCGTCAAAATAGCGGCCATTTGCAGCCAAGGTTTCTAAACTAGATACACCTACAATAGGAATCTTTAGAGCCCAAGCCATTGTCTTTGCAATCGATACACCTATACGAACACCCGTGTATGAACCTGGTCCTGTCGCTACAATTATTTTTTCTAAATCCTTCGGTGTAAAGTCACAGTCATGTAGTAGTCTCTCAATAGCAGGCATGGCTCGAACAGAATGATTTTTCTTTAAATTTGTTATATATTCACCTATAACCGTTTCTCCATTGACAATGGCAACTCCAAGCACATTATTCGTCGTGTCTATAGCTAATGCATTCATCACTTAACTCCTTACATAGTTCCTCATAATGAGACCCTCTAGGTGTCATTATAATTGTCCTTGTTGTATCATCCACATAAAGAATTCTTATATCTAACCGTTCATTCGGTAGCTGATCTTCAATTAAATGTGCCCATTCTACGACTGTAATACCATTACCATGAAAATACTCATCGAAACCCAGATCTTCATCCGCATCTTCAACACGATATACATCCATATGATACAAGGGCAATCTACCATCTCTATACTCTTTAATAATCGTAAACGTAGGACTATTTACATTTCGACTTATCCCTAGCCCCTTTGCTAATGCTTTAGTAAAAGTTGTTTTCCCTGCACCCAAATCTCCCTCAAGAGTAATCACATCATTTTTGTTTAACATCTTCGATAAAGATTGCGCAATAGTTGTAGTATCTTCAGTACTTTTTGTCATAAATTTAATTTGATCCACTCTGCTCACCTTAACTTTTTTTGAAGTGGTTATACCCTGATTTTTTAAGTTTTATATACTCTTGATTCTTTGATTTTAGCATTACCTCTTTATGGCTGGAATCAACGAACCCTATCTTAGTGATTTTTATACCTAGTTCATTACAGTCTTTCTTCAATTTTATCCATGAATCTGGTGAAGTTGTCCCAACTAATTCATAATCCTCTCCGCCATATAAGGCCCAATCTTGAAGAAGAGAAGTTGACTGTAATGTTAAAAGCTCATCACTTAGTGGAAGAGCATCTTCATCTATTGTGATTCCGACATGACTAGCTTCAGAAATTTCATTTAATTCACTTGCCAGTCCATCGCTTATATCATTTAATGATGCTCTTTTTAAATCTCCTATTAATCTTCCTGCCTTCACTTGAGGAATTGGCATCTTATGCTTTTCTGTAAAATACCTTTTTAAAGATTCATTATGTATAGAAGTTTTGCCTAATAAAATGGCTAGCCCTGCAGCAGAATCACCAATTGTTCCTGTTACAAAGACGATATCCTCATTCTTAGCATTACTCCTTAGAGTTTTTCTACCTTCTTCCACCTCTCCGATGACTGTTACGGTAATTACTAGTTTATCCGACGTAGAAACTGTATCTCCACCTAGTAAATCCATTTTGTATTCTTCTGATAGCTTCTTCATTCCCTCATAAATTTCAATAAGATCATCTTCATTCCAATTTGAAGGTACAGCTAGAGAAATGAAATAATAAAGTGGTATTGCTGACATAGCAGCGAGATCACTCACGTTAACAGCCAGCGCCTTGTACCCTATTTCAAAAGGAGAAGATAGGTTTCTAAGGAAATGAACACCCTCAACCATTGTATCTACACAAACAACTTGATGAAAACCATGAGAAGATTCATAAATAGCTGCATCATCACCTATAGCTACTTTTACATTTTGTTGAAATATACGATCCGGTTTTACCTTATTAATAAAATCAAATTCATCCATTTCGCTCTCCACATTCCTAATATTTTACCTATGAAAAAACCTTAGGATTATTTCCTAAGGAAGTGATTTTGTCGTAGAAAACTAATAATTAGTTTAACCAAGTTTGACACATTCTATCGTACCATATTAAATCTAAAGGTGGAATTATTATAATTTTTAGTTTGTGTTTTAATCTAAAAAAGTGCATAAAAAAAACGAAACATCTATGTTTCGCAAGCAATCAATTATATGGCGGTCCGGACGGGACTCGAACCCGCGACCTCCTGCGTGACAGGCAGGCATTCTAACCAACTGAACTACCGGACCATATTGGTTGCGGGGACAGGATTTGAACCTGCGACCTTCGGGTTATGAGCCCGACGAGCTACCAGACTGCTCCACCCCGCGATAATAATAATACCTGGCAACGTCCTACTCTCACAGGGGGAAACCCCCAACTACCATCGGCGCTGAAGAGCTTAACTTCCGTGTTCGGCATGGGAACGGGTGTGGCCTCTTCGCCATCATAACCAGATATTATAAAGTTTGAAGGCATATTCCTTCAAAACTAGATAACGATTCACAATTCAATTCACTCTACTGAGTTAATGCTCTTACTTTGTCCAGCTCCAGAAGCCAAATCCTACGGTAATTTCACTCTCTCAAAGAAGTCAAAGAACGACTTCATCTCGATCGCTCCAATTCCCTACGGATTTAAGCGGGCTTCTTCCGCTTTTCTATTTAGGTTAAGTCCTCGATCGATTAGTATCAGTCAGCTCCACACGTCACCGCGCTTCCACCTCTGACCTATCAACCTGATCATCTTTCAGGGATCTTACTCACTAATGTGATGGGAAATCTCATCTTGAGGGGGGCTTCATGCTTAGATGCTTTCAGCACTTATCCCTTCCGCACATAGCTACCCAGCTATGCCTTTGGCAAGACAACTGGTACACCAGCGGTGCGTCCATCCCGGTCCTCTCGTACTAAGGACAGCTCCTCTCAAATTTCCTACGCCCACGACGGATAGGGACCGAACTGTCTCACGACGTTCTGAACCCAGCTCGCGTACCGCTTTAATGGGCGAACAGCCCAACCCTTGGGACCGACTACAGCCCCAGGATGCGATGAGCCGACATCGAGGTGCCAAACCTCCCCGTCGATGTGGACTCTTGGGGGAGATAAGCCTGTTATCCCCGGGGTAGCTTTTATCCGTTGAGCGATGGCCCTTCCATGCGGAACCACCGGATCACTAAGCCCGACTTTCGTCCCTGCTCGACTTGTAGGTCTCGCAGTCAAGCTCCCTTGTGCCTTTACACTCTACGAATGATTTCCAACCATTCTGAGGGAACCTTTGGGCGCCTCCGTTACATTTTAGGAGGCGACCGCCCCAGTCAAACTGCCCACCTGACACTGTCTCCCAGCCCGATCAGGGCTGTGGGTTAGAATTTCAATACAGCCAGGGTAGTATCCCACCGACGCCTCCACCGAAGCTAGCGCTCCGGCTTCTCAGGCTCCTACCTATCCTGTACAAGCTGTACCAAAATTCAATATCAGGCTACAGTAAAGCTCCACGGGGTCTTTCCGTCCTGTCGCGGGTAACCTGCATCTTCACAGGTACTATAATTTCACCGAGTCTCTCGTTGAGACAGTGCCCAGATCGTTACGCCTTTCGTGCGGGTCGGAACTTACCCGACAAGGAATTTCGCTACCTTAGGACCGTTATAGTTACGGCCGCCGTTTACTGGGGCTTCGGTTCAAAGCTTCGCTTGCGCTAACCTCTCCCCTTAACCTTCCAGCACCGGGCAGGCGTCAGCCCCTATACTTCGCCTTGCGGCTTCGCAGAGACCTGTGTTTTTGCTAAACAGTCGCCTGGGCCTATTCACTGCGGCTTTTCCGGGCTATTCACCCTAAAAAGCACCCCTTCTCCCGAAGTTACGGGGTCATTTTGCCGAGTTCCTTAACGAGAGTTCTCTCGCTCACCTTAGGATTCTCTCCTCGCCTACCTGTGTCGGTTTGCGGTACGGGCACCTCTCACCTCGCTAGAGGCTTTTCTTGGCAGTGTGGAATCAGGAACTTCGGTACTATAGTTCCCTCGCCATCACAGCTCAGCTTATGTGACAATGGGATTTGCCTCATTGTCAGCCTAACTGCTTGGACGCGCATATCCAACAGCGCGCTTACCCTATCCTTCTGCGTCCCCCCATTGCTCAAATGGTGAGGAGGTGGTACAGGAATTTCAACCTGTTGGCCATCGCCTACGCCTTTCGGCCTCGGCTTAGGTCCCGACTAACCCTGAGCGGACGAGCCTTCCTCAGGAAACCTTAGGCATTCGGTGGAGGGGATTCTCACCCCTCTTTCGCTACTCATACCGGCATTCTCACTTCTAAGCGCTCCACGAGTCCTTCCGGTCTCGCTTCTCAGCCCTTAGAACGCTCTCCTACCATTGTTCTAAAAGAACAATCCACAGCTTCGGTGATACGTTTAGCCCCGGTACATTTTCGGCGCAGAGTCACTCGACCAGTGAGCTATTACGCACTCTTTAAATGGTGGCTGCTTCTAAGCCAACATCCTGGTTGTCTAAGCAACTCCACATCCTTTTCCACTTAACGTATACTTTGGGACCTTAGCTGGTGGTCTGGGCTGTTTCCCTCTTGACTACGGATCTTATCACTCGCAGTCTGACTCCTGAACATAAGTCTTTGGCATTCGGAGTTTGACTGAATTCGGTAACCCGATGGGGGCCCCTAGTCCAATCAGTGCTCTACCTCCAAGACTCTCATTTCAAGGCTAGCCCTAAAGCTATTTCGGAGAGAACCAGCTATCTCCAAGTTCGATTGGAATTTCTCCGCTACCCACACCTCATCCCCGCACTTTTCAACGTGCGTGGGTTCGGGCCTCCATTCAGTGTTACCTGAACTTCACCCTGGACATGGGTAGATCACCTGGTTTCGGGTCTACGACCACGTACTCATTCGCCCTATTCAGACTCGCTTTCGCTGCGGCTCCGTCTTATCAACTTAACCTTGCACGGGATCGTAACTCGCCGGTTCATTCTACAAAAGGCACGCCATTACCCATTAACGGGCTTTGACTACTTGTAGGCACACGGTTTCAGGATCTCTTTCACTCCCCTTCCGGGGTGCTTTTCACCTTTCCCTCACGGTACTGGTTCACTATCGGTCACTAGGGAGTATTTAGCCTTGGGAGATGGTCCTCCCTGCTTCCGACGGGATTTCACGTGTCCCGCCGTACTCAGGATCCACTCTGGAGGGAACGAAGTTTCAACTACAGGGTTGTTACCTTCTTTGACGGGCCTTTCCAGACCTCTTCATTTACTCCGTTCCTTTGTAACTCCGTATAGAGTGTCCTACAACCCCAAGAGGCAAGCCTCTTGGTTTGGGCTAATTCCGTTTCGCTCGCCGCTACTCAGGAAATCGCGTTTGCTTTCTCTTCCTCCGGGTACTTAGATGTTTCAGTTCCCCGGGTCTGCCTTTATTACCCTATGTATTCAGGTAAAAATACTACTCCATTACGAGCAGTGGGTTTCCCCATTCGGAAATCTCCGGATCAAAGCTTACTTACAGCTCCCCGAAGCATATCGGTGTTAGTACCGTCCTTCATCGGCTCCTAGTGCCAAGGCATCCACCGTGCGCCCTTAACAACTTAACCTTTGACATCAAAGATGTCACTTACATTATTAAGAGAATCACTAAACTAAGCGTTCAAACTCAGTGAATTACTTGAATTGTTTTCGTTATCTAGTTTTCAAGGAACATGAAGCACAGGATCATCAAATGCTGAATGCATTTTCACTCCTATGTGTTTTCTTACTTATTGAAAGATCGTATGATCTCTCAAAACTAAACAAAATACCAAGCATGCCTCATATCCTTAGAAAGGAGGTGATCCAGCCGCACCTTCCGATACGGCTACCTTGTTACGACTTCACCCCAATCATCTGTCCCACCTTAGGCGGCTGGCTCCTTACGGTTACCCCACCGACTTCGGGTGTTACAAACTCTCGTGGTGTGACGGGCGGTGTGTACAAGGCCCGGGAACGTATTCACCGCGGCATGCTGATCCGCGATTACTAGCGATTCCGGCTTCATGCAGGCGAGTTGCAGCCTGCAATCCGAACTGAGAATGGTTTTATGGGATTGGCTTGACTTCGCAGTCTTGCAGCCCTTTGTACCATCCATTGTAGCACGTGTGTAGCCCAGGTCATAAGGGGCATGATGATTTGACGTCATCCCCACCTTCCTCCGGTTTGTCACCGGCAGTCACCTTAGAGTGCCCAACTGAATGCTGGCAACTAAGATCAAGGGTTGCGCTCGTTGCGGGACTTAACCCAACATCTCACGACACGAGCTGACGACAACCATGCACCACCTGTCACTTCGTCCCCCGAAGGGGAACCTTCTATCTCTAGAAGTAGCGAAGGATGTCAAGACCTGGTAAGGTTCTTCGCGTTGCTTCGAATTAAACCACATGCTCCACCGCTTGTGCGGGCCCCCGTCAATTCCTTTGAGTTTCAGTCTTGCGACCGTACTCCCCAGGCGGAGTGCTTAATGCGTTTGCTGCAGCACTAAAGGGCGGAAACCCTCTAACACTTAGCACTCATCGTTTACGGCGTGGACTACCAGGGTATCTAATCCTGTTCGCTCCCCACGCTTTCGCGCCTCAGCGTCAGTTACAGACCAGAGAGTCGCCTTCGCCACTGGTGTTCCTCCACATCTCTACGCATTTCACCGCTACACGTGGAATTCCACTCTCCTCTTCTGCACTCAAGTTCCCCAGTTTCCAATGACCCTCCACGGTTGAGCCGTGGGCTTTCACATCAGACTTAAGAAACCGCCTGCGCGCGCTTTACGCCCAATAATTCCGGACAACGCTTGCCACCTACGTATTACCGCGGCTGCTGGCACGTAGTTAGCCGTGGCTTTCTGGTTAGGTACCGTCAAGGTACCAGCAGTTACTCTGGTACTTGTTCTTCCCTAACAACAGAACTTTACGACCCGAAGGCCTTCATCGTTCACGCGGCGTTGCTCCGTCAGACTTTCGTCCATTGCGGAAGATTCCCTACTGCTGCCTCCCGTAGGAGTCTGGGCCGTGTCTCAGTCCCAGTGTGGCCGATCACCCTCTCAGGTCGGCTACGCATCGTTGCCTTGGTGAGCCGTTACCTCACCAACTAGCTAATGCGCCGCGGGTCCATCTGTAAGTGATAGCCGAAACCATCTTTCAATTTTGAACCATGCGGTTCAAAATGTTATCCGGTATTAGCTCCGGTTTCCCGGAGTTATCCCAATCTTACAGGCAGGTTACCCACGTGTTACTCACCCGTCCGCCGCTAATCTTCGGGAGCAAGCTCCCTCAGATTCGCTCGACTTGCATGTATTAGGCACGCCGCCAGCGTTCGTCCTGAGCCAGGATCAAACTCTCCAATAAAGTGTTTGATATAGCTCATAAAAGTTTTGTACTATATAGTACGTTTTTTGTTAATCGAAATTAACGTTGGCACGCTTGGTTTTGTTTAGTTTTCAAAGATCATTTAAATTGGAGCGGGTGAAGGGAATCGAACCCTCATCATCAGCTTGGAAGGCTGAGGTTTTACCACTAAACTACACCCGCAAGAGATACGTCTGGTCGGGAAGACAGGATTCGAACCTGCGACCCCTTGGTCCCAAACCAAGTGCTCTACCAAGCTGAGCTACTTCCCGTAAATGTATTATGGCGCGCCCGAGAGGAGTCGAACCCCTAACCTTTTGATCCGTAGTCAAACGCTCTATCCAATTGAGCTACGGGCGCAATATTTTATTATCAACAAGCGACTTTACTATAATAACACCCTCAAACATTAAAGTCAAGTTCTTTTTCAGAAAAACTTAAATGCTTATTGGTGCGGCCGAGAGGACTTGAACCTCCACGGGGTCGCCCCCACTAGGCCCTCAACCTAGCGCGTCTGCCATTCCGCCACGACCGCGAAACTGAATAATGGTGCGGGTGAAGGGACTTGAACCCCCACGTCACAAGGACACTAGATCCTAAGTCTAGCGCGTCTGCCAATTCCGCCACACCCGCAAGGTGTGTAAATGGTGAGCCATGAAGGACTCGAACCTTCGACCCTCTGATTAAAAGTCAGATGCTCTACCAACTGAGCTAATGGCTCATTTTATAATGAGATGTAAAATGAATTTGTTTTAATGACTCTCAACTAAAAAATGGCTGGGCTAGCTGGATTCGAACCAACGCATGTCGCAGTCAAAGTGCGATGCCTTACCGCTTGGCTATAGCCCAATAAAATTAAAGTCACAAGAATTATATTCTATCATATCTACCTTGGAACTTCAAGATGTTTTTTCGAAAAAATGGCGGTCCGGACGGGACTCGAACCCGCGACCTCCTGCGTGACAGGCAGGCATTCTAACCAACTGAACTACCGGACCAGAATTTTCATAAGTTTCGAGAAATAAATAGGAGGTGGGCTTTTAGCTTTCGTAGAGTGCACCCACTTCCTAGTATACCTGCGATATGATATGACCCGTACGGGATTCGAACCCGTGTTACCGCCGTGAAAGGGCGGTGTCTTAACCGCTTGACCAACGGGCCACAATAAATATGGCGGAGAAGGAGGGATTTGAACCCTCGCGCCGCTTACGCGACCTACACCCTTAGCAGGGGCGCCTCTTCAGCCACTTGAGTACTTCCCCATATGGCTCCGCAGGCAGGATTCGAACCTGCGACCGATCGGTTAACAGCCGATAGCTCTACCACTGAGCTACTGCGGAATATTTCCTTACAGACTTCCTTAATTATATTAATTAGGGTTTGTCCTGTCAAGACTTAGATTATTGAAAAATTTAATTCTTAACCGTCACCAGCGACGGCTTTTATAATTTAACACAGTATCAACTTTAGAGTCAACCCTTTCTGTAAAGATAGATTTTTCCAGAGCATTTCCCACAAACAAGCCTTGTTGTATCAACTCTTCTCTTTCTTTTATATTCTTGATGACAATCTCTACATCGATATATCAAAAATGCTTTCTGAACTTTTGTTTCATTACCTAATGAGCGGCAAAATCTCGGAGCTCCTACTTTCTTTAACAATAATTTAAAATCCTGATCACCATGCTTATACCCCTTACCCTCTAAATGAAGATGATAATGGCATAGTTCATGTTTGATAATCCCAATTACCTCATCTAGTCCGTACTCCTGAAAATACTTAGGATTTACATCAATGTTATGACTATGTAACATGTATCTTCCGCCAGTTGTTCTTAGACGACTATTAAAATATGCTCTATGTTTAAATTTTTTATCAAAATAAGTTAATGATATTTCTTCAACTAAACGTTGCAGCATTAGATCATTCAAAAAAATCCCCCATTTCGAGTAACACTCAAACTTGTACCTGCATACATTATAAACACCCATTCTCCATTATAATAGCTGAGGAGGTATGAGCAATGCCATCATGGTTACAAAATCAAATGCAACGTGCCTTTTTAGAAAAAAATCGTTACCAAATAAAATTACTCAATCAATGCTGGTTCTTTTATAGAGAAAAACACTGCTCATAAGGCAGTGTTTCTTCTATATTCTTATTTATTTATCATCGTGAGTGCTACACGGCCTTTCTTGAAATCTACATCATCAACCCATACCGTTACAACATCTCCTACGGAAACAATATCTAATGGATGTTTTACAAAAGAATTGCTTAACTTTGAAATATGAACAAGGCCATCCTGTTTGACACCAACATCAACAAACGCTCCAAAATCGACAACGTTTCTTACTGTTCCTTGTAACTCCATCCCCTGTTGTAAATCTTCTAACTTAAGGACATCCTTTTTTAATAACGGCTTAGAAATTTCGTCACGGGGATCTCTTTCCGGTCGAATAAGAGCATCACAAATATCCTTTAACGTTAACTCTCCCACATCGAGAGCTTCAGCCGCTTCCTTCATATTCAAGTTTTTAATTTTCCCCCTAAGTTCCTCAGTTCCTAAGTCTGATAGTGATGCATCCAGTTGTTTAAGAAGATTTTCTACTTCACCATATCGTTCAGGATGTATACTTGTTCGATCTAGAGGATGATCTCCATCGATTACTCGCAAGAAACCTATACACTGTTCAAATGTTTTTGCACCTAATCTAGGAATATCCTTTAGTTGTTTTCGGTTGGAAAACCTACCCAATTCCTCTCTTTTCTTAACAACATTGCTTGCAACTGCTTTACTCAGTCCTGCCACGTATTGAAGAAGAGAAGGTGAGGCCGTATTTACATTTACACCTACCTGGTTAACAACCGTTTCAACAACAAAGGTTAGAGAGTCATTTAATTTCTTTTGTGAAACATCATGCTGATACTGACCAACACCGACTGATTTAGGATCAATTTTAACAAGTTCAGCTAATGGATCTTGTAACCTTCTAGCAATGGAAACAGCACTTCGTTCTTCAACTTGTAAATCCGGGAACTCTTCTCTGGCAAGATCAGACGCAGAGTAAACACTTGCTCCCGCTTCATTTACGATTAAATAAGAAGTATCACCGTTCAATTCCATTAATATATCAGCAATAAATTGCTCTGTTTCTCTTGAAGCTGTCCCATTCCCTATTGCTACCACTTCAATGTTATATGTCTTTAACACATTCATAACTTTCTCTTTTGCATGCTCTTTCTTATTAACAGGCGGGTGTGGGTAAACAACACCGATATGAAGCATTTTACCTGTCTCATCTACAACCGCTAACTTACAACCGGTTCGATAAGCAGGGTCGACTCCAAGGACCATTCTTCCTTTTAATGGAGGTTGCAAGAGCAGGTTTCTGAGGTTTTCGGAGAATATATGAATGGCACGGTCTTCTGCCTTCTCAGACAATTCTTTTCTAATTTCTCTCTCAATAGAAGGTTGAATTAACCTCTTATATGCATCTTCAATCGCACTTATCATCACTTCATTAACTATGGATGTTTTTCGCTTAAGTTCTTCTCTCTTAAGGTACTCAATAATTTGTTCGGCAGGAGGCTGAATAGAAACCCTAATCACTTCTTCCTTTTCTCCACGATTCAATGCCAATATTCGATGCGGGACAATTTTATGGATAGGTTCTTCATACTCGTAATACATTTCATATACATTTTTTTCATCTTTCTCTTCATCTTTTGCAGAAGAAGAGATTTGCCCTTTACGAAATGTTGTATCCCGTATCCATTGACGGTACTTAGGTTGATCAGAAATTTGTTCTGCGATAATATCTTGTGCTCCTTGAATGGCCTCTTCAACAGAAGTTACTCCTTTTTCTTCATTAAGAAAATCCTCTGCTTTATGCTCTATGCTCCCTTGATTAGGCAGTGTAAGTATCCATTCTGCTAAAGGTTCTAAGCCTTTTTCCTTTGCAACTGTTGCCTTTGTTCTTCTCTTTTGCTTATAAGGTCTGTATAGATCTTCAACTTGTTGGAGCTTCATTGATGAGTTGATTTCAGCTGCAAGTTGTTCTGTTAATTTTCCCTGTTCATCAATTAGACGTAATACTTCTTCTTTGCGGCTCTCTAGGTTTTGAGTATATGTCCATTTTTCTGATATATCTCGAATTTGTACTTCATCTAATGCACCTGTTTGTTCTTTACGGTACCTTGCGATAAATGGTACTGTATTTCCTTCTTCGAGAAGTGAAATCACATTAGACACCTGTTTTAAATTGATTCCCAGCTCTTTGCTAATATGATTCATAATACGTTCTTGTCTTTCTATCATTTTTAATCCTCCAAACGAAACATCCGCTTTTCTATGTAAACACTTGAAAACACTTATAACCATTTTACCAAATATTTTGCTGCTAATAAAATATGTCACCCACGAGGCTTGGCTTTCTCGCCTGCGGGCCTTGTGTCTGGAGAAGAATGGAAGGAACCGATTTTCACCTTATACTATAATAGCAAATTAGAAAAACTTGGCTTGTCGCCAAGTCCTAATGGCGAAAGCCTTAGTCTTTCTTATATACTATCATCCATAAAATTTATATACTTTCTGATAGTACAAAAAAAGCCGACCAGCTAATTCAATAATTAAAACAGCTGGCCGACTATGTATGTTAAATCATCAGTTCTTTTTTTCGTATATATGTCAAGTTGTCGTGATAGATCTTCAACAGAATTTCCTTTATTCAATAATGCCTTTATCCCCGGCAATACTAAGCCATCAGTATAAATGATAAATTTCGAACCTATCTCATAGGAATACGTTTGTGTTCGATATTTTTGTGGTTTACCTGATAAATAGCCTAGAATAGGCAATGGATAAATAAATGCTCCTGAAGGTCCATAGAGCATAAATCGAATATTACCAACAGAACTATACGTAAAACTTTTAGAGTGAAAATCGACCTTTAAGATCGAAACAGTTGCTCCCCGCTTATCCTTGAGTTCTTCGTTACATAATCGCATCAAAACATCGACATCTTCATCATAGTTTTGTTCAACTAATGAGCTAATTGCAGCAGAAGATTCATTAGCTCCCTCACCACTTCCAAGACCATCGGCTAAAGCACAAATCATAAAACTATCTGTTGTTTTGATATAAAAGCTATCACCACAACAGGATTTACCTTCCTTAGGTAATTGAAAAGCCAATGTATGAACATGTTCATTAAACTCTTTTACAATCATCTATTTAGCTCCGGCGGCATGTCTTTCGAAAGCGCTTCTCTCAGCTTTTGAATAGCTCTCCTTTGCAGCCTCGACACATGCATTTGTGATATGCCAAGTTGCTCACCAGTTTCTTTTTGACTTTTATTTAAGATAAACGTACATTCGATGATTTCTTTTTCTCTTTCCGATAAAACATGCAATACACTTTGTAACATAAGCTTTTGATTTACCTTCTCATAACCCTGATCTTGAGAGCCTACAATGTCAAGGATTGTAACCGTACTTCCATCAGAATCCGCTTCAATTGAATGATCAACAGACAAGGCTTGATAGCTTTTACCCATCTCCATTGTTTCTAAAACTTCTTCTTCTGTCACATCTAAGTATTCCGCTATTTCCTGCACCTTAGGTGAACGTTGGTTATCATTTGTTAGCTGTTCTACTGCCGCTTTAATTTTCGGTCCTAACTCTTTAATTCTTCTAGGGACATGTACACTCCATGTTTTATCCCTTAAAAATCTCTTAATCTCTCCAATAATTGTTGGGATAGCAAATGCCTCAAACGGCTTACCAACAGATGGATCATATCTTCTAATCGCGCCTAATAGACCAATCATTCCGACTTGTCTTAGATCTTCATGGAAACTTTTCCCCTTAGAATATTTTTTCGCTAAGGTTTCAACTAATCCTGTATAGTGTTCAACGAGTGCTAATTGAGCCTTTTCACATTCATTTCGTTGAAATTCAAGAATAAGCTCGATTACCTGCTCTTTAGTTAGTTTCATACTTTGAGATGGTTGTGCCATGATCAATTCGCTCCCCGCTTAAATACTTGACCATGAAGACCGTTACTCCAGAATTAACAAGTACACGGACTTCATCCATGAGCGTTTCCATCAAATAGAGACCTAAACCTCCTTCTGGAAGTTGATCAACAGGGCTTGTAGAAGAATAAGGACCTAGTTCGTTTTTCGTTTTTTCAAAGTCAAAGCTTTTTCCATTATCAGCAATCATGACTTCAAGACGATCATCGTAAAGACCAAAGCCTACTACTACTTCGCCTTCTTCACTGTTTTTATAAGCATGTTGCACAGCATTTGTACAAGCTTCACTTGTCGCAATCTTTAAATCTTCTATTTCATCATATGAATATCCCATTCTACTAGCAATCCCAGAGAGTGTTAAACGGATAATCCCTACGTACTCTGGTTTAGCCGGAACCTTCATCTCTATATAATCTACTAGTTGCTTCATTGTACCCCACCCTCTGATTTTGAAGATATATCAATGATGTCATTTAGCCCAGTTATAGTAAATAAGCGTTCCAAACGATCTGACAACTCAACCAAATTCAATTGACCGTTGTTTTTTCTCACACTCTTTAACAACCCGACAAAAACTCCTAAACCCGTGCTATCCATATAAGATACATCTTTCAAATTAATCGTAATGTTTGGATTCACTTCTTCAGCTAAAGGTAAAATTGCCTCCCGTAACTTAGGTGCCGTATAAGCGTCAATTTCTCCAGCTACAGAAACCACCGTCTGATCATCAAGATTATTTATATCAACTTTTATATTCATCCGTTATCACCTCGAAAAGAACTTTTATGCTATTACATACCCCGTAAAAAGTTTCATTAAACCATTCTTTTCATTATTATTAATGTGAAATCATCTCTCAATTGGAAATCCTGCATCTTTTCAAAATGCCTGTAAATTTTATCCACCATTTCCTGAGCTGATAAATCTTTGTATCGGTTAATCAATTCTGTAATGGCAGATCTTTCAACAAAACCTTCATCTGTTCGTGATTCTGTTACTCCATCTGATAATAGAACAATCATATCTCCAGGTTCTACCTTGGACTGATATTGCAGGTATCTATAATTTTGGTCTATTCCTAAAACAAGCCCCTTCGCATCTAAATCTTCAAACGTTTGTGTATCAGCTTTAAAATAGAAGCCGGGCTCATGACCTGCTGAGGCATATGTAAAAGTATGATCTTCAATATTATACATCCCATAAAACATTGTAATAAACATGCTCGGATCAACGTTGCGTTCAACCACCCGATTTAGATTTTCCAAGATTTGATTCGGATTTTTACGTGATTCAGGAAAGCTATCCATCGCATATTTAATCATCGACATGCACAAAGCGGCAGGAATACCTTTTCCTATCACATCTGCTACTGCAATACTAATTCCTTGATCATCTTGGACAAAGTGATGATAATCTCCGTTCATTTGCTTAGCAGGGACACTAATTGCCCCGATATCTAACGAATGAATACAAGGTACAGTTGTCTCCAAAAGAGTTTGCTGAACATTTGCAGCAATTTGTATTTCAGATCGGATCTCAAGTTGCTGATCCCGTAAACTTTGATGCTCCTGATAAGCAAGGCCATATCCCATCATAACCTCAAGCAAAAAGTCTAACGAAGCTAAAACATCCTTTTGTATACCCGGGAAAAGCTCTTGTAATACTTTCCGATGAGTACTAATAATCTCTTCAGGTGGAATTTGATGTTCAATCGTTTTCCTACTGAATTTTTGACCTTGATATAAAGCAGTTTCAGTTTGTTCATTTAAATAGTTTCTAAGTAGTTCCCGATATTTCGGTTCAAGCACATCGCGATAATCCATTTACACCCTCCTACCGAAGCCATTTCACCGCCTGAATATTAGTTCCTTCACCTACAGAGGAAGAAATATCAAAATCATCCATTAAACGTTTTACACCTGGTAATCCCGCTCCTAATCCTCCGGAGGTTGAGAAGCCGTCTTCCATAACTTTACGTATATCAGGAATACCCGGTCCACTATCAATGGCTATTATTTTCAAACCTTTTTTACCAAGGTCCTGAATGCGTTCAATGCGCATTTCCCCTTGTCCTGCATATAGATATATATTACGAGCTAACTCGGAAATAGCAGTTGTAATTCGCGCTTGATCAACCGTACCAAATCCAAGCTCTTTAGCAACATTCCGACCAAGTTGTCGAGCTGCTACAATGTCCCATTCGGTGACAATTTTAACACAGGATTGGTTTTCCATGCTTCACTCCCCCAACTCCCGCTGTAATGTTTCAAGACCTTTTTCTAAATCCAAGGCTGTTTGCACATCCTCAAGCTGGATGCCTAACTCGATCAATGTAATGGCTACCGCTGGTTGTATTCCTGTTAAAACAACCTTTGCTCCCATTAATTTCGACATGCTTATCACATCACCTAAAACCTTAGCAATAAAGGAGTCTATAACATCTACAGAAGTAAGATCAATGACTACCCCATTAGCACCCGTTTCATGAATTTTGTGAAGTAAATCTTCTTGAAATTGAAGGGCTGTTTGATCATCTAGCTCCCATTGGATTGATATGAGCAAACAATTATACAATTTTAAAATCGGTATTCTAGGATTCATTTGCTATTCCCCCAAGGATACAATTTGACGATTTGTCATTTCTAATGCAGATTCTATTCCCTTTTGCAAACTGTTCTTTGTGATTACTTGACTTAGGTCTATTCCCAAATTCACAATTGTTTGGGCTATCTCAGGTCTGATACCAACTAATAAACACTTTGCTCCAACTAATCTTACAGCTTCAGAAGCTTGAATTATATGATGCGCTACCATTGTATCAACAACAGGTACACCAGTAATATCAATTAATACTACTTCAGCTCGATGTTTAACAACCCCTTGTAGAAGGTTTTCCATTATACGCTTTGCTCTTTCTGTATCAATTGTCCCTACTAAGGGCATTACTGTAATGTTATCAAACACTGGGATTAGAGGTGCCGACAGTTCTTGTAAGGCTATCTTTTGAAGAGACACCGTTCTCTCCCATGAAGAGGCATATTGGTGCAGAACTTCACTATTAACCGGAGCTATCCAATGATCAAACGCCCAAACTAAGCTCATTTTTTCTTCTTCAGTACTATTAAGTGTCATCATTTCAAATAATATTTTATTCATGTCAGATAAGCTGGTTGTAAGAAAACGTAATGACCACCCTAGCTGAACAATCTTTTGTGAAAAATCGCCAATCTTGCTTGAAGGCTCGTCATCTGGATACATGAAAGAATGTATTAATATATTAATATATTCATTGCAAATATTAGTATAAGTATGATCTGAGATAACAGATGATAGCTTTTGATCATCTTCCTTTTTCATCTTTAGTTCCCATTTTTCTATAAGTTCTTCTCTATTACCTTGAATAAACGCCAAAAATGGATTAGAAGCTTGATTCATGTTTCTGATACTCCTCCTTAAAAATTAACGGTCATGTCATCATTGTCAATTATACAGTTATTAGAAGTTAAAAAAAAGATATACGCTAAGAACAAAAGCGCAAGCGCCTTGATCAGCCCCGACAAGCATAAGACGCAAATGAATAGAAGACGTTCTTTGTCTTCAATTCATTTGTGGCTTATGACCTCGAGGGGCTAGGCGCTGGAGCTGGACACCTACACTAAGTACAAAATTTTATACTTTCTTACTTTGAACAAAAGCGCAAGCGCCTCGATCAGCCTCGGGCAAATAAAACGCAAGTGCATACATATTGTCCATCTATATACATAGAACTTTTCTAATAAAACAAAAAAGGATGCTTTAATCGGCACCCTTTTGTTTTCGTTTCACAGCTCTATTATCTATTAACATACATTAAAAATCGATAAGTCCTAAGCTTATTTGTAAAGCTTCATCAACTTTATCCATCATTTCATCATCAAGATGGGTAATTTTGTCAGTCAGTCTTTGTTTATCAATCGTTCGAATCTGTTCAAGAAGGATAACCGAATCCCTTTCAAACCCGTAACGCTTCGCATCAATCTCAACATGAGTTGGCAATTTTGCTTTTTGAATTTGCGCCGTAATTGCCGCTATAATGACTGTAGGACTAAAGCGGTTTCCAATATCATTTTGAATAATTAATACTGGACGTACTCCGCCTTGCTCAGAACCTACAACAGGGGAAAGATCGGCAAAATAAACGTCGCCACGTTTAACAATCAAATGATTAACCCCCGCTTACTAAGCGTTCTACGGTATGGTCAGCCTCAGATTCTGCCAAAAATGCTTCAGATGCAATGTTTAAATTAATCTTTGCCATTTCCATGTATCCACGTCGCATAGATTCACGAATCTGACGTTTTTTACGCTCTCTAATATACATTTTTGTCGCTTGATAAATAAGCTCGTTTCTGTTTCCGTTCTCCTGTTTCACCAGTCCATCCAATTCCGATACTAATGCTTGAGGTAACTGAATTAAAATTTCTGTTGTTGCGCTGGATTCAGACACAAACATACACCTCCACCAAACTTACCATCCTATTATATTCATTCCACATTTAATAATAACATTTACTTTACGAGATGCAAAGCATTTTAATAAAGAAAAGCGGAAGCACCTTGGTCAGCTCCGGCAAGCATAAGTCAATTTGAAATAGAAGGCGTTCGCCTTCAATTTCAAATTGACTTATGACTTGAGGCGGCTATAAACGCGCTTCCTGTCGGTATAACTGCACTTGCACGTCCTGTGCCTTCAGAGCTAGACGCTGTAGCTAGACAAAAGGAAAAGCGCAAGTGCTTAGGTCTGCATCCTTGATATTTATACAAAGGAAAAGATCATGACTACCCTTAAATGTTTACCCTTCTCTATTATCGTCATGTATATTTAATTTATTCATTATCTTGGTGACATTTCAAAAGTTAGGATTCCTTGGGCATATTAGTTAAAAGAGGATTGCTTTGTTCTGAAATTTGTTTGTCTTTCAGATACGTACGAGGAACACGTGTTGAGATCATACAAGGAATCTCATAGTTAATTGTATCAAGTCGCTTCGCAACCTCATCTATTGAAATTTTTTGTCCCTTTTGCTCACCAATCAGCGTTACTTTAGTATCTACAGGCAATTCGTAAGGTAACCTTACCATACACTGATCCATACAAATTCTTCCTACTAGTGACAAGCGTTTACCATCAATTAATACTTCTGAGTCTTTTAATTTTCTTATCCATCCATCAGCATATCCAATTGGCAACGTTCCAATCCATTCATCTTGCTGCGTTTCATAAGTTGCACCATAGCTGATCTTTGTTCCTTTTGGTACCTTTTTCACATGAACTAATTTCGTTTGCAGACTAAAAGCTTCTTCCAATGTAAAGGGAAGTTTATTTTTCATTTCTACTGAAGGGGATAATCCATACATCGAAATCCCTAGCCTCACTGCATTATATAATTTTGAAGGAAATTTTAGTCCTGTTGCACTATTTGCACAATGAACAAGTAATTGTTCATGATCAATAACTGATAGAAATTGCTGAAATCTTTCGTATTGAGTTAAAAAATATGATGGTTCATCTTCATCAGCTGTTGCAAAATGCGTGAAGATCCCTGTAATTTGAAAGTATGGTGAAGAATCAACGAACTCAACAATTTCCTTCAACTCATGCTCTTCCCTTACCCCCAAGCGTCCCATACCCGTATCAACCTTAATATGAAGATGGATTCCCTGAGACTCACAATTCTCACTAGCTTCTTTAAGCCATTCAATTGAAAAGCACGTAAGAATAAGATTAAACTTACCGGCAATTTCAATATCAGCAGCACGAATTGCCCCTAACACCAATATCGGAGCTTTAATCCCTTGTTGCCTTAACGATATTGCTTCATCTATAAACGCAACAGCCAGCATGGATGCACCAGCATGAAGTGCTGATTCAGCTACTTGCTTTGCCCCATGTCCATAACCGTTTGCTTTGACAACGGCAATTAATTTTACTTTTTCACCTATATGTTTTTTCATCTTTCTAACATTATGTTCAATTGCATCCAGATTTACTTCCACCCATGTATCACGATAAAAACCCACTTGCATAACTCCACTTCCTCATCTTATCTTCTAAGAATGATTATCCCGATTAAGCGACAGTAATGTCAAATAATGATGAGAAAAATTTGAGGAAATTGGGTAAAAATGTCCATGTGGTAAAATGTGAGGGATATAGATTGAAGAGAAAAATCGGGTGGATGACCACCCGATTTTTTATTTAGCTGTTTGACCTTGGACAGATTGGGCAACCATTAACATTTCTTCTTCCGTTAAATCTTCTGAGGCTAGCATATAATCTACTCCATCATGTGACCATGTTAAAGAATTCTCTGACATCGCCCCGATTGTAAAGCCTAAATCAGCAGGGTAACCATCAACATATGTTGATGCTGAAGCTGATGCCGGTGTCGCAATCTCTGCAGTCTCTTGAATTAACGTGAATGATTTTTCTCCCCCAAAGCTTAAGATCACTCGTTTACCATTATCAGTTTCAACTTCCGTTTCCTCCAGAAGCTTAACACCGTTTGGTTGCTCTAAAGGATACTTTACAGCAAATGGCTCACGGTCACCTGTTGCCATTGTCGGAACTTCAATTTGAGCACTCGACATATTTTTTTCTACATCAAATGAGTTGTCATCAAATGATGCATTAAATTCAAAGCTTGAAAATTCAACAACAACTAATGGGTTTCTGTCAGTATCCATAACTTTCACCATAGTTGGAGCTAAATCTTTTTTATTGAACGTAATTTCCTGTGCTGGAAGCATTTTATTATTTTGATAATTTGTTTTTGTTTCAAATACATATTTGTCCTCAGCAGCACTAAATTTCGCTTCTGTGTCCTTTAAAATATCACTAACTAATGATTCAAAGAGATATGCTTGACTGCTGTTTTGAGGCCAATCACTTTGGAACCGGAAACTCTTATTAAGTGCTGGAGTTAACACGAATACACCTTCATCATTACGCAAAATCATCTGACTTTGATCTTTTTGAGAATTTTTCAGATTTACTCGGTAGTATGTCGGTCCTTTATGCCAAATTTCAATTTCATACTCCTGTGGTTCACTTCCTGTTTGAAGTGTCATTTTCCCTTTTGCTTTGTAACCAGACATTTCTTCAATCTTCTTTTCCAATGCTTGGACGACATCAGCCTGTGATTTCTCCCCACATCCCGCTAGAACTAGTACTGTTAAAAGCCCTACTAAAAATAACACCAAGCTTTTTTTCAACTTTTTCAACCCCTTTGCCTCATATAACGTTATACAGGAAGAATGTTTCACTAGACCTCATCCCAAAACTCTCATGTTTATTTACAGATGATATCTAAGAAAACAACTTGTCTTCCCTATCGCATTACCCAATATATGAGACAACACTATCGAATATGCAGACTAGCTAGGAAAAAGAAAAAAGAAGTAAGGACTACTTTCCCTTACCTCTCTTGTAAAATAACTTGAGCAGCTGCATATTGGCGCGTATGTGTAATTGAAACAAAAATACTTGGGTTTTCCGGTGTTTCTTTTAATATATTGATGTACGGTTTTCCTTTTTCATCATTATTAACCTCAATATCTTGAAATCCTATTCCCTCACCTATTCCTGTTCCCAATGCTTTTGAATAAGCCTCTTTGACAGCAAATCGCCCTGCTAAAAATTCAACCTTTCTTTCTTTCGAAAGAGTTGCGAACTTCTCAATTTCGTTTATCGTTAGTATCCGCTTTATAAAGCCCGGTTGGCGCTCAACAATTCTCCTTATGCGATCAAGTTCAATTATATCCAAGCCAATTCCTGTTATCATATGTATAACAACACCTTCCAAACCTATTAATAGTACTAATTGCCATATCTTGTACATATTCGTGTTAGTATAAAACTAATATTAAAAATAAGAAGAGCGCAAGCGCCTTGATCAGCCTCGGGCAAATAAGACGCAAATGAATAGAAAACGTTCTTTGTCTTCAATTCATTTGTGGCTAGACCCTAGAGGGGCTAGGTGCTGGAGCTGGACACCATCACTCAGTACAAAAATTTATACTTTCTTACCTTTTTAAAAAAAGCTATTCGCCTGCCTGCTTAAAAATAAATAACTGCAAGGAGGACACGATGTTTACTAGATCTGAAAACTTTCGTACGTTTCTTCAATTATACCCTGTTGTATCGGTTCTTGTTTGTATTCACATCTTATTTTGGTTACTACTTCAGATACCTATACCTCAACTCAAGATCTTATTAGGTTTATTAGATGGATATAATGCCGGGATAGCAAACGGAGAGTATTGGAGACTTATTACACCTATCTTTCTGCATATTGGATTTGGTCATCTGTTTTTTAATTCCATATCTCTTATCTTATTTGCACCAGCTTTAGAGAGAATGCTGGGAAAAGCAAAATTTATTTTGATCTATATCGTCTCTGGAATTGTTGCCAATATAGCAACGTATATAATTGAACCGCTTCAATATTCTCATATAGGGGCCTCTGGTGCTATTTTCGGCATTTTAGGTGTATATCTATTTATTGTTGTTTTTAGAAAAGGGCTCATTGATCAAGCAAATTCTCAAATTATCATAAGCATCTTAGTCATCGGTCTTGTTATGACATTTTTCAATTCAAATATTAATGTTGTTGCACATATATTCGGAATGATTGGAGGATTTATATTTGCTCCCTTTGTTATCAGGAAAAGAGCTCAATTTTCACACCAATCCTTTTACAGCCCAAACTATAGACGAACTAAATTCAGCCTTAACTTCAGCCCTAAGCATATCATTTGGGTTTTGTTTATTATCCTTATTTTATTAGGCTTAATCTTTAGGCTTTCGTAGAAACAGACACAGCCAATCGCTGTGTCTGTTTCTTTAATTAGCTTTTTTACTTTCTTCATAAGAATACCAGTTAATGATCTTTTCCACATCCTGTTGATCAAGATCTTTAACTGTAAAATTGCGGCCCAACAGTCCTGACTTTATTGTGCACTCAAAGGTTTCCAAAGAGACCCTTTTTTGAAAATACGTTGTTTTGCTCTTAACAGACTGTAGTCGATTACGATTAACAAGCACATGTGTTTTGGATATGATACGGAATACAATGTTTAATTGATCTCTGTGATAATTCCATCCTGCATCCTTATAGGAAGCATATCCCCACCAAGCAGCAACAGGTAAAAGAATGATGGATACATAGCCCCAAGGTTGAAGAAAATATGCTACCGGTATCATGACGATAATAGCAGGTATTGTCTTTCGGAAACAATAGCGGATCATTGATCTCTTTGGTAATCGATGCAAGTCGCTTTGTTGTTTAAAATCCGGTAGAAACTCTACTAAAAGCTGTTCAACGTTTTTCTTTTGTACAACAGGAAATAAAATGGTAGAAAGACCTTCATCACCTGAATTTCCTCCTGCACTTTCAATATAAATTGTGGTGTATCCTAAGAGCTGTCTTAGAGGATTTTGAACAATTTGGATCGCTTGAATACGCTTTGTTGGAATGTTAATTTGTCGTTTCTCAAAAATCCCTCTGGAGATCTTTAATTCTTCCTCACCTTTAATGACAGTAAAATAAGCATACTTTAAGACTACACCAATAATACTAAGTATCCATGCGATAAAAAAAGCAATAAAAATTAAAATTGCATAGAGGGTAATGCTGGCATTTGTCAGAAAGTCGAAACGATTGATAATTTGATCATACGGAATAAATTCATCAAATTGAGAAACGAAGGCAGCTACTGCTGAGATTATGACGCCGATTCCACTGGAAGTACTAGCTGCAACTAATAAATCTTTTGTAGTCATTTTATAGGTTGGCTGATGAAGTAGGACTTCTTCTTGTTCATCCTCACCAATTGATAACTTCGATAGCTGCTTATACTTGGATATTTCCTCCTGAATTCGATCCGCTTCTAGTTTTTTAATCGCCGTTAAACTCACTTCAGCTTCCATTCCGCTTCCAGCCGTTTCAATTTGCAACTTCACCAAGCGAAAAATTTGCTGAATAACTCCTGCGCTTATATTAATGGTTTGAATTCTCTCAATGGGAATATATCTTTTTTTCTTAACGAATATTCCATGTTCAATCCTTAATTGTCCATCTTCAATAATATAGGTGAATTTCCACCATTCTAAAATACTGGTCACCACAACAAATAAAATCAGAAGACTTCCCCCAATAATGATATATAAATTGAAGGATTCATTACTACTAACGAAAAAGAAGATAATTGCAGGTATAATGTATGATTTTATCATGTTGACAAAGCTTAAAATCATTCCTACAGGATGAATTCTCTTCGGCTCAAACATCATCATCTGTCACCCTTGCTAACCTTGAGATATGATCTCTTAGCTGATCTGCCTCTGCAAGATCAAGTGCAGGTATTTCATGCTTTGTAGCAGCTGTTGAGATTTCAATTGACGCTAATTTATACTTTCTAAGAAGCGGCCCTTGGTGGGTATCTACATGCTGAACCCTTACCATTGGTATTAACACCCTCTTAATAACAAAGAGGCCAAATTGCAAATCAATTTCATGCTCATGAACTTCATATCTCCATACTCGATGTCTGACCTTTGGGACTATAAAAATACTAATGATTGAGTAAATCACCCATATCCCTGCAGCACCAACAGTATACCAGTACGACAGCTCAAGAAAATAGGCACCAATCCCCAGACCAATCAAGATTAATAATGACAGTCCAGCACTTATCAGAGCACTAAATCTCCACACAGTTAGTGCCCTTAGACTAATCTGATTTTGCGGTTGTTTCCTCAACCTACTCTCCCCTTCACCTTCAAAACTTATATTTTAACTATTTTTCTCATGCTTTTTGATAATAAAAAAAGAAAATTATCCCATTTTATTATAGCACAGTAAGCTTGTATTCTTCAGAGGGGATTTAATGTATTTTAAAAGATGACTGATCTATCCATTCAATGCTTTTTTCCGATTGTAACTCTGTTACCAATTGAAATAAAGCATTATCTTTTTGTTTCGCTTCGATCATACAGTCAATTTGCTGAACACTTCCCTTTACAACATGTAAGAAGTTCAAAAACACGTTTGGATCTATATAATCCGCATGAGCTCTAAAATCTTTTTCATTTTTTGGACTTGAAATATGCATTTTAACTGGTAGTGATGATGCATGCCAAGTACCAATAATTCTCTCCCACTGCTGCTCCCATTCCGGTTCTTCATGGAAGGCTAAATGGTGATGATAGTCAAACACTTGAGGCACTCCAAGCTTTTCACATAAATAAAGGGCATCTTGTAAATGAAACGTTGTATCATCATTTTCAAAAAGAAGCATTCTTTGTATGGAAGCAGGAATTAGCCCCCAATTATGAATAAACTGTTCTAACGCCTTTATTTTATCGTCATAAGCTCCACCAATATGAATAACACACCGATGTTCAGGGTTCACCCCTATGCCCTTTAAAAGCATTTCATGCATATGTAATGTCTTGACAGACATTTTCATAATTTCCGGTTTCGTTGAATTCAAGACAACAAAATGATCTGGATGAAACCCAACTCGCATAGGGTGTTGACCAATAAACTCTGCTATTTCTTTTAGGGGTTCGATTAGGTTTTTCATGTACTTCCAGTCACTCAGCTCCTCATGATTAGCCAGAGGAATTAGTTTTGAGCTAAACCGAAAAAAGTGAATATCATGAGCAACATTATGCTTTAATAATCGCAGACAATTTGTGAGATTTGACCTTGCAATTTTTTCAAGTTTCTTAATAGCTGCTTCTCTGTCTTGAATTTTTTGAAATTGAGCATATGTCATCGTCTGAGAGGGAGAGCAATTTTGTAAATTCATACTCATCGCTACATAGCCTAATTGGATAATGGTCATGGACATTACACCTCTTTAATCCATTTTTCCTTAGCTTCCCCAACTATTAGTTTCATATAAAGCCCAAAAAAAAGAAGACCGAATCTTAATCACGATTCAGTCTTCCTAAACTTATTATTTTGAGTTAGAATAGCGGCGTTGTTTGTTACCTTGGCCACTTTTATTACGGTCACGGCTTCCGTATGATGAACGGTTTTTTTGTCCATCTCTGCGGTTGAAATCACCTTTTCTTCTGTTGTTGCTAGAAGAACGACCTTTGTTTTTGGATTTTGAGTATAGTGGTGCTTCTTCCGTTAATTTTACTTCAACAGAGTTAGGCTCTTTTGTCATGTATTTGATGGCAGCAGCTACAACTACTTGTGCATCAAACTCTTCTAAAAGCTCTTCAGCAGTACGCTTGTAGAAAGATAAATTATCGTTTTCAATAATTGAGCGCATTTTTTCAACTGTCATCTGTTGTTGACTTTCAATTGCTTCATCAAGAGTCGGCGGCTTCATACGTTCCATTTTACGTTTTGTTGTGCGCTCGATATTTTTCACAATATCCAATTCTCTTGGTGTCACAAACGTCATCGCCATACCTGTTTTACCTGCACGACCAGTACGTCCAATACGGTGAACATAACTTTCCGGATCTTGTGGTACATCAAAGTTGTAAACATGTGTTACACCAGAGATATCTAATCCACGCGCAGCAACGTCTGTTGCAACTAGAACTTCTATCGTACCTTCTTTGAACTTACGTAATGTTGACATACGTTTAGCTTGTGTTAAGTCACCGTGAATTCCTTCTGCTGTGTAACCTCTTAAAGTTAACGCTTCAGATAATTCATCAACACGTCGTTTTGTACGACCAAACACAATTGCAAGCTCAGGTGATTGGATATCAAGTAGTCTTGTTAAGATATCAAATTTCTTTCTTTCCTGTGCCTCTAAATAATATTGAGTAATATTCGGAACTGTCATTTCCTTCGCTTTTACTTTTACAAGCTCAGGCTCTGTCATAAACTTTTCTGCAATACGACGAATCGGGTCAGGCATTGTAGCTGAGAAAAGTAATGTTTGACGCTCATCCGGTACATTTGAAAGGATTGATTCAATATCTTCAATGAATCCCATGTTTAGCATTTCATCTGCTTCATCTAATACCATCGTATGAACGTTGTTTAAGCGAATGGTTTTACGATTAATATGGTCAAGTAAACGACCAGGCGTTCCAACAATGATGTGAGGATTTTTCTTAAGAGAACGAATTTGTCTGTTAATATCCTGACCACCATAAATTGAAAGAACTCGAGAGCGTTTATGATAACCAATTTTATATAGTTCTTCTGAAACTTGAATCGCTAATTCACGTGTAGGAGCAACAACAACAGCTTGTATATTGTTACTTTTCACATCAATTTTCTCAATAAGAGGGATACCAAATGCGGCTGTTTTTCCAGTTCCCGTTTGCGCTTGCCCGATAACATCCTTCTTCTGCAAGGCTAATGGAATGGTTTGGGCTTGAATTGGTGAAGGTTCTTCAAACCCCATTTTGCTAATAGATTCCATCAATGACGAACTTAAACCTAAATCTTGAAACGTTATTGTCAATGTATTCATACTCCTTCTATATCGTTTGCTGTAAATATTTACAGACCTTATAGGTAATCCAAAATCGTCTTCATAATGAAACGATGTTTATATTCAATCCTAATCTCTGGTCACTACCAGAAACATTAGAAAAACTTGGCCTATCGACAAGTTATAATGGCGAAAGCCTTCGTTCTTCTTATACTATTTCCATAAGTTATCTGCTTATTAATAGTATAAAAAAAGATTATTAACTGTTGTGTCATCATGAAAAAACAGTCAGGTGTGTTAGAAAACATGTTATATCTTATGAACAAAGTTTTCCTTATACATGTTAAACCGTTCTGATTATTTGCGACAAAAAAATGCCCTTTAGTAACGAAGGGCAGCAGTTTACCTTATTTAAAGCCCGCAAACACTTTAAATGTAATCATACCACTACCATCAATGTTTTTCAACTTAATGTCAAAACCAGTAAAACAAAATCTGTTTGATATACACCTTACAAAAGACCTAAAAGATCATTGTGTTAGTACTTTATCTTCTTTATATAGAAATTCTTCTACATAGTTTTTTAGGTCTTCATAATCATCTCCGTGACAAACGTGATGCTTTGAACACGGTAATAAGTGTAGCTTTTTTTGTTTTGAAGGAATGCTGTTATATAAATAATAAGCACTTTTCACCGGTACAATTCCGTCACACTCACCCTGAATAATCAAAACCGGTATGTTGAGATACTGAAAATAAGGCTTTACTTTCTTCACAAGTTTTTGAAATTCAAAAGTAGCTTTAATTGGTGTATGCATGATTTTCATTTTATAACGGTTAAACAGCTCATTATCTTTAATATTCCCATTCATTAAATCTTTTATCATTTCTTTTGAATCAAGGAAGATTTGTTTTGGATTTACATAATATGCTGCGGCACTAAGCAAAACCAACTTTTGGATATTATAATTAGCTGCTAAATAAGAGGCAATGATCCCCCCCATTGAAAAACCAATTACATATACCTCATCCACCTCATCCATTAAGGTTAAAAGCTCTTGTTCAGCATATGTAATCCATTCCATATATGTATGCCCCTTTAAGGAAAGAGTTACACCATGTCCAGGCAGGGTTGGCACCTTAACAACCCAGCCTGTTTTTTCTTTAATATAGCTCGCTAACGGCTCAACCTCATAAGGGGCGCCAGTAAAACCATGAATAAATAGACAGCCTTTCATAGAATTAAAAGCCTCCTTTGAACGGTATCAGAAAATCCATATTCATTAGTTCCCAATAGGAAAATATCATGTAATAAGAGCGTTCACTACCTCTTCAAGTTTCATCCCTCTTGATGCTTTCACAAGCACAACATCATTCTTTCGAACTAGTGACTTTAACAATGTAATCAATGGACTTTTCTCTTCAAAATGATGAACAAATTCTTGAGCAAAATTTTCTTTTGCCCCTGCAGCTATTTCTGCACCTAAACGTCCAAAAGTAAAGATATGTGAGATGTTATTTTGCTTGATTACTCGCCCTACCTCACGATGATATTCTTTTTCTTCCTCACCCAGTTCGAGCATATCGCCAAGAACAACAAACTTTTGCCCAAATCCATTTAGGTTTTCTATTAAGTCAATTGCTGCCTTCATTGAAGTGGGACTGGCATTATACGCATCATTAATGATAGACGCGCCGCTTTTTGCCTCAATTAATTCCAAGCGCATACCCGTAACCTTAATCGATAAAAAGCCTTCCTTAATATTCTCTTTTTTTACACCTAAATGTTCAGCAACAGCATATGCAGCTAATGCATTCCATACATTATGTTTTCCTAGGACCGGAATAAAGTATTCCTCATTTCCCACTTTAAATGATGTACCAGTTAGCTTCTGGGTGATCTCTGCCGGGTAATAATCATTTGTTGACTTTTCACCAAATGTAGCTGTTTTTAACGATAAGTCTGAAACTCTTTCCTGTAGCAAAGGTTCATCTCCATGATAAATGAACAAGCCATCTCTTTTTAATCCTTTTGTAATTTCCAGTTTTGCTTCTGCAATTCCTTCTCTTGAGCCCAGATCCATTAAATGTGATTCACCAATATTTGTAATAACCGCTACATCAGGATGAGCAATTTTTGATAAAAGCTCTATTTCACCTTTGCCGCTCATGCCCATTTCCAGTACAGCCACTTCAGTTTCTTCACTCATGCTTAATACAGTTAATGGTAATCCAATATGATTATTGAAATTACCCTTTGTTTTATGTACGTTATATGTGGTTTCTAATAGAGATGCCACCATATCCTTTGTTGTTGTTTTTCCATTACTGCCTGTAATTCCAACAACTTTTACTTGCAGTTGGCTAATGTACGATTTCGCCAGCGCCTGCAACGCTGTAAGTGTATCCTCAACAAAAATCACCGGGGCATCTTTTGGGGGATTCTTCTCCGACTTTTGCCAAAGCACTGCTGCAGCTCCATCTTTTAATGCTTTTTCTCCGAACTCATGACCATTATAAATATCCCCCACAAGAGGAATAAACAAGCTGTCTTTTCCAACCTGACGGGAATCTGTTGTAACACCTGAGATGTAAAGGTTTTTATATTCTTCCTCCAAACCATATCCATCGACCATCTTTTCAATATCAAGCAACGACCTTTTAATCATATCCCCACTCCTATTTTATTAAATGGAAAAAGGAACTGACTGGTGCTTTATTCAGTTCCCCTCATTCGTCTTATATAAACGCTTTTTTAACTTTAGAAAGAATGTTTAATTTGTTGTTTTTGCTCATAACGTTCTAATGCAAGATCTACTAACTTTTCAATAAGTTGTGCATATTCTAATCCCGTGTGTTTCCACATTAGCGGGAACATACTATATGGAGTAAACCCTGGCATTGTGTTCACTTCATTTATTAATGCTCTGCCATCCTCTGTTAGGAAAAAGTCTGCACGAACCAGACCTGAACCATCTATTGCTTTAAAGGATGCGATCGCCATTTCTTTAATCATTTCATACTCTGTAGCTGTAACATTTCCCGGGATGATTAAATCTGTATCGCCATCTTCATACTTCGCTTTATAATCATAGAACTCTTTTTTCGGAGCAATTTCACCTACAACAGAACATTGAGGTTGATCGTTTCCGATTACAGCAATTTCTATTTCTCTACCTGTAATTGCTTCTTCAATAATAACCTTGCGATCATATTCAAATGCTTCTTTAATTGCCGCCTCTAGTGAAGGACGGTCCTGACATTTATTAATCCCGACACTTGAGCCAAGATTAGCAGGCTTTACAAAGCATGGATATCCAAGTCTTTTTTCAATCTCTTCACAAGCAGTTTCCGGTGACTGATCATAATCACTTTTTATAAAAGATACATAGTCTGCCTGTGCTAAGCCTGCCTGAGCAAAGAGGTTCTTCATGACAACCTTATCCATTCCTGCCGCAGAAGCTAATACACCGTTCCCTACGTATGGAATATTTAATAACTCAAGAAGCCCTTGAACTGTACCATCTTCACCATTTGGTCCATGCAAAAGCGGGAAAATGACATCAATTTTATCTTGTTCTGCTACAGTTGCAGGAAATAAATCAGAATTAAGAGAAACAGGTGAAATAACATCCCCATTTCCCTGAAGTCTTAATGAACTTACTTCTTTGACTGGCGCATTTAATGCCTTACCTCTTACCCATTCTCCATCTTCTTTAATATATATAGGATGTATATCGAATTTACTCATATCCAACGCATTTATAACAGCTAAGGCCGTTTGCAGTGAAACATTATGCTCTGCAGACTTCCCACCATAGATAAGACCTAACTTCATTTTCATCTGGATTATCCTCCTCAGTTCTTTCATCATTCTTATTTTATCACTTAAAGGCAAAATTGTTATTAATGATTCCTTTTTTATGTAATAAGTTTTCAGGAAATTTGTCATTGCCAATATATAATCCGTTTATAACTATCATTTTATAGGGTGATACTGTTTAGAATAGGAAATTTCCGAGGAGGTGTTGCTTTATTTTTTTGCTAAAAATGTAAACACCTTTCCTTCTGATATATCATTATTACTACTGGAGTAGTCTGCATAAACTGTTACAGATGAAAAGCCTATTCTTTCAAGAATTAACTTAAATTCCTTGATTCCAAACCATGTATATGTTTGAACCTTACTTTCCTTATATGGATTTTGTCCTTCTTTCCAATGTTCAATCGATAAGGTATATGTGGCTTTTTGTTCGATTAAGTCCAGCTTCACAAGTTTGGATTCTCCAACAAACAGGTTATCATTTTTTTCAAGAACTAAGTTTTCCGCTTGCATAACTGAAAATTCACTTTGTAAAAAAAGATCAACAATGAAGATACCGCTCTCTTTTAAATGATCATAACTATTTTTCACTATTTTTATTGCATCAACTCTTCTTGACTTTGATGACACAACTCCAAAAGGAAGGATGACCGCTTCATATAACGAGGCTGTTTTGAAATTAGGAAGCATAGCTTGCAGTAATTTTGGAGACTGACTACCCTCTGTACATTTTTCATAGCAGTCTTTTTTTCCAGTTTCAGATTCAATGACACCTTCCATCTTCAAACCACGAGCGTTAAATAGCGGAAGCAAATGCAATTGATTCTGACCTAATTCAAGGACTTTACCTTTTGTTTCCTTTAGTTTTTCATAATAAAAATCAACTGCACTTACTAATTCATTTTCTTGTATATACGACTGAAGCGAATCCATAACAAACCATTTCAATCCTAACGTCATTTTTGCATCTCTCCTAAAATACATAAGTACGCTTCTAACTTCCCACTTATACTTGAAAATTATGTAAACATCATCAAATGGAGATAAGAATGAAAGGTTGGTCATATTTATTTTAAAAAAGGTGTAAACATTATGTTCATCTTGTTAAAAACAATCTAAACTAGAGAGTAAGTAGTTCTTAAACAAAGGAATTGAACTAAAAGGTGTCTTAGCTTTTTAGAAATGGAGGGAAGAAAAATGAAGCGAATTAGTGTTTTTTGTGGATCAAGTCCGGGTGCTTCTTCTTTATATTTAGAAGCAGGAGAAAAACTCGGAAGCCATTTAGCCAAAGAAGGAATTACTCTTGTCTACGGCGGTTCTAAACTCGGGGTTATGGGCTCAATAGCTAACGCAGCACTCCAAGCCGGTGGAGAGGTTATTGGAGTCATTCCAAAAATGTTAATGGAAAGGGAACTTGCACATACAAACTTAACAGAGTTAATTGTAGTCAATACCATGCACGAACGCAAAGCAAAAATGGAACAGCTCTCAGATGGATTCATTGTGCTACCTGGGGGGCCAGGTACGATGGAAGAATTTTTTGAAGTATACACATGGGCTCAACTAGGGGAACATCAAAAACCAATCGGAATGATTAATGCCAATCAATACTATGATAAACTCTTGGCTTTCTTTGATCACATGATTCAAGAAGAATTTTTAAAGCCTGAATATCATTCCATGGTGATCGTCGAACAGGATCCACAAGAACTTATTAATAAATTCCGTACGTATAAACCGCCTTTATTAACAAAATGGATTACTTCTGAACAAACATAGGTAACTACCTATGTTTGTTTCACCTCAATATCCCTACCTCTTTAAAAGTTTTCTTTTTTCCCTTTGCATATAGTTTTCATTTTGATAAACACTACTTATATAGAGGTGAGGAATATGAATCGAGGAATTTGGACCGCTCTTTCAGCGATTGGAATTGCACAGGGCCTTAAAATATTTACACACAAAAAAGAGAATGATGTTTGGGATTGGCGGCCAATCTTCCAAACAGGCGGAATGCCCAGTTCACATTCAGCAGGAGTATCAGCTCTCGCAACATATGTTGCAACTAAAAAAGGTATGCACTCTGTTGAAACAGCATTAGCGGTTATTTTTGGAATCATTGTCATGTATGATGCACAAGGGATAAGAAGACATACAGGTGAGATTGCAAAGATCGTTAACGATCTTGATGCAGATATAGAGCTTTTATCCGGACATATGCCTGGGCTTTTTCATGTAAAACAAGAAAAAGAATTAAATGAACTTCTTGGTCACCAGCCGGCTGAAGTCGCAGGTGGTGCGTGTTTAGGTATCCTAATAGGATTGGTCAGCTCTTTATTAAGAAAAGCGTAAGCGCCTTGATCAGTCCCGACAAGCATAAGGCGATTTGGAATAGAAGGCGTTCTTTGCCTTCAATTCCAAATTGCCTTATGACCTCGAGGCAGTCTAAAATCGCGGCGTCAATCTCCACGACTGCACTTGCACGTCCTGTGCTTCGGGGCTAGGCGCTGGAGCTAGACACCACACTAAGTACAAAATTTTATACTTTTTTACCTGTTTTTTATACCTTGGTTGCCGTCACACAAACGGCAAGGATTGGATAAAGCCGCTTATAAGAGATATTCACATCTTTAAAACCACAATCACATAAGTCCTGATAAATTTGATTTGCAAACATTCTTGTTTTTATTGTACTTGCATTTTCTTCTCTGGGCTGCATGGTAATAGCAATCTGTCCATTTTCCTTCATCGATTTACACAACCGCTCCAGTCCCTTTTTGGGATGCTTCCAAATGGTATAGTTATTAACGGAGAGGACCTTGTTGTAACGATCATTTGGCAGCTCCGCTATTTCTATATCACCAACAAAAACCTTTGCTCTTTCATTTTCGATAAACTCTTTTAATCTATTTTCAGCCTGCTTTTTCATTGTTTCAGAAACGTCAATTCCGTGTATAGTCACTTGGGAATAATCTTGGAGGATCTTCTTCATACACACGCCGGGTCCATACCCTACTTCAAGGACATAATCATTATTGCTAATATTCAATAACGATAGAGTCCAATTGTTTAAGCGTTTATTTTCTAATGCCATGATGTTTCCAGCAATTTTTCCTAAGTATCCTTTTGGAACACTAAATTGTTTTTTGAAGGATTTTATCAATTTCGGCACCTCTTTCTCCAAGCTTCGGTCCCTTATCAATAACCCTATTCATTCCTTCATAAACACAATTCACTTGAAATCAAAATAATGCTTTTATTCCTTGATAGCCAAAATACAAACCGAACAAAATTAACGAAATTCCTGAAATAACTGAAATAGCCGCAAGTAATGTATGTGTTAAATACTTTCTCAAAAAACTTGAAAGAATCGCCATCATGAAATCCCATAATAATACACCACAGAGAATAGCTGCAGAATAAAAAATAAAATGTGCAGCACCTTCAGTTACCACGGTGTTTGCTAAGATAGATCCATATATCCCAATCCAAAATAAGATACTCAACGGATTAAGTAGAGACATAAAAAAACCAGAAAAATATGATTTAGTGTAGCTTACACTTCCTCTTCCATTGATCATCGTATGTTTTTTAGCAGATAGTAGACTTTCAATTCCTGTATACACCAGGACAAAAAAACCAAATAACCATAGAAAAGTTTGCACAATAGAGATTTGAAGAATATTAACAAAGCCAAGGTATACTAAAAACATGTACACGACATCAGCTGTTGTAGCTCCAAGTCCAAACAGCCAGGCATGGAAAAATCCGCCTTTTATGCCCCGATCAATTTGACCTGCATTGACAGGGCCGATTGGTGCTGCCAAAGATACACCTAGAAAAACATAGCTAAATAAACTACTCAACATCCAAACCTCCAGTATCTGATGTAACCATTTAATTATGTATGCTTGTACATCATATTCAGGAAAATCCCAGTTTATGTAGACTAAGTTTTTCAAGTTTCTCTTTCAATATTTATTATGAAATTTTTTCATAAAAAAACATTCCCTAAAAAAGAGAATGTTGCGGCTATTTAATGCACCGAAACTAATTTAATATGTTCGATATGATGTTTACTATGCCATGCATATAATGCAACATTTGTTGACAGCTTAACATCTTGCTTTGTTTCAGGGTGATAAAAAGTCTTTTCAAAGTCTGATAATGACATAGACTTTAAGAGCTGACACCAGCGTTTATGAAGAGATTCCAACAACTGAAGGGATACATCTATTGAAGTCTGGCAATCTGGTAAATTAGCCCAAGCCTTTTCATCATATGCTTTTATAGTAGGGCAGTTTTCTGTAAGAGCCAACTTAAAACGGATATAGCTGTTCATATGACTATCAGCAAGATGATGGACAATTTGTCTTACGGTCCAGCCTCCAGGTCGATAAGAAGTATCTACTAACGATACCGGCAGTGAATCAAGGACCTTCCTTAGTTGTTCAGGAGCCCCTTCTATTGTATCGATCCATCCTTCTAAATCCTTTTCAGTAACATTTTCCGGTGGTACAAATTCACCGATGGGGTACTGCAGATTTTTTTTCATTATCCTTTTCACTCTCCATTACAAGATTATCGTTAGTTTCATTATATTTCCGCAGGAACTTTTGAACAATACAGAAAAATCACACTTTATATTATTATTATGTTATAGTATGATCAATCTCTTTCCAATAAATTGTAAATGATATCGTTGGGGGTGTTTACTTTGAGAGCTATCCTACTGGGAGTTTGTTCTTCCTTCTTTTTTGCCTTTACATTTGTCTTAAATCGTTCTATGGAGCTAGCTGGAGGAAGTTGGTTATGGAGTTCATCCTTGAGGTATTTTTTCATGCTCCCTTTTCTTATTCTTTTTGTCATAGGGACTAAAAAATGGTCACCACTTATGAAGGAAATGAAAAAACATCCGGCTCAATGGCTATTATGGGGTACAGTGGGATTTGGTTTATTTTATGCTCCGATCTGTTTTGCAGGTGCATTCGGCCCCGGTTGGCTAATTGCGGCAACTTGGCAGATGACAATCCTTTCAGGCTCACTTCTTGCTCCGCTCTTTTTTAAGGAAATTCAAACTGCGAATGGTCCTTTAAAAGTTCGGGGACAAATCCCTCTTAAAGGTCTGAGCATGTCAATGATCATTCTTCTAGGTGTTGCTGTTATGCAATATGAACATGCCAGTCATTTATCACTAAAACCTGTATTACTAACTATCATCCCAGTTCTCATTGCATCATTTGCCTATCCGCTTGGAAACCGCAAAATGATGGCACTTTGTGATGGAAGGTTAGATGTATTTCAGCGTGTTTTAGGAATGACATTAGGCAGCTTGCCTTTATGGATTATTTTCACCATCTTTGCTTTATCCACAACAGGTCTGCCAACAAGAACACAAACGATCCAATCCTTTTGGGTAGCCATATGTTCAGGCTTAATCGCAACTTTACTATTCTTTCAAGCTACGAATATGGTACAGCATAATATGGCACAGCTTGCAGCAGTCGAGGCAACTCAGTCGATTCAAGTACTTTTCGTTTTATTAGGTGAAATCCTATTCTTAGGAGCAGCTTTGCCAACCTCTCTTTCCCTCTTCGGGATGGTATTAGTTATGATCGGTATGGTATTACATAGTTATATTTCCAGAAGTGATAAAGTAACACAAACAGTAAAGAATGATGCTACCAAACAATTTTCATAATCACATTTGTTTAGGTCCTCAAAGGATAAGCAGCGATTGCACGCTTATCCTTTTCTCTTGTTCTTTCACACACCAGGCTCAGCGTTTATTTCTCCAGCATCATCCTGACTGTTTTTAATGTATGCCCGTCAAACACATCATCATATTCTGTTTCTATCATAAATCCTTTTGATTTATAAAAGCTTACAGCACTTTGATTATCCTTCTCCACGTTTACGTACATTTTTTTTAAATACTGCAACTCTTCTAGACCCATCTTTAAAAGTTCAGTGCCAATTCCATTCCCCTGGTATTCCTCATATAAATAAATGGCTCCAAGCTCAACCTTTTTTTCATCCTTAAGAGGGGTGAAATTTGCAAAACCAATAATATTACCTTCTTGCTCAGCAACAAGAAAAAGTGTTTCCGTTAATCTCTTCATTAACATCTCATATGAATATGCGGTATTAACAAAACTCTCCTGTATATGGTCAGGTATAATTCCCTTATATGTACTATGCCAGCTTGACTTCGCAACAAGTTGTACTTGCTCTATATCCCCTTCATTCATTCTACGAATTTGTAATGTCATAAAATCCCTCTTTAATGATAAGTTTAGTAGATAATTACAGATTATAACATTTATTTCTCATAAAACGAATTAAAATGCAAGCGATTCCAATAGAGATTGTCCTATTAGGTTGGAAACCTCAATAATAAAATCCCTAAATTACTGAAAGTGTTTACAAAATTGTTGATAATTCAGTTGGTATGTGGATAACTTGTTGGTAAGTACCTATGTTATCCACATACTATTATTAAACGGAACTACTACCCATCATTTGAAATGGGCGGTTTTTGTTAAGGTTTGTAATAGATTCATGAATGTTATCCACAATAAATGGTGCATCATAATCCATTGAAGCAACATGGTATGAATTTTTCAATTCAATTAGCCACTTTTCAGAAGATGAGATGTTGTTATATATATAATCAGAATTTGTTGGTGAAACAACATGATCAATTTTCGACTTAAAAATGATAGTTGGAATTGATATATGTTTCAATTTATTTTTTGTATAATCCATTAAATCAAGCAATTGATGAATAGCTTTTAACGGGACTTGATCATACGTAATTTCATGTACAGGATGTTTTTTTATATCAGGATTACCTTCTTCAATCATGCTCAATGTATTTTCATATCGATACTCATTGTATGCAACATCTGTAACAGCGGCATTTATGAGGAAGATGCCATCTACATACTGTCTGAAAGCTACTTGAAGTGTTAAAGCTCCTCCCATTGATTGCCCTACTATATACACCCTTTCACAGGTTTGCTTTAATGTTTCATGAGCGTTCTGAAGATTTTCAATCCATTCCTCATACGTGCTCGATTCCATATCTTTCACATGAGTACCATGTCCCTTTAATCTGGGAATAGAGACTGTATAGCCGTATTTAGCAAGGTTTTCTCCTATATATGCCATGCTCTGTGGTGTACCATTGAAACCATGGCATAAAACAATTCCTGTTTCACTTCCTTTGAAAAATAAACTTTCTGCTCCTGAAAGAACGGGATGCAATTCGTTATTCATAATAGACCGCCTCCTTATTTCTTCTAATATGCGCCTATATATTTACAAGATCCTCAGGTTTACTACTTTCACTTAAATACATTAATTTAAATTATTCTTATAAGTTTACTTGGTTTTATATTTATATTTTATCCTATTCCTTGGTTTTATACAACAAGAGATTGATGTTAAAAAGGAATGATGCCAATATTTGACAACACCCCTTTTTTATTTAGGCTGTTTTTACATACTTTGTTTTTAGGTTAAAATTAGTTCGTTCCATTGCGCTCCAGACACTCGCTTTCCTCTACCTCCCGCAGGGGTCGAGTGTCTTCCGCTCCATTTCACTATAAAGTTAAAGTAATATTCATAAGCAACAATCTTTGCGAAAACAGGTTTATTTATAATCTGGATAACCTGTAAACTTAAAGTCATTTCCTATTTTCATTATATCTAGATGATTAATAGTAATAGCATCTGCCATCTTTTCAATTCCGAGACCGCCGATGAAGCCGGGGGCACCTTTTCCTCCTATCATCTTAGGAGCTATATATAATACGATTTTATCAACTAATTGCTTAGCTAGAAAAGATGCATTCACTTCTCCTCCACCTTCAATCAAGACAGAAGAGATACCTCTTTCACCAAGTATCCTGACTGTATCATGTAAATCAACCTGCTCAACACCAGAAGTAATAAATACATTTACTCCTAAAGCTTCTAATTGGTCCTTAGCAGATTGTGAAAAGTTTTGGGATGTGAAGATCCATGTTTCAGCCTGTTGGTCAGTCACTATTTTAGAATGAAGAGGTGTAGTTAAACGACTATCAAGAATGATGCGTACAGGATTTCGCCCATGTTCAATTCTGGTTGTTAATTCAGGGTCATCCTTCATGACAGTCTGAACTCCTACTAATATTCCGGCGTGCTCATGTCTTAATTGATGAACATCTTTTCTTGCTTCTTCTGATGTGATCCACTTACTATCAGATGTATAAGAGGAAATTTTCCCATCTAGGGTTGTAGCAGATTTCATCGTGATAAACGGGATCTTTGTTGTAATATATTTATTAAATACTTCGTTCATCATTATGGATTCTTCTTCACAAACACCAACAGTCACATCTATATTGGCATCTTTTAAGATCTTTATTCCATTCCCTGCAACAAGTGGATTTGGATCAAGAGTTGCAACAACTACCTTTTTGATACCGGCTTCTACAATTGCAACTGCACATGGACCTGTTCGACCGTGATGTGAACAAGGTTCAAGGGTAACATACATTGTACCTCCCTTTGCTAGATCACCCGCCATATTGAGTGCATGTATTTCTGCATGCGGACCACCTGCTTTTAAATGTGCTCCTACGCCTACAATACGGTTTTGATTGACAATTACAGCTCCTACTAATGGGTTTGGTACAGTCTGTCCTTGCATCGCAGCAGCATTATTTATGGCTAATTTCATATAAACCTCATGTTCACTCAATCGTAAAGCCTCCTCTAAAATGGCCAGCCTTCTCCATTTTTGTTTCTAAATATCGCTGATTATAGTGTGATACATCTCCCCATAATGGTATTCGTCCATCTACATTTGCACCGGATTTTTGAAGTGCCTCAAGCTTAAGAGGGTTATTTGTAATTAATGTAACAGGTAATTGTCTAAGGGATGCTAACACTCGTATAGCTTCTTCATAGCTTCTCATATCATCGGCAAACCCTAATTGCTCATTTGCCTCAACAGTGTCTAACCCATCCTCCTGAAGAAGGTACGCAAAAGCCTTGCTAAATAAACCTATTCCTCTGCCCTCATGATTTGCTAGGTAGAATAATGCTCCGACACCATGTTCTTTTATCATTCTTAACGATTGTTTTAATTGATAACCACAATCACATCTTTTACTTCCAAATATATCACCTGTATGGCATATGCTGTGCATCCGGATAAGTGCAGATTCTTCTGTTTCAAAATCACCGTACACCAATACACTTGATTGCTGCTGACCAGCTAATTCAAGAGTAGGTAATCTATCTATTAACCCTTCCAACGAAGAATCTTGTTCCCCCTCTAAATTCAGCCAGCAATACCATTTGAAAAATAATGTTTCATCATCTAATTGAATTGGCAGATTAATTGGGCCAACTATATATGTCATTCCCTCTTCATAGGGTACTACCGTTATTTTATCTTCTAAGGTTTTTAGAGGCATCTCCTTTATTGCTTCAATCATACATTTTTCTCCCCTTAACATTAACTTACTTATTGTAAGTAAGTATACGTTTTGGAGATAAATAACGTCAACTTTTCTGATTTTTTCTTCCATATTTAAGTTATAGACAAAATACTTTTTTTTCATCGAGAAAAGGGTAAAATAAATAGTAGAGGTGATCATGATGGAACATATAAAAACAGACAAACAATTTCAAGATCTGATTACAAGTGAGGAGCCTGTAGTAGTTAAATTCGTTACAGACTGGTGTCCTGATTGCAAACGTATGGATATGTTTTTGCCAACTGTTTTTGAAGAGGTTGGTAATGTGACGATGTATGAAATTAACAAAGACGAACTACCAGAAATTGCAGAGAAACATAGTGTTATGGGAATTCCAAGCTTATTGGTGTTTAAAAATGGTGAAAAACTAGCCCATTTACATAGTGCTTACGCTAAAACTCCTGATCAAGTGATTGAGTTTTTATCAGAATCCGTTAAATAAGGTAGAAAAACATGGAAATTCCCGAGGATAAACCCACTTGGTGTTTACCCTCGGAAGTTTTATTAAGCGCAGATTCAACTTCCATTACTTTTATTTTCACCTGGTTTAAACCCCATTGTAGCCTTCACTGCTTTTTGCCAGCCATCATAAAGTTCATTGCGTCGTTGTTCATCCATACCTGGTTCGAACGATTGATCCACCTTCCAGAGTGAAGCGATCTCTTCACGATCCTGCCAAAATCCAACGGCAAGTCCTGCTAAATAAGCCGCTCCTAAAGCAGTTGTTTCATTGACAATCGGGCGCTCCACAGAAACATTTAAAATATCACTCTGAAAATGCATAAGCATATTATTTTTTACAGCTCCACCGTCAACACGAAGTTTCTTTAGCTCGATGCGTGAGTCTGCTTCCATTGCCTTTAAAACATCCTTCGTCTGATAAGCTAGTGATTCAAGCGTAGCTCTAATAAAGTGCTCTTTCGTCGTTCCTCGTGTTAAACCAAAAATGGCACCTCTTGCATCACTGTCCCAATATGGGGTCCCTAATCCTACGAATGCAGGTACGACATAGACCCCATCTGTTGATTCAACCCGTTCAGCATATTTTTCCGATATAGGGGCATTATCGATCATTCTTAATCCATCACGCAGCCATTGAATTGCTGAACCTGCCACAAAAATACTACCCTCCAGTCCATATTCAACTTTGCCATCAATACCCCAAGCAATGGTTGTTAATAATCCATGATCTGAAGGTACTGCCTTCTCACCTGTGTTCATTAACATAAAGCAGCCTGTTCCGTAGGTGTTTTTTGCCATTCCTTTCTCATAACATGCCTGTCCAAACAATGCGGCCTGTTGATCACCAGCAACACCTGCAATCGGGACGGCTTCTCCAAAGAAATGATAATCAACTGTTTCTGCATACACCTCTGAAGAAGAGCAAACTTCCGGTAGCATGGATTTTGGAACATCTAAAATAGTTAGTAACTCATCATCCCATTGCAAATCATAAATATTATACATAAGAGTTCTAGATGCATTTGTATAATCGGTGACATGCTTTGCTCCACCAGAAAGCTTCCAGATCAACCAAGAATCAATCGTCCCAAAAAGCAGTTTACCTTCATTTGCTTTTTGTCTAGCTCCCTCGACATGGTCAAGAATCCATTTTACTTTTGTTCCTGAAAAATAAGGGTCTATTAATAATCCTGTTTTCTTTCGAAATACATCTTGATAACCGCTTTCTTTTAACCTTTCACAAATTTCAGCTGTTTGTCTTGATTGCCACACAATCGCATTGTAAACAGGCTTTCCTGAATCTTTCTCCCAAACAACGGCAGTCTCACGTTGGTTGGTAATACCAATGCCGGCAATTTCTTTAGGTGAGATAGCTGTTTTTGCTAATAATTCAGCTATCACCGCTAGTACAGAACTCCAAATTTCCAGTGCATTATGTTCTACCCAACCCGGGTGAGGGAAATATTGAGGAAATTCCCGTTGAGCGACTTCAATAATTTCTCCTTTTTTATTAAACAGAATAGCCCTTGAGCTTGTTGTTCCTTGATCTAAAGCAAGAATATATTTCTTTGTCACAACTAAGTCCTCCATTCATCACTATGGGTATGCATATACATACTTCTTTGTTGTTAGGAAAAACCCTTTCCGCTAGTACAAAAATAGAGACCAAATTTTGGTCTCATTTGTCCGGTTTAATGTAAGGAACTATTTCAGCAGTAGTACCTACTGAGGCGCCTCGAATAAAGTCTTGATTTTCCAGAGCTTTGAAGTTTTCAGTTTGGCCAGTAAGCATTACTCCCAATATTTTCACTTCAGTCATTTCTTTGTTTTTATTTACCTTCAAGTACTCCCTAATTGTTTCGTTACTACCATCATCATACTCTTCAAGCGCATCAATAAAACGATCGTATGCCTCTTTCGGTGAACCCGATGGATCAAAACCATATACAGGCATGCCGGCAGGTCCATTACTTTCATCTGAGATTGGTGATGTCATGTACAACCATACGATGTTTAAGTTATCTGGGATTTTTGCCTGTATTTCCTGTAAAGAATATGGCTTATCAAGCGATATAGCTACCTCAGCAACATAATTATCCATTTGTGAGATTTCACCAAGTTCATTTTTAACTCCATCATAGTATTCTTGAATAGACGGATGATAGAATGTCGCAACTTTATTCTTAGTTTGTTTATCATATTCATAGAATTCTTTGTCAGTCCAATAAAATCCCGGTGTTAATTCATTATGATCAATGTTGATGCGAATCCAATCATACGAACTGGTTAGTGTGCTCCATTGAACTAAATAGCCATTAATATTCTTGGAACGATTCGTAATGATATTACCACCAAACATGGACGAATTACTTGTAACTTGGGAATCAATTTGGATATTTGGTTCAGCAATTTCGTTATGTAAAAAGAGTCGTTCATGAAGTCTTGTAGAACTTTTCGCTGCAAAGTAGTTTCCTGTTTTGTAGAGTATTGGTAATAGAATGAGTACGACAATGATTGTAGTCATAATCATTTTAATCATTTGTTTTCGTTTCGCCATTTTTAACGCATTATTCAACGATGAGTCCATTAACATTTCCCTCCTATTTTCGAATGTATTAGTTTTCGTGCCCGATATAGTTTTTGCTTTACACTATCAACTTGAATGCCCAAAATAGAAGCAATTTCTTCATATGAAAAGTCATAATAATACTTTAGGAGGAAAATTTCTTTGTATTCTTTTTTAACATCCTTTAATAAATACACAATCTCATCTTTGTTTAAAACGGCATCAAATTCATCTTCTACCTGCATTAGCTTTGAATAAATTTCTTCAGATAAATAAATGTTCTGCTGCTCCTTTTTTCTTTTTAAATCAATATACTGATTCAATGCCACCCTAAAAACCAAGGACGTATACTACTCTCTGTCAGGTCATCCAACAGTGTGTAAACTTTGTAGAATGTATTTTGTATGATATCTTCCGCGTCCTCTTTTTTTGCTCCCCTCGCTGATAATAGCTTGAACACTTCCTCCCCTACATTGATAAGATAGGAGGCTAATACATCTTCCTTTTTCATCTTTTTTCCTCCCTATACTTATACAACGAATGGAGTCAAACAATTGTATACAGTTTTTTAACTATTTAGTGTGAAATTCATTTTATGAAAAATACCTATAGATGTAACTCTCTTATAAAGAGTTCTATCTATAGGTACCATACTAAATGTTTGGTCTTCTATTTTATATTTGCATAGTAATTTATTCATATTGCAACTTCTTTATTTCAAAACGCCATTCTCATTGCTCTCCGTCTATCATGTAGTACCATCAGAAGGACCATTCCCATCATAACTCCCAAGACACTCCCTAACTCCGTGGTCAGCTCATATACAAGCGGGTACTCCAGTGCAGGCCGTGTATCTGGACGAGTAGCAGACAAACGATTGAAGAGGTTATAAGAGAACAGCATTCCCGACGATATCCATGCTGCGGCCATAGGAATAAAGAAGTTCTTCGACCCGCGACGGGTTGTCAATACCAACAAACCCCATGTTCCTACAAATGCCCATAAACCGGTACTCAAAGACAAGAGGTGCCACCATATATCCCGGTTCTCCAACATAGCCGGATTGATGCCAACTGTTCCTCCTACAGCCCAGAAAACCTTAACTAATCCAAGAAGTATACAGCCGGCAGAGATAAGTCTAGCTAAGGTTATATACAATTTTTCACTGTTGCCTGGAAGTAATTCGATATCAATTGGACCAGTAAATACCTCCGGCCAACGCGTTTTGGTGTATCCTATTAAAGCAAAAGGTAGACAGATGCCAGCTCCAACCAAAGAGACTATTACGAAAATTTGCTCATATACCCAAATATCTGCAACCCCAGCCTGCTGATCGCGTATCATAGCAGCAGGCCCAAGCACCGGAGCCAACAATAACATAGGAATAAGCAAACCAGTGCCTACCCAAACTGGAAAGGTAACCAACCAGGCAGGCAACTTCTCTCCCCACGGCATACTGAACGCAAATGCTACTAAAATGCCTACCGCGGCAAGAATTATTGTTATGACATTCGCGGTACGCCAACTTGGATCGCCCATTTGTTCTGTCGGCATGAAGACCCCGAAAGTCCAGCCCGATTTTTATTAATAGATAAGGAGTTATTGCTATAACAGTACTATACCCCCAAAATTTACGTTTCTTTATCAGTTGAGAAACTATTTTATTTCCATTCATCAGATCACCTCATCAGCAAGATCAGTATGAAAAACATCTCTTTCTCTACTATATATAAAGCTACACCAATTATGATTTATAAATAAAACTTTTAAGTTCATTCAAATGATAGCCACTTTCTTAATTTATCATCAAAGCCATTTCTAACTGTCCCCTCCAAAATATTAACATAATATTCCAGTTGCAAATACCTTATTCTAAAAATATGACAAAACAAAAAAGCCAAACCTTTATACTAGGTTTGGCTTTTAACGTTTTTTGTTAATTATAAAACTTATGCTTTAAAATAATTATTCAACTGTCACACTCTTAGCTAAGTTACGAGGTTTATCTACGTCACAACCACGGTGTAGTGCTGCATAGTAAGAGATCAGTTGTAGTGGTACAACTGCAGCTAAAGGCGCTAATTCCTCATGAATGCTTGGAAGTACAAAACGATCGTCTTCTTCTTCAAGACCCTTCATTGAGATAATACATGGGTTAGCTCCACGAGCCACTACTTCCTTCACATTACCACGAATGCTTAGGTTTACATGTTCTTGTGTTGCTAAAGCAATAATTGGTGTACCGTTCTCGATAAGAGCGATTGTACCGTGCTTCAACTCTCCACCTGCAAATCCTTCCGCTTGGATGTAGGAAATTTCTTTTAGTTTTAATGCACCTTCAAGACCAACATAGTAGTCAACAGAGCGACCGATAAAGAATGCATTACGTGTTGTTGCAAAGAATTCTTTCGCGATTGCTTCCATTTCTTCTTTTTGGTCACATAAAACTTCCATTGCATTTGCTACAATACCAAGTTCTTTTGTTAAATCGAATTCTAAAGATTGACCTTTTGCTTCTGCTGCAACAGCTGCCAGGATCGATAAGACAGCTAATTGTGCTGTATATGCTTTTGTAGATGCAACAGCAATTTCAGGACCGGCATGTAATAATAGTGTATAATCCGCTTCACGAGATAGCGTAGATCCCGGAACATTCGTAATTGTTAATGCTTTATGACCAAGTTCTTTTATTTGAACTAATACTGAACGGCTATCCGCTGTTTCTCCACTTTGTGAGATGAAGATAAAGAGTGGATTTGGCGATAAGAGTGGCATATTATATGAGAACTCACTTGCAATATGCACTTCTACAGGGATCTTCGCCCAATTTTCAATAAATTGTTTACCGATTAATCCTGCATGGTAGCTGGTACCTGCTGCAATGATATAAATTCTGTCGGCGCCGTTAACTGCCTCAACGATATCGGCATCAACTGTAATGCCACCATCCTCATTGCGGTATTTTGCTATGATTTTTCTTGTTACTAATGGTTGTTCATCAATCTCTTTTAACATGTAGTGAGGATATGTGCCCTTTTCAATGTCACTTGCATCAAGCTCAGCTTTGTAAGGAGCACGTTCAATTACATTACCTTTTAAATCTTTTATTGTAACAGTTTCGCGTTCAACGAATACCATTTCTTTATCCATAATTTCCACGTACTGGTCTGTCACTTGGAGCATTGCCATTGCATCTGATGCAATTACATTAAAGCTTCCATCGCCTAAACCAACTAGAAGTGGACTTTTATTTTTCGCAACATAAATCATGTCAGGATTTTGCTCATCCAATAATGCTATTGCATACGAGCCTTTTAAGATTAATAACGTTTGACGGAACGCTTCCTCAACCTCTAATCCTTCTTTTACGAACTTTTCGATTACTTGAACAATAATTTCAGTATCTGTATCACTTTTTAATTGAACATCTTGCAAATGCTCACGTTTTAAAATTGAATAGTTCTCAATTACACCATTGTGTACAAGTGTAAATCTTGAAGTAGTACTTTGATGTGGGTGTGCATTTATTTGGCTAGGTACACCATGAGTTGCCCATCTTGTGTGCCCAATCCCAGTCGAAGCTTCAACCTTTTCGTCTACGATTTCACGAAGCTTTGCAATACGTCCTTTTTCTTTAAAAATGTGAACCCCTTCTTGATTCATTGCAGCGATTCCTGCAGAGTCATATCCACGATACTCTAATTTTTCAAGACCCTTTAATAAAATTTCCTTTGAGTCATTGTTTCCAATATAACCTACGATTCCGCACATGTTTTTTTCCTCCCATAGTGTGAAACCAGGGACAGGAGCCAATATTCTTTAAATGGAGACATCACTGTCCCCTCACACATGTTTTTATTTTTTGGAAGGCTATACTTTTCCCTTTGTTCAAAAAGTTACCTCTTTGTTTTAAAGAAAAGCTTACGGCTGTAACCATACCAGCCGGGAGGCATCCGCCGAAATTTCGATAACCTCCATCCTCGTCAACTAAGCTGTTATACGTTCACGCTTAGTTCAGGCGCTTTAGGTGAATACAAATAAATCTCCTATTACTCCTTCCTGTTAGTATAAGTAAAACAACAAAATTAATGATACAACAGAAGAAAATAAGTCGTCAATCAATTTTTACCATCCTTAATGATTAAAATTGATCGATATACCTTATTTATATGTATTTTAAGCTATTATGTTAACAACGACCATCCTTAATAAAATGAAAAAAGACGGGGTTAACCCGCCTCTTATTCTAATCCCATTTCTTCCTTAACAACGGCTACAATTCGTTCCACATAATCACGGCATTGCTCCTCTGTCGGTGCTTCAGCCATAACACGTACCAGCGGCTCTGTACCGGAAGGGCGGACTAAAATACGTCCGTTTCCATCCATCTCTTGTTCAACCGCAGAGATTATTTTACTTACTTTTTCATTTTCTGTTACTTTGTACTTATCTGTTACTTTTACATTAATAAGTAATTGTGGATATTTTTTCATTTCATTTGCAAGTTCTGACAATTTCTTACCAGTTAACTTCATAATATTAACCAATTGTAAACCGCTTAATAGACCATCACCTGTAGTATTATAATCTAAAAAGATAATATGACCTGATTGCTCTCCACCTAAATTATAGTCATTTTTTTTCATTTCTTCCACTACATAACGGTCACCGACTGCTGTTGGAATACTTTTAATATCCTGCTCTTCAAGTGCTTTATAGAAACCCAAATTACTCATTACAGTTGAAACAACTGTGCTTTTCTTTAATCGTCCTTCGCTATTCAAATGCTTTGCACATATGTACATGATTTGATCTCCGTCAACGATATCTCCATTTTCATCAACTGCGATAAGACGGTCACCATCTCCATCAAATGCTAGTCCAATATCTGCATTTTTCTCTTTTAAGAAGGCAGCTAACGCTTCCGGATGTGTCGATCCCACGCCTTCATTTATATTTAAACCATTAGGAGAAGTTCCCATTGTTGAAACATCTGCGTCTAAGTCAGCAAATAGATGTGTAGCAAGTGATGACGTTGCACCATGGGCACAGTCTAATGCAACATGGATACCAGTAAAGTCTTCATCCACTGTTTGTTTTAGGAATTGCAAGTACTTTTGACCACCTTCAAAGTAGTCATTAACTTGTCCTAAATCTTTTCCTACCGGTCTTGGTAATGTATCTTCTTCTTCGTCCATTAGACGCTCAATTTCAAGCTCCTGCTCATCAGATAATTTGAATCCATCTGGACCGAAATATTTAATTCCATTGTCTTCGACCGGATTATGAGACGCAGAGATCATCACACCGGCCTCAGCTCCCAGTGCTTTCGTTAGAAAGGCAACACCCGGCGTTGAAATTACACCCAAACGCATGACTTCTGCCCCAATTGATAATAACCCCGCCACTAAAGCACCTTCAAGCATATGACCAGAAATACGAGTATCACGACCTATTAGGACTTTTGGTCTTTCTTTATCCTTAGTTAAAACATACCCGCCGAATCGCCCGATTTTAAAGGCCAACTCCGGTGTTAATTCACTATTTGCAACTCCTCGTACTCCATCTGTACCAAAATACTTTCCCATTGGTTTCGCTCCTTTATTTTATCTGCCTAGGAGGCAGATGAAATTCTCACTTTTACTTTTTCTTGCTCTAATGACCAAGTAATATTTTGTGGACTATTAACTTGAACTTGTACTTCATGTTCTCCATCACTTAAGTTGGAAAGGTTTATATATAACTCGATATCCGCAGAATTAATTTCGTTTATTACACTTGGAGCACCATAGATTTTAATATCCAATTCTCCAATATCAGGATCTAGAAAGTCAAACACCTTTCCTTCTGCCATTCCGACTTCTTCAATTTTCTTATCAGAGAATGATTTCTCTTGTTGTTCATCTACATCTATTTCAATTTTCACCGTTTCTGGACTAATCTTTTCTATTCCTTCTGGTAGAGGAACATCAACTTCTAGCACAGTATCTTTTTCAATTTCGGATAAATCCACCTTTACCCCGTCTATAAAATCATAATTTTCCAGCACATCTAGTGGTCCATATGCTGTAATTTCCTTCGGATCAGTTTCCATACTTAAAATACTGAATCCCTTTTTAAGTTCTCCTTCCCGTACCACTTTAAAAGGTAAAACTTTACTTGGACTCTTTATAGGAACTGTAACGTCGACTACAGACGGTTCTACCTCGACAGGCAATATATTGCCGTCACTATCATAGATGGTAATTCTGGATTCTTTATTTATTGTCTCTTTTGCACCTTCTAAATTAATGGTCGCTTGGACCTTTGATATGCGGTCAATAATTTCTTTTGATGCAGTAACACGGACACTATTTGGACTAACAATTGGTTGATCAGGTGAATAACCCTCTTCTAATTTATCTTCATTTATATATTCCACTTCAACCGGAAAATCCTTTGATATCTTTTCTTCAATTGAAACTGTAATGACTGAAGGACTTATCGTTGCTTTTAAATCACTGGATAAATTTTTAATTTTTAAATTCACCCGATGTGATCCAATTGATAAATTAGTTAACTCTGCATAAACTTCAAAGTCTTTTTGTTGTCTCGCCTTTAGCAACGAACCTGTTGGACCTTCTAAAGTAACATTTACGGTTTCCGGTACCCCGGTTACCACTAGATCTTCTTCATCAAAGTATGTAACAACCGGTATATCTGTAACTACTGCTGTCTCTAGTGAAGAAGAAGTTGAAGTATTTAATGGTGATGTTGATTTATTTGCCTGAGTACCTGATTCAATATTTACAGATGCATAAAGCATTAAAGCTAAAAACAGGGCGATCACTCTCATAACCCAGTGATTATTCATCAGCTTATCCATCTTTTTTCCCCCTCCAGTGCCAACGGTTTGAGGAAACAGCCTTCGTTTGCGTATAAAGTTCTTTTTGGAGAATATCCCTCAGCTCATCTTGAGATAAGTTACGATGTAATTCACCATTTCTGGCAACAGACACATTGCCTGTTTCTTCCGAGACAATAATTGTTAAACTATCTGTTACTTCACTTATTCCTAATGCTGCTCTATGTCTTGTTCCGAGTTCTTTTGAAATAAAAGGACTCTCTGATAAGGGTAGATAACATGCAGCAGCCGCTACTTGGTTTTTCTGTATGATAACCGCACCATCATGTAGTGGTGTATTAGGAATAAACAGGTTTATTAAGAGCTCAGAGGATATTCTTGAATTTAATGAAATTCCTGTTTCGATATAGTCGCTCATACCTGTTTCTTTTTCAATTGACATTAGTGCACCAATACGCCTTTTCGCCATATAATCTGTTGCTTTTACAATTGCTTCTACAGTGACTTCAGGATCTTCTTCTCCCGGCAAGCCGCTTCTTGAAAACAATCGACCTCTTCCCAGCTGCTCCAAAGCTCTTCGTAGCTCTGGTTGGAATATGATAATAATTGCTAAGAATCCCCATGTTAAAGCTTGGTCCATTAACCATTGTAAAGTACTTAAACCAAGATACTGACTTAACATACGGACGACAATAATAACCGTTATTCCTTTTAACAACTGAACAGCTTTTGTTCCCCTTACAACCATAATTAATTTATATATAACGTACCATACAAGGAGAATATCAATAGCTATACCGAGGTAATGCAATATTGGTATGTCATTCAATATTGGTAAAACCTCATACCCCATTCACTTGTCCTCCATGAGTTAGCTTTATTCTTTATTACTTTTTGACAACTATCCCATTATATCATTTTATATAGATGTATGTAAAAAGGCCACCATAACGATGACCCTTCCGTTAACTTACTACGTCCTTGGATATCCTTTTAACGTGATACCATAACCATTCAAATAATTCATCAACTTCTTCAATATCTCCGGTTACATTTCCTGCAGATGCCATATATTGCTCTCCATTAACGGCAGTTACCTCACCATTAATAACAGTTACATTACCTTCAATTGTACCTTCTATTTCCAAGGTTCCATTTTTGACAATAACATCACCTTTAACAACTTCATCTTTTGGGACGATGACTTTACTATTTTCAACAACGAGATTTTTCTGTGTTGAAACACTGAAGTGTTGATCCTCATTCCATGCAGAGAATAAGCTACCCACCATCAGAAGGATAAATAGGGATGCAGCTGTTAAAAGCGGATGCCCTTTAAACCAGCGATTCCATGATACAGTTCTTTTTTCTTTAGGAAGGCTGTTCATAACTCCTTCAGTAAAGTTTATTGGAGCTTCTATATGTGACGTACTCTGAACAAACGCTACTGCTTTCTCAAGTTCATGAAAATGCTGATAGCAAGCTTCACAGCTGTGAAGATGTTCTTTTATAATTTTTTCTTCATCAGATGTTAGTTCATGATCTAAATATTTATGCAAAAGTTGTACATATTCTGAAGAACAGCTCATCTTTTTTCACCTCTTTATAAATGCCTTAATTGCTTTCTCAATGCTTCCCTGCCCCGATGTATACGAGTTTTAACAGTCCCAACAGGTATTGTTAAAATCTCACTAATCTCATTTAGTGATAATTCATCAATATACTTTAGAACAATAACAGTTCTATACTTATCCGGTAATTTTAAAATCTCACCTTGAATCGTTTGCTGTAACTCTAACGTCTCAAGTTCATCTTCTGGTAAAGAAACATCCGCTGCTACTTGGGAATACATGTTTAAACCGTCCGTACCGGAAACCTCTGCATCTAAATAGAAATCCGGTTTCTTTTTTCTAATTCTGTCGATAGAAAGATTCGTTGCAATACGGTATAACCAGGTCGAAAACTTTTTATTCATATCATACGTATGAATATTAACATATGCTCTTATAAACGCTTCTTGTGCAATGTCTTCTGCTTCATGAGCATTCCCAAGCATCCGATAGCATAGTTGATAAATTTTGTCCTTATAAATATCAACAATTTCAGCAAATGCATTTTGATCGCCCTTTTTCACTTGTTTAATTCTCTTTTTTATCAGTGTCTCCATATTTATCATACCCCCGCACTCTGCGGCTATCTTTTATACGTAATAGGATGCTGCTAAGTTTCATTTTTTTTCACATAAATTATTTTAACAAATTTTGGTTGATGTATGGAGAAAACTTTTATTTCTTTTTACTGAATTTTAATTGTGTTAAATTATAGTGCATCAAAAAAGCGATAAACATTGTTTATCGCTTTTATATGTAAAATCATTATATAAAATTTTGGTGGAGCCTAGCGGGATCGAACCGCTGACCTCCTGCGTGCAAAGCAGGCGCTCTCCCAGCTGAGCTAAGGCCCCATGGTGCCGTTGGAGCGGAAGACGGGATTCGAACCCGCGACCCCCACCTTGGCAAGGTGGTGTTCTACCACTGAACTACTTCCGCAATATGAGCCATGAAGGACTCGAACCTTCGACCCTCTGATTAAAAGTCAGATGCTCTACCAACTGAGCTAATGGCTCTAATGGCTGGGCTAGCTGGATTCGAACCAACGCATGTCGCAGTCAAAGTGCGATGCCTTACCGCTTGGCTATAGCCCATTAATTATGATATTAATACTTTTCCCTTTAATAGTGAAAGTATTCACAATTCATTAGATGAATTTAATAATTTATTTTAAATGGTGGAGGGGGGCAGATTCGAACTGCCGAACCCTAAGGAGCGGATTTACAGTCCGCCGCGTTTAGCCACTTCGCTACCCCTCCAAATTAAGAAGAAAGAGTGCCGGCGAGAGGACTTGAACCCCCAACCTACTGATTACAAGTCAGTTGCTCTACCAATTGAGCTACACCGGCGTAAAAAGAGTATTTATTATTAAGTATTAAAATGTCATGGTGGAGGATGACGGGATCGAACCGCCGACCCCCTGCTTGTAAGGCAGGTGCTCTCCCAGCTGAGCTAATCCTCCAATTTAAATGGTGACCCATACGGGATTCGAACCCGTGTTACCGCCGTGAAAGGGCGGTGTCTTAACCGCTTGACCAATGGGCCGTGCAATTGTTTCCTTAAGCTTCCAACCGGGCTCGAACCGGTGACCTCTTCCTTACCATGGAAGTGCTCTACCAACTGAGCTATGGAAGCAATGGCTCCGCAGGCAGGACTCGAACCTGCGACCGATCGGTTAACAGCCGATAGCTCTACCACTGAGCTACTGCGGAATAATCAAAGCCTGGCAACGTCCTACTCTCACAGGGGGAAACCCCCAACTACCATCGGCGCTGAAGAGCTTAACTTCCGTGTTCGGCATGGGAACGGGTGTGACCTCTTCGCCTTCATCACCAGACATTTGTGACAAAAATTATTATACTAAATTAGAAGAATATTTCAAGTGTTTTTTGAAACTTTT
>NZ_KV917371.1:1470000-2593106 GCF_002019635.1 Metabacillus halosaccharovorans | reverse complement strand
GATTTTAAGTCCTGTGCGTCTGCCAGTTCCGCCACCCCGGCACTTACTGGAGCGGAAGACGGGATTCGAACCCGCGACCCCCACCTTGGCAAGGTGGTGTTCTACCACTGAACTACTTCCGCTTGATATTAATGGTGCGGGTGAAGGGACTTGAACCCCCACGTCACAAGGACACTAGATCCTAAGTCTAGCGCGTCTGCCAATTCCGCCACACCCGCACGGTGTGTAAATGGTGAGCCATGAAGGACTCGAACCTTCGACCCTCTGATTAAAAGTCAGATGCTCTACCAACTGAGCTAATGGCTCATTAAATAATAATAATGAGTGGTGCCGGCGAGAGGACTTGAACCCCCAACCTACTGATTACAAGTCAGTTGCTCTACCAGTTGAGCTACACCGGCTTAGTATTATGTTTGAAATATTATGGTGGAGGATGACGGGATCGAACCGCCGACCCCCTGCTTGTAAGGCAGGTGCTCTCCCAGCTGAGCTAATCCTCCGAAGCACAGGATGTGCAAGTGCATGCGTTGCGACAGGACGTCGCGAATTTAGCATGCCTTCCTTTTGTATAACATTCTATTACAACCTGGCAATGTCCTACTCTCACAGGAGGAAACCTCCAACTACCATCGGCGCTGAAGAGCTTAACTTCCGTGTTCGGCATGGGAACGGGTGTGACCTCTTCGCCATCATCACCAGATAACTGCGACAAGAATGATTATACTATTTTGAAAGAATTTTTCAAGTCTTTTTTTAAAAAACTTTAAATATTCCTTCAAAACTAGATAACGATTCACAATTCAATTCACTCTACTGAGTTTATGCTCTTACTTTGTCCAGCTCCAGAAGCCAAATCCTACGGTAATTTCACTCTCTCAAAGAAGTCAAAGAACGACTTCATCTCGATCGCTCCAATTCCCTATGGATTTAAGCGGGCTTCTTCCGCTTTTCTATTTAGGTTAAGTCCTCGATCGATTAGTATCAGTCAGCTCCACACGTCACCGCGCTTCCACCTCTGACCTATCAACCTGATCATCTTTCAGGGATCTTACTCACTAATGTGATGGGAAATCTCATCTTGAGGGGGGCTTCATGCTTAGATGCTTTCAGCACTTATCCCTTCCGCACATAGCTACCCAGCTATGCCTTTGGCAAGACAACTGGTACACCAGCGGTGCGTCCATCCCGGTCCTCTCGTACTAAGGACAGCTCCTCTCAAATTTCCTACGCCCACGACGGATAGGGACCGAACTGTCTCACGACGTTCTGAACCCAGCTCGCGTACCGCTTTAATGGGCGAACAGCCCAACCCTTGGGACCGACTACAGCCCCAGGATGCGATGAGCCGACATCGAGGTGCCAAACCTCCCCGTCGATGTGGACTCTTGGGGGAGATAAGCCTGTTATCCCCGGGGTAGCTTTTATCCGTTGAGCGATGGCCCTTCCATGCGGAACCACCGGATCACTAAGCCCGACTTTCGTCCCTGCTCGACTTGTAGGTCTCGCAGTCAAGCTCCCTTGTGCCTTTACACTCTACGAATGATTTCCAACCATTCTGAGGGAACCTTTGGGCGCCTCCGTTACATTTTAGGAGGCGACCGCCCCAGTCAAACTGCCCACCTGACACTGTCTCCCAGCCCGATCAGGGCTGTGGGTTAGAATTTCAATACAGCCAGGGTAGTATCCCACCGACGCCTCCACCGAAGCTAGCGCTCCGGCTTCTCAGGCTCCTACCTATCCTGTACAAGCTGTACCAAAATTCAATATCAGGCTACAGTAAAGCTCCACGGGGTCTTTCCGTCCTGTCGCGGGTAACCTGCATCTTCACAGGTACTATAATTTCACCGAGTCTCTCGTTGAGACAGTGCCCAGATCGTTACGCCTTTCGTGCGGGTCGGAACTTACCCGACAAGGAATTTCGCTACCTTAGGACCGTTATAGTTACGGCCGCCGTTTACTGGGGCTTCGGTTCAAAGCTTCGCTTGCGCTAACCTCTCCCCTTAACCTTCCAGCACCGGGCAGGCGTCAGCCCCTATACTTCGCCTTGCGGCTTCGCAGAGACCTGTGTTTTTGCTAAACAGTCGCCTGGGCCTATTCACTGCGGCTTTTCCGGGCTATTCACCCTAAAAAGCACCCCTTCTCCCGAAGTTACGGGGTCATTTTGCCGAGTTCCTTAACGAGAGTTCTCTCGCTCACCTTAGGATTCTCTCCTCGCCTACCTGTGTCGGTTTGCGGTACGGGCACCTCTCACCTCGCTAGAGGCTTTTCTTGGCAGTGTGGAATCAGGAACTTCGGTACTATAGTTCCCTCGCCATCACAGCTCAGCTTATGTGACAATGGGATTTGCCTCATTGTCAGCCTAACTGCTTGGACGCGCATATCCAACAGCGCGCTTACCCTATCCTTCTGCGTCCCCCCATTGCTCAAATGGTGAGGAGGTGGTACAGGAATTTCAACCTGTTGGCCATCGCCTACGCCTTTCGGCCTCGGCTTAGGTCCCGACTAACCCTGAGCGGACGAGCCTTCCTCAGGAAACCTTAGGCATTCGGTGGAGGGGATTCTCACCCCTCTTTCGCTACTCATACCGGCATTCTCACTTCTAAGCGCTCCACGAGTCCTTCCGGTCTCGCTTCTCAGCCCTTAGAACGCTCTCCTACCATTGTTCTAAAAGAACAATCCACAGCTTCGGTGATACGTTTAGCCCCGGTACATTTTCGGCGCAGAGTCACTCGACCAGTGAGCTATTACGCACTCTTTAAATGGTGGCTGCTTCTAAGCCAACATCCTGGTTGTCTAAGCAACTCCACATCCTTTTCCACTTAACGTATACTTTGGGACCTTAGCTGGTGGTCTGGGCTGTTTCCCTCTTGACTACGGATCTTATCACTCGCAGTCTGACTCCTGAACATAAGTCTTTGGCATTCGGAGTTTGACTGAATTCGGTAACCCGATGGGGGCCCCTAGTCCAATCAGTGCTCTACCTCCAAGACTCTCATTTCAAGGCTAGCCCTAAAGCTATTTCGGAGAGAACCAGCTATCTCCAAGTTCGATTGGAATTTCTCCGCTACCCACACCTCATCCCCGCACTTTTCAACGTGCGTGGGTTCGGGCCTCCATTCAGTGTTACCTGAACTTCACCCTGGACATGGGTAGATCACCTGGTTTCGGGTCTACGACCACGTACTCATTCGCCCTATTCAGACTCGCTTTCGCTGCGGCTCCGTCTTATCAACTTAACCTTGCACGGGATCGTAACTCGCCGGTTCATTCTACAAAAGGCACGCCATTACCCATTAACGGGCTTTGACTACTTGTAGGCACACGGTTTCAGGATCTCTTTCACTCCCCTTCCGGGGTGCTTTTCACCTTTCCCTCACGGTACTGGTTCACTATCGGTCACTAGGGAGTATTTAGCCTTGGGAGATGGTCCTCCCTGCTTCCGACGGGATTTCACGTGTCCCGCCGTACTCAGGATCCACTCTGGAGGGAACGAAGTTTCAACTACAGGGTTGTTACCTTCTTTGACGGGCCTTTCCAGACCTCTTCATTTACTCCGTTCCTTTGTAACTCCGTATAGAGTGTCCTACAACCCCAAGAGGCAAGCCTCTTGGTTTGGGCTAATTCCGTTTCGCTCGCCGCTACTCAGGAAATCGCGTTTGCTTTCTCTTCCTCCGGGTACTTAGATGTTTCAGTTCCCCGGGTCTGCCTTTATTACCCTATGTATTCAGGTAAAAATACTACTCCATTACGAGCAGTGGGTTTCCCCATTCGGAAATCTCCGGATCAAAGCTTACTTACAGCTCCCCGAAGCATATCGGTGTTAGTACCGTCCTTCATCGGCTCCTAGTGCCAAGGCATCCACCGTGCGCCCTTAACAACTTAACCTTCGGCGAACGATAAGCTGCAGATTACTTCGTTGGCTTCGCGTTCTGCGGTGCTCATGGACAAAATACGTCCACTCCGCTCCTCAAACACTCGCCGCCTCGTACTCTTTGCTTCTCCTTCGCCTTAGGATATCAGTACTTACTGAATATCCGTTCTATTATTAAGAGAATCACTAAACTAAGCGTTTAAACTCAGTGAATTACTTGAATTGTTTTCGTTATCTAGTTTTCAAGGAACATAAAGCACAGGATCATCAAATGCTGAATGCATTTTCACTCCTATGTGTTTTCTTACTTATTGAAAGATCGTATGATCTCTCAAAACTAAACAAAATACCAAGCATGCCTCATATCCTTAGAAAGGAGGTGATCCAGCCGCACCTTCCGATACGGCTACCTTGTTACGACTTCACCCCAATCATCTGTCCCACCTTAGGCGGCTGGCTCCTTACGGTTACCCCACCGACTTCGGGTGTTACAAACTCTCGTGGTGTGACGGGCGGTGTGTACAAGGCCCGGGAACGTATTCACCGCGGCATGCTGATCCGCGATTACTAGCGATTCCGGCTTCATGCAGGCGAGTTGCAGCCTGCAATCCGAACTGAGAATGGTTTTATGGGATTGGCTTGACTTCGCAGTCTTGCAGCCCTTTGTACCATCCATTGTAGCACGTGTGTAGCCCAGGTCATAAGGGGCATGATGATTTGACGTCATCCCCACCTTCCTCCGGTTTGTCACCGGCAGTCACCTTAGAGTGCCCAACTGAATGCTGGCAACTAAGATCAAGGGTTGCGCTCGTTGCGGGACTTAACCCAACATCTCACGACACGAGCTGACGACAACCATGCACCACCTGTCACTTCGTCCCCCGAAGGGGAACCTTCTATCTCTAGAAGTAGCGAAGGATGTCAAGACCTGGTAAGGTTCTTCGCGTTGCTTCGAATTAAACCACATGCTCCACCGCTTGTGCGGGCCCCCGTCAATTCCTTTGAGTTTCAGTCTTGCGACCGTACTCCCCAGGCGGAGTGCTTAATGCGTTTGCTGCAGCACTAAAGGGCGGAAACCCTCTAACACTTAGCACTCATCGTTTACGGCGTGGACTACCAGGGTATCTAATCCTGTTCGCTCCCCACGCTTTCGCGCCTCAGCGTCAGTTACAGACCAGAGAGTCGCCTTCGCCACTGGTGTTCCTCCACATCTCTACGCATTTCACCGCTACACGTGGAATTCCACTCTCCTCTTCTGCACTCAAGTTCCCCAGTTTCCAATGACCCTCCACGGTTGAGCCGTGGGCTTTCACATCAGACTTAAGAAACCGCCTGCGCGCGCTTTACGCCCAATAATTCCGGACAACGCTTGCCACCTACGTATTACCGCGGCTGCTGGCACGTAGTTAGCCGTGGCTTTCTGGTTAGGTACCGTCAAGGTACCAGCAGTTACTCTGGTACTTGTTCTTCCCTAACAACAGAACTTTACGACCCGAAGGCCTTCATCGTTCACGCGGCGTTGCTCCGTCAGACTTTCGTCCATTGCGGAAGATTCCCTACTGCTGCCTCCCGTAGGAGTCTGGGCCGTGTCTCAGTCCCAGTGTGGCCGATCACCCTCTCAGGTCGGCTACGCATCGTTGCCTTGGTGAGCCGTTACCTCACCAACTAGCTAATGCGCCGCGGGTCCATCTGTAAGTGACAGCTAAAAGCCGTCTTTCAATTTTGAACCATGCGGTTCAAAATGTTATCCGGTATTAGCTCCGGTTTCCCGGAGTTATCCCAATCTTACAGGCAGGTTACCCACGTGTTACTCACCCGTCCGCCGCTAATCTTTGGGAGCAAGCTCCCTCAGATTCGCTCGACTTGCATGTATTAGGCACGCCGCCAGCGTTCGTCCTGAGCCAGGATCAAACTCTCCAATAAAGTGTTTGATATAGCTCATAAAAGTTTGTACTTTATAGTACGTTTTTGTTAATCGAAATTAACGTTGGCACGCTTGGTTTTGTTTAGTTTTCAAAGATCATTTGTTTGTCGTTCTCTCAGAAGCGACTTTATCAATATAACACTTAGTGAATCGTGTGTCAACTTCTTTTTTATTGTTTTTTTAAAGAAGTTTTTCTAGATCGCTCAGCAGCGACGTTTAATAATATATCACCTTTAATTCCTAAGGTCAACCTAATTTTCAAACTTTTTTTTGATACTAAATAAAACATTTATTCTTTCTTGAAGGGCTCTTCTTTTTACCCAATTAGAACTATCAATAGTTCCTATAAGTTCATGAGCTTCCCTAATCTCACGACTAATTATGCTTTCAAGTTCAATTTTCTCTTTTTCATGTAACAAGTAATAAATCATTTTTAAACCTCCCCTTACATTCTTTCTAAACATTTGGGTTTTTAATCATTTTAATTGAAGTCCAAGCATAGACTTGTCTCAAGAGTATGCTGTTTTAAGGGGGATCGTAATGAATCAATTTCATGTCATTCATATGAAGAAAATTAAACAACTTGCACTCATTATGCTAGCTGCTTTTTTTACAGCAGGTATCTTATTTGTGGAGAACACTTTGAACTATCCTGTGTTTTCAACATCTGAGGGGCCGAAAGCAGTCTATAGAGGAGAAACGAAGAATAAAGAAATTGCATTAACTTTTGATATTAGTTGGGGAGATGCAAAAGCTGCAACTGTTTTGGACACATTAAAAAAGCAAAACATAAACAATGCTACATTCTTTTTATCTGCTTCTTGGGCTGAAAGACATCCGGATGTTGTAAAACGGATCCAAGAAGATGGTCATCAAATTGGAAGCATGGGATACAATTATGAAGATTATCGAGATTTAGAACCGAACGAAGTTAGAAAAGACCTTGCACTGGCCAAGGAAGTTTTTACACAATTAGGTATGAAGGACATCACTTTACTCCGACCACCTAGTGGAGGATTTAATAAAGATGTACTCAAGATTGCAGACCAACAAGGGTTGACTATTGTTCATTACAGCGTAGACTCTGACGATTGGCAAAATCCCGGGGTAGAAGAAATAATAAAAAATACGACATCTACTATTAAAGGTGGAGACATCGTTCTCCTACATGCATCAGACTCTGCAAAACAAACAGCTCAAGCATTACCAACAATTATTAAAGAAATTAGAAGTAAAGGGCTTCAAAATGTGACAGTCGATGAACTTATTGCAAATGCTGAAACAAAGTCTTCTGAAGTGAAATAAAATAGCATATGACAGATAGCAATAGACAGCCGATGCTATATGGAACTAACTCTTAAAACTTAAACTTCCTTACCTGTAAAAAAGAGCAGCATTAGCGCTAGCTCTTTTTTGTCTGAGTAAATCTTGGCAGCATGATTAATTGATAGGCATTACATACTTGCAAAGGAATCAGCATTAACAATAACCAGTCTTCCTGATTAACCCGCAGAGCAGGGAACCATTCAATAACTGTGACAACAATCATAAAGAATAGAGCTGGAATAAATGCCCCTTTATTTGTATCTTTTCTTTTAATAAATGCCACAATCAATCCAACTATAAGCACATAAAGGGCCAAGAGTATGTACGAAATAAAGGTGTCTCCTTCATTAGCGAATAATTGAAAGCGGAAATAGGCCAAATCAAATAGGACGAAGAGGATAAGGATGATTTGAGCAAAATTCCATAGCGAAGCTGACTTAAATATCCCAAGTCCAAATCGATGAACTGTTAAGTAAGCAAAAAAGCCCATCTGACTAATAACACTAAATATAAGTCCTACACCAAATAGCCAAAATAAAACTGAGAGAATCTCAATGATTTCAAAGTTCAAAAATAAATCTTTATAATCTGCCCACTTAAGAAGAAACCCAATTACACCTGTTGTTAATCCTCCAACAAGCAGCGTGCTTAAAAACAACCGTACCCAATTTCTACTGTTCACGTTTACATCCTCCATCACATTACTCCTTTTTGATTTTACCAATCCTTTTAAAAAAAAGCCATATGAATGCTATTTTCCTCGTATAAATTCTCTTTTCTAAATCAAAATATAACTAGTAAGTAAATATTGAAAGGAGCTAGGATTACCATGAAGAGATGCTCGCTCCTCATGACTCTCATTGTTTGTATTTTGGCATTATCCGCCTGTGCTCCAAGGGAAGAATCCGGAACACAAATGGACTATGAAGAAACAAAGAAAATGGTTGTCGATATACTTAAAACAGATGATGGTAAAAAAGCATTACAGGAAGTAATGAAAGACGAAGAAATGAAGCAAGTCCTAATCATGGATCAAAATGTCGTCAAAGAAACAATTGAAACAACGATGACCTCAGATAAGGGTGCAGAATTTTGGAAGAAGGTTTTCGAGGATCCTAAGTTTGTCGAAAGTTTCGCAACAAGCATTAAAGATGAACATGAAAAAGTAATTAAAGGATTAATGACTGATCCTGAGTATCAAAAGATGCTAATAGATGTGTTGAAAGACCCTGAAATGGAAAAAAGTATGCTCGAGGCTGCAAAAAGTCAGGAATTCAGAAAACATTTACAAGATATTGTAATGGAGACATTATCAAGTCCACTTTACAAAGTGAAAATCCAGGAGACTCTTTTAAAAGCAGCAGAAGAAGCTGGTCAACAATCAGGTGGCAGCCAACAAGGCCAAGAACAAGAACAAGGCAGTGGGGGCGGTCAAGAACAGGGTGCAGGTGGGGGAAGTTAACACCTGCATCCTTGCAAAATATAAAAAGCGCCTTGGGCGCTTTTTATGCTTTTACAGATAATAACTTTGTTACTTCCTGTCCGATATCCGTATAGATTCTTCCAATTGGATGATCTGCAGCATATACAGAAGGTGCAAAATCATCATCATTCCAATCAGGCTGTTGCAAAGGAATTTTCCCTAGTAAAGGTACTCTTAGTTCTTCAGCTAGCTTTTCTCCGCCGCCTCGACCAAATACATATTCCTTCTCCCCGGTTTTTGCACTTTCAAAATATGCCATGTTTTCTACAACTCCAATAATTTCATGGTCTGTTTGAAGTGCCATAGCCCCAGCTCTTGCCGCTACAAAAGCAGCTGTTGGGTGTGGCGTGGAGACAATAATCTCTTTACAAGCAGGCAGCATAGAGTGTACATCTAAAGCAACATCACCCGTTCCTGGAGGTAAATCTAAAAGTAGATAGTCAAGGTCTCCCCATTCGACTTCGGTAAAGAAGTTATTTAACATCTTCCCTAACATTGGACCTCTCCAAATGACTGGTGCATTATCTTCAACAAAGAACCCCATTGATATTACTTTGACGCCAAAACGTTCAACTGGAATGATTTTTTCTCCTATTACTTCTGGACGTTTCGTGATCCCCATCATATCAGGCACACTAAATCCGTATATATCTGCATCAATCAGACCAACTTTTTTACCTAGGCGTGCTAAAGCTACAGCTAGATTTACAGATACTGTTGATTTACCAACGCCACCTTTTCCACTGGCAATTGCAACAAACGTTGTTTTGTTCCCAGGTGATAATAAGGAATTTGATTCACCTTCGTTTGTATCTTGATAGGATGCAATTGTCTCCTGCGGCAGCTCCTGAAAGCGGAGGCCCACTGATTCAGCACCTTCTTCTTTTACTAATGAAACGATATGCTGTTGTAACTGTAGTTGTTCTGGTGTATTTATTTTTGAGATACTTATTCTTAAACTAACATGTTTTTTCTCTTGCTTAATTTTAATTTCTTCTATAGCATGTAACTCTTCTAATGATATATGTAAGAAAGGATCTTTGAGTTGTCCAATTACTGTGCGTAGTGCTTCTTCTTGTAGCATACTATTCCACCCTTATCATGAATTCGTTTCCATTAGTATACCATATCTTAACTTGAAGATAGAATATCAGTAATTACTTCACTCAGGTGGATTTTTCTCATTTGAAAAATATCTTAAAACTCCATTATAGATGGATGCAGCAACCTTCTCTTGATATACCTTTGTAGAAAGCAGCTCTTCTTCATTTGGATTAGACAAAAAGCCAACTTCAACTAAAGCGCCTGGCTTTTCAACATTTTTAAGCAGGTAAACACCATCTATAGGTTTTGCAACTCTGGTTGTATTCTCAAGATTTCTTCTTAGCTCATCTTGAATAAATTTTGCAACATGTTCATTTTCAATATATCTCCCGCTATAGAACGTTTGTGCCCCACTCCATCTTGATGAAGGAATAGCATTAAGGTGGATACTTAAGAATAAATCAGCCTCAGACTCATTAATGATATTCACCCGCTTTTTTAAATCTTCTCCTTTTCGTCTGCTGTATCCTTTTGTATCCTCATCTGCAAGATCTACATCCTCTTCTCGAGTTAGTAACACAAGTGCCCCTTGCTCTTGAAGATAATCTCTTATGATTAACGAAATACTTAATGAGATATCCTTTTCTAAAGAATTATTACCAACAGCCCCACCATCCGGGCCTCCATGACCTGGATCGATGTATATAACTTTCCCTGTTAATGGTAAGTTCCAAGAATCCCATGAATTATTGTTCGTAAATTGCCATTGAAATAAAATTAATAACACAATAAAGCCACTTATAAAAGCCACCCATTTTATTTTCTTCTTCATCTCATTCCCTCCTGCTCGTCCTCAGGTTAAATATATGGGACAACCGGAAGGAATATGATAAAGTTCCATGGGTTTTCAATACTTTAATGAAGTCTCAATTTATATCGTTTCTCACCCTTTGTATAGCCCTGTTCCCACCATGAATGGATAAAATACTCACACGCTATAAAAAGTTCTTCAATGGACAATTCGCCTTCTTTAATTTTTCCCCAATTCATTAAATAGTCAAAAAAATCATCAATTAACCTTTTTTCTTCAAACTGACAGCGTTTATTTGCAGACTGCATCGATTCTCCATAATAACCAAAGCGACTATATTTTGCACCTAACAAAAATGCTTCTATCGCAAAGTCAATACATCCGTCTTCGATTATCGTCTTTTTAAACTTTCCTTCAAAGCTTCTAAAACAATGATCAATTTTGGCCTTAATTTCTGTTAAATTTAATTCTTTGAGCATCTTTCTTTCATATTTTAATTCTTTTTGATGTCTCTTTTGCTTTAAAGAAATGATCTCAGTCAATGTCAATACCTCCCTTTCTATCTATTGTTTATCAGACCTTTTTTATCATTCGTTAAATGTCTTCCAATTTCATCTAGATAAGGAAGGGTTGGTCTAGTTGAGAAATAAAAACATTTCCCAAGAAATGAAAAATCACTTTCCAAAAAATGAAACATAATAAAAAGCACCTTTAGAATAAAAATTAAACACACATTATTTTTAGGAGCGGATATTGATGATAGAAACAAAACTTCAAACTTTTTTACCTGCTATACAATCACTTGATATAACAAAACCATTGACAAAACAAGATTTATTAACAGATGCATTTTCAATTGCAAGTGAAAATGAATTATCAATGTATTACTCACCACATAATGAATTTATAAATGATCAAGCAAAACTCATCATAGTTGGAATTACTCCAGGCTGGCACCAAATGAAGGTAGCCTTTGAACAAATAAAACAATACTTAGCTTTAAAACAAAATCTTTCGCTCGATCACATATTAGAAGAAACAAAAAAGGCTGCGAGTTTTTCAGGAACAATGAGGAAAAATTTGATTGATATTTAACGAGATGCTTTTTCTTTCTTTTTATGATGAAAAAGCAACTTGATAGGCATATTAAGAATAAACAATGGAAAGGACGTTATAAAAAATGAAATTTAGTAATCGTGATGAAGTAATAAATGATCTTCAAAAGGCTTTTCAACCATTAATAAGTAAATATGATATTGAAGATATCGGTGTTTTTGAAGAGCAAGGACAAAAGGATCAATATCATATGGGGTATACAATAAGAAAAGATGGAAAAACCTTTATGGTACATACCCCATACTTAAAAAATGAAAGTGGTCAGCTGTCAGCTGCTAATAATGAATGGACAGTTGAAACAGATGAGCCTAACTCAAAAGATATGAATGGGTATGAAGGATTGGATGAAGCTTTGCGTTCACTTTAGAATTGGACAAATTAAGATGATGACACACTACTTAAAAGGAGTAATTAATCTTGAGAAACAAAGATGAATTTTATACTGATTTTTCAAACGTTGAGACACAAAGAACCTTTTTAACTGCAGAGGAGTATCCGGAAGGTCCTTTCGGATCACCTGAGGGAAAAACAGAACCTGTAAAGAATAAGGAAACTCCATGGAAACATGGACAACAATTCTATAGCAATTTTGTGTATGAAGATCGCAATTTCCATGAAGACTTACCTAGACAGGATCCTGGAGCACATCCAACTCACGATGAAAAAAGCAAAGAAACAGAGGAACCGTATAATGAAGCAAATAGTGGTAGAAAAAATTAAAAAGGACATCTCTTCCTGATGTCTTTTTTACATACTAAAATATCAACTTTTATTCATAGCAAAGATATATTTCTTTCTATACATTCTTTGATTATTTCTTCACTCCATACCGATGCTTGAACCTCCCCAATATGTGCCTTTTTTAAAAGGAACATACACAACCGTGACTGTCCGATTCCTCCACCAATTGTAAAAGGAAGTTTATCATTCAGAATCGCTTGATGATATTCAAGTGTTTTACGTTCTTCACAATTTGAAGCTCTTAATTGTTTCAAAAGTGCTTTTCGATCAACTCTAATACCCATTGATGATACCTCAAATGCACACTTTAATATAGGATTCCAAAGGATGATATCCCCATTTAATGTCCAGTCATCATAATCTGGAGATCGTCCATCATGCTTTTCACCAGATGGCAGAGTTCCTCCAATTCCCATAATAAATACAGCACCTTGTTCTTTAGCAATTTCATTTTCTCTTTCTTTTGGTGATAGATGAGGGTAATGGTGTTCGAGCTCCTGTGTAGTAATAAATACAATTTCGTTAGGAAGCGTTGGTTGAAGTTCCGAATATTGTTCATACATATAAAGTTCTGTTTGTTTAATGGCACGGTAAATTTTGTTTACTTCTTGTTTTAGCATTTCCTCATTGCGTTCCTCCTGGCTAATTGCCTTCTCCCAATCCCATTGATCTACATACAAGGAATGCAGATGATCCAACCGTTCATCTCTTCTTATTGCATTCATATTTGTATATAGACCCTCACCTACCTTGAAGCCATATCGTCCAATCGCAACTCTTTTCCACTTGGCCAATGATTGGACAATTTCTATCCTACTTTTTCCAACATCTGCTGCATCGAAAGATACAATCCGCTCTACGCCATTTAAATTATCATTTATTCCACGGCCTTCTACTACCACTAGCGGAGCTGAAATCATAATTAAATTTAGCGATTCTGATAAATACATCTCAAAATAATTTTTTAACTTTTTTATAGCCTTTTCCGTTTCAATTAGATTCAGTATCTTTTTATAATCTTTTAGGGAAATAAACGTTTTACTCATTTTAGTTAGAAGCCTCCAGTTACAATGTCTAGGATCTTGACTAATTTAAAGTATGAACGTCACCCATTAAAGTAAACTAAATATTAGCCTAATTTGTTTTTTTAAAAACTCAATTGTAGCTCTATGAAGTTACTGTAAGATTAACTGATGGAGACAATTCTTAATATATAAAAAAGGCCCCAAGCAAATTGCTTGAGAGCCTTTTGTAACGCAAAATTAACGTTTTGAGAACTGAGGTGCACGACGAGCGCCTTTAAGACCGTATTTTTTACGTTCTTTCATACGAGCGTCACGAGTTAATAGACCAGCGCGCTTAAGTGATGCACGGTATTCTGGATCTGCTTCTAATAAAGCACGAGAGATACCATGACGGATAGCGCCTGCTTGACCTGCATATCCACCACCTGAAACATTAACAAGTACATCATAGCTACCTGCAGTTTCAGTTAAGTTTAATGGTTGTTTAATATCTTCAATTAGTGCTGCTGATGGGATATATTCTTTAATATCACGACTATTTACAACAATACGACCTTCGCCTGGTACTAAACGTACACGTGCTACTGAGCTTTTACGACGGCCTGTACCGTAATATTGAACCTGTGCCAAATTAATAACCTCCTCTTATAATTATCCGCGAAGTTCGTAAACTTCTGGTTGTTGTGCTTGGTGTGGATGTTCGCTACCAGCATATACATGTAATTTTTTAGCCATTTGACGACCTAAAGAACCTTTTGGAAGCATACCTTTGATTGCTAATTCAAGCATTTTCTCAGGATAGTTCGTGCGCATTTCTAATGCAGTTCTTGATTTTAATCCGCCAGGGAATTGGCTATGACGGTAATAAATTTTATCAGTTAATTTTTTACCAGTTAATTCGATTTTCTCAGCGTTGATTAGAATTACATGATCTCCAGTGTCAACGTGTGGTGTGTAAGTTGGTTTGTGCTTACCACGTAGAATAGATGCAACTTCACTTGCAAGGCGACCTAAAGTTTTGCCTTCAGCATCTACTACGTACCATTTACGTTCGATATTTGCAGCGTTTGCCATAAACGTTGTACGCATATGTGTTTTCCTCCTAATGATTAAAATAAAGATGGTTCCTATTCTATTTCATAACACGATAAGTTTCCGGGGCTTATTCGTGGGGTTGAAATACATACCATTAGATATGATATACCGTATAGAACCTAATGTCAAGAGAATGTTACACCTGGTTTAGTTGTCATAATAAACTTTCCATAAATATAATCCATGACCCGGTGCTGTTTTACCACTTAGGGATCGATCCTTCCCTTCAAGTATAAAAGGGATTTGATCAGGTGTTTTTTTACCTTGGCCTACTTCTAATAAAGTTCCCGTTAATATTCGCACCATATTATAGAGGAAACCATTCCCTGTAAAACAAAAAGTAAGGTCTGTTCCCTCTTCAATTAAATCTATTGAGTAGATCGTTCTAACCTTGTCCTCTACCTCAGTTTTCGCAACACAAAAACTAGTGAAATCATGTGTACCACAGAGGTGATGACAAGCCTTTTTGATTGATTCTATATCTAAAGCATAAGGAAAATGGTAGGTATAATCTCTTTTAAATACATTGGGTAATTTTTGTGTTGAGATTTTATAACGATATTCCTTTTTTCTAGCATTAAATCGCGAATGAAAGTGATCTGCAACATACTCAGCTTCCAAAATGACAATATCAATTGGTAATAGACTATTCAGGGCATACGGCCACTTTTCAGGAGGAATTGTTAATGTTGTATCAAAGTGAATAACCTGTCCTAGTGCATGTACATTTGCATCAGTCCTACCAGAAGCATGTACTTTCACTGATTGGCCTTTATGAAGCTTCGTAAGAACAGCCTCTATTTCACTTTGTACTGTCCTTTTATTCGGTTGAACTTGATAGCCGCTAAAGTGTGTACCATCATAAGAAACAATACATTTAACCCTCATTCTTTTTCTCCTACGTACGCAAATATAGTAAAGCCAGCCCTAACACGACTAATAAAATAAGAAATAATGTGTCTTTTATACCCCAGTGTAATTGTCTAAGCTTTGTCCTGCCTTCTCCCCCTCTGTAGCCCCGTGCCTCCATAGCTGTAGCTAGCTCTTCTGCACGCTTAAACGCACTGATAAAGAGAGGAACAAGCAATGGTACTATGGCCTTAAATCGATCCTTTATAGGGCCTCCAGTGAAGTCTACGCCTCTAGCCATTTGTGCTTTTAAGATTTTATCTGTTTCTTCCATTAAGGTTGGGATAAATCTTAACGAGATGGACATCATTAAAGCAAGCTCATGTACAGGTAATCTAACTTTTTTCAGAGGTCCTAATAGGCTCTCCATCCCATCCGTAATTTCAATAGGTGTTGTGGTTAACGTTAAGATCGTGGTAATTAATATAAGATAAAAGAAACGAAGAGATATATAAATTCCCTGGATCAATCCCTCTTCATATATTTTCAAAAAACCCAGATCAAGCAAAACATTCCCTTCCTTCGTTACAAACAGATGTAAAAGGAAAGTAAAGAGAATAACCCACAAAACAGGCTTTAGCCCTCTAATTAAAAATTGAATAGGTAACTTTGTCATAAGTATGATCATTAATGTGTAAATACCTAAAAGGATATACGTGAATAAATTATTAGCTAAAAAAACGATAAAGACAAAAGCGAATATCATTAATAACTTCGCTCTGGGATCCATTCTATGAACAGGAGAATCACCTGGTACATATTTCCCGATTATCATACTATTCATCATAGATGATCCTCCTCTTTCATAAGAGCTTTTATTTGCATAACAGCCTCATCTAGAGTAAGTGGGATTTCCTCAAAAGCCAACCCTTTATCCTTTAGTTTTTGTTGAAATTTAACAGTTTCAGGCAAATCCAATCCGTAAGAAGTTACCTTTTCACCTTGGCTAAAGATTTCTCTAGGGGTACCTCGCATAGCAATCGTGCCTTTATGCATGACTATCATTTCATCAGCATATTTTGCAGCATCCTCCATACTATGAGTGACAAGGATAATTGTAAGATTTCTCTCTTCTTTGAGACGATAAAATAAATCCATCATTTCTTTTCGACCTTTAGGATCCAATCCTGCTGTTGGTTCATCCAATACAAGCACTTCAGGACCCATTGCTAAAACACCTGCAATGGCTACTCTTCTCATTTGGCCACCACTTAAGTCAAACGGTGATTTCTGAAGTATTGATTCTGGTAAACCAACAAGTTGTAAAGACTTCCTTGCTCTTTCATATGCATCCTTCTCATTAACACCAAAGTTCATCGGTCCAAACGCAATATCCTTCTCAACCGTTTCTTCAAACAGTTGATGCTCCGGAAATTGAAAGACAATTCCTACTAGTCTTCTCACTTCTTTTAAATTCTTTTGTTTTTTACCTGCCTCAATAACGTGGTCTCCAATTTGAATAGATCCTTCTGTTGGCTTTAACAATCCATTTAAATGTTGAAGTATTGTTGACTTACCAGAACCAGTGTGCCCAATAATAGATACATAAGACTCCTTTTTAACGGATAAATTCACATCATATAACGCTAATTTTTCAAACGGTGTCCGAGCCTGATATCGGTGCTCTACATTTTTAAATGTAATGTCCATAGCTCTTCCACCAACCCTTCTTCAGTTAAATGATGATCCTTGATAGGAATACCGGCTTCTCTTAGTCGTTTGCTTAATTGTAGTGGGAATGGTAAATCCAAACCAATTTTCACCAACTGATCATCTAATTGGAAAATTTCATCAGGAGTACCTTCTGTGAATTTTTTTCCACCATTCATGACAATTATTCTATCAGCCTTTGAGGCCTCTTCTAAATCATGGGTAATCGAGATAACAGTCAAGTCACTTTGTTCTTTCAGCTCACGAACTGTTTGGATAACTTCTCCTCTACCGATAGGATCTAACATTGATGTAGCTTCATCCAGGATAATAATATCAGGCTGAACAGCGATTACACTAGCTATTGCTACACGTTGCTTTTGCCCTCCTGAAAGGTGATGTGGCTCATGTTCTAGAAACTGATCCATTCTTACCTTTTTTGTCGCCCATTCAATTTTATTTACCATTTCATCTCTTTTAACACCATTATTCTCTAAACCGAATGCTACATCATCTTTTACAGTAGTTCCAACAAATTGGTTATCCGGATTCTGAAAGACCATTCCTACGTGTTTACGAACATCCCACACAGTATCTTGCGTTAATTCAATTCCACACACTTGGATTTTTCCAGTGTCAGGTAGATAAAGTCCATTTAAAATTCTTGCTAATGTAGATTTACCTGAACCATTATGTCCAACGATCGCAAGCCATTCTCCCTTTTTAACTTGTATAGAAACATCATCTAATGCAGGAGGAGCTGTTTGATCATAATGAAAAGTAATGTTTTCCACACTGATGATTGTCTCTCTCATTTCTCGTCTCTCCTAATCTTTCTTGCTAATAACTAAAGCGCAAGCGCCTTGAACAGCCTAGGGCAAATAAGGTGCAGATGAATAGAAGACGTTCTTTGTCTTCAATTCATTTGTGGACTAGACCCTAGAGGGGCTAGGCACTGGCAGTCAAAACACGCGACGTCCTGTCGCACTGACTGCACTTTCACATCCTGTGCTTCGGAGCTGGATGTCGTGCGCTTAGCCACAGTTTGAATTTTTATAAATTCCGAAACTATAACTAAAGCACAATCTCCATGATCTGACTCTAATATAAGAATTTCAATCTATATGATCATATAAAAAAAGGGCATTGATCCAGTTATGAAACTGTCACGCCCTTGTGATAAATATATTAAACTAATTCAATGATGACCATTGGAGCACCGTCTCCGCGACGAGGTCCAAGTTTCATAATACGAGTGTAACCACCTTGACGGTCTTCGTAACGTGGAGCGATATCACTGAAAAGTTTTTCTAAAGCATATTTAGGTTTATCCTTAGTTTTACCTTCTTCAGTTGTAACAGATACAACCTCAGCAACTTCGTTACGTACATATGATGCAGCCAAACGACGTGCATGAAGGTCACCGCGCTTACCTAGTGTAATCATCTTTTCAACAGTTGAACGTAATTCTTTCGCACGAGCTTCAGTAGTTTCGATACGCTCACTGATGATTAGATCAGTAGTTAGGTCACGAAGCATAGCTTTACGACCCGCACTAGTACGGCCTAATTTTCTGTATGACATGAGATGTCCCCTCCTTCATTAAATAATGAATGTTATTTCATGGATTTATAGGCTGAAAGCTATTCTCTAATGATAGCATACGAAAACGCTAGTTTATTACAAACTAGTCATCAGTCGTCTTTTCGAAGACCTAAACCTAGTTCTTCTAATTTCGCCTTAACTTCTTCTAAAGATTTACGACCAAGATTACGAACTTTCATCATGTCTTCTTCTGTTTTATGAGCAAGCTCTTGTACGGTATTAATACCGGCACGTTTTAAACAGTTGTAAGAACGAACAGATAGATCTAATTCTTCAATCGTCATCTCTAGAACTTTTTCTTTCTGATCCTCTTCTTTTTCCACCATAATTTCTGCATTCTGAGCTTCATCAGTAAGCCCCACAAAAATATTTAAGTGTTCAGTTAGGATCTTTGAACCAAGAGCAATCGCCTCTTTAGGGCCAGTACTTCCATCTGTCCAAACATCAAGAGTCAGCTTATCATAGTTAGCAACTTGACCAACACGAGTTTTTTCTACTTGGTAGGAAACACGTGAAACCGGCGTAAAGATCGAATCGATCGGAATAACACCAATAGGTTGGTCCTCTCTTTTATTTGAATCAGCTGGAGTGTAACCACGTCCACGCTTAGCTGTAAGCCTCATTCTGAAGCTTGCATCTGAAGCAAGAGTAGCGATATGAAGATCTGGATTCAGAATTTCTACATCACTATCATGAGTAATATCTGATGCAGTAACACTACCTTCGCCTTGAACATCAATTTCTAGCGTCTTTTCTTCATCTGAATAGATTTTAAGAGCAAGCTTTTTAATGTTTAAGATAATCGAAGTAACATCTTCAACAACACCTTCGATCGTTGAAAACTCATGAAGTACGCCATCTATTTGGATCGATGTTACAGCGGCACCAGGGAGTGAGGATAAAAGGATACGACGTAAGGAGTTACCCAAAGTTGTACCATATCCACGCTCAAGTGGCTCGACGACGAATTTACCATACTTGGCATCATCGCTGATTTCAACCGTTTCGATTTTTGGTTTTTCAATTTCTATCATCTATAAACCCTCCTTCAAAACGTCGAAACCCCGGCTAGACAAATCATTAAACTAGCGTCTAACCGAAATTCCCCATTCAAAAGTTCCCGAATGTGCACAACAACAGAGTGAATTCTGCTAGAACTTATATACTGTATCATAACCCATTATTGACAGGGATACAAAATCTATACAGAAAATTTACACACGACGACGTTTTGGTGGACGGCATCCATTATGTGGAACAGGAGTTACGTCTCTAATTGCAGTTACTTCAAGACCTGCAGCTTGTAGTGAACGGATTGCAGCTTCACGTCCTGCACCCGGTCCTTTAACAGTAACTTCTAGAGTTTTTAATCCATGATCCTGTGATGCTTTTGCAGCAGTTTCCGCAGCCATTTGTGCAGCGAAAGGAGTAGATTTACGAGAACCTCTAAAACCTAACGCACCAGCACTTGACCATGAAATTGCATTACCATGAGTGTCAGTAATTGTCACGATCGTGTTATTGAATGTTGAACGGATATGAGCAATTCCACTTTCAATATTCTTTTTCACACGACGTTTACGAGTATTCGTTTTACGTGCCATTATTGGTTAACCTCCTTTTACCTTATTTCTTCTTGTTTGCTACAGTACGACGTGGTCCTTTACGTGTACGAGCATTGTTTTTCGTGTTTTGACCGCGGACTGGTAAGCCACGACGGTGACGGATACCACGGAATGAACCGATTTCGATTAGACGTTTAATATTAAGTGAAACTTCACGACGAAGGTCACCCTCAACCTTTAACTTATCGATTACATCACGGATTTTCCCTAATTCTTCTTCCGTTAAATCACGTACACGTGTATCTTCAGAAACACCAGCTTCAGCTAAAACTTTCTGAGCAGTAGAGCGTCCGATCCCAAAAATATATGTTAAAGAAATCACAACACGTTTGTCGCGAGGAATATCAACACCTGCAATACGAGCCATTATGCTTGCACCTCCTTATAGATTAACCTTGTTTTTGCTTATGTTTAGGATTCTCACAAATAACCATGACTTTGCCTTTTCTGCGAATGACTTTACATTTTTCACAAATCGGTTTAACAGATGGTCTGACCTTCATGATTTTAATACCTCCTTAGTAGTACGGAGTGCTAAATTATTTAAAACGGTACGTAATTCTGCCACGAGTTAAATCATATGGAGATAATTCTACCGTAACTTTGTCTCCTGGTAAAATACGAATGAAATGCATGCGAATCTTTCCGGATACATGCGCTAAAACCGTATGACCGTTCTCTAGTTCTACCTTAAACATTGCATTTGGTAATGTTTCAACAACAGTTCCTTCAACTTCAATTACATCGTCTTTTGCCATTGAACTGTTCTCCCTTCTTCAAATCAGTAACTTGCTCATCGACAAACTTCCATTTGTCATACGACATGTTTCCATTATACTGTCTGAACTTCTGGAGATACGCTAATTAGTAATTCTTGATGATGAACATCCCTTCAATCAGAGAGAGAAACTTTCGCTTTTCTCCGTCAAAAAAACGAATTCCTTTTCAATTGGCGCATATATTATAGCTCATCCAGTCGGTGCTAGACAAGCACATACACACCAGGAATGGAAATCCCGATCTAAAATAAGCAATGTCACCTTCATTTACTCTATTGTCAGAATCTCAAAGCCATCTTCAGTAATGGCAATTGTATGCTCGAAATGGGCACAATACTTACCGTCTACTGTAACAACAGTCCAATCATCTGCCAACGTTTTAACATATCGGGTACCTGCATTAACCATAGGTTCGATCGCTAATACCATACCTGGCTTTAATCTTGGTCCTTTATTAGGTGGACCATAATGTGGAATTTGTGGATCTTCATGTAATTCCTGCCCTACTCCATGACCAACATATTCTCTAACAACCGAAAAACCGTGTTGTTCGACAAAAGTCTGAATTGCATGAGAGATATTGGACAATCGAACTCCAGCTTTTGCTTCCTCCAAGCCATTAAATAGAGATTGTTCTGTTACATCTAACAGTTTTTGGGCTTCATCGGAAATTTTGCCAACAGCGTATGTCCAAGCAGAATCACCATGATATCCATTATATTTCGCACCAATGTCGATACTAATGATATCCCCTTCATTTAATACGCGGTCACCCGGTATCCCGTGAACAAGTTCTTCATTTACTGAAGCACATATACTTCCGCGGAAACCATTATACCCTTTAAAAGAAGGAATTGCATCATTTGCACGAATAAACTTTTCGGCAATTGCATCCAATTCTTTTGTAGTAATACCAGGTTTAACATGTTTTTTTAACTCTTTATGAGTTAAAGCCACAATGCGGCCGGCTTCTCGCATAATATCAAGTTCACGCTGAGTCTTACAAATGATCATGCACCTAGTCCTCCAACCAGCTGATCAACATCATTAAATACCATGTCAATATCCTGCTCACCATCTATGTTTCGTAAATAACCTTTTTCGTTATAGAAGTCTAATAGAGGTTGAGTTTGTTGGAGGTTAACTTCCAAACGATTTGCAACCGTTTCTTCGTTATCATCTGCACGTTGATAGAGCTCTCCACCACATTTATCACACTTGCCTTCATTAGCAGGCGGGTTAAATACTAAATGGTAAGTTGCGCCACACTGTTTACAGATTCGACGACCAGTTAAACGTTCCATTAAGATATCTTTGTTCACTTCAATGTTAATAACGTAATCAATCTGTTTGTTAAGCTCTGATAGAATTCCCTCAAGCGCATCTGCCTGAGCTACTGTTCTAGGAAAACCGTCTAACAAAAAACCTTTTTGGCAATCATTCTTGCCTAATCTCTCGCGAACAATACCAATTGTTACTTCATCTGGTACTAATTCACCCTTGTCGATAAAAGATTTTGCTTGAAGACCTAGTTCTGTTTCTTCTTTCATAGCAGCTCTGAACATATCTCCTGTCGAGATATGAGGGATATTGTATTTTTCTACAATACGTTCAGCTTGAGTACCTTTACCAGCACCTGGAAGACCCATCAATACTAGATTCATTTGTATTCCCCCCTCAGTCTCTATTTAGAGGGAATGGGAAGGATTTCCCATATCCTCATTATTTAATAAAGCCCTTATAATGACGTTTCACTAACTGACTTTCAAGCTGCTTCATCGTCTCTAAGGCAACGCCGACAACGATAAGTAAACTTGTTCCACCAATCTGAGCGGATTGAGGCAGGTCAGCAAATTTTATAAAGAAAACAGGAAGAACAGCTATAGCTGCTAAGAAAAGAGAACCAACAAAAGTTAAACGATATAATACCTTTGTAACATATTCCTGCGTGCTTTTTCCCGGACGGATTCCAGGAATATAACCGCCTTGTTTCTTCAAGTTTTCAGCCATTTGCTCAGGGTTAACTTGAACAAATGTATAAAAGTATGTGAAAGCAAGTATTAAAGCGATGTAGATAATCATACCTATAGGCTGAGTGTAGTCAAAGGTTTTCTGAATCCAATCTGTGACATCGTTTGGACCAAAGAATGCTGCAATTGTTGGTGGTGTAATAATAAAAGACACTGCAAAGATAACAGGGATTACACCGGCAGGATTCACTTTTAAAGGCAGGTGAGTTGTATGTCCTCCACCCATATTTTTATTACTGGATCCTTTTGCATATTGAATTGGTATTTTACGAAGTGCTTGTTGGATAAAGATAACTCCAACCACAACAGCTAAAATTGCTAATAATAGAATGGCAACCGTCACTATTTTAATAAATAATTGGTCACCTGCATCTTCAAATTGTTGTGCATAAATTTGGTTAACAGTTGAGGGAATTCCAGCTGCAATCCCAGCAAAAATGATAATGGAAATCCCATTACCAACACCCTTAGAGGTGATTTGTTCTCCTAACCACATCAAGAATGCTGTACCAGCAGTTAAGACAATCGCAATTAATAAGTATGTTCCTATACCTGGATTTTCAATTAACATCCCACCTGACTGGGTGTTAAATCCATAGGACATACCTAACGCCTGGATGAAACCTAATATTATCGTAAAGTATCTTGTAAATTGAGCAAGCTTACGTCGCCCAACATCACCTTGTTTAGACCATTCAGTAAACTTCGGTACAACATCCATCTGTAAAAGTTGAACGATGATCGAAGCTGTGATGTACGGCATAATTCCCATTGCGAGAATAGAGAAATTAAAAAGTGCACCACCACCGAAGGTATTAAGAATTCCGAATACATTTAGTTCATCCTGAGCTCTTAACACATCAGCATTAACATTTGGCACAGGAATGAACGTTCCAATACGAAATACAACTAACATTAAAAGGGTGAATATGATCTTACTTCTAATATCACCCACGCGCATAAAATTGGAGATTGTTTTAAACATTAGATCACCTCAGCTGTACCGCCAGCAGATTCAATTGCTTCTTTAGCAGAAGCAGAGAACTTGTTAGCTTTTACAGTAAGTTTTTTCTCTAACTGACCGTTACCAAGGATTTTAACACCAGACTTAACATTACTTAGAACACCTGTTTCAAGTAAGAATTCTGGAGTAACCTCTGTGCCATCTTCAAAACGATTTAGGACATCAAGGTTAACAATTGCAAAGTCCTTGCGGTTAATGTTCGTAAATCCACGTTTAGGTAAGCGTTGGAACAAAGGAGTTTGACCACCTTCGAATCCTGGACGAACTCCACCACCAGAACGAGCATTTTGTCCTTTATGACCTTTACCAGCTGTTTTACCGTTACCAGAACCGATACCACGACCAACACGATTACGTGTTTTACGTGAACCTTCTGCTGGTTTCAACTCATGAAGTTTCATCGGGACACCTCCTTATTTATTTATATTTCTATTATTGTTCTTTAACTGTAACTAAGTGAGCAACTTTATTAATCATACCGCGAATCGCAGGATTATCTTCTTGGACTACAGTTTGATGTAACTTTTTAAGACCAAGTGTTTTAACAGTAATACGTTGGTCTTCAGGACGACCAATCACACTGCGAGTGAGGGTAATTTCTAACTTATTCGCCATTGTTTTCCCTCCTTATCCTAACAGTTCTTCTACCGTTTTTCCACGTAACTTCGCAACTTCTTCGGCACTCTTAAGTTCATTTAATCCAGAGATTGTTGCACGAATCATGTTGATTGGAGTGTTTGAACCTAAAGATTTTGAAAGAATATCAGCTACACCAGCTAACTCAAGTACCGCACGAACAGGTCCTCCTGCGATAACTCCAGTACCTTCAGATGCAGGTTTTAAAAGGATGTTACCAGCACCAAACTGTCCGATAATTTGGTGAGGAATCGTTGTACCTACCATAGGTACCTCGATTAAGTTTTTCTTAGCATCCTCAATTGCTTTACGAATCGCTTCTGGTACCTCTTGAGCTTTACCAGTACCGAAACCTACATGACCGTTTTTATCACCTACAACAACAAGTGCTGCAAAGCGGAAACGACGACCACCTTTAACAACTTTAGCAACGCGGTTTACCGTAACTACGCGTTCTTCAAGCTCTAATTTGTTTGGATCAATACGACGCATTCTTTATGTCCCTCCTTTTGCGATTAAAATTCAAGTCCAGCCTCGCGAGCAGCTTCAGCTAGAGCTTTAACACGACCATGGTATAAATAACCCCCGCGATCAAATACAACAGTTTTAACGCCTTTTTCGATAGCACGTTTAGCTACTAATTCTCCAACCTTTTGAGCAGCATCAACATTGCTTTTAGAATCTAAATTAAGATCTTTATCTAAAGTAGATGCACTTACTAAAGTAACAGAATTTGAATCATCAATTACTTGAGCATAAATGTGTTGGTTAGAACGATATACGTTTAGACGAGGACGAACTGCAGTGCCTTCTAATTTAGCACGAACACGAGCATGTCTTTTTTTACGTACAACATTTTTATCAGCTTTAGTAATCATTTAGGTCACTCCTTTCTTATCATCTAGGCGATATTACTTCGCAGTTTTACCTTCTTTACGACGCACATGTTCGCCTTCATAGCGGATACCTTTACCTTTATAAGGCTCTGGTGGACGAACGTCACGAATGTTAGCTGCAATAGCACCAACACGCTCTTTATCAGTTCCTTTTACAAGAACTTTTGTTTGTGATGGTACTTCAATTTCAATACCGGATTCAGGTGTGATTTCAACAGGGTGAGAGTAACCTACGTTTAGGACTAATTTGTTACCTGATTTTGTAGCACGGTAACCGACACCGATAAGTTCTAAACCTCTTTCAAATCCTTTAGAAACACCTTCAACCATGTTACCTAATAGACTACGAGTAGTACCGTGTAATGCACGGTGCTCCTTTACATCTGAAGGGCGAGCAACTGTTAATACATTATCTTCAATAACGATTTTCATATCAGGGCTGAATGTACGAGTTAATTCACCTTTAGGTCCTTTAACCGTTACAGTATTATCCTCAGCGATGTTAATCGTAACACCAGCAGGGATTTCAAGTATTTTCTTACCAATACGAGACATTCATTACACCTCCATTCTTTTTTAAACTTTTTACCAAACGTATGCTAATACTTCTCCACCAGTTTGTTTTGCACGAGCCTCTTTGTCAGTCAAAACACCTTGAGAAGTTGAAACAATCGCAATACCTAATCCGTTAAGTACACGTGGTACTTCTCCAGTTTTAGCATATACACGTAAACCTGGTTTGCTGATTCTTTTAAGACCAGTGATTACACGCTCATTGTTTGCACCGTATTTTAAGAAAATACGAATGATACCTTGTTTGTTATCTTCTACATATTCAACATCACGTACGAAACCTTCACGTTTAAGAATTTCTGCAATTTCCTTCTTGATTGTAGATGCAGGAAACTCAAGTTTTTCGTGACGTACCATATTCGCATTACGAATGCGAGTAAGCATATCTGCAATAGGATCTGTCATAACCATTACTAAATAACCTCCTTCCCGTTTTACGGTTTTACCAGCTAGCTTTTTTCACGCCTGGAATTTGACCTTTATAAGCAAGTTCACGGAAACAAATACGGCAAAGCTTAAATTTGCGTAGTACTGAGTGTGGACGTCCGCAACGTTCGCAGCGAGTGTACTCTTGTACTTTAAACTTTTGCTCGCGTTTTTGCTTAGCAATCATCGATTTTTTAGCCACAATTTCGCCTCCCTTTACTAGCGATTATTTTTGGAACGGCATACCGAACTGTGTTAATAGTTCGCGTGCTTCTTCATCAGTATTCGCAGTAGTTACAATAACGATATCCATACCGCGAACTTTGTTTACTTTATCATAATCAATCTCAGGGAAGATTAATTGCTCTTTCACACCCAGAGTGTAGTTTCCACGACCATCAAAAGATTTCTTTGATACCCCACGGAAGTCACGTACACGTGGTAATGAAACAGAGATTAATTTATCTAAGAATTGGTACATACGCTCACCGCGAAGTGTAACTTTTGCACCGATTGGCATACCTTCACGAAGACGGAAGCCCGCGATTGATTTTTTTGCTTTCGTTACAACTGGTTTTTGACCAGTGAGTTGAGTTAGCTCTTCAACAGCTACATCTAAAGCTTTTGAGTTTGAAACTGCATCACCAACACCCATGTTGATAACGATTTTCTCTAATTTTGGAGCTTGCATTACTGATTTGTATGAGAACTTCTTCATTAATGAAGGAGTGATTTCACTTTGATACTTTTCTTTAAGGCGGTTCATCTATATACCTCCCTTCCTGATTTACTATTTATCTAAAGTTTCACCAGATTTTTTTGCTACACGTACCTTTTTACCGTCTACCACTTTAAAACCAACACGAGTCGGTTCACCAGATTTAGGATCAAGTGGCATAACATTTGATACATGGATAGGTGCCTCTTGGTTTAAGATTCCACCTTGTGGGTTAGCTTGAGATGGCTTAGCGTGTTTTTTCACGATATTAATACCTTCTACAAGTACACGGTCTTTTTTAGGATAAGAAGCAAGAACAACACCTTGTTTACCTTTATCCTTACCAGAGATAACCATTACTTTATCACCTTTTTTAACATGCATCCTCGTTGCACCTCCTTAGTAAGGCAATCGAAATTTATTATAGAACTTCTGGAGCTAAAGAAACGATTTTCATGAAGTTGTTTTCGCGTAGTTCACGAGCAACTGGTCCGAAAATACGAGTACCACGAGGGCCTTTGTCATCACGAATGATAACACATGCATTTTCGTCAAATTTGATGTAAGAACCATCTGAACGACGAGCACCACTCTTCGTACGAACGATTACAGCTTTAACAACATCACCTTTTTTGACAACGCCACCTGGTGTTGCTTGTTTTACCGTACAAACAATTACATCACCGATATTAGCAGTTTTACGACCAGAACCACCTAATACTTTGATTGTTAATACTTCACGAGCACCAGAGTTGTCAGCAACTTTTAAACGAGATTCTTGTTGGATCACTTATGTTACCTCCCTTCGGAATTAACTATCCGAACAATATTAAATAATGATAGCTTCTTGTACAACTTCTACTAAACGGAAACGTTTTGTAGCTGATAATGGACGAGTTTCCATAATCTTTACGATGTCACCTGTTTTAGCTTGGTTGTTTTCATCATGAGCTTTTAATTTCTTAGAGTATTTTACACGTTTACCGTATAGTGGATGTGTTTTGTATGTTTCAACAAGTACTGTGATAGTTTTATCCATTTTGTCAGAAACAACACGACCAGTATACACTTTACGTTGGTTACGTTCACTCATTCTGTAAACCTCCTCTCTTATTAACGATTATTAGCAGCGAGCTCTCTTTCACGGATAACAGTTTTCATACGAGCGATCGATTTACGAACTTCACGGATGCGAGCAGTATTTTCTAATTGTCCTGTCGCTAATTGAAAGCGAAGGTTAAATAACTCTTCTTTAAGAGATTTTACTTTTTGTTCAATTTCAGCAGTGGTTAGGTCACGAATATCATTAGCTTTCATTTGATTCACCACCAATTTCTTCACGTTTTACGAACTTCGTTTTGATCGGTAATTTATGAGAAGCTAAACGTAATGCTTCACGTGCTACTTCTTCAGATACACCTGAGATTTCAAACATTACTTTACCTGGTTTTACAACTGCTACCCAACCTTCTGGAGCACCTTTACCAGATCCCATACGAACCTCTAAAGGTTTAGCTGTATAAGGCTTAGAAGGGAAGATTTTAATCCAAACTTTTCCGCCACGTTTCATGTAACGAGTCATCGCGATACGAGCTGCCTCGATTTGGCGGTTTGTAATCCAAGAAGCTTCTAGAGCTTGAATTCCGAACTCACCGAAATGTACTTCAGTACCGCCTTTAGCACGACCGCGCATTTTCCCACGGTGCTCTCTACGATATTTTACGCGTTTTGGCAATAACATAATTAATTTCCTCCTTCCTCTTTTTTCTTCTTAGTAGGAAGAACCTCTCCACGATAGATCCAAACTTTTACGCCTAATTTACCGTAAGTTGTATCAGCTTCAGCTGTTCCATAATCGATATCAGCACGAAGTGTGTGTAGTGGAACTGTTCCTTCGCTATAATGCTCAGCACGTGCAATATCTGCTCCGCCTAGACGACCAGAAACTTGAGTTTTGATACCTTGTGCACCAGCACGCATAGCACGTTGAATTGTTTGTTTTTGAGCACGACGGAAAGAAATACGGTTTTCCAATTGACGTGCAATATTTTCAGCAACTAATTTAGCATCTAAATCAGCTTTTTTGATTTCTAAAATGTTGATGTGAACTCGTTTACCAGTTAATTGGTTAAGAGCTTTACGTAGAGCTTCAACTTCCGTACCACCTTTACCGATTACCATTCCAGGTTTAGCAGTGTGGATTGTAATATTTACACGGTTAGCCGCACGCTCGATTTCGATTTTAGAAACAGATGCATCACTAAGACGTTTAGTAACATATTCACGAATTTTGATATCTTCATGTAAAAGAGTTGAGTAGTCTTTTCCAGCGAACCATTTTGACTCCCAATCACGAATAACTCCAATACGAAGACCGACTGGATTTACCTTTTGACCCACGGATTATCCCTCCTTCTTTTCTGTTAAGATGATTGTGATGTGGCTTGTGCGCTTGTTAATAGCACTTGCACGACCCATAGCGCGTGGACGGAAACGTTTAAGAGTTGGACCTTCGTTTGCATAAGCTTCAGATACAACTAAGCTATTAATGTCCATTTCATAGTTATGCTCAGCGTTTGCCACTGCTGATTTTAATACTTTCTCTATGATTGGAGAAGCAGCCTTTGGTGTGTGATTTAAAATCGCCACTGCTTCACCTACTTGCTTACCTCGAATAAGATCTAGAACTAAACGAGCTTTACGAGGAGCAATACGAACTGTTCTTGCGACAGCTTTAGATTGTTGCATTTAAATGCCTCCTCTCATTAACGTCTTGTTTTTTTGTCATCACTAGCATGACCTTTGTAAGTACGAGTAGGTGCGAATTCACCTAGTTTATGACCTACCATGTCTTCAGTTACATATACAGGAACATGTTTACGTCCATCATAAACAGCGATAGTGTGACCAATGAATTGTGGGAAAATTGTAGAACGACGAGACCAAGTTTTAATAACTTGCTTTTTCTCAGTTTCATTTAACTTTTCAACTTTGTTCATTAAATGATCATCAACGAATGGTCCTTTTTTTAAGCTACGGCCCATGATTGTACCTCCCTTCGCGATCGTGCTACGGTTCGAATGAACCGTAGTTCAATCACGTTATTTTTTACGACGACGCACGATAAACTTATCTGATTTGTTTTTCTTCTTACGAGTTTTAGCTCCAAGAGTTGGTTTACCCCATGGAGACATTGGTGATTTACGTCCGATAGGAGCGCGTCCTTCACCACCACCGTGTGGGTGATCGTTAGGGTTCATTACAGATCCACGAACAGTTGGGCGTTTACCTAACCAACGAGAACGACCTGCTTTACCAATGTTGATAAGTTCATGTTGCTCGTTACCAACTTGACCTACAGTTGCGCGGCAAGTAGCAAGAATCATACGAACTTCACCAGAGTTTAAACGTACAAGTACATATTTACCTTCTTTACCTAATACTTGAGCAGATGTACCTGCTGAACGAACTAATTGTCCGCCTTTACCAGGTTTTAATTCGATGTTGTGTACTACAGTACCTACTGGGATGTTTTGTAATGGAAGTGCATTCCCTACTTTAATATCCGCTTCAGGACCAGACATAACTTCTAAACCTACTTGAAGGTTTTTAGGTGCAAGGATGTATCTTTTTTCACCATCAACATAGTTGATAAGTGCGATGTTTGCAGAACGATTTGGATCGTATTCGATTGTAGCAACGCGTCCTGGTATACCATCTTTGTCGCGTTTAAAATCGATCACACGATATTGGCGCTTGTGTCCGCCCCCTTGGTGACGAACTGTTAATTTACCTTGGTTATTACGTCCACCTTTTCTGTGAAGTGGAGCAAGTAACGACTTTTCCGGTTGGTCTGTCGTAATTTCAGCAAAATCAGATACTGTCATACCACGACGACCGTTTGAGGTTGGTTTATATTTTTTAATCGCCATATCGATATCCCTCCTTTTCTATTAAAATTATACTTCGAATAATTCGATTTCTTTGCTATCAGTTGTAAGCTTAATGATCGCTTTACGACGACGGTTAGTTAAGCCGCTGTAACGACCAACGCGTTTGAATTTACCTTTATAATTCATGATGTTTACTTTTTCAACTTTTACACCAAAGATTGATTCGATCGCATCTTTAACTTCAGTTTTATTAGCCTTAACATCAACTTCAAACGTGTATTTTTTCTCTGACATTAAATCAGTTGAACGTTCAGTGATTACGGGGCGCTTAATAATATCACGAGGATCTTTCATTATGCAAGCACCTCCTCTACTTTTTGCACCGCTGCTTTCGTCATAATCAATTTATCATGGTTTAGTACATCAAGTACGTTAACACCATTTGCAGTAACTACAGTTACTCCAGGGATATTACGTGCTGATAATGCAACATTTTCGTTGTTGTCAGCTGTAACGATTAACGCTTTTTTCTCAACAGAAAGACCTTTTAATACTGATGCCATTTCTTTTGTTTTAGGAGCGTTAAGAGCTAAGTCTTCTAATACAACGATACTGTTGTCAACTACTTTAGATGATAAAGCTGATTTGATAGCTAAACGGCGTACTTTTTTAGGTAATTTATATGCATATGAACGTGGAGTTGGTCCGAATACGATACCACCGCCGCGCCATTGTGGAGAACGGATAGATCCTTGACGAGCACGACCAGTACCCTTTTGGCGCCAAGGTTTACGACCTCCGCCTGCTACTTCAGAACGATTTTTTACTTTGTGAGTTCCTTGACGTAAGGAAGCTCTTTGCATGATAACCGCTTCAAATAATACATGCTGATTAGGTTCAATACCAAAGACAGAATCATTTAGTTCGATTTCTCCAACATTTGATCCAGTTTGGTTTAATAATGCTACTTTCGGCATTACCCAATTCCTCCTTTCCTAGTGAAATTATTTAGATTTAACTGCGCTTTTCACAGTGATTAGGGCTTTTTTAGGTCCTGGAACGTTACCTTTGATTAATAGTAGGTTGCGTTCTGCATCTACTTTAACAATCTCTAAGTTTTGAACTGTAATGCGTTCTCCACCCATACGGCCAGGTAATAATTTGTTTTTAAATACACGGTTAGGTGCTACAGGCCCCATAGAACCTGGGCGACGATGGTAACGAGAACCGTGGGACATAGGTCCACGAGATTGTCCGTGGCGTTTAATAGAACCTTGGAAACCTTTCCCTTTAGAAATTCCTGTTACATCTACAGTTTCACCTGCTGTGAAAATATCAACTTTGACTTCTTGACCAACTTCGATTTGCTCTAAGCTTGCTTCACGAAGTTCTTTAACGAAGCGCTTAGGTGCAGTATTAGCTTTCGCAACGTGGCCTTTTTCTGGTTTGTTCGATAACTTTTCACGTTTGTCTTCAAAACCTAATTGAACTGCGTTATACCCATCAGTTTCAACAGTTTTCTTTTGAAGAACAACGTTTGGAGCAGCTTCGATAACAGTTACCGGAATTAGATCACCGTTTTCTGCAAATACTTGCGTCATACCAATTTTTCTTCCTAAGATTCCTTTGGTCATGAGTCACACCTCCTAATAGTCTTTTCTTATTTATTTTAAGAATTATAATTTGATTTCAATGTCAACACCAGACGGTAAGTCTAGACGCATTAAAGCATCAACAGTTTGTGGTGTTGGGCTGATGATATCAATTAAACGCTTATGCGTACGCATTTCGAATTGCTCACGAGAATCTTTGTATTTATGAACCGCACGTAGGATCGTGTACACTGATCTTTCAGTTGGTAGTGGAATCGGACCAGATACATTTGCACCAGAACGTTTTGCAGTTTCAACAATTTTCTCTGCAGATTGATCAAGAATTCTATGATCATATGCTTTTAAACGAATACGAATCTTTTGTTTTGCCATTATTTTCCCTCCTTTTCGCCTACTTTTAAAATAGACATTTTCTCCGCAAGAATTTTCCCTACACACGCCATGGCAAAGCGGCCGTGTGTATCGGCAACCTCCTGCTTCATCGCAGTCAAAGACCAACATTGTCTATTATACATAAAACCTATAATAGATGCAAGAATAAATTTTAAAATATCTATTACTCTTACGCACTTTTCATATTATACATAGATTATTTACGAATATCAAGAACATCAATAATGGTTTAATCTGTAACTTTTTCCTTTAGATATAAATGAGCCTGATCAATTTAATGTTAACTATTTATTTCTTCAATTTTTGTATTTATTAAGGTAGATTATTTTAATAGTAGAAAAAGGATCTATCGGCTAAACAATTCATATTCATATTCATATGATTTTAATTTATATATAAGATTTATTTGTGCAGCTGCAAATTAAACTTATATATAGAAGAAAAAACAAAACAAAAAAGACGAGCAAGATCGCTCGTCTATTTCTTTACTTTATCAAATTATTCTTGGATAGTTGCAACAACGCCTGCGCCTACAGTACGTCCACCTTCACGGATTGAGAATTTAGTACCTTCTTCAATCGCGATTGGAGCGATAAGTTCAACAGTCATTTCAACGTTATCTCCAGGCATAACCATTTCTACGCCTTCAGGAAGTTGGCAGATACCAGTTACATCAGTTGTACGGAAGTAGAACTGAGGACGGTAGTTAGTGAAGAATGGAGTGTGACGTCCACCTTCTTCTTTTGATAAAACGTAAACTTCAGCTTTGAATTTTGTGTGTGGAGTGATTGTACCTGGTTTAGCAAGTACTTGTCCACGTTGGATGTCATCACGTGCAACACCACGAAGTAATGCACCAATGTTATCGCCAGCTTCAGCATAATCAAGAAGTTTACGGAACATTTCAACACCTGTTACAGTAGTTGATTTTGGCTCTTCAGTTAAACCGATGATGTCGATTACGTCACCAACTTTAACTTGTCCACGCTCAACACGACCTGTAGCAACAGTTCCACGACCAGTGATTGAGAAAACATCCTCAACTGGCATCATGAATGGTTTGTCAGTGTCACGAGTTGGAGTTGGGATATACTCATCAACAGCGTTCATAAGCTCAACGATTTTTTCTTCCCACTCAGCTTCTCCTTCAAGAGCTTTAAGAGCAGAACCTTTAACTACTGGTACGTCATCGCCAGGGAAATCGTACTCAGAAAGTAAGTCACGAACTTCCATTTCAACTAATTCTAATAATTCTTCGTCATCAACCATGTCACATTTGTTTAAGAATACAACAAGGTAAGGTACACCTACTTGACGAGATAAAAGAATGTGCTCACGAGTTTGTGGCATTGGGCCATCAGCAGCAGATACTACTAAGATACCGCCATCCATTTGTGCTGCACCAGTGATCATGTTTTTAACATAGTCAGCATGTCCTGGGCAGTCAACGTGTGCATAGTGACGAGTTTCAGTTTCATACTCAACGTGTGCAGTTGAGATTGTGATTCCACGCTCACGCTCTTCTGGAGCAGCGTCGATCATATCATAAGCCATAGCAGCACCTTTACCACTACGTTTAGCTAGTACAGTTGTGATTGCAGCTGTTAAAGTTGTTTTACCATGGTCAACGTGTCCGATAGTACCGATATTAGCATGCGTTTTGGAACGGTCGAATTTTTCTTTAGCCATTCTAAAAATCCTCCTTAGAGATTGTATTTTTTAGGATAATATATGTAACAGAAAGCGAGATTCTCACTTTCTGTTCTCACATAAGTAGTTATACTTCATAAAAGGGGTAAAAATCAATTACTCACCTTTATTTTTTTTGATAATTTCTTCTGAAACTGATTTTGGTACTTCTTCATAGTGATCAAAGTGCATAGTGAAAACACCACGACCTTGAGTACTTGAACGTAATGCTGTAGCATAACCAAACATTTCAGAAAGTGGAATCATTGCACGTACAACTTGTGCATTCCCACGAGCTTCCATACCTTCAACACGTCCACGACGAGCTGTAACTTGGCCCATGATATCACCCATGTATTCTTCAGGCACTACTACTTCAACTTTCATAACAGGCTCTAGAATTACAGGGCTACATTTTGATATAGCGTTTTTAAGTGCTAATGAAGCAGCAACTTTAAACGCCATTTCACTTGAGTCAACATCATGGTAAGAACCATCAACTAATGCAGCTTTAACATCAACTAATGGATATCCAGCTAATACACCGTTTTGCATTGCATCTTCAAGACCAGCTTGAACAGCAGGTACGTACTCACGTGGCACTACCCCACCAACGATTTTGTTTTCGAACTCAAAACCTTTACCTTCTTCGTTCGGTTCAAATTCGATCCACACGTGTCCAAATTGTCCACGACCACCAGATTGACGAGCGAATTTACCTTCAACTCTTGCACCTTGGCGGAATGTTTCACGATATGCAACCTGCGGAGCACCAACGTTTGCTTCTACTTTGAATTCACGTTTCATACGATCTACTAGAATATCTAAGTGAAGCTCACCCATACCTGCAATAATTGTTTGACCAGTTTCTGGATCAGTATGAGCTCTGAATGTTGGATCTTCCTCTTGAAGTTTTTGTAAAGCAGTTGTCATTTTATCTTGGTCTGCTTTAGATTTTGGCTCAACAGATAGTTGAATAACTGGTTCTGGGAATTCCATCGACTCAAGGATAACAAGGTTTTTGTCATCGCATAGAGTATCACCAGTTGTTGTATCTTTCAAACCTACAGCAGCTGCGATGTCTCCAGAATAAACTTGAGAGATTTCCTCACGGCTGTTTGCATGCATTTGAAGGATACGACCTACACGCTCACGCTTACCTTTAGTAGAGTTTTGGATGTATGATCCAGAACTTAATGTACCAGAGTAAACACGGAAGAATGTAAGTTTACCAACATAAGGGTCTGTCATTACTTTAAATGCTAATGCAGCAAATGGACCCTCATCGCTAGATTCACGTGTAACTTCTTCATCAGTATCAGGAAGAGTACCTTTAATCGCTGGTACATCTAACGGAGATGGAAGATAGTCAATTACAGCATCCAGCATTTTTTGAACACCTTTGTTTTTGAAAGCAGATCCACAGATAACTGGATAGAAATCAACGTTAACAGTACCTTTACGAATTGCTGCTTTTAGCTCTTCGTTAGTGATTTCTTCTCCACCAAGGTATCTTTCCATTAACTCTTCATCAAGTTCAGCTACTGCTTCTACTAAACTTTCGCGGTATTCATTTGCTTGGTCTTGGTATTCTTCAGGAATTTCTCCAACTTGGATATCAGTTCCTAAATCATTACCATAGAACGTAGCATTCATTTCAACTAAGTCAATGATACCTTCGAATTGGTCTTCCGCACCAATTGGTAATTGGATTGGGTGAGCATTCGCTTGAAGGCGTTCATGTATTGTTTTTACAGAATATAGGAAGTCCGCACCGATTTTGTCCATTTTATTAACGAACACAACACGTGGTACTCCATAAGTTGTAGCTTGACGCCAAACTGTTTCTGTTTGAGGCTCAACACCTGATTGAGCATCAAGTACTGCTACAGCACCATCAAGTACACGCAGGGAACGTTCAACCTCTACTGTGAAGTCTACGTGTCCTGGAGTATCGATGATGTTTACACGGTGGCCTTTCCACTGTGCAGTTGTTGCAGCAGATGTGATCGTGATTCCACGTTCTTGTTCTTGCTCCATCCAGTCCATCTGGGATGCACCTTCATGAGTTTCACCAATTTTATGAATACGACCAGTGTAATAAAGTACACGCTCAGTTGTTGTTGTTTTACCAGCATCAATGTGAGCCATGATCCCAATATTACGTGTATTTGCTAAGGAGAACTCTCTTGCCATTGGGTAATTTCTCCTTCCTTATAGGAAATTTAGTGTATTTAGAGTGTATTGATTACCAACGATAGTGAGCAAATGCTTTGTTTGCTTCAGCCATTTTGTGAGTATCTTCACGTTTCTTAACTGCTGCACCTGTGTTGTTAGCAGCATCAAGAATTTCGTTAGCTAAACGCTCTTCCATCGTTTTTTCTCCGCGAAGACGAGCGTAGTTTACTAACCAGCGTAAACCTAAAGTAGTACGACGGTCTGGACGTACCTCTACAGGTACTTGGTAGTTAGCACCACCTACACGACGTGCTTTAACTTCAAGAACAGGCATGATGTTTTTAAGTGCTTGTTCAAACACTTCCATTGCATCGTTACCTGAACGTTCTTTAATTAGATCGAAAGCATTGTAAAGTACAGATTGTGCTTTACCTCTTTTTCCGTCGATCATAATTCTGTTTACTAAACGTGTAACAAGCTTTGAATTGTAAAGTGGATCTGGTAATACGTCTCTTTTTGTTACAGGACCTTTACGTGGCATGTTATGTCCTCCTTTCATTTTTGGTTTTTATTTTAATTGATTATTATTTTTTAGCTGCTTTTGGACGTTTTGTACCGTATTTAGAACGGCCTTGCATACGACCATCAACACCAGCAGTATCTAACGCACCACGAACGATGTGATAACGTACCCCCGGTAAATCTTTTACACGTCCACCACGGATAAGAACAACACTGTGCTCTTGTAGGTTGTGGCCAATACCAGGAATGTATGCTGTAACTTCAATTCCGTTTGTTAAACGAACACGAGCATATTTACGAAGCGCTGAGTTTGGTTTCTTCGGCGTCATCGTACCTACACGAGTACATACACCACGTTTTTGAGGTGAAGATACATTTGTTTGCTCTTTTTTGAAGCTGTTGTAACCTTTGTTTAATGCAGGTGATTTTGATTTCTCAATTTTGCTTACGCGACCTTTACGCACTAATTGATTAATAGTAGGCATTTTAGTTTTCCTCCCTTCATCATTAATACCACACATCCAGGTGGTTCATATTTAGGCAAAAACAAAGTTTCTGCAATATTAACCTTGCAAAAACAACTTTTTCACCGGATTATAGCTACAGCTGCAGCTCCAACTTCTATTCCACAAGCTTTCCCAAGCTTTTTCATAGATTCAACTTTAATTAAGGGCACTTGCTTTTGTTCTGCTGTTTGAACGACTTTTTGTACAACCCGATCATCAGCATCCTCAGCAATGACTATTTCCTTAACATCATTGTTTAAGAGAGCTTTAACTGATTGCTTAGTACCAACAATGATTTCATTTGCCTGTGATACTTTATCATAAGACATAATCAAATATCCTCCAAAGCAACAGGTTTAAGATTGAGCACCTTGAATATAGTAACATTGAACATGATAGATGTCAACACGCATTAAAAAAACTTTATTACCTTTTTCTACATGTTCTATCTAATTAGTTAATCACTCATTGAGGGAAATTCCCTCAATGAGCTACAGTAGAGATTTTATATCTTAATCAACAGATACGACTTCCTCAGTTTGTTCAACCTTTGCAATTGGCTCTGCTTGACGATATCTCGGCATACCAGTACCCGCAGGAACAAGTTTACCAATGATAACATTTTCTTTAAGACCGAGTAATTCATCGCGTTTTCCTTTAATTGCTGCATCTGTAAGAACACGAGTTGTTTCTTGGAATGATGCTGCAGATAAGAAGGAATCTGTTTCTAGAGATGCTTTTGTAATACCAAGTAATACAGGGCGTCCTGTTGCAGGGCGTTTACCATCTAACAGTACTTGTTTATTTGCATCAGTAAACTGATGAACATCCAATAAAGTACCTGGTAATACGTCTGTATCACCTGCATCCATAACACGGACTTTACGAAGCATTTGTCGTACCATTACCTCTACGTGTTTATCACCAATTTCTACCCCTTGCATACGGTATACTTTTTGAACTTCACGTAATAGATACTGTTGAACTGCTTGTAAATCCTTCACTTTTAATAGTTCTTTAGGATCAATGGAACCTTCTGTTAAGACTTGACCACTCTCGATTTTATCACCTTGAGTAACCTTAAGTCTTGCATTATACGGAGCTGTATAAGAACGGGATTCTACTTCACCCTGGATTACAATCTCTTGTTGTTTATCACGTACTTCATTGATTTCAGCTACAACACCACTAATTTCAGAAATAATCGCTTGACCTTTAGGGTTTCTAGCTTCAAATAACTCCTGAATACGAGGTAAACCTTGGGTGATATCATCTCCGGCAACCCCACCTGTATGGAATGTACGCATTGTTAACTGCGTACCAGGCTCACCAATAGATTGAGCAGCGATAATACCTACTGCTTCCCCAACTTCTACTTCACTACCAGTTGCAAGGTTTCTTCCGTAACATTTTTTACATACACCATGTCTGGTGTTACATGTAAATGCAGAACGGATCCAAACCTTATCAATGCCAGCGTTGATAATTTCAACTGCAATATCCTCAGTGATTAACTCATTTTCGTCTACAAGAACAGCACCTGTTTCAGGATGCTTTACAACCTTACGGCAATAACGTCCAATTAGACGTTCGTCTAACTTCTCGATAATTTCAGTACCTTCTCTAATTGCCTCAGCCAAGATACCACGATCTGTTCCGCAATCATCATCACGTATGATAACATCTTGCGCAACATCAACAAGTCGACGAGTTAAGTAACCTGAGTCAGCTGTTTTAAGGGCTGTATCTGCAAGACCTTTACGGGCACCGTGTGTTGAGATGAAGTACTCTAATACGGTTAATCCTTCACGGAAACTCGACTTAATTGGTAACTCAATAATTCGTCCAGCCGGGTTGGCCATAAGACCACGCATACCAGCTAGCTGAGTAAAGTTAGATGCGTTACCACGGGCACCTGAATCACTCATCATGAAGATTGGGTTTCGCTTATTAAGAGATGCCATCAGCTTGCCTTGGATATTATCTTTAGCCGCACTCCAAATGGAGATAACACGTTCATATCGTTCGTCTTCAGTAATTAAACCTCTTCGGAACTGTTTTAATACATTATCAACCTTTGTCTGTGCTTCACTAATGATTTCTTGTTTTTCTTTTAGAACTATGATATCAGATACACCAACGGTAATACCTGCTTTTGTAGAATATCTAAAACCGAGATTTTTCATGCGATCAAGCATTTTAGATGTCTCAGTAATATGGAATTTCTTAAAGATTTCAGCAATAATCTTACCGAGGATACCCTTTTTGAATGGAGATATTTCCTCAAGAGTTGAGACATGCTCTTTCACATTCACTGTAGGATCGATAAAATACTTTTCAGGAGTTTTTTCCTCGATATTTTGCTTAGTTGGCTCATTCATGTAAGGGAATGATTCAGGTAAGATTTCATTAAAAATCAACTTACCAACAGTTGTGACAAGAAGCATTTTATTTTGTTCTTCAGTAAACGCTTGTTTGTTTAATGAAGATGCCTGAACAGCAACACGTGTATGTAAATGTACATATCCGTTTTGATAAGCAAGCAATGCTTCATCTGTATCTTTAAAGATCATTCCTTCACCAATTGCACCCGCACGCTCTAGAGTTAAGTAATAGTTACCTAGTACCATATCCTGAGAAGGTGTAACTACCGGTTTTCCGTCCTTAGGATTAAGGATGTTTTGTGCAGCTAGCATCAGAATACGTGCTTCAGCTTGAGCTTCTGCAGAAAGCGGAACGTGAACTGCCATTTGGTCACCATCAAAGTCAGCATTATATGCTGTACATACAAGAGGGTGAAGACGAATTGCACGGCCTTCTACTAGTGTAGGCTCAAATGCTTGAATTCCTAATCTATGAAGAGTAGGGGCACGGTTAAGTAATACTGGATGTTCTTTAATAACTGATTCTAATACATCCCATACTTCCGGTTGTACTCTCTCGATTTTTCGTTTTGCACTCTTTATGTTATGAGCTAATCCTTTTTCTACTAGCTCTTTCATAACAAACGGCTTGAAAAGCTCAAGAGCCATCTCTTTTGGTAATCCGCATTGGTACATTTTTAGGTTAGGACCAACGACGATAACCGAACGTCCTGAATAGTCAACACGTTTTCCTAATAAGTTTTGACGGAAACGCCCTTGTTTTCCTTTAAGCATATGTGAAAGTGATTTTAACGGACGATTCCCCGGTCCTGTTACAGGACGGCCACGGCGACCATTATCAATCAACGCGTCTACTGCTTCCTGAAGCATACGTTTTTCATTTTGAACAATAATGCTAGGTGCGCCAAGATCTAATAATCGTTTCAAACGGTTATTTCGGTTAATAACACGTCTATATAGATCGTTTAGGTCGGATGTTGCAAAACGTCCGCCATCAAGCTGTACCATTGGACGTAGTTCAGGTGGGATAACAGGTAGCACATCAAGGATCATCCAAGATGGATCATTACCGGAGTTACGGAAAGCTTCAAGAACTTCCAATCGCTTAATTGCACGTGTTCTCCGTTGCCCTTGTGCTGTTTTTAGTTCTTCTTTTAATGAATCAACTTCCTTATCAAGGTCAATATCTGATAAAAGTTTTTTAATAGCCTCAGCACCCATTGCTGCTTGGAAAGTGTTACCGTACTTTTCACGGTAAGCTCTATATTCTTTTTCAGACAGAAGTTGTTTTTTCTCTAGTGGAGTATCCCCTGTGTCAGTTGTCACGTAAGAAGCAAAATAAATGACTTCCTCAAGCGCACGTGGAGACATATCTAATACTAATCCCATACGGCTAGGAATACCTTTAAAATACCAGATGTGAGATACAGGAGCAGCAAGCTCAATGTGTCCCATTCTTTCACGACGAACTTTTGCGCGAGTTACTTCTACACCACAGCGATCACAAACTACACCTTTGTAACGAACTCTTTTATATTTACCACAATGACATTCCCAGTCTTTTGTTGGTCCAAATATGCGTTCACAAAATAGACCATCCTTCTCTGGCTTCAATGTACGGTAATTGATTGTTTCTGGTTTCTTAACTTCACCAAAGGACCAAGAGCGAATCTTGTCAGGTGAAGCCAAGCCGATGCTCATATATTCAAAATTATTTACATCTATCAAGGGGCCTACCTCCCTTTTCGTCTTCAGGTTATACCCTAATTTAAGTGCTATTTATTGAATTTTTAAGATCTATCACAAACGGAAAATTGTATGTACCTAGAGGTGAAATTTTATGAACGGAGAGATGAATTCTCCCCGTCCGTTTATCACATCATGTTAGGCAACTTTCACAAAATTATTCTTTCGCTACAGTATCTTTTTCCAATTCTTCAACTTCCGGCTCAGGTTCTACTGTTTCATTAACGGAAAGACCTTCTGCTTGCTGTGTATCTTCATCATCATCAAGGTCTCTCATTTCAATTTCCTGCTCATCACTTGAGAGCATTTTAACATCCATACCTAAGCTTTGAAGTTCTTTAATTAATACTTTAAATGACTCAGGAACACCCGGTTCTGGTACATTCTCACCTTTTACGATCGCTTCATATGTTTTCACACGACCAACAACATCATCCGATTTCACAGTTAAGATCTCTTGTAAAGTATATGCAGCACCGTATGCTTCAAGTGCCCATACCTCCATCTCACCGAAACGCTGACCACCAAACTGTGCTTTACCACCTAATGGTTGTTGTGTAACTAATGAGTATGGTCCAGTTGAACGGGCATGTAACTTGTCATCAACCATGTGTGCAAGTTTGATCATGTACATGATCCCTACAGATACACGGTTATCGAATGGTTCACCTGTACGTCCATCATAAAGAACTGTTTTTGCATCTCGTGCCATCCCAGCTTCTTCTAATGTTGACCATACATCTTCCTCACGAGCACCATCAAATACTGGTGATGCAACATGGATGCCTAATCTACGAGCAGCCATACCTAAATGCAACTCTAATACCTGACCGATATTCATACGAGAAGGTACCCCTAATGGATTTAACATGATATCCACTGGTGTTCCGTCTGGTAAATACGGCATATCTTCTTCAGGAAGAATACGTGAGATAACCCCTTTGTTACCATGTCGTCCCGCCATCTTATCTCCTTCAGAGATCTTACGCTTTTGGACAATATATACACGGACTAATTGATTAACACCTGGTGGTAATTCATCACCATCTTCACGGTTAAATACTTTAACATCTAAGATGATTCCCTCTCCACCATGTGGTACACGTAATGAAGTATCACGTACTTCACGAGCTTTTTCTCCGAAGATTGCATGTAAAAGTCTTTCTTCTGCTGTTAGTTCAGTTACACCTTTAGGAGTAACTTTCCCTACTAGTAGATCTCCGTCTTTTACTTCTGCACCGATCCGAATAATTCCACGCTCATCTAAGTTTCTTAGAGCATCTTCCCCCACGTTCGGGATATCACGTGTAATTTCTTCAGGTCCTAGTTTTGTATCACGAGACTCAGACTCATATTCTTCAATGTGTATAGAAGTATATACATCATCTTTCACAAGTCTTTCACTCATGATGATAGCATCCTCATAGTTATAACCATCCCATGTCATGAAGGCAACCATTACGTTTCTTCCTAATGCAAGTTCACCTTTTTCCATAGACGGTCCATCCGCAAGGATTTCACCTTTTACAACTTCATCACCTTCACTAACGATCGGGCGTTGGTTGTAACAAGTACCTTGGTTCGAACGGATAAATTTCAACATGCTATATTTATCTAAATTACCTTTTACCTTTTGACCATCTACTTCTTCATAACGACGAACCCATACATTTTTTGCTTCCACACGCTCTACAATACCAGGATATTTACAGATAACAGCTGCTCCTGAATCTTTACCAGAAACATATTCCATACCTGTTCCAACGATTGGAGCTTCAGGATTCATTAATGGTACAGCTTGACGTTGCATGTTCGCACCCATTAATGCACGGTTTGAGTCATCATTTTCTAAGAATGGAATACAAGCTGTTGCAGCAGAAACGACCTGCTTAGGAGAAACATCCATGTAGTCGATACGATCTTTATAAACAACCGTATTCTCCCCACGGAAACGCGCAACGATATCATCATCGATAAATGATCCATCTTCAGCTAATCTTGCGTTTGCTTGGGCAACAACATAGTTATCTTCTTCATCAGCTGTTAAGTAATCGATTCTTGATGTTACTTTTCCTGTTTCAGGGTCAACTCTACGGTACGGAGTTTCAATGAAACCGAAACGATTAACTTTTGCATATGAAGAAAGTGAGTTGATTAATCCGATGTTCGGACCCTCAGGTGTCTCAATTGGACACATACGACCATAGTGAGAGTAGTGAACGTCACGAACTTCGAAACCTGCACGTTCACGAGTTAAACCACCCGGTCCAAGTGCTGATAAACGACGTTTATGAGTTAACTCAGCTAAAGGATTTGTTTGATCCATGAACTGAGATAATTGAGAGCTACCAAAGAATTCCTTAATAGACGCAATAACCGGGCGAATATTAATTAATTGTTGTGGCGTGATTGTGTTCGTATCCTGAATAGACATTCTCTCACGAACTACACGTTCCATTCTTGATAAACCAATTCTGAATTGGTTTTGTAATAACTCACCAACAGAACGTAATCGGCGATTTCCTAGATGGTCGATATCATCTGTATCACCTACACCATGTAATAGGTTAAAGAAGTAGCTGATAGAAGCTAAAATATCAGCAACAGTAATGTTTTTAACTGCCTCTTCTACATAAGCATTACCTAATACATTAATGACCTTTTCACCATCCGGGTCATTTGGCGCATAAATCTTGATAGATTGAATCGTTACTTCTTCTTCAACAACGCCGCCTGATGGCTGTTCTTTTTTAAACCCTACACCACTCTCCAGGTTTGGAAGAATACGATCAAGCGTTCTTCTGTCAATCATTGCGCCTTTTTCTGCAATAATCTCACCTGTTTCAGGGTCTACAAGCGTTTCAGCTAATCTTTGGTTGAAAAGACGATTCTTAATGTGAAGCTTTTTATTAATTTTATAGCGACCAACATTCGCTAGATCATAGCGCTTTGGATCAAAAAATCTCGAATCTAATAAACTCTTGGCATTATCCACAGTTGGTGGCTCACCAGGGCGAAGACGCTCATAGATTTCAAGCAGAGCCTTCTCTGTACTTTCCGTATTATCCTTATCAAGAGTATTACGTAAGTACTCATTTTCACCTAGTAAATCGGTGATTTCTTGATCAGAGCCAAACCCAAGAGCACGTAACAAGACAGTCACTGGTAATTTACGAGTACGATCAATACGTACATAAACAACATCTTTCGCATCTGTTTCGTATTCTAACCATGCTCCACGGTTTGGGATAACAGTCGCAGTAAAGCCTTTTTTACCATTTTTATCTACTTTACCACTGTAATAAACACTTGGTGAACGGACCAATTGAGACACGATAACGCGCTCTGCTCCATTAATCACAAATGTACCTGTTTCTGTCATGAGAGGAAAATCTCCCATAAAGACATCCTGATCTTTTACTTCACCAGTTTCCTTGTTAATCAAACGCACCTTCACACGTAATGGCGCTGAGTAGGTAACATCGCGTTCTTTTGATTCCTCTACAGGATACTTAGGATCTCCCAAGCTATAATCAATAAACTCTAGCGAGAGGTTACCAGTGAAATCCTCAATAGGAGAAATATCCTGGAACATTTCTCTCAAGCCCTCATCAAGAAACCACTGATAGGAAGAGGTTTGAATCTCAATAAGATTTGGTAATTCTAACACTTCACTAATGCGTGCATAACTTCTGCGTTGGCGGTGTCGTCCATACTGAACTAGTTGACCTGTCAACTCATTCACCCCTCAAATCAAGCGTAATAGGTTTTGCGTCGTACCATTATGTATACCTTTTTTTTAGACAGACGAATAAGAGAACTCACATAAGATCATTCTCTTTAAACATAATATCTTAATATACTACCAATAAAATATCTGAAATAAAAACATAGGAAATTCTAGTACAGACGCAAGGAAAAAACAAAAAATAAAAAGGGTTTCTAGTAAGAAAACCACAATTTAAACGTACTTTTGATTTTATAAGTATCTCCAAAAAGCTATCTTTTAAACATCTTTTTTCTCAAAAAATAGATAGTTATGGAAATTATATATTGGCATTTTATAATACTAACACAACAGAAATTTGGAGTCAACATTTTTTAGCTTTAATGATATAATAGCCTTTTTTCTTCTCAACAACATCAACTTCTGAAAACATCTCATTTAGTTTATCAATTGTAGAAGGCGCTCCCTGTTTCTTCTGGATTACAACCCAAAGCTCTCCACCATCAGATAAATGATCATAACTTCTTTCAAAAATCTGATGAACAACTTTTTTTCCGGCACGTATGGGCGGATTTGTCAAAATAGCTGCATATACTTGATCATCCTGTATGTTTTCAAATAGGTTACTTTGGAGGATTTTCACATTCTCAACCTTGTTTAATTTCGCATTATCTTTAGCTAATTCTACAGCACGATCATTAATATCTATCATATCTACATGTCTGTTAAAATATTTCGCAATCGAGAGACCAATCGGTCCATACCCGCATCCAACATCTAAAAAATCCCCTTCAATTTCAGGGAGGTCAAACGCTTCTATTAAAAGACGGGAACCAAAATCCACTTCATTTTTTGAAAACACCCCACGATCACTTTGAAATGTAAAGAGGTGACCTTTTAACAAAAACGACCAAGTCTTTCGTTCACTTTGTACAGTAGGCTTTTCTGAATAATAATGATCACTCATACAAGTTCCTCCTCTTTCAGAAGTATAGGATTTACATAATAACGTCATTTTATACAACTTTTTTTACGATATATAAAAAGCCCGCCTATGATGGCGAGCTTTCTATATATTTATATTAATTACTTAACTTCTACAGAAGCTCCAACTTCTTCAAGTTTAGCTTTTAATTCTTCAGCTTCTTCTTTAGAAACGCCTTCTTTAAGAGCTTTTGGAGCGTTGTCTACTAATTCTTTAGCTTCTTTTAAGCCTAAGCCAGTAGCTTCACGTACAACTTTGATAACTTTGATTTTTTGTCCGCCAGCACTTGCAAGTACTACGTCAAATTCAGTTTGTTCTGCAGCAGCTTCGCCACCAGCAGCAGCAACAGCTACAGGAGCTGCAGCAGTTACACCAAACTCTTCTTCGATTGCTTTAACTAAGTCGTTTAATTCTAAAACAGTCATATTTTTAACTGCTTCAATGATTTGTTCTTGAGTCATTATAATTTCCTCCTTGATTTTTCAATTAATAGTTTTTATTGTCATGCACATGCAACTTCGTTCAGATTAAGCACCTTGTTCTTCTTTTTGATCTGCAACTGCTTTAGTAGCAAGAGCAAAGTTACGAATAGGAGCTTGAAGAACGCTAAGCAACATAGAAAGTAAGCCTTCGCGTGATGGAAGTTCAGCAAGAGCTTTCACTTCTTCAACAGATGCGACATTACCTTCGATAACACCAGCTTTAATTTCAAGAGCTTCGTGCTTTTTAGCAAAATCGTTAATGATTTTTGCTGGAGCAACAACGTCGTCATTACTGAAAGCAATAGCATTAGGTCCAGTTAACACATCGTTAAGACCAGTAATCTCAGCTTGCTCAACAGCACGGCGAGTCATTGTGTTTTTGTAAACTTTGAAGTCAATTCCCGCTTCACGTAATTGCTTACGTAATTCAGTTACTTCACTAACAGTTAGTCCACGGTAATCTACAACGATTGTAGACTTACTATCACGGAACTTAGTAGAAATCTCATCTACGATCTGTTTCTTTTGTTCGATAATTGCGCTCATTGTTACACCTCCTGTAGATTCATGTAACACTAGTACCGTTCGGTGTTGGTCATTGAAAAACCTCCACGATAGACATGGAGGTTTTGTATATACAATAAGCAAAACATGCTTTATTCGTAAATACACCTCGGTAGGATATTTAAGCTAATTGCACCTACTGTCTACGGTATAGCGATATTCGTTTAAACAACATTGATAATTATATATAAACTTCTTTATGAAGTCAATAGTTATTATTTTACAGCGAAGCTTGAAGAATCTACTTTCACACCAGGTCCCATAGTAGAAGTAGCATTTACGCTCTTCATGTAAGTACCTTTAGCTGCAGATGGCTTAGCTTTTAGTAAAGTTTCATAAACTGTTGTGAAGTTCTCAACAAGTTTGCTATCTTCAAATGAAACTTTTCCGATAGGTACGTGGATGATACCAGCTTTATCAAGACGGTATTCAACTTTACCAGCTTTGATTTCATTAACAGCTTTTGTTACATCAAATGTAACTGTACCAGTTTTAGGGTTTGGCATTAAACCTTTTGGTCCTAATACACGACCTAATTTACCAACTTCACCCATCATGTCAGGTGTAGCTACGATTACGTCAAATTCAAACCAACCTTGTTGGATTTTGTTGATGTAATCTGCATCTCCTACATAATCAGCACCAGCCGCTTCAGCTTCTTTCGCTTTTTCACCTTTAGCAAAAACTAACACACGTTGAGTTTTACCAGTACCATTTGGAAGTACTACTGCTCCACGGATTTGTTGGTCTGCTTTCTTAGGGTCTACTCCTAAACGGAAAGCAACTTCTACAGTCGCATCAAATTTTGCCACACTAGTCTTTTTCACTAGTTCAACTGCTTCTTGTACCGGGTAAAATTTAGCACGGTCTACAAGTTTAGCAGCTTCTAAAAACTTCTTACCTTTTTTAGCCATTTTTATTTCCTCCTTAGTGGTTTTAGCGGAATAACCTCCCACGAATAAAGGTTGCGAACTTGTTTTTAAGCAAACTCGCAACCCCCTAAAACATACCAGACTAAATCATTATTAGTCTTCGATAACGATACCCATACTACGTGCAGTACCTTCAACCATACGCATTGCTGATTCAACGCTTGCTGCGTTTAAATCAGGCATTTTTGTTTCAGCGATTTCACGTACTTTGTCACGTTTAACAGTCGCTACTTTATTACGGTTTGGCTCACCAGAACCAGACTCAATTCCAGCTGCTTTCTTAAGTAATACAGCAGCAGGTGGAGTTTTCGTAATAAATGTAAATGAACGGTCCTCGAATACCGTGATTTCAACTGGAATGATTAAACCAGCTTGATCAGCTGTACGAGCGTTAAACTCTTTACAGAATCCCATGATATTAACACCAGCTTGACCTAATGCAGGACCAACTGGTGGTGCTGGATTAGCTTTCGCTGCAGGAATTTGCAATTTTACAATTTTAATTACTTTTTTAGCCACGAGACACACCTCCTTAAGTCCGTGATGTGGTAAATGGGTTAAAACCCTCCCACTCATCTAACCATTCAATCTCAATTAAATGGTAAAATTAGGGCAACTCACATTGAGTTTACCTACCCTTATACATACAGAAATGATTATTTCTGATCAAAATTATATCCCAAACCTTTGAGACATACTGACCTATGAAATATTACCACTTTTCGTAAATGATTTCAAGTTTTTTCAGATTATAATTTATCAACCTGCGCAAAATCTAATTCTACCGGTGTTTCACGGCCAAACATATTAACAAGAACTTTTAGTTTATTCTTGTCATGGTCAATTTCTTCAATTGATCCTGTAAAGTTAGCAAACGGCCCTTCTGTTACTTTAACTGTTTCCTTTAACTCAAAATCAAATTCCACTCGACGCTCATCCATACCCATGCGTTTTAAAATAAAACTTACTTCATCAGGTAATAGTGGTGTTGGTTTTGAACCATGACCGGCAGAACCAACAAATCCTGTTACACCCGGTGTGTTTCTAACGACATACCAGGAGTCGTCAGTCATAACAATTTCAACTAACACATAACCAGGGAATACTTTTTTCTTTACAACTTTTTTCTTACCGTCCTTAAAATCTGTTTCTTCCTCTTCAGGCACAACAACACGGAAAATTTTATCTTCCATACCCATCGATTCTACACGCTTTTCAAGATTTGCTTTCACTTTATTTTCATAGCCTGAATAAGTGTGCACTACATACCAATTCTTTTCCATAGCATCAGGACAACTTGTCCTTCCCTCCCCACAATAGGTTAAAATAATCTATTTCACTCTTGTTTAGTCCAAAAGCGCTAGCGCCTTGGTCAAAGTTAAACAAATGTTATTACTTTTTTATACAATGAAAAAACCCGTTTAACGGGTTTTGCAGACAAAGATTAATATTTTCTATTATAGCACGATTTTCCATTTGTTATTCAAAAAACAAACGAATTAAAGAAGAAATACCTAGGTCAATAACCGCAAAGAACACTGCAACAAACGTCACAGTTGAAACAACCGTAATTGTATACTTTGTTAGCTCTTTACCTTTAGGCCAACTAACCTTTTTCATTTCACGAGTAACATCTCGGAAAAAACTAATTAAACGTTGCATTGAGCTACCTCCAGGAATAATAGGGAAACTTCGTGTAAGAAATAAAATAAGGGCTATTTTGTTTCACGGTGGTTTGTATGCGAATTACATACTTTGCAAAACTTTTTGACGTCTAATCGGTCGTTTGAACTAGTTGTGTTTTTCATTGTAGTATAATTTCGACTTCCACAAGATGTGCATGCCATAATGATCTTTTTTCGCATGTCGTCACCTACCGCAACTTTATATTCTTTAAAACTGTATCATAGTAAATTTTTTTCGTCAATAAACGATAAAATCGACCTATCTACTCGTTATAAACTAATCTCTCTTAATTCTAAATAGCGCTCCAGCTTTCTTTTTACTCGTTGCAGCGCATTATCAATTGATTTCACATGACGATTCAATTCTTCAGAAATTTCATGATATGATCTGCCATCCAAGTAAAGAGCCAAAACTTTGCGCTCGAGATCACTTAATAATTCTCCCATTTTCACCTCAATGTCATCAAACTCTTCTTGGTTAATAATGAGTTCTTCAGGATCCATTACCTTAGCACCGGTAATAACATCCATAAGTGTCCGATCGGATTCTTCATCATATATAGGCTTGTCCAATGATACATAGGAATTTAGTGGAATGTGTTTTTGGCGAGTTGCCGTTTTGATTGCGGTAATAATTTGCCTTGTAATGCATAACTCGGCAAATGCTTTAAATGAAGTAAGCTTGTCCTCCTTGAAGTCCCGGATTGCTTTGTATAAACCAATCATCCCTTCCTGGATAATATCCTCACGATCCGCGCCAATAAGAAAATATGATCTTGCCTTCGCCCGAACAAAGTTACGGTACTTTGTAATCAAGAAGTCGAGTGCCTCACTGTCCCCATCGTGAACAAGTTCAACCAATTTTTCATCTTCCAATAAATCTAATTCTTCCCTGCTGACATTATCTTTGTTGATTGGTGAATTCAAGCCGATCCCCCCGACCGCACGCAAGATAACAATAGTATACAGTATTCATTTTGTAAGCGTCAACCAAGTTCGAAAGTACAAGCATCTCATGAAGCTGACACAACAGACTGACTTGCAACATCATATACTGATATAGACTTATACATCTTGCGTTTAGCGTGTCCAAAAAATAAAGTTTATCATTTTATTTTCTCCTATACATCACCCCTACGCCACTTCTCCAGTTTTTCCATTACATCTTCCGGAATGGCGATTTTTGATGCAGGCCGCTTTTGCTCAATTTTCTTCACTTTATGTTGAATTCTATTTTCAATTGAATTCATTTCATTTAAAAGTTCCCTGGCAGATTTCCTCAATGCTCCCTGTCCGAATATCGCCCATTGTTCAGTGAAATCCGAAGTTGCCACATGAACCTGTGTTTTTATATTGCTTAATGAAATAGCGAGCTTTTCTATTCTTTCATCCGCGGTTTCATTTTCGCGCGTAAAAATTACCTCTACACGGTAATTTTTTTGTTTTTTCTCAATTCCTTTTACCATATGGGCATCAAAAACGATAATCACCCTAAAACCCGTATATGCCTGGTATTCAGCCATTTTTTCAATTAAAAGATCCCGTGCTTCTGCCAAACCATCTTTCTTAAGCTTTTGTAAGTATGGCCAAGCACCAATAATGTTATATCCATCCACTAAAAGGATATCCATTTTAGACTACTCCCCTAAAGGGAATCGCTTTCTGTATACCTCATACATTAAAAGACTGGCTGCAACAGATGCATTCAGTGAAGTAACATGGCCAACCATCGGCATTTTGATAAGAAAGTCGCATTTCTCCTTGATTAACCGGCCAATCCCTTTACCTTCACTCCCAATTATCAGAGCTAAGGACATCTTACCATCAAGGTTTCGATAATCATCTGCACCTTTCGCATCTGTCCCTACAATCCATAATCCCTTTTCCTTTAACTCATCGATCGTTCTTGCCATATTGGTTACTCTTGCTACAGGTATATGTTCGATTGCCCCTGTTGATGATTTCGCAACTGTTGCTGTGAGTCCGACTGCTCTACGCTTGGGAATGACAATCCCATGTGCACCAACAGCATCTGCTGTTCTCATAATAGACCCTAAGTTATGAGGATCTTCTATTTCATCTAAGAGCAATAGAAACGGTAATTCTCCCCGCTGTTCTGCTACATTCAATATATCATCAACATGAACATATTCATAAGCAGCAACTTGTGCAATAACACCCTGATGATTTCCTTCTACCATTTGATCAATTTTCTTTTTTGGAACAAAATTAATCGTGATTCCTCTTTCTTTCGCCAGCTTTGTAATTTGCTGCGCTTGTCCTTTTAATGAGTTTTCAGCCACCCAAATCTTATTAATATCCCGTGAGGATTTTAGCACTTCAATAACAGGGTTCCGACCTATAATGAAATCTTCACTCATGATAACCCCTCCTTTTCACCATCAACAAATTCAAAGGATTGCTGAATCAATTCCTCAAGACGTTCATGTTTTTTTTCTAAATATAAGTATCCGATAAGTGCTTCAAAAGAAGTACTGTATCGATATGTTTGAACATTAGTATTTTTAGGAATTGTCCCCGATTTTGCATTTCTTCCACGTCTTAAAACACCTTGTTCCTCTTCAGAGAAAATTTCCTGGGAATAGAAATGGTGCAAAACGCTTGCCTGTGCCTTTGCCGACACAAACCTTTTCGCTTGATTATGCAGCTGGTTTGGGCGAATCGTTCCTTTTGATAAGAGATAATGCCTCACATAAATTTCAAAAACAGCATCTCCAATATACGCCAAAGCCAAGCTATTTAAATGCTTAGAGTCTTTAATTGTCTTAACATCTAAAAACATGTTGGTCCTCTTTTCTTAAAATGGCAGAGTAAACAAAAGCGCAAGCGCCTTGATCAGAACGATCACTCTGCCACTTCCTTGCTAATATCTTTATTCCCTAATATTTCATCGTGTAATCAATTACGCTTCCATCTTGTTCCTTGAGGAGTGTCCTCTAATATGATGTTTAAATCTTTTAATTTATCACGTATTTCATCTGCTAATGCAAAATTACGATCTTTTCTGGCTTGAATGCGCTGTTCAATCATTAGTTCAATTTCTTCATCCAGCAAGTCAGTTGAACTAAATGTTACACCTAAAACATTTCCGAGCATGTCTAATTGATCAAGAAAAGCTTGGATAACTTCTTCTGATGTATTTAGTTCCTGCATGTAATAGTTAGCTTGTTTGGATAGATCGAATAAAACCGAAATCGCATTTGCTGTATTAAAATCATCATCCATTTCTTTAATAAATTGTTCTTTATAGGAGTTGATTTTATCAAGCCACTCTTGGTCATTCTCTGTTAGATTATTGCTGCTGTTTTTGCGATGTTTAAGATTACCATAAGATGTTGTTAATCTTCCAAAAGCATTTTCTGTGCTTTCAAGTAACTCTTGAGAAAAATTAATTGGGTGTCTGTAGTGTACAGATAGCATAAAGAATCGAACAATCTGTGGATCAATTTCCTTAATGATATCGTGGACTAATACAAAGTTACCCAGTGATTTAGACATCTTTTCGTTATTGATATTAATGTAGCCGTTATGCATCCAGTACTTTGAAAATAGTTTTCCCGTTACTGCTTCCGACTGAGCTATTTCGTTCTCATGGTGTGGAAATGTTAGATCCTGACCACCAGCATGAATGTCTATAGTATCTCCCAAATATTTCTTCGCCATAGCAGAGCACTCAATATGCCAACCAGGTCTTCCATGTCCCCAAGGACTTTCCCAGGAAATTTCTCCTTCTTTTGCAGCTTTCCATAGTACAAAATCCAATGCATCTTGTTTTTTATCGCCAACCTCAATTCGATTTCCAAGACGCAACTCCTCAATTGATTGATGAGAAAGCTTACCATACTCCTTGAATTCACGGGTTTTATAATAAACATCTCCACCCGCTTCATATGCATATCCTTTATCAATTAACGCTTGAATAAAGTCAATAATAATATCAATGTTTTCTGTCACACGTGGATGAATCGTAGCACGTTTGCATCCAAGGGCAGAAACATCTTCGTAATAAGCATCAATAAATCGGTCTGCTATTGTTGGCACATCTTCTCCAAGCTCATTTGCTGCTTTTATTAATTTATCATCAACATCTGTAAAGTTTGAAATAAACGTTACTTCATATCCCCGGTACTCTAAATATCTTCTAACGGTATCATATACAATCGCCGGTCTAGCGTTTCCTATATGAATATAGTTATAGACAGTCGGACCGCAAACATACATTTTCACTTTCCCTGCTTCAAGGGGCTCAAATGTTTCTTTTTGTCTCGTTAGCGTATTGTACAACTTTATTGTCATGTTCACTCGTTCCTTTCTTAAATTGTTGTACTTCATATCTCAAATTAGCCAATTCCGTTTCAAGTTCTTTAAATCGGTCTGCTACTGGATCTGGAAGATCACAATGGTTCAAATCCTGACCTACTCTTCTTCCATTCTGAATCACTACTTTTCCAGGTATACCTACAACAGTTGAATGATCGGGAACATCTTTTAGTACAACAGAACCTGCTCCTATTTTAGAGTATGCCCCGACAGTAATAGACCCTAACACTTTTGCTCCCGTTGCTATTAAGGCATGATCTTTAATGGTTGGATGCCGCTTTCCCTTTTCCTTGCCGGTCCCACCTAAGGTAACTCCCTGAAAAACAGTAACATTATCTCCTATTTCACATGTTTCACCGATAACAACTCCCATTCCATGGTCGATAAAGAAACGACGTCCAATTCTTGCTGCAGGATGAATTTCTACTCCTGTGAAAAATCTACTTATTTGAGAGACAGCTCTCGCTAAGAAGAAGAGCTTCCTTTTATACAATGCATGTGCAATACGATGACTCCAAATGGCATGTAGCCCTGAATAAGTTAAGATAACTTCAAAATAACTTCTTGCTGCAGGATCTTGCTCGAAAACAATATCAACGTCTTCCTTCATCATTTTTAACACTGATTTTACCCCCAATCCCCAACTTGTTTAACGGATTTACCTTTTTAAAATATAAAAAAGCGCCTCTGTACAATGACAGAGACGCTTTGATGCGCGGTTCCACTCTGTTTAGGTAAAAGACGTATTTCCTCTCACCTCAACTTTAGCTCTGTAACGTAGAGCGACACGCTTTTACTTACTAGTCGCTTTAAAAGACGTTTAGTAAAAGACTCAAAGGTGCATTTCAAGAATTATTTCTCTTAAACCCCTTCCAGCCTCTGAGGGTTCTCTCTAAGAAGGAAATAAAACTCTACTCTCCTTATCAACGCTTTAAATATAGTTAACCCTACTATATTACATTTTTATCTAAATGTTAACTAATAATATTTTTTATTCTTGTTAGGACAGTATCTTTTCCTAATACTGCGATAGATTTTGGCAAATCAGGTCCATGTGTTTGCCCTGTTGTTGCAACACGAATTGGCATAAACAAATTTTTGCCTTTCTGACCTGATGTTTTTTGTACAGCCTTAATTAAACCTTTAATTGTTTCAGCTGTAAAATCATCTGCATGCTTAATTTCATGCTGAAAAGCTTTTAGCACTTCAGGAACTTGTTCCCCTTCAAGAACTTGTTTAGCTTCTTCATCATAGCTAATGTCTTCTTTGAAGAATAGTTCAGTTAATTGAATTATTTCTGCACCGTAGTTTAGTTGATCTTGATACAAAGCAATTAACTGGTTTGTTCTTTCCTTTTCTTCATTGCCCATATCTTCAGGAACTTTACCTGCCTTCACTAAATGCGGTAATGCAAGTGGAATAAGTTTTTCTACCTCAAGTTGTTTAATATATTGATTATTCATCCATGCTAATTTTTGTGTATCAAATACAGCCGGTGATTTTGACAAACGAGTTGCATCAAATATTTCAATAAGCTGATTCTTCGTAAATACTTCTTCTTCTCCTACTGGTGACCATCCAAGTAAAGAAATAAAATTAAATAACGCATCTGGCAAATAGCCCAGTTCTTCATACTGCTCAATGAACTGAATAATTGATTCATCACGCTTACTTAACTTCTTACGGCTTTCATTCACAATTAATGTCATATGACCAAAAATAGGGATTTCCCATCCAAAAGCTTCATAAATCATCATTTGCTTTGGAGTATTTGAAATATGATCTTCTCCTCTAAGAACATGGGAGATTTTCATAAGATGGTCATCAACAGCAACAGCAAAGTTATAAGTTGGTGTACCATCTTTCTTGACAATAACAAAATCACCCATGCCTTCAGATTCAAAAGAAATGTCTCCTTTGACCATATCAAAGAATCGGTATTCTTTATTAGCCGGGACTCTAAAACGTATACTTGCCTTTAAGCCTTTTGCTTCCAATTCCTTTTGCTCTTCAACCGTTAAGTTTGCATGCTTACCGGAATACATAGGCGTTTCACCACGTGAAATTTGTTCTTCACGCTCTTTTTCTAATTCTTCTTCCGTGCAATAGCATTTATAAGCCAATCCTTTTTCTAGAAGCTCTTCATAATATTTTTTATAAATATCATTTCTTTCTGATTGGCGATATGGACCGTACTCTCCACCAACATCAACACTTTCATCCCAATCAATTCCAAGCCATCTCAAGTACTTAAGCTGGCTTTCCTCTCCACCAGCGATATTTCGTTTCTTATCTGTATCTTCAATTCGGATAATGAACTTACCGCCTTGATTTTTTGCAAATAAATAATTAAATAATGCTGTTCTTGCGTTACCAATATGTAAATGTCCCGTTGGGCTTGGGGCATAACGTACTCTAACTTCATTTGTCATTTTTTCTACCTCCGTTATTTCTCAGTAAAATCCTATATGTAAAAAACCTTATCGTTCACATCATAGTATAATCAGAATTCATTTTATCACCAAAGATGATAAGACACAAAAATAATTAAACTATTTACGAGCGCTTCTGTATTAACACTGTTGCTTGTGAGGCAATTCCCTCTTGTCTGCCAGTGAAACCCAACTTCTCTGTTGTTGTTGCTTTAACATTTACCTGTGAAATATCTGCTTCCAAGAGTTCCGCAATACGTGTTCTCATTTGATCAATATATGGAGCCATCTTTGGTTTTTGTGCGATAATCGTACAATCAATATTTCCTAATTCGTACCCTCGACTTTTCACCAGGTCCCAAACATGAGCTAACAATTTAGCTGAATCAGCATCTTTAAAATCCGGATCTGTATCCGGAAAATGTTTTCCTATATCTCCTTCTGCAATCGCACCTAAACAGGCATCTGCAACTGTATGTAATAAAACGTCAGCATCTGAATGACCTAATAGTCCTTGTTCATAAGGGATTTCAATACCGCCAATAATTAGAGAACGCCCTTCCACCAATTGGTGCACATCAAATCCTTGTCCTACTCTTATCATTTTTTCTCCCCATTTCTCTTTAAGATAGCCTCTGCAATATAGAGGTCTTCTGGTGTTGTGATTTTTATATTCGTATAATCCCCTGTTACAATTGATACAGGTCGTCCCACTCTTTCTAACAAACTTGCATCATCTGTACCTAGATATCCTTCATTTCTTGCTTTATCATGTGCCTCTAAAAGCAATTTTATTTGAAAGGCCTGTGGTGTTTGTACAGACCATAGAGTTGATCTTTCAACAGTTTCAGAGACAATTCCTTCTTCGACTTTTTTAATGGTGTCCTTTACAGGGACAGCAAGAATGGCTGCTCCTGTATCAACTGCCTTTTCCACTAAATTCTCAATTCTCTTTTGAGTAACAAATGGTCTTGCACCATCATGAACAAGTACAAGTTCATCATCTTTCACTGCCTTTAACCCATTATAAACACTATACTGCCTTTCAGTACCACCTAGGACAAATTGATGAACCTTTTGTATTCGAAACTTTTCAATAAGATATTGAAAATCAGCTTTTTCCGATTCATTAATAACCAAGATAATACCTGAACATTGGGTATGTTCTTCAAATACTTTTAATGTATGAATAATGATAGGTGTTTCATTCAACTCGATAAATTGTTTGTTTTTCCCTGCTTTCATACGCTTCCCTTGTCCTGCAGCAGGTATGATTACTTGATAGTTCATAAAGTTACTCCTTAAACGAATTAAATTTTACGTTAATGGAACATTTGTGGTTTTCGGAACTCTAATATCTTTATCTGTCCCCATTCCATTTTATACTTTCTAATAGAATAATAAAATATATAAAACAAAGGGCCAGGTTCCTTTTGCCTGGAACCTGACCCCACTTTTATATAATTACAGTGCTTTTTCTAAAAGCTTTGGCTTGGCAAAGATCATTCTTCCAGCTGACGTCTGAAGAACACTTGTTACTAATACATCAATATGTTTGCCAATATAATTTCGGCCTTCCTCAACAACGATCATCGTTCCATCATCTAGATAAGCAATCCCTTGATTGTGTTCCTTGCCATCTTTAATAACCTGAACATTCATTTCCTCTCCAGGCAATACAACCGGCTTAACAGCATTTGCTAAATCATTAATATTTAATACAGCAACTTTTTGAAGTTCACATACTTTATTTAAATTAAAATCATTGGTTACGACAACACCCGATGTAAGCTTAGCCAATTTAACCAATTTACTGTCTACCTCTTGAATTTCTTCAAAATCACCTTCATAAATCTCTACATTTATTGAAAGTTCTTTTTGAATTCTATTCAGGATATCCAGTCCTCTTCTACCGCGATTTCTCTTTAATACATCAGATGAATCGGCAATATGCTGGAGCTCCTCTAATACAAATTGAGGAATAACAATCGTTCCTTCCAAAAACCCTGTTTGACAAATATCAGCGATTCTTCCATCAATGATGACACTTGTGTCCAAAATTTTTAACTTTTTATCCTCATTTTCTACTTCTTCGTCAGGCCCGCCTTTTTTCTTTCCAATACGATTTGGAGCAGAGAATAAATTAATAAGTTCGTCTCTTTTCTTGAAACCGACCTGGAACCCTAAATATCCTAATAATAGCGTTAAAAAGATTGGAATGATGGTGTTAAATACCTGGTATTGGATATCTTTTAAAGGAATAACAATAAGAAAAGCAACTATAAGACCAAAGATTAATCCTAAACTACCAAATAGTACATCTGTTACAGGAGCCTTAACAACAGCCTCTTCTAATACTTTAATCCAATTTACAACATAATCAACTAACCAAAACGTTACGATAAAAAATATAATTGCACCTATTACTGCCAATGTATAAGGCGTGTTAATAAAAGGTATGTCCTGCATATTCATTAATTCAAGTAGTTCCGGTATAAAAAGAATTCCCAGCATTCCACCGATACTTAGAAAAAGCAATTGGATTATGCGTTTAATTAACATACCTTCACCTCCCTCTGAGTTATTACTACTTTATCCTAATTCTGAAGCTTGTGAAATAGTTATCTTAATTTGTAAATAGATTGATACAAGCTTGTAATGTTGAACCAAATCCACACAATAAAAACAATTTTAATATACCCTATTTTTCAGTAATTAAAACAAAAATATGAAAAGTTTCATGAAATCTTCTTATATATGACGATCAATGAGAAGCTGATCTTGTAATCTTTTTAAACCTTCTTTGATTTTCTTTGCCCTTACCTCACCTATCCCTTCCACTTCATCTAACTGTTCTACGGATGCGCCCATAATAAGTTTCAAATTTTTATATGTTGTCACTAAATTTTCAATAATTATCGTGGGTAGTCGCGGAATTTTGTTTAAAATACGATAACCTCTTGAAATAACTGGACTATCTACATTCGTAAAAGAAGAATAACCAAGTAATTTGAAAAGAACTGCATCTTCTAAAAGCTCAAAGCTGGATAGATCTTGAAGCTGTTGGATAATAGGGTAAGGATCAACTGATTTGTCTTGGGCATAATCTTTAATTAACAGTGCTGCTTCCTCCTCTACACCTGTAAGAAGTTCTGCTAACTGCAGTCTAATCAAATGCCCCTCTGCTCCCAACTCATTCACATAGTCAATAATTTCATCTTTAATTCTCAAGACCATCTCAAAACGGTGAAGCACTTGTAATACTTCTTTAAAAGTAACGAGTTCTTCGAGCTCTAAAGCACCTAATGTTAAAATGGATTGATCAAGGACTATTTTATATTTTTCCAATGTTTGAATAGCCTGGTTAGCCTTTGTTAAAATAACACCAATTTCACGCAGTGCATATCTAAGCTCTCCATGATACAACGTAATGACATTTCTTCTTTGAGAGATCGCAATTACTAAATTACCAGTCTGTTTCGCCACACGCTCTGCGGTTCTGTGCCTCATTCCTGTTTCCGAAGAATAAATTGAAGAGTCGGGGACCAGTTGTGCATTTGCATACATAATTTTGTTACCGGAATCACTCAAAATAATTGCTCCGTCCATTTTTGCTAGTTCATATAAATGAGCCGATGAAAAAGCACACCCTATTGCAAAGCCGCCATCAATAACCTTTTTTACCTTTTCATTATGACCAACGACAATTAAACCACCTGTTTTTGCGCGAAGGACATTTTCAATTCCCTCTCTTATAGGTGTCCCCGGTGCAACAAACTGCAGAATTTCGTTTAATGTCTTTTCACCCGACTTACTCTCTATGTCTGTCATTTACGATCCTCCTAAAGTTTTCTGGAGAGCCTCCGCTACATTTTTAACCCCAATTATTTCAATGTCTTCCGGTGGATTCCATCCTCCAATATTTGCTTCTGGAATAATTGCTCTCTTAAATCCGAGCTTAGCTGCCTCGATTACTCTCTGTTCAATTCTTGATACTCTTCGAACTTCACCAGTTAATCCTACTTCACCAATAATTACGTCTGTCGGTTTTGGTGGTGCATCTTTAAAGCTTGATGCGATACTTACAGCAACAGCTAAATCAATCGCAGGTTCATCTAGTTTTACACCGCCGGCTACTTTTAGATAAGCATCTTGATTTTGCAATAAAAGACCTACTCGTTTTTCTAAAACAGCCATTAACAATGGTACCCGATTATGATCTATACCTGTGGCCATTCTTCGTGGATTTCCAAAGCTCGTTGGAGATATAAGTGCCTGTATTTCAACTAAAACAGAGCGTGTACCTTCCATAGATGCAACTACGGTTGAACCTGCTGCACCTTTTGAGCGCTCCTCAAGAAATATTTCAGAAGGATTTAGAACTTCTTCTAAACCAGCTTCCTTCATTTCAAAAATACCCATTTCATTTGTAGACCCAAAGCGGTTTTTCACTGCGCGAAGAATCCTATATGTGTGGTGTCTTTCTCCCTCAAAATACAACACAGTATCAACCATATGTTCAAGTAATCTTGGCCCTGCTATTGATCCCTCTTTTGTAACATGGCCCACAATAAAAATCGCAATACCTTTTGTTTTGGCAATCCTCATTAATTCTGCAGTTGATTCCCTTACCTGTGATACACTACCTGGTGCAGAACTTATTTCACTATGGTAGACAGTTTGTATAGAGTCTACTACAACAAAGGATGGATTCGTATCCTCGATAGCTTTTGAAATAAAGCTTAGATCTGTTTCTGATAAGACTAGTAATTTATTTGACTTTACTCCTAAACGATCCGCTCTTAATTTTGTTTGCTTTACCGATTCCTCGCCAGAAATATATAAAACATCATTCCCGTTATCTGCCAACTGGGAAGATACTTGTAATAACAATGTCGATTTTCCAATTCCAGGGTCCCCACCAATTAGCACTAGAGATCCTTTCACAATACCACTGCCTAATACACGGTTAAATTCTTTTAAATTTGTAAATATTCTTGGTTCTTGGGTTGTTTCAATTGTTGTTATGGGGGAGGGTTTTTGTACAGTTTGGTTAGAATGAGCAAACACTGCCCTACGAGGAGATGCAGACTTTAGTACTTCTTCTGTCATCTTATTCCATTCACCGCAGCCTGGGCATTTTCCCATCCATTTTGGTGATTCATAACCACAGGATTGACAAATAAATTTCACCTTTGATTTCGCCATTCAAATATTCCTCTCTTATTAGATTAGCAAGTAGACGAGCAAATTATGATAGTAAATACAAACAAATCGTTTGGGGATAAATGTTCATTTTAAAATTTTAACATGTGTTGGAATATGTAAGTGGATTTGATTTTCAACTAAAAAGAAAGTGAGGCACACAACAGAAAGTGTGCCTCAACTTTTTTCATATGTTAATTTGCCTTTACTTCTTCTTTCTCATCGGTTTTGACAACAAATTCGCCATTTTCAACATCTAAAATAATTTTCTGACCTTTATTAATTGTTCCTTTTAATAGTTCCTCAGAAAGACGGTCTTCAACATTTTTCTGTATAGAACGACGTAATGGTCTTGCTCCATATTCTAAATCAATACCTTCATCAGCAATTTTCTCTTTAGCAGACTCTGTTAGCTCAAGTGATAAATCTTGTTCTTTTAGTCGTTTGGTTAATTGGTCTGACATTAACGAAACGATTTCTTTTAAATGTTTCTTCTCTAAAGAATGGAACACGATAATTTCATCGATACGGTTAATGAATTCCGGTCTGAATGCACGTTTCAATTCATTCATAACTTTATCCTTCATATCTTTGTAATTTTGTGTTTCATCCTGCACATTAAATCCAACATATTTATTTCGTTTTAACTCACTTGCTCCAACATTGGATGTCATAATTAAGATCGTATTTCTAAAGTCCACTGTACGTCCTTTTGAATCTGTTAATCGTCCATCTTCCAACACTTGAAGCAAGATATTAAATACATCAGGATGTGCCTTTTCAATTTCATCTAAAAGAACAACTGAATAAGGTTTTCTTCTTACTTTCTCTGTTAATTGACCACCTTCATCATACCCAACATATCCTGGAGGTGAACCAACTAAACGGGAAGTAGAATGTTTCTCCATATATTCTGACATATCTATACGGATCATAGCATCCTCATCACCAAAGATAGATTCAGCTAATGCTCTTGCAAGCTCGGTTTTTCCGACACCTGTAGGCCCTAGGAAAATGAAAGAACCAATCGGACGCTTAGGATCCTTTAATCCTGCACGAGCACGTCGAACCGCTTTTGCAACAGCCACAACAGCTTCTTCCTGACCAACAACTCTAGAATGCAGTAGACTTTCCATGTTAAGAAGTTTATCGGTTTCTGTTTGAGCTAATTTGGAAACAGGAACACCGGTCCAGCTAGAAACAACCATTGCGATATCTTCTACCGTTACTTCAGTATTTTCCTGGCCTTGCTTTTCTTTCCATGTCTTCTTCGTTTCCTCTAATTGTTCGCGTAGACGTTGTTCTGTATCGCGTAAAGATGCTGCTTTTTCAAATTCCTGACTTTGAACAGATGCATCTTTTTCCTTGCGAATTTCTTCAAGTTTTAACTCCAGTTCTTTTAGATTTGGAGGTGTTGTAAAAGAACGCAAGCGTACTTTTGATCCTGCTTCGTCAATTAAATCAATTGCTTTATCTGGTAGAAAACGGTCTGAAATGTAACGATCTGATAATTTTACTGCTGCATCAATTGCCTCATCAGTAATCGATACTCTGTGATGCGCCTCATAACGGTCACGTAATCCTTTTAAGATCTGAACGCTTTCGTCAACAGTCGGTTCATCTACTTGTATTGGTTGGAATCTACGCTCTAACGCTGCATCCTTTTCAATATATTTTCTATATTCATCAAGCGTTGTTGCACCAATACATTGCAACTCACCCCTTGCTAATGAAGGTTTTAAGATATTCGAAGCATCTATTGCTCCTTCTGCTCCACCAGCACCAATTAATGTGTGTAATTCATCAATGAAAAGGATAATGTTTCCTGCTTGGCGGATTTCATCCATTACCTTTTTAAGACGATCTTCAAACTCACCTCGGTATTTTGTACCGGCAACAACTGTTCCCATATCTAAAGTCATTACACGTTTATCTCTTAAAATCTCAGGAACTTCATTTTGTACAATCTGTTGGGCTAAGCCTTCAGCGATGGCAGTCTTACCTACTCCAGGCTCACCAATTAATACCGGGTTATTCTTAGTACGTCTACTTAACACTTCAATCACACGTTGGATTTCTTTGCTTCTTCCAATTACCGGATCTAAGCTGCCTTCTCTAGCAATAGCTGTTAAATCCCGGGCCAAACTATCCAAAGTTGGTGTATTGGCATTTGTAATGCCTCCGCCTTGATGATTTGCTGAGGATTCATTACTTCCTAGTAATTGAAGAACCTGTTGTCTCGCTTTATTTAAACTTACTCCTAAATTATTAAGTACTCTTGCTGCTACTCCTTCTCCTTCACGGATAAGACCAAGAAGAATATGTTCTGTACCAACATATGAGTGCCCCAGCTTTCTCGCTTCATCCATTGATAGCTCAATGACCTTTTTTGCTCTTGGTGTATAATGGATTGTTTGTGATGCATCTTGACCTCTTCCGATTAAGCCTTCTACTTCTTTTTGAATTTTATCAGGCCCTAGTCCTAATGCTAACAAAGCTTTAGCAGCAATTCCTTCTCCTTCACTTACAAGACCTAATAGAATATGCTCTGTTCCAATATTATTATGTCCTAAACGAACTGCTTCTTCTTGTGCTAATGCTAATACCTTTTGAGCGCGCTCTGTAAATCTTCCAAACATCATGATTCATCATCCTCCATCCGTTTATTACGATCCATTTCTAGATTTAGACGCTCTCTAATGAGTGCTGCCCGTCGAATATCTCTTTCATTAGGACGTAATGGTCCACCAAAATACTGCTGTAAAAATCCTGGTTGAGTTAAAATCATAAGTTCGTTTAGGATTGTTCTGGATATGTCTTTAATAATACCCAAATCAATTCCAAGTCGAACATCAGACAAACATTTTGCCGTTTCATTTGATTCAATAATCCGGCTGTATGCTAAGGTTCCAAAAGAACGGTATACCCGATCCTCAAGTTGGGTATGAGAGGACTGATAAAGGGCTTCACGGGTTGATCTCTCTTGGTCAATCAATTGTTGAACAACACTAATTAAATCCTCTACAATATCTTTTTCAGATTTACCAAGTGTAATTTGATTTGAGATTTGAAAGAGATTCCCTATAGCTTCGCTACCTTCACCATAAATTCCTCTAACAACTAATCCTAATTGATTAATTGCCGGAATAATGCGATTGATTTTTTGCGTTAGGACAAGAGCAGGCAGATGCATCATGACTGAGGCTCTTAGACCTGTACCTACATTTGTAGGGCAACTCGTTAAATAACCTCTTTGTTCATCAAACGCATAATTCACTTCTTCTTCAATCCAGTCATCCAATTGATTGGCCATACTCAATGCCTCTCCAAGCTGAAACCCCGGAAATAAACACTGAATACGAATATGATCTTCTTCATTCAGCATAATACTTACTTCTTCATTTTCCGAAAGTAAACAACCTCCAGAGATGGAATGATCAGCAAGATTAGGACTAATTAAATGCTTCTCTACTAACACCCTCTTTTGAATTGGTTGCAGCTCATTCATTTTTAGAAGTTCCAAATGACCAATATTTTGGAATGTTTTATTTGCATATGTGTGTTCAAAGAAATTTAGAACATCTTGTAACTCTTCATTAGTAGAAAGTGTTGGGAATTTATACTTTTCAATATTTCGAGCTAAACGAATACGACTGCTTAACACAATATCTGAATCAGGACCTTCTTGACTCATCCAGGCACTCATTGCATTATTCATAAAGTTTTGGAGTGACATACTTATGATCCCTCCTCATTGGAGCTGCTTAATTTCTTTTCAAGTAACCTAATTTGATCTCTGGCTTTAGCCGCCTGTTCAAACTCTTCTTGAACAATGTAGGTATGGATTTGACTTTTCAATTCTTCAATCTCTTTCCTAACATGAAGATCGCCCCCAATTCTTTTAGGTATTTTCCCGGTATGATGTGTATTTCCACCATGAACCCTTTTAAGAATTGGAGTTATATAATGTTTAAATGTAGAATAACAGTTAGAGCAGCCAAATCTTCCTACTTTTTTAAATTGGTGAAACGTCATCTTACAACGGTCACATTGTGGGAGTTCTTCTGTTTTAAAAGCATTTTGCTCTTCCGACTTCGCAATACCGTGGTCCATATTGAGTAGGCCTGTTAATAAATTATTCAGTGAAAAACCTGTATTTGTATTAAACATAAAAAGATCACTATTTTCTTTTGCACAATGTTCACAAATATGAACTTCTGTTTTTTCACCATTGATCACTTTTGTAAAGTGAAACGTTGCCGGCCTTTCGTTACATTCCTGGCAAATCATCCGTCTCCCCTACTTTCACTTATATTTCAATGAAGTTAACATGGCTTTAACCATTCTTGCCCTTAATTCATCCCGATGGGGAAGTTCAATATATAAAACAGAACGATCAATAACACTTAACATAAGTTTTGCTTCACGAGAAGAAATAACTTCTTCGGTAACTAATCTACCGATAATATCTTCAGCAGCAGCCTGTGATAGCCTTTGGTTAATTAAACGTAAAATCTGTTCCAGCAAATGGGCTTGATTATCAGCACGAACTTTAATAATCCGGATATATCCCCCACCACCGCGTTTACTTTCAACCACGTAACCTCTTTCAATTGTAAATCTTGTATTAATAACATAGTTTATCTGTGAAGGCACACATTGAAATCGATCTGCAATTTCACTGCGCTTTATTTCAACAATTTCTTTTCCACTACTGTTCAGCACACTCTTTAAGTACTGTTCAATAATGTCTGAAATATTTCTCACTCAACCTCCCCCTCACTGACTTTGACTATATTTGACTTTAATCTAACTATAAAACGAACAGAAAAATTTTTCAACTCTTCTGTTTCATTTTAAATATTGCCAAATTTGAGGCTTGTAAAACCTTTTTAATATATTTTTTCCACTTCATTTATATCAATAAGAACCTTCTCAAGAATACCATTTTGGGTAGCGTCAACATCTATATCAAATTGATAATAAAAGGTAACTGTACCATCTCTATCTTTTTTACAAGAAGTCATGACAACTTTATTTGTTTTTATTTTATGCGATATTAACTTTTCAATAACTTCATCCACAGTAGATCGATTTGAATTAACAACGACTTTCATTTTCCTGCGCGTCTTTTTCGCGCTCATATATTCTTCAAGTTTATTTAAGAAAATTAAACACATTAAAACAATAATCGTTGTGAACGCAGCTAAAATATACATACCAGAGCCAATAATCAACCCTAAACCTGCAACAATCCAAATAGAAGCCGCAGTAGTTAGACCTCTTACAGTAGCTCCTTTAACTAATATGGTTCCTCCACCAAGAAATCCAATACCGCTTATAACATATGAAGGTATTCTAGCAGGATCAAACTGACTATTATCATGATTTTTTAGATAATCTTCAAATCCATAAAGCGATAAAATCATCATTAAGCATGAACCAATCCCCACTAATAAATGAGTTCTGAAACCAGCAGGGTGACTCTTAAATTCACGCTCTAACCCTATAATTCCACATAAGATTGCAGCAATAAAGATACGGAAAAACATAATATATGTATCTTGATCAATATATCCCCACAACTCCATATGCATTTCTCCCAGTTAGTTAAAACATATTTTATTATATATATACGCGGTTGTATAACATCAAACACTTTTATTGAAAATTTTTTTATTTTATTTTTTATTTCTGAATGGAGCATTTATGAATTACATTTAAATATTCCCTTTTCAAATAAGGATTTTTATATTTTGAGATAGCAAGGACAAGTGTAATGTTATTTCCAGAAGAACCTTCAACTTTTTGGCTATTGTTTTATTAACAAAAAAAAGACCAGCTCTCTACTGATCTTTTCTTCCTCTTCTATTTGGCAACGTCCTACTCTCACAGGGGGGAACCCCCAACTACCATCGGCGCTGAGAGCTTAACTTCCGTGTTCGAATATCGGCTTGCGATAAGCGGCTAATCTCCGCGTCAGCTTGTTCGTTCAGACCTCATGTGCTAAGAACGCTCACTCCGGTCATCTCTCTCTGCGTTTCCTTACTTGCACAGGATGTGCTGACTTCTACGTTGCCACAGGACGTGTAGCTCTAGTAGAAGTTCCTTGATATATGCTTCTCCCAATCCTCAGGCTAGTAATTATACCTTGTCTCTACATCTTTACGAAAAACCTCCGGTTTTGGCAATTGTTTTATTAAATACAAAAAAAGACCAGTATCTCTACTGATCTTTTCTTCCTCTCTTTACTTGGCAACGTCCTACTCTCCCCGGGGGAAACCCCCAACTACCGTCGGCGCTGAAGAGCTTAACTTCCGTGTTCGGCATGGGAACGGGTGTGACCTCTTCGCCATCATCACCAAATAATATAGTTTACGGCTTCCGATAAACTTCACATTTCTGCGTCATCTCATTCGTCAACATCCTCACGTACTGAAGTACGCTCCGGTGTCTCCTCAATCGATTCCTTGAACTGTTCGTTTCTCGAAACCCACTTACTATGAAATTAGATTGAAAGAATACATATTCCTTCAAAACTAGATAACGATTCACAATTCAATTCACTAAGCATTCGCTTATTGTTAGGTTAAGTCCTCGATCGATTAGTATCAGTCAGCTCCACACGTCACCGCGCTTCCACCTCTGACCTATCAACCTGATCATCTTTCAGGGATCTTACTCACTAATGTGATGGGAAATCTCATCTTGAGGGGGGCTTCATGCTTAGATGCTTTCAGCACTTATCCCTTCCGCACATAGCTACCCAGCTATGCCTTTGGCAAGACAACTGGTACACCAGCGGTGCGTCCATCCCGGTCCTCTCGTACTAAGGACAGCTCCTCTCAAATTTCCTACGCCCACGACGGATAGGGACCGAACTGTCTCACGACGTTCTGAACCCAGCTCGCGTACCGCTTTAATGGGCGAACAGCCCAACCCTTGGGACCGACTACAGCCCCAGGATGCGATGAGCCGACATCGAGGTGCCAAACCTCCCCGTCGATGTGGACTCTTGGGGGAGATAAGCCTGTTATCCCCGGGGTAGCTTTTATCCGTTGAGCGATGGCCCTTCCATGCGGAACCACCGGATCACTAAGCCCGACTTTCGTCCCTGCTCGACTTGTAGGTCTCGCAGTCAAGCTCCCTTGTGCCTTTACACTCTACGAATGATTTCCAACCATTCTGAGGGAACCTTTGGGCGCCTCCGTTACATTTTAGGAGGCGACCGCCCCAGTCAAACTGCCCACCTGACACTGTCTCCCAGCCCGATCAGGGCTGTGGGTTAGAATTTCAATACAGCCAGGGTAGTATCCCACCGACGCCTCCACCGAAGCTAGCGCTCCGGCTTCTCAGGCTCCTACCTATCCTGTACAAGCTGTACCAAAATTCAATATCAGGCTACAGTAAAGCTCCACGGGGTCTTTCCGTCCTGTCGCGGGTAACCTGCATCTTCACAGGTACTATAATTTCACCGAGTCTCTCGTTGAGACAGTGCCCAGATCGTTACGCCTTTCGTGCGGGTCGGAACTTACCCGACAAGGAATTTCGCTACCTTAGGACCGTTATAGTTACGGCCGCCGTTTACTGGGGCTTCGGTTCAAAGCTTCGCTTGCGCTAACCTCTCCCCTTAACCTTCCAGCACCGGGCAGGCGTCAGCCCCTATACTTCGCCTTGCGGCTTCGCAGAGACCTGTGTTTTTGCTAAACAGTCGCCTGGGCCTATTCACTGCGGCTTTTCCGGGCTATTCACCCTAAAAAGCACCCCTTCTCCCGAAGTTACGGGGTCATTTTGCCGAGTTCCTTAACGAGAGTTCTCTCGCTCACCTTAGGATTCTCTCCTCGCCTACCTGTGTCGGTTTGCGGTACGGGCACCTCTCACCTCGCTAGAGGCTTTTCTTGGCAGTGTGGAATCAGGAACTTCGGTACTATAGTTCCCTCGCCATCACAGCTCAGCTTATGTGACAATGGGATTTGCCTCATTGTCAGCCTAACTGCTTGGACGCGCATATCCAACAGCGCGCTTACCCTATCCTTCTGCGTCCCCCCATTGCTCAAATGGTGAGGAGGTGGTACAGGAATTTCAACCTGTTGGCCATCGCCTACGCCTTTCGGCCTCGGCTTAGGTCCCGACTAACCCTGAGCGGACGAGCCTTCCTCAGGAAACCTTAGGCATTCGGTGGAGGGGATTCTCACCCCTCTTTCGCTACTCATACCGGCATTCTCACTTCTAAGCGCTCCACGAGTCCTTCCGGTCTCGCTTCTCAGCCCTTAGAACGCTCTCCTACCATTGTTCTAAAAGAACAATCCACAGCTTCGGTGATACGTTTAGCCCCGGTACATTTTCGGCGCAGAGTCACTCGACCAGTGAGCTATTACGCACTCTTTAAATGGTGGCTGCTTCTAAGCCAACATCCTGGTTGTCTAAGCAACTCCACATCCTTTTCCACTTAACGTATACTTTGGGACCTTAGCTGGTGGTCTGGGCTGTTTCCCTCTTGACTACGGATCTTATCACTCGCAGTCTGACTCCTGAACATAAGTCTTTGGCATTCGGAGTTTGACTGAATTCGGTAACCCGATGGGGGCCCCTAGTCCAATCAGTGCTCTACCTCCAAGACTCTCATTTCAAGGCTAGCCCTAAAGCTATTTCGGAGAGAACCAGCTATCTCCAAGTTCGATTGGAATTTCTCCGCTACCCACACCTCATCCCCGCACTTTTCAACGTGCGTGGGTTCGGGCCTCCATTCAGTGTTACCTGAACTTCACCCTGGACATGGGTAGATCACCTGGTTTCGGGTCTACGACCACGTACTCATTCGCCCTATTCAGACTCGCTTTCGCTGCGGCTCCGTCTTATCAACTTAACCTTGCACGGGATCGTAACTCGCCGGTTCATTCTACAAAAGGCACGCCATTACCCATTAACGGGCTTTGACTACTTGTAGGCACACGGTTTCAGGATCTCTTTCACTCCCCTTCCGGGGTGCTTTTCACCTTTCCCTCACGGTACTGGTTCACTATCGGTCACTAGGGAGTATTTAGCCTTGGGAGATGGTCCTCCCTGCTTCCGACGGGATTTCACGTGTCCCGCCGTACTCAGGATCCACTCTGGAGGGAACGAAGTTTCAACTACAGGGTTGTTACCTTCTTTGACGGGCCTTTCCAGACCTCTTCATTTACTCCGTTCCTTTGTAACTCCGTATAGAGTGTCCTACAACCCCAAGAGGCAAGCCTCTTGGTTTGGGCTAATTCCGTTTCGCTCGCCGCTACTCAGGAAATCGCGTTTGCTTTCTCTTCCTCCGGGTACTTAGATGTTTCAGTTCCCCGGGTCTGCCTTTATTACCCTATGTATTCAGGTAAAAATACTACTCCATTACGAGCAGTGGGTTTCCCCATTCGGAAATCTCCGGATCAAAGCTTACTTACAGCTCCCCGAAGCATATCGGTGTTAGTACCGTCCTTCATCGGCTCCTAGTGCCAAGGCATCCACCGTGCGCCCTTAACAACTTAACCTTTGACATCAAAGATGTCACTTACATTATTAAGAGAATCACTAAACTAAGCGTTTAAACTCAGTGAATTACTTGAATTGTTTTCGTTATCTAGTTTTCAAGGAACATAAAGCACAGGATCATCAAATGCTGAATGCATTTTCACTCCTATGTGTTTTCTTACTTATTGAAAGATCGTATGATCTCTCAAAACTAAACAAAATACCAAGCATGCCTCATATCCTTAGAAAGGAGGTGATCCAGCCGCACCTTCCGATACGGCTACCTTGTTACGACTTCACCCCAATCATCTGTCCCACCTTAGGCGGCTGGCTCCTTACGGTTACCCCACCGACTTCGGGTGTTACAAACTCTCGTGGTGTGACGGGCGGTGTGTACAAGGCCCGGGAACGTATTCACCGCGGCATGCTGATCCGCGATTACTAGCGATTCCGGCTTCATGCAGGCGAGTTGCAGCCTGCAATCCGAACTGAGAATGGTTTTATGGGATTGGCTTGACTTCGCAGTCTTGCAGCCCTTTGTACCATCCATTGTAGCACGTGTGTAGCCCAGGTCATAAGGGGCATGATGATTTGACGTCATCCCCACCTTCCTCCGGTTTGTCACCGGCAGTCACCTTAGAGTGCCCAACTGAATGCTGGCAACTAAGATCAAGGGTTGCGCTCGTTGCGGGACTTAACCCAACATCTCACGACACGAGCTGACGACAACCATGCACCACCTGTCACTTCGTCCCCCGAAGGGGAACCTTCTATCTCTAGAAGTAGCGAAGGATGTCAAGACCTGGTAAGGTTCTTCGCGTTGCTTCGAATTAAACCACATGCTCCACCGCTTGTGCGGGCCCCCGTCAATTCCTTTGAGTTTCAGTCTTGCGACCGTACTCCCCAGGCGGAGTGCTTAATGCGTTTGCTGCAGCACTAAAGGGCGGAAACCCTCTAACACTTAGCACTCATCGTTTACGGCGTGGACTACCAGGGTATCTAATCCTGTTCGCTCCCCACGCTTTCGCGCCTCAGCGTCAGTTACAGACCAGAGAGTCGCCTTCGCCACTGGTGTTCCTCCACATCTCTACGCATTTCACCGCTACACGTGGAATTCCACTCTCCTCTTCTGCACTCAAGTTCCCCAGTTTCCAATGACCCTCCACGGTTGAGCCGTGGGCTTTCACATCAGACTTAAGAAACCGCCTGCGCGCGCTTTACGCCCAATAATTCCGGACAACGCTTGCCACCTACGTATTACCGCGGCTGCTGGCACGTAGTTAGCCGTGGCTTTCTGGTTAGGTACCGTCAAGGTACCAGCAGTTACTCTGGTACTTGTTCTTCCCTAACAACAGAACTTTACGACCCGAAGGCCTTCATCGTTCACGCGGCGTTGCTCCGTCAGACTTTCGTCCATTGCGGAAGATTCCCTACTGCTGCCTCCCGTAGGAGTCTGGGCCGTGTCTCAGTCCCAGTGTGGCCGATCACCCTCTCAGGTCGGCTACGCATCGTTGCCTTGGTGAGCCGTTACCTCACCAACTAGCTAATGCGCCGCGGGTCCATCTGTAAGTGACAGCCAAAACCATCTTTCAATTTTGAACCATGCGGTTCAAAATGTTATCCGGTATTAGCTCCGGTTTCCCGGAGTTATCCCAATCTTACAGGCAGGTTACCCACGTGTTACTCACCCGTCCGCCGCTAATCTTTGGGAGCAAGCTCCCTCAGATTCGCTCGACTTGCATGTATTAGGCACGCCGCCAGCGTTCGTCCTGAGCCAGGATCAAACTCTCCAATAAAGTGTTTGATATAGCTCATAAAAGTTTTGTACTATTATATAGTACGTTTTTGTTAATCGAAATTAACGTTGGCACGCTTGGTTTTGTTTAGTTTTCAAAGATCATTTTTATTTAACACAACTTTTATATTGTAACAAAACCCCAAGTTGTTTGTCAACAACTTTTTTGTTTTGTTTCATTTAGTTAACTGCATGTTTCGCAGCAACGTATTCAAATATACCATCACCTAATAATTAAATCAAGAACTTTTTTCAAAAAAAATTAAAACTCCTGCAAACGCAGGAGTCTATTATTAACGATGTCTCATTTGCGGGAATAACAATACATCTCTTATTGATGGAGAATTAGTTAATAACATAACTAAACGATCAATACCGATGCCTAATCCACCTGTTGGAGGCATTCCGTATTCCAATGCTTCTATAAAGTCTTCGTCCATCATATGTGCTTCATCATTTCCTTGCTCACGCTCTTTCAACTGAGCCTCAAAACGTTCTTTTTGATCAATTGGATCATTTAGCTCAGTGAATGCATTAGCGTGTTCACGCGCCACGATAAACAACTCAAAACGATCCGTAAAGCGAGAATCCTCGTCATTTTTCTTAGCTAATGGAGAAATTTCTACCGGGTGACCGTAAATAAAAGTTGGTTGAATTAACTTTTCTTCAACTTTTTGTTCAAAGAACTCATTAATAATATGACCATACTGCATATGTTCATTAATTTCAACATTATGCTGTTTCGCTAATTCACGCGCTTCTTCAACAGACATCTCTTTCCAAAAGTCTGCACCAGTATGTTCTTTAATAGCATCTACCATATGAAGTCTTGTCCATTGAGGTTCAAGGTTAACCTCATACTCCCCATACTGAACCGTTGTACTTCCTAATACTTCTTTTGCAATATGTGCAATGACATTTTCAGTTAATGTCATAATATCTTGATAATCAGCATATGCTTCATAAAGCTCAATCATTGTAAATTCAGGGTTGTGTCGTGTTGAAACACCCTCATTTCTAAATACACGGCCTATTTCATAAACTTTTTCTAATCCACCGACAATGAGTCGTTTTAAATGGAGCTCAATAGCAATACGCATATACAATGGCATATCAAGAGCATTATGGTGTGTAATAAATGGACGTGCAGAAGCTCCACCTGGGATTGAATGCATTGTAGGTGTCTCTACTTCCAAGTACCCGTGATCATCTAAATAACGTCGCATAGCTTGTATAATTTTACTTCTTGTAATAAAAGTTTTCTTACTGTCAGGGCTCATAATCAAATCAACATATCTCTGACGATAGCGTTGTTCGATATCTTTTAAACCATGAAACTTATCAGGGAGTGGACGTAGGGATTTTGTTAATAATTCAAATGACTTAACTTTTATTGACAGCTCACCCACTTTTGTTTTGAAAATAACACCCGTAACACCGATGATATCTCCAAGGTCAGCTGTATTAAAGATTTCATAAGCTTCTTCACCAATATCATCTTTACGAACATAAATCTGAATTTGACCAGTTAAGTCTTGAATATGAGCAAAGCCCGCTTTCCCTTTTCCACGCTTCGTCATAATTCTACCTGCAATTGTAATAGAGACTTCTTTTTCTTCTAGTTCTTCCTTCTCAAACTCACTGTACTCTGCAATAATATCTTCTGTTTGATGTGTTCGCTCAAAACGTTTACCAAATGGGTCTAACCCTTTTTCTCTTAAGTTATGTAATTTCTCTCTTCGGACTTTAAGTTGATCACTTAATTCTTCTTGATTCATTTCTTCCTGACTCATCTATAACACTCCTTCTTCCTAATTAAAAAAAGCAGAAAACTGCCAGATTTACCGGCAGTATAAAAACCATAGAATTAGCCTGCTTGACTAGCACTTTTTTCTTTTGCTTCCATTTCTAAAACAAATTCATCCAAAAGTGTAACAAATTCATCTCTAGTATTCATCAAATTAATATCGTTGCGGACTTTGGCATTTCCTCGAATACCCTTTAGATACCAAGCTGCATGCTTTCTCATTTCACGCACAGCGATTTTTTCATTTTTTAGCGCGATTAAACGATCTAAATGAAGCTTACAAACTTCCATTTTTTCACGTACTCCCGGCTCATCCATTAACTCACCGGTTTCTAAATATTTTACGGTTCGATAGATCATCCATGGATTACCTAAAGCTGCACGTCCAATCATGACACCATCAACACCTGTTTCATCAAGCATGCGCTTCGCATCTTGAGGTGTTGTCACATCACCGTTGCCTATTACAGGGATATTAACTGATTCTTTCACTTCTTTAATGATATCCCAATTAGCCGTTCCTTCATACATTTGTACTCTTGTACGGCCATGAAGAGCAACTGCTTTAGCTCCTGCACGTTCAATAGCCTGCGCATTTTGGACAGCAAAAATATGCTCATCATCCCATCCCATACGCATTTTAACTGTAACAGGTTTATCAACCGCTTCAACTACAGATGCTACCATATCATAGATCTTGTTGGGATCTAATAACCACTTGGCACCCGCATCACATTTAGTTATCTTTGGAACAGGACATCCCATGTTAATATCAATGATATCAGCCGTTGTATTTTTATCAACAAATTTAGCTGCTTCAACTAGCGTTTCTTTTTCTCCACCAAAAATTTGCAAGCTTAGTGGTTTTTCACGTTCATCTATATAAAGCATTCCCATTGTTCTTGCATTATTTAATAGGATGGCTTTATCACTGACCATTTCCGCACATACTAAACCTGCACCAAATTCTTTTACTGTTAAACGAAATGCTGAGTTACAAACTCCAGCCATTGGTGCCAGAACAACACAGTTCTTTAATTCAATATCGCCAATTTTAAACAATTTTTTCTAACCTCCTATCTATCAACATCATTTGGACTTAGCTCTTCAATTGTTACATTAAGAGATTTAGCCACATCCTCTAAAAACTCTTTGCTGGGTTCACGATTGCCTCTTTCTATTTCTCCTAATACAGAAACAGAAACACCAAGATCTTTCGCAAAGCTTTCTTGGGTATATCCTTTTAACTTTCTAAAAGCGCGAATACGTCTACCCCATTTTTCTGCTTCCATATTCGTACTCCTTCTTTATCGTGTAATTGATCTATGATAGTCGAGATTGGCTCATCTTTACTAGGTATTCTTACATGTTGATTTAACTCAAATAATGGAATAAGAACAAAAGCTCGTTCATGCATCCGAGGATGAGGAACAATTAATTGTTCTGCTTCAATATTTTCATAATTAAATAACAAAATGTCAAGGTCTAAAGTTCGCGGTCCCCACCTGATTTCTCGTTTGCGATTTAACTGCTTTTCAGTTTCCTGTAAAACTGATAGTAGTTGAAATGCTGTTAGATCAGTATTAATGGAAATTACCATATTTAAAAATACATCTTGATCTGTATAACCAACTGGATCCGTTTCATAAATAGAGGATATATTTACCACTTTAATATTTGGGTAATTATGAATCTTCTTTATGGCGTCTATGAGATATTGCTCTCGGTCTCCTATATTCGACCCAAGAGCTATATAGGCATGATTTTTCATGATCTTCCCCTTCTAATTTCCACCGCAACTTCTTTATAGTGTCCTGGAATAGGAGGATCCGGCTTAATAACCTTTACAGTACAATAGGATATTAAAGGAAAATCAAGTAAGATTTTATCTGCAATTTGTTCTGCAAGGGACTCAACAAGCTTCAACGGCTGACCTTCAACAATAACCTGGCAAGCTTTATATAATGAAGCATAGTTTACACTATATTCTAAAGAGTCAGTTTCTCCGGCTTTCTTCAAATCTAATTCTACCACTAAATCAACTCTAAATCGTTGTCCAAGTTTATTTTCTTCTTTAAACACACCGTGGTACCCGTAAAACTCCATACCACTTACATAAATCTTATCGATTTTGCTCCCCGCCCTTTCCAAGCATTGCATCCATCATCTTAGCCATTCTAGATATTTCTAACACATCATGGACCCTAACCATATGACAACCTTTTTGTATTCCAAGACATACAGTGGCACCTGTACCTTCCATCCGTTCTGTTGGCGGTAAATCAAGAACATGTCCTATAAACCTTTTACGGGAAGTTGCTAACAATAAAGGATAGCCTAATTGTACAAGTGCTTCTAAATTCCTCATAACAACTAAGTTGTCATCCATCGTTTTAGCAAAACCAATACCAGGGTCCAGGATAATATTTTCGTCCTTAACTCCGGCATTTTTAACTATTGTAACGGATTCCTTCAAATCTGCAATCATGTCTGGAATTAACTGATTATAGTTTTGATTGTCACGATTATGCATAAGAATAATCGGTACACTATAGGCAGCAGCGACTTTCGCCATATCTTGATCCGCTTTTGCTCCCCATATATCATTTATAATTGTAGCCCCGGCCTCAATGGCTTGCTTGGCTACTTCCGCTTTATATGTATCGATGGAAATAGGTACTTCAATCTCTTTAGACAATCTTTTTATGACGGGGATAACACGTTTAATTTCTTCCTCAGCCGAAACAAGTGTTGATCCTGGTCTTGTCGATTCTCCGCCAATATCAATAATATCTGCACCTTGTTTGATCATCTCTTTTGCATGTTCTACAGCTTTTTCTATATCAATATAACGGCCGCCATCCGAAAAAGAATCAGGGGTTATGTTTAAAATGCCCATGATCATTGTCTTATCCTGAATGTTAAGTATATATTTCCCACATTTAATTTGCTGATTTGTCATTGTCACTTGTTTCATCTTTTTCAACCCTTTGCAACTCGTCTATACTTAATAGTTTCGTCTTATTGCTCTTATATAAATCATATAACTTTTGAATAATTATTCCATTTTCGCCGTCAAATTCACTTCCGTCAATATCTCTTATAGCTATAAGCTCTTGTGATGAGTTTGTCATGATCACTTCTCGAGAATCGAACATTTGTTCTTTTTCAAAAAAACCCTCTATTACAGGTATTTGAAGTGTCTCTAAACATCTAATGACAAATTTCCTCGTAATTCCATTGAGAATTCCTGTTTCAAGAGATGGTGTATATACTCCATTCTCATCTCCCCAAAAAATATTTGAGACAATCCCCTCTGCAACAAAGCCGTGCTCAGTTAAAAAAATTCCATCTAGATCAGGGGTCTGAATAAGCTCCCTTTTCCCTAGAATATTATTCAAATAATGATGAGATTTAAGGCGGTAATTTCCTTCTGGAGTATTTCTCCTTAATTTTAGGATGATTGCCTTCTTTTCAATCACTTTCGCCGAAGGAGCCTTTCTTAAAAAACAAAGAATCGTTGGGTGATCATAAGCTTGGAGTAGTTGTCCTACTTCCCCATCACCGGCAGAAATATTTAAACGAACCGTAACATCCTCCGATTCACAATTATTAAGTGCGATCAACTCTTGAATAATTTCAAAAATCTCTTGTCGGTTTATTTTATAAGATATTCCTATCTCATCTATTGCAACTTGAAGACGGTCAAGATGATCATGTAATAAAAACGGAAAACCTTTATATACCCGGAACGTCTCAAATACACCTAAACCATAAAGAAAGCCATGATCAAATGGAGAAATCGTGGCTTCAGAATCTTTTATAAACTTTGAATTATGATAGATATACACTTTGTTTAACTCTTTTCTACAGGTTTGTATTGAGTAATAAAGTTCTTTAATAAGTCTTTCCCAAACGATGTCATGATCGATTCCGGATGGAATTGAACACCCTCTATCGGTAAAGTTTTATGTCGAATAGCCATGATTTCATTTTCCTCAGTCCATGCTGTTACTTCAAGGCAATCAGGTAATGTCTCATTCTTCACAATTAAAGAATGATAACGAGTAGCTGTAAAAGGATTTTCCATTCCCTTAAAAATAGTTTCTCCGTTATGATGCATTTCAGATGTTTTACCATGCATTAATCGATCAGCACGAACAACATCTCCACCAAAAACTTGAGCAATCGATTGATGTCCAAGGCAAACACCAAAAATTGGCATTTTGCCAGCGAAATGTTCAATAGCTGCCATGCTTATTCCTGCTTCATTTGGGCTGCACGGCCCTGGAGAAATCATTAAAAATTGTGGGTTTAACTCTTCAATTTCCGAAATGGTAATCTCATCGTTCCTTTTAACAACTAATTCCTCACCAAGCTCACCTAAATACTGTACTAAATTAAACGTAAATGAATCATAATTATCAATCATTAAAATCACTATACTCACCTCAGCCTAATATTTTCTCTTCTTTGCTCAACTCTATCGCTTTAACTAAAGCCTTTGCTTTCTTTAAAGCTTCTTTATATTCATAATCCGGATTAGAATCAATTACAATCCCTGCTCCAGATTGAACATATCCATATCCGTCTTTCGCTACCATCGTACGAATAACGATATTTAATTCCATATCTTCATCATAGCCAATCCAGCCTATTGAACCCGTATAAATCCCTCTTCTGGTCGGCTCAAGTTCTTCGATAATTTCCATCGTTCGAACTTTAGGAGCTCCTGTTATTGTACCACCTGGGAAAGTCGCTTTGATAATATCTGCATAATTTGCACCTTTTTTCATTGTTCCTTGTACATTAGAGACAATATGCATAACATGTGAATACTTTTCAATCACCATAAATTCATTAACATGAACAGAACCGTATTCACACACACGCCCCAAGTCATTTCTTTCTAGATCTACGAGCATAACATGCTCAGCTCTTTCCTTCTCATTATGAATAAGCTCGTTTGCCAGCCTTATATCTTCTTGTTCATTTTTACCTCTAGAACGTGTTCCGGCAATAGGGCGTGTACTTACGAGGTTTTCTTTCTTTTTTACAAGTAATTCAGGTGAGCCGCTCACAATTTGCAGATCAGGAAATTGCAGGTAAGCCATATATGGTGAAGGATTTACTTTTCGTAATGCTTCATAAATCTTAAGCGGATGATTTTCTAATTGAAAATGCTGCCTTAAAGATAAATTGACCTGAAAAACATCACCTTGTCCAATATAATCCTTTATTGATTCTACTGCTCTTTTAAAGGCATCTTCTGTAAAGATAATGGGATCAGAGGTTTTAACCTGCTTCAAGTCGTTTTTGATTGCTACCTTCTGTACCGATGTCCACTTTTCCTTCATTTGTTTTAATTTTTCATGAGCTTTTTGAATTTGACCTTCTTGATAATAATGGGTAATTAACCATAATTTTGATGTATGATGGTCATAAATTGCAATATCATCAAATAATAAAAAATATAAATCAGGAGTTTCTAAATCATCAATAGCAATTTCAGGTAGTGTTTCAAAATGTCGTACACAGTCATAACTAATAAAGCCAATAGCCCCACCTTGAAAATCAGGTAGATCCGGATCTGAGCTTGTATAATATTGCTTAAACCAATCTTTAAATAGATCAAGGGGTTTTCCTTCCAAAACAGTCATTTCATTATCTTTTGTGATAACCAGCTGTTCACCTTTCCCCTTGACTGTTGCAAATGGCTTAACACCCGCAATACTATATCTGCCTCCTCGCCCACTCTCTAAAAATGCATGTTTATCTTCATCTTTTGAAAGGTATTGATACTGGCTAAAAAAGTCGAGTGTATAGTCAAATTGTACACTTAACGAGGTCCTTCTTTGCTGCATGATTTATTCGCTCCTTTAAACTCTTACTTACCATTTTACATAATTATAATCAAGAAATCATAAAATTTTATCTTTTTTGTAAAGAATGTTTATTTACTAATTAGTATACAGCAGTCTCACCAATAATATAAAATTACAGCCTAAAACTGCTGTATTGAAAAAGAGGTTGACTATAGTCAACCTCTTTACTCTGCTTATGTTATTAATCAAATTGATATAAAGGAGTACTTAGGTAACGCTCACCATTACTTGGTAGTACAGCTAATACCTTTTTCCCTTTACCAAGTTCTTTTGCAACTTGTAATGCTGCAAAAATTGCTGCACCTGATGAGATACCGCCTAGAATACCTTCTTGACTGGCAGCCTTTCTAGCAGTTTCGAATGCTTCATCATTTTTCACAGTGATGACTTCATCATACACATTTGTGTTTAGGATATCAGGAACAAATCCTGCACCGATACCTTGAATTTTATGTGGACCTGGCTTCCCACCGGAAAGAACTGGTGAATCTGTTGGCTCTACAGCATAAATTTTAATTGAAGGATAGTTTTCTTTTAGAACTGACCCTGCTCCAGTAATCGTTCCACCCGTACCGATACCTGCTATAAATGCATCAAGTTGATCACCCATTTGTTCAACAATTTCTTTACCTGTTGTTAAACGGTGTACTTCGGGGTTAGCTTCATTCTTAAATTGCTGAGGCATAAAGTAGCCATGTTCTTTTGAAAGCTCTTCCGCTTTACGGATAGCTCCTCCCATACCTTCGGAACCAGGTGTTAATACTAGTTCAGCACCATATGCACGAAGTAAGTTTCTACGTTCCATACTCATTGTGTCAGGCATTACTAAAATGGCTTTAAAACCCTTTGCAGCAGCAACCATCGCTAAACCAATTCCTGTATTACCACTAGTAGGCTCAATGATTGTATCGCCCGGTTTTAAGTCACCTTTTTTCTCTGCAGCTTCAATCATAGCAAGACCGATACGATCTTTTACACTGCTACCCGGATTCATAAATTCTAATTTTAAATATACATCTGCACTATTATCATCAACAAGTCTGTTTAATTTTACAATAGGTGTTTCACCGATTAATTCATGAATTGAATTTGCAACGCGTGCCATACTATCTCTCCCCTATCCCGAGTAAATTTATTGGATTTATAAGTAATATAGCAATTTAATTCTAAATTGTCAAAACCTTTTGTGCTATTTGTACTATTTTTCCTTATTCTTCATCATAAAACCAAGTAACACCAATTTCATCCCATAATGGATCAACGGACACTGTGCCTTCCATTTGCTCTAAAGCAATTTGTCTGCGGATTTGCTCTTTTACATCATCAAAACTAAACGTTTGTCCCTTCATCTTTTCATGTAAGAGAAGAATTGCATACCCTGTATCTACTTCGACAGGTTCACTCCAATCTCCTTCCTTTAATTTTGGAACTATTTCAAGATATGACTTTGGAACATACGTATCATTTGTTGAGATAAATCCTAAATCCCCGCCGGAATTAGCTGTGAACTCATCAATGGAAGCCTCTAAAGCAAGTGCCTCGAAGCTTGAACCACCCTCTAATTCTTTTATAATAACTTTAGCTTCTTCCTCTGTTTTTACGACGATATGTGATAAATGATAAGATTCATCAATATCGTATAAATCCTTATTATCCTCATAGAACTTTTGGATATCTTTATCAGATACAGAAACATCACGTGTTAAAAGTTCTTCTAATAAGATACTGTAGCGAATTTGTTTTTCCCAGTTTTCCTCATTACCAAATTGTTCTTCATCTAATGAGTTATACATCGATTTATAAACAGCAAGCTCTCTATCGATAACCTCTTCAGAGACAGTAATATTATATTTTTCAGCTAACTCTTCCACTACCTGTACATTAATTAACTCTCTTAATGTATCTTTTCCATAACGGCTTTCCAGCTCAGCCATCCATTGCTCTCTGGTTATCGTTGTATCCCCGATTGTGGCAATTGTTTCATCGGTTACTTCATTACCAGTCACCGGTATTGCTTCGGTTTTTCCTGACACAAAGTAGCCTATTGTTAAGCAATTAATGATCACCAGGCCAAAAATAATACTCCATAACACTTTACCGCTCAATTTCTCAACTCCCAGTATGTCTGTATCTTTATTTCTTTACTTACTTGCTTCCCTTTTCAATTCTTCCAAGTCCTCTTTTGTTAAATGGTATACTTCATTACAAAAATGACATTGTGCCTCCGCTTGTCCATCTTCATCAATCATTGCTTGTATTTCATCAGCACCTAAACTAACAATAGCATTTTCAATTCGTTCCTTTGAACATTGGCACTTAAATGCAACAGGTTGTTTTTCTAGTACTTTGACATTTCCTTTGCCGAGTACTTCTTCAAGTATTTCTTCAGGCGTTAATCCTCTTTGGATTAATTTTGAGATTGGCTCAACCTCTCCAAGTCTCTTTTCAATTTCTGTGATGGTGTCATCATCCGTACCAGGAAGTAATTGAATAATAAAACCGCCTGAGGCTAAGATCGTATTATCAGGGTTTACAAGAACACCTACCCCTACAGAAGATGGAACTTGCTCTGAAGTAACTAAATAATATGTAAAATCTTCTCCTAATTCACCTGATACAATCGGTACTTGTCCAGAAAAATGGTCTTTTAACCCAAGGTCTTTTACAATCGTTAAATTCCCTTGAGTCCCCACAGCTCTAGCCACATCTAGTTTTCCCTTTTCATTAAGATCAAAATGAGTTTGAGGGTTTGTTACATAACCTCTTACTTCTCCTTTAGAATTACTATCAACAATAATGACGCCAATTGGGCCGCCGCCTTCAACCTTAATTGTCAGTTTTGCATCACCCTTTAACATTGAACCAAGCATAACTCCTGCAGTCATGGATCTGCCCAATGCAGCTGAAGCGGTTGGCCAAGTTTGATGTCTTTTTTGTGCTTCGGAAATGGTCTCGGTTGTTCTTGCAGCATAGGCTCTTACCTGGTTATTAAATGCAATGGCTTTAATTAAATAATCTGTCATAAATATTTACTCCCTTTCAGCAAAGTGCTGTAATTACTTTTCGTTCACTCATTCACATTACGTTTATAGATTAGTTGCAGGCCTCGCAGTGTTAAGAAAGGATCTACAATATCAATACAATCTGATTCTCTGGCAATAAGTGTTGCAAGGCCGCCGGTTGCAATAACTTTCGGCACCTCCTTAGATTGTTCCTTCATTCGCTTAACAATACCCTCTACTTGTCCTACATATCCATATAATATCCCTGACTGCATTGCACTAACTGTATTTTTTCCAATAATGTGATCAGGGCGTGTAATTTCTATTCTTGGCAATTTTGCTGCCCGTGAATAAAGTGCTTCCGTAGAAATATTTATTCCCGGGGCAATAGCTCCCCCCATATATTGCTTATGTTCATCTATATAACAATATGTAGTTGCTGTGCCAAAATCCACAATGATAAGTGGGCTACCATAGTCTTGTATACCTGCAACTGCATTTACAATCCGGTCTGCTCCAACTTCTCTCGGGTTTTCATACTTAATATTGAGTCCTGTTTTTATTCCAGGTCCTACGACTAACGGCTTTATATCGAAATATTTACTGCACATTCTTTCGAGTGCAAACATAATAGGAGGGACAACAGATGAAATAATAATCCCCTCAATGTCTTGAAAAGATATGCGCTCATGTTCAAAAAGATTTTTAATAAGCATGCCAAATTCATCTTCAGTCTTATTACGGCTAGTCTCAATTCTCCAATGATGTTTTAATGTATCTTGACCATATACCCCTAAGACGGTATTTGTATTTCCAACGTCCAATACTAAAATCATATGAATCACCACTTTGTCTTGTTCTATTTTTCAATACCGTATTATTTTATCACAAAGTACCTTGACTTCCATATTCGTAAGTCACTTGCAAAAGAAAAGCTTTATTATGTGCTTATACGAATAAAAGACCGATGACAGATGTCACCGATCTTTAGGCTAGAAAAGTTATTTATCAGAAGAGTTATCCTCTTCTTTTTTTGTATTAATGTTGACTTTTATATCCTCTGATTTCTCTTCTTTGTCGTTATTTACAACAACAGGACGATCAGGGAGTTTTCCTGTTTCAACAAGGCTTGAAATTTGAGCCGCATCAAGTGTTTCCACTTCTAACAATGTTTGAGCAACAAGCTCTAGCTTTTCGCGGTTTTCTGTTAGAATTTGACGCGCTCTTTCATATGATTCCTTAATGAAACGTTGGATTTCCATATCAATTTCATGAGCGATAGCATCACTGTAGTTTTGTTCATTATGAAGATCTCTTCCTAAGAACACTTGACCACCTTGTGATTGGCCAAATTGTAATGGTCCAAGCTTTTCACTCATTCCATATTCAGTTACCATTTTTCTGGCGATATTTGTTGCTCTTTGGAAGTCATTATGAGCACCTGTACTTACTTCACCGAAGATAATTTCTTCAGCAACACGGCCGCCAAGCAGTCCTGTTATTTTATCCAGTAATTCAGGTTTAGTCATGAAGTAACGATCTTCTTTTGGAAGCATAACAGCATATCCACCAGCTTGACCACGAGGGACGATTGTTACCTTGTGAACCATATCCGCTTCATCTAAAACAACACCAATAATTGTGTGTCCCGCTTCATGATAAGCAACAATATTTCGTTCCTTCTTAGAGATAACACGACTCTTCTTCGATGGTCCGGCGATAACGCGATCTGTTGCCTCATCTAGGTCCGTATTATCGATTTTCTTCTTATCTTGTCTAGCGGCTACTAGAGCTGCTTCATTTAATAAGTTTTCCAAATCTGCACCGGAGAAACCAGGTGTACGGGCAGCAATTGCTTTTAAGTCAACAGATTCATCCAGTGGTTTATTGCGGGCATGTACTTTAAGTACCGCCTCACGACCATTTACGTCTGGGCGATCAACTGTAATTTGACGGTCAAATCTTCCCGGACGAAGTAATGCAGGATCTAAAATATCAGGTCTATTTGTTGCAGCAATAATGATAATTCCTTCATTCGCTCCAAAACCATCCATTTCAACAAGCAATTGGTTCAATGTTTGCTCACGTTCATCATGGCCGCCACCTAAACCAGCTCCACGTTGACGTCCTACAGCATCAATTTCATCAATGAAAATAATACATGGTGCGTTCTTTTTCGCATTCTCGAATAAATCACGAACACGAGAAGCCCCGACACCGACAAACATTTCTACGAAATCAGATCCGCTGATGGAGAAGAAAGGTACTCCAGCTTCACCGGCAACAGCTCTTGCAAGTAATGTTTTACCTGTTCCCGGAGGTCCATTTAAAAGAACACCTTTGGGAATTCTTGCACCTAACTCCGCGAATTTTCGAGGGTCTTTTAAGAATTCAACAACCTCTATAAGTTCTTGTTTCTCTTCATCTGCACCCGCTACATCCTTAAATTTAACTTTTTTCTTTTCCTCACTGTAAAGCTTAGCTTTACTTTTCCCGAAGTTCATAACACGGCCGCCACCGCCCTGAGCTTGGTTCAATAAGAAGAAGAAAAGGATAAAGATAATGACGAATGGAATGATGGATGTGAAAAATGTTACCCATCCACTTGTTTCTTCTGCCGGTGCTATGTTCAATTTCTGAACATTGTTTGCATCAGCAGCCTTGTCAACGCGATCAAGCCCCTGTTCAGTTGGTATATATGTTAAAAAGGTTTCGTCTTCATCATAACCTTTCATTTTACCTCTAACTTCAAATACACCTCGAACCGGCTGTACGGTCATTTCTGTGACATTTCCACCATTCAAGTCTGAAATGAACTCATTATACGTTATTTGCTCTGTTTTAGGATTAGCACCTGTAAAAAAGCTAACAACTCCAATGATGACTAAAAATATAAGTAAATAAAATATGGTATTACGGAAGATCCGATTCATTCCTTACCTCCTCCCACAGTAAACACAACTATTTTAAATAGTATCATAGAAAATCATGGTAATACAACAAATTAGAATACTGATTATTTCTGATAAATCTCAGGCTTTAACACACCGATATATGGAAGGTTTCGATATTTTTCAATATAATCCAATCCATAACCAACAACAAATGCATCTGGCACTTCAAATCCTACATAATCTGCATTAATATCGGCTTTTCTACCTGTTGGCTTATCAAGTAACGTAACAATTTTAATCGATTTCGCCTTACGATAGCGGAATAGTTTAACTAAATAACTTAATGTCAAACCACTATCAATGATATCCTCGATAATAAGGATATCTCTTCCTTCTACTGAAGTATCCAAATCCTTAATAATCTTTACTTCACCGGAAGATACTGTGGATGTACCATAACTTGAAACATCCATAAAATCCATTTCCAAGTATGTATCAATGTTTTTTAAAAGATCACCCATAAAAGGCATTGCACCTTTTAAAACACCAATTGCAAGTGGGAAACTGTCTTTATATTCCTCTGTTAAGACTTTTCCTAGCTCTTTTACTTTTTCTTGGATTTGCTCAGTTGTAACTAAAATTTCTTGAATATCTTGTCTCATTTGTGCGCCCCCTAGAAGATTAGCTTCTAAATTCTAATACAATACATCTATCCCCATCGTCATTCCCGGCTTCTAAATTCGATTTTTTGAGGCCTGGAATCCAAAGGATATTCCCTTTCCCATCTTCTACGATCGGCCAAGAATTTCGGCTATGTAATGGAATTTTTTCATCAATAAATATATCTTTGACTTTTTTCCTGCCGTTCATGCCTTTCAATTTAATTTTATCTCCCTGTTTTCTCGTACGAACAATTAAAGGCTCAGTTAAATCTCTTTCACTCAGCAGAAAAATATCGTTTCCCTTTTTTGCTATTGGAATCTCCTGAGTTACATGACAAGATATACTATACCCATTTGGAAGTTTAACCACAGAGGGAATTTCAAGTACATGACAGTATTCTCTACCTTCATCATGTTCAAAAGTAAACAAACATGTCTGATAGGATTTTATCACTTTAAGACCGTTTGGATAATCTAGTGACCCTGAAGGATGTTCCTGTGAGAGCAATGATTGTACGCTCTCGATATGTATTGAAGAAAGGGAAGATGGAATATTTTCATATAGATAGTTTAATATTAGTTTAATCCCTCTTCTTTGTAAAGGCAAAGGTAGGCTTAGAAAGCCTATGATATCCATTTCCACAACGAATTTTTCTTTCCTTTTGATTACTGTATTCATGTTTTTTTCAGTTAATGCATGTAAATACGTTTCATCCTCCAGTAAGGTTTCACTAAAATACTGAAATTTTTCATGTACTAGCGGATTTTCCTGTTTTAGAAAAGGAAGCACATATTTTCTAAATCTATTTCTTGTGTAATCTGTACTTTCATTGCTGGGATCGAATCTGGGCATTAAGTTATTCTTATTGCAATAATCAAGGATTTGTTGCTTGGAGAATTCTAGTAAAGGTCTAATGATGTGTCCATTATGAAATGGTCTTACCCGTTTAATACCAGCTAAAGCTTCACCAGTATTACCTCTAACCATTCTCATGAGGATGGTTTCAACCTGATCATCACCATGGTGACCTAATGCCAAGTATGGTGAATGATACTTATCCATAATCTCTTTAAAAAACCGATATCTGCATTCTCTAGCTGCTACTTGTGAGCTCAACTGATTCTTTTTTGCATAAGATCTAACATCAATTTGATGTGTTTCACAGTTAATTCCACGCTCATTACAGAATGCTATAACAAATTCCATTTCTGCCTGGGATTGTTCACCTCTAAACATATGGTCAACATGCGCAGCCACTACCGTTAAATCCAATTTCTCCCTATGTTTGTAAAACATATCGAGTAATGCTAAAGAATCAGGTCCTCCTGAAACACCAACAACGATCGTTGATCCCTTTTTTATTAGTTGCTGTTGTCGAATCAGGATATCTAAATTTTCCACCTTTTTCCCCTCTTTATACGATATTCCTCAATTAATTTTCATATATTAATCCTACCATTATTCTATCTAAAAAAACAAAAAAGAAGGTCCAGTTCACATATTCAACATATTTTCACCTGAAAATTAACAACATCTAGATATTATAAGAGAACATGATAAACATATAAGGAATAAATTACACAGACTCCTATTAAAATCACGATTGTTTCAAAAAAATAATTGGCTTTCTTTTTCTTCCTTTTCACTTGCTGTCTTGTCTGCTGTGTATGTGTTTTCGGATGACTTGATTTAGGAGAACTCTGCTTTGGAACTTTTGACTTATAAGTGTTTGAAGAGGTACTCCTTTTACTCGCTTTCACAGAAAGCAACTGGATAAAATCAGCTTTCATTTCCCCGGCACTATTGTATTTCCCCATCAACGCCTTATCTAAAACATCCTGATATTTAACTAAAAAAGAGTGTTGCCGTATTTTTTCGGTTAGCTGACCTTTCCCATCACGATCATTGACTTTTTTAAAACGTTTTGGATAGGCAGCATTCATCATAATCATCGCAACTGAAAACAAATCATATGTTGGCTCTGCCTTTCGATTTCCCATTCCCCAATAACCGCGGTCAAAAAACTCCGTAAATTCTTTTATAGACCTACCCTGTTGTGTTGTTCCACCAACATCTATACACCTAATTCTCGGCGGAGGACCTGAAACAATTAAATTTTCCGGTTTTAAGTCCCCAAATACCCATCCCTCTTGATGAAGTTTTTCTAAATTAGTTAAAAGCTGAAGAGTTAGTACACCTGCCCATTCTATCCCTCTTTGCTCAGTAAACTCAAGGAAGTTATTACCTTGTACATATTCCATTACATAAAACGAAACTAACTTTTGAGAGTTATGAATCCAATCGTCCACATCAAGTAAAGAAGGCCCAAGTAAAGTACCTTGGACCTTGGAGAAATGTTTAAGTACATTTACCTCAGATGTAATTGACATGTTGTTTTCGCTAAGCTTGATTGCTACGTTCCCTCTTCTACTATCTGCCAAATATACATTACCTGTTGCACCTTGTCCTAAGGCCTTAATGATTGTATAACGCTCCTGGTTCCATTTGCCTGTAATAATTGAACCAGGGGCAAGATTACATACTTGATTCATCGTAGTACTCTTCTTCATTTCTTAATAAATTTCTAAGGGAACGTTTTTTCTTAAATTGCTGTATAGCTTCTCTAATCGCAGGACCAGTTGGTGTAATACCTCCGGTTGATAATTTAGGAAAGATGGATGATAAAGATTCAAGCCTAGGAGTCCAATCAAGTACCCTTTCAACGTCATCTTTTTTCCCAGGAAATACTGAAACTGAAAAACGATTATCCCCTATCCTTGAATTTAAACTAATAGATAGATCCAGCAGGGCTTCCTTCACTGTTGGAAGTTTCGGCTTCATACTGGCACTTGTATCAACTAAAATAAGAATCTCAAGGCTTGTTGTTTCACCCAGTTCATCTACTACTTCCATTACTTCTCCTCTTTTTTCTGGAGGTAATTCTTCCATCGATGTATGTTTACCTAAAATTTGTTGAAGTTCTTTATTTACTACACCCTGGAGAGTTTGTGTCATTGCCTTTCTTGTCACATGTTGAACTGTTTGTGAAAGTTGGTGAGCATAGACAATTTGATGCACACCTCCACCTGACATAGCAATTCCTTCTACCTCTTGAAGAGATTCCTGATCTATTACATTTTCTTCTAATACACCAATTACGTTAACAGTAATACCCTGCTCTTGTGCTAGAGCCGCCATCGCAATCGGATCTTCCCCATGATTTGAACAACCATCTGTAATTAATAAGATTTGTTTTAAATGACCCTTTTCCATACTTACCCTCCTAGAGAGATGTTGCAGTCTCCTGAATTTTCCCCTTGTCCATTGCTACACCGACATATACATAAAAAATACTATTATCATACTCGCCAGGAGGGTTTTATTTTATACTTCTTATCCTATTTTCTTCGATGAAACAGGAATACTTGCCCATTTTGGTGTATTATGCTCAATGGCTGATACCACAACTGTCATATCATCTTCTATCTTTCCAGATCTCGTTCTAATCACTTCTTCCATGATGAGGTCTGCAATTTCCTGTGGATCAGTTGTTTTCATTTCACTTATTTTTCTTTTCATCCATAAATCATGGTTTTCTACATGCTTTGGTCCTTCAAAAATCCCATCGCTCATCATTATAAGCAGATCTCCGGCCTTTAGTTTTTCACCTACCACATCAACATCAAATTCATCAATGATTCCCATAGGTAAATTACTTGCTTGAATCTTTATAATTTTATCTCCTCTCTTTACAAAGCTTGGGGTAGAACCAATCTTTAAGAATTTACTACTTCCATCTTGCAAATCAACGATTGCTAGATCAAGAGTCGAAAAGATTTCATCTGTTGTTCTTAGAGACAAGATTGAATTAATTGTTTTAATTGCAACCTTCTCTTCAATACCTGATTGTAGGATTTTTTGTAGAAGCTTAATGGTTTCATTGCTTTCAAAATGGGCTCTTACTCCATTTCCCATTCCATCACTTATCGCGACAGCAAATTTACCTACACCTAAATCAATCATGGAATAACTATCCCCGGATACTAGTCCTCCTCCTTTAGCTGCATGTGCAACACCTGTTTCAATTCGGTATTTTTTCGCTGAACCAAATGAAACATGACAGTACCCATTTGGATAATTTGCACATTCTTCTTTTTTAACAATAATGGATTCTTCCAAAATATCTGAAAGCATTGGAGCAATAATTTTTTCACATTCTCCATGTCCATTACAGAACGGAATACTCATTTCAATATCTACATTTCCTTGTTCCAGACTAAAAATATCAACATTGACAATCTCAATACCGAAGTTTTGTAACGCATCTAAAATTTGTTCTTCTTGTACAAAATGATTTTCCCTTTCTCTTTTAATTTCCTTCGAGAGGTCTCCCATTACATTTGAAACACCTAATAATTGTTCAGCAACTAATCGCCTGCTTTCTTGCACCTCTTTCTTTAACTTTTGGTTTGCTTGGAAATAATTAATCTCCTGTTCAATTGTCTCCTCTACTTTATTTGCCTTTGAACAATGCCTATCAAATTCCTTCTTTAATTTCATGTTGGATTTATACGTATTTTGTTTATTCTCATGCATAATGCTCTGCATTAAATCATAGGTTTTATCAAAGTTCTCAACCCAACACTTCTCTTTTTTAAAACAATGCTGACAGGTGCTTTCTGTAATACTGCTTAAGAATAAATCAGTCTCACGTTCTTCACTATCATCTTGTTCATCCTTATCATAAAACGTGGCAAAGCTTTCTGATAACGCATGGAAAACTTGAGAAAATTGCTCTACCCTATGAGCTGTAACATCACGAATTTTTCTGACATACTGCTGTTGTTCCTGGGCATGCTCATTTGTCCCAGGTATATGCTTAGCTAATCTCGCTGTAACTACCTTAGGTGTTAGTAAAAACAGCAGGATAGCAATCATTGATTCTAGTAATGTTGTCATCAAATCAGCTGAACCTTGTCCATATAAAGATATCAATACTGATCCAACTAATAGTCCAATGGCCGTTCCAAACTTTTGTCCTTCACGTAAAAGTCCTCCCAGTAATCCTGAGAAAGCTAATAAACTCATATGATATAAATTTCCGACGTTTGCCAGACTGAGAATTAAGCCTGTCACAACCCCAACCGTACAACCAATACTTGATCCACCGATAAATGCAAACAAGAGAACAATATATCGTGAGAAAATATGCTCTGCCTGAAGATTTTGGAAAGATACCCCGACAAGTCCTGTCATAACTGAAGCAAGGAGAATCATAATACATATAATCTCTTCAACTTTTAACGATTGTTTATATTTACGTGCCGATATCAATGGAATACTTTGCAGAAAAATTAATGTCAAAATAAATGAAAGTCCAGACTCTACGCCTGCCATCATATAGTCATATAACATTAACTCTGTTTTTATTGAAAAGGAGTAAGCTAGTCTAGTTATCGCTACCGTTCCAAAAATAACAAAAGGAAGGACTTTTAATTGATCCTTAAATAAAGAAGAAACAAGTCGATTTAAAATCAGAAAACCGATAATTGAAATTGTAATTACTAAAGCAACCTGAAAGGAAATCGTTAATCCTCCAGCAATAAGCGATAATCCTGCTAACAAGGCCTTGTCCCTTTTCATTAGTAGAACTGCTCCAAAAAACGGTAGAGCAAATGGCAATACTTCCGAAAGAATAATAGCCCGTCCTAATAAAAAACCGATCAATCCATAAATAATTCCTTTGTGTAAGAGGAAAAGCTGGATTCTAGATGAAATTCGATGGAAGAATCGATTAACCACCTGTTGGGTTTTTTCCATCCCCAATTCCGATATTGGTTCCATTAACCTTCTTTCTACTTTTTCCATTTTTCATTCCCCCACTTATTCATGTTGCTTGTAATTATAGCTAAGCTTATGACAGGAATTTGTCAAAAGAAGGTAGAGTATCTAAAGAACTGTTCGACTGTTTTTGAAAAAAGCGACAAATATCTAAATGAATAGTATTTTTTTCAGCAAGTCTTTCGTCAAATTTGTGTGAAACCTGTAATGTCGAGTCAAGAATAGTCAAAAGAAAATTGGAATAGTATGAGCATTAATTGGGTAGGGTAAAATCTATCTTTTATTAAGTTCTTTATACGGAGGTTAGTTGAATCTCTTGGCATGATGGTTGAATTATTGGAGATTTTGGTTGAATTCTTAAAGAATGTGGTTGAATTTATTTCAATCGTGGTCGAATTCGTATTAATTATGACCGAAATAAGTTTTTTACATAACAAAAAACTAGCTGCAGAACGCAACTAGTTTCTTCATTGATGACCCGTACGGGATTCGAACCCGTGTTACCGCCGTGAAAGGGCGGTGTCTTAACCGCTTGACCAACGGGCCTTATTTCCTTACTTTTTTCTATGGTAGCGGCGGAGGGAATCGAACCCACGACCTCACGGGTATGAACCGTACGCTCTAGCCAGCTGAGCTACACCGCCATAGTTATAAAAACGCTCCTTGTTTAAAAGCATGTTCGTCATGTCTCTTCCAGACACATTCCTCACAAGCCTACATGGAAGAAAAATCAGGATGTTTACGGCTCGCTCTAGCCAGCTGAGCTACACCGCCATAGTATAAAAATTTATACTCTGTTTAAAAGCACAAGATATATAATACAATCGATTTAAGCTTCCGTCAATATAAATTTTAAAATAAAACATATAAAAAAGGAAAACATATCAATCATGTTTTCCTTACTCACAAAATGTATATGAAAGCAGCAAGCTATCCTCTTCTAGCCCCACGACCACCACGTTTTGATTCGGTATTACGTTTTAATGAAGCTAGACGATCTTCACTATCTTTTAAGAAACGATTCATTTTTTGTTCAAAGTTCTCTTTGTTATTACTATTATTTCGGAAATCATTTCCTCTTGATCTCGGGCGGTCTGAATTTCTTGGGCGTTCCGGACGTTGAGGACGCTCTGGACGGTCAATGGCCTTTTTAATAGACAAACCAATTTTACCATCATTTTCAACATTAATAACCTTAACAGTAACTTCATCTCCGACTTTTAAGTGATCATTAATATCCTTCACATAATTATCGGCTACTTCACTAATATGAACGAGACCTGTGGATCCGCCTGGTAACTCCACAAACGCTCCAAAATTAGTAATGCCCGTCACTTTACCCTGTAACTTGCTGCCAACTTCAATCGACATAAAAATAATGCTCCTCCTTAAACAGATAAAAAATCATTCGAACCTTTATTATATTATACATAAATAAAAAATCCAGTGTCAACAAGGCTACTCTTTTATGTTAAAGATGATCTCATTATCATCAGATAAGAAATAGTCTCGTCTGGCAATCTTTGCAATATACTCATCATCATTAAGTTTTACAATTTCTTCTCTTAATAAATTTTCTTCTTTTTCCAAGCTGGCTAATTCTTCTTCCAACTTTTCTTTTTGCTCGTTTTTTTCATTTATGGCTGAAGATTGACTAAATAAAGTGGTCACTATAACAGAAGAAGTGACGATGACTAATATTCCTAGTAGTAATAGCCGCCGAAATAAGCCTCTTTTACGCCTTTTGGAAATTTGCTGTTGTCTCTCTTGCTCCATTGCATATTGTGATTGTAGTTCCGTAATTTTCTTCGATCTTTCGAGACTCATTTTTCTCCTCCTTACTCCTTTGTTAAACGTTGCCACCACAATTTTAGCTTATTAAATGTATTCTTGATTTTATTTAGATATCCTGCTAATTTGTAAAGAATTCTTGTAATAAATTGCCTTATCTGCAGTGGAACCAGTCTCCATAAAAGCCTTCCTACCCATTTTACAGGGGCTAGTAAAATTTTAACCAAAGAATATACAAATTGAAAAGCCCATTTTAATAAATTCCATATAACTTTGACAATTCCAAGTATAATCACGATGATAAGTTGTATCAATGCTCGTATAGGCTGAACAAGCAAAACCTGTCCGATCTTCTTGATAATATTATATAATCGGATGCTTGTCTGAATGAAATATTCCAGAAGCTTCAAATAGAGTTGTTTAAGGAGCCCCTGGTATGCAGCATACCCACAGAGTAAGGCAAGGAAGATATATATCCTTAGTTCACCTTCATTTACAAGTAACAAAAGATAAAATAATATTAGGCCTTGAACAACCCAAAACATAAAGTCATTGATAAAAACAACCCACCTAGCTCTCAATGGCCGCTTCAAAAAGCGACCATATGTGTCAAGAGCTACACCTATCCAACTACCCATTCCTACCATCGCAAGCATAGTGTAAAACTGTGTTGTTAAACTCATTTAAATAACTTGCTAAAGAGTCCTTTAGCTTTCTCCGATTGCTGTTCATCCAAGTAGATTAGATCAAATATTCTACTGCCTTTTATCGATACGATTCCTTTATCAACATCTAAGTTTTTCATTTGAAGGTTTTGGCCACGAATTGCTAAAGCCCCCATAACCGTATCCAATAAGAATTCCTCACTATCAAAGCTTTCAACCTGTTTTACGCCGGTGATCTCTATCAACTTTCTGCCTCGCATGATCACATCATGCTCTTGAATCGTACCTTTATTTCCAGATGCATGATTCTCATAGTATTGGCTCATATTCTACCTCCGAATTCTAATAAAGGATTTTCCTTTACATGTGTATGATCCTTCAATTCGGTTTAGAACAAGCTATATACAATTGCGGAAGCGCCTTGATCAGACTACGGCAGGTATGAAAGCAACCACTTAAAAAGAATCTTGCTCAACCTTCTCTTCCTTCACCACTCGATAAAGGTTTGTCGCTTCTTCTTTTCTTGTTGTTTCCTTTAAGTCTTCAATGACAACAGTTACCAGCTTTTGTCCAAAACGGATCATCAACTCATCACCAATTTTTACATTGGAACTGGCTTTACCCGGCGACCCGTTTATGGAAATTCTCCCTTGATCTGCTACTTCCTTAGCTAGTGTTCTTCGTTTAATTAATCTTGATACCTTTAAGAATTTATCTAACCTCATCTTCTATCCCTCATTCTTTATCTAATTTCTTTGCTTCATCCCAATAATGATCCATCTCTTCTAAAGACATGTTTTGAAGTTGTCGATTATGCTCAATTGCCATCTTTTCTATATACCCAAATCGATCATAAAACTTCACATTTGTTGAAGATAGAGCTTCTTCTGGTTCAATCTTATAATGTCTTCCCACATTTACAAAAGCAAATAAAAGGTCACCAAACTCTTTCATGATGAGCGAATGATCTTTATTCACAGCAATTTCATCTTCAAATTCTTTTAATTCCTCTTTTACCTTATCCCAGGCACCTTCCACTGAGGGCCAATCAAAGCCGACCTTTGCTGCCTTCTTTTGCAAATGAAATGCTTTAGATAGTGCCGGAAGAGAAGATGCAACAGCATCCAGTATTGATTGCTCTTCTCTTGTCCCCTTCTCTTTCTTCTTTATTTCCTCCCAATTAGCCAGGACCTCATCTGAATCAGTAACAGATTGTTGACCAAAAACATGGGGATGACGACGAACCATTTTCTCAGCTACACCTTTAATCACATCATCAATGGAGAACATACCTTCATCCTCGCCAATTTGGGCATGTAGAACAACCTGTAATAACACATCTCCCAGTTCTTCAATGATATGATCAATATCATCCTTATCAATCGCCTCTAATAATTCATAGCATTCTTCTATAAGATATTTTTTCAACGATTGATGTGTTTGTTCTTTATCCCATGGACATCCGTTCGGTCCTCTTAATTCCGCAATAATATGACGGAAGGAAGAAAATTGATGGTAAAGAATTGTATCGTCCGTAACAGGTGGTATATAAACACTTGTTAAATTATTGATAGTTGTTTCACGATCTAGTTCGTAAAGCTCAATTTCTCTCAATTCCTGTAGACTACTGCCTGCAGCTGTGACTATTTTAATTTTATAATGATCAGGTAGTTGCTCCATTAGTGTGAGCTTTACCTCTGAAGCTATCATTTGATCATAAACTTGAGTGATGATCACATGTCCCTTCAACTGCAGCATCTCTTTTCTTAAATCAAATGCATCAACAAGCTGAAATCCTTCAACCGGATCTATTTCTAATGCTTGAAAAGTGGAATCCAGAAAGCTTTGTCCACCTTCTATCTTAATTGTATATCCTTTTTTTCTTCCTTCTTTTAAAAGAAGCTGAACTGTTTTTTCAGCAACAAGTGGATGACCAGGCACAGCATAGATGATATTCATTTCATTTGCTTTTGTAAGAAGCGTATCCACAATAGCTGTATACACGTGATCAAAATCATCATGCTGTTCATAAATGGTATCAAAGGACTCAAAATGTAATTGATCCCCTAACTCAGATATAACAGGGTGTTCCTTTGTTCGTAAAAATAGATGTTCCGATTGAGTTAATAATCGATACACACCATATGGCAGCTGATTCAGATCTCCTGCACCAAGCCCTACAATTGTAATTGTTTTTGTCATCTATGTACCTCATTTCTATTTAAAAAGTTTCTTTATTACAGGAATATATTGAATCTCTGAATGGGAGAATACTTTCATTTTTAAAATTAAAACGATATAAACAATTCCACCAATGAATACTCCAATTAGTGAAATGATCATTGAGTGTGCACGAGTTTCAGGTCCAACATATGCCAACCCTAGTTTAAGAGTAATGACCATAATAATAATTGCCATTCCTATTTGACCACTTGTTCTTATGTATGGAAAAGAAAAACCTTTCACTTTAATGAATACCATCATGACCAAAGCAACAACAAAATATGCTACAAGACTTGATATCGCAGCTCCTGTCACATCATACTTGGAAATTAACATGATATTTCCTAGATATTTAAAGGACACGCCGATTACAACCGCTATTGAAGGTACAAATGTGTATCCTAATCCTTGTAAAACAGCAAACATTGTTAGACATATGGATGTAAATAAAATAGATCCGCTTAAAATCATAAGTACTTTTGAGCCTGAAATATCTTTAAAAAGCATCATGTTAATAGGATCTATTAAGGCTATTAATCCTCCCGCAGCACCGGCACCAATAACTAAACATAATTTCAAGGAAATCTGCAACTTTTCCTTTATAAAATCCTCATTTTGCTGCATTTTTGCTTGAGCAATAGCTGGAACAAGTGATAGTGCGAAGGACGTTGCTACCACTGTACCTAATTGTATTAACGGTTGCCCTCTGTCATATACTCCCTTTGCTACTTTTGCCATCTCCTCATCTATACCATTATGAAGAAGTAAAGCATATAAATGCATGGCATCGACTAACTGAATGAGAATAAGCAACAAGCTAGTAATCCCAAAGCTAAAACTATATTTAAGTAACGTTAATACAATTTCTCTAGCTTGAATTGATGCTGATAGATTCCAATGTAATCTTCTTTCCTTTTTGTTTCGTCTCCATAAGAAAAGGAGAATGGAAAATCCCGCTATACTTCCTATTACAGATGATACCAATGCACCCCAACCTGCTGTATAGAGGTCATACCCTAGATGAATGAAAAAATAAGAGCTTATTAAAATAAAAGAAACTCGAAATCCCTGTTCTACCACTTGAGATACAGCTGTTGGTTGCATATTCTGCTCATATTGAAAATAACCCCTTAGTAAGGAAACAAAAGGAACCAACAAGAATGAGAAAGAAGAGATTTCAATAAGAGGTGCTAATTTTGCATCTCCCATTATGATTGAGATAGGGTGTGAATATATGTATAGAAGAAAAGACAATGCCACCCCAAAGATCGTTAAATATATCATAGCAATGGACATTATTTTTGAACGATCCTGCTCCGATTTTCCGTGGCCTAAATCACTCATTACCTTTGATATCATAACAGGAAAACCGGAAGTTGCTAACACCACACTCATCCCATAAAATGGGTAAACCTGCTGATAAATATAAAAGCCAATATCCCCTACAATATTTTGATAAGGAACACGGTAAGCTGCACTTAATATTTTTGTTACTAACCCTGCAATTGTCAGGATGAAAACACCACGCAAGGCAATATTCATATGATCTTTTTCGATGTTCATTCTATCCCCTCTCAAACATCCTCTATGAGGATTATAGCATATATCAAAAGCGCAAGCGCCTTGATCAGACCTCACGCACTTAATTTTCAAGTACATAAAAAAGGTAGCGAAAATCCGCTACCTTTTTTCTTATTGCTCCATTTGACGAGCTAAAAACCCTGCAGCTGTTTCCACTGCCTTGTGTTCAACCTCTCCAATTGACTGCTCTTTAGAAAGGATGATAACAGCTCCAATTGGATCTCCATTAGCAACAATTGGCCCAATTGTATATGACTTAATATCTTCGCTTAAACCTTCAACAATTTGAATGTCTCCTGCATCAGTTTTTAAAACTGAATTTCTTTCCTCCATAACCTGCTCGACAATGTCACTAATGTTCTTGTTTAAGTATTCCTTTTTTGATCCTCCAGACACAGCTATGAAATTGTCTCTATCACAGATTAAAACAGGATGTCCCAAACTATCGTATAAGGCATCAGCATATTCTTTAGAAAAATCGCTTAGCTCACTAATTGGTGAGTATTTCTTTAGAATGACTTCTCCATCGCGATCCACAAATATTTCTAAAGGATCTCCTTCACGGATTCGTAAGGTTCTGCGTATTTCCTTTGGAATAACTACACGACCTAAATCATCAATGCGACGAACAATACCAGTTGCTTTCATCTTATGTTGCCTCACTTTCATCGGATGATAGGAAATTGATGATTGTTGTTAATATCCTGCTGTAAGTATAAAAATAAGAACTGTTTATGACAGGAGCTTCTTTTATGTAACAATCATCATTTGTTGAAATTAGTATCCTTCACCAATCGTGTAATATACATCCTGAACCGGATTTTTTAGGAGAAAGTGAAAAGCAACTAATAATAATCGCCTATAAACTCTTTTTTTAAACTTATTTTGCTGAGATTTCTTCTTTTTTCACTTGTGAAAGACCATTTAAAAGTTCTGTAATGATCGACAACCATTTTTCAACTTCAAGACCTTTTGTATTGACAGTTAATTTTAATCTGCTGCCTTCCATTCCTAAACCGACAATGCGAGGATATTTATTGCTTAAATCAAACAGCTTTTGTCCATCAATTTGGTTACTTGCCTCATCTTCTATAAGCATCATAATTGTTTCTTTATCTTGCTTGATAAGTTCAACTCGTTCTTGAATAGCAAAAACCTTAATTTTTGCAATATGGAATAGGTACTCAACTTCTACAGGATATTCTCCGAAGCGGTCGATCATTTCTTCCTGTAATTCTTCCAATTCGATTAATTCTGTTATTGATCTAAAACGTTTGTACATATCAATTTTTTGACGCCCATCCGTAATATATGTCTGTGGAAGATAAGCATCAACCTGAAGATCAATCTCTACATCAATAGCTTTTTGTTTTGGCTTATCTACTTGTCTTTCCTCTATTGCTTCTTTCAGCATTTGAGAGTATAAATCAAAACCAACAGAATCAATGAATCCATGCTGTTGAGCACCTAATAGATTCCCGGCTCCTCTAATTGAAAGATCCCTCATTGCAATTTTGAAACCTGAACCAAGCTCAGTGAACTCCTTAATTGCCTGTAGACGCTTTTCAGCAACTTCTGTTAGGACTTTATCTTTTCGGTAAGTAAAATATGCATATGCAACACGATTAGATCGTCCAACCCTTCCACGAAGCTGGTAAAGCTGCGATAGTCCCATTTTATCTGCATCATTCACAATTAATGTATTAACATTAGGAATATCCACACCAGTTTCAATGATTGTCGTGCTTACAAGCACATCAAATTCTCCTTCAAGAAAGCTTATCATAACAGATTCGAGTTCATTTTCAGTCATTTTCCCATGTGCAAAGGTAACCCTTGCATCAGGAACAAGCATCGAAATTTCTTCTGCTTTACGATCTATATCTTCAACACGGTTATATAGGAAAAATACTTGGCCTCCACGTGCCAATTCTCTCTCAATTGATTCTCTTACTAATGCCCCGTTGTATTCAACAACATATGTTTGAACAGGAAAACGATTCTCAGGTGGCGTTTCAATAACTGATAAATCTCTCACTCCGAGCATGGACATATGCAATGTTCTAGGAATTGGAGTTGCTGTTAAGGTTAGCACATCAACATTTGCTTTTAGTTGCTTTATTTTTTCTTTATGTGTTACACCAAATCGCTGCTCTTCATCAATAATAAGTAATCCTAAGTCCTTATATTTAATATCTTTTGAAAGCAGACGATGAGTTCCTATCACCATATCTACGCTGCCATTACTTAATCCTTTTGTTGTCTCAGTAATTTCTTTTCTCGTTCTAAAACGACTTAAAAGGCCAACATTAATAGGATATTCCTGGAAACGTTCCCGGACCGTTTCATAATGTTGTTGAGCTAAAATTGTTGTCGGAACGAGCAATGCTACTTGTTTTCCATCGGCAATTGCCTTAAAGGCTGCTCGAATTGCAACCTCTGTTTTTCCATATCCAACATCTCCACATAATAAGCGGTCCATCGGACGAAGTCGTTCCATATCTTTTTTAATTTCTATGATAGAGCGAATTTGGTCATCTGTTTCTTGATAAGGAAATGCCAGTTCAAATTCTTTCTGCATTTCTCCATCTGGTGAAAAGGCATAACCTTCACTTGCTTCCCGCTCGGCATACAGTTTGATCAAATCATCTGCAATATCTTGTACAGAAGATTCAACCTTTTTCTTCACTCTACGCCAGTCATTCCCACCAAGCTTATAAATTTTTGGCTCTTTACCTTCAGACCCTACGTATTTTTGAACTTGATCAATTTGATCAACAGGAACATATAACTGGTCACTACCTTGATAGCGAATATTTAGGTAGTCCTTATGAATTCCATTAATTTCAAGTGTTTCAATTCCAAGGTATTTTCCAATACCATGATTAACATGAACAACATAGTCGCCAATTTCCAGTTCAGAGTAGCTCTTAATCCGTTCTGCATTTGAAAGCTTTTGTCTTCTGACTTGCTTTTTAGCCCTTTTCTTAAAAAGCTCTTCTTCTGTAATAACGGCTAATCTTTGCATTGGGAGTTCAAACCCTGTTTGTAAATCCCCTTCAACAATGGAAATTTTGCCAATGTGTAAAAATTCATCTTGCCCTAAAATCTTCGCCTCAATCTCATAGTCTTCCAATACATCCTGAAGCTTTTTTGTCCTTTCCTCATTAACACCTAGAAATGCAACCGCATACTGTGCTTTTTGCCAACGTTCTAATTCATTTTTCAGCACATTCATTTGGCCATGGAAACTTTGCATTTGTTTACAAGATAAATTTAGTATGTTTTGAGGACTAGTATGTGGCACATGTCTTAAAAATAAGGAAAGATAAATAGACGGATGTTTGCTTTTTGACATAACATCCATATAAGAGTGTGACATTTTCACATCTTGAAATACCTTTCCTTCTTCAAGCAGGCCTGTAAACCACTCGGCTTCTTCACGTTCTAACTGGTCATATGTCTCATGAATTCTACTTATTTCATCAAGAACAACCATAGAGTCTTTCGAAAAATAATCTAGTAAACTAGCAGGCTGATCATAGAAGAGTGATGAAAACTTAAACATATCTTGATTTAGCTGATTGTTGCGTAAACGCTCTAAATCGTATTGAATATTTTCAACCAACAATTCCTTTTGCTGTTCATTCTTCATCTTTTTGAGACTTTTCGCTAAACCTTCTTCTACTCTCCGAATACAATTCTCTCTTGACTCATCTGTTATAATCATCTCTACAGCTGGACCAATCACAACATTTTTTAACATCTTTATCGATCTTTGGTCTTCTATATTAAACGATCTGATAGAATCAATTTCAGTATCAAATAACTCAATTCTTATCGCATTGTCCTCTGTAAGGGGATAGATATCTATAATTCCTCCACGAACACTAAATTCTCCCGGAGCACTAACCATATCAACTCTCTCATAGCCTAATGAGATAAATTGTTGAATGTATTCATCCAAGTCTATATCTTGTCCTAGAGACAACTTATATTGTTTCTGTTTCCAAAGTGTTTTTGGCGGCAGTATTCTTCTTATCCCTGCAACGGGAGCCACGACTATCGAGCTTTTTCCTTCAGACAATTGATTTAATACTTCAATTCGTTGTGCTTTTAGCTCGGGACTTGCTACTGCCACTTCAGATGCTATCAAATCATTAACAGGATAAAGATACACATTATCTTTAATCAAGTTTAGTAAATCTTCATAAACCTTTTGAGCTTGAAACAAATTATGTGTCACAATCAAGATCGATTTATTTAACTCATGATAGAGTGAAGCTGTAAAAACTGTCCTAGCTGAACCGGAAAGACCTGCGACAAGTTGTTCTTTTAGTCCTTCTTCAATCCCGGAAACAATTGTTTTAAAATCATCATTTTCATAAAAAAACTGCTGTAAACTTTTCAAGCTCAGCCCCCCTCTCAATATTCCATTTTTCATTTTGCTAAATATAAGTAATGTCATTGGTTATCGGTACTACTTATAGTGTTCGATTATGTTTCTATCCATTAGTGGAGAGGTAAACAGAAAAACGCTTTGGGGGTCACCCAAAGCTCTTACTGAATGAAGTGTTCCACTTGGTGTAAATCAGGGTTTCTATGTAATGCATCCTGACAGTCTTCACAAATCGTCTTTATGTGCATATCACCACTTTGCTCATATGTGATCATCTCCTGGCGTTCATCATGTGTTAAATGATGAAATCCAAGCTGCTCACTTGAAGCAGAGATATTATCAAGGCTTCCTACCTTTACACCACAGTGTCTACAATAATAATGCAAAGCCATCATTATCCTCCTAAAAAGGAATGTTTTACGTTTAGTATGGTCCTTTTTACGAGGGACTATACATACGGAAAATGAAGGCAAGCACATTGGATTTAATTATATTCATTCATCACTTGTACGAAATTCTTCTGAATCCAGTCTTCACAAGCCTTCGCACTGTAATTTATTGCTTCGTTTATACCTTCCATATCTTCTTGAGTAAATGTGCCTAGCACATAGTCTGTAATCTTCATCCCATTAATTGGGCGGTCTATTCCAACTCGTATTCGATTAAATTCCTGTGTTCCTAAGTGAAGAATCATTGATTTAATACCATTATGTCCACCGGCACTGCCTTTAGATCTTAAACGAATTTTACCAGTAGGAAGATCTAAATCATCGTATATGACAACGATTTCTTCTGTACTTATATCATAGAAATCCATTAAAGGGCGAATACATTCACCTGATAAATTCATGTATGTAAGTGGTTTTAATAATATGACTTTCTCTCCGGAAATATGACCTATACCATATATCCCGTTAAATTTCTGCCGATCAAGAGGAATGGCTAACTCCTCTGATAGCTTGTCAATTACTTTAAACCCCACATTGTGCCTGGTATTTTCATATTGCCTCCCAGGGTTTCCCAACCCAATGACGAGCTTCATAAACACCCTTCGCCTCCAAACAAGATCATCTATTAAGAATCATAAAAAGAATTAATATTATTGCCTTTTTTACTATTATATCTTATTTAGCATATAAATTCTTACCATAAAAGTAAAGTGTCAGCCTTCATTTCCTTAAAATATGGATAAGATTACTCCATATTTGGCTCATGAAGAACTGACACTAGTTTTGTTCTATTTTAATTATTTTATTTTTCGCTATTCTCCCGACCTTCTTCATTTTCAGGTTGTCCCGGTTCTTGTTCTTCTCCGCTATCAATTTCTTCTTCCTGTTGTGGCGGAAGTATAGAGGCCACTACCTGCTCCTCATCCTGAGTAAATTGATAGTTTGGACTTGTCGAGAGATCTTTAATGTAAAGAGTCTCATTCACACCTAAGTTTGTAATGTCTACATCTATTGATTGAGGAATATTACCCGGCTTTGCCGTAATCGTTACTTCATGTAATGATTGTTGTAATACGCCACCGTCTTTAACACCCTGTGCTTCACCAGTTAGATGAACCGGTACTTCAACTTGAACATCCGCCTGCATGTCCACAATATGAAAGTCAGCATGAATAATTTCATTCTTTAGTGGATCTGTCTGCATATCATACAACATAACAGCATGTGATGAACCATCAACATCCAAATGGAGAACGGTATTCTTTCCTTCATCTCTAAGGGTCTTAATTAATTCTATGCTATCTAATGCTACTGGTTGGCTTTCTTTAGCTTTGCCATAAATAATAGCTGGAATTTTGCCAGACTCACGAACTTTTCTTTTTGCCGAATTAGTAAACTCTGTTCTTTTCATTGCTTGTAAAGTTGTCATATTTACACCTTCCTAACGATATTCGTTCATATATATTGTTTGCCCATAACGAGAAAGGTATAAACATTTTTAAGAGAATAAAGTGAAAGATACGAAAAAAACCTATCCAGCACCTAATATATCTCTTAGATAAGGTACGGTAGGTTTTTTTAATAAGAGAGATTAAAAATTAATCAAAAAGTAAGCTTACTGATTGTTTTTCATGTACTCGAATGATCGCTTCACCAATAAGTGGAGCAACTGATAGTTCTACTAGCTTATCAATTCGTTTTTCTTCCGGGAGTTGAATTGAATTTGTTATGACTAATTCTTTGATTTTTGAATTAGCAATACGATCGATTGCCGGTCCTGATAGAACAGGGTGTGTACAGCAAGCATATACTTCCTTTGCCCCATTCTCTTCTAAAGCATTTGCAGCTAATGTAATTGTCCCAGCTGTATCAATAATATCATCTATTAAAATCGCTGTTTTACCTTCAATATGACCAACAATATTCATAACCTCTGCCACATTTGGTCTTGGACGTCTTTTATCAATAATCGCGATAGGAGCTTTTAATTTATCTGCTAATTTACGCGCTCTTGTTACACCCCCATGATCAGGAGAAACAATAACGATATCATCTAATTTTTTCCCTAAGAAATACTCACCTAAGATCGGTACTCCCATTAAATGGTCGATCGGGATATCAAAGAATCCCTGTATCTGCGGTGCATGAAGATCCAATGTAATAACGCGCGTTGAGCCGGCTGTTTCTAGTAAGTTTGCAACAAGCTTTGCTGTTATAGGCTCCCTTGCTCTCGCTTTTCTATCTTGTCTAGCATAGCCGTAGTAAGGAATAACAATATTTATTGTTTTTGCTGATGCACGCTTTAAAGCATCAATCATAATTAGTAGTTCCATGATATGCTCATTCACAGGGTTACTAGTAGATTGGATAATATACACATCACAGCCACGAATACTTTCTTCAATGTTTATTTGAATTTCTCCATCACTAAAGCGTGTTACAGAACTCTTCCCTAATTCAACGCCAACAATATCAGCGATTTCCTTTGCCAATGCAGGGTTGGAATTTAGTGTAAATATTTTTAAATTTGAATCTCCATAGCGATTAGACATGTAAAGTGTAAACCTCCATTAGGAATTTTTATGATTTAAACGGTCGACATAATTCTCTTTATTTACTTGTCGAGCACGTGCAACTGTTAATGCTTTTTCTGGTACATCATTCGTTACAGTAGATCCTGCTGCTACATATGCACCTTTTCCAACTGTAACGGGCGCAATTAAGTTTGAATTACAGCCTATGAAAGCACCATCTTCTATTTTTGTTAAGAATTTATTTTTCCCATCATAATTAACTGTAATGGAACCACATCCAAGGTTTACATCAGATCCAACCTCTGCATCCCCAATATAACTTAGGTGAGAGGCCTTACTGCCTTTGCCCATTGATGATTTCTTAATTTCAACAAAATTTCCAATCTTCACCTCATCGGAAATATGAGAAGAAGGACGAATATGTGCAAATGGGCCTATTTGTACTTCACTGCCGATTTCGCTATCATGTGCGACAGATTGTCTGATCGTTGTTTTAGTACCAATATTACAGTTTTTAATTTCTGTATTTGGTCCAATAACACATTCTTCACCAATCACAGTTTCACCAATGATCATAGTTCCTGGATAAATCGTTGTATCGCGGCCTATCTTGGCATCAACAGAAATATACGTATTATCCGGATCTATAATTGTAACACCATTTCTCATATGCTCTTTATTAATACGTTGTTTCATTAGTTTTTCCGCTTGTGATAATGCAATTCGATCATTTACTCCTAATGTTTCTTCAAAAGATGCTGTTTGATACGCTGAAATGACTTTCCCCTCTTTTTTCAGAATCTCAATTACATCTGGTAAATAATATTCTCCTTGAACATTATCATTAGAAACATTTTTTAATGCCTTGAACAATTCTTTATTGTCAAAACAATATGTACCAGTGTTAATTTCCGTAATCTTTCGTTCGTCTTCTGATGCATCCTTATGTTCAACGTTTTTTTCTACTGTTCCCTCTTGGTTACGGACAATACGGCCATATCCAGTCGGATCTTCAGCATTTGCTGTAAGAATCGTTGCCTTTGCATTTGTTTCTTGATGATGGGCTAACAAAGCAGACATTGTTTCAGCCGGAATTAAGGGAGTGTCACCACAGATAACAATTGTTGTACCCTCTTCATCTTCAAGAAATGGTGCAGCCTGCATTACTGCATGCGCCGTCCCTAATTGTTCACTTTGTAATGCATACTCTGTTCGATCACCAAGCTCAGACTTTACCTTTTCCGCCCCATGGCCAACAATTGTGACAACTTTCGACAATGTTAATTGTGTTACTTGATCAAGTACATGCTGAACCATTGGTTTCCCACAAACAGGATGTAACACTTTATATAGTGAGGATTTCATTCTTGTCCCTTGTCCAGCAGCCAGAATAACTGCATAACGATTATCCATTTAATAAGCCTCCAATAAGCTATAATCAATAGAAAAACTTCACTCTTCGCCAATTCCTAATGCGGGAGCATAGTTTTTTCTTTCTTATTCACCATAAAACAGTACCTTTTTATCCATAAAAAAATATATCTTAAAATAAGTCGTATTTCAAGACAACAAACAAAAGTACATGATATTTCTAATTTTATCACAAGTTTCATCTTTCAATTGAACTTACTGGAAAAATCATTAAATCTTGTTTGAGATCTTAAAAAAGTTGTCGAATCTTCTTCCTACATAAGGACCGAATCTTAGAATCTTATTATTTCCTAAAACAAAAAAAAGAACCTTGTACAGTTGTACAAAGTTCCTTTGTTATTTTATGAAGCACCTGCTTCTTCAAATTCAACTTCTAATTCACCTAAACGATGATATTCAGTCAGTACAGCATCTTGAATTTTTCCGCGTGTACTGGAATTGATAGGGTGTGCAATATCTCTAAATTCACCATCAGGAGTGCGCTTACTTGGCATCGCAACAAAGAGACCGTTATTACCATCAATAACGCGGATATCATGAACTACAAACTCATGATCTAACGTAATAGATGCAATTGCTCTCATACGTCCTTCGGTATTTACGCGGCGTAATCTTACGTCTGTAACTTCCATTCTGTTCACCACCTTTTCCCCATATGAAAAACTTTAGTTACTAAATTCAACGTTACTTCTGTTATTCCTCCCTTAATTTGAAAATTTTTTTAATTTTAGGCAAAATAATTGACAAATATTCTATTTTTTTGATTTTCAGCTACAAAAAAAGTCAACCACATCAGAGTGATTGACTTTTCATATTATTTAACTAATGCAATAACCTCAATTTCAACTAAAGCATCCTTTGGCAATCTTGCCACTTCCACACATGAACGTGCAGGCTTATGAGTTGAGAAATATTGTCCATATACCTCATTAAAAGAGGCAAAATGATTCATGTCTTGAAGAAACACAGTTGCTTTTACAACACTTTCTAAAGATGCACCTGCTTCTTCTAATACAGCTTTTAAATTTTTAAACACTTGGTGTGTTTGCGCTTCAATTTCTCCTGAAATCATTTCCCCTTCAGCAGTTAAAGGAATTTGACCGGAACTATAAAACAAATTATTTACAATAATTCCTTGTGAATACGGTCCAATTGCAGCAGGTGCTTGACTTGTACTAACGATCTTCATAAAGTTCCTCTCCAATCTCTTTAGTATTTACAATCTGAAAGTAAGTGCCTTCTGTTACGTGAATATTTCGTTCACGAACATCCACGTCAGCTAATTTTACCAGTGATACATATTGATCAACTAATCTTTCTTCAACACCCTCTGTTTCTACTAGAACACCTATGCCCGCTACTGTTGCTTTAAACTCTTCCAAGAGGCTAATCATGCCGTTAATTGTACCCCCAGCTTTCATGAAGTCATCAATAATGAGCACATTTGATCCTTCTTTTAAGCTGCGTTTAGCAAGCAACATCGTTTGTATTCTCTTTGATGATCCCGAAACATAGTTTATACTTACGGTTGAACCTTCTGTTACTTTACTGTCTTTTCTAACAATAACAACAGGTACATCAAGCTGTGCTGCTACGGCATATGCCAATGGTATCCCCTTCGTTGCCACCGTCATGACTACATCAATTTTCCGGTTACTAAAAACTGTCGCAAAAAGACGACCAATTTTATTAACGATAGATGGGGTACCTAGAAGGTCAGTTAAATATAAATAACCTCCGGGAAGCAATCTTTCCGGTTTTGCAATAAGCTCACATAGTTCAGCAATGAATTGCTTCGCCTCATTTGCTTCCACCTTAGGGATAAATTTCACTCCACCTGCAGCACCTGGCACAGTTAATAATGTCCCGATTCCTTGCTGTTCAAACGTTTCTTTAATAATCGTTAAGTCTTCACTAATTGATGATTTAGCAGATTGGTATTTCTCAGAAAAAAATGTTAATGGTACTAAAGAGTGTGGATGATGAAGCATGTAGTTTGTCATATCAACAAGTCGACCACTACGACGAAATTTCATGAACTGGTAACCCCCAAAATCCGAATATTATTATTGTAAATATAACTTAATATCCGTATTTAATCAAGGATGTTTCGCTCTCCAAGCATCCTTACAGCAAATACCTGATCACAAAAGCCTCTTAAACCATTATATACACGTGGTAAACGTGACTCATACTGTACCAACCCAAATACTGTTGGTCCGCTTCCACTCATCAATACAGCATCAGCACCAAACCTTTTCATTTGTTCTTTTATATTTGCTACCTCTGGATGCATACGCAATGTAACATCCTCTAGAACATTTCCCATTAAGGAACAGATTTTTTCATAATGATTATTATGTAAGGCACTAACCATTCCATCTACATCAGGATGTTGAACCGTTTGCAGATTTAAGTTTCGATATACATCTGCTGTTGAAACCCCGATCGTTGGTTTTGCAAGCACTACCCAGCAATGTGGTGGCGGATCAATTTGCTGAATCATTTCACCACGACCAGTTGCCAGTGCTGTTCCTCCATATACACAAAAGGATACATCTGACCCAATCTCTGCACCGAGTTTTGCTAAGTCATCAAGAGTCAAACCAAGTTTCCATAACTTATTAAGTCCTCTTAATGTCGCTGCCGCATCACTGCTTCCACCCGCTAATCCTGCAGCAACCGGTATTGTTTTTGTAATTGAAATGGATACACCTCTTTCAATATTAAAACGGTCCTTTAATAACTTTGCTGCTTGATAAGCTAAATTCCGCTGATCGTCTGGAACAAAACGATTATGTGAGACTATCCGGATTTCATTTGGGGAAATATCTACTAATTCAACACGATCCGCAAGATCAATAGTTGTCATGATCATTCTTACTTCATGAAAACCATCTTGTCGCTTGCGGAGAACATCTAACGATAAATTTATCTTGGCTGGTGCCTTCTCTAAAACACGCATCTTTGTCACCTACTTGAACGAACTAAAATTGTATCAACATTGTACCACAAAAGCAGGTATCGTATTGCTTTTTTCGACATTTCCATTGTTTTATAACCAGATTCTCGGAATGGATAGAAGACGATGACCATTAGATATATGATACAAATACAAGTACCTCTGTTCATTTCTTATCATATTAGTGGTTTTTTATTCTTACAGAGAATAAATAGTAAAGAAAATTACAAATCCTTCGACATCATATAATCTATATCGTAAAAAAAGGGCCGGTTACAAAACCATTCAAACCAAATGAATGTTTTATTAACCAAACCCTATGCCGCCAATCTAAGTTACTTATTCTGTTGTTTCGAAAGCTGTACTTCAGCTAATTCAATTGCACGCTTAACCATATTCCCGGCATCACGTGAGCGGATTGCTCCCCAGCCTTCTTCCTTCACGATATCGTAAAACCCCAGGTCTTTTGCTAATTCATATTTAAAGCTTTCAGACATTATTCCACGACGTCTCGCCATCTGCAAACACACTTCCCTTCAAAGGATAAGCTAAAGTTTCCAAATAGAAAAAGTACTGCGGCTTTTATAGTATTTGAATATAAACATCTAGATATGTATGATACGAATCTTAAGCAAAAAAAAACAGTAAACATATGCTGTCTACTGTCCGCTAACTGCAAAAGAACCTGTTGTATCTTCAAAAAATGTAAGTTGTACTGTTTCAGTCAAAACATCGGCATAGCTGTAAGATACACGTTCAAACGAATTTTCATCTTGATCAAGTTCAATAACAAAGACAGATGGATAGGTTTCTGCTAGTACACCACAGCGTTCTATCGTTTTTCTACGACCACCATTAGCTTTAAGAGTTAGTCGTCTGCCAAGATTACCATCCAAGGATTTTTTAATATCCGTTAGAGTTTTTCCCATTGCATCCACCTCACTAAGATTATTATACAACCTTTCGCCTATGTAAGTCAAATAAAATTTAAATTATAACAGTATCTTTTCACTACTGTCAATAAAATATTTTCAACAAAATTCTCATTTGTCACCTATAGTTTGAACAAACATCCTAACTTTTATGTAACAAAAATGAATGTTTTTTCATCTTATTGATATGAATGTTCATTTTTTTCCTACAATGCATAAGTTTAGAGAGGAAAAAACGAATTAAATTTGTTAAAATGATGAATATTTTCTATCTATGTGTTAAAAGGAATTAGCCATTCTTTTTTGAGATTTAGTCGAAAACAGAAGATAAATTTCCCTCTTTCCTTTCATCTAACATAAGACTAATCAACAAAAAATAGCCACTTACATATTGAAAACGTAAGCGGCCAGGAATCATGGACTTGATGGTTTTCTGTAAGGCATACCAGTTCTAAGTACTCCTCGTGTTTCGACACCGCCTAGCCCCTTTTCTCGAGTGAGAGTGTTCCTTAAAACATCCCATACATTAATCCTTTCAACAAAAGGTGTAAAGCTGACCTTTGCAACGATATAAACCGGATCTAGTGCATGAATATTAACTCTAGATGGGGAACTTGCAAAATTAGCACCTGCACGTATAAGTGATTCAAAATGTGACTGACACGCCCCGGCAAAGATGACAAGCTGGTCAAGGTGTGGAACTTTATTACGTGCCTGCCGAACTGTTTGAACAAAGTGCTTGGAATGCCTATAAGCATTAATATCATCGATACTACCTTTATGCTTTGAATAAGCATCATGTCCTGTAACAACTAATATATCTGGTCGATATTTTGTTAGGAGGTCAGTAATTTTTTCAGGCATTTCCTTTTCATTTACATGAACACCATTTACAGGTACTCCAATTTTTTCATACAAGGAGAGACATTTTTGTAAATAAAGTGGATCACCATCAACATGAAGGACCCTCCCCGGGATATGGAAAAACTCCTCATTATGACTGTAGCTGGAAGTAGCATAATATTCTTGTTTTTCTCTTAGCAACTGATAATCCTGCCGAAATAAATAATAAGACTGATCAATTCTCTCTTTTTCTTTTTGTTTTCTCGTATTTTTTTCAGCCTCATCAACGATAACTAAATCATTGCACCCTGCATCTGCAATTAGTCTTACTTCATCTCCATATAAAATTGCCACCTGCTCTCCAGTAGCAGTTGTTTTTACGTCTATAACACGAAATAATAAGTCTTGATTATATGATTTTCTCGCAACAACATCTCCAATTTTCACTTGCATCCTATACCACTCCAATGAATGATTCACCTGTTGTCTTATCAAGTTAGCTCACAACGTCAGGCCCTTCTCCTTTTAGCTGGATCAAGGATTAAAAATGATCCTTTTCTAGCCTATGTAGGTTTTTAAAATTGGTGATATGCTGAAAAAAATTAGAAAACTTGGCTTGTCGCCAAGTCGTAATGGCGAAAGCCTTAATTTTTCTTATACGACCATCCATAAAATTTATATACATTCTAATAGTAAAACAAAAAAACAGGGGTGTTCCTTTTACGGGACACCCCTGATCTTATTATCATCTGCTTACAATTTTAACTAAATGATCACTGAGCTTAGCAAATTCTTCAATCGATAATGACTCTCCCCTTCTTTTACCATCGATTCCAATTTCAAGAAGCGCCTCTTCTATTTTCCCTTTCTGCTCTTTTCCATTTGGCAGATAATGTACAAGATTGTTTAATAATGTTTTTCTCCTTTGCGCAAAGCTCGCACGTACAATTTGAAAGAAAAAGCCTTCATCTTCAATTTCAACAATTGGTTTATCTCTAACTAATAATCGAATGATTGCTGAGTCTACATTCGGTTGAGGCACAAAAACTGTCTTTGGTACAGTCATGACCGTCTTGGCTTCTGTATAATATTGCACAGCAATTGAGAGTGAACCATATTCTTTTGTGGACGGAACAGCTGATATTCGATCAGCAACTTCCTTTTGAAGCATGACAACAATACCTTTTAATGGCAGTTTTTCTTCTAATAGCTTCATAATAATAGGTGTAGTAACATAGTACGGTAAATTAGCCACAACCATGATTTCCTCACAATCGTGAAAGGAATCTTCAATTGCCTGATTTAGATTTGCTTCCAGAACATCTTGATGAATAACTGTTACATTTTTATACGGCTCTAATGTCTCGTTAAGAATAGGAAGCAGCCTTTGATCAATTTCAAAAGCAAGCACACGCTTTGCTCTTCTGGCTAACTGTTCAGTTAGAGCACCAATACCCGGACCAATTTCTATAACGCCTGTTTTATCTGTTACTTCTGCATGGTCAACAATCCTAGAAAGAACATTTGGCTCAATCAAGAAGTTTTGACCTAAGCTTTTTTTAAATGAAAAGCCGTACTTTTCTAAAATAGCCTTTGTTCGAATGGGTGTTGCTATATCCTTCGTCATCACTTATTTTCCTCCTGCAGGATTTTGTTTATAGCATTTAAATAATCGCCTCTTGAGATTTGAAACATTTGTAACCTTTTGTGTAATTGCTTTCCATTTGTATAACCTATTTTCAAAAGTAATCCTAATTTTTCACGTCTATCCTTCGCCTTACTGCCACCTATTAAACCTGCATCAAGTAAGTCGTCAAAACTAATCTCACTTGAAAATTCCTTCATTTCTTCCTTAACTGCATGAAGAGCTTTTCGGATGGCATCATTCGAAGCATGCTCTACTCCTATTCCTCTACCTCGTTTAGGCCTTGCTTCATCTTTGGGCAAAAAAGCATGCTTACATCCAGGCACTAGTTCTGAAATGGTCTTTCGGATTTTTTCACCTGGAAAATCCGGATCAGTAAATATAATGACTCCACGTGTTTGTTGAGCCAATTTAATTTGTTCAATAACACTATCTCCTATTGAAGAGCCATTTGTTTCAATTGTATCTGCATCAACAGCTCTCTTTATAGCTGTAGTATCGTCTTTTCCTTCTACAACGATAATTTCTTTTATTTTCATTATTTCCTCCAAAAAAAGTTGAAACTTTTCCCTATGTAATTACGTCTTATGTAATGAAGAGATATAAACAGTATACATTCCTTTTAAAAAGAACAAAAGTGTGGGTTGGAATAGCCTTGTTTTATAAGCAGCCTCATAAGAAATTATTTAAAGGAAAAATAAAAAACAGAGGAAATTAATCCTCTGTCAAATCTATTCTAAAATTTTAATTTTTACTCTTTTCGAACCCCATCGATAGGCAGCTGATTTTGATGATAAAAACACATCGATTTTGTTCCCTTTAATAGCGGAACCAGTATCAGCAGCAACTGCATATCCATAGCCCTCGACATATACTTTGGTACCCAAAGGAATGACACTAGGGTCAACAGCAATAACCTTTGCATTTGGATTTGCTTTTAAATTCACTCCTGTTGCAGTGGTTCCGGAACAACCATTGCAATTTGCAGTATAAGCCGTTGAATTTACATAAAACTCTTTTGAAACAGAATCATTTCCTCGAGAAGCAACAGTTGTACTCGTTTGAACAACCTTAGTCCCTAGAGCAACTACACGATCCTCACTTTTTTGAACTGTTTCAGTTTTCAATAGTTTTCTCGTTACTTCCTGGCCGTTTTCAATTGTTACTTCATAATGCTTTTCTTGTTTACCTTCTTTTCCTGAGTTGATAACTTTTTGTACGCCCTTCTCAATGTTGTCATCCTTCTTTTCCACAACATTAAAGGCGATCGGTTCTTCCACTACATCGGTGACTTTTTCTATTCTGGTTACTGTAACATTACTCTTTTCAGTTAATTCATCTGTTAGAGCGGGTTTAACTTTATCCAATTCATTTAATTGAACATCTTGATTCTTTAAAAAGTCAGCGACAGTAGTCGAAGTAGTCCAAACATGTTGCTTTTCCTCTTCGCCAACATTTAGTGTAATTTGAAATGCTTTATCAATTGTTAGTGACAAATCGTTCTTAATTACTGTATCTAAAGCTGGTTCTATTCGATCATGCTCAGTGACATCAATATCCTCTTGTTGTATCAGTTCTTTAACTGTATCCGCTGTTGTCCAAATTGTCCTTCGTTCATCACCCATTGCAACTTTAATTGGTTTTGCTGCTTTATAGGTGATTTTCATATCATCTTTAATTTTATTTTTAGTATCGTGTGATAGTTCATCTTCTTGTCTTATATCTATTTCATATTCTTTAAGTAAATCGTTGACAGTGTTTGCATGTGTACGGACTATTTCTTCTTTACCGTTGATGGTCAATGAGACAGATTCCTTCGTTAACTCATATGTACCGTACGCAGACCCTGATCCTAAAACTATTAAACTAGTAGCAGAAAGGACAAATTTGTTCTTTATTACCTTTTCGGAAAACAGCTTTTTCAAATTTTCACTAAAAATGAAAACCGCCTCCTTCTTCCTCGTGGATTATATAGAGTATCTTTCGTCTTGTCAACCCTTTGGGCGTTGTCTCATTTTTCCAACGTACTCATAATTATGCTTAATAAGTCAGGAAAAGTGAAGTAAGAGTTATCGACAAAGTTATACTATGAGGAAGTTTAGACATGTAGAACTGAATGATTTTCTCAAAAAGTGGACAAGCTCCTGCATAACTCGACAACTTTCGTTATCGAGTTATGCCGAATATCTTCATGGCATTGTCGGATGTTTTTTGAGCAATTTCCTCAAAATCCATCTCTCTTAGCTCAGCAATTTGTTCTGCTACATACTTTACATAACTTGGCTCATTACGCTTTCCTCTAAATGGGTGTGGTGTTAAATAAGGACAATCTGTTTCAATGAGTAATCGCTCGATTGGAATTTCTTTAGCAACTTCCTTCGGTTTTTTTGCATTTTTAAAGGTTACAGGACCACCAAATGAAATATAGAAGTTCATGTCCATACACTGCTTTGCTACCTCTAAACTCCCGGTGAAACAATGCATAATGCCTCCTACTTCACTAGCTCCTTCCTCTCGTAAAATTTCCACCACATCTTCTGTTGCATCACGATTATGAATGATGATCGGAAGCTTTACCTCTTTAGCTAATTGAATTTGTTTACGAAATACTTCTTTTTGTACTTCCTTCGGTGACTTATCCCAGTAATAATCTAGTCCCATCTCACCTATAGCAACTACTTTTGGATGTGAAGCCAAATCCTTAATCCACAGTAAATCCTCATCTGTCATATCTACTGCGTCAACAGGGTGCCACCCTACTGCTGCATATATCATGTCATATTTTTCTGTAAGTTCCATTGCTCTTGTAATCGTTTCTTTATCAAAACCTACCACAACAATATGTGTAACTTTTTCCAATCGGGCTCTTTCAATGACTTCTTCCAAGTCCTCATCATATTGAATAGCATTTAAATGAGCATGTGTATCAAATAGCATTTTTCTACTTCCTTTCCTCAGCTTGTTTCGACAAATCCGTATCATGTTTTACAAAATGTTACACGTGAAACATTTGTTTTTCGGCAGCTTTCATCAACTTATTCTAATGACAGTTAACTGTTCTAATATCTACATGTAATAAGGTTTCCAAACTTCTAATAATAAAAGTGAGCGTCTCATTAAATATAAGACGCTCACAAAGGGTAGTTATTTTACTTTTGAACCGTTTGGAAGGTCAGCAAAAACTGTTGCGACTGAAAGTAAATCACCTTGTGATCCAGCTAAAATCATTCCTTGAGATAATTCGCCACGAAGCTTCACAGGTTTTAGATTAGCAACACAGATAACTTTTTTTCCTATTAGTTCCTCTGGTTTATAATGTTTGGCAATTCCAGAAACAACCTGCCTTTTCTCATACCCTAAGTCCAACTGGATTTTTAACAAACGATCTGCCTTTTTTACTGGTTCAACTTGGAGAACTTCCGCTACCCGAAGGTCTAATTTCATAAAATCATCAATTGTAATTTCCTCTTCTTGAGGAGCAATATTTGCATCTTTTTTCTCAGCTTCTACAACCGGAGCAGAGCCTTTCATTTGTTCTTTGATATACTTTACTTCTTCCTCCACTTCTAATCGTGGAAAGATAGGTGACTGTTTGTTTACATTTGTTTGGTCAATCTGGCCAAATGCCAAAAGGCTATCCCAATTCTTTAAAGCTTCAGTATGAATACCTAGTTGGTCAAAGATTTTATTTGGTGTTTCTGTTAAAAATGGTTTCAATAAAACTGCAGTGATTCGTAGTGATTCAGCTAAATGGACCATTACTGAAGCCAATTTATCATTGTCTTCTTCATTTTTTGCTAGGACCCATGGTTGCGTTTCATCAATGTATTTATTTGTTCTGCTAACAAACTGCCATAGGGATGAAAGTGCAATTGAGAATTCCATATTTTCCATTGCCTCTTCATATTTCTTAATCGTTTCCTGTGAAGTCTTTACAAGTTGATCATCAAATTCTGTTTGACTTCCATTATAAGCAGGTGTTTTCCCTTCAAAATACTTATCAATCATAGCTACAGTTCGGTTGAGCAGGTTACCTAAGTCATTTGCTAAATCATAGTTAACACGATCAATAAATCCTTCAGGAGTAAAGACTCCGTCAGAACCAAAAGGTACTTCTCTTAATAAATAATATCTAAGAGCATCTAAGCCATATTTATCAATCAATGTAACTGGATCCACTACATTCCCCTTAGATTTTGACATCTTACCATCTTTCATTAAAAGCCAACCATGAGCAAATACCTTCTTAGGAAGTGGTAAATCCAATGCCATTAACATAATAGGCCAGTAGATTGTATGAAAACGGACAATTTCCTTCCCTACAATATGAACATTTGCAGGCCAGTATTTTTTATATTTATCGTCTTGTTCTGTTCCATACCCGAGTGCCGTAATATAATTTGAAAGTGCATCAATCCAAACATAGATAACATGTTTTGGATCTCCAGGTACTTTTATTCCCCAATCAAAAGTTGTTCGCGATACAGCCAAATCTTCTAATCCAGGTTTAATAAAATTATTTATCATTTCATTTTTTCTTGATTCTGGTTGAATGAATTCTGGATTTTCTTCATAGAACGCTAACAACCGATCTGCATATTTACTCATTTTAAAGAAATATGATTCTTCTTTTACTAATTCAACCGGATGACCGCTGTCAGGACTTTTACCCCCGACGATTTTGCCATTTTCTTTAATTGGATCAACGAGCTGAAGTTCCGTGTAGAAGGTTTCATCTGGTACTGAATACCAACCTTCATATTCATCTAAATAGATATCACCTTGTTCAACAAGCTGAGCAAAGATTTTTTCTACTACTATCTTATGTCGATCTTCTGTGGTTCGGATAAAGTCATCGTAAGATATATCCATTTTTCCCCAAAGATCTTTTATTCCGGATACAATTCCATCAACATATTGCTGTGGAGTAATGTTACTTTCTTCAGCTTTTCTTTGGATCTTTTGTCCATGTTCATCTGTACCTGTTAAGTACATGACATCAAACCCGCGCATACGTTTATAACGAGCCATTGCATCACCTGCTACGGTCGTATAGGCATGTCCGATATGTAACTTTCCACTCGGATAATAGATTGGAGTTGTAATATAAAATGTCTTTTCTTTATTTTCCATTGTATAACCTCCTTGTGCTAACTAGTTATTAAAATAAGTACCCTGCAAGTCATCAAAAAAAGCCCTCGCCCAAAGGACGAGAGCGATAAGAAACCATGTATCCTTAATGCTATTCAAATACCCTAGCCCCAAAGGTACTTCCGGTACTATTATGTATCTTAAGATTTGGGATCAATAAGTAGCCCTTACTAACCTAACCATCTCAGACTTTTTCATACTCTTAATGATACCATCTTAGCCTCTAATATCAAGAATATATACCTAAAGTTTTAACATTTCTCTGATTCGACAAGATCATTTAGATTTTTGTCGAATTTTCAAATATAGATGTCGAACGAACACCACTAATAATTAACAAAAATAATAATATATCCGTATATCCAATTTCCAATTTTAGGTTTATTATACATAATTTGTGGGTAAATAATAGAAAAAACCCACTTATACTAAGGGTTCTATATAGCACCTATTTTTTTACATGGAAATATAGTAAAAATGATTGACGTTTATTGGAAACACTGATATGCTTAAAAAGCAAATCAGTTTTTGTCGAATATTGACGAAGTATAGTAAAAAAACATAAATATATATAAAGGTGAGAGGAGATTACCAAATTATGAAATCTACTGGAATTGTACGTAAAGTTGATGAATTAGGCCGTGTAGTTATTCCTATTGAATTACGCCGTACTTTAGGTATTGCTGAAAAGGATGCATTGGAAATTTACGTTGATGATGATAAAATTATTTTGAAAAAATACAAGCCAAATATGACTTGCCAAATCACTGGGGAAGTTTCTGATGATAACTTGGCGTTAGCAAATGGTAAATTAGTTTTAAGCCGTGAAGGTGCAGAGCAAATCTTATCTGAAATTCAAAATCAATTAGTAAATAAGTAATATAAAAAAGGGATCAGATCTGATCCCTTTTTTATATTATTCTATATGATATGCCTGATAAACGTCTCTTTTTTGAACATTTCGCTCAAGTGCTACTTTTTTAATAGCCTCTTTGGAATTTAATCCTTCGCGTATGTAGTGCTCAACATGTTCTTTTGCAGATAGTGCATTCCACCAACTATCTTTCTCATCAGTGATTTCTTCTTTTGAACCTTCAACAATGATACAAAATTCTCCACGTATTTCATTGTTTTCAGACCAAGATATGACCTCTTCAATGTTACCTCTTATGAATTCCTCAAACTTCTTCGTTAATTCTCGCGATAAACAAATCGTTCTATTTCCTAAACACTCAAGCATTACATGTAGTGTTTCCTTTAGACGATGTGGTGACTCATATAAAATAAATGTTTCGTTACGACTACTTAATGAAGATAATTGATTTTTTTTCTCTTTCTTTTGGCGATCTAAAAATCCAAAAAAATAAAACGGTTGTGGTGTAATACCGGAAGCAATGAGTGCTGTTAATGCTGCATTAGCACCTGGTAGTGGAATTACCTTGGCACCTGATTCTAAAACTTGTTGTACTAGTTCACTACCGGGATCAGAAATTGTTGGCATACCTGCGTCACTAATTAATGCAACACTCTTATTTTCCTGTAAATACTCAATAATCCTATGTCCACTGCTTTCTTTATTATGTTCATGATAGCTAAAGATGGGAGTATCAATTTCAAAGTGGTTACATAACTTCTTTGACTGACGTGTATCCTCTGCAGCGATAAGATCTACTTCCCTTAACACCTTAATAGCCCGAAAAGTCATATCCTCCAAGTTACCGATTGGTGTTGGAACTAAAAATAAATCTCCCATTTTCATTTCATCATGAATAAAGCTTTTTTGTGTATGTAGCATATTCCCTTCACCTACCTTCTATATATGATTGTTTCCTTTTCTTAGAAAACTTTTTGAATTTAATTTCCATTTTTAATGCTTCACTTTTCGATTCAAACTTTTCTGAGTATAGGAGTTTCACTGGAGTTCTGCCTCTCGTATATTTCGCACCTTTACCAGTGTTATGATTGTGTATACGTCTCTCAAGATTTACTGTATAACCTGCATAATAACTTCCATCACTACATTCTAACACATAAAAATAGTGTACTTCATTTTGTACCATCTATATGACCCCTACCCGTAGTGTTGCCTTTTCTTTTTACTTATCTTCTTCTTTTCCATATAAAATTTCTTTTATAACTGGTGTATACTCGTGGTTTTCATCATAAACAAAAATAGGTGGCAACAGTTTCAGATCGGCTTGCCCACCCTTAATACCTTCTATTAAGACTGTGTTCGCTTCCTTGCCTTGCTTTGGATAGACAAATTGCAATCTTTTTGGTTCAATACCGTATCTTCTCATGAGTTCAACAAGATCTACTAATCTTCCTGGTCTATGAACAATTGCAACTTTTCCACCTTGTTTTACGAGCTGGCTGCTTACTTTAATGACATCCTCTAATGTACATAAGATTTCATGTCTAGCAATTGCCAAATGTTCATTGAGATTTTGTTTGTCCTTCTTTGGCGTTTTGAAATAAGGAGGATTACAAGTAACCACATCAAATTTCCCAAGCCCGAGCTCCTGAGGCATGCTTTTCAGATCTGCGTGGATCAACTTTATTTGTTGTTCCAGCTGGTTATAATGGACACTTCTATCTGCCATATCATAGAGCCTTTCTTGAATTTCCACACCGGTAATATTTCCCTTTGTTCTTGTGCTTAGGATAAGTGGAACAATACCGTTTCCTGTACATAAATCAATTATATTTCCTTTTTGAATAGGCATATAAGCAAATCTTGATAATAACACAGCATCTAATGAAAAAGAAAAAACGGACGGGCTTTGAATTATCCTTAAATTCTCAGCAAGTAAATAATCTAATCTCTCATCTCCTATTAACTTAACCATTGTTCTTTTCTCCTTTAATCTCTTCGCAAAAGCATTCAATAGCAAAAAAAGACTGACACATAGCATTTGGTTTCATCTTTTGGACAAGACCAGTATGAGTCAGCTCTATTATTTCTTATTTAGGAATGATAAGCAAAATAAACAATCACCATCTTTACGAATACTTCCATAATGTAAGTTGCAAATATGGAAGCCTTCTTGATAAAGTCTCGCTAAGTTGTCATAGCCTTCTCCTATATCAACCTGCTGACTTTGCTTCTTTTGCTCCTTATCCGTTGCTTTTGTCTTTTTTGCTTTTGTTTTCGTACCAGTCATTGTTGAATCTAATCGTCGGCGTAGGTTCTCATTTTCAATTTGTAAATGATGATTTTCTTCAATGAGTTCTCCTAAATGTTGCTTAAGCTCGCCTAATTGTGTATATAAAGATCCTATTTGTTCCTCCATACTGCTGACAGATTCAAATATTTCCTTTTTATCCACTTGTTCCACCCCATCAATCTGTGGATTGCATTGGAACTACGCCTTCTTTCTGCAATTCATCCCAAGTGTATTCAACCACGCGTTCTTGTTCCACAAGGTTTACCTGTAGAATTTTCTCTAATATATTTAACCCAACTACTTTTCCTAAACCACTTGGAGTACCAATCATCTCTCCTAAATCAGGCAATTGTTCCTTTGCAGATTCATACTCATCATTCTCATACTTGAGACAGCACATTAATCTTCCACATAAACCGGAAATTTTTGTTGGATTTAATGACAAGTTTTGATCTTTTGCCATTTTGATTGATACAGGTTCAAAGTCTCCAAGGAATGTGGAGCAGCATAACATACGACCACATGGACCAATACCACCTAGCATTTTCGCCTCATCACGGACACCAATTTGACGTAGCTCTATTCTTGTTTTAAAAATTGAAGCCAAATCTTTTACAAGCTCCCTAAAATCAACACGTCCATCTGCTGTAAAATAAAAGATCACTTTATTTCGATCAAATGTATACTCAACATCTACCAGCTTCATATCGAGACCATGCTCTGAAACCTTTTTCTGACAAACATGGTATGCCTCAGACGCAGCCTCTTGGTTTTCCTGAACCATTAACCGATCTTTTTCATCAGCTAGACGAATGACTTTTTTGAGAGGTAAAACAACATCGTTTTCCTCTACTTTTTTATTGTTTAAGACGACTTTGCCATATTCAACCCCTCTTATTGTTTCCACAATGACAAAATCATCATCCTCTATTTGAAGACCATTAGGGTCGAAATAATATATTTTGCCCGCTTTTTTAAAGCGAACTCCTACAACATTATACAAACTTATCCCTCCTGCAATGTTAAAACCAATTGTTCCATTAATAATTGTGGATTTACATTGGCATGAAGCCGTTTCTTAGCTTCTAATATAGAAGTTACCTTCTCAGTCACACTTCTTTGAGTTATTTGAAGGGCATGCTGTTTAATTTGCTGAATGATGTCCTGATATATCACTTGTTCATCATTTCCTAATTGAACAGATAAGACATCTTTATATATATATAATAATAAGTCTAACCCTGTTTCTTGCTTTTCCTTATCATTAAAATAATTCATCCACTCTGTGTGTATATACAGAGGTGCCTGTCCTTTTCGAGTGGTGAGGACTTCATATAATTTTATCACTTTCAATCTAGCCTGCGCAAACCAATCATCTTTTGACAGATTAAAAGCCGCTTCCGTGTCATTGGTTAGTTGTGCCACTAAAGAAGCAATATGTGGTGCTATCCCTGAATCTGTCAACGTCTGTTCAATGGCTTTTGGTTGCAATGGCTGAAAAGATAACAATTGACATCTTGATAATATTGTATTCAATATTTTATGATACTGTTCTGTTATGAGAATGGCAATTGTGTTGGCGTTAGGTTCTTCTAAAAACTTAAGTAAACTATTTGCAGCATTCACTGTCATCTTATCTGCATGAACAATCATATAAAGTTTTTTGTTCGATTCTACTCCGGACTTTGAAAATTCTTCTTGGAGTGCCTGAATTTGACCCTTTTTAATTGAAAGGCCATCAGGTTCAACAACATGTACATCAGGATGATTGCCCGACTCTATTCTTTTACAATTTCTACAATTGTCGCACGGCTCATAGTTTTGGAGATTTTCACAAAAAAAACTTTTCGCTAAAAGAACTCCTACTTCTCTTTTACCAGTACCTTTTTTCCCCTCAAAAAGATATGCGTGTGCCAGTCGGTCCTTTCGTATACTATTTGTTAATAGTTTGATAACCCTTGGCTGATATGAACTAAATTCACTTAAACTTTTCGTCATACTCATCACTCTCTACGTATATAGGTTAATAAGTAATCCCTTAACCTCGCCTATTTTTGCAAGAATATCTATTGTCGAATCTTCCTTGCTTAATATCTCGTCTGCTAATTGAACTAGTGATTCATCCACCTGCTCAATTATTTTCAATGAACGGCTATTTCCGTTATAATCCCAGCTTCTGGATTGTTTCATATTCATGCCATACTCAACAGCTTCGTGGATAAACTTTTTTACTAAAAGCTTGTATTTTGAAAGGTCACTGAAATTTCGAGATTTTGCCAATCTTCGTCCAGCACTATCTATGTCGACTAATAATTTATTTAGCTGTTCATTTTGAAGCTTACTTCCTTGTTTAACAATTAAATCATGGAAACCTTTGCTGGATGTTTGGGAAACTTTTTGCTCAGGTCCCCTCTTGTCCATAGTTGATCTAATATCTTGACTTATCTTCATCCTTTACCTCCATGGCATATAGCCATTTAGATATTTTACTAAAATTGATGAAACTGTTCGACAGGAAGAACAAATACAGTTGCACCGCCTACTTCTACTTCAACAGGATATGGGATAAAGGAATCCGCATTTCCTCCCATTGGTGATACAGGAGCAACTAGTTGATCTCTGGATTTACAATTATCTTTTATAATTTGTAACGCCTTATCTACTCGTATATCTTCTGTACCTATCATAAAGGTTGTATTCCCTGATTTAAGAAACCCGCCTGAACTTGATAATTTAGTAACACGGAAATTATGCTCAGTAAGGGCATTCAATAGCTTGTTACTATCTTGATCTTGTACAACCACAATAATTAACTTCATTAGAGAAGCCTCCTTTTATTGTAACATGTTCATTTAAGTGAATCATTGCACGATTAATGGTAATTTTTATTTTATGTTATCTTAGAAAGGCGCAAGGTGCCTGGAGCTAGACACCTACACTAAGTACAAATTTAAAACTTTCTTACCTGCTAAAAAGAAATTACCTTTTTTAATTTGTTCTTCACTTCAGCGACAACTTCCTCAAGTGATTTTTCAGCATCAATGACAACAATTCTTTCAGGAAACATGTCGATGACTTTTTCATAACCCTCCTGAACCTTTTGATGAAATGATAATTCTTCTAAATCAAGACGGTTTTTCTCTCGCTCTGAACTTTTAGAAATCCTTTGTAAACCTACCTTTGGATCTATTTTAAAGTAAAATGTAAGATCTGGCATTAATCCGTTAATTGCAAACTCATTTATTGATAATACTTCTTCTATTCCCAGCCCTCTGGCATATCCTTGATAGGCTAAAGAACTATCAATAAAACGGTCACACAACACAATTTTTCCACTTTCAATTGCAGGCACAACTCTTTCTACTAAATGTTGTCTTCTCGCTGCTGCATATAATAATGCCTCTGTTCGCGAATCCATCTCAGTATGCTCTTTGTTCAAAATGACTTCACGGATTTTCTCTGATATATGAATGCCACCAGGTTCTCGGGTGAAAATCATCTCCATCTCAGTTCCACTTAGTTCTGTCATTAATAATTCCAATACAGAGGTCTTACCTGCTCCCTCCGGCCCTTCAAACGTTATAAACTTCCCCTTCAAAAAAGTTCACCCTTTACTAATGTATATGTTTATTTTTCCTTTTTTAATATGATAATCTCCTTGGATGTTTACTCCTAATTCTATCATTCGTCTAATCTTCTCCACCAACTCTTTGGTTATTTTCTCACCAACCATAATTAGAGGAATACCTGGAGGATATGGAATAATAGCTTCCGCTGAATAATGACCAACGGCATCATCTAATTCAACTAGTACCTTTTTGCACTTTTTGAGAAAAAAGTAAGATACTTCTAACGGTTGTATTCCTTTTACTTCTTGTCTTTTTAACTTCTTAGTAGCCAATCTTGGTTTTTCAGATTTTAGATGATCTGGATTGATTTTTTTTATTTTATTAATAATCTGATTCATCTCACCAAGTGGTAATATACATAAGCAATGTTCAGGATTGGCTAATTCTATAAAAACATTATGTCTTTCAAGAACTTCCTGCAACTCATATCCTGATAAACCATTTGTTGATCTTATTGTTAATTTTAATGGATCACCTTTAACAAGTCGATCATGTGACTCAATAATCTCCAGTCCTTTTATCGCACCTATTTGTTGTTTGATCTTTTGTACCGATTCTATTATGTCAACTTGCAAATTCTCTTCCATTATCTTGCTTAAATATGCACGTGCTAAATCAAGTGAAGCCATAATCGGATAGGAAGGACTGCTACTCTGCAACATCGAAAGATAGCTCTCTACCATTTCCTTGTCTATTAAGTCACTATTAAAGTGCAAAAATGACCCCATTGTCATAGCGGGAAGTGTCTTATGCGCTGAGTGGATAACTATATCCGCCCCAATCTCAACAGCAGATAAAGGAAACCTATCTCCAATAATAAAATGTGCACCATGTGCTTCATCAACAAGCACAGGAATTCCATGGTCATGTGCATATGTAACAATCTCCGTTAAATCTATGGCAATGCCGTAATAATTAGGATTGGTTAATATAAGAACTTTTGCATTTGGATAGAGCCTTATGGCTTCTTTTATTCTTTCAAATTCAACATAACTAGGAACTATGAGCTTTTCATCCACTTTAGAATCCAGGAAAACAGGCCTAACCCCTGCAAGTTGTAAACCATTCATAATTGACTTATGGGAATTTCGTTGAACAAGTACTACATCATCTACTTGGCAGCTTGCTAAAATCATTGCCAGATTTCCCACAGTTGAACCATTCACTAAAAAGTACGAACTTTTTACCTGATATAATTCTGAAGTAAGCTGTTGTGCATTTAGAATAACATCCTGTGGATGATGTAAATCATCCAGTCCTGTTAATTCAGTCACATCTATTTGTAAGATATCTTTATACAGATGGTTTGCTTCTTGTAAAAAAACTGCTCCATTTTTATGACCAGGTACATGTAAAGATGTTGGTTTCACATTAGCATGGTTTAATAGAGCAGTGTAAAGAGGCGTCTCCATTATAAAATCAACGTCCTTTTTATAGATAAAATCTATTATAACAATATCTAACTTCCCTGAGTATATCAGATTCGTCATATAGCACAACCAATAGAGATGTAAGAAACAATAAAAAAGACTGATTTTCCAATCAGCCTCAGAATTTTATGAATAAAGTGGTGAGTTTTTTACCCTTCTTAACTTATCTAAATAATATTGATATTTAGGATCAGACGTTGGTGTGTTAGTCATTTCTTTTTCACAGTCTCTGCAAATAAAACTTGTATAAAGATGAATTCCTAACTCCTTCTCTTCATCACATACAATACATGTTTCCCCAAGAGACTTTTGTAAACTATTTGAATTCAAAATCTCCACCTCCATACTTTTTATTTTTACCAAAAAGTATTATTGTATACACAATTTTGAATTTAAGCAAAACGATTTAAATTAAAATATGTCTTTTAGTTTAATATGTGCCTGTTTTTTATTAGTAAGTGACAACGTTTATATCCTCATGTACCAACTACACACACTCGGTCTTCTCTCTTATCTGCGTTTCCTTACTTGAACAGGATGTGCTGACTTCTACGTTGCCACAGAGGACATGGCGCTCTTAGTAGAAGTTCCTTGATATGCTTCTCTCAAGCCTCAGGCTAGTAGTTATACTTTGTCTCTACAACTCTACGGAAAAACCTTCGGTTTTTTGGCAAACGTTTTATTCAAACAAAAAAAGACCAGTATCTCTACTGATCTTTTCTTCCTCTTTTTACTTGGCAACGTCCTACTCTCACAGGGGGAAACCCCCAACTACCATCGGCGCTGAGAGCCTAACTTCCGTGTTCGAATATCGGCTTGCGATAAGCGGCGAATCTCCGCGTCAGCTTGTTCGTTCAGATCCTCATGTGCCAACTGCGCACATTCCGGTCTTCTCTCTCTGCGCTTCCTTGATCTTCTTGCTTCTCCCAAGCCTCAGGCTAGTAGTTATACTTTGTCTCTACAACTCTACAGAAAAACCATCGGTTTTTTGGCAATCGTTTTATACTAACAAAAAAGACCAGTATCTCTACTGATCTTTTTTCCTCTTTTTACTTGGCAACGTCCTACTCTCACAGGGGGAAACCCCCAACTACCATCGGCGCTGAAGAGCTTAACTTCCGTGTTCGGCATGGGAACGGGTGTGACCTCTTCGCCATCATCACCAAATAATATAAAGTTTGAAGGTATATTCCTTCAAAACTAGATAACGATTCACAATTCACTTCACTAAGCTTACACTTTTATTAGGTTAAGTCCTCGATCGATTAGTATCAGTCAGCTCCACACGTCACCGCGCTTCCACCTCTGACCTATCAACCTGATCATCTTTCAGGGATCTTACTCACTAATGTGATGGGAAATCTCATCTTGAGGGGGGCTTCATGCTTAGATGCTTTCAGCACTTATCCCTTCCGCACATAGCTACCCAGCTATGCCTTTGGCAAGACAACTGGTACACCAGCGGTGCGTCCATCCCGGTCCTCTCGTACTAAGGACAGCTCCTCTCAAATTTCCTACGCCCACGACGGATAGGGACCGAACTGTCTCACGACGTTCTGAACCCAGCTCGCGTACCGCTTTAATGGGCGAACAGCCCAACCCTTGGGACCGACTACAGCCCCAGGATGCGATGAGCCGACATCGAGGTGCCAAACCTCCCCGTCGATGTGGACTCTTGGGGGAGATAAGCCTGTTATCCCCGGGGTAGCTTTTATCCGTTGAGCGATGGCCCTTCCATGCGGAACCACCGGATCACTAAGCCCGACTTTCGTCCCTGCTCGACTTGTAGGTCTCGCAGTCAAGCTCCCTTGTGCCTTTACACTCTACGAATGATTTCCAACCATTCTGAGGGAACCTTTGGGCGCCTCCGTTACATTTTAGGAGGCGACCGCCCCAGTCAAACTGCCCACCTGACACTGTCTCCCAGCCCGATCAGGGCTGTGGGTTAGAATTTCAATACAGCCAGGGTAGTATCCCACCGACGCCTCCACCGAAGCTAGCGCTCCGGCTTCTCAGGCTCCTACCTATCCTGTACAAGCTGTACCAAAATTCAATATCAGGCTACAGTAAAGCTCCACGGGGTCTTTCCGTCCTGTCGCGGGTAACCTGCATCTTCACAGGTACTATAATTTCACCGAGTCTCTCGTTGAGACAGTGCCCAGATCGTTACGCCTTTCGTGCGGGTCGGAACTTACCCGACAAGGAATTTCGCTACCTTAGGACCGTTATAGTTACGGCCGCCGTTTACTGGGGCTTCGGTTCAAAGCTTCGCTTGCGCTAACCTCTCCCCTTAACCTTCCAGCACCGGGCAGGCGTCAGCCCCTATACTTCGCCTTGCGGCTTCGCAGAGACCTGTGTTTTTGCTAAACAGTCGCCTGGGCCTATTCACTGCGGCTTTTCCGGGCTATTCACCCTAAAAAGCACCCCTTCTCCCGAAGTTACGGGGTCATTTTGCCGAGTTCCTTAACGAGAGTTCTCTCGCTCACCTTAGGATTCTCTCCTCGCCTACCTGTGTCGGTTTGCGGTACGGGCACCTCTCACCTCGCTAGAGGCTTTTCTTGGCAGTGTGGAATCAGGAACTTCGGTACTATAGTTCCCTCGCCATCACAGCTCAGCTTATGTGACAATGGGATTTGCCTCATTGTCAGCCTAACTGCTTGGACGCGCATATCCAACAGCGCGCTTACCCTATCCTTCTGCGTCCCCCCATTGCTCAAATGGTGAGGAGGTGGTACAGGAATTTCAACCTGTTGGCCATCGCCTACGCCTTTCGGCCTCGGCTTAGGTCCCGACTAACCCTGAGCGGACGAGCCTTCCTCAGGAAACCTTAGGCATTCGGTGGAGGGGATTCTCACCCCTCTTTCGCTACTCATACCGGCATTCTCACTTCTAAGCGCTCCACGAGTCCTTCCGGTCTCGCTTCTCAGCCCTTAGAACGCTCTCCTACCATTGTTCTAAAAGAACAATCCACAGCTTCGGTGATACGTTTAGCCCCGGTACATTTTCGGCGCAGAGTCACTCGACCAGTGAGCTATTACGCACTCTTTAAATGGTGGCTGCTTCTAAGCCAACATCCTGGTTGTCTAAGCAACTCCACATCCTTTTCCACTTAACGTATACTTTGGGACCTTAGCTGGTGGTCTGGGCTGTTTCCCTCTTGACTACGGATCTTATCACTCGCAGTCTGACTCCTGAACATAAGTCTTTGGCATTCGGAGTTTGACTGAATTCGGTAACCCGATGGGGGCCCCTAGTCCAATCAGTGCTCTACCTCCAAGACTCTCATTTCAAGGCTAGCCCTAAAGCTATTTCGGAGAGAACCAGCTATCTCCAAGTTCGATTGGAATTTCTCCGCTACCCACACCTCATCCCCGCACTTTTCAACGTGCGTGGGTTCGGGCCTCCATTCAGTGTTACCTGAACTTCACCCTGGACATGGGTAGATCACCTGGTTTCGGGTCTACGACCACGTACTCATTCGCCCTATTCAGACTCGCTTTCGCTGCGGCTCCGTCTTATCAACTTAACCTTGCACGGGATCGTAACTCGCCGGTTCATTCTACAAAAGGCACGCCATTACCCATTAACGGGCTTTGACTACTTGTAGGCACACGGTTTCAGGATCTCTTTCACTCCCCTTCCGGGGTGCTTTTCACCTTTCCCTCACGGTACTGGTTCACTATCGGTCACTAGGGAGTATTTAGCCTTGGGAGATGGTCCTCCCTGCTTCCGACGGGATTTCACGTGTCCCGCCGTACTCAGGATCCACTCTGGAGGGAACGAAGTTTCAACTACAGGGTTGTTACCTTCTTTGACGGGCCTTTCCAGACCTCTTCATTTACTCCGTTCCTTTGTAACTCCGTATAGAGTGTCCTACAACCCCAAGAGGCAAGCCTCTTGGTTTGGGCTAATTCCGTTTCGCTCGCCGCTACTCAGGAAATCGCGTTTGCTTTCTCTTCCTCCGGGTACTTAGATGTTTCAGTTCCCCGGGTCTGCCTTTATTACCCTATGTATTCAGGTAAAAATACTACTCCATTACGAGCAGTGGGTTTCCCCATTCGGAAATCTCCGGATCAAAGCTTACTTACAGCTCCCCGAAGCATATCGGTGTTAGTACCGTCCTTCATCGGCTCCTAGTGCCAAGGCATCCACCGTGCGCCCTTAACAACTTAACCTTTGACATCAAAGATGTCACTTACATTATTAAGAGAATCACTAAACTAAGCGTTTAAACTCAGTGAATTACTTGAATTGTTTTCGTTATCTAGTTTTCAAGGAACATAAAGCACAGGATCATCAAATGCTGAATGCATTTTCACTCCTATGTGTTTTCTTACTTATTGAAAGATCGTATGATCTCTCAAAACTAAACAAAATACCAAGCATGCCTCATATCCTTAGAAAGGAGGTGATCCAGCCGCACCTTCCGATACGGCTACCTTGTTACGACTTCACCCCAATCATCTGTCCCACCTTAGGCGGCTGGCTCCTTACGGTTACCCCACCGACTTCGGGTGTTACAAACTCTCGTGGTGTGACGGGCGGTGTGTACAAGGCCCGGGAACGTATTCACCGCGGCATGCTGATCCGCGATTACTAGCGATTCCGGCTTCATGCAGGCGAGTTGCAGCCTGCAATCCGAACTGAGAATGGTTTTATGGGATTGGCTTGACTTCGCAGTCTTGCAGCCCTTTGTACCATCCATTGTAGCACGTGTGTAGCCCAGGTCATAAGGGGCATGATGATTTGACGTCATCCCCACCTTCCTCCGGTTTGTCACCGGCAGTCACCTTAGAGTGCCCAACTGAATGCTGGCAACTAAGATCAAGGGTTGCGCTCGTTGCGGGACTTAACCCAACATCTCACGACACGAGCTGACGACAACCATGCACCACCTGTCACTTCGTCCCCCGAAGGGGAACCTTCTATCTCTAGAAGTAGCGAAGGATGTCAAGACCTGGTAAGGTTCTTCGCGTTGCTTCGAATTAAACCACATGCTCCACCGCTTGTGCGGGCCCCCGTCAATTCCTTTGAGTTTCAGTCTTGCGACCGTACTCCCCAGGCGGAGTGCTTAATGCGTTTGCTGCAGCACTAAAGGGCGGAAACCCTCTAACACTTAGCACTCATCGTTTACGGCGTGGACTACCAGGGTATCTAATCCTGTTCGCTCCCCACGCTTTCGCGCCTCAGCGTCAGTTACAGACCAGAGAGTCGCCTTCGCCACTGGTGTTCCTCCACATCTCTACGCATTTCACCGCTACACGTGGAATTCCACTCTCCTCTTCTGCACTCAAGTTCCCCAGTTTCCAATGACCCTCCACGGTTGAGCCGTGGGCTTTCACATCAGACTTAAGAAACCGCCTGCGCGCGCTTTACGCCCAATAATTCCGGACAACGCTTGCCACCTACGTATTACCGCGGCTGCTGGCACGTAGTTAGCCGTGGCTTTCTGGTTAGGTACCGTCAAGGTACCAGCAGTTACTCTGGTACTTGTTCTTCCCTAACAACAGAACTTTACGACCCGAAGGCCTTCATCGTTCACGCGGCGTTGCTCCGTCAGACTTTCGTCCATTGCGGAAGATTCCCTACTGCTGCCTCCCGTAGGAGTCTGGGCCGTGTCTCAGTCCCAGTGTGGCCGATCACCCTCTCAGGTCGGCTACGCATCGTTGCCTTGGTGAGCCGTTACCTCACCAACTAGCTAATGCGCCGCGGGTCCATCTGTAAGTGATAGCCGAAACCATCTTTCAATTTTGAACCATGCGGTTCAAAATGTTATCCGGTATTAGCTCCGGTTTCCCGGAGTTATCCCAATCTTACAGGCAGGTTACCCACGTGTTACTCACCCGTCCGCCGCTAATCTTTGGGAGCAAGCTCCCAAAGATTCGCTCGACTTGCATGTATTAGGCACGCCGCCAGCGTTCGTCCTGAGCCAGGATCAAACTCTCCAATAAAGTGTTTGATATAGCTCATAAAAGTTTGTACTATATAGTACGTTTTTGTTAATCGAAATTAACGTTGGCACGCTTGGTTTTGTTTAGTTTTCAAAGAACTTTTTATCACTTCATCAAGAAGCGACTTTAATATAATAACATGATTATCATTTTTAAGTCAACAACTTTTTTGAAGTTTTTTTATTTGTTTGTCCTTTTTGGAAGACGAATAATAATATATCATCTCTCAAAAAACATGTCAATAAAAATTATCAATAAAAAAACCAGAAAGAAAAGCGTGTGTCTCCTTCTCTTCTGATTTCCTTGCCTACATGTATTTTAACTTACAATAAACATTTTTATAATAACTAATGCTGCCAATCCCGGTATCCCTAATATCCCTGATACACTTGAAGTAATTAAGTTAATTGGGATATGTAAATCTATGCTTGTACCAAAAGCATTAACAAAAAATAATAGCAGTGCTCCGATTATTATCTTTATCGAAAGTCGCCCAAGCCATTGTAATGGTCGAATAGGAGCTCCTACAAATAACAAAATTAAAATGACTCCGCCTATTACAGAAAAAACTAAAATAGGATCCACAAAAACACTCCCCTTTTATCCCTGTTTAATAATAGGATATGAGGAGAGTGTTAAATTAGAACAAGCTATCTACTTTTATATTTTTCCTATTTTAATATTTCGTTGTTTTGCTTCTTTGAGTAGAAAGAAATATTTTGCTTCTGCAATTTTCAAATCATAGAGTACCTCAGGAGAAGGTTCAACACTTTTATCAACTAACTGTTTTTGCCGATTCCACTCTTTTTTCATCATAAGCAAGTTTTGTATTAGTTGTTGATCATATTGATTCCTTAACCAGCCTTTCCGGCGAAAAAGCATGAAACATCCTCCTCTATAATTCTCTTCTTCCTTCTAACGCTTTTGATAAAGTAACCTCATCAGCATATTCCAGATCTCCACCCACTGGTAAACCATGAGCAATCCTCGTTAGTTTAATACCAGATGGTTTTAAAAGCCTTGAAATATACATTGCTGTAGCTTCCCCTTCAATATTAGGGTTTGTAGCGAGAATGACCTCTTGTATTACATCATCCTGCAATCTTTTCAAAAGTTCAGGAATTTTTATATCCTCTGGTCCTATTCCCTCCATGGGCGATATAGATCCATGCAGTACATGATATAAGCCGTTATATTCCTTCATTTTTTCCATGGCTATAACATCTTTGGGATCTTGCACCACACATACAACACTTTTATCCCGTCGTTCATCTTCACAGATGTAGCAAGGATCTTGATCGGTTATATGTCCACAAACAGAACAATAGGTAAGATTTCTTTTTGCATTCACTAGTGCTTTTGCAAAATCAAGCACAACATCTTCTTTCATGTTTAGGACAAAAAAAGCCAGTCGAACGGCCGTTTTCGGACCGATTCCTGGCAACTTCATAAAGCTATCAATTAGCTTTGATATTGGTTCAGGATAATGCATGATAATCCTCCTAGAACATTCCTGGTAAGTTCATTCCTTTTGTGAACTGACCCATTGTCTCATTTGTAAGGTCATCCATCTTTTTCAACGCATCATTCGTTGCAGCTAATACTAAGTCTTGAAGCATTTCGATATCTTCCGGATCTACAACTTCCTCTTTGATATTTACTTCAAGCACTTCTTTTTGTCCATTTACTACAACTGTTACCATGCCGCCGCCAGCTGTACCTTCTACAGTTTTTTCAACTAGTTCCTCTTGTGCTTTCGCCATATCCTTTTGCATTTTTTGCATTTGTTTCATCATTTTTTGCATATTTCCCATACCGCCACGCATCATATCATCATTCCTCCAAATCAATCTTTTATTTCAATTAGTTCATTTCCCACTAATTTTCTTGCTTCAGCAATAAGGGGATCTTCTTCACCATTTTGCTGAGTTTGATCTTCATCTTTTTGATCTTTTAGAAATTCTTTTCTTATTTTAACCCAATCATGCTCAGGAACGCCAACCATTTCCATGCTTTTACCGACAATCTCTTGCAGTATTACTTCTAAATTGGTGCGTACATTGTTGTTATTTTCCGCTACCATTTTACAATGAATTTCAAACTTAAATTTTAATACAAAAGCATTCTCTGAAGCTGCTACCGGCTCGCTATCATTTAAAAGTGCTGCATGAGATACTTTATTCTGGCGTCGAAGCATTTCTAATAGCTCTGCCCATCTCCCTTTAATGACTTCCAAATCTTTTCTGGTTGCAGTCTTTAAAATTTCCTGTATTCTTCCTTCGGGTGTTTTATAGCCGCTTTTCATTGACCTCTGCTTCGGCTCTTTTGAACCTGAATTCCCTTGTTGAGGAGCCGCAATTCCTTGCTGCTTAAGTCGATTTACCTCTGATTGTAGACTGGTTATTTTTTCTAGTAATGACTGGTATTCCTCTTGATCATATTGAGATTTATTAGTTGTTTGTTGACAAAGCTTTACCAAGGCAACCTCAAGAAAGATACGGGGATGATTAGTCCATTTCATTTCCTGTTGACTCTTGCTTAACAACTCAATAATCTCATATATTTCAGCAGAAGGTATTTCTTTTGATAGATGGATAAACTGTTCATCTACCGACACCCGCTCTAAGACATCCTCTAGTGTTGGTGCTGTCTGGTATAAAAGCATATCACGATAATAAAAAATAAAGTCTTCAATAAATCTGCTCGGGTCTTTTCCTTGATACATTAATTGGTCCAATGCCTGCAGGGCAACCGTCACATCTTTTTGATGTATGGCTTCAGCCATTTTCCCAATAATCTCTTGTGATACAGACCCTGTTATAAGCAATGCTTCATTTAATGTTACTTGATCATCACTATATGAAATTGCTTGATCCAGTAAACTCAATGCATCACGCATACCACCATCAGCAGCTCTTGCAATGACGTCCAGTGCATCCTCTTCTACATTTACCTGTTGGTTATGTATGATCTCTTTCATTCTCCCTACAATCGAAGCAGCTGTTATTCTTCGGAAATCGAATCGTTGACAGCGAGAGATTATTGTTAAAGGAATTTTATGAGGTTCAGTAGTAGCTAGTATAAAAATGACATGCTTTGGTGGCTCTTCAAGAGTTTTTAACAAAGCATTAAAAGCCCCAATGGATAACATATGAACTTCATCAACAATATATACTTTATATTGAACAGCAGATGGAGCATATTTTACTTTATCTCTAATATCTCTTATTTCATCGACACCATTGTTAGATGCTGCATCAATTTCAATCACATCTGAAATGGAACCGTTTGTAATACCTTTACAAGCAGCACACTCATTACAAGGTTCAGCTACTGGTGCTCTTTCACAATTGACTGCTTTTGCAAAGATCTTAGCTGCACTTGTTTTCCCTGTCCCACGTGGTCCGGAAAAAAGATAAGCATGTGAAAACTTATTTTGTAACAGGGCATTTTGTAAGGTTTTTGTTATATGTTCTTGGCCAACCACATCATGAAATATCTGTGGTCGAAAAACACGATATAATGCTTGATAACCCACAAAAACGTCTCCCTTCTATTTCATCATCTTTATTATAACAACCATCGGCATATTTACAAAGTTGTTTCTAAGAAAAGCGCAAGGCGACAAGCATAAGGCGAATAGGAATAGAAGGCGTTCTTTGCCTTCAATTCCTATTTGACTAGACCCTAGAGCCGATGGCGCCTGGAGCTAGACACTAAAACTAAGTACAAACTTTTTATATTTGCTTACCTTTTAAATAATCGTAGCTTCTCACTAACTCCTAACAAAACTTATAAAAGCACTTTACTTTTCGATGGTAAACAAAAAACTCACCCAAAAAGAGTGAGTTTCATTTAAAATATTAACTGCCGTGCACCTTCCGTCGATTAGCCACCATAGGCGTTACTTAAGCAGTTAGCTCGGCTCAGGCAACCCTGCGGCACATGAGAGCTTCCACTTAATGCTGCTTCCTTCCGGACCTGACATGGTTCATGGATTCCCATTGCGCAGGACCCAAGCGTCAACACCACTTACTTAAGGCAGCCCTACAGTGAGCTAACCTCTAGAAGGGATTCGGCCTCGCTAGAGCGGATTGCGAGTACAGGGCACCGCTACCTCCCCGCTTAGCACGGCAAAATTGATACCATATTAAGTTGCATCGTTTTATCGACGCATGTATAAGTATATATCGTAATCATATAAATTGCAACTTCTAGTAGATGTAAGTTTTTGTAAGGTTTGTTATTTGTGTTTTTTACGTTTTCTTAAGTCTCTAAAAAACGAGCTTAACAACTCACTACATGCCTGCTCCTCAATTCCCTTTGTTAGATCAACCTGATGGTTAAACCTTTCTTCTTGTAAAAGATTCATCAATGTACCTGCACAACCTCCTTTAGGATCTGAGGCTCCATACACAACTCTTCCGATTCTCGACAATACTATTGCCCCTGCACACATTGGACACGGCTCTAAGGTGACATACAAAGTTGCATTTTCTAACCTCCAGGAACCTATCTCTTTACAAGCTTTATCTATTGCTAAAATTTCCGCATGGGCAATTGACCGCTGTTCCCTTTCTCTTAAATTATGAGCTGATGAAATAACGGTATTATTTAATACAATAACTGCTCCAATTGGAACTTCGCCTATCTCCTTAGCCTTTTCTGCTTCATCTAAGGCTAATTTCATATAATACTGGTCATTCAATTCTATATATCCTCCTCGTAGAAATGGTACAATTGTACATATTAAAAGTAGGAAAAGTCAGCCTAAATTGTTATAAAAAGGAGAAATGATTGTTATGCAGCAAAAACCTAAACAAGCATTACTTATTATAGACATGATTAATGACTTCAATTTCAATCATGGCCCTATCTTAGCGGAACAAACTGAAACAATCTCCCACAATATTCTCTCGCTAAAAAATAAAATGAAAGAGAATAAATGCCCTATTATCTATGTTAATGACCATTATAACTTATGGCAGGCTAACTTTGAAAAAATCGCTCAAAAATGTAGTAATCCATTAAGTGAAAAAATTATTCACCGTTTGTTTCCAAACGATGATGATTATTTTTTAATTAAACCAAAACACTCTGCTTTTTATGGAACCGCACTGAACACATTATTATATAGCCTTAACGTAAAGGAACTTGTGATTACTGGAATAGCAGGAAACATATGTGTACTTTTTACAGCAAATGATGCTTATATGAGAGAATTCGGTATAACAATCCCAGCTGACTGTATTGCATCTAATTCTAAAAAAGATAATGAATTTGCCTTAAGTATGATGGAAAACACCCTCAAAGCTACGATTATTCATAGAGAAAATTAATTTAACATGCATCAAGCCCTCTCATCATATGATGTACAAAATTGTATTTTGAGGAGGACAAACATGCAAATACATATTGTCCAACAAGGACAAAGCTTGTTTGGTATTGCACAGGCTTACAGTACAACTGCAGAGGAAATTATTCGCACAAATGAAATTCAAAACCCAAATAATTTAGTTATTGGCCAGGGGATTGTGATTCCTATTAAGGGAAGGTTTTATTGGGTACAATCTGGTGATAGTTTATATTCAATTGCCCAAAGATTTGGGCTTCCCGCATCAGAATTAGCTAGAATTAATAATATTCCCTTGAATCAACCTCTCTCAATAGGGGTAAGACTCTATATTCCTGAGGGTGAAAAGAGATCGGTAGAATCTAATGCTTATATTGAACCAAGAGGCACAAGTGTTACAGCTAATCTTGAGCAAGCAGCAAGAGATGCAGCTCCTTACTTAACCTATTTAGGGCCATTTAGTTTCCAAATTCAGCGGGATGGAACTCTTAAAGAACCACTTCTAAATAATTTCCCTCAAATCGCCCGACAAAATAATGTTACGTTGATGATGGCGATTACGAATTTAGAAAACGACCAATTTAGTGATGAACTAGGCAGAATTATTTTAACAAATACAGAAATACAAAATAAACTTTTAAATAACATTGTCACAACTGCCAAAAAATATGGCTTCCGTGATATCCATTTTGATATGGAGTTTTTAAGACCTCAAGATCGTGAAGCATACAACCAATTTTTACGAAAAGCAAAGGCCCGTTTCAGTCAGGAAGGTTGGCTTCTCTCTACAGCACTGGCACCTAAAACGAGTGCTACACAAAAAGGCCGTTGGTATGAAGCACATGATTATAAAGCACACGGACAGATTGTAGATTTTGTTGTTATTATGACATATGAATGGGGATATAGTGGGGGTCCACCAATGGCTGTTTCACCTATAGGCCCAGTGAGGGAAGTTTTGGAGTATGCCATTACAGAAATGCCAAGTCGTAAAATTATGATGGGACAAAATTTATATGGGTATGATTGGACCTTACCTTTTGTTCCTGGAGGACAATATGCGAAGGCAGTTAGTCCTCAGCAGGCTATTCAGCTTGCAAGTACAAATAACGTGCCAATTCTTTATGATCAAGAAGCACAGGCACCTCATTTTAATTACACAGATACAAACGGAAAAGAGCATGAGGTCTGGTTTGAAGATGCAAGATCAATTCAAGCAAAATTTGACCTTATTAAAGAATTGGATCTACGCGGAATTAGCTATTGGAAACTTGGCCTTTCATTTCCTCAAAATTGGTTATTACTAGCTGATAATTTTCAAATAGAAAAAAAAGAATAACACACTAACAGGCACTCATTAATAAAATGGGTGCCTGTTTTTATTTTGAGATTAAAAATTAGAAAATGTAAACAATCTTATAAATCATTACTCAAATAGAGAGTTGCATGGTAAAATGAAATTTGTCGATTTTTAAGTTTAGGTGTTTCGTTTCAAAGGAGGACCCATAATGAATATACCCTTTATTACTGTAGAGGGGCCCATTGGTGTTGGTAAAACATCATTAGCTAAGGCAATTGCTGAGTATTATCAATTCTACTTATTAAAAGAAATTGTTGAAGAAAATCCCTTTCTAGGAAAGTTCTATACAGATATTGAAGAATGGAGCTTTCAAACGGAAATGTTTTTTCTTTGCAATCGATATAAACAGTTAGAAGACATCAATAAAGAGTATCTACAAGCAGATAAACCAGTTGTATCTGACTATCATATCTATAAGAATCTTATTTTTGCCAAACGTACATTAAGGCATGAACAATATGATAAGTATTTGAAAATCTATGATATCTTAACAGAAGGCATGCCAAAACCTAACATAATCATTTATCTGACTGCTAGTCTTGATACACTATTAGGCCGAATAGAAAAAAGAGGCCGTGAAATAGAGCAAAAAATTGATCCCCATTATCTACAGCAGCTATCAGAGGACTATGAAATTGCTATGTTACAGTGGGAAAAAGAAAATCCTTCAATTCCAGTTATCCGTTTTAACGGTGATACATTGGACTTCGTTCAAAATAAACAAGACTTAACATATATATTCAAAACATTAGATCAGTACTTGCAAAAAGGAGCAACGACAGATGAATTTACGCGAAAAATATAAAATTCCTCACAACGCTGTCATTACGATAGCTGGTACTGTAGGTGTTGGAAAATCTACAATGACAAACGCTCTTGCACAGGAATTGAATTTCAAAACATCTTTTGAAAAGGTAGATTCAAATCCCTATCTTGATAAATTCTATGCTGATTTTGAAAGATGGAGCTTTCATTTACAAATTTATTTTTTAGCAGAACGTTTTAAAGAGCAAAAAAAGATTTTTGAATATGGTGGAGGATTTATTCAGGATCGTTCAATTTATGAAGATACGGGGATATTTGCAAAAATGCATTATGAAAAAGGTACAATGTCTGAGGTTGACTATGAAACCTATAAAAACCTTTTTGATGCTATGGTCATGACTCCTTATTTTCCACATCCAGATCTTCTCATTTATTTAGAAGGAAGCTTGGATGATATTTTATCGAGAATAAAACTTCGCGGACGTCCAATGGAACAGCAAACACCTGTTGAGTATTGGACTGAAATGCACCAAAGATATGAAAATTGGATAAATAATTTTAATGCCTGTCCTGTACTACGTATCAATATTAATGATTATGATATTATGAAAAATGAAAAATCTATTGAACCTATTATAGAGAGAATTGGCTATTTTATTGAACAGACGAAATTTCTAAAAAAATAAGAGGATGACATAAAGGATTACGTTCCTTTATGTCATCCTCTTTTTCTTTTTTATAAGTATTGGAAAACCTGGTTATTGCTAATCCTAAAATTCGAATTCTTTGGTCTTCTTATACTTTCTGAAGGTATAAAAAAAATCGTTACAGTCCAGTAACGATTTTACATCAATCTCCCATATTTTATGCGCTGAATATGAGATTAAATTTTAAAATTATGGAGGAGGAAAGGGGATTCGAACCCCTGCGGGCTTTGACACCCCTGTCGGTTTTCAAGACCGATCCCTTCAGCCGGACTTGGGTATTCCTCCGTATTGACAAGATATAATTTATCATATAATTCATATGCTTGTCAACATTTTATTAAAACTTTTTTTAGTTGTTATGAAATTAAATACTTCACATACTATTATATCCATGTAAGGGGGCAATTAAATCCCCCCTTTATATATTTTTAGTCAACTATACTAATTCTTTCTTTATTACCCATATAAGGTCTAAGCACCTCTGGAATAATGACAGATCCATCTTCCTGTTGGTAATTTTCCAAGATGGCAGCAACTGTTCGTCCAATAGCTAATCCTGATCCATTTAATGTGTGAACATGCTCCACCTTTGCTTTTTGATCTCTTCTAAATCGAATATTTGCTCGGCGTGCCTGGAACGCCTCGAAATTACTGCAAGAAGAAATTTCACGGTATGTTCCATAGCTTGGGATCCAAACTTCAAGGTCATATTTTTTAGCTGCTGTAAAACCTAAATCTGCTGTGCACATGCTCATTACCCGATATGGAAGTCCTAATAGTTGAAGCACTTTTTCAGCATGTCCAGTCAGCTTCTCAAGCTCCTCATAAGAATCCTCTGGTTTAACAAAGCGAACTAGCTCTACTTTATTAAATTGATGTTGACGTATTAATCCTCTTGTATCTCTTCCTGCAGATCCAGCTTCAGAACGAAAATTTGCACTAAATGCAGCATAACTAATAGGAAGTTGTTCAACATTGAGTATTTCCTCACGGTGCATATTTGTAACAGGTACTTCAGCAGTTGGAATTAAGAAGTAATCTTCTCCTGCGATCTTAAATGCATCTTCTTCAAATTTAGGCAACTGACCTGTTCCTGTCATACTATCACGATTCACGATGAAAGGCGGTATAATTTCTGTATAACCATGCTCGTCAACATGAAGATCTAACATAAAGTTAAATAGTGCTCTTTCTAAACGTGCACCCAGCCCACGGTAAAAAACAAAACGACTTCCTGTAACTTTTGCTGCACGTTCAAAGTCCAGAATTTGCAAACCATCTGCAATGTCCCAGTGTGGCTTTGGCTCAAATTCAAAGTGTGGTTGTTCTCCCCACTTTCTAATCTCAACATTATCATCCTCTGTATCCCCAACTGGAACACTTTCATGAGGAATATTTGGAATAGATAGTAAAAGGTTATCAAGTTCAGCCTCTACTTTACGTAATTGCTCATCATATCCTTTAATTTTCTCTCCTACTTCTTTCATTTCTTTAATTAAATGGTCAGCATCCTGCTTTTCCCTTTTTAATTGAGCAACTTGTGCAGAAACATCATTTCTTTTGCTTTTTAATTCTTCTGTAGAAGTGATAAGCTCTCTTCTCGTTTTATCAAGCTCTTCAAATTTCCCAAAATCAGTTAGGTCTTCACCACGTTTAGATAACTTTTCTTTTACTTCCTCAAGATTGGTCCGAAGAAATTTACTATCCAACATAAATATTTCCACTCCTTTTTTAAATATACACTCGCAATCAAAGAAATTTAAGCAACAAAAAAACCCCCGTCCCAAAAAGGGACGAGAGTTACCCGCGTTGCCACCCTAGTTAAGAATACCTCGTATTCTTCACTTAATGAATAACGGTCATAGCCGGAATAGCCTACTTTAACGTTTGTTAGTTCAGTTATTCATTCAAGGATGGATTCACAAGCATCTATCACCGGTTTTCACCAGCCACCGGCTCTCTATAGATAGAACATCATGCTACTAATTCCTGTCATCACGTTTGCTTATTTGATTAAGTATAAATTAATTTACTATAAGTTTACAGTAGTCGCAAGTTTTTTATACAACTTATTTAGACTCTTTTACCATATTGATAAATAATTGAGTCATTCGATGATCATTAGTTAACTCAGGATGGAATGAGCAGCCAAGAAATTGTCCTTGGCGAGCTGCAACAATTCGGCCGTTGTGCTTCGATAGGATCTCAACATCTTCCCCAACCTCAACAATATGAGGAGCACGGATAAAGACTCCTACAAAGTCCTCTCCAACACCGGTAATCATTAATTCTGCCTCAAAGCTATCCTTTTGTCGTCCAAATGAATTGCGTTCTACAGTAACGTCTAATAGTCCTAAGTGAGATTGATCATATCCCACGAGATTCTTAGCCAAAAGAATTAATCCTGCACATGTACCAAACATAGGTTTACCTGATGCAGCAAATTCTTTTAAAGGCCCCATAAAATGATATTTATCTATGAGGCGGCGCATTGTTGTGCTCTCGCCACCAGGAATGATTAAGCCATCAAGGTCTGTAAGCTGATCAACCGTTTTTACAACGATTCCCTCAGCCTCACATGCTTCTATTGAGCGGATATGCTCCCGTACAGCACCTTGTAATCCTAATACACCGATTTTCAACATGTTAAAAACTCCTCGATAAGTTTCGCTAACCACCAGTAGGAATGAAGCCCTCCACCTTATGGAAGTCTTACTTTATATTACCAACCACGCTCTTGCATTCTTTGCTCTGGTAAAAGACTTGAAATTTCGACTCCTTGCATTGCAGATCCAAGTCCTTTAGAAAGTTTCGCAATTAGTTCGTAATCTTGATAATGAGTTGTTGCTTCAACTATAGAACGTGCAAACTTAGCTGGGTTTTCTGATTTGAAGATACCAGATCCAACAAATACTCCATCAGCACCAAGCTGCATCATTAACGCAGCATCAGCAGGAGTTGCTACACCACCAGCAGCGAAGTTAACAACCGGTAATTTTCCTTCTTTTTTAATTTGAAGAAGAAGTTCAAAAGGAGCGCCTAAATTTTTCGCTTCTGTCATTAACTCATCTTCGCTCATAGCTGCAACCTTACGAATTTGTGCATTTACTTTACGCATATGGCGAACAGCCTCAACAATGTTTCCTGTTCCTGGCTCACCTTTTGTACGAAGCATCGACGCACCCTCTGCAATACGACGAGTTGCTTCACCTAGATCACGGCAACCACAAACGAATGGTACTGTGAAGTCACTTTTTAATAAGTGATACTCTTCATCTGCAGGAGTTAAAACTTCACTTTCATCAATATAGTCAACACCCATTGCCTCTAACACGCGTGCCTCTACAATATGTCCGATACGTGCTTTTGCCATAACTGGAATTGATACAGCATTCATTACTTCCTCAACGATTGTTGGATCTGCCATTCTCGCTACACCGCCAGCAGCACGAATATCAGCAGGAACTCTCTCAAGTGCCATTACAGCAACTGCGCCTGCTTCCTCTGCGATTTTAGCTTGCTCTGCATTTACAACGTCCATGATGACGCCGCCTTTTTGCATTTCTGCCATTCCACGTTTTACGCGATCAGTACCTGTTGTATTACTCATTGTGGTTGTCCCCCTTATGTAATGTCCTACTATATAGGATTTGTTTTAGATTGAGAAAAATTCATCTACGCTATATTTTATCCTAAGTTCTAAAAAAATCCTATCAAAATTCATGTAATTAGTAAAACAATTCCTATATGTTTTACTATTCTATCATTTCTTATATAATAATTTTCAATTATAACTCAGATTTTAAAAATCGAATATCTTTTTTCACCATTTTTAATGAGCTTACAATAAATAGATGTTTATAAAAAAGACTCCCTATAAAGAGAGTCTTTTCATAAATGATTAAAACCAGCCTTTTACTGTGTCTGATACCGTGCCCCATAAACCGCCAAAGAAGCCTCCAATGCCTCTCATAGAGAGAACAAACCAGTTAGCCTTCTCGACTGTTTCTTTTGTAACAAGATCTACTTGAGAGAGTGTGTCACTTTTGATATTTGTTAGTGCTTGACCTTCCCCCTCATATTTTATCGTCATTTTCCCGACTACATGATCTTTTTTAACTGGTGCCGTCAATTCTCCTGCTTTTGACAATTGATCTTGGTCAATTTCAAATGCTGGTTTATAGGCATCCTCTTCACCCTTTTTCACAACTAGTGTTACTGCATCTTTTGTATGAATGGATACTGTATCTTCTTTTCCTTTTACAACAGGAATTGTTGATTGTTTATCAATTTGATAATTAGCTGGAAAAACTTCTTTTACTGAGAAGTTATTGAATGCATAGTCCAACATTTTCTCTGTTTCAGGAAAGCGTGAATCCTTCACGTCTCCGCCATTTCCTTGTGCATCCATCACAACTGAAATAACACGCATACCATTTTTAGTTGCAGTAGCAGTAAAACAAGATCCCGCAGAAGAGGTTGATCCTGTTTTAAGACCGTCTACACCTTCATAGCCAAAAACTAACTCTGGAAGCATCCAGTTCCAGTTTGGCATTTCAGTTGCATCATCTGTGCCTTCCCTAAAGGTTTTTCTAGGAATACTTGCTGTCTCTAAAACCTCTGGATAATCTTGAATTAACCTTTGTGAAAGTAAGGCCATATCTCTTGCTGATAATTTACTTTCTGCATTCACATCTGTTCCTTCAGGATGCATACCAGCTAAATCCTTATTTTCCAATCCTGTCGCATTAACAAATTCATAATTTGTTAATCCTAGTTCTTTCGCTTTATCATTCATCATTTTGACAAAAGCCTTTTCTGATCCTGCAATTATTTCTGACAAAGCAATTGCCGCACCGTTAGCAGAGTAAATGGCCATTGCCTCATATAATTCTTTTACATTGTAGCTGCCATCCAATCTTAAAGGAACATTTGAAAGACTTCTATTTTGTGAGATCTTATAAACATATTCACTTGGTTTATATGTTTGATCCCAGCTGATTTTCCCTTCTTTAACAGCCTCTAGTACTAAGTATTCTGTCATCACCTTTGCCATACTGGCAATAGGTAGCTTTTCATCGATATTTTTTCCATATAAAACAGTTCCAGTTGATTCCTCAATTATAATTGCTGCCCCTGCATTAATTGTAATTGGCTCTGCAGCTTTAGCAGACGTAAAAGGAAAAATGGATGAAACAATAAAAGTTATAGCAAATAGGATTGCCATTATTTTCTTTATTCTCACTTTGTATACTACCTCCACATTTTATTATCTATATAAAAACTCCACTTGAATTTTACTTTCTTAAAGAAACAACAAAATTGATTTTATCATAGAAAGGACAAAAAAAATAGACAGAGTCATAGACTCTGTCAAATGTTATAGATCTGTCATATTTGAATAAGATTTAATTCAAAAGACTTATTATAACGAGTAATTTGGGGCTTCTTTCGTAATTTGAACATCATGTGGATGACTCTCTTTTAAGCCTGCTCCAGTCATGCGGATAAATTGTGAATTTTCTCGAAGTTCTTCGAGATTCTTTGTTCCACAATATCCCATCCCAGAACGAATTCCACCAACTAATTGATAAATTGTATCTGCTATCGGCCCTTTATATGGAGTTCTTCCTTCAATTCCTTCAGGAACGAACTTTTTATTGTCTTCCTGGAAATAACGATCTTTGCTTCCTTTTTCCATTGCAGCTACAGATCCCATTCCACGATACACCTTAAATCGTCTACCTTGGAAGATTTCTGTTGCGCCTGGACTTTCAGAAGTACCAGCAAGTAAACTTCCTAACATGACAGCATGGCCACCTGCAGCCAACGCTTTTACCATATCACCGGAATACTTAATACCTCCATCTGCAATAATGGATACTCCATGTTTTCTTGCTTCTGTAGCACAGTCATATACTGCAGTTATTTGTGGTACACCGACTCCCGCAACAACACGAGTTGTACAAATAGATCCAGGTCCAATTCCTACTTTAACAACATTTGCACCTGCTTCGATTAAATCTTTCGTTGCATCAGCAGTTGCTACATTCCCTGCAATGATATTTAAGCTTGGATATTCCTTACGGATAGTCTTTACTGTTTCAAGAACACCTTTTGAATGACCATGTGCTGTATCTACTACAATTGCATCTACATTAGCTTCAACAAGCTTCTGAACACGAACCATTGTATCAGCTGTCACACCAACTGCAGCAGCAACAACAAGACGTCCGTGTGAATCTTTAGCTGAGTTTGGAAATTCAATTACTTTCTCAATGTCTTTGATTGTAATAAGTCCTTTTAAGATTCCCTCATTATCGACTAACGGAAGTTTTTCAATTTTATGCTTTTGTAAAATGCTTTCAGCTTCTTTAAGTGTCGTTCCAACAGCTGCTGTTACAAGGTTTTCCTTCGTCATAACATCACTGATTTTTATTGAATAATCTTGAATAAATCTCATATCACGGTTTGTGATAATACCTACTAACTTTTCTTCTTCGGGGTTGTTTACAATTGGAACACCAGAAATTCTATATTTACCCATTAAGTGCTCTGCGTCAAAAACTTGATGATCTGGAGTTAAGTAAAATGGATCTGTAATAACTCCTCTTTCAGATCTTTTTACTTTATCCACTTGCTCTGCTTGCTGCTCAATTGACATATTCTTATGAATAACACCAATTCCACCTTGTCTTGCAATTGCAATAGCTAATTCAGCTTCTGTTACAGTATCCATACCAGCACTGATAATTGGAATATTAAGTTTTAAACTTGATGTAAGCTGTACACTTAAATCCACATCTCTTGGTAATACCTCAGATTTTGCTGGTACTAATAGAACATCATCAAAAGTTAAGCCTTCTTTAGAAAATTTTTGTTCCCACATTAGTAAAATCCCCCTCTTTTCGGCAAAATATTATTAGTAGATTATCAACATGTTTTCAGACTGTCAAGAAAGGAGTAAAGAGTTTAAATATTTTGAATTAAATAATTGGAGTGTACAATTCATGTCAGCCTTATATTGGGAACGCTTACTATCTTATTATTCAACGCAAACGATTCAAAAGAAATTAGAAAAGTGTTATCAAAATCATTCAATAGAAAACTCAAGTGGATTGTCCTATGATAATTGTTACCGATTTATTTACTTTCTTAAACATGGTGAAAATTTCTTTTTGCAGGCAAACCAATCACCACATGCCATTCAGCCTATTTTGCTCTTTTATGGGATATCACAGCTCCTAAAAGCATGCTTATTAATAAAAGATCCCTTTTATCCTTCAACCTCATCTGTCTTGGCACATGGGGCCACAAGTAGAAAACGGAAGAAACAACAATATCAATTTTTAAAAGATGAAATTAAAGTTCAACGAAACGGTTTGTTCAGCCATGTTGCAAAAGAACTTTTCCATATACATGATCACCTCGAGGCAGAAAAATACTCTATGGAATTACTTCTAAACCAAATTCCTGAGATGGACACCGCTTTCTCTTTTCACCAAACAAAAAAGAATTATGTGAAAGTTGATACAACTGATCAACACCAAATAATTTTAACAGATGCAACTGCCCAACATTATCACATGTCAGCTGAAAGACTTTCTGAACATTTCATTGAGAAATATAACTTTGAACCTGTTAATAATGTGACTAGTGAACAAATCTTATTACAAACCAAATACATTAACCATACCTTCAATTGTTCGCCATGTGCATTTCATATTGAGGAGAATGCCTTTTATTTACCAAGCAATCGTGGCTCTTTTATAAATCTTCCGGAACTCTTAGTTCACTACTTATTGTTATATAATTTAAGCATGATCTCACGTTATGAAACAGAGTGGTGGTATGAGCTTCTATTAGGTCTATCAAATGATGACTATCCAATTATTCTTCGTTACATGGAGATTGCCAAAAGGAAGATTCCTTACTTTATTTTAGCGTTCTTAGAAGAATGGTTATGAGTTTATATTTAAATGGAGGAGCTAACCTAAGGATAGCTTCTCTTTCTCTGTATTTGTTACTCCCTTGCCGGTGGCTTTATACTTTATCTCTACATCTTTAGAGAAAAGCCTTCGGTTTTTTAGCAATCGTTTTATTCTGTATTTTGTTCCTACCTCTTTACGTGAAACCTTCGGTTTTTCTACAATCATTTAATTCAAACAAAAAAAGACCAGTATCTCTACTGATCTTTTCTTCCTCTTTTTACTTGGCAACGTCCTACTCTCACAGGGGGAAACCCCCAACTACCATCGGCGCTGAAGAGCTTAACTTCCGTGTTCGGCATGGGAACGGGTGTGACCTCTTCGCCATCATCACCAAATAATATAAAGTTTGAATGAATATTCCTTCAAAACTAGATAACGATTCACAATTCAATTCACTAAGCATTCGCTTATTGTTAGGTTAAGTCCTCGATCGATTAGTATCAGTCAGCTCCACACGTCACCGCGCTTCCACCTCTGACCTATCAACCTGATCATCTTTCAGGGATCTTACTCACTAATGTGATGGGAAATCTCATCTTGAGGGGGGCTTCATGCTTAGATGCTTTCAGCACTTATCCCTTCCGCACATAGCTACCCAGCTATGCCTTTGGCAAGACAACTGGTACACCAGCGGTGCGTCCATCCCGGTCCTCTCGTACTAAGGACAGCTCCTCTCAAATTTCCTACGCCCACGACGGATAGGGACCGAACTGTCTCACGACGTTCTGAACCCAGCTCGCGTACCGCTTTAATGGGCGAACAGCCCAACCCTTGGGACCGACTACAGCCCCAGGATGCGATGAGCCGACATCGAGGTGCCAAACCTCCCCGTCGATGTGGACTCTTGGGGGAGATAAGCCTGTTATCCCCGGGGTAGCTTTTATCCGTTGAGCGATGGCCCTTCCATGCGGAACCACCGGATCACTAAGCCCGACTTTCGTCCCTGCTCGACTTGTAGGTCTCGCAGTCAAGCTCCCTTGTGCCTTTACACTCTACGAATGATTTCCAACCATTCTGAGGGAACCTTTGGGCGCCTCCGTTACATTTTAGGAGGCGACCGCCCCAGTCAAACTGCCCACCTGACACTGTCTCCCAGCCCGATCAGGGCTGTGGGTTAGAATTTCAATACAGCCAGGGTAGTATCCCACCGACGCCTCCACCGAAGCTAGCGCTCCGGCTTCTCAGGCTCCTACCTATCCTGTACAAGCTGTACCAAAATTCAATATCAGGCTACAGTAAAGCTCCACGGGGTCTTTCCGTCCTGTCGCGGGTAACCTGCATCTTCACAGGTACTATAATTTCACCGAGTCTCTCGTTGAGACAGTGCCCAGATCGTTACGCCTTTCGTGCGGGTCGGAACTTACCCGACAAGGAATTTCGCTACCTTAGGACCGTTATAGTTACGGCCGCCGTTTACTGGGGCTTCGGTTCAAAGCTTCGCTTGCGCTAACCTCTCCCCTTAACCTTCCAGCACCGGGCAGGCGTCAGCCCCTATACTTCGCCTTGCGGCTTCGCAGAGACCTGTGTTTTTGCTAAACAGTCGCCTGGGCCTATTCACTGCGGCTTTTCCGGGCTATTCACCCTAAAAAGCACCCCTTCTCCCGAAGTTACGGGGTCATTTTGCCGAGTTCCTTAACGAGAGTTCTCTCGCTCACCTTAGGATTCTCTCCTCGCCTACCTGTGTCGGTTTGCGGTACGGGCACCTCTCACCTCGCTAGAGGCTTTTCTTGGCAGTGTGGAATCAGGAACTTCGGTACTATAGTTCCCTCGCCATCACAGCTCAGCTTATGTGACAATGGGATTTGCCTCATTGTCAGCCTAACTGCTTGGACGCGCATATCCAACAGCGCGCTTACCCTATCCTTCTGCGTCCCCCCATTGCTCAAATGGTGAGGAGGTGGTACAGGAATTTCAACCTGTTGGCCATCGCCTACGCCTTTCGGCCTCGGCTTAGGTCCCGACTAACCCTGAGCGGACGAGCCTTCCTCAGGAAACCTTAGGCATTCGGTGGAGGGGATTCTCACCCCTCTTTCGCTACTCATACCGGCATTCTCACTTCTAAGCGCTCCACGAGTCCTTCCGGTCTCGCTTCTCAGCCCTTAGAACGCTCTCCTACCATTGTTCTAAAAGAACAATCCACAGCTTCGGTGATACGTTTAGCCCCGGTACATTTTCGGCGCAGAGTCACTCGACCAGTGAGCTATTACGCACTCTTTAAATGGTGGCTGCTTCTAAGCCAACATCCTGGTTGTCTAAGCAACTCCACATCCTTTTCCACTTAACGTATACTTTGGGACCTTAGCTGGTGGTCTGGGCTGTTTCCCTCTTGACTACGGATCTTATCACTCGCAGTCTGACTCCTGAACATAAGTCTTTGGCATTCGGAGTTTGACTGAATTCGGTAACCCGATGGGGGCCCCTAGTCCAATCAGTGCTCTACCTCCAAGACTCTCATTTCAAGGCTAGCCCTAAAGCTATTTCGGAGAGAACCAGCTATCTCCAAGTTCGATTGGAATTTCTCCGCTACCCACACCTCATCCCCGCACTTTTCAACGTGCGTGGGTTCGGGCCTCCATTCAGTGTTACCTGAACTTCACCCTGGACATGGGTAGATCACCTGGTTTCGGGTCTACGACCACGTACTCATTCGCCCTATTCAGACTCGCTTTCGCTGCGGCTCCGTCTTATCAACTTAACCTTGCACGGGATCGTAACTCGCCGGTTCATTCTACAAAAGGCACGCCATTACCCATTAACGGGCTTTGACTACTTGTAGGCACACGGTTTCAGGATCTCTTTCACTCCCCTTCCGGGGTGCTTTTCACCTTTCCCTCACGGTACTGGTTCACTATCGGTCACTAGGGAGTATTTAGCCTTGGGAGATGGTCCTCCCTGCTTCCGACGGGATTTCACGTGTCCCGCCGTACTCAGGATCCACTCTGGAGGGAACGAAGTTTCAACTACAGGGTTGTTACCTTCTTTGACGGGCCTTTCCAGACCTCTTCATTTACTCCGTTCCTTTGTAACTCCGTATAGAGTGTCCTACAACCCCAAGAGGCAAGCCTCTTGGTTTGGGCTAATTCCGTTTCGCTCGCCGCTACTCAGGAAATCGCGTTTGCTTTCTCTTCCTCCGGGTACTTAGATGTTTCAGTTCCCCGGGTCTGCCTTTATTACCCTATGTATTCAGGTAAAAATACTACTCCATTACGAGCAGTGGGTTTCCCCATTCGGAAATCTCCGGATCAAAGCTTACTTACAGCTCCCCGAAGCATATCGGTGTTAGTACCGTCCTTCATCGGCTCCTAGTGCCAAGGCATCCACCGTGCGCCCTTAACAACTTAACCTTTGACATCAAAGATGTCACTTACATTATTAAGAGAATCACTAAACTAAGCGTTTAAACTCAGTGAATTACTTGAATTGTTTTCGTTATCTAGTTTTCAAGGAACATAAAGCACAGGATCATCAAATGCTGAATGCATTTTCACTCCTATGTGTTTTCTTACTTATTGAAAGATCGTATGATCTCTCAAAACTAAACAAAATACCAAGCATGCCTCATATCCTTAGAAAGGAGGTGATCCAGCCGCACCTTCCGATACGGCTACCTTGTTACGACTTCACCCCAATCATCTGTCCCACCTTAGGCGGCTGGCTCCTTACGGTTACCCCACCGACTTCGGGTGTTACAAACTCTCGTGGTGTGACGGGCGGTGTGTACAAGGCCCGGGAACGTATTCACCGCGGCATGCTGATCCGCGATTACTAGCGATTCCGGCTTCATGCAGGCGAGTTGCAGCCTGCAATCCGAACTGAGAATGGTTTTATGGGATTGGCTTGACTTCGCAGTCTTGCAGCCCTTTGTACCATCCATTGTAGCACGTGTGTAGCCCAGGTCATAAGGGGCATGATGATTTGACGTCATCCCCACCTTCCTCCGGTTTGTCACCGGCAGTCACCTTAGAGTGCCCAACTGAATGCTGGCAACTAAGATCAAGGGTTGCGCTCGTTGCGGGACTTAACCCAACATCTCACGACACGAGCTGACGACAACCATGCACCACCTGTCACTTCGTCCCCCGAAGGGGAACCTTCTATCTCTAGAAGTAGCGAAGGATGTCAAGACCTGGTAAGGTTCTTCGCGTTGCTTCGAATTAAACCACATGCTCCACCGCTTGTGCGGGCCCCCGTCAATTCCTTTGAGTTTCAGTCTTGCGACCGTACTCCCCAGGCGGAGTGCTTAATGCGTTTGCTGCAGCACTAAAGGGCGGAAACCCTCTAACACTTAGCACTCATCGTTTACGGCGTGGACTACCAGGGTATCTAATCCTGTTCGCTCCCCACGCTTTCGCGCCTCAGCGTCAGTTACAGACCAGAGAGTCGCCTTCGCCACTGGTGTTCCTCCACATCTCTACGCATTTCACCGCTACACGTGGAATTCCACTCTCCTCTTCTGCACTCAAGTTCCCCAGTTTCCAATGACCCTCCACGGTTGAGCCGTGGGCTTTCACATCAGACTTAAGAAACCGCCTGCGCGCGCTTTACGCCCAATAATTCCGGACAACGCTTGCCACCTACGTATTACCGCGGCTGCTGGCACGTAGTTAGCCGTGGCTTTCTGGTTAGGTACCGTCAAGGTACCAGCAGTTACTCTGGTACTTGTTCTTCCCTAACAACAGAACTTTACGACCCGAAGGCCTTCATCGTTCACGCGGCGTTGCTCCGTCAGACTTTCGTCCATTGCGGAAGATTCCCTACTGCTGCCTCCCGTAGGAGTCTGGGCCGTGTCTCAGTCCCAGTGTGGCCGATCACCCTCTCAGGTCGGCTACGCATCGTTGCCTTGGTGAGCCGTTACCTCACCAACTAGCTAATGCGCCGCGGGTCCATCTGTAAGTGACAGCCAAAGGCCGTCTTTCAATTTTGAACCATGCGGTTCAAAATGTTATCCGGTATTAGCTCCGGTTTCCCGGAGTTATCCCAATCTTACAGGCAGGTTACCCACGTGTTACTCACCCGTCCGCCGCTAATCTTTGGGAGCAAGCTCCCTCAGATTCGCTCGACTTGCATGTATTAGGCACGCCGCCAGCGTTCGTCCTGAGCCAGGATCAAACTCTCCAATAAAGTGTTTGATATAGCTCATAAAAGTTTTGTACTATATAGTACGTTTTTGTTAATCGAAATTAACGTTGGCACGCTTGGTTTTGTTTAGTTTTCAAAGATCATTTCGTTTGTCGTTCTCTTCGGAAGCGACTTTATTAATATAACATCTTACAAACAGCTTGTCAACTTTTTTTCGGTTGTTGTTTTTTCTGTTTGTTTTCTTGCTCATCACTACCGCAGCAGCGACGTTTAATAATATATCACGATATTTTTATTACAGCAAGTACTTTTTTCATTTTTATTTATTTTTTAATAAAAATTGATAGTAAACATCTAATTTAGTCTGCTGACCATATAGTTGATTCTATAATTGTACCAAAAAAGGATACAGAAAACGATCTGTATCCCTAAAGCAGGATTATCTATATTTTTAATGAATTCCTTCAACAATAAAGTTGCCATTATTATATTGTTGTTCTAACAATACAATTGCTTTATATCCCTCAACATCATTTACATCAAGCAAAATATTCTTCAATATATAGAACGATCTTATTTGTGGAGGCGTTTCTTCTTTTTTATTCGATTCGACAAATAATGCAGGAGCTAATTTTATATGTTCCTCACAGTAACTTTTCCACTTTTGTAGGTGACACTTATTTTCTTCTGCTGATACTTCATATATATGTATTAACTTTTGATAAGCTCGATGAAGAGTAAAAAGACATTTCGAGCGATGGATCACTTCAATAAGTAATGATTCTGCTAAATAATATTCTTTGGAATCAAAAGCCCAGGCAGCATTCCCTAAAAGGAAACGACAATCGTCTCTCTTGGTTGTTGCAATACTATTCGGATGATCTATATCTTCCCCTTTTATACTTCCACCAAATGACCACTTTGTACAATTACGGATAAAAGACCTTTCATGCGGATCTAAGTTATCCCAAAAATCAACAAGTTGTAATTGCTGAATTATTCCCCCATACTTCTTTTCTTTTTGCTGAACATTCAAATTCCCACTAAAAGCAGGTTGTTTGAATTGAAAAATATTTTTTATTCCCATATATTCACCTCGTGGACAATTCTGGTGAATTATATGTACTGCCCTGTTGGTTAATTACAATAAAACATTCAGATTCTCTCTAATTCTATTTTTTAGTTGTTGATTAGTTAATGATGGTGTATAGTTATGTCTAAAATAAATAATACGTTTAAACCACAGGGGGAGCCTTTTAGCTGAGATTGAATGACTTCGATCATTCTAACCCTTTGAACCTGTTAGTTAATACTAGTGTAGGGATGTGGATGATCATCTATAAATGTAATGTTTGGACTACTTATGATCATTCCAATCATTGCTTTTTTTATTTTATTCACAGAAATGAAAGGTTCCCTTTGGTTTAATAAAAAAGTGAGGGAATAAGATTGCAAAGAAATCAGCGTTTAGTATTTTTAATCGAAGTTGCCATGTTAGGGGCTTTAGCATTTTTATTGGATTTATTATCAGGGGTTATCGGGAAATTACCACAAGGTGGATCTATTTCATTAGGCATGATACCAGTATTTATTATGGCATATCGCTGGGGATTAAAAGGCGGATTATTAACTGGACTTATTTTAGGTTTATTACAAGCAATTATTAACCCATATATCGTTCACCCTGTTCAAGGTTTCCTCGATTATTATTTAGCTTTCACTTTAGTAGGAGCAAGTGGTGTATTCTATAAAGCTATACAAAATGCCTTAACTAATAAAAATCGAAAAGTGGCCATTTTATTTATAACACTGGGAACCATTTTAGGCGGCATACTTAGAGCAGCTGCACATATCATTGCAGGAGTTTTCTTTTTTGCTTCTTTCGCACCAGAAGGAACACCTGTTTTAATCTATTCGATCGGATACAATGCTTCCTATATGATCCCTACAATAATAGTTTCAGCCATTGTTGCTAGTTTATTATTACTAACAGCTCCACGATTGGTAAATATAAAATAGTTCATTACCTTGGTCATTGACCAAGGTTTTTGTTTGTCTATTTAATCTATCCCTTATATCTTTTTAAAAAGTTATCATATTCAATCGTTCTCCGGCATGTATTAATAGAAAGACTAGATTGTATATAACGGAGGACAAAAGATGAGTATATCCCTTGCTATTATTCTACTAACTTTATTTCTATCTTTATTTCACTTTTCCTATGGATATAAGGAAGCTATTCGAATTAGTAATGAAGAAGGACCTGTTCACGGTTTGTCTTTAATTATTAGCTTCCCCTTGGGTTTTGTATTTGCTTATCTATGTTCAATTTTTTACTTACAATAATTTATAGAGGATGGTTCATAGGGTTCGGAACCCTATGAACCATCCTCTTTTCATGCTTAATCACCGTCATTTTTTTAGGACCTTGTTCATATGTATAAAGAATATAAAAGATCACCTATCTTGGAGGTCACATTGAAAACATTTATCTGGGTCTTAAAGAATTTCATCTATTTTTTACTTGTTTTTTGTGTGCTTTTTGTCATTTCTGTATGTATCCATTTATTTTTCAACATAAAAATTTCTACATCTTATAGCATTATCATGACGCTGGTTTCCTTTTTATTTTTTTGTTTTTGTCTTTATTTAATTCTTTGCCCTAAGAAAGATTTTATATTTATTAACAAAAGAAGTGGTATTCTACCGTTTATTTTACTAACCATTAGCACAACTTTTTTATCTATCTATTTTTTATCCATCAATCTAATGATCGCAACAGAACTTGGAGAAAACCTGACAATTGAAGAAAAATACCAATTATATATGATTCCTTTTCAAAAGAAAACTGTCACACTGGCTGATTATCGAGAGATGAAGGAAGATAAATTAACGTCTACATATGGTCATGTAGATATTTATCATGATCCGGAAGAGATCGAATTAATTCCTATAATTGAAGATTCACTTGATAAAGCTGATAAACTTACAACAACGATTTTCGGAGAGGTGAAAGATAATCAAATTGATTTAATCCTTCATTCCTCAACTCAAGAATTATATGAAAAGACTTCATTAATTGAAACAATGGGATATTTTGATGATCCAAACAACATAATAGGTATCGCCATTACAGACAAATCAAACATCCTCGCTGATCAGATGCCTCAATCTTTTTATTTTCAAAGTACACTTCTACATGAATATACACATTATCGTTTACAAGCATTTATTAAACAACAAGGCCTCTATGTATATAGAATTCCTTTATGGTTTCATGAGGGTGTTGCAGAATACGTCGGAATGTATAATGTAGCCCATAGATATTATCCTTTTCAAGAGGTTGAATTTGTAAATCTTGATAGCCACCAAGATTGGGAAAAGTATCGATTAGAGAAGTATGATGTTTATTTACAGAGTTATTATGGAATTAAATATCTTGTTGATCAATATGGAGAATCTATGATCAAAACAATTGTTATAGAAACAGCAAAGGAAAATGATTTTAATAAGGGATTTTTGAAAGCAACCGGGATAACAATTGATGAGTTACAAGAACTGTATGTCAAAGAAGCAAAACAATCCTATACGGAATAAAGCCTCCAATTCACTAATTGGTAGGCTTTATTTCTTTTTGCATCACCTTTAATATTTTCCTCTCAAACACATAGAAAATGATGCCTATCATAATGATCATTCCTCCAATAACCTGCGGAAGAATCATTTTTTCTCCTAGTATATAATATGCAAGAATAATAGATCCTACCGGTTCAAAGAGAATCATGACTGAGATGGTATTCGTACTTACCCACTTTAAAGACCAATTAAATAGCGAATGACCTAATAGAGTTGCAACAACTGCTAATAACAGAAAATACATCCAATCTTCCTTTGGATAAGGTCCTAATGGATATTGCAATAAAAGACAATAGCATAATAGGGTTATTGAGCTTATTCCATATACAATAAACGTGTACAATGTTAAAGAATGACGCTTTCGTATTCCTTGCCCAAATAAAAGATATGCCGTAATCATCGCACATGCTGCTAATGCCAATAAGTCACCGATTAATGCTATACCGCTTATTTTAAAATCTCCCCAGCTGATTATCACACTTCCAGTTATAGCGATCAACCCGCTAATAATGGCCACAATGGACACTTTTTCTTTAAAAAACAAAAAAGTACCGATAAATGCAAACAAAGGCTGAAGGGTTACTAATACAACTGAACTAGCCACAGATGTGTAATTTAACGATTCAAACCATAAGATAAAATGAAAGGATAATAATACGCCTGCGATTGTTGAATAGATCCAGTCTTTTTTTGAGAGATTTTTCATTTCAGAGAAATGTCTTAAGAAGAAGATCGGCGCAATAAGAACAGTTGAAAACAACAGCCGATAAAAAGCAATAACAGGAGCTGGAGCAGTTGCTAACTTTACAAAAATGGCTGATGTAGAAACAGCAATAACCCCAACAATTAAAGCAGCATAAGGTAGAAATCGTGGTGATGATTCCACTTGTTTTCCTCCAATCTTTCACTATAAAAAGCTTTCAACATTTTAACACGAAAGATATGGTTGCAGCATGAAAGTTTTTGTAAAAGCAAAAATTCAGAAGAGGATGACTATATGATAAAGTCATCCTCTTCCATTTATTTATGTGAATGGTCTCCTTTGTGATGCCTTTCTTGATGTCTCATAAAGTGTAAATCCCGATTTTCATCATCAAAAGGAAATAGCTTTTGTTTTTTGGCTTCTTCTTTGTAATTAACGAAAATATCCTCTAAAATTTCCTGGGTTGATTTATTTTTCACATCAATCCCCAGCTTTTCAGCAGTTTGCAGGGTCTTTTTATCGATAACTTCGCGGGCAATTTCTTTTAATTCCTTACCATCTGTATTAATTCCTAATTCTTTTGCAGCATTCATAACACTGACTTCAAATATTTCTCTACTTACGTCATCTAATGATTTACCCGATGTATCAATATTGTGTTCTTTTGCCTTATTCATAATGAGAGTTTCTCGAATTTCCTCTGCGATTTCTTTCATTTCTTTTCCATCTGTTTTAATCCCTAATTCTTTTGCTTTGTTTAAAATATGTAATTCTCTAATTTCCTTTGCAATTTCTTCAATCTTTTTTCCTTCTGTTTTAATTCCCAGCTCTTTTGCTTTTTCTAAAATTTTCGCCTCATGAACTTCACGAGCTAAAACCTCTGTATCTTTTCCTTCTGTTTCAATCCCTAATTCTTCCGCACGCTTTTTAATGATTTCCGGATTCATTTGATGTCTTTTATGATGAAACTCTTCCTTATTAAGACCTATATCCATAAGTGTGGGTTCATCTTTAATACTATTTTCTGCGAACGCATGATTAACTCCTATTAAACTTAACGTTAAAACACTGACTGACACCAATATACCCAATTTCCTATTCATTTTTCACTACCTCCTGAAATTTTCACATACTATTTATTTCCAAACGTGACCTTCTCCATTTATAGTCTCCAATATTCTTAAAATAATTGTTAAAAATATGTTTCATTTTTTCGACATTACCTAAAATGGTGTGTACACTTGGGTATAACATATATAATGTGAAATAGATAACATGTTTACGACTAGATAATTGTTAGCTAGTCATTAGGAGTGAAATTAGTGAAAACGGTTCTCGTTATAGGTGGCGGCATTACAGGTCTTACTGCCATGTATTATTTACAAAAATATAAAAATGAACAAAAACTGGACTTACAACTCATTCTTGTTGAGCAAAGCAAGCAATTAGGTGGAAAAATTCGATCCGTACACCATGATGATTTTATAATGGAAACGGGTGCGGACTCGATTGTTGCACGAAACGAAGGTGTTATGCCAATAATTAAAGAGTTACAAATGGAAGAAGAAATTGTATACAATGAAACAGGTATTTCCTATATCTATACAAAAAATGAACTAAAGCCAATTCCTGCTGATTCCGTTTTTGGAATTCCTACTAGCATAAAATCATTATTCAGCAGTACTTTAATCTCTCCGAAAGGAAAAATGGTGGCATTAAAGGACTTTGTCACAAAAAACAAACATTTCACAAGTGAGGATTCCGTCGGAGAATTTCTTGAGGCTTTTTTAGGAAAGGAAATCGTGGAAAATCAAATATCACCAGTTCTTTCGGGTGTTTATTCCGGTAAACTTAATAAACTTACCATGGCTTCTACCCTTCCCTATCTACTAGAGTATAAAAATCAGTACGGTAGTATTATCCGTGGAATGTCTAAAAACAAAGCAAAATTCCAATCATCCAGTAATAAGAAATTTGTTTCTTTTAAAGGTGGACTTTCGGCTATTATTGATTCGCTTGAAAAACAATTAACAGATGTAGACATCCTCACAGGAGTAAAGTCAAACAACATAAAGCATATTGAAAACAAATATGAAGTTACATTGGATAATCATGATACAATCTCAGCGGATTTTGTTGTTTTAGCAACACCTCATGATGTAGCACAGAAAATATTAAACGATCATGATCTCGATCATGAATTTGATAAATTAAAGAACTCGTCACTTACTAGTGTTTATCTTGGCTTCGATATTCCAGATGATAAACTTCCTGCCAACGGCACCGGTTTTATCGTAACAGAAAATAGTGATCTTCATTGTGATGCTTGTACATGGACTAGCAGGAAATGGACACATACGTCCTCAAAGAGAAAACTCCTTGTTCGCCTATTTTATAAGAGCTCAAATTCTTTCTATGAAACATTAAAGAATATGAGTGAGCAGGAAATGATCCAAACAGCGTTAACTGATATCGAAAAAAGCCTTGGCATTACCGCTCAACCGATCACTGTTGAAGTAACAAACTGGGACAATTTAATGCCTAACTACCATCTTGAGCATAATCTTGCAGTGACCTCACTTAGTAAAAAAATGAGTGAAACGTTCCCAAACCTTTTTATCGCTGGTGCCTCTTATTTTGGAGTAGGTATTGGAGCATGTATCAAGAACGGAAAACAGACAGCAGAAAAAATTGTCGATTTTTTATAAGAAAAAGCAGTGTAATCACTATCGATCACACTGCTTTTTCTTATATGGAGCCTCTGTAAACTTGACCTACCATGCCTTTTTCTTTTGTTTTCACTTTAAAAAGTCCACCAGCTTGAGGATTTAAAGCTAACTCTTCTTCAGTTAAGCCTTGCCTAGCTGTTGTAATATACAACTCATCTAAATCCTTTCCTCCAAATGTACATGATGTAACATTTGATGCTGGAACATGCACTTCATCTAATTGTTTTCCACTATGGGGGTTCCATCGCGTCACCCTGGAACCTCCCCAATGCGCAACCCATATCATTCCTTCCTGATCAATTGTCATTCCATCCGGGGAACCCATTCCATTTGGGATTTGCACGGCTGTTTCTTTATAAACGATATCTCCTGTTTGTTGATCATAACTATAGGTTGATACTTCACCTGTAGGAGTATCAATGTAGTACATATATTTTTGATCAGGACTCCATGCCAAACCATTTGAAATGGTGACAGGTGAAATGATCTTTTTCAATTGTCCTTTAAGATCTACGCGATATAACGAGCCCATACCTTTTTTAGCACTAACATCCATTGTTCCTATATACAAACGTCCAGTAGGATCACACTTTCCATCATTAAACCGATTATGTGGTAAATCCTTTTCCGGATCATCAATTAAGGTCAATTCGTTCGTTTCTAAATCAAAAAGATGGATACCATTTTGAAGACCTACTACCAATCGGCCATCTTCTGCCGGTATGACTGCACCGATATAATGTTCTAACTGAAAAGTCTCATTATGATGGTTTTCAGGATTGTAACGATGTAGCTTTTTACTAATAATATCAACCCAATATAGAACATGTCCGTCCCAATGGGGCCCTTCTCCTAAAGTTGCCTTTTCGTCAATAACTAGTTCTGCTTGATACGCCATATTTCTTTCTCCCCCTTACATTGCCTTTCCTCATCATTCCATAAAAATAACGAGAATCCTTCTTTCTTATGAAGAAACTGACTCGGCTTGGCTGAATTGACTTTCATATAAGTCCGAATAAAAGCCTCCTGCAGCTAAAAGCTCTTCATGAGTTCCTTTTTCAATAATATTACCTTGATTCATAACTAGAATGAGATCTGCATCCCGAATCGTAGACAAACGGTGCGCAATAACAAAACTGGTTCTACCGTTTAATAGATTGTTCATCGCTTTCTGAATGTTCATTTCTGTTCTTGTATCAACACTGCTTGTTGCTTCATCAAGTATAAGAATTTTTGGGTTAGCGATAATTGCTCGAGCTATTGTAAGAAGCTGACGTTGTCCTTGAGAAAAATTTGTCGCATCCTCACCAAGCATAGTGTCATAGCCGTCAGGAAGAGTACGAATGAAATCATCTGCATAGGCATTTTTTGCTGCATCTTCAATTTCTTGATCTGTTGCATCCTTATTTCCATAAGCAATATTTTCACGTATTGTGCCATTAAATAGCCATGTATCCTGTAAAACCATTGCAAACATACTTCGAACCTGCTCCCTGCTCATATCTGATAAACTAACACCATCAACCTTTATTGATCCTTTATCCAACTCATAAAATCGCATTAATAAATTGACAATTGTCGTTTTTCCCGCCCCTGTTGGCCCAACAATTGCGACTGTCTGGCCTTCATTTACTTCCAGACTTACATCATGAATGATTGGATGGCTTTTATCATATCCGAATTGAATATGGTCGAACTCTATATGTCCCCGAAGTGAAGATACTTGAATTGAAGCATCTTTTTCTTCTTTCTCCTCTTCTTCATCTAATAAAATAAACACGCGCTCAGCGGAAGCAATCGCAACCTGTATCATATTGGCAATCCCTGCTACCTGTGCCAAGGGGTGTGAAATTTGCTGAGTGTATTGAATAAATGCTTGAACATCACCAACACGGATGCTTCCATTTAATACGAGTAATCCACCAGATATTGCGACAATTATAAATCCTAGGTTTCCGACAAACCCCATTAACGGCATCATGAGACCAGAAATAAATTGAGCTCTCCAGCTTGAGTCATAAAGTTGATCATTAATTTTATCGAATGTTTCTATCGACTTCTCCTCACGACCAAATGCTTTTATAACTTGATGTCCAGTGAACATTTCTTCTATATGTCCATTTATATTCCCAAGCTCCTCTTGTTGTTTAACGAAATGTTTTTGGGAAAATTTCGTTATAAAACCTGCCACAAATAAACTTAAAGGAATTTTCACTAATACAACTAAAGTCAGCACTGGGCTTATAACAAGCATCATGATGATAATCCCGAGAATGGAGATAACAGAGTTAATCACTTGTGTGAGTGCTTGTTGTAATGAGTTATTGATATTGTCAATATCATTTACAGCTCTACTTAATAAGTCACCATGTGAATGTTGATCAAAATACTTAAGAGGGAGCCGGGATAATTTCTCATTTACTTCCTTCCTCAATTGAGCAACCGTTCTCTGTGAAATGGACGCCATAACATATTGCTGTAAATACGAAAACAAAGATGAAAATAAGTATAAACAAATAAGAAGCAACAAAATTCTTGCAATATATTCAAAATCAACAGATGTTCCCGTGCTAAAGCTATCAAATATAGATGAAGTTGCGTCACCTAAAAGCTTTGGACTAATAACATTAAACAGTGTTGAAAAAATCGCTGCAATCGTGACAACAATCAGGCGGTTTTTCCAAGTTTTTAAGTAACCTAGCAGTCTTTTAAATGTTTTCTTAAAGTCCTTTGGCTTTTCAACTGCCATCATTCCATGTCCATGGGGACGACCGCCTCTCATAGGATGTCCGCCGCGTTGGTTTTTCTCACTCATGCACTCACCTCCCCATTCTGTTGAGAAGCAACAATTTCTTGATAAATTTTATTGTTTTCCAGCAATTCTGCATGTGTCCCAATACCTGCAACTTCTCCTTCATTTAACACGATAATTTTTTCAGCATCTTTTACCGTATTCACACGCTGAGCAACAATGATCAAAGTCGCTTCAGCTGTTTCAGATTTTAAGGCATCTCTTAGGATACGATCTGTTTTATAATCTAAGGCTGAGAAGCTATCGTCAAACAAATAAATTTGTGGTTTTCTGACAAGCGAACGTGCGATTGATAATCTTTGCTTTTGTCCACCCGAAAGGTTTACACCCGCTTGTTCAAGAGTACTATGTATCCCTTTTTCTCTCTTTTCTACAAAATCAAGTGCTTGTGCTGTTTTTAATGCTGTATAGATTTCCTCTTCGGTTGTATCTTCTTTTCCAAATGCAATATTTTCAAAAATGGTTCCACTAAATAATGTTGCTTTCTGAGGAACATAACCAATTTTGCTTCGAAGAGTACTTTGCTTTATGTTTTTTATATCCTGCCCGTCAATTAAAATCTCTCCACTTTCCACATCATAAAAACGGGGAATTAACTGAAGAACTGTTGTTTTGCCCGAACCGGTACTTCCTATGATAGCTGTGGTTTCGCCTGGCATCGCAGTAAAAGAGATTTTTTTAAGAACAGGCTTTTCCGCCCCTTCATAACGAAACGTCACATCTTTAAATTCAACCCTCCCATGATTTTGTTCAGGTAACATTTCTTGGACAGGATCTGTGATCATCGGTTTCGCCTGTAAAACTTCACTTAAACGTTTAGCAGAAACTTGTGCACGCGGAATCATAATAAAGGCCATGGATAACATTATAAGCGACATTAAAATCATGGCTGCATATTGAATAAATGCCAGTAAATTCCCTACCTGCATTTCTCCTTGATCAATCCGGATTGCGCCAAACCAAACAATCGCAATATTTGTAAAGTTCATGATGATCAACATAATCGGAAACATAAACGCCATTAGCTTACCGACTTTAATTCCAGTATCTCGAAAATCCTCATTCGCTTGATTAAATCGTGTTCTTTCATGTTCAACACGGTTAAAAGCCCGAACAACACGAACTCCTGTTAGCGCTTCCCTTAAAATCAGTGTTAAACGATCTGTTTTCTTTTGCATAGCCGAAAATAACGGAATCGCTTTTCGGGCTACGATAAAAATAACAAGCGCCAAGATGGGCAAAGCAACCAGAAATACAAGTGATAATGTACGATCACGAGACACCGCCAAAATGACTCCACCAACTAACATTAAAGGTGCCCTAGTCATCATTCTCTGCATCATATTAATCACATCCTGAACAACCTTCACATCATTTGTTGTTCTCGTAATAAGTGATGCAGAACCAAACTTTTCATATTCCTCAAGAGAGAAATGCTCAATATGAACAAATAAATGTCTTCTCATATCACGCCCAAACCCAAGTGATACCTTTGAAGCAAAATAACTTACTCCCACCATTAAAATAATCGCCACAAGAGAGCAAACTAACATCCATCCCCCTGTTTGCAGAATAAACGATACATCAGAGTTAACGATTCCTACGTCTACAATCTCAGCCATCAAAGTTGGCAAATAAAGCTCAAAAAGTATCGCAATTAACGAAAACAAAAGAACAAGAAAAAGCTGCTTTCTGTAAGGCTTTAAATATTTCATCATTTCTACCATTCGGTCACCTCATTGCACATTTTTATACTATGACCATTATAATATAGGTCTTATAGTTAACCTAATGAAATATTAGATTTGATCAAAGGCTTTCTAGTTTAAAACTCTCATTAAGTGGTAATAGACTAGTATGGTTGATTTTTACTAATAAGGAGAAAGGTGTGGTTTTAATGCCATGGAACAAAAGTGATTATCCTCCCTCTATGAAAAATCTAACTGAATCAACTAGAACAAAAGCAATTGAAATTGCTAACGCTCTATTAGAAGAAGGCTATGAAGAAGGAAGAGCAATTAGCATTGCTATTTCTAAAGCAAAAGAAGTGACAAACTCTATAGATACATCAGGAAATGACGTAACCTATCACTTAGTCCCTCATAGTGGTGAATGGGCAATAAAGAAAGAAAACTCCAAAAGAGTAACCGAGGTGTTTCATACAAAAAATGAAGCATTGGTAAAAGGAAATAAACTCGTAAAAAAGAATAATGCTAGACTTATTGTTCATAAAAAAGATGGAACGATTGAGAGAGTAAGTTGAAAGCTTCAGAGAAAATAGCGGTTTTGTTAAACAAATCCGCTATTTTTTTCTTGTCAATTTGCCTGAAGGCGTGTACAATACTGCTATATTCATTTTTACGGGGCATTAGCTCAGCTGGGAGAGCGCTACGCTGGCAGCGTAGAGGTCAGGGGTTCGAGCCCCCTATGCTCCATTATCACAAACCCTTGATAACCGAGGGTTTTTCTTATGTTTTCAATTTGTATAAAGTCTATTTCACCCTGTGGTTGGCAAACAGTTGGCAAACTCAATTTTACCAACCTAAATTCCCCCCTCCAATCTCCTTAAAAAAGTGGCATTATCTAATTAGTGTCAGTCACAATTCAAAACACATAAAATTTAGTTGTATAATTTTTCATAACCTGGTACTTACATAAAAAGGGCGCCAATCCTTGTTCAAGATAAGCGTGCTATATCCGATGTGGTCAATATCATATTCTGGCTCTCATTACTTCTAATCACTTTTAATGACCACTATCTAAATGGAACAAATAATTATAACGTAATATAATAATTAAAAAAGAGCTCCCTATTTTATAGGAACTCTTCACTTTATGGTCTGCTAGAACCTGCTGGTTTTCTTGTATATGTGTCATTAATTTCATTTAAGGTTTTTAATACAGCTTGGCTAGAACTTTTCACATGCTTCATTCTATCACGTGTACGTCTACGTCTTAGTCCTGATGGTTCAGAGGCTACGAGAATTACGTTTTCGTTATTATAATGCATACTGTTATTTCCAGTCGTCATATTGTATCCCTCCTATTAAATCAGCTAAGAAGTCTGTGTATAGTGTTGTATTAATTATAGCATATTCAATTTCATTTTTAAAGGCTTCTACCTTAGTGTTACTCCATGTTTGATCCAAAGGATAGTGGAAGCATAGTACATAATCATTTGAAGTAATAGCATAATACAATACATTCTTATCCTCAGAATATCCAATAACACTTGTATCTCCAGTGAGTGCTGAAACTACATATGAGTCGTCATTTATTAAATCATATTCAGGAGTAGGAGATGTAGCACCGGCATAACCACAAATTCTTACTTTTTCATCATCCTTTTTATATACTGTCAATGCGTTGCATTTTTCGAATTTGCCTATCTCCTCAGCTAACATTGTTCCAGGCCGCTGATAAATGTAATCCCCCACTAATGGTTCCATAGCAGTGACTAAGAATTTTCCCCAATCCGTTATTTTTCCCATATGCAGATATGAAAGAAGGTTTAAAGTGTATTCTTGATAAATAGTAAAATCTTGAGCAGCAATTGCATTATCATGAATATCTTCCTTCATTGGTACAAGTTTTATTCCTTCACCCAATCGATCACTTAGGTATCCTTTTATTTTCTTATAGGCTTCAGGGGCCTGTGCTAATACAAGCTCTTCAGTCCATATCCGTGCAGCTTGTACATCATATATGAAGGCCCAGGTAAACGGATGAATTGATTTAATCTTATCACGTTGGGCTCTTCCTAAGTCTTCACTAATAACCTGATTAACTATATCAATTGTATAATCAGGATTTCGATATTTATCTTTTCTATATTCTTTATATCTCCTATCAAGATCCAGACGAATATGTTCCTCATAAATTTGCTTTACAGTGGAATCAAGGAAAGCAATAACATATTTACCTTCTTTTATTGCTGTTCTAAACTCTTGGTATGTAGGAGTACATTTATCTGTTTCCCAATAAGTCCCTACATTTTCATTTAAGAGTAAAATAAAGATATCAGATTCCATAACCTTTTGTAGGCATGTTTTCATGAAATCTGTTTGCCATGGGTAAAAATTATCTTCAAATAATAATGGATTATGCCCTGCTTCTTCTAGTTCCTTTTTTAAATCACTGCGTAATGGAATGAGCTTGTTATCATATGCAGAACTGATAAATATCCGAGCTGGATTTGGCATAAATTTCCCCTCCTCACTAGAAATATAGCACATAAATAAACATCGTGAGAGAAAAATTCCCTTAATAAAAAGGATTTTAAATCCAATTAATTATGTTATAGAAAATGGATTTAAACTACCCTGCCTATCCTTTAATAGCAATAGGTAAGACTTTGATGTAATCTCCATCTTTTCCCCTACTCCACACCCAACGTGCGATTTACACCGCATTGAGCGTTCCATCTTATTATAAGTTAGGATTATCTTGAAATGCTCTTAATTTAGCTTCAGTGTTATTACCGAAATCTTCTCGCCCTCGACTATTGGTTAACAGTTTAAAGCCTCTCGCTCATTCCATTTAACTAGTACGTTGTCATATGCGATTTTATCAACCTCGTATAATGGTACGCGCGGCAGATGTAGGATTACTTCTAGTCCTCGCTCTAGATGTCAAGGGTTCGAGCCCCCTATGCTCCACTTGATTCAAGCCATTTCCAAGTAATTAGAAGTGGCTTTTTACTTTACTCGAAACAAAACGGTAACAATTGAACAAACCTAAAAAAAGAAGCTTGGATATCCCTCCCAAACTCCTAAATCATATATATTTTTGCTACATACGTTGCTAATGCTCTTTGTACATCGTATATACTTTTGTCTTTTTTAAATTGTTTCGAAACCGGATTAGCTGTACTGGATATCCAAATCTTCAATTCCGCATCTAAATTAAAGCTTCCGGCAGTCTCTACACTAAAATGTGTAATGCTTTTATAAGGGATAGAATGATATTCCACTTTTTTACCTGTTACACCTTGCTTATCGATTAAAATTAAACTGGTATAGTGAAAACAATTAAATCTCTGATTAATTTATAAAATTTTTTCAACTTTTTTCATTATCAATTATGACTATTTCTAATTCTTTTTCAAGTAATATCAACCTCTGACACATTCCCCATTAAACCATCTAAAATCCCCATATAAACCTCCAAAAATTTATGTCATTAGAATTAAAATTTAAAATAAAACTCCTATTCCTGAGTTGGTACTAGTCTAGTTTGATGAAAGAAGTCTAAATCCCATTTTTAAAAAGTAGCTTTTATAGAACACTTCTTTTTCTTAACCTATTTGCTTTTCCAAATATTATCTGTTATGATGAAGTAGAATTATTTTTGTTCGGTCTGTAAGGAAAAGAAGTATTTAAACTTTTCGCCTTTGATATCTAATTGAACAACTATAGTAATAAATTGTGGAATGGATCCACACAGGAGGCAACAATTATGCAACAAGGTACAGTAAAATGGTTTAACGCAGATAAAGGTTTCGGTTTCATCGAAGTTGAAGGTGGAGATGATGTATTCGTACATTTCTCAGCTATCCAAGGCGAAGGATTTAAATCTTTAGAAGAAGGCCAAAAAGTGACATTTGACACCGAGCAAGGTCAACGCGGTCTTCAAGCAACTAACGTTAATAAAGCGTAATTACTGAGGGCTCCATTATGGGAGTCCTTTTTTATTTGCATAAAAAGTAAAAAACCCCATTCATTACTGAATGGGGTGAGGACAAAACAATGTAAAAAGGTATTAAATGGTTAGCTAAAGCATAACACACTACATGTAGAATACCTAATACTATTAAAAATAATTATAATTTATTTTAATCTAGATGATCATGCATCCTGATATTTGAAGATATAGGAATATCTTTGTTGATACTTATAATTCGGCTTTAGTCAAAAATGATCATACAGCCCTGCCCTATCACAACACTCTCTAAATCCCTTTACTGTTACCTTCCCTTATACCCTTATACTTCTTCTCAGTCTCAGACACAACCAAAGCACATGCCGCATCCCCGGTAATATTAACTGCCGTACGAGCCATATCTAACAAACGGTCAATTCCTAATATTAACCCAATACCAGCAACAGGTAATCCTACAGAACTAAATACCATCGCCAATAAAATTAAACCTACACCAGGAACTCCAGCTGTACCGATACTTGCCAGCACAGCCGTTAATACAACCGTTACTAACTCGATCATTGTTAAATTCACATCATAAACCTGTGCAATAAAAATGGTTGCTACTCCCTGCATAATGGCTGTTCCATCCATGTTTATGGTAGCTCCAAGGGGTTGAACAAAACTGCTTATTGACTTAGGAATGTTCAACTCTTTTTGTGCTGTGTCCATTGAGACTGGTAATGTTGCGTTACTACTGGAAGTACTAAAGGCAACACTCATGGCAGGAGAAAACTTTTTAAAGAATATAAATGGATTATATTTTGCTAAGAGGAAAACAGCTGAACCATATGTGACGATGGAATGGATAAGAAGGGCTAAAACGACGACAATCATATATAATCCCATTGCTTTAATTGCTGATAGACCTTGACTTCCTACAGCTGTTGCAATTAAACCGAATGTTCCGTATGGCGCAAACTTCATAACAATATTCACCAAATACATCATGAGGTTATTTCCCTGCTCCACTACTGTATGCAAAGCTTCTGCTTTCTTTCCTAACATTGCAAGACCAAATCCAACAAAGATGGAAAACGCAATAATTTGGAGCATATTGCCTTCAGCAAATGCTTGAATTGGATTAGATGGGATGATGTTCAGTAATGTTTCTCCAGTTGATGGTGCTTTTTCTGCTTCAAATGTAATTCCTTCTGTATTAAAGTTTCCTACATGACCAGGTTGAATAATCATAGCAAGGAATAAACCAATAATGATCGCAATTGCTGTTGTCACTAAAAAGAAAGATATCGTTTTAAAGCCAATTCTTCCAAGCTTTTTAGGATCACCTAAACCTGCAACACCAAGTGTAATGGAAAAAAAGACAATAGGTACAACGAGCATATTAATTAAATTTAAAAATATTTGTCCTAGCGGAGTAAATAAATAGGTATCAAGGACTTTAAAAATATCAGGAGATACAATGTTTAAAACCAGACCTAAAACGGCACCTACGATTAAACCTATAATTATTTTTGTTGCCAGCCTCAAGCTAACCACCTCACTTTCTAAAATTTATGTTTTATTTCCCTAATTTATCATGATAAAAACCTATTTTTTAAGATTATATTAACCCTTCAAAATTGTATAAAACACGACATAAAAAATAGCTGATCAATAATGATCAGCTCTATCCGTATAATAATAGTTATTTACCTTGTGCCAATATACTCTCCGCTTGTTGCCTGAATTGTTTTGCGGCTTCTTCCGGCTTTAGAACCCCATATGCTATTTGATCAGCTGTGTTTTTTAATAGATTGATTACTTCTGCTGCTTTGGTCGGATCTGGTCCATTATACGGGGAACTATGTTCTCCAGCCCAAGCTACATAGTTGAATACTTGCTTTTGTGCAGGTGATAACAATGGCAATAATGCTTCCTGAACTTTTGGAGATCCAGGAACACCTCTGTCACCAAGCATTAATTTATTTGCTTCAATATCATTAGTTAAGAAATTAATAAATTTTGCTGCTTCCTTTTTATTTTTTGAGCTATTGGCAACAGACCAAAATAAGCCTGGTTTAAGGAACAGTCCTTGATCTGCATTTGGTCCTGGCAAGCCAACCATTTCAAGTGGACGGTTTGCTGCTTCTTGAATACCGATAAATTGATTGGACCATTGGATAAGGCCGATCGATTGTTGTTTTACAACAGGATCATCTTCTAGTCCTTTCACTTGTGCACTTGCATCAGGTGATTGAATGGCTTTTTCTTTTACTAAATCAGCATACATTGAAAAGAAGTCTACAAATAGTTTGTCATCCTCATATCCCAATGTTGTGCCGTCTTCACTATAAAGTCTCTTTCCATTCGTTCTTAAATAATAATTGAAAGAAACATCAGGAGCAGTTCCAGGTCCATTTTCAAAAAATAAACCGGCGTCAGCTGCTTTTTGGGCCATATCTTGATAGTCTTCCCAAGTCCAGTCTTCTGAGATTTTGTCTGCACCAATTTTCTTGAGTAGTTCAGGGTCATATTGGAAAGCAAGTGCGTTAACTCCACCGTTAAGCCCGTAATAGTTTTCACCTATTTTACCACCATCAAGAAAATCCTGACTGAGGTCTGTTGTGTCAATTTCTTTTCCGAAGAATGGTTTTATATCTGCTAATTGATTGTTGTTAGAGTACTGTGTAATATAAGAAAGATCCATTTGTATAATATCTGGAAGCTGGTTTGCGGATGCTTGAGGTGCTAATTTTTTCCAATAATCATCCCAGCTAGCATATTCAGGCTGGATTTTCACGTTTGGATTTTGTTCCTCATATAATTCAATCATTTTTAATGTGTAATCATGCCTTGGTTCAGATCCCCACCAAGCCATGCGCAATGTAATTACTTCATTTTTACTATTTTTTGAATCTGATTCCTCTTCACTCGTCATACTACTTCCACTACAAGCTGCCATAGAGAGCACCATGAAAATCGCCAAAAACAGCATCAAACCCTTTTTCACCTTTTCATCCCCCTTGTTTGTTTCTAAACGTTTAGCTCATCCGACTGCTCATTACTATTTTATCTCTTCATCACCTCCTCAAAACCCCATTGTAAAATGCTTACATTTTATTGAAAAAGAAAAAACTCCTCTAAAGTTCGCTAAGATTTTTACCATAATCTCTAATCCTTAGGGAGTTTTGCGTTATAACATTATGTCATTGATTGATAAGCTAATAAATCTTCTACCTTTATTGACCGCTTTTGTTTGACTGACTTCCAAACTGCTTCGCCTGTCGTAACGGCATATGCACCATCCTCACTACCTGATAAAATCTTGTAAGGGCGGAATGGGTCAACTCCTAAAAAGATGTCTTCTTGCATGATTGGGTCTCCTCCACCATGTCCACCTGCACGTTCTACAACATGAATCGTTTCCTTTGAGCCAAAAAGCGGATAATAATCAATTACCTGTGTTGGTGTTGGAAATGGCACCCTTGATGGCGCGTGGTATTCCATTGTTTCAATTCTGCCTTTTGTTCCATTGATTGCAAGTCTATATCCTTCATACGGTAAGGAGAAGTTAATTGAATAACTAAGCAAAGCTCCTTGGTCATATTTAACGGTTGCTGTATACGTATCTTCAATCTCGATTGATGAATCAAAAATGCACTGGTCTGTTCGATAATTTGTGTATGCATTTTTCCGCTTCATATCAGAGCTTATATGGTCATCCTGTACACTGGCACTGTTGCTTCTTGTATTCCATCTCATGTAATAAGAGCAATTTGGACTTACATCACAAGTAATACAAAACCGTCCATCTTCCTGCTTTGGATTAAATGGACTTTCTTCACCATAATAATTTCTGGCGCCAAATGAAAAGACTTCTACAGGCTTTTGGTCCAACCACCAATTGACTAGATCAAAGTGGTGTGAGCTTTTATGAATGGAAAGACCGCCTGAAAGTTCTCTTTGACGATTCCACCGTTGAAAATAACTTGAACCATGGTATGTGTCAATGTACCAGTTTAAATCAACTGACGTTATCTTCCCTAGCTTTCCTTCTAATATCATCTCTTTTATTTTCGTATGATATGGATTGTATCTATAATTAAAGGTAACAGTAACGGTTCCTTTACTTTTTTCTTCTGCATCAATAATTTTTCGGCAATCTGCTGCTGTTGTTGCCATTGGTTTCTCAGTAACAACATCTAAGTCGTGTTCCAAAGCTTTTACAATATACTCTACATGCGTGTCATCTCTGCTTGCTACGATAATTACATCTGGTCGTGTTTCTGTAATCATCCGTTCAAATTCTCCATTATGAAAGGTCGGGACGTTCACTGTTTCTGGAACTAAATTTCGACATACATCAAATCGCTTGTCATCAAATTCCAGCATCCCTACCAAGCTACAAGTCTCAGAGAATGTTTTAAATATAGGCTTAATAAACATATCAATCGCCCGATTACTAACACCACACACCGCAAACCTTTTCAAACTAATTCCCCCTTAAAAGTCATAACATCCCAACGCCGAATGAAACCGCTCTCTTTTTTAAGTAAGTTTAGAAGACTTTTATGATATATTTTTCATTATAAGGGGTAGGGAAGGGGTGTTTCCTTACACTTTTCAGATAAAAGTCTTTAAAAATCAGACTATTTTTCATTTAATGATGATGTTTTCAGATTGTATACAATAGCTTGCCATTGCGCTCTCTTCAGCTAAAGTTTTAATTCCCACAATCCAAGTCTACCCTTCGCCACAATAAACTGATCAAGCATTTGCATCCCCGTTACTTCCCACGCATAGCCACCTACTCTATAGTCACCAAGGAAATAGTCAGTCTCATTAACGATTCTTCCATCTTCTAAAACAGCCCATGTTTCATTATCTTCCAATATTTTATAACAGTTTTCCAGATTACACTTCGCAATAATCATTCCACTTGGCAGAGTTTCAGCAGTTAAACCGTGTTTCTGAAGCAATGATTGTACTAAAGGATCAAGACAGGCTTTCTTATCTACTTTTTTGCTAGTATGGATTGCAAGAGGGCCTCTGTAATTCGTTTTCCAAGTCCTCGTTTCGTATTGAGCTTCTCGCAAGGCAAAGAGACTTGCCCATGGCTGGATCATGGATAAGACTTTCATAAAAAATAGTCGCCTCCCTTCGTTTTTCCTTCTGATATTTTGGTCAATTCCACCTTTCCAATTGCAAAGTAAAACGGGGAAGGAAACGGAGGTAGCTTTTTCTTTTTTATACTATTCTTTGCATGTTGAAGCCAATTCCGTTCGCAATGTAAACCTGTGAAAAACATATATAACGTATTTTGATCATCTGCTGATTCCCCGTAATGACCACACGGGCTTCCGATTCCATTTTTGTACCAATCCTCACCTTCTTTAGCATCAAGAATTAACAGAGGATTTTTAGACCAATTAGCCCGATCACCATTAGGTTTATGTCCTGTTAATAACCACATTCCTTGCATTGGGAATGGAGAACGCCCATATAGATTTGTGCTTCTACAGACAGCCATTTCATAACCATATGTGTTGGATTTATGTATTGAAGCATCATAAAAATTCTCATTTCCCAAAAACAATGGTATTGGATTAGACCAGTTGTTTATACCGTCATCACTCTCAGCATACATCATCGTATAGTTTGGGTATCCGTTTTTTCCAGTCTCTTGCTTTGTTGTTACATACCAGGCTCTCCACTTTCCCTCTATATATCTAATTTTAGGTTCCAGGACATTAGGAGAATCTTTTGTTCCCCTTAAAATCGGACTGTGATAGCGATTCCAGCCGTCAACTGTTTTTTCTATCATGCCGATGGAATAAGGTGCTTGATTATCTACCACTTTATTAGAAGCTCTTCCAGTATAATAAACTCTCTCAACTACTGTTCCATTTTGGCCTGTTCCGCTAACATAGCATGGAGTGTGAAAACCATAATAATCCCAGCTTCCTTTTTTGGAGTTTTCACAAAGCGGTTTTGCCTTATTTTCTTTATCTTCATAAGTTGTGATACTCCAGTTATTGCTACTTAATGGTTCTCCAACAGGAAGTGTAGCAGTAAAAATATTATTTTTAAAATTTGTTTGAAAGCCGCCAACGAACATCCACCACTGATTTTGAATTTTAACTACATGGGGATCTCCAATCCCTAAAATATTGTGGATACCATTATACTTATCAATTTGATCAAAAAGCTTGATCGGTTTTTGCATCACAAAATTCATTCAGATTCCCGCCTCAAATTGTATTTCTTTTATTTTGTGAATTCCTCTATTAGGTTATTCTATTCCAGCGAAAATCCAAGACGCTTCTAGTTTTCAGCACTTCTTTTCGCTCTAATTAGCTCGATATATTGTGTGTCACCTATACCATACTCTTTGAAATTATTTAGAAGGAATACTACTAGTTCCTCTTCAGGTAAATCCCGATGCTCATGAATATACCTCAGAAGTTCACTGTCAGGGTTATGGTATTGCAAATATAACTGAATTCCTCTTTGTAAAGAGTGAGGAAGAATATTACCTGGAGTTTGTTTTTCAATAAGCACTTGATGGTAAATTTCCTTATACCCTTTTGGATGAAGGGTTTGTTTTTCAATAGGCTTAAACTCATCATCAACCAAGACAAGGGTCACCGTATTCTGATAATCAATTTGATCTAACCAGGCAAGAATCGTTAGAATGTTTATTTGGCAAAACATGTCATCATCAAACCATAATGTCAATGAATTGAATTTTTTACTTAATAGTGGTTGTATCGCTTTCAACGTAATGTTTTTATATTGATCAAGTGAAACATTATGAACCTTTGAACGCGTTTCAAGAAACTCAGTTGAGAAAATCGAGGATGAAGTCATTCCATAGCACATCGCTTCATTAAAAGAAACAATGGTTTCATCCTTCAAGAAACTTTTTTCTTGAAAAAAGTTATACATAACCTGTCCGTTTACGATATTTAGCGTGTTCGTTTTCATATAATTCCCACCTTTAACTTGCTTAAAATTACCACTAAAAATGCTATTCCCCTTAGTGGAGAATAGCATAAACTCTTTTCCTCTTTTCAATTAAACTGCTTAGAATACAAGTGTGAATACACACCGTTTTTCTCTAGTAATTCATCATGTGAGCCTTGTTCGGCAATCCCCTCTTCTGTTAATACAATAATTCGCTTTGCATAACGAATTGTAGACAGACGATGAGCAATGACAATGGTTGTTCGGTTCTTTGCAAATGCTTCTAATGATTCCTTCACGATGCTTTCACTTTCATTGTCTAGTGCACTTGTTGCTTCATCAAAAATGAGAATTGGTGCATCCTTTAGAAAAACACGCGCAATACTGAGCCGCTGCTTTTGTCCACCAGAAAGCTTTACACCTCGCTGTCCGATCTCCGAATGATATCCTTTAGGTAAGCTCATAATAAAATCATGAGCATTTGCACGTTTAGCAGCCATCACAACTTCTTCATCACTTGCATGTACATTTCCGTATCGTATATTTTCTAAAACAGTTCCTGAAAAAAGATAGACATCCTGCTGAACAATTCCTATATTACTTCTAAGTGACTGTATATCAATATCACGAACGTTAATTCCATCTATTAATACAGCTCCACCGGATACATCATAAAAGCGGGGAATGAGAGAACATAAAGTCGTTTTTCCTGCTCCTGATGGTCCAACTAATGCTATATATTCTCCTTTTTGTATGGTAAAAGACAAATGAACAAACACATTGTGATCATGATCACCATAGCAAAAAGAAACTTCTTTAAACTCAATTTCCCCTTCGAGGTTTGCCAGCTTAATTGAATTAGGTCTGTTTTTAATAGACGGTTCGATATTCATCATTTCCATAAATCGTTGAAAGCCTGTAATTCCCTCTTGAAACTGCATACTCATATGAGTTAATTTCTGAATTGGTTCAATCATAAATGTGATATAGAGCAAAAATGTGATTAAATCTGCTAAATCCAATGAATCCTTCACTATGCTGGCACTACCTAAAACTATGACCGTAATGGTAATAAGCTGAATAAAGGTTTCCATACCATTAAAGAAATAGGCTTCTGCTTTGTAGGTGTTTTTTCGACTTTCAAGGAAACGTTGATTTGCTTTAGAGAATTTTTCTGTTTCAATTCTTTCGTTAGCAAAGGACTTTACTACCCGAATTCCTGAGAGGCTATCTTCCACCTGTGTGTTAATATCAGCAATCCGCTGTTTGTTATTACCTAAAGCACTGTTCAATTTTTTATTAAAAAACAAAGCAAATGCACCCAGGAAAGGTAAAAAGGCAAATACCGCCATTGTTAGTGGTGCATTAATAAAAAACAAGATCACAAACGCCCCGATAAAACGAACTAAGTATTTAATATAATCTTCAGGTCCATGGTGATATAATTCAGAAAGAAGCAACAGGTCATTTGTTATTCTAGTCATTAGTTGACCTGTCTTTTCTTGGTCGAAAAACCGGAATGGCATCTTTTGTATGTGTTCAAATAACTCTGCACGAAGATCACTTTCCATACGCGCACCTATTTCATGCCCTTTATAATCAACAAAAAAGTTCCCTGCATTTTGAATCACGACGAGAACAAGCATCAGTCCCCCAATCCAAAATACTTCATTAAGAGCAATGGACAAGTCCCCTTCGAGAACATCTTTTGTGATATAGCGAACAAGCAGCGGAAAGATTAATGAAACTGCTGAAACTGTAAAAGCACATCCTAAAACAAGTAAAAACAACCTTAAGTATGGTTTATAATAGGAAAGAAATTTTTTTATCGGAAATTGCATCATATACCCCTTTTTACTGTGTTTTTTCCTAAAAACACATATAAGGGTGTGACTGCATAATTATTAAGACAAAGTTACCCCCTTATATGCATGGCTACCTTGTGATAAATTTTTTTTCATCATAACTCCTCCTTAGATTTTTGTATTTATATTGTAAACGATTTCCTGAACTAAAAGTAGTAAAAAAAAAGAGGAAAATACTTAGGGACAGCCCAAAACATTTTCCTCACCATTCATTTATTTTTGTGACATAGTTTCTTGTTGTTCTTGAAAATGTTGCACCCATTTTGCCAAATCCTCACGCTTTAATGGCGGAGAATAATAATACCCTTGTATACCCGGTTTTTCAGGCATTTGTGAGAGAAAATTCACTTGGGCTTCTGTTTCAACACCTTCAATGATGACATCCATATTTAATGAATGACAAAGGACAATAATCGCTTTAATGATGGCCGAATCTTTTTCAGATTCTGGTACTCCATCAACAAATGACTTATCAATTTTTACTGTTGTGATGGGAAGTCTTTTTAAATACGACAACGAAGATAGACCCGTCCCAAAATCATCAAGTGCTACTCTAAAACCGTATTTCCGGAATTCCCCTATTGAACTAATGGCATTTTCTATATTGTTAATCACACTTGTTTCAGTAATCTCCAACTCTAGAAAATGACTGTCGATTTTATATTTAGAAACAGAGTTCTTTAATACGTCCATTAAACGAGGGGATGTAATATATTGACCGGGGATATTGATGGATACTGCATTAAATGGATAATGATTCACAATCCAATTTCCCATTTCATGACAAACCTGTTCAATGATCCAATCTGTTACATCAGTAATCTTCCCGTTCTCCTCTAATGCCGGGATAAAAACAGCGGGTGAGATAAACCCTTGTGTAGGATGATTCCATCGCAACAAAGCCTCCGCTCCAATAATCGCCTTGTTCGAACCTATTTTAGGCTGATAAACAATGAACAATTCATGATTATCCATTGCTTTATCAATATCCTGAATAATACTTCTTTCAAATGAAAAAATGTGAATATTCGGATCATATTCAATGACTTCATGTTTGTATTCAATCGATGAATGCTGCAGGACAGCCGTTGCATTTAAAAAAAGCTGCTTTGTCTCTTTTTCGCGATTACCGGTTGAAAGTGCACAGACCATGTCAATGATAAACTTGTGATCTGAAATTTCAATGGGTTGCATTAACTCATTCATTATTTTGGCTAAACTTTCCCTAAACTGTTCATAGTGATGATAACCTGTAATCAGTAGAGCAAAGCGGTTTCCCTCAATTCTATAAGCTTCAGCCATCTCTGGTATGTGTTGAATGATCCTTTGCCCAACTTCTTTAATAATTTTGTCTCCGAATGCATAACCATATCCACTATTCCATTTTTCTATTCTATCTAAGTGAATAATAGCTAAGCTTCCATAGGTAAATGACATTTCAAGCTTTTTTTCAAACTGTCTTCTATTTGGGAGTAAAGTTAAAGCATCGTAATAATTTAACCGGTAGTCAACATATCGATCAAGAATACTTGATAATCCAGATAAGGCTAGAAAAATACTAATTCCTACAGTAATAAATAGAATAAGAAGAGGAAGATTCATTGAATGAGCATGGTTTGCATGTTCAATTAAAGGTGTTTCACTATAAAAAACAACAGCTGACATCCCTGTATAATGCATACTTGCAACAGCAAGCCCCATAATAATAGAAGTGATCATTTTCACAGCCATGTTTCTAGTAAACCTTCTCATCGTCGAAAAGATATAAAGTGCTACATATGAAACGATGATCGCAATCACAACAGATGTGAGGAAGATCCATGGCTTGTACACAAATTTCGCGTCCATTTTCATTGCTGACATACCAATATAATGCATGGACGCTATCCCGAGCCCCATCGTAATCCCTGCGATTACGTAAGATAACTGAGTTTTATTTTTTTGATTAGAAAAATAAAAGGCAAGGTATGATGCTAGTACAGCAGGAAATACAGAAATAATGGTTTGAATGATATCGTAATCCATTGATACAGGAAGCATAAAAGCACTCATTCCAATAAAATGCATGGACCAAATTCCCATCCCCATTGCAATGGAAGCTAATGTTAACCAGAAATTACGACTAAAAAAACTGTTTTGTTGAATCCTTTCATTTAAAGAAAGTGCTGTGTAAGAAGCCAAACAGGCAATGACGACTGATAGTAAAACAATCCAAGGTGAATATTCTCCTTCAAGGATGATCATGGTGTCTGAATTTGGTAGAATAAACATTTTTAAAACCTCTTATTGTAAGATAAAGTACTAGTCTTTATATCGGTTGTTTTTTTGATTCATTTAGCTTAATGAAAGAAAAAAGAACGGCTTTCTTATCCTATCATCCATAAATCCCATACTTCTGATAGTTAAAGAAATTCCGCTCTCCATATCTGCTATTCAGATTATTTTTCTCCCCATTTGACTTAAGGCAAAATGAATACCATGCTGTAACGATTGAAAACATTCAAATTGAGAAAAATTAATCGTTGATCGTGAGATAGCAATGCTTAATTCAGTTGTAATCCCGACCAGAATTGTCTTTGTTCCAATTAATGAAGAAGCAGCACCAATTTTTTCTATTAAACTTGCTGTATGGTCACTAATCTCTTGGTCAAGTCCTGTTAGATCAAGAATGAGATAATTCGCTTTGTGTGCAGGCAGGTTGTTCAATGTATTGATGATAAGATCTTCTGCACGGTCCAACTCATACGTTCCTATCATAGGAACAACAACGATTCCTTCCAGGACAGGAATTATCGGAGATGAAAGCTTCTTTACCAATCCCTGCAACTCTCCGGTTTTTTCTTCTACCAACCTCTCCAAATACTTAATTTGCTCAGATTCTTTTTTTCTAGCAAGCTCATGAATATTAGAAGAAATATTTATTTCAGAAGGAAAATATTCAATGATACTAAACTCATTCCCGTCCAATTGATGTTGGGTCGTTTCATACCATATATTCGTTCCAAATAAGCCTGTAAAAATACCTGCAAAATGAGCTGGAAGAAAGCTTCCTCCCTTGTCTTTCCCTTGTGCAACATTGATTTTATGTTCCCATGTATCTTTTAAATAAGCAGACAATGTTTTTGTTTGGTAATTAAGTTCTTTAATTTCAATTTTTCCCCAACCCGCAGAGGCATATGTAGTGGTAATAGCTTTAGCAGCATCTTCAACACTTAAATCCTTCATTTTTTCAAAATATTCTCCAACTACTAACCCCTGCCGAAATCCGGCAGTCTCAAACACCAAGTTTGAGGCCTCTTCACCTGAAATTTCTTCAATTGTATCAAAAAAGGATTTCATGGCAGTTGAAATCCAAAATAGAACAGCTTCCTGCCCCTCAAATTGAAAAACCCCTTTTTTAATTTCCCAGTTAAATTTGAATCCATCTATTATTGTTTGGCTATCGTTAGTCACTTTTAAACCACCTTTTTCCATCACATTTACCATATATGTATTATAGTATGCATAATAAAGAAATTCCAATAGAAGGAAGATCTAAAGGAACAGTTAAAGACATTCACCTATCCCAACCCACATGAATAATGTGTACTGTGATAGGAGGTAAAAAAGATGGAACTCCTGAAAAGGGACTTAATAAACAGAGATAAATTACCTTTTTGGAAAAGAGATGCCTTAGAAAAGTTCGAAATAAAAATGATGGATAAAGATATGCCGTTTCCTTGCATTCCTGCTACACAAGGATTTTCCTTAAATCATTTACGTTATGCATTTGTAGGAGATCCCAGAGAAGATTCCTCTTCTCATGAACTGGCAGAATTGCTTTCATCATATACTTTGAATTCCAAAGAGCTTGGAAGATACACATCACTCATTGTCTTTTTCGACACCCCACCTAACTTATCTGACACCTATAATGTAGAAAAGTTCGAACAGCTATTTTGGAAGCAGCTTAACAAGTTAACTGAGTTAGATTCAGTTGAATGGCCAAATCACATCCCTTCTGATCCAACTCAACCTGCTTGGGAGTTTTGTTTCCATGGAGAACAATATTTTATGTATTGCGCCAGTCCGGCTCATAAAAATAGATCGAGCAGGTCGTTTCCATATTTTATGCTTGCAATCACTCCCAGATGGGTGCTTGAATTATTTAATTCTTCCCCGTCTTACTCAAAGAAAATAAAAGAAAACATCCGGAAACGATTAAGTAAATACGACTCCATTTCCGTCCATACTGATCTAAATACCTATGGGAATTCGGACAATTTTGAATGGAAGCAATATTTTCTGCATGATGATGACTCGACTTTAACTAAATGCCCTTTCCATAAGTTAATAAATGAGGTCAAAAAATATCGATAAAAAGTTGAACTTCCCAATCTTATCATTAAGTGGGAAGTTTTTATTTTTCCAGGATGAAATGATTTATTTAGACCCAAACTACTCTTAATTAGTAGCTGAAAGGAAGGCAATAAAATTGAGTCAATTATTTTCACAACCTGCATTATTGGTCTTAGATGTTCAAAAGGGGTTTAATGATCCCTATTGGGGGAAGCGAAATAATTTACAAGCAGAAAACAATATTCAAACTTTATTAACTGAATGGAGGAAACGAGACTGGACAATCATTTATTCACAGCATTTATCACTTGATCCACAATCTCCACTTTATTATAAAAATGCTAACCAAACAGATTTTATGGACATTGTAAGTCCACTTCCAGGTGAAGTGATTATGCAAAAGAATGTAAATAGTGCTTTTATAGGAACACAATTAGAAAGCTATTTAAAAAGCAATCAAATCAAATCTGTTGTTATTACAGGATTATCCACACAGCATTGTGTCTCAACGACAACAAGAATGAGCAGCAACCTGGGGTTCCAAACATTCCTTGTCTCTGATGCCACTGCAGCATTTGAAATAACAGACCACACTGGGAAACGTCATACTCCTGACGATATTCATCAATTTGAGCTTGCTGCGTTACATAAAGAATTTGCAACGATTTTAAATACAGATGAAGTGATCACGCAACTTAGCTAAAATAAAATGTAAAAAATAGTCCGATCACTTAATGAGTGAGCGGACTATATACAATGCTACATATGATTTCTTATCAAAGATCTCCTCGCTGAAAAAATGTTACGTAAAGTCTGATAGTTGATCAAAATAATACCAAAGATAATCGTTACAGCTCCTAATCCAGTGAAAATTGTAAAATATTCTCCATATAATAAAACCCCTAGAGCCAATGCAATGATCGGCGATATATAAAGCCATGTTGATGGAAATACCGGGTTTGTTTTTGAAACGAGCCAATAGTATAAGCTATGTCCTATCATTGATCCTGCAATAATTAAATAGATAAGAGATCCAGCAGATTCTGGTTGAAAAAATGCACTAATTTGAATATCCTCTGTAAAACTTGCTACTACAAGTAAAAGAAACCCTCCATACATCATTTGGACAGCATTTAACGCAATTGGCGAAGCTTCTTTATATATTTCCGTCACTTTTCTTGTATAAATTGTACCTGCAGCATAAAAAACTTCTCCAATTAAAATAGCCACACAACCAGCTAGCCAAAAAGTGCTCATATCCATTGAGAGGGTTTCTTGCACAAGCAATAATACCCCTATGATCCCTATAGCACACCCGAACACGGAATGTATTGTTGCTTTTTGTCTTAACAGAAAACTTTGAATAAAAATAATCATCATTGGCCCTGTAGCTGATAAAACCGCTGCAATTCCGGAGGTTACATATTGCTCAGCCCAATATAATGTAGAAAAAGTCCCAAAAGTCAAACCAACACCTGAGAAAAACAGTTCTTTTCGAAATAATAATTGAAATAAGTGTTTATTTCTCACAGACATAAAACTAAAGATGAGAAAACCAGCCAGAAAAAACCGGACTCCTCCTGAAAAAAACGGTGTTAAACCTGAATCAATGCCAATCTTAATTGCTAAAAAAGTTGTTCCAAATATGAAGCACATAAAACAGAAATTAATAAAGATCATTTCATTCTCCTCCTCTGCTTCATCTTAATAGAGGAGGAATAGAACAGTTTATTTTGAATAGAACAGATAGGGATATAAAATGGTAAAATCTTAATATGAGGGAGGGAATGAATGTGAAAAAAACAAAGGATAAACAGGATTATTTATTTAAACAAGTATATGAATATGTCTTAAACCACATTGAACGTAAAGAATGGAAAAAGGATGATAAACTCCCTTCTGTTAGGAGCTTAGCAGATCAGCTGAATGTTCATCGCCTAACCGTCTTAAGGGCATATCAGCTACTGAAACAACATAACAAAGTGTATGTAAAAGATAAATCAGGATATTTCGTTAGCTCAGAACAGTCGGTTGATCCTAATAATACCGATCTACCAATTATTTCAGCCTATAATCAAAAAAATCACTTGTCTGATATTCATCAGCATCAAGTAGAATATAATTTTTCTCAAGCACTTATTGATCCCAACTTATTACCAAATCAATTTCTATCAGACTATGTAAAAAAAGTATTTGATTTACACCCTAAAGTACTAGCAACATATTCAACTGTACACGGTGACGCGGAACTTAGAGAATTATTGTCTCTTTACTTTGGAAAGCAATATAAAACTCCTCTTCATAAGGATGATTTATTAATTACATCTGGTTCTCAGCAAGCAATTCACTTAATCTCTGAAGCTTTTGTTAAACCTAGAGACACAGTTTTACTTGAAAGACCAAGCTATAGTGCAGCAATTGATGTATTCAAAGCTCGAGGGGCAAATATAGCTACGATTGATATTGCTCAGAATGGCTATGATTTAGATCAGGTTGAAAGGCAGATGAAACTTTTTAAGCCTCGCCTCTTTTATCTGAATCCTACCTTTCATAATCCAACTGGTATAACAATTCCTCCAGAGCAACGAAAACAACTGGTAGATTTAGCTGAAAAATATAAATGCCTACTTGTTGAAGATGATGCATACTATGATACTTACTTTGATCAACCTCCCCCACTACCAATATATACCTACGATACAGCTGGCATCGTCATTTATGTTCGAAGCTTTTGTAAATATATCTCTCCCGGGTTGCGGGTTGCATCAATCATTTGTCAATCTCAGGCTACAATGAAATCTTTATTATCATCTAAATCTCTAACAGATAACGGTTCACCACTTTTAAACCAGAAAATTTTTCTGCACTATTTTTCATCATTGCGACTACAACAACATTTAGAAAAGTTAAGAATAGCTTTACAAATTCGCAAGGAAATCATGGAAGAAGAGTTGGCCGCAACGAATTGGAAATGGCAAAGCCCAGAGGGTGGATTAAATTTATGGATTGAACTGCCTAATGGAGTTTCCACGCAGGAATTGTATACAAAGGCAATTGAAGATGGTATATCCTTTGTACCTGGTATGGTTTTTGATCCCTTGGAAGAGTCAACATCATTTGTCCGGTTGAGTTATTCCTATGTAAATGAAAAACAGATTCGAGAAGGGATTAGAAGATTAGTGGATATAACGAAATGAAGTTAAATAAGTAACTAAAAGCGAAAAAGGTAACCTCATCAAAAAAAGAGGCCTTTTAAACAGAAAAGGCCTCTTTTTAGACGACGTAATATTATCATGTCAAAGAAATTAGAGAATCCTTATACCAAGCTGGTTCAGACGGTTTTGTTTCCACAATTATTTGGCCATCTCGAATCACATAGCGACAAGCAGGCTGTTTACTCAGCATATCAACGACGTTATCAACCGGGAGTATAATTATGTTTGCCCTATTACCAACTTCAATCCCATAGTGATCCTTTATTCCAAATGCTTTTGCTCCATTTTTCGTAATCATATTGATTATGTCAACTCTTTCAGTCTCACCTGACATATGAGCTAAATGTGCTCCCATATGTGCTGCTTGTAGAATATTTCCGTTACCGAATGGATAAAAAGGTGTTTGTATATCATCGTGGGCAATACATACATTCACATCCACTTCATTTAATTCTTTTATTCTCGTAATTCCTCTTCCCTTAGGATATGAATCGAAACGTCCCTGCATCGTACAATTTATTAGAGGACATGATACAACCGTAATACCTGCTTTTTTCACAAGTGAAATTACTTTTGCTGCATAGCTGTCAGAATAGTAAGCCAGTGCATTTGCATGGCTTACTGTCACTCTTTCTCCCATTCCTTTACTTATCGCCAAATCTGCTATGACTTCTAAAAACCGTGAGTGCTCATCATCCACTTCATCTGAAAAAATGTGGACAAATGAACCATGATGTTCCGCAATTGTAAAACACTCTTGTATTGACTTAATACCATTTTCACGGGTATGTTCAAGATGAGGGACAGCACTAACCGCATCTGCTCCTAGATGAACAGCTTCAACCAAACGATCTTTATTCTTAGGGGATGAAATAATTCCTTCTTGTGGAAAGGCAATTATCTGGATATCAATTATATGCTGCAATTTTGCTCGAAGTGAAATGATTGCTTTTAGAGCTGTTAATTCAGGATCAGATATATCAACCGCTGCACGCACATAAAGAATCCCATGTTGAATTAGTAGTTTAATCGCTTTTTCTGCTCGTTCAAGCACATCCTCATAAGTCAGCTTAGCTTTACGCTCCTGCCAAAGCTCGATCCCTTCCATCAATGTTCCTGAAAGATTTTTCAAATCTTTTCCTGATGTTAGCACAGTATCTAAATGGGTATGCATTTCAACAAACGGCGGGAGAGCAATTCCTCCACCTGCCTCCCACTCTATTTCTCCATGAATGACATCCTCTGTCATTCTTGCAATCTTTCCATTTATAATACCAATATGAAACAGTGAACTTTGTTCTAGTAATCTTACATTCTTAATTACAGTTTCATATACCATCTTCTCTCCCTCCAACACCAACAGCTTTTTCTGACATAACTGATGTTGTTCCGCTCACCCATCTTCCCTTATGATAAACAAAACGAGATGGAGAAAGATTTGCAAATAATTGATAAATGTCTCTACCTTCTAAAAGCACAAAGCTCGCATTCACCTTTTCTTCCACCCGATGATTTTTCAGTCCATAAAATCCTGCAGGGGTCTCCGTCATCATTTTGATCAAATGCTGAAGTTCACTTTCACTTCCTAAATGAGCAGTATAGGCTGTTAATAGCCCAATTTGTAGTAAATCACATCTTCCAAAAGGATGAAATGGATCATTTACATTGTCTGAGGCAGTTGCGATTTCAACCCCACTGTTTAGGAATTCCTTTACTCTCGTAATGCCTCTACGTATAATACCTCTGTCATCTCTTCCTTGCAGATACATATTTGCCCCCGGTAATGTAACAGCTCCTATTTTAGTACCAGCCATCTCTTCTATTATAGTTGCAGCTCGTTTTTCATCCATTGCTGATAATGAACATAGATGACCTGCAACCACTTTTCCTTGATAATTGTATTCCTTTGTTTTTTGTATGATATGTTCGATCGTACATATAGTAGGATCATCCTGTTCATCAACATGCAGGTCAATTAATTTACCGAACTTCTCTGCCAATTGAAAGATGAAATCAATGTCTTCCTTTGAAGTTGGGGATAAATGTGGTGCTCCACCAATTCCATCCACCCCATAGGATACCGCTTCTTCAATCACTTCAATCTGCTTTTTAGAACGGGAAGATAAATAAGAAAACATAGGAACAACTTGTATTGACATATTTGAACGCAACTCTTCCCTCACCTCTAAAACAGCCTGTAAGTGACTAAGTGCTAAATTCTCATTAATATCCAATTCAAAATTCACATGGGTTCTAATATGAGTCGTTCCATAAGATAAAGATTGAAGCGCAGCCTTTCTTACTCTCTCTTTTATCTCATGTTCTGAAAAAGATACTGCCTTTTCACTATAATTTCTTATCGCCTCCTGCAGGGTGCCTGACCTATTAGGTACAGAAGTTAATGAAAATGCCTTATCCAGATGTGTGTGGATATCAATAAAAGAAGGAAGAAGATATCTTCCTTCAACATCAATAACATTTTGTTCAGTTAAATCACTTATGCTTAATTTCGATATTTTTGCACCATGTAGCATAGCTGAATCAGTTTGCTTTTGAATTGTTTCATATACACCATTTTTAATCGTTATAGAAAATAATTGACCTATTGAATCCTGTGGTAAACGTACATTATACAGGTGTACTTCTTCTTGGTTATCTCTCATGTTATTGCTCCAGGAATTCCGTTGTAAAGGCTTTTGAAACATCATCTTCATTTTTTATAATACCTAATTTTAACAACTCCTCCTGAAGCATGCTCCAACGCTCTTCTGACATATATCCAAATCCATGCTCTTCAGCGTCTCCGCCAAAGATTAGTTCTTCCTCTGCTTTCGCTCCATATTCCATTTTTTCTAATGTTAATTCAGGGTTCGCTTCCTTAATATATGGATTCACATCTGTCCAGTTATCTCGATAGAATTCCCACCCCTTAACAGTTGCATCCATAAACGCTTGCACAAGCTCCGGGTTTTCTTTTATTACTTTTTCTGTAGTAAAAATAATGTTTGCATACGTTTCAAATCCTGAATCATGAATAAAAAGATAATCATTATTAACTCCTTGCTCATCTAATGAATATGGCTCAGATGTTACATAACCTTGTGTAACAGCATTCTCATCTTCAATAAAAGTTGCTAGAGAACCAGTATATGACATTTCCTTTACTTCAGTGAGATCATATGCGGATTTGATATATTCCCAATATCCGCTTCCCGGAGCTGTATAAACCGTTTTACCATCAAGATCTCCAAAATCAGCCACGGTTCCTTCATGAGTAATTAATACTTGAGGGCTTTTTTGAAAGATAGCCCCGATTGCTACAAGAGGGATTCCTTTATCACGAGCAATTAATAGATCTTCCGCTTGAGTATATCCAAATTGAGCTTCACCAGATGCAACAATTTGGGTAGCTGAAACTTGGGGACCACCAGGCTCTATCGTCATCTCCAATCCTTCTTCCTTATAAAAACCTTGCTGTAATGCAGCGTAGTTTCCTCCATGCTCAGGTTGGGCAAACCAATTTGTTACGAGTTTTGCCTCACCCAATTCTTTAGTTTCACCCGCTTTCTCTTCACCATCAGAATTAGTACTAGAACTAGAAGATTCTGTGCTGCCACAGGCTGCTAGAAGTAATAGAGACAAAATACTAATCAACACACCAAACTTAGCCATTACTTTACTTTTCATCGTATAACCCCCTGCATAATCGATTTAGTTTTGTTTTTTCATTTCTGATTCATGCCAAGACCCTAGTAACAGCTTTGAAATCAAGTTCACAATGAGGAAAAAGACGATACCCAAGATGGCAGCTGAAATTCCACAGGCAAAGAGATAGGCTGTCTCTAACCTGGAGGATGCAACAGTGATTGCATAACCGATTCCACCAGCACCGCCTCCAATACCGGCGATATATTCTCCAACAATTGCCCCAATAACCGCTAATGTACAAGATATCTTCAACCCGGCCATTATATAAGGTAATGCCGCTGGTATACGAACCTTCCACATTATTTGCCATTTAGAAGCTTGATAGAGTTTGAGCAAGTGTATCATTCCGCTGTTAGTAGAATTCAGGCCAATTAATGTATTAGATAGCATTGGAAAAAATCCAATCGTAAATGCTATAATAACGATCGCATTCATACCTGAACCAAACCAAATGACAATAATCGGAGCAATCGCCACAATAGGAATAGTTTGTAATAGAATGGCATAAGGATATAAGCTTTTCTCCAATAACTTAGAACTCGCCATAATAATAGCTCCTAAAACACCACCTATTACACTAAACACAAATCCAACAACAGCTTCTGTAATCGTCGTTATGACAGCTGTACTTAGGTTTTCCCAATTATTCACTGCAGCTTGAACGATATCGGTTGGCTTTGGTAATAAATAGTTAGGAATTTGAAGGATTTGTGCTCCAAATTGCCAAAAAGAGAGAAATAAAACAAATACAACGACTGGAGGTATAATATTATTCGGAATATTCAGTTTTTTATCCTTACCTTTCTTCATCGGTACACTAGAAACCTCTAGTTGAGTATGTTCCATGAAAAAAACCTCCTTTTCTATTGAACTATTTCTTTATTACTTGGAATTTTTCCGGGATTCAATAAATTGAAAGGATCATTTTTCTTCTTCATATTTTCTATTTCCTTCATTCTTAAATTATATCCTCCAAATCCCAGCAGATAAGTATGGGGATTATTAATTTGAACCCCTACACTTTCGAAGTAGTTTATAATTTCATTTAATCTATCCTCTGATTGATAAATGAGAACCGGAAGAGAGGCAGGAGTAATCTCACCCTTAATTTTAATAAATTCAAAATGAAATTGTACTTCAAAGCCATACTTCATACGAATAGCATTCATTTGTTCAAATATCCTATTCTTATCAAACCTAGCTTGCAAGTAGGTGATATTCTCACCATGTTTATGTGCCCATAATGTGGCATGGTTCCAAGTGAAATCGGAAAGTTTCAACCCTTTTTGATAGTTTTCAACAGGTATTTTAAACGTTATTTCTCCATGATATTCTTTAGCAATCTGCTCTAATTTCTCTTCTGCCCCTTCAGCAATTTCCAACATAACGATCGATTTCCCATCTTGAAGGAATTTCTTTAAACCTGGGAAATGTGACGGAATTGGCCATTCACAAACTGACACTAATCGTTTAATAATCGCTTCATTATGTGCAAGGGCATCACTAAACTCAACAGCCTTTTGAAATTCATCAAATGAAACAATATACTGAGCCCAATCTGTTTTCGGTTCAATAAATAAAGTCGCCTCTACAACAATGCCTGTTGTTCCGTAGTTATGGATATATGTCTCCATTTCCTCGCCACTTACTGTTAGTAGTTGAGGCTCTACTTCAATTGTCATAACAGTAATAGATTGTATATTACCATCCCATAAATTACCCCATCTAATAGACCCAATACCTCCTGAACCTCCACATAAAAATCCTCCTACTGTCGCTTTCATATAGGTACTAGGGTAGATTCTTAGTTCCTTTCCTTGTTGTCGCAGGTTTTTTTCTAATACACCAAGCTTCACTCCTGCTTGAACATGTGCAGTTGCTTCTCTTATCTCTATGATATGATCAAGCTTTGTTACATCTAAAACAATTCCCCCCTCCAATGGTATGGCCTGACCGTAATTACCAGTTCCAGCTCCCCTTACTGTAATAGGAACACGATTCTTCACGGCAAAGGCAACAATCTTTCTTACTTCATGAATTGATTCAGGCTGGACGGCACAATCTGCTCGTTTTTCTTTTAATTGTTGATAGAGTACTGGGGAATACCAATAATAGTCTTTTGATAATCGTTCTTTAACAGCTTCTGAGATTAATACCTTTTCTTCTCCTAATAACTCCATTAACTGTTTAATCCACATACGTTTTCCCTCCTTTTAAAACTTTAAGTCTTGTGATACTTTTGCTGCAATATCACTAAATTGATGTGATGTTCTAAAGTCTTCATTCCGCGGAAATGGGAGGGGCACCTCTACAACCGATTCAACTTTTCCAGGACTAGGCGTCATAACCGCAATTTTTGTTGATAAATATACGGCTTCAAACACATTATGAGTAATAAATAAGACTGTCATCTTTTCGGTCTCCCAAATTCTTAGGAGTTCTGATTGTAAGTTTTGCCTTGTAATCTCATCCAGGGCCCCGAATGGTTCGTCCATTAATAATAATTTCGGCTTTGAAACAAGCGCCCTTGCAATTGAAACACGCATTTTCATTCCACCCGAAAGTTCTCGAGGTAGCGCCTTTGTATATTCTGATAATCCAACCATTTTAAGGACGTGGTGAGCTTTCTCAAGCTTTTCCTGCTTTGTTACATTTCTAAATTCTAAAGGAAGCATGACATTATCTAATACAGAGCGCCATGGTAAAAGAGTAGGCTCTTGAAAAACAAATGACACATCTGTACTTTGTTGTCTTGCTAATGTTGGTGTTGTCCCAAGGATCTCCAGTTTTCCTACAGAATGCTCAATAATCCCGGAAATCATATTAAATATTGTAGATTTTCCACAACCAGAAGGACCAACAAATGATATAAATTCCCCTTCCTCAATCTCTAAGCTAACGTTTTGAACAGCTGTTTTTCCATTTGGGTATATTTTGCTCACATTTTCCATAAAAACAACCGGACGTTTTCTATTATGTTCCTCTGGTTTTGTTAATGTAGGCATTTCCTGCTTCAACACCATCGCCTCCTCTACTGTTTCACCATTTTATTTGTTAACATATCAATATCAAAGTTACGCATTTCTCTTAATGCTTCAGCAATTGATTCAGAAACATATTGATTAATCTCCATCCCTTTCTCTATCGTAGCTTGTGTTGCATCTCCTGCAACTCCAGTAGTAGAGATATCATTGATCACCCAAGCAAAATAGCTGGTTCCTTTTAAATAAAGATGCTTTGTATTCTCTGGCAATGTTACAAACTCAGTAGGAGATTTATCAGGATGAACCCAGTTATTTTTAAAGTCCAGGACCATAGAAGTCTCCACATCTCCCCCATGAATGCCAAATTTTTGTTCACGCTCAGTGATGAGGTCATTTGTTTTCGATGACCCTGGATTTAATCGGAACACCATCATTCCTGTCTCAATTCTAATTTCTCTAGAGATCATATTTAATAAATCATGATTTCCGCCGTGTGTATTAAATAAGAGAAGTCTTTTAAATCCACTTGCATGAACACTTTTAGCTATATCTGTGACAACAGCTTGTAAGGTAGCAGCAGATAATGTCATCGTACCAGGCATACCTAGGTGCTCCGTACTCTTTCCATAAGGCAAAGGTGGCAATACCCAGATATTATCTTCCTCATTCAGCAATTCAAATGCCTGATTTAACAACCCTTCTCCAATCAATGTATCCGTGTAAATGGGTAAATGTGGGCCATGCTGTTCAATTGCTCCAATAGGTAATATGATCAATGCATCTTCCTTACTCAATTCTTTCACTTCCTCTGTTGTTAAACGAGGGAGAAACCTCTTTTCAAATGCAATCCCCTTATACCTTTCATTCAGCATCGCCATCAACCTTTCAATTAGGATTTTCAATACGGGAAATCTTTTTTGACTTATTGTTATATTTTCTAACAAATATTTTAATGCATTTATCGAAAATTCTAAAAATCGACCTATTAAACGTTAACAAATGTAACATCTGTCCCCATTCTAATATAAAATTTTCTAATAATCATTGACGTATCTATTAAAAAGAAGAAATCCTTTTGTTTAAATTAACTAAAAATTCAGACTTATTGTTAGATTATATTACATTGAACAACGATATTTATTCATAAATTGAATGCAGAACAAAAACAACAGCCTCTTTCTCGAAGAAAGAGGCTGTTGTTTTTTACACCATCACTTTACACATATCATTTGTAAATTCAACTGGGTCCTGAATTGGTAAGCCTTCAATTAAAAGGGCTTGATTATATAGAAGGTTCGTATATAATTTCACTTTTTCTTTATCCTGATCAAAGGCGTTTTTCAAAGATTGGAATACTTCGTGATTGCTGTTAATTTCCAACACTTTCTCAGCCTTTACATTTTGATTATCAGGCATTGCACTTAGAACCTTTTCCATCTCAATTGTTACTTCACCAACAGTTGATAAGCATACCGGATGAGATTTTAATCGTTTTGAAAGCTTTACATCGGATACTTTTCCTGCTAATACTTCTTTCATTAAATCAAAGAGATCTTTATTTTCAGTTTGTTCCGTTTCTGTTTGCTTTTGATCTTCTTCTGATTCAATTCCCAAGTCACCGCTTGAAACAGATTTGAATTCTTTCTCATTATAGGTCATAAGCATTTTGATCGCGAATTCATCAATATCCTCTGTAAAGTAAAGAATTTCATAGCCTTTTTCAGACACCATCTCTGTTTGAGGAAGTTTTTCAATTCTCTCGATTGATTCACCTGTAGCATAATAAATATATTTTTGGTCCTCAGGCATTCTTGATACATAGTCATCAAGTGAAACAAGCTTTTTCTCTTTTGAAGAGTAGAACATCAATAAGTCCTGAAGAATTTCTTTGTTACTTCCAAAGTCATTATATACTCCAAATTTCAGCTGTCTACCAAAGGATTTATAAAATTCCTCATATTTTTCACGATCATTTTTCATGAGGCTTTTTAATTCATTTTTAATTTTTTTACTTAGGTTTTTCGCAATAAACTTGACTTGGCGATCCTGTTGCAAAATTTCCCTTGAAATATTTAGAGATAGATCCTCAGAGTCTACCATACCTTTCACAAAGCTGAAGTAATCCGGTAAAAGCTCTGCACATTTATTCATAATTAGGACACCATTTGAATAAAGCTCAAGCCCTTTTTCATATTCCTTTGAATAAAAGTCAAAAGGTGTTTGACCAGGAATATAAAGAATCGCATTATAACGGACTGTCCCATCAACGTTAATATGAATATGTTTAATTGGCTTGTCAAACCCGTAGTGCTTTTCATGATAGAATGACTCATAGTCTTCATCCGTTAATTCACTCTTATTTTTTCTCCAGATCGGCACCATACTATTAATAACTTGCTCTTCCATGTACTCTTCTAATTCATCTTCTGCTCCCTCTTTTGGACGTTGTCCTGATACATCCATCTTGATTGGATAACGAATAAAGTCAGAGTATTTTTTAATAATCGTTTTTAATGTATATTCTTCTAAAAATTCATCATAGCTTTCTTCTTCAGCATTTTCTTTGATTTTTAGAATAATCTCTGTGCCGACAGTCTCTTTTTCACACGGTTCAATAGTATAACCTTCTGCACCTTCAGATTCCCATTTATACGCTTCATCACTTCCAAGTGCTTTACTAATCACTGTAACAACATCGGCTACCATAAAAGCAGCATAAAAACCAACCCCGAATTGTCCGATAATATCGTGGCCATCCTTTGATTCGTTTTCCTTTTTAAATGCTAAAGAGCCGCTTTTTGCAATAACACCCAAATTATTTTCCAGTTCATCTTTCGTCATACCGATTCCAGTATCAGTAATCGTTAATGTGCGATTTTCTTTATTAGCTGAAATTTTAATATAATAGCTATCTTTATTAAAAGTTAGTGAATCATCAGTTAATGCTTTGTAATAAATTTTATCGATCGCATCACTGGCATTTGAAATCAACTCCCTTAAAAATACCTCACGTTGAGAGTAAATAGAGTTAATCATCATTTCTAAAAGTCGTTTGGATTCTGCTTTAAATTGTTTTTTCGTCAATTTAACCTCTCCTTCCAAAGTTTTATGTATTCACAACAATTAGCACTCTAAACACCAGAGTGCTAACATATATACATTTTAATATCATATCATACTTTTTCTGTCAATAACATGAAAGGAATAGGGCAAATTTTTGTACTAGCTAAAGGATTCTACCTCTTCGATATGAGAATGGTTGTTTTTCATCAATGACGAAGATGTCATCTTCATCATGACAAACCCGATAAAGCTAACTCCAAAGACAGGTATTAGCCCCGGAATAAGCGAAAATAAAAAATAGATAAGTAACATTGAAGCAAATAAGAGGATTGATTTGATTGGTCTTCCTATTACAAGAACAAAGGCATACTTATAATACTCTAGAAATCTTAAATTATAGTGCACAAAAATAGGAAATAGATAGAATGTGATGAACACGTATAGAACAAGGAGTAAATAGAGCGCAATGGTTAAAGCCTGATGAATAAAAGTTGTCTCAACCTGATGCAAAACTCTCACATCAATTAAAATCGCTCCCCCTATAACCGCCCAAACATAACCGAGTAAATTTCCTTTAATAAACTCTGATTTATATGTTGTCCAGAAGAGGTGAAAGATCCTCACTTCTACTTCGGGTTCCATCGTTAATTTCCTTAGAACTGCAAAAAGGGCCACAGTTGCAGGAAAAACCCCTAAGAAAAAACCGCCAATTAGTGAAAACATAAACCACAAACAGTTTAATAGAAACAAATGCAAACACCATTCTCCTAATTGAAGATACTTATTTCCTAATACTTTCATCTCCTGCCCTCCATATAAAAAGCTATCGATAGATTATCAATAGCTTTTTTCTCTTTTTTATCCCTTTACTGATCCAATCATCACTCCTTTTTCAAAATACTTTTGAATAAATGGATAGACAATTAAGATCGGAAGGGTTGAAATAATAATAACTCCATACTTTATTTGATCCGCATATCTTTGAGCGTATCCACCAGATGCACCACCACTTCCAGCTCCTTCTGCAAACACCTGATTAGAAAGCAGAATATCTCTCAATACAATTTGCAGTGGCTGCAGATTATAGTCTCTTATATAAATTAAACCTGTAAAAAAATCATTCCAATGCCACACTAAGTAATAAAGTCCAATAACAGATACAACCGCTTTCGAGAGAGGTAATACAACTTTAAGAAAAAATGTAAAGTGATTACACCCATCAATTGATGCGGCTTCAAACAATTCGTTGGGTATACTTGTCTCAAAAAACGTTCTGGTGATAATTAAATTAAAAACATTGACTGAGAAAGGAATAATAAACACCCACATTGTGTCTATTAACTGTAAATCTTTCATTAATAAGTATGTCGGGATTAACCCTCCATTAAAAAACATTGTAAAGACAAAGAAGAACATTAAAATTCGTCTTGCCCGAAATTCTTTTCTCGATAATACATAGGCAGCTGGCAGTGTTAGCAACAAATTAACAAATGTACCTAAAAGAGAGTAAATCATTGTATTTTTGTAACCAACCCATATCCTTGAATCCTGAAAAATTTCTTGATATCCAAATAGACTAAACCCTTTTGGAAATAACAGTACTTTCCCTGTAGAAACAAGAGTTGAATCACTCACAGAAGCGATTACAACAAAATAAAGCGGATAGGCAATGATTAAAAAAACAATCGCACATATCACATAGATACACAGATCAAAGATTATGTCATTTATATTTTTTCCCTTTTTTGTGAGTAGTGCCATAGCAGCTCCTCCCTCCATAATAGGACTCTATCTTGAAAGCATTACCATAAGCTAATATTCGAGAATCTTTTTGCTATATAATTCATCGTTAACAGTAAGGCAAAATTAATTAATGTATTAAACAACCCAATGGCTGCTGCGTAGCTAAATTGATTTGAGATAATCCCAATTTTATAGACATATGTTTCAATGACCTCAGAAACTGGCAGGTTTAATGGATTTTGCATTAAAAAGATTTTTTCAAAGCCCGTACTGATAATGGAACCCATATTTAATATCAATAGAATAATAATTGTTGGGATAATCGCTGGTATTTCAACATTTCTAATTATTTGCCAGCGATTTGCTCCATCCATTTTCGCTGAATCATATAACTGCGGATCTACACTGGATAATGCCGCTAAATAAATGATGCTATTCCACCCAACATGTTGCCAAACATCAGATAACACATATACAGGAACAAATGTATTGGTAGAAGCTAATAGATTTACATCATGAAATCCAAATGCATTCATGATATGTCCAACGATTCCTGTATTAGGAGACAATAAGACATTTAATAATCCGACAAGTACCACAATGGAAATAAAGTGAGGCAAATATACGGTTGTTTGGAGAACCTTTTTCCCTCTTTTCCATTTAATCTGGTTAATGAGCAAAGCCAAAATAATCGGAGCAGGAAAGCCTACAATAATGGTTGTTAAGCTTAAAACAACTGTATTTCTTAATAAATCTGTAAACATATGGCTTTCAATAAATTGAGTAAAGTACTTTAAGCCTACCCAATCTCCCCCGGTCAGTCCTTTTGTAAAATCAAACTCTCGAAAGGCCAGCTGAATTCCGTACATCGGGATATAGTTAAAGACAAACACAATGATAATTGCCGGCAGGATCATGATCCATAATTGATAGTCACGTTTAAATGTATTAAAAACGGTAGGCTTCTTTTCCAGTTTTATATTAGGTGCACTGGTAGTTTTAGCTGTTCTTGTGCTTATAAAGGCCATATACATTCTCCTTTACTGAGGAAGAACGGGCTGACTCAAAAAACGTTGCAGCCCTGCCTCCTTAGGTAATCGTTACTCCATATTGCTCATGTATTCATCATAGTAGCCTTGGATAATCTCAGTGTTTTTATTGATCCCAATCTTATCTAGTTCTTTTACATAATTATCCCACTGTGAATCAATACCGCCTTTTGTGATCCATTCAGAATATTTAGCCATTGCCAAATTCATAATTTCTGTGTTTGCCAGACTTAATGTATTGTTGTCTTCATCACTGTATTTAATAAAGGTTCCAGGGAAAACGTCTTTCTCTTTATCTAAAGATTCAAAGACTTGTTGTAATGGCTCTGTTTGCTTTCCTACTGATTGCATATCGCTTCCAAGTGTTAGCTCTAACGAGTCTGAAATATACATTGGTCCATTATCAGCCCAGGTTGTTGTCCATTTCCAAGTTCCAGGATCCATTTCTTTATCTTCAGGAGGCAGAACAGAGTAAGATCCATCACCATTGTCCGAAATGTTTGTTCCAAGGGAACCAAATAACACCTGCATACTAACTTTCGGATCATATAATTCATTTATAAATTTCATCGCTGCTTCTTTGTTTTTACTTTGAGACGACATTTGAATAAGATTAACACCGTAGTTTAAGTTGTTATAATCATAACTCCAGGAAAGCTCTTCTGTTGAGTCAGTTGAAACTTTTAAGGGTGCCATTGATTCATATTGTGGGGCAAGTGTAATACCGAATCTGTCAGTTACTTCCCACCCAAATGTATAACCTACCTTTGCTGTGTCTCCATCTCCACGTGCAACTGACTGGTATTTTGTATAGTCTTGAGTAAATACTTCTTTATTGATTAAGCCTGCTTCCCAGCATTTATTCAGAAACGACACAAGCTCTTTATACCGTTCATCAACCAGGAAGTTTTTCACTTCTCCATCTTCCACAAATATCCCTGTTCCACTTCCATCTCCTATTGTGATCCCCATACTACCTAATAGAACTGTTGGTTGAAAATACCCAAAACCAGTTGTCCCAGTTGGCGAAAAGTCCATAGGAATTTCATCTTTTGGATCACCATTTCCATTTGCGTCTTTCTCTTTAAATGCGACTAACACTTCATAAAGTTCATCCCAGTTTGTTGGCATTTCCAAGCCAAGATTTTCTAACCATTGCTTGTTAATAAATTGTCTAGTTGCTGTTTCCGGCCAAAACCTTTGATATTTTGGCAGACCGAATATTTCACCTTCTCTTTGTGTTGATAGTGCTTTTAATTCAGGTTTTTCTTCAAACATCGTTTGAACGTTCGGGGCATGCTCTTCAATCAATGGAGTTAAATCTTCAAACAAACCATTAAATTTAGCAAATTCTGCATCAGTAATAGCGTTTGGACCAACGATTAAATCAGGTATATCACCTGCTGCCAGCATGGCCCCCTTTTTTTGAGACCAATCAGCTGATACTTCCTCCCACTTAATTTCAACACCTGCTCTTTCTTCTGCTTCCTGCAGCCATTTCATTTTCGATAATTCCTGTGTTAATGCATGTTTCGTAATTAGTGCAGTAAGGACTACTCTACCATCTTCTGTTTGTTCCACTTTTTCAGCATTACTACAACCTACTAACACCGATGTTAAACATAAAAAAATAACTAAAAGAAAGACCGTCATTTTTTTCATCCTAGTATCCCCTTTGTTTTTTATTTCGAAACAGATCTTATGCAACCCCTTACAATTCTGTTCGTGAGCATAAATCCATTTCTTTTTTTATAGCTAGCTGCCTTATTGATTTCATTATGAAAGATTTATGAATTGATGAGAATTCACAATTCCTCAGAAAACATATCTTTTCTTTGGAATTTATAAAATGAATTAATTGGAGTGTTGCTCTATTTTGAGCTTGGAAAATGGGTGTGGTTGAAAAAATTGAGTAAGTGATTGAATAATCTTGGCTAGTGGTTGAATTAATAGAAAAAGTGGTCGATTTATTTGAAAAAGTGCTCTAAATTGAGATGTGGAAAATGGGTGTGGTTGAAAAATATTGAGTAAGTGATTGAATAATCTTGGCTAGTGGTTGAATTAATAGGAAAAGTGGTCGATTTATTTGGAAAAGTGTTCTAAATTGAGGTGTGGAAAATGGGTGTGGTTGAAAAAATCGAGTGAGTGATTGAATAATCTTGGGTAGTGGTTGAATTAATAGGAAAAGTGGTCGATTTATTTGGAAAAGTGCTCTATTAGATCCGTAAAAAATCAAAAAGAAGACTATGTCGATTAGTCTTCTTTTCAACAGCAATCAGCTCTAATTCTCTTGGAAAATAGTATTCGTATTCACAATTCTTATCTCATATACACCCCCTGCAATTTTGCCTTCTTCCGATGCGAATTTCACCTCTACTTTTTCTTTTCCTTCCGTGAACGACATCGGAATCTCGTAGCAAACGGAAAACAATGCTCCTGGTTTATTCTTTTTAAGAACTTGGTGAGCAATCGCTGTACCATCTATGAAAATATCAAATTCGCGCACGTACATCTTTCCATCCATATGCCGGTCTGTATCATCACCATTATAAGTCACGAATAAGTACATTTGTGTATCGGTTGAAACCTTCATTTCATAACTAAAAAAACCTTTATTGACACATTCTCTCCATCCACAATTATATAGGTTTACATACCCTGATCTTGAATTATGTTTTTTAATGGAATGCTCTACTTCAGGTTGTTGCTCATTGGGTTTTACAGCATCTAACGTTACACGATTAAGAAAATCTGTTTTTTTCCTTTTTTCCGTCAAGAATGTTTGATACATAGAATGACTCATCATATTCCAATACAATGTATAACGCTGATGATGCAGCTTATAAAACGGTATAAGTGTAACCTGTTTATTTCCCGGTTGACCAATTGAATCTGTTTCAAATGTAAGGGGCTCACCTTCAACAGGTTTTACCCAATTCCTTACATCCATGTCATCTGTGATAAGATCTGGCACATTTATTAATGGGTGATTATTTAATTTCAAATGATCATCCAATATGTCTGTTTCTGGAAATTTCTCCGTACCGAGTGCTCCTGCGAGTACAATTGGTCCATAGAGAATCGCCGCTTTTGTTGGATCTTGTTTCATCGGTGATGTGTAAACTTTCATTGGGACCTTGATATCAATTATATCTCCCTTATTCCATTTTCCTTCAAGTGTGATATATCCATTTTTTGTACTTGTATGTTTGTCTTTTTGATTAACAGTTACTGTTACAGGACCGGAATTCCAATTAGGCACCCGTATTTGGAAAGTCAGATGTACGCTCTCTGCCTGCTCAACAACTAACTGAGTTCGGTCTGATTCAGGGAATACAGTTAGCTGTTTTACCGACATTTTTTTCTCTGCAAGAGAAATTTGCGATGCGATAAATAAATTGACAAATAACTCATCACCGTTTTGATAGTAGATATTCTTTGTGTATCTTGCAGGGTTTTCCATCCCCGTTCCTGTGCAGCACCAAAATGATTGATCTGGTGTACAATACACTTTAAAATGTCCTGGTTGTGTTGAGACAAAATAGGTTTTCATGCCTGTATCAGGATCTTGTGAGGCTAGAATATGATTGTACAAAGCTTTTTCGTAGTAATCGATGTATTCTACCTTTTGGCTAATACGAAATAAGCATTCTGTAAGCTTTAACATATTATACGTATTACATGTTTCTGTCGTTGTCACACCTAATTCCTCTTTATCCTCCGGACCAAAATGTTCCCCTATGCTATTTCCACCAATTACATACGAGCGGTGCTTTGTGACTTGATTCCAGAAAAACTCAGCCATATCTTTATATTGTTTCTCACCTGTAACTTCATAAAGTTTCGCTGCACCTATTACCTTTGGAATTTGCGTATTTGCATGTTTTCCTTCAAGGTTATCCAATTCCCTTGCTAATGGGTCTAAAACAGCTTTGTGACAGAACCTTTTGGCTAGCTCTAGATAGGCAATATTCTCCGTGATTTTATATAAATCAACAAAGACTTCATTCATTCCTCCATGCTCACAAATAAGCATCTTCTGAAACTGCTCATCATTTAATTGACTTAGTCCTTTTCTTGCCCAGTCTGCAAGCCTCGTTACAACAGTAAGAGCTTTTTGATTGCCTGTTAATTGATACGTATCAATTAATCCTGCATATATTTTATGAATGCTGTACCACGGAACCCAGCTTCCTCCTAATGAAAAATGATCGACTTCAAAATCCCCGGAGAAAACGTTATCAAAACAATTCCTTGGAAAGCCGCTTACATATCCATCTTTATCAAAAGATTGAATATGAGCAAGTTCATCAATTGCATAAGTTAATTTCTCTATTAAACGTTCATCCATTGTCACAGAATACATTGTGGAAGCAGCGGATAACCAATGACCTATCGAATGGCCTCTAATTCCTCTGGTTTCCCATCCACCATATGTCGGTTTTTTTGGTGTTTCACCTGCGGCCTCATAACATGGAGCAACAAGTCGATCAACATCAAGATAAATCAAATACTCCATCCCTTTTTCCTGGGATTCCTTGAAAATCCCCTCTAGAAGTGTAACATTCTCCATTATATAGTCCTCCCCTTTTAATCGTTATGACTTCTATTGTGAAGAAAAAAAAGCAAAAACTGAATTCACAATTCCATATAATCCATATCTTTTTTTTGTTTTTTCGTGATAAAGTAGAGAAAAGAAAGCTAGGGAGGTTGGACGATGAATGAAGTGAGTTTATATACAAACACTCTACCTTTAATAAGAGAAATCGGTCATATGTGGGATGATAGGGGAATTTTAGATCACCCTATCCGTCTTATGGAAACACTCAATGTGTTTATTTACGTTAAAAAAGGGGATATACAAGTAATTGAAGATGATGTGGAGTTTCTTTTACAAAGTGGGGCATATCTTTTTCTTAAAAAAAATGTTCCACACTGGGGGACAAGACTTTATACACCTGGTACAGAATGGTATTATATTCATTTCTATGATTCATACGATTACATAAATGTAGAAACTTCAGGGGAATATTCCAAATATCAGCACTCAACACTCATAATGGAAGAAACCTATCTTTCAAAAATGACTCTCCCGAAAACCGGAACTGTGAAAAATCCTGAATACACAGAGCTTCAGCTGAAGAAACTATGTGAAGAATACTTGTCACCTCATACTCTGCGACCATTAACAACATCCTCGATGACCTACCAATTTTTTATAGATCTATATAGTAAGAAACTAGAGGAATCCAACAAATCAAAACAACATCGGATTGTAGGAAAAATGATTGATCTTTTCAGTCACTCTTCATCTAAAAAATTATCAAGTAAAGAAATTTCCGAGTCTATCGGCATGAACTATGCCTATTTATCAACTCTATTCCGAAAAGAAACAGGAAAAAGCATCACTCAATTTCAGGATGAATTACTAATTGAAAAGGCGATTAAAATGTTGAAAGAAAAATGCATTAACATTTCTGAAGTAAGTGATTCTTTAGGTTTTTCAAACCCGTTTTATTTCAGTCGGGTATTTAAAAAAGTTACCGGTGTATCACCCACTACCTATTTAAATGAAATATATCGAAATTAAAAATCCCTCTCATCAAGAAAGGGATTTTCACACAACTATATATTAAACTAACACTGCTAGTCTTTCTTTTACTTCTTCTTCTGTTAAACCATGCTCTGTTACATAACGGTTTCGTTCATGAACTCGACATTCATGGCTGCATGCACGTAAATGTTTATGTTCATTTTCTTCTGAGCACAGAATTTTTTTGTTACACTCAGGGTTTCCACAGTTAACAAATCGTTCACATGGTTCACAAGTGTAATAGTCTTTTCCGACAACAGTCGGCTCCACTCTATTTACAGGGACGATAAGTCTTTCATCAAACACATAACATTGTCCATCCCAGTCTTTTCCCTGTACTTCCGGGTCTTTTCCGTAGGTAACGATTCCGCCGTGAAGCTGTGCAACATCTTCAAAGCCTTCTTTACGTAACCAGCCGGAAAACTTTTCACAACGAATTCCACCGGTACAATAAGTAAGGATTTTTTTGCCTTCAAATTTTTCACGGTTGTCTCGAATCCATTCCGGAAGTTCTTTAAATGTATTTATATCAGGTAAAATCGCATTTTTAAAATGACCTACAGCATATTCATAGTCATTTCTAGCGTCAATAATAACTGTATCCTCTTGTTGCATTGCTTCTTGGAATTCTTTCGGACTATAATATTTTCCTGTTAACTCCAGCGGATTAACATCGTCTTCTAAACGAAGTGTCACAAGCTCTGGACGATGACGTACTTTGATTTTTTTGAAAGCATGTTCATCCTCTTCATCTATTTTATAGACCATATCTGCAAAACGAGGGTCTTCTTTCATATGTGCCATATATTGCTCGGTTTGTTCAACAGTTCCTGAAAGTGTCCCATTGATTCCTTCATGAGCAATTAAAATTCTTCCTAATACCCCAAGATTTTTACAATACTCTAAGTGCTCTTGAGCAAACTCTTCAGGGTTTTCGATTGTAACATAGTGATAATATAATAAAACTCGATACTCTTTATTTTCCATTTAACTCTCACCTTCTATATTATATTTGCAAGATATACATACAGAGATGGTAACTTGCTGTTACATTTATCAAAAAACGTAACATCTAATTAAAACAAATAATTTAACTAAAAGCAACCGGTCAGATTTGGATAACCTGTTAAAAGTATGGGAACACCGCTCATTTCCCTTCTCCGCTAAAAACAAAAAAAAGCTTCACCCAATGCCTACTTACCCCCATAAATTACAAAGATTTAAGAAATATTGTATAAAGATATGTCATTATACTTTTTCTTATTTCAGGCAGAGGAGGACTATTATGGAGGCCAATGTAAAAGATGCGTTAACTGAATGGAAAGAAGAAATGCTCAAGCAAAAAATCGAGCTTGATGAAGAATACGAAAGAGTAAAAAACGAGTTGCAAATCTACTCCTATAAATCCGGAATTACAAAACAGGTCATTCAGTCTACTATTAATGATGAAATTATCGAAACAATTAAAACAACCTATCAAATACCATTTGTAGAAAAATATGATGAACTAAAGCAGTACATAAGAATATTAGATGAGAAAAGAAAAGTATTTCAAATGTTTGTCGATAAAATTGAAAAAGTCAGTGAATCTGGAGAAAATGATTCCGTGTAATAGACAGGAGAAGGCTACATGCCTTCTCCTTTTTGATTCCACATTCCAAAATTGATATAATTGGGTTATATTACCAACATAAAAAAATGGAGTGATAATGTGTTTAATAAGGCTGTCTATTTGATGATCTTGCTTTTATTTCTTTCAGGGTGTGCCTCCGATGAAACCCCAAAGAACCAAATACAAGATATCGAAACAACAGGAAATACTGTTGAAACTCTAGCGAAAAATCTGGATATTCCATGGAACATAGCAAAGCATAATCAAACCTTTTATCTTACTCAACGCTCAGGAAAAATCATAGAAATATCTGGAGATACACGAAAAGAACAAAAGTTATCTCTTACAAAAAATGTTCATCATGAGGGAGAAGGTGGATTATTGGGTTTTGTGTTAGCAACTGATTTTACAACCAGCCATAAAGCATATGCCTATCACACCTATGAAGAAGGAAATGTAATCAAAAATCGTATCATCGTTCTTAAAAAAGAAGATGATACTTGGATTGAAGAAGATACACTAGTAGAAAATATCCCCGGTGGAAGAATTCATAATGGCGGGAGAATAAAGATCGGTCCTGACAACATGCTCTATGCTACAACCGGAGATTCAGGTAATCCCAACTTGGCACAAGATAAGCAGAGTTTAGCAGGAAAGATTTTACGTATGAAACTTGATGGGGCTGTTCCAGATGATAACCCAATTCAGTCCTCTTACCTGTATTCTTATGGACATAGAAATCCTCAAGGTCTTGCATGGGATGCGGACGGCAATCTCTATAGCACTGAGCATGGGCAAAGTGCACATGATGAAATAAACTTGATCAAACCTGGACAAAATTATGGATGGCCAGTTATTCAAGGAGATGAAGAAAAACCCGGTATGGTTCCACCTATTTTTCATACAGGTGAACAAACCTGGGCACCATCCGGTATAGAGTATTGGAATGGAAGTCTTTATATTGCCACACTTAGAGGTGAAAAAGTCCGACGTTTTGACTTATCTTCTAATCAGGTTTCGGCTTTTCACGAGGGTAGTGGCAGAATGCGAGATGTGTTAATTGAAGAAAATCACCTTTACACTATCACAAATAACCGAGATGGCAGAGGAACACCTAGTAAAGATGATGACAAGCTTCTCAATATTCCTATAACAGTACGAGAGTATTAAAGTAACATGGAAAGAATCCCTCTTCTAAAGTGGGATTTTTTACTGTGGAGTCTTTTCATTTAGAAAAAACAATATAGCTCCCTTTATTTTTTACCAATAATGGAAAATACTATGATAAAAATCACAAAAACCATCTTAATTGGATATTGTTGGAACAGTTTGTAATCTAGCTAACATCTAGCTGTAACAACGTAAACAAACTGTTAAGTGCTTGTTCTTTTAAACTTTCTTTTTCGTGGTAAGATGAATTCATTGATTAGCACAACCGCTAACAAGGAGGTAAACAACATGAAAAGAAAGTTGATTTCGTTTATCACATTCGCATCATTGACAGCAGGATTTTCGGTACAAGCTGCTGCAGAAGAAATTACAGTAAAAGAAGGTGATACTCTCTGGGATATTGCCGAACAAAATGAAGTTGAAGTTGAACATATAAAAGAGTGGAATAACTTATCAAGTGATAAAATTCTTCCAGAGGATCAGCTGGTTCTTAATGATTCTCATGAAGTAAAATTAGGTGATACTCTCTGGGATATTGCCGAAGAATACGAAGTAGATATAGACGAGCTTGAACAATGGAATAACCTTGATTCCCACATTATTAAACCTGGGGAAGAGCTCCAAATCAAGCATTCTGAAACAAAAAAAGATACTACTGAGCCTGCTGCTACAACAGTAAAAAAGGTTCAAAAAGTTAAAAATACAGAAACAACAGAAACAGAGCAAGAACCAGAAGGTCAGGAAATGACTGTAACCGCAACTGCTTATACAGCAAATTGCGAGGGATGTTCAGGTACAACTGCGACTGGAATTAACCTAAATGCAAATCCAGATAAAAAGGTTATTGCAGTAGATCCTTCTGTTATTCCTCTTGGCTCAACTGTTGAAGTTGAAGGATATGGAACTGCGGTTGCAGCAGATACTGGCGGAGCGATTAAAGGCAATAAAATAGATGTCTTTATCCCTTCAAAATCAGATGCTGTAAACTGGGGTAGAAAAAAAGTAAAGATTAAAGTACTTGATTAATAAAAACGTAAAATGGTTGTGTTATTTATAAACTCAAGTTACCTATTAACATAGTTTCAAAGGGCTGTCTCAATTGTGACAGCTCATTTCTATATCATCACGACAATCTGCACTAGATTAGAAAAACATGGCTAATTATGTCAAGTCTTGCAATATTACGATCCGTTTTTTATTTCTTAGAAAAATCATGTAGAGAATTGTAGATAAATTTTTGAAGGAGTTTTAAAAGATTTCTAAAATTAATGTACATAAGAAGAAAAGTAACTAAATAGAAAGGTGGACATTGTTCGTGAGAGATGATTTAAGCTTGCAACAACTTGCAGAAGGTATCCCAAAATCACTTTTGAATGCATCTGATAAAGATATAGAAAGCTTCCAACATATTATTGAGGAGACAATAAAACTACGAGAAGGACACCGAAATTTACAAAAGCTTATAAAAAGCTTCTCTACCAATGGCATTCAACGTTCATAAGTAATTAAAAACGACCTACCAATTTTCGGGTAAGTCGTTTTGTCTTTTAATCGTTAACCTCTGTACTTAAACTTGTTGGAATTAATCCTACGTCCTCAAATACTTTACCGAGTTTCTCATCAGCTTGAGTGAATGTTTCATTTGCTGCATCTAATGAAGGAGCATCTTTTGCCAGCTCATCTGCCTTCGTTTGATAAGATGCTGTTAAATCTTCTATAGCTGATTCAAGATCTGCTTTTTGATCTGTTAATTCTTCAGGAATTTCAATTGTCTTTAATTGTTCAACGACTGCTTTAGCAGATGCTTCTGCTGAAGTTTTCATTTCTACTGTTGGCTCTTCTTCTGAAGCTTCATATGCATTTAAATCTCCATCATGTTCATTTATAGCCTTTGAAGTTGACATATAGAATCGCATCATAGCACTTTTGGCATTTTGCTCCTTATCTGCTCCTTCTTCTGCTGTAGCATCTTCACTTTTTGTATTTTGCGATTCTGTTGATTCTTCCGTTTCTCCAGCACAAGCTGTTAACCCGATGGCAAACACTAGTGTAGAAAATAAAAACCAAAATTTTCTCATTTAAACTCCTCCAAATCGGAATAGTATGTAGATGAAGATCTCCATTGAATTCCCAAATATTAGAATGATCTTCCACCTTCTGTATTATAGGAGTTACCCGAAAGAATTTCAACCATTATTCCACAAAAATATCAACATCACTTTTACTGCTTTCATAATTAAAGCACTTTCATCCCTAACATAACAATACTCTGCGCTATTTGTTAATTTTCAGCTAAAATAAACTTTACAAATGAGTTCTCAATACTCAACGGTACATATAAAAACAGATTATATATTATTCCCCAAAAATGTACCTAAACATATTTAGTACAAAATTATCACTTTTCTTATAACTCCATGTCTGTCCCTTTCAAACAAAACCCTTCATTCATAGAATACATTAACACTGAAGGAAAGGCGGTGATAGAATGGGTGGTTATAACGGTGGAAACAGCTTTGCTTTGATTGTCGTATTGTTCATCTTGTTAATTATTGTAGGTGCAGCATATATTGGCTACTAATTCTTTTCATTACCTTCAATAGTTAGGAATCTTATGGGACATGAGATCCTCCTCAAAAAAAGTGAAGGTCTTCGCCATTCCTGCGGCGAAGACCTTCATCTTTAATCCTATCTTCTTATGATAAGCATGTTAATTGTGATGATTGTAAAACTGATAAATGCCAAAAAAGGAATTGTAATAAATCCCAGAACATTTATATATTCTCCTGAACATGGTATCCCACTTGAACACATTTCAAGTTTTTTCATAAACGGAAGCTTCTGTAGAGTATAATGATAGAATGATGTAGCCATACCGATCATAGCTATCGGTAACACATACTTATAGACAGTTCGTTCTCCATAATAAAACGCAACACCTAAAATGATCGTTAGCGGATACATAAGAATTCGCTGGTACCAACATAAAGTACATGGTATATAATGAAGAACTTCACTAAAGAATAGACTCCCCAACGTCGCAATAAGAGAGATAATCCATGAAAAAAGTAACCATTTATTCATTCGTACTCTTATTCCCCTTCTATAGCTTCTTCAACTATTTCCTTAAGATCTTCATAATTGTTTCCTTCGAATTTTTGACCGTTCACATATAATGTAGGAGTTCCCGTTATGCTTAAATTGTTTGCTTGCTTCATATCCTCATCCCATGCAGCTTCCGATTCTTTTTGATGAAAAGCAGAAACAACTTTGCCAGTTTCTTCTTTAGTAACAATTTCTTTTAATGTCTGTTCGAGAAATTCTTCTGTAAAAACATCCATTCTTTCATATTTTAGATCTTCTGGCTGCTTCTCAAAAAGTAAATGATGAAATTCCCAAAATACGTCATTTCCCAGCTCCTTGTAAACTGCCTCTGCAAATTTAGCTGACCGAATAGAATCCACGTTGATAAAAGAATAATTAACGAAGTAAAATTTTGCTTGACCATTTTCTACAAAGTCCTTCTGTATTTGCGGAACAAATTCATCATGAAAATTTTTGCAAATAGGACATTTATAGTCTCCAAATTCTACGATCTGAACAGGAGCATTGTCTTGACCCAGATATGGTTGATTTTCAACGTTTAATGCCTCCACTGTGCTAGAGGAACTTGATATAAAAATCAATGCTGCCATACAAATAACGAGAATACTAACAATCCAAACGATTAATTTTTGTGGTTTACTCTCTTTTTTCTTATTAGAAGCCATTGTTTCACCTTACTCTCTTCCTTTATTCCCTATCTTAGATTCCAAAGATAGAGATGACGCAGGATTAAAAACGAAGAAGATAGCCATTACAGCATAAGCCAAATCCAGTTCAAACCCTGATCCTTGACCATTTCCCATAAAACCTGAGGATAGTTTCACCTTTAATGTTGCAACCAACAAAATGATAAAAAATAGTGCTGATATGTAACGTGTGCCAAATCCAACAATTAATAGTAATCCTCCAACTAATTCAACAGCTGCAACTATATAAGCTGCAAAACCCGGTAACCCGATACTATCAAACCAACTAGCTGTGTTACCAACACCACCTTGAAACTTTGCAAGTCCATGCATAAAAAAAGCAAAACCCAAATAAACCCGAAGAATGAATAAGCCTACTTCCAATCTCATTTTTAATCTCCTCTCATCATTACACTACATATTGTAGTGTTTGTTTCTAAAAAAATATAGGTGCAAATCTACTACTTACCTACACTACCCATTGTAGTGTAGGTGGACTTTTCGGTCAAGCGTAAACATAACTAAACCATCATCATCAAAATCATCAAAAATGCAATCATATTAATTGAAACAATTATAGATATGAGCGGACATTTAACAGGTATTGAAGACTCAGGTTCTAATAACTGTTTTATACGGTAATTTACAGATCCATCTGAAAATGGTACCAAAACTGGAGCAGTGCTTCGATTATGAATATAGGACTTTATTAGTTTTATTAAGGCACTTCCAAGTCCAACCTCAGATCCCATACATTTAACCGCATATTCATCAGCAACCAGTTCAACCATTATTTTATAATTTTCATAACACCATTTCGCTATCGGAATGTACCACATAACCTCCGATATGAGTTGTAAAAGAAAGACTTTGAATGGATCATTGTATTTTTGATGTGCTGTTTCGTGGTGAATAACAGCCTCAAGCTCATTTTTGTCCAACAATTCGATAAGACTGGTTGAAATAATAATGATTGGCCGGATAAATCCTACTGTATAAGCAACGGGCTCTTGATTTCGGATAACATAAATATCTTTTCTCCCGCGATTAAACAGTGTATTCATTTTTTCCGTTATAGAATGATTTAGTTTTTCTTTTATTCTATTTTTCATTTTAGAGTAAAAGAAAACCTGTTTAATGATTTTTATACATACCATGATAAAAGTCCATGCTATAAACGAGTTTACTAAAAATAAAACGAGATGATAAAGAATCGTATTCCCACTAAAGAGACTAATACAAAGCTGAAATACATTGTAATGAATAAATGTACCAAACACATGATGATATAAATACAACCCCATTTGGATAAAAAGAACGATTGCTAAGAAAAGGCCTAATCCAAAAACAATTAAGGATTTATATCTCCAAGTCATTGTTTCTTTCCTTTCTTAAGTTGGTCAATTTTTTCTTCTAGTCGATTCAGTAATTGTTGATCGACTTCTGTGAGGGAATCCAACATGTGATTCACAACTAAACCGCCAAACTCATCTAATAAATTATCTGTTAATTTTTTCGATTGTTCCTCAATAAATTCCTCTTTCGTTTTAACCGGTTTAAAAAAAGAGGTTCTTCCTTCAACTCTTTTTTGTAGAATTCCTTTTTCCAGAAGACGGTTCATCACCGTCATAACGGTATTAAAATTAATGGATTTCTCTATCTCAAGTCGTTGTTGAACTTGCTTTATACTTTTCTCAGAGCCTTCCCAAAGAATATCCATAATTTTAGCCTCTAAAGGACCAAAAAAACGATTTAACCCTACTTGATCGAATCGGAAATTATTAATATTCATACTGATCTCACCTTTCATTACATATTGTAGTGTAAGAGAATACATAAGACAAGAATTAAGAAAAGCGCAAGCGCCTTGATTAGCCCCGACAAGCATAAGACCAATAGGAATAGAAGGTGTTCTTTGCCTTCAATTCCTATTTGACTTATGACCTCGAGGGGCTAGGCGCTGGAGCTAGACACCTACACTAAGTATAAGATTTTATTATTTCTTACCTTATAAAAAGACCAACCCTTCAATAAGGTTGGCCATCTTAGGATTAATTTGAACCCGTTTTTAATAGAACGGTTTCTTCTTCTTGATTTTTCGCTGCTTTAGACTGAACATATTTAGCTGTGAGGATAACTGCGGCAATAACTAGGATTTCAAATCCATATTTCACAAATCCATTCTCAAACAACCCACTTAAGAAGTGTTCACCGACTATCATTTTAGATGCAGTCCATGCAAGTATACCCGCCCCAATTGTTATAATAACCGGGAAACGATCGATCCATTTCAATATGATTGTACTTCCCCACATAACCACAGGAACTGAAATTAATAGTCCGATAACTACTAATAGCATATTTCCGTGAGAGGCACCCGCTACTGCCAAGACATTATCGAGTCCCATTAATGCATCTGCTATGATAACCGTTCGAAGCGCTGCCCAAAAGCTATCCCCGGCTTTTACATCGTCATGATCATTATTATCAACAAGCAATTTGTATGCAATGTAGACTAGTAATAGTCCGCCGACAAGGTGAAGACCCGGGACCTCCAATAACCAAACAACAGCTAAAGTTGCCACGATACGAATAATAATAGCTCCTAAAGATCCCCATAAAATTACTTTTTTCTGTTGATGTTTTGGCAAGTTTCTTGCCGCTAATCCAATTAGGATGGCATTATCTCCGGCTAAAACTAAATCAATCACGATAATAGATAAAAGTGCAGTGAGAAAATCCATTTCCATTAAGATTACCTCCTATTTGCTAGATAAAAATTTTTTATAAATAATAAATAGCTATTATGCAAAATAAAAGAGACCTTTGCCGATTAGGCAAAGGTCTCGCTAAGCACAATGTATGCCAACAAAGCCGATGAACAATGTTCATGTAATGACGACTTTATTTCAGGATAATCCTGACGCTACTCCCCTTTACATTGGAAGTGTTCGCTATTTAATCTATCTTTCATTATACCTTATTTTATGGACCAATGTCTATATATTTATCTCACTCTATAAAAACCACGATCTTTTCAGCATAATCATTATCTTATATTCGTTTCATCAGATCACTAATTATCAAATAATTCCATCAAATTAAGAAAGATTATAGATGTCCCCCCGTATATAAGCTATTGTAAAGATAGACAACACAAAAAAGGATTCTTTACCTAGCAGCAAGTATATAAATTATAGGGGTGGAGTAAATTCATGAGAAATATCGTGGTATGTAAAGAAGGCAATGGCGACTTCACAAGTATTCAAGATGCAATTGATTCAGTACGGGTTCTTACACTTGAACCTGTCAGCATTTATATTAAAGCTGGAAAATATGAGGAAATTGTAGTAATTCCTGATAATAAGCCGGATATTCATTTAATAGGAGAAGATGTTGAAAAAACAATCATTAGTCATCATTTATATGCCGAAATGGTTGACTCTAAACAAAAGAAACTTGGAACATTTCGGACACCTGTTGTTTCTATTCACGCTGATAACATTCAACTGGAAAATATCACAATTGAAAATACAGCAGGATATGGTAAGGAGATTGGGCAGGCGTTAGCTCTATATGTATCTGGTGATCGCGGTGTCTATCAACATGTTAGATTACTAGGTAACCAGGACACACTTTACTCAAGTCGGGGTCGGCAATATTTTTCAAATTGCTATATTGAAGGTCATGTTGATTTTATTTTCGGCTCTGGTACTGTTGTTTTTCAACACTGTGAAATTCATAGTTTACGTGATGGATACATAACAGCTTCTTCCGCACCAAAAGAATCAACATTCGGATTTATCTTTTTTGATTGTAAATTAACTGGTACTGCAAATGATAATTCTGTTTATTTAGGAAGACCTTGGCGCCCCTTTGCACAAACCACCTTTATTCGGACATGGATGGGTTCACATATAAAACGCGAAGGATGGGATAACTGGAGCGACAAAGAAAATGAAAAAACATCCAGATACTATGAAGGAGAAAGCTATGGTCCTGGTAGTGTAGATGAACATCGTGTGAATTGGGCAACAAACTTATCAGATAGTGACATTGAGGTTATAACGATTGAAAAAATATTCGAGAGTTCAGACAACTGGGTTCCAAAAGAAATGCGCAAGTGCCTTGATCAGCCCCGACAGGCATTAGACGATCAGGAATAGAAGACGTTTTTGTCTTCAATTCCTGAGTGGCTTGACCCCGAGGGCTAGGCGCTGGAGCTGGACACCAACACTAAGTTTAATAATATTAGAAGGTTTAAGGAGGTTTATTTCATGACAAATTTATTATGGACTCAAAATGCACCATTTCTTAGTTCTGAAGATGAATTCACTCCAACAATTACTCCGTACCTAATCAATCGTAAAGAAAAACATGGAGCGGTCATCATTTTTCCAGGTGGCGGTTATCAAGGTCGTGCACACCACGAAGGAGAGCCAGTCGCAAAATGGTTAAACACGCTGGGTATCTCTGCATTTGTATTAAACTATCGTGTTTCACCTTCGAGACATCCAGCTCCATTAGCGGATGCTCAGCGTGCTATTCGCTATGTTCGACATCATGCAGAAGATTGGTCCATTGATAAACAAAAAATTGGGATATTAGGCTTTTCAGCAGGTGGACATCTAGCATCAACTGCTTCAACCCACTTTTTACAAGGATGCTACGAATCTAGTGATCGTATTGATGAAGAAAGCTGTAGGCCGAATATTGCCATTGTATGTTATCCTGTCATATCATTTACACACTTTTATCATGAAGGCTCTGTTCAAAATTTACTGGGAAATAACTCATCAGAGCAACTGCGTCTATCATTATCCAATGAAAACAATGTTACCACAGATACACCACCAACATTTCTCTGGCACACAGCTGATGATGGCGCAGTTCCTGTTGAGAATAGTTTACTCTATGCACAATCATTAAGTAAAAATAATGTTCCCTTTGAAATGCATATCTTTCCGAATGGACGTCATGGTTTAGGACTTGCTGAAGAAGACCCTGTAGTGGGAAAATGGATAAATTTATGTGAAAATTGGTTAAAACAACAAGGATTTTAATATGACAAACTTAAAAAGACTTTGTCCGGTCATGGACAAAGTCTTTTTTTGGCTAAGAGGATGTTACATTTTTCAACTCAATCATAGACTCTTCTGAGCTTGTTTTTTGTTTGCATTGATTAAATTCGATGTCTTCACCATTTTCCACATAAAATGCAGGTCCTTGATGGTTACTGATTGTCACTCTATGAAAACTAACACCTTTGACGTTTCCGCAGTAGAAGCCGCGTTGTTTCATCGGCTTTAATTCGGACATCATGGCAGGCATACCTGGTTCTGCATCATCAGCCATATTGACGGTGACATGATCAAATGTCACATCTTCCACATACATCTCAGGCAGGCCGTATAAAAATCCTGCCGCCGCACTTACTTCCCTAGCGGTTATATTTGAGAAATGTATTCTTCTAAAAACAGGAGTTTCTTCCGTTACAGGATATGGATTTTTATCCCATACATATTTTTCTTTACCACGTGGTCCACAAAAATAATAGAGGTTTGCAATAAACGGACAAATTACTCCGATCATTATAATATTGCTTACCCGGATATCTTCTACAACACCACCGCGACCACGTCTTGATTTCAAGCGAATCCCTCGGTCTGTTCCTTCGAATATACAATTACTTACTGTTACATTTCGAATATCACCGCTCATTTCACTCCCAAGGACAACCCCGCCATGTCCATGGATCATCGTGCAGTTTGTAATTGTAATATTTTCGCATGCTACACGTTTTTCGGTATCCTCTGTTCCCGCTTTAATTGCAATGCAATCATCACCAACATCAATATGGCAATCTGATATTCTAACATTTCGGCATGATTCCGGGTCAATGCCATCTGTATTTGGTGAATGACTCGGATTTACAATTGTTAGATTATGAATTGTCACATCTTCACAGCATATGGGATTTACCGTCCAGCTAGGAGACTGAATCATCTTTACTCCTGAGATTAATATATGTCTGCAAGAATCAAAGCTTACCAGCTTTGGACGCGGATATTTATTTTCCTTTTTTCTAAAAAGATCCCACCAAAAGGCACCATTCCCATCCAATGTCCCATATCCTGTTACAGATATGTTTTCACTATTTTCAGAATAAATACATGATGCATATACATCTTTTTTAACTCCTTCCCACCTTGAGTGGACAACTGGATACTCATTTATATCAGTACTAAATAGTAGAGTAGATCCAGCTTCTAAATATAGATTCATATTGCTTTTTAATATAATGGCACCTGTTAGAAATCGACCTGTCGGAACATACACCGTTCCTCCTCCAGCATCCTCACATGCCTGAATGGTCGCGGCAATCATTTTTGTATTAACTGTCTTCCCATCACCTACCGCACCATATTGTGTAATATCATGCAGACCGGTTGTGCTTGTTGGAATCATTTTTCTCTCTCCTTTCTCTATTGAATACTTTCCATTTCTGCGGCTGCTAAAATAAAAGCTCCAATTCCTTTTAAGTCATTTGTTATAATCGGCTCACTAATATAGTATTCAAATGTTCCATCTCGTTTATCTGGTCCACCCAGTCCGGCTACCTGGCAGTTTTTATTTAAATTAACCAAGCCTTCACTTGTTTCCGTAATAAATTCGTTTATAATCCCCTCATAAACCTGATGGGCTAACTCTTCCCATTCTTTTGTTAGATACCCTTGCTTTACTCCCTTTGCTACAGCATATAAAATCATGCAAGAAGCTGAAGCCTCAAGATAATTTCCCTTTCGATCCCCCTTATCAAGGACCTGGTACCAAACTCCTGATTCTTTGTCTTGCACATTTTTGAGGGCGAGTAAAACATCTGTCAGTAATACTAATAATGCACCTCTATCTTTATGATTCTCCGGAAGGAATGTGAGTGTATCAACTAGTCCCATCACAAACCATCCCATTGATCTTCCCCAGAAGTTCTTTGAATGGCCTGTTTCCGGGTTGCACCATGACTGTATTCTTTTCTCATCAAACGCATGAAAAAGAAGACCTGTCTCATGATCTTTTGTATTTTTCGCACATAGTAAAAATTGCTTTGTTATATCATCAAATTCCTCTAATTGTCCAAACTCCTTAACATACTCAGCGTAAAATGGTGACCCCATATAAAGACCGTCAAGCCAAATTTGATGAGGATACACTTTCTTATGCCAAAAAACTCCCTCAGATGTGCGGGGATGTAATTTCAACTGTTTTCTTAACAGGTCGATTGCCTTCTTGTATTTCGTTTCTCCCGTTTCTTTGAACAAAGTAAGTAGAGCCTTTCCATTGTTTATATGATCAATATTAAAGTGTTCAATATTGTATGCCCGGATATCACCTTCTTCATTGACAAAAGCATCCATATTTTTTTTCATATAATCAAAATACTTCTGATCACCTGTTTTCCTCCAGACAAGCTCCGTCCCCTTTAATACAACACCATAGTCATACGACCACTTATCATTTACAACACCTTCACACAAAAGCGGTCTTCGGACAATAACAGAGTCGATCATTCTTTGTGACAAATTAAGTGTTTTTATTTCCACCATTATTCAACCCTCTCTCTGATTGTTTTCCTTATAACTAAAATAATGAAAATCAGCATGTTTGTTTGTCCCCAAAAGATCCTGTACACACACCCCAACAAAGTTCCCTGTAAATCCGTTCCCCTCATCAGAAAGGTGGGCAATACTGATTGGAATGTCAATTCTTTCCCAATCATTAGCATTAGACTTATAAAAGAATGTTGCTTCCTCATCATGTAAAATTGCTTTGAGTTTGCAGCTCTTTGAGTCGTTTATAGGAACCCACAGATCTAAATGTTCAAACTCTCCCCACTCACATCTCATAATATTGAGACATTTCCCTTTTTCTTCATCATGTGAAAGATAGAAATAAACATAATTATCAGTATTGTAATAAAGAACCAGACCTGCCATCTGCAGAAATGTTTCTGGATCAAATTCGATGTCTGTTTCCACTTCACATGAGAAATGCTGCTGTCGTCTTGCAACTAAATGCTGATCATTCAGGGAGTGAAGGGATTCTCCTCCCTTTAATCGCAGGCATCCTTTTCGTTCCTTTAATGAGCACCAGGATTCATCAGGAGCTTTGCGGATGGTATTCCACGTTATATGTAATGATTCATTTTGAAAATCATCATATTCATTTTGATCATGTGGAAAAGGGTGTTGAGGAAGATTCGGTGCGATGACTTCTTCTTGTGCTTCATTTCCTCCGTTCTCAAGTCGAAGCCATCCATCTTCTGTCCATTTCACACGCTGAATAGCAGTTTCCCGACCTAAAATGGAGTATTTCCCTTTCACAGGTCTGCTGCATAAGTGGGCCATATACCATTCACCCGTTTGTGTACAAACTAAACTTCCATGTCCGGCCTTTTGCAACGGTAAATGTTCGTCATGTGCAGAAGTTAACATTGGATTTTGCGGATCAACCTCATATGGACCGGTCAATTCTTTAGATCTTGCAACGGTGACAGCATGTGTTTTACCTGTGCCACCTTCAGCAGTTAGTAAATAGTAATAACCATTCTGTTTATAAATATGGGGAGCTTCTGTTTTCCTTAAATTCGTCCCATTAAATATTTTATACATTGGACCAATCAATTTTTTACCCTCCGGAGAATACTCCTGCATCACAATCCCTGCAGATTTATTTCTCCCATCAATTCGATAATCCCACTCAACATTCAAAAACCATTTCCGACCATCCTCATCATGAAATAAAGATGGATCAAAGCTTCCACTGTTTAAAAGGATAGGCTCTGACCAAGGACCTAAGATATCAGTTGCTGTAATTAAGTAATTATGTGCATCCTTAAATGGATACTTACTTCTTTTTACATCAGTGTAAACCAAATAAAATACACCATCATGATGACTTAAAGCAGGAGCCCAAATACTGCATGAATCCGGATTGCCGATAAAGGTTTGATCCGTATTCAAAATATTGGTTAAGTGCCTCCAGTTTTGTAGATCTCTAGAATGATAGACTGGCACTCCCGGATACCATTCAAAAGTTGAAGTAACTAAATAGTAGTTTTCCTCCACCCGAACAATACACGGGTCTGGATTAAATCCCGTCAAGACCGGATTCTTTATATACGACCTTTCCTGCATAAAAAAGCTCCTTTCTTTATGAAACCTATTTAGAAAAGAAGATTCTTTCTCCATTAGGGAGAAAGAATCTTACCTTTACCAATTCATCATCAACCTTGTGCTTTCTTATAAGCCTCTTCATATTCTTTTGCCATTGCATCTCCACCTGATTTCTTCCACTTATCAACTGCCTCATCAAAGGCCTTTTCATCAATTTCACCCATGATGTATTTGATTGTTGCATCCACAATTATTTTCTCTAATTCTGTTCCGCGTTCATTTGCTGTTTCTGAATCAAGCGGTACAGTAGGATCGAGGACGGCAAACTCGGCATTTTCTTTAATTAGCTCATTAACCAGTTGTTTAGAAGGATCTGCGTCGACAAGTGAGTGGGTAATCTCACTAGGTCTTGAGCTGGAAAATGGTTGTACGTCTTTTTGCCATAAATCGTTGTCTAAAATCGTAAACGCGCCATTGCTATCAGTTTCATAGTGAGTTCCTTCAATACCGCCTGTCATCATCATAAACACTTCTTCATCAATTAAATCATTAATAAATTGCAGTAAGCGTTTTAACTCAGCTTCTGTTTTCACTTCTGATTTAGGGAAAGCCATTAAGCCACCTACACCGCTATTTTCCGACCAGATATGATTTCCACCATCAGGGCTTTCAATTTTGTTTATTGGCACAATCTCCATTTCATCTTGAATACCCTCTGCCATTGTTTTTAAGTTCTTAATATCAACCATACCTGTATAAATTCCCGCTTTACCTTGTGCGAATTTTTGTTGTTGATCTGTTTTAGCTGTTACAGCAAAATCCTGGTCCAAATAGCCATTCTTGTATAAGTCTCTCGAATAATTCATTGTATCTTTATATGCTTGTGTCTCAAATTCCGGTGTAAATGTCCCGTCTTCTTCAACTTGCCATCCGTTTGGTGTTCCAAAGTAGGAGCTTAATGTTTTGAAACTGCTGTACCTAAGATCACTTCGATCACTGAAAGCGACTGTATCATCTTTTCCATTGCCATCCGGATCATCCTCTGTAAACGCTCTTGCAACTTCAAATAATTCATCCAATGTTTTTGGAACTTCAAGTCCTAAATTATCTAACCAGTCCTTACGAAGCAAGAGTCCGGAACGTGCTAAATCTTTTTGAAATGGTACTCCATATAATTTTCCATCGATGGATGCAGCTGTTCGAATGTCTTCAGATATTAGTTTCAAATTATCGTAATCATCTAAGTACTTTTCTACATCCCAAAACATACCGGTTTTTAATGATTGCCTTACAGAAGAATTTGTCATCATTGTTAAAGAAACAATGTCAGATAATTCTCCGGAGGCGAGTGCGGCTGTAATTCTTTCTTCTTTAGATGCATCAGGTACCCAATTAAAATTGATCGTCGAATTTGTCGCTTCTTCTATCTCTTTTAACACGACATCTGTTGGTGGAGAAGCTGTATGCAGGATCGCTGTCCAATTCACTTCAACCTTTGATTCAGGATCATATTTTTCTGTATCTCCGCTTGCTTGTTCATTATTATTAGAACAAGCAGCAAGAAGGATTTGTGATGCTACTAATACATTTACCCCAATTATTTTGGCTAGCTTTTTTTTCATCTTCCATTTTCCCCTTTCTGACTTTGAGCTTTTTATTTTTTCTTTTTTTGATTATGCATGATATATCCCCTCATTCATTGCTTGTTTTCTTATCCACCCCCTTAAAATTGTATTAAGATTGACTCTCGCTTTCTAAGAGCACAGCCTGATTTTCAACTTTTATAAATACTTGGTTTGTCATCCACATAATGACGTAATTCCCAATACTAACCCCAAAGACCACAAGCGCACCTGAATTCATAAAGAGGATGAAATAAATGAACGCCAATGAAAGAAGCATGATCAATGTATACTGTAAATATGAAATCCCAAATAAGACAGAGCACTTGATTTTAACAATGGTGCTTTTCCAGTCATAGTGGACCATAATGGGAAACACATAACAAAGTGAAACAACATAGATAAAGCTGACAAAGATCACTAAAGCACGCAAGTAAAAAGACTGAACATACAAAAGATCAACATATAAAATCCAGCCGATGACAAGATAAATCATGCCAATAACAGACGCCTCTTTAAAGGAAGAGCGATAGGCCTTCCAGAATGTCGAAAAAATGGGAATATCACTATTTCCTCGAATCCACTGCCTTATGACGGTATACAGTGCTAATGTGGCTGGACCGATTCCAGCTAGAACAAGGCCCAGCAATGTAAATGCGATCCATAAGATATTAAGATATACCAGCTGTAAAATACGGATACATATGTCATTTAACCGCTCAGCCATTTTATCCATTATTCACACTCCTTTCTCCCTAATGATACCGCTATCAATTCTTTTCATTAGTAAAGACCGTCCTCCCCAAATTTCTTCGCTAATTTATTTGCGCCAATAACCAGGATTAGTCCCACAAGTCCTTTAAATAAACCAACCGCAGTACTATAGCTTAATTGACCATTTTTAAGTCCGGCCGTATAGACATACGTATCAAAGATTTCCATTGATTCTCTATTAAGCGAGTTTAAAAGAAGATAAACATGCTCAAAACCTAAGTCTAATGTTTGACCGATTTTTAAGATTAATAGAATAATGATAACCGGACGAATTGCAGGCAATGTAACATGCCAGATTTGACGAAGACGATTGGCACCATCCATTTTTGCAGCTTCATATAATTGTGGATCAACAGCTGTCACTGCCGCCAAATAAATGATGGTTGACCAGCCCATTTCTTTCCAGATAATTTGCAGGATGTAAATCGCCCTGGTCCATGCACCATCTGTTAAGAAATCCATTTTCTCGCCGCCTGCTTTGGCAATCAATTCATTAATAACTCCTCCATCTACTGTTAAGAAGACGTATGAAATCGATACAATAATAACCCATGACATAAAATGCGGGATATATATAACAGTTTGAATTGTGCTTTTGAAGATTTTCCCTCTTACTTCATTTAACATTAATGCCAATATGATAGGAATCGGGAAAAAGACAAATAAATTTAATGCAAATAAAAACAGTGTGTTTGTTAACAACATAAAAAAGGTTGGTTCTGTAAATAACCGAATAAAATGTTTAAAACCGGCCCAAGGACTTCCTGAAATCCCTAAAAACGGCTGGTAATCCTGGAAGGCGATGATCAGTCCTCCCATTGGTACATACTTAAAAATAATGAAATACAAGAGACCTGGCAATATCATAAAATACAAATATTTATTTCTGCCTATACTTGCAATATTCTTTCTTCTGATTTCTCGCTTGATTGCTTTCTTATCTGGAACAGTTTGCACGCTATGCTGATCTTTTATAGGAATCATTGTTTCCCTCACACAGAAATCCTCCCTCAATTTTTCTCCGTATATGTTTGTACAATTCAAAATTAATCTATTTCATAGCGTAACGTCTACAATCATTCTGTCAGAAACTATTCTCCGACACCGTTTGTAATCGCTTTCTGTTGTCAATATGATCTATTGAGTACTTTTAACCTGCCATGATTATTCTTAGTAAGATCCATAATCATGGCATGAAATAACTACTGTGGAAATGATTATAGACATGCTTATTTTTCGGTTGCTATATTGGAAATAGAAATATAGATAAATATAAATTGAAATGGAGGGTTTCGATTGAAGTATGAAAGTTCTTTAGGCAATCGTATTTTTAATTTCCTTAACTATACGGTCCTGCTGCTAATTGGGTTAGCTTGTTTTCTCCCATTTGTAAACGTTATCTCAAGTTCCTTCGCAACAACACAGGAGGTTGTTGAAAAAACATTTATACTTTTTCCAACAACTTTTACTTTGGATGCTTACCACTATATTTTTTCTACACCTACGATTTTTAGGAGCTTTGCCGTCTCAATTGGTGTAACAGGTGTTGGTACATTCGTTAGTATGGTTTTAACTGCTTTCATGGCTTACGGATTATCGAGAAAGTACTTATATGGAAGGAAAGGGATCAACTTTATCGTAGTCTTTACCATGCTTTTTAGCGGAGGGATGATTCCTACCTATCTTGTCGTAAGGAATTTAGGCCTTATTGATACGTATTGGGCACTAATTTTGCCAGTCGCAATTAGTGCATTTAACTTAATTATTATGAGGAATTTTTTCCAAGCCATTCCGGACAGCTTGGAAGAATCAGCAAAGGTTGACGGTTACAACGATATTATGATTTTCTTCAAAATTATCCTGCCGTTATCTCTGCCTTCAATCGCAACAATTTCATTATTTTACGCAGTGTCATATTGGAATGAATATACAAATGCAATTCTTTACTTAAATGATTCAGGTAAATGGCCTATTCAAGTGTTACTGCGTCAAATTGTTATCGTATCAAGCGGCATGCAGGCAGATAATTCCGCTGTTGATATCGTTCCACCGGCACAAACAATCAAAATGGCCGTTATCGCAGTAGCAACAATCCCTATGCTAATCGTCTACCCATTCTTGCAAAAATACTTTGTAAAAGGTGCCTTTGTAGGCTCTGTGAAGGCTTAATATGAGTAAGAAGAAAATACTTATGTGAATAACAATAGAGACTACTATATTCGATACGGTAGTCTTTATTATTTTTAATTGAATGTTTTAGAAAGAATTGTAGATGCAGATTACTTTTTAATAGATAGTGGAATCGCGCGGAAGACACTCGACTCCTGCGGGAAGTAGAGGAAAGGCTTAGACCCCGCAGGCAAAGCCGAGAAGGGCTCAGCTTCCTCCCCGACGCATGGAGTGTCTGCAGCGCAATGTAACGGCCTGTTCTAAAGGCTTTACTATAGAATATAACGGAGCGCTTTACATAGTAAAAACATCCCCTACAATGTTCAAATTACAAATTGTATAAAGGGGATGTTTCTTATACACTCTATTATTTTGAAACAAAAAGAAACTTTCATCAACTTTTCTTATAAACCAATGTCTCACCACAATGCAATTCCCTATATTTCCCCGGTGTTATTCCTTCATATTTACGGAAGGAACGGATAAAATTTTGAGAATTATTATATTGCAGCTTTTCCGAGATTTTCTTTACTGACATATCTGTTTCTTTCAGCCATTTCTTCGCCATATCATATCGATACAATGCAAGATATTCACTAAACGATTGATTGAACTCCTTCTTAAAAATACTACTTAAATAATTTTTATTATAATGAAGACGGGCTGCTATATTTTCTAAAGAAAGTTCTGTATCAAATTCATTTTGAATAATATGAACAATTTTATCTGAGATCGTTTTATATTGATAATCAGTACGTTCAGTAATCGCATTGATCATAGGATATACGATTTTATGTTTTACAAACATTTCAATTTCTTCGGAAGTTTTCATTTCTGAAATGGCATTATACAATGTTTTATGATCCTCAATAATTAAAGTGTTCATACCCAACACGTGCATAAAACTAACTAAATCATTGATAAACCGCATAATATTAACTTCAAGTTCATGAGGATTATGATTATTTTTAAACAAATCTGCAAGCAGTTGATGTAGCGTTTCTTTTGCTTTTTTGTTTTCTCCTAATTTAATTGAATCGAACAACTGATTTTCAAGAATTTTCGGAAAATATGTCTTAATTTCATTGCTATTAAAAATAGCTGAAACACTTTCATAAAAAATAATCGATTCTTTTCCTACCTTTAAGCGGTACTTAAGGGCTTCAATTCCTTGTTGAAGTGCAAGTTTACTGTCTCCTAAATCTTTAAATGGGCTACTTATACCTACACTAACTGTCAAATTAAAAATCTCTTTCACCACTTTTTGAATTCTTTCCATATAATTGTTTATGACTAATATATGCTGATCAGTATCCTCGTTTTGGCAAAGTAAAATGGTTGCTTGCGTTCTTGAATCAATAACAGCCGGTGATAACTGCTCATCCTTACTAATAATGTCAGAAACGAGCTGATTGATTGAAAATAAGAGGACGTCTTTGTCCTTTCTTGAATAATTATTGTTTTCAAGATGATCAAATTGAATAGCAAGAACATACAAACTTTTCCACTTTTGTTGGAACTTAAAATCCTGCAGTTGCTCTTGAATTTCCTGCTCATTCATACGTCCGTGAAAAAGATTCAACATAAATAATGTTTTTAATTGTTCATGCTGGCTTGTAATTACATTTTCAAGGGACTGATTTTTATTTATAACTTCACGAATCGAACTTCCGATAAGCTCAAATTCATCTTTATAATCATTTTTTTGCATTTTAGGGATGAATTTCTGCAGTTCACGAATTGGTTTAGAAAAGTAGTCGGAGCTAACATAACCTATAATTATTGTCACTGATAGCATAAAAACACTCATCAAAATAGTTCCAATAATGGTTGGTTTCATTGCCTCAGTAAACTCTGAATCTTTTATTTTTGTAACATATAACCATCCATTGTATCCTGATTTTGAATAAACCAATTTATATTGGTCTTTTTGTTGTGTATCAACTGGATAGATCCCAGCTTGTCCTTGGTGGTGATTTACTAAGTCAGAAATAATATTATGCTTAATTTCTTTTTCCTGTGGTTCTGCATCATTTTGATAGATTAATATTCCATCTTGATTATAAATATAGACAGGATTTGATTCAGCCTGATTATAGATTAGACTTGATAATGACTTTAATGGGATATGTACTATGAGAACGCCGTTTTTTGTTGACTGATAATAGGGGGTTTGTTTGATAAGCTTAATCTCATTTTCCACATTTTCTTCCTTCAACCATGTAGAGGGGTGTGGAAGTGACATATAATTTGATACAATGTAATCCATTTCTGTTTTAGTAACTGCTTTTAATCCGTATTGATTTATCTTCCAGTTTCCTTGTAAGCTTACTAATTCTATGGTTGTTTGACTTGGTCCGAATGAAGAAATGTAGTTTAATTGTTTATCAATTGCTTGATAAATATCAAAATTCTTTACGGTTAAAGGTTCTTTAATATATTGCTTAAATGAGGAATCATGAACATAGGAATTAAGTGAATAATCTAATGTTTGCATTTTCTGTTCGAGCGTATTCATGATTTGAACAACATTTTCCTGCTTCTCCAAAATAATCTTCTCTTCAAATGAAGCCTTGGTAAAAAAATACGCAAAGCCATTAAATAAGATCACAACAAGAGTACCTGCTAAAACAAAAGGTAAAAAAATGCGATAAAAATATTTTGGTTTTTGTTTCAACATCATCACCTCTTCCCTACCGATAAAACGCTTACATTAGTTATCATTATATGATTCCACTATTTTTAATGTCAATATGCTGTTACTCACATATACTGCCATTTTCACAATTAAATACCTCCTTTATTGATCTTTCTTTTGATAACGCTTACATAAAACCTACTTTATTTTTAACATTATCGCTATAATCATCAAAACAGTTAGATCAAATTAATGTATGAAAATAGGGTTCCATATAATAAAGTGATCTAGTGAACATGACATAACGTAATGATTATATAAAAAAAAATCGACAGATTACAAAGTAAAAAGAGCCGGTCTAGATAGGATGCCCTTTTTACCTTCTTTACTATCTTCATATAAAATGTTGTGGAATCACTTCTATTCATTAGATCCTGCCAAGTTTTTTAAAAGCCAGTTATAGGACTTGTCACCACATATTTCGTGCTTTCCATCAAAAAAGTGTTGATCTATCTGATTTTCCGCATTAAACCTTCTGTAAATTTCATTAATGGTTTCTAACGCTTCTTTTGCATGATTAATTGGAAATACTGTATCATTTTTTCCTGACTCAATAAACAAAGGTCTTGGTGTAAGTAACCCCAACAACTCAGGCATTTCACCTAGTTGTAAAATTCCTGGAATATAATTATCAAGGCAGTGATTTCGATCCATGATGCTGCCTTTAAATGTATTGGTATAGCCGGAAAGAACAGTGGCTTTTATCCGTTCATCGACGATTGAGGTAAAGGCTGCTACAAGACCTCCGCCAGAAAAACCAAAACAACCAATTCTGTCTTGATCAACCATATCAATCGTTTGTATGTAATCTATGACTCTTCTACATTCAAACACCCTCAATCCGGCTATCGTTTTCCCCATTAATAGCAATTGACTTGCAATTGAAAAGCATGAACTACTACTAGGCTCGCTAGATTCAGCATCTTTTGCCAGCTTTCGTTCACCAAACCCAATTAACTCTGGTACAACAACAACCATCCCTTTTTGTACAAGTTCTATTGCACAATTCGTATGAATGCCCGGCTCTCCTTCAATTTCAGTTCCATTATGATTTAACCCAACCATTTCTTTATTTCCATAGCCATGACCATGAAGAGCAAGTATGGCAGGGACTTTTGTGTTTGTTTCTTTCTTCGGGAGAAGGACATAAGTGGGACACCGTAGCTGGCCGATAGTTGTTATTTCTATTTTTAAACGCCAATATTCATCTTTTTCCGTTTTTTCTATAAGTTTAGGATTCAATGAAGTTTCTTCTGGGTATGGAAAACGACCAATCAATTGTTCAAATTTAGATTTTGTTTGTTCTTGCCATTGTTGGTCATAAACTTTTGCTTTTGGAACAGTGTCATTATATAAATTTTCAAGAAAGTCATCGGGATTTAACAAAGTGAACTCTCCTCCTTTTTCTAAACTAGTTCGTTCCATTGCGCTCCAGACACAAGATTCGCCGGGGAGGAAGTCAAGCCTCCTCGGTTTCGCCTGTGAGGTCTCGCCATTCCTCTTCTCCCGCAGGAGCCGAGTGTCTTCCGCTCCATTCCACTGTAGCTTTTTTGAAAAAATTCATAACCTACAATCTATTAGTAAAATTACTTCAATATATAAGATATTTTTCAATTGGTAAATCTAAATCTCGAATTCCTCCAACTATTAATCTTGCAACCTCAAGGGCTCCGTTTTCAGAAAAATGAGTGTTATCTTGTAGTCCATTCGGGTAATTAGAATGTTCACCTGGATCAAGCCAAAGAAAGATTTTTTTGGTGTTATCAGTACCTATGTTTTCAAAATATACTTTGCTTCTCTTTCCTAAATCGATTACTGGAACGTTTTCTTCCTTTCCTAGTTGAAGGATTGCTTCCGGATAATTGCCATGTGTTTCATTTACATTTCCATACTCATCAAAGCTTCTTCTTTGCACAGGTGTTAGTAAAATAGGTGTTGCTTTATGCTTTTTGGCTACATGAATATACTGTTTCAAATAATGTTTAAAATCTGTAAATGGATCTGTAAATCTTTCATCTGTTTTAGAATCATTATGCCCAAATTGAATAAATAGGTAATCGTTTTCCTTGATATGTTCATTAATTTTCGTTAGTCTTTTTTCTAAAATAAAGCTTTTTGAGCTTCTTCCTGATGCGGCTTCATTTGCAATGGTTATATCATCAGTAAAGAATTGGTGTAATACCTGCCCCCACCCTGCTTGTGGAGCTCTTTCTATTGGGTATGAAGAAGCAGTAGAATCACCTGCTATAAAAATGGTTGGATTTTTGTTTTGAGACATTCTCTTATCCCCCAGCTTCTGATATAGATTTTCCTATTTCCATTTTCATTCATATGTATGATGATGTCTAACCTCTCTTTAGAGATGAAACAATCATATGTTTTAATGATTACTATGTGATCTTAAGAGTATGATTAGGATTCTATGTATCAGGTATAAGATTTGTTCTATTTTCATGGATTTTGCGTATGGATAGTATGATAAATGCAGTAATTTGGAAAGGGGATTGTCATTTGTGTCACAGCATGAGAAACCTTTCATCTTCATTAAATAAGCTAATTTTTTCTATATTATTAGCCGGACATAAAACATGTCCACCTGATTGGGTCCGAAAAAATAAAAGGCCGCGTTATTACTCCCTTTGGTATGTAACAAAAGGAAGGGGAGAAGTCGTCATTAACGGGAAGAAGCATAAATTACAGCCAGGCAGACTCGTTATTTTCACTCCTCAAATGGTATGTGATAAGAAGTCATACCGTACGAATCCATTGGAATTTTATTATGTTCGTTTTTCATATGCAATGGCTTTTGAGGATAAAGATGTATGGCAATTTAAACATTCACAGGATGTACCTTTTCCGCTTAAAGGAGTTTATACAATTAGCAATCATTCCGCCGTAACGGTTTTACTTGAGCAGCTAAGCTCATTAGCAAAAAGACAAGGGACCACCGTTAATATGCAGAAAAGAATTGTTTTTGGGGAGCTGTTATTAACCTTTGTGGAAGATTTCAACTCTCAAATGATAAGCGGTGATAGCAAAAAAGCGATTGAAGGAACAATTGAGTACATGATTAATCATTATAAAAATACAATCACCCTGTCTGAACTATCTCAAATTGCCGGATTGAGTACCAGCCATTATTCCAGACTTTTCAAAAAATATATCGGCTTAAGTCCGATCGATTATTTAACACATCTACGTATCGACCGTGCAAAAGAACTACTTGTCTTATCTGATGTAAAAATAAAAGAAGTAAGCCAGACCGTTGGGTATGGTGATGAATTATATTTTAGCAGAACCTTTAAACGAATTATTGGGGTTTCCCCATCTCAATATTGTGAAGATCACAAACAGATTAGCGGAGAGCTTTCTAATCATCCAAACAAAAGGTAGAGCTTCATCCTTCAAGCCCTACCTTCAAATTTTTTCACACCCGAACTCTTGAACGATTTGCTTTGCTCTGACTCTTACATAGTTGATAATACATATTCCTCGATTTTAGAAGCTCTTGATGATTCCCCATTTCCACGATCTTCCCCTTATTTAAGACGATAATTTTATCTGCATGCTGAATGGTTGATAACCGATGGGCAATGATGATCGTGGTGCGATTTTCAGAGATTTTTCTTAATGTTTTTTGGACAACCGCTTCTGTTTCTGTATCAATATTTGCTGTTGCTTCATCAAGGATTAACACTTTAGGATTGGCAATAATTGCTCTTAAAAATGATAATAGCTGATTTTGCCCTGTAGATAATACAGTCCCTTGCTCACCTAGCACTGTTTCATATTGGTTTGGTAAAGTGTGGAAAAAGGCGTCAATGTTGACAGATTTCGCCATCTTAATGATGTCTTCATTCGTAATATCCTGCTGATTTAATCGAATATTATCAAAAACAGTTCCGGAAAAAACAAAGCTATCTTGTTGAATAATCCCGATATGTTTTCTCAGCTCTGACAGTTGAACATCCTTTATATTCACATCATCTAGGCAAATCTTTCCCTTTTGGATGTCATAAAAACGGTTAATAAGCTGAATAATCGAGCTCTTTCCTGCACCTGTTTCCCCTACAATTCCAACCGTCTCCCCAGGTTGAATATGAAAATGAATATCTTTCAACACCCATTCCTCATTCTTATAAGCAAAAGATACATGGTCAAAGCGGATTTCTCCTTTAATATCGCTCCCTAGTTTTTTCGGATTATGAGGATTAAGGATCGTTGACTTTGTGTCCAAGGTTTCAAAAATACGTTCTGCTGACGCTAGTGCAGACTGAATTTGGTTGAACTGATCAGCAAGTGCCCTTAGCGGCTCGAAAAATTGCCTAACATAATGTGTAAAGGCATACACAATACCAAAAGTTATAGCACCTTCCAAAACATTTCTTCCTCCAAACCAAACAAGTAATGCAAGAGAAAGATTACCAAAAAAACCAATGGAGGGATTAAAAATCGAATTTAAAATCGTCTGTCGCATTCCAGCTTTATAATGACGTTCATTCAACTCATTAAATTGTTCAAGCTGTTTTTCTTCTCGAACAAATAGCTGGATAATACTCATACCTGATAAATTTTCAGCAAGAAACGAATTAAGCTTTGATAAAATAAGGCGTATTTTTCGCTGTGCCTTTCTCATAACCGTTTTAAAATAAATGGTTGTAATCATAACAGCCGGTATGACAATCAAACTAACTAATGTAAGCTTTACACTCAGATGTAACATGATCAATATAATGCCTAAAAGAATAAGAATTTCCTTAATTAAGTTAACAATAACCTGTGAATATAATTGATTGAGAGCCTCTACATCATGGGTAATTCTTGTGACTAATCTTCCGATTGGATGCTTTCCATAAAAAGAAATCGACATTTTCGAAAGGTGCTTAAAAATAGTCTCTCTAATATCATATATAATTGACTGTCCAGTATATTGCAGCGTATTTTGCTGATAAAAGGTAAGAACAGCAGAACTAGCGATGAGAATAAAATAAATCGCCCCCAATATTAGCAGGCCTGTATAATCTTGGTCTCGAAATTGATTCATTTCCGCCTGACTCAAATGATTGACCGGAAATAGCTCCCCATCAATTTCTATTTGATTAGTCGATGAATGGAGTTGATATTCCTCTGCCTTTGATAATCCTTCATTCCAGCCTTGAACCAGATAATGAGTATTCTCAATTGAAACAATTGCTGCCTTCTCTAAGTCTTGGATCTCCTGTTCATTTTTAGAACCTGGTAATCTAATATATACTTTTTCTTCTAAGCTAGCCGTTTCCTGAAACTTCACATCAAGATGATTCAACCTGTTTTTCATATCATCTGCCTCATCCTGACTTACGACAACCATCGGTGAGTAGATTCCATTTATATACGTGTCTATCGCTACTTTAATAATATAAGGCTGGGCGAGGCTAGCAATGACAATCAACCCTGTGATAAAAATAGATAAGATAATTCTTTTCCAATATGGCTTTGCAAAACCAAGCATTCTTCCTAATAACTGACGGTCGCTCATATTAGCGATGTTCATTCCCCCACTTCTTTAAACGAATTGTTCTTTCGTTTGAGGTTTCCATGACCATTTCATTTGATTGCTGAACATACATATTTTTATAGATCCCATTTTTTCTAAGCAGTGTTTCATGTGTACCTTGTTCAACAATTTGCCCTTTATCCATTACAATAATTTGATCGGCATGCTGTATCGTTGAAATACGGTGACTGATCATGATCGAAGTTTTCTCCTTCATTTCCGCTTTCAAAGTGTATAGAATCCTTTCCTCCGTTTTTGCATCAACAGCACTTAAACTATCATCAAATATTAAGATGGGTGAATTTTTTATTAATGCACGAGCTATACTAACCCGTTGTCTTTGACCACCTGATAATGAAAGTCCCCTTTCCCCTAATGCCGTTTGAAAACCTTCAGTAAACCCTTGAATATCTGCATAAACTTCAGCCTGCCGAGCTGCTCGAAAAACATGTTTCGTTTGATAATCTTTTGGATCGAAGGCAATATTATCTTGAATAGTAGAAGAAAAAAGAAAGTTCGTTTGCGGGACGTATCCTATTGAAGATCTTAAAACATGAAGTGGGAGTTTTCGTATATCGTATTGATCAATAAAAATGGTGCCTTTAGGTGGATTATATAGTCGTAATAGAAGATTGACTAAGGTCGATTTCCCACTGCCAATTTTCCCAACAATTCCTAAACTTGTTCCTTTTTTAATTGATAAATTAATATTATGAAGAGCTTCTAGTTGGCTGTTTGGATACTGAAAGGATAGATTTTTGATATCAATGTCTCCACTCAGAGCCATAACAGGAATAACATCTCTTTCATCTTTAATGGCTGGCTCTGTAGCAAGCACTTCAGATAATCGTTGATCAGCAGCTTTTCCTTGTTGAAATAAATTGATCACTTTTCCAAGGTTTTCTATTGGTGAAATAAGCAGGGACAGGTATGTATTAAATGCAACAAATTCTCCAAGCGTAATCGTACCCCGCATGACCAAAATAGAGCCAAACACGATAGATAGTAAGTAACTAAGTCCTACAATTCCCTGACTAAGTGAAGTGAAAAGTGAATTTGCACGGATCAGTTGTTGATTCGCCTTTATGTTTTGATCATTTTCCTTCATAAACTTTTTCATTTCTTCCTGCTCTTGAACATACGTTTTAATGACCCTTATTCCGGTACAAAACTCTTGCACACGGCTTGTTATCGTACCGATGGCTTCCTGCACCTTCGTTGAATGCATGCGAATTTTTATTCGGAAACGGTAGGCCAGGTATGTTAAGGCCGGCAATGGAATGAAGACGAGTAAAGTAAGGTACAAATTAATCGTACCTGCCATAAGGAAAATACCAATCGTTATTAAAATAAATGCTTCAATCATTTGAAAAACACCTTGCATCCCAATTTGACGAAGCACATTCACATCGTTTACAGCATGAGCCATCAGATTACCGATTCTTTGATTTTGATAATATTCCGCAGGAAGCTTCTCCCAATGTTGAAATAACCGGGTACGCAAATCACGTTCAAGCATTCTTGATAAACGGAAAATATAAATGCGGCCGCAAGAACGAAAAACGAAAATTCCCAGACCTAACCAAATAAAGTAAACAGCTAACTCCATCAGATCACTTGCTGTGATCGTGGCATATTGAATTCCATTCGTAAACTCCTCTAACACCAAAGGAACCATTAATTGAAGAGCCAGAGAAATTGTTAATAACACTGCTCCCAGCATATACTCCCATTTGTGTTGGAGAAAATACTCCGTAAATAGCGATCGCTTTTTCACCAAACCCCACCTTCTTACTTATAGTAGTGTTAAGGTTACTCCTTCTTTAAGTAATTAACAATGGATTTCCACATCATGTTATATGGATTATTTTGCTCTGCAGAAAGACTGCTGTTAGTCATTACGGTTTTATCAATCACTTTTGATGGTGATTACGGTTACATTTTATAGGATTCGACCAACTTCTTTTGTGATTACGATTACATTTAGCAGAATTCAACCAACCTCCGAGCAAAGTACTCCTTTTCAACCACTTTTTACGATGATTACGGTTACATTTCATGCAATTCGACCAACTTCAAGCGTGATTACGGTTACATTTAAGATAATTCAACCAAACTTTAAGTCTCCGCATCTTCTTCAACCCTTTTCCAGCCCTTCTATGTTCCTATTCAATACATCAACTGCATTAACATCTGATGAAAACCCTAATTCCTCCCATGCATTTTCTGTTGACCATGGTTTATTCGGGTTATCGGAAACACCGTAATAAGTTCCGTATTTTACCGTCGATTGAAGAGCCAAGTGAAAAAGCTGTATCGTATCCTCATGTGATAGTAAGGTATGGTGCAATCTTTGTTGTTTTTTTACTGATTCATATTCATCCTTTAATACACTGCCGATTCGTAAGTTGATGACAGACAAATTATTTTCTTTTTCTCCTGCAAAGATATGTCCTATATTTTCTGATGCAAGCTTTAATACACCGTATAGTCCTCTTGAAAAAGGGTAATCATGAATTGTAATTTTTCTATCTAATGTTGAACGTCCATCTTTTTCATAGTAATCTGTTGCGTGATTGCTGCTTGCATAGACGAGCTTCTTTATTCCTAGTGCAACGGCTGCGTGTAATAGATAAAATGAAGCTACAAAGTGTATGTTTGTCATTTTATGAAATTGGTCAATATTCTTTAAATCATCTTTTGATTTAATCGTTAATAAGTTTATAATTGCTTCCGTATCTTTTGGTATATTATCCAGTAAGTCTTGATAGTTTGTTGCATCTACTTCAATAGCATGACATGGTAATGAAGTAGAGTGTACATTTTTATCAAGAATAACAAAGTCATATGTATCAGACAGACCGTTCACTAATATACTTCCTATTGTCCCTGCTCCACCGATGATCGTTACCTTCTTTTTCATTCTTTCACCTACTTTTAGACGTTTTAGTTATAGAGTGTGAAATATGGTCGATATCATACTCTTACCCCAAAAAAACCCTTTCATAACTTTTCAGCTGAAAGGGCCTTATCACATTATTTTAATCTTTCGAAGGTTTACTTGTTTCAATCAGTCTCCAATTTTGAGATCCCTCAGGATTTTTTTCGTTAATTTCCACAACTGTTCCATCTTCATTACTGTCTTTAGGAACTTCTAATACTTTCCCACTATTAACTGCATTGAAGGTGTATGTGCCATCTGGATTTGGAGTTAGGTACCATTGTTGATTTCCATAACCAAAGTATTCCCAAATTTGCACGTCATCACCATTTGAAATTCCCGATGCATCGAGAACTTTATTGCTTTTGGAGGACATAACCTTATAGCTGCCTGATTGATTTCTTTCCATATTCCAAATTTGTTCTATCGCATCTTTCTTCTGTTGAATATTTACTTTCGATCCATTTGATGTCCCCTCAACAGATAATACCTTCCCGCTTTTTGCATCTACAATATGAAAGGATGCTTTACTTTCTACTATTGTTGTTCCCACCACTTTTCCATTTTTCGTAGTAGCAGTAATCATTGATCTTCCATGTCCAACTATTTTAATCTCAGAATTGTTATGATCTATTTTTTTCACTTCAACGATGGATGGATTGCTTGATCTCCAGTTTAATTTTTGATTTTTATCAGAATAAGGAAGCCCAACCGCTGAGAGCTTATGTGTCTCACCTACTCTTAGTGCAAGCTTTTGGTGATCCATAACGATCCTGTTAGTTGTCGTACTGTTATTTGATGCTTCCTTCCAAATTCCTCTTAATGGATAAATTTCCAATGATAAAATTTTCACATCGCCACCTTTTGAATAGAAGCTCATTTCATCACTGGCACCGTCCGGAAAGATAACATTTGAGAACACGGCCTGACCGTCATTCACAAATACTTCTGCAGATGATTCATCTACATACATTCGCATTTTTATTCGATTATTATCTGGTTTGACGTTCGTTTCATGTCGTGTAGAAAATTTCTCAGAAAAGTCGGTTTCTCCAGATTTTGATCGATCAAAGAACGCTTTTGAATTTGTTACATTGTAGCCAACATCTGTTTGTTGTGTATCTGATTTTCTTAGCCGAAACCCAAATTCCTCCGCTCTGTTATTTTCCGGTAATTCAATTTCCGCTACGATTTCAAATGCTGTAGCCCTCATTTCTGAGAGTAAGTTAGCCGTATTAGGTTTTACAAGCTTGTTACTCCAGGATGTATGACTTCCTCTTAACTGTTTTAATTCTTCTATCGGTTGTTGAACTAAACGAACACCTTCACCAGGTACAGTTTTTAACATCACTTCACGTGGTATTGACATTTGTCCCTGCCAAGGAGAAGTCGGGAAGCTAAATGGGTAATCCCAGTTACTCATCCATCCTAAAGAAATTCTTCGACCATCTGAAGCTGGGATATCAGAAAAAGACATCGCAGCATACATTTCTTTTCCAAATTCATTTTTTAAGACAACACCAGCTGGATGGTCACTTACGAATTGTTTTCCATCAAACGTTCCGATAAAGTACTCAGAATCAGAGCCGTTTGTATTTGGATTTGCCCCGGTACTGATTGAGAGTACCCACTTTTTCTTTCCGTTATCACCATCAACAGGAAGCTGAAAAAAGTCCGGACATTCCCATACTCCGCCTCTGACATAATCTCCATAGCCAAATGAGTCAATCATCTCCCAATTCAATAAATCCTTAGACGTAAAGAAACGAATATGATCTCCACCTGAAATGACCATCACCCATTGATTATGGTCCTCATCCCAAACAACTTTCGGATCACGGAAGTCCCAGCCTTCCCCACCGTAGAATTCACCTATATTCGGTATGATCGGATTTCCATCATAAAACTCCCATGTTCTTCCTTTATCCCGACTATAAGCTACACCAACCTTTTGATCACCATTATGTTTAGCTGGATTAAAAGATGTATAAAAAGCAATTAATCCCGAGCCTTCTTCATTAAATAAACCTGAAACATTATCCTTATCCACAACAGCAGAACCGGACCATGCATGCCCCATTTCATTCCAAGGAATAGCGATAGGTAATCGCTTCCAATGAACTAAATCTGTACTAACTGCATGTGCCCATTTACCACCATCTTGGTGAAAAAGATGGTATTCCCCTTCATAATAAACCAAGCCATTCGGATCGCTGGCTGCACCTCTGGCCTGTGTATAATGATACTGAGGTCGATAGAGCTCTTCATAATATTGATCGAATTTGGTTGCATAAACATGTTGAAAATATGCTGAACCATTATACACATTTAAACCAAATTTCCCACTGGAATATGTTGAATCTTGTTCTGCGATCACAGGCACCGCATATCCATCTAAATACACGTTCATTGTTGGACCTTTTGCATGGATCTCAAAATGATAGGTCTTACCTGTTTCAATCTTTCTCTCAGCAAGGCCAATTGTTCGATCTCCGCGTAGATCTAATAAACGGACCTGATTTAAATTAGGATCCAGCTTTATCATATACCCTTTTGTTGCATCTGAATTTGCACGAAAAACAATGCCGGCAGTACCATATGGAGTCGAAGGATCTACCTTTAAATCACCTTCCAAAATAAAATCCGCTTCCTCGGATTCTGCCATATAATAAGTGTTTTCTGATTCAGGACTTTTGCCCATAATCCCTTCAAAATGTGGAAGCCATTCCCCATTATGTGTTTGCCATCCCTCTAAGTTCGTAGATACATCACTCACCTGAATATTCTGAAACACAACATTTCCATTACTAACCTTAAGCCCTACTAGACCTTGATCATAGATTGGATCTTGAGCCGTAATAATCGGATTGGAGCTATTCTGCCAGAATATATGTAATGATTTTCCTATCGCTTTTACTCTAATGTGATAAAGCGATCCTGTATCAATCGTTTCGTTATAATGTGAAATAACTTTATTACGTTTTGTATCCACCAGTCGAATTTGATCTTTATCAGCATCTATTTGCAAGCCATATCCTTGCAAACCTTTTTGATCTGCTCTAAAAAGTAATGTTCCGATACCACTTTTGTCATTAATCATCACATTCGCTTCAAAGTTAAAATCGGTTACCTTTGTTTTTGTTAAAGCATAGATGTTTTCATTTAATCTAGCATTCCCTGCTAACCCTTGTGTAGTTGCCGACCATTGATCTGTCATTGCCCATTCGGTTAGATTTGTTTTCACCTCATGAACAAAAACTTGACTAAATTCTGCTGTACCATGATCAATGTTAAAGCCGGTAAATCCTTTTGAATGTTTAAAATCTTTTATATCGGCAACGATTCTATCATTCAAGAATACTTTAATTGATGGACCATCCGCTGCTATTTTTATCTTATAAGTGACATCTTCTTTTAACTGCTTCTTTATTTGCTCTCCAATACGTTTACCTGAGTTAATATCAACTAATTGAACACTGTTTTTCTTTGAATCTATACGTAGCATGTATCCTTCCGTTCCCATTTTATTTGCTCTAAAAACAAGTGAGCCGGAAGATGAGGACTTAAGTTTCACCGTTGCTTCATAGATAAATAAATTTCCGACCTCTGTTGATGATAAGATGAGTCCTGGTTGTTTCTTATCACTCTTTCCTCTGATTACACCATTATTCTCCTGCATCCAGGAACCGGTTATAGGTATATATCCAAAGATTGCTGCATTTTGTTCTGTTGCCTGTACTTGAAAATGCTGATCCATATAAATGATTGAAAAAACAAATACAAGCAGAATCACGAGCTTCGTCTTTTTAATATTCTTCATTCATCACAGCTCCTTTAATATAGTAAACGCTTTCATTAATTTGCAATAGAAAAGGGATTAAGGCAACGTTCCTTCATCCCTTTCATATTCACTTCATGTCCTCTCATACACAAAAATTGGATTGTAATTTAGACACAGCAGATATTGCCCCTATTTGAGTACATGTAAATGCCCCAATCTTATTGCTAAATAAAATGATATCTTTTAAGTCTTGAAAAGAATGGACGATATCATGGGGATTTTTCTTTTTTGCGATTTGAAATAAAGCAGCTCCTACAAATGTATCACCGGCTCCGGTTGAATCTATCGCATTTACTTCAATACTTGGAATAAGCTCTTTTCTGTTTCCATTCGATACAAGAGTCCCGGTCTTTCCTAATGTAACGGATATAATGGATGCTCCTAATTGATGAAGGTCATCTATTCCTGCTCTTACATCATGTTTTTCCGTGATAATCCCTATTTCCTCTTCACTTACCTTCACAAAATCAGCTAAAGCGATCGCTTCTTTAGTGAATTCGATAAATTGCGGTCTGCGTTCTTTCCATAAATCTTTTCTATAATTAGGATCGAACGAAATAAACTTCCTATCTTTTTTTGCTCGTTTCATCATATTCAGATATGTGCTGCGGAAGGGATCTTCCAATAGTGCAGTCGCAGATCCGAAATGAATAATTTCTGCTTGGTTAAATGCCGTTTTGTCTATTTCCTGTTCATGGAGATACGCATCTGCTCCCCGGTTAAAGACGAAGTCACGTTCACCATTACCTTGTAAGGATACAAAGGCCAGTGTGGTCGGATGCTCTCTATCAAATAAAAGCATGGATGTATCAACATTCACGGTATCCAGTGTTTTTTTCAAGAAATACCCAAATGGATCAGCCCCAACCTTTCCACAAAACATGGCATCTCCACCCAAAGATGCAATCGTCGCACATACATTGGCAGGGGCTCCGCCGGCTTGTTTTTCAAAATTTAGTCCGTCTATTAAATCAATGTTCACGTCTTTACAGAAAAAATCAATCAATAATTCACCTATACAAATAATTGAATGCCCTATTGTGTTCAACCTCCTTAACCTACTCAGACCCAAATGGATGTAAGTTTTGTTAATTGCAGAGAGTGGATTTTTACACTTCCACGCTGTGATGATAATTCTAGTTTTTTACTTCCTTCCGTTGGAAAAAATAAACTAGTAACTGCTGCGATTCCATCATTTGCAAATACTTCAATTGATGAAGTATCAAGGAAGACTTGCAGTTTTATCCTGTTATGAACCATTGATAATGGTGCATGTTGTATGGCTCGAAAGGAAGATGAGAAGCTGTGTTCACCTGAGTTTGTGCGATCAACAGTTAATTCTTCCTTTTCTGTGTCATATCGAATCAGCGTTTCTTCTGTATTTGAATGTTTAATCACACAATCAATGACCGAGGAATCTATGTTTTCAACTTCTATATTTATTTCCTGTAAAGCATCATCAAGAGTAATAGATAGCGGGTGAGTGTTGACTATTACCTCTTCATCATGATGAAAACCATTTTCTCTTAAACTGTTTACTTCTGTTACAGGTTTTTGAATTAATCGAATTCCATTAGTAGTTGAAACTAAGTTTAATTCTCTTGGCAGTGTCATCGCTCCTCGCCAATCAGTCGTTGGAACAAGATTGGCATATCTCCAATTGCTCATCCATCCGAGATAAATTCTTCTACCATCTGACTCAGGGATATCTGACCAACTAACACCTGCATAATTATCTCTGCCATAGTCAAGCCATAACACGTTTTTTGCATCGTTATCATTTTTAAAAGTGGTCCCATCAAAATCTCCAATAAAATATTGAGTTCTTGAACCTTCACTAAACTCACCGGTATCACCAATACTTACGATCATGACCCACTTCTGATTGCTGGGATCTTGATCAACCTGTAACGGAAAGAGATCAGGACATTCCCAGAATCCCGCATGTGAGCCATCATGGTCCCCAAATTGACTCGCAAATTCCCAATCTATTAAGTTTGAAGATGTATACAAGGTAACGCATTGCCCTGTTGCAAGAATCATGATCCATTTACTTGTAGGCTCATGCCAAAATACTTTAGGATCACGGTAATCGGTCATTGAAGGATCTGATAACACAGGATTTCCTTCGTATTTTATCCACGTTCTCCCCTTGTCATGGCTATAGGCTATACTTTGTCTCTGACGGACTGAATCTGTCTCCGGAAAGGTGTCATGGTGCGTAAAGATCGCTACTAAACCAGGCTCGTCGTCAAAAAATCCTGTTGTATTATTCCAGTCTACAACGGCACTGCCTGAAAAAATGGTACCATGCTCATCAGGATACAGGGCAACCGGCAAATGCTCCCAATGGATTAAATCCTTACTCACCGCATGCCCCCAGTGCATTGGCCCCCATATTGTGTCTGATGGATGGTATTGATAAAACAAATGGTATTCACCTTCAAAATACACCATTCCATTCGGGTCATTCATCCACTTTTCTTCCGGAGAAAAGTGGAATTGCGGGCGGTACTTTTCAGTTAATTTTTGAGTCATTGTTTACAGCTCCTTTTATATGAATTTTTTACGATTGGAAGAGTAATCTATCAAATTTCAACTTTCAACTTTCACCAATATTCTATCAATCGACAGATTTCGCCCCCCATCCACAAAAGAGGCTAATTGTTAGCCTCCCTATATTTTTAAGATTGATTTCGATCATATCCCGTTTGTTTAATTTCCAACCACTCTTGTAGACCTAAACGATCAAGCTCTGCTAAATATTCATTCCACTCTTCTTCTACTTTTCCATTTGTCATCCATTCCGCTCTTTTTCTATTAACATAAGCGAATAAATCTGTTTCAATTTCTGAAAGTTTATCCAGCTCTTCTAGTGAGAAAAACACTTTTGGATACGTGTTTTCTGCTTTCATATGTGGGACCATTACTTCTTTCATTAAGTCCAGTCTCCATGCAGCATCATCTGGTTTTGTTGTAACTTGGTCATAATATTCATCTAGGATCGCCAAAGGTCCGTTAATGCTTGTTTTTTGGCGTACTTCAACAGGTGCCGCTCCTTCTAATGGCAAATGCTTTAACATACCAGCTGCTTCATCAAATTCAAAAATATTTTGTTGTGATTCATCACCATATGTCCCCCAGTTGTTTTGGACAGATTGATGTGGGTCATATAATTGATCAATCCACTTGGCTGTAAGTTCCAGGTTTTTATTTGCACTTGTAATGACCATTCTTCCGCGGTCAAAGCCCATACCATTTGTTCTTGCCACATTCACATGACCATCAGGACCTGCTAATGGAGACATTAGCTCATATTTTTCATTCATACCTGTAATATTTGCTTTATCCCAAGTGAAATACATGCCATAACGTTCATCTTTTCCTTTGGCTAAATAGTTATTCCAATCATGTTCAAATGCTTCTACATCTATTAATCCTTCTTTATATAAATCACTAAAATAGGAGATTGCTTCTTTGTAGCCTTCATCTGCAGCTGTAAATAATACTTCACCTTCATTGCTTACAACTGTATGATCCCAGTTGTCCCCAAGTCCAAAAGAGCCGAATAAAAAGGCCGGATCCTCACCGCCGTGATTAATAATAAATGACATCGGAATTTCGTCTGCTTCACCATTTCCATTTGGATCCTGTGTTTTAAAAGCTTTCAGTACTTCTTTTAATTCCTCTATTGTTGTTGGCATTTCCAATCCTAATTTGTCTAACCACTCGACATTAATCCACGGAAAATCATCAACAGAGTGAATATTTTCTTTCCCTGTACCTAGTTCTTCAATCCATGGAAAAGAATAAATATGCCCGTCAGGAGCCGTCATCATGGCTCTATATTCAGGTGCTGCTTCTAGTACTTTTTGAAGATTTGGCATGTATTGATCGATCAAATCTTCAACAGGAATAATGGCCCCATCTTTTGCTAGTTTTAATAAATCATAGTCTCCATAACCGGCATCCATAATTGCGTCAGGGAGATCTCCACTTGCTATCGCTAAATTTCTTTTTTCTACAAATACATCATTTGTGTAGTTCTTCCATTCAACATTAACCCCTGTTTTTTCTTCTAATCTTTGATAAATTAATTTTTCATTTGGATCTTTTGGTGCTAAGGGTGAACTTTGTGTCAAAAATTTAAGTGTGACCTCTTCTTTTAATGGAAAGGAGATATCAGAAAGCTCGTAGTCTTCAGAAGAAGAGACATTTTTACTGCTGCAGCCGGATAACAGCAACATCGCAACAGCAGTAGAGTAGACCATTTTTTTTACATGTTTCATAAACTTACCCCCAAAATAGTAGATTTATTATTTATCTCTAATTGATTCATTATTTTAATGAACCAACCATAACACCCTTTTCAAAATACTTTTGGAAAAATGGATACATTACTATTAACGGTAGACTTGAGATAACAATAGCTGAGTACTTAATCATTTCAGATACTTTTGCCAATTCAGCCATAGCAAGCTGATCACTTATCATTCCAGGTTCAGCCTGGTTTTGAATTAAGATTGATCTTAAAACCAGTTGAAGTGGATGCAGGTTTGGATCTTCAAGATAAATCATGGCATCAAAATATGAGTTCCACTGGCCAACAAAAGCATAAAGGGCCAGTACAAAGATGATCGGTTTAGAAAGCGGTAACACAATTTTGAAAAAGATAAGTAAATCTGAAGCCCCATCAACCTTTGCTGCTTCATGTAATTCATGTGGAATTCCCTTGAAATAGGTTCTTGCCAGGATAATATTCCACACATTCACAGCTCCGGGGAGCAAAATCGCCCAAATCGTATTTAACATTCCTAAATCTTTGACAACTAAATAAGTAGGAATCAATCCTCCACTAAAAAACATTGTGATAAGGAATAGCGTCATAAATACATTTTTTCCTACAAAACCCTGAACTGATAAAGGAAAAGCCGCAAATACAGAGACAACAACTGTAATAATTGAAAACCCAACAGAGTATAGAATGGCATTTAAAAACCCTCTCACCATCGCATCATCTGATAATATCCGCTTGTACCCCTCAAGACTCCAATCAGAGATATTAAAAGATAAACCTTTGTTCAGTAAAACTGTAGGGTCCATAAAGGATGCAATAACGACGTAAACCAAGGGAACTAAAACAACGAGAACCGCTAAACATAAGAAAATACTATTTAAAGATAAAATCATTCGATCTATTCGTGTGTGCTTAATCATTGTAAAATCCTCCTTTCAACCTAATATAGTCCTTCACCTTCATTTAACTTTTTCACAACGAAATTCACGACAACGAGCAATATGACATTAATAACAGAATTAAAGAGTCCAACAGCTGTTGAATAAGCATAATCCCCGGCTTGTAATCCTACTTTATAAACATAGGTTGGAAGAATCTCAGATGCCGGTATATTCATCGAAGTTTGCATTAAGTAAGCCTTCTCAAAACCAATCGCCATAATTCCACCTGCGCCTAGAATGAAAATAATCGCCATTAGCGGTTTCAACGTTGGCAAATCAATATGAATGATTCGCTGTAAAATATTTGCACCATCAATTGTTGCTGCATTATGAAGCTCAGGGTCAACATTTGCTAATGCTGCCACATAAACGATGGACGACCAGCCTGCCGCTTGCCAAATTCCAGACAAAATATAAATTGATCTGAAGTATTCCGGCTCTGACATGAACATAACGGGCTTTCCAGTCATAAATGAAATGATATGATTAATTGGTCCTGTAGGAGATAAGAAAATAAAGAGCATCCCGACTATAACAACAACTGAAATAAAGTTTGGTGCATACAGAATCAGTTGAGCATTTTTCTTAATGGCGTTTCTTCTAACTTGATTTAGCATCAAGGCTAAAATAATCGGAACTGGAAAACCAAGTAGTAATCCGTACAAGCTAAGCTTAAGGGTACTCATAAAAATGACTTCAAAATTTGGAGAGGTTAGAAAATCCTCAAAATGCTTAAATCCTACCCACTCACTTCCTAAAATTCCTTTAATCGTACTAAAATCTTTAAAGGCAATGATTGCTCCGTACATGGGAACATACTTAAAAACAATCGTAAGAATAACAGCGGGAGCAATAAGTAAGTAAAGGAAATAATTCTTTTTGATATACTCAATATTGCTTTTAAGTTTTGTGTTTTTCACAGCCTGAACTGGTAGTTGGGTATCACTCTTCACATTTGTTAAATCTTGCAATCTATTAACCCCCTTTAGAAAATGAAATGACTTTTTAATTAGTTGTAACCGGGTTCGGTAAGCGATTTCAAAAATTACTGTAAAACCAAATCCCTTCAACATTTTGTTTCGTCATTCTTTTTTCTTATCTTTGTGATTTCAACTATATCAAATGGTTAAAAGGGATTATTTTAATATCTTTGGATCTTGATATATAAAATTTTTGGATTCTTACACAACAAAAAGAGGTTGTCCATAAGACAACCTCACTCACTACTTTTAACATCTTGTAAACTCTTATTTATTTTTTCAACTGCTTCATTTGCAGATGATTCTACATCCTTTCCACCTATACCAACATCTTCAAATAGATCCTTTATGGCATCACTGATTACAGGATACACTGGAGTAACCGGCCGATTTTTTGAAAAGTTTTGGGTTTGTTGAACAAAAATGTTTTTCGGATAATTATTAAGTTCCGGAAATTCTTCTGCTACCGAGTATCTTGCAGGCAAGTCTCCTGTCATTTCGACATATTTCACTGACCCCTCAAAGCTTGTTATATATTTAATAAATTCCCATGCTTCCAGAGGGTGCTTGGATTTTGTTGAAATCCCAAGAGCCCATCCTCCATTTGGAGTAACTTGATACGCTTCTTTAGGTAATGGTGCAACTCCAAAGTCTTCTCCTAACTTAAATTCCGGAAAGTTCTTTTCAAAATCAGCTAAAGTCCAAGAGCCCATTACAGACATAGCAAGATGCCCTGAGACAAACGGATCCGGCGGCAATTCAACAGCAGCCACTTTATGTGTATGATAAAGATTTTGATAAAATTGTAATGCCTCTAAAGCTTGATCAGAATTTAAATATCCATCTGCTGTATTTGCCTCCAGGTCTAACACATCTGAACCAAATTGCCATAATAGCGGGAGCTTAAAATAAGCTGGAGATTCTCCGTCGCTAAATCCTTGGGCAGGATCTATTCCAAAGACCTCATGAGTTGGATCATTGAGTTTTTTAGCAATTTCCAGCACCTTTGTCCATGTCAAAGGTTTATGCGGATCTTGTGAAGGTAATGGAATGCCGGCTTGCTTGAACAAACGGATATTATAAAATAATGCGACTCCGGATTCAACTACCGGTGATAAATAGATTTCGCCGTTATACTTTAAACCTTCCATGGTAGAAGGTGGAATATCATCAATATTACCTTCTGATTTCATCCATTGGTCGATAGACAATAGCGAACCGGAATGTGCATAAAGAGCAAGGTTAGGACTATCTATTGACATAATATCCGGAGGACTGCCTGCTGCAATTTCAGTTCGTAACCTTAATTCATAATCTCCATAAGGAACTGAAACCATATTGATTTCTATGTGAGGATGTTCCTTCTCAAATGATGTAATTAGCTTCTTATAAGCATCATTCTCTGATTTTGTTCCATAATTTCTCCAAAACTGAAGTTGAATTTTTTCTTGACTCTCCTCTTGGATATTATTCTGGTCTTTAGTATAAGTAAGAAAAAGAGAAAAGAGGTATCCGGCACTCGCTATTATGAAAAGAATAAAACCAATAATGACAACTCTTTTTTTCATAGCATTTCCTTCCTAAGCTATTATTTAGTGATCTCTTTCCGAAATTCTGCAGGTGTTTTTCCAATATGCTTTTTGAAAACCGTACTAAAATAACCTGAATTAGAGAAACCAACTAAATAAGCAACGTCAATAATTTTCAGCTGTCTGTCTAATAAAAATTCTTTTGCTTTCTCCATTCTCACCTGTATTAAATAGTCACTGAAGTTTTGTCCGACATGTTGTTTAAATAACTCAGATAAATACGCGCTATTTATATGAAATTGCTCTGATAACGACGTTAATGAAATTTCGCTGGCATAATGCTTATTTAAATACTCGCGAACATTTTCAACAATTTCAGATCCGTTTGAAGAACACCTTGCATCTTGAATTTTCTTTATAACGAGTTCTGCCAGCTTAATTAGCTGGTCGATCACTGTATGTTGTGTGTTTAGTTGCCAAATACTTTGTTGACAATTCCAAATAAGTTGATGGCGCTCATTTGTGTCGAGATTATATTTAGTAGCTAAAGAGCTTAATAAAAACAGTACTCTGCTGGCTGCAAATGAAAAGGACATCATCGATTGATTGTTTGTTTCCCCTAAGATTCCTTTCATATTATGTTTGAAGTCATGTATACTAATATTTTCTATTGAGTTTACCAACCTCTTTTCAACATCTAGTGAAAACTCATACAGTTCTTGATTGATTGTTCCGTCTATTACCTGGGAATGTGTACCGAGTTTGCTCTGACTCCAAGAAAGCAGTGCAGATATATAGCCGGATTTAAATTCTTTTAGTCCTGTTACAATCTTTCCGATTCCCACTACAGTCTCTATCTTTAAGTACTTTTTTACATGCTTTTGAACTCTATCAACGATAAAAGTTGTTTGTTGACCTTTATCACAATCTAAACGATGGATAAAGTGAAGCATATTTGTATAATTCGCATCATAAAAACAGTATGTGTTATCATATTCCCGGGCAATTTCCTTGCATAGCATCATAAATGGAAGCCATAGCTCTTTTAACAGCTGAGGATCTTTTGTTCTCATTTCGATTGTGAAAAACTGGACATTTACATCTTTACTAGTAAACTCATTTAACTGTAATTGTTGTAGCCGTTCAAGTGTACCTTTTAGCTCAGATAATTCCTCTTTAGCTAAATGAAGAAGATATTGTTGTTTCATTTCTTCTAACTGATTATGAACTAATTTGTTCATTTTCTCTGTTTCAAGCTTTTTTCTCTTTTCTTCCTCAAGCTCACTTCGAATTCTGTATAGAGCATGGATCAATTCATCTGGTGCAACTGGCTTTAATAAATAATCCTTAACACCTTCTACAAGTGAGGATCTTACATATTCAAAATCTGAATAACCTGATAAAACAACAACTTTTACATGTGGAAATTTACGATTTGCTCGTTTAGCAAATTCAATCCCATCCATGATCGGCATTCTCACATCTGTGATGACAATATCAACATCGATTGAATTTAAAAGATCAAGAGTTTCTTTACCATTGGAAGCTTCTCCAACAATTTGAAAGCCTTCTTCTTCCCAATCCACTTTCATCTTCAGCCCTTTACGAATTTGTATTTCATCATCAGTAATCACTACTTTCATCATGTATAGCCCCCTCAGTTACTTTTATCCCATTCTTAACGGTCAGTAAGACTCCTACCCTACTTCAAGATTTGATAGAAGCCGAGTAGAAAAATCGAGAGATAACTGCCCGTAAAGATCCGACGAAGGACAGGACGTCCTAGTCAGGCGAAAACCACAGGACGTGGCGTTCTAAGCGTGATAAGTTTCGCTAACCATCAGTGGGGGATGAAGTAAACCTCCACTGATGGAAGTCTCACTTTATACATAAGGTAATTTTTGTTCCATGTCCTACTTCAGACTCAATCGAAAAAGAAAATTCTGCTCCATAATACAAACTTAATCTCCCTAATACATTTTTAAGCCCAATACTATGACCATCACTATCTAAAGCAGAATCGTTTCCATCATTTTTAACAGTTTGGCATATGTTCGCTATCTCTTCATCTGACATTCCGATCCCTTTATCTTCCACGACAATAACTAATTGACCCTGTTGCACCATTGTTTTTATTTTAATGTCGGCTACAGTATGGTGGATAAAGCTATACTTAACTGCATTTTCAACAAGAGGTTGGATAATAAATTTAATAATGGGAATAGATTTAGTTTCTTCTTGTTCATCAATCTCGCAAGTTAGTGTTCCCTCATATCTTAACTTTAATATTTCTATAAAACTTCGAATATAAGAAATTTCCTCACCTAATTTCACCACATCTGTTCGAGTGTTCAATGAGTATCTCATCATACGACCTAAATAAATACTTACATTCATGACTTCTTTCTTCTTTCCTTGAACAGCTAAGCCACCGATGACTTCAAGTGTATTATTTAAAAAATGAGGATTTATTTGTAATAATAATGCCTTGTATTCTGCATCCTTTCTACGAATGTTTGCTTCATACTCCGTTTCGATTAAATGATTTAATTGCTCAATCGTATGATCGAAGACTTTTATCACATAACCAATTTCATGATGGTGAGATTTTATGGAAGGCATCACCCGCTTTGCTCCATTGAAATCCCCACGTTCTACAAATTTCATTGCTTTTGTTAACTTCCCTAATGGACTTACAATATTAGAAGACAATAAATAAGAGGTTAGAATGGTCAACAGAAATATTAAGGCACTTGTGATGAGTAAGTTCTTTTGCAGTTGATCGATTTTAGCAAATAACTCTGACTTCGTTATTTCACTTATTAAAATCCAATCACCGATTTTTTGTTTTTGAAAGAAAACAAGGTATTCCTCGTCATGATGGTTCACTTCGACTAAACCCATTTCTATACCGCTTTTGATATTCTCAAGACTTTTATTTAAGACCTCGTTCGGAGTATAAACCTCTCCGGGCAAAACATTAACGCCCTCTCCATCCAATAAGTAAACTCTGCCATTTTCACCAAGCTTAATTTTATTTAACGCCGTTTCTAGTAAAGAAGATGGAAAACTTACCTTTATAATCCCTGATAACTCCAGCATATTCATATCAAATAAAGGGATAAGATAGCCATTTAAGTTTATTTCCCGCATTTCTTGATGGAGTTGAAAGGAGTCAATATGAGTATTCATCCACCTTTGATCGTTTACTAAAAAATCTTGGTACCACTCAGTTTTCTGAAGGGAAGGAATATTTCCCCAAGTCCCGGTCCCATCATTAAGAAAAATAGAAATGGACATATTATTTGAATTGTTTATCATCATGGATGATAACTGCATTTTAAGTTGGTTTTTAATTAATAGCTTTTGTGCATTAGTTGTTGTTTCTTCCTCCTTTTCAGCCTTCAGCCAATCTTGTGTTGCCTGTCCCACCAGCACTTGTTTGCCGAGATCTTCCGCCTGGGTTGTAATGGAATCAAGGTATAAAGAATATTGATCCATCATTTCAATAGTTGAATCCTTTGTTTGCTGTTCTATGATCGAGGTAAACCAGGAAGGAATAATAATGGATAAAAGCAAGAATGGAACCGTTAACAGTAAAGTAAAAATTAAAAAAAGTCTATTCCTAAGCGAATAAAACATAGTTCCTCCTGAAATTTATCATTCTATTAACTAGTAATATACACCTTCCATTTTCAATTTTAAATAGCCAAAAGAGAATATTATATAAAGCAAAAACCTAAAATATATATGCTGACACGTTCATGTATATATGACACTTGTCATACTGTCCCTATGACACCTATGTCTACACTATTTTTTATCTTCTCTATATAATTAAGGTACAAACGATGAAGGGAATTAAAAAGATGAGTAAAGAATTGCAAAGAAATTTAAGAAAGCAAGTTGCTCCCTATGAAAAATCCAATACGAAAGCTAGTATTTGGCAACTTATTACAACACTTGGCCCGTTTTTTATTCTTTGGACACTTGCGTATCAAAGTTTAACAATATCTTACCTCCTTACCTTTGCGTTTACGGTCATTGCGGGAGGATTCCTAGTACGGATTTTCATCATTTTCCATGACTGTTGTCACTACTCATTCTTTAAAAATAGAACTGCTAACAAAGTGCTGGGAACGATTGCTGGCATCTTAACATTATTTCCATATAGTCAATGGCAGCATGATCACTCGATCCATCATGCAACAAGTGGTAACCTTGACAAACGAGGGACAGGCGATATATGGGTGCTAACAATCGATGAATACCTCGCTTCCTCAACTTGGCGTAAAATAGGCTACAGACTTTATCGTAATCCGTTTGTGATGTTTGGTCTTGGGCCGATTTATCAATTTTTAATTAAAAACCGTTTTAATAAAAAAGGTGCTAGAAAAAATGAACGCCTGAATACGTATTTAACAAATGTTTCAGTAGTAGTTCTAATCGTTTTCCTCTGCTGGGCACTTGGGACAGTACCGTTTCTTTTAGTACAAATCCCGATCTTTATGGTTTCAGGCTCACTTGGTATATGGCTCTTTTATGTTCAACATACATTTGAAGATTCTTATTATGAAGAAAATGAGGAATGGGAATATGTATTAGCAGCTGTTGAAGGCAGCTCGTACTATAAGCTTCCAAAACTTTTACAATGGTTATCAGGCAATATCGGGTATCACCATGTTCATCATTTAAGCCCGAGAGTACCAAATTATAAGCTTGAGGAAGTTCATAATCGTACAGAGCCATTACAAAATGTCCCTACGATCACGTTGGCTACCAGCTTACAATCTCTAAAATTCAAATTATGGGATGCACATAACAAACGCTTTGTAGGCTTTAACGCTTTAAGAAGTTATCAAAATAATTAACCTAAAGAGGATGACTCTTAGCTCATTACGATCCTTATTCAATTGGATAGTAAAATCTAAGTTGTCATCCTCTTAAAGCATGAAAAAAATGTATATGATAAAATATCACTAAAATCAATCTTTAAAGTAGGTTCGAAAAATGAAGAGAATCATTCAAAAAAGTAATGGCATTTCTCCATATATATGGGCTTTTTTAAGCATTTTACCTTTTTATTTCATTTTCCAATCATCTTCAACAGCTGAAATAATTGCCGGTATTACTCTAACAATTATGTTTTTTATTACGTTTCGTTACGCTTTCCTCTCTAAGAGCTGGAGGGTATATGCATTAACACTCATTCTCATTGGTATTTCCTTTACTTCTTCGTACTTGTTTAATTATTTCTACTTTTCCTTTTATATTGCGTATTTTATTGGAAATATAAAGGCCCGTGTACACTTTTTGACGCTTTATATTATTCACTTAGTTGCAACAGCAGTAGCCATAAACTTTAGTATTGTTTTACATGAGGAGTTATTATTAAGACAATTACCCTTTGTTCTAATAAGCTGCCTAAGTGTGATCTTCTTACCTTTCAGTATTTACAATCGAAAAGTACGTGACAATCTTCAAGAAAAATTAGAGGATGCCAACAAACGAATTTCTGAATTAGTCATATTAGAGGAGCGTCAAAGAATAGCTCGTGATCTTCACGATACATTAGGACAAAAACTGTCGATGATCGGACTAAAAAGTGATTTGGCTCGAAAAATTATCCATAAAGACCCTGAACAAGCAAAAAATGAAATGAAGGACATTCAACAAACTGCACGGACAGCATTAAATGAGGTTAGAAATATGGTCTCACAAATGCGTGGGATTCGATTAAAAGAAGAAATGACACATGTAAAACAAATTTTAAACGCTGCTCAAATTAAATTAGTTTGTGATGAGAATATATCGGTAACAAAAAATGTACCCCTACTAACAGAAAACATTTTAAGCATGTGCTTAAAGGAAGCTGTTACAAATGTTGTGAGACATAGTCAGGCATCAGCTTGCTTTATTTCATTAGAACAAACCCAAACTGAAATTATATTAAAAATAAGTGATGATGGAATTGGCAATACATCCACTGATTTTACCAAAGGAAACGGATTAGCAGGGATGAGAGAACGTCTCGAATTTGTTAATGGATACCTTAGCATTTCGACAGATAACGGTACATCACTCTTCATAACCGTTCCACATGTCGTCAAACAAGCAGATTAGGAGGATACTTATGATTCGTATTATCATTGCTGAAGATCAACAAATGCTTTTAGGCGCCTTAGGTTCTTTACTTAATTTAGAAGAAGACATGGAAGTCGTAGGGAAAGCTGGGAATGGAAAAGAAGCACTCACTCTTGTTGAAGAATTTAATCCGGACATTTGTATTATGGATATTGAGATGCCGGGCATGACTGGTCTAGAGGCTGCAGAACATTTAAAGGAGAAAAACTGTAAAGTCATTATCCTTACAACGTTCTCCCGCTCCGGCTATTTTCAACGTGCATTAAAAGCAGGTGTGAAAGGGTATCTTTTAAAAGATAGCCCAAGCGAAGAATTAGCCAATTCAATCCGTAGTATTATGGCCGGAAAACGAATTTATGCTCCTGAGTTAATGGATGATCTATATAGCGAAGAAAACCCTCTAACTGAACGGGAAAAAGAGGTACTTGGCTTAGTTGCAGAAGGAATGAACACAAAAGAAATTGCAGATCAACTTAGCATTAAATCTGGCACTGTGCGAAACTATATTTCTACAATTTTAGAAAAGCTCAATGTGAAAAATAGAATCGAGGCTATTAGCCAGTCAAAGGAAAAAGGTTGGTTTAAATGAAAGATAAGTTGAAAACAGAAAAACGCAGCGTTTATGGTTCAGACCATTCGCTGCGTTATATTAAGAAATCATTTAGTTTGATTGGCTATTTGTTTCCCCTTTTAATAGGTTAAAATCTGCAACTGGCATCGTAATGATTTTCCCGCCAATCTGAATATGAACGGTATTATCAAAGATTGCTTTTACAATTCCTTTTAATGATATTGTTGAGTCAACAGTAATTGGATTTTTTATATTAGCTTCCATTCTATGACACACCTTTCTATTAAAATAGGTTTGTGTGAAACGAATATAAAGTGTTTCAACCAATGTTCGTTTTCAATCATCTATAAGTAAAAATGATTATATGATTTATTATAAACCGCTAGAACCCAAAAGTCTCTTGAAAAGACTCAAAAATATTCATCAAAAAGCTCCAAATTTCATCATATTTAAAGCCCCCAAAAATTAGGCTCATCCATTTGAAACGATATGATCATTCATTTCGTCTAATGTACTAAGTACGGCATCTTGAAAAGAACATGTAAATTGACCTCACTCTTCCAACTCATCCGTATATAGAATAAATATTGGGGGATCAATATGAAGACAACGAAAGGTATAATAAAATTAGCAGCTTTAACATTGGGTTTAACTGGAATTTGGGGTATTTCCAGTGCAGAGGCTTCGACACAATATACGATAAAAAAGGGTGATACACTTTATCGTATTGCTGATAAAAACGAATTGACAGTATCGCAATTAAAACAAATTAACAACCTCTCTTCCTCACTAATTTATACTGGTAACACATTAACCATCCCAACTACGATTACCATCAATAAAGGTGATACACTCTACAGTTTTGCAAAAAAATATAACACTACTGTACAACAATTAAAATTCCTTAACCAACTTTCTTCAAATACAATTTATGCAGGAGATAAGCTCATCATTCCTACAACCGTTACAGTAAAAAAAGGTGACACCTTATACAGTATTGCAAACAATTATGGTTTAACAGTGAAAGAATTAAAAACCAGCAACTATTTAACCTCTGATTTGATCAAAGTCGGTCAAATTCTAAATGTCGATCAAGCAGGGACAACACCCTTCACTCCAACGAATTACCATGCATCTGAAATCATGATCAGCGCTTCTCCTAAAGAAGGGTACAGCTTTGATGCTGAGGAACCTAGACGGTTTATAATAAGTTATGACAAAAATGGTGAATATTTTTCCAGAATTGAAGTGTTGGATGCAAATGCCAATATTAATGAGATAAGGGAAAACTCAAGAGCATACTTAAAGGACTATAAGATAACCGAATATCCAACCAAAACGAGTTCACACCCCTTCTATCAAGATGCTGAATTTTTCCTGCATGGAACCTCAAGTAAAACCCAAGTGAATATTGTCATGAAAAAAGTAGATGGTGTTTGGATGCGTATAACGATTCATTATTTAAACAAAGAGGAGTCAGAAGGGATCACTCCAAAAATGATTGAAGCATTACAAACAGTTAAGGTCAAATGACCTTAACATCGTAACAAAACTGTAACATTAAAACAATTGACGATAACAGTTAAATACTTTATGATTAACTTAATTAAATAAGTCGTTCTCCTAAAGGGGAGTAGCTTTAACAACAAAGTCGTCATTACAGAGTGAATCACTCTCGGCTTCGTTGGCAACCATAACGTTGTTAGCAAGACCTTTACTATATTTGGTAAAGGTCTTTTATGTTTTCTAAACCTTTACCATGACGGTAAAGGTTTTTCTTTTATACCTATAGGATAACGAATAAAGGAGATCACTATATTGGTAAAAAAACTATCAATGGAAGAATTAATTAAGAAAAACAAAGAAGAGCTTCTTAATGATAAAGATCAACTAGATAAAATTGAAAAACGCCTTGAACAAAAATATGTCAAACAAAGCGAATATATTGGAGGAGATAAATGATGTTACTGAGGAAATATATGTCCCTTTTAGGTGTTGGTTCAGCTGTGATTGACCTAATTCTACCAAAAGACACATATAAACGCGGTGATTTAATTAACGGTTTTTTTCACCTTAAAGGTGGAACGATTGAGCAACAATTAAAAAGGATTGATAGTGATCTTGTTTTAATTGATAGAAATACAGATATAGAGAAAGTCATTGATACAGCTACGATCTTATCTTCAAAGCTTATCAACCCTGAAGAAGATAGCAAGGTATCTTTCACCTTTAAATTACCAGAAGATATCCCTGCTTCAACAGATAGTATTTCATATCGATTTAAAACCCGCCTTACCTTTAATGAAGGTGTTGAAAGTAAAGACCAGGATATCATTCAGGTCATATAAGATTATTTATTTGAAAGGACGATGAAAGATGTAGGATCCATTTCTTCTTCATCTATTATAAACAAGGAGAAATGATTTGCATTGACACATAGGCATATAAAATCTCTATTTTCCCCACCTTAACGGGCAGTAAAACTCCTAACGAAGATTCTTGAAGCAAAAAAGATAAGTTGGGAGATAACTGCCCATAAAGGTCCGATAAGTTTCGCTAACCATCAGTTGGGATGGAGATAACCCCACTGATGGAAGTCTCACTATATAGGAATCGTAATATTAACAATTTTCGAAACAAAGCTTGTTGCCTCACTTACATTAGAGGTGAAAAATCCCCCAAGATTCCATCAAAGTCTTGTTACTACAATCCAAAGCTTATCGTTCAAACCATAAAGGGGTGATTAATATTGATGAAACGATTAAAGAGACTTAAGTTTATCATTACTTTTTGGAGATTCCTTCCGTTTTTAAAGGAGTTCTTCTTCTCCAAACAAGTAGAATCTCATAAAAAGATATTGGGAACTTTACTCATTCTCACATATGTTTTCTTCCCATTTGATTTAATTCCTGACTATATTTCATTTTTAGGAATTGTGGATGATGTTGTGATTGCGACATTTGTGCTGGATTGGATGATTAAGTTGGCTCCGGAGTCATTGAAAGAGAAATATAAACTCTAGTTAGTTATGAAAAAAACGTCCTTCATATCACTATGAAGGACGTTTCTGTTTGTTCTCTCTTCCCTTATGTCTATCATCTCCGGTATGAAGAACATTCCTGCTATCATTCTCTTCCCTACTTGTCCATCATCACTCATCTATAAAACCAGGCGTGCATGTCACGCCTGATTGTAGTAGAATCTATAATCCTTATTCAGCTTCCATTTTCTCTCCAACCTTTTTTCTCTTGATCACAGTATAAAAAGCAGGAACGAACAGCAATGTGAAAATAGTTGAAAAGAAAATCCCGGAAATAATAGAGATTGCTAGTGGTGTGAATAAAACATCACCACTTAATGCAACCGGAATGAGTGCTCCTATCGAAGTCACAGCTGTTAATAGAACAGGTCTCAACCTCGCCTCTCCTGACTCAATAACTGCATCAATTAAATCTGCTCCTTCTTTAAGTCTTTGGTCCATAAACTCAATAAAAACTGTCGCATTTCTTACAACAATTCCAGCTAGTGAGACAATTCCCATCATTGCCATAAAGCCTAATCCTGTTTGTGTAATAAAAAGCCCAATAACTGCTCCAGAAATAGCCAAATAAACTGTACTCATGATTAATAGTGGAATTCTTAATGAATTAAACTGAACAACCATTAGTATATAAATCAGGAACACGACAATAATAAACAGCTTACCAACCTCTATGAAAAAGTCGGTTCGAGCAGAGGATTCCCCACCAACTGACACATAAATGGATTCGGACTTATACTCTTCCGCAAGTTGGTTGATTTCTTTTTCAACCTCTGATTTTTGATCTTCATTTGGATACGTTCTAATTGTAACTGTGCGTTGGCCATCATTATGAGGAATAGACTGAATCTCTTCCCCTTCATTTACAGTAATCAAATTTGATAACGAAACAAGCTCAGGTGGACCCTGTAAGGTAGTGACTTTTGAAGGTAATTCTATCTCTTCAAGATTCATATCCTCACCTTGTTCTACACCACCTATTCTTATGGAAAAGTCTCTGCTTTGTGTCCCATCATCATAAGAACCCATCGGAACACCATCAGTTAATAAGCGAATTTGTTGGCTAATTTCATTTGTTGAAATTCCATGTTTTTGCATTTCTTCTCGATTCGGTGTGTAGACAACAGTCGGACGTGATTTTCCCACATCATCTATCACGGCACCATTGCCTTCAATCTTTGAAAGATCTTCTTTCATATTATCTACAGTATCCATCAGCTCTTGTAACTGATCTCCGGAGACTGTTATGGCAATTGGTGCACCAACAGGTGGTCCTGCTTCAATTGTGGACATGGAAATAATCGCATCAGAATACTTATCTCTTAATGTATCCTCCCACTTTTCAATGGTTTCTTCAGCAGATTGGGAGTCTTTGTCTACCCTAAGATCTAATTGACCGCTATTTTCTCCTGGATTTGACATAACACTTCCAAATAAACCAGGTTCTCCTGTACCAACAAACGTAGTAACTTCATAAATGGTTGAATCTTCTTTCTCCAAATATGTTTTCATATCGGATAAATAATTTTCTGTTTGTTCTAACGTTTTTTCAGGAGGTAAAGTGACTGAAACAGTTACTTCTTCCCGATCTGCACTTGGAAAAAAGACTACAGGGATAAATGGGACTAATCCATATACTAATGTACAGAAAGCTAGAACAAGAATACCGACTCGCAGTGGAAATTTAACAATTTTCTTCAAAATCTTTTCGCTGTACCAGGCAGCAATTGAATGTAATGGTTTATCTAATAAACCTTCTCTTTGTTTAGCTTTCACAGGTTTTTTTTCAGCTAGTTTCTGTCTCCAAACTAAGAAGATAGGAACTAATGTTAATGCAATGATCGTTGATCCAATGATTGCTGTTATAAGTACTGTTGGTAAAGCTCTAATGAAGGCTCCATTAGATCCACCAATAAATGTTAGTGGAAGAAATGTAAATACAACTGCAAGCGTTGACGTGATAATAGAGACTCTTACCTCTTTTGCTCCGCGTAAAGCTCCCTCCAATGGACGATCACCTAGATTGTACCTTCTCCTAATATTATCGCTAATGACAATTCCGTCATCTACTAAAATTCCAAGTGCTATAATCATGCCTATAATTGAGATCTGATTCAAGTCTACATCCAGATAAGGAAGTGGAATTAATCCCAGTAGAATAGACGTCGGGATAGCAATTGCAACAATTAAGGCTGAATTTGCACTTAGTCCTAGCACACTAACAAATACAACGACAATAATAGATATTAAAAATGATAAGCCTAGGTCATTAAAGATCTTTCCAACAATTGTATCTTGAGTATAATAATCGTCTAACTTAATTTCACTAGGTAAATCTTTAGCAAGCTCCATTACCTTTTCATCAACCATATTATGAAGTGAAGGGATATCAACACCTGGTTCTTGATGAATTGTCATAGATATGGCAGAAGTATCTTGAAAGGTAACAAGGTTCGGCTTTTCTTTTGGAACAAGCTTTAACACACCTATATCACCAACAAGAATTTCATCCCCCTCCTCATCTACCTTAATAAAGACTTTTTCAACCTCTTCAATTGTATTGATATGATCGATTAATAACTGCTTTTTCCCTTCTTCCAGTTCTTGACTACCTAATGGAGTTATATTTAATTCATTGTTGATTGCCTCTGTAATGTCTGGAAAAATGATTCCCATTTCTTTCATCTGATCGGAGTCAAGAATTAGTTCATACTGTTCCTCAGGAAGTCCTTTGAAAGATACCTTACGAACACCCTCAATTTCTTCTAAATCCTTTTTCCAATTCATCATTAGCTCTGTTTGACTTTGTAAAAGTTGTCTATCATCACTTAATAAATGATAGGAGGATAGAGTTCCTGCTGAAATATCTGAATTTACCTCAGGTGTAATGACATTCTCGGGTAGTGATTTACTAACATCAGCAACACTTTGCCTTACCTCGGACAAAATTTGATTACGGTCTTCCTTATCATCCAATTCAAGGACAATATTAGAAATGCCTGATCCTGAAATAGATGTAATTTTACTTATACCCTTGATACCTTCAAGTTTTTCTTCTAGGGGATTGGTAACCGATCTTTCAACTAATTCTGGATTTGCCCCGGGGTAAACTGTCGTAATTGTGCTCACATTTACCGAGACCTCAGGAATTTCCCGTTTCGGTAATTGTAACGCAGTTAATGCACCGATAATAATTAATAATAGTAAAAAAGTAATCGTAATCTTAGGGCGTTTTATGAATGTATCAAACATAAAGTACTCTCCTCTTTTCCTTTATATTAAGTTATCTTTTTTGCATATATGACCAATGGGTACTTGAAAATTAGATAAGAATACCGTTATTCCTCTATTAAGCTGGACCACTTACTGACTAATGGGTACTACTAAAGCAGAAGGAACTTCTTTTTCATTAAGGAACGTTCCTTTTACACCCGTTTATAAAGAGATCAACTACAAATAAAACAGTTTGTAACAGATTTGAGTAATCATAATGTTGATCAAAGAAAATATCACGTTTATAATTTTCAAGCATACCTATAAATGCTTTAGCATGCTCACTTGCGTTTTCAATGTTTTCTTCTTCCATAACTGATGTCACATAGACATGGTAGTGATCGAGAAATTCGTGTAAGCTTTGAATCATCTTTGGATCATTATTGTATGCTTGTAAGTATTTATTAGGAGTATGGCGATCATTATAAAAAACAACTAACTGCTCTTCAGCAATACAAATTAGTTTTTCCTTCAAAGTTGAAAATCTGGATACTTTTTCTTCAATCATTTTAAGATAACCACGAAATCTATGCACATGTGTCTCAATATATAACTCATCCTTGGAAGAATAATATAAGTAAATGGTGCCCTTTGATACGCCAGCCAGCTCAGCAACTTCGATCATTTTTGTATCATAAAATCCTTTTTTCCCAAATACTTGACTTGCTGCAAGTAATATCTTTTCCTTTCGATCTTGCCCTCTTGTCAAAACGAAACCTCCACTCAAAACCAATTGGTCAATTCAACTATATTATGCTATCCCCAAAAGTTCAATTTCTAATGTGCTGAACTTTTTTACATCTATATACTTTTTCTCAATAAAAAGCCACATTCCAAGTTTATTGAAATGTGGCTCTAACATTATTATTTACTGAATGCTTCTGTTAAGACAGGAACAATTTGTTTTTTACGTGATACAACACCTTGTAATGTCGCTTGATTATTATCTAACGATACATTAAATGCCTGCTCTACTTTGCCTGCTTGTTGACCGATTGCAACAGCAACTGAATCATTTGTTAAAATGTCCGTTACAACAAATAAGAATAGGTCTAAGCCTTTTTCTGAAACAACATTGTTTAGTGCTGCTTCAATATCTGCTTTATTTGCAAGAACGTCGTTTGTATCAACAGCATTTACTTGTGCAATTTCGACTTTGCTAGCACCCATTTGGAATTCTTTTGCATCTAATGAGATTAATTGCTCAACTGATTTATCACTTAAATCAGCACCGGCTTTTAACATGTCTAAGCCGTAAGAATTAGCATCAACACCAGCTATTTCTGCTAATTCTTTAGCTGCATCGATGTCTTCTTGAGTACATGTTGGAGATTTGAATAATAAAGAATCAGAAATAATCGCTGAAAGCATTAATCCTGCTGTTTCTTTTTCAATTTCTACACCATGTTCTTTGTAAAGCTTATTCAAAATTGTTGCTGTACAACCAACTGGTTCAGCACGATAGTACAAAGGATCACTTGTTTCAAAGTTTGCAATACGGTGATGATCAATTACTTCAAGAACACGAACTTCATCGATATCTTCAGCACTCTGTTGACGCTCATTATGGTCAACTAAAATAACTTCGCTTGCTTCTCCGGCTACTTTCTCTACTAAACGTGGAGCATCTTTTTTGAAGAAATCAAGCGCGTATTGAGTTTCACCACTTACTTCCCCTAAACGTACAGGTTCAGCGTTTTGTCCGATTTTATTTTTTAACTCAGCGTATGCAATCGCAGAACAGATTGTATCTGTATCAGGATTTTTGTGACCAAAAACAAGTACTTTTTCCATAATTAACTCCTTTACACATTGAAATATACTCTATCATATCATAACTACTATGGTTTAATTAACTAGGATTTGTGAAAAAATTGTATTAATCTCTTTTAAAATGGATGGAAACCCATTCATTTGTTTGCGATTTTTCTTCAATAGAGAAGCCACCTTTAGCGAATACATTGATTAAGTCATCAAGATGCCATTCCACAAGCCCTGATATAAAAAAGTCATCACTATTTTTAAGAAGATTATGTCTTTCAATAATGCTTATCGTTTCATTCGCTCCGATATTAATCAAGATTAAATCATAGTTTTCATTAATCTCATAATCTCCTGTGATTAAATCAGCTTGAACAACCTGAAGATCATTTGTTAAGTCATTTAGCTGCGCATTATGGTAAAGTTCACGTGCAACCTCCTCATAATCAACTGCAACAACTTTATCTGCTCCTTTTAAAGATGCAGCAATTGCAAGCATACCAGAGCCTGTACCAAGATCAAGAACGGATTTACCCGTAAGATCCTTATTTAGAATCATACGTAAGCATCCTTGTGTTGTTTCATGTAGACCTGTACCAAATGCCGCAAGCGGATCAAATTTCAATACATGCTTGTCATCGTATTCCTGTTCTGAGCTAGGATACTTTATGATCCATCCATTTCCTAAATCAATGTCCTCAAATTCATAGGATTGCTCCCAATTTGTTTCATCGTATGTTTTATATGTAATGTCATCTCTAGAAATAGAAAGAGTTGCTTCTAATAAAGGGTAGTATGCTTCGGGTAGATGGTCTACCTCCTGATCACTTGCATAAATTTTCAGTTCAACAAGCTGATCTTTTTTTTCCTCATACCCATAGCCATTTTGTACCTTAATAATTTCAATAGGTGATTCATAGTATAGATTGTAAATACCTGCTGCATTAAGCAGATCAGTGACTTCATTAATCTCGTTAAAAGGTACATTTATTGAAAATTCGTGTAACATACATCGATTCCTCTCTTCATGTAGTGCTTCACTACAAATTGTCCATACACAGTTTAATATACAATGAAAGAGGATAGCAAATTTTATTTTTTCTTGCACTTAGTTTACTGTAAGTTAAAAAGCCGGAATCTCTCAACAATGAAGGAAAATCTTTTAACTTTCACTTAGAATCTTTCAACTTTCAGGAAAAATCTATCAACTTTTACTCAAAATCCATCATTCGACAATTTCTGTGTAAGAATCAAAAAAACCTAGCTCCTGATGAGCTAGGCTAACTATTAATATTTCTTTCAATGTCCACATAGTCTCTCCATCTATGTTTAGGCTGCCAATTTAATAGCTTCTTTGCCTTTTCATTTGAAAGCAAAGTTTCATAACCCTGTAGTGGTCTTCTAATTTCTGCAGCAGGATAAACCGTTTCCATTAACTGATGACTTTCGATATTAACGCTGGTTTCATCTGCAGCAATATTTAGAGCAACTGAGCCTAGCCCATCTGCTTCAATCGCTAGTCGGAAAGCGGTTGCTGCATCCCTTGCATCAATATAACTCCACATAATCACCTTTCGTTGTTCAGGATCATGAATAAAACTTGGAAAGTTGTTATACATATGAGGAGCAATAATATTTCCAAGTCTCATTGAAACAACTTGGAGACCTGTTCTTCGATGAATCATATCGGCTGTTTGTTCATTTACAATTTTGGATAACCCATAGCTATCTTCCGGTAATTGTGGATGATCCTCATCAAGTGGTACATATTGTGGTGAAAGCTCCTTTAGCGGAAACACCAAACCATATGAGGACTCACTTGAAGCAATGACCGCTTTTTTGACTCCCAATGTTCCTGCTGCTTCCAACACATTATAAGTAGACATCACATTGTTTTTAAATGTTACTTCATTAGGATGCGAGTATGCGACTGGAATGGCTGCTAAATGAACCACAGCATCCGCTCCAGCTAATACCCCATACACTTCTCCTAAATTTTGCAAATCTACTAAGACCGTTTTACATATAGGTTCTGTTGGATATGTTCGATCTGCATTTACGACTTCATATCCATTATCAAGAAATTCCTTTATAACGGATGATCCTAGTAATCCGCTACCACCGGTTACAACGACTTTTTTCATTCATTCACTTCCTTATTTTAAGATTTCCTCGATTTGTGCAAGAACATCACCTGGTACTGTCACATCAGATCCTTTTGCATTTTCTATGATTTGTTCAGGTTTTGTTGCCCCTACCAAAGTACTTGCAATACCCGGTAAACGAAGAATCCAAGCAATTGCTAATTGTGACAAACTAATATCTAATTCCTTCGCAATCCCATCTAATTTTTCTACCTTTGATAAAACCTCATCTGTTAAAAGCCTGTTCATATGCATGTTTGATTTCGGATCAGTAGCACGACTTCCTTCAGGAGCACGATTACTTAAACTGTATTTTCCAGTTAATAATCCTTGAGCTAATGGAGAGAAAACAATTTGACTAATTCCGTGTTGCTCACTAACTGGCAGAACTTCATCCTCAATATAACGATGTAACATACTGTAATTAGGTTGGTTAACGACAATTCTATCCAATAAATATTTATCAGCTGTTCCAATAGCTTCTTGAATTTGCTGTGCTGTCCATTCACTCACACCGGCATATAAAATTTTCCCTTGACGTACCAAATCATCAATTGTGCGTAATGTTTCATCAACAGGTGTTTCTGGATCATAACGGTGACAGTAATAAATATCTACATAATCTGTTTTTAATCTTTTTAAACTTGCATGCAGTTGCTCAAAAACATGCTTTCTTGATAGACCCCGATCATTCGGTCCTTCACCCATCGGCCAAAACACCTTAGTAGCCAACACGTATGAATCACGACGATACTTCCCTAGAGCCTCACCAACTACTTTTTCAGATTCCCCTTTTGCATAAACATTCGCTGTGTCAAAAGAATTAATTCCTAAATCATACGCTGTTTCAATTGTTTTTATCGCTTTATCATTTTCCGTAGAAGCTCCATATGTTAGCCAGCTTCCCAAGCTAACTTCACTTACTTTAAGCCCCGATCTACCAAGACGTCTATACTTCATTCAAACCCATCCCCTTTATAATGTATGTAGTAACAGAAAACGTTTACATTTTTAAATTATAAATTTTTTGAAGATTGTATACAAGTACTGAAATTTTGTTGATATAATTAAAAACAAGTAATCTACTATACTTTTTATAGTAACTATAAGGGGGTACTATGGAAAAAGTAAATGAACTACATATTGAATGTTCAATTGAAAAAGCACTGAATATTATTGGTGGAAAATGGTCTTTTCTTGTCATTAAACAGCTTTTTGATGGCACAAAACGATTTGGTGAATTACAACGGGCTATACCGAAAATCAGTCCAAAGGCATTAACAGATACTCTTCGTCATTTAGAAAATCATCAAGTCTTAACTAGAGAAACATTTGCAACAGTACCTGTTACTGTGGAATATACATTGACAGAAAAAGGCCATTCTCTTCATCCTATGATTAAAGAAATGAAAAAGTGGGGTTCACATTGGGGTTAAAACCGTAACAAATAGGTCTTAGCAGAAAAAGGATTCGATGATTCGAACCCTTTTTCATTTGACAATTTTTTACTTTTCCAACATATTGTAAACCTGTTCAACATCCTTATCTCCGCGCCCTGAAAGATTTACGATAATTGAGTCTTCTGATCCCAGTTGGTTTGCCAGCTTCATAGCATAAGCAACGGCATGTGAGCTTTCAAGTGCCGGAATAATGCCTTCTACTTTTGACAAAATTTGAAATGCTTCTAAAGCTTCCTCGCCTGTTACTGTTACATATTCAGCCCTGTTTGTTGTTTTCAAATAGCTATGTTCAGGTCCAATCCCCGGGTAATCCAGTCCTGCTGCAATCGAATAAGTAGGCTTTGGTTCTCCCTTTTCGTCAAGCAATGTTAAGCATTTAAAACCGTGAATAACAGCGGGTTTCCCTTCTGTTAATGAAGGAGCTTCTGCAGGTTCCACTCCAATTAATCGTACTGCTTGTTCATTAATATAATGAGCAAATGCCCCGATGGCATTACTGCCTCCACCTGCACATGCAATGACGGCTGCCGGCAGCTTTCCTTCCTTCTCTAAAATCTGCTTTTTCGATTCTTCACTAATGATGGATTGAAAATGCTTAACCATCGTTGGGAAAGGATGTGGCCCAACTGCAGAGCCTAAAAGATAAAAGGTATTTTCATAGTTTTCAACTAAATCATTTAAGGCCGCATCTACCGCATCTTTTAATCTACCTTGCCCCTTATCGACTGAAACTACCTTTGCACCTAAAAGCTCCATACGAAATACATTTAAAGCTTGTCGTTCAGTATCTAATTTCCCCATATAGATCGTGCAATCCATACCCCCAACGATCGCACAAGCAGTTGCTGTTGCAACACCATGCTGTCCGGCACCAGTTTCTGCAATAATTCTTGTTGCTCCCATCCGCTTTGCTAATAATATTTGTCCAATTGCATTGTTAATTTTATGTGCCCCTGTATGGTTTAAATCTTCACGTTTTAAGTATATTTTTGCTCCACCTACCTGCTTCGAGAGATTTTCAGCATATGTAAGCGGGTTTTCCCGCCCGATGTATTCTTTCATATAGTATTGAAACTCTTGAATAAACTCAGGGTCTTTTTTATACTTTTCAAAGTTTTCATCTAGTATGGTTAAAACATTTTTTAAATCATCAGGAACAAAACTACCGCCAAACTCACCAAAATAGCCTTTTTCAATAGTATGATTACTCATTAATGCTTCTCCCCTTTGCCTAAAAATAAGAAAATTCAGATTTTACCTACTATTATATCATTCTTTATATTAATGCCATAACAAAAAAAGAGCCACTTGGCTCCTTTATTACTCTGATAGGTAGTTCTTAACATCATATTCTTTTTGCTTTTCCTCTAACCATGTTGGATATTCAGTTGTCATTTTCTCGTCTAGTAAAATTCCTTTTATATCTTCTTTACTCTTTTCGAAGTTTGCTTCTGCGGCTTCTTGAGTGTCAGTTACTTTAATAATATGATAACCATAATCAGATTTCACTGGATCACTTATTTCATCCACTTTCATTGAAAAGGCCGCTTCTTCAAATTCAGCAACCATACTTCCTTCACCAAAGAACCCTAAATCTCCACCTGATTCAGCTGAAGCTGTATCTGTTGAATACTCTTTTGCCAGCTCAGCAAAGTCTTCACCATTATCAAGTTTCTCTTTTACTTCTTTTGCTGTTTCTTCATCTTCAACTAGGATGTGACTTGCTTTTACCTGCTTCGTTTGTGCAAAAGAGTCTTTGTTTTCATCAAAATACGTTTGCATTTCTTCTTCAGTAATCTCGATTTGAGGTTCTAAGAGTTTTTCAATTTTAAGATTAACTTCAATATCTTCTTTAATATCATCCTGTGTTAATCCACTTGATGTTAACTGTTGTTCAAATGTTTCTTCTCCACCATAAGAGTCAATCAACTCTTGCAGCTCTGCGTCTATTTCCTTACTTGAAACAGTTATCTTCTCTTTTTCCACCTCTTGATTAATCAGGTTTTTTGTAATTAGTGTGTCTAAAGCCGCTTCACCGTTTTGTTCAACAAAAAATGTATATAAATCGTCCTTTGTCAGTGATTCACCGCCAACCTTAGCAACAACATCGCTGCGAGTTGATAAAAAGATAAAAACAGCAATAGCTGCTACTATTAGGACTGCTAGAATAGCTAATGTTTTTTTACTTGCAAATATTTTTTCAATCATCAAATTCTCCTCAATCTTATTTATTGTTAACCTTCATCTCTCTGCTATCTACTATAAGAGACAAGTATGGGATAAATATGTACGAATTATGGGAAATTGTAAAAACAAGCCCCATTTTCAAAATAAAAAAGACTCCTAAACGGAGTCTTTTATAGAGCTGCTTCTGCAGCGTTATGCTTATTTTTGAACGTTAGCAGCTTGTGGTCCACGAGCTCCTTGCTCTACTTCAAAAGTAACTGTTTGGCCTTCTTCTAAAGTTTTGAAACCATCACCTTGGATAGCAGAGAAGTGTACGAATACATCGTCTTGTCCTTCAACTTCGATGAAACCGAAACCTTTTTCTGAATTAAACCATTTTACTTTACCTTGTAGCATTGTTTTTCCTCCTGTGTGGAATCTAACGTCCACTTTGTATTACTATTCTTGCTAGACAACGATTCATCAAGAGGAAAACACTTTTTAAAGCTACTTCCATCTCTCAATCTTATCCGAACAAAAATAATTAACTCAATTCTAACACTTAATTTTGTTTAAATCAAGGAACTGGGCAACCTTTTATACACAAATATTCGATAATATCCTACATATTTTTCACTGAACAAAGCGGTAAAATAATTAGATATTATGCTCGTTTAAACGGCCACCAGTTTGCTGCACCAAAAGTTTTTACCATGACAGGTATGAATAATGGGAGCACGATTAACGCGTATAAGAATAAGCCTGTTAAGATGATAGCGGCAATTTGAATAAGGGAAAGCATACCTGATGGAATCATTGCAGCGAAGGTACCACCCAGGATAATAACAGCTGAAATGATAACTGTTCCCATCTTCTTCATTGCCAATAACATCGCTTGACCTACAGATAAATCTTTGTATTCATTAAAGCGGTCCATTAAGAAAATACTGTAATCAACTCCAAGTGCAACAAGGATGACGAATGCAAAGAAAGGAACGGCCCAACTAATACCTGTGTATCCCAAAATATTCACGAAAATCACTTCATTTATTCCCATTGCCGTATAGTACGTTAAGATCAAAGAACCAATAATATAAATCGGCATAATAATGGAACGGAATAAGAATACAAGAATAATAGATATACCGATTAACATTAACACAACTGTGCGTGAGTAATCGTTATTTGACATCGTGTTTAGGTCGGCATTCGTACTAGTAATTCCGCCAATTGCCACCTCGGCATTTTCAAGCTTTGTATCTTTTGTTGCTCTCTCAATTGCTGCATTTACCTCATCCATTTGATTAATTGCCTCATTTGAGTATGGATTACTTGAGAAGATTACATCAAATGTCATGACTTTACGATTATTAGACATATAAGTATTCAATGACTCCTCAAAGTCTTCACTTTCTAAAACCTCTTCAGGCAGATAAAAGCCAGCTGAATCATCTGATTTAGACAAATCAGCTAAGTATTCCTGTGCTGACCCTAGCCCATCTGAAACTTGGTTTAATCCATCAACACTTTCACTTAGTCCATCTGTTAGCTGGCTCATTTGGCCGTCAAGGTCGCCAAATCCGTCCAAGAGCTGTTGCTGACCATTTGTAACTCCAGCAAGACCATTTGTTAGCTGTGGTATGTTATCCACAATTTGTCCCTGACCATCAGCCAACTGATTTAATCCTGCTTGCTGTTGTTCAATTCCGGCAATTAATTGGGATAAGCCTGTGGTAAGGTTTTTTTGGCCATCCACTAGTTTAGCAAAGTTTGTGTTTGCTAGATTTATACCATTCACCAGTTCATATAAGTGATTATTTAACTGATCGATAGTACCTGCTAAGACAGGTAATTGTTTATTTGCTCCAATAACAGCTCTTTTTATATCTTTATAATCTTGATCATCTTTTAGAGTAGGATAGGCTTCATTTGCTTCTAGCTCTCCAAATTTACCCTCTATTGAAGATAAAGCGACTGATAGACTAGAAACACCCTTACCAACTTCTGCATAATTCTTATAAAGAGCATTTAGAGGTTCCTCAACTTCTTCATATCCGGCTAATAGTTGAGCACTTCCTGCTTGAAGCTTTTCTGCTCCTGCCTTTGCTTCTTCTAACCCTTTTTTAATTTCTGTGGATCCAGCTGATCCTTGACGAATACCATCTTCAATTTTTGAAAGGTTTGTTTGAATTTCCGACATTCCTGAATTGATTTTCGTCGTCCCTGTGATCAACTCGTTGATGCCGTCTGTTGCATCTTTCAATTGTGGTGAAGAGTTTGACAGCTCACTTTCAGCTTCTGCAAGTCCTTCACTTATTTTCCCTATCCCCTCATTTCCTTCTCCAAGACCTTCTTCAAGTGTTTCTACTTGTTTTGAAACATAGAAATCTTCTATTTTCTCTCCAGTTGGCCTCGTCACAGAACGAACGGAATCAACAAGGTCAACCTTTTCCAGCTCATTACTAATCGTTTCTGCCAAAGCAATGTATTCAGTTGAATTCATTTCTTCATCATTTTTTAATACAACTTGTGTTGGCATAGATTCACCAGGACCAAAGCTGTCAGAAATTGCGTTAAATGCTTTAATAGAATTCACATCAGAACCGATTTCTTCTAATGAGTTGTAAGATAATTCTCCATCATAGGTGATTAAGAACGGCACACATACTGCTGCTACGACTAACAAAGCAATGAGTGGTCTTGCTAATGAAAATCTACCTACAATTTCCCAGAATTTACTGTCCTTATGCTCTAATGTGCCTTTTGAAGGCCAGAAAACTTTGTTACCTAATACAGCCATAAAAAACGGTACAACCGTAAACAATGCAATGAGTAAAATAGCTACACCCACTGCTACAGCTGATGCTGATTGGTAAAGTTTAAATTGTGAAAATCCGATTGCTGCAAAGCCAATCATAACGGCTACACCGCTGAAAAACACTGTTCTTCCAGCATTACGATAGGTTTCAATGATTGCATCTACAGTGCTCTCTCGCTGGGAGAGCTCTTCTTTAAACCGACTAAGAAGGAGAATACAATAATCTGTTCCGATACCAAACAATACGGCTACTAAGAAAATTTGTGTAAAGTTAGAAATTGGAAAATTAACTACATCCACAAGGATCGCCACAATGGATTGTGATGCCAAATACGTAAGTCCAACTGTAATTAAAGGAATAATAGGTGCTATGACCGATCTAAATACTAATAATAAAACACCAAGAATAAAAACAACTGTTATTCCCTCAGTTTTCTTTAACCCCTCTTGTGAACTTGTCATCACATCCTGATCAATCATCCATCCGCTTGTGTAATAATGTTCAACATTTACATCTTCAATTGTCTCATACAATAATTCTGAGATTTCACTACCTTCACGGTCATTTCGATTTATACTAATCGATGCTAGTATCGTCTTACCATCATCAGAAACAAGCTGTTCCTCCAATGCTTCTTCATTAAAGTGAGTGAGGATATTCGCTACATCTAATTCTTTATTTTCCTCCAGAAGGCGAATAGCTTTCTCTGCCTCTTTGATTTCTTCATTTGTTAGCTTTTCTTTATTATGAAAGACAAGGGCAGCGGTTATTTCATCACCAACACTATCTTGTTCTTGAACCTCATTTAAAATCTCTTCAGCTAAAGATGAGGAATAGCCTTCGGGAACACTTATTTGTCCCTTCTCACTAACGAGGTCACTCATATTAGGGGCTAATAAAAACAGACCAACAACAACTGCAATCCACCCAATAATAACGAACCATTTCCCTTTAATTATTGCACTCACAGTTATTCCCCCATTTTACAATCTTTTAAATTATCTAATTGCTCATTTAACTTTTCATACGTCTCAATGAACGAAACAATTTCTTTTTCATCAAAGCTTGTGATAATGGATTCCACAAGCTTATGAATTTTTTCTTCTGTTTTTTCAAATAAGACTTTACCTTTATCAGTTAAGGTTAGATAAATAACACGACGATCGTTCTCATCACGTGTTCTCTTAATCAATTCTTTTTCTGTTAAACGATTAACAATAGCGGTAATCGCACTTTTCTTCACATCAAAAACTTCAGAAAGCTCTGTCGATGTACATGTACCAGCTTTATGTATATAACGAAGTGTGTAATGCTGGTCATTCGTAATTGTGTCACCAATGCTCTCTTTAATAAGATTTTCTGCTTTTTTTGTCACTGCAAAACTAACATTGACATAGCGATTTATTAAATCTTGTATCAAAATATCATTCATTGGATATCAATCCTCCAAAAATTAATTAAACAATTTAACTATTAACGTGTTTAACTATAAAACGACTCAGCCTGCTTGTCAATAATAATCATATTCAACCAGATACAAAAAATTCTCTGCCTCTGATTCAGGTTCCGAGGACATGAAAAAAGAAGGAGTTTATATCTCCTTCTTGGCTTTCACATGTTCAATTGTTTCTATTGCGGATTGCAAATATTGCTTATATTTCATTGCCTCATCTGATTGATGTGTATGTAGTGCCTGTTTTATTCTATGAAAATTATCAATTAAATGATCTTCTTTCATCCCCCGGGATGTTAACACATTATTCAACCAAAGAGCATAGTCAGTGAAAATCTTTTCTTCATTAAGAGAAAAGGCTGTGTCCAGATGTTTAAAATGATGATGATTATCTTCCCTGCATTTATTTTTGCCAACTTCTCCATATTTTTCAACTAACATTGGAAAAGCCTTATAAATCCCCTCAACTACTTCATCAATAATAGCTTCTACAATTTCCTTTTTCATTCCGCCACCACATTAAACCTTTGCACAATCGGCTTAATCGCAGCCAACTCTTGATCAGGATAATTCTTTTCCAATTCATGTACTTTTTTATATGCATCACTTGTTACCCAGTTTACATAGTCTTGCTTTTTTTCCCATATAATTTGTACAGTTAATTCACCTGGCTTAACTTCATTTTGTAAGAGTTGAAATGATGTAAAACCGTCATATTCATCGACTAATTTAGATCTTGTCTGATAAATCTGAATAACCTCTTCCGCCTTCTCTGGCGGGACATGGAATGTTGAATGAACAATATACATGTGAAAATCTCCCTGTCTTTATATTATTTTGTCTACTTTTCATTATAGTTCAAGATACGACAGGTGAAAACTGATATCCATTCACCTTAACACGTCATACTCTGAGAATTTTAAGAAATACTAATACTAATATTTAAAATGAGTGGAGGTAATTATTGTGGAAAAGATGCCCCTTACTTCAATAACGAGTGGAATGGGTTTTGAGGTTGTACCAGATGTTTATTGCTTTTCTGTTCAAATCGTTAATATCATTTTTGTCGGGAACCCTAGAGAATCTAATGAATTTATATTAATAGACGCAGGTATGCCTGGTTCAGAAGAGATTATTATAGCAGAGGCTAAAAAGAGATTCGGTGAAAACTGCCGACCCTTGGCAATTGTTTTGACTCATGGGCATTTCGATCATGTTGGTGCATTAAACGAATTACTGAAAATATGGGATGTTCCTGTATATGCACACCCACTCGAACAACCGTACTTAACAGGAAAAAGTGATTATCCACCGCCAAATCCCAAAGCAGATGGTCTTGTTGCAAAAATGTCACCCTTATTTCCAAGGCATAGCATAGATATAAGCTCTCAATTAAGGTTATTTAATGGTGATGGAAGCATATCATGTTTACCAAACTGGCGTTTTATTCACACCCCTGGTCATACACCTGGACATGTTTCCTTATTTAGAGACAGTGACAAGGTCTTAATTGCCGGAGATGCGATAACTACCGTGGAGCAGGAATCTTTATACGATGTTATCACACAAAAACAGGAAATGCATGGACCACCTGCCTACTTCACCCTTGATTGGGAAGCAGCCGAGCAATCAGTGAGAAAAATTGAGGCCCTTCACCCCGAAATCGCTATTACCGGACATGGTCTGCCTATGACCGGAAATGAACTACAAAGCAATTTACGCATTCTAACAGACAACTTTGTACTCACAGAAATTCCTGAAAACATTAAACAATCAGGCGATATTACGTTAATGTAGGAAAAATATAATTAAAAGTAAGAATTCACCATTTTGTTTCTATCTTTAATTGCACCACCATACAATATTATATGACAAATTCCTTAGGAGGGTCATCATGATTGTTATTGGTAACCGTGTGGTGGATGCAATTACATTAAAATCCTCCGATTTTCCACCAGAAAAAAATGAAATGATCGACAAAATGAGTCGTTATCAAGAAAACTATTCCTTTTTAAATAATCAGCATTTTGAATTCAACCTGAACCTCCGTTACAGCATCATACAAGCCGCTCGTCATCTATTAGCTAGTAAAGCAAAGTTCGCAACCTTTGAAAGAGCCAGATGTAATGAACAGTATTGGCATTTAACTGAGCAGGGTGGATTTAAACTAAGAGCAGGGATAAGCCCTTCCGTTGCCATATCAGATATTTTTCACAATGGAAGAGAATATGCATTTGAGTGTGCAACAAGTATTGTCATTATCTTTTTTAAGGCTGTACTCGACTCGATTGACGTTTCTCAATTTAATCGTATTTACCAAGGCATTTATCTGCGTGACTGGCAAACTGATAATGACTTGCCGATTTTTACCCGACGCGGAAATGATTATATTCCGGGGGACTGTTTATACTTTGATAATCCTCAATTTAATCCCCAAACCCCCCAATGGCAAGGAGAAAATGTGATCGATTTAGGAAACGATCTGTACTTCGGACACGGTATTGGAATAAAAACTTCTGATGGAATTATAGAATCCTTAAATAAACGCCGAAAGCCATACCCGACAGAATCTGCTTTTCTTCTTTCACAAGTTACAAGACTCGATGATCAATATCTCTACCGTTTTTCACTTTCAAGGGAAAATCTGATTACTCAGTTTATTGATACAAGAACAATTGTTGGAAGGATTGGTTCGCAAAGTTATTATATCTAGTTTAGATTTACGCAAAAAAAGCACCCGTTTTAATACCGGTGCTTTTTCATAATTGATGTTGCTATTTTTCTTTTCTGCTTTTAAATAATAAAAACATGATGAATGTTATGAAAAGGGAGAAACAGGTATATATGATAACCCATATAAAAAATGTTTCATTAAAATAGAGTAACATCAAAAAGGAGAAGAGGACAAAGATAAGCGCTGGTGGTACATATATTTTCCTAGTAATGATATATCCAACAATGGAAGTTATGAAGACAACCCCAGCGAAAATAAAAAGGAGAGTATACAATTCCATATGTCACCTCATAAGCGTACTGCTCTTACATTCCTCTCATTTTACCATAAAAAAAGTATTGGACCCATTCATCTATGCCAATTCACCTATTTGTCATAAACTTTACTTATTTAGACCAGCAGCTTTTTAACATCCTTTGAGATAGAAATTTCGTTGTCTCGGTCCATCAAATTCACAGAAATAAATACCTTGCCATGTTCCTAGTAAAAGATTCCCTCCGGAAACGATAACCGATTGGGATGTTCCGACCGTACTTGCCTTCATATGTGCCGCTGTATTTCCTTCCGCGTGAAGATCCTTCACGACTTTCCACGGAAACATTTCATCAAATCGTCTTATCATATCTGTCTTAACATCCGGATCCGCATTTTCATTAATTGTTATACCAGCAGTCGTATGCGGACAATATACAAGCACTTGGCCATCTTTCATTTGCTGTTCTTTAACAAAAGCTTGGACTATATGAGTTATTTCGATCATTTGGTCGCGTTGATGAGTCTCAATCGTATACTTCTTTAACATCTAGACCACACCTCTCATTGGAAATCTATCCCTAGTATATACCATTAAAAGTGGGAGTTAAAACATATTCCATAATTGGCTTAATTCATTTTAAGTTACTTGTTATCATCACTTTCTTCTTCACTTGGAATGAGGATTTGTCCACTCCAATCCTTTTTCAATAATGTTTGGAGAATGAGTTTCGAGAGCTTACTTGGCTGATAAGGTTTAATTAAATACTCATTTGCGCCTAACGCTAAACCTTTCTCCTTTTCATCCAGTGCAGTAGATATAAAAATCGGGATCGATTTTAATTCCTCAATAGCTTTTAACTGTTTAATCATTTCCCAGCCATCTATCCCTTTTTCTTCCAACATGATATCAAGGACAATGGCGTCAGGCCGCTCTTTTTTTATTGCTTCTAAAGCAGACTCTCCATTACTGTAGGTCTTAACATGGAAGTTACTTTCTTCAAGCTCCGTTTGTAGTAAATTTGCCAGACTGTTGTCATCTTCAACAATAATGACATTTACTTTTCCTTTCTGCGATGGAACACCTTGGTTATTTATTACCTGCTCTCTATTCCCCATAACTAACGGAAAGCTGACTGTAAAGGTACTTCCTGTTTTAAGTGCAGATTGAACAAATACATCCCCATCATGGGCCTTCATGATTTCTTTAACGATTGCCAAACCTAAGCCTGTTCCCCCAATTCTTCTCCGATCAGAATTATCCACTCTAAAAAACTTGCTGAATAATTTACCAATTGCTTCTTCCGGTATGCCAAGTCCTTCATCTTTTATCGATATGTTTAAATTTGCACCTTCTTCATAAACTGTAATCAGTATGTTTCCTCCATTTGGAGAATACTTAATTGCATTACTTATTAAGTTCGTAAAAACCTGGCAAATTTTATCTTTATCACCTAAAACCATTGTATTAGAAGTTTGTACATCATATTTGATTGAATGACTTGGATGATTCACTTGATGTGTTTCAATGATATTGGAAATGAGAGGAACTATATCATCAAACTTTTTATCGTACGTTTGTTTACCAGCTTCCATTCGTTGAACGTCTAAAAAGTCATTAATAAGGACAGTCAATCGTTTTGCTTCTTGGAAAATTGTCGTTAAATATTTCTTTTGCCGATCAGGTTTTAATTCTCTATTCAACATTAACTCTGTAAAACCAAGAACACTTGCTAGTGGTGTTCGTAATTCATGGCTTACGGTACTTACAAACTCGGATTTCATGACATCGACTTCATATTCTTTTGTAATATCACGATGGACAACGACCGTTCCGAAATTCTCCCCATCTCTTGCAAGTGGTTCACAGTATACCTGAATGACTCGATTAGTTGGACTATGTTGATGGTATACAAACGATTGACGCTCTGTTTTACCTTGAATCAAGATTTGGTCAAAAAACTGTTTTAGTTCATGGTGATTATCTACTTTCTCCAATATCATGTTCAACCAATTTTTATAGGAGCTCTGAATCAAAATGTCTCTTTGGCAATCAATCATGTCACACATCTTTGTGTTAACCTGTAGGACAGTACCATTTACATCAATTAACTGAATACCCTCATTAATCGTATCCAGAATATCCTGAGTCAATTGACGTTCCCCTTCAGATAATTCAAAGATTTGAATTTTATCTAATGAAATCGCAATTTGTTTACTTAAGCCATTCAATTCACCTAATTCATCATCAGTAAAGGCTTGATCTAATCTTGAATACACCATAACAGCTTCCATGAGTCCAGATGAAGATAAAACAGGCATATAAATGTCATAGCAATAAGATGCTTGAGTATGAAACCCTTTTTCTTCCTTTTCACATTCCCGTTTAATGATAAAAGGCTCTCTTTTCTCCTCTAGCCTGATCATTAAGCCTGAATCCAGGTGTGTAATAAATTGTTTTACCCCTTCTTCTGATACTCCAAAGCTTGAATGTGGAAGACCACGGCTCAACAGGACTATTAACCCCTTATCTGCACCTATTACTTCACACATCGTTTCCACTATACTCTTTAATACTTTCTCTTTATTAAGTGAGTTTGCCAGTCCATTTACTAAATCATTACGGCGTTTAAGGTCAAGCTCTCGTTTTTGAGTTGTCTCTAACGCTTCTTCAAGCTCAGTTTGCTGTGCTTGTAACTCATCCTGTTGAGCATGCAACTCCTCATTTTGTGCGCTTAAATCCTGTTCTTTGTCCTGAATGCTTTTTGTCATTTTTTCAAAGGCAACGGATAGAAGACCGAGTTCATCTTGACGATTAGTGGTGTCAGTGAAAAGTATTGGGTTACCTTCCGTAATTTCACCAGCAGCGACCGTTAATTTTTCAAGTGGATCTCTTATACTTACAAGCATTCTTCTCGTGAAAGTAGCCATACTAACGATTAATAAAAAAAGCAAAATTCCAAATATGACCTGGCTTATGAATATTTTATAATTGTGAGTATCATGAAGACTCGAGAGCTGTTTCTCCAGACTCTCATTGTAATCCTTGAAGTTTGCTTGATATAACCTAATTGTATCTGAAGCATTTTGATCGATTGCTATTTTATAAACTTCTTCATATTGTTTATTATCATAGAGTTCTTTTGATTTTGGCATAACGTCTTTAAAATAATAATCAAAAAACCCCTTAGTTTGTTGCAAAAACAGTTCATCTTCTTCATTTTCAATTACATTTTTTAACTGTGATATACTTTCATCTACTTTTGTTTGTTGTTCAAGGACCTTATTGTAATAGGTTTCCTTACCATTGTATGCAAAATAACCCCGCATTTCAGATATGGCTAGGTTGAACGAATAATCCAACTCCGATGCAATATAATCCTTTTGTTCCAAACTATCATTTACTTTTTCAAAATTTTCATTGATGGCTGCTTGGTAGATCATTAATCCTGACATCAATAAAGTAAAAGCTAAAATAATCGAAATCGTCAACAAACTAAATTGCCTTGCTAAACTTGTTTTTAAATATTTATTCAGCTTCACCTAAGATCTCCTCGATTCTTTCAACAAGCTGAATGGGACTGAATGGTTTTGACATAAAAAAGTCAGCACCAGCTTCCAACACCTTTTGTTGATCTGATGTTTGACTTTTTGCACTTAGCATCATAATCTTTGTTTGAATTTGATCATTTCTTATCATTTCGATTAATTCCAAACCTGTGTATACAGGCATCATATAGTCAAGAAGAATAAGATCATAGTCATTTTTTCTGATCAGCTCGTAAGCCTCTTCCCCGTCACACGCTTCATCAATGATATATCCTTCATCTTCAAGTGTATCTACTACAAGCATGCGTAACACTTCTTCATCCTCTGCAAGCAATATCCTTTGCATCATAAGTCTCTCCTTTGTTAAAAATCTCAGACCCGATTATTGCCCATATCGAGTCTGAGATTTTCTGTATTACTGTCATTTTATCCTTCCAAATGCTTCTTGTAGGTAGTCATAGGATTTTTTTAGTCGTTCGTGGTAGATTGGTTGGTCCCAATTATCCCATGTATACTCAATCCAGTCTCCTTTTGCTGATGGAATTTGCTGTACAGCTTCTTTGTTTTTGCTTGATACCACTATTTTGGCAAAAATAGAATCAATTGTTTCCGAGTTCTCTTCTAAAGGTTTTCCAGTCCACAAATCACCTGTAATTTCTTTCTGACTAGGGTCTTTTACATTCAACATTAGCCACGGCAAGCGGAGTTCAAGTGTTCCGTCTTTAATATAAAAATCCGCTAAAGAATTGGAATTTTCCATTTCCGGATTGCCAATACCATATGTTAATTTCCCCGTTTCATAGTCTGAAAAAGGAATAGTAAGTTGTCCCTCTTCTTTCTTTATCGTCAATTGTTTATTAAGTGTTAAGCGGATTGGGTGATACACCCCATTATTTTTTTTGTTCGCATAATCCTTCATTGGGATCATTTCGAGTAAATTTCCATAATGATAATAGAATGTGTCGTAATAGCTATCAATTAGTACTCTTGAAGTTTTTTCTCCATTAAGCTCTACGACAAAATCAATTCCATTTTCCTTCACACTTCCTGCACTTGGAATAGTGGACTGACCTTGTTCTTTTATTGTGTCTAACAAGATAGACGTACTAAATTTCTCAGAGTCCCACTTTTTTTCATCATAGTCAACACGGATAAACACTCCTTGTTCATCACTAGACATAAATACATTTTTAATGAGATCCTGCTCTTTAACCTCTACAACGGGTTGTTCTTTCCGTTTCTCCCAATCTGAGGTTTCTCCATCTATAAGAAGTTGCTTTTCTTCTGTATCAGGGTCAAAACTCAGCAAACCAAAATGTTGTTCATTCGTTTGGATATTATCCCAGAATGGTCTGCGGTTAGGATTATCATAATCCATTGTGTTCCACGTTCGTTTGAACCACTCATCCTGCCAGGCAAACACAAGTCCACCAGCCATTCCTTCTTCAACAATATCTTCATATAAAGAAACCAGATATTGACCCTGCTCTTGTTCTGAATGATGACCCTGGTCATATCCATATACATTTTCATGCGTTAAACCTCTAGATGCCGGGATGCCATACTCAGCTACTACTATCGGCATTTCGTGATGTTTTTTCATATCTTCTAAATACCCTGCGTAGTTGTTTTTTTCACCGCGATGATCAACATAGTTCACGTACTTTTCTTCATAATTTAAGAAATCCGGGTAGTAAGGATAAATATGATATGACGCAAACATACCTGGATAGAAGGCTTCCTTCGCCTTAATATGGTTTGGATTTACTGACACCATATCTTCCTCTTCACTAGGTTCAGCAGGATGCTCTAATAAATCTGTTGTTACCCAGTTTGTAAAACTCATAGGATGCTGCCAGTTATAGGTGTCCGCCTCATATGTTGCCGTATATTCCATCATTTCAGCTAGCCATACTTCAAAAGGTGATGAGTCTGAGGTTGTGAAGTACTTTCCATCATAGCTTGTTTTATCCGGATATTTTTCATTTGTCCTCACAACAGCTTTAGGATCCCACTCAACCCCAATAACCCAGCCTAATAAATATGGAGACAAGTCATGAACATATTTTCCACTTGCATGTCCAGCTCTTTCTTCAATGTCAGCATTTCCGTGAATGATATCAATTGTCCGTTGTATCTCTGCTTTAAATTCATCCATTACTTCTGGATCATATGCTGTTTTTTGCTTCTCCTCATCAAAAAAGACATCTTCATTAACCCATACTCCATGGAATAAATAGATTGGATCCTCCCGGCTACTATTATGTTCATACAAGGCTTGGTAAAATGCAGGTGGATGAATTGTGTATACACGAAGTGCATTTGCATTCATTTCACTTATTTGATCAAACCATCGTGCATATTCTTCCTTTGTAATACCGGTTTCTCCCGGGAAAGTACCTGGTTTAGCAATTCCCAAATTCACGCCTTTTATCAGCATGTCTTCCCATTTTCCATCTTTATATAGTTGAAGATATTCTTCACTCGCAGCACCTGTCAGTTTTATACCATCTTTTGTAAGGATTTCAGGTTCAACGAGTTTATTTTTCTGGTTAGTGGCAGCCCCCTTCTCATTCGTTAAAATTTCCTTCATCAACGGTACATAAGCTTTCCAAAAGAAAGTGTCTGTTCTCCCTTCTTGTTCAAACGAAAATAACTTTTGCCACCATGACAGCCCATTCATTTGATAAATACTTGGAACCTTTTCTTGATCAACAAAATCACCTGCAAAGTAATAGGTATCATAAGATTGATTTTGATGATGAATAACGGCAGGGAATTGAGTTGGAATCTCATAATCTACTAACTTTTGCTTTCCACTATCTGTTAAAGGTAATTCAAACGTCGCTTGGACCTCTTCCTCATTTCTCGCATTCACAATATCAAACCAATAATTATACTGAACAGCCTTTTTTATATGAAATTGTTTTTGCCCATTGTCTGTTAATTGAAACAAAGCATGGTTTTCTGCCATATCTTTTTCAGTTAACACAACAACCTGATCTTCTTCATTAACAAAAACAAAGCCATTACCTTCATAGTCAAAAGGTTCATTATATTGGATTTCATAATTTTGTTTCACCCAGACAGGCACTTCACCATTAGTTAAATCATGAAAATACCTTCCCATCCAGCCAGTCCATTCCAAATTCAATAATTGGTAAAATTCTGCTCTGACATTTTCCTCAGTCGGTGAACCAAATGTATTAAACTCTGCAATTAAAGTTTGATTATTTTCAATTAATGAGTCATTTAATAATTGAATCTCCTCTTGTGTTATACCTCCATATAGAAGCTCAGAACGCTTCCCTTCCTTGTTACCGCTCATATATTCATCCTCATAAACGCCATATCCATCTGCAAGATATAAAATATCATAAGAGGATAAATCTCCCGGTAGCTCTCGGGTACGGAACTCAGGAGGATTGTCAGTTGGGACAAACCCTACATAATCCTCCTCTTGATCATAATTGTCTGTTCCATCCTTTTTCAACTTTAAATGGTTAAGAATCCAGGTCAATCCTTTATGTTCACGGTAAGATTGATCTGGTACTGTTTTATCAATTATAAGTACGTTAAGATTTTGACTTACTTTTAATTGCCATGTCCAAAAAGGAGATGAGAATAGGATAAGCAGCAATAGAACTCCAACTGTTAAGAATACATTTTTTTTAGTCATTTGACACACCTTTTCTTACCATTTCTCCCCAACCTTTTTTCCCAATTACCATCTCTATCATTCCCTCGACCCTCCATATAACAGTAAGGGGACGGTACCAGAGTGTTTCTGTCATTGAAACTAAAAAAAGAATAACAAAATGCTTTACTTTTGGATATCTTTCCATACTCCACTCCTCAAGTAAAACAGATGCCATGGAATAAATAGATCCATAAATTAGGGAGAGAAGGAAAAAGATAATGGCGAACTCTAAATATATACTGCCTGTAAATATAGAAATAATTAATATGATATAACCGATTAACTCGACTAATGGTCCTAAAAACTCAACAAAAAAGAAATAAGGCATTGAAAACATTCCTATTGACCCATACTTAGGATTAAACATGAGTTTTCGATGTTTCCATAGACTATCAAATAACCCCTTGTGCCATCTTTTTCGTTGTCGCCGTAAAAATTTAATAGACTCTGGAGCTTCGGTCCAACAAACCGGATCTGGTACATAGATAATTTTTTTATTCGCCTTTTTTTCTTTAATTAATCGATGAAGACGAACAACTAACTCCATATCCTCCCCAACAGTATGAGCATAGCCTCCTGCGTCAATCACCCATTTCTTTGAAAAAACACCAAAAGCGCCTGACACAATGAGCAGCAAATTGTTCTCACTTAATCCGACTCTACCTGTTAAAAACGCCCGGAGATACTCAATAATTTGCATTATAACAAGTGGTTTTCGCGAAAGTTCTACGTTAACGAGTTCACCGTTTTGGATGTCACATCCATTTGCAATTCTTATACTACCACCCGATGCAATCACTTCATCATCAGATTCAATGATCGGTTTTAGAACTTTCAAGAATGCATTACGCTCGATAATTGAATCTCCATCAAGAGAGCAAAAATACGGATATCTTGATAGATTTATTCCAGCGTTTAACGCATCTGCCTTCCCTCCATTTTCTTTGTCGATAACGATTAAATTCGGGTAGATCTTGGATTGATAGATTCCTTTTACTTTCTTTGTTTCCAATTGCTTTCGTATAACACGATTTATTTTCACCATTTGAAAACGATCGATTAGCTTTTCTAAGGTATCATCTTTTGAACCATCATTGATGATAATGATTTCATATTCAGGATATTCAATACTGATCAAAGAACGTATACTCCCATAAATTCCGGCTGATTCATTATAAGCCGGAACAAGAATGGATACCGGTTTGGTAAACTCTGATTGCAATAATTCTTCATAAGGCTCAATCTCGTCAAGTTCATATGTTTTTCGAATATGGAAAAGAGAAATGATTAACATTCCACCATAAACTGCAATAATCATAACCATATAAATGACAATAACCCAACTGCCGACAACTAAGAAATTAGACCAATTAATCATCATCACCGCTCTCTTTACTTATCCATTCCTGGGCCATATCCCTGGCAAATCCATCTGTTGTTTCCTCTACTACGCTCTTTAATCTATTAATTCCACCTTTGAATTGCAGAATCGCTTTAGCAGCCTCGGCTCGAACAACATACTCCTGATCTGAGAGTAACGTAATAAGTTGAGCTTCAAAAACACTTAACCTCCTTACTCCTGCTACCTTTGCAGCCATCATACGCACCTGCCAACTTGAAGATGAGAAAAAGGCACTTAATATCGTTTCATTGATCGGCGCACCTGTATAGGCATAGGCTTTTAATGTTCGTATTTTGACTTCTTCATCATCACGTTGAAGCAATTTTTCAAGGAGAATGTGGTGATGCAAATATTGTTCTTTTCCAATGGTTTCAATGATCATATATTGTGTTTGTTTAGGTAATGTATCAAAGTCATTGACTAATTTATTAAAGGATTCCTCTTCCAAGAGAGAAAGAATAGATAACAAAGCAAAATCAGAAATAGTTGCATCTAATTCTTTCAAATAATCAACTGTTTTTTGATCATTAAATTTAGCAAATAACCTTAGGATTTGAATTTTCTCAGGAACAGTTATATCCTTTTTCCGATACAAATCGTGCAATAGGTCAATCAAATGATCCATGTAAAAATCTTCAATCGAATACAGAGCATTCATTCTTAAGCTCCATCGCTTTTTCTTTAATTTATCAACAATATATTTTGTTAAATGCCTTTTAGCAAAATCACTTATTCTTTGCTTAATATCTTCACTATCCAATACATCCGAGTATTCATTTAGCAACTCTATAAGTGCAATAAATTTTTCCTGACTTCCATCTGGATTTAAAGGACCCTCATTGCCTGATTGTAAAAGATGAAACATATCTAAACGATATGTTTCTTTATATCCCTCAATTTTTTTTCTCGTTTCATTACCAATTTTTTTTTGTATAACCAAGTATAGAAATAGCGTTAACAAAAGGAAAAACAATCCAAGAAAAAAGATAAAAAGAAAACTGAGACTTACTTCAATCATATTATTTCATCCTCTTAATTAAATGACCTAAACGTGTTTCAAGCTCTAAAAGCTTAAATGGCTTTGTAATATAATCATCCGCCCCTAATTGCAAAGCCCTCGTGATGTCATGTTCGCTTTTACGTGATGTTAACATCATTACGGTAAATCTCTCTTGATACGAAAGCCCCCTAAGCTTCTGTAACACTTCTAATCCGTCCATTCTCGGCATCATACCATCTAAAATAATTAAATATTGCTCATTATTATTCAGATGCCAATCTGCTTCAATAAATTCCATTCCATCTTTAAATGTCTTAATATCAACAGTGAAACCGTCCGTAAACTTACTTTTACCAATTAAATCCTCCAGCATTGTTCGGATGATTGGATCATCATCCACGATCCCAACATGAATTGTTTTCTTCTTAATTTCTTTATAATCAATAGCCGCTACCTTAATTTGATTTCTCCCGGCCTGTTTTGCTTCATAAAGGGCACCATCAGCAATTTCAATATTCCTTGTTATATCCGTTTCACTTGATTGAACTTCATGTATCCCTGACGAAAATGAACAATAAAACTCTTCTTCATTTGCTTCAAAAGGGATGTTGGAAAATTCCCTTAAAATTCTTTCTAGTACCAGCTTTGCTTCGTTGGCCTTTGTCTCTGGAAGAAGGATGATAAATTCTTCTCCTCCATATCGGATAATAATGTCATTAACTCGCAACCCTTTTCTTATCGTATCAGCAAACGTTGCTAAAACCTCGTCTCCCACGGTATGGCCATATGTGTCATTTACTTGTTTAAAGTGATCAAGATCCAGTAAAGCGATACAAAATGATACTCCCCTTCTTTTAAAGCTACTTACAAAACGTTCATATGTTTGCGCTAAAAACTTACGATTGTATACTCTTGTTAGTTCATCAATTAACATGACATTATCAATTGCTTGTTTTCTCTCTAATTGTCGATTTATTCGGACAATAAACTCTTCAATGTCGATTGGTTTTTGAATAAAATCATCTGTACCTAATCTATAACTTTTCATTCGCGTCTCTTTTGAGTGATCAACGCTGATCATAATTGTTGGTATAAACTGTTGTTTCATCTTTTCTTTAAGTTGTACCAGCACGTCAAACCCATTTTTATCTTTCATGTGAATATCAATGATGACACAATCTGGATTTAAATCATAATAAGAGTTGATCGCACGATCAGGATCAGCTACAGCTATGACAATCCAACCATATTTTTCTAAATGCTCCTTTACGTACATTAACAGAGCTGTGTCATCATCTATAAGTAAAATTAGTTTTTTATCTTCAAATTCGCTTTTTCTCTCAATAATTTCATCAATATTGGAGTATTCCTCATAATAAATAATGGAAATAAGAGGTAGTAGAAAAGACTGTAACTCTTCTTTTTTCCACTCTCTTTCTTCATCCAAACTTATTTGCTCCATAAGCTTTCTTGCCATATCACCAGCTACTGTAAATCCAATCGTTGAAGCTGTTCCTGCAATTGAATGCAAAAATCGATATACTTCTTTATGTTGAATAATTTCCTTTTCATTAAGCCATGATTCAAGTTGTTTTCTTACGTTTTTTACCAATAATTGAAAATATTTATTCATTGGTCTCTCCCATTAATCACTATTTTTTTCTAAAATCTTACTTTTAATGATGAGAATGTATCATATAATGGACAATTTTACTAGAAAAAACTTTTTATTTTGACAAAATTCGACTTTTGTCCTACACATTAAAGAGGTTGGATCAACTACTATATTACAAAAGACTCTCATTATTCTCGATTACCTTGGGAAAAAATCGCTATAAACTTAAATAGTTGGAGCAATGATATAAGTGCAGCAGCTACATATGTTAAAGCAGCAGCATTTAAAACTTTACTAACACCCCGTTCCTCTGCGTTTGTTATATAACCCTCAGATATCATTAACTGCTTTGCTCTTGAACTTGCATTAAATTCCACTGGAAGTGTAACAAGCTGAAAAGCAACCACAGCCGAGAAAAAGATAATACCTAATCCAATTAAATTTAAGCTCCCTAATAAAAACCCTCCCAGCAATAAAAATGGGGCAATACCGGATGTGAAATTTACAATGGGAAACATTTTATGACGAAGTACGAGTGCTCCATATGCCTCACTATGCTGGATGGCGTGACCTACTTCATGAGCAGCAACAGAAACAGCAGCTATTGATTGGCTGCCATAAACTGAATCCGATAGCCTGACGGTTTTTTTCATTGGATCATAATGATCTGTTAATGATCCTCTTATATGTTCTACCGGTACATCATATAACCCATTTTGATCTAATAAATTTCTGGCTATTTCAGCACCTGTCAATCCTGAGGATGCATAGACTCCGGCATATTTCATAAAATTCCCTTTCACCCTGAATTGAGCCCATAATGAAAGTCCAAAAGCAATTATAATTAAAAAATCCAATGGATGAAAAAACATCGTATTTAACCCTCCTATAAGTCGTAATCATTAATTATAGTTTGGGCAAAAGCTTTATTTCTACCATAGAAATTTAATTTCCATGAATTTCGCAAGCTATATCTAAATGTGTACATACTAAACATACCTGTGTAGGATGATCGTCATTTAAAGGAAGTGAAACAGCTTGAAATTAAATGAAGAAGAAAAAAAACTCTTAAGCGAAGCGATAGATAAAATGAACGAAGGATTAGATACGTTTATCGGATTTTATAATGACTCTGAAGAAGATATGGCATTAATTGAATTTACCGAAGACACGATCGAAACGATTGAAAAGGCCATAAGTTTCTACGGAAAAGAGGAAGTAACAGCAAAAATCAATACCATTGTAAAAGAAGTATTATCTTTTATACCGAATAAGAAAGGAGATTCATAATGGCAAGAACAAATAGAACGATTGTTCAGTGGTTACGATGGCCAATTCATTACCGAATTACCATTATTGTTCTCCTTATTGTACTTATATTTGGAGAAATCATTTCACTTGTGGAGCCTGATGAATTCCCCACAATTTTTGATGGAATTTGGTGGGCTGTTGTCACTGTTTCAACTGTAGGATTTGGAGATTATGTTCCACAAACATATGTCGGCAGAGGAATTGCTATGCTCATGATATTAGCAGGAGCAAGCTTTGTAACCGCCTATTTTGCGAGTGTGTCTACAGCAGCAATAAAAAGGCAGCATTCTTATTTAGAAGGAAGAGTACGGTTTACCGGAAAAAATCATGTTGTATTAATTGGATGGAATGAGAAAGCAAAAGAAATGGTTGAATCTCTTCAAACAGTTAAACCTTTTAAACAAATTGTCCTTATAGATGAATCATTAAAAGAATCTCCTTTAATTGAAAATGTTCATTTTATTAAAGGAAATCCGATACATGATGATACCTTATTAAAAGCAAAGGTGCTGGAAGCTGATGCAGCGATCATAACCGCCGACCAGCACAAAAACGAACAAGACGCTGATATGAGCTCCATTCTAGTCTTGTTAGCTTTAAAAGGGATTAACCCTAAACTTTATTGTGTTATTGAGATATTAACTGAACAGCAAACGAATAATGCAACAAGAGCAGGAGCAGATGAAATCATTAAAACCTATAAACTAACAAGTCATTTGATGATGAGCAGCTACCTGGCAAAAAGCGGGCTATCATCTTTTTACTCGGAGTTTAACCCGGCCAACGGGAATTCATTCAAAGTCATACCTGCTGATCAATGGTTAATAGGAAAAACATTTAGAGAAGCAAGTTATGAACTATTAGAAAATGAATCCATTTTAATTGGAATAAAAAGAGGAGAAGAAGCAAAAGTAAATCCGCCTCTCTCCTTTTCAATTCAACAGGATGATTACTTAATTGTCTTTACCCACTAATCCAATAATTCAGCCTCAAGCTCTTTCACAAGCGCCTTCCCTAAATCAATATATCTTTTAGGGAAGGTTGCATCCTTATCAACAGGCTCCTGAAACTGATCAAAGGAAGCACTAAAGTTTCCAATATGAACGTGGTCATCTAGACCAATTTGATATTTATGTGATAAAAGAAAAGGTGTTCCAAGCTTAACTGTTGTATTACGTGAGTCAAGCTGCCCATCTACCGATGTAAAAGGAATTCTTAAAAATTGATAGCCAACTTCTGAATCAATTTTATAATCAAAAGACCCGTGGTCATAATCCCAATTTCCCCCAATATCATATCCCAAAGGCTTAAGTGTTTGTTCTAAATCATATAATTGAAATGTTTGTCCTTCTAATCTTGAACGAACCTCAATCATGGCAAACCCTCCTTTTTCTTTAGATTTGCCCATTTATGAAAAAACATGCTTTCGTGCAGCACACAAATTAAAAAGGCCGACAATTACATTTGTCAGCCCTTCATTATACAGATTATTTTTCTAAACGTTTTTCAAGCTCAGCTTTCTTCTCTTCAAAACCAGGTTTACCAAGCAATGCAAACATATTTACTTTATATGCTTCAACACCAGGTTGATCAAATGGGTTCACTCCTAATAAGTAACCACTCATCGCACATGCTTTTTCGAAGAAATACACTAAGTAACCAAATGTGTACTCGTCCATTTGTGGAATAGATACAACTAAGTTTGGTACACCGCCGTCAGTGTGAGCAAGCATTGTACCTTGGAATGCCTTTTTGTTAACAAAATCAACTGATTTTCCAGCAAGGTAATTTAATCCGTCTAAATCACTCTCTTCAGCTTCAACAATTAGCTCATGGCGAGGAGTTTCAACATTAATAACTGTTTCAAAAATGTCGCGACGGCCTTCTTGAACATATTGACCTAATGAATGAAGATCTGTTGAGAAGTTTGCGGAAGAAGGATAAATTCCTTTTTGGTCTTTTCCTTCACTTTCACCAAATAATTGTTTCCACCATTCAGCAAAGTATTGAAGACCCGGCTCATAGTTAATAAGCATTTCAATTGTTTTTCCTTTATTATAAAGAACATTACGTACAGCCGCATATTGGTAGGCAGGATTTTCTTCAAGCTCTGACTTACCAAAGTCATCACTAGCTGCTGCTGCCCCTTTCATCATTGCTTCAATATCCACTCCAGTAACAGCGATTGGGAGTAACCCTACAGCTGTTAAGACAGAATATCGTCCACCAACATCATCAGGAATAATGAATGATTCATACCCTTCTTCTGTTGCAAGCGTTTTAAGAGCACCACGTGCTTTATCTGTTGTTGCATATATACGTTGTTTTGCTTCAGATTTTCCATACTTTTCTTCAAGAAGCTTTCTGAAGATACGGAACGCTAATGCAGGTTCAGTTGTCGTTCCTGATTTAGAAATAACATTGATTGAGAAATCTTTACCTTCTAATAAATCATGAAGATCCTTCATATATGTAGAACTGATGTTATTACCAACAAAGATCACTTGTGGAGTTTTTCTTTGTTCTTTTGATAAAGAATTGTAGAAAGAATGGTTCAGCATTTCAATTGCTGCGCGAGCTCCTAAGTATGAGCCGCCAATTCCAACAACAAGAAGAACGTCAGAATCATTTTTAATTTTTTCAGCACTTTTTTGAATACGTGCAAATTCTTCTTTGTCATAGTTTTTCGGTAGATCTACCCAACCTAAAAAGTCACTACCAGCGCCAGTTTGTTCATGAATAGAATGGTGTGCTACCTTTACAAAGTCACGTAGGTATGTAATTTCATGTTCGTTAAAAAAGGATAAAGCATTAGAGTAATCAAAGCTTACATGCGTCATAACAGTTTTTTCCTCCATTATTCATCTTATAATATAGCTTAATATCACTTTATCTAAACTAATAAGTTAAATCAAGCAAAGATCTTTAATGTAAACGTTATCATCAATCTTTTATTTTTTATACTTTAAATCTTTGCTCTTTTTACAATGACATCTTTTCACGCAAAGCAAACACGGAGTAACTTCCTTATTACTCCGTGTTTTAACTTTATAAAGAAGCAGTTAAAATATCAACTACATCTTGTTTGTTTAGTTTATTAAAGTTTCCAAATTCACCGTTAACCATGGCTTTGTCTGCCATTAAATCAATATTTTCATCGTTGATATTATAATCCTTTAATCGACTAGGAGCACCAATGCTACTCCAGAATTCACGTAATCGATCTATTCCCTCTAGCGCAACCGTCCGGTCATCTTTACCAGTTTGATCGACATCAAACACGTTAACGGCAAGCTGAACAAAGCGAGAGACATTCACATCAAGATTATGCTTCATCCAGTTTGGAAAAAGAATCGCCAATCCACCTGCATGTGGTATATCATATACTGCTGATACTGAGTGTTCAATATTGTGACTTGCCCAATCTCCTCGATATCCCATTTGCAGCTGTCCATTTAACGCAATAGTACCAGAATAAAGAATGGTTTCGCGCAGCTCATAATTCTCTAAATCATCAATTAAATTTGGTGCTGCTTCAATAACTGTCTTAAGTGTTGATTCGCAAATGCGGTCTTGTAATGGAGTATTTTTTGTATGATGAAAATATTGTTCAAAAATATGTGACATCATATCAACAATTCCATAGACCGTATGATCCTTTGGAACCGAAAATGTATTAACAGGATCTAAAATTGAAAATTTAGGAAAAGTTAGCGGACTTCCCCATCCGTACTTCTCTTTTGTTTCCCAATTTGTAATAACAGATCCTGAATTCATTTCTGAACCAGTTGCAGCTATTGTTAAAACTGTACCAAATGGTAAAGCTTCTGTTGGAATGTGTTTCTTTGTGACAATATCCCAAGCATCGCCTTCATATTTCGCCCCGGCAGCAATCGCTTTTGTACAGTCAATAACACTGCCTCCACCCACAGCTAATATAAAATCTATGTTTTCCTCCTTACAAATTTCAACTCCGCGATGAACCGTTGACAATCTTGGATTCGGTTCCACCCCGGCTAATTCAAACAATTGAAGATTGGATTTATTCAGTATCTCAACAACTTGGTCATATAGACCATTACGCTTAATGCTCCCTCCACCGTATACAAGGAGTACATTCCTTCCATACTTAGGAACCTCTGCTTCTAATTGCTCGACTTGTCCCTTACCAAAAATAAGTTTTGTGGGATTATAATATGTAAAGTTTTCCATTCATTATCGCCTCCATATTTAGATTATGTAATTTTCACGTTTTCTTGTAAAGAAATGTGCATGAGGAGAAAAAATTTTTGAATAGAAATAATTATTTTTCACAACATAATAATGTAGTTCACAACTAAGGAGGTTGCACAATGAGCGCAATTCAACGTATAGCACTTGTACTTACAATAATCGGAGCCATTAACTGGGGGTTAATCGGATTCTTTCAATTCGATTTAGTAGCCGCTATCTTTGGTGGACAAACGTCAGCATTATCAAGAATTATCTACGGATTAGTTGGTATTGCTGGCTTAATCAACCTTGGGCTATTATTTAAGCCTTCTGAAGAAGTGTCAAGAGAACCACGTCCAGAAGCAAGATAAACACAAAAGCGCAAGCGCCTTGGTTAGCCCCGGGCAAATAAGACGATTTAGAATAGAAGGCGTTCTTTGCCTTCAATTCTAAATTGACTAGACCCTAGAGGCAGTCAAAAACGCGACGTCCTGTCGCATTGACTGCACTTGCACGTCCTGTGCGATCTAAGGCTAGGCGCTGGAGCTGGATGTCAAAGCGGTTATCAAATTCTTGCAGTTAATAATGTCAAAAACAAGGTAGAAAAGACTAACACTACGTTAGTCTTTTACTTTTTTATTTAGGTAAACAAAAGGATGTCCCCAATGCATTGGGGACATCCTTTTTACCGTTCATTCTTATTTTTTTACTTCTTCGCGTTTTGATTGCTCAATCCACTCTTCTAGTTTATCCTTCAATGTATTGAAACCTTGAGGAGTTTCAGTCTCAGCCTTAACAGTTGCTTGACGTTTTTTTGGTTTTTTAGGAGCTTCTTTTTTCTCTTCCACAGGTGCTTCTTGAGTTGCACGGATTGATAAGCTAATTTTCCCTGATTTTTCGTCAATTGAAAGAACTTTCACTTGCACTTCATCATTTATATTTAAGTGCTCGTTTACATCCTTAACAAAACCATGTGTAATTTCAGAGATGTGTACTAATCCTTGTGTTTCTTCATCAAGTGCAACGAATGCTCCGTATGGTTGAATTCCTGTTACTTTTCCTGTATGAACACTACCTATTTCAAACTTAGTTGTCATATTTAACACTCCTATTTTTCTTATATTTATATGTCCCAATATACGCAATTAAAAATTATACCACAGCTTAAGACATTTGACAAAAGATTTTGAACTGCTCTCTCACATTGTAGTATACCCTAAAAAAAGCAACGATGAACTCGTTGCTTTAAAATAGTGACCGATATTCTACTTTTGGAACCCCATCTTCAAGTCGAAGCTTGAACTGAGCTGTTTCTCCATTTTGTTTAATATAAGTATGCTCTACTCTTTCTCCATCTTGGGTATAAGTCCAATTAACCATTTTCACTTCGTTTGACAACTTTTGAATATTTAGTTCTGCTCCCTTTATTTCTGATGTAAATTGCTCAAGTGTTGGGACATCAGAACCTGGCCCTTTATAAGTCAAGATATATGCCATCTCATAATCCTCTGTAACAAGAGCGTACATATACATTCGTGCTACAACCAAATCAATCGTATTATTTCCAGCAAAAGGACCATCTAATAGCTGATTATTTTCTGATTGTTTATATGCTTCATACGTTTCCATCATTTGATCTGTCAACGGTAATAGATTCACACTTAATCCATTTGGAACAACTTTTAAGTTGGATGGAATAAGGGTTTCTACCTCTTGTTTTAACTCATCTGTTAATTGATTGTTTTGGTCTCTTAGTTTATTCAAAAAGCTCTGTACAATTTTAGATGTCTCACTGTTAGGGTTTGCTGAAATAAAGCGATCAAACTCGTTTAGAATTTCTTCGTCAATATATCCTTGTTCATTTTTGATTGGAGTATTGTTTAACCCGGTCAAATAATAGTGAACCCATAGTTGGTATAATGACTTTACTTCATTTAGGTCTTTAAAAGTTGGATTTTTTAAGATAATGCCTTCTAAAAGAATGATTCTCTCCTCAAGCTCTTTCCTGGTAATAATTAAAGCACCATCAGATGTGATTTTAGCTCCTTGCTGAATGTCAAGATAACCCTCTACTTCTTTTGACATTTGACCATTAAAAGCTTCTGAGATTTTTGTATAGTCTATCTTAAAATAAATGGTACCTTCACCACCATCAATAAAGATATATCCCATACGTTTCATTTCTTCAACTAAGTCGATATATTCTTTAGAGCCGCTGCTAAAATCAGGTGAATTTAACTTCTTCACATATTCTGATATGTTCGTTACTTCTGCTTGATACTCTTCATAAACTTTTTGCCATTTATCTGTATATCTTTCTTTCAGATATTCCAGTTTTTCAATATATTTGATGATTTCCTCGTCACTCACTTGACCGTCTTCAGTCATGGTACGAATTAATTCAAATTCTTCGTTAGGGAGAGATACACGTAAATCAATGATTTGCTTTACATTGTCCGAGTAATTTTTTAGCTCAGTTTGCGTTTTGTACGATGTTCGCTCTTCAAATTTTTGAACAGCCTCTTTGGCTTCCTGTACAAATGCATATTGTTCCACATCTTGAAAACCTAGCTCTTCTTCAAGCTCATCCACTTTTCTTTCATAATATCCTCTTATTTCGTTCATTGCAGTCTCAATGTCATTAGCTGTTACAGGCTGATTTTCAGTTGTATTCTTAGAAGGTGGTGAGTTTGTACCTGTATTTTCAGGCTGAGTTAATAGCTGTGTTGCTAGTAAGCCTGCAATGAACAAAACTCCAATAAACGATGCGACATATGGTAATGTGAGCTTTACTTTCCGCTTATATGGTTTTTCTGCTTTTTTTACTTCCCCAACAATTTTTTCGACAGAAGAGATCGTTGACATTTGGTCATAAGAGTTCTTTAGATTCTTCATTTGTTCTTCAAATAATTTGTCATCCATAAATGTCACCTTCCTTCTTCTTGAACTCTTCTATTACTTTCTTTAGCATTGTTTTTCCTCTGAGAATCCTTGTTTTAACAGTTGATAACGAAATGGACATAATATCAGCGATTTCTTCATATTTTTTTTCATGAAAGTAAAATAGCACGATTGGAACTCGGTATTTTTCATCCAGCTTTTGTATGGCTAAATGCAGCATCCGGTCTTCTTCATTTCGAATCACTTCGGCTTCTGTTTCGGGATAGTCTTCATTTCTAAAATCCTGTTGTATTTTAAATACCTTACGAAGGTTGGACTGTCGTTTCCGAGCAAAGTCTCTCGTGACATTTAAGGTGATTTTATATAACCACGTAGAAAATTTAGCTTTCGTAAATTGATCAAGAAAACGATATACGCGAATAAATACTTCCTGCGTAATATCTTCAATTTCATCCTGTCTATTTCCTAATTGATAGGCAAATTTCTCAACGATGGGATAATGCATCTCTACCAGTTGCTGAAATGCATTCATATTGCCTTGTTTCGCTTTTTTGATTAAGTCATCTTCATTCATGTTTCACTGCCCTCCTCTTTCACTCATTAAACGAATGGTTACAGGAATTTGTTGCAAGCTTGAATGGAACTGGATGGAGAAATAAAATGAGGAAAAAACAAAAAAATGGGTTTAATATATACAAAAAGGGGGGAATACTATATCCATAAGGCTTTCTAGTATTTCCCCCCTTTTTTTCTCTATATATGCTGACCTAAATGGTCAGCATTTTTTTTGTACAAAACGTTGCATTCTTCGCAAAGCTTCTTGTAGTTGCTCTAGGGAAGATGCATAAGAGCAACGGATATACCCCTCTCCACTTTCTCCAAAGACACTTCCAGGTACAACGGCTACCTTCTCTTCCATTAATAATTCTTCTGCAAATTCTTCTGAAGATAGATTTGTTTTTTGAATTGATGGGAATGCATAAAAAGCTCCTCCAGGCACATGACACGAAAGCCCCATTTCATTTAACGCACTAACAAACAGGTTTCTTCGTTGTCTGTAGCTTTTTTTCATATGCATAACATCTTCTTTTCCATTTTTGATCGCTTCAACTGCAGCATATTGAGCCATTGTTGGCGCACACATCATGGCATATTGATGAATTTTCAGCATAGCACTTAAAAACTCCTGTTGTGCTGCCACATATCCCAGACGCCAGCCTGTCATCGCAAAACCTTTTGAAAAACCAGAGACAAGAATTGTACGTTGAGCCATCCCCTCGATTGAAACAAAGCTTGTATAAGCTTCATCGTATGTCAGCTCTGCATAAATCTCATCTGAGATAACTAATAAATCATGTTTTTCAATAATACTAGCTATTTTCTCAAGGTCCTCTTTATTGAGAACTGTTCCGGTTGGATTGCTCGGAGAACACAAAATGATCGCTTTTGTTTTTTCTGTAATTGCTTTTTCCAGATCTGATGGCTGTAATTTAAATTCCATTTCTCCGCTTGTTTGAACTGAAACAGGAACTCCTCCAGCTAATGATACCAGAGACGAGTATGCAACAAAGCTCGGTTCGATTACAATTACTTCATCGCCCGGATTTACGATTGCTCTTAATGCAATATCAAGTGCCTGGCTTGCGCCTACTGTAACAAGAATCTCTTCTTTAGCACTGTAAGTGATATCTGTTTTTTCTTTTAGGTAATAGCTAATTTCATTTCTCAACTCAAGCAATCCGGCATTAGCCGTATAAGATGTATACCCCTGCTCGAGTGAAAGAATACTTGCTTCCCTTACGTTCCATGGAGTAACAAAATCAGGCTCACCTACACCTAAGGAGATTACTCCTTCCATGCTTGAAGCCAAGTCAAAAAACTTTCGAATTCCTGATGGTTTTAAGCTTTTGACTGTACTTGACAGATAATGAGACGGTTCAATCATGGTGATACCACAATTCTTTTGTCCTCATCATCTTGTTCGAATATAGTACCATCATGTTTATATTTCTTTAAGATAAAATGAGTTGTTGTTGATAATACTGAATCTAATGTTGAAAGCTTCTCGGATACAAACTGTGCAATTGCCGACATAGACTTCCCTTCAATAATGACGGAAAGATCATATGCTCCAGACATAAGGTAGACTGATTTCACTTCATTGAAACGATAAATACGCTTCGCGATATCATCAAAGCCAACGCCTCGCTTCGGTTGGACTTTCACATCAATCATTGCCTTAACACCTTCATGTCCTTCCACTTTGGCCCAGTTCACCTGTGCTGTATAGTCAACGATAATCCGCTGCTCTTCAAGTTTTTTTATGATGTTATTTGTTTCTTCCACTGATAGATCAATCATTTTGGCGATTTGTTCTGCAGTCAAGCGGCAGTCGTCTTGTAATATTTCTAACAGCTCCACTTCTTTTTCACTAAACTTCATTTAAATACCACTCCTACTTTTCAAATCTTCAGACAATTATACCACCATATTACTTATTTTTCATATGTTTCACAAAAAGAAATAGGGGTAGATTTTTACATGAGTGTTTTTTATTTTTCCGTATAACCTAAAAGAAAAGCGCAAGCGCCTTGATCAGCCCCGACAAGCATAAGAAGTAAATGAATAGAAGACGTTTTTTGTCTTCAATTCATTTGCGGCTTATGACCTCGAGGCAGTTACTAACGCGACGTCCTGTCGCTGTAACTACACTTTGCACGTCCTGTGCTTCGGGGCTAGGCGCTGGAGCTAGACACACATAAAATACAACATGTTAAATCAATCTAATATTTTACCATACAATCAACGATAATTTATAGGAAAATTGGAGTGAATGCTTATGGATTATTATTGCAGTGCCATGAAAATACTTGGCATTAACGTTCACTATGAGGTATATAAACATAATCCTCATAATCCAACCATTGTCTTAATTCATGGATTTCTTTCCTCCAGCTTTTGCTATCGTAAGATTATTCCAATCTTACAGGAGGATTTTACACTTGTGACAATTGATTTACCTCCATTTGGCAAAACAGAAAAATCAACAAATTTTGTCCATTCCTACTCAAACATGGCAAAGGTCGTTATTCAGTTAGTAGAAAGGTTAAATATAAAGAAAGCATACCTTGTGGGACATTCAATGGGTGGACAAGTTTCTCTAAATGCCGCTAAGCAGAGACCTGATTTATTTGAAAAAGTGGCATTACTATGCAGCTCAGGCTATATGAAAGGTGTCCACCCTAGTTTAAAGGTCGGTTCATATTTTCCCTATTTCTATTTAGGGATAAAACATTGGTTGGCAAGACAAGGTGTTTTAAAGAATTTATACAATGTTGTTCATGATCGGTCTCTTATTGACCAGGAAATGATGGATGGATATATGGAACCGTTTCTAGATGATAAAATTTTCAGAGCGTTAAACCGGATGATTCGTGATCATGAAGGTGATCTTTCGTCAGAAGAATTAAAGCTAATTGAACAACCAAGCTTACTTCTTTGGGGGAATGAAGACAAAGTCGTACCAGTTCATATCGGGGAAAGATTAAAAAAGGATTTACCGAATTCAACGTTTTTTTCCTTTAAACAAACTGGACATCTTGTGCCTGAAGAAAGACCTGAACATGTATCTGAAAAAATTGCTTCATTTTTTTACCAGGCAACGTAAAAGAAGCCCTTATGAATCTTTATCATAAGGGCTCCCTCTATATCCTACTTCGATTAAATCTCACAGCTTGAGTTGTTTTTTATGAATAAAAGTTTTCCAGCCATCTTTTCACAATCGGAAAGTGGAATAATTTCTTCAAAGGAAAACTCATAAATGGCTTGTATTTTTCTTGCAAGTTTTATTTCTTCTTCAAAAAGATGTACAGCTTGCAACACATCAACTACTTCTGTTTCATAATGGCCTGCCCCATAACCTAAAGGATCCCATTGCAATAATACATCCATAATTTTCAAATTCGTTTGTTGTGCTTCCAATTTTTTCACCTTTAATAATCTTATTTTTTGCACTGCCATTGTAACATACTTATAGTAAGAGTATACATTAGAATCTAACAATAAAAAGATGAGGTGTGATAATCAGTGAGTCGATTTGATAAAGTGATTAATCGAAAACAAACAGATTCAGTAAAGTGGGACTATACAAAAAAAATTTTCGGTGTGGAAAATGTCTTGCCAATGTGGGTAGCAGATATGGATTTCTCAGTACCTGAAGAAGTAACAGCTGCATTACACTCCCGTGTTGATCATGGAATTTTTGGTTATACAATGCCGGGGACAAATATGGAAAAAGCCGTGCAGAGCTGGTTAAAAAAACGGCATAGTTGGGAGATTGATACCCAAACCATCACATATAGCCCCGGGATTGTAACGGCAATTAGTTTAGCTATTCATGCTTTTACATCTCATGACGAAAAAATCGTCGTTCAACCACCTGTTTATTATCCCTTCTTTGAAATTGCTCAAAAGCATGAGAGAGAGGTATTATTCAATAAATTAATTCTTAATGAAGACTTCCGCTATGAGATTGATTATGATGACCTCGAAGCAAAGCTTTCTGATGAAAAAACCAAGCTGTTTATCCTTTGTAACCCTCACAATCCTAGTGGACGTGTTTGGTCGCGGGAAGAATTGACTAAAATCGGTGATCTTTGTATTAAACATAATGTCATCATCATTTCAGATGACATTCATTCGGATCTTTTATTATTCGGTAATAGTTATACACCAATCGCATCAATAAGAGAGGATATCGCTAAGCAGACAGTTACATGTATCGCACCAAGTAAAACATTTAATTTAGCAGGCCTCCAGGCTTCTCTCGTGCTTATTCCTAATGATTCTCTTAAACGAAGATATCACGATGTTCAACAACTTTTCGGTCTTCTGAGCATTAATACATTAGGTGCGGATGCAATGGAAGCAGCCTACTCTTATGGTGAAAAATGGCTTGATGAACTTCTCCCATACCTGGAGGAAAATGTTGTCATAATCGAAGACTATTTAAAAGAGCATTTACCCGAAGTGAAAGTCATGAGACCTGAAGCCACATATCTTGTATGGCTTGATGCAAGAAGTTTAAATAAAACAGATAAAGAATTACAAGAACTTCTACTTAAAAAGGGGAAAGTGGCATTACATATCGGATCTAAATTTGGGGAAAATGGGGAAGGATTTTTAAGAATGAATATTGCCTGTCCAAAATCAACTATTATTGAAGGAATGGAAAGGCTTGTCACAGCTTTAAAAGCTTAATAACGATCCATCCAAAAACTCTTTAGATTTTCCAATCAGTTGATATCTGAAGAGTTTTTGGTATAAAAAAGATCCAATTATTATAGAAAAACAATACTTACTGCCAAGAATGGGGAAGTCAATGTCTTTTCTTATACTTTAATACTTTAATATAGTTAAACTTTTTTAAAGTATTAAAATTTTAAACAAATCCCCTTCAAGTAATGGTATAATTAGACAGAAAATACTTTTACTAACTAAAGGTGACTAATAATGGATCTCGTAAAAGATATCATCCTACAAACTACATTTGTTATTTTACCAATTTTTATCTTTCATCTGTTTTGGTTAAGCAGGAATGATCTTAATGCATTGAAAACGAATATACCTTTAATCACAATCGGGTGTATGATTTCATCCATTCTTTGCATTATTGCTCCAATTGAAATTATTGATGGTTTATATTTCAATTTGCATACAATCCCATTATTTATTAGTTTTGTATATGGCGGCTATATTTCCGGCTTTATCACTCTTCTATCAACAATAGCTTATTTTGTATATCCGTATGAATATAGCCTGTTTTATCTGGGTATTAGCATACTAGTCTATGGTATCATTTCACTATCCATTCGGAATCGTTGGCTTACATATTCCTTAAAGAAAAAATTCATATACACACTGCTTTATGGCGCAAGTATTCTGAGTTTCTCCTTAGCAGTATTTTTGTTTGTAAGCGTTTCAAAATATGAATCGATTCATTTTCATCAAATTTTCCTTGTCGGGATATCCATTTTTATTTTAACCCTAATGTTAGCCTTATCCGTTTACCTTATTGAATATATGAGAGCAACAGCTGTATTACGTTTAGAGTTAGTGAAAGCCGAAAAACTATCCATAGTGAGTGAACTTGCCGCAAGTGTAGCCCATGAGGTCAGGAATCCACTGACTGTTGTTCGGGGCTTCGTCCAGCTTATTGGAAACTCAACCGATAGCACAGATAGTCAACGAAAAGAATATATGAATCTTGTTCTTGCCGAATTAGACCGAGCTCAATCCATCATTACAGACTACCTTGGAATGGCTGGTCAACACAAGATTCAAAAGGAAAAAATCAACCTAACTGATACTCTAAATGAAATTACGGTTTTAATGACTTCGTATGCTAATTTCAAAACGGTTCGATTCAATTGTGATATCGAAAAGAACTTGTATGTCTTTGGTGACCGTTCAAAATTAAAACAAGTATTTATAAATATTCTTAAAAATTCTATTGAAGCTGTTCCAAGTATCAACGGTATCGTGTCTATTAAAGCTGAAGTGAAGGAAGAACTTATTTATATTAAGATTTCGGATAATGGGGTTGGAATGACAAAAGAACAAATCGAACGTTTAGGAGAGCCTTATTATTCTCTTAAAGAAAATGGGACTGGTCTCGGATTAACCGTTACCTACAGCATCATAAACAGTCATGGCGGATCTGTAAAGTATTCAAGTGAACTAGACAAAGGAACAATTGCCGTTGTTCGATTGCCCTTCTATGTCAACAAAAACACCACACATCCATTTGAGGTGCACCAAAATTTAGGGTAGAAAAAAGATAGGTATTGTTTTTTGTTATCATACATATTTTATACACAAAAAAGGATGATTGTTAGTCATCCTTTTTACTTCTGTTCTTCCTCTTCAGGCTTAACTTCCTTCTTATCGCTTCGTTCTGCCTCTTTTTCAGTAATTTCACCACATGCGATTCTCTGTCCGGAATTGCCTGCAGGTTGTGTCATTCCGTCGTCTTTACCATCTGTTATGACAATAGACGTACCTTCTTGACGGAGCAAGGAGTTTTTTTTGTCAGCCTTTAACGTTAGCTGAGGTGCCATTAATGTTGCTTCAGCTTTCCCATTTTCCGAAATGATGTTTGGCAGGTCCCCTGCGTGTGCTCCTTCGGGATGAAGCAACCCGTGTTGCTTTTCATCAGGGTTAAAATGGTTTCCAGCAGATTTAAACTCGGGAGCTTCACATGTTCCTTTTTCATGTATGTGAATTCCTAGCTCCCCATCCGGCAATCCCTCCAGCATAACATCCAGTTCGACACCCTCTGACTGCTCTGACACTTTAATTGTCCCTAAAGAATCACCGCTAGTATTAAACATTTCAACATCCATTTTCGTGATTTCCTTTTCCATACAACCGGTTAATACAAAAAGAAACACAATAGAAAAAAAAGTTATATGCTTCATCATACCCTCCAACAAAAGTATTGGCTAAAGGGTATTTTTCGCTTTACAGTCTGTTTTTATACTATTCATGAACACAAAACTGTGAGCGATTGCAAAACATGTTAGATACTCACTTTTCTTTTGACTGTTTGCCTTCATTCATTAAGTTATCCACTTTGTCTTCTTCCTTTTTTGATACTTTTAATATAAAACGGAAAGCAAAAAACGCTGCGATTGTAAAGATGACCATTGTAATAGCTGCTGGAATATATTCCGTTTTATCCTCCGGGAAATATAAGAACAATCCTATTATAGGGTTTAGATAATCCATTTTATTCACGCCCTCTCTTTGTCCTACTATAGCAAGATTTTTTGATTTTCACTAGTTTGCAAAAGCAGATAAAACAAAACGTTCACAATTACGCCGGAATACCGACTTACCGAAATAAATGGTAGTATAGACAGAGAGTAGTTCTTATTAAATGAAGTTTAGTTTAAGGGGGTAAACATGGTGGAAGAAAAGAAAATTGGAGATGTTGTAACAGGGATTTATAAAACAGGAAAATATATTGGAGTTGTTACGGACATTCGCCCAATGCATTACTTAGTCCAAATAAAAGCAGTTATTAAGCATCCTCAACAAGGAGATTTACATAATCCGAAACAGGTGGATGTCCAAATATTTCATGAACGAAGAGCTTTAGCTTTTAATGAACAAACAAATGTACCAAAGCAGATGGTTAAATCTTTTGATGGAGATATGCCAGATTATGATCAGTCTTTACAGAAAGCTGTGATAGCTATGAAACAGGATTTAGAAGAAATGAACACCGAGTGGGCAAAACTGTCGTTAAACAGACTACTTGTATTGGAAAAAGAATACTTCCCTAAATAATCATAAATGCTTTACTCAATAACAATATTACTCCACACTTCATACAATATTGTTATTGAGCTTTTTTCTTTGTTTACTTCCATTGATAAAGTTATGTTGCATATTTATTTAAAACCTCTGATAAATCGATTCGGTCTCCGATTGTAGGTGGAGTCGGTTTTTGTAAATAACGCTTATCATCCTCAACTAACTTGAATAAATTATAGGTAGTTAGAGCATCATCCAGTGCACGATGATGTTTTCCAGTAGCTTTCTTTCCGTATTCTTCAACAGCCTTCCATAAACCGGTTTGATTACGATCTCCAAAGAACTTTTTATATTCCATTGATAGATCTCTAAATTTACCTGTGAACGGGAATTCTATTTTATTCATATCACAATTATGTCTTAATACTTTCATATCCATATTCCCCCACGTAATAACGGTTGTAGGGGCTTTTTGATTATAATTAGATAAAATACTTAATAGTTCAGAAAACGTCATACCCTGGTCTATTTTTTCCTGTGAAATTTGCAGAAAGGTTTTACATCGTTCACTCAAAATGGGGAATTGGTTTGGTTTTACGTATGAGGAGAATTGCTCTTCAATCTTTTGGTTTTTAACAGAAACAATACCCACTTCAATTATTTCAGGGTAGAAACCCTTTGGGTTGGATTTTCCTTCTGGCATTGTAAATTCAAAATCAATAAATAGTAATTGCTCTTGTCCCTCCAATCTGTTTCACTCCTCCTTTACTAAGAAATAGTTTGTTAGTTTCATTATATCACCGAAGCGCAAGAAAGAACTTCAATTTTCCGAAAAATAATGAAATATCCCTTGACTATTTTTTTATAGTAAATATTTAAGGTGGACGATTCATTTTAAATATATTCAACTGGCAGGATTGTTAGGTATAATTTTTTTAGAACATACACAATCAATACGCTTATTTTTAAGAAAATCATGTACAATAGGACTAATGACCTTAAAAAAGCCTTGTCTACTAATATAGAAAGAAAGTGAATGTATGCGGAGATTATTTGGCTGGATTTGTATCTTTATCATGGTTCCCATTTTCCTCCTTTGTGGATTTATAGCAGGAAAAGAATCTCAGGCAGTTAAGGGATTGGGAACTGTATTAGATGAAAAAATCCCTATCGAATCTGTTCAACTCGTTGAAAACAGCTATGTCTTTGATCATGAGGGTCGCCTAATATCAGAGATTGTTACCGATCAACAAAACCGAACATATCTTTCATATGAAGATATACCTGATGTTGTCAAAACAGTATACATCGAATCAGAAGATAAGCGTTTTTTTGAACATATCGGATTCGATGCAGCAGGTATGCTTCGGGCAGTTTTAATTAATGCTCAGTCTCAATCGGTTGAGCAGGGTGGGAGTACCATTACCCAGCAATTAGCGCGGAATGTTTATTTATCACACGAACAAACTTATAATCGTAAATTAAGTGAGCTTTTATATTCCTATCAACTGGAAAAAAACTTCACAAAGGAACAGATCTTAGAAGCCTACTTAAATGCCATATACTTCGGAAATGGAACATATGGAATTGGGACAGCTTCCACTTATTATTTTAATAAACAAATTCAGGAACTCAGCTTGGCTGAGCTTGTCTTTATTAGTGCTATACCAAATAACCCGACTATGTACGACCCGGTAAAAAACTTTCATGCAACGAAAGAGCGGCAGGAAAGATTGCTTCAGATTCTTTATGAAAATGGTTCTATCTCAAGTGATGAACTGCAGGATGCTTTGAAAGGTTCTATCAACCTTTCCATAAAAACCCGGACAGATACTAATGCCGATTATGTGACATATGTTCATCAAGAGTTAAAACAATTAATCGCTGAAAAAGAAGGCTTTGCTCAACAAGCAGAATCAGCGAAAAATAAAGAAACACTTGAAAAACAACTAAATGAAAAAGTGAATCAAGTCTTAAGCAAGGGTGTTATTATCCATACAGCATTGGAAACTGAGCGTCAGAATACATTAGTACGTGCCATAGAACAGTATATTCCATCAAAAGATATACAAGGGTCAGCTGCAGTCATTAATCATAAAACACACAAAATTGTTGCTTTATCCGGTGGTAAAAATTATGAAAAATATTCATTTAACAGAGCATATCAAGCATACAGACAACCTGGTTCAGCAATAAAACCATTATTGGATTATGCTCCCTACATTGATATTACCGGTGCAACAGCTACCTCAAGAATTGACGCAGGTGAATTTTGTAAGGATGACTGGTGCCCGGAAAATTATAGTGGTAAAAATTATGGAAAGGTCACATTGGAGACAGCCCTTAAATATTCCTATAATACGGCAGCAGTTCGCTTGCTCGATCAAATAGGAATTGAAAAAGGATTTTCTTACTTGGATCCTTTTCAGTTTGCAAACATCTCAAATAGCGACCACCATCTTCCAGCTGCAATTGGTGGTGTCAGCATTGGTGTATCACCACTAGAATTGACAAATGCTTACACAACCTTTGGTAATAAAGGGTTCTTTTATCAAAACCATGCGATTACCAAAGTAACAGATTTAAATGGGCAAACTCTCTATGAGTGGAAGGAAGAGCCAACACGTGTTTGGAAGGAATCAACAAATACACAAATGCTTTCATTACTGTCAGCTGTTGTAAAAAGTGGCACAGGGCAAAAGGCATACTTCCCAAGTGACTATATCGGAGGAAAAACAGGTACTTCTAACAATTATTATGATCTTTGGTTTGCCGGTCTGACAGAAACGTATACAGGGGCAGTATGGGTTGGAAAAGATAAGCCTGCTAACATTGAAAGAATGTATACCCAATCACCTCAACAACTTATTTGGAAAGAGATGATGAAATAACTCATTCTACTAAAAGGAGGGTTTAAGTTGGTGAATAACCATAATGCCTCTATATTGCTTTTTGATGGAGTATGTCATTTTTGTGACAGATCTGTTCAATTCTTAATTCGCCATGATCACAAAGGGATCATAAAATTTGCTGCTTTGCAGTCGAACAAAGGGCAAGAATTGTTACGTGAACATCAACTTTCAACAACTGATTTAAACAGTTTGGTCTTTATACACGGTCAACATTACTTCACAAAATCAGCAGCCGTTAGGGAAATATGCCGTCAATTAGGCGGCAAGTGGAAACTTTTCGCTGTTTTATTGAAACTGACTCCAAGACCACTACGTGATACTATATATGATCTTGTCGCAAAAAATCGTTATAAATGGTTCGGTCAAAAAGACCAATGTATGATCCCTAGTAAAGAAGTAAGAAATCGATTTTTACAATAAAAAAGATGGCCTTTGACATTAGTCAAAGTGGACTAACCTAAATTAGTGAGACAATATAAAACACCTACGTAAATGTTACACTGTAAACAGGTACATTTATCGGAGGTGTTTTTGCGTGGGCAAAAATGTGTATACAAGTGAAATTAAATGGGCGGTTGTAAAAGATAAACTTGAAGGAAGGTTAACCACAAAAGAAATCATGGAAAAGTACAATATAAAAAATAAATCACAAGTTGAGACCTGGATGAGATGGTATAAGAAGGGCGAGATCTATCGATTTGATCAACCAATTGGGAAACAATATACGTTTGGTCATGGACCAGAATCCGCGAGAGAGGATGAACGAATTAACAACCAAGTTACCCACTTGAAAATGGAGAATGAAATCTTAAAAAAGTATTTAGCGATGAAAAAGGAGTGGATAAAAGAGTAGTCGTACAGCTAGTAGGAGAACTGCGTAAACAATACAGCGTAATAGCTATTTTAAAAGTTTTAGAGATTCCTCGTTCTACATATTACCGTTGGTCGAATGGAGTTAACGAATACAAGAATGAACATGAGGATTTAATTATTGAGATATGTAAATCGACTAACTATAGAAATGGGCATCGTAAGATAAGGTCTATTTTAAAGCGTAAGCATCATATCCACTTAAATCGGAATACGGTCCAAAAAATCATGCAAAAACATCACTTACAGTGTAAAGTGAAACCGAAACGCAAATGGAAATCTCAAGGGGGAAGTGAAGTAATTGCTCCCAATATCCTTAATCGAGATTTCAGTGCAAGTAAACCAAATGAAAAATGGGTTACGGACATTACGTATCTTCAATACGGCAGTGAAACGTTATATCTTTCAACAATCATAGATCTGTTTAATAATGAAATCGTTGCTTATAAACTTTATAATCACCAACAAATACCATTAGTAATTGACACACTGGAGGCTGCCTTAATCAAACGTGAGTATCCGGAAGGAGTCATTATCCATTCTGATCAAGGTAGCGTATATACTTCCTATACTTTTCAAAATTACGTGAAAGAAAATCATTTGATCGGAAGTATGTCTAGGAGGGGAAATTGTTGGGACAACGCAGTAATTGAATCGTTTCATTCTAATTTAAAAACAGAGGAATTTCAGTATTGTAAGTTTAATTCTTTAGCCAATTTGGAGGTAGTATCAAAGATTGATCATTATATCTATCACTATAATGAGGAAAGAATTCAAGAAAAATTAGGCTACCTCACCCCAAAAGAATTCGGAGTTATGGCAGCCTAATAAAAGGGGGTGTTTTATATGTGTCTCATATAGCTAGGTAAGTTCAGTAAGACACTCTTTTTCGTACTTTAAGCAAATTTAACTATATAGTTGGATAAAAGTAAAAGAAAAGACATCAACTTCTGCGGATTCTTGGCTGTAAGTCCTGTTTTTCTGCTATTAATCATTCCATTTATACGTATAAAACACTTCTTTCTCAAACCAATGCATGACCTCAGGGTCTTTATTTAGGAATTTCTCTTCCATCGCCTTTAACATTCCCTCTGTTTGTGAACGATGTGCTTTTAATGCATTTAGTTTAATATCTGCTACATCTGTTACATTTATCTCAACATCTGGATGACCAATACTTTCGAATCTGTTCTTCGTAATCGCCATACAATATGTAACAGGTCGTTCTTCAATCGGCTTTCTCTTTAAAGCTCGGATTACGCCTTCTCCACATGCATCATGGTCAGGGTGGACCCCATGCCCCGGATAAAAAGTGACAATAAGGGTTGGTTGAACTTCATCAATAATCTTTTCAAATAGATCAGCTAATTGTTCTTCATCTTCAAATTCGAGGGTTTTATCTCGTAATCCCAGCATTCGTAAGTCTTGAATATCCATTGCTTGACAAGCATTGATTAGTTCTTCTTTACGAATTTGAGGCAGCAGCTCTCGGTTCGCAAAAAGAGGGTTTCCCATATTTCTGCCCATTTCACCTAAAGTACCACACGCGTATGTAACAGGTACTCCTGCTTTACGATTTAAAGCTATCAGTCCGGCTACTCCAAAGGCTTCATCATCAGGATGTGGTAATATTACTAAAACATGTTCCTTCATCTATACTCACCTCTATATCATGATTAAAACGTCCATTTGATCTTATTATTAATTGTGAAATGGTTTCTCACTTATTTGCAAGGCTATAGCTAATTGCCCTTCTGAGTTGTGGCCAGCTGTTAATAGTTGCCCTTCTTCATTAAAGGTCCAATCCGTTAGACCTTCTGCGTATATCCAACCATCTTCTAATTTTAGACCAATTCGATATGGACCATTTCCTGTAATTTTTGCTTGGTGATAAGTAACCTTTGTATTTCGAATAAAGGCCACAACTGTCATGTTTTTTTCATCTTTATGTGCAGAATAAGAGCCTGTTGTTGTTTCTAAGTGTATAAACACTTGTTTATTTAAAAAATGATTTAGATATCCTTGAACATCTCGTTTTGTAATACTTTTCATAGTGAACCTCCTCTATTTGTTTCATTTTCCAGTTCTTCTAAAATAGATAGATGATACTCAATTAGTTTTATTTTTAGTTGATCTTCAATTGAAGAGGCAACTATTCTTTTCACCGATAAGGTAAACTTTTGATGCGGTGTTTTACGGAGTCTAGGATGAGTCATTTCGTCCTTTAGTTCCTTTTCAACCGCATTTCTTAATGTATGTTCAGGATTTTCTTCAATAGGCAATGACCGGTTTGACCAAAGTGATTTATAAGCTCCTAATATTTCTATGCTCTTCAAGATCTCCACTCCTACATCTCAACAGAATTTGGTTTCTTAATTTTTATTGCAACCTTTTTAAAATGACGTGAATTGGAAAGTGTAAAGAGCAATAAGGCAGTCCAAATACATGAAAAAGTAATCAATTCAGTTATAGTGAAGGGTTCCTTATAAAGAACAACTCCTATTATTAACGTAATTGTTGGTGCTATATACTGAAGTACACCAACCATAAATAATGGAATACGTTGAGCCCCACTTGCAAAGAGAAGTAATGGTACAGCTGTTGCAACACCTGCTCCAATCAGGAGAAAATTTGTTGCTATGTCAAATTGAAGAAACATCATTTCTCCTTGTAAAGCCAACATCAATAAATAAATAATCGCAATTGGTGTAACAACCAATGTTTCGAATGTTAGCCCAATTCCAGAGCTTAACTTTGTCATCTTTTTTGCCAGCCCATATAATCCGAAGCTAATAGCAAGGGTCAAAGCAATGAATGGGATTTGTCCATAGTTTATCGTCATATATAAAACACCAATTCCTGCGATGATAAAAGATAACTTCTGCCAAAAATTTAATTTTTCTTTAAAAAATATCATTCCTAATAAAACACTTATAAGTGGATTTATGTAATATCCTAAACTTGTTTCTATCAAGTGCTCATGATTTACAGACCATATATACACAAACCAGTTTATACTAATTAAAACAGAAGATAAAATAAGCAATAAAACTAAACTCGGTTGTCTCACTATTTTCTTACATACATCAATAACATTCGGCCATTCCTTAAAAAAAGTTAATAGGGCAAGCATAAACAAGAAAGACCAAAAAATTCTATGTGCTAAAATTTCTTCAGAAGTTACATCATGGATTAACTTCCAATAAAGTGGGAGTACCCCCCACAACATATAAGAAAAAGCAGTATAAAACAGGCCTTTTTTATATGCATTTACTTCATTATTCATTATCAAACCTCACAATTCTGTCAACTCAAAGCAGTAGTTATTAATATATTCCAAATTCCATTATATACATCTTAGATCAAGTCCGACAACAGATATGCACTCTAACCTATTTTATTTAATAGCATATCATATGTATTAAAATGAACCGAATTAGGAAGTGATTATATGTTTCCATGGGATAAACAATTCCCCTTTGGTCAATCTGGTTTTTCCAAGCAATTAAATAAAATGAACCCGAAAGAAGTGGAGAACTATATCCAACAAGTTATGAAGAATGTATTCGGTGGTGACGTAACTCAAGGTGGCTATCCCTTCCAAACTGATTATTCACCAAAAGAATCATCCACTATTCAAAAACCGGAGGTCTTCGAAACCAGTGATTATGTTTATGTGAACATCCCTTTAAATAATGTGTCCAGGGAAAATGTCAAATTGCAGCATACCACTCATCAATTATTTATTATAAATTATCCTAAGGATTCAGAACAAACCAAATTCATTCTCCCCTCACCTGTTAAGAGAAAAGGGACAAAAGCAAGGTTTTTAGAGGATAGGATCGAAATCCAGTTTATTAAGCTAAGTGAGTTTAGTTTATCTGAGATTGATATAACTTAACCTTTTTTAATGAATCCCCCTAAGTTCTAATAACCCTTCATTTTAAAGTGGTTGTCTATCACGATAGTTTCACATAATAAAAAACTACCTGCAGACCATTGCAGGTAGTTTTTTATATTAATAATAAGGATAACCGCCATATGGATAACCGTATCCATACCCATAACCATAATAAGGGTATGGCGGATATGGATAAAATGGTCTTGGTCTTAAGATGGCACTACCTACCAAACCACCAAGAAGTCCACCAACAAATGGTGCACCTATAAAAAATCTGCCTCCCGGGTAAGGGCTACGGAAATTATTTCTCATCATATATGGACCCATCTTCTTACCTCCTCCTAGATAAATACCTACACTAATAAGTATTCATATCGGGAGGGTTTTGAGTGGGCTTTCACCTATATCATTAGGTAAATACCATAACTTTTCTCTTGTTACTCTTCATAGATCATTTTTTTGGTCATACCACCATCTACGATTAAATTTATACCGGTAACAAAATCATTATCATCACTTGTAAGATATTTACAAGCTTTGACAATGTCAGATGGTTTCCCGACTCGTTTAGATAAGTGCTGCATGTGATCAACTTCTCTTAATGAGTTGTAATCTCCAGTTTCAATCCAGCCTGGAGAAATCGCATTTACTTGTATTTGATCGTCACTTAATGAAGCTGCAAGCGCATGTGTCAGTGCAACAATCCCACCTTTTGTCGCAGCATATGCCTCTGAATTTTCTTCTGACATTAATGCTCTGGTGGAGGCAATATTCACTATTTTTCCCCCATTTGCATTTGCCTTCATTACCTTAGCAGCTTCTCTTGAAGCAAACATAACACTTCTTAAATTTGTATTCAGGACCATGTCCCATTCTTCAACTGTTATTACGTACGGAGACTTCCAATTAGACAATCCTGCATTGTTAATTAGTATATCTACTGTGTTATAACGATCAACCGTTGATTTTATTAATTGTTCAATATCACTTACGTTTGATACATCAGTTTTAACAAACATGACATTTAATTGCTTTTCTTTACATGTTTGTTCTAAGTTTCTGCCTGCTTGCTCATTAATATCCGCTATAACAACATTGTCATTCTCCTCAGCATATTGAAGGACTAATTCTTTACCAATACCATTTGCTCCACCAGTTATAATAACGGTTCTATTCATTCTCTTCTCCTTTCTTTCCTTCAACCGAGCAAAAAGTATCTGCCCAAATTCCTACCTCTTTTACAACACCTTTCAAACTTCTTCCTTTATCAGTTAACTGATAAAGGACTTTAACCGGGGTTTCATCTATAACAATTCTTTCCACTAAACCTTCATTTTCCAGTTCTTTAAGTCGTTCAGATAACATTTTTTGACTAATACTAGGAATAATATCTGTCAGGTCTTTAAACCTTTTAGGTCCATCAAGTAAAACATGAATGATAATACCAATCCAACGTTTACCTAAAAGTCTAAAAGCCGTTTCTAATTTTGGACAAAGATTTATTTTCACACAGATCTCCCCTTATTCCATTTCTCTTGACTCTGTATTTCACTTCTATTATGATAGGTAGATGTGATAAGACTTACTAAAAGTTAGTATATTACTTTTAGTATAAAATATACACGTACCAAATTCAACTCAGGAGGATTTCTAATGAATACAACCTATGCAGAAGATGTGATGACAGTATTAAATAGTCGTTCTTCTATACGCCATTATGATAAAGACGTGAAAATTTCAAAAGAAGAGTTAAGTGAACTCTTAACATTCGCAACAAAGGCGCCATCTGCTTGGAATTTACAACATTGGCATTTTACAGTATTCCATAGTGATGAAGCTAAACAAAAATTATTACCTATTGCTTATAATCAAAGTCAAATTGTTGAATCATCTGCTGTAGTTGCCATTTTAGGTGACTTAGAAGCTAATGAAAACACTGACCAGGTGTATGATCCTCTTGTACTAGCAGGACATTTAAAATCAGAGATAAAAGAAAACCTAGCAGGTCAGATTAGTCGTGCTTATACAGACCAAGGTTTTGCACGAGATGCTGCATTTACAAATGCTTCATTGGCTGCAATGCAACTAATGATTATTGCAAAGGCCAAAGGCTATGACACATGTGCAATTGGCGGGTTTAATAAAGATCAATTTATGCAAGAATTTTCGATTTCTGAAAGATATGTTCCAATTATGTTAATTTCGATTGGAAAAGCTGTGAAGCCTGCACACCAAAGTAATCGCTTAGATTTAGATCATGTTTCAACATGGTTATAGGTCTTACGAAAAAACAGCTTATGCGAAAAGCATAAGCTGTTTTTTTTACATGTTTTCTTTTAATACCGATATCGCTTTTTCCAATTGTGTATCATTTTCTTGGATTTTTTTCTGAATTAATTCCATCAACTTTATCGTTGTATCTTTTGTAATGATACCATTTACAGTAAGTTTGTTATCTTCTTGGAATTGTTCTACAACCTTTTCTGTCGCTTCATCAAAATATCCCTTAACACTAACTTCTTTATAACCAAGTGCCTTAAGCATTTGTTGAGCAGCATTTACTTCGGCATTAGAATCACCGGATTTTAATTCGTTTTCAGGGTTAATATAAGGTAAATTTGCATAGTCAGGCAGCTCTGCCTTCACTGTAGGCTCAATTCCCTTATCATGTATCCAAGTGCCATCAGGTGTTAACCATTTAGCAGTTGTATATTTGACAGATGAATTATCATCAAATCCATTTGCAGTTTGAACAGTACCTTTCCCAAAGGTTTTTTCCCCAACAAGTGGTATTCCTGCCGACTCATTTAATGCAGCAGCCATAATTTCACCTGCACTTGCTGTTCCGCCATCAATTAAAACTGTAATAGGCAGCTCAACATCCTTGTCATTTTCAGCTTTGTAAATTTCCTTGGCACCAGTTCGATCTTCCACTTGCATAATATTTTTTCCTTTCGGAACAAATAAATCAGACATAAGGAGAGCTTGGTCCATTAATCCACCGGGATTTTGTCTTAAGTCCAGTATTAAACCCTTAACTTTTTTATTTTGCAGCTCCTCCAAGGCGCTGGCAAGTTCTTTTCCAGTCGTCTCAGAAAACTTTGTAATTTGTATTTTACCAATATTTTCATCAAGCACTTCTGAATAAACTGTTTCTAAAGGTATGGTATCTCTTTTTATTGTAAAAGTAAGTTCTCCAACTCCTGCACGTTGGATAAGGAGATTAACCTTTGTTCCCTTTTCTCCTCGAATATTCATAACTGCTTCATTAACAGACAAACCTTCAACAGATTTATCATCTACTTTAAGAATGATATCTTTTGGTTTTATCCCTGCTTCTTCAGCAGGAGAGCCTTTAATAGGAGAGACAACCATAATATTTCCGTTGCTTTCTTGTACTTCAGCACCAATACCTTCAAAAGATGAAGAAATATTTTCGCTAAAGCTTTTAGCTTCCTCAACATCCATATAAACGGAGTATGGATCTTCCAAAGATTCCACCATACCTTTTATAGCACCTTCAACCAGCTGATCTGTATCAACTTTTTCATAATAATTTGCCTGTAGAATTTCATATGTTTTTCTTAATTTCCCAAATGGATCGTCTTCTTGTGCACTCAACATACTTCCATTAGGCTTAACAACATTGTATGTTATTCCTGCTGTAATTGTTGCTGTTACAATTACTGAAATTAGTAATTTGCTATTTTTCACGACTATTTTGCACCACCTTTATGTATGTTCCTATTATGTCTAAGCCAAATGAAAACGTCAATTAATTTGTGTAGCAGAAAAAATGACTCACCTTTTTGTCAACATTCCACTTCATCAAATCATATAGTAAGGGATACCTCAAACTGAAATTTTATAAAAGAAAATGATCTTCGACAAAAACCACGATACTTTTTTATTAATTTAATGTAAAGTTTATTACACGAATGTAAATGCAGGGAGGTTTTCATATGCAAATAGCAGATTACATTGGAAGAACTGAATTTGATATGATTCACTTTTCATTATCATTAATCAAAGAAATTGATTACAAAATAAAACAAAAAGTTTTCTTTTATCAAAATCAAGTTTCTTCATTTATAAATGATCAAGTGGAACGCTATGTTCACACATTACATGTTAAGGGTTCACTTCAATACGTTTATAAGGCAGAAATTCATAAAATGATTACTCCTAAGCTTAAAATGCTATTTGAAAAACATTGCTTATTCCATTGTGTCTAATCACGCTCCATTCTGATCCTTCATAAAATAAAGGATCAGAATGGGGGGAATAATTTGAATTACTTACAAATGCTATCTTCACTCGGCGTTGGTGGAGCACATCCTGGGGGCATATCCTTAACAAAGGAAATCTTTGAACAAGAAAAATTCCCAATCAATCATACTGTACTTGATGTTGGATGTGGAACAGGACAAAGTTGTTATCACCTGCATCAATTAGGCTACAATGTAATTGGTCTAGATTTTGATCACCTTATGATTCAACAAGCAAAAAAACGAAATAAAGAATGTCAGTGTGAAATTTTATATGTACAAGAAGATTTAACTTCAACTTCTCTACCAGACCAATTATCCGATATCATCTTATCTGAGTCAGTTCTAAATTTTACAAATCTTGATCTAACATTACCAGAACTAAAAAGAATTCTAAAACCAAACGGTGTCATTATTGCTATAGAGATGATACGGACGGCGCCATTATTAGAGTCGGAATATAGCGAGATCACTGCATTTTACGGAATACCTGATATTTTATCTATTGAAGATTGGAAGAGCGCATTCAATAAATTTGGTCTAACTATTTTTAAAATCCAATCAGAGGATGATTTTTCCTCCATCAGGACAGAAGAACCTACTACAGAATTTCACATTACAGATGTGACTCCTTCATTAGCATTTAACATGTTGACAATGCATGAGGAATTATCGTTACGATATAGAGACAGATTATCTTTTCGAGTTTTTTATGCTAGACGATCCGTCTAAATCAACCTTTTATAGTTATTAGTACAATCCCCCCTTGGTCAGGAACATACAATATGGAGACGAAAGGCTAAGGAGGGAAAATCATGTCACAGCATTACTATGACCTTTGCTGTCGCTATAATGGAAAAGTAGTAAGAATCACTGATCGTTCTGGTCGCACCCATGTAGGCAGAATTTGTCGTGTTACTTCAAATAAAGTATTTATTGAACCACGGATGCAAAGAGGAGGATTCGGTTATGGCCCTTATGGATATGGATGGGGCTATGGACCAGCGTATGGTATTGGCTTAGGCTTTATCACTGGAATTGTTTTAGGTGGATTGCTTTTTTGGTAAGTATAAAGATGAAAATAAGGGGAACATGAAACCTTCCCCTTATTTTTCCTTCAATTATTAATCTATTAAAGGTTTTACACCTTTATAAATCTCCACAATATCCTCAATCTTCATCCTAACTAATCCACTAGAAGAAGGAGCAACAAAATCTATTACACCTTCAATTACACTTTTATGCTGTTTACCCCATCCCGCTTTTTTAGATTGACTATATTGAAGGTAAACACCTTTACCAACAAAAAAAGCAACTTTAGGTTGGTAAAAAGCTATTTTTTGCTTCAGGATTTCCCTTCCATCATGATATTCTTTTTGTGTAATTTCAGCTGCTGCACGCGTAGGTCTTGATACAATATTAGTAAACCCAAATCCTTTTTTGAGTAACTCACCATCTTCGTTAGGAAGATAAATTCGTTCTGTGAGATCGGCTAAGAAAAGTATTTTCCAAAAACGGTTATGTTTATTTGCATAGTTATGTCCTACTTCCCCGGAAACCAAACTAGGATTAAACCCTATGAACAAGATGTCTAGATTTTTTTGTAGTTTGTCCAAATGATCATTCATACTATATCACCGTTATATCTTTTTCACTTTTAGAAAGTACTCTTCTAATGTTAAATCCTTTTCATACATAATAGTTGCTTTTTCTTTTCCGACATAACGCAAATGCCATGGTTCATATTGATAGCCTGTAAGAGATTCTTTATTTTTTGGATAACGGATAATAAAACCTGCACGATGAGCATTCTCTTGAACCCATTTTCCTTCTTTCGTATCACCAAATTCTTCTGTAATCTCCAAATTTACACTTCGACTTGAAATATCCATTGCTAATCCGGTTTGATGCTCACTTTGTCCCGGTAGTGCAACAGCTTGCAATGCATATTCTTCACCCTTATCTTGCTTTTCCACATTAAAAATTCCTTCTTGACGTGAATATGATCTATAACCGGACACAGCTAATAATTCAATTCCATCTTTTTCAGCTAATTCAAAAAGCTCTTCTAACGCATCAGCTGCTACTTTTCTAATATATTTTTGTGGAACATCCGCATCACCGAAAGAAAACTCAACATCAGGGACAACCAAATCATTAGGTTCAAATTCAGAAGAAAGAGCAAAATCTTTATTTACCATTACGAGTAAATTTGTCGGATTTTCAATAACGTTGTCGCCATTCACTTGTTTTACCTGATTGAAAAATTCTGATTCTAATAAAAAATCTTCATCGATTTCTTCTTTTGGTTCATTTAATTCTTCATTATCCTCAATTTGTTCAGTTTGGGTATAGTTTTGCCCTTGCTGACCACTAAGAAAAGGCATCGATTTAGAAAAATCTGTACAACCCGAAAGAGCGACCGGTAAAAGTAAAATAACGCTCCATTTATTGTAAAACATAGTACCACCCTATTCTTGTTCAATAACAAAGCTATTTTAACACTAAATACAAGCTAAAGAAATGATAATTAAGTAACTACCTACATCTTTACCTTTCTACCTAGACATTAAAACGTAAATTCAATGTTTTCTTTTCGACAAAAAACTGGGTGGTCAACAATGTCCAAAAGAAAAAAGCATGCAAATAGCATACTTTTAGAAATATTTTTGATCATTATCCTTTTTTAATAGCCGCTTCTAGTGCTACTATAATCATATCATTAAACGTAGTTTGGCGTTCTTCTGAAGTTGTTTCTTCTCCAGTTAAAATGTGGTCACTTACAGTTAGTACAGATAACGCTTTACGATTGTATTTGGAAGCCAGTGTATAAAGTGCAGCTGATTCCATTTCAATTGCTAAAATACCATATTGTGCCCATTTTTCATGTTCAGCATTGTCATTGTAGAACATATCTGCTGTAAATACATTTCCCACTTTTAAATTTAGACCTTTCTCGAGCCCTGCATCATAAGCTTTCTTCAATAAATCGAAGTTTGCAGTTGGGGCATAGTCTACGCCGCCAAATGTAAGTCTATTCATTTGAGAATCGGTCGATGCACTCATTGCTAAAATGACGTCCCTAACTTTTACATCTTTTTGAATAGCTCCACAAGTACCAACACGTATTAATTGTTGTACTCCGTAACTATTCATAAGTTCATTTATGTATATAGAAATAGATGGCACACCCATTCCAGTACCTTGAACAGAGATTCTTTCACCCTTATATGTTCCTGTAAAACCAAGCATTCCGCGAACTTCATTATAACAGGTCACATCTTCCAAGAATGTTTCGGCAATATACTTTGCACGTAATGGATCCCCTGGTAATAATACTGTTTCAGCTATTTCATTTTCTTTTGCACCAATATGTACGCTCATTTTTAAACCTCCTAGAGAGAATGATAAACCCATTTCTCATTTACTATATCATATCTTGATAAGACAATTAAATTTTTTCAATATTACCATTTTCTATCTTTCTAAAAAAATGCAATACATTTATTGTCAGCTATAGCTTTATAACATTGGGAAAAGATATAACCGTAATCTCTTTAGGAGGGAAACGAAATGAAAAAAAAATTAGAACAAGCGATTCAATATGCAAATGAAACTAACCCTGGTTCTAGAAATGGAACACAACCACATGAATCTAAAAAACCAAGAAAACAAAAAACACATGCAACGAATAAAACAAATGAAATATAAGGAGATGTACTGATGGGGAAAAAACATCGAAATCGAAATACACCAAAGAAAAACAACCATATTTCACCTGCTGTTTTAGAAGCTGAAGAAACAGCTCATGTAAAGGAACATACATCAGGCAAAAGAAAGAATGGCCCTGGGAACAACCTTTAATTATGACTGTTAAGTAAAATAAAGAAAAGGTAATCGATGGTCACAATAATGTGATATTTCTTGTGATATCGATTGCCTATTCGTCATTTGCTTATCTAACATGAATACGATTAATTTTATTCCACCCTTGTGGATTTAGCTTATAATAAAATTGCCCCTTTTTTCCTTCATCAATAAGAACAATATCGCCTGTGCTTAAATATCTCGCTTGATAATCATTCGGCATTCGGTCTGTAACATTGAAAGTTTGAAAAACCTTTTGTAATGCATCTTTGTGATTATTCCCTTCCATCACAAAACGATAAACATCTTGATACCCTTTTTTCTCCCCAAACTTCGGTGTTTGAAAAATGGTCACATCATATGAAGTGATTCTTTTTTTTAATAGTAAGGTATACACGGTTTCTCTCTCCTTCGCTTAAGTATTATTATTATAATAATTAGCCACTTACTCGAAAGATTCCTTTAGATAAAAACCGCTTTTTTTGTCGAAATCATTAGAATAACATAATTTAATTCCTTAAAGCTTTTCTATTAAGACTTTGTAACAAGCATAGTAGTTCTAATCGTTCTAAATAACATAAACCAAACAAACCCTGCACTCCATCCAGCTAGTACATCTGTTAAATAATGTACTCCTAGATAAATTCTACTAACACCTATTAACATGACGAGACAAATAGTCATCGTTATAGCTAGCAATTTTTGCTCTTCCCGTTTTATAAAATGAGAAAGAATTAAATAACATAAAAACCCATAAATTGCTGCAGAATTCATAGAATGTCCACTAGGGAAACTATAATGTGTTGCCTGGTAAACGGCATCATATGTAGGACGTTCACGTAAAAATAATTCCTTAAGCAAGTAGTTCATTTGTCTAACCGTAAAGAATAGAATAAATAACAAAACAGCATCTATCCATTTCCGTTTATATAATAAAAAGATGGCAACACCAATACAAATAGGCAATGCATACTTAATCGATCCTATATCCGATACGAATAAAAAAAGATCTGTTGCAAGCGGTAACCTGACCTGCTCAAAAAACAAGGTTACGTTCACATCGATTGTAGAGAAAAACTCTACAGAATAAACCATTGCACAGAAACAAAATAAAAGTAAAGCAACCACTACCATTATCATCATTCTATTCTTTCCTCCTATCCAATCCATAGGCATTATTTACGATCATGCCATAAAATGAAAGTAAAGGAAAGCTATATCATACCTTGCTTATTATTTCGTTTACTTCAAAAGAAAAAGGCCAAATCTACTAGCAAAAAGATTTAGACCTTATTTTTAAAGGACTATATTCTTTAATTAAGAAGACCTGACCTTTTTATATGGTAGTTATTTATACTTTCTTGTGCTTAGCTTGTTCTTTATGCCCAGGAGCCGGTTTTGACTTGTAGGCATATTCACTTCCCATTTCAGTATCTTTTTTGTTGGCCATTACTGCCTTTTGTTCAGGACTATTGTGATGCTTCTTCGCCATCTACTTACACCTCATTCCAGTCTTTTTCTTCTAGAATCTGATCTTATTGACCATCTGCTCCATTTGGCGTTACTCGTCGAATGTGCTGATCTTCAAAGTTATTTTCTCTAGCCGCTTTTGCCTTATCATCCACAAGTTTTTTTTGATCTACTTCTGAAGAAGGTGAATTCTTTTTTTTCGACATATAAGACCCTCCATAAAGAATTTTAAAGCAGTTATTAGTTTAACTAAAAAAAGGATTTGCATTCCAACGCTGAAGCTTTTTTCAATATATAAAAAAGCAGACCTTATTATTTAAAGGTCTGCTAAAAAATTATTCACTTAAATCTACATTGTGATAAACCTGTCTAACATCTTCTAAATCTTCTAGTGCATCAATCATTTTTTCAAATTGGACTTTCGCTTCTTCAGGTAATGTAATATCGTTTTGTGCAAGCATCGTTAACTCAGCTACTGTAAATTCTGTTATTCCCACTGTTTTAAAAGCTTCTTGTACAGAATGAAATTGATCTGGTTCAGAATAAACGATAACAGACTCATCTTCTTCAAGAATATCTCGAACATCGATATCCTGTTCCATTAATATTTCAAGCACTTCATCAGAGGATTTACCTTCAATCCCAATAACAGCTGTTGCATCAAACATATAAGCTACAGAACCGCTCACACCCATATTCCCGCCATTCTTACCAAATGCTGCCCGAACATCAGAAGCTGTACGGTTCACATTATTCGTTAGAGCATCTACAATGACCATCGAACCATTTGGTCCAAAGCCTTCATAGCGTAGCTCATCATAGTTTTCTTCTGCCCCGCCCTTTGCTTTTTCAATTGCACGATCAATGATTGCCTTTGGGACATTATATGTTTTTGCTCGCTCAAGAACTACTTTTAATGCTTGATTTGCTTCTGGATCTGGCTCTCCTTGTCTTGCTACTACATAAATTTCACGACCAAATTTTGCATAAATACGACTCGTATTAGCATCTTTTGAAGCTTTCTTTTCTTTAATATTATTCCATTTACGACCCATAATGAACACTCACTTTCAAAGATTAAATCTATCAATTCTGTAAGACTCAAACGTTTGGATTAGCAAACACTTGTCAATTTTACTCACTTATTCTATTATACCTAAATTACCTTTTTTGTTAAGTACGACAATTCAATGCTATTTTATTCAGATGTCACCAAATCTTTCTCGTAGACAAGCCACTCCGAATTGGATATTTGATCTGAATAAAGGATAATTTTTTCCTTTACTCTTTCATGTTCTATTCCAGTTAGCAATGTCGGTTGATAATCGTTGTGTGTAGACACAGATGATATTGAAAATGGAATCACATTAATCTCTTTTTTTTCATTTAACTTTCCATTTTCGATATAAAATTTTTGCTGAAAAACAAATGTATCCTTATCAGATGGGTTTTTATTTCCACCGAACATAAAGTTCCCCAAACTATATACGATAAACTTCCCTTTATACTCTTCAATTCCCTGAACAACATGCGGGTGATGGCCAAGTATTAGATCTGCACCAGAATCAATACTGAATTTAGCTAATGAGATTTGAGTATCATTTGGTACATACTGCTTTTCATCTCCCCAATGAAAGTGAATCAATATAATTTGTGCCCCTTGACCTCTCAATTCATGAATACTTTCCTTAATTTGAGTGCGTATCTCTTGAGTATCCTGCCACCCTTCAAAGCCTAAAGCGCCTATTTTCACACCTTTCACTTCTGTTATGTAAGAGTCTTCATACCCGAAGTATCCAATCTTTTTATTTTCTAGTGCAGTCTTCGTATCATCATAGCCCTGCTGTAAGTAATCGAATATATGGTTGTTGGCTAAATTTACGGCTTCAATTCCACCCATTTTTAAAATTTCAGCATATTCTGGATCACCTTTAAAGCGAAAGGTCTTATTTGCCTTTTCAGATGAATTTGTTAATGTTGTTTCAAGGTTCACTGTAGTAAAATCATCATTTAAAAATAAGGAATCCAACCCTTCTAAAAAATAGGACAAACCTTTTTGAGTAGCTACATCAACAAATGACCCCTGATAATCATACGTTTCATCTCTTCCTAATGTGAAGTCACCAGCTGCACTTATTGTTATGGTTGTTTTCGGTTGATTTATTTGTTCTTTTACTGGTTCTTTTTCCTGATCGATTATTTTTGCTTCTTCGGGTTCATTTATTGTGACTGGTTCACCCTGTTTATCAGAATTTATGTAATTGTATACTGTAAGGAAAATGATGCCAAAACAAATGATTGTAAGCATTCTTCTGTATGCTTTTTTTAATCTTCTACGCTTTCTCCTCTCTTTCGACTTTATTCTTGACAGTAATGTATGGCTCTCCTTCATCCCTTAACCCCTTCTCACTCTTTAATAAAAACTTACTTAAATAAAAATATCTTAATATAAATACAACGAAAGTATCTAGTCTTTTGTTGCAAAAAACAATCCTATTTACCTATTTTCACGGAATAATAAAAAGCAATTAAAGGGCATGAAGATTTTGTGCACTTTAATTGCTCTGCTGATGTTTTATTAACTATGTTTATTTAAAATATCCAGTAAAATTCCCTTTATATTGTCTATTTCATTTTCATGAAGAGTAAATCTCACCAATGACTCATCCAAATCTAGGGCTTCAGAAAAGAGACCGCTAATACCTCTAGCTTTTCTGTCAACTTCAATAAAAATCTCTATATTTGATTCATTAAGTAGAGAAAACATGATTTCTACTTCATCTAAACTTTTTTTAAATTGACCTGCTGTTGGAATAAATTCAAATTCCTGTACAAACGGTAATCTTTTCCGTACCTTATATGAAGCAGCTTCATTTTTTACATTTCTAAGTGAAAATCCAAGTTCACTTAGTGCACTAATTGTTTTTTCCATCAAAGGATGTGGTTCAATTTTAATGATATCCCGATCTGTCGGATCTATAGAACCCTTAATATCAACTCCTGTTTGCAACCAAACCTTTGAGGATCCAACGGTTAATGGAGTATCCAAAGGCAGCTCAAATGTGAAAGGAATTGTTTTTGTTTCACCTGGCATAATAACAAACGGTTCATTCAGCTTCACCTTTGCAATGACTGCTTGTTTGTGAACGACTTTATCATCTTCTTCTTTTTCATAATTTGTGTTAATTGTCAGATAAATTTCATCAATTGATTGTTCGATGTTTCCTCCTTTTACTTCAATAATTCCTTTGACTTTGTCCCCGACTTTGATAATTGAATCTGATAGTTTTGCATCGACCTTAGCAGATCCAATCCCAACACTAGCTAATATTTTATTGAAAAAAGACATTGTATCCCTCCCTAATAAAGACAATTCCCCACATCTTTTAAGACCTGATCCACTTCTTCGTACGCCGTATCCAATTGCAGCATTTTTCGTAAAATCTCTTTACAATTACTTGTAATGGTCAATTCCTCTTCCCATGTTTTCTTTTTAGATGTTTCAGGTTCAAATGAAGAATATAGTAAGAATAATAGAAAATGACCTAGAGCATAAAAGTCACTTTTATAACTAATCTCCCGAAACAATTTTTTGTCTAATCGATTTAACTTCTCTTCGTTTGCAATCTGGTCAGTTCTTTTCCTAGCTAATCCAAAATCAATAATATAATGGGTGTTTTCATGTTTTAATATATTGGGGATTCGAAGATCCCGATGTACATATCCCTTTTCATGGATAATCTTCACAAGTCCAAGAACATGATAAAGTTCTACTAACGCCTCTTTTTCGGTATACTTTACACCATCATCAAAAATTAATTGCTCATATGTTTTACCCTTCTTATACTCCATGACAATAAATTTCTTTTGACTTACATCCTCAAACTTTTCAAAAAGTTGAGGAAAAGCAGGATGTTGAAAATTACTTAATATGAAAGCTTCTCGGTCAAATGCCCTACTTCCGGCCCGATCGAGCCTCTTGTATTTTCTTAACTGTTTTAGTACTTTTTGATTTTTCTGTTCATCTTCAACTAGATACGTAAAACCATAACTTCCTTTACCCAGAATTTCGGTTATCACATATTTATTTTCTACAATTGATAAGGGAGTAAGGGGTTTTTCTACAAGCTCGATCCATTTATTCAGCAAAACGTTCATTAGCTGCTATAGGAACTAAAAAAACTGCTTGATCCGTGTCTTTTCTTGTAATCATGATGACCATATTTTGATGGATGACGGTGTTTATAGCTTGAACGTTTAAAGTCGCTTGAACTATACTTTCGATAAGAATGAGAGTGTTTATTTGATATGAATGACTTTAGGATCTTTTTTAACATGTTGAATCCCTCTCTTTATGTTCAAATTGATCATTTATTCTCCTTTATATACGACACGGATAAACAAAAGTTTCACATTTTTTATTAAACTCCCATACAAATGTAGAGAATTAGGTTATATCTCATTAAAGGGATGACAAATATGAAAAAACAAAACCATGAACCGATGGCTACAATCGAACAAGATTTAAAAGATATACTCAAAGACAAAACTCCATTAATCGTAACACAAATAGAAAAAGAGATTATATCTACTATTAAATATAAAACAGAGTTAGCAAATAAAAATAATATAACCCGAACAAATGCTTATCTTTCATTTTATTTGGAATATCCAGAGATCCATTGGGCTTTTTTGGCTCATATGGTCTCACGAAATGGCGGATATAATATGACTGACTTAAAAAGTTCTATACTCTCTTCCATTCTCTCTCCTACCCAGCAAGTCAGCCTTTTTCATTTCCTTGAACGTGCTAATTCATTAATTTTTCATGATGCGTATCCGCAACTGCTCCTATATAAAAAAAGCATAGAAGATAATATTTCGTATTTTCATCTATTACCTTTGTTTTCTGTCTCAACATTTATGACGCCGATATGGACTTTTTTTTTCCGTAACAAATTATCTTCAACATTTCTGACATTTGCATTAATTACAAATGAACAACAATATGTTGAAAAACATCTCATGACTTTAAACCATACAAAACAAGCGATCTTTCAAAATTTTATGTATATGATACAAGAAGTGATGGGTTTTACCCATGTTATTTTTCCTTATAAAAAATACACTTTTTTAAGAAAATATTCCTTATCAGGAATCGAAGTACACAACTTTCAATCTGTACAAACAAGAATTAATATTGGGAAAAAACTTTATCATATTCTGTTTTCAAAACAAGCATACTCCTCTATTTTGGATTTTGCCAATAAACATGTTCATACAGGTTCTCGTTCTGATTACTGGCCACATGAATATACGTCAAACCAAAATCAATCTAAAATATTCAGTCCTTCTCTTATTCTTTCCTGGGAAAACGTCAAACATCATTCTCCGACTTACCACGATTGGTATACAAATTACTCAAAGGTTAAGTACTGGAGAGATAAAGTAAAAGCTGATTTTCAGGATATTACGAAAGATGTTAAACGGGATTTAACCCTAATGAAGTCAATAGATAAAGTACAGAAAATGATTAACTAATGACCGATACCTTTTCTAAAAAACACAAAAAAGAAGATGTCTCGATAGAAGGTTCACTTTCCTACTATATAGCCGGTAAAAATCAATTACATGCTATAGAGAAAATGCTATATAAAATCAGAACCTTATGAGACATCCTCTTTTTACTATTTTGCATTATTCATTGTCTTCAAACTCTAAATCTTCATCAATTATACATTTGTTCAGAAGGTAATCAAATGTAATATCTGCAAGCTCTCCAAGTTCGTCTTCACCTGGAACATACCCTCTTTTTGTGAGCTCATTGTAAAAGAACTCAGCAATCTCCTCTGTGTCAATAATTACTTCTATTTCCTTCACAATATCGCCCCCCTTCTATTTTTTATGTCCATGCACAGGGACATATGCTACTTAAGTGAATAATTTTTTTGAATGATACAAAAAGAAAATGGAATAACCATATATTCCTTTCATATAAATAGTTTTAGATGGACAAGCACATAAAGAAATGGGGAATATTAGGATGATAAATGAGGTTACTAGCAAAAAAATCAATAGTAAGTTAAAAAAAGTTGAGAAACATAACATGCTGGATTTTATTGATGGAGATGGCTTTGATCAATTATTAAGCTTTATTCTAAAAGGCTTATTTTATGGAGTTATTTTTTTCTGTATTCCTTATTTCATTTTTATTATGTTTTCACTGTAAGAATTAATGTATTGAATCAATATCCTTGTATCTTGATAAGCTTTTTAACACCAGATTCATCATATCTAAATATTCCTGATCATGAAAAAGATTATAAAGTGTTTTATAATCATTGTAGATATCAAGCATTTCATCAATTAATTGCTTTTTATCATCTGATTTTCTATTATCACTTGATGGTTCCAGGCCAATATATTGATGAATCAAAGAAGCATAGTAACGGCTTTCATCAGATATTGTGTTGTGCAAATGAACTTGCTGAATAAATTCTTCAGCCTCTTGATTACTTATCATTAGGCTCATTTCATCTTCTGTCGCCTCTAACCATTCTCCATCTGACATTCTAGTTAACTCATAAGTAATTTCTTCCCACCCATCTTCTGCGTATCTCCAAACTTCTGTTCTCACTCCCACAATTCTAAACAATGATGTTCCATATCCTTTTACCAATACGATATCACCAATTTGGTAGAGAACTTCTATACTTATCTTTTCTGTTTCGACAATAGTCCCATCATATTCTGAAAATAATTGAAGTGCATTTTCATAAAACAACACATCCCCATGATTCACTTCATAGGCAAATTGCTGGTCTACTAAATGAAGCTTTGTTATCGTGCCAACCGTTCCATACATATTAATCACGACAATATCTCCTATTTTAAATTTTGGTTTATTTTGACGATTATTTTTCATTTTTCCATCTCTCCTTTTGTCGTGATTGTAAGGATAAGATAGTATATGCTGTATTTTTCATTTCGTCATGGGCTCCAGAAAATCATTGCAGATCTATATATCGATATGTACATATTAAAAACAAATTTGTTATTTACTATTATCAATATAATTTTTTATCATTTAAAAGAGGCTGGGACAAAAGTATTTTAGCCAAAGAAAAATCCGAACTATAATTCATGATTCTACGATTAGAATGTTGAATTAGTTCGGATTTTTTCTATTAAGGGCCTATTCTAACCAAAATTATTCGTCATTAGTAATGAACATTTTAGTTTTGTCCCAGCCTCTTTCTTTTAAATATTTTTTAAAATTTCATGTTGATACCTTTCCCATGCATCATCAAATACGGTCATACTAGCTAAATAGGAACCATTCATTTCTAAATAGGAGCTTATTTCGTCATAATTATCTGTGTTTTTAGGAAAGCTATGATCATCATAAGCATCATTAGCGAACTTGGAAATTTCATCCTGTGGCTTAGGATGACGATATTTCATTAAGTAATGATAAAAAGATTTCAAACGTCATTCCCCCTGCTGACAATATTTTATAATTATTGCTTGTTCAAGAACAGAATAAAACCATTACCTTTTGGAAAAACATAGGTTTTTTTATATAAAAAGAATACCTCAAACATTCCAAATAAAATGGAACAGCTAGAGATATTCTAACATTCATTCTATCAAAATTATACTTTTGATTCATGATATTGAAAATCTATTTCAAACCCTAAATCTTCTAACATTTTATGATCTGCCGTGCTTTCTTGTCCAACTGTTGTCAAATAGTCTCCCACAAATATTGAGTTTGCTGCAAATAATCCAAGTGGTTGAAGTGATCTAAGGTTCACCTCACGTCCGCCTGAGATTCTGATTTCTTTTGTTGGGTTTATGTATCGAAATAGTGCAAGAACTTTTAAGCAATATCTTGGATTAAGGTCATTCGTTCCTTCAAGCGGAGTACCGTCTATAGCGTGTAAGAAATTTACCGGTATAGAGTCAGCATTAAGTTGTTTTAAGCTGAAAGCCATATTAACAACATCTTGAAGTGATTCCCGCATCCCAACAATCACCCCGGAACATGGTGAGATTCCACTTTCTTTCACAATAGCAATTGTATTCAATCGGTCATCATATGTATGGGAAGTTGTAATCTCATTGTGATGTTCTCTTGAAGTATTGAGATTGTGATTATATCGATCCACTCCAGCTTCCTTTAATTTATCTGCTTGTTCCGGTTTAAGTATCCCTAAACAAGCACAAACTTTTAATCCATATTTTTCTTTAATTTCTTCTACAGCAGAAGTGACATGGCTCACCTCTTTATCGGTAGGTCCTCTTCCACTCGCTACAATGCAATAGGTGCCTACTTGAAGATGATGCGCTTGCTCTGCTCCTTTTAAGATTGTCTCTTTATCTAGCATTCTATATTTCTGAATAGTTGCTTTTGACACACTGGATTGTGAACAATACCCACAGTTTTCAGGGCATAATCCTGATTTTGTATTCATAATCATATTTAACTTTACTTTTTTCCCATAATAATGTCTTCTTATTTTGAATGCTCCGTCCAGTAATTTTAATATATCTTCATCAGGACATTCTAAAATCGAGAGAGCTTCATTCACTGTTAATACTTTTCCGTTTATTACATCATCAGCCACTAACTCCCAATTCACATATATTCCCCCTTTTATTCATCTACTAATAATGGTAATGATTGGGTGGATATATGTCAACTTTATATTTATTTAAGTTTACAAAAAGGAGCCCATATTGAGCTCCAAAAATGTCAGAATGATTAGTTAATATAAGCTGCACCTACGATGATTAGCAAGATGAAAAGTACTACAATTAAAACGAAGCTGTTCCCATAACCGTAACCGCCACCATATGGATATCCACACTCATTATAGCAATGCATAATAATTCACTCCCATGATTTATTTTGATTTCACTCTACATTATGCTATGGGTAGGTTGTATTGTATGTGTGTTTGCCTATTTCCAGGTGAAAAATCACTTCATTCTACATATGCAACAACAATGAAAAAACCGTGCTTCGGGACTTAGCACGGTTAACACACATTATTTTTCGAAGAATTCAATCCATTCCTTATCAGGACCCCGAAAGAATATATACTTTGCACCATTCGGTAAAACAGTAATATCTTCATAGATCCATTCCACATTGGCAGACTGTAATCTTTTTCTCTCAGCTTCAATATTATCAACTTTGAATGCAATATGATGTACTTTTCCTTCATCAGGTAAATCCGGATTATATCCTTCAATTAATTCAACTATAATTTGGTCTTTCACACCTAAAAATGCCAATTTCATTTTCCCATCAGTATGTAAAAATTGATCAAGAAGTTCTAAACCTACTACCTCTTGGTAAAAAGAAATTGATTTATCGATATCAGCTATTTGGATACCTACATGTTCAAAACCTAAAACTGCCACTATCCCCACTCCTTTTTCTCCAATATACCCTATACTATATAATCAGTAATTTGTATGTCTACATTTAAAAAGGCTGTACTTCAGCCTTTTTCACTTCCTATTCAAATAATGAGAGATATTTTCCATACCCTTCTTTTTCTAAATCTTTCTTTGGAATAAATTTTAATGCTGCCGAATTTATACAATACCTTAGCCTGCTTGGACCCGGTCCATCATCAAAGACATGACCAAGATGTGAATCAGCTGTTTTACTTCTAACTTCTGTTCTAACCATACCATGGGAAGTATCTAATTTTTCGACCACTTCAAAGTCCTGAATCGGTTTTGTAAAACTTGGCCATCCGCAACCTGCGTCATATTTATCCGTTGAGCTAAATAAGGGTTTACCTGAAACGATATCAACATAAATCCCTTCTTCTTCATGATTCCAAAATTCATTGTGAAATGGAGGCTCTGTTCCACTTTTTTGTGTTACTTCATACTGCATTGGTGTTAGTGAAGCTTTTAGATGATTTTTATCTTTCCAATGTTGTTCAATAAACCGGTCCCGTCCAGAACCTGAACGATATTGTTTATAACGTCCTGTACTCTTTTTATAAAAATCCTGATGATATTCTTCAGCAGGATAAAAAGGCATTGCTTCACGAATTTCAGTTACGATAGGTTTAGAAAACCTGTTGCTATTTTCAAGATCTTTTTTAGACTGTTCAGCAAGCTCTTTTTGCTCTTTAGAATGATAAAATATAGCTGTTTGATATGATTCTCCGCGATCATAGAATTGACCACCATTATCTGTCGGATCAATTTGTTGCCAAAACAGCTCTAATAACCTCTCATAAGGGAAAATATCCGGGTTAAACGTAATTTGTACAGCTTCTAAATGTCCAGTCGTATTTGAACATACCTCTTCATAAGTAGGATTTTCTTTTTCTCCACCTGTATAGCCGGATATAATGCTCTCAATACCTGGTAATTCATCAAAGGGTTGAACCATACACCAAAAACATCCACCCGCAAACGTAGCTAATTCTAAATTATGATTATTACTCATTAATTTAATCACCCTACCTTATATTAACTAATGATTTCTATTATATAGCATGTATTGTATCCTAGAAAAGTAAACTGCTTACCTTATTTAAGATGATATCTCTTGACACATCCATAGAACTTCCTTAGTCTAATTAAAAGGATATCATGTAAGTACGGAGGAAAAAAGTTGAATAATCGTCAAGATAAAATGTATGAAATGGAAGCTTTAATGCGACATGTATATAGAAAATTACGCCAAGAAATGAATCTTGTGTACGATAACGAAATGTCAAGAAACGAGTTTTTCATATTAAAGACTTTATTTGAACACGGTCCTAAAAAATCTTCCGATTTATCTAAAATGTTGAATGTATCTGCATCTCACATTACAGCTATAACAGACTCTCTCATTGAAAAAAAATGGATCGACCGTATTCGTTCTGTTCATGATCGTCGAATTGTAGATATACACCTTACGGAAGAAGGAAAAAACACCCTTTTATTGTTTGAAAAGAAAAAAACAGATTTTTTATTAAATAAATTTAATGAGTTTAGTGAAGAAGATATTAAGAATTTTATTATCTTATTTAATAAACTATTAAAAGCTTAATAACCTCTTTGAAATAAGGATGACTTAATTGGTCATCCTTTTATATTTTTTCATAAATAAATGAATTCAACCTCATTATGTAATGTCAGTAAATCCACTTTTTCAAACATAAAATCTCTTCAATTGTGAATAATAAGAAAAACATACATGGAGGTCATGATTCTATGTCATCACCGTATTTATGTCCAAATTGCAAAACCAATAGAACAAGATTCAATATTATTGAACAACAAGTTAAATCTGTTAAATTAAACCCACAAACCGGAGATGTTGTGGAACAACTTGATCAATCTGCATTAGACCCTTTTCACATTTCCTATAAGGGACCCGAATACCGTATTCAATGCGGAACATGCGGCTTAATTGAGGACGAAATTTCTTTTATAAAAAGAGCACAAAATAATCAATAAAGAGACTAGAGGTAAAGAGAAAATCTTTGCTTCTCTCTACCTCTTTTTTAATCATTCACTATTTTGTGTTGTATTAAAAAACATTTTCTCTTCGCTGTTATTCTTTATATTTTGCTTTTTACCTTTATGCTTCCCCATTTTCCCATCTGACTCATAACTTAATTTATTATTTTTCATCTTCCCATCCTTCCTTTTTTTGATACCCTCATTTTTTCCGAACATAATGAAATGTATGTAAACTATTTATACTTACTTGTAGGTAAGACTACAGACTGAGAGTTGAAACATAGAAGGACTAATTTACCTAGTTTCATAAAAAGTTATTGTAAAAAATATTAATAAATTTTTAACTTTTTATTAATTATTAAAGTTCCTGTTTAGTTTTTGTAAAATCTGTATACACTCATTCATTTTCTATTATTATTAGATAGAACCAGCCGGGTTCAAAGTAAATACTATTCGTTACATGGGAGGAATTAAAATGAATAAGAGCTTATTGTTAAAAGTCGGAGCATCATTACTTGCTGTATTTTTAATGGCTGCATGTAACAACACAGATGATACTGAACAGGAAGAAACAAATGTAGAAGAGACGGAAGAAGGTACAGAAGAAGGAACTGAGGAAGAAAGTACAGAAGAAGTTGAAACGGAAGAAGAATGATCTTAAATAAATAGAAAAACTGAGAGGATGAAACCCTCTCAGTTTTCATTCTTATGATTTAGATTTTTCATCTTTTATATGCCATAAATAAAAAGCAACACTTAGACACATTGTACTGTATGCAAGATTCAAATATACTTCATCCATATTTTCAGCAGCAAGCTTCTGCCATGCTATCCCGCCAAAAATGAACGAAACAAGAATTGCAGCAAGCGCAAAGATCATAAATTTATTTTTCATTCATTGAACCCCCATCTTAATACTCTTACGTTTTATATATTTATAATCTGACTATTCATGCTGTTCTTCAGAAATAATTTTAGCTTGGTCATTTTCATAAGCTACCACGTAGTTCATCTTTTTTGAAGTGCTTTTATGTCCTTGATCTGTTTGTTCGGTAACCGTTAAAACTGTTTCTACAAGGACCTTGTCTTCAATTTTTGTTGTTTTAAGCTCATCAACCCTTATTGAAATAATATTCAAATAATCATTTCTAAATGATTGATAATCAATATTTGTTTGCCAGTTACTTCCCAATAATGAGTAAGCTGTTACAAAATCCTGATAATTTATACTATCAATGAAATAACTGACAAGGTAATCAGCTGTTTCTATAATTTTATTTTCATCGATTTCTTCAACTTCGTCAACCGCTTCTACAACAGGTAAGTTTTTCATTGGAGTTTCTGACCAGCTATTTACTAATGGAAGGACAGTTCCAATTGGAAGGCTAAATCCGATGCTTCCTTGTTCGATTCTTGCTGAGTTGATTCCCACAACACTTCCTGTTCTCCTATCAATTAATGGTCCACCACTGTTTCCTGGAGCAATCGGAGCAGATATTTGGTAAACATTATCATATTTATACGGCTCTACGTCCAATTCTCTGTCGGTCCCACTAATTATTCCAGTTGTTACAGTGTTCTGAAACCCCAATGGACTTCCCAAAGCTAAAATTTCATCACCTAATTCGAGCGAAGTATTGGGTGCCAGCTTTAATGGTTCAACATTTTCTAATCCATTAACCCTTACGACAGCAACATCGGTTTCAGTACTAATCCCAATTACTTCACCATCAAAACCCATTGCATCTGTTGTGCGGATTTTCACCTGCTTCGCACCACTTATTACATGTGCGTTTGTTATGATATCCCCCTTATGATTATAGAGAAAGCCGGAACCGACTGTTCCATCCTCTAACTCAACCATTACAACCTTCTTTTGAGCTTCCCGAATGATTTCTTTAATCTCTAGTGGTGGTTGAACCGCATTTACATCTTTGTTTTGATTTAAGATCGTTGATTCTGAGTAAACCTTTTTTGCCGTATACTCTTTAACATAAAAAAAGCCTATTCCACCTGCAATCCATATGAGAAGGGATATTAAGATACTGCTAATCATTCTTTTCTTCATAAATTATCCTTTCTTCTCTTCTAAAAGCCATGATATATTTGTGACCTCAACCTTTACCTTTTCTTTTGTTGAATATGATACATGCTCAAAATTTCCTGCTTGACCAGGCTGCAACTTGTTAGGAAAAATATTTGTCTTACCTTCTTCAAGTACTGAACCTTTGTCATTTAAAACCCGAAACTCAATTACTATTGAGTGAACACTTTCAGTACCTTTGTTTTTAACAGAGCCTTTAATATAGGCATCCCCATATTTATCTACGTTAGCCTTTACATCGACTAGTTCTACAGCTTGTGTAGAGTTCATCTGTTCCTCTTTTTTGGCAACTTGTATAGCCTTATTAATTCTCTCTTGCTCTGCTGCCTCAAATGCGGTCTTCTCTTCAATAATACGATCTTTTAATGATAATAATTTTTCATTGTTAACAACATATTGTAGTGCGTCTTCGACAGAATTTATAGCTTTATTAAAGTGCTTTTGTTCCAGATTCTTTTCAGCTTCAGAAGCACTTATACTTACCATTTTCATATAAATTTGTTGTTTTATTTCAGAAGCTTCTTGAACCTCCATTGAATAGAGTGTTGACAGCTTATCAGCTAATTCATCTATTGTAGAAAGCTTATTTATTTCTTCTTTCATCGTTCCGACCTTGACACTCGTTTCAACTTGATCAATTTCATAAGACAGTTTCACAAATAAAGGTGAACTAGTTGTACTAACTTGTCTTTTAATCAAGTTAAGATCTTTTTGAGCATCTTCAAAGTGTTCATTCATTATTTTTTGTTCAACATCACTTAGATCTTGATTTAAGTCAATAATGGATTCCACTATTTCTTTTTCTTTTATCATTACATCATAGGTATTACGAAATGAAAGGCCGGATTCGAGAAAGGATAGTGCTTTCTCATATTCTCCTGCTAAAGCAGCCTTTTCAGCTTTTTCTTGAAATTTAAGAACTGTAGCATTTACTTTTGACTCAAAAGTATGTGTCAAAATAAGCCCTGAGGTAACAAGTAGTAAACTTAGAAACGGGGTAATATAAACAAGTATTTTCTTCTTTTTATATGAAGAAGGATGTAGTTGTTCTTCTAGCTTCTTTCCACAATTTGAACAATAATTCGCAGACTTTACTGCAATATTTGCTCCACAGTTAGTACAAAACATTACGCTCCTCCTCTCCAGTAGATAAGGGAACAGAGCCTCTTATTTTATGATGAGACTTTCATTCTAGCAATCTATCATTTCCTTTATTCGACAATCTATCCTATAAGTATACATGTTTCACTATGATCATTCTAGCCTTTATAGGCAGGGTAATTTGGACCAATTTTCAAGATAAACATAGGTCTAACATATGTTAGACCTTATGGTAACGGAACATGTAATGTGAATGTAATATCATCTTTCTCAAGATTAAATGTCTCTGCACGAGCACTTAACCCATTTTTTAAAGTTAATTCATCTAAATGGATATCAATTAACTTTTCACTTGAATTAATGACAACATATTCAGGTAGATCATAATTGGTACTCATATACTTTAATACATATGACACCGGTAGTTTTAATTGTCCGATAGATAATTCATTCACAAGCAACTGTACGTTTCCATCGGCTTTTACGATCGGCTCAAGAACTAATTTCATATCAACGTCTTTATTAAATGCTTTAATAACACCATAAACATTTACTTTATCCTCTAATTCTACATAATACTCTAAGTTTTCTTGATCTGTTTCCTGTTCAAGATAATGATTTACTAATTTCGTTAACGTGCTTTTATCAGTACCAATTAAGAACGGAACAATTTCTTGTCCATCAATTTGCTGAGTTTTTTCCTTTTCTCTGGGTTGATCAACAGGCATTAATAATAAAGAGAAAACGACTATTAAAAAAATTAAATTTATCCCAGCAAGTACAAGAAACAACATTTTCCATTTTTCCATCGAATCACTCATTTCTACCAACAAACTTCGCTGTAATATCCTCATTTGTCATTGCTTGATAAATACGGTCTGCCATTAAAGTATACCCACTCTCATTCGGATGAAACTCATCTTTATAAAGCAATTTTTGATCGCTTTGCGATGAGAAAATATCATCTACAGGTACAAACACACTATTTTCATCACTTTTAATCATCTGTTTGGATACGCTATTCCATTCTTCAATAATTTGATCAATTTCAGGTAAATTTGGCAACATGTATTTAAAAGGATTATAAAGTCCTACAAATATGATTGGAACATTTGAGTTGTGAGCACGAATTGTTGCGAAGATATCCTCTAATCTTCTTTCAAAGTTTAGTTGTTCTTTCCGAAAAGGCTCAAAGTCTAAAGAAAAAATATTTTGACGAACTACATTCATAATATCATTTCCACCAATCGTTATAACAATAACATCAGCTTGCTTCAAAGCTTGAACAACATTCTCTTCTTTTAATCTTTTTTGAAGATTTGTCGTTTTATGCCCTCTTATCCCAAAGTTATCAACATGTACCTCTTTGATTTCTTTTTCTTCCTCTAACATATCTGTTACCCTTCCTACATAACCACCTTGATCAGACTCATCCCCTACACCCTTTGTTAAGGAATCCCCAAGGGCAACAAGCTTTACTGTTTTAGGAATAAACTCTTCCGATGGTTCCTCTTTTTGTGTAAGAGAAACTGGTTTGGTTTCAAGTGTTGACATTGATTCAGACATACACCCTGTTAGAATCAAGCTTACTATACCAATGGTAATTACCTTTCTTATCATGAAATCACCCTGTCATCTAGTCTAAAAACCTATTATATCATGGATAATATATTGGTTTTTAGACTGAACATTCATATAGAATGATACTCTTTACTTAATCATTAACATCAAAAGATCTTCTAAATAAAAAAGGCAGAAATCACAAACACAATATACAGCTTACATTATTAAATAACGTGCTATAATGGGTGTTTTTATGAGATCTGACCGTCACTACTATTCAATTACTTAGTTAGCGCCTTAATATCTTTGATCATTTGATCATATGGCGGGTTTTCCACACCATTATAGTCCTTCATGACCACACCATTTTGGTCAACTACATAAAAGGAAGTTCCATGAAGGACTTGATCACTATTTTTTGGTTTTTGAACAATTGTTTTAAAACTTTCTCTTGCAAACTCTTCAATTTCCGTTTGTGAATAACCCGTTAAGAAATCCCAATTTTCAAATGATATGGAATAAGGTGCCGTAAAATCTTTAATTTTTTCAGGAGTATCATTTTCAGGATCTACACTAAACGAAATAATTCTGGCGTTTACACCTTCACTTTTCATCTTCTGCTGCAATTCACTCATATGTGCCGTCATCGGAGGACATACTGTCTCACAATTCGTAAAAATAAAGTTTGCTACCCAGACTGTCCCTTTTAGGTCATCCAAAGATAGAGGGTCATTATTCTGATTTGTGTAACTAAATGATTGTACTTCATAGTTTAAAGGATCTTTAATGGGAGATTGGTTTCCACACGCAGTTGTTAGAACCAATAAGAAAATACCAAGTACTAAAACTTTCTTATATTTCAACATAATATCTTCACCCTTCTTTTACTTCAACAAAAAGAATTTTATCAAAGTTGTCTGAAAAGTAAAAGGTAATTTGTGTGAAGATTTTATGTCCTCATATTTTTATTTTTCATTTTTAAATGTATAATATATATCCTCTAGAAAATATGCTCGATTAAATTTAGTTGCAATGAAATGTGTCGGGTAATCAGCAAGCTCCTTAAAAGATCTAAAGTCACCAATACTCTGACCTCGTGCATCATCACTTTCTGTGCTGACTTTGACTGGTCTTTCTATGAACTCAAAGTAATGGCTATTTACTACAGCCCATATAGTTAACAAATCATGCATAGGTCCTCCGGAAATGGAAGGATCTCTTTGTTTATACCATTTCGTATAGTAATCGATTATAGGCTTTAACAACATACCTGCCCGATCATCTTTACTTGTAAAGTGATTATCTAATTCCTTTAAATAATTGTCTGGAATAATTGCATAGCTAGTTACATTTAATGGGAAGATCTTAGCTTTTTGTGCCTTACTTAAAACTAAATTTGCAGCATAATGATCACTATAAAAGTTTGCTTCCGCAATAGGTGTTGCATTACCAGGATATAGAAATGCTCCTCCCATAATAAAAAGCTCTTTAACTTGTGAAAGAAGATTTGGATAGAGGACGACTGCAGTTGCTAGAGATGTTAGCCTCCCAACATTCACAATCATGACTTCATTCGGATAAGATTCAATAACAGTAACTATTTCATGAAAATTTTCAAATTCAGGAATTGGTTCAGATAAATCAGGAGTGATGGGGCCTAAACCATATTCTCCATGAATTTCGGGAAAATAAGTCGGATCTTCACCTGTTAGTGGTCTAACAGCACCACCGATTATTGGGATATTTGTTAAACCCGTTAATTCACTTAAATATGTGGCCGTTCTTGTTGCATTGTCTTTTGATATATTCCCATAATCTACAACAACACCAACAATTTCTATATCTTTACTATAAAAGGCATATAATAAGGCTACAATATCATCAATTCCAAAATCTCCGATAAACAACACTTTATTAGCGATTGTACACACCACCTTCGATATTCTGTTTTTATGTAATACTATCTACAAAAGGTTTGATAACCTTCTCTTCTTTCTTGTGGTTATTTTATTGATATTAACTCAATCATGTGCCTATCCATTTATTAAAATGTCTATAAATATATAACTTAACAAAAAATAAAAAGCGACTCTACATTAATCATTTGACTAACAAAATGATCATATAAAATCGCAATTTTATTTTATTCAGTATAATACATAAATCCAATTGCCCCTTTGCCTGTATGCGTAGAGATAATTGGAGTTGTAAAAGATATATCTACGGTAATGTTTGGATAAATATCAATTACAGCTTTTTTTAAGTTATTCGCAAAATCAAATGCATCTGCATGAGCAATACCCACTGCTTTAACTGTTTTACCTTTAATATCCTCAGCAAATTGCTTTGCTAAAAATTTAACTGCTTGTGAATGACTTCTTACTTTTCCTACAGGGGTGTAAACCCCCTCTTGTAACTTGGCTATAGGTTTAATGTTAAGCAGAGAGCCAATAAGTGCTTTACCTCTGCCAATTCGACCACCTTTCACAAGGTTATCAAGTGTATCAACACTAATATAAAGCAATGTATTTTGACGTATTTCATCTATTCTTTTAAGAATTTCCTCTTTTGAGGAGCCATTTTTAGCCATTTTTGCAGATTCAATCACTTGAAAACCTAGTGCTTTTGAAATAAACATGGAATCCATTACAGTTACATCTGCAGAAGACATTTGGGCGGCCGTTTCAGCTGATTGTACAGTTCCACTTAAACCCTTTGACATATGAATAGAAATGATTGTACTTCCATCCTTACCAAGTTCATCATAGACTTTCAAAAATTCCCCTACAGGAGGCTGAGAGCTTTTGGGCAGCTCTTTAGATTGGCTCATCATTTCAATAAACACTTCTGGAGTCACATCAACTCCATCAAGATAATTTGTAGAGTCTATTGTTATTGATAATGGTACAACTATGATTTCATATTCATCTAGTAATTCCTTATCCAAATCAATAGTAGAGTCAGTTACAATCTTAACTTTGGTCAAACCATCACATCCCTAAAAATACTATCTCCATTATACAATCAATTGTTGGACAATCAATGGTTATTAGAGTGTAATAAGGAAGGGAGCCAAGCAATAATTGGCTCCCTTCCTTCTAAGCATTGTTTTTTAAAACATTTGTGCCAAATATCGCCTCATAATCAGGCCATTTTAGCAGTTTTTTCAAGTAATCTTTAAAAGAATAAACAGTCTTTGGATTTCTCTGTGCATGAATTAATGTTATAAGTTTTTGTAAACGGATTTGAAGCATGAAACGGTATTTGTTATCTTCCTCCAATACTGGAATATCAGTAATCTTTACCTTCTGTCCACTCATTAACTTGAACTCTAGGCTTTTGAATAACAAGTTATCAATCCTCTTTTTTACCCGTTTCCTATATTATAACCTAATTCAAATTGGAAGTCTGTCTAAATTTGTCTAATAGCAAGTTTTTTTAAATGTTAAAAGTTATATGAGCAAATGGAAAAGATTGCTGTCTTTATTAACTTCTTTATAATAAAAACCCTTTTTCTTCATTCTTTGAAGAAGCGGTTCATAATCTTCTTTTTGTTTTAGTTCAATTCCAACTAATGCAGGTCCTTTATCTTTATTGTTTTTCTTTGTATATTCAAAACGATTGATATCATCGTTTTGCCCTAAAACTTCATCTAGAAATTCTCTAAGGGCACCAGCACGTTGTGGGAAATTAACAATAAAATAATGCTGTAATCCTTCATACATCATTGATCGTTCTTTGATCTCTTGCATTCTTCCAATGTCATTATTTCCACCACTAACTACACAAACAACATTTTTTCCTTTAATTTGGTCTCGTAAAAAATCAAGCGCAGATATAGATAAAGCACCTGCAGGTTCTGCAACAATGGCATTCTCATTATATAATTCTAAAATGGTTGTACAAACTTTACCTTCAGGTACCAATAGCACTTCTTCCACTACATCATTACAAATTAAAAATGTTTTGTTTCCAACTTTCTTTACAGCTGCACCATCAACAAATTTATCTATTTTATCGAGAGAAACTACTTTGTTCTCAACTCTAGATTGATATAGAGCCGGTGCTCCTTCAGGTTCTACTCCAATAATTTTCGTCGATGGAGATATTGCATGAAAATATGTGCCTATTCCGGAAATAAGGCCGCCACCACCAACACTTGCTACCACATAATCAATTTCAAAGTCGGCATCGTTTAATATTTCAACCGCAACAGTCCCTTGACCAGCTATAACATCTGTATCATCAAATGGATGAATAAATGTACGTTTTTCTGCTTCACTGCATTCAATAGCTTTTTGATATGCATCATCAAACGTATCTCCGGTTAAAATAATCTCAACAAACTCTTTTCCAAATAATTCAACCTGTGACACCTTTTGTCTAGGAGTTGTGGAAGGCATATAAATTTTCCCATGAATCTTTAATTGTCTACACGAATAGGCCACACCTTGAGCATGATTACCAGCACTGGCACAAACAATGCCATTTACAATGGCTTCAGGATTTAATTGTTTAATCTTATTAAAAGCACCACGAATTTTAAAAGATCGAACCACTTGAAAATCTTCACGCTTTAAGTATACGTTACATTGGTATTTTTCAGAAAGTTGTTCATTTTTTTGTAATGGTGTATGTGTCACAACATCTTTAAGAAGATGATGTGCTTTTAAAATATCTTCTACATATACGTTTTGCAAATCATTGATAGCTTGTTTCATTTTCACGGTCCTTTCAACTGCTTGTTAATTTGAAATTATATCATGAATATTCAAAATTTAAAGGAAATATTATAAATTTTAACATTATTTTAAGAACTACTAGTTCTGTAAATTAATCTTTACACGATAAAAGCTTTAGAGGTGATAAAATAATGGAGTATGAAATTAAAAATATAGAAAGTGCAATTCCGTGTTTAGTAGTTGCAGATCCAGACAATGGACGGTTTATGATCCGTGAAGCAGACACAAGTGGGGAAGTTTTTAACAGCCCAAGAGAAATGCTTTTTTGGATATATGAGAACTGGACTGAACAAGATTTTGAAGACAAAGCCTTGTTCAATGAGATTCTATTGTCTCTTCAGCAAATCGTACAAGATTAAGATACCTTTATTTCATTATAACATATTTAAGTGTGATGAAATTTAAAGGATAAAGTGGTATAATTGATAAATTACCTGATATAGCATAGAGATTTTCGAGCTGAAAGGAGAAGGAAATGGCAAACACACATACCTTTTCAAAAGGGGAAGAAATTGCAAATTCAATAACACATGGTATTGGCGGCTTACTGAGCATTGCCGGCCTGGTCGTCTTAGTTGTTTTTTCATCTCTCCATGGCACACCTTGGCATATCGTCAGCTTTACTTTATTCGGAGCCACAATGGTTCTATTGTATACAGCATCTACACTTGTGCACAGCTTCCCGGCTGGTAAAGCAAAAGATTTCTTTGAAATATTAGATCACTCGGCAATTTACTTTTTTATTGCAGGCACATACACTCCATTCCTTTTCATTGCAGTGAAAGGGTGGATCGGTTGGACATTGTTTGGAATTGTTTGGGGACTTGCAATTGGCGGGACAATATTTAAATCATTTTTTGTAAAGAAATTTCTTTTCTTTTCTACCATTATGTACGTCATAATGGGATGGTTAATTGTTTTTGCTTGGAATCACATTGTCTCAAACGTACCTCTAAATGGTGTTATTCTTCTTGTAATCGGAGGAGTATTTTATACAGTTGGAGCTATATTTTATATGTGGCGGGGGTTTAAATACCATCACGCAGTATGGCATCTATTTGTACTAATAGGAACTGTTCTACACTTTTTTTCAGTTTTACTATATCTTTTACCATAAAAAGCAGGACAATGTCAGCAATCTGGCTTGTCCTGCTTTTTTTATTCCGAAATATATCCTTAATTAATCTTTTCATAAACGACAAATTCAAAGTCATAAGGGTTTTTCTTGTCCCTCGTTCCCTTTTCCACTGAAATTTTCTTCCATTCAGTCTCTTTTCTATCTGGAAAATAAGTATCTCCCTCAAACACATCGTCAATCTCGGTAATATATAATCGATCGCTTACTGGCAGTATTTCTTTAAAAATTTCTGCTCCACCTATTACAAACAATTCTTCATCTGAACGGGAAGATAGCTCTAAGATTTCGTCAATTGAATGCAGAATGGTACAACCTTCCTGCGAATATGTTGAATCTCTCGTTACAATAATATTCTCACGTCCAGGTAGTGGTCTTCCAATCGATTCGAACGTTTTTCTACCCATTATAATTTTGTGATTCATGGTTACTTTTTTAAAGTATGCCAAGTCTTGCGGAAGATGCCAAGGTAATTGATTATCTCTGCCAATAAGGCGATGTTTATCCATCGCAACAATTAAAGAAATCAAACACTAACAACTCCTTTTATATGCGGGTGCGGCTCATAATCTTCAATTGCAAAATCTTCAAAAGAAAAATCAAAAATCGATGTTACGTCACGATTAATTTTTAATGTAGGCAATTGTCTTGGTTCTCTTTGTAATTGTTCCTTTACCTGATCAATATGATTTGAATAAATGTGGACATCACCAAATGTATGAACAAACTCCCCTACCTCTAAATTAGTTACTTTTGCCATCATATAAACTAACAATGCATAGGAAGCAATGTTAAAAGGAACTCCTAGGAAGACATCCGCAGATCGTTGGTATAGTTGACATGAAAGTTTTCCCTCGGCAACATAAAACTGGAAAAAGCAATGACATGGAGGCAATGCCATGTTATCTACATCTGCAACATTCCAAGCAGAAACAATTAACCTTCTTGAATCGGGATTGTTCTTAATTTGTTCAACTACATTTGTAATTTGGTCAATTGTGGAGCCGTCCCTTGCAGGCCACGCTCTCCACTGATGACCATAAACAGGACCTAGCTCACCTTTTTCATCCGCCCATTCATTCCAAATTCTAACGCCATGATCCTGTAAATACTTTACATTTGTATCACCTTTTAAAAACCATAATAACTCATGAATGATGGATTTTGCATGAAGCTTTTTTGTTGTGATTAGCGGAAATCCTTCTTGGAGATTAAATCTCATTTGATATCCAAATGTACTAATTGTTCCTGTACCTGTACGGTCTTCTTTCTTAACACCATTTTCCAAGACATGCTTACATAAATCTAGATACTGCTTCATAAAGACACTTCCCTTATTTTTTTTCCTTCATGTATTTTACCATTTAATACTGTGAATTCACATACAAATTGTTCTGTTGGAAAACGGCTTTTTCCTCTAATGATTGAATATATTTAAAAGTTAATGGCGCATTTTCATAAAGAGCCTTTTTGTTTTTTTCATCATAGTAGTACATGGCAAAGGTTTCTGCAAAATACTCCTCTGGAAATTGAAGAAAATAATTCTTTAATGGAAAAAGTTGATCTACCTCTTGCTTCCAAATATTAATAAATACTGGATCAACTCGAACATAATGAAAGACATAACGATCAATTGCATGTGCGAATTCATGAAGTTCTAAATTGATTGAACCGTGTCCCTTACCAAATTCACTATGACCGATTTTCGCGTAAACAACGCGATTGTCACTCATACCTGGTACTGAGTCCCAGTTTGGATCTGATTCCCCATAACCTCTTGGTTTGATATTTTTCAAATCACTCAATCCATTTTGATTTGTTAAAGGGCCAGTAAATAATTGAACCTGGATACTTTCCTCTACTGCTAACAATAGGATGTTTTCATCTACCTTTTGAATGTTATTTATCATCTTGATGGCTTCTTTTTCTGAAAAAGCAGAATATGGTAATAAAATCAATTCGTTTACAACAGATTTGGAGAGATTAAAATCTGCGTTCTCAAATTGATAGGTGGAAAGAGGTCTACCTTCTGGAAAAGCTTTGGCAAGATGATAGAAAGGAATACAAATAAGGATGATGAAAAGAATGACCCCAGCCTTTTTCATGATGTGCATCCTTTCTTTTGTTCTACTACGTATGTGGGTGAAAATCATATTTATTTGTATGAGGTTTGTAATATAGTAGGAGTGTTGGATATATATAAAATCACTATATTAAAATATTAACACATTCTATGGGATTCTACTAGATTCCTACTATAAAAGTTAGAAGTTACAAACTGGAAAGCATGGATGGTGAAGTATGGTTCATTGTACAAAAAAGAGCATGCATACGCATACTCTTTTTTGTGGGGATTAATGAAAGCTCATCCAATTTGGAGGAGTATTTTTATTCCAGTAAATACTTCCTAAATCTTTATGAGACTGAAAAAAATCATGATATGTATGGTAATGGAAGTTAAACCAGTAACCTTCTAAAGGTCGATTTTCTCTACGAACATGAAACCGCAGTAAATCTTCTCCCGTTTGAGAATGATAAATGTGAAAAATCTTTTCGCCTGTTCCACCGGAAGGTTTAGAAATTTCTATATGCTGAAAAAGCTCATCATCTTCAACATTTAGATAATATGTAATCACTTCTTCCATTTTCGGAAAAATGACTTGTTTAAATTCATCCTCAATAACATGGCCAATTTTATCGCCAAATTTAACAAAAGACTTATGCTCTGCTTCTAATAGAATATTAGATAAAACTTCCTCGTTAGAAAGCGTTTTCTCTTCTTCGATATTGATATTAGATTGAGCTGCTTGTTCCGTTTCTTCTCTTGACACGGTTGAATTCGAAACTGTATCTTCTGTTGGTTTTTCCTGAACTGCTGCTAATGAAGCCGGTGGCGTAACGAGGCCAAATGTAGCGATTGAAAATAGGATAACAAGAGATTTACGTAACCATTTGTTCATAGCAGTGTTCCTCCGACTTTAAGATTATATGAATATTTTAACATAGAGCCGGATGTTATTATATATCAATTTCATGACAAATTTTATAAATAATTTGTGTTGAAAAATCTTTCACCAATATCTTTTAATATGATAAGAAAACGTTTAAAATTGTGTGTACAGGTAAATAGTAAGTATATTGAATAGGAGGAGCTAGATATGGGTTATGATACTTTATTTGTAATCATTTCGTTTATTACACTTGCGTATTTCATTTACGTTGAAATTACAGATTAATACATAAAGAAAAGGGTGCTTGTTTTCATGCAAGCACCCTTTTCTAATTAAGTTCTTTTTGTTTTCTTTCGAGCGGAGTCTACCTGATAACCATTTGTTTCAGTTGTGGTTGTACCTTGTCCTTCCACGTTTGGAGAGCTGAGTCCTGCTCTTGATGGGTCAACTTTTCTCTTTGCCAAATGAATACACCTCCATGGTCTTATCATTTGCTATTAAGATATTTCTATTACACCGTAATGGAATTTTGCTGATTTACGAACATTCACCTCAAATTGAAATTGTTTAAACCTGGAGCTTTTGTAATGATCTTTTAAGACAACTCTTTTTTTGGCAACACGCTTGGCCTCTTCGATGGTTTCAGCATGCAGCGGCGAATAGTTGGCTAATTTTTTTAAAGGTTCAATTCCAACAGAGCCATCAATTGATTCTTCAAACATTGGGTCGAAATATACGACATCAAATGAATCATCATCACAGCTTTTGAGATATGAAAAATGATCAATATTATGTACAACAATTCGTCTCATCGCCTCATCGATAACCGGTAAGCCTGTTTCCCATTGATTAAGACCTTTATGCACAAGATAAGATAGAAACCTGCTGCCTTCAACCCCTATTATCAGTCCATGGGTTCCTACTACATAACTTCCGACTATACTATCCGAAGCAAGACCTAACGTGCAGTCTAAAATCTTGTCTCCTGGCCGCAAATCGCAAGCATCACAAAAGGGATCTCCCTCTCCTTTCATCAGCCTTTTGATCCTGAACATTGCTGAATTAGGATGAAAAAATAATGGGCTTTCTCCATTTAAAAAATGCAATTCCACTCTGTTTTTCCCCACTACAATAACGTGATCCACAGCTCTTTTTTGTATATCTGCTACTGATCTTTTGTTTCGTTTTTGATATGTGGCACCCAGTACATCAGCAATTTGCATAGCGTATTGATCCTGCTTTTCATTAGGTCTTCCTGATGTTGTAACAATCATATTTTTCTCCTAATTTAAGTCATAATAAAAGGATGCATGAGCATCCTTTTAACAGTACTTTTCAAATGAACTTTCCAAGTTTTGCTTAATAGCCTCAATCGAATTCCCTTCGATTTCATGACGTGGAATAAAGTGAACAACCTTTCCTTCTTTCAATAGTGCCATTGATGGTGAAGAAGGTTCATATCCTTCAAAATAATCCCTCATCTTTGCTGTTGCCTCTTTATCCTGTCCAGCAAAAACTGTAACCAATCTAGAAGGTTTTTTATCAGCGTTAAGAACGGCTTGGGTTGCTGCAGGTCTAGCTAAACCTGCGGCACATCCACAAACAGAATTAACTACAACAAGAACTGTGCCATTCTCATCTTTCATGAATTGCTCAACATCTTCTTCACTTGTCAACTCCTCAAACCCGGCATTTGTTAATTCTGCTCTCATAGGTTTGACCATTTGCCTCATATATTCTTCGTATGCCATTGACATCATTAATCCCTCCAAGTACTTCACATGTATTTTTAGAATACTATAGCCTATTTCTCATTGCAAATAAGAAAAGCGCAAGGCGCCACCCATCAGCTTGAGCTAGACACCAAAACTTAGTACAAAATTTTATCTTTCTTATTTATGAATAAAAGTCTCAATAAAGTACATGTCAAAACAACCAACCACACTTATAATGGTTGGTTGTCAACGCTAAGTATTACGCTTTTCGACTTTCTGTCATCTGTTTCCAAACAGAACCTTTCGCTTCTTCTCCACCTTCAATACGTTCTATCGCCATTTTGATTTGCATACTAACCTCAAACTCCGGATCATTTTCAGCCTCTTTTAATGCAGATAAGGCTTTTTCGTCTCCGACTTCATAAAGAAACATGGCTGCCCGCCATCTTACTAATTTATTTTTATCTTTTAATGCAACCATCATTTCTTCCATGGCTGCAGGATCACCAATGTCTGATAGACAATCACCTGCTGTTCTTCTCACCGTAACAGATTTATCCTTAAGTGCTTTATAAAGCAATGGTAAAACAGCTGGCTTCTCGATCATCCCCAAATAAACTGTAGCCAGTCTTCTTATTGAAGCTTTCTCATCATTTAATGATTTTTCCAAAACAGGAATATCCGCTTCTGTAGGATTCATTTGATCTAAATGAGCGAAGCGTTCAGTCCAATCATCATGATCTAACATCTCGAGTGTTACTTTATATGATTTACGTGGTTGTATTTTTGCCGCTTCTTTATTTTCCGATAAAGCCATAAGTAAGTTATTAAGGCGTTCGTCAGAATATGCAGCATTTATCTCATCAACAACCTCTTTTCCAATATCTTCAAGATCACCATAACGTACTCCATGTTCTTTCCACTGGCGATCTAATACAACATTTTCATTTGATTGTTGAGCTGTAAATACGGCATCTTTAAAACGGTCAGGTAAGCCAAACCGTTGTTCGGTTATTCCATCTGTCAATTTAACTTGCATCGGAATGTGATTAAACATTTGGATAGATACTTTCACTTCACCAAACGCTTCTTCATTCGTCCCATTGTCTGAAGATCCTTCCAAGACATCTTCTCCGAACGCTTGACGAACCTGGGCTAGCAAATCTTTCCAATCGTATTTTGCATTTCTTTCCACAGCAAGAAAATCTGCAACATGATAAACTCCTTTTACCCCTTCTATAGCAAGAATATCTTTAATTATTTGCGGTGCATCAACCGCAGAATCTTTTTTGTAATTATTGCTCTTTCCTGAAGGGAGTTCCTCTGATAAAAGAACCTTCATCGTATTAGGACTTGGAGTAGGTTCAATAGATTTAATCTTCATTCTGGGCACTCCTTTATTTATTTCGTAATGGTATTGTAACATAGCCTTGTTTAGACATGCTATTCATAGGATTTTACTTGATTTTCGTTCTATATTAACTAAACAATCTGTTCAATAGGTAAAAAGAAAGAATAGCTATCATTGCAACAATTTGTTCCCTTTACTTTTCTGTAGTAGTACCCCACTCTGAATAAAACTGTTGTAAATATTGCTCTAAAAATAAATGCCTTTCTTCTGCTATATGTTTTGCTGTTTCCGTATTCATTAATTCTTTTAATTTAAGTAATTTATCATAAAAATGCTGAATAGCATGATGATTATTTTTCTTCTCCGGATCATATATAATATGGCCACGTGAACCAGCAAAAGAAAATGTCCTGGCAATACCGATTGCACCGATTGCATCTAGACGATCTGCATCCTGAACAATTTTACCCTCTATACTCAACTCATTCTGACTGATATTCTTCCTGAAACTTATTGAATCAATAATTTTTAAAACTTTATCTCGATCATCCTTATGAACTCGTTGCATTTTCAATAATTTTTCAACTTCAAGGATATCTAGCCTAATCGTTTCTTTTACCTTTTCATCTATTAAATCATGGAGAATAGCCGCCAATTCAACAATAAATACATTTGCATTTTCTTTTTCGGCTATAGATACAGCAAGTTTTCTAACTCTATCAATATGCCATTTATCATGGCCACTTTCCTCATGTTCGAATTGTTTGTACACATACTTTGTTATGTATTCGATTATGTCTTCTGAATTCATTTTTATCGTTGCCTTCCATCAGTAATTGATTGATATATAAAGTAAAGAACATCTGACTAGCTGCCCTTCATATAATATTTTATTAAGTTTAAAGGAGCTAATCAGATGATAAGAAGAAACCCTCGCACAATAATTGGTCAGGCATGGACAGGACGACATGTGATTTTATTACACTGTTATGAAAATAATACAGTTCATCAGTTGTTTAAAAGTTTTCATGCCCCAATGGAACCACCGAGACAAAACTGTGCAGAAACTTTGTCACAGCTAATAAGTATTGGATATTCCATTTCCCATGTTACCTCCCTACCGGGAAACCGGATACAATATATGTTAGTTCTATAGTTTACTCCGCTAATAAGGTTTTTGAGTCAAGTGAGAACCAAAAAAGCTTATTTTTACGACTTCATCGTTTTGATTATAGCAACTTGTGTAACTTTAAATAATAAATAGCTTATTTTATTTTCTTGAAGTTAAACCAAGTAAAACGATCGAATGATCAACTATTTGTAGTAATGCCTCTAAATCATCCTCACCAAACATTGTTTGAAATTTCACTTTATATTTGTGATGATAGTAGAAGGATGTCATTGTAAGTTCCTTTGTAAGGAACAAAGAAACAGGATGATTTTCTCCCCATATTTTTTTTAATTTCCTATATAATATTTCATCGTATTCCTTTGAATCTTGTGTTTCCAAGAAAACAAGAGTTACCCTGCAGCCAGGTTTTCTTGTTGTTTGAAGAAGCTCACCTGATAGTTCATGATGTGGCATTTCTATGAGGAATTTAGCTGTTTTTCTTTTATTTTTTATTCCTTTATAAGAGATGGAATATTGTCTGGACATCTTTGCTAGATCAATAATATCACTGCGATCTGTCACAGAAATTTGTTCGTCAATATCCATATCATAAATATATCCTTCTATTACAACCTTTAAATTATCGAAAACTGTTGGATCGAACATTCTTCCTCCCAATGATCGTAAAAGTTTATAGCACTATGTATAAGATTTACTTTACCATATTTTTTACTTATTAAATAAGTCAGAACCACTCATATTTACACAAAAATTAATTTTTTCTTAAAAACTGGTTATTTATTGAAATATATAAATTGAATTATTTTTCTAAACTTTCTATAATAAAGAATCAGTGACTGTTGGTTATCTTATTTTTATAAAGTCTTAAAGCTTAATTTTGTAGCGGGGGTGTAGTTATAATGCCAATTAATATTCCAAGTCATTTACCAGCAAAAGAAATTCTTGAAAAAGAAAATATTTTTATTATGGATGAAAAACGTGCTTACTCTCAGGATATACGTCCTTTAAATATTATTATTCTGAACATTATGCCAGAAAAAGAAAAGACCGAAACACAGTTATTGCGTTTGTTAGGAAATTCACCATTGCAACTAAATATTACCTTTTTGCGACCTGAAACACATACATCAAAGACAACAGCAATTGAACATCTAAAGGAATTTTATACCACATTTCGTCATATCCAACATAAACGATATGACGGCATGATCATAACAGGTGCGCCTATCGAACACCTGGATTATGAGGAAGTTTCATATTGGCCTGAAATGCAAACAATTATGGATTGGACGAAAACAAATGTTACTTCAACTTTACATATTTGTTGGGGTGCACAAGCAGGACTTTACCACCATTATGGCGTAAATAAATATAAACTGGAAAAAAAATGCTTTGGTATTTTTGAACATGAAGTTGTGGATCCGACTGTAAAACTATTAAGAGGATTCGACGATTTGTACTATGTTCCCCACTCTAGACATACTGATGTATTAAAAGAAGAAATTGATCAAATCCCTGAGTTACAGATCTTATCATATTCAGAAAAAGCCGGTGTCTGCCTGGTTATGTCCAAGGATGAAAAACACGTTTTTTTAACGGGACATCCTGAGTATGAATTAACATCCCTACAAGATGAATATGAACGTGACTTAGCAAAAGGTTTGGAAATTGACATTCCTGAAAATTATTTCCGAAACAACGATCCTAAAAATAAACCTATTCAATGCTGGAGATCTCATGCAAATCTTCTTTTTGTTAACTGGCTCAATTATTATGTATACCAGGAAACTCCTTATAATTGGGACTGAATTAATAGAGTAGTCTCATTTAGATTTCGATTGTTTACAACAACTTAACATCTTAAGAAATACTTAATAATTGCTTTATGAAAAAGTAACATTTATATGGTAACCTAAAAGACAAATTCAGTTCATATTTTCATATACTTTGAATATGGACTGTTTTCATGTATATCGAACTGTTTTTGACTAGATTGAGGTGATGATGTTGAAGCCAAATTCAAAGGTGTTAATTTTAACTGCAAAATACGGAAATGGTCACGTTCAAGTTGCCAAAACATTAGAAGAAAAGTGTAAGGAGCTGGGATTTAAAAAAGTTATTGTCTGTAATCTTTATTCTGAATCATTTCCAGTTTTCTCTGAAATTACTCAATATTTATACTTAAAAAGTTTCTCCATCGGAAAACAATTTTATCGTCTTTTTTATTATGGAGTTGATAAAATTTATAATAAAAGATTAATGAACTTATATTTTATTATGGGACATAAACGATTACATCAAATTGTAACTTCAGAACAACCTGATATGATCATTAATACATTTCCTATGATTGTTGTTCCTGAATACAGAAGAAAAACAGGAACAGTTATCCCAACTTTTAATGTATTAACAGACTTTTGTTTACACAGAATATGGGTCCATGAAAATATCGACAAATACTATGTCGCAACGAATCATGTTAAAGAAAAATTATTACAATTAGGAATTCATCCAAATCGTATAAAAGTAACTGGAATTCCAATTCGAAAACAATTTGAATTGGAAATGGATTTAAACCCGATTTATCATAAATACGGCTTAGATCCTTCAAAGAAAACATTACTTATTATGGCTGGTGCACATGGCGTTTTGAAGAATGTAAAAGAATTATGTCAAGCCTTCTTATCAAAAAATAAACAGTTACAAATTGTTGTCGTATGTGGAAATAACCATCCTCTAAAGGAATCTCTCGATTCATTAGGTAAAAATTATCCTCAACAATTTAAGGTGTTAAGCTATGTAGAACGTGTGGATGAGCTTTATCGAATCGCTTCATGTATGATTACAAAACCCGGCGGCATTACATTGACAGAAGCTACAGCAATTGGTGTACCTATTGTCCTTTTTAAGCCAGTTCCTGGTCAAGAGAAGGAAAATGCACATTTTTTCGAAAACAATCAATCTGCACTTATTATTAATCAAATTGAAGATATATGTGAAGAAGTCCATAATCTTTTAATGAACGACCAAAAACTTCTAAACATGAAGCACAATATAAAAAAATTAAATGTCCCTCACTCCGCTGACATGATTGTACAAGATATGATAAAAGAGTCAGCTTATATTAAGGATAAACAAGTAATGGTTGGCTCTGTTAATTATTAATAATTCTAGTAATAGCTTAAAATAAATTGATTTGAATAGCATGCAGACCAGCACATGTCTACAAATTGAATAGAGATAAAATAGCATTACCGGATGGATGGGTTTATCTATTATCTTGGGGGCAATAAATGGATACAAGTACTCATATTACCATGGGATTAGGATTAGCAGGTCTTGCCTATTTAGATCCAAATGTAGCAACAAATCCGGAGTTAGCTACTGCTGTTATGATTGGGACAGTCATCGGTTCAAATGCACCAGATTTTGATTATGCGATAAAAATCCTTAAAGGAAATGGTATGTATACTGAACACCATAGAGGACTGTCCCATTCTCTCCTAGCTATGATTATTTGGCCAATATTGATCGCTTGCATCACATTTGCAATTTTCGACCAAATATCCTTTATACCATTACTGTATTGGACCTCTATTGCTGTTATTTTACACGTACTGTTTGACATTTTTAATGCTTACGGGACTCAAGCAGGACGGCCATTTACAAAGAAATGGCTATCATTAAATTTTATTCCATTGTTCGATTTATTTATTATTCTTGTTCACCTAATAGGCTTTATATTTTGGTTATTTGAATTTCCACCAGGGATCATCTTTTTCTTTTGTTATGTTACTCTTTCTTTTTACCTTTTTTATCGTTACCTTATTTCTCTCCGTCTAAAAACAATGTTGGCTAAATATCATCCAATAGCAAGTTATACGGTCATTCCTACTTTATCTATTAATAAATGGGATTTTGTAATTGAGACAGATGACTACTTTAGAACAGGCCATGTAAATAAAAGAGAAGTTATCTGGAATCATTCATTTAGAAAACATGATCCTTCCTGTCCATATATTCAGTCTTCACTTAAAGATTGTAATGTAAAACATTTTCTCGCTAACTCAAAGCATACTCATGCACTGTATGTCGAGAGACAAAATGGATTTGAAGTTCGATGGTTCGATCTTAGATTTAGACAAAATTACCACTATCCGTACATGGCATTAGTACTCTTAGATAAAGATCTCCAAATAGTTACTTCCTATACAGGCTGGATCCATCAATCAAGGTACACCAATAAGAAAATGATGCCAACACATGACAAAAACATAGAACTAAAGTAAGGAAGGTAAGCCCGATTCACGAAAGACTATGCTTAATCGCTCTTTCTGAATATAGGGCTTTTTATTATATAAAAACATCAAATGACATGCATATATTTTTTCCCTCGGAAAAAAATATATAAGTAATTAAAGGTTTCATTATTAAGGAGGGCCTATAATGACTAAAAAAATGAATAAAGGCAGCAGTAATCAAAATTCACCTAGAAACGGTGCAAATCAAATGGAGCTAGCAGAGGAACATGTTGCAGGTGATAATAGTAAGGGAAACAAACGTAACAAAGACCAAAGAGACAAAACAAGAGAAGAATAACATAAACATTGACTTTACCGTATATGAACGCTATTTAGACAAAAAAAAGAGCAGACATGAAATGTCGCTCTTTTTTAGTTTACTCTCCTAAACCTTCAGTTGTGATCGCTCTTTCCACAGCTTCTAATGCTGCTTCCTCGTCACTTCCACTTGCAGAAATTTTCACTTGAGTACCTTTAGAAATCCCAAGAGACATAACACCCATTATCGATTTTAGATTTACAGTTCGTCCATTCGCTTCTAGGTTTACATCTGCAGTGAATGAATTAACCGCATTTACTAATGCAGTTGCTGGTCTAGCGTGAAGGCCTGCTTCACTTGTAATTGTAAATGTTTTTTCTACCATTTTTCAAAAACCCCTTTCAAGATAGCCAATGCAGCTTTAAATAAAAATGCGATGATTATGTATCATTCATCAAAGTTGCAGCTAATATAAGCTACATATCGTATTACCATTATTATAAACTTTTTTTGAAAAAAGGGAACTAGTTTTCTTTTAACTTATTGTCTGATTTTCAGTTATTTTATATACTTCCTGTTTAGGAATAACATAATGGACATGTAATGTATACGTGTCAGTATTCATTCTTTCTACTACAAAGTTCTCTTCATTACCTTGCACTATGATTACAGAGGATTTTTCCAGATGAAAAATGTTATGATCTAACTGTAAAATCAAATCACATATTTTATTGAATTTTATATGATCTATTTTTCGATGGCATGTCACAAAAACATCTTTGCTTCCTATTTTAATCTTTCTCACAAAGACCATCCTCTACTTGTTTTAGCCATTATATGCTTGTACATACGAATCTATTATAAACTTTCAGAAAGTTATGTTAAAATATGCTACTTTACCTTGACGTATATCTTGAGATTAGTGTATAGTGAAATTATCATTAAGATGAGTATATATTGGTAACAACCTAGTTTTCACATCATGTCTACACCTTACATATCATATTCTTAAATGATAAAATTTTTTTTAGCACCACCTGTGCTACAGTATTAGGAGGATTAAGTACTATGCAAAACGGTAAAGTAAAATGGTTCAATAACGAAAAAGGTTTCGGATTTATCGAAGTTGAAGGTGGAGACGATGTATTCGTACACTTCACTGCTATCCAAGGTGATGGATACAAATCATTAGAAGAAGGTCAAGAGGTTTCTTTTGAAATCGTTGAAGGTAACCGCGGACCACAAGCTGCTAACGTTACAAAGTTATAATCACTAGTTTAATTGTGATTTAACATAAAACAAAACTTAAACAAAAAGAGGTTGGATTATTTCCACCTCTTTTTTTCTTATAGTGACTTTTGACTTATTAGTAAATACTCAATCGCTTTTACATTTTGTTTAATACTTTTCTCGATCCGAGATACTTCATTATGATTGAATACATTCGCATTGTTCGCTATAAAGACCAATTTATCAATATCTTTATAAATTTCCTGAAAAGCTTCTTTTATTGATGAATCTAATGGACCATTCGTCAAGTCCTTAACCCCCTCTCCCCTTATTTATAAATCGACAATTTCTAGTAAATATGTTTTATATTTGTTCTATTTTTTTACAAGATGAATTCTATTTTCATTTTAACACGTCATTTAAAAATGTGATATAAAAAATAGAATGTTTTTTTTAACGAATATTATTAGAGATTAGACAAAAACTATCTTTGGAGGTGGTATTAACATGGACCAAATTAATCACACAGGATTAATTAGTGGAATGAATGAAATTGCACAGCTGGAAGCATCAGTTAAAGCCGCACAAAAAATGGTTGGAGCAGCCACAATGCAAATGGATCCTGAAGCAATTAAAAATGCTGAAAATGCAATTAATGATGCTAAAGCACTAATGAGTCTAACTTCCGATACTGGATTTGACCAGGACTTTTTAACAAAACAACAACAACTGATAGACCAGTGTCAACATCAATTGTCAGAAGCTAAACATTAATAATATTTACAGGTTTTAAAAAAATCCGCTAAGAAGCGGATTTTTTTAGATTAATTTTTTGCCAACACTTTTTATTTTATCTCCAACAGTACAACTTTTTATACAAAAAGTGTGGGCATATGTTTTACCAAATTCTTCTCTGAAATGTTTTTTTAATAAACAATTTGAACAGTAGGTGTCAATAATTTCACTTAACTCTTGTAACGTTTGTTTTTTATTCATCCATCTCAACGCCCTCATCTATCGTCATCTTACTTTTAATTTCAATACCTTCCAACGCTTGAGTGGCCAATTTATCAGCCTCGGTATTTTCTTTTCTTGAAACTGGTTCATATTCCGGAGTTATTCTTAGTTGATTAAGTTTAGCTTCAATTCGATCAAGCCAAACATTAAATTCTGGTTCATAACACGGCCATTCACCGGATAGTTGGTTTAATACGACCTGTGAGTCACCTTTAAATAATACCTTTTGTCTTGATATTCCATATTCTTCAAGAACTTTAACTAAATAAGCAAAAGCTGCATATTCCGCCTCATTATTAGAGTCAATTTCATTTGCTTTTTCATTCATTCTTATTCTATGCCTATTTCCACTTTGGGTAAAATAGATCACTGCTCCAAATCCAGCCAGTTTAGTATTTTTATGAAATCCGCCATCAAAGTATGCAACAACATCGTGTGGTTCATCTTTTACAATATCTTTTAACTTCTTTAACTCTTTAAGATTCCATGTTTGTCCATCTTCTGAAGTATAAGTAATTTCTTTTACTCTTCCCGTTTGTAAAATATCTTCTGATATCATAATCGCTTCATTTAATGAAAGAAAATTAGATACAAGTTCTGTTTGCAGTTTTTTCTTAGTTTGATACATCCACTCAATTCGATATTTCAACTACGTCCACTCCTGAACATGAATTATTATAAGGTAACTAAAAGTAGTCTTTATATTTATTAATGTAATCAATATGCTATAATCATATTCGATTTATTATAATAATGATTCCTATGTTGTGTGAGACCAATGGTAATTATTTTACCATCGTTTGCTGATTTATTAAAGGATTAGGTATGAGGAGGGAAATTTTTGATTGAAGTATATGTTGACGGAGCCAGTGCCGGTGATCCCGGTCAATCCGGTGCAGGAGTATTTATTAAAGGACATGGAAAAGCCGAAGAATTCTCTATACCACTAGGCTTAATGTCAAATCATGAAGCGGAATACCATGCGGTTATTAAGGGTATGGAGATTTGCATTCAAAATGGTTTTAAAGTTGTATCGTTCCGAACAGATTCACAATTAGTTGATCGTGCAGTTGAAAAGCAATACGTAAAAAATAACCAATATTCCCCACTCTTAGAAAAAATACTTGAACTCGCTAAGGAGTTTGATTTATTTTTCATTAAATGGATTCCAAGTAAAGAAAACAAAGTAGCTGATCAACTTGCAAGATATGCCATCCGTAACCAATAATATATTCAAAAATGATTGTATTTGAAAGAGTGAATGTAATGAAAAAACTATTTGCAGACGGAAGTCTATTATTTGTTGCTTTTATTTGGGGTTCCACCTTTGTCATTGTACAAAATGCGATTCAAACATTACCGCCACATTTATTTAATGGTATTCGGTTCCTTTTAGCAGCCATTATCCTCTCATTGTTTGTAGGGAAGAAAGAAAAAAAATTCATTACACTGAAGTTAATGAAAGCAGGCACTTTCCTGGGATTCTTTTTATTTATAGGCTATGCCTTTCAAACAGTAGGTCTTATTTATACAACATCTTCTAAAGCAGGTTTTATTACTGGGTTAAGTGTGTTGATTGTTCCCATACTTGCTATCTACTATTTAAAAGAACCACCAAAACTCATCATCTTCATTAGTGCTGGTTTTGGAACAGTTGGTCTTTATTTTTTAACATTAGCAGGTATATCACAAATAAACTTTGGGGACTTACTAATTTTAATATGCGCAATAGGATTCGCTTTTCATATTGTGTTTACAAGTAAATTTACTGAACAACATCCAGCACTACCTTTAACCATTATTCAATTATTGACGGTATCTATACTAAGCTTTCTAAGTTCATTTACATTTGAAGAAACCTTGGTTTCACTTAATCAAGTTTTACATGGAGACGTTATCTTTGCATTGTTAATAACATCTATTTTTGCAACCGCTATTGCCTTTTATATACAAACTAAATTTCAACAGTTTACAAGTGCAGCTAGAGTCGCCATCATTTTTGCAATGGAACCTGTATTTGCAGCAATAACAGCATTTTTTGTTCTCAATGAACGATTGTCAATGTATGGATTAATCGGATGCTTGTTCATTTTTACTACTATGATAACAACCGAAATCCCCAAGCTGCTTAAAAGAGAGCTGAAACAAACTAATCATATCTAAAAGGTGTTAATTATAATGAGTGTGATAATCCAAGCTATTTCATCCCTAGAAATAGCTTCACATTCACATCTCATATTAAGTGTAATGATTCAATAAAACGAAGAGCTTGTTTACGATTGTTTATTTTTTCTGATTTAAAATTTTCCAGCAGGGAAATAAAAAATGAGCCGTCAAATTCCTTTTGAATCTTTAATGTTAATTCAATCGCTATTATAACTACTTCATCTACTGTATCTGTGTACTGTTGACCAAATGCTATAAACCCATTTGCATCATCCCCTAATACAAATCCTTTACTTATTAAGTGATCAACATATTCACTAACCGTTCCAAACATATTAAGATTCATCCTTTGTTTACGTTGTCCTCCTTTGATCTTATCTAAAAACGTCGACAAATTCTATCATTATTTTCATTTTCGTTACCAATCTTTGCTACTTTTATCACAATTATTCAATACGTATTTTATAGGTAGTAGGTCATAATAGTATTGGAGGTGGATATCAAATGAGTAGTGAAAAAAGAGGAAATAATCGAGGAAGAAAAGCTCCAAGTGTAAATCCCCAAGGACACGCAGCAGATGTTGAATTCTCTATGGAGCCGAAAAGCAAACTAGAAAATGCTGCCAAGAAGAAAAACACAAAATAAAGTAACATGCATGAGTCGAGGGTTCTCTCTTTCTTCGATATCATGCATGCTTACGTGTATAGCTTTGATTACTTATTCAACCTTTATATAGCTTCCTCTTGTGAAAACATGATGTTCTTAAGTATTGACTGAATCCCTCTTAGTTCATGCTCCTTTATGATAGAAAGTGCTTTTTCTTCATCAATTAGGAGAAGCGAATCGTCCAGTAAACATTCTAATGGAGCTGTACAATTAATTTCAGCTAATTTCCTTGAAAGATGAAGCATTTCTAAATCATTCTCAATTTTCATCTTTTGACTCTTCGTAAGTTCGGATAAACATAGAAGTAATGCGTCAATCGTTTTGTATTGAGAAATAAGTTTAAAAGCTGTTTTCTCGCCAATCCCCTTTACTCCCGGATAATTGTCACTTGAATCTCCCATTAAGGCCTTTACATCAATTAACATACGGGGTTCAATTGCAAATTCTTCAACATATATATCTCTTGTATAATGCTTATAATTGCCTATCCCTTTTTGTAAGATTAAAACATCCACTTGATCATTTAATAGTTGAAGAATATCCTTATCTCCTGTAACGATGGATATTTTCATTTCAGTTTCAAACTTCTTTGTTAATGTTCCAATACAGTCGTCAGCTTCAAAGCCTTCTATACCAATATTTGTTATGTTTAATGCTTCTACTACTTCTTTTGCCAAGTTGAACTGAGGCTGTAATTCGATTGGGGCTTCAGGTCTATTCGCTTTGTAATCAGTAAATAAATCATTACGATATGTTTTACTGCCCATATCCCAACAACAAATAATATGTGTTGGTTTTGTATATTCAATAACAGCAAATAAATGCTTTAATAAACCAGTAACTGCATTTGTCGGAATCCCTTTACTATTGATCATAAATTGACCGTACACAGATGTTGAAAAGAACGAGCGAAATAGCAAAGCCATTCCATCCACGATTAATAAATGCTGATCTTTTTTCAATTTATCTCCCTCACAATCAGTAAAATACTTATAAAATCATACTTCTTCATAATCAAAGAATAGTATATCATAAAAAATGAGACCTTGTATTTGGTACTTCAAGTCAATTCCTGATGCATATAAACACATAAAAAAACCTGTAGAGAAGTTATCTCCACAGGTTTTCATAAATTGATTACTCTTTATTTTTACTGCTTAATTTAAGTGCTTCATTTTGTGCATATGAAGCAAATTCAGTATTAAAATCATTTTTCTTTTTCTTATTATTATTACGTTGTGCATTTGCATTACCTAATTTTGTACGTCCCATAAAATCATCCCTTTCACTTCATTAAGAAAAACATTTATAGTGTTTCACAGAGATGATTTTTAAAACCGGATGGGATCTTGGTAATGTATAACAAAAATAACAATGCTGAAATTACATATTAATTATTTCCCATATTTTCTTTCCACAAATTCCTGTACCATTTCCTTTGTTACCAGTTTACGCATCGGTACAATTCCTTCTGACGCTAGCCTGTTCATTTCAGACGTTACCTGATTAATAGGTTCAACTTTAAATGGTTTAGAATTTACACAGAGAAAAATAGCTTCTTCAATTAAAGATTCTCTTTTCGCTTCTAATTTTAAGAAAGATTGAATGTGTTGATGCTGATTTTTACTGTGCTGACTAATTGCTTCATGTACGTTACTCATGTCGTTCCACCTCGTTTTTCCATTAACCTTTTAACGTGTTCTTTAGGGTCCCAGCAATTAAACGAATAAGTTGGCTTCGTTTCGTATTTTAAACGACTACAATAATAGATCATTTTTTTATCTTTTCGAATCGCCTTAAAATGTATACACGTTGCACAAACTTGATACGTTTTTGAATCCAACCTTTTTCCCCCTGCACATTAAATGAGTTTTATCAATAAATTGTATCATAAAATTAATGATGTTGAAGATTATTCTCTTGTAATAATTGAACACTTTCTGTGATGACAGCTAACTCTGTTTTTAAGTGTTCCGTGTCTTCATGTCGGATATCCAACAAAGCAGAAAACCCTTCCTCTGTTTGTTTCTTTACCTCTTTTATGAGGAGGTGATGAGAAGATCCAATTGCATCACGATAATAACTTGAAAAATTCTCAATGTATTCATTTAATATACTTGAAATAGGGCTATCCATTCGTTTAGATAAGTCATCAGACATGAACTTTTTCTCATTACGCTCAAAGAAAGATTTTGTATTCTTAAATAACTTCAAAGTCGGCTGAATAGTTGCCAGCATACTTGATGAAAATTCAACAACTATTGTTGGTGTTTGAATTTCTGGAAACTCAATTGTAGCAAGTGTAACATTTTTAGATTTTTTCTTTATGAGCTGTACGATCCGGCTGAACTCACCATCTAATGTTTTGTAAATAACTTTTTCTATTCTTAATGATGTAGCTTGCAGTTCTTGTATTAATTCAAATTCTACCGTTCTGACAAGCTCTTCTAAACAAATTTTTAACGCTTGTTGAATGTCAGCATTTTGGTTAAATATGCTCGGATGGAAGCTCTCCTTAAAAAAATCATTAAATCGGAAAAATAGTCGCTGCTTCACGTAAAAAATCAGCTCTTCTATTTCTTTAGAAATAGATGTAACAATATGGTCAGGAGATATATTCGAAATTTCATCGTTGACTTTCATTTGCTCTTGCAGAAGGCTTTCTCTTCTCTCCTCTTTTTCCTTGCCACTCAACTCGGCAGCATGAATAAGGGATTGAATCCTATCCTTGCAACGATTTAAATCTTCTTTTATTGATAAAAGAGTTGTATTCGTTAATTCTTCTTTAATAAAAGTATTGAACTGTTTTTGAAATTCAATATAATCTTTTTCTTCATCTACTTGGCCTGATAAAACATTTAAACTGGATACTCCAAATAAGCGTACATTTCTTATCTCATGCTTTAAAAACTGATCTTTAATATAAGACTTAACAACTTTCACTTCTTCTTCATCTTTAGCTAAATCCACTGCATTGATAATGAAGAACATTTTATCAAGTGTAAAGGAATCTTTAACCCTTCCTAATTGTCTTAAAAATTCACGGTCACCTTTTGAGAATGGGTGGTTGTAATAGGTGACATAAAGAATTGCATCTGCCTTTTTAATATATTGAAAAGCTACATCTGTATGTCTTTTATGAAGGGAATCTGCTCCCGGCGTATCAACTAAGGTAATACCAGCCCTGGTAATCGAGCAATCAAAATAAACAATGACCTCTTCAACTAAACATGCCTTTTCTTCCTTAGCAACAAAATCCCTAAATGAATTCGTATCCGATTGCACGGTAAGTCCTTCACTTGTTAACGTTTGATAATCTACTATCGCTTTTTGATACTTTGCTATCTGTTCAGTTTCGTTTTTATTTTGGCCTTGATAGTTTCGAAGTACTTCTGCTATACTTTCGATCGAAAAATCCTTATTATTCAATGATGGAATACTAATCATTATGTCCTTCATTAACATCTCTTTTGATTTCAATTTCACTTCAACTAGTCCATGTGCCTTTTCAGATGTTGGCGGTGCTATTTTATTTATCGTCGCTGTTGTCGGATTAGGTGATGAAGGTAACAGTCTTTCTCCTATAAGTGCGTTAGCAAAGGAAGATTTTCCTGCACTAAAGGCACCGAATAACGCAACAGTAAAGGTGCGGTTTTTAAAACTGTTAATCTTCCCTTCAAGTGACTCTGTAAATTGCTTAAACCCTTGGATATTGTCAAGACGTTTGACAGCCTGCTCTGCGTTCTTTATAAACTCATCCCGCTTACTGTAACGAGTATTGTATAGAGGCTTTGAAAATTGATCCTCTCTTGGTTCTTCTGCAGCTACTACCTTTTCTTGTATTTGGATGTCTTTTGTTACTTTCTTATATGTCTGATGCTCATTTAACCATTTTTCTTCATTATGAGTTGAAACAAATATTCCTTTATTTAGTTCTTGCAATGAATGTTTATATTGACCAAGTGTCTCGAACTTGAATAAAATCTCTTTATAATGGCCAATTTCTTCATTTTCGCTCTTTACCTTTACATTTATTTCTTCGATTTGCTCTTGAATTTCATTATTAATACCATCAATCATCTTTTTAAATAAGTCCATAACTTGATGCTTACTTTGCTTTTTGATTAATTCGCTAACATCAGAGGAATACGTTAAAATATACTGATTATTAAAAGAAGCACCAGTTTTTATTGCATCAGATACAAGCTGCTCTGAAACGTTGATGGAAAACGATTGAGCTTCTTGAATAAGCTTTGGATCATGAATTTCGTATGATTGAATAAATTCTTTAAGTAATGTAATAAAGTGCCAGGAAATTTGCGTTTCTGTATTTTTCTTCAGACTGTCATATAGTTCTTTTTTTCTTTTTTCACGTTCTTGTTCAGTTTTAGACTTCGAAAAAAGTAAACCGATCTTAAATGAAGGATCTGCTGCCTCAATAAAAGCTGAAGCCTTCTCCCTAGTTTCAAATGGAATTAAATTTGCACTTTTTAATATTGCCGATACTTTTTCTTCTGTATCTAAGACAAGCTTTTCCATCTTCTCTTCTTTCTGCTGTATTTGCGCAAGTAATTGATTCAATTTGTTTGTATGTTCATCTAACTTCTCACGAATCTCATCCTCGTTTAGATCTATTAGATCAAGCTGTTCCTCAAATTTGTCAATATGCTCCGACACAACTTGTGTAATTGATTGAGAAATATTTTGCTCCAGAAATCTATTTTTATCTTGAATCACCACTCTGATTAACTCTTTCACTTTTTCTAAATCATTATAAGGATGTTGATCGTTTTTTAAGGTTGTAAAAAACACGTCCTGCGGATGTAGTCCTACTTCTGCAAATGATCCCTCAATGTTTTGTCTAAAGTCTTGGAAACGAATTTCTTTTTCTTCATGTTTATCAATTTGATTGACAATCAAGAAAATCATTTTATTTCGACTCTTCATTTCTTGGATAAATGAAAGGTTCTCTTCTGATTGAACATGATTGTAGTCGGTTACATAAAAGATAACATCCGCTAAATGAAGCATTGATTCTGTTGACAATTTATGTGCTGCATCTGTGGAATCAATACCAGGTGAATCCATAATAACAACATCTTCTGCTAAGTTGTCATAAGGTTTTTTAATACGAATCCTCTCAATATCGTCACCTTGTTTACAATATTCTTTGATTTGTTCTATTGAGTAGTCACCTGATAATTCAATGCTTTCTTTTGCGGCAGAATATAAGGTTACCTGCTCTATCCCTTTTTCTAACAAAACAAGATTAGCACTTGTAGGAATTGGACTTGTCGGTAAAATTTGCTCATCTAATAGTTTGTTTATCATGGATGACTTTCCTGCCGAAAAATGTCCTGCATAAGCAATATACAGTTTTTCTTGTTCAAGCTTATGAGACATTTCGACTAATTTAACCGCATTTTCATGATCTTTTTCATGGATCATTTCATGAAGATTAATAATGGTTTGCATCAATTGTTTTGATTTTACAACAGTTGTCATGTTTATCCCCTTCACTTATGGCACTTGCAATTTAATAACTTCATTTTACAGAATTATATGCAAATTTTCTATCGTCGTTTTCTAGAAAAAAGAATAAAGGCTCACAACAATTAGCTGTGAGCCATAAAATTCTACTATATAAAATGTTCAAATGATTATGCTTTTTGGGTATCAATATTTTTTAATATGTAGCCAATTAAAAAGCTATACGTAACAACGGTACAACCGACAAATAACATCGTCATATTCGCAGCAGACCTCCATATTTATGAGAATGATTTTCAACACAATCATATTTTATCATCAATGATAATCATTTTCAATGGGACTTTTAATATTTTTTGAAAAATCTTTCTTTATTACCTTTTCGGCAAAAATCTAGACTTAATCGGAAAGACCTCATGATAATTCGTATATGTTTGAAGAGCGGATTCTTCAGCAGGAATTCTTATCGTCATCATTACCACATTCAGGATCGTAAACAGAATTGCCGTAATATAAGCATGAAATAATAAAGGCAATAATAAAATTTCAACCGCTACTACAATATAATTCGGATGTTTTACAAATTTGTATGGTCCCCTTGAAATGACCACATCATCTGGGACAATTATAATTTTTGTGTTCCAGTAATTCCCTAAAGAAAAGACTGACCAATACCGCAAAAACTGTGTCACAAAAAGAATCGGAAACATAACAAACCATATGTCTGTTAACTCTCTTTGAAAAACTTGAACTTCTATAAAAAAGGAGATTAAAAAGAGGAGATGTAATGACACGATATAAGGATAATGGTCTTTTCCATGCTCAATACCGCCTCTATTCTTCATCCACTTTTCATTTTTCCTTGCAATAAATAGTTCTGTTATTCTTTGTACGATTAAAAAGAAAAAGACTATATAAAACATCCCTTATCATTCCTCCCATTGAACAAGCAACATTTCAGAGCTAAATCCAGGTCCAAGAGCACCAATTAGACCATACTCTTTCGCTTTACCTAGTTCCCTTTGGAGATATAATTCTAAAACATACATAACCGTTACTGATGACATATTCCCATGATTTATTAGCACTTCTTTTGAAATATGTAGTTGTTCTTCTGAAAAGCCGAGACCTTCTGTATAAGCATCGATTACTTTTTTTCCTCCCGGATGGGCAATAAAGTGGTTTATTTCGTCTAATTTCATTTTATTTTCTTCCAGGAAATCAATAACTTGTGGGCGAAGCCACTTTTTTATAATTGAGGGGATATCTCGTGAAAAAATCACGTATAGACCATTATTTTTAATATCCCACCCCATTACATCTTCGGAATTACGCATCAATGTTGATCTTGTATCAAGTATTTTAGGGATAGAATGCAATTTGGATTTTGATTTCCAATCAACATTATTTCCTACCACACAAGTGCATGCAACACCATCTGCAAAAAGTGATGTACCTATTAAATTACTTTTTGACCTGTCATCATGTTGAAAAGTTAAGCTGCATAATTCCACTGAAATAACAAGAACTGTTGAGTCTGGATATGCCTTACAATATTCATAAGCACGAGACAAGCCTGAAGCACCGCCGGCACACCCCAGTCCCCAGATTGGAATTCGCTTTGTTGTTTCTTTAAAAGGCAGTACATTCATTATTTTTGCCTCTATACTCGGAGTTGATAAACCAGTTGTACTAACAAAAAAGAGGGCATCAACCTCTTCATATATAATATTGTTTTGTAATAATGTTTTATTAGAAAGGCAATTTTTCACTGCTTCAATCCCATGTTTCACTGCAGTTTTAATATATAGATCATTTTTCTCTTCAAACGATCTTGGCTTTTTGTACCATTCAACAGGCTGTGCAAATTGCCGCTTTTCTATTTCTCCATTTTTAAAAACGGGTAAAAGGCGATCAAAATCCTTAAACGAATCCTCAAATATTTCTTTTGCAAATTCTACAGTTGAATCTTGAGTCAATTCATATTGAGGAATAGATTTTCCTACCGATAAGATATAGGCCAAAGTCACTTCACCTCATTTTTCTTCAAACCATCTTCAAAATATATTAACTTTACTTTTTCCAAATAAGCTAAATTTATCCAAAATAAAAAAAAACCGCCGAATGGCGAGGCTAATTGACTTTATACTTCATGCTTTAAAAAAACTTATATTCTATGATTCACACTTTCACTTGCAGAAACATGTAAATTCATTACCCTATTAAAGCTCAAAAGTATCCTCAAGATTTGTTGATATCCCTTATCGTTCGTTCCTAAAAACGTAAAAAAACGCCTCACTCCAATGCTATCAAGGATTTAAGACGTTTTAACTACTCAAATTTAATGGAGTTAATTGATACTTTACAAGAAAGTTTTTTCCTTATTGTAATAGGTAATTTCCTCCTTCTCTCCTCTTTACCAAGTGCAGAGGTGTAATCTTTTTACTTAATTCCTTTGTTGTAGATCACTAATTCACTAAAAATCTCAAAACTAGGGAATATATCCTTTAAATGCCTATTACCCTATGTTTATTATTCGTTTAGAGGGCTTCATTTCATTTTCCAAAACTGCTAAACGAATAAGTTTCAACTTTATTTCCTTGCTAAGTAAAAGCCATTCAGGTTTATTAATTCTCATTTTAAAGTCCTCCTATCGATAATTGTTTGGTAAAAAAGTGATTTTACACTATTATCTGAAGTAACTAATGATAATTTTCTGTTATTTCTGTTTTTCCCGTTTATTTGAATTCTTAACATATATTTTATTGTCAATTTATTTGCTTTTTCTACATATTTTTTCCATCTTGATTTAATGTATATTTCTTTTTCAGCTATCATTATTAATCTTAATCTAGAAAGTTTGTACCCATTCAAGGGAACTAAATTTAATTCACATTCTTGTTAAGAAATTAAATTCAAGTACTTTATATTTCTTATAGCGATGTATTTTTATGGAATTCATCGTTTTTCATCTCTCAAAGCAGTGCTAATAACACTTATCGCTATAGTAGAAAAATACATATAGAGAGAATCTAATTAACTTCGAAAATCTTCTTAAAATAGTGAAGAGATTTAATCTACAAAAAGCCAAAAAGCTTCAATTCCTTACTAGCAAGGAATTGAAGCTAATTTGATGATCGGAAAGAAATTCGAAACCCCGCACCCACCAATGTCAATATATTCTTTTTACGTATTAGATAAAAAACATCTTGTCTTCAAGGTCCTGTCCTACTAACGAAAGCAATAGTTTACCTTATACTAAACTATCTTCAATAAAATCTTATTAAATTTTTTATGTATAAAAAAAGCCTTTCCCTAAAAATGGGGAAAAGCAACGTTTTAAAGGAGTTGTTGTTGTGCTCTTTCATTATATAACATTCATAGGAAATACTCACCGCTGAAAATTCTGGAAATTCTATTTCAATTTTAATGATGATTATCAAATCCCATCACGAATTAATTCCAATACATATACACAGACCAGTTGCTATTCTTTCTTATTAAAAAAATAGGCCATAAAAATTTCATCATCATACATTCCATTTATTTTCACTTGCTCCTTCTGAACACCCTCTTCGATAAAACCGTATCGTTCATACAATTTGTGGGCTAAATCATTTGAAGCAAATACAGTCAAACATAACTTATGTAATTGATGAGTCCTGCACCATTTCATTGTATGGTTCATTATATTGGAACCTATACCATTCCCTTGAGCTGAATGGACTAACCATGTTCTAAATAACCCGGTATGTCGTTTCATTTCAAGTTCTCCTCTAATCACACGGGCAATGCCTACTATTTCATCATTTAGAACTGCAGCAACATACATATTATCTAATTGAATCATATTTTCAATAAATCTCTGCTCTTCTGCTAAGCTGCGTGCAGATTCTTTCTGAATGTAAGCGCCAGATTTAATAATTAGAGCTACAGCATGAATGATCTGTTCTGCATCTTCGATTCGAACAGGTCTAAGCATTACCTTTTCTCCATTTTTTGCGGTAAATTCTTCGATCATATCCCCTGTCATTATATTCTCTCCTTTAAATCAAAGCAGAGGCTGAATTGTTGTATCAGCCTCATTAATTCTTTCTAAGCAACACGAATTGCTTTACCGAAAGGAACCTTTGGAACAAATTCATCGGGAACTAACCAAAACACTTCACAATTCACTTTTAATTCTTCATAAAAATAGCCCGTTACATCCGTAATATAAAATAGAGTATCGATCTTTTCTTGATCAGCCCATTCTAATACTTCGGTATAAGACGACTTTCCATGAGTGTAATACGTTATATTATCTTCTTTTATTGGCGTAATGTTTCTAATTTTAAAATCTGCTTGCACTAAAAGTGAATGTGGGGCAACCTCACCAAACAGCTTCACTATATTCTGAATGAGTAATGTATTCGTTTGTTTAGTTGATGTGTCTATCGCAAGTGCAATTTTTTTTTCGCTTCTTTCCTGTAACTTTGATAAAAGCTGCTTTTGCCATTTCATTCTGAAGATCTCCCCCTCACTTTTTTTGTGAAGCACATCTATTTTTACTCAAATGAAAAGATCCTATGCCAGATCGTAACTTGTTTTCAATACCAGTAATAATACCTTTACCTAAGCATTATTTCCGCTCCAGTCCTCATATTGACCGCTGCCATTACAACCCGGGCAATCAAAAATGGCATCATATGTTGGTGGTAAATAAACACTTGTAAAAGATGAAGTAAAGCCTCTGCCTCTGCAATCTGGACATCTCCCCAAAGACTCCATATCAGTACGCACCTTTTCTACTCTTGTTTGCTTCCAATCTGCTATCCCACGTAGAAAATCCAATTCATCACCTCATTATTCCTTATTATTCCTTAATATCGATCTAATGGCAGTTTTTTAAACATGTTTGTTAAGGCATTTTTGCTTTTTTAATATTCGTTACAAAATTTTAATCGTAAAAGCGGTGAAATTTAGTTAAAAATTATGTAAAATAAAAGCAGTTTATGTTGTCTCAGCGTGGATAAAAAAATTTGTATGATGAATGGAAATGGGGAAAAACGGTGGCTGAATTAGCATTTAAAGAATACACGTTTAAAAAAGGAAGTAAAACAACTGTTTACATGTATCAAAATAGTATTGAAATCATTCAAAACAGATTTCTTGGTAAATTTAATAAAGGAAAATTACTCCAGTATAAAAATATTTCAAATGTTACCCTAAAGGAACCGGGTTTTGCGTCTAATGGAAATATCGTAATCGACTGTGGTCCAGGTGAAAATAAAAAAGAAAAACATATGTATGCAATTGAGTTTTCTAAACAGGAAAAAGAGCTCGCTTACGAACTAAAAGAAATGATTGAGAGCAAAGTTGAAGAGGTAAAAAATCAAAGGGTCGATTCTGCAGTTGACAATTTTGAAAAATTAAAGAAAATAAAAGAGCTTTTTGATTTAGAAATTCTTTCAGAAGAAGAATACGAAGATCAAAAAGAACGACTTTTAGAAAAGTAAAGAATTTCAACTAAAAAAGGACAGTTCCTCTCGAATCCCGGAATACATTGTACGAATGTCATTCCATAAGATTTCGTAAGGCACTGTCCTTATTATTATTGTGTATTTTTTTCCCATTCAGAAAATTTTCCTGTTCCATTACATTTATAACATTCTATATTACTTCCGGCATAGTGTATCGGTACAATGACAACTCCATAACCACGACAATCAGGACACTTTCCAAGTTTCATCATCTTCTCTTGATGAACTTTTTTTCTTTTTTCAAACCAATTGATCAGTTTTGTTTTCATGTCATTTTCACCTGACCTCGTTATCGTTGTTTCTATATCGTATTCAACGATTAAGGACAAGGTGAATAAAATCCAAAAATTTTATTTAAAAAACTGGATACACGCTTTTATTGCTTCCTCTTCATCCTCTCCGCTAGTTAAGATGGTAATTTGATCATCAATTCGTAATGTTGCTAATAATCCCATTAGACTTTTGGCATCAATTTTATAATTAGGGCCGATTACATAAATGTCTGATTCAAATTTTTTTGCAAGATTCGCCAGTTGGATAAATATGTCTACACTCATTGGTTTAGAAACTCTCAGCTCTTTTACTCTCATCCCATTCTCCCTATGATTACTTTTATAAAAATTCTATTGACTTCCAACATCCTTCATGACAAATTTTTAAAAAGTAACCAATGGAGAACAGTTTTTAACAGTAGCCTTCCTCATCTGCTGTAATTAATAACCGATTTTGCTCATCCGTTTGAATAACAATCTCCTTTTTCTCCGAATAATCCGAGTGAACAAATACAAGCTTTATGCAGTTTCTCATTACAACATGGTCAGATAGAACCCAACCACATAACTGAGACATTTTGTTCACTGTTGTTTGGATTTGCTGCTTTTCATTGTCGTTTATTGCATTTTGAGTGTAGATCGGATCTGATAGCTCTGATAAGTCTGATACTTCTAGTAATTCATGTTGATCCTCTTTTAACTGCTTCATCAATTGATATTCACTTATTGACCTAACTTTTTCATGATCCTTCATCACCAATGCACCTCCTTTTACGTTTTCATCAGTATTGCACAAACACGTAGTTTTTCTACTTTAACACTTGATTTTTTAGAAAAACAAAAAATGCTCTCCCTATATTCATATGTTAAAATGAATATAGAGAAAGCACATTTTTTATGAAGCTTGACTTTGAACAACTCTCTCTTCTGATTGCTTTTGTCTCGAAGGTGATGGAATAATATTAAAGATAATATTCAAGATAATCGCAGTTAAACTACCTGCCACAATTCCACTATTCGTTAGAATTTTAACTGATTCAGGAAGAAATAGTTTAATGAGTAAATTAATCTATTACAGAAGAAAAAAACTCACTGATTGAAGTGGGTTTTCTTAACCTATTTGCTTTTCCAAAATTTATCTGTTAAGATAAAGAAGAATTATTTTTGTTCGGTCTGTAAGGAAAGAATAGTATTTAAACTTTTCGCCTTTGATATCTAATTGAACAACTATAGTAATAAATTGTGGATTTGATCCACACAGGAGGCAACAATTATGCAACAAGGTACAGTAAAATGGTTTAACGCAGAAAAAGGTTTCGGATTCATCGAAGTTGAAGGTGGAGACGACGTATTCGTACATTTCTCAGCTATCCAAGGCGAAGGATTTAAATCATTAGATGAAGGTCAAAAAGTAACTTTTGACACTGAGCAAGGCCAACGTGGTCTTCAAGCAACTAACGTAAACAAAGCATAATTAATTAAGGACTCTTTTCTAGAGTCCTTTTTCTTTTGGGTGAAAAGTCATAAAACAACATAAAAATCCCCACTCATTAATGAATGGGGAGAGGCTAAACATGTAAAAGGTACTAAATGGTTAGCTAAAGCATAACACACTATTTCTAGAATACCTAATAAATATTAAAAATTTTATAAGTAAATTAATCTATTATGTAAAAAAGAAGAACCCGAGTTATGTGTAGAAATGTTTCCTGAATTATAAACGCATTGACTACTGTAAAATAGTTTCAACTCATTGGTGAAATCAATTATTTTATTTCTGTCAACAGTATCTTTTATAGTGAAGTTGTCTAAAGCTACTTGAACATCATTTATAAAATTTCTCAGTGTTGCTGGATGTATTTTAAATTTATGAGTAAACACTTTATCCGTGTGCTTAATAGACTTTTGGAAATCGATAAATTCATTAAACTTCTTACATACTTCTGTCAACGAAGTCCGTAAACCATTAGGTAATATCTTAAATATTTCCGTATATCGTTTGTCATTGTATGTATAGACAGGAAAATTAATCTTTTCATCAATAATTAAGGTGTCTCGACCTTTAGTTATCGCTTCTCTTAATTCTTCATTTTCACAAAGAGAAATGTAGCGTTGTTGAGAGATGTAAATAAATGTTTTATGTATGTAATCTATTTTATATCTGTATTCTGACCAGTTTTCATGTGTTATAGCTAAAGCTGAACCTTTTACAAATTGACTGTTAATTTCTACATAATCCATACTTTTATTTGATTCATCATTAAAACGTTTAACTATAAGAAATTTTTGTTCATTATCCCAATCCAATTGATTATTTCACTTAAAACTCGATCAACTGTAAATGATTTCCCTAGTCCTGTTTCAAAAATAAATACATTAAATTTATCTCTGCCAGTTTTATATTCAGTAATTACATTTACTAAATAATTCATTTTATCTATATAAGTCTTACCGTAAACTTCTGAGTATTGATCTTTGAACGATAATTGAATAGACATTTATTTGAATAGCCCCCTTAGGATTACCTCCTACTGAATAGTCTGTTGTTTGGAATTGTTATGATTATTAATTACTTCTTGTAACTCCGGTGATTTCACAAATAATGTAAATTTCTTACCTGATGAAGGACTAAGCGCAGTAGTAATTGATTGTATTCCACTTCTATGTAAGTGTATTGCTAATTCTTTTGAATAACAAAAGAAAAATTGATTAGATATCATATGATTCCTCCAAATAATTAATTTAAAAAATATTAGACCTCATTATCGTCCACAAACACAGTATTTATAGGTGTTAGATATTGATTTAATAATTAAATCCGTAATAAGGGCACATTGTTTATAAATTTAATGTGCCTTATCCTCTTTAAACTAATTATCTCACCTGAAAATATCCCTTTCCAATTTTTCGCTCATGACATAAATTAACAATTAAAAAAAGAGCCACAGTAACATGACTCTTAATCCTATATACTAACCTTCTTTTTTTCTTCAGTAAGGATTTCTTCAAACTTATCTTTTGCCAAATTATAGTCCATGGTCAAGTGAACTAAAAATTCAAACATGCTGTCATAATCTCCACGTATACGTAATTCATAAAATACAATTGGTTTTTCCTGTTTAATCAGCGTAATAATAACTTGAGTTAAAAGCTCACTATCATTACTTTTAATTCTTAAGAACTGTTTTACAAAGTTAGCAAAGTAGAAAGCAGACTCTTGTTTATCAGGATATCTTGCTAATAATTGTTTGAATTTCTTTAAAGCAATTTGAACCTCATTATACTTAATTTTTCTCTCCCCCTTAAAAATAGGGGTTACCAGCACATAGTAAATAACATTATTATATTGGCAACCCGACTGTCATAATCCACAGGACTTTAGACTCGTAGCTTTGCGTCCTTACCTTTCGGTAAGTTTGCCTTTATCAATAGTACTATTAGAATTCTAAAGTCTTTTGTACTGAATTTCAACAATATTCTACAATATACTAAATCTTTTTTACTATATTTATTACAATCTTTTGAATTTTTATCTTGATTTTGGTTTTGACTTTTGACTGAATCGGGTTAGACGCAAGGAAAACGTAAGGCTGCAAGATTGTCTACCTTATTGAAAGCTCAAAAAAATAAGCAATCAATAAAACTTGTTCCATGTTTAAATTCCTCCTCAATTATCTTCTGTTGTGTCTGTACCTCATTTTAGCTACCGGGCTATATAACTCATGTTGGTTTTTGATCGTTTGTTCATCGAACCTTACATACTTTCTTGTGGTTGATATTTGCGAATGACCAACTATGGATTGTAGAGCAAAGAGAGATCCTCCATGACTTAAAAATTCTGTGCAATATTGTCTGCGGAAATCATGACATGAAAATTGTTTAGTAATTCCTGCCCTAACTACATACCTTTTTAAATTCTTTCTAAATGTATCCTCTGCTAATTGTCCACCGTACCAATTTAATAAAACGTATTCACTTTCGAAATGTTCTTCATTTTCACTCATTGATTCAATTAACAGCTTTATAACATGATTAGAAAGAGTAATAATCCTTGGCTTACGTGTTTTTACTTCTTTCAGCAGGTAATACTATTCTTCTAGTTTTAATATCAATCTCATTCCGCGTGAGATCAATCGCTTCTTTTATTCTCATTCCCGAATCGTACAAATGCATCATTAAGCAGTAATCACGCCACTGTGGGAATTGATTATGATCAGGAACATTTAACAAGTTTTTCATTTCATCTTCCGTAAGAGGTTCAAATGGTGTTTCATCCGTCTTAAGTTGCTTAATTTGTTCTGCTGGGTTATTGTTTGATATTTCTTCTTTAAACAATACATTATAAAAAGTTTTAAGAAATCGAATTTGTGCGTTTATGGTTTGAGTAGCAAGTCCATAATCCTTAGTTTTATAGTTGTAATGATCATCCCTCATGTAGTTGATATACTCTCCTATTAAACTCGTATCAAGATCATTTACTTTTGTTATCTCTGGATAATTGTAATCTAACCACCCAAGAAAAAAATGAAAAAGTTCATAATGAGATTTGATTGTGCTTTTTCTTAGCCCTTCTGACTTTTTATCAGAGATAAAATATTCGAATGCTTGTTGAAAAGTAAAGTTAAATGAATTGTCTTCTTTTGTCTTATCTGTTTTGACTCTTACTGTCATTCTTTTTCTCTTCATAAAGAAAAAACGCCACCTCCAAATACATGTCTTAGACATGAAAATGTAGGCAACGTTTTAACGTTTTTTTTTATAGAATGTTGGGTATTGCTTGGGGAATTTAATACTTTTACCTTCTTTTTTATGAAGCTTGACTTTGAACAACTCTCTCTTCTGATTGCTTTTGTCTCGAAGGTGATGGAATAATATTAAAGATAATATTCAAGATAATCGCAGTTAAACTACCTGCCACAATTCCACTATTCGTTAGAATTTTAACTGATTCAGGAAGACCTGCAAACATTTCTGGTACAACTGTTACTCCAAGCCCCAGTCCTACAGAACATGCAACAATAAGTAAGTTTTCTTGTGATGCAAATTGAACTTGTCCAAGCATCTTAATACCGTATGCAACAACCATACCAAACATTGCAACCATTGCACCGCCTAATACAGAAGACGGGATAATTGTAGCTAATGCAGCAATCTTAGGAACTAACCCTAAACCAATTAACATCATGGCTGTAATGTAAATCACTCGGTTTGTTTTAATCCCTGACATTTGAACAAGACCTACATTTTGCGAAAATGCTGTATATGGAAATGCATTAAAAATAGCTCCTAGCATATATGCAAGACCTTCTGCACGATATCCTCTCGCCAAGTCTTTTTCAGTAATTTTTTTATTACAAATATCCCCTAATGCGAAATATACACCTGTTGATTCTACCATACTCACGATTGCTACAATGGTCATCGTCAAAATAGGAGTCAATTCGAAGGTAGGTGTTCCAAAATAAAATGGTTTTCCAATATTAAACCAAGAAGCCTCTTGAACAGGTTGTAAATCAACCATTCCCATAAACCCTGCAGCAACAGTTCCTGCCAGGATTCCGATTAAAATTGAAATAGCTCGTACAAATCCGGTAAAGAAACGATTTAAAAGAATAATTAAGATGAGGACACCAAATGCTAAAAGTAAGTTTTCTTGTGAACCAAAATCGGGGCTACCTTCACCACCTGCCATATTGTTCATTGCAACAGGTATTAACGTAATCCCTATAATTGTAACAACAGAACCAGTCACAACAGGTGGAAAAAACCTTACGAGTTTTCCAAATACTGAAGAAATTAAAATAACAATTAAGCCTGATGCAAGAATTGCTCCATATATGGAAGAAACACCATACTCATTTCCTATTGCGATCATAGGTCCAACAGCCGTAAACGTGCAACCTAAAACAATTGGTAGCCCAATTCCAAAAAAGCGGTTCTTCCACACTTGTAAAAATGTAGCTATTCCACACATAAAAATGTCGATAGCAACTAGATACGTTAATTGCGAACCTGATAGACCAATAGCACTACCAACAATTAGCGGTACAACAACTGCACCTGCATACATTGCGAGTACATGCTGAATTCCTAGTGAAATATTTTTAGCTGTTTGTTTCATGATGTAACCTCCTCAAGCTGTTCAACAAAACTAACTTTTCCTTCTTTTAAAGAAGCTATTTTCGCTAAAGATTCGACTCTATGTCCTAAATCCACTAATTCTTGTGCACCTTTTTGGAAGGATTTTTCAATCACTATTCCTATACCAGCCACAGTTGCACCTGACTGATTCACAATGTCAACAAGGCCTTTTGCAGCCTCACCATTCGCTAAAAAGTCATCAATGATAAGGACACGATCCTCTTGACTTAAAAATTGACTGGAAACAGCTATATTGTTTTCTTCTTGTTTTGTAAAAGAATAAACAGAAGAGACCAGTAAATTATTCGTTAATGTTAATGATTTTCTCTTCCTAGCAAAGACAACTTTTACCCCTAACTCCAATCCAGCCATCACTGCCGGAGATATGCCGGAAGATTCAATTGTAACAATTTTTGTTATGCCATCAGCTTCAAAGCGTCTTGCAAACTCTAATCCTATTTCTTTCATAAGGATCGGATCAATTTGATGATTAAGAAATGAATCAACTTTTAATACACCGTCAGAAAGAACTATACCTTCTTGTTCGATTTTTTCTCTTAGTAGTCTCATTTTTTAGTATCCCCCTAACGAATTTAACCCATTAATTTTCAGTAACTAGGCTAATATCAAAATAAACTTAAACCTAGTCAGAATTACATATAGCCTAAATAACAAAAAAAAGACGACATTGCTTCAACTAAAAGTGGAAGCAATGTCGTCATCGATTTACAATATCTAAAAAATCATAAATGAAAAACAACAAATAAATCCACTCATAGTCGAACAATTTACGGTTGTTCGGTAGAAACTTGTAGGCCATATCCCTACGATTATATGAGTGCTATGCAATTAATTAAAATTATATCAACTTATTCAATATTTTCAAGAGTTTTTTAATAAAAACACGAACTTTATTTAATTTATCTATTTGAATATTCGTAAAATAATATATATATTTGTTATAGTTTATAAATCTTTTGATACTTTTCTTCGAGATATTCAATTAAATGTTGTGCATTTAATTCTTCTCCCGTTACATCAGTCATAATTTCTAAAGGCTGCTTCGTTCTTCCGAATTGGTGAATCTTATAAGTTAACCAATCCTTTATTTCCTCAAATTGACCTGTTTCTATAAGTTCATCAAAATTAGGTAGATCCTTTAACATGGCATTTTTTATTTGGGCAGCATACATATAACCTAATGCATAGGAAGGAAAATATCCGAAGCTTCCTCCTGCCCAATGAACATCCTGTAATACACCTTGAGCATCGTTTGGTGGTGTTATTCCCAAATATTCTTCATATTTCTCATTCCATATCTGCGGAAGTTCTTCAACTGAAATGTCATCGTTAAACAGCCCTTTTTCTATTTCATAACGGATCATAATATGAAGACAATATGTTAACTCATCTGCTTCAATCCTAATTAAAGAGGGCTTTGATTCATTAATTGCCACATAATACTCATCAAGACTTACGTCACTAAATTGTTCTTTTGAATGGTCTTTTAGTTTTGTAAAATAGCGGCTCCAAAATCCTTTATTTCTCCCAACAAAATTTTCATAAAATAGTGATTGGGATTCATGAATCCCCATTGATGTTCCACTACTTAGTATAGTCCCCTCATATTCCTGGGATATATTCTGCTCATAAATCGCATGACCGCATTCATGTATTGTTCCAAAAATAGCGGTACGGAAATCATTTTCATCATACTTCGTGGTTACCCTTACATCATTTCTATTTAACGTTATTTCAAATGGATGAACTGTCTCATCTAATCTTCCTGCATCAAAATCATAACCAAGTTCACTCAATAAAAACTCACTTAATTGTTTTTGGTCTTCTTTAGGGAATTTTTCAAAGATGAAGTCTGTAGTCGGTTTAAAGGATGTTTGCGAAATTTTTTTCACAAGTGGTACGATTCTATCTCGAACCTGCGAAAACACACGATCCAATGTTTCGACTGTTATACCTGGTTCATATTCATTTAAAAGAGTATTATACTTATTGCCTTCATATCCCCAGTAATTGATTAATTTTTTGTTATAGTCAACCAGCTTTTGTAAATATGGAGCAAACAGTTGAAAATCAGACTTTTCTTTCGCTTCTTCCCAAATGGACTCAGCCTTAGAGCAAAGAATAACATATTCTTTATATTCTTCAGGTGGAATAACTTTATTTTTTTTGTATTCTTTTTTCAGAATCTCGATTGCTTTTTTCGTTTTGAATTGTAAGTTTTCATAAACACCTTCATTTGATAAGTCTGTAAGATATTCATTCATTTGATCTGAAACGAGCATTTCAAATGCTTCTGTTGATAGCATTCCAATCACTTCTGATCGTTGTTGCACTCCTTTTTTCGGGGCACCTGTACGTAAATCCCAGTACATTACATTAATAGCTTCTTCATATGCTTGCATTTTTCGAATATAGTCTAAAAACTCTTCTTCCATATGATTCATTTTTTCTCACTCCCATTAATTAGAGTACTATTTTTTTATGTATATGCTTAGGTTTATTCTATGAACAAATAGGTTGGAACAGAATAGTTCCCTGCTAGAAACTCATCTAGCAGGGAGAATATTAAGGTGTTATTTTATTGACGGTTTAACAGGCAGTACTGATTCAATCATTGACAATATATCTTTGTCTTTTTTCGTATGGAAAATCGTAATTGAGCCTTGATCATTACTTGTACGAATTAGTCTCCCGATACCCTGTCGTAATCTTAATATCATATAAGGAATATCTACTTCTTTGAAAGGATCTTGTTTATCAGATCTTTTCGCTTCAAATACAGGGTCATCAGGAGGATATGGCAACGTCCATATCACAACATTTGATAAGGATGGACCAGGAATATCAAGACCTTCCCAAAGGTGCACAGCACAAAGTACAGAATGTTCATTTTCCTGAAATTCCTTCACTAACGAACTAATTTCTTTATCACCTTCAAAGATGATCGAAAATGGGAAGGATATTTCTGAGACTTTTTGTTTAAACCACTTCAATTCTTTTAATGAACGGAAGAGTACTAATCCTTTCCCTTCCGATTTCGTTAATTCTTGGATTGTTAGTTGAAATTTTTTCTCAGCTTCGTCCTCTTCCACTACTTGGATATTCATCTGTTCTTCATAATCAAAAGGAGAATCGACTGAAAGGGACAAATAATCTTGAATTCCTAAGCTCTGAGAAATAAAATCAAACGATTTGTTATCAGACAATGTTGCTGATGAGAATACAATTGGTATTTTTTTCGAGAAGACTTTTTCCTTTAAAACCTCCTCTACTTTTCGAGGCATTATGACTAATGTATAATCATCACTTTTTTCTTCAACCCAACTTACTGCGTTTGTGTTTTTGTTAAATAGTGAGAGAGAATATTCCATTTGATCAATGAATTCTTCTACAATTTTCAGTTCATATTCACCAATGGTGTATAATTCACCTTCAAATACAAGTGCCTCACTAATTTCAGACAATTTGCCCTGCAGACTATGTGCTGTTTTTTGAAGCTTTCCTTTTCGGTCAATTCGTAAGCGATTAGAACCTTCAACACTGCTAGTGCATTCTTTTAAATCATCAAAAAATAAATCATTAACAGAAAGTGCGTCTTCTACTAAATAAGCCAATTCTTCGCGAATTTCATTTTGTAATAATCTTTCTAAGAATATTTGTAAAGTACTCTGTTTTACACGATATGTTAAGGCTTTTTGCGCAGCATATTCCAACAGATGTCCTTCATCAAATACGACACTGCTATAGTCAGGAAGTAAAGGGATTTGTCCTTCTCGTTTACGAGAGTCAAATGTCCAAATATGTTCCATAAAATAATCATGTGAGCAAACAATGATGTCTGTTGCTTTACGATAATAATCTCTTGTTAACGTTAAACCACAACGATGTCTCTGAGAACATGTGAAACAGTCTTGAAAAGAATCCCATCCTACATTTTCCCATTCTTCATCTGAAAGATGGCCGAATTCTTTTCGGTCACCATAAGCAGAAAATTGTTGCATTCCGCCTGGTTCATGAACAAAAGCAGGGAGTGATTGATAAAGGTCAAGATACTTTTCATCCCCGGTTTTCTTCATGGTTTCATCTAACTTATTTAAGCAAAGATATTGACTATGTGTTTTGCTTAGCCTGACATCCATATTGATATCTAAATGCTCAGACAATTTGGCAATATCGCCTTCTTGTTTAACTAGTTGTTCTATTAATGTTTCATCTGCACAAGCAATTATTGCCGGTTTACCAGTATATCTAGCATAAGATAAAGCATAAAGCAGGTAAACAATCGTTTTCCCTGTTCCTACTCCTGCTTCTGCGAACATGACTTTTTTTTCTTGAAATGCTTTTTCCAGCTGAAAAGCCATAAAAATTTGTTCATCTCTCAACTCAAAGCCCTTTTCAGGAAGAATATCGTAAAACACATCTCCTATCCAATTGCTTAAGGCTTGATAAAAGCTCTCATCCTTTGATATGGTAAAAGGCAAACGTGATGTTACCATAAACGCTACCTCCATACTTCAAAATTACTGCAAATAATAATTATCATATTGAATTGATAAAAAGTCAAATAATTTACATCAAATTATCTGAAACAATCGTTGAATGACACTGTCTCGTAGTTTATTAAATTAAATTGAATCAAATCAAAAAAAAGAGGCAGCCGACGTGGCTACACCTAGATATCTTTAACTTCATCGAACATTGTTTCAAAAATTAATTGGTGGTCAATTGATGTTACATGAGATAAAGCTCGAATCATATCTTCCTTTGCTTGACCAATTTGCATTACAGCATGTGAGTCTTGACCTATTTCATTTTCTAATGACTTTTTCGTTGAAAGTAAAGCTTTATTTATAAGGTGAAAATCTTGGTTTTCATACACTCTTTTTTCTCTCCTCTTTAGGGAATAAAATATGGATAATTAAATATAATCCACAATTCATTAAATATTCCATAATTTCGAAATCCTAATACCTAAATAATATATTTAACAAATTGGAGGTAATTTATTCCCAAGAAAAAGAGAAATCGGCTATCAAAGAACAAAAGCGCAAGCGCCTTGATCAGCCTCGGGCAAATAAGACGCAAAGGAATAGAAGACGTTCTTTGTCTTCAATTCCTTTGTGGCTAGACCCTAGAGGGGCTAGGCGCTGGAGCTGGATGTCGCGCACTTATCCACAGTTCAAGGATTTTATAATTTCCTAGACGATAAAAAAGAGATTCGAACCAACGGTTGAATCTCTTTTTTATGTTTATTCTTCTACTTTTATAAATCCTTGTTCTTCTAAATCAGTTGTTAAATTTTCAGGTGTTACAATATAGTATGTATTTCCCTTATCATTTGTAATAATGATTTCTGTAGGACTGGCATCCACACGTGCTGCTTCAAGAGCAAAATATTTAGGTCCTAAAACATCTGATAATGATGACAAACTAGCCACCTCCTTTTTCAACTAGTATAACATTTAACATGTTTGTAAATGATTCTAAAATATTTATCCTTTTATTTATTTCTTGGCGGTCTTATATTTGACCAATACTGGTAATAATCTGTCTTAATAAAACCGTTAAAAAGTTTTCGTTTCTTAGTAGCCGGTTTGCCATAGAACTGTTCAAATCCTTCATGTGAAGTAAGCATATAAATACTCCATGTATCTAATTTAGAAAATGCTTGTCCCATCTCCTTATACATATGCTCAACTTCTCTTTTTTCACCTAATCGTTCCCCATAAGGAGGGTTACCGACTATTACACCGAATTCTTTAGTTGTTGTAAAATCCTTTACTTGCATTTGTTTAAAAGAAATAATATCGCCAAAGCCAGCTTCTTCTGCATTTCCTTTTGCGATATTGACCATTCGATGATCAATATCTGAACCGAGTATATCCAGTTGTCGGTCATAATCCGCTTTATCTTCAACCTCTTGTCGAGCTAAATCCCATTTTTCTCTTCCAATCCAGTCCCATTCTTCAGATGCAAACTCACGGTTAAATCCGGGAGCAATATTTTGACCGATAAGTGCTGCCTCAATTGGAATAGTACCTGAACCGCAGAAAGGGTCAACAAATGGTTTATCAGGTGTCCATCTTGTCAGAAGTACAAGTGCAGCTGCTAATGTTTCCTTTAGTGGTGCACCACCTTGTTCAATGCGAAATCCTCGTTTATGTAACCCTGCTCCACTGGCATCTATTGTAATTGTTGCCACATCTTTTAACAAGGCAACCTCAATACGGTATAGGGGCCCATCCTCATTAAACCAGCCTGTTTTTTTATAATGTAATTTTAGTTTTTCCACAATTGCTTTCTTAACGATTCCCTGACAATCGGGAACACTGGCTAATGTTGATTTGACTGATTTTCCGATAACCGGAAATTCAGCATTTTCAGGAAGATAGTCACCCCAATTTAAGGCTTTTGTTTTTTCAAACAACTCATCAAATGTTCTTGCCTGAAATTCTCCTACTTTTATTTTAATGCGGTCTGCAGTCCGAAGCCAAAGATTGGAGCGACAGATTGCCAACTCGTCAGCTTCATATGTTACCTTCCCATTTTCAATTTTGCATTCATATCCTAAATCCTTTACTTCTTTCCCGACTATGGCTTCCAGCCCCATTGCCGAGGTTGCAATTAATGTTAAATTTTTCATTTGTATACCCTACCCTTATGCAGAAAATTCTTGTAAATCATTATATATCTTCGGCCATATTCTTCGTATATATCCAAGTATATCCAACAAAATTAATTAAATAAAAAGGAGCTGATATGATCAGCCCCTGTTCTTTATCAAATGATACTGATTTCAAATAACGTTCGATAAGCCATGTTTTGTTCCATCGTACTTCAAACGGCATAAGCCTCGTACTCAGGTGGTAATCATCTATCTACAAAAGTTATGAAACTTTTGTCCTTCTCTTTGTTCAATTCCTCCAAGAAGGTGCCCCTACCATAATTTGGGTTTCTCGCTCGTGGGGTTTACCTCGTTCCACTCTTACGATTTCTCGTAAGACTCCGTCACTGTGGCACTTTCAAGGTATTCAGGCCATATCCAATTGGACTTAGGCCTTTTCCCTGCCGTCAGCCAAGCGAACCCGGCTGCCCTAGCTTATGAATTCGCTAGGCACGAACACTACGGGCATCTCAGCACCGTGCGAGCATGGACTTTCCTCTACAATCCTTAAGACTGCAGCGATTACCTGAACGTTATTAACGAAACAGTAACACTAGTATACCTAATCATTACACACAAAACAAGTGGAAATAATTAGTGATCAATCGTACAATTTACTACCAAATACATGCTTTTCTAAATTTGATAATCGCTTTAAGATATCAAAATTTGTGGTATTTGTTTGTACAGGCGTTTGTTTTTTGTATGTATCATCCAACTGCTTTTTCAAGCGTAAATTCTCCTGCTGTAGATCTTCATACTCTTGGTGGAATGTTTCATAATCCTTTATAACTTGATCTAAAAATTTGTCTACTTCTTCTTGCTTGTAACCTCTAACACCTGACTTAAATTCTTTTTCTAATATTTCTTTAGCAGTTAACTTTAATTTATCGGCAAGCATTTCTTTCACCTCATTATAGCGAAGTCCTCAATTTATATTTTTTCAGAAATTATGTAAATTGTCAATTTCATTGTCATGTAAATTTAGTAAATTTCCTACTTTTTACCAAAAATCATTATTTTTCATTGTTTCTTCCTCGACAACACTTTGTAAATCTAAGAAATTAATCGTACTGATCATATAGGATGTTAATTGCTGTTTTTTTCTTGCTGTTTCCAGAAGGAATTTAGGAGTCCCTTCTTTTTCTTCATCATATAAAAGTAATAAACCATCGCTTTTGTCTACAAGAAATTGATTTTTTTGTTTAAATTGCAGTGGACTATCATATTCTCTTTTTGAAATACTATCCACAAAATCTGCTTGTGAAAGAATCAATTCATAGTATTCCTGGTTTTTCTCATTCCACTTTGATTCTTGATTTAGAAATGGAGTGAGGATGGCAAGTTTTAACTCGGGATATTGCAATTGAAGGTCAAAAACCACGTCTGCTGCCCATAGTTCCACACCCATTTGTCCACTAATGATCACCCATTCTAACCCTTCCTCTAAATATCCTATCAAAGACTTTTCAATCGCCTTTTTAATATACTCAACAGCTTTATCATCTTGCTTAAAGACGCCTAATTCATGAGATTTATATCCTGAAACAGTTAAAACTTTCATTTAATCACCTTTATCATTATACGAACTTTTTTTCTAATTATAACGAACATGTTAGTAATTATATTATACTCCCAGCTGATCTGAACTTATAAATGTTTTGTATAAAGATGTAGTTTCCTTCATCATTTCATAAATAAACAGAAAGGAGCCGAAATTCAGCTCCTTAGTGCTTTTCTGTTATCTAAAAAATGGTCCTGGACCAAAACCCGGACGTGGAACTGGACCTGCTCCCGGTCCAAAACCCGGTGTTGGACCGTACACATTAAAATGTTGGTGTGTAACCTCATTTTGTACAGACTGAGTTTGAGGGAAATAGTGTTGGTGCTTATAAAATTCATGGTTTACAGTTGTTGTGTGTTGTGGATGAATGTGTGGTACGATTGTTTCAGAGTACGTATTGTTAACACAACATTTTGTTGGGTGTACGATTGGTGCCATAACTTTTGGTCTACAATGCATGTTGCATTCTCCTTTCATCTTTTTATCATGTCTTACACTTTTAGCCTATGATGAAAGGTACATACATGTACTAATTCAAAAACCTAATTTTTATAGAAACGTTAAAAAGCTTTCTTTAAAGTTAGTAAATATGAAGATGGTTAATACGATCACGATGAAAAATAAGTATAAAACACTTTTATACACAGTTGTCTCTCCCTTATAAAAATTAAACTACAGTCCCTTATTTTACATCGTTCCCTATAATCCTACAATTCTTATTAATAACTTTCAAAAAAGTTCATGATTTCGTCAAAAAAATGGCGAAATTACTCATTTTTTGCGCTTGCCCGGGCAATATATCGATAATATTTCCTTTCAATTCTTTCTATCCTTTTTCTAATTTCCTCAGCATTTATTAACTTATTCAACTCAATATTTTTTTCAGATTGTTGTCTCAGTATATCTGTGTATTCCATCGCTTTTAAAAAATCTTTTTCCTGATGCTCATAAAATTTAGCTAGTTCTACTGCGGCCATAAAAGATACCTCTTTTTTGTTTGGTTCACTCACTATTTCTTCCCAAAGCATGACAGCTTGTTTCCAATTCTTCTGCTTTTTGTAAAGAAGGGAAAGAGCAAATTTTGCTTGAGGTTCCTGACTTGATTCTTTTTTAACAAATGAAGAGTATGCATGAAGTGCTGAATCTTTTTCTCCAATATACTCTAGCCACCTTGCAATTTCATAGTGTTCAGAGTTTGTTGTTTTACTATTTATATCTAGTAATTTAGTAGAGAGATGAGTGTATAGTGTGATAAGTGATAAAACATCAATTTCATTATGTTTTAATACACCTGCGATAATTTCCGGATTTTGCTGTTTAACAAATTCGAAATAGATCATCGGCGCTAAAAACCCCGGAATATCATTTTCGCGTTGTATTCCTAATATTTCACTTTCTACCTTCGAAAGTTTCACTGATTCCAACTCATTTTTCCATAATCTTCGAGCAGCATGAAATAAATCAAAATGACCAAAAGGAGGGAGACTCGGTACTTGTTCGCGAATTAATGTATGTCTTGTCTTGACCTGAGGCCAGTCAAACGCTTTGCCATTATACGTAACAAGAGTCTTGCTATTAATCCCTTTTAAAAAGCTTTGATAAAGTGCAACTTCATTGCCCGGTTTAGGTAATAAATGTTGTTTAACGACAACACAATTATCCAACACTTGGGCTTGCCCCAATAAAAATATGGTATTTCCAGTTCCTCCTCCTAAACCTGTTGTTTCTGTATCAAAGAAAAATAATTCACCAGGATGGTGATTCTTCGAAGAAAGCGGATGTTGGAGTTCACTTTCATTCCATCTTGCCACAACTTCTTTAAATTCTCTTAATCTATAATGCCCGTGTTTGTAATCAAGTGGATAAACTACCTCCCTTATCAAACAATACTGGTTATCATAAGTGAAAACAGATGTTTGGTAATCCTCCCAAAGATCGGTGTTAGAATCTTTAGCAGGTTTTTCAGGAACAATCTCTTCTTCTTCTCGAATCACGTGTTTTTTTAATCGATTTAGTTTATGTTTTACTGACATTTGCTTCATCCTTTAATATGCTTAGAAGTAAATAAGCATCTTTTTTCGATGTATCAGATGAACCTTCTACCCCAATGCATGATGGACAGCCTGAATAACAAGGACACTGATCTATTAATCTCAAAGCCTCTGAGAGGACAGGTCTCATCGTTTCATGGATTTTTTTAGAAAGACCTACACCACCTGGATATCGGTCATATAGGAATACAGTCGGTTTATCATTATGAATAGCCTTGATTTGAGCTACAACATGTAAGTCAGATGGATCACACATTACTTTTAATGGTGCAACATGTTGCAGTACGTTTGCAACACCTATTAATGATTCCTCCATACGTTTTTCACCCAGATCTTCTATCATGTTCGATTGGAAACTCATCCATGCTGAATTTGTATGGAGTTCTTCTTCAGGTAAATGAATTGGTCCTGAACCTATGTTTTCGTGTGTATCAAACTTTATTTTTTTAAAAATAGTAGCCATTGCTTGGACAGTCACATCTCCATAACCAAAAACTGCATGGTCTTTTACATATGTTTCATCTTCTTCAAGAACCTTTAATTGCACAGCTAAATTTGCGTCAGTAAAATAATCTACATTTACTTCTCTAACAAATGCTTTTTTCTCTTCCCAATCCAGTTTTTCAACTTGAAATTGGACACCTTGGTGCAAATAAATGGCTTCATCATGAAGTAGAGTCATTGCACTAAAACGATCCATCTCACCAATAACCTTAATATTGGCAATATCCGATTGATCTATAATAATTACATTTTCTTGTGATGCAGAGCGAAGACTAATATTGTGTGCCGGAAAAGCGTCATTCATCCAATGATACGTTTGATTATTGAAATACAACACTCGTTCTTCTGCTAAAAATTGCAAGATATCTTCGAGCTCCAATCCATCAAATGTATCTCCTTCCTTAAACGGCAATTCAAATGCTGCACACTTTAAATGGTCTACCAGCACAACTAAATTATCCGGGTTAATGATAGCTGTTTCCGGATTTTGTTCAAAGAAGTAACGAGGATTTTGAATGATGTATTGATCAAGAGGGCTGGAACTCGCCACCATTAGAATAACCGCTTCACCTTGTCTTCTGCCAGCCCTGCCGGCTTGTTGCCAAGCACTTGCAATGGTTCCCGGATATCCTGTCATAATACAAACCTGAAGACTTCCGATGTCTACACCTAATTCAAGTGCATTTGTACTAACAACACCTAATATCTCTCCAATTCGGAGACCTCTTTCTATTTCTCTTCTCTGCTTCGGTAAGTATCCTCCACGATATCCCCGAATTGATTTTTTTGTAAGCTCATTTTTTATTAATTGTTGTAAATACGTTAAAATGATTTCCACTCGTACCCTACTACGGGCAAACACAATTGTTTGAATCTTATTTTTCAAAAATTCTCCTGCTAGCCTTCTTACCTCTAATGTAGCACTTCTTCTAATGTTTAACGGCTTATTTACGATTGGAGGGTTATAAAAAATGAAATGCTTCTTACTTGAAGGTGCACCATTTTTAGCTATTAGATTCATGGTCGTTCCAGTTAATGTTTCACCTAATTCCTGCGGGTTGGCAATTGTTGCAGATGTACAAATAAATTGTGGAGTACTTCCATAAAATTCACAAATTCGTTTTAGTCGACGAATAACATTTGCAACATGACTTCCAAATATCCCTCTATAAATATGTAATTCATCAATCACTATATACTTGAGATTTTCAAACAATGATACCCATTTTGTGTGATGAGGCAATATGGCAGAATGTAGCATATCTGGATTAGTTATAACGATATGACCTGCTTTTCTAACCTTTTGCCTAATAGCTGGTGATGTATCTCCGTCATATGTATAAGAGTTAATCTGAACACCCATTTCTTCAATAATTTCGTTTATTTCAGATTTCTGGTCCTGAGCTAGTGCTTTCGTAGGAAATAAATAAAGAGCTCTGCTGTTTTCATCAGTTATTATCTGTTGTAAAACTGGAAGATTATAACAAATCGTTTTACCTGATGCGGTCGGAGTAACTGCGACAAAGTTGTTACCTTGTTTAGCTAACTGATACGCTTCATACTGATGTGTATAAAGTTGTGAAACACCTCTTTTTTCAAGTGCCTCCTTTAAGCGCGTATCGATATTGAGTGGGAAATTTACATATTCAGCCTCTCTTGAAGGTATTGTATGCCAATGAACAATCTGCTCATTAAATTCCTGACTGTTTTTCAATGAAAACAGGATGCTTTCCAATGATTTCTTAAATTCCATCAATTTCACTACCTTTTGCTTGAATGTAGCCTTTATATTCTATTTTACCGAATAAACGTTCGTTAATAAAGTGGTATTGTTTAGAAACAAATGTTTCTTTCTTTTTTACAGGCTCGGATTGCAAAAGAAAAAGCAGATTCATTCTGCCTTCACGCGACTTATTTATTTAGTATGTATATTTGCAATATGTGTGGAACCTTTTATTACACTCCCAACTTCTTGACGTTCAATTCTCTCTACAATATCGGAATTCGTAATTATAATAGGAGAGATCGTACTTGCTGCCTTTTCTTTAATCAATTTGAGATCAAATGTCATTAATGGATCCCCTGCTTTAATCTTCTGACCTTCTTTAACAATCACATCAAAACCATTGCCATTTAAACCTACAGTCTCAAGCCCAATATGAATAAGCAATTCTATTCCTATTTCAGAACGGAGTCCAATCGCATGCTTAGTATGGAAGATTTGAATAACATGTCCATCGATTGGTGCCACAAGTTTACCTTCAGCTGGTTCTATGGCAATTCCTTCACCCATTAATTTTTGAGAAAAAACTGGATCAGGAACGTGTTCAAGTTCAATTATATTTCCAGATAAAGGCGCAAAAATCTGTTCAACAGTACGTTTATCTTTTTTACCAAAAATCGACCTCAGCATAATATGATCTCCTTTTAACATATGTAAGGTAATATTTTACAATTAAATAACACTTAGATCTTCCTCAACATATAATACTCTGACATAACAAGGCAAGGAGGTTACATTATGAGAAAGAAAAATGAATTGACAAATAATAAACAAGACCCTCAAAACGAACAAATGGATTTTTTTCAAATAGTTGATCATTTCTTTCGTTCTGAACCAATCAGACAATTTATGAATGAGTTTGATTCTATGTTTGAAGGTTCATTTCCACAAAAATCGATACATGTTAATACTTACGAAACAGATCAAACATGTGTAATTGATATGCAAATTCCACCAGTTAAAAAAGAGCAGATAAAACTGGAGCTCATGGATCAATATTTGACGATTTCCATTACCAATCGGGAAGAAATCAAAGAGTATAACGAAAATTCTTCAACTTTTAGAAGTTACTCATCACTTGACAGTTTGTCAAAAACCATTGTCCTTCCCTATAAGGTAGAAGAACACGAGATAAAAACCAAATATAAAAACGGATCTTTGCTTGTTACAATTCCTAAGAAGTCTACACAAATATTACTTGAAGATGATTCTATATAAATATTCTACAATGTTTAATTAAATTTCGTAAATAGGTACGCTTAAGCAAATTTCAAATCAAAATAAAAACGCTCGACTCTCTTTTAATAGGCACTAAAACGAGAGCTGGCGTTTTTTCATTTAACTATTTTTGTGAGATTTACTCCCGTATTTTGGATTTTCTTCAGGAGTTGGATCCTTTGCTAAATCCTTGGCTGATCTTGTAACTTCTTGATTTTTGATTGTATTTTTCTTCATCTACATCACCTCCTTCTTATGATGACTTTAATCACACGAATTTACACGTTAAAAAAAATCCAAAAATTGTCGTGAGAGAAAAACGATTCACATCAAACAATAAATGAAGGAGGTGCATAGAATATGCCTAATAAAAATAACAAATTACCCGATTTCAAAGAGCTTGATGACCGATTAATAGCTGAGCCATCACATTCACCATCTCTCGTCATTAAAACGAACTTGGACAAGGATAATGTGAAAGAAGATAATCCTTATGCAACAGATCATTCAAATTCACCTGCATATGAAAATTTTTTTAAGGAATGATGAAAGATGGACTTTACTCTGGGATACTTAAGAGAAGCATTATCAAATTACGATAGAAGCTCAGTATGTAAGAGAATTACTAACAAGTTAACAAATGGAAAATTCCATACTGAATTAGACTTTGTTCGAATACTTGAAGAAGATGAAATTCAATTTTTAAATAATGTTTTACCTGATGAAATTAAATATGCGTTTAATGAACAAGACTTTATAAGAGGTAATCAGCTTAATGAAGTTTATGAGCTGCTATTATAGTCTTTAAACAGGAGGTTCTAATGAATAGAAATAGTAATCATTACATTAATATCAAGTTCCAAACCGGGGCAATTGATCGTGAAGGTGTGAATGGCTGTCAAGTAGAAGATGTTATTAGCGTTCTCGTAGACCAATTAAAATCTCATCAAAATGGTGATTTCGCCTGCCCGGAAAACTCGATCGCTATTTCTAATCTTCAAACAGCGAATTATGCATTAAGAGTTAGAAAAGAACGGATGGAAGACAAACATAGAGGTATTGAAACAAATGAAACATTTTAATACAAAGAAATATTCAAATACAGATGTAGAGGAAGTTAAAAGGTTAAATGCTAATTCAGGTCTATCTTATCGTGAAGTAAAAGAACTTCTTGCTAAGAAATATTTAAAAAATAACTCATGATTTTAAGGGGCTGTCTCAACTTGACAGTCCCTTTTAAATAGCCTTCTATGAAATGCTACACACTATTTAAACATAGATGTTACACCTTTAAAAAGCCCGCCCATTTGATTAACAGCATTCATCATTTGACCTGCTGTGTCCATCATTTTATTAAAATCTAACTGTCCGTCAGTTTTCTTAAATTGTGATAAGACGTTTTGGAATCCACTAGGCTGAGGCTGCTTAAAATAAGGTAAGGGCTTTGGATATGGCGTAGGATAAGGATAATTCGTAAAAGTATTTTCAACATTTCCGTTATAACTACCATTAGCATATGGCTGTTGATAGGACTGAAATGGTTGTTGGTAACCATTTTGATGGAATGAATGTGCTTGAGACAACAATGGATTTATATATTGCTGATTTTGATATCCAACAGATTGGTGTTCATAGTAAGGAAATGTTTGAAAGTATTCATTTTCTCTTCTCCGGGACCTTCTATTGAAATACGGGTATGTTTGGTGCATGTAGTTAAACCTCCCTATAGCTTATTAATGGTACTGTATTATATGATTCATTTGCCTATAATGTGAAAGGAAAGCCGCTAATCGAAAGGATTCACTAATAATAATTTATCTATGTTCATACATGAATATCTTTAGGTTAGTTCATATTAGGAATGAGTCATGAAAAGGAGGTTATACAATGGCACGAGGTAAACATTTTAATCATAAAGAAAAAGGACATGCTCCTACAATTCCAAATCATGGTCAAGAAGTTACAGCTAAAAATACAGAACATGTAGAATATGACATAAAAACAGTTGGGACCGAAAACGAACGTCCTGTTAGTATAAAGGTTGATGAGTGAAATAAAACGAATAAGGACGTACTCTTATTGAGAGGCGTCCTTTTTTTCTATTTCATCCATAATTGTATTTAATACATATTCAACTGAGTGATGTAGGTTATGAAATCGTTGTTTGTTTACGTCTTTATAAAACGATTGGAGAACTACTTGCTCTATATTTTCCATGGCGGACTCAATTTGTGTTTGATGGATATATTTAGGTTTCTCCTTTTTTATCCAATCTAATGCATGTTGTTCCCAAGCATTTGCTTTATGTTTAACCAGTTCAAAAGTTGGTTTAACCTGTTCATAAAAGTATATCTCTGTTTTTTCAGGCTTAGTTTGTAAAGACTCAAATCTGTGCTTACATTCAGTTAAACATTTTAACAGATGTAGTGAGGATTTGATTAGATTTATATAGCTCAATTTGTTCACCTCAAGCTAATCATATCAAATTCTCCTCTATATTACACTTTTTTCATTACGCATTCGTTGCAGCGACAGGGAATTGATATTGCTTATAATGATCTTGTTTATGATGTGCTTTGTTTGTAATTGATGCTTTTGATATTGTTGTTAGTTGACGATCTATTTGATTAACTTTATCCATGATCTTATTCTCAAGTCTTGCTGGTGTTTTATGGTGATCTAAGGCCATCTCTAGTTTTATTAATTCAGTTTCCAATTCTGCTAACTTTTCCTCAATTACACTTTTTTCAATCATATTTTTCATCATTCTCCCTCCTCTATTGCTATGTATTCGTCATTTCATTCTTTCCCCCTTCAAGCTTGACAAAACTAGTTTCTATTCGGCAAAGAAAGTGAATTTATGCATTTTTCGACACCTTCTTTTGACCTGTATGGAAATGAGGATGATCGCACAAAATAACTGTAGGAGGTGCTAAAAATGGCAAAAAAACCTAAAGGTAAACAACAAACAGCTGAAGACAAAACAAAAATCCCTACTGATAAAAAGTTAGACGGTCCAAATCGTCCTTCTACATAAGGGCAACTAGTCTTTTAAAAAGCAAGGCTCAATTGCCTTGCTTTTACCTATTTTCAAGCTCTTTTTATCCATTCCTCCAATACTCTTGCAATAGAGTCAAAAGGTGTAATTGATCTTGTTTATGTTTAAACCAATCCGTTACCTCATAATTTTGTGGTATTTTCTTTTCCTTAAACCATTTTTTTATATTCTGACCATGAAACCAATCTTTTCTTTTTCCGTCTAATGTATGGGAGACAATTGGATATGCCATTCGTAACAAAGGAGTTTCTCTTCTTCTCTTTTCGGGAAAGTATTTTTCATAATCATATCTTGATCCAGTATGAGGAACAGTTTTTGCAAATGCTTCAAACTGCTGATATAAACCAGCATGAAATAATAGCCAGCCCAATCGTTTTCCCAAGTCTATCCGATTAGTTAGGTTTTGAAAGTTATAAACGGAAAAACCATATAATTTCCCTTGTAAAGTTGGAAAAATGACTGTACTGAAATGAAACAAATCTTGAAGTTTATACGGGGCTGAATGAAAGACATGCTGTTTATAAATTTTTTGTTTAATAACGGGTTGTTGTATAACGTTTTGTTCATTAATAATAAGTGATGTCATAAGGCGTTCCATTGATTGATGTTCCCAAAAATATTCCCATTCTTCTACCATAAACTTTGAGACACTAAAATGGGTTAAAAGATAAAATAATGGTTTCTTATATCGTTTTGAATATTCATAAATAAGTAACTGTGGATAGGCATCTTGAAAAATGGTCCAGTTTGCGCGTTCATATGTCATAAATAATAAATTTCTTTTCTCTGAGTTAAGGGCTTTTCTAAACCAATTACCTTCAAGGTCTGTCATATTCCAACCGGCATTTCTGGAGACCATGCTTGCCAAGAAAGCCCATTTTATCTCAGGATGCCTAAAATAAATTTTTTCATAGGCACTTGTTCTTGTAATATTGTCAATATTATATTTATTCGTATCATGATGAATATGAGCAAGCAATGATGGTTCATTTACTATTGTTTCTTTACTATTTTTAATCATTTTCATCCTCTACACTCCTCATACTTCTATTGTTACCCGATAAAGAAGTATGTACGCATTAACAAAATTGAAACTTTTTTATCATTCCTTTTTCATTTTTTTTGGTATGATAGGTAGTAGTTTTAAAGAGGAGGTAAAGTATGATCTTTCGTTATCCTAACGGAAAGCCTTATGAACCAAAGGTTGAACAAAAGAAAAAACAGCCACCTTCTATTACCTACAGTAACCGTGGTATGTCACTTGAAGATGATTTAAACGAGACAAATAAATATTATCTTGAAAATCAAGTAGCTGTAATACATAAAAAACCAACACCTGTGCAAATTGTGAATGTGGACTATCCCAGAAGAAGTGCCGCTGTCATTAAAGAAGCATACTTTAAGCAAAGTTCAACAACGGATTATAATGGCATTTATCGTGGAAAATATATTGATTTTGAAGCAAAGGAAACAAAAAATAAAACATCATTTCCTTTACAAAATTTCCATGCCCATCAAATTGAGCATATGAAAAATGTCCTATTTCAAGATGGAATTTGTTTTGTTATTTTATCTGCATTCAATCAATTTTATTATTTGGATTCTAAACATCTGTTAACCTTTTGGGATCGGCAATTAAATGGCGGTAGAAAATCTATCACTATAGACGAATTAAATGAAAGTGGCCATATCATCCCTACTGGATATCAAGCAAGGATTGACTATATCAAAATAATAGATAAACTATATTTTTAAAGATCCTTAAATTTGAACTAAATTTCTAATGAGAGAAAAATGAGTATAGCCTAAAATGAAAGGTTGGAATTACATGTCTGAACAATATAAGAGTCGTGAAGAACGAAGAAAAAAACAGGCTCAACAAAGTTCAAAGAAAAAAAAGAATAAAAAACCAAAAGCTGGATTATGGAAAAAGATCCTTATAAGCCTTTTAGCAATTGGTATTGTCGGTATGTTGGCCGGCGGTGTTACATTTGCTGTAATGGTTGCCGGGGCACCTCCACTGGATGATAAAAAACTAAAAGATTCATTTTCATCAAAGATATATGATATGAATGGTGACGAAATCACCGAATTTGGTCAAGTAAAGCGTACATATGTACCGTACGATGAAATTCCAAAAGTGCTTGAGAATGCTGTTTTAGCAACTGAGGATGCACGATTTTATGAACATAATGGTGTTGACGTCATACGTCTTGGCGGAGCTCTTGTTGCCAATATTCAAGAAGGGTTTGGTGCAGAAGGTGCAAGTACGATCACACAGCAGGTTATTAAGAACTCTTTATTAACTCCAGAAAAAACAATTTCACGTAAAGTTCAAGAATTATGGCTGTCTTTTCAACTAGAACAAAAATATTCTAAGCAGGAAATTCTTGAGATGTATTTAAACAAAATATATTTTCCTGGTAATGTTTATGGAGTAGCACAAGCAGCTGAATCGTTTTATGGAAAAGACTTAAGTGAGTTAGAACTTCATGAAGCAGCAATGATTGCGGGCATTCCGCAAAGTCCAAATAACTACAACCCTAGGACAAATCCTGAAAGTGCTGAAAAACGTCGTAACATTGTGTTAACACTAATGGCTAAGCACGGATTTATTACAAAAGCTGAAGCCGATGAAGCAAAAAGTATCCCTGTTCAATCAACAGTAATTGAGGATACTGAAAAAGCGAATCCATATCATGCATTTGTAGAAGAAGTAATAGAAGAAGTAAAAGAAAAAACAGATATTGATGCAGGATCAGCCGGATTACAGATTTATACGACACTGGACCCTGATGCACAGGATACGGTTGAAAATGTTATGAATGGTGATGCAGTTGATTTTCCTGATGATAAACTTCAAGCTGGAATCGCCTTAATCGACACAAAAACAGGTGAAATTCGAGCAATCGGTGGAGGCCGTAATCAGCCTGTAGGCGGTTATAACTATGCTACTGATACAAGACGTCAGCCTGGTTCAACAATTAAGCCTGTATTAGATTACGGCCCGGTTATTGAACATGAGAAATGGTCGACTTATGAACAAATTAACGATGAATCATATACTTACAGTAATGGAACACCAATTAATAACTGGGATCGAAAATTTAAAGGATGGATGTCCATTCGTGATGCTTTAGCAGATTCACGTAATATCCCTGCATTAAAAGCATTACAAGCAGTTGGTTTAGAAAAAGCCCAAGACTTCGCACAAGGATTAGGTATCCCATTGGAAGAAATCTATGAATCCTATGCAATCGGAGGATTTGATCATGGAGTATCCCCTCTTCAAATGGCAGGTGCTTTCAGTGCATTTGGTAATAACGGGATTTTCAATGAGCCATATGCCGTTAAGAAAATTGTATTAAGTGATGGTACAGAAATCAGTCTAGCTCCAGATCCGGAACCGGCTATGAGTGATTATACAGCCTTCATGGTAACGGATATGATGAAATCTGTTGTGGAATACGGCACAGGTAAATCTGTTCAAATTTCAAATGTAAATATAGCAGGTAAAACAGGAACAACCAATTTCTCGGAAGATGATAAAGCAAAATACAATGTTCCATCTGGGGCCTCTAAGGATGCCTGGTTTGTAGGATATAATCCAAATTATACGGCTGCTGTTTGGACCGGGTATAATATTACGGAAGACAGTGACAAAGTATATTTAGATTCTTCTGACCAACGACTAGCAAGAGCGATGTTTAGAGAAGTATTCCAAGAAATAGCAGGTGATGATGATTCTGATTTTGAACAACCAAACAGTGTTGTTGAAAAAGCCATTGAAAAAGGCTCAAATCCTGCCAAATTAGCAAGTGAATACACGCCATCCAGCAATATTACGTATGAATACTTCGTAAAAGGCGATGAACCAACGACTGTTTCTAAGAAATTTGAAAAAGTTGAAATTGATAAACCATCAAATTTATCGATTAACTATGATCAAGTAAATAATTCTATTAGTTTAAATTGGGAATATGGAGACACAGAGAATGTTTCATTCGAAGTGAAACAATCGATTGATGAGGGTCCATATGAAGTTGTAAACAAATCAAAAGACAAGAGTTTTACAATTAGTGATGTTATTCCTGGAGCTATTTATTCATACCAGGTTGTAGCTGTAAGTGATGAAGATGATAATAACCGCAGTGCTGCTGCAGCGACAAAGGTACAGGTACCTGAACCTGAAATTGATGTTCCTGAATTACCTGAAGATGGTACTGACGAAGAGACTCAACCAGACGAAGAAGGTAATGAGGAAAATAACGGAAATAATCAGGATGAAAATAACGGGAATAACGGCAACGGTCAAAATGGCAATACAGATAACAATAATCAAGATGGTAACCAGGACAACCAGAACGAAGATGGTCAGGATAACGGAAATGGTGAAACACCAACCGCACCAGATGTAGAAACAACAGTTCCTCCTACTAACTCAAATGGAAGTAACGAAGAAGAGGAAGAACCTGAAGAAGGACAATAAACAATATTTCTAAAGAACCGATTTATGATCGGTTCTTTTCTTTTTGTTTTCACAAAAAAAGATTACTTCATATGAAATAATCTCCTTAAATTTGTTTAAGTGCAATTGCCTTTGCATATATTTTTTCACATTCATTAAAAAGTTGTTCTAGCTGAATAAAAGCGTGATACTGAGTAGGTTTTGACATAATAAATAAAAGCCGTTCTTTGCAATTTACCGGCTTTCTATAAAAGTCATCCAGTTCCATATCGGAAGGACGCAGTCCAGGTACAGGTGAACGGTTTAACCAAAATAAACAAGCTATAAAAAGAGAGACACAGTGGACAAGTATACGTTCCGATTTATTGGATCTTTCTTTTTGCTTGTATATCTCTCTTGCATTTCCCTTTAATTGTTTCCACTCACCCAAAATTATTGAAACAAAATCCTTAGGATTTTCCCAAGGATTACATTCTAGTGTTTCTTTAAGAGCATATAACATATCAAAATAAAAAGGTTCATGTGAGAGGACTTGTGAAATAACGCTTGTATCTTGTTGTTGGAAGCTATTCTTATCGGGATAAAAAAGAGGATTGCGAAATGATGCAGGAATTTCCCATAATTCATTGCTATTTTGCATTTATTATTTTTTCCTTTTTCATTCGCTTTTGTCCTTCTCTGCATAAGTGTAATAATGGACAACTCTCACATTTAGGCGATTGAGCCTTACAATGATACCTTCCAAAAAAGATTAATCGATGATGAGTAAGCGACCATTCCTCTTCAGGTACTTTTCTCATCAGCGTCTTCTCAACTTCTAAAACGGAATCCTTCCACTTGCATATACCGAGTCTTTTACTCACTCTCTCAACATGAGTATCCACTGCAATTGCCGGTACACCAAAGGCAACAGACATGACCACATTTGCTGTTTTTCTACCTACTCCGGCAAGTTTCGTTAACTCTGTATGATCATTTGGTACCTCACCATTGTAGTGTTCAAGCAATGTCTCACATAGCTTACGAATATTTTTTGCTTTGTTTCTAAATAAGCCAATTGATTTAATATCTGTTTGCAATTCTTCCAGAGAAACAGCAAGATAGTCTTCAGGAGTTTTATATTTCTCAAACAAGTTTTTCGTTACTTTATTTACAAGTGCATCTGTACATTGGGCTGATAACGCAACAGCTATTACTAATTCGAACGGATTTTCATGTACCAATTCACAATGTGCGTCAGGAAACATTTCCCCTATCGTATCCAAACATTCTCGGATCTGTACTTTTGTTAACACCATTTTCACCTTCTTTCGATACAAACTACTGCGTTAATTTTCAAGCCAGTTATAAAATGGAACCTTTCTTTCATACTCTTCTTGCTGGTCTGGCTTATTTCCTTGAGTCCCCTGATGTTGACGGAATTTTCTGGAATGATTACGAGCTTGATCTATCGTCCTAATACCGTTTTTCTTCCATTCAAAAAGAATTCGGTCTATATACCGAAAATTAAGCTTTGCTGACATAACTGCTTCTCTTAACGCTGCTTTAATAATAACAGGGTCATAATCTTCTTGATCGATCCAAATAGACAGTGTTTCACATTCAAAAGGAGAAAGCGGACGACCAAATTCATTTTCAAAAACAGTATATAAACTTTCGTCCTCTTTTTTGTTTTGCTCCTGAATTTTTCGGTTGCTTTCATTAATTAGAAAAGTATAAAGCTTGTCCCATAACGGCTTTAATGAATATTGCTCAAAAAGAATAGACTCATGTTGATGTTCTTCTATCATTAAAAAGCCTTTTTGAATTAATTTTCTGAGGATTCCGGTACACTCTCCGGTTGAAATGAACATATGCTCTGAGAGTTCTGTGGGAGTAGGAAATTGATTTCCGATTTCTTTGAATTTTTTTACTTGAAGAAGCAAAATGAGTTCTTGTTCGTTTAAACCTAACTTTACATAGTAATTTAATAAAATAACCGGAACAGATATATTTCCTGTTTCTTGTAGATCAATAAATTGCTCTTTATTCATAAAAACACCCCTTACCTTATGGTAGTATACCATGACAATTCTTCACATTGTATATAATAAGCTTCGGTTGATATTGCCAATTAAGGAAAATGAAAAATGAAAAACTGACCCACATGAGAGAGTCAGTTTTCTTAATATTACGGATAAAGTCGATTTAATAAACGCGGGAATGGAATGGTTTCTCGAACATGCTCTACACCACTTAACCAAGCAACTGTTCTTTCAAGACCTAGTCCAAATCCTGAATGTGGAACAGATCCATATTTTCTTAATTGAAGATACCAATCATATGCTTGTTCATCCAGTTTGTGTTCATCAATTCGCTGTTTAAGTAGCTCGGCATTGTGAATACGTTCTGAACCGCCTATGATTTCTCCATAGCCTTCAGGTGCAATTAAATCTGCACATAAAACCACATCGTCACGGTTCGGATCAGGTTGCATATAAAACGGCTTTAGACTTGTAGGATAATGTGTAATAAACACCGGTTTTTCATAACTTTCTGCAATTGCCGTTTCATGTGGTGCTCCAAAATCATCGCCCCATTTAATTTCAGTAAACCCTTTTTCATGAAGGAACTTAATCGCTTCATCATAAGTAATTCTAGGGAATGGAGCTTTAACTTTTTCTAATTTAGCTACATCTCTTCCTAAAGTATTTAGTTCAAGGGAACAATTTTCTAAAACATTTTGAATGATGAACGATACATATTCTTCTTGAACTTTAAGATTATCCTCAAATTCATAAAAGGCCATTTCTGGTTCAATCATCCAAAATTCAATTAAATGACGACGTGTTTTGGACTTTTCAGCTCTGAAAGTCGGACCAAAAGAGAAAACTTTTCCTAATGCCATTGCTGCTGCTTCCATATAAAGCTGTCCACTTTGAGAAAGGTATGCATCCTCATCAAAGTATTTGGTATGGAAAAGCTCAGAAGTACCTTCTGGAGCACTTCCAGTTAAAATAGGTGGATCCACTTTTACAAACCCTTCATTATTGAAGAATTCATATGTGGAACGGATGATTTCATTTCTAATTTTCATTACAGCATGCTGACGTTTTGACCGTAGCCACAAATGACGGTGATCCATTAAGAATTCAGTTCCATGTTCCTTCGGTGTTATCGGATAATCTACAGATTCTGTAATCACTTTAATATTTGTGATCCCGAGCTCATAACCAAACGGAGAACGCTCATCTTCTCTAACTATTCCAGATATATATAAAGATGTTTCTTGGGTAATTGATTTTGCTTTATTAAATATTTCTTCCTCTACTTCTGCCTTTACGACGACACCTTGGATAAATCCTGTACCATCTCTAAGTTGAAGGAATGCAATTTTACCACTGGAGCGCTTATTTGCAAGCCAAACTCCAATCGTTACCTCTTGTCCAACATATTTTCCAACTTCTGCAATTGTTGTTTTCACTTTGTTCCCTCCATCAAGCACGATGTATATCTCTTTTATGTACTTTACATCGTATTATTATACGTTTTTTTCTGAAGTGCCGCAATATAACGGAGATAAGGCGAAACTTTCGGATAATTTACAGCTACGATTTTTTTAAGGCCATATGCTTGATGATTTTCCCATCATAAAAGTTGACATAATCAAATGTATATCGATCTGATTCATCTTGGTATTTTACTTCCCAAATAGGTATTCCCTCATCCATACCAAGCTGGACACTAATAATTTCTGAGGGATTATGCTCTTCATTTACACTTTCCAAAGCCTCATTTTTTGTTATTCCAACTGTTTTTTTCTTTACTATCATTTTTCTTTCTTTTTTAATATTTGAAATCCATCCATATACCTGTTCATTTTCATTGTTTGTGGCTGTAATAACATGGTATTTTTGATCTGAATTAAATGTGTTAATTTTACTGATGTTTTTAAGGTTTGCTTCTTCCATAGCAAACTGCTTGGATTGTTCATGTCCATCCTCATACTGCCCTCTTGCAGTTAAATAACTTGATGTTAAAATCCAAATTCCGGATATGATAAGAACTCCCAAAATAAATAATGGTATAACAATTTTTTTCTCCATTGTAATTTACATCCTTATGTACGGTATATTGTAAATACTGCTTTAGATTTGTCCTCTTGATCAAGTGCAAGACCAAACATTAAGTCATTTCTTTTCAATGTTCTATTTAATAAGTCAACAATTTTATATAGATCATCAGAATGATCAACAGTGACCGTTGAAACAATTTCAATTTTACTTTCCATGTAATATTCCTCCTGTCAAACACAAATATTGTAACTTATATGTCAGTTAGCTCTGGACACAATAACATTACAACAACCTATATTTTGTTGTATATATTGATTAATTATAAAGTGAAAACATGTACGTGAACATAATTTTCTCCTAACCCACATTTTAAATGGCTGATCCTTTTATCAGCCATTTTTTTATTAGAAAGATTTCATGTGTAAAGATCATATCGTAAAGACATGCTACTCATTAATCCAATCATCGATTGAATGTGTTAAAAGGTGCATTGGTTTATGTTCAATTTCTAATTTTGGAATAGATGTGATAAAATCTCTTCCATATTTAGTGGATAGGATCCGATTATCTAATATAAACAAAATTCCCTTATCCTTTTCATTTCGAATTAATCTTCCAAATCCTTGTTTAAATCGTAAAATAGCCTCTGGAAGTGAATAGTGGTAAAAAGAGTTCATTCCTTTGCTTTCTAAAAGTTGACATGTAGCTGCAACAGTTGGTTCATCTGGAGAAGCAAACGGAAGACGCACAATCATTAGTGCTTTTAGTTGATTACCGGGAAAATCAACACCTTCCCAAAAACTGCTTGTCCCTAATAAAATGGCTTTATCAAACTGACGGAAGTTTTTGGTTAACTTACTTCGGCTTCCACTTCCTGTACCCTGTCCCATGATAACAAAATCCTCTAGTGTTTCATCTTCCTTTAACAATGCATATGTTTTTCTTAACATTTCATAAGAGGTAAATAAAACAAGCAGCTTACCTTCTGTTATCTGTGAAACAGTACTTATATGTACAGCAATTGCTTCTGAATACTCCTCAAGTGTAACATCATTCACATTTGGCATATCACTAGGAATAAACATTTTAACTTGTTTTTCATAGTTAAATGGTGTTTCAATTCGTAATTGCTTTGGATAAAAATCTGACAGGCCTATAGTTTGCAACATGTATGAAAACGATTTTTTTATTGTTAATGTTGCAGATGTTAAAATTGCACTTTGAATGTGTGAAAAAAATTCATCAGCTAAATAATCGTTTACTTCTATAGGTTGTGCATAAATAGATACTGCATTTTTCGCACCTTTAGTATCTATTTCAATCCACCTTACGACCAAATCATTTTGATCAAAAAATAAAAAGTCAAAGTGATTTTTATACGTTTCCAGCAATGAAATGCTCTGCTTAAAGTCTTCAAGAACTAACTTTTCCTTTATAGACTTAGACATTATATAAGATTCATCAATTCCCTGACTTTCTTTTTCCATTAAATGAATGATATCTTTCATCATGAATTGAAGTCTTTTAGCTAACTCTAATAATGAATCCCAAGTCCGGTTATTCTCCTTATTTGGAAGATATCGATAGGATGCTCGGTTTAATGGGTTGTCTTTTTTCTGTTTTAATACATATGAATGCAACCCTGCAAAAAATTGGTGATTTTCTTCTTGTAACTGAATAAGTAGATCGTCAATTTTATAAAATGAAGCTGAGAATTTATGCTCATTTTGAATTTTCACAAATTGCTTTAATAGTCCTGTTGAATGTGTATTTCCAAGGTTATGTATCAAGTGATGCAGATCTAAATAATGAAATCTTACACCAAGCTGTTCAGTTGCTACATGGTGAAAGTGATGTGCTTCATCAATGATTACTTCCTGGTATGTTGGTAAAAGCTTTTGGTCACGGGATAAGTCGGATAATAACATAGCATGGTTCGTAATGATTATATTTGCGGATAAAGCTTTTTCCTTTGCTTGTTGATAAAAACAAAACATTTGAAAAGGATTGTTTAAAAATGATGATTGATCAACATGTAGATTATCCCATATTGTTTTACCGCCAGAAGGTAAATTTAATTCATCCAAGTCTCCGCTGACAGTTTCTGTTAACCATATTAATATTTGAGCTTTAGTTAAAATATAGTCATAATTATCATCTGAATCTTTTAACGATTGTTCAAACTTTTGCAAACATAAATAATGGCTTTGGCCTTTTAAAAGTGTTGCTGAAAAAGATACTGGTAAAAGCTTCTTTAAAACAGGAATTTCCTGCTCCATTATTTGCATCTGCAAGTTATTCGTATACGTACTAATAACAATGGGTCTTGATTCTTGTAGAGAATAAAAGATGGCTGAGACCAGGTAAGCCATCGTTTTCCCGATTCCTGTTGCAGCTTCAATTAATACATGTTGATGAGTTAAGAAGGCCTCAATGATATCTTCAATCATTTTTATCTGGCCTACCCTTTCATGAAATAAAGGGAATGCTCTTTTTATCTCATCATTTTTATTCGAAAAAAGGTCCAAAAATTGTTCTTTTGATAAAATTGGAGTCGATGATGCTTCATTTTCTTTCATTCTTTTTCTCAATGCCAATGTTCTTACAATCTCAATTTCAGGATGTATTTGTTGTTCTAAATTCACTAATTTTTCTGAGAGGATCTGTTCAAATACATCTTCCATATCGCTAATAAATGACCTTGACAACTTTGAAAGCTGTTGAAGTGTGATAATTGGTAACACAGTTAATTTTTTTATAATATGTAAAAACAGCAAGGCTGTGGCTTCGGCATCACTATCAGCGCGATGAGGGTTTTCGTGATCCATTTTGAACTCTTCACTAAGATCCGAGAGTTTATAACTTTTCTCAGTAGGAAATGCCATTCTTGATAATTCCACTGTATCAATTACCGGTCCCGAAAATTGGTAACCGCATCTCATAAATTCTTCCTGTAAAAATGATAAGTCAAAATACACATTATGTGCTATAAAATACGAGTCCTTGAGTAATGTATGAATATCCTTTACAATTTCATCGAATGTCGGTGCATTCTCAACCATTTCGTTTGTTATCCCTGTTAATTGTTCAATAAACAAAGGAATGCTTTGTAATGGATTAACAAAGCTCATATATCGATCAACAATTTTATTATTCTCAATGACGACAGCCGCAATTTGTATAATTCTATCTCCTTTTTTGGGAGAATTTCCAGTCGTTTCTAAGTCAATAACAACATAACGTTGTACTTTCAAATTAAACACCTCTATTATTTCAAAAAGCTTCACCGAATAATATTCACCGAAGTATCTTTTTCTCATTGCCTGTTGTAATAGTTTACCCTAATCTGAAGGAGTTTTGAATAACTTTTCAAAAATGTAAAGGGCGGCTTATCTATAAAATGATGTAAAAATTAAATAAGACCTATCTATAAAAGACTTTTTCGAAGGTTACTGTCCGAAAGAGTCAATTATGAGGTAGGTCTTTTACCTTTACAGGATTGTAGCAGCTGGTTCCTGCCCTAAGATTTCAACAATTTTATTATTCTCATCCATAATTGCTATTTTTGGCTGGTGACTAGTAATGTTCTCTTCAGCTATCATTGTATAAGTTAAGATGATGACAACATCACCTTCTTGAACAAGTCTTGCTGCTGCCCCATTTAGACATACTACCCCGCTCCCTCTTTCTCCGGGTATGATATAAGTTTCAAGGCGGGCACCGTTGTTATTGTTCACTATTTGCACCTTTTCGTTTGGAAGCATACCTACTGCATCTATAATATCCTGGTCAATTGTTATACTGCCAACATAGTTTAAATTCGCTTCTGTTACTCGTGCACGATGAATTTTAGCATTCAACATTGTACGAAACATTCATTTTTTCCCCCAAACAATTTTTTTATCTATATTGTCATTATTTTATATTTCATTAAATTTCAATCGTTATATTATCAATTAGTCTTGCATTTGTAAACTTAACTGCTAAGGCAATAATGATTTTACCGTTAATTACATCTAGTTCCTTAAGCTCGGGATACGATAAAATTTCAATATAATCAATTATACCGGAAGTTTCTGTTTTAATTAATGATGAAACTTGCTCAATGATTGCCTGTTTATTTCTTTCTCCATTTAAAATCGTTTCCTCTGCTATTTTTAAGCTTTTATATAAGATAGGTGCCTGTGATCGTTCTTCTTCATTTAAATAAACATTGCGAGAACTTTTTGCTAAGCCATCTTCCTCTCTAACTGTCGAAACAGGTACTAAGTCAATTGGAAAATGAAACTCTTTGATTAATCCATCAATAACAGCAACCTGCTGAGCATCTTTCATTCCAAAATAAGCCCGATTAGGCTGCACTAAATGAAATAGCTTTGTAAGTACAGTTGCAACTCCGTCAAAATGCCCACTTCTGGATTTTCCACATAGAACATTTACGCGATTCTGAACAGAAACTGTATATGAAGGTTTCTTGGGATACATTTCATCTACTTGAGGTCTAAACAGCATATCTACACCCGCTTGTTTGGCAATCGCTTCATCGCGTTCTGCATCTCTTGGATATGACTCAAAATCCTCATTAGGACCAAACTGCAGAGGATTAACAAAAATACTCAAGACCACAATATCGTTTGCCTTCCTGGCTTCTTCAATAAGCTTTACATGTCCTTCATGTAAAAAGCCCATTGTGGGTACAAATCCAATAGTCTGATAACTTTGATAGCTATCCAATTTATTTATAAGATCTTGTTTTGTTTCAACGACAATCATTTACTTATTCCCCCGTACAAGCTGTGCAATACTTCCTCTTTCATATTAAAAGAGTGTTTTTCTTCAGGAAATGCTCTATTTTTGACATCTGATATATATTGACTAATTGAGGTCTGAACTGTTTCAGAAATGGTTCCGTATTGTTTGACAAATTTCGGGACATATCCAGATCCGTAGCCTACTAAATCATGGTACACCAAGACTTGACCATCTGTTTGACGGCCAGCACCAATTCCAATAGTAGGGATTGTTAGTAATTTTGTAATCTCTTCTGCTAATTGTTGCGGAACACACTCTAATACGAGAGCGATCGCACCTGCTTCCTGGCATCGTTTAGCATCAGCAATTAGTTTTTTTGCTGCTTCCGTATCTTTTCCTTGCACTTTATATCCACCGAGTACATTAACTGATTGTGGTGTCAAACCTAAGTGGGAAATAACTGGAATCCCTCCGAAAGTAAGCGCTTCGATAACAGAAGTTACACCATCAGCTCCTTCTAATTTAACAGCATCCGCCCCACCTTCCTGCATAATTCTAGCCGCATTTTTCATTGTTTCATCCTTTGAAAGATGGTAGGACATAAACGGCATATCTGTTACAACAAAAGTGTCCTTTGCACCACGTTTAACAGCTTTAGTATGATGAATCATATCATTAACGGTTACCGGGATTGTAGAGTCATAACCAAGTACAACCATCCCCAGTGAATCTCCTACAAGGATCATATCAATTCCTGCAAGTTCAGCTTGCTTAGCACTAGGAAAATCATATGCTGTCAACATGGTAATCGGCTCATTTCTTTCCTTCATCTTCATAAAATCTTGTCTTGTTTTCATGTTTTCCCTCCCAGTCAATAGATGTGGAACTTATGACTTTAACAGTATTGTTGGGTAGTACATTAAAAGAAAAACTAAGGAGAGAAGATGAATGACCTGAATATTTGGTAAAAAATATGCTCCCATAATCACTTAATTAATTTAATATAAAAATCCTTCATATCAACAAAGATAGAAGGATTAGAAGTTTTTATAGTCAGATTCATCCCTCTGTCCTAGTCCATTCATGGATCAAGGCAGGTTAAATTAACGAAATTTTTGTTCTTATTATTACTGATAATAAGCAATTATTACTCAATATTTTTCTTTTAACGGTGTAGTTCTAATTTAGATACTACCCATAGAAAAGTATAGCAGAAAAATTTGCTAAACACCATTGTGTTACAGCATAAAAAACATTCATTTTTATATTACTGAAGTTCAATATCTGCTGAATAAATCTGTTTTACCGAACCGTCACTTGTTTGAATTAATAAAACGCCAGCATCATTTATCCCAATTGCTTTCCCCTCAACAGTGCCATTTATTGTTCTTGCCGTAATTGGCTTTTGTAAACTAACAGCATAGCCTTCCCAAAGTAACTTAATTGGTCTAAAACCTTGTGCTAAATAAAGTGAGTAGAGATTCTCAAATTTCAAGAGTATCTCTTGAATCAATTGGGCTCGATCCCATTGTTTATCTGTTTCTAAATGAATGGACGTTGCAACATGATGCAGCTCCTCTGGAAAATCAGATATGGATTGATTTACATTTATTCCTGTTCCAATTATGATCGAATGTACCCTATCGGCTTCAGCCTGTAATTCTGTTAAAATACCAACCAGCTTTTTTCCATTAATTAAAATGTCATTTGGCCATTTTATATCAGGCTTTAGTGGAGTAATCTCCTCAATAGCTTGTACAATGGCTACTGCCGTTAAAAGGGTCAACTGTGGAGCTGCCTGAACAGCTATATTTGGTCTGATAATAAGACTCATCCAAATTCCTGTCCCGCTGGGAGAATACCATTGTCTCGCCATTCTCCCTCTGCCATTTGTTTGTCGTTCTGCAACTACAATGGTCCCTTCCTCCGCTCCTTCATTTGCTAATGTTTGAGCTATTTTTTGAGTAGAAGATACTGTTTCTTCAAAATGAACATGGTGCCCCATTTTCATAGTCTTAAGCCCAATTTTAATTTCATTATCACTAATTTTATTTGGCTTTTTTGTTATGCGATAGCCCAATCTCCTTACTGCTTCTAATTCGTATCCGTCTTTTCTTAGGTCCTCTATATGCTTCCATACTGCTGTTCTAGAGCAGCCAATATATTCACTAAGTTTTTGACCTGATACAAAACCGCCTTCTGCGTTTGAAAAGGCTTCTAATAATTTTGATCGAAGTCCTGACTGCATGTTGATAGCCACTCCTTTATTTCTGATCTTTTATTTTCTATTCTCTTCAACAATATTGCTTTTTCAATTTCTTCCATTACCTGTGCGACCCAAGGACCTGGTTCTTTATTTATCCATTTAATTAAATCATGTCCATTAACTGCTATTTCTTTTTTTGTTTTGATAGGTAATTGATTAAAAGAAACTTTCAATTTACTTACATTTTCATTTATTTGTTGCGAGTTTAGTAAAATAGACCGGATCCTTTCAACAGCAATTGCTGTACCAAGACCAGCCTCATATAATAATAAATCTGTCCATACTCGATTTTTCAATTGTATAGTAAGGAAGGAAAGATTTTTTTTTACAGAATTTATTAATTTATTTGGTAGTTTCCATTTTCTCAAAAAAATTTCAACTGAAGAAGGGCTTCTATAATATGTTAATACAGTCCAAAATTCTTCCCTTGTAGTAAGGTATTTAAACGGAAAGGAGGAAAGCTTTTCTAACATCAATTTTCCTCCAACAAAACCTGGTAAATAGTTATATACTTTGCATTGAATAACAAGATTTAAAGCTGATTTAACATTTACACCTTTTAACAGCTTCTCTATTTCTGTTGTCTTTCTTTCAACTGAGATTGCGTCAAGTAAATGAACGTGATGTTTGATTGCTTCTTCTGTTTCTAAAGCCAAGGTGAAATGTAATTGACTTACAAATCGAAGAGCTCTCAGCATTCTTAAGGCATCCTCATTAAATCTTTCTTTGGGCGAATCTACAGTATGAATCAACTTTTGTTTCATATGATTTTTACCGTGAAAATAATCAAAAACTTCACCATTAATGTTCATAGCCATTGCATTAATGGTGAAATCTCTTCTACGTAAATCCTCTTTTAATGAGGTGATAAATTGGACATTTTTTGGACGTCTGAAATCTTCGTATCCTGATTCCGCCCTATATGTCGTGACTTCATACTGCTCTTTTTCATGCAAAACAATAATTGTGCCATGCTCTGCTCCAACATCTATCGTTTTAGGAAAGATGTTCTTAATATCTTCTGGTTTAGCTGAGGTCGCGATATCTATATCTCCAATTTCTCTTCCTAATAAGAAATCACGGACTGCCCCACCAACAAAATAGGCCTCAAAGCCTGATTGATGTAGTTTTTCTAAAATCGGTTTGGCTTCATCAAATGGAGTCTCCAATTTTTACACCTTCTAGTAACTTATAGTAAATTGATTCATATTGAGAAACAATTTTATCAGAATGAAAACGTTCCTTAGCAAGAATTGTGGCGCTTTCTGCCATTCTGTTATGTAAATCTTGATCAGATAATATTTGAATGGCTCTAATAGCAATAGTCTCAATATCACCTACGTCACATATGTATCCTGTTTCACCTTCAAGGATTACTTCAGGTATTCCACCTGCATTCGTCCCGATACAAGGGACACCACACGCCATAGCTTCTAAGAGCACCAAGCCAAAGCTTTCCTTTTCTGATAATAATAAAATTAAATCACTGATTGAGTAAAGTTCTTCTAAACTGTCTTGTTTACCAAGAAATAAAACATGTTCAACAAGGCCTAATTCTCGTACCAGTCTATTGACATATGTCATTTCAGGACCGTCTCCAACCAGAAGAAGCTTTGAATTTACTTTTCTATGTATTTTGTGGAAAGCGTAAACAACATCTTGGACCCGTTTTACTTTTCTGAAGTTTGATACATGGATAATAACCTTTTCATCTTCTGCAATTTTATACTCTTTCTTCAAATGCATGGCATCCTTTTTATAATAAACACGATCATCAATAAAGTTGTAGACTGTTTCAATTTTTTTATCAGGATGCAGCAAATCATGTGTTTGATTAACCAATGCATTTGATACTGCCGTTACCTGATCTGATGATTCAATTCCAAATCGAATCATATCAGCCAGAGATTGATCGTACCCGAGCACCGTAATATCGGTACCATGTAATGTTGTAACTATTTTTAAATCTTTTTTCACCATTTGTTTAGCTAAATATGCACAAATTGCATGTGGAATAGCATAATGGACATGAAGCAGGTCTAAATCCTCTCTGTTTGCAACTTCCGCCATTTTACTCGCTAACGCTAAATCATATGGTGGATATTTAAAGACTGAATATTGATTAACCTCTACTTCATGAAATGTAATATTACAATATACTTTATTTAATCGAAAAGGAAGACTTGAGGTAATAAAATGTACTTCGTGTCCTTTTTCGGCTAATAATTTTCCGAGCTCTGTTGCTACAACACCTGAACCGCCAACAGATGGATAACATGTTATTCCTATTTTTAGTTTCTTTTTCATTATGCATCACCTATCAAATCATTAGAAAGTAGGATTGGCTTTCTTGATAAAAACCCCTCAGCAAACATGACACCAACCTCTTTTCCATAAATTCGTTCTCTACTTTCTACAGCTTCGATATAACCATTTGTTAAAGGTGTATCTGCTGAACCTTCTACTTTTTCAAATTGACTATCATATGCACGTAAACTATTTAGTTTGATCTCAATAGTATCAGATATATCAATTACAAAATTCGGTTTATGAAATCCGTTAATCATATAAAAATACACATGTTGAACACGATGGGCAGGTAAACCCTGACTGTCTTGATAATTTTTGATCCCTGCTGAAAAAACTGCTTCTTCAACCAGTCTCGAACAATTCCCATGATCTGGATGACGATCTTTAAAATAAGGAGCGAAGACTACTCGTGGTTTGTATGTTCTAATAATTTCAACAATTTCTTTTATGGTTGAATCTGATAAATAGAGACCCCGATCTGGAATTGATAGCTGAATTCTCTCTGTAATGCCTAAAATTTCACCAGCAAGTTTTGCCTCTTTTTGTCTAGTTGAAACTGTGCCATTTGACGATAATTCAGCCTTAGTTAAATCACAGATACCTATCTTTAATCCTTTTTGACTATACTTAGCAATTGTTCCCCCCATCCCGATTTCGACATCATCAGGATGGGCACCAATCGCAAGGAAATCCAATTGTTTACTCATTTTCCTCTCCTTGTAACATAGTATACAATCATATAAAGTTTATTTTTCTTTCTTTTCGTGAATGACATTACGCCATTGGAAATCTCCGCGATCCAATCCACGTACTAATATCTCCGCTGTCCCCATATTTGTTGCTAGTGGTATTGAATAAACATCACAAAGACGAATTAATGCCGTAATATCCGGTTCATGTGGTTGTGCTGTTAAAGGATCTCTAAAGAAAATAACCATGTCCATTTCATTTTTGGCGATCAAAGCCCCTATTTCTTGATCTCCTCCAAGAGGGCCTGATTGAAAACGATGAACAGGTAAGTCAGTAGCCTCATTAATACGAAAACCTGTAGTACCTGTAGCAAACAGTTGGTGCTCGGAAAAAATCGGTTGGTAAGCCATCACAAATTGAACAAGATCGTTTTTCTTTTTATCGTGAGCTATTAATGCAATTTTCATGAACATTTCCCCTTTATCTATTATTCAATAATATTCTCTAATCCATATACTAATAAATCTACATTCATAACATTTTCAACAGCTAATTTAACTCCAGACATAAATGAAGCACGGTTATAGGAGTCGTGACGAATCTTTAATGTTTGACCATCGCCTCCAAAAAGAACCTCCTGATGAGCAATTAAACCCGGAAGGCGAACACTATGGATACGAATACCATTCATATTCGCCCCTCGTGCACCTGGTAAGATTTCGTGTTCATTAGGATGACCTTGTTGTTTTTCTTCTCTTACTTCAGAAATCATTTCCGCTGTTTTTAAACCTGTTCCTGATGGAGCATCTAATTTTTGATCATGATGTTGTTCTATTATCTCAACATCTTGAAAATACTTGGCAGCCATCTGTGAAAATTTCATCATCAAAATAGCGCCGATTGCAAAGTTAGGAGCAATAATCGCACCAATCCCTTTTTCTTCTGTTAGTTGTTGAAGCTCCTTTAAATCTGCTTCAGAAAAACCAGTTGTGCCAACAACCGGGCGTACGCCATGCAGTAACGCTTTTTTTGTATGTACCTTCCCAATTTCAGGTGTAGTTAAATCAATTAAGACATCAGGGTTTGTCTCAAAAAAACATTTTTCTATATCTGTATAAACCGGAACATCTGCATTAAAACCTTCAATTTGATTAAGTCTCATTCCTTCGTATTTATGGTCGACAACTGCAACTAGTTGAAATTGTTTTGTGTCTTCTACGAGTTTTACAGCTTCACTGCCCATTCTCCCACGTGCACCAGCAATAACAATCTTAATTTCTGACATAAATAAATCTCCTTTAATTTTCTTTTCTTGTCCAACGGTCCTTATCTCTAGTATTGAACTTTTCCAAAACTAGATTATGGGCTTGTTCCAAATCTATTTGTAAAGAATTAGCAAGGCAAATCAGGACAAATAATACGTCTCCAATCTCTTCCTCAGTCTTTTTCTCTTCTTCCGATGTTTTTTTCGGTTTTTCACCATAGGAGTGATTTATTTCTCTTGCTAATTCTCCAACTTCTTCAGTAATTCTAGCCATCATGGCTAATGGTGAAAAATAACCTTCCTTAAATTGACCTATGTAATCATCTACTTCTTTTTGAAGGTCTTTCATAGATTTATTCTCCACTTTTATCACCTCATTCTTTTCTATTCAATGTTAGCTAAATCATCATTAATTTACAATTATTTCGTCATGAATTTATCAAAATTTGCACCTTGACATTCTATCAACTATAATATTTACGCTGTGATGTATTAGCGGAGGTGGAACATGCTACAAGATCTTAGGATAAAAAACATCGTATTTATTTTGATTGGTTCAGGTATTTTTGGTTTTGGTCTTGTTCATTTTAACATTCAGAACAACTTGGCAGAAGGCGGATTTACCGGTATAACACTTTTGCTTTATTTTCTTTTTCATATTGACCCTTCCATATCTAACCTGGTCTTAAACATCCCTCTTTTCATAATAGGTTGGCGGGTACTTGGGAAGACTTCTTTTGTTTACACAATTATTGGAACAGTTAGTCTTTCTTTATATTTATGGATATTTCAGAGATACCAAATCCAGATGCCATTGAAAGATGACCTTACTTTGGCCGCACTATTTGCAGGTGTTTCAATCGGAATTGGCCTTGGAACAATTTTCCGGTACGGAGGTACAACTGGTGGTGTAGATATCATTGCAAGGTTGACTCATCGATATATTGGTTGGAGCATGGGAAAAACAATGTTTTTATTTGATTTATGCGTGATCACGATATCCTGGGTAGCATACCTTTCTTATAAGGAAGCTATGTATACACTTGTAGCTGTTTTTGTTGGAGCCAGAGTAATCGACTTTATGCAGGAGGGTGCTTATGCTGCAAAAGGTGCAACGATTATTTCAAATCTTCCTGAAGAAATATCTGCTAAGATAATGAAGGAAATGGATCGTGGAGTTACAATTTTAAAAGGGCAAGGATCTTATTCCAAACAAGATCGAAATGTCCTTTATTGTGTTGTTGGAAAAAATGAAATTGTTCGTTTGAAAAATGTTATTACTTCGGTAGATCCTCATGCATTTGTTGCGGTGAGTGATGTTCATGATGTGTTAGGTGAAGGTTTTACCTTAGACGAAAATAAAAAACCCTTATCAAGGTAACATGCTAAAAGAGAGTGATAAAAAAGTCACTCTCTTATTGGTGATACTTTATTCTTTACTATTGTCTTTTTCTCGTTTTACAAGCTTTTCTTTTTCTCCTCGATACTTTCTAAAACCAGAGTAAGATAATGCTAAAAAGATAATACTTCCTGTTGAGATCATAACCCATAATAATGATGGGTCTGCTTCATCCTCTTTGACTCTTTCAAAAATTGCTTTTAATTCTTCTTCCATAATAGCTAATTGTTTTGCTTGACTCGTTTCAGGTATTTCTTGAAAGAGTTGATTTTCCACAACAGAGATATGTTCATCCATACGTTTTATGTGTTGTATATCCAGATCCACTTGAATACTGGGATATATGACTTCATAAAGTGCAAGAAATTCATTAAAATCATGTTGAAAGGATTGATTATCTCCTTCTTGTACATCGCTTTTCATTTGAGAGAAAGTCTCCATTATGGACGATTCCATTGAGCCCCATAATGGTTGATGCTCAGATACCATTGCATCGACCACTAAACGAAATTTCGTTAAAGATCTTACCTTTTCGGTCGTACTTACTTTATCGTCTAATAACAGCTCGTGTGCATTTTGATGGGTATTCGAAAGAGTCCGGTAATGATCGAGTGATAGTACTTGTCTGTCAATTGGAATTTCTTCAAATTTGACAGCAAAGTACTCTAGTAGTTGGACAGACTCGTTAAACCGTTCCTGCTTTGCTAGTTGCAGGGCCGTATCAGCTATCTCATTAAGTGATTTCCAGTCGTACGATTCATCTGCAAATGCTGGTTTTATATGTAGAAGCAACATACTAAAAATAATGACGACTAATAATTTCTTCATCCTTGTCCCCCCTAGAACATCTATTAAAACGTATGTTCATTGGGACAAGGTTAGACCAACAATTTACCTTGAATGTCTGTAATTTTTGTTATCTATTTATTAGACTAATTAAAGAAACCTAGCAGCAAAAGTGCTAGGTTATTTCGAGTTGCTTGAGTTGATTTTTTATCACTAAATAGTAAGCTATTCCTATTGACATTAAACTTAACCAGAATGTCATATAACCGATTTCATTTAAATAATCCATTAAAACACTATAGCGGGGCATCATTTCAAATACATAGTCTATGACATCATTATGTAAAGTCCAAATTGCAGCTACTATCAAATGCCATGCTTTAAACCGGTAATATGAGGCATATAATAACCCCTGAACAGCCATGCCAAAATGAGAGGCAATAAGCATATAACCTTCCCAAGGTAAAGTACCATTTACCGCTAATACAAGCAGATTCATAATAACAGCCCAAATACCATATTTAAATAACGTAACAATTGCTAAGGCTTCAATAATTGGTAAATTCCGTTTAAATAAGAAAGCAAATAAGGCAATCGTAAAAAACAGACTTGCTGTTGGACTATCTGGAACAAATATATAAAAATGAGCAGGTGTTTCTGCCAATTGATATCTGTACCAATAATATCCGTATATCGTACCAAACAAATTAATGATGAACATAACAAATATGATTGGCCTCTGTCCTAATAGATATTGGAATACTCTCATTAATTCCACACACCACACTTAGTATTTTTTTGATACTAGCTAATTTCTTACACCAAATTATATTATTTTTATCAAAAAAAAGCTGACAAATGTCAGCTTTTATTTTGAAGTCACACCAGAGATAAACTCTGAAAGTACTTTTAATTCTTCGTCAGTACCTTTAAATACTCCAGCAGGCATACTACCTTGACCATTCTTAGCAATATCTGCAATAGCATCAGGCTCTAAACCATTGTCAACAAGAGCTTTACCGGCAGCTCCTCCTTCAAGGTTATCACCATGACATGAAATACAGCCTTGCTCCTGATAGATAGCATATCCTTCAGATTCTTTATCAATATCCGCTTCAGCTTTTATTTTCCCCTGTTCAGCTGCTGCTTCCCAGTCGTGTGTTGCAACAGATTCCCAAGTTAAGAAGAATGTTGCCGCAACACCAAGAATCATCATACCTACTGCAACAGGTCGCTTAGCAGGGCGACGTTCAGTCCCTCGATCCAAGAATGGAGCTAACATTAATGCACCAAATGCAAGTCCCGGAATAACGATTGCTCCGATTACTGTATATGGACCAGATGCAAACGAATATTTTAACAATTGGTATAAGAATAAGAAGTACCAGTCTGGTAATGGAATATAGCCAGCATCCGTAGGATCTGCTACACGCTCAAGCGGTGATGGATGCGCTATGGTTAAACATAAAAATCCGATTAAGAAAACAGCACCAACTAACCACTCCTTGAGGAGGAAGTTCGGCCAGAATGCTTCTGTTTTCCCAGGGTATTCCGAATAATCCTTCGGAATGTTAGGTTTTCTCTCGGCTGAAATACGAGAGTCACCGACAAATTTCATACCTTTTCCGCGATGCATGATTTCCCCTCCTTACTAAGGTGGTTTCCGATATAAATAAAATTACACTGATTAATCATATTTCTTCTTATAGTGGACCAGAAATACCTTGCTTACGAATCATAATAAAGTGAGCTGCCATTAGACCGAATAATGCAGCAGGTAAGAAAAAGACATGGATAGCAAAGAAACGGGTAAGTGTTTGAGCACCTACAATATCCGGGTGTCCTGATAACAATGTCTTAACTGTTGGTCCAATTAATGGAACAGATTCTGCAATTTGCAGAGTAACTTTTGTAGCAAATAATGCTTTCATATCCCATGGTAATAAATAACCTGTTAAACCGAGTCCAAGCATAACAAAGAAAATAAGTACACCAACTACCCAGTTTAATTCACGAGGTTTTTTATATGCCCCTTGGAAAAAGACACGAAGTGTATGTAGGAACATCATGACAATAACCAGACTGGCTCCCCAGTGGTGCATACCACGAACAATTTGACCGAAAGCTACCTCATTTTGAAGATAAAAAACTGATTCCCAAGCATTTTTAATGTCCGGTACATAGTACATCGTTAAAAACATACCAGAAAGAACTTGGATAACGGTAACAAAGAACGTTAATCCGCCAAAGCAGTATACAAAGGCAGAAAAATGATGTGCAGGGTTTACGTGCTCTGGAACTTCATGGTCAGCAATATCGCGCCACATAGGCGTAATATCTAACCGTTCGTCAACCCAATCATAAATTTTGTTAAGCAATTTGATTACGCCTCCCCTCGTGGTTTCGCTTTACCTAAGAATAAATAGCCATCTTTCACTTCATGTACATAAACATCAAGTGGTGCAAGAGGCGGTGTACCAGGAACATTTTTACCATCTTTTTCATATAATCCATAATGACATGGACAGAAAAATTTGTTCGGATTTCCTGGATCATTATTCCATCCTACTGTACATCCAAGATGCTTACAGATTGGTGAAAGGGCTGTAATTTTATCGCCTTCCTTAAAAACCCAAGCTGATTTTGTTTCTTCTGATTCATACCAAGCATCTTTTTGTTTGATTTTAAAGTCAAAGCGTTGAGGTTCTTCAGTGATTTCGTCAACCTTTACTACTTGAACCAAATCGGTTTCCTCTGCTGGTCGGAGCACAGGGTCAAGTGCAAAGCGGACCATTGGCATAAGCATACCTGCAGCCATGAAACCGCCTACACCGGTAAGCGTGTAGTTCAAGAATTGACGTCTAGAAACTCGATGTTTTTTCTCGCTCATCATTTTCCCCCCTCTATCTTAAGCTCTGTCCGTTACGGACATACGGAAATGATATATAAAACTAGGACATACTCATGATATATCAATCTTTCCATGAGGTCAATAAAATCCTGTTTTCTAATCTTGGAAATGAAAAGGTTTTTATGATTTGTTCCAAGATTGTAATAAAATGTTCAAAATTTGTTCGACTTGATCTTGTAACAGCTTTCTTTTTAAGTTTTCATCCATATTCTCAAGAGGTATTGTTGGAAGCCAAATTAGTTTTCCCTCCAATTGTTCATTCTTTTCTTCCTTTAATTCCGTATCACTCGTTAAGAAGACTACATGTTTAAATTCTTGTTGTAATTCAGTTTTCCACTCTATTAAATTTTCAATCACATTTTCTGATTTTTTTAAGTAAGAATACGTTGGAAATAGATAAACTCTCCCCTTCAACTGTCTTTCAAGGTCCATACTTACCAAATTGATAAATTCTCCTTTTGACACGGTGTTCTTAAAATCTGAACCGACTGAAATAGCTATCAGCGGTATAACCGCCGTATCAATATATTCCTTCGTTTGATTATATAAATCTACATCATTTGAAACCCACTTCATTATCCACAACTCCCTATTGGCATTTTTTTATATTGTTATTATAAAGCTTGTACGAAATATTGTTAAATGATTAGTAAAGTAAGTAGTTTAAAACATGTTCTAAAATAAAAAGGGTAACTCACTTTAAGTCAATCACACACTGGACATCAACATTCTTTTGTCCCGGTGATTACTCTAATGAGTTACCTATATGGATTATTTTTCTTTTAATTGCTTTAATTGATGTGTTAACGTTTGAAACATTTCTTTATCTTGTTGGTCAAGTGCTTGATCAATTAAATGTAGAAGCTTTTCTTTTTGAAAACGCTGGATAGAGTAATCAAGAATTTGTTCTGCTATTTCTTTATCTTTTTCATTTTCATTCAAATGTTCCGGCATGAAAGGATTTGATTCGAGAACTGCAGCATATTGTGGCGACTGATAAGCTGACCTGAAATTAAGCTGAATAAAAAGCTCTTCGTCTTTATTTAGTCTTATATCATGAAAAGACTTCTCAGCATCTGTCGTCATCACATTTTCTTTATAAAAGCGGAATGGAACTTCTTCAACACAATGCGTGGACATAATAATTCCTCTTGGGCAATATTGAGCCTGCTCGACAAAATGTACCTTTTCCATTAGAGTGTCATGACTCATTAGATAATTTAATATCCATACGCATTCTCTTCTTTTTAATTGATAATGGTTTAGAAACCACCTGATGAAGTCTTTCTTTTCATGGACAGATACAGGGGCCACCATACTATTCCCTCCTCTGCAATATCGAGTATATTCTTACTTTGATAATTCCACAAAATAAAAATAAAATCCTTCTCTTTTCCATTAAAATTCATCTTCTAATTGTAGCAAAATCTCATCGATTTCGACATTTGATGGGTCTTGTTTAAGGATTTCTTGAAAAACTTCCTTCGCTTGCTGTCTTCTTCCTTCTTCTAACAAGAAATAACCGTATTCATGTAAGAAATCTCGTTGATCCTTGAAAGAAGTATATGCAAGGTCATAATGTTTTAATGCCTGTGTATATTCTTCTTTTTGATGATAAGCTCTGGCTAAATTCCACTCAAATTGCGGATCATCTTCACCATATCTTTTAATTTCGGTAATAAGATCAACCACATCATCATATCGTTCATCCTGAAGGAAAACATGGGATAAGGTTATCGCAGCTTCGATATGACCAGGATCTATTGCCAGTGACTCACGTAATAAATTCTCTGCAGTTGGAATTTGCCCAACTTTTATCGCTATCTTTCCTCCAAATAAGTATAAGTCCTTATTGTATTCATCTACCTTTATACCTTCTTGAACTGTCTCAAGACTTTCTTCTAAAAGACCTTCTTGTTCATATGCCTTTGCTAAGTATAGATAAAAGGAAGTATAGTAAGGATCCGCTTCTTTTAAGGTTAGGAATTGTTGTATAGCTGTTTTGTAGAACCCCCCTTGATAGGCGGTAAATCCATAACCAAACAGTGTATCAGCATCTTCTTGAGACTCAATTGTTTGCTTATAATGATCAAGTGCTTCTTCAAACTGTCCATTTGCACTTAAGCATTCTGCCATTCTTTGATGCAAATTAACGCCGGAAATCAGGTCATGTTCTTCTAAAAGACCCTGATAATATGAAATAGCATGTTTATACTGTCCCTGATGAAAATAGAGCTCCCCTAATGCAAAGTCAAGTACCGGTTCCTGGGGTAATATTTCTTTTGCCTCTTTTAATTTTTGCTCACTCACCTCTGGCAAACCCTGCATTTGATATAAGTCTGCTAATAAGAGTAAAGCATGTGGATATGATTCATGTTCTTTAGAAACCATGTTTAAAAGTTCTATCGCTTCTTCTTCATTTTCCAAATCAATCTTAAGCTCTGCTAAAAATAAAGTGATTTGAATTTCATCAGGGTATAGGAAATGAAGTTCTTCAATTATTTCATGTGCTTTATCAATTATACCCCACTGATAATACTGATCTGCTAATTGAAGCTTTTCTTCATCATGTAATGTAGGTGTTATGTTTTCTAAAAGAGTCAGTCCTTCTTCTGTTTCTCCTTTATTTACGAGGTTTATTGCTTCATTTAATACTTGATTAAACATAAACGATCCTTTCCTTAACCATAACTGGTTTTATGTTCTCTAGCTATATTATATTCTGTCTATATCATACATCAAAATGAAGCTGATTGTGGTATAAAACGACCTGAAATGGAAATAAAACATTCCTCTCCTTTTCCAGGGAGAAATAAAATATTGCCATTAATATTTATAAGCTTGCCATTATGAGAAGTAAAGGTAGGTGAGATTTCATTATGTTGAATAATTGGTTTCCCATCTATATGGTATTTAAGTTCCTCTAGTTTGTACAAGTTATAATTCAATTTATTACCTACTCGAATATCTCCTTTAACCGGATAAATGCCTAATTTCATTAGTATTTCTTTTGAAAGAGGTGTTCCTTCTTCTAGAAATTCATATAATGAGGAAATTCGATGCTCTCTAACGATCCGATTCCATTCCTGTAACAGTCTATTTTTTTTAAATGGAGACAACGACTCATCACTCGTGAATGGAATAAGAGTTATCGGATTTGAAAACATCGCATCTCTTATCCACCCCCAGGAAGTTAAATCCAGTCTATCATCCTTGTTTATTTCAACAAAAACAATTGAAACTTGTTGTTGCTTGCATTTTCTCAGCACAGATTGATTTAAACTTTTTAACGAAAGTTTAACTGCCATAAAATAATCAATCGGGGAATTAATCATTAAATGTCTTCTTTTTTTCACATTTGATACTAACTCTTTTTCATACTTAATGTCGACAACTGTTAAAAGAGAAGTACAGCCTTTTTTTAAATACCGTATGATTTGTTGTTTAAAGTCTTGAAAAGGAAGTAATGAATGAAGAGAAAAATCGAGCATAACATAGCCAGGGGTAATCAGATACGAACTTAAATCCATCCTCATAAACTTGATATTATCCATCGACTGCCGCATAAATTCAATTTTATTTTGGTTTACTAGTAGTGTGGTCTGTTCAATACGATCACTCTTCAGTATACCGACTTTGTCCATAATATAACACATAATCTTAAGTCCCCTCCTTTCAACCTCTTAAGACAAGCTATGATGAAAGACGAATATTTATGTCATAACTATGGGGTTTGCCAGATGGGGATAATTTATGTTCAAATAGGCCTTTCACTTAAAATGTGAAAGGCCTTTTTATTATTTTGCTAATGAATCTAAATGTTCAAAAAATGTAGGGTACGAAACATCAATTGCATCCACACTTTCCAATTCAATTGGTTCTTCCGTAATACACGATGCAATTGCAAGCATCATGCCAATTCGGTGATCACCATGACTGGATACTTTAGCATTTCCTGTTAGTTTAGTTTTACCGCTAATAATCATTCCATCGTCAGTTGCTTGAATTGAGGCACCAATTTTCTTCAATTCACCAACAACCGTATCAATTCTATTTGTTTCTTTAACTTTTAATTCACTCGCATCCCTAATGATGGTGTCTCCTTCAGCCTGTGAAGCTAATAAAGCAATTACTGGTATTTCATCAATTAATTTAGGAATAAGGTCTCCACTAATTGTCGTACCTTTTAATGAAGAAGTTCTTATAACAATGTCAGCTACAGGTTCAAAAGTGTGACCTTCTTTTGGTGTAATTTCAATTGAAGCACCCATTTGTTCCAGAACATCCAAAATGCCGGTTCTTGTTGGATTAATGCCAACATTTTTTAATAAAATTTCACTATTTGGAACAATGGCTCCAGCGACAAGAAAAAAGGCAGCAGAAGAAATATCACCTGGTACAAATATATTTGTTGCTTGTAGGCTTTGTCCGCCAATAATTGAAGCAGAGTTTTCGTCTTCCTTCACGTCTACACCAAACGCTCTTAGCATTCTTTCAGTATGATCCCTGGATTTATGAGGTTCAGTTACCGTTGTTTCCTCATTTTTAGTATTTAAACCAGCTAACAATATGGCTGATTTTACCTGAGCACTTGCAACTGGTGAATGGTAATGTATTGCTTGCAAGTTTCCCCCTCTAACAGATAGTGGTGTATACTGACCATCTTCTCTCCCATCAATTTTTGCTCCCATCATTCTTAGTGGGTTTGTTACACGGGACATTGGTCTTTTAGCGATGGATTCATCACCTATAATACACGAATGAAAAGGTGCTCCTGCTAATATTCCCATCATTAATCTGGTTGTTGTACCTGAATTTCCAACATCCAATATATCTGAAGGTTCCTTTAAGCCATCAAAACCATTTCCTTCAACAGTTACATGTCCTTCTTGAATATCAATTGCTACTCCCATTTTTTTAAAGCACGAAACCGTACTTAGGCAATCGGCTCCCATTAAAAAGTTGGATATTTCTGTTTTACCATTTGCTATCGATCCAAACATAACAGCACGATGAGATATAGATTTATCACCAGGAATCTCGATTGTGCCTGTAAGCTGATTGATCTTCGATAGTTTTTTTGTCTCTACCATGACTCCACCTCATCCATTCTTCCTATTGGATATTTTAACTTGTTACATCATAAACGTTTCATAAGAAGAGTATTTATTAATACATTTAATAGCAAGCTCCCGGTCCTTCTCAGTTTGAAAGCTCAATACTAGAACACCATAGATTTCTTCACGTGTTTCAATAATACGTATATTCGTTAAACTAATCTCTTCCTTCGCCAAGTATCCAGTAATTTCTGAAATAATTCCCGGATAATCAGGAACATCTACATATAAATCATAGAAGGAAGGAATTGCCCCTTTTTGTTTTTCAGGAAGGCCATCACGATATTGTTTAGCTTGTTGAAAATAAGTAAATAGATTTTCTGCTTCTTCCTTTGCAACAAGATCCTTTATTCGTTCCATTTCTAAGATCCATTCGTCAAATAAATGTAATAATGGGCCTTTATTGTGAAGCAAAATATCACGCCACATAGAAGGATTACTTGAAGCTATCCTAGTAATATCCCGAAAACCACCAGCAGCTAATCTCTTAACAAGTGGAAATTCCTCCTCATGATTCTTTGCTTGATACACCAGGCTGGCAGCAACAATATGTGGAAAATGACTAATTACTCCTGTTACTTCATCATGTTCCTCTGGAGTCATTTCAATAAAATTAGCTTTTGTCCCTTCAAGGACATCTTTTAAGCTTTGTACATCATGGGGGGTTACATATTTAGAAGGAGTTAATATGTAAAACGCATTTTCAAACAAATGTGGTTTTGCTGCTAAAATTCCTGATTTGTGTGAGCCGGCCATTGGATGACCGCCTATAAACTTTATTTTTCCATTCAGATGTTTGTTTGCACACTCTACAATCTTTACTTTCGTACTCCCAACATCTGTCACGATCACATCTTTTTTTAGGTTTTGTGATTTAAGTTCTTCAATAATGTTTATTGTTTGTTGAACTGGCGTAGAAAGAAAAATCATATCAATTGTTGAAAGGTCAGGAAATAGCTCTGTAGATACCTCATCAATGGCACCTATTCTCCTGGCAAGATTAGCTTGTTCAACATTTATATCAAAACCGATGATATGGATAGACGGATTTTTTTGTTTTATAGATAATGCTATTGAGCCTCCTATTAACCCAAGGCCTATTAAATAAACTTTATTTACCATTTCTCTAATCACCTTTTTTGGCCTATCATCAATGAGGCTATTCATTAATTAATGTTTCATTTAAAAAGAGGGTACTTCTAAGCTTAGACTAAATTTAGACTAGTACCCTCTGGATTCTTATTGAACAAAATCTTTTAATGCTTCAATGATTTCTTCATTTTGCTGCGTATTTCCTACTGTAATACGTAAGTGTGTTGGGAAACCAAGAGCATTACCTGAGCGAACAATATATCCCTTTTTCAGTAACGCTTGAAAGACCTCATCAGAATCTCTGTTAAAGTTAATTAAGATAAAGTTCCCTTCTGATTGATAATATTCAAGGCCCAGCGCTTCACAGAAATCGTAAAATTGCTTTAAGCCTTTTTTATTCTTTTCGCGACACTCAGCTACAAATTCTCCATCATCTAATGCAGCTATTGCAGCAGCCTGGGCAACTCTGCTTGTATTGAAAGGCTCTCTGGCAGGTTCTATTTTTCTTATTAGTTCTGTATTCCCAATTCCATAACCTACACGTAATGCAGCAAGTCCATACGCTTTAGAAAATGTACGCAGGATCATAAGATTTGGATAATCATTAAGCCATTCTATTGTTTGTGGATAATCATCTGCAACTACGTATTCAAAATAAGCCTCATCTACGACTATTAGTACATGTTTAGGTACCTTATTTATGAAATCCAATAAATTTTCCCGGTTTATATATGTACCCGTTGGATTATTAGGTGTACATACCCATACAACTGTTGTTTTTTCATCAATTTGCTTAAGCATTGCGTCTAAGTCATGATGTCCCTCTACTAATGGAACTTCTCTAATTTGAGCTCCTTCTATCACAGCATTATGTTTATATTGGGGAAATGTTGGAGCAGCCATCACTGTGTTTGTTTCTTGGTTTAATAGAGCACGACAAATTATTTGAACAATCTCATCTGATCCATTTCCAAAGATCAATTGTTCCTCTTTTACACCTAGATGGTCAGCCAGCTTCGTACGAAGCAAAGCACTATATCCATCAGGATAAATAGCCAACTGCTCCAACTCATCTATAATTGCTTGTTTTGCTTTTGGTGAGCACCCATAAGGGTTTTCATTTGAAGCAAGCTTTACAACTTTAGATAAATTAAATTCTTTTTTTACCTCTTCTATAGGTTTACCAGGCTGATACGGTTTTAAATTTAATAACTGTTCTTTTACATGCAAAGCAAACACCTCTTTTAAGTAAGTAAACAATATTTGAGTTCAAATACCTATTAAACACTCCCTATTGTTTACTATCATGAAATTATCATTCTATGAAAATCATTTCATTTCGTTGACCAAAACAAATGTTTTGGCAAACTGTTGAAAGTCTTCAATTGCTTGTTGACGCCCCTCTTTATCCATTAGAGTTGTTTGAAGGCGTTCAATTTCTCGTACTAAAGCACTTCCAACTACAACTCCGTCACAAATGTTTGAGAGTTGTTCTACTTGTTCGCGTGAAGATACACCAAAACCAACTACAACAGGAACAGAACTGTAACTTTTTACTTCTCTAAGAAACGATGTTATTGATTCATCAAAATTCTTTCTAACACCTGTTACCCCTAAAGATGAAACACAATAAATAAATCCTTCTGCAGCCTCTGCAATCATCTTAATTCTACTTGATGATGTAGGAGCTACTAACGATATAAAATTAATAGATTGTTCCTTACATTTTTGTCTTAATTCTTCACTTTCCTCAAATGGAATATCGGGAATTAATAGACCGTCTATTGTATTTTCCCGCAGTAAAGCGAAAAAGGATTCCTGATTTAATTGTAACACAGGATTATAATACGTAAAGAGTATTATTGGAATGTTCAGGCCTTTTTTTCTCATTTTCGGAACTAGTTTCATTGCTTCTATAATGTTCATTCCATTTTTCAACGCACGACTAGATGCTTTTTGAATAACCGGCCCGTCTGCAACTGGATCAGAATATGGGATACCTAACTCAATCGCTGATGCTCCGGCATCTTGAAGTGCAATAGCCAAGTCAACAGTTACATCAGAATGTGGATCACCTGCTGTAATAAACGGGATAAATAATTGGCTGTTTACCGACTGTTTAAAAAGGGTCATGCTTTTCCAACCTCCTTATAATGAGCCATTAATGTATGAACATCCTTGTCTCCTCTTCCAGATAAACAAACCAATATACTTTCGTCCTGGTTCATTTTCTTTGCATGACTAAACGCGGTGGAAAGAGCATGTGCTGACTCTATTGCAGCTAAAATACCTTCCTCTCTTGCTAGAAGCTCTAATGCATCGAGTGCCTCTTGATCTGTAACACTTTCATATTTCACACGCCCTGTACTTGCTAAATGTGCATGTTCAGGTCCTATACCTGGATAATCCAATCCCGCTGAAATTGAATATGGTTCGATAATTTGACCATATTCATCTTGCAGGAGATATGTTAATGATCCGTGGAGAACACCCCTTGTCCCCTTTGTGATTGTAGCAGCATGTAAATCAGTTTCCACACCTTTTCCTGCTGCTTCTGCACCTACTAATTCAACTTCATCCGGTAAGAAAGCTGCAAACATTCCTATCGCATTACTCCCACCACCAACACAAGCTACTACCTTTGTTGGTAAAGAGCCCTCGATATTATAGAATTGTTCCCTTGCTTCATCCCCTATCACACGTTGAAATTCTCGAACGATATATGGATAAGGATGTGGTCCTACTACAGAACCTATGATATAAAAATGATCTGAACAATGCTGTACCCAATAGCGCATAGCTTCATTTGTTGCATCTTTTAACGTTTTATTTCCACTTGTTACAGGAATTACCTCAGCACCTAGAAGTTGCATTCTAAACACATTTAACTCTTGGCGTCTAACATCTTCTTCTCCCATAAATACCTTACATTCCATGCCAAACTTTGCTGCAACTGTAGCAGTAGCAACTCCATGCTGTCCTGCTCCTGTTTCAGCAATGACTTTCGTTTTTCCCATGCGTTTAGCCAATAAAACCTGCCCGATTGCATTATTAATTTTATGTGCTCCAGTATGGTTTAAATCTTCACGCTTCAGATAGATTTTTGCTCCACCCAATTTATTGGTTACATTCCCGGCAAAAGTAACCGTTGTTGGTCTACCTGAATACTCTTTTAGCAAATAATGATATTCCTCTAAAAATTCAGGATCATTCATAGCTTCTTTATGCGCTTGTTCAATTTGTGCTAATGGTGTCATAAGAGTTTCCGGAACAAAACGTCCTCCAAAATCACCGTAACGACCATTTTCATCTGGATATATTGACATACTGTAACACCCTTTCTTCGATCTTATTGACCTTTTCGCTACTCTTCTTTTGATCTATTTCAATTCCGCTGGATAAGTCAATTCCTTGTGGATGCAGGGATAATAATTCACTAATATTTTTTTCATTCACACCACCTGCAATCAAGCAAAGCTTTTTGAGCCGATTTGTCAAATCAATGTATTGTGGAACAGCATCCCAATCAAACCTTACACCCGTTCCACCCCACTGACCCTTCGTTCTAGAGTCAATAACAAAACCATCAATAACCGAATGATAATGCTCCATCTCGTCTATTGTTTTGTCATGATGATGAAGTGCCTTCCAAAGTTGACCATCGAAGGAATGACCAATGCGTCTGATTTGATCAATTGTTTCGTTACCATGAAATTGAATAACATCAACAGGCACATGTTTCAAAACGTTCTCAATTTCTTCATCAGTAGGATTTACAAAGACTGCGACAACTTTCTTTGTTGTGTCTACTTCCTTTAACCATTCTGCAACTAATAATGGATCGACCTTTCTCTTGCTTTCAGCAAATATAAATCCAATATAATCAGCAAGTGAATGACAGACCACTTTAAGATCATTTAGACTTTGAACGCCGCAAAACTTGATAACAGGTTTATTCATAAACAGGCTCTCCGAATAATTCTTTTATAGCGATTGTTTGATCCTCTTTTCTCATTAATGATTCACCGACCAAAACAGCATTCGCCCCAAATTGTTGGACCAAGTCCAAATCATTATTTGTGTAAATACCACTTTCACTAACAAGAAGTGTATCTTGTGGAATAGATGAAATCATTCGACTTAGTTGATGAATATTCGTTTCAAATGTTTTCAAATTTCGGTTATTAACCCCAAGAATTTTTGGCTTAATTACCTTCAAAACCTGTTCAAGATGATGTTGATCATGTACTTCCACAAGAACGTCCAGTCCACTTTCCTCTGCATGGATATATAATTCTTTTAATAAAGCCGGCTCTAGTGCTTCACCTATTAACAATACAGCATCTGCACCGATGTGCTTTGCCTCGATTATTTGTTTAGAGTTAATAATAAAGTCCTTTCTTAAGACAGGTAAATTCACAGCTTTTTTCACTTCTGTAAGGTATTCTTTTTTCCCTTGAAAATATGGGGTATCGGTAAGAACGGATAAACAATCCGCTCCTCCTCGTTCATATGCTTTTGCAATGGTAACCGGATGGAAATCAGGTTTAATTAATCCTTTTGAAGGTGATGCTTTTTTCACTTCAGCAATCAATGCTAATCTACGATTCGGTTTGGTTAAAGCCTGTAAAAAAGAACGATGTGGCAGTCCTTCATTTTCCGGTATGATTAACTGTTTAATTTCCTCTTTTTTTGTTTCAAGAATTTGTTCAAGCATAATGCTCCTCCTGCTGATGACGTAATGATCTTAATTGATTGTATGCAGAACCATTTTTTATTGCTTCCTTCGCTAAAATAACACCCATATCTAATGTAGGGACTTGATTAGCGACATATAGTGCTGCACCGGCATTAAGGGCAACTATATTCTCGGCACTAACTGGTCCTTCTCCTTTTAGGATTTGTTCGATTAACAACGCACTTTCTTCTGCATTAGACACTTGAATTTCATCTATAATACCACTATTTAACCCTACATCTTCAGGTTTAAGAACATATCTCTTAATCTCGCCATTTTTTAATTCCACAATATCTGTTGCAGTTGTTATCGATATTTCATCTAGTCCATCACGGCCTGTTACAAGCATGACATGCTCAGCACCTAAACGCTTTAATGCTTCTGCCATTTTCTCCGCATATTCTGTAGAAAAAACGCCGATGACCTGTCGTTTAGCATTGGCCGGATTAGAAAGAGGACCTAACAAATTAAAAACAGTACGAAACCCCAGTTCTTTTCTTGGAGCTACTGCGTGCTTCATGGAAGAGTGAAACATTGGTGCAAAGAGAAAACTCATGTGACGTTCTTCTAAACTTTCCAACGCTTCATCTTTTGATGTCTGAATATTCACTCCAAGTTTCTCAAGAACATCAGCACTTCCGCTTTTTGAGGAAACTGCCCGGTTACCGTGTTTTGCTACTTTCACCTTTAAAGACGATACAACAATTGCTGCTGCAGTTGATATATTAAATGTAGAAGCACCATCGCCACCAGTACCGCACGTATCGATGACATCACTTTTATACGATAAACTGGACATATGTTTTTTCATTGATTTTGTAAACCCTACAAGTTCATCAACAGTTTCTCCTCTAAATCGCATGATAGATACTAAACTAGCAATCTGACTAGGGGTCGCCTCACCTGTCATAATTAAGTCCATTACATCTTCCGCCTGTCTTTCTGTTAACGTATTCCCCTCAATACATTTTGCTAGAAGCTCTTTCATCACTTTTCTCCTCCTTTGAAAAGACTTTTTCAGCTAACTGTATAGCCTTTAACATTGCACTAGCTTTATTACAAGTTTCTTTCCATTCAAGCTCAGGTACACTGTCTACAACAATACCTGCTCCTGCTTGAACATAAGCAATATTATTTTTCACTGTAATTGTTCTAATTGTTATACAAGAATCAACATTGCCGTCAAATCCTACATATGCTACACAACCAGCATAACTTCCTCTTGCTGTCGGTTCTAGCTCCTGTATGATTTGCATAGCACGAATTTTAGGTGCACCGGAAACAGTTCCGGCCGGAAATGATGAAAGAAGAGCATCCATCGGATGTATGTCATCTTTTAATCTTGCGGTTACCTTTGAAATTAAATGCATAACATGAGAAAATCGGCCAACTTCCATTAATGTTGGAGTGGTGACAGATCCATATTCTGCAACCCTACCCAAATCATTTCTAGCTAAATCAACAAGCATATAATGCTCTGCTTTTTCTTTCTCGTCATGTTTAAGTTCTTCCTCAAAGTACAAATCTTCTTCTATCGTTTTCCCGCGTCTTCTTGTACCTGCGATTGGGTGAATCTCCAAATGCTTATTCTGAATATAAATTAATCTTTCAGGTGAGCTTCCAACAAGCTCTGTATCATTTATTCGAATATAGAAAAGGTATGGGGATGGATTAACGATCCTTAAAATTCTGTAAAGTGAAAAACCATCTGTTGAAATCGGTATTTCAAATCTTTGTGAAAGCACCCCTTGAAAGATATCCCCGGCTCTAATGTATTCTTTTACTTTCTCAACATCCTCTAAGAACTTTGATTTCTCATAGTTTGATTTAATTTCATCAAAATTCAGATCAAATTGATCTGAAACTGCAAGCGGCATGTTCTCTGCTTGTGGCTTTTGCTTAAGCATGCTTACGTATTTATTCAATTTGGCTTCAGCAAGGTCATAAGTAGCTTTTAAATGCTCCTCAGATTCGGTACCATTCACCCGCTCAAAGTGAATAAAATAAAGCTGTTTCTCTTGATGATCAAATGCAACAACCGTTTCACATACAAAGAACATACAATTTTGTTGATTCAAATCATTTAGCCTATGTTTTTCAACCTTTTCTATAACAGATACTGTGTCATATCCAATATATCCAACTGCACCACCAACAAAAGGTATATCAAGCTCTGGTAATTTTATAGATAAGTGTTTTTGAAGTTCTTTAAACATTTGTGTAATGGATGCGGACTTTGTAATTGTTTTACGCTGTTCATTTAACAATGAAAATTCACCATGTGTTTCTTCAATAAATAAAAACGGATTCAAGCCGATAAATGAATATCTGGACCATTCTGATTCAGCATCCTTACTCTCCAGCAAATAAACAGCTTCTTCCTTAAATAATTGAAATAATTGAATAGGTGTGAAGGTGTCCACAATATACTTTTTCACAATGGGGATCGTACGAAATTGCTTGCTATCTTCACAGAAAGTGGAAAATGAAGAAAAATTCAATATAACTCACTCCTCCAAGAAATTTTGGAGAACGAGCATTTAGGAGGTTGTAAAATTTGAAGATTGTGTTAGCACAATATTTAATATTTTCAAATAATGATAATATAAATAAAACCCAAAAACACGAACGGTTTTTGGGTAGACTTGTGCCTTTTAGAAAAAACCTCAACTAAACTCACTCATTCTCGGCTACCCTAATCTAAACTCTTCTACTCATCTACTAATCAATCTTCTCCAACATGTTATTATAAATCTAATCAACCTGTCAAGATTGGATGTTATACTGTTTGAAATTTTCAAATAATTATTGAGAGGAAACGGACAAATCCGGGCGAAGGACAGTTGCTCCTTCTAAATAAACGTGATTGACTTTATCCTGCTCAATGTCTGTACTTACAGTCATCATAACTCTTATACACATTTTCAAGCTTCCTTTAACAGGTATTTCCTGCATACACATAACAGGAACATACGTCCACCCTTCGATGTTTCTCAATGCCTTTGCAGGAAAAGTCGATATAAGATCCTCTGTTACCGTTATTATAACTTGTGCTACTTGTTCCGGCTGAATACTATTTTTTTTAATCATTTCCTTTAATAACTCATCTGTTTCCTTCAGAATTTGCTGTTCATTATCTTCTGTAACGGTGGTAGCTCCTCTAATCCCCCTGATCAAGCGACTTCCTCCTATTCGATAGATCTCCATTCATTTACCAATATGTGTAGTTCTTCATCAGTAAACGTTAAAGATGTCGTTTCTCCGATCTTTTTTAGCAATATCATTTTAATTTGATTCGCTTTTGTTTTCTTGTCTTTAGTCATTCTTTTAATCAAATTTTCAGTGTCTTGTGAATCCGGTATGGTCGTTGGAAAACCTATTTTCTTAAACCATGTTTTTAATTCTTCATATGGTAATGATATGTTTAAAGATTTCATGCTTAGCCAAGTAGCAAATAACATTCCAGTTGCAACACAGTCTCCGTGGGAAAGTTTTCCATATCCAGCTTCAGCCTCAATTGCATGACCTAAAGTGTGACCAAAGTTTAAAATTTCCCTTATCCCTAGCTCTTTTTCATCTTTTGAAACAACATCTGCTTTAATCTTAATTCCTTCAAGAATCATTTTTTCTAGTCGCTCATTATTCACATCCTGCAAATCATGTATTTCGTTTTGTAAATATTGGAATAATGATTCACTTCGAATTAGTGCATGTTTTATAACCTCTGCAAAGCCGGATCTCATTTCTTCAATTGGCAGACTTTCTAAAAAGTGACTGTCATAAACAACTGCTTTAGGCTGATAAAATGCACCGATCATATTTTTCCCTTCCGGATGATTGATCGCTACCTTTCCTCCAACAGCACTATCATGTGCTAAAAGAGTTGTTGGGATTTGTATGTAAGGAATTCCCCTCATAAATGTAGCTGCTACAAATCCGGTTAAATCTCCGACAACACCACCACCAAAAGCAAGAATGACAGACTTTCGGTCCAACTGCTGTTTTAATGCATAAGTCTGTAATTCATAAAACACATCAAAAGATTTTGCTTCTTCCCCACTAGTAATAACATACTTATAGGTTGTAAAGTGAGGACATATTGTGCTTACTAATTTCTCACCATATAACTTGTCAACATTTGAATCTGTTACAATCAAAACTTTTGAAGGAGATAAATCGTTTAGAATCGTTGTAAGTTCACTTATAACGTTATCTCCCACAAGGACGGGATACTCTGATTCTGTTGTTTTGATTTTAATTGATCTCATTAGAAATCCCTCGTGTGTTTTCTCATTGCTTCAACGTTTTCCTTGATTAAATCCATCCGATCAATACCAAATTGTTCCACTATAGCATTTGCAATTTCCCATGCTACAACAGCCTCGGCAACTACACTTGCTGCTGGTACTGCACAACTATCTGAACGTTCAATACTTGCAGTAAATGGTTCCTTTGTTTCAATATCTACACTTTGCAGCGGTTTATAAAGAGTTGGAATTGGCTTCATAACGCCTCTGACAACAACAGGCATTCCAGTTGTCATGCCTCCCTCAAAACCGCCAAGGCGATTTGTTTTTCTTGTATAACCGCCCTCTTCGGACCAAATGATCTCATCGTGAACCTGGCTGCCGAATTTACGGGCAGCTTCAAATCCAATTCCAAATTCTACACCTTTAAATGCATTAATACTAACAATCGCACCTGCTATTTTACTATCAAGTTTTCGGTCATAATGTACATAACTACCAATACCTGCCGGTAATCCTTCCACAACAACCTCAACTACACCACCAATTGAATCGCCATTTGACTTCGCATTATCGATAGCTTCCATCATTTTTGATTCTGCTTCACGATCATAGCATCTTACTGGAGATTCCTCAGTCACTGCTAATAAATCATCAATATTATCATAATCTGTATTTTCAGCACGTACTCCACCAATTTCTAGAACATGACCAACAACTTTTATATTTAGCTCTGCTAGAATTTGCTTAGCTAATGCCCCAACTGCTACTCTTACAGTCGTTTCACGTGCAGATGAGCGCTCAAGTACATTACGCATATCTCGATGACCATATTTCATTGCACCGACAAGGTCAGCATGACCAGGGCGTGGACGTGTAATTTGTCGTTTAACTTCTTTCTCTTCTTCCATGGAAATTGGCTCTGCACCCATAATCTTTGTCCAATGTTTCCAATCATTATTTTCAACAACTAAAGAAATAGGTGATCCTAGTGCTTTTCCATGTCTGACTCCACCTAATATTTGTACCTGGTCTTTTTCAATTTGCATTCTTCTGCCGCGACCATAACCCTTTTGTCTTCTTGCTAAATCAATATTTATCGCTTCTGCTGTTAAATTTAGTCCTGACGGTACACCTTCTACAATAGCAGTTAATTGAGGCCCGTGAGATTCACCAGCTGTTAAATATCTCATTGTTCTCTCTCCCTTCAACGCACTAACGCTTTTAAGTATAAATATAACATAAGTTATTCAAATAAAATAGCAAGTTTTTACTTCTTTTGATAAAAAAATGTATCTGCAGATTTAAAACCAAAACGATCGGCATTAAAAATTTGTTCAGTACTTCCAACGAAGAAAATCCCGTCTTTTCTTAAGGCTTGGCTAAATTTTGAGTATAAAGTTTCCTTAGCTTCTTCTGTAAAATATATTAAAACGTTTCGACAAACAATTAAATCAAAGTTTGTATCAAACGTATCTGATAATAAATTCTGTTTTTTGAATTGGACTGTTTTCTTAATTTCCTCACTAACTATAAAATTAGTGCCATCTTTTTTAAAGTATTTATTCTTTATTTCGGCAGGTACTTCATTTAAGGAACGCTCAGGGTATATTCCCAACTTTGCTCTTGCTATAACATTTTCATCAATATCAGTTGCTAACACCTTCACTTTTGTTAAAGGTATGAACTTTGACAGTATCATGGCAATTGTATAAGGCTCTTCACCCGTTGAACAGGCAGCACTCCAAACTTTTATATGACCGTTTTTCTCTATTAAAGAGGGAAGAATCTTTTCTTCAAGAACCTGCCATCTTTTATAGTTACGATAAAACTCTGATACATTAATTGTCATCCGATCTAAAAATTCATAATATAATTCACTCTTTTTAGATATTCCTTCAAAAAATTGACTAAAACTTGTAAATCCTCTTTTTTCATAGAGTGATATTAATCTTCTTTTCATTTGGGCTTCTTTGTATAAAGATAGGTCAATTCCTGATTTTCTTTTGATGTTTTTTATGAATAATTCATAATCTTGGTCAACCATTGTCAGCTCTCCTAAAACTTGTCAAATATAATCATTCAATATTACTTTATAGTATATCTTAAATTTGTTTGAATTTGCTCAATTTTTAAAGAAAATTGCCGAAACTTGTTTTGTAAAAGAAAATAGGGGTTCGAATTGGCATCCGAACCCCTATGTTTCCTATGAATCTGTTAATAAATCCAACTATTTATTGCTTTATTATAGCTTACAAGTTCATTATCATTAAAAAACAGGCTTATTTCTCTATCAGCACTTTCCGTCGAATCTGACCCATGAATTATGTTTTTACTAACATACATGCAGTAATCCCCACGTATTGTTCCTGGTTCGGCATCCTTAGGGTTTGTTTTCCCCATCATTTTACGAGTTAATTCCACTACATTCTCACCTTCCCAAACCATTGCAAAAACCGGTCCAGAAGTTATAAATTGCACTAAATTATCATAAAATGGCTTCCCTTTATGTTCTCCATAATGCTGTTCAGCCAATTCAACAGGAATTGTCATCAACTTTGCCCCAATCATTTGTAAGCCTTTTCTTTCGAATCTACTAACAATGTCCCCTATTAGTTGGCGTTGTACCCCGTCAGGTTTTATCATTAAAAATGTTTTTTCCATAATATATTCTCCACCCCATAGAAAATTTATGTATAGGCTTTCACACTCAAAAAAATAATATCATGTAGGGGAAAAGATTGCAATGAAAGGGTGGAGATATAATAATTAATTTAAAATTTTCTTTTTCCAATATACTTCGAAATACTGTACAGAGTTGATCTTGCCCGATTTTTAGGAAGCTCTTCTAATATTAGAAAGGCTTTTTGTAGATAACGATCACTTATTTTTACAGATTTCTCTATAACTCCTGAGGATTGGATCATTTCTAGTATTGGTTTAATATCTTCTGCTGTAGTATTTATCGTAATTTTTTCTATCTCTTTTTTTATAGTTGGGTTTTCAAGGGCATACAACACAGGCAGAGTGATGTTTCCTTGCAAAAGATCGCTGCCAACCGGTTTACCAAGTTCCTTAGCAGTCGAGGTAAAATCTAAAATATCATCTGTAATTTGAAACGACATGCCTACATAGTATCCGAACCAGAATAATTTTTTATGGATTTCCTCAGGTGCTTCCGAAGAAATGGCTCCAAGCTGACAGCTTACTGCGATTAAGAGTGCTGTTTTACGCTTAATTCGCCTTAAATAAGTTCGAATTGATTGGTCAAATCGATACTTATCTTTTATTTGTTCTATCTCCCCTAAGCATACATCAACGATTGCTTTTGATAAGATCTTATGTGCTGTCGTATTATCTATTTTTGTCATCACTTCTAGTGACCTTGCGAGTAAATAATCCCCTGTATACATCGCGATCCGATTGTCCCATCTTGCTTTTACAGTGGGTTGACCTCTTCTTAACTCAGCATCATCAATAACATCATCATGAACAAGTGAAGCCATATGTATTGTTTCTAATGCAACAGCCACATGTTTAACTATGTTTATATCATAGTTTCCGAACATAGAAGACAGCAATACAAATACTGGGCGAATTCGTTTCCCACCTGCTTTTAGTAATTCTACATTTGCTTCCCGCAGTAAAGGGTATTCTGAAACAGCTGTTATTTCCAGTTCTTGTTCGATTATATTAAGGTCATTATTTAAAAAAGAGTACATTGCTTTTAATTTCATACGAATTCACCTTAAACTCCGATTAATTGTTGTGGATAAGAGTACCCGGTAATAATGAATGACCACTTCAAGAAGAACACAACTTACCGTCAATAATACGGAAGTCGATTTCTTTAATACTCTAAACCTTAAATAAAAGGAAATTTTCTTAAAGTACAAAAAAGAGTTTATTAATTCACTTACTTAAACCCGCTTTTTAAGAATTGGTCATACCTATCATTGTTATTCATTCTCTTATTTTGGCTTACTACCAAGGTGCATCGCTGCTACACCACCTGTAAAGGCTTTTACTTGTATGTCAATGAAGCCCGCTTCCTTAAACATTGTAGCTAGTTCAGACATTCCTGGGAAGTCACGTGCGGATTCCTGGAGCCATGAATATTCATTATAGCTTTTTGCGAAAACTTTCCCAAATAGCGGCATTACATAGCGGAAGTAAATAAAGAAGAATTGCTTAAATACTGGTAAAGTTGGTTTGGAGGTTTCTAAACATACCGCCTTTCCACCAGGTTTTAATACACGATTCATTTCCTTTAATACTTGCATATAATCAGGAACATTTCGGAGACCAAATCCAATTGTAACAAAATCAAAACTATGATCTTTAAAAGGAAGCTGCATTGCATTTCCATGGATCAAATTTACATTTTGTAACCCCAGCTGTTGTACCTTTTGCTGACCTACCTTTAGCATATTTTGACTAAAATCAAGTCCTGTTACACTACCCTCGGGTCCTACTGCATTTGCTAAGGCAATGCTCCAGTCTGCGGTACCACAACAAACATCTAAAGCAGATTGTCCCTTTTTAACATTCATTCGTTTCATTGTTTCCTTACGCCATGCTTTGTGTCGTTGGAAACTAATGACAGAATTCATCTGATCATAATTTTCATAAATCTTCTCAAATACACCATGGACTCTTTCTTCTTTCGACTGACCCATACTTATAAACCTTCTTCCACTGTCTTTTTCTCATGTAGTAATGCATCGTGAAAACGGATTGAATGAAGTCGATCCGATAACAGTTCCCTAAAGGCAGATCTTCTTAAAAATCCTGAATTAAGAAGAGAAACAGACTTTTCAAAATACACATTACACGTTTCTGTCAAATAATTAATCGTAAATGGACTACGTACTATTCCATTTGCATGTTGAAATTTTTCATGAGATAGTCTTTTATAAGTTAGGAAGTCTATACTAAATGCCTTATGAGAATTAAGCTTAAAATGATTGGCTACGTGTTGAAACAGGCTGGTTTCAACAATTTGAAGACTATTCATCATTGAGGGTAAATTCAGATTATGTTCATGATATAATCTAATTTTATGTTCGTTAATCTCTTTAATTGCCATTGCTAACGTTCGAACCATCTTGATATCCTCAATTTCAGAAAGCAACAAATAATACAACCCGCTAAAGTAATCTCCAGCTAAGACTGTTAGTTGTCTCTGTACAAATTCTTCGGAATTACTATGAAGATTCGTTGTAACATCATCATGTGTATCAAGGGCAATTTGAACAAACATAGCCGTCATAATATAGCTTCTCTTTACTTCATCAGAAAGATCCATCTCATCAAAAATCGCACATAACAGTAGCAATTTATCTTCATCAATCTTGGGTGAAGGTAAATGCTTGACTAAAAAAGGATGTTCGAGCTTCTCCTCTAAATCTTTCTTTAATTTAGCTAAATGTACTACTAAGTCCTGCAAATATATCACCCTTGTCCCCGAATTAACATTATCTCTATCCTATCACTTACTAGCCTGATCTCTGCTAAAATGTGTTTACTCTACTAGTAAGAACCTGCCATATGTGGAAAAGGGGACAAATTTAAATTATATTTTAATGGCCTCTACTCCACTTAATTATTAGGTTTTAGAACAAATATAAATTAGATCTATATGTACTATTTATATAATAATAAAAATAAACATATTTTATTATATCATAACCAAAAATGGATTTTTATTTTAAATATAGTTTATTCCTAATGCTTAAAAACATTTCAGACTGTACAGAACGCCTGCTCTCTCCCTGATACAAATCCTATGACACTCTTTACATTTGTATAAACTAGAATTAGAACAATCAGAATACAAGCGTATCCAACAGTCATCACGTCCATAATACAAGGAATATTTATTTGCGAGAATCACTTTCCAATTCTCCAATAGCCGTTTGAATTTGAGCTTTACCTCTTATTTTAATGGCAGAAGTATGCTCTGTGAATTGAGCTATCATCACTTCACCTTTGTCAAGTTTCTCAGAATGGTGGAATCTTGTATCAGAGCCTCTTGTTAAGCCAATAACATGAACTCCGTCTTCAATTGCCTTAATTACTACAAAATCATTTTTTTGATTCATCCTTACACCCGCCTGTTTTTACAGATTAACTGTATGTATTCTCTTATACATCATACCATTTTCTATTAGAGAAAGCTCATAAAAATGTTCGTGGTATAGATAAGCATAACTACCCTTTAATTAGTGACAGCACTTCAGACCTTGATGTTTCATCCTTCCGAAAAATCCCTCTTACCGCTGATGTAACTGTCTGTGATCCCGGTTTCTTTACACCTCTCATCGTCATACACATATGTTCTGCTTCAATAACTACCATGACTCCATGAGGTTCAAGTGATTTCATAATTGAATCAGCAATCGTTGACGTAATTCTCTCCTGGAGTTGTGGTCTTTTTGCAACAGCTTCTACTGCTCGAGCAAGTTTACTTAATCCTGTTACCTTTCCACCTTTAGGAATATAAGCAATATGTGCTTTACCGAAAAAAGGAACTAAGTGATGCTCACACATTGAATAAAATGGAATATCCTTTACCAGAACAAGTTCTTCATGGTCTTCTCCAAAAATCGTTTTAAAGTGTTCGCTTGGATCTTCACCTAAGCCACTAAATACTTCAGCATACATTTTAGCTACCCTTTTTGGTGTATCTATCAACCCTTCTCTTGAAGGGTCTTCTCCAATTGCTTCAAGAATTAATATAACGGCTTGTTCAATTTTTTCATGATTAACATGCACCATCGATTTAGCCTCCTGGTCATTTATTTGATACAGATTCTAGCATATACACTCGAAGAAAAGCAAAGTAGACAAAGCGGGCAATATTAGTTAATTTCCGTTTAAGATATTTATTTTGAGGAAAAAAGAGCATGATCACATAATAATTTTATCCCAAATGAAAAGCCCCTTATAAAAAGGGGCTTTCATAAAGAAGCTTGTATGTAATAGTTATTACATGACAAATTAACTTATTTTCCTGCTACAGCGTCTTTTAATGCTTTACCTGGTTTGAAAGCAGGCACCTTGCTTGCAGCAATTTCAATTTCTTCACCAGTTTGTGGGTTACGACCTTTACGAGCCGCACGCTCACGAACTTCAAAGTTACCGAAACCGATAAGTTGTACTTTATCACCATCTTTTAGTGCATCTAAAATTGTATCGAAAACAGCATCAACTGCTTTTGTTGCGTCTTTTTTAGATAATTCACTAGCTTCTGCTACTGCGTTGATAAGTTCTGTTTTATTCATGCCTTTCACCTCCTCCCAAAGGGATGGAACTCTTATTAGTCTTCATTTCTTCACAGTTTTCATCAATTGTATACATGATAAATTCATGATTTTATTCGTAACACGCTTATCTTAAACGATTTTTCAACATAATTCAATCATTTTCATCATGATAAATGGATATTTAGGAAGAATCGACCAACAGAGAAAAGAATTTCTGTAAAAAGATTAACATAATCATTCATGTGAATCAAGAGAAAACAAAATAAAAAACCAATGGTACCAAGGCTTTCCAACTCCAACACGACCATTCGTTCTATTTTTTGACTAAATCTGTAAAATTTCCCGTTAGATTATTCGTTTTTCTGAACGTTCTGATAAAATAAACTACTGTTTTACTAGTCCAATTAACTTCATAAATATATCCTTTCGATTGTACAAAAAAAGACCCCTTATTAAGAGGTCTAATCATTATAAAATGATTGCAATTAATCCACCGGAGCCTTCATTGATTATTCTTTCTAATGTTTCTTTTAATTTATATCGTGCATTTTCCGGCATCAACGATAGTTTTGCTTGGATGCCTTCACGAACGATTGAGCTCAAGCTTCTTCCAAATATATCTGAATTCCAAATCGATAATGGATTATCTTCAAAATCCTGCATTAAATATCGGACAAGCTCCTCTGATTGCTTTTCTGTTCCGATAATTGGAGCAAATTCTGATTCCACATCAACTTTTATCATATGAATAGATGGAGCAACAGCTTTTAGTCTTACTCCAAACCTTGAACCTTGGCGGATAATTTCTGGCTCATCTAAACTCATATCAGCTAATGCTGGCGCTGCAATTCCATACCCTGTTTGCTTAACCATTCGCAAAGCATCAGCCACTTGATCATATTCGGCCTTAGCATATGCAAAGTCCTGCATTAATTGAAGTAAATGGTCCTTCCCGCGAATTTCTACTCCCACAACCTCTTTTAAGATTTGATCATATAGGTCATCCGGAGCATATAAATCAATCTCCGCAATACCTTGCCCCATCTCAATACCAGCCAAACTAGCTCGGTTAATGAAGTCATACTCACTAAACTGTCCAACAACTCGGTCAACATCTCTTAATCTCTTAATATCTTTTACAGTATCTTTAACCGCTTCTTGGTAGCTCTGTCTTAACCAATGGTCTTCCCTTAGTACCATTACCCAGCTAGGTAGATTCACATTTACCTCTAATACCGGGAACTCGTATAACGATTCTCTAAGAACGTTGATTACATCTGTTTCTCTCATGCTCTCAACGCTCATCGCTAATACAGGGATATCGTACTTTTCATTTAATTCTTGACGAAGGGCTTCTGTTTCAGGATGATGCGGATGCACCGTGTTAATAATCATAATAAACGGTTTACCGACTTCTTTTAACTCTTCAATTACTCGTGCTTCAGCTTCTAAATAGTCTCTGCGCGGAATATCTCCGATAGAACCATCAGTTGTGATCACACAACCAAGTGTCGAGTGCTCTTGAATAACTTTACGCGTTCCAATCTCTGCTGCTTCATGAAAAGGTATTGGTTCTTCATACCATGGAGTATTAATCATTCGAGGGCCATTTTCATCCTCATAACCTTTAGCACCAGGTACTGTGTAGCCGACACAATCTACTAATCTAATATTGACATCAAGTCCTTCATCAACATGAATGGAAACAGCTTGATTAGGGACAAATTTTGGCTCTGTTGTCATGATGGTTTTACCAGCAGCACTTTGCGGTAATTCATCTTGAGCTCTCGCTTTGTCAGATTCATTGTCAATGTTAGGTAGTACAACTAATTCCATGAACTTTTTAATAAAAGTAGATTTACCTGTTCGTACTGCACCAACTACACCTAAATATATATCGCCACCGGTTCGTTCAGCGATATCCTTGAAAATATCTACTTTTTCCAAGTGATCCCCTCCCGATCATACAATTTGGGATAAAGCTTATCCGTTTTCTAATAGGACACTATATATGTATGACATTGTCCTATTTATTTATGACTTTGTTTCGAAAATTTTTTCAAGTATCGCCTTATTAAGAATTGGTTTAGAAAAAGCGAAAAAGAAAACCCTTCTTTCAGAGTTTATTCTCTTATGAAGGGTTCATGACTAAAATTTTCATTTAATTATCTTCTGTTAAAAAAACAGGCTCTCCCTTTTCATCGATTGTATACGGAAGGGAATATGCAGGAACAAATTGGTACTTCATAACTAATATTTCTCTAATATCGTCGCCTTGCTTAAAGTTATGTTCATGATCTTTTAGGGCATTATTAAGGTCAATTCGATAATCTACATAAATCTGTGCATTTTTATCAATGACCAATGGCAAAAATTCACCTGAATAAGGACTCTCAACCATTGGATCTTCCTTATAACCAAGTTTTTCATAATCTAACGAATAAATTTCATCTGTAATAACATCTTTAAAAGGAGGATACCCATTAGCCTGACGATAAACATTCAGTTTCACATTAAGCTCATGGATTTCTTCAGCCATTCTTAAATCAATTAATTTAACAGTTGGATCCTCTTCAACATCAACTAAAACATATTGATAAATACCGCCCGTTTCATAAGCAGTTCCAGGCGGTTCAGCCATATATTTTGGAGTTAAAGCAGAAAAATCTATTGGATACTTTTGATAAATCGGAGTTGACATATCTCTTGTTTTTATCGGCAATAGACCACTCGTATCTTGCTGATATTGATCAATTGAGGTTTGTACCGCTTGGATTTGATCATTATATGGTATTGTATTTTTTTGAAGCTTTTCTTCAGGATATAAACATCCTGTCAATAAGAAACAGCTTATTATGATAACAAGCGTATTTGACAATTTCATAGTCAATAACTTCCTTTTAACATATATTTATTCTGAAACAGGTCCTGTAAAAACGACAAAGATAATAATGATTCCTGCTAGAATCATAAAGATGTAGGCTAAAATTGTCACAATAGCTTTGATTACACCTTTCAGCTTAAAACGACTAAAATAAATAAGTATGATAGAGATAAACATGAATCCCATTGATGCAAACGAAATCCACATCTTCATTAATGCTGGACTCACCAAGATTCCTCCTTTGTGGCAACGCTTAAATCACGTCTTAGTTGAACTTAACATTTCAATTGAGCTACCACTTTTTTTAAGCACCATTATGTATTTTTAAAAATTCAGCTGACTCATCGTAGATTATATTACACTTCTAATTGCTTGTCCAAAATTCACTTTAATCATACCATTACATAACCTGACTAATTGGTAGTAATGGAAAAACTAAATTGCCACCATTTCCCTATGCCTTTTATACAGTGCCTACTGCAGCATTTCCTGACATTAAAAAATACTGAAGTAAAGAGGGGACGATCTTTACTTCAGCAAATGGTAAACCGACTAAATAGTACCCAACAATAAGAACAACTCTTATTTGACTACGATGCATTTTATGCGGAAGAGGAAGCTTTTGTATCCTCTAATGCCTATTGTCGCCATTAATCTTTGTTATTTCAGTTAATGAACTGGCTTTTAGGAATCTGAGGTATGAAAACCTACCAACCACTTTATGCAGGTAGAAAATACCTTATAGGATATTATGTTCTTTTGTTTTATTTCTTTGTATTTTATGCAATATCACTGGCGAATGTCACATCAATTACCGATTCTCCATAATATTTACAAGGTCTTCCATTTCATGAGTTTTAACACGTGCCATTAAAGCATCCACGGCTTCCTTAGGTGCCTTCCCATTAAATAGGACATCATACAAAGCTTCAGTTATCGGCATTTTCACATTATACTTTTTGGCTAATTGATATCCGGCTTTTGTCGTTCTAACACCTTCAACAACCATCCCCATATTTTGTAATACTTCATCTAAATTGTGGCCTTTACCCAACAAATTACCGGCACGCCAGTTTCTTGAATGAACACTTGTACAAGTGACAATTAAATCACCGATTCCAGTCAATCCTGAGAAAGTGAGAGGATTCCCCCCCATTATACTGCCTAAACGGGCAATTTCCGCTAGACCGCGTGTAATCAGTGCCGCTTTGGCATTATCCCCATATCCGAGTCCGTCTGTAATCCCTGCAGCCAATGCAATGATATTTTTAAGTGCTCCGCCGATTTCCACCCCAATTATATCGGGATTTGTGTATACTCTAAAATTTTGATTGATAAAGAGATCTTGTATGTATTCCGCTGCTTTCATATTCTTGGAGGACGAGGTTACTGTTGTGATATGCCTTTGGCTTACTTCTTCAGCATGACTCGGGCCCGAAAGTACCACAACATCTGTTAATAATTCCTCAGGCATTTCCAATTCAATAATTTCTGAAATTCTAAGTAAGGAATCCGGCTCGATCCCTTTACTAACATGAACAATAGTGACAGGTTTCTTTATGATTTGTCGCATATCTTTCAATACATCTCGAATCGCCTTCGTTGGAACTGCCAAAACAACTGTATTTACATCCATTAAACTTTCTTTGAAATGGGAAACCCCTTCAATATTTGACGGAAGTTCCACACCTGGTAAGTACTTTTCATTCTTTTTGGTAGCATTAATTTCCTCAATTAATTCAGGACGATGGCCCCAAAGTTTGACATGATGTCCATTATCAGCTAGTACAATAGCAAGTGCTGTTCCCCAGCTACCTGCACCTAATACCGTTATTTGCTCCATAATCTCACGCCCTTTATCTGTAAATAGGTGACTAGATGCAAACACAAATGTACATGTTGAAATGAATCGACATTTCTTCAACATGCACTTTTTAGTTTATCATAATAAATTAATTATTTTCTTTCTCTTGCAAAGATCTTTATCGGTGTACCATCAAACTCAAAGGCTGCTCTTATTCTATTTTCTAAAAATCGTTCATATGAAAAATGCATTAACTCAGGCTCATTTACAAACACCACAAAAGTTGGCGGTTTTACTGCCACTTGAGCTGTATAGAAAATCTTTAGTCGTTTCCCTTTATGTGTAGGTGTTGGATTCATCGCTACGGCGTCCATCACAACATCATTTAATACATTTGTTTGTACTCGTCTTGAGTGATTTTCACTAGCTAATATGATGTGTGGCATTAATGTATGAATTCTTTTTTTCGTTTTTGCTGATAAGAAGACAATTGGAGCGTAATCTAAAAACTTAAAATGATCACGAATATTGGCCTCAAATTCCTTCATTGTTTTTTCATCTTTTTCAACAGCATCCCACTTGTTTACAACGATAACAACCGCCTTGCCAGCTTCGTGTGCGTACCCGGCAATATGTTTATCCTGTTCAATGATTCCTTCTTCACCATTAATAACAACCAAAATAACATCTGATCGATCAATCGCTTTTAATGCACGCATAACACTATATTTCTCGGTCGTTTCATAAACTTTTCCTTTTTTTCTCATACCGGCTGTATCAATAATAACGAACTCTTGTCCTTCATATTTATAGACAGTATCAATTGCATCCCTGGTCGTTCCCGCAATATCGCTAACAATTACCCGGTCTTCTCCTAGAATAGCATTAACAAGTGAAGATTTCCCTACATTGGGCCGACCTATTAGAGAAAATTTAATTGTTGATTCATCATAATCTTCTGATCCAATATGTTTAAAATGCTTAGCCACTTCATCTAATAAGTCCCCTAATCCTAAACCATGGGAACCTGAAATAGGAAAAGGTTCTCCAAATCCAAGAGAATAAAAATCATAGATATTCGCACGCATTTCCGGATTATCAACTTTGTTAACAGCCAAAACTACCGGTTTATTTGATCGATATAAAATTTTTGCAACTTCTTCGTCTGCAGCAGTTACCCCTTCTCGCACATTTGTTAGAAACACGATCACATCCGCTTCTTCAATGGCGATTTCTGCTTGATGACGTATTTGTGCTAAGAAAGGTTCATCCCCAATATCAATTCCACCTGTATCAATGATATTAAATTGATAATTTAACCATTCGCCGGAACTATAGATTCTGTCTCTTGTAACACCAGGTATATCTTCAACGATTGAAACACGTTCACCGACAATTCGATTAAAAATCGTTGACTTACCTACATTTGGTCTTCCTACAATTGCTATTACTGGTTTTGCCATTCAATACACCTTCCCTGACTATTTAAACTCAATTTGCAAATAAGAGCGACATTATGGTGATGTTCCTATAAAAAGTTCTGAATTGATCTTACATTTAACATGAGATAATTCTTCATCTCAAACCAAATTCCATCCACCGAAACTCTATATATGTATTCATTAGCTTATTTTACGAATAATAAACAATCACTTCAATGCAAATTATTTCTCTTATTAAAAACCTGACTTGCTTTACCAAGTCATAATTGGATAACACTTTCATTTTCTTCATAACTTTGTCTGATTCTTATAAAAGAAACCCTTCTATATTAACAAGAAGGGCTTAACTTTTATATATTATCAAACATTTCCTAAATCCACAACTTAGTGCTTGACGATGACATACATATCATCACCAATACCGTGTGCGATACCATCAAGTATTGCTTCGAGATTTTTAGCATAAAAATTCATTTCTTCTGTTGTTTTGCATATAAAAATGGCTGTCCCACCTGCCGCCTTTGTTTTATCGGTTGTTATAATAGCCAATATATATTTTTCTAGTGCACTCAACTAAAATTCCCTCCTCGACGATTTGCTTTCGCTTCAGACGGCATTCTAATGGCATTTTCAAGAGTTGGTACATTTCCGATAACTCGAACAGCTTTATCAACATCACGGTCTTGTGGCAGTACAAACACTCCCAGACGACCATCACCAAGGTCACGCTTTGCTAGTGGAACTAAAGAAGGCTCACCAGAGTCCCGAACAACCCCCATTGCAGTCGACACATCATGTAAAATCGCTTGACGCTGTCCTAGATTCGCAATTGTTGTTCGAGAATTTTCATTTTTGGGTGTCAAGACGAAACCCATCCCATATTTTAAAACTGCTTCTTGTTTATCTGGTATCCCAATATTCATAATATAAATATTATCTACATATAATCCAGCACCTTCAAAATGCGGTTCTACAAATTCAATGTCAACCAGGTCTTTTATTCTGCTTCCTGACATTAACTTACGGCATATTAAAAAGCAGACAATTCCAACGATAATGGCTACATACACATTTACGACTAAATACGAAAAAGTCGTAAAAAGGGATGTAAAAATAACAAGGTAGTTTCTACTTTCGAACGCTATCGCGATTCCTTCAATATATGTATTTCCCCGTGGAACCAGCTCATATTCGTCTAACACAGTTAACGTATTTCTTTCCATATTCCTAACATCACGGAATTGTGACGCGGCAACAGTTAAAAATGTGATTGCTGTAAAATCTTCCTCCATAATAGAAGGTACGGCAACTGTTCCTAAGCCTGCAGCAATAAAGCCCAGTGCTACATGAATAATTTTCCCATGCAAGTATGTTGGATATTGCCTGTAATCAGTTCTTAACATATGTAACCTTGTAAGAACTCCAACAATTACACCAAATAAAACAGGTAATGTGTATTCATTCATTTTATCCTTGTTTCTCCTTTGTTGGTTTTTGCAATTTTACTATCGAGTTCTCAACCACCATTGTGAAATGTTGTATACCACTCCATAAAAAGATTATGAAACATCCTATTGATAACATATCTAAAAAAGATTCTGTCCCAAATGTTATTTCATTATGAAATTGCCCTAATACGATCCAATAAAGAACTTCCCCTTGACAGAGCGCAATAATATACAATGAATAACGCTGTAACGATGCACGCCCTAAATAAATGGCTAATATACTTATGAAAACGCCAATGATAAAGCGAATATCTAAGATAAACCATACTGGATCATATACCCTAAACAACATGATTCCTGCATACGCAAATGTAATTGTTAAGCTAGTTAAATAAAAAGAAATCAATTTAAATTTACCTTCGTTTACAGCCAGATAATATCCCAAAAATAAAGATAATAACAATGTCATATTGATAGAATAAGTTGAAAAAACTACATACCATTTACTTAACAATATAGAGACTAAAATACATATACTAACTTGCAGACGTTTCTTGCTCTTATCCATCATGAATGTTGTGAAAATCCAAGCCAACCACATAATCCAATAAAAAAAAATTCCTTCCATCTCACTCCTCCTACTATTCCCATTATGTCTATTTCTCATTAGCTTTAATCGAAAATTAGTAAAAAATAGCAAGCATAGAAGGACGAAAAACAACAAAAAATGAACTATAAATAGAAAAGGGGGAAAAATAAATGGGTAAAGACCGCCAGGAGAAAAAACTAAGAGAAAGTAAACGAGTTGAGTCAGATCGTGACCAATCATTAAATTATCCTGGAGCAACAACTTTAGAAGGACCAGAAGCAGCTCGAAAACGAAATAAATAATAATAAAAGACGAACTTTTGTATTAATGTAAGACAAAAAAGAGGAGAACCTTAATTAAAAAGGTCTCCTCTTTTTTGTTTATCTATTACTGTATGTTGTCGTTTGTATACCTCTTTCGGTTAACCAATGATGTGTTTGTCCATTAACAACCAGTGGTGCCTGTTTAAGCTCTTGTATAGTCTTTACTCCCAAAGCTGTCATAATGATCTTTAGATCTTCTAATATATCTCTTATTTCTTGAACTAAGTCATCATAGCTTCCTTCAATAAAGATTTTTAATAAATAACCTGCCATTCCAACCATTGATGATCCTAACGCAATAGCTTTTGCGACATCAAGAGCATTTTGAATACCTCCCGAACCGATAATGGAGATATCCAGATTTTCACTATGTATTTCAGCGATTGAAGCAGCTGTTGAAATTCCCCATGCATTAAAAAATGAAAGAACCCGTTGTCTACGAAGGTTTTCTATTTTGGAAAAATTCGTCCCTCCATAACCTCCAACATCAATGGCAGTAATGCCAACTTCCTTCAATTTAAAAGCAATTTCACGATTTATCCCAAAACCAACTTCTTTAACAATAACCGGCACAGAAATGTGTTTGGTAATATTTTCAATTCTTTTTAATGCATTTGTAAAATCACGATCTCCCTCGGGCATGACAAGCTCTTGAACAACATTTAAATGTATTTGTAAGGCATTTGCATCAAGCATGTCGATTGCGACTTTTGCTTGTTCTACAGTTGCTTCACTACCAAGATTCGCAAATATCACTCCGTTTGGATTAACTTTTCTCATAATTTCATAAGAAGGCCTCTCACTTTTGTCTTTTATCGCAGACATTTGTGAACCAACAGCTACTGCAATATTCGTTTCACCCGCAGCCTTAGACAGCGCTTCATTAATGATCCTTGTGTCTTCACCGCCACCGCCTGTCATCGCATTTATTAAAAGAGACGAACTTAGAAAAAGTTCGCCAACTTGGGTTGATAAATCAATATCGTTAACAGACAAATTTGGTAAGCTTTGATGAACAAAGGTTATATCTTCAAGTCCATTTGTAAGTTGTTGTCCTGTAGACATGGCATGTTGAATATGCTCAATTTTTCGCTCTGCTCTTTTACTCACCTTAATCACCGTTTATTTTAATTTTTTTAATTGATCTCCAATCATTTCTCCTAATTGGAAACCTGAAGATGCCTCTTCCTGGGCTTGATAATGACTAACATCTTCATCTGAAGCTTTTGTTGTCTCTTCAAGCTCTCGGATACTTAATGATATTCTTTGTTCAGATTCATTAATATCCAAAACTTTTACTTTTACTTGCTGATTTTCGTCTAATACTTCATGGGGAGTACCAATATGCTTGTTAGATATTTGTGAAATATGTACAAGCCCCTCAACACCTGGAAGTATTTCTACAAACGCTCCAAAGGAAACTAAACGTTTTACTACACCATCAACAACATCACCAACCTGAACTTTTTCTTTAATGTTGGCCCATGGTCCAGGTAATGTTTCTTTGATTGATAACGAAATTCTTTCATTATCACGGTCAACTGCAAGAATTTTCACAGAAACCTTCTGTCCTTCCTGCACAACATCAGATGGCTTATCAATATGTTGATGTGATAATTGTGAAATGTGCACTAATCCATCAATACCACCGATATCTACAAATGCACCAAAATCAGTTAAACGTTGAACGGTCCCTTCAATTGTAGATCCAACTTTTATAGAATCTAAAAGCTCAGATTTTTTTTCACTTTGCTCTTTTTCTATAACTGCTCGATGTGATAAAATTACTCGGTTTTTCTCTTTATCTAGTTCAACTACGATAAGAGAAAGAGTTTTTCCCATATACTCTGAGAAATCCTCTACGAAATGAGCTTCCACTAATGATGCTGGAATAAACCCTCTGACACCTAGGTCAACTACAAGACCGCCTTTTACAACATCTTTAACATCAGCATGAAAAACTTCTTTTGTTTCAAACTTTCTCACTAGTTCATCCCATGCTTTTTCTGCATCAACAGCTCTTTTTGATAGAACCAGTGCTTCTTCCTCAACTTTTAATACTTTTAATTCAAGTTCATCATTTTCGCTTATGACATCAGAAGCTTTTTCAACATGTAGGCTTGAAAGCTCACTGATTGGAATGATACCGGAATGCTTACAATTTTCAATTTCTACAATTACCTGTTTTTCCTCTACCTTTGTTACGATTCCTTTTACGACATCACCAACTTCAGGTGTTTCCACTTGAACACTGTTTAATTCTTCTACCATCTCAATTACCTCCTTGTCAAAACCTGCGCTACTTTTGATTAACTATATGTAAGATTTCATTTTATTAAAAAACAAAGAGTTTTTCTTCCCCTAAAATAAAATGAAAAATTCCTTCATTTTAAACTTCTAATAAATGCTACTTTTTGTCAAGCAAGAAGACTTCATTTCTTTTATTTTTGAAGCAGTTTATTTATTTCTTCCATAATAATACTTGTCATTTCTTCTGCGTTTATTTTTTTCTCTCGAAATTCTTCCATATTTATAGGTTTACCATAAACAACCCGAAGAGTGCGAAATGATTTATATGGTCCTATTATAGCACATGGAACAACAGCAGCAGTAGAACGAAGTGCAAAGAATCCGGCACCAGCTTGTCCTTTACCTAATTTACCATCTTTACTTCTAGTCCCTTCAGGAAACAAACCTAAAACATGACCCTCTTTTAATACTTTAAGACCCGCACGGATTGCTTCACGATCTCCCCCACCGCGTTTTACAGGGAATGTCCCAAAATTAGATAACAATTGCTTAAGGACTGGTACATTAAAGAGTTCCGCTTTTGCCATAAATAATACTTTTCTCGGCGCTGTTACCCCTACTACAGGAGGGTCAAAATTACTTATATGATTTGTACATAACAACACTCCGCCTTCTTTAGGGAAATGCTCCAATCCTTCCACTTTAATTCGGAATGTTGGTCTTAATAAACCTGCAACAACTGACCTTGCAAAAGGATATAATGACACGGTATCAAAGCCTTTCTTCTATATAATCTTCTATTTTTTTCACGACTTGTTGAATTGATAAAGCAGTAGTGTCAAGTTCAATTGCATCTTCTGCCTTTCTAAGAGGAGCAACCTCTCTTTCCGAATCAAGCTTATCCCGATTCGCAATTTCTTGTTTAAGTTTATCAAGATCAGAATCAAATCCTTTTTTTAGATTTTCATCATGTCGTCTTTTTGCTCTTTCTTCAACAGAAGCCCGTAAAAAGACTTTCAATTCAGCATCTGGTAATACATGCGTACCAATGTCTCTCCCATCCATTACCACTCCACCTTGTGAAGCTAGTTGGCGCTGACGTTTTAACATTTCTTCTCTAACTAATGGATGCATAGCAACATATGATACATGATTTGTTACTTCGTTTGTTCGAATCACTTCGGTAACATCTTCAGAATTAACCTTAACTATTTGTCCATCTTCTGAAGGGAAAAGCTCAATTTTAATTCTGGAGAGCACATCTGCTACTTTCTGTTCATTTTTACAGTCCACATTTTCCTGTAATGCTATATATGTTAGTGCACGATACATCGCACCAGTATCAATATATATATATGAGTAATCCTCTGCGATTATTTTTGCAACTGTACTTTTTCCTGCTGCAGCTGGTCCATCTATTGCTACCGAGATCTTTTTCAATGTCATAGTTCCTCCAAATAGGTTTTTAGTCTAGTAGTTTTCATGTCGCATCATCAGAACATATTTGGTTATCCATATTTAACTGTTCTATACGATTTCTGTTATTATCATGTTCGAGAGCTCGAGAGCTCCCTATCATACCCATAAAGAAAGACAAACAAATGAAGCAGGTCAAAGGGCACCTGCATCATTTATTGGCTAAATGTTTCTAGCCATTCAGTTATCGTAATTTTATTCACACCTTCATACTGAACAACACGGGAAAGATAAGGTTGAACATGCGAATTTTGAATTAAAAGTTGCGCACAAACAAGTGCTATGAATTGTATAACTATTAATTTAATTAATATGCGTTCAACACGTTCCATTACGATTCAACTCCGGTATTTTCTTACTAGTATGGTTAAAAATACCGAATATTATTCTTCGACAAGACCTTTTCTACGCAACTGAATTTGTTGATTAAAACAAAATTGAAGCAAAATTTGTCTTGTCTCTTCGTCAATATTTATAAATTCTATAGGAGCTTTCACATATAACTCATGTTCTGCTGGTATTACCCGAATAATTTTCCCCTTAACACTTATATATTCCATTTGATCTTTTTGAAAAGGCAGAGCAAACCATATTAATATCTCCTGATCTTTCTTAAGGTTCGTCGTACGAGGAAGAAGAAGAGCTGTCCCTCCCGCACTTATATCTGAAGTTACAGCTGTGAAAGCCTGAAATTCATTCCCAATCGGGTGTATTGCAACATCTAAGTTTGTGTCAATTCTAACAAACTGTCTTCTTTGTATACGAATAAGCTGATGATCACCTGGATATGTTAGTGAAATCATTGGAATATTTTCCTTCGTTCGACCTGTTACTTCTGTCTGAAATCGATAAACATTATCATTCGTTACAAAAGAGGCAACCAGCTCAGTTCCAATGATTAAAAAAGCCGTACGGCCAGTATCCAGGTTAATAGGATAATCAATAAAAAGCTTATTATCTTTTCTTTCAACTAGTTTACATTTTAATCTTTCTAATTTTTCACCTTTTGTTTCTAACGTAATGGCATCCCCAATTTTCAGCACATTATCACTCTCTCTAAGTACTCTCTTTCTTATTAAAGCATGGACAAATCCGTTGTGCAAGAGACAATTCATTATTAAACATATGTATAATATCGTTTTTTAAATAACACAAGATATAACAACTAAAAGAAGGATACCCATTTTTATAGGCATCCCCCTGCTTTCTTATATTTCTTGGAAAATCGGCTCTGGATTTTTCAACATTTCCACTTTTTCTTCTGTGTTATTGTCAGCATTAATAAATATCCGATACGTATCATTTTCAATTGTTCCTAAAAATTCATAACATAGTACTTCCTCACCAAATTCATTTACAATGATAGCTAACCGGTCTTCCTGAACATCCAGACTAGGATTAAGCTTTTTAGCAGCCTCGTCTTTTGAAATTTTTGCACTTGGAATTTCCCGTTGTTTATGAGCAGCTAGGTAGTCTCTAGCTGAAAAGCCAATTACTTCACCATTATCTAAAGCTACCTTCATTCGAATTGCATCTGGGTAGACTCTTACACCATCTAGAATGGATACAAATGTGAAAACACCAATATTATCATATTGTGCACTTTCAAATAGATCCAAATCTTCAAAGCCGTGTTTTTTTAGAAATTCAGTTGCATGATCGGTTGCTTGATTAAGGCTTATCTCTTTATTTTTAATTTCTCTATTTTGTACTAAGTAAATGGGATATCCGCCTTTTTTAGTGATATCCATGTTAATATCAACTTTTTGCTCCTTATCATCCATTGACACGCTATAAAAGCCAAAATCGGAACCTTCCCCATTTTCGGTTACTTTAATATCAGTTACCTCATTTTCAACAAACTTTTTAGCTACTTCTTTAGCTTCTTTCTTACTTATTTCCTTTCCCCCCAACTTTTCAAAGCCATTTTCGGTCTTCATTGATGTTTGAGTTGCACCAAAATCTGTCTCTGAGTAGCCCTTCACATTTTCTTCCACCGTTTTTAAACCATCGATAATTGTATTATCTGCTTGTTTTTGTCCTGATGCTAAAGCAAGTTCTACATCCATCCATCTTAAATTATTATCTAATACGAGGTTTTGAACACTACGTAACTCATTCTGAATATCAGCTGCTTTTGTATACATAGATTTTAACGTTTCATATTCTTTTTCTGTTAATGGATCTTTTTCAAGGTCACGAACAGCTGCACGATAACTAAAATCACTTATTCCTGCTAAAAATTCTTCAGTCTTGTTAAATGGCATTAATGCTAATGGAAGTTGTCCTACATCAGATTGTGCTTCTGAAGTTATTCGCCAAACATCCGCAAGTGCTGGAGATAGGGACTGCCTTGTATTCATCGCAAGTGTAGCACCTATTTTGTCATGTAACTGATCAACCCGATACGATAAATCATGAAATGCCCGTTGATAATTGTTTTCTGCCTGAATGAGAACTGCATTTTTCTCTTGATGTTCTTTATATCCCCAATATGCCGAACCGAGGACAGCTACTGATAAAATCCCAATTAAAATTCCACGTATCATAAGTTGTCACCCCTTCTATTTGCAAAAAATGTGTTTCCCAATACGTTTAATTTGTGGTCTACCCCATATCCAAGAACTTGTTGCTGTATTTGGATTAAAATAATAGGTTGCATTTTCCGTAGGGTCAAATCCATTTATTGCGTCGAGTACTGCTTTTTTAGCATTTTCATTTGGTGTTAGCCAAATTTGTCCATCAGCAACTGCAGTGAATGCAAGTGGTTCAAAAATTACTCCTGAAACAGTATTTGGGAATGTCGGGCTATTAACACGATTAAGAATAACCGCTGCAACCGCAACTTGACCAATATACGGCTCTCCCCTTGCTTCTCCGTAAACTGCGTTAGCCATTAACTGAATATCATTTTGAGAAAATCCACCTGGCATGTTAACAGCAGTAGAATCATTTTGTTGCTGATTAGTATCTTTATTCGGTTGTGAAGGTTGTTTGGCTTGTTCATTTTTATTATTCTGTTGTTGATTCTGTTGAGACTGTTGTTGTTGCTGCTCTTGTTGTTTTGCTTGTTGGTTCTGCTGCTGTTGCTGCTCTTGTTGTTGTTTTTGTTGGGCCTGCTGCTGTTGCTGCTCTTGTTGTTGTTTTTGTTGGGTCTGTTGCTGTTGCTGCTCTTGTTGTTGTTTTTGTTGGGCCTGCTGCTGTTGCTGCTCTTGTTGTTGTTTTTGTTGGGCCTGCTGCTGTTGCTGCTCTTGTTGTTGTTTTTGTTGGGCCTGTTGCTGTCTTTGCTGCTCTTGTTGTTTTGCCTGTTGGTTATTAGCTTGTGCTTTGTATTGCTTTTCCGATTCTATTTTTCTTTGCTCTGCAATTTGTCTAGCTCTCTTTATTTCCTGATCAGTTGGTGCTGATTGAATATCCAAAGGTACTCCTCCATAATGAGTAAACCTTCGTCCTTTATTAATTTGTTCATAAACAAAGTCACTATAAAATTTTGTGGATGTTGCTAACATATCCTTAGTTTTCTGTCCAACCAGTCCATCAACTTCCTCTAAACCAAACATATCTTGAAAGTTTTTTACCGCCCAATACGTACTCCATCCATAAACACCATCAATAGGTCCATGATAATATCCGTTATACTGTAATCTTGCTTGTAATTCGATTACATCACTGCCCGTTGCACCTCTTTGTATAATTTGTCCTGAAAAAGCATGTGCCGCTGGGGTATGGTGTAATATAAACTGGTATGTGATAGTAGTAAACGTCATGACGACAACCATCATCATTATGCGCATGTTTTTCATGTTGCTGCCTCCTCAAATAGATGTAGTTGCTTGAATGTATTTTTTGTAGTCTTTGGTATTTTATTCATCTAAAAACGAATAACCGATTTCAAGATAAAACCTGATATTATATATTTCTTAATAGAGCAAAAAAAATAAGCTGCTCTAGGGCAGCTTATTATCTATTATTTTTATTTTTGCCTTTTTTGCTTTATGAAGAGCGAACCACCAAAGAAATAACATAAATGGAACCATTATATATTTCCAGTTAAGATAACTTAACAAGATAGAATCATAAATTGAATGCAGTAAGATGGGAATAGAGCATGACAAAATGATCCATTTAAAACGGTTCTCTTTTGACGTAAACTTTCCTTTTCCTAAATAATATCCCATGATAACACCAAATAAAGCGTGACTCGAAACCGGCAATATGGCCCGACCAAATGCGTGTTCAACCCCATTTGCAAATAAATATAATATATTTTCTAGAGTTGCAAATCCCAATGAAACAGAAACTCCATAAACAATACCATCGTAGTGCTCATTAAAATGAATATGTTGATAAATAGTAAAAAATAAGATAAACCATTTAAAAAATTCCTCTAAAAACCCAACTGCTACGAATGTATATAAAAATTGGGATGAAAAGACAGCTTCAACATCCAATACATACTGGATAAACATAATGGGAAATACGAGCAGAGCCCCGAAAATAAACGAGCGCAGTACTAATGATATAGGCTCAGATTCATATTGATCTTTTAAATAAAAATAACTTAATAAAGCAAGACCTGGGGCAATGCCCGCAGAAATAATTGCAATCATTCACAGGCCTCTTTTCCAATAATAACTTTATTATCCATACTATTTAGTATTTAAACAAATTTAATAATATGATAGAATTCACTTTATTTATCGTATCATGATATCGTAAAATTGAAAATGTCAGAATGTCGTAAACACAAGATTTTTACTATTTTTTGAAGGAGTTTTACATCTATGAACAAAAACATACTACTTATTCATACAGGTGGTACTATTTCAATGGAAGAGGACCATGAAACCGGCGAAGTGAAGCCGGGAGAAACAAATCCTCTTATGGATCATCTTAAAGAATTACCAGACATCAATCTAATAACCACTGAATTATTTCATTTACCTTCACCCCATATAACACCAGAAAACATGCTGCATCTTAAAACATATATAGAAGAAGAAAGCAATACAAGGCATTTAGATGGAGTTGTAATTACGCATGGAACTGACACTCTTGAAGAGACTGCTTATTTTCTCGATGTCACCCTATCATTGACAATACCAGTTGTATTAACAGGTGCAATGAGATCCAGCAATGAATTGGGATCTGATGGACTTTATAATTTACTTTCAGCGATAAAAGTGGCTGTTGCAGATCATGCAAAGTCTATGGGCGTACTTGTCGTAATGAATGATGAAGTTCACACGGCAAAAAATGTGACGAAAACACATACCAGTAATATTGCTACATTTCAAAGTCCTCAATACGGACCAATTGGGATTGTAAATAAAGCAGGGGTATTCTTCCATCACAAACCCATTTTAACTAGGGCTTTACATGTATCAAAACTGAATAAAAATGTATTTTTAATAAAAGCTTTTGCTGGAATGGATAGTAGCCTTTTGAAAGGAATAGAGCAGTTAAATCCTGATGGTTTAGTAATCGAAGCTTTAGGACAAGGAAATCTGCCACCGATGATGTTACCCGGCCTTAAAAACCTCCTGGATAAGAACATACCAATTGTGGTTGTTTCCAGATGCTTTAATGGAATTGCACAAGATGTTTATGGCTATGAAGGTGGCGGTAGACAATTAAAAGACATGGGCTTAATTTTCAGCAATGGTTTAAACGGTCAAAAAGCTAGAATTAAATTAATGATTGCTCTTGAAACATCAACTGAGAGAGAGGAATTAGAAGCTATTTTTTCAACTTAAAAATGACCAGAACAAAAGCGCTGGAGCTGGATGTCGCGCACTTATCTACAGTTCAAGAATTTTATAATTTCCTAGACCATAAATAAAGAGAGAGCAATGTACTCTCTCTTTATTATTTATTACTACGTAAAGCATCATAAATTAATTCACCGTGAAAACGTCCATTTTCAATAAAAATCTCATTCGCGTTATTTCCTGCTGCAATTACACCTGCGATAAATATCCCCTTTATATTTGTTTCCATCGTTTCAGGGTTATATAAGGGTCTTCCTGTTTCTGTATCTATTGTCACTCCCATTTTTTTTAGGAAATTGTGATCGGGATGGTATCCAGTCATAGCAAAAACAAAATCATTTTTGATCGTTTTTGTTCCCTCAATCCCTTTATATACAACTGAATCTTCAAGTATTTCAAGGAGGTTTGCATGAAATTCCATCGTTATCGTACCGTTTCTCACAAGAGATTCGAATTCCGGCAAAATCCATGGTTTAATACTTGGTGAATACTCACTTCCACGGTATAAAACAGCTACTCTTGCTCCCGCTTTTACAAGCTCCAAAGCAGCGTCAACACTCGAATTCTTCCCACCAATGACGACTACATCTTTGTCAAAATAAGGGTGTGCCTCTTTAAAATAATGAAAAACCTTTGGCAAGTTTTCACCTGGAATATGTAAATAGTTTGGATGATCATAATAGCCAGTTGCTATGACAATTTGTTTTGCTTCATAAGTTTTTTTATTAGTTTTTACAACAAATTGTTGTTCGTCTTTTTTCTCGACCATCTCTACTTGTTCAAAAGCATTAACTCTTACTTCTTTCCTTTTAACAACTTCCCGGTAGTATGCTAATGCTTGATTTCTAACCGGCTTACGATTTTCAGTAATAAATGGAACTTCTCCAATTTCTAGTTTTTCACTAGAACTGAAGAAAGTTTGATGTGTTGGATAGTGATAGATCGCATTTACAATATTGCCTTTTTCAATAACTAATGGTTTTTTGCCAAGCTTTGAAAGAGCTATTGCTGCTGATAACCCACATGGCCCTCCACCTACAATAATCGTTTCCTCATTAATCAAGACAATTCCCTCCAGTACCCTATTATGTTAAACTCATGGCGCTGTGTAGTAGCTTATCTAAAAAAACAAAAAAGAGACAGACTGTTAGTAACATCAGGCTTTATTCAATTTTTGGAACAAATTAATGATCCAAAATTAAATAAAGTAGCTAGACATTCTAAAGTCTCGTCTCCACTTCTAAAAACCTAGTTTTAAATCCAGCCTCTAAATCTTGACGCTTCAGCCATTTTTCTTACTCCTACCATGTAGGCAGCTAAACGCATATCGACCCTGCGATTTTGACTTGTCTCGTAAATATTATTAAATGACTTAACCATCACGTGTTCAAGTTTTTCATCTACTTCTTCCTCAGACCAATAATACCCTTGATTATTTTGTACCCACTCAAAGTAAGAAACGGTTACACCGCCTGCACTTGCTAAGACATCTGGAACTAGCAATATTCCTCTGTCAGAAAGTATTTTTGTTGCTTCAAGAGTGGTTGGACCATTGGCTGCTTCTACAACAATACTTGCACGAATATTTGCTGCATTATCCTCTGTAATTTGATTTTCAATTGCTGCAGGTACTAAAATATCACAATCAAGCTCAAGTAGCTCTTTATTTGTAATCGTATCATTAAAAAGCTTTGTTACTGTTCCAAAGCTGTCACGACGATCTAGGAGATAATCAATATCCAATCCATCCGGGTCATGCAAACCACCATATGCATCTGAAATCCCAACGATTTTAGCTCCTGCATCATGCATGAATTTAGATAGATAGCTGCCAGCATTCCCAAAGCCTTGAACAACAACTCTTGCACCTTCAAGGTTAATTCCCTTTTTCTTTGCAGCTTCACGAATACATATCGTTACACCCTTGGCAGTAGCAGACTCACGACCATGTGATCCTCCTAAGACAAGTGGTTTACCTGTGATAAATCCAGGAGAATTAAATTCATCTATACGGCTGTATTCATCCATCATCCACGCCATAATCTGGGAGTTTGTAAAAACGTCAGGGGCAGGAATATCTTTTGTAGGACCAACAATTTGACTAATTGCTCGGACATAACCGCGACTTAAACGTTCTAATTCTCTAAATGACATGTCTCTTGGGTCACAAACAATACCGCCTTTACCTCCACCATACGGTAAGTCAACGATACCACATTTTAAACTCATCCAAATTGAGAGTGCTTTTACCTCTTTTTCTGTCACATTCGGATGAAATCTTATTCCACCTTTTGTCGGGCCAACTGCATCATTATGTTGAGCTCTGTAACCCGTAAAAATCTTCACAGATCCGTCATCCATACGAACCGGTATCTTCACTGTCATTAATCTAATTGGTTCTTTCAATAATTCATATACTTCTTCAGGATATCCAAGTTTGTCAAGAGCATTATGTATCACCGTTTGAGTTGATTTTAACACATCTAATTTATCATTTTGTGCATCGGTGTTTTTCTCGGCTACCATTAAAGTTAACCTCCTAAATCTAATCAGTAAATGAAAGAATGTCCACCTTTCATGACATAGTATACACTTTCAAGACACTTATGCAAAGCAGAAAAACGATAATTAATATAATTTCATCTCAAATATGAAAACGATACCATACCAGAAAGAAAATAAAACATTGATTTAATCGTAACAACAAAACTTTATGTTATATAATTAAAGGTGAATTTAACCAATGTGGTCTCATTGTTCTTCTTAGAGAGACCAGAGGTTAAACTCACCATTTCAATGATTTATTTATCCAAAAAGTAATGATATATTTCCTTCATTGCGTTTTCCTCTACAATAATTTTACCATATTCTTTTAATCTATGGACTGTTAAAGTTGAGGGACTTCCATATTCAGCTAAGATCGAAACAAGATCATCAATATCAACTGGCTGTTCATCATTTAACAATAAGTAATAACGTTCTTGAAAGTAAATAACCATACCGTCATGAATGTTTTGACGATTTGTGTAACGTGAAAGTTGAATTAACGCTTCGAATGTTTCAAATTCGAAAATAATATCAAAACTTTCATCCACTTTTACCTGCATCTCAATATATTCATCCGAAAAATCATTGTCAAGCTCCTCGGTTTCAAGGGCTTTTGTGACGATGACGACCATCCCTTGAGCATGAAGCGAATATACTTCAACTGCAATAGGTCCATTCACCTCAAAACCCAGTTCAACACTGGCTTCATTCATCATGTCCCTGAATAATTGATGAACTTTCAATGAATCCTTCCACAGATCATCTTTAGTTAATCCTCTGTCTCGTAAGTCATCTGTTGTTAAAAAGATTTTTATTTTATCATAGTTCAGTCGCTCTAGCCGCATCCCATACCCTCCTGCCGTGAGACCGCTCTATATAGATCATAGTATGATTTTTAGATGAGATGGTTCAAAAATTTTTCTGACCGTGTAGATGACGATGTGTCTTTTCTTTGTCATTTATTTCTAGTCTCTCTTTTAACCACCTTTCCCATTGTGGTTTGTCATCACCTACTAAATACCTGATATATGGTTCAAGGATAGGGGCTGTTACTTTACTAAAAGCCTTGCCTCCAATTCCTATTTTTAATTGGTGAAACTCTTCTGAAAGATGATCAATAAGGTCCAATGTTTTCTTCACATTTTTAACCAAAGTACAAGATAAAAATAAGAAATCCGGTTTCACTTCTTTTAAGACGATATCGATATCTCCCTCTGCAATACTGCCGCCAAGGTATATGACTTCAAAGCCTTTCCTTCTTAAAAATAATGTGAAAATTAACAAACCTAATTCATGTGATTCATCAGGTCCACAAACAGCAATTACTTTCGGCAGGAAACCAGCTATTGGTAATGTGTGTAAGATCATTCCTATACGAGATCGTAAGAAAGAAGAAGCAAAATGTTCATGGGCAGACGTAATTTTCCCTGTCTCCCATTTGTCACCAATCTTCACCAATAGTGTCCCTAATATGTCAATAACAACCTTATCCACTGAATAGAGACTAAATGCTTCATTTAAAAGGTCATGTGCCTTATTTTCATCAAATTGAAGAAGCGCTTGGAGAAGCTCGTCCATTAAGTTCAATGATCGATCTATCGGTTCTTCTCCGTCAACTATTCCAACATTATCGTCTAATAGAACTTGGTTTGTTTCAAGTAAATTTACAGCTTGACTTATAGAGAAACCATTATTTACTTTACTAATCAACCATTTAAGTATTTTTATATGCTCATCAGTATATAAACGATGTCCGGATTCATTTCTGACTGGCGCAATCATGTTATATCTTCTTTCCCAGGCTCTTAATGTTCCAGCTTGAATGCCAAGCATCTTTGAAACTGCCTTTATATTGTATTTTCCTTCATGATTTGACACAATTAATCCCCCATAAAAAATCTATAAACAAAATTATATCGAATGTTTTATTTTGTGTAAACTTTGTATAACAATTGAACAACCATGCTTAAGAAAGCATGGTTGTTGTCCACATATATGATAAAAGCTATTTATGATCTTTTCTCGTCAAATACAAATAATGAGCCTCTGCTGGAGCTCCTAATCTTAGTGGTAATGCTGTTGTTCCATATCCATTACTAACTAAAAGGGTTGTATTCCTTAATTTATGTAATCTTCCTTTTTTATATAAACCAAAACCAAGAAAGCGGATTTGTCCACCATGAGTATGCCCACTTAGCACTAAGGAAATACGATCGATTTGACTAATTTTGTGATAAATATCAGGATTATGACTTAATAATATTCGAAAGTCCGTTTCTGTCTTCTTAGGATCATTCAATGCTAAATCTAATCGATCTCTCTCACCGCTCATATCTTCTACACCTAATACTACTATTCTCCCGTTTGATGACGATGAAAGCTCTTTGTATGTATTTTTTAAAATACATACATTATTGTTTTCTAAGAGCGTTTCTAGTTTTTTTTGGTTTACTTCATAATCATTGTTTCCGTACACAAAATAAACAGGAGCCAACTTTTTTAGTTCTCGTATATTTTGTTCCACCCTGGAAAACGGAACACCTGATTCAGTTAAATCTCCACCGATCATTACAACATCAACTTGACTTGGAATTTTTTTCAATAATTCATCTGAAACCGTTCTCCTATGTATATCAGATATAAAGAAAATTTTCAAAGAATCCAAATGTGCCGGGAATGTATCAAATTTAATATGATGAATCGTTACACGATTTTCTTTTGCTTTCAAATACATGACGATTATCATCAGAATAGCAAAGCTCATTACGATAACTAACATGACCAGCATAATTTCCAACATAATTCTCTCCTTCTTGAACATGCAATATACCTATTATATATTAGAAAAACACGACTTACCGCCAAGAATGGAGGAAGTCGATGTCTTTTTTTATACTAATATCCATTATTATAGTTAAACAATCTTAAAGTACAAAAAAAAAACCTTCGTTTCTGAAATTCGAAAGAAGGGAGAAATATCGGTTTATTACTTGCTTTCATGAAATAAATTTATATCAAACTCTTTTTTCATCATGGTAAAAACTTCATGTCTATTTTGCCACTGTGCGGGCTGTGGCCAAAGTTCTGTGCTTTTTCTAATCACTTCACATCTTAAATTATGATACTCAGTTTCTGCTTTGTCTTCTTTTTTCTTAAAATATTGTGCTGTTGCATAACCTGCTACAATAAGCAGGATAAAAAAGATATGCATCTCATTATCGAATATCATATGAAGAACCACATCCATTTGTCCACCGGTTGGTTTTATAATAAATGCATAAAGATACACGATGAACCCCATTATTAAGATGAACGTGAAAAATTGAGTTCTAAAACATTTCATTTTATATTTTTCAAATTTGCGTTTACGGTCAACCAAATGATCGAGCATCTGTTTTGTCGGCTCATCAGTATGATTCCTTAGAAATTGAATACTTGGTTCGATCATGCTCACTTCCCCTCATACAACGAAATATTATGTATTACATTGTATGAGGTCGTCCATACAGTTATGAGCTATATCATTAGGTACTTTTCTATTTAATAGGAATTTTTAATAGTTGACCTTCGTATATCTCGTTTCCGGAAAATTGATTATACTGTCTAATTATTTCTTCTCCGGAGCGGTTATTATAATACTTTATAGCTATGCTGAACAGTGTTTCGCCAGCTGCCACTTTATGCGTTTTAATCTCACTATATTGCTTCTCACTATCCTTTTCATTACCCTCTGATTGAGTCACTTCATTGGTAGTGGTACTCGTTGAATTGACAGTTTCTGACTCGTTTTGTTTTTCTTTTGTTTCGATAGTAGGAGCAGATTCGTCAGCAACCTCATTTTCATCACTTGTGTTAGAGTTTCCCTTAGTTTCTGACTCAATAACCTCATTTTCGTTCTGTGATTGTTCTGTTTCAATTGATTGGTTATCAGACTCTTTAATTTTAGGAATATATACTCTATCTTCACCTATATTCAATTTATCAGTCGAGCTTTCATCTTCTTGTGAGCCATAGTAAAGGTTTAAAGACAAAATAAGTATTGGAAGCAGGATAAAAAATAAGGCCAAAATGCTAATAATAGGATATTTCAATTTTGGTTTGGTTTTTTTGTCTTTACCTTTATGAATCTCACTTCGTGGCGGATATTTCCCGTTTTCTTGTTTGTATTCGTCGATCATCCTTGTTCTTAAACCTTCAGCTTGATCTGATCGTTTTTCAAGATCATTCATATGTTTTCACCTCTCACATATTGCACCCTTATTTGAATGGCAAAGATTAAATCAATCAAAAAATGAGCTAGAATGGTTGTATAGAGGTTCTCCGTTATTTCATAAACAACTCCTAATAAGAAACTAATTGATATAACCATAATAAATAAGAGCCACTTGGAAAGATATCGAAAATGCAAAACAGCGAAAATGAGGCTGGCAATCCATAGTCCAAAATGAGTTTGAATGACACCTCTAAACAAAATTTCTTCTGAGACTGCAATTAAAGCAGTTAAGAAAATAATATGTGGAACAGACCTTTTTTGAAAGATTTTTTCATTTATACCCCCATCATCAACAAGGTTCTTTGGTGCCAGTTTAAAGATGATAAAATCTACGATAATAACGAATAAAGCAGTACCCATTCCATAATAGATAAATTGCAGATCTCGTTTATGAAATAGTTGAAAGAATTCATATACATCATGAAATAGGAATATTCCCAAGACAAAAGAAAAACAAATCAGTAATAATTGCGTAAAATACAAATTTTGAACAATTTGCTTATCTGTTAATTGTTTTATTAGCTCATTCTGGTTTTTAAACAAATCTTAATCACTCGCCTTGCCAAAAATCAACTTTAATTCTTCTTGCCAATTTAAATCTAGCTTTTCATTATCCTTATTTTGTTCTTCATGATAGCAGTGAAAATCAATCCCACAAGCATCACAACAATTTTTCACTTGATCGGTCAGGATATCATCAAAATAGGCAAGAAGTTTTTTTCGTCTACATCCTTCATCCCTTAACCAATTACACATTTCTGATAACTTTTGTTGTTTTATTACTATTCTATGTTCAATTTTCTTCCAAATGGTTGATATAATTTGTTCAGTATCCATGGAAAAATTTGAAAGATTTTCATAAGCATGTTCTACATATCTCCATTGCGTTTCCGTGAGACCACACCACTGTTGGATAAATTCAAAGGAAGGTTCGTGCTTGTTTTGTAAAAAGTGAATCGTTCTGCTTAAGTCATCATAGGAAGGAAACTCTGATTCAACTAATGACTTAGGTATTTCATAATCCGTATCGGTTATTAATGTGATAGCAACACTTTTATGTCCGTCACGACCTGCTCTCCCGATTTCCTGCATATAAGACTCTAACTGAGAGGGAAAATGAAAATGTATAACATAACGAATATTCCCTTTGTTTATCCCCATACCAAAAGCATTTGTACAACATACAATGTTTAATTGATCATACAGAAATTGTTGTTGAATTAATATCCGTTGTTCTTGATCCATACCACCATGATAATAAGCAACCTGCTCCATTCCGGATTCAAATAATATATGTGCCAGTCTCTCCGTCCAAATTCTGCTTGAACAATAAATAATTCCCGGACCTTTTAAAGTATACACGATTTGTTGTAATCGATTTATCTTATCATCGATGGTTTGATGCTTTTCAACCGACATAGCAATATTTGGACGGTTGATAGAGTAAATGAATGTATTAACATCATGATTTAAACGAAGAATTTGCCGGACATCTTCTAAAACCTGCTTAGTAGCTGTTGCTGTTAATGCCAAGCAAGGAGGATTATGAAGCTTCTCCCTTAGTTCACCCAGTTTAGAATAATCCGGCCTAAAATCATGCCCCCACTGTGAAATGCAATGAGCCTCATCCACTACAAAAAGTGATATATTTGCTTCTGTTAATGCCTCTATCACATAATCAATTTGTAGAATTTCCGGAGAAGCATAGATGTACCGGTACTTCCTTAGTTGCTTTAAAATCTGTTTTCTTTTCATAAAAGAAACTGAGCTGTTTAAAGCTACAACGTTCTTTTCACCCCTCTGCTTGATTTGCTCTACCTGATCTTCCATAAGAGACAGCAAAGGTGAGATGATAAGAATTGGTCCTTGTAGTATATAGCCCGGCAGTTGATAACAAAGCGATTTTCCTCCACCGGTCGGAAGCATTGCTATAACATCTTTTCTTTGTATAACAGCTTCAATAATCTCTTTCTGACCTGTTCGAAAATGCTTGAGATTAAAATGTATGTGAAGGACGTCCTCTAATTGCTCAATCATTTTCTCCTCCCATTTAAAGCAAACGCCAGCCTGATTTGAAAATAGCTATATTTATGACCTAAATATTCTTTAACTTTTTTTAGCTGATGTGTTTGTAACTCCTCAATTGCTTTCATTATTTTACTGTAGTCATTTTCCTGCAAAAAAAATGACGGATAATAATGAGGATCATGTAAAGTCAATTCAACAATATGATCCTCGATTGTACTTTCTTTTAATTTCCTCATAGTAGCTATTTCTGTGATGTTCTTTCCCTGTAAAACAAATGATCTTGTCACTTTAGTTGAGGTCGTCAGTGCAGCCTGATTAGCTTTATCCTTAATAATAGTATTTAAAATTTCAAAGCTATTTTCCCGGCTTTGTTGCAATTTTATAATGGAATGGATGATATTCCAAAACACCAAATACACATAAAATGGATCCTCATCATGCTTATATGCTATTTGTTCAAAAGTTAGCCCGATTTTCTTACAGGATGTCAGTCTTTGAACAACAATTGTTGCTTCTTTAGAAGAGTGTAGTTTCAGAACAGTTTCAAGTTCTTTATATAGCTTTTCCGTTAAAACTTCCCTTTGTACATTGCTCTGTCTTAAAAATCCCTTTACCCATTGGAGGTCTTCCTGGTTTTTTGTTATAGGTAAATACCCTTTCCTTCCGTATGTCAAGTTTGACACTACTTGAATTAACAAAGACAATCTTTTCCAAAAAACTCTGCTTACATCACCATATTGCCATCCATCGAGTGAAGAAGGTATTGGTTTTTCTTCAAGTTTTTTCAAAAGTACTTCTTTCCCTTTAGGTGTTATGAAGCATAGATTATCGGGCAAGATGTCAATAAGTTCTTCTTGATTGAGTAGTTCCCATGCCGCATCGATTTGCTTCCTAGATAGCTTAGGAATTATTCCAAACAAATGAGTAAGATTAAAAAGTTTGCCATCTTGAATCGTTTGTGAAGATTTTTTCCCTTTAAGTAAATGATAAATAGCGGAGACTGTTCTTTCTCCATTAAGTTGGTTTACACAATTAAGCAAAACTGTATGAAAATAATCTATCTTCATTATACCACCCTACAATGTTTGACAATATTCGATTACATTCTCTATTTTAACAAATTTATGGACATTCGTTTACCATAATTACTCGTAAACACACATCTATTAGGAATACATTTGTCAAAAAGATGTGAAATTTAAGGACTTCAATGGAGTAACAGAAGAGTTTTTTATTGAAAAGTCGAAAAATCCGATTTACAATACTATGTAGGGCAAAGAGAGAATGATGGTATTCAATGGAATTCACTCATTTAATCAGTAATACCATATAATAAAAAATATGGTATGATTTTTTCAGGAGGTTTGTATAATGGCAAAATACACAATTGTTGATAAGGATACATGCATCGCATGTGGTGCTTGTGGAGCAGCAGCACCGGATATTTATGATTATGATGACGAAGGTATTGCATTTGTAACATTAGATGATAATCAAGGGATTGTAGAAGTACCGGATGCCCTTGAAGAAGATATGATGGATGCTTTTGAAGGTTGTCCAACCGATTCAATCAAAATCTCCGATGAGAAATTTGACGGCGATGCATTGAAATTTGAATAATTGTTTGTAAAAAAGATGGCTTATAGAACTGATTCATCCTTCCCTTATAAAGCTGCTAAATTCTCTATAAGAGGAATGTAGGATCGGTTTCAAGCCATCTTTTTTTTCGAAAAAAACTAACTTTTCATTATTTTTATTATTTATTTATGACTAATACCTGCTCCGGATAGATCTTTTCCGAAGTTATATCATTAATCTTTTTGATTGCCTCTGGACTTGTACTAAATTCTGCTGCAATTGATTGTATTGTATCACCGGGCTGCACCACATAATTTGCACTGTTTTTTATAAAAATAGTCAGTTCCTGATTTGGAAAAATCACGTCATTCTTTAGATTATTCCATTTTTTTATTGATGAAACGGATACATTAAATGTATTTGATAACCTCCACAACGTATCGCCTTTCACAACTGTAATCACATTTTTTTGTGAGTTTTCTTCTTGTTTATCGGTTGTCGTTTCTGACAAACCGCCTTGCGCATTTGTTTCAACTGAATCAATAGCACTATCTTCAGCATAAACAGTTTGCTTTACATCCTCTTCAAATACAAACAATGGATCTACTGCATGTTCCTTTTCAAAAGTCCATTCCCCTTTATGTACTTCAAAGTGCAAATGTGTTCCTGTTGAGACTCCTGTATTTCCAATTATACCCAGTATCTGTCCTTTTGTTACTTTTTCTCCTTGTTGAACATTTCTTTCCCTTAAATGTGCATAGACTGTTTCATAACCTTCAGGATGTTTGATAAATACAACATGTCCGTATGTGTCTGAGTAATATGATTTCACTACCAAACCTGAAGACACTGAGATAATTTGTGCTCCTTCAGGTGCAGCAATATCAATTCCCTTATGTTTTCCATTACGAGTGCCAAATGTATCAGTTATTGTTCCTTGAACAGGTTGAATCCATGTGTCCTCGAGTTCCTTTATGTGCGACTCTGCCCTTGCACTATTAGTAACAACTAAAAATAGACCAATGAAAATACAAATCGTACATACAAAAAGATTTTGCCTGGATTGCATTCTTGTCCCCCATTTTTGTTATTTTCTATTTCCTTACGTTACTTAGCTTGTCACTATGGAAAAACAAAGTACAAATTTAAGGATTTACCATTTTGGAGGAGCATATACTATATTTTTCTTTTGAAAAGATAACCCGGATATCTAAAAAAAGAGACTCAGCTCCTAAGTCTCTTAATCATTCTCATCTATAGGATTTGGTGAAAAAGGTACTTCTAATGGTCTTGAAACATCCATTACACCAATTTCTTTTTCTTTTGTACCTTTGAATTGAACGGTTTTATATCCAAAATCTTTAGCAGTTAATAAAATAGATTCTAACATAATTATGCTTTCTTCATTATTTTCGACATTTGCATTTTGCGTAAAGTCAATTTCTAGTCGCTCTCCATCTTCTTTAATGTTAATTTCCCCTATATGTTCCTGGATAGAGGGTTTTAGTTCCTGCTCGTCAATTCCCTTTTTCATTATGTCTATTGCCTCTTCAATTGTCGGAAGCGATTCCGGGGACGGGACAAGTAATTTTGCTTTTGACTCATCATACTGATATACAAGATATGCTTTATTTCTCGTTTCTGTAATTTCTAATTCCTCTTCTTGACCATAATTGCTAAATTCAATTCCCTCTACACCATTTGTGAACAAGTTTGCCTTTTTATACCCCAGCCATCTAAATGTTTCAATTATAGACTCTTTATAAGCAACTTCAGAACCAGATCCTGTGATACTACCATTATCAGATTTATAATTAATTATAATTTCATCATTGTTTTCTTCCTCGAGATCTGTATTTGTCAATACTATCCTTAAAGGTCCAAGTTTTTCTGCAAATTTGTCTGGATTGAACGTTTCTATTTGATCAAGTTCTTCCTTTCCTGCTTCCTCCTTGAAACTGACCGGGATGATGTTTTGTAAACTCTCATCGGTTAATCCAACTGTTATAATATTCGCAGAATTATCTGCATCTGTTACAAATGTTTCTTGTTCAATTTCCTTTCTGCTATTTTCAACATTTTCATTATCCCGATCTTCTGCAAGTGATGATTCCGCCATTTGAAGTTCTTGCCCGGAATTGTTTTCAGCTTTTGTTGACTCTGAGGAAGAGGTTGATGCCATATCCATAGCACTTTCCTCATTTGTACTTGTAATACTTTGAAAGAGCAATGGTGATATTAAAGTTAAAATAAATAATACGGCAATTGTGGCAACAGTTGGAGCAACCCAAATTCGCCGTTTCTTTTTATATTGATTTTTGTAATAGATATTTTGATATAATTCTTTTTTACTTTGTTTATCTCTAACAGAGGGTAATTGTTGTAAAAGTTGTTGAAGTTGCTCTTCATTCCACTCCCGTTTTTTCAATCGAAAGTCCCTCCTTTTCCGTAAGGTTGATCATCTGTTTTTGTAATTGTTTAATCGCCCGATGTTGAGTTGTTTTTACTTTACTCACAGACCAACCTAAAACATCCGCTGTTTCAGTTATTGACATCTCTTGAATATATCTCAAAATAATAACAGCACGTTGGTCAATGGAACAAGCATTCAATGCACGATATATCCATTGAACCTGTTCATTTTGTATAGCAACTTCTTCAGGAAGCGGCTGTCCATCATCTTCAATTTGATGTTGGTCCCATTCAAAACGTTCTAATATTCTTTGCCGAATCGTTTTTTGCTTTCTAAACCAATCAATTGCAACATGTCTTGCAATTGAAATTAGCCAGGTTTTCTCGCTGCTTCTACCTTCAAAACGATCATATGATTTCAGGACACGAATATAAACTTCTTGAACTAAATCCTCCGCTTGTTCACGACTTTTCACCATATAAAACAAAAACTGAAAAAGATCGTGATGATATTTTTCATATAGTTGGTGAAAGGTATCCTCCATGAATAACCCTCCATTCATTTATTTAGTCGAAAAAAATATAGTAAAGTTGCACTTCTTGTAAGTTGAAATATATTTGAAATATATATGTAATAATCGACAACCACTAACTTCTACTTTACCATATTGGAGGTAAATCTATTAGTCTAATTTCCATTAAAAAATCGCTGGAATCATTTATGATCCCGGCGATTATAGTTATGATCTATTGTTTATAAAAAACAGATGGTATTTTTCACTGTTTATCTTTCGGATTTGTTTTAAAAACAAGTGCACTTCGTTCATATTCCACATCTTTTACACCTAAACGGAAATTTATTACTCTAGCAACAGCAAAAAGATAGTCTGATAACCTGTTTAAATATTTGAGGACCTCACCATTAATATCCATTTCTTTTTGGAGTGAAACCGTACATCTTTCTGCTCTTCTTGTGACAGTTCTTGCGATATGAATGACAGCAGCAGCATTACTTCCACCTGGTAAAATAAATTTTTCCAGCGGTGGAGCTTCTTTTACATAATGGTCGATACGCTCTTCCAGTAAAGTAACCATCTCTTCTTTTGCTTTATATGGATACTTTTCTTTTACAACTGCTAAATCTCCTCCACAATCAAATAACTCATGTTGAATTTTCTCTAACTCCTGATAAATATCTTGAAATATTGGATCCGTAAGTAATGTCATGGCTTGACCAATAAAGCTATTCGCTTCATCTATTGTTCCATATGCTTCTACGCGTAAATGATCCTTATCAACTCTTCCACCAATAATACTTGTTTTTCCGCTATCTCCAGTCCGTGTATACAAATTCACGATTATCACACTCCATAATTTTGTGGAATTCCATTAATAGGAAATCTCTATATTACCCGTCTTTTAGAATTTCAGCTGATTTTATAAAAGCTTATTATCAACAAAATTTTGATAATAAGCTTCATATATCATGTGTTTAGTTGTTTCGCATGGAACAAGATTGTTCGTCAATTATATTCAGATTCCAGCTTTTTTCGAGGTAAAAAGAAGCTAAATGTCGTTCCCTCGTCTATTTTACTATGAACACTTATTTTACCTTTATGTGCTTCAATAATATTTTTTACAATCGCTAAGCCCAGACCTGTTCCGGCTCTTCCTCTTGTTCTTGCTTTATCTGCTTTATAGAACCTTTCAAAAACAAATGGAAGATCTTCCTCAGGAATTCCAGAGCCGGAATCTCTAACATCTATTATCACACCGTCTGTATGATCTTTAACCTCAATGACAACTGAACCATTTTCTCCTGTATGGCGTATTGCATTATCTATCAAATTTGTTAAAACTTGCTCAATTCGATCCGGATCAATTACTTTTATAGGTTCTTTAATGTGAACTTCTGTTAAAAGTGAAATGTCTTTTTCTTTTGCAAGCCCTTGAAACTTTCGACCAACCTTTTCAACAAAATCATTCAATGATATTTCTTCTAAATTTAACGTAATATGGCCTGCTTCCATTCTTGCTAAATCAAGCAGGTCGTTTACCAATCTTCCCATTCGCAAAGATTCATCATGAATTACTTTTGCAATATCCTTTTTCTCTTCTTCTGTGCTGGCAATATCATCGACAATTGCTTCACTATACCCCTGCAGCATCGAGATTGGTGTTCTTAGTTCATGACTCACATTTGCAATAAAATCTTTACGAAGTTTATCCAGTCGCCGCTCTTCCGTCATATCGCGAAGCACAGCAACAGCCCCACGAACATGTGATTGATTATATAAAGGAGTCATTAAGATAACCCAGCTTCTTCCTTGAATGATGATTTCAAGCATTTGTTCTTTTTCAGTACTCACTACTCTTTGGAACAACGCTTTCATATCAGAGGGAAGCTCCCCACCAGATTCTACGTTTATGCCTTGTTCATAATACCAAGATGTAAGGAATCTTTCTGCAGGTGGATTCGTTACTAATATAGTTCCGTCAATATTTAATGTAATAACACCATCAGCCATACTGCTTAAAATGTTTGTTAAATGTTCTTTTTCCTGGCTAAGAGCATTAATATGAAACTTGAGCTGCTTCCCCATTTGATTAAAAGCAACACCCAATTCCCCAATTTCATCATTCGACATGATCGGAACTTTTGATTCAAATTTCCCTCTTGCTAACTCTTGAGCTACCTCTCTCATCTTTCTTAATGGATAAGTAATCCTTGTTGATAAGAAAAATGCAAAAATCGTTGTTAAAATAATGGCAATTCCAGCCGCAAGAATAATGTATTTTGTCGTTTCTTTTGTTGTTTCATGTACGGCCTTAAGAGATTGAGAAATAAACACAGCACCTGTCTTGGTTTCTGACACCTCATAAGGTACTCCTACAATAAGAACTTCATCTTCCCCATTAGCAAAAACATCATTTGGCTGCTCAAGATTTGTTCGTTTACTGATTTTTTGCTGCTTTGTTAATGGTAGTGAAAGCTCATCATCTTCTTCAATGTCTTTCATTGTTAAATGAGGTAATTCTTCATCTTTAATAGGTGAGTTCGAAACGTTATTTTCGTTTTCTACAATAATAATATGAGTAAGTTCATCAGCTAATTCCCATGAAATGGACTTTGCAAGCTCCTGATCTTCATGACTTTCAATAATCAGAGACACTTTAGTAGCAAGTTGTGTGAGCTCATCCTCAGCTTTATCTACATGATAATTTTCGATAAACTCAAGCATTAAAATCGTTAAGACAAATAAAACAAAGGAAACGAGCAAAAGAATCGTTCCCCATAACTTTCCAACTACACTTCGCCACAAAATCATGTATTGCTTACCTCAAATTTATATCCGACTCCCCAAACTGTTACAATCATTTTTGCAGCCTCAGGTGAAACTTTGCTTAATTTCTCTCTCAATCGCTTTACATGGGTATCTACTGTTCGTAAATCACCAAAAAATTCATATTGCCACACTTCTTTTAATAACTTTTCACGATCATAAACCTTATCAGGAGTTTTTGCTAAAAAGTATAATAACTCGTATTCCTTAGGTGTTAAACTGACCTCTGTTCCATCTGCTGTTACACGGTGTGCATCATGATCAATTGATAAATGAGGAAACACAATCACATTTTTGGCTGTTGTTTCGGTTTTTAAGAATGACGTTTGGGAAGATCTTCTAAGTAATGCCTTTACTCGGAGAACAACCTCTCTTGGACTAAAAGGTTTGACAATATAATCATCTACACCGGCTTCAAAACCTTGAACACGATTTGCCTCCTCCCCTTTTGCAGTCAGCATAATAATTGGGGTTGCTTTTTTATCACGTAATTGCTTACACACTTCTACTCCATCAATACCCGGCATCATGACATCTAGCATAATCAAATCATATTCATTATTTAATGCGAGCTCTAAAGCTTCATCACCATTTTCAGCTTCTTCAATTTCATAATTTTCTCTTTCTAGATACATTCTAAGTAATCGACGAATGCGATCCTCATCATCTACAACTAAAATTCTGGCAAATTGGTTCTCTTCCATAATAAGAACCCTCCTTCATAAGTAAGTTTTTTCTAAGGGTGATGATTTCATTATGTATAGAATAAAGTCTTGACATGGTCCTTTTAAAATAAGCCCTACATACAAACACAAAGCCTTCACTGCATAGAGTGAAGGCTTTGATAGCAGTGTTTATACTAATTGTACGCTAGTCACACATTTTTATCTACTTTTGAAATAAGTTGAAGCTTTTTGCACGTTTATGCGTACGAATGTAAGCCTGCAATTACTAAGTTAACAAAAATTAGGTTAAACATAATAATGGCAAAGCCGACAACAGCCAGCCATGCTGATTTTTCACCGTGCCATCCCTTGGACAAACGGAGATGTAAATAGGCTGCATAAAATAACCAAGTAATCAGTGCCCATACTTCTTTTGGATCCCATCCCCAAAATCTTGTCCATGCAATTTGCGCCCAAATCATTGCAAATATTAATGCTCCCAAGGTAAAAACAGGAAAGCCTATTGCAACAGAACGATACCCAATTTCATCGACAAGGTCAAGGTTTACATTTTTGGTAAATGGCTTAATTACTGCCCCCAATCGTTTACGTAAAATCAGACGGAGGAGACCATATAGAAAAGACCCAACAACTACTGACCAAATGACCGTGTTAAGCTTGCTTGCAGAAATGATTGCAGGCATTTCGACTAAAGGCTCAAATTTCCCATCTGTTATGAGTTCCCCTTTATGCGGGCCAACTAAAGCTGGTAAATTGAAAGTCATAACTGCTTCTTGATCATTTTTATCAATCCAGTTAAAATCAGCTTGATAATCCATACCTCTAAATGTGCTAGTGACAATAATAAAGCCTAACGTCACAACTAATACATACATAATAAATTCCAGCCAAAACGTTTTCTTTGACGATTTTGTTTGATCAACAACTGTTACTAGATGGATTATTCCGGCAACAGCACTTATGGCCAAGATAGCTTGTCCCAATGCAGCTGTTGTTACATGAATATACAACCAATGACTTTGTAATGATGGTATTAACGGACTTATATCATTTGGAAACATACTACCGTAAGCAATAATTAATACAACGATTGGAAGAGTAAACAAACCTAAAATGGCTACTTTATATATAAAGAACAAAATAATAAATGCCAGAACAAGCATCATACCGAACGCTGTCGTAAATTCAAATAAATTACTGACTGGTGCATGTCCTGATGCAATCCACCTTGTAATAAAGTAGGCAAGTTGTGATACAAACCCTAATATAGTAGTTGCCATTGCAGCAATTGTCCACTTACTTATGTTCTCTGATTTATTGCGCTTATCTCGAATTGAACCGCCGAATAAGAAAATGGCAATTAAATAAATAATAAAAGCTATTTCAAGAAATGTACTACTAAGTGATGCCAAAATTCTCCCTCCTTTATCTTATTCTTTTTCCTTTTGATCTTTCGGTGCAGAAAGTGAGGTACCTTCGACAACGATCTCAATCTCTTTAGCTAATCCATACCAATTTTTATTTGTATGTCCTGCTATTAAAATTTCTTCATTATGTTGTTTTATCCATATGCGACGATGATTCCAATACATACCTTGTATCACACCTATCATGAATATAGCTCCACCTAGAGCAAGAATCCACAAGGTTAAATCTTTTCTCACTGTCAAAGCAGTTAAGTCTTTTGTTTCAATGCCTTCAAATTTCATCTTGTACTGATTTTCACCAGATGGCTCAATTGTTTGCTGAATTGCTACGAAACTTGATTCACCTTCTGGCGTCTGAGGTGTATACATTTTGAAAACAAATGCAGGATTATTCGGAATTCTTGTTTTAGTTGCAGGAACCCCTTCTTCGTCAAAATAAAAGTCAGGTAAGTATGTGGATATTTCCACTTTAATTCCATTCCCAAGATCATATTCTTTTTGAGGGTCTAAAAGATCTACTTGAATTTGACCAAAGCTTTCCTCTGTTTCCTTATTTAGTAAACTAAACGTCATTTTATTTAATTCATTTAATTTATAGTCAACTTGATAGAGAGAATAGGAATCGAATTTTAACGGTTCATTTACTCTTATCTCTTCTTCTTTTACTTTGTTTAACTTCGGCTCTGCACCGTGAACAATTTCCCCTTCTCTTTCATAGAGGATAACGTTAGATTGGAAATTTTTCACAACGCTTCCATCACCTACTCGGGTGATCGCTTCTTCAAACACTTCATCTTCTTTATCTTTCTCATAAACTTCCATAATAAAGTCTTTGTTTTCTAAATAGTAGCGTCCTTCCGTACCTGGAATAACAGCAGTTTCACCTTCTCTAACCCAAAGAACTTCATCAATATACATGCCTGGTACGAACCGCAGCATTGCTCCAATTAAAAAAATAATAAGTCCACAGTGATTTACATATGGGCCCCATCTGGAAAAACGGCCTTTTTCAGCTAAAAGGTTCCCATTTTCCTCCCGCACATGATAACGACGGGAAGCAAGACGTTCTCTTACTAGTTCGAGATCATATTCATTTGTTTTAGTTGAGCTATATAATCGTTGGCGCTTCATAAAAGTATGGTGTCTTGATACACCTTGATTTTTTAATGCTCTATGTAACGGTACAAATCGGTCCAAACTAGCAATGACAAGAGAAATACCAATCGATGCAACTAATATCATATACCACCATGAGCCGTATAGATTATGAAAACCAAGCTCATAATATAGTTGACCGAGTATTCCATATTCATCTTTATAAAATTGACTTGCTGTCACAGAAGGCGGTATGTACATTTCTTGTGGGAAAACGGTACCTAATGCCGAAGCAAGCAAAGTTAGAAAAATTAACCATACACCAACTTTTACTGATGAAAAGAAATTCCAAATTTTATCAACAAAGGTCCTCTTATACGTTTGAGACCGTCTAGCAGAACCTTCGTACTTCATATCCAATAAGTGTTTAGTATCTTTTTTCTCTTTATCTCCCAGCGGATTTCCACATGATTCACATAAAATAGTACCTTCCGGATTTGCGTGACCACACTCGCAATTGACCTTATTCATGCTGAAAACTCCCCATTTTAAGGTTTAATCTGTTCCATATAATCTCTGATCATTCTTTCTGTTAAGGTTCCTGAAGTAATATCAACAACTTCCCCTTCAGGATTGATCATAAAGGTCGTCGGTAATGGGCCGACTCCGTAAGCGTTTAACACTTGACGGTCCTTATCGAGAAGTATAGGAAAGGTTAATTCATGTTTGTTTACGAAGCTCTGAACTGCAATATTCGATTCAGCAATATTGACAGCCAAAACCTCAACTCCATGATTTTTATAATACTCGTACTGGTTGTCCATATAAGGCATTTCCCGCTCACAAGGCTTACACCAAGTTCCCCAGAAATTCAAGAAAACGCCTTTTCCCTTATAGTCAGAAAGCTGATGCTCATTTCCTTCTAAATCTGTTAAAACAAAGTCTGGAGCTTTTGAACCTTCTTTCACCTTTTCCTTACTAACAAAAAAGTTTGAATACAGCGTATATCCCAATGCACCAATTAATAAAATTAATATGATAGAGCGCATAAGTAAACGTTTTTTTTTCATTTACATACTCCCCTACTTCTTGAACATTCTAGGTCATTATAACACTATCCAAATCCTTGGAATAATCTATATTTTGAAGTTTATGTGAAAATTACTGAGTCTGTTTCCCATGTTGGGCAAGTGCTCTAAGCTGTTTCACTTCGTGAGGTGATAGTTCTCTGGAATCTCCAGTTGCTAAACCGTTCAAATTGAGAAATGCAAATTTTTCCCTTTTCAACTTTACTACCTGATGTCCAATTGCTTCAAGCATACGTCTGACTTGGCGATTTCGTCCTTCATGGATCCTTAATTCAATGATGCTTGTTTGTTTCTTTTTGTCAACTGATAATACTTTTACTTGTGCAGGAGCTGTTTTCCCATCTTCAAGTTGAATTCCACGTTCCAATAGCTTTATTTTATCTCTGGCTGGGATTCCCTTAACTTTTGCTACATAGGATTTTTCCACCTCATAGCGGGGATGCATGAGAATATTCGCAAATTCACCATCATTGGTTAATAATAAAATACCGGAAGTATCGTAATCCAGCCTGCCAATAGGATAAATTCTTTGCTTAATATATGGAAAAAAGTCAGTAACAACCTTTCTGCCCTTATCATCTTTTACAGCTGAAATTACTCCTGTTGGTTTATAAAGAAGTAAATAAACAGGTTCTTCACGTTCAAGTGGGATACCCTCGACTTCAACCCGATCCTGATCTGTTACTTTTATCCCCAATTCTTTCACTACTTTTCCGTTTACTTTTACTTTTCCATCTACTATTAATTCCTCTGCTTTACGTCTAGAAGCTATACCAGCATGAGCAATTACTTTTTGTAAGCGTTCCATTTCTGTCACCTCGATAACATATTACTGTTTTCTCTATTTTTTCACAAGTATCGACAATAAAATACCATTATTGATTGTCAAAATGTGCTTACTCATCATACCATAATTTTTTCAGATGTTGTAATTTACGTTTTGATGTGAAAAAATAATTCATTTCTCTCTTTATAAAAGAACAAAAGCGCTGGCGCCTTGATCAGCCTCGGGCAAATAAGACGCAAATGAATAGAAGACGTTCTTTGTCTTCAATTCATTTGTGGCTTATGACCTCGAGGCAGTCAATAACGCGACGTACTGTCGCAATGACTGCACTTGCACGTCCTGTGCTTCGGGGCTAGGCGCTGGAGCTGGATGTCGAAGCGCTTATCCACAGTTCAAGAATTTTATAATTTCATAAACGAAAAAAAAACTTGGCATCCACCAAGTTTTATAATCTACTATGAAAACATAATTGTGACAATGACAATTGCTGCGATTATCCCGACTAAGTCTGCCAACAACCCAACCTTTAAAGCATCTCCCATTTTCCTGATTCCTACCGCTCCAAAATAAACTGTGAGCACATATAATGTCGTATCTGTACTACCTTGCATTGTCGCAGCCAACATGCCTATAAAAGAATCCGGTCCATATGTTGCAATAATATCAGAAGTTAATCCCAACGCAGCCGTTCCTGATATTGGCCGTATAAATGCCAATGGTACAATTTCTGCAGGAATATTCAAAACTTCCAAAGCAGGTTTCATAAAATTCATTAGAAACTCTAACGCTCCTGATGCACGGAAAACGGAAATGGCAACTAACATACCTACTAGATAAGGTATGATTGAAAAAGAGATACTGATTCCTTCCTTACCACCTTCTACGAAGGTTTCATATGTCGGTACCTTTTTGATTGTTCCATAAATCAGAATAAATCCTATGATAACTGGTATGATCCATAATGATATAACGCCAATGAGTCCCATATTCAATCACCCTTTTCTCTTTCTCCTATAATAAAAGAAACGATCTATTAGAATAGCTCCTAATGTTGAAAGAAATGTTGCAATCAATGTAGGTCCAACGATACTGGTAGGTGATGAAGATCCATAGGTCATCATAATTGCAATAACCGTTGTTGGAATTAATGTTAAGCTTGACGTATTTATGGCTAAGAATGTGATCATGGACCTACTCGCTTTGTCAGATCCACCATTTAATACTTTTAACTGTTCCATTGCCTTAATACCCAAAGGTGTAGCAGCATTTCCCAAACCAAAAAGGTTTGCCATCATATTTGAAAGCATATATCCCATTGCAGGATGTTCAGGTGGCACTTCAGGAAATAATCTTGTTACAATTGGCTTAAATAAATTACCCAACTTCTCTAATAAGCCAGCCTTTTCTGCAACTTTCATCAGCCCAAGCCAAAAGACTAAAACACTAATAAAACCGATTGCAATCGTAACAGCTTCTTTTCCTCCTTTAAATATGGCTTCATTTACTTCGTCCATCGTTCCATTAAACATCGCAAAAACAATGCCGATAACCGTCAACATCACCCAAATGATATTAACCATAACGTTTTACCCCAACAGATGCAAAAAAGATATTTCTAAACATGTCCCAGAATGAGCCTTTTGGTTTTTCCACATTTCCATTTTCAAAGTAGATAGGAATGTTGGCAATTGACTTTTCATCAATTTTAATTGTCATTTCACCTACAACATTTGGTACCTTTTTTACATCCTCCCAATCTTTTTTGGGTTTTTGTAATGAAATATCAATCTTCACCTTTTCTTGCTCTTCTTTGCTTAAGGGATAAAGAACATTTCGATCTATGAATACATTCTTCTTATAAAATTCGTGTTCAATCCCATCTAGTGTACCTTCATTCTTTAACTTGACTAGCTCATAATTGTTAAAAGCAAAATTGTGTAGATTCATATGATCCTTCCAGTCATCCGGATCATTTAACGTGACAACGATGGTGTTAAATCCATCTTTTGATGCAGTTGAAACCAATGTTCTTTTAGCCCTAACAGTATATCCTGTTTTTCCGCCGGTACTGTATTCATAAAGGGTTGTTAAAAGTTTGTTCTTATTATGCCAGACTCTGTCCCATTTTTCGTTAGGATTTGGTGCCCGGTGTGTTTCAGTACCCGATATCTTTTGGTAAACTTCATTTTGCATAGCATACTTTGTTAATATCGCCATATCATAAGCGGTTGAATAATGATTTTCATGATCATCTAATCCATGAGGATTTGCGAATACCGTGTTTGTCATTCCAATTTCTTCAGCCTTTTGATTCATCATTATCACAAACCCTTCCAGACTACCCCCAACATGTTCAGCGATCGCTACAGCAGCATCATTTCCAGATCTGAGCATAAGTCCGTACACCAAATCCTCGAGTTTAATTTTTTCCCCTTTTTGCAAATAAACAGAAGATCCCTCTGCCTGGAGTGCTCTCTCACTTACTGTGACCATTTCGTTTAATTTACCGGATTCAACCGCAAGGATTGCAGTCATTATTTTTGTAATGCTTGCAATTCTCATTTTTTGATGTGCTTGTTTTTCATATAAGACCCTTCCAGATTCTTGATCTATTAAAATGGCAGTATGAGCACTTACACCAATACCGTAGGTCTGCTTGGGTATACATGCAAGTAATAAGATAATGATGAAAAACACTGTTGTTATTTTCTTCATGTGCAGCATAAAGCAACCACGTCCCTTACTCGTTCGTTTTGTACAAGTTTATGCACGTGGACAAAGCTTATGAATGAAAAATGAAAATTGCGACTGTCCCCCTGTGAATCAGACAAAAAAAAGACTGACCTAAAAGTATTTTCAGGTCAGTCAAAATTAGTTCAAGTCTTCTAATGTTTCGTTAAACTTTTCAAAGAAAAGATCTGCTTCCTCTTGTTCAAATTCGTTATCTTTTTCCGGAAGTGGCGGGAGTTCCTTTATTGACTTCAATCCAAAATATTCCAGGAATTCTTTAGTTGTTCCATACAATATTGCACGTCCTGTTCCCTCAGCTCTCCCGACTTCTTTAATAAGGATTTTGGTTACCAGTGTTTGAATTGGTCTCTCTGTTTTCACACCGCGAATTTCTTCAATTTCTGCTCTAGTGATTGGCTGTTTATATGCCACAATCGCTAATGTCTCTAATGCAGCCTGTGAAAGTGAGCCATTTCCAGGTGATTCAACTAATTTTTTTAAATACATAGCATGTTCTTTTTTTGTTGTAAGTTGATATTGACCTGCAACTTCTACAAGCTCAATACCCCGGTCTTTCTTTTTATAACTTTCAACAAGTTCTTTCATGATATCCACGACTTCCTGTTCTTCTACCTCTAAAACCATCTTTAATTGTTTCAGGGAAAGACCCTCGTCGCCGGAAGCAAATAATAATGCTTCTACGATTGAATTCCAATCAATCACACCTAAGGCCATTTAAGTTTCACTCCCCATAATAAAAATATCTGAAAAATTATTCTCTTGCTCGATAACAATAGAATGTGTCTTCATTAGTTCTAAAATTGCCAAAAAAGTCACAACTAAGTGCTCTTTACTATTAGAAGGAAATAAATCTTGAAATTTTCTTCGGCCTGGTTTTGACCTTAAATCAGTTAATATTTCTTCCATTCTTTTTTCAATCGGAATCTCCTGACGTGCAATTTTGGTTTGAACCGGCTTTTGAATTTTCTTTCTCCGTAACATTTTTTGAAAAGCACCTAACATATCATAAATGGATACATTTAAAGATTCCATATGAGCCGTAGATTCAGTCACAAATTCACTTAAATCACTTGGAGCCTTTGTATAAACTTGTGAACGATCTTCTTCTAGTGATCTAAGATCCTCTGCAGCCTCTTTATATTTACGATACTCAATTAATCGCCTCATCAACTCATCGCGCGGATCTTCCTCAGGCTCTTCTCCATATTCATCCTCAAAAAGTTCTTCTTCTTGTTTCGGAAGCAACATTCTGCTCTTTATCGACAATAATGTTGCTGCCATAACTAAATATTCGGATGCAATATCAAGCTGGAGCTCTTGCATTGTATGAATATATAACATATACTGCTCTGTTATCTCTGACACAGGAATATCATATATATCAATTTCTAAACGGTTTATTAAATGAAGTAATAAATCTAAAGGTCCTTCAAATGCGTCTATTTTTACGTGATACTTCAATATCTATCCCACCATTCTTACTACTAGCCACCATATAGTATAGATTAAATTCTTAACATGTCCAATAGTTATTTATCGTTTGTATGGTTACTGGCAAGACCTTCAAAAAAAACTAAAAACTTCAAAAGATAGACTTCTGCCTATACAATTTAATCTTTCACTCATATATTACAAGTGTATAAAAGCTAAACATGAAGGAGGATTCAAAAACATGGGTGATCAAGGTTTTAACTACGGTGCAGGCTTTGCGTTAATTGTTGTATTGTTCATTTTGTTAATTATCGTAGGTGCTGCTTGGTTATAATAGCAAAATGAGGTTGCTGATTTCTCAGCAACCTCTAAACTTTTTAACGAGTCATATATAAATTCATTTCTTGTTTTATGTTACACTGTCATTAAGAAATGATGGGATTGAAGGTGTTAACGTACAATGTTTGACCGAGCATATATAGAATATCTTGTCCATTTTCATTGTGATCGAGATTATTTTGAATGTCATGAAGTTCTTGAAGAACACTGGAAAAAAGATGCACTAAATAATAGAAAGAAATATTGGGTTGGGTTAATTCAAATCGCCGTTGCGCTTTATCACCAAAGAAGAGAAAATTTTAGTGGAGCTTTAAAAATGATTTCAAATGCCATTAAGATTATAGAAAAAGAAAAAGACCATATCGAACAATTAGGGTTACATAGTGATCAGCTTCTTAATTTACTTGTGAATAGAAAAGAGGATATACAACATCAACTTCCATATAAAAGTATAAACCTTCCAATAATAAATAAAAACCTAATGAAAGAGTGCCTGTTAATTTGCCGTAAAGAGGGAATGGAATGGGGAATTGAAAGTAACTTAAGAAACCTCGATCTAATTCATAAACATATGAGACGAAATCGAACTGACGTCATTAAAGAACGTTTAGTTGAATTAGAAAAAAGAAAAAAAAATCGAGCTGTTCATACAGAGAATAATCCAAATTTGTAAGGGTCAGACCTCCGGACTTTCTCCTACCTTCTATCTAATATGAAGGTATTGAGAAATGATAAGGAAGTCTGACCCTCTTCATTTAACAATTACTCTTTACAATCTTTACATTTTTCAAAAAAAGCTTCTGTTTCGTCATTTGGAATAACTGTTTTGTTCTTATAAAGATCTGTTACCGCATATACCATTTGTTTACCAATCCCTTGTTGTCTGTGAGACGGGTTAACGGTAATATGTTGAACTTCAACAAGGTCTTCTCCTTTAAAAACGACACCAATAGCACCAATGATATCTTCGTCCTGTTTCCATAAAAACAATTGCCACTCAGCTGATGTTTCATATTGTTTTATTGTTTGTTGTAATTGCTTTAAGTCCTTTTCTGCCGGCATAAATGACAGTAGACCCATAGCAATTTTTTCAAAACTTTTTTTAAAGCGAATTAACATAGATACCCCTCATTAACGAATTAGCCTTCAATATGAAAGCAAAAGTGTTTAAAACCGTACAAAAATTAGCTGGTTTACCTTGCTTTAAGGTATAAACAAGGTTTGACTTTAGCCAAATTCACAAATAAATACAATTATATATATGATTCAAAATTATACATTGTTCTCAATCATTATAAACAGTTTTTCGACGATTTTAAACACCTTTTTTGGAAAATTAATCAAGAGTCTTTAATAAATTTCCCATTTCAATTGCTGTTACAGCAGCTTCATAGCCTTTATTACCAGCTTTTGTTCCTGCTCTTTCAACTGCTTGCTCAATTGATTCAGTTGTTAATACACCGAAAATTACCGGTACACCTGTTGTTAATGATGCTTGTGAAACTCCCTTTGCAGCTTCGTTGCAAACATAATCATAGTGAGTCGTTGCACCGCGAATGACAGTACCTAAAGTAATAACTGCATCATATTTGCCGGACTCAGCTAATTTTTTTGCTACTAATGGTAATTCAAATGCACCTGGAACCCAAGCTACGGTTACATCAGATTCTTCGACACCATGTCTTTTTAAAGCATCTTCCGCTCCTCCTAGTAGCTTTGAAGTAATAAATTCATTAAAACGCGCTACCACAATTGCAACTTTTAATCCACTTCCAATTAAATGACCTTCAAATGTTTTTTTCATCCTTAATTCCTCCAATTTTCTATTTAAAAATGTAAGTAATGACCTAGTTTTTCAAATTTTGTTCTTAAGTATTGCTCATTTTCTTCTCTTGCAGGCATTTCAATTGGTACTCTGTCTATAATCGTTAAGCCATAGCCTTCAAGTCCAGCAATTTTACGAGGATTATTTGTTAAGAGCTTCATTTTTTCAATTCCTAAATCTTTAAGTATCTGAGCACCAATGCCATAATCTCTTAGATCTGGACCAAATCCTAACTTTTCATTTGCTACAACGGTATCATACCCTTGTTCTTGAAGCTTATAAGCTCTCATTTTATTAATAAGACCAATACCTCTTCCTTCTTGTCTCATGTAGAGTAATACACCTGTACCCTCTTTTTCAATTTGAGAGAGTGCAGCATGTAATTGTGGTCCACAATCACATCTGTAAGAACCAAATACATCTCCTGTAAGACATTCTGAATGGACTCTTACTAAAATATCCTCTTCAGGGTTAATCTCACCTTTTACAAACGCAACATGTTCTTTTTGATCTAATACATTAGAATAACCAATTGCTCTAAAAGAACCAAATTCAGTTGGCAATTCAATTTCAACTTCTTTCTTCACCAACTTTTCTCTACGGTTGCGATATTGAATTAAGTCCTTAATCGTAATAATCTTTAGGTCAAGCTCTTCAGCAAGGATGAGAAGATCAGGTACTCTTGCCATTGTTCCATCTTCTTTTATGATCTCACAAATAACTCCACCAGGCTTGGCACCACATAGAAGAGACAAATCTACCGCTGCTTCTGTATGGCCTGCTCTACGGAGAACTCCACCTTCTTTCGCAATTAACGGAAAGGTATGTCCTGGTCTTTTAAAATCTGAAGGCTTAGATTCATCTGATAAAAGTGCTCTTACTGTATCAGCACGTTCAAACGCACTAATTCCTGTTGCATTTGTTTTATGATCAACACTCACTGTGAAAGCTGTTCCATGTGGATCTGTGTTATGAGTGACCATAGGGGAGAGATCCAACTTAGCTGCCTGTTTTTCAGTTAATGGAACACACACAAGCCCTCTGCCGTGCTTTATCATGAAATTAATCGCTTCAGGAGTCACTCTATCTGCAAGTGAAACAAAATCCCCTTCATTTTCACGATCCTCGTCATCAACCACAATGACTACTTTACCCTCTCTTAAATCTGCTATCGCCTCTTCAATTGTATGGAACATGATATAACTCCTTTCATAGATGTTACATGTTAAAGGCATTAAGTCAGCTAGTTAGCTTATATTTAAACCTGTTTTAAGCAAATCCATTCTCTTCCAAAAATGATTTACTTAATGAAGGACCTTTCGTGTGCACTTGCTGAGAAACAAATTTTTTTATATATTTCCCAACCATATCACATTCAATGTTCACAATATCGCCAACACCTTTTGTACCTAAAATAGTTTCCCCTAAAGTGTGAGGAATGATTGAGATAACAACTTTTTCTTTGTCTAACCCAAAAATTGTCAAGCTAATACCATCCACTGTAATAGAACCTTTATGGATCAATGTACTTGTCAATTCTTCGGGTACCTGTATTTCATAGTAAACCGCGTTCGACACCTGATGTTTTTTTGTAATTTTCCCGATACCGTCAACATGACCGGAAACAAAGTGACCACCGAATCTTCCATTAGCTGCCATCGCTCTCTCTAAGTTTACTGGTGACCTTTTTTTCAATTGGGATAAAGAAGTACTCCTAACTGTTTCGGGCATCACATCAACAGAGAATGATTCAGCTGAAAATTCTGTGACTGTTAAGCAGACTCCGTTTACTGAAATACTATCACCTAAAGAAACATCGTGAAGAATATGCTTCGCCCCTATTGTGAATACAATCGCTTCTTTAGAGTTTTGTACACTTTGAATTGTGCCAATCTCTTCAATAATTCCTGTAAACACTTAATTTCCCCCTTCCTGTGTAAAGATGTCATATTTACGTTTACATTGCTTTGCTTATTTTATGCAAAGCAAAAAAAGCCCACTGTCAAAAAGACTAGGGGCTTTGGTAAATGTCAGAAATTGATATTTGAGTATGTCAAATAAGAGTATTAAATGTCTATTTTTTCACAGACTTTAATACACCGCAAAAATTCACGCAATTCTTCTCCCATCCAGACTTTCACTGTCGGCTCTAGAATCTCACTAGATCCACCGTTAACAAATTAAGTTAACGGGTCACGGACTAAGAGGGGTCATCCCCTTCAACACCGCCGGTAGGGAATTTCACCCTGCCCCGAAGAATGTAATACGAAATATGAAATTATAAATTATATTTTATCCGTATAATGAGAATGTTGCAATCTTTATGTTTCTTTTTTAGAAATTTAAAAATTGGTATGATGTTAAAATGTATCATAGAACAAATAAAAAGAACTGTCCCGGAATTGAGACAGTCCTTTTTTAGGTTAGATTTTATTCTTCAAAAACTTTTACTTCTTTCATTACATCATTCGGTTTAATTTTATAAACTGCTTCAAGATTATCAACTACTTTACCAAATACAGTGTGAACCCCATTTAAGTGAGGCTGTGGCTCGTGAACGATAAAGAATTGGCTTCCACCAGTGTCTTTCCCAGCATGTGCCATTGAAAGTGAACCTGCTTCATGCTTATGTGGATTGCCTTGTGTTTCACATTTAATTGTATAGCCTGGACCGCCTGTTCCTGTTCCATTCGGACATCCACCTTGTGCTACAAATCCAGGAATAACACGATGAAAAGTTAATCCATTATAGAAACCTTCATTAGCAAGCTTTTCAAAGTTAGCTACAGTTCCTGGTGCTTCATTCGAGTAAAGTTCCAATGTCATGATATCTCCGTTTTCCATCGTAATTTGCGCTTTTTTCATATGTATGAAACCTCCAATATGTTTTGTACGTCTAATAGACATGAATACTTACCTATTCTACTATACTCAAGGGAGGAATACCAAATAGATCGTATTTAAATAATATTAAGAAATTCTTAATTTCCATTAACCATGTATTGACTTTTACAAAAAAGCACTATAATAGATGGGAAGAGTCATTGTTTTAAATAAGGAGGCATTATCTTGAAAAAATATATAATAGGTTTCATTGCTTTACTTTTATTTGCTTTTCCATCTTTAACCTACGCTGATGCTGTAGTTGGGGATATGACCATTACTCTTGGAGAAAATTTAACAGAAGAGCAAAAACAAACCATTTTAAAAGAAATGAATGCGACATCAGATGATCAAATCATTACTGTGTCTAATGAGGAAGAACATCAATATTTAGGTGACTATATTCCAAAAGCTACTATAGGTACGAAAGCAATTTCATCTACAAGCATTACAATTGAAGAGTCCGGTTCAGGGCTTGAAGTAAAAACAAAGAATATTAACTGGGTTACAGATGAAATGTATTTAAATGCCCTTATGACAGCCGGTGTTAAAGATGCATCTATTTACGTTACAGCTCCTTTCGAAGTTTCAGGTACTGCTGCTTTAACAGGCTTGATAAAAGCATATGAGATTACTTCCGAGGAAGCTATACCTGAAGATGTAAAACAGGTTGCTAATGAAGAACTTGTCACAACAGCCAAACTTGGAGATGAGGTTGGAGCGGAAAATGCATCTGCTTTAATGGCAAAAATCAAAGATGAAATTGCTCAAAATGGAATGCCTGAGACAGATGCGGACATACGTACAATGATCGAAAATGCAGCGAATGAATTAGGAATTACTCTGTCTGAAGAACAGATCAACAGTTTAATTGATTTATTTAACAAAATGAAGGATATTAATATTGATTGGAATCAAGTAGGTGACCAACTTGACCAAGCAAGAGATAAAATATCAAACTTCCTTAATTCTGAGGAGGGGCAAACTTTCTTAGAACAAGTAAAAGAGTTCTTCATTTCACTGTGGAATGCTTTCATTTCTATCTTCACAAACAATGAGCAGTCAGCATAAAAACGAGAGCAGTGACATACTGCTCTCGTTTTATGTTACCGTTATTTATTAATTACTTTTGATTGTAACGGTAAGTCATTGACAATCAAATCTTCAAAACTCTCTCTTTTCACTACAAGTTGTGCCTCACCGTTTTCAACGAAAACAACTGCTGGTCTAGGGATTCTGTTATAATTATTTGCCATTGAATAACCATAAGCACCTGTACAGAAAACAGCCAAAATATCATTTGATTTTACTTCCGGTAATGGAAGGTCCCAAATTAACATATCTCCGCTTTCACAGCATTTTCCTGCAATTGAAACTGGGACATCATGCTTTTCTAAAGCCCGATTTGCTAATACTGCTTCATATTTTGCTTGATATAAAGCAGGACGAATATTATCACTCATCCCACCATCAATCGCTACATATTCTCTGATATTAGGAACAGTTTTTGTTGAACCAGTTGTATACAATGTTGTTCCCGCATCACCTACTAGTGATCGGCCTGGTTCAATCCAAATCTCCGGCATTGCAATACCCATTTCATTTACTTGATTTTTTACAGCCTCAACAATTTTTTCCACATAATAAGTTGCCGGAAGCGGCTCATCTTCTGCTGTATAGCGAATTCCAAAACCTCCACCCAGGTTCACAACCTCGGGGATAAATGAGAATTGGCTTTTCCATTCCTTGATTTTCATAAATACTCTTTCAGCTGCTAGGACAAATCCAGCAGTATCGAATATTTGAGAACCAATATGGCAATGAATTCCCAGCAATTGAATATGACTTGAATCCAATACTGTCTCGATCGCCTTTTCAATTTGTCCATTTAATAAACCAAATCCAAACTTTGAATCCTCTTGTCCTGTTGTAATATAATCATGTGTATGTGCTTCAACACCTGGCGTGACTCGTAGAAGGACCGATATTTTTTGTCCAGATGTTTTGGTGAGGTCTTTTAAAAGTTCAATTTCAAAGAAGTTATCTACAACAATACACCCTACACCGTGGTCTAATGCCATTTTAAGTTCTGCTTTGCTTTTATTGTTACCATGTAAATGGATTTTTAAAGCAGGGAATCCTGAAGCAATGGCTGTATATAACTCACCGCCTGATACAACATCCAATGAGAGACCTTCTTCATCAATAAGCTGAAACATGGCAATCGATGAAAATGCCTTACTAGCATAAGCAACTTGTGCTTTAACGCCCATTTTTTCAAAAGCTTCTTTAAAGCTTCGAGCACGTTCTCTTATTAACGCTACATCGTAAATATAAAGAGGTGTACCATATTCTTTTGCCAATTGAATGGTATCCACTCCGCCTATTTCTAAATGCCCTTTTTCATTTATCTTACTAGTACCATGTAAGAACAAAATGTATCCCCTCTTTCTACAACTAGGCTTTTACGTTTAACTTATCTTGCCTGTAAATTATTTGATTAATTATTCAAGGAAAAAGACAGTTAACACCAGCTGGTCATTAACTGTCTGTTTTGAAAATTCTGCATGAAATTAAACATACAATATCATAAAAGAGGGGTTCTTTCAATGTCACTTTACCCTATTCCGGTTGTTTTTTTACGTTTTGAGGATGAACAATACTCGGTCTAAGCTTAGCTCCCGGGACAGATGTACGGATAATGATTTGCCATAAGGCCATCGCATTAAAAGGAAGAAACGGCCATAGGTAAGGGGTGTTTAATGATTTTATTCTTGCAAGTAAGAAGATAAAAAGTGTACATCCAATAACAAAGCCTTCTAATTTGAAAGCAGCAACTGCAATTAACAAAATTAACCTCGCCATTTTATTTGCAACACTCAATTCATAACTTGGTGTAGCAAAGGTTCCAATTGCAGCAACAGCTACGTATAAGATTACCTCCGGCACGAATAAACCAACATCAATCGCAATTTGACCGATCAACGCAGCAGCGATTAAACCCATTGCAGTTGAAAGAGATGTTGGTGTATGTATCGCAGCCATTCTTAAAAACTCGATCCCAAAATCAGCTAAAAATATTTGTAACACAATCGGAATATTTTTTTCTTCATTTGGTCCAATAAAAGCTATATTTACAGGTAAAAGAGAAGGTTCCAGAACAAACAAAAACCATAATGGTAAAAGGAAAATGGATGCTATGATTCCTAAAAACCTGACCCATCGTAAAAACGTACCTACTGCTGGTGCTTGGCGATATTCCTCCGCATGCTGAACATGATGAAAGAATGTAGTAGGAGTGATAATGACACTCGGCGATGTATCCACAATAATTAATACATGCCCTTCTAATAAGTGATTAGCCGCAACATCCGGTCTTTCTGTATACCTTACTAAGGGATACGGATTATAGCCCTGCTTGACTAAAAATTCTTCGATTGTTTTATCAGCCATTGTAATTCCATCAACTTTGATTGTATCAAGTTCTTTTTTAATGGTTTTAACTAGTCCGGGGTCGGCCACATCTTTGATGTAAGCAAGACAAACATCTGTTTTCGAGCGTTCACCAATTTTCATCATTTCATAACGCAAACGTTCATCTCTAATCCTTCTGCGGATTAAGCCTGTGTTAACAATAATATTTTCGACAAACCCGTCCCTTGCTCCACGGACAATTTTTTCTGTATCAGGCTCTTGAGGTTGTCTGCCGGGATAGCTTCTTACATCAACAACCAAGCCATAGTCCGAACCTTCCATAAGGAAAACGATTAACCCTGAAAGTACTTGGTCAACCACTTCATCCAATGTTCTTATCTTTTGGACTGATTGGTTAACAATTCTATTTTCTAAAATTTCCTTGAATTTTATATGATTTACTTCACTATCATTTATTAATGATACATTCTTTAATATTTGAGTAATGTAATTCGTATCACATAGACCATTTAAATAATATATATTTACTTGAAAGTCTAGTATGGTCAACTTCCTTACACCTAAATCAAAGCTTGTATTAAGTCCAACATGTTCGGTGAAAAATTTTTCACTTTCTGCTAAGTTTCCCGTTATCGGATACTGTTTAGCTTCTGTCTCTGAAGTCAATCATAACCGCTCCTTTCTAGTATTAATTCAACAGCTTTCATTGTAATTGGTGATCCAATTTTCACACTATCTTTTCTAGCCATTTTGCCAATGTCCCCAATTCCAACAATAACTGGTACCTCTAATTGATCTAAACAATACACCGTATCACCGCTTATTCTTCCAAGTTCAAGATCTTTAAGTCCACTTTTATCTACACCGTATTCGGTTAATTCACCAAATCTGTCAATGCTAACATCAACTCTCGTCCACTCTGTTTGATGTGTTTTGGACGCTACTGCAATGACACCTAGGACCTCTATTTTGGGATGTTCTGCAACATATTTTAAAGCTACTTCACCAGCGCCTTCACCTAATAATCCACAATCATCAAACATGACAAAGACAGGGTCATTTTTTGCCTGAAGTATAAGCTCAACTATTTGGCTACCACTAAGAATAGTAGGATTTCCCTGGGTTTGCGAAATGGTTCTTCCCCCTATTTGAGCTGCTACATATTCAATTGTTCTTGCTGCATATTCATCTCCATCAGTAACAATAATGACCCTCGCTTTTTCTGCCAATGTAACCTATCCTTTCGGTTTAAAGATAAGTGCCATAAGGAATGCAAATAAAATTGCTGCTGAAATACCTGCTGAAGTTAATTCAAATATTCCAATTCCAATTCCAATAAATCCATGCTCCTTAGCCTGTTCCATTGCTCCATGTAGAAGGGAGTGTCCAAAACTAGTAATAGGTACAGTTGCCCCCGCTCCGGCAAACTTTATTAATTTATCATAAAGTCCAAATCCATCTAATATTGCCCCTGATACTACAAAGGAACTCATGACATGAGCCGGGGTTAGTTTAAATACATCTAAAAGGATTTGACCTATTACACAAATAGCTCCTCCGACAACGAATGCTAATAAATATTCCATTAGCTATTCACTCCTCCATCCGCTCTTTCGAAAACAACTCCATGTGCTATTGTTGGAATCGATTCTTTCTGTTGAATCATTGTTGGGCTAAGTAATGCACCCGTTGCTACAACAAAAACTCGCTTTAAATTACCTGCATTAAGTTCGTTAAAGATATGTGAATATGTTACGACAGCAGAACAACCGCATCCACTACCACCAGCAAATACTTTTTGATCCGGGCGATAGACCATTAAGCCGCAATCATTATGCTTATCATGAACATCGTAGCCTTCTTCCTTTAATAACTCTTTTACAATTGGACTGCCAACACCGGATAGATCTCCTGTTAAAAAAAGGTCATAATCATCTGGAGTTCTATTTAAATCTTTTAAATGTTGTGCAATGGTATCCGCTGCTGCCGGTGCCATGGCAGAACCCATATCGAACGGATCCTTAATCCCTAAATCTGCTACTTTTCCAATTGTCGCAGAGGTAATTTTAATATTACTTACTTCTTTATTAATTAGTACTGCACCTGAACCAGTTACAGTAAAGGTTGCAGTATCAGGCTTTTGCCCACCGTATTCCGTTGGATAGCGAAACTGTCTCTCTGCTGTGGCATTATGACTACTTGTTGCAGCAATTACTTGACTAGCAAAGCCTCCATCAACTAAAGCTGATCCCATTGCGACTGTTTCCATTGATGTTGAACAAGCACCAAACATACATAGAAAGGGAAGACTGAGATGTCTTGCTACATAATTTGCCGTTACATTTTGATTCAGCAAATCTCCTGCTAAAAATAAATCAATTTCATCTATTGTTTTATTTCCTTTTGTAAGACATTGCTCAACTGCCTGCTCCATTAACCTTCGTTCTGCTAGTTCCCAGTTATCTTCACCACAGTGAAGTTCTTTATGCTTTATATCAAAATACTGGCCAAGTGGTCCATCTGCTTCTTTTGGACCAACAGCGGTTCCACTTGAATGGACAAATAAAGGATTCTCAAATTGCCATGTTTGCTTTCCAGTTAGTTTCAATTTTTCCACCCCACCTTAAAATGCTAGTCCATAAAAATAGCGAATCATTCCGACGATATAGGCAGCCACAACACCAAAAACGATGACACTTCCTGCTAACTTGAACATATTGGTTGCAACTCCTAATACAACACCTTCACTTCTATGCTCAATTGCTGCACTTGTCATTGAGTTAGCAAACCCTGTAACAGGTACAGCAGATCCTGCTCCTGCAAATTGTCCAAGCTTATCATAGATACCAAACCCTGTTAATAAAGCAGATATTAAAATCAACGTGGCAACAGTCGGATTTCCTGCATCTTTTTCTGAAAAGTGAAAAACATTCATATAAAAATTTTGAATTCCTTGGCCACATAAACAAATAAATCCACCTATTAAAAACGCCTTTAGGCAATTAATAAAATATGGTGGCTTTGGTTGATAATCTTTAATTTTATTCTTATAATCTTCTTTCATTTTCGCCATATTCATTCAGACCTCCTTAATGATTCACAAAATACATCCAATGAAATAATGAACCGGCAATCTTACCAAACACAATAGCCATTAACAAAACCAGAATCTTTTCACCAAGCCCGACCCTTTTAGCAAGAATAGGGAAAACATTTAATACTTCTGTAAGGGCTGCCGCCAACATTCCTATAAATATTCCACAAAAAAGACCAATTGGAATTAACCAAAGCTCTGATTGAAACAACAAACTATTTCTTAAACTAGCCCAACCTACCAAAACAGTGCCTAATATAATTGCCCACTCATAGACATGGATAAACTGATAGGTCTTTGTTAACTGTGTTAGTCTGGGAATAATCCCTAAAACAGCCAAAAATGCTACAAAGCCTGAACCGACAACTAGTCCCCCGGATAATCCGATTATAATGAGAATGAGACTATTTATTATCATGATCATTTGTATTTATATTTTCTTTATTTTCATTCATCGCAACATACTGATCTAAATCAAGTTGATAATTAAATATTTCTACCTCTAAGGGACTTGGTTCTTCATTAATTCTCTTTTTAAATAAGTGATTGAAAAACAATATCATTCCTAATCCGAGACCTAGTGAATAAGGTATCTGCAGGATTAGCGGCTGGTCATTCTCTCTTCCTGTTACAATCTTGTATATACGTTGGTGGACAGCCTGCATGCTCACATCTTCGTGGAAATTCATAATCGCCAACCCGGCTCCAATAAAGAGCAAAAGCCAGACGATACAAAATAATAAAGGTGATAGTTTCTTCTTTTTGTACATAATTTCAACAATGGTCTGGTTTGATCCCAATGCCTGAATATCAACTTGGCGATCAAATTTTCTTATTTCCTTTAAGACATGCATAATATCGATAACAACCATATTTTTATCCCTTAATTGGACTTTATGAATGACAATTTTCTTTAGTTTATCTGTCAACTCCTTATCGCCTACGATGAGTGCAATTTTTCCAATAGTAATGACATCGTTAGGATGTACTTGAATTCGGTGACGAAGTCTGATATATACCGTCTTATCCATCAAGGTTCACTTCCTAATGATTGTGATTGTTGAAACCTTTCCTTTACATTACTCCTTGAAACAAGTAAAACATTTGATTGTATATGTAGTATGCATTGCCTTAATTTTAATCATGCAGTCCTGTAAGAAAGTCCAACAATTACCATTGGTTTTTAAAGGAGAAAAAGCGGTTGAAAAAGTACAAAAAAAAAGAAGAATACTCATTATCCTCCAAAAATGAAAATGGAGTGATAATCAATTATTCTTCCTCTTTATATTTGATTCATTTTGTCTTTCATTTGCTGCAAGATCTTTTTCTCAAGTCTGGATACTTGCACTTGAGAGATTCCGAGCCGATCAGCTACCTCTGACTGTGTTTGATCTTTATAATATCTCAGGAACACAATAAGTCTCTCTCGCTCATCTAAATCTCGAATGGCGTCCTTCAATACAATTTTATCAAACCATTTTGTTTCCGTATTGTCAGCTATTTGATCTAGTAATGTAATGGGATCTCCATCATTTTCATAAACAGTTTCATGGATAGATGAAGGTGCTCTTACAGCTTCCTGTGCAAGTACAACATCTTCAGGAGCAATATCTAGGTAGGAGGCTATTTCAGCAACCGTTGGTACTTTTCCCATTGTTTTAGATAATTCATCTCGTGCCCGTCTGATTTTATTTCCTAGTTCCTTTAAGGAACGGCTCACTTTTACTGTACCATCATCGCGAATAAAACGTTGAATTTCACCAATAATCATCGGTACAGCATACGTCGAAAATCTAACATCATAAGATAAATCAAATTTATCAACAGATTTTAGTAATCCGATACTGCCAATTTGAAATAAGTCATCAGGTTCGTATCCACGATTTAAAAAACGCTGGACAACAGACCATACTAATCTCATGTTTTTTTGGATAATTAAATCTCGTGCTTCTTGGTCACCTTCTTGACTACGACGAATTAATTCCTTAACTTCATGATCCTTTAACTGTGTATTCGATTGATCGTTCTTGACCTCCACATCCATAGCAAGTCTCCCTTTAATTGCATAAAGCTTTACTTTTCGATAAGTGTTTTACCAGTCTAACAGTTGTTCCATTTGATTCAGAGGACTCAACTGAAATTTCATCCATGAAGTTCTCCATGATCGTAAACCCCATCCCGGATCTTTCTAGTTCAGGCTTTGTTGTATAGAGAGGCTGTCTTGCCTCTTCAACATCAACAATCCCCATTCCTTCGTCACGGATTGTTAATTGAACCATTTCATCCTCTAACGTGACAGAAATATACACAATACCATTTGGATCATTATCATATCCGTGGATAATGGCATTTGTAACTGCCTCCGAAACCACCGTTTTAATCTCTGTTAATTCATCCATTGTCGGATCTAACTGAGTAATAAAAGCAGCTACTGTAACCCTTGCAAATGATTCATTTTGACTTAGCGCTGAAAATTGAAGGTTCATTTCGTTTTTCATGATGCCACCCCCAAAGTCTGGAGCGCTTTGTGCTCATTCTCTTCTAATCGAATAATTTTAAATAAACCTGACATATCAAATAATCGTTTGACTGCCGGAGAAATTGCACATACAACCATTTCTCCACCGGTTGCTTTAATTTGTTTATATCTTCCTAAGATAACACCCAATCCTGAACTATCCATAAACGATAGTTGTCCAAGATTTAATACAATATGCTGAATTTGATTTGCAGCTAAAGTGTCTGTCACTTTTGTACGTAATTCTTCTGCTGCATGATGATCAAGTTCACCTGAGAGTCTTATACAAAGTACAGATTCTTTCACATCAAGTTCAATCGCTAGACTCAAGGTTTTTACCCCTCCTTAAATTCTGGATAAAGAGTCAATTCTTGATTGAACTTTGATTTTCCTGCCCGATGACAAAACTAGTGGTATTTCGTCAACATTAGCCAGCCTTTGTAAAGTCGCCCATTACTCTCTTAAACATTGTCCACCAGCTCGCCTCGTCAATATCCTTTTCTGCAACAAGTTTACTCTCTGCAATCAATTTGCCGTCTTTCTTTAATTGGAGAGTTCCAAGCTCATCTCCTTTATTCACAGGAGCTTTAATATCATTTTTCATTAAAATTTCTTGTGTCACATCATCGACCTTTTCACCTTTTTTCGTTAAAACAGAAATAGGCTCTGACGTCATAAGATTTACTTCTTTTTCACTGCCTTTGCTAACTTTCAATTGTGATAACACATGATCTTTTTCGAATAAAGGATGTGTTTGATATTGACTAAACGCATAGTCAAGCATTTTTGTAACTTGTGCATTACGATCTTTAGGAGTATCTGCTCCAAATACTACTGCGATAACACGCATATTGTCTTTTTTTGCAGTTGCTGTTAAACAATATTTCGCTTCATTTGTAAAGCCTGTTTTCACTCCATCTACTCCAGGATAAAACTTTACAAGCCGATTTGTGTTCACAAGCCAGAATTTTTTATCTGTTCCTTCACGTAAATAGTCTTCATATTTACCAGTAAAGTTCGTAATTTCTTCATATTTTAATAATTCTTTCGCCATTAAAGCCATATCATGAGCTGAACTATAATGATCTGGTTCCGGTAAACCTGTTGGGTTTTTGAAATGTGTATTTTTCAATTCAAGTTCTTCTACTTTTTTATTCATCATATTGACGAATTCATCAGCAGATCCTGCGATTTTTTCAGCCATTGCAACGGAAGCATCATTACCTGATCCAATTGCAATTCCTTTTAGCATTTGCTCCACAGTCATTTCTTCTCCAGGCTCAAGAAAGATTTGTGATCCTCCCATTGAAGCAGCATATTCACTTGTACGGACCTTTTCATCCCATTTAATTTGTCCTTTATCTAGCGCTTCCATAATAAGAAGCATTGTCATTATTTTTGTCATACTTGCTGGAGGAAGTTTTTCATCACTGTTTTTATCATACAAAATGGTTCCGGTATCCCGTTCAATTAAAACAGCAGACTTCGCTTTATCTGCAAGCTCGACAGTTGTTGATTCTTTAGCTAAAGCCATTGGTGTTACAGAAAGCAGCATTGTTATAAGCGTTAAACACGATATCACTCGTTTCATTTCATAAGCCCTCCATTCTTTATACTTTCCATTTTTTCCAGTAGGAGGGAAAATATACAAGGGTTGGAAGAATTTTTTGAGGTTGCTTACATTTCAATACAATAAGTGGTATTACTCGTAGTTCCAGAGGAGTTGAGATTTAGTGAAGAAAGTAATTTATATGAAGTCGTAGCCTTTGTTTGCGTCACTTCTCTTTTCTATGCAATATCCAACTAAAAAACCACAGCCTCCGGCTGTGGTCTCCTAGTAACTATTCAACAGTTGCATAAATTAATTTCGGTGCTTCTACCTTTTGGTCACTAATTGAAATACTTGCATAAAGCTTTTCTTTTACATCTTCTACATTTTCGCGATTACTATGGATTGTCACTAAGGATTCACCCTTTTTAACTGTATCGCCAATTTTCTTGTTTAAGACAAGCCCGACGGCCAGGTCAATTTGGGATTCTTTTGTTGCGCGTCCTGCCCCTAGTAGCATGGCGGCTGTTCCAATTGAGTCTGCAATCATTTCAGATAAATAGCCATCTTGTTTTGCTTCAAGTTCAATTTTATATGTTGCTTGTGGCAGCGTTTCAGGTTTATCTACAACTGATCCATCTCCACCCTGGGCCTCAAGGAACGTTTTCATTGCCGCTCTCGCTTTGCCATTGTTCATAACTTCAATAAGCATAGATCTGGCTTCTTCTAAAGACTGAGCTTTTTCAGCCAAGAGTACCATATAGCTTCCAAGTGATAAGCAAAGTTCTTCTAAGTCTTTTGGACCTTTGCCGCTTAAAGTATCGATTGCTTCTTTTACTTCTAACGCATTGCCGATTGCAAATCCGAGTGGTTGACTCATATCAGAGATGATGGCCATTGTTCTGCGGCCAACTAAGTTTCCGATATCGACCATTGCCTTTGCTAATTCTTTTGAGTCATCAAGATCTTTCATAAAAGCACCTGCACCTGTCTTGACGTCAAGAACAATAGCATCTGCTCCTGCAGCAATTTTTTTACTCATAATAGAGCTTGCTATGAGAGGTATACTGTTTACTGTAGCGGTTACATCTCGCAATGCATATAAGCTTTTATCCGCAGGAGTAAGATTCCCGCTTTGACCAATAACAGCAATTTTATTTTTGTTCACTAATTCAATAAATTGTTTGTTTTCAATCTCAACATGAAATCCTGGTACTGATTCAAGCTTATCAATTGTTCCACCGGTATGTCCAAGTCCTCTTCCTGACATTTTTGCTACCGGTACGCCTACTGCTGCTACCAACGGACCTAGTACAAGGGTAGTTGTATCACCCACACCTCCTGTACTATGTTTATCAACTTTAATACCCTCTACTTCACTTAAATCAATGGTATCTCCGGAATGTACCATCGCCATTGTAAGTTCAGCCCGTTCATGATCTGTCATTCCTTGAAAATAGATTGCCATTGTAAAAGCACTCATTTGATAATCAGGTATGTCTCCTGAGGTGTAGCCTTTTATAATATAATGGATTTCTTCCTTTGTTAGTTCTTTTCCATCACGTTTTTTTTCAATTAGATCAACCATTCTCATTGCATATCACCTTTTTATTCAGATTAGGAGTTGATTTTTTCTACAATACTTTTCACCAAGTTCAAAAAGTTAGCACGGACTTTCTCTGTTGTTTCTATTACTTCATCATGTGATAGAGGCTGATCGAGAATTCCTGCAGCCATGTTTGAAATACATGAAATACCCAATACTTTTAATCCGGCATGTCTTGCTACAATTACTTCTGGAACTGTAGACATACCTACTGCGTCACCTCCAATAATTCGGAGAGCACGTACTTCAGCCGGAGTTTCATATGATGGGCCTGTATTTCCAACATAGACTCCTTCCTGCAATTTAATATTTAACTCACTTGCAACACTTTTCGCTAATTCTCTTAAAGTACGATCATAGCTCTCAGACATATCCGGGAATCGGGCACCAAATTCCGAAACATTAGGACCAATCAATGGGTTTGTGCCCATATTATTAATGTGATCACTTATTAGCATTAGATCTCCTGCTTCAAATGTTTTGTTGACTCCTCCCGCAGCATTTGTCACGATTAATGTATTAACCCCTAATTCCTTCATAACACGAACCGGTGCAGTTACTTTCTCTAAGCTATAGCCTTCATAGAAGTGAAATCTTCCTTGCATGGCTACTACTTTTACACCTTTTAATTGGCCAAAAACGAGCTGGCCTGCATGCCCTTCAACAGTTGACACAGGAAAATTAGGAATCTCGTTGTATGGAATTTTTACAGGGCTTTCAATTTCATCTGCCAGCACACCTAAACCAGAGCCTAAAATTAAACCTATGCTTGGCGTATCATTGTATTTTTCTTTTAAGTAATTAGCTGCTTCTCTAATTTTTTCGATATTCACTATGTATCTCCTCCTATTTCAACTCAGACAGAAAGCTTTTGCCATATGCAGGCAGTTTTACTTTGAAGTTATCAGCAATCGTTGCCCCTACATCAGCAAACGTTTCTCTTAACGGAAGTTCTTTTCCTTCGGTAAAATTTGGGCTATAGACTAACAATGGTACATATTCTCTTGTGTGGTCAGTACCATGATGTACCGGGTCATTTCCATGATCAGCCGTAATAATTAGCAGATCGTCTTTCTTTAATTTATCTAATACTTCTGATAACCTTTCGTCATATTCTTCAAGAGCTTTACCATATCCTTTTGGATCCCTCCTATGGCCAAAAAGGGCATCAAAATCAACTAAGTTCAAAAAGCTTAATCCAGTAAATTCCATATCTAACGTTTCATTTAACTTGTCCATACCATCCATATTAGATTTTGTACGTAAGGATTGAGTAATTCCTTCTCCATCATAAATATCAGCAATCTTCCCAATTGAAATCACATCGAATTCACTGTCTTTTAGTTCATTCATTACAGTTCGATCAAAAGGTTTTAGAGCATAATCATGGCGGTTGGCTGTACGAGTAAATTCACCTGGATTTCCAAGGAATGGTCTTGCAATAATTCGTCCAACCATATATTTATCATTCATCGTCATCTCTCTTGCCAATTCACAGATTTTATATAATTCATCAAGAGGGACAATTTCTTCATGTGCTGCAATCTGTAGAACGGAGTCAGCTGAAGTATAAACAATGAGACTACCTGTCTTCATATGTTCTTCACCTAGTTCATCTAAGATTTCAGTTCCAGAAGCAGGCTTGTTTCCAATAATTTTTCTTCCTGACTTTTCCTCTAACTCTTTTATTAAATCATCTGGAAATCCTTCCGGGAATACTTGAAATGGCTGCTCTATATTCAGACCCATTATTTCCCAGTGTCCTGTCATGGTATCTTTACCATTTGATGCTTCTTGCATTTTTGTATAAAAAGCAAGTGGATGAGGTTGTTTTGGTATTCCTTTAATTTCGCGAATGTGACTTAAACCTAATTTCGCCATATTCGGCATGTTTAAGCCGCCCATATGTTCAGCAATATGTCCTATTGTATCCGCACCTAAATCGTTGAACTTTTCTGCATCGGGTGCTTCACCAATTCCTACAGAGTCTAATACGATTAAAAATACTCGCTTATATGTATATTTCTCCATACCATTAATGTCCTCCTTTACTTCATACCTTAATATACTTTTCCATTTATCATAACATTCCATTCTATAAGAGGGACTTGTCAGAAGTCTGACAACTATTCCATTTCCATTATATACTTTATTAAAGTATATTGACAACTTAACTCCTCTATCATTCTCTTATTTTAATATTAGAAAAACATGGCTTATCGCCAAGCCCTAATGGCGAAGCCCTTAGTTTTTATACTTTCAAATAGATCGAGTAGAGGGAAAAATAATTTAATTATTTTCGCCCCTCTCACACCACCGTACGTACGGTTCCGTATACGGCGGTTCAATTTATATTACAGTGTGTACTTTTAGATAATGATCTAAAGCAGAGGGAAGTCCCCTCTGCTTTAGTCTTTTATTTGAGATTGCTCTTTGAACAACTTTCGATAATCCGATGTATCGATAACCTCTTCGACAGAAGGTTAATCCCTTCGCCTCTTCCTCAGGGATTCCTAATTGGATAAGCGATTTGATTCGTTTCTTCGATACCTTCCATTGCTTCCAGATGATGACTCTAATTCTGGAGCGAAGCTTCTTATCTATCTCAGTCATTGCTTTTTTCATATTCGAGATTCTAAAGTAGTTAACCCACCCAAGTATGACTTGTTTTAGTTTTAAGGTTCGGTAGCCTAGCGAAACACTCCAATTTCGCTTTGTTAATTTTCGAAGCTTCCTTTGAAATTTTTGTATTGACGTTGAATGGGGTTTTACTTGGTATTTCTCATTCTTAAAATCGTAATAATATCCAAATCCTAAGAATTTCAAATCTTTTGGACGGGAGATTTTACTCTTTTCTCCATTCACTATTAACCCTAATTTATTTTCTATAAATCTCACGATTGATTCCATCACTCTATTCGCTGCTTTCTCACTCTTCACGAAGATTAGGGCATCATCAGCGTATCTCACGAATTGAAGTCCTCTACTTTCTAGCTCCTTATCCAGTTGGTTCAACATAATATTACTCAGCAGTGGGCTTAGGTTTCCTCCTTGCGGAGTTCCAACTGGTGTTTCTTCATATCTTCCATTCTCCATAACTCCACTGACAAGATATTTCCTTATAAGGGAAATGACATCTCCATCATCTATTGTATTAGAGATGATCCGCATGAGTTTATCGTGATGGACTGTATCGAAAAATCTTTCAAGGTCAATATCCACAATCCAATCGTATCCGTCATTTAGAAATTCCAAGCTTTTAATAATTGCCATCTCACAACTTCTTTTTGGTCTAAAGCCATAACTGAATTCACTGAATTGCTTTTCAAATATTGGACTGAGAACTTGATGAATGGCTTGTTGAACTACCCTATCCACTACTGTTGGTATTCCCAATTTGCGCATCTTACCATTTTCTTTTGGGATCTCCACTCTTAAGGCAGCTTGTGGTTGGTACTTTCTTGTTCTGATGCGCTGACGTAGCTCATCCTTGTTCTCTCTCAGATATTGTTTCAGTTCATCGACCGTTATTCCATCGACCCCACTAGCACCTTTGTTTTTATATACACGCAAGTAGGCTTCATTCATATTTTGATTACTTAGAATTTGTTCTAAAAGTTCCACACTCGTTTCTCCTTTCCTCTCACGTAGTAAGTGATAGCTCCATTTTGGTTATCCTTTGAGGTACGCCCATACTTTCACCATTAACACATTCGGAGTATGTCACTTGCGCATTCGTGGTGTTGAAACACTATAAATTGTTCAGCCCTTCATGAAATTACTTCACTACTATGGCTTCTGCTGACTTCTTGCGACTAACCTTTTTCGACTGTACCTTTTGTACATCCGCAAGATCTCCCAGGGTAAGACAACCATCTTTCCTCTTTTACTCGCCTGATCTACTTTACAAAGTTACGTACATCTTTTGGACTTTAACTTGTTTAGGAGTCTTATCCCTTTGTAAAGCCTTAGTATCAGATTTCTGTTCGTCGAGCCAAGATTTTATTCCACGCTTCCTCCAGCCCTTATCTCACGATAAGTACCTTGCGCTTCCTTAGTGGTTGGTCGATGTGTACCCCCACAGTGGACTTTCACCACCTAGATAGTTGCCATGCCTGGCACACTAAAAAAAGCACCTCCCTCCTGGAGATGCTTTTATGCACGAGGATGAAATTGATTGTAAACATCCTTAAGTCTTGATTTTGTTACATGTGTATATATTTGAGTGGTAGATATATCAGAATGTCCAAGCATCTCTTGAACTGCTCGTAAGTCTGCTCCATTTTCAAGTAAATGTGTGGCAAATGAGTGCCTTAGCGTATGAGGGGTTATTTCATTTTTTATGTTGGCCTCAAGGGCAATTTTCTTTAAATTTTTCCAAAAACCCTGCCTTGTTATTCTCTTACCATGATGGTTGATAAATAAGGCTTCTGTTGGTTCCTTTTTATTCATTAGCTTTGAGCGGCTACCTTCAACATAATTCATAATCGCATCTGTCGCAGTTCTGCCTATAGGAACAATTCTTTCCTTGTTCCCTTTTCCATAGCAACGAATAAAGCCCATTGTCAGGTGAGCATCTGTTAAATTCAAATTAATCATCTCACTTACACGTATGCCTGTTGCATACAGGAGCTCTAACATGGCTTTATCCCGTAAGCCAAAAGGAGTTGTTGTTTTTGGAGTTTCAAGGAGCTGTTCTACCTCCTGAAGCGAAAGAACTTTAGGTAAATTTCTTTCTAGTTGCGGTGATTCAATTAACACGGATGGATCTTGGTCTGCCTGCTTTTCTCTCAACAAAAATTGGTGAAAGTTACGAATAGATGCTGTATGCCTGGCAATCGTTTTGCTCGATTTCCCGGATTCTTTTAAAAATTTTAAAAATTGAATGATATGAAGACGGGATACATCATTAAAAGAAACAATTTTTTGGACTTCATTTAAATGCTTTTGATAGCTTTTCAAATCTCGCTCATAGGAAACAATTGTGTTGTTTGATAATCCTCTTTCTACGATTAGGTAATGGATAAAATCTTTTATTTGATCCTTCAAATTTGTCTACTCCCCGTTATCAATAAAGAAAATCAATCTGTTTAACCAGCTTTCTTCCTCATTCTTCATCATTTTTGTTACCTTCAATGCTGCACCTTCCGGTTGATCATAACGATGCATTTGTTGATATTCTAAGTTCACCCAAATAATAGCATAATAGAACAAAATCGTAAATCCAGTAAAAAGGACAAAAACTTTGATCATATCCTTTACGGTTTTTAGCCACCTAATCATAGCTACCTCCAATAATCTTTTCTACTTTTTTATGTGATTATTAGAAGATATGCCAAAAAGGACAAACTTTATACATGCTTTTTCAGAAAATAAAAAGCCTAACATTTTGTTAGACTTTTAGGATTTATTCTTCATTGTTCTCGCCTTTTTCCTGACATTTTACACAAATACCATGAAAAGTTAAGCGATGATCTTTTATTTTGAATTTCCAGTCGCGTTCGACTATTTCCTCTACATCTTCAAGAAGATCTTCTTCAATTTCTGCTACTGATCCACATTCTATACAAACTAAATGATGATGAAAGTGTGCTGCGCCTTCTTTACGAAGGTCGTATCTGGAAACACCGTCACCAAAGTTAATTTTATCGACTACTTTTAATTCAGTTAATAATTCCAATGTACGATAAACAGTGGCTAAACCTATTTCAGGTGCCTTTTCTTTAACGAGAAGGTAGACATCCTCTGCACTTAAATGATCTTCTTCGTTTTCAAGTAATACCCGAACAGTTGCTTCACGCTGTGGTGTTAGCTTATAGCTTGCCGTATGCAACTGCTTTTTAATCCGATCAATGCGGTTTTCCATAACACTTTTCCTCCCTCGCCGCGTTCCCAAAACTATTATATATCATAGGTGAGGAAAGTGTCCAACTAAAATGATTTTAATGTAATAAAAATAAACATTTTTATTTAATAATAATTATTATTTACTGACGAATTCTACAATATTTTTCATTAGAAATGGTGATGCATATGCCTCAAAACCTGATGCAAGTAGTGCTATTACTCCTATAAAGACAAAAACGGACGCATATCGCATAAAAAGTGTCAATGGAGCCTCTAATGTACTTGATTTCTTCACAAAGAGCTGCCTAATAATTTTTAATGAAAAGGATATTGCTACAGAACACATAATGATAAAGGCTGGAATTAGTAAGATATTTTGTGGTAAAACCGTTACAAACGATAGCAGAAAACCTTTTAAGCCTAACTGATTAACTAAAAATCCAACTGTAAACCCTACTACCATACCTTTTATAAAAAGCATAACAAGAATCACAGGTAGTCCAATTATTGATATTCCAAGGATCCACATTAATCCTAGATATTTTAAATTATGAAAGAAGCTTTGATGAAACATATCGGCTGCACTTGCAACTTTTCCTTCTGCTACTTGTCCAAAAAAACGATTTAAATAATAGTATAAATCCTCTTTTTGGCTTAAATTCATGCTGTTGACAATAATAGCCCCAAAGATGACTCCCATCAAAAATAAAACAAATACAAACAAATATATCGAAGAATACTCCTTAAGATGCTGCTTTATCATTGCACTAACTGGCAGTTGTTGTCTTCGCATAAATTATTTCCTCCCGTCCTTCACTTACTAGAGTATATGAGAGGAAACGTAATCTATGACTTAAAAAATGCTTTCTTTTGGTTGATAGATTTTCGTACGATATTGGCGGAGAGACAGGCAGGTTCAATCTATTATATTTTATTTTTTTACTCCTATCTCCTCTATTGCTTGTTTACATTCCCGTTACTTTCCCGTACGTTCCTCCGCCTCCTGAGGTAACCTGCAATCGACCTTCCCGAGCTGCCACAATATAATTTGCCACTTTTTCTGTTACAACGTTTTGAAGCTCGTTTTTTGGTATTTCATGCAAAATATTCATTTCAGTCCCAAACAGATCCTTTAATTTATCAAGGGTTTTGGGTCCGATTCCCGGAATGAATTGTAGTGGAACCTGATGGATATATGGAGGACGATCACACTTGTTTTCAACATCACTTGCTAACTCCTGTAATCGATTGAACACTCCTTTCGTAAATCTTATGCTTCCACATTTCGAACATCTCGTTAGATGTTTTTCCGGCTTTTCACCACATTTTTCACAGGTGGTATCATAGTACTTTCCGAGGTATGGATTCAACCCGTAATTGGCTTCAATTTTGCAACCATCTTCCTTTTTCAAGACCTTTTTCAGCTCAAGGAAACTCGTTTCTTTCATCGTAAGTTTCTGATATTCCCTCCCAATCTTAGGTAAAGAATGTGCATCTGAATTTGTTATATATGTGTACTTATGTAATTCAGTGATTTGATCAGCCATTTTCGTATCTGAGCTTAAACCTAACTCAACCGCATCAATTAAATCTGCTTCCAACACTTCAGTTAAGGAACTTACCACACCGCTTCCATATAGACTCTTATGTGGCGTGAAAATATGTGCCGGAATAAATAGCCCCTCTCTCTGTTTCACAAAACGTTGTAGAGTTTTCCCGTCCTCATAAATCCGCTGAGAGCTAAGTGTTATATTTGTAAGCCGGGAGGAAAGCCATGATGATAATTCCTTCATTTTTTGAAGAGTTGGCATAAAAACCAACACATGAATTGGGCCTTTACACGTTTTATCGTATATTTCAAGCTCACTACCTAAAATAAGTGTAGTATTTTGAAACCGAATTCCTCCATCTTTTAGTTCTATGCACTCACCAGAATCGATAAGATGTTGAAGTGTGACAATGATTTCAGGCACATGACAATCAATAATACCTACCATATCGATCCCTTTATGTTCGCTCGCCTCTATCAAAATATTTTCTAAGGTTAAGTTTCTAGAAGCAGTAATTTTTACTGGCTTCCCGGAGCTTGTTTGTCCAATATGAATATGTAAGTCAGCAAAATAACTGTTCATTTATGTAACATCCCTTTTTAAGTCTACTACTTTTTTAAAGCTTCCTTTAATAGTAAGTATTGTACTGCATATGCTGTTTTTGCATCATAAATTTTGTTGTTTTGAATCATTTCTTGAGCTTCCTCTAGTGTTACCTCCAATACCTCAACAAATTCATCTTCATCTAATTCTGCAGCCTCAGTCATTTTCTCTAAATTCTCAGTAATAAATAAATGAACTAATTCATCTGCAAAGCCAGGTGACGTATAAAAAGAAATAAGTGGTTTTAAATCCTCGCAAGTATAGCCTGTTTCTTCTTCCAGTTCCCGTTTAGCTGTTATGATTGGCTTCTCACCTTTTTCCAGCTTTCCGGCAGGTATTTCTACAATCGTTCTCCCTAATGGTTTTCTGTATTGCTCGACCATTAGGATTTTATTTTCAGGGGTTATCGCGATTACAGCTACTGCTCCTGGGTGTTTTACAATTTCTCTCGTACTCGTATTTCCATTTGGTAGCTTAACTTCCTCTAAATATAAATCAATGATTCTACCTTTAAAAATTTCCTTTGAAGTTAGTGTAGTTTCTTTTAAATGATCCATTTTCTCACTCCTGTTCTATAAACTTTCGTATCTTCATACATTCTATCATATCTTAATGGAAGGGAATGGATCCTTGCATGAAAATCTATCGATTGGATAAAGGGATAATTCTAGTTGGAAAGGCGTGGGAAATTCGTACAAAATTAAAAGAATATAGCTATTTGTACGGAACTGTCTATGAATGGATCAATGATGAAAACAAGGCAACTTTGAAAAACACTTCACCTTTCCATCTTAAAAACCATAAGTAAGCATGCCTTAAATACCTATCAGTTGACCTTTGGTTAGCTTTATACTACTCTCGATGATAAGAATACTCAAATTTAAGGAGTGGTATTTTTGCAAAAAAGACAACTCGGACATTCAGATTTATTTGTTAGTGAAGTCGGACTTGGCTGCATGTCACTTGGTACCGAAGAACAGCATGCACATTCACTTATTGACCAAGCGATTGACTTGGGTATTAACTATTTCGATACAGCAGATTTATATGATGCAGGCGTGAACGAGGAGCTTGTCGGTAAAGCCATTAAAAATCGTAGGCATGACATCATTTTAGCAACAAAAGTTGGTAACCGTTGGAAAGAGGATCGATCCGGATGGACGTGGGATCCTTCAAAAGCCTATATTAAACAAGCAGTCAAAAGCAGTCTGCACCGTCTTCAAACAGACTATATCGATCTCTATCAACTACATGGCGGGATGATTGAAGATCATATTGATGAAACAATCGAAGCCTTTGAGGAATTAAAACAAGAAGGTGTAATTCGGTACTATGGCATTTCTTCTATTCGTCCGAATGTCATTAAAGAATACTTAAAAAAGTCCAATATTGTTTCTATCATGATGCAATATAGCTTGTTAGACCGCAGACCTGAGGAATGGTTTCCGCTCTTAAAAGAACATAATGTCAGTGTGATTGCACGTGGTCCTCTGGCAAAAGGTCTTCTAACCGAAAAGCCCCTTGAAGAAAAACTGAAATCAGAAAGTTACTTATCCTATTCAAATGAAGAACTTATACAGGTTTTATCTCAACTCGAGACTGTTGATTCAACCCATTCAATGACCGGGTTAGCCCTACAATATTGCTTATTTGATGAGGTAGTAGGCGCAGTTATTCCCGGGGCTAGTAAGGTACAACAATTAATAGAAAATGTGAATGCCGGATCTGCAGAAAGACTATCTCCTCAAGTTTATCGTCAGCTTCAAGATCTTACTAAATGTGAAAAATATGAGCAACATCGTTAGAATTTATTCATATAAAAGCGGAGCATTATGCTCCGCTTTATTAGGGTCTATTTAAAATCCTTCCAAGTTAAAGAACTTTCGTTTAAGAGCTCTTCAAAGCTTTTATTTTTTTCTCGTTGTTTTCTCTCTGCTATTCTTTGCTGTTCAAGAGCCGCCTCTTTCTCTTCTTGCTCCTTTGTTAAATTCTTTTTAACAGACTTTAGCTGCTCTAATAAATCACTGTTTAAGTGATCTGATAATGAGACTGCTTGATCGTCCTTGCTTTTCTTTGATTTTTTCATCTTAGGTGCCTCCTCTTACCGACTGTCTTTATCAAATTATAGTAAATATATTCATGGATATTCAAGTATATTTTCTTGTGTTCGTCATTTGTATAATTTCCGATGCAATATGACATTTTAAGAGGGAGAAAGGAGAGATTTCAATGGCAAAACAGCGTGGTCAAAAAGGGAAGCCGAATGCTGACACAACCAATAATAAGATGGCAGCCGAGGAAATGGAAAAAGCGATTCACCCAACAAAAAGACAAAATTCTCCCCAATAATTAAGAGGACAGGCAACCTTGCTTGTCTTTTCTTATTCTATTCCTATTAAGTAAAATCGTGCTTTTCTAATGTGGATATTTGATGTCTTACTTGGATGTCACCTCATCGTTCATGTACAATAAAGGTAATGCTTATTCAAGGAGGTAGCCAAGTGAAAAAAGCTTTTATTCCACTCCTTATTCTTCTATCCTACATATTAATTGTCGGCTTTTTCTTCACAAATAAACTGATGTTTATCAAAAAGAAGGATAATAAGGACATTATTGATCGTGATAGTAAGTTTGGTCTTTTTAACCAACAAGATTATGACTCTCTTGATAGAAGAGATTTCTCGATTGAATCTCAATTTGGTTATTCAATTAAAGGTTCTGTTTTTGAACCCCATGTTACGAACAAATATATGATTATTTGTCATGGTGTCACCGTAAATCGGCTGAACTCTGTCAAATACATGAATTTATTCCTTCAAAAAGGTTGGAATGTTCTCATTTATGACCATCGCAGACATGGTGAAAGTGGCGGAAAAACAACCAGCTACGGCCATTATGAAAAATTTGATCTTCAATCGGTTGTTCATTGGTTAAAAAAAGAGGTTGGAGACACCATTGTTTTAGGTGTTCACGGTGAATCTATGGGAGCTGTTACAACACTTCTTTATGCTGGAATGGTTGAAGACGGTGCAGACTTCTATATCGCAGACTGCCCTTTTTCCGAACTCGAGGCGCAACTATTATATCGACTTAAAGTTGAATTTAACATACCTAGTGTTTTAGTTATGCCAATTGCAAAGCCGTTTGTTCAGCTGCGCGACCGTTACTCCATTAAAGGAGTCTCACCCCTACAAGCTGTTCCAAACGTCAAAAGCCCTATCCTTTTTATACACAGTAAAGATGATGATTACATACCTTCAGACATGTCAAAATTACTTTATGAGAAAAAGAAAGGTGCCAAGAAACTATTTATAGCTGAAAAAGGCTCTCACGCCATGTCATATGCAGAAAACCGCGAGGAATACTCTAAGGTCATTGATGAATTTTTTATAGAAATAGGCGTAACAGAAGAAAACAGAGGATGACTCAAAAGTATTACTCTTGAGCCATCCTCTATTTAACCTAAAACATCCGAAATATTTTCCATGTTTTTTTCCATCCATTGAATAGCTTCATCAATTGTCGGAAATTCTTGTGCTTCAAACGACATTTCATCTTGAAGCAACCATACATCCTTTGTTTCATCTTGAACTCCGCCTATTGACCAATGGAGAAGACTATACGGGTGGTTTTCATGTAAAAATGACACCCATGTTTTGTTTAATGCTACATTTTTTATCGCCTTTAATCGATCCTTCATTTATTCAATCCCTCACTTTACAAGTAAACTCATTCGTGGATTTAGAATTTGTGAAGGACTTTTTAACATGAAGCTGTTGGCTGTTTCATTATAAGAAATGGTTAGTTGTTCATCTAAAAAGACCATTTTGGTTTTTTCTACTAATAGAGGTACGAGATTTGTATCAAGCTTTACATCTCCTTGGTCCTCTTTCTCCACTAGCCACATCGCTGTTACTCCGCTCATTACACACCCGCAACCATCTGTATCGTATTTTAATTTTAATAACCTGTCTTTATTGTCATGTAATTTTGGTGTTAACTGTTCTATCGCTTCTTTTGAGAATGTTACTTGCATGTAAAAACTCCTCACTGCATCTTTTGAGCTTAGTGTACCATATGGAGTTTTTTTCTGCATGTTATTAGGTTACAATCACTCAATTTTATTCTCTCTTTGTGTTGGCATCATTTTTTATACTTTTGTATTTATCAATGCTGTATAATGTTTGGACATTTACAGTCACTTCGGAGAGGTTTATGTTTTTTTGTTCTTCTTTATATTTTCTCCAATCTTTCAAGTGATATCGATATGCATGATCCTCTAGTTGAAAAATATCTGCACCTAACTTTTTAGCTGTTTTATACGTTTTTTCTACTTCTTCTTTAATAAGGTTTTCGATTTCTTTCTTTATATTATTTTGGGTAACATGTTGGTCGACACTTTCTTTTATTAATGCCGTTAAATCGACCTCAATATTGTAACTTCCATTTGCCTTTTCTGGTATCAGCTTCAAATTGGGTTCCAGCAACTCCAAAGCTAGAATCTTCCCCTTTTCCGGCTCAAATTCAGTAATAGATCTTTCTGATTTGTTGTTCGTCCAAATAAATCCTGTTAATTCTTGTATTGAAAGCCATCCCTTATATGTTTTGTCCTTAAAAAGATGTGCACCATCGATTACTGCCGCTGGTTCTTTTGTCTTTTCCTTCATCATTAGATCTTTATTCAATTTGATTGAAGGAACAACCGTTGTTTTCGTTTTCTCGTTTAATTGCATCACAAATTCTCTTAGTGAGATAGCTTGAACGGTTGCACTTTGTTTACTGCCTTCATCCGGTTGGTTTAGCCTTGAATATGAAAAAGGAAAATCAAAAATTATTGATGACGTAAAAACATCTTCTAGTTTTTCCTTTGTTATATAACTCCAGGCTGTTAAACGAACGGTAAAGCTTGAAGTAAATGTATTAAAAGCCTCTTCAAGTTGCTCTGTCGAGGCGATCATGTTCTCTCCAAACAAGACCAAATTTAATTGTTCAAAATTCACTCTCATTTGAATCGTATTGAATATATCACTTAATGCTGTTTCTATTGTTCTTCCTTTCCCCTTCGACATCCACACTGGAACCGGTTCTGCACTTTTTTGTTGGTCCGTTTTTGCTACATTACTAAAATCTAAAAACTGTATGATTACATGATATTCACCCTCTACATAGTCAACCCCCATCCCTACTGCATAGGCTTGATTATGTATTTCTTTTACATTATGACAACTTGTTAATACTGCTAACAAACTAACCAAAAATAATGCTCTTATCTTCTTCATTGCCTGTCACCTTGTCTTGTCGAATCATTTGTGTCCAATTCCGGGGCCCGCTTATCCTTTATTACCTCTGGTAGTTTCACAAAGATTGAAAATAAGTTTTTCCATGTGAGATCTTGATAATAGGATAAATACGGGTAGCCGAACGATCTGATTGTTGACAAATACATGATAATCGAGATAAAACCAATAATAAATCCGAATATACCTGCAAAAAAACTTAACACCACAATATATAAACGAACAACAAAAAGATTTCCAGATAACGATTGATTGACTAAAGTAAAACCCGAAATTGCCGTCACTCCTATTACAACGAGCATTGTCGGAGATGTAATACCTCCTCGAATGGCCGCATCCCCTATAATTAACCCTCCCAAAACAGCCACTGTTTGCCCTACTCCCTTTGGAAGACGGGCACCCGCTTCTTTAAATAACTCAAACATCACAAGCATAAGGATAACTTCAATAAATGATGTAAAGGGTAATCCTATTCTTGAAACCGATATGGTTGCCAATAGTGGCAGTGGCAGCTGACCTACATTATGTGTGGTTAACGCTGTAAATAATCCGGGTAAAAAAACGGTAATAAATAAGCCTATTACGCGGAGCAATCTTTCCACAGATGCAAAAATAAAGCTTGTATGCTGATCTTCAGATGTTTTTATTAAAAAGGCCAGGTTTGCAGGTGCAATTAAGGCTGTTGGAGCTCCATCCACTAATAGAGAAAACCTCCCTTGATTTAGCGAATCTACAACAAAATCAGGTCTTCCTGTGTGATTTACCAAAGGGAACAGAGAGAAAACTTGTTTATCAACAATTAACTCTTCCATTTGTGAACTGCCTGTCAAAACATCAGTTTCTATTTTGTTTAACTTCTCTTTAATATTCTTTAATAGCTCTATATTTATTATGTCTTTTATATAGAGAAGCGCTACCTTTGTTTGTGACCGCGTGCCAACTATATATTCTTCTACAATAAAAGAAGAGGTTTTTAACCGTTTCCTTACTAGTCCAAGATTTACATTAAGTTCTTCAACAAATCCATCTTTTGGTCCTCTCACTGAAACCTCTGTTACTGATTCATCAGGCGACCTTGTTGGTACTTTGCTTATATCATAAAAATAAATTAGATTAATTTCGTTTGTTGTCATCATAAGCTTTCCCGAAAAAATAGAATTGCTCAGATCTTCACTTGTTATACCTTTTTTATCTTTTTTTTGTACCTGAATCAAACTGCTTATGTTTTCTAAAGTTTCCTCTATAAAATAATGATTTACCTTTGGCAAAACAACTTCATCTAGATATACTGAGTCAATTAATGGTCCACAGTATACTAATAGAAACGTTTCTTTACTGTCACCTTTTTCCATTGTTTTAATGGTGATATCAGAGGATGAAGAAAATAACTGCTTCATTCCTGCCATTGTATACTCAATGTCTGAGTGTTGAAGCACTTTTTCCAACTATCCTACCTCCTCAATCTTCTTTTTTCGATTTTTAATATGCAAGTAGACAAATATGATTGTTATTTGAATAACTAATACTCCTAATGCAATCGGCATAAAATAAACGTAAAGAAGTTCATAAAATGTATTCTGATCGACTCGATATAAACAAAATATAACAAGACAAAGATAGCAGATAATGACGGAATATTTCCCTTTTTCTTTCCTTACTAGCAGTTGATTAGCTAACAAAATGTATAAGCTGGTTCTAAGTACTCCCCCTGAAAGCCATTGATATATTGCAAAAAAATCCACATGTGAAAAATAATTACCTATTGTTAGAATTCTCCACTGTTCAAATGCCGGATACCTAAATTCAGAGGCTTGCAATGGACCGAATTCTGCTATTGCCCCAATTGTCGGTCCGAGCATTAATCCTAATATAATGCCCCCTACTATGAGTAGTTTTCCAATCCCAATTTTGTGTTTATGTATAGAAGGTATAATTATAAGAATAAATAATTCCACTATAGGAAGTAATGTATATATTAAACCTTGAAATACGGGGGACCACCCATGCTCAATAAGTGGTAATAATTGTTCATACTCTTTTTTCTTTACATTGACGGTCATAACAAAGAAGCCTAATGCCGAAACAAGCGGCAATAAAATCCCACTTAATATCGCCAAAGACTTAACTCCTGACCTTGTCCCAATAAAGCATAAAAACAAAAATGCAACAACGATTATGCTATAATTGATATCCGGAATGTATGATATATGGCTCCACATGACAATATCTTTTGTCGTTATATACGCTGATAGGAATAGGTATACAATAAGTGGACTAACAAGGAGATAGTATTTTACCGGTGATAGTGTTCTCTTCCATTCCGTCACACTTATTTTTTCCATTAATTTTAATAGCTTGCTTAATCCGAATAGCCAGATGACCGTTGGTACAATCGTTATGATGATTGTCAGCCAAGCATCTCGTCCGGTAACAGATAATAAAGCAGGGATGGTTTGGACATGTGCAAATAAACCTATTGTCAGCATCAGCATAAAAACTAATAACGGAAATTTTATTGGTCCCAATTTCTTCCTCACCTACTTTCAACGTTATTATTTGTACTGGTTTTTTTTCTATACTATGAAGTTGTTATTACAATGGGGTACTATGTGTTTCAAATGAGGAAACGTAAAATAATATGTTAGGTGAGTAAATGAGTAAGAGGATGATTCATAAGGATTCATCCTCTTATTTTTGTTTAACATCAATGATGTCGTGAAGAGGTAATGTAAGTTGATTTCCTGATTGTTCATCAACAATTCGTAATATATGCCGAATGGGGTCTATATAGTGCACATACCCTGAACATGTATGCAAGAAATGATCTTTATAGTAAGTAAAAACAAGCTCCATATGCTCCTCCATCGCCATGCAAATTGTTTCGTTAAACTGCTCTAACTGTTGTTCATCAAGCTCCGGCCTTTCTTGATACGTATCTTCTTCAGACCAATCTCTTAGCAATTTAACATGTTCGGGAAGCATCATCGATGTCCATTTGATATTCCCTCTATCTCGTATCATGGTTTACCCCTGCTTTCACTACTATTATTCATTAAATTCTTTTGGATAGCCTAATTGAAGCAATGTGTTTGCTATCTCTTGATATCCAAAACTATTTGGATGAATACGATCTCCAGATAAAAGCTCTTCTTGCCTATCTTTAAATACTGTATAAATATCAACAACTCTAATTGTTTTTTTGTTATCAAAGCTGCTTAACTGTTGATTAAACAATCGAACCCACTTATCTGCCAATGTGATTTGTGGTAACGGATTGTATAGATTAAGTAAATACACAATATATGGTACACCACAATCTTTTTTCAGTTCATGAATTGTCTGCATTATTTTCATCATATTGCTGTGACACTCTTTGACTGATTGTGCAATTTCTGTTTGATCACGTGATTCAATAAAGTCTTTACTTGCTTGGATAAGATCATTTCCACCGGCAGTAATGGTGATGATATTGGCACGATTTATTTTGTCATGTAGTGGTTCACTGCTTACAATATCCAGTACACTGCTACTTTCAATTCCCGATTTTGCAAAGATATTCGTTATCACACGTCTATCTAGAGTTTTTTCAGTTAATCTCGCATAGCGCCCGACAAATCCGGGTGTTAAAAATGATGCTCCAACTCCGACTGTCAAGGAATCACCTAAAGCCACATATGATAAACACGATTGATTCATTTCCACTTGATATCCTCCCTCAAAAGCGAATACGTTTTTATACAATATTCGAAGGAGAGACAAACGCAGCTTTTCCTTTGGTGAAATAGGCAAAAGCCATATCTATTGGTTTCTACCTACGCTTTATGGCCTCCAACAAGCTTCGCGCGATGCTTCGCTGTTCCAGCTGGAGTATAAGATACAGCACGTAAGATGGCATCTGAGCCATACTTATGACGAATTGAGTCTACAACATACCCCAGTGTTCGCTGATTTGCACGGTTTGGCCGGAACAAATCAAGCTGCATTTCACAGTCATTTTCAATGTTTGAAAGCGCAATTGAAATTTTTCTCACCGTTTTGTTTGCATAAAACTTTTCAAACAATTGCAGGCATGTTTCATAAATATCCATGGTGATATTGGTCGGCTCATCAATTGTTTTAGAACGATAAAATCCTCCGCCAAACTCATCGCGGCTATATCCAATTCCAAGACTAATTGTTCGGCCGGCCTTTCCATGCTGACGTGCTCTGCGGGCAACCTCTTCACTGATCTCTAATATGACATGCTTTACTTCTTCCGGATCCGGGTAATCACGAAGTAAAATTTGGCTTTTTCCAAAGCTGATTTGCCCTTGCATGATCGGGGCTCCAATTTCAGATAAATCCACGCCCCACGCATGATAGTAAAGCTGGTTTCCCATTACCCCAAACTTCTTTTCAAGCAGCTTAAGAGGATAATTTGCAAGCTGACCCACATTAGAGATTCCCATTCGGTTTAGTGTTTTTTGTACTCTTGAGCCGATTCCCCACATTTCGCTTAATGGCTCGAGCTTCCAAAGCTTTTTTTTCACATCATCGTATGTCCATTCTGCCACACCTTTCTTTTTCGCTTCAGTATCTAGACAAACTTTAGCTAACAGCATATTAGGACCGATGCCAATTGCACTTGGAAGGCCAAATTCACGCTCCATATCATCGCGAATTTTTTTCGCAATTGTCTGTGCGTCTCCCCAAATATGTTCCACACCGTCTACTTCAATAAAGCTTTCATCCACACTATAAGTATGAATAGCATCCTTTGGTACATAGCGGTGAAACAACTTTGTTAATTCTGTTGAGATCCTAATATACATCCCCATTTTCGGATCCACAATGGCGATACGGGGATCATTTGGTACTTCAAAACGTCTTGAACCTGTTTTAATGCCAAATTCCTTTTTAAGTCGTGGAGAAGCTGCCAAGACAATGCTTCCCTGCCGATCCTTATCACCTACAACAGCTAAATAGCAAGTTAATGGATCTAATCCCAGTAAAACGGCAGCACAGCTTGCATAAAAGCTTTTCATATCAATGCAAAGAATCTTTCGTTTCGGCAATTGATCGTAGTTTTCAATCATAGCTACTTTCTCCTAAAATAGAATATATGTTCGCGTTTATTATATTCTATATACTAAGGGAATATACGTTCGATTTCAATGGTAGTTTTCCCCAAGAAAACGACAAATTCCAATGTTAAGCGTGATCGAAAAACTCATACAAAAACGGTATACTACCAATAGAGAGGTGGAAAATGGAAGACCAGATATTAAAAAAGATGCTTAAAAAAAGCTTTCTCCAATACGGCCGAAATCTGGATGTAGACCCTCTTTCAGAGGAGGATAACATTTACTTAATACAGAAAATTACAGTTGATAAAAACGAGGAAAGTGAGTGGTATGAGGTCGTAGAGGATGTTGTATATAGCTATTTAACGAATCAAGAATAGAAAATAAGAGCCTAATGAGATCATAGGCTCTTTACTGTTAACAACAAACAAGAATTTGTCTCGAAAAGCTCCCTTTTTTAGCCACACACCGATCTGTGATAGTAAAACCTGCCCTTTCAATTAAAGGGTCAATTGTTTCAGTTGTAATAACAACAACTTTTCCGGCAAACCCCCGTGCACTTTTAAGCATTTCAAGCTGTGTTTCCGGCTCTAAAACAGAACAGAGATTATAAGGCATGTCAATAATCGCAACATTATACCTTTCGGTCACATCCCGTATATCTCTTAATAAAACCTTTGCCTTATAACCAAAATGAGCAATGTTTTCACGAGCAGGTCGGGTAACAAGAGGGTTCAAGTCACTTCCTACGATATCAATCCCCATCGATAATGCTTCTATGATTACAGTTCCGGCGCCACAGCAAGGGTCAATGACTTTTTTATCCGCAATCGTTGGAACAGCAATGTTTACGACCGCTCTAGCCACCCGGGTACTCAGAGCTGTCGAATAATTATTGGGCTTTTTTTGATGGAATAACCAAATGGATTCACTTTTTTTATAATGTCCGAACACCCAGTGATCTTTTACCTTTATAACTGCAAAAAGCTGATCAGGATTTTGTAAATCTACTTGCCCTGATAATTGCAATCCAATTTCCCGTTCAATTTTACGCCTTTGCTCAAAGCCTATTTTTTGCAAATCGATAGCTTGACTATGTTCAATTACAATTACTTTAAACGTCTTTTCAGCCTGATAGCCACTCACCTTCTGAACGAGTTCGTCTAAACAATCTGCCTTATAAATTATATCAATTCTTTCTTTTATAAACGGACTTCGGCTTGGATTAATTTGCACAGAGCTTTCAAGTATGTTAGTTCCTGTGTAAAACCCAAATAATGACCGCATTTCTAATTGACATAAAGAAATCTCATCTTCATGACATGAAAATGTGTAAATAAACTTCTGTTTCTGATCAACCAAGCGTTTTCCACCTTTACTAGCCTTTTCTCCTGAGTTAAGACAGTGAGTGTCCTAACTTAATACTTTATAAGTTTTCTGCCATTCATGGGCTAATATACTCATCTCCCAGAGGCTCCAATATTGATTTCCAATTTTTCTACACTCACGAAGTAAACCTTCCTTTTTAAACCCTGCTTTTTCATAACAAACAATAGCTGACGTATTAAAGTCAAAAACGCCAAGACTTACTCGATGCAAATCCAACTGTTCAAAAGCAATTTTCAATACTTCTTTCATCATCAAGTATCCAATCCCTTTACCACGGACACGTTGATCCCCAATTAATACTTTTCCCACTCGGGCAGACTTATGCTCTCTATCAATATTCGTTAAAGCAATATGTCCAATCACTTCTCTTGTTTCTTTTAACAAAACGCTGTAAACAAATGAAGTAGAACGATCTGAATTGGCATTCTCAATGTACTTTTCAATTTGCTGTTCAGTCAACGGAAAGCGAAACGTCGGTCCTGCCCATTGGAGTAGAAACTCCGGTGTCTCAATCCAGCTTATTAGCTGAGGTATTTGCCTACGGTTAAAATAGTTTAACTCAATCATAGAAGAACTCCTTTTATATTTAACTCTCCTTATATAGCTGTTGAAAAAAAGTTATTTTTTAAAAAACGCATTTCCAGCCAGTTTTTCAAACAGATTTGGCATAATTTGATAGATTGTACTGCCCGCATTCATCCAGCCAGGTAAATTAATTTCCCGCTTTGGGGTAAGCATTGAAGCAACGATAATACGCGCAACCTTATCAGGATCAAGCATCCAACGTTCTACATTTTTCACATAATTTCCTTCCTTATCGGCAATAGTGAAAAAATCTGTTTTAATTGGCCCCGGGTTAACTGAGGTGACGAATACATTGTGTGGCTTTACCTCCATACGAAGACTGTTTGTAAAACCCAATACTGCATGCTTACTCGCAGAATAAAGACTTGATTTAGGTGTAGCAATTTTAGCAGCTTGTGAAGCAATATTAATAATATGACCTCTTCTTCTTTTCACCATTGAAGGCAACACCATCTTCGTACTGGCAATTAAGCCAAACACATTTACTTCAAACATGTTCTTCATTTCATCAAGTGAAGAATGAAGAACTTCATTAAAAATACCGAATCCGGCATTATTGACAAGTATGTCAATTTGTCCAATCTCTGATTCAATGGTTGAAAATACTTGTTGTATCGAGTGAACATCCTGAACATCCAGTAAATAATAGTAGCACGATACACCATAATCATTCTGAATCCGTTCAGAAAGTTTGGCTAAAAGCTCTTCTCTTCTCGCCAATAAAACTAAATGTGCCCCATGTCTCGCACATTCAATTGCAATCTTTTCTCCAATTCCGCCGGAAGCACCAGTAATTGCAACATAGCAGCCTTGTATACGTGCATTCAAATGGATCACCTCTTACCGCTTTAGGTAGCATAATATAAATATTTTTCATTTGTTTCATCGATTTTAATTTGACCGATTTCTTGTAAATAGTCAAGCCATCCAGCAGTTTCCGACATTATCAATAAAGCTGCTTAACGTAAATGGCAGAGAAAAGTGCTTTGCAAACATCAAAAGCAGTCACCAGTTTATCCACTAAAAATTTATGTACAAGTCCGATGTTTCTAAAACAATCAAACCTTTAAGCCATTCATCCATAACTAAAAACGTCAGATAGACATATTTTACAATGAAGACACTCTTTTAGTCATTATATTCAAATAATTCACAGATCCATACACCTTTAAAAAGCTTGACAAGGACCTGTCCATCACTGCATAATGAATAAAAATTTAATTTAATGTATAGAAAATAAGTTTTAGCGTTGATTGGGACTAGTAAAAAAAATGGAGTAATAGAGATTGGAGTTCTAAGGCTGAAAAACTCCATTGCCCACCATTTTTTTGAACCTACCCCAGGAGCTGTTAGGTAAACCTAACCGTATGTCTGCGATAAAGACTTAAAAGCTGGGAGTATGATTCACTCCAATCAAGGTGGTAACGCGGAGCCATTCCGTCCTTATGTTGTAAGGGCGGAATGGCTTTTTATTTTAAAAGTAAGGAGTCATAAAAATGGATAAAATAGGGTTTATCGGAGCGGGTTCCATGGCTGAGGCTATGGTTGCAGGACTTATTAAAGGTAAAGTATTTACTGCAGGACAAATAATAGTGGCAAATCGATCAAATTCAGCAAGATTACATGAATTTTCTCAAAAGTATGGTGTTGAAACAACCCATGATAAACAAAAACTAGTGAAAGATGCATCAATTATTGTTCTAGCCATGAAGCCTAAAGATGTGAAAGCGGGACTTGATGGTGTTCAGCATTTGATCGATAAACAGGTTATTGTGTCTGTATTAGCGGGTATCTCTATCGATACGATTGAAAATATACTTGGAAAAGAAGCAGCAATTGTTCGGGCGATGCCAAATACTTCTGCAGCCATTCTTAAGTCAGCAACCGCCATTGCCGGCAGTCAAAATGTTACACCTAATCAAATGAATAGATGTAAAACTCTCTTTGAAGCAATTGGTATATGTAAAATTGTTGAAGAAAAACAACTTGATGCTGTTACAGGTCTATCAGGCAGTGGTCCTGCTTATATTTACTACCTGGTAGAAGCAATGGAAAAAGCGGCAGTTGACGTAGGACTAGATCCTTTTGTTGCTCGTGATTTAATTGTTCAAACATTACTTGGGGCATCTGAGATGATTGCTGTGTCAGACAAACATCCTTCCCAGTTAAGAAAAGAAGTAACGAGCCCAAATGGGACAACAGAAGCCGGAATCTCCATTCTCAAAGAAAGACAGGTTGAGGATGCGTTTATTTCATGCATAAGACGTGCTACTGAAAGATCAGAAGAGTTAAAATCCATGTTTTCAGAAGAACTTATATCATATAAAAAATAACGGGAGTGCTTACAAAGCACTCCTCATTTATTCCAGTATTGTCTCACTTCTTCAAATTTATCGTTTGATCCCAATCTTTGAGAATACATGTTAAGCATATGCAACGATCCTTATTACTTCCAGAAAGAGCAAGTACCTTTTCTGGGATCGTTATGTCCATACACCAACAAGATGCCTTCTTATCCAAAATTCCACAGTTATTTTCACCATTACATATCGGACATTTATTCATTTTTTTACCTTTCTTCCATACTATCAGTATTTTTCCAATAAAAATAAAAGTTCGTTCTTCTGTAGAAAATTAATCTTAGTCTCTAAGGAAGAGAATAAATCAAAATTCTATAGAACAAGCTAACTATAGTGTTATATTAACACTATTCTTAATGTGGAGGGATAAAAGGATGAATATTTTATTTAGCTTATTAACTACACTGTTTCTTGCAGGGCATAAGGCAGCTTCAACTTACAGGCATTTACTTATAAGAATAAAAAGTCTGATTAGTGTGCCTCAGTTTATATAAGCAAAAAATATTCATTACGTATCTCAGGTTTCACATTAACTTAGAACAGGATGGTAAGTACTTTGCTGCTTACTATTCCTGTTTTATTTTTTCTCAACTGCTCATCCTGATCAATAGATAATTACACCAACCACCTCCCTGAAAACCTGTTAGGAGAAATTAATCAAGCAAGAAACATGCTTAACAGCTGCAGCAACTGTTATAATTTTTTCAAACAAAGTATCTACAAATGGGAGGATAAAAGATGAAGACGAAACTATTCCAGCCTTATCAAATAAAGAATGTTACCCTTAAAAATCGTATTGTTATGTCCCCGATGTGTATGTATTCATCAACAGGTGAACAGGGGTTTATAGAAGATTTCCATTTCACGCACTATATAAGCCGTGCAGTTGGGCAAGTTGGCTTAATAATGGTTGAAGCTACTGCTGTTACACCTCAAGGCCGTATATCAGCACAAGATCTTGGGATTTGGAGCGATGACCATGTTCCAGCCCTTCAAGAATTAGTATCAAGAATTAAAGAATACGGTTCAGCAACAGCTATTCAGCTAGCACATGCAGGGAGAAAATCGACAGTTAATGGAGAAATTATTGCACCATCATCTATCCCATTTGATAATACATACAAAACTCCGAAAAGCATGACAAAGGAAGAAATTAAAGAGACTGTTCAAGCTTTTCAAGATGGAGCTAAAAGAGCAAAGAAAGCTGGCATCGATATTATCGAGATTCATGCAGCCCACGGTTACCTTATCAATGAGTTTTTATCACCTCTTTCGAATAAGCGAGATGATGAATATGGTGGTTCGAAAGATAATCGATACCGATTTTTAAGCGAAGTAATTGATGCTGTGAAAGAAGTGTGGGATGGACCACTATTTGTTCGTATTTCAGCATCGGATTATCATCCCGAGGGATTGGATATAAAAGATTATGAGGGGTATGCAAGTAAGATGAAAGAGCAAGGAGTTGATTTGATCGATGTTAGCTCAGGAGCTGTTGTTCCTGCAAAGATTAATGTATTTCCAGGCTACCAAGTAAGATTTGCTGAAAAAGTTAAAGAAAAGGCAGGTATTGCTTCAGGAGCTGTTGGATTAATCACTAGCGGCATACAAGCAGAAGAAATTTTGCAAAATAATCGAGCAGACCTGATATTTATCGCGAGAGAACTTCTTAGAGACCCGTATTTCCCCAGAACTGCAGCTAAAGAGCTGGGAGAAACAATTGAAGCTCCAAAGCAATATGATCGGGGATGGTGATCAGAAAAGAGAGTTGATCAGATTCAACTCTCTTTTCTTATAGATTAGAACGTTTTTTTGGAATGTCAATTTGCATTAAATCTGCAGCAATAACAGTTGGCGGAAAAACTGATTTCGCTTCTTCAACTAGTGCATCGAGTTGTTCAGGTGATTGATATCTCGAACTAATATGGGTTAAAACTAATTTCTTCACATTTGATGCTTTAGCGATATTGGCAGCATCTTCAGTTGTAGAATGGTAATAGTCATAAGCAAGATAGTGATCCTCTCTTGAAAAAGTTGCTTCATGAATTAATAAGTCGGCATTTTCTGCAAGCTCCACACTTTTATCTGTGTACCGAGTGTCACCTAGAATAGAGATGATTCTTCCTTTTATTGAGGGTCCGATGAAATCACTTCCATGAATAATCGAACCATCCTCTAATTGAACAGATTCTGCATTTTTTAGTTTTTGATAAACCGGTCCTGGTCGAATACCGATCTTTTTAAGTTCTTCGACTAGCAGTGTTCCCGGTAAATCCTTTTCTATCACGCGATAACCATAGGATTCAATGCCATGTTCAATTTTCTTTGCCTTAACTTGAAAGGATGAATCTTCAAAAATAATTCCTTCCTTTACATCTACAAATTCAATTGAATATGTGAGATAGGTGTGACTAACAGATAAAGCAGTTCTTACAAATTGCTCTGTGCCTTTTGGTCCATATATGGTTAACGGTGTTTCTCCTCCTTGAAAGGAACGACTGCTAAGTAGACCGGGCAAGCCATATATATGATCACCATGCAAATGGGTAATAAAAATCTTTTCAATTTTCCTCGGTTTTATAGAGGTATGTAAAATTTGATGTTGAGTTGCCTCCCCGCAATCAAATAACCATATTTCATTTCTCTCTTCTAATAATTGAAGAGCAATACTTGTTACATTCCGGGCTTTGGCAGGTATTCCTGCACCCGTTCCAAGAAATGTTACATTCACTTGCGCTTTCCTCCTCCGTATTTTCTTTAAGCATACACGAATGCTGAAAATAGCGAAATAACATTGATTTTATTTTTTCAGAAATTCTATAACAAAATCAGCACATCATCTTGACCAAATTCAATATTATGTCTAAAATAGACTGAATTATAGAAAGATTTCTACAAAATAGGTGCATAATAGACGATAATTTTTCCATAATCGTTTATAATAAACTATGTGGAAAGACATTATAGGCTATAATGTTTGATTTAAAGGGAAATTACCTTTAAAATTAAGTATTTGTATAGGAGTAATTTCCAATCAGTATAAATAAGAAATTCGATGCCATCATTTATTTTCTTTTTCAACAATCGATTTCAACTCAAAATACTGATGAAAAAATAAATGTATTAATGACAAAGTGAGGTACGAACGTGAATACACAAGAACATCCTAAATCAGTTATTGTCATCTTTGGAGCAACTGGTGATCTGGCGAAACGAAAATTGTTTCCATCTATTTATCGCCTTGTTCAAAACGAAAAAATCGGTAAAAATTTTGCTGTTGTAGGGGTTGCAAGAAGACCTTGGACCACTGAAGAGTTTCGAAGCAATGTATCAGATTCTATTCAAACATCGATGAAGGAATCAAAAGATTTAGAAGAATTCACTTCTCATTTCTATTATCATCCTTTTGATGTTACAAATCCTTCCTCTTATTTAGAGTTAAACGGATTGTTAAATGAGCTTGATGGCTCCTATCAAACAGAAGGAAACCGTATCTTTTATTTAGCAATGGCACCGGAATTCTTTGGTACAATCGCTCAAAACTTAAAAAAAGAAGGCTTAACAGCTACTCAGGGCTGGAGCAGACTTGTCATTGAAAAGCCGTTTGGACATGATCTACCTTCTGCCCAAAAACTAAATCAGGAAATTCGTGAAGCATTTAACGAAGATCAAATCTATCGTATTGACCATTATTTAGGAAAAGAAATGGTACAAAATATTGAGGTTATTCGTTTTGCCAATGCTCTGTTTGAACCATTATGGAATAATCGTTACATATCTAATATTCAAGTTACTTCCAGTGAAATATTAGGTGTCGAAGATCGTGGAGGCTATTACGAAAAATCCGGGGCACTTCGCGATATGGTTCAAAATCATATGCTTCAAATGGTTGCCTTACTTGCGATGGAACCGCCAATTAAATTAACAACCGATGAGATTCGAAGTGAAAAGGTGAAGGTACTAAGAGCATTAAGACCTGTTAGTGACACGCAAGTTGGAGAATACTTTGTGAGAGGCCAATATGCAGCAGGTAAATTTAATGATAAAGAGTTCATTGGTTACCGTGAAGAAGGAAATGTTGATAAAAAATCTGAAACAGAAACATATGTAGCAGGCAAGTTAATGATTGATAATTTCAGATGGGCTGGTGTTCCTTTCTATATTCGTACAGGAAAACGTATGGCTGCTAAATCAACAAAAATTGTTGTACAATTTAAAGATATTCCAATGAATCTTTACTACAACAAAGGTGAAACAGTACCTCCTAACTTACTAGTTATTAACATTCAGCCAGAGGAAGGGATCACCCTGCAATTGAATGCGAAAAAAGATGAATCTGAAGGTGGTTATTCAAAACCTGTTAAATTTGATTTATCAAATAACCTCTATGACGGGATTAATACACCTGAAGCGTATGAAAAACTATTATTTGATTGCATGCGTGGCGATGCGACTAACTTTACACATTGGGATGAAGTTGCACTATCCTGGAGCTTTGTAGATCCAATTTCTGACGCATGGAAAAACGGTAAAGCAACACTTGCAACATATCCTTCCGGTTCCATGGGACCTAAAGAAGCTGACGAACTTCTTGAAGAAGACGGTAACCAGTGGTGGCCTGTTAATTAATTAACTAATTGTATTGGAATCGATATCTTATTTTATTACTTATTTTGCCAATTGAGTCCTTGTATTCAATTGGCTTTTTATTTATTTCTAAAAATTGTGCGAATGAGCTCGTCTATTTGCCTCATACAAAATTTATTCAGAAGAATAAACTAGTTAGTGCAAGAAGCAACCCCTTGTGTCTCCTTAACTTTAAGCTATCACATTTGTGATAGCTTCTTTTTATCCCCTCTTAACATGTTTAAAATGGTCGTAGATTAAATCTTTGTACTCTCTTTCTTAATTAATCCTTATATGGCCCTTAAAAGGCTCTATACAGTTCCGCTTGATTTATATTCAATACAAAAAAACAAAGCTCAAATTTGAGCTTTGTTTTTTGTTATCCTATTATTTTTCCATCCACTCAGTGTGGAAGACTCCTTCTTTGTCAACACGTTGGTATGTGTGGGCACCAAAATAATCACGTTGAGCTTGAAGTAGATTAGCTGGTAACGTTTCAGTACGGTAGCTATCATAGTAAGCAAGTGCAGATGAGAAGCATGGTACTGGAACTCCATTTTCAATTGCAACCGTTAAGATTTGGCGAAGCGCACCTTGGTAACCTTCAACGATTTCTTTAAAGTAATCATCCAGTAAAAGGTTTGCCAATTGTGAGTCTTTATCATATGCATCTTTAATTTTTTGAAGGAAAGCTGCACGGATAATACAACCGCCACGGAAGATCATGGCAATATCTCCGTATTTTAAATCCCAATTATACTCTTCTGACGCTGCTCTCATTTGAGCAAATCCTTGAGCATAAGAACAAATTTTACTCATATATAATGCTTTACGAACTGCTTCAATAAGCTCTTCTTTGTTTCCTTCGTATGATTTTGCAGAAGGTCCTGAAAGAATTTTACTAGCTTTTTGGCGTTCTTCTTTCATTGCGGAAATAAAGCGGGCAAAAACAGACTCTGTAATAATTGGAAGTGGTACTCCTAAATCAAGAGCACTCTTACTTGTCCATTTTCCAGTTCCTTTTTGACCGGCAGTGTCAAGAATGACATCAACCATAGGTTTGCCAGTTTCTTCATCTTTCTTCGTGAAGATGTCAGCAGTAATTTCAATTAAGTAGCTATCAAGTTCACCTTTGTTCCACTCTGCAAACACTTCATGAAGCTCGTCAGCTGTTAAACCTAATACATTTTTAAGTAAGAAATACGCTTCAGAAATTAATTGCATATCTCCATACTCAATACCGTTGTGAACCATTTTTACATAGTGACCTGCACCATCCGGACCGATGTAAGTACAGCATGGATCACCATTTACTTTTGCGGAAATTGCTTCAAGAATCGGTTGTACTAAGTCAAATGCTTCTTTTTGACCGCCAGGCATGATAGAAGGTCCTTTTAATGCTCCTTCTTCTCCACCTGATACACCTGTTCCGATGAAGTGAATGCCACTTTCCGCCAACTCTTTGTTACGACGTTGTGTATCAGTATATAATGTGTTACCACCATCGATTAAAATATCACCTTTATCAAGATGTGGTAAAAGTTGTTCGATTGTAGCATCAGTTGGTCCACCAGCTTTAACCATTAATAGAATTTTGCGTGGAGTTTCCAATGATTGAACAAATTCTTCAATGCTGTAAGTTCCAACCACATTTTTCCCTTTTGCTTCAGTTAAAAATTCTTCTGTTTTTCCTGCTGAACGGTTAAAAACTGAGACTGAAAATCCACGACTTTCAATATTTAACGCTAAGTTCTTACCCATTACAGCCAAACCAATAACACCAATTTGTTGTTTCGACATTCCCTTACGTCCCTTCTAATCCTAATAATATGTAAAACTAAACAAATGAAAAACTCTTCTATCATTTTGTGATAGCGATAAAAAGTTTAGTTTTCCGCCAATAACTGCTAAATTGACACATAATTCGAATTATTTCATTTGACTACAACTTTAAAAATACACATTTTTCTGTAACATTTCAAGTGACTTAACTTATGTAATCGTTTTCTACGTAAAAAAATCTTTGCTAAAGCTTGTTCCGGGAGTTGGAGTTTCTTTTCCCTTCCCTTTGACACCTTTTTTTAATAGCTGTTCTCCATATTTTTGATTAATTTGATCAATAATCGATAGAATCGGCTCATCCTTTGCGTCTTGTTCATATGAAAATAAGTCTAACTGTTTAACAGCATCATCCTTTTCAACTAAATCTTGTCCCGTAATACCCAATAATCGAACTGGTTCATCATTCCAATGAGAAAAAAAGAGCTCTGTTGCTTCATGAAATAAATCTTTTTCTTCACCGATCGGATTGTTCAGCTTTTTACTTCTTGTTATCGTTTTTAAATTTCCATAACGAATGGTGACAAGTAATTTTGTTGCAAGAACTTCTTTTCTTTTCAAACGAACAGACACTGAATGAGATAGTTTTTTTAATACTTCTCTTATTTCATTTTCTTTCGTTGTATTTTTAGCTAAAGTTGTGGAATTCCCTATGCTTTTAAAATCATAAATTGCATTTGGATTAACCTCTCTGTTATCAACACCATTTGCTTTTTGTATAAGTCTTTCTCCATTAACCCCTAACAGTTTTTTCACCTGCACCTCATTAGCATGAGCTAAATCATAAATAGTATGAACACCAATTGTGTGAAGTTTTTCAGCTGTTTTTCCTCCGACTCCATGCATTTCATGAACTGGTAGAGGCCATAAGGTCTTTGGCATATCTCTTTTTCTTAATATGGTAATCCCGAGTGGCTTTTTCATATTTGAAGCCATTTTAGCTAAAAATTTATTCGGAGCTACCCCGATACTACATGGCAACAATAATTCATCAAGTAATCGTTCCTGAATTAACTTCGCTATTTCCAAAGGTCTGGAGCCTTCAAAATTACTTAAATCCATATATCCCTCATCAATAGAAACAGGCTCAACTAAATGAGTGTATTCTCTAAGTAATTCAAACATCGCTTGTGAGGCTGTACGGTATCGTTCAAAGTTGGGCTTACGGATGATAAGATCTGGACAAAGTCTACGCGCCTGCCAAAGTGGCATTGTCGCCGTCACACCTTTGGCACGTGCTTCGTAACTGCAAGTTACAATAATTCCTTTTCTCTCTTCCACATTACCAGCAATCGCCAAAGGCTTTCCCTTTAAAGATGGATCATATGCCATTTCTACTGATGCATAAAAGCTATTCATATCAACATGTAAAATAATTCTCCGACTTACAACCTGCTCCACAAGCCACACCACACTCACATAGTTCATTCTCTTACTAGTTTACCATTTTTTCTGTAAGAAATGCTTTTTAAAAATAACATTAGAAACAACAAAAGCCACCTCTATTGGTGGCTCATCATCTCTTCCTTCACAATAGCAAAATTATCAAGGCTTTCCAATAACAGATTCGGGTTGATAATAGTAATCAAACGCTCCTCTAAGCTTGCTACTGCAGAAAAATATTTAGTCGATTGAAATGCACCGACCGCAATTGTCTTTAATTGACTCTCTTCAATATCAATAATTTCTTTTGCTTCTTTTACAATTAATGCTGCTGAAATCTCATCAGATTGAATGACAATTAATTTCACGTCGTTATCAATTGGTATATTTTGATGATAAAAAATCTGATACGTATCAAGGACAGGTATCAGTTCTCCCCTTACCTTTACGACACCTTTCATATAAAAGGGCATATTGGGAATGGTATTTATATCTTCCAATTTCTCAATCGAAATGACATGTTCAATAGGAATACCATATTCTTCATTACCTGTTCGGAAAACGACTAATTTTGAAACATTCATGCTATCATCTCCTCCATCAATACTTGAGGTGAAATACTAAGACTATCATACTATGAATGTTTTAGTATTTAAAGATACGATTAGTATTTATTCCGGTTTGTCATGAAAAATGGTTACCACTTCCGCCATTCGATCTTCTCTTTGTTTTCTAAGTGGTGACGAATGACCTCTTCACATACAGAAAAGACTTCTTCAATCTCCGGGGTACTAAATGCTAAAACCCTCATTGATAGTCCTTTTGCACTAAGGGCACTAATACCAAATCGCGAATGGTTTACAGAACGTAATTCAACTCTTATTTTTTCAATTAAATTTTCGTCAACCTGAGGATGAATCATAAACAATGTTCCGATATGAGTGTAGCCTTCAAGCTGCATCAATTTTTGCAAATTTTCTCCTGGCATCAATAATTGATGATCAAATACTTGTAATTCACCATCAATAAATAGTTTCAGTTTAGAAGAAATCTTCTTATACTGAAATAACTTCCCATCTTCAGACCAGCCTGGTGTAATAATATCTGTATAATAAAAAATCGATGTTTGCTCCATATAGACATTCGTAACTTGAGAAAATTGTGCGTCTTTATAAGCTATTAATGGGTCTTGTTTAACAAGTAATTCGCTTCCGGCTTGTAAAAAGCAATCCATTTCCTGACGAACACCAAATTGAAGTGACTTGTAAATTTTAGTAGAAGCTTGTGTAGTTAAGGCGAGTTTCGCACCTTCTCCAACAACTACCTCTGTTTTATATGAGTCGCCATCAACATAACCACCACCAACATGGATAAGCGTTAATAAAGGAAGACCTTCAGGCAGATATGTTGGTCTCGTAATTTTTAAAACTCCGTCAAAAAAGCTATTGCTTATGACAGAACGGTTATGCTTTTTTTCTACCGTTAACTCCAGGTAGCCGGTATATGTCATGCCTCAAGACCAACTAAAAAGGCCTCTTTGCGTATCCAATCAACCACTTCCTTTACCCCGGTACCGTCTTTTAGATTTGTAAAAATATAAGGGCGATTACCACGAGATACTAATGTATCTTTCCTCATCACTTCAAGATCTGCTCCTACATATGGGGCTAAATCAATTTTATTTATAATAAACAAGTCAGATTTAATCATTCCCTGACCACCTTTACGGGGAATTTTCTCTCCCTGGGCCACATCAATTATATAAATGGAAAAGTCGACTAATTCCGGACTGAAGGTGGCCGCCAAATTATCCCCGCCACTTTCCACAAAAATCAGATCAAGATTTGGGTGGCGTTCATTCAATTCATCAATGGCATCAAAATTCATTGAAGCATCCTCACGAATTGCTGTATGTGGACATCCACCTGTTTCAACACCTATGATGCGATCTTCTGGCAGTGCACCATTCTTGATTAAAAATTGAGCATCCTCTTTTGTATAGATATCATTTGTAATAACCGCAACCTCAAGATCTTTCATTAGCTCTCTTGTCAACTTGTCAACTAATAACGTTTTCCCTGCCCCAACAGGGCCCCCGATTCCTATGCGTATTGGTTCACTCATTTTTTTCATCCTTTCTTTACATTCATTTTTTATGACATAAATAAACGAACAGAAAGCTGTTCATGATGCATTTGCGCTATTTCAAGGCCTGGTGCACCTGCTCCAAAATCTTCTTCATTTAAAACCAAAATTTCATTCACTTTTTCTATTAAGTATGGTTTCAATGTAACTAATATTTTTTGCCCATCTGTCTGGCCAATCGGAATTCCTCTTATTGCGTTTTGAACAAGTGATGAAGTGGTAGCAAAGAGATAAGTAGAAAGCGTTGTTTCAATATCAATACCCAGTTCCAGACAAACCATTGCAAACACAACTGAGCTGTGACCATAAACTTGTTTATTTTTGATTTTTACTTGGTACATATTCAAATGCTCATTTGGAAAGAGCTGATTCATGACCTTTACCATTTGTCTGCCAACTCTCCGATTACCTTCACGAGTTTCTCTCGCCATCGCAAGTGCATTCAGCTCTTTATCTATCATCCAAACCGGTTCAATTTTGTTTGCTTTAATAGATTCATAGACTAACCTGCATGCCAGACCATCAGTGTATACAAATTGTGTTTGTAAGTATTGTTTTAAAGCAGCCAGAAAGGTTTCTTTATCCGTTATTTTATTTTCCTGGATATACGTTTCTAACCCGAAGGAATGCGAAAACGTCCCTGATGGAAAATTGGAATCGCAAATTTGAAGAAGGTGAAACAGTTGATTAGTCATGGGAATGTCCGATATGTCTAAAGGCTTTGCTCATTTTACGTTCCTCTCTTGTGTAAGGTACATCCAACTCTACTAATAATCTTTCTACAAGATAATCATATTGAACAATCATTTCATTATTTTCAAATTGTGCAGGTAAATGTCTGTTACCAAGTTGATGAGCGATTTCTCCCATTTGCAAGATACTAGTTGGCTTAATGACAATAACATCATCTGCAAGCACACTTATAATGATCGAATTTTTTTGGTCTTGGTACAGAATGTCACCGTCTTCCAACTCTTTCCCCTGTTTAAGTCTTATACCCAGCTCTTTTCCATGATCTGTTTTCACACGCTGGATTTTCTTCACTAAGTCATCACTTCTTAAATACACACGTTCTACATGATGTGGAGCTTTTTCCAATTCTTTTACGTTTCCTATAATTTGTTCAATAATCATCTTTTCACCTCAAAATAAAAAATATCGTTGCGCCAATGAAACCTTTTTATCTGGCTCACAAGTAATTAACTCACCGTCAACCATGACCTCATAAGTTTGCGGATCAACCTCGATAGTTGGTGTTTCTCCATTTAATTTCATATCCTTCTTTTTAAGTTGGCGAATATTTTTGACAACACCAATCTTTTTTTCAAGCCCAAGCTCTTCATGTCTGTGATTGTCAAATGCAGCTTTTGAAAGAAACGTCATTGATGTTGAATGCTTTGCCTTGCCGAAATTCGCAAACATCGGGCGATATAATACTGGCTGCGGTGTTGGAATAGATGCATTCGGGTCTCCCATTACACTCCATACAATCATCCCGCCCTTCACAACTAATTCAGGTTTTGCTCCAAAAAAGGCCGGATCCCACAAGACAAAGTCAGCCATTTTCCCTACCTCTATTGATCCAACATACTCTGAAATCCCATGTGTGATAGCTGGATTAATTGTATATTTGGCAATATATCTTTTCGCTCTTGCATTATCATTTTCTTCCCCTTCAACAAGTTTCCCACGTTGGCGCTTCATCTTATCTGCTGTTTGCCATGTTCTTGAGATAACTTCACCAACTCTGCCCATTGCCTGAGAATCAGAGCTAATCATACTAAAAACTCCTAAATCGTGAAGAATGTCTTCAGCTGCAATTGTTTCTTTTCGAATACGTGAATCTGCAAAAGCCAAATCCTCTGGAACCGACGGATCTAAATGGTGACAGACCATCAACATATCTAAATGTTCTGCAATCGTATTAACAGTAAAGGGGCGCGTCGGATTTGTTGAGGATGGAAGTATATTCGGGTACGATGCCGCCTTTATGATGTCCGGGGCATGCCCCCCACCGGCACCTTCAGTATGGTATGTATGAATTACACGGCCATCAATAGCCTTTAATGTATCCTCTACAAAACCACCTTCATTAAGGGTATCGGTATGTATCGCGATTTGAACATCATACAGATCAGCAACTGATAATGCTTTATCAATGTTTGACGTCGTTGTTCCCCAATCTTCATGAAGCTTAAGTCCAATTGCCCCTGCTTGAATTTGTTCAATTAAAGCCTCTTCATTGGAAGCGTTACCTTTTCCAAGAAAACCTAAATTAACTGGAAACTCATCAGCAGCTTTCAGCATTTGGTGAATATTCCATGCACCAGGTGTGCAAGTTGTCGCATTCGTACCGGTTGCAGGACCTGTTCCTCCTCCGATCATCGTTGTAACACCTGATTCAATCGCCGTCCAGATTTGTTGAGGGCAAATAAAATGAATATGTGCATCAATTCCCCCTGCTGTAACAATCAGTCCCTCTGCAGCGATTACTTCAGTAGAAGCTCCTATGACAATATCAACATGATCCATGATAAGAGGGTTTCCTGCCTTTCCAATCGATGTGATCATTCCCTCTTTAATACCGATATCCGCCTTATATATTCCTGTATAATCAAAAATTAGAGCATTCGTTACAACAAGGTCAACAGTTTCTTTCCTTGTTGCTAAAGGATGTTGTCCCATTCCATCACGTATTACTTTACCACCACCAAATTTCACCTCATCACCATAAGTCGTATAATCCTTCTCTACTTCAATGAAAAGTTCCGTGTCTCCTAGTCTCACCTGGTCGCCAACTGTTGGACCAAACATGTCTGCATATTGATGTCTCGACATACGAAAGCTCATATCTACACTCCTTTATCTAGTGCATCATTTGTTAAATTATTAAGTCCGTAAATTTTTCTTTCTCCCGAAAAGGAAATCAGCTCGATTATTTTTTTATCACCAGGTTCAAATCGAACAGCCGTACCTGCCGGAATATTCAATCTTTTTCCATAGGATTTCTTTCGATCAAACTCTAGTGATCTATTAACCTCATAAAAATGAAAATGGGAGCCAATTTGAACTGGACGATCACCATTGTTTATTACTTCCAGTTTCATCGCTTGTTTATGTTGATTACAAAGGATAGCTTCTTGTTTGAGCTTAAGCTCACCAGGTATCATTTTTCCACACTCCTGACTATAAACTATTGTATTGGTTCATGAACGGTCACTAACTTCGTTCCATCCGGAAACGTTGCTTCAACCTGTATGTCATGAATCATCTCCGGAATACCCTCCATCACATCATCTCTCGATAGTATTTGACGGCCATACTGCATTAGTTCTGATACTGTCTTACCATCACGGGCTCCCTCTAGTACCTCATAAGTTAAAATGGCGATAGCTTCCGGATAATTAAGCTTTAAGCCTCTATTTTGTCTCCGCCTGGCTAAATCTGCCGCAACAACAATCATCAGTTTTTCCTGCTCACGAGATGTAAGCTTCATCTTACCTACCTCCTTATACCGCTAAGTGCCTTTGAAGATCCTCTTCTTTTATTTCATCACAGCTTCCACTCATCACCATTCGCCCTCTATCCAGAATATAAAATTGATCAGCACAGGATAATACTGCATCTAAATTATGTTCCACCAGCATAATTCCCATCTCTTTTTCCTTTGCAATTTGAACAAGCACATCTTGAATCAACTGTACAATAGAAGGTTGAATCCCCTCCATCGGCTCATCTAATAACAATAGCTTCGGATTTGAAATTAAGGCTCTAGCTATAGCCAGCTGTTGCTGTTGCCCTCCACTTAGATCCCCGCCTTTTCGATCAATCATTTCTTTTAAAACCGGAAACCATGTAAAAATTTCCTCAGGTATGGTAGTCGAACGTTTAGATTTAGGTAATGCCTCCATTCCTAGTAGAAGATTCTCTCTAATCGTTAAATCAGAAAAGATTTCCCTACCTTGTGGTACATAAGCAATTCCGGATCTTGCACGATGTTCCGGTCTTTCCTTTTTTAGTTTTTCCCCTTCATACTGAATGTTTCCATTCTTCATAGGCAACAGGCCCATTAACACTTTCATTAAAGTTGTTTTCCCTACACCATTACGTCCAAGAAGACCTACAATTTTCCCTTTAGGCACTTCAAAATCAACATCACGTAAAATAATGGTCTCATCATATCCCGCTTGCAGGTGTGATACGTGAAGCATTTTACCCGCTCCTTCCCAGATATACATTTTTCACTTCTTCATTTTCCTGAATATCCTTCATCTCACCCTGACAAAGTACCTTCCCTTCATGCATAACCACCACTTGAGTAGAATATTTCCTCACAAAATCCATATCATGCTCCACAATTAAAACAGAACATTCTTTTGAAATTTCTAAAATTAATTCACCTGTTTTTGTTCTTTCTTCACCAGACATTCCTGCGATCGGTTCATCTAATAATAACAATGTCGGCTCTTGAATTAATTGCATTCCGATTTCCAGCCACTGCTTCTGCCCATGTGATAAAGATCCGGCTTTTTCATGTCTAACTTCAAATAATCCAATTTTCCTTAACATTGTATTAATTTTGTCTTTTTGTACATCTGTTAATTTCGCAAAAAGAATAGAAAATAATTTTTTCTTTTGTTTCATGGCAATTTCTAAATTTTCGAAAGGAGTCAGGTGTAAAAAAATACTTGGAGCTTGAAACTTACGAGCAATGCCTGCTTCGACAATCTTCTGCTCTTGAAGTTTTACTAATGAAATCTCGTCTTTAAAGGTAATTTCCCCTCCTGTGGCTCTGGTTTTTCCACAAATCACGTCTAATAACGTTGTCTTCCCAGCGCCATTTGGACCAATTAAAAACAAAACTCCGCTGGTTTCCACATCCAAATTAACTCCTTGCAAAGCCTTAAAGCCCGAAAAATCAACAACAACATCATGACACGAGAGTATCGGCTTCACTTTGTTTCGCCTCCTTTACCTTCTCTTTTTTAAAGAATTTCATTTTCAATTGTTCAACTAAACCAGCTAAGCCATTTGGTAAATATAGAACAACAATTAAAAATAATGCACCTAGGAAGATCGTCCAGAAATCCGGATATGATTCACTCAAAAAGCTTTTGGCTGTGTTTGTCAAAATAGCACCTATCGCGGCACCTAAAATGGAATAACGACCTCCAATTGCAACCCACAGGACCATTTCAATTGAAGGGATGATCCCCATCATTTCCGGGGTTATAATGCCAACTTGTAAAACAAAAAGTGCTCCGGCCACTCCTGCAAATGCTGCTGATAATGCGTAAATAAACACTTTATAAAATGTAGGATTATACCCGAGGAATCGAAGGCGGTTTTCCCCATCCCGGATCGCGATAAGCAACCGTCCAAATCGAGACTTTGTTAATAATAGTGCAACCCCCATAATGATGGCTAGTAAAGCAACTGTTACAAAATATAGTGTTTGCTTCGTAGCTGAATCTGCTAATGGGACTTGAAAGACTGTAAAAAAGTTTGTCAATCCACTTGTACCGCCGGTAATGTGTTGTCCACCGATAAATAAGGTAACAGTTACCACAACAACAGCTTGAGAAATTAGTGAAAAAAATACTCCCTTAATACGATTTTTAAATGTAAAATATCCGATTATAACAGCAATGATAAACGGCAATAATAACGCTGCTAATATCGCAAAAACAGGATTTTTAAACAACGTCCACACAAAAGGTACTTCGGTTATCCCGTTCCATTCCATAAAATCCGGGATACCTGATGGTGATGCTTCAAGCTTTAAATACATAGCCATACAATAAGCACCTAACCCGAAAAAAACACCATGACCCAAGCTTAAAATACCTGTGAACCCCCATATCAAACTTATTCCAACCGCGATAATTGCAAAGCATAAAAACTTTGCCAACAAACCCATTCTAAACTCGGAAAGAAGCAATGGAGCTACAAGTAACATGAGGAAAAAGACTCCATAATAAGCACCTTGGCTATATTTTTTAATCATACTGCACCTCCGTTAGTCTAATGCCCGAACCTTTACATTGACGAGACCAGTTGGCTTCCACTGTAGGAAAATGATAATAAATGCAAAAACAATTACTTTTGCAATCGTTGCACTAGTAGATAACTCGACAAATGTACTTAAAACACCTAACATAATGGCTGCCAGGATTGTTCCTTTTAATTTTCCAACCCCACCTAAGATAACAATCATAAAAGCATCTACTATATATGACGTACCAAGCGTTGGACCAATTGAACCAATTAACGTCAATGAACATCCGGCAATCCCGGCAAATCCACTTCCCAGAGCAAAAGCTGTACTATCTACCTTTCTAGTTGAAACTCCCAGACAGGACGCCATTTCACGATTTAACGTTACTGCTTTCATTCTTCTTCCTGATGAGGTTTTATATAAATAGATAAACAGCAAAAGAATACTAATGAGGACAAGAGCAATAATAAATAGACGTTTGTACGGAAAAGTAAGTCCAGCTACAGCAAGGCCTCCACTTAACCATTCTGGAGCTACAACTGCAACATTAGGTGCACCAAAAATCGACCGGGCTGTTTGCTGTAATATAAGACTGACTCCCCATGTCGCCAGCAGGCTATCAAGTGGCCTTTCATATAAAAATCTTACAATTGTTTTCTCCATAATAAGACCAATAAGCGCGGCAACTATAAAGGACAATGGTATGGCTAGAATAAAATAATAATCAAATAAAGATTTCGGAAGATGTTGAACAAACACTTGTTGGAGTAGATATGTTGTGTAAGCCCCAATCATGATAAATTCCCCATGAGCCATGTTTATAATATTCATAAGTCCAAAAGTAATCGCAAGACCTAGTGCAATCAACAATAAAATCGACCCTAGGCTTAGCCCGTTAAATAATTGTGAAATAATAATCGACAAGGATTTTTCCTCCTTTACTGTGAAGATAACAGGTAAGTATGACAATAAATGGAGTTAGATTATCCCATGAGGACGAGTATCACTTCTCCGGCCCTATTTAGCTTGTTACCTTCTTGTCATTTTAGATACCTAGCAAATCTAGCAAGCTAGGTATCTATTACATTTCTTATTCTTGACTTAAACCTTCAGCCCAGTCATACGACTTTAAGTATGGATCAGGCTTTACTTGCTCACCTGAGTTCCAAACCTCTTTGAATAGACCATCAGCCTGAACTTCTCCGATTCGGACAGTCTTATAAATATGCTGTGTTTCACCATCAATTTTCACAACACCACCAGGTGCTTTGAATTCAATTCCATCTGAAGCTTCTTTAACTTTATCCACTTCAAATGATCCAGCTTTTTCAACTGCTTCTTTCCATAAATAAACAGCAATATAAGCAGCTTCAATCGGGTCACCTGTTACTCGGTCTTCACCGTATTTCGCTTTATAATTTTCAACAAATGTCTTGTTTTCGGGTGTATCTGTTGTTTGGTAATAGTTCCAAGCAGCATAATGACCTTCTAATACATCTGTACCAATCCCACGTATTTCTTCTTCAGCAACACTTACTGACATAACCGGAATATCTTCTGGAGTAATTCCTGCATCTTTAAGCTGCTTAAAGAATGCAACATTACTATCTCCGTTTAACGTATTAAAAATAGCATCTGGTTTTTCGGCTTTAATTTTGCTAATAATTGTGTTGTAGTCTGTGTGTCCAAGAGGTGTATATTCTTCAGCAACTACTGTTCCGCCTTTTGCTTTTAATTGTGCATTTACAATTTTATTTGCTGTACGAGGAAATACATAATCAGATCCTACCAAGAAAATATTCTTCCCTTGATTTTCTAACATCCAGTCAATTGCAGGAACGATTTGTTGATTTGTTGTAGCCCCTGTATAAAAAATATTTGGAGATTGTTCCATCCCTTCATACTGAACCGGATACCATAGTAAACCATTATTTTGTTCAACAACTGGAAGCATCGCTTTACGGCTAGCAGATGTCCATCCTCCAAAAATGGTAGCTACTTTATCTTGTTGAAGAAGTTTTCTAGCCTTCTCAGCAAAAGTAGGCCAATCAGAAGCACCATCCTCAACGATTGGTTCAATCTGCTTTCCTAGTACTCCTCCTGCTGCATTAATTTCCTCTATTGCCATTAGCTCTGCGTCACGTAAAGAAACCTCACTTATTGCCATTGTTCCACTTAACGAATGCAAAATTCCGACCTGAACTGTATCACTTTCAGTACTCACTGTTGCAGATGAATCACTTGTTTGATTTCCTGAAGACGGTTCACTCGTTTGGGCTGCACAAGCACCGAGCATAAATACAGACATCATCATTGCTAAAAAACCTTTATTCATTTTCAACACAACAACACTCCTTCTTTTTGCATCAACTCACATTTAACGTCATAAATACCAACTCTTTATGTAAGAAAAGTTAACATCTATATAATCAAATTATACATAATTTCCCTAACTTAACAATATTTTTTTGAAAATTCCTAAAACTTTTTGTTTTAATCGCTAATAACTTTGTTTTTTGTATCCGATTTCATTAGTATTAAACATAGTTTTTATCGCTAACTTTTTTATTGTTAGATTTTATGACATAAACAAAAGGCTATCTATAATTAGATAGCCTCAAGTAGAGTTATTTTCCAATAAACATTTGTGTCCAGTGATGTCCATTAGAGTCATAACCAATTCCAATATGAGTAAAATCTTTACTTAAAATATTCTTTCTATGCCCTTCACTATTCATCCAAGCTTGAACGACTTCTTGCGCTGATCGTTGACCCTGAGCAATATTTTCCCCAGCCGTTTTATACGTCACGCCAAAATCCCTCATCATATCGAACGGTGAACCGTAGGTAGGACTTGTATGTGAGAAATAATTATTTTGTCGCATATCTTCCGATTTTTTCTGAGCAACACCGCTTAATTGTGTGTCAGCTTTAAGAGCTGGTAAACCATTCTTTTTTCTTTCAGCATTTGTTAAGTCAATGACCTGTTGTGCAACTTGACTAACACCTTGAGCCTGAGACTCATCTTTCTTTGGTGCTTCAGCAGCTGGTTGTTGTTGTTGAGGTTGAGCTGGTTCTTGTTTTTGCTGCTGATCAGTTGCTTGCTCTTGTTGCTCAGCAGGAGCTTGATTTTGCTGTTGTTGATTATTTTGCGCTTGTTGTCTATCAGTAGGTGCCTGCTGTCTGTTTGCTGACTGTTGTTGCTGTGATTGATATTGCTTTGCAATTTGATTACCATATTGAAGAGCTTGCTGCTTTTGCTGATCAATAAATTGTCTTGCCTGCTTTTCAGCTTCTTCTTTTGAATTTGCTTTTATAAATTTATATTTAGCGTCTTGGACAGCAATGGCTCTTGTATGTGGAAAATCTTTACTTGATAAATCTGTTTTTGAACTGGATATTGTCATACCATTTGGATCTTTCGTTAGCATCCGGTCTGGTACATTACTGAAATCATCGTCGTTCATGTTGTTGTCAGGATTTCTCGTATCGATATCCCGAGCAAGCGGACCATAGCTACGCCCATTGTAATTTACATTTTCTGCAACATCAACATTATCTCTATATTCACCATCTAATGCACCTTCATTGTTGTTACACGCTACTAGACCAACAATCATTACACTAGTTGCAACTAATCCGAACTTCTTTTTTATCAATACAAACCCCTCCTTTTATAAGATCACCTACCCTTTTATTTTCTTTCTTTTTCTTAAAAGTATTGATGGTAATAATCTTGTGAAATGGAGGAATTCATACATTTTGGGTAATAAACACCAAAAAGCTGTCATATAAGACAGCTTCTTGTTTTTATTGTTGTGCCACTTCTTGAATGATAGCCAAAACCAGTTCAGCGGTTTTCTCAAGTTCTTCAATTGGCATTTTTTCGTTTGTTGTATGAATTTCTTCGTACCCAACAGCTAAATTGACAGTTGGAACCCCATTCCCTGCAATGACGTTTGCATCACTGCCGCCACCACTTGTTTGAAGCTCACTGTCACGACCTATTTTAGCTGCAGCTCGCTTTGCCACTTCAACAACATGATCGCCATGACCAAATTTAAACCCAGGGTACATAACATCCACTTCTACTTCAGCTCTTCCACCCATTTCAGAGGCAACATTTTCAAATGCTTCTTTCATTTTTTTCACTTGCGCTTCCATTTTTTCCGGAATAAGCGATCTTGCTTCAGCTAGAATATGAACAAGGTCACAAACAATATTAGTCTGTGTCCCACCCTCAAAGCGACCGATGTTCGCTGTCGTTTCGTGATCAATTCTTCCTAATGGCATTTTGGCAATAGCCTTTGCAGCGATTGTGATAGCAGAAACACCTTTTTCAGGCGCTACACCGGCATGTGCAGTTTTTCCATAAATCGTCGCTTTTACTTTAGCTTGAGTTGGTGCAGCTACAATGATTGTACCTACTTTACCATCACTGTCGAGCGCATATCCATATTTGGCCGTCATAAGGCTAGGATCTAATGCTTTAGCACCTACAAGTCCTGACTCTTCACCAGCAGTAATCACAAATTCGATTTTACCATGTGCAATATTTTGTTCCTTCAAGGTCTTAATTGCCTCAAGCATAGCCGCTAGTCCAGCCTTATCATCTGCACCTAGAATTGTCGTTCCATCTGTCACTACATACCCATCTTTAATGCTAGGTTTAATGCCTTTACCTGGAACAACCGTGTCCATGTGTGATGTAAAATAAATAGTATCGATATTTTCAGTTTTTGCTTCAAGTGTACAGATTAAGTTTCCAGCTCCATGCCCTGTTGTTTTCATGGAGTCATCTTCAATCACTTCTAAGCCTAGTTCTGTGAATTTGGTTTTAAGTACTTTTGCAATTTCTGTTTCAAATTTTGTTTCCGAATCAATTTGAACAAGCTCTAAAAATTCATCAAGTAATCGTTGTTTATTGATCATCAATCATTACCTCCAAATAAGTTAAAGGGGAATATTCCCATGTTTTTTTGCTGGTCTACTTTCTTTTTTTGTTTTTAACATGTCGAGAGCCTGAATAAGCTTAATTCTAGTATCCCGCGGATCAATGACATCATCGACCATCCCTTGACTTGCTGCAACATAAGGGTTTGCAAACTTTTCCCGATACTCTTCGATTTTTTGGGCTCTCGTTAATTCAGGATCTGAACTTTGCTCAATTTCCTTTGCAAAGATAATATTAGCTGCTCCTTGTGGACCCATTACTGCTATCTCTGCATTAGGCCAAGCAAAGACAAGATCTGCTCCTATAGATTTGCTATTTAATGCAACATATGCACCACCATAGGCTTTTCTCAGGATAACTGTTAATTTCGGAACTGTTGCTTCAGAGTATGCATATAAAATTTTCGCACCATGTCTGATAATTCCACCGTGCTCTTGTTTAACGCCCGGAAAAAAGCCTGTAACATCTTCAAATGTAATTAGCGGAATTTGAAATGAGTCACAAAAGCGAATAAATCTGGCCGCTTTATCAGATGAATCAATATCTAAACCGCCTGCCAAATACTTTGGCTGATTACAAACAAGTCCAACAACCTCTCCTTTAATCCTTGCTAACCCAATCACAATGTTTTTGGCAAAGTTTTTATGTATTTCAAAAAAAGATCCTTTATCAACTACCTGTTCAACAACAAGGCGAACATCATAGGGACGAACAGTATCAAATGGAATGAGCTCTGTTAAATCCGGGCGATAATCGGATTCCCCACTATACTGAGATACAGGTGGCTTTTGTTCATTATTTTGTGGTAAATAACTTAATAATTTTCGTACTTTTAGTAAGACGTCTACTTCCGTAACTCCTGAAAAATGAGCATTACCACTAATTGTATTATGTACATTAGCTCCGCCTAAATCCTCAGAGCTTATTTTTTCACCTGTGACAGTTTCTATCACTTTAGGTCCTGTAATAAACATCTGACTAGTCTTTTCTACCATAAATACAAAGTCAGTAATGGCCGGCGAGTAGACCGCTCCACCAGCACAAGGTCCAAGAATGACAGAAATTTGGGGAATCACTCCTGAATAGATCGTATTTCGGTAAAAAACTTGTCCGTAACCATCTAATGATACCACACCTTCCTGGATTCTCGCACCGCCCGAGTCATTTAGACCGATAAAAGGTGTTCCATTTTTTGCAGCAAGGTCCATTACAGCAGCAATTTTTTTTGCATGCATTTCTCCAAGCGCTCCACCAAAAACAGTAAAATCCTGTGAAAACAAATAAACAGGTCTTCCATTTACTTTACCAAAACCGGTAACAACACCATCGCCAGGACCTTTTTTAGAAGAAAGTCCAAAATCATTGCATCTATGTTCGATAAAAGGGTTTATTTCCACGAAAGATCCCTCATCAAGTAATAGGTCAATTCTCTCTCTCGCTGTTAGTTTTCCCTTTTCGTGTTGTTTTTCTACTTTTTTATCCCCTCCTCCAAGCTCCACTTCACGTCTTTTATCATATAATTCATTGATTTTGTCATAGATATCATGATTCATCTCGATCACCACCATGGCTTTTTTCACATAACTCAACTAATACATTTTTAGCTGCTTTAGGATGTAGAAAAGCAATTAAGTTATTAGCTGCTCCTTTTCGTGGAACTTCATCAATAAGCGGAATACCGCGTATTTTTAGTTCTTCCAGCCGAATAGAAAGATCATCCACTCCGAATGCTATATGATGAATCCCTTCTCCTTTCTTTTCCAAAAATTTCGCAATTGGGCTATCTGCTGACATTGGTTCAAGTAATTCAATCTTTGTTTCTCCTCCAGCTGATAAAAAAGCAACCTTTACCTGCTGAGAGTGTACTTCTTCCATTCCCAAAAAATGTAGTTGTAAAATATCTTTATAGAAAAACAATGCTTCTTCAATTGAATGCACTGCAATACCGATATGATCAACTTTTTTTACCATTGGTAACATCCACTCCTTTTTTGTAAACGTTATCAAGATATAATAATCTTCTCTTTCTTCAAAAGAAATCCCTCTATTTTTGACGAATTAATTTCACATTTTAACGGTTGTCCGATCGATCTATTCACGATAGAATAATACTTACAAGGAGTGAAGAAAAATGTCCCGTAAAACACAAAAAGTTGTTGTTTATTTAATGATTGGAGTTATGCTGATTACGACGTTACTTGCAGGAGTTTCTGTTTGGTTTTAGGAAATTTCAGCTCCATTACTAATCAAAACAATTGAAGCAAATTTATCTCAATAAGAGAGCCTACGTTTACTTATACGATCTTATATAAAGTTTTAGACTATCTGAGCATAAAGAAATGCGCAAGCGCCTTGATCAGCTCCGACAAGCATAAGACGTAAATGAATAGAAGACGTTCTTTGTCTTCAATTCATTTACGTCTTATGACCTCGAGGGGCTAGGCGCTAAAGCTGGACACTAACACTAAGTATATAACTTTATACTTTCTTACCTGTTAAAAAAGAGCCTGACCTCAATTTATTGAGGTGCAGACTCTTTTTGTATTGCTCCATTTTCGATAGCCAGCTGTTCAAACGATCGGTCAGAATTTGTAATGAAAACTTTTGTACCTAGAGGAATATTTTCGTAAATAGCTTCCACTTTTTTGTTTTGCAATCTTACACAGCCCTGTGTAACATAGGAGCCTATTGATTTATCATTGTTTGTCCCGTGTATTCCATATGTCCGTCCATCTGTTCCTTCAGCATCAAACCCAATCCACCTGGTCCCAAGCGGATTTCTTTTGTCACCGCCAGGGATGTCCTTTTTACGATAATATGGATCAACTGCTTTAACGGTTACGGTAAATTCCCCTTCAGGAGTAAGCTCTTCTGTTATACCAGTCGCCACTTGATAGATCTCTTTTATTTCATTTTCATGTACAAATGCCATCTCATTTTTTTGTTTATTAATAATGAGATAAGGATCACCAGGCATGGGATTTTCTCCAAGAGGCCAAATTGGGGATTGAACGATAAAAAGAAAAAGAAGCAAATATCTCATTTCATCAGCATCCTTTTTCCCTTAATATGATCACTACTTCAAGGTTCCATTCCTTTAAAATGACTTTTAATAATAAGATATTGCTCCATCTCTCTTACAAAGTGATACAAAGCTGCTCTTGCTTCAAATTCCTCTCTGGTTTTCGGTAGATCCATTTCTTCAAAAGACTTCTTCATGTTAAGTAGCTGGACTAAAAACTTATGAGCAGTATTGCCTGGATGGATATTTTCCTTAAGTTCATGTAGAAAGTCAGCAATCATTTTACTTTGTTCGACTGCAATATGTATAGATGTAATACTGGGAATGACGCGCTCGATAATTTCAAATTGTTTTTCTCTCATTTTAAAATAGTGATAATATGAATTTTCATGACGTAAAAAATGATTTTCCACATCACGAAATGCCAATGTTTTTGCCTCATTTATCAGCTGTGCTGTTATGGTAATTTCTTTTCCATCCCATTTTCTATCTTTTTGAATCAGATAAAGTTCAATTTCTTGAAAAATACTTGCTAAATTCTCTTCAATTTGAATTTGATAGTTTTTTAATTTCTTCTCAACACTCGGCATATACAAATTCATCACCAATGCAACCCCAATACCTATTGTTACTAGTAAAAATTCATTCCCAATAACTTGAAAGGTAATGTGATTTGTACTATAAAGATGAAAAATAACGACCGTACTTGTTACAATGCCTTGAGTTGCTTTTACGATGACAGTTGCAGGAATAAATAGTAGTAATAATAAACCTATAATTAACGGATGATAAGCAATTCCCTCAAAGAAAATAAAAGAAAAAATCATAGCAAGGGAACAGGCTAGGAATCGTTCCCACGAACTCCTGAGTGATTTCTTTTTTGTTACTTGTATGCATAAAATGGTGATAATTCCTGCAGATGTATAATACTCCAAGCCGATCAACTGTGCCAGTATAATCGAAATCGTAGTACCCAAAGCTGTTTTTGCCGTACGGTAACCTATTTTGAACATAAAAAACTCCTTAACATATCATTCTGTTGAATATTTTACACTATTAACAAAAAAAGATGATCAATATGACCACCTTTTTTTCAAATATATACATCTTTTTTAAAGCATTTTCTCTAAGAATTCCTGTGCACGTTTTGTCTTTGGTGTTGTGAAGAAATCACCAGGAGGTGCGTCTTCAACCAATAACCCTCCGTCTAAGAAAAGAACTCGATCTGCGACTTCTTTTGCAAAGCCCATTTCATGTGTAACGATAGCCATCGTCATCCCGGTTTGCGCTAAATCCTTCATTACTTCCAGAACTTCTTTTACCATCTCCGGATCCAGTGCAGATGTTGGCTCATCAAATAACATAACATCTGGATTCATCGCAAGTGCTCTCGCAATGGCGACCCTTTGCTTTTGCCCTCCCGATAAACGATTAGGATATGAATCAGCCTTTTCTAGAAGACCTACTTTTTTCAATAAATCATTCCCTTTCTCCTCAGCTTCCTGTTTGGAGAAACCCTTAACCGTAATTGGTGCATACGTAATATTATCCAGTACGGTTTTATGAGGAAAAAGATGAAAATGCTGAAACACCATTCCTACATTTTGTCTAACTTTTGCAATATCTGTTTTACGATCCGTTATATCGATACTATTGATATGAATTTTACCATCAGTAGGTTTTTCTAATAAATTCAAGCAACGTAAAAAGGTTGATTTCCCTGAACCGGAAGGACCAATGATGGCAATTACCTCACCTGAAGCAATTGTCGTTGATATCCCTTTTAAAACGTCTAATTTCCCGTATGATTTATGCAAATTGTCTACTTTAATCACTTCGTCTCATTCTCCCTTCTATTCCCTTACCAAGAAGTGTTAAGAACATGACTAATAGATAATAAATTAATCCTGCAAAAATTAATGGTGCAAAATAATTATAAGAATCTGCTCCAACTTGATATGCTCTTCTCATAATATCTTGTACACCGATTACCGTTACAATAGCTGATTCTTTTGTTAGTGTAATAAATTCATTCATTAATGCAGGTAAGATGTTTTTAAATGCTTGTGGTAAGATAATGTCCTTCATCATTTTTGAATAAGGAACACCTAATGCCATTGATGCCTCTTGTTGACCTTTATCTATTGCATTAATTCCAGCACGAATAATCTCTGAAATATATGCTCCCGAATTTAATGTAAAGGCAGCAACTGCAGCTGGATATGGGTCAATTGGAAACCCGAGAATTTGCGGTAAACCAAAATAAATAATCAATAATTGCAGAACAAGAGGAGTCCCTCTAAAAATAGAAGTATACGCATCTGCAATCCACATTAACGGTTTAATTCGACTTATCTTAAATAAAGCAAGGATAATTCCCCACACGAATCCAAGCAACAAGGATAAGACAACAATTTTTAAAGTTACCCAGATTCCCTCTAGAATAAAGGGAAGTGAAGGAACAATTGAAGAAAAATTCAAAATATCCATTTCCTTCTCTAACTCCTTTCCATTTCAATATTTAGTACTGATAAAAGAAACTGTCATCCATAAAAAAGGGCTGACTCAAGCTTAAGGGAATCCCTTCTGAGTTAGCCTCTCTCTATCAATTCCAATTTACCCTTATTCCTGCCCACCAAACCATTTTACGATTAATTCGTCAAGCTCGCCGTTTTCTTTCATTTCATTTAAAGCTTTATTAAACTCTTCTGTATATTCGCTTCCTTTTTGGAATGCAATCGCTGAACCAGCTTCTTCTGCTGAATCAAGTGTAAATCCTGTTAATTGATCATCTTTTGCAAAATAGCCTTCAGCAACTTTATCTTCAATAATAGCAGCGTCAATTCGGCCTGATTTCATTTCTTGAACTAATTCAGAGATTTTATTGCGATTTTCGATTTTAAGATTGACTTCTTCTGAAATTTCAGTTGCTTTTTCTTCTTGAATAGATCCTAATTGAACCCCAATTGTTTTACCTTCTAATTCCTCAACTGTTTTTATTTCCTTGTCTTTAAGTGAAACGATCATATGTTTTGCACTATAGTAAACATCTGAGAAATCTACGTTTTCTTCACGCTCTGGTGTTGGTGTCATACCTGATAGAACGATATCAATTTGTTTTGCTTGTAATGCAGGAATCAAACTATTAAAATCCATATCTTGAATTTCAACTTCATATCCGGTTTTTTCTGCTAGAGCATTTACTAAATCAATATCAAAACCAATGATGTCACTGCCTTTTGCCGTATCAATATATTCAAAAGGAGGATAATCAGCAGATGTTGCCATCTTTAATACTTTTTTGTCCTCTCCTTCTGCACCAGATGAAGTATCATTTCCTTCCTGCTCAGCTGTTCCGCAAGCAGCTAGTAAACCTACAACTAATAAGCTTATAATGAATAACGAAAGTTTCTTCATTTTAGTTTCCTCCTATAATGTATTATCTTTTTAGTATTATCTACATATGTACGATAATCTATCTAATATTTATTCGATAATTTGTATTTTATCACAGGTTAATATTTATGCAATCAATATTTATAAAAATGTATTTATAAAAATATTATGATGATTAAAACTTTTCCGAAAAAGTGAATAAACCCGCAAAAACATTGTATATATTATCCAAAAATAAAGAGACATGTGACCATCACCATGTCTCTTTGACTTTTTTCATGTATTATACTTCTTCACAATACTCGTCAAAAGCTGATTGCAACTTCGCTACAACTGACATCGGATCATGACCTTCAATTTCATGACGTTCAACCATTGTCAGCAGCTTTCCATCCTTCAATAAAGCAAATGATGGAGATGAAGGCGGGTACCCTGTGAACATTTCACGTGCCCTTGCAGTTGCATCCTTATCTTGACCCGCAAATACAGTAACCAGTTGATCAGGGCGTTTGTCATAATGAACAGCATGTGCTGCAGCTGGTCTCGCGATACCGCCGGCACAACCACAAACACTGTTAACCATTACAAGTGTTGTTCCTTTTTTATTCAGTACCTCATCAACCTCTTCCGGACTTGTAAGTTCTGTATAACCTGCTGCAACGATTTCTTTACGAGCTTGTTGGACAACATCATTCATAAATAAATTAAAATCCATGTTCAAAAAAATCTCTCCTTTATCATCAATAAATCTATTTTACCAAGCTTTCTATTAAATGAGCAAATAGATCGCTTATCGTTTATGTTCTATATACATTTGTACTAATTCCAGCGCAGCTCTGCTTACATGTTTCGTCCCTGTTTTAACCGTTTGTTCAGCTAAATTAAGCTCTTTTTTTATAAGCGGTTGATCGTAAAAATGACGAAATAACTCTTGTTTGATTAGGTCATGTAGCCAATTTAATTGTTGTTCACTGCGTCTTTGATAAAAAAGATTGCTTTTTTTTGTTTGTTTCTCAAAGTCTTTCACGATTTCCCATATGTCCACGATCCCTGTTCCCTCATATGCTGAAGCAGTAACAGCCCTTGTTTCCCAGTCTTTTGTATAGGATGTTAAAAAGTGAAGAATAGAGTTATATTCACTTTTTGCTTTGTTAGCCCTGGACATATTTTCTCCATCTGCTTTGTTCACTACAACTAAATCTGGTAGCTCCATAATTCCTTTTTTCATCGTTTGTAATTCATCACCGGCTCCGGTTAATACGAGTAGAAGGAAAAAATCAACCATTTCCCGTACAACAAATTCTCCTTGCCCTACCCCCATCGTTTCAACAAGAATTATATTATATCCGGCGGCTTCACATAAAATGATCGTTTCTCTTGTTTTCCTACTAACTCCACCAAGATTTCCACCGGAGGGAGAGGGTCTAATATAAGCATTTGGATGCTTTGACAATCTCTCCATCCTTGTTTTATCTCCCATTATACTTCCTTTAGAAACTTGACTTGTCGGATCGATGGCAAGAACAGCCACACGGTATCCTTGTTCACAAAGATACATTCCAAACGAGTCAATGAACGTACTTTTACCTGCACCTGGAACACCTGTTATTCCAATACGAATTGTTGAATTCTTTTTTTGAAGCAATGATTCTATTATTTTTTGTGCTTTTTCAAAATGTTGCTTTGCATTGCTTTCTACCAATGTAATGGCTTGTGCTAGTAAACCCCGGTCTCCTCTTTCAATTCCTGTTATAAGCTGTTCTACAGGAGTGTCCGTTTTTTTCTTTACGAACTTTTTCATTCGCCGACTTCCTCATATCCAAGTCTTTCAAAAATTTTGTTTACTACTTTTGTGGCAGCAACAGGGATGACAGTTCCTGGTCCGAAAATTTCTGCAGCTCCTTTATCCATTAATTCTTCATAATCCTGGTATGGGATTACTCCGCCAATAATAACAAGTATATCTTCCCTACCAAGCTTTCTTAATTCATCCACTAATTGCGGCAATAATGTTTTGTGACCTGCCGCTAATGAGCTCATACCTACTACATGAACATCATTTTCTACAGCTTGTGCAGCTGTTTCTTCAGGTGTTTGAAAAAGTGGACCGATATCAACATCAAAGCCCAGATCTGCAAATGCAGTTGAGATTACCTTCGCTCCTCTATCATGGCCGTCTTGACCCATTTTTGCAATTAAAATCCTTGGTCGTCTTCCTTCAAGTTGATAGAATTGATCCGTTAATTCTCTTACTTTCTTTATTTCATCTTCGTTAGTAAATTCGGAACTATACACACCACTAATTGTACGTATCATCGCTTGATGACGTTTTGAAACCTTCTCAATCGCAAAGGAAATTTCACCTAAAGTAGCCCTATGTCTTGCCGCTTCAACAGCTAATTCCAACAAATTTCCCGCTTTTTCTGCAGCACATTTAGTTAATGCCTGCAGTGCCTTTGTCACTTTTCTATCATCTCGATTTGCTTTTAATTGTTTAATCTTTGCAATTTGCTTATTTCTTACTTCTTGATTATCGATTGACAGTATATCGATCGGTTCCTCTTGCTCTAACTTAAATTTATTTACACCAATGATTGCTTCTTGACCTGAATCAATTTTCGCCTGTCTCCGGGCAGCAGCTTCCTCAATTTTCATCTTTGGCAATCCTATTTCAATTGCCTTCGTCATCCCGCCCAGCTCCTCAATTTCTTTCATATGCAGCTTCGCTCTTTCGATTAAAGAATGGGTGAGTGATTCAACATAATAAGAACCACCCCAAGGATCAATCACATCACAGATCCCAGTTTCATGCTGAAGGTAAAGTTGTGTATTTCGAGCGATCCTTGCTGAAAAATCAGTTGGCAATGCAATTGCTTCATCTAATGCATTGGTGTGAAGAGACTGGGTATGCCCCATTGCAGCTGCATGGGCCTCGATACATGTACGAACAACATTATTATAAGGATCTTGCTCTGTTAAGCTCCATCCCGATGTTTGAGAATGGGTTCTTAAGGCTGTTGACTTAGGATTTCTCGGTTGAAACTCTTTTACAATCGATGTCCATAAGAAGCGGGCGGCCCTCATCTTTGCTACTTCCATGAAGTAATTCATTCCTATTGCCCAGAAAAATGACAACCTAGGGGCAAACTGGTCAATATCCAGACCGGCTTTAAGACCGGTACGAATATATTCAAGGCCATCTGCAAGCGTATAAGCAAGTTCAAGATCGGCAGGTGCTCCCGCTTCTTGCATATGGTAGCCGGATATACTAATGCTATTAAATTTCGGCATGTTTTTCGATGTATATTCAAAAATATCTCCTATAATTTTCATAGACATGTCAGGTGGGTAAATATAGGTATTCCGAACCATATATTCTTTTAAAATATCGTTCTGAATTGTGCCAGTAAGCTTTTCTATTGGAACTCCCTGTTCTTCTGCTGTCACGATATAAAAAGCCATGATAGGTAGTACCGCACCGTTCATTGTCATAGAGACAGACATCTCATCTAATGGTATGCCATCAAATAATTGCTTCATATCTAAGATTGAATCGATCGCGACACCTGCCTTTCCAACATCTCCAGTTACCCGAGGATGATCAGAATCATAGCCCCTATGTGTTGCCAAATCAAACGCAACAGATAGCCCCTTTTGTCCCATCTCTAAATTTCTTCGGTAAAATTTATTACTTTCTTCTGCTGTTGAAAATCCGGCATACTGTCTTATCGTCCATGGCCGATTCACATACATTGTCGAATATGGTCCTCTTACAAAAGGTTCTATCCCTGGAAGAGACCCTAGATGTTGAAGAGAAGATAAATCACGTTCATCATAGTGACTCTTTATATTAATTTGCTCATTTGTTAAGTAGGTTTTATTTTTTGTATTTTGCTCATGTTTAAATTGAACGAATGGAGAATTAGATAGATCACGTCTTTTCATTCTTTACTAACCCCCAAAATATTATGGATGTTTAGCAGAAATTGATAGATATCATCATGCAAAGAAATCACTCCGGATAGGTTGAGGTTATCTGTCATTTCTTTTTCATTCCCCATGATATAAATGTAGAGGGATGGATTATCTTTCCTTAACTGTTGAATATATGAGGAATCTACAACTTGAACATCTTCTTTTTTACCGCATAGAATAACAACTTGTAGGTTAGGTAAAGCTCTTAGGTCGTCCCAAGAGGTAAGTTCAATTTCAATTCCTCCTGCTGCTAAGATTCCACTAATATGATCAAGGCTTGGTTTATAGTCCTTTAACTTTCCAAATGTAATGATCCCAACTTTAACAAAACGACCTTTTTCTTTGGCTTTTTCAGCCTGAAAACGAAGCCTCTCAAAATGTTCTACTAACCTTTGACATTGAATGGGAATAATATGAAGTTTCTCTTTTTGGTTGTCACCTTTTATTGTTGGTACCCTTTTCTCTTTACCAATATAGGTTAGCGCTTCCTGAAATGAAGGATTAATCTCTGTTAGATTGTTGGGTTTTTCACCTTTTTCTTCCTTCCTTATCGTTACTTTTTCATTTGTTAGAGCATACGTATTTGTTCCGATGACTAATTTATCTCTATTATTTACTACCGCCATTCGTTTTTCCCTCATCTTCTCGAGCTCATGCTGAATGGTTCCCTGTTTTAATTGAGGTAAAAACCCTCCATCTTGTTCAATTTCTTTTATTTTCTCCCATGCTTCCATCCCAAGTTGTTTCGTTATTGTTTCAACATAATAAGAACCAGCAGATGGATCAACAACCTTTGATAGTAAACTTTCTTCATTCAATATAAAATATGTGTTCCTTGCTATTCTTTCTGCCAGAATACTAGATTGATTTAACACATGATCAAAAGGTAAAATTGTTATCTCATTAACTCCAGCAAGAACTGCAGAAAAACTTTCTGTTGTTGTACGAAGCAAGTTGACATGAGTATCAAATGCGGTTTTGTTAAAGGTTGTTGTAATAGCGTGTAAGTTAACTTTAAGCTCTTGTGCATTTCCACCATATGCTTGAACAATCGAAGCCCATATATTCCTTGCCGCTCGTAACTTAGCGATTTCCATAAAAAAATTTGATCCAACACCAAGGGAGATTGTTAATGAGTTCTCAATACTTTCAAATGAAATACCCCTATTTGTAAGCTCATTAATGAGATCAATCACTTGAGAAAAAGTAAAAACTAACTCTTGAAGTGCATTTGCTCCCGCTTCACTATAGATATTTCCTTTTATTAATAGACAACGAACATGTCCTTCATTTGCGGCAGACCATTTTATCGTATCAGCCAAAAAATCCATTTTAGTTCCAAGTGAAACCTTACTTACCCCTTCAAGTAAAAGCTCCTCATAAGGATCAAAGCTAATCGTTCCAACAACACGTTTAAATTGATGCTGCATTTTTTGGTGGTGAAAGAACAAAGGTGTAAATCCTATGTTTTCTCCCACATCAATAAAAACAACATCCTCAGTCCAATTTATTGAAGTAAAAGCTTCAACTATATCTTGTTCTCTTTCTAAATAATCAATGTTTGTCATATAGAAGGAGTGTTGACCTCTTTTTTTTGCGTAGATTATTTTTTCTTTTAAATCTTGGGGATCTTTTGCTGATATTAATTGACTGATTTTTAATTGATGATCTTTTCCTATTAGATTTGTTCTACTAATTACATTATGTTCTAAATCTAATTCATCGTATAACGTTTTGATAGATATTCCTTCATCAGAGATTTTCATTAAATTTTCTATGGGTTTCCCTCTTAATGATTTTTCCACTTCTTTTTTCCATGTTTTATGTTTCTCCCTAGTTACCGATGTTATCTGTTCCTCCTCCATATTGCACCTCCAAATTGGAGGCCCACCCCCTTTGAACTTTTACCATATATCATATTATGCGGGCTTCCTTGTAGATAATTACTTTAGGAAAATCGGAATCACAACAAAAAGTATGCGCTTACATTTATTTATAATCTTATTCTATTATAATTTTCTCATCACAGCAATGAACTTTCCTATGTTTTTCATTTTCATTACTATAAAAAAAGTAACCGAAAAATCGATTACTTTTTTTGATGTGTTAATAAATTGGCGTTGTTTTTTTGGTTGTATGTTCAAGGATCTCTTTGACTCTTGAAAGGAAACGACCGCTTACTAATCCATCAAGAATTCTATGATCTAAGGACATACATAAATTCACCATGTCTCTTACTGCAATCATCCCATCAATAATAACTGGACGTTTCACAATGGATTCGACCTGAACAATCGCTGCTTGGGGATAATTAATAATTCCCATTGATTGGACAGATCCAAATGAACCGGTATTATTAACTGTAAAAGTACCTCCCTGCATATCTTCTGAGGTTAACTTTCCGTTTCTTACCTTATATGCTAAATCAGTGATATCTCTTGCAATTCCTTTGATTGTTTTTTCATCTGCATGTTTTATAACAGGCACATATAAGGAATCCTCAGTTGCAACCGCAATTGAAATATTAATATCCTTCTTTTGAATAATTTTATCACCAGCCCACATTGAGTTAATTTGCGGGAATTCTTTTAAAGCTTGTGCAACAGCTTTTACAAAGAAGGCAAAAAAGGTTAGATTAAATCCTTCAGTTTTCTTAAAATCATCTTTTATTGAGTTTCTATACTTAACAAGCTCAGTCACGTCCACTTCCATCATCATCCAGGCATGTGGAATTTCTTGTTTACTTCTTACCATATTGGCAGCAATTGCTTTTCTTACACCTGATACTGGTATTTCACGATCACCTGTTTGAGCTGTAACAGGTGCTGAGACTTTAGAAGATTTTATTTGCACAGGCATTTCTTCTTTTGCAGCTGGAGCAGGTATTGAGCCTGATTCAATTATTTTCAATAAATCTTTTCGTGTAATCCGTCCACCCGCACCGGTACCATTAACTTGTTCAAGATTTATATCATGTTCTTGTGCAAGTTTTAGGACTGCAGGGGAATATCTTTTTTTGTTTTGATTATTTTGGGGTGACTCACTTAAATGTTCAATTTGTTCTTTTATTTTCGAAGGTTGATCTTTTATTTCTACTGACTCACCCTCAACTTCGATGTGACAAATAACATCTCCCACATCTAAAGTGTCCCCTTCATTTGCAATAAGCTCCTTAATGACACCGCTAAATGAAGAGGGTACTTCTGCATTGACCTTATCTGTCATAACCTCTGCTAACGGGGCATACTTTTCTACCTTTTCACCAACAGAAACGAGCCACTTACTAATGGTACCTTCTGTCACACTTTCCCCTAACTGGGGCATTTTAATTTCTTCTATAGCCACAATGGAACCTCCTCGGTTAAAAGGCTTTTCTACAAATTATTAAAACTCAGCTAATTTACGTATTGCTTCCTCAACTTTGTCGGGATTCATCATAAAGAATTTTTCCATCGTCGGAGCATAAGGCATCGCTGGTACATCAGGACCTGCTAGTCTCATAATTGGAGCATCCAAATCAAATAAACAGTTTTCCGCAATGATGGCTGATACCTCACCAATTATACTTCCTTCTTTATTATCTTCTGTGACAAGTAATACTTTACCGGTTTTGGAAGCAGCTTCAATAATTGTTTCTTTATCTAGTGGGTATACTGTACGTAAATCAACTACATGAACAGAAATACCATCATTTGACAAGCGCTCAGCAGCTTGAAGAGCAAAGTGGACACATAACCCATACGTTATAACTGTTACGTCATCTCCTTCACGCTTCACATCTGCTTTTCCAATTGGCAATACATAATCATCAGTTGGTACCTCACCTTTTATTAAACGATATGCACGTTTATGTTCAAAGAAAAGAACCGGGTCATCATCACGTATCGCTGCTTTTAAAAGCCCTTTGGCATCATATGGTGTTGACGGAATAACGATTTTAAGTCCTGGTTGATTCGCGAACATCGCTTCGACAGATTGAGAATGATATAAAGCTCCATGCACTCCACCACCAAATGGTGCTCGAATTGTTATAGGACAACTCCAATCATTGTTCGATCGATATCTAATTTTAGCCGCCTCTGAAACGATTTGATTTACAGCAGGCATAATAAAATCAGCAAATTGCATTTCTGCTACTGGTCTCATCCCGTACATAGCTGCACCAATACCAACACCAGCGATGGCTGATTCAGCAAGTGGTGTATCTATTACGCGAGCTTCACCGAATTGGTCATACAGACCTGCAGTTGCTTTAAAAACGCCACCTTTCTTGCCGACATCTTCGCCTAATACAAAAACATTTTCGTCGCGCTCCATCTCTTCACGCATTGCCATTGTAATGGCTTCAATATACGATATAACAGCCATATTTTCTCCCCCCTACTCAGCATACACATATTTTAAAGCGTGATTTGGATCCGCATATGGAGCCGCTTCTGCATATTCGGTTGCCTCATTCACAATTGTCATTATGTTATCGATGATTTCTTTTTCTTTTTCATCTGTTAAAATTCCAAGTGATGTTAAATACTGGGCAAACGTTAAGACCGGATCATTTTTCTTTGCTTCAGCCACTTCGTTTTGCTCCCGGTAACTTCGATCATCATCATCACTTGAATGTGGTGTTAAGCGATATGATATTGTTTCAATTAATGTAGGACCCTCTCCACGACGTCCCCGATCTGCTGCTTCTTTTACAGCACGATACACTTCAAGTGGATCATTACCATCTACAGTTTCACCGTGCATTCCATATCCGATTGCTCGATCTGAAATCTTCTCACATGCAACTTGCTTATCATAAGGAACAGAAATAGCATACTTGTTATTTTCACACATGAAAATAACAGGCAGTTTATGAACTGCTGCAAAATTCGCTCCCTCATGGAAATCCCCCTGATTTGATGAACCTTCACCAAAGGTCACAAATGTAACTAAATTCTTCTTTTGCAGTCTCCCTGCAAGGGCGATACCAACCGCATGGGGAACTTGAGTTGTAACAGGTGAGGATCCGGTGACAATTCTATTTTTCTTTTGACCGAAATGTCCAGGCATCTGTCTTCCACCCGAATTTGGATCCTCTGCTTTCGCAAAGCCTGAAAGCATGAGATCTTTTGCAGTCATACCGAACCTTAAAATAACTCCCATATCTCTATAGTAGGGAAGCACATAATCTACTTTACGGTCTAGTGCAAAAGCTGCTCCCACTTGAGCTGCTTCCTGTCCTTGACAGGAAATAACAAATGGAATTTTACCGGCACGATTTAAAAGCCACATCCGTTCATCAATTTTTCTTGCTAACAACATTGTTTCATACATATTTAATACATCTTCATCAGTAAGGTTTAACATTTGATGACGATTTTCTGTCATTTGTATACCTCCTAGTTTAAAAGCGTAAGCGCCCGTTCAGCGACCACCGTCTCTGATCATGTACTTACACTTCACTATTAAAAATGAATTGCTTTGCCATCAACAGCAAGTGCTGCTTCACCAATTGCCTCAGATAATGTCGGGTGCGGATGAATGGTGTGTGAAATCTCCCACGGTGTGGCATCTAGGACTTTCGCAAGACCTGCTTCAGATATCATGTCTGTTACATGTGGTCCAATCATATGGACTCCTAATAAGTCATCTGATTCCTCATCTACGACAAGTTTGACAAATCCATCTGTCTCGCCAAATACAAGGGCCTTCCCAATCGCCTTAAAAGGAAATTTACCAATCTTCACTTTATATCCTTTTTCTTTCGCTTCATCTTCAGTAAACCCTACACTAGATGCCTCAGGCGAGCTGTAAATACATTTGGATATCAATGTCTGATCCATAGGGATTGGATTCTTTCCTGCTATATGCTCCACAGCAATAATCCCTTCATGTGAGGCTACATGTGCTAACTGTAATCCACCAATAACATCACCAATTGCATAAATGTGAGTTTCCTTCGTTTGATAAAACTGATTAGTGTTTATAAAACCTTTTTCTAGCTGAATATCTGTATTTTCAAGACCAATTCCCTCGACATTTGGATTTCGACCAACAGATATGAGCATAATATCTGCTGCAAATTCTATTTGTTCACCCTGATACTCAGCGTGAATGGTTACACCATTTTCCTTGTTAATTGTCTCCGGTAATACCCTTGTACTTGTATAAATGTTTACACCCTTTTTTGTCATTAATCGAGTCATTTCTTTTGAAATTTCTTTATCTTCTGTCGGAAGGATGCGGTCAGCATATTCACAAAGAGTTACACTAACTCCAAAGTCTGAAAGCATTGAAGCCCATTCAATACCGATCACACCACCACCAACAATAATGACTGATTTTGGTAGGGATGTTAATTCCAGAGCTTCATCAGAACTTATAATCGTTTTACCATCGATTTCTAGTCCATCAAGACTTCTAGGCCTTGAACCCGTAGCAATAATGACATTCTTAGGAATAAGCATTTCATTTTCAGTTCCATTGTTCATCTCTACCGAAATCGTACCGGGCATTGGTGAGAAAATGGATGGGCCTAGAATTCGTCCGAATCCTTCATAAATATCAATTTTTCCTTTTTTCATTAATTGCTGAACACCTTGATGCAATTGATCAACAATTGCTTGTTTTCGCTCTTGTACCTTCAAAAAATTAAGCTTAACATCTGATGTTTCTACACCGAATTGATCACCTTTTTTTGCAGTGGTGAAAACTTCTGCACTTCTTAATAATGCTTTACTAGGGATACACCCTTTATGAAGGCAGGTTCCTCCAAGCTTTCCCTTCTCCACAATCGCTGTTTTAAGCCCAAGCTGTGAAGCCCGTATTGCAGCAACATAGCCACCGGTCCCTCCACCAAGAATAACCAAATCGTAATCAGTAGCCACTTTCATACACTCCTTCATTTGTAGGAAGCAACAAATATTTTTTATAAAGAACATCTGCTGTTCTACATCTTTTCTACCACTTCTTTATGCCAGTTAGGCTAAGGTGTCCGATGTTGCTTTAACATTTAAAAAACCTTTGACACCATTTTCTCATTCGGATAATGTTTGGCTTCCTCTTCTTTTCTTAATACTCGGAGTGCACCTTCAGCTAACGCCTGCAGCTCATTTTCACCCGGAAACACATAAACATCTGCAATCCAATCAACATACGATGAAATCTCCTTCACAAAGGTTTTTCCATATGCTAATCCTCCAGTTAATACGATTGCATCAACCTTACCTTTTAAAACTGCACTTGCAGAGCCAATTTCTTTTGCAATTTGATAGGCCATTGCATTATAAATTAATGTTGCTTTTTGATCCCCTGCTTTAATCATTTTCTCTACCTTTGTTGCATCATTCGTGCCTAAATATCCGACTAATCCGCCATGTCCTACAAGCTTCTTCATCATTTCTTCCCGGTAAAAGTCTCCAGAATAACACATTGCTACAAGGTCCCCTGCCGGTACAGTCCCTGCTCTCTCGGGACTAAATGGTCCGTCACCATGCAAACCGTTATTCACATCAATAACACGACCGTTCTTATGAGCACCAACAGTGATACCTCCACCCATATGAGTAATGATTAAGTTTAAATCTTCATATTTTTTATTGAGATCTGCCGCCACTCTACGTGCAACTGCTTTTTGATTTAATGCATGAAAAATACTTCTTCTCTGAATAGAAGGAATACCTGATATTTTCGCGATTTCTTGCATTTCATCCACAACCACCGGGTCTACGATATAAGCTGGGATATTTAAGGCAGCAGCAATTTCAAAAGCTATAATGCCACCTAAATTACAAGCATGCTGTCCAGCAAAACCTTTTCTTAAATCCTCAATCATCTCGTCATTAACTGTGTATGTGCCGCCCTCAATTGGACGAAGGAGTCCACCGCGGGCACAGACCGCATTTAATTTTGAGATGTTAATCCCTTCTTCATCTAATGTTTCAAGGATGGTTTGTTTCCGAAATTCGTATTGATCAATAATAGTCGAAAACGTATTAAGTTTTTCAGCATCATGCCGAAGTGTTTTCTCAAATATAGATCTTTTATTGTCAAACACACCAATTTTTGTTGAGGTTGAACCTGGATTTATGACAAGTATTCGATATTCATTGCTCAGCAATTGGCCAAAACCTCCGTAGTCATTCAATCATTTTATTTATTACTTCTATATGTACAGCTTCTTCCCTGAGGTTTTTTTGAGATGAAGATTAATGCACTGAATTAACCTCAACAAAATGGCTTCCGGACATTTACTGAATTAAAATGTACTAGTTGTTAAGGTTAATCCCCTAATTTTGTTCATTATTAAGATCATTAAGATCTTCGACTTAAAATATGATGACCGTTTTGTAAGAATTGGCTACGGGAGTTTCTCATTCTCTCAATTCTTTCTTCTGCCAAACGATCAGCAGCTTTGTATGTTGGAATACCATCTCGTTTTGCTATTTCAATAACCCGTGAGATATTATTGTAGATTGTTTCCACTTTTTTGAGCGCTCTTTCACTATTGTAACCATACAATTCGTCAGCAACATTGATTACACCGCCTGCATTAATAACATAATCAGGGGCATATACAATGCCCAATTCATGAATTACATCACCATGCTTTGTATCTTTTAATTGATTATTTGCCGCACCCGCAATAACTTTTGCTTTTAATTGGGGAATCGTAACATCATTTATTGTTGCTCCTAATGCACATGGTGCATAAATATCGCAATCAACACTATAAATATCGTTTGGTTCAACAGCCTTAGCATTAAAATCTTCTACAGCTCTTCGAACAGCTTCCTGATTAATATCCGTTACTATTAATTTTGCTCCCTCTTCATGGAGATGCTTGCAAAGATTATATGCAACATTTCCTACACCTTGTACTGCGACAACTTTTCCTTCAAGAGAATCTGTACCAAATGCTTCTTTTGCAGCAGCTTTCATCCCTCTGTATACTCCAAAAGCCGTAACCGGTGAAGGATTGCCCGATGAACCAAATGCAGGAGAAATTCCTGTTACATAATCTGTTTCCTCATGAATGAGATCCATATCTGCAACAGTAGTCCCAACATCCTCAGCAGTAATATAGCGACCATTCAGTCCTTGAATATACCGGCCGAATGCTCTGAACAATTCTTCATTTTTATCTTTTCTAGGGTCGCCAATTATAACTGTTTTTCCGCCTCCCAGATTTAAACCTGCCGCAGCATTTTTATATGTCATCCCACGAGCAAGACGAAGTGCATCCTCTATTGCTTCTTCCTCTGAAGCATATGTCCACATTCGTGTTCCACCTAGGGCAGGGCCTAATGTTGTATCGTGAATAGCAATAATGGCTTTTAATCCAGATTGTTTATCTTGGCAAAATACCAATTGTTCATAGTCATATTGCTCCATATATTTGAAAATTTCCATGATGTGTTTCCTCCTAAGGTTTTACTTTTCTGAAGAACATAGCGCCAAGGCTAACGAATATAGTTTACTTTCAGAATTGTCAGATCGGCTTGTTAGGACAATTGGAGCCTTTGCTCCCGCGATTACTGCTCCCACCTTAGCTTTTGCAAAATAAATCAATGATTTATAGAGAACATTTCCTGCCTCAATGCTAGGAACCAAGAGGATGTCAACTTGCCCTGCAACTTCACTTGTGATTCCTTTATGTTGTGCCGCAAGAAGAGAGACCGCATTATCAAGTGCTAAAGGGCCATCAATCACACAATTTTGAATTTGACCTCTCTTATACATCATTGTAAGTGCTGCTGCATCAAGGGTTGCTTTCATAGATGAATTAACAACCTCTACGGCTGCGATTGCTGCAACCTTTGGTACAGATACTCCGATTGACCGCGCAACATTTATAGCATTTACAACGATCTGCTCTTTTTGTTGTAAATCCGGTTCAATGTTCATTGCTGCATCTGTCACAAAAACTGCTTTAGAAAATCCTGGAATGTCAAACATAGCAACATGAGATAAAACTCTTCTTGTCCTTAAGCCATATTCCTTATTTAAAACAGCCTTTAAAAGAATTGATGTTGGGATATGTCCTTTCATAAGAACTGATGCCTCATTTTGATGAACAGCTCTTACAGCAAGCTCTGCAGCTTGTTGTTGAGATCGAGATTGAATGATTTGAACCATTTCTTTTTTTATTCCTTTTTTGTCCAACAAAAGTTCAATTTCATCCTTTTGGCCAAAAAGCATGAAATGAGCTAAATCTCGATTAATTGCCTCTGCTACCGCTTCTATGACCTCTTCATCCTCAGCTGATGCCACAGCTACACTTTGACCTTTTATTTTTGCTGCTTCTATAAGCAGGTTTTCCAACTTCATTCACATTCATTTCCTTCCAAAACATCAGTTTGACCATCAACTAATTGTTCTTAAATAAATATAAGCAAGAAGTATGCCAAAATAGTAAACCTTGTCCCCATTTTAAGTTGAGTGATTAAAAAATACTCAATCACATTTATGTATGAAAAAAAGAGTAGAAAAACCGTGGCTTGTCGCTATATTTATTTACGAAAGCCATAGCTTTTCTAAAGCATGATCCATAGATTTCTTACACTTTCAATTATGCAAAGAGAGACTTCTTCATTTATCCTTCTTTATCATATAACGATCATGCACCTTTTTGCAAACTATGAATTCTATTGCATGCTATTGTTTGCAAGATTATATTTTTCCATTTTGTAATAAAGACTTCTTAATGAAATTCCTAAAGCTTTTGCTGTTTGTGTTCGATTATATTCATGAAACTCCAAAGATCGTTTTATAACATCTGCCTCAACTCGTTCAACTGCCTCAGCAAGTGTTTCTTCATTATTATGGACAAATGATTTATTTTCTTGTACTTTTCTTTCATGTCGAGAAAGTTGAAGTATTGGAATATGCTTTTCACTTATCGTAGTTTCTTGATATTCCATAAAAATAATTGCTCTTCCCAAGACATTTTCAAGCTCCCTAACATTTCCCGGCCAATGATACTGAATAAGCTGATTGATGGCCTGTGAAGTTAAGCTTTCAATATTCCTTCCATAATCTTGATTTAATTTTCGAAGCAAACGTTCACATAATGCCGGTATATCTTCCTTACGATCTCTTAATGGTGGAATGGAGATTGGATATCGATTTAGTCGATAATACAAATCCTCCCTAAAGCTTCCTTCAGCCATCGCCTTTTCAATATTTACATTTGTAGCTGCAATTACGCGTACATTTACAGCAATTGGCTTAGTTCCTCCAACTCTGACAATTTCATTTTCTTGCAATACCCGTAATAGCTTTGCCTGCATATTAGCTGAAAGCTCACCTATCTCGTCTAAAAAGATACTTCCATTATTCGATTCTTCGAAGAATCCCTTTTTTCCGCCTCGTTTAGCTCCTGAAAAAGCCCCCTCATCATAACCAAACAGTTCACTTTCAAGAAGGTTCTCGGAAATCGCAGCACAATTAACTCGAATAAACTTATTGTATTTCCTGTCACTTGCATTATGGATTGCATGGGCAAATAGCTCTTTTCCTGTACCCGATTCCCCTCTCAGCAAGACAGTTGCAGGTGTTTTGGCTCCTAATTTCGCTTGTTCAATTGCCATTTTCATTTCGTCACTTACACCAATAATATCTTCAAATGAATATTTCGCTTCTAACGTTCGAATAATTTGCCGAGCCCTGTTTAGTTCAGTTGTTAAGGTCTGTATTTCAGACATATCATGAATGACTCCAACACTTCCTTTTAGCTTACCGCTAACAATAACTGGTGCAACATTAACAATCACATCTTTTTTAGCCGGTCCAACTTTCATTCTGGCCCCGCGTACAGCACGCCTCGTTTGTAATACCTTCATATGCATACTCTCACCCTCTGAAATATCAGCTGTTGCAGGTTTACCTATTACTTGATCTTCAGTTAGCCCTGTTAACCTTGAATATGCACGGTTAATAAGGATTCCTCTACCTTCCTCATCAACAACCGAAATAGCTTCTTCAGAAGATTGAATAATCGCTTCAAGCATCATCTGAATATCTTTTAAATTTGTGACTTCCTCTGCTAAATTCACAACCTCGGTAATATCTTTAAACAACGACAATGCACCAAGCAGATTTCCAGATTCATCGATCATTGGAATTCTCGTTGTAATAATCTTCAAACCATTTTCCAGGACTTGTTCTTGATTTATTTCAACTTCACGGGTTTTTAATGTTCTGCCAAGCTTACTTGATGAGATTACCTTTTTTATATTTAAACCTATTGCTTTTTCGCGGGGAAAACCGGTAATTTTTTCAGCCATTTTATTGAACAAAATGATTTTTTCGTTTATATCAATAACAATCATTCCATCATTTGTCGAATTAAAGATCGTTTGCTGTTTATACGTTTCTTCTTTAAGTCTTGCAATCAATTCCTCTTTTTCTTCAACAAGCTCAGAAATGATTAGTGCTACAGATCCGGGAATGATCATCATATCAGAATGCTTTACATTTTGTAATTTTTGCATCACTTCGTTAGAACCTGTTGCCTCAATAATTATATTGAGGTTAGAATTCATGAACGGTTCCCATTTTGTACTTGTTTGTATGCCTCGCTTTTTTGCATATTCTATCCCTGGTGCTAGCTCATTTTGGTCAATAACAGCAACTACTTTCATAATTGATGTTTCAACCATTCTCTTTAATAGCGCCAAACCAGCTTTACCTGCCCCAACTATCATAACTCGCTGCATAAAAATCTATCCCCTTTGTACACATCGGAATGACCGTACTCTTAAATTCAAACATTTGCAATTTTTTGCACACCTTTATCATATCGCATAAGAATGCTACTTGACAAACAAGGAGAAGAAACAGACAATTATTTATAGTTTGAGAAACTTAGCTTGTTGCCAAGTTCTAATTGGAGAAAGCCTCAGTTTCCTTATACTATCATCCATAAAATATATATAATTTCTTATCGTATAGAAGAAAGGACGCCTGCTTTATGTCAAGAATCATTGCTCTAATTATTATGGTTATTCCAGGATTAATTGCTGCTTACGGTATTAAACTTATGCGTGATATGACATTTGGAATTCTTCAGCCTCCTATCCCCTTTTTATGGGTACAGTTTTTAATAGGACTACTATTTTTTCTTGGCGGTCTTTCATTTGTCGCAGGATTTATTTTTTACAGAGATCGAAAACGAAATAAGGTTCAAAAAAAATTCAGCAGAGTCCAGAAATAGAATTTCAAGAACAAAAGCGCAAGCGCCTTGATCAGCCTAGGGCAAATAAGACGATTCAGAATGGAAGGCGTTCTTTGCCTTCCATTCTAAGTTGGCTTATGACCTCGAGGGGCTAGGCGATGGAGCTGGATTCCGAGACTTATCCACAGTACAAAGAATTTTATAGTTTTCCTAAGCAATAAAACAAAAAGAGTGAACCTAAATTGGATCACTCTTTTTGTTTGTATTTTTTCTCTGCTCGATAGCCCTTTCGGGAAAGTCCGTAATAAAAGCGGTACACTCATTTTTCATTAAATCGATCATTATCTTCTCTTCATTGACTGTAAACGGTCTTACGGAAACTTGATGAAGTTTAGAATTCTCAATGATTTCCCGGTTTACAGCGTAATAATGCGGGTGCACCCCTGAAGCACCAACCTCCTTCACGTATTCCCAAGGCTTATATAGCCTCTCCATATACAATATAGCCGTTTCGATCTCACCTGTAAGCTCCGCACATTTCACTAAGCTATAATGATTAAAAGAGGATATAATCGTCCGTTTTTCAAGATTAAATTTTTGAACTAGTTCAATCGTTCTTTCCTCAATCATAGGATATTCAATTATTCCATTCTTTAATTCGATATTGATTAAAAATGAAGGAAGAGTCGCTACCCATTTTAATACTTCCTCAAGAGTAGGAATTTTGACTTGTCCAGTATATTGTGAAAAAGTATAGCTTGCGTCTAACTTTAAAATGTCAGATAATAACAACTCCCCAACAAAACCGGACCCATCTGTCGTTCGATCAACTGTCTCATCGTGAATAACAACAAGTTCACCGTCTTTTGTCATTTGAACATCTAACTCAATACCATCTGCCCCAGCCTGATAAGCTGCAATAAACGATGTCATCGTATTTTCAGGGTAAGTACCAGCTGCTCCCCGATGTCCAAAAATTAATGTCATCTTGAATACACCTTCTTTTCATGTAAAATAAATGTAGGAGGTTGATCTTATGAAACCATTGCAAATTTCTGCTGAGACAGCTCAGAAGCTGGCCAAATCACTCAATGTTCCTCTCGAACAAATTATGCATATGCCACAGCATATCCTTATTTCAAAGCTTGCTGAACTTAACAAAAGCGAAGAAGAAAAGAAATAATCCTGCAAACCCCTTATTTTTCTAATAAAAGTAAGGGGTTTGCTATACACTCCTTCCTCATTTTTTTCCCTTTATAACATTCTCCGTACATATCATCTTTTCCTTTATGACAACAATTAATATCTAAATTAGTACCAAGTAATAGAAATAGATGTTATGATAAGGTTATTAAAACCCCGATGAGGTGAATCAAATGTTTTCAAATGCTCGAATAACAGCTATTGGATCTTATGTACCTGAACGAGTGATAACGAACCATGATTTCGAAAAAATGATCGATACAAATGATGAGTGGATAACAAAGAGAACAGGCATTAAAGAGCGAAGATTCGCAGCAGAAAATGAATTTACAAGTGATCTTTGTATGAAGGCAATAGAAGATTTAATCATACGCTATAACAAAGAAATTAGTGATGTTGATTTTATAATTGTAAGTACCATTTCACCGGATTATCAAACACCAAGTGTAGCTTCCTATATACAAGGAAAATTAGGCATTCAAAATGCAGGAGCAATTGATTTAAATGCAGCTTGTGCTGGTTTTACCTATGGACTTCATATGGCAAATGCATTAATTACTAGTGGAATTCATAAAAAGGTTCTTGTCATTGGGGCAGAAACCATCTCAAAAATGACAGATTTTTCTGATCGGACCACTTGCATCTTATTTGGAGATGGTGCAGGGGTAGTACTTGTTGAAGAAGATCAAAATGGGCATTTCCTTGCCTCTTCTGTTCATTCCGAAGGAGAAAAAGCGATTCACCTTTATAGTACAAACTTATCACATACTATGTTTCAACAAAATCTTGAACATAAAAGACAACTTGTCCAAAATGGCAGAGAAGTATATAAATGGGCTGTTACAACTGTCCCTAAGTATATGAATACCCTGCTTTCAACAACAAACCTGACAATAGACGATATAGATTGGTTTATTCCACATAGTGCGAATTTAAGAATGATCGAATCCATCTGTGAGAAAAGCGGATTTAGTATAGAAAAGACTATTTACAGTATGGTCAATTACGGAAATACATCAGCAGCTTCAATCCCATTATCTTTAGATTTAGGAATTAAAGAAGGACAAATTAAAGTTGGAGATACATTATTACTCTACGGCTTTGGTGGTGGTCTTTCTCATTCCGGTCAGGTTATAAAATGGGGTTAGGTTTAATAAATTACAAAAAATGTAAATACCCCATATAAAAGTTTCAATTTATTTTGTATTGTGCTATGCTTGACTAGAAGCGAGGTGTCAAATTTGGCAGCATATAAAGCAAAGAAAAGTAATTTAAAAGCACTTTTAACCAAAAGTAACACTGAGCTTGATGTTTTGGCGGCAAATACAAACATTCCACTGGAACAATTACATGGCTATTTAGACAAAAAAGTCATGAACTTGAACAATGCAATGACAATCTCAAAAGCACTAAATTGTAATATAGAAGACCTTTATGTTTGGAAGGTTGCCGGAGAGTGATTAGATTCACTCTTTTTTTTTTAAAAAAAAAACAAAAAGGCCTCCTTATTCCTCAATCCTTCGATTAATAGGAGACCTTTAATTAGTTAGTACTAAAAATGTATTTATCGGACACATGTACAATTAACTTCAACCGCTTGATTTGCGAGATTAGCTTGCTTTATGTTCCAAACGAAGTTTATCAGCTACCATTGCAATAAACTCTGAATTTGTTGGTTTTGCTTTTGTCATGCTTACCGTGTAACCAAAAAGAGATGAGATTGATTCGATGTTACCTCGGCTCCATGCTACCTCAATTGCATGGCGAATGGCACGCTCCACTCTGGATGCAGTTGTATTATATTTTTTCGCAATGTCCGGATACAATACTTTTGTAATTGAACCTAATAATTCAATATCATTGTAAACCATAGAAATAGCTTCACGTAAATATAAATACCCTTTAATATGTGCAGGAACTCCAATTTCATGGATAATACTTGTAATACTTGCATCTAAGTTTTTCCCTTTAGATTGAGGTTCACTTGTTCTAATGGATGAACTTGATCGCTTTATAATTGGTGCTGCATTTCCACTGACTTGACGGATGTGACTTGCCAGCCCTTCCATATCAAATGGTTTTAAAATAAAGTAAGCAGCCCCTAAATCAACAGCTTTCTTTGTTACATCCTCCTGGCCAAATGCTGTTAGCATGATAACATTCGGTTGGGGACGATCCATTTGTCTAAGTTTTTCTAAAACACCTAAACCGTCTAAGTGAGGCATAATAATATCTAATACTAATACATCGGGATCTTTATCTTTTAACATTGTTAAACATTCTTGACCATTATATGCTACACCAAGAACTTCAATATCATCCTGACTTGAAAGATACTCCTCCAATAAACCTACAAGCTCTCGGTTATCATCAACTATACAAACTTTTATTTTTCCCACAAAAACTTCCTCCTCAGTGTTGATTTGCCAATATGTCTGATATCTTTACATATGATTACATAATAAATAATTTCGACAATCCTATAAAAAACCCTTTATTTTTTCAAAAAAACTTTAAAAAATGGAGGTAAACTACGATTTTCTTCATTTTACTTCGTTTTTCGACTTATTGCATCATTTGACAATTAACTAAACACATGGTTTTGTCGAAAAATCTTTCTCTTTTATTGTACATAAATTTGTCAAAAATGAAAAGGTTAAATTAGGGAGTGCAAAAAGAAAAAAAAAAAAAAAAAAAAAACTGTCAAGAAATTAAATTTCTTGACAGTAAGAGTTTAGCTCGCTTTTTGTTCTTGATTTCCATATATATCTATACCTGCTTCATTTAACATCCATTCTATATGAACTCCATATCCTGAAGTTGGATCGTTAACAAAAACATGTGTCACGGCTCCTATTACTTTACCGTTTTGGATAATAGGACTACCGCTCATTCCTTGAACAATGCCACCTGTTTTATCAAGTAGTCGTTGATCGGTAATCTTTATAACCATTCCTTTTGTTGCCGGGAATTTTTGAGGAACAGAACTAACTACTTCAACTTCAAATTCCTCAACTTTGTCTTGATCTACTACAGTTAAAATTTTAGCCGGTCCTTCTTTCACTTCATTTGATAAGGCAATAGGCATCGCTTTATCCATTACACCATTATTAATACCCTGATTTAATTCACCAAAAATTCCAAAAGGACTGTTTCTCGTAATATTCCCAATTACTTGACGATCACTTGAAAATCTTGCTAATTTCTCACCAGGATTACCATTGCTTCCTTTTTCAATTGAGGTAACTGTAGAACGAACAATTTGTCCATTGTCAACAACAATCGGTTTTTTCGTATCCATATCAGATATAACATGTCCTAATGCACCGTATTTTTTCGACTTAGGGTCATAAAATGTCATTGTTCCAATTCCAGCTGCAGAATCTCGAATATATAATCCAATACGATAGGAATGATCATGTTCGTCTTTAAGAGGATACAATTTGGTCTTTACTTCTACTTGTTCCCTGTTTAAAACTAAGTCAAGAGGTTCTCCAGTTTTTCCAGCTTTTTGAATAAACGGAGTAACATCACTCATCTGTTCAATTTTTTTTCCATTAATATGAGTAATAATGTCTCCTATTTCAACACCTGCTAGTTCACCGGGAGATTTTTTACCGTCAGTTGTATCAATTTGATGGTGGCCTACCACCAATACGCCAAGAGTATTTAGTTTTACACCTATTGACTGCCCACCAGGTATAACCTTAAAATCAGGTAAAACCTTTACACCGGCTTTTTTCACAGGAAAGCCTGCAAGATCAAAAACAACTTCACCTTCACCTGCTTGTTTCCCATGTATATCAAGTGTTTTACCATCATTATTTTTTTGAACAGTAAATGCTTCCTCAGAAGGTTGATTAGCATTTACAGGTAAAGAATTGTCAACACTCATTGTTTGAGACTGAAATACTGTTACCGTTTTTGGCATCTTTACATATTCTTGAACTTCTTTTATAAAACCTAAACTCATTACTAACACAAGGAGAAGTACACCAACTAATTTTCTCATTTTATCTGTCTGCAAAAACCTTCACTCTCCTCGCTCCTAACCCACACCATAAAGTCTTTATGGCTACAGTTTTAATGTAGCCTTTTGGAAGCTTATTTATAACTTGAATAACTAGAAAAATGAAGGATTTGTTGCATGTTTTAGCAGGATTTTACGTATATCCTCTTGAAGATTTTAAAATTTGGCAAAATCCGTTCCCATCGTATAGTCTTTTGCCGTGTTGGCAATGTTAATCTTGGTAGTTACTTTAAGAGCGCAAGCGCCTTGATCAGCCCCGACAAGCATAAGACGATTTAGAATAGAAGGTGTTCTTTGCCTTCATTTCTAAATTGGCTTATGACCTGAGGGGCTAGGCGCTGGAGCTGGATGTCGCACCCTTATCCACAATTTTATATTTTCTTGGACGATAAAAAAGCTACCATATAAAGTATGGTAGCCTCAATTTATCGTTTTGCCGTGTGTGCAAGAGAAAGAAGTTCTTTAGCATGTTCTTTAGATAATTCAGTCACTTCAACACCTGCAATCATACGACCAATTTCTTTAATTTTTTCTTCTTCATTTAAAGGTTTTACACTTGTTTTTGTTCTACCGGCTTTTGTTTCTTTTGCGATATATAAGTGGGTATCTGCCATTGCTGCAACTTGCGGTAAGTGTGTAATACATAATACTTGTGAACCACTTGAGACACGATAAATTTTTTCCGCTATTGCTTGGGCAACCCGCCCGCTTACACCTGTATCTACTTCATCGAATATAATTGAAGTAATCCCTTGGTGTTGGGAGAAAATACTTTTCATCGCAAGCATAATTCTTGAAAGCTCTCCACCTGATGCTGTTTTACTAAGTGGTTTAAGCGGTTCCCCCGGATTTGTTGATATATAAAATTCGATTTCATCGACACCGTTAGAACTATATTTTAACTCATGTGACGGTGTACGCCTCTCATCAATATTTACATCAAAGCTTGTTTTTTCCATATACAGTTCTTTTAATTCTTGATGTATTTCATTAATTAATACCTTCGCGTGTTTCTTGCGTATAGCTGAAATGTTTTTTGCTTCAACAGAAAGGTCTTCCAGCACTGATTCAAGTTCTTTTTGCAATTTGGTTAAATGACTATCTTTGTTTTGAATTGTATCAATTTCTTCTTCGATTTTCGCAGAGTAGGTTAAAATCTCTTCAACTGATTGTCCATATTTACGTTTTAAATGATTAATTTCATTTAAACGACTTTCAACATAGTTTAATCTCTCCGGGTCAAATTCCAATGAGTCTAATTCATTCCGAACTTCATATGAGAGATCTTCTATCATATAAAACGCATTTGAAATTGTCTCGGATAATTCTTTTAATTTTATATTTATATGACTTACATTTTCAAGATGGCTCATCGCTAGGCCAACCCAGTCCAACCCTCTTTGCTCACCATGCAATGAATTGTAACTGTTGTTTAATGAATCATAGATTTTTTCATAATTTGAAATTTGATGCTTCTCTTCCTGAAGCAGCTCATCTTCTTTAGGTTGTAATTCAGCATTTTCAATTTCTTCAAGTTGAAATTGAAGCAAATCAAGGCGATGAGCCATCTCTTGTTCATTTTCCGAAAGCTGAATAATTTTTCTTTTTAACCCATCGTAACGTTGATAAAGCTCTAAATAAGCAATAAGAGCACTTTTGACTTCTTTACCACTATATTGATCTAACAATGATAAGTGATTTTCCTCATTCATTAGCTCCTGGTTATCATGTTGTCCATGGATATCAACTAATAACTGACCTATCTCTCTTAATACTGCTATAGTCACGAGCTTTCCATTTATACGACAAATACTTTTTCCTGAGGAACTCATATCTCTACGGAGAATAATCATACCGTCACTCATATCAATGCCAAATTCTTCACAACGTTCATAAACCGGGTGTTGATCCTCATCTAATAGAAAAAGCGCTTCTAACTCTGCCCGTTTTTCACCATATCGCACAAATTCAGAAGAGCCCCGTGCTCCAGCCAATAAATGAATCGCATCTATTATAATTGATTTACCTGCCCCTGTTTCACCTGTTAAAACAGTTAAACCTTTTTCAAAGGAAACAGTCAAAGATTCAATAATAGCAAAGTTTTTTATTGATAATTCCGCTAACAAACAGAATCCACCTCTTATATTTATTCTTTTAATTAAAGCATATCTAAAAATCGCTGTGTAATGTTCTCGGTATCAAGCGGTGTTCTACATATAATCAGAATCGTATCATCACCACAAATTGTACCTAGTACTTCATCCCAATCAAGATTATCAATTAATGCACCGATAGCATTGGCGTTACCTGGCAGTGTTTTCATGACAAGCATATGTCCTGCGGAATCAATTTTCACAAAAGCATCCATTAGCGCCCTTTTCAACTTTTGTAAAGGATTAAAACGCTGATCTGCTGGTAAACTATACTTATAACGGCCATCCAACATCGGAACCTTCACCAAGTGAAGCTCTTTTATATCTCGAGAAACAGTGGCTTGTGTAACATTAAAGCCCATTCCTTTTAATAAATCAACTAATTCATCTTGTGTTTCAATATCATTATTCGTGATAATTTCACGTATTTTTATATGTCTTTGTCCTTTATTCATCTAAGGCACCCCTTTTTTCGTTGCTGCGAATCAATTATCTCTGTATGTTTATACCTTTTATCTTATATTAAATCCCTTTAATTGTACAGATTTATTCAAACGCACACTGAAAAAGTGCATAAAATTAAACAAATGAAAGATAATGGATGTAAGACTTAACCTAAGTTTTGCATGAATATACAGACTATTCTTTCATCAAAAAAACAGGAAATAGCGAACCTGCTACTCCTGTTTTTCAGTTTGTTTTTTTTCTTTTAATATTAAATGTGCCTCATCGACAATTTGTCTTTCTGTTTTTTCAAGATAATTCGTTCCTTCCGCTTGGCTTCCTTCCCAACTTAAGTGAAGAAGAAACTCGATATTGCCATCCCCGCCTGTAATAGGTGAGTAAGAAAGATTATGAACATCGTATCCTTGCTTCAATACAAAAGCCAACATTTCTTTTAAGACAAATTCATGTACTGAAGGATCTCGGACAATCCCTTTTTTTCCAACAAACTCTCTCCCTGCCTCGAATTGTGGCTTAATTAAAGCAACTACATCACTCTCAGGACAAAGAATTGTTTTTAGAACAGGGAAAATTAATCGTAATGATATAAAGGAAACATCAATTGATGCAAATTCCGGCATTCCTTCTTGAAAATCAGAAGGTGTTACGTAACGAAAGTTTGTTCTTTCCATTACAACTACACGATCATCTTGACGTAGTTTCCATGCTAGTTGATTATAGCCAACATCAAGTGCATACGACAGTTTTGCTCCATTCTGAAGAGCGCAGTCTGTAAATCCTCCTGTAGAAGATCCGATATCTATCATAATTTTATCTTGAACATTAACATTAAATTCATTTATTGCTTTTTCTAATTTTAATCCTCCGCGACTAACGTATGGAAGAGTTTGTCCTTTAACTGTTAGCACTAAATCCCGAGATACTTTTTCACCAGGCTTATCAAGCCGCTCTTCATTACCGTATACTACACCTGCCATAATAGCACGTTTTGCTTTTTCTCTTGTTTCAAATAATCCATTTTCAACTAGAAGGATATCTAGTCTTTCCTTTTTATTACTCATGATCGTAAAACTCTTTTCTCTTGTTCAGGTAACAATGTCATCAATTTGTCTACTACCTGCTCTGTTGTCATTCCTATTTCTTCAAGTAATTTTGATACACTTCCATGTTCAATAAATTTGTCAGGAATTCCAATACGAGAAATAATTGTTTGAGTGTAATTATGCTCTTGTGCAAATTCAAGGATTGAACTTCCAAATCCTCCTTGTAATACGGCTTCTTCAATGGTTAGGATCGGAATCTTTTCCGCGAATACTTTATGAAGCATTTTTTCATCTAAAGGTTTAATAAAACGAGCATTCACTACCCGGATAGATTTTCCTTGTTCAGCTAATTTATCTGCTGCTTCCATCGCCATCTCAATGGTTGTTCCAAATGTAAGGATAACAGCATCTCGACCTTCTTTTAACACTTCCCACGTACCAATCGGTATCACTTTAAGATCTTCATCCATAGGTACTCCAATACCGTTTCCTCTTGCATATCGAAGCGCAATTGGTCCATCCTCATATTTTAATGCAGTATTTACTAAATGTTGTCCTTCGTTTTCATCTTTTGCCATCATTATGACCATATTCGGTAAATGTCTTAAGAAGGCAATATCAAATACACCCTGATGTGTTTCTCCATCAGCACCTACAAGTCCTGAACGGTCGATACCAATAAATACATTTAAATTTTGGCGGCAAATATCATGAAGCACTTGATCATATGCCCTTTGAAGGAAGGTCGAATATATCGCTAAAAACGGCTTCATATTTTGCGTTGCTAAACCTGCAGCCATTGTTGTAGCATGCTGCTCGGCAATTCCGACATCGAACATTCGATCCGGGAATTCTTCTGCGAAAGCTTCAAGTTTAGATCCAACAGGCATTGCCGGTGTAATGGCCACTACACGTTTATCTTCACGTGCAACTTTTTGAACGGTATCACTTACTAACTTACTCCAAGCAGGCCCAATGACCTTAGGTTTTACAAAATCACCTGTTTCAATTTTGTAAGGACCTGTTCCATGCCAAGTTCCGATTGTATCAGACTCAGCAGGCTTATATCCTTTTCCTTTTTTCGTAATAACATGAAGTAGTACGGGTCCTGATGTTTTTTTTGCGTATTGAAGATTTTCAAATAAATTATCATAATTATGACCATCTACAGGACCTAAATAAGTAAACCCTAATTCTTCAAAAAAGATTCCAGAGACAAGCATATATTTTAAACTGTCTTTTACACGCTCAGCTGTTGAAGCAAGCTTTCCTCCAACGGCTGGAATCCTTTTCAAAAGGTATTCGAGCTCATCTTTTACCCAATGATACTTCCCTGCTGTTCTAAGTCTGCCAAGCACATTATGGAGAGCACCGACATTCGGCGCTATAGACATTTCATTATCATTGAGGACCACAATAACATCCTTTTGTTCATGTCCTATGTGGTTGAGAGCTTCAAGTGCCATACCGCCTGTTAATGCTCCGTCTCCGATAATCGGGATAATATGCTCTTTTGTTTGTTTAATATCTCTTGCTATAACCATCCCCATTGCAGCGGATAATGATGTAGAGCTATGACCGGTTTCCCATACATCATGAGGACTTTCATCACGCTTCGGAAAACCCGATAACCCTTTATATTGACGTAATGTATCAAAATCACCAGCTCGTCCGGTTAGGATTTTATGTACATATGATTGATGACCAACATCCCAAATAAATTTGTCTTTTGGACTGTTAAATACTTTATGAAGTGCAATAGTTAATTCAACGACACCCAGGTTAGGACCAATATGTCCACCTGTTCCAGATAATTTTTCTATAAGAAATTTTCGAATGTCCGCACTTAATTGTTCAAGTTCATTATTTGATAATTTTTTCAAAAAGCTTGGGTCTTTAATGGATAGAAGATCCAAATGGATCACTCACTTTCAATTCAGTTTACTTCTCTACTATATACTTTAGTTCTATTATATTCTTATCTATCTATTTTAACGTATAAATCACCAAGGTTAAAATATTTTTAAAAACAATTGTTTATGATGACTTTTAGTAAGCAAAAAAAACTTACCATAAAAAAGCACTAATTACAATGTTTTATGCATAACATTACCTGGGACGCTATCATAATCATGATTTTCTATACAACTTTTCATATATGGTTTACCCGTCATTACAGGTAAAGAAACAACTAATAAAAAACCGTCTCCAAATGGAAAACGGTTAGATGTTAATCATAAATTAATGATCTCTTTTGGCAATTAAATCACAAAACTGTTCCAATAATTCGGTTTTTGTTGATAGGTGCTGAAGCAATTCTTTCGCTTGCTTAATATGATCTTGAAGTTTTTCTTTAGCCCCCTGCATAGAAAGAATAGAAGGATATGTTGTTTTTTCATTAAGCGTATCTGATCCTACAGGCTTCCCAAGCTTATCTTGACTGCCCTCAATATCCAAAATATCATCTCTAATTTGGAACGCAATTCCAATATGATAAGAAAATTCTCTTAGTTTTTCAATATCTTCTTCTGGGGCTTCTGCTAATATTGCTCCAGCAAGTATACTAAAGCCTAATAATTTAGCCGTTTTATTTTCATGGATATATTGAAGTTCCTCAAGGCTTAGACTTTTTGCTTCACCTTCCATATCTGCAACTTGTCCGCCAACCATTCCTTCTGCACCAGCTGCTTTAACAAGTTCAGATACTAGTCTTAACTTATTCTCAGCTTTTATAGCTGGATCATCAACGATCAGAGAAAAACTCTGTGTTAATAAACCATCACCTGCTAAAACGGCAACTGCTTCTCCGAATACTTTATGATTAGTCGGCTTTCCTCTTCTCAAATCATCATCATCCATACAAGGTAAGTCATCATGTACTAATGAGTATGTATGAATCATTTCAATTGCACAGGCAGTCGCAATTCCTATGTCCTCAGGCTTTTTATACGTATGAAGTAAAGCCAAGACCAGCGCTGGTCGTAAGCGCTTCCCACCTGCTTTTAATGAATAAAGCATTGATTCTTTAATTGATTGAGGAGTAGATAAATCGCTAATAAATAGCGGCAAAGCTTCTTCAATTTTCTTTTTACGAGAGATTAGAAAATCGTTCACATTTATATTCACGATTTTTCTTCCTCCTGAAGCTCAAACGGCTTTAATTCACCATCTTCACGCAATATATAATCCATCTGTTTTTCAACATGCTGCAGCTTATCATGACAAAGCTTGGAAAGTTCCATACCATTTTGAAAATATTCGATTGCTTTTTCTAACGGAACATCACCTTCTTCAAGCTTTCCAACAATCTCCTCGAGCTGTTGCATGGCCTGTTCGAATGATAATTCTTCATCTTTACTTTGTTTTTCATTACTCATGAATCTTACGCTCCTCTATTCCCTGAACTTCACAATCAAGTTGTCCATCTTTTAATTGCACCTTTAATACTTGACCTTTAGAAATTTGATTTACGCTTTTGATCAGCTTATCTTCTTGGTAAACCAGGCTATACCCGCGGTCCATAATTTTTAACGGACTTAATGCATTTAGTTTATCAATTGTAGCATGAAATTGCGAATGTTTATGTGTGATGATTGATGACATTTCCCTGTTAAGCTTTCTTAACAAAGTCTCATATGCTTCATTCGAGCGTTTTACCTGATCCTTTGGATGAACTTTTTCAAGTCGGTTTTTAACATATGTATACGTTTCTTTTTTACGAAGGATCACTCTTTCTCCTTCTTTATGCAATCGATCAATTATGTTGTCAAGCTGTTGTTCCTTTTGCAAATAAAGCTGTTTAGGATATCGAAACGCATAGGATGTTCTATAATGATTCAGCTTTTCCTTTTGTGTACTCAATTTTTCTGTCATTGCTCTTGTTAATCGGTTTTTTCGTTCTAAAATTCTTTCCAACAATTCTGTAGAATGTGGAACAGCCATCTCTGCAGCACCAGTAGGTGTGGGTGCACGTAAATCGGCTACAAAATCTGCAATTGTAAAATCTGTTTCATGTCCAACTGCTGAAATGATCGGCACTTGTGAAGAGAATATCTCACGAGCAACTATTTCTTCATTAAATGCCCATAATTCCTCAATTGATCCTCCACCACGACCAACAATTAATACATCTAGGGTTCCTAATCGGTTTGCCATTTTTATTGCCTTAGCAACGGACGGACCTGCTTGAACACCTTGAACAAGCGCTGGAATTAATATGACCTTAGCCATTGGATATCTTCTATTTATTGTTGTTAAAATATCTCGAATCGCCGCTCCGGTTGGTGAAGTGATAACCCCGACTTCATTAGGATATCTTGGTATTGGTTTTTTATATTTCTCTTCAAAAAGACCTTCTAGTTGAAGCTTTTTCTTTAATTCTTCATAAGCCAAATAAAGACTGCCGATCCCATCGGGCTGCATCTCTTTAACATATACTTGATATCCGCCACTTTGTTCATATACAGTGATTTCACCACGTAATAGAACCTTCATGCCGTTTTCAGGCTTAAATTTCAAGGATTTATTAGCTCCAGCAAACATCACAGCTTGGATTCTTGCTTTTTCATCCTTTAGCGTAAAGTACATATGTCCCCGACTATGTAGATTGAAATTTGAAATTTCTCCTTTAATCCATATATCAGTCAGATGAGGATCAACATCAAACTTACGTTTTATATATTTTGTAAGTGCTGTAACTGTCACATACCTGGGTTCACTCATATATTTGCCTCCTTTCCAATCATATAGATCCTAAAAAAAGTTAAGGACAGAATGCTAAGCCTCATTCCGCCCAAAACTTTCTTAATTAATAGAAGGCTTATTTGCTTTCCAAGGAATTTTTTGCTGATTGTACAGTGTTATGGGCAAGCATTGTGATCGTCATTGGGCCTACTCCCCCTGGAACAGGTGTTAAGAAACTAGCCACTTCCTTCGCCTCATCAAATACTACATCCCCAACCAATTTCCCAGTATCTAATCGATTTACACCAACATCAATCACGACTGCACCAGGTTTGATTTGGTTCCCCTTAATAAAATTAGCTCGTCCAACAGCTGCAACCAAAATATCCGCTTCTTTTGTATAAGAAGTTAAATCTTTTGTTTTTGAATGGCAATAAGTAACTGTTGCATGTTCGTTTAATAGTAATTGACCTACCGGTTTACCGACAATATTACTTCTTCCAACTACTACCACATTTTTTCCGGCTATTTCAACACCTACTGATTTGATCATTTCAACAATACCTGCAGGTGTGCATGGTAAAAATGTATCTTGTCCAGTCATCATTCTACCGATATTGATTGGGTGGAAGCCGTCAACATCTTTTAGAGGTGATATTTTTTCTACAACAGCTGTTTCATTAATATGTCCCGGTAATGGAAGTTGAACTAAAATCCCGTGATATTCATTATTGTTATTATAGCTCTCAATAACATCAAGAAGTTCATTTTCACTTAGAGACTCAGGGAAATGTTCCAATTTAAATCCGACACCGATTTCTTCAGCAGCTTTTTGCTTTCCTCTGATGTAAGAAACAGATGCAGGGTTATCTCCTACTAAAATAACAACGAGCTTCGGCAGTAATCCCCTTGACTTAATTTGTTCTACCTCTACCGCCAGCTCACTTCTTTTTGTTTTTGATAATTCTTTACCATCAATGATTGTTGCAGCCATTCCTAATTCCTCCTAAAGTTATCTCTCTAGATTTTGTTTAATTTTAGAAAGTACACCATTAACAAACTTACTTGAATGGTCATCACCAAATGCCTTTGCTAATTCAACAGCTTCATCAATCGCTACATTTGCAGGAACATCTTCTGCAAATTTCAGTTCATATGCAGCCATACGTAATATCGTTTTATCGATATTTGCTAAACGCTCAATTGTCCAGTTAACAAGGTGTGGAGCAATGAGCTCATCCAACTCCTTTTGATGTTCTATTGTTCCGAAAACGAGCTGGTTCAAAAACGCGTCTGATCGTTCCTCTTCCAACGCATGCTCAATTGCTTCATTTGGGTCTGTTTGGCTAACATTTACTTGAAATAGTGCCTGCAGGGCCTTTTCCCTTGCTGTTCTACGCTTCATTCTATACTTGCTCCTTTAATGTTTAAAAATGTCGAATGTCATAAAGTGATCATACCATATCTAACTAGCAGATTCATTCGTAATTTCATATGTTTTTTGTTATATCCCGAATGAAAAGGCTTTTATCCAAATAAACATTCGTTGTTTAAATATATCCTATTAACAATATAACCAGTGATAACTATACTATAAACCAATTTAACTAAATACTATGTAAGAACAAAAGCGCAAGCGCCTTGATCAGCCTAGGGCAAATAAGACGCAAAGCAATAGAAGACGTTCTTTGTCTTCAATTCCTTTGTGGCTAGGCGCTGGAGCTGGATGTCGCGCCCTTATCCACATAATTTCCTAGACGATTAGAAAAACTTGGCTAATCGCCAAGTCCTTATGTCGAACGCCTTAGTTTTTCTTATACTATCTGATCTTACACAAAAAAAGAAACCAAAGGTATAACCCTTGGCTTTTTTGAAACTTGGTTTCTTCATTACATTTCTTGATCTACTTCAACATCTTGAGTTTTAGTTTCAAATTGAACACCCACAACGTGAATATTCACTTCGTTCACTTCTAATGCTGTCATATTCAATAATGCTTGACGAATATTATCTTGAATTTTTTGAGCAACAGTCGGAATGGATACACCAAAGATCATTACACAATATACGTCGATAATGATTCCTACGTCAGTTAAATCAACTTTTACACCTTTACCATGGTTTTTCTTTCCTAAACGCTCTACAACCCCTGCTGCAAAATTACCTCGCATTGAAGCAACACCTTCAATTTCAGAAGCAGCAATACCTGCTATCACTTCAATGACTTCCGGAGCAATTTCAACTTTACCTAAACCATTATTCTCAGGATTCATTTCTAACACATTATTTGTCTCTTTCAAGAATCGCACCTCCGTGTATTTTTATGATTCCATCACTTTATGCAGTTCTAAAAATTTTGTATTAAACTCTCCGCTAACAAATTTTTCGTGATCAAGAAGTCTCAAATGGAATGGAATTGTAGTAGATACACCTTCTATCACAAATTCACTTAATGCACGTTTCATTCGAGAGATTGCTTCTTCTCTGGTAGCACCATATGTTATTAGCTTTGCAATCATTGAATCATAATATGGCGGAATTGAATATCCGGGATATGCTGCTGAATCCACTCTTACACCCAAACCTCCCGGAGGTAAGTACATCTCAATTCTGCCTGGAGACGGCATGAAGTTCTTTTCTGGATTTTCTGCATTAATACGACACTCAATAGACCAGCCATTAAATGTTACTTCATCTTGTGATACAGACAATTTCTCACCGGAAGCTACTTTAATTTGTTCTTTTATTAAGTCTATGCCCGTTACCATTTCAGTTACTGGATGTTCAACTTGGATACGAGTATTCATTTCCATAAAATAATACTTCTTATTTACATGGTCAAAAATGAATTCAACTGTTCCTGCACCAGTATATTGAACTGCTTCAGCTGCCTTAACTGCCGCTTCTCCCATTTGCGAACGAATATCTTCGTCAAGAGCTGGTGATGGAGTTTCTTCTATTAATTTTTGAAGTCTACGTTGAATTGAACAATCACGTTCACCTAGATGTATTGTATTACCATGGGTATCAGCTAACACCTGAATTTCTACGTGACGGAAATCTTCAATGTATTTTTCAATATATACTCCAGGATTTCCAAACGCAGTTGCTGCCTCTTGCTGGGTGATTTCGATTCCTTTTATAAGTGCCTGCTCGTCTTGAGCAACACGGATACCTTTACCTCCTCCGCCAGCAGTTGCTTTAATTATAACAGGATATCCCATATCGTTGGCTAATTTTTTCGCATCATTAATGTTCTCAATAATTCCTTTTGAGCCCGGGACAATCGGAACACCGGCTTGGCGCATCGTTTCCCTTGCAACATCTTTTGTTCCCATTTTCGAAATTGCGTCAGCACTAGGACCTACGAAGATAATATTACATTCTTTACAAAGCTCAGCAAAGTCGGCATTTTCTGCTAAAAAGCCGTATCCCGGGTGTATCGCATCACTTCCCGTTAGCTTAGCTACGCTAATAATATTCGTAAAGTTTAAATAGCTGTCTTTTGAAGCTGTTGGACCAATACAATAAGCTTCGTCAGCTAACTGTACATGCAGGGCTTCTCTGTCCGCTTCTGAAAAAACAGCAACTGTTTCAATATCAAGCTCTTTACATGCTCGGATTATTCGAACAGCAATCTCGCCTCGATTGGCTATTAATAATTTCTTAATCATCATTTTAGCTCCTTACTCAGGCTTTACAAGGAATAGAGGTTGACCATACTCAACAAGTTGTCCATTTTCTGCGAGTATTTCAACAATCTCACCTTTTACTTCTGCTTCGATTTCATTAAAAAGTTTCATCGCTTCTACGATACAAACAACAGAATCATTTGTAACTTTAGAGCCAACTTCAACATAATTTCCTGCCTCAGGAGATGAAGCTGCATAGAATGTCCCAACCATTGGAGACGTAATTTTATGTAAATTTGCGGTGTCTGCTTTAGACTCCTCTATCGGTGCGGCAACCTCAAGTGTTGCTGGTTGTGCAGGTGCTGCTTGTGTTTCTTGCTGCACATGGACAGCTTCAGCTGGTGGAGCAGCCACTACATTACGTACGACTGTTTCAACCTCATTTGTTTGTTTTTTCATTTTTATTTTTGAACCATCTTGTTCAAATGTAAATTCATTAATAGAGGAATGATCAATTAATTTAATAATTTCTCTGATTTCCTGGATCTTTAGCATGCTTAAGCACCCCTTTAATTCATGTGACCATGGTAAAACTCATGATCTTTTATTTTATAATCTAGTACTAAAACTTAGTCCCATAATACCATCTTACGATACATAATAGAAGAAATTCAACATTAATTCTTCCCATTTATGAGCAATTCTACTGAAGGAGCGAGAATATTTTTCTTATTGGATGATCTTTTCTCATAAAAATTTGAAGAATATGGATAGAACAGGAAAAGGATCAACCCTTTATGGATTGACCCTTCCTATTATACCATCTTTATTGAGCAGGCTCGAAAGTTACAATAACATCTTCCATATTTTCCATTTCATCTCTTACAAGTGTCATGATTTGGTTAGCTGAAGATGCATTATGTTCTTTTGCTTTTACAGTAATTTTCACATTATTCCCATCCGCACGAACAAGTGCATCGTCAAATCCTTTTGATTTAATTAATGTTTCAAGAAGCATTTCCTTTCTTGCTGCATCATTCAATGCTTCCATTTCATCATAAGCGTCGCTTTTCTCTGTTGCAGATGCATCATTACTTGCAACGATCGTTTGTAATTGCTCTTTTAACTCATTTCGTTGATCATCTAATTGCAAACGAAGTTCAGTAAATAATTCATCACTTGAAACACTGGAGCTTGAGATAACAGTTCCATCTTCTAACTCTTCAGTTTGTACTTCACCTTCTTCACCAGCTTCAGTACCTTCAGTTTTTTCTGATGTTTCATCTGTGTCAGTTGCTTGGGATTCTTCTGTTGCTTCTGATTCTTCTGTTGTTTCAGTAGCTTCAGCATTTTCAGCTTCTGTCCCCTCTTCTTTCGCTACCTCCTGACCATCCTCAGTTTTTGCATTTTCACTCACTTTTTGATCGTCACCAGTCATAACAACATTACTGGATCCACCCTCCGGAGAAGTAACATAATATACAGATAATACCACCACTAAACTTAGCATTGTTAATAGCCAAACCGTTTGCTTTTTCAACATCATCTATTCATCCTCCTTCATTTTTTTCGATGCTACAGCTACTCGGTGGCTGGGTACTCCCAACACTCTCGTAACCGATTCTACAATGGTCTTTTTTATGTGAATGTTGTCAGCACCACCGGCAACGACTAAGACACCGCGAATCTCAGGCTTTTTTGTTTGAATGACAATGGGTGCCTCTTTTTCACCATCTTGGATAATGACAACTTGTTCATCTGTTGAAGAATCCTCTACTTCACGTTTACCACCTTCACGATCTGTCTCTGTAGTTGTTTGGCTCTGCGTGACGGTGTTTTTCTCAACAATCTTCTTTGAGGTGGAATCCACATTTACAACGACATGTACCTCACCAACCCCTGATATTGTTTCTAGCACTTCCTTTAATTGATTCTCATATTCAGCTTCATAATCAGAGATGGAGTCAGTCTTATCACCATTTGTCTGTTTAAATACCTCAGTTTCTTCATTTGCTGAGGTATTAGCGGATGTTTGTATTGAGTTCTGTGATTGTTCCGGACTGCTTGTAAAAAGATTGCTTACTAGCATAAAGGCAACTCCTAGAACAAACACTAGAATAAAATAATGATATTTTGATGGTTTCTTCGAGTTTGACTGACCAAGAATTGCTTTAAGTTTATCTATAAAGCTTTCTTTATTGCTCATTTAATGACTCCTCCCCCCTTTCCAGATCCAATGTGATTTTTTCTTCTTCGACTTCCCAAATTTTTGCTAACGATGCTGCGATTACTTCTGTATGAATGTTATCTACAGATTCATTTTTTGTTATGTCTTTAGATGCATCAATATTGACCGGCTCAATAACTTCCACTGTTCCATCCCCTGCTACTTCTGTTGCTTCTTTTGGTTTTAAGATTACCTGAATATGTTGCAAATCCTTTTGAGAGGCAATGTCTCCTACATTTTCTGATTCGGAAAGAAGGATTGATTCAATCATCACATCATATTTTTGCACCAGCTCCTCTTCTGCCATCGTTTTCATTTGGACAGCCATTTGTTCTAAAATATATGCACGTTGTGAGGCTTGTATTTCTTTTTTCTGAAATTCTATTAAATTTTTTCCGTTTTCATCCTCTGAAGCCGCTTGAAGATTGAATTCCGCTAGTACGTCATTCATATCTGTTGAAAAAATTTTAAAAATCGGATTGATAATGACAATGATTAACAGTAAACTAATGACCATTTTTGCGTATTTTTGCATAGAGGAATTCGGTAATAAAAGGTCGATAACAACGGCCAGTAAAATAAAAACAATGATATTGGTTATCCATTCTGTTAGAAACGACATTTTATCTCCTCCCTTTTAACGCATCATGATTGTTAAATTACTGGCAGCGATAATAACTGTTAAACTTAAGAAAAACATTAACGACACAATAGCCAATGCAGCAAATATATAAATGACACTTTTACTAATGATGTCTAAACAGGAAATGACAGGTCCCCCGCCAAGTGGTTGTAGAATTGCTGCTGCAAACTTATAGATTAATGCAAGAGATAATACTTTAATCGCAGGGAAAGCGACGATAAACAACAGTACCGCTACTCCAAGTACGCCAACTGTGTTTTTCAATAAAACAGATGCACTTATGACTGTGTCCGTAGCATCTGTAAACATTCTTCCTAGGACAGGAATAAAATTCCCCGTAATAAATTTTGCCGTTCGGATCGTAATTCCGTCTGTTACAGCCGCCGAGGCTCCCTGGACAGATATGACACCTAGAAAAATCGTAAGAAAGGAGGCTAATAAACCGATACTTATATTCCTTAACAAGTTAGCAAGCTGGGTGACTTTGTATTGATCTGTTAGTGTGCTTACGATATTCAAAAGGGCAGATAAAAATAATAGCGGCAACACAACATTCTGAATCAATAGGCCGCTTGTATTCATAAGAAAAATGATGACAGGATGAAAAAATGCTGCAGAGGCTAGTCCACCGGAAGAAGCCATTAGTGCTAATAAAAGTGGAATCAGTGCCAAAATAAAGTTCGTCATTGCATGGATCGCTTCATTTGTATACTCAATGGCCACATGAAAACTATTTAGGGCAATAATGATTAATACCATATAAACCAAAGCATATGCCACTTTGCTTACAGCGCTTTGATTGAAGGCATTTTGCAATAACTGCAAAAGCATACTAAAAATTGTTAGCAAAATAAGTGTGCCCAGTAATTTTCCATTCGCTATTAATTCATGAAACATAAATTTCAAAAAAGCTTTTATCCATTCTTGAAAAGAAAGTTCTTTTTCACCATTTAGGAATTGAAGAAGACTACCTTTTTGACTTTCGGGTAAAAATCCTCCGTATTTTGTCATGACCTCATCCCAATAGGTTTTGATATCTGTGATTTCAAGATTTTCAACCTGTTCATTAACAAAGCTCTCGGCATTTATTTCCAAATCCGAATTGGCTTCTTCTGATGTTTGCTGTGGAGTCGTGGAGGCTTGTACATTTATCGGGACTACTAGAAAAATAGAAACAAAGAATACGAAAGTAAGTATTTGCCGCATTCACACACCTCCAACTTATTCAGCTTCTTTCTCTCTTCATTCAGCCTTTCTTCTTGTTAAGAATGGATTATGTTCCTGGTATCATCCCTAGAACCGTCTCAATAATAACCGTTAAAATGGGGATAGCCATAGTAAGAATTAGAATTTTCCCACCTAATTCAATCTTAGAAGCAATGGCACCTTGTCCTGCGTCTTTTGTAATTTGCGCACCAAACTCTGCTATATAAGCGATGCCGATTATTTTTAGGATTGTTTCAACATAAATCAAATTTACATTTGCATTCAGAGCAATCCGTTCAACCATTCGGACAATTTCATACACTTGATCAATTAAAAAAAGAAAAATCACACATCCCACAAATACAACAAGCATAAATGCAAAAGTAGGTTTTTGCTCCTTTACGATAAGGGCAAGAAAGGTTGCAATTAATCCTAGTCCGACAATTTGTATGATCTCGATAAAAATCGCCCCCCTTACCCTTGAAAAAGAAAGACTGATTTAATCTTTTTAAATAAATCATCTACAATTGATGCCACCATAAACAAAATATAGATGAAGCCAATTAATGTGACCCATTGTGCATACTCCTTCTTGCCCATTTGATCTAAAATTGTGTGAAGGAATGCAACGACGATTCCTATCCCTGCAATTTGAAAAATGGTGTTTATATCTACGCCCATTGCGACAACTCCCTTTCACCTACATCAATAAAATGACTAATAACAACCCCGTTAAGACTCCCAAGCTTTTGACCATACGTTCATATCGGTTTTGTCGATCAATAGCATCTGCTTCTTCTCTTTCTAAATGGGTGAGTGCAAGTCTAATGTGCTTTTGCTGTGAAACACGATCATGCTGACCGAGTGTTTCACCAAATTGCTTTAACACCTCATATTCTCCCTGTTTAAAAGCCGTTAAGCGCCATATCTCCTTTAAACTTTCCTCCCATGCACCCTTTACACTTGTGTGTCCTTTTATTAGCTTTTCAGCAAACTGTTCAAAAAAGCCTGATAATGGCTTTGGAAGCTGTTTTGAAATATTCTGTGCTGCCACAATAAGCGAGGTATGACCATACATAATTTCTGCCTCCAAGGATTGAAGGGCAACTTTTAGCTGACGAAGTTGTCTTGTTCGCTGACTTAAATGCTTTGCTGCCTCAAATCCGGCCCAAGTTGTAGCAATAATGATAAGGAACGCACCCATCCATTTGATCATTTACGACACACTTCCTTCTTTTAGTAAGTGTTTACCTTGATGATTTAGGATTTGCTGGACAGTTCCCGGTCCATCTCTTCTTGATAATTCAAGATACCGATCAAAAACATTTGCCTCTACCAACGATCTGATGCTTGGGCGATTCATTAATTCACTAGCTTTATATCCATGTACAGAAACAAATAACTGAACACCTGCATGTACAGCTTCTAAAACAGCTTCTGCATCTTCAGCAGTACCGATTTCATCAACCACAAGTACGTCCGGACTCATCGATCTGATCAGCATCATCATTCCCTCAGCTTTAGGGCATGCATCAAGGACATCCACTCTATCTCCTAATCTGTGCTGTGGTACTCCCTTAACACATCCTGCTATTTCAGATCGCTCATCGACAATTCCGACTTTTCTTGAAGGAATATGTTGATAGCCGCTGCTAATTAATCGGGCAAAATCCCGCAACAAGGTGGTTTTTCCAGTTTGTGGTGGACCAATAATAAGGGTATTTAACCACTTTTGATGGTAGACATATGAAACAAATGGTTCCGCAATTCCCAGCTTCTCTCTTGCAATTCGAATATTAAAAGATGTTACATCACGTATCGCTTTAACTCGTCCATTTTCTGTAATCACCCGGCCGGCTAACCCGACACGGTGACCACCTCGAACTGTGATATAGCCCTTCTTCAATTCATCTTCTAACGTATAAATTGAATAATGGCTTAGCTCGTTTAATAGATTGATTGAATCTTCATATGTTGTCATAGATGAGAGAAAAATGGGTTTCCCGGCTATGATGACTTCAACCTTTTTCAGGATACGAATACGAATTTCTTCTACTCGAGACAAACTTGCAGGATGAAGCTTTAAGATTTCTTTTCTTATGGATTCCGGAAGCATTTCTAGCAACTCTTTCATACCGCTTCCTCCTATTAACCTATTCGTTACTTTAATCTATGCATGCTTGACCACATTCATGACATAAAAGCCCGGAGATTTATTGTGAAGCATATGGGCTATTCATCTATTTGTAGATTCCAAAGAGGATAAAAAAAACACCTAATCCAATAAATAGTAGTTTTGCATAAGACAGTTGATCGGCAATATGAAAAATCCCTATTGTCATCGTTACAATAAAAATAACAGGACCAACAATCGCCAATAATGAATTAATCGTTACTGCTTTTTTTACATCATTAAAAACCAACATTAAAATAGCAGCTGTTAATTCAATTCCAGCTGATAAAAAACGAAGACCTGCCATAGCGAATACTGTTGAATCAATATGTGAAAATAAACGTTTCATGTTGTCCTCCTAAAAGCATAAGTTTGTACACCATATGCCAAAGAGAAGTATTTTAGACAGAAAAGATGGCAGAAGATAAAATATAATGAATGAATTATCATGAGGTTTGTTACATTGTTATTTATATTGGGGATAAGGAAGAAGCCAATAAAAAAAAGATGCTAACAAAAGCAGCATCTTTTTTCAATAAAGTCATTACGCACGTGATACGTAACTACCTTCAGTTGTATTAATAAGTAAACGATCACCTTGGTTAATAAAGAATGGTACTTGTACAGTTAAACCTGTTTCAAGGGTAGCTGGTTTAGAACCGCCTGAAGCTGTATCACCTTTAATACCAGGCTCAGTGTCTGTTACTTCCAGCTCAACAGTGTTTGGAAGCTCTACGCCGAGTGTTTCTGTACCAAACATCATAATTTGAACTTCCATATTTTCTTTAAGAAATTTCAATTCATACTCGATTTGAGATGATGGTAATTCAATTTGATCATATGTTTCTGTATCCATGAATGCATGCTGATCACCATTTGCATAAAGGTATTGCATTCTACGAGTTTCGATTTGAGCTTTCGCTACTTTTTCACCCGCACGAAATGTTTTTTCTTGAACCGCTCCGGTACGTAGATTACGTAATTTTGAACGAACAAATGCAGCACCTTTTCCAGGTTTCACGTGTTGGAAATCCATTACACGCCAAATACCGTTGTCCACCTCAATCGTTAATCCTGTACGAAAGTCATTTACTGAAATCATGAAATAGTCCTCCTAAGTTGGTAAATAAATAAGGAAACATGAGCATTTCACTCATAACCTCATTCTTATATGTAAAGAACATGTCTTCCCTATTATAAAATAATAAGATCTTTTGGCGAATGTGTTAAAGACTCATTACCATTAGCGGTTATGACTGTATCGTCTTCAATTCTCACCCCGCCAAGACCAGCTACATAAATACCTGGTTCAACGGTTACAACCATCCCTGGTTCTAGAATTGTATCAGATCTAAAAGATAAAGCCGGCCCTTCATGTACTTCCATTCCAAGACCATGTCCTGTTGAATGACCAAAATACTCACCATAGCCTTGATCTTTTATGTAATCACGAGTCAAAGCGTCCGCTTGCTTGCCTGTCATTCCCGGTTTAATACCATTCATTCCGCGCAATTGTGCTTCAAGTACTACAGAGTATATATTTTTCAGTTCATCACTCGGTTCACCTACAGCAAACGTTCTCGTAATGTCTGAACAGTATCCTTTGTAGTATGCACCAAAATCAAGTGTAACAAAATCACCTTTTTCAATTTCTTTTTCGCTTGCTACACCATGTGGTAATGCGGAACGATACCCCGATGCTACAATAATATCAAAAGATGAAGAAACAGCTCCGTTTTTTCTCATAAAAAATTCGAGCTCATTTGCTACGTCGATCTCCTTTAAACCCGGTTTGACAAAAGTAAGAATATGTTTATACGCAGCATCAGCAATCTCAGCCGCTTCCTTTAATATCTTAATCTCTGAAGGGGACTTTATCAAGCGTAACTTTTCTACTGCACCAGATACCGGAATAAACTCTGTATTTTTCAAGGCATTTTTATACGCTGTATATGTTTGATATGTAACATGATCTTGCTCAAATCCCAATCTCTTAATTCCCAGTTTCTCAACTTGAGTTGCAACTTCCTCAACGATAGGACCCGTATGTTGGACAATTTCAAAACCATCTATCTCTTTTGCAGCTTGTTCTGTATAACGGAAATCTGTAATAAACACAGCTTTTTCTTCAGAAATAACGGCTACTCCAGCTGTACCTGTAAAACCTGTCATATATCTTCTATTGTAACTACTTGTTATAACAAGCCCTTCAATGGATAACTCTTTAAAGCGTTTGCGAATGTTTTCTAATTTCATGTTCTACTGCCTCCTATCTTGTCTTTTAATGCAAGAATGGCTAATTCATACCCTTTAAACCCTAACCCAATAATTTGACCGGCTGTAACGGGAGCTGTAACTGATGTATGGCGGAAGTCCTCTCTTGCATGAACATTTGAGATATGGACTTCAATAACTGGAACAGTGATACTCGCAATTGCATCTCGAATGGCATAACTATAATGTGTAAAAGCACCAGGATTGATCACAATTCCATCATACTGTTCATCTGCTTCATGAATCGCGTCAATTAAATCACCTTCATGATTTGATTGAAAACAAGTCACTTCAGAGTTGAACTTTTCACCAAATGTTAAGAGATCCTTTTCAAGATCTGTTAATGTATTTGACCCGTAAACTCCTGGTTCACGTACGCCTAATCGATTTAAATTCGGTCCATTTATAACTAACACTCTCATATATGATTTTACACCTCTTTTCATAAGCAAGGATGTAGTGCCTAAATGTGATGTGCACTTATATTATTAGATACGTTTTTAATTACATAAAAAAGAATGTTCATCACATGAACATTCTACCATATCAAGCTATTGTTTTCCTTAGCTTTCTAACCTGGTATTGAATTCTTTATACTCAAATGAAATCGAGTATCCGATAAACACTCCGTACAATATATAAAGACATATTGTTGTTACTATGGTTCCACGAGATAATTCTAAAACAGTTTCTACATTTGGAAAAATCGGATTCAGAACAAAAAATACCAGCGCCCACAATGCGACTCCGTAAGCAAGACCAAGCCATATGCCATCGAAACGTCTTAAGATTGCATAATACACTAATGCTGCTCCAATGGAAATTATTCCTATAATAATAATACTTATCACGTTACCAACAACGCCATCTTTCCAATTTCCTAATGCGAATGGTTGTAATATCAGGTTAGGACTTACTTCTGTGAAATTCAAGATGTAAGCAAGATAGGCCAATGCACTCCAAAAAACACCACCAATAAATCCCGTTACAATCGACTTCCCCATCAAAGACATCGGTTCTTCTTTTTTATTCTGCTCTAAATCTGGTTGATCTTTTTTCTTTTTATCCTCTTTTTTAGCTGCCATTTTCCAACACCTCCATTCTTACTATGTCCAATTTTTGCGTATGCATGTTTCCTTAAAGATCTTGTGGCCTGAAATTTACACTTTTTTTCAACTTAATCATGTCTAGTAAAAAAATGCGTGGGTATAATGTTAGTATAGGAATAATTTCCAACAATTCGTTTAAACTAAACGTTAGAAAAAGGAAGAATCATGATCATTTGTCCATTATTACCATCCAAATAAACAGTTTAATCGTTCCTTGTAATATGCTGGCTCTTATAATGTTTATTTCTAAACATCACTGTAGAGGTTTCTTTCTAAATTCTGTATTATAGAGATAATAGCTAAACTCTGATTAAACATTGTTTACTTCCATAATAAGAATTAGATAGGTTGGTGTCACATGGCAAATGAAAAAAAACCTGCATATGGTGGGCAAGCTGTTATCGAAGGCGTTATGTTTGGTGGAAAACACCACTACGTAACAGCCATTCGTCGAACAGATAGCTCCATTGATTATTTCCATCTACCTAGGAAAAATCAGAAAACGTTATCTTCTTTGAAAAAGATTCCTTTTTTACGGGGAATTGTGGCAATCATCGAGGCAAGTGCTAATGGGTCAAAGCACTTGAATTTCGCTACTGAGCGCTTTGAAGTTGATCCGGCGGATGACGAGCAAATGATTGAAGAACAAAAGAAAAGTGATTCAAAATTAACAATGTGGCTCGGCATTGCAGCAGTAGGGGTTCTTTCCTTTTTCTTTGGTAAAGTTATCTTTACGCTTTTACCTGTTTTCTTAGCAGAATTTTTCCGTCCCCTTATCTCTTCAGATTTCGGGCAAATTCTCATAGAAGGTGCTTTCAAACTCGCGTTACTTTTAGCATACATATATGCTATCTCATTTACACCTTTGATAAGACGCGTGTTTCAATACCACGGGGCAGAGCATAAAGTAATTAACACATACGAAAACAATCTAGAGCTAACAGTTGAAAATGTTCAAAGCCAATCACGATTGCATTACAGATGCGGCAGTAGCTTTATTCTCTTCACTGTCATTGTTGGTGTTTTTGTTTACACACTTGTTCCGACAGATCCATTATGGTTAAGAATCGTAAATCGCTTGGCTTTAATACCTGTCGTACTTGGTATTTCTTTTGAAGTACTACAGCTCACAAATAAGGTTCGCCACATTCCGGTTTTGCGATTTTTAGGGTATCCGGGTTTATGGTTACAGCTCTTAACAACAAAAGAACCTACAAATGACCAAGTTGAAGTAGCAATCGCAAGTTTTAATGAACTTCTTCGGATGGAAAAAGAGACTCAGACATCCGCAGAGCAAATCGTGTAATTTGAGCGTATTTTGATTGGTATCTTTCCTTGGAGGTGGTCAGGATGACTCGTCGTACTAATTGGATCGTCATGGTTATTATTTTATTAGGAGTAATAGGTTTTGTCACAACCCTCGTGTCAGAGCCTCTATGGCTTTTAAAACAAATTGCAATCTATGCAGCAATCGCCGGGTTAATTTACCTTATTTATCGATTAGTTTCTAGAAGAAAAATGGGGAAAGAGCAATCTTCCTATTTAAAAGCTGCGAAACAATCCAAAAGACGTTTTGATGACCGAAGCAATAAAGGTTCAAATGTAAGAAACATATCTCAAGTAAAGAAAACAAAAAAAGCCTCTGCCATTAAAAAGAAAAAGCAACAACCTTCACATTTAACAGTGATTGAAGGAAAGAAAGGAAAAAAGAAAAACCGAGCGTTTTTCTAAAATGACCAATTTTTCAAAAATTCGTTTGTTCGTCTTCGACCTAGCTCTATTAGAGCTAGTTTTTTTTGTTCATTTATTTCGAATTCTGTTGTGACAATGTTTTCAACAGGAATAAATACAATATCTTTTTCATGTCTTTTAGAAATATGTCTGCTATCATGTGCATCTTTCATTGTTTCAAATAGAGCATTAAACATATCAATTGCATTATGAATTTCTTTAGCGGGTCTTTCCTGTTCACTAGAACTCAATTTTATACCTAGAACAGGCCTTTTTTTGGCATGTTTACTATTTTGCTGAAAAAGCCAAATTGGAAAGTTACTAAGTACGCCACCGTCAACAAAAATATTAACACCTTTTGAAGTTGTTAATTTTACAGGTTCAAAAAAATAAGGGAGACTGCAGCTCATTCTCACTGCTTTTGCAACTGAAAAAGATAATGGTTCGATTCCATATTTAAGAAGATCATCAGGCAACACGATTAAACGACCATTTGTTAAATCTGATGCAACAACTCTTAAACTACCTACCGGCAAATCCGCAAATGTAGAAATCCCTTTATTTTTTAATTTTTGACAGATCCACTCTTCCAGTTTGACTCCACGATATAAACCCAAATTCCAATAAAGTGAAATCCATTTTGTAAAGGGGAGCGGTAGAAATGATTTTCGGGCATCTAATAACATTTTCAGGTCTAATTCGTCCATCATTTCTAAAATTTCATCACTTTTATAACCAGCCATGACAAAGGCACAAATAATAGATCCTGCACTTGTACCTGCAAGACGTTTAAACTCGAACCCTCTCTTTTCAATCGCCTCATATGCTCCAATTAGAGCAAACCCCTTTATTCCACCACCTGAAAATACACCATCTATTTGCATATCTCCTCACCTTCCTCCTATATAGTGTAAGAGATGGGGAGGAAAAATAGACCAATCGAATTGTCATTAGAAAGCAATTTGGTTACGATATTTCTTGGAGTAAAAAATAAAAAACTCCTGCAACTTGGAGTTTTTTGAAAAATAATAATGTGTAATTTTTCTACTGTTTCATTTTTGGATCCAGAACATCTCGTAATCCATCTCCCATTAAATTAAAACCTAAAACTGTTAGCATAATGGCTAAACCTGGAAAGAACAAAGTCCAAGGAGCCTGCATAAGGTATTGCTTTGAATCTGATAACATTTTTCCCCATTCCGGATTTGGCGCTTGAGCTCCTAATCCGAGGAAGCCTAGTGCTGCCGCCTCAATAATAGCTGTTGCAATGGCTAATGTCCCCTGCACAATAATTGGTGTCATACTGTTCGGTAAAATATGCCGAAAAAGAATTCTATTGTCCCGCATCCCTATTGCTTTTGCTGCCATTATGTATTCCTCCTGTTTGACACTCAGTACTTTTGATCTTACAAGTCGACCAAAATTTGGAATATTTATAATAGCGATTGCAATCAGGGCATTTTGCAAGGATGGCCCAAGAATAGCTACAACTGCAATAGCTAGCAATATACTAGGAAATGCTAACATAATATCAAATATCCTTGAGATGATTGTATCAACCCATCTTCCGTAATAACCTGCGATAATACCAAGAAACGTACCAATTACCGCAGACCCTAATACTGAAAAGAAACCAACCCAGAGAGATATTCTTGCACCGTAAAGAACGCGGGAAAAAATATCTCTACCGAAATCATCAGTCCCAAACCAGTGCTCACTTGAAGGGGCTAGTAATCGTTTTGACAGTTCTTGGTCTTTAAAACCATATGGAGCAATAATTGGAGCAAGAAACGCCAGGATAAGGAAAAAAATCACAAGACCTAATCCAATCAAGGCTAATTTATTTTTACAAAAGGTTTGCCATGCCTCTTTCCATGGTGGTGTAACCTGTTCTTCTGCTATCTTATTCAAAGTATGAGGTTTATTTTTAGCAATCTCTGCCATTGGTATCCCCTCTTTTCGTTATTGATGATATTTAATTCGCGGATCGATAACGGCATATAATAGATCAACGACTAGATTAATAAAAACAAAAATCGCTGCGATCATTAAAATTCCTGATTGAATAACTGGGTAATCACGGTAACTAATGGCATCATAGAGATAGCGGCCAATACCAGGCCATCCAAAGATTGTTTCAGTCAAAATCGCTCCGCCTAAAAGGAGACCTGTCTGCAACCCAATAACTGTTAAAACGGGTATAATGGCATTTTTTAATGCATGTTTATATACAACCCAAAACATGTTTAATCCTTTTGCTTTCGCAGTACGAATATAGTCTGATTTCATTACTTCAAGCATGGTAGAACGTGTCATTCTTGCGATAATAGCCATTGGAATGGTAGCAAGGGCAAAGCTGGGAAGAATCAAGTGTTGGATAACCTGTACAAATTGATCTGCTCTACCTTGAAGAATTGTATCAACCATATAAATATTCGTTATCGCCTCAACAGGATTTCTTACATCTTCCCTTCCAGTTGACGGTAACCATCCTAATTCGATCGAAAACACCCATTGCTCCATTAAACCAAGCCAGAATATAGGCATTGACACACCTATTAATGCCAAAATCATGGCAAGGTAATCAAACCATGAATTTGAAAACCACGCACTGATAATCCCTGCATTGACTCCAATGAAGATCGCTATAATCATAGCTACAAGTGTTAGTTCAATGGTTGCAGCCAGATATGACCATATTTCTTCATTTATCGGCCCTCTTGTCCGTAATGATGTACCAAGATCCCCTGAAAATAGAGCTTGTAAATAATCGACATATTGGATATACCACGGTTTATCTAACCCTAATTCTTTCGTTAATGTAGCAATCGCCTCTTTTGTAGCCTTTTGCCCGAGAATAACCTGTGCAGGATCCCCAGGAATTGCTCGAATAATAGCAAAAACAACCAATGTCATTCCAAACAAAACAGGTATGAGTGAAAACAGTCGACGAACGGTATAGGACAACATATGCTCACCTCTTTTTTATTAACATATTGGTTTTTGTATTTTAACGCCCCCTTTTTATAGAGGAGAAAGAAATCAAGCAGCTAGCCTTAAAGTAAAGTTCAAATAGGGATTAAGTTTACTAGGAGAGAAAAGTGTGCCAATTCAATGTTTTCAGGCGATCTAAGGGAGACTATGTCTCCCCCTTTAACAACATTATTTAAATTCAACTTTTGTCAATGCTTCTGAGCCGGTGGGATGTGGGAAGTAATTAACAATATCACTCGTTCCAGCTAATAAAGGTGTAGAGTGAACAAGTGGAACCCAAGGTGCATCTTCATGAATAATCTCTTGAGCCTGCTTATATAATTCATTTCGTTTATCTTGTTCTGTCTCTTTTTGAGCATTAATTAATACATCATGAAGTTCATCATTACTATAGTAAGAATAGTTGTTGCTTCCGATACTATCTTTATCTAAGAGGGTATATAAGAAGTTATCAGGATCACCATTATCACCGGTCCAGCCTAACATGTATGCATCAAATTCCCCTTTTGCTGCTTTTTCCAAATATGTTGCCCAATCAACTGACTGAATTTCTGCTTTGACGCCAATTTCCGCAAAAGATGCCTGAATAACCTCCGCAACCTTCATTCCTTCCGGCATATAAGGTCGTGCTACCGGCATAGCCCATAGGTCCATGTCAAATCCATCTGGATATCCAGCTTCCGCCAACAACTCTTTCGCCTTTTCTAAATCATAAGGATAATCTTCAATTTCTTTGTTATATCCTTCAATTGAAGGTGGCATTGGATTCTTCGCCGCCTCCGCTTTGCCACCATAAAACGCATCAATTATTCCTTGCTTATCAATCGCATGATTTAATGCTTGGCGAACAAGCTTATTATCAAATGGCGGTCGATTAGTCGTAAAACCTAAGTATCCAACATTCATAGATGGTCGCTCAATTAATTGTAATTGATCATTATTAGTGACGGTCGCTTCATCAGAATTATTAACTCCATCCATTAAATCAATTTCTCCGTTCGTTAAAGCATTTAGCCTTGCCGTATTTTCAGGAATAACTCTGAATATTACTTGATTTAACTTCGGGAATCCTTCCATCCAGTAGCTTTCATTTTTCTCCAAAACAATTCGGTCATTCTGCTTCCATTCTACGAATTTAAAAGGACCTGTACCGACTGGATTTTTCCTGAAATCATCACCATGTTCCTCAACAGCTGTTGGACTTGCAATGCCAAATGGGGACATGGCTAAATTTTTCAAAAATGGAGCTTGGGGACGGTTAAGTGTAAATTCAACTGTATACTCGTCTATAGCTTTAATTTCTTTAATGACATGGCCTTCTTCTCCTTTAAATCCGCCAAACATCGTGTAGTAAGGAAAATCATCTGCATTCCCACTCATCCAACGATTAAAGTTAAAAACAACAGCATCTGCATTAAAATCTGTCCCATCATGGAACTTCACACCCTGACGGAGCTTTAAAGTGTAAGTTAATGCATCATCTGATACCACCCATGATTCGGCAAGACCAGGATGTAAGGTCGTATCTTGCTCACCATATTCAAGTAGTGTTTCAAAAATATTTTCCGTTACTTTAAAGGTTTCTCCCTCAGTCGTTGTAATAGGATCCAGTGATGTAGAATCCCCTCCACGCCCAAATACCAGTGTGTCTTTTTTGGTTTCCGTATTGTTTGAAGGCTGTTCTTCTCCACCCGTTTCTTGATTTGAATTTCCACTACATCCAACCAGCAGCATGCTTATTGCTAACAATGAAACTAGTAACCACTTCATATTCTTTTTCATTTCCATTTCGTACCCCCATTAATTATTTATCATCAATGCTTCTTGTCAGCCATTGTATAGATGACAAGCAACAAAATGACCATCAATGTTTTGATCATTAGGTCTAATCGATTTACAAATGTCCATACCTTCTGTACACCGTGTATGAAAGGCACATCCTGAAGGTGGGTTTGAAGGACTTGGCATTTCTCCTGATAGAGGAATGTTATGACGAATAACATCAGGATCAGCGATTGGAACAGCAGACAATAGTGCTTTTGTATATGGATGCATCGCCTTTTTATAAAGTTCCTCACTATCTGCTAATTCAATCAATCTACCTAAATACATCACTCCTACCCTGTCACTTATATGACGAACAACACCAAGGTCATGTGCGATAAAAATATAGGTAAGTTGGAATTCCACCTGAATATCTTTCATCAGATTTAATACTTGGGCCTGAATTGATACATCCAGAGCTGAAACAGGCTCATCCGCAATAATTAATTTTGGTTTTGTCATGAGGGCCCTTGCTATCCCAATTCTTTGTCGTTGCCCACCACTAAACTGGTGTGGATACCTTCTAGCATGGTGACTACTCAAACCGACAATTTCCAACATCTCATTTACCCTTTTCTTTCTTTCCTCCTTTGTCCCTATTCGATGGACAATCAATGGCTCTTCCAAAATTTTTTCAATCGAGTGTCTTGGATTCAAGGAGGCATAGGGATCTTGAAAAACCATTTGGATATCTCTCCGTATCTTTCTTAATTCATTCTTTGTCATTTTCGTTATCTCTTTATCTTCAAATACAATTTTTCCATCACTTGCCTCTATTAATCTCATTAAGAGACGACCTGTAGTTGATTTTCCGCAGCCACTTTCACCAACAATGCCTAAAGTCTCTCCTTTTTTCACATAGAAGGATAGATCATCAACCGCCCTCACTTCCCCCGTTTGTTTTCCTAGTAATCCATTATTGATTGGGAAGTTTTTTTTCAATCCCTCAACTTGAAGAAGAAATTCTGTCATTGTTATCAACCTCCCCACTCTTTTTATGTAAAAAGCACCGAACATCATGTCCTTCCTTCATCATTTTATATAAATTTGGCACTCCTTCTAGGCATTCACCAAATGCATCCTCACATCGCGGGGCAAAACGGCATCCTTGATGTGAACTGCCATGACTCTGAATTTGGCCGGGTATACTATATAAGCGCTCTATTTTCCCTCTTATATCAGGGATGGATTTTATTAACCCCTTGGTATATGGATGCTTAGGATCTTTTAAAATTGTCTTAACATTACCTTGTTCAACAATTTGGCCTGAATACATAACAAGTACCCTATCACAAATCTCTGCAACTACACCCAAATCATGTGTGATGAAAATAATCGAGGTATTCATGTTTGTATTTAGTTCTTTCATAAGTGTTAAAATTTGCGCTTGAATCGTCACATCAAGAGCTGTTGTGGGCTCGTCTGCTATTAAGACACGGGGATTACAAGCCATCGCCATAGCGATCATAACTCTTTGTCGCATTCCGCCGGATAGTTGGTGTGGATACTCATTTATTATTTCTTCTACTCTAGGAATTCCTACTAATTTCAACAATTCAATTGCCTTCAACCTGGCGCCCTTTTTTGTTATATCAGTATGTAATCGTAGTGCTTCTGTTAATTGATTTCCTATTGAAAACAGTGGATTTAATGAGGTCATTGGTTCTTGGAAAATCATTGATATTTGATTCCCTCTAATTTTCCTCATGTTTTTTTCATTTAGTTTGATCAAATCTTTCCCTTCAAGCAAAATTTCACCGTTTTCGATCAAACCTGGAGGACTGGGAATTAACCCCATTGCAGCTAAGGATGTTACACTCTTTCCACTACCAGACTCTCCCACAATCCCTACTATTTCTCCCTTGTATAAATCAAAACTAATATCTTTTACGGCTGGCACTATCTTTTTTTCAGATCTAAAAGATACACTTAAATTTCTTATTTGGAGTATTGGTTGTTTACTCATATTCTCACCACCATTATTTTATTAAAACGAAAAACTATTAAAATATAATGAAAGTACTGAATATTATTGCATAATACGTTTATGCTCATTGTCATAATCGGTCGTTTACACTTAAGTTTCGTTCGACAATGATTTCACTTCCTTGTTTAACGCATTAAAGCTGATGCATATTAAAGGATTAAATTCTATCATTCTAGTATGAAATATGAGACTTGCATATTTTTCTGTATACTTTTTATTAAAATAATAATTGATATAATTTCCCTCTTCGTTTCGACTATATAAAAAAAGCGATGGGTTGTAGTGGTTCTACTTCCCATCGCTTTTTATGATTCTTCATTATTCTTTTGTATGTTACGCAGAGTATTGACTCTTTCTTCATTTTCTTCGAAGTACTGAACTAAGTCTCCAATTCGGTCAATAGCATTCCAACTTAAGTGATGTTCAATCCCTTCCACATCATCATAAATCTTATCTTGATCAACACCGATTATTTGAAGAAATTGCTCCAAAAGTTCATGTCGGTAAACTAAACGCTTACCTGTTTTCTTCCCTTTATTTGTTAAAACGAGACCTCGATATTTTTCATATATGAGATATTCATCTTTATCAAGTTTTTGAACCATCTTTGTAACAGAGGAGGGATGTACGGCCAATGCTTCGGCTATATCGGAAACTCGAGCATATCCTTTGTCTTCAATAAGTAAATATATCTGTTCTATATAATCTTCCATACTTGGTGTTGGCATGTTGTTCCCTCCATATTCGCCGAACTTTTTAAACGAAATCATTACAATTTTACATGAGTTTGATGATCATGACAAGGTATTGGTTGAATTGCAGCAAAGAAAAGGACCTGACATTGTCAGATCCTTTAAGCTTTAGATTACAGTCCACACTTTAATTGTGCACCACAGCTCGTACATGTATTACAGCCGCCCAAATCTTCAACCGTACCTTCACGACAAACCGGGCAAGTATTACCAACTTCATTCCCAATCGTTACATCTGTTGAACGAAGATCATTGATTGTATCAACAAGAACAACTTTCCCTTTTTCTTTTGGTACTACATCTTCATTTTCATCAAAAGTATTTTCTTCAGCTTTAAGTGTCAATACTTGCGTATCACGGCTACCGTCTACATAGACTGTACCGCCTTTTGCTCCCCCTTTGTACAGGCGCTCATACACTTTTTCTACTTGATCAACAGTATAGCCCTTTGGAGCATTAACTGTTTTACTAATTGAGCTATCAATCCAACGTTGGATGACACATTGTACATCTGCATGTGCCTCAGGAGCTAATTCCATTGCCGAAACAAACCATGACGGTAGGTTGTTTGCATCTGCTTCTGGATGTGAATCTAAATATTCCTGCACAATATCTGCCTTTACTTCGATAAATTTACCGAGTCTTCCACTACGGAAGTACGAGAATGAGAAGTAAGGTTCAAGTCCTGTTGCAACACCAACCATCGTCCCTGTGGATCCCGTAGGAGCAACAGTTAATAGATGTGAGTTACGGATTCCGTGCTCTTTTACACCTTCTAAAATATCTTCAGGCATTTTTTTCATAAACCCTGTTTGTGTAAATGCTTCACGAAGGCGGTTTGTTTCACCATCTTCTTCTCCAACTAAGAACGGGAAGCTTCCCTTTTCCTTCGCTAATTCAATTGATGCACGGTATGCTGTAGTAGCAATTGTTTCAAAGACCTTATCAACTAATACATTTCCTTCTTCAGAACCATATTCCGTTTCACAGTAAATAAGAAGATCATGTAAGCCCATTACACCCAACCCAACACGGCGTTCGCCAAGTGCTTGGTGTTTGTTTTCAGGTAAGAAATATGGAGTTGCGTCAATGACGTTATCCTGCATTCTCACGCCAACTTCAACTGTTTTACGAAGCTTATCAAAGTCAACTGTTTTTGTTTCTTTATTTGCCATTTCTGCAAGGTTTACCGCTGCTAAGTTACAGACAGAATATGGTGCAAGTGGTTGTTCCAGTAGTTTGTTATCCTATTGGCTTTTTATCCAATAGTTCTTACACTTCTCATTCGTGTAAGGTCGGCATATATTTTCAGTACTTCATACTGCTGCGGCCTCGTGGGTAGATTATATTCTGATATCCAGTTTCACTACCTATGCTCTGCCCCTGGTATGTTCGTTACTCCATACCTTCGGTTCGGATTAGCATCTCAGCCTTCCCGCTTTATTCCGCAGTTTTTTACGTGAGGCAAACTAAGCCACTTTACCACACGGATTTGTTGCTACGACCTGTTGACCATATGCTTTAGCATTTGTCATGTCGTTTGCATTATCAATAAAGAAAATTCCCGGCTCTGCTGAATATGTTGCACAGATATTGACCAGGTTCCAAAGCTCTTTTGCTTTAATTTTACGGTACGTACGTACTTTATAGCCTTGCTTCTTCCATTCACGTACATCTCCAACCTTGTGCCAGTTTTCATTGTATTCAGTCATTTCCTTTTCATTATAGCTTTCTACATCAGGGAAACGAAGTTCATATTCAGCATCTTTTTCTACTGCATCCATAAAGTCTTTTGTTAACGTAACAGAAATATTCGCACCTGTTAAGAACTCAGAGTTGTGAACACTGTAAGTACCGCCAGTACGCAGCTTTAATTCAGCATCTTTTATAATTTTTTCACTAAATCCACCTGTTCCTGGAATTTGTTTGTAGTTAACTATTCCTTGGTACATATCAATTTCCTGTTGTGTAAGTGGTGTGAACTTTAATTTATCCTGTGCATATTTTTTAATCGCTTCATCATTGGTGTTTTCAATAAGGAAACGTAGAATTCTAGGATTTTGCATTTTTGAAATAATGAACTCAATAATATCCGGATGCCAGTCGGCCAGCATGATCATTTGCGCTCCGCGTCTTGAGCCACCTTGTTCAACTAGATGTGTTAGCTTCGCAATATCATCCAACCATGATACAGAGCCTGATGATTTTCCGTTTACACCTTTTGCTAATGTATTACGAGGGCGTAATGTTGACCCGTTCGTTCCTACACCGCCACCGCGACTCATGATCTCCATTACCTGTTTACGATGCTCAGAGATCCCTTCGCGTGAATCCTTCACAAATGGCATAACATAGCAGTTAAAATAAGTTACTTCTGTTCCAGCACCTGCACCATATAAAACACGTCCTGCCGGAATAAAGTTTAAGTTAACAAGCTCTTGATAAAACTTTTCGAACCATTCTAGACGTTTTTCTTCTGTTTTCTCAACCGATGCTAATCCTGTTGCATTACGTTTCGCGATTTGTTCGTAAAAGATTTCAAGTGGTTTTTCAATGACATCTAACGAGCGTTTTACGATCCCTGTCTCCACTTCCTCAGGTTTATCTAATGAGTGTCTATATTCTTCATCAACTAGGACATTTGCTGTTTTTGCTTCCCAATCAATACTCTTGATAAACCCTAGCCCTCTTGCCGGGAATTTAGGGTCTTCCTTGATCGTTAAAACAACAAAGTCTCCTTCAGATAACGTAATTTTTTCTGTGTCTTTAAATGTATAACGATCAAGCATAACAAGTCTCGAAACACCCTTATGTGTTAATTTCATATCGTTAGTAATAGGATGAACCTGCGGAAATGCAGAAATATCTTTGTTAAGCTTCTCCACATCAACGCTCATCTTTTGCTCAGTAACAACTGTCATTGTAACAACTCCTCTATCTATCTTTCTTGTAAATCTCCTGATTTAATTTATCATATACAACCCCACAATTCAATATATAGTGTTTACTTTTTAACGAATAATACTATATATAGTTTTAAGGTCAACTATTTCTCTTTTTGTCAAATGGATAACTTATTAAAAAAAGAAGCTTTAAAGAGATTTATGATGGTTTTGACTCGTAAAAGGGGGATTTTGAAGAATTTTGTCACTTGCATCTATTTGAATGTATTAAAAACCTTTGAAATCAACGTTTTTAAATTAAATAGATAAAAAATTTCTTTCGTCAAATTTCTACAAATATACCATGCTAGATGAAAATAGACGTAATCCTAAGATCACGTCTCTATCTTTTGAAATTCCATTCATCACTTTCATATTTATTTTTCGCAAGTTGATTTACATACTCTAGTTCTTCACCTGTTAACTTATAAGGCTCAAGGTCAATATCTAGACCTTTTTCAAAACCTTCCTTAAAAGCTTTTTTTGCTTCATCAATTGTAACCGGCTCTTTTCTAAGACTATTCGTTGCAACGGCCTTGTTTTTAAATGCCCTTTGCATTCTTTCTTTTACACGATCGTTTGGATATTTAAATAAATCAAAAAGCATATCCTCATCTAGATCTAGTAAAATTGATCCGTGTTGTAAGATAACTCCTTTTTGTCGGGTTTGTGCACTACCTGCAACTTTACGCCCTTCAACAACAAGCTCATACCAGGAAGGAGCATCAAAGCAAACAGCTGACCTAGGTGATTTAAGACCTGCTTTTTCTTCATCAGTACGAGGAATAGCGAAGTATGCTTCAAGACCGAGATTTTTAAACCCCTCTAAAACTCCTTCTGAAATCACCCGATAAGCCTCTGTTACTGTCTTGGGCATTTCAGGGTGTTCCTCTGATACAATGACACTGTATGTAAGTTCTTGATCATGAAGAACTCCTCTGCCCCCTGTAGGTCTCCTAACGAAGCCTAAACCATATCTTTTCACCGCTTCTAAATCTATTTCTTTTTCAACTTTTTGAAAGTAACCAATTGAAAGTGTTGCTGGATTCCAGCCATAAAATCGAATGGTAGGTGGAATCTTGCCTTCGCTATGCCATTCTAAAAGTGCTTCATCCAATGCCATATTAAATGCTGGAGAGCAGTTTCCAGAATCAATATATCTCCATAATTCTTTCGCCATGTTGTAACCCTCTTTGTTATTTTTTTTACATCCTAAGTCTAGCAGAAGTTTATTTGGAAGAAAATAATAATGCATACAACCTGATGACAATTTTCATAAGCTCTTATATAATAATAGAAGTCTGTATATGAGTTCTTATGAGCTTACAATGAAATAACCTATAAAAAAGGGGTCGAGAATATTGACAACATCAACCATTTTACTAATCATCGTAGCAGTTGCCCTGATTGCCTACATTACGTTTAATTTTTTCTATCAACGAAAAATTATGAAGCAACTTACAGAAGAAGATTTTCGTGCTGGCTATCGTAAAGCACAATTAATCGATGTTCGTGAACCGAATGAATTTGAAGGTGGACATATTTTAGGAGCTAGAAATATTCCGCTTTCTCAGTTACGTCAACGCTACAAAGAAATCCGTCCTGACCAACCGGTTTACTTCTATTGCCAAAATACGGTACGAAGCGGCCGAGCTGCACAAATGTTAAAGCGAAAAGGCTATAATAACCTCCATTGTCTAAAAGGCGGTTTTAAAGGCTGGACAGGAAAAGTAAAGAAAAAATAACTAAATAATTTATACAGGAAGCAACTACAACCTCATCTTCTTACATGTGGGTGAAATTGGGAGTTGCTTTTTCCTTTTCATGAGTTCTTTTTTCTGTTCAAAATTTATAACATGTATCACATTTATCGACTTCAAAACCAAAAATAAGGTAAGATAAGAGATAGAAATAAAAATGAATTAGTTGTTGGAGGAATTAAGTCTTGATTATTGCCATAGTGTTTTTTCTATTGATGTCGTTTTTCTTATCCGGCAGTGAAACAGCACTTACTGCTGTAAACAAAATGAAATTAAAATCAAAAGCGGAAAACAATGATAAGAAATCACAAAAATTACTGAATTTTGTCTCAAAACCTGATGAAATTATCACAGGTATCTTAATTGGAAACAACATAGCCAACATCATGTTGCCAACTCTTGTTACAGTCATTGCAATTGAATATGGTATTAGTGTAGGTGTTGCTACAGGGATCTTAACGGTTGTCCTGATTATTTTTGCTGAAGTTTTACCAAAGTCTATCGCTGCCACTTTTGCAGACAAGATAGCATATATGGTTTTCCCGGTCATTCGTATCATCATTTTCATTTTAAAACCATTGATTTTTCTCCTATCAAGATTCACAAGAATGGTAATTAATATCCTCTCAAAAGAAGAAGGCAAAACCGCTTCAATTTCAAGAGAAGAACTGATTACAATGGTAAATATCGCTACATCTGAAGGAATCCTGCAAACAGATGAAACGAAACGGATTAAGGGTGCAATCGATTTTTATGATCTGGATGTTCGTGACGCACTAAAAGTACCAAGAACCGAAATTCAAGGGATTGCATCAGGTTCTACCTATGAAGAAACGAGAGATATTGTATTAGAAGGTCGTCACACACGCTATCCGGTATATAAGGAAAGCATGGATGAAATCATCGGCGTTCTGCATGCTAAATCATTGTTAAACTGGTCTTTAGAGCCACATAAAAAACTGGAAGATTTTATGGATGATGATCCGCTCTTTGTTTTTGAATTTCACTCAATCGAAACCGTATTCAAATTAATGTTAAAAAAGCAAAGACACTTAGCCATTGTTCTCGATGAATATGGAGGAACAAAAGGGATTATAAGCCATGAGGACATAATTGAGGCGATGATTGGTCAAGAAATAAAAGATGAAACAGATCAGGATGAAGAGATCCTAATTGAAGAAATAACAGAAGATCATATTATATGTAATGGAAAACTGGCATTAAGACGTTTAAATGAAGTTTTCAAAACGAAGATCCCTGAGCAGGAGGACATTGTGTCAGGATTTCTTCTGAAAGAATTAGGACGTTTCCCTGATGAAGGGGAATCCCACGATTACGAGAATCTGCACTTTATTATCATGAATGTTGAAGACAATAAGCTAAAACGAATTAAAATCGAGAAAAAATAGAAATGCCTGAACATACATAAAAAAGGTCGCGATTTAAAGCGACCCTTTTCATTTATCTGGCAAAGCTTAATATTTGTTTTAAAAATCCAAATCCCGATTTATCTTGCTTCATTTTTTCTTGCTTGTATTGATGCTCTCTTACAAATGCCAAGAATCGCTCTTCACGCTCATCTGTTTTTCGTTGTGCTATTTCTCTTTCCTGATGAACTTCTTCTTTAAAAGACTCCCTTTCCGCCTCAGCTGTCACTTCTAAACTTGTAATCATGTCTTGGAGATCTGAAAACTCAATCCGTGCTACCTCTGTTTGCAATTTAGCTGTTTCACTTATTTTCTCTGAAACGGATGAAATCACATTTTTCTCAAGCAAATCAAGTCGTTCCTCCATTTGGAAGGCAGACTGAACTTGTTTGGATTCAATAAATGAAGTAATTTTTGACAGAGTTGCTTTCAGCTCAGCAACTTCTGCCTGATCCAGGCTTTCTTGAACTGGTGAACTTACGGATTGCTGCTGCAGAAGTTGTTTAATCGTCTCATTATCTAAATTTCTATCTTTATACGCTTTAATTTTTTGAAGAAATTCAATGTTCTCTCCAGTAAATAGCCGCATATTTCTTTCATCTCTTTTTATGGTGATAAGCTCACAAAAATCATCCTCCCACTGCTTTAACACAAATACTTTTTCGCCGATTAATGCGGCCGCTTTTGAAATCGTTATATATTTTGCTGCCAATCTGAACACCAACCTTTGTCTATTTTTCTTAATACTACTAGTTCTACTAATCATGTACTCAATTCCTCCCTCTCGACAAAGGTTCTAAAAAGTAGTCATAATGTTTGCAGATTAACATTATTTCGGCATGAATTGTATGTTTAAGACAATGTACGACCGCCAAATAACTAACTGTGAGTTTTGTTTAAGAAGAAAGTTACTATAAAATAGGGTATTATGTATGATGTAGAAGATTACAATGAATGGAGTAATATCAAATGATCAACAAAATAGATTCTTTAGAAAGCTTAATTAAATTAATCCCCGTTATAAAAGCAGCCGTTCCAGCTGATTTATCCATAGCAGTTTGTGATTTAGAGCAATTCCTTTCTTATCATCCAGGAGAACAAATCAACCTCAATATTAAGGGCGGACAAAAAATAAATCCTGAAGAACCACTGTCTATCGCTATCCGCGAAAAGAAGCGATTACAAGCCGATGTTCCTGCTGAGTTCTATGGTTTTGAATTTACAGGTACAGCTCTCCCCCTTTTTGATGTTAATAATAACGTTATTGGAGGAATTGCAGTCCAAATTCGAAAGCAAACAGAATTAAAGAATATAGCTGAACAAATCGCACAAGCACTTTCTGAAGCGAACGATCAAATTAAAACTGTTGCTGAAGGTTCCCATACACTAGCGAAGTATATACAAGAGCTTATTATTCAATCCGCACAAGCTGGAGATAATGTAAAAGAAACTGATGTCGTATTAGCCATGATTAAGAAGGTTGCCGATCAAACAAATCTGCTTGGGCTAAATGCAGCAATAGAAGCAGCACGTGCAGGTGAAAAAGGAAAAGGATTTGAAGTTGTAGCAAATGAAATCAGAAAGTTTTCCAGAGAAACTGTTTCTTCTACCCAAAAGGTCAATGAAATTACCGGACAAATTCAAAAAGTTACAAAGCAAATGGCAAACTCAATTAAGGAAATGGATCAGATCGGAAGTAATCAAGCAACATCCATGCAGCAAATTTCCAAATCAGTAATGGAGATTGAACAACTCTCGAAACGTCTGAATGAATATGCGCATAAATTATAATGTCCTGAAAAACATTACGAAAAATGACCTACATACAAGTAGGTCATTTTCACATTTATCGCTGAAATTTTAAAATCGGCTTTCTTGCTGCTGTTGTTTCATCCAGTCTTTTTACGACAGTTGTATGTGGTGCTTCTTGCACAACTTCTGGTGTTTCTTCTGCTTCTTTTGCGATCTGAATCATTGCATCAACAAATGCATCAAGTGTTTCCTTTGATTCTGTTTCGGTTGGTTCGATCATGATACATTCCTCAACATTTAACGGGAAATAAATCGTTGGAGGATGGTAACCAAAGTCGAGTAATCTCTTCGCAATATCAAGTGTACGAACACCTAATTTCTTCTGACGTCTACCTGATAAAACAAACTCATGTTTACAATGCTGATCAAATGGAAGGTCATAATATGGTGCTAGACGGCGCATCATATAGTTCGCATTTAACACAGCATATTCTGTTACAGCCTTTAAGCCGTCAGGGCCCATTGTACGGATGTACGTATATGCTCGGACATTGATCCCGAAGTTCCCGTAGAATGGCTTCACACGACCTATCGAATCAGGTCGGTTGTAATCAAAATGATATCCTTCTTCTGTCTTTATTAATACCGGCTTCGGTAAGTACGGGATTAAATCAGATTTTACACCAACCGGACCAGAACCAGGACCACCGCCACCGTGAGGACCAGTAAATGTTTTATGAAGATTAAGGTGAACAACATCAAATCCCATATCTCCCGGTCTTGCTTTACTTAAAACAGCATTTAAGTTAGCTCCATCGTAATAAAGCTTACCGCCGGCATCATGAACAATTTGAGCCATTTCTAAAATATGTGCTTCAAATAATCCCAACGTATTTGGGTTTGTTAACATTAATGCAGCCGTCTGATCATCTACTACACGACGTAAATCCTCCAAATCCACTAATCCATTTTCATCTGACTTAACTGTAATTGTTTCAAAACCAGCTACCGTAGCAGATGCTGGATTTGTACCATGTGCTGAGTCAGGAACAATGACCTTTGTTCTTTTCGTATCATTGTTTGCTTCATGAAAGGCACGGATCATCATAAGACCAGTCCACTCCCCATGTGCACCTGCCGCAGGTTGAAGAGTAACTTCGTCCATTCCCGTAATTTCTTTTAAATGCTCCTGCAGGTCAAATAGCAACTCCATTGCTCCCTGTACTGTTGACTCGTCCTGTAGAGGGTGGATATGTGCAAGACCTGCAATTCGCGCAACATTTTCATTGATTTTCGGGTTATACTTCATCGTGCATGAACCTAATGGGTAAAAACCGGAATCAACTCCATGGTTTCGCTTCGATAAAGCTGTGTAATGTCTCATAATATCCAGCTCTGACACTTCAGGGAGCAATGCCTCTTCTGTACGAATATAATCAGCAGGAATTAGTTCATCTAACGACAATTCATCGACTTCAAGCTCTGGTAAGCTATACCCAATACGTCCTTCTTTGCTTAATTCAAAGATTAATGCTTGATCTTGATTACTCATTGTCATCCCCCAATTCCTTCACAAGTGTGTCGATTTCGTCCTTTGTTCTCAGCTCTGTCACCGCAATCAGCATATGATTTTCAAGTTCAGGATCGACTTTCCCTAAATCAAATCCACCGATAATACCTTTTTCCAAAAGGTGCTTATTAACCTCAACAATAGGTTTAGCCAGCTTAACTACAAACTCATTAAATATAGGTTGATCAAATGGAATTTCTAAACCAGCCTTTATACAAGCTCTTTTTGCATAGTTGGCTTTTTGGATATTTTGAATCGCCATTTCCTTAACACCCTTTTTCCCTAAAGCTGTCATAGCTACAGAGGCAGCAAGAGCATTTAATGCTTGATTTGAGCAAATATTAGAAGTCGCTTTATCTCGTCGAATATGCTGTTCACGTGCTTGAAGTGTTAAAACAAACCCGCGTTTTCCGTTTTCATCTGTTGTTTGACCAACAAGTCTGCCTGGAACTTTACGTAGTAATTTAGTTGTTACAGCAAAATAACCGCAATGTGGTCCTCCAAATGCTGTAGGAATTCCAAATGGTTGCGCATCACCTGCAACAATATCAGCACCAAACGCTCCCGGAGGCGTTAATGCACCTAAAGCAAGAGGGTTTGATGAAACAATAAACATACTTTTGCCAGTATGTGCAACCGGCTCAATCTCTTTTAATGGCTCAATAGAACCAAAAAAGTTTGGATATTGAACTAAAACCGCTGCTACATCCTCATCCATTTCTTGCTTTAATGCATCTATATCTGTTACACCGTTTTTTACAGGTATTTCGATCACTTCAATATATTGTCCTGCCGCATATGTCCTTACCACATCACGTGTTTCCGGATTAACAGCCTTCGAAATAAGGACTTTCTTCTTTTTGGTTTGTCCTGCTGCAAGCATTGCTGCTTCAGCCAATGCTGTTCCTCCATCATACATGGATGAGTTCGCCACATCCATTCCGGTTAGCTCACAAATCATCGTTTGAAATTCAAAGATTGCCTGTAGTTCACCTTGAGATATCTCAGGTTGATAAGGAGTATACGCCGTGTAAAATTCCGAGCGGGATATCACATGGTCAACAATTATCGGCATGTAATGATCGTAAACTCCTGCACCTAGGAATGAAGCGTTCTTGCGTAAATCTTTATTTTTTGCTGCAAGTTGTGATAATTCTTTAAGGAGCTCTGTTTCAGATTTTGCTTGTTTAATCTTATACTCTCCCTTAAAACGAACACTCTCAGGAATATCCTGAAACAGCTCATCAACTGATTGAACACCAATTGCATGAAGCATTTCCTGCTTGTCTTGATCTGTCATTGGTAGGTAACGATGATTCATAGCTAAAAATCTCCTCTCAGATTACATTCGGATATATAAAGCGTAATTATTTGGATCTTTTATAAAAAGGTGTGGCAATCACTTTAGCCTTTAAGCGTTTTTTTCTAATTTGAACTTCGATCTCCGTACCTAGTTGTGTAAATTCAGATTTTAGTAGAGCTAAACCAATATTCTTCTTTAAAGTCGGTGATTGAGTTCCTGTTGTGACAACACCTATTAATTCTTCACCGGCAAAGACCTCATAGCCATGGCGTGGAATCCCTTTTTCCACTAACTCAATTCCAACTAACTTACGAGCTGTTCCCTTTTCCTTTTGTTTCATTAAAGCTGCTTTTCCGTTAAACTCAGCTTCTTTGTTCGTTTTCACCGCAAATCCAATACCCGCTTCTATCGGAGTTATGTCTTTTGATAGTTCTTGTCCATATAATGGTAACGCTGCTTCAAATCGCAATGTATCTCTAGCACCAAGTCCACATGGTATAACTCCTTTACTTTTGCCTGCCTCAAGGATGTTTTTCCATAACGTCACAGCATCATTTGAATCACAATATAGCTCAAACCCATCCTCACCTGTGTAACCCGTTCTTGAAATTAGCACATCAACACCAGCAATTTTTATGCCATTCTTAAACTTAAAAAACTTGATCTCAGATAGGTCTGTATCAGTTAATATTTGGAGAACATCTTCAGCCACTGGTCCTTGCAGAGCAAGTAGTGCATATTCTTCCGATTTGTTTTCGATTGAGATATTTCCATTCTTATTGGATAGTAGCCACTCAAGATCTTTTTCGATGTTCGAAGCATTAATCACTAGTAAATAATCATTTTCCGCTCTTTTATAGATAAGTAAATCATCCACTGTTCCGCCATCTTCATAGCACATAGCTGTATATTGAGCGCCGCCAGACTTAAGTAGTGACACATCATTTGTGACAACCTTTTGTAAAAAAGCTAAACTATCTTCACCTCGAACCTCGACCTCACCCATATGTGATACGTCGAATAACCCTGCTTTTGTTCGAACTGCTTCATGTTCATCCTTAATAGAAGTAAATTGAACAGGTAAATCCCAGCCTCCAAAATCAATTATCTTGGCACCATGCTCCTTATAAAGATCGAATAAAGGTGTTCGATGTAGTTCTGACATGTGGACTACTCCTTCCGTTTTTAAAAAATGGCATCAAAAAAAGGACATAGCACTCCCAATTACAAATGGAAGTCTCTGTCCTTTTCACCTGAAAGTTTACCTTATGCATGCTGATAGATGTCTTGTAAAAAGACATCTACCACCTCATATGGCTTTCCCCTTTGGTAGTTTACATGAACTCATGCAAACACTCTCCAGAGTCGCGTCAAATAAGAGTCTTTTTGCCTGAGAGATTCACAATTGTTTGCTCCTTCGGCGCTATACTTAGCTATAGTCTCTCCCCTTATTCTCATCCGCACATATTTTGTTTTTGTGTTGGTTATACTACTAAAACCTGAATTATGACATTTGACATTTTAAACATTTGCATTTCATATCGAAATGAAAGCGTTAAGCTGACTGAAAGATATGAAAATGATGAACTTTCTTACTAACATCCTACCATGTGATCAGCCTTTCGACAATCATTTTTTATCTTAACAATAAAAGTTTTTTGTGGTTAATCGTTCGGTTTTTATTAATTAAATTCTATTTTTATATTATTTTTCACACATTAAAGAAAAAATCGTGAACATTCTAAAAAAGTAATTATCACGAAAGGACTGTCTTTACAATGAATATAAAGACGAACTTCGATTCTTCATGGCAGAAGGGGTTTATGGAAAAATTAGATAATGATGGTCCGTGGTCAAATTGGGAGCTATATAAGCTTGCCTATGAAGTACAAAAAAACACACAAGTACCTTCATTTGAAGGCTTACAAGCTCCAAAACACTTGCCACACTTCACACCTCTTCCTCATCAATTGGAGGTAGCGCAAAGAGTAGTTGAAAACATGAATGGAAAAGCAATCCTTGCTGATGAAGTCGGATTAGGAAAAACAATTGAAGCAGGCCTCATTTTAAAAGAATATATGATTCGAGGACTGGTCAAAAAAGTACTCATTCTCGTCCCGGCATCACTTGTTTCACAATGGGCCCGTGAATTAAATGAAAAATTCTTTATACCTGCTGTAGAACAAAAGAAAAGCTATGTGTGGGAAGCATGTGATGTGGTTGTTTCGTCTATTGATACAGCCAAAAGAAGCCCACACCGAGACATTGTCTATAACCAGAACTATGATTTAGTCATTATTGATGAAGCACACAAGCTAAAAAATAATAAAACAAAAAACTATGAATTTGTTCAAAATTTAAAGAAGAAATATTGTTTACTATTAACAGCAACACCTGTTCAGAACAGAGTAGAAGAAATTTTTAACTTAGTATCTTTATTAAAGCCGGGTCATCTCGGAAACGAAGCTTATTTTTCAGATGTTTTTTCTGCGAAGGAACGTTCAATCGAAGACCACGAGCAATTACGCGAGCTCATTAATAAGGTTATGATTCGAAATCGACGCGGTGACACTGGTATTGATTGGCCAAAGCGTAATGTTGAAACAGTGCCAATTGAATTTTCTGAAACTGAACAACATCTTTATGACACTATCACTGCTCTAAAGTCATCTTCACAATATGCTGCAAACACCTTCTCCATCATGACCCTACAGCGAGAAGCCTGCAGTAGTCGTGAAGCTGTCTATATGACGCTAAAAAAAATGCTTGATCGGCCTGAAGAAGAGGAAACAGTACTCTCTAATGATGTGATCAAAGATATTATGATGGCCATTGACGGTGTTACTCAAAATTCGAAAGCTTTAAAGGTAGTAGAATTGATAAAGCAACTGGATGATAAAGTCATTATTTTCACCGAATACCGCGCAACTCAATTTTATTTACAATGGTTTCTTCAGCAGCATGGCATTACGTCTGTTCCTTTTCGTGGAGGCTTTAAAAGAGGAAAAAAAGATTGGATGAAGGAACTCTTTAAAAATCGTGTTCAGGTACTAATTGCAACAGAAGCCGGTGGTGAAGGAATCAACCTTCAATTTTGTCATAATATTATCAATTATGATTTACCATGGAACCCAATGCGATTAGAACAACGAATTGGCCGTATCCACCGTTTAGGACAAGAACAAGACGTTAACATATACAATATGGCAACTAAAAACACGGTTGAAGAACATATATTAACTCTTTTATACGACAAAATACATTTATTTGAAAAAGTCATAGGTGACCTTGATGAAATTCTCACTCGATTAGAAATAAAAAACTTTGAAGAACATATACAAGACATTATGTATCATTCAAAAAATGACAGAGAAATGAAAATTAAAATGGAGAATTTAACATCAATTCTTGATTATGCTCAAGCTTCACAAGAACAACGTAAAGCAGCAAGCGGAGATAAGTAGAAAGGCGGCTGAAGTATGCAACAAGCGCAAATTCATCACTTTTTAGAAAGTTTTTTCACATCCAACTCCTGTGAAGTTCTTGAAAACAAAGAAGGATATATAACCGTACAACTTACTATTGAAATGGATAAGCTGTTAATGAACAGACCTTTTTACTGGCATTACCTTGAAAAAACAAACGGGGTCCCAAACCCAATGAAGCTTACGCTCATCACAGACCAGAATCGCGCACCAAAAGACCTAAAAGGTGAGGTTATGCATTTTGGAGCCCCTCGTCTTCACCAAATTTTTCAATCAACAAAAGAGTTAGGAAGCTATATCAGACTTTTTGAGCACGTCAAACCACGTGGAGGAAATGTTCCCCTCCACCCTTGGATCGGAGTCAATATCATGGTTTCCTATCAATGTGATATGAAAAAAGATCAACTCTATTCCATCGGGTTACACTTAGTAAGTGGAGTGATAGTAGAAAAATTCCAAGAAAAACTTGAAAATTTAGAGTTAACACCAAAAATTCCAGACCTTTGCTTTACCATGACACCCCTCATAAAGCCGCAAAGCGGGTTAAAACGGATTGAACAATTCATTTTACAAGATATACACAATCATGATCATTCATGGGCAGACAAAGCGCGAGAAAGATGGAACAAAGATTTAGAACTATTAAATCATTTTTACGAAGATCTAGAAGAAAAACCCGAATGCTACGAAGTTGAAAAACAAGCATTACAAGAGTTGTATGAACCACAAATCCATATTTCCATTCAAAATGGCGGCATCTTTTATTTGACTCCTGAAGGAATTTTGAACTCCTAAGTAATGATACAAATTACTTAGGAGAAACACAAATGATGAAAATGGAATTTTCGTTCGACAAATTTTATTTTTATCATTTCTTAACTTTAATAATTTTTTGTAAATCTCATGTAGGAAAAACTTATAAAAACTATACTCCCCACTTACGTTTGTAAATTCATTGTAAAAATTACAGATAAATGAAAAAAATTTATTTCGTCGACAAAGTTCTGCAAACAATGATAACAATTCTCTTTTATAATAGACATTGTCAATAGTTAAATAGTTATACATAAATAAAGGACAATAGAAATATACTATTAACAATTGATGCCAACTTAATCAGTACAAAGGCAAACCTATTGAAAAGTAGGGACGCAAAGTCACGGGTCTTCAGGTTGACAACTAAGACGGCTGGGCTGCCTGAAATACAGATTAGTATTTTAGGAGGAAAAGGATAATGGGAATAATTGGAGAAATCACACACGATGGGCAGCTTGATCAAGAATGGGTTGAGCTTATACTAGAGGCACTCGAACTAGGAATCAGTGTAGAAGAGATTAAAGAGTTCTTATCCAAAAAGTCAGATGCCGTTTTAAAATCATCATTATAGTATTAAGTGAATGTAAATTTTTTTGTTTTCGTGTTCTGCATATAAAACAAACCCTTCTTTATATGTTATAATAGCTTCAATAAGGAAGGTGACTTGACGTGATTGGTCCGAGAATAAAAAAATATCGCACACAAAAAAATCTATCACTGTCTGAACTAGCAGAACGAGCAGGAGTCGCAAAATCCTACCTAAGTTCGATTGAGCGAAATCTCCAGTCAAATCCTTCTGTGCAATTTTTAGAAAAGGTCTCATCTGTTCTTGGTGTATCAGTAAACACTCTTCTAAATGAACAAAACGAAACCGATCCAGAAGAGCTCGATTTAGAATGGACAAAACTGGTACAGGATGCAATGAAATCCGGTGTGTCTAAGGAACAGTTTAAAGAGTTTTTGGAATTTAATAAATGGAGATTACAGAACGAGAATGATAAATAAAGCATAATCGGCGGCTTGATGGCTGCTGGTTGTGCTTTTTGTTTTTAATAGGATTCTTTATATTGAACAATCAGTCTCCTCTCCTTTATATTTTGTTTTTTTAATAGAAAATTTTGTCGAAAATTTAGACTTTCCTTTTGTTTTTTAGGTATATATAATGTTATTGAGAACAATAAAGAGAGAAATGAACTATATTAGTTTCTTTTTTTAACTCTTTTGTTCTTTATAGTGAATGAAAGAGGTGAATAAATGACTACAAAAACAGATAACGATCGTCCGTTGGTTTTAGAGCATCAGGCTATTCGGTTTGAAACTGCTCAGAGTTGGAATAAGGGACGAGGCAACCTTGATCATCCAGGTAAAGGTAATGGTGGGATTAACTATCCTAATGATCCTTATACAGGCCCACGTAATAACAATGGCGGAGGAAACGGCAAAGGAAAGGGAAACAAATAATAACTTTACTCGAGGTCAATTTCTATCTTGACCTCTCCAAAAAGGAGTACTTCTTGTATGTACAATCTACACTTGACTATTGGAGAACATCATTTCTTTATTAACACACCCTCTATTGGTATCAAAGAATTTTTTCGTCATAACTATTTAATACAAAATCGTAATAAAACATCATCAGATTTAACCATTTATATTGAAGACGGATACGGTTTACCCTTTGTAGATTATGATGTTTCAGTTATTAAAACCCATAATGAAATAAGTTATAAACGTGCAGATTACCTGATTAAACTCGATCATTCATATAAGAATGCATATCTTTTTATTCATGATGAACTAGCTCTTAAACATGCACTTATGAATCTATACAGTTCTTTCATTGTCCACCAAAATTGGGGACTTCTAATTCACTCTTCTTGTGCAATAAATAATGGGATGGCCCATATTTTTACCGGACATTCGGGAGCTGGCAAATCAACGGTTGCACGACTTTCCTATCCCCGAGAACTACTGGCAGATGAAGCAACAATTGTTAAGATTACTTCAAATGATGTGGTTACATACGATTCTCCGTTTAGGAGTGAATTAAATGGAGATTGCTTTCCAAGTCCATTTAAACTAAAAAGTATTCACCTATTAAATCAGTCCGTATCCAATAGTAGAGAAAGATTACCAAGAGGTGAAAGTTTGCTTCAACTAATGGATAAAGTTTTCTACTGGACAGAATCCTCATCAGAGGCCAGGAAAATATTTAAACTTCTTCATTCGTTAGTTAATCAAGTTCCTGTATATGACCTCTATTTTCAAAAAAACAACACCTTTTGGGAGATGATTTCTTAATGCAACAATATATAAAAAAAGATGATTTTGAAACTGTTCAGCTTGATCAAGAATGGATCATTATGAACACAAATCAATTTACAGTAACGAAATTAAATGATATAGGCGGATTTTGCTGGTCTCTACTTGAAAGCCCTCAGTCCACTGAAGCACTTACCAAAAGTGTAAAAGTACAGTTTAATTTAGATAATATAAATCTTTCTAATCATATAGAAGTTTTTCTTCGTGAACTAATGGATTTTGGATTGATTCAACATGCAGTTTAATCAAGGTACAGTTGAGTTATTAATACGAACTATAAACAAGTACGGGTGGATGGACCTTCCTTCATATGGAATTAGTATGTACCCCTACATAAAAAAGGGAAACATATGTCGATTTGTTCAATTTGATGAAATGAATGTAAAAAAAGGAGATGTCTTACTATATCATGCCAGCTCTGGTCAATTAATAGCTCATCGTTTACTAGCTGTCCAAAAAACAGACACTTGTCAAAAGCAATTTATCCTTAAAGGTGATACAAACCTTATTACAGATGATCCTATTAACAAAACTCAAATAATCGGTAAGCTCGCCACCATAGAAAATACAAAAAGAAAGAGATATGTAAGTGATCTTTCCTCTATCATGTGGAGCTATATTATGCTTTCATTCCCTATTGTTTCCAAACTACTAAGATACTTTCTTTCTATAGTTCTCATAAATAAAAAAAGTTCAGGAGCCTCACTATGATAACTGCAAAATTATTATCAGTTATTAGAGAAATAGACTTAAAAGGAATCCGGAAAACCTTCCAACTACTAGGCCCTTTTATTCTTTCAAGCTGGAAGTCATATACAGGACTAATTTTTATTTTATTCATTGATATCTTTTTAACAATCGGCTTCGCCTGGTTCTTCGGGACAATTACAGATGCTGCTGTGTCAGGACAATTTGAAAAAATTAAATCATTACTTCTTATTGTCATATTACTAGTAGCGATCGGGCAATTAGTTACCTTCTTTAACACATATTTAGAATCTTATGTAACTAGTAAAATAAAAAGGGATTTAAAGGAACACGTTCTAAAGCAAATTATGTTATTACCACCAGATAAGCTCTCAAAATTTCGTACTGGTGATCTAATGACTCATTTTACAAATGACATTAATTGCATTGATGGGGTGATAGGCAGCAATCTTATTTACCTTATTCAATTACCTTTAATTTCTATAGCTGTTTTTATTTATATGCTCCAAATAAATTGGCAATTATCAGTACTTAGCCTTCTAATCATACCCATTGCAGTAGTCACAGGTGGTATCTTCGGTATTCTTATTAGAAACAATAGTAGGAAAATTTATAATAAGATTGGTGATATGAATAGCCTATTGAACGACACGTTTCAAGGGTTTTCAATCATACGAACTTTTCTCGTTGAACAATTTTTTATAAGAAAGTTTAATCAACAAAACCACTCCTTTTTTGCCTTAGAAATGAAAAATGCAAAACTGCGTGGTACCTTTTATGTTGTTGGAGGACTAATATCTTCACTTTCTTACATTATAAGCCTTTGTTTAGGTGCTTTTTTTGTTTCTAATGGACAAATCACAGTAGGTTCGTTGTTAACTTTTGTTACTCTCATGCAGCATTTAATAAGTCCATTAACAGGGCTAGCTGGAATTTGGGGAAGTTTTCAAAGTTCGGCATCAGCCGTTGAAAGAATATCAACTGTGCTAGATATCCCATTAAAGGATAATGAACTTCCTACATATAAAAAGTCAGTAAAAGTACTTACATCGATCCAATTTCATAATGTTTCATTTGCCTATGAACCCGAAACAATCATTTTTGATTCCTTAAACCTTACAATTCAAACAGGTAAGGTAATCGCATTTGTCGGTCCTAGCGGTGCCGGAAAAACAACATTATTTCACCTTATACAAGGATTTTATATACCTCAATCAGGACAAATTTTAATGGATGATACACCACTTGCTCAACTTACACTATCTGAATTAAGAAGTACGTTTGCTCTAGTAGCACAAGAAACTTTCCTTTTTGGAGGTACAATTAAAGATAACTTATTACTAGCGCGCCCTAATATAACAGAATTAGAGATGATTAGTGCAGCAACCCATGCAAATATTCATGAATTTATCATGTCTTTACCCGACCAATATGACACAGAAATTGGTGAACGAGGTGTTCGACTTTCAGGTGGTCAAAAACAAAGAATCGCTATTGCCAGGGCAATATTAAAGGATGCTCCTATTCTTTTGTTAGATGAGGCTACCTCCGCATTGGATAGTGAGTCAGAACACCTCGTAAAAACAGCATTAGACCGGATAATGAAGAAAAAAACAACTTTAGTTATTGCACATCGATTATCGACCATCCAACATGCTGATGTCATTGTTGTATTGGATGAAGGTAGAATTGTTCAAATAGGTAATCATGACGAATTAATGCGACAACCAGGTTTATATAGAAAATTAACAGTTACTCAATCTTTAAATCAAGAAAACTTTGAGGAAAATAGTGCAAAATTGTTGTCATTATGAGGTGTATCAGATGATATGTAGGTTTATTAAAGAATTATATAAAGAAAGATCTTCGATACAATTAAACTATAGTGCAGAGGAATATAAAGCTCTAGAATCAGAACTTAACCATTTTAATCTTGGACCAAATATATATTCTCTTTTAAAACAAAAAAGGCATCTAGATAAGATCCCTACTGAATTCAAAGATGCACTTACATCACAATATCAAAGTCAACTCATTCAAAATTTATTAATAAAAAGTCAAACTGATTTAGTTTTATCATTGTTAGAGAAAAAAAGGATTTTTGTTATTCCGCTTAAGGGTCCACTTTTTTCTGAAAAATACTTCGATGATTTTGCAGCAAGATCCTCTTCTGATATTGATATCCTTGTTAAGGAAGTTCAAGTTGATAAAGCAATTGAATGTATTAAAAGTCTGGGATTTAAAACGGAAGAAAAAAATGACGAAGGACACTTCCATAAGACTTTTAGCAAGCCACTACCCGGTTCGGATATTCCAATTCTTATTGAGATTCATTGGAATTTACTAAAAGAAAACACATCGAATCTTTCCATGGATGAATTGTGGAATCATGCAATACCATTAGGAAATTATCAATTTGTTAAAGAATTATCGACTTTTTATACATTCTATTTCATCATTCTTCATGCTTGGCGACACAATTTAGATTCTATGAAACATTTTCTAGATATTATCCAAATAATCCATAAGCATCATGATGAATTAGATATTGAATGGCTTTTTCAAACGGCTAGAAAGCATAAGACTTTTAAACGAGTTAAACGTACTTTATCTATTGTTTATCAAATGTTTCCACATACAAACCACTTATTAGAACTACCTTTTAGAAAAGAGTATGCCACCAGTTGGCTGAATGAAGGAATTCTTGGGGAAAGAGTAGATAAAAGAAAGCTATATATAGACTTTATCGATTACCAGTTTAATAGCTATGATACATTATATCATCGATGTATTGCATTGTTTGAATGGCTCGTCCCTTCGAAATTTGAATTGACAGCCGAACTAAAGCATACTCGATTAAGCTATTTACAATTATATAAACAGAGAGGAAACGGGTTACTTTCTTCTATATCAACTAAAGGGAAATAAAAAAGGAAAGGTAAACATTACTGATTAGTAGTGGTTACCTTTCCTTTTTTATAGAATACATCTTCATTTCTTTATATTTTATAGGAAATGTTTTGGTTTGTGTTCATCCTTAAATCGGTTATCTTTTGATAGTTATGTTTTAGGTTTACAGTAATTTGATTACTAGCAACGATTGCTTTCATATTTGTTAAGTCCTGGCTACAGGTTGGACAAAACCACTTGCCTACATTACAACTACTGTATGAGGAATGATAACAGCGATTACAAAGTTTTTTGTACATATAAAGCTCCCCCTTTCTCAATTTCATAAATCATTCTCAATAGAGAACTTTTAGATAAAAAAATAGATTGAACAACAAGATTTCATTCTTTTTAAAGAACAATATTTTAAAATTTTTTCCTCAATTATATGATGTCAACTATCCAATAAAAATGGATAAACAGTACGAATGTATATAGAGAAGCTCCTATATATGAGATTGTTTTCATTCTAAAATTGTTTGGTATTTTTTGAAGGATGCATAGTGCAAACAACAATATCGATAAAAGAGTCTTAACTATTAGAAAATAAACTGGTTCTGCTTCATAAATGATTCTCATTAATACATTGGCCTCTTCAATTAAATTTAACTTGAGACCTATATACGTGAGAATACCGTCTATTAAGTTAAGAAATGCTAGATAATAGCAAATTCGTTTTACAAACGTATTTCTCTTATTATTATTCATTTTCATCGATATTTCTCCTAGTTCTTTAGCATTTCTTTATTTCCTTCTTAACGTTAAAACGTTTATTTCTGGTGTGTTTAAAAATCGAAAGTTCAAGAACGGGATGGCGTTACTACTTCCTAAACCAGCACTTACATATTGTTTTGTATGATTATATTGCCATAACCCTTTAACTCGATCTTGTGGAGGAAACAAACCGCTTCTTTCATACCACGCTTCAGGAACAAATAAGGCCCCAACAAATGGGAGTCGTATTTGACCACCATGATAATGACCTGCCATGATAAGATCATAATTTCGAATGTGTTGATTTGGATTTTCCCTAATTTGATCAATTCTAGTATCTACAATCGGATAATGATTTAAAGCAATTAACACACTTGAGTTATTTTCCTCATCTTTCTCTAAAATAGATTCCTCAAAATTTACAAATTGGACTGCAACCCCGTTATGGTTAATCTTGTAATCAGACTCTAATAGCTTTACACCTCTTTTTTCAAGTCCCAATAAAAAAGGATTTCTTACAACAGTTTTATTTTTAATGACATATGGAGCTGGATCTGTGTTTCCAGGGACATATAAGACATGCTCCTTATTACGTATACCATCTAAAATCTTATATGTAGCTGAGTAATTCTCACTGTCCTGACTTTTTAGATAATCACCTGTTAATGACAATACATCGTACCTAACAGAATTAATTTTATTAATTAGCTCTTTTTGATTTTTGCCAAATTCTTTTTCATGTAAATCTGTCACTTGCAGGATCTTAAACTCTTCAAATTCAACTGGTAAGTCTTCAACTAAAATATCTTCTTCTACAATTATCACTCTGTTATTGTCCCAAATTGTATAGATGACTAAGATCATAAAAACAATAACTATAAACAAGAGGACTCGTTTTAACTTATTCATTTTTACCTCTCCAGTTTGAGTTAACTGCGATCTCTTCGATAATTTACTAATTTAAAGCTCCTTAACATATAAACTATAAACCTAAAAACCATTTATTTCCCAGATTTAATAAAAATACTATTCTGAAGTGATGGATTTTTTACTATTTGACTATTTCTATCAAACACTGGTGATCGATAATCATTTTGATTATAATTACCCAAAGCCTCATACTTAAATTCTACAGATGTATCACTGAGGGAGTATTGAGTGAAATGAACTGTCAATATCCCTTGCTTCTTTAGTAACCCATCTAGTTCAATGATCTGCTTTTCAAACTTTTCAAATGGATAAATCTTTTTAATAGAACTAATTCCTTTAGCAGCAATGTAATGTGGCTTTCTCTGCAACACTGCCATACAGAAAACAGCATCAAAAGGTCCATGCTTTTGAATTTCACTATCACTAGAATGGACAAACGTAATCTTTTCATCTACTGGAAGTCTTCTACATATTGCGATGCTACGCTTGTTAATATCCGCGCCCACAATATGTGCAGATGGGAAATATTTACGAAGTGTTAATACTTCTTCACCTGTTGAACAACCAAAAGAAAGGATCTTTAATTCTTTTTTATCACCAAAATAGTCTCTACATGCTGAAAAAATTTTAGGATATCGATCCATATATGTGAGAGGTGTTGTTTGATGGACATTTTTAGAATCGAATATTTGCAATAAAAGTACGGACCGAAATTCAGTATCAACAAATAAGCGCTTTAAATTCAATAAAGCATTCCAACAAAAGGCCAAGGATGATACACTACACCTAATAAATGGATTTTTAGAAGACTTGTATTCTCTAATTGTCTGCTTTGCTGCTCCAATAATTTGTATCCCCCCCTTAGTACTCATTCCCCAGCTATCAGTCCTTTCAATGGAAATTAAGTAATTCGTGATAGTGAACATTTGTGTTAAGCTTAAATCCTTAAAGTAAAAATACTATTATCCGAACACTTCTACCTGTTTTTCTAACAACTTTCCAAAAACATCTTTCTTATCCTTTGCAAGTTCATGAAAATCTCCCTGTTGGACTATCCTACCTTCTTCCAACACTATTACTTGATCTGCATTTCGGATCGTTGATAAACGATGGGCAATAACGATAATCGTCATTTTTCCTTTTAATCGTTCAATGGCTTCTTGAACTTTCACTTCATTTTCGGTATCCAAAGCGCTTGTTGCTTCATCCAATACTAGTACAGATGGTTCACGCAATATTGCACGAGCCAAGACAATTCTTTGACGTTCTCCTCCTGAAAGCCTTATCCCTCTGTCTCCTATCATCGTATCAAGCCCGTTTGGTAAATTCTTCACAAAATCTGCTGCAGCAAATTCTAGAGCTTCCCATATTTGTGATTCGGTAGCTTTTGTCTGTACGATCAGCATATTCTCTCTTATTGAGGTATTAAATAAAAAAGGATCTTGTGGTACATAACTAATTGAACTTCTTAAAGATAATAAATTATCATTTGACAAAAGGTTGCCATCAATAAGAACATGACCTTGTACTGGCTTATTTAAGCCCATTAGGATATCAATTAATGTACTTTTCCCCGCTCCAGATGGACCTACAATTGCTGTCATACATTTTGCCGGAATGTACAAGTTAATATTTTTCAGAGCGTGATAAGATTGATTTTGATATTTAAATGAGACATTTACACACTCAATTCCATTCGTAATACGAATTGGTTCAATGATTTTAGAATTTTCATCATCCAGCTCTTTTGCTCTTTTACACTCAGATTGTAGATCTTGAAATGCTTTAAAAGAAGGAAGAATGGAACTTAGTTGCTCTAAATTAGATTGAATACCAGCTAATCTTGGCCAAAGTCTTGAAAAAATGACAATAATAAGCATTAATTGCGCAGGTTGAGTGTTAAGAACTTTTATTGCTAAAAAAACAAACGTAATTATTAAAAATGCAGATATTATTTTATACACAAATTGAGAGAGTGTATTTAGTTTCACAATGTTAATGATATTTCTTTCAATTTTTCCACTGATATTATAAAACCATTTTATATGGTTTTCTTCCAGATTATTACTTTTTATTTCTTTTATCCCATTGAAATGATCAGTAACTCCACCTATAAACTCTTTTGATAAAACCATCGTTTCTTCTCCATATATATTGGACTTCTTGACAAACGTTTTCGAGAAGAAGAGTAATAATGCACCTAAAATAAGAAGAGAAATCGTCATTGATGCTGATAACCAGAAAGCTAAGCATAGTTGAATAAAGGTAAAAATTAGTGAGGATATAAACTGCAGGAATAATGATGTTCCTCCTGCTACCCTATTTAATTCAACTGAAATTAAATTAATTAAATCTGTTTTTTTCTTTTTTAGAAAAAAACTCCATTTTGCTTGTAAGATTGATTTATATGTTTCTTCTCTCAAGTGTCGGATAAAGTGTTGTTGAATCTTTGTATTTAAAATAGATTGATTTCGTTGAAAATAACTTTGCGCAATTATTAATAAGGCGTAAGCTCCTAGTACAATGATCAACCCAAGCATTTGGGGCATATCTTTAAAAATATTATGTATCCAGTTAATGCCGGAATAGTCATAACCTACATCTACTATTCCAGTTAACCCAATTAATGGAATCAGTAAAAATATACCCACTCCTTCAAAAATTCCAATCAACACCATCCCTATAACATTTACATAAAGTATCTTTCCTGATAAGGTATATAATCGTTTAAAAAAATAAAAAAGTTCGTTCATCATATACCCTCCTAGCTTGATATAGTTTGTTTTCTTAATCCTTTAACTCTTCTCCAAGACCATAAAAAGGGACGTAAAGGAAAATATAAGAAGTGTAGTCTCTTTGGCAATGGTAAAACATCTACATCATCAGGGTATGGATAAAGAAAACTTAAAATTAATAGTAGTTTTTGTCGTAATGATAGTAAATGAAACATGTGTTTTTTATGAAAGTTTGATACGTCTTCTGGAAGAGGCTCTGAATGTAAATTAATCATTCTTTCTAAATAAAAAACAGCCTCATTTGCAAGTTTTTTTGAACAATTGCTTATTATTTCATTTGTCATATACTTATCAATTGAAGTATTTAATAATTGATTAGATAAAATAATTGATTGTCCGCCAATTCTCATGTAATCATATTTTTTCAGTCTATTAATAAGAGATGGCCAATCCATGTCTTTATTTATCAATTTATGTATATCAACTAACCAACGTAACCTTGACCAACCATGCCTTGCTCCATGGGTAACAAGAAACAAAAATAAATCTTCTTTTCCTAATAAATGAATGCTATGCCCTGAAAAGCTAACTCTACTTCTTCTTTCCCATAGTTCCCTAAAGGAAGGTTCCTTACTTGGACCTGGATTTAACCGCCAGTGCACCTCTAGTTTTATTCCTTTTTCAGAATGATAGTAAGTAAGATGATGGTGCCTCCATTTCCAGTCATCTAAGGTTGTCGAAAAATATTCATCCTTTTTATAGCCAACCTTACATAATAGAACATTAACTGATTCTAACTGATCAATAGACACAAGAATATCTAAATCACCCGATGTTCTTAAACTTATATCACCATATATTTCAAGGGCAAGAGCCGGTCCTTTCAAAAAAATGGACATAATTTCATTATTAGTAAACAAACTGTCTAATTCTATCATTTCTCCGGATAACTTTAACATTTCAATAGTATTCATCCTATATTTATAGGATATTATTTGAAGAATATGTGAGGGGAAAAAACTTTGATCATAGTCTTTTAATCTGGGATAAATTAAGGGATATAATCGATGGTGGATTAACAACTGAGTGAATAGTTTCCAATCAGTATCATTTAACAATTCAGTAGTAATCTGATTTCCTTTTATAATATCCAGTATAATCAGTAGCTCTTTAGGTACGTTATCGGTTCTTAGTGTATAATTGCCCATTCCGAATTTTCTCCTTTTTATGTCTTTTCCCCTAAGTTATTTGCAAATTTACTTACTACCGTAAATTTTTCTTTTTCTTCATACCCCGTTAGATAATAGGGTCCACTTCGTAACCAAGCATGGGCAATCATTCTACCTGTATGATCCTTCGCCGTTCCAAAATAAAGAGTACAACTAAATTGACGCCTCTCCAGCATTTTCATACAAGCAATAGCTTTTACAAGACACATACTTTCCCATAATGTATAGCGACTCATCGTATTTATCGCTTGGGAAATTTCAATTAATGTTTTCCTATCAGTCAGTGAAATAGTAGTTTGATATATCGTTTCCTTATTCTCTTCACCTAATAAATGCACTATTCTATGAAAAGGTAAACTTTTAAGAATTCTAGCAATACCTAGATAAAAAAGCGCCTCTATAAAAAGGAATTGAGATTTTTTTCCCATGAATAGAAATATCTTTATTCTCCTTAAAGAATTCACGTTGCATACCTACTTTTTTAAAATAATTTATAAGTTTTTTTCAATTAGTCCTTCACTTATTAAATTTTCTAAAAAGGAGCGGACTTGAAGTTCGCAATCTTGATCATTCACTTCATATATTGCCTTCATTTTTTTAATTATTTCGTTTACTTTCATAGGTTTTTCCATCAAATCCCAAATAACTCCACCTGTTTCACCAAGATTGTAATAATTCCCGTTTTTTATGCTTAACATGACTTTTTCTCCATCCATATCACTACAAACATTACCTTCAACCTGTGTAACTATATCTTCTAATGTGATCATTTCGTAAGTTTTCATTTTTTATTATTCTCCTCAGTTAATCTAATCTTTTCTAAAATAATTGATACTAATTCATCAGATGTAAATCGAGATATCGGTCGTTGTAATTGGTAAACATTTATATTATTTAAAATGTTAGTAGATACCTTAAAATGCCATTCTAATTTTCTTAGACCTGAAATCATAAGATTACGGTATGTATGATTGTATAAAATAGAGAGTTGCTCAAGTCTAGTTTTAGTGACTACTTCAACCTCTTCTTGATCTATTTTTACCAGTTCAAATATCCCTGCCAACGGCAATGGATTTGTTAAAAATTCAGCTAGTAACGGTACATAATACTTGGTTTGTCTACCATAAACTGACTTTAAATTAGACGTGGTCTTTCCAAATTCATGTAGAGTTTCTTGCCATAATTTTTGTTGTGGATAAGACGGAATAACAAAAGGTGTTCTTTCGTTTAAAATAGAAACAGCTATAATATCATCAGTCAAAATTGGGTATCCATCCCGTATAAATGTAGAAGCAAGGGTTGACTTTCCTGCACCAGATTCACCAACAATTGCATAGGCTTTTCCATTAACAGCAATGGTACTTCCATGTAAGGGCAGAATGTTCCTTTGCAACAATATGGCACCAATACAAGTGCCTAATACAATCATTTTTGCAATATCTTCCTTATAATCTTTAAGGGGAGATATAGAGATTTTTTTCCCTTCTTTTATTAAAAAGATTGCAATGTCATCTAATCTAAATAAAACGTAACTTTCTTTGAAAATATAGCCAGTTTTATCCTTAGCTAAATGCTCCCACTCCATTTTTAAATCTTCTATTACAACTTCAACGTCAAATCCTTGATCTTCTAGTCCCATTGGTGATAATTCTGGTAAAGGTATTTCGCTTAAAATATGAACACCGAATGCCATATAAGACATTTTCCGTTTAGTAACAATCATTATGTTCACTCCATTTAAACATCATGTAACGATAGCCCTTATATTAAGGGCTATCGTTATGTAGCTTGTAACAAATTAACTCATTTGAGATTCAGTAGTTGTACCATCTCCATTATCATGTGGATTAGAAATGTGCTCAGTCCAAGCTCCATCATGGTGTGTACCTTTTAAATTCCACATTGTCTGTTTTACATCTAAAACTTGTAAAGTAGGATTAGTCCATTGCTTTTTCATATTTATCACCTCCTTTTAGAAGTTATTTTTTATAAAACGATAGACCATTAAACTTTGAGTTAAGTTTCGGTAATCAGGATTTGATATCTGCTCTCTTTGAGGCCCTTCTTCTGCTTTTCTTAATGCACTATCTATAATCTCTTTATTAAAGTACTTTAACATTCTTTCATCAGCGTTTAATTCTTTCATTTCTTCTATTAAACTATCCCAATGTGGAGCAATTCTATGAACCCAATCTGCTGCCTGTATTCCCCGGATTCTTTGATTTAATCTAATCTCGTTTGGTAAGATATTTTCTGTTGATCTTCTTATAAGAGCGCGATCCATTCCATCTTGAACATATTGTTCATCAGGTAACGATAGACAGAACTGCACAACTCTAATATCATTTGTGGGGTCACGTTTCCATAAAGAATAGTGTAGTGATAGCTTTGTATTGAAAGTATTCCCGGCATTCCAGGGGCAGATAGTATCATAAACCATCCTTCTCTGTTGGTTTAAATTATTCCCACTGAACCAACCAGTTTCATTAAGTCCAAATTGTTGCAACTTATCAAAAACACCTGTTTGCTTTGCGAATTCTTGGTTTATAACTAAAGATTTCGACATGTTTGACTTTGTTTTTCGAACTCCTGGAAATCCCATCTTTAAAATAACAGGTAAATTTCGAAATCTTGATCCACCTACATTTTTACTATATTGATTTAACTCTTTGGCTAGACGAAACCATTTGATTTTTTTTAGAAGCTCGCTATAGTAATAAAACGCATTTCCCCAAGAGATTGATAGGTTCCCATTGTCACCATTTAGTAAGACACCTACTTCTTCTAATTGTGCTTTTTCAAATATCCCCTTTAGCCAAAATGAGTTTTCGAAAAATTTATATGGCATCTCATTCATATCGAGAATACTATTAAGTTCTGAATATGAATCAACTCCATCAAAATTGTAGTAGTGATCAGAAACTCCTCCAACATAATCTACCGTTTTCTTAATTAATGGGCTTTCATTAGGCATGAGGTGATTTGATGTGTAATCTTTAAAGTCACTCGGCGGAATATAGCTAAAGGTATGTACCAATTTATTTTGATGCTTTAATTCCCTTGCAGCAAAACCAACAACAGATCCTGAATCTAAGCCACCACTTAAATGAGATCCAATATTGCGGTATGTACGTAACCTAGATATTACTGCTTTTTGAAAGACATCCTGAAAAGCATCAATATATTCTCTATTGGATTTTAACTTCAGTACTTTCTCAGGGTTGAACTGACCATACTTATTTAACTTAATATTAGTTCTAGAAACTGTAATCGAGTGAAAGGGTGGAATTTGGTTGATATTTTGATAAGGTGTAGTAGAAGCATCAACTGTATCAATCATTCCAGAAATCGCCATATATTCTGCAAGCCAGCTCTCATTTAACTTCTTTTCTACGCAAGGCAAAGCTAACAATGGTTTAATTGTTGTACAAAAAGCGAACTTCGTATTGTCATTCCAATAATAAAGAGTTCGATAACCTGATGGGTCTCTTGCTCCAAATAGTTTTTGATTTTTGTCATCCCAAATTATAAAAGCAAAATCACCTATTAAATACTTAGGACAGTTTTCTCCCCATTTATCATAAGCTAATAGTATGAGTTGACTATCTGGGATAACTAAACCTAAAGATTTTTCTATATTTAACTGATTAATTAACTCTTTTCTATTATCAATAATTGCATCTGCTGTAATGGAAATTTGCCGTTCTTGATCAAAATAAGGAAGTTGTTCATTTATAGATTCAGGTGTAATCCATTGTGCATGACATCCAAGAAAGATATTGTCTTTTATCCATGTTCGAACATCATTAGCTGGAAACTTCCTTAAAATCCCCATCATATTGTTTGCATGTTCCATGGAAACAGGTTCTTTATTTAAATGAAAAATACCAGCAATTGCACTCATTATTTCCTCCTGATTTGTTACCCATTGAATTGGTTGAAGTGAACACCTACTTAACGTTCATTTTAAAGAACAACAAAACAAAAAAGAAAGAAACCAGGGCTTTAACACTTAATTTTATTCTTTATAAAGAACGTATCATGTTTGATTTTGGATGTCAATTCCATTTTATTACTATTAATCCAATCAAAACTACCTATATAATAAAATTTTAAACAACATATACATCAACTTACTTAATAAATACCGTAGAACTCTTGCCATTAATATTTAAATAATTATTCTAAGCAAATAAGAACTTTACAAAACAATGAATATAAGCACAAAATAAATATTCATTATAGCGAACATAACCTTGTTATAATTAACTTCTGCTATTATTTAAGTAATCTATGATTATTATTTATTTAAGATTAATCAAACTACAGTAACTTTACTTTCATATCCATTCGGGTTATTAACTTGCCATCTCCATGAATCAATGCACATTTCATATAGATCTTTCTTAGCTTTCCAATTTAACTCTTTTTCCGCTTTTGATGGGTCAGCAAAACTTTCACCGATATCTCCTGGTCTTCTGTTCGTAATTTTATATGGAATTTCTCTTCCGGATGCCTTAGAAAATGTATTAATCATCTCAAGCACACTATATCCGATGCCTGTTCCTAGGTTATAGGCATTTATTCCTGTAGAAATTGTAACTTTCTCTAATGCTTTTATATGTCCTTCAGAAAGATCTTCTACATGAATATAATCCCTTACTCCTGTTCCATCTATAGTGGGATAATTATTTCCATAGACTTTTAGTTCCGGTAGCTTCCCGATAGCAACTTGTGTGATATACGGTACTAAATTGTTTGGTATTCCATTAGGATCTTCACCTATAAGACCACTAGAATGTGCACCAACTGGATTAAAATACCTAAGTAAAGCAATGCTCCAGTTAGTATTGGAAACATAGAGATCATTAAGGATATTCTCTATCATTAACTTAGTCCTACCATAAGGATTTGTTGCTGACAAAGGGAGATCTTCATGTAAAGGTACTTGATCTTGTGTTCCATAAACAGTTGCCGATGAGCTAAAAACTAAATTATAAACACCAAATTGTTCCATGACACTACATAGATTAAGTGTTCCAGTAATATTATTATGATAGTAGTTTATAGGTATTGAAACAGATTCTCCTACAGCTTTAAGTCCAGCAAAATGGATGACAGTATCTATTTTGTTTTTCTCAAAAATTGATACTATTTCTTTTTTGTTAAGTAGATCTGCTTGATAGAATGTAAAATCTCTACCTGCTATTTCTTTTATTCGGTCTATTACTTCTGATTTACTGTTTGAAAAGTTATCTAATAGTACAATATCAAAGCCTGCAGATAGTAGCTGTACACATGTATGGGAACCGATATATCCTGTTCCACCTGTTACTAATATAGACATCGTTCTATCCCCTTAGATTAGTATTATGTATAACTCAAATTTCATTATAACGAACAACTGGATAATATTACCGATTATTAAGTGCTATTTAAAAACAACACCCTATGTTAAACCAAAATTAAAATATGTAATTACACATCTAGCTATCCAAAAGGTATCACAACAGTTAACTCACACTTTTTATTCTATATAAAGAACAATACTATATTTTAAAGAGGAATACAATATCTTTTTGAACCCCCTAAAAAATTTCTAATAAAGCACACAATACCTTGAATAGCGCTAAAGGTGATATTATTCTACGCATCTTGTGAAATTTTTATTTAGGATTTTTCTACTGTGTCCAACCGTTCGTGATACTAGCATCATATGATACATTATGGCACTTAGAATTTAGAAAGGAAGTGTTATTCGAATGTATGGAAAGATAATCTTAAAATTACATTCAATTAGGATGATGAAAAAATGATACTAGTAGTAAAAGATTTTTTCGTTGGCTCTTCTAGTGTAACTAAAACGTATCAAGAGGAAATGATGGGTTTTAAAATTATAAATGATGATATTTCAACTAGTCTTACTTTTACAATCCACGGTATAACCATTACTGTTAAAGCGAAGGAAACATTTGAAGGGAAGTTCTCTCCCTTTAAAACTGTACTAATTCAATCTAATATCCCATATCGGGCTACAGTGTCAGCGTCCTATAATGAAACCGACCATGAAAATATTCCACCAGAAGAAGTCACTAATTTATCAGCTAGGAATGTAACAGCTTCTTCATTAACTTTATCTTGGTCTGCCTCTTCATCTAATGATGTAATGGAGTACGATGTTTATCAAAATGGGAGTTTCTTAGCTACAGTTACAAGTACAAGTATTGAAGTAACAGGCTTAACTCCGCAAATGGAATATAGCTTTGGAATAGTAGCAAGAGACAGCGGTGGAAATCATTCACCAGAAACAGAGCTAATTATTACAACTGAAGCACAAGATACAACTCCTCCAAATTTATTAATACCATCCGGTGGAACCTTTTCTAACTCTAAAACAATTACAATGACAACAGACGGTTCTGCAACCATTTATTACACTATTGATGGTAATCAACCCACTACTTCAAGCTTAGTTTATTCAGCCCCGTTAACTCTTACTGAAACAACCACTGTGAAAGCCTTTGCACAAGATACCACTGGTAATGTAAGTCCTATTCAAACAGCCACCTATACAAAAACCGGAATCGTTACTAATGGACTCATTCTACACTATGACTTTACAAATAAAGCTGGTGTAACCACAAATACAATTTCCGATAAAGTTAACAATATTGAAGCCACTTTAGTTGGAGTTACCCATGATGGTGCAACTGATGGGTATGTAGATAATAAAGGATTATTGTTACAAGTTCAGGATTATGTTCAGATTCCTAAGAATACAAGTCCATTAAATCAATTAATCGATTTAGATGACGGTTTAACCATTCAAATGATTAGCTATGATACGAACGGCTCACACTGGAGAACAGAGGATTTAAAGTTTCTTTCCGCTAAATCTGGTTCATTCACTAAATACAAAAAAACAGATGGCAGTGAAGGAACTAGAGGGATTGATTCATTTTGGTTTGAAGACAGCACTGGTTACAGGCAAAGTTACCAAGAGTTGGTAAATCCGATCGGGACCTTGGCTGTTAATGTTTTCACTTTAAGAATAAATGAAGATAATACAGCAAGCATTTTTATAAATGATGCTATTAACGCAAATGGACGTATTCCAGTACCACAAGACTTTGTATCGTATATTAATTCTATGGCAGTATCACCACTACAATTAAGGCGAAATTATGTAGGACATAACACAGCCCCTGAAACATTGGTTGCCTTCGTTATATACAATCGTGAGCTTAGTGACAATGAGGTAAGAAATAATTTTCATTACTATCAAAATAAAGAGTTGCTAGAAGGAATTTCAGTGAATCCTGCTAATGTACAATTAAATTCTGGAGATAGTCAAAGGCTTTCCGTGCAAGGGTTACCAACTCGATATACAGAACTATTAAACATTACATTTCAAAGCGGAAATGAAGGATATGTAACTGTAGACGCAAATGGATTACTAACTGGTATATCTGACGGAGAAACAAATGTTTCCGTAACTGCAACGTATGAAGATCAAACCTTCACAGAGTTTGTACATGTAAAAGTGGGAGGACAGATTGTTTCCCCACCTTCCTCTACAAGAGAAATTGTTGGGATGTCAATTAATCGAAAAACAGATACTCTTCAAGTAGGAGATAATTTCGTTGTCATGGCTACAGCGTTGTCCAGAGATCTTCTTTACGATATTTTCCATGATAATATCGTGCTTTGGGAAAGCTCTAATCCAAGTGTAGCTAGAGTGCAATATGGGGTAGTAGAGGGAGTTTCTCCTGGAACTGCGACACTTACTGCATTTGATTCAACAAGAACTTATTCTGAAAGCTTCAATATTACAGTAGTTGATAAGATTGAAACTCCTTTGACAGAAGAAGAAATCTATTATGTTGATGTAAATTTTTTTTCAATAAGATTGGATAACACGGATTCTACTATTACAACTAATGGTATTCAAAATGCTTTAGATTATGCAGCTGCTAATGGTTATAAGAAAATTATATTTCCATATGGCACATATTTAATTAGCCCCGCAGTAAGGACCATATTTCCACCATCCGATATGATAATTGATTTCAGCGATTCCATTCTTAATATTGAACCAAGTAAACTAACTACTTCAGGTTACAGAATGTTCTATTTTACTGAACTTAAAAATACAAAATTAATGAAAGCACATATATATGGAGAGCGAGATTCAACAACCATTCAAGATTCTGTAGAGGGTTGTATAAGCATTTTGATTGATGATTGTTTGAATACAGGATATGAGTCCTGCACTTTTAGTAAATCACCAGGGTTTAATGTGATTACAGGAACACTTGCAAATAGGAATATAGGAAAAATCACTAAAAGTATTTCTGTTAGCAGATTTAACTTTGAACCAGGTAATATAGATGAAAATGGAAATATCGACAATAGTAAGACTACTAATTTTTTCAGATACAATCAATACATGGACGTTTCTGGGTTAGGGGAATACTATTTACTAGGATATTCTCAGGGATACCATGGATATCCTCATTTAAGATCGAGATTATATTCAATACATTTTTATAACGAAAACTTTACTCATATTGAGTCACAAATGTATAATTTGCAATTCTATAATTACCCAAAACCTCCGAATGCTAAATACGCTAAAATTGTAATTTACCAGGAAGCCCCTCCTTCGTCAGGAGACACTGACTTTAATGGTGCTGTTGCTTTTATAAGAACATTTGGCATGCCGAGAAACTGTTACATCAAAAACTGTACTTTCGAAGGTAACTTTAGTACAGGTCTTGCTATGTGCGGTGGTCAAAATTGGCTTATTGAAGGTAATACATTTTCCAATAATGGAGGAAGAATGCCGGGGTGTGATATTGACTGGGAAGATGGATGGGAGCATATGGTTGGAGATATTATAAGTGAAAATACTTTTAATTCTAGACTTGGCGTTACCTTCAGTGCCGGGAGCAGTTTAGCTTTATTTAATAATACTTTTAATCAGTCCACCATGACAGTTTGGAACAGAACTCAGAATTATAGGATTTTCAATAATTTATTTGATGGTAAAGGCTCTAAAAATAATGACTTTAAAACTCAAGGGGATTCTGTATTATCTAGAAATATCTATACTAAAGGTGCAGGTTACTCTACAGGTATTAATCATGCTGGGGCTTACTATAAAGTTCATGATATTTTTAATTATGTTGTTTAACTTCAATCTTTTTCTACTACTAACCCATTTATGGATCGTATGCACTAAACTAGACAATTTTATAAGGTTTGTAAAATTTGTATTCAATAGGGCTCAATATCCAAGGGCCCCTGAATACGAGATATTGCAATACCTTATATGAACTTCCCATCTAAGTGTAGCCTGTTTATCCTTGCCACTGCTTAATAGACATCCTAGGATTAAATAACTTATGCATAATTACGAATAGTCTGCTCATCGTGCTTTGACTGGTTAATATATTACGTAGGAAGCTCCCCTTTTTTGATAGATGGTTTTTCTATACAAAATATGCTAAACCTGCTACTACAAAAGAAATAATAAATGAACCTACTAAGATTATACAAATAGGTAATCTATCGTAGAAAACATTACTATTGTAAAAATAACAAGTTTATGAAACACATATAACGAATGAAATTTTTCCAATAAAGTTTATAAGCTTGAATAATATAATTTTCCTTACCGTTTTTGTATTAATACTAAATACTATAAAAGTTGAGGCTCCCATAGCAATAGCCCAAACTAAACAGGGACTATAATATTTACTTTAGATATAATCATGACTCCTATTAATAAAATAATGTAACTTTACTTTCAATTTATGATGACAGAAAAACAAACAAATTAGGTATCTCCACTAATCCTATAAAACTTTTGAAAGAAAGTTCATAATTTTTTTTTTAGGCGCATTCCTATTATGAGCATTTTTACCTAATTTATATAGATATTCTATGTCTTTATCTTTTATAGCATTCAAATACTCCATAGGAAAATATTCAATTGAACCCTCGTTAAAAATTGATTCAATCAGCTCATCGTTTGAAACATATTCCGATATTGAGTCTTTAATCTCTAATTCACTTAAATTACTACTAAATAAATTATTCAGGCATGTTTTAAATGTATTAAGTAGCATTATACTGATACCATTATATTGCTTTTGTTGAGTGTTTAGATAATATTCATTGATTACCTCTTTCTGTATTAGATAACCATTTATCATATCATCAAATAAATATGGCATATATTTACTTGTAAAACCTCCCCTATTGTAATAATACAAAGTTCTGTCAATAACTTTTACATGGTTTGCTTTTATAAATATCTCTAAATTATAAAAAAGGTCATCTCCTAAGAAATGTATTCTTTCTATGTATTTCCCACTATTGATTAGTAGCTCTTTTTTATATAACTTTGCACATAATGAGGAAGGAAACGGGTGTCCATAAAAGTATGCTACTACTAAATCCCTTCTTATTTCCTCTTTATTATAAAGTTTATCCTCATTAAAATAGGCGCTTTTATTTTTCTTTTTAATTAACATGCTTTTTCCAATTACTTTATACATATTACATACCGTTATATCGACACAACTTTGGATTGTTTCATTGTATAATACTTCAATAGTCTTTCTATTAATCCAGTCATCAGCATCTACGAACATAATATATGTAGAACTTGCTACTTCCACACCTTTTCTTCGGCTTACACCACTTCCTTCATTTTTCTTGTCAATTATCTTTATTCTTTTATCTATGCTCTCATATTTTTTACAAACATTTAAACTATTATCACTTGAACCATCATTTACTAAGATCAATTCAAAATCTTTAAATGTTTGATTAAGAATAGATTTTATGCATTTATTAAGTTTTTTTTCTGCATTATATATAGGTACTACGACGCTAACTTTACTCATAATAACCTCTCCCTTTTAGAATTTTCGTATCATAATTTGAAATTTCCACGGACATTACTCCCTCCAGTTCTTTGTAATAATATTAATATCTAAATATTTTATTAAAACAGAATTTCTAACTGGCAACATATTTCAAATACATTTTATCAAACCTTCATGCACTTGTTTGATTTAGCTTAGATTTATTCGTGAATTTCCCCATTAATATCCTTACAATTCCAAACATGTATTTATACTCATCTGTTTTCAAGAAGATACCTACATAGATTAAATTTGGAACAATAAAACTAATAAAACCAATTAATATTAATTTCAAAAAATTATCTGCTACAATAAAGCTACTAGCCATACTTGTAAGTAAGTAAGTTGCTACCCCAATAACAACGTAATACGCATATTTTATAAAATAATTTAAAACAGACTTATGGAAAACTTTTTTATATACTAAATAAGGAGTCGTCCAGAATGGAACAGCCAACGCACTTATAAGGGTTCCAATAAAAACACCCACTATTCCAATATATTGAACTAATACAATTGAAATAATTAGATTTATAGCCGCCTGAATTAAAGGTGCATATCGATCTTCATAGAAGATACCAGATGTAGTTTTGACTGTACTTATTGAATTTCTCATTCCTCTTTCATAAAAAATAATCATTAACACAATCGTTACACCGTTACTCATAATAAACTCTGAACCAATCCATAACTTAATAAATGGTTCAACCGTATTTAATAAAACAATTGTAAAAATGGAATATAACCAAAAGTTAAGTAACATATATACTTTATAAACACTATAAACTTTATCAACATTTTCATTTGCCACTAAATTACCTACACTATGGTAGATATTATTAAATATTTGATTTATAAACGTTCTACATATTTCAATTAACATATTGTAATTTGAATATAGTCCTACAGCAGCAACACTAACAAAGGAAGAAATTAAAATATTATCAGTACCAAACACTAAGTAATTTCCTATATTTTGCAAAACAATAGCTTTTACATTTTTAGTAATATTACTTTTTGTTTCACTATCTAATTTTTCTGTCACTTTATTTCTTAAAAATGGATACATTTTATTAACTATAGTGGTTAGTATAATGGTTGTAATAATTGTTATTGTGCTATCTATTATTAGGTATAAAATGTAGTTACCTGTATACTTTAAGATTCCTATTTTAAGAATAGTAGTTACAATTGCTGATACAGAATATATACCTGTAACAATGTAGCCTTTTTGGCAAACGTTTAAAAACGAGTTTTTATGTACATATAAATAGGGTAATACTGTATTAAATAAAAAGATGCTATAAATTAAATAAATATGTTCAACGCTTGAATCCTTAATAAAATATCCAAGAAAAGGCATAAGCGCTAATCCAAGTAATAATACGATTAGAGCTATAATCATATATGCTTTTCGATAGAACTTAATAAGTACATTAATTTTTAGTTGATTATTTTCTGCTACTGGCTTATAAAGGCTGTACATGATACTAGTCCCTATACCAGCTTCTGCCAATGTCAACATTGCAAGAATATTTGTCAACAGTCCATTTATTCCTAGATACTCAATACCTAAACTATTAATAAATACTGTTCTTGAAACAAAACTTAATGCTGTAATAATGATTTGACTTCCAATCCCAGCAGATATATTAAGAATAGAATTTTTTACTCTCACTCTAATCCCCTCTTATACATTTTCCCAAGTCTGTAGGCTAGAACTACATAGTGTGAGAGTTTGGGATACTCTAACCTATTATCATCTTAAAATGAATTTTCTATGACTGTTTACTATTATTTATTCATCATATCCAAAATCATATTCTAGTTCCTTTTTGATTTTTTCTATTTGTCCTTGGGTTTTATTAGGCCAGTATGTATCATATATAGGCTTAACTTTCATAAATTCTTCGTGTTTTTTTAAGTAATCTGATGTCTTTCTAATTATCTTGGCGGGATTCCCTGCAACTATACTATCATCGGGTATATCTTTAGTGACAATTGAACCAGCGGCCACTATGACATCATTGCCAATTCTAACATTGCATAAAATAATACTATTGTACCCAATAAATACTCTATCCCCAATCTTTACTTTTCCTATTTTTGATTTACCAAAATGCAATTTTGTGCTTGCATCATGTGCTAAAATAGTACTATTAGTAATAGTTACATCATTTCCAATCTCAACTAGCCAACAATGACCATAATCTATATGACTGTTGAAGAAATTGAAATTACTCCCGTGAATTAATCCTCTTTCTCTTAATAAATCCAACTCTGATTTTGGATTTAATTTATTATTAACTCTTGCCTTTATTGATGTAATTATCCTTCTCATCATGTTTAATCACCTATAATCTTTTTTCATCATAGTAAAATAGCATTCCTTCAGTTGATATCTTAAATCTTAATTTTTAGTCTTTTTTGCTTGAAATATGTACCTTACATATTAATTTACTCACTTATTCCACTACCTTTTTGTTTACTTTTCCAAGAAGAGCTACATAATTAATTAATCTTATTGAAAATCCCTGAGTAAATGGCAAAATATTAAACAACATAGAATATACCCCGATGTCTTTTGTATCACCTTGAGAGAAATCTACAGTTCCAGTTCTTCGTGTTACTTTCATTAAGTAACTTATTGCTTTTTCTGCGCTAGTTAAACACTCTTTCGAAATCTCTTCTATATTCGCAGAATTTAACATAAACCAACCTAATGTAGCTGTTGTAGAAGAGTCGGGTCGTGATTCCTTTCTCGTTACAGTCCAATTCCAACTTCCATTCTCCTGTTGAAAACTTCTAGCAACTTTAGCAAAGTTCTTAACGCTTTCTTCCAGAACAGCTTTATAATTGTGATTATTTGGAAGTTCTCGCCATGAATCTATCAGACCAATTGCGTACCAACCAAGACCTCTACCCCAACCATATAGACCAAGTGGTAACTTGTTTTCTATTTTATAAGCATGGCTCGGTATAAATTTATTTTCCAACATACCATATTGTTCATACATTTTTATTTGCTTAACTGCTAAATCAATACATTCATCATTTTTGTATCTAACTCCATAAGCAATTAAAAAAGGACATATAAAACCTATGGTATCTACATATCTGTAGCTTTGCATAGACTTTCTATATCCTACTGTTCCATCTTCACCTATATGCTCTTTAATTAATTCCCATGTATAATCAAGTGCTTTTCTATATGTATCTTTCTCTATGAAATCCAGCTTCATAACTGCATAGGCTAATATAGCACCATCTACATGTTGAGGCTTATTTAACCATTGTCCATTATGATCAAATTTTGATTTTAAAAATTTCATAATCTCTTTTTGCACATTTTCGTCATCGTCATTTTTCAAATACGCTGTTAATCCTAGTAATAATCCAGCTTCTTGCCAGTGCTGTATGGCACTTTTCGTATAATTCCCTTTTAACATATCTATAATAACTAGCCTTGTATTATCGGTAACCTTAATCTTTGGTGTTTTGTTTAACCATTCTATACCTTTATTGGTGATTGATTGATTCCACAATTGCTTATCATTATACCTTCCAATATGAATCCGATTCACCCAATCTTTCAAAAGAGGTACGACATCAATCAAAATGATTAAAATGAATAATATGATTACTATTAATCCAACAATCTGAATATACAAATATTTGCACCTCTTATCTATACTACTCTCATTAATTCGTATAATTTTTGTATTTCTGTCTCAGTTCCTTGGCTTTCATTTGTTAAACTTTCTATCATGTTTTTCCTTAGTTCTTTATCATCGATTAATCTTTTAATACCTTTAAAAATAGATTGAGCATCCATATCTACAATTAATCCATTCTCTTCATTTTGAATTTGATCAGTAGCTGTGCTAAAGTTTGTTACAACGATTGGCTTATGAAGTATTCTCGCCTCATCTATTGCTATGGATTTCCCTTCAAATCTTGAAGGCTGAACATAAATATCTGCTTCTCTTATATATGGATATGGATTTTCTTTCATTCCTAGAAGGATAAAAATTTCTTGGAGATCATTTTCTTCTATCTTCTGTTCTAATTTCAATCTATCTTGTCCTTCTCCAATGACATACCACTTTACATCATATCCACTTTCAATTAAGTATTTACACGCTTCTATGGCCATTTCAAATCCTTTCTGATGATTCAATCTTCCAACAGAAACTAACTTAATTCCTTTTTCTTTAAAATTAAATGGTTCTAAAGACATTTTATGGATTACATTAGGAGATACAATGTTATGCATTACATGTACCTTTTGCTTATATATCGGAAATCTTTGTTTTAGAACCTTAGAACATTCTTCAGAAACAGTTACAATTGTATCTAGTTTTTCAAAATATTGAAGATCAACTTCAGGATCCATTCCCAATTTATCATAATCATTATGAATAAATCCTATCTTTTTATTAGCGTTAACTTTGTCTATACAAAAATAAACTGGATTCTTTTCAAGATATCCAATTGCCACGTCGTATCGCTTATTAATAGTTTTTAAAGATCTAGATATATATTTCCATACCCGTTGTTCACATCTTGCTCTATTTTTTTCTACATTAAATATATATCCAGCACATACTCTTGAAATAGCAATATCAGTTCTTCCCTTTTTTATACTGTCTTTGATAGCTGTTTTTATTGACATATCAAAATACTGATACTCATACGGTTCTGCAAGTAAGTTTACTTGTTTAGGTATTTTGTTAAAAAATAAACCTTCATGCTTAAATAAGAACAAATCAACATTATACATAGAATAATCAAAAGTTTCTAACAAAGAAATAAGAGCTTTTTCTGCACCGCCACAATTTAAATTGTTTATTACAAATAATATATTTTTCTTCATTACCTATCACCTCCTATAACATTGTATATATCTTATCAATTTCTTCCTCAGTTCCTAAATTTTCATTTGCTAAATTATTTTTTAGTTTTTCTTTAATTTCTACTTCCTTTATTAATTTTTCAATACCTAGTGATATACATTCCTCACTCATTTCCACAATTAAGCCATTTACCCCACAAACAATTTGGTCCTTCGCTGTCTTAAAATTTGTAACAATTATAGGCTTTTTAAGAATCTTGGCTTCATCAATCGCAATAGATTTCCCTTCATATTTTGAGGGTTGGACATATATATCAGCTCTTTTTATATAAGGATAGGGATTTTCTCTTATACCTAATAATATAAAATGATTATTTAAGTCATTTATAGTGATTAGTTGTTCTAATTTTTCTCTCTGGTTCCCTTCACCTATTACATACCATTTTATTTTGTAGCCTTTGTTAACTAGTATTTTGCACGATTTGATTGCTTGATCTATTCCTTTTTCTTCACTTAATCTTGCAACAGTAACAATATTAATATATCCTTCTTCAAATAAATAGGAATCTTGTATATCTTCTTTTGACAATGTTTTTATTACTTTGGGTGATATAATATTAAATATCACTTTAATTTTATTCGTTAAGGTTGGAAAATTATCTTTTAATGCATTGGCACATTCTTGAGATACTGTAACAATATTGTCCAGCTGTTTAAAGTAGGGGGTATCATATCTATTATCCATTCCAGAATTTGCATAGTTAGTATGGATCCACCCAATCTTCTTTTTGGATTTTACTCTATCTACAACAAAATAAATAGATGACTTTTCAAGATACCCTATTGCTACATCATACTCTTTCTCTAGAATATCAAAGGATGCACTTAGATACTTCCAAGAGTATTGTTCTGAAATAGCAGAATTCTTTATTGTTCGATTTTTGAATGTGAACATAATCCTGGAATATGCTAGTTGATATTTTTTATTTTTCAAAAAGCTCTTCACAGATTTTATTAGGGTTGTAGTAAAAATAAGATGATTTACTTTAGGATCTATTACATTTACTTCTTTTGGCAGCAAAGTGAAAAATTCTCCGCTTTTACTAAATAGAAACAAATCTACATTATATAAATCAAAATTAATTTGTGATAATAAATTTATTAAACTTTTCTCTCCACCGCCTGCGGATAGACTAGGCATAACAAATAAGATATTTTTTTTCTTCATCATATTTCTCAGTCTACTTCACTAACTCATTAAGATATTCAACTGACTTGTATGACATCTTTTTAATAGCAGGAATGGTTTGTTGTAACTTTTGTTTTATTTCTTCTTCTTCTCCTATCATTTCATCAAATGATTTTTTTAGCTTATTACTATTCGAAATTTCTTCAATACCCAACACTAATTTTTCTTCTCCTAAAAGATCTTTTGCTATTCCTTTTGATTTCACACTATATCCTAACACCATCGTTGGAATATAATTTGAATAAGCTGCAATGGTTGCATGAGTTCTAGCACCGATAAAAAATCTCATCCTTGCTATATAGCCTTTATATTGCATTGCATTTAAATGATCTGGTAATATGACTACTCTTCCCGTTTTTTTAAATTCTTCATAATATTTATAAAGAATTTCATAATCATTATTTCCTTCATCAATTACATGAGGTGTAAGAGCTATCGTCATGGTAGTGGTATCTAGTATATGATTTATTAGGTCGCTTACTGCAGTTTGAGAATTTTTGTTTCTCTTCCATACAAGAGGACTAAAATTTAAACCAACTGTATTCCCTTCTTGCCAGCCTTCTGGTAGGTCTAACTCTTCCTTTTCCATCGTAAATGCAGGATCTGCACATAATTTAACATTAGTAAGCCCTTTGCTTATCAACATTTGATATGTAAGGGTTTCTCGGGCTAAAATTAAATCAAATAATTTGAGGTCTTCCAACTTTCTTTCGGATATATCTTCTTTTCCAATAGAACATCCCCAAAGAACTAATTTCTTTCCTTTTGACTTTACTCTTCTATCAATTTCATACCATCCCGGTTGCTCTCCATAGCAATAGTTATCTCCACCAATGGATAAATAAACATCCATATCATCTATGTGCTTTATTATATTATGATGAATTTTTCCTAACGAATAAGATTCATCTTTAAATAACTTTACTTTAAATGAAGATATCCACCAATCATATGAATACTTCTTCATCGCACTTTTGGAACCATCCAATATTCCATCTAATTTGGTTATAATCTCATCAGTTTCCGGTCTTCCTGATGCTAAATATACCTTTGCCCCACTTACTTTTTCTTTAATTATGTCCGTTGATGAACGAACGATTGCTTCACAACCTCTATTGAGACTACCTTCATGTGCAAACATCATGACCTTCATGCTAATCCTCCAATATTATGTATTTCTAAACCTACTATATGAAGTAACACAATATAGACCAATCGTAGATTTTAGTTTAATAAGATTTAAAATGCATTTGTCATATCTTCCTGTAGTATTATTCAATTCTCCATAACAGATTATCAAAGCTTTTCTAACATCTTTATTACTTATCATACGTCCTATATATCTAAATCTTGTTCTAAAACTAAGCTCTTTAGAAGGTGTAAAATAAATATGTATATAAGCCATTACACTTTTTATTAGCTTTGTTGACCTTAACTTATAAATCATCTCCTTCTCAAGTAACTCTTCATAAATGGTTGGCAACTCCATTTTGTATACTTCTATTGCCCTCTTAAAATAATCTCTTTCAGCTATGTTTCTTGTTGCGCTACCCTCTACTTCTCTATAGAAATATCCAGTATAATCTATGTACTTCAAAGTATTTGCGTAACTAAAAAAGAGGATATTAAACAGGCCATCTTCTCCTAGAGGAACTTTTTCTGGAAAATTTAGGTTGTTTTCTCTTATAATTTTATTTCTATAAATCTTGTTGCACCCTGTGTTTAAATTTTCTTCTTTAAGAAAATATGGTAAGATTTCTTGATGAATATAACCCCTGGTTAATGTAGTATCAATAGGAAATGGATATTTCGTAATAATCTTATGTCCATCTATTTCACTTTCGTAATTTGAAATTATTACATCATAATTACTTCTTTTGGCTGTAGTATAAAGCGTTTTATACATTGTCTTTTCAATAAAATCATCAGCATCAACAAATCCGATATATTCACCGTCAGCAACACGTAAGCCTTCATTTCTAGCAATACTCACACCTTGGTTTTCCTGGCTTAAGAGTTTTATACGATCGTCTAGCTTTTGATAATTTTCAACGATTTGTTTACTTTTATCTGTGGAACCATCGTCTATAAAGATGAATTCGCATTCTTGAAGTGTCTGGTTAAGAAGTGACTCGATGCACTGAGTAATGTATTTCTCTGCATTATAAACGGGGATAATGACACTTATTTTTGTACTCATTTAATATCCATCCTTACCTGATGCAGCTCTTATTCTTTCACTATAATATTTTGTATAATTTATTAAGCTCTACACTGTTACTATAATTCGTTTTTATACAATTGCTAATTAACTCTTGTCTCATAACCGGGGTATTATATAACTTTTCGATACCGCTAACTATTCCGTCGATTGATAACTCAGTAATATATCCATCTACTCCATCTTTTACCTGGCTTTTTGCAGTCCTATAATTTGTAATCATAACTGGTTTCGATAGTATCTGAGCTTCCCCTACAGTTACCGCTTTTCCCTCATATCTAGATGGCTGCACATAGATATCAGCTTCCTTCATATATGGATATGGATTTGTTTTTTTTCCTAATAAAATAAAGCTATCTTCTAGATTTGATTTTTTTATTAAATCTTGTATTAAAGCTTCATCTCCACCATATCCCACTACATACCAAGCAATATCCTGATAGCCTTTTTCTTTTAATTTTTTTAGAGCACATACTGCATGATCTATTCCTTTAGCGTGTGAAAGTCTGGCAACTGTAACAATTTTAAACCTATTATCCTCGATCATTGGATTATCAATTTTTTCATTAGCCATCTCTCTAATGAATTCTGGAGATGTAATATTTTCTATTACAATTACCTTATTTTCTAATTCACCGTATTTATTCAAGAATGCCATTTTGCAAGCCTCAGACACAGCAACTATATAGTCAAACTTCCTCCACATTTTTAAATCCATTTGAATGTCTGTCTCAACAGTTGAAAAATCTGTATGAATCCACGCAATTTTTTTCTTGGCATTAACCTTTTCAGCAATAAAATAATGTGGCCATAAATAACTAATCGCAACATCGTATTGTTTCTCGACCTTAGGAAGTAAAGGTAAAGCATACTTCCATATTAGCTGCATTTGATAATAGCCTGACTCTTCAATTTTTTTTATTTTTCCTAAAAGATCAGCGTGTATCTTAGAAAATATTCGTGAAACTCCTATACAATACTGTTTCTCTTTTAAAATTTCACCTATTGATTTTCTATACGTTGTGTATTGTGGAATTTCGTCTAATAAATTCACTTTATTAGACACTAAATCTAGAAAATCACCTTGATGTCTGTATAACATTAAATCAACTGCGTAGTTTCCGTAATCGAAATTGTTAAGCATGCTAATTAGACTTCTTTCTACTCCGCCAACTTCCATATCAAAAGAAGATATTAATATTTTTTTCATATTTTCTCCTAAACTTTTGAAACTATTTTTCTGATTTTAGCAATATTATCTCCACCTATTACCCTAGCTACTATTGTTTTTACATTACTTTTAAACCTAGTTTTTGGTGATAACCAACTTTTATAGAAATGATGCATCGCATACGTATTATCAGTAATAAACTTTCTGCAGTTTATATAATCATATGGAGAGAAGTATGTTTGGGGATAAAATGTCCCTATCTCTTCTATTTCTTGATATTGACCATTCATTTTTAGGCCCTTGTTTTTTAATATCTCAGAAACAATTGCTACATTCGTTAAATCATCGTAACTACCATCTTCGTTGATAAAATTCTTTTCTTTATACGAATCTAAAAATAACTGAATTAATTTATTTCCCTTCCTTGTACCTATCGTACTTGTAGCAATATAGTTTTCCTGTTCAAACCCCCAAAACGAATCATTATGTAATAGATCATCAAATGGTTTAAATACCTCTACATCTGTATCTAAATATATACCACCAAAGTTAAAGAGAGCATATACTCTCGCATAATCACTTACAAAGGCAAATTTACCAGCTTCATAAGCCTCTTTTACATATATATTGCTTTCTATATCAAAATTATATTCATTCCATTCTCTAATTTCGTAACCTGATAAATGACTTTCCCAGCTCTCTATACATTTTTTCACAATATCAGGCTTTTCTTTTCCTCCGAACCAACAATAATGGATAATTTTAGGGATCTTATTTGTATTTTCATTCATCTTATATATAACCTCCCTTCGCATGGGATATATCACTATATAAACATCTAAATTAAACCTTTAATTTCAGCAATTCTTCTATACATTTTATGACTCTTATTTGATCTTCTATCGTTATAATTGATCCTGAAGGAAGACACAGACCTGAATTGAACAAACTCTCTGATACATTCATATTTTCACTGTGAGAATAGTAGTTTGCTCTTTCAAATAACGGTTGCATATGCAGTGGTTTCCAAACAGGACGTGCTTCAATATTCTTTTCCTCTAATGCATTTAAAATAGAGCGTACTGAAATTCCTGTAACTTCCTCACTAATTGTTAATGCTGTGAGCCAACGATTTGATTTTGTATGTTTTAATTCCGGCATAAAGTGAATCCCTGGTATAGAACTTAGCTCTTGGTTATACCGATTGAATAGTTGCCTCCTAGCTTGCACCCTTTGCTCCAATACCTCCAATTGAGCTCTACCAATGCCTGCAAGTATATTGCTCATTCGATAATTAAAGCCCATTGTACTATGTTGGTAGTGGGGAGCTGGGTCCTTTGCCTGAGTCGCCAAAAACCTTGCTTTCTTTATAGCTTCAACATCATTCGAAACAAGCATTCCTCCGCTAGAGGTTGTGATTATTTTATTGCCATTAAAAGAAAAAACACCAAATTTGCCAAAAGTTCCACTCGCTTTACCTTTATAAGTAGAGCCGAGAGATTCTGCTGCATCCTCAATAATCGGTACATCGTACTGATTACATAACGAAACAATTTCATCCATTTTGGCACTCTGTCCATATAAATTAACAACAATTACAGCTTTAGGTAGTTTTCCATCTGAAGATGCCTCTTTTAATGCTTTCTCTAGAGCTTGCGGAGACATATTCCAAGTTTCTGGCTCTGAATCGATGAAAACTGGTTCTGCTCCCTGGTAAAGAATTGGATTAGCACTCGCGACAAAAGTCAAGGTGGAACAAAATACTTTGTCTCCCTTTTTTACATCTAATATAGAAAGAGCCAGATGAATGGCTGCAGTACCGGAACTAACGGCAACAGCTTCACTGACTCCTACGTAATTTGCTATTTCTTTTTCAAAGGCATCAACATTGGGTCCTAATGGTGCGATCCAATTCGTTTCAAATGCATCATTAATATATTTCATTTCATTTCCACTCATATGTGGGGCAGAAAGAAAAATTCTTTCTTGTTGTTTATCTGTCAGCATGAATACACCTCCTCCTATATTTTTAATTTGGCTGGAATACCAACAGCAGTTACATTCGATGGAACTGCATTAATGACAGTCGCGCCTGCTCCTATAGTTGACCAATCACCGACTTCTACATTTGGAATAAGAGTTGCACCTGCTCCTATATGTACACCTTCTCCTAACTGAACACAGCCTGTTAACGTTGCATTTGGGGATATATGAGCAAAATCATTTACTCTACTGTCATGTTCAATAATTGAACCTGTATTAACGATAACGTGATCTCCAATAAAGGCATCTGCATTTATTACAGCATTTGCCATAACAACTGTACCTTTTCCAATTTTAGCACTAGGACTTATAATTGCTGAAGGATGGACAGGAGTCATGTACAGATTCTCCTCAAGATCCATTTTATTAACTATCTGCTTCCTTGTTTGATTATGTCCAATTGCAATGATAAATTTGATTTCATCAAACATATCTATTAGAAACTGATATGCTGATATTGGACCGTAAAATATTTCTTCTTCATTTAAAAAACCTTCAAATTTTTCATCTAAATAACCAACAATATGTAATTTCTCATTTGAAAGAATAATATCTTTTACTACTTTGCTATGACCACCATTCCCAATTATGACAATATTCATCCTTGGCCCTCTCTTATGTCTGAACCTTTAAATCTCTCGACTGTCGCATTCCCTTGTTGATTAATATCTTTTGCTCTTATAACTTTATATACAGTATAAAAAAGGATTTTTAGATCTAATAAAAAAGTCCGATTCTTTACGTACCACAAATCTAATTCAAATTTTTCTTCCCAGGATAGACTATTACGTCCATTTATTTGTGCCCAGCCAGTTATGCCGGGTCTTACTAGATGGCGCCTTGCTTGCTCTTTTGTATATAGTGCTAAATAGTCCATTAACAAAGGTCTAGGGCCAACTAAACTAATATCTCCCTTGATCACATTAATTAATTGTGGAAACTCATCTAAACTGGTCTTTCTTAAAAATTCCCCGAAAGAAGTTAATCTATATTCATCAATCAGTAACTCACCATTTCCATCTTTTTCATTTGTCATGGTTCGAAATTTATAAAAATAAAAAGGCTTACCATGTAAGCCAGGTCTTTCCTGTTTGAAAAAGATTGGTGAGCCTAGTTTTATTCGTACTAATATCGCTACTGTAAGAATTATTGGGGAAAGCAAAATAAGAATAATAATAGAGGCACACAAATCAAAAATTCGTTTCATTTTTCTCCCCTTTTCACTTAGTGATATATGACAAAAATTGCTGTTTAATGTCTTCTATTAATTCCAAAACACTGATGTTTTCTAATTCTTGCCCTTTTTTATATACATTCACTAAAATTTCTTGTAAATGTTGCTCGGTTAACTTCTCTTCAGATTTCATTCTCTTCCCTCTTATAAATTAATATAATCACTTTGATAATACATGTTTAATGATATGACTTGCTCATAATAAAAATATAATAAGTAGCAAACTAATAAACCAAAGTAAACAAACCTTCTGCTATTATCTTTAAACAAATAAATGATCCACGATATTAATATCAAGTTGTATAAACTAAAATAAATATTGAATCTCGCAAATATCCAATTTTGAGTAGCTATGATTGAAAATAGCAACCCTATAAGTGACATATTTACAATTATGTCACTTTTGAGCCAAAGTTCTCTTAGTTTATCTCTTCCAAAATAAGCTATTACAATTGGGACAGCATCTACAAATACCCTTAATATGTTTGCTCCGCCCTCTTCGAAATTACTATAATCTCCATATTGAGAATCTTCGAGTACAGTAAACAATATTTTAGAAAATTGTTCAAACCCCAAAACAACCAAGATTGCGAACGTTAATAATATAAATGTAACTCTTGTCCACGCTTCTCTTCTAACAATAAAGTAAATAGGCAATAGAATTAGTGCACTACCGTGAAACGTAGAAGCAAAAAGAACAATAAAAAAATACTGTTTAAATTGACCTGTTAACAAATATTTAGTTGCCCAAAAGATGAAAGAAGCTGCAAGAAATTGACGAACACCATTCATTGATACTGTAAATAACCCAGATGTAATGAATACGTAAAACCCAATTTCAACCATTTTTGTATATTTATATAGTGTGATAACAATTAATAAATTTGTAACCAAAGCTGTTATAAATAAGAGAATTTGTGGATCGTTTGATATATTCTTTAAATACATCTGCAAAACACTAAAACCCGGATCTTTATTTTCTAGTGTGTATTTCCATGTAAAATCAATTGTTTCATATGCATGCATATAAAAGTATGTATCTCCAATTGTGTTTCTTAAACCAGATACTAGTACCAAGCATGTTAGAACAATAAATATCATAAACTTATTTGGTCTTAAATTTGTGTAATCAAGTCCAGCACTGTTAGCTGGAATATATCTGGCTAAAAAAGTAAAAATAAACACAATTAGAAGCGTAGCCCATAGTACCGTCATTTTTAATCCTTTCTAATTTAACTACTTCAAGTAAGCTTTCGTTTTAGACATTATTAATAAATATAAAAGTAACCCTAATGGAGTTGCGAATAACGTTATAATCTTCAAAGGAGATTCTTTAATAAAACTTTTATTCTTAGAAATCAAACTACTAGACACATAATGAATAGCCTGCCTAAATTTGAATTTCATACTGCCAAATTGTAACTTCATTAACTCTCTACGATAGAATGCGAAACCTTTTGGATTAACTCGATACTGTTTTAGCATATTTAACGATGAACCATCAGGTAAATATTCAACAATACAAAGGACTTCATTTATTAATAGCATTGGATATTCTTCATCTAACTTATGGTATTTGTATGCTAACCCCACATATTTCTCATTTTCAAAGATAGGGTATGGGTATTTTTTCGTTAACTCAGACCTATAAACTAGTTTTTTGTCTCCAGTTATACTAAATTTATTGTAAAGATCAAAAAGAGTTGATTGACTAATATTTTCTGGCATTTTTGTACCTATAATTTCTCCATTCTTATATGCATCAAGACCAATTATCCCGCTCACTTGATCATTACCATACTTCCCCCAGAATGAGAGAATCTTTTCTACTGCATCAACTGGCATATAGTCATCTGAATCAATACAAACATTTAATTCTGTATCAATATGTTCATATGCTGTATTATGAGCACCATGCATTCCCTGATTTTCTTGCTTTATATACCTTATTTCAATAGCGCATTCTTGTTTCCACTGATTAACTAAATCCTCTGTGTTATCAGAAGATCCATCATCTATAATTAGCCATACAAACTCTTTGTTTGTTTGTGCCTTTAAACTTTCATAGCAGTAATGAAGACAATACGCTCGATTATAGGTTGGAGTGAATACGGTTAATTTCTTCAATACATTCACCTCACCATTTCCAAGTAGAAATCATTCATACAATGAGCAGTATTTTTCACATCATATCCTTGTTGATATAGAGCCTGATATGAACAATTTCGGTTTTGATCCTTAGTTGAGATTTTCCTTATTTCTTCAACCCATATATTTCCACTATTTATCGGTAAAAATTTTATGAGATCTACCTTCATATCAACTTCATCTGTAATATATTCCGAAATTAAACACGGTAATCCTGATCCCTGCGCTTCAATTAAAGTTACAGGTAAGCCCTCATGAAGAGATGGAAAAACAAATAAATCAAATGCTTGTAACAAGCTATTAATATCACTTCGAACCCCCAGAAACTTTACCTTTTCTTCTAATCCCAATCTTTTCACTTTTTCTTCAATGTCATATCGTAGAGTACCATCACCAACTAACACTAAATAAGCTTTAGAATCAACCTTTTTTAGCTCATTAAAAACCTCAATTAAAAATTCATGATTTTTTTGGTGATTAAAGCGTCCTACATGCCCTAGAACTAAACTGTCTTCCTCTACTCCAAGCTCCATTCGCACTTTATCTCTAATTTTCTTCGAAAATGAAAATTTCTGTGTATCTATCCCGTTTTTTAACAACTTCGATGAATCAGCTTTGTTTTTAAATAGCCATTTTGCAGCTAAATTTGAACATGCTAAATAGTGGGTCGCAGATTTCACAATATTGCTACCTGCATATTCTTTATAAAGCCTAGCAATAAAACCACCTTCACTCTGTGTATTATGACTATGAGCTATCCTAACCGGAATTCCAGCTTTCTTAGCAGCCTTTAAAACAAAACCACTCATTTTATCCATGTGGGAGTGAACAATTTTATAATGATTATTCGCTTTAAAAAATTGCTTTAAATTCCTTATGTAATGAAAATGTCCACCATCCGTAATGTAAGGGATACGATGGATTTTTCCACCCCGGTCTAATATTTCTTGATCAAATACTCCTTCTTTACATGTCAAAAAGTCAAATTGTACCTTTGAGCGATCGATGTTACGATATAAATTCATAATAAGTGTTTCTGCTCCGCCACGATTCATATTGACAACGACATGTAATACTCTTATTGGGCTACCCATCTTATCCCCTCCATTTCTTCCATGAATTTTTCATATAGATGACTCATTTCATTTACAATTGTGTTTACGCTATACGTCTTTTCGATTTTGTCTCGACCATTCTTTCCTAATGTTGTAGTAAGATGTTTTTCAGTTGCAAGAAGTACAATTTTCTCTGCCAAATCATGAGTATTTTCTAGTCCAATAGTCCAACCATTATATTGATTCACAATCAGTTCATTATGTCCTCGATTCTCTGTCGCAACCACTGGCAACCCACAAGCCATCGCTTCCATAATATTAACAGGCAACCCTTCCCGTAAGCTCGAAGCTACAGCAACATCACACATCGGAAGGATGTTTACAATATCATTTCGATATCCTAAAAAATCCACCATATGATTCACACCTAGTTCAGCAGCTAATTTCTTACAAGAATCATGTAGTAGTCCTTCACCTGCCAACAAGAGTTTAGCATTTGGAATTGAGTCCTTTATTTTAGCCAACGCCCTTATTAAAAATTGCTGATTTTTATTCTTGTTAAACTCAGCTGCGTAAAACATTAAAAAGTCATCGTCTTTATACCCAAATCTTTCTCTTCTCTCACGCCTATCCTCTTTATCAATAGGCTTAAATCGTGAAGTATCTACTCCTACACCATGAACATGCTCAATATCATTAGCACGAAATCGGTGCGAAATCGCTAGATTGTAATCTTCCTCGTTAATCGTAATCAAGCAATCTGTGAATCTAGCAAGGCCTTTCTCAATCGGATAGTATAGCAGCCAATTCATAACCGGGCTTCCCTTACAAAAATGAAAACCGTGTGCTGTATAAAATACTTTCGTGCCATTTTTTCTTGCTTGTTTTGCTGCTAGTCTTGTAAGAACACCACCCATGGGGGTATGACAGTGGATGATTTTATAATCATTCTTGTTAATAACTTCTTTTAGTTCCTGAAAGGCAGCAATATTCTTAGTTTGAAATGGCGAGCGCTGAATCGGAATATTATATTTTTGATCTACATACGGTAGTTCCATCTCTCCACTTGCTGCAATGTGTACCTCCCAGCCCTTTTCTTTGAACCATTTTAAGATTGGGAGATGGAAGGCTTTAAAATGATAATCAACAGTAGCACAGAATAACACTTTATTTACCATTGTTTTCACCCTTTTTGAACATAAAAAAAACACCCAATGGTAAAGGTGTTAAATTTCTGTTACTTCTTTTTCTATGACATTGCATAAAAAGTCTAATAAATCATGTTTGAGATCTTCACGCTGTAGAGCAAGTTCAATTGTTGTTTGGATGAAGCCCATTTTTTCTCCAACATCATAACGTTTGCCTTCAAAGTTATATGCATAAATTGCTTCGAACTGGTTTAGTGTTGCGATTGCATCTGTTAATTGAATTTCTCCACCAGAACCCGGCTGTTGTTTTTCTAACATTTCAAATATTTTAGGAGTAAGGATATAGCGGCCCATAATGGCTAAGTTTGAAGGTGCTTTCTCTTGTTTTGGTTTTTCCACTAGATTGCTAACATTATAAAATCTTTCCCCAATCTCCATTGCATCTACAATTCCATATCGCGATACTTCTTCATCTTTTACGTGTTGAACTCCAATGATCGATGCATTGTAGCGCTCATATTGTTCAATCATTTGCTTTAAGCATGGTTTTTCTGCTTTGACAATGTCGTCACCAAGAAGAACTGCAAATGGTTCATCGCCAATGAATTTCCGCGCACACCAAATAGCATGCCCCAATCCACGAGGTTCTTTTTGACGAATATAATGAATATCGACAAGTTGGGATGCTTTTTGAACTTCACTTAATAGCTCCATTTTCCCTTTTTCCAATAACGTGTGTTCTAGTTCAAAAGAGTGATCAAAATGATCTTCAATCGCCCGCTTTCCTTTTCCTGTTACAATGATAATATCTTCAATACCAGATTCAACCGCTTCTTCTATAATATATTGAATCGTTGGTTTATCGACAATTGGGAGCATTTCTTTTGGCATTGCTTTTGTTGCCGGTAAAAATCTTGTACCTAATCCTGCTGCTGGAATAATCGCCTTTCTAACCTTCAACCTTAACCCTCTCCTCTTAAACAGATACTAATTTCTTCTGATATTCTACTCGTTCATTTGCTAAATTTAAAAGTGTCTCTCTTAAATGCTCTCGATCCAACGTTTTAAAATTTTTGATAATATAATCAATTTCTTCTATATATAATTGCGACGTTTTACCAATATAAATTTTCGGATATATTTGCTCTTCGTGGACCTCATCCTTATTTAAAAGCTCTTCAAAAAGTTTTTCACCTGGTCTCATACCAGTAAACTCGATTCCGATCTCATCAATATTATTTCCTGTAAGCTTTATCAAGTTTTTGGCAAGATCTACAATTTTTACAGGTTCCCCCATATCAAGAACGAAAATTTCGCCACCTCTTGCTAGTGCTCCGGCCTGAATCACTAATCTTGATGCTTCGGGAATCGTCATAAAGTAACGGACCATATCAGGGTGTGTCACTGTAACAGGACCACCACTTTGAATTTGCTTTTTAAAAAGTGGTATAACACTACCTCTACTTCCTAACACATTCCCAAATCGAACAGCAACAAATCTTGTTGAACTAATTTGGTCAAAGTGTTGAATCAGCATCTCAGCTAATCTCTTGGTTGAGCCCATGACACTCGTTGGATTAACTGCTTTATCTGTCGAGATCATGACAAAGGTTTCAACATTATGAACACTTGCTGCTTGTGCAACATTCTTAGTTCCGATAATGTTATTTTTCACTGCTTCCTCTGGACTTCGTTCCATCAGAGGCACATGTTTATGTGCTGCTGCATGATAAACCACATGTGGTTGATAAATATCCATTACCTTTAAGAGCTTATCAAAATCTTGAAGGTCAGCAATTTCAGTTATGAATTCGATCCCATTATTTTTAAACGCTTCTTTTAATTCCATTTCAATTGTATAAATACTATTCTCTCCATGTCCAAGTAAAACCAATGCTTTAGGATGAAACTTTGAAATTTGGCGGCATATTTCCGAGCCAATAGAACCTCCTGCACCAGTTACAAGTACTACCTTATTTGACACATAATCACTGATACTATTAATATCAAGTTCGATTGTGTCACGTCCAAGCAGATCTTCTACTTGAACATCACGGAATTGGTTGACAGAAACCTTACCTGTCATTAAATCCTCAAGCATTGGAATCATTTGTGTTTTTGCATTTGTTTTGGCACATTCTCTAAAAATATGGTTGAGTTGCTTCTTATTTAATGATGGAATACAAATAACAATGTTTGCAATATTTAGTTCTTGTGTAATTCTCTCAATTTCTTTTACACCACCAGCTACAGGGATGCCTAAAATATCCAGTTTTTGTTTATGTACATTGTCATCAACAAATGCTACTGGTACAAGCTCTGCATCACGATTATGCAGAAGCTGCCTTGCGACCATTGTTCCAGCTGATCCGGCTCCAATTATTAGTGTCCGTTTTTTATTAATTGGATGTTTCAGGTAGGTATCTCGATAAATTCTCCAGAAAAATCTTGAACCACCGATTAATAGAAGATGAATCATCCATGTTATGGCTAAGATCCGAAAATCAATTTGTTTTTGTACAATTTGTTGCACAACCGCTGTTACGACAATAGTATAAGTTATAACTTTAAATATAATGATTAGTTCGCCAATACTGGCATATTCCCAGGCCTTTTTATAAAGCTTAAATAAAAATGAAAATAGATGATGACTTATTAATAAAGTTATAGAAATAACAAAAATAGAAAGAGTTAATGCCTGTAAACTTGGGTTAATTAGTGCATTGCTGAAATAGATGGTGGATAAAACAATTAGTGAATCTAAGCCAATAAGCAACCATATGCGACTTCGATAAGACAAGGTCTCACCTCCTTATTTAGTTTTCTGTTGTTTTCTTTAACATGACAGTTCTTTTTTCCATTGCGTGGTCAAGCTCCTTTTTAAATTGCTCCAGCTGTTCTAAAGATGCCTCCTGTTTTATGTATCGCACGAGCTTCTTCATCACCTTAGGAAAGCGATCAAATTCTTTCATAGGTTCAGCTCCTTTATTAAAATAATCACTTATAAGTCTCGATCAGTTAAGATTTATAAGTGATTATTTTAATTAATAGGGCATCTAACCCTTCCTCACACCATGCTAATGACGACTCGCGTCTAAGGTTAGTTTCAACCCACAGCATGGCCGAGTGCCTCCATTGATAAAGGCAAGGAGACATCGCCTAACAAACTATTATTCTTTATAACGAACATCAAAAGCCCAAATTATGATTTTTCATTCAATATAACTCCCAATACCTTTGCCCTGACAAGCTTTAATAACCGATTAGCTTCAACTATTTTTTCTCTATCAGTCTTTCCACCCTTTACGACCATCACAACACCGTCACATAGTCCTGCTAAAAGTTTTGTATCCGTGGTTTCTAATACTGGTGGACTATCAAAAATAACTGTATCATATTCCTCTTTTATATCCTTAAGTAAATACTTCATTGCATCTGATCCAATAATTTCAGTAGGGTTTGAGGGAATAATACCACTTGTTAACAAATCCAGCTTACCAATTTGAGTTTGAAAAATGGCTTCCTCTAGACCCACTCTTCCAATCAATACATCGGTTAGACCATGATAATCTTTTAGGTTAAAAGATATATGTAATTTAGGTTTCCGAAGGTTTGCATCTATTAAAAGGACCCTTTCACCTTGTTGAGATATTGAAATGGCTAAATTGATGGCAGCTGTCGTTTTCCCTTCTGAAGAAGAAGGAGAAGTAATGATCAATGTTTTATATTTCTCATCAATAGACGAGAATTGTATATTCGTTCTTATTGTTCTATACTGTTCTGCAATTTCTGAACCAGGATTTGTGTATGTAACAAAATGGCGCTTAGTCATCTCTTTAAGTGCCTTTTTCTTATTCAGTTTAAGAACCAAGTGTCTCACTCCTCTGTTCAAAACTTGTTTTCTTGCCTTTTTTCTTTTGCATGTTATTCTTTTTCATTTTATCTATGGATCCAAGAACAGGGATACCGAGTAATTCTTCCACTTCATGTTCTTTTCTAATGCTGTTATTCAAAGAATCCAGTAAAAATGCTAGCCCAATTCCAATGACTATACCACCTATAGCTGCGATAATAATGGTTCTATTTTGATTTTCATTTATCGGGAATGGAATTTCTTTTGCTTCAGACAGTAATCTAACATCCTTAAAATCCATTATTGCTGGGATCTCATCTTTATATGTTTCAGCAACAGTATTTGCTATCGTAGCAGCTTGCTTTGGATTAGAGTCAACAACACTGATGGTTACAACTTGAGAATTTTCTATACTTCCAACACTAATTTTTCCACTAAGTGACTCTGCAGAATAAGGGAGATCTAGTTTCTGCACAACTTTTTCTAGTACAGTGGAATCCTGAATGATGACTTTTAATGTTGTTATCATATTACTATCTGCGCCAATAATAATCCTTGATGTTGATTGATACAAAGGACTGTAAGTTGACATAGAGTAAAAGGCACCCGCTGAAGTTGAAAGGATCGTAATAAGGAGAATGATCCAAACGTACCTTTTTATAATCATGAACACTTCTTTCAAATCAATTTCTTTGGACTGCTTAAATTCATTTAAACGTCTATCTTCAAGCTTTTGAAAGCTAGACATACACCCGCCACCTACTTTTCTTAATTAAGAACACACATTTAAATAATCATGAGATCATGTTCTCTAAAACTAGGATAGTTCACTATAAAGAACAAGTCAATCCTTTTTAGTGAATTTTGTGTTTTTTCATGTTGTTTTTAGTTCAAGTCTTATTCTTTTACATGTTAAGTCAATAAATTAACTCTATACATAAAATAAAGAATATTACATTCTTTACAAATATATGATAAATTACCTAAATAAAAAAACTCTTAAATTTGTCATTTTTTCGTTAAAAAGAACACTTATTGCACTTTTTCTTTAAATACCTCTTATTTCCACATCTTTACGTTATTTTATTAAGAACAAAATGTTTCATATAATGAACTTTGTGAAGAAAATTTTTGTTATATAGACAAGGAGACCAAAGCATGGTTGGAGAACGATTAAGGGAGTTGAGGCAAGAGAAGGGTTATTCTATTAGTGAGTTAGCCGAGCTGGCAGGTGTATCAAAATCTTATTTAAGTTATATTGAACGAGATGTACAAAAAAATCCCTCGCTTCAGTTTTTAAAAAAGATTGCTTTAACTCTGGAAATAGAGGTAGAAGATTTATTAGGATCATCGCCTACTGCTGCTGATCACTCAAATGAGTTTATTTTTGATGAAGAGTGGAGTAAGTTGTTACATAAAGCTATTGAAGAAGGCATGAGCAAGAATGATTTTAGAGAATTTCGGGATTACCTGAAATTTCAAAAGTGGAAAAGTACAAAAAATCAAAACATCCTAATTCAGGAGGACAAGCCGAATGACTGAAATTTCAAAGCATTTTATCGATAATCAAATTGATATGGAATGGTTGGAATTGATACAAGAAGCGAAAAAGATCGGATTATCATTTGATCAAATTCAAGCATTTCTTCAACAAGGTGGAACTTCTGAAAATTAAAAGGGCGTCTTCTTGACGACCTTTTTATTTTGCCTATTATTTAATGATCATGGATATTTAATCCCCTCCACCAGCATTTCTAATTCCGATATCCCCCTCACCACTATCACATCCAACAACAAATGTATGAATTTTTTTCCATTGGTTAAAAATACATATTAAGGATGGTGTTCATACGTGAAAAAATGGATGATTTTGCTTACTGTTTTATTCGGATTAACAGCCGTGCAGGTTTCATTTACTCCGGAGATACATGCAGTTTCTCAAAAAACATGGGAAGATGTGGCGGTAAAAGAGACGAAAAAACGGTATCCGTTATCACAGGTATTGTTTTCGCAGAAGATTTGGGATAAAAAGAAAAAGGATATTACGGTTAAACAATACCGATTTACATTACGCGAGGGTATGCAGGACTTTGCCGTATATACGACAATTACATTTGATTCAGAGACAGGTGAAATTAAAAAAGTTCAAGTTATTCCCGAAGCATAAAAAAGCTGACAAAATTTATTGTCAGCTTTTTTGTTAATCCGTTTTAAATTAGTGATTCTTCTTTTTATTCATTAGAAGTTTAAGGGCGAATGGTAACACACCGAACCATCGGTTACTATAATACGACGTTGATAAATCCTGATGTTTTCGTTCTTCTTTTTGCAGTTTTCGCGTTTCCTTTGGGGTATCCATATATTTTACCAGTTGCTGTGTTACATATTTTACATAGTCGTTTGTAGACAAGGTAAAAACACCTCATTATATTTTGGTTTCTACCTCTATCTATTTCCAATTTCGCTTTCTTTTAGTCGTTCTTTGATTTCTTTCACAATCTCTTCAATATTTTTATGATCGGTCTCAATTAGTAGTGAACAGTCGTTGTAGAAGCTTTCACGAGACTTATAAAGTTGATATAGCTCGTCTTTCGATTTTTTGCTTGCTAATGGACGGGTCTGATCTGAGTGTACTCGATCATAAATAGTATTAAGATCAGCGTGTAACATGACGATGTGACCATGTTCTTTCATCCAGGCTCTATTTTCTTCTTTTATTACGATGCCTCCGCCTGTTGTAATAATGATATTATCAGTTGGCAACTCTTTTAGCATTTTCGTTTCTTCACATCGAAAATAATGTTCACCTTGTTGTTCAAAAATATCTTTAATACTTTTGTTTAATTTCTTAATGATCTCTTGGTCTGTATCCAGGACTGGAAGATTCATTTCAGCTGCCAGTTTTTCTCCAACAGTTGTCTTTCCCGCTCCCATAAAACCTGTTAAATAAATTGCTTTCAACACTTGGTCCTCCATGTTTTCTTTCTACAATACCATATTTCTTAATATTCAGACCAGAATATTATTTCATTTTTTGATTTATCGAATTTATATGATGCTGTGTATTCTTTCGTTTCTTTCGTGCTGCATGTTAATTGAACTTCATATATCACTTCATCACTTGTTGTCACCGTATAAGAAAAATATCCATTACTTGAATGATAAATATCACTATTATGATCAACAGTATTCCCACTCTTTAATTCCTGTAATGATTTCTTCACGGCAACATTCATTAAATTTTCTAAGATATAATATTGCTTTGTTTCTTCATAAAACGTCTTTTCACTGATTAAGATTGTTGAAATATGTGCTACGATGAGTAAACAAAATAATGCAATGACCATAACGCTTGGAAGGATAAATCCTTTTTGATTTCTCATATTTCGACTAATTCCTTATAAGAGCGGAAAATATGTGTATAACTTTTTCCTGCTTCACTAACAACGGCTAACTCAAATCCTGATTCATTTTGTCTAAATGTAGCAGTTTTAACTTTTAATAACATAATTTCATGACCTAAGCCCCCTACCTGTCTTCTAATTAGATTTTTGTATTTATTTATACTAATCTGTTGACCATGTTTATTCTTAAAGGTAATGTTAGTTTCATTAACTACAACATCGCTTGATTCTTTGATTTCTTTATGAAGCTGAATAACAAACAATTCCCATTCAAATGGTTTCAAGTCCTTAGGATGCTGAGATTGAGAAACTAGAAAATGAAAGACGATAGTGACGGTGGATATGATAAAGATGTATATAAAAAACGTAAGTAACAAATTCAATATCGTATACCCCCGTTCATTATGAAACAAGCAGGCAAACTGACTTTGTTTTATTATAGTAGTTTTCCCATTCCAAACAGGCCTTTTGATCAGACATGTCCTCCTTCCATGTGAGGTGATAAGCCACATTGTCCTTCATAATCGTCTCATTTATTTTTTCATTATACTGAAAGGATACACCTTGGACCTTTTCATGTAATAATTTTATGGCTGTTAAAGACTGCCTATTATTAGCTCTTTCTTGTGTAAGTAAAACAAGATGAGGGATGAAAACCGTTATGATTAGTAGCCAAATGCTAAATGCTGTCATGGTTTCTGCTAGTGAAAAACCTCTACAATTTTTGAATATCGAAACGTCCCTTTCCAAGATAATAAACCACCTTGTACGTTTGGTTTTTATATGTAATATGAATTGTCCCCCCTTTGCGGATTGATCCGTTACCATTAAAGACGACTCGATTTGAAAAGTTAGTAGCTTGTATCGTTATTTCGTTATTGTATTCTCTCTGGAGCAGTGGCAAAGTTATCCTATTTTCTCCGACGGTGTATCTATATTCGGTTGGTACAAAAAGGATGGTTGTTGCTTGTTTATTTACTATCGCGTATTGTTGAGCATACATCATATCTTTTTCAAATTGATGTAAGAATGTATCAATTACTTTTTGATTGTATATCGGTACAATATTGATGATTAAAACAAGGCTCATTATACTGACAATAAATAATACTAAAATCGATTCAATTAAGGTAAAACCATTTTTTTCATACTCATGACCCAACCTCGGAAACCTCACCAGTTGAAGAGATGACAACGTCGTTTCCATTTGGACAAACCGGGAGTTCGCGGAGATAGCCATTATCTTTTAAATCTTGCATTGTGGGAATTTCCTGATTATCAATGTGATAGGAGGTAGCTTGTGCTTGGACCATATTAATCAGCCCTTCACATCCCTTCTTTTGAATACCTTGATTATGTTTCGTCACATTGGGAATCGTAATAAGCAGTAAAACAGAGATCACGAGCAAAACGATCAGCATTTCAATTAATGTAAATCCTTTTTCCTTTTTCATTAGATCCTCCTATAAACTTTCCATCATTTTATACATTGGCAGTAGCATCGATAAGTACACGAACAAGATGATTACTCCGACAAATCCGTAAATAACCGGTTGGATAATGGTCATCATTTTAAGGGTTGATTGCTCAAGTTTTTCGATAATGAGTTGGCTGTAAGTATAAAGCTCTCTTGAAAGCTGACCATTTGCTTGTCCATGTAAAATCACTAATGGCAGCTCTTTCTCATAAAAACCTCGATTCTCAATAATTGTGTGTAATTGTTCTCCAGCACTTAACCGATTGATTAAGTAAGACCCCTCCACTTGAAAGAAAGGTAAAATATCTTGATTTTGAAATACTTTCAAACTCTCAAAAGTTGACATTCCTCCTTTTAACAAATTACTAAGCTGTAAAGAAAAAAAATAACTATTGAAAATAGTAAAAAACCTTTTTATTATTGGAATTCTTATGACTAGCAGCATTCGCTCCTCAACTGGCATTTTTCGAAAGAAATAATAGTAATAGCTAAGTAAACAAACGAATAAACCTGCCGCAAAAAAGCTACACCATTTCAGAGCTGTAAAGGATACAATGAGGAAAAGGGAGAAAAAGCTTGCTTCAATATTCATTGACTGATACAGCTGTTCAAATTGGGGACTTATAATAAAGTGAACGATGGACAAGATTATGCCAACAGTGATTATTAGAAATATCGGGTATCGTAATAGCTTTGCTAGCTTTTCCATTTGGGTAATCTTTTTTTGCAAGATATCACTGCATTCCCGTAAGGAAAATTCCAAATCACCATGTTGCTCCGCAAAATAAAGATAGCTGATCACATCACGATGGAAATGAAGTTGACTTAATGCTAAACGAAGAGAAACACCAGATGAAAGCTTTTTTAAACATTGAAGTAAATCGACTTTCTTAAAACCATGTTCATTTAGAGAGATAAAGTTTAATGCTTCATTTAATGTATAACCTTTGTCTAATAAATCACTTAATCTTTTTAAAATCATTGTTTGATCATGTAATGTCCATTTTTTATTCATCATGATGAAATACCCATCGATCATACGAATTCGGATATAGATACCCTAGTGCTATTCCCTTCTTAATTACATCCTTAAGTGTTGGATAATGGTATTGGCTTACTTCTCCCTGTGCCTCCTTTATAACAGCAGAAAGGTTTCTTCCATATAGTAATTCATAAATACTTAATCGCCTTTTTTGTCTAAGTTTTTTACAGAAGGGAGAACAATGACCCTCGCAAAACGGGCATTTTAATTGAACTAATCTTTGTGCTGACACAGCTATTAATGTTTGTTCGATTTCTGAAATGGTCACATCAAATTCCAACAGCCGGTATATAGCTCCTTTCGCATCTCTGGTGTGCATTGTCGAGAGTACCAAATGTCCCGTTAGGCTCGCCCTAATTGCAATTTGTGCTGTCTCTCGATCCCTTATTTCTCCAACCATAATAATGTCGGGATCATGTCTTAATATTGCTTTTAATCCAGCTGCATAAGTAATTCCTGCTTTTTCGTTAACTTGAACTTGCAGTACCTCCTCACTTTTTGTTTCAACGGGATCTTCAAGGGTGATAATATTACGGTTAAAATGTCGCTTGGCATAGTGGATGAGTGAATACAATGTTGTCGTTTTGCCTGAACCGGTCGGACCTGTGAAAATCATTAATCCATGTGAGTGATTTAAGATAGATAATAGTTTTTTTGTTGTGGAAGGAAACAAAGATAAGTGAGTAATTGGCGGAATTTTTTCTTGAGGCAGAATCCGTATTACAAGACTTTCTTCATAAATTGTAGGTAGTGTTGAAAGTCTTAGATGAACATTGATATTCGTTGTTGAAAGTGATAAGGCTCCATTTTGCGGTCTTCTTCTCTCCCCAATATCCATTGAAGCAAGAAATTTCAAATGCGAGATCATACGATCACAAATTTGTTTTTTCATTGAGTGTTTTTCAATTAAATCATCGTCAACCCGGAACTGAATGAGGGTTTCATGTTCCCTTGGTATGATATGTATATCTGAGGCTCGTAATGCACAGGCTTCCTCTATAATACGCTCACTAATTTGTTCGATGGATTGCAACTTATTTTCTCCTTTCCTTAAGCTAAAATCATTGTACAAAACTTTCAAGTAAACTGCACATGAGCAAAATCTCGTTTTAGTTTAAATACGCCTATTTAATTTTTATATTTAATAGAGTGAAAACCTGCTTTTTCTATCTCTTTTTGAATAGAAAATGGAAAATTACACATAATATATTTGTACATATGAACAAGCTATAAAAAAAATCATTGGGCTATAGCCAAGCGGTAAGGCAACGGACTTTGACTCCGTCATGCGTTGGTTCAAATCCAGCTAGCCCAGCTTATGAAAAAGACGTCCACTTAAACAAGCAGACGTCTTTTTCTATGATACTGACCGTTGTACCTCCTTCTTTTTCACAACCTTACTTAGTTCATGAAGGTTATATCCAACAATTAATTGCTGACCGTCAGTAATAATAGGGCGGCGAAGCAACTTAGGGTCCTGATTTATAAGTTTGAGTAACTCAGATAGTGACAGTTCATTAACATCAAATTCTAGATCTTTGTATGTTTGGCTTCTTGTTGCTAAGATTTCATCTATACCATCTGTTGTAAGCCTTAGCAAATCTTTTAGTTCATCAATTGTCGGCGGATCACGGAAAAGATGTCGTTCTTGAAAGTCAACATTTTGTGTTTTTAACAAGTGTTTTGCTTTTCTGCATGATGTACAACTTGGGTAGCTGTAAAATGTTAGATGTTTCACAATACATCCTCCTCGGGTATTTATTAATGATTTACTATTAGTCTCAGATCGTCGTCGCCTTAATTGTACAATATTTGTATAACTTATGTATAGTTATTTACTTCATTTTTTACCAAACAATCTTACACATCTATATTTTCTTTTTAGATTGTGAATACTACGTTGTAAACGCTATTTACAATTATATAAAGGGTACATTATAATGATTAGAGTGGTGGACTTGTATGTCATACTAATATTTGTCAAAAGCTAACATATGAAGATGATTTTTTATGCACTTTTAGGATCAGATTTTTGTCGTTATGACTCATTTTCAAGCCGAGGCAAAGTCAACAAAGGAGGGATACATATGGATCGTATGTTCCGGGTATTAGGTTTCTGGACAGGAATCTTCGCTGTTATGTTTTATCTTGGTGACATGAAGACTACTTCCTTACTCTTTTTCGGACAAACCGGATTTTTTGTCTTCTTATCTTACTTAAAATTATCCGAGCGTATGTACATTTACATTTTTGGTGCTTACCTCACGATCTTCTTTGTCGGATTTACGTACTGGACAACATTTATGATGATTCCAGGACAAAATATGGGACATTAATTTCATCAAAAAACAGGCAGCGAATTGGCTGCCTGTTTTTTGATATTAAAATCCGTTTAAGAAAGGATTGGTTTCCATTTCCTGTTCAATACTTGTATCAGGTCCGTGTCCTGATAATACAATTGTTTCTTCAGGTAAGATAAGAAGTTTATTATGAATACTCTTTATTAATTGTTCATGATTTCCACCTGGTAAATCAGTTCGTCCAATACTGCCTGCAAAAAGTGCATCCCCTGAGAACACAACATCAGCTTCTTTCGCATAATAGGAAACACTCCCTGGTGAATGTCCAGGTGTTTCATATACTTCGAGAACAAAGCTGCCTATTTCTAATCGGCCTTCCCCTTTTATTAATTCATCAGGGTCTGACACTGACACTGCTCCGGCCATGAATAATTGTGATCCGTTTTTCGAAGGATCAGAGAGCCAGTCTTTTTCATTTTTATGTACATAAACCGGAATATTCCATTGCTTTCGAACATCATCTACAGCACCTATATGATCAAAATGAGCATGAGTAAGAAGAATGGCAATTGGTTTCAATTGTTGTTGTTGAAGAATACTAATTAATTTATTTCCATCCCCGCCCGGATCAATAACTAAGCATTCCTTTTGTTCATTTGAGTAAAGATAACAATTCGTTTGTAACGGTCCTAACGGAAGTTGTCTCCATTTCATTGTATATTCCTCCAATTTTCACAGTTAATTTTATTGTACACTATTCTATCAAATGTTGATAATCAGACAAATGCTTAAGTTTAGCTAAGACTGGTTATGCTAATAAGACAATGGATTGTATTTGACAGATATGGAAAATAAGCTCGACAAACGCTATGAAACCGATTAAAATATTAGAAGGACTTGTTATTTTGTATATTTAAGTTTATGAAAAATCAAACATGATTTTACGAAAATGATCTACATAGTAAGGGGGCTTTTTAATGGGCTTAGTTATTATCTTCGCACTTGTAACCATTCTTGCGATCTTCGGATTTATTCGTTCACTAAAAGACAAGAACCTACTTGGTGCATTCTTTGCATTTGGTACATTAGCTGTATTCGGATGGTTTGCTGTCATGACATTTATCCATCACGGCTTTCCGACTGCGCATTAACAAGAAATGCAAACCCCTTAGCTGCGGCTAAGGGGTTTTTTACTTTCACTCATTATAGTAAATGTTTTTCAACACTTTCCAATTTGCCTTCCATCGTTGTTTTTTTATCTCTACGATCATCAATTCTAATATTTGTTGCAACCCTTTGAATTCCTTTTTGAAATGGTGCCTCATGAATGGCTGATATTACTTGAAAAAGAGTAGGAAGTTCTCCCTCAATAATGGTATTCATTGGTGTTAATTTATATTTAATTTTTCCTTCGTCTTCAAATTTCTTTAAAATGTGTTGAATATCAGCAACATATTCACTAACGCTTGGTGTAGTGGTACCTACAGGAATTACGGTTACATCTACTATTGCCATAAAAATTCGTCCTTTCAATCTCAGTTTAGGGAAATGAGTTCTTCTACCGACTGATTATTTAGATCTAAAATCTTTTCAAATCTTGGTCCATAAAGAGCAAATTCTCCATTAGGTGAAAGTTTAATTTGGAAATTCTCGATGCTTTCGAAAATGACCTTCTTCTCAGTTGTATCTGGTGAGAATGAAACAAGATTAAAATCATTTTTTTCTTCATTTACTTCAAAAATGTAAAATAAGTTTTCTTCCTTGTCCAAATCATGATACGGAATAGACCAATCAGAATAAAGAGCAACCAATCTTGTAGACATCTCTGCTAATTTCTCCTGACTATCACTATCATAAAAACGGACAACGGCTGTCCCATTTTCATCAATTAATTCAATTGTCGTTATGAGATTTGGAAAATTTGTATTCGATACAACTTGTTCAGATAATAATATCTCTGTATGGTCTTCTAGATTATACATATACAATGGTGCAGTCAAAGAAGGTTCTTCCTGATCCCATTTTATATAGGAGACCTGATTATTGTTAATCCATTGGATAAAAGGAATGTCTACAGGATTTTCCATGATCTGATTATTATGTATATCAATGATTTTTGTTGAATATGACCAGTCCTCATTAAAGCTTGTGACAAAAAGCTGATCAGGATTAACTTGATTCCATGTAAATGAAAGTTCATAAGATTCAATCTCTGTTTGATACTGGATATCACCCTCACGATTAAGAAAAAGCAATTCCGCCTCATAGCTAGATGGACTTGTTTGGACAAAGAACAAACTATTATCCTCGTTTGCCTTCATTTGAACAATTGGATCTTCAGATTTGTAAAATAATTTAGTATCTCCTGTATATAAGTTGTATGTATGAACTTCAGAACCTTCAGCATTATTTACAATATATAGAACTGTTTCATCATCCAGCCAATCAGCAACAGAATGAAATAATTCCTCTTTAATGTCCAATTGCAGATTCATTTTCTTTTCTTCAGGTTGGTTTTCCGGTTCTTTTTCTTCTTGAATGATTCTCTCTCTGCTAGGTTGTTGTTCTTGGTTATTCTCCTGTTGATGAGATGGAATACATCCTGATAAAAAAAGCTGGATTAACAACATGATGGAAAATAACTTTGTTAATCTCATCAACATTTTCTCACCTTGCTCTCCTAAAAATCAATTATAATTCTTGTCCTACTAAACTATACGTTTTAATATGGAAGATGTTTCATTTTTTCTCCATTCATTCACAAAAAAAAGTGGTGAGCACACCTCATTTAAAGTAACATACTTTTCATTTAAAAAGCTATGTCAATCCTCGTAATTTCATCTTAAATTTTATATTTTTTTTGAAAGAAGAGTGGTAAAGTTGATACAAATACCACTCTAAGACTTCACATATAAAGTGCTGAATAAAAGATCCCTTTACTTTTTTTATAGATTTCATCAAACTGATCAAAAGGAAGAGGGTTTACGCCATTTCCTAGTTCAATTGTAAAACCTGGCTTTCTCCATTTATTCACATACCAATCTCTAAATCCTGCATGACTGTCAATATCTCGCACAGCTTTATATCCACTAAGCTTTTCGAATTCTTTTACAATGTGTTCAGCTTCCTCTGGTTCCTTACGTAAATATCCCCAGTAAATTTCTTCCCCTTGTGTGTGAAATGCCAGGACGCGATCAAAATTGGCTTTTTCTACTAATTCTGCAAGAGCAATTGCTTCTGGCTCTGTAAGAGGAGCATCTCCTGGATAGTCCCGTGGAGCAGGAGCTTTTGGTATTTTCCTCTGTTTCTCGATCTCCCAATTAACCGGGTATTGATTATTTAAATCTATACCTCTAATATTGGCTTTCCATTGTGAAAAATCAATACTTAAGTTATTCATCTGCAAAAGAGCAGCTTCATACTCAGTTATATCAGGAATCCCATTTAAAACAAGATCAACTCCATCAGGATTTACCATTGGAACAAATGATAGTGACGTATTTTTATAAAGATCGATCATACCCTGTTCTTTATCGGATGAGTTTTTACTTACTAATTCAAGATACTCATGTAACCAATGCATCATAATACTTGTCGTAATCCACTCATTAGCATGAAAGGATCCATTCATATGAATTTTCTTAGGTCCATTTCCGACCATGACCTCCATAATTGGTTTACCTAAAACACTATAACCAATTATATTTCGTTTAATAAAAGGATACATATTTTCTAGTTTAACAAGATCATCATACAGTTCATCAGAACTATAGGGCTTTTTTGTATAAAGAAGGTTCCCATCATTGACTTCTGTATTTTTTTGAATGGTCATCATCAAACCTCCAATACCTAATTACTTACTATAGCCTATGATTGATTTGACCAATTGTTGTTTTAATTATCTAATTAAATATAAAAGGACTGACTTTGAATAAGTCAGTCCTAAAGTATCATTCCTCTTTAGACTCAGCAGCCTCTGTTTCGCCTACTTCTGTAGCGTTATCTCCGTAAAAACGGAGTAAATCTCCATAAATCACTTCATCAGAATAATTCAACTCTTGTTTTGCTTTTTCCATATATGGTTCACAAACGGATTGATCTGTCGGCTCACCGGTTTCTTTATCATAACAGAAACCTTTCGTGTAAATATTATTCTCTGTGATGAAGCTTCCATCCCTTAGGACCGTAAATGATAATTTATCTTCAGAGAAAACATCTGTACCAAATTGAATTTGATCACTTGCGTCGATACCAAGTAAGCTCATGATTGTTGGACGGATATCAATTTGTCCTGCAACCTTTGTAAAAGTTTGAGGTTCTTTATCAGTAACACCCGGTATATGAACAATAAATGGAACACGTTGTAATTGAATGGACTCAAATGGCGTAATTTCTTTTCCTAAAAATTTCTCCATTGCCACATTGTGATTTTCTGAAATTCCATAATGATCACCATACAAAATGATAATTGAATTTTCATATACATCTGTTTTCTTTAGTTCTTCGAAGAAACGTTTGACAGATTCATCCATATAGCGAACTGTCGGAATATACTGGTTTAATGTTTTACTGTTTGAATCAAATTCGTCAATGAATCGGTCTTCTTCCCCTAATTCAAATGGAAAGTGATTCGTTAGAGTGATTAATCTCGTATAAAATGGTTGTGGTAATTCATCCATGTGCTGAACAGATTGTTCGAAGAAGTCAATATCTTTTAATCCCCAACCAATTGAATTTTCCTCTGTGACTTCATAATCATTCACATCGAAGAAACGATCATATCCGAACGCTTGATACATTAGATCACGATTCCAAAAACTTTTATTGTTTGCATGGAATATCGAAGAGTAATATCCATGTTCTTTTAAAATTTCAGGTGTAGCAGTATACTCGTTATTACTATTTGTGAAGAAGACAGCTCCTCTTCCTAATGGATATAAAGAATTATCCACTAAAAATTCCGAGTCAGATGTCTTACCTTGACCCGTTTGGTGGTAAAAGTTCTCAAAGTAATAGCTTTCGTTGATTAAGTCGTTTAAGAACGGAGTAATCTCTTCTCCATTTAATTGCTCATTAATAACAAAGCTTTGTAAGGATTCAAGTGATAATAATATTACATTTCGGTCTTTTGCAATTCCAAAGAGATCCTCTTGCGGCTCTTTACGATTTGCATTCACATAGTTCTCAATCTCAGTTAAGCTGTCACTATCTGCTAAAGCACGTTGAGCAGACGTTTTAGATTGAAGGACAGCATCATAGATATGGAAGTTAAATACGCTAATATTTTTCACAAGCATTTCGCGGTCAAATGAACGAGTTAAGAGCTGTGGGCGTTCCGCTTCAGCTAATCCTAAATTAAAGAAAAAAACGGATGCAACTAAAAGAAAGTAAGCTGATTTTTCCTTTTTGGTTAAAACCGACAAAGTTCTAAACGCGGGTTTTCTTAATAACCAATATAGAATGACAAGATCAACAAACATTAAAATATCTGTTGGTAAAAATAGGTTTGTAATACTACTTCCTAAATCTCCCATGTTGCTTGTCTGAAATAATACCGGTATTGTTAAGAAATCATTAAAGAATCGATAGAAGACCATATTCGCAAGTAAAAGTACTGTTACAAAGATACTTACTCCAAAGATATATCGGTTTCTATTTTTTTCTTTCAGGAACAACCCAAACCCGAATAGTAATAATAAAAAGCTTAATGGGTTTATAAACAAAATAAACTCTTGTGTGAAATTTTCAATTTTTATATCGAAGCTAGTTTTATAGACAATATACGTTTTTATCCAAAGAAATAATGTTGCTAAGAGTAAAAATGAGATTTTCGAAAAAGATTTCTTGCGCACAGCTACTACCTCCTCATCCCATAGGACAGACACGCTTATCTCTTTTATATTTTCCAATTATTAGGTTAAATGCTACACACTAAAACATATCTTAATACTTTCTTTACAAAAAATCAATGCTTTTTAATATTGTCATTACAATAGCTTGATAGAATTATAATGTTTAGCATATTCTCTATACCCTACTATTAGACGTTTCAAAACCTAAAAAGTTTCGTTTGTATATAAAGTTTAAAGATTCTGAAAAATGAATGTCATAAATTCGCCCTATTCTCTAAAAGGATATGAAGTAATGGAAAAGGAGCATCATGAAACGAAGCTCCTTTTTACTATTACCTATTCACATTTAATTATTTAAAAGTTTGGTTTTTACTAACCATGCTCCACCAATCACACCTGCATCATTTCCAAGTGTTGCCACTGAAATAGAAGCTGCCTGAGCCACACGCGGGAAAGCAAACCGTTTAAAGTAGTGATCCACTTTTGAAATGAGAAGATCTCCTGCTTTAGACACTCCGCCACCAATAACAATCTTTTCTGGATTAAGCCCATTAGAAATATTAGCTAAGACTAGACCAAGTTGGAAAGTAACGTAATCTATTACTTCCTCGGCAAGTGCATCACCTTGCTCAACAGCGTCAAAAACATCTTTTGAGCTTAAATCTGAATTTTTTCTTAAAATACTCACTTCATCTGAAGATTGTAGTTTTTCTTTTGCGATTCTGACTATACCAGTTGCAGAAGCAATTGTCTCAATACAGCCTGTTTTACCACAACCACATAAAGCTCCACCATCAGGAACAACAGTAATATGTCCGATTTCTCCACCTGCACCATTAATGCCGTGTATAACTTCTCCATTGGAGATAAGCCCTCCACCTACACCAGTACCAAGTGTTACACATATTAAATCTTTAGCTCCATCTCCTGCTCCCTTCCACATTTCACCAAGTGCAGCAATATTGGCATCATTGTCTATTACAGCAGGCAACCCTGTTTCCAGTTCAATATGGTCACGAAGGGGGAAATTTTCCCAGCCAAGGTTTGGTGTTTCATAAATGAGACCTTTTTCTAAATTAACCGGACCAGGTGCTCCCATTCCTATTCCACCAAGCTTCGCCTTTGTTAGTCCCATTTGTTCAAGTTTTGTATCGATTGCTTTGGCAATATCTGTAGTAATGGTTTTACCTGTTTTATCAGTTGGAATTTCCCATTTTTCAACAATTTCACCGTAATAATTAATAAATGCCATTTTAATTGTTGTTCCGCCTAAATCAATACCTACTAACCATTGTTCATTCATTTCCATCACCTTTTCCTACTATTATATATAGATCCTCTAGCAAACGTTTTCACATTTCTTTTTGGAATGTTACTCTCATTATAAATGATCTCTTTTTACTACCGTTTCAAGCTTTGGATTTCTTGTCTAAGAAGAAGGATAGCCATTTGGTAAACCTTTGGTTCGATAAGACCAGATTGATACAATTGCTTAACTTCATCCTCCATAAGCTCTAAATCAGCTATACGGTCACCTATGTATATGATCGTGCCGAACTTTTTCAACAGTTGTTGTACATCATAAATGGTATTCACATGATCACCTACTTCAATCTGAAAAATCACTTTTACACTATTAATTTAGTACTACTATAAAGTATAAAGAAAAACAACGAAGCGTCAAGAAAACGTTTAAAAATATACTTGTTAATTGATGAATATATTTTTCTTATTTCCTTTTAATAATATTTCGATATACTAAAGATCTCCACAATCCATAAAAAACCATACTTTCGACATCAATAAAATTAAGTATCTATAAATTTTTCTGAATAATTTATTTTTTCTAAAAAATATATTGAATTTTGATAAATACAAGTTTAAAATAATGTTACCTATTACAACGTGTATCGTGAGGGGGAACACAAATGGCTACATTCCTATTATCAGTAGTATTATTAATTGCAGGATATTTCATATATTCAAAAGTAGTTGAGAGAGTTTTTGGAATAGATGACACCCGGATCACTCCTGCCTTCACAAAAACAGATGGCTTGGATTATATGCCAATGAGCTGGTGGAAGGCTTCCTTGATTCAACTTTTAAATATTGCAGGGCTTGGACCTATCTTCGGAGCCATTATGGGGGCTTTATATGGTCCTGTTGCATTTATTTGGATCGTAATTGGCTGTTTATTTGCAGGTGCTGTCCATGATTATTTTTCCGGGATGCTTTCAATTAAACATGGTGGTGAGCAATATCCCACACTAGTTGGCCGGTATTTAGGAAATACGGTAAAAACGGTTATTAATATTGTTTCAATCATTCTGATGATATTAGTTGCAGCTGCATTTACAGCTGGTCCTGCACAATTGGTTGAACAGCTTACTCCTTTAAGCTATTCATCTTCATTATTGCTTATCTTTGTTTATTTTGTTTTAGCTGCTGTACTTCCAATAAACAAATTGATTGGAAAGATTTATCCTATTTTTGGTTTTATTTTAATTATTATGGCTGTGTCAATTGGCTTTGCCTTATTTTTTATGGATCATTCGATCCCTAATCTTACTTTCGAAAATCTGCATCCTGGAGAAATTCCTGTTTGGCCTCTTTTAATGGTTACAATATCTTGTGGTGCAATATCTGGCTTTCACAGTACACAAAGTCCGATTTTGGCCCGTACACTTAAAAAAGAAAGTGATGGCAGAAGAGTTTTCTTCGGTGCAATGGTTGCTGAAGGAATTATCGCATTAATATGGGCTGCCGCTGGAATGACTTTCTTTGGAGGTACCGACGGGCTTCAAGGAGCACTTGCAGAGGGTGGAACTGCTGGGGTTGTCAATGAAATTAGCAAAACAACGTTAGGACAATTTGGAGGAATATTAGCGATTTTAGGGGTTATCATTTTACCTATTACAACTGGCGATACAGCTTTACGTTCATCACGAATGATGCTTGTCGAATTAGTAAGTAAGTTCGGTAATTTTGATTCAAAAATGAAAACTGTTCTTATGACGATTCCAGTAGTTGTTCCAACTTATTTATTAACACAAATGGATTACACATTTTTATGGCGTTATGTTGGATGGACAAACCAGGTTGTTGCAACAGTTATGTTATGGACAGCAGCCATGTACTTATTGAAAAACGGGAAGTTTCATTGGATATCCACTGTTCCAGCATTCTTTATGACAGCTGTCACAGGATCTTATATCTTTTATGCACCTGAAGGGTTCCAACTTTCTTATCAAACTTCAATGATTTGCGGTGCATTTATCTTTTTAGCTGTATTTATCTGGTTCTTAATCCAGCTGAAACGTCATAAAAATAATCCTATACCTTTTGAAAAAGCAGCTTAAACAAAAGGCAGGCTCATTATAGTTTAACGGGTTCGGTTTTGAAGTACAAACTGCGAATTTGCAATGCTTTTTCCAGTTGAATTATCAGAACACTTTAGCAGTAAAATTAGCACAAAAAAGGCTCGGAGCCATTATGCTCTGAGCTTTCTTTATAGTAGCACGTTATTGAAGATAAGCACCCGTTAGCCATCCATGAAGCGCAAAAATCATCGCTTTACCACAGAGAATGAAAATGGTCACTAACCGTCAATACTGATTCTACGGCTGGGAGAGGAAGGTCGCTGAACTATGGTGCGTTAGAGCCCATCCGTTAGTCTGACTCCACCGACCACGGTGCACCACTGACTGTCACTCCCTTACGGGAAGCACACATGGTAGATTAATCCTAATTCTGGTTGTTGCACCAGCCTCTAATTATAGTGATCGCCGTAGAAAGGATGTTTTCAATGGATGTAGTCATTGAAAGAGCATGCGGTATGGATGTCCATAAGGACAATATTACTGCCTGTGTTATGACAGCTGAAGGAAAGGAGATTCAAACGTTTTCTACTAAAACTGTATTTCTATTACAGTTGGTTAACTGGATTAAACAACATAACTGTACCCATGTCGCAATGGAAAGCACAAGTGTTTATTGGAAACCTATTGTGAATTTACTAAAGGCTGAGGATATTGAATTTCTAGTAGTGAATGCCCAACATATGAAGGCAGTACCTGGACGCAAAACAGATGTGAAAGATGCAGAATGGATTGCCAAACTTCTTCGCCACGGACTACTCAAAGCAAGTTATATTCCAGATCGAAATCAACGTGAACTGCGTGAGCTAGTTCGCTATCGCCGAAGTATTATTGAAGAACGAGCCAGGCAACATAACAGAATCCAGAAGGTGTTAGAAGGTGCAAACATTAAATTGGGATCTGTTGTTTCCGACGTTCTGGGTGTTTCGGCTCGTGATATGCTCGATGCCATAGCTGATGATGAGGAGGATCCTGAAAAACTAGCAAACTTTGCTCGACGCACTATGAAAAAGAAGAAAGAAGAGCTTGAACTCGCCCTAAGAGGCTATATCAATTCACATCAACGTCTCATGTTAAAACGTTCTTGGGCAGGATTAGTTCCTGGGCAAAACGAAAGTGCAGGAAAAAGAAAATCGGCTAAAACTAAAAGATCGGCGTTAACCGAAGCAGCTCATTCAGTTAGAGGATCAAAAAACTATCTCGGAGCACTGTATTGGCGTACAGCATCACGAAAAGGCAAGAATCGTGCTGGTATTGTAGTCGCTCACGCAATGTTACCGTATCTCTTATTATCTCTTAACCCGAAAAGAAATGTATGTAGACTTAGGCGAAGACTACTTTGATAAGCAGAGACAACAATCAATTGTTCGACATTCACTGAGACGACTCGAAAGTTTAGGATACACCGTTACGCTCGAAGAACCTAAAGCTTCTTAATCCAGACCAATTTATTAATTAACATAGATCAATGAAATTGGCGCTCTCCTCTTTTTAAAAAAACGAATGAGCTGCGTCTTCTTCAGTATTGCCTTTTTCAATTTATTACAGAAGTTAATTTTCATGGTAGTTATACATACAGACTTACACAATAAGTCATTATTTCTTACGTTTCCGTTCTAAAAATATGGGTGCTATATTTAGTAAGATAGAAACAATTGTCAAAAACCAAAATGCCCTTGCCATACCAGGTATTACATCCGATAAAGCCGCCCAATCTTCCGCTTTTACCCACCGAGTTAGATAACTGTAATCTGCACAAATTGTTAATGCTGTAAATGATAATGCCATCGCCATAGCGAGCTTATAATCCTTTCCTGCTTTATACATATAAAGATTTATAAAAGTTGTTACTATTGCAATAATCCCAAATATTACCCACATAACTAGACCTCCATATATTTTTATTTATGTCGTGTAATGCTAACCTGCATCGTTAGTTGAATAAGCCTATACACCATTTTAACATAAATATCCAGAAACCTGTTTTCTGTTTTCAACATACCAATTCGCACGCTGACAATAACTTCTGTCACTCTGCAAAAAGGGGGGCGAATTCAAGTGCTAAAACAGCATAGAACGTACATAATTGCCCGCTATATCAACAAAAAGAAGCAGTCCAATTCAGTTACGAATTGGACTGCTAATTAGTGTGCGAATTAAGTTTTTGTACTCGAAAACCGAACCCGTTAATTATAGTTGAGCCTGCCTTTTGATATATAAGTTACCTGTCCGGATCCTGGGGATGCAAGAACGGTGGTCTTCTGTTTTTCAATGGCATTGGTGCGCGAAATAATACATCCCGCATTGCCCGATAGTTAAATGGAATAAATGGATATAAGTAAGGTACATTAAATGATTTCATACGTGAAAGCATAATGATCCACCCTGTAATTCCAACAACAAAACCAATTATACCCAACCAAGCAGTAAAAATTAATAAAATGATTCGATATATTCTATTAGCCAGACCTAACTCATAACTAGGAGTTGCAAATGTACCTATCGCTGCAATGGCCAAATACAGAATAACTTCATTTGTAAGCAACCCTACCTCAACGGCTACTTGACCAACCATTAGGGCTGCCACTAATCCCAATGCAGTAGCTAAGGATGATGGTGTATGTATAGCAGCCATCCTCAGGATATCTATTCCTAATTCAATTAGCAAAAATTGTACAAGTAATGGGACCTGACCCGCATCCTCTATCCCGATATATTTTATATTATCGGGCAATAGTTCCTGATGTTTCGCTAATAAATACCAAAGCGGCAAAATGAAAATTGATGCCCATACGGCAATAAATCGAACAATTCGCAAATAAGCCCCTACTATGGGTTTGTTTCGATATTCCTCAGCATGCTGTAAATGATGCCAGAATGTTGTAGGAGTAATAAGGGCACTTGGTGAACCATCAACAAAAACTATTACATGACCTTCATAAAGATGTGCTGCCGCAGTATCAGGTCTTTCTGTATATCTTACAACAGGATACGGATTTAAATGCCTACCTGAAATAAATTCTTCTATTGTTTTTTCACCCATTGGAAGACCATCTGTGTCAATTGCCTGCAAAGAATTCTTTAAGTCTTCTACATGTGACAAATCTGCGATATCTTCTAAATAACAAACAACCACATCTGTTTTTGATCGTCGTCCCACCTGTAAATATTCCATCCTTAACGACCGGTCTCTTACCCGTCTCCTAGTTAAGGCTGTGTTAAATACAATTGTTTCGACATAACCATCTCTTGATCCGCGGACAACACGTTCCATATCAGGCTCTTGAGGACCTCGTACAGGATATGTACGGGCATCAATTAAGATAATTTGATCGATCCCATCAATAACGAGAGCTGTTGGGCCTGCTAAAACTGTTTGCACAACAGTATTTAAATCATCTGTTTTATCAATTTCAACATAAGGAATATACGTTTTTAGTAATTTTTCAAGTGTATGTTCTTCAATTTGTTCCGGTGTCAGTTCGGATAAATATTTCATTAAGTAATGAAGAATATCATCCTTAACAAACCCATCAACCATGAATAAAGCCATTTCACGCCCGGCATACTCAACATCTAATTGGATCACGTCAAAGCTTTTTTTAACTCCCAGACGTTCGCTTAAATAAGCTGTATTTTCTTGTAAACTTTTTGTCGCTATTTTTTTATCAACTTCATAAGACATTTGTTTACTCCATTTCGTTTCACTATTTGTTACTCATCATTGACGGAAATTTGGTAAAACATACCTGTATATTTTCTTTCCAGCTTGTACTCATATATTCGTACATTTGCACATAAACTTTAGCAACCTGTCTTTCCCGGAGTGATTGAAATGAAGAAAAAATGGATGGTATTGATCCTTCTTGCCTTATGTACATCTATGTTTCTATATTTTTTTAAAGGGCAAAATGCACGTGAGAGTATTATTTTTTTCCCTATAACTGATACAGTTTCATTTACAAAAGCTTCTACTCTATTACAATTTGTTGGCAAGAAAGATGATGATGAGTACATAATCGAGTGGGACGTAACATCGATTACTGATAAACAAGCCTTTCTAAGACAAGACTTATCTCTTCTCTTTTCAGACGGGAAACTTGTAAAAACTCTATCAGAATGGGAAGACCAAAGCCAAAAGCTGGCACAGTTCAATAAAGTAAGCGGAGAAGACAGCAGCCACTACGAAGCGATAAGTTTGCATTACGGTGAAGTTCACTTGAATGAAGATGAAATACGAAGTGTCCAAAAAATGTCCACTGACCATCTGTATGTCATTGATTCAGAATTTACCAAACTCTTTTCATTTAAAACACCTCAAACAGAAGAAGAACAAGAGTGGAAGGATATCCTAGATAAAGTAGCAGAACAACATTTAGAATTTAGCTGGAATGAATTACTTCAACATTTCAAAATTGATATAAATCAATACAGTCCAATTCCCCTTGTTGAGCTTGCTCATTATCAAACTCGTCCATTACCGGGATTTTCTGAAGAAAAAACTCAAGAGATAATTGGTAGTTTGTGGGAAGGTCTATATAAAAATTACTTTTTAGGTCTAAAAACAAAAGAAGGAAAGATCATTGAACCAATTGGTAGTACAATGCCTCTCCTTCTTTTTGCAAAGGATCGTTCTCATTTAATTGTTATCATTCAATCTGAAGATGGAACACCTTTTAAGTTCATTCAAAATATCAACAATTAGCGAGTTAATTCATCTTTCAACGCTTGATATTTTTTATTATCCGGATCATATTTTAATGCTTTTGTGACTTCTTCAATCGCTTGATCAATATTTTGCTGATTAGTGTATAAAAGCGCTAGATTATAATGTGCTTGATGGTAGCTGTCATCAACTGAAATGATACGTTGCAGATAATCGATTGCTTCATCATACTTTTGCAATTGGATGGCTGCTACCGAAGCTAAAAATATGACATCATTTGAGTTATGATCATTAGAAATAGATTTACTAAGGTATCGATAAGCTTCTTCAAACTTCTCATTTTGAATAAGTTCTTGACCTTGTAATGCAATATATTCAGGATATTGCTCCTTTGCTTGGCTCATTCCGTATTGAAACAATCCAAATAAGAGCACAACTGTGCCAACAATCCCAATTAGTCTAATCAACACTTTTTTCTGATGTGGTAGCTGTACAATAAGCGCAGCTAAAAAGCCGCCAATTAATCCTCCAATATGACCAGCATTATCAATATTAGGAATGACAAAGCCTAAGGCTAAATTAATCCCCACAACTATTAATAAGTTAGAGCCCATTGTTCTAAAAAAAACTTTCCGATTGTATACAGCAAGATATAACAAAGCCCCAAAACACCCAAAAATAGCTCCTGAGGCTCCTGCTGATAGAAACGGACTAAATGCAAAGCTGACAATTGAACCTGAAACACCAGCAACTAAATAAATGAACAAGAATTTCCATTTTCCATATGCACGTTCTACAGCTGGTCCTATGTAAAACAAAGCAAAGCTATTCATAAGTAAATGTATAAAACCTATATGTAAGAGAATTGGAGAAACAAAACGCCACCATTCACCTTCATAGATAAGAGGATTAAACTTAGCACCATACTGTATTAATGTTTCAGTATTTGTACTTCCTCCATTAAGCTCTAAAACAAGAAACATAACAATCTGGAGTGCTAAAAAAACGTTAGTGAAGAATGGTTTCCCATTTTGAAATAACTTTCTTTCAGCATCCCTCATTTCTTTCTGATGAGTAATAACCTTTGTTCGTATAGACTGAATATCCTCCGAATTTATCTCTTTATCGTCGAGTATGTTTTCGATGTCTAATTGAATTGACATTGCCTGTTGAATCTTCTCCATGCTTTCTTCAAGATTATCATTTCTTATCATCATGGAAGTAATATCAATATTCCCTTTACGTCCTCCGCTATATCCTTTTACAAAGACCTCAGGATAATCGTCTACCGGAGCTAAAGGTGAAAAGTAAATATTTAAAACTGTTATTGGTCCTCTTACTCCATTTTTTACTAATTGTTCAAATCGCTTTCCCGCTTGTTCAATATCTACTGCAAGTGTATTTCCCCAGTCAACATCAGCTCTTCTTAATCGAATAATAGAATATTGCTTTTTTCGATAAGGCTGCAGGATCATTTCATTTCCATCCTGTGATATTGCTAAAATCGAATAATTTTGGTCAACAACTAATTGTTCAACCAATGACCAATAGACAAAATCCTGTTCAAACGCCATATCATCGCTCCGTTATTTTTTCTTCATTATACCAATTCCCTAATTTGATTAAAAAGAAAACTGCTTCATGTTAATAACATGTAAAAAGCTGACATCTATATAAACGTCAGCTTACAATGAAAACTTAATGAAATGCCCGATTAACAAAGCGATCTCGAATAAAAGGTACTCTCATTGATAAATTAATAAAATATCTTCGCAGCTGCTGGTTACCCAACACAAAATTCACAATGCGGTATCGATAGCGATAAATCGCAAATGAACCAGCTAAAAGCACAATTAATCGTCTCATCTTCATCCCTCCTATTTATATCTTTAGTAGGAGATGCAATTTTTATCCTTTTTATCTATAGAATAAGTAAGGATAAACATGTTGAAAAGACAATGGATAAGACATTGACCGCATCATTATCCAAAAAAGAAAATGTACTTGTTTTACGTCCAAGTTGTTGACAATGTATTTTCTTTTCAGTTACTTTATGGCAAACTCTACAGATATATTTAACCTGAACGGTTTGACCTAATATCGTATCAATAATATTTCCTAGGAAACCAAATAAACAAATAACTAAAAGGTTCTTGATTGATAAGTCAAACAATAAAACCGCTATCGCACCGATTAAACACGAGCCAACTAACGCTGCACATGTACCTAATAATGAAACAGCACCTGACGTACCGCGTTCCACTTTCCTACATGTTAATAACATTCGAGGTTGACCTTTGCTTAATGTTCCTATTTCTGATGCCCAAGTATCTGAATTAGCCGCAGCTAATGAAATACTGAATAACACTGTATAAATAATAAAGTTACTAGGATCAAATATTGAAATCATCGCTATAAAAGCAGGAACTCCGCCATTTGCAAAAACTTGAATAATATCCCGCTCATTATGTTTTTTTACCATATCATGTAAAGAGTCTTTTTGTTTTGATTTTATTTTCCCCCACATATTAGATGTGACAAAGAAACACCCTAGCAAAAGGATACCCTTCCATGAAAAGCCAACATAAATGGCTGAGCCAACAATCATCGCTCCAATCATCCCACTTTTTGTTAAGGTTTTTGATTTCCATGCAGCAACCGACAGAAAAATAATAAAAAGGATACCCAGCACCATCATTTACTTTTCTACTCCTAGTTCTGTAATTATTCCATCGACAGGTACATCGTGTAATTCTCTTGGTAAACGTTTAAATAGTTGACAGGAAAATGCCAATGAAATAGTATCACCATGATATTTCTCTAAGTAACGATCATAATAACCGCCGCCAAATCCAATACGATATCCTTCTTGATCAAAGCATAGACCTGGAACAATCATGAGATCAATCTCTTTAGGCTCAACAGGTATCGTTTTGCTTACAATTGGCTCCCTTAATCCAAAAAACACTGTCTCTAATTGATAAAATGATTCAATTCTGCGAAATGTCATTGTATTTGATTTTGGATCGCACTTAGGAATTACAACATTTTTCCTTTCTTTCCAGGCTTCTTCAATAATGTTTTTTGTATCAACTTCTCTTCCTCGAGAAATTGTTAAAGCAACCGTTTTTGCCTTGTTCCATTTGCTAGATGTAAATAAGTGTCTATGTATGTCCGCACAGCCTTTTATGAAAGTATCAGAATGTAATTCCTCTAATTGTTTTTTAACCATTTCTCTTAATTGGCTCTTTTCCAATTGAGGAGCCTCCTTTTATGGGAAATAAATAAAAAACAGTAGGAATAAATATCCTACTGCTTACTTTGTTTCACGGTGTACTGTCATTTTTTTCTCTCTTGAGCAATATTTTTTAAGCTCAAGACGATCTGGATTATTACGTTTATTCTTTTTAGAAATATAGTTACGTTCGCCACAATCAGTGCAAGCTAATGTAATATTTACACGCATGTTTCTTTCCCTCCAAACTTAAAAAAACTATAAAACAAATCAGACTTTAATATAATACCATTATTAATAAACAAATTCCACATGTATTTTATTATTTTTACTTATTAAAGAAATTTCTATTGCTTACAACTTTGTTATACACGGAAATTGTTATTCTTATAATAGATAACCATTGATATTCATCGATCATCGCCTTGTAGCCCCGCAGAGCCACAGTCTCCACATCTTTTGGATGTTGAAGGCATATATGTAACCTTTCAGCTAATTGAACACTGGAAATCCCTTCTAACAATATCCCTTGGTTATCTTTTACTATATCCTTTAACCCGCCCGTTTTAAAAGCTATAACTGGTTTTGAAGCCGCCAAACCCTCTAATGCAACAATACCAAAAGGTTCATACAAGCTTGGAATCACGACCATTTCACATTTAGATAGTAATGTATTTCGTTCTATTTCATATAGAAAGCCAACAAATTTAACTTTTGAATCTAATTTATATAATTTTGCGATTCTTTTTAGTTCATTTTCATATGGTCCGCTACCTGCTAACACAAGTTTTAAGGTTGGATACTGTAGGTGTATCTGTGAAAATGCCTCGATCAAAATCTGGAATCCCTTTTCTTTCACCAATCTCCCCATTCCTAATAAAAATGGATTTGTTATAAATGGAAACCTTTTTAATGCTGCATCTCTACCTAGCATCTCTTTAAAATCTTTAAGAATAATGCCGTTCGGTATGACAGATATAGATTTTTGTCTATTTGGTTGGCGTACTAACAAAATGTCTTTCATATATTCACTACATACTATGATATGGTCAGAACATTGCAGCAACTGATCTTCATACTCTACTATTTGAGGAATAACTCTCCCATTATTAAATTGTTTTCGTTCTCGTTCAGTCGAATGAATTGTCGAGACGAAGGGTATCCCTATCATCTTTTTAATCTGACAAGCAGTCGTTGCAAAAAACCAATCATGAACATGAACAAGATCAAATTGTATGTGGAGGTCTTGTAGAATAAATTGAGTAAATCGAAAATTAAGATTTCGGAAATAATCAGGTAAGCTCGCCGAATCCTCTTGCCATGGAAGCAAACGAAATATATGAATTCCATCATTAAATGAATATGATTCATTTTTTGTGTGAGAGATTGTCATAACTATAATTGTCAAATTTTCCTCTTTGCAAGATTGTACAAGGTCATTTACGTGTCTTCCAAGTCCCCCTATCAACTGTTCACCATATTCAGTTGTAAGATGAAGGACAGTTGATACATGTTTGGTTCCTAATTTATTCATATACCGTGTACCCGGAGAAAGCAGTATACCAACTATTATTATTTTTCGTTAATACTTGCTTCCAATCTTGATTCTTAGATTGTATATGGTTATTAGAGATACTAACTAATGAGGATTTTTTTATTGTAATTGTTTCATTTTGTGAATTTACTACAACTAACTCACAATAATATTTTCCTTTTCCTAAAGAGCTAAGCTCAATTATTCCATTACTTCCTGTAACATTCATTGTTAACATTTCTTTATTCTTTTTTACTCTAACCAAATTAACTGTACATAATAAATCACGAAAGTCTTCATTTAGAATGTCCGTAAGAAGATTTTGAGATGAGGAGATAATGTTCCATGAGATGATAATATGGTTTGGATATGGAATAATTTCAATATAATCGACAGAAATAGATGCCTGTTTACGTACAATATATTGTTCGACATTATCATAAGATCGGGAGCTCATATAGTACCTCTTCTTTCGTCATCATGTTCTCTTTATCTTATCATGATTAAAATATTACGGTTGAATGTATCAAAAAAGAAATATCGTCAAAAAACTACAATTTCTTCAAAATATCACTTCTTTCAATTGAAGATTTATGATATAAAGGTAGAGGGAAATAATCTAAGAAGGTGAAAAATATGACTATAATGATTATCATTTTGTTTATTATAAGCATTGCGCTTATCGGTGTATCTTTCTTCCAACGCGACAATGTAAAAGAACTTGAACAGGAATTGGACCATCTTCAATTGTCTGCTATGCAAGAGATCTATAAGCTTAAAAAGAAAATGCGAATTGTGGAAGAAGAGTTACTACAAAATGACGCACCATTAAAAGAACAAAACAGTTCAATCCAAGAAGAGGAAAAAGGAAACCCTACCCGTATACTTGCTAAGTATCGACAAGGAATGTCTATTGAAGCTATAGCATTATCAGAAGCAACTACTGTAGAAGAAGTAAAATTAATTGTTGAACAGAATGAGAGGGTATTAACATGAGTAAGACAGGATTTCAGGCATTTGCAGCAGGTATGATCGTAGCAACCTCTGTACTTGGTGGAACCTATCTTTTTTCAGGTGATCAACAAACAGAGGCTAACGCTGAACACAAAGAGCTCTCCGAAAAGGAAGTTGAACAATTCTTAACCAGCAACCAGCAAACGGCTATTTCAATTGATGAATATGAAGAATTACTAGCAACAAAAAATGCTGAAGTAACTGAAAAAGCAACTGAAGAAACTCCTACAGAAGAAACAACAGAAAATACAGAAGAAACAAAAGAAACTGAAGAAAAAAAAGAAGAAGTTATAAAATATAAAGTAACAATAAAAGCTGGTATGACGACAAGTGAAGTTTCTGATCTACTAGAACAAAATGCGATTATTACTGACTCCTTTGAATTTGATCAGTACTTAATCAAAAATAATTATCATACACAAGTGCAGTTAGGAACTTTTGAGGTTCAAAAGGGCATGACTTTCCAGCAGCTTGCTGAAGCAATTACTAGATAAAAGCTAAGAAGAACTTCTTCTTAGCTTTTTTATTTTGGATCATAAACCAATATATATTTTTTATATTAACTATTCAGGTCATATCTTTGACCTTTAATGAGATACATGATACTTTCAGAAATATTTGTTGCATGATCGGCCGTTCTTTCGATATAACGACATATAAAGGAAAGCTGAGTTAATTGTTGAAGATGATCTTTTTTCTCCATCAAATAAAGGATATCCTTAATCGTTTCTCCATAAAGGTCATCAACCTGGTCGTCCATATCAGCTACCTCTTTTGCTAATACAAGATCTTCTTCATTAAATGCCTTAATAGAAAGTGATAACATTTTTGTTGCTATTTCATGCATCTTTCTGATGTTATGAATAGGTTTAACTAATGGCTCGTCACCAATTCGAATTGTAGATTTTGCAATATTTACAGCAAAGTCTGCCATCCTTTCAATATCACTGGAAATTTTAATGGCTACGATCACTCTACGTAAGTCTGTTGCAACAGGTTGTTGTTTGGCGATTAAAAGAATTGCCAAATCATTGATTTCTTCGTCCAGGTCATCAACTCTATAATCATCTTCAATTATTTGTAACGCTTCTTCAATATCTTGATTTTCAAGTGCATTTATTGATTTTGTTAAGGCAACTTCTGTTAAACTACCTAATTCAATTAATTTATCTCTTAAATTTTTCAAATCAAAATCAAATTTCTCTCTGACACCCATATTCTTTACCTCCTATATACGTACTGTTATATATTCCCCAAACAGTACTTTCATAAAACTACGAAGAACCAATTTAAACAAAATAGTCGTGCACCTTCGAAAATGCACGACATTTTGTTTAACCAAATCGACCTGTTATATAATCCTCTGTTCTATTATCTTTCGGATTTGAAAAGATTTTATCGGTTACATCAAATTCAACAACTTCTCCGTTTAGAAAAAACGCTGTTTTATCTGAAATACGAGCAGCTTGTTGCATGTTGTGTGTAACGATGATTATACTATAATCTTTTTTCAAATCTTGAATTAATTCCTCTACCTTAAGAGTAGATATTGGATCAAGAGCTGAAGTTGGTTCATCCATTAATATTACATCTGGTTCAATCGCTAAACAGCGAGCAATACATAAACGTTGTTGCTGACCTCCCGAAAGCCCATAAGCATTTTCTTTTAATCGATCTTTTACTTCATCCCAGATTGCTGCACCACGTAAACTTCTCTCAACAATCTCATCTAAAATAGCTTTATTTTTTATACCGTGAATTCGAGGGCCATATGTTATATTATCATATATCGATTTAGGGAATGGATTAGGTTTCTGGAAAACCATACCTACCTTTGTTCTTAAATCTTCAACTGTATAGCTTTTATCTAATATACTTTTTTCTCTATACCTAATGTCTCCTGAAATACGAACAACCGGTATTAATTCAACCATTCTGTTTAACGTTTTTATAAATGTTGATTTCCCACAACCAGAAGGTCCAATAATTGCTGTAACTTCATTTTCATATATGGAAAGATTAATGTTTTTTAATGCCTGGTCACCACCGTACCATAAATTTAAATCTTTTGTATCATAAACAATTTTCTTATTATCTACTTGATTTCCGTCTCTATCTATATTCGTTACTTTTTTGTTTTCACGATCGGATAATACTGCCATTGTTAAAAACCCCCCGAAAATTAAAATCTATTTTGAAACTTATTTCTAATAATAATTGCAATTGAATTCATTAAGAATAATACGATTAAAAGAACAACAATTGTCGCAGCAGCAAGATTTGCATACTCAGCAACAAGTGCTGAATCAACAGTCCAGTAATAAATCTGCATTGGTAACACTGTGAATTTATCAAAAATTCCATCTGGAAGTGGAATTAACAAAGCCGGAATACCAATAACAACAAGTGGAGCTGTTTCACCTATAGCTCTTGAAAGAGAGAGAATTAATCCAGTTAAAATACCAGGAATTGCTGCCGGCAAGACAATGTTTTTTATTGTTTGCCACTTAGTAGCTCCCATTCCGTATGATGCTTCTCTTAAATACTGTGGAACAGCTCGAATAGCCTCCTGGCTTGCAACGACAACGATTGGAAGTACCAATAAAGACATCGTTAGGCCACCGGCAAGCACTATGTTCCCTAATTCAAAACTACGTACAAACACAGTTAAGCCTAAGATACCGAATACAACAGAAGGAACACCTGCCAAGTTAGATATATTCGTTTGAATAATAGATTTTAATTTTCCATTCTTTGCATATTCCTCTAAATAAATGGCTGTTCCAACTCCTAAAAACATCGTAACTGGAGCAACGACAACCATTAACCATAAAGTCCCTGCAATTGCACCCATGATTCCTGCACGTTCTGCCGTTGTTGACAGCTTACTTGTAATAAACTGAAAATCAATCCATCCAATACTATCTGAGTATACTCTATAGATTAATGTTAATAATATGACTAATCCGAAAAGTGTTGCTAATAAGAAAAGCCCTTTTGCAAGATTATTTGCAAATAGACGTGACCCCATTTTCTTTTGTACTTGTTCGACATTTACATATTTCATAATCAATACTCCTCCCTATATTTACGAGAAATATACTGGGCAACGAGGTTCATAATGAGTGTAAATACAAACAAGGTCATTGCGACAGCGTACAAACTATAGTAAATAGTTGAACCAGCAGGAGCTTCGCCTCCAGTTACTTCAACGATATAAGCAGTCATCGTCTGCATTGATTGTGTAAGATCAAACGTAAAGTCTTTGTTGCTTCCGCTTGCTATAGCTACAATCATCGTTTCTCCGATAGCACGGGAAATCCCTAATACAAATGAAGCAATCACTCCGGATATAGCTGCTGGAATAACAACTTTCCAAGTCACCTCAAGTTTTGTTGAACCAAGAGCAAGAGCTCCTTCTCGCATTGAGTTAGGGACAGAACTCATTGCATCCTCAGAAAGTGAGGCTACCATAGGAATAATCATAATACCCATTACAATACCAGGACTTAGGATATTTGTTGGATCTAAAGCTGGAATAAAGGATCTCAATAAAGGTGTTACAAAAGTATATGCAAAGAAACCATATACAATTGTAGGAATACCAGCAAGAATTTCAAGTATTGGTTTTAATATTCTTCGTACTTTATCGGAAGCATACTCACTTAAGAAAATAGCTGCCATTAAACCTACAGGAATAGCCACAAACATCGCTATTACAGTAGAGTAAATCGTCCCTGTCAGTAATGGAAGTACACCAAATTGTGCATCATCACCTAGCGGATTTAATATAGTTCCAGTATAGAAGTCTAAAAAAGGAACATCTTTGAAAAAGTTTATTGTTTCAGTTAATAAAGTAATAACTATGCCAAGAGTTGTAAGGATTGATATTGTCGCAATAGCTAATAAAAACTTAGGCATAACCTTTTCTGTGACAGAAGTTAGATTTGTAGAGCTTCTCTTTTTTTCAATCATGTCACGGATGCTTTCTTTGTTATCCAAGATCGAAAACCCCTTTCATCCTCCATTTATTTTATTTGTGGGAGGTGAAATTTTTTTAGTAGATTATATTAATAGAGGAAACACATAAGAAGATGAGAAGCCAATCTTCTCATCAACTTCTCATCTTCTGTGAATAGGAAAAGCAATAATTATGATTATTTTAATCCTTCTAGGAAGCTGATAGACTCTTGAATTACTTCATCTTTTAATGGAGCAAATCCAGTTTCTGAAGCTACAGTTTGAGCATTTTCCATAGCATAGATTGCATAATCAAGCACTTGAGGCTTCTCTTTAGCCATTCCAACATTTAAATATGTGAAGACTGGGCGAGTAAATGGTTTATAAGCTGCTGCATCATCCAAACCGATAGTATCTAAACTTGGAGCAACAGGACCATTACCAAAGTCAACATTTACTGCATTTAGCTTGTCTTTATTGCTGTCGTAGTAACCATATCCAAAGAATGCAATAGCATTTTTATCTTTAGAAACAAGATCTACAAGAGTAGAATATTCTTGTTGTAAATTTACAGAATCAACAAAGTCTTTTTCTTCCATGATAGTTTCAAACATGAATTCGTTTGTACCATGGTTTTCGTTAGGACCCATTGGCTTGATTTCTTCAGCTGGCCATTCAGGGTTGATATCAGACCATTTAGTTACTCCACCTTCAGCAAGGAAGATCTTAACTACTTCTTCTTGAGTCATTTCTGTTGCCCAATCGTTTTCTTTGTTGATAACGAACGTTAAACCATCAAGAGCAACTTGGAATTCTTTGTATTCAATACCTAATTCATCTGCTTTAGCCGCTTCTTCATCTTTGATTTCACGCGATGCATCGTTGAAATCTGTTCCGTTTTCAGCTACTAGAAACTTTTCGAAACCAGCAGAAGTACCTGCACGGCTTACTTCAACGGAAACTTCTTCATTTTCAGTCATATAATTTTCCGCCATTTTTGCCATAAAAGGATAAACTGTTCCTGATCCATCTATTACAACGCTACCTTCTAATGCAGTTTCTTCTTCATTTGAATCTCCAGATCCAGTATTTGATTCTTCTTCTGTAGATGCTCCATTACCACATGCTGCAGCGAATACTACTAAAATTCCCATTACTAAAAGTAATACTAAGCTCTTAAAGCTTTTCATTGCCATATTCCCCCTAAAGAATGTTTTTTGTTTTGTCCTACGAGTAATAGAATAACGCTTAAGTATTAATGACGTTTTAAGCAAATGTAAAGGTTTTGTAAATTCGTGGTGGAGATTGTCACATTTTGTTTAATTAGGGGCTTTCAGATGTATTAAAGATAAATAAAGGAGGTTCATAAGGGAATAAATGTAGGAATGTAAAAAAGAAGCACTTCAACTTGAGAAAAGACGGACAAAATGAGGGAGAATAATTAATCGGAGCTTTAAAAAGAAGAAATTTGAAAATGTAAAAAATAATACAAGGTTATGAAGTGTCTTCTTCACCTAAACAACCGACAGATGATGGAACAATAGGGGCAAATATACTTGTTCTTAAGTAAAAAAGACTCTCATCTATAATCGAAAAGGTGAAGAAGAAATAAAAAACTAAAAACAAAAGCAAATATCCGGATGAGGCTAACACAGGGGAATATCGAAAGTAGCCCTTTTATAAATTTCACCCACTACTATCACCATCAACAAGATTGTTTTTCAAAACTGGTTTATGACCTTTATGCTCAATGCTTTTATCACTTTCTTTCAGCTGAACATGTTTCACAAAAAAGTAGATAACGAAGTGTCCCGCACCAATAATTGCAAGTAAAATCGGAATACTTTGTTTTTCATCAAAGAAAGAAATAGCGATAATAAACCCAACTATTGAAACAATTCTACCTGCATTAAGAAAAATCTCTTTTACAACAATATATTCAATTCTAGCCTTGGCAGCACTCCATGCTTTTCCTATAACGTCATATGTTAACGACATGTATGGAACGAGTAACATAGGGTAGCCAATTGCAATAAGTACTCCATAAATAAGCAATCTTTGATAGGTCAGATCAAAAAGTATTAAGAAAATCGAAACATACAGTAACGTCCCACCAATTAGTATGAAACGTTTACGTTTCGTTTTCTTTATCACTCTTGTTGCAAGATAATAGCCCAGAAAAGCAACTGCGGAGTTAACTAATCCAAAAGTTCCTAATGCCAATTCACTTCCAGTAGAAATAAAAACAAATACACCAATTACAAAAGCAAAAGTTCCTTCACGTAAACCTTGAAAGAAATGCGCTCTGGTAATAAGTCCCCAATTTTTGTTGTTTTTTCTTTCATGAAAAATTCGTGTTAATAAATAATCTCCTTCTGCTTTTCTTCTCTTTAAAAAAAAGCTAAGCACTACTGCTCCTGAAAACAATATGAGAGAAATGGTAAAGATTGTTGTATAACCAGTAAAATTTTTTAACCTGGAAATAACAAAGCCCGCAACGATTGGACCAACCATTCCCGCTGTGGAATTCATGACACCTAAAAATCCATTAAAAAAGTCCCTCGTTTCAGGTTCTGTGATTTCAAATGTTAAAACATTAAATGCAAGCCAATAAAAACCATAGCCTATACCTAATGTCCCACCTAAAACATAGAGAAATTTTGCAGCAGAGCCTCCTATCATGAGGACAATCAAGAAGAATGAAGCTAAGAAAATAACTCCCAGTCTTAATACGATTACACGGTCGATTTTTTTAGCTAATCTACCTGCAAAGATAAATGTTAGAGGTTGCATGACCACTATTGATAAATTATAAATGGCCAAGTCGATAAACTTTCCCGATTGTTTCCATAAGTACACGTTCACAAATGTGTTAGAAAGAGCAATACTTAAGGAGTACAATCCACCTATCACTAATAATAAAACTAAATCCTTACTAACCTCTACATCACCAATAAGCTTCTTCATTTTTGACATAACAACTACTCCCCTTCAACTTCTAATACATAGTTTGTCTTATCGGATTGTAGTTATGTATTTAGATTGTAAATAGTCATATTCGGTTAAGAGAAGATTTCAAATCAAAAAGGGCTAACAAAAATGTTAGCCCTCTCTTAATAGAAAAATTATTTTAATTATTTCGCTGCGTTAAAACGCTTAGAAACTTCATCCCAGTTTACTACATTCCAGAAAGATGCAATGTAGTCTGGACGACGGTTTTGATAGTTTAAGTAATATGCATGCTCCCAAACATCTAAACCAAGAACTGGTGTTTTGCCTTCCATTAGAGGAGAATCTTGGTTTGGAGTGCTAGTAACCTCTAGCTCACCATTATTTACTACTAACCAAGCCCAACCTGAACCGAAACGAGTAGTTGCTGCTTTAGCAAACTCTTCTTTAAAGCTATCATAGCTTCCAAATTTAGCATTGATTGCATCAGCAAGCTCACCTGTCGGCTCACCGCCGCCGTTTGGTGACAAGATCGTCCAGAATAAGCTGTGGTTAGCATGTCCACCACCATTATTACGCACTGCTGTACGAATAGCTTCTGGAACAGCGTCTAAGTTAGAAACTAACTCTTCTACACTTTTACCTGCTAAATCAGCATTTCCTTCTAATGCAGCATTAACATTTGTGATATAAGTGTTGTGATGTTTTGTGTGATGAATATTCATTGTTTCTTTGTCAATATGTGGTTCTAGTGCATCATACGCATAAGGTAATTGTGGTAATTCATAAGCCATTATTAATTCCTCCTCAATATATGTACAAGTTAAAAGCCAATACAGGCTTCTCAATTCCTAGGTTACCAAAATTGTCCTATACTTTCAATTGAAAAGCCTTAAACACAAATAACAGTTTTCTCAAAAAAATAAATTATATACAAGTGAAAAAACTACCTTAGAACCTGAATGAGGAAATAAGCAATCATTATTAACTGAATAAGTCCTTTTGCAAAAACACCTGATATAAATCCTATTAAAGATCCAAATCCTGCATGAAGAGCATCTTTGAAGTTCTTTTTATGAATTAATAGCTCTGCTATAACCGCCCCAATAAAAGGGCCGATTATAATTCCAAAGAAAGGGATAATAAAAGGACCGACTAAAAGACCGATTGTACTTCCCCAAATAGCCGCTTTACTACCTCCAAATTTTTTAACTCCTAATAGATTTGCAAGATAATCCGCTCCGAACAATAAAGCAATAAAGAGCCCCTGTATAATCCAAAAAATCCATGTTAATTCAGCAAAAGTAAAGAAAAGACCATATAATAAAAATCCTATGCCAATAAATATCACACTTGGGATGATTGGGTAAATAAGTCCTATAAAAGCAACAACAAACATTAGGATGATCATTGACCAATAGATTATATGCATGGCAAAAACCTCCTTGAAAATTTTTCACTTTGCTAAGTAAAACAGGGGACTGCCTAGCTTCCAAGTTTCTGTTCTTACTTAGAATCCCCCTCACTATCTTAAAGCTATTTTGATATTAGGTGCATACACCTTTTTCTTCTAGCTTATTTATATTGGACACAAATTATAAATGACAGGTTGTATAAATATGAGAATTTATACAACCTGTCATTTTTAGTTTACGTTAAATTGTTTGGAAATGCCAGATAATGAATTGGATAATCCTTTTAATTGTAAGCCAATTTCATGAGTGCTTTCCATCTGTTGTATTTGGTCATTACTTGTTGAAAGCATTTCTTCAGTACTGGCAAGGGTTTCTTGTGAAATGGATGCAAAGCTTAATGTTTGTTCTTCAAGGTCTGGAAGTACCAACTTTAATTTTTGAAGCTCTCCCTGCATTCCTTGGAGCTTCTTACTAACTGTATCTATCTCTTTCATTAATTCATCAAATGATGCTTTTGAATCGTTTGCCGTTTCTAGATAGCGTCTTATCTTTAAAAGCATTTCATCAAATTCTTTTGTAGCACGTATAGTTACATCTTCCATTTCAGAAATTGATTTGGAGATGTCTACAGTAGCAGAAGAAGATTGTTCAGCTAGTTTACGTACCTCGTTTGCAACAACGGCAAATCCCTTCCCTGCTTCTCCTGCTCTTGCTGCTTCGATTGTAGCATTAAGAGATAATAACTTCGTCTGGTCAGCAACACCTTTTATTAAACCTACAAGATTTGTTATTGAAGATGAATGTTCTTTTACTTCTTGTATGGTTGATGTCATATGTTCAAAATCTCTCTCAAAACTGTTAATGGTATTAATTAAGTATGTATTATTCTTTTCTCCACGCTTAGCTGATATATTCATATCCTCAGAGCTTTGGAATACCATATCCATACCAGAGATTAATATTTGTATTTTTTGTTTCATTGATTGAAATCCATTTACACTGCTATCCGAGCTGCTTGCTGTTTGTTCAGCCCCTTGTTTTACAACATTAATGGCAGTTATTAACTGTCGGCTATAAGAAAGGGCATCCTCAGAAGAATGACTCAATTTTTCTCCGGTTGTTTCTAGTTCTGTTGTTGTTTCATTTATTTCATTTATAACGTTACTCATCTGTTCTATCATCATATTAAAGCTTACTTTTAGAGATTGTAGCTCCGGAATGGTTGTATTAATTAAAGCTTTTTTCTTTAAATTCCCTTCGCGCACCTCTGACATAACATTCCGAAGCTCAGTTAAAGGTTTTGTTACACTGCGAACAAATAAAATTAGCAAAATGATTGAAATAACTAAACTCACAACAATTACAGCAATCATAAATTGTGCCATTTCATTTACTGGCCCCAAATAAGATGCTGTTGGAACGATTAAAAGGTATTTCCCATTAATCTCAGGCATGTTAATAACAGAAATTGTATAGTCTTCCCCCTTAATTGTTTGGTGAAAAACCCCTTTATCTTCTTTTGCAATCTTTTCTTTAAAAGCATCTGTGAAAGAGATTTTTGAATGATTACTTACTTTAAATGTGTTGATTTCTCCATTGGAATAATAATATAAATGAGATTCAATCCCGTCTGTTTCTAACTGCCGCTGCTGGTCACGGATACTAATCTCTAACTGCTGCATAAAATATGAATCATCACTTACATATAAAAACTTTAAGTTTTTAGCGACATATGTCATAACTTCAGATTCACGACTTATACGATTTTCAATTGTTTCAATAGTTGTATCCTTCGCCTTAATATAGGAACTAATACCTACAATAGTAACAGAAACAATTAATAAGAAAATAAATAAGAACAATAAACGATTTTGCAAACTAAACTTTTTAAATGCTTTATCAAATAAACGGTTGGATGCAGATAGATTATTATTAATATTTTTCTTGTTCTGACTAAGTTTTTTCTGGTCAAACTTCTTATGTATAAAAATATTATTGATGTGGTCAACCCATTTCTTTCCCAAACCGAATCCTCCATCTCTCGTGTAATTTCGACTAATTATAACATCGAAATATTAAGCTAGTGTTAAGATTGAAAATACGTCAATAAGACATATTCCTTATTTTAAATCAGGGGATTACGGCCTGCTATTGTCCTTTCTTTTTATAGTGCAAAAAATAAATAAAAAAGGCTATATTAAATTTACTTTAATACAGCCTTAAAATAAGAAACCTTGTTTCCCTTATATATTCAATTTAAGATTAATCTCTATATCCTAAAACAGCTTCTGCAATGTTAACGGAATGATCGCCGATTCGTTCTAAATTGCTTATGATGTCAACAAAAACAATACCGGCTGAACCTGTACAGCTACCTTCATTAATACGCATGATATGCTTTTTACGAAGGGTTCTTTCCATCTTATCTATCTGCTCTTCAGATTTTAATACTTTTGATGCTAAAGCTGTATCTTTGTCATCAAGAGCTGTAACAGCATCCTTTAATGTTTGTATCGTTAATTCAAACATATCTTCTAAATCTTTTTTAGCTGAATCAGTTAATTTAACTTTGTTTGTTAATTGGTAACCAACTAATTCTACTACATTCTCAATATGATCACCAATTCGTTCGATATCTCTAACTGTGTCCATTAGCATGCTATGTTCTTCAGACTCAGTTGGAGACATTTCACTTCTTGATATAAGTACTAAATAGTCTGTAATTTTTCGATCTAAATTATTAATCGCGTCTTCTAGTTGCATGGCAGTGTCTGCATTTTTCTGAGAGTATGTTGCTTGATAGTCTCTTGCTGCTTCCAAACCAATTGTTGCAAAGTGTCCCATCCGAAGGACTTCTTCCTTTGCTTGCCCTAGTGCAATAGAAGAAGATTGTTCTATAAATATCGGATCTAAGTGTTTTGTTTTATACTCTATTACTGAATCTTCACCAGGAATTAACTTCGTCACAATAAACGCTAAGAAACCAATAAACGGTAATTGAATCAACGTATTTGTAAAATTAAAAGTACCGTGTGCAAAAGCGATCGTCATTTCAGGATTTAAATGTAATGCTCCTTGTAAATACAGCATAAAATTTGTAAATAGAGGTAAGAAAATAAGAAAAATGGTTGTTCCAATTAAATTAAAAATAACATGTGTCAATGCTGCTCTTCTTGCTGCTATAGAAGCACCAATAGATGCTAACACTGCTGTAATTGTCGTTCCAATATTATCTCCAAAAAGAACAGGTAGTGCTGCATTAATATCTATTAATCCCTGGCCAAATAACTCCTGTAATATTCCAATCGTTGCACTGGAGCTTTGAACAATAACAGTAAAAAGGGTTCCAACTACTACACCTAATAACGGATTGCTACTCATACTAACCGTTAAATCATGAAATGCCTCTAAGGTGCGGAGTGGTTTCATTCCATCACCCATCAATTCCAATCCAAAGAATAGTGCACCAAATCCAAAAACAATTTGACCGATATTATGTATTCTCTTGTTTTTAAAGAAAAATAGTAATATTGCTCCGACAGCGATTATAGGCAGCGCGTAATCCGAAACTTTAATACCGATAATAAATGCCGTAACGGTTGTCCCAATATTAGCCCCCATAATTACACCGATAGCTTGTCTAAGACTCATAAATCCAGCACTTACTAAACCAACCGTAATAACAGTTGTTCCACTACTGGATTGAATTAATACCGTCACAATAACACCCGCTAAAACACCCATTAACGGATTTGTCGTAAACTTATCCAAAATGTCTCTCAACTTATCACCGGCTGATCGTTGAAGACCATCTCCCATATACTTGATTCCGAAAAGGAAAATCCCTAATCCACCAATGAATTCAAATATCATCTTCTGGATATCTAATTCCAAAATTTCCAACTCCTCATTTCGTCTTTTGTCGACAAACATCTACAACCCTTACAATTATTAACGAAATACTGTTTTTTTGTAAAGAGATTTATTAAAAATATTTACAAAAAATTTATAATATCTTTACAAAGTGAATTTTATTTGATTATTCCTTTTATCTAGCCTTGATTCCTTGTCATTATCTTTCAAGGGATATAAAATAGAGAGCGTAAACTTTTGAAGGATGTGTCTTCTTAGCATGAATATATTTAAGCAACTTTATGTAAGTATTTATTCTCCAAAAACGATTTCGAAATTTCGGTTCCAAGGAATAGGCAAAACGATCCTGTTCGTCTTTATTTTATCCTTGTTAAGCACCTTACCAACTGCTCTTTATTTTTCAAGCAGCTTAAGTGAAGGCTTGAAAAGTTTTGATGAAACACTAAGAAACGATTTGCCTTCTTTCTCAATTGAGAATGGGTTACTCTCAACAGACTCAGAAAAACCAGTAGAGATAAAGAAGGATGGATTTTTCATCATTTTAGACGGTTCTGGAGCTTATGGTGTGGAGGAGATGGAAGCAAAAGAAAATGCAATTGGGATATTATCAGATAAATTTGTTTTTGCGGCAAATGGACAAGCACAAACCTATGAATATTCCCTTTTGAACATGGCCATCTCAAAGGAAGATATCATGGAGATCACATCACAGTTCAACCAGCTGCTTCCAATCGTACTTACAATTATGATTCTTGTTATGTACTTATTTGGTGCATTCGTAAAATTTATTGAAATTACCATTTTAGCTTTGTTTGGCTTGGCATTTAAAAACAGTCTGCAGCGAAAAGTTAACTTTAAACAATTATGGGTTATTGCAGCATACTCGACAACATTAGCGACCATCTTCTTTATCATCATGGATAGTTTGCAGGTGGTTGTTCCAAGCGGATTCTTATTGAATTGGTTTGTTCATTTAATCGTCCTATACCTCGTATTAAAAGAAATCCCACCAAATAAGAAGAAGATTGAAACCACTTAAAAAAACGCGGAGAAATCCGCGTTTTTTAAGTGCCATGTATAATTTTTAAAATTTTATTATGAAGATAAGAAAAAGCAGACATATTTAAATAGGACAAGCATAGGATCATTATATAAAATCCTTTCATTGGAGGATCTAAAAAATGAAGCGATTCTCAATTTTACTCCTATGTTTTTTTATTTGTTATATTATTTATTATGATTTAAAAGTTGGCACACTCCCAGTTATGAATAAAACTGCCATTGTATCTTCAGTACACAATAATAATATTGAAGATAAACAAGCAGCTTATTATGAACATTCTGTCAAACAAGGTGATACTGTTTTAACGATAACAGAGAAATACCATGGTACACTTCCAATTTCAATTGATCAGCTTGTTAAGGATTTTGAAAAACTTAATAATGGTATAAAAGTGGAGGAAATTCAGGTTGGTACATCGTACTTTTTTCCAGATTATAAATAATAGATCATCCTTGTCAATTCATACCCCTCCCTGTAAAATGAGGTTGGAAAGTAGAATTACTAGAAAAAAAGCAGAATCTCAAGTATCATAAAGTTATATGTTCATGAAATGCTTAAACTATTTTAAGGAGCGATTTACACGTGAGTGAAATCATACATCGTACGAAAACAAGACCTGTAAAAGTCGGTAATTTAACGATTGGTGGAAATAATGAAGTTGTTATTCAAAGTATGACAACAACTAAAACCCATGATGTTGAGGCAACTGTAGCTGAAATTAACCGTCTTGAAGAAGCAGGTTGTCAAATTGTACGTGTTGCATGTCCTGATGAACGTGCAGCTAATGCAATTGCCGAAATTAAAAAAAGAATTAATATTCCACTTGTTGTTGATATTCATTTTGACTATAAACTCGCGTTAAAAGCAATTGAGGGTGGAGCAGATAAAATTAGAATCAACCCGGGGAATATAGGGAGAAGAGAAAAAGTAGAAGCTGTCGTAAAAGCAGCAAAAGAACGTAAAATTCCAATCCGAATCGGAGTAAATGCAGGCTCGTTAGAAAAACGGATTTTAGAAAAATACGGTTATCCAACTGCAGATGGTATGGTTGAAAGTGCCCTGCATCATATAAAAATCCTGGAAGATTTGGACTTCTATGATATTATCGTTTCAATGAAAGCTTCTGATGTAAACTTAGCCATTGAAGCATACGATAAAGCAGCTAGAGCTTTTGACTATCCTTTACACTTAGGTATTACAGAATCAGGAACACTTTTTGCCGGAACCGTAAAAAGTGCAGCTGGTTTAGGAGCAATTCTTAGCAAGGGGATTGGAAATACGGTACGTGTTTCTTTAAGTGCCGATCCAGTTGAGGAAGTTAAAGTTGCCCGTGAACTTTTAAAATCTTTCGGCTTAGCAGCAAATGCTGCAACATTAATTTCCTGCCCAACTTGCGGAAGAATCGAAATTGATTTAATAAGTATTGCAAACGAAGTAGAAGAATATATTGCACAGATTAAAGCACCAATTAAGGTTGCCGTTTTAGGTTGTGCCGTAAATGGTCCAGGAGAGGCTCGTGAAGCTGATATTGGTATAGCTGGTGCTCGTGGGGAAGGTCTACTTTTCCGTAAAGGAGAAATCGTTCGTAAAGTTCCTGAAGCGACAATGGTTGAGGAACTGAAAAAAGAAATTGATAAAATTGCGGAAGAACATTATGCCAAGCAGGCCGCAGAGAAAGCTGAAGCAAACGCATAAAAAAGATCATGAATGACAAAGGATATACCACAATTTGTGGATATCCTTTTTTCTTTGTTTTTTTATACATCTTCAGGTAAGATAAACGTTCCAAAATTGCTGCTGTTAGCCAATGAGAGAGCTGAATCCTCTTTCCTGCTATCCTCTTCATAAAACCGTTCCTGGAGCTTCATATTAGCCTCATACGCATCATTATTTATTTGACTGGATTTCACTGGATTGTGAATAGATTGTTTCTTTTTCATTTCCATATGCCCTATCCCCCTACCGCTAAAAAGCTCATGATTGAAATAATAAATTGGGGATTGACCATAAAGATCAACCCCCAATTTCAATGTCTTATCAGCTATTCTAAAAGAACGGCATGATAAAGATACCTAAGATAATTGAAACGACACCTATTCCAATTGCCCAAGCCCCTGTTGTAAGAGCCCCTCTTCTTCTGGCAATAAATCCAACAATTATACCTGCTGCTCCTAAAATGACAGGTAAAATAAATAGTGAAATGATGGATAAAGCTAAGGCCAGATATCCAATACCTTTGCCTTCACCAACTCTTTCACCTCGATCAGTCTCAGTATCAGCTGCCTTATAGGTACCTCCCATATTAACCGGAGCTGCAATTTCAGCAGCTGCTTCTGTTTCATAATCTGTTTCTATTTCTCGATCTAGCGGCGTGATTCCCCTATAATCAGGATTGTCAAAACGATCTCGTTCATTGAACTTATTTTCGTCTGCCATGTAGATCCCATCCTTTCTTAAATAAAGGAGCATTCTTATTATAAACTTAGTGTCAAAAAGTATAACTGTAAAACTTTTCTGTTCGATTAAATTCTGTATGGTACACTATGTATTAGGACTTCATGAAGGAGAGAAAAGAAATGTTACGACTAGGAATCGACATAGATGGTACTGTTACAGATCCGCAAACCTTTTTACCTTATTTAAATCAGTCATTTAAAAAATCCTTAACATATCAAGATTTAACTCAATATGATTTAACAAAAGTTTATAACATTACAGATGCTGACTTTTGGAGCTGGATGGACGAATTCGAGCCTATTATCTATAAAGAAGCACCACTGGCTTTACATGCAAAAGAAGTATTAGATGAATGGAAAGATATGCACCAATTAATGTTTATTAGCGCCAGAAGAAAGCATTTAATGGAAATTACAAATCAATGGTTCAAAGATAAAGACCTTTTTTATCACCATATTGAATTAATTGGGAACCATGATAAACTTGCGGCTGTTAAGGAAAATAATATTTCCATTTTCTTTGAGGACAAGCATGATAATGCCTGCATGATAAATGAAGAACACGGTATTCCAGTTATCTTATTTAATACACCCTATAATCAAGATCCAATTCCAAAAGGGGTTATTAGAGTGAATAATTGGCGTGAGGCAAAGAAATGGGTCCAGCAATGGACCGAAATAAAGATATAAGAAAAAGGAAGGCTAAAAACTGAAGCCTTCCTTTTTCTTTATAATTGACATTGAGGGCATCTTCCATATACTTCAAACTTATGACCGCTTATATCATAATTATTTAGACTATCCGTTAGATTTCCCATTGGACAACCAGGAAGTTCTTTCGTTTTCCCACATTTCATGCAAATAAAATGATGATGGTGGTGTTTTGTGCTACATGTAAATCGAAAGTGCTTTTCACCAGATAACTCTGTCATTTCAAAAATCCCAAGATCAGCAAATAGGGAAAGGTTTCGGTAAATTGTATCGAAACTTAAACCTGGATAATCATCTTTCAAAAATTCCAACACATCTTTAGCTGTAAGATACTTATCATGGTCAGCAAAGAGTTGGAGCATCTCTTCCCTTTTACTTGTGTATTTGTATCCTTTTTCTTTTAATAAGTCGAGAGCTTCTTGAACGTTCATGAAACTTTCCCCTTTGTATATTTAGTCCATATTATTGTCATAATCAAAATAAGAACTGATAGGATGACAATTGTTCCGCCAGGTGCTAAATCTAAATAATAGGCTAGGAATAATCCAATAATAACAGATATTTCACCAAATAGTACAGAAAAGAAAATCGTTTGCTTAAATCCTTTAGCAATTCTAATACTGGCAGCAACAGGTAATGTCATAAGAGATGAAACCAACAAAATCCCAACAATTCTCATTGAGCCTGCAATGACAAGTGCCAGCATAAAAATAAAAATAAAGTGAATAACTTTAGCACTAATACCAGATGCTACCGCATGTTCTTCATCAAATGATAACAAAAAGAGTTCTTTATATAGGAAAAATATGACGAAAATAACTGCAACTGTAATTGCTGAGATCACATACATATCCGCACGACTTACAGCACTTATACTACCAAATAAATAACTGAATAAATCGGTATTAAAGCCGTCAGCAAGCGAAATAAATATAACACTGATCCCCACACCTGCTGATAAAATAATCGGGATAGCCAATTCTTGATAATGCTTATAAACTGTTCTAAGTTTTTCTATGAAAAGGGAACCACCAACTGAAAATGCCATGCCTAAATATAGTGGATTGATTCCTACAAAAGCAGTTACCTTTTTTTCTAATAATAAACTAGCGGCAATTCCAGCCAATGTAACATGACTAAGTGCATCTGCGATTAAAGACATTCTTCTTACAACTACAAATACACCAAGTAAAGGGGCAATTAACCCTATAAGCATTCCTGAAATAAAGGCATTTTGTAAAAATTCATATTGAAAAAGACTACTTAACATTTCATATTTCCTCCATTAGTGGGAGTGATCATGTGATAACACATGTAAGGAGTGTCCGTAAAAGTCGGACATCTCATCATCCTTTAGTGATTCAAATTCTTTGGAGTTCCCATGAAAATGTAAATGCTTATTAATGCATGCAACATGTGACACTTTGTCTGTAATCGTGCCTACATCATGAGTTACCAAGATTAGTGTGATACCAAGATCCTTATTTAAGGATAACAACATATCATAAAAGCTTTGAACCGTTTGAGCATCTACTCCAACAGTTGGTTCATCTAAAATTAACAATTTGGGGTTACTTACAATGGCTCTTGCAATAAACGCTCTTTGCTGTTGTCCACCAGACATTTCTCCAATATTGCGCTTTGCAAAAGCACTTAATCCAACAGCTTCAATCGCTTCATACACTTTTGTACGATCTTGTTTAGTCATAAATTTGAACAATCCAAGCCTAGACGTTAAACCACTTGACACCACTTCAAACACAGATGCTGGAAATCCGGTATTAAAGCTATTTGCCTTTTGTGAAACAAACCCAATTTCATGCCAATTTTTAAACTTTTGAATTTGATGGCCAAACAACTTTATTTCACCTTGCTGAGGTTTTAATAACCCTAATAAACATTTTAATAATGTTGTTTTTCCGGATCCGTTTGGCCCGACAAGCCCCAGAAAACTGCCTTGTTCTATCGTTAAATCTATATTTTCAAGTACTCTTTGCCGCTCATAAGTAAAATTTAGATCTTTTATTTCTACAACCGGTTGATTCATTTGCATCTTCCTTTATGATTTAAGAATCGTTACGATTTATAATCGATTTCTATATGTTAGACTTTTACAACATAAGAATTGTACAGGAATCTTTATAAAATGTAAAGCAATTTGCGTTCTTAAAAAGCGGCACATTTTAATCAAACCTTCCATACATTGTTTTAGAGGAGGTTTAAATATGATCTTATTTCAAAAAATTATCAACCAAAAGTTAAACAACATTTCTGTTGAGGAACTCATGCAATATGCGAAGCAATTTAATATAACAATAGAACGTCCCCAAGCGACTAAAGTTGTAAAAGCTATGCATGGAAAAAACATCAATATTTTTAATGTGAATGAAAGAAAAAAACTACTTACTCAGATTGCAAATATTACCTCTCCACAAACAGCTCAACAAGTAAATCAAATATTCCAGAAATTTACGAACTAACCATACTTATGAGGATATTCAAACTCTGAATATCCTCTTTTTCAAATTGACTTTACGCTTTTAAATAAATATTGCTATGGTTAATTAAAAAGAGAACTACTTTTTGTATGTAGTTCTCTCCTCTTTCCCTATTGATTTAATATCTTTTCTAAAAGTCCCTCATCAAACATTTTTTCTCTGAACATATTAATTTCAAATTTATAAGGAGGCTTTTTATATTTTTTATCTTCACCAACAAAAGGAGTTTCCAAAATCTTAGGAACATTCATTAGAGCTTCGTGATGAACGATTCGATTCAGTGCTTCAAAGCCAATATGACCGAAACCGATATTTTCATGGCGGTCTTTACTAGAACCCATTGGATTTTTGCTATCATTAATATGCAGCACTTTTATTCTGTCCAATCCAATAATAGAATCAAACTGTTTTAGTACTCCATCAAAATCATTCACAATATCATACCCTGCGTCATGTGTGTGGCATGTATCAAAGCAAACTGATAAGTGCTGATTATGAGTCACACCATCAATTATTTTCGCTAATTCAACAAAGGATCTTCCGCATTCAGAACCTTTACCAGCCATTGTTTCTAAAGCAATCTGTACTTCCTGATCTTGTTCTAAAACCTCATTTAAACCTTCGATAATCTTTCGTATTCCTTCATCCACACCTGCACCTACATGTGCACCCGGATGCAGAACAATTTGTTTAGCTCCAAGCGCTTTTGTTCGTTCAATTTCTGAACGTAAAAAGTTTACACCTAGTTCAAATGTTGCCGGATTTGTCGTGTTTCCTATATTAATAATATACGGAGCATGGACGATAATTTCCTCTATACCATTCTCTTTCATATGAGCTTGTCCCGCTTCAATGTTAAGGTCTTCTATCTTTTTTCTTCTTGTGTTTTGTGGAGCACCTGTGTAGATCATAAATGTGTTGGCTCCATATGAAACGGCTTCTTCACTTGAAGTTAATAACATTTTCTTCCCACTCATTGAAACATGTGATCCAATTTTCAGCATTTTTACTCCCCCTATTTTTGTTTCTTTGTTAATCTTCTTTTTCTCTTTTTAATTTGATCCATTTCACGATTCATTTTTTTCTTATAACCAGGTTTTACTTTCTTTGGTTTTTGAACGATACTCTTTGCCAATGCATCAACTTCATCTGTTACCCTTTTTCGATTTTGACGACGTTTACGGTCATCTATATCCTTCCACTCTCCAGCAACAAAATCTTTATTAACAAACTCAATTCCTAGTTTTTCCAGTTTGTTTAATGCATCATCGTCAGAAGTTTCAAACAATGTTACTGCAATCCCCGAACTACCTGCTCTGGCTGTACGACCCACGCGGTGAATATAAAAATCCAACTCTGTTGTTGGAATCTCGTAATTTATAACATGACTTACTCCCTTAATATCAATACCACGGGCAGCCAAATCAGTTGCTACCACGTATTGATATTCTAACTCATTTATTTGTTTCATCATCTTTTTACGATCACGAGGGGATAAATCACCATGTATTCTACCAACTTTTAGCCCCTTCTCTATTAGGGCATCCGCAACAATATCAGCATTTTTTTTCGTATTTGTAAAAACGATTGCTAAAAAAGGATTAAAATCAACTAACATATCATAAACGAGCTTTAATTTATCACGATGTCTTGCAGGTACAAGAACATGTTCTATTTTTGCGGCAGTTGCTTGTTTAGGAGCAACATGTGTAAATCGCGGATTTGCCAAATATTTTTTTAAAAAAGGCTTTAATTTCTCAGGAATAGTTGCAGAGAAAACTAAGATTTGCAGGTTTTCCGGCATTTGACCGGCTACCATATCCACATCCTTGATGAAGCCCATATCAAGCATGAGATCCGCTTCATCTACAACAAACGAACGAACTTTGTTTATGATCAATGCATTCTCTTTTACAAGATCATTAATTCTTCCGGGAGTTCCTACAACAATATGTGGTTGTGTTTTTAACTTTTCGATGGTTCGTTGCTTATCTGTTCCTCCGATATATAGCTTAGCCGAAATTTCATCGGGAGAATAAGTAATAATTTTTCCTACCTCCTGATAGATTTGAGTTGCTAATTCCCGGGTAGGAGCAGTGATGACAACTTGTACTTCTTTTTTCTCCGCTGCTATTTGATTTAATAAAGGCAATAAATAGGCATGAGTTTTTCCTGTACCAGTTTGAGATTGTCCAATTGCACTCTCCCCTTTTAGAATGGAAGGCATTAACCTTTCTTGAATTTCAGTTGGCTCGTAAAAGTTTAATTCCTTTGTCAATGCTTCTATAATAAAAGGTTTTAATGAAAAACGCTCAAATTTTGTTTGTTCCATCCGTATCTCTCCTTTTCGATAAAGCTTTCATATCAATCGATCATAGAAAATTATTATCGAATCACTTTATCAGTCCATCATTAGATTATACCTTAATAAAAGAAAAACTCAAATTCAATTTGTTTTGCAGAAATACCCCAGAAACCAAATACCTCTTTTATGCATAGTCTAGGATAGAGGAACAATTATTGGAAAGGAGGAAAAATATGTTTCAACAAAGACCAATGCCTCCCATGAACACTAGAGGATTCTTCCCTCAGCAAGGTCAAATTCCAATGGGACGACAAGGAATGCCCGGACCCGGTATGGGAAGAGGTCCTCAGTTTGGTTCGATGACGCCAAGAGGAACAGGTGGCGGTGGATTAAAAGGGTTAATATCCCGCTTTCTGCCAGGATCACAGGGTGCTGCTGCAGGTAACCCTCAAGGCTTTATGGGGGGGGCTAATGCAGTCACTAATGCAACTAGGGCTTCCGGAGGACTTCAAGGCCTGATGAATCCATCAAATATTTCAGGAATGCTAGGAAACGTTCAACGTGTTCTTGGGATGGCACAACAAGTAACACCTATGGTCCAGCAATATGGACCACTTGTCAAAAATTTGCCTGCCATGATAAAAATTTATCGTGAACTAAATAGTAGTGATGATTCTGACACAACCTCAGCGGAACCGGAATCTTCTTCTTCCGAAAAAGATGAAGAGTTAAACCAGCAAACCAATACACAACCATCTAATAAGCGAAAGGCTACTCGGCCAATCGTAACTGAAGATAAACAGGAAAAAGAAGCACCGACAACAAGTAGTAAAAAACGAAAGCCTTCAACCAGAAGCTCACAACCTAAAATGTATATATAATATTCTTCTTTGTAATATTCCCTATTCTTCGTTATAATATTAAGAGATTGTTAGTGAAAAAGGCCGTATACACGGCTTTTTTGAGTGGAAACAGGACATGACTATTACTTTGCTCCTGCTCCTATTTGATCTCTTAAGGAGGCAGTTTAATGAATATAATTAAAATCGCACCACGTGGATATTGCTATGGTGTCGTTGATGCCATGGTTATTGCAAAGAACGCTGCTTTAGATAAATCATTACCAAGACCCATCTACATTTTAGGAATGATTGTTCATAATAAACATGTAACAGATGCATTTGAGGAAGATGGAATTATTACCCTTGATGGAAAAAACAGATTAGACATACTGGAGAAAGTAGATCAAGGAACAGTAGTGTTTACAGCTCATGGTGTTTCTCCTGAAGTTAGACGAATCGCAAAAGAAAAAGGGCTTGTTACACTAGATGCAACATGTCCAGATGTAACAAAAACACATGACCTTATCCGCGAAAAGGAAGCTCAAGGATACGATGTTATTTATATCGGTAAAAAAGGGCATCCAGAACCTGAAGGCGCAGTAGGTGTTGCTCCACAGATCGTACATCTTGTGCAATCATCAGAGGATGTCGTAAAGTTAAACATTCAAAATGAGAAAGTCATTGTTACTAATCAAACAACAATGAGTCAATGGGATGTTGCTGATATTATGGAAACAGTGAAGGAAAAATTCCCTCATGTAGAAGTTCACCGTGAAATCTGTCTGGCAACGCAAGTCCGCCAAGAAGCTGTGGCTGAACAAGCAAAAGATGCTGACTTAACAATAGTAGTCGGAGATCCTAAAAGTAATAACTCAAATCGATTAGCACAGGTATCTGAAGAAATTGCCGGGACAAAAGCATATCGTATCTCAGATTTAAGCGAGCTTAAGCTTGAATGGCTTAAGGATGTTCAAACTGTTGCTGTTACAGCAGGAGCATCTACACCGACACCAATTACAAAAAAAGTCATCCAATTCCTTGAGCAATACAATCCGCTAGATGACTCTACTTGGAATGTAAATGATAAAGTACCACTGTCAAAAATATTACCAAAAGTAAAAATAAAAAATTAACCAAAAAGCGTCTGAATTCAGTCAGACGCTTTTTTAATGCACATTTATACAAATTTAAAAGGATTCGTATCTACCCGTGAGCCAAACACATTTACATCAAAATGATGTTCTTCACACAATTCCCCTAACTTTTTAGCTACTCCTTCGATCATGACCTTTTCGACATGATGTCCAGGATCAATCACATTAAGATTTAACATCAACGCATCTTGTGCAACATGAAAATACAGGTCACCTGTTACATATACATCTGCACCCTTGATTTTTGCCTGTTGGATATATTTGTTTCCATCGCCGCCTAATAAAGCCACTTTTTTCACCTTACTGGAAGGGTCACCTACCATTCTTACACGTTCAACTCCAAGGCTATTTTTCACATGCACAGCAAATTCTTCAAGGCTTAATTCATTTTCCACAACACCAATACGCCCTAACCCCATTATTGATCCTTTTTGTTCTAAAGGGTATATATCATAAGCCACTTCTTCATAAGGATGAGCTTTTAACATAGCTTGAATAACCTTCTTTTGTATAGAAGCAGGGAAAATCGTTTCAACTCTTGATTCATCAACATATTCAACTTTTCCTCTTTCACCAATGAAAGGATTGGCTTTATCAAGAGGTAAAAAGCTCCCTTCTCCTTCAGTTGCGAATGAACAATGGCTATATTCTCCAATATGGCCCGCACCTGCTTTTCCCAGTGCATTTCGCAGCTCTTTTTCATATGATGATGGAATAAAAACAACCAGTTTCTTTAGCTGGTCTTCATATGTAGGAATAAACACTTCCACTTCCTTCAATTGCAAGGCTTCTGCTAGTAAATCATTGACACCTCCATTTGCAACATCCAGATTAGTGTGTGCAGCATATACCGCAATATCATGTTTAATACATTTCTCAATCATCTTGCCGTATGCAGTATCTGTTGTCATATTTTTAATCGGTCTAAAAATAGGAGGATGGTGTGCAATAATTAAGTCTACTTTTTTAGCTATCGCTTCATCGACAACTGACTCCACCACATCTAGGGTAACCATAACATGTTCAATTTTTTTATTAAGCGTTCCAATTTGGAGCCCTATTTTATCTCCTTCAACAGCAAGAGACTTTGGTGAATATTGTTCAAATAATTGAATGACTTCATAGCCGTTTGGAATTTTTGTCAATCTTACAATACCTCCTCAATCAGCTTTACTTGCTTACTCAATTCTTGGTATTTTTCATTATTTTCATATGTATAACCTGCTTGTTCTAATTGTTGGATTATGGATTTTAGGTGCTTTAATTCACCAGTCCATTTTTTCAAAAATATGTCCGATTGTTTTTGGGCTAAAAAAGGACCCAGAAGTAAATTCGCTTCATAAGAGTATGTTTGATAAGGTCTCTTTGGATCCCCTTTTTCGGCTACAAGAACCTCATATATTTTATGGTCCTCTTCCATGCTATATGAATATCTACTATCAAAATAGTTGAGCTCATAGATATTTAATTGGTATATAGCATGTTTATTACAAATGGAGCTTGTTTATACTTTAAATTTAAAAATGAAATGATGACATATATAGGAATAGAATAAATCGAAGTAATTTATGGAGGTTTTACATCATGTTTAGTCAATCGTCTTTATTTTTATTTATTCTTTTAGCTATTGGATTTATAGCTAAAAACCAATCATTATTGATTGCAGTGGGAGCCTTGCTTCTAATTAAATTGCTAGGTTTAGAAGCAAAATTATTACCTGCGATAGGTTCGAAAGGGATTAATTGGGGAGTGACGATCATTACAATCGCTGTATTAGTCCCGATTGCAACAGGTGAAATTGGCTTTAAGCAATTAATTGATGCTCTAAAATCATCATATGCCTGGATTGCTTTAGGAGCAGGAATTGCAGTTGCCTTGATTGCCAAAAATGGTCTTACACTACTTGCAGAAGATCCACATATTACAACAGCTTTAGTCCTCGGTACAATTCTTGCGGTTACACTTTTTAACGGTGTTGCAGTAGGACCGTTAATTGGTGCGGGCATCGCTTATTTAGCTATGCAAATTGTTAAGATTTTTAGTTAAGATAGAAAAAATGTCATCATTTATGTAGAAAAAACCTGTACACTAATATAACAAATTTATGTTATGGTATTAATAGCGTTGTAGTTTATATAGAAGAAATCCTTAAAAAAACATTTTTCTAACAAATTTTTAACTATTAAAGTGGTTTTCATTCACAAAAATCAGATAATTGTTTATAATAGGATTAGCTTCAAAAAAAATGCCTACATGCTAGAAGGTAGTTTGCCTGTAGCAAACTGGTTATACTATCAATTCAATTCTTGCTTACCAGATAGTATAAAATACGTCACATGTAATTAATATGTGATATTTTTTCAAAATAATAAAAAATGTAAGCATTTTCTTTCTGCTGCTTGCATGTGAGCAAGCGCTCGATCGTCTAAAAGTTTAAAAGTAAACATTTAAGTATTAACATTCTTGTTCTAAAGAGCCATCATAATGATTTTTTCATATATGATTAGAAAAATATTTGACAAAGCTTCCTTACATAAAGGAACACCATTTAATAGTGAAGTCAATATTTCTTGTACTTAAATCTTTTAAACTTTAAGATGACTCAAATGGGGAATAAAAGGCAAAGGAGAGGTTTTATATGACAGCAACAAAAGGTCTTGAAGGAATCGTTGCAACTACTTCATCTGTTAGCTCAATCATTGATGATACTCTAACATATGTGGGCTACAATATTGATGATTTAGCTGAAAATGCTAGCTTTGAAGAAGTGGTTTATTTATTATGGCACAGAAAACTTCCAAATTCAGAACAACTTGCAGAAATTAAAAAACAGCTTGCTGAAAATGCAAAAATTCCACAGCAGGTTATTGAACACTTCAAATCATATCCTATCGATAAAGTCCACCCAATGGCTGCACTTCGTACTGCTGTATCATTACTTGGTTTATTTGATGATGAAGCAGATGTGATGGAACCTAGTGCAAACTACAGAAAAGCTATTCGTCTGCAGGCACAACTGCCTATAGTTGTCACAACTTTTGCACGAATCCGCAAAGGATTAGAGCCAATCGAACCTAGAACAGACTTATCTATGGCTGCAAACTTTTTATATACACTTTCAGGAAAAGAGCCAGATCAAATTGCAATCGAGGCATTTAACAAGGCTCTCGTATTACACGCAGATCATGAGCTAAATGCATCTACATTTACAGCACGTGTTTGTGTTGCGACATTATCAGATGTATACTCCGGTGTAACAGCAGCAATAGGAGCTTTAAAAGGCCCTCTTCATGGTGGTGCAAATGAGGCAGTAATGAAAATGCTCTCTGAAATAGGGGAAGTTGAAAATGTTGAGAGCTATATCAATGAGAAATTTGCAAATAAAGAAAAAATTATGGGCTTTGGTCACCGTGTATATCGTAAAGGAGATCCTAGAGCTAAGCACCTGAAGAAAATGTCAGAGAAGTTAACTAATTTAACAGGTGAACCGAAATGGTATGAGATGTCAACAAAAGTTGAGGAAATGGTTACTTCTAAAAAGCCATTGCCGCCTAACGTAGATTTTTACTCAGCTTCTGTTTATCATAGTTTAGGTATTGACCATGATTTATTCACACCTATTTTTGCAGTAAGCCGTGTATCAGGTTGGTTAGCACATATTTTAGAACAATATGAAAACAACCGTCTGATTAGACCAAGAGCAGAATACGTTGGCCCTGATAAGCAGGATTATGTTCCATTGGAGCAACGTTAAGCCTTTATTGGATGTCAGTAGTAGTTGATTCCGAATGCATTTCCTCAAGTAAGGAGGGGATGCAAAAAAGGAATCAGTACTACTTAATCATATAAACATATGGAATCTTTTAATTCCAAAAATGAGAGTACTATACTTTAAGATGTTCATATCTATTGGTAGAATAGATATGAAGCAACTACATAATTCGGGAGGTAATTTTCTTGACACAAGGTGAAAAAATTTCAGTAACAAATGGAGTATTAGACGTACCAAATAATCCGGTTATTCCGTATATTGAAGGTGATGGAATTGGACCGGATATCTGGGCTGCTGCATCACGTGTATTAGAAGCAGCTGTTGAGAAAGCATACAATGGGGAAAAAGGAATTGTGTGGAAAGAAGTATTAGCTGGAGAAAAGGCATTCAACCAAACTGGTGAATGGCTACCAACTGAAACATTAGATGTTATTCGTGAATATTTAATTGCAATTAAAGGACCACTAACAACTCCAATTGGTGGAGGAATTCGTTCATTAAACGTTGCTCTTCGTCAAGAACTGGATTTATTCACATGCTTACGTCCAGTGCGTTATTTCCAAGGTGTACCTTCACCTGTTAAACGTCCTGAAGATACAGACATGGTCATTTTCCGTGAAAACACTGAAGATATCTATGCTGGTATTGAATATGCAAAAGGTTCTGAAGAAGTAGAAAAATTAATTAATTTCCTGAAAAATGAAATGGGAGTTAACAAAATTCGTTTCCCTGAAACTTCTGGAATCGGTATCAAGCCTGTATCACAAGAAGGTACTAGCCGTTTAGTAAGAGCTGCAATTAACTATGCAATCGAGCACGGCCGCAAATCTGTAACACTTGTTCACAAAGGAAACATCATGAAGTTTACAGAAGGTGCGTTCAAAAACTGGGGTTATGAGCTTGCTGAAAAAGAATTCGGTGATAAAGTATTCACTTGGGCAGAATATGACCGCATTGCGGAAAACGAAGGTAAAGATGCTGCAAATAAAGCTCAAGCAGATGCAGAAGCTGCTGGAAAAATCATTATTAAAGATTCAATTGCAGATATTTTCTTACAACAAATCTTAACTCGCCCTCGTGAATTCGATGTTGTTGCAACAATGAATCTAAACGGTGACTACATTTCTGATGCTCTTGCTGCACAAGTAGGTGGTATCGGAATTGCTCCAGGTGCAAATATTAACTATGAAACAGGTCACGCGATCTTTGAAGCGACTCATGGTACTGCACCAAAATATGCTGGTCTTGATAAAGTTAACCCATCTTCTGTTCTTCTTTCCGGGGTACTTATGCTTGAGCATTTGGGATGGACTGAAGCAGCTGAATTAGTTATTAATTCTGTTGAGAAGACAATTGCTTCAAAAGTTGTAACTTATGACTTTGCACGTTTAATGGACGGTGCAACTGAAGTTAAATGTTCTGAATTTGGTGATGAATTAATTAAGAATATGGGCTAATGCTTAACTGTTGATGCTTATCTAAAAATGACGGGGTTTGCTTATGTGAAAAAAGATGAGAATGTGTACATTCAATATATCAATCACATAAGCAGCCCTTTTTCAAAACCTATACATATAAGGGGATGTTAGATATGGCCATTAAACGTAAAAAAGTATCTGTGATCGGCGGTGGCTTTACTGGGGCTACAACTGCATTTTTATTAGGTCAAAAAGAACTTTCAGACGTAGTGTTAGTTGATATTCCTCAGATGGAAAACCCGACAAAAGGGAAAGCTCTAGATATGCTTGAGGCTAGTCCTGTCCAAGGCTTTGATGCAAATATTACCGGTACAGCAAACTACGAAGATACCGCTAATTCAGATATTGTTGTGATCACTGCAGGTATTGCCAGGAAACCTGGAATGAGTCGTGATGATCTTGTCTCAACAAATGCTAATATCATGAAATCTGTGACAAAGGAAATTGTAAAATACTCTCCTGACTGTACGATCATTGTATTAACAAACCCGGTTGATGCTATGACATATGCAGTTTATAAAGAATCCGGATTCCCAAAGCATCGAGTAATTGGACAATCCGGGGTTCTTGATACTGCTCGTTTCCGTACGTTTGTTGCCCAAGAGCTGAACCTTTCTGTGAAAGATATAACTGGATTCGTTTTAGGTGGCCATGGTGATGATATGGTTCCATTAGTACGTTACTCATATGCGGGTGGAATTCCTTTGGAAACACTAATACCTAAAGATCGTTTAGACGCAATCGTGGAGAGAACTCGAAAAGGTGGCGGAGAAATTGTTAATCTATTAGGAAATGGCAGTGCTTACTATGCCCCTGCTGCTTCCTTAGTAGAAATGGTAGAAGCCATTTTAAAAGATCAACGTCGTGTTCTTCCTTCAATTGTTTATCTTGAAGGTGAGTATGGGTTTAATGGAATTTATCTAGGTGTTCCAACCGTCTTAGGCGGAAATGGACTGGAGCAAATTATTGAGCTTGAATTAACAGAAGAGGAGAAAGCTGCACTTAAGAAATCTGCTGCTTCCGTACAAAATGTGATGAAGATCCTTTAATAGACAGCCTGATGAAGAAAGTTGAGGAATTAGCCTCAATTTTCTTTTTTATACATGTTAGTCTAAAAAAGAAAGATACTATTTCTTAGCCTTTTCTAATAAAAAATGATGAAGGTGGTGCAAATATGCTTCTAGGGAAGAAACAGAAACTTGGCAGGCATATTGAAGAAATTACGGTTGGTGAAAAACTAACATTAACCGAAAAGATCGAAGACAAAGATCTTCTTCTTTATTTAGGATTAACAAATGATGCTAATCCACTGTATATTCAACATGATTATGCTTCCCAAACACCATACGAAAAGCCTGTTGTTCCTAGTATCATGCTTACGGGGATTATTACCTCGGCAATATCTAAGTATCTGCCGGGACCAGGAAGTCATATCATCAAACAAGAAATTTCATTTCTTCAGCCACTTCATCATTATAGTGTTATTCAATTTTTGTTCGAAGTGAGTGAAGTGTTTGCTTCTGAAAACAAAATCATTATTCGTGTACATGCAGAAAATAAGGAAAATGATATCGTCTTGGAAGGGAAAGTAACAGTTTGTCCTCCTTATAAAATAACTCCTATTGAGGGAAAAGCATTAGAGAATTTTTAGCATATGTAATTATTGAGGGCTGACTCATAATGGGTCAGCTTTTTCCGAGTAAAAATGCTAAATTAATTTATTCTTTAGTTATTTTTACTAATATTGAAACGAATGGTTGCTCTTCTTCCTCACTATTCGCTAGAATAGAAATACACAATAGAATAATAAAAAGAATAATTGGTTCAGGTGAAGGGAAATTAAATCCTTGGAGGCCCTATAAATGAGTAAGAGAATATTAGTAGTAGATGATGAACAATCAATTTCAACCCTATTAAAATATAACCTAGAACAAGCAGGTTATCATGTGTTAACAGCTATGGATGGTGAAGAAGGGTTACACATATGTATAAAAGAACAACCTGATTTACTGGTACTAGATTTAATGCTGCCAAAAATGGATGGAATTGAGGTTTGTAAACAGCTTCGTCAGCGGAAACTTATGGTTCCTATTCTTATGCTTACTGCGAAAGATGATGAATTTGATAAAGTACTAGGTTTAGAATTAGGTGCAGATGATTATATGACAAAGCCTTTCAGTCCAAGAGAGGTTGTTGCAAGGATAAAAGCTATACTAAGAAGAAGTCAATCACATGCTGATACGGAAACGATAGAAATTGAGGACGCAAATCAAATAATAATTGGTGATTTACGTGTTTTACCGGATCATTATGAAGCGTATTATGGGAAGGAACGTTTGGATTTAACTCCAAAAGAATTTGAGTTGCTTGTTTACCTGGCTAAGCATAAAGGTCGTGTTCTGACAAGGGATCAACTGCTTAGTGCTGTTTGGAATTACGATTTTGCAGGAGACACGAGAATTGTTGATGTACACATTAGTCATTTGCGAGAAAAAATTGAAAGAAATACAAAGAAGCCATTATATATAAAAACAATAAGAGGATTGGGGTATAAGCTTGAGGAGCCTAAGATGAATGAATAGGTTCCGTTCACGTTTCTTATTTGCGCTCATCACGTTAATTGTTTCAGTGTTAGTAGGTTTAGGGTTATTATTAGGCCAAATCTTTAATAGCTATTATCTAAATTCATTTAAAGAGGAAATGATGAAAGAAGCGGAGCTTACACGATCAATTGTGAAAAATGAGGATCTAACAAATCAAGAGATAGAAGGACTTCTAGATGAGTTGGGAGAAAAATATACATCACATATAACGGTTATATCAAATCAACAACAAATCATTTTTGAAGCAGGAATATTAAAAGAAGGTCATGATCACCAACGTTTAATGGAGAATATATATCCGATCATGAAAGAACGAACAAAAGGATATTATTATACAGACCAGGTAGAAGATGTTGCGTATTATGGGTTTCCAATAAAAGAAGGATCGAATAGTGAAGGAGTCGTCATCGTTAGTTCATCTGTAGATTCATTAACAAAAGTGAATAACCAGTTGTGGATGATACTTGTAGCCTGCTTAGGTATCGCGTTTATTATTATCCTTTTAATAGGTGTGCGTATTACTGCGCAATTTACACGTCCAATTGAATCAGCAACAAAGGTGGCAATGGAGCTGGCAAAAGGAAATTATAAGGCGCGTACATACGAAGACCATCTTGATGAAACAGGTATGTTAAGCCAGTCAATTAATATACTGGCCAGAAATCTTCAAGACATGACAAGGGCACAAGAAATGCAACAGGATCGACTACAAACACTCATTGAAAATATGGGGAGCGGCCTCATTTTAATTGATGGAAGAGGGTACATAAATTTAGTTAATAGAGCATATAAGGAACTTTTTGAGGTTGATTCGGCTAGCTTTCTTTATCAATTGTATCATGACGCATTTGAGCATCAGGAAATCATTGAAATTGTGGAAGAAATATTTATGACAGAAGTAAAAGTCCGAAAACAATTACACCTTCCAATTAAGATAGAGCGAAGACATTTTGAAGTGTATGGCGCACCAATTATCGGTACAAATGATGAGTGGAAAGGAATTGTTCTTGTTTTCCATGATATTACTGAATTGAAAAAATTGGAGCAAATGAGAAAAGACTTTGTTGCAAATGTCTCACATGAATTAAAAACGCCTATTACTTCTATAAAAGGGTTTAGTGAAACATTATTAGACGGGGCTCTTAGTGACAAACAAACAGCTGAATACTTTCTTTCAATTATTTTGAAAGAAAGTGATCGCCTTCAAACGTTAATTCAAGATTTATTAGATCTTTCGAAAATTGAGCAGCAAGGCTTTCTTCTCTCTATCCAACCTTGTGATCTAAGAGAAATATTGGAGGACATTTCAGTCATACTTGAAAGTAAAGCGAAAGAAAAAAATGTTGAATTAAACATGATTCTTCCCGATAATTTAACTTATATTGAAGGCGATATCTATCGCTTAAAACAAATTTTCATTAATTTAATTAACAATGCTCTGACCTATACACCACAGGGTGGATCTGTTAGTGTAAGGGTTGAAAAACAAGATAATTTTGCACTTGTAACCGTGTCTGATACAGGTATTGGGATTAAGAGCGAAGAAATACCAAGAATTTTTGAACGGTTCTACCGTGTTGACCGCGCAAGAAGCAGAAATTCAGGGGGAACCGGTTTAGGACTTGCGATTGTTAAACATTTAGTTGAGGCACACAAGGGACAGATTAGTGTTCAAAGTGAAGTTGGAAAAGGAACAACCTTTACGGTGAAATTAAATAAAAAAATAGACCTCCTACCTTAATTCAACTAAATAATTTATATTTTCGACATACTTTACAATTAATTTACATCAAATTTAAGATTGCTTAATAAAAGGTTGGTATTATACTAAGTGAAAACCCCTTCATCCAAGGAGCCAATCTTTTGGACGTAAGTCATGTACTTACGTCCCTTTTTTTGTTTAAACGGCTTAATTTCATTATCAGTATAATGGCAATGCTTAGTGGACTCCCCCCTATATAGTAGTCTTTCTCAATGAATTAATTCTTGGATTATGACAGACGATCCATAAGTATGAAATATTTGAAACCTTTTTGAAATGTAATCGTATGTATAGTATCACAATAGAATAGAAGTACGTGAGAAAGGTAGGGGGAGACATGTTAAGTTTGAAAAGGATTTTTTCCATCATCAGCTTTGCCTTATTAATTATTGTTTTAGCAATTGTTGCATTTACTTCATGGTATACCGTTGATGAATCAGAACAAGCAGTTATGATTACACTTGGTGAAGTTGAAGAAGGTGTAAGCGAGCCGGGCTTACATTTTAAATATCCGTGGCCGATTCAGTCAGTAGAAGTTCTATCAAAAGAAACCTTTAGTCTTCAGTTTGGCTATAAAGAAACAGAAGACGGAGAGGTAGAGGACTTTCCAAAAGAAACCAAAATGATTACAGGTGACGAAAATATTGTTTTAGCAGATATGGTTGTTCAATGGAAAATTACTGAACCGGGCAAATACTTATTTAATGCAGAAAATCCAACGGAAATGCTTGAGGATGCTACTTCTGCGAGTTTGAGGAGCATTATCGGCAGCTCAACAATAGATAATGCCTTAACATCGGGAAAAGTAGAAATTGAAAAGCAAGTTCAAGAATTATTAACTACTTTAGTCGAAGAATATGATATTGGGATTACAATTTTAGCAGTTAAATTACAAGATGTTGATTTACCTAATGAAGAAGTAAGAAAAGCATTTACAAATGTTACTGATGCACGTGAAACAATGAATACAAGGAAGAATGAAGCAAATAAATACCGTAACAAACGAACAGAAGAGGCACAGGGGGAAAAGGCTGCCATTATGTCTTCAGCTGAAGGTGATAAAGCTGCCCGTATGGAAGAAGCCCGCGGTGATGTAGCGCAGTTTAATGCTATTTATAATGAATATGTAAACGCAAAGGATATTACAAAAAAACGTTTAGTATTAGAAACAATCGATCAAGTGCTTCCTAATGCAGAAATCTACATTATGGAGGACAACGGAAACACAATGAAGTATTTACCGATCAAAGATGGAACGGCAACAAAACCTGTAGCACCAACTGAGCAGGAAGGAAGTGAAACGAATGGCCAATGATAATGTTGTAAATATGGAAGAGAAAAAAACGTCCTTCACATTTAAGGGATATCTTCGGGCAGGAGTGATTTTTCTAATCTTTATTGCACTTCTTGTCGTTATTCTAACAAACTTATTTATTGTGAAAGAAAATGAATATAAAGTTGTGCGTCAATTTGGTGAAGTTGTCCGTATTATTGAGGAACCGGGCCTGAATTTTAAGATTCCTTTTATTCAATCGGTCACTACTCTACCTAAATATCAAATGACCTATGATGTAGAAGAAGCAGAAATAAATACAAAGGACAAAAAGCGACTTATTATAGATAATTACACTGTTTGGAGAATAGAGGATCCTAAGAAAATGATTTCAAATGCAAGATCAATTGTTAATGCTGAAACAAAAATGGCTGAATATGTATTCTCTACTGTTCGTTCTGAATTAGGACAATTAAATTACGATGAAATTATCAATGATGAAAAGTCTTCAAGAGGCAGCTTAAATGACAAAGTAACAGATATCGTTAACAATCTGCTTGAACAAGGTAACTATGGGATTGTTGTTAAAGATGTTCGAATGAAGAGAACTGACCTTCCTTCAGAAAATGAAGAATCTGTATTTACGAGAATGATCTCGGAACGTGAATCAACTGCACAGGGTTATTTATCTAAAGGGGATGCCGAAAAAAATAGTATCATAGCTGAAACAGATCGAGAAGTAAAAGAAATGCTTGCTAAGGCAGAGGCTGATGCTGAGGTTATTCGAAGTGAAGGAGAAAAAGAAGCAGCAAAAATTTATAATACTGCTTATTCAAAGGATCCTGCATTCTATGAAATGTACAGGACATTACAATCTTATAAACAAACCATCGATGAAGAAACAGTCATCATCATTCCATTCGATTCACCTTATGCAAGTTTGCTAAAGGGAGTACAATAAAGTGAGACTTACTAACCGTTAAAATGCAATAAACATGTGAATAGAGCCCTGGTTTTCCTTTCTATTTGTAGTCATGATAAAATAGAAGTGGAGAATCAGGGTTTTTACATACGTAAAAAAATGAAAGCTTGCGAATTATTATTTTTCGCATGAATAGAGGAGGAAAAGGATTGACAAAAAAGCTAGTATTAATTGATGGGAATAGTATCGCTTATCGTGCTTTTTTTGCATTACCTTTACTAAACAATGATAAAGGTGTACATACGAATGCGATTTACGGGTTTACGATGATATTGATGAAGATTCTTGAGGATGAAAGGCCATCACATATGCTTGTTGCATTTGATGCAGGAAAAACAACATTTAGACACGAGACCTTCCAAGAGTATAAGGGAGGAAGACAAAAAACTCCTCCTGAATTATCAGAGCAATTTCCGTTTATCCGGGAGCTGTTGGATGCTTACCAAGTATCAAGATATGAATTGGAAAATTATGAAGCAGATGATATTATCGGGACATTATCAAGACAAGCTGAGAAGGACGGCTATGAAGTTAAGGTTATTTCTGGAGATAAAGATTTAACACAATTAGTAACTGACAAAATAACTGTGGATATTACGAAAAAGGGTATTACAGATGTGGATTCATATACGCCGGAGTTTGTACAGGAAAAGTATGGCCTAACACCAGAGCAAATCATTGATATGAAGGGCTTAATGGGTGATACGTCTGATAATATACCGGGAGTTCCTGGCGTAGGAGAAAAAACAGCAATTAAGCTGTTAACAGAGTTTACATCATTGGAAAATGTTCTAGGGTCAATTGACAAGGTCAGTGGGAAAAAGCTTAAAGAAAAACTTGAGGAAAATCGCGACCAAGCATTAATGAGTAAAAAACTCGCTACCATAGACTGTGAAGCACCGATTGCTATTGGACTGGATGAAGCTCACTATGAGGGGTTTGATTCTAAAAAGGTTACAGAGCTGTTCAAAGAATTAGGTTTTAATTCTTTATTAGAAAAAATAGGAACGGATGCTGCTGAAGAGGAGGAAATAGAAGAGATCAGTTTTGAAGTTGTCAGTGAGTTCTCACAAGAAATTTTATCGGATGAAGCTACTCTTTATGCAGAGGTTTTAGAGGATAGCTATCATCAAGCTGATATTATAGGCTTCTCGATCATAAATCAACAAGGACATTACTTCATACCTGCGGAGTTAGCTTTAAATTCTGCTCAATTCAAAGAATGGGCAGAAGATGAAACAAAGAAGAAAACAGTCTATGATGGGAAGAAAACAACTGTAGCTCTTAGATGGAAAGGGATTTCATTAAAAGGAATTAACTTTGATATATTAATTGCGGCGTATTTATTAAATCCTTCTGCTACCTTCGAGGATGTAGCAAGTGTCTCAAAAGCACATGGAGTATTCGTTGTCCAACATGACGAGGTTGTGTACGGTAAAGGAGCAAAGCGTTCTATACCAGGTGATGATCAGGTAGGAGAGCATCTTGTTCGAAAAGGACTAGCTATGTCTGATTTAAAGGAAAAGCTTATTAATCAATTAGAAGAAAATGATCAATCTGCTCTTTTATATGATTTAGAGATGCCTTTATCATTAATACTTGCCGAAATGGAAGCAACTGGTGTTAAAGTGGATGTGGATCGATTGAAAACAATGGGAAAAAACCTTACTGATCAGTTAAAGACATTAGAAGAGAGTATTTATGCCCATGCAGGAGAAGCCTTTAATATTAATTCGCCAAAACAGCTTGGTGTCATTTTATTCGAAAAATTAAATCTGCCTGTTGTGAAAAAAACAAAGACTGGATATTCAACTTCTGCGGATGTATTAGAAAAGCTTGAAGATAAACATGAGATTGTAAAGGATATTCTCCATTACCGGCAACTTGGGAAGTTACAATCTACATATATTGAGGGCTTACTAAAGGTTGTTCACAAAGATACGCAAAAAATTCACACAAGATTTAATCAAGTATTAACGACGACAGGCAGACTTAGCTCAATAGATCCTAATCTCCAAAACATTCCAATCCGCTTAGAGGAAGGGAAAAAGATTCGGCAGGCATTTGTTCCATCTGAGAAGGATTGGGTCATTTTTGCAGCAGATTACTCACAAATTGAGCTGAGAGTATTAGCACATATTGCGAACGATAAAAATTTAGTAGATGCATTCCAAAATGACTTAGATATTCATACAAAAACTGCAATGGATGTTTTCCATGTATCAGAAGATCAAGTTACCTCAAATATGAGGAGACAAGCGAAAGCAGTTAACTTTGGTATTGTGTATGGAATAAGTGATTTTGGACTTTCACAAAACTTAGGAATTACTCGTAAAGAAGCAGGAGAATTCATTAAGCGCTATCTGGAATCATTCGTTGGAGTTCAGGAATACATGGAAGATATTGTTGCTGATGCAAGAGATAAAGGCTATGTTAAAACACTGCTCCAAAGAAGAAGATATATACCGGAAATTACTAGCCGCAATTTTAATCTTCGCAGCTTTGCAGAAAGAACGGCAATGAACACACCTATACAAGGGAGTGCAGCTGATATAATTAAGAAAGCTATGATTGATATGGCCGAAAGATTAAAAAAAGAAAACCTGCAAACGAAATTATTGTTACAGGTACATGATGAATTGATATTTGAAGCTCCAAAAGAGGAAGTAGCTATTCTTGAAAAAGTTGTTCCAGAGGTAATGGAAAATGCTGTTGAATTAAAAGTACCTCTAAAAGTAGATTATTCTTATGGAAACTCATGGTATGATGCGAAATAAACTTTATTCTAAAAGGATGTGAGTACATGCCTGAATTACCAGAGGTTGAAACAGTGCGAAGAACACTGATTGAACTTGTAAAAGGTAAAACAATAAAAAAGGTTTCTATCCATTGGCCAAAAATGATCAAAAAACCTGATGAAATTGAACAGTTTAAAGATGCATTAGCAGGTCAAACCATTCATGATGTGAATCGGAGAGGAAAATTTTTAAAATTTATTTTGGATGACTATGTCCTTGTATCTCACTTAAGGATGGAAGGAAGGTATGGTTTATTCTCGGCTAATGATGAAGTAGAAAAACATACACATGTGTTGTTTACATTTACAGACAACACAGAGCTTAGGTATCGGGACGTAAGAAAATTTGGTACTATGCATTTATTTAAAAAAGGAGAAGAGGAGCAATATCCTCCTCTTTCTCAGTTAGGCCCTGAACCTTTTTCAACACAATTTACCAAAGAATATCTTAAAGAACGATTAGCGAAAACATCTCGTAAAATCAAAACCGCTTTACTTGATCAATCAGTCGTTGTAGGACTTGGCAATATTTATGTAGATGAAGCTTTATTCAGAGCGGGAATAAACCCAGAGCGAACAGCTGGGCAATTATCGAATCAAGAAATTGAACATTTACACAATGAAATTGTCAACACTCTTAATGAGGCCGTTGCACAAGGGGGCAGCACGATTCGATCTTACGTAAACACACAAGGTGAGATTGGGATGTTTCAGCTTCAGCTATATGTTTATGGGCGGACAAATGAACCATGTAAAAAATGTGGGCGGATTTTAACGAAAACTGTTGTTGGTGGACGTGGGACACATTATTGTTCAACATGCCAAAAATAAAAAAGGGTAAAGATATCAAAAAGATGTCTTTACCCTTTTTTCTGCGATTCTAATTAGTGAGCAGAAAACATAAGGTAGCCCATATCGAAAAAAATACTTTCTTCTTTAACATTCTCTAGGCGTTTATCATACACTATGTTAGCAATCAGAAGGAAGGGGCTAGACCTGTATGTTTCAATATACTTCACTTTTGTTATTAGCATTCGCAGTTAGTTTAGATAGTTTTTCAGTTGGATTTACGTATGGAATGAGGAAAATGAGAATCCCCTTAAAGTCGATATTGATTATTGCGTGTTGTTCTGCAGGAACTATGCTAGGGGCTATGTTTCTTGGTGAGGTGTTAACAAGGATTTTCCCTATTTATATTACCGAAAAGCTTGGCGGATTTATTTTAATGCTGATTGGGGCATGGGTTTTATATCAATTTTTTCGACCCTCAAAGGAAAGCGGAGAGGAAGAAGAAGTTGAGAAAACGATCATAAACTTTGAAATTAAAACCCTTGGTATTGTCATTAATATACTTAGAAAGCCGATGACAGCAGATATTGATAAATCAGGAACAATTACAGGAATTGAAGCATTTTTACTTGGGTTGGCATTATCTTTAGATGCCTTTGGTGCTGGAATTGGAGCTGCTTTATTGGGGTATTCGCCAATTATTATGAGTGTATTGGTAGCGTGTATGAGCTCTCTTTTTGTTTCGATAGGAATTAAATCCGGGCATATTTTTTCAAGATTTTCATGGGTAGATAAATTCTCTTGCCTTCCGGGGATCATTCTCATTATGATAGGTATATGGAAACTATAAATGATGGAGGCAAAATGCTGTGACAGTTGTCATTGGATTAACAGGTGGAATAGCAAGCGGAAAAAGTACGGTTTCAAACATGATAAAAAAGTTAGGAATAACAGTTGTAGATGCTGATGAAATCTCAAGGGATGTCGTTGAAATAGGAAAACCCGCGTATAATCAAATTGTTGATGTTTTTGGTGTGGACATTTTACAACAGGACCATACTCTGGATCGTGGGAAGTTAGGTGCTTTGATTTTTAGTGATCATAAGAGGAGAGAACAACTAAATAAGATTGTTCACCCTGAAGTACGTAAAGAAATGCTTCTACAAGTAGAAAAAGAAAGAAAACAAGGATCGCGTGCAGCTGTCCTGGATATTCCATTATTATTTGAAAGCAAGTTGACCTATATGGTGGATAAAACACTTCTTGTATATGTAGATGAACAAACTCAATTAGAGCGGTTAATGCAACGAAATGGTTATACCGAGGCGGAGGCAAAACTACGTATCCAATCACAACTTCCTTTAAAAGATAAACGAAAACTTGCTGATGAAATAATTGATAATAACGGTTCCTTAGAAAATACACAAACCCAGCTGGAAGCTGTGTTAAAAAAATGGATTTAGACGAAAAAAGAGACTATTATATGTCTCTTTTTTTTACTTTTTAACCTTTTACCAATAAGTATTAATAATGCCCATTTTAAAAATATGCTTTACAAGGATGAAAAAAACGATCTATATTTACATATAATGTGTTATACTAATTAGGGTTTATTGATTATTAGTATGACATATATGGAGAGGGAGGATTTTTATTATGGTGACTAATATAGCAATAAATGGATTTGGTCGAATAGGGAGAATGGTTTTTCGACGAGCTATTTCAGAAGGGTTAAACATAAAAGCGATCAATGCAAGCTACCCTGCAGAAACGCTGGCACATTTAATTAATTATGATACAAATCATGGAGCTTTCGAGGGTAGTGTGATCGCTATGGACAATCATTTAGTCGTGAATGGTCGAAAGGTGTTATTGTTGGATGAGCGGAATCCTGAAGAGCTTCCTTGGAAGCGGTTAAATATCGATATTGTTATAGAAGCAACAGGCAAATTTAATCATAAAGAAAAGGCGATACTACATGTGAATGCTGGAGCAAAAAAAGTGATACTAACAGCACCGGGAAAGGATGAAGATATCACAATTGTTATGGGAGTAAATGAACAAAATTATAATGCGAATGAGCATATAATTATATCAAATGCTTCGTGTACCACGAACTGTTTAGCCCCTGTCATAAAGATACTTGATGAGGAGTTTACAATAAGAAATGGTCTTATGACAACCGTTCATGCGTACACGAATGACCAAAGAAATATTGACAATCCGCATAAAGATTTAAGGAGAGCAAGGGCCTGCGGACAGTCGATCATTCCTACGACAACTGGTGCTGCAAAAGCTCTGGAGCTGGTCTTGCCTAAAATGAAAGGCAAACTTCATGGAATGGCACTAAGAGTACCAACACCGAATGTATCACTTGTTGACTTGGTTGTTGATGTGGATAAATCTGTTACGGCAGATGAAATTAATCATGCCTTTTTATCAGCATCACAAACATCATTAAAAGGCATTCTTGATTATTCTACAGAGCCTCTAGTATCCGTTGATTATAATACAAACCCCTTCTCAGCAATCGTCGATAGTTTATCAACTATGGTCATTGATCATCATAAAGTGAAGGTACTGGCGTGGTATGATAATGAATGGGGATACTCATGCAGAGTAGTTGATTTAACAAAAATGGTAGAAAAAAGTATGTCACAATTATTAGGTGTATGAGAATTTAACGGATAATTAAGATTCCTACGGAAAAAGTAATAAATGCATGATCATGTTGGATGAAACCCTTTAACTAAGATATGACAAATAATTTTTCAAAAGTTTGTTGCAAAACATATACAAACAAAGTATACTATTTTTCGTGAACTTCTTATCAAAGCCAAGGTGTTAAGGCTACTTAAAGGGTTAGGACCTCTCTGGACTAACTTTCCCCCGTGGTAGTACACATACCATACGCGAAGAATTCATGTAAAAACTAGTTAAAGGGGGATCCATGAATATGGAAACAATGGGTAGACACGTAATCTCAGAATTATGGGGATGCGATTTTGATAAGTTAAATGACATGGATTACATTGAAAAAACATTTGTAAATGCGGCGTTAAAGTCAGGTGCAGAAATTAGAGAGGTTGCTTTCCACAAATTTGCTCCACAAGGAGTAAGTGGAGTTGTTATCATCTCTGAGTCTCATTTAACCATTCATAGTTTTCCGGAGCATGGTTATGCAAGTATTGATGTTTACACTTGTGGTGATTTAGATCCAAATATTGCTGCAGACCATATTGCGGAGTCTTTAGGTGCACAAACACGTGAAAATATCGAAATACCAAGAGGTATGGGACCTGTACAAGTAAAGCAAGCGGAAGCGAAAGCTCTTTAATTTGAAACAAAACATTCAGAGGTGTAGATTATTTAATCTGCACCTCTTTTTATTATCGGAAAATTTCAGTATGATAGTAATAGAATAACTTTTCATACATAAAGGGAAAAATAAATAATAAAGGGGAATTCTAAAATGAGTTTTGTGAATAAAATTAAGGATTTTTTTAGCACGCATCAAGAAACAAGGGATAAACATTATAATCCAGACTTGCAAAGCCGTTATTATAAAACAACAAATAAAAAAGCATTGCAGTCAGTAAAGGAATTAATTGAGCAAAACCCGGGGATGACAGTGACTTCGGTATCAGAAGAACGTGGAGAAATGAGCGTGAACATTGACCGCCCTAGAAAGGCATTTTTAATTGTAACGGTTATTTCTGTGCGTCCTTTTGAAACAGCTGTTGATCTGACTGCCACCACAAATACTGTGTTACCAACAGACTTTGGTTACAGTAAAAAAATCATTCTTGATTTATATAAGAAGCTTGATCAAAAAGAAACATTTGTTGGTGCAGGAAAAAGTGGAAGATAAAGACCTGGGTCATAAACCTGGATATGACGTAAAGAAGGAGTTGGTCATATGAAATGTCCTTCGTGTCAGCATAATGGGACAAGGGTATTGGATTCTAGACCTGTAGATGAAGGTAGATCAATACGCAGACGCCGTGAATGTGAAGAGTGTCAATATCGTTTTACAACATTTGAAAAAGTCGAAGAATTTCCTTTAATTGTTGTGAAGAAAGAAGGAACAAGAGAAGAATTTAGTCGAGAGAAAATCTTAAGAGGTCTCATCAAAGCTTGTGAAAAGAGACCTGTTCCTTTGCAAAAGCTTGAAGACATTGTTCATGAAATTGAGAAAGAGCTCAGAAATCAAGGTGTTTCTGAGGTTAACAGTGAATTAGTAGGCGAAATGGTAATGGATAGGCTGGCTAGAATAGATGAAGTTGCATATGTGCGGTTTGCATCAGTCTATAGACAGTTTAAAGATATAAATGTCTTTATTGAGGAATTAACAGATCTAATAAAGAAAGTAAGATAAGTGATGAAAGAGCTAATGGAGAGAAATCCTTCAGCTCTTTTTTCAGTGGTGTGTTTTATAATAGGGATGAAAGGTTGAGGGGTATGGAACAGCATTGGAAAGAACTGCTTGCTATTGATCGATATACAGTTAAAAGTAAATCAGTTCTACAAGACTTAGATCGAAAAATCATGACATTACTTTATCAGCCGTTAATAGGTTCAAAATCTTTTAGTCTTTATATGACTTTATGGGGAGAATTAGAGCAAAATCGCATTTGGAGTGTTGAAACGACTCATCACAGTTTAATGACTCTAATGCAAAGTAATTTGCGGGAAATTTATCATGAACGAATAAAATTAGAAGGACTAGGATTGCTGAAAACATATCTAGATGAAGTTGATGGTGTGAAAAGATATGTATACGAGTTACAGACACCTATTCGACCTAATGAGTTTTTTCAAGATGGTGTATTAAATATTTATCTGTATAATCGTGTTGGTCGAAATAAGTTTTTACAACTAAAAAGATTTTTTTCAGATGATCAAATGGAAGAGGGAATGAAGGAGATTACGAAATCGTTTGACGATGTGTTTGATTCCGTTCGCTCTGCAGAAATGATGGGTAGAGTAAATAAGGAAACAATGGATGATCTAACACTTGAAAATGAGAGAGAATACCTTCAGTCAGATAGTCGGTCTACATTGGAAATATCAGATGCTTCATTTGACTTCGATTTATTTTTCTCCGGTTTATCAGATGCGCTTATTTCTCCAAAAGCTTTTACACCTCCTATAAAAGAGGTGATAAAAAAGCTGTCTTATCTATATGGAATTGGTGCAGTTGATATGAAAAATGTGGCCATGTCAAGTCTTGATCAGGATGATATGATTGATGTAGAATTGCTCAGAAAATCAGCGAGAGACTGGTATCAATTCCAAGTGGGAGATGAATTACCGAACCTTGTGGATAAGAAACAACCTATTACATTACGGTCAAAGCTTAACAAAAAACAGTTATCAAAAGAAGAAGAACTAATGGTTCAATTAGAAACCATTTCACCAAGACAATTTTTAACGGATGTTGCAGGAGGAGTCCCGCCTGCTGTGGGTGATTTGCAAATTATTGAAGAGGTCATGGTTCAACAAAAGCTTGAGCCGGGTGTTGTGAATGTACTGATTTATTACGTTATGCTGAAAACAGATATGAAGCTTACAAGAGCTTATGTTCAAAAAATTGCAAGTCATTGGACAAGAAAACAAGTTAAAACCGTGAAGGAAGCAATGGACTTAGCGAAACAGGAACATCGTCAATATCAACAATGGGCAGAGGAAAAAACAACATCCAAGAAAAAAACTCAAAGTAAGAAAACGCCAATTCGAAAGGAAATCCTTCCAGAATGGTTAAAAGATGGCGAAGGTAATACAGACAAAGAAGAACAGCAACAAGACAAAGAGGGAGTAGAGAAAAAGAATTTGGCGCAATTCGAATTAGAAAAGAAGAAATTATTTGATCGAATAAAAAAATATAAGGATAATAAAAACGGTGAAATGAATGAAAGGAGGAATGAGTAGAATATGGAACATATGAGCAAATCATTAAAAAAATTAACGAGCAGACCTGATTTTAATGAACGATACAACGATTTAAAGAAACAGGTGTTAAATAATCCTGATATACAAGCATTTATTACTAAGCACTCAACAGAAATTGAAGACGGAATGATTAACAGGAGTTTAATGAAGCTTTATGAATTTATTAATCAAAGCAAAAACTGTGAAATGTGTCCATCTTTGGCTAAATGCAAAAATTTATTGCAAGGCTATCATCCCCGTTTAATCATACAAGGTCGAATCATTGATATTCAATATGATAAATGCCCAACAAAAGAGCTTCAAGATGAAAGGAAAAAAAATGAGGCACTTATTAAAAGTATGTACATTCCAAAGGACATTCTTGAAGCACAGTTTGACAAGATCGATGTTGATGTCGAGGAAACAAGCCGCCTTCAGGTTATTAGTATCGCTCAGGATTTTGTAGAGGCTTATAACAGTGGAAGCCATCCAAAAGGTATCTACTTGTACGGATCCTTCGGAGTAGGCAAAACGTATATTTTAGGTGCTATCGCAAATGAACTTGCCTCACATAAAGTACCTTCAATGCTTGTTTATGTACCGGAATTTATGAGGGAATTAAAGGGGTCGTTTCAAAATTCATCACTCGATGAAAAGCTGGATGCGGTGAAAAAAATACCGGTATTGATGCTGGATGATTTAGGTGCAGAATCTGTATCAAGCTGGGCACGGGATGAAGTTCTGGGAACAATTCTACAGTATCGAATGCTTGAAAATCTGCCTATTTTTATTTCATCAAATTTTAACCTAAAACAACTTCAACATCATCTTTCCATTTCCCAACGTGGAGAAGAAGAACCGGTTAAAGCAGCAAGGATTATGGAACGGATAAAACATATGACCGTTCCCATTGAACTGATCGGTAGAAACAGAAGAGGGTAATAAGGAAGTTGCTTTATAGATTCTCGAATCGACTATCTCAAAACATGAGGTAGTTTTTTTTCTAATGTAAACCCATTTATTTACTTCTAAATAAGAAATCTCCCCCATATACATAGATTGAAGTGCTGGCAAATAGGGGGGACAAACATGCTTGAGATATTATTTGGGTCTCCGAAAGAGGCAAGGACGATGTATTCAATTTTTCGTTCAATATCTGAAACAGCTTTATCTGAGCTACAATTAGTAAACAATCAGTGTATAAAAATCACCCCGAAATCTTGGGATATCACACTAGAGCAATTTGTTATACCGGGTCTTACTCAATTTATTATTTGTCATAAAGAGCAGCATTTGATTATGAACATGCTGAAAGAACTTTATTATTTTTCAGATGAAGAGGAACAACAACAGATTTTACATATTACACAATCTATAATTGAGGGAGAAAGGGAAGAAATCCCGAATGTGCAAAAATTAGCACCAAGAGAACACTTTGTAAAAGAGGCATTAGAGGAATTTTTGCGTCCAGATTTATATTTCACCTATTCGTCCTTTCAAAAGTTCCGATTGCAAAAATATCTTAGTAGTTTAAGAGACTATGTGGAAATTGCGATTGAGGAATATAAGATGGAACAGGAATATCAAAATTTCATACAAAGTTTACGAGAATATTTATGTGAAAATGAAAGCAAAATCCCGAGGGTTCACCTTGTGTATGATAAAGAATATGTGATTTATAACGAAAACAAGTGTTTGATATCTGATAAGGATTTAAAGACGTTAATTGATAAGGAATTTGTATACAAACATCCCATGTATATAGATACAAAGTTATTAGCGCCATTGGTATCAATGGTTCCTGTAAAGATTTCTCTCTATGCAAATGATTCTCTAGATGGCATGATTCAAACAATCTTAAATATATTTGAAGAGAGAGTCACAATCCATCGGTTGGAGGATTTTTACAAATAAACATAGATGTGATTAAAAGTACATCGTACATAGTATAGCTTAAATATCGTCTTGATTTTATCGGAAAAACAATTTATAATAACGTAATAATTGAACAAATGATCTGTCATGATAAGGACATGAGCTTGTTTGTACGGTTCCCAGAGAGGGAAGGAAATGCTGAAACCTTCCTAACACGATGAGCAAACTTACCACCTTTAAACTTCAGTTGTGAACAGTTACATTCTAACTTATTAATAGCTGACGGTCTTCCCGTTATCGATGTTGAGCCAAAGTCTTATTCAGCTTACTTATGAAATGCATGAATGATGATTTTTACAGACTTTGGGAACAAGGGTGGAACCACGATCCATTGACTAAGTTTATTAAACTCGTCCCTTTTTAGGGGGCGAGTTTTATTTATTTTCAGAGCAAGCCCTGATGCTAAGTTAGTAATTAGTGTCGGTGTCTAGTTCCAGCGCCTAGCCCCTCGAGGTCATAAGCCGCTCATGAATGGAAGGTAAAAAACACCTTCTATTCATGAGCGTCTTATGCTGGTCGGGGCTGATCGAGGCGCTTCCACATTTCAAAGAAGGAGTGAACAAGGATGTCAGACGTTATAAAAATTGCGTTTCCAGACGGAGCTGTGAAGGAGTTTGCAAAAGGTACCACAACTGAAGATATTGCGGCATCCATTAGCCCTGGTTTAAAAAAGAAATCACTTGCAGGGAAAATAGATGGTCAATTAATTGACTTGCGTACACCGATCGAACAAGATGGTGCCATTGAAATTGTTACACAAGATAGTGATGAAGCATTGGAGATTATGCGCCATTCAACTGCACATTTAATGGCACAAGCGATTAAACGTGTGTTCAAAGACCAACCCGTTAAACTGGGAATTGGACCGGTTATTGAAAATGGATTTTATTATGATATTGATATGGAACAGGCGATCACACCTGAGGATTTACCAATCATTGAAAAAGAAATGAAAAAAATTGTGAATGAAAATCTTGAAATTGTTCGTAATGAAGTAAGTCGTGAGGAAGCTCAGCGTCGTTACGAAGAAATCCAGGACCCTCTGAAATTAGAGCTTTTAGAAGCAATTCCAGAAGGTGAAGCTGTCTCAATATATGAACAAGGAGAATTTTTTGACTTATGTCGTGGAGTGCATCTTCCTTCAACAGGTAAAATTAAAGAATTTAAATTACTAAGTGTTGCAGGTGCATATTGGCGCGGAGATAGCAAAAACAAAATGCTTCAACGTATTTACGGAACAGCTTTCTTCAAAAAAGCTGATTTAGATGAGCATCTTCGTATTTTGGAGGAAGCAAAAGAACGTGATCATCGTAAATTAGGGAAAGAGCTTAGTCTTTTCACAACATCACAAAAAGTAGGTCAGGGTTTACCGTTATGGCTTCCAAAAGGTGCAACTATACGCCGTATTGTAGAGCGATACATCGTTGATAAGGAAGAAAGATTAGGTTACCAGCATGTTTATACACCTGTTTTGGCAAGTGTTGAATTATATAAAACATCCGGACATTGGCAGCATTACCAAGAAGATATGTTTCCAATTATGGAAATGGATAATGAAGACTTAGTACTTCGTCCAATGAACTGTCCACATCATATGATGATTTATAAAAATGATATTCACAGCTATCGTGAGCTGCCAATTCGTATCGCTGAACTTGGAACAATGCACCGCTATGAAATGTCAGGTGCGCTAACTGGCTTACAACGTGTACGTGGAATGACATTAAATGATGCCCATATCTTTGTGCGTCCAGATCAAATCAAGGATGAATTCATTCGCGTTGTTCGATTAATTGAAGCAGTTTACAAAGATTTCGGAATTGAAAACTATTCATTCAGATTGTCATACCGTGACCCGGAAGATAAAGAAAAATACTTTGACGATGATAGCATGTGGGAAAAAGCGCAAAGCATGTTAAAGGGTGCAATGGATGAATTAGGTCATGACTATTTTGAAGCAGAAGGTGAAGCGGCATTCTACGGACCAAAGCTGGATGTTCAAGTAAGAACAGCTCTTGGCAAAGATGAAACGTTATCAACTGTTCAATTAGACTTCTTACTTCCGGAACGCTTTGACTTGAATTATGTGGGAGAAGATGGAAAGCAACATCGACCGGTTGTTATCCACCGCGGTGTTGTATCAACAATGGAGCGTTTTGTTGCATTCTTAATTGAAGAGTACAAAGGGGCATTCTCGACATGGTTAGCTCCGGTACAAGTTCAGGTTATTCCGGTTTCACCTGCTATTCATCTTGATTATGCGAAGAAGGTCCAAGAACAACTTCAAGAGGCAGGACTTCGAGTAGAGTTAGATTCCAGAGATGAAAAGATTGGTTACAAAATTCGTGAATCGCAAATTCAAAAAATACCTTATATGCTCGTAGTTGGAGATAATGAAATTGCTGAAAATGCAGTTAATGTTCGTAAGTATGGTGAACAAAAATCAGAAACAATCGCATTCGAGCAGTTTATTCAAAACATTCAACATGAAGTAAAAAGATCATAAAGTAAGACTTTATTCAACAGGGGTTGTTCCACCGGTTTTGAATGTGAAATCAAAAAAGTTATTGCAAGAAGAGAATTCTTCTGATAGAATTACATTTGTTGTTTTAAAAGTATATTATTTGCTTGCAAGATCTTTGTATAGATGGTATAATTCTCTAGGTAATTGAATAGTCTTATATTTTAACAAGCAGAAGCACCCGCTTCTCACCTGATTGACACATCCGTTTGTAGTTGGCAGGTAACGATGATATAGTTTATGTATACAATCGTAGTGTGGGTGTTTTGCATCCACACTTTTTTATTTGTCTCAAATAAAAAGACCAAGATCTACAATGACGGTGTTAAGAATTACTATTCAGTTTTGATAAAACCTTGGAGGTGGCTAATTATTAGCAAAGATATGATGGTAAATGACGGAATCCGCGCACGTGAGGTTCGTCTAATCGGTGCCAACGGAGATCAGCTTGGAATTAAATCTCGCCAAGAGGCTTTAGAAATTGCGACAAGAGCTAATCTAGATTTAGTTTTAGTAGCTCCTAATGCAAAGCCTCCTGTCTGCCGCATCATGGATTACGGTAAATTTCGTTTTGAACAGCAAAAGAAAGACAAAGAAGCTCGTAAGAATCAAAAAATCATCAATCTTAAAGAGGTCCGCTTAAGTCCTACAATTGATGAGCATGACTTTAACACTAAGCTTCGAAATGCACGCAAATTCCTTGAGAAGGGCGATAAAGTAAAAGCTTCTATCCGCTTCAAAGGACGTGCAATTACTCATAAAGGAATCGGTCAAAAGGTGCTTGATCGCTTCTCAGCAGAATGTGCAGATTTAAGCACAATTGAATCACATCCAAAAATGGATGGACGCAGCATGTTCTTAGTTCTAGCACCGAAAAATGAAAAGCAATAATCCCTTAAGGAGGAATACCTTATGCCAAAAATGAAAACTCACCGTGGAGCTGCTAAGCGTTTCAAAAGAACAGGCTCTGGTAAACTTAAACGTTCACATGCTTACACAAGCCACTTATTCGCTAACAAATCTACTAAAGCAAAACGTAAATTACGTAAATCAACTGTAGTAAGCAAAGGCGATTTCAAACGTATTCGTCATTTATTAGACAATATTAAATAATTCGGACCATCGTAATATAGGAGGGAATTTACATGCCAAGAGTAAAAGGCGGTATCGTTTCACGTAAACGTCGTAAAAAAGTTTTAAAATTAGCTAAAGGTTATTTCGGTTCTAAACATAGATTATACAAAGTTGCAAATCAACAAGTGATGAAATCATGGATGTATGCATACCGTGATCGTCGTCAAAAGAAACGTGATTTCCGTAAATTATGGATCACTCGTATCAATGCAGCTGCTCGTGTTAATGGTCTTTCTTACAGCCGTTTAATGCACGGATTAAAGCTTGCTGGTATCGAAGTGAACCGTAAAATGCTTGCTGACTTAGCTATTGCTGATGAAAAAGCATTTTCTCAATTAGCAGATGCTGCTAAAGCACAGCTTAACAAATAATTGAACGGTATAAGAGCTGACTCTAAGTAGATAGAGTCAGCTCTTTTTCATATCAAAGGAGTTTTAAGGTATTATACATACAGAAGGGAAGTGAATAGAATGCTTTATGTGTTAGTCTATTATCTATTAGTAAACATCATCTGCTTCTTCTTAATGGGCTCAGATAAAAAGCGTGCTATTAGGGGAGAGTGGCGCATAAAAGAATCAACACTATGGTTATTTGCTCTCGTGGGGGGAGCCATCGGCGGTTATATTGCGATGAAAGTATATCGTCATAAAACAAAACATACATCTTTTACTGTTTTCTTTCCGCTTATTGCAATCGGACACATTATACTTTTGGTTTATTTAACAATTTCTTTGGCATAAACGCAAAATCTTCCCGTACAATGGAATCAATACGACTTCATCTATGGATTACAACTAGAAAGCGGTGATGACTATTCAACTGGCCACTTCTACCGTGTTGACCGTCATTCAAACAACTGGCTTTTTTGCGCCAATTGCTTTTATTTTGTTTCATATGATCAGGCAGTTTTTGTTTCTTCCTGTTGCGGTTGTTTGTATAGCTGGAGGAATTTTATTTGGTGCACAACTAGGGTCAGTGTATTCAATCATTGGTTTAACAGGCTCGAGTATTACCTTTTATTTCGTTACAAAACTCTTTCCTAAACTGTTGGATCGCTTAATGAAAATGAAGGGAAAATGGTTGGGAACTTATACAAATTTTTCTTTTATTCAAATTATGATATTAAGAATGATCCCTTTTATCAACTTTTCGCTTATTTCGTTATGCATTTTAGACAAAGCCAAAACATTTGGACGTTATACAAAACTCTCTTTTCTTACACATATCCCTTCAACACTTTTGTTTACGTTTTTAGGAGCATCTATTCAGACTTTACCTCCTGTCGTATTAATCGGGATTGTGATCGGCTTGTTTATTCTTATCTATTATTTTAGAGAAAAACAAGTATTGATTAAGTGGAATGACTTTTTTATAAGGGAAAAAGCATGATAAAACCGTAGAAAGTTGATGATTTGATGGTGAAAAAGAAAGTTCTCCTTGATACAGATATTGGTGGTGATATTGATGATGCCCTTTGCTTGGCGTATTTATTAAGTCAGCCACTATGTGAACTAGTGGGGATTACGACAATAGGCGGGGAAGTCGAAAAAAGGGCAATGATAGCAGATGCCATATGTAAAGCAGCTGGAATGAGCATTCCTATTGCAGCAGGTGCAGACTATACGCTAATGCAAAGCTCACTATATCCAACACCTGATGGAGCAAAACACCTGGCAAATTGGCATCATGAAAAATCATTTGTGAAAAACAAAGCTGTTGATTTTATGAGGCAAACCATTCGTGAAAATCCCCATGAAATTTCACTTTTAGCTGTAGGTCATTTAACAAACATTGCTTTATTATTTTTGGCGGATCCAGAGATACCGAAGCTCCTAAAAGAACTCCATATCATGAGTGGTGTGTTTTCAAAAGAATTAGAGAAAACCATGGATATGCCAATATCAAATTGGAACTCTTGGGTAGATCCACAAGCAGCAGCGGTTGTTTATCATACTGATGTTCCTGTTCATACTACCTTTGGTCTTAATGTTACCACCCAATTAGTTCTTAAAAGGAATGAAAAGGAAGATTTATTTTCTACCCCGCTCATGGAAGCTGTGGAAGACTTTGGCTCACCCTGGCTGCAATCAAATGATATGACTTTTCATGATCCTCTTGCCGCAGCTTGTCTATTTGATCCTCAGATTTGTGACTATCAACAAGGATCTATCGAAGTTGAGGTTAAAAAAGAGGAACAACTCGGGATGATGGAGTTTCAACAAAGAGTTGACGGGAAAAGAAATATTGCCATACGTGTTGATCGAGAAAAATTCTTCGATCACTATTATCATGTTGTTCATAATTCTATGTGAGGTAGAGCTTGAGATGGAGTATCTCAAGCTCTTCTATTAACTTTGACTTTTTTTCAAAATCAATTCCTTGATCGGACTTTTCCAATCTACCTTACTATGAGGATAGCGTAATTTCACTTGTTCTTGGATGTGTTCGAAATCCTCCAACGTCAGTCCCTGTAACTCATTGGTTGATTTTGACCAAATAAAGATCGAGACAACTTCAAAAGAGTTTGTTGTTGTTCCTAAATATTTCTCTCCTTCAAATAATGCACCTTTGTACGTAAGTAAAAAGTTTTTCCTTACGTTATCTTTTTCATCAAGAAAATAAAACTGCTTTTGTTCATGTGCTAATTCGAGCTTTCGTTTTGGATTAAATAAAAACTTAATTCCTGTATAAAGAAGAAAGACAATCAAGACGATTAACAACAAACGTAATAAAATGACAATCATCGTAAAACCCCTCCTGAGGGCAATTTTTCTTATATACGATTGAGAGACCGAAAAGGTTCCAAGTTTTTTAAAAAATTTGTTATAATTTTTTTAGTGAAAATTGTTGGAGGAATACTTTATGAATTTTACCGTACTATTTAACATGCAGCAGGAATTAGATGCAAAAATACAAGCGCAACATAATCTTGAGAATGAGAATTTGGTTGATCGAAAAGTACTTGCTTTATTAGTTGAAATTGGTGAGTTGGCAAATGAAACCAGGTGCTTTAAATTTTGGAGTCTAAAGCCGCCTGCACATACTGATATCATATTAGAAGAATATGTAGATGGTATTCACTTTATCTTGTCCTTAGGATTAGAATTGAACATAGATATTTCGATGCACTTTGAAGACCGAGAATCAAGTGCAACATTAACTGAGCAATTTTTAATTGTCTATGAAAAAGTATCAGCATTTAAACATGATTCATCTTTGTCTACCTACAAAAACATGTTTGAGGAATATTTATTACTCGGTAAATTATTAGGTTTTACTTCACTACAAATAGAAAAAGCATACATATTAAAAAATGAAGTGAATCACAAACGACAACAACAAGGATACTAAGAAGGGAGTTATTTTCTTTCTATAGATCCTTTATTGTATAATAAACATGATTGTTAATTGAAGGAGGCCTACACAAATGACGAAGCTAGATGAAACATTAACAATGCTAAAAGACTTAACAGATGCAAAAGGAATTCCAGGTAATGAACGCGAAGTACGCGATGTTATGAAAAAATACATATCTCCATTTTCTGATGAAGTTGTAACAGATAACTTAGGAAGCTTAATTGCTAAAAAGGTAGGACAAGAAAACGGTCCTAAAGTAATGATAGCCGGTCACTTAGATGAAGTTGGATTTATGGTGACACAAATCGATGATAAAGGTTTTCTTCGATTCCAAACCGTTGGGGGCTGGTGGTCACAAGTTATGTTGGCACAGCGTGTAACAATTGTGACTAGAAAAGGTGAGGTTACTGGAGTAATCGGTTCTAAGCCTCCACATATTTTACCTCCTGAAGCTCGTAAAAAGCCGGTGGAGATTAAAGATATGTTTATTGATATCGGTGCATCAAGCCGTGAAGAGGCGATGGAATTTGGTGTTATGCCTGGTGATCAGATTGTTCCTTATTTTGAATTCACAGTGATGAAAAATGAGAAAATGCTTCTCGCGAAAGCTTGGGACAACCGAATTGGCTGTGCTATCGCGATTGATGTTTTAAAAGCATTAAAAGATACAGATCATCCGAATGTGGTTTATGGTGTAGGTACTGTACAAGAAGAAGTTGGTTTACGAGGTGCCCGTACTTCTGCCAATATGATTCAGCCTGATATCGCTTTTGGCGTAGATGTTGGTATTGCTGGTGATACGCCTGGTATCTCTGACAAGGAAGCTTCTAGTAAAATGGGAGAAGGTCCGCAAATTATTCTATATGATGCTTCCATGGTATCGCATAAAGGCTTAAGGGATTTAGTAACAGATACAGCTGATGAACTGAACATACCGTATCAATTTGATGCAATTGCTGGAGGCGGTACGGATTCAGGAGCTATTCATATATCTGCAAATGGTGTTCCGGCATTATCGATTACAATCGCAACTCGATATATCCATTCACATGCAGCAATGTTACACCGTGATGATTATGAAAATGCTGTTAAGCTTATAGCAGAAGTAATTAAAAGATTAGATCGTGAAACAGTAAATAAAATTACTTTCGATTAAAAAATGCTGGGGGAATTCCCCAGCATTTTTTTACTGTACATTTTTATTAAGACCTTGCTCCAGTGTTGTTAACATTTCTTTTTTATCACCTTCATTTGCATTCTGCCAAATGACCTCAAAGAGAACTCCTAAACCTGGCAGCATTTTTTCCTCACCACTTTGAATGGCATCCACAATGGTGTCTTGTAGTTGATCTTGAGTATTTCCTGAAACATTTGAGATAACCGCATGACGAAGGTTTAAATTCACTGTATAACACTCCTTTTAAAAGTAGTCACAGCTAAAAATCTAGTTTGATTAAATGATGACTAGATAACAGCTTTTAATGATAGAATTTGTTAATTACGTAAGAATTATGTATGATTGGAAAGAGAAATTGGAATAGTTCAAAAAGGGAGTATGAAAGTGGAGCGAATTGAATCAGTTAAAAATCCAAAAGTGAAACAATGGAAGAAGCTACATACAAAAAAAGAGCGTGAAAATACCGGTACATTTATAATTGAAGGCTTTCACTTAGTTGAAGAGGCTTTGAAAAATAAAGAAATGATTAAAATACTTATTGTTTCAGAAGAAATCAGTTTGCCACATACTTGGGATGTCGATAATATTAGTATTACTTTTGTTACGAAAGATGTCATGAAAGCAATTAGTGATACAGAGGCTCCACAAGGGGTGGCAGCCATTTGTGAGTTTCAGACAACTTACACACCTGAAAAATGGACAAAAGTATTATTATTAGATAGTGTTCAAGATCCTGGTAACTTGGGAACGATTATTCGTACAGCTGACGCAGCTGGAATAGACGGAGTGATTTTAGGTGAAGGAACAGTTGATCACTTTAATTCTAAAGTGATTCGCTCCAGCCAAGGTTCATTATTTCATTTACCAATCGTAAAAGGCAGTCTAGATGAGTGGCTCAATGTTTATAAGAACAACAATATCCCTGTCTACGGCACATCTTTGCAAAATGGAGTGAGTTACAAAGAAGTTCCAGAAGCTGACCAGTTTTGTCTCCTCCTAGGAAACGAAGGCAGTGGTGTAAATAAAGATTTATTAGATCAAGCAACTAAAAATCTGTACATTCCTATTTATGGTGGAGCAGAATCGTTAAATGTTGCAATTGCTGCAGGCATTCTTCTTTATCATTTGCGAAAATAGGCAGGTTGCGGGAACATATTGTTTTGATTATAATAAGATAGACATTACATATATGAAACAAAACGATGACAGAGACTAGTAATTTACAGTTCGTCCATTCAGGGAGAAAATGCCGGGACTGAAAGCATTTTTTGGATAGAAGTAAATGAATTCACCTCTCGAGTTGACACTTAGACCGTCAATAGACGTAAAGGTGTTCCGGTTTTTACCGTTATGGAAATGAAGTGAGTTATACTTAGGACAAAATCAAAGTATAGCTAACAAGGGTGGTAACGCGATTTCAACTCGTCCCTTTTATGGGGCGGGTTTTTTATTTTGCAAAAAAACCGCTAATGAGGTTTTTAAATAAAGGAGGAAGAACAAATGCAGGAGCAGTTAAAACAGCTTCAACAAGAAGCGCTTGAAAAAGTAGAACAAGCGCATGATTTAAAGGCATTAAATGACATACGTGTCGCTTACTTGGGTAAAAAAGGACCGATTACAGAAGTGTTAAGAGGAATGGGAAAGCTATCGGCCGAAGAACGTCCTGTTATGGGGGCACTTGCAAATGAAGTAAGAGAAGCTATTGCAACATCTATTTCAAGCAAGCAGGAGCATTTAGAACAACTTGCTGTTGAGCAAAAGTTAGCAACTGAAACAATTGATGTAACATTACCTGGTCGTCCAGTAAAAGTTGGGAATCATCATCCGATTACGGCTGTTATTGAAGAAATTGAAGATCTATTCCTTGGAATGGGTTATCAAATTGCAGAAGGTCCTGAAGTTGAAACAGATTATTATAACTTTGAAGCATTAAACCTTCCAAAAGGACATCCGGCACGTGATATGCAGGATTCCTTCTACATTACAGAAGAATTGCTTTTACGTACACACACTTCACCTGTTCAGGCTAGAACAATGCAAAAGCATGAAGGGAAGGGACCTGTTAAGGTTATCTGTCCTGGCAAGGTATATCGACGTGATAACGATGACGCGACACACTCACATCAGTTCACACAGATTGAAGGACTGGTTGTTGATGAAAATATCAGCATGAGTGATTTAAAAGGTACACTTGAAGTATTTGCTAAAAAGATGTTCGGTGAAGAGCGTGAAATTCGCCTTCGTCCTAGCTTTTTCCCATTTACAGAGCCTTCAGTAGAGGTTGATGTATCCTGCTTCTCATGTGGTGGAAAAGGATGTAATGTGTGTAAAGGTACAGGCTGGATTGAAATTCTTGGAGCTGGAATGGTGCACCCAAACGTACTAGAAATGGCTGGCTTTGATTCAAAGAAATACAGCGGATTTGCTTTTGGAATGGGGCCTGAGCGTATCGCGATGCTAAAGTACGGAATTGATGATATCCGACATTTCTATACAGATGATGTACGATTCTTAAAACAATTTAAACGAGCGTAAAAGGAGGATATAACAATATGTTTGTTTCATATAAATGGTTAGCAGAATATGTTGACCTGTCAGGAATCACACCTGATGAGTTAGCTGAAAAAATTACACGTAGCGGAATTGAAGTAGAAGGTGTTGACGTTTTAAACGATGGCATAAAGGGCGTTGTCATTGGTCACGTTGTTGAAAAAGAGCAACATCCGGATGCAGATAAATTAAATAAATGTCAAGTTGATTTGGGGAACGGTGAGCTTACACAAATTATTTGCGGTGCCAAAAATGTAGATAAAGGTCAGAAGGTTGCTGTTGCCACAGTAGGTGCAGTTTTACCTGGTAACTTTAAAATTAAAAAGGCAAAGCTTCGTGGAGAGGTTTCAAATGGAATGATTTGTTCCCTTCAGGAGCTCGGTATTGAGTCGAAGCTAGTTGCGAAAGAATATTCAGAAGGAATTTTCGTATTCCCAAATGATGTAGAAGTAGGGGCGGATGCACTGGAACAGCTGAATCTAGATGATGCTGTACTTGAGCTTGGATTAACTCCAAACCGTGCAGACGCATTAAGTATGCTTGGTGTTGCTCATGAAGTCGCTGCAATATTAGGTCGTGAAGTAAAGTATCCGGAAGTATCGTATGAAAATTCTTCAGAAAAAGCATCAGATTTAGTTGATGTAAAAGTAGATGCACCGGAAGATAATCCATTATACATTGCGAAGGTCATTAAAAACGTAACGATTGCACCATCACCTTTATGGATGCAAACACGCCTAATGGCAGCAGGTATTCGTCCTCATAATAATGTGGTTGATATTACAAACTTCGTTTTATTAGAATACGGTCAACCACTTCATGCATTTGACTATGATCGTCTAGGCTCTAAGGAAATTCTTGTTCGTCGTGCACAAGATGGAGAAAAAATTGTAACACTTGATGATCAGGAACGAACACTTACTTCCGAACATTTAGTGATTACAAATGGAATTGAACCTGTTGCATTAGCTGGTGTTATGGGTGGAGCAAACTCAGAGGTTCAATCTGACACGAAAACCGTTTTATTGGAATCTGCATTATTTAATGGTGGGCGTATTCGTACAGCTTCAAAAGATCATGGCTTACGTAGTGAAGCAAGTGCACGCTATGAAAAGGGAGTTGATCCTAATCGTGTTCCTGCAGCTGCAGAGAGAGCAGCACAATTAATCTCACTGTATGCCGGTGGAGAAGTGATGGAAGGAAATGTAGAAGTTCGTAATGCTTCTTTTGAGCCAAAAACAGTAAGAACAACTGTTGAAAAAGTGAATCGAGTTCTTGGTATGGATATTTCAGCAGAAGAAATGAAATCCATTCTTGAGCGTCTTCAATTTGAGGTAGTTCTCGATAATTCTACATTGGCAGTGAAAGTTCCTACTCGCCGTGGTGATATTACGATTGAAGAAGATCTTGTAGAAGAAATTGCAAGACTTTACGGATATGATAATATTCCGACAACATTACCTGTTGGTCAAGCAATTCCAGGAAAGCTAACAGAGTATCAGGAAAAACGCCGAAAAGTTCGTCGCTACTTAGAAGGAACTGGCCTTTATCAAGCGATTACTTATTCTCTTTCTAGTGAAGAAAAAGCAGCGAAATTCGCTTTGGAAACGTCTGAACTAACGAAACTTGCTCTACCTATGAGTGAGGAGCGCAGTGTATTACGTTTAAGCTTGCTTCCACATTTATTAGATGCATTACGTTACAATCTTGCTCGCCAAATTGACCAGGTAGCATTATATGAAATTGGTTCAGTATTCCTTTCACAGGGTAAAGACGTTCAACCACTTGAAAAAGAACGCCTATCAGGCGCTGTTACAGGATTATGGCATTCACACTCTTGGCAAGCTGAGAAAAAGCCTGTAGATTTCTATGTAGCAAAAGGTATTTTAGATGGCCTTGTCGATTTATTGGGATTAACCTCTCAAGTTGAATACAAGCAAGCGAAGCGCGAAGGGATGCATCCAGGGCGTACAGCTGAACTTTATCTTGGTGAAAAGCTTGTTGGTTTTGTAGGGCAGGTTCACCCAACGGTTCAGAAAGAATTGGATTTAACAGAAACGTATGTGTTTGAGCTATCATTAGTTGATCTATTAACAACAAATGTAGAAGAAATACGTTACGAAAGCATTCCACGTTATCCATCCATCACAAGAGACATCGCATTAGTTGTGAAGAAGGATGTTGTCGCTGGTGATATTGAAAAAGTTATCACAGAATCAGGCGGCAAAATGCTAAAAGAAGTAACTGTATTTGACCTGTATGAAGGTGACCGCCTTGAAGAAGGGAAAAAATCAGTTGCTTTCTCATTACGCTATTTTGATCCGGAACGTACGTTAACTGATGAAGATGTTACAAAAACACATCAGAAAGTATTGGATGCTGTTGAAGAGAAGATCGGGGCAACTTTAAGAGGATAATGGATAAAAACGAATCACTTTGTGTGATTCGTTTTTTTGTGTGTGTCGAATTATGTTTAATTTTGTCTAATAGTAAATAAAATCTGAAAATCGAAAATAAATTCCAATAATCGTTGATAAACTTTAGAAATCGTTAATAAATTGTCTTAATCGAAAATAAATCCACCTACTAGCTATTTTTTAGCAATTTTTAAGGCTTTTTCCGTATTGGCAAAATGCTTCTTCGTAATAGTAGCTAAAAACTCACTACCTTTTTTCTGAAGGATCTTTGCAGCAGCAATATCTACTTGTGCTCCTGCACCTTTTGGAATCACAACACCCGCTTTTTGGGACAACTTATCAAATTCTTGAATAAATGAATAACGGGCAATAATGGATGCAGCCGCAACCGCAAGATGAACACCTTCAGCTTTAGTTGAAAAATAGATATTTTCTTTATACACTTTTTTTCCTTGAAGATGGTTGAAATAAACACCCGGCACAGCAAATTGATCGATTAGAACACCATCGGGCTTTTCCGGATCAATCTTCATAAGTAAATGATTAATAGCCTGGTTATGTAAAATAGCCTTCATTTTTCCTTGTGACATTCCTTGCTGTTGTAGATCATTATATTTTTCATTATGTAAGACAAGCAAACTATAAGGGATTGTTTGAATCAGATCTTTTGCAATGTCACAAATTTGAGGATCTTTAAGGTTCTTCGAGTCTTTGACACCTAATTCTTTTAAAAGTTCAATTTGATCGCTCTTAACATATGCTGCAACGACTGTAATTGGGCCGAAAAAATCTCCTGTGCCAACCTCATCAGAACCAATAATAGACAAGTTTGATATATTTGCCGGTGGTTGATATCCATTAGGTGCTTTTGCAATTGAAGGCTGTTTCTGAGTTGTTGGAGCAGCTGTGCCCCATTGTGCAGCCACAGCTTCAGCAGAATTCCCCTGAAAAAGTACTTTTCCGGATTTGTATGCGGTGATTGTACATCCGTTTACTTTCGCTGAAAAAACCGCTCCAGGAGGGGTCTTTTCTATTTTATTTTTGTTATAATAGCTCTCCATTTTTGTGATTTGTTCTGGCCCTACTTTTATAACGGAATTCGCCAATTTTTACACCCTTTCTAAATAAAAACTAACTATGACTTGTTTGCATTTGTTCAAAAAATTGTCCTTCTTCCCATATGATAAAGCTTCATGTTATGATATAAATTAGGATTTGCAGGAAATGGAGGATTTATCGTTGTCAAAACGTCCTAAGTCTAAAACAACAGTAGACATATATGGTCAACAATTTTCAATTATTGGTTCTGAAAGCACAAGCCATATTCGAGCTGTTGCTGCAATGGTTGATGATAAAATGAGAGAGATTAATAGTAAAAATCCGTCTCTTGATATAAATAAATTGGCAGTGTTAACAGCTGTTAACGTTGTCCATGACTATTTAAAGCTAAAAGAAGAGTATGAAAAACTCGAGAAACAATTATTTGAAAAGGATTGAAGCTGAAATATGCTAGATTTTGTTTTGTTTATTATTCTATTATTCGGAATATTGGTCGGCTTAAAACGTGGATTTATTCTGCAGTTTATCCACTTAGCCGGATTTATCATTTCTTATATTGTAGCATACCAATATTTTGATGATCTTGCACCAAAATTAAAGCTGTGGGTTCCTTACCCGGTATCAGGTGAAGGTCCAACAATATTAACATTACTCAGTGGCGATGACCTTGAGGGTGCTTATTACCGAGCTGTTGCATTTGTATTATTATTCATTGGGACAAAAATTGTTATGCAGATTATTGGTTCAATGCTGGACTTTGTGGCACTTCTTCCGATTTTAAAGCAATTAAATAGGGCTGCCGGATCAATACTTGGATTTTTAGAGTCATATCTTGTTTTATTTATTATCCTTTTTATTGCGGCACTTATTCCAATGGAACAAATTCAAAGTGCTTTAGACCATTCGGTATTAGCAAATCTTATTGTTAACCACACACCTTATTTTTCTGATAAAGTAAATGAACTTTGGATTCAATACATGTCTTAAAAGAGGCTGACTTAAAAAGGGTAATTCCTTCATCACTCGTATATATTGACTACATCCAAGTTTTGTAGAATATATAATGGTGCAGGTGTACTTACTCTTTGTTTAAGTCAGTCTCTTTTTCCGACTACCGTAAGAAGTGACGAAGAATTGTACTTTTTCGTAAATATTTGTATCATTTTTATAGAAAGTGCTAGATAAAGAGGTGGAATAAATGAATATTCATAAAAAAGATGTTATCCGATTATTAGAAAAGATTGCTGTTTTAATGGAATTAAAAGGGGAAAATCCTTTTAAGATATCTGCGTTTCGAAAAGCTGCTAACGCTTTAGAAGTTGATGATAGAAGCTTAGCTTTAATTGATGATTTTACGAAGATTGCCGGTATAGGAAAAGGGACTTCAGCAGTTATTAAAGAATTTGTGGAAACTGAAAAATCAGAGGTTCTTGAGCAATTACAGGAGGAAGTGCCTGCAGGTTTACTCCCTTTATTAAAACTGCCAGGTTTAGGCGGTAAAAAGATTGCAAAGCTATATAAGGAATTACACATCGATAGTGTTGAAGCACTTAAATTAGCCTGTGAAGAAAATAAAATACAAAGCTTAGCGGGATTTGGAAAAAAATCAGAAGAAAAGATTTTAGCTGCGATTGAAGAAATGGGTAGTCGTCCAGAACGCTTGCCAATTTCATTTATGCTTCCAATTGCCCAGGAAATTGAGTCATATCTTGAGAAATGTAAAGATATTGAAAGCTACTCACGAGCAGGAAGTCTGAGACGTATGCGTGAAACAATTAAAGATTTAGATTTTATTATATCGACAAATGAACCCAAACATGTAAGGGACCAACTGTTGAACATACCAAATATTTCGGATGTTATCGCAAGCGGTGATACAAAGGTATCTGTCCAGCTTACATATGACTATGAGGTAAGTGTAGATTTTAGACTAGTTAAACCAGCGGAATTTGCCACAACTCTGCATCATTTCACAGGTTCGAAGGATCATAATGTCAGAATGAGACAGCTTGCAAAAGAACGTGGAGAAAAGATTAGTGAATATGGTGTAGAAAATGTTGAGACAAATGAAATGAAAACATTTGAAACAGAAGAGGAATTTTATCAGTATTTTAATCTTCCTCATTTCTCTCCTGAAATTCGCGAAGATGGAACAGAGGTCGATTCTTTCCATCATGACATCAAGCTTGTACGCTTGGAGGATATAATAGGAGATCTTCATATGCATTCTACCTGGAGTGATGGAGCTTTTACTATTCGTGAAATGGTCGAAGCGTGTCGCAAAAAAGGGTATCGTTATATCGCCATTACGGACCACTCCCAATATTTAAAGGTAGCAAATGGATTAACACCTGAGAGACTAAGAGCTCAACGACAGGAAATAGATGCCTTAAACGAAGAATATGATGATATAACAATTCTTGCCGGAGTTGAGATGGATATTTTGCCTGATGCTACATTAGATTATGATGACGAATTGCTAGCCGAGATGGATCTTGTAATTGCCTCCATTCATTCAAGTTTTTCTCAATCACAGGATGTGATTATGGAACGATTAAAAACAGCGTTACATAATCATCATGTTGACATCATTGCACATCCAACTGGTCGAATCATCGGCAAACGAAAAGGTTATGATGTAAACATAGATTTGCTTATTCTACTTGCAAAGGAAACAGACACAGCATTAGAGTTAAATGCGAACCCTCAGCGTTTAGACTTGAGTGCTGAACATATTCGCAAGGCCCAAGAAGCGGGTGTGAAAGTTGTCATTAATACAGATGCACATAATATAGACATGTTAGAAGATATGGGCATTGGTATTTCTACAGCCAAAAAAGGCTGGATTGAACGTGATACGGTTATAAATACATGGGACATTGACCAGCTAAAAGCATTTTTAAACAGACATCATAAGGAATAGCAAACTATATTTATGATTGAATATTGAAGGTCTGTGTAATTATTAGGAGGTAGACCGAATTGCAACAGAAAGTTTTGCATGTACTTGAATATGAAAAAGTGAAAGAGCAGCTTATTAAGCATGCTTCATCAACACTTGGCAAAGAAAAAGTAAAAGCGCTTGTACCTTCTAGTGAGTACCAAGAAGTGGCTGTTTCTCAGGAACAAACAGATGAGGCTGCAAAAGTACTTCGATTAAAAGGGAATATTCCATTGGGAGGACTTGTTGACATTAGAGCAACAGTCAAGCGAGCAAAAATTGGCGGAATGCTCAGTTCAGTTGAGCTTATTGAAGTTGCAGGCACTTTGTATGCAGGCAGGCAAATGAAACGTTTTATTGAAAAAATGATAGAGGAAGAAATTGAATTATCTCATTTGCCAATCCTTGCCGAGCAAATTGTTGTTATTCATGACTTGGAGAGAAGGATCTCCGAATGTATAGATGATAATGGGTATGTGTTGGACAGTGCAAGTGAAACATTAAAAGGCATTCGCCAGCAGCTTCGAACAACCGAGGCAAGAGTAAGAGATAAACTAGAATCAATGATTCGGTCTTCAAATGCATCAAAAATGCTCTCTGATGCGATCATTACGATTCGAAATGATCGTTTTGTATTGCCTGTAAAACAGGAGTATAGAGGATCATACGGTGGGATCGTTCATGACCAATCCAGTTCAGGGGCAACTCTTTTTATCGAACCGCAAGTCGTAGTTGACCTAAATAACACTCTTCAACAAGCAAAAGTGAGGGAAAAGGTAGAAATCGACCGTATTCTAGAAAAACTGTCAAATGAAGTAGCCGAAAATAGTGATGATCTCCTGCAGAATGTAGAATGCTTGGCCAATATGGATTTTATGTTCACAAAGGCGAAGTATGCAAAACAAATAAAAGGGATAAAGCCTATTGTCAATCAAGAAGGTGTTATTCGCTTGTTTAAAGCAAGACACCCGCTTTTACCTGAAAGTGAAGTTGTTCCGAATGATATTGAATTAGGTACAGACTTTACAACCATAGTTATTACAGGACCGAATACCGGTGGTAAGACCGTTGCACTTAAAACACTTGGATTATGTACATTAATGGCTCAATCAGGTTTACACATTCCGGCACTTGACGGATCAGAGGTTGCGGTCTTCAAGGCAGTTTATGCAGATATCGGTGACGAACAATCGATTGAACAAAGCTTAAGTACCTTTTCTTCACATATGGTTAATATTGTTGATATCCTTCATAAAGTGGATGACGAAAGTCTTGTGTTATTTGATGAGCTTGGAGCTGGAACAGATCCACAAGAAGGTACTGCGCTTGCTATCTCCATATTGGATGAAGTGTACAGCCGTGGAGCGAGAGTGGTTGCAACAACTCATTATCCGGAGTTAAAAGCGTACGGATATAACCGAAATGGTGTCATTAATGCAAGTGTAGAATTTGATATCTCAACTTTAAGCCCAACATATAAACTTTTAATAGGTGTTCCGGGCCGCAGTAATGCGTTTGAAATCTCAAAACGACTGGGCCTGCAGGAAAATGTTATACAAAAGGCAAGGTCACAAATGAGTGATGAAAGCAATGAAGTAGACACGATGATTGCTTCATTAGAATCCAGCAAAAAAACGGCTGAAATTGAGTTAATGGAATCAGAAAAAATCCGGCATGAAGCAGAAAAACTTCATAAGGAGCTTCAAAGACAGATCATTGAATTCAATGAACAACGTGATGCCCTTTTTGAAAAAGCGGAACGAAAGGCTTCAGAAAAATTAGAAGAAGCAAACCGGGAAGCGGAAAACATTATTAGAGATTTAAGAAAGCTTCGAAAAGAACAGCATGCTCAAGTAAAAGAGCATGAGTTGATCGATGCGAAAAAGCGTCTTGAAGAGGCGCAGCCTGTATTCGAAAAATCGAAAAAGGTTGAAAAGAAACAGCCTGTTAAACATGAACTACAGCCTGGTGATGAAGTAAAAGTCATTAGTTTTGATCAAAAGGGACATTTGGTTGAAAAGGTGAATGATCAGGAGTGGCAGGTTCAAATGGGAATCTTAAAAATGAAAGTAAAAGAAAAAGATCTTGAATATATTAAGAGACCTAAGCAACAAGTGCAAGAAAAGCCTTTAGCTGCTGTTAAAGGAAAGGATTACCATGTCTCATTGGAATTAGATTTACGTGGGGAACGATTTGAAAATGCATTACTGAGAGTTGAGAAATACTTGGATGATGCTGTTTTAGCCGGCTATCCAAGGGTTTCAATTATTCATGGTAAAGGAACAGGTGCACTTCGAACCGGTGTGAAAGAATTGTTAAAAAATCATCGAAGTGTAAAAAGCACTCGGTTTGGGGAAGCGAGTGAAGGCGGAACTGGCGTCACAATTGTGGAACTAAAATAGTGGGGGGAAAGAGCGTGAGTACATTTTGGGAGAATGATTGGGTTCAAATTGCTGCCTACTATAGCGTTGTAGTTCTCAGTATCATTTTATTTTTAACCATTTTTGAACTTGTTACAAAGTATAAAAATTGGGAGGAAATTCAAAATGGCAATTTAGCTGTTGCGATGGCAACAGGAGGAAAAATCTTTGGAATTGCTAATATATTTCGATTTTCTATTCAGAAACACGAGAGTCTTTTAGAAATGTTAGGGTCCGGAGTGTATGGATTTGTTTTACTTTTGTTAGGCTATTTCATTTATGAATTTATGACACCAAAGTTTAGAATTGATGATGAAATTCAGAAAGACAACCGTGCTGTTGGATTTATATCCCTTGTTATTTCAGTTGGCTTATCATTTGTTATCGGTGAGGCTTTATAAGGAGAGTGTAGAGTGGAGACGTTGGCGAAAGTGATGTTTGGTTTATGCGGGTTGTTTGTGGTGATTGGCGTTATTTATTTAGCTTTCTTTTAATACAAGTAAAGGGCCTGATTCATAAAATCTGGCCCTTTTTTATTATTTTATATTTCTGAAAACACAAAAAACTGATATACTTTTTTATAAGCGTGAAAAAATGATTTGTTTATCGGTTTTAACATGTATGTATGTCCTCTTTTATTCCTTTCTAACCAATCTGTCATTTTATATTTCCCTCAAAAGGAGGAGAAAAAAATGGAAAGTCAAAAACCTTGGTTAAATCTTTACCCAGCAGAAATCCCTCATACCATGAAAAGCGATGAAAAACCGTTGTACTATTATCTCGAACAATCTGCTTTAGAATTTCCATCTCAAATCGCCATCCATTTTCTAGGTAAAGAACTAACCTATACAGAACTTTATCAACAGTCTTTAAAAATGGCTAACTATCTACAGTCTCTAGGCTTACAAAAGGGTGACAGGGTATCGATTATGCTGCCGAATTGTCCTCAAGCCGTAATTTCCTATTATGGTGTCTTATTAGCTGGCGGCATCGTGGTTCAAACGAATCCGTTATATATGGAAAGAGAGCTGGAGTATCAATTAAATGATAGCGAGTCCACATTTATCGTAACGCTTGATTTATTATATCCGAGAGTCTCTAAAATGAAAGCGTTAACAAAATTGAATCATATTATTGTAACAAGTATAAAAGACTATTTACCATTTCCTAAGAATCTTTTATATCCATTTGTACAAAAAAAGCAAAATCAAATGGTTGTTAAAGTAGAACATCAAGGTAATACTCATTTGTTCCTAAAAATCATGGAATTAGCAAAGCCTACTGTTGAGGAATATAAATACATTCCCGCCGAAGATATTGCATTACTTCAATATACAGGAGGAACAACTGGTTTCCCTAAGGGTGTTATGTTATCACATGACAATGTTGCTCTGAACACAAAAATGTGTTCTGCATGGATGTATAAATCAATGCGAGGGAAAGAATCTATTTTAGGTATTATTCCATTCTTCCATGTGTATGGGATGACGACAGTGATGAATTTATCAGTTATGCAAGGATATAAAATGATTCTGTTGCCTAAATTTGATCCAACAGACACATTAAAAACGATTCATAAATTAAAACCAACGTTATTTCCCGGTGCACCGACGATTTATATTGCTTTATTAAATCATCCAGATCTTCAAAAATATAATTTGTCATCAATTGAATGCTGTATAAGCGGTTCTGCACCATTACCCGCTGAGATACAAGAGAAGTTTGAGCGTGTTACAGGTGGTAAACTTGTAGAAGGCTATGGTTTATCTGAGGCATCCCCTGTTACTCATGCTAATTTCATTTGGGAGAAAAGAAAAAAGGGAAGTGTCGGTGTTCCTTGGCCAAGTACAGATGCTGTGATCCTGTCATATGAACATGGAGGGATAGCTGAGCCGAATGAACTTGGTGAGATAGCAGTACGGGGTCCACAGGTTATGCTTGGGTATTGGAATAAAAAAGAAGAAACAGAAGAAACTTTGAAAAATGATTGGCTTTTGACCGGAGATATTGGATACATGGATGAAGAAGGATACTTCTATATTGTTGATCGAAAAAAAGATATGATTATTGCCGGAGGGTTTAATATTTATCCACGTGAAATCGAGGAAGTCCTTTATGAGCATGAAAAAGTAAAAGAGGTTATTGTTGCGGGTATCCCTGATCCTTACAGAGGTGAAACAGTAAAAGCCTATATTGTATTAAAAGAAAATCAACAGGCCACATCAGAGGAATTTAATGAATATGCCCGCAAACATTTAGCCGCATACAAGGTGCCGCATATCTATGAATTTAGAGATGAATTACCTAAGACAGCTGTGGGAAAAATACTAAGACGTGCATTAATTGAAGAGGAAAAATTAAAGAACGCTAATTGATAGTAAAATTGGAGGGGCTTCTGTCTCTCCAATTCTAAATAAAGCAAGCGTTAAAAAAAACAGATGAGGGCTTGACAGAAAGGAAAGGAAATTCTATGATTAAATTATGAATGATTATTCATTCATTAATTGAAAGGGAGTCGAACATTACATTGAGACAGAAGAAACCAAAATATATACAAATCATTGATGCAGCAGTTATTGTCATAGCAGAAAATGGTTACCACCAAGCGCAAGTTTCAAAAATAGCCAAGCAGGCTGGAGTAGCGGATGGGACAATCTACTTATATTTTAAGAACAAAGAAGATATTCTTGTATCACTCTTTCAAGAAAAGATGGGCGTTTTTATTGAAAAAATTGAAGAAGAGATAAAAAGCAAAAAGAATGCAGCAGATAAACTATATTCGTTAATTGATAAGCATTTTACCTTATTATCTGAAGATCACCACCTTGCAATTGTAACACAGTTAGAATTAAGGCAATCAAATAAGGATTTACGCCTTCGAATAAATGAAGTGCTAAAGGGATACTTAAATGTAGTTGATAAGATTATTAGTGATGGTAAAGAGAATGGCGAATTCAGAGAAGAACTTGATGTCAGGCTGGCCAGACAAATGATCTTCGGCACAATTGATGAAACCGTCACAACATGGGTTATGAATGATCAGAAATATAGGTTAACAGATCAAACAAAGAAAGTTCATGACTTATTTGTTAACGGTCTATCAACTAAAAATTAATAGCGAGTGAAATGGCATAATTGTCATTCTCTTTATATAAGTTATTTTTCGTTTGTAAATGAAATACATTTTAAGTATGTATGATGAAGCAGGGAGGAAAAAAATGAAGTATGTACAAATAATAAAAGAGAACAGAGTTGCAGTTGTATCTATTAATCACGAACCTGCAAATGCATTATCATCAAATGTATTAAAAGATATTTCTACTATGCTGGACCATATACTTGAAGACAATGAAATTCGAGCTGTCATTCTTCACGGTGAAGGCAGGTTTTTCTCGGCAGGTGCAGACATAAAAGAATTTGTTGAACTTGCTAAAAGTGATGGAGTGTTTTCTCAACTTGCTGAATCAGGACAACAATTATTTGAACGAATCGAAAATTTTCCAATCCCAATAATTGCAGCTATTCATGGAGCTGCGTTAGGCGGGGGACTTGAGTTAGCAATGTCTTGTCACCTGCGTCTAGTAGCTGAGGATGCTAAACTTGGTCTTCCTGAGCTTCAACTTGGTATTATACCTGGTTTTGGAGGAACTCAACGTTTACCGAAATATATTGGTACTGGCCGTGCTTTAGAAATGATGCTTACAAGTGAGCCGATTTCAGGTCAAGAGGCAGTGAAACTGGGCCTTGCCAGTCATGCCTATCCTCAGGAAAAACTCTTAGCGGAAGCGAAAGGTTTAGCGCAGAAATTTGCTGCAAAAAGTCCAGGTTCTGTGAGGGCTGTCATATCGTTATTGCATTCAAATAAAACATTAACCTATCAGGAAGGGATGAATCTCGAGGCGAAACTTTTTGGTGAACTTTTTAAAAGTGGTGATGCAAGAGAAGGTATTTCAGCTTTTATTGAAAAAAGAAAGCCAAATTTCAAAGGCAACTAAAACAAAAGGGAAACTATGTTATTTACAATGGGGGATGGGAAAATGAATATTTATGTCATGATGAAAAGAACCTTCGATACAGAAGAAAAAATCACCATAAACAATGGTGCAATTAGCGAAGATGGTGCGGAATATATTATCAACCCTTATGATGAATACGCAATTGAAGAAGCAATCCAATTACGTGATAAAAACGGAGGGGAAGTAACCGTTATCACCATTGGCGGGGAAGAATCTGAAAAAGAATTAAGAACAGCATTAGCTATGGGGTGTGACAAGGCGGTATTGATTAATACAGAAGATGATGTTGAAGACGGTGATCAATACACAACATCAAGAATTTTGGCTGAGTATTTTAAGGAAAAAGATGTAGATTTAATTTTAGGTGGAAATGTGGCTATTGATGGGGGATCTGGTCAAGTAGGACCACGATTAGCCGAATTACTTGATATCGCTTATGTCACAACGATTACAAAGCTAGATATTGATGGAAACAAGGCAACAGTTGTCCGTGATGTTGAAGGAGATTCTGAGGTGATTGAAACATCCTTACCATTACTGGTAACAGCTCAACAGGGATTAAACGAACCTCGCTATCCATCATTACCAGGAATTATGAAGGCAAAGAAAAAACCGCTGGAAGAGTTGGAAATCGATGATTTGGATATAGCGGACAATGACGTAGAACCAAAAACAAAGACAATTGAAATCTATTTACCACCTAAAAAAGGAGCAGGAAAGGTATTAGAGGGTGAAGTAGAAGATCAAGTAAAAGAATTGGTATCTTTGCTTAGAAATGAGGCAAAAGTCATCTAGACGTTTTAAGGAGAGGGAAAAGGTCAAATTCGGAAACAGGGGGAAAAATGATGTCAAGAAAAGTGCTCGTTTTAGGTGAGGTTCGTGATCAACAGTTAAGAAATGTATCGTTTGAAGCCATTGCTGCCGGAAAAACGATTTCAGAAGGTGGAGAAGTTGTCGCAGTTTTAGTAGGAGAAAATGTAGCTACATTAACTTCAGAGCTATTCCACTATGGTGCTGATCGAGTGGTGACTGTAGAAAATGAAAAATTGCTAACCTATACACCGGACGGCTATTCACAGGCACTCATATCGGTCATTGAAGAAGAGAAGCCAGAAGGGATTGTATTTGGTCATACCTCTTTAGGGAAGGATTTATCACCAAAGATTGCTGCCAAGCTAAATTCCGGATTAATTTCTGATGCAACAGCCATTGAAATTGCAGGAGGTAATATTGTCTTTACTCGCCCAATTTATTCTGGAAAAGCATTCGAAAAGAAAATAGTTACTGATGGACTAATTTTTGCCACGATCCGCCCAAATAATATAAATCCACTAAAAAAAGATGAAACAAAAACTGGTGAGACTTCTTCTCTTTCTGTTGAAATAAAAGATCTTAGAACAATTGTAAAAGAAGTAGTCCGTAAAGCATCAGAAGGTGTGGATTTATCAGAGGCAAAGGTAGTTATCGCAGGGGGACGCGGTGTAAAAAGTGAAGAAGGTTTTGAGCCATTAAAGGAACTAGCTAATGTTTTGGGGGGAGCGGTAGGAGCATCACGTGGAGCTTGTGACGCAGATTATTGCGACTATTCACTTCAAATTGGTCAAACGGGTAAAGTTGTCACACCTGATTTATATATTGCATGTGGTATTTCCGGAGCTATTCAGCATTTGGCAGGTATGTCAAATGCGAAGGTAATTGTTGCGATTAATAAAGATCCAGAAGCTAATATTTTCAAAGTAGCTGATTATGGAATTGTCGGTGACCTCTTCGAAGTTGTCCCATTATTAACGGAGGAATTCAGGAAATTACAAATTCATGCATAGGAAGAACTAAGGCACGTTGCATTGCGTGCTTTTTCTATTTAGCTACATCATATTAAAAAACATGTTTTTCTTCTTGTACATAGGGAAAAGTAAGGAAGAAGCAAATTATTAGCTAACTTTGCAGCTGGATGCTATACTTTAAACATATTTTACCCTTATTATTTAGGAGGAATTACAAATGGCAATTGCACATGTAACAGATCAAACATTTTCAAGTGAAACGAACGAAGGCGTTGTATTAGTCGATTTTTGGGCACCTTGGTGTGGACCATGTAAAATGATTGCTCCAGTTCTAGAAGAACTTGATTCAGATATGGGAGATAAAGTGAAAATCGTCAAAGTTGATGTAGATGAAAACCAGGAAACAGCTGGAAAATTTGGCGTTATGAGCATTCCAACTTTATTAGTTCTAAAAAATGGTGAAGTTGTTGATAAAGCTGTTGGTTATCAACCAAAAGAAGCTCTTGCTGAGGTTCTAAACAAGCATATCTAATTCGAAAGGATTGACAGCAGTCAATCCTTTTTCAATGTAATTATTTACAACGACGAAATATATAGAACATGATAAAATAAACATATAGGCAGTAATTCGCTATTTTAATTTATTTGATTAAAATGGGGAATTACTGCCTATCTAATCGTAGCAAAAAAAGGGGAGTGTCTGGCTATGAGAGATCAAATAAAAGAAAAGCTTGCACTTCTTCCAGATCAACCAGGCTGTTATATAATGAAGGATCGTCAAGGAACAGTCATTTACGTCGGGAAGGCAAAAGTGCTCAAAAATCGAGTGCGTTCTTATTTTACTGGTTCTCATGATGGGAAAACATTAAGACTGGTAAATGAGATCACAGATTTTGAATATATTATTACATCTTCAAATTTAGAGGCATTGATTCTCGAGTTAAATTTAATTAAGAAATATGATCCAAAATATAATGTCATGCTAAAAGATGATAAGACCTATCCGTTTATTAAGATTACGAATGAACGTCACCCGCGTCTTTTAGTAACTAGACAAGTAAAAAAAGATAAAGGAAAGTACTTCGGACCTTATCCAAACGTTCAATCAGCCAGAGAGACAATTAAGCTTTTAGACCGTTTATATCCGTTAAGAAAATGCTCGACTCTACCTGATCGTGTATGTCTTTATTATCATATGGGCCAATGTTTAGCACCATGTGTAAATGATGTTTCAGAAGAAACGAATAGGCAAATGGTGGAGGAAATCTCGAAATTTCTTAATGGAGGCTATAAAGGTATTAAAGAGGAATTGTCGATAAAGATGACAAAAGCAGCTGAAGGGCTGGAGTTTGAGAGAGCTAAGGAGTTTAGGGATCAAATTCTTCATATTGAAGCCACAATGGAAAAACAGAAGATGACATTAAATGACTTTATTGATCGGGATGTATTTGGTTATGCTTATGACAAAGGGTGGATGTGTGTTCAAGTCTTTTTTATTCGACAGGGAAAATTGATAGAGCGTGATGTGTCAATGTTTCCTATTTATGATAATCCTGAAGAAGAGTTCCTAACGTTTTTAGGACAATTCTACTCTAAGTCCAACCATTTTCTTCCAAGGGAAATTTTATTACCTGACAGTATTGAATTTGACTTAGTGGAACAGCTATTAGATGTGACAACACTTCAGCCTAAACGTGGTAAAAAGAAGGATCTGATTTTATTAGCGCATAAGAATGCAAAGATCGCTCTGAAAGAAAAATTTCTATTAATTGAAAGAGACGAAGAACGCACTATTAAGGCTGTTGAAAATCTTGGTGATAAACTGGGTATTCATACACCGAATCGAATAGAGGCATTTGATAATTCAAATATACAAGGAACAGATCCTGTTTCTGCAATGGTTGTGTTTGAAGATGGAAAACCTGCCAAAAAACACTACAGAAAATATAAAATTAAAGATGTAAAAGGTCCGGATGACTATGACTCGATGCGTGAGGTTGTGAGGAGACGCTACAGCCGTGTATTAAAAGAACAACTTCCACTACCAGACCTCATTATTATTGATGGAGGAAAAGGACATTTATCCGCGGCTCAAGATGTGCTGGAAAATGAGCTGGGTCTGGATATCCCGGTAGCAGGATTAGTAAAAGATGATAAGCACCGAACATCAGAACTTATTATTGGATCACCTCCGGAATTTATACAACTTGAAAGAAACAGCCAGGAATTTTATTTACTTCAGAGAATTCAGGATGAAGTGCATCGGTTTGCGATCACCTTTCACCGTCAACTTCGGGGGAAAAATGCATTTCAATCTATATTGGATGATATACCTGGAGTTGGTGAGCAACGAAAAAAATCATTACTAAAGCATTTTGGTTCTGTAAAAAAAATGAAGGAAGCAAGTGTGGATGATCTTAAAAGAGCAGGTATGCCTGATAACATTGCCAACAATATATTAGAACATCTCCACAAAGAGAGCTAAGAAATATATTCTTGCCTTTTAAAGGAATGTCTGATAAGATTTTATTAATTTGATATTGATCGTTAGTTTGTAAATGATGGTAGAGGTGCGACCATTAAGAGTAGCCGGTTTGAGGAAAAATGGATTCCGATGACAACTGGTGAAAGGAATGTTCGCCGAAGTGATAATTGCACCATTTGCTTTTATCGCTGGTTTTACATTTAAGAGATGTAAAATTGTCAAGAAACGATATGTTCTTGGAGAGCTATCTCATTGTATAAACGAAATTTTTCGTTTAATTAGCAATGGGATGTTTTTGTCTCATTGCTTTTTTTATTTTTGCAATGATTATAAGAAAACATCTCTATATCCAATTCTTGCTCATTTATTAAAACAGATAATAAACGATCATAGAAAAACAACTGAAAGGTGAGATTTCATTGGGTATTATCGTACAAAAATTTGGCGGTACTTCTGTTGGCTCTGTTGAAAGAATTTTAAATGTTGCCAACAGAGTAATTCAGGAAAAAGAAGCTGGAAATGATGTCGTAGTTGTCGTTTCAGCAATGGGAAAATCTACAGATGAGTTAGTAAGACTTGCAGCACAATTAACTTCAAAGCCAAGTAAGCGGGAAATGGATATGCTTTTAACCACAGGGGAACAAGTGACCATATCGTTGTTGTCCATGGCTTTAATTGAAAAGGGATATGATGCCATTTCTTTTACAGGGTGGCAGGCAGGTATTGAAACAGAATCAGCACATGGAAATGCCAGAATTACCAATATTAAAACCGATCAGCTAAGAAGTGAGTTAGGAAAAGGTAAAATTGTTGTAGTTGCAGGGTTCCAGGGTCTATCTATTGATAACCAAATTACTACTTTAGGAAGAGGAGGATCTGACACTACAGCTGTTGCCCTTGCTGCTGCTTTGGGTGCGGATAAGTGCGATATCTATACAGATGTAACAGGTGTGTACACAACTGACCCCCGTTTTGTAAAAGGTGCCAGAAAACTAGAAGCTATTTCCTATGACGAAATGTTAGAGCTGGCCAATTTGGGAGCTGGGGTTTTACACCCGCGGGCAGTTGAATTCGCAAAGAATTATAACGTGCCCCTAGAGGTAAGATCAAGTATGGAAAATGAACGTGGGACAATGATCGAGGAGGAAACAGAAATGGAACAAAATTTAATTGTTAGAGGAATTGCGTTTGAAGATCAAGTGACGAGAGTATCGGTAATCGGATTACCGAATGAATTGACGACATTGTCCACAATCTTTACGACATTAGCTAAAAATAATGTAAATGTTGATATTATTATTCAAAACACAACAAGTGATAACAAAACAACAATATCATTTTCAGTTAAAACAAGTGATTTAGAGGATACCCTGCAAGTTTTAGAACAACATAAGAATGAGCTTCAATTTGAACGAATCGAATCGGAAAGTGGTCTAGCAAAGGTTTCAATTGTTGGATCCGGTATGGTTTCAAATCCGGGAGTTGCAGCAGAAATGTTTGATGTATTAGCTAAAGAAAATATAGAAGTAAAGATGGTAAGTACATCTGAAATAAAAGTGTCAACTGTCATCTCTCAGCAGCACATGGTATCGGCAGTTGATATTCTTCACACAGCGTTTGAATTATCAAAAACAACTGCAAGGGTATAATTTTTAAAAAGTGATAAGGGAGATGTTCCCCCTTATCACTATCTTTTACTTCTTTTTCCAAGTGGAACTTCTTCCAGAACATCTTTATGGTCCCATTTTACTGTAAATATAACTTTATTCGCCCGTTTTTTCACTTGCTCATATGTTTCGGTAATTTGATTGTTCATCATTTGCAGTTGTTCCGCAATAAAACCTGCTTCTAATTGAAACGTACATTCATTTACTTTTTTAAAACGGTTTGAAATAAGCTCGCCGCTTAATTCAAATTCCATTTCATTTTTCTTTTTATGAAGTAAGACCAGGTCTCCCCAACCGGCTGCTGCAAAAAAATTGGCTAGTTCATCAAGTGAAGTGACCGGGTATTTTCTTGCCAAGCCTTTTCCAGCCCAATAAAGCATCTGAGGAAAGTCTTGACCAAGCAAATCTGGAATTAACACTTCCCGTAATAATTCGAATCCAAAAGCCGGCATTTGGATATGTTCTAATTCATCGGTATTTAGTAGAGCTGATTGTTTATTCACGGTATTCCCCTCTTTCTCATTAATATTATATATCAACACAACAGTTAAACACATGTAATATTAAGCAAAATTTGAAACAATCGTTCAAATGTTCTATACATAATCCTTAATTTTTAAAAATAAGCTACGAAAGTTGGTTATCAAAATTTAATGTATATTGATAAAATAAAATGTGAAGGAAAACAGTTGTCGAAAAATTTTAATTTATGAACGCGTTTTCTTGACGCTCTTTCTTTAAGGGAGTAAAATGTACTTGTTACAATTATCTAGATTAATCAGACAGATAATTTCATAGACTGTCAGCTTCATACTAGTAATTTTTACTGATCTTAATAGTTGACCATTATGTAGAATAGTAAATTTTATTAGGAAAGGATTAATTAGGTAAGAATAAGAGTTTATTACAAAAGTGAGCGCATTATTGATACTAGGGGGTAAGTTTTTATGGCTGGAAACCGAGAGTTTATTAATCGTAGACTGCACTCATTACTAGGAGTCATTCCGGTAGGAATCTTTTTGATTCAACATCTTATTGTCAATCATTTTGCCACAAGAGGTGCAGAGGCTTTTAACAAAGCTGCACATTTTATGGAGATGTTGCCATTTAGGTATGTGTTAGAGATCGTCATCATTTTCCTTCCAATTTTATACCATGCTATTTACGGAGTTTATATTGCATTTACAGCAAAGAACAATGTAAGTAATTACGGATATCTTCGAAATTGGTTGTTTATGCTGCAGCGTGTGACAGGGATTATAACGTTTATCTTTATCGCCTGGCATGTTTGGGAAACAAGGATTGCTGCTGCACTTGGGGCAGAAGTGAATTATGATATGATGGCTTCGATTTTAAGTAGTCCATTTATGCTTGTGTTCTATTTAGTGGGTGTTATTTCAACAGTATTCCACTTTGCTAACGGTTTATGGTCTTTCGCAGTAAGTTGGGGGATTACCGTTACTCCTCGCTCACAAGTCATTTCTACATATGTTACGCTTGCGATCTTTTTAGCGCTTTCATATGTAGGTGTTCGAGCAATATTTGCATTCGTCTAATCCAGTAATAGCTATTAAAGGGAGTGGGCTTTATGAGTAAGAATAAAATCATCGTTGTTGGGGGCGGATTAGCAGGTTTAATGGCTACAATTAAAGCTGCTGAAGCCGGCGTTCAAGTAGATCTTTTTTCATTAGTTCCTGTTAAACGGTCACACTCAGTGTGTGCACAAGGTGGAATTAATGGTGCAGTTAATACAAAAGGTGAGGGAGATTCACCGTGGGAACATTTTGATGATACAGTTTATGGTGGAGATTTTTTAGCGAACCAACCACCTGTTAAAGCGATGACAGAGGCGGCACCTGCCATCATTCACTTATTGGACCGAATGGGTGTAATGTTTAACAGAACGCCTGAAGGATTGTTGGACTTTAGAAGATTTGGCGGTACACAGCATCACCGGACAGCATTTGCTGGTGCTACTACCGGCCAACAATTGCTTTATGCATTGGATGAGCAGGTAAGACGTTACGAGGTTGCTGGTCTTGTAACAAAGTACGAAGGATGGGAATTTTTAGGTGCGGTAATTGATGATGATCAAGTTTGCCGTGGTATTACAGCACAAAATCTTACTTCGATGCAAATTGAATCATTCCGCTCAGATGCTGTGATTATGGCTACTGGCGGACCTGGAATCATTTTTGGTAAATCTACTAACTCAGTTATCAATACAGGATCAGCTGCATCTATTGTCTATCAACAGGGTGTTTATTATGCGAATGGTGAGTTCATTCAAATCCATCCAACCGCCATACCAGGGGACGATAAACTGCGTTTAATGAGTGAATCTGCTCGTGGAGAAGGTGGACGAGTTTGGACATATAAAGATGGAAAACCGTGGTATTTCCTTGAAGAGAAATATCCGGCATACGGTAACCTTGTTCCTCGTGATATTGCAACACGTGAAATTTTTGATGTTTGTGTTGAGCAAAAGCTAGGTATTAACGGTGAGAACATGGTATACCTAGATTTATCTCATAAAGATCCAAAGGAACTTGATATCAAACTTGGCGGTATTATTGAAATCTATGAAAAATTCATGGGTGACGATCCACGTAAAGTTCCAATGAAAATCTTCCCGGCTGTTCATTATTCAATGGGTGGACTGTGGGTTGATTATGATCAAATGACAAATATTCCAGGTCTCTTTGCCGCAGGTGAATGTGATTATTCTATGCACGGAGCAAACCGTTTAGGTGCTAACTCACTGTTATCAGCTATTTACGGTGGCATGGTTGCCGGACCTAACGCTGTTAAATATATTAATGGCTTAGAAAAGAGTGCAGATGATTTATCTTCTACACTGTTTGAAGGACATGTAAAGCAGGAAGAAGATAAGTGGAACAATATTATGAGCTTAGATGGTAACGAAAATGCTTATATCCTTCATAAGGAATTAGGTGAATGGATGACAGATAACGTTACGGTAGTTAGACATAATGATAAACTTCTAAAAACAGATGAAAAGATTCAAGAGCTTATCGAAAGATTTGATAACATTAATATTAATGATACTGCCAAGTGGAGTAACCAAGGGGCGGCATTCACACGTCAATTAAAAAATATGCTTCAATTATCTCGTGTTGTGACACTTGGTGCCTATAACCGTAATGAAAGTCGCGGAGCGCATTATAAGCCGGAATTCCCAGATCGTAATGATGAGGAATTCTTAAAAACAACGATGGCTAAACATACAGGTGATCGTACTGCACCTGAATTCCGCTATGATGATGTTGATGTTTCATTAATCAAACCAAGAAAACGCGACTATTCAAAAAGTAAAAAGGGGGAGAACTAAATGAGCGAGAATAAAGTAGTTCAATTTATTATTACGCGACAAGAATCACCTGAAGCAGCCCCTTATCAGGAAAAATTTGAAATTCCTTATCGTCCTAACATGAACGTTATTTCGGCTTTAATGGAAATCAGACGAAATCCTGTAAATGCTGATGGTAAGCAATCAACACCAATCAACTGGGATATGAACTGTTTAGAGGAAGTATGTGGAGCATGTTCAATGGTGATTAATGGTAAGCCTCGTCAATCTTGTACAGCATTAGTTGACCAGCTTGAACAACCGATTCGCCTTGAGCCGATGCGTACATTCCCGGTGGTTCGAGATTTGCAAGTTGATCGAAAACGTATGTTTGACTCATTAAAGAAAGTTAAAGCATGGATCCCTGTTGATGGCACGTATGATTTAGGGCCTGGACCACGTATGCCGGAGAAAAAGCGTCAATGGGCTTATGAGTTATCGAAATGTATGACTTGTGGTGTATGCTTGGAAGCTTGCCCTAACGTTAATAGTAAATCAAACTTTATTGGACCTGCTCCATTATCACAAGTACGACTATTTAATGCACACCCAACTGGTGAAATGAATCGTTCTGAGCGACTTGAGGCGATTATGGGAGATGGTGGTTTAGCGAACTGTGGTAACTCACAAAACTGTGTTCAATCTTGTCCAAAGGGTATTCCTTTAACAACATCAATTGCAGCACTAAACAGAGATACTGCAATCCAATCCTTCCGTAATTTCTTTGGTAGTGATCAAGTATAAGAAATTGATTGTAAGAGACTGACTATCTAATAGTTAGTCTCTTTTTTGTAAAAGCACCTTTTCAAAAGCTTTTCTCAATTAATAATGTTTAATAAAGTTTCTTTTAACAAAACTGATTAGGTTGATTAGCGAAAATCCTGGAGCGGTAATCAACCACACAAGCACTTTTTTACATAGCAACAATAATCACTAGTAATCACAAATTGAAAGGATGAGTAAATTGAAAAATGTTTCTTTCATTGAAAATTTTAATGACGAATATAAAAACAGTTTTTCCTTTTCCCATCAAATAAAAATTAGATTTTCTGAAACAGATATGTTTGGACATATGAACAATACGGCTCCTTTTACATACTTTGAAGAAGGAAGGATAGAATTTTTTAAAAACAATGGATTGATGCAAAAATGGTTAGATCCCAAAGGAGAAACTATTCCTGTTGTAGCAGATCTCCAATGTGAATACTTACATCAAACCTATTTTGATGAAAAGATCACGTTAAATGTAAAAATTAACCGAGTTGGAACATCATCCGTTGATCTACATTATTTAGGAATAAACGAACTGGGAGAGAGTCTTTTTGCAGGCAGAGGAGCAATTGTACAAATAAACAAGCATACAGGTAAAAGTGTTCCATGGACAGAGAGAGAAAAAGAAATGCTAAGTGGTGCATAGAACATGACTACATAAAATGGACGTAGTCAATCATCTTTTCCGTATGAATTGTGTCACAGTGCTCCGCGGTTTCACATAGTATATGTTGACTAAATATATACCCATCCGTTAGACCAGCTCTCACCTTAGCAAGGAGGGTTACAATACTTGAAAGAGAAAGAGTTTCAATCAAAGCCACTACTCACGAAAAGAGAGAGAGAAGTTTTTGAATTGTTAGTTCAAGATAAAACAACCAAAGAGATTGCTAGTGAGCTCTTTATTAGTGAAAAAACAGTTCGAAATCATATCTCAAATGCGATGCAAAAGCTTGGTGTTAAGGGACGCTCTCAAGCGGTTGTTGAGCTCCTTCGAATGGGTGAACTCGAGCTCTAACCAATACCGGCTCTCCTTTTTACAAAGGAAGCCGGTTATTATTTTGTCTTCAATTTCTAGAAAAATCTCTAACTTGCAATTTAAGAAAAAAACATGGAAAATAAAATTGATATAAAGGTGCACAAAAAATGATGCATACAAGAATAATATAAGCGAGGGTGAAAGATTGAGCAGCATAAATCAAGCAAATGATCGAAAAAAAACAGTAGCTGATCTTGAAAAGGCGCTTCGTCATATATCAGGAATTATTAAACAAAAGGGTCGGGACATTTTAAATGATTATCATATAACACCTCCACAGTTTGTTGCCTTACAATGGTTGTGGGAAAATGGTGACTTAACAATTGGAGAACTTTCTACTAAGATGTTTTTAGCATGCAGTACCACAACAGACTTAATTGACCGTATGGAGAAAAATAAGCTTGTGATAAGAGTAAAAGACCCCCAAGATCGAAGAGTGGTGAGAATTCACTTGTTAGATGAAGGTGAACGTATAATTGAAGAAGTCATACAAAAAAGGCAACATTATCTGAATGATATGATTATAAACTTCGATCAAGATGAATTGCATGCTCTAGAGAAATCATTGATAAAACTACAACAAGAAATGAGTTAAGAATGAGGCGATGAATTGAAAAGACCGATTGGTGTCATTGATTCCGGAGTAGGCGGACTTACTGTTGCAAAGGAAATCATGAGACAATTACCAAAAGAAGAAATCATCTACTTAGGTGATACAGCACGCTGTCCCTATGGACCACGTCCGGCTGAAGAAGTCCGAAAGTTCACATGGGAAATGACAAAATACTTACTTGAAAATCATCATATTAAAATGCTTGTAATTGCATGTAATACAGCGACAGCCATTGCTTTGCAGGAAATTCAAGATACTGTAGATATCCCTGTTATTGGTGTTGTCTTCCCTGGTGCCAGAACAGCTGTAAAGGTTACAAAAAATGATTATATTGGCGTTATTGGCACGTTTAACACAATTAAAAGCTCTGCTTATGAAACAGCACTTAAAACATTAAATAATTGCCTTACTATAGAAAGTCTAGCTTGTCCGAAATTTGTCCCGTTAGTAGAAAGCGGGGAATATGAAGGGGAAGAAGCAAAAGCGATCGTGGAGGAGTCTCTGGCACCTTTTAAGGGCAGTAAAATTGATACATTAATTTTAGGTTGCACACACTATCCTATTCTTCAAAACCAAATTGAAGAGTTTATGGGACAAGCTGTGAAAATAATTTGTTCCGGAGATGAAACGGCTCGTGAGGTAAGTACAATTTTATCCTTTAATAAAACCCTTAACCAATCATCAGGCGAAAAACAGCACAAATTTCTAACAACAGGTCCAAAGCAGTTGTTTGAAAAAATAGCTTCAAAATTGTTTGAACATCCGATTCAACATGTTGAGTCCATTACGTTAGATAATATGAATTGAAAAGAATCGAAAAACACAGTGCGAGTGAGTAACTGTGTTTTTTATTTACAGGTAAGAAAGCATAAAGTTTTGTATTTAGTGTACGTGTCTAGCTCCAGCGCCTAGCCCCTCGAGGTCATAAGCCAATTTGGAATTGAAGGCAAAGAACGCCTTCTATTCTAAATCGTCTTATTTGCCCTAGGCTGATCAAGGCGCTTGCGCTTTTGTTCTTCTCACCAAAAGTAAAAAATAAGTTTGTACAAAAAGTCGGTCTAAAATAAAGAATAGCTCGTATACATAGTAGTACAAACTGCCTTTGGAGGGATTGAAATGTCTAAATACAACAAACAGATTGCAGTTACTGTACTTGCCTCATCATTGCTCCTATCTGGTTGTGGATTGTTCAATGCGGAAGAAGCAACAAAGGAAATTGATCCACCACAAGATGTTACGATTACAGAAGAAGGGGCCAAAGTAGAAACTGAAAATGTAAAATCTGATCAAGCTGAGGAAACGATTACAAGTCAACTTTATTTAATTGATAAGAGTGGTTTTGTTGTTCCTTATTCAATGAACCTTCCCAAAACTGATAGTGTTGCAAAACAATCACTAGAGTATTTGGTAGAGGGAGGGCCGGTTTCTAATATGCTGCCTAATGGATTCAAAGCGGTATTACCTGCTGATACGCAAGTTCTGGGTGTGAATATAAAAGATGGGACAGCTGTAGCAGATTTTTCTAAAGAATTTAATAACTACAAAAAAGAAGACGAAGCTAAAATCCTTCAAGCTATTACGTGGACGTTAACACAATTTGATAATGTAGAAAAAGTGAAAATTTGGGTGAACGGACATGAACAGAAAGAAATGCCTGTTAACAGTACACCAATTCAGGATGGCGTAAGTAGAGAAGATGGTATTAATCACGACTCGACTGATGTTGTAGATATAACAAATACTAAGCCTTTAACTGTATACTATATGGCGGAGTCAGATGGTCAACAGTATTATGTTCCTGTAACAAAACGTATAAGCAATGAAGAGGCAGATCCAATTGTCTCTGCTGTGAATGAACTAACTGAAGGTCCTTCTCCTTCATTAGGATTAATGAGTGATTTCCAAGACGGTGTAGAATTGCTAAGTGCTCCGAAATATGAAGATGGAAAAGTGACACTTGATTTTAATGAATCCATCTTTGGCAGCTTTGATGAAGAACAAAAGATTATTTCTTCTGACGTATTAAATACTTTAGTCCTAACATTAACTGAACAAGAAGGTATTGAGAGTGTAGCCGTGACTGTTAATGGAAAGGCAGAGTTAATTAATGAAAATGGGGAAAAACTAACAGAACCTGTAACCAGACCGGCCAAAGTGAATACGGGTAGTTTTTAATCATATGTTTTTGATATACTATATAAAGGGTATAGAGAGGTATGCTTTTAACAAGGCTACCTCTTATTTCTTGTTTACAAAAGTTTCATTGGAGGGAAAGAAAATGAGACATGATGAACGTAAAGCAGATCAATTAAGGAAAGTTGACATTATAAAGGACTTTGTCATTCATCCTGAAGGTTCTGTATTAATCACTGTTGGGAATACAAAGGTTATTTGTAATGCAAGTGTCGAAGATCGTGTACCACCGTTTATGAGAGGTGAAGGAAAGGGCTGGATTACGGCCGAGTATTCGATGTTACCAAGAGCGACAGAACAACGGACGATAAGAGAATCGTCAAAAGGGAAAATTACAGGTCGTACAATGGAAATCCAACGTTTAATCGGAAGATCACTAAGAGCCGTTGTAAATTTAAATGAGCTTGGAGAGAGAACGATTTGGGTCGACTGTGATGTGATTCAGGCAGATGGAGGAACAAGAACAGCTTCAATAACAGGTGCATATGTGGCAATGGTTATCGCACTAGAAAAACTTGTGAAAGCAGGGAAAATCAAATCACTGCCAATTACAGGTTTTCTTGCAGCAGTGTCCGTGGGAGTAGATTCTCAAGCTGGTGAAATTTTAGACCTAAATTACATAGAAGATTCAAATGCATTAGTAGATATGAATATAATCATGACATCTTCAGGTCAACTTGTAGAGGTTCAAGGAACGGGTGAGGAAGCAACATTCACTCGAAATGAACTAAACAGCATGTTAGACCTAGCTGAAAAAGGAATCAAATCACTTATTGAACATCAGAAGGAAGTACTGGGAGACATTTCATTGCTTATCGAAGAAAATGAGAAGAAGCAGGTTATGTCAAAGTGAAAAATATAATCATCGCAACAAAAAACCAAGGCAAAGTTAAAGAATTTCAAGCTATGCTTGCTCCACTTGGATATCAGGTTCAATCATTATTGGATTTTCCAGATTCAATTGATGTTGAAGAAACAGGTCAGACATTTGAAGAAAATAGTATTCTAAAAGCTGAAGCTATTTCTAAGCAATATCAGCTAATAACCATTGCCGATGATTCCGGATTAGAAATTGATTACTTAAATGGTGAGCCGGGAGTCTACTCTGCAAGATATGCAGGTCCTAAGAAAGATGATCAAGCAAATATAGATGCTGTCCTCAAGAAGCTTGAGAATGTAGAAATGAATCAGCGAAAGGCAAGATTTGTTTGTGCATTAGCTCTATCAGTACCGGGACTAAAAACTAAAACAGTTGTTGGAACATGTGAGGGATATATTGCGAAAGAAAGAAAAGGTCAAGGTGGATTTGGCTATGATCCGATTTTTTGTATAGATAGCACAGGTAAAACAATGGCTGAATTAACAAAAGAAGAAAAAAACAAGATTAGTCATAGGGCAGATGCGTTAAGAAAAATAAAAGAATTAATGAAATGAATTTATAACGGAGCGAAGTTAAGCATGAAGATTTTAATAATGAGTGACAGTCATGGATTGACCTCAGAAATTATAGACATTAAAAATAGGCATCAAGATGAAGTGGACTTGATGTTGCATTGTGGTGATTCAGAGTTACCTTATGATTGTGAAGAGTTAAGTGGGTTTATAGGTGTTAAAGGGAATTGTGATTTTGGTTCAAGTTTACCAAATGAAATTATTGAAGATTTACATGGAACTACTTTATATATGACTCATGGGCATTTATATAATGTAAAGATGTCTCTCATGAATCTGAAATACCGGGCAATCGAAACAAATGCTAAAATTGCCTGTTACGGACATTCACATATTGCAGGTGCTGAGTTAATTGATGGTGTAGTACTGATAAACCCCGGCAGCATTCGTCTTCCAGTGCTGCGCAGACAGAAGACATATGCTATACTGGAAATGAAGGATAACCTTGTTAATGTTACGTTTTTTGAAGTAAATGGTCATATTGTAAATGAGCTTACTAAAGAATTTTCAATAGAGTGAGGGAGATGTTTCTCCCTCTTCATAAAAAATCTTAAAAATCTATTGACTTTTATCATACCGAGAAATATAATAATAAATGTCGCTGCCACTAATGTGCAGCTATAATACAATGTCCCAGTAGCTCAGCTGGATAGAGCAACGGCCTTCTAAGCCGTCGGTCGGGAGTTCGAATCTCTCCTGGGACGCCATTCATATTATACATACAACCTTTCATCATTTGATGGAAGGTTTTTTGTTTTCTTTAGCATGAGTCACAACAAAAAAATATGTTAGATTATCTTACACTTTTGTTTCACTTAAATAAAAAGAGTTGTAAGATGTTCTTAAATATTAAAAACCAAATTTTCCACTTTAAATAGTTCCCCTGAAAGTTTCTCCATAAAAAGATCTACACATATGCGGATTTTTAAAAAATTCACAATTTTTTTTGAAAATAGCCTTTCCAATTATACCAACGATGTAAGCGGATACAACGAAATGAAGTAATCTAAATTATCAAATAATTCGTGAAACACTGTTGACACTTGGATTTATTGAGCGTAATATAAGTTCAAATAAAAGTTACACGAACATTTTAAAAAGTATAGAAAATTCAAAATTCCTTTCATAATTTCCTTTACAAATATAATGTTCAGTGGTTTAATTTTTGAACTTTTTAATGAAAGGCGTGCTCTTATGGGTGACCAGTGGATCTTTCTTAATGACAATTTTGTAAAGAAAGAAGATGCGAAAATTTCAGTTTATGATCACGGGTTTTTATACGGTGATGGAGTATTCGAAGGTATTCGAGTTTACAGTGGAAATATCTTCAGAATGAAAGAGCATATGGATCGGCTTTATCAATCGGCAAAATCGATTATGCTAACCATACCATACTCACAAGAGGAACTAACTGGATTAGTTGTTGAAACTGTCAAAAAGAACGGTTTGAGCGATGCGTACATTCGATTAGTTGTCTCAAGAGGAACTGGTGACCTAGGATTAGATCCTTATAATTGTAAACGGGCAAATACAGTTATAATTGTCGAACCACTATCAATATTCCCTAAGCATTTGTATGAAACTGGTATTGAAATTGTGACGGTGGCAACGAGAAGAAATAGACCGGATGTATTAAGTCCAAAAGTAAAATCTCTAAATTATTTAAACAATGTATTGGTAAAAATCGAAGCACATTTGGCCAACGTGAGTGAAGCATTAATGTTAAACGACCAGGGCTATGTTGCAGAAGGTTCTGCCGACAATGTCTTTATCTTAAAAAATGGGAAGCTATTAACTCCCCCTGGATATATAGGTGCTCTAGAAGGAATTACACGAAATGCCATTATTGATATAGCTTCTGAATTGGGCTATGAAGTGCGTGAAGAGCCATTTACCCGTCACGATGTGTATACAGCTGACGAGGTTTTCCTAACTGGTACAGCGGCAGAAGTTATTGCTGTTGTTAAAGTAGATGGACGCACGATTGGTCAAGGTGTTCCTGGAGAAGAAACGAAAAAGCTTCTAGTAGCTTTTCGTAAGAAAGTTGTTGAAGAAGGTATCAAGGTTGAAAATATACCTGAAAATCTTCATGTAAGCTAATTATTTGCATATAGTAAAACGGTGAAGAGGAAAAGTAGTTTTTGGAAAAGTATCTACAGAGAACCGGGGTAGCTGGAAGCCGGTGATATTACCAAAGATGAACTCGCCTCTGAGTGTTAACCTGAAATTTAGTAGGGTTAGCCGAGTCCCATTCTTCGGTACTCGTTATCAAAGTGAACAGATGATCTGTTCGTAAGGTGGTCTATAATGACCATGAAGAAGGGTGGTACCGCGAAAAAGTTTATTAACCTTTTCGCCCCTTTGGCACACAATTTATGTGGAGTCTTATGAGGGGTGGGAAGGTTTTTTATATGCTGAATTAATTGAATTTTTGTAAAAAATACAAGAGGCTAATATGCCAGGAAAGGGAGGAAAGAAAATGAGTACAAATGTACAGTTGAACAGCTCAACTGCCAAATGTACAAACACAATGTCAGGGTCACAAATGCTTGTGGAAGCTTTAAAGCAGGAAAAGGTTGAAGTTATTTTTGGTTATCCAGGTGGTGCTGTATTACCAATCTATGATAGCTTATATGATTCAGGTTTATTCCATGTTTTAACTCGCCATGAGCAAGGCGGAATTCATGCTGCTGAAGGCTATGCACGAGTTTCGGGAAGACCGGGAGTAGTGATTGCTACATCTGGACCAGGTGCTACAAATCTAGTCACCGGATTAGCAGATGCGATGATAGATTCACTACCATTAGTTGTTTTTACAGGGCAGGTGGCATCTTCTGTGATTGGATCTGATGCTTTCCAGGAAGCTGATATTTTAGGAATTACTACTCCAATTACAAAACATAATTACCAGGTTCGTGAAGTGAATGATCTTCCAAGAATTGTTAAAGAGGCGTTTCATATTGCCACTACGGGAAGACCAGGCCCGGTATTAATCGATATCCCTAAAGATATCGCTACAATTGAAGGGAATTTCTCATATGATATGGAAGTAAATCTTCCAGGATATCAACCTACTAATGAGCCAAATTACCTTCAAATCCGTAAATTGGTCGAGGCTGTAAGTCGAGCAAAAAAACCTGTTATTTTGGCTGGTGCAGGTGTATTACATGCAAACGGCCATGAGGAATTAAGACAATATGCAGAACAACAGCAAATTCCTATCGCAAATACTTTACTTGGTTTAGGTGGATTCCCATCTGATCATCCATTGTTTTTAGGGATGGCGGGAATGCATGGAACGTACACAGCAAACATGGCCATTTATGACTGTGATTTATTGATCAGTGTTGGTGCCAGATTTGATGATCGTGTAACAGGAAATCTTCAACATTTTGCGAAAAAGGCAATCATTGCTCATATCGATATTGACCCGGCTGAAATCGGTAAAAATGTTCCAACCCAGATTCCAATTGTGGGAGATGCTAAATTAGTTCTTCAACAATTATTAAAACAAGATGGTAAACAAGGTGATAACAAAGAGTGGAATGAACAGTTGGCTTCAAATAAGAAAGAATTTCCACTTGTCTATAAAGAAAGTGATTCAGAGTTAAAGCCTCAGAACATTTTAGAGCTTATCCACAAATGGACGAATGGCGAAGCAATTGTAACGACGGATGTTGGTCAGCATCAAATGTGGGCAGCACAATATTACAATTTTAATAATCCAAATAGATGGGTAACATCAGGTGGCCTTGGAACAATGGGCTTCGGTTTACCATCAGCGATTGGAGCTCAACTTGCAGACCGTAACTCCACTGTAATTGCTGTTATTGGTGACGGTGGATTCCAGATGACTCTTCAGGAATTATCAGTTATACATGAATTAAACTTACCAATAAAAGTTGTGATATTAAATAATGGTGCTCTTGGAATGGTTAGACAATGGCAAGAGCTATTCTATGAAGAAAGATATTCTCATTCTAAGTTTGTTTCACAACCTGATTTCGTAAAATTATCAGAAGCTTATGGCATGACTGGGGTTCGAATTGTAAAAGAAGATGGTTGGGAAGAAAAATTAAAAGCTGCAATTTTATCAGACGAACCAGTATTACTTGATATTCATGTATGTAAGGATGAGAACGTGTATCCAATGGTTGCTACAGGCAAAGGGTTACATGAAATGGTAGGTGTCAAACTATGAAAAGAATCCTCTCATTAACGGTTTTGAACCAAACCGGGGTTTTAAATAGAATTACAGGGTTGTTTACAAAAAGACATTACAATATTGAAAGTATTACAGTAGGTCATGCTGAAACAGAAGGTGTTTCAAGAATGACAGTTGTTGTAAATGTCCAAGAGGAAAAAGAAGTTGAACAAATCACGAAGCAATTAAATAAACAAATAGATGTTCTTAAAGTAACAGATATTACTTCACACTCCATTGTATCCAGAGAACTGGCATTAATAAAAGTAATGTCAACACCAGCAACAAGAATGGAAATTCAAGGACTTATTCAGCCATTTAGAGCAACAGTTATTGATGTAAGTCGAGAAAGTGTTGTTGTGCAGGTTACTGGTGAGCCTGAGAAAATTGAAGTACTTATCGATTTATTAAAACCATATGGCATTAAAGAAATCGCTCGTACCGGTACTACTGCATTTACGCGTGGAACGCAAAGAGCATCAAAAGAAGTTCCTATCTCAATTGTTTAATTTGTTTGCAATCTTGCCTGATTAAGCCAGGTTTAAAAGATTCATATATAGCAAGAAACCTAATTTTATTCTAAAAAAAGATTTGAAGGAGAGAGTATAAAATGACAAAAGTATATTATAACGGTGACGTAAACGAAGCAGCATTACAAGGGAAAAAGGTAGCAATCATTGGATATGGTTCACAAGGTCATGCACATGCACTTAACCTAAAAGAAAGCGGAGTTGACGTAGTAGTTGGGGTTCGTCAAGGTGGATCTTTCAATAAAGCTGTAGAAGATGGACATCATGTTGTATCTGTTGCTGAAGCTGCAGAGCTTGGTGATTTAGTAATGGTATTACTTCCAGATGAGCAACAAGCAAAAGTTTACGAAGAAGAAATCAAAGCAGGTTTAGAAGCTGGAAACTCTTTAGTATTCGCACACGGCTTTAACGTACATTTCAGCCAAATCGTACCACCTGCAGATGTTGATGTATTCTTAGTTGCTCCAAAAGGACCAGGTCACTTGGTAAGAAGAACATACGAAGAAGGTGCTGGTGTACCTGCATTATTCGCTATTTATCAAGACGTAACAGGTCAAGCGAAAGATAAAGCATTAGCTTATGCAAAAGGTGTTGGATCTGCACGTGCTGGTGTATTAGAAACAACATTTAAAGAAGAAACAGAAACAGATCTATTCGGTGAGCAAGCAGTACTTTGTGGAGGATTAACTTCACTTGTAAAAGCTGGATTTGAAACATTAGTAGAAGCAGGTTACCAACCGGAAGTAGCATACTTTGAGTGCTTACACGAATTAAAATTAATCGTAGACTTAATGTATGAAGATGGTATGGCGGGTATGAGATATTCAATCTCTGATACAGCACAATGGGGTGACTTCGTTTCAGGACCACGCGTTGTAGACAGTAGCTCTAAAGAAGCGATGAAAGAAGTTCTTAAAGACATCCAAACTGGTAAATTCGCAAAAGAATGGATCCTTGAAAACCAAGCAAACCGTCCACAATTTAATGCAATTAATAACAATGAAAATGAGCACCAAATCGAAGTTGTAGGTAAAAAATTACGCGCAATGATGCCGTTTGTAAAATCTAAACAAAAACAAAAAGAAGCAGTGAGTGTAAAAAACTAATCTGTTTGATATAAATCTCTGTTATTGTGAGCAATCTCCAGGTTCGTATTTTATTTTGTGAAAAAGCTGGAGATTGCTAAATTACTAGAAAAACTCTGATTAGATCATAATGAAGCAGCTGTTCCTGTTACGTTAAAGTTGATGTAGCAGCAGTGCAACATGTACTGAAATTTAAAAACAGGTCTACAAAATTAAGGAACTTAGAGTGAAGGGGGATAGAACATGAAAAAAACAATTGCATTATTACCAGGTGATGGAATTGGTAAAGAAGTAGTTGATGTAACTGTCGAAATATTAAAAGCTGTCGCTGAACATTTCAATCATCAATTCCAATTTAACTATGGTTTGATAGGTGGTACGGCCATTGATCAAAAAGGCAATCCACTGCCACAAGAAACAATTGAAATTTGTAAACAATCTGATGCCATCATTTTAGGGGCTGTTGGAGGACCGAAATGGGATCAAAATCCAGTTGAACTTCGACCGGAGCGTGGTCTACTAGCATTGCGTAAGGAATTAGACTTATTTGCTAACTTACGCCCGATTACAACATTTGAGAGTTTGTTAGATTCTTCCCCTTTGAAGAGGGAGTATGTTAATGGAGTGGATTTTGTTATCGTACGAGAACTAACAGGCGGCTTATATTTCGGTAAGCCAAGTGAGCGTGTGGTAAAAGATGGTGAAGATGCAGTTGTCGATACCTTGTTCTATAAGAGAAAGGAAATCGAGAGAATACTTGTTACAGCATTTGAGGTCGCCGGGAAACGCCGTAAGCATGTGACATCTGTTGATAAAGCAAATGTTCTGGAGTCAAGTAGAGTTTGGCGTGAAGTAGCAGAAGAAGTAGCTGCAAGATACCCTGAAGTAACGTTAGAGCATATGCTAGTTGATAATGCGGCAATGCAGCTTATACGCTCGCCTCGACAATTTGATGTCATTGTGACGGAAAATATGTTTGGGGATATTTTAAGTGATGAAGCATCGATGATTACAGGTTCCCTAGGAATGCTATCATCTGCCAGTCTATCTTCAACAGGTTTGCATTTATATGAACCAATTCACGGTTCAGCGCCAGATATAGCTGGTAAGAATCAAGCAAACCCAATTGCAACAATTCTTTCAGCAGCCATGATGCTTCGCCAATCTTTTGGAATGGAAGAAGAAGCAAAGGCGATTGAAAAAGCTGTTGATAACGTCTTAAATTCAGGTGCACGTACAGCTGATCTTGTAAATGGCGAAAAAGCTATTTCAACAACGCAAATGGCTGAAGAAATAAAAAATGCAATATCCGATGACCATGCAATTATTAATATTATGGAGGCTTACTCTAAGTGAGTTTACCGATTATAAAATCCAGGTGCAGGTATTCATCATATTGCATCAGGACCTGAGGGGTATGACAATTATTATTGTCAGCCCCTCATTTTCCATCTATTAAAGGAGGTTTATGACCATGAAGCCAAGAACGATCATAGAAAAGATCTATGACGAACATATCGTCCAACAAGAACAGGGAAAGCCGGATCTTTTATATATCGACCTACACTTAATTCATGAAGTAACATCACCACAGGCTTTTGAAGGATTACGAGAGAAAAATCGTAAAGTAAGAAGACCCGACCGAACATTTGCAACAATGGATCATAATGTCCCAACTGTCAATCGTTTTGTAATCAATGATGAGGTAGCGAAAAACCAAATTAGTGCTTTGGAAAGAAACTGTCAGGAATTCGGTATCCGGTTAGCTGACCTGCAAAGTGAAGATCAAGGAATTGTTCACGTAATTGGGCCGGAACTAGGGCTAACACTACCTGGAAAAACAATTGTTTGTGGAGACAGCCACACTTCAACTCATGGTGCATTTGGTGCGATTGCTTTTGGGATTGGAACCAGCGAGGTTGAACATGTATTAGCAACTCAAACATTATGGAGACAGCGTCCTAAAACGTTAAATATTCATGTGCCTGGTAAGCTTCAAAAGGGAGTAACAGCAAAGGATGTAATTCTTGCTGTAATAGGTAAATATGGTGTTCGCTTTGGTACTGGCTATATTATTGAATATACAGGTGAAGTCATTGAAAGTCTTTCAATGGATGAAAGAATGACGATCTGTAATATGTCAATTGAGGCAGGAGCCAGAGCTGGTCTTATTGCACCTGATGAAATAACTTTCTCTTACATTAAAGGTAGAAAGTATGCGCCTAAAGGGGAAGAGTTTGATCGTGCAGTAGAATACTGGAAAACGTTAAGAACAGATGAAGGTGCCGAGTTTGATCAAGTTATAACGGTAAAAGGTGAAGAAATTGCACCAATGGTTACTTGGGGAACAAATCCAGGCATGTCAGTAGGTGTTGATGAGAAAACTCCTGATTTAAATGATTTCCAAAATGCTGAAGAACTTGATGAAGCAAACCGTGCTTTCAGCTATATGGGATTACAACCAAATACTAAGATTGAAGATATTACTATCGATCACGTCTTTATAGGATCTTGTACAAACTCACGCTTAACAGACCTAAGACAAGCTGCAGAAATTATTCAAAGCTTTAAAGGGCAAAAGGTACCGGAAAATGTAAGTGCCATTGTTGTACCGGGTTCACAAAAAGTCAAAAAAGTAGCAGAAGAAGAAGGTCTGGATGTGATCTTTAAAGAAGCAGGCTTTGAATGGCGAGAATCAGGATGCAGTATGTGTCTAAGTATGAATAATGATGTTGTTCCAGAAGGTGAACGCTGTGCTTCAACTTCAAATCGTAACTTTGAAGGAAGACAAGGTAAAGGAGCTAGAACACATCTAGTAAGCCCTGCAATGGCTGCAGCAGCAGCTTTACATGGACGATTTGTGGATGTCCGTCATATTCAAAAAAATGCGATGAGCATCTAAAAGTACAACATTAGGAGGGACAACATGCAACCTTTTACTACACATACAGGTAAAGTAGCTGTATTAAATAGAGCAAATGTAGATACAGATCAAATCATTCCTAAACAATTCTTAAAAAGAATAGAAAAAACAGGTTATGGCCGTTTTGCATTTTTTGATTGGAGATATTTAGACGATGGATCTGAAAATCCGAAATTTGAATTAAACCAGGAAAAAAGCAAAGGAGCGACAATCTTACTTGCAGGAGAAAACTTTGGCTGCGGATCATCACGTGAGCACGCTCCGTGGGCTCTGTCTGACTATGGATTTCAAGTTATTCTTGCGCCGTCTTATGCAGATATCTTTCATCAGAACTGTCTTAAAAACGGTTTATTACCTATAGCATTAGAGCAATCAGATTTAGATGTGATACGTGAGAAGACCAATGATGACAACTATGTGTTGACGATTGATCTTGGAGAACAATTAATTTCTGATAATCAAGGGTTATCAAAATCATTTGAGGTAGACGCTTATTGGAAAGATATGCTTTTATATGGAAAAGATGAAATCGATCTAACTTTAAATTATGATGAAAAAATTAAACAGTTTGAAGAAAGAAGAGCATCATTTTTATAATGATTGCTCTTTTTCTTTTGGCTTTTTTAAAAGGCTGAAATTTATTACTCTCACTTTTTATACTATATTAGTCGTATTCAATGACACCCAAACTTGTTTTCCACCTGTTGGATTGATACACTTGTATGCAAAGATAGGGTGCTGGAGTTGACCATATATGAAACAAAAAAAGAACAATGTTGTATTATTTCCGAATTTAAAAGAACGTTATCTTGATAAAGGAATGGCTCTTTTAAAAGAAAAGAAATTTCACGCAGCATTAGATATGTTCGCAGAAGCAAAAAAATTAAAAGAAGACAAAGCTGAAATCCATCTAGGGATGGCTATTTGTTTAATGGAACTCGGAGAACTAAGTGAGGCGAAGGACATCTGTAAAAAAATGCTTCAAGAGGATATCGGGCATTATTTTACCGTACTACAAATCTATTTAACGATTTTAATTCAACTTCGGGAATACCAGGAAGTCCAGTCAACAATTGAAGCGGTTCTTGAAGAAAACCATCTTCCTGCAGAAAGTGCCGAACACTTTTATAAGTTATTGGAATTTAGTCGTAGAATGAATCAAAATAGTGAAGAGCTACTAGTAGAGGAAGAAGACCAAGAAAGTAATGAAGAAATTTACGTAGAAGATTTATTACAAGATCCCCAAAAACAAATGGGATATGTGCATTCGTTAAGAGACAGAAATATAAATAAGCATATTAACACTCTCAGACTCCTTTTAGAAGGAGAAGAAGTACATCCAACGATTAAATCGATGATCTTACATGTTATGATCGAGCATGAATTAGAGAAGGAAGTAACGGTAGTAAAGTTTGGGGAAGCGATGAATGTTGTACCCGCAAAACTAAAGGATCCAGCTGATGTCCCGTTTGCAAAAAAAGTATTAAATTACTTGGATGATACATTAGGCAGTGAAAATCCTACCCTTTTTGAAGCTGTAAAAGAGGTATGGGTCAGACATTTATATGTTATGTATCCATTTTTACCACAGCCTGAGGATGTAAAGCTATGGGCTGCAGCCTTACATGTTGTAGGTTATTCACTACATGGAATTTCTATTGAAGATGAAGAAATTGAACAAATTTATGCTAAGTCTGCGTTATCATTACAAGAAGCTTGTGAAAAAATATATAAAATAGAAGAAATTTCTTATTTTCAAATATGAGCTATATGTTGAAAGGAATTCATTCTATGTTATAATAAAATGGTTGCAAAATAGTGATCATCGTAATTAAGGTCTATTTTATTTTGGACAAATTGACCTTCTTTTTTATGCGAAATCCTAAGCATGTTTAGTATTCGGTTACTTTTACCGTACATAAAAACAGGTATATGATAGTGGGCGATTGTTTAAACTGTGACAAGCAACCACAATTTACCTATCACTTATTCGCACAAATCATGATAGATCTTTGGAGGGACAGCAAATATGTCAGTTAAATTTGAAAAATTAGAGGGGAACGAAGGCGTTCTTACGGTTGAAGTTTCTGCAGAGGACTTCACACAAGCACTTGATGAAGCATTTAAAAAAGTAGTAAAACAAGTTTCAATTCCTGGATTCCGTAAAGGTAAAATTCCACGTGGAATGTTCGAACAACGTTTTGGTGTAGAATCTTTATACCAGGACGCGTTAGACATCATTTTACCAACAGCATATCCAAATGCAGTTGATGAAGCTGGTATTGAGCCGGTTGATCGTCCGGAAATTGATGTAGAACAAATCGAAAAAGGCAAAAGCTTAATTTTCACTGCAAAAGTAACTGTTAAACCTGAAGTAAAATTAGGTGAATACAAAGGTCTAGAAGTTGAAAAATTAGACGATACTGTAACAGACGAAGATGTTGAAAGCGAACTAAAACAATTACAAGAGCGTCATGCTGAATTAGTTGTAAAAGAAGAAGGAACAATTGAAAATGGTGATACGGCTGTAATCGATTTTGACGGTTATGTTGACGGTGAAGCATTCGAAGGCGGAGCTGCTGAAAACTATTCATTAGAAATCGGTTCAGGTTCTTTCATTCCAGGGTTTGAAGAGCAACTAGTTGGTTTGGAAGCTGGAGCAGAAAAAGAAGTGGAAGTAACATTCCCTGAAGAATACCATGCTGAAAATCTTGCAGGTAAACCAGCAGTATTCAAAGTGAAAGTACATGAAATTAAAACGAAAGAACTTCCTGCATTAGATGATGATTTTGCTAAGGACGTTAATGAAGAGGTTGAAACTCTTGATGAATTAAAAGCTCAAACAAGAACACGCCTTGAAGAAGCGAAAAAATCCGAATCAGAAAACAATCTGCGTGATACTTTAGTAGAAAAAGCTGCTGAGGGTGTTGAAGTTGAAATTCCTAATGCTTTAATTGACAATGAAATTTCTCGCATGATGCAAGAATTTGAACAACGTCTACAAATGCAAGGAATGAATCTTGAGTTATACTTCCAATTCTCTGGTCAAGACGAAGAGGCTTTAAAAGCTCAAATGAAAGAGGATGCTGAGAAGCGTGTAAAATATAACTTAACTCTAGAAGCAATTGCTAAAGCTGAAAACATTGAAGTTTCTGATGAAGACGTAGAAGCAGAATTAGTAAAAATGGCTGAAATGTACAACATGCCGATTGAAAACATTAAACAAGCTTTAGGTGGAAACGCTGAAGGACTTAAAGAAGATCTAAAAGTTCGTAAAGCAATTGATTTTCTTGTGGAAAACAGCAAAGTTGTTGCATAATATAAAATAGAAGAACAAGGCGCGAGCAGATCGTGCCTTGTTTTATACAATCATGTTTTATTTATATTCCTTTGGGAATGATATTAGAAAGTCAATACATACATATAGTAAAAGTATAATTAAATGGAGCAATAAACAATAAGGTTTGTAAGCTTTTTCAATATGCTCAAGTGGTATTATTACCTTTTTGTGATCCAGTTATGGTAAAATGCAGTACATACTTATTTATACCTGTCAAAAAGTTTCAAAATTTAGAGTTGACAGTAGTAAGAAAAACGAAAGGCTCCGCCTTAGGCATTGGCGACAAGTCAAGTTTTTCTAAACAATTGTTTTTCTTTGGTCCATCTTCATCTACCTATTTTCCTGTTTGTAAAAACGATAAGGGTAAGATGGAATTGCTTGTTTGAGATAAAGATATAAGGGGTGAAACAATGTTTAAATTTAACGATGAAAAAGGACAATTAAAATGTTCGTTTTGCGGAAAAACTCAAGATCAGGTTCGTAAGCTTGTAGCTGGACCTGGAGTCTATATATGTGATGAATGTATTGAGCTTTGCACTGAGATTGTGGAAGAAGAGTTGGGAACAGAGGAAGAAGTTGAATTTAAAGATGTACCGAAGCCAAGAGAGATCCAAGAGATCCTGAATGAATATGTAATTGGTCAAGATCAAGCAAAGAAATCATTAGCTGTTGCCGTGTATAATCACTATAAGCGGATTAACTCTAATAGTAAAATTGATGATGTTGAGCTTTCAAAAAGTAATATTTCGATGATCGGGCCAACTGGTAGCGGGAAAACTTTACTAGCTCAAACTTTAGCTAGAATATTAAATGTTCCGTTTGCGATTGCTGATGCTACATCACTAACTGAAGCAGGATATGTTGGAGAAGATGTTGAAAATATTTTACTTAAACTTATTCAAGCTGCAGATTATGATGTAGAAAAGGCTGAAAAAGGAATCATCTATATTGATGAAATTGATAAGGTAGCCCGTAAATCCGAAAACCCATCTATAACACGTGATGTATCTGGTGAAGGTGTTCAACAGGCACTCTTGAAAATTCTTGAAGGTACAGTGGCGAGCGTTCCTCCTCAAGGTGGCAGAAAACACCCACATCAAGAATTTATTCAAATTGATACAACAAATATCTTATTTATTTGTGGGGGAGCATTTGATGGAATAGAGCAAATTATCAAACGTCGCCTAGGACGTAAAGTAATTGGCTTTGGTTCAGATAACAAAAATGCTGATCTTGATAAGAAAGCATTACTTTCACAGGTATTACCGGAAGACTTATTAAAATTTGGTTTAATACCGGAATTTATTGGTCGTTTACCTGTTATTGCAAGTTTAGAGCCGTTAGATGAAGACGCATTAGTTGAAATCTTAACTAAACCAAAAAATGCACTTGTAAAGCAATACCAAAAAATGCTTGATTTAGATGGTGTTGAACTTGAGTTTGAAGATGGAGCTCTATTAGAAATTGCTAAAAAAGCGATTGAAAGAAAAACAGGTGCACGTGGATTAAGATCAATTATTGAGGGCATTATGCTTGATATGATGTTTGACTTACCATCTCGTGAAGATATTGTAAAAGCTATCATCACAGCTGAAACTGTTCTGGGAGAAACACCTCCTAAACTTGTTTTAAGTGATGGAACTGTAATCCAGGAAGATAAAAAGACATCTGCATAATATATATACAAAAAGGAAGCCGCATAATTACCGGCTTCCTTTTTTGTACAGTAGAGCTTATTCTACCGCAATAATTAATGAGTTTTTTTATACATATTCATAAGCTAAAACTTTCCTTAGAGTGATGTTTATTCCAAAGAAACAAAGGAGATACTAGCTATAAATAACCGCTTCTACAAAAAGATGGCAAGCCAAGCTTGCCCTTTTGTCCATCTACGGGGAGATTATCTTCCTATACATATAGAAAAAACAGATCATATTTAATATGTTAGTGAAAAAATTGATTAGGGCAAAAGGATTGGAAAAGACCTCTCAACGAAGTCATATATGTAGTTTTATTTTCCATCGTAGCGGTAAGACGACATCATGGTAGGAGGGACCGACAAATGAGCTGGACTAGTATCGCTTTGTTTATTCAGTTATTTTTTGGGATTGTTATTGGGTTGTATTTTTGGAACTTATTAAAAAATCAGCGAACTCAAAAGATTTCAATTGATCGAGAATCTAAAAAAGAAATGGAACAGCTAAGGAAGATGAGGGCTATTAGACTTACAGAACCTTTAGCTGAAAAAGTTCGTCCAAAGAGCTTTCAAGATATAGTAGGACAACAAGATGGGATTCGTTCCTTGCGTGCTGCCCTCTGTGGATCTAATCCTCAGCATGTTATTGTATATGGACCACCTGGAGTTGGAAAAACAGCAGCGGCGAGATTGGTATTAGAAGAAGCGAAACGTAATAAGAGATCTCCTTTCAAAGAAAATGCTGTTTTTGTTGAACTTGATGCAACAACAGCGAGATTTGATGAAAGGGGAATTGCAGATCCGTTAATCGGATCAGTTCATGATCCTATTTATCAAGGAGCCGGGGCTATGGGACAGGCAGGAATTCCTCAACCGAAACAAGGAGCAGTTTCACACGCACATGGCGGCGTCTTATTTATTGATGAAATTGGTGAATTACATCCAATTCAAATGAATAAGCTATTAAAGGTGTTAGAGGATCGAAAAGTTTTCTTAGAAAGTGCTTATTATAACGAAGAGAACACACAGATTCCAACTCATATTCATGATATCTTTAAAAATGGTCTACCAGCCGATTTCCGCTTAATAGGAGCTACTACAAGAACTCCAAACGAAATTCCGCCGGCAATTCGTTCAAGATGTCTCGAAGTCTTTTTTAGAGATTTAGAGCAGGAAGAACTCGCTATTGTTGCTAGAAAAGCAGCAGATAAGGTAGAAATGGAAGTTAGTGAAGCAGGAATTCACTTGCTGACGTCTTATGTTCGAAATGGACGTGAAGTTGTAAACTTAATGCAAATTGCAACAGGAATGGCCATGTCAGAAGATCGTAAGGAAATTACTGTTGAAGATATAGAATGGGTCATACATTCAAGTCAATTAACGCCACGTCATGAAAAGAAAATTGAAGAAACATCAAAGGTTGGTTTAGTAAATGGTCTCGCTGTTTATGGGCCGAATACGGGTGCATTACTCGAAATAGAAGTAACGGTTATTCCTGCTGAAAAAGAAAAGGGCACAATTAATATTACAGGTATTGTGGAAGAAGAAAGCATAGGTGACCGTTCAAAATCCATTCGCAGAAAAAGTATGGCGAAAGGGTCAGTGGAAAATGTGATCACTGTTTTACGCTCGATGGGAATTAAGGCTGCAGATTATGACATCCATGTGAATTTCCCAGGAGGGACACCAATTGATGGACCTTCTGCTGGTATTGCAATGGCAACAGGTATTTTTTCAGCCATCCATAAAATCCCGATCAGCAATAAAGTCGCGATGACAGGAGAGATCAGTATTCACGGGAATGTTAAACCGATTGGTGGAGTTATACCAAAAATCAAGGCAGCAAAAAAGGCAGGAGCAGACACTGTGATAATTCCTAAGGAGAATGTCCAATCGATTCTGAAAGATATTGAAGGAATTACGATTATTCCTGTCACACATTTACAAGAGGTATTTGATATAGCTCTAGTTGATCCGCCAACTGAATTACCTAATAGAATCCAAAAAAATTCACAAAACTTTCCACATCAGGAATCAGTTTAATCTCATAAAGGGGCCTACCAACTTAAGACCATATATTGGTCATTATAGAAGGAGGTCTCTACTCATGTTTTCATGTTTATTCTTAAAAAAATATTATCTAAGCAGGAATAATAGTGTAAAATAGGCATTATTCTTTTTCTTAATACTATATGAGTTTAACAGATGCTTCATATATCACAATTTTTTTCAGGTAGAATCGTTTAGGGTATACTACCTATTGACTAAAAGTGGTTAAAATAGACACTATAAAAAGAATAAGATAGAATTGTACAAGAATGAACTATATTGTCATGGAGGTGTAAACGCATGGCGAAATCAACTACTCAAATCGTACCCCTCCTACCATTAAGAGGCTTGTTAGTATATCCAACAATGGTACTACACCTTGATGTAGGGAGAGATAAATCTGTACAGGCGTTAGAAAAGGCGATGATGGATGATCATATTATCTTTTTAACGACACAAAAAGAGATTTCGATAGATGAGCCAAAAAAAGAAGATATTTATGAAATTGGAACATTAACGAAAATAAAGCAAATGTTAAAACTACCTAACGGGACAATTCGTGTCCTTGTTGAGGGATTAGAGCGTGGTGAAATCCAACGCTTTGTAGATGAAGAAGAATATTACTCTGTTGAAGTTGCTGTATATCCGGACCCGGAAGAAAAAAGTGTTGAAGAAGAAGCGTTAATGAGAACCATGCTAGAATATTTTGAGCAATACATAAAGCTTTCGAAGAAGATTTCAGCAGAAACATATGCAACAGTATCTGATATTACAGAACCTGGAAGAATGGCAGACATTATTACATCACATCTACCTTTAAAACTTAAAGATAAGCAAGAGGTACTAGAGACTCTTGATATGACAGAGCGATTAAATAAAGTGATCTCAATCCTCCATAATGAAAAAGAAGTTGTCCAACTTGAGAAAAAAATAGGTCAACGTGTAAAAAAATCAATGGAGCGAACACAGAAAGAATATTATTTACGTGAACAGATGAAGGCCATCCAAAAGGAGCTTGGTGAAAAAGAAGGAAAGCTTGGGGAAGTTTCCACACTTAAAGAGCGTTTAGATGAAGTTGGAATGCCGGACCATGTAAAGGAAGTTGCTTTAAAGGAACTTGATCGATATGAAAAAGTACCGTCAAGCTCTGCTGAAAGTGCTGTGATTCGAAATTATATTGAATGGCTAATCTCATTACCGTGGACAAAAGCAACTGAAGATCGTCTTGATGTGAATGTTGCGGAAGAAATTTTGAATGAAGAACATTACGGCCTTGAAAAAGTTAAAGACCGGGTAATTGAATATTTAGCCGTTCAACAGCTGACAAACTCGTTAAAAGGGCCAATTCTTTGCCTTGCAGGACCACCTGGTGTAGGTAAGACGTCATTAGCTAAGTCAGTGGCAAAATCTTTAAATCGTCATTTTGTCAGGATTTCACTTGGTGGTGTAAGAGACGAATCAGAGATACGTGGTCACAGGCGAACTTATGTAGGAGCAATGCCCGGCAGAATCATCCAAGGCATGAAAAAAGCAGGCACAGTAAACCCTGTTTTCCTATTAGATGAAATCGACAAGATGTCCAGTGATTTTAGAGGTGATCCTTCATCAGCCTTGCTTGAAGTATTGGATCCAGAGCAAAATCATAATTTTAGTGATCACTATATTGAAGAGACTTATGATTTATCAAAAGTTATGTTCATTGCAACTGCAAATAATCTTGCTACAATTCCGGGTCCACTTCGTGATCGTATGGAGATTATAAATATAGCGGGTTATACTGAACTGGAAAAGGTTCATATTGCGAAAGATCATTTATTGCCGAAGCAGTTAAACGATCATGGCTTAAAAAAATCTCATCTGCAACTACGAGATGATGCTATTCAAAGCATTATTCGTTATTACACAAGAGAAGCTGGTGTTCGTAGCTTAGAACGCCAACTAGCAGGTATTTGCCGAAAAGCGGCTAAAATGATTGTTAAGCAAGAACGTAAGAAAATCGTAATTACCGAAAAGAATATTGAAGATTTTCTAGGGAAAAAACGATTTAGATACGGACAAGCGGAATTAGAAGACCAGGTCGGTGTGGCAACTGGTTTAGCTTATACAACTGTAGGTGGTGACACACTTTCAATTGAAGTGTCGGTAACACCTGGTAAAGGAAAGCTCATTCTTACAGGTAAGCTTGGAGATGTTATGAAGGAATCAGCTCAAGCTGCGTTTAGTTATATCCGCTCCCGTGCTGAAGAGCTTCATATCGATCGTGATTTCCATGAAAAGAATGATATCCATATTCATGTACCAGAAGGTGCTGTACCAAAGGATGGGCCATCAGCAGGTATCACAATGGCAACAGCGTTGATTTCAGCATTAACCGGCAGAGCAGTTCGTAAAGAAGTTGGGATGACTGGTGAAATTACACTGCGTGGCCGAGTACTGCCAATTGGCGGGTTAAAAGAAAAAACACTTAGTGCACATCGGGCAGGATTAACAAAAATCATTGCACCGAAAGATAATGAAAAAGACTTGGACGATATTCCGGAAAGTGTCCGAAAAGAATTGACCTTTGTCCTTGTCTCACATTTAGATGAAGTGTTAAAACATGCGCTAACAGAGGAGAAAGAATGAAGGTTACAAGTTCAGAAATCGTGATTAGTGCTGTTAAGCCACAACAATACCCAGAAGGAGATTTACCTGAAGTTGCTTTAGCTGGTAGATCGAATGTTGGAAAATCTTCCTTTATAAATAAAATGCTAGGTAGGAAGGCTCTAGCTAGAATTTCATCAAAGCCAGGGAAAACCCAAACGTTAAACTTTTACATTATCAACGAACAATTACATTTTGTAGATGTCCCTGGGTATGGATATGCGAAGGTTAGTAAAAAAGAAAGAGAAGCATGGGGGAAAATGATTGAAACATATATTACGACCCGTGAACAGCTTCGAGCCGTTATTTTACTGATTGACCTTCGCCATCCGCCAACAAATGATGACATGCTGATGTATGATTTCCTAAAACATTATGACATCCCGACTATAATTGTTGGAACGAAAGCGGACAAAATCCCAAAAGGAAAATGGCAAAAGCACGCAAAAGTAATTAAAGACGCCTTGAATATGGAGAAATCCGATGAATTTGTTATTTTCTCATCTGAAACAGGATTAGGAAAAGACGATGCTTGGAAGGTAATCGGAGAATATACATCAGAATAATTAGAAAAACTTGGCTTGTCGCCAAGTCCTAATGACGAAAGCCTTAGTTTTTCTTATACTAGTATCCATAAAATTTATATACTTTCTGATAGTACAAAAAGAGACTCTGGTCATAACCAGAGTCTCTTACTTTTTACGTATAACTACTAATAGAACACCGCCAATAACCACAAATAAAAATGGCCAATATGTTTCAATGCTGTTCACTCCATTTTCAACTATAGAGAGGGACCCCATTATTGCAGGAAAAAAGTGCAAAAACAAGCCAATTGCAAGTAAGATTACTCCTTGTAAATACCCGGACTTTGTTTTTATTGCTGTTAATATAAGGCCGACTGAGATAATAAATAAAAATGAAGCTGAATGTGCCGGCCATGATGGAACTTTTTCATAAAAGAAAAAATGAATCCCGACTCCCGCTAAAATAACTCCAGGTAAAATAGCACTTGAATCCTGCTCGAAATGGCCGCTAATTAAAAATGCAAAGCCAAGTAAAATTAATAAAACTTCCCAGCTGCTTTGTCCTTCAAATAAATGAATATTTAATTTCTGGATAGAATAAAAAATGCCAACACTAAACAAAATAATAGCTGGTAATAATGTGATTTTTTTCATTGTGCACCTCTTGTCAAATAATGATAATCATAATTGTACATACTAGTAAATACTGTAAGCATATCCAAACCAATAACTTGATTAACAGCATAATATCTGATATTGTACAGAGAGAATAGTTGAGAATAGTGTCATACTGTGTAGAATCTTTGTGAAGTATTACACAGATAAAGTGTAACAGTCAAACATACAAACATAAATTATCATAACATACAGTTTCAAAGACTGTTCACATTTTTTTGAGGGAATTAAAATGAAGAGTGATATACTAATAAGTAGAGATCCTTGTACATGGGGGTGTATAAGAAAATGCATATACTTGTTGTCGGCTTAAATTATAAAACAGCCCCTGTTGAAATTCGCGAGAAGCTCTCATTTCAACCTAATGAGCTTACTGATGCGATGAAACAGTTAAAAAAACAAAAAAGTATCCTTGAGAATGTGATCGTGTCGACATGTAATAGAACAGAGATTTATGCTGTCGTAGATCAACTTCATACAGGTCGTTATTATATAAAGGCCTTTTTGGCTGATTGGTTTGGATTAGATAAAGAAAACATATCACCATACTTAACGATCCTTGAGCAGGATGGTGCACTTGAACATCTATGTAAAGTTGCTTGTGGCTTAGATTCAATGATTCTGGGAGAAACTCAAATCCTTGGTCAGGTTCGGTCGAGCTTTTTGCAAGCACAAGAGAACCATACTATTGGAACGGTTTTCAATCAGTTGTTTAAACAAGTGATTACACTGGCAAAACGTTCCCACTCTGAAACAGAGATTGGGGCTAATGCAGTTTCAGTTAGTTATGCAGCAGTTGAGCTTGCGAAAAAGATTTTTGGTGACCTTCGCTCTAAACATGTACTTATTTTAGGTGCCGGGAAAATGGGAGAGCTGGCGGCCCAAAATTTACATGGCAGCGGTGTTGGTAAAGTGACTGTTATGAATAGGACTCTTCAAAAGGCAGAGCAGTTGGCAAGTCGATTTGATGGATATGCAAAGGGTATAAATGAACTTCAATGTGGCCTTATTGAAGCAGATATTCTTATTAGCTCAACAGGTGCAAAAGATTTTGTGATTACGAAAGACATGATGACACATGTTGAGAAAATGAGAAAAGGTCGACCATTATTCATGGTGGATATTGCTGTACCACGTGATTTAGACCCTAGGCTCGCTGAATTAGATAGCGTATTTTTATATGATATTGATGATTTGCAAGGGATCGTTGAAGCAAATTTACAAGAAAGAAAGATCGCAGCGGAAAAAATTGAACTAATGATTGAAGAAGAAATTGTTCAATTTAAGCAATGGATTAATACTCTTGGAGTTGTACCGGTCATTTCAGCTTTGCGCCAAAAGGCTTTAACGATTCAAGCTGAAACAATGGAAAGTATTGAACGTAAAATGCCTAATTTAACTGATCGTGAAAGAAAGGTACTGAGCAAGCATACCAAAAGTATTATTAATCAGTTGTTGAAAGATCCAATTGTAAAAGTAAAAGAACTTTCCGGAGAAGCAAATGCTCAGGAATCATTAGATTTATTTATGAAAATCTTTAATATTGAAGATGCTGTTGAAGAGCAAATGAAAATAGATAAATCAGAGAGTCATGAGGTTGGTACGAACCAACAGATTTATCGTGCTTCACTTCAATCGTAAGTGAGAGGACTTTTCTTTTATGGAGATGAGCTTAAGTAGAATTAATGAAGTAACCATTATTCTTTATGCAGTATGTGTACTTTTATATTTTATAGATTTTTTAAATAACAACCGGAAGGCGAAACAAGCTGCCTTCTGGTTGCTTTCTATTGTTTGGCTCTTACAAACAATTTTTTTATTTGCACGTATGTTTGAAACAGGAAGATTTCCGGTATTAAATGTATTTGAAGGATTGTATTTCTATACCTGGGTACTCGTTACCTTGTCTGTCGTGTTAAATCGTTTCTTAAAAGCGGAGTTTATCATCTTCTTTACAAATGTGATCGGGTTTATCATGATGGCTCTACATACCTTTGCTCCAACGCAATATGAATCAGCTGCTGTTTCAAGTCAGCTCGTATCAGAATTATTGTTGATTCATATTACAATGGCGATTTTATCCTATGGGGCATTTTCCTTGTCTTTTGTTTTTTCCATTCTTTATACCATTCAATATAATTTATTGAAAAAGAAAAAGTGGGGAAAGCGCCTTCTTAGAATAGAAGATTTGTCAAAACTGGATCATATGTCATATGTATTAAATGTCATTGGAGTACCAATGCTGTTACTAAGTTTAATACTTGGTATCATTTGGGCTTATATAAAAGTGCAAAATTTTCATTGGTATGATGCAAAGGTGCTTGGTTCTTTTATGGTCATTTTTACATATGGAGTTTATTTATATATGCGAATTGTAAAGGAATTGCAAGGTAAATCTGTTGCCTTACTAAACTTAGCGTCCTTTCTGGTGTTATTAATTAACTTTTTCTTGTTCGGTAGTTTATCAAGATTTCATTTTTGGGATTCATGATATGGCTTTTTAACAAAGTAGGAGGCAATTATGCGAAAAATAGTAGTAGGTTCTAGACGTAGTAAATTAGCATTAACTCAAACAAATTGGGTAATCGATCAATTAAAATCATTTGGTTTACCTTTTGAATTTGAAATTAAAGAAATTGTTACGAAAGGTGACAAAATTCTTGATGTTACATTATCAAAGGTCGGCGGAAAAGGGCTGTTCGTGAAAGAAATTGAACAAGCGATGTTAGATGGAGACATTGATATGGCTGTTCATAGTATGAAAGATATGCCGGGAATTCTTCCTGAAGGTTTAACGATTGGATGTGTTCCAAACCGTGAAGACCATAGAGATGTACTTATTTCTAAAGACCACAAAAAACTTTCTGATTTACCAAGCGGAGCTGTTATCGGAACGAGTAGTTTAAGAAGAAGTGCCCAACTATTAATTGAGCGGCCTGATTTAGAAATTAAATGGATTAGAGGAAATATCGACACTAGGCTTGAAAAGCTGAAGACAGAAGACTATGATGCGATTATTTTAGCAGCTGCAGGCTTATCAAGAATGGGTTGGAGTAAAGATGTCGTAACCGAGTTTTTAGAGCCTGAGGTTTGTTTACCAGCAGTTGGACAAGGTGCATTAGCTATTGAATGTCGTGAAAATGATCATGAACTATTAGACTTATTAGCAAAGTTTACAGATGAACCAACACAATTAGCGGTAGCAGCAGAAAGAACCTTTTTAACAAAGATGGAAGGCGGCTGTCAAGTACCTATCGCTGGTTTTGCGACTGTGAACAATCAAAAAGAAATACTATTTACAGGATTAATTGCTTCACCAGATGGTAAAGAGGTATATAAAGAACAGGTCTCTGGCACTGATCCTAATGAAATCGGCGGCAAAGTTGCTGAACTACTAACAAATCAGGGGGCAAAAGCCTTGATTGATCGAGTAAAAGAGGAGCTTGATCAATAATGGATACTATTCTTCCATTACAAGGAAAGAAAGTGTTAATAACTAGAGCTAAAGCTCAGGTGGAAGAGTTTATTCAAAAGATTGAAGAAGTGGGTGGGATTGCGTTATCTACTCCACTGCTTGAAATAAAGAGGAATGAGTCAAACGAAAAAAATATAAAACAAACAATAAATTGTTTGGACGAGTTTGATTGTATTGTTTTTACAAGTGCCAATGGTGTTACATTCTTTAAGAAATATCTTGATCAGTGGAATATACCTTATTCTGCTTTACAACATATGGTTGCCGCATCTGTTGGGAGAAAAACAAGTAAGCAAATGGAAAAGCTTGATTTAACGGTTTCGGTCATACCTGAAGAATTTGTGGCTGAAAAACTAGCTGAAAAAATAAAAGAAAAGCTTCAGCGTGACACAAGAATCCTTGTCATACGCGGTAATCTCGCAAGACCAGTATTAATCGAACAATTAACAGCTCATGGATTCTATGTAAAAGACTTAGTTGTTTATGAAACGGTACATAATGATTCAGAGACAAGCAAACTATTGTCATATATTGAGCGTAATGATATAGATTTTATAACGTTTACAAGTTCTTCAACTGTTGATAGCTTTATGAAGGTACTCTATCAAAGGGAATTGCTTGAACATCTTAAAAAAGTAACCTTTATCTGCATAGGTCCAATTACAAAAGATACGTTAATGGAATATGGATTTACCGGGGTAATGCCGGATTCTTATACAATTGATGATATGATAAAAGTGATGATAGATGTAGTGGAAAATAAGGAGGGTATTCAATGAATATTCAATTTACAAGACATAGAAGATTACGCAGCAGTAATAATTTAAGAGCAATGATGAGAGAAACACATCTTCGCCCTGAAGATTTTATTTATCCAATTTTCGTTGTAGAAGGAGAAAATAAACAAAATGAAGTACCATCAATGCCTGGTGTGTTTCATTTATCACTAGATCTTCTTAATAAAGAAATAGAAGAGATTGTTTCATTGGGAATTAAATCAATTATCTTGTTTGGGGTTCCAGCCGAGAAAGACGATGTGGGAACACAAGCTTATCATGATCAAGGGATTGTTCAAAGAGCAACAAGACAAGTGAAAGAGGCATTTCCCGATTTAGTTGTTGTAGCTGATACGTGCCTATGTCAATACACTGATCATGGACATTGTGGTATCGTTGAGAACGGTCAGGTGTTAAATGATCCAACACTTGATCTGCTTGCTCGTACGGCAATAAGTCAAGCGAAAGCAGGTGCGGATATCATTGCTCCATCAAACATGATGGACGGCTTTGTAGCAGCAATTAGACATGGATTGGATGAAGCTGGTTTTGAGCATATTCCAATTATGTCATATGCAGTAAAATACGCTAGTGCATTCTATGGACCGTTCCGAGATGCAGCACACAGTTCACCACAGTTTGGGGATCGTAAGACATACCAAATGGATCCTGCTAACCGTGATGAAGCATTGAGAGAGGCACAGTCAGATCTTGAAGAGGGTGCGGATTTCTTAATAGTGAAGCCTGCTTTAGCATATCTCGATATTATCCGTGATGTGAAAAATCAGTTTAATGTACCTGTTGTGGCTTATAATGTAAGTGGAGAATATTCAATGATAAAAGCGGCAGCTCAAAATGGATGGGTAGATGAAAAAGCCATCGTTACAGAAATGCTTGTCGGAATGAAGCGTGCTGGTGTGGATTTAATGATTACATATTTTGCAAAAGACGTTGCCCGCTGGCTTAAAGAAGAAAACTAAACAACCTCTTACAAAAAGTTGAAAGGAGAACACTCCGATGAATAGTTACGCAAAAAGTGAATCAGCATTTAAGGAAGCACAAACGTTAATGCCAGGAGGAGTAAATAGTCCTGTTAGAGCCTTCAAATCAGTTGGCATGAACCCGATTTTTATGGAACGGGGAAAAGGCTCAAAAATTTATGACATTGATGGAAACGAGTATATAGATTATGTATTATCATGGGGACCACTTATCCACGGTCACTCCAATGATACGGTGGTTGAAGCGATCAAAAAGGTTGTTGAATCAGGGACAAGCTTTGGAGCGCCTACATTAATAGAAAATGAGCTTGCAAAGCTTGTCATTGATCGTGTACCTTCAATTGAAGTTGTACGAATGGTCAGCTCAGGCACTGAGGCTACTATGAGTGCTTTGCGCTTAGCAAGAGGCTTTACTGGCCGCAATAAGATTGTGAAATTTGAAGGGTGCTATCACGGACATGGTGATTCTTTATTAATTAAAGCAGGCTCTGGTGTAGCGACGCTGGGATTACCTGATAGCCCGGGTGTTCCGGAGGGAATTGCTAAGAATACAATTACAGTTCCTTATAATGATTTAGAAAGCACTCGATACGCTTTTGAGCAATTTGGAGAAGATATTGCAGGTGTTATTGTAGAACCGGTAGCAGGTAACATGGGAGTTGTACCTCCTCAACCAGGTTTTCTAGAGGGATTACGTTCAATAACAGAACAATATGGTTCATTATTGATTTTTGACGAAGTAATGACAGGCTTCCGTGTTGACTATGGATGTGCACAAGATTTTTATGGTGTGACTCCAGATTTAACTTGTCTTGGTAAAGTCATAGGTGGAGGTTTACCTGTTGGGGCATATGGCGGGAAAGCGGAAATTATGCAGCAAATCGCTCCAAGTGGTCCAATTTATCAAGCTGGAACATTATCAGGAAATCCATTAGCCATGACAGCAGGCTATGAAACATTAAAGCAGCTAACAAGAGAATCTTATCAGGAATTTCAACGTAAAGCGGACAGACTTGAAGAAGGTTTATCCAAGGTTGCGAAAGAATATGAGATTCCACATACAATCAATCGTGCAGGATCTATGATTGGCTTCTTCTTTACAAACGAAGATGTAACAAATTATGAAAAAGCTAAAACATCAAATCTGGATTATTTTGCCAAGTATTATCAAACAATGGCAAATGAAGGAATATTCCTTCCTCCTTCACAATTTGAAGGCTTATTCTTGTCTACAGCTCACACAGATGAAGATTTGGATCGTACAATTGAAGCGGCTAAAAAAGCATTTTCTTTATTAAAATAAAAAAAAGATTCATCACAAATGTGGTGAATCTTTTTTTTGATTAAAGTATAAGAAAAGACATCGACTCCCGCCTTCTGGCGGTAAATCGTGTTTTTCTAATACAAGGAAAAAGATAAAATTAATTCATATTTTCCTCGTTTCAGACATACATCTGTAATGTCATAGTTATTTTACTAGGCTATTTGAAAGGAGGAATTATTTTGTCACAGGAACAGCAACTGCGTTTTTCTGTTGAAGAATCTGTATGGTTTCAAAAAGGACAGGAAGTATCTGAACTTTTATCTATTTCTTTAGATCCTGATATTTCAATTCATGAACATGATCAGTACATCTCAATTCGTGGAGCACTACTGCTGACAGGTGAATACAAAATAGATCAAGATGGTAGTGAAGGGGATTCCTTTGAATATGCAAACGTAAGATATGTAAATGAGGTTGAAACGAGGGAAGATGGGATTAGTGAATTAAGTCATCGCTTCCCAGTAGATATTACCATTCCAAGGAATCGCATTTCACAATTAGATGATGTTTATGTTTCGATTGAGTCATTTGATTATGAACTCCCTGAACTAAAATGTTTGAAATTAATAGCAGATTTGTCGATTAGCGGGATTTCAGATAGTGAAGCTGTGCAAAATGAAGAGGTTGAAACAACTAGAGAAGAAGAGCTTGAACCATTATACAGGGAAAGTCAAGATGAAACAGAAGTTAATGGTGAGGAATCATTTGCTCAAGCTGAAAGGACAGCAGTATCTCCTTTTTCATCATTTTATGAAGTAAATGAATCGGATGATTCGGACATGGACAAATTGTCACCACCATCGATTACCATTCAAAAAGAGGTTACGGAAAGTCGTGAAGAAAGTGAAGAAGAAATCTTTACTGAAATCTCTTCACAGGATCTTTCAGTGCAAGTAGAAGAACAGGAAGAGACTGAACAGCAAGAGGTACTTAATAGTGAGCCAATTCAAGACGAAGAGAAAGTGCAGGAAGATCTTTATGATCCGTTCTCTGTAGAAGTAAGAAAAGAAGAACAAAATGAAGAACCGCAAGAAGTCCAATATTCCTTCTTTTCAAAATCTGAAGCTGAGGTTGAGAAAGTGGAAGAGCTTGATGATCAGGATGAGAGAGATGAGAAAGATCAGAAGGATGCACATTATTTAACCAGTTTATTTGCCAGAGATGACGAAGAAGACTTTTCTCGTTTGAAAATGTGCATTGTTCAACAAGGTGATACACTCAATTCAATTTGTGATAGATATGAAATATCAATACAGCAAATTGTACGTGTTAATGATTTTCAAGCTGATCAAGATGTTTATGAAGGACAAATTCTATATATTCCAGCCTACTCAACTAGTAAATAAAATGATTTGACTTGAGTATGAAGTAATTAGAAAAACTTGGCTTGTCGCCAAGTCCAAATGGCGAAAGCCTTAGTTTTTCTTATACTATCATCCATAAAATCTTATACTTACTGATAGTATAAAAAACAGCATGGGGGCTACCTGATCCTCAGCTGTTTTTTTCAGTTCAAGCCGATGAATTGAGGTGAAAAAAACTGTGCAAATGTCATTAAGTGAAATTCGGCCTCTGTTACATGATTATAACCTATCCCCTGAATATACTGAGGGTTTAAGTAAAAAAGCAATAAAGATTTATACAGATACAGGTCCATTTGTATTAAAAAAGCTCTCGAAAGGTTTTAATCCTTACTTTGTAGATTCCTTAAGAATTCTAAAAGATAATAAATATTCTCATCATGTACCACTAGTCAGCAATAACCAACAGCAGCTTCTCTCGTATTATAAAGGTGATTACTATTATCTAATGCCATGGTTATCAAATGAACAAGAAGAGGAACGGGATGCCAGACATCAATATTTATTTAAAGAGGTAGCCACTCTTCATAAAAAGACAGAAAAGAAACTAGACATCAGTACCAAGGATGTATCAAATCATTATGAAGAAACGGTAAAACGGTGGGATCAGGCAAAAGAAATGTACGAAGCATTCGTCGAGCAATGTGAGCAAAAAATCTATCTTTCACCTTTTGAATTACAAGCAGTCACCTATTATACCGAAGTATCTCGTGCGATCGATTTTTCTAAGAAAAAACTTGAAGAATGGTCCAATCTGATGGAAGAAGAAAAGTCAACTAGAGTTGTCTTAATACATGGAAAAATATCGGCACGCCATTTTTTATATGATGATGATGGGAACGGGTATATAACGAATTTTGAGCGCTCAAAATATGCCTCACCGATAGATGATTTTTTGCTGTTTATGAATCGAACGGCAACCACCTACCCGATTCAAAGTGACGATTGTGTTAACTGGTTTTATACGTATCAAAAGGGATACCCATATACCGCTGAAGAAATGAGCTTGTTTTTAAGTTATTTGGCATATCCTGATCGTGTATGTCATTTAATTAAAACCTATAACAAGGAGAAGAAAAAGCGCTCTGAGTTGGACAGAAACAAACAGTTAGTAAAGGCGTATTGGCAGTTTAAAAATGTAGAATATTTTGTGATGAAAGTATCTGAGATTGAAGAGAAAAAGAAAATGGAAGCAGAGGAACAATCATAAAATTTTAAAAGAGGGAGAGGGGAGCCTCCCCTCCATTTGTTTTAAATCCAATCATAACGTAAAGCTATAGCTAAACCGATTAGGATCCCTAAAAGAAGAACATCAAATGTAGTAGGAAAAAACACAGTACGTATACCCTGAAAAATGGTTAACGGAATAATGATTTGAATACCAACCTCACGTATTTGTCTAACCCAGGGTGGTAAAGAATATGGATTATAACGCTTCTTCATATCATAACTCCTCCTTACACTCATTTTTGAAAAAAATTCTCACCTTTTTTATACATGTTCATAAAATACGTTCAACATCGAATTTTCGTACAAATCGTCCACTAATGTAAGGTATTCCAAAAAATGTGATAAGTGCCTGTATGAATGGAAGGAAAAATGGAGAAAATATTGACGGTAAAATGTATTATTTAGTAATATAAGATAGATGAAAAGAAACAACTACATATTTAGTAAACGTTGATTGGGAAGAGTACATTGTCTTCACTTCACAGAGAGAGAAATCATTTGCTGGAAGATTTCTTATGTTGAGGCTTTGGAAGGTCGCCCAGGAGTTACTTCCTTGAAAGAATAGTAGAAGAGGTCGGTGAAAACCGTTATTATATTGAGTGTATAGAGTTGATTTATGCTTTTTTGCTGAATCAGTCTATAAAAAAAGGTGGTACCGCGAAATTTTCTCCTTTCGTCCTTTTATGGATGAAGGGAGTTTTTTATTTTTACTATCAAAAAATCCAAGGAGAAATATAGTGTGAAGGAGAAAAACGGAATGGAAAATAATGAACAACAGCTATCATTACCAACGAAATATGATCCAAATGCAATCGAAAAAAACCGCTATTCCTTTTGGCTAGAAGGAAAATACTTTGAAGCAACAGGGGATGAAAAGAAGCAGCCTTACACAATCGTTATTCCCCCGCCAAACGTAACAGGGAAGCTACACTTAGGTCATGCTTGGGATACAACCTTGCAAGACATTTTAACACGTATGAAAAGAATGCAAGGCTATGATGTATTATGGCTTCCGGGAATGGACCATGCCGGTATCGCTACACAAGCAAAGGTAGAAGCGAAGCTGCGTGAAGAAGGTAAATCACGCTATGATTTAGGACGGGAAAAATTCGTTGAAGAAACATGGAAGTGGAAGGAAGAATACGCAGGCCATATTCGTGAGCAATGGGCGAAAATTGGTTTAGGTTTAGATTATTCACGCGAACGTTTTACCCTTGATGAAGGCTTATCAAAAGCCGTTCGTGAAGTGTTTGTCACACTTTACAACAAAGGACTTATTTATCGCGGAGAGTATATCATTAACTGGGATCCGCAAACAAAAACAGCTTTATCAGATATTGAAGTTATTTATAAAGATGTTCAAGGTGCTTTTTATCATATGAGCTATCCACTTGCTGATGGTTCTGGTTCAATTGAAGTAGCAACGACACGTCCAGAAACAATGCTTGGAGATACGGCTGTCGCGGTTCACCCTGAAGATGAACGTTATAAACACCTAATCGGCAAAAAAGTTATCTTACCAATTGTTGGACGTGAGATTCCAATTGTTGGCGATGATTATGTAGATATGGAGTTTGGTTCAGGTGCTGTTAAAATAACGCCTGCACATGACCCGAATGACTTCGAACTTGGAAACCGTCATAATCTTGAACGAATTCTAGTCATGAACGAAGACGGAACAATGAATTCAAATGCCGGAACTTATAATGGCTTAGATCGCTTTGAATGTAGAAAGAAAATTGTAAAAGACCTACAAGAACAAGGTGTATTATTTAAAATTGAAGAACATATGCATTCTGTCGGTCACAGTGAAAGAAGCGGTGCTGTTGTTGAACCATATCTTTCAACACAATGGTTTGTCAAAATGCAACCACTGGCAGATGAAGCAATCAAACTTCAGGAAGACGATGAAAAGGTAAACTTTGTTCCTGATCGGTTTGAGAAAACGTATTTACGATGGATGGAAAACATTCGTGACTGGTGTATTTCCCGTCAGCTTTGGTGGGGACATCGGATTCCTGCTTGGTACCATAAAGAAACTGGAGAGGTATATGTAAACCAAGAGCCACCAGCAGATATTGAAAATTGGACACAGGATAATGATGTTCTTGATACATGGTTCAGTTCTGCATTATGGCCATTTTCAACAATGGGCTGGCCGGATACAGAATCAGTTGACTTTAAACGTTATTATCCAACAGATGCTCTTGTAACAGGCTATGATATTATCTTTTTCTGGGTATCACGAATGATCTTTCAAGGACTTGAATTCACAGGTAAACGTCCATTCAAGGATGTCTTAATTCATGGTCTTGTACGTGATGAGCAAGGTCGTAAAATGAGTAAATCTTTAGGAAATGGTGTAGATCCCATGGAAGTCATTGATCAATATGGGGCAGATTCACTACGCTACTTCCTATCAACAGGAAGCTCACCGGGTCAAGATTTACGATTCAGCTATGAAAAAGTGGAATCAACATGGAACTTTGCGAACAAAATTTGGAATGCATCCCGATTTGCTCTCATGAATATGGATGGTTTAACGTTTGATGAAATTGATCTATCCGGTGAGAAATCTGTTGCAGATAAGTGGATTTTAACTCGCTTGAATGAAACAATTGAAAATGTCACAAAGCTTGCCGACAAATATGAATTTGGTGAAGTAGGGCGTCTACTTTATAACTTCATTTGGGATGATTTCTGTGATTGGTACATTGAAATGGCGAAGCTGCCATTGTATGGTGAGGACGAAGCAGCGAAGAAAACAACACGTTCAATCCTCGCTTATGTGCTTGATAACACAATGAGGTTGTTACACCCATTCATGCCATTTATTACAGAAGAAATCTGGCAGTCTCTTCCACATCAAGGAGAGTCGATTACAATCGCAGCATGGCCAAATGTTAATGAAGATTTAACAGATCATGAAGCGGCAACAGAAATGAAACTTCTAGTAGAAGTCATTCGTGCGGTTCGAAATATTCGTTCTGAAGTAAATACGCCAATGAGCAAGCAAATTCCAATGACAATCAAGGCGAAAGATCAAGCTGTGTTAACTCAACTGGAAAACAATCTTGCGTATATTGAGAAATTCTGTAATACAAGTTCTTTAAATATCGTTACAGAAGTAACAGCGAACGAAAAATCCATGACAGCTGTTGTGACGGGTGCTGAAATCATCCTGCCAATTGAAGGATTAATCAACATTGAAGAAGAAATTAAACGTCTTGAAAAAGAACGTGAAAAACTCGATAAAGAAGTGGAACGCGTTCAGAAGAAACTAGGCAACGAAGGCTTCCTAAAGAAAGCACCTGAGAAGGTTATTGAGGAAGAGAAAGCAAAAGAAAAAGATTATCTGGAAAAACGTGACATCGTTTTAGCTAGAATTCAAGAGCTAAGAGGATAAAGTGACTTCATTTAGTATGGGGCTTTATCCATACTGAATGGATAAGGAGTTTACTCGGGTGGTGCTATGAATAGTTCCCCCGAGTTTTTACATAGGAGGGAATGATAGGTGTTTACTCAGTATGATGATGCAATAAACTGGATTCATGACCGTTTAAAATTTGGTGTGAAACCAGGCCTCAAAAGAATGGAATGGCTCTTAAAAGAGCTCGATCATCCCGAAAAAAATATCCCAACCATTCATGTAGCAGGAACGAACGGTAAAGGCTCCACAATTTCTTATATGCTGCATATGCTCATGGAAGCGGGTTACAAGGTAGGAACCTTTACTTCACCTTATATTGAAACATTTAATGAGCGAATAAGTGTAAATGGCCAACCTATAACAGATGATGAGATGTTATCTTTAGTAAATGAAGTAAAGCCATATGCAGAGAAAATAGAAAATACTGATCTGGGTTCACCAACCGAATTTGAAATCATTACAACGATGATGTTTTTATATTTTGGGAAAGTTAATAAACCTGACTTTCTATTACTAGAAACAGGACTTGGTGGCCGTTTGGATTCTACTAACGTCATAGATCCTATTTTATCTGTTATTACAAACATAGGGTATGACCACATGAATATACTCGGTGACACGATAACTGATATTGCTCGTGAGAAAGCAGGTATCATTAAAAAGGGAAGACCAATTTTCACAACAGCAGAAAAAGAAGACGCACTTGAGGTGCTATCGCAAACAGCAAAAGAGAAAAAGGCTCCTTTTTACTCACTTGGTAAAGACATAAGTGTAAAGAACCTCTCACCCTGGGAATATGGTGAAAAGTTCTCTGTAAAAACAGAAACCAACACATATGAAGATGTCAAAATTAAGATGAGAGGAAATCATCAAATTAAAAATGCAGCACTTGCTATTTCTGTTATTGATTATTTAAAAGAGCAAGGTGCCGTAAAAATAACCTATGATGAAGTTATGAAAGGAATAAAGAAATCAATATGGAAAGGCCGCTTTGAGCTCATTTATCAAAATCCGGTCGTGATCGTTGACGGTGCACACAATGATGAAGGAATCGAAAGTTTAATTGATACGATTAAAAGGCATTATTCCCATACACGAATTCATATATTATTCAGTGCACTAAGTGATAAAAATTATAAGAAAATGATTGATCGATTGAGTACTGTTGCGACCACCATGCATTTTACGACATTTGATTTTCCGAGAGCAGCAAAGGCTGAAGACTTATATTCTGCATGTGAGTTAGATAAAAAATCTTTTTCTATCTCTTGGCAGGGACTATTGAATAAATTGCTCGTGTCAAATGAAAATAAAAAAAACGATCTAATAATTGTTACCGGATCACTTTATTTTATTTCCACTATTCGAAATTACCTACTTAAAAAAGATTCTAATAATAAGAGTACTTAATTAATTAAGTATCAAAATATGTGGATATTTAAGTAATTCGAATTTACGGGAAGTTGATTAATAGGAAGGTTAAAGAATTCTTGTCATTTTTTCACGCGCTCTTTACATTATTATAAGAAATATTCCCTACACATTATCGACTAATTTGTTATCTTTTTGTAAAGATTGTACAAATTCATTATACTCTATTCATTGAATTGGTATAATTGACCTACATTCATGTTTTTTAAAAACCGGTGATTTTGATAGACTGGGAGAATGCTGAGATTGTCGTAAAAGTAAAACAAAACTTGAGCTGGTATATGAGGCTATTCAAGAAGTGGTAAGTGTAAAAAAGTTAATTTATCATGAAATAATTTTTATTAAAATGAGTATAGTTATTGTGTATCTTTCTATTGAAAAGGAGCCCTTGAAATGCTAACACCCTTTATTCTACACACCTACATCTTTATCTTAGGTGCAGTCCTCGGCTCCTTTTACAATGTTGTAGGACTGCGCGTCCCATTAAAAAAATCGATCACATACCCTGGCTCAGCCTGCTCAGTATGCAATAATAAACTATCAGTAGTTGAATTAATCCCAATACTATCTTACCTATATCAAGACGGTAAATGCCGAAACTGCAAAACATCTATTTCACCTTTATATCCTACAATCGAGTTTCTCACTGCAATTCTTTTTACGATTTCACCGCTATTGGTGGGATGGTCAAAAGAATTGGTTATCTCCTGGACACTTATCTCGTTATGTATGATTGTAATAGTTTCTGATTTAAAATATATGATAATTCCTGATAAAGTAAATGTATTTTTTCTATTTTTATTTTTAGGAGAACGGCTTATTATTCCAACAGATCCTTGGTGGGATCCTTTTGCAGGTTTAGTAATTGGAACCTTTGTGCCGCTTGTCGTTATTTTAGTTAGTCGCGGCGGTATGGGTGGTGGCGATATGAAGCTATTGGCTGTTTTTGGTCTTGCTTTAGGGTGGAAACTTGTTTTATTAAGTTTTTTTCTAGCTACATTAATCGGCACAGTAATTGGGATTATCGGAATGATGATGGGCCTTATTAAAACGGGAAAACCTTTTCCTTTTGGTCCATTCCTCGTGCTCGGTACTTTAATATCTTATTTCTTTGGTCAAAATCTGATCCAGTTGTATGTAACAAATTTCTTTCCTTACATCTTTTAAACGAGTTTAATAGTTCTGAACCATTATTCGTTTGATTCTTTTAAAATTAGATAGATTGTCGAATAAAAAAACTTGATAAGTTCAAATAATATAGGAGGTTTACGAACTTAGTAGATGAAGATAAGTAGGAAACTGTCAGAAAATGGCGGAAAATATTATGGACAAGACGACAAATGTCTTGTTCATTTTTTGTGTGCTTTTGTTAGCATAAGATCAATATGAATGCTCGTGCAATAAGAAGGGTGGTAGGCATATGGACAAGCAGACCTCAGATACTGTGAAAATTAAAATAAATGGAAAGGACCGTTCCTTATCAGAAAAAAAGGAAACGAATGATCAATACCAAATACTCTCATGGGAAGAAAAACTTAAAGCCGAAAAAGAAATGGCTTCAGCAAAAAAAGAGGAAGATGATTTTCCATGGCTCTTACCAGAGGAGGATCCTGTTTTTGAAGAGGATCCAAAAGTAGTTATACCATCTAAAAAGAAGAAATTACTTTCAAATCAAAATGTGACGCCATTTCAATATTCTCCTAAAAAGAAAACCAAACGTACTCTTGGTTTTCCAATGAAACAGATGACGACCATTGTATTGTTAGCTGTAGGACTTGGGGTCGGTTTTGGATATATTGCTTTAAATTTCTTGTCAAATGAAGATATGCCAGCTGCAACAACTCCAACAGACGTCATTGTGACAGACGATTCAGAGGCGGATAATCCTTCTGATCAAAAAGATGACGATCAACCGACAAGCACCGCCACCTCAACAGCATCATTGCAGCTTTATGCTGTACAAGGTGGGATTTTCTCGTCAAAAGAAGGAGCGGAAACTGTCGCAGCGGAAATTAAAGAAAAGGGGCTGGCCTCAACCGTTATTGAAACAGATAGTTCCTTTACGGTGTTAGCAGGATTAGGGAAAGCAAAAACAGAAACTAGTGCCATGAATGAGCAATATAAACAACAGCAATTTCCGGATTTTTGGGGAGGAAAGCAGCTATCTCTATCCATTTCAACAACAAAAACACCTGAAGAGTGGGTAAACGCCATTACAACGTTAGCTGCATTCTCAGCATCTGTAACGAATAATCAGAGTGTTAATTCTGATGAACTGGTAAAAATAGAAGAAAAATTGAACGCAATTGAAACAGGAAATGAAAATGAAAAAGCTTTAATTGAAAAGTTATCTCAAGCTTCAGCAAATATTAAGGAAAATAAAGGCTGGGAAGCACAACAATCCATCCTTGACGTTGTTCAAACCTTACAGGGAAGTTAACACAACCCCAAATCTCCTTTATCTAGATATAGAGGAGATTTGGGGTTGTCTTTTTTATACACAAAATTTAAAAATGAAAAATTGTCCAAAAAAACCTCTTTTGGTAAGATATAGAAGTATCTTCTAATCTGAAACGAAGAAAGGATGTTTTACACATGAATTCAAACCTCATTTTAGCTTCAGCTTCTCCCCGTAGAAAAGAACTTCTAGAGCTTCTGCAACTTCCTTTTGAAGTGATAAGTAGTGAGGTTGAGGAGGTTGTAGACGAGAATCTTCATCCGGCAGACATGGTTCAGTCATTGGCACAACAAAAAGCAGAAAGTGTTGCAAAAACAAAACCAAATTCCTATGTCATAGGTTCTGATACCCTCGTTGTGTATCAAGGGAAAATGCTTGGAAAGCCAAAAAGTGAACAAGAAGCACGGGAAATGCTGATAATGCTTTCAGGACAAACTCATGAGGTGTATACAGGTGTTTCAATTGTTCATAAAGGAAAACACAATTCCTTTTGTGAACAAACAAGTGTCACATTTTATTCTTTAACTCAAAGAGAAATCGAAGATTATGTTAATACAGGAGAGCCGATGGATAAGGCAGGGGCCTATGGTATACAAGGATTTGGTGCTCTTTTAGTGAAAGAGATAAAAGGTGATTATTATGCTGTAATGGGTTTACCGATTGCTAGAACAAAAAGAGAACTTCTGCATACAGGTTTTAAGTGGTAGCAGCTAATTTTTTAAAGTCAGCAATGGCATAAAACAATAGTGTAAGAACATGATAGTACACATAGAGAAAAGTTTATGAGCAGAAAGGGGAACGAAGGAGGACAAATGGAACCGTCAACCTTTAAAATCCGGGATTTCCCACAAGATGAACGACCAAGAGAGCGTCTTTTAAATGAAGGAGCTGATAAGCTGTCAAACCAGGAGTTATTAGCTATACTTCTCCGAACTGGTACGAAAAAGGAATCCGTCTTGGAATTGTCACAGAAATTGTTAAAGCATTTTGAAGGATTGAGAATGTTAAAGGATGCATCAGTTGAGGAAATTACAACGATCTCAGGCATCGGAACAGCAAAAGCTGTGCAAATATTATCTGCTTTAGAGTTGGGCAGACGTATGAACCGATTAACATATGATGATCGGTTTGTCATTCGCTCTCCACAAGACGGAGCCAATTATGTCATGGAGGAGATGCGTTTTTTAAGTCAAGAACACTTTGTCTGCTTATATTTAAACACCAAAAACCAAGTTCTTCATAAACAAACAGTGTTCATCGGCAGTCTTAACGCATCGATCGTTCACCCGAGAGAGGTGTTCAAAGAAGCTTTAAAGCGGTCTGCTGCTTCTTTAATTTGTATACATAATCACCCTTCCGGAGATCCTTCACCAAGCCGGGAGGATATCGAGGTGACGAAGCGTCTAACTGAGTGTGGAAAGATGTTAGGGATAGAACTTTTGGACCATCTTATCATCGGTGAACAAAAATATGTAAGTTTGAAAGAAAAAGGCTATATCTAATACTTTTTTTTTTGAGTAATTACGATATAATAAGATTTATGAGTTTTTTTAGGAAAGAACCAAAAGACTCTTTGTTTTGGGGAAGAGTGAGGAAACATGTCAAAACGTGAAATCGATATAGATTTGTTTTGACACGCACGTTAATCTAACAAAGAAGAAAGTTGTATTCTGTCAATTTTCCTGAAAATAATAAGTAAAAAGTACATTCGTTTCAGAAAGGAAGATACACCCTATGTTCGGAATTGGGACAAGAGACCTTGGGATAGATTTAGGGACTGCAAATACTCTAGTATTTGTAAAAGGAAAAGGAATTGTTGTTCGTGAGCCATCAGTTGTGGCCCTGCAAACAGACACAAAACAAATTGTAGCTGTAGGTAATGATGCGAAAAATATGATCGGTCGTACGCCTGGAAATGTTGTTGCCCTTCGACCTATGAAAGACGGAGTTATTGCAGATTATGAAACAACTGCTACGATGATGAAGTACTATATCAAGCAAGCAACGACAAAAGGTGTATTCGCAAGAAAGCCTTATGTCATGGTATGTGTACCATCTGGGATTACCGCTGTTGAGGAAAGAGCAGTTATTGATGCGACAAGACAAGCCGGAGCCAGAGATGCCTATACAATTGAGGAGCCGTTTGCTGCCGCTATTGGGGCTAATTTACCTGTTTGGGAGCCAACGGGCAGCATGGTTGTTGATATCGGTGGAGGTACAACAGAAGTAGCCATCATATCACTTGGCGGTATCGTAACAAGTCAATCTATTCGTGTCGCAGGAGATGAAATGGATGAGGCGATTACTACATATATTAGGAAAACATATAACTTAATGATTGGTGATCGTACATCTGAAGCAATCAAGGTTGAAATAGGATCAGCAGGTTCACCAGATGGTGTAGAAAACATGGACATCAGAGGACGCGATCTTTTAACCGGATTACCTAAAACCATCGAAATTACAGCAGCAGAAATTGCGGAAGCTTTAAAAGATACAGTATATACAATTGTGGACACTGTAAAAAATACATTAGAAAAAACTCCTCCCGAACTTGCTGCAGATATTATGGACAGAGGAATTGTGTTAACTGGTGGTGGAGCATTGCTCAGAAATCTTGATAAAGTCATCGGAGAAGAAACCAATATGCCGGTATTGATTGCTGAAGATCCGCTCGATTGTGTTGCAATTGGAACTGGTAAGGCGTTAGAACACATTCATCTATTTAAAAATAAAGCAAGAGACAGCCGTTAAGTAAACCACGAAATAAGTTTTGAAACACCGGTAATTGGATGTAAGGATATTCTGCTTACACGTACACGTGCCGGTGTGTTTTTAAATTGTAAATAAGAAGGTGTTCATCATGCCACAATTTTTTCTAAACAAACGCCTAATCTTGTTACTCGTTAGTGTTATTGTGTTAGTGTCATTAATTGGTTTTTCGTTAAAGGACGACCGAGAGCTGTCATGGCCAGAGCAATTCTTACAAGATACGGTAAGTGTTTTTCAGTCTATTTTTCATAAACCTGCTACTTATGTATCAAATGTTTTTGGTAATATAAAAGACCTTAAAAATACATACGAAGAAAATGAGCTGTTAAAAAGCAGGCTCGATGAGTATATGCAGCTCGAAGCAGATCTTCAAGATTATAAAGTTGAAAATGAAAAATTGAAAATTGAGCTGGGAGAAGTCTCAGATTTACGAAAATACAATCCTATTTATTCAGCTGTTATAGGGCGAAATCCTGATAAATGGTATGACTATATCTCAATTGATAAAGGTGAACAAGACGGCGTCGAGCCAAATATGGCTGTTGTAACAGCACAAGGTTTGATTGGGAAAGTGAAATCAACTTCCCAATTTTCTTCAACAGTCCAGTTATTAAGTGCAACAGATTTGAAAAATAGAATTTCAGCTGAAGTTCAGCCTGCAGAAGTCAAAGAGAATGAAGAAGAAAACAAAGATGAAAACAAAGATGAAAACAAAGATGAAAACAAAGAGACAACCAAAAGCAATGAAACCGTAACAGGCTTAATAGAAGGGTATGACAAAGAAAAAGGCGCCCTTTTACTACGAAAAATTGAGTCTGACGTTAAGCTTGTTGAAGGTCAAAAAGTCATAACATCCGGTAAGGGTGGAGTTTTTCCACGAGGGATTTTAATTGGAGAAATAATGGAAGTAGAGCCTGATTCATATGGATTAGAACAAATGGCTTATATTAAACCAACAGCAGATTTTTATGATGTTGATCGGGTATGGGTTGCAGATCGTGTTGCCGCATCAGAGGATCCTGTTGACGCGCTAGCCGAGGAAGAGGAGGAATAATATTGAGACGTTTTATTCTTCCTTTTCTAGTTCTTTTTGTCTTTATAAGTGAAAGTACCTTCGCTCAACTTGTGAATATTTCCTTTTTAAGTGAAGATTATTTATATATACCTAGATTTTTGCTGGTCTTTGTTATCTTAATTACGGTGTATTTAAATCGGACACAAGGTATGTTATTCGGGTTAATATTTGGCTTTTTACATGATGTCGTCTATATTGAAGTAATAGGGATCTATCTTTTTTCCTATGCTTTTCTTGCTTATCTAGTTTCAAAGGCGATGAAGGTGCTTCATAAACATGTTTTGATTGTCATCTTTTTGTCGACTCTTGCCATAGCTATACTGGAGTTTTACGTATATGGCATTAATTACGCAATTGGTGCCACCGATATGTCGTTATACGATTTTACAACCAAAAGGTTACTTACAACCCTTGGGCTAAACTTCATTTTTGCGTTACTCTTTATTTTCCCGCTAAAGTCGTTTTTAACGAAATTAAAAAAAGCTGAATCAGAAGATTAATGATGAAAAAATGTACTTTATTCTCTCGTGAAAAAAGGAATTCGGGCAGTTTTGTCGAATAGTAAAATCGTTGAGGTGAACGTCATGAAGGTCCAAAAACAACAATATGTTACGATTAAAGGCACGAAAGATGGCTTAACGTTGCATCTCGATGATTCATGTTCTTTTGACCAATTGCTCCAAGAATTAGAGGAAATGCTATCATTAAAACAGTATGTTCAACAAACTGGCCCTGTTATTGGAGTAAATGTTAAGGTTGGAAACCGTTTAATTAATGCGAATCAGCGAGAAAAACTAGAAACAGTTATAAAACAAAAGCGAAATCTTTTAGTTGAATCAATAGAAAGCAATGTCATTACAAAAGATGAGGCATTGAGATTAAAAAAAGAAACAGAAATTGTGCCGGTAACCAAAATCGTTCGTTCCGGTCAAATATTAAAAGTAAAGGGAGATTTACTGCTCATTGGGGATGTTAATCCTGGCGGAGAAGTAAATGCTTCCGGAAATATTTTTGTATTAGGTGCTTTAAAAGGGATTGCTCATGCTGGCAATGATGGGAATAACCAAGCAGTGATTGCAGCTTCTCTTATGAAGCCGTCACAACTGCGAATCGGTGAGATCATTAATCGGGCACCAGATCATACCCCTCATGAGGGTTCTGAGATGGAATGTGCTTATTTAAATGAAGATGAAGAAATGGTAATTGAGAGATTACAACAACTAACTCATCTACGACCAAATTTAACAAGGTTTGAAGGAGGAATCTAACAATGGGTGAAGCAATTGTCATAACCTCAGGTAAAGGTGGCGTTGGGAAAACAACGACATCGGCAAATATTGGGACAGCTTTAGCTATATTAGGCAAACGGGTTTGTCTAGTAGATACAGACATCGGTCTTCGAAACCTTGATGTCGTAATGGGACTTGAAAATCGTATTATCTATGATTTGGTTGATGTTGTGGAAGGGCGTTGTAAAATGCATCAAGCTCTCGTCAAAGATAAACGTTTTGAAGATCTGTTATATTTACTTCCAGCTGCACAAACAAGTGATAAAACAGCTGTTAAGCCAGAACAAATGAAAAAACTGGTGAATGAATTAAAACAGGATTACGATTATATTGTGATTGATTGTCCTGCCGGTATTGAACAGGGATACAAAAATGCAGTTGCCGGGGCAGATAAAGCAATTGTTGTAACAACACCTGAAATATCGGCTGTTCGTGATGCTGACCGCATCATCGGTTTGTTAGAGCAGGAGGATATTGAACCGCCAAAGTTAGTGATCAATCGTATCCGAAATCATCTTGTGAAAAATGGGGACATGCTTGATGTAGACGAAATTGTTACTCATTTATCAATTGACCTTATTGGAATCGTGGCTGATGACGACGATGTCATTAAAGCTTCTAATAATGGTGAACCAATTGCTATGGACCCAAACAACCGTGCAGCGATTGCTTACAGAAATATCGCACGACGTATTTTAGGGGAATCTGTTCCATTACAATCTTTAGATGAACCAAACAAAGGGATGCTTGTTAAGCTAAAAAGATTTTTTGGTGTGCGTGTTTAAAACATACATTCATAGATACATAGATTCTAGACTAGATTTTTCAAAATGAAGAATTCTAGTCTTTTTCTTTTGCTTCTTAATCTTTATCTATCTCCTATAAAAACATTCATATTCCATAAGGACAAGGCATACACTTGTACAAACTTGCTAAAAGGATGGATGGGGATGAGTCATCGAGCGGACGAAATAAGAAAAAGAATTGCAAAAAGAAAACGTGATCGAGGAATAGTAGGTAGTCAAAACAACGAGACATCACAAAGAACATCACTTTTTATGAGTGAGGAAGAGCGATATGGCGGTGTATATTCACCCCCTACCTATGAAGGTGGCCCAGGAAATCAAAGAGGAGCCCACCCACTTTTCCGTACCGAAGTTTTTATCTTCAAAATTCTATTTTCAGCGGTATTGGTATTAGTAACAGCTATCGTCTTTAAAAATGGATCTCCGCTGTTTGATAAGGCGAAAGAAGTTGTACACTATTCTCTTGAAGAAGAATTTCAATTTGCGACTGTATCCAAATGGTATCGAGATCAGTTTGGCGAACCATTAGCTTTGTTTAACAATGTCACGACTGACAGTGAAAAAGCAGAAAATGAAACAGAAGTGGCCCAGCTTGCTGTTCCTGCATCAGGGAAGGTGTTAGAATCGTTCAAAGATAACGGTCAAGGAATTATGGTGGAAACGAATCGGCCTTCTGTTGAAGCAATGAATGAAGGAATTATTATTGAGGCTGGTGAAAAAGAAGATACAGGCCTTACAATTGTCCTGCAGCATGCAGATGGTACTAAATCCTGGTATGGAAATTTAGACAAAATAGATGTGCCGCTCTATGATTTTGTTGAAAAGGGAAAAGAATTAGGCAAAATTAAGCTTTCAGAAAATCAAAAGGGAACTTATTACTTCGCGATCAAAAAGGGTGATTCCTTTATTGACCCAATACAGGTGATACAATTTGAATAGATACTTATTACTTCTCCAAAAAATACATATACATCCTTTATTATGGGTCATGATTGCAATTAGTGTCATTACAGCTAACTTTAAACCATTATTTCTATTAATGATCATTATTTTTGTACATGAAATGGGCCATGCAATCAGTGCTCATTTTTTTTCTTGGAGGATAAAGTCCATTATGCTTCTCCCCTTTGGAGGAGTTGCTGAGGTTGATGAGCATGGAAATCGTTCATTAAGGGAAGAATGCATGGTTGTGCTTGCAGGACCTATTCAGCATCTATGGCTTCAAGGAGCGGCTTTTCTTCTTTATATATCTAATGTTATTGATGTAAGTAACTATCAATTATTCACATTTTATAACTTATCCGTTTTATTGTTTAATTTATTGCCTGTTTGGCCATTAGATGGTGGTAAGCTATTATTTATTATATTTTCAAAACATTGGTCATACCAAAAAGCTCATTCCTATATGATGATCACATCTATTATCTTTTTAGTTTTTTACGTAACAGCTATTCTCTTATTTTCTCCTACCCACTTAAATATGTGGATTATCACAACCTTTCTCGTTTATAGTCTCTATCATGAACAAAAAAATAAAATGTACAGCTGTTTACGTTTTTTAATGGAGAGATATTACGGAAAACAAACCCAAATAAATCGAATTAAGCCGATTGTCGTGGACGAATCTGAATTAGTGTACCATGTCCTCCTGCAATTCCAACGCGGCTGCAAACACTTAATCATAGTTGAACGAAATGGAACAAAGGTGTCAGAAATGGATGAAAATGAACTATTACATGCATACTTTGCAAATAAACTAACAGACTCTAAAATAGGAGACCTTGTGTATGACTATTAAAATGGGCTTTCTTAAAAGGTCTCTGAATAAACTGTTTAGGTTGATCGAAACGAGCATCCTGGCAACTTCAATTAACCTAAATGCAAAGTTTGCAAAACATCGTATTACTTAGATTAGATGCTAGAAAAAGCAACCTGTAGTAAAATAGTGACAAAGCCAAAGAAAGTGAGAGTTTAACATAACGTGCGTAAAATAATTATAAATGAAAAAGGCAGAGAAACACGCTGTGCCATTTTCGAACATGAACAATTAGCAGAGATTCACCAATCTTATTCCTCAGAAGACGATATTGTTGGAAACATATATATTGGTCGAGTAAAAAAAGTATTACCAGGCATGCAGGCAGCCTTTGTAGATATCGGGTTATCACAAAATGGATACCTTCATCGAAACGACATTTTACGCTTTCAGCAAGCAAATCAATCTGAGTCAAACCCATCAATTTCTCATTATATTAAAGAAGGAGAAAAGATTTTCGTTCAGATTGTTAAAGTCGGGACAGAACAAAAGGGACCCAAGTTGACCATGAACCTTGAATTCGGTGGACATTTACTTGTCTACATGCCTTATGGTAACTATTTGGCGGTTTCGAAAAAAGTACAAGATGAACAGGAAAGAAATCGGCTTCTAAACGTAGCTCAAACGATTATACAGGATCAAGAAGGGATTCTTTTTCGTACAGCTTCTAATGAACAATCAAAAGAGGAGCTGGAAAAAGAGTATAATCTCTTAAAACAGAAATTTAAAGAGGTAAAGAGACAAACACATGATAAGCCTATTTGTGTATTTGAATCTAAACATTTTATTGACAGAATTTTATCTGAGATTGTCATAAAAGATGAGGATTTGTTAATTTGTGATCAAATTGAACGGGTTCAGCAGCTAAAGCTGCTTTTTCCTAAAACATCTGTTCACTATCATGAACATAAAGAGGCGATCTTCTCTACATATAAAATAGAACAAGAAATTGAAAAATTACTCAAGTCTTTAGTATGGTTGAAAAACGGTGCATATATCTTAATTGAACAAACCGAGGCAATGACAATTATTGACGTTAATACCGGAAAATTTTCCGGGAAATTATCGATGCGTGACACAGTTTTGAAAACGAACGAACTTGCTGCTATTGAAATAGCGAAACAAATTAGGTTAAGAAATCTAAGTGGAATCATCTTGATTGATTTTATTGATATGAAGCATAAACAAGATCAAAACAAGATACTTGAGACAATGAAACGGGAAATGAATAAGGATCGTGTTCAGCATAAAGTCATCGGTTTTACAGAATTAAATATATTACAAATAACAAGAAAGAAAATGCGAAAGTCGTTAGAAAGTAATGTGACAGATCTTTGTAAAACATGTCGTGGCTCGGGACGTATTGCCTCCGCTGAGTCTGTTGCATATAAATTAGAGAGAGAACTATGGGAATATCAATTTATGGATGAAGAAGCCATGTGGATTGAAGCAACAGGGGAAGTCATCGACTTATTAAAAGGAACAAATGAAGAACACTTAAAAAAGCTTCAAGATATGTTGAAATTTAAGATTCTATTCTCAGAGATATTCTCACATGTCCCAATGTATCGGATTAAGCAAATGGGTGATGAACGATTACTAATGGAAAAGCTTTCATCATCCCCTTATTAAATCAATTAAAAATTAGTTGCATAATTTAATAGGATTTGTTATTATGTAACATGTTATGACTTGTAGCGCACCCGTGCTACAACCGCTCAAATCATGGTTTTTAAAGCAATGCTAGGCATTCACCTGATTTTGGCGAGTCTTAGTTTATAGGAGGTGCAGAGAATGTACGCAATTATCGAAACTGGTGGAAAACAAATCAAGGTTGAAGAAGGTCAAGTAATCTACGTTGAAAAGCTAGGTGCTGATCAAGGTGAATCGGTAACGTTTGACAAAGTTTTATTTGTTGGTGGTGACAACGTTCAAGTTGGTAGCCCAACTGTGAGCGGTGCGACTGTTACAGCGAAAGTTGAAAAACAAGGTCGTCAAAAGAAAATCACTGTTTTCAAATATAAAGCAAAGAAAAACTACCGTAAAAAACAAGGTCACCGTCAGCCATACACAAAAGTTGTGATTGAAAAAATCAACGCGTAAGGCGATTTGATATGATAAATGCTAGAATTTATCGTTCAAATGAGGGACTTATCACATCGTTCACACTCTCTGGACATGCTGCATTCGATGAATACGGCAAAGATATTGTTTGTGCTGGAGCTTCTGCTGTTACCTTTGGTGCTGTGAATGCAGTACTTTCACTAACAAATATTGAACCACAAATTGATCAGGGTGGAGAAGGAGGATTTTTACAAGTTAAACTTCCTTCAAATCTCGACGGATCCGTAAGTGAAAAAGTTCAATTATTGTTAGAGGGTATGGTTGTTTCTCTCCAAACAATTGAAAGAGATTATGGACAATATATCTCGGTATCAGATGAATAAAGCAGGAGGTGAAACTTCATGTTAAGATTAGATCTTCAGTTCTTCGCATCTAAGAAAGGGGTAGGTTCGACTAAAAACGGTCGTGACTCTATCTCAAAACGTCTTGGTGCTAAGCGTGCAGATGGTCAATTTGTTTCTGGTGGTTCAATTCTTTACCGTCAACGCGGTACAAAAATTTACCCAGGTGAAAACGTTGGCCGTGGTGGTGATGATACGCTATTTGCTAAAGTTGATGGTGTTGTTAAGTTCGAACGTTTCGGACGTGACCGCAAAAAAGTTAGCGTATATCCAGTAGCTCAAGAAGCATAAGCTTACGAAAAACTCTAGCCTAACTAAAGGTTAGAGTTTTTTTAAAGACTTCTTTTCATTTTTTCATGAGGCTAACTTCTAAATGGATTTTAGTTAATGGAGACAAACAAATTTCTACAGAATGCTTCTATATCTAATCTTCTATTAACTCCGGTTTTATACATAAGATACGTAATCAATTCCCATGATATTTTATAGAAAGTTTTTATTAAAAGGCTCTTTTCCAAAACAATGTTTGTTATAATTTTTAATACAGCCTAAATACGGTAATTAACTCCTTGATGAAAATAACCTAGTAGGAGAAAATGTATGGAAAATAAACAAAATGAAATAGATGTAGTTAATATATTAAGCCATTCACGTCACGATTGGATGAACAAGTTGCAATTAATTAAGGGAAATCTTTCTTTACAAAAATACGATCGTGTTCAAGAGATTCTCGAGGAAATTGTCATTGAAGCTCAACAGGAATCAAAACTGTGTAATTTGCAACTACCTCTTTTTGCTAGTTACCTGATGACCTTTAATTGGAGTAACCATCATTTTTTATTGGAATATGAGGTACTGGGAGAGACAAGAAATATTTCACAATATGATAAACCAATCACCCAATGGAGTAAAGAGTTTTTGGAAATACTGGATCATATAGTTGATTATTCGGGTGAAAATCGCGTCTGTATTACGTTACATACTGGACATACTTCAGGAGAAACTGTGCGTTTCTTTTTTGATTTTGAAGGGATAATAAAAGAGGAAGAACAAGTTACAACATGGCTTCAAAATAATGATCATAATCCAATTTGTATAGAGGATATTGAAATTGGTACATATCAAATAACAGTGACAATATCACTGGATGATACGAGAATCTAAGCTGAAGAAGGATACTTCTTTATGAGAGTTAAATAGAACGGAGGAAGACAAATGTTTGTCGATCAGGTCAAGGTTTATGTAAAAGGTGGCGACGGTGGTAACGGTATGGTTGCATTCCGTCGTGAAAAATATGTTCCAAAGGGTGGACCAGCAGGAGGTGACGGTGGTAACGGAGCGGACGTAGTCTTTGAAGTAGAAGAGGGATTACGTACGTTAATGGACTTCCGTTACAAGCGTCATTTCAAAGCTCCGCGTGGGGAGCATGGAATGTCAAAAAATCAACACGGTAAAAATTCACAGCCTATGATCGTAAAAGTTCCGCCTGGGACAGTTGTAACAGATGAAGAAACAGGGCAGATCATCGCTGACTTAACAGAGCATGGGCAGCAGGCTGTTATTGCAAAAGGTGGACGTGGAGGGCGTGGAAACTCACGTTTTGCTACGCCGGCAAACCCGGCACCGGAGCTTTCAGAAAATGGTGAGCCCGGTATAGAGCGCAATGTAATTTTAGAATTGAAAGTTCTTGCAGATGTTGGGTTGGTAGGCTTTCCGAGTGTAGGGAAATCTACGTTGTTATCGGTTGTATCTTCTGCAAAACCGAAAATTGCAGAGTATCACTTTACAACTCTTGTTCCTAATCTCGGAATGGTAGAAACTGAAGATGGTCGAAGTTTTGTTATGGCTGATTTACCAGGATTAATTGAAGGTGCGCATCAAGGTGTTGGATTAGGTCATCAATTTTTAAGGCATATCGAACGTACGCGTGTCATTGTACATGTTATTGATATGTCCGGTTTAGAGGGAAGAGATCCCTATGAAGACTATTTAACAATTAATGCAGAGCTTAAAGAATATAATTTACGACTAACAGAGCGACCGCAAATTATTGTTGCAAATAAAATGGACATGCCTGATTCAGAAGAAAATCTCGCTGAATTTAAGAAAAAGCTCGCTGAAGATGTTCAAATTTTCCCAATTTCTGCAATCACAAGAGATGGTGTTCGTGAGCTTTTATATGCTGTAGCAGATGCAATTGAACAGACACCGGAGTTCCCGCTTTATGAAGAAGAAGAAACAGAAAACCGTGTGGTATACGAATTCAAGAAAGAAGAACCGAATTTCGCTATTACACGTGATAGTGAAGGTGCCTATGTGTTAACAGGTGAGAAGATTGAAAAATTATTTAAAATGACAGATTTCTCACGTGAGGAATCAGTTAGACGGTTTGCCAGACAGCTTCGCGGCTTAGGGGTTGATGAAGCATTAAGAGCACGTGGCGCAGAAGATGGGGATATCGTAAAATTATTGGATTATGAATTTGAATTTGTTGAATAACATAGAAGATCTGAGAAGAGGGCTGGATACGGCTCTCTTTTTACGTATGAACCGATACATATGTTGATTTTTAGACAAATCTTCTGCTTTTCTTAGGAAAACAGAAGAAATTTAGCCAATATTGTGATAAATTATCTACATTGAGAAAATTGTGGGAGGGAAAACATGAAGGATGATACCTTTTATTTAGTGAGAGAAGATATACTTCCGGAAGCAATGAAAAAAACGCTTGAAGTAAAGAAATTAATTGAACGAGGCAAAGTTGATTCAGTTGCAGAAGCGGTTCAACGGGTAGATATGAGCCGAAGTGCTTTTTATAAATACCGTGATGCTGTCTTCCCTTTTCATACAATGGTAAAGGAAAAATTAATCACCCTTTTTTTCCATTTAGAAGATCGGAGTGGAACACTCTCACAATTGTTGTCAGTCGTTGCAAATGCAGGCTGTAATGTTCTGACGATTCATCAGACAATCCCAATCCAGGGGAGAGCCAATGTGACATTATCGCTCAATACGAATGGAATGAACGAAGATATCAATCACTTAATGGCGAAATTAAAACGTTTAGAGTTTGTTGAGAAAGTAGAGATTTTAGGTCAGGGAGCATAAGGAGTTGAAGATAGTTGTCAATTAGAGTAGGATTTTTAGGTCCAAGAGCAACATTTACCCACTTAGCTGTACAATCATATTTCGGAGAGGAAATTGAGCAGATTGCCTATTCGACCATTCCTCAATGCATTGATGCTGTGGCAGAGGGTGAAATTGATTTAGCTGTTGTACCGACAGAAAATGCACTTGAGGGCTCAGTTAATTTAACGATCGATTATTTAATACATGAACAACCCTTATATATTGTCGGTGAAATAGTATCACCAATTGAACAACATTTTATGGTACATCCTGCTAATAAAGAGGCTTGGAGAAGTGTCTCTCGTGTATATTCTCATTCCCATGCCATTGCGCAATGTCATAAATTTTTGCATAAAAGCTTTAAGGGGATTACATATGATTATGCAACAAGTACAGGGGCAGCTGCTCAATATGTAAAAAATAATCCTGAGGAATTAGTGGCAGCCATAGCAAATAAACTAGCTGCTAAGGAATATGGATTAGAGATCGTACAACCAAATATTCATGATTATCATTATAATCATACCCGGTTTGCAATTGTACATCCAACAGTTGATGGTAAATTTCCTAGTAAGAAGCTTACAGCTGAAAAAGAAAAAACAACACTCATGGTGACGTTACCGTCTGATCAGTCAGGTGCTCTTCATCAAGTATTATCGGCTTTTACATGGCGAAAGCTAAATCTTTCGAAAATAGAATCAAGACCTATGAAAACAGGTTTAGGGAATTATTTCTTTATAATAGATATCGATATGAGAGTTGATGAGGTTCTGATTCCGGGAGCGATTGCCGAGTTAGAGGCTTTAGGTTGCGGAGTAAAGCTGTTAGGTACTTATGAGGCCTATTTTATACGTCAGGAAATTGAAGAAGGTGTCTAACGATCCCTCTTTATTGAAACATATAATAAGCGCCGCAAAATATTTATTTTGCGGCGCTACCCTTTTAATAACTAATTATCCTCTTCTTTTACCAAAATTCCTGCCTTATCTAAATCATGACAAGCACGATCAAGTTTATCAATCGAATCTGCTTGTAATGTATGCAAGTGCAGTCCTTCTGTTAATTGTGAAAGATATGAGGCCTTGTTTAAGCTGATCTTTTTTATAAATTCCTCTACTTCAATACGATTTCCAACTCTAATGGAGGCAGTTAATTCCCCATAGACAGGATGCTCCACGATGACATCTTTTACAAAAACACCATGGTCAACAAGTATAGTTAATTCTTCTTTTGTATCTGAAGGTGAATGCTTACAAGCAATCAGTCTCTCCAGTAATGGCTGATCTTGTGTATTTTTTTCTAAATACACGTACCCTTGACTTGTTGCGATAATAGGATGGTTTTTTGCTTTTAACAATGAAATATCTTGAACAATCACCTGTCTGCTTACATTGGCAAATGCAGCAAGCTCACCACCTGTAATGGGTTTGCTTGCTTTTAATAATTTATCCAGTAATAGATTTCTTCTTTCTTCCCCTAGTAATTTCCCGGAATTCATTTTATCTTCCTTTCATTTTCGAAAGTTTTCAACAATGTTGATCAGTACTTTACCTAATTTCTCGATTTGTGTAAATGTTGTGTCTTTACCCAAAGAGATTCTAACATATTGTTTCGCTTGTTGTTCATTATACCCTATAGCCAGTATAGAACGTGAAGGTGCCTGCATGCCAACTTGACATGCACTTCCTGTTGAAATGGCCATACCAAAACGATTTGCTTCCAACATGACATATTGCCCCTCAATTCCATTAAAAAGAAAGGGAAGGATATTTGGCAATGTGTGTGGTAAATGAGCGTTTATTAAGCTGATTTTATCGTGATAAGGCTCCAGAAACTCAATAAGCTGATTTTTTAGTTGGACAAAATGATCATACAACTTTTGTTGATCTTTTGAAATATCGCTGGCAGCTGTTGCGAAAGCTGCTATCGCGGGAACGTCCACAGTACCGGGCCGGAAGCCTGATTCATGTGTAGTTCCGGGTAAAATAGGCTGCCAATGAACTGAAGGGCTAATATAAGCTGCTCCCACACCTTTAGGGCCGTAGATTTTATGGCTTGAGATGCTAATTGCATCAATATGTTTAACATCAATAGGTATTTTGCCGAACGTTTGGACACAATCACTATGAAAAAGAACCCTCTTTTCTCTTAAAAATAGGCCAATATCTTCAATAGGATTAATGGTGCCAATTTCGGAATTTCCGTGCTGAATCGACACCAGGGCTGTTTCCTTACTTACTTCACTTTGAATCTGGTTCAGTGTAATAATACCTTGCTGATTCGGCTTTAAATACGAAACTTCATAGCCCTTTGATTCGAGGTTTTTAAAGAACGTATGAAGAGATGAATGTTCATTTGCTGTTGTAATAATATGCTTTTTATGCTGTATACCATTTAATAAAGATTGTACAGTTAAGATATTTGCTTCAGTGCCGCCACTAGTGAAATAAACTCCCTTTTCATGTCCATTGATGATCGTTGCAATAACTTTCCTGGAGGCAGAAAGAGTACGTGCTGAAATGTCTCCAATATCGTGAAGGCTGCTGCTGTTGCCATAGGCATTTTTTGCAGCTTTTGCATATATATTAAGTGCATTTTCGCTCATCGGTGTTGTTGCAGCGTAATCAAAATAGATCAATTTTTTCACTCCCGTTTACTCTTAATCTTTTAGACTATAAATAAAAACTCTTGTCATTATTTTAAATTTATGTAAATATAGGTGTCAAGACAGGTGTAAATTACAGGAGGGTGCTATGCCTCAAACAGATGTTATTATAATCGGTAGTGGACTTGCGGCTCTAACTGTTGCATACCATCTACGTCATAAACATGTGAAAATAATCACGAAATCTTCATGGTCACAAAGTAATTCAATGCTTGCTCAAGGTGGTATTGCAGCAGCAGTTGCTAATAATGACTCATGGAAAAATCATTTCGAGGATACAATTGCTGCCGGGTGTTATCACAATAACGTGAAAAACGTAGAATATCTCGTTCAAGAAGGTCCTAGAGAATTAAATGAGTGGATTCATCGAGGTGTAAAGTTTGATTGTGATACAAAGGGACAGCTTTTACTCGGTAAAGAAGGAGCACATAGCCATCATCGGATTATTCATGCTGGCGGAGATGCGACAGGGAAAGAGTTAACTAGTTTTCTATTTTATCAATCAAAACCTTACGTACAAATTGTTGAAAATGAAATAGCAATAGATTTAATAATTGAACAAAATTGTTGCCAAGGAGTTAACACAAAAAATAATCAAGGTGAAATAAACTCATATTTTGCAAGTCATGTCATCATTGCAAGTGGAGGTTGTGGTGCGGTTTATGGTCAAACATCAAATACAGATGTCATTACCGGTGATGGAATCGCCATGGCTTTTCGGGCTGGTGCTGAGTTAGCAGACATGGAATTTGTCCAATTTCATCCAACAATGCTTCATATTAACGGAAAGTGTGTTGGCCTTATTTCTGAAGCAGTTAGAGGAGAAGGTGCCTCTTTAGTTACACAAAATGGAGAAGCATTTATGCATACCATCCATCATCAGGGAGATCTTGCTCCAAGAGATGTAGTGTCCCGAGCGATATTTGATGAGATGGAAAAAGGAAATCAGGTATTTCTTGATATTTCCTCAATAAATAATTTTAATTCCAGATTTCCAACGATAACAGCACTTTGTAAACAGTATGATATTAATTTAGCAAGTGGTAAGATCCCAGTTTCCCCGGGAATGCATTTTTTAATGGGGGGGATTAAAACAAATGAGAATGGTGAGACAAGTATTCAACATCTTTTTGCAGTAGGAGAGGCAGCTTGTACAGGTGTACATGGTGCTAATCGATTAGCAAGTAATTCCCTTCTGGAAGGGCTTGTGTTTGGAAAAAGGATAGCAAACTATATCTCATCCATATCGGCAGAAGTAACTCATTCGAGAACAACAAAAAATACAGCTAAACAAGTAAATGAAAAGCCGAAATTACCAACAAAAAAACAAATACAAGAAATCATGTCCACATATGTTGGAATTCAAAGGTCTAATACTGGATTACAGCTTGCAATAAAGTGGTTTGAGAAATACCGGGATCAAATATCTTTTCAAAATATCAATGTGAAGGTTTTCACAATAAATGAAATAGAAGTCATCAATATGTTAACAATTGGCTGGATTATTGCAACATCTGCTTTTAAAAGAACAGAAAGTAGAGGCGGACACTATCGAATTGATTATCCTGAACGAAATGATCAGAATTGGCAAAGAAAACAAGTAATGATAACAAAATCCGAAATGTTTGTGGGGGTTTAACATGCATACGATCAAAATAAAGAAGAAGTTGGAAGAATTCTTTTTGGAGGATCTTGGAGAGATAGATATCTCCAGTCACACAATTTTTGGTAAGGAATCGGAAGGTGAGGCCATCATAATTGCAAAAGAAGATGGTCTTTTTGCAGGAGCAGATATAATCGAAATTGGTTATTCTTTGTTCCAAACGGATCTTCAAGTAAATGTAAAAAAACAAGATGGAGAAAACGTAAAGAAAGGAGACATCATCGCTGAAATAAGAGGCCCTGTTTCTGTTATTTTAAGTGGGGAACGTGTGATTTTAAATATTTTACAACGAATGAGCGGGATTGCTACCTTAACCAATACAGCTGTTCTGAAGCTAAATTCTAACCACACGAGAATTTGTGACACCAGAAAAACATCACCAGGCTTTAGAATGTTTGAAAAATATGCGGTACGTTGTGGTGGAGGTTTTAATCACCGATTTGGACTTTACGATGGAGTCATGATAAAAGATAACCACATTGCGTTTGCTGGTTCAATTTCAAACGCTGTAAAAAAAGTGAGAAAGCAAACAGGTCATATGGTGAAGATTGAAGTTGAAATTGAGACGGAAGAACAACTTCATGAAGCAATTGATGTAAGAGCAGATGTTATTATGTTTGATAATCGATCACCTGAAGAAGTGGCAAGATTCGTTGAGATCACGCCAAAATCAATTATTACAGAAGCATCAGGGGGCATTGGGTTTCATAATCTTGCTGACTATAGAAACACAAATGTTGATTATATTTCGTTAGGGATGCTGACTCATTCATATCAATCATTGGATATAAGTTTGAACGTTAAATAGGGGGAATGGAAGATGGAATTACTTGATATTTTAGAACATGAAAAAAGAGAAATGATGCCGGAAACCTATAAGAACTTAACAATAGAGGAAATGGAAAAACGAGTCCGCGAAATAAAGAAAAAATTTGGCTCAAAGCTTTATATCCCCGGACATCATTATCAAAAAGATGAGGTTGTCCAATTTTCCGATGTAACTGGAGATTCTCTGCAGCTGGCACAGGCAGCAGCACTAAATAAAGAAGCAGAATTTATTGTTTTTTGCGGTGTTCATTTTATGGCTGAAACAGCGGACATGCTTACATCTCAAAATCAAAAAGTCATTCTGCCTGACATGAGAGCAGGTTGTTCTATGGCGGATATGGCAGATATTGAACAAACAGATCGTGCTTGGGAAAAACTTCAAAACATATTTGGAGATACAATTTTACCTTTAACATATGTTAATTCCACAGCTGCTATTAAAGCATTTGTTGGTAAAAATGGTGGGGCAACGGTCACTTCTTCAAATGCAAAAAAAATGTTGGAGTGGGCTTTTCAGCAAAAAGAAAGAATTTTATTTTTACCAGACCAGCATCTAGGAAGAAATACAGCCTTTGACTTGGGTATCCCATTAGATCGAATGGCCATATGGAATCCAATCAGCAATGAGCTTGAATATACTGGTAATGTTGAAGATATTATTGTTATTCTTTGGAAAGGCCACTGCTCGGTCCATGAAAATTTCACAGTGAAGAATATTGAACATATTCGTCAAACAGAACCGGATATGAAGATTATTGTTCATCCGGAATGCAGCCGTGAAGTTGTGGAGTTATCTGATTATGCGGGGTCCACAAAGTATATTATTGACATGATAGAAGCGGCAGAAGAAGGAACAAAATGGGCGATAGGAACAGAGATGAATCTCGTAAATCGATTAATTCAAAACCACGAAAACAAAAGGATTGTTTCTCTAAATCCTTTTATGTGCCCATGTTTAACAATGAATCGAATTGATCTACCTCACCTTTTATGGACGTTAGAAGGTCTGGAAAGCGGGGAAATTATTAACCAAATTACAGTGCCGGGCAATATTACAAAGGATGCTGTCCTGGCTTTAGACCGTATGTTAGCGAATGTATAAGAGAGAAAAGAACCGGCCACTATCATTGAAGTGGCCGGTTCTTTTGAGTTTGGTTAATATTTTTATCGGCATCTTCATATGCTTGTTAATAAGTTTGTTTTTATAGGTTTATCCACTTTTAAAAGTATTTTTATCATAATCACCAATTCCCATTCATAAATTGTTATGAAGATTGTTGGCATTATCATTTGTTTATAACTTGTTCAACATCATGAAATCAATGAATTGGAAGAGAAAATCATTATGTTCATTCCTCCATCATGAATAAATGATGGTAGATTTATTTCTTTGCTTAGGAGGGAAAGCGTTGAAAATTCATATTGTCCAAAAAGGCGATACTTTATGGAAAATTGCTAAAAAATATGGGGTTGATTTTGAAGAGTTAAAGAGTATGAATACACAATTAAGTAACCCGGATTTAATTATGCCAGGCATGAAAATTAAAGTACCTTCCGGAAATATTGCAGTGAAAAAAGAAGCGCCGATTCAACAGGCTGCACCAATTAAGAAGGAAATGCCGAAAGCTGAGCATCCATTTGCAAAAGAAAAGCCAAAGGCAGTTGTTGATGTTGAAGATACAGTTCCAAAAGAGCCTGTAACAGAAAAACCATCAAAACCATTTATACCTCCTGTACCTAATGCTCAACATCCGGTATATACTGGGATGGATGTGAATAATTATTATACGGTGAATATGGCGATGATGCCAAATATGGCTAATCCACCTTTACCACAAAAGCCGGCAAATGTGTTACCTGAAATGACAAAAGAAGAGGCAGAAGTTGAAAAAGCAGAGCCATATTACTTACCAGAAGAAAAACATGAGGAGGATTTAAAAGATATGGCAAATATGCCGAATGTACCAAACATGCCGAACATTCCGAATATGCAGATGCCAACACAAACGCAACCTGCCATGTATCAACCGCAATATGTTGCACCACAGTACATGGTTCCAGTATCGCCTGTTTTACCGGGTTCAGGACTTTGTCCGCCTTATTATCCAATGCACCCGATGCCATATGGTTATAATCCCGCAATGATGCCGCCAACTCAGCAGCAGCCCTACCCAACAGCAGTTAGCCCGGCTGAATTTGATGAAGACGACGATGATGATTATGATTATGAAGATCACACGGGTATGCCAAATATGCCATATCCTCAAGGAGTGGCTCCTGCTCATTATGGACCGGGCTTCCCGGTTAATCCATATGCCGGAGTACCTGTTTCACCTGTAATGCCGGGACCGGGATTTGGAGGTTATCCGAATCAAGTATTAGGAGCATATGGTGAAGCACCTGATGATGATTATGAAAATCACTCAAATATGCCGAATCAACCATACCCGCAAGCAGTGGCTCCTGCGTATGATCAGGGAGATTGTGGATGCGGTGGACCGGCACCAGCACCATATGGCTATCAGATGCCGATGCAACAACCTTATTACGGTCAGCAGCCCATGATGGCACCACAACCTTACTATGGTCAGCAGCCCATGATGGCACCACAACAACCTTACTATGGTCAGCAGCCTATGATGGCACCACAACAACCTTACTATGGTCAGCAGCCTATGATGGCACCACAACAATTTCCACAAGGCCAAAATGAATTTAATCCGGCCCAACAAATGCCGGGTGCAGGTGGTCAAATGTTTGGAATGCCGAATTATGATCGCGAAGAAGATGAAGATTAAGAATAAATGTGAAAGCAGGAGAGTTCTCTTACTCCTGCTTTTTTCATTTCCCATAAATTTAACCACGTTTCCGATAACTAACAGAGTCATCTCCCTTGTTAAAGTACAAGATAGTATTGAGCATATCTAATGCTCAATACACTTGTATATATATTCCAGGGAGGTTGTTGTTTTGACAAAAGGTAAAAAAGCTGCAGCTTTTACTGCGATTGCCCTTTTAACAACGGGTTTAACCGCTTGTAATGGAGATCAAGGTGCGATAGAAAATACCAGAAACACTGATCAAGCTCAACCGATAGGATACTATACAAACGAAAATACAAATGGAGCAGATAATGAAGGTCCTGTTACTGAGATGATGGATGGGATGAACGATGGTGATAATAGAAATCATTATTTTCGCCAAGTAAATAATCGAAATAACACCCGAGATATAAGCAATCCTACAGTTCCACTAGGAGACAAGGATGCTGGTCTTGTTCGTGATAATCGCTACAGTAATGGTGATGCGAATTATCATAGACATTTAAATGAAGTTGGTTATTATAATCGCGGTGATGGTGAGGCTGCTCAAAAAATAAAAAATGCGATTGAAAAAATGGACAATGTTGATAATGCACGAGTATTAGTAACTGATGATAACGTGTTAGTGGCCGTTGATTCTAATGATAAAAATAATCAAGATATGAAGGAGAAAATTACAAGTCAAACTCGTAAAATGGCCAATGGAAGAAATGTTCAAGTTGTAACAGATGAAGGGACATTTACCCGTGTTCGTAACATCGATAATGATATTCAAAACGGAGTCGATAAAGATGTCATTGATACAGATGTGAACGAATTACTAAACGATCTTGGAAATGCTGTTCAACGTCCTTTTAATGGAAACAACCGCTAATATAAAAAGCAAGAGGCCATTGTCTCTTGCTTTTTATATTAGTTTTGGTTTCTTTTGGTTAAAACTTCTACTAATGGCTACAATAATATTGATTGCATGTGAATTTATATGAATGAGGTGAGATAGATGAGAATGTCTTATCACAGTCACATCCTAACTGTATGTATTTTTGTTGTTTTTCTCTTTATTAGTTTCGTAAGCATTGATTCTGCCATGCCTGTTATGGCAGAAGTAAATAGTATTCAACATCCCTCATCTGTAAAAGTAGTGTTACAAAGAAAATACTTAGATGGAGAGATAAGTGAAGAAATTATCCTTGAGAAAGCAACTTCTATAGGGGAAATAGTGGAAATGTATTCAGATTGGATACTACTTGATCATAATAAGGAGAGTATAGTATTTCAAAGAAAAGTCGATGATATATCACCATTGTTAAAAACGAATGGATATTTTGGCATTACTGGTGACGGTATATTTTCGATTTTTAATGGGAGACCTGGTTCTAATGATATTATACAATCATTTTTTCAATTAGATGTGGAGAAATTAGAGAGCCACAAGCACGATGAGTTAATGGAAGGAATAAGAATTGAGTCAAAAGATCAATATCTGGAAGTGTTAAAAATATATGAAACATATTCAAAGATTGAAAAGAAGTAATAGTCATTAAAAACGCTAATCTGAGAGATAAATATCGGGTTAGCTTTTTTTGTACTTTAAGAAAAAATAACGATTTTGGAATACAAACTAACTGCTATTAATGGTATGATATAATGATGAGAACAATTGTGCGCTGAAATTCTTCTGATGAAAGAAATGATTGACACAATGAGGTACAGTCACTAGAGGTGAGGAAATGATTGAATTTGTTAAAGGATTTGTGGATCACATCACTCCTGAGTATATCGTGATAGATCATCATGGAATTGGATACCAGATACATGCCCCAAACCCTTTTAGTTACACAAAAAGTCGTAAAGAAGAAACGATTGTCTATACATATCAACATGTGAGAGAAGATCTAATAGCGTTATACGGGTTCTCTTCCAGGGAAGAAAAAGCACTGTTCATGAAATTATTGAATGTAACCGGTATTGGACCAAAGGGAGCGTTGGCCATTTTGGCATCTGGTAATCCATCCCAGGTTATAGAGGCAATTGAAAATGAAAATGACACGTTTTTAGTGAAATTCCCTGGAGTTGGAAAAAAGACAGCGCGTCAGATTATTCTGGATCTAAAAGGAAAACTTGCCGATGTGGCTGCATTATATTCCCCTGATCTCTTTAACCATGAAGAAATAGAGTATAAAGAGTCTGCAAATCATGCGCTTAATGAAGCAATAGAAGCGTTGAAAGTGCTGGGATATGCTGAACGAGAGATTAAAAAAATTGTTCCATCCTTACAAAAAGAAACGTTAACAACAGATCAATATGTAAAAAAAGCATTGCAAAAGCTATTAAAGTAAGGTGATAACATGGATGAACGCCTTGTTTCGGGTGAAGCGGATATACAAGAATCCTATATTGAACAAACCTTAAGACCACAAACACTGTCACAGTATATTGGTCAAGATAAAGTAAAGGAAAATTTAAGAGTGTTTATTGAAGCAGCTAAGATGCGGAGTGAGACACTTGATCATGTACTTTTATATGGACCACCAGGTTTAGGGAAAACAACATTGGCAACAATTATTGCCAATGAAATGGGTGTTAATATAAGAACTACCTCAGGGCCGGCGATCGAGAGGCCGGGTGATCTGGCAGCCGTATTAACTGCTCTCGAACCTGGTGATGTTTTATTTATTGATGAAATTCATCGTTTGCATCGATCAATTGAGGAAGTTTTATATCCTGCAATGGAAGATTTTTGCTTGGATATCGTCATTGGAAAAGGATCAACGGCAAGATCTGTCCGGTTGGATCTCCCGCCATTTACGTTAATCGGTGCAACAACAAGAGTGGGCCTTTTAACAGCTCCACTTCGTGACCGATTTGGTGTCTTAAGCAGGCTGGAATATTATAATGAGAACCAGCTAGCTTATATTATTGAAAGAACAGCTGATCTCTTTGGAATTGGTTTGGAACATAATGCTGCGATTGAAATGGCCAGAAGATCAAGAGGTACACCACGAATAGCCAATCGACTTCTTAAGAGGGTGAGAGATTTTGCACAAGTAATGGGTGAAGAAACCATCTCAACCGAATTAGCGGTGGATGCACTTGAACGACTTCAGGTAGATAAACTTGGTCTTGATCATATCGACCACAAATTACTTTTAGGAATTATTGAGAAATTTCGTGGCGGACCGGTTGGAATTGATACGATTTCGGCAACAATAGGAGAAGAATCACATACGATTGAGGACGTTTATGAGCCCTATTTATTACAGATAGGTTTCCTGCAACGAACACCCAGGGGAAGAATTGTTACAGATCTCGTCTATAAACATTTTCAAATGGAGGCCCCTCATCATGATTGATTTTCCAAAAGTATTAATGATTATTGGCGGAATCCTTCTAGTGGTTGGATTTTTTCTGCAGTTTATTGGAAAACTACCAGGTGATATTGTGTTTAAAAAAGGAAATACGACAGTCTTTTTCCCTATCGTAACCTGTATTGTCGTCAGTATTATTCTATCCTTTGTTTTCTCGTTTTTTGGTCGATTTAAATAAAAAAGAACAACAAAGTTAAATAAGTAAGTTAGAAATTAGGTGAATGCTTTGAAAGTAGAATTATTTGATTTTCATCTTCCTGAAGAATTAATCGCACAAGTTCCATTAAAAGAACGTGATGCGTCAAGACTAATGGTTCTTCAAAAAGATAATGGAGATCTTAAACATGAATCGTTTAAATCAATTATTAATTATTTGCAAGCTGGTGATTGCTTAGTATTAAACAATACCAGGGTGATGCCGGCACGTTTATTCGGTATCAAGGAAGATACAGGTGCAAGCATCGAAATATTATTACTAAAGCAGCAGGAAGATGACATATGGGAAACATTGGTGAAACCTGCTAAAAGGGTAAAAGAAGGAACTGTTATTACATTTGGTTCCGGTAACTTAAAAGCAACATGTGTCGGAACTAGTGATCATGGCGGCCGATTGCTAAAGTTTGAATATGAAGGTATTTTTTATGAAGTGCTCGAGACATTAGGAGAGATGCCTCTACCACCTTATATAAAAGAACAATTAGATGATCGTGAACGTTACCAAACTGTTTTTTCACGTGAAATTGGTTCTGCAGCTGCTCCAACTGCTGGGTTGCATTTTACAGAGGAAATTCTTGACCAGTTAAAAGAAAAGGGAGTTCATATCGCCTTTATTACCTTACATGTTGGTTTAGGAACTTTCCGTCCGGTAAGTGCAGACACGGTAGAAGAGCATGAAATGCATGCAGAATTTTATCAAGTAACCGATGGAACAGCTGCAATGTTAAATAACGTAAGATCCAATGGCGGAAGAATTATCACAGTGGGAACCACTTCTACGAGAACGCTTGAAACAATTGCTTCTAAACATAATGGTCAATTTGTTGCAGAAAGTGGCTGGACGAATATTTTTATTTATCCAGGCTATGAATTTAAAGGGATTGATGGAATGGTTACAAACTTTCACCTTCCAAAATCATCGCTGATTATGCTAGTAAGTGCTTTAGCTTCTAGAGAATATGTGATAAATGCATATGAAACAGCTGTAAAAGAGAAATATCGCTTCTTTAGCTTTGGAGATGCAATGCTGATCATTTAAATAAAATGGTGTTATATAAGAGGTGCTTTCGTACTTCTTGTTTAAGGAGGAAATAAGGTGTCAACTTCACCAATTCGGTACGAATTAATTAAAACATGTAAACAAACAGGAGCAAGGCTGGGAAGAGTTCATACTCCACACGGCAGTTTTGAGACTCCTGTGTTTATGCCAGTAGGAACATTAGCAACAGTTAAAACAATGTCTCCCGAAGAGCTTAAAGAAATGGGAGCAGGGATTATTCTAAGTAATACATATCATTTATGGTTACGTCCAGGTAATGAAATCGTTAAGGAAGCTGGCGGCCTCCATAATTTCATGAATTGGGACCGGGCGATCTTAACTGATTCAGGCGGGTTCCAAGTCTTTAGTTTAAGTGAGTTTCGCAAAATTGAAGAAGAAGGAGTACATTTCCGTAATCATTTAAACGGAGATAAGCTTTTCCTATCTCCTGAAAAAGCGATGCAGATCCAAAATGATCTCGGATCTGATATTATGATGGCTTTTGATGAATGTCCTCCATATCCAGCTGAATATGATTATATGAAGAAATCTGTAGAACGCACAAGCCGTTGGGCAGAGCGTTGTTTAAAGGCTCATGCAAGACCAAACGATCAAGGTCTTTTTGGAATTATTCAAGGCGGAGAATACGAGGAGCTTAGGAAGCAAAGTGCAAGGGATTTGGTGTCCATGGATTTCCCTGGATACGCAGTTGGAGGTTTATCGGTTGGAGAACCTAAAGATGTGATGAACCGTGTGCTGGAATTTACAACACCTCTCATGCCTGATAATAAACCACGATACTTAATGGGGGTAGGATCACCTGACTCTCTTATCGACGGAGCTATTCGTGGAATTGACATGTTTGATTGTGTGCTTCCAACTCGAATTGCACGTAATGGAACACTCATGACAAGTGAAGGACGCTTAGTTGTGAAAAATGCTAAGTATGCTAGAGATTTCGGTCCATTAGATGAAAATTGTGATTGCTATACATGCAGAAATTACTCACGTGCCTATATTCGTCATTTAATAAAAAGTGATGAAACATTCGGATTGAGATTAACTTCTTATCATAATCTATATTTTCTGGTAAACTTAATGGAGAAAGTTAGACAAGCAATCCGTGAAGATCGCTTAGGCGATTTCCGTGATGAATTTTTTGAAGCTTACGGCTTTAACAAACCTAATGCTAAAAACTTCTAATACCCGCATGAAAGGGGTGATATAAATGGAAATGTTAGGAACAGTCTTACCGTTAGTATTAATGTTTGCGATTTTTTACTTCTTGCTGATTCGTCCGCAACAAAAACAACAAAAAGCGGTTCGTGAAATGCAAAATAGCCTAACCAAAGGTGACAAAATTGTAACAATCGGTGGATTACACGGTATCCTTGACTCAATTGACGAGAACAAAATTGTTCTTAAAGTTGGAGATGGAACTCGTCTTACATTCGATCGTAAATCTGTACGTGAAGTTATTAGAGATTAATAAGTACATAATAAAACCAGGGACATAGGCCCTGGTTTTTATTTTAGGTAAGAATATAGTACTTAGCGTTAGTGTCTAGCTCCAGCGCCTAGGCCCTCGAGGTCATAAGCCACAAATGAATTGAAGACAATGAACGTCTTCTATTCATTTGCGTCTTATTTGCCCGAGGCTGTTCAAGGCGCTTACGCATTTCTTATGCCCTCGATGAAGACACATTCACTCCGAAAATACCACCTAACATGGCAATTAATAAAAATCCTCCATGATACATGAGCTCCTGCACCGAGAAGATCTCGCCATGACCTAAAAATTTAAATAAAAGAATAATGAGTGAAAAAAGAATAGCTGTAATTCCTCCGATTAGCCAGCCTTTTTCCTTTCCGTTTCCTCCTGCGACAAATCCGCCAATGAACAAGGCTAAAATAGATAAACCGAGAATGAGCCATGTAATAGAAGATTCAGTGAGACTTGTGAATTTTAAAAGCAAAGAAAATATGAGACTCGTAACAAGAGCCATAACAAAAATGGTGATAAGACCAAATAGGATCGCTTTTCCCCACTTTTTTGTTTCCACAAAGCTTCCCCCTTTCAATCTGAACAAATTTAATTCGAGCTTGTTTATGCTCGTCTTTATTACAGAATATTCATGGAAGAAAAAAATAGACTACAAATATTTTAGTGGACTTGCATCATATGATGGTAATGGGACTGCTGTTTAATTGACAGAAAAAATGTAATGAAAGATTTAACAGATAGATCATGAGAAAGAAGGAGTTTAAAAAGGGGGGAGTAGGAAATGTTTACTGTGTTAACAGTTATCATCTTTCTCATCACATATATAGTCATTATGACGGAGAAGATTGATCGGGCACTAGCAGCCGGCTTAGGTGGAATTGCCATGCTTATTGTAGGCATATATGATGTTAACAAGGCATTTGTTACGTATATCGATTGGAATACAATCGCCTTATTATTTGCGATGATGCTCATTGTTATCATTACAAGTCAGACAGGCGTGTTTGAATTCTTAGCAATTGTCATGGCAAAAATGGTTAAAGGACGACCTATTCCATTACTAATTGTTATTACAATTTTAACTGCAATTGGGTCAGCATTTTTAGCCAATGTTACAATGGTATTATTGCTTGTGCCTATCATCCTGACAATTGTTAGAATGATTCATATACCCGCCATCCCTTATTTAATTTCCATTATCATTGCTTCAAATATTGGGGGGACAGCCACTTTAATTGGAGACCCTCCAAATATTATGATCGGTCAAGCAGTTGATCATTTAACATTTAATGCTTTTCTAATTCACTTAAGCCCTATAGTCCTGCTTATTTTTTTCGTGATACTGGGTTATTTAATTTTTGTTTATTGGGACAAATTAAAGGCTAATCATATTGATCAGAAAAAGTTAACTTCCATTAGAGCAAGGGATTATTTAAAGGTAACACCTGCACTGCCTAAGTCAGTTTCTGTTTTGATCATGACGATAATAGGTTTTATGTTAAATCCACTTCTTCATATTGATTTAACAAGTATTGCATTAGCAGGGGCTTTGTTATTGTTATTATTAACACATGATGAATATAAGCCAGATGAGGTATTTAAGCAGGTAGAATGGGGAACATTATTTTTCTTTATCGGCCTTTTTATGTTAATAGGAGGGCTTGAAGAGGTTGGAATTATAGATGAGCTTGCCAGAGGATTAGTTTTTTATACAGAAGGTGATTTACCTAAAACGTCTATGCTAATTCTTTGGATGACAGGTGTCCTATCAGGATTTGTGGATAATATCCCTTTTGTTGCAGCAATGATACCTGTGATTCTTGAATTCAAAGATTATGGAATGACAAACCTTGACCCATTATGGTGGTCCTTAGCATTAGGCGCATGTTTGGGAGGCAACGGTACATTACTGGGAGCAAGTTCAAATCTGGTTGTAGCAGGTTTAGCTGCTAAGGAAAAGGAAGATATTAAATTTATTGAATTCTTAAAAGTGGGGTTTCCAATTGTCATTATCTCACTCGGAATATCCTCCGTCTATATTTATTTTCGTTACTTAATTCACTTTACAGTATAAAGTTAATTCTTTACATAAAACATGGCATATCGTTCAAAATAAGTAATAAGGTATGTGGGAGGAAAGGAGAACATAATAGTGGAATATTATTTAACGATCTTAATTCGGACCCTGTTACTATATTTTCTCATCGTTTTTATTTTTAGGGTAATGGGAAAAAGAGAAATAGGTGAATTGAGCATCTTAGATCTTGTCGTTTTTATTATGATCGCGGAAATGGCTGTAACGGCCATTGAAGACCCTAAGGATCCACTCGTACATACTGTTATTCCTATGCTTATCTTAATGATCATTCAAATCTCCTTGGCCTATATCTCCTTGAAAAATCAAAAAATTAGACATTTATTAGATGGGAAGCCGACGATTATCATTAACCAGGGAAAAGTTGATGAGCATGCCATGAGGACACAACGATATAATTTCGATGATTTAATGACTCAGCTTCGGGACAAGGATATTAATAATGTAGCGGATGTTGAGTTTGCCATTCTTGAACCATCGGGAAAACTATCAGTTATAGAGAAACAAAATAAGGGTAAAAAAAAGACGGAATTACAATTGCCGCTTATAGTTGATGGTATCATTCAGGAGAATAATTTAGATATCATTCAAAAAAACAACCTATGGTTAAGACAACAGCTTAAAAAATTAGGTTACAAAGAAATGAAACAAATTTCTCTATGTACGTTTGGGAATGGAGTATTTTATATTGATTTAAAGGATGAAGATAAAAATTAAGAAAGAGAAGCTGAAAACGCAATCAGCTTCTCTTTTTCTATCTTATTTAACAGGTATAAGTCTAGAAAGATAAGAACCAACAAATGGTATCCGTTTTACTTCATCTTTTTCAACTAATTTGAAGACAAGAAGGAGTAAACAGTAAATGACCGTTGTGATACTCAAACTTGTAAGTAACCTAAAGATAAGAGGAGTCGTTTCGAATATGTACTCATAGGCAAAGAATCCAGCTAATCCTGCAAGCACCATTGTTACACCACTCTTTACATACTCCCTAACATGTATTGTGAATGGTACAACCTTTATGACAGTCGCTAAGTGCAGTAAGGTTACAAGCATTATTCCGATAACAATTGCGAGTGCTGCCCCCATGATTCCAAGAGATGGACGTGTGGCAAGGACAAAGATGAGAGCTGTTTTAACAACTGAGCCAATTAAACTATTGATCATAGCAGCCTTTGCCAAATCCAAGGCTTGTAAAACTGCCTGCAAAGGACCTTGAAAGTAATGAAAAATAAAGAAAGGGGCCATTACCTGAACAAATATAGCTGATTTATTCGTTCCGTACATAACAGTCATTAACGGATCTGAAAATACGTATAAAATAACACACGCCAATCCTCCGCTAATAAGGGACAAGCGTAGAGCTTGCTGTAATCGGTGTTCAACTGTTTTTAATTGATTGTTCGCCATTGCTTCACTAATGGCAGGAACTAATGAGGTTGATAACGAAAAGGTAATAAATGATGGAAGCATAAGTAAAGGTATGGCATATCCGGTGAGTGCACCGTATTGTTTAGTTGCAGCGGCCGTTGCGACACCTGCGATATATAAGCTATTCGCAACTACGATTGGCTCAAAAAACCAGGAAATATTTCCGATGAATCTACTTCCGGTTGTGGGAAGGGCGATGTTCATTAACTGATTCAATGTTTCTTTCCCATTTTTTACTGAATTGAAAAATTTTCTGCGAATTTTTATTTTCTTTTTCATTTTAAACATTGTCACTAAGTATAAAAGGGAAGCCAATTCACCAATAACAGCTGAAATCATCGCACCTGCAGCTGCATATTCAATTCCGTATGGCAGGAAAGCACTAGTACAAACTGCAACAAGAGAAATTCGAACAATTTGTTCTAAAACTTGGGAAATAGCTGCTGGACGCATATTTTGTTTTCCTTGAAAATACCCACGAATAACCGATGAAATGGCGACAATTGGTACAACTGGTGCAATGGCTAATAGCGGCCAATAGGTACGGTGATCTGTAAAGACGTGCTGAGATAAATAAGGTGCAAGTAAAATCATGGCTGGCGTAAAGATGAGACTTAATGTGCAGGTAACAGAGAGTGAGACAACCAGTATTTTTTTTATTCTTCGATGATCACCCTGTGCTTCCGCTTCTGCAACAAGTTTTGAAATCGCAACAGGTAATCCAAGTTGAGTAATTGTAATGACCAGCACCAGGGTTGGAACTGCCATATTGTATAGTCCTACTCCTTCTTCACCGATAAAACGAGCAACAACAATCCGATTAATAAAACCCAGGACACGAGTAATAAACCCTGCTAGAATTAAAATAAGCGTTCCTTTTAGAAACGTCTGCTTTGACATTTTTCTCCCTGCCTTCTCAAATAACGTGGAATCATATACAATTACTATATGCGAGCCAATAGGCCAAGCATGACAAGTTCTAAGCAGATTGTGAATGGTTGAAATATAACAAATAGAAATCGACTCGACTAAAAGGAGTGTTATGATGAATAAGCAGCCGTTTGATGAATATCGGGATCATGTAAGACCGGCAATTAAAAGTAAACTAGAAGAATTTATTTTACTTGGTTATGAGGATGTAACAGAAGAAAGGCTATGGACGTACTTAAAAATGAAGAAGTGGAAAAAAACACCTGAACTATATGTACATGAAGTTGTACGGGATGTGCTTGCTCTTAAAGTGGGTGAATTTATGAATTTTGCGACGGTTGAATCTTTCAAAGGAGGCAACTGGTTTGAAAGTGAGGAAGGACAGGATCTCCTAAAAGGTCTTATTTAGTTTGCTTCTGCTTTATTTACTATCGTATAATTTTTATTGGGAAATGTTGAAGTTAGATACATAAAATAAGCATGCCTCCCAAAAAGTTCATTTGTTAGAGATTAAGGAGGATACATAATGGTAAAGCGTGGACGCATAGTTGCGTTTTTTCTTCTTGTCCTTGTTGTGGGAAGCTTAATAGGTTTTAACACAAATAAGGCAACAAGTAACATCATACTAGGGTTGGATTTGCAGGGTGGATTTGAAATTCTCTATGAAGTTTCACCGGCAAATGAAGGTGACAAGATAACAAGAGATGTATTAGTCAGTACAGTAAATGCACTTCAAAAAAGGGCAAACGTACTGGGAGTTAGTGAACCGAACATTCAAATTGAAGGTGATGACCGGATTCGGGTTCAATTAGCTGGAGTAAACGACCAAAGTAAAGCAAGGGAAATCCTTTCGACACAAGCTGAATTAACATTTAGAGATTATGAAGACAAAGAAATGTTAAATGGTTCTGACTTGGTTGAAGGTGGAGCGAAGCAATCATTCGATGAGCAGGGAAAACCGAATGTTGCGATAAAATTAAAAGATGCATCTAAATTTAAAGAGGTCACACAGGAGATTGTTGGAAATGCACCTTATAATCAGCTTGTCATCTGGCTTGATTATGAAGAAGGAGATACTTTCCAAGCTGAAGTTAGTAAAGAAAAGCCAAAATTTATATCAGCACCAAACGTTGATCAGGTTTTTAATCAAACAGAGGTTACAATTACAGGAAACTTTACAATTCAGGAAGCACAGGATTTGGCAAACCTTCTAAATGCAGGTTCTCTTCCAGTGAAACTAACTGAACTTTACTCTACATCTGTCGGAGCTCAATTTGGTGAACAAGCCCTGGATAGTACTGTTTTAGCTGGTATAGTCGGTATCGCAATTATTTTCTTGTTTATGCTTATATTCTACCGCTTACCTGGATTAATTGCTGTTATAACATTATCAACATATATTTATTTAATTCTTCAAGTATTTGATTGGATGAACGGTGTATTAACACTCCCTGGAATAGCAGCATTAATTCTTGGTGTCGGGATGGCTGTAGATGCCAACATTATTACATACGAGCGAATTAAAGAAGAATTAAAATTGGGCCGCTCTGTTCGTTCAGCATTTAAAGCAGGGTCAAGACGTTCCTTTGCAACAATCTTTGATGCAAATATTACGACAATTTTGGCTGGAGGAGTTTTATTTTTCTTCGGGACAAGCTCTGTAAAAGGATTTGCCACAATGCTGATCTTGAGTATTATTGTCAGCTTTATCACAGCTGTGTTCCTATCCAGAATTCTATTGGCTTTATTAGTTGAAAGTCGATGGCTCGATAAGAAAAAAAGTTACTTTGGTGTTAAAAAGGATGAGATCCTTAGTATCGAAGAAACCGACGATGATACGATTGCACCAACAAAGTTTGATCATGTTGATTTCTTAAAACACCGGAGAAAATTCTTTATGCTTTCAACATTACTTGTTGTAGCAGGTGTTATTGTTCTTTTAGTATTTAAATTAAATGTAGGAATTGATTTTGCGAGTGGAACACGAATCGAGGTATTAGCGGATAAGAGCTTAACAGCCGAGGAAATTGAGAGTGAAATGAGTAAGCTGGACCTCGAAGTCGATGATGTTGTCCTTGCAGGAGAAAACAAAGAGGTTGGAGTTGCACGCTTTATAGGTGTACTTGAACCACAAAAAATTGCTGAAGTAAAAAGCCATTTTAATGAATTATATGGTTCTGAACCAAATGTAAGTACGGTTTCCCCTACGGTAGGAAAAGAACTTGCAAGGAATGCGATGTATGGAGTGTTAATTGCCTCCATTGGGATTATTATTTATGTATCTATTCGCTTTGAATTCTATATGGCGCTGGCATCAATTATTGCCTTATTACATGACGCGTTTTTCATCATTGCCTTTTTTAGTATCACTAGATTAGAAGTGGATATTACATTTATTGCAGCCGTGTTGACAATTGTCGGATATTCAATAAATGATACGATCGTTACCTTTGATAGAATCCGGGAATTGAATAAAAAGAAAAAGGCTAAAACGATTGAAGATTTACAGTTTATTGTAAATAGAAGTCTACAACAGACCTTTACCCGTTCAATTAATACTGTGTTAACAGTTGTTATTGCTGTCGCAGCTTTGTTGATTTTTGGTAGCTCATCCATTACGAATTTCTCAATTGCATTACTAGTTGGTTTAGTTGCCGGTACCTATTCTTCTCTATTTATTGCAGCTCAATTATGGTTAATTTGGAAAGGTAAGCAATTAACTAAAAAGAAAGAAACAGCTTCTCACGTAAGTGATGAACCACAGGTATAACTGACTGTATATAGGATCAACTCACTCTTTTTGTTACTATGCCATGAGAATGGGGTAATAATAAATAGAGATGGGTTGATTCTTATTTATTGTGGTTTAGTTTGTCACACATATGCTTTGGAACGAAATAGTGTACTAAAAGCTCTTCAAATTATACTTAACTTAAAGGAGGGAAACTTATGAAACGTCAGTGGAGTATAATCCTGGCCATTATCTTTGCCTTAATTATTGCGATTTTTGCAGTCATAAATGTGGAAGCTGTAGAGGTGGATTATTTATTCGGGAAAGCTGAGTGGCCACTTATTTTACTTATTTTGGGTTCAGTATTTATGGGCGGTTTTATGATTGCCTCTACAGGAGTTGTTAGACTCCTTTCACTCAATCGAAAATTAAAGGCATTAGAAAAAGAAAACACAAGGTTAAAAGAAGAAATGAAAACTTTAACAGTAAAAGATCAAGCTGTTCAAAATGATCATCGCTTACAAACAGATCAATCATAAACACTAACATCATACAATGGAAGAATCCTTAAATTGAAACCCCTTGACCACTCTTGTATAATGAGAAGGTTGAGGGGTGAAACTATGTTAAAGGCAAATACAAGGTGGATGATTCAATCATCTGATGAAACCTTCATTCAAAATTTAAGAGAGAATTTATCGGTGACACCGCTGGTAGCTTCTTTACTAGTAAATAGAGGAATTAACTCTGTCGAAGCTGCACAGGAATTTTTAGATATGGACTCACAAACTTTTCATGATCCATTTCTCTTAAAAGATATGGATAAAGCTGTGCAACGTATTCAAAAGGCAATTCATAATAATGAACATATATTGGTTTATGGTGATTATGATGCAGATGGAGTAAGTAGTACGACTGTTTTATTAACGACATTACGAAAATTAGGTGCTAAAGCAGATTTTTATATACCAAATCGATTTTCGGAAGGATATGGACCAAATGAGGCAGCATTTAGATTAGCTCATGAACGGGGCTTTTCACTAATCATTACGGTTGATACCGGTATTGCTGCAGTTCATGAAGCAGACGTTGCGAAGGGTTTAGGTGTGGATTTAATTATCACTGACCACCATGAACCAGGTCCAGTTTTACCTGATGCACTAGCAATCATACACCCTAAACAGCCGGAATGTATGTATCCATTTAAGGAATTGGCCGGTGTTGGTGTAGCATTTAAATTAAGCCATGCACTGTTAGGGGAAGTTCCAACAGATTTATTAGAGGTTGCGGCAATTGGTACAATTGCCGATTTAGTTGCCCTGCATGGAGAAAATAGATTAATAGCAAAACGTGGTATAAACCAATTAAAAACAACAAATCGGATCGGGTTAAAAGCTCTATTAAAAATTGCCAATGTAAAGCTGCAAGAAATAAATGAAGATACAATTGGTTTTGCTCTTGGTCCTAGAATTAATGCTGTGGGAAGATTACAATCTGCAGATCCAGCTGTCGACTTACTTCTTTCTGATAATGAAGAAGAAGCTATGATGATCGCTGAAGAAATAGACTTACTTAATAAAGAAAGACAAAAACTAGTAAACACAATGACTGAGGAAGCTATTGAAGAGGTTAATACCCGCTTTCCAATTGAGCAAAATCCTGTCCTTGTTATTGCCAAAGAAGGTTGGAATCCAGGTGTTGTTGGGATTGTAGCTTCAAGGTTAGTCGATCGTTTTTATAGACCGACAATTGTTTTAAGTATTGACAAAGAAAAAGGGATCGCAAAGGGATCAGCACGAAGTATTGTAGGCTTTGATTTGTTTGAAAATTTATCAACATGCCGTGATATTTTACCTCATTTCGGCGGTCATCCCATGGCTGCGGGTATGACATTACAACTTGAAGATGTAAATGAACTTCGTGAAAGACTGGTAGAAAAAGCACATATGATTTTGACTGAAGATGATTTTATTCCTGTTACACGAGTTGATGTTAGCTGTAAGTTAGAGGATATAACTGTTAAGTCTATAGAAGAGATGCAGCAGTTATCACCGTTTGGTATGAATAATCCAAAACCGATTATTCATTTGGAAGATATGACATTGGCTAATGTCCGTAAAATAGGGGCAGAGCAAAATCATTTAAAGATCGTCTTTTCACAAGAAGAACAGCAACTCGATTGTGTTGGCTTCGGTATGGGGTATATTCATGATGAGCTCTCACCTGCTGTTGCTGTATCTGCTATTGGAGAGCTTACGATAAATGAATGGAATAACTTGAGAAAACCGCAAATTATGCTGAAGGATTTAAAAGTAAATCAATGGCAGCTGTTTGACTTTCGCGGTTCCAGAAATGTTGATCATCTTATTAGCTTACTTTCATCCGATGAAGCTGGGCAGATTATTACATTTCAGTCAAAAACATATGAAGAATTAGCGCAAAGGGGACTGGTTCATAAAGCATTTCGAGTACAATCTGATGAAGATGCAAAAAATCTTGATGCCCGTGACAAACATCTTCTTTTACTTGACATTCCTTCTTCAATCGAATTATTGGACGGGCTTTTTTCAAAAGGTAAACCCGCAAGAATTTATTCTGTGTTTCAACAAGAAGCGGATCACTTTTTTTCGACAATACCGACAAGGGATCACTTTAAATGGTACTATGGTTTCCTGCTAAAGCAAGGTTCCTTTAAGCTTCGTGAACAAGGTGAGCTTCTGGCGAAACACAAAGGCTGGACAAAAGAAACAATAGAATTTATGTCACAGGTGTTTTTTGAGCTAGAATTTGTTACAATAGAAAATGGTGTTATTTCGACAAATTCCACATCTCGAAAAAGAGATTTAAGTGAATCGAAAACGTATACCCAAAAGCAAAACCAAATTGAACTAGAAAAAACGTTATTATATACATCTTACATGCAGCTTAAGCAGTGGTTTGAACAAAGGTTTCCATTAGATGCGCCTGTAGGTGTATAAGGAGGACAAAGGAAAAATGGATTTAAAGCAATTTGTAACAGTCGTTCCTGATTATCCGAAACCAGGAATTCAATTTAAAGATATTACAACATTAATGGATAATGGGGATGCGTATCGATATGCGACAGACCAAATTGTGGAATATGCTCGTGAAAAAGAGATTGACATCGTTGTTGGTCCAGAGGCACGTGGCTTTATTATCGGTTGTCCAGTGGCATATTCATTAGGAGTGGGCTTTGCTCCAGTTCGTAAAGAAGGAAAGTTACCCCGTGAGGTTGTACGTGTTGAGTATGGTCTTGAATATGGGAAAGATGTCCTTACGATCCATAAAGATGCGATTAAGCCTGGTCAAAGAGTATTAATCACAGATGATCTATTGGCAACTGGTGGAACAATCGAAGCAACAATTAAGCTTGTAGAAGAATTAGGTGGAGTTGTAGCAGGTATTGCTTTCTTAATAGAATTATCATATTTAGATGGCCGTAATTTATTGGATGGCTATGATGTTTTAACATTAATGAAATTTTAATTATATGGGGACCCGAGTTATTTGCAGCGCGGTCCCCATTATTTTTAGAGGCACTCAAATGGGTGCTTTTTTTGCAAATTGCATATACTATTCAATTAACTTTACTAATAAAATCCATTTTACTCCAATTATCAAATGTTTTTTTGTGTAAATGGTCATATACCACTTTCTGGCTAGTGTGAAAAATACTGTTTTCTCTTTACATCTCGTGTTTTTTTATTGATAATAGTTACAATATAGTAAAATTTCTAATCGATATAATGAACTTCATTATTCGGTTTTTATGACAATATATAAACAGCAAGAAGGAAAAAAATTTGTAATCAAAGTTTCAATATAAAAAGGTGATTTCATGGCTAATGAACAAGTATTATCCTCCGAGCAAGTAATTCAAAAGGCACAGCGCTATTTATCAGCCGAAGATACTGATTTTATACAGCGTGCTTATGATTTTGCTGAAGAAGCGCACCGGGAACAATTCCGTAAGTCTGGTGAACCATATATTATACACCCTATTCAAGTTGCAGGCATTTTGGTAGATTTAGAGATGGATCCCGCTACAATAGCAGGTGGTTTCCTTCATGATGTTGTGGAGGATACAGATGTTACGCTAGATGACTTACGAGCAGAGTTCAATAATGAAGTGGCAATGCTCGTTGATGGTGTAACAAAGCTGGGGAAAATAAAATATAAATCAAAAGAAGAGCAACAGGCTGAAAACCATAGGAAAATGTTTGTAGCGATGGCTCAGGATATTCGTGTAATTCTTATAAAGCTTGCAGACCGTCTGCACAATATGAGAACTCTTAAACATCTTCCACAGGAGAAACAGCGACGTATTTCAAATGAAACATTAGAAATTTTTGCACCGCTTGCTCATCGTTTAGGGATTTCGAAAATTAAATGGGAGTTAGAAGATACATCATTAAGGTATTTAAATCCTCAGCAATATTATCGAATTGTGAATTTAATGAAGAAAAAGCGTCAGGAACGATTGGAATACTTGGATCAAGTCATTGACGAAGTTCGAGAACGGGTTGATGAAGTCAACATAGAAGCTGAATTCTCAGGAAGACCAAAGCATATATACAGCATTTATCGGAAAATGGTTCTTCAAAATAAACAATTTAATGAAATCTATGATCTACTGGCGGTTAGAATTGTTGTCAATAGCATTAAAGATTGTTATGCCGTATTAGGTATTATTCATACTTGTTGGAAGCCGATGCCTGGTCGTTTTAAAGATTATATAGCCATGCCGAAGCCGAATATGTATCAGTCTCTTCATACAACCGTGATTGGACCTAAGGGAGATCCTCTTGAGGTGCAAATTCGCACGTTTGAAATGCATCAAATCGCTGAGTACGGGATCGCAGCCCATTGGGCTTATAAAGAGGGAAAAGATGTTGATGAAAAAACAACATTAGAAAAAAAGCTATCCTGGTTTAGAGAAATTTTAGAATTTCAAAATGATGTAACAAATGCAGAAGAATTCATGGAATCTCTAAAAATTGACTTATTTTCAGATATGGTATTTATCTTCACACCAAAAGGCGATGTAATTGAGTTGCCGTCTGGATCTGTTCCGATTGATTTTGCTTACCGAATTCATTCGGAAATTGGTAATAAAACCATTGGAGCGAAAATTAATGGTAAAATGGTCACCCTTGACTATAAGCTGAAAACAGGCGATATTATTGAGATTTTAACATCCAAACACTCATATGGACCTAGTCAAGATTGGTTGAAACTTGCTCAAACTTCTCAAGCGAAAAACAAAATTCGCCAATTCTTCAAAAAGCAACGTCGTGAAGAAAACGTTGAAAAAGGGAAAGAAATGGTTGAAACTGAAATAAAAAATTTAGATTTCAATGTCAAAGAAATCATGACGGCTGATAATTTACAACGAGTAGCTGAGAAGTTCAACTTTTCTAATGAAGAGGATATGTATGCAGCTGTTGGATATAATGGTGTAACGGCACTACAGGTTGCGAATCGTTTAACAGAAAAATGGCGTAAAAAACGTGATCAGGAAGAACAGGAAAAAAATATACAAGAGGTTATGAATGAGACGAAACAAATCCCTGCCTCTACAACTTCCAAAAAGCGTGATGCAGGTGTACAAGTTAAGGGAATTGATAATTTATTAATTCGTCTCTCAAAATGCTGTAATCCAGTTCCAGGTGATGACATAGTCGGGTTTATAACGAAGGGTAGAGGAGTATCTGTTCACCGTTCTGATTGTACAAATGTTCACACTGACGATGCAAAAGAACGTTTAATTGATGTTGAATGGGAAAATCAGCCTTCATCAAGTCGAAAAGAATATAATGTTGAAATTGAAATTTTGGGCTATGATCGTCGAGGCCTGTTAAATGAAGTATTACAAGCAGTAAATGAGACAAAAACTAATATTTCGTCTGTTGCAGGTAAATCAGACCGTAACAAAGTTGCAACGATTAATATGGCTATTTCTATTTCAAATATTAATCACTTACAAAAAGTAGTAGAAAGAATTAAACAGATTTCTGATATATACTCTGTTAGAAGAGTAATGAACTAAGGTAAGGTAGGTTTTATTGTGAAGGTAGTTGTACAACGTGCAGTTCAAGCGAAGGTTACTGTTGATGAAAAAGTAGTTGGGAAAATTGATAAAGGTGTTATGGTGCTTGTGGGGATTACACATGATGACACAGAAGCAGATGCTGAATACTTAGCTGAAAAAATTGCTCATCTAAGGATTTTTGAAGATGAAACAGGCAAAATGAATCACTCTATTCTTGATGTGGGTGGACAGGTTTTATCTGTTTCTCAGTTTACCCTATATGGAGATTGCCGAAAGGGTAGAAGACCTAACTATATGAATGCAGCAAAACCTGACGTAGCAAATGAGCTTTATGAGTCTTTTAATCGTATCTTAAGAGAAAAAGGCTTGCAGGTTGAAACAGGGGTTTTCGGAGCTATGATGGATGTTCAATTTACAAACGTAGGTCCAGTAACATTGATTATAGAAAGTAAATAAAAAGGTTATCCTTCTTCTGCATTTGAATGAAGGATAACCTTTTTTATATTTCAAGAGTTTTAAGATTTTATTGATGATAGTATTAGGAAAACTAAGGCTTTCGCCAATATGGCTTGGCGATAAGCCGAGTTTTTCTAATTACTTGAAATACTGTGCTAACCCATTAAAAATTCCTTGTGAAGCGCGTTCTTGATAGCTTGAAGTTGCTACGGTTAATTCTTCTGTCCGATTACTTAAGAAGCCCAGCTCAAGCAATACGGCAGGAGCTTTGTTTTCTCGAAGGACATGAAAATTCCCGAATTTTTGACCTCTGTCTCTCAGTTTGGTTTGTTTAACAAGTTCATTATTTATAGACTTTGCTAGAGAACCATCTTTTAACGAATGATAATAATACGTTGTTGTACCTGAAACACTTCGATCTGATGTGCTGTCAAAATGAATGCTAATAAATGCTTTTGCATTTCGATAATGTGATGTACTCACACGAGAATTTAAGCTAATATAAGTATCATTTGATCTTGTCATAAAAACATTAGCTCCAGCAGATTTCAGCTTATCATAGACTAATTTTGCTGTAGAAAGTGTTAAATTCTTCTCTAAGGTACCAGATACTCCAACAGCACCACTGTCACGTCCTCCATGTCCGGGGTCAATGACAATTGTCTTGTTTTTGATGTATTGTGACACCCCAGGCTTCGTAACCGGTGAGCTGACACCTGTTGTTTCGACTACCCAACCGGCAATAAAACCAGCTTTATTACCACCAAGATTGATCTTATACCAATCTCCTGCTTTTTCAATAATGCCGTAACTCTCACCAATATTTGCACGTTTAATGATTGAATGAGAAGTAGATGTTCCTGAGCGTATATTTGTACCGTTATAAATAATTTTTACCTGTTGACTGCTATTACTTGTATTAGTATTAGTATTTGTGTTTTGTGTAGAATCTTTAGCAATGTACCAGCCAGCAACCCAACCAACCTTATTTGAGCCGTAACCAATCTTATACCAGTCATTTTTCTCTTCAAGAATATTTACCTTTGTTCCTTTTGTTATGGAACCAACAACACTTCCACTAAGTGAGCCGCTATTTCTTACATTTAATGATGTGGCTGTCACTTTTCCGCTGCCTTTTGCGGCAGAACTTTGGTTTGATGAGGAAGATGTGTTTTCTTTTGAACCCGAATTGGACGAGTTTATCTTTAAATAATCACTATGTACCCAGCCAGATATATTTTTTGTTTGGATTTGAACCCATTTCCCTGATTCTTTTATTATTGAAACAGTGGCATTTTTCTTAAGACTTCCAACAATACTGCCGGAAGTAGAGGCCGTTTTACGAACATTTAAGGATGATGCGGTCACTGTACCGTTTTTTCCGGACGATGTGCCTGTCGATCCTTGTGTTGATGAAGTATTTTTGACCTTTACATAGCTTGAAGATACCCAGCCTGTTTTACCTGAATAGGAAATCTTGATCCATTCCCCGCTTTTCTCCAAATAGGAAGCTGTTTTCCCTTTTTCAAATACACCAATCACTCCGAAAGAAGTTCCAGGTCCTGAGCGAAACCTAAGTCCTGTTGCATTGGATTCAACGATGGAACCCTTCGAATTTGTAACAGCAGGTGTAGAAGAACTTGTTACTGTTTTTTTCTGGATGACTAACCAATTTGCTACCCATCCAGAAGATCTTGCTGATAATTTAATCTTAATCCAATCATTTTTCTTTTCTACCACATCATATGTTTGTCCTTTTTTTACTTTGGCAATGACGGAGTATGTTAGTCCTGCTCCGTTTCGCACATTCAGCCCATCAACATTAATTGTGACTTGATCAGCAGCCTTTGCGGTTGAAGGTGAAGTTTCAGTGAAAAAGGATAGTATCACTAATGTGAAACATATTGATATGGTTATCATTTTGCGATTCACGATAAACCTCCTTTTTATAAAAATTAGTTAAATAAAACATTTCTCTACTTATATCGACATTCCTTTAGAAATTTGAAATAAATTTTTCCAAAATAGGAAAAGATAATAATGACTATGACGAGATGAGGTGGAATGATCAATGAGAAATAATGACAAAGGGGAATTAATGCACTCCAGACGGGATGTTTTCGGGGTAAACTTTCATGATTTTATGACAAAAGAGCAAAATGACTCGTCTTTTGAACTTGCATCTGAATTTGGAATTTCCTTAAGAGAAGTGAAAAATTTAAAAAAACATTTAAATCGGTCTTGACAATATACTACAAAGATACGTATGATAAGATAAAATTCGAAAGTATTAGCTAAATACAACATATATAATTTTGTGAACCAATGAGGGAGAACAGTAAATAAGATAACACATGAAAAGAGAGGAAATGTCTTAGGCTGAAAGCATTTCCACATGATGACTTATTGAAAAACACTCCTTAGGTTTCTCTCTGAAAAACAGTAAGTCCAGTAGGAGTAGAACGTGACAGGCGTTAACTGATCGAGTGGAAATAGATGATTTATTTCAACTAGGGTGGAACCACGGGTATAACTCTCGTCCCTACATTTTGTAGGACGGGAGTTTTTTTGTTGTATTTTTTAAAGGAGGTAAATTATGTCATTCCAGATTCCTAGAGGTACTCAGGATATTTTACCTGGAGAGGTTGAAAAGTGGCAGTTTGTTGAAAATACTGCACGTGATTTATGTAGGAGATATCAATATAAGGAGATTCGTACACCAGTTTTTGAACATACAGAGCTTTTTGCTCGTGGTGTTGGGGAAAGTACCGATATCGTCCAAAAGGAAATGTATACATTTCAAGATCGGAAAGGAAGAAGTATTACCCTACGTCCAGAGGGAACAGCTTCAACTGTTCGAGCTTTTGTAGAGAAAAAACTATATGCAAATGCTTCACAGCCAACAAAATTGTATTATATCGGACCAATGTTCCGTTATGAACGTCCCCAAACAGGTCGTTACCGCCAATTTGTCCAGTTTGGTATTGAGGCACTTGGGAGTAATGATCCAGCCATTGATGCAGAAGTGATTTCTCTAGCAATGAATTTATATCAAACACTTGGTTTGAAAAGCTTAAAGCTGGTTATCAATAGCTTAGGTGATAGCGAAAGTCGTAAGGCTCATCGTAAAGCACTAATTGCTCATTTTGAACCAAGGATTGGGGAATTTTGTTCTGATTGTCAAAAAAGATTACAACTAAACCCATTAAGAATCTTGGATTGTAAAAAGGATCGAGATCATGATTTGATGGGAACTGCTCCATCTATTCTTGAATTCCTTAATGAAGATTCTACTCTTTACTTTAACAAGGTTCAGCAGTATTTAACTGCTAATGGGATTGAGTTTGAAGTTGATGCGGGACTTGTTAGAGGATTGGATTATTATAATCATACTGCTTTTGAAATTATGAGCAATGCAGAAGGATTCGGAGCCATTACGACACTTTGCGGTGGCGGACGATACAATGGCTTAGCACAGGAAATCGGTGGCCCGGAAACTCCTGGTATCGGATTTGCGCTAAGTATTGAGCGTTTATTAGCAGCACTTGAAGCGGAAGGTATTGAATTACCAATTTCAGCTGGCGTAGATTGTTATATCGTAACAATGGGAGACCAAGCAAAAGATCGTGCCGTATCATTATTGAATGATATGAGAAATGCTGGTCTTGTTGCTGAGAAGGACTACGAAGATAAAAAGATGAAAGCTCAATTTAAAGCTGCAGATCGTCATCAAGCTAAATTTGTTGCAGTTTTAGGAGATGACGAATTAACAAACAATGTGATAGCCATTAAAAATATGGAAACTGGCACACAAGAAGAAATTGCACTTGATCAAGTGATCTCATATTTAAAACAAAAAACAATGTAATAAAAGGAGAGGGTTTCATGTTTGGCCGTACGTATTACTGTGGCGAAGTTCCAGAGTCAGCAATTGGTGAAGAAGTCATTTTAAAAGGCTGGGTAGCAAAAAGACGAGATTTAGGCGGAGTTATTTTTATTGACCTGCGTGACCGTACAGGTGTTGTACAGGTAGTTTTTAACCCGGAAATTTCTGCTGAAGCATTAGCAATTGCAGAAAAAGTTCGTAGTGAATATGTGTTGGATATAACTGGTAAAGTTGTTAAGCGTGATGAAGAAACAATCAATCCAAATGTTTCAACAGGTACAATTGAGGTTATTGTAGAGAAAGTGACAATTATCAATGCTGCTAAAAACCCGCCATTCTTAATTGAAGATAAATCTGATGAAGTGTCAGAGGATGTTCGTTTAAAATACCGTTACTTAGATTTAAGAAGACCAGGTTTACAAACTACGCTTGAATTGCGTCATCAAGTAACAAGATCTATGAGAAATTTCTTGGATGAAAATGGCTTTTTAGATATTGAGACACCGATATTAACAAAAAGCACGCCAGAAGGTGCTCGTGATTATTTAGTACCAAGTCGTGTGCATGAGGGAGAATTTTATGCTTTACCTCAATCACCTCAAATCTTTAAACAGTTATTAATGGTTTCTGGTTTTGATAAATATTATCAGATTGCCCGTTGTTTCCGTGATGAAGACTTGCGTGCTGATCGTCAACCGGAATTTACCCAAATTGACATTGAAACTTCATTTATGAGTCAAGATGATATTATGTCTATGACAGAACAAATGATGTCAATAATCATGAAGGAAACAAAAAGTATCGAGATTGAATTACCATTACCTAGAATGACTTATGATGAAGCTATGGGACGATATGGATCTGATAAGCCAGATACACGCTTCGGTCTAGAGCTTGTGGATGTTGGCGAAATCGTTAAGGATAGTGGTTTAAAAGTATTTAATACTGTAATCGCAAATGGCGGTCAAGTTAAATCGATAAACGTTAAAGGTGCAGCTGATAAATACTCTAGAAAAGATATGGATGCACTAGCGGAATTTGTTGCTCCTTACGGTGCCAAAGGTTTGGCATGGCTTAAGGTTGAAGTGGACGGTCTAAAAGGTCCAATTATCAAGTTCTTCACTGAAGAAGAGCAAAAAGGGCTGTTACAAACATTAGAGGCAACTGTTGGTGATCTTCTTGTCTTCGTTGCAGATGAAAAATCAGTTGTTGCAGATGCTTTAGGAGCACTTCGTTCAAAGCTTGGTAAGGATCTAAACTTAATTGACGAAAGCAAATTTAACTTCCTGTGGGTAGTTGATTGGCCGTTACTTGAGTATGATGAAGCAACAAAACGCTTTTATGCAGCACATCATCCATTTACAATGCCTGCACGCGAAGACATTGAATTGTTTGATACAGATCCTTCAAATATGAAAGCACAAGCTTATGATATTGTCCTAAATGGATATGAATTAGGTGGAGGATCTATCCGTATTTTTGAAAAAGATATTCAGGAAAAAATGTTTAAGCTGTTAGGTTTCTCTGAAGAAGAGGCTAGAGAGCAATTCGGTTTCCTATTAGAAGCATTTGAATATGGAACACCACCACATGGAGGTATTGCTCTTGGATTGGATAGACTTGTTATGCTTTTAGCTGGTCGTTCAAATCTACGAGACACAATTGCTTTCCCTAAAACAGCTAGTGCAAGTGACTTATTAACAAGTGCACCAAGTGCAGTTAGTGAAGCGCAATTAGAAGAATTAAATCTTGAGCTTCGTGACTAAGTCAAGAACTTGAAATGAAATTTTTCTTATGCTATTATTTTTTTAAAGTATATATAAGAAAGTCCTGATGTGTTCGTTGTACACCTAGTTTTGACCTAACATTTTTTATACGGGAGCTTGAAGTTTCCGGACAGAGTAAATGCCTCTCACTCGCATGAGGACTTACAAACCTCTGGAACAAAGCACCCACCTGCTGAGTGCGGGATCAAAACGAGGGAAATGGCGACGGCACAATCGGGACTGCTACATAGAAGAAAAATAGGGGGCACCTCTTTCACTAACTGTGAAATGAGGTGTCCCTTTTTTTATACTATCAGAAAGTATATTAATTTTATGGATGATAGTATAAGAAAAAAGAAGGCTTTCGCCATTAGGACTTGGCGACAAGCCAAGTTTTTCTAATAATAAGGGCTTACTTTTTGAGTGATGTATGGTATATTCTTTTTCAGGTAAAAATACTGTCATTATGACATGATTAGAAATTTTAGGTTATCAATTGGAGTGAGTTAGTTGCTACATCAATTTTCGCGTAATGAATTGGCAATAGGTAAAGAAGGGTTAAATATTTTAAAAAACAGCACTGTCGCTGTATTGGGAATTGGAGGAGTAGGCTCCTTCTCGGCAGAAGCATTAGCAAGATCAGGTGTAGGCCGCTTAGTACTAGTAGATAAAGATGATGTAGATATTACAAATGTAAATCGTCAAATTCATGCACTGGTATCAACAGTAGGTCAGCCGAAAGTAGACTTGATGGCTGATCGTATTAAAGACATTAATCCTGATTGTGAAGTCATTTCTTTAAAGATGTTCTACACAGAAGAAACGTATGAACAATTCTTTGATCATAATCTTGATTATGTAGTGGATGCATCTGATACAATTTCATATAAGATTCATTTAATGAAAGAATGTATAAAAAGAAACATTCCGATTATCTCCAGTATGGGTGCAGCGAATAAAATGGACCCAACGAGATTTCAGGTCGCTGATATTTCCAAAACACATACAGATCCGATTGCAAAGGTCATTCGAACTCGCTTACGTAAAGAAGGAATTCATAAAGGCATAAAAGTCGTATTTTCAGATGAAAGTCCGATTGTAATTCGTGAAGAAGTACGGAAAGAAGTTGGAAATGATGCGGCGCCAATAAGAAAAGCAAAAATGCCACCTTCATCAAATGCATTTGTTCCATCTGTTGCAGGGTTAATTATGGGTGGATATGTCATTACAGAGCTACTGAAGGATATTAAGATTACTCGTGTGAAGGATGAAAAGTAAAGTGGTTTTTTGGGGAGAGGAAAAGCATTAATGATAGAGTTGCTTTTCCTCCTCTATTAATTGGACCTCGTTAATAAGACGAAATAAAGCCTTATACTTATGATCTATCTTTTGTTTTTGGTTAGTAAGTTGCTCATACTTTTTTATAAGGGTTTGTTTTTTCTCATACAACTTTTTATTTTCTTCAATTAATCGTATATTTTCATCAAGAAAGTGAATGTGGTTCTCTTTGCTTCGAACTTGAGATAAATAATGGATGCATTCGTCTATTGTTAGCTGTATTATTTCACCATGTTGTAAAACCTGTTGCCTATTTTGGGCTTGCTTTTTGTTAAGATTTCTTTTCATCTTGGCTTGTTCCAGCTCTTTTGTGTAATTTTTGCGGAGTTCCGCATTCCACCTGTATCCACACGCTGCTGCTGTACGATTCAATCGATTTCCAACATCCTTAAAAGCAGCCGACTGAGTACGGCCGTTTTGAACATATGATAGAACCGTTTCTGCTAGAAGTTGTTCATTTTCTAAAGTCCACGCATCATGTCTAGTTTTCACGACAACCTCCCTGGATTCCCCTTTATCACATTACAATCAAGTTAGTCATTTTTTATCCTTTCCGAATTATCTATGTTTATTCTAGATGTCTTCCAAGCACCTTCAATTACAATGTTTCGTTACTCGGTTTATAATGTAAGTTAGAAATGAACAGGAGGTATTAATGTGAACGGAGAACCACTTGCTTTCCGAATGAGGCCTTCAACAATTGATGAGATTGTTGGGCAAAAAGAGGTGATAGGGGAAGAAACAAGCCTTTATAAGATGATAAAAAATGGATATGTCCCTTCTATGCTTCTGTACGGTGAGCCGGGTATTGGAAAAACATCAATCGCTTTTGCCATAGCAGGCACGACAAATATCCCCTTTATTGCACTGAATGCAACAACTGCTGGAAAGAAAGATGTAGAAGCAGTCGTTGATGAAACGAGAATTACAGGAAAAGTCATTTTGTTTTTAGATGAAATTCATCGTTTTAACAAAGCCCAGCAAGATTACTTGTTGCCACATGTTGAACGGGGAGACATCATCTTAATTGGAGCAACAACAGAAAACCCGTTTCATGATGTCAATCCAGCAATTAGAAGTCGATGTGGACAGATAAAACAGTTAACAAGATTAACTGTTGAAGATATCGAGGTACTTCTTCAACGTGCCCTGCAGGATGAAAGAAAAGGGTTGGGTATGGTTAAGATTGATATTTCAGAGGAACAAGTGAAAATGATTGCTTTTGGGTCCAATGGAGACGCTCGAAAATCCTTAACTTTATTGGAATCAATTGTTTATTCATCATCAAAGGTAAATGAGACATTTATTGTCGATGATAAAATAGTAAATGATATGGTAGAAAATGTTGGAGTATATGGCGATAAGAAAGGAACCCATTTTTATAATCTTCTTTCAAGCTTACAAAAGAGTATTAGAGGCAGTGATGTAGATGCGGCATTATATTATCTCGCCCATTTATTAGAAACAGGTGACCTTGTTGCAGTCAATCGAAGGTTAGTAGTGATCGCATATGAAGATATCGGCTTAGCAAACACTGCTGTAGGTAATAATGTTTTAGCCGCTGTCACTGCAAGTGAGCGTTTAGGGCTCCCGGAAGCGCGTATTCCGTTATCTGTGGCCGTTGTGGAAATGTGCCTTTCTTCAAAGTCCAATTCAGCTTATAAGGCTTTAGACTTGGCAATTCAAGATGTTCGGTCTGGAAAAGTAGGAAACATTCCAATGCACCTTCGAGACGGTCATTACGCCGGTGCAAAAGTGTTAGGACATGTTGGGTATAAATATCCTCATGACTTTCCGATTGGAACATTTGGAGGATGGGTTAACCAAGACTACCTTCCAGAGAATTTAATTGGAACAAAATATTATCAGCCATTGGAAGCTGGTGATGAAAAAAGACTTGCTGCCATTTATGAAAAGTTAGAGCAGTTTAGAAATCAAAGAAAGTAGTATTTGTGTTTATACAATATGATGTGTTGAAGCAGCATAGGTGGTTTAAGTGCTTAATACGATAAGTTTATGCTATAATGGCTAGTGTTCAAAAGTATATAGACTAGAAATACATTGGAAAAAGGGTTTCGTTCTGAAAAGAGATGGTTCATCTCTTTTGAAATACTTATTTTTAAAATTCCTGAATCTTTTATCAGATAGTAGATCATGCTGATGATAGAAAAGATTTATAATATTGAAACAGTTTATATATTTTAAAAGGTTACTTACCTATATTAATTCCTGGCGTAAGGGGGAAAACAATGAAAATATCTACAAAAGGCCGTTACGGACTAACAATTATGATTGAGCTCGCCAGAAAACATGGTGAAGGTCCTACCTCTTTAAAGAGTATAGCTCAGGCTCATGATTTGTCAGAACACTACTTAGAACAGTTAATTGCACCTTTGCGAAACGCACGCTTGGTGAAAAGCATTAGAGGAGCATATGGCGGTTATATTTTAGGTGATGAACCTGCAAATATCACATCTGGTGATATCATTCGTGTTTTAGAGGGACCTCTAAGTCCTGTTGAAGTGTTGGATGACGAAGAGCCTGCGAAAAGACAACTATGGATCAGAATTCGTGATGCGGTAAAGGATGTTTTAGACAATACGACATTAGAAGATCTTGCTAATTACAACGGAGATGGAGACCAGGAACCTTACATGTTCTATATTTAAAAAATATAACAAATAAAGTAGAAAGGAGGGTATTCAGAGTGAGAAGAATTTATTTAGACCATGCAGCAACTTCGCCACTTCACCCGGATGTTGCTGAAAAAATGATGAATAAAATGATTGAAAACTTCGGAAATCCCTCAAGTATTCATTCTTTTGGCCGAGAAGCACGTCGAACTCTTGATGAGTCAAGAAGAAGTTTAGCGAACACAATTGGAGCCAAACCTGGTGAGATTATTTTTACTAGCGGTGGGACAGAAGCAGACAACTTAGCTATTATTGGAACAGTTTTGGCGAATAACCAAATTGGAAAACATATTATTACAACACAGGTTGAGCATCATGCTGTATTACATGCGTGTAAGTATTTGGAAAAACAAGGTTATGAGGTAACTTATTTACCTGTTGATGAACAGGGACTTATATCATTAAATGATGTTAAAAAGCATGTAACAAATCAAACGGTACTTGTCTCTGTAATGTTCGGAAATAACGAAGTTGGTACCATTCAGCCAATTCGTGAGATCGGTGAATATTTAAAAGATTACCCTGCTTTTTTCCATACAGATGCTGTTCAAGCATACGGAATGGAATCTATTGATGTACAGGAGCTTGGAGTTGATTTATTAACGGTTTCTGCACATAAAATTAATGGACCGAAGGGTGTCGGTTTTTTATATGCAAAAGCCGGTATTAAGCTTCAGCCTGCTTTATATGGCGGAGAACAAGAACTAAAACGCAGAGCAGGTACCGAAAATGTAGCTGGAATTAGCGGATTTAGCCATGCAGCAAAGCTATCAATCGAAGAGAGGGAGCAAAAAAAAGAGCAATATATTGGATTTAAAAAAGAAATGATGAGGATTTTTGAAAACAACAACATTTCATTTCACCTAAATGGCTCTTTAAATGGTCTTCCACATGTTCTCAATATATATTTTCCTAAAACACATATAGAATCACTTTTAGTAAATTTAGATTTAGCAGGTATTGCAGCTTCAAGTGGATCCGCGTGTACAGCGGGATCTGTTGACCCTTCCCATGTGCTGGTGGCGATGTTTGGAAAAGAATCAGATCGTATCTTGTCTTCCATACGCTTTAGTTTTGGACTTGGGACAAGCATGGATGATATTCAATATGCTGCACAAGAGATTGTAAAAGTGATTAAGCGAATAACAGCTTAGAAAGACACGGAGGTGAAATGGGATGAATAAAGACCCAAAAGATATAAGAGTTGTTGTCGGCATGTCTGGTGGCGTTGATTCATCTGTTGCTGCTCTTCGTTTAAAAGAGCAAGGATATGATGTAATTGGTATTTTTATGAAAAACTGGGATGACACGGACGAAAATGGTGTATGTACAGCAACAGAAGATTATAATGACGTCATTGAAGTATGTAACCAAATTGGCATTCCATACTATGCAGTAAATTTTGAAAAGCAATATTGGGATAAGGTTTTCACTTATTTTCTAGATGAATATAAGGCGGGGAGAACACCAAACCCTGATGTTATGTGTAATAAAGAAATAAAATTTAAAGCATTTTTAGAGCATGCTATGTCTTTAGGTGCTGATTATTTAGCAACAGGACATTACGCACGTGTTGAATACCGAGACGGAGAATATAAAATGCTACGTGGTGTCGATGAAAACAAAGATCAAACTTATTTCTTAAATCAACTAGGTCAAGAACAACTTTCAAAGGTAATGTTTCCACTTGGAGATATTGAAAAACCTTTAGTTCGGGAAATGGCTAAAAAAGCGAATCTTGCCACAGCAACTAAAAAGGATAGCACAGGAATCTGTTTTATTGGTGAAAGAAACTTTAAAGAGTTCCTAAGTGGATATCTACCGGCACAGCCTGGAGTCATGCAAACTCTTGATGGTGAAGTAAAAGGAAAACATGATGGATTAATGTACTATACGATCGGTCAAAGACATGGTTTGGGTATTGGTGGAAGCGGAGACCCTTGGTTTGCTGTTGGAAAAGATTTAGAAAAGAATATTCTTTATGTTGATCAAGGATTTCATAATGATTTATTGTATTCTGATTCCATCACGGCAACAAATGTAAGTTGGGTTTCAGAGCAACCTGTAACAGAATTATCATGTACGGCAAAATTCCGTTATCGTCAGCAAGATAATGAGGTGACCGTTACGATGATAGATGAGACAACTGCTAAAGTGACCTTCAAAGAACCTATTAGAGCAGTAACTCCTGGTCAAGCCGTAGTGTTTTATGATGGTGATGTTTGTTTAGGCGGCGGGACGATTGATCACGTATTTAAAAATAACGAAAAGCTTTGGTATGTAGGATAAAATGATTTTATCGTTTGTTCTTCCATTAGGGACATTTTTTTTGATAAGATGAAAGGGGTTGGCACATAAAGAGTCAACCCCTTTTCCTCGTAAAAGAACGAGTAATGAATATAAAGGCAGGTATAAAGATGGACACAAATCAACGTGGAATAGAAGCGATGCAAAAAGGAAACTTTGAAGAAGCAGCAACTATTTTTTCAGAAGCAATTGAAGCTAATCCAAATAATCCGATAAGCTATATAAATTTTGGTAATCTTTTATCAGCAGTCAATGAATTAGATAAGGCACTTAAATTTTATGAAAAGGCAATTGCAATAGATTCGAATGCAGCTACAGCATATTATGGGGCAGGTAATGTATATTTTAATCTGGAAAACTTTGATGAAGCTAAGAAAATGTATGAAAAGGCATTACAAAATGGGCTTGATGAAGGTGACCTGCATTTTATGCTTGGGATGTCACTCTTTAATCTTGGTCAAAACCGTTTAGCTCTTCCATATTTTCAGCGTTCAGTTGAATTAAATAAAAAGGATAGTGATGCCAGATTCCAATATGGATTATGCTTGGCACAGCTGGAACTTATTGATGATGCAGTAAAGCAATTTGATGCTGTGATACAATTAGATGAGGATCATGCAGATGCATATTATAATCTTGGTGTTGCGTTTGCTTTTAAGGAAAATACAGATAAAGCGATTGACATGCTGGAAAAAGCGTTGGATATTCAGCCGAACCATATGCTGGCAGGACATGCATTAAAAATTATGAATGGTCAATCTAATTAAAAGATCTATCTGTGAGAGGAGAGCCGGTAATGCAGGAGAGTGCCGATTTATTTAGTGAAAATGAACGTTATGTGAAAGGTCTTGTTAAAGTTGTGATCTTTCACAATGATCAAAATTTATATTCTGTTTTAAAAGTAAGAGTTCATGAAACAAGTGAAAACATTGAAGATAAAGAAATAACGGTTACAGGTTACTTTCCACTCCTGCATGAAGATGATCTTTATACGTTTTATGGCACACTAACAAATCATCCTAAATTTGGTCTGCAATTTCAAACCGAGCATTTTCGTAAAGAAATACCTCAAACGAAAGAAGGAATTATTCAATATCTTTCAAGTGATCTTTTTAAGGGAATTGGCAAAAAAACAGCAGAGGCGATCGTTGAGAAATTAGGGGAATCTGCCATCTCCAAAATCCTGCAAAACCCTTCGATTTTAGATGATATCCCCAAGGTAAATAAAGAAAAAGCAAAACAATTAGTCGATGCTTTAGTTTCTCATCAGGGGCTAGAACAAATTATGATCGCATTAAATCAGTTTGGCTTTGGACCTCAATTAGCCATGAAGATTTATCAAACATATAAAGATGAAACATTAACAATTGTTCAAAATAACCCTTATCAGCTTGTGCAGGATATTGAGGGGATTGGTTTTGTAAGGGCCGATGAGCTCGGTAAACAGCTGGGTATATCAGGAAAAGATTCTGAAAGAATAAAAGCAGCGTGTCATTACATTATTGAACAATTATGTGTACAAGATGGCCATGTTTACATAACACTTGAGCAGCTAATAGTAAAAGCAAAGGAATTACTTGATCATACGAAGCAAGCCATTATTCATGAGACAGACATTGCGACAGAAATTATTGCATTAGGAGAAGAAGGCAAGCTGATTGTAGAAGAAGAACGGGTTTATCTACCCTCTCTTTATTTTGCTGAGCAAGGATTAGTCAAGAACGTTAAAAAAGTTCTGGAGCAAACCGAATATGATGAATTGTTTCCTGAGTCTGAGTTTTTATTATCTCTCGGTAAACTGGAAGAAAGAATGAAGGTTCAATATGCACCTTCTCAAAAGGATGCTATTCAAAAAGCATTAATGTCACCAATGCTTTTATTGACTGGAGGACCTGGAACAGGAAAAACAACTGTTATTAAAGGGATTGTTGAATTGTATTCTGATTTGCATGGCTGTTCGCTTGAACCAAAAGACTATAAAAAAGAAGAACCATTTCCAATCTTGCTTGTTGCTCCAACAGGTCGGGCTGCTAAACGAATGAGTGAAGCAACAGGTATGCCTGCAGTTACGATTCACCGCTTGTTAAAATGGAATGGAGCAGACGGTTTTGAACATGATGAAGATAATCCTATATCTGGAAAACTGCTCATTGTTGATGAGGTTTCAATGGTTGACATATGGATTGCCAACCAATTGTTCAAAGCGCTGCCTAAAGAAATACAAGTCATCATGGTTGGAGACGAAGATCAGCTTCCATCGGTAGGACCTGGACAAGTCCTGCGTGATTTATTGTCTTCTAAAATGATTCCAACTGTACAGTTAACAGATATCTATCGTCAAGCTGAAGGCTCATCCATTATTGAGCTCGCCCATGAAATGAAAACAGGAAATTTACCGCAAAATATTGCCAAACCAACTTCAGATCGATCATTTATTCGCTGTTCACAAGCACAAATGAAGGATGTAATTGAAAAGATTATTAAAAGTGCAATAAATAAGGGGTATACAGCAAAGGATATTCAAGTATTAGCACCTATGTACCGAGGCGCAGCAGGTATTGACCAATTGAATAAATTACTTCAAGAACTGTTTAATCCTAAATCTTCAGGAAAACGAGAAATGAAATTTGGTGATGTTGTTTATCGTAATGGAGACAAAGTTCTTCAACTGGTCAATCAACCAGATAGCAATGTATTTAATGGTGATATTGGAGAAATTGTTTCAATCTTTTATGCAAAAGAAAATACAGAGAAAGAGGATATGATTGTCATTTCCTTCGATGGAAATGAAGTTACCTACACCAAGCAAGATTTCAACCAATTTACACATGCATTTTGCTGCTCTATACATAAGTCTCAGGGGAGCGAATTTCCAATTGTTGTGTTACCTATTGTAAAAGGATATTACCGGATGCTAAGGCGGAATTTAATTTATACGGCAGTAACCAGAAGTAAACGATCGCTTGTGATATGTGGTGAGTTAGAAGCTCTTCAATGGGGTGTGTCAAATAATGACAGTTCAGACCGGCAGACAAGTTTAAGGCAAAAATTAAGCGGTATGCACTCAGATTCGGAAATGGATGAACTTCAAAAGGAATTGCCTTTTCCCGTTAGTGATGCAAATATTGGCATGGAAAACGTTACACCGTATGACTTCATGGATTAATGTACTTATTTTATAAGTTAATATTTAGTTATAAGTAAACTAAGGTATAAGGAAAAATTTTCAGGCTAAATTAATTAATTGAAAAATGTTTTCTTGGATATTAAAACTAATTTATACAAGTATTATAAATGTGTAGTTGATCTACACAAATCAACTACACATTTTATTAATGCTTCTTACTGGTAAAGGTTTGAACCTGATTGGTTTTGTTGTTGTTGGTTCTGTTGTTGACTTTGTTGTTGTTGGTATTGCAATTGTTGTTGTGATTGGTTAATTTGTTGAGAAATCTGGTTTAACATATTCACTGATTGTAATGATTGTTCGACATTACTTAACATTTGGGTAGCTTGGTGAATTGATTGTTGTAATTGTTGAAACGTTTTTTGTTGTTGTTGTTGAGCTTGTGAGCTGAATTGTTGCATCTGGCTTAAAAGTTCATTAGATTGTTGTTGATTTTGGCCAACTGATGACATTGATGCTTGCTGTCCGGTTGAACTTAATTGATTTAAGGCATTTTGTATCGTTTGTAACTGGCTTTTTAATGGTGCAAGCTCTTCCCCGATTTCTGCTTCTACTTTAGCGGAAGCAACTCGTTCAATTGTTGCTTTATCCGCATCTTTCGATTTAATATTCTTTTTAATTACTTCTAATTCTGTTTCTTTAACCATAATAAATTCCTCCTTGTAAAAAGTAAGTGTTTAACATTAAGTTTTGGGAGCTACTAGTGTATCACCAGTAGACAAATATATTGTCTTCTTAGGTCAATTATTTATTTATGGTATGAATTTCCAATTTAATAGTAGGTTATTTATAACATACAAAGTAAAGTATTGAATGGAAAACGTTACACAGTATGATGACCTCGACTTGGGTGTAATCTAAAAATGTTCGGAAAGGTGGAGATAACTTTGCGGACATTTTCAAAGCTCAAAGGGCTACCGGTTTACTGTAACAACGATGCAACTATTCAAGGGCATGTAACAAATTTATGCTTATCTTCCAAAGGTTTTATTTTTGGACTTATGATGGAAGGAAAAGGATTGTTTCATCGTGATAAATTCATTCCAATTCATTCGATTTATTCGATTGGAGAAAATGGAGTCATGGTTGAACAGCTCGATTCCCTTTTATCCATCCAGGACATGAAGAAACATTATACGTATAATACCTATCTTGACCTTGAAAATAAAGCAGTCTTAACAAAAGAGGGAAACAAATTAGGGTTGTTAGAAGACGTATATTTTTCTGAAAAATTGGGCACAATTGAGGCATACGAATTGACGGACGGATTTTTTGCTGACATCGCCGAAGGTAAAAAAGTGGTTAAAGCATCTGGTGAACCATTTTTGATAAGCAAAGATGCGATCGTCATTGATTTAATGTAAAAGAGGTGTGCCCAATTGTTTTCATGTCCAAATTGTAGAAGTAAAGATCTTGGAAAGATAGGTGTAAATCAATATTACTGCTGGGGTTGCTATATTGAGCTATCTGTATCAAAAGGAAAGATATTAACGCATCAGGTGGAAGAAGATGGAACATTAAGCTCACTTGATGATTTATTTTCAGAAGATGAACGATCAATAAGCATGTAAAGGGGAGATCATCTTGAACCGTACTTTAACATCATTAGTATCTCTTGGTCTTGGTGCAGTTGCTTATCATTATGCACGAAATACAAACATGACGAATAATCGTTCGATGAAGAAAATGAGAAAAAGAGTAATGAAAATGTTTTAGTAAAGAAGGAGCTGATCTGTTCAGCTCCTTTTTAGATTTTACTACAAGGCTTCCGCCATAAGGACTTGGCGATAAATCAAGTTTTTCTAATCTTATTCCTTATATATTGGCAATAGATGTATAAAAATGATAATACCTCCAAACAACTATATAGTAAGGAGGAGTTAAATGAGAGAAAAGCATGTTAAGTGGCTGCTGCAAATAACGATATTATTATTAGCCTTATTATCCGTGTATGTATTTTTAAAACTTTACTCCGTATGGGCTCCTTTTTTAATTATGTTTAAAGCGGTAATTATTCCATTTTTAATCAGTGCGTTTATAACATATTTACTTCATCCGGTAGTTGAAAAGCTTCATCGTAAGGGCTTGCCCAGGTCAATCTCCATTCTTATTATATATTTCCTGTTTTTTGGGTTAATAGGATACGGCATATATAGGGGAGTCCCTGTCTTAATAACTCAGCTTAGAGATTTATCTGAAAACTTTCCACAGTTTACCATGATTTATAATCAATGGATGGATTCCATTCATGATCACACCGATACGTGGCCGGTAGGAATTCATGACCGAATTGATCTAATGTTTAGTAAAACAGAAGAATGGCTTGCTGTTACAATTGAAAAAGCTATTAATAGCTTAAAAGGTATTTTTGATTATATGCTGTTACTTGCGATAATACCGTTTCTTGTCTTTTATATGTTAAAAGATTATGAGCAAATCAAAAAGGCTGCATGGTATTTGACTCCCCGCAAATGGAGAAGTGATTCCATTCAGTTTTTGAAAGACATTGATCATTCTCTGGGAAATTATATTCGAGGTCAATTGTTTGTCTGTCTTATAATTGGATCATTAGCCTTTTTAGCTCTGTGGTTTTTCCATGTTAAATATCCTTTGATTCTTGGACTTTTAATTGGAACCACAAATATTATTCCTTATTTCGGTCCTGTCATCGGTGCTGTACCTGCATTAATTATTGCTGCGACAATGTCGACAAAAACAGTCATCATCGTTATTGTTCTTATTGCAAGCCTGCAATTTATAGAAGGAAATATATTGGGACCATTAATTGTAGGGAAGAGCCTTCATATGCACCCCATTGTTATTATGCTTGCATTGCTGGCAGGAGGGGAAATTGGAGGAGTGATTGGGTTAATGTTAGCGGTACCTGTTATTGTGATTTTGAAGGTTATGATTGTTCATCTTGCTCTTTTAAGAAGACAACATTGACATTTAGAAAACGCTTGTCTATAATTTTAGGGTAGAATAAGGAAAAACGATGATGGAATGAAGTATGCTGATACCGCTTTTAAGAGAGGAATTTTCATGGCTGAGAAAAATTCTAAAGTCAGGGCAGCAGAAAGCTAATCCTAAGTGCAGAAAAACCTGCCGTATTGAACCACGTTACGGTTTTAATAAAGGTGATGGGCGTATGTCCGTAATCAGGGTGGTACCGCGAGTTAACTCTCGTCCCTGTGTTAAGAGAATTCTTTTCACAGTGATGAGGGTTTTTTGTTTACTATTTATTATAAAAAATGGAGGATACATATGAGAAATTTACAATCTGCAGAAGTTCGTCAAATGTTTTTGGATTTCTTTAAAGAAAAAGGTCATGATGTTGAACCGAGTGCATCACTCGTTCCTCATGAAGATCCGACATTACTTTGGATTAATAGCGGTGTAGCAACATTAAAAAAATACTTTGATGGACGTGTCATTCCAGCAAATCCAAGGATTTGTAATGCACAAAAGTCCATCAGAACAAATGATATTGAAAATGTTGGTAAAACAGCAAGGCATCATACATTCTTTGAAATGTTAGGAAACTTTTCTATCGGTGATTATTTTAAAGTTGAAGCAATCGAATGGGCGTGGGAATTTCTTACAGATGCAAAATGGATTGGATTCGATCCTGAGAAACTTTCTGTTACGATCCACCCTGAAGATCATGAGGCATTTAATATTTGGAAAGATAAAATTGGCATTCCTGAAGAACGCATTATTCGTTTAGAAGGGAACTTCTGGGACATCGGGGAAGGACCAAGTGGACCAAATACAGAAATTTTCTATGATCGTGGCGAAGAGTATGGGAATGATCCACGCGATCCTGAATTATATCCTGGTGGAGAAAATGACCGATATTTAGAAGTATGGAACCTTGTGTTTTCCCAATTTAATCATAATCCGGATGGAACATATACGCCGCTTCCAAAGAAAAATATTGATACCGGAATGGGATTGGAACGAATGGTATCTGTCATTCAAAATGTCCCAACAAATTTTGATACGGATCTTTTCATCCCGATTATTAGAGCAACTGAGCAAATCTCTGACGAACAGTACCGTAAGGATCAAGAAAAAGATGTTGCTTTTAAAGTAATTGCCGATCACGTTCGTACAGTAAGTTTTGCTATTAGTGACGGCGCCCTTCCATCAAACGAAGGTCGTGGATATGTACTGCGACGTTTATTAAGAAGAGCTGTTCGGTATGCTAAACAAATTAATATCAACCGTCCATTCATGTTTGAACTGGTTCCGGTTGTCGCTGAAGTTATGGTTGATTTTTATCCCGAGGTTAAAGCAAAGACAGACTTCATTCAAAAAGTGATTAAAAATGAAGAAGAACGCTTCCATGAGACATTAAATGAAGGCTTAACAATTCTAAGTGAAGTGATCAAAACTCAAAAAGGAAACGGCAATGATGTAATTCCAGGTGAGGATGTTTTCCGTTTATATGATACATACGGATTCCCGGTTGAATTAACGGAAGAGTATGCAGAAGAAGAAGGCATGAAAGTTGACCATGAAGGCTTCGAAAAAGAAATGGACGCACAACGTGATCGTGCACGTGCTGCTATGCAGAAGGTTGATTCAATGCAAGTCCAAGGTGGAATGTTAGGCGAGATTAAGCTTGAGAGCAAATTCGTAGGGTATGACCAATTTTTAGTAGAGAATGCGACAGCGATTGTTATTGTGAAAAATGGAGATGTCATTCAAGAAGCTCACGAAGGAGAAGAAGTTCAATTAATTCTAGATCAAACTCCTTTCTACGCTGAAAGTGGTGGACAAATTGCGGATATTGGTACTCTTTCAAGTGAAAAAGCTGTTCTAAAGGTAAAAGATGTTCAAAAAGCTCCAAATGGTCAAAACCTGCATAATGTAATTGTAGAAAGTGGCACAATTCAAACAGGTGATCAACTAACTGCAAGGGTTTTAGAACAAAACAGAAGTGGTATAGTTAAAAACCACACGGCAACACACTTGTTACATCAAGCTTTAAAAGATGTGTTAGGAACACATGTAAATCAGGCGGGATCATTAGTAACGTCAGATCGCTTACGGTTTGATTTTTCTCATTTCGGTCAAGTTACACAAGAAGAGTTAGTTCGAATCGAACAAATTGTAAATGAGCAAATTTGGAAAAGCATTGACGTTCAAATTGATTATAAGTCGCTGGCAGAAGCAAAAGAGATGGGTGCTATGGCCCTGTTCGGAGAAAAGTATGGCAATATCGTTCGTGTTGTCCAAGTCGGTAACTACAGCTTAGAACTGTGTGGCGGTTGTCACGTACAAAATACCTCTTCAATTGGCATTTTTAAAATTATTACAGAAACAGGAATTGGAGCAGGTACAAGACGAATTGAAGCTGTTACAGGCAAAGCGGCATATGAGTTAACAAATGAACAATATGGTAGACTTCAAGAAGCTGCAGAACTATTAAAATCCAACCCTAGAGATATCGTGTCAAGAATAACCGGCCTTTTACAGGATTACCGTGCCTTACAGCGTGAAAATGAGTCTTTGACTACAAAGCTTGGAAATTTAGAAGCAGGTAATATTGTTGATCAAGCTGTCACAATAAATGGTGTAACTGTATTGGCTGCAAAAGTGAATGCAAAAGATATGAATAGTCTTCGAGGTATGATGGATGACTTGAAAAATAAATTGCAATCAGCTATTGTTGTTCTCGGAGCTAGTGAAGATGGAAAAGTTAATCTTGTTGCGGGTGTGACAAAAGATCTAGTCGATAAAGGTTATCATGCTGGAAAGTTAATAAAAGAAGTGGCAGAACGCTGTGGAGGAAAAGGTGGCGGTCGTCCTGAAATGGCTCAAGCAGGTGCGAAACAACCTGAAAAGTTGACAGAAGCACTTAAATATGTCGAAGAATGGGTTGAATCCGTTTTATAATTAGGAAAAGTAGTGTAAAATGTAGGTAAGATAGGACAAGCAGATTCCCATTATGAATCTGAGAAAGAGGTGCGAACGGTGAGTTCATTTGATAAAACAATGAAATTCAACTTTTCTGATGAAACGGTCGAAACGAATGTAAACGAAGTTCTTTATACTGTATACGATGCGTTACAGGAAAAAGGGTATAATCCTATAAACCAAATTGTAGGATATTTACTTTCTGGTGATCCTGCCTACATTCCACGACATCGTGATGCCCGGAATTTAATTCGCAAGCTTGAGAGAGATGAATTAATTGAGGAGCTAGTTAAGTCTTACTTACAAAAAAACCGAGAGGCATAATATGCGAATATTAGGATTAGATTTAGGCTCCAAAACACTTGGAGTCGCAGTGAGTGATGAACTGGGCTGGACTGCTCAGGGAATTGAAACGATTAAAATTAATGAGGAAAGCCGAGACTATCAATTAGGAAGGCTTTCTGATATTATCGAACAGCACAGTGTAGAGAAAATTGTACTCGGTATGCCCAAAAATATGAATGGAACCATAGGCCCAAGAGCAGAAGCAAGTCAAAGGTTTTCTGAAATATTGACAAAAAAGTTTAATCTTCCTGTAATTTTATGGGACGAACGCTTAACCACAATGGCAGCCGAGAAAATGCTGATTTCTGCTGATGTTAGCCGAAAAAAAAGAAAGCAAGTCATTGATAAGATGGCAGCAGTGATGATCTTGCAGGGCTATTTAGATAGTCTAAACTAGAATTACAAAAAAATCTTGAGGTGAAAACATGGATCACGGAGAAAAACAAATTACAGTTATCGATGAAAATGGAAATGAACAATTATGTGAAGTATTATTCACTTTTGAATCTGAAGAATTCAAAAAATCATATGTACTTTATTACCCGGTTGGAGCAGATGAAGATGATAATGAAGAAATTGAAATTCATGCTTCAAGCTTTAATCCACACGCAAACGGTGAAGATGGAGAATTAGAGCCGGTTGAAACAGATGAAGAGTGGGATTTAATTGAAGAAATGTTAAACACATTTCTTGACGAAGAGGAAGAATAAGAACGAAAAGGTGCAAGGGAGATCATCTCCTTTGCACCTTTTTTCCTTTCCGGTGCAAAGTAAGTGGGATTTCCATAAATCATGTAATTTATTGCCGAATCGTCCAGAACATTGTAGTATAATAATGGGGTGAAAGGGGGATATACATGTCTGAAGATCCGAAAAAGGATACATTCCGTAAAAACCTAATGCAAAAACAAAGTGAGGCAAAGGTAGTTAGAAGAATTGTATTAACCGTTTTTATTATTCTTATTATTGCTTTTTCAGGAATAATCGGAGGCGGTTATCTATATATAAAATCTTCTCTAGAACCAGTAGATCCTAATGATCAGACAGCAATAGATGTCACGATACCAATTGGTTCATCTGTATCAACTATCTCAAGAATTCTGGAAGAGCATGACATTATTAAGGATGACCGGGTATTTAAGTATTATATTAAGTTTAAAAATGAGTCAGGCTTCCAAGCTGGAAATTATAAATTAAACAAATCTATGACTTTTAAGGATATTATTACAAGTCTTAAGGAAGGGAAATTGCTAAGTGAAGCAGCCTTTCAGATTACAATCCCGGAAGGTCGACAATTAACCGAGATTGCGTCAATTATTGCAAATTATACTGATTTTGAGGAAACAGAGATTCTTGCAACACTAACAGATAAAGAATTCATTAACTCGATGAAAGCAAAATACCCTGATCTTTTAACAGATGATATTTATGGAGAAAATGTGAAATATGCTCTCGAGGGCTATTTGTTTCCGGCAACTTATCCATATTACAAAGAAAAACCAACCATTGAAGAAGTGATAGAACCAATGGTCAAAAAAACAAGTGAGGTTGTAGCAAAGTACATTCCAACACTTCAGGAACAAAAAATGAGTGTCCATGAATTCGTTACAATGGCTTCACTTATTGAAGAAGAAGCGACAGAAAAAGCAGATCGTGAAAAGATCTCAAGTGTGTTTTATAACCGGATCGACGTAAACATGCCTTTACAAACAGATCCAACCGTTTTATATGCGTTGGGGGAGCACAAAGATCGAGTATTATATGAAGATCTTGAAGTGAAATCTCCATATAATACGTATCAAAATAAGGGACTTCCACCAGGACCGATTGCTAATGCAGGTGAAGTTTCATTTGTGGCAGCTCTAACTCCTGAAGATACAGATTTCTTATATTTCCTTGCAACAGGTGAGGGAGAAGTTATCTTTACAAAAACACTTGAAGAACATAATAAAGCAAAAAGTAAATATATTACAAACAATTAAATAGAAGAAAGAAAGGGAACGCAGTTATTCTATTCGCATTCCCTTTCTTGTTGTGGTAAAATATATCGAGTTGTTAGTTGGACGACGATTTTTATAATTTTTGAACAAGAGTTCTCTATGTATGAGGCTCTTCTTTTTAGTGTTTACCATTTGTAATTAATGTAAGTAAAAAGAAACTTAGGTTTATGATTGCAATACATGAACAGGAGGGCAATCATGTTAGATCAAGATGTTATAACGTATGTAGAAAATTTAATACCGGAATCATCACCCTACGTTAAGCAAATGGAAGAGTTTGCGAAACAACATGAAGTGCCAATAATGGAGAAGGTTGGTATTGAGGTTTTACTTTTACTTTTATCCATGCAGCAACCAAAGAGAATTTTTGAAATTGGAACAGCGATTGGCTATTCAGCTATTAGAATGGCGACACATTTACCCCAAACCCAAATTGTTACGGTTGAGCTTGATGAGGAACGGTATCACCAAGCCAACAAACATATCCATGAATTAGGTTTAGAAAACCGAATTAATACCTTTTTAGGTGATGCTCTTTCTATTTCAGAAGAAGTTAAACAATATGGACCATTTGACGCATTATTTATAGATGCTACAAAAGCAAAATACAAAAAGTTTTTTGCATTATATGAACCAATGTTAGCTGAAGATGGCATCATCTATTCAGATAACGTGTTATTTAAAGGAACTGTTGCTCGAGATCGTTCAGAACTTAAAACGAGAAGGCAGCGTACTCTCGTTCGAAAGCTGGATGAGTATAATCAAATGCTTTCAACTTTAGAAGGATATAAAACAACGATTATACCTGTTGGCGATGGAATTGCAGTAACAAAGAAAATGAAATAAAAGAGGTGTGAAAAAATGCAAAAACCAGAATTATTAGTTACACCTAAATCAGTAACCGATGTTCTTCCATTAATTGAAGCTGGTGCAGATGCGTTTATGATTGGAGAACAAAGATTTGGGCTGCGCCTTGCAGGTGAATTCTCAAGAGACCAAGTGAAACAAACAATAGAAATTGCTCATCAACATAATAAAAAAGTATATGTTGCCATGAATGCTATTTTCCACAACGAAGCAATCGAAGATATAGAAAACTACTTATCCTTTTTAACAGAGGTAAATCCTGATGCAGTTGTGTTTGGTGATCCGGCGGTTTTAATGGCAGCAAAAGAAGTGGCACCTGATTTAAACCTTCATTGGAACACTGAAACAACAGCAACAAACTGGTATACATGCAATTATTGGGGGAGAAAAGGTGCAAAGCGTGCGATACTTGCCCGTGAATTAAGCATGGATTCAATTATTGAAACAAAAGAGCATGCAGAGGTTGAAATTGAGGTGCAGGTACACGGGATGACATGCATGTTCCAATCCAAGCGCACACTTTTAGGTAATTATTTTGAGTATCAAGGTAAGGCATTAAAAGTGGAAAACCGTACAGATACCAAGGAAATGATGTTTTTATTTGATCCTGAAAGGGATAATAAATATCCAATCTTTGAAGATGTGAATGGAACACATATTATGAGTCCAAATGATATGTGTATCATTGATGAGCTTGGAGACATGATTGACGCAGAAATTGACTCCTTCAAGATTGATGGTGTATTACAAACTTCAGACTATATTATAGAGGTCACAAAAAAGTACAGAAAAGCAATAGATCTTTATGTTGAGGACAATGCGAAGTACGAAGAAGCAAAAGATGTACTTTTAGAAGAAATTGAAAACATTCAAGCGAAGAACCGCTCATTAGATACAGGCTTTTTCTTTAAAGAAACAGTTTATTAATTTGAATAGTTGTAGTGCAAAAAGGGAGTGAAAAAAGTGACGACAGTTATAGATAAAATATCTACAATCATCGATGGAAAACGTGTAATAACGAAGAAGCCCGAGTTATTAGCTCCAGCAGGAAATTTAGAGAAGTTAAAAATTGCCGTTCATTATGGTGCGGATGCTGTATTTATTGGAGGTCAGGAATATGGTCTTCGTTCAAATGCCGGTAATTTCTCTTTAGAGGAAATGGCAGAAGGTGTACAGTTCGCTAATAAATATGGAGCGAAAATCTATGTTACAACAAATATTTTTGCACATAATGAAAACATGGACGGACTTGATGAATATTTAATAGGATTACAGAATGCAGGTGTAACAGGAATTATTGTTGCTGACCCGCTTATCATTGAAACATGCCGCCGTGTGGCACCGAAACTTGAAGTTCATTTAAGTACACAGCAATCACTTTCAAACTGGAAAGCTGTCCAGTTTTGGAAGGAAGAAGGGTTAGAGCGTGTCGTACTAGCCCGTGAAACGAGTGCTGAAGAAATAAAGGAAATGAAAGAAAAGGTTGATATTGAGATTGAAGCCTTTATTCATGGTGCAATGTGTATTGCTTATTCCGGACGCTGTACATTAAGTAACCATATGACTGCACGTGACTCAAACCGTGGCGGTTGCTGTCAGTCATGTCGTTGGGACTATGACTTGTTTAAGCTTGAAAACAATCAAGAAGTGGCCTTATTCGATGAAGATGATGCATCGTTTGCAATGAGTCCGATGGATTTAAATTTAATTGAATCTATTCCTAAAATGATTGAACTTGGGATAGACAGTTTAAAGATTGAAGGAAGAATGAAATCAATTCACTATATTGCTACAGTTGTGAGTGTTTATCGTAAAGTCATTGACGCTTATTGTGCTGATCCTGAAAACTTTAAAATAAACCCTGAATGGTTAAAAGAGCTTAATAAATGTGCTAACCGAGAAACAGCTTCTGCCTTCTTTGAAGGAGTTCCCGGCTATAAACAACAAATGTTTGGCGATCATAGTAAGAAAACCGAGTATGATTTTGCCGGGCTTGTATTAGATTATAACAAAGATACACAAATGGTTACCCTGCAGCAACGTAACCACTTTAAAATAGGTGAAACAGTTGAATTCTTTGGTCCGGAAATCGAGAACTTTACACAAACAATTGAGAAGATTTGGGATGAAGATGGAAAAGAGCTAGATGCAGCTCGCCATCCACTACAAATTGTGACTTTTAAAGTAGATAAACCCGTCTTCGTAAACAACATGATGCGAAAGGGGTTCTAAAAATAATGGCGAAGAAGCCGGTTGTAATAGGGGTTGCTGGGGGTTCAGGCTCAGGAAAAACAAGCGTGACAAAGGCGATTTACGAGCATTTTAAAGGTCATTCAATCTTAATGCTGGAACAGGATTTTTATTATAAAGATCAAAGTCATCTGCCATTTGAGCAGAGATTAAACACGAATTATGACCATCCGCTTGCATTTGATAATGATTTATTAATTGAACATTTAAATGCATTAATGAATCATAATTCAATTGAAAAACCAGTTTATGATTATACATTGCATACTCGATCTGAAGATGTTATTCTCGTGGAACCAAAAGATGTTATTATTCTTGAAGGTATCCTCATCTTAGAGGACGAGCGCTTACGTGAATTAATGGATATCAAACTATTTGTGGATACTGATGCTGATTTACGAATTATTCGTAGAATTCTACGTGATATCAAAGAAAGGGGCCGTTCAATTGATTCGGTTATTGAACAATACATTTCAGTTGTAAGGCCAATGCATAACCAATTTATCGAGCCGACAAAGAGATATGCTGATATCATTATCCCTGAAGGTGGGCAAAATCACGTTGCAATTGACTTAATGGTAACAAAAATTCAAACAATTCTTGAACTAAATGCAATTTTGTAATAACATAGCATAGATAAAGTCTACTGTGATCATATTATGTATAAGTAATAAAAATTATCTAGCTTTCATTAAAAGCATCGTTTATATAAAACAGCGGGGCACATTGTTGCCCTTACTTTTTACATACTGTGATAAACGATAAAGGGTTAAAAAGCTTAAATATTTTTTACTTAAATTTTAGTTAATACATAAGCAAAAGGATAAAGTATAGCATGAATGACTCAGTACGACCGGGAAGTCTACTAGAAGGAGTGGAATAAACATGGCACAAGAAAAAGTTTTTCCAATGACTAGAGAAGGTAAAGATAAGCTCGAACAGGAGCTTGAATATTTGAAAACGGTTAAACGTAAAGAAGTTGTAGAAAGAATAAAAATCGCACGTAGCTTCGGAGATTTATCTGAGAACTCTGAGTATGATTCAGCAAAAGAAGAACAAGCATTTGTTGAAGGGCGTATTACGACCTTAGAAAATATGATTCGCAATGCAAAAATAATTGAAGGTGAAGCTGATACAAGTTCAGTATCACTTGGGCGTACAGTTACTTTTACCGAGCTGCCAGATGGCGATGAAGAAACATACACAATTGTAGGTAGTGCAGAGGCAGATCCATTTGAAGGTAAAATTTCGAATGATTCTCCAATTGCTAAAAGCTTACTTGGTAAAAAAGTAGGCGATGAAGTGACAGTTCAAACACCTGGTGGAGAAATGCTTGTGAAAATTGTGAATATTAGCTAATAAAATGTTTATATAAGAAACACCTCGTCAAAAATGATGACGAGGTGTTTCTTTTTTATTCCTCTTTTCGAAGAATAATAAGGGAAAGATCGGGCCTCAATGGAGGAAACGATGTTACAAAATAAGAGATTTATTTTCTTTGGTATTATTTATTTAGTGGTATTAACATTCTTTTTATATCGCTTAGCTGATATTCAATTAATAAATACAGAATCCTTTTCTAAAAAAGGTGTTAATCTTGTGCAGGAGAGTGTTAATCAAAGAACTCAAGAAGTCATGATTGATGATGGCCGGGGGCGTTTTGTTGATCGAAATGGAGATCCGCTTCAAAAACAGGCAGAACCCTCATTGGTTCTTTTTCCTTTTTTAAAGGAGGCGGAGTGGCCTTCTGAGGACCTTTCAAGAATTGTTGGAATTCCCGGTAATAAATTACAAGAATTAGTTAGTGACACGAAGGAGCCGATAGTGTTATCAAGTAAAGATGGTGTTTCATTAACAGCAGCAGAACTTGAAAAAATTAATGAACTTGAAATTCCTGGCGTTTTCGGTATTTATCAGCAAACAAAGTTAGACGAGACAATAGGAGAACATATCATTGGGATCGTGGGTGAAAATGCAGAGGCATTAAGAGCGAAATACCCTGACCGTACAGACTTATCCTACAAAACAAAAATTGGTGTAACCGGGCTTGAAGAAGCATTTGATGAATTTTTGTTACCAGATGCAGAAACAAAGCTGCTTTATCATGTAGATGGAGACGGCCATCCTCTATTTGGTATTAACGTCAAATATATTGCTGACTCGAATCCATTTTATCCTGTAACAGTTGAAACAACAATTGACAAGGAAATACAAACAATGGCTGAAGATGTATTAGAGCACCAAAATATTGAGAAAGGGGGACTTGTTTTACTTGATATAGAAAATAATGAAGTATTAGCTATGGCTAGTAAACCAAGTTTAAATCGATCTGATTCGAAAACACTATCAAATCAGATGCTTCAGCCCCTTTTTCCAGGTTCTATTTTTAAAACTGTCATTTCTGCTGCAGCGATCGAATATGGTTTAGATGATCCCACCAGACAGTTTAACTGTAGTTTAAACTTACACGGTGAAGCAGATGGGGGACAAGATGATGGACAACTTACCTTTGATAGAAGCTTTGCGGAAAGCTGTAATTACACATTTACAACGTTAGCCAGAGAATTAATGGAGAAAGATCAACATGTTATTGAAGATACAGCAAGCAAAATTGGCTTAATCAATCCGGTCGGCTGGACTGGTGAAGTATTTCATTATGAAAACTTTAAGCAATTTCCTGATGAAAAAACAGGTAATATTTGGAGTGATGAAAAAGATAAAAATGTCCCTAGAGCCATTGATCAAACGGCTATAGGGCAAAAAGATGTAAAAGTTACCCCGCTTTCTATTGCAAATATGATGGCAACCATTGCAAGAGGCGGACAGAAACAACAAGTGAAAATCGTAAAAAATATATTATATAAAAATGGAACCAAAATGTATTCATTTACGTCTAATCCTTTAGAAGGAGATACCATATCTCCTATGACAGCTGCAAAGCTTCAAAAGCTGCTCAGGCTGGTTGTGACAGATTCTGAGGGAACAGGAAGAAGGTTTCAAACATCTCCTATGGAGGTATCAGGTAAATCAGGGACTGCTCAAACAGGCAAATCAAATGAAGATGATCAAACGTTGTATAATAAGTGGTTTGCAGGTTATTTTCCATCAGATCAACCAAAATATGCATTAGTAGTTGTGGAGATGGATACAACCAGTGCTGAGGCTGGTACTAATGCTGCTTTTTATGATATTGTAAGTGAAATGTCTAAAATTGACGAACGAAAAAACTAGTTTAGGAGTAGTAATCTTTTCAATTAGGATTTATGATACGACTAGATAGAAAATCTTCAAAATGCTAGAATGAAGACTGAAGGTAAAGGGATAAAAAGGAGTGTAGGGCATTGAGTAATAATCAATTTAGCACCTCTCGTTATGAAAAAAGAGATAAAAAAAGAAAAACGAATATTGTGTTAAACACATTAATAGGGATTGTGTTGGTTCTAATATTTGTGATAGGATCACAACTTATCCTTGGGGCAAATCAATCTGAAAAAACAGCTAAATATAATGAGCAGCCTGATATAAAACTTGCAAGTGATGAAGAAAGTACCAAAGAACCTGCAGCTGAAACCGAAGAAAATGAGGAAGCAGAAGTAGAAGATCCTGATGCTTCTGAAGAACAAGGGGAAGAAGGTTCCGAGGAAACAGAGAATACTGAGAACAATGATACCGCTGAGGAAGAAAGTACAGAAGATCCTTTTGAACAAGCAACCATTACGGAAGGAGAGCCTGGTTCTGGTGTTGCTGAAACAATTGAAAACCCCGCATGGGAGCCTGTAGGTACATCACAATCTGAGCCTCATTCAGCACAATATGATAAGAACTCGCAGGATTGGAAGGAAATGACAAAAGCGCTTGGTTATGCAACCGGAATTCCTGAATCAGAAATGATTATCTGGCACCTTGGAAACAATGGTAGCCCGAATGATGCTGTAGGTACGATCTCACCTAAAGATCAATCTGCCAAATATAAAGTTTATATTACCTGGGTTGAAAATAAAGGCTGGATGCCAACGAAGATTGAAAAACAAAGTTAAATGAACTAGGAGCTTTTACGGTTAATACGTAGAAGCTCCTTTTTTATACTATCAGAAAGTATATAAATTTTATGGATGATAGTATAAGAAAAGACATCGACTTCCGCCATTCTTGGCGGTAAGTCGTGTTTTTCTAAACAGGTAAGAAAGTATAAAATTTTGTACTTAGTGTGGGTGTCTAGCTCCAGCGCCTAGCCCCTCGAGGTCATAAGCCACAAAGGAATTGAAGACAAAGAACGTCTTCTATTCCTTTGCGTCTTATGCTTGTCGGGGCTGATCAAGGCGCTTGCGCTTTTCTAATGAACTAGATTTTGGCCTTAAAGTGAACTACAGCACTATATATTCTTTTGCCGTCTTCCGTAACAAACATCTGATGGGAAACAGAATGCACATGTAACAAAATAGCCTGATTATGTACGATTTGATCATTTATCTTTTTTTCTAAGTCTTTAATAGATGTTGCTTCAAAAAATTCAACTTTATCCTTTAGTAATTCCAATTGAAAATCCATGTTTTTTGACACCTCAATATATTTTTTCTTTATTAAATACTAACAAAACTTACATGTAAGTCAATTAACCTTGCGTTGCACAAATGAAATAGGTAAACTTCTATGTGGAGATAGAAAGACATAACTTGGATGTACAATGATACATATGGAAGGATTGAGTGAGATGAAAATTGCCATTATTGGAGCAATGGAAGAGGAAGTAACAATTTTAAGAGATAAATTGGATAATCGTGAGCAAGAAATAATTGCTGGCAGTGAATTTACTACTGGTGTATATAATGGAGTTGACATCATTCTCCTTAAGTCCGGTATTGGAAAGGTAAATGCTGCTCTTAGTTCAACATTATTATTGGACCGATATAAACCTGACTACGTAATTAACACCGGTTCAGCTGGTGGATTCCATTCTTCATTGAATGTAGGTGATGTTGTTATTAGCTCTGAAGTACGCCACAATGATGTGGATGTAACAGCATTTGGCTATGAATATGGACAAGTACCGGGATTACCTGCAGCCTTTACTCCAGATCAAAAGCTTGTGGAAATTGCTGTAAAAAAAGCTGAAGAAATTACAGATATTCAAGTAGCTAAAGGATTAATCGTGACAGGTGATTCATTTTTAAATGATCCTGTTAAAGTAGATTTTATTCGAAGTAAGTTTCAAGACCTTTATGCAGGTGAAATGGAAGCAGCAGCAATTGCACAAGTTTGTCATCAATTTGAAGTACCATTTGTGATCATTAGAGCGTTATCAGACATCGCTGGTAAAGAATCAAATGTTTCATTTGATCAATTTTTAGATCAAGCAGCTAAACATTCAGCAGACTTAGTTTTGAAAATTGTTGAAGCGATCTAAATGTCAAAATGACTTAAATCGTTGAGCAGGATCTCAAACATTTGAGTCATTTTTTAAAAATTATCCCACCATTGGGTTAATTTACTTGATTAATAGTCTGCTAGGCTGTGTTATTGTTTATATATAACACAGTTAGTAGGTGATTGTATGAATAAAAAAGCATTACAAGCGCTGGTAACAGATTTTAAAAATTATGCATTTGTTCTATTAGCAGCAAGCGTATTTATATATATAGGTGTCGTTTTGCCGGATCAAGGAAAGCATGCTATGTATGATATTGTTCTAATGATTACGACCATACTATTTTTAATTGGAGCTTTTGTAAGCTTCAGAATGTCGTTAAAATATAAGAAACAATTAAATGAAGCAGAAAACAAATAAATATTGCAAAATAGCCAATTTCATTATATGAGATTGGTTTTTTTATTGAAATAAAGCTAATCCTAATTGTCTGAATATATAAATTTTTCATTACGTATTTACATAATTGGAAATCGTGGATATAATTACCATTGTAATAGTAAATAATAAAAGGAGGTCGAAGGAAATGAACATGAAAAAGCGAACAAATTCACATAACAATAACTTAATCATTCTTATCGACCGAATTGGTGTATCTTAATTATTTACTTAATTGATTGCTAAAAGATCAGCAAAACACACGCCTCGGGATGATTTGAATCCTTGTGGCGTATTTATATCGTTATTTAAACACGCTGCAGGTTGCCCCTGTGGCGTGTTTTATTTTTTTAGTCATTAAGACATCACGTCACAAAGAGAATTCATAATTCCTCTAAGGATTTGGCAGCCTGTTAAGGTGTTAAATAACTTAAAGGAGGTGATACACATGACAATTAACTTATTCTTTATTACGCTGACACTTTCTGTTTCTAAAAAAAAGAAAACCAAAACTGATATTCAACATGATCAAGAGATCCAAAAAAGAATGGAAGAAGTAAAAACAAAGCAATTTGAGAACTTTCACAACATGTAAATGAATGCTAAATTAAAAAATAACGGAGGCGATAAATATGTTAAAAATCGAATTACTGCTACATTTAATTGTTGAGAAGGACACTACCTAGCCAAGTTCAATAGATGAAGAATGAAATGAAAGAAAAGTTGAAAGAAGGACACAATTGAATGTGTCCTTCTTCTATTACGTATTATTTTTCTTTTAAACGATTTCGCTTTTCCTTTTCTGCACGATAAAACTCATGAAACATTTTCATTAAGGCGCGTTTTTCAATTCTAGATACATAGCTTCTTGAGATACCGAGTTCTTTTGCGATCTCACGCTGTGTCTTTTCTTTTTTTAAATCAAGCCCAAATCTTCCGACAATAACTTCCTTTTCCCTACCATCCAGTATATCAATGTATTCCTTAACTTTTTCCAATTCCATATTTAACTGAATAGTGTCAATCACATCTTCGTTTTCTGATTTTAGAACATCAATTAAGCTGATTTCATTTCCTTCTTTATCTTGACCGATAGGGTCGTGTAAAGAAACATCTTTTTTAGTCTTTTTTAAGGCACGTAAATGCATTAGGATTTCATTTTCGATACAACGCGCAGCATAAGTAGCAAGTTTTGTTCCTTTACCTTGTGAATAGCTTTCAATCGCTTTAATTAACCCGATTGTCCCGATCGATATTAAGTCCTCAGAATCTTCACCAGTATTTTCAAACTTTTTAACAATATGAGCAACGAGTCGCAAGTTATGTTCAATTAGCAGGTTCCTTGCATACTCATCACCTTCAGACATTTTTTGTAGATACTTCTTTTCGTCTGTAGCAGACAAAGGCTGTGGAAAGGCATTGTTCTTTACATAAGATACTAAGAACACTAATTCTTTTACAAAGAAGCCTAGTGCTGTTATGAGCCCTGTCATACCCCCACCTCCACTAAAAACATAATCTAGGCGCGTGCCTATAAGTCATGTGTATGTTGAAGGAAGCTTGTTTGTGTCTGTACAAATGAAAGTTATTTTAGATTCTTTTCTTACACAAACATTTATATTCTCACATTTGTAAGTTATTTGGACGATGCAGGGTAAAAGCCTACGCTCTTATTAGGTTACATACATAGTAATATAAAAAAGGGACTAATGAAGGAGGAAAACAGATGTATGGTTATTCACCATATGGACCAGCGCCATACCCGTATTACCCTGCAGCTGTTACAGCAGGGTATGGATATTGGTATAAATTTATTGTAGTATTGTTAATTTTGTTGCTTGTCATTGGCGGAGGTTATTATTACTTCAATCACTATCGTTAATAAAAAAATGACATGATGAAGCCTTCATGAAATTGCTGAAGGCTTTTACACTAATGTTGATCCTTTGTTAAATTCTTGTCAGTAAGGAATTAAAGATAGTGGTGCTTCACAACAAATGGTATAATAACATTCACAAATTAGATGTTACATATAAAGCTGAAAGAGTAGTGTAAAAACAGAATGGACAAAGTATAAATAATGAATAAAAAAAAGCCGTCTGGCGACAGTGTTAAGCTTTAAGAAGAAGCTTTTAACACATGTCCCAAAGAACGGCGTTTAATTTCAATCATAATTAATTCTATAAAATCATCATTTAGTTTCATTTCGATCGCTTTAAAGTAAGATTCAATTAGTAGTTCGTCAGAAAGTTTACGCATATGAATGGCCAAGTACTTGGCTCTCCACCTCCTAACATTTGTTATGGTCTTATACAATAAGACATCTAAAAAATGTTATATTTTGTTATTAACTTAAATCTAACAGAAATCAAAAGTGAGAACAACCGTTCTGTTATCCACAATTAACAGTGGATAAATTGTGGGTATGTTGTTTATAAGGTGATAAAAATGAGGTATTACAGGGTGGATATTGTGTATAATATTATCCACAAGTGTTGAAGGTGGTCGGAAAATGTCGAAAAGTTTTTGTGATTTTTTGTGTTGAATTTTCATATACTTTAATTTTGTTTTGAAAGAATGAAATAAATTCGATATGATGTAAGTTGGCAAAAAAATGATAATGAGGTGTTAAAAACTCATGCTACAGTTATTTTTACCTGGAGATTATGTAAAAAGTATTTTTCATATATCTCCTATGAAATTAAAGGAAAGCGGAATAAAAGGTATTATTACAGATTTAGATAACACTCTTGTTGAATGGGATCGACCAGATGCTACCCCACAACTAATTGAGTGGTTTAAAGAAGTGAAGGACCTAGATATCAAAATTACCATTGTATCTAATAATAATGAATTACGTGTAAAAGCATTTTCAGAACCTCATAAGATTCCTTTTATCTATAAGGCTAGAAAGCCAATGGGTAGAGCGTTTTTAAAAGCGGTTAAAGATATGAACTTGAAAAAAGAAGAGGTTGTTGTAATTGGAGATCAGCTTTTAACAGATGTATTAGGTGGAAATCGTAATGGATTTCAGACCATTTTGGTCGTTCCAGTTGCTTCTACAGATGGTTTTTTCACTAGAATAAACCGCAGAATTGAACGCAAGATAATGGCTACTTTGAAACGTAAAGGTATGATTCAATGGGAGGAATAAAACGTGTCTGAACAGCAATTTTCATGTATAGGGTGTGGTGTTTCGATTCAAACACAAGATCCTGACAAGCTTGGATATGCTCCAGTAAGTGCTTTAGAAAAAGAGGATATCATCTGTCAAAGGTGTTTCCGATTAAAAAATTATAATGAAATTCAGGATGTTTCACTAACAGATGATGACTTTTTAAAGATTTTACACGGTATTGGTGAAACAAAAGGATTAATTGTAAAAATTGTAGATATTTTTGATTTCAGTGGTAGTTGGTTACAGGGAATTCAACGATTTGTAAAAGGAAATCCAATTTTATTGATAGGGAATAAAAGCGATATTTTACCTAAATCAGTAAAAAAACAAAAGCTGATTAACTGGATGAAAAGAGAAGCAAAAGAGCTGGGGTTAAAACCGATTGATGTTTGTTTGGTAAGCTCAGCAAAAGGACATGGCATAAAAGAAGTGGCCGAATTAATTGATGAATATCGAAATGGACAAGATGTTTATGTGGTGGGTTGTACAAATGTAGGGAAATCAACATTTATAAATCGAATGATTAAAGAAGTTGCAGGCGTTAATGATGTTATTACAACATCACATTATCCGGGAACAACATTAGACTTAATTGAAATACCTCTGGACAATGGAGCTTCCTTGTATGACACACCTGGTATTATTAATCACCATCAAATGGCACACTTTGTTGATAAACGCGACCTAAAGCTATTAAGTCCTAAAAAGGAAATTAAACCAAAAGTATTCCAATTAAATGAACAACAAACTTTATATTTTGGCGGGTTGGCAAGATTAGATTATGTATCAGGTGGAAGAGAAGCACTCGTATGCTATATTCCAACTGAGTTAATTATTCATCGAACTAAACTGGAGAATGCTGATTCCCTTTATGAAAAACATGTTGGAGAGCTTTTAACACCACCAAGAAAAGATGATGTAGAAACATTTCCGGAGTTAGTTCCTCATGAATTAACGATTCATGAAGGAAAAACAGATGTTGTCTTTTCAGGTTTAGGATGGGTTACAGTTAATAATCCGGGTAAAAAAATCGTTGCTTTTGCACCAAAAGGAGTAAATGTTACACTGAGAAAATCGCTAATTTAATTAGGGAGAGTTGAGGATGGGGAATTTATATGGACTGATTGGATGTCCGGTAGAGCATTCAATGTCACCGGCAATCCATAATGATGCTTTTAAAGAAAAAAACATGGAACATCATTACCATGCTTTTCATGTTGAACCCGAAGATTTAAAGGAATCTGTTAAAGCCCTAAAGTTATTAGAGGTAAAAGGATTTAATGTTACGATTCCACATAAGATTTCTATTATTCCATTTTTAGATGAACTGCATGAAACAGCAAAGATAGCAGGTGCAGTGAATACTGTAGTGAATGACAATGGTCGATTAATTGGACACAATACAGACGGAAATGGATATGTTGAATCTCTAAAAGAAATGGTCAATAAACCGGTCTCAGATCATAAAATTCTAATTATTGGTTCTGGAGGTGCAGCAAGAGGGATATTTCTTGCTCTTACTCACCAAGGGTGTCGGGATATTGATATTTCTAATCGTACGATTTCAAAAGCTGAAGAGCTCATTCAAGAGTGTCCTTTTACGAATAATAGCAATGCGTTAACCATACAAGAAGCGGAGGATGTTATTGAAAACTACGACATTATTATCCAAACAACTGCTGTCGGATTACATCCTCATATCGATCAGAAACCTTTATCACTAAAAAATGCTAAAAAGACTGCAATCGTTAGTGATATAATTTATAACCCAATTTATACGGCTTTATTGAAAGAAGCGGAGGAGCTTGGGTTAACTGTTCATACTGGTGTTGGTATGTTCGTACATCAAGCAGCATTAGCTTTCAAGATATGGACAAAACAAGCTCCATCAATCGAAAAAATGACAAAAATTGTATATAACCAACTAGGAGGTACATCATGTTAACAGGAAAACAAAAACGCTTTTTGCGTTCTGAAGCTCATCACTTAAATCCAATTTTTCAAGTGGGTAAAGGTGGGGTCAATGAAAATATGATTAAGCAATTATCGGATGCGCTTGAGGCACGTGAGCTTTTTAAAGTGTCTGTATTGCAAAATTGTGAAGATGATAAAAATACGGTGGCTGATGAAATTGTTAATGGAACAGGTGCAGATCTTGTTCAAATTATTGGAAACACGATTGTATTATATAAAGAATCCAAAGAAAATAAACAAATTCGACTACCTAATTAACAAGTAGGGGGATATGAGGATGTCAAAAAAAATAGGTATTTTAGGTGGTACCTTTGATCCGCCTCATCTTGGCCACCTATTAATCGCCAGTGAAGTACAGCATGCTCTTGCACTATCTGAAATATGGTTTATTCCGAATCAAATTCCTCCTCATAAACAACTGGATCATTTTACTAACAGTGACCACCGGCTTAATATGATAAAAATTGCTGTAAAGGATCACGCGGACTTTTCAGTTAATACAATTGAATTAGAACGGGAAGGACCATCTTATACATATGATACATTAAGATTGCTACGTGAAGAATTTCCTGAACATACGTTTTATTTTATCATTGGAGCAGATATGATTGAGTATTTGCCAAATTGGCATAAAATCGATGAAGTGATCAACTTGGTCACCTTTGTCGGTGTGAAGAGAAGTGGGTATCAAACAAACACACCTTATCCAGTAATGGAGGTTGAAATACCACAGTTTGAGGTGTCTTCAACAATGTTAAGAGAACGATTAAGAAAAGGTGGAAATACAGAATTTCTTATTCAGGATGATGTGAGAAGATATATTGAGGAGAATCAATTATATGGAACGTGAGGAAGCCTTAAAAATAGTAGCTGAACAAATAACAGAGCATCGATATGTTCATACATTAGGTGTGATGGAGACAGCTATCCGGCTTGCAAAAACATATGGGGGAGACGTCAAAAAGGCGGAACTGGCAGCCATCTTTCATGATTACGCTAAATTTAGACCGAAAGAAGAAATGGAAAAAATCATTAAAGAACAGGAAATACCTGCAATTTTATTAAGGCATAATAGTGAGCTATGGCACGCACCTGTTGGAGCATATCTAGTTAATAAAGAAGTAGGGATTAAGGATAAAGAAGTTTTACAGGCCATAAAATATCATACTTCCGGTCGGCCAAATATGACAATGCTTGAAAAAATCATTTATGTGGCAGACTATATAGAACCGGGAAGACATTTTCCAGGGGTGGAAGAAGTAAGAGAACTTGCAGAAACCAGCTTAAATCAAGCTCTTTTAAAGTCTCTACAAAATACAATGATATTTTTACTGAAAAAAAATCAAGCCGTATATCCGGACACAATAGAGACATACAATTGGTTAGTATTAGAAGGAGGAAAAACAAGTTAATGACAGGCAGAGATATTTTAACAATCGTAGCAAAAGCAGCTGATAGTAAACGTGCAGAGGATCTGGTTGCACTCAATATGGATGGGATTTCATTAATTGCTGATTATTTTCTTATTTGTCATGGTAACTCAGACAAACAAGTACAGGCCATTGCAAGAGAAATGAAAGAACAAGCTGAAGAAAACGGAATTCATGTAAGAAGACTCGAAGGGTTTGATGAGGCACGTTGGATATTGATCGACTTAGGTGATGTGGTAGCACATGTGTTTCATAAAGATGAGAGAAGCTACTATAATTTAGAACGTTTATGGGGAGATGCTCCTATCGAAGATCTTGTAAGTGAGCTTGAGCAATGATCTATCAAGGCTTCGCCTATATTTATGATCAGTTAATGAAGGATGCTCCTTATGAACTGTGGGTAAATATTATTGAAGAATCGATTTCACTCTATCACCCGGGGGCATCAACCTTATTAGATATAGGTTGTGGAACGGGAGAAATTGCGGTTTTATTAGCAGATAAACAGCTGTCAGTAACAGGTGTTGATCTTAGTGAGGATATGTTAGCTGTCGCGCAGTCAAAAGCGGAAAAGAACAAAGCAAACATTTTATTTCTTCAGCAAGACATGCGACATTTAACGGATTTCCCCATCCCCTTTGATGTCATCACAATTTGTTGTGATTCCCTTAATTATTTAGAGACAGAACTAGATGTACAAGCAACGTTTGAAGCTGTGCATTCACAGCTTCAAAATGAGGGATTATTTATTTTTGATGTCCATTCACTACATAAAATTCACAATGTATTCGCAAATGCAACATTTGCTGATCAAGATGAAGAGGTAAGCTTTATTTGGAATTCCTTTTTAGGTGAGGAACCGAATAGTATTGAACATGATATGACTTTTTTTGTGAAAAGAGATGAATGTTATGAACGCTATGATGAGCTCCATTACCAGCGTACCTTTTCTATCGAACAATATTCACTGTGGTTAAAAGAGGCCTCTTTTGAAATAGTAAACATTTGTGGAGACTTCGAATTAAATAAAGAGCCTAATGATATGACTGAGAGAATATTTTTCATTTGTAAAAAAAGGTGAACTCCATTTTAAGTGAGTTCACCTTTTTTTAAAAAAATTTAAATAAATAAAGGAGTTTATCATTCTTAAGTAGAATTACTTATTTGGTATTTTACTAAACTGCTCTGAAACTTCTACAAGATCCTCATCGAATTTCTTATGTGTTGCCTGAAATATTTTCTCAAACATATCTCCAACATTTTCTTCCAGTACCTCTATTCCTTTTCCTGTTACTCCACCTTTTACACATACTTTCTCTTGTAAGGTAGGTAACGTGTATAATTCTGTTTCAAGTAATTTACCCATCCCAATAATCATTTCACTGGCTAATACAACTGCTTGATCTTTTGAAATATTCGTTTCTGTTACAGCCCCATCAACAAACCGTTGAAGTAAATAACTGAAAAATGCTGGGCCACAGCTAACAATGTCAGATGAAACCCTTGTAATATCATCTTCAATCTGAACAGGATTTGAAATTTGTTCAAAAAGCTCCTCGATTGTTCTTTGTGACTCTTTATGGCATGAGTTACCAAATGTGAGTAAGGAAACTCCTGAGAAAGCCCGGTTTGTAATGCTAGGAATGGCACGTGCTACTTGACAATGAACAAGTGATTCTAGTTGCTCAACACTTAATGGACTTGTAATCGATACAATGCACTTGTTTGGTGTTAAAAGGTGATCCAGTTTTTTTAATAGGGGGTGTATATCTAATGGTTTAACACATATAAAAACTAAATCAGACCTTTTTACCACTTCATCTGCTGTTTCCATCACATTTGTCTTTGGATATATTTCTTTTATCACCTCGGCCTTTGTGATTGTTCGATTTGTCATATAAATGAATGAGGGTCTAATAGCACCCGACTCAACGAATGATTCAATAAGTATTCTCCCCATGTTCCCTGTTCCAATAAAACCTACATTCAAAGTATATCCCCTCCTTAGAATGCAATTCTCTCCTACACGATATGATATGAAATGTTAAATTATACTATCAAATGTATAAAATTTTATTGATGATAGTATAAGAAAATCTAAGTCTTTCGCCAGTAGGACTTGGCGAAGAGCCAAGTTTTTCTAATGATTATTTAATAAGGAGTTTGAAATAGTGAATCTACAAATAAACAAAAAATGGATGATAATCATTTGTATAAGTGTATTAATTGTTTGTTGTTTTTATTATTTTTACGCTAAAGAACCTGTGAAATCTGAAGTCGTTAAGGTGGAAGAAATGGACATGAATGAATTTGAAGAAACCATTTCCGTAAATGAAAAGGAACACGTTGATAATGGAGAAGAACGGACTTCAATTGTTATTGATGTAAAGGGAGCAGTACTAAAACCGGGAGTTTATGAGGTTCCTGTGGATTCCAGAGTGTATGAGGCTATTCAAGAGGCGGGAGGATTAAATGAAAAAGCTGATGAATTAGCAGTTAATTTAGCTTCTCCCCTACAGGATGGAATGGTGGTTTATATCCCTATTAAAGGAGAAACAAAAGAAAATCCCTTTATCTCACAAAATGTTGCTGAAGACCCCTCTCAAAAAAAGGTGAATATTAATCTTGCAACTAGTGAGGAACTTCAAACACTTACAGGAATAGGTCCTTCTAAAGCAGAGTCAATTATCTCTTATCGCGAGGAACATGGGCCTTTCACAAAGATTGAAGATCTTCTCGAAGTAACTGGAATTGGAGATAAATCATTTGAGAAATTACGTGAAGAAATTACGGTAAAATGATTTTATTAAGGAAGTTTAAATTGACGAATATTTAGTATTGCAGATACACTATAGAAAGAAAAATGTCGAGTAGGGGGATAACATCTTGGGCCGTATTTCATGGGATCAATATTTTATGTCTCAAAGCCATCTTTTGGCAATGAGAAGCACTTGTACAAGATTAGCTGTTGGAGCAACGATTGTTAGAGATAAACGTATTATTGCAGGAGGATATAATGGGTCGATTGCAGGAGGTGTTCACTGTTCAGATGAGGGCTGCTATGTGATTGAGAATCATTGTGTAAGAACAATTCATGCAGAAATGAATGCTCTTTTGCAATGTGCGAAATTCGGAGTGCCGACTGCAGGTGCTGAAATTTATGTCACTCATTTTCCCTGCTTACAATGTTGTAAAGCACTAATTCAAGCAGGCATAAAAACCGTTTATTATGCGACTGATTATAAAAACCATCCTTATGCTATTGAACTTTTTGAACAAGCGGATGTCAAAATAGAATTTGTTAAATTTGAAAAGACAATAAGTGAGGCTGACAAGGGTAAAGATGAACTAATCTTACACTTACTTAATAAGCTATCTGAATCAAATACAGATGATGATGTAGTACAAGCTCTTCGAAACAAAGCAGATCAAATACTGTCATAACCAAATTTAAGTCAGGTCAGTAGAGGTGGAGTGTTAGTCCTCCTTCTCTACTTGACTTAAACTTAATATAAAAAATTTGTAGAGGTGTTGCATATTAAAGGTCAGTTACTTTTCTTCGCAATTTCTGCTTCCTTATCACTATCAATATGCCGTTTACAATTTCATCCTCTTTCTTTATGTCTCACTCTATTATTCCTTCTGTATATTCTACTTAAATTCAAACCTATTCACGTAGTTTTTCATATTTTAACCATTCTTTTCTTTATTTTCCTTTTTACAATTACAGAAAAACATAATCAATCAAGTCTGACTGAAGGGGATTATTTCACACTAGGTGAAATAATATCCATTCCAAGTGTTGATGGAAATCAACTAAAGGGACTGATGAAAAACGAAGAAAAAGAAAAGCTAACTTTTCGATATAGGATAGAAACAATAGAGCAAAAAGAAGTGGTGAAAAAACTAAAGCCGGGTGATCAATGCGTTTTTAAAGGGGAGCTACATACACCAAAAGCAGCTACAATGCCAAACGCATTTGACTATAAGCAGTACCTTCATGACCAACATATTCATTGGCAATATAAAATCGAAAAAATTGAGAGATGTTATTCACCAAATCAGTTTAAAGTGGATACTTTTTTATTACATATTCGATTGAAGGGGTTGGAATTAATTGAACTTCATTTTCCACCTTCATCAGAGGGAATTGTTCAAGCTTTATTATTTGGTGAAAGGCAATTAATTGATGAGGAGGTTGAAAAGGGGTACCAAGCCTTAGGTATTGTCCATTTATTAGCCATTTCTGGCCTTCATGTAGCTATTTTAGTAGGTGGAATATATTATGTCATTATTTATTGTGGAGTTACTCATGAAAGAGCAAGATTGATCTTCCTTGTATTATTGCCAATATATATGGTCATAACGGGAGGATCTCCCTCTGTTATTCGTGCATCTTTTATGGTAATACTTTATTTTCTTATTAAGATATTCCGTTTAAAGATTCCAGCTATTGATGTCATAAGCTTTACTTGCTTATTTTTACTTATTTTTAATCCATATTATTTATTTCAGATTGGATTTCAATTATCTTTTGTCGTCAGTCTAGGTTTATTACTCTCTGCAAAGTTAATCAGTCAATATAAAAGCTTTTTAGCTGTATTAACCATCGTCTCATCCGTCGCTCAAATTTGTTCAATACCACTTTTGTTATTCCACTTTTTTGAAGTGTCACTAATAAGTTTACCTTTAAATATGATGTTTGTACCATTCTATTCATACCTTATTTTGCCACTGTCAATTGCCGCTGCTTTCTTCATCATCGCTTTTCCTCCTTTAGGCACTGTCTTTGTTTCGTTACTTGATAGTATTCTTTCATATTCGCATCAATTTGTATTGTATGTATTGCAATTGCCATTTTCAACACTAGTAACTGGGAGACCAACTATAATTTTTATCTTCTTATATTGTCTTGCAACATATTTTCTTCTCTTTAGAATAGAACAAAGAGTTTCAATAAATAAAGTCTGTCATTCTGTAGGAATTTTAATGTTGTTATTTATTATTCAAGTTTCTTCTATTCATGTGAATCCGTATGGGAAAGTTATGTTTATCGACGTAGGACAAGGTGATTCAGTGTTAATACAATTGCCGTTTAATAAGGGGGTTTTCCTGATTGACACAGGTGGGAGAATTTCTTTTCCGCAAGAAGAATGGGAAAAAACCAAAAGCACATATTCTCTTGTAGAAAACATCACAATACCGTATTTAAAATCAATTGGAATAACAAAAATAAATGGTCTATTTCTAACCCATGGTGATGTTGACCATATTGGTGAGGCGGTAGAACTCATAAATCAAATAAAGATTGAGGACCTAATTGTCCCGGAAGGGTTTGTAAGAGGAGATGTTGAAAAAGAGGTGATAGATATAGCAAATGAAAACAATACTAATGTGGAGGTTGTGCGTGCCGGTAATCAGTTGATTTTTAATGGTTTTCCTTTTTATATAGTATCCCCCCAGGAGCTAACTGACAGCAAAAATGATGATTCTCTCGTTTTGTGGACTGAGTTAGGAGGTGTGGAGTGGTTATTTACAGGTGATGCTGAACACGGTAGTGAAGAAAAACTTCTTAGAAAATACCCAGGCATACAAGCTGATGTTCTAAAAGTTGGTCATCACGGGAGTAAGGGTTCGACATCTGAACTGTTTTTAGATGCTTTATCACCATCTGTAGCTATTATTTCTGCAGGATATAACAACAGATATCAACATCCTCATCTTGAGGTAATTGAAAAATTAAAAAGTCGAGATATTAAAATATTTAGGACTGATTTACATGGAGGAATTTTATATGAATTTAAAGGAACAAATGGAACCTTTTCGATTCACCCTCCATATGATGAAGTAAAATAGAAAGAAAAAAGAGACTGCAAGGAGCAGTCTCTTATGTAGTCAATCATAGTTATGTAGCAATTAGTTTTACAACAGTAGCAATAATGAAAATTGTCGCGAAGAATCCAAATGAGACAACAAATCCTACACCTGAATCGACAGCATCATTACGCTTACTTTGGACGTTCTTTTCAAATTCGTTCACGTTTACCCCTCCTATATCATATTTAGTATAAGCGATTACACTAAAAAAATCTACATTATCTTCTACTTAACAAAGGCTATTTCTTTCCATTGTTGCCTTGATTACTCACAAATAATTTTAAGTTGAATGGCTACACTATAGATAACATTGGGGCATCGTTTCGTATTCAGGTTACCTAGGCCCTGGATCGGAACGTTCATATAGATGAAAGGGGATCTGAGCTGCAATCTCAGGTCCCTTACAATTATTTTATAAAAAAAAGCCTGGTAAATGCAAATAGAGTTTCCTTTTCATACTTGCCAAAGTGATGGTTTCATTTTACGATAAGTGAAGTGAAATGAACGATTGGAGAATAAAGATGATTTTTGATGTATGGAAGGATATCCAGAATAAAAAATTAACCCCCGTATATTTACTTTTAGGAGAAGAGGCTTTTTTAATGCAAGAAACATTGCGCTATATAGTTCAAGCTTCTTTACTTGAAGAGGAAAAAGATTTTAATTTATCTATGTATGACATGGAGGATACGGCAATTGAAACAGCCATTGAGGATGCGGAAACTCTGCCATTTATGGGAGAGCGCCGTGTTGTGGTAATAAAAAATCCTGTGTTTTTAACAAGTGAAAAAAAGAAGGAAAAAGTGGAACATCGTATTGAAAAACTTGAACAGTATTTACATTCACCTGCCCCATATACAGTTGTCGTATTTGTTGCGCCATATGAAAAATTAGATGAGCGGAAAAAGATTACAAAGCTGTTAAAAAAGCAAGCGACAGTACTTGAAATGAAGTCACTATCAGATGCGGATACAATAAAGTGGATGGTAAATGTTGCTAGGGAAACGCAAGTTGAACTAGAAGGAGATGCCGTTAATCAGCTGCTTTTATTAACAGCAGGGGATCTAATGGTTATTCATCAAGAGTTACAAAAGCTCAGTACATATGTGGGAGAAGGTGGAATCGTTACAGTTGATACAGTTAATCTTCTTGTCGCCAGGACACTTGAGCAAAATATATTTGACTTAATTGATCATGTTATTCATAAAAGAAGCAAACATGCTTTGCAAATATTCTATGACCTATTAAAAAACAATGAAGAACCAATTAAAATTCTATCTCTATTAGTTAATCAATTTCGCCTGATTTTACAGGTCAAGGAATTGTCTACTGTAGGATATGGTCAGCAGCAGATTGCAACAACTGTAAAAGTACATCCTTTCAGAGTCAAGCTTGCCTTACAACAAGCCAAGCTATTTCAAACCGAAGAATTGGCCAAGATATTAATGGAGTTAGCTGAGGCAGATTACGAAATGAAGACAGGGAAAAAAGATAAACAGCTACTAATAGAGCTATTTTTATTAAAATTGTTTAATGAAAAATAACAAAAAACGATCCAAACCGGATCGTTTTTTTTTGTTTGAGAAAGATTTGATAGCAGGGACTCTAAAAGCTCCTGCGTATTTTTCTCTTAAAATTATGCAGTTAATCCGTTAACACTTTTTGCTAAACGTGATTTGTAACGAGCAGCAGTGTTTTTGTGTACTAAACCGCTTTGTGCAGCTTTATCAATTTTGCTGTTTGCTTCAACTAGTGCAGTTTTTGCATTATCAGCATCATTGTTTAAAACTAGTGCATCTACTTTTTTAATAGCAGAACGCATTGCTGATTTGATAGCAGAGTTATGTGCATTACGCTCATTGCTAGTTTTTACGCGTTTGATTGCAGATTTAATATTTGGCATATCTTTCACCTCCTAAGAAGTAAATCGAGATCTATATTACTCGACCATTTCCTTTACATGAACAAAAGATATTCTATCAAACAGCTACCCATATTGCAATACTAATGTAAAGGAAAATACATTGAAAGCCATTAAAATTTATTTCATTTTGGATTCAAGTGGAATTTCTCCTTCCATTTTGAACAAAAATTAGAGAATGTTTCCGTGTATAAATGGCAAGGCTATAAAGTAGGAATAATGAAATGGGAGGTAATGAAAAATGGATAAGTCACTTGATTTAAGTAAATATTCGGTTCGAACAGACTTGGCAGTTGAAGCAAGGGCGATGGCACTTGAGCAGACAGAGGTTGAAAATACATCAAATATAAGCGGTGTTATTATAAAAGAGTGGGAGGAAGAGGGAGTAGGTCTTTCCTCATTGGAAATAGATGAACAGGGTTCTGAAATTGTTGGAAAAAAAGCAGGGAAATATTTAACGCTAGAAGTTCAAGGGATAAGACAAAAAGACACAGAGCTTCAAGAAAAAGTCATTGAAGTTTTTGCAAAACATTTCAGTCAGTTTATATCTGATTTAAATATACCTAAAGATGCAAGCTGTTTAGTCGTTGGACTCGGTAATTGGAATGTAACACCAGATGCTCTTGGTCCTCTTGCAGTAGAAAACCTTCTAATTACAAGACATTTATTTAAGCTTCAACCCGAGAATATTGAAGAAGGGTTCAGGCCGGTTAGTGCTATAGCGCCAGGTGTTATGGGATTAACAGGTATTGAAACAAGTGACATTATTTCCGGTGTAATCGAGCAGTCAAAACCGGATTTTGTTATTGCTATTGATGCGTTGGCTGCTAGATCAATAGAACGTGTAAATACGACTATTCAAATCTCAGATACAGGTATCCACCCCGGGTCAGGAGTTGGGAATAAACGAAAGGCATTAAGTAAAGAAACATTCGGCATCCCTGTTATTGCTATCGGGATCCCGACAGTAGTAGACGCTGTATCCATAACAAGTGATACGATCGATTATATTTTAAAGCATTTCGGTCGAGAAATGAACGAAGGTAACAGGCCGTCAAGATCATTAACACCGGCAGGAATGAATTTTGGCGAACGCCGTGTGTTAACAGATGAGGATTTACCAAGTGATGAACATCGCCAACAATTTTTGGGTATTGTGGGGGGGTTGGAGGATGATGAGAAGCGCAAGCTCATTCACGAAGTGCTTGCACCTCTGGGACATAATTTAATGGTAACACCTAAAGAGGTGGATACATTTATTGATGACATGGCAAATGTTATTGCAAGTGGCTTAAACTCAGCCCTTCATCAACAAGTGGATCAGAGTAATTCAGGCGGTTATACCCATTAACACGTTGTTCTACTTTCTTATGCTTGTACATACATTTTAGTAGACAAGCATAAGGAGGATATAAGAATGAAGCGTACTACTACTAGTCGCAATATGATTGTTACCTTAAATGGGACAAGCATAAAAAAGGGAATCGTCATAAGCTTCATTGTTTTGGTCATAACCTTTTTACTTTCCGGTATTTTAACATCGTTAAAGCCGGAATACCGATTAACTTCTTCATCTATTCATGATTTAACAAAACACATTGATAGTGAGGCATTCTTGCAATTGTTAGGAGCGGAAAACCGTTATTTTGTTTCTGCTATGCCGGAAAAAGCCGAGCCAATAAAACTTTCCTCTATTATGTTTAAAGTGGCAACAAGCATTAACCCTGATGATCCGCGAAGCCTTTTAGGACGGGAGTTACCGGGTTTTTCTCTCTTTGACAGTGAAATTGTTGTTGCCGGAGATGGGACGAACTATACAAATATGCCATATGAATCACCACCACCAACAGAAGTATTACTTCAAGAAAGAGAAGCGTCAATTGATAAAAATGATGTTGTCAATGCTGATGATGGTGAACCTAAAACTCCTCCGGCATTAACAACAGGTGACAAAAAAGTAGTGTACATTTACAACACGCATAATACGGAGTCATACCTTCCTCTTTTAGAGGGTGAAGACGATCCAAATCGGGCCATTCATTCCAAGGCTAATGTAACAATGGTTAGTGAACTATTAGGAAAAGCCCTTAAAGAAGAAGGAATTGGAAGTCAAGTGGAAACAACCGATATTCAAGACAATTTGAAGCAAAAAGGTTGGAACTATGCCAAGTCTTATACAGCTTCTCGTCCAATAGTTCAAAGTGCAATGGCGAGTAATCAGGACCTAACGTATATGATTGACATTCACCGTGATTCACAAAGGAAGGATGTCACAACCATAAAAATTGGGGACAAATCGTACGCGAAGCTTGCATTTGTTATAGGTGGAGACAATCCAACAGCGGAAAAAAATGAACAGCTGGCAAAAGATCTTCATGATTTACTGCAAGAAAAATATCCAGGTTTAAGTAGAGGTATTTTTGAACAAGGTGGTAAAGGCTACAACGGAGTTTATAATCAAGATTTATCAAATAATGCCATGCTTCTTGAATTTGGAGGTGTGGATAATAACATCGACGAATTGAAAAATACAATTGCAGCAGTGGCAGATGTTTTTAGTGAATACTATTGGCAAGCAGAAAAGGTGAATGGGGAAACTTCTTCTGAAAAAAAGTAAACTTATTGTGAGGGAAGCAAGATGGTGAAATTTATGTTAAAATGCATTGTTCTTTGTTCTGTTCTGCTTTTTGGAGTACTTATAGGGATGCAACAAGCTAATCAAGGGATGATTAAAATGAAGGGCTACAATGATCCTGATTTTCAAGGTGCTTTCCAAATTGATAGTAATGAAACTGGTGACGTAGAAGCTTCAATCCTGGGGAATGAGGTTACAAGCCAAGACCTTCAAAAAAAACAAGAACAGTTAGAACAAATTGAAGCTTTTAATATATTCTCTCAATTAGGTAAACAATTTGCCAATATTGTTAGCAGTGGTGTATCATCTTTGCTTAAAATAGTAACAGAGTTAATGGATGGATGAATCATAAAAGCAAAAATTAATGAAAAAGCTGTCAAAAGAGTACATTATATACTGTATCTTTTGACAGTTTTTTATTGTTTGGAACTCAATATTCTTTCTTATCTACTGTAAATAGTTGCTTTCAATGGCCAGTTTCCCTCGATTTTGCAACTTTGTCTGGAATTTTGCAATGTACAGCAGAATTTTGCAGGTTATATATTTTTCTTGCAACTTTCCTGGCTTTTTTGCAACCAATATATACAGAATCATTTCTTGATGGAATAAACTTTGTTCAATGCACGTTTATTATCCATTGAATGTTGATTTGCCAGTTGATATAATGAGAAATAGTGTATTTGTAAGCTATGTAGGAGTGAAGTCATAATATGAACAGAGAAGAAAAATTAAATAGGCAATCGAAAATACGGAATTTTTCGATCATTGCCCATATTGATCATGGTAAATCAACTCTAGCAGATCGTATTTTAGAAAAAACATCTGCATTAACTCAGCGTGAAATGAAGAATCAATTATTAGATTCTATGGATTTGGAAAGAGAACGTGGAATTACAATAAAATTAAATGCTGTTCAATTGAAATATAAAGCGAAAGATGGAGAGGAATACACCTTCCATTTAATTGATACACCAGGACATGTCGACTTTACATACGAGGTTTCACGAAGCCTTGCAGCATGTGAAGGAGCGATCCTTGTTGTAGACGCAGCTCAAGGAATTGAAGCACAAACATTGGCAAACGTGTATTTAGCTCTTGATAATGATTTAGAAATATTACCTGTTATTAATAAAATCGATCTACCAAGTGCTGATCCAGAACGTGTTCGTCAAGAGGTTGAGGATGTAATCGGCCTAGACGCTTCAGAAGCAGTATTAGCTTCTGCTAAGGCTGGTATTGGAATTGAAGAAATTCTGGAGCAAGTAGTTGAGAAAGTTCCTGCACCACAGGGGGATCCTGAAGGACCATTAAAAGCTTTGATTTTTGACTCTTTATATGATGCTTACCGCGGAGTAGTTGCCTATATCCGTGTCGTAGAAGGAACGGTTAAAGTGGGTCAAAAGATTAGGATGATGGCTACAGGTAAAGAATTTGAAGTAACTGAAGTAGGGGTATTTAATCCAAAGCCTGTACAGTTAAAAGAATTAAATGTCGGGGACGTAGGTTTTTTAACAGCAGCTATTAAAAATGTCGGAGATACTCGTGTCGGTGATACGATTACAAATGCAAAAAATGGGGCAACTCAGGCACTTCCGGGTTATCGTAAGCTTAATCCTATGGTTTTCTGTGGTCTATATCCAATCGATACGGCAAAATATAATGATTTACGCGAAGCTTTAGAAAAACTTGAGTTAAACGACTCTTCTCTTCAATTTGAGCCAGAGACATCACAAGCCTTAGGGTTTGGGTTCCGTTGCGGGTTCCTGGGATTACTACACATGGAGATAATCCAGGAGCGAATTGAACGTGAATTCAAAATTGACTTAATTACAACTGCTCCGAGTGTTATCTATGATGTTCATTTAACAGATGGGGAGACAATTAGAGTAGATAACCCTTCTAACATGCCAGACCCTCAAAAAATAGACCATATTGAAGAGCCTTATGTAAAGGCGGCAATTATGGTTCCGAACGATTATGTCGGTGCAGTTATGGAACTTTGCCAGAAAAAACGCGGGAACTTTATCGACATGCAATACTTGGATGAAAATCGTGTGAGCATAAATTACGAGATTCCGTTGTCAGAAATTGTGTATGATTTCTTTGATCAATTAAAATCAAACACGAAGGGGTATGCTTCATTTGATTATGAATTAATAGGGTATAAGACATCAACATTGGTGAAGATGGATATTCTGTTAAATGCTGAAAAAATAGATGCTCTTTCATTTATTGTTCATCGTGATTCAGCATACGACCGTGGAAAGATGATTGTTGAAAAACTAAAGGAACTAATTCCACGTCAACAATTCGAAGTACCAATTCAAGCAGCAATTGGTCAAAAAATTGTGGCTAGGTCCACAATAAAAGCTATGCGTAAAAACGTACTTGCAAAATGTTACGGTGGAGATATTTCCCGTAAACGTAAGCTCTTAGAAAAGCAAAAAGAAGGTAAAAAACGTATGAAGCAAGTCGGTTCAGTAGAAGTGCCGCAGGAAGCATTTATGGCAGTACTACGAATGGATGAAAGCTGATCTTTTTCATCAAAAAGTAGCCTGTGCTATACTTGATACCATTAAACTGAAATAAACTGATGCCGCAGCGATGTCTGCGGCTTCTTAATTAGAAGGTGAAATAATGATTCAATCAGCTTACATTCACATCCCCTTTTGTCATCATATATGTCACTATTGTGACTTTAATAAAGTATTCTTTAAACAACAGCCTGTTGATGAATATATTGAAATGGTCATTAAAGAGATGCATCATAGAAGTGAAATTAGCCGGGAACACCCTCTTAAGACAATATTTATAGGTGGAGGAACACCAACAGCATTATCAGCAAAACAGTTAGATCGGCTATTTGAAGGAATTACAAGTGAATTACTTCCTGAAAATCAGCTTGTAGAGTTTGCAGTTGAAGCAAATCCCGGAGAGTTAACAGAAGAGAAGTTGTCCGTATTAAAAAATGCCGGTGTAAATCGTTTAAGTATAGGAGTTCAGAGCTTTGATGATGAGTTATTAAAGAAAATTGGGCGTGTTCATCGAACGGAAGATGTGTTTAGAACGGTCCATCAGGCTGAAAAGGCAGGCTTTGATAATATAAGTTTAGATCTCATGTATGCTCTTCCCGGCCAAACGGTAGAGCAGTTTAAGAAAACTCTTGAAACAGCTTTTACGTTAAATGTTAAACACTATTCAGCTTATTCCTTAATTATTGAACCTAAAACTGTATTCTATAATCTTATGCAAAAGGGGAGATTATCATTGCCGCCTCAAGAGCAGGAAGCGATTATGTACGAGCTGGCAATGGAAGAAATGGAGAAACAGGGATTCAAACAATATGAAATTAGTAATTATGCGATACCGGGCTATGAAAGTAACCACAATATCACATATTGGAATAATGAGTACTATTATGGTTTTGGAGCCGGCGCACATGGCTATGAAGATGGGATTAGAACATCAAATGTCGGACCTGTTAAAAAATATATGGAAAATGTGCTTGAACTAGGATCTGCTTTTCAATCTCAACATCAAGTGAGTATGGAAGAGGCAATGGAAGAGGAAATGTTTTTAGGACTCCGCAAAGTTGAAGGTGTTTATAAGGAAAGGTTTTTTGGGAAATTTGATTTAACACTAGAAAGTAAGTTTGGAGAACAAATTAAGCAATTAGTTCATAAAGGATTATTAGTTGATACTGAAAAGTCTATTTTCTTAACACGAAAAGGTAAATTATTGGGTAATGAAGTATTTCAAGAGTTCTTGATCTCATAAATCTGGATAAAAATTCATGTATTTATTAATTGACAATTTATTTTGGTTTTGATAACTTTTTATATATATTTAGCACTCACTCTTAAAGAGTGCTAACAGAGGTGATGAATAATGCTTACAGATCGCCAATTGTTAATCCTTCAAGTAATAATTGATGATTTTATTCATTCAGCTCAGCCTGTAGGTTCTCGATCATTAGCGAAAAAAGACGATATAACGTTTAGCTCGGCTACTATAAGGAACGAGATGGCTGACTTAGAGGACCTTGGATTTATTGAAAAAACCCATAGTTCTTCTGGACGTGTTCCTTCTGAGAAGGGATATCGCTATTATGTGGACCATTTATTATCTCCACAGAGATTAACGAAAACAGAAGTATCACAAATTAAATCAATTTATGCTGAGAAAATATTTGAACTAGAAAAGGTTGTTCAAAAATCAGCGCAAATTTTGTCGGAATTGACAAATTATACATCGATTGTACTCGGGCCTAAAGTGAATGAAAATCGCTTAAAAAGGTTACAAATAGTCCCGATAAATCATGATACAGCGGTAGCTATCATTGTGACAAATACCGGTCATGTTGAAAATCGAACCATTACATTTCCAGGATCACTTGACCCTGGTGATATTGAAAAAATGGTCAATATTTTAAATGAAAGATTAGTCGGGGTTCCTCTAGTTGAGCTGCAGAATAAAATTTTCAAAGAAGTTGTCACAGTTCTTAAAGATCATATTGAAAACTATGATATGCTATTAAGGATCATGGCTGGATCATTAAAGTTAGACTCAGTTGAAAAGATTTATTTTGGCGGTAAGACTAATATGCTAAGCCAACCCGAGTTTTCAGATATCGGCAGAATTAGGTCGTTATTAACGATGATTGAACATGAAAAAGAATTATATGGTCTATTAAAAAGCAACAACACGGGAATAACAATTAAAATCGGTAAAGAGAATGATAATTCCGCAATGGAAAATTGTAGCTTGATAACAGCAACATATTCTCTAGGAGAAAATCAATTCGGTACAATTGCTGTATTAGGTCCGACAAGAATGGAGTATTCACGAGTGATCAGCTTATTAACAAGAATGACCCGTGACCTTTCTAAAACCCTTACCGAATTGTATCACGAAAGATAAGCTTGGTTATATTGATATATGGATGGGATATACTCTATTCCATCCGATTCCTATGCATATAAATCATATGATATAACGATTTCTTTAAGGGAGGTGAAACATCGTGTCAAATGAGAAAAACGTTGCAGAACAAGAAGAAACAGTAGATACACAAGACACTGAAGAAGTCGAAGTTGAAGTAGTTGATGCAGAAGATGTTACTGTTGAAGAAGCTGAAGAAACTGCTGATGAAACAACTGCAAAAATTGCTGAATTACAAGCGAAGCTTGACGAAACAGAAAATAAAATGCTTCGAAATCAAGCTGATTTCGATAACTTTAGACGCCGCACTCGCTTAGATCAGGAAGCTGCTCAAAAGTATCGTGCTCAAAGTATTGTCTCTGACATTTTACCTGCTCTTGATAACTTTGAAAGAGCGTTACAAATAGAAGCTGATAATGAACAAACAAAATCATTATTACAAGGTATGAATATGGTTTACAATCAGTTAGTTCAAGCCCTTCAAAATGAAGGTGTAGAAACAATTAAATCTGTTGGTGAACCATTTGATCCACATCTGCATCAAGCAGTTATGCAAGTTGAAGATGACAACTTTGAATCCAACACTGTAGTAGATGAACTACAAAAAGGCTACAAACTCAAGGATCGGGTCATACGACCTGCAATGGTAAAAGTAAATCAATAAAAAAACTTACATATTAGGAGGTTCTATTCAATGAGTAAAATTATCGGTATCGACTTAGGTACAACAAACTCATGTGTCGCAGTTTTAGAAGGCGGAGAACCGAAAGTAATTCCAAACCCAGAAGGAAACCGTACAACACCTTCTGTAGTTGCTTTCAAAAACGGTGAACGTCAAGTTGGTGAGGTTGCAAAGCGTCAAGCTATCACTAACCCAAATACAATTATCTCTATTAAACGTCATATGGGTACTGATCACAAAGTAGAGGTTGAAGGTAAAAACTTTACACCTCAAGAACTTTCAGCGATCATTCTTCAACACTTAAAATCATATGCTGAAGAGTATTTAGGTGAGCCAGTTACAAAAGCAGTTATTACTGTTCCGGCATATTTCAATGATGCTGAGCGTCAAGCTACAAAAGATGCCGGTAAGATTGCCGGTTTAGAAGTTGAGCGTATTATCAACGAACCAACAGCAGCAGCGCTAGCATATGGCTTAGATAAAACAGATGAAGATCAAACGATTCTTGTTTATGACTTAGGTGGCGGAACATTTGACGTATCTGTACTTGAACTTGGTGATGGTGTATTCGAAGTACGCTCTACTGCTGGGGACAACCGTCTAGGTGGAGATGACTTTGACCAAGTTATTATTGACTACTTAGTTGCTGAATTCAAAAAAGAAAACGGCATTGACCTTTCTAAAGATAAAATGGCATTACAACGTTTAAAAGATGCAGCTGAAAAGGCGAAAAAAGATCTTTCAGGTGTAACATCAACTCAAATCTCATTACCATTTATTACAGCTGGAGAAGCTGGACCGCTTCACTTAGAAGTAAGCCTATCTCGTGCGAAATTTGATGAACTATCATCTGATTTAGTAGAAAGAACAATGGGACCTGTTCGTCAAGCACTAAGTGATGCAGATCTTTCAGCAAATGAAATTGATAAAGTTATCCTTGTTGGTGGTTCTACTCGTATTCCTGCTGTACAAGAAGCAATTAAAAAAGCATTAGGAAAAGAACCGCATAAAGGTGTAAACCCTGATGAAGTTGTTGCACTTGGTGCATCAATTCAAGGTGGAGTTATTACTGGAGACGTTAAAGATGTTGTATTACTTGACGTTACTCCACTTTCACTTGGTATTGAAACAATGGGTAGTGTATTTACAAAGCTTATTGAACGTAATACAACCATCCCAACAAGTAAATCACAAGTGTTCTCAACAGCAGCTGATAACCAAACAGCAGTAGATATTCACGTACTACAAGGTGAACGTCCAATGGCAGCTGACAACAAAACATTAGGTCGCTTCCAATTAACTGATATTCCACCAGCACCACGTGGTGTGCCACAAATTGAAGTATCCTTTGATATTGATAAAAATGGTATCGTAAATGTTCGTGCGAAAGATTTAGGTACAAACAAAGAGCAAGCCATTACGATTAAATCAAACACTGGATTATCAGATGATGAAATCGACCGTATGGTAAAAGAAGCGGAAGAAAACGCTGATGCTGATAAAGCGCGTAAAGAAGAAGTGGAACTTCGTAATGAAGCAGATCAATTAGTCTTCCAAACAGAGAAAACGTTAAAAGATCTTGAAGGAAAAGTAGACGAAGCTGAAGTAGCAAAAGCGAATGAAGCGAAGGATGCTTTAAAATCAGCGATTGAAAGTAATAACTTAGAAGAAATTAAAGCGAAAAAAGAAGCTCTTCAAACTATCGTACAGGAGCTTTCAGTGAAGCTTTATGAACAAGCTCAGCAAGCAGCAGGTGCGCAGCAACAAGGCGGAGATGCAGGCAGCAAAGCTGATGATGTTGTAGATGCTGAATTTGAAGAAGTAAATGATGACGACAAAAAATAAGTCAATCTAAGGTAAAAAGTCAAAGTCAGGGTGCGTCTTGACTTTGACTTTTTTTTGCACGATCAGAAAATATAAAAATGTTATGGATGATCGTATATGAAAAACGAAGGCTTCCCCATTATGACCTGGTGACAAGCCGGATTTTTTTATTAAAATGAAAAGCATTATATGTATAGATAATTATGTTGCTTTTCATCTCTTTTGAGTGATACAATTTACCTTATGTGAGAAAATCGGGAGTGAGAAATTATGAGCAAGCGTGATTACTATGAAGTCCTCGGGTTAAGTAAGAACGCGAGTAAGGATGAGATAAAAAAAGCTTATCGAAAGCTTTCAAAAACATATCATCCGGACATTAACAAAGAAGCTGATGCTGATGCAAAATTCAAAGAAATTACGGAAGCTTATGAAACATTAAGTGATGATCAAAAGAAAGCTCATTATGATCAATTCGGTCATACTGATCCGAACCAAGGTTTCGGTGGCGGTGCCGGATTTGGTGGAGACGGCTTTGGATTTGAAGATATTTTCAGCTCAATCTTTGGTGGCGGAACTCGTAGAAGAGACCCAAATGCACCAAGACAAGGTGCCGACCTGCAATATACAATGACATTGGATTTTGATGAGGCTGTATTCGGTAAAGAAACAACAATTGAAATTCCTAGAGAAGAAACTTGTGAAACATGTGATGGGTCAGGCGCTCAAAAGGGAACAAAACCGGAAACATGTACACATTGTGGTGGTAGCGGGCAACAAAGCGTTGAACAAAATACACCATTTGGCCGTATAGTAAATCGCCGTGTTTGTCACCACTGTGAAGGTACAGGGAAAATGATCAAACATAAATGTGGAACTTGCCGTGGAACCGGAAAGGTGAAAAAACGGAAGAAAATTTCAGTGAAAATTCCTGCAGGTGTAGATGATGGTCAGCAATTACGTGTTTCTGCACAAGGAGAACCAGGTGTAAATGGTGGACCTCCAGGTGACCTTTATGTCGTGTTCAACGTAAGAGATCATGAATTCTTTGAAAGAGATGGCGATGATATCTATTGTGAAATGCCATTAACGTTTGCGCAGGCAGCACTTGGGGATGAAATCCAGGTACCGACATTGCATGGAAAAGTGAAATTAAAAGTACCAGCAGGAACACAGACTGGTAAGAAATTCCGTTTATCTGGGAAAGGTGTGCCAAATGTAAGAGGGTATGGTCAGGGAGATCAATACGTTATTTTACGTGTATTAACGCCGACAAACTTAACTGAAAAGCAAAAAGATCTTTTAAGAGAATTTGCGGACATAAGCGGTTCAAAGCCTGATGAACATGAAGAAAGTTTTTTTGATAAAGTAAAAAGAGCCTTTAAAGGTGATTAAATTACGAAATTTTTTAATGGTTTAGGATTGGAGTTGGTAGATATGAAATGGTCAGAATTAAGTGTTCATACAACACAAGAAGCAGTTGAACCTATTTCAAATATCCTGCATGAGGCTGGAGCGAGTGGTGTAGTCATTGAGGATCTTGCAGATTTAATGAAAGAACGTAGTACCGCACTAGGTGAAATCTACCAACTCGATCCAACCGATTATCCTGAAGAGGGCGTTGTTGTAAAAGCCTATTTACCCGTGAATAGCTTTCTTGGGGAAACTGTTGATGCAATTAAAGCCGGTATCAACAATCTATTGTTATATGATATTGATCTGGGAAGAAATCATATTACAATAAGTGAGGTAAATGAAGAGGAATGGGCGACGGCATGGAAAAAATATTATCATCCCGTAAAGATTTCTGAAAAGTTTACCATTGTTCCAACATGGGAAATATATGAGCCGGTAAGTTCTGATGAACTGATCATTGAGCTTGATCCGGGAATGGCATTCGGAACAGGTACACATCCTACAACGGTTTTATGTATTCAAGCATTAGAACGTACCGTACAAAAGGAAGACACGATCATTGATGTCGGTACAGGGTCTGGTGTGTTAAGTATTGCAGCTGGATTACTAGGTGCTAAACAAATTGAAGCGTATGATTTAGATCAAGTAGCTGTTGAGAGCGCAAAACTGAATGTGAAGCTAAATAAGGTTCAAAACGTTGTAAATGTTTCACAAAAAAACTTACTAGATGGTGTTGAAGGACCAGTTGACTTAGTAGTGTCAAATATATTAGCTGAAATTATTGTTCGTTTCATAGACAAAGCTTATGATGTATTAAAAGATAACGGAACGTTCATCACGTCCGGAATTATTCAAAATAAAAAACAGGAAGTAAAAGAAGCCCTAATAAATGCAGGCTTTGTCATTGAAGAAACAATGGTCATGGAAGACTGGGTAGCGTTTATAGCAAAAAAGAAGTAAGGAAAGAAGGCGTTTCTTTTGCAACGGTACTTTATTAAAGAAGATAAAACTAATATTGAGACAACTATCTATGTTAATGGTGATGATGTCCATCATATTTTGCGGGTCTTGCGTATGCAAGCAGGCGATAAGATTATATGCTGTACGAAGGATGGTTTTGAAGCTCTCTGTGAAATTGTTGAAATTACCAATGACCAGGTTCAATGTTTTGTATTAGAATGGATGACAGTGAATCGTGAATTACCTGTATCTATATCCATTGCGAGCGGGTTGCCTAAAGGGGATAAGCTTGAATGGATCATTCAGAAAGGCACCGAATTAGGTGCTTCTTCATTTATCCCTTTTAATGCTGCTCGTTCAATTGTGAAGCTTGAAGCAAAGAAAATCGGGAAAAAGCTTGAGCGTTGGAATAAGATTGCAAAGGAAGCTTCTGAACAGTCATACCGCAATAAAATACCTGAGGTTTTAGAGCCTTGTGATTTCCAACATATTATAGAGTTAGCAAAAAGCTATGATGTGAAGGTCGTAGCTTATGAAGAGTCGGCAAAGCAAGGTGAAAAGAAAAATCTTGCTAAAGCTTTCGAAAAATTAGAAGAAGGCAGTTCACTTCTGGTTGTATTTGGACCTGAAGGCGGGCTAACAGAGAAGGAAATTGAAAGATTAGAGCAAACTGGTTTTTATATATGCAGTTTTGGACCAAGAATTTTAAGAACGGAAACAGCGCCATTATATTTATTATCTGCTGTTTCTTATTATTTCGAACTATCGAGGTGATAAATAATGCCTACAGTAGCATTTCATACATTAGGTTGCAAGGTAAATCATTATGAAACAGAAGCCATTTGGCAGCTATTTAAAGAAGCTGGCTATGAGCGGACAGAATACGAACGAGTTGCAGATGTATATGTCATTAATACGTGTACAGTAACAAACACAGGTGATAAAAAAAGTCGACAAGTTATTCGACGTGCGATTAGAAAAAATCCTGATGGTGTTATTTGTGTAACAGGATGCTATGCCCAGACTTCACCTGCTGAAATTATGGCGATACCAGGTGTAGATATTGTTGTAGGAACTCAAGATCGTGTAAAAATGCTTGAGTATATAGAACAATTTAAAAAAGAAAGACAGCCGATTAACGGTGTTAGAAATATCATGAAGACACGTGTATATGAAGAACTTGATGTACCATCTTTTACTGATCGTACAAGAGCTTCATTAAAGATACAGGAAGGATGTAATAATTTTTGTACTTTCTGTATTATTCCGTGGGCTCGTGGGTTAATGCGTTCACGTGATCCGAAAGAGGTTGTTGCACAAGCTCAGCAGCTAGTTAACGCTGGATATAAAGAGATCGTACTAACAGGAATTCATACAGGGGGCTATGGTGAAGATTTAAAAGATTATAATCTTGCTATGCTATTAAGAGATTTAGATGAACAAGTAGAAGGACTGAAACGTATTCGTATTTCTTCTATTGAAGCGAGTCAGATTTCAGATGAAGTTATTGAGGTCCTTAAGAAATCAGACAAGGTTGTACGTCATTTGCACATCCCAATTCAGTCTGGATCTGACACAGTATTAAAGCGTATGCGCAGAAAATATACAATGGAGTTTTTTGCGGAACGTTTAGATCGCTTAAAAGAAGCATTGCCGGGCTTAGCCATAACATCTGATGTTATTGTTGGGTTCCCAGGTGAAACAGAAGAAGAATTTATGGAAACTTATAACTTCATAAAAAAATACAAGTTCTCTGAGCTCCATGTTTTTCCTTATTCCAAGCGTACAGGAACACCTGCTGCTCGCATGGATGATCAAATAGATGAAGAAATTAAAAATAACCGTGTTCATCGATTAATTGAACTTTCTAACCAACTTGCGAAGGAATATTCTTCACAATTTGAAAATGAAGTGTTAGAGGTTATTCCTGAAGAAAGATATAAAGAAGAGCAAAACGAAGATTTATATGTAGGTTATACAGATAACTACTTGAAGGTTGTATTACCTGCAAATGAAGAAATGGTTGGAAAAATTGTTAAAGTGAAAATTACGAAAGCCGGGTACCCCTACAATGAGGGTCAGTTTGTAAAAGTAATGGAAGATATTCACAAACCAACTGAAAAAGTACGATTAACATCATGATTTCAAAAGGGTCAGCATAAAAAATGCTGGCCCTTTTGAAATATATAATGATAATGTGATAAAAAGCAGTGATGGAGTACAAATTAATTTTGTACTCGTTTTTATACAGAATAAATGTTAAGATGTAAGAGGTCGGACAACTATTAATAAGGAGACGATACATAATGTCTAAAATAGCGAATATGATTGACCATACAGCCTTGAAAGCAGATACAACCAGAGATGTTATTGAAAAGCTTTGTCAGGAAGCAACTGAGTATAAATTTGCATCCGTTTGCGTAAACCCGACATGGGTTGAAACAGCTGCTCAGTTACTAAAGAATTCAGAAGTTAAGGTTTGCACAGTGATTGGATTTCCACTAGGGGCAAACACACCTGAAACAAAAGCGTTTGAAACAAAGGATGCCATTGAAAAAGGTGCAACAGAAGTGGATATGGTCATTAATATCGGAGCACTAAAGGATAAAAACGATGATCTTATTCTAAAAGACATAAAAGCAGTTGTTGACGCTGCAAATGGGAAAGCGTTAACGAAGGTTATTATTGAAACTAGTTTGCTTACTGAAGAAGAAAAAGTTAGAGCTTGTGAACTTTCTGTAAAAGCAGGAGCAGACTTTGTGAAAACTTCGACAGGCTTTTCAACAGGTGGCGCTACTGTAGAGGATATTTCACTAATGAGAAAAACAGTAGGTCCTACAATAGGTGTAAAGGCTTCAGGAGGAGTAAGAGATACAGAAGGTGCAGAGGCACTTATAAAAGCTGGTGCAACACGAATAGGAGCAAGCTCTGGAGTAGCCATTATAAAAGGAGAAGCTTCAACATCAGATTACTAATTTAAATCTGATAACATCTGGTCAATTTGTACAATCAAACAATTTTAATCTGCATAAAATAAACTTAACATTTAAACTTATTCAGAAACCAAGATCTTTTTATGATATGAGTTGACCTGTATTATTCATTATATTATAATGTCAAAGTACATGTTTATCTATAGACATGTTTTTATTTACAAGATGTCGATTGGTTGTATTCGGAGGGAGGGAAAGAGAATGTCAAAAACGGTCGTTCGTAAAAACGAGTCGCTTGAAGATGCTCTTCGTCGTTTCAAACGTACTGTATCAAAAAGTGGTACAATACAAGAAGCTAGAAAGCGCGAATTCTATGAAAAGCCTAGCGTAAAGCGTAAGAAAAAGTCTGAAGCAGCTAGAAAGCGCAAATTCTAAAAGAGGGTGTACGTATGAGTCTTCTTGATCGGTTGAATCAAGACATGAAACAAGCGATGAAAAACAAAGAAAAAGACAAATTAGTTGTTATTCGTATGGTCAAGGCTGCTTTACAAAATGAAGCAATTAAACTTGGCAATAACGAATTGTCTGCTGAAGAAGAATTGACGGTTCTTTCTCGCGAACTTAAACAACGAAAAGACTCCCTCCAGGAATTCAAAAATGCTGATCGTTTGGACTTAGTTGAAAAAACACAAGCAGAAATCGATATACTTGTCGATTATATGCCTGAGCAGCTTTCCGAGGAAGAAGTTTCTGAAATTGTAAAAAAGACTATTTCAGAAGTAAATGCTACTTCTAAAGCCGACATGGGGAAAGTCATGGGAGCACTTATGCCCAAAGTAAAAGGTAAAGCAGACGGAAGTCTTGTTAATAAGCTTGTGCAACAACAGCTATCATAAATGAGTAAAACACCTTGCCTTAGCAAGGTGTTTTTACTATCTGCAAAAGTAAACAAACTAATATAAGAAAAAGACTAATAAGAAGTGAGATAACGTATACATAAAATTATTGAAACCTTTTGCACTTACATTCGTATTACTATTATCTGATTAAGCTTTAGATTTTCAGTGTTCAATTCGGGCTTTTAAGAGCTTGAGCCAAGAAGCAATTTGCGTCTGGTCCAACCATGAACTATTAAAGTGAAAGGAGGGAAATAAGTGAAAAAACAGTTTTTTCTATTTTTGATTGCTTTTGCTTTTTTGCTTAGTTTTTATCAAGGGTATCAGGCAATAGCTAAAGCTGATTCGACTCAAAAAGTTTATGTCATTCCTGTCGAAGAAACTGTTGAAAAAGGACTTTCTCAATATATAAAAAGAAATATTAATGAAGCACAAACACAAAATGTAGATCATATTATCCTGGAAATTGATACTCTTGGTGGAGCAGTTGACGGAGCCATGGAAATTTCAGATACCCTTCGTTCAAGTGAGATTCCAATAACAGCTTATATAAATAGACGCGCTATATCAGCTGGAGCTTATATTGCATTAAATGCTGATCAAATTTATATGGCGCCAGGCAGTCAAATGGGGTCTGCAGCAATTATCACAGGTGATGGGAATGCAGCTGATGATAAAGCACAATCTTTGTGGCTGTCTGAAATGCGGGAATCTGCAGAACGAAATGGCCGTGATCCTAAATTTGCGTTAGCTATGGCCGATAAAGATGTAGATATTCCTGAATATGGTGCCGGCAAGGGTGATTTGTTAACTCTTGAAACAAAGCAGGCATTAGAAGTTGGCTATTCAGAAGGAACTGCTTCAAGCTTAGAAGACTTGTTAACTCAACTTGACCTTGAGGGTGCAGAAGTCTTAAAAGCCGAGGAAAGTCTTGCAGAGAAAATAGCCCGATTTATTACAAACCCTGTTGTTGTTCCAATTCTTTTATCTATAGGCAGCTTAGGATTAGTTGTGGAGCTTTATTCACCAGGATTTGGAGTTCCTGGGTTTATGGGAATTTCTGCACTGCTTTTATTCTTTTACGGGCACCTAGTAGCTGGTCTGGCAGGGATGGAAGCCATAATACTCTTTATATTAGGGGTTATTTTCTTAATAGCTGAATTATTTGTACCTGGCGGGATATTAGGTATACTAGGTTTTGCAAGCGTTATTGGCAGTTTGTATGTTGCGTCAGGGAATTTCGTTCATATGACGATATCATTATTGATTTCTTTTGCTGTAGCATTTGCAGCATCTATTCTATTAGTAAAGGTGTTTGGAAAGCGTATGAATATCTTTAAAAAGCTAATATTGCGTGACTCAACAAATACCGAAAGTGGGTATGTATCAAATGTTTCCAGACGTGAATTAGTTGGAGCAGAAGGTATTGCTTTAACAACATTAAGACCTTCTGGGACAGCGGTTATTAATGATGAACGACTGGACGTCGTAACTGAAGGCGGGTATATTATAAAAGGTCAAAAGGTTAAAGTGATTAAAGTTGAAGGCTCACGTATTGTTGTGAGAGAGTTAAATGATTAATATTAATATTTAGGAAAATAGGAGGAATATAACAATGGATCCATCTGGTATCTTATTAATTGGACTCGTTATTTTAGGTTTAATCTTTTTGGGTGTATTCTTTACGTTTGTGCCAATCGCACTGTGGATTTCTGCCTTAGCTGCAGGTGTAAGAATTAGTATTTTCACTCTAATCGGGATGAGATTACGTCGAGTAATCCCAAGCAGAGTAGTTAATCCATTAATTAAGGCACATAAGGCAGGGCTTGGTGTTACGACAAATCAGCTAGAAAGTCACTATTTAGCGGGAGGAAATGTAGACCGTGTTGTAAATGCACTAATAGCAGCAGAAAGAGCAAATATTGATTTAACGTTTGAACGTGCTGCAGCAATCGATTTAGCTGGACGTGACGTGTTAGAAGCTGTACAAATGAGTGTTAACCCTAAAGTCATAGAAACGCCATTCATTTCCGGTGTAGCAATGGATGGTATTGAAGTTAAAGCAAAAGCAAGGATTACTGTTAGAGCTAATATAGATCGTTTGGTCGGTGGAGCAGGGGAAGATACCATTATTGCTCGTGTTGGTGAAGGGATTGTTAGTACAATCGGTTCTCAAAGAGACCATAAAAAAGTTCTAGAAAACCCTGATATGATATCACAAACAGTATTAGGTAAAGGCCTTGATTCAGGTACTGCCTTTGAAATTCTCTCGATTGATATTGCGGACGTTGATATCGGTAAAAATATCGGTGCTGAATTACAAACAGAGCAGGCTGAGGCAGATAAGAAAATAGCACAGGCAAAAGCTGAGGAAAGAAGAGCAATGGCTGTAGCACAGGAACAAGAAATGCTTGCTCGTGTCCAAGAGATGAAAGCGAAAGTTGTGGAAGCAGAAGCACAGGTTCCTCTTGCTATGTCTGAGGCATTACGTTCTGGGAATATTGGTGTGATGGATTATATGAACATCAAAAATATTTCAGCTGATACTGAGATGAGAGATTCAATTGGAAAAACAAATAATGATCAAAGTGATCCTGAGCAATATTAATAGTTGTAAATAATAAGGGGATGAAAGATTGGGCTTCATTCCCTTTCCTCACAAAAGGAGGGAGAAAACATGGATATTACAGATATCATTTCCAATCCAATCGTATGGGCATTTCTTGTATGGTTGTTTTCAAGACTCTTTACCAATAAAAGTAATAAAGAAGAAAACAAGCAAAAAGTACCTAATCAACCAAAAACTCGTCAAGAACCTAGGCAAAACCCTAGACCAACTGCAAGGCCGGTACCAAAACCTGTCATGACAACTGTTGAATCTAAAAAAAGAAACGATGGAAGTAAGCCACCTCTTCAAACGGTACAAGAGGCATATGAGAAGATGAAGCAGCGTTCTTCAGAAAAAGAGATAGAGGTAAGGGTTGTAAAAGAGCAACCTAAACCAAAGTCCGTCATGCCTCAGGAGCGAACACTTTCAGTTAATCGAAATGTTCGGCAAAATCATCTTGTTATTGATCAAAATAAGGCAGCCCAAGGTGTTATTTGGAGTGAAATATTAGGGCCGCCCCGTGCAAAAAATCCACATTATACAAAAACGAGAAGACATTCGTAACTTATCAAATAATCTGTTATAAGACTTCATTTTCTCTCATACATATGAGATGAAAGGGGGTCTTTTTTTATGGCAAAAAAATGGCGCCAGCAACTTACACGATGGATCACTAACACAATCGAACTACCGCCGGATGTCATGATGGATCTTCCTAGAATTACGATGGTTGGACAGCTTCATATTTACATAGAAAATCATCGTGGACTCCTAAAATTCACTGATACTGAGCTTCGCCTATTACTCAAGCAGGGACAATTATTAATTAAAGGCGAGGCCTTTGTCATAAAGACGATCCTACCGGAAGAAATTTTATTAGAAGGAAAAATCGTTCAAGTTTTATATCTCGATGAAACATAATTTCTTTTTTGTTAAATGTACTCAGGATAAAAACCAAAAAGGATCTTGGGACATGATCTCTGGCGTCTGCTGTGGATCATCTGAAAGAAACACAGCAGACAAATAGAATAGAGCATTTAAGTGTAATGTGGTTTACAAGGGGGAGAAGGATGAAAAATCAATGGACTAGTTATCTATATGGTGTTGTAAAAGTCAATATCGAGGGAAGAGGAACAGAAAGGTTTTTAAATGACTGTATGAGGGAGAATATCGTTATTTGGAAAGTTAAGCGCAGCAAAAATAATAGCTTAAGTTTTTTTATTCGCCTCCAAGATGTACATGCCCTTCGTTCAGTTGTAAGAAAAAATGAATGTAAATGCCGGTTTGAAAGGAGAGCAGGTTTTCCTTTCTTAATAAGGAAGTCTTGGAAAAACAGTGGATTTGTACTTGGTTTATTGGCATTTTTAGTTGTTATATTTGTTTTATCAAATATGATTTGGGGAATTAAGGTTGAGGGTGCATCACCGGAAACAGAACATATTATAAAAAAAGAATTAGCGAGAATTGGAGTGAAAACAGGTAAGCTTCAATTTTTCGTTGAGAATCCGGATGATATACAAAAATCCTTAACTGATAATATTGAGCAAATTACATGGGTTGGAGTTGAACTGATGGGAACAACCTATCATTTAAAAGTTGTAGAAAAAAATCAACCTGAAGAAGAAGAACTTGTAAGTCCAAGAAACATTGTCGCAGAAAAAGAAGCAGTTATTAAAAAAATGTTTGTCGAGCAGGGGCAGCCATTAACTACATTGAATGAACACGTAACAAAAGGACAAGTTTTAGTTTCAGGTTTAATCGGTAAGGAAGAGGACCAAAAGAAAGTTCCAGCAAAAGCTGAAATTTATGGTGAGACCTGGTATAAAACAACAATTACAATTCCTTTAAATACGACTTTTCAAGTATTAACTGGGGATAATAAGGATAAGCATTTTCTTCAAATAGGCAATTTTAGGATTCCAATATGGGGATTTGGAAAAAACACGTATAAAACGTTTGAAGTGGAAGATGATGTTTATCACTTGAAGTTTTTGAATTTTACGTTGCCGATCGCATATGCAAATGAAACCTACCTTGAAAAAGAAGAAGTTACGAGGAAATATACAGTTGAACAAGCCAAGGAGGCTGCATTAGATCGTGGCCGAAAGGATATAGAGGGGAATTTAGATGATAAAGAGAAGGTAACTGGAGAAAAAGTTTTGCACCAAACGAATGAGAATGGTAAAGTTAGGTTAACCGTACTATATCAAGCAATTGAAAATATTGTGAAAACCACACCAATTGTTCAGGGAGACTAAAGAATGCCAGAAGAATTAGTGACAATGAATCAGCAAGTAGAAAATCCAAATGAAGCGATAGCGCTTTTTGGAAACCATGACATTCATTTAAAAAGAATTGAAGAAGAACTAAACGTATCCATCGTAACAAGGGGAGAAGGTGTATATGTTTCAGGAAATGCTGAACATGTACAACTTGTAGATGAATTATTAAAATCCTTACTCCTCATCATCCGAAAAGGGATAAACATAAGTGAACGCGATGTTCTTTATGCCATTAGTATGGCGAAGGAAAAAAAGTTAGATCAGTTAGAGAATCTTTATATCCAAGAAATTGCTAAAACAGCCAAAGGTAAATCCATTCGAGTCAAAACATTGGGGCAGCGCCACTATATTTCAGCTATTCAAAATAAAGATCTTGTTTTTGGAATCGGTCCTGCCGGAACAGGAAAAACTTATTTGGCCGTTGTGATGGCTGTGAATGCTTTGAAACTGGGATCTGTAAAACGAATTATTTTAACACGGCCTGCAGTGGAAGCAGGGGAGAGCCTAGGATTTTTACCCGGTGATCTAAAAGAGAAAGTAGATCCCTATCTAAGACCTTTATATGATGCTTTACATGATGTGTTAGGGATGGAACATACTCAACGCTTAATAGAACGTGGTACGATTGAAATCGCCCCGTTGGCGTATATGAGAGGTAGAACCCTTGATGATGCATTTGTTATTTTGGATGAGGCCCAAAATACCACACCTGCGCAAATGAAAATGTTCCTGACACGATTGGGATTTGGATCAAAAATGGTCATAACAGGTGATATTACACAGGTAGATTTGCCAAAAGGAGTAAAATCAGGGTTGTCTGTTGCTAAAGACATTCTAACTAATGTGAGTGGTTTGTCTTTTGTTCATCTTGAACAATCTGATGTTGTCAGACACCCGCTTGTTGCAAAAATTATTACGGCATATGAAAATTCTAAAGAAGGATCGTGACCCGGGAAGTTTGAAACGGGTCACTTTCTTTTTCGCAGATCGGTGTCAAAAATAGCTAGAGAACTATATTTATTTAATTGGTGAGTATAAATGAAAGTGCTTGCAAAAAGAGCTTTTTTTGTCATATTTTGTCTTAATAGTTGAACATTTTTCGATAAAATTGAATAATGGAAGAAGAACGGTAAAAAAAGCCTTTCGTTTGAAGGTGTTTAGAGGGTGGTGCAAAGTTGAAAAAGAAAAAACCTAACTCAAAAGAAGTGAAAAAAACGAATAGAATAGTAGAGAAATTTAAAGAATATCGATTTTTATATGTTTTTTTATATGCAATATTAGCTGTCGTAATATTTGTTGCCCTATATAGTAATGTAAAGCCTGAAACGCTTGATATTGAGCTTTTTACTGTTTCTGATGAAACGATATATGCTCCAGCAACTGTCGAGGATAAGGTAGAAACAGAGCGGAAACGCCAAGAAGCGTATGATTCTGTAGAAGATCAATATGTTTTGAAAAAAGAAATAACTGAAAAACAAGTAGATTTAATTTCTTCAATTTTTGACACAGTTATTGAAGTGCGAAAAGAAGAGGCTGCAAATTCAGATTCTGCAAAACCAACTGTGGAGGAACAAGTTGAAAAAGTACAAGAAAAACTAACACCTTCGATTAATAAAAAAATTCCTGGTGAAACATTTCTTCCATTACTAGAAACTACGGATGATGAAGTTGTTTTGGCAAAGGACGCTGTTGTAACAGTTGTAAACAATGTCATGAGCAAAGAAATTCCTATTGTTCAGCTGACAGAAGCAAAAAAACAGGTCGAGGAAGAACTGCAATACACGTCAATGCGAACTGAAATAATGGATTCTGCCATATTTTTAGCCCGTTTCGCCATTACACCAAACTATGTATTTGATTTAACCGCAACTGAAGAACAGCGGCAGTTAGCCATTGACGGCGTAAAAGAAGCCCAAATTAAACAGGGGCAAATACTTGTTGAAGAAAATGAGCTGATTAATCGCGAAATTTACAGAAAGTTAGGCCTGGTTGGTTTGCTGGATGATCAACAATCCATGAAACCCTTTTTAGGACTCGGGATATTTGTGCTCCTGATAATATCAGGCGTTGTGTATTTCTTTGAGAAGAAAGATAGTCCCATTTCTAAAAAGCATAATTTTTTGTTATTATATTGTTTGATATTTGCAATTACAATTCTTCTAATGAAGATCATTAGCTTGTTTCAGAAAATTGATTATACGCATATTGGCTATATTGTGCCGGTTGCAATGGGAGTCATGCTGGTTAAATTATTGTTAAATGAGCGACTAGCTATATGGACAAGTATGATTTTTGCAGTTTGCGGAAGTGTTATTTTTAATGAAGGTGTAACAGGAAGTTTTAACTTTTCAGTTGGAATTTACTATCTTTTTGGATGTTTGGCAGCAGTATTATTTTTAGGAGAACACAATCTTCGTTCAAAAATCCTGCAGGCAGGTTTATTTGTTGCCGGTGTTAATATCCTTGCTTTAACAGCGATTATGTTAATCAGAAACGGCGGCTACTCAAATGTTGAAATAAGCTCCTATTTTATTATGGCGTGCGTATCTGGGCTTGTGTCTTCTGTTTTAACAATAGGTTTCATGCCATTTTTTGAAACAGGGTTTGGTATTTTATCAACAATGAAATTAATTGAGTTATCAAATCCGAATCATCCGTTACTTAGAAAAATTCTCACGGAAACACCTGGTACATACCACCACAGTGTAATGGTCGCCAATTTGAGTGAATCAGCATGTGAAGCCATTGGGGCAAATGGATTACTTGCAAGAGTTGCCGCATACTATCATGATATAGGGAAGACAAAGCGGCCTCAGTATTTTATAGAAAATCAAATGAATATTGAGAATCCACATAACAAACTGTCAGCACAACTTAGTAAGAATATTATCATTGCTCATGTAACCGATGGTGTTGAAATGTTAAGAAAGCATAAAATGCCGAAAGAGTTTATCGATATTGCCGAGCAGCATCATGGCACAACACTTTTAAAATACTTTTATCATCAAGCTAAACAATCAAATGATTCAATTTATGAAGAAGAGTTTCGCTATCCAGGACCTAAGCCGCAAACAAAGGAAATTGCCATTATTTCAATCGCGGACAGTGTAGAGGCTGCAGTACGTTCTATGGCAAACCCTTCACCAGAGAAAATTGAAAAATTGGTCAGATCGATTATTTCTGATCGATTACAAGATCATCAATTAGATGAATGTGATATCACATTAAAAGAATTAGATATTATCGCCAAATCATTTTGCGAATCTTTAAAAGGGATTTTCCATTCGCGGATTGAGTATCCCGAATTAACTAAAAAACAGAAGGTGAAATAATGAGACTATCAATTGACAGTCATGATGAAACAAATGAATTAACAGAGGAACAAATAAGGACTGTTGAAGAGCTTCTTCAATTTGCTGCTGATGTGGAAGACGTTTCTGAAGGTGCAGAGCTGTCGGTCACATTTGTAACAAATGAACGTATACAAGAAGTCAATCGTGAATACCGGGATAAAGATCAACCAACAGATGTTATTTCATTTGCTCTTGAAGAGATGAGTGAGGGAGAACTAGAAATAGTAGGGGGTGATCAGCCCCGTGTGCTTGGCGATATTATTATTTCAATTCCAAGAGCAAGAGAGCAGGCAGAAGAATATGGTCATTCTTTCATGAGAGAGCTGGGCTTTTTATCAGTACATGGCTTATTACATTTACTAGGGTATGATCATATGACAGATTCTGAGGAAAAAGTGATGTTTACAAAACAAAAGGAAATATTAAATAATTATGGACTCAAAAGAACCGAAGAATTCTGAATGGGTACGTTTTTATAAGAGTTTCCAATATGCCTGGAATGGAATTGTATCCACATTTAAATCTGAACGAAACTTTCAAATACATGTTGCCATATCAATTATTATGTTTATAACCGGCATGGTATTACGTTTTTCAATCATCGAATGGATGATTGTCCTGTTTTTAATCGGTGGTATGCTGGCACTTGAACTGATTAATACTGCGATAGAGCGTGTTGTCGATATGATAACAAGTGAAAAGCATCCGTTAGCTAAAGCTGCTAAGGATGCAGCGGCAGGGGCTGTTTTGGTTTACGCGATTCTTTCATTTATAATTGGAATAATCCTGATTACCAATCACCTTTTTGCCTCATAAAACAAAAGTGTTTTCAAGAGACTTGTAAGGAGTTCGAACATCATTTTTAGTCTATTTTAATTAATTTTCGAAAATTCTTACAATTAAATTACAAATGCAGAATTAGGCGTGAAATTACTGTGAAAATTAGTTAAAATAAAGAAGAGTAAAGTCATTAGCCAGGATAGAAAGGAAGAAACTCTAGTGAAAATTGAACAACTCATCGATGAAGCAAAAGCAGCAAGGGAAATGGCTTATACTCCCTACTCAAAGTTTAAAGTAGGAGCGGCTTTATTAACTCAAGATGGCAAAGTATATAAGGGATGCAATATTGAAAATGCCGCATACAGCATGTGTAATTGTGCTGAAAGAACAGCTATTTTCAAAGCATTTTCAGAAGGAGATAAGGTTTATTCTGCTATGGCTGTTGTAGCAGACACGGATAGACCGGTACCTCCATGTGGTGCATGCCGTCAAGTTATTTCAGAGCTTTGTCCAAAAGATATGAAAGTTATATTAACAAACCTCCATGGTGATATTACAGAACTTACAGTACAGGAATTACTACCGGGAGCATTTTCAGCGGAGGATTTACATGAATCATAATCAACCATATAAATCAGGATTTGTTTCAATAATAGGAAGACCTAATGTTGGGAAATCAACATTCATCAATCGAGTAATCGGACAAAAAATTGCCATTATGAGCGATAAGCCGCAAACAACTCGAAACAAGATACAAGGAGTTTATACGACGAACCAATCTCAAACGATTTTCATCGACACGCCTGGCATTCATAAACCCAAACATAAACTGGGTGACTTTATGATGAAAGTAGCACAGAATACATTAAAAGAAGTTGATTTAGTATTATTTATGATCAATGCTGAAGAAGGTTACGGGCGCGGAGATGAATTTATCATTGAGAGGCTAAAACAAACCAATACACCTGTATTTTTAATTATTAATAAAATTGATCAAATTCACCCGGATGAACTTTTACCTTTAATTGAACAATATAAAAAGCTTTATCCATTTAAAGAAATTGTCCCTATCTCTGCTCTGCAAGGAAATAATATTGATACATTATTACAGCAGATTGAAGATCTCTTACCAGAAGGGCCACAATACTATCCTGAAGACCAAGTAACAGACCATCCAGAGCGTTTTATTATTACAGAATTAATTCGAGAAAAAGTTTTACACTTAACTAGGGAAGAAATTCCACACTCTATAGCTGTAGTGATGGATACTCTTGAACGCAGAGAAAATAATGCTGCAATCTATGTAGGGGCAACCATTATTGTTGAGCGTAATTCTCAAAAAGGAATAGTCATTGGTAAGCAAGGAAGTATGTTAAAAGAAGTCGGAAAAAGAGCCCGAGTGGACATTGAAGCGCTTTTGGGATCAAAAGTATTTTTGGAACTTTGGGTAAAAGTCCAGAAGGATTGGCGTAACAAAGCTTCACAGCTGAGAGACTATGGTTTTAGAGAAGATGAGTACTAAAAAAGATAATATTCATCTTAAGATTTAGCAAAAATTGTTTAACATGAAAAGTAGAAGAAAAGGTCAAGATAACGATAAAGAAATTGGAATGATGCTTGCTAGTCTTAACAACTGAAAGGTGGGGTTTATATGTTGGATTTTACCTGGAAAGTTTTTTCGCAAACAGGTAGCATTGATACGTATCTTCTTTTTAAGGAACTGGAAAAGGAGAATGATGAAGGACCCGATTCTCAAGAAGATGAACTAGCTGAATTAGATTTTCCAATTTCCTGATCTTGCCTGAACCTTTGAAAGGTGAGGGATATTTTGCTACAAAAATGTGAAGGAATTGTGATCCGATCAACTGATTACGGTGAAACAAACAAAATTATTACACTATATACAAGAGAACTAGGAAAAGTTGGGGTTATGGCAAGAGGCGCAAAGAAACCAAGTAGTCGCCTTACGTCTATCACCCAGCTTTTTACTTATGGCTCCTTTTTATTTCAAAAATCCAGTGGATTAGGAAGTCTCCAGCAAGGAGAGACTATACAGTCTTTAAGGGGTATTAGAGAAGATATTTTTCTTACAGCATATGCCTCATATATTGCAGAATTGTTGGACAAGAGTACAGAAAATCTGGAAAGAAATCCATTTCTATTTGAGTTATTAATGCAAACTTTTACCTATTTAGATGAAGATGTAGATCCGGACATATTACTTTATATCTTTGAAATGAAAATGCTTCCTGTATTAGGACTTCACCCTCAACTTGATTGTTGTACAAATTGCGGGCAAAAAGATGGTACTTTTCATTTTTCGATCAGAGAAGGTGGCTTCCTATGTCACAGATGCTTCGAAGTTGACCCATATCGTATAAAAATTACTCCTATGACAGGAAAGCTTCTTCGACTGTTCTTTTATTTTGATTTAAATAGACTGGGTAATATTTCAGTAAAGCAAGAAACAAAAAACGAACTAAAGTTAGTTATTGATGCGTATTATCAAGAGTATTCCGGCTTAACAATTAAGTCTAAAAGATTTCTTGATCAATTAGACTCATTAAAGGGAAAGCTTAAATAGGGGATATTGACATCCTTCAAAATTTCGATTAAGATGCAATTATAATTTAACATTTTGTGTAGATGGAAAGAAGTACTTGCGAAAGACTCAAATGAAAGCGACCTTAGGATGGTGAAAGCTAAGGATTGAATCGTAAGGAAAGGCATTCCGGAGCAAATTCTTCTAAAGTGGCTTATACATATAAGCAATTAGGGTGGAACCGCGGGTTAGCTCTCGTCCCTATGTCAATAATCTGACATAGGGATGAGAGCTTTTTGTTTTGTCTTTAGTCAGAGATTATTTATTATTCACGGAGGTGTTTGGATATGAATATTCAAAACATGATATTAACTCTTCAAAAGCACTGGTCTGATCAAGGGTGTGTGCTTATGCAGGCGTATGATACTGAGAAAGGTGCAGGAACAATGAGTCCCTATACTTTTTTAAAAAGTATAGGACCAGAACCATGGAAGGTTGCTTATGTAGAACCATCCAGAAGACCTGCAGATGGCCGTTATGGGGAAAATCCTAACCGACTTTATCAGCATCATCAATTTCAAGTTATTATGAAGCCTTCACCAGACAATATACAAGAGTTATATTTAGATTCATTACGTGCCTTGGGTATCAATCCTTTGGAGCATGATATACGATTTGTTGAAGATAACTGGGAAAATCCTTCTCTAGGTTGTGCAGGCCTTGGCTGGGAAGTATGGCTTGATGGGATGGAAATTACACAATTCACTTATTTCCAACAAGTTGGCGGCTTAGAATGTAAGCCGGTATCAGCAGAAATAACATATGGTATCGAAAGACTAGCGTCATATATTCAAGATAAAGAAAATGTCTTTGATCTGGAATGGACAGATGGATATACAATACGCGATATTTTCCTAATGCCGGAATATGAACATTCAAAGTATACATTTGAAACATCTAATACTGATATGTTATTTGAATTGTTCTCGATTTATGAAAAAGAAGCAATGAGACAAATGGACGAAGGTCTTGTGCACCCTGCCTATGATTATGTATTAAAATGCTCACATACCTTTAACCTACTTGATGCAAAAGGAGCAATTTCGGTTACAGAAAGAACAGGCTATATTGGTCGTGTTCGAAACTTAGCTAGAAAAGTAGCAAAAACATTTTATGATGAGCGTGAAAAATTAGGCTTCCCAATGTTACAGGAAGGAGGAAAAGAACATGAGTAAAAAAGACTTATTACTAGAAATTGGCTTAGAAGAAGTACCAGCCCATTATGTAACACCTGCGATGAACCAATTTGCTGAAAAGCTTACAAAATGGCTTGAAGAAAAGCAGTTATCTCATGGAGAAGTAAAAACATATGCAACTCCAAGAAGATTGGCTGTTCTTGTAAAGGATGTTTTTGAAAAGCAACCGGATATTGAGGAAGAAGCAAAGGGTCCTGCGAAAAAAATAGCGCTCGATGAAAATGGAAATTGGTCAAAAGCTGCAATTGGTTTTACAAAAGGACAAGGTGCATCTGTTGAAGATATCTATTTTAAAGAAATCAATGGTGTTGAATATGTTCATGTCCAAAAATTTGTTAAAGGGCAAGAAGCAAAAGATTTACTGTTAGAAACACGTGAATTAATCACAGGTCTTACTTTCCCTAAAAATATGCGTTGGGGAAGCCAAGAATTACGGTATATTCGTCCAATTAAATGGTTAGTTGCACTCTTTGGTCAAGATGTTATTCCATTTGAAATTGCCGGTGCTAAAACAGATTCATTTACATATGGACATCGTTTTCTCGGAAATAAGGTAGAGATTGCCTCTCCTTCACTATATGAAGCTGCTTTGTTAGAGCAATTTGTGATCGCTGATCCTGTCAAACGAAAAGAAGCGATTAGTCAACAATTGGTTGATTTAGAAAACGAAAAAAATTGGGTAATCCCAGTGGATGAAGAACTTCTAGAAGAAGTGAATAATCTTGTTGAGTACCCAACCGCACTTTATGGGACGTTTGAACAAGAGTATCTTTCTTTACCTGATGAAGTGCTTGTAACAACAATGAAGGAACATCAGCGTTACTTCCCGGTGCGAAATAATGAAGGACAACTTCAGCCATTTTTTGTTACAGTAAGAAATGGAGATCAAAACCATTTAGAAAATGTAGCAAGAGGAAACGAAAAAGTATTACGTGCAAGATTATCTGATGCAAATTTCTTCTATCAGGAAGATCAAAAGCTTAAGATAGAGGATGCTGTGAAAAAACTGGACAAAATCGTATTCCATGAAGAGCTAGGAACTTTGGGAGAAAAGGTTAACCGAATAGTTAATCTGTCTAAACAATTAGCAGATATGGTGCAATTGCAAAATGATGAAAAAGGAAATGTTGAACGGGCCGCATCAATCTGTAAATTCGATTTAGTTACTCATATGGTTTATGAATTTCCTGAACTTCAAGGGAAAATTGGGGAGAAATATGCACGTCTAAGTGGAGAAAAAGAAGAAGTATCGGTTGCTATAAATGAGCACTATATGCCACGACATGCAGAGGATGCTGCACCGGAGTCAAATGTAGGTGCAATCGTTGCACTGGCTGATAAGTTGGACACAATCGTAGGGTTCTTTGCGATCGGTAAGATTCCAACCGGATCACAGGATCCTTATGCTCTTAGAAGACAAGCAAGTGGAATTCTGCAAATTTTATTATCTAAAGAGTGGACAATTAGCTTATCGCAATTGTTTGAACTGGCGCTTAGTCAATATGATGATAAGAAATCAAAAGAGGCGTTTGGGGAGTTAGTTTCATTCTTTAAATTGCGATTAAAATACCGTTTGGCTGAAGAGAAAATCCGCTATGATTTAAATGATGCTGTGTTAGAATCTTCGGTGCTAGAGGCTAATTCAATTGTAGCTCGAGCAAAAGTACTTCAAGATGTTTCATCTCATACAGATTTCAAAGAAACAATCGAGGCACTTGCCCGTGTGATGAACATAGCGAAAAAGGCTACGGAAAGCGACATTAATAGTGAGCTTTTTGAAAGTGATTATGAAACAGCATTATTTAATGCCTATACAGAAACAAACATGAAAATAGACTCTTTAAACAATGCTGAGGATGTTTACAAAGCACTGGCATCTTTAAAGCCTGTCATCAACGAATATTTTGACCATACGATGGTTATGTCAGATAATGAAGAAATAAAACGTAATCGATTGGCACAAATGCATAAATTATCTCAACTAATTGAATCATTCGCAAAAATGAATGTTATTTTGGTGAAGTAAGTAAAATTCAAGATGAATAGGGACTGACAAAGACGTCAGCCCTTTTTCTATAGTCTTTAGATTTAAAACTTATTCCTTTTCAAAAACAGTGTAAAGTATATAATTAGTTTAGGCTCTGTTTAATCTGAAATCTATAATATTTAAACTGAGATATAATTTATTAACAAACAAGTATAAATCATTTGTGCCACAAATTTTCTGTTTAAAAATGAATATGCAAGGCGGTGAGGAAAATAGAACTGAATAAAAGGCAGGAGCAAATTGTTGAAATTGTTAAAGAAAATGGACCAATAACAGGTGAGCAGATTGCTGATCAATTAAATTTAACAAGAGCAACACTTCGCCCGGATTTAGCTATATTAACAATGTCTGGCTACTTAGAGGCAAGACCTAGAGTAGGATATTATTTTACAGGAAAAACAAATACTCATATGCTTACAGAACAGCTAAGAAAGCTTCAAGTAAAGGATTATCAGTCTATTCCAATAGTCGTCAGTATCAATGTATCAGTCTATGATGCGATTTGCATGATGTTTTTAGAAGATGTAGGAACGTTGTTTGTTGTTGATGAGCAATCTATTTTAGTTGGCGTGCTTTCCCGTAAGGATCTTTTGCGGACGAGTATTGGCAAGCAGGAACTTACATCTATTCCTGTAAATATAATCATGACAAGAATGCCAAACATTACGGTGTGCAAGCCTGATGACTACATTATTGACGTTGCACAAGTGTTAATAGATAAACAGATTGATGCATTACCTGTTGTCAAAGAAACTGAAAAGGGCTATGAGGTAATCGGGAGAATTACGAAAACAAATATGACGAAAATCTTGGTTAGCTTCCTAAATGACTAAATATAGCATAAGAAATGGGGATGAAAATGAATTATCAATTGATCTATGTTTTATCAGATTCTGTTGGTGAAACAGCTGAGCTGGTAGTAAAAGCAGCAGCAAGTCAATTTAATGGAGTCTCATCAAACACAAAAATAAAGCGCATTCCTTATGTTGAAGATAAAGGAACTATTCTGGAGGTTCTTGCTTTAGCTAAGAAAGATAATGCAATAGTATGTTTCACTCTTGTTGTCCCTGAGCTGAGAGAGTATCTAATTGAAGAGGCAAATAAAAAAGGAGTAGTTTATTACGATATAATCGGACCATTAATTGATAAAATGGAAACTTCATATGGAATAACGGCCAAGTATGAGCCTGGACGAGTTAGAAAGTTGGATGATGATTATTTTAAAAAGGTTGAAGCTATTGAATTTGCTGTAAAATACGATGATGGAAGAGACCCAAGAGGGATTTTAAAAGCAGATATCGTATTAATAGGTGTATCAAGAACTTCTAAAACACCTTTATCTCAATATTTAGCACATAAACGATTCAAGGTAGCAAATGTACCGATTGTACCAGAAGTTGAGCCACCAGAAGAATTGTACAAAGTTTCACCGCAAAAATGCATCGGGCTGCGTATTATGCCGGAGAAGTTAAATAATATTAGGAGAGAGCGGCTCAAATCTCTTGGCTTAAATGATGAAGCTTTTTATGCAAACATAGATCGAATTAAAGAAGAACTTAACTATTTTGATAAGGTAGTGGAAAGAATTGGTTGTAAAGTGGTTGATGTCTCAAACAAAGCAGTTGAGGAAACAGCTAATATAATCGCTAACTTTATGAATAATCAAAATGGATGAGTTTAAAAGGATGGCATAACAAAGGGGATTTGTAGGTCATCCTTTTCTCAATTAGGTGAGTCGATTATTTTGTTGAAAAAATGATAGAAATTTAGAAACACTTGTATTATAATAAAAAATTGTGATAAAAATACTTTTTTTAGGTTTAGAACTTGACATATGGGAATAAACTATTATTTGTAAACTGTCAAGAGAATAAATAAAATAATTTTCGACAAAAAGGAATTTAAGGTCTTTCTCACGAATAGTATTCAGTACAAAAGTGTATTAGGTAGAAGGAAATTGCGGAGTGATGTAGAATAGAGAATTATGGCGAAAAAACGATGAAGATTTTTGTCGATGCTGATGCTTGTCCTGTAAAAAAAGAGATCATGCTAATTGCCAACAAATACGAAATGGATGTTGTTTTTGTAGCTTCCTATAACCACACTTCTGATAAGACCTATGGGAGACAATGGGTATTTGTTGATACAGGTAAAGAAGAAGCAGATCTATACATAGTTAACCATGTCAGCAGAAGTGATATGGTAATATCACAAGACATTGGATTAGCTGGTCTTTTAATACGAAAAGGCGTTTGTTTTATTACACCCAGGGGAAAGCAATATACAGAAGAAAATATTGATACAGCTCTTCAGTTTCGTTATTTATCTGCTATAGAAAGACGTAGTGGTAAATTTACAAAAGGTCCGAAAAAATTTACAGATGAAGATACCTTGAATTTTATCACAACATTTGAAAAGATTTTGTCGAAACATGCAGGAGATCTTAAATAAATATCGAATATCTGTAATACGGGGTTGTTAGCATGGGAAATCGAATTCCCGAGGAATTAATCGAAAAAATACAAAGAACTTCTGACATTGTTGATGTAATAAGTGAATATGTTCAATTGAAGAAACAAGGACGCAACTACTTTGGACTTTGTCCGTTTCATGGCGAGAAATCCCCTTCGTTCTCAGTTTCAGCAGACAAACAGATTTTTCATTGCTTTGGCTGTGGTGCTGGTGGAAATGTTTTTTCATTTCTTATTCAGCACGAAGGATATTCATTTATTGAAGCAGCGCAACATCTCGCTGACAAAGCTAATATTGAATTACCAAGCATACCTTCACTTGAGCAGGGGCCAGGACCCACAATTTCAAAAGACTCAGAGAAAATGATCGAAGCTCATGAGCTGTTAAAAAAATTCTACCATCATTTACTTGTAAACACAAAGGAAGGTCAGCACGCATTAGACTACCTTTTAAGCAGGGGATTTACTAAAGACATCATTGATACGTTTGAGATTGGATACTCCTTAGATTCTTGGGACTTTGTGAAAAAGTTTTTAGAAAAGCGGGGATTTACCTTATCCTTAATGGAGGAAGCAGGATTATTAGTTAAAAAAAACAACTCAAACGAAGAATTTTTTGATCGGTTCAGGAATCGAATTATGTTTCCGATCATGGACCACCATGGGAATACGATTGCATTTTCGGGACGTGTACTTGGAGACGAGAAGCCTAAATATCTTAATAGTCCTGAAACAAAAATATTTAATAAAAGTAAATTACTCTATAATTTTCATCGTGCTAGAGTACATATTCGAAAAAATCAGCAGGTTGTATTGTTTGAAGGATTTGCTGATGTTATTTCTTCAACAAGGGCAGGCGTTGAGCAAGCAATTGCTACAATGGGAACTTCTATTACCGAGGAACAGGCAAAGATCATTCGAAGAAATGTTTCAGAGGTGATTATTTGTTATGATTCTGACTCAGCCGGAATTGAGGCTACAAATAGAGCTGCAAAGATCCTTAAAGAGGCCGGTTGTAAGCTAAAGGTTGCGATGATTCCTGATGGATTAGACCCTGATGACTACATTAATAAGTTTGGATCTGAAAAATTCAAGCTTGATGTAATAGGGGCCAGTGTTCCGGTCATGACATTTAAAATGTCCTATTACAGGAGAGGCAAAAACCTTCAAAATGAAGGAGAAAGGCTTCAGTATATTGAAAATGTCATTAGTGAACTAGCACAATTGGACAATGCAGTTGAAAAGGAGATCTATTTAAAACAATTATCATCGGAATTTGACCTATCGATGGAGGTTTTAAAGCAGCAGATTTTGCAGAAAGAACAACAGAAGAACAGGCAAAGAACTCCGCAGCAGCAAAAAATCACTACCCAGGAACAGCCAAAAAGAAAGCCGATCCAATCCAAGCGGTTATTACCCGCATTTCATACCGCTGAGAGAATGTTAATCGGTCACATGTTAAGAAGCAAAGATATGGCAGAAAAAGTTTTGGAACGACTTGGACTTCAATTTAATATCGAAGAACATAAAGCAATTGTTACTTATTTATACGCTTTTTATGAAGAAGGAAATGAAGAAAATGTTAGTTCATTTTTATCGAAGTTGCCGAGTCCTGAATTACAACATATTGTATCCAACATTGCAATGATTACCCTGAATTCTGAGGTGAGTGAACAAGAACTTTCAGATTATATAAAACAGGTGTTGAATCATCAAAAAATGTTAATGATAAAAGAAAAAGAAGTAGAAAAAATTGAGGCTGAAAGAAATAAGCAATACAAAGAAGCAGCCCAAATTGCAATGGAAATTATTCAACTAAAACAAGCTCTAAAATCATGATAAGTAAGCTAATAATAGACGATTATTTTGTAGCATAAGATTGTGTAAAAAGGGCACATCAAAATATGTAACGTACTTGCTAGACAGTAATCCGATAGCTTATCTTACAATGGTAAGTTTGGAAGGAGGGGATCCTATGGCTGATAAACAAACCCACGAAACTGAAGTAACCTTTGAACAGGTGAAGGAGCAGTTAACAGAAATTGGGAAAAAACGAGGAGTCTTGACATATGAAGAAATAGCTGAACGTATGTCAAACTTTGAAATTGAATCAGACCAAATGGATGAGTATTATGAATTTCTTGGTGAACAAGGTGTAGAATTAATTGGTGAAGCTGGTGAGGCAGCCGAAGCGGATCCTAATATTCAAGATCTTGCAAAAGAAGAAGAATTTGATTTGAATGATCTGAGTGTACCTCCAGGAGTTAAAATTAATGACCCTGTTAGAATGTACTTAAAAGAAATTGGTCGTGTTGATCTTTTATCAGCTAATGAAGAAATTAAATTAGCTCAACGTATAGAAGAAGGCGATGAAGAAGCTAAACGCCGACTTGCAGAAGCCAATCTTCGACTGGTGGTTAGTATTGCTAAACGCTATGTTGGTCGCGGAATGCTGTTCCTTGATTTAATTCAGGAAGGTAATATGGGACTAATGAAAGCTGTTGAGAAATTTGATTATGAAAAGGGCTATAAATTTAGTACGTATGCTACGTGGTGGATTCGTCAAGCAATTACACGTGCTATTGCTGACCAAGCTCGAACAATACGTATTCCTGTTCATATGGTTGAAACCATTAATAAATTGATTAGAGTTCAGCGCCAGTTACTACAGGACCTAGGAAGAGAACCTACTCCTGAGGAAATTGGAGAAGACATGGAGCTCACACCTGATAAGGTGAGAGAAATTCTTAAAATTGCACAAGAGCCCGTTTCTTTGGAAACACCTATTGGTGAGGAAGATGACTCTCATTTGGGTGATTTCATTGAAGATCAGGATGCAACGTCTCCTTCTGAACATGCTGCGTATGAGCTACTAAAAGAACAGCTTGAGGATGTACTTGATACATTAACTGATCGTGAAGAAAACGTATTACGTTTACGGTTTGGCCTTGATGATGGACGAACAAGAACACTTGAAGAAGTAGGTAAGGTGTTTGGAGTTACGCGTGAACGAATTCGACAAATTGAAGCAAAAGCACTCCGTAAATTGCGTCATCCTAGCCGTAGTAAACGTCTTAAAGATTTCTTAGAGTAGGATATAGGGCGGACGAATGTCCGTCTTTTCTTCATAAAAAACAGTTTAGAAAAGGGAATCATAGCATAGTATATTTATGCTTTTTTTACTTTTGTACAATTTAGAAAGATTATTTAAGGATGCATTTATGGATAAAGAAAAAAAGGAAATAATCATTAAAGAAATTTATTACTGGAAAGAAAATAAACTACTTCCAGATACATACTGTGATTTTTTACTAGCACTTTATACTGAAGGAAATCATTTTGAAGAAACAACTGCATCCTCTGCTAATAGTAAAACAGGTACGAATATAATTTGGACTAGTGCAGTTTTTGTGTTACTTCTAATCAGTGCTCTTGTCACCTATTTTACTGAATTGTCTTTTGTTTTGCAAACAGTTACATCAGGTTTTTTACTTTTAGCTTCAATTCTTGTTACCGCTTTCCTTCTGGTTAGAAAAGGTAAGTTTCAAATGCCTTTAGTTATAACATTTATTCAGCTGTTAATCACGTCTCTTTCATTTGTTGAATTTGTAACAGAGGGAAATTCTTTTTGGATTGCAACGACGGTTGTAACAAACTGCTTGCTTTGGATCACAATAGGGGGCTTCTTACGGATTTACTATTTACTAATTAGTGGAATAATAGCAAGTCTAATATTTGGGGTGACACTCTTCTTATAGTCTATAGGAAAATGTCAACAGGTTATTGGCATTAACCGAAACTCTTGTCTGTTTTTTGTCTAAAGTGTGAAAAACATGGAGATGTTAAAAGATAGGTCTTTTCCTTAGTGGAAAATTACAGTAAAATAGAGGTTGTTTAAAAACATTTGTACTTATGTTGATTATCCAGCAGTAACGGGCAGCTGAGTAAAACATAAATAAAAATTAGAATTATCGAGTGGAGCTGCTCGAATGATTACGATAATTCTACTATACATTAGTAGGTTAGATATGGAGCCTATTAATGGAAAGGTTTACTATTTACATAAGGGAGGTTACATGATGAATCGCAATCCACTTATTCCATTTTTATTAATCGCTGTTCTAGGAATCGGCCTTATGTTCCTTTTATCATTTAAAGGTATCGGCGATCATGAAGAACTAGCTAGCGGCGGAGAAGAAGAGCCAAGCACTGAAGATGTTGCAAACGCTACCCCGGAAGAGATTTACCAGCAAAACTGTATTTCCTGTCATGGTGAAAACTATGAAGGTGGTGCAGGTCCTGCTCTTGTAGGTGTTGGTGATAAAATTGGCGTAGATGAAATTAAGACAACAATTCAGCAAGGTAAAGGAATCATGCCAGCTGGTCTTGTGCCAGACGAAAAGCTTGACGAAATGGCAGAATGGGTATCACAAATTAAATAATTATAAAGAAGTCCTTTGCATCTGTGAAGGACTTTTTTTATACTTGATGAATAGGTTACTTCACTCTTAAGTGTAAATAAATGAATTGTGGTGAAATGATGAATGAATTGAAATTATCCAAAAGACTTGAAACAGTTGCTAACTATATTCCTGAAGGAGCAGTATTTGCAGATATAGGTTCAGACCATGCTTACTTACCCTGCTATTCTGTCTTACAAGGAAAAGCCAGTGGGGCAATTGCCGGCGAGATTACAGATGGCCCATACGAGTCAGCTGACAGCCAAGTGAGAAAATGTGGACTTTCTGATGTAATATCTGTTCGAAAAGGAGACGGATTATCTGTTCTTCGAAAGGAAGACGAAGTTGATTGTATAACAATCGCTGGGATGGGTGGAACTCTCATTAGTAAAATTTTAGAAGAAGGATCTGGGAAGCTATCAAAGGTCACTCGTTTAATTTTACAGCCTAATATACATGCAATTTCGATTCGCCAATGGTTAGTAGAAAACGGCTGGGAATTAATAGCGGAACATAGAGCTTATCGTATGGGGGGATTGCAAGAGTGAATTTGCAATACGTAAATAGTGTATTAAGGGCTTTGTTTATTTTGGCCATCATTTTTTTGAGCATATCCATTAGTTATTATCTGGCAACACTCACTTATCCTTTTATTATTGCAATTTTAATCAGCATGCTGATTAACCCTATTGTAAATGGAATAGAACGACTTTTCAGAATACCTAGAGGTTTTGCTGTGATTCTTTCTATCTTGCTCTTAATTTGCTTGATAGCAGGTGTTCTTATTCTTTTAGTTGCTGAAATTGTTGCCGGTACGACTTATTTAGCAAAAGTTATTCCAGGTCACTTAGATTTACTAGCTCTTTACATTGAAACGTTTTTCGTGACTAAAATTATGCCTGTCTATAATCAATTAACATATTTCTTTAATACACTTGAAACAAATCAACAACAATCTATTATTGCAAATATCCAGAATATTGGCGAGCAAGTTGCATCAAGTGTAGGAAACTTCATTAAAAGCTTTTTAGAAATTATACCTGTTATCATTAGCTGGCTTCCTAACACCGCTACAGTCATTATCTTTTCGCTATTAGCCACATTTTTTATTAGCAAAGATTGGTATAAGTTTAAATCTGCAGTGGCTGTTTTTATCCCACAGAAAGCAAAGTCAAGCGGGAGAACTATTTTTGTGGAATTAAAGAAAGCACTTATTGGCTTTATTCGGGCTCAGGCAACCTTGATTTCCATTACTACAGCCATTGTCTTAATTGGATTATTAGTCTTACGAGTTGACTATGCCATCACAATTGCGCTTTTAATTGGACTAGTTGATATTCTTCCTTATTTAGGTACAGGTTTAGTGTTTGTACCGTGGATTGTTTATCTTTCTTTTAGTGATGGAGTACCTCTTGCTATAGGGCTGGGAATACTTTATATGATAGTCTTAGTCCAAAGACAAATCATGGAACCGAAAATTCTTTCTTCAAGTATTGGTTTAGATCCTCTAGCTACACTTGTTGCTTTATTTGTTGGTTATAAATTGATAGGTTTTTTAGGATTAATAGTGGGACCAATTGTACTGGTTGTTTTAAAAACATTGAAGAGTGCCGGAGTGTATGAAGATTTGTGGCAGTTTATTGCTGGTCATCATAAAAAATAAAAAGAGGCGGGCAGTTCCAATTGAATTTTTTTAAGGAACTGTCCCTATTTGTTTAATTTGGTCTAATAAAACCAATTAAGTCATCTTATAATTGTGAAATGATTTTTATCGATCATTTTTTTGATTACAAATAGGAATAAAGGTTTAATTTTGTTCCTTGTGGTAGGAATTAATAATAAAAAACCAACTATATCAGAAATAAATCCAGGGGTTAATAGTAATAATCCACCTATAAGGATACATATCCCATCTATGAGAGCAGCCCCGGGGATTTGACCGAACTGCATTTGCTGCTGAGCATTACGTAATGTCTCCAGTCCTTGTTTCTTTGCCAGCCATGCACCTAAGACTCCTGTCAAGATAATAAGTAAAATTGTTGGAATTGTACCGATCGTCCTGCCGGAAAGGATAAAGACTCCAATCTCTAAAGCTGGAATAACGATAATGAGTAGCATTAGTAAACGCACACCTTCACCTCATAACACATCAATTTTGTAGAAAGCTTTACTTAATCATATTCATTTATAGTAAAAAAGAGAAGGAATAAACCCTTCTCTTTTTTATATGTTATCTATTTTCTCTTATTATTAAAGAACACTAGCATGCCCTTGGTAGATGACACCTCTTACAGCATCAACCGTTATATCCTGACCATCTTGTAAAATGTTTGTTGCATCTTCCACTCCTACAATAACAGGAATCCCAAGGCTTAAACCTACTACTGCAGCATGACTTGTTAATCCGCCTTCTTCAGTAATTAGGGCAGACGCCTTTTCAAGTGCTTCCATCATATCGCGGTCAGTACTTTGTGCTACTAGAATTGCACCGTCTGTCATTTTTTCTTTAGCATCTTTTGCTGTACTTGCTACAACTACCTTACCAAAAGAAGTTTTTCTTCCAATTCCTTGACCCTTTGCAAGTACATTACCAATAACATGTACTTTCATAAGGTTTGTCGTTCCAGACTCTCCAACCGGAACACCAGCCGTAATAACAATTAAATCTCCGTGTGTAACTAAACCACTGTTAATTGCTTGTAAGATTGAGGAGTCTAACATTTCATCTGTTGAAGTTGAGTGATTGCCACTTCTTGGATAAACTCCCCATACTAATGCTAACTTACGAGAAATTGAATCAGAAACTGTCACGGCAATAATTGGTGCCTTTGGACGATATTTAGAGATCATTCTCGCTGTGTGACCACTTTCAGTTGGAGTAACAATAGCAGATACACCTAAATTTAAGGCTGTATAAGCTGTAGATTGTCCAATTGCATCTGTAATCGTTGTTCCTACTTCAGCACTTCGTTTAGAAAGAATCTGTTTGTAATCTAAAGCCTGTTCTGCTCTAGATGCAATGTTATGCATTGTTTTAACCGCTTCCACCGGATAAGAACCGGCAGCAGTTTCACCAGAAAGCATGATTGCATCAGTGCCATCAAAAATAGCGTTTGCCACATCACTTGCTTCTGCACGTGTTGGTCTTGGGTTACGTTGCATACTATCTAGCATTTGAGTAGCTGTAATAACAGGTTTTCCTAACGCATTACATTTACGGATTAACTCTTTTTGAACTAATGGCACTTCCTCAGCAGGAATTTCAACACCCAAATCTCCGCGAGCAACCATTAATCCATCAGAAACTTCTAAAATCTCGTCGATGTTGTCAACACCTTCTTGATTCTCAATCTTAGGAATGATTTGAATATGACCTGCATTATGTTCTTCAAGTAATTCACGAATTTCAAGAACATCTGAAGCGCGACGAACAAATGAAGCAGCGATAAAATCCACATCTTGTTCAATTCCAAACACGATGTCTCTTGCATCTTTTTCAGTAATTCCCGGTAGTTTAACACTAACACCCGGTACGTTAACACCTTTTTTATTCTTTAATGTACCACTGTTTTTGATTAAGGTTTTAATTTCACCTTTTGCATGATCTAAACTAAGAACTTCAAGTTCAATAAGTCCATCATCAAGTAAAATAGTTGAACCAGTATGTACGTCATCAATTAGTCCTTCATACGTTACAGAAAATTTTTCTGTTGTTCCTACAACTTCTTCCATTGAAACGATGATTTCATTTCCCGCAATCAGTTCAATAGCACCGTTTTCCATTGTATTTGTGCGGATCTCAGGGCCCTTTGTATCCAATAGAATGGCTACATTTTTATTTAATTTCGCAGACGCTTCTCTAATATTCTTAATTCTGGCACCGTGCTCATCAAAATCACCATGAGAAAAGTTTAGACGGGCTACATTCATACCAGCTTCCATCAATTCAGATAACTTTTCAATTGCTTCACTAGCTGGACCAATTGTACATACAATCTTTGTTTTACGCATATTGTTTTCCTCCTACCATTTAGCGGATAAAGAAGATAGACACTCTTTCACAGCCTACTCCTTTATCCATTGTTAGTATGGCTATAATCTTTTATTTAAAAAACATGTATTTATGGAAACGATACCACCAGGTTTCTATATGGATAGTTCTTTAGACAATCTGTACATGTTTTCATCAATTGAATGAGGCTGATCAAGAATCTCAAGGATATCATGGTGAACTAGTTCATTCTTTTGAATACCAACACAGCGTCCACCTTTACCATCTAAGAGTAATTCAACAGCATATGCACCAAGTCTGCTTGCTAAAACACGGTCAAATGCAGTTGGTGAACCACCACGTTGAACATGTCCTAATACTGAAACACGTGTTTCAAATGAAGTAGCTTCTTCAATTTTTTTAGCAAATTCCACACCGCTTCCAACACCTTCAGCAACAATAATGATACTGTGTTTTTTGCCGCGGTCATGTCCTCTTTTTAATCGTGATACAACTTGATCCATATCATAATCAGCTTCAGGAATTAAAATGGTTTCTGCCCCACCAGCCAAACCTGACCAAAGAGCAATATCACCCGCATGTCTTCCCATTACTTCAATTACATATGTACGTTCATGTGATGTTGCAGTATCACGAATTTTATCTACTGCATCAATTACTGTATTTAGAGCAGTGTCAAAGCCAATTGTAAAATCTGTTCCCGGAATGTCATTATCAATAGTACCAGGGACACCAACACAAGGGAAGCCGTGTTCTGTAAGCTTTTTAGCTCCCATATAAGAACCATCTCCACCGATGACCACCAAGCCTTCGATTCCATGTTTCTTTAATTGCTCAATACCTTTTTTCTGACCTTCAATTGTTTTAAATTCCGGACATCTTGCAGAATATAATTTTGTTCCTCCACGATGAATGATATCACCAACAGAGCCAAGTTCTAACTTTTCAATTCTGCCTTCAATCAATCCAGTGTATCCATTATAGATTCCATAAACTTCAATATCGTGATATATTGCTTTACGAACAACTGCACGGATAGCTGCATTCATACCTGGAGCATCTCCACCACTTGTTAAAACACCTATTTTTTTCAACCTTTCCTCACCCCACTATTTTAAATAGAAATTTTGAATTACTTCAAAAATAACATGAAAATATTGTAGATACAACAAAAGGTCAACTTTTGTCGAATATCCTATTTATGAGCCTTTTTCATTATACAATAAATTATCATTTGTGTTTATTGAATTATGTAATTTTGCAAAATTATTGTCCAACTTTGTCATGATTGCATCAATAATAGAGGCCGAAAAGAAAACGTGGACCTGTTAAGGCCACACGTTTATCTATTTTACCCCAAGAAGATCGTCTGCAAACGATACTTGACCTATTCTTTTATATTTTTCATAACGATGCTTAATTAGTTCTTCATCACTCATCGTTGAAAGTTGTTTTAATGATTTTGCCAAAACCTCTTCAATATTCTTTGCTTGGAGACCTACGTCTTTATGTGCTCCACCCTTTACTTCAGGGATAATCTCGTCTACCACACCTAATTCTTTTAAATCCGGTGCAGTAATCTTCATTGTTTCCGCTGCTTTTTTCGCCAATCCGGCATCCTTCCATAATAGGGCAGCAGCTCCTTCAGGAGAGATCACAGAATAAGTAGAGTTCTCTAACATATGAATGTAGTTTCCAACACCTAGCGCTAAAGCCCCACCGCTTCCTCCTTCTCCAATAACGACACAAATAATAGGTACGGAGAGGCCAGCCATTTCAAATAAGTTTTTAGCAATTGCTTCACTTTGCCCTCTTTCCTCAGCAGCCTTACCTGGATAAGCACCCTTTGTATCAATAAAGCAAATGATGGGACGGTTAAATTTATCTGCTTGTTTCATTAATCTCAACGCTTTACGATATCCTTCAGGATGTGGCATACCAAAATTTCTTTTAATATTTTCCTTTGTATCTTTTCCACGTTGATGTCCGATTACGGTAACAGGAACACCTCTGAATTTAGCGATTCCACTTACAATCGCATCATCATCACCATAAAAGCGGTCACCATGACATTCGATAAAATTTGTGAAAATATGTTCAATATAATCCAGTGTGGTTGGACGGTTTGGATGTCTGGCAATTTGAACTCTGTCCCACGGTTTTATATTTGAATAGATTTCATTTTCCAGCTTTTCCAACCGGTCTTCTAACTTTTGAATTTCTGAAGATAAATCCACATCAGACTGGGCTGTAAATTCCTTAAGCTCTTTAATTTTTCCTCTGAGCTCCATGACCGGTTTTTCAAATTCTAATTCACCTACCATGTGATTTCACCTCCCGCTTGATGAATATCAAGGATATTACCAAGTTTCTCTTTTAAATCCTGTCGATTAATAACCGCATCTAATTGCCCATGCTTCAAGAGAAACTCTGCAGTTTGGAAGTCTTCCGGCAGTTCTTCTCGTATTGTTTGTTCAATAATTCTACGACCTGCAAAACCTATAAGAGCCCCTGGCTCTGCAAAGTTATAATCACCAAGAGAGGCAAAACTTGCTGAAACTCCTCCTGTGGTTGGATGAGTCATGACCGAGATAATTAACCCGCCATTATCACTAAAGAGCTTAAGTGCTGAACTTGTTTTCGCCATCTGCATTAAGCTTAAAACACCTTCTTGCATTCTTGCCCCACCAGAAGCAGTGAAAATAATGATAGGCAATCCCTTTTCATTAGCTGTTTCTATTGCGCGGGTTATTTTTTCTCCAACAACAGATCCCATGCTTCCCATTCTGAAGCTTGCATCCATTATGGCAACACTTGTCCTGAACCCGTTGATCGTTCCTTCTCCTGTAACAACCGCTTCATTTTGTTTCGTTTTTTGGCGGTCCTTCTCTAATTTTTCTTCATAACCGGGAAAGTTTAATGGATTCTCAGAAATCATTTCTTTATCATATTCGATAAAGCTATTTTCATCTAACAAGCTTGCAATACGCTCTCTAGCGTTCATTTGATGGTGGTAGGAACAGTTCATACACACCTTTACATTCTTCATTAATTCTTTTGTGTACATAATTTTTTTACAGCTTGGACATTTTATTACAATTCCTTCCGGAACATCTTGTTTGGCCTGCTCTGAAGGAATTGAGGCATATTTCTTTTTCTTTGGTTTTGGCTTTGTAAATAAATCTTTTAGCAAAACGGTACCTCCCCTATACTTAAGCTGCTACTCTTTTTTCGTTTCTTATGTCTATATGATGTTTGTCAATTAATCTAACTTTAACTAATGAAAGACAAGGATGTTGTAGAATTTTGTATGTTATTATTCGACATTTTCTTTAAGAGATACCGATTCATATATTCTGTACACTTCCACCTGGTCTTTTTCTATTAAAGCGCTTATTAGCTTTTCACCATTTTTCTTTGTATAATAAATTTCATCATTGCCTTTATGAACAAAGTAAACATACTCATTTAATACATTCCAAATACGATATAAAAGATGGTTATCGGCTAGAAGCATTAGCTCCTTCATAAATTCATATCTGCTCATCATACCATTATGAAGTTTTCCCCCTAATAATTTCAGGGTTTGTTCCTCGTCAATTGATAAAATTAATAGCAAGGCATTTCGTTCAAGAAGATCATTCATTTCAATAATATCATCTATTGCCTTTGAGTCCTCTAATATAAACGTTCCGAGCACTTCAATCAAATTATGTTCCCTAAAATCTTTTAAAAAAGTACCTTCCCCTCTTCGCGTTTCAATCATCCCAAGTAACTCAAGCGCTCTTAATGCTTCGCGAACAGAGGATCTTCCAACCTTTAATTTTTCAGCTAACTCTCGTTCGGAAGGTATTTTTTCCCCATAAGAAAGCTGCTTTTCTGAAATAAAAGCCCGGATATAACGAAGAATTTCAATATATACCTTAGATTGTGATGTTGACAATGACGTATCACTCACTTTTATTCAATAATGGCAAGCTGCCTTGTTTTTTCAGCAACTTCCTCAGGATCAACCTTTATTCTTGCAACACCTGTCTCCATTGCAGCTTTTGCAACTGCCGATGCTACAGCCGGTGCCACTCTTGGATCAAAAGGTGCCGGTATTACATAATCAGAGTTCAAATCCTTTTCTGATATAAGAGATGCAATAGCCTCGACCGCTGCAATTTTCATTTGTTCATTGATATGTGTTGCTCTGACATCGAGAGCACCTCTAAAGATTCCTGGAAATGCAAGAACATTATTCACCTGATTAGGAAAATCAGAGCGACCTGTACCAATGACCTTTGCCCCAGCTTCTTTTGCCTCCTGGGGCATAATTTCAGGGACTGGATTTGCCATTGCAAAAATAATGGGATTTTCATTCATCGATTGAACCATTTCTTTTGTCAATGCTCCTTGGACAGAAACCCCAATGAATACATCTGCTCCTTTTATAACATCAGCAAGTGATCCTTCTTTTTGATCCCGGTTGGTATACTTAGCTACTTCTGACTTCACACTATTCATTCCATGCAGTCGATTTTCGTAGATAGCTCCTTTTGTATCACACATGATAATATCTCTGACACCGTATCTGTATAAAAGCTTAATGATGGCAATACCCGCAGCTCCCGCACCGTTTGCTACTACACGAATATTTGACATGCTTTTCCCTACTAACTTCAAAGCATTGACAAGTCCTGCTACGGTTACAATCGCGGTACCGTGCTGATCATCATGGAAAATTGGTATATTTGTTTCTTTTTTTAGCCTTTCTTCAATGACAAAACAGTTTGGCGCTGCTATATCTTCTAAATTTACTCCGCCGAATGTTGGTTCAAGGAGTTTAACAGTATTGACAATTTGCTCAATATCAGTTGTGTTCAAACAAATTGGAAAAGCATCGACACCTGCAAAGCTTTTAAATAATACAGCCTTTCCTTCCATTACTGGCAATGCGGCTTCAGGTCCAATATTCCCCAACCCTAACACTGCAGTCCCATCAGATACAACAGCTACCATGTTCCCTTTCATTGTGTACTCGTATACTTTGTTCTTATCATCATAGATATCTTTACACGGTTCTGCTACTCCAGGTGAGTAAGCCAGACTTAAATCATGGGCATTCTTAACTGGTATCTTTGATTTTGACTCCAACTTTCCTCTATGAACTCGATGAATATGTAAGGCTTCTTCCCGCAATGACATAATTGAACACTCCCCTGTGAAAGTCATTAAGATATCCTAACATTTGTTGAATCAATCTCAGAAAAATAAAAACGTTTTAGAATAGCAGTTTTTCTTATATTTTTTCAGATCACATTTATTCATAAATAATGGTTACTAACATAAAAATTGTTATGTTCAAATAGCATTCTTTCTAATTTCTCAAGTGGTCTGACCACCCTTTAATCATTATTAAATAATAACATAAATCACTACTTTGTAAAGTGTCGTTACATGATTAGATACAATGTCATAGGCATATTTTATCTATCACCTTTCCCTTTCATTAACACCACATTTTCTTTACCCAACAGTTTCATTAATTCATCTAGACTGGTGTCCGATGCATGAATAAAGAACTCCTCAGGCAATTGTATGGTTCGTTTCTCATTTTCATAATGAAGGAAAACAGGTGTTTTGCCATGGAAACTTTTGAGCATCTCTTTTACCTGAATAAGCTTATTTTGTTCAGCACTCTGTTTTTCTATTTTTATGAATAGCTTTTCCTGTTGTGGCAGCTCAGGCAAATCATTTGTATCTAAAATTTGTTGAATAATAAATTGTATCTTATCCTGCCTTTTCTCTACCTTACCTCCAAACAAAAACACTAATCCATCCTTTGTTTTTTCACTAAATTTAGTATAGGTTTGCGGAAATAAGACGGCATCAATTTCGCCCGTTTCATCGCCTAGACTTAAAAAAGCCATAACCTCCCCTTTTTTTGTACGGATGGTTCTTACTGCCCCAATCATCCCGCCTATCGAAACTTTACGATCTATTTTTGAGGGTAATTGATCAATAGTAGTTGCTCCTATATCAATTAACTTTTTACGAAAAACCTCAACAGGATGACTAGAAAAATAAAATCCTAAAGATTCTTTTTCATATCTTAGTTTTTCTTCTGCTTTAAATGGCTCTACCTCAATGTATTTGGGCTTTAGGTTAAACTCATCACCTAAAAACAAATCAAAATGTTGATCATCTGAAGGTGTCATAAGTTCAGCATGCTCAATCGCAACATCTAAACTTGCTAGTAATGTGGCTCTATCCACCCCAAATTCATCCATTGCACCTGCAAATATAAGTTGCTCCATTGTTCGTCTAGTAATAACTTTCATAGAGACTCTAATACAAAAATCAAATAGGTCTTCAAACGGTTTTTGTTTTCTTGCATGAAAAATTTCCTTAACAGCAGCAACCCCAACATTCTTAATTCCTGATAAACTAAAACGAATGGACTTCCTTTCAACAAGAAACGGAAATGCACTTTTATTAATGGAAGGAGGTAAGATTGAAATTCCTATTTGCTTCGCTTCCCGAACATATTGAGCAACCTTATCTTCATTTCCATTCACACTTGTTAATAATGCGGTCCAAAAGTATAAAGGAAAATGAGCTTTTAAAAAAGCAAGCTGGTAAGCAATCATACTATATGCAACAGCGTGGCTCCTATTAAATCCATAATTAGCAAATTTCACAATCAGATCATAGATAGAATTGGCCACTTGAAGGTTATATCCATTTAATTGACACCCTTTAACAAAATGCTCGCGTTCTTTATCAAGTATTTCTTTCTTTTTCTTTCCTACTGCTCTCCTTAATAAATCTGCTTCTCCTAATGAAAAGCCTGCCATAGTGGATGCTATCTCCATAATTTGTTCTTGATAAACGATTACACCATACGTATTCTGCAAAATCGGTTTTAGTGCAGGATGCTGGTATGTAATGTCACTTTTATGATGTTTTCGCTCTATATAAAGCGGGATATTTTCCATTGGGCCCGGTCTATACAAAGCATTTACCGCGACAATATCCTCCAAAGTTGTTGGTCCCAAGCGTTTTAAAACACTTCTCATACCATCGGATTCAAGCTGGAATACACCTGTCGTATCCCCTTTTGTTAAGAGCCGGAACGTTTTTTCATCCTGAAAAGGCAAGTCTGATAGGTCTACACCTTTTCCTTCTCCACGTTGAATCAGTGTTATGACATTTTCGATTAAAGACAAGTTTCTTAAACCAAGAAAATCCATCTTTAAGAGGCCCAGATCCTCTAAATAATCCATTGAAAATTGAGTTAAATATACATCTTGCTGTCCTTCCTGAATTGGAACAATATTTGTAAGCGGCTGATCACTTAGGACAACGCCTGCCGCATGTGTTGACGTGTGACGTGGAAGTCCTTCAATTTTCAAAGCTGTTTTGAAGATTTGCTTGTATAAATCGCTTTCTGTTATCGCTTTTTGGAGAGTTTCCGATTCTTTATATGCGTCATTCAACGATATTCCAGGACGTGAGGGAATAAGCTTGGAGAGGACGTCTGTCTCTTTCGGAGAAGCTCCCATCACTCGGCCTACATCCCGAATTGCAGCCTTAGCTGCCAGTGTGCCAAAAGTGATAATTTGAGCAACATGAAGCTTTCCATATTTTTTAGCAACATATGCAATAACTTCATCACGTCTTGTGTCAGGGAAGTCAATATCAATATCAGGCATTGAGATACGTTCAGGATTTAAAAACCTCTCAAAGAGCAATCTGTGTTGAATAGGATCCACATCTGTAATTTTTAAGACATATGATACAAGCGATCCGGCAGCTGACCCACGCCCCGGGCCAGTCAGGATCTTATTTTCGTGAGCATACTTCATAAAATCCCATACAATTAAGAAGTAATCACTAAAATTCATCCTTTTAATCACACTCAACTCATACTTTAACCGTTGCTCATATATAGATATAGAATCCTTATTGTTAAAGCGAGATGCTAAACCCTCATAGCACAGCTCCTCCAAATAAACATCTGCACTTTGATTTTCAGGAGTTGGAAAGGTTGGTAAATGAGAAACACCTAAATCCAAATTCACACAACATCTTTCAGCAATCTTTAATGTATTTTCCAGAGCGTCAGGATAGTCCTCAAATAGTGAGACCATATCATTAGCTGATTTTAAATAGTGTTCCTTAGGCTCCTTAAGGTCAATTTTTTCATCAGAAAGCTTGTCTCCATTTTTTATTGCCTGTAAACACTTATGTGCTAAATAGTCTTCTTTTTCGATGTAACAAACGTCATTGATAGCAACAAGAGGACTGTTTGTTTGATTACTTAACTTGACCAAATGCTCAGGTCCATCATCCTCGTTCTTAGATATTAATTGAAAACCTAAGTAAAATGACTGCTGTCCAAAAATCGACTGATATTCTTCTACTTTATGGATAGCATCATCGAGGTTCACCACATTTCGTCCGGGCAGGATGGCAATTAATCCCCGGCTATAGCTTTTTAACCAGCGCTTAGGAAGTCCTTCTGGCGACTTTGTTTGTAGAGCACTGCTAATCTTGATTAAATTTTGATAACCATCATTATTCTCAGCCAAGAGAACAAGAGGAATTTGACTATCGTTATCGATTACGTTAATGGATAAGCCCATAATTGGCTTTATGCCATGTTGTTGACATAATTTATAAAAGGCAATGGCGCCATACATTACTTGAAAGTCAGTTAATGCCATCGCTTTGAATTGAAGTTCTTTCGCTTTGCCTACAAGTCTATCTAATCTTGCTGCACTTGTAAGTAAACTGTACGCACTTTTAACTTGGAGATGAACAAAAGGCATTGATATCCCCCTTTCTTTTCAAAATCATTCGATCGGTATCTTAGTTAATATTATATTCCTGTATAGGATGCTGCACAAATAAGAGCTTTTAAAAAGTTAGCACCATTTATTTTGTCATGGCAAACATACTTAAAAATGGTCGTCCATATATATAGAAATAGGAGGTTGATGGACATGGACAAAGAAGCCTTTATGCCGGCTTTTATTCATAGTTATTTTATTGCCTTAGGAGTACTTTTAGGAGGGACCTTGATCGGCGCTATTGGTGCCTTTTTAGCCGGAGAGCCACCATTAACAAAGATGTTTGAATTTGCAAATCGACTAAAAATATGGGCTCTTGTTGCTGCAATAGGCGGAACCTTTGACGCTTTTTACAGTTTTGAACGCGGGATTTTCCAAGGTGAAACAAGAGATATTGTGAAACAGGTACTCTTAATCGTTTCTGCTATGGGAGGAGCACAAACAGGCTGGCTTCTTATTACTTGGTTAACTCAGGAGCATTTATCATGAGAATACCGCCACACTATCAACAGCCTACATGGCAAAGATTTTTTGCTGGTGCAGCAATAGGAGCAATTATCAGTTGGGGCGTGTTTCTATTTATTTATGGTGTGAATCAGGAAAAGCACAGTACAATTATAAATGAGCAAAAGCAAATAATTCAAGAATTACAGAATGATAATAAAATTTATAAGGAAGAATATACAAAGCTAAATAAAGAAGCACAAAAAAAATTAACGATTCAAGAAATTAATGTCCATTTAACAAATGGTGATCGTTTCAATTTTAAGGAATTCAGAATTAATATTATCGAAAATAAGATAAAAGAGGATTTATTTGACTTAGTTGCTAAAGATATTGAAAGTGTATCCTCAAATCAACTTTTGATTGAGCGGACAATTGAAAATCGCACCTTTGATATTGAAGGAAAAAAATATCACCTTGAGATGATAAAATTAGTGTTACACACCACCCTGTACATCGAAGTAGAAATTTCCTTTCTTGATTAAAAATATGTCTTTTTTCCAATAATTTAAAAAATTGGATCGCATTTTCTTTGTTTTTTCGATAAAATAGAAGTAGGAAAAACAAGGAAATCATCAAGAAGTCAGTTTATCATTAAAATTGGCTTCTTGGACTCTTAGTTCCTACAATTCATGTTCCTTTCGTTCATTCATATCCTAACAAAACATCCATACCCTTGTTTTCCAATATTTCTGCGCTATAGTCAGGGAAAATATGAGATGGAGGGATGAGATATGTATATTTTAAATTCTAAAAAAGTAGCTTTAGAGAAAGTAGAAATTATTAAAAATGGCTTTTCTGCTTATGTTGAATCAGCTGAACTTGCAGGACTAATAAAAAAAGAATTAAAGAAATTACAGCTTGATGTTTACGAAGATGTAACAGAGCTTGGTTTTTGGTTTATTCCGAACAGAGAAAAGTAAGCGCTATTATTTTATTGTCTTCTAAAGTCGATTTCCTCAGGCTTAGTATGAACCCAACTTTCATCAAAGACGGAAAGACGAAATTTCCCTCATATTTAAGTTCCTCACATAGTGATTATTTGCTATTCATACAGATTTTCATGCAGAGAAAAGGGCTGTTCATAAGAAATTACAGCCCTTAGTTTCATTATATATGGTCCTGACATAGCTTTTCTAATTCTTGGACAACCTGGTTAGCCTCTTCCCAGCTATATACAGATGCTCCGGAAGCAAGAGGATGTCCGCCGCCATTATATCGTTTTGCTAATCCATTGATCACAAGACTTTTTGCACGAAGTCGAACACGAATTTGTGTCTCCTCCTCTACAAAAAATACCCATGCTTTTACCCCTTCAATATTTCCTAAGATCCCTACAAGTTGTGAAGCCTCTGATGGTGTCACTTCATACTCTTTTAACATTTCTTTTGTTATTTTCATAGATGCCGCGCCTGAAGAGGTTAAAGAAAAGTTTTGTAAGACAAAACCGCTTAATTTAGCCACATTTCTCTTAGTTTTGTATAGCTCATCATAAATTGGTGTTGGTTTAATTCCCACAGAAATTAATGCACTTGCATATTGAAATGTTTTTTCGGTTGTACTTGGAAAAAGAAATCTCCCTGTATCTCCAACAATTCCTGTATACAGAAGCTCTGCAGCCTTTTTAGAAAGCTCTAATCCAGCTTCTTTTCCTTCTAAGAATAACTCGTATATCATTTCACTTGTAGCACTTGCTGATGTATCTACCCAAATAATGTCCCCATATTGATCATCGTTTGGATGATGGTCAATTTTGATAAGTTTTTTTCCAGTATGATAACGCTGATCACTTACTCTAGCCTGATTTGCCGTATCACATACAATCACTAATGAATCTTGATAAAGTTCATCAGGAACAAGATCCATTTTATAAAGAAACTCTAATGATGGTTCAGTTTCTCCAACAACATAAATCTTTTTGTCCGGATAAGACGCTTTTAAAATCTCCGACAACCCACATTGTGAACCGTAAGCATCTGGATCTGGACGAACATGACGATGAATAATAATGGAATCATGAGTGCGAATTTCATCTAAAATTTGTTGTTTCATTTCGTTCTCCTTTTTACCTTTTATAAAGTTATTAAATCACAATTTTCCGGATTTAAAAAGAATGATTAATTGCCTTGTTCATTTTTTATCCTGTTTTTAATTGGGACATGGTAAAATAGATTCGTAAAAGTTAGATAGAGTAGAACCTTATGGAGGTTTTGTAAATGCCAGTTTTAGTTGTTCTCATCATTTTCGCTTTAGCTTTTTATGTTTATTATAAGATCAAATCTTATCGATCAAATAAGCCAATTGAAAAGCGTTGGATATCGGCAAAATCAAGCATTGCTTTAGGCTTGTTTGTAGCATTTTTCGGAATGAACCAGCTCTTTCTCTATCGCTCAACATTATCCTTGTGTGTAGGAGCGATCTTCCTTCTAATCGGCTTTGCAAGTGCCTGGACAGGCTATCGTGCTTACAAACACTATTTACCACACGTGTTAAGCGAAGTAAAACAAAAGTAAAAAAGAGGTGTGTGTCTTATGACTTTTTAAGAGTCCAAGACAAATACACCTCTTTTTCTATCTTTCAATTAGCTGGACCATTAACATTGCCTTCCCAACGACTACACCATTACTAAATGCTTCAACATCAATCTTTCCAAATTTACGCCCAACTTCAAGAATTTTCGGATGTATTTCAAGCATTGATTCCATTTGTACAGGTTTAATGAAATAGATCGTAATATTCTCAACGACAATGTCACCCTTTTTCTGTGCTCTTAAAAACCGATTTACCGATTCGGTTACAAGGGTTGTAAAGACACCATATGAAATGGTACCTAAGTGGTTCGTCATTTGAGGACTGACTTCACAACGAAAAATACTGCTTCGTTTTGCCTCATCATCTATTGTAACGAACTGATTTGTCACAATATCATCAAGTTTTTCCCCAATTTGCGGCTGTCTTTGAATAACCTGAAGAGCTTTTAAAACATCTTGGCGGCTAATGATTCCTTGAAGTCGATTATGTTGGTCAACAACCGGGAGAAGCTCAATCCCTTCCCACACCATCATTTGCGCTGCAGAAGCAACGGACGTTTTTCCTATAACTGTAATCGGACTTTTTGTCATGACTTTTTCAATTAAGGTTGAATGATCATTCCCCATGATATCTTTTGACGTCACAATCCCCTGCACTTTAAGGTTTTGATCAATAACCGGAAAGCGTCCATGTCCTGTTTCATAATTATGTTGATACCATGTGGCAATCGTATCAGATGTATATAAACAAATTGTTTTATCTATCGGTGTTAAAATATCTTCAACTTGGACAATTTCTTTTTTGATTAGCTGATCATAAATCGCTCTGTTGATCATAGCTCCTACTGTGAACGTGTCATAACTTGTTGAAATAATCGGTAATTCAAGTTCATCAGCGAGTTTTTTTACACTATCTTCGGTATCAAACCCACCTGTAATGAGTACAGCTGCACCGGCTTCAAGTGCATATTGATGAGCAGTTGTTCTGTTTCCTACGATAAGCAGATTACCAGCTCCTGTATACCTCATCATCGCATCAAGTTTCATGGCACCTATAACAAATTTGTTTAATGTCTTATGTAGCCCTGCTCGTCCACCTAAAACTTGTCCCTCAACAATATTAACAACCTCTGCATATGTTAATTTTTCAAAGTTTTCCTTTTTCTTTGTTTCAATCCTAATTGTCCCTACACGTTCAATTGTACTTACATACCCTTTATTTTCAGCTTCTTTTATAGCTCGATATGCTGTTCCCTCGCTAACATTAATATCTTTCGCAATTTGCCTAACAGAAATTTTTTCTCCTACAGGCAGTGAAGTTATATGCTGTAATATTTGCTCGTGCTTTGTAGCCAAGCTGCATCACCCTTTTTCTATTTGTGCATCTATCTGCAAACATAACTCTTAAGAGAGTTGTTGTCTAAACAAACATGTCCACTTATATTATAAGGGTGATAATAGCTTATATCAACGCAACGTTTGGCGTTGTCTTTTTCTTTGCAGTGACTCTTTATATGCTTTTACTTGTCTTGCAGAAGCTTGCTGCTTTGGACGATATAAGAACTGCGCAAAATTACCGCCTATGACAAAGATCGCAAGACATAACCAACTTAATACAAACACAGTCTGCATCTTATCACCTGTTAATGCAATATTTTGCAGTCCAAAATAAAGCATCACTAATGCTAAAAATGCATAAATCAAACTTTTCATTTCAACCATCCTTTCACATCCATAACTTTATTAATATTGTATGCATGTACAATATAGAAAAGAAGCTTTGGAGAGTAGAAATGTAAAGTTTACATAATGCATCATCATACTTTTCTTTAAATTAAAAAAGAATTGACGTATCACCATGATACGTCAATTCTTTCTATACTCGATATGATTCGCCGACTTTTAAAGGCAGGCCGACCCCTTCAGGGAGCAATTCAGAAAATTTTATAGGGTCTTGTTTAATGTGAGGAAACGTATCGTAATGAATTGGAACGACTTTTTTCGCCTTCAACCATTTTGCAGCATCTTTTGCATCATCAGGTCCCATTGTTAGATTATCACCAATAGGCAGAAACGCAATATCTATTTCATGGCGCTCACCTATCATTTTCATATCTGAAAACAATGCAGTATCACCTGCATGATAAAGTGTTTTGTCCTCAGCTGTAATTAAAACTCCTGATGGCATTCCTGTATAAACAACTGTTCCATCTTCTTCCTGATAGCTCGACCCATGAAATGCCTGTGTAAGCTTTACGGTACCAAAATCAAATTGATAGGCACCGCCGAGGTTCATAGGATGAATGTCTATACCATTCTTGCCTATGTAAACAGCCAGTTCATATGGAGCAATGACCAACGCTTTGTTTTTCTTGGCTATTTCAACTGTATCGCCCACATGGTCGTTATGGCCATGTGTAAGGATAATAACATCAACCTTTACCTGGTCAACAGTTAAATCAGTTATAGGATTGCCTTTGATAAATGGATCAATAATTATGTTTTTTTTCTTACTCATCATTTGTACAACAGAATGACCGTGGTATGAAACTTGCAAACTTTTCACCGCTTTCTTTGAAATGTAATTTGATATTTAAAGGAACGTATATTGTCCTACATCAACCTTATAAAAATTTTACCCACTATCCACTATCGTTTAAACCTTCTCTCTCCTCTTACCACTTTTACAAGTGGAATCGATGGATGACATTTGCACCGCCAGTCACTTCAATAATTGACCCGGTGATCAAATCTGAATTTTCATCACAAATAAAAGCCACAGTTCTTGCAATATCTTCTCCAGTTCCTGACCGTCCTATCGGTGTTTTTGATTGACCCTCACTTATTTTTCTCGAATGTTCGATGGTTGCTTCTTTCATTTCCCCAATAATATTACCAGGACAAATCATATTAGCAGTAATCCCGTGTTCAGCTTCTTCGATACTAATTGATTTTGTTAAAGAAACTAATCCCACCTTTGCTGCACTATAAGCAGAGCGGTGTAGCCAACCTGGAGAAGATTCAGCGCCTTGGAAACCATATGTAACAATTCTTCCATACTTTTGCTTTCTCATGATGGGAACAACCTTTTTAAATAAATGAAAAACAGAGCTTAAGTTTCCTTCGATCATTTGGTACCATTCATCATCAGTATAATCAGCAAGCTTTTTTCTTTCGAATATATAAGGGCCTGCATTATTTATTAAACAATCTAGTCTTCCAAAACGTTCAAGTGATACATCGATCATATTTGATAAATCTTCTTTCTTTGTAACATCACCTTGAACAAATAAAATACGATCAAGAAGATGAGAGTAATTCGCTTTGAACTCATTTACTGCTTCTATATCATTTCGGTAATTGACAGTGACGGAATAACCCTTTTTCAAAAATTCTTCTGTCACTTTCTTTCCTAACCCTTTTGATCCTGCAGTAATAAGGGCATGTCTCACGATATCATTTCCTCCCCATAAAGCTTGTCTTATTCTATACATCTTTATTTGTTCCGTTTTATGAATATTCCTTCATTCATTATGTTTATATTTGTATTGGGTGTTATTATAACAATAAACGAAAATATAAATTGTTTCTATTTTTATTGCTCTTTTTGGAAAAGTAAGTATGGGGAAATTGAGGGCAAAAAAAAGCTGACTATAAAAGTAAGCCAGCAGTTTTTCATTATGAGTCTCTTCTTAATCTAAAATGCTCTTGGAGAAAATTTGGATCATACTGTTGTTCAACTACTCCACTTGAATAAGAATCTGTTAGTTGTTGCATTGTTTCTTGTTCACCCAAGTGATCATAATAATAGGTTTGTCTTGTTACACGTTTCTCTTTCAAAATAAAACAGCTCCTTATTTTCAGCATTCGAACATTAGTGTCTCTGAAAATAAAGAGCTTATACGATGATTTTATTAAGATAGTGTTGCTTTTGCTTTTTCAAGTGCTTTCTTTACAACTCCAAAGCCCGTCCCACCAGCACTCATTCTTTTTCGTACAGCTTCATAAGGATTGATCATCTCATAAATATCCTCTTCAAAAAGATTTGAGGCTTTTTGATATTCTTCAAACGGCAAATCCTTTAAATAAATTCCGGACTGGATACATTGATAAACCAAAGTACCAACGACTTCATGCGCTTCTCTGAATGGCATTCCCTTTGTTGAAAGATAGTCTGCTAATTCAGTTGCATTTGAGAAATCTTCTGATGTTGCTTTTTCCATTTTTTCTTTATTCACTTTTAATGTATCAATCATTCCGATAAAGATTTGTAAGCTGCCCTCAATTGTCTTAACTGTATCAAACATACCTTCTTTATCTTCTTGAAGATCTTTGTTGTAAGCAAGCGGAAGTCCCTTTAGAATCGTTAATAGAGACATTAAATTACCGTAGACTCTTCCTGTTTTCCCTCTAATTAACTCTGCCATATCAGGATTTTTCTTTTGTGGCATGATACTGCTGCCGGTAGCATACGTATCATCAAGCTCAATAAACTGGAATTCCTGAGAGCACCACAAAATGATTTCTTCACAAAAACGGGATAAATGCATCATCATAAGAGAGCTATTGCTTAGAAATTCAATGATAAAGTCACGGTCACTAACACCATCAAGACTATTTTCATAAATACCTGCAAAATTAAGCTTTTGTGCAGTATATTCACGGTCTATCGGAAATGTAGTTCCAGCAAGCGCTGCACTTCCTAATGGAGAGATATTAATTCGTTTAAGGGATTCTGTAAATCTTTGCTTATCACGGTCCAACATCCAAAAATAAGCCATTAAATGATGTGCAAACGAAATCGGCTGTGCTCTTTGAAGATGTGTATAGCCAGGTAAAATCGTTTCTACATTTTCTTCTGCTTTTTCAATCAGCGATTTTTGAAGACCCTCAATAAGCTCAACAACCATTGCAACATGCTTACGTAAATATAAATGCATATCAGTTGCAACCTGATCATTACGGCTTCTACCTGTATGTAGTTTTCCTCCAACAGGACCGATTTCATCAATTAACATTTTTTCAATATTCAGATGAATATCTTCATAGTTAACGGAAAAAGTAAGCTCATTCTTTTTGGCTTTTTCTAAAAGAGTTGTTAAGCCATTTGTAATTTGATCTGCTTCTTCTTTGCTAATAATCCCACACTTGCCTAGCATATCAACATGTGCAAGACTGCCAGTGATGTCTTCCTCAACTAATTCCTGATCAAAATGGATGGATGCGCCGAACTCATCCACCCATTGTTCAGGGGTTTTTTGGAAGCGTCCACCCCAGAGTTTTTTCATACTTCCACCTTCTTGTTTTTCACCATGCTGTTTACTTTTGTTGGTAATCCAAATAATTCAATAAATCCGATTGCTGCATTGTGATCAAATGCATCGTCTTTTGTATATGTTGCAAGCTTTTCATCATATAAAGAATACTCTGATTTTCTTCCCTCTACGATGGCATGACCTTTAAATAATTTTACTCTTACAGTACCTGTAACATACTTTTGTGTTTCTTTTAAGAATGCATGCAGGGCAGGTTTTAATGGAGAAAACCATAAACCATTGTAGATAAGTTCAGCCATTTTTTGCTCTATAACTGGTTTGAAGTGAGCGACTTCTTTTACAAGTGTTAAATCCTCAAGTTCTTTATGTGCTTTAATTAACGTCATTGCACCAGGGCATTCGTACACTTCACGAGATTTAATTCCCACAAGTCTGTTTTCAACATGATCGATACGTCCCACACCATGTCTACCAGCAATTTCATTTAAAGTTAAAATAAGTTCATGTAAAGGATATGCTTTACCATTGATCTTTACTGGAACACCTTGTTCAAAGTCAATTTCAATTATTTCTGCTTGGTCAGGTGTTTTTTCTAAAGGTGTTGTTAAATCGTATGCACCTTCTGGTGGCGCAGCCCATGGATCTTCTAAAATACCACACTCATTACTTCTTCCCCACAGGTTTTGGTCGATTGAATATGGGCTATCTAAATTGATCGGAATCGGAATACCGTGCTTAGAAGCATATTCAATTTCTTCTTCACGTGACCAACCCCATTCTCTAACTGGAGCAAGTACTTCAAGTTCCGGATTTAAAGCTTTGATTGAAACTTCAAAACGTACTTGGTCGTTTCCTTTTCCAGTACAACCATGAGCAACTGCAACTGCGTTTTCTTTCTCTGCGATTTCCACAAGCTTCTTTGCGATTAATGGACGTGATAGTGCAGATACTAATGGATATTTTCCTTCATATAATGTATGTGCTTGTAGTGCTACTAACGCAAAGTCATTTGCAAATTCTTCTTTAGCATCAATCATATATGATTCAACTGCACCTACTTGAAGAGCTTTTTGTTGAACAAATGCAGTATCTTTTCCTTCACCTACATCAAGACATGCCGCAACAACATCATAACCTTGTTCTTGTAACCATTTAATTGCAACAGAGGTATCTAATCCTCCGGAATATGCTAAAACTACCTTTTTCATCTATTTGTTCCTCCTCGGTTGTATAAAAATGAATGTGTGTTTATAAAAATACATCTCTTGTATAGGTACCACTTTACCAACTGTTTCCCTATTTCGTCAATAGAAAAATTGTATATTTTTGCAGATTTTTTGTATAAAAATTAAATTTTATTATATTTTATTCATTTTTCTCATTTTTGTGATGGTAGATGAATGATTGGAGGTATTGTAAAATAAGGAAAGATCAGAATGGAGGAAGAAAAATTGAGCGATTACTTTACCTATGATCAAAGACTTAAAATAAAGGTTCCACAATTAACAAAATCATGGACAGCCTATAACCTTCAGATTCAAAATAAAATATTAACCGAATGGGAAACAATTCGAGGGAGTATTCCAGATCGAATCGGGGAGCTTGAGGCAGAAATAAATAATAAGCAGGAAGCATTGAACATCGAAGAAGATTTTAATCGATCTTGTGAATTAAATCATGAAATTTCCGAGCTCGCTTCTATTATCAATGATTTATGGATTTGGTTTCGCACGACACAGCATATCTCAAATGCTAAAATACATAATTAATAACAAATTCAAATGTATAAGAAAAGAAGGCTGTGTTTTACAACCTTCTTTTACAGATCCTTTTGAATTTCTCTTACGATATGTCCTAACTCAGGTAAAATGAGTTTTTCCATCGCTAGTTTAACAGCCCCTGAAGATCCCGGCATGGCAAATACCGCTGTATCCATGGACACTCCAGCAATTGCTCTACTTAATATAGCGGCAGATCCTATATCATCTCGATAGCTCAGCATTCTAAAAATCTCACCAAAGCCAGGAATTTCTTTTTCAATCAATGATTCAACCGCCTCAATTGTCACATCCCTTTTGGCGATACCTGTTCCGCCATTTGTTAGGACAACATCCACTTCTTGTGCTTCACATCCCTTTAAAATAGCACTTCGAATGAGAGTTTTTTCATCATGGACTATTTCATAATCAATCACCACATGTCCTTGATCTTCTAAAAAACGCTTTATGAGCTGACCACTTTTGTCACTATCTTTATCTCTTGTATCACTAACTGTTATTACTTTACATCTAACTTGATCAGGAGCTTCCTGTTTATGTTCAAACGTACTCATACTATCCTCCAATACTTTATTGTTTTGTTTCAGTAATTAGTCTGTATTGATAAAATTTATTGGCAAATTCAGTAATTTTCCGTGTAGCATGATAATTACTTGTTGCGCCAACCATCATACTCACTACCGGTATACCGGCAACTAATTTACGTTTAAACAATGATAAAACTGAAAGCTTTGCGATTTGCTTTAAGAAAAATTCTACACTTTTCACATCCGCTAAGTCCTCATTGCCTGAATAAAAATAGCCCATATGATCTTCTGAATCAATTTCTCCTATTAATTCTTTCCATTGACTATACTGTAGGTGCTTCGGCATCAATGAAGCATGGTATACCTTTAAAGATGTCATCATTTCATAAGGATTATTAATCTCAAATCCATAACACATTGAGATCATTTGAATAGAACGTAAATTCAATATTGTCTGCAGGGGAAGATCAGCACCAATCAGGAGGAATCCTCCAGTTCCTGTCATACCTCCTTGTAAAAATGAATATAGCCGGTGCTTGGAAGTTTGTAAATCCGCTAAATAATGAAGTTGATCAACAGAGAGAAAGTGCAAATCACTAATTTCTATTATGTTTTCATTTAAAGCTCTTGCAGATAAGATGATTTGTTTCTTCGCATCCTGCTGGATAAACGAATTTTGTATAACAGAATGTAAATTAAACAGACTTGCATCTACTTTTTCATAAAATACCTTCTTCATTCGATCTGGAATTTCATCCATTTTCCGGTCCAACCATCGGCTAAAAGTACGCTGAAAATCTGTTCGGTTATCATTTTGCAATTCATGTTCCCACGCTTTTATTTCCTCTAAGATTTCCTTTTCACGTTCTAATTCATTCATCCACATGTCTCCTTATCAAAAGCATAAAAGGTATTTTTTAGTGAATTAATTAGTTTTATCATAACATAAATCAGCTTTGTCATAGAAATGACATTGTTTAATTCCAATTATGAAGATTTTGTTACAGACTCACTATATTCGACAAGAAAAACTAGGAACAAAACCTGACAATCAACTAGAAAGTGCTGTTGTTCTGTCTTATCATGTTCTCAAGTTATCATTTGAAAGGAGTGTTTTGTTATGAAGAAACAATTTATCTTTACCATCGGATCCGATGAAATTGTGATTAATGCAAACGGGATGATTGATGCCATTGCTCAAGTGAAAAAAGTCATTGTAGAAAGAGGAAACGAAAACAATAAACTAAAATTTGTAGGTGTAAAGTATTAATGGTCAAAAGAAAAAAATTAACAATCTTTTTATTTTTATAAATGGGCATGTGTTGGAACTATTTCCTCATTAAACATATGCCCTTTTTAATTTTTAAAAAAGACAACCGTAATGGTTGCCTTTTATCACGATTATTGAGCTAATCTTACAACATCACGTGCAATCATAACTTCTTCATTCGTAGGAATAACTAATACTTTTACAGGAGAATGAGGGTAGCTAATATACGCTTCTTCCCCATGAACCATATTTAGAGCAGGATCCCAATAAATACCCATGAACTCTAGGCCTTTTAATACTCTTGCACGAATATCATGACTGTTCTCACCAATTCCTGCAGTAAAGATAATAGCATCCACACCTGACATTCTTGCAGCATAAGATCCAATGTATTTATGAATTCTGCTGGCGAATACTTCTAAAGCTGTTTTCGCTCTTTCATTACCTTCTTCAGCCGCTTTGTGAATATCACGCAAATCGCTTGATAAACCAGAAATACCTAAAATACCACTTTTCTTATTTAAGATATCCAGTACTTCATCAGCTGATTTATTTGTTTTTTCCATGATGAATGGGATTAACGCAGGATCGATATTCCCTGAACGTGTTCCCATTGCAACACCTGCAAGTGGTGTAAAGCCCATAGAAGTATCAATTGATTTACCACCTTCAATAGCTGCAATACTTGCCCCATTACCAAGATGGCATGAGATTAGACGAAGATGCTCAATTGGTCTACCTAAGATTTCAGCAGCACGTTCGGATACATATTTATGTGAAGTACCATGGAAACCGTATTTACGGATACCGTATTTTTCGTAATATTCATAAGGTAAGCTATATAGGAATGATTGTTCCGGCATTGTTTGATGGAAAGCTGTATCAAAAACAGCTACTGCATTTACATTTGGTAATACTTCTTTAAATGCCTTAATTCCAACAATATTTGCAGGATTATGAAGTGGTGCTAAATCAGATAACTCCTCAATCTTTTCAAGTGTTTCATCTGTGATTAAAGCAGAGTCATTAAACACTTCACCACCATGTACAACACGGTGTCCGATCCCATCAATTTCATCTAAGGATTTAATGATTCCCAAATCAGTCAATTTGGATAATAAAATTTTAACAGCAACAGCATGATCAGGAATGTCTGTTACCTCTGTTTGTTTTTCATCATTAACTGAAATGCTAAAAACAGAGTCATTGATTCCAATTCTTTCCACTAACCCTTTTGTTAGAACTTTTTCACTTGGCATGTCAAATAGTTGGAATTTTAGTGACGAACTACCTGCATTGATTGCGATAATTTTACCCATCTAGTTTCGCTCCTTTTCATTTTAAACAACTGTCGTAAACAACAAAAATATATGTAAAACGATCAGTAAATTACAAAAATCATTTAGAGGGATTCATTTTAGAATTATTCCGATAAATTGTACCTCTTGTCTTTTTTCTAAACATTCTTATTCTCTACAAAATGTCTCTGATTATTATCTGCCTTTTCCATTTAAACACTGCCTTTTCGACATTTCAAGGACTTGATAAAATTGCAATCGGTTACAGATAAAATTTGTATTATTCAATTAATTTGGCTGGTAAATTAAGTGGTGGTACTGTTTGTATAGGAAGAAAAAGTATGCGGTTTCTTTCACGTAAAAAAGAGACTCATTCACCATGAGCCTCAATTTTTATCCTTATTATCCTTAAACCATTGATCCATTTGTTTCATGATTGAATTCATTGCATCTACATTCGAAAACTTTGGTAGCTCTGCAAGTATTGCTTGTTTAGGCATTTTTGCTTCAGGACCTTTTTTCTGTAGAATTAAGATGCTTTTACCATGTCTCTCATCTTTAAATAAAGATAAAGGCAATTTAATAAACCCTTGAATAATGGCTGTTTCTTTTAAGTACTTATTTAATTTTGGAGCTTCTTTTGTTTCAAATAAAGAATTTGGAACAATAAAGAAAAGATACCCGTCCTCTTTAATATGATCTATGCTTTGTTCCATAAATAAATGATGGGAATACGAATGTCCTTCATCCGCCTTTAATTCGTATCTACTCGCCTCTAGATCATTCGGATAATAACCGACAGGCAGATCACAAACTACCACATCTACAGGATCAATTAATAATCTTTCTAAACTGTCCTGATTATAAAAGTGTGTTGGATGCTCTTGGAGATTTGCATTGATATATGCTAATCTAATAAGTAAATCATCCACTTCAACACCATAGCTATTTGTATTCTCTATTGCTAAATAATTTAAGGTCGTTGTTAGTAGGTTACCTGTTCCTACCGCAGGATCTAGTATGGAAAGAACGTTTCTTTGTCCAATGAAGTTACTTACTAAATACCCTAAAAACAATCCTATTGTATCAGGGGTCATTTGATGATTTGGCTGGGCTCCTTCTTTTAAGCCCTTTAAAATTGCCAATTGATATGCCTTACGAATTTCTTCTTTATCAAATGTATGTAAAGAAACCGAATCATATTTTCTCTCCAGGCTCTTTACTGTTACTTCACTAAGGTTCTCTTGAAGTATTGTTCCTTGAAATAAATTTTCCCCTGTTTCAGCCAATGCTTCTATGTAACTAATTTTACATTCGGCCGCAAGTAAATCTGCTGTTTCATTTATAACCGTAAACAAATTTTCGATTTTCGATAGTGTTTTCATTCATTTACTCCTCCTAGCCTTTTCCCTCTTACCATTCTAGACATACTTCATATTTTAGTCAAAATAAATGAAAACAATTCTTTATGTACAAAAGCGCAAGCGCCTTGATCAGCCCCGACAAGCATAAGACGCAAAGGAATAGAAGACGTTCTTTGTCTTCAATTCCTTTGTGGCTAGACCCTAGAGGGGCTAGGCGCTGGAGCTGGATGTCGCGCACTTATCCACAGTTCAAGAATTTTATAATTTCCTAGACGAGTATAAAAGCGCAAGCACCTTGGTCAGCCTACTTTCTAAACCTATAAAAAAAGGACTCCCCAAATGTAATGGACAGTCCTTTTTCTACAACTTATTGAGCTGTTTTTGCTGCTTCGATTGCTGCTTCATAGTTAGGATGATTCGTTGCTTCACTTACGTATTCAACATACGTTACTTTATCGTTTGAATCTACTACAAAGACCGAACGAGCAAGTAAACGTAATTCTTTAATAAGGACACCGTATGCTTCACCAAAAGATGCGTCACGATGGTCTGATAATGTTTGAACATTTTCAAGCCCGTTTGATGCACACCATCTCTTTTGTGCAAATGGTAAGTCCATACTGATTGTTAAAACTTCTACATTTGAAAGATTGGATGCATCTTCGTTAAAACGACGAGTTTGTGCATCACATACACCAGTATCAATAGATGGTACGACTGAGATAATGCGTACTTTCCCCTTTGAATTCGCTAATGTAACAGGAGATAAATCATTTGATAATACAGTAAAGTCTGGTGCTTGATCACCTACATTTACTTCATTTCCAATCAAAGTTACAGGGTTGTTTTTAAACGTAATTGAAGCCATACCGAAATTCCTCCCTTAAAATTATGTACAGAGTAAATATATCCTAGCTTTCCATATTTATCAATAAATATGATTATCTCTTCATATTCTTCTTCAGAAAAATAACTGCCTACTAGTAGGCAGTTAAATATCTAAATCTTGCTTGTTCGTTGAACCAGTATTTTCCAACGGATCACTCTTAGATGACTCATTATCTTTATTTTTCTTAAAGACACCTTGAATCTTTTCAACTGCTTGAGGAGCAGCTTCTAGTATTTTCTCATATAAATGAGTACTTTCATCTAGATGAAGCATTTTCACGCCATTTGATGAAACAATTAAAAAAGCAATTGGAGTAATTGAAACTCCTCCTCCACTTCCTCCACCAAACGGAAGCTTAGGACCATTTTGCCCATTACTTCCTTCTGTACTTGTTGAATTAAATTCACTACCACCGGCAGCAAACCCAAATCCTACTTTTGAAACAGTTAGAATAACACTACCATCTGGTGTTTCGACTGGATCGCCTACGATTGTATTAACATCAATCATTTGCTTAAGGTTTTCCATCGCGGTTTTCATTAATCCTTGAATTGGATGATCACTCATTTTATGTATCCTCCTTTAGAAATAACTAAACGGTCAAGTTCATATACCTTCCGAGAATGGTCGTCTATTCTTAATTTGCAAAAAATGAAAATGGTTTACTTTTTAAGTGAGGACGACCTCCCCGCCAATATTTTATGAACTGAATACCTGCGAAAATAGCTTGCCCGATTCTAAACTGAATCATACATTTGAGTTTTGTCCTTGAGCAAAAAACATTAAAAGCAGGTGATATCGTCATGACAGGGACTGTTTGCAATTTCATATAGCTACTGATTAGTCCTACAACACCACCTTTAATAGACCAAGCAACCCCAGTAATCATACCGGTATGTGCAGCATCTCCTATTCCTATCTGTGAGTGCCACTCGAATTCCTTCACTTTTATTTTCTTTAAAAAACGACGAACTATTTTATGTAACCCTATAATATGTTGAAGTATTTCTTTTACATCATGTAAAGCTCTCACTTCTTCTTCTGGTGTTATTTTATTTTCCGTTTCCTTTACTTTACGATTGGACTCTTCTGCCCCGGCTTTTTGTTCTTTTTTTATGATTAGATTGGCTTCATCATCGATCTTTACAAGAGGGATATTTATTGTATACCGAATGTATCGCCAAGCACGTAGTTTGATTTTCAAATGATCATCATTTCCGATATGTTGAAGATCAAGGATAATCGTTATTTTTGTGATGAAGATAAGAAAAAGAATAAAGAATAATATCATAAGAATTATTATGATCCACAACAAATTCATCACATCCTTTCAATTTCTCATTATCACCTCTATATAAACAAATTAAACCTGCTATTTTATATAGCAGGTTCTAAGAACAACATAATTGTATTATCTATATTTCAGAAGGACTAGTGTTATAAATTGTTTCTTCTTTTACTGATTTTGAAAAAACCTTTTCATGAATGACTAGTGTGTCTGCAAAAATGTCATGTAAAGTCTGTTTTTTCGGCGTAAAGGCTGCAATTAGGAAGCCGATCCATATCATCTTAGATATATATCTTCCAACTAATTCTCTAAATATAATCGTACTCCAGTTTAGACTCGTATCATCATTCGATACGACCCTCAATCCAAAGATCATTTTACCTAAAGTCTGGTTCAGGAACTTTGTCATAAAAACAAAATAGGCAAAATAGGTAATAGCTGTTGCAATGGAAACTGGAGAGAAGATAAATGAGTCGCTTGTATCTAAGCCAATAAAACTGAATAAGGGATATATGATAATGCGATTTACGCTTCCTATTACAAGTAAATCTACTAGATATGCCCAAAAACGAATCCAAAACCCAGCAAGCATGTTTGGATAATGAACGATTGATTTCTTATCTACAGGCATCTGTTCAACAGATTCATTTTGCTCTGGACCTTCAAATGTACTGTCCACGTTTTAGTCCCCCTTACTCAGAATATAAATACATCAATCTAGGCGAATTTGAATTTGATAAAAGCTGAAGAAGAATTGATAACTCGGCGTCTTCTTTAAATATTTTGCTAGCACTCATAGAAAGGAAGCTCTCAAATCCTAAGGCTGACCCATATTGAACGACCTTCGCATCTTTCAACTTCAAATCCTTTTTCATAGTCGCTACTGTATCATCAAAATAACCTAGTTCATCGACTAGTTTATTTTCCTTTGCTTGTCTTCCATCATAGATTCGTCCATCTGCAACCTTACGAACCTCTTCTTCGGATAATGGACGCCCTTGTGTAATAACATCTACAAAACCGTCATATGCATTGTTTACCATCGCTTGTAAGATTTTTCTCTCTTCTTCAGTCATATCACGTGTAGGTGAGAAAATATCTTTGTATGGGCCGCTTTTAATGGTTTCAAATTTCACACCATACTTTTCAGCTAGCTCACCATAGTTAACAGATTGCATAATAACGCCAAGCGAGCCAGTTAATGTATCTGGTGCTGCAAAGATTTTATCGCCTGCAGTTGAAATATAATAACCACCTGAAGCTGCTTGCGTCCCCATAGAAACGTAAATCGGTTTTTTACTGGACTCTTTTAATTCTAAGAGTTTTTTATGTATTTCAGCACTTTCAACCACTCCACCGCCTGGTGAATTCACACGTAATATAATCCCTTTAATTGCATCGTCATCACCTGCTGCTTCAACCATATCCAGGAATGTTTGATGTTGATAGCCAGCGGTGCTAAAGAAAGATGTAACATCTTCACCTGTATCTTGAATAACTCCGTTAACATTCAGTACCAGGATTTTGTTGAATTCAGAGCCTTCCTCAATTACTTCTTCAGAGAATTCTGATCCGCTCGCAAAAGCCTCTGAGAACATTTCACTTTGATTTAGAAACATCATTGTCGAACTTATAATGATGGAAAATACAAATAAAACCCCAGCTATAGCAATTGCTCCCCATCGTTTACCATTCATCTTTTTTCTACCTCCCTAATTTTTGCTAGAATTTCAATATGCTTTATTCTAGCAGAATCAAACATTTAATCGTGCAAAAGTGGTAAACTAAACAACATAAAGTATTGTACCATCTTCCAGGAAAAAAGTGGAGGTATACATATATAAGGAGGATTCACTATGTCAGACCGTCGAAATGTTTATTTTTATTACAAAAAAGATGAAAGCACGATTGATAAAATTCACTCATTGATCAATTTCGCAAGGGAAAGAGATTTTAAAGTCGTAGAAGATCATAAAAATGCGAACATCATTGTCAGTATTGGCGGGGATGGTGCCTTTCTTCAAGCTGTAAGAAAAACAAATTTCAGAGCAGATTGTTTATATGTAGGAATTGGTGTGGATGATACATTAAGTCTATATTGTGATTTCCATCTTGATGACCGGGAGAAAATGCTTCAAGCAATGAATGAATCTCAAATTGAAGTTAGAAGATACCCTGTTTTAGATGTAAAAATTGACAATAATACTTCATTCAAATGTTTAAATGAATGTTCCATCCGCTCAAGTATTATTAAAACGTTTGTTATTGATGTCTTTATTGATGATCTTCACTTCGAAACATTTAGAGGTGACGGGATGCTAATCTCTACACCAACCGGAAGTACAGCATATAACAAATCAGTAAATGGAGCAGTTGTTGATCCTATGCTACCATGCTTACAGGTAAGTGAACTGGCATCTTTAAATAACAATTTATACCGTACCTTAGGTTCTTCTTTTATTTTGAGTGATAAACGAAAATTAACTCTTAAAGTTGTTCAGGATGGAAACGATTACCCGGTGATCGGTATTGATAACGAAGCACTTAGTATTCGTCATGTACAGCAGCTTGAATATAGTCTAAGTGAGCTCCCGATTAAAACAGTTAAGTTGAAGGATAACTCATTCTGGGAAAAAGTAAAAAGAACGTTTTTGTAAATAGACTTTGAAGAAGGGGCCAGCTTTCACTGTCCCCTTTTATACATTATGTCACCATCAACAACTGTCATGACAACATTTGTATTTAGTAATTCTTCCGCATCTATCGCAAAAATATCCTGATCAAAAACGGTGAAATCAGCAACATAACCCGGTTTGATCATCCCTTGTTTCCTTTCTTTATGAACAGCATAGGCACTGCCCTTTGTATATAATTCTACCGCTTCATATACACTAAGCTTTTGCTCTGGCAAATAGGATTTCCCCGATTTTTCGTAATCGCTTGTCCTTTTCATTGCAGCGTAAATTCCGAGTATCGGATCCACTGGCTCAATTGGGGCATCAGAACCTCCTGCGCAAGGAATTCCTATGTCTATGAGAGTTTTCCATGCATAACAGGATTTCAAATTCTCTTCACCAATCCGATCTATCACCCAGGGAAAATCACTCCCAACAAAACGAGGCTGAATATCAAGTATAATAGGTAGTGATTTGGCCTTTTCGATTAATTCCTCTCTTAAAATTTGAGCATGAATTAGACGATCATGTTGTCTATCACCAGGCGGATGCTTTTCAATTAAGTCGAGAATCCATTCAAAAGCTAAATCACCAATTGCATGTACTGCAACTTCCATCTTAAATCTTCTTGCTTTTTTAATTAATTCCTCAATTTCTTCTTTTGTATGAATAGCCACCCCTGAAGTTGTCGGATCATCTTTATAAGGGAAGCTTAATAAGGCTGTTCTGCCCCCTAATGCACCATCCGCAAAAATTTTCATCGCTCCAAATTCTATAAACGGACCATTCTCTCTTTTTCTAAGGTGAAATTCATCAACTACTTGATGATGAACTAATAAATGACTTCGAAACTTCAGTCCTTTTTCCACAACATTTTCGTATGCTTTTAAAGTATTTTCCAAACTACCATAATAAGAAAGATCTTCAGTATGGCCACCAACCAGACCTTTTTTATAACAATCTTTTATTGAGATTTCTAGTGCATATTGAATTTCATCCAACGTTGGAAAGGGAGAAATAGATAATAGCATATCCTGAGCTTTATCCAGTAAATAACCTGTTGGATGATTGTCATCGCCTCTAACAATAACTCCCCCGGCAGGATCAATTGTTTCCTTGGAAATATTCGCAAGTTGTAATGCTTTTGAATTGGCAATTAGCGCATGACGGCATATTCGTTTTAGCAGAACAGGATGATTTGGTGATACTTCATCCAGTTCTGTTCTATGAAGAATCTTACTATCCTCTAATTGGTTTTCATTCCACCCTTCACCAATGATCCAACGGCCTTTAGGAACTTCACTTGCTCTTTGCTTTATCATATCAAGCATTTCAGCGGAACTCTTTATTTTTGAAAAATCCAATCTTAACAGCTTTTCCCCATGTCCAATTAAATGCATATGACTATCAACTAATCCTGGTATCATCGTATTACCTTGCAGATTATGTTCTTTTGCGATTTCTTTATGGAATACTGCCCTGAGAAATTTGGGATTTCCAGTGGCTACAATTTGACCTTCACTGGTCAAAACAGCTTGTACCGTATTCCCTTCGTTCTCCAGCGTATAAATTCTTCCTCCATACCACAAAATACCCACTATCCATCCCTCCAAAGTCAAAATCTTTTCAATAATAGTAGCACAGAACAAACCATATAAGAAAAGCGCAAGCGCCTTGGTCAGCCCCGACAAGCATAAGGCGATTTGGAATAGAAGGCGTTCTTTGCCTTCAATTCCAAATTGACTTATGACCTCGAGGGGCTAGGCGCTGGAGCTAGACACTGAAACTAATTACAAAACTAATAAATTCTGATAATATCAAAAAAACCGAGAATAGCTCTCGGTTTTAATTTTTTTGTTATCCTTGTTTTAGTTGCAGCTCCCGTTCTCTTAAAACAACCCTGCGAATTTTACCGGAAGTTGTTTTAGGTAAATCCTCGACAAATTCTATTTCACGAGGATATTTATATGGGGCTGTTAAAGTCTTGACATGATCCTGCAGGGTTTTAGTCATTTCCTTTTGTTCTGATAAGGATGGATTTCTTAACACAACATAAGCTTTAACTATATTTCCTCTCACTTCATCAGGACTAGCAACTACTGCACATTCTTTTACATATGGATGCTTTACAAGCGCATCTTCCACTTCAAATGGTCCAATCGTGTATCCAGAACTAATAATAATATCGTCACTTCTTCCTTCAAACCAGAAGTATCCGTCTTCATCCATTTTTGCACGATCTCCTGTTACATAATAGTCCCCTCTAAATTGCATCGTTGTTCGTTCAAAGTCTTTATAGTACTCCTTAAATAAGGCGGGGGTATCACGATGTACAGCAATATCACCAACTTCTCCAACCTTACAAATATTGCTTTCATCATCAATAATTTTCACATCATTTCCAGGCGTTGGTTTTCCCATAGAACCTGGTTTAATTTCCATTCCTTTCATTACACCAACTAATAATGTGTTTTCTGTTTGGCCATAACCGTCTCTAACTTGTACATTGAAATACTTCTCAAATGTCTCAATTACCTCACGATTTAACGGCTCCCCTGCAGAAACGGCACTATGTAAAGAAGAAAGCGAATAATTCTCAAGGTTTTCAACCTTTGCCATCAAACGATATTCAGTTGGAGTACAACATAAAACATTAACATTATAGTTATCAAGGAGTTGGAGATATTTCTCCGGATTAAATTTACCATGATAAATTAAACCTGTTGCCCCGCTCCCAAGAACGGATAGAAAGGGACTCCACACCCACTTCTGCCAACCAGGTCCTGCAGTTGCCCAAACAACATCTTCCTCTTTTATACTTAGCCAGTTTTTAGCGGCAGTCCTTAAATGTGCAAATGCCCAGCCATGTGTATGGACAACTCCTTTAGGATTTCCTGTAGTTCCTGAAGTATAGGAGATAAATGCCATACTCGAGGATTCTGTTTTTACCATTTCCATTTCAGTACTTTGCGTGTTTAATAGTTGTTCTAAAGAAATCCAATCATGCTCAGATCCATGAATGACAAACTTTTTAATTGAATCATATTCTTTTATATCTTTAAACTCACTGGTATATAAACCATAGCTTACTATAGCTTTTACATCACCATGTGTTATGCGATATTGTAAATCCTTTGTACGTAACATTTCAGAACTAGGAATAACGACTAACCCTGCCTTTAAGGCTCCTAAATAAACGGCATAAGCATCAATAACTCTAGGGATCACCACAAGAACTTTATCACCTTGCTTTAGTCCTCTGTTAATGAAAGCGTTTCCAATCCGATTTACTCTTTTTATTAGTGAACTATAGGTAATCTCACTTGTCTCACCTGATTCATTTTCCCATTTTAGAGCTACCTTTGTAACATCTTTAGAATACTTTTCTATTTCTTCTACTAAATTATAAATGGGTGGCGCAAGAAGCTCTTCTCTTACCATACTTCCCCCTCCTTCTTGGATCATACATACATATTATACCTAATAAATATAACTTTTTAAAATCTTATGAAATAAAAGCACTCTAATATATACAACCCTAGTATTTGCAATATGCAAAAAACAGACCTTATGAGGGTCTGTTTTTAAATATTAACTTTGTTCATTTGCCTGTTTCGCGTTTTTCGGCTCATTTCTTCTTTTTCTTTGTTGTTTTCTACTTTTTTCTAATCTTTGTTGCTGCTCTCGTTCACCGTCTTCTGCGATGTTTTCACGGTCATCTCTTGTCATATTATGTACCTCCCTTTACTCATCTCCGGTGGAGTTGGACACTTGAACAAGAAAAGAGTGGGGTTACCCCCACCCTTAGTAGCCATGTTTATTCTATTATTTTTGGAAAGAACCGCTCATTTGTTGTTGAGCAAAAGAAACTAAACGTTTTGTGATTTCACCACCAACAGAACCGTTTGCACGTGAAGTTGTTTCTGGTCCTAAGTTTACACCAAATTCAGAAGCGATCTCATACTTCATTTGGTCGATTGCTTGTGCAGCACCAGGTACAACTAATTGATTTGAGCTGTTTGAACCGCTGTTTTGTGCCATGTGTATCACCTCCTTGTGAGTATAGAATGTGTAAATACACATGGCTTCATTCATCTTTTTTTTTGGTAATTCTTCACAAAATATTGTTTGTTTTCCATGCTCATCTAGATAGTCAGATTTAAAATAAATCTGCAAATTCATCTTTTTGATTTTCTGTTATAGTTAAAGTATTAACATTATTAACCGCTTCTGTGACAAGCTCTTCAAAGTCCACAAAACTTTCAAATCTCGATACTTTATCAACTTTCGGTTTTGTTTTTGGATTCGCTGGAGTAAAAATCGTACAGCAGTCCTCATATGGTCTTATTGAAATATCATGTGTATGAATTTCTTTGGCAATTTCAATGATTTCTGTTTTGTCCATTGTAATAAGCGGCCTTAAAATTGGTGTACTCGTCACATCATTAATCGCCACCATGCTTTCAAGGGTTTGACTTGCTACCTGCCCTAGACTTTCACCTGTTATAAGCGCTAACGCTTGCTGCTTTTGTCTGAGTTGGTCAGCTATTTTCACCATCATTCTACGAGTAGATGTCATTGTATAATTTTCCGGAACTTGTTCCTGAATTTTTTCTTGAATCTTTGTAAAAGGAACGATATGAAGTTTTATTTTTCCACCATATGCTGTTAATTCTTTTGTTAAATCAATTACCTTTTGTTTCGCACGTTCACTCGTATACGGCGGGCTGAAAAAATGAACAACTTCCAGTTCTACACCTCTTTTTAATGATAAGAAGCCTGCAACCGGACTATCAATTCCACCTGATAATAACAGAATAGCCTTCCCACCTGAGCCAACCGGCAGTCCACCAGCACCTTTGAAATCATAGCAAGTAATATAGGTAGCCTCAACACGAACTTCCACTCGGACATTTATATCCGGTTTTTTTACATCTACCGTTAGATTTTCAGTATGAATTAATATGTGACTTCCAATTTGATAATTAAGCTCATTAGTGTCCAATGGAAATTGCTTATCGGCTCTTTTAGCCGTTACTTTAAACGTATCATTCGATTTATATAAACTTTTCACAGCTTTTAACGCCATTTCTTTTATATCCGTTATTTCACTTTTGCATTTAATAGCTAAACTAAACGATTGAATACCAAAAACAAGTTTAAGCTTCTCCACAATTTCTTCATGCTGCTCATTATTCAAATGAATATATAATCGATCTCTTGTACCTTCATAGGTTAAGCTAGGAAATTGATTGAGAACTTCTTTTATATTTTTTTTCAAACGATCAACAAACTTCTTTCTATTTCTTCCCTTAGTAGATATTTCCCCAAACCGAATTAATATGTGATCAAATTCCATTTTTCTACCTCATAACTTTCGTTAGTTTTTCTATTCCTTTTGTAAGTGTTGTCACAAATGGATCAATAATGGCTTCATTGTGATCAAGTGATAAACTAATCCTAATCGCGGATTTAGCAATGTCTTCGCTCTTATTCATCGAAAGCAATGCCTGACTTACCTTTTTATTTCTTGATGAACAAGCTGATGTTGTTGATACAAATATATTGTTCTCTCCGAAAAAGTGGATGAGAACTTCTGATTTTAATGCCGGTACTGAAAAATTCATAATATGAGGTGCATAAAATTCCTCAGGAGTATTTACTTTAACACCATCTATTTTTGTTAATTCAGATCTTAATTTCTTATGTGTTGCAAATAGATATTCTATCTGTCGGTTTGCTTTCTCCATAGACATTCTTAATGCTTTTGTCATCGATACAATTCCAGCTAAGCTTTCAGTACCTGATCTTAATTGTAGCTCTTGAGCCCCTCCAGAAAATAGGGGAACTAATTGAATACCCTTTCGCACAAATAAAGCACCCGTACCATTTAGGCTATGAAATTTATGTCCTGAAATCGTACATAAATCAATGCCGGCTCCATAAAAATTCAGGGGCACCTTTGTTACACCCTGAACATAGTCAACATGGAAAATAGCATTTGAGTATTGCTTAATCATCTTTCCAATCTGTTCAATTGGTTGAATCATTCCTATTTCATTATGTACATGCATAACAGAAACAAGAATCGTATTTTCCTGTATAGCTTCTTTCAACTCATCAACAGATACTCGTCCATTTTCGTCTACCTCTAAGTATGTTACCTGAAAACCATGAATGGCTTCTAATTGTTTAAACGCTTCTAAAACAGATGGATGTTCAATAACAGATGTGATTAAATGGTTACCCTTGTGCTTATATGCGAATGCTGCACCCTTTATTGCTAAATTATTTCCTTCAGTTCCACCTGAAGTAAAGATGATCTCTTCATCCGAAACATTTAATAAGCCTGCAACTTGTTTTCTTGATTGAACCAATAAAGCTTCAGCTTTACTTCCTAATTTATGGATTGAAGAAGGATTTGCAAAATAATCTTCTGTCACTTTCATGTAAGTTGAAAGGACATCTTTATAAGGTTTTGTTGTTGCACTGTTGTCTAGATACAACATGTTATTTCCTCCATAGCTATCTTTTATCAATTTGTAATCATATCATAATAGAGTGTGAAAGAAAAATAATTACGTAAAAAAACAGGAATGATCAAGAAGAGGGGCACCTGCATTCTTTACATTCCTGTTTAAAATATCTACAATTATTTTTTCACTAAAACATTTTTTTCTTGTTCGTTTATTATATTCTGTAATTTATTGATTGAGCCAGGTTCAACTTGCTCAATTGCAGCTGCTGCAGTATCTAATGCTTCTTTATATAGATGCTCTCTAAATAATTTCTCCGCTTCGATGAATTTGTTTGCTAATTGTGGTTGACGGCTACGGTATCTATTGCCATATTGAATGACCTGTTCAAATAAGTAGACCTGCTCAATTAATTCATCCGCAAATGCCTTTAGGGAATCAACAGATTCAACGGCACTCTTAAGTAACTCATTGACCATCAACATATTAAGAGGTATTTCTTCTAGTTTCATTGTTGCTTTTTGAACATCTCTTTTTCCTAGTTCAATTAGCTTTAAAAATTCTTCAGGTAGTCCGGGAATATTACTTTGCTGAACAGATCTGGTTGTTTCTAAAAGCAATCGTTTCAATGAAACTAGTTTCTCTCGTGCTTCAAGCTCATCTCTTCTAAGTGTTTGAAGCATTTCGCGATATTGGTTGTGCTCATCGAATAGTTCTGAGATCTGCTTTTGAATTTTTTCAAGTTCTTCTTTAACGATAGAATGAGCTACTTGATCTTCTAACAGATTTTGTTGGATTTGGACAAATTTCTTTTCTACCTGTGTAATGCGTTTTTCTAGTAACTTCTGTTTATCAAGCTCAGTTTCCGATAATTGATAGCTTTGCTTAACAAGATTCGTTTCTTCAATTGTCGAGAGCTTCTGCTCAGATAGCTTAATTAATTTCGTGTTAATTTGATCTTTTGTTTGTTTAACGAACTGATTTGCCTCAACCTCTTTTTCAAGTAGATCGTACATTTGGTCTATTGATTCCTGGATAAGCTGAAGCCCCTCCTGCACATCATCAAGTTCTGCTTCCTCTATTTTCCCTTTGAACTGTTCCAAGTTTGTATTAATTTTGTCCAGTTCCATATCCAGCTGAAAATGTTCTAAGCAATATCCTGCTTCCTTCATCTCTTTGTAGCCGTCTTTTAGTTCATTAACTAAACTAGGAATCGTAACTGTACATTCTGTTAATAATTTAGGAATCTCATCCATTTTAAATTGAAGGACATCAAGTTGTTGTTTCAAATTGATCAAAACCTGTCTTGCTAAAAGATAATTTCCTTGTTCGGTCTCATGATCAAATTCTTTAAGAGAATCTGTAATTGAAGTTAGATTCTCATCTAATTTCCGGTGAGCTTTACCGAACTGTCGACTATGGGCCAATAAGGTTTTTTTGACTTTTTTATACAGCTCTTTAACCTCTTCACCTTCAACAGCATTCTTTTCCTCACTAGTTACTAATTCATTAATTTCTTCAATGATTTTGTCAATGTTTTCGTTCACAGTCATTAACATATTATCAATATGCTGAAGGACATTTTGTGACTTTTTAAAGCGGTATTTATCCGCAAATTCTTCCGCATCAAACAATAGTTCTTCAATCTTGGGAAGTTGGCTGGTGATAATCTCATCCCATTCACTTCTCCACTGTTCGAACAACTCTTCAGCTTGTCCGGTCATTTTTAATTCTTTAACTTTTGACAGTTCATCAATAATGGAACGATTCATGACTTCAATCTTACGTGCCTCTAATCGATCAACCTCTTTATAGATCTTTCTTCTAAACATGTATCCGGAACCCGATAAAATACATATCAGAAGGACTAGTCCAATTAAAACCTCCATAGTTAGCCCCCTCGTTACTACACAAATCCTTGTTAAGGAGAAAAATCTTTCTCCATGATGTAAAAATACATCGAATTTATATTTTTATGTGTTATGATTTCAATTTTAAAAAGTTTACACAATAACAAAGTTATTATGATTTTGATTTTCATCTTATAATTGAAACTTTCTTAATGTTATTTCAATGTATTTATGATACCATGTAAACGACATTTTTTGACCAGAAATTTAAATTTTTTTACATTATTTGTCCACTTCAATTAAATGGCCATTTAGAACCTGGAAAAAGGGTCAAATCATAATCCTAACAATTTGGAGGGTGATGTGAGTGATGAGGAAAAAGGATGGGCATGTTCATACACCTTTTTGTCCACATGGAACGAAGGACACACTTGAAATGTATATTGCACAAGCTGTTCAAGAGGGTTTTACAGATTTAACATTTACGGAACACGCTCCGCTTCCAAAGGGTTTTATTGATCCAACACCAATGAAAGACAGTGCATTGGACTACTATAAGATGGAAGATTATATTCAAAGTGTTCAAGAAATGAAAGAAAAGCATAAAAATGATATTCGCATTCATATCGGCTTGGAAGTTGACTATATTCAAGACTATGAACAAGAAATAACCGATTTCCTAAACGAATATGGTAAATTTCTAGATGATAGTATCTTATCCGTCCATTTTTTGAAGATTAATGACCGATACTATTGCATGGACTTTGATGAAAAAACGTTCGGGTTAATGATTAATGAGGCAGGATCCTTATATCATGTTCATCATATTTATTATAATGAAGTGTTAAAATCTATTAATAGCCAATTAGGCGACTATAAGCCAAAGCGAATTGGTCATATTACATTAGTTAATAAATTCCAAAAGCTTTACCCTGTAACGTTTTCAATGCTAAAGATAATAGAGAAAATACTGGCATCTGTAAAGGAGAAAAACCTTGAACTGGATTATAACGTTGCCGGATTAAGAAAAGAATATTGTGGAGAAACCTATCCGAATTCGGATATCATTTATTTAGCTCAAAAACAAAAAATCCCTCTCATCTATGGATCTGATGCCCATAGTGCTAGGGACGTTGGAAAGAACTATACACATTATGATCTTTTAAGGAATCGCTACTAACCGATTTTCTTTTGTCGTTTGCTCTGCTAACAAGGAATTAAGCCAAATTTTCAATTCTTTGTAATACTGATGGACGAAATACGCTTCATGTGGTTGAATATGAAGGACCTCACTCATGTATTGGGGCTGTAAATACGGCATATGCAAAAGACTTCTTAGCTGGATAATCATATGTGGGACAAAACCTTTTCGAAACTGTCCTTCCTCGATCCCTTGTTCCAATAATGATTTGAGATAATACTTTTCTTTTGTTAAATAAGTCGTCATTACTTCACGGATCAGAACGGAGTCTACCGTTACTTCCCGATAGACCAATCTTGAAAGCTGGCGATTTTCATGCTGGTAGTAGAGCAAATCAAGAGCCAATTTACTTAAGACTGAATAGGCATGACCAAACTTAATTTGGGTGTAGTTTTCTTCAATTACTTTTAAGTACCCTTCATAATAATATGACACTAAGTATTCGAGTAAACCACCCTTTCCTTTAAAATAATATGAGATATGTGCAACATTCACATTTGCTCTGGAAGCAATCTCTCTAACAGAAGTTCCTGTAAATCCTTTCGAGTTAAAAAGGTAGATTGCTGCATTTACTATTTTTTGTTTTGTATCTCGTGTATTTTCTTGAGTCAAATTTCACACCCCCTATACCTTATGTTACAAATTCAATTTATAGGGGAGTTACTCCTTCATGTTTTTCTCGACAAAGTTTTTTCTATAGCAAAAAAATAATCAAAAGGTGGGTAATAAAGATGTTTCATGTCGAAAAATACCAAGGCAATAAAGCTGAACAATCAGTTTTAGTTATTAAACAACTAAGAGCATTAGTAGAAGGGGAAGAAGATATCATTGCAAACCTATCTAATGCGTCTGCTCTCCTAAATCAATTTTTAGAGAATATCAACTGGGTAGGCTTTTATCTGTTGAAAGAAGATCAGCTTGTCTTAGGGCCATTCCAAGGACTTCCTGCATGTGTAAGAATCCCGCTTGGAAGAGGTGTGTGTGGTACTGCTGCAGAAAAAAAAGAAACATTAAGAATTGCAGACGTTCATCAATTTCCAGGACATATTGCATGTGATGCTGCTTCTAACTCAGAAATCGTCGTACCTCTTGTTTCAGATGGCAAAGTGATCGGTGTCCTTGATATCGATAGCCCATCAAAAAATCGTTTTAATGAACAGGACCAAACTTTTTTAGAAGAGTTTGTTGATGTTTTAATGGAACATGTTTAAAAGATAATAGTATAAAAGGTGAGCTTACCATCAGCTCACCTGAACTATCACTTGATTTTTCCCTAAATTCTTTGCAGCATATAAAGCTTTATCTGCCCGTCTGAACAATTCATCATAATTCCTTTCATGCTCTGCCTTCCAATGTGACACCCCACATGAGATTGTTACAGTCGGTAAAGTGTTTTCCTTTACTCTTTTCACTATTCTTTCTGCAATAGCTGTACCCGCATCAAGTTCTACATGTGGTAAATAGATGGCCAATTCTTCTCCACCCCATCTTGCTCCAATATCATGATCCCTAATATTGTTTTTTAGTATATTTGCAACTTGAACGAGAACTTCATCACCAATCTGGTGTCCATAATTGTCATTTATCGCCTTAAAATTATCGATATCAATTAATACAAATGTACCTTGCCGATCTATATTCATCGAATTTTCAATGCAGGAATTCATATAATTACGTGAATATAATTGTGTTAATTGATCAGTTTTCACTAATGTCTCAAGCTCTTCTCTTAATAAAGAATTTGATAATGCCAGTGTAGAATGGTGTATCAGCGATTGAAGCAATTTGTACATATCAAAAGAAAAATGATAAGGGTTTTTGTGAAGAACTAAAGCACATCCTTTAAGCACATCACTTTGAACCATTGGAACGGCCATAACAGAAGAATATGGCAAACCAGGAAGATGTGATGTTATATCTCCCAAAAACAATCCTTCTAAATCTTTTTCAAGCTTCTCTTGAATATAATTAATATATACCTTTACTTCCTCTGACTCAAAATAGCTAGTGCTTCCTGGAAAAATATGAATGTCATTGCTATTTTTAGTAAAGAACCCGACCTCATCCGCTTGGAATGACTCCAAGATTCGCATAGACATATAGCTCATCGTATCAGTTAATCTCAGATTTTTATTTAACCTGTGTGATGTTTCATTTATTAATTGCAAATCTTTAATTAATCTCTTTGATTGATCATAAAGCTGTGCATTTTCCATCGCAGTTCCTGCAGCATTTGTTAGCAGTGTAATGAAATGCCTATCTTGTTCATCTAAATTTAATGCGAAATGGATGACTACCTGCAGAACCCCGTATACACCTTGTTTTCCTTTTAATGGTGAATAAAAAAACATGTCTTTGGTCTGTTCATGAATAATAGACTGAGCTTTTCCGGTAACAAAAGCTTCCATTGCCATTTCATCATCCTGATCATCAAAACTTAAATTTTTTATAGGTAAATGGTGTTTGTTTTCATTATCATGTGATAGAAACAAATAGAACGTATACTCCTGATACATTTTTTGTAATGTTTCTATTAATGCAACTAAAACATCATCTTTATTCATAAGAGAATGAAACTTCTCGGTTAAATAATATAGTTTTTCATACTTTTGTTCCTTTTCTCTTAACTGAAAAGAGTGTATGTAATAGGTATAAAATTCTGAACATGCTTTTGCAACTTCATCTAAATCAACAGATATAGTGCTGTCAAATTCCCTAAGTTCTATGACTCCACACATATCCTCATGGCAATATATTGGAAGCAATACATCTTTTTGAATCCAAATAGCTTGTCCTGGCTTAAAATTGTGTAGGAACATTTGAAACGGGAAGGAATTCGTTTGTGGCGACAATGAATAAAAAGCAACATGACCAATAGCAAGCTCTCTTTTTAAAACTGTAACAAGCTCATTATTTAAGTCAATAACAGAACAATAATCATTACATTTATTTACTAAATCAAAAAAAGCACCTTTTATCGCTTGAACTTGATTATTCATGAAATCACCCACACCAGTAAGTTACAAAATTTGATAATTCATTATATCATAAAACTTTCCTATTTATAGTAGACGAAATGTTTTTATTTATGAGTTTGCTCTTTATTACATATTTTTTATGTAAAGCTTCTTGACTTTATACATACAAAAACATATAATGTTCGTTGTGTATAAAATATGCAGCCTATTGATGTAGCAGTTTTGATTTCATTTTATTCCCCTTTTTTATAAGGAGGTGTATCGAGTAACTCTATGCTGCTGGAGCGAGGATACATGAAAATAAAATGTGCATGATTGTCAATCAGTTTGGTTTTTATTTTATGCAAAATAAAAACATAAAGGAGGAGTTAGCATGGCTCGTTATACAGGCTCAAGCTGGAAACTCTCTCGTCGTTTAGGTATTTCATTAAGTGGTACAGGTAAAGAATTAGAAAAGCGTCCATATGCTCCAGGACAACACGGTCCGGGACAACGCAAAAAAATCTCTGAATACGGATTACAATTACAAGAGAAGCAAAAGCTTCGTCACATGTATGGTGTAAATGAGCGCCAATTCCGTAACTTATTTGATAAAGCTGGTAAAATGGCTGGTATCCATGGTGAGAACTTCATGATTCTTCTTGATTCTCGTCTTGATAACGTAGTATACCGTTTAGGTTTAGCTCGTACTCGCCGTCAAGCTCGTCAATTAGTTAACCACGGTCATATCATGGTAGATGGCGGACGTGTAGATATCCCATCTTACCAATTAAAACCTGGTCAAACAATCACTTTACGTGAAAAATCTCGTAACCTTGACATCGTTAAGGAATCTATTGAAGTAAACAACTTCGTACCTGACTACCTAACTTTCGACGCTGATAAATTAGAAGGTACTTTCACTCGCTTACCTGAGCGTTCTGAATTACCTGCTGAAATTAACGAAGCTCTTATCGTTGAGTTCTACTCTCGTTAATAGTAAAAAAACCTATGTCCTTTGGCATAGGTTTTTTTGTTCTTATTTATATAAAAAAACCCAATAACAGATTCTTTTGTAGAATCATTATTGAGTTCCCCCACTAATAAATGTTATTTTACGTAACGAATTAGGAAATACTTCTTCTTTCCTCTGCGGATGACTGTGAACTTTCCATCAATCTTATCTTCGTTTGTGATAACTTTTGTTAAATCTTGCTCACGATCTCCATTAATATAAATCGCACCATTTGAAATATCTTCACGAGCTTGACGTTTTGACGGAGATATTTTTGCTTGAATTAGTAAATCGATTAAGCCAATCTCGCCTTCTTCTATTTCAGTAGTAGGAACATCTTTAAATCCTTCTAAAATCTCACTCGCAGTTAATTGTTTAATATCACCGCTAAATAAGGCAGCAGAAATTTTTATTGCTTGTTGAAGTGCTTCTTCACCATGTACAAGCTTTGTCACCTCTTCTGCAAGTGCTTTTTGAGCAGAACGTTTTTCAGGTGCTGTTGCAACTTCATTTTCGAGCTCCAAGATTTCTTCATGAGTCAAGAAAGTGAAGTATTTTAAGTATTTCATTACATCTCGATCATCTGTATTGATCCAGAATTGGTAGAATTCATATGGAGATGTTTTTTCAGCATCTAACCAGATAGCTCCACCTTCTGTTTTTCCAAACTTTGTCCCATCAGCCTTTGTAACAAGAGGAATTGTTAATCCATATGCTTTTGAATCTTCTTCAGATTTACGAATTAGTTCCAAACCTGCTGTAATATTTCCCCATTGGTCACTTCCACCGATTTGTAATTTACAACCATTGTTTTGGTATAAATTCAAGAAATCATATGATTGCAAAATCATGTAACTAAATTCTGTAAAAGAAATACCTGTTTCAATTCGCGTTTGAACAGAATCTTTTGCAAGCATGTAATTGATCCCAAAGTTTTTACCAACATCTCGTAAAAATGAAATAACATCCAGCTTTCCTATCCAATCAAAATTGTTCACGATAATGGCAGGGTTTTTTTCATTCTCAAAATCAAGAAATCTTGATAACTGTCCTTTAATTCGGTTAGACCAATCTTGTACGATATCAGCTGTATTAAGAGTGCGCTCAGCTTTTTTCCCACTTGGGTCTCCAATTAAACCCGTAGCACCTCCAACAAGTCCAATTGGATGATGGCCATTTAATTGAAAGCGGCGCAAAGTTAACACAGGTAACAAATGCCCAATATGAAGACTGTCTGCAGTAGGGTCAAAACCTGAGTAAAGCCTAATATCTCCTTCTTCTAAAACTTTTGCTAAGCCTTCTTCATCTGTTACTTGATTCACTAAACCTCTAAACTTTAAATCATTTAATAATTCGCTCATTGTTTTACTCCTTTTTATAATATTCTATTTTTCAGCAAAGAAAACACGAAAAAGCCCCTTCATCACTGAAGGGGCGAAATAATCCGCGGTACCACCCAACTTAGAATTACTTAAGCGTAATCCTCTCTCGACTACATAACGGTTAGACCGTCTTCTCCTACTCAGGTTATTTAACCTTTTCAAAAAAGAAGCTCATGGATGTAATTCATGGAATATCTATGTGCTGATTTTCACCACCCATCAGCTCTCTAATAACAGGGAGACATCCATTACTGAATCCAATCTTTGCTTTTTCATATACTAATTACAAGCAATTTTAACCATAATATCATTCTAATGTCAACACTTGGCATGAAGTGTTTCCAACCTTTATGACAAAAGCATACAAATTTCATCATTTCCTATGTTATAATAAGTTAGATTTGGGGGAATGCACAATGAAAAAAAAGGAAGAAAAACACAGGCGTTTCTCACCCTTTAACAAAGATATAGGTAAAAGTCTACGGATCTCATACAATGTTATTGGAAATCTCCTTTTACTATTTCTCATTATTGGACTTATAGGTATATGTTTTGCAGGGGGTGTAGGGGCCGGTTATTTCGCTTCACTTGTGAAGGATGAACCTGTTCGATCTTACGAAGAAATGAAAAATGATATTTACAACTATGAAGAGACGTCACAGGTCTTCTTTGATCAAAATATTTATTTAGGAAAATTAAATGCTGACATTGAACGCGAGGAAGTCCAGTTGGAAAACGTTTCTCAACATCTCGTTGATGCAGTTATTGCAACTGAAGATGAACTCTTTTACGAACATGACGGTGTTGTACCTAAAGCAATCATGCGCGCAATTTTTCAGGAATTCACAAATGCCTCTGTTCAAACGGGTGGAAGTACACTAACACAGCAATTAATTAAAAACCAAATACTAACAAATGAAGTATCTTTTGATCGAAAAGCAAAGGAAATTCTATTAGCGTTACGATTAGAAAAGTTTTTTGAGAAAGAGGAAATTATTGAAGCATACTTAAATGTTGCAGATTTTGGACGAAATTCTAATGGTAAGAATATTGCAGGTGTAGAAGCAGCTGCAAAAGGCATTTTTGGAGTTTCTGCTAAGGACCTATCAATTCCACAAGCTGCATTTATCGCAGGCTTGCCTCAAAGTCCGTTTGGATATACTCCATTTTCAAATGATGGCGGCAAGGTAAAAGAAGATCTAAGTTCAGGCATAAACAGAATGAAAACTGTCTTAAACCGGATGTACACTGGCGGGTTTATTTCACAAGAGCAATACAAACAAGCGCTTTCATATGATATTCGTGCTAATCTAACACCTAAAAAACCGACATCCACTGAACAATATCCATACCTGACTTATGAAGTAGAAGATCGGGCGAAAGATATTATAGCTGTACAACTTGCCCAAAAAGACGGGTATACAGAAGATGAATTAACAAAAGATATAGATTTGAAAAATCAGTACCGTACACTCGCTGATCAAGACATAAGACATAATGGATACCGAATTCATACAACAATAAATAAAGATATATATGACAAGATGCAGGAAGTTGTTAAACAATATGAATATTATGGTAGTGATAAACCAGAACAAATCAAAGATTCGGACACTGGTGAAACGAAAACCATTCAAGAACCTGTCGAAGTCGGCGGTGTTCTAATTGAAAACAAGACAGGAAAAATCATTAGTTTTGTTGGCGGACGCGATTTTGAACGTGAAAATTTAAATCATGCTACAGATGCACTACGTGCTAATGGATCAACAATGAAGCCATTATTGGTTTATGCTCCTGCAATGGAATTGGGAGCAACTCAACCGGGAACAGTTATTGCGGATACGCCAATGACAGGTTCATATAAGCCAAAAAACTATGGCGGTGCCTACCACGGATTAACAAGTGCACGAACTGCCTTGAAATATTCATACAATGTGCCCGCGGCTAAAACATATATGAACATTATGAATCAAAAACCTGTCTCCTACTTAGAAAAAATGGGCTTTTCCAGCTTAAACAAAATTGATTATGGAATAGCATCACTAAGTTTAGGTGGTATGACCGACGGAGTAACAGTTGAAGAAAATGTAAATGCCTACTCAACATTTGCCAACCAAGGTAAGTTTGTTGATGCTTACCTTATAGAAAAAATTGAAAATAGTGATGGAGAAGTCATTTATCAACATGAAAAGGTACAAAACGATGTATTCTCAGCTCAAACTGCTTATTTAACAATCGATATGATGCGGGATGTTATAAGCAGTGGTACAGCCGCTTCACTAAATGGCTACCTCTCATTTAGTGCTGATTGGGCCGGAAAAACAGGTACTGGTCAAGATTACCATGATGCATGGTTCGTTGCGACAAATCCGAATGTAACATTCGGAACATGGATTGGGTATGATACACCAAAGCCATTGGAACAAAACTATAAAGGCATGTCATACAGCAAACGTAATCTCTTACTTTGGGCAAAACTGATGAATGCTTCACATGATGTTGAACCAAACTTGATTGCACCAAAAAACCGACATGAAACACCAGGTGGTATTGTTCAAAGATCTTATTGTGCATTAACAGGAGAATTGGCTTCAGATCTTTGCCGTAAAGCAGGACTTGTCGCAACAGACATATTTAATGCAAAATATGTTCCTACCAAAGTTGATGATAGCTTAACACAAGGAAAATATGTGTATGTAAAAGACAGAGCATACAAAGTGCCAGCTTCTGCTCCTTCTGAATTTGTTCAAGAAGGTGTAATGCTAAAAAAAGAAGTTCTTCAAAAATATAATATTAGCAGTACAAGTGATCTTAAACGCTTGTTGCCTAGTACTTCTAAATGGGGTAACTTAGTTGTTACAGATGGAAAAGAAATTGTTGATAATGGCTCCAAGCCGAGACAAGTAAGCGGAGTCTCATCTGGCGGTTCAACGATAAGCTGGAAAGCCAACTCAGATAATGACGTTGTTGGATACCGTGTATATGGTGCAGCAAATCACTCAACCAGCTTTAAAAAGGTAGCGAGTTTGCCGTCATCTGACAAATTATCTGTATCAGTTGGAAGTAGCCCTGCTGCTTATTACATTGTCGCAGTTGATGTTGCCGGCAATGAATCTTCACCTTCTACTATTGTTAAAATCGGTGATTATGCTGAGGTAAAACCAAAAGTTGAAGAAAAGCCAAAAACTGAGGATCCAAAGCAAGCAGCAAATGCTGATCAAAACAAAGATACTAACAAACAAAATGAAAATAAAAATGCTGATCAAAAACAAAAACAAGAAGAGGCACCAGCCTCTTCCTCAACTGACAACAACAAACCCGAATAACTACGAATAGTTGTATTAAAAAAGAGCTGTAATCAGCTCTTTTTTATTTGTTTTAAATTAATCTTCCATCGTTGATAAATCACCGGTTGGTAAATCCAATTCCCATGCTTTTAGGACACGTCTCATGATTTTTCCACTTCGTGTTTTCGGCAATTTGTCACGGAAATCAATTTCACGTGGTGCAGCATGTGCCGCTAAACCTTTCTTTACGAAAGTACGAATTTCTTCCTTCAGTTCATCTGTCGGCTCATAGCCTTCTCGAAGGGCAACAAATGCTTTAATAATTTCTCCTCTTACAGGATCAGGTTTTCCAATTACACCAGCTTCTGCAATAGCAGGATGCTCCACAAGCTTACTCTCAACCTCAAATGGTCCAACACGTTCACCTGAAGTCATGATTACATCATCTATTCTACCTTGGAACCAGAAATAGCCCTCTTCATCCATATAAGCTGAATCACCTGATACATACCAATCACCAGGCATAAAATAGGATTCGTACTTTTCTTGATTATTCCAAATGGTATGCATCATGGACGGCCAACCCTTTTTAATCGCTAAGTTCCCCATTCGATACGGTGGTAATTCATTACCTTGATCATCCACAATGGCTGCTTTTACTCCAGGGATAGGTTTTCCCATTGAACCTGGCTTTATTTCCATCGCAGGATAGTTACAAATAAGTTGTGCCCCTGTTTCTGTCATCCACCAAGTATCATGAATGCGATTATTAAATACCTTTACACCCCAGCGAACAACTTCCGGATTAAGAGGCTCTCCGACACTTAAAACATGTCTTAATGAACTCGTATCAAATTGCTTAACAAGTTCATCTCCTGCACCCATAAGCATTCTAAATGCTGTTGGAGCACTGTACCAAACAGTCACACCAAAGTCTTCGATCGTTTGATACCATGTTTCAGGCTTAAACCTTCCTCCAACGATAACGTTTGTTGCACCTGACAACCAAGGTGCGAAAATACCATATACCGTGCCTGTTACCCAGCCTGGATCAGCTGTACACCAATAAACATCATCTTCTTTTAAATCAAGCACCCATTGTCCTGTTTGATAATGTTGTACCATGGCCTGATGAACATGAAGAACCCCTTTTGGTTTACCGGTTGAGCCTGATGTGTAGTGGAGAAGTAATCCATCGGTTTTATCAACCCATTCAATTTCCAGCTCTTTACTTGCCGTTTTCATTTCATTTAAAAAATCAATATGCGGTGCTTCAACAGAATCACCAACAACTACAACATGTTTTAATGATGGAAGTTCATTTAATGGAATTCTTTCTAGCAACTCAGGAGTCGTTACTATAACTTTAGCATCACTATCTTCTAATCGATCCTTTACTGCGCCTTCCATAAATGCTTCAAACAGAGGCCCCACAATTGCGCCAAGTTTAATTGCTCCTAAGATGACTGAATATAATTCAGGAGTTCTTGGCATAAAGACGAAAAGACGGTCACCTTTTACAACATCTGCCTTGTTTTTCAGGATATTTGCCGCTTTGTTTGATAGCTCTTTTAACTCTTTAAACGTATATTTTTCCTCTCGTTCAGGGTCGCGATAATAAAGCGCCACCTTATTTTTACGAGCAGTTTCTGCATGCTTATCAATAGCCTCATAAGCTGCATTCATACGTCCGGTTTCTGACCAAGTAAAATTCTTTTCTACCTCTGACCAATCGAACGTCTCATAAGTATGATCGTAATCTGCTAAATTATGATTACCCTTCACCACTGGTAACGCTTCCAATTTCATCCCTAATTCCCCCTTATGTAGAATTCAATTTCTATTATATTACAATACTTCATTTTTCTCAATTTTTGAAATTTATATTCTTAACTATCTTGTAAACGCTTAATTTTTTCAATTAATCTAGTATAATAGAAAAAAGATATGATATCTCCCAAAAGATTTACTTTCACAAATTATTGATAATCTTTCACTAAAACTAAAGGGCGGTGACTTAATGAAACACCCTAAGACATATAATGCAAAAGAATTAAAAACATCCATCGGAAGTATTTTAATCGAAGGACCTGTTTCACCTGATAAACTTTCAAGCTACGAATTTCACAATGGTTTAGTTGCTTTTCGTCAACCAGATCAACAGAAAAAGGCTCTAGTTGAAATTGGAGAATTGCCAGAAGGCAGAATCATTATTGCCAGACACCGTGATGTCGTTATCGGCTATGTTACATATCTATATCCCGATCCTCTGGAAAGATGGTCTGAAGGAAATATGGAAGACTTAATTGAGCTTGGGGCGATTGAGGTTGCACCTGAGTTTCGAGGGTTTTCAGTTGGGAAAAATCTACTAAAAGTCTCCATGATGGATGACGCAATGGAAAATTATATTATTATTACAACAGAATATTACTGGCATTGGGACTTAAAGGGTTCTGGTTTAAACGTGTGGGAATATCGAAAAGTGATGGAGAAAATGATGAATGCAGGTGGTTTAGAATGGTATGCAACAGATGAGCCGGAAATAAGTTCCCATCCCGCTAATTGTTTAATGGCTAGAATCGGAAAAAGAATTCCTTCTGACTCTGTTCAGAAATTCGATCAGTTAAGATTTAAAAACCGTTTCATGTATTAACGAATAATCAAAACTATATTGCACGCTCTAAAGGGTAAGGAGGGCAAAAAATTGCTTGTTAAACATATAATGAAAAAAAATATGATAACTCTTCGATCTGAAGACACGATTAGTCTGGCATTAAAGTCAATGAAAGAAAATAAAATACGACATATTCCTATCGTAAACGATCATCATATTCTAGTAGGAATTATTACTGAACGTGATGTTAAAGATGCCAGTCCATCTATTTTTCAATTAGAGTTAAAAGAAAACTTTTTAACAAAACCTATTAAAGATGTAATGTCTACAGATCTCATTACTGGACATCCTCTCGATTTTGTTGAGGAAATTGCAGCAGTCCTCATTGATAATCAAATCGGGTGCCTCCCTATTCTACAAGACCGGAAACTTGTTGGATTGATTACTGAGACAGACTTATTACATACTTTTGTAAAGCTTACAGGTGCAGACCAGCCTGCTTCACACCTTGAAATAAGAGTTCCAAATAAGCCCGGCATGCTAGCAGAAGTTTCGTCCATATTATTAAATCGAAGAGTAAATATTGCGAGTGCACTCGTTTATTCTGACACTGATGACCGATATAAGATTCTTGTTCTTCGTGTCCAAACAATAAATGTAACTCTGATTATTAAGGATATACAATCATCAGGATATCAGGTTATATGGCCTGAATTGCCGGAGAATGCAAAATGACAAACCAAGACACTGTCTTCATTTACTCACCGGATTTTCAACAATATAAATTTTCACATGATCATCCTTTTAATCAGTTGCGGGTAGAGCTTACTTATGACCTATTAAAGAACATGAATGCATTAGATGATTCAAGGATTATCACACCCAGGGTTGCATCAATTGAAGAATTAGCTCTTATCCATGATAAAAAATATATTCAAGCTGTAGAATTAGCCGGACACGGAAAACTAGCAAATGAAGAAGGAAATAATTATGGGATCGGGACAGAGGATACACCTATATTTCCACAAATGCATGAAGCAAGTTCTTTGCTTGTTGGCGCTACCTTAACAGCTGTAGATTATGTCATGGAAGGCAAAGCAACACATGCTGCTAATTTTGGGGGCGGGTTACACCACGGTTTTAGAGGAAAGGCCTCAGGCTTTTGCATTTATAATGATAGTTCTGTTGCTATTCGCTATATACAAGAAAAATACGGGGCAAAAGTCTTATACATTGACACAGATGCACATCATGGTGATGGAGTTCAATGGACATTTTATGATGATCCGAATGTATGTACACTATCAATCCATGAAACAGGGAGATACTTATTCCCGGGAACAGGAAATATTACAGAAAGAGGCGCAGGCAAAGGATATGGCTATACATTCAATATTCCATTAGACGCATTTACTGAAGATGATTCCTGGCTTCATGCCTATCGAACATCAATTGAAGAAGTCGCTGCTTTTTTTAAACCGGATGTTATTTTAACCCAAAACGGTGCAGATGCTCATTTTTACGACCCTTTAACACATTTATCCGCCACAATGGCCATTTATCATGAGATTCCTAAGATTGCTCATAAAATTGCTCATCAATATTGTAATGGTAAGTGGATTGCCGTTGGTGGAGGAGGATATGATATATGGCGTGTTGTACCAAGAGCATGGAGCTTAATTTGGCTTGAAATGAATCAAATAGAAGTACCGGAAAACCTTCCAAAAACATGGATTGATAAATGGCAGAAAAAGGCACCTGTTACCCTGTCCGATCGCTGGTACGATCCAACAGATATGTATAAACCAATACCAAGAAAACCTGAGATTGAAGAGAAAAATGCTTTGACTGTCGAAAAGGCACTACATCCTATTCGACGAAATTGACCAAAATAGCAAAGAAGGGTCTGCCTAAAGTTTAGGACAGCCCTTCTTATCATTTCAGCTATTGATTACTTCGTTGATTGTCTATATTCCAATCGATGAGGTAATTCAACGATGTGATTTTCAACTTCTTCTTTATTCATATATTTTGTCAATAAACGCATAGCTACAGCACCAATATCATATGTTGGCTGAACAACTGTTGTTAGCTGCGGGCGTACCATTGTTGCCAATCTTGTGTTATCAAACCCAACAATTTCGAAATCAGAAGGAATTGAATAGTTTCTGTCCTGTGCCCCGTGAATGACACCTAATGCCATCTCATCGGTACCAACAAAGATAGCTGTTGGCTTCTCTGTTAATTCCTCAATTTTTTCAAAAGCTTCTATACCAGAATCGTATGTGTAGTCTCCTTCTACAACCAATTCTTCATCAAACGGCAGTCCTGCATCCTCAAGAGCACGTTTATATCCTACTGATTTTTTCAGACGGTTAACCGGCTCCTCTGCTGGTCCCTCAACATAAGCGATTCTCTTATGGCCTTTTTCAATAAGCATGGAAATTACATCATAGGCAGCCTGTTCATAGTTAATGTTAACCGATGGTGTAGTATTCGTTAAATCTACAGATGCTGCTAAAACAATCGGTACTGGAGAGCGTTTGAACTGTTCTACAAGCTCTTCTGTTACATTTCCACTCATAAAGACTATTCCATCCACTTGTTTTCCAAGCATTGTATTTAACAAATGTAATTCTTTATCTTTATTTTGATCAGAATTACTCAAGATAATATTGTATTTGTACATTGTGGCAATATCTTCAATTCCACGCGCAAGCTCTGAATAAAAGATACTTGAAATATCAGGAATGATTACCCCAACAGTTGTTGTCTTTTTGCTTGCAAGACCTCTTGCAACTGCATTTGGACGATACCCTAATCTTTCAATTGCATCTAACACTTTTTTTCTTGTTGTTGGTTTAACATTTGGATTACCATTTACTACACGAGAGACAGTTGCCATTGATACATTTGCCTCACGAGCTACATCATATATTGTTACACTTGACATTTAAAACACTCCTTCTGTTACATTAAGAACATTTATTATCTGACTTGGTTTTACCAGTCTCATTTTGTTATGTAGAAAGTTGTTACGTCTTGTCGTAAATCCAATTCTATGTTTCTTATCATACGATACTCTGAAAACGTCCGCAATCTATTTCCATCGATTTTCAGGCTGTTTTCACATATTTGTTCGATTTTCACACTTTTATTCAGTTTTTGAGGTTTTACTTATTATTATTTTGCCTAACTTTTTCATTTTTATGAATAAAAAACAAAAAAAGAGGGTGACTTTATATAATAGGAATTGTTCCTCTAAAAAGAAGAATTGAAATTCCTATCTTAAGTCAACCTCTTTGTTCAAGTACCTTTTTAATTACAATCAAAAATCTTTTCTAAATTCTTATACATTTACTTTAACTAAAGGCTTTAATTCAGTCATGAATTGATCGAATTGGTCGAAGTCCATTTGTTGTGCAGAGTCAGATAGAGCGACAGCCGGGTCCGGGTGTACTTCGGCCATTACACCGTCAGCTCCGATTGCTAGTGCTGCTTTTGCAGTAGGAACTAATAGATCTCTTCGACCTGTTGAATGGGTAACATCAACAAATACCGGTAAGTGTGTTTCTTGTTTTAAAATAGGAACTGCTGAAATATCCAACGTATTTCTAGTTGCACGCTCGTACGTACGGATTCCACGCTCACATAGAATGATTTGATCATTTCCTTGTGCAATGATATATTCTGCTGCGTTTACGAATTCATCAATTGTAGCTGCAAGACCACGTTTTAAAAGAACAGGTTTACGAACAGCACCCGCTGCTTTTAGCAATTCGAAGTTTTGCATGTTACGTGCACCAATTTGAATAATATCAACATAATCTAATGCTAATTCAATATCTGCTGGATTTACAATTTCACTAATAATAGCTAAACCGTATTCGTCTCCAACTTTTCTTAGTATCTTAAGGCCTTCTACTCCTAAGCCTTGGAAGTCATATGGACTGGTACGCGGTTTGAAGGCACCCCCACGCATGATTTTAATCCCTTGTTTAACGGCTTGTTCTGCAACTGCAGCTACCTGCTCATAGCTCTCAACAGCACAAGGACCTATTATAAATGATTGGCTTCCATCCCCAATCCTAACACCATTCACTTCAATAACTGTATCTTCCGGCTTTTTCTTACGTGAAACTAGCAATGCTTTACTATGATCATCTTCTTGAAGCTCTAAACCAGCCTTAAAGATTTCTTTGAAAATATGTTGTAAGGTTGAGTCTAAAAATGGTCCATCGTTATATTCTTTAATACTATTTAGCATTTTTCGCTCGCGAACAGGATCATAACGATTGACACCTTGTGCTTCTTTAGCCTTACCAATCTCTTGAACAACTCTACCTCTCTCGTTAATTAACTTTAAGATTTGTAAGTTAATTTCCTCAGCTCTCGCTCTTAATGCTTCTAATTCTGCATTACTCATCTCTCTCATCCTTTCGCATTTAAAATTGATTAGAAATTCGATTCTCTTACTAGTATGAAAACTAGGGTAAGATTTCTTTATCATTCACTAAAAGTGTGGTACATTTTCTTTAATTAGTTGTAATTATAAACCATATAATTGTGATTGTCATTAAAAACTTTAACATTTAAACGCTTTTAAGCTTTTATGCGATAAAGCGAACAAACACAATGGAATTGTATTATTATTTTATTTGTCGTTTATTTGTAAATGATGATGACCATCTGCTTAAAGAAGGTGTACAAACATGACCCCTAATGACCTAGCATTTGCACTTGATATAGGAACTAGATCTGTGGTCGGCTTAATCTTAAAAGAAGAAAACGATTCTTATCTTATTGTTGATACTGTAGTAAAGGAACACACAAAACGATCTATGTTAGACGGACAAATTCATGATGTTTTGTCTGTCGCAAATGTCATCTCTTCTGTAAAAAAAGAACTTGAAAAAATACACGGACCTCTTCATAAAGTATGTGTTGCTGCAGCAGGTCGTGCATTAAAAACAGAAAGAGCAACTGCTTCTATTGAAATAACCGGCAAACCTATGATCCAAAAAGAAGACATTCTTCATCTGGAACTCATGGCTGTACAAATTGCTCAGCAACAACTTGCTAAAAAACATGAAAATGAGCGTGCCCATCATTATGATTGTGTAGGATATTCTGTTCTACATTATGATCTTGATGGTGAAGAGATTGGTAGTTTAATTGATCAACAAGGTGAGGAAGTATCGGTGGAGATTATCGCCACCTTTCTTCCAAAAGTTGTGGTTGAATCTTTGCTTGCTGCACTTAATCGCGCCGAACTTGAAATGGAAGCATTAACATTAGAACCAATTGCCGCCATTAATGTTTTAATTCCCACGTCAATGAGGAGATTGAATGTTGCTCTTGTTGACATTGGAGCAGGAACATCTGATATAGCTATTACTGATATGGGAACGATCATTTCATATGGAATGGTTCCTATAGCAGGTGATGAAATTACAGAAGCTGTATCAGACGAATTTTTACTTGATTTCCCAAAAGCTGAAGAAGCTAAGCGACAACTGGAATCTGAGAATAAGATAACAGTTACAGATATTTTAGGATTCGAAACTGAACTTTCAAAAGAAGATATTTTGAAAAAAATCTCCCCTGCAATTGATAAGCTTGCTGCATCAATCAGGGATGAGATCATCCGTTTGAATAATGGCGTATCTCCTAAAGCGATTATGCTTGTAGGAGGAGGCAGTCTAACTCCGGAACTTCCAAAAAGGTTGGCAGCATTACTAGAGTTACCTGAAAATCGGGTGGCGATCAGAGGAATTGATGCTATACCTCAGCTTAAGCTAGAAGAGCATGTTCAAAAAGGTCCCGAACTAGTCACTCCGATTGGAATTGCCGTTTCATCCAAACAAAATCCCATTCAATATATAAGTGTAACCGTTAATGAGCGTACTGTTCGGCTATTCCATATGAAATCTTTAACAGTAGCTGATAGTTTATTGTCTTCTGGCGTACAATTAACGAAACTGTATGGAAAACCCGGAATGGCCTTAATGGTAACTGTAAACAATAAAGCGATTACCATACCTGGTGGGCATGGCACAGCACCAATTATAAAGAGAAACGGCATGATCTGTTCCATTAAGGATCCGATTACACATGGTGATACAATTACAGTGGAAAAAGGAAAAGATGGAGAGGATCCTGTTGTTACAGTCAGTTCTATTTTAGATGATATTCCTACAAAATCATTTCATGTGAATGGACAGGACTATAAATTAACAGCTTCTATTTTGCTTAACAACAAGAAAGCTAGCCAAAATGTGCTTTTGTCTGATCGTGACCATTTATTGTGTTCAATACCGGAAACTGTTGAAGAAGGTCTATATTCCATTGGTTTAAAATATGAATTAGACAAGGTAAAACCGTTTTCAATAATGATAGATGATAAAGTCTTACCAGTTCCAGCATGTTCAGGGAAACTCTTTAAAAACGGATTGGAAGCCTCAAGAGATTCAAAACTTGAAGATGGCGATATTCTCGTTCTCAAACCTATGAAAGAGCCATTATTGAAAGAATTTATCTTAGAAGCCAACATCCAACAATCACAAACAATGCCGATTATTTTTAATGGACAATCAATTGTACTAGAAAAAACACTACAAGAATTTTATCGAGATGGAATAAAGCTAACCGATCGTGATGTTCTATATAATGGAGAATTTGTAGAAACGAAAAGAAGAAAGGTAGAACCCTTTATTTTTCAAGACCTTTTTACTGCCGTTGAGATTGACATACCTCATTCAAGCAGCAATCAATTTAAGTTATTAAAAAACAGCAGGGAAGTATCTTTTCAAGAACCCTTGAATCCTGGAGATGAGCTCGAGATTCAATGGATATAAAGAAAAGAGGATTATGCCATAACAAGGCATAATCCTCTTTTCTTTCACCCTACAATTTCCTGTTTTAAAGCATCATATGTAATTTTCCAGTGGGAAGCATTCCAAACAACTTCATTTCCCCGAAAAACTAATGCTTGTGGAGATTCATGTTTTACACCGTATGTTTCCGCAATATAATTGGAGAGATCACGAGCTTCTTGAACATGTAAATGATAGCTGGGATAATCTTTATGAATTTCAGTAAATTCCTGGTATTCATCAAATGCTGCTTGGCTTATAGGACATGTTAAACTATTCTTAACAAATAAAAACTCATCATGTTTTTGTAATAGTCCCTCAAATTGTTCAATTGACTCAATTATCTGGTTACTCATTCTATCACCTCTACACCTAGTCAATTATTCATTTTTATCTAAGTAATATTCATGTTCAATATTAACTATTAGATTTTACCGTAGTTTCAAAACCCTCTTCTTTAGGAGATTCTTCTTGAACATGGCTATTTTTTGTTTCTGCATCAGATTCTGAAGGTGTTTCAGTTTTATCTTGATTCTTTACTTCAGTTGATTCTTCTGTTAATTGTTCTAAAGCATTTGTTATCTCTTTTTCTACAACATCTGATTGTTCACTTGAGTTCGATGAATTTGTTATCGAACGGACTTTGTCCATAATTTGTGAAGACTGTCCTGTTACTACTTGTGTAAGAGAGGATGTTTTATCCTTTGCAACTGCTGCAAATTCTGAACCTTTTTCTAACGCATCATTGGTCATTTTGCCTGTGCGTTCCTTCATTACTGATGCTTGTTGACCTAAATTGCTTCTCATTTCTTTTCCGGATTTAGGAGCCAAAAACAATGCAGTTGCTGCACCAACAAGTCCTCCGATTAGTGAACCGATAATAAAGTCTTTTCCATTGCTATTTTTAGCCATGATTTCAACCTCCTCAAATTATTTGTGCATCTAACCATTCAATTGTTGTTTTTTTTCACTCTTCTGTTTCCATTTTGCCCATATTTCCATCGCAGCATTACTCCATTGAACAACTTGATTAATTTTTTCCTGATTTTGCTCAAGATTTGTTGACGCTGTAGTTGTTACCTTCTTGACTGTTACATTAAGTTGTTGAATGGTATCCCCTACATCTTTTACTGATTCGACAACATTATTCAACTTTTCAGACTTGTGTTGAATATCTTCCGCAAGTGCATTTGTTTTATGTAATAATTCTGTTGTTTCGGTCGTTATTCCTGCCATTTGATTCTCAAGACCTGATAAAGTTCCTGCAACATTTGTGAGCGTAGCTTGTAAAGCTTTTAATGTTTTCGATACATATACCACTAATATTGTAAATGCAATGGCTATTAATGCTACGCTTAAGTATAAAATGATAATCAAATCATACACCTCCCATATTTTCCTTGTTATATTCCATACCCTATCTTTTCTATTATAAACATAAATTTTACATAATAGCTAAAATCTCCTTCTTTTTAGACATTGATTTTAATTGGTTGGTTATTTCTGCATACTTTGTTATATTTTAAGGCAGATAAAAAGTAAAGACAGGTCCGTTCCATTGCGCTCCAGACACTTGCTTTCCACTTTCATCTTAATTAATTAGTGTTCTAAAAAACAACCTTTTGTATTGATGAAACACCAATGTTTCAATAGAATCGGGTACAATATAAAAGGAAGCTTTTTGAACATAATTTTGTTTACTAAAAGTTCTATCAATAAACTGTTTGGTTGATTGAAACGGATATGCGAGACTCCTGTGGGAGCAGCGTGACAGGTGAGACCCGCAGGCGCTGTGCGACGAGGGGGCTCACCGCACGCCCCACGGAAAGCGAGCATCCTGGAGCTGCAATCAACCATGCACAACACTAATTACCAGGCTTGTTTAAGCAGAAAAGGAGGATATATATGAAAGATTCAAGAATTGATACTTTAGCAAAAAACCTTATAAATTATTCGATAAAATTACAAAAAGGTGAAAAGGTTCTGATTGAGAATTTCGGCCTACAAAGAGAGTTGGTTGTTGCTCTTGTTAAAGAAGCCTATAAGGCTGGAGGATATCCATTTGTATCCTTAAAAGATCATCAGGTAGACCGTGCCCTCATGATGGGCGGAATCCAAGAACAATATGAAATGATGGCTGACTTCGAAGCTGAAGTAATGGGTAAAATGGATGCGTACATAGGTTTAAGATCTGGTCATAACATTAATGAATTTGCCGATATCCCAGATGATAAAATGAAGTTGCAAGGTCAAACGATCGGCCAAAAGGTTCATCGGGACATTCGTGTACCTAAAACAAGATGGGTTGTGTTAAGATACCCAACTTCTTCTATGGCTCAATTAGCCAAAATGAGTACTGAACAATTTGAAGACTTCTATTTTAATGTATGTAATCTTGACTACAGCAAAATGGACAAAGCAATGGATGCTTTAGTTGAGCTTATGAATAAAACAGACAAAGTGCGTTTAACTGGAAATGATACAGATTTAACATTTTCAATTAAAGACATTCCGGCAATTAAATGCTCTGGACAAATGAATATTCCGGATGGAGAAGTCTACACAGCGCCTGTTCGTGATTCAGTTAATGGGAAAATTTCATATAATACTCCATCGCCATATAATGGCTTTACATTTGAAAATGTACAACTTACTTTTAAAGATGGAAAAATTGTAGAAGCAACTGCAAACAATACAGAAAGAATCAATAAAATCTTCGATACAGATGAAGGTGCAAGGTATATAGGTGAATTTGCAATAGGAGTGAATCCATTCATCCAGCATCCAATGCAGGATATTTTGTTTGATGAGAAGATTGACGGCAGCTTCCACTTCACCCCTGGTCAAGCTTATGATGATGCTTATAATGAAAATAACTCCAATATCCATTGGGATATGGTTATGATTCAGCGCCCGGAATATGGCGGTGGCGAGATTTATTTTGATGATGTTCTTATACGAAAAGATGGACGTTTTGTCATTCCTGAACTAGAGCCTCTTAATCCTGAAAATTTAAAATAGTATTCTAAAAAAGACGGTAGAGCTGCTTCTACCGTCTTTTTATGTATTAAACATGCACATCTTTCTTTGTAAATAAATAACCAGCAAGTAGAAAGAATGACATCATATGAATCATAATAATGACAATTGAAAAAAGTAAGGTCATTCCCTCAAACATTGGCTCTCCAAAAAAGTAAGGCATTAAATTTGTGTTAGCAAACAATAAATACTTTGCTGCATCAACATGATAATGTTGAAATAGTGTCATAAGTGCACTTGAAGTAAAAACCAAGAAAATAGGCAGTGCAATTGAAATGACACTATTTCTCGTTATAGCTGACAAACCAAAAGCTATTGAGGTGATGATTCCAATTTCTATCAACTGAAATAAGTAACTGCCTAATCCAACAAGTACTCTTTGATCAAGTACAAAAAGTGTATCACCATAAAAGATGAGGCCAATTATGATCGATAAAAATAATTGAAACATTCCAAGTAAAAATACATTGGATTGAACAGTTATATATTTGGAAACTAATATATTTACACGTTTAACAGGTCTGATTAACAAAAATTTAATCGTACCTCTTTCAAACTCACTAGAAACAATCTCCCCCGCTATGATAATACTTATTAATTGAATAACAAGCAGTACATACGAACTCACTTGAACATAATCCCAAAAAGAAAATTCAGTATCCTTAAATAAAAAATGGAAAAAGAGACCCATCAGGATATTTGCAACCATGATCAACCCAAGGAAGATCCACATCCTCATGCGCTTATATAACTTTTGATTTTCATTACGGATAAGCTGGTAAAGGATATTCATGGCTATTCCCCCCTTCCTAACTTCTTTAGAAATATCTGCTCTATTGGGTTATCTATTCTCTCGATGCCCACTACATCAAATCCCCTACCTACTAACAGTTTATTTAATCTTGCCACTTCTTCAAGCTCTACCTCAATTGAGAATCCATTAGATTGAAAAACAATATCTTTTCCTCTATATTCATCTATTAAGTATGTTTTAAGTGAATCTACATTTAATATTCTGAATTGAAAGGTTTGTTTTTCAATTTGATTGTTTTGCCAATCTCTTAATTGTGAACGCTCAATACATCTTCCATCATTCATCACAAGCACGCTGTCACAAATAAGTTCAATTTCAGAAAGAATATGACTTGATATAATGATTGATACGCCTTCTTTGTCTGCGAGTCTTCTCAGGGTATCTCTTAGACTTTTCATTCCTTCAGGATCTAAGCCATTTGTTGGCTCATCTAACAAAAGGATTGAAGGACGGTGGAGTAAAGCCTGTGCCAAGCCTAATCTTTGCCTCATTCCTAATGAATAAGTATGGACCTTGTCATTTATGTACTCGTCCATTCTTAATAACTCTATCATTTCATCTATTCTCTCGTAGGAAAATTGGTCTGTCATTCTAAATAATTGGACAAGGTTCTCATAACCTGAAAGAAAGTCATACATGATCGGGTTTTCGATAATTGCTCCTACATTTGAAATAGCTCTTTCAAAGTCTTTCTGCAGATCAAACTCGTGAATTGTTATAGATCCTTTCGTTGGTTTTAATAGTCCAACAAGCATTTTTAGGATTGTTGTCTTACCAGAACCATTTGGCCCCAATAAACCGAGGATTTCACCATTACACAATTCAAAGCTAACATCATTAATTATCGATGTTTTTCCTATTTTTTTCGATACATTTGATACTTTTAATAGTATATCTTGCTCTTGCATGATAACACCTGCTTCCTAAATTGCTTCTTCCACATTTTTATAGTAAAGATTCAATTGCCGATAGACAATAGTTATAGGATAATAAGTGAATGATAGGAATCTAATAAATAGGAGTAATTAGAAAAATGGACATTTATTCTTATCTTGTTGTTCAACAAGCACCATATTTTGAATCAGGGGATATTATTTCCTTACATAAACCAGAAACAACCTTTGGTAGGAAATCAAGTACTTTGACACCTGATATATCTTTTAATAATATTTTTGTTTCCAGGAAGCATTTCACCATTTTCCTTCAGTCGAACAATATTTATATTAAGGATTTGGCTAGCAAACACGGCACTTACCTTAATGATAAAAAATTAAATCCTTTTAAACCCGTTCAACTCAAAACCAACGATAAAATTTCATTTGCTAAAAATTTAGTTGTTTTATCATTTTCACTTAGAGATTTTGAGCAAACCTCTGAGCTATCAGTCCTAAACATAGACAATCTGGCGAAACCTGAGCCTAAACTTGACTTTCTTAAGCAAACATTGCACATTCAAAACGACACTATTTCCCTAACTGAGAAAGAATTCAAGTTCATAGATATTCTTTTACAAAGAAAAACGTTTATATCGAGAGAAGAAATTATTGAATATGTGTGGCCGGAAAGACAAATAACGGTTAGTAACGAATACTTGGTTGGGAATGAAGAAGTGAATGCACTTATTTATAGGCTTAGAAAAAAATTACCGAGTTCAATTAAAATCAACACGATCAGGGGCAGAGGTTACACACTAACCATGAAAGAGGATAGGATACCCATTGTTAGCAGGTAAAAGAAATTCATGTATATAAAAACAGCTGACATAAATGTCAGCTGTTTTTATATACTTTATGCTAAGACGTTTTCATAAGCTTCTTGATATTTTTGAATATCACCAGCACCCATGAAAACCAATACAGCATGTTCATGTGCTTTAAGAACAGCAGTACCATCTTCTTTAATAAGACTTGAATTTTCAATTTTCTCAAGCAAATTATCAATTGATAACTTTCCAACATTTTCACGTGCAGAACCGAAAATATCACATAAGTAGACGTAGTCTGCTCTTTGCAAGCTATCCGCAAACTCATCTAAAAAGGATTGTGTTCTTGTAAATGTATGCGGCTGGAAAACCGCGACAATATCACGATCAGGATATTTTTGTTTAGCAGCATCAATCGTTGCGTTAATTTCAGTTGGATGATGTGCATAATCATCAATTAAAATTTGGTTTCCAATTCGTTTTTCATTAAAACGTCTTTTTACACCTTCAAACGTTTGAAGTCTTTGTTGAATAATTTCAACATCAATTCCTTCATAGTGACATAGTGCAATAACTGATAATGCATTTAATACACTATGATCTCCGTAAGAGGTAATGTTGAAAGATGCATAGAATGTATTACGAACAAATACATCAAATGCTGTACCCTCAGTTGATTTCACGATATTTCTAGCTTGAAAATCATTATCTTCATTAAATCCATAATAAACAACTGGTACTTTTGCCTGAATTTGCTGCAGCTGCTCGTCATCCCCACATGCGATGATCCCTTTCTTCACCTGAAGAGCCATTTCCTGAAATGCACTGAAAACATCTTCAATGCTTGTAAAATAATCAGGATGATCAAAATCGATATTTGTCATGATCGCATAATCCGGCTGGTAAGATAAGAAATGTCTGCGATATTCACATGCTTCGAAAATAAAATACTTGCTTTCAGGAACTCCACTACCTGTACCATCACCTATTAAAAACGAGGTAGGTTCAGCGCCTTTAATTACATGTGAAAGCAATCCGGTTGTCGATGTTTTTCCATGTACACCCGTTATACCCACACTAATATATTTTTGAAGAAATTCTCCCAAAAAGCGATGGTACCGAATGACTGGTAAGCCTTGTGTTTTTGCTTCAACAATTTCTTCATGTGTATCCGGATACGCATTTCCTGCAATAATCGTTAAACCTTCTCTAATGTTTTCTTTTGAGAAGGGTAAAATTTTAATATTTCGTGCTTCAAGTGCTTTCTGTGTAAATACTTTTTTCTCTATATCAGAGCCCTGAACTTCATAGTTCATATCATGTAAAATCTGTGCAAGGGCACTCATTCCAGTCCCTTTAATTCCAACAAAATGATAAACAGTCATAATTAGAACCTCCAACAAACGTCTATCTGATTGACAGTATATGACGCTTATCTTGATTTGCAACCCGTTGTATAGTAAACGTCTCTTAGAAATACAAACAATTCTTGTTTTTTTTCCTAATATGTAATCAGCCTACAAAATTATATTATACCATTAGCCATCCGTAATGACTATGAAAAATCGAATTACTCTTTTGAACTCAATTTCACCTTCGTACAATTCCAACTATATTTTATGGAATATTTCTTTAAAAATGTACGCCAACTATCAGTACTTTTTTCGAAGTGTTTATGTAATTCATCCATCATCATATTATCATGTTGAATAAACATATCACTTATTAAAAATAAATCATCAAATACAGGAATTGAGCGTAAAAAGACCCATTCATTATCCTGTAAGTCAGGAATTCCTTCATCCAGCTTTATTGTACAGACTTCATTCGTTAGTAATTTCTTTGCATGTATATGTGGTTTATCATATTTTATTACTTTAAATGGTTCAAGTACACTAGCCATAAATAAAGCATGTACGACAGAATCCAGTGGGTGCTTCATACGGTTCCCGTATTTAATATAAGTTTGATAGTTGGTCAAGCCTTTTATCGTTAAATAATCAAACGTAAACCAGTCTTTAAATAATAACTCTTGAGATAAAGTTAAAACCGCTGATTTCTCATTCCAAAGCTTTTTGGTTAAAATATGTTTTGCTTTTACTTTCTCCCTTATGTTTACATGGCGGTCAACATGTGTCTGGACCGCCTTTAAATGGTCACATATAAAAGTTGTGAGTTGATTTTCTTTTTCTTCACGAAGAGCTTGTAGATAAACAATATTATCCATACAAAAAACCTTACCTTTTTAATCGTATCTTATCATATTTTTTTATAGTACGTGGGTTTCGTGGATTGCATCTAACTCTTCTTCAGAGATTAACACATCTCTTGGCTTACTTCCTCGATTTTCGGAGATAATTCCTTGTTCTTCCATCATATCGATTAATCTGGCGGCACGATTGTATCCAATTCTAAATCTTCTTTGCAGACTGGATGTTGATGCACCACCCTGATTTACGACAAACTCGCAGGCCTCAAGGAATAGTTCATCCTCTTCTGATTGAATGGTCGCTTTTTTTACCAATTCATCTTGATGAAATAAATAATCAGGCTTTGATTGAAGCTTCACATGTTTCACAACTCGCTCAATTTCTTCATCTGATACAAAGGTACCTTGAAGTCTAACTGCTTTTGATGAACCATTTTCCAAAAACAGCATATCACCTTTACCTAATAATTTCTCTGCTCCATTAACATCAATGATTGTTCTTGAATCAACCTGTGATGATACAGAAAAGGCAATTCTTGTTGGAATATTTGCTTTAATTAATCCTGTAATAACATCAACAGATGGTCTTTGAGTTGCAACGATAAGATGAATACCACATGCCCGTGCTTTTTGTGCAATCCGACAAATCGCTTCCTCAACATCATTTGGAGCAACCATCATTAAATCAGCTAACTCATCTATGATAATGACTAAATATGGTAAATGCTCACCTTGTTTGTGCTCTTTGACGAGCTGATTATATCTTGTAATTTCCCTGGTACCGGAGTGTGCAAATAATTCATAGCGTCTTTCCATTTCCTCAACAGCCCATTTTAATGCAGCTGTTGCAGCTTTTACATCTGTAATCACCGGACTTACAAGATGAGGGATTTCATTATAAGGTGCTAATTCAACCATTTTTGGGTCAATTAGCATTAATTTCACTTCATGTGGGGAAGCCTTATATAACAAGCTAATAAGAATCGTATTGATACACACACTTTTCCCTGATCCTGTTGCCCCTGCTATCAAACCATGTGGCATCTTCTTTAAATCTGTAACAGCCGGTTGTCCGGCAATATCTAAACCTAATACTGCAGTCATCGGTGAAGGATTTGAACGAAACTCAGTACTTCTTAAGATTTCTCTTAAGTAAACCATCTTACTTACTTTATTAGGGACCTCAATTCCTATTGTATTTTTCCCCGGAATTGGCGCCTCAATTCTTATGTCTTTAGCAGATAAGCTTAATTTAATATCATCACTCAAATTTGTTATCTTGTTTACCTTTACTCCGGGCTCAGGATGTACTTCAAATCGTGTTACAGAAGGTCCTTGTGTAACATTTACAACACTGGCTCTCACATTAAAGTTTTTTAATGTGACATTCAAAAGATCTTTTTGAGATTCCAGCCAAGTATGATCTTCGATTACTTCTCTATCCGCTACATTTAAGTAGTTAAGTGATGGAAATTGATAGCCATGTTCCTGACTCTTCTCTCTTAATTTCTGCTTATCTCTCCCTAACATCATCACATTAAATGGAGCTGACTTACGTCTAGGTGTGTTTTCACTATGACTATGGTTTGTACTATCTAGTTTCTCCTGTTTCATACTTTCTGTCTGATCTACCTCAGTTGATGGCGATTGCTCTACAAGTATCGTGTTTTCAGCGTGTATATTCTCATCATGCTGTTCACCTTCTTGTGGAGATTCTTCTAGTTCAATGATAGTTTCATTTTCTTCATATCGGTACTCAGCCTGTTCTTCATGCTTAGTTATTTCTTTTAAATTTACTTGATCATCATGTAATTGTTTTTGATACTCTGTTTTTACAATCGTTAGAGCCTCATCTACAAGATCTTCTTCCTCAAGATGAATTTCAGCGTTTATTTCTTTACTATCAACCTCGAAAGTTAATGTATCCTCATCCTCATCTTCATCAACTGCAGTAAGTTGATCATCCGAAAGATGAGCAGGCTGCTCTTCATCTCTATGTACATGTTCCACTACATGGTTTGTTTCATATGATTCTTCAAGTTCTATTGAAGTGATCTTTTCTTCTCCGGATTCTTTTGTTTCACCTGCAAGCTGTTGTTCTTGATTATTCCTATGGTTTTCGAGGTGAATTGGCCGTTTCTTTATCCTCTCATCTCTAGGCTGAAACCCATAAACAGGTGATGGAATAGCTGTTGGATGAAACGGCCTTTTATTTGCATATACTATTTCTTTCTTTTCAACTGCAGATTCCTGTGCCTGTTTGTATCGGTCGAAGCTCTTATAATCTTGTGTTTTTTTCTCAGGCTGCTTCCTTTGATTGTTTTCTTGATTATCTTTTCTTCTTGGACGTTCAACTCTTTTGATATGTCTTTCATCAGGAATAATAGGAAATCGAAAATTCCCTTTTGGATATTGATAGGAAACTCTTGCCTCCGCTTTAATCTGCTGACGGTTTTCCCCATCAGTTGTTTTGGGATCGCTAAGAACATTTTTTACTGATTGATGCTCTTGATGGGATTTTGGCTGATGCTCGATCGCATCTGTCTCCGTTTCTTCTTCATCTCCGAACAATAGTGAAATCATTTTTTTAAACCAACTCATATTATCACTCTTTCAATATAATCAAAATATGGCTCATCTCATAATCAAGGAGCCATTTATTTTAGTTAAGAACTAAAAAATATCTCTTCTATTGTATCAATAAATGTCTGAATTTGTAGGTATAAGTGTAAAAGAAAATTTTGTTTCACCATTGTGATAATAAAAAAAGAGGTACCAATGCAATTGTTTCATATTGCACGGCGCCTCCTTTTTCATTTCTATGTACATGTTACGATTCAATTGTTTTTTTATGGGTGTCAATAAAGCCCTCTATTAATGGTTACATTACGTTCATACTAATTAAATCAATGCTTGGGCTTGTTTTTCCCTAAAATGAAGATTGGCTCCAACTCATTGTTTTCATATAAGAATGACAAAGCCGTAATAGGAACTCTTCCGCTTGCGAAAAAGCTCATCGTTAATTGAGCTAAAATGTCATATCCTGTATCGTTTTGAATGTCAACAATAATGAGGACATCCTGGTGTGGAACAGCAACCGCCATTTTTCCAACCATTCTTTCTTTATATGAATGGAGAAGACTTTCATTTAATATACGGCTTGCATCGTAACCATCATTAGCATTAAAGAAATAAAAAACATTTCCTGCGACATGATCTTCTTTCACACTTGTCTTTAATGACCTTATATTAAATGATGCAATTTCTTTGATTTGCTCCATATTCCAATTTTCCCTTTGCATCATTTTTTCATCAATCAGCCTATACGTATTACCTAGGTCAAGAGCGTAATAGATTCGTGTCTCAGCTGTGTGGTCTGTATACACTAATGCAATGCCTTCATTGCTTTCAGTTGGAAAGGAAGTTGAGCGGATAACCGGAAAAATTGATTTTTCCTTACCTGTTAGCTCCTGCTGATTTTTCATTGCATGTAGAGCTTCTTCAACATAATAAACAACTTCATCTATCGCATTTTGGTTTTTTGTCTCCCATTTGGCTATAATGCCTGGCATTGATAACGTAACACCTTTTTTTGTTTCATTGTCTTCTATTCGCAGTGTGTCTTTTTCACGATCAAAATGAAACTTCAAGCCTTGATTAGAAAGTTGGTTTTTTAGTATTTCGACTAATTTTCTTGATGTCATTTTCATCTCTACCCCTCCTTTCTATACACTTTCACATCTCTTTATATTGAAATACTATCAATAAACTCCTGAATTTGTTCTTTTGATTTACGGTCTTTATTAACAAAACGACCTACTTCTTTTCCTTCATGAAATGCAACAAAGCTTGGAATTCCAAACACATTCAGCTCCGCACATAAATCAATGTACTCGTCACGATCTACATAATAAAAAGTAAATTCGCTATTTTCCTGCTCTATCTCTGGTAGAATAGGTTCGATTACTCGACAGTCCGGGCACCAATCAGCAGAAAACATCAGAATAACCTTTTCTTCTTTTGTGATCTTTTTATATTCATCAATGGATTGTAGCTGTTTCATTGTTATGTCCTCCTTTATTCATGCAACCTTACTTTTGTTACATATTCTAGTTTATATGATATCCTCTTTTGATTCCACTTAGCCACCTTGCAAAAATGTGTTTTTGATCCTAACATACAAAAACTCCCGTGGTGACCAGGGGAGTTTCTTTCCTATTGAACAGATTTCACAATTTCCATCATTACTTGTACATCATCGTGGAGATTATGTGCTTCCGATTCTGTCGTAAGCTTTGTTCCACCTAAACCAACGGTTACTTCATACAAGTTTTTATCAATCTTGACTACAAATATATATCCAAACTCATTATCTCTTTCAAATGTTTCCGATATGAAAGGTTCTTTATATTGTTCCGCTAGTGTTTCATAGGAAACCTTACTGCTTTCGTCTTCATTTTGATTAACAAAAAGAATAAAGCTTTGGTTCCCCTTTTCAAGCAGAACATTAGCTTTTTTCATTTCTTTCACTTGAAAATCTTCTGGAAGATAGTAGGAAAACAGGTTTGATGTTTCATTTGACTTTTGTTTCTTACTTAAAAAAGCTTGTTCTCCACTTTCTATCGTTTCTTTCTTTATTTCTTCACTTGATGGCATACAGCCTGTTAGAATAAATAAGACAATTCCACTTAAAAAGCAAGAAAATATTCTCATATAAATCCTCCTCTAATGAAAAGACTTAATCTCCTCAGGATTTAACCTTCATCCAAGATAGGAAAAAAGGACCTATTTAATTCTACCTTTATTTTTTTCTATTTGACAAGTGTAGGTGCTTTTGAAAAATGATATGTTAAAGGAAGGTAAAAAGTCATCGTTATGGAATATATTGTTTACTTAGTAGGAGAAATACATACAACATAAAAGACTAGGAACATCTCCTAGCCTCTCTACCTTAATACGGATATAATTCATCGATACTTTTTGTTTTAGCTCTTGAAAGAATTTCAATTCGCGTCATTAATTGTTTCTTAGAGAAATTCATTAGTTCTTTGGTAGCTGTTTTTCCTTTTTCATCCTCTTCAAAGGCCATTCCTTCCTCGTTTAAAGCTAGAGCCAGAGGGGCCAATTCTTGCATTTTTTTGATTACCCGATCAAAAAGCTGAGGATGCTCACTAATTAATCGTTGAAGCAAATACGTCCCATACGCAATATGTCTTGATTCGTCTTTTTTTAAATATTCTATACCTTTTAATAATCCGGGCATGATCCCCATTTTATTTAATCCATCTGAGAAAACTTTATACCCTGTTTCCGCTAATACTCCTTCAGAAAACATATTATATACAGTAGCTGCATCAGCAAGTGCTTCCGGAGTAGGATGATTCCACAGTTGTTCCATTGTATCAGGGAGGATTTCATAAAAAAACTTTCGATATGTTTTTGAATGCAGATGTGTTAAATCATCTCTTTCATCCAACTCATCTAAAACTTTTCTAAAAAGTTCTGTATGCTTTGCTTCATCATAGAGAAATGTTGTTAAAAACAATTCCTCCTCTATTCTACCTTCAATAGAAGCGATTTTAAGAAGCGGTAGTAAATCATGTGTAACGGCCTCTTCTCCGCCTTGAAACTGAGCAAGTAATTTTATAATCCAATCGCGATGTCTCGTAGAAAGGTTTTTCCAATCCTCTTTGTCTTGCGTAAAATCTATGTCTTGAGGATTCCATGCTCCGAATTTTTTTGCCTTTTGATATAACTGATACGGGAAGGCCGTTTCCCTTATTCCTCGTGTACTCGTTGTAATGAGTTTCTTTCTCATAGATAATACCCTCCTTTTACACTATGGTATGAGGGATATACAATTGTGTATAGACAACCGCTCTTGTTTTAAAAGAAACATGTTAAGAATTAATAAGCCATAAAACTCTGGTCTGGTTAATAGATAATAGGAAATTTATCTTTCTCATAGACTGCTTCAAATATTTTGTACAAACCCATAAACTCTTCAAAGGTCATATCCTCACTTAATTCAAAATGCGATAAAAACGCATCTACTAGTTCTACATCCATAGACCTCAACACCTGTGAAGACATCAATTGTTCATAGTATGGTTGTATGTTTCGATGTGCATCATGATCATCTAGTAAATCCAGAAATTGTTGTTCAGTCATAACTTTATCCCTCCTCTACATATTTAAGTAAACGAGATAGTTTATTCGCAACTCTACTTTCAGGTTACGGTTACAAAACTATTTTTTATTAAATTAGTTATCTATTTTTAAATCAGGCTAAGGCAAACTCATTATTTTATGCACCTTTTATATCATTGCTATCTAAAATAGAGTATAAAAGTTTTTATAAAACGAATACGGAGAACGTTAGATTGGAGGATTAAATAGGATATGTCAAACATTGAAAAACCAGAATTGTTTTCACTCTTAAAAAAGCTGGGTTTCCAACTAGAGGGTAAAGTGAATAAATATATTCAAGATCAATTGAATAAAGAAGAACTAGCTGTTACTGCCAATACAGCTGGTCACGTACTTGCACACTTAATTGAAGCCATACATGACTATGTAGAGCAACTGTCTTCACAATTAAATTTCCCTACCAAAAGGGATGTAGGACGGTTAGGAAAATTAATTGTTCAATCCGAAGATAAGCTGGATAACGTAGAGGAGGAGCTACATGAGGTTTTAAGTTTAGTAAAAGAACTTAAAATGATGATCTTAAAGGATGTTAAAGACATCCCAACTCCACTAGAAGGGTTAGAAACGACAATTAAAAATAGAGTGATAACTTATAAGGAAAGATTAGCAGCGCACAAACAAGGATCTTTATCAAATACGAATACACTAAAAGAGGAGTTACAAAGAGAACTAATGAAGCCACCGGGTCAAGTGGATTTAAAGGAAATAAACAAAAAGCTATTGAACCGGCTTCAAGAAAAACAGGCAAATAAATGGGGGAATTAATATGAATAAACAGCATAATTCCGGCCCGAAGTATGACCTTGAAACAGAATTAAAAAGATGGAAGGGTTTTTTAAACGCTTGGAACCGCCCGACTCCAAAGATTGGTGCTACTCCCAAGGAAGCGATTTGGAAAAAAAACAAAGCTACTTTATGGTATTACGCCCCTGCAGAAAAAAAATATAATGTCCCTCTTTTTCTCGTATATTCTCTTGTTAATCAGCCGTTTATTTTAGATATGGCACCTGGAAATAGTGTCATCGAAAATTTCACACGAAATGGATTTGAAGTCTATTTAATGGACTTTGGTATTCCCGGATATGAAGACAAAGATATATCTGCAAGTGACTATGTTGTAGATTACATCCAAAAAGGAGTAAAAAGGGCACTTCGACATTCTAAAGCAGATGAATTAACCATTATAGGATATTGTCTTGGCGGTACATTAGCTACAATGTACGCAACGATTGCTGAGGAGCCTATCCGCAACCTCATTTTAAATGTTTCTCCGATCGATTTTGAGGTCGTTCCTTTTTTTGATAAACTAGCTCAAGCAAGTAAAGAGGATAAACTAAACATTAATGGACTTTTAGATGCTGTTGGTTTAATTTCCGGCGATTCCATGAAAGCCGGAATGAGAATGGTGACAAATCCGATATATTTTAGCCCATATCTTTCGTTACTAAATAAAGCTCATGATGAGAATTATGTTGAAAAATGGAAAAGATTAAAAACATGGACAGATGGGCATATTCCTTTTTCAGGTGCAGCTATGAAAGAATTAATGAATGAATTAGGGAAGAAAAACAAATTAATTGACGGCGGGTTAATCATTCATGGAAAAAAAGCAGAATTAAAAAATATCCATGCAAATCTATTGGTCATCTCCACTGAACATGATCGTCTTGTCTTAAAGGAACAAAATATGCGTGTTATTGATTTTGTTTCAAGTAAAGATAAGACATTTTTATTGGAAGATGGTGGACATACAACTAGAGCAAATGATAGAGATCTGCCTTCCTATTTGGCTAATTGGTTGCCTCAACGCTCAGAACCAATATAAGTAAAAACCCCTCAGTTGATCATACAACTGAAGGGTTTTTTTTACTTTTCATTACACATTTTGTTTATATAAATACTGACCAATCAAAAGATTGGAAAGCTCTTTAAACATTGTGGTCCGATCCACAACTCCATTTGTAAAAATGCCAATAGCTCCTTCATTGTGACGAACATTCTTTTTCCTTGCATATATATCCATCACATCACCTAATTCACGACCAGCGAAAACAAGCTCTCCTATTTCATCAGGTACTACTATCCTTGCTCCACCTGCAATAATAGGCTGTTGATCTTTTACATAAATGGCTCCCCAATTACATAAGAAATAGCCAGAATCAGTTTTTATGAGCCCGCCTTCTAAACCAACTCCAAGATCGGCTCTTTCAGCTTCCAACGCATTCTTTGCCCGATTGATTGCACCTGTTAATGTTTCCAAATCTGTAAGTGGCTGTGCCGAAACATTGGAAAGCACATTTGTTGAGATAAATTCAGCTTCTATGAATGAAGCAAATGCATCATTCACCGCTTTAACTTTGGTAGGATTTTTTGTTCCTATTGCAATTTTCACTGTTGCATCTCCCTTATGAAATTACGAATTACGTTTTATCGATTGAACTGTAGTTGTATCACATGATTTAACAAGCTTTATGAGAAGTTCTTTTGCCGCCGCATAATCATCTACATGTAAAATTGACCCTGAAGTATGAATATATCGTGAGCTTACTCCAATTACTGTTGATGGCACTCCACTGTTTGAAACATGGACCCGACCAGCATCTGTTCCTCCTTGGGACACAAAGTATTGATAGGGAATGTTATGAGTTTCTGCCATATCAAGTACAAATTCTCTCATTCCACGATGAGTGACCATTGAGCGATCTAGTATGCGGAGAACAGCACCTTTTCCGAGATGACCGAATTCCTTTTTATCTCCACTCATATCATTAGCCGGTCCTGCATCAAGTGCAAAAAACAAGTCAGGATTAATCATCGTTGCAGCTGTTTGTGCTCCTCGCAGGCCAACTTCTTCCTGTACAGTGGCTCCTGAGTATAATGTGTGAGGAAGAACCTCACCTTTTAATTCTTTAAGAAGCTCTATCGCTAAACCGCATCCATAACGATTATCCCATGCTTTTGCCAAGATTTTCTTAGGATTTGCCATAGGAGTGAACGGACAAATAGGTACAATTTGCTGCCCTGGCTTAATTCCGAATTTTTTCGCATCTCCGCGGTCATCTGCACCAATATCAATCAACATATTTTTTATGTCCATCGGCTTATTTCTTTGGCCTTCACTTAGAAGATGAGGAGGAATCGAACCAACAACTCCGATGATTGGACCGTTGTCGGTGATAATTTGTACTCTTTGAGCTAAAAGAACTTGACTCCACCAACCTCCAAGTGGTTGAAATCGAAGCATACCATTTTCTGTAATGGCCGTTACCATAAAACCTACTTCATCCATATGGCCGGCAACCATGATTGTCGGTTCGTTTTCTTTTCCACGTCTGACACCAAATATACTACCTAATTTGTCTTGAACAATTTCATCTGATATTGGTTCAAGTTGCGTTCTCATAAATGATCTTACTTGGTGCTCATTTCCAGGTGCTCCGGGCAGTTCTGTTAATGTTTTAAATAATTCTAATGTTTCTTGGTTCATATAATCCCTCTTTTCAGCCAAATAGCTTTTTATATAACGCTGCAAATAATTTCAGAATTTGTGCTCTTTAATACTTAAAGATAGAAAATAGTTCGTTCCATTGCGCTCCAGCCACTCGCTTTCCGCGGGGAGGAAGCTGAGCCTCCTCGGCTTCACCTGTGGGGTCTAAGCCTTCCCTCTACTTCCCGCAGGAGTCAAGTGGCTTCCGCTCCATTCCACTATCGTTTTTAAATAGTGTTATATAGCATAAACTTCTTAAAAAATAATTTAGAAAAAAGCCTTTATGTAAATAAAAACTTTATATCCTATTATAAATGTTTCTCTTCTTTTATTCTTCCTTAACATGTACCTAAGGTTTTTGTATACTAATAAGAGAAGGAATATGAATACCCGTTGTACTAGTGATGTATACATAAAACTAAAGGGGTGTTGAAAATTATGAAGGCAAGGTACTTTTTATTGGGATTAGGTATAGGTATTGTTGGAACCTATTTTATGAAAGATCAAATAATGCCTCACAATATATCTTCTGATAAAGCGCTTGAAATTGTAAAAAAAGCTTTTAAAGAAAAAGGGCCTATCGATGGATCATGGATATATACAGTTCCTGAAACTTTTTCTAATGAGCATCTATCCTATGATGTTTACAAAGCAGGTATTTCAAGGTCAGTAGATCATCATCTCGAGCAATATGAAGCTTTCGTTGATACAAAGACAGGAACAATCGTGCATGTTGATCGGATTCATTAATAAGAATACTGGGGCATTTAATTGATTTATGCCCCTATCATTTATTCTTTATTCGATCAAGCTTATCGACAATTTCACCTTTTCCATTCCATTTTATGCCCCGATAAACAGCATCATGATAGAATGTAAACCATGCTTGGCGTTGTTTTCCAAATTCTATCCACTTCTGCTTATTTTCGATAGATGTCATAGGATAATCATCGTAGGCAAGTACCCATAATGGATTTTCATGGGCATGTGTCGGCATTAAATCAGCCATGTGGACAAGTGTTTCTCCTCCATCCTGGAGAATGACGATGCTATGTCCATCGCTATGTCCACCAGTATGATGCATTTCTAAACCGTCCAGTATTGAAATCGTTGAATCAAATGTGGTTACTTGATCTTTAACAGCTTCCCAATTTTGTTTCCAATATGTATTAGCAGATCTTATATTCGGATGTTGCATCTCTTTCCACTCAATAGATGACGTCATAATTTTCGCTTTAGGAAAAACAGATGTTAAACTGCCATTTTCCCACTTCGTTAATCCGCAGGCATGATCAAAATGCATGTGAGTCATTAATACATAATGAATATCCTCAGTCGTCAATCCTAATTTTTTTAAGGATTCTTCAACTGACGATTCTTCTTCTACCCCATAGTTTCGCATTTGCTTTTCGGTCAGTTTACCGGATCCTATTCCTGTTTCCAGTAAAATATTCAGACCGTTTTTTTGGATAAGCAATGGATCTGTCCGGAGTTCGATTTGGTTTTTTTCATTTACAGCATATTTTTTTGACCATAATGGTTTTGGAACTACCCCGAACATTGCTCCTCCATCCATATGGGTTACTCCGCCATTTAGCCATGTAATGATTGTCTTCCCTATTTGAAGTGTTTCCATTTCAATCCCTCCCTAAATAATTTTACCATATGAACTGTTTTTAAAGAAAACTTGACATACTTGATACAACATTCTCCAAAAACAATAAAAGACCAAAGTCGATGATGACCTGGTCACATGATTAAGTAAAAATAACGATTCTTTACTCTTCCTCCGTTTTTTGGGGGTTATTGATTTCTTTGGAAAGGTCTTTTTTCATTAATTCGCTTAACATGACCTTTAGAGCCTCTTTCTTAATGTTCTGTTGTCCTTCCCGTCTTTGTAAAGCAGCTCCCTGCTGTTCATTGCCTTCCATTCTTGGGATCATATCCGATATTGATCCATTAACCATTATAAACTCTCTACCAAGGGAAATAACGTTTTCGATTGGGAAAAACAATTCCTGGTTAGAAGAATTTATGAGTAAGGTCTCTAATTGACCATTTTCTTCATTGAAGTAATAATCTACGATACTTCCTGCAAAGTCTCCTCCTGTTGTCACAACTTGAGCTCCATTTAAGTTACCTTTTTTATATAATAAAGGTATGTCTCTTAAGTCCAATAAAGGTTGATCTCCTTCTACAATGACAGCAAACTCTCCGACACCGATGACATTCTCATACCGAAGAGCATTCACTCCCACTTGCCAATCCCCCTGGCCAACAATAAAAAATTCTACAGACAATTCACTTGGATCAATAACCAGATCTTTAACAAAGCCTACCTGACTTCCTTCCGTAATATTGATAATAGGAAGATTTAATAATTCTTTTGCTTTTTTCATTTTCAAACACCCCTGTATGATCACAATTTAGTAAGGAAAATCACCTTGGGCAAACATAGATAGTTCTAACCAATATAGGCAATTAACTCAGCAATTCATTTATTTATATGTAGGATCAAGGGTATTTGTGAGGCTGCATTGTCTGTTTGAAGAAATAAAAAAATACCACAAATCTCCGTGGTATTTTCATCATCTTATTTTAATCTCGAATAGCTTCGTTCATATATTTTGCTTCAACACGGTAGATCCTCTGACCTTTTTCTGAAAATTTCTCTTCATACTCTGTCATGACATTACCCTCATACTCGCTATTATGGAGGTCTAGACTGACAAACTTTAATTGTAATCCATATTCAGAGAAGCTTATTAAAGAATATTCAAATAAACCTTGATTATCTGTTTTAAAATGAATTTCTCCACCTTTTACAAGAATTTCTTCATACAATGCCAAAAAACTTTTATATGTGAGTCTTCTTTTTGCATGACGCGATTTTGGCCAAGGATCTGAAAAATTCAAATAAACTCGATCAATTTCACCAGGTGCAAAATACTCTGCTAAATCTTTAGCATTTACATTAAGAAATTTTAAGTTACGGCTCTGTAAATCCACAGCTTTTTGAATAGCTGCCACAATGACACTATCGAATAATTCAATACCTATATAATTAATATCAGAATTCTGTTGGGACATTCCAGCTAAAAATTGCCCTTTACCTGTTCCAACTTCTATATGAATTGGATTATCATTTCCAAAGACCTCATGCCATTTTCCTTTATATTGTTCAGGATTTGAAATAGCATATTCTGATTGCTCGGCAATAAAATCACCGGCCCAAGGTTTGTGACGTAAACGCATGTAGACACCTCTATCGATTTAATATCGTTTTAAAAGATACCATGAATAAAACCTTGTCCGCAAGGATTATTTCGTTCTTACCAATATTTAAGACATCTTTTAGAAACAAGCGCAAGCGCCTTGATCAGCCTAGGGCAAATAAGACGCAAATGAATAGAAGACGTTCTTTGTCTTCAATTCATTTGTGGCTAGACCCTAGAGGGGCTAGCCGCTGGAGCTGGACACTAAAACTCAGTATAAAATTTTATACTTTCTTATAGTACAAAGAAAAAGAATGATTTGAATTAAGGGTGTTTCCCTTTCTTCTCTCATCCTTACTTGGTCTATTCTTGAATATTTTTGTTCTAAAGTCACACATTATATGTATATGGCCAATGAAAAGGAGTGTTTATTTTGCCAATCCAATACCATGACCAAGTGAATTTATTAAAAGATATTTTATCAGATCATCAAAGTGAATGCTGTGGAACAGTTGCAGAATGTGAACAACTTGAAAGAGTCATTAAATCGTTGATGGTTAACGGAAATACAAACCAACAAGCGAAAACCTTACTGGAAGATATTTATTCTTACAGTCAAGCTGGTAAAAATTCAACAGCTCTGGATCAGCATATTGAATCACATCAACAACAATTGTCTCAGTGGATTCAAGATATTGACACTTATTCTTAACATGTCATGATCTTTCTCATTATGATGTGAATATGCTCAATCCAATTCTGTTTTTCTTTTTCATTATTTTTCGCATAATACCATAAAAATGAAGTAAGTGCTTGTAATAGCACATACCAGTAAATTCTTGTTTTTAAATGTTCATCCAATATAAGTCCATACGATAAAAGCCACTCTCTCCAATCAGCTTCATCAATATACCAATATAACAATATGCCGACATCAATAGCCGGATCGGCAATCATTGCACCATCCCAATCAATTAAATATAGTTGGTTTTCGTCAGACAAAAGCCAATTATTATGATTGACATCGCAATGACAAACAACTTGTTCATCACATTGTACATTCGGCAGCTGTTTGGTTAATAATTCAAGTGCTTCATTTATGATTGAAAGGTTTATCCCTTCAAAAGCAACTGCTTCCTTTATATCTTCCACAATGGAATTAGGAGTGAGCGGTTGCTTTCCTAAGCGCTTGAGCATATCAAGCAGTTCTTTAGAACGATGAATTTTTCTTAATAGCTCAGCAACATTTTGACCATTCATATCTTTCGGTTTAAGCTCACGGCCAATTCGGTGTTGTGCTGTAATTACATCACCATTTTCCATCCGCTTTGTCCATATTAATTTTGGAACGATGCCTTCAGCAGAAAGAACAGCTAAAAACGGAGAACTGTTTCGCTTTAAGAAAAGCTCCTGCTCGTCATTTGTTGCAAAGTATGCATCTCCTGTTGCTCCTCCAGCAGGTGTAATCTTCCACTCACTACCTAATACTTGTTCCAACCAGTTCACCTTCAATTTCAACCCAACATTTCATAATATAATTTATCATTTAAGATTAGCATGTTTTTAACGTTTTCCTTTTCAGGTATAAGTACAGTCAATCCTATGCTTAGTTTAATGTTTATTCACATAAAAAGGATAGCTATTAGTAATTATATAAAATATTGCACTATAGCCATCCTATTAAATTTTATCCCCTTATGATAAGACTAGTCAAGCAAAACTAAAATCCTAGTTTTTACAAAAAACATACGTTCCTATTTCATTCACCTTGATTTCATTTTTCACTGCAGTTGGTGAATCCAAAAAGATATGTGTCGGACTTACAATTTGCATCCATTCCCCACCGCCCGGAAGTCTTAAATCATGGGAAAGATTTAATTGAACATGATGTACAACATATATTTGCTCCCAAGGACCGAATACTCCAATATCTCTCAGGTGATAAGAAAGCAGCTGTTGATTAGTACTAAAGGATAAATGCTTCTCAATATGTTTTTTTGTTGTGAGACGAAAACCACCATGCTGTTTTCTTAGCTTTATTAATCCTTTAATATACTCAATATTATCTTTATAACTTGAGCGGTCGCTCCAGTTAAGGCAATTGATATGATCAGGGGAATTATAACTATTCTCCACACCTTTTTTCGTCCGGAAAAACTCCTGACCGGCATGTAGAAAAGGGACTCCCTGTGATAATATGACAATACCTGTTGCCAACCGGTGCCTTGCTTGCTTTATCTCCTTTTCTTCTGTTTCAGAAAATAAGAAGAATCGATCCCACATTGTATGATTGTCATGTGATTCAACATAGTTAATGGATTGTTCGGGATTAGCAAATATTGTTGTTGAACCACTAATCAGAAGCTTTGTTTGATCAAATTTACCCATATTTTCGTACACAAATCCAGTGTCGTTCAGACTGAATGTACTTCCTTTTATCACATCACGAAACTGATCATTGAAAAAACTGATATTGGGTACTTTGTGTGCATTTTTAATGATTGTTTTTTGTTCCAATGGTAGAGGAGTATTTAAATCCCAACCTTCTCCCAGCAGGAATGCATCCGGCTTTAATGTTAGAACAGCTGCTTCAACTTGATTCATTGTTTCTATATCATGAATTCCCATTAAGTCAAACCGGAAACCATCAATATCAAACTCTTTCATCCAATATGTGACACAATCAACAATAAATTTTCTTACCATATAGCGTTCGGATGCAAGATCATTTCCCACGCCAGTTCCATTTGAAGGCATTCCATTTTCATCATATCTGAAATAATAACCAGGTAATAATTTTTCAAATGATGAATTTTCTTTTGAATAAACATGATTAAATACAACATCAAGAATTACTCTCAAGCCTTGCTTATGAAGAGATTGAACGACTGATTTTAGTTCAATAATTCTTTTATACGGATCCTCCGGATATTTTGAGTAACTACCTTCGGGAGCAAAAAAATGAAGTGGATTATAGCCCCAATTATAGGAATCTTGCGGTTTTTTTTCATCCACCTCTTCAAAATCATTTACCGGCAAGAGTTCGATATGTGTGACCCCTAATTCCTTCAAATAACTAATTCCTGTAGGATCACCTTGGCTGTTATTTGTTAGAGTTTCAAGCCAAGCTTCATATTTTCCCTTATGAACAAGACCGCTGTTTTCATGGATTGAGAAATCACGGATATGGGCTTCGTATATAATGGCATCTGTTTTGCTTTTTAAATGAGGAAGATTATTTTTGGGTACATTTGTTTTTTGTTCATCAATAATTACACCATATTTTCCATTAATAGAAACTGCCTTAGTATAAGGATCTACTGCTTCATTCCACAATAAATTTATACAGGCAAGATAGGTGTAATAATATCCATCATAATCTCCCTCTAAGGAAATAGACCATGTTCCTTTTTCTTCTCTGGTCATTTGATAGGTTTCAAATACTTGTTCATTTTGAAGATAAAGACGTAGTTTCATATGTGTAGCTGTTGGTGCCCATACTTTCCAGTCTGTACGTTCTTTTGAATAATTTGCTCCTAAATCTGATGCAGGATAAGCAAATTTTTCATCAAACTCGAACGTCCGTATAACAGAACCTATTTGAAGATCTGTTTCTGTCCCTTGCTCATCGGTAATCATATACGTTTTCCCAAACTGAAACTCACAAGGAAGTTTACAAATATATTTACTATGTGTTCCAATATCCATTCGATCTATAATGAAAAGGGGTTCAGTCCCTTTGTTTAACATAAGTGAGAAATTCTTCTTTTCTCCATCCCGATCCTTCGGAATAAGAATTGTCACTTCATCTATTTTATCTAAGAAAGCTTCAAATGGCCTATTAATATTAAGCAAGATGAGCACCCCCAAATGAGAGTTTAAATTTATATGACTAATTCACTATGAGACTTTTTCACAACGACTGTCACCGGACTTTCACCAATTAGCTCACCGTCGGCCTCAATAGTTTGAACAGCATTCGTAGAAATCATTATTTTCTCACAAGTGAATTCAGAGAAAGCATTCTGTTTTACATGATGACTCATTTGTTTAAATACAAGAAAGACAACTAGCTGAAAAAGAGATATATTTTTAATCATTGTTATTGTTAACATTCCATCATTTTCTTTGGCTTTTGGAGCTATTTTAATTCCTGCCCATTGATATGGTTGGTTTGATACAGATAGTAACCAAACATTATCATGCTGTACCATTTCTTGTTTATCAGTCTTCATCATAATGGAAATTGGCTGATAACCCCATATTACCTTTATAAAGCCTGTCATAAACCTGATGCGAAATAAAATGGGCTTCATTAATTCTTTTTTTAGCAAGTTTTCTTGTTCAATCACCTTTGTTGTGAGACCCATTCCAAGCTTGTTAAAATACTTTCTTTTTACACCTTTTCCTTCAAGTTGATATTCAACAAGATCTACCTTATTGACAGGTCTGCTCAACATCTTAAGGATATTCTTTATAGCTTTTGATGGGTTAGAGGATAATCTGGAATGAGACCGTTGTGTTGTTCTTCCTGTATAGAGAAAGGCTATTTTCACTTTGGTAAAACCACTTAAACCGTTTACAATTTCATTCATTGTACCGTTACCACCAACACCAATAATTGTTTTTAAATGATAGTCTTGAATGGTGGCAATTTGTCTGGCAAGTACTTCAGCATGTCCATGATAGTCTGTATAAAAAGAACGGAACGATATTTTTTTCTTCTCGAGTTCTTTTTTTACTTTTTTCCACGCCTTTTCACCCCTACCAAACCCTGAATGTTGATTAATAATAAAAAATAATCCATTCATCCTTATAACTCCATCTTTATCTTAGTTTATGTACTCGTTTATGTATGTGTTCATGTCTTATATCTAACTTCATCTAAGGAGTGTCATTCCACTCCTTACGATAATAGGAGTTTGTTACGCAGTGTGAAAGAAGTACTTGGGCTCCTTTTAATTGTGTATGTTTTAATGGAGCAGAAGTCTGTCTCAGCCGCTGGAACCACTCGTTATATGATCTTTTATCTAAGATTGAAATATCATATGGAACAAAGGGATAGTCGATATATCCATTTCGACTGATCACCATTTTTTTGACAGAAAGATCAATGTTGTTTGACGTAATCAGCTTTTGAACAATCGTACCTGTTCGATTTAAGCTAAGCAGCGGATTGAGGAATTTTTTTTGATCCTCCCCTTTACGAGCAAGCCAGAAATTTTCTTTTGAGCCTATAAAAACTGTATCGTTTTGTTGTTCAACAATCGTGATACAGTATATCTCTGTTGTACCAATTAAAATGATGTCTAATTCTACAGGTGCATTTTTTAATTTAAAAATCGGTCGATAAAGGAACAAATAATGATCCGGGAGTCGTTTAGCAAAGTATTGTAATAATTGATCTCGATATATTGCCAGGTCTACAGACGACTTCTCGCGTATTGTTGAACTTGCCCAGCGAACTTGAAATCGAAAAATATAATCTAAAAATAAGTGCTTTAAATCTTCCTTTGTTCTAGGAACGGTGGTAAATGCAAATTGCAATTCATCATCATCCAAAACAGCATCCCTAATTAATGGCTTAGCTTCCTTTGGTGGCTCTTCGTGCTTCGACAATCGATTTTTAATTTTTTCAATGAATCTTCCCTTCGGTTCTTCCACTGTATTAATTGGTTGTTCACTTACCTTCATGACAGTGTGAAACATGTTATGTTCCCACGCATGTGAAACCTTGTTCCATTGCTGACGTTTTAACCGTATAAACTGACTAGGATACCGATAAGCATCTATTTCATAGCGTGAAATATAGTCATAAAGTTTAATAATTTGCGCCAAATGCTTTCCAACTCCTCTTAAAACATGACCTAAAAAATAATAGATATAATGATCGGACAAAAGATGCTGGTCATGATCGCACTTAATGTCATAGATATTGAGCTAATTGCCCCTTCTAAACTACCTATTTCTAAAGCTTTTGCTGTACCAATCCCATGTGATGCGGTGCCAAATCCAATTCCCTTTGCTATTGGGTTTTTCACCTTAAAGAGGTTCATGCCAAAATGTCCAAACATTGCACCAGAAATCCCCGCTATCATCACATACACTGCGGTCAGTGTTGGAGTTCCTCCACTCAGCTCACTAATATCCATTGCTATCGGTGTGGTAACTGATTTTGGTGCAATCGAAAGGAGCAGATTTTGATCTAACTGAAAAATAACCCCTAATGCCAGTCCACTGGAAATGCCGATAATAGCCCCAATACAAACACTGAACACGATAGTAAAAAAATATTTTTTTAACATCTCACGGTGATCAAACAATGGAATGGCTAATGCCACTACAGCAGGTCCTAAAAGTTTTGCAATCCATTCTCCTCCACTCATATATGTATGATAAGAAATATTAAAAAGCAATAAAAAACAAACAATGAGCAGGCTTGTTGTAAATATTGGAACAAAAACAGGATATGAAAAACGCTGGTAAAGTTTTTTCATTAAGAAAAAAACGAGAACTGTTAGAAAAATAAATCCGACAGCATATATGATCCAACTCATAAATGTAACTCCTTATTGTTTAAGAGCCTCTTCTCATTTTTCAACAACTTTTCACTTATGATTGATGAAGCAATGAAAACAACCATTGTACTGACAAAAGAGATGATCAAGCTGAGAAATCCATAGCCACTAAATAATTCAAGATAATCAATGATCCCTACGGTAGCAGGAACAAAGAGAAGTGGAAGATTGTTTAAAAGGAAATTACTTCCCAAAGAAATCCATTCCCGTCTGATAACCTTAAAGATTAGCGCTAAAAACAATATGATCATTCCAATAATACTTCCTGGTATTGGCATGTGGGTAATCAGTTGAATCCATTCACCTATAAAAAAAATTATATATAAAAGAGCAATTTGTAGAATAAAATAAACATATTTCAACATTTCTGCCTCTCTCCCCCCAAAACAGCAGTTTCAAAGGATAACCTTATTTCCGTTTTAAAGGAAAGATATTAATCGCTTCATATTTAGGAATTTGATCAAGGTTTGTTTGATATAAATGTATTGACGATACAAGGCTTGGTGATGGTTGATCATTAAACACTTCGTCCAGCCTTGCAAATTTTATAAAGGGTTGGACAGAATTCCATTTTCTAGCCAGTGTGATATGAGGACGAAATGGTTTACGGTCAAGTTGAAAACCTGTTTCTTCACACGCCTTTACAATTCGTGTTTGCAAATAATTTAGTGATGCAGAATGCTCTACACCTGCCCAAAGGATTCTTGGTGATTCTGCTTTGCCAAAAACATCAATCCCTTTTAGCGAAATCTCAAACTGTTGATCATTTTTCAATGTTTCATTAACTCTTTTTGTTAACTCAATTAAATTGCTATGTTGTTCAATATCTCCTAAAAAAGCAAGGGTAATATGATAATCTTCAGGATGAACCCATGACTTAAAAGGTAGTGATGATTTATGATTATGTATCCAGTTTTGAAGTATCATTCTTTGCTTTTCTTCAATAGGTACCGCGAGAAAATAATGTTTCTTCATTGTAGCCCTCCAAGAAGATTTAATATGCACTAAGTTTGCTATTTCATTATTTGCCAACGATTCAGACTGAGTATATTTCTTTATTCTATCCCACAATGTCTCCTATTAAAAGGATATAGTTTAATCATTTCATATAAGCTAAACCTATTATTGTGATATTTTTTTCAGTTACGTTATAATTTTATCAATCCTCTTAACCATTAAATCACAAACACATAACTGAGATACTACCGAAAGGAAAGTGATTGACGTGAAAGTTGTTCAAAATATGTCTGAACTTATAGGGAATACCCCATTGGTAAAATTAAATAAAGTGAATCCAAAGGGAGGGGCAGCCATTTACTTAAAGTTGGAGTTTTTCAATCCAAGTGGAAGTGTAAAGGATCGGGCTGCTTTCAATATGATTGTAGAAGCTGAACGTAAAGGTTTATTAAAACCTAACTCAACCATTATTGAACCAACCAGCGGCAATACAGGAATTGGAATTGCTATGAACGCAGCAGCACGTGGATATAAAGCTATACTTGTCATGCCTGATACAATGACTAAGGAGCGAATTAATTTACTAAAAGCTTATGGAGCAGAGGTTGTCTTAACACCTGGTGCCGAAAGAATGCCCGGTTCAATTAAAAAGGCGGAACAACTAGCAAAGGAAATACCAAATTCTTTTATACCGATGCAATTCGATAACCCTGCTAACCCTGATGCACATAGACATACAACTGCAAGAGAAATTATAGAAGCAATGGACGAGATTGGAAAGCCGCTTTCAGCTTTTGTTGCAACAGCAGGAACCGGTGGGACGATTACAGGCACAGGTGAAGCACTAAAGGAACATTATAAAAATTTAACGGTTCATGTAGTTGAACCAGCAGGATCCCCTGTCCTTTCTGGAGGAAAACCCGGAAATCATAAATTAGTTGGGACAAGCCCCGGTTTTATCCCTCCTATTTTAAATCAACAGGTTTATGATGAAATATTTAAAATTGAAGATAAACAAGCGTACGATATCACTAGAAGACTGGCAAGTGAGGAAGGATTATTAGTCGGTCCATCATCAGGTGCAGCTTGCTTCGCAGCAATTGAAGTTGCCAAGCGCTTAACTCCTGAGGATGTTATTGTTTGTATTACATGTGATACAGGCGAACGTTATTTGTCTAGTGATGTGTTTGTTTAATTAAATTTCCAAGAAAAAAGATGATCATAAAAATCATCTTTTTTCTTTCTCTTATTTTGCTAATTCATAAATAGCTTGAGCATAAATCGCTGTTGCTTTTAAAAGATCTTCAATCTCAATGTATTCATCCTTTTGATGGGCGACATCCGGTCGACCCGGAAATAAAGGTCCAAAAGCAACTCCTGCCTCTAATGACCTTGCATATGTTCCTCCGCCTATTGCAATTAATTCAGCGTGATCACCTGTTTGCTCTTCATATACTTTTTGGAGTGCTTGAATGAGTGGATGATTTTTCTCAACATGATGAGGCTTAGAATCATCAAATGATTGCAGCTCAAAACCAATTATCTGTAACATTTTTTCTTTTATTTGTTCAGAATTACCTGTCACCGGATAACGAATATTTATTCCGATTTGTCCAAGTCTTTCTTCCTGATAAGAGATGATCCCAACATTTAACGTTAGCTCACCACTAATCTCATCTTTAAACGCTATGTTTAGTTTATTTCCTCGAGTGTCACTTTCAAATTTATCTACAATCGTGCTCACAAAATGATGTGCTTTTTGATCAAGTTCCAACTTATGTAAAAATGCCGCTAATATAATTCCAGCGTTTTTCCCATTATTCGGTTCCATTGCATGAGCAGAAACACCTTCAATTGAAAGTTTTAATGAGTCAGCTTCAAGATGATGTTGCCCTTTCACTTCATTGTCACTTAAGAATTCGGCAAATAATATTTCAACCTTTGCCAGATTCTCTTCCCCTTTTAATACTGCTTCCGCATAATCAGGAACCATATTATATCTTCTTCCGGACTGAAAAGATCCAAGAGTTAATTCCGACGTTCGCTGTTCTTTTTCAACTTGTTGTTGTTTTATTGTTAAGTCAATAATACCTTTTTCAGCGTGGATTATAGGAAAATCTGCATCAGGGGCAAATCCAAGCTCAGGCATTTTTTCATGTTTAAAATAATGATCAACACAACGCCATTCACTTTCTTCATCTGTACCAATAATCATCCGGACATTCTTCGTTAAGGGTAAGTTAAGTTCTTTCACTATTTTCATTGCGTAGAAGGCAGCTATTGTCGGTCCTTTATCATCCATTGCTCCTCTTGCAAAAATTTTACCGTCACGGATTTCTGCATGATATGGATCACTTGTCCATCCATCACCTTCAGGTACTACATCTACATGACATAATATCCCGACAATTTCTTCTGAAGTACCTGATAACTCAATATGACCGGCATATCCATCCACATTCTTCACTGTAAATCCTGATGCTTCACCAAGTTCGAGCAAATGCAAGAAAGCTTCGTTAATTCCATCACCAAATGGAGCTTCTGCTGATTTTGTTTCTTCATCAAGTACGCTTTTTATTCTCAGAAATGCTTGTGTATCTTTTATGAGATCATCTTTTCGATTTTCTACTTCTTTCTTCCAATCCATTTGTTAACCTCCTGCAAATGATATAAATGTTCTACTAACATACTAACATGTGTGTGCACTCCTAGGTGAATAAAACCATCTCATGAGTAGTTTCTATCTATTTTCACTTAAATATCATAGAAATGCAAAAAGAAGAGAAAACTATTGCAATATAGACAAAAAACGAATAATATATAAGATGTTTTGAAAAATGTTCGTAAACCCGGAGGTACATATGTTTAAGTTATCAGAAAACAAAACGAACGCACGAACTGAGATTATTGCAGGAATTACTACTTTTTTAACAATGGTTTATATTGTTGTTGTCAACCCGATTGTATTGGCAGACGCCGGAGTTCCTTTTGACCAAGTCTTTACAGCAACAATTATTGCAACGATTGTCGGAACTTTATGGATGGCCCTGTCTGCAAACTATCCAATCGCTATTGCTCCCGGAATGGGATTAAATGCATACTTTGCTTATTCTGTCGTTGGTGCTAATGAAAACATTACATACACGACTGCATTTTCAGCTGTTTTTGTGGCAGGTATTATCTTTGTCATCTTGTCTTTAACACCATTTCGCAAAAAACTGATTGAAGCAATTCCTAATAATTTAAAACACGGAATTACAGCTGGTATCGGTCTTTTTATTGCCTTTATTGGACTGCGATTAACTGGTATTGTTACGTCAGATCCTAACAATTTAGTTGCATTAGGAGACCTACACTCACCATCCGTTGTATTAGCCTTAATCGGACTTGCTGTTACATTGGTATTGATGAGTTTAAATGTTCATGGAGCATTGTTTATTGGTATGGTCATCACAGCAGTCATTGCTTTCTTCACCGGGCAGCTTTCATTTGAACAAGGTTTTGTATCATTCCCCAGCTTACCGGAAGGTCTTATTGTTACAAATCCTTTTACAGCTTTAACAGACGTGATCTCACATGGTTTATATGCTGTTGTTTTTTCCTTCTTACTCGTAACAATATTTGATACGACAGGCACAATGATTGGTGTTGCCCAACAAGCCGGTTTAATGAAAGGGAATGAACTTCCTCGTGCAAGAACCGCTCTTTTAGCTGATTCTGCTGCCACAACAGTTGGAGCTATGTTCGGAACAAGCCCTACTAGCGCGTATATTGAATCATCTTCAGGAGTTGCAGCCGGAGGTCGTACTGGTTTAACAACCTTAACAGTATCCATCTTGTTTGGACTTACCCTTTTCTTTAGCCCTTTAATTGGAGCTGTGTCTAATCTTTCAGCTATTACAGCCCCTGCTTTAATCATTGTTGGGAGCTTAATGATGGGTGCAATCTCAGAAATCAATTGGAAAGAGCTTGATGAAGCATTTCCTGCATTCCTGGTCGTATTAAGCATGCCGCTGACTTCCAGTATTGCAACAGGTATTGCCCTTGGATTCATTTCATATCCTTTAATGAAAATAGCTAAAGGAAAATGGAAAGAAGTTCATATATTTGTCTATATCTTTGCGGTTTTATTTTTTATCCAACTCGCTTTTATTGGGGGACATTAAAAAGGAAAGGGCCAGATCGTATTATCCGATCTGGCCCTTTCCTTTTAGAAAAAATCACTGTTTTGTTAAAATAAATGGTCCTTCTTTCGTAATCGCAATTGTATGTTCATATTGTGCAGAGAGTTTTCCATCTATTGTTCTGGCAGTCCAGCCGTTACTGTCCATTTTGGATTTCCATGCACCGATGTTTACCATTGGTTCTATTGTTATGACCATGCCTTCTTTAAGCCTTTGCCCTTTATTAGCGTCTCCATAGTGAAGGATTGTTGGCGGTTCGTGAATAGTTCTGCCAATTCCATGACCGGTAAAGTCTCTTACAACCGAAAAACCTTCAGCTTCAACAAACGATTGAATCGCATGTCCAATATCACCCAGGCGATTTCCTACAACTGATTGTTCGATCCCTTTACTTAAAGCTTCTTCTGTTACTTGCAATAACCTCCTTGCTTCAGGCGATATGTCGCCAACTGCATATGACCACGCAGAGTCTGCCAGTGCACCATTAAGGTTCACAACCATATCAATGGTCACAATATCTCCGCTCTTTAAAGGAGTTTTTCTCGGAAATCCATGACATATTTCATCGTTAATGGATGCACATGTTGCATATTCATAACCTTTGTACCCTTTTTGCTCTGGAGTTGCTCCATGCTTTTTCAGGTAGTTTTCAACAAAAGCATCGATTTCCAACGTTGTTATACCCGGCTTTATCAACTTAGCAATTTCTTTGTGACAATCTGCTAATAGCTGACCAGCTTTGTGCATTAGTTCAATTTCACGTTTACTCTTTAAAATAATCAATACATATTCCCTCCGATAGTTCCATTCCTTACATTGTATACAAATATTTGATATTTAGTATGTAAACAAATAAACTTTTTGTCTATAGATTATAGCCTAGCACACCTTGAAGACAATTACGAAGAAAGAGACTAGAAAAACATACTGGAAATGGTGGTAGATAAACATGTTACAAGGAACACAACAATCAGAGCGGGATAGACGAATCGATTTTCACATTTTTTCTTAGCTTTAAACATATAATCTTCTTTGCCATAATCAATTGACAGGTATGGATTTTGTTTTACTAATTCTTGAAATAACATCCCAATCCACATACTAAAGAAAAAGTAAAATGCGATAAACACCAGCCATTTAAACCATATGGGCACAGCAAAAATAATAACTGTAGTAACAGAGAGAAGTTGCAGATAACGAAATATATTCGATTTATCACGAAGGGAAGCTTTTATAAAAAGCTCAGTAACGCCATTTTCCGGTGTACGCTCTTGAAATATTCTAGTAGAGTTTCTCCATAATACCCATGAACGTTTCTTCTGTTTCTTTGCTTTTGGCATATAAACTTCAGGGTTAATAGCAAAAAATAAGGAGATATATTTAACCTTAATTCGCTGTTCTTTCTCAACATCGGTATAGAAAGTTCCTAATTGAGATTGATAGATTTTCACTTGCCAAATGGCATAAAGAATAAAAATGAATGAAATAATGGTGATTAACCAGTTGATCAAGTTGAATAGAGTGAAATAAACCAATACAGCAATCATGATAAACACAATGCAATGAATAAGAATTCTTTTCAATAATCCATAACGATAAATGATTTGCTTATACGTTGTAAGAAGCACATTTAAACATATAAAGAATATCACGTATAAATAAAAATAAACTGCATCTAGCTCCGGAAAATGATTTAGTAAAGGATATAGCCATAAAGAGATCACTATCCATTTTCCTATAAGCAATCCCCACGAATAGATTACACCTATATATCTTATTGTATAAATGCTTTTAGGAAACTGAAGGAGAGCAAGTTGATCTGCCTCTTCCATAAACGTTCGGATTCCCCCTTGCCAGCTAAAGAAAAAACAAACCAGAAAAAATAGCTCGTATGGAAAAGGAGAAAGCCAACTCGGCATGGAAACCCACCAAGATTTATAGGCAATTCCAGCTAGTATTAATGCAGGAATGAAAAGATATACAATGACGGTCCAGTCGAAAACAGACCGTAAAATATTTAATTGATAAAGCCCATCTCGCTTTGCACGTAACCACCATATCTTGACACCGCTCATCTTAAAGACCTTCTTCGATTAGATAAAAGCAATCTAATAATGATCCATTCTCTAAACCTGTCTTTTCTCTTATATCATCAACTGTCCCTCTTGCAACAATTTTCCCTTCTGACACAAGCAAAAAACGATCACAAATTTTTTCAGCTGTATCAAGAACATGTGTACACATTAATACACCTGCACCTCGTTTTCTTTCTTCTTCTATAATCATTAAAAACTTCTTAATCGCACTGGGATCAAGGCCGATAAAAGGCTCATCTACAATATAAAAATCAGGCCTTAGAATCAATGCTTGGATGATCATCACTTTCTGCTGCATCCCTTTAGAAAAAGTAGCAGGCATTTCATGTTTTACCTTTTCCATTTTAAATGTTTTCAAATATGTATGAGCACGTTCATTTAATACGTTATCATCTATCCTATTGATGGAAGCGATTAAATCAAGATGTTCCCATAATGTCAAATGATCATAAAAAATTGGTTTTTCCGGTATATAAGCATATACGCTTTGATCTTGCTTTGTTACTGTTCCTTTTACATATTCCATAACACCTAGTAATGTCTTAATGGTTGTACTCTTACCAGCACCATTTGGTCCGATTAGTCCAATCATTTCACCTTTGTTCAGGATAAATTCAATATCTTTAATCACCGGTGCCTTTTCATCATAACCAGCTTCTTCAATCTTCACAGTTAAGATACTCATCTGCTTTTCCTCCTTAATTTTTATACGAAAATAACTTAAGAAAGATTCAAAAAACTTGAAGTTTTTTCATTTTATTGTCATACTATTCAGAACAATAATCATATAGATTTAGTGTGTTAAGTACGCGCGTGCAAGCTTTTTAACATACTAATATGTAAATATTGTGTAAATTGAATCTTTTCTATGGATTATTTCTGTCGAAATCGTGTAAAATATTGTTGTAACGTTTAACCGCAAAAACTAAATATGTATGAAGTGACATCTGAAGTTGCAGTCATCGAAAGGTTGTAGTAGGCATAGCCAGTGCGATCAAACGATAAGGAGTGGTTTTTTGAAACCTTCAACAAACCGTATGCTAACCAGAATTAAATCAGTCTACATGTTTATAAATGAGCGGGGAACTGTGACGACACAGCAACTCGTTGATGAATTTGGAATTACACCCAGAACAATACAGCGGGACTTAAATGTGTTAGCATATAACGATTTGGTTCACAGCCCAACAAGAGGTAAATGGGCCACTACAAAGAAAAAGGTTAAGATGTCTTCTTAAATTTTAAGTGTAAAAATTAGATCCCTATACATATAAAGGAACCTTTCTGTTAAAAGGTTCCTCTTTTTTTGCTAACTATAGTTCAATAGGTTTTGCCTCTCTTAGTATCTGAACCTCTTCCTCAGTTAGCTCTCTATATTCACCTGTTTTTAGTTCTTCTTCATCCAGAACAATTGGCCCCATCGAAATTCTTTTAAGATACGTAACTTTTTTTCCTACTGATTCAAACATTCTTTTTACTTGATGGAATTTCCCTTCTGTGATTGTCACATGGATGGTCGATTGATTTCCTGACGATATAATCTCAAGATTAGCTGGCTTCGTTACATACCCGTCATCTAATTCTACGCCTTTTTTAAATGCAGCGATATCATCATTTGTTACTTCACCAAGAATGACAGCGTAATAGGTTTTCGGAACATGTTTTTTCGGTGAAAGAAGTTGATGAGAAAGTTGTCCATCATTCGTTAATAACAGTAATCCTTCTGTATCTTTATCAAGTCGGCCGACTGGAAATGGTTGAAGGACGGCATCCTCCATTTCCAATAGGTCAATGACTGTTTCTTGGTATTCATCTTCTGTTGCTGATAAATAGCCTGCAGGTTTATTCATGAGCAAATAAACAAACTCTTTGTACTCAACTACCTCTTCATTTACCATAACTTCTTGTTGATCAGGGTCAACATGTGTTTTTGGATCTTTTACAGGCCGCCCATCTATTTTTACGACTCCTTTTTTGAGTAATTGCTTTACTTCTTTTCGACTCCCAAAGCCTATGTTAGATAATAATTTGTCAATTCTCATGATTTCTCCTTTTCGGTAAGAAACGATTAAGTCGGTTGCCCATTATTTTTTCCAGGAGGTGTGAACGGTATGCTAAGTATATGTAAATTGCTCCTCCAATTGCTACTGAAACACACGTTACAATTACCGCATTCGTTCTTCCATCAGCATAGTTGATAAAAATGCCTAATATGGATTGTATAACTGAAACAGCTAACCCCATAAACATACATAACATAGAGATCAGAACCGTTCTTTTTACTAACAGCCTAAATGAATATCCTGAATGACGTTTAATCATCGCAAACCCGTAAATTAATGAAACTAGATATCCTGCAGCTGTTGCCAGGATCGAACCTACTCCTTCGTAAAGCTCGATTAATGTTGTATTTAAAGCTAACTTCACAATAATTCCAATAACTAAACTAATGACAGCAAGTTTTTGTTTATTTAATCCTTGCAGAATCGCAGCATTAACTGTAAAAAGTGAAAACAGCAATGCTACTGGTGCGTACCACATTAAGATTTGCTTCCCAACTTCTTCTGAAGTACCTGCATAAAATACATTGTAAGCGGGTCCTGCTAAGATAGAAAGACCTACAACCGCAGGTAAAACAAGCAGCATAATTAATTGCAAAGTTTGATCAATTTGCTTATGCAGGAGTGTACGGTTATTATTCGTAAAAGACTCTGTAATCGTTGGAATTAACGTTAATCCAAAAGCGGTAGCCAATGAAACAGGTATCATGACAAGTTTTGGTACATACAAAAGCAGTACAGAATACATATCCATTGTGTATGATTGGTCATTTCCCACTTGTAGCATCGCTCTGTTAAACGTAACGGTATCAATATAATTATAAATCGGGATGGCCAGGCCTACAAAAACAAACGGACCTGCATATCTAAATACCTCTCTAAACATTTTTCCTAAAGGCATAGATACTGTCTCCACAACATTTTCTTTCATGGCTAAAAGTGTATGTTTTCGACGAATCCAATAAATAAACAGAACGATTAATCCACCAATTGCGCCAACAAAGGCTGCAAAAGTCGCATAGCCAACTGCTAAAACAAGCCCTCCATTTAGCACATTCATTATTAAGTATGTTGAAGCTAAAAGAAACACGATCCTAACTAATTGTTCCACAACCTGCGATACAGCTGTTGGCCCCATTGACTGATGTCCTTGAAAGAATCCTCTAATTAAACTCATTAAAGGAACAACAATAAGAGCGATACTTACCATCCGAATCACAAGTGTTGCGTCCTCAACTGTGATTCCGTTAAGCTCGTTTTCCGCAAGAGACATGATCGCAAATTGAGGTGCAAGCATATACAAAATGGCAAAAGCAATAAATCCTGTTGCAAGCATGACGAAAATACCTGCTTTGAACATTCTCCTGCTTGTTTCATAGTCACCAACTGCATTATATTTCGATACAAATTTGGAAACAGCCGCTGGAAATCCCGCTGTCGCTATACTAAGGAAAATTGTGTACTGGGCATACCCAGTTTGAAATAATCCCCCACCATTTGTTCCGACCATCGCCGCAAATGGAATTAAATAAATCATTCCCAATATTCTTGATATATAGGTTCCTAGTGTTAAGACAAAGGTACCTCTTAATAATTTATTTGACATATTTTCTTATTCACCATTCTTCTCTATGAAGATTCAACTTTTCTATTTTACCATAAACCTTCTTGTATACCACATCATTGTATGGTTTCATAACTTCTATACAAAAAGTAACGTATCTTGTTTTTACTTTCTAGAGCTTTAGCTATAATATTAAAGCAGACGAAGAAATAAAGGTGTGAAAAATTAATGACATATGATGTAGTCGTAATTGGCGGAGGTCCTTCAGGTTTGATGGCTGCAATTGCAGCAGGTGAGAAAAAGGCAAAGGTTCTCCTCATAGATAAAGGAAACAAATTAGGTAGAAAATTAGCAATCTCAGGAGGTGGCCGTTGTAATGTGACAAACCGGCTGCCGATTGATGAAATCATCAAGCACATACCAGGTAATGGACGCTTCCTCTATAGTGCATTCTCTGAATTTAGTAATGAGGATATTATTTTATTCTTTGAAAACTTAGGTATTCAATTAAAAGAAGAAGATCATGGTCGTATGTTTCCTGTCACAGACAAGGCCCAATCAGTCGTTGATGCCTTAATTAGTGAATTAAAACGACTAAATGTCGAAGTGAGAACAAACGAACCAGTTAGAGATGTTCATTATCATGAAAATCAGGTACAAAGTGTTGAATTAATTAACGGTGAAACCCTTTTAACTAAATCTATTGTGCTTGCTGTTGGAGGCAAGAGTGTGCCACACACCGGAAGCACAGGTGACGGGTACGCTTGGGCGGAAAAAGCAGGTCATACGATTACGGAGCTGTTTCCAACAGAGGTTCCTATTACTTCAAATGAACCATTTATCCAAGAGAAAACACTTCAAGGACTTTCTCTCCGCGATGTTGCATTAAGCGTGCTAAATCCAAAGGGAAAAGCGATCATCACTCATAAAATGGATATGATTTTTACCCATTTCGGTATATCAGGTCCTGCTGTCCTTAGATGTAGTCAATATGTTGTGAAGGCGATGAAAAAATACAAAACAAATGCAATCACTGTCAGCATTGATGCTATACCTGACACAAATGAAGAGCAGCTGTTCCAATCAATTGTTAAAGATTTAAAATCGGATGCTAAAAAAGCAATCAAAAATGTCCTTAAAGGATTATTACCTGAGCGATATTTATTATTTTTATTAGAGAAAAATGAGATAGATCCACTCATTACTTATGATAATCTTTCAAATGAAAAACTTCGCTTATTTGTGAAAGATTGCAAACAATTTCAGTTTCAGGTTCATGGAACATTGTCAATTGAAAAAGCATTTGTAACCGGTGGCGGTGTATCTGTTAAGGAAATCCATCCAAAAGAAATGGCCTCAAAATTAATAGATGGCTTATATTTTTGCGGAGAAATTCTAGATATACACGGATATACAGGTGGTTATAATATTACATCTGCTCTTGTAACAGGTCGTCTGGCCGGAACAAATGCAGCTTTACACGCTAATTCCGTCAGATAATAATGATATTTGATTGTCTTTGACTTTTCTTTTTCAAAAACTAGGTATACACAAGGATGAAGCCTAATATAGTGTAGGTAACTAGTATTTTCAAAAGGATGTGACAACATATGTTAAAGGTTGCATTATTTGATGAAGAACATGAAAAAGACTTAGAAGAAGAAATCAATGAATTTTTAGAGGAGCTTGAGGAAAATCAAATAAGAGATATTAAATACAATGTTGCTTTTTCTACGGATGAAGATGGTGAGCAAATTTATTGTTACTCAGCCCTCATTATTTATCATGAAAAAAGATAAACGTGCTCGTCTTTTGGACAAGCACGTTTATTTTTGAACTTAAAGTTCACTCTTTGGCTTTGTTTTACCTTTATAATCAAGCATTCCGCCTACCATGTTCACAACATCATAACCTTTATCCTGTAAATAAGCACATACATTTGCACTGCGTCCACCAGAACGGCAAATGAAAATCGTTTCTTTGTCCTTATCAAGCGCATCAAGCTGCTCCGGAATATCATTCATACGAATATGGCGTGCTTGTGGAATCATTCCAGCTTCTACTTCATCATCTTCACGAACATCAATTAATTCAATGTTCTCACCATTTTCTAACTTGCGTTGCACTTCTTCAGCTGTTATTTCTTTCATTTCGTACATCTTGTACACCCTTTCAGATTTAATAGTTGCATTATATCAAAGTGAGGGGCGGTGGTGCTAGTTTTGGGAAGCTTCGGCGATAATATGTTCTCTATTATTGAAGATAGTGTACTCCCACCTTCTGATTCAAGCACATTTTCTTGTTTTTTAACCAACTTTTATTTTAATTCGATCACTTTCTTGTATGATTACGGTATCATTTCACTTTTTTCAACCAACTCCTTACTCTCACCACCTGATTCAACCACTTTTCTTTGTTTTTCAACCAACTTTTATTTCGATTCGATCACTTTCTTGTATGATTACGGTAACATTTCGATTTTTTCAACCAACTCCTTACTCTCACCACCTGATTCAACCACTTTTCTTTGTTTTTCAACCAACTTTTATTTCGATTCGATCACTTTCTTGTATGATTACGGTAACATTTCGATTTTTTCAACCAACTTTTATTTTAATTCGATCACTTTCTTGTATGATTACGGTATCATTTCATATTCCCTACCAATACTGTATATATTTCTCCCAATATAAAAGCCGACTCTTTTCCAAGAGTCGGCTTACCTAGCTATAATTAATTTGCAACAATATTTACCAGCTTGCCTGGTACTGCAATAACTTTACGAATTGTTTTTCCTTCAATTTGATCTTTCACACGATCATCTTCAAGAGCAATTTGCTCCAACTGATCTTTTGTTACATCTTTGGCAACTAAAAGTTTTGCGCGAACTTTTCCGTTTACTTGTACGACGATTTCCACTTCGTTTTCTACTAGTTTTGCTTCGTCAAATGCTGGCCATGCTTCGTAAGAAATGGTTGTGTCATGACCAAGCTTACTCCATAGCTCTTCGGCTAAATGCGGAACAATTGGAGATAGTAATTTCACAAAACCTTCTACATATTCTTTTGGCAGGACAGTTGTTTTGTATGCTTCATTAATGAACACCATCAGCTGAGAAATGGCTGTGTTAAATCGTAAGCCTTCTAAGTCTTCAGTTACTTTTTTAACGGTTTGGTGATAGACGCGTTCAAGTGTATCACTTGATTCATCCACAATCTTTGGACTTACTTCTCCATTGTCTTCGATAATCAAGCGCCACACACGATCTAAGAAACGTCTTGCTCCATCAAGGCCTGTTGTTGACCATGCAATAGAAGCTTCCAATGGTCCCATGAACATTTCGTATAAGCGAAGTGTATCGGCACCATGTGAGCCAACGATTTCATCAGGATTTACAACATTTCCTTTTGATTTACTCATTTTTTCATTGTTCTCACCAAGAATCATTCCTTGGTTAAATAGCTTTTGGAATGGTTCTTTTGTTGGAACAACACCAATATCATATAAAAACTTATGCCAGAAACGAGCGTATAGTAAGTGAAGAACTGCATGCTCTGCTCCACCGATATAAATATCCACAGGCAGCCATTGCTTAAGCTTCTCATCATCTGCTAATGCTTCACTGTTTTTTGGATCGATATAACGCAGGTAATACCAGCAGCTTCCTGCCCATTGTGGCATTGTATTAGTTTCACGACGACCTTTTTTACCTGTTTCAGGGTCAACAACATTTACGAAGTCTTCAATAATCGCAAGTGGTGATTCACCTGTTCCAGATGGTCTGATTTCTGTTGTTTTTGGTAAAACAAGTGGAAGCTCTTCTTCAGGAACAGCTGACATTGTGCCATCTTCCCAATGGATAATTGGAATCGGCTCACCCCAATAACGTTGACGGCTGAATAACCAATCACGGAGGCGGTATGTTACCTTCTTCTCACCTTTATTGTTTTCTTCAAGCCAAGCAATTGCTTTTTCGATCGCTTCTTGCTTTCCTAGTCCGTTTAAGAAATCAGAGTTTACATGTTCACCGTCACCAGTATACGCTTCTTTCGTTACATCTCCACCGCTAACAACTTCTTTAATCGGAAGATCAAACTTTACTGCAAATTCATAGTCACGCTCATCATGAGCAGGTACCGCCATGATTGCACCTGTACCATAAGTTACAAGAACATAATCAGCAATCCAGATCGGCATTTTTTCACTGTTTACAGGATTAATCGCATATGCACCAGTGAATACACCTGTTTTTTCTTTTGAAAGCTCAGTACGTTCTAAATCACTTTTATGTTTTACTTGATCAATATAAGCTTCAACTGTATCTTTTTGATCATGTGTTGTAATCTTTTCAATAAAGCTGTGTTCAGGAGCTAATACTGCATAAGTAGCACCAAATAATGTATCAGGGCGAGTTGTGAAAACAGTGAATGTTTCATCATGACCGTCAATCTCGAAAGTTACATGTGCCCCTTCAGAGCGACCAATCCAGTTACGTTGCATATCCTTAATGCTCTCCGGCCAATCAACATCTTCTAAATCTTCTAATAAACGATCAGCATAGGCTGTAATTCTTAACATCCACTGCTTCATTGGACGACGTTCAACAGGGTGTCCTCCTCGTTCACTTTTTCCATCAATAACCTCTTCATTTGCTAAAACTGTTCCTAAAGCAGGGCACCAGTTTACAGGCACTTCATCTACATAAGCAAGACCTTTTTTATAAAGCTGCAAGAAGATCCATTGTGTCCACTTATAGTATTCAGGATCTGTTGTATTTACTTCGCGGTCCCAATCATAAGAAAAACCAAGTGCTTGAATTTGTCTTCTGAAGTTATCAATATTTTGTTTTGTAAATTCTGCAGGATCATTTCCTGTATCAAGCGCATATTGCTCAGCAGGCAATCCAAATGCATCCCATCCCATAGGGTGAAGAACATTGTAGCCCTGCATGCGTTTCATACGGGATAAAATATCAGTAGCTGTATATCCTTCAGGGTGACCTACATGAAGGCCTGCACCAGATGGATATGGAAACATGTCAAGCGCGTAAAACTTCGGCTTGTCTGTATCCTCTGTTGTTTTAAATGTCTTGTTATGTAGCCAATGATCTTGCCATTTTTTTTCAATCTCTTGATGATTGAAGCTCATCTGTATTTTCCTCCTTAAATCTCATTCTTTCATTATATATATTAAACCGGTTGAACGGGTCAAAGCTTTAAATAAAGGTGGAGGCACTTTGGCCAACCTAGGGCAATAAGACGCTACTGAATAGAAGGTTTTTTCACCTTCCATTCAGTAGTGGCTTATAACCTCTGAAAGGCTGACTTCAGATTCAACTACCAATTCAAAAAATCAAAAAAACCCCACATCCCAAATAGGGACGAGAGGCTTAATTCCCGTGGTACCACCCAACTTTGGCATAGTGTTATTATGCCCACTTTGACATCCGTAACGTGGATCGACGACAAATATTACTTTACCTTAAGCGGTGTTCACATTTGTAACTCAAAGGTGAGTTCATTAGCAAAAATTGATTGACTCACACCACCCGTCAACTCTCTGAACACATTTTTACTAACTACTATTCCTTTTCACCGTTCATTTCCTATACATATTAAGCTTATTTTATATAAATTTGTCGGGATATGCAAGTAGCGGGTAATATGTCAGCTTCATAATGAAAACTTTTTTATTCATATTACTGGACTGTATATCCACCATCTAAAACAACTGCCTGCCCTGTCACTCCTTTTGCCTTTTCACTGGCTAAAAATATAGCGTAATCTGCCACTTCCTTAGGATCAAGCAATCGTTTCTGAGGAATGAGAGGGTATAATACATCCTCTAATACATTCTCTAATGGTAATTTTCTTGTATTTGCCAAATCTTGAAGCTGGTTTCTAACAAGAGGTGTGTCGACATATCCCGGACACAAGGCATTCACTGTAATACCATAAGGAGCCCCCTCTAATGCTGCGACTTTTGTTAAACCAATGACACCGTGCTTTGCACTATTATAAGCAGCTTTGCCTGCAAAGCCAATTAAACCATTAATAGAGGCGATGTTTAGAACTCTCCCAAACTGTTGATTTTTCATGAACGGAAAAACATGCTTTGTTAAAACAAAAGGTGCGACTAGCATAACACCAACAAGTTGCTCAAATTTTTCAGTTGGGAAATCTTCGATAAGTGCAACATGTTGAAGCCCTGCATTATTTATAAGTGTATCAATTCTTCCATATCTTGCGGCTGTTTCTTTTACAACATCAATTATGTTTTGTTCGTTTGTGACATCACAAGGTAAACCACTGACATCCAATCCTTCTTCTTGCAGCCGTTTTGTACTCGCACGAACCTGTTCTTCATGTAAGTCTGTTAAAACTACTTTTGCGCCTTCTTTTGCAAAGGCTTTTGCTAGTTCAAAGCCTATCCCCCGGGCAGCTCCTGTTAATAGCACAACTTGAGCCAGAACCATTTACACCCTACCTCCGTTCCTAAATTCCAAGTCCGAATGAAAATAATATAATGGCTAAAATAACACCTAATAATGGAACAATGACAGTTAGTGCACCAACCGGATTATAAGCATCTTTATGAGATTCCCCACAAATTCCCCGAATAGTTGTTACAACATAGCCATTATGTGGAAGGGAATCAAGCGCCCCTGAAGAAATTGATACAACTCTGTGTAACGCTTCAGGATTCACACCCATATCCATGTAATGTGGTGAAATCAACGGCAACGCAATAGCCTGACCTCCTGATGCTGAACCTGTCATACCCGCTATCACACTTACAGCAATGGCACCTCCGATGAGAGGACTTCCCGGTATACTTGTCATCGCATTAACAGCCACTTCAAAAGCAGGTACTGCTTTTGCTACTCCGCCAAAGCCAACAACTGCCGCCGTATTCCCGAGAGCGATTAAAGCTCCCAACGTCCCTTCTGAAACTGCACTCCAAAAAGATTTGAAATAGGTACGATTTAATAAATACGTAGCAATAACTCCACCTAATAAAGCAATAATAAGGGCTGATTGTTGTAAAGAGTCGTGGAAAGCAAAAGAAATAATTAACACAACAACCAATGGGATTATACCGAATAACGGATTTGGCAAAACTTTATCTTCATTAACTGGATCATTTTCTCTTGCAACAAATGTTTCACCATTTGCAATAGCTTTTGTGATCATTCGACGTAACCACCAATACCCGAAAATGATCATAAATACAGCTACAATTAAACTAACTTCCCAACCTGCGTACGGTGATGTACCAAGGTATTCAATTGGAATCCAGTTTTGAATTTCGGGTGAACCGGCAGATGTCATCGTAAATGTAACAGACCCAAAAGCAAGAGCTGCAGGGATAAAACGCCGAGGTAAGTTAGCTTCTCTAAATAAACTAACCGCCATTGGATAAACGGAGAAGGCAACAACGAATAAGCTGACACCACCGTATGTTAAAACAGCACAAGCAATGACAATTGCCATAACAGCTCTTTTCATCCCAATCTTACTAACAATCCATTTTGAAACACTATCTGCCGCACCACTATCCTCCATAACCTTTCCAAAAATCGCTCCTAATAAAAACATCAGGTACCAAGATGATATAAAACCTGAAAAGCCTGTCATATAATTACCTACGAAGTTAGCTTCCCCTTCACCAACTAATTGAGGAAATAAAGGTAGCCCGCTACAAATAGCTACAAATAAAGCACATAACGGACCTGCAACTAACAAGTTCATACCCTTCATAGTCAAATAAATTAAGAGTGCTAAACCACCGACTAGCCCAATCATACTTAACATTTCGTTTCCCCCTTTGTTTGAGGCTTTCGTTTGTATTTTCCTGTTCTCAAACTAGTAATCTAGCTACGTCTTTTGGTAACCGCTTTCATTTCTCCATTTTTACGTCCGCCTATTTACAACCTTCCTTTCATCATGAAAATGAAAATGGTCACTTCCTCCTTTCACATATATAACAGCAAGAAGTGTGCCAATACCTCTATTTCAATAAACAATATGTTTAAACCGATATCCCTTTACATGCACTTATGATTAAACTTGCGAATTTGGTTCACATATCACGAGAATCATTCCACCTTTTCGGACACTCAATCTTAATATGAGACTTGTCCATCTACTTTACGTATTTATATGACACTAAAAAAATAACAGTCCATAATTCCGGACTGCTTTCCATTTTTTCGGACTACTAAGTTAAGCCATATTTTTGAATTTTTTCATACATACTTGACTTACTAATTTGCAATTCTTTTGCTGCCATTCTTTTATCACCAGCATGTTTTTGTATTGTCCGAATAAGAATGTTCTTTTCTGCTTGAGCTAACATTTCCTTTAATGAGTTGACTTTCATATCAGTATGATAGCTAGGCCGATTTTTAATATATTCAGGAACTGCCTCCAGTGTAATGACATCTGTTTTGGCTAAATGAATGGCTGCTTCAATAATATTTTCCAGTTCACGAATATTCCCTTGCCAATGATATTGATGAAGCGTCTCCATCACGTCTTCATGAATCATAGAAATTCTTTTACCTGTTCTTAAAGAAACTTTTTTAATAAAATAACGGACAAGTGTTTCTAAATCTGCCATTCGATCCCTTAAAGGCGGTATAAACAGCGGAATAACGCTGATTCGATAATAAAGATCACTTCTAAAGTCATTTGTTTTCATGAGTTCCTCTAACGGTCTGTTCGTAGCTGTTATAACTCTAACATCCAAGGGTATTGTCCTATTGCCTCCAATCGGTTCTACTTCTTTTTCTTGGAGAACACGCAATAACTTAACTTGCATATGAAGACTCATATCACCGATTTCATCCAAAAAAATTGTACCACCATTTGCTTGCTGGAACTTTCCCTTTTTCCCACCTTTTTTAGCTCCAGTAAACGCACCATCTTCATACCCAAATAATTCAGACTCAAGCAACTGCTCAGGTATGGCTCCACAGTTCACCTTAACAAACGGCCCTTCACTTCGATGACTTAACAAATGAATGCTATGTGCAAACAATTCCTTTCCTGTCCCACTTTCCCCACGGATTAAAACTGAGCTATCTGTAGCAGCAATCGATTTGACCTTCTCTTTTAATTCAGACATAGTAGCAGAATTTGAATGAATATCATTTAATGTATATTTCGCTCCAGTAACTTCCTGCTGTTCAATAAAAGACTGAATGGATGAAAGGTGATGCCGAACATGGGAGTTCATCTCACTCCATTCCTTTGTATCACGAAACATAACTGTTCCAAAAGCACCAACTATTTTACCATCTGCGAAGATTGGAATTCGATTGGCTATCATGTAATTACCGCGGATATACTGAAGATCAGCTATTTCTTCATCTCCGGTTTTAGCCACAATGTGCATTCGTGTGTTTTCAATGACTTCTGTTACATGCTTTCCAACGACTTCCTCTTTTGTTACTTCACAAAATCGACAGTAGTTTTCATTCATATAAATAATCTTTCCATCCGCATCAACAATCACAACCCAAATGTAAGCGTTTTCTATTACTGTCTCAATTATTTCTTTCGCATATGGAAAACGATGATCTAACATAGTATCTTCCCCTAGCAAATATTTTCTTATATCGTATCACACCACAATTATTTTTAGAGTCTTAATTTGTCTTTCAAGATAAAGAAACTAAAAAAAAGGCCTTAGACCCCGACAGCGTCGGAGGCCTGAGACCCTTTACCTTCAAGCTTTGCATTCAATTTTTTATCATAGATCAAGGTAGTAAAGATCCCTACTATTAACAAGCTAATGATGATCATAAATAATAAGCTCATATTGTAGTAATCCACAACAATTCCTCCAAGGAGAGGACCAATCATTTTTCCTCCCGTAGCAGTACTGTTAACAAAGCCTTGATAAAAGCCCTGTCTGCCACTAGGAGCTAAATCATTTGCAATCGTTGGCACAGCTGGCCACACTAACATTTCTCCTATCGTTAATATCACCATTGCCACAAGAAATGCTGTAAATTGCTCTGCATATGATGCAACAGCAAATGAAATGATAAACACGATAAAGCCCAGAACCATTTGCTTTTTTAATGTTTTGGCAAAATGCTTTACAAACAGAGAAATAAGCGGTTGACCAAGTACAATCAACACACCATTTATTGTCCAAAGTAAACTATATTGACTTAATGAAATATTCAAGGTTTGGGTATGGGATGAGATCGTTGAAGGCCACTGAACATAACCTACCCAGCAGAGTAAATATCCAATACATAAAACGACCAAAGCCCCAAATTTTTCACGATTTTTTATGGTCGGATTTTGATCCAATATCGATACTTGTTTTACTGATGAATCATCGATATTTCGGAAACCGAAGAATGCAAGCAAGAAAAAAACAGCATAAAGTGCTGCGTTAGCAACAAATATATAATCAAATGAGATAGAAGCAACAAATCCACCTAGGGAAGCTCCTGCTGCTACACCTGCATTTTGAGCAACATAAATAGCATTAAATGCTTTTCTGCCACCTTCCGGCCATACCGTTCCGGCTAATGCATATGTAGCTGGGAACACAATTCCTGATCCCAATCCAATAAAAATTAATAAATACATATATACAGGCCAAGAATGGTTAAACATAAGGGCAACGACAGAAATCAATGTAATCACAATTCCTAAAAGGATGGATTTATAACCACCGATCTTATCAAATAATACCCCACCAAGAAGATTTCCAACAACACTTGCTGCAGCGTTTAACATGAGAACAATTCCCGCAACCGTCAAAGACTTACCAAGATGATCATGAATATATATCGTATTTAACGGCCATAGAAATGAAGAACCTGTCACATTAATCATCATTCCAATTACAAGCAACCAAAGAGAACGTGGCATAAATCCTCCTCCTTTAACATGATTTTCACGAATTCACACGTGAATATTCCTCAGAGAATTTTAGCCCCTTTTTCCTTGTTTTGCAATGAAGAAATGCCCCATTTCATAATGTTATAATAATGCGAAAATATAGATTTTTCTACCACTCTAAAAGTTTGTACATCAATAGATCATTTACATACTTTCCATCAATAAAAAACTCGTTGATCAGTTTACCTTGCATGCTGAACCCACATTTTTGATAAAATTGGATTGCACCACTATTGGTTTCTAATACACGGAGCGAGAGTTTTTTAATACCTTTTTCTTTAAATATATTTTCCGCATTCAAAAGCAAACTCCTTCCTACTCCTCTACCTTGAAAATGCATGTCTACTGCAATATCTATTTCCAATACATGTTGATTTGTATTCAAAGGTGTAGGTGAATGAAACCCAAGAAAACCGGCTACTTGGCCGTTCACCAATGCAACAAGCTGACTTCCCTCCGGATTTCTTTGCTTATATTCACTTACTGAATTCCACTTAATGATTGCAGGTGTTGTAGTTGAATTCCAAATTCTATTATCGATTTCGAGTAATTGCTCAAAATCACTTTCTTTTGATAATCTTACCTCAATTGTCATCTCATTCCTCCTGTCTAATTTGTCTATATCATACTATCACCTCATGATTCAACCGCTTTTTCCTTTTATTCGATCACTTATTCACGTGATTGCGCTATCATTTTATTTTTTTAAACCAACTCTATGTTCTCAATACCTGATTCAACCACTTCCCCTCGTTTTTCAACCACTTTTTCCTTTCATTCGATCACTTCCCTATATGAATGATTACGCTATCATCTCAATACACAAACAAAAAGGGCCAATTCGGCCCTCTCCTACTTCTTGTTCTCTACTCTTTGTTTTGATTTAATCGGTTGCCCTTTTTTGGCATTTTTTGCTTTTGTTTGAATAACTGGATCAAGATCCTGACCTAGTTCTAAATCATTATTATTCACACCATTTTTGGTTTTTTGCTCAGGGTTGTTTTGTTTTGAACGCTTTTTCATCGTTCTGCATCTCCTTTTAAAATCATTTCATTTTGTACTTGCTGAAGCTGCAGTCTCATACGATAAAGCTGGTCTTGTTGTTGATCATTCGCACTAAGTGACAGATGATTAATATCATTCACTGCATTTTCTAATCCTTGCAGTGCTTTTGTATATTCAGATGCATTATAGTGTTCTTGTTGTGAGCCGATTTTATATTGCTCACGAGCATATTCGATTGCGTCCGTACAGCGTTGAAGATATTCGTTAACGGATTGTCTTGTTGCCATATGTCTCTCCTCCAAACGATATGAAGTCAATAATGCTTCATCAATACTATTGTTCGCAAAACAGTAAAAAAATTGTGCTTAAATAATTGGTAAGTATTGAGCCATTCTGTTTTTCTTTATGCTGACATGGTAAAATGTTTAAATGGAAAATTAGGAATGACCTAAAAGGAGGTATCTTACTTGAACCAATCCTCTGTATTCGAATACGCGTCAGATAATAAGCGATATCATACATGGAATTATCATTTACGAAACCATTTTGGACATAAAGTATTTAAGGTTGCTTTAGATGGAGGCTTTGATTGCCCAAATCGTGATGGCACGGTTGCTCATGGTGGGTGTACGTTTTGCAGTGCTGCAGGCTCCGGTGATTTTGCCGGGAATCGAGCTGATGATCTTGTTACTCAATTTCATACAATTAAACAAAAAATGCACAAAAAATGGAAAGACGGGAAATATATGGCTTACTTTCAAGCCTATACAAACACTCATGCACCCCTACATGTGTTAAAAGAAAAGTTTGAATCTGTCTTAAATCAAGAAGATGTTGTCGGTCTTTCAATTGCTACCCGGCCAGACTGTTTACCGGATGATGTTGTTGAATACCTGGCAGAATTAAATGAACGAACATATTTATGGGTAGAGCTTGGTTTACAAACAATACATGAACGGACAGCTCTTCTTATTAATCGGGCACATGACTTCCAATGCTATGTAGATGGAGTCGAAAAATTACGTAAACATGGTATCCGTATTTGCTCTCATATTATTAATGGATTGCCCCTTGAAAATGAAGAAATGATGATGGAAACAGCTAGAACTGTAGCACAATTAGATGTACAAGGGATAAAAATACACCTTTTACACTTACTAAAAGGGACGCCAATGGTAAAACAATATGAAAAAGGAAAGCTTGAATTTCTTACACAAGAGGAATATGTCAAATTGGTATGTGATCAGTTAGAAATCATCCCTCCTGAAATGATTGTTCATCGAATAACTGGTGACGGTCCTATTGATTTAATGATTGGACCGATGTGGAGTGTGAATAAATGGGATGTTTTAAATTCAATTGATGCAGAATTAAAACGTCGTAATAGCTATCAAGGAAAGTTTTATCAAAAAGCTGAGGTACAACTATAATGAAGCTTCAACGAATTTTACCATTTGCAAAACAACTATTAGAAAAAGCTGTATCTAAAGGAGATATCGTAGTAGATGCAACGATCGGAAATGGACATGACACGGTTTTCCTAGCTAAGCTGGTTGGAGAAACAGGCAAAGTATTTGGCTTTGACATTCAAGAACAAGCAATAATAAATACCCGTGAACGATTAATGACCGAGAACCTCGTGGAACAAGTTACACTTGTCCGGCAAGGTCATCAGCATATTAACTCTGTCATATCAGACGAACATAAAGGAACCATTTCAGCTGCAATGTTTAACCTTGGATATTTACCAGGAGGGGACCAAACCATTGTAACGGTTCCTGATACAACCATTTCTGCTGTACAACAATTATTAAGCATGTTAAAACCTGAAGGAATCATTGTCATTGTTATTTACCACGGGCATGAGGAAGGACAAATTGAACGAGATGCTTTAATGACATTCCTCAAAACAATTGATCCCCGTGACGCCCATGTCCTACAATATCAATTTATTAACAAGAATAATCATCCACCGTATATCGTTGCCATTGAGAAATGTTAAAAGGCGCTTTTTCCAAATGAGCGCCTTTTACATTACATTGCTTTTTGTGAATGCTTTTTCCAAGAAAGTTTTTGAATTGTACGATAGGCTCTTCCGTTAAAATAAAAAAAGAAACTTGTCATGCCTCCAACTTTTATTAACCTTTTTGCCAATTTATTAAGCTCTTTGTGAGTTGCCACTTTATCGTCTGATAAATAAACACCTAATAAACCCCGATTAATTAATTTATGAAAATTTTCATGAGGAATACCGCTTAACTGATAATCTGCTTGTTCTACAAAATACTCTAACCTTTCCATCATGGTTGCTTCTGAATCATAGTAACTGCAAAAATTTAAGTCACCGCCCAGCTCATCTTCCTCTTGATCAATTAAATAATCGAGTAAAATATGAAGACCTTGAATATATGGAAAATAACTATCTCTTATTTGTTGTGCTTGTTTTTCCTCAAAACTTTCTTGGAAAGCATACGCAACTAAGCAAAAGATGCCAAGTGTTGACCCTGTACATGCCGAAAACTCATACCATTCCATCTCAGGAAGACTGTTTTTATGATTCTCAAACCAATTTTCAAGTCTTGGAACACGCTCATCTTTTTTCACATGCTTATGTACCTGCAGATCGCAATAATAGCGTGAAAGCTCCAGTAAATATTTTGATATCATCGGATAGTGCTCTAACTCAGAAAGAACGTTTTGACATGTTTGTACTAAACGGTTCAAATATCCACCATCATCTTGATCTTCTCTATATTTGTAGTACTCCTTGCAAGGTTCACCACATGTTAATGCATCAAGCATAGATTGGTGTAACATACGAAAATCAACTGGATCTAACGATGTACTTCGATCACATAAATTATCTAAATAATCGCTTATTGTTTGATATGCTACAATAAACTCGATACATTGTTGTTTATGTGGACCTGATATCATGGCTAAAATGCCTCCACCTTCACAGTGAAATTCTTTGTCCTGAATACTGTTTAAGGCTTGAATTCTCAATTCCTGATTTGGTATTTTTTCTGCTTGTACTCTCCATTGTCCAATATAAAAGTGAACAATGGGAAAGATCTCTCTATATACTTTGGTCATTAATTTTATCGGATGCTGTGGTACTGTCAAAGGGAGTGTCACCTCTTGTTTCTTTTTTTTATCAATTAGCTCTCTTGTCACATGAAGAAGACAAAGTTTACACACTAAGTCACGTACTCTGAATGGGTATCAAAAAAACGTTTAGCTGTTTCAAATACCAGATCTCTTTCAGGCTCACTAAAGATTTCATGATAGAGCCCTTTCCATTCCTTATAATTTTTTTCCAGTAAATCCACTTTGTTAAACCACTTTTTCACTAGTGATTTATCAACAATTTTGTCTTCTCCGCCTTGCATAAGAAGCAGGGGAACTTGTTGAAATTTGCCAACCTGATTTTGAGCTTCTTCCATAGCTTTTATCAACTCACGATACCATCTTACTGAAACCTTTGTCACATATAAAGAGTCGTTTTCATCTAACTCCTGTACTGATTTATTACGTGTGGCAATCTCTACGCTTAATTTTGAATCAACTTTAAACGATGGTGCGATCATATTTAATCCTTTTGAAGCCAGTTCTATAGCTTTATTTGGTTTAAACAAAATGCCCAAGCAAGGAGACGATAAAATAACTGCTTTTATTTCATGATGTTTTTCTTGCAGAGCCCTGATAACTACCAGTCCACCCATGCTGTGCCCTAATAAAAATAAAGGTACCCCGAACTTTTTCGCTTCAGTTATCCATATATTCACTTCTTTTATATATTCATCAAATGATTTGATATGTCCTCTTCTTCTTGTTGAAGTTCCTTGACCAGGTAAATCTCCCATGACCACATGGTAACCTGATAAACGCCACATTTCTACCAGCCATTTGTAGCGACCGTGATGTTCTGCTGCTCCATGAATGATCACTATAACCCCTTTTACGGGTTCAATCTCAGCTTTCCATTTCCACAATTCCACTACCTTCTTTCTCTTTCTTCTTTGTCTACTGATATAATAAATAAAGAATTCCCAACTGAAAGGAATGAAAAACATGATCTATCCTTATAAAGAAAAAAGTCCAAAGATCTCTGAATCAGCTTTTATTGCTGACTACGTTACAATCACAGGCGATGTTGAGATTGGAGATGAATCCAGCATTTGGTTTCAAACAGTTATTCGTGGCGATGTTTCCCCTACTGTGATAGGAAAACGTGTAAATGTTCAAGATTTGTGCTGTCTTCATCAAAGTCCAAACAAACCTCTTATCCTTGAGGATGATGTTACCGTTGGACATAGTGTTATCCTACATAGTTCAATTATTCGCCAAAAAGCATTAATTGGAATGGGATCCATCATTTTGGATGGTGCAGAAGTTGGTGAAGGAGCCTTTATCGGAGCAGGCAGCCTTGTCCCTCCCGGAAAAAAAATCCCTCCTTACACACTTGCTCTAGGTCGCCCTGCAAAGGTTGTAAGAACATTAACATCAGAAGATCTGTTAGACATGGAAAGAATTCGTCGTGAATATGTTGAAAAAGGTCAATATTACAAAGCAATACAATCTTAGAAAAACACGATTTACCGCCAAGAATGGCGGAAGTCGATGTCTTTTCTTATACTTTAAACCTTTATAGTTAAACTTTCTTAAAGTATAAAAATTAAAAACTCTTCTGAGTAAGGAATAGGTATTTTTTCTTCAATTCCTTACTCTGTTGCTATTATTAATGATCCCCTATATTTAAATACCACTCTCCCACTTTTTAAACTAAGTATTTTTCATTTAAATATTTTCTCTTTTCATCAACAAACATTAATTTTGTGAATATTATGTGAAGGGATTTTTTACATTTTCTTATTATTAACTAAATAATTCTCTACTAAAATAATAGAAAAGGGGTAAATAAAGGAGCGTCCAAATGAAAACAAAGCTGATGACCAACATGTACAATTTCGAATGCAGGCTGTTTCGAAGTGTTAATCGTCATTTCGATCAAAAAATGCTGAACTTTTATTTTCGAAACATCACACACCTAGGTGGAGCTATTTCAACCATTGCAGTTTGTTTATTTCTCGTTTTTTTCACAAAAGACCTATTACAAATCATTGGAATAACATGTGCAATCTCCCTTCTATTCAGCCATTTACCGGTTGCACTGGTGAAAAAGTTATATCCAAGAAAACGGCCCTATCTAGCTTTGCTTGAGACAAAGGTACCTGCAAATCCTTTAGAAGATCATTCCTTTCCATCTGGACATACAACAGCTATTTTTTCTGTAATTATTCCATTTATTTTATTTATGCCTCAGCTAACAGTCATTCTTTTACCAATAGCCATCAGTGTCGGCCTTTCAAGAATGTATCTGGGATTGCACTATCCTTCTGACGTATTAGTAGGCTGCTTATTTGGTAGTTCTGTTGGATTTCTAAGCTACACAATCATAACCAGGTTCTTTATATTGCCTTTGTAACGTGTAAAAAATAGTGCCTCATATTTAGGTACCTTTCATTTATGTAATTGGAGGGATTGCATTGAGAATAGCTATTTTCACTGATACTTTTTCACCTGATGTTAACGGGGTTGCAAGAACCTTAAAGCGTTTTACAGATTATCTTGAAGAGCATGGCTATGAATACAGAGTTTTTGCACCTGTTAGTACAAAAGAAAGCATGTTTTCTAGCCATATCCATCGTTTCACAAGTTTACCTTTCTTCCTTTATCCTGAATGCAGATTAGCACTGCCAAACATGCTGCATGTTAAAGCTGAGCTACAACGCTTCCAACCGGATTTAATTCATGTGGCTACTCCATTTAACATTGGTCTTTGCGGATTACATTATGCTAAAAAGCTCGGCATTCCTATTGTAGGATCTTATCATACCGATTTTGACCAATATTTAGAATATTATGACTTTCAGTTTTTATCGAAGGTGTTATGGAAATACATGCATTGGTTCCATAAACCTCTGCGAAAGATATTTGTACCTTCGAACGAAACACTGGAACAATTAAAACGAAAAGGCTTTTCAAATCTTCGAATTTGGGGAAGAGGTGTTGATTGTAACCTATTTCATCCAAACTATCAGAACGAAGAAATTCGTAAGAAATATCAAATTAAAGAAAAATATATCCTATCTTATGTAGGCAGATTAGCTCCGGAAAAAGATATTAAGACATTAATGGAGATCACAAAGAAACTTCCCAATCATTTCCAAGAAAATGTTCACTGGTTAATTGTTGGAGATGGACCGGCAAAAGAAGAGATGCAGAAAAATGCTCAAGATAACCTGACATTTGTGGGATATGTGAATGGTGTAGAACTCGCTGAAATCTACTCATGTTCTGATGTGTTTGTTTTTCCATCCCCGACTGAAACATTCGGAAATGTTGTTTTAGAAGCATTTGCTTCCGGAACACCCGTTATTGGGGCAAACTCAGGTGGAGTAAAAAACATTATTAAACCGTTGGAAACCGGATTTTTATGTGAACCTAAAAATACAGAGCAATTTATAGAAGCCATTATTCATTTATTAGAAGATTATTCATTTCGTAACAAAATGGGAGAAGCTGCCCGGGAGTATGCCTTAACCCAAACTTGGGCTCATATATTTAACGGTTTATTGAAGGAATATGAAGATGCATTAGAAGAAAAACATATACGTTATGCCTAAACAAAGAGGAGCATCAATGCTCCTCTTCATGATCATGATGATGTTCCGATGTTTCACTTTTCTCATCCTGTTTTGGTGAGGAATCAGTATCACTATCACCTACTTGAATTTGCATCGAAGGCATAATATGGTACCCCTCTGCATTTGTATGGGCAATAATTTCATATTGCCCATCCGACTTAAACGTATAATAGATCGTATATTTTCCCTTATCTTTAGAATTAGCTGTTATTTTTTCAGATTCTTCATCACGTTTGATTTCAAACTCAACATCTGCATCATCCACAAATTCATCACCCACAGTAACCACAGCTGAAATCGTTTCTCTCTTTCCTTTTTTAACTTGTTCATTAGCAATAATTTGAACTTCCGGAGCCAAAACTTCATTTGTCGTATTCATGCTTTTCTGATCTGATTCATTTGCTTGAGATTGACTTTGACAGCCACTACTTATAGACATTCCTATAACTAAAGATATCCCGATAAGAAACGCTTTCATAAATATCCTCCTGCATTTTACTATATTAACTATATCATCGACTTCATCAATAATTGCAACAAAAGAATTGCGATTTTTTGAACAATACGCACTGTTCACTATACACCATTAAAGGGTTGTTTCCAAATCTTAGAACGTGATTTTGGCATAAAAAAAGAATGACCCTATACAGGCCATTCTTTTCATCAACAATTACTTAAGCGCAGCATTACTAAGTGCTTCCGCTTTGTCTGTTCTTTCCCATGGAAGATCTAAGTCATTTCGACCAAAATGTCCATAAGCAGCAGTTTGCTTGTAGATAGGACGTCTCAAGTCAAGCATTTTAATGATTCCCGCAGGGCGTAGATCAAAGTTACTGCGAACAACTTCTACTAATACTTCTTCTGAAACTTTTCCTGTTCCAAATGTATCAATAGATATAGATACAGGTTGTGCTACCCCAATTGCATACGCTAATTGAACTTCACACTTTTCAGCTAATCCTGCAGCAACAATATTCTTTGCAACATAGCGAGCAGCATATGCAGCAGAGCGGTCAACTTTTGTTGCATCCTTACCTGAGAATGCTCCACCACCATGACGAGCATATCCACCATAAGTATCAACAATAATTTTACGACCAGTTAAACCTGCATCACCTTGTGGTCCACCAATTACGAAACGACCAGTAGGATTAATAAAGTATTTAGTGTTTTCATCAATTAATTCTTTAGGAACAACTGGATTGATAACATATTCCTTAAGATTACGTTGAATTTGTTCCAACGTAACTTCCGGATGATGTTGAGTAGAAATAACAATTGTATCAATACGAACCGGTTTGTTATTTTCATCATATTCAACCGTTACTTGTGTTTTACCATCTGGACGAAGATATGGAAGAATCTCTTCTTTACGTACCTCTGTTAAACGGCGGGATATTTTATGAGCTAAAGAAATTGGAAGTGGCATTAATTCCTTCGTTTCGTTACAAGCAAAACCAAACATTAACCCTTGGTCACCTGCACCGATTGCTTCAATTTCTTCATCAGACATTTGTCCTTCACGAGCTTCAAGCGCTTGGTCAACACCCATTGCAATATCTGCTGATTGCTCGTCAATAGAAGTTAAAACAGCACATGTTTCTGCATCAAAGCCATACTTTGCACGAGTATATCCGATATCTTTAATTGTTTCACGAACAATCTTAGGAATATCAACATACGTACTTGTTGTAATCTCTCCAGCAACCAGTACTAAACCTGTTGTAACAGAAGTTTCACACGCTACACGTGCGTTAGGATCCTTTGAGATTATTGCATCAAGAATTGAATCTGAAATTTGGTCACAAATCTTATCTGGATGGCCTTCTGTTACAGACTCAGAAGTAAATAGACGTTTTTTAGACATAGTTAAAAGCTTCCTCCTCATATTTGTTCATTCAGTTGATCCGGAACTCTTCCCAAAGTTTGACCTTTAGAAAATCACGTTGGCATATTTGTGAACAGAAGTATTATGTACCTTTACCACAATGCTTGTCCTGGTAAAACTCTAATGAAGAAAATACTTATTTCTGTTATCAAAAAAACCTTTCCCCTATGAGGAAAGGTTTGTTATCGTTCATCGCCTTTCGCTCTTATCGATCAAGGGCTTTCGCCTTGCTTCAGGTTAGCACCTTTGCGTCGGAAAATGTCGCAGGGAGTGCGCCTTTTAAACATAGTTCCACAGATTGGGACTTTTTTGCCTAAGCAAGCTTACGCTTGCTTAGAATGATGCATAGCATCATTCTTGACCTAATAAAAACAAAACGAGTTTTGTTTTTATTAGGTCAGGCAAAAAACTGCTAATACTAGTAACTATATAATTAGTGCGCATTCGCCGCTTTCCTTTGATAGCAGGTTGCTGGGTTTCATAGGGCCTGTCCCTCCACCAGCTCGGGATAAGAGAATCCGTTCAAGGTCATATCATAGCGCACTAAGTTAATGGTGTCAACAGAAATCGACAGTTATTCCATATGAATTTTCTTATGCTTTAAGTAAATCTTAAGAATAGTATTCCCCTCATATAATGAAATATGAAATTAGTTTTAAAATATAGTATGTACAGTTTTTTTCATAAAGCTCTCACAATTAGTATGTTCTAATAATATAAATGTGTTATACTATTGAATAACGAGAAATCACTTTTTCAGAAAGAAGGGTATGGGGATGAATGTAACTGATTTAACAAATGGGCTTATTCAGCTTGTTAATGGGGAAAATGCGAAGCATAATTTATCTGTGTCACAGCTTGTTGAAAAAGTACTTGAAAAAAAAGAAGGTGTTCTTACTTCTACAGGGGCAATAAGAGCGACGACTGGAGCATATACCGGAAGATCTCCTCAGGACAAATTTATTGTAGAAGAAGCAACTACTAAAAACATCATTAATTGGGGTACAGTAAACCAACCTATTTCTTCGGAAGTATTTGATCAGCTTTATAGCAAAATGATTTCATACTTAAAAGAACGGGATGAAATATTTATTTTCGATGGTTTTGCAGGAGCTGATATTCGATATCAACTTCCATTAAAAGTCATAAATGAATTTGCATGGCATAATCTTTTTGCCAGTCAGCTCTTCATTCCTAATAATGGAGAAGAAATGATTACAAATGAACAACCTTTTACCATTTTGTCAGCTCCTCATTTTAAAGCTGACCCAGAAGTAGATTGCACAAAATCCGAAACCTTTATTATTATCTCTTTTGAGAAGAGAACAATTTTAATTGGTGGCACAGAATACGCTGGAGAGATGAAAAAATCTGTATTTTCTGTGATGAACCTTTTATTACCTGAAAACAACATTCTTCCTATGCATTGTTCGGCAAACGTTGGATTTGAAGGAGATGTTGCTTTATTTTTTGGTTTGTCCGGAACAGGAAAAACCACACTATCTGCTGACCCTAACCGACGACTCATAGGTGACGATGAGCACGGATGGTCAACGTCTGGAGTGTTTAACATTGAAGGCGGTTGCTACGCAAAATGCATTAACTTAACAAAAGAAAAGGAACCTCAAATATATAACGCTATTCGATATGGATCTGTACTTGAAAATGTTGTTATTGATGAGTTCACCAGAGAAGCAGATTATAGTAATCCCTTCTACACAGAAAATACACGTGCAGCTTATTCACTTTCAGCTATTGACAAGACTATAGTTCCTAGCATCGCAGGTCATCCGCAAACAATTGTCTTTTTAACTGCTGATGCATTTGGAGTTCTTCCTCCAATTAGTAAATTATCAAGAGAACAAGCAATGTTTCATTTCTTAAGCGGATATACAAGTAAATTAGCTGGCACAGAACGAGGTGTAACAGCACCGGAAGCTACATTTTCAACTTGTTTCGGCTCACCATTTCTTCCGCTTGAAGCAACGCGGTATGCGAATATGTTAGGTCAAAAAATTGATGAACATAATGTTCAAGTGTTTCTTGTTAATACAGGATGGACAGGTGGAGCATATGGTGAAGGAAAGCGAATGAAACTGCATTACACTCGATCAATGGTTCAGGCGGCAGTTGAGGGAGATCTTGACCATATTGAAACCGTGAAGGATGAAATATTCGGACTAAATATTCCGATTCATGTCCCAGGTGTTCCAGATGATGTCCTGCAACCTCATAAAACATGGAATTCGCAAAAAGAATATTTTTTAAAAGCCAATGAGTTAGCTACAAAGTTTAAAGACAACTTCAAAAAATTCGAACATCTATCAACACATATTGAAAAACTAGGTGGACCAATTGTTTAAGTGAATATTGTTTAAACGCTTAAGAGGGCTTTCTCATTTTAGAGAGGTCCTTTTTTATAGAGCTTTACTTATAATCGAACTTCTATCCTGTTGACCCTTATATCAATATTTTAAAGATTTATGGACAAACTTGATTGTAGAACATTTGCTTGAGAAGAACACGACTCTTGTGACCTTTAGACGTGGCTGGAATAGCTTTCACAGTTTTCTCTCAGTCACTAGTACATTTCTAATTGTTAGGGGTTTTATTGCAATGGTAAGGAAAGCTGACAATACTCCTGTGGCAGCAAATGAACAAAAGCGCAAGCGCCTTGATCAGCCTAGGGCAAATAAGACGCAAAGGAATAGAAGACGTTCTTTGTCTTCAATTCCTTTGTGGCTAGACCCTAGAGGGGCTAGGCGCTGGAGCTAGATGTCGCGCACTTATCCACAGTTCAAGAATTTTATAATTTCCTAGACGAGAAGCAAAAGGGGATCCTTTGTAAATCCCCTTTATAAGAAACGTTAATTTGTTGAATTCAAGTTAATTAAACGATACGTTAAAATCGTATTCGTATGCGATAATTCTAGTTTTTGGACAATGGCTTGTCCTGTCATTTCTCCGCTTTTTGTTTTTCTTACTTCTATCGGAATATCGATTGGATAAATACGGTACCCTTCTTTTAGTAGTTCAAATGTATTTTCATCTATACGGGTTTCTCTACCTTTTGTAACAATCATTGTATTAAATTCAACTGGCATTCCCAATGTGAATTCCTCCTCTTCTAACTGATTGGATACATCCATCATACCATCATTGCTTTTATCATTAAACGTGAATGGGCTGTTTTTTCATCCATATACAAAGCTTTTGGAGTGTTTCTCGATTAATACTTGGCGGAAAGTAGTGTGTATACTCTTCAAAATACCAGCTCTCTACCTGTTTTCCTAACTCATTTAGACGTTTCTCAAGTCTGTAGGCATGTTCAACAGACACATTTTTATCTTGTACTCCATGTATAATTAAGACCGGTGCATGTAACTTTTCCAACTCATATAAAGGTGTTCTCCATTTATACCTTTTAGGATACTTTGAAGGTGTACCACCAATGACTCTCTTCATCATTCTACGTAAATCTTCTCTTTCTACATAGGTTAAGCTCATATCAGATACTCCTCCCCATGTAACAATTGAACATAGCTTTTCTACAACGATTCCGGCTAATAAAGCCATTACGCCTCCTCTTGAAAAGCCGAATGCATGAATACGTTCTTTATTCACTTTGGAATGGTTTTTCAAAACTTCGATGGCTGAAATTGCATCATAACGATCTTCCCCGGCAAAATCTTCATTTCCTTCTCCACCTTGATTCCCCCTGTAAAACGGCGCCATAACAACAAATCCCTCTGAGGCAAATTGAACAATTCTTCCAACCCTTACCATCCCAACATTTTTTATCCCGCCACGAAGGTATAGCAGCCCATCATATGTACCCTCAAGCTTTGGCTCTGCAAGCAGTCCTTTAATCTTTAACCCATTCGACAGATATGTCACAATCCATATATTTATTTGTGGACTAGGGGATGGAAATTTGACTTTACTTATCACTTTACCATTCATTTTTTTCACTCTTTCTTTCATATCTCATTGACTTTGTAAACCTTGTACTATAATACTTTACCCAATTTAACGTGAATCAATTTTTCTAGGCATTCACACATTTTTAAGAATAATCATAAATTATCCTATATCCGTTAGTATTTAATCTTCATATTGTAACGAAGATTATCTTTTATTGTACAAAAATCAGTGATGCTGTGCATCAAGGAGGTTAAAGTTATCATGAAAAGACGATTAGCATGGGTTTGTATTGCATTCCTTCTTCTTTTTACATTTACTGCTTGCAGCCAAAACAAAACCGAAACCATTCGACTAGCTGAAGTCACTCATTCTATTTTCTATGCACCCTTATATGTTGCAATGGCAGAAGGTTTTTTTGAAGAAGAGGGTCTTAATGTGGAATTAACCACTACGTGGGGCGGAGACAAGACAATGACAGCTCTCTTGTCTGACGGAGCGGATATTGCATTGGTTGGTTCTGAAACTTCTATCTATGTTCATGCACAAGGCTCAAATGATCCAATTATCAATTTTGCCCAACTTACCCAAACAGATGGGACGTTTCTCGTAAGCAGGGAAAAGATCGATTCATTTGATTGGGAGCAGCTAAAAGAAAGTACCTTTTTAGGTCAAAGAAAAGGCGGAATGCCTCAGATGGTCGGGGAATTTGTATTAAAGCAACACGGAATCGATCCTAGTTCAGACCTGGAGTTAATTCAAAATGTTGATTTTGCTAATATTCCTAGTGCCTTTGCATCTGGAACAGGTGATTATGTTCAGCTATTTGAACCAACAGCAAGTATATTTGAAAAAGAAGGTACAGGTCATATTGTTGCTTCCTTTGGAGCAGAATCGGGCAGTGTTCCTTATACAACCTTTATGAGCAAACAAAGCTTCTTAGATGATAACGCAGAAACTGCAAAAAAATTCACAGCTGCCATATATAAAGCACAGCAATGGGTAGATGAAAAAAGCGTTGAAGAAATTGCCGCATCCATTGCCCCTCAATTTGAAGATACAGAGCTTGAAATTATTGAAACTGTTGTTGAAAGATACAAGGAACAAGGTTCTTTTTCAACAGATCCTATATTAGAAGCAGATGAATGGAATAACTTACAAGACATTATGGACGAAGCAGGAGAACTTCCTGGGCGTGTTGATTATGAAACACTTGTCAACACATCTTATGCAGAAGAAGTTACTAATTAGGAAGGAGAAACCTTTATGTCATTTTTACTTGTCGAAGATGTTCGTCATATATATTTAACAAAGGACAGTGCAACTGTAGCGCTTGAAGGTATTCAACTGGCTGTGGAGGAAGGGGAGTTTATCTCCTTCCTTGGACCAAGTGGGTGTGGAAAAACAACATTGCTTTCTATCATCGCCGGCCTTATTAAACCTATCCAAGGTAGAGTGAAAATTGCCAATTCACTTATCACAAAGCCGGATCCTGCTATAGGTTACATGCTTCAGCAAGATTATTTATTTCCGTGGAAAACAATTGAAGAGAATGTAACGTTAGGTCTAAAAATTACAGGGAGAAAAACATTTGAAACAACAAAATCAACTTTAGAAATGCTAAAAGATATAGGACTTGATCAAGTAGAAAAGCAGTTTCCCCATCAATTATCCGGCGGTATGAGACAACGTGCTGCTTTAGTTCGAACGTTAGCAACTGATCCTAAAATTTTACTGCTTGATGAGCCCTTTTCAGCACTTGATTATCAAACAAAATTAAAACTTGAAGACTTAGTTGTCAAAACATTAAAGGATTTTCATAAAACAGCCCTTCTTGTTACACATGATATTGGAGAAGCTATTGCAATGAGCGATCGAATTTATGTTTTTTCTGCAAGACCCGGAAGAATAAGAAAAACATATGTAGTACCTAAAGAATTAAGAGATCTTACACCATTTCATGCAAGACAGCACCCTTCGTTTTCTACATTATTCCAACAAATATGGAAGGAGTTAGATCAATATGAAACAGAATGAAAGCATTGAACTCCTTCATCGAAATTATAAGCGAAATGTAGCACGGGAAAAGATGTGGGTAAAGTTTTATCAGCTTCTGATTTTCATCAGTTTTTTCAGTCTTTGGGAGCTTGCAAGTCGAAGAGATTGGATTGACCCTCTTCTATTTAGCTCTCCTTCTAAGGTCTGGAATTTATTTATTACGAAAATAACGGATGGAACACTTCTTCCACATATCGGAGTTACGTTATTTGAGACGGTCTTAGGATTTATCTTAGGAACCTTGCTTGGCGCTATTCTTGCCGCATTGCTATGGTGGTCTGCGAGATTATCAAAAATTCTTGATCCTTATCTTGTGATCTTAAATGCCATGCCTAAAGTTGCTTTAGGACCAATACTAATTGTCGGTCTAGGGCCGGGCTTTGTATCCATTATTGCAATGGGAACAATTATATCAGTTATTATTACAACAATTGTTGTGTACACCTCTTTTAAAGAAGTGGACACCAACTATATCAAGGTTCTCCAAACATTTGGTGCTAATAAAATACAGATTTTCAGGGATGCTATCTTGCCTGCCTCTTTTCCAACGATTGTGTCTACTTTAAAAGTAAATGTTGGTTTATCATGGGTAGGGGTCATCGTTGGAGAGTTTCTCGTCTCCGCAAAAGGGCTGGGATATATGATTATATATGGTTTTCAAGTATTTAACTTTACGCTTGTTCTATTGAGCCTATTGATTATTGCTGTCTTTGCGACAATTATGTATCAAGGTGTGGAACTAGTAGAAAAAAAGCTTGTGAAATCAGAAAAAAGAGGCTGAATGAGACGATCCCATTAACGGGATTTGTCACATGTCGCCTCTTATTTTTATTCTTTTTTCCACTTCTTTTAAACTTTTTTGTAAAACATCGTCTTTCATAATAAAGCTATATTGCTTGTTTGTTTGGATATTTTCCGGAAGTTTATCTAATAAAACAGGCCCATATGTTTCAAAATATCCGTCTTGTTTTTCAAGTCTCTCAATTCTAGCAAAATAAATATTTTTCACAATGACTTTTTCTTTTCCTCTTACTTTATATTGTCCAATGTATTCAATGTTGTGTACAATTCCACCAGTTTCCTCTTTTACCTCTCTAATCGCCGCTTCCAGTGCTGTTTCATTTGCTTCCACCTTACCACCAGGAAACTCAATCCCGCGATCAGAATGCTTTGTTAATAGCCATTTCTGCTTGTGCCTACAAACAACCCAAACATGTTTAGGTTCTTTTGAAAACGGATGATCGTCAAATGACAATAAAACCTCATTGTGATAATAATCAATAAATCGGTACATAGTTGATCCCTCAATTTTTCCTTATCTATTCAAATCTTATCACAATGTCAAATCTATGTGTAAGAGTTTATTCTTGTTCATCAATTTTTGACATAAGCTGTTGGGAACGGATATGCTCCCTTGCTTCTTCATCACCTAGCTCATATATCATTCGATAGACTTTTTTATGCGTTTCATCAATCGCATCATTTTCTCGATCATAATGATATTGTACATATGGTGTATGCGAGCGAAGAAATCCTTGAAAATCTGCAGAATAGACTTGATCAAAATACTCACGCAGTTGAACGATTTCTTCGTCTGTTGCTTCAATTTTGAAATCCCATGCAGAAACAGTGCTTAATTGAGAGATTTGCCCACTTCCAACCGTAATATAATAAGTCTTCTTTGTTTGATCCATGATGCCCACTCCTTCTTTTTATTCCTTCTATTAGCTTTTGCCCTTATGTATTGCATTATTCTCTATGTCGATAAGATAGAATAGAACATTCATTAAAAGTTAAGGATAAATTAAATACTGGTATACAATGAATGGAGGATAAAAAGTGGATCATCAAATCTTTTTTAATTCTGATCACAGTCAATTTCGAGCTGACGAAGAAGATGTTTTGGCATACGTTCAATCCATTATTCGCCATGCAAATAAACAGGAAATTCTCAATTGGGTAAAAGAACTGCCTGAACAGGAAATTCAGTCAATGATCATCCCTTTTATGACAGAAAAGATGTCTAAAGAGATAGCTGAAAAAGAGTATTAATAAAAAAGGGACTGTTCCATTTATCATCATGGGACAGTCCCTACCTACCTACTTACCTAAGAATGACTTTAACATCCAATTATGCTTTTCCAACCCTTGGTGAATGGCAAGAAGCATATCACCTGTCGTTTCATCTCCAACCTCTGCTGCTAAATCCATACCTTCTTTTAATTCCTCTGCAAGTTTACTAAAATCTTCATAAATGCTTTGAACCATTTGTTGTGCTGATTCGTTTCCTTCAGCTTCATTCACAGAAGAGATCTCTAAGCATTCTTTCATCGTTGCTACCGGTTCACCATCAAGTGCTAATAATCGTTCAGCTAACTCATCAATATGAACAGCGGCTTCATTGTAGAATTCTTCAAACTTTTCATGCAAAGTAAAGAAGTTTTCTCCTTTTACAAACCAATGATAATTATGTAATTTCACATACAACACTGTCCAATTGGCTATTTGTTTGTTTACTGTTGCGACTAGTTTGTCTGACATTATTTATTCCTCCTTTTGCATCTAGTATATATTTACCCCAAATAGTTTGCTCTAAAACCCTGTGGTTAAACAATAATTGCCTCACAGGTAATTTTTCATGATAAGATTAGAAAAACAAGACTTACAGCCCGAAATGGAAAATAATGTCTTTTCTTTTCTTTTAATCCTTTAATTAAGTTAAACATTCTTAAAGGATTAAAGAAACAGTTGCTCGGAAACAGGAGGAAATACAGTGAAAGTTGTTTTTATTATTTGTATTATTATTGTTATCGTTGTCCTTTTATTAAGTGTTTTAACCACAAGTAAAGCTTACCAATACAAACATACAATTGATCCTATTAAAAAATCTGATGATGAAGAAAATAAAAAGCAAGGTAACGAGGAAAATTAAAAAACACGCATTTGCGTGTTTTTAATATTTTTCGTATACATATGGTGTTTCCGGTTGTTCGATAACTTCAATACTAGATACATTAATGGAAGGCAATGTCCAATCTTGATAGTTTGTCGTTGTTAGTGTCCCTTCTAGTTTCACCCACTTATCATCACCATATTGATTCGCTTCAGGGAATGATGCAAGTGTCCCAAAAACAGAAGCATCGGCCACACAGCAGGATAACCCAAACCTTGCGATAACAAACTGATTTTCATTAAAGTCATGCTCACGAAAAACAAAACCTACTATCTCCACCTTTTTCCCAACAAATTGCTCAGGGTTTTGATCGATAATGGTTGTCATGGCAATATAGTTCTCATCGATAAATTGAATAGTTTCCATTTCCAGCATCTCTTTTTCTAACTGAGCATAAATATCCACAGGACGCTCTTGAACTTCAAACCCTTCAGGATGCTCTAGAGGTACTTCAGGAATATTACTGGAAGACTCTAAAACCTTATCACCTATCCTCTCATCTAGCTCCTCCATATAAGCCTCGGGATCATTTAGATATGCTTCAGCTTTTTCTGTTCCAGTGCCACCTTCTTCGACAGGCTGTGTATCTGCCGTTGCAAAGGATTTAAAACCTCGTTTAGCAGCAACTGAACTATCTAATATAACCTCCGGAAAAAGAAAACCAGTTACGATCGGAATGATAAACAATAGATAAACGAAAATTGAACGAACTGGAGTAGATGGGGCCGTATGATCTATTCCACAATCACAATAAAGCTCTGCTTGCTTCTTTGAACCGCTTCTCCATATTTGAATAACTCCTAAAATTAAAAAGACAACGATCGCAAAATACATAAAGGGCATCATTTTAGGTGCGATAAAATTGACCATGTTTCCTGTAATGAGCAATTTTATCATTAATAATGTAAAACCAATTAAGATGATGCCGCGAATATATACTTGAAAACGGTATTGACTTTGTTGATTATCCACCTTGGGCTCACCTCCCTTCTTATAGAAAAATTGCTTGATAAATGATGATCGAGACATAAACAACGACTGTAACAACACCGATGAATGCCGCGACAAACTTTGCTTTAAAAAAGGCAAAGAGCATAATTGTATTTTTCAGATCAATCATTGGTCCGTAAACTAAAAAGGCAAGCAACGAACCAGTTGTAAAGGTTCCTCCGAAAGTTGCTGCTACAAATGCATCTGCCTCAGAACATAATGATAAAATATATCCAAATCCCATCATGATAGCAGGAGAAAGAAATTCGCTGCTGCCAAGCTCTGTTAATAATGTTCGATCAAGAAACGTTTGGAAAAGACTAGCAATAAAAGCCCCAATAATCAAAAATTTACCCATTTCAAAAAATTCATCACTGGCGTGAAACAAAGTAGATTTTAACTTCCCTACCTTCTCCTCACTTTTTAACTGAACAGTGGTCGTTAATTCTTCCTTTGTCCATTTTAGCTGATTTCGATTCTTAAAAATGAGGTACATGATAAACCCAATGATTATGGATAACACAAATGCCAGTCCCATTCTTGCATAGGCAATATGCAGCTGTGAAGAAAAAGCATAGAAAGTTGATGCAAACACCACAGGATTTAAGATTGGAGCACCCACTAAAAAGACTACTCCTACATGCAAAGGCATACCTTTTTTCATTAATCGTCTTACAATGGGAACAATCGCACATTCACAAATAGGAAAGATTGCTCCAAGTAAGGCAGCAGGTAATAAAGCAAGAATTGCATTTTTAGGCAATACCCGTTTAATAAAATCCTCTGACACAAATGTTTGAATCAGCGCCGAAACAAAAACTCCTAATAGAATAAATGGTATGGCTTCTAGTAAAATACTCAAAAACATTGTATTAACAGTCAAAAGTTGAGAGGGAATATTCCACTCAATCTCATGGAAATCAACGAATAAAAACAAATAAAAAAACAATCCTATTAAAGCTAGTGCAAGAGACTCTCTCAAAAATGGCAATACAGTTCGATTCATATTTGAACTCCTAACCTATTATTCTTTGTACTATATCATACTAGTTTCTATAAAGAATTATGACCGATAATTCGAAATCCTTTGGTCCTTTTCTTACAATTTTTGATTACTTACGACACTTTAAGACAAATCGGTGAGATTTAATCGTTGATGTTTTCTATCGACATACAGTATACTCTCAATATCGAGTAAGTGAGAGGGGATCAAGATGACAAGAAAGATTAACTTACCACCAAAAAAAGAACGTCATAGACTTTTTGGCTCCGTCGAACCAGGAGTAAAGTTGAAGCCAACTGAAAAAGACAAAATGCCTGATCTACAAAATACGAAAAAAGATTTTCTTTTTACTATAGATGCAGTTGGAATTAGTAATGTAAAGCACCCTATTATCATACATTCTAGTTTACTTCCAAAACAACAAACAACGATTGCAAATTTTAAAATGACAAGTAAAATTTCTCATGATTCAAAAGGAACGAATATGAGTCGTTTTACAGAACAGTTAGAACAGTATCGCCAAAATGGAGGTTTTCAACTTACTTTAACAAATCTCTATGACTTTACAAAAGAGCTTGCGGAACGCCTTAAACAACAAGATGCTAGTATTGAAGTATCTTTCCCATGGTTTTATGAAAGAAAAGGCCCTAGTTCAGAGTTGGTAGGACTCAATCATGCTGAGGCTACAATTTCTGTTTCGTATGAGCAAGGTATTGGGTTTACGAGCACTGCCTCATTAAAATGTGCTGTTACCACTCTCTGCCCTTGTTCTAAGGAAATTAGTGAATATTCCGCTCATAATCAACGCGGATTTGTCACAATGAATATTGAGTTTACGAATGACTACCATGAGGAAATTGACTGGAAGGCGGCATTATTGGAAGCCGCTGAAACGAATGCCAGCGCCATGATTCATCCTGTCCTAAAACGAACAGATGAAAAAGTTGTAACAGAAACAGCGTATGAGAACCCTCGATTTGTGGAGGATATGGTTAGATTAGTAGCTGCTGACTTATATGAACTGGATTTTGTTAAAGCTTTTTCAGTAGAGTGTCGGAATGAAGAATCCATTCACTTGCATGATGCAATAGCAAATTTAAGTTATAGAAAAGAAGTCTGATTTTGTTTTCTAGCATTGAATATATCATTTAGATAAGAAAAAGGATTATATGACAACGGTTTGTCATATAATCCTATTTTTTCACAAGCTTTTAACCTCCTAATTTTAAAGGATGGTCCAGGTTAATTGTATATCTTTTCCATCTCCATCAACATAAGGACCCTAAATGTTCTTAGACCGACCAACAGCCACATTATCACCACTATTTTCTCCTTCACAGTAAATACCTCTTGAGCCAAAGAAATAATAAAAACGATCTCGTTTTATTATATATTTTTCAGTCATTTTTTAACGGGGCAAGAGATAGGGTTTCACTGCAAGGCTTTGCTGAACAAAGTAAAACAAATCCTTGTTTCTTTTCTTCTTCTGTTATACCTTGTGCGTCTTCATGTCTGACAAAACCTTCTTTTAGGTGAACGATACACTTTCGACAATGACCAAATTGACATTCAAATTCAACTGGAGCTCCTTTTTGTAATAGACTTTGTAATAGAACTCTATCTCGTTCTACTGGATATGTTTTTTTAGTGGGCTCCCAACATACTACAGGGATCATCTTAATACCCCATAACGCTTTTTCAATTCATTCGGTGCGTCTATTTCATCAAGCCACTGTATGAATAACTGTTCCAACCTTTCAATTTCTGCATGATGATGATCTAATAGATTATTTCCTTCAGTAGGATCTAGCTCCACATGGTAAAGCTCCTTTTTATAGGAAGGAATGCGATATTCCATTGTATAACGCTGATTTTCCTGTTCAAACTGACCACGACGGCCAATAAATGTTCGACCAGGTTCACGAACGCCATACCAATAAAGTTCATTGTCCTCTATTGGTGGTAAATATAATGACCATTTTCCGTCAGACACTCTGATCATATCACCGAACTTTCCAGAAAAGACCGCTTGTCTTATTGATATGCTTTTACCTTTTAGGATCGGCAATAAGCTTTTTCCATGTAACTGTAATGAACGTTCTGATATTCCTTCCCAAGCCTTTTTATGCCCTGAACCAGCAATTGCTTTCTGAAAGTTAACATTTCGCGGAAGGTCAATGTTTAATGAGTCAATGATCGTTGGAAAAATATCGATTAACTGTACTAGTTGGGATGATCTTGAATTGGGTTTTCCCTCTGGATGATAAATCATGAGTGGAATATGGCTCATTTCTGAATAAAGTGGAACTAAATCAGGTTTCCCAATAAGCCCATGTTCCCCCAGGAAAAAGCCATGATCTGTTGTAACGACAATGACAGTATCATCCCATAGGTTTAATTGTGAAAACTTATCCATAAAATAGCCAAACCAATGGTCAACTAATGTTAATTCTGCTGTATATAACGTTCTCATTTGCAAAAGCTCTTCTTCATTAAAACGATTAGCCGAACCGTATACCGGGCTATGAGGCATCTTTTCCTTCAAGCCATTTGGATATAACGCTTCAACTCGGTGTAATGGGGGGTCCCAAGGCTCATGTGGATCAAAGCATTCAACCATTAAGCAAAAGGGACGATCTCTTCTAAGCTTTTCTGTTGCATTTGTTTCTAACCATGATGCTGCTCGTCGAAATACTTGTGGTGCATATAGCTCTTCTTCATACCTTTGGTTGCCACGAAGATTTTTTTGATGTAAATACCATGCTCCACTTCTAGTATGATCTAGTGATTCTTTTATGCCATTATTTAAAGGTTCAGTTAAATAGGGATCATGCTCTTGTCCTCTGATCATATCCCATCCATTGAAGCCGAAATGATAGTTACCCGCATCGCGTTCCAATATATGATAATGATCACTAATAAGCATATTAATGTAATGATGTGAACGGAGAAGGTTGAACATATCAAGATCATCATCCTCCAAAGGTCCCCAGCCTCGCCATGGGAATTCATATCGTCCAGTCCAAAAATCCCTCCTAACAGGCATACAGGGAAAACTTCCCAGGTATGCCTTGTCAAAAATCATTCCACGGCTTGCAAATTCATCAAAATGTGGCGTTTTGATTTGCTTTTTTAAAAATTGAGATGCTTTTTCAGTTCCATAACAGCTTAAATGATCTCTCCGAAGAGTATCGATCATTATAAAAATAACATTCATTTTCTCACCCTTAAGTCGTGTTAATCTATTTAGGTTCAAAAGTTCATTTTACTTTTAAGTCTTCCTCTATTATTGGCTTTACTTTGAAAATGTTATTTTCTTTCCTTCATTAATTTCGCGAATCAAATTAAGATCTACTTTTGGAATCCGATTATAGGTCAAGAGACCGTTTATTTCCTGCTCGACGTCAGTTAGTTGGGTATAGCAAAAGCCTTGAACAAGTGGAGATTCAAGCAAACCTGAAACCACGTTATAATATCTTTCAATGAAATCCTGTTCATCTGAAGCAGATGTGTATCCCCACCCCTGTGATTCATCTATTTGAAAGGCGATTCCACCAAACTCCGAAACCATGATTGGTTCAACACGATAGCTAAATCCTGGAACATATAAAAACCGGTCAGCCGGTGTAAATTTTAATACATTTTCAACATTCGAATAGCGCTGTTTTAATCGTGGCTTTTCACCTTCGTAGTCATGAATCGTTAAGATATCTGATATGGTATGCTCCCATCCATCATTTGATATGACAAGGCGTGAATGATCTAATGTCTTTGTTAAGTAATACATACTAACTAAATGATTTGCTTGACGGGGATCTTTCTTTAATCTAGGCACTCCCCAGCTTTCATTTAGAGGAACCCAAGCAACAATAGAAGGATGATTATAATCTCGTTCTACTGCCTCTTGCCATTCTGATGTTATCCTTTTTACTGCTTGATCTGTAAAGGTATGACAGTTAGCCATTTCCCCCCAAACAAGAATCCCTAATTTATCAGCCCAATAAAAATAACGTGGCTCTTCGACCTTTTGATGCTTTCTTACGCCATTAAAGCCCATCTCCTTTGTTAATTCGATATCTTTTTTTATATCCAAATCTGTCGGGGCAGTTAATAAACTCTCTGGGTAATAGCCCTGATCCAGAACAAGCTTCATATAATACGGCTTATTATTCAGCTCAATTTTCCCGTTATTTATTGCTACCTTTCTCATTCCAAAATAACTTTCAACCTCATCTAAAATCTGATTTTCTTCCTTTAAGAAAAACTTAATTGTATAAAGATTAGGTTCTTCCGGACTCCAAAGCTTTCCCTCACCTTTCTCGAAATCCTCAAGAGTAATAGAGAGTTTATTTTTACGTTGTACTAAATAAACAGGTGCGATAACTTTTGAAACGATCTTCTTATCAAACGAAATTTCCATTTCTACTTCTTGGTTTTTTGTTCTATTTTGAATAAGGTATTCAACAGTTACTTTGCCATCATCAATATCCGGAGTTAGCTTTACTCTTTCAATATTGGATGAACTAATTGGTTCTATCCAAACTGTCTGCCAAATACCTGTTGTTCTCGTATAAAAGATCCCTTTTGATTCTTCTTCCCAATATTGTTTACCACGTGGTTGTTCAAGGTCAGTAGAAACATCCTCTACTCTAACTGTTACTTTATTTTCACCCTTCTTTAGCGCTTCTGTAATGTCAGCATAAAAAGGTGTGTGACCACCTTCATGAAACGTGACAAACAATCCATTTACCCATACAGTTGCACCATAATCTACTGCACCAAAGTTAAGATGAATGTTATTTCCTTCCCATTTTTCCGGAACTGAAAATGTTCGTTCATACCAAACAACATCATGGAATTCTCTTTTTCCAATTCCACTCAACTTTGTTTGAAAGGCATATGGTACATTAATTCCTTCATGATAAAGATGGTTTTTATACCATTCTTCCTTAAGACCTTTATTTTCATCGTCAAAGGCAAAATCCCATTGACCGTTTAGATTGAGCCATTCCTTTCGAATAAAATCTGGTCTTGGATATTCTTGTCTTGGAATCAACGTCAATTTACTCCCACCCTATTCATCAATCTTTTTAGATTGTTTGCGTTTAGTGAAAGGCTTTCATATGGATTACGTTCAAATTCTTCCTGTTCAACGGTAAACCACTCGATATTAAAGCTATTCCCAGTTTTAATAAGTGATTCAAAATCTAATTGACCATTGCCAATTTCTGTTCCTTTTTTATGCCCATCAACTATCTTTAAATCTTTTAAATGTAAGGAAATAATTCGATCTTTATATTTGTTGATAATTTGTAATGGATCTTGATTAGCGAAGGTTGCCCAATAACAATCAAGTTCAATCTTTACGAGGTCTGGATTAGAGTTTTCAAAAAGATAATCAAACCCTGTTTGATCTCCAACACTCTCAAATTCAAAATCATGGTTATGATAGCCAAAAATAAAGCCAGCATTTTTACACCTTAGCCCAATTTCATTTAAGGTTTCTGCTGACTTTTTATAATCTTCCTCTGACAGCCTCATTTCCTTTGGAAGGGCCGGGCAGATTAGTAAATTGTTTTCAAGCATATGATGATCTTCAAATGTTTTAGATAATTCCTCACCTAAAAGCTGATTGATCCCAACGTGAGCTCCAGCTGTTTTTAATCCATTTGCATCCATTACCTTCTTTATTTCTATAACAGGAGTATCATAAAAACCAGCAAATTGGATTGAATCATATCCAAGACTAGTAACCTTTTGGACTGTTCCTAAAAAATCTTTCTCAGCATCTTTCCATAACGAAAATAATTGTAAGCCGATTTGACTCATCATAAAACCTCCCTATTCTATTTAAAATCAGAGCGGCCATGTTTAAAAATGACCGCTCTAGTTGAATCAGTATTGTGTCATTAGGCCTTAACTGTTTCAGTTAGTTTTATAGCTTCACCTTTTTCAGCTGACTCGTATAAGCCGTTTATAATTCGTTGTAAATATACTCCTTGTAACCCAGTGCTTAAAGGAGTTCTTTCTTCTAAACATGCATCTACAAATCTTTCAACTTCTAATTCATGATATCCCTTCTTAGGTAAGTGGGAAGGTGTTATATCTATTAATGTTTCATGCTTTTCCTGATAGATTTTAAGAGGGAATACATCAGCTCCCCCTTGCTCTCCTATTAATGTAACATTCATCTCATCATGTTTTTCAACATTTGCTGCAAAAGCTGTTTCAAGAAGAATGGAAGCTCCATTTTTAAATGTAATCATTCCGCGAGCCATATCTTCAATGGAGAAATTTTCATAATCCCATGAACCCATTAATCCTACACCTTTGCGATTTCCTAATTTTTGATAGGTTACGCCGAATACAGTATCAGGTTCTGGATAGCCCATTAAATATAAAGCCGTATCTAACATATGCACCCCAATATCAATTAAAGGTCCTCCACCCTGAAGTTCTTTATTCGTAAAGACTCCCCATCCTGGAATTCCACGACGACGCATTGCCGTCACACGTGCAGCATAAATATATCCTAGTTCTCCACCATCTACAAATCGTTTTAAAGCTTCAACTTCTGGTGCATGACGATAATGGAAACCATATGTTAATATTTTCCCTGCCTTTTTAGCAGTATCATCCATGTCCTCTGCTTCTTGAGGAGTCATTGCTGGTGGCTTTTCACATAGTACGTGGCAACCAGCCTTTAAAGCTGCCATTGTTGCTGGGTAATGAAATTTATTAGGAGTACAAACACTAATTGCATCGATCTGTACACTTTCAAGCATTTCCTCATAGCTAGTAAATACGTGTGGAATACTAAACTCTTTCGCCAATTTCTCAGCCTTTTCCTTAACAACATCACTAACAGCAACGATTTCGACTTTATCTTTGCATTTTAAATAGTTTGGAATATGCGCTCCTTTTGCTATACCACCTGCACCAATAATTCCAACCCTTAACGTTTTACTCATCTTTGCTCCTCCTTTTATTACACGTTGGATTTTGAAGAAATTAGTTTAGCTATTTCAACTCTACTGCCCTGTTCATTTGAGAGTTTTGCTGCTTGATTTATAACAGTTAAATTCATAAAATCACTTTCCCTAATAGTCGGTTGACGATCATTTATAATCTCATAGACCCATTGATCAAGCGGCATAAGAAGTGCCTCTGGTAGTTGCTCAGGAACATTCCACCCATCACCAAGTTTTTTGCTCTTCAAGCGAATACTTTGATCTTCTATTAATAGGGCTCCCTCTGTTCCGTATAATTCCAGTTGAAATGGTGAACCACTTGATAGAAAACCTGTTTCAAGAGTTCCTAAAACACCTGATTCATATTCAACAAGAACAACAGCATTATCATCTACTTCATGTCCTAATGTTCTTTGTAGTTTTGCTGTTACTGCTTTTGCTGGTCCTGCTAGACGATTTGATAAATAAATAGGGTGTGCACCAAGATCAATTAGCGCACCACCGCCACACTCCTCTTTGTTAAAGAAATGCTTTGGTAACCATCCATTTGGATGATCCTCATACGGGACAGCTCCATTATGAGCTAATCTGCATCGAATTGATGTAAGCTTTCCCAGGAACCCTTTATCTAGTATCTCTTGAGCATATAAATAATAACTTTCCGTTAATCGCGGTAATGAGACCATTAGCTTTACGTTATTTTCTTTTACAGCTGAAATGATTTCTTCACTGTCTTCTAGTGTGAACGCTAACACTTTTTCTGTGAAAATATGCTTTTTATGTTTTGCAGCTAGTGTAATGATTTCTTTATGTAGATTTGTAGGTGTATCAATAATGACGGCATCAATTTCTGGATCTTTTAAAACATTGAGTAACTCACTTTCAAAAGGAACTCCTAGTTTTTCAGCCCATTTTTCACCACGTTCTAGATTTTCATCCCAAACCACTTTGATTTCTACATGTTCATTTTTAGTTGCTTGACGTGCATAATCATCAGCATGGACATGCCATTTACTTAGCAAGGCAACGTTTATCATTGATTAACCTCCTGAATATTTAATATTTTTTTATAACCTGTTGTCATGTCATAGAAGTCAGGGAAAAAAGCCAAGTGATGATTTAGCTTTCTTCCCTCACTTCCTTTCGTATATGAAAGTGAGAGAATTCAGTGGTATCCTTGAAGAAATTTAGTGTTTTTTTCCACGGCCTTCAAATCAAACGCTTTCAATTTGATCCATTGGTACGACAATGACTTGAATACCTTTCTTTTCAATCTCATGTAAAATATTTTTATTGGCTAGGTCACTTGTAATAAATATATCTGTTTCTTCAAAGTTACAAAATGAAGTAAGTCCAGCTTTTTCAAGCTTACTGTGATCGGCAACAACAACAATCTTTTCCCCTGCTGATACCATCGCACGTTTCATTTCTGCTTCATATAGGTCAAAGCTAGTAAACCCCTGTCTTATCGAGACTCCAGAAGTACCAAGGAACACAAAATCTGCACGATATTTTTGCAATTCATTTTCTGCTTGCGGTCCAACAAGACTCATCGTATTTCTTCGTAATTTTCCGCCTAATAAGTAAATCGAGGCTGTCTCATCCTTACTGCATTCCTCTACTACATTCATTCCATTAGAAATTACCGTGAGCTTATTGTTTTCAGGTAAATTTTTGGCAATATACCATGTTGTAGACCCTGCATCTAAAATAATAATTTGTCCCTCTTTAACTAATTTTGCTGCAGCGTAACCTATTAAATCCTTTTCACGTGAATACTGAAGCTTTCTTTCACCAACAGGGAGAATAACATGTTTACTGTCTGGCTCTTCTTCAATTAAAATAGCTCCGCCATAGTTTTTTTCGACAATCCCTTCCTTTGCTAGATGCAATAAGTCACGCCGTACTGTTTCTTCAGATACGTGGAGTAATTGTACTAATCCAGATACTTTTACACTCTTATTCTTTTTTAATAATTCCTTTATAATCTTGCGACGTTCAGCCACAAACATGTTAAACTCCTCCTGGACAATCCTTATAAATAGATAATACTAGGGAATGGGTTGAGAAAAGGGATACCTTTCTCAACCTTATTTTTTCCTTTACTCATCCCATTCAAGTAAATTTGTTGTGACAACCGGCATAGCTTCATCGGCTGGAATTCTGAATGTTTTAATTTCAGAAGGATTAAATTCAGCATGAATCGTTCTATTCCATTTAGGCAGTTTAATGACTGCATTTGTAGCATCATTTGATGTTTCATATGCTCGAATAACGAGGTCATCATTATCCTCTGCTTTTTTCACAACACTTACAATGACATTGTCTACATCAACAGTTAAGAAAGAGTCTTTTTGAGGTAGCGACCCTTTATGATAAGTTTCAATAATATTGATTGGCTTTTGATTTAATTCCGCTGCACGTTTTACCGTTCCAGCTGTTTCCCAATTGCCTTTATGAGGAAGCATTGTGTATGTGAATTTTTGGATTCCCTGGTCTATAAATGTGTAGTGTCCATCTTCCGCCGGTATTAAAGGATCATGGTGAGCATAGATTGGACTTCGTAGTACAGTTATACTCATTTCTTTGTTATGAATATCAAAGCTATATTTTCCATTATTTAATAAACTCAACCCATACATTTCCCCTGTTTGAGGATTTGTTCCAGACATATCAATCCAGTTTTGACCAGGTTCTTCCTCACCATTATTTTCTCTTACAATGTGTCCGTAAGGGATTTCATAGGTTGCTTTTCTAAAAATAAGGTTTACTGGGAATTTAAGCTTTAATGCTTTAAATTGTTCCTGCCAATTTAATGTACAATGTACATCAATTTGATCCAATTCCTTATACATAGTAAAGTCTTGAATAAGGGTAGATTTTCCGTATTCACTTATGACACGAATGACAGATTTAACAGGTCCGTGTTCTACACGTTTCACACTTTTTGCTTTAAATGAACCAACTACATGATTGAAATGAAGCACATTATGTGACCATGTATCACTTTTATCCTCTATGACAACAGGTCTTGCCGCAGGACCATCAAGCACCTCGAGGTTTTTCTCTTTGTTGAATAAACTTTTTACAAATCCGGTTACTGGATCAATTTCAACACGGAATGTCTCATTCTCAAGGGTTGTATCACTTGCATGAATCGGTGTATATTCCTCAAAAAGTTCACTGCGTACAATTTTATAGACACGATACCCCATTGAAGGTAAGTCAGCAATGAAGCTTACACGGTAACGTCCGCCTGATGTTGCATGTGATTGTACGGATTGAATTGGTACTTGCTTTCCTTCTTCATCGATCAGAATATCCCCATCTTTTAATCCGCCAACTTCCAGTTCTACGTTTACTCTACTGTTCCAGGAGTGTGGATTAAAGACAACAATTGGTTTCATCCCTACTTCTTCTTCAATATTAATTCTCCATGATAATGATTGGATAGCATAGTTCAGCCCTCTATTTGCAATGGACATTGCTTCCCCATGCATTTCTCTTGCATCATCATACGCTTCTTCAAGGCTTGTGCCTGCTAAGATATCATGAAATTGATTAAATAAAACATTTTTCCAGCCGCGATCATATTCCCTTATTGGATATTTTTGTCCCGTGGTCCAGTTCGCTAAAGCAGAGAATTTTTCAGCTTTTAGTAACATATTTTCTGCTTCACGGTTCCATTTTTTAATGCCAGAGTGAACAGCATAACATCCGCTAGCATGATGCTGGAGGTCATCATGGACAACTGGGAATGGAAGATTCTTTTTCATCATTTCTTCAAAAAATTTATTTGGTGTACTAAAGACTAATCTCGGAAATGCTGGATCTTCATTTAATCGCTTAATACTTTCAATATTTTCCTTTGTAGGACCACCGCCATGATTACCAACTCCATAAAAACACATTAAATCATTAAAAGGTGCTTTTAACTCCCCGGCATTTCGACGGACATGTTTTTCAACATCCTTCCCCCAGGTACAATATTCATATGGGATACGATAAGCTAATACACGTGATGCATCATCAGATTCCCACCAGAAAAGTCTTGCTGGAAGTCCTTTTTCTTGAGGACTAGGACGCATGAAAATATAATAGTCCATACCACTCTTTTTCAGAATTTGTGGTAGCATACCATGGTGGCCAAAACTATCAACATTGTAGCCAACCTTTGCTGTTACCCCAAACTTTTCTTGAAAATAACGTTGACCATATAGTCCTTGGCGGACAAATGATTCACCACTAGGGATGTTACAATCTGGCTGAATCCACCAGCCCCCTACAATTTCCCAACGACCTTCTTTAATCCGTTGTTTGATTTCTTCAAACATTTCTGGTTCATTGTTTTCAATCCATTCATAGTTTGCAGCTGAACTGTTTGTAAAAACAAATTCTGGATATTCCTTCATTCTGTCAAGAGCTGAACGAAAGGTTGCTTTTGTTTCTTGGAATCCTTCCTGCCATTGCCATAACCAAACTGGATCAAGATGGGCATTTCCGATCATATGTAATGTTTTTTCCATAGTTTTTGGTTGTTGCTTTTCTTTCACTGCAGTTGTTTTTTCTGTCATCATTTTCACTCCTTGCTTTTTATATTCACATTAAGCTTTCCTGCTATTATTTGAAATAGAGACAAACGCTTCAGCGTGTTGGCCTAAATGATGCTCATCAATCGTTAAATCAACAGCCATTAGGAGCTTGCTTCCTGCTAACTCTTTTGGAACTGTAATTCCCGTTGAGTACTGATAGGACGTATTTCCAGGTAAACTTTTACATACTTCACTATTTTCAACGAACCATCCGTCTGGTGTGATAAGTTTGGCAACGACTGTTTTTTCATCATAGAAAGGATTTTTAACCTCAATGGTTATGGAAAAAGTTTCACCTGCTTCAATATGTGTTTGGTATGGATAAATAGCAGCACCAAAACCTTCTTCTCCAAGATCAAGCTCCTCTAAAGGTAACAGCTCCTCGTGATATCGCTTTAATAATTGACCTTGTTCATTTATTTGGCTTAAAAACTCTTCCGTGACATAAATCGGATCCCAATGACCCGAAATTAAAATATCAGGATTTAATGTTCGATAAAGGTTAGCACTGTCACAATAGTCCCAAATTCGGAATTTATTATGGTAAACATAATTTACATTCTCATCTTGATATTGGTCTCCTATGGCCAACACTCGCTTACCATCAACCATAAAATCAATGACAACCGAATAAAAGGTATGACCTGATTGCTCATGCAAGGTAAATTCATATTCTTCCCACTTAATTGCTTTTTGCAGCGGCAGTGTTCGATCTACTTTTATGGGATCATACCAGAGACATGGGAGATTATATTTTTTTGGCTGTTCTAGAATGGATGAAAAATTTTCAGAACACCACACCTCCGTCCCTTCTATATCCCTTAAAACATTTAGCCCTGCCACATGATCATCATGGAAATGAGTTGGAATCACAACATCAATCTTTTTAATTCCAAACTGTTCCTTTAGCCTTGAAATCGTATAAAGCCATGGTCTTCTTGACGCCCGATCAGCACCTGCTGCAACTCCTCCCATAAAATCGTAGCCAAAGTCTATGAATAAAGCTTTACCACTGTTTGATAAAACGACGTATGAATTTGACATGCTCGTGCGATTTTTTAATAAATGTGGAGTAATGGCTTCATATGGCTTATCTCTTAATTGAAATAACCTTGGGTTTTGCTTTCGAAGTTTCATCAGCTTTGAAAAACGGTCTACTAATTGATTAATCGCTTCAAAAGCTTTATCCATCATATGTCCGTGTGATGGAAGCAATAGATCAGGCTTTTGATCCCGAATATCTAGTAAGGAGAGGATACTATATGCAATCCCCTCTCCCCCGTTATATGACCATTGTGTTGCAGACATTGACCATACCTTTCCAGGGGCGTAGATTAAGTCACCAGTAAAAGCTACCTTTTTTCTGTCTAACTCTGTTATGAATGAAATGGATCCTGTTGTGTGACCTGGCGAAGGTACAACCTTCAGCTCGATTCCATTTATGCTGTAAGTGGTGTAGTCCCTTAATGTTTCATATACAGGTATTGAATGAAGGATTGAGAATCGATCTTGCCTCATGTTATAATTGTTATCAATTTCTCTAGCCTTCCAATGTTCATCAACCACTTCAAATAAATCCTTCTCTACATGTGGAACCCAAATTCGGATGCCACTCTTTACTGCTTTTTCTAATCCTTGTGCTTGGTCACGATGATGGTGGGTCATTAGGATATCCGTTATTTCTGTAACTCCAATTGAATGAAGCTCATCCAACACATCACCGTGCCCAAAATCAATTAAAATGGCTTTCTCGTTTATTTTGAGAATATAGACATTACAGGTATCTTTATAAACATATAGATTTGTAGAGATTTGTTTCATTCGTTTATTCACAACCCCTAAGTCCTAACATAATGGAAGATAGTTAAGGGACCAGTCTTTATTGGAAGATTGAATACTTTACTATTAATAGCCCCTTTAGCACAGTCTCTAGCATTTAAATGACTTCTATTGTCGTAAAACCGACTTCTTTTCAGCCTTTGCCAATGCAAATTCAATTAACGGATAGAGAATGCTTCCAGCATATTTTTTTGGATGCTTTTCTATTTCTAAAGTAGATTCCTTCAGCAAGTTGACTAGTGAATCAACCTCTTCATTTTTTTCCAAGGCTCTTAAGACAGTGATTGCTCTCCTAGCTACCCATGCCCAGCTTTCCATAAGCTCAATCCATGGGGCAAGATTATTTCTTAAGTGATAATTTGTCATTCTAAACTTTAAGGTATAACCAGCTTCATCTAATGAATCTAAGTATTCATAAAGGTTTTGGACATTTATACTATTGGTTGCTAACTCTCCCGATTGAAGAGCAGACAAAGCATTTGCAGTTAGCTGCTTCAAACACTCAGCATCTTGGTACCCTAAGCAGGAAAACAATGAATTCTCCGCAAAGCGTCTTAATGCATGATAGTGTTCTTCACCACCAATAAGTTTTAACGCTTTTTCCCATGAATCCCAGAGGTTATAGCTTTCAGGGTTCTCAAAATAATCTGCAAATGTGAGTAAAGCAATTTTGGATGCTTCAGCTTGTGGCATCGTATTGACAATAAAGCCCTTACACACATCTGGAAGTTTAGAAGCTCTACCACTAATTGGCCCAATGTGCATTTCAGAAGTCATCCCCAAATCATTTACAGGGTAGTTATCCCAAATAATAGGCTTTCTCTTTACCGCCTTTGCAAAATCAGCAGCATCTTGTTCTGAAATGGTTTCTGAGCAAATGTCCGGACCTGTGTAATAAATATCGATTTCAGGATCTAACCCTCTTCCAAGCACATGAATATAATCACTAAATGGTGCCCGACCGTGATAATCTGTTGGACAAATAGCCAATTGACATGTTGGATCAAAAGATTTTAACCAACGAAATAATTTATTTGTTAAGGAAACATGTGCTTCACCATAACTTGCAAACATCATCTTTTCTTCTTTATGGAGGAATTCAGCGGAAATATCATCAAGCATAATCATGAATGTTCGAACACCAATATCATAAAATGCTTGAAATTTTGTTGTTATATAATGAAAATCATCGTCAGAGGCATAATTTATGGATACACCAGAACCAATCGAATAGCAAAAGTCAATCCCGAGTTCTTTTGAGTGCTCAACTGTTTCAGCAAACTGTTTCATGATAAATTCAGGATATGGTTCTCTCCAGCGAGCACGGTGCTGGCGGTCGTTTTTTGGGCCATAAATATATTGGTTATACCCATGATCTGCCATAAAAGAAATTAAATCATTTCGTTCTGGCGCTGTGTAAAATAAACCGTAGAATCCTTCTATAACCCCTCTTATAGGGAAAGGGGAATTGGACATTACATAACATCTCCTTTTAAAGATGGTGTTTTCGTTTGCTTAATTTACTTATCAAGTAGCTAGACTAAAAGAGTCTTAGAGATTAAAAACATCAGATTTATTTGCACTGCCTAAGAAATTTTCTATTTTATCAATCACTGTTTTTTCTACTGCAGCTCTTCCAACCTTTAATTGTTCTAATGGAAGTTCTTTACATTCTTCGTTTGTCATTCTATCTTCTCGGTCTATTGATTTTAAGAAAGAAAGCTCTAAATCAGTGGCAATGTTTACTTTGCTGATACCTCCATTTGGGAGATTTGTTGCTTCTTGAATCATGTATGACGGAACTCCCGATCCACCATGAAGAACTAAATGAACAGGTGTAAGGTCGCGAATCGCTTTAAGTCTCTCTATGTCTACTTTTGGTTTCCTTACATTATAGACACCATGTGCAGTACCTACTGAAACTGCTAGAGCATCACAATTTGTTTCCGTTACAAATTTTAGAGCTTCCTGTGGATCCGTATATAGCTCTTCATCCGTATCTGTTTCAACAAAATCAGTTGTTCCAATTTTACCTAACTCCGCTTCAACTGACACACCTTTTGCGTGAGCAAATTCAACAGCTTCTTTACTTATTTTAATATTTTCCTCTAGCTCTTTTTCGGATGCGTCAATCATTACAGAGGTAAAACCTGCTTCAATCGCTTCTTCTATGACAGACATTTGTTTTGTGTGATCTAGGTGAAGGACTACAGGAACAGTTATATTCTCTTCAATTAGTGCTGTATAAAACTCCTCTGCAATTTCTTTTGGAGTAACATCATAACGAACTAATTCTTTTTCAGAAATTTGTATAATAACTGGTGATTGTGTTTTTTCTCCTGCACGTAAAATTGGACGAATCATTGGGCTATATCTTGGTGAAAAAGAACCAATGGCAAAATGGTTTTCTTGAGCTTTTACTAAAGCTTCTTTCAAAGTTAGAACGTTTTTAAGCTTTGTTTTTTTTGTCATAATGTGAAATCTCCTTTGACAACCTAGATATCTTTAACAGCAGATTGTTTAAAACTTATCTCTCCTACTGTTTTTATCTTTAAAATGTAAGAGATAACTACCATATTTACATTCTTACTCATATAACTTCATTAACCTTTAGATCCCGCTGTTAAATTCATCCCTTCAATAAAATATCTTTGGAAGATAAAGAATAAAACAATAACTGGTAGTAAAACCAATAGAGATCCGGCCATTAAATAATTCCATTGTGTGGCTAGCTGGCCTTTAAACACTTGAAGTCCGATTTGTAATGTGTAAAGTGATTCATCATTTACATAAAGTAATGGTCCTAAAAAGTCATTCCATGCACCATTAAATGAAAAAATAGCAACAGTTGCAATGGCTGGTTTTGCAAGGGGAAGCATGATTTTATACCAAATCCTAAAGTGGCTGGCACCATCAATTTTCGCTGCTTCAATGAGTTCATTCGGAATTGTTAGGAAAAACTGTCGAATAAGGAAAATATTAAACGCACTTCCAAAGAAAGCAGGGACGATTAATGGAAGGTATGTGTTTAACCATCCTAACTTAGAGAATATGACATAATGGGGGATCATCGTAACGAATCCAGGAATCATCATTGTCGCTAAAACAACAGCAAATAAAAAATTACGACCTTTAAAGCGAATCTTTGCAAAACCATACGCAATAAAGGAGTTTGATAATACATTTCCTAGTACAACGAAAATGGTTATTAAAAATGTATTAAATAAGTATCTAGTAAAAGGAGCAGCTTTCCATGTTTCTATATAATTACTCCAGTTCCATTCATTCGGAATAAATGTAGGAGGATATTGCATGATTTCTCCCATGTCTTTAACAGATGTCGCGAACATCCACCATACTGGTGAAAGAATCAATACACTTCCTAGCAAGAGGATAATCGTGACAATGGTTTGATTTATTATCTTCTTTACTTTTACACTTTGGAAATGTGAAGTTTTCTGGGCTGAAACACTCATTTTCGATCCTCTCCTTCATAGTGCACCCATCGTGGAGCTAGTTTTAAATTAATAACTGTAATGACGAGAATGACGATAAATAGGACCCAAGACATGGCCATTGAATATCCCATATCAAAGACTTCAAATGCTTTATTCCACATATGTAGGTTATAAAATACGAGAGAGTTTGCAGGACCACCGTCACCACTTTCACTCATTACATATGCTTCTTGGAAAATTTGAAACCCTCCAATCAAACTTGTCACTAAGTCAAAGAAAATAACAGGAGTAATCATAGGCAGTGTGATATGTCTAAAACGTTTATATGCATTGGCACCATCTATTTCTGCTGCTTCATAAAGTGATTTAGAAACACCTTGTAAACTAGCAAGATATAATAGCATTCCACCACCAAGGCTCCAAAGTTTCATAAAAATTAATGCCGGCTTTGTCCATGCTGGATCAAACAACCATGCCGGACCTGTTATCCCCACCCAAGAAAGAACGGTATTTACTAGACCGGAGCTTGGGCTTAATAATTGCATCCATAACAAGTAAACCCCGACACCAGATAAGACAGCTGGAAGATAGAAAATTGTTCGATACATCCTCATTCCTGGTACACCCTGATTTAATAAAACAGCTAATAGCACAGCACCAACAGTTGTTAGTGGTACAGAGATCGAAACATAGTAAAGCGTATTTCCCAGGGCCGTCCAGAACAAATCATCATTCGTAAACATTCGTACATAGTTTTTCAATCCAACAAAATCCATTCTTGATGTAATATCATAGTTTGTAAAACTAGCGTATAACGAGAATAACATCGGACCTGCAATTAAGGTAAGGAAACCAAATATCCATGGTGCTATGAAAAGATATCCTTGTAACCCTTCCTTTTTATCAAGACTCATGACTTTTTTCGATTTTTTTATTTCCGTCTTTTTATTTGTTGTAACCTGGGTTTGCATATTTTCCATCCTCCTAATCCCAAGTTTAATTAATCAGGGAGCGAAAAATGCGCTTCACTCCCTTTTTCTTCTTTGAATTATTTTGAACTTCCCGCTAATTTCTCCACAGCTTTATGAGCTGCCTCTAATGCCTCTTTAGGCGTTTGCTCACCTAACAATGCTTTTTCAAACTCCGGATTAACTAAGTTATTTAGATCAGGTGCCTCAAGTGGGAACGGAGTTAAAATTGTATGCTCCATATTCGTAATGGCTGCATCATAAACCCTCTTGCTATCTTCATCAAATTCAGAACTTTTTGCAGCATTTTCTGAACCTTCAATACTGGCCACATTATCAAAGTTTTGAACTGCCCAATATTCTTGTGCTTCAGGACCTGTTAAATATTTAATAAATTCCCATGATGCTTCAGGATTCTTTGCACCGAATGGTACTTCTGCTACAAATCCTCCTCCCCATACTGTATGGCCATTACCTGGTTCCATCTCTGGCATTGGAGCAACACCAAAATTCATTCCATTTCCAAAGTCACGAATTTTTGTAAACGCATCAGTTGGAGTCGTTACAACCATTCCTAGTTTTCCAGAGATGAATGGATCTGCTTGATCTTGACCAAATTCAGCTTTAAATCCATTGATCACATCGTCTCCATACTGTTGTTCATAATCATATACCCATTGGAGCGCTTCTTCTGCTTTAGGCTCATTAATGATTGGTTTAGCAGTTTCGTAGTCCCAGTTACCGTGACCTGTTGCATTTATAGTCCACATATCCGGCCCAATTTTATGTCTTGGTAAGAAACCGATCCTTGTATAACGCTTCCCTGCTTTTTGATCAATTTTCTTAGCGAATTCTTGTAATTCATCCCAAGTTTTAGGAGGTTGATCTGGATCTAAGCCAACTTCTTTAAAGATATCTTTGTTCCAGAAAAGTAAACGAGTGTCTGTATTAAAAGGTACCGCATATGGCTCACCATCATGAACAACTGCATTCCATAATTCTGGATAATACTGATCCTTTATACTTGGATCTTGTTCAAAGAATTCTCCTAAACTTTCGTTTTGCTTCTTATCAGCGCGCTGTCTTACTGTATTTATGTCATTGATGATCACATCTGGGGGATTACCAGCAGCTACTGCAGCTAGCTCTTTTGTCCAAATATCTCCCCATGGAAGATATGTATGTTTAACATGGATTTTATCTTGGGAGTTGTTAAAGTCTTCAATAATTTTTTCGATAATTGGTCTCCGTGTTTCTGAACCCCAGAATGTCCAAAAATCAAGTTCAACGACTTCTTCGGATCCCCCATCTTTCGATTTGTTTGATTCTTCATTTGTTGTGGTTTCTTCATTTCCGGAACAACCTACTAGGAACGTTCCCAAGCTCATTACTAAAATCAATAGTAAAGATAAAGATTTTTTGATACTGCTCATTCTTTTTCCCCCTTTGTTATGAATATTTCCTCACCTAGAAACTCACGAACAAAAATAGATTACTAGTATAAGATGTCAAAAATCTTGTTTTTTGAATACTTTCATGCAATCCAACTATTACACCTGTTGTTTGCTTGTGGTTTGTTAACTGTTTTTGTGAGTTTTTGTTGGCTTGTTTTCATTATCCATGTATACGCTTTCAATGTCAACAATATTTTGAACATTTACTTATGGATTATTAGATAGAAAAATCGATAGACATCTACAAAATCCACCAAATTTAGCACCCTCAGTTAATTTCCAAACTAAAAAAATTAAGAAAACCTCAAATTAAAAGCATTTAAAAGTTTCAAAATAACAAGACTCCACTTGATAAACAACAAAACAAACACATCACTCAACAATAATACACACAAAACCAAATCGAAGAATATTTGGTTACTAGTTAAAAGAAATCTTTTAGCAAGAATTTATGTAGACAGATCAAGAACAATCGACAAAAAGAATGAAGCTAGGTAGTGGAGCTATGGCAGGAAACATATACGTTTTGGGAGAAAGAGTTAATTTAAGGGAAAGAAGGCTTAATTAGGAGAATAAATAAATTAGGTAAAAATGTGAACTTTTAAAATCGTTCTTTGTGGAAAGGAGGATGATGAATTGTAATCCATACATTAAGCAAAAAAGTGAGGTCTTCTACCATCCTCCATTTTAAACCTAACTTTTAAGTAAGCTAAATATCTACTTTTACACCTGTCTCAAGTGCTTCTATTGCTTTTAGAGCAAAGGCTAAAAAGCAGACCTATTGAATTGGTCTGCTTTTTAAATCTTTTGTACTTTATACCCGAAAATGCCCTCCTTGGGACACCTTTACTTATCCAAATACTTTCGCTAGTTCTTCTTTATCTTGCTCAAGCCAAAAACGCATTAGACGTTTTGCTCCTTCTAAATCATGAAGCTTTGCTTGGCCACACTGTTTTTCGTTTGCGGCTGGAATTTCTGTAATTTCCACTGCTGTTTTCATTGTATCTTCAAGAAGATCAATAATTTCATTTACCTCAGGCTTACCACTTACAACTAAATAGTAGCCGGTTTGACAACCCATTGGTGAAATATCAATAATATCGAAGTGATCATATTTCTCAGCATGTTCACGAATATTGAATGCCAATAAATGTTCCAATGTATGAATGGTATCAGGCTTCATTGCTTGTTTATTTGGCTGACAAAAACGAATATCAAATTTATTTACTTCACCATCACTACCCACTTTATGAACACCACAGTGGCGAACATATGGAGCCTTTACGGCGTTATGATCTAATTCAAAGCTTTCAACTGAAGGCATACTCTTTCACTCCTATAAAAAATAATAAGTCCTAATTCTTAATCATTGTATCATAGGTAAAGTTAATAGCGTATGATACCCTCTTTTAGTATAGTAAATAGTAACAAAAGCGATTAGACAATTTTATTGGAAAAGAAGGTCAATTATGAAAAACATATTTATCCTTATCATTCGGTTCTATCAAAAATTCATTTCACCAATTAAACCTCCAACTTGTCGCTTCTATCCTACATGCTCACACTACGGTATAGAGGCTATTCAACGCTTTGGAATCCTTAAAGGAGGATATTTGACGATCAAACGGATTTTGAAATGTCATCCTTTTCACCCGGGCGGCATAGATCTTGTACCTGAAAAGAAAAAGGAGAATTAAGCTTCATATCCATTCACAACAACATCTAATTTTCCTGTTGAAGGATCAATAACAAGGCCATGTACTGGAATACCACTAGCAAGGAATGGATGGTTTTTAATAGTTTCTACACTATCACGCACACTGTCTTCGACGTTATTGAATCCTTTTAACCATTGATCTAAATCGACCCCGGCATACTTAACTGTGTCGATTTTCTCTTTATCCACACCTTTTTCGATAGCTTTAGAAAGAAATGATTCTGGACTGATTTTACTCATCCCGCAATCATGGTGACCAATGACACAAATTTCATCTGCCTTTAATTCATATACAGCAACCAATATACTTCTCATAATACTTCCGAATGGATGTGCTACAATTGCACCTGCACTTTTAACAATTTTCACATCACCATTTCGCACATTCATTGCTTGAGGAAGCAGCTCAACTAATCTAGTATCCATGCAAGAAAGAACAACAAGCTTTTTCTCTGGAAATTTCGTTGTCTCAAACTTTTCGAATTCTTTATTTGCTACAAACTTTTCATTATGTGCTAAAATTTCATCTACGATTCTCATGTTCTATCTCCTCCATATAAAAAATAAGCTTTTAAATAAATATATCATATCTATTGAGTTATCACTAATTTTAGGTTAAGATATTACTTGTTTAAATCGTAATACTTACTATTTAATAACTAAAAATAAAAAATGGTTCTCAAATCGTAATGATTAAGATATAATAATGAAGGCTTAATCGTAATCATACTGATTTATTGAAAGGAGATCACGAAAAGTGAAAAAATATTTACTATCATTAAGCACCATGTTTTTTATATCTAGTCTACTAGTTGGCTGCAACAGTAATGGAGATACATCCTCCTCACAATCCTCCGAACCTGCAACTGATTCGGATACACTAAAAATTTACACAACACTGTACCCTCTGGAGGACTTCACAAAAAAAATTGGTGGAGATTTAGTAGAGGTTGAAAACGTCATTCCTCCTGGTGCCGATGCACATACATTTGAACCATCTACAAAAGATATGGTAAACATTGCTGAAGCAGATGGTTTTATCTATTCAGGTGTTGGCCTGGAAACCTTTGCTGAAACAGTACAAGAATCACTTAAGGATGAAGATGTCCGCTTCATCAATGCAGGTGAAGGTCTGGAATTGTTGGAAGGACATGATGAAGCAGAGCATGATGAAGATGAGGCTGCTCATGAAGAAGAACATGCACATGATGAAACTGAGGCTGCTCATGAAGAAGAACATGCACATGATGAAACTAAGGCTGCTCATGAAGAAGAACATGCACATGATGAAACTGAGGCTGCTCACGAAGAAGAACATGCACATGATGAAACTGAGGCTGCTCATGAAGAGGAAGAACATGTGCACAATCACGGGGATACAGATCCACATGTATGGATTGACCCAATTCTTTCCATTCAATTAGCAGAAAACATTAAAAACGCATTAACAGAATTACATCCTGATGGAAAAGAAACATTTGAAAATAACTTTGAAGCTTTAAAAACACAATTAAATGAATTAGATCAATCTTTCTCAGAAGTTATCAACAATGCGAGCAAAAAGGAAATTCTAGTTTCTCATGCTGCATATGGGTATTGGGAAAGCCGTTATGGCATTGAACAAATTAGTGTTTTAGGTTTGTCTCCAACCCAGGAACCTTCACAAAAGGAATTACAAACTATCATTGAAACAGCTAAAGAACACGATATTAAATATATTATTTTTGAAACGAATGTAAGTAGTAATGTAACTGATATCGTACAGTCGGAAATTGGTGCAGAAGCATTAACTTTAAACAATTTAGAAACACTTACTGATGAAGATATTACTAATAAAGAAGATTACTTTAGTATTATGAAGAAAAACATTAAAACATTAGAAAAGGCACTGAATTAAGTAAAAAAGTGAGCGTGATCAACGCTCACTTTTTTTAATGTTTATTATTAGCAAAACTAGAAGAATATTCTTTAGAAAATAGTGGACACTATGGTTGATTACGACAAGAGTGGAAAGAAAGGCGGATCATGATGGATGATTTAGTTTTAGCACGTTCACTGTTCGGAACAACCATGGGTTTTCATATCATTTTTGCAACACTGGGGGTTGGGCTTCCCTTAATGATATTATGTGCGGAGCTGCTTTTCCAGAAAACAAAGGACCAGGATTATGCCGTCATGGCTAAACGTTGGACAAAAGGTCAGGCTGTTCTATTAGGCGTTGCTATACCTACAGGAACAATTGCTGGTGTTCAACTTGCATTATTGTGGCCGGGCTTTATGGAGGTTATTGGTAGAGTTATGTCCTTACCATTTCAAATTGAAATATATGCCTTTTTTATAGAAGCCTTATTTATGTCTATTTATGTGTATGCCGCTGATCGTATTTCACCTAAAATGCGAATTTTTAGTGTCACACTTGTCCTTATTGGAGCTAGTGCCTCAGCTGTCTTAATAACAAATGTTCATGCCTTTGAGGGAACTCCTGCAGGGTTTCAAATTGAAAACGGAGAAATTGTTGATGTTGATCCATGGGCGGCTTTTTTTAATCCAAGCTTCTTTATTTCAGCTGCACATGTTGCAGTTTCGGCCTACATGACCGGTGCATTTATGATTAGTACGATTGCAGCTTTTAAAATGTTAAAAAACAAGCGTAACGAACGAGTCTATCTTTTTCATAGGAAGGCTCTCATGCTTAGCTTGATTGTTGGTGGGATTTTTTCTCTTTTAACTGCTCTTAATGGTCACGAATCCGCACAAATGCTCCATGAATATCAGCCGGAAAAACTCGCTGCAGCAGAGGGACTTTTTGAAACACAAGATTATGCCCCTTTAGCAATTGGAGGATTTACAGATCGTGAGACACAAGAAATTAAATTCGCGATTGAAATACCTTGGGCACTAAGTTTTCTTGCAGGCAATAGCTTTGAAACAGTCGTAATTGGATTAAATGACTTTCCAGAAGAATATTGGCCACCGTTATTTGTTCATACATTATTCAATGGTATGGTACTCATCGGCAGCTTTCTCATATTTTTGTCGATCGCCGGCTTTATTTGGCACAAATTTTTAAAGAAACAGCATTTCCCAAAACTATTTATGTATGCCTTCGTTATTGCAGGTCCTCTCTCTCTCCTTTCCATTGAGTTCGGTTGGATATTTGCTTGTACAGGGAGGCAACCATGGGTTATTTACCGAATCTTAGCGACTGAAGATGTCGTTACAGGCTCAACCCAAATTGGAATTTTATTTTTACTCTTTTCACTTATTTATGTTATTTTAGCAATCGCTGTTTTGGCTGTTCTAAAATATTATTTCAAACGTCATCCTGTTGAGCACGAGCTTGACGGTGGTAGCCTACAGCAAAATCATGTAAGTATTACCTAATCTTAAAGAGGTGAAACAATATGACCGCAGATTCGTTACTCGCAATCACTGTACTCTGGGGATTCGTTTTTATCTATGCTGTAATGGCAACGATGGATTTTGGAGCCGGCTTTTGGTCGATGATTTATTTTAATAAAGAAAAAACAAATGCAACGAATATCGCAAACCGTTATTTATCACCGACTTGGGAAGTAACCAATGTTTTTATTGTCGCAATTGTTATAGCACTTGTCAGTTTTTTTCCTGGCGCCACCTTTATTCTTGGAACAGTATTATTGATTCCAGGAAGTTTCATCTTAATTTTGCTGGCACTGCGCAGTGGATTTTTAGTATTTTCTCATGTAGCAAAAGATTATGAAAAAGGGCTAACTTACGTTTCAGGAATATCCGGATTTATTATACCTGCCCTTCTTATGCTTGTTTTACCTATTACACATGGTGGTTATATAGAGCAAATTAATGAAGTTCATCAACTTAACTTTGCTGCCTTGTTTACTAGCCCGAATATATATGCCTTTATAGGCTTTGCCATAAGTAGCACACTTTTTTTATCATCTTTACTATTAGCTGATTACTCGAATGTTGCTGATGAACTGGAAGCATATCGGGTTTATCGAAGAGATGCCCTGATCCTAGGCCCCATCTCATTATTAATGGCCTTTTTGATCATGATTACTCTAAGGATTGAAGCAACTTGGTTATATACAAATATGCTTGACTATTTACCATTTTTAATCGGGTCTGTTCTTCTTTTTATCCTTGCAGGTGCTGCACTATTTTTTCCCTCAGCGAGACATAAGGGACGAATTGGACGCCCTAGACTTGCAGTTATCGCAGTTACTATACAATATCTCCTAGCGAGTTATGCATACGGAAGGGCCCATTTACCATATATGATATATCCTGATGTAACCATTGAAACAGGCTTCACACACCCAAATACATTTAGAGCTTTATTTGTAACATATATTGTTGGTTTTCTTATTTTATTTCCAGGGTTTGTTTACTTTTGGAAGCTGTTTATGAAGGATAAGCGCTATTTAAAGCAAAATGAATCCTAGATCCATGTATAAGGATATTATTTTGGTAAAAAATAAAAACGATATCATTGCGTTAGGGGGAAATGAATAATGAAGGAAAGCCTTATTGAGTCATTTCGTCATGAAGTTAAAGATTCTAATGCAGATTCTTTTCCTATGTTTGTCGATTCTTTTACAAATTTATGGGATTATGAATTTGGTTCATTAGATGATCTTCCACAGGATGTGGATGAGTTAGTAGCTGATCGCGCAATTGAATATGGGTTAATGGAATAAAAACATAATGATATTGTTTAAATACTTAATAATCCTGGCATTAACGATGTCGGGATTTCTTTTAGGTTATTTTCATAAACTTTGTTGATTTGCACTAAGTATTGAGAGGGTTGATAGGAGCTCCAGGTTGCTCGCTTTCCGTGGGGTGGGCGGTGATCCCTCCTCAGCGCTAAGCGCCTGCGGGGTCTCACCTGTCCACAGCTCTCACAGGAGTCTCGCGCCTTCCGCTCCTATCAACTTACTTAGATTTTTTCAAAGTACATATTAAAAAATCAACTTTGGAAAAGATTCTTTTTTGATGTTGTCTTTGAAAGCTTTTTCTGTGCTCGTTTTTTTGCTACTAGACCATGCTTTGGAGAAAATAAGAAGGCTAGAGCGAAAAGAATTCCTGTAGAGGTTGCCATAGCACCTGCTATTGACACATTAAGAATAGTAGCCATGTAATATCCACTTATCGCCGAAAACACACCGATACCGGCACTAATAAAGAGCATGTTGATCAATTTATCTGTTAATAAATAAGCTGTCGATGCCGGAACAATAAGCATAGCAACTACTAGGATTGCCCCAACACTATCAAAGGAGGCGACAGTTGTTATCGATAACATTCCCATTTGCAAATAATGAATAAACAGCACAGGGATTCCAATTGCAACAGCCATTTCTGGATCAAATGAGCTAATTTTAAATTCTTTGTAAAAAAAGATGATGATGAGCAGGTTGACTATAAACACAAAAGATAAAAGCCAGACTGCCTTTGGCCCTAATTCCATCCCATTCCACTCCACTGTATCCCAAGGAATAAATGTGATCTCTCCCATCAATGCATGGTCTACATCTAGATGAATATTTCCTGCAAACAACGACAGCAGAATGACCCCGATTGCAAAAAGTGATGTAAACACAATTCCAATTGCAGCATCGCCCTGAACCCCTTTTCCACTTAACACCTGTACAAGCAATGCTGTTAACAACCCAACTACTATTGCACCGATTAATAATGAAGGACCATCTAAACTGCGGCTTACTAAATACCCGCCAACAATACCCAATAAAACAGTATGTGAGATCGCATCCGCTAACATTGCCATTTTCCTTAATACGAGAAAACAACCAATCATCGCACAAGTAATACCTACTAATGAACCAGTGATGATAATCCATGCATCATAAGTCATTTATCATCATCCTCCTATCACTAATTGCTGACTTGGGCATTAATAATGGAACACGATCATGAATGCGCAATAGCTTTAACAGCTGATCCTTTGTTTCATTTGAGATAGATGCTAAATGAAGATCCTCTCTCGTTTTAAGCTCAAGGTGAGCAAACTCCATTTCATGCATTAAATACATTTCATACAAACGCTGTTGCAGGACAAGTTCAAATCCAGCTTCAATCCCCTTATCTGTTAACATCCATTTCCCTGTCTTAGCTCGGCTAATGTACTCTCTCTTTTCCAACACACTTATCGCATATTGAAAAAGGCTCGATGAAACCTTACGTTTTATAAGAATTTCATCCTCAGTAATGTCACCAAGATTTCCCCCTTCTGCAACATCATAAATGCTAAGAAAAATTTGTTCTACCGCCGTTCGTTTTCTAAGGGACAATAGCTTAAAGGCTTTAGCAAGTAACCCCCGCTTTGGTGAAAACACTAATGAAATGATAAACATGATCGTAGCAGCCACAATAATAAGTGGACCTGTTGCCATTCCTTCCATAATGGTACTCAATAATGTACCCATTACACCGGAAACACCGCCAATAAAACCTGAAATAATGATCATAGAACTTAATTTCTCAGTCCAATACCTTGCACTAATGGCCGGAGTGATAAGCATAGCTGCCATTAATACAACTCCAACTGTTTGTAGTCCGATGACTACGGAACAGACAATTAATAAAAGTAATAGACCATTAAAAAATGCAGCTGGTATTCCAATTCCTTTTGCAAATTGAGGATCAAATGTAAGTAACTTAAACTCCTTATAAAAGATAGCGGTTATTGCTAATAATAGTAAGGCAATCATCATGATTAATTGAACATCAGCCCCTACCATGGAAGCTGCCTGCCCAAAAATAAAGTCATCCAGCCCACTTTGATTACCTGCACCATTATGCTGAATATAGGTTAGAAGAACAATTCCAAATCCAAAAAATACAGAAATAATAATTCCAAGAGCAGAATCTTCTTTTATTCTTGAATGGTTAATAATCACTTGAATGATAAAAGAAGATATTAGCCCTGCAACCACTGCACCGATTAAAAACCAAATCAGTGATTTGGAACCATATAGTAAATAGGCGATACAAACCCCCGGCAATGCTGAATGTGCCATGGCATCACCTATTAAGCTCTGCTTTCTTAATAATGTAAAACTCCCAACAACACCACTGGTAATTCCTAGGAGCATTGTACCAAGTAACACCCATTGGGTATTAGGATTTTGAAGTTGTAACATAAGTTCTCCAAGCATTTCCTTCACTCCTATTTTTCTAAAGGGGGTATTCCCTAAAATATCAATTTCCCTTATTGGTGTACTTATTTTCCTTCAACTACAATAGATTGGTCTTGTAAAAATGTAAGTTTTCCACCATAGGTTTTTTGCAGATTATCGATTGTAAAGGTCTCTGTCGTTGGGCCAAAAGCAACCTTTCTCATGTTTAATAGAAGAACCCAATCAAAGTACTCTTCTACCGTTTGTAAATCATGATGAACAACGAGAACAGTCTTGCCTTTAGCTTTTAACTCATTTAACAGAGCAATGATCGCCTTCTCAGTTGCTGCATCTACTCCTACAAACGGTTCATCCATAAAGTAAACATCAGCATCCTGTGCTAAAGCTCTTGCTAAAAATACCCTTTGTTGTTGTCCGCCGGAAAGCTGGCTTATTTGTCTATTTTCAAATTCAAGCATTCCTACTTTTTTTAAACACTCTTTTGCAAAGTCTACGTCCTTTTTACCGGGACGTTTAAACCAACCAACATGCCCATATCTCCCCATTAGTACAACATCAAGGGCATTGGTTGGAAAGTCCCAATCAACAGAGCCACGCTGCGGAACATATCCCACGCGTTTACGCTGCTTTTTATATTGTTCACCAAAGATATTCACTTCACCGGATGCAGTTGGGATTAAGCCTAAGACTCCTTTAATTAAGGTCGATTTACCGGCCCCGTTAGGCCCGATAATTCCAATTAATTTTCCTTCCGGAACTTCAAAAGTTACTTCCTGTAAAACAGGTTTTTGGTGATAAGCAATTGTTAAATTTTCAACTGTAACAGGATTCATCCATCACACCAACCTTACTTTTCATATTCATAGAATGATCGTTTAATCTACATATCTAGTAAAAATACAACGAGAGCTAAGAATAGATACAAACCTGTCCTTAGCTACCTGTACTTGTTTTATTTTAAAGAAGATACAATCGTGTCAACATTGTGTTTGAACATTCCGATATATGTTCCCTCTTCAGTTCCTTCTTCACCCATTGCATCAGAGAAAAGTTCTCCACCAATGACAACTTCGTGACCTTTCTTTTTGGCACCTTCTACTACTGCGCTAATTGACTTTTCCGAAATACTACTTTCAATAAAAACTGCTTTGATGTTTGAATCAACTAATGCATCAACAAGACTTTGAACATCTTTTAAACCGTATTCTGAGTCAGTACTTAGCCCTTGTAAGCCCATTACTTCTAAATCATATGCATGACCGAAATATTTGAATGCATCATGTGCTGTAACAAGGACACGACTCTCTTTGGGAATTGTTTGAATTTGTTCCTTTGCATATTGGTCCATTTCTTCTAATTCTTGTTTGTAATTTGCAGCATTTTCTTTAAATAATTCTGCATTTTCCGGAGATTGTTTTGTTAATTCTTCTTCTATTGCATCTACAGTATGTGTCCATGCTTGGATGTTGAACCAAACGTGTGGATCATGAGCATTTGAATCATCATCTGCTCCTAACAGCATATCCTCAGGAATAAAATCCGCAACAGCTACCGTAGCTTTATCCTTTGACATCTTTTCAAATATCTCCCCCATCTTTCCTTCCAAATGGAGTCCATTATAAAAAATCATGTCAGCATCATTTAGTTTTTTAATATCACCTTGAGAAGCTTGGTAGAGGTGTGGATCAACTCCTGGCCCCATTAATGAAGTCACTTCTACTTGATCTCCACCTACATTTTTGACTACGTCTGCAACTTGACCTGTTGTGGTTGTCACTATAATTGTTTCACTAGAACTTTCATTTCCATCCTTTGAATCTCCACTTATTTGACCACTGCCACATGCCGTTAATAGAAATACTATTAAAATACTGATTCCTACACCTGCCAACCATTTTTTCACCTTTTTCTCCTCCATTCACTTTTTTTAGATGAAACGTTAGAACTTCTCCTAGGTCAAAAGTAGTCTATGTTGTTTTTTAGGATGAGTGCCATAATTTTTACTTTTCTCACCTTTTATTCGTACAACTAAAAAAGTTTCCTTAACGCAACAATAAAACATTATGAAATTTATGTCAACTATGTTTTCTCGATTAGAAAAACACGACTTCCACCAAGAATGGTGGAAGTCAATGATTTTTCTTATACTTTTATCCTTAAATACTGTTAAATTTTTTTAAAGACAAAAAAGGATAACTCCCTATATGTTGATAGGCCAGTTATCCTAAATGAGCAGAAAGAGAAACTTCACTTATAAGATTTGTTTTTCTTTCAGTGTAAAGTATACGGTTTTAAGGGAATTTTTAAAAATCGTAGTTTTTCATTTATACAGCCAATTCATAAATAAAAATCAGGTTTTCACTTAGATAAAATTCAATTTTAGAAATACAAAAGTCTATTTTGTTAGTGTAGTTACTGAAGAGGTGTATTTTTTTAAAACTTCTCTGTTAATGTCAAAGCCTATTCCTGGACTAGCAGGGACAGGGATTTTGCCTTTTACTGTTTTTATTTCCGGTAAAACGATGTCTTGTTCCCAATATCTAGAGAATGAAGAGATGTCACCTGGAATTGAAAAGTTTGGTAAAGATGCCAACGCAATATTGTGTGCACGGGATATACTTGTTTCCAACATTCCGCCACACCACACGGAAATTCCATTTTCCTGGCATAAATCATGAATTTTCTTTGACTCTGTTAACCCACCGACACGTCCGGGTTTTATGTTCATTATTTTACAGCTGCCAAGTTCAATTGCTTTTCTCGCATCTTCACTTGTCACTATGCTTTCATCTAAACAAATGGGGGTGGTTATCTCCTCTTGAAGCTTTGCATGATCAATAATATCATCTGCTGCCAACGGCTGTTCAATCATCATTAAGTTAAATTGATCGAGCTCTTTTAATTGTTCAATATCATCTAATGTATAAGCTGAATTGGCATCAGCCATTAATGGAAGATCTGGAAACGTCTTTCTGATTTCTTGCAGTAGTTGAATGTCCTGTGCAGGTGAAATCTTTATTTTAAATCGTTTGTATCCTTCTTCATGGTAACGGGAAATTTGGTCAATCATACTTGAAATTGAAGTAATACCAACGACAACTCCACATTCTATCTCGTTTCTTGTCCCCCCTAAAGCAGATGATAAAGAGATGTTTTTCTTTTTAGCATAAATATCCCATATGGCACCTTCGAGAGATGCTTTGGCCATTTGATTTCGTTTCACTTTATGAAAAATGAACTGCAGTTCCTCCGGATGTTCAATTGTTTGAGAAATTGCTAATGGAACCAAAATATCTTTTAACAGATGAAAACATGTGGAAGTCGTTTCCTCTGTGTACCAGGGAGTTGAAAATGCTACTACTTCTCCCCATCCGCTTATTCCTTCAGAATCCATAACTTCTACTAATATACTCTCACGGTCTGTTACATGGCCTATGCTTGATGTAAATGGAGTTTTTAACGTTTGCGTAATATGGTGTAATGTTACTTTTTCTATTTTGATCATTTCAAAAATCCCTTTAATTTTCTTCTCAATAGTTTATTTGAAGCATTTCTTGGCAGTTCATCCAAAAATGTAATCCCCTTAGGTACTTTATAGCGTGCAAGATTGTTTTGACAGTACATTAAAAGTTGATCATGACTTATCGTCCTATTTGAAACAATAAAAGCATATGGAACTTGTCCCCATTTCTCATCATCAATTCCGATAACTCCGGCATCAACAACTGCTTGATGTGATAATAAAACATTTTCGATTTCTGCAGGATAAACATTTTCGCCACCTGATATGATTAAATCTGATCGTCTGTCCAGTACAAATAAAAACCCGTCTTCATCAATGTAACCTTGGTCACCAGTATGAAACCAACCTTCTGTAAATGCCTTTTTGGTGGCTTCATCAAGCTTCCAATAACCTTTTGTGATATTTGGACCCTTTACAAGGATTTCTCCTTCTTGATATGCGGAACAGTCTTTCCCATCTTTCGTTATTTTCATTTGACAGGAAAATAATGGTTTACCAGCTGAGCCAAGCTTTTTAATACTGTATTCAGGTGAAAGTGTAACAATTTGTGATGCTGTCTCTGTCATCCCATATGTTTGAAATACTGGAATTTCCCTTTCAATGGCTTTTTCAAGCACACCTCTTGGAACTGGTCCTCCCCCTGCTAACATACAGCGAAAAGTTTCTGGATATTTTTCATTGCCTAACTTATCCAGCATTTGGTTGAGCATTGTGGTAACTACAGATACAATTGTTACTCCTTCTTCCATAATTGCTCGATTCATTTTTTCCGCATTGAATCGTTCGAACAATACAATTCCAATACCATAAATCACACTTCGAAACAAAATAGATAACCCGCTAATATGAAACAAAGGCACGGCCAATAACCAACGATCATCCGAATTAATGCCAAGGTTGAGGGCAGAGCCAATTGAACTTGACCAATGATTCCCAAAAGTTTGCATAACTCCTTTTGGATGACCTGTTGTTCCCGAGGTATACATAATCGTTGCGACTTGATCTGTTTTATACCCTTCCATTAAATAATCAGTTTCCAGGCTACTTTTTTTATGTAATTTCTCAACGATTATTACATTTATCTCTTCATCAACTTGAAATAAAAATTCTTCATGACAAATTAAATGCTTTGCTTGAACATCTGACAATTGCCAAGCAATTTCTTTCATAGTAAGCCGGTTATTTAATAAAACAGCTACAGCACCTATAGAGAAAATAGCATGAATGCTCTCAATCATCTCTACACTGTTTTTCATTAATACCCCAACATGCTCACCTTTTTTCACATTTAGAGCTACTAATTTTTTTATCTGTAGTTGAACACGTTGATATAGCTCCCAAAAAGTCAGATCAACTTCATCTGTTTTGATAGCTAAACGATCAGGGGTAAGTTCAGCCCGCTGCTTTAACCAATTAGGATATGATTGGTTCATAAAATTACCTCCTATAATGAAAAAAGCTTGATGAGATAAAAATCACCAAGCTGTTTCAGTAGAATATTGCTTAAGGAAAACGCGGGAATTGCTTAAAGTCTGGAGAACGCTTTTCTTTAAATGCGTCACGACCTTCTTTTGCTTCATCAGTCGTATAATAAAGTAAAGTTGCATCCCCAGCAAATTGTTGAATACCAGCCAGTCCATCTGTATCAGCATTAAATGCTGCTTTTAAGAAACGAATAGCTGTTGGGCTTTTTTCTAATATTTCCTCACACCATTTTACTGTTTCTTCTTCTAATTGATCTAGAGGAACGACTGTATTAACTAGTCCCATATCCATTGCTTCTTGTGCATTGTATTGTCTGCATAGGTACCAAATTTCACGAGCCTTTTTATGTCCTACAATTCGTGCAAGATATCCTGAACCATATCCAGCATCAAAGCTTCCCACTTTAGGGCCTGTTTGTCCGAATACAGCATTGTCAGCTGCAATTGTTAAGTCACAGACAATATGGAGTACATGTCCACCACCGATTGCATAACCTGCTACCATCGCAATAACCGGTTTTGGAATAACACGGATTAAACGTTGTAAATCAAGAACATTTAAGCGTGGAATTTGGTCATCACCAACATAACCGCCATGTCCGCGGACTTTCTGATCTCCACCAGAACAGAATGCTTTTCCACCTTCACCTGTTAAGATAATGACTCCTACATTTTGGTCATCACGTGCATAAGCAAATGCATCAATTAACTCCATAACTGTTTTTGGAGTAAATGCATTATGTACATGTGGACGATTAATTGAGATTTTTGCAATCCCATTATATGTTTGATAGATAATTTCTTCATACTGGCGTTCTGTAACCCATTCAATTGCCATGTTTATAGCCTCCTAGTTTAAAGATTTGTCCTCATTTAAGAACTCAATTACTATTTTACCAAAAATTCGCGGTTGTTCTACATGAATTGCATGTCCCGCTTGATTAATTTCCTTTAAAACAGAAAATGGTAATCTTTCATGCATTCTTTTAGCTATTTCACAAAACTTTTGATCCAATTCACCACAAAGAAGTAAAACTGAAATATGGAGAGTTGGCAATTCATCCCACCATGATGGTTGAGAGCCTGTCCCCATGCCAAGAAGACTATTAGCTAAGCCTATCTCAGTATTTAATAAACGCTGTTCTCTCAACTTGTTTTTTTGCGAATCTGACATCATCATTTGCGAGGAAAAAAGCGGGATTTTCTCCCACTTATCAACAAAGCGGGAAATTCCCTCTCTTACTATTTCATCTGCAAGGGCTTGATCAGATTTGATACGGTGATTTCTTTCTTCATCAGTGTTCAATCCTGGTGAACTGCTTTCCAATACAAGTTTTTTGACACGATGAGGGTATAATGCAGCAAGAGACAAAGCTAATCTTCCTCCCATAGAATACCCCACAATATGTGCTTTATCGATCGTCAAACGATTAAAAATCTCTATGATATCCTCAACTACTTCTTCCATTTTATATCTTGACGAATCTGATGGATGATCAGATTTTCCATGACCCAGTATATCAATAAAGATTAATTGATAATTACGAAAGTCATTTATGAGGTGTTGCCAACTCAAAGAAGAACCTGTAAAGCCATGTAAAAATACTAGCGGCTCTCCCTTTCCCTCAATTTCAACATGATAAGAAACATCTCTTATTTTCATTGTTTCAACACTTTTCTTATTTCCTGGGAAACATGATCTAACAATTCCCGATGAATATTGACACGTGTAGTGCGATTTGTCTCGATTTCAATCACCTTTAGTCCTCTATTTGACCATTTATCCTGAAAATACGTATGCAATTCATCCCAGCTATTAATTTTTTCATACTCCCCTTGATACATATCAACCACTTTAGAAAAATCGATGCCAATTGGTGTTCCATATAATGTTTCAAAATGCTTTTCTTCTTTTGATTGAGGAAGAAAAGAGAAAATACCTCCACCATCATTGTTTACCAATATAATCGTTAAATCAAGATTGTTCATCTTGGCGGCCAGTAAACCATTGAAATCATGAAAAAATGATAAATCTCCTATTAAAAGAAAAGCAGGTTCTGTTGAAACAGCACTAATACCTAAGGCAGTAGATACAACACCATCAATTCCATTTGCTCCCCTGTTTGCGAGAACTCTTATTTCTTTATCCGTATTCCTAAAAAATGTATCAACATCCCGAATTGGCATACTACTCCCAACAACTAAACGACTACCATCAGGAAGAACATGCTGAAGCTCCCTTACAATCTTTCCTTCAAATAGATCATTGATATGCCCAAGCTTATGCTCAATCATATCTTGAAAAATAGTATTGGAAAGAATCCAGTCATCATAGAACTGATTTGAAACACATTCTTCTAAGATTTCAGATAAATCCTCACAGAATTTAGTATGATTGCAAACAATCATATGGGAAGCATTTAATGTAGGATCACGATATTCCTCACTCGGATCAACAATAATCTGTGTAATATCCGGATTGTTTTTCAGCATTAGCATCAATGGCTTGGAAACAGGCATAGGTCCAAAACGAATAATAAGTTCAGGCTTAAGAATATTAATCATTTCCGGATCTTTCAAAATAGAATCATATCCCTCAATTATTCCCTGTTTATCACTTTTACCAGATCGTAATTGAGAGAGAGGATCCGCCAAGATAGGGTATTTCAGCTTACCGGACAATTCTTTAACAGCTGTAATGAATTCGGAATCATTTTGTTCTCCACAAATGATAAGACCTTTTGCTATACCCTTCATGATATCTGCAATATCCACTATCTGACTTTTTGCAAGTTGTGGTAAACCTTGTATCGTATGTAAATAACTTGGTCTGTCATCTTCTACTTCCCACAGATTTGACAGACCTAAATTCGGAATTAAAGGTTCTCTAAATGGAAAATTCAGATGAACAACACCTGCAGGATGTGATGCGGAAATAGCAAATGCTCTGCCAGCTATCGTTCTGACATAACGATACATCCCAACTTCTTCTTCAGGCAATGCCACATCAACAAACCATTTTGGGTAATTACCGTACATTTGAAGCTGATCAATCGCTTGAGGAGCACCTACGTCACGTAACTCATGCGGTCTATCAGCTGTTAAAACAATTAAGGGAACTCTCGCGTAACGGGCTTCAACGATTGCCGGATAGTAGTTAGCCGCTGCCGTTCCAGATGTGCAAACAAGCACAACAGGCTTTTTCTTTTCCTTAGCTAAACCAAGGGCAAAAAAACCTGCTGATCTTTCGTCGATATTCATGTAACAAGAAAGTTTAGGATGCTCTGCCATTAACATGGCTAATGGAGTAGAGCGAGAACCAGGGCTAATCACTGCCTTATTAACTCCTAAGCGTGTTAATTCATCAACAAAACTAGCGACAAATCTTGTTAGGGAATCACTAGTCTTCATTCACAACTCCTCCTAGTGCAGACATCATAGGTTTTAGTTTTATTTTTGTCTCAAGATATTCCGATTTTGGATCCGATTCTTCAACAATCCCGCATCCTGCAAAAAGGGCTGCATTTTGTCCCTCCAACAATCCAGATCGAAGAGCAACAACAAATTCACCATTGTCTTCATGATCAATCCAACCTAATGGACCGGCATACCAGCCACGATGCATCGGCTCTAATTCCCTAATCTTCTCAATAGCCTTCCATTTAGGGAACCCTCCTAATGCCGGAGTTGGATGAAGTTTCTCTACCATAGATAAGAAGGAAAAGCCTTCTCTTGCATAACCCTTAACAGGTGTAAAAAGATGCTGGATATTTTTCGATTTAAATAAAGCAGGTGACTTAGGTGTGATCACGTCAAAGCAACAGCTTTCTATAGCAGATTTTATCATTTTTACAACGATCGCATGCTCCAGTAAATTTTTATCATCATGTAATAATTGCTGTCCTAAATCATGATCCTCTTGTTCTGTTTTTCCTCTTTTGATTGATCCTGCCAGACAAGTCGAGAGAACTTCATTGTCTTTCTTTTTAATTAATCTTTCAGGTGTTGCTCCTACAAAATGTTGAGGTCCGTTTTCAAACTCAAAAATATAACTGGTTGGCTGTTCTTGTTGTAAGTTGTAGATAACTTGATACGGGTTAATTTTGTCTGAAAACTTGAGGTGAACCTCGCGTGCAAGCACAACTTTATCCATTTCTTTTGACTTTATATTGTTTGTTGCCTTTTGAATGGCTTTTAGCCACTCTGATGTTTTATATTCAATGGTTGAGAATTCGTTACCTTTTTCACAATCTAATTGATAAGGAAGAGCCGAACCAATTTCAAATGAACTTTCAAAATGTTTAAGACACATCGTTAGTTCATCATGAGGTGTGACTAGTTTATTTATCGTTATATAGCTTTTCTGATCAATAACAGAAAGCATATGTTTAGGTAACACGAACTTTGCTTCTGAGAAATTATTCCATAGTAGACTTTTTTCTTTAAGCGGGTCAAATGAAAAGCCGCCAAATAAGATGGGTCCTATCCCTACCTGATTTGTTTCATTCGATACAACGACTTTTTTAAAGCGCTTCCATTCATTTTCTATATCCCGAAAACGTTCTTTAGTTGTCAGATTATTTTCAATTACCAATTCATTTCCTAATCCTGCCATTGTAAAATCACGATTAGGCGTTGACCAAAAATATCGCTCTCCAAGGAAAAGATCTTCACCGGAAGCAAAGAAATGAAGGGGGTCCATTGCGTCCACTTCTTTAATGCAGCTAACGATTACCGATTGTTTCGTTCGCTTTGCATCTTCCAATGCCTGTTGAATGAATTCTTTTAATGTATGGTCCAAAGTAGTTATCAATCTTATCCCCCCGACACCAAAAATTGCTTATATTAAGATACACCTAGCTAGAAGGTGTGTCAATAGGTTTACCCTGTACTAACCTTATTATATATCTTGATGTACAAGATTAAAATGAAAACGTCTCGGATAAGCATTCAATTTTATAGGTACAACTGGTAAAATAAACCCCTTTGTAATTTTCTAAAGATTTTCCGATGAAATTTTTTACAATCATGTTTTTCTTCTTACTGTTCATAATAGGTATAGAACTATTTCATCAAGGAAGGAGCGTGGATGGTATGCTAAGTTCACAACAAGTAGAAACCTTCCGTTCACAGCTTACGCAAATGAAAAAGGAAATTGACGAGCGTTTTGAAATGAATGGACATTTTGGATTAGAAGAAGGGCATTTTCATGAATCCGTTGGTGAACTATCCAGTTATGATAATCATCCAGGTGATGAGGGAACAGAACTGTATGAGAGAGAAAAAGATATCGCATTAAATGAACATACGGAAGAAGAAAAATTAGACATTGAACGAGCGTTACAGAAGATTGAAGATGGAACATATGGACAATGCGAAGTATGTGGCATTGATATACCTCTGGAACGTCTTGATGCCATACCTACAGCCACTACTTGTAAGGAGCATGCTCCTGAACAAATTGTTTCTCATAACCGTCCAATTGAGGAAGGAGTTTTAATGCCTCCCTTTGGAAAATTTGATTATGATGATCAAGATGAAAATGTGGCATTTGATGCTGAAGACGCCTATCAAATTGTAAACAGTTATGGTTCTTCGGAAACACCATCAGATTTTAATAATCCACAAGATCATTATAATGATGTCTACATGGAATCAAATGATCCTGATGGATATGTTGAGGATTACGAAAACTTTATTGGAACTGATATTGAAGGAAAAGAAATTACGATCTATCCATCCAATCAGCATCAGCAATATGAAGATATGTTAGATGAAGAAGGTCTAATGACCATTTTTGGAGATCTTCCTCCATATGAGAAGGACCCATATACTGAGGAAGAGGTATAGACAATAATACCAGATCGAGTAGAGGGAAAAATAATTTAATTATTTTCGCCCCTCTCACACCACCGTACGTACGGTTCCGTATACGGCGGTTCAATTTATATTACAGTGTGTACTTTTAGATAATGATCTAAAGCAGAGGGAAGTCCCCTCTGCTTTAGTCTTTTATTTGAGATTGCTCTTTGAACAACTTTCGATAATCCGATGTATCGATAACCTCTTCGACAGAAGGTTAATCCCTTCGCCTCTTCCTCAGGGATTCCTAATTGGATAAGCGATTTGATTCGTTTCTTCGATACCTTCCATTGCTTCCAGATGATGACTCTAATTCTGGAGCGAAGCTTCTTATCTATCTCAGTCATTGCTTTTTTCATATTCGAGATTCTAAAGTAGTTAACCTACCCAAGTATGACTTGTTTTAGTTTTAAGGTTCGGTAGCCTAGCGAAACACTCCAATTTCGCTTTGTTAATTTTCGAAGCTTCCTTCGAAATTTTTGTATTGACGTTGAATGAGGTTTTACTTGGTATTTCTCATTCTTAAAATCGTAATAATATCCAAATCCTAAGAATTTCAAATCTTTTGGACGAGAGATTTTACTCTTTTCTACATTCACTATTAACCCTAATTTATTTTCTATAAATCTCACGATTGATTCCATCACTCTATTCGCTGCTTTCTCACTCTTCACGAAGATTAGGGCATCATCAGCGTATCTCACGAATTGAAGTCCTCTACTTTCTAGCTCCTTATCCAGTTGGTTCAACATAATATTACTCAGCAGTGGGCTTAGGTTTCCTCCTTGCGGAGTTCCAACTGGTGTTTCTTCATATCTTCCATTCTCCATAACTCCACTGACAAGATATTTCCTTATAAGGGAAATGACATCTCCATCATCTATTGTATTAGAGATGATCCGCATGAGTTTATCGTGATGGACTGTATCGAAAAATCTTTCAAGGTCAATATCCACAATCCAATCGTATCCGTCATTTAGAAATTCCAAGCTTTTAATAATTGCCATCTCACAACTTCTTTTTGGTCTAAAGCCATAACTGAATTCACTGAATTGCTTTTCAAATATTGGGCTGAGAACTTGATGAATGGCTTGTTGAACTACCCTATCCACTACTGTTGGTATTCCCAATTTGCGCATCTTACCATTTTCTTTTGGGATCTCCACTCTTAAGGCAGCTTGTGGTTGGTACTTTCTTGTTCTGATGCGCTGACGTAGCTCATCCTTGTTCTCTCTCAGATATTTTTTCAGTTCATCGACCGTTATTCCATCGACCCCACTAGCACCTTTGTTTTTATATACACGCAAGTAGGCTTCATTCATATTTTGATTACTTAGAATTTGTTCTAAAAGTTCCACACTCGTTTCTCCTTTCCTCTCACGTAGTAAGTGATAGCTCCATTTTGGTTATCCTTTGAGGTACGCCCATACTTTCACCACTAACACATTCGGAGTAGGTCACTTGCGCATTCGTGGTGTTGAAACACTATAAATTGTTCAGCCCTTCCTGAAATTACTTCACTACTATGGCTTCTGCTGACTTCTTGCGACTAACCTTTTTCGACTGTACCTTTTGTACATCCGCACGATCTCCCAGGGTAAGACAACCATCTTTCCTCTTTTACTCGCCTGATCTCCTTTACAAAGTTACGCACATCTTTTGGACTTTAACTTGTTTAGGAGTCTTATCCCTTTGTAAAGCCTTAGTATCAGATTTCTGTTCGTCGAGCCAAGATTTTATTCCACGCTTCCTCCAGCCCTTATCTCGCGATAAGTACCTTGCGCTTCCTTAGTGGTTGGTCGATGTGTACCCCCACAGTGGACTTTCACCACCTAGATAGTTGCCATGCCTGGCACACTAAATAAAGAGAACAGAAATTGTTCTCTTTTTTGTATAACAAACATTTCAAGATCTATGTTACATTTCCTTCCAGATCGCTTGCATTTTTTTCTATTCTTTCAACTTAAATATTGAAATTTCAGAATAAATAGATATATAATGCGATAAGGAGGATTGATCATATGCATCTATTAGAGAAAATCAGTAAAACAGCAGGAAATACATTCGCCATTTGGGTCATTCTTTTCGCTATGTTGGCCTTTTTTATTCCAGGTGGATTCACATGGATAGCTCCACACATCTCTTTACTACTCGGAATTATCATGTTTGGAATGGGCCTGACATTATCATTAAAAGATTTTAAAGCCGTTTTTCAAGCACCTAAAAGTGTAATAATTGGAGTGGTAGCTCAGTTCACAATCATGCCATTATTAGCATTTTTATTAGCAACAATTTTTCAGTTACCACCTGAAGTGGCTGTAGGGGTGATATTAGTAGGATGTTGTCCCGGTGGAACTGCTTCAAATGTTATGACTTTTTTAGCAAAAGGAAATACAGCATTGTCAGTTGCTGTTACATCTATTTCAACCTTACTTGCTCCTATTTTAACACCTGCTCTAACTTTATTATTTGCAAGTAAATGGCTACCGGTATCAGCTGGCTCACTATTTTTATCTATTGTTCAAATTGTACTTGTTCCAATCATTTTAGGAATTATTGTTAACTTATTATTTAAAAAGCAAGTTGAAAAAAGTATTTCAGTTTTACCCCTTATCTCCGTTATCGGGATTGTTGCAGTTGCCTCAGCAGTTGTAGCAGTGAATTCAGCTAAGATCGCTGAAACAGGTTTATTAATCTTCTCCATCGTTGTATTACACAATGGATTGGGTTTACTAATAGGTTTCTTATTAGCAAAAGGATTAAAATTAAATTTTGCAGATCAAAAAGCTATCTCAATTGAAGTAGGAATGCAAAATTCAGGTCTTGGTGCCGCTTTAGCAGTTGCTCATTTCTCACCGCTTTCGGCAGTCCCTAGCGCCATTTTCAGTGTTTGGCATAACATTTCAGGTCCACTCCTCGCTACATGGTGGGGAAAAAGAACCACTAAAGGCAATTCGGAAAACAAAGACTCTTCGTTTAAAGCATAGTATTGAAAGGAGCATTCTTGCTCCTTTTTATTTTGTATCTTCCAATATTTTCATAACCTAGTAAAATAGAAGATGAATCAAAAAATATACTGTTCTTTACATATGGAGGGAATTCTAGTGAACGCTCATGAAATTGATTATGTTTTGCATGGCGATGATATGCAGTGTGTTGAAATCGAGTTAGATCCAAATGAAAGTGTTGTTGCTGAAGCCGGTGGAATGATGATGATGGAAGATGGCATCGACATGGAAACCATTTTTGGTGATGGAGATAATAGCCAAAAAGGCTTTTTAGGCAAGCTTGTTGGTGCCGGTAAACGAGTTCTTACCGGTGAGAGTTTGTTTATGACAGTGTTCACAAACAAAGGAGTGGGCAAAAAAAGAGTTTCGTTTGCAGCCCCTTATCCTGGAAAAATTATCCCTGTTGATCTAAGTGAAATGGGTGGGAAAGTCATATGTCAAAAAGACTCCTTCCTATGTGCAGCAAAAGGTGTTTCTGTTGGAATAGACTTCCAAAAAAAGCTGGGTACGGGGTTCTTTGGTGGAGAAGGCTTCATCATGCAAAAACTCGAGGGTGATGGCTTAGCATTTTTGCATGCAGGTGGTACCATTATACGCCGTGACCTGCAACCAGGTGAAAAATTACGAATTGATACAGGTTGTTTAGTAGCACTTACAAAGGAAGTTGACTATAATATTGAATTTGTCGGAAAAGTAAAAACTGCATTTTTTGGTGGAGAAGGGTTGTTCTTTGCTACTGTCCAAGGTCCTGGGACTGTTTGGATTCAAACGCTACCATTCAGCCGACTTGCTGATCGTGTTATCGCAAGTGCACCTTCTGCTGGCGGTGGAGATTCACGTGGCGAAGGCAGCATTCTTGGAGGATTAGGCCGCTTATTAGACGGGGATTGATCGGAAAAGCGCTGGAGCTTGACACCAACACTAAGTACAAGATTTATACTTACTTACCTGATAATAACATGCAAAAAGGTGCTGACCAGCAGCACCTTTTTTTTTACATTTTTACTCCGATAGACTCGATGTTCCAAATACCGTCAGCATAATTTTGAATTGTCCGGTCACTCGAGAAATAGCCTGAATGCGCTACATTAATAAGTGCCTGTTCAAGCCATTTTCCTCTATCTTGATAGGCCGTACCAACCTTTTCCTGAATATCTATATATGAAGCAAAATCACGTAATACAAAGTATTGATCATTTTGCACAAGTAAGGAATCTGCGATTGCTTCAAATTCTCCTTCATCCTCAGAAAAGAAACCATTCGTTAATTGGTCAATGACCTGCCTAATTCGTAAATCATGATGATAATATTCCATTGAACGATATCGTCCATTTTCTTCATATTTGAGTACTTCAGGGGCTGTTAATCCAAATGTAAAAATATTACCCTCCCCGATTTCCTCCATGATTTCAATATTTGCACCATCCAATGTCCCGACAGTTAAAGCTCCGTTCATCATGAACTTCATATTTCCTGTTCCTGAAGCTTCCTTACTAGCCGTTGATATTTGCTCACTCACATCTGCCGCCGGAAAAATATCTTCAGCAAGAGAAACACGATAATTCTCCATAAACACAACTTTAATAGTCTGCGAGACTCTCGGATCATTGTTCACTTTTTCTGCCAGTGAATGAATAAGCTTAATAATTTTCTTTGCATAATAGTACGTAGGTGAAGCCTTGGCTCCAAAAATAAACGTACGAGGTTGAATTGAATAATTTGCATCCTCTTTTAGGCGGTTATATAAATACATAATATGCAAAACATTTAGGAGCTGCCTTTTATAAGCATGAAGCCTCTTAACCTGAACATCAAAAATAGAATCAATATCAACTTGAATTCCATTTTTATCAGCTATTTTTTTCGCAAGGATTTCTTTGCGCTTTCTTTTTACCTGTGCAAATCGTTCCTTTAGTTCAGGATGATAGACATGTCTTTTTAAATCTATTAATTTCTCAGGTTGTTTTATCCAATCCTCACCAATTGTATCGTTAATTAATGATGTTAACTCAGGGTTTGCCTTTAGCAGCCATCTGCGGTGAGTAATTCCATTCGTTTTATTGTTAAACTTCGTGGGATAAACCTCATAAAATGATTTCATTTCTCTGTTTTTCAGAATGTCAGAATGGATTTTTGCTACACCATTGATACTGTTACTTCCAACTATAGCAAGATGTGCCATCTTCACTAATCCATGGGCAATGATGGCCATATGTTCAATCCGCTCCCACTCTCCGGGATAACGATCCCAGAGCTCTGCACAAAATCTTTCATTTATTTCTTCAATGATCATATAAATTCTCGGCAGCAATGGTTTAAATAAATAAATTGGCCATTTTTCTAATGCTTCTGCCAAAATTGTATGATTAGTATATGATACTGTGTTTGTTGTGATATGCCAGGCATCTTCCCATGATAAATCTTCTTGGTCCATAAGAATTCTCATTAACTCAGGGACCGCCATAGCCGGATGAGTATCATTAATATGAATGGCTACATAATGATGAAGGTCTCGAATATTTGAGTTTTCTTTTTTATAAGACTTAATGATACTTTGAAGACTTGAAGAAACAAGAAAATACTGTTGTTTTAATCGAAGTATCTTTCCTTCATCATGAGTATCATCCGGATATAAAAAGTCTGTAATCGCCTCTGTTTCACGCTTGTATGATAGGACATCCTGATTTGGTCCGAAAGAAGCCGGTTCAGCATTCCAAAGTCTTAATGTATTCACTGTGTCGACTCTATACCCTACAACCGGCATATCATACGGAACTGCTAAAACCTTTTGATCTGCAACATGCCTAAAGGAAAGTGTCCCATCATCAACTCCAGTCTCAATTCTTCCCCAGAAGGAAATTTCAACTGCCTCATCAGGTTTTCTCACTTCCCATACATTCCCATGTCTTAACCATTGTTCTGGCAGCTCAACCTGATAACCATCAACAATTTTTTGATCGAATAGACCATGCTTATAACGGATTCCATATCCATGACCAGGAAGATTTAATGTTGCAAGAGAATCCAGGAAACATGCTGCAAGCCTTCCCAACCCACCGTTTCCAAGTGCTGGATCTGATTCACATTCTTCAATTTCCTTTAAGCTAATGTTTAACTCATTTAATCCTTCTTCTACTACTTCTTTTATTCCTAGATTTAAAAGATTTTGACCTAATAAACGTCCCAATAAAAATTCAATTGATAAGTAATACACTTGTTTTTTGTTTTCTGATCGATACAATTCATTTGTTTCTATCCACTTTGAACTAATGTATTCTCTTACCATATTTCCTAATGTATGGTATTGATCACGCTTCGTCGCTTCTTCAAAACCTTTTCCACACATGCTTTCAAGCCTTTTTAGAAAACTGTCTTTAAAGCTGTCTTTACTAGAGAACATGACTTTCACTCCTAGTCATTAAACCAGCATAAAGCCGGTCATACTTTAATGCAGATCTTCCCCAACTATAATCCTGTGTCATGGCTGTCTTGACAATACTTTTCCACACTTCCTCTTGTTGGTAGAATTCAATAGCTCTTTTAATGGTGAAGAGCATATCATGTGCATTAAAATTCCTAAATGTAAATCCATTTCCTTCTCCACTATCTTCCCGATATGATGCCACAGTATCATTTAAGCCACCAGTTTCTCTAACGATTGGAATTGTTCCATACCTTAAGGCAATTAATTGCCCTAACCCACATGGCTCAAATTTTGATGGCATGAGAAAAAGGTCCGAGCCTGCATATATTTGATGTGCAAGTACTTCATCAAAACCTATGTATGCCTTAAACTTAGATGGGTAAACCCATTCCATATGTCTGAAATAGTCCTCAAAAGCCTTATCACCGGTTCCAAGCACGATAACTTGAACATCCTGGCTTAGCACATCGTCAAGTACACGCTTGACTAAATCTAGGCCCTTTTGCTTCGTTAATCTTGTCACCATTGAAATAATTGGTGTTAATTCATTTTCTGGTAACCCCAATCTTTCTTGAAGCGCTAATTTATTTTTCATTTTTTCACTTAAAGTGTCTACACTATATGGCACTGTAATATTTTGATCAGTCTCAGGATTGTATACTATATCATCTATTCCATTAACTATTCCCAGTAATTTTTCATGATGAGATCGCAATAGTCCATCCAAATTTTCTCCGTAATATGCTGTTTGTATTTCATCTTTATATGTTGGACTAACAGTCGTAATGAAATCTGCTGAATGAATTGCACCTTTCATAAAACTAATATTTCCATGAAACTCTAAATCATAAAAATGCTCATCTCCCAAGTTCAAGAGTTCACCAAGTACACTATATGGAAACACACCTTGAAATTGAAGATTATGGATCGTAAATATGGTTTTAATATCTCTATACAAATCCTGCTCAAGATAATCTACTTTTAGCAGATAACTAATCATGCCCGTGTGCCAGTCATGTGAATGGATGATATCCGGCTTGAAATCAATCACCTGCAGCGCTTCTAAGACACCTCGACAAAAAAATGAAAAACGTTCAGCATCATCATAGTGGCCATATAATGAATCACGATAAAAATAATATTCATGATCTAAAAAATAATACGTAATTCCTTCATATTCCAAGGTTTCAATTCCACAATATTGCTGTCTCCAACCAACTGGAACCTTTATTTCCTCTACTTTTGTCATGGCATCTCGATATGTTTCTGATATTAAGCTATATTTAGGTAAAATAACTCTTACATCATTGCCTAGCTTTACTAATTCCTTTGGCAATGCACCTGCAACATCAGCTAATCCTCCTGATTTTACAAACGGTACACATTCTGATACAGCAAATAATACGTTCACGAGTTCATCATCGCTCCTTGAATGGTTCTTTTTCTTAAAATAGTCGGGGCATTAGTCGTACCTGTTATATTTGAATAATCCAGAATCTTTACGTCTTTATCTGTAATGATATTTTCTAAGAAACATTGATTCCCAATCTGTGTCTTCTGCATAATTACACTATTCTTCACAACTGTATCTTTTCCAATATGGACACCTCTAAAAATAATACTGTTTTCGACATGTCCTTCTATTCTGCAACCATTGGCAACCAATGAATTCTTAACCATTGCATCTTTACCATATTTAGTTGGTGGCTCATCTTTTGCTTTTGTTAAAATTGGACGGTTCTTGGTGAAAATTTCATTCCAAATTATTGGGTTTAGCATATCCATACTATGTTTGTAGTAATTTTCCATAGAGTCAATAACCGCTGCATATCCCTGAAATTCATAATCACAAATTGTCCAATGATGATGATTTTCTTCAATTACTTCAGCTAGTGTTTTACAGCCTGTTTTTTCTTTATCATGAATAAGATCAATAAGAAGTCTTGTTGACATAATATACATTTGCAAAGGCTTACCATCTTTACGTACCTCGGTAATGTCGCACCCATTATTGAGATGTCGCTTTAATACCTTTTGGAAGTCAATGTTACAAACCGTATAGCTGTTTGTTATGACCGCATATTCCTGTGTGCTTCTTAAAAAGAAATCAATATGATCTGAGAATTGACGAAATGATCCGAATTCATCATACTCGTTGTGGAGATGTGGTGATGGAAAGAAAAATAATCCATCTTTCTTACGATTAAGATCCCACTGTTTACCAGACCCTAAATGATCCATCAATGAACGGTAAGAATATTTCGGAAAGATTGCAACACTCTCAATCTCAGAATTCACCATATTTGAGAGGACAAAATCAATTAGCCGATATCTGCTTGCAAAAGGTACTGCTGCTAATGAACGATGGTTGGTTAAGTCTTCAATTTCCGGTTTATGTGCTGTAGCATCAATAATTCCCAATAATTTGTTACTCATGTCAAAAACTCCCCTTTGTAGAAATAGGTTTGCTTATCCATCATGCAGGGTATTAAAAAATAGATAAAGACAAGATACGATAATGATTAAAAAGCTCCCTATTCCAAACTATTTTGTCATAATCTCTTAGTTTACTTTGTCCTCTACCATCGCTTTAATTTCCTCTATAATATCTTCTGTTACTAATAGAATTTCATCTGAGTTCGTATCAGGGCAAATAACCGTTCCATTTGGTATCTCAATGCCGCTAGGTACAATTGCGTTTTCAATCAAAACATTTTCACCGATAACACAATCCGGCATGAGAACAGAATTCTTTACTACTGTATTTTTACCGACAGTAACACCTTGGAATAAGACCGAATGATTAACATTCCCCATAATGACACAACCATCGTTTACAAACGAATCTGTTACAACTGCATCTTCTGCAATAAACTGTGGTGGATGGTTTGAATTAACTGTGTATATCTTCCAATTGCGGTCAAATATATTTAATTCTGAATCATCATTTAGCAAATCCATATTAGCTTCCCATAAGCTTTTAACAGTGCCTACATCCTTCCAATACCCTTTAAAAGGATAGGCAATGACATTGCGCTTTTCATCTAGCAACAGCGGAATAATATCTTTTCCAAAATCATGACTTGAATATTGATTTCTTTCGTCCATCTCTAAGTATTCTTTTAAAATAGACCATTTAAAAATATAGATACCCATAGAAGCTAAATTACTTTTTGGGTTAGCTGGCTTTTCATCAAATTCAACTACTTGCATTTTTTCATTTGTATTCATAATGCCAAAACGACTCGCCTCTTCCCATGGAACTTCTATAACGGAAATTGACGCATCAGCATTTTTTTCAATATGATAGTCCAGCATTTTTGAATAATCCATTTTATAAATGTGATCCCCTGACAAGATTAATACATATTCAGGATCATATTGTTTGATATAGTTTATATTTTGATAGATTGCACTGGCAGTACCTTTATACCATTTCATTTCTGAGGATTCAGAATAAGGAGGCAGAACTGTTACTCCACCATTCTTTCTGTCTAAGTCCCATACACTGCCAATCCCTATATATGAATTCAAAACCAGCGGCTGATACTGTGTTAGTACACCAACAGTATCAATGCTAGAATTTGTACAATTACTTAGCGTAAAATCGATAATTCTATATTTTCCTCCGAATGGAACAGCCGGCTTTGCTAAATTTTTTGTTAATGAGCTCAATCGGCTCCCCTTACCCCCTGCTAGTAACATTGCGACGCACTGTTTTTTTCCCATGTTTATTCTCCCCTCTTTTTTTGACTGCACGTAGAATGACTGCTCCATATGGTGGAATTGTCATGGAAATATGATAAGGTCTTCCATGAAATTCTCCTTCTACCGCTTTTATATTTTTTGGATTCGTTTGGCCAGAGCCTCCAAACTGCATTTCATCACTATTCATGACCTCTACATACTCTGTATCTACTGGGACTCCAACTTTGTAGTCATGATAAACAACCGGCTTAAAATTCAATACCACGACAAGTAATTCATTTTCTTTTCTACTTTTCCGAATAAAAGAAAAAATACTCTGTTCCCGGTTACTCACATCAATCCACTCGAATCCTTCATCTGAATGATCTAATTCAAAGAGCGGCTTTTGTTTTGAATAGATAGAAAGAAGTTGCTTAAAATAGACTCTCATTTTATTGTGCATTTCATAATCTTCCAGCATCCAATCTAGTTGCTCTAAGTCTTTCCACTCATCATACTGACCAAACTCACCTCCCATAAATAATAGTTTTTTACCTGGATGTGTAAACATAAATCCATATAGGAGCCTTAATTGGGCAAACTTCTGCCAATAATCACCCGGCATTTTATTCAATAAAGATTTTTTTCCATGGACAACTTCGTCATGGGAAAAAGGTAAAATGAAGTTTTCAGAAAAAGCATAAATAAGGGAGAATGTTACTTTATGGTGGAGTTCATTTCTACTCTCTGGAGAGGCCTCCATATAAGATAAAATGTCATTCATCCAACCCATATTCCATTTGTAGTTAAAGCCAAGACCACCAGACGAGGTAGGAGCGGTAACCATTGGCCAATCAGTTGAATCCTCAGCAATCATTAAAATATCCGGATCTTTTATAAATACTGCTTCATTTAATTTCTTTAAAAAAGAAATCGCATAAGGATTTTCCACTAATTCATTAGAATTTGGCCAATACAACATATTTGCAACAGCATCAACTCTAAAACCGTCAACATGGAAGTACTCAATCCAAAACAACGCATTTGAGATTAGGAAGCTTTGCACCTCAGTTTTTCCCAGATCAAAATTTGCAGTTCCCCATATGTAGTTTTCACGATCATGTTCATTTGCATATTCATATGTTGGTTGCCCATCAAACATATAAAGTCCGTGAGCATCTTTACAAAAGTGTCCTGGAACCCAATCAATAATGACACCTATATTTTCTTCATGACATGCATTTATAAAATGCATAAGATCCTTTGGTTTTCCAAAACGGCTTGTTGCAGAAAAATAACCTGTGCCCTGATAACCCCAAGAGCGATCATAAGGATGCTCAATGATTGGTAGAAGTTCAATGTGTGTAAAACCATGCTCCAACACGTATGGTATAAGCATTTCAGATAATTCCTGATAACTGTATAACTCTTTTTCATCGTTTAACTTCCAAGAACCTAAATGAACTTCGTATATGGCTAAAGGTCGATCATACGGTTGCCTTTGCTTTTTCCTTCTCTTCCATTTTTGATCTGTCCAATTAAATCCTGCTAAATCAGCTACAACTGATGCTGTATTCGGTCTTACTTCAGATTGAAAGGCATATGGATCAGCCTTTAATAAAGTTTCGTCACTAGAAGTAATAATTTCATATTTATAAATCTCACCTTCTTCTATTCCTTCAATAAATAAGCTCCATATTCCCTCCTCATTCATCTTTTTCATCTGATGAGTGTTCCTATCCCAATTGTTAAAATTGCCTACTACACTAACTTGTTTGGCATGTGGAGCCCAGACACAAAAAGAAGTACCTCTCTTACCATTTTGCTCTGTAAGATGTGCTCCGAATACTTGAAAACTTTCAAAAAACTGTCCCTCATGAAATAAATGAATATCGTAGTCTGTTAGAGACGTGACGGTCACTGAAGTCACCCTTTCACTTATTATTATCTATGCTAAAGATTCAATACTTACAAATGAATCCCTTTAATGAAAACGTTCTTTTTTCCGACATAAACCAACAAGAACTCATGATAATTTTTTTATTATTATTCTTTTAAAATTTAAGAGAAATTTTATATGTTAATGGGATACACGAGGAAAATAGCTGGTATCCCTGTGATAGGAAAAAATTTAATCATTAGATATAATATCCAAATCCCTTACGAAACCGCTTTAATTAGGAAAAACCACCTAAACACATATGGCATATTATTATATAAGTAAAATAGTTTTTTCGACTTTTTGTTGGAATTTGTTGAATTATTTTCAGGTGAAATAAAGGTGTTTTTCTGAATTTACGAAGGATTTTCCTTGGAGGTAAAGAATAGTTTAACGAAAGGTAAAATATTTTAGTAAAGCAATATTAGAGGTTTTACCTATAGTTTTTCTATGACAGATTATATATGAAATTTATAGAATAGTAATTTCAGGTGATCAGTTATTCATAGTGTGGATGTAGATATGGCGGTGTGTGATTTTATATAGGGATTTACCTTTCTTAGGGGCTGTGAGAATGCGATGGTGATATAGGTTAGGACATTTGTCTTTTTTAACAGCTATGAAGGCATTGCAGGGGGGTATTTTTAGCGCCTTTGAAGACATTGCGGAGGTGTGATTTAAGAGAAATGTCTTTCATATTGACTATGAAGGACATGACCGAGGGGAATTCAAGAGAATTTGTCTTTCATAACACCGATGAAGGACATTCATGTCATTTCCTCAAGAAGTCTTGTCTTTCATAAGGCATAGAGATAAAGACCATTACTCACCAACCCCGAGGTCTGTCTTTCATTTTGTTGTTACCACAAGAAGTTCATATAAAACTATAAACTTCATATTTAGAATTTAAATCAAAACAAAAAAACACTGTTAATAAACAGTGTTTTTAATATGACCCGTACGGGATTCGAACCCGTGTTACCGCCGTGAAAGGGCGGTGTCTTAACCGCTTGACCAACGGGCCTAAGAAATGATAAAACTGGCGGAGAAGGAGGGATTTGAACCCTCGCGCCGCTTACACGACCTACACCCTTAGCAGGGGCGCCTCTTCAGCCACTTGAGTACTTCCCCATATATATGGCTCCGCAGGCAGGACTCGAACCTGCGACCGATCGGTTAACAGCCGATAGCTCTACCACTGAGCTACTGCGGAATAATTATAAATGGTGGGCCTAAATGGACTCGAACCATCGACCTCACGCTTATCAGGCGTGCGCTCTAACCAGCTGAGCTATAGGCCCATTTATATTGGAGCGGGTGAAGGGAATCGAACCCTCATCATCAGCTTGGAAGGCTGAGGTTTTACCACTAAACTACACCCGCATATATGGGGCGGCTGATGGGAATCGAACCCACGAATGTCGGAACCACAATCCGATGCGTTAACCACTTCGCCACAACCGCCATTATTTTATTATAAGTTATTAAGTGGTGGCTCGGGACGGAATCGAACCGCCGACACATGGATTTTCAGTCCATTGCTCTACCAACTGAGCTACCGAGCCAATATGGTTTACAGCTTCCACT
>NZ_KV917371.1:0-1467500 GCF_002019635.1 Metabacillus halosaccharovorans | reverse complement strand
GTACTATATAGTACGTTTTTGTTAATCGAAATTAACGTTGGCACGCTTGGTTTTGTTTAGTTTTCAAAGAACTTAAGTCACTCAAAAGCGACTTCTTAAATATAACATTTAACTCATTAATAAGTCAACTGTTTTTTTAGCTTTTGTTTTTTCAATCAGCTCTGATTAGCTGACTTAAAAGATTATAGCAGTAACTATTACTACAGTCAATAAAAATCAGAGCTTTTTATATAATTTCCTCAATAAATAGTTCTCTTCGCTCTTTTAATGCAATAATTTCCTGCGTAATCAAACATTTTATCATTGGTCTTGTAGGATTACTATCATCTATAAAGATAATTTCAGCATCAACTCCATTAGATAACCTTACCTTGGTGCCTGAAGAGAACTTTGCAATTCCCTTTTTTAATTCATTAATAATCGTAATGTCAAACTTACCAAAATCATCCTCCATAATTTGTTCTAAGACCTTAAAAGGTGACTGTTTACTACGGTATGGCCTAACAGATACCATTGCTTGGTACGTATCAGCCAAAGCTACTATTTTACTATATGGGTGTAACTGTGCCCCTTTTACATTTAAGGGATAGCCGCTACCATCTATTCTTTCATGGTGTTGTAATACTCCCATTTTCACTCCATCTTTAATAAACATAATATTTTTAAGCATATTGTAACTATGAACAGGATGCTGTCTAATATCTTTGTATTCACTCTCAGTTAATGATACATTCTTTTTTAAAATATTTGCATTCACTTTACTCATACCACAGTCACATAATAATCCAGTTATAGCAATTTGGTTTATTTCTCCCTTTTGGTAACCTAACTTTTTTGCCAGAAACGCACTTATCAAAGCAACTGAAATACTATGGTGAAAAACATAATCTTCTTGTTGGCAGTAGTGATACAGCTTGAAAACTTCTTCATCATTAAGTTCAATTTCTGCAATTAAGGGAATAATAATGTGTCTTATCTTCTGAATATCAAGTATACCACCAGATTGCCAGTTTATAAAAAGCTGCTTATAAGCATGTACACTCTCTATATATTGTTGGTAAAACGTCTTATGAGGTGTTACTTCCTCTTTTGAAGTGTCTATTATTTGTTCTTCTTCAAAAAATGCTGGTTTAAATTCTTTTCCATTTGCTAATAAATTCGCAACTTGTACTTCCTTCACTAAAAATGCCTGCAGAACATCGATTAAATGTTTATTAATGATTGCATTTTTAAAAATTATTGGTCTATTTGTTGCTGATAAGACATTATCCGTTAAAATACAGCCTTCTTGTAATTGATCAATATGGATTTTCAATAGGTACCCCTCCTTAGTCCATTATACCTAAAAATGATAATATTGCTCATTTTTTCTTATCCATAATCAATAAAATTGATCTCTTCAGATAAAAAAAGAGCTAATACAACACAATTGTGTGTACTAGCTCCTGTTTTCTATTCTTCAGTTTGTTCTTCTGAATCATCTGCTTCTTCATGATCTTGTTCATCTTCCTTTTGCACCAAGGCAACAGTTGATACAGAAACATTTTCATCCAGTTTAATTAATTTTACCCCTTGTGTGTTACGACCCATTTTGGAAATTGTATCAACATCCATACGAATAATAATACCGCTTGCCGTGATTAACATAATATCCTCTTCCCCAGTAGCAGCTTTCACTGAGACGACCGGTCCATTTTTATCGGTGATATTACATGTTTTTAATCCCTTACCGCCACGGCTTTGAGTACGGTATTCCTCAGACGGAGTTCTTTTTCCGTAACCATTTTTTGTCACAATAAGGACATCAACACTTTCTTCAAGAATCTCCATACCTACAACTTCGTCATCCTCATCAAGGGTAATTCCTTTAACTCCTGATGCAGTTCGCCCCATTGAACGAACATCTGATTCAGGGAATCGAATCAACATACCATTTTTGGTTCCGATAATGATGTCTTTTGAGCCATCCGTTAATTTAACGGAAATTAGTTCATCTTGTTCACGGAGACCTACAGCGATTAAACCATTATTACGGATATTCGCGAACTGAGATAATGGAGAACGCTTGGAGATACCTTCCTTGGTTGTAAAGAACAAGAACCAATCATCAACAAATTCGGATACAGGTATAATAGCATTTACCCATTCACCTTTTTCCACACTTAACAAATTGATAATCGGAAGGCCTTTAGCTGTTCTGCTGTATTCAGGAATCTCATATCCTTTTGCTCTATAAACTTTCCCTTTATTCGTAAAGAATAGTATTGTATCGTGGGTGGATGTTGTTAAGAGATGTTCGACAAAATCATCATCATTTGTCCCCATTCCCTGGATTCCTCTACCGCCACGTTTTTGACTTCTGTAGGTGGAAACAGGAAGACGTTTAATGTATCCATTATGAGTTAAAGTAATGACAATATTCTCAACTGGAATAAGATCTTCATCCTCAATTGATTCTAGACCGCCAGACACAATTTCTGTACGACGGACATCATTAAAACGATCTTTAATTTCTGTAAGTTCTTCACGAATAATAGCAAGTACTTTTTCCTCATCAGCGAGGATTGCTTTTAGTTCAGCAATTAACTTAATAAGTGATTGATATTCTTCCTCAATCTTTTCACGTTCTAATCCTGTTAATCTTTGAAGCCTCATATCTAAAATTGCTTGAGCCTGCTTCTCACTTAATGAAAATTGCTCCATTAATCCGTTACGTGCAATTTCAGTTGTTTGTGAGTTACGGATTAACGTAATAACCGCATCTAAATGATCAAGTGCAATACGCAAACCTTCAAGTATATGAGCTCTTGCTTCTGCTTTTCTTAATTCAAAAGCAGTTCGACGTTTAATAACTACTTTTTGATGCTCAAGATAGTAGAAGAGCATTTGCTTAATATTAAGAACCTTTGGGTGGCCGTCCACAAGAGAAAGCATATTAATTCCAAAACTTGTTTGAAGGGCAGTTTGTTTATAAAGGTTATTAAGTAATACATTGGCATTTGCATCTTTACGTACTTCAATAACAACACGCATACCAGTACGGTCAGATTCATCACGTAAATCTGTAATTCCGTCAATTTTCTTATCACGAACTAATTCAGCTATTTTTTCAACAAGTTTTGCTTTATTTACTTGATAAGGTATTTCCTTGACGATGATTACTTGTTTTCCTGAAGGTTTTTCTTCAATTTCAACCTTTGCTCGAAGTGTAATGGAACCTCGACCTGTTTCATATGCTTTTCGAATTCCACTGCGACCAATGATTTGACCTGCAGTAGGGAAGTCAGGTCCAGGTATAATCTCCATAATTTCAGGAATCGTCAAGTCAGGATCCTTACTTAAAGCAAGAACTCCATCGATGACCTCTCCTAATTGATGTGGAGGAATATTTGTTGCCATCCCTACAGCAATTCCTGTTGCACCATTTACTAGTAAGTTGGGGAACCTTGCTGGAAGAACAACTGGTTCTCTTTCAGAACCATCATAGTTATCTTGGTAATCGATTGTGTCTTTATTGATATCGCGGATTAATTCCATTGATATTTTAGACATACGTGCTTCCGTATAACGCATTGCAGCTGCTGAATCTCCATCAACCGAACCAAAATTACCGTGTCCATCAACTAACATATATCTAAAGTTAAAATCCTGAGCCATACGAACCATTGTTTCATAAACAGCTGAATCACCGTGTGGATGGTATTTACCGATTACTTCACCAACGATACGAGCTGATTTTTTAAATGGTTTGTCTGAGGTCATTCCTAAATCATTCATCGCATACAAAATACGACGATGTACAGGTTTTAATCCATCACGCACATCTGGTAAAGCACGAGAGACAATAACACTCATCGCATATCCTAAAAAGGATTCTCGCATTTCGTTACTAATATTTCTTTCTATAACATGAGAGCTTTGATTTTCTGCCATATTAAGATAACCTCCCTTTCCTTTCTGTAATCTTAATTGGGAGTGCCAAATAACTCATCAGAAAACGACAAAATACTATCATTTTAAACAATTTATTGATAGTTGTTGTCTGTTATAAATTCTGCCCAATTGGATAATTTAATTAATAGTCTACTCTTCATTATAGCAATATTACCGAGAGAATACACATGAATTTACTAGATAATTCATAGATAATCTATAATTTAAAAGTCTTTAACTAAGGTCACTCTTATAAAAGTTTCTAACCTTCTAAAAAACACCTCATCGGTATGAGGTGTTTCATTCACTTTATCAAATATCTAGATTTTTGACATATTGTGCATTTTCTTCAATAAAGTTTCGACGAGGCTCTACTTTATCTCCCATAAGCGTATCGAAGGTTTCATCTGCATCAATTGCATCCTCTAGAGTTACTTGAAGTAAAGTACGAGTCTCCGGATTCATGGTTGTTTCCCATAATTGATCTGGATTCATCTCTCCAAGACCTTTATAACGCTGAATTCCAGGTTTTGGCAGTTCGGGCATTTCTGCTAAGTAAGTATCAAGTTGTTTATCATTATAAGCATATTCAATTCTTTTACCTTGTTGAATTTTATATAGTGGTGGTTGAGCAATATAGATATATCCTTGTTCAATAATTGGACGCATGTATCGATAGAAGAACGTTAATAGTAAAGTACGAATATGTGCTCCATCAACATCTGCATCTGTCATAATGACAACTTTATGATAACGGGCCTTTGTGATTTCAAAGTCTTCACCAATACCTGTACCTAATGCTGTAATAATCGCTCTTATTTCATTATTGGACAAAATTTTATCCAATCTAGCCTTCTCCACATTAATAATTTTTCCTCTTAATGGCAGGATTGCTTGGAAGTGTCGGTCACGTCCTTGTTTAGCTGAGCCTCCTGCAGAATCACCCTCAACGATATATAATTCACTGATTGATGGATCCTTTGAAGAGCAATCAGCCAGTTTACCTGGTAGATTTGAAATTTCCAGAGCACTTTTACGTCTGGTTAATTCACGGGCTTTTTTAGCTGCCAAACGTGCTCTTGCTGCCATAAGACCTTTTTCAACAATCTTTCTTGCTACTGATGGATTTTCTAACATGAATTTATCAAACGCTTCAGAGAAAACAGAATCTGTTACAGTACGAACCTCAGAATTCCCCAATTTCGTTTTCGTTTGTCCCTCAAACTGAGGATCAGGATGTTTAATCGAGATAATAGCTGTAATACCTTCCCGGACATCTTCTCCTGATAGATTATCATCATTTTCTTTGAAAATTTTATTCTTTCTAGCATAATCATTAATAACACGTGTTAAGGCTGATTTAAATCCAGCTTCATGTGTTCCACCTTCATAGGTATGAATATTATTAGCGAAAGAATAAATATTACTAGTGTAGCTGTCATTGTACTGAATAGCTACTTCTGTTGTGATCCCGTCTTTCTCACCTTCAATGTAGACAGGTTCATCATGGATAACCTCACGAGTACGGTTTAAGTGTTCAACATAAGACTTAATACCACCTTCATAGTAGTATTCATTTGAACGCTTATTCTCACGTTTATCCTCAATTGTAATTTTTAAGCCGCGGTTAAGAAATGCGAGCTCTCGTATACGATTGGCTAAAATTTCATATTCATATTCTGTCGTTTCTTTAAATATTTCCGGATCTGGCTTAAAGTGAGTAATCGTTCCGGTTACCTCGGTTTCACCAATAACCTCTAAATCACCTGCAGGTACTCCTTTATGAAACTGTTGAAAGTGAACCTTTCCTTCACGATGCACTGTTACATCAAGCACTGTTGAAAGGGCATTTACTACAGAGGCACCAACACCGTGAAGACCACCGGAAACTTTATATCCTCCGCCACCAAATTTACCTCCGGCATGGAGAACTGTCATAATAACTTCAACAGCTGGACGTCCCATTTTTTCATGGATCCCTACAGGAATGCCTCGACCATTATCTTTAACAGTAATACTGTTGTCTTCTTCTATGAGCACATTGATTTCAGTACAAAAACCCGCCAATGCCTCATCTATACTATTATCAACAATTTCCCAAACTAAATGATGCAGACCCTTGCCGCTAGTAGATCCAATATACATTCCAGGGCGTTTTCGAACAGCTTCCAGACCTTCTAATACTTGAATCTGATTTTCATCATAAGATTGTTGTTGGACTTGATTGTTATCTGTCGTCACACTGATCACCTACACTTTTCCTAAAGCTTACATAACTGATTTTGAAGCTTGATAATTAATAGCCTCTTAAAAAGAGTATTCTGTTACCAATAAATAATTGATGACAGGTAGCTTTATATTTAAGTCTATAAAAGCCTTAATCAATCTATATCAAAAGCAACTTGTGCTCGTTTTTTTAATGTGCTTGATGATAAAGGTGAAAAATAAATTTTATCAAGCGTTATAATAATAGATTTTGCATCATTACTTGCCAGTTGAACGATCTTATCCCTCTGTTTTTTAAAAAACTCATCCACAATTGATGAATCTTGAGAAGATTGTCGATCCAGTATCATAACGACTTCTTTTGAAGGAACAACATGGTTGTCTCCCAGATGAATATACATATGAATCACCTCATTTTTTGTCAGAAAGCTCTCCTGCTTTCACATGGAAAGTAGCAGCTTCTCTTAATGTTTGATGGTCGATTCCTTCTACACTTGTTGTTGTAACAAATGTTTGCACTTTACCCTGAATGGTATTTAACAAATGTGATTGTCTAAAATCATCCAATTCAGATAAAACATCATCCAGCAAAAGAATTGGATATTCTCCTATTTCGTTATGAATCAAATCAATCTCAGCCAATTTTAGTGATAGAGCAGTTGTTCTTTGCTGACCTTGTGAGCCATATGTTTGCACATCATGATCATTCACATAAAAGAGCATATCATCACGATGGGGTCCAGCAAGAGTAGCCCCACGTTCTATTTCTTTCTCTCTTATTTTAGCAAATTTTTGTTCATATGCTTCTATCATTTTTGTCAAATCATAATCTTCTGATACATCTACAGAAGGCTTATATTTAATTTTAAGTGTTTCCAGTCCTCTACTGATGCCAGAATGAACCGGCTCAGCCCATTTTTGGAGCTCAGATACAAACTGAAGACGTTTATTAATAATTTTGGCAGCCGCTTCACATAGTTGTTCTGTTAAAACATCAAGCATTGTCTGATCTTTTTGCTTTCTTAGCTGTAACAATTTCAAGTAATGATTTCGCTGCTGCATAATTTTCTGATAGCGACTTAAGTCATGAAGATAAATGGCAGAAACCTGACCAATTTCCATATCAATAAATCGCCGTCTAACTTGAGGACTTCCTTTTACCAAATTTAAATCCTCAGGAGCAAACATGATAACATTCATGCCCCCGACATACTGACTTAATTTCTCTTGTTCTATATGATTTAATTTTGCTTTTTTTCCTTTTTTGGAGATAACCAACTGAAGAGCTGTTGAGCGATTATATTTTTCAATGCTACCCTCTATTTTAGCATACTCTTTATCCCAGCCTATTAATTCCTTATCATTCGAAGTTCGGTGTGATTTAGCCATGGCCAGAACATAGATTGATTCCATAACATTTGTTTTTCCTTGGGCGTTTTCTCCAAGGATCACATTAACTTTGTTTTCGAATTGTACAGTCAAGTCGTCATAATTACGATAATTTTTTAATTTCAGCTCTTTTATAAACAAATTTTGTACACCAACTTTAATTTTTCACAATATACGTGCCGAAATCAGGTATATAAAGAACATCGCCATCTCTCAATTTCTTTCCACGACGATTTTCAGGCTCATTATTTACAAAGATCTCATATTCTGATAAAAACCATTTTGCCATTCCTCCAGACTGAATGACATCTGCCAATTTCAGAAACTGACCTAGTGTAATAAACTCCGAATCAATTTTGACAGGTTTAGCCATAGTAACCACCTTTCTCATCAGTAGTCTCTAACCTTTTTATTTTACTAAAAATATGATCATAAGTACAACTACTCTCAGCATCTCTTTTTAGTGTCCACTGCAGAAAGACACTGAATTCCGACCTCCACAACACATAGGTAATTTCGACCATACATCTAAATTTTTACAGCTAAAAGAAAAGGACTGACATTAAAATCAGTCCATCCTTCAAAAAAATCAGTATGTTCTTACTGGTAAAATGAGTTGGAGCATAGAATCATCATCTTTTGTCCGTATCACAAACGGTCTCATTGCTCCAGTAAAATTAACATTTATCTCTGTTCCTTCGAGTGCCTTTAAAGCATCCATTACATATTTTGCACTGAATGAAATTTTCAGTTCTTCCCCAACAACTTCTTCTGCTTGAATTTCCTCACTTACTTTCCCAATTTCAGGAGAATTAGATGATACTTCAATCATTCCATCTGTTAAAGTTGACAGTTTAACAACATTATTTCGCGCTTCCTTTGCAAGTAGGGAAGCACGATCAATAGCTTGTAAGAATTCCTTTGAATTCAACGTTAGGTTTGTTTTGCTATCTGAGGGTATCAAACGGGATGTATCTGGATAATTACCGTCTAACAATCTTGAGAAAAACAATAAGTTTTTTGCTTTAAATAAGACTTGATTTTCAGTAATAACAATTTCAATCGGCTCACTAGTATCATCAAGGATTTTACTTAATTCACTAAGACTTTTCCCAGGAATAACAGCATTATAATAAATTTGATTTTCAGAATTAATCATGGCTTTTCTTAATGCTAAACGGTGGCTATCTGTAGCTATACAAATCAGTTCACCATTCTCAAGTTTCCAATTAACACCTGTTAAAATAGGTCTTGTTTCAGAAGTTGAAACAGCAAATACAGTTTGACGAATCATGGCCTTTAGTAAGTCCGTTGGTATTTTAAAGATATTATCTTCCTCAATTTGTGGAAGAAGAGGGTATTCTTCAGCATCTAAGCCATTAAGACTAAACTCCGCTTTACCGGATCGAATGATCGTTGAATGATGATTACCTACTTCAATTTCAACGATTTCCATTGGAAGTTTCTTTACGATTTCACTAAAAAACTTTGCTGTTAATACAACACTACCGGCTTGGACAATTTCTACAAATTCTTTACCATCTTCTTCAGCTGGTATAAAAGATTCAATAGAGATATCAGAATCACTACCAGTTAAGGTAACACCCTCAGTATGAGCAACAATCTTAATTCCTGTCAAAATAGGAATTGTTGTTCTGGATGACACAGCTTTCATTACATCTTGTACACCTTGAACTAATTTATCTCGTTGAATTATAAATTTCATGATTTAATTCCTCCTGTTCCTAAGCCAATTTAAATTTTAGCAATGCAAATAGGATTTGTGAAATTTTTTTATGTTTAGTTATATTATTTTTTATTAAAAATATAATAGAAGTACTAGTAGGTGCTGTGGAAATGTGGATAACTATCTTAAAAGAAGAGAAACACAGCCTATCCACATGTGGACAGACTGTGTATATATCTGTACTAGTTATTCACATTATTCATCTATTAAAATTAAGAGCCTTTTAATAAACCTGTAATTTCTTTTAACTGTTGTTGCAGTAATTCATCAGATTGGAGCATCTTAGAAATTTTTTCATGAGCATGAATAACAGTTGTATGGTCACGTCCTCCAAATTCCTCTCCAATTTTCGGGAGTGAAGAATCAGTTAATTCTCTAGATAAATACATAGCAATTTGTCTAGGAAAGGCAACTGATTTCGTTCTCTTCTTCGCTTTAAAATCTTCCAATTTAACTTGAAACTCCTGTCCAACTATTCGTTGAATATCACTAATCGAAATCATTTTAGGTTTGGAGTTGGGGATGATGTCTTTTAATGCTTCAGCAGCTAAATCTGCATTTATATCTTTATTTATAAGGGAAGAATAGGCAACAACACGAATTAGTGCACCCTCTAATTCCCGAATATTTGAGTCAATTTGATTTGCAATATAGAGCATCACTTCATTAGGTATATCAAGGCCTTCTGCTTTGGCCTTTTTCCTAAGGATAGCGATTCTCGTTTCTAAATCCGGCGGAGTAATATCTGTAATTAACCCCCACTCAAAGCGGGAACGAAGACGATCCTCTAAAGTCGGAATTTCCTTCGGTGGACGATCACTTGAAATAACAATTTGTTTGCTTTCCTCATGAAGTGTATTGAAAGTATGGAAAAATTCCTCTTGAGTTTGTTCTTTTCCTGCTAAAAATTGAATATCATCAATTAGTAAAACATCAACACTTCTATATTTATTTCTAAATTCGACAGTCTTATTATCTCTAATAGAATTAATAAATTCATTTGTAAACTTCTCGGATGATAAATAAACAACCTTTGCAGATGGTTTATGATCGATTACATAATGGCCGATAGCGTGCATTAAGTGAGTTTTCCCAAGTCCAACTCCTCCGTAGATAAACAAAGGATTATAAGCTTTAGCAGGCGCCTCGGCTACTGCCAAAGATGCTGCATGAGCAAAGCGGTTGCCTGAGCCTATTACAAACGTATCAAATGTATATTTAGGGTTTAACATGTTTTGCGGTAATTCAGTATGTTCCTCATCCTGTTTATTTATTTGTTTAATAGGTGAATTAGGAACAAAGTCATCATCTGTTTGATTTTGGGGAATAATAAATTTTATCGCAAATTCTTCACCAGTTAATTGATAGATTGAATCCGCAATTAAATGCAAGTATCGGGATTCCAACCAGTCTCTGGCAAATTCATTTGGAGCAGTAATTGTTAAAGTGTCCCCCTGAATTCCATGAGCTTTTGTTGATTTTAGCCATGTTTCAAAGCTGGGCTTACTTATTTTTTTTTCGATCTCTGCCAAAGCCTTATCCCATAGCTCAGAAATATTCTCCATTTACGTAGTGTCCCTCCTTTGCCAAAACGCTCTTTTGTATAACAATTGTACAAGCTGCGAATATACGTGTATAAACATGCAAAAGTTGACGTATGTGAATAAATATATAATATAGTAAAAAAACGTCTTTTCGACAAAACCCACGACTTGTGGACAACAATTTACACAACCTGTTTATAAACTTTCCACATGTTATCCACAGACTGTGGATATGTTGAAAATGCCAATAGTTTATTAAGAGTGAAAACACAAATATAATATCAGAATAAAACTAGATATGCAACGGTTTTTACAAACTTATCCACATAATTAATCATTTGTTAAAATAAATTGTCCACAATGATAAAATATGTGAAAAACTTGTCGATAACAGATGTGGATAGTGAAGAATCATGTCGAAAAAATATCCACAGGCCATCCTGTAGAAGGAGAAGAGGATTTCATACATATAACGAATTATTTTTTTAGCGTAATATTAAACACATTAAAAATGGTTACCTGAAATGAAATTAGCAGTTGGTGGTTGACAATTTATATGGTAGGTAACTATAATTAGTAAGACTGTCTTTAACTGTTATTCCTCAGGGAGGTGTCAATATATGAAACGTACTTATCAACCAAATAAACGTAAACGTAGTAAAGTTCATGGTTTCCGTAGCCGTATGAGCACAGCTAATGGACGTAAAGTTCTTGCTCGCCGTCGTCGCAGAGGAAGAAAAGTATTATCAGCATAGGCCACTGAAAAGTCAGTGGTCTCTTTTTTTAAAATAAAGTAATGGTTAATAAAAGGCACTATGTTAACTGGAGCATAATTTGCGGACAAGCTTAACAGAGTGTTTTACATATTAGATTGATTTATGTATGGTGATCTGGTTTAAAAGAGGTAGAAGACATAATATAAGTAAGTTTAAATCAAGAGTAATTCAGATATAATGATGGTGATCATTCTGTTGTTGACATAATAGCAGAACAAACCGGAGTGAAGGAAAATGAAAAGGAAGTACAGAATTAAGAAAAATAAAGATTTTCAAGTTGTCTTTAAAAATGGTAAGTCAGTTGCCAATAGACAATTTGTTCTTTATTTTTTGCAAAAACCGGAAGAAAAGGAATTTCGGATCGGACTATCAGTAAGTAAGAAGATCGGAAATGCTGTTACACGCAATAAAGTTAAGCGTTTAATTCGACAGGTTTTTTCAGAAGAGAAACATCGAATTGCAAGTGGAAAAGAATTTATCATTATTGCTAGGAAACCAGCTGCAGACATGAATTATCATGAAGTAAAGGGAAGCTTGAACCACTTGTTTAGAAAAGCCAAAATATATCAAAAAAAATAGATGATGAAAATTGTAGAAATTATATTAATGAAAACTTCATCAGACAAAACAATTCCATGAATAAAAGTGTTAAGATAATACCTATGTGGAACTTTTTCTATCTTTTAACGTACAAAAAGGGTATCAATTATTGATTAGGAGGAAAAAGGTTTGAAGAGGCGCATATTTTTAATTGCAGGATTAGTAGGGATCCTGGCTCTATTAACTGGTTGTACGGAAGTAAATGTTCCGATTACATCTGAGAGTGAAGGGTTCTGGAATTCTTACATTGTTTATCCTTTATCACAACTTATTACATATTTTGCAGAGATAACTGGTGATAATTATGGTTTTTCAATCGTTATAGTAACACTCATTATTCGATTGGCTATATTGCCATTGATGATCAAACAAATGAAAAGTTCTAAAGCAATGCAAGCTATTCAACCGGAAATGCAAAAATTAAGAGAAAAATATAGTTCAAAAGATCAACAAACTCAACAAAAACTTCAACAGGAAACAATGGCGTTATTCCAGCAGCATGGTGTTAATCCACTTGCAGGTTGTTTTCCTTTAATTATTCAAATGCCGATTTTAATCGGATTCTATCATGCAATTATGAGAACTGAGGAAATCGCACAACACAATTTCCTATGGTTTGACTTAGGTGAAAGAGATCCTTACTTCATTCTACCGTTAGTTGCGGGTGTCACAACATTTATCCAACAAAAAATGATGATGGCCGGGAATGCTAATCAAAACCCACAAATGGCTATGATGTTATGGCTTATGCCAATTATGATCGTTGTTTTCGCAATAAGTTTCCCTGCTGCTCTATCTTTATATTGGGTAGTCGGAAATCTCTTCATGATTGTTCAAACATATTTTGTGAAAGGTCCTGAATTAAAGGCCGCAAAAGATGGAGGAAATAAAAAGTGATGGAAATAACTGCTAATGGACAAACTGTCAATGAAGCAGTAGAGGTAGCATTAAAGCAATTGCAAGCAAAACGAGACGAAGTTGAGATCACAATTCTTGATGAAGGAAAAAAGGGCTTTTTCGGAGTTTTTGGAAAAAAACCTGCTAGTGTCAAAGTAACACTCATTCACAACCCAATTAAAGCTGTACAAGAGTTTTTAGCAGACGTTATACAAAAAATGGGAATTAATGCAGATGTTCAGGTAAAACAATCCGGAAAAATAATAAAAATTCAACTATCTGGAGATAAAATGTCAGTTTTGATTGGAAAAAGAGGGCAGACATTAAATTCTTTGCAATATCTTACTCAATTAGTTGCTAACCGCAACTCCAATCACTATCTGCAGATTATATTGGATGCTGAAAATTATCGGGAAAAAAGAAAAGAAACATTAAAACAGCTTGCGGGAAGGCTTGCTAAGCAGGCAATTCATACCTCAAAAAATGTCTCTTTAGAGCCGATGCCTTCATATGAAAGAAAAGTAATCCATGCTGCACTTGCTGAATTTAAAGAAATTAAAACATACTCAGTTGGCGAAGAGCCAAACAGACATTTAGTTATATCACCTAAAAAAAGAGGATGACACAGTCATCCTCTTTTTTCTTCTAAATATCATTATATTAAGAAAGCAATTAATGGTAGAAGATTCCTCATATAAACACCCCATATTTTTTGCCCAATTAAATTAATAGAGATCATTTCTGCCTTTTAGTCGATTTTTTTACTTAGGATCAATTTACTATGTACAGGAAATATTGTTATTAACATGTGGATAAGTTAAAATAAGTAGAGGTATATAAGATAGTGGATAAAATGATGTGGATAAAACAAAGTGATTTTTCTTTCTTATGAAAACGAAATATGCTATCTTTAAAATTTGGTCGAGTTGATAATAAGGAGTTTGCATAGATAAATAAAAGAGAGAGGTGATCGTAGCGATGGAGTTAGATACAATCGCAGCGATATCAACACCTTTAGGAGAGGGAGCCATAGCAATTGTCAGATTAAGTGGTGAAGATGCGATTCAAATTGCAGATAAGCTATTTAAAGCTCCCTCAAATAAAAGGTTAACAATGGTTGACTCCCATACGATCCATTACGGACATATAATTGATCCAGCAACAAATGCTGTTGTTGAGGAAGTAATGGTTTCTTTAATGAGAGGACCTAAAACATTTACAAGAGAAGACGTAGTCGAGATAAACTGCCATGGTGGTATTGTGACAGTTAATCGAGTGCTGCAATTAATTATACAAAACGGGGCGAGACTTGCAGAACCCGGAGAATTTACAAAAAGAGCTTTTCTTAACGGCAGGATTGACTTATCGCAAGCAGAAGCTGTAATGGATTTAATTCGTGCAAAAACAGACAGGGCTATGAATGTGGCCTTAGGACAAATGGAAGGGAAATTGTCTAAGCTCGTTCAAAGATTAAGACAGGAAATACTAGAAACATTAGCACATGTTGAAGTCAATATAGACTATCCTGAGTACGACGATGTAGAAGAAATGACACATCAAATGCTCATAGAAAAGGCATCATTCGTAAAAGATGAAATAAGTAAGCTTTTACAGACATCCCAGCAGGGGAAGATTTTAAGAGAAGGTCTTTCAACCGTTATAATTGGTAGACCGAATGTAGGGAAATCATCTTTATTAAATAGTCTTGTTCAAGAAAACAAGGCGATTGTAACAGATATTCCCGGAACAACAAGGGATGTTATAGAAGAGTATGTAAATGTCAGAGGTGTCCCACTTCGTCTGGTTGATACAGCGGGTATCCGTGAGACTGAGGATATTGTAGAAAGAATTGGTGTAGAGCGGTCAAGGAAAGTATTAAAAGAAGCTGATTTGATTCTTTTAGTATTAAACTTTCATGAAAAGCTTTCTGAAGAAGATATTCAGCTATTCGAAGCAGTTAAAGGAATGGACGTTATTGTCATTGTCAATAAAACTGATTTAGATAAACGAATTGATCTTGATAAAGTAAAAGAATTAGCTAATGGAAGACCGGTTGTGACAACCTCTTTACTTGAAGAGCAAGGAATTGATGAACTTGAAGAAGCAATAAGTGCATTGTTTTTCAAAGGAAATGTTCAAAGCGGTGATTTAACATATGTATCAAACTCCAGACATATTGCATTATTAACTGCTGCAAAAACATCAATTGAGGATGCTTTAGTTGGAATAGATGCAGGAGTACCGATTGATATTGTACAAATTGATTTGACCAGATGTTGGGAACAACTTGGGGAGATCATTGGTGACGCTGTTCATGAGAGCTTAATTGATCAGTTATTCTCTCAATTTTGTTTAGGAAAATAAGAAATGCTTTTAAAAAGGAGGTTACAAAATGACCTATCATGCAGGAGATTATGATGTTATCGTTGTTGGGGCTGGGCATGCCGGTTGTGAATCAGCACTTGCTTCGGCAAGAATGGGTGCTAAAACGCTCGCTATTACCATCAACTTAGATATGGTCGCATTTATGCCTTGTAATCCATCTGTTGGTGGACCTGCAAAAGGAATTGTTGTCCGCGAAATAGATGCTTTAGGCGGAGAAATGGGTAAAAATATTGATAAAACACACATTCAAATGAGAATGTTAAATACAGGAAAAGGACCAGCTGTAAGAGCACTGCGTGCCCAAGCTGATAAATTTGCTTATCAACATGAAATGAAGAAAACGATGGAAAATGAACCAAACCTAACATTGCTTCAAGGAATGGTTGATCGCCTTATCGTTGAAGATGGTGTTTGTAAAGGTATCGTAACCCAAACAGGTGCAGAATACTTTGCGAAAGCTGTTGTCTTAACGACAGGAACATTTTTAAGAGGAGAAATTATACTCGGTGAATTAAAATATTCAAGTGGTCCAAATAATCAACAACCTTCTATAAAGTTATCAGAACACCTACAAGAGTTAGGTTTTGATTTAGTCCGCTTTAAAACCGGTACACCTCCGCGTGTCAATAGTCATTCAATTGATTACAGCAAAACAGAAATACAACCGGGGGATGAAGTACCGCGAGCTTTCTCATATGAAACAACAAAATACATTACAGATCAGCTTCCATGTTGGTTAACGTATACTAGTGGGGAAACTCATAAAATTATTGACGATAATCTTCACCGATCTCCAATGTATTCTGGAATGATTAAAGGAACTGGGCCGAGATACTGCCCATCAATTGAAGATAAAGTTGTTCGATTTAATGACAAACCCCGACACCAAATCTTTTTAGAACCTGAAGGCAGAAATACTCAAGAGGTCTATGTGCAGGGACTTTCAACAAGCTTACCGGAAGATGTGCAGCAACAAATCCTGAAAACCATCCCAGGACTAGAAAAAGTTCAAATGATGAGAGCAGGGTATGCCATTGAATATGATGCCATTGTGCCGACACAATTATGGCCTACACTAGAAACCAAAGCTATTTCTTCTTTGTTTACAGCAGGGCAAATAAATGGAACATCAGGATATGAAGAAGCGGCAGGTCAAGGATTAATGGCAGGGATTAATGCTGCACAGAAAGCCCTTGGAAAAGAAGAAGTTATTTTAAGTCGTTCGGATGCTTATATTGGTGTGCTTATTGATGACTTAGTGACAAAAGGTACAAATGAGCCATATCGTTTACTTACATCAAGAGCAGAATATCGATTATTGCTGCGTCATGATAATGCAGATTTACGTTTAACGGATATTGGTCATAAAATAGGGCTCATTTCATATGAACGATACGAAAGGTTTAATCTGAAAAAGAAAGCAATAGAAGAAGAAAAAGAACGCTTATCTTCAACTATTATTAAGCCGAATCAAGAAACGCAAAACCTCATCCTTTCTGTTGGCGGAAGCGAACTAAAGGATGGAATTAAAGCAGCAGATTTACTTAAACGTCCTGAAATGACCTACGAGCATATCGCACAACTTGTGCCATCAGAACAAGTTGTGGATTCAGATGTATCTGAACAAGTTGAAATTCAGGTCAAATATGAAGGTTATATTGAAAAATCCTTACAGCAAGTAGAAAAATTAAAGAAAATGGAAAATAAAAAGGTTCCGGAAGATATCGATTATGATGATATTAATGGACTAGCCTCTGAAGCACGCCAAAAGCTTAAAGAAGTTAGGCCTCTATCAGTTGCTCAGGCGTCACGTATAGCCGGTGTAAACCCTGCTGATATTTCCATTTTATTGGTTTATCTCGAGCAAGGGAGAATAGCCAGAGTCTCTAATCAATAATAGAAAGGTTTTGAGCATGGATAGGGCACTATTTCAATCAAGTTTAGCTGAGAAAGGAATTCATCTTTCTCAGCATCAGATGGATCAATTTGATATATATTTTAAACTTTTAGTACAATGGAATGAAAAAATGAATTTGACTTCCATCACTGAAGAAAAGGATGTTTATTTAAAGCATTTTTATGACTCAATTTCAGCTGCATTTTATTTTGATTTTTCAAATCCTCTTTCTATATGTGATGTAGGTGCCGGTGCAGGATTCCCAAGTATTCCAATTAATATTTGTTTTCCGCACTTGAACGTATCGATTGTAGATTCTTTACAAAAAAGAATTACGTTTTTATCACACTTGGCAAATGAATTAGGTTTACAAAACATTCAGTTGTTCCATGATCGAGCTGAAACATTTGGTCAAAATAAGCAATATAGGGAATCGTATGATATCGTAACAGCAAGAGCTGTAGCTAGATTATCTGTATTAAGCGAACTATGTATACCTTTAGTGAAAAAAGACGGGTATTTTATTGCAATGAAAGGTGCGGCTGCTCAAGAGGAACTAGAAGCAGGAAAAAAAGCGGTTGGAGTTTTAGGTGGTAACGTAAAACAGATTCATTCATTTGAATTACCAATGGAAGAAAGTGAAAGAACCATTATTATTATTCAAAAAGAAAAAACAACTCCAAAAAAATATCCCAGAAAGCCTGGAACGCCTAACAAGCTTCCAATTGAGTAGATGTTTCACATGAAACATTTACTCAATCTTTTGAGTATTTTGAAGGAAATAGTGATAGAAAGATAGAATATTAAAAATGGTAGTTTTTAAAGGTGGTGTAGGTCATGAAGCATCCATTTTCTCGTTTTTTCGGTTTGGGAGAAAAAGAAGAAATAGAACAAATCGTTGTTGAGGAAGTTGAACAGGAAAATACAGCGGAAGAAATAAAGGAAGAGGTTAAAAAGATTCAAATTAAAGATATTGTACCTAACCGCTTCCAGCCACGTACCGTTTTTTCAGATGAAAAGATTGAAGAGTTAGCTTTAACAATTCGTACACATGGAATTATTCAACCTATCGTCGTACGTGAAGTTGACGGTAAGTTTGAATTAATAGCAGGAGAGAGACGTTGGCGTGCTGTACAAACATTAGGTTGGGATGTTATTCCTGCAATTGTAAAGGATTTCAATGATACAGAAACAGCAAGTGTTGCTTTAATAGAGAATTTACAAAGAGAAGAATTATCTTCCATTGAAGAAGCTGTAGCTTACGCGAAGTTACTGGAATTACATAACCTTACTCAAGAAGCCTTGGCTCAAAGACTTGGGAAAGGACAGTCAACAATAGCGAATAAGCTGCGATTATTAAAACTGCCTGAAGAAGTGCAAGACGCATTACTTAAGAAATTAATTACAGAGCGTCATGCCCGTGCACTTATTCCGTTGAAAAATCCTGAATTACAAAATACATTGTTAGAGGAAATTATTCAAAAACAGTTTAATGTAAAACAAACTGAAGATAGAGTAGTAAAGCTGCTTGAAAAAAATAATGTGAAGCCTAAACCAAGACGTAAGGCTTTTAGCAGAGACACAAGAATTGCTATGAATACAATTCGTCAATCCCTAACGATGGTAGCAGATAGTGGTGTGAAACTAAACACTGAAGAAGAAGAATTTGATGAGTATATCCAATTTACGATTAAGATTCCAAAATAATCTCATCACTTCTTAAAGCACTTGCAATTTTATGTTGAATAGACCATTTATTTAGCATGCATTTTGTTAGGTACTGGCTACTGTCAGGCCTTTTTTCTTTGGCTGCTTTTAAGAGAGTTTTGATCTAGTTGAAAAAGAGATTTTCTCTAAGGGAAAATACTAAATTAAAGAAATAAGAAAAAATTAAAACCTTTCCTTCATTTTTCATGATAAAATAAAAAATGGTGAAAAGGTTCTTTTTGTACGATTAAAAGTATAAAATTATTACCTGGTTTTGGTGTCTAGCTCCAGCGCCTAGCCCCTCGAGGTCATAAGCCAATTTGGAATTGAAGGCAAAGAACGCCTTCTATTCCAAATCGCCTTATGCTTGTCGGGGCTGACCAAGGCGCTTGCGCTTTTCTAATTTCCTACTCAATGTATTAGGTGTTTGTTAAAAAACAACAGATCTTATGTTTATGAAAGTAGGTGACATCGTGGGAAAAATCATTGCGGTTGCAAACCAAAAAGGTGGAGTTGGGAAAACAACAACATCGGTTAATTTGGGAGCTTGCTTAGCATACATCGGGAAAAGGGTACTTCTTGTCGATGTTGACCCACAAGGAAATGCAACAAGTGGAATTGGTATTGAAAAAGCCGATGTCGAACATTGCATTTATGATATTTTAGTAGACGACGTAGCAGCAAAGGACGTCATTAAGCCAACAGCTGTTGAAAATCTTGATATTATTCCGGCAACAATTCAATTAGCAGGAGCAGAAATCGAATTAGTTCCAACGATCTCAAGAGAAGTTAGACTTAAACGGGCACTTGAAGCTGTAAAAGATAACTATGATTATATGGTTATAGACTGTCCTCCTTCATTGGGACTGTTAACAATAAATGCACTAACCGCTTCCGATGCAGTCTTAATACCTGTTCAATGTGAATATTATGCATTAGAAGGTTTGAGTCAGCTGTTAAATACAGTTCGTCTTGTTCAGAAGCATCTGAATACAGACTTAACAATTGAAGGAGTTTTATTAACAATGCTTGATGCCCGAACAAATTTAGGAATTCAAGTTATTGATGAAGTGAAAAAGTATTTTCAAGATAAGGTTTATAAAACGATAATTCCAAGAAACATTCGCTTAAGTGAAGCACCAAGTCATGGTCAACCTATTATCATATATGATCCAAGATCTAGAGGAGCAGAAGTTTATTTAGATTTGGCAAAGGAAGTGGTTGTGAATGGCTAGAGGCTTAGGTAAAGGGATTAATGCTTTATTTACAAATGTTGAGGTGGGGCAGGAAGAATCTGTTCAGGAAATAAAAATCAAAGAAATCCGTCCAAATCCATATCAGCCACGTAAAGTTTTTGAACAGGATGCCATTAATGAACTCAAGGAATCCATCCTGCAACATGGTGTTTTACAACCTATCATTGTTCGCAAAAGTATAAAAGGATTTGAAATAGTTGTTGGAGAACGTAGATATCGTGCTGCGAAAGAAGCGAAGTTAACTGTTATTCCAGCTGTTGTCCGTAATCTTACAGAACAACAAATGATGGAATTAGCTTTATTAGAAAATCTACAACGCGAAGATCTCTCACCAATTGAAGAGGCTCAAGCATATCAAAAGCTAATGGAACATTTAAATGTAACGCAAGAGGCATTAGCGAAAAGATTAGGGAAAAGCCGTCCCCATATTGCTAACCATGTTAGACTGCTTACATTACCGCAAAAGATTCAGCAATTAATTGCTGAAGGGAAGCTGTCTATGGGGCATGGCCGTACATTATTGGGATTAAAAAATAAAGAGAAATTGAATGCACTTGTGGAAAAGGTAATGAAAGAGCAATTAAATGTTCGTCAATTAGAGCAGATCATCCAACAACTAAACAATGGTGTTCCACGTGAAACAAAGAAGAAAAAGCCTGAAAAAGATGTATTCATTAAAGAAAGAGAAACATTTCTACAGGAGTATTTTGGGACATCTGTTACAATAAGTAAGCAAAAGAAAAAGGGAAAGATTGAAATAGAGTTCTTTTCTCAGGAAGATTTAAATCGTATTCTAGAGTTGCTGGATCGGCAAGGATAGTATATTAATATAATTGTTGACAAGTGCTGACTAAAATAGTCAGTCTTTTTTTCATGTTTAATAATCTTCTTGAAAATATGTGTTCGTTGTTATATCGCTAAAAATTGTGATAAATATATAGAATGGCAGGTAATCTAGTTGGTTTTATTTGGAAGTATTATAAACGCCTTAGGAATTATTCTTGGAACAATAATTGGCTTATTACTTAGAAAAATACCTGAACAAATGAAGCAAACAGTCATGACAGCTATTGGACTCTCTGTTGTTGTTTTAGGATTAGATATGGCTTTGAAGAGTAGCGACTTCTTCTTTGTTATCGTAAGTTTAGTCATAGGAACAGTTATGGGAGAATGGTTGAAATTAGAAGATCATCTTCATGGTTTAGGAAATATGCTGGAGAAGAAGATTGGTAAATCCCCTACCGGAAATATTGCCCAAGGGTTTGTAACGGCAACGTTAATCTTTGTTGTGGGGGCTATGGCTATAATAGGTGCACTAGATAGTGGATTAAGACAGGATCATTCTGTTCTCCTCACAAAATCAATGATTGATGGTTTCACAAGTATGGTATTAGCAAGTACCCTTGGGATAGGTGTTTTATTTTCAGCTATTCCAGTCTTCCTTTATCAAGGGGGAATAGCCTTATTTGCAAATGTAATTCATCAATTTTTGTCAGACTCTCTATTAGAGCATCTGATTGCAGAATTAACAGCTACAGGTGGAGTGCTTATTATAGCAATAGGTATCAATATATTAGGAATTAAGCAAATAAGAGTAGCAAACTTGTTGCCAAGTATTGTTATTATTACTATTATCGTTCTTATACAATATAACTTTTCATAAAATAGGAATCCAAACACTGCATACTTGCAGTATTTTTTCATATAGACATTAAATTTAATTTTATTTGTCAGAAAAAGATTTAGTTAATAGCAGTATCTTGATTCGCCATCCAATTTCTCCTGACTGTAATACGCTTCTCTAAATAGACTTTCTCAGCTTCTATAATTCCTATAGAAATAATATCGGCCATGCTCATGACTAAATGTAACCTTGTATTCTGTAAAACAAGGAATTCCATATATCCGCTAATGTTCACGATGCCGGTAATATGCATATCGCCAACTTCAGGTAATTCTTTATTTACACCAGCACCAGGCTTTATCGAGCCTTTTGCAACTTCCATATATCCCACACTTTTAAATCTTCCTAAACAAGCATCAATTGCAATAATGAATGGATTGCGGTGTTTCTCCTTTATATATTGAATTGTTTCCTCTAGATTCACAGCATGAACCGGATCTTTTAATGTCCCATAGACATGGAAATGACTTAACTCTTTTTTGATGGAAGTGCCTATTAAAGGGCCTAAACAATCTCCGGTGGAGCGGTCTGTTCCAATACAAATAATAACGATAGGCTTATAGAATAGTTTTGGCAAATGTTCTATAAGCATATTTGTTAAAAGAGATGTAGCTCTTTCATCTTCATAATGGATCCGATCTTGATTCTTACCTGATTGAAAAAGACCTGATTTTAGATTCATAGAATTCACTCCCATGTCATAGTAGTAACAGTATACGGAGAAATGTTCGATTCTATACATGTTCGTTTTAATTAGGACAACCATATGAGGTGAGAAAATGAGATCAGGTATTAAATGGATGTTTCTAATCTTAGGAACAATCATTGGTGCAGGCTATGCATCGGGGAGGGAATTATGGGAGTTTTTCGGCTTTGAAAGTGGACTGGCAATTGTCATTTTTACTGTTATTTTTATCATTGCTGTCTACGTAATTATGAAAATTAGTTATGAAGAAAAATCCAGCCATTTCTTTCCCATTTTAGAAAGGTTAATAGGTAAAAAGCTTTCTTATGTGTACGATGTGCTCATCGTATTGTATTTGTTTACAACAACGATTGTTATGATTGCTGGAGGAGGGGCCACACTTGAAGCCTTTTCAATTCCTTACTGGATTGGAATCGCTGTTTTCGCCATATTACTTGTTCTTCTGTTTGTTGGAAGCGCAAATGGAATTATTAAGCTGAATGCTATTGTGATTCCATTGCTTGTTTTTGGGCTCTTTTATTCATTATTATCCTTTAATATTTCCCATCATCATTCATGGGTCCTTGATTTAAAAAAACAATACAATTGGCCTGCAGCCTTTACCTTTACGGCCCTGAATATATTACCTCTTATTGCTGTATTATCTGCAGTTGGAAAAGAAATGAAGGGGTTGAAGGAAGCGAAGATTGCGAGCATAGGAAGTGGGATTGTTTTAGGGGCTATTTCCTTTGTTTATAATGAAACATTAGTGCAAATGTCTGACTATTTGGCAGAATATGAAATACCTCTTTTTGCTATCTTAAAAGGATCACCTTTTGCATTCTTCCTCTTTATGTCCATTATGCTATGGCTTGCAATCTATACAACCGCTGTTTCAGGTATATTTGGACTTGCTTCACGACTAAGGGATCTAATGAAAATGCCCTTTTGGATTATGGCGGCAATTTTAGTGATCATTATGCTTCCATTTACTCGGTTTGGTTTTGCAAATCTGGTGGCAATTTTATATCCTTTATATGGTTTAATCAATCTGTATTTGCTTGTAACGATATTGCTTTATCCGATTTTAAATCGATATCGAACACGTGAATAGGTAAAATAGGATTTTCATGATAGACTATGTCTGCAATTACTTTCAGAAAACCCCTTTTATATTAAATAAAGACAGGAGCTTACGACATAATTCCTATCTCTACATACGAATATATATAATTACGAAATTTAACATTTTTTCGTGCAAAATTACGTAGGATATGGAGTATAATTGGCTATGAAAATGGCTATTTAAGTTTAATACTATAAAGGGTGATTTTATTGAAGTTACTAGAAAATTTGTGGAATCAAATGGTTGATTACATAACAAATATAGAGCTATGGATAACATTAGGACAAGGTTTATTGAAAATTTCTTTGATATTCATTATTGCTTCTGTTTTTATTCGAATTGGGAAAATTGCGATAAGTAAGATCTTTTTATTTCGCGGGAAATCACCACTTCGAATATCAGTAAGAAGAGAAAATACGTTAGCAAAGCTACTTGAAAATATTCTCACTTATGTTGTGTATTTTATTGCCATTATCATGATTTTAGAAACAGTAGGTATTAAAATAGGACCACTACTAGCAGGTGCAGGAATTTTAGGTTTAGCAGTAGGTTTTGGTGCGCAAAATTTAGTCCGAGATATTATAACTGGATTTTTCATCATTTTTGAAGATCAATTTTCAGTAGGAGATTTCATTCGTGTATCTGCCTTTGAGGGAACGGTTGAAGAAATAGGGTTACGTACAACAAAAATAAAGAGTTGGACAGGTGAAGTGCATATCTTGCCTAATGGTAACATAACTGAAGTAACAAATTTCTCTATTCATAACAGTGTAGCTTTTGTGGATATTAGTATTGCCTATGAAAGTGATATTTCCGAAGCAGAACGTGTGATTCAGGAATTATTATTGGAAATACAAGATAAGTATGAAGATATTGTTAATCCTCCTGAATTATTAGGTGTTCAAAATCTAGGTGCTTCTGAAGTAATTCTTCGTGTAACGTGTGAAGTTGAACCAATGAAACATTTTCATATTTCGAGAATGCTTAGAAAAGATATTAAAACAAGATTGGATGAAAGAGGTATTGAGATTCCTTATCCTCGTATCGTCATGTATAACAGAAAAGATGAAGTAAGTTAGGAGGTCTATATCATATGGATAAAGAATTTGGTTTAAATGATATTGTTGAAATGAAAAAACAGCATCCATGTGGAACAAATGAGTGGAAGATTATTAGAATGGGAATGGATGTACGGATTAAATGCCAAGGCTGTGATCATAGTGTACTCATTCCTCGCAGGGAGTTTTCTAGAAAATTAAAAAAAGTATTGGTTCGTAATGAGGAAGCAAACGAATTGTAAGTGGGGATGAGCAAATATGAAACAAGTATTTAAGTCATCATGTCCTTTAAATTGCTGGGATAGCTGTGGTTTTGAAGTAACAGTGGAGAACGGAAAAGTAGTGAAGGTTGAAGGGGATAAAGATCATCCAATTACTCAAGGAAAGATTTGTGGAAGAGGACGGATGCTCGAAACGAAGACAAATTCAAATAAGAGATTAACTGTTCCTTTAAAAAAGGTAGATGGCAATTTTAAAGAAATCTCCTGGAAGCAGGCTCTGAATGAGATTGCTGAAAAAATGAGTGGTATTAAGGAATCATATGGACCTACTGCCGTTTTGCATAGTCATGATTATGCAAATAATGGATTATTAAAAAATATTGATAAAAGATTCTTTAATTGTTTTGGGGGAGCAACTCATTTAGTTGGTAGTATTTGCTGGGGATCTGGTATTGAAGCTCAAACTTGGGACTTCGGTAGCTCGGATAGTCATGCTCCGAATGATATTCTCCATAGCCAACATATTGTTATTTGGGGAAGAAATGTAGCAAGAACGAATATGCATTTGTTTCAAAAGCTCCAAGAAGCAAAAAAACAGGGAGCAACAATTACTGTTATAGATCCCATTTATAATGCAACAGCAAAAATTTCTGATCAATATATTTCAATTAAACCGGGTATGGACGGGCTAGTAGCAATAGGTATTATGAAAGTACTTATCCAGGAAAATAAAGAAGATACAAATTTTATTGAAAACTATACTGTGGGATACAACGACTTACTTGAGTTGTTGAATCAATTCACGATCGATGAAATTTGTTCAAAGGCAGAGATTACATTATCAGAAATAGAATATTTAGCTTATATCTATACAAATGGGCCAACCTCAACATTCCTGGGACTTGGGATGCAGCGTTATGCAAATGGTGGAAATACAATCCGTTTAATTGATGCATTAGTTGCCATAAGCGGGAATGTTGGAGTTCGAGGTGGTGGAGCCAATTTCGGCAATATTCAGGTTGGGAAGAGCTTTAGTATGAATGCTCTTGCTTTAAATGATAAAAAAACGGAATCCAGAACTTTTACAATGATGGAACAGGCTGATGGAATATTAAAATCAATTGATCCAACTATCCAAATGATTATTGTGACATGTGGAAATCCGGTTGCCCAGGTTCCTGACTCAACTAAAATCATGAAAGCATTTCAGTCAGTTGAAACAGTTGTAGTGATTGATCATTTTTTAACAGATACAGCTGAAATGGCTGATTATGTTTTACCTACCACAACCGTTTTTGAAGAAGAAGATATTTATTATACATCTATGTATCATCATTATGTAAATTATGGAGAAAAACTGGTAGAACCTCCAGGTGAGGCAAAGTCTGACTTATGGATTTGGACACAGCTGGCAGAGAGATTAGGTTTTGGTAAGGAATTTTCCTATACAAGAGACGAGTTTTTAAAAATTGGAATGATGGGGCTTGAGTCAGAAGGTATTACACTTGAAAAGCTTAAAGACGAAAAAAGACTGCCATTACCTGTTAACCATACACCATGGAATGATATGAAATTTTCAACACTGAGCGGGAAATTTGAGTTTACGTCAGAGTTAGGATCTATAAAAGGATTTGTAGGTAAACCGCAATATCTATTCCCGGTTGAATCAGAACATACAAACCCTGCACTAGCAGAAAAATATCCTTATCAGTTATTATCCATTCATCCATTACGCTCAAATCATTCACAACATTATGTGTTAATAGAAGCTATGCAATCAGTAAAAATTGAAGTATCAGAGGATATTGCGATCGAAAAGCAACTAGCTGAAGGAGACAAGGTGAGAATTCATAATAGCCGTGGAGAATTAAACGGTTCAGTCAAAATTATGAAAAAAGCACATCCTAAAACAATAAATGTTGATGAAGGATTATGGCAAAAGTTCGGTGGTTCAGTTAACCTTCTCACACCTGACCGTGTATCAGATAATGGACAAGGAAGTACTTTATATGACTGTTTAGTAGGGTTGGAGAAGATAGATTAACTTTTTGGGGAGAGCTTTTAAATAGCTCTTTTTTTAGTGGCCTTTTCTTGGCATTTTGGGAAAATGATTGTTTTTATTAAGTGACAAATTTAAAAGAACGTTGATTGGAGTGGAAGGTACGAGACTCCTTCGGGAGAGCGTGTTGATGGAGACCCCGCAAGTGCAAAGCACTGAGGAGGCTCCAGAGACCGCCCGCGGAAAGCGAGTACCTGCAATGGAAATCAACCAATGTTTTAATGACACCTAATTCAAAAGTAACAATGCCTACTTTAAGCATCTTATTTCATCAGTAAGCTTGTATTTTACAGCTTTACTATCTATAATTGTTGAAGATTGATTGAAAATCGGACAAATTTCTTTGTTTTTTATAGAGGAGTGGGAAAAATGGCATTAACAGCTGGAATTGTAGGTCTACCTAACGTTGGGAAATCTACATTATTTAACGCAATTACACAAGCTGGAGCAGAATCAGCAAACTATCCATTCTGTACAATAGATCCAAATGTAGGAATTGTAGAAGTTCCTGATGAACGTTTGCAAAAACTAACAGAACTTGTAAAGCCGAAAAAAACAATTCCAACTGCATTTGAATTTACTGATATTGCAGGAATTGTTAAAGGTGCAAGTAAAGGTGAAGGTTTAGGAAATAAATTCCTTTCTCATATTCGACAAGTAGATGCGATTTGTCATGTTGTGCGATGCTTTGCAGATGACAATATTACACATGTATCAGGTAAAGTAGATCCAATTTCGGATATTGAAACAATCAATTTAGAATTGATTTTAGCTGACCTTGAAACAGTTGATAAGCGTATTGATCGCGTTGCTAAATTGGCGAAGCAAAAGGAAAAAACAGCTGTATTTGAACATGAAATTTTGGTGAAGCTGAAAGAAGCATTTGAAAGTGAAAAGCCTGCACGTGCAGTTGAATTTAATGAAGAACAACTTAAATATGTGAAGCAATTGCATCTTTTAACAATTAAACCAATTCTTTATGTGGCAAATGTTAGTGAAGAGGAAGTAGCAGATCCTTCAAACAATGAATATGTCAAACAAGTACGTGAATTTGCTGCTGCTGAAAATGCAGAAGTAATCGTTGTGTGTGCAAAAATTGAATCGGAAATTGTTGAGCTTGAGGGCGAAGAAAAAGAAATGTTCTTAGAGGAACTTGGTATAGAGGAATCCGGTTTAGACCAATTGATTAAAGCTTCTTATCAGCTTCTTGGACTAGCTACTTATTTTACTGCAGGTGAACAAGAGGTTCGTGCTTGGACATTTAAAAAAGGAATGAAAGCTCCTCAGTGTGCAGGTATCATTCATACTGATTTTGAGAGAGGGTTCATTCGTGCTGAAACAGTCTCTTATGAGGATTTACTAGCAGCCAAAACAATGGGGGCAGCACGTGAAGCAGGAAAGGTTCGTTTGGAAGGAAAAGAATATATTGTTCAAGATGGAGATGTCATTCACTTCCGTTTCAATGTTTAATTTGCTAACTTGCGTGTTTCGAACCTTTTTGTTATAATACCTAATTGTGAGTAATTTATTTATTTAATTGCTCCTTGCCCAGTTGTGGGCCGTTTAGACCAAAAGGAGGTGTAAGATGATGAGAAAGTACGAAGTTATGTACATCATCCGCCCAAACATTGAAGATGAAGCTAAGAAAGCTTTAGTAGAGCGTTTCAACAACGTTTTATCTGAGAATGGTGCGGAAGTAGCAGAAGCGAAAGAGTGGGGCAAACGTCGCCTAGCATACGAAATCAATGATTTCCGTGATGGTTACTATATGCTTCTTCAAGTTAACTCTGAAGCTGCAGCTGTTCAAGAATTCGATCGTTTAGCGAAAATCAGCGAAGATATCATTCGCCATATCGTAATTAAAAAAGAAGACTAATCGTAATAGATAAGATATACAAAAAAGGATGGTTCTGATGTTGAATCGAGTTGTATTAGTTGGAAGACTAACAAAAGATCCAGATCTGCGTTACACACCAAGCGGAGTAGCTGTTGCTACCTTCACGCTAGCTGTAAACCGTACGTTTACAAACCAACAAGGTGAGAGAGAAGCAGATTTTCTTAACTGTGTGATTTGGCGAAAACAGGCTGAAAACGTAGCGAACTTCCTGAAAAAAGGAAGCTTAGCAGGTGTTGACGGTAAATTGCAATCACGTAGTTATGAAGATCAAACTGGAAAACGTGTTTATGTAACAGAAGTTGTTGCAGAAAGTGTCCAATTCCTTGAGCCTAGAGGAGCAAGTGGTGGAGGAAATAACAACAATAACTTCAACAATAATAATAACTTTGGTGGGTACCAAGGTGGTAATTCTGGCAATCAAAACCCATTCGGTTCAGATCAAAATCAGCGTAATCAAGGTCGTACAAGCTTTGATGACGATCCATTTGCAAATGATGGAAAACCTATTGATATATCTGACGATGACTTACCGTTTTAATAGATAAACATTTAAAATAGAAGGGAGGAAATTGATCATGGCAGGCGGACGTAAAGGTGGACGTGCAAAACGTCGTAAAGTGTGTTTCTTCACATCTAACGGAATCACACACATCGATTATAAAGATGTAGATTTACTTAAAAAGTTCGTATCTGAACGTGGTAAAATCTTACCTCGTCGTGTAACAGGTACTAGCGCTAAATACCAACGCAAATTGACTGTAGCAATCAAACGTGCTCGTCAAATGGCTTTATTACCATATGTTGCTGGTGAATAATGAATGAAAAGCACAGAGATGGATTTATTCCTATCTGTGCTTTTTTCGTCATTAAAAACCGCATTTTTAAAGAAATTTTAGGGTAAGATTTAGTAAAGACTTTATACATAGTAAAGGTTTGTTCAGATAGCTGATCAAGGCGCTTGCGCTTTTCTTATATGATTTTAAAGAGGTGTCATTGTGAAAAAGGCTCATGTTTTAACAGAAGGAGCTGTATTATTAGCACTTTATTTAGTTCTTATGCTTTTTGCAAGATACGTCCCTATTATTGGGACGATTGTTCTGTTTGTTTTGCCATTGCCTTTTATTATTTTTACACTCAGGCATGGTATTCGACTTACGTTTCTGCTCATTTTTGCAGGAAGTATTCTTTCGATTTTGTTTGGCTCTATATTTAGCGTGATAACAGCTGTTACTTTTGGTTTAAGTGGTGTAATAATGGGCTATTTCTATAAGCGTAAGCAAACACTTGGTGTACTCGTTGGGGGAAGCTTAGCTTATACATTCAGCATAATTGTTGCCTATATTGGTGCCAAGCTATTTATGAATATCGATTTTATCCAGGATTCAATTAGTCTCCTTGAACAATCCATTCAACAATCAAAAAATATTATGGAGTCATTTACGGCAGAAGACCAAATCAGTGCACAGTTTGCTCAATTAGAAGAAGGATTGGAATTAATGGTTCATTTAGTTCCTACAATGTTTGTAACAATTGGAATGATTTCAGCTGTTATTACTCATTTGCTTGCTATGCCAATATTAAAGAGACTGAGGTTTGATCTTGCTCCATTAAAACCTTTTCGCGATTGGAAACTACCTCAAAGTATTGTATGGTATTATTTAATTGTTTCCATTTTGCTAATGGTGTATCAAGATACAGAAACCTTTCTATTTACTGCTGTAATCAACCTATATTTTATCTTGCAATTCTTTGTTCTTATGCAAGGATTCTCATTTACCTTTTATTATTCATATATAAAGGGATGGTCAAAGGCTGTGCCAATTTCAATTTTGATCGGCTCATTTCTTATTCCAATACTTCTTTATCTTATAAGAATCTTAGGTATAATTGATTTAGGCTTTCCTCTCCGTAATAAATTATCAAAAAAATAGGTTTGTATTCACTGTTGCGAGGAGTTGATGAAAACAGCATGCCAAGTTTTTATGAAAAACCATTAATCCGTTATCCTATTTATGCATTGATTGGCGTAACAGTGATAGCAGTACTTTTTTTATCTTTTTATAATTGGATCTTTGGATCTATTTTATTGGTTATTCTAGCCACTGTCCTTTATTTTATTAAACGAGCTCTTTCAGATTTTAAAGCAGAGATGGAGGAATACATAACAACGCTTTCATATCGGTTGAAAAAAGTGGGCGAAGAAGCATTAATGGAAATGCCAATCGGAATTATGCTTTTTAATGATCAATTTCAAATTGAATGGTCGAATCCCTTTATGACGTCTTGTTTTGATGAGGATACTCTTGTTGGCAGGTCACTCTTTGATCTTGCCGATTCTTTAGTCCCATTGATAAAACAAGAAGTTGAGTCAGATACAATAGCATTGTATGAAAGGGAATTTAGGGTAATCATTAAAAGAGAAGAGCGTTTAATCTATTTCTTTGATGTTACTGAGCAAATCGAGATTGAAAAGCAATATGAAGATGAACGAACAGCTTTAGCCTTTATTTTCCTGGATAATTATGATGAGGTCACTCAAGGGATGGATGATCAAACAAGAAGTGCAATAAATAGTGAGGTAACATCACTATTAAATAAATGGGCAAAGGATTATGGTGTCTTTCTTAAAAGAACCTCTTCCGAAAGATTTATCGGAGTATTAAACGAGGATATTTTAACAAAATTAATGAAAACAAAGTTCTCAATATTAGACGAAGTACGTGAGAAAACGACGATCCATAATGTTTCGCTAACATTGAGTATTGGAGTAGGCTCTGGTGTATCTTCTTTGCAAGAGCTTGGTGATTTAGCCCAATCAAGTCTAGACCTTGCATTAGGGCGTGGAGGAGATCAGGTAGCCATCAAGCAGCAAAATGGAAAGGTGAAGTTCTTTGGTGGCAAAACAAATCCAATGGAAAAGCGGACCAGAGTTCGTGCACGGGTGATTTCCCATGCTTTAAAGGAAATTGTGACTGAAAGTGATAAAGTCATGATCATGGGCCATAAATATCCTGATATGGATGCAATCGGTTCGGCTATTGGAATATTGAAGGTTTCACAAGTAAATGAAAAAGAAGGATTTATAATTTTAGATCCGGATGCACTTGATTCAGGTGTAGAACAATTATTTGCTGAAGTTAAATTACATCCGGAACTATGGTCAAGGTTTATTACTCCGGAGCAGGCACTGGAAATCATGACAGATGATACACTTTTAATTGTGGTAGATACTCATAAACCATCATTAGTCATTGATGAAAGAGTTTTATCAAGAAGTGAGCATGTCATTGTCATTGATCACCATAGAAGGGGAGAAGAGTTTATAAAGGATCCGATACTTGTCTATATGGAGCCATACGCTTCTTCTACAGCAGAGTTAGTAACAGAACTATTGGAATATCAGCCGAAGCACTTAAAAGTAAATATGATTGAAGCGACGGCCTTATTAGCGGGTATTATTGTAGATACAAAAAGCTTTACACTTCGTACCGGTTCACGTACATTTGATGCAGCCTCCTATTTAAGAGCAAAAGGTGCTGACACAGTATTAGTACAAAAATTCTTAAAAGAAGACATTACAAGCTATGTAAAGCGTGCTAAGCTCATTCAGAATGCCTCAATTTTTAAAGAAGGAATTGCTATAACAGTTGCGGAGGATCATGATTTTTATGAGCAAGTAACGATTGCACAAGCTGCAGATACGTTACTAACAATGAATGGTATTGAGGCCTCATTTGTTATTGCGAAACGTAATGAGGAAATGATAAGTATTAGTGCCAGATCATTGGGAGATGTGAATGTACAAATCATTATGGAAGCTCTTGATGGGGGCGGTCATTTAACAAATGCAGCAACTCAAATGCAGCATACGACGTTACAAGAAGCAGAAAATAGATTAAAATTAACATTAGAAGACTATCTAGAAGGAGGAACAAAATCATGAAGGTAATCTTTTTAAAAGATGTTAAAGGTAAAGGGAAAAAAGGAGAAGTAAAAAATGTTGCTGACGGCTATGCACATAATTTTTTAATCAAGCAAGGCCTTGCAGTAGAAGCAACAAACGCAAGTATTAGTTCATTAAATGCACAAAAGAAAAAAGTAGAGCAGGAAGCGATAGAAGAACTGGAACAAATGCAGCAACTAAAGCTTGATCTTGAAAAATTAACGGTTGAAATACAAGCAAAATCAGGTGAAGGCGGTCGTTTATTCGGCTCTGTAACAAGCAAGCAAATTGCTGATGAGCTGAAGAAAACCCATAGTATTAAACTTGATAAACGTAAATTAGATTTACCAGATGGTATTCGTGCACTAGGGTATACAAATGTCCCTGCTAAGCTTCATCCAGAAGTAAGTGCAACGATTAAAGTCCATGTAAAAGAACAGTAAGTAAATGTTGGTAATGGTTGTGGTTTGGTGGAAAGAGTGAAATTTGTCTTGAAGCGGAGCCACTTTTTTTTTATCCTTAGTAATAGATTACTATAAACTTAAAGGACGGTGATCATCATTAACGAGTTACTTGGTGATCGTATTCCACCACAAAATATAGAGGCTGAACAGGCTGTTTTAGGAGCTATTTTTCTACAACCATCCTCTCTTACTTTAGCATCAGAGCTATTAATTCCTGATGATTTTTATCGTGCTGCCCATCAGAAAATATATAATGCGATGCTTGAGCTTTCAGACAAAGGTGAGCCGGTAGATTTAGTGACGGTAACTTCTGAATTAGCTGATGTAAATTTACTAGAAGAAGTAGGTGGAGTTTCCTATCTTAGTGATTTGGCAAACTCAGCACCAACAGCTGCAAATATAGAGTACTACGGGAAAATCGTTGAGGAAAAATCAATTTTAAGAAGACTGATTCGTACAGCTACTACTATTGCACAGGATGGATATAGCAGAGAAGATGAGGTTGAAGTCTTACTCAGTGAAGCCGAAAAGACGATTATGGAGGTTGCACAGCGGAAAAACGCCGGTGCCTTTCAGAACATTAAAGATGTACTTGTACAAACCTATGATAATATTGAAACCCTTCATGACCGAAAAGGTGATGTTACAGGTATTCCAACAGGATTTATAGAATTAGATAGAATGACAGCCGGGTTTCAGCGAAACGATCTCATCATTGTAGCGGCTCGTCCATCTGTTGGTAAAACAGCCTTTGCTTTGAATATTGCTCAAAACGTAGCAACAAAGACAGATGAAAATGTAGCCATATTCAGTCTTGAGATGGGTGCAGATCAGCTTGTGATGAGGATGCTATGTGCAGAAGGAAATATTGATGCACAGAGATTAAGAACAGGATCTTTAACAGCGGAAGACTGGGGTAAGCTTACAATGGCAATGGGAAGTCTCTCTGATTCTGGAATCTATATTGATGATACACCTGGTATTCGAGTTGGTGATATTCGTGCTAAATGTCGTAGACTAAAGCAGGAAAGCGGACTTGGAATGGTCTTAATTGACTATCTTCAATTGATTCAAGGAAACGGCCGTACAGATAACCGTCAACAAGAGGTATCAGAAATTTCCCGTTCACTTAAAGAATTAGCTCGTGAATTAAAAGTGCCTGTTATTGCATTATCACAGTTATCGCGTGGAGTTGAGCAACGTCAGGATAAACGTCCGATGATGTCTGATATTCGTGAATCAGGAAGTATTGAGCAGGATGCAGATATTGTTGCCTTCCTATATCGTGATGACTACTATGATAAGGAATCCGAAAACAAAAATATTATTGAAATCATTATTGCAAAGCAACGTAACGGCCCTGTTGGTACATGTTCGTTAGCATTCGTAAAAGAATATAATAAGTTCGTTAATCTGGAACGGCGATTTGATGATGAAGGTGTTCCAGCGTAAAAAGGAGATTGCATAGAGCGATCTCCTTTTTTGTACTACTATAGAAATTGATAATAACTTAATTTTTCCTAATGTATTTATATTTAATTGGAAACACTAGACCTGGGTTTAAAAAAAACAATTTAGAAAACAGAGTAGAAAGATTCTTCCTACATATGTGTTGAATTTACGAACAAATACAGTGATTCTTTTTAATATTGTTCGTATTTACATTGACTTTCAATTCTGTGATTGTTAAAATATACATGTTTGAATAGTGCGAAATTACGGAGGTGCACGGAATGTCTTCAGTAGTAGTTGTTGGAACTCAATGGGGAGATGAAGGTAAAGGAAAGATTACAGATTTCCTTTCTGAAAATGCAGAGGTTATTGCTCGTTACCAAGGTGGTAACAATGCAGGTCATACGATTAAATTTGATGGAGAAACATACAAGCTTCATTTGATTCCATCAGGGATTTTTTATAAAGATAAAATTTGCGTAATTGGAAACGGAATGGTTGTTGATCCAAAAGCACTGGTACAAGAACTTGCTTATTTACATGAACGTGGAGTTACAACAGATAATTTACGCATCAGCAATCGTGCGCATGTTATCTTACCTTATCATCTAAAATTAGATGAAGTAGAGGAAGAGCGCAAAGGTGCTAATAAGATTGGAACAACGAAAAAAGGAATCGGTCCGGCTTATATGGATAAAGCGGCTCGTGTTGGAATTCGTATTTCTGATTTATTAGAGCGTGATGTATTTGAAGAAAAGCTTTCCAGAGCACTTCAAGAGAAAAACCGCCTTTTAGAAAAATTCTATGAAGTTGAAGGTTTTACAGTTGAGGAAATTCTGGATGAATATTATGAATATGGTCAACAGTTTAAGAATTATGTTGTAGATACTTCAGTAGTTCTAAACGATGCTTTAGATGAAGGACGTCGTGTTCTATTTGAAGGTGCACAAGGAGTTATGCTGGACATTGATCAAGGTACATATCCATTTGTTACATCATCAAATCCGGTTGCCGGAGGAGTAACAATCGGTTCTGGTGTTGGACCAACAAAAATCAATCATGTTGTAGGTGTGTCAAAAGCATATACTACTCGTGTAGGAGATGGCCCATTCCCTACAGAGCTTAATGATGAGATTGGTCATCAAATCCGTGAAGTTGGTCGTGAATATGGAACAACAACTGGACGTCCACGTCGTGTAGGCTGGTTTGATAGTGTTGTTGTCCGTCATGCAAGACGTGTGAGTGGATTAACAGATCTTTCACTAAACTCTATTGATGTGTTAACAGGTATTGAAACATTAAAAATCTGTGTTGCCTATAAATATAAAGGTGAAACAATCAACGAGTATCCTGCAAGCTTAAAAGTCTTAGCAGAATGTGAACCAGTATATGAGGAATTACCAGGCTGGACAGAGGATATTACAGGTGTACGTAATCTAAGTGAATTACCTGCAAATGCTAGACATTATATTGAACGTATCTCTCAACTTACAGGAATTCCATTATCTATCTTTTCTGTTGGACCAGATCGTTCACAAACAAACGTTATTCGCAGCGTGTATAGCTAAGTATAGTGGGAGGGATATGTGTCCCTCCTCTTTTTATTTTTATAAAAAAATATATTTTTATAAAAAATATGTTGTAAAGTAGTTTAGATGATGTTATGATAGATCACGTCCTGTTAGGAAACAAATCATTGTGAAATGAGCCATTAGCTCAGTTGGTAGAGCACGATCGAGTAAACTGCGAAGCGATACATCAGCGTACAAATTGAGCTGCACCTTGACTAAACTTTCTGAGATTTGGGCGTCTATAACAAGTGAAAGACTAGGTTGTACTTCTCATTATAAAATGAGCCATTAGCTCAGTTGGTAGAGCATCTGACTTTTAATCAGAGGGTCGAAGGTTCGAGTCCTTCATGGCTCACCATTGTTTTTTCAAAAACAGTGGCCCATTGGTCAAGCGGTTAAGACACCGCCCTTTCACGGCGGTAACACGGGTTCGAATCCCGTATGGGTCACCATTATTTTAATCTAAACATATAAAAAATGGTCCGGTAGTTCAGTTGGTTAGAATGCCTGCCTGTCACGCAGGAGGTCGCGGGTTCGAGTCCCGTCCGGACCGCCATTTACATATTATGATTTAAACTTTACATAGTGGTTATTAATTTAAGAGTAAGAGGGTTTCAATAAGCGAGAAGGTCGAGGAAGCGACTGAGCGAGCACCGGAGCGTATGACCATACGTGAGGATGTGAGCGATGGAGCTGACGAAGAGATTCGAAGCTTAGTGGAAGCCGTATACTTAGTATGGCTCGGTAGCTCAGTTGGTAGAGCAATGGACTGAAAATCCATGTGTCGGCGGTTCGATTCCGTCCCGAGCCACTCAAAAGACATGAATCTTTAGATTCATGTCTTTTCTTTTTGAAAATTTTAGTATGCCATGATGCGACAATATAACCAAAAATTGTATCCAATAATACAGTAGTATTACAATTTGATGAAATAACCGTACGATTAAAGATTCTGTGTTAAATTAGTAAAGGGTAAAATGACGTGAATTTTGTCGGTATTTAAGAGTAAATTCAGAGAAGTAGACATTTAAACGTGCTCTACTTAATAGATTTAGGAGGAAATACCATTGTTTAAACGTTCTATTAGAGCGCTGGATGAAAGAAAACCAGTAAAAAAGCGTTCACCTTTTAAAAAGCTTACTATGGGTATAGTTTTAGCGACAACCTTAATCTTTGGGGTTCATGCTCAAGCTGAAGATTCTTTAGTGTCTGTTTACCATATCTATCATGAGGGTAAGTATATGGGGACAGTTGATAATCAAGATGTTATAGAAGAGCTTAGTAAATCAAAAATTAATAAAGTAATAGATAAATATAAAGATTTTCAACTAACAGTCGAAGATATTGAGATCATTCCTGAAAAAATGTTTCGACCTGTTTTTAATAATGCAGAAGTTGTGGCGAATTTGGGAAAAGAGCTTGATGTTGTAGTGGAAGGGACTGTCTTGAGCATCAATGGTCAAGAAGTCGCAGCTTTTCAAGACCAGTCTAATGCTGAGATGGTGTTAGAAGAATATAAACAGAAATTTGTTTCAAAGGATGTTTTAGATGAATTAGCTTCACGTCAAGTGAACCAACAGTTACCTGCACTTGAAGAGGGGCAATCCCGCATTACCGAGGTTTCATTTACAGAAGATGTTACAATGGAAACCAAAAAAGTAGTACCTGATAAGATTATGACGTCTGAGCAAGGATTAAATCTTCTAGAAAAAGGAACCCCTGTTGACAAGAAATATGAGGTGCAGGAGAATGATGTTCTGGGTGAAATTGCATCTAAACATGATCTTTCTCTTGAAGAGCTTTTAGAACTTAATTCTGAACTTAAAGAAGATTCGGTTATTAAACCAGGTGAATTTTTAAATGTAACTGAGTTACAGCCATATGTAATGGTTCAAGTAAAAGAGGAAGTTTCTGAGAAGGAATCGATTGCTTATAAAACTGAAATAAAAGAAGATGACTCCATGCCTAAGGGAGAAGAGAAAGTTTCTCAAGAAGGTGAAAATGGAGAAAGCTTGGTTCATTATAGTATGACAAAACAAAATGGTTCTGAGATAAAGCAAGAGGTATTATCTGAAAAAGTACTAAAGGAACCAGTGAACGAAATTATTATAAAAGGTACGAAGATCATTCCTTCAAGAGGAACCGGTGATCTGGCATGGCCGGCGGTAGGTGGTTATATTTCCAGTGGACTTGGACAGCGATGGGGCAAGCTACATAAGGGAATTGATATAGCGAGACCTAGTGATCGTACAATAAAAGCTGCAGATAACGGAACGGTTATATCAGCAGGATATAATGGCGGTTATGGAAATAAAGTTGTCATTGATCATAACAACGGAATGAAAACTGTTTATGCACATTTGAGCTCGATCTCTGTCAGTGTTGGACAAGTTGTATCACAAGGACAGAAGCTGGGTGTGATGGGGTCAACAGGAAATTCGACAGGAATTCACCTTCACTTTGAAGTTTATGAAGATGGAAACCTCAAAAATCCTCAAGACTACTTATAATAAAATGATAGAAAGGGTCTGACACACTTACTATTTTGGTCAGTCCCTTTTTTCTATTTAAGTTATTATTATTTTTATACCACAGGTAAACCTATAGTAAACTAAATATAGAAGGGAATCTTTGAAAAAGATGATTCTATTCTTTGAACATGGTACATTTAAATAGATGTGATTATCACATATCCTTAATACTTAGAAATCAAACGTAAGATAAATATATGGGACATATAAACTAAAGGGGCGAGAATATGGAAAAGAAGATATTAGTTGTAGATGATGAAAAACCGATTGCAGATATTTTACAATTTAACCTTAAAAAAGAAGGTTATGCGGTTTACTGTGCATATGATGGAAATCAGGCAATAGAAATGGTTGAAGAAATAAATCCCGATCTTATCTTACTGGACATTATGCTACCAAACAAAGATGGAATGGAAGTCTGTCGAGAAGTGAGAAAAAAACATGAAATGCCAATCATTATGTTAACCGCAAAGGATTCTGAGATTGATAAAGTACTCGGTCTGGAATTAGGTGCTGATGATTATGTAACAAAGCCATTTAGCACGCGGGAATTATTGGCTAGGGTAAAAGCAAACCTACGTAGACAGCAAGCAAATGAATCAAATGAAACAAAAGGCGCATCAAATGAAATTTCAATTGGATCACTTGTTATTCATCCTGACGCGTATGTTGTATCAAAAAGAGGAGAAACAATTGAATTAACGCATCGTGAGTTTGAGTTGCTCCATTATCTTGCACAACATATTGGACAGGTTATGACACGTGAGCATCTATTACAAACAGTATGGGGCTATGATTATTTTGGTGATGTAAGAACAGTCGATGTCACTGTTCGACGCTTAAGGGAAAAAATCGAAGATAATCCGAGCCATCCGACCTGGATCGTAACTAGACGTGGAGTAGGCTATTACTTAAAGCAATCAGAACAGGATTAAAGACATGAAAAGAGTAAGGTTTTTTCAATCTATTCATTTTAAGTTTGTTACTGTTTATGTACTCCTAATCATGTTAGCGATGCAAATTATTGGTGTTTATTTTGTGAAAGAATTGGAAACATCCTTAAAAACCAACTTCGAGACTTCCCTAACAAAACGAGTTAGCCTGTTGGTTTATAATATCGAGCAGGAAATGTCCCGAGACCCTAAAGAATACACAGATGGGAAGACCGTTAACAGTGAAATTATGTCAATTTTCCGGGACTTCGTAACAGAGGAGATCAGAGAGGTTCGTGTCATTGATATAAATAAAACTGTTATCGCTACCTCTAGTAGTAATCAGGATGTAGTAGGGAAGAAAACAACAGAAGAGTCTGTTCGTCGCGCATTAGTAGGACTTGATTATACGGGACTAGGCTTTCATAACGAGACAAACAGCCGTGTTCGGATTATTACGGTTCCTGTGAACCATAATAACCAAACAATTGGTGCAGTGTATGTTATGGCCTCGATGGAAGAAGTCTTTACACAAATGAGTATTATAAACAAAATACTAGCGGCAGGTACTGTGATTTCTTTAGCAATTACTGCAGCACTGGGTATATTTTTGGCAAGAACGATTACTAGACCAATGTCTGATATGAGAAAGCAGGCAATCGAGTTAGCCAACGGTAATTTCTCGAGAAAAGTAAAAGTATATGGAGAAGATGAGATTGGTCAACTTGCGATTACCTTTAACTATTTAACAGAAAAGCTGGAAGATGCACAAGCAACGACAGAAGGTGAACGGAAAAAATTAGCGTCTGTAATAGCTCATATGACTGATGGTGTTATTGCAACAAATCGTGAGGGTCGAGTCATTCTAATTAATAATCCTGCATTAGAAATGCTAAATGTTTCACGTGGAACGGTACAGCAAGCAACGATTACAGAGTTACTGGGAATCAGTGATGAGTATACATTCGAGAGCTTAATTGATGAGCAAGAATCACTGGTGTTGGATACAGGAACAGATGAACGTCCGTTTATTTTACGAGTCAGCTTTTCAGTTATTCAAAAAGAAATGGGTAAAACAGATGGCTTAATTGCCGTTTTATATGATATTACAGAACAAGAGAAGATTGATCAGGAAAGAAGAGAGTTTGTTGCCAATGTATCACATGAGCTGCGTACTCCTCTTACAACAATGAGAAGTTATTTAGAAGCATTAGCAGATGGCGCATGGAAGGATCAAGAGATTGCACCACAATTTTTGCATGTGACCCAAACAGAGACCGAGCGAATGATTCGCCTAGTCAATGATTTATTACAGTTATCAAAGCTTGATCGAACAGATTATCAGTTAACAAAAGACTGGATTAATTTTACGGATTTCTTCCAGAAAATTATTGATCGATTTGAGATGACAATATCTCAACACGTTACATTTATTCGAAATATCCCAAAAGAACCTCTTTATGTTGAGATAGATACAGATAAAATTACTCAGGTGCTGGATAATATTATTTCTAACGCATTGAAGTACTCTCCAGAAGGCGGAAAGGTAACTTTCACCATTGATATTCTCCCTTCAGAAATTCAAATTCGAGTGAGAGATGAAGGTGTTGGGATTCCAAAGGATAGTGTTAATAAAATCTTTGATCGTTTCTACCGTGTAGATAAAGCTCGAACTCGTAAGTTGGGAGGAACAGGCTTAGGTTTAGCGATTGCAAAAGAAATGGTTCAAGCACATGGAGGAGATATATGGGCACAAAGTAAGGAAGGTTCAGGAACAACTGTATTCTTTACTCTGCCATACAATCCGGAACAAGAGGATGAGTGGGAATGAATAAAGAGTCAATAAAAAGTGTGCTATTAACAATATTAGTTGCTGTTAGTTTATTTTTCACATGGAATTTATGGAATTCACAACCGCCTTTTGAAGAACTTCAAAATAATAGTTTTGTTGAAAGTGTTCCTCTTAGTAATCAGGAACGAGAGCTATACCAGGTCATAAAACCAAATAAGCTATTTCTGCATACATCTCAGCAACATTACAGTACGTTTGATAATCAATATATAAATAACCTCTGGTCGGAAATGCAAAAATGGGATTATAGTTTAAGTAGTGACCGGATTTCCCGTACCTTTACAAAGGAAGACTTTACAAGTTGGGTACATGGGAATGATGAAGCTAAAATAGAACTTCGATTTCTTGATGTGATCCCCTTTGAAACATTTGCTACAATGTTTAAGTGGGAGACAGAACCAGCTTTAGATATTACATTTGATCGAATCTATTTAAATGTTCCACAGGAAAAGGAAGTTCAAAAGGTATATTTTGTGTCAAGTAATACGCAAAAAATTGTTGAAACTTCTGTTAATCTTACAGATGCTAATGAATTTGTCGCAGAAATTTATAAGCAAAGAAATGAATTATCTCCATTCTTTGCTTATGGTGAAGAAGGAAATGTTGAAATTTTATTACCTGAAAATGAAGTGAAGGTCGATAGCTTCGAATATGTTACAGATGAAATTGATGGCTCTGCTTTTAAAAATGCGTTATTTAGTAATCCTCAAAATGTAAAACAAGATGTCAATTCATTAAGAAATCGCTATACAGATAGCTGGAGGGAGCTAAACCTTCATTCAAGCGAGCATAAGGTTGAATTCGTGAATCCTACACTGAGAGATACGAGCTTTCTTGAAAGCAGTGCTCTCGTCAGCCAAAGTATTGATTATTTAAATGATCATGGTGGTTGGACAGATGATTATATTTTATATAAGATAAATGAGCTGAATCAAGAAATTAAATATATTATGTCTATCCAATCCATTCCTGTATTTGAATCAGATGAGGAATTTTTCGGACCAACGATTATCTCTCAACAATGGAGTCAAAATGAAATATCTATTTATAAACGTCCATCTTATCAACTTATGAAAAACATACCAACAAATAATTACACAGTAACATTAATGTCGGGACATGAATTGGTTAATACACTATCCCAGGACTCATCCATTGATATAAAGGAAGTTAAAGATATGTATATCATGTATGAATTAGGAGGAGAAACTGATCAACGGTTTGTGAAAATTACTCCATATTGGTGTGTTGAATTGCAAGATGGAAGAGTTTTAAAAATAGACGGCCAGCAAAGGGGTGATAAAAGTGGATTGGAGTAAAACAAAGACCATTTTTATCCTTGCCTTTCTTATCTTAGATATCTATTTAGCAATGGAATTCTTTGAGCTGCAAGATAAATCCGATTATGCGATTATTCAAGAGGCAACGATTGAGGAAAGGCTGGCTGCAGAGGGAATTGAATATCCTGATGACTTACCCGATGATATCAATAATAGCTTTTATATTACAGCAAAGAGTAAGGATTTTACTATAGAAGAAGTAGCAAAACTGAAAGGTCAAACAATTGAACTTCCTAATGTGAATTTTGAAGAAGATCAATCATTTCGAACGCTGAACATGTTATTGGATAAGCCTTTTCCATTGCCGGATGTTAACACAGAGAGTAAAATTACACAATTCCTAAATGATAATATTATTTCTGGTGAGCTTTATCATTATTGGTATACAGATGAAGAAATGAATTCTATAATCTGTATTCAGAGTTATAATAGTCGAACTATTTTTCAATCAAAAGATGATCATATCGGAATGGTTGTTTTGCATCTTAATGAAGATAATGAAATTATTAGCTATGAGCAATCCATGTTAGAGCAAATAAAAGAAGTTGAAGAGAAAGAAGCGGCTATTACCGCTTTAAAGGCAATCGAAGCTTTATATAATAAAAATTATTTATCGTCAAATAGTAAAGTAGTATTGATAGAGTATGGATACTATACCCACAGCCCTCTTTCTAACCAACAAATCTTAGCACCGACCTGGCATCTTACTGTTGAAAAGGAAGATGAAGAGAGTGAAGATTTTTATGTGAATGCCTTAGAGGGGGATGTTTTACAATTAACGGAATAGGGAATAGAGGAGTGACGAATATGAGCTTGCAGTTTAGTGTACTTGCGAGCGGTAGTACGGGGAATGCTATATATGTTGAAGCAAATGGTCAAGCATTTTTAGTTGATGCCGGATTAAGCGGAAAACAAATGACAAACTTATTTGAGCAAATCGGTAGAGATATAAAAAATCTTTCAGGTATTTTGGTTACACATGAACATAGTGATCATATTAAGGGACTAGGTGTACTAGCCAGAAAACACAAACTTCCAATCTATGCAAATGAAAAAACATGGCAAGCTATGAATGGATTAATCGGAGAAATTTCAACTGATCAAAAATTTGTTTTCCAGACCGGTTCAGTGAAAACATTCGGTTCATTAGATATAGAATCATTTGGAGTTTCACATGATGCAGCAGAGCCGATGTTTTTTGCTTTTCATCATGAGGGGAAGAAGCTTGCATTAATTACAGACACAGGCTATGTTAGTGATAAAATGAAGGGCACAATCCGTAATGCAGATGCCTTTGTTTTTGAGAGCAATCATGATGTCTCAATGCTTCAAATGGGTCACTACCCTTGGAGCATTAAACGACGCATTTTAAGTGATGTGGGACATGTTTCAAATGAAGATGCAGCAATAGCTATGATGGATGTTATCGGAGATTCAACAAAACGAATTTATTTAGCTCATTTAAGCAAAGATAACAACATGAAGGATTTAGCGAGAATGTCTGTTGAACAAACATTAGCCGGTAAAGGCTTCATCACTGGTGAACAGTTTGACTTATATGATACAGACCCAACAACCCCAACTACACTTGTAGCAATTTAAATTTCATAATATCGTAATCATCTTGGTTAATTTTCATACAGCAAGAGAATAATGTTGATTAAGTAAACACTATTCAAGATGTGTTTGAAAGGAATGGTGAGCATAATGGGCTATTATGATCAAGATTATGAGAATGATAATGCCAAAAGGCAAAAAGGAAACCGGGGAGGCTGGTTTTTAGCAGGATTCGTCGGAGCAATATTAGGAGCATTGCTCATGTATTTTGCTATTCCTGCTCTGTCCAGAATTGTTCCGTATGATATGGAACTTGGTGAAGAGGCAACAGAACAAGAAAATGGCACTGATAATCAAACTGGATTAACCAAAAATGTATCGGTCAATGTGAATTCTGCTATTACAGACATTGTAGATAATGTATCAGATGCAGTTGTAGGTGTTGTCAATCTCCAGGAAGCCGGTTTCTGGAATGAAACAGGTGAAGCTGGTACCGGCTCAGGTGTTATTTATAAAAAAGAAGGGAAAAACGCCTTTGTCGTCACAAATCACCATGTTATTGAAGGAGCATCACAAGTTGAAATCAGTCTTAGTGATGGAACTAGAGTCCCTGCTGAAATTTTAGGTAGTGATGCTTTAACTGATTTAGCAGTGTTAAGAGTGGATAGTGAAAAGGTTAAGAAAGTAGCTGAGTTTGGTGATTCAGATGCAGTTAAGCCTGGTGAACCTGTTATTGCCATTGGAAATCCACTTGGACTGCAGTTTTCCGGTTCAGTGACACAAGGGATTATTTCAGGGACAGAGAGAGCGATTCCTATAGATGAAAATGGAGACGGTCAGGTAGATTGGAATGCAGAAGTCCTGCAAACAGATGCAGCAATCAATCCAGGAAACAGCGGTGGGGCCCTTATCAATTTAGATGGAAAAGTAATTGGGATTAACTCCATGAAAATAGCTCAATCAGCGGTAGAAGGTATCGGGCTTTCAATACCTGCAAATCATGCCATCCCAATTATCGAGGATCTTGAAAAATACAGTGAAGTAAGGCGCCCGTTTTTAGGAATTGGTATGAGATCACTGAATGAAGTTTCCAGTTATCACAAAGAACAAACATTAAAGTTATCTGAAGATGTTACAGATGGTGTCATCGTGATGAGTGTTGTTCCAGTATCGCCAGCAGCTCAAGCAGGGTTACAGGAGTTTGATGTGATCACAGAATTTGCAGGTGAGAAAGTAAAAGATATTATAGAACTACGAAAAGCTCTTTATGATCAGGATGTCGGTGACTCAGTTGAAGTGATCTACTATCGAAACGGTGAAAAGATGTCTGGTAAGATGAAGTTAGCAGAAGAGAACATGATGGGGAGCTAAAAATTAGCTCTCTTTTTTTTACTGGTTGTGGACAACCTTTAAGGGTAAACTAAATAATAAACTATCCACATGTGGATAAGGAGGATATAAGAAAATGTATTGTTGTGAAGAACATATTGAATTAGCTATAGATATGTATGTAGATGAAAAAGAAACGGCACCAGAAATAGAAAAAATTGACGATGATGGAAAGTTATCCACAAGATGCCAAATATGCGAAAGACCAGCTATATATGTAGTTGGAGAATAGTTACAATCATTATTGTGGATAAATTTTAAATATTGTGGATAAGTTCTGTGGATAAACAAATTTAGAGTGGGGAAACAAAAATGAACATTTCAATCATTACAATTGGAAAGCTAAAAGAGAAATATTTAAAACAAGGAATCGACGAATACTTAAAGCGTTTAACATCATACGCAAAGATGGAAATCATTGAATTACCAGATGAAAAAGCTCCGGAAAACCTAAGTGAAATCGAAATGGAGCAAGTAAAGGAAAAAGAGGGAGAAAGAATACTAAGCAAGATTAGTGATGACACACATGTTATTGCATTAGCTATTGAAGGAAAGATGAAATCATCTGAGCAGCTGGCAAAGGATCTAGATCAGCTTGCTACATATGGAAAAAGCAAGGTTGCGTTTGTTATAGGTGGATCACTAGGGTTAAGTTCAGCTGTTATGAAGAGATCAAATGATAGTCTTTCTTTCTCGAAGATGACATTTCCTCATCAATTGATGCGGTTGATATTGTTGGAGCAGGTTTATCGGACTTTTCGGATTAATCGGGGTGAACCGTACCATAAGTAAATAATGTTTTTTTGCCAAAGAGGCTGGGACAAAAGTATTTTAGCCAAAGAAAAATCCGAACTATAATTCATGATTCTACGATTAGAATGTTGAATTAGTTCGGATTTTTTCTATTAAGGGCCTATTCTAACCAAAATTATTCGTCATTAGTAATGAACATTTTAGTTTTGTCCCAGCCTCTTTACGGAAATACAACTGATAAAAATGGTATTGCGAAAGATAAAGAAAACGGATTGACAAATGTAAGAATTTTAATAAACTAAAAATAGTTATATCCTCAAATTCTTCCCTATATTGCCTAGTAGCTACTAAGCTTCTTACTTTCTCCAATTGAAGCCACAATAAACCTCTGTTTTCACCCTTATTAACACTCATTAATTTTAAAAATCGGTCCGAAGTTCAAATGAATAAATAATAAAGATGATTCATTCGTGGCGTCGAATATGTATGTTCTATATGGTAGTAGAAGAATCGAGGACATGACCATTGGATAGGAGGAGGTATCCTATGGGATTTGAAGAAGAATATCAGGCCTTTTTGAATGCTCACTTACAGGCAAGAACCGGTGAACGGTTAAGGCGCTTACAAGAAGGGCATGATCAGGCTGAAATGTTGTTTTTGAAGCAAGTGTGGTGGCCAATATTTTACCACTTCAAGTATCTTCATCCAGAATATGAAGTCGATGATTTCAAGGATGGCAAAAGATATTTGGATTTTGCATATATTCGTCCCGGCATCCGGATTTGCCTTGAGGTCGACGGGTATGGCCCTCACCTAAAGAACATAAGCAGATGGAAATTTTCTGACAACCTGGAACGCCAAAATCAGTTGGTGATTGACGGATGGACCGTGATCCGCTTTTCTTTTGACCAAGTGAAAGAGAAGCCTCGCCGATGCCAGCAGATTGTTCAGCAAGCGATTGGCCAGTGGCTGGGTGATAAACTGGATCAAACATCTTTGTCCATTGTTGAAAAGGAAGTACTTCGGCTAGTCATTCGAAAAGGAGAATCCATATCCCCTAAAGAAATCGAGATGTATATGAAGCTAAGTGATAAGACGGTAAAAAAAGTACTTTCTCAACTAGTCGATAAAAAAATGTTGATTCCCGCATCTGGGATTAAGAGGATCCGCTCTTATCGGTTGGGAGATCAGGTTAAGTGCCCGATCTGAAAAATAGACGGAAGAATTCCACTTAATTCGTAAATATAATAAAAAATAGAGTAAATAGACGGAAAGATTCCGCCTATTTACTCGGAAAATGTGAAAATGGGGAATTCTGCTTCGCATAATCGGAAAACCTCCCCTTATTTACCCCGAAACGAGCTCCATTCTGAAAATAACCGGTAAAACTCCGCTTATTTTCCTTTCGCTAGTTACTTATTTAAGGACCATTATTCTTATTGAAAAAGAAGTGAGATGGACGGCTTTCATTCTTTTTGTTATCTCAAAAATATCCATGAAGTAAACGAGCTTTCTTTCAATCTTTCTACCTGTAGCAATAAAAAAGGAAGATGGTACCCAACTACGAAACTACCTTAAAACAAATTTTATGTGTTATAAAAAGAGTGTCAGGCCCTTTAAAGTTGCCTGACACTCTTTTTGTTTAGTCGGGAAATTAATGGGGTATTTATTTTCAAAGTAAGATACCTAGCTAGGGGTATTGGAGAAATATAGAGAGGGAAAGGGATTGATAGCCAACATGTGGTTGAATAGAAAGTTAATATTGGTTTTCAGTTTTATCATGATCTGCCTTTTATCTGCTTGTGCTGAGAAGGAGGAGCTTGCCGACGGATCTAAACTAATACATAAAAATCAATTTGTTTTTGCTGCTTCTGGTGAGTTTAAGCCATTTAGTTATATAAATGATGATCTCACCATGTCAGGCTTTGATATTGAGGTTGGCGAAGCCATTGCAAAAGAAATGGGTCTTGAGCCGGTTCAGAAGCGAATCAAATTCAAAGGGATAGTAGAAGGAGTAAAAACAGGCCGTGCGGATGCAGCTGTTGCCAGCCATACGATTAATCCGCAGCGGAGCAAACATGTCTCCTTTTCTACCCCCTACTATTATTCTGGACCGCAAATTTTCACCAGACCTGACAGTCAAATTAAGACTGCCAAAGATTTAGCAGGAAAAGAAGTAGCTGTAGCAAAAGGTTCGACTTATGCCGATACAGCTTCCGAGTATACAGACAAAATAAAAACATATGACAGCGATATTACAGCTTTAAAAGCGTTAAGCAGCGGACGACATGATGCGGTAATTACAGATTTTGTCACCGGAAAAAGTGCTGCAAAGGAAGGGTTTAAGATTAAAGGACAGCAGATAATTAATCGTAGTGAACAAGCGATTGTGCTGCCTAAGGATAATCCAAAACTATTGAAGCGAATAAACGAATCACTGGAAAAACTCCGGGAAAATGGAACACTTACTCGGATTAGTATCAAATATTTTGGTGAGGACATTACCAATAAACCGGAATAAATCAACACCATGGAAAGAAAGGAAGTAGGTACATTGCCAAGTTTTTCACATTTTTTCGACGTACTAACAGAAACAAAAGGTGTATTCTTAAAAGCTATGCTTTTAACATTAGAGCTGACAGTTGTTTCGATCTTACTCGGAATTGTTATCGGACTTTTCTTTGCTTTATTAAAAATCTCTAAAATAAAAATACTAGAACTTATTTCAGATACATATGTCTATTTGGTCCGCGGAACACCACTGATTGTTCAAATATTTATCCTCTACTTCGGAATTAGTGGGATTTTCCTGCTTCCTGACTTCTGGGCTGCTTCATTTGCACTGGCGTTACATAATGGGGCCTATATTTCTGAAATCCTTCGAGGAGCGATTCAGGCAGTCGACAAAGGTCAGATGGAGGCAGGACGCTCTTTGGGGATGACAAAAGCACTGACATTAAGGAGGATTATTCTTCCGCAGGCATTCCGTCGGGCGCTGCCGCCTTTAGGCAACCAATTTATCATAGGCTTAAAAGATTCTTCATTAGCCGCATTTATCTCGATGAATGAGCTGTTCAATGTGGCAACAACACTAGGGTCCAATAATTTTGACGAAATGACCTATTTACTCATTGTAGCAATATACTATTTATTACTAGTAGCGCTAATGACATTCCTAGTAAAAAGATTTGAACTGAAATTAGCAGTAAGCGATAGATAGGAGGCGAGGACATTGAGCACAAAGGAAATGATCAAGATAAATCAATTGAATAAATCATTTGGAGATCTACATGTATTAAAAAATATCAATATGACAGTTTTCGAAAGTGATGTCGTTTGTTTAGTAGGAGCGAGCGGCTCAGGGAAAAGTACCCTCCTTCGCTGTTTGAACTTTTTAGAAAAAAAGGATAACGGCAATATAATAATTGAAGGAAATGAGGTAGACCCAGGTACTGATAACCTCAATAAGATTAGGGAAAAGATAGGCATGGTATTTCAACATTTCAACTTATTCCCACACAAAACTGTTTTGGAAAATATTATCGAGGCTCCTATAACAGTAAAAGGCGTTGAAAAGAAGAAGGCAATCCTCAAAGCAAAACAATTACTGAATAAAGTAGGTTTGGAGGATAAGTCAGATGTCTATCCTAGTAAACTATCAGGCGGGCAAAAGCAACGGGTGGCAATTGCGAGGGCGCTTGCGATGGAACCAGACATTATGCTTTTTGATGAGCCTACTTCTGCACTCGACCCCGAGCTTGTGGGAGAGGTTTTAAAAACCATGAAAGAATTAGCTGAAGAAGGAATGACGATGGTTGTTGTCACCCATGAAATGGGATTTGCTAGAGAAGTAGCGGATTGGATTGTGTACATGCACGATGGGAAAATTATTGAGCGCGGCAACCCTGAGCAATTTTTCAACCATCCGAAAGAGGAGAGAACTCAGGAGTTTTTAAAGACGACAATGTTGAAATAAAAATACGAGGTCCTGTCTATATATTTAGGTAGGACCTCGTATTTTATTGTGCTTGTACTTTTTTAGTCCTTATAAATCCTTTTAATCATCTTTTTCTCTACAAATGAAGGTATATAGGTAATGACAGTTTCTTTTAATAAGCATGTATGCATTTATAAAAAAATATGCTGTAATAGTGGTAGAATAATAGTTTAGATTGTTTTAAGTAGTCAAAGAAGTGAGGAATTGATGGTGAAAAAATTTAAGAAGTTTTACTTAGAGATTACAAGTGTATGTAATCTTGCATGCAGCTTTTGTCCGCCAACGGAACGACAGAAGCAATTCATTTCTGTGGAGGATTTTTCTAAGAGATTAGACCAAATAAAACCACACACAGACTACATTTATTTACATGTGAAAGGTGAGCCGCTGCTCCACCCTAAAATAGACCAATTGTTAGACTTAAGTCATGAAAAGGGATTTAAAGTTAATATCACAACAAATGGAACATTAATTAATAAAAAAAGAGAAAAATTATTAAATAAGCCTGCGCTTAGACAAATGAACTTCTCACTCCATAGCTTTGATGGTCATATTGGTTCTAAAGATAAGGAAGGGTATGTGAGAAGTATTCTTTCTTTTATTAAAGAAGCAACGAGCCAATCAGACATGATTATTTCGCTAAGATTATGGAATCTTACACAAGATAATGTGACGAACATTGAAAGAAAACGAAATAGAGATTTACTAGAAATGATTGAGAACGAATTTGAGTTAGATTACAAAATTGAAGAGAAGGTCGTTCCTGGAAGCGGTGTGAAGATTGCGGATCGTATCTTTATCAATCAAGATTACGAGTTTCAGTGGCCTGCGTTACATGAAGAAGAAGATGATGGCAAGGGCTTCTGCTATGGCCTGCGAAATCAAGCAGGTATTTTAGCAAATGGAACTGTTATTCCTTGTTGTCTAGATGGTGAAGGTGTTATCAATCTTGGAAATATTAATGATCATTCATTTTCTGATATTATCGAGATGGATAGAGCAAAAAACCTTGTAGATGGTTTTTCACAAAGAGTGGCAGTGGAGGAACTATGTAGAAAATGCGGTTATCGCAAAAGGTTTGGAAAATAGGTAGAGTTTAGTATGTTTGATAGAGTCATTCCAATTCATTTCCTCATTTAGATATAACGTGGAGAACCATACCATAATTAACAACAAATGTAATGTAAGTGAATTTCTCAAGAACAACTCAATTAATGAAAGTAATTCGTCAGTTGATAGAAGTACCCAAAACTATGAAGTAAATTATTTTGTTTTCATGTGAAAAAAGTCGGAAATTTAGAAAGGTGAGCAAAACCTTGTCTATTTTCGACTTTTTGCTAGAGTATCAGGTTATCATTCACATCTGTACTTGAACTGAGGCTCTGTCTGTATATAAAAAGCATTTCTTACTTGTGCACTCCAATTTGCAAAGGCTGATCTCCATTCAGGAGTGTTAAAGAATTGATCTACAGTTTGAGTTTCAGAATGCCAAACTATAAATAGGTTGAGTGGGGCAATTCCTCCTGCCCAAATTCCATTATTTGCATCAGTATCTTCTTCCCTTACTAATAATAAGGGGAGACCAAATTGAAAAGCCATAGAAGGTTCTACTTGTGAATAAACAGATCCTGTCCAGAATGGAGTGGATGGTGGAAGGGGACCGGCATTGACATCAACAGTTTGAATTTCAAAACGACGAAGGTTAACTGCCAACATACCATAGCTTGATGAAACTAACCGACGAATATCAGTTAAAATGGATTCGGGATAACTTTCGCTTAATGGTAATGTACGTGGAAAAAGCAATGCATTCTCAATCTCTAAAATTAGCCGGTTTAGAAACCGTTGTTGGTTGTCATTTAAATGTGTTGTGGTACTTAAAAATATGGGAATACGATAAGCACGGTCAATACACTCTTGGTGTGCTGATTCTATTTTTGCTATATCTTTACATAACGAACTATGCTCATTAATACTCACGTTCTCTTCATCCTTACGCGAAGAACTATTCTTATTTTTACTCACTCTCTCACCTCCCTTTTTATTAGTATATGGAAAAGGAATAAGTGAGTTTGGACATAATAGCTAGATTCCATAAAAGAGAGGTAGTAAAAACAAAAATTAATAGTTATGCCTAATTTTTTTAATATAAATGAAGTAGAAAATAAGTAATCTATCATTAGTTATCTAAAATATAAATGAAGTCAACACAAAAAAACTGCCCCGTGCAAAATTAATTTAACCTAGAATATCTTCGAGACTAGTTGTAATTTTAAGATGCTCAGGTTTTAGAAGCCTTGTATATTCCCATCCCCCTCTTCCACCAATATAAAAATCAATATCTTTATATTACATCGCCATATTATCTAAATTGATAAGGAGATTATCATCCTTTTGAAAGGGAATGGTGGTCGATGCAGAAAGTAGCACCTTTTGTGGCTGTATTCGTTTCCCCAATGTCTCAATGGATGAATACTTGGGCGATGCTCCAACCAGCGTTGTTTGCCAACCCTTCATCTTCAATCTTAATAACATAATCGGAAGGGGAATTTTGTGCAGCTCATAGGGAAGACAAAAGCCTAGGACACATGGAGCATGAGTACATTCTGAAAATTTCGGCTGATTTGTGCTAAAAAATCTCTAACTACCAAACTAGCAACCGTTTCCTGACTTTCATCCCAATCTCTTGTATTTTGTAAAAACAAGTCTAATCCATGCTTATGATGTGCTTTTGTTAATAATAAAATAAGCGACTCTTCGTCTTATACAGACTGCTATCAATTAATTCTACTACAAAAGGACTTATTTCAACTGGATTTGGTTGATGAAATGAGTCCCTAATTGAATTTTGGCTTGCTAACAATTGGACCGCTTTTTCATCGATGTCCCCTCAGCCCTATAAGCTTTAAGTGCCTTCAATGTAAATAAATCTTCAAAAGTATAAACTTTGTAGCGGTTTTCTAAGCGCTTTGGTTCAATCACTTGATATCGAGTTTCCCATTTGCGAATGACCTGTTTGGTTAATTAAATAATATTGTTTATCTTTTGCATCCATCTTATTCAATCCTTAGCCGTTTTGTATAACTTTTTGTATAACTATTTTATCATGACACTATACAAAAAGGCTCTAATATTGCCATTATTATTGTTTTTTTGTCGAATAAAACACTTATAGTTGTACAAAACTTGTACAACCGTATATAATGTTTAAAAAGAAAGAATGATAACCTTTGAGAAAATAGTTTACATTAAAGTATCTAAAAAGGTACCTATTATCTTGAAAAAATAGGAAATGTGAGGATTGAATGATGAAAAAGAAAATAGTCGTGATTGGGGCAGGCGTTGCCGGTTTGGCTAGTGCAATTCGTCTTCAACATGCAGGATATGATGTGGAGTTATATGAAAAAGAATCGATGCCAGGCGGTAAAATGCATAGGATTGAATTGGATGGTTATCAATTCGATTTGGGACCAAGTATTGTGATGATGCCAGAACTATATCAAGAAATCTTTGAACTTTGTGGCCGCAATCCGGATGATTATATCCCAATGCAAAGGCTTGATCCAATGTATCGTGTATATTTTGGCGATGATCCTGAACATCCATATGATATTTCCTCTGATTTAACATCACTTACGAAAACGATCGAAAGCATAAGTGAAGAAGATACAGAAGGCTTCTTCCGATATCTCCAAGAAATTTATAAGCGATTTTTAGTAGCAAAAAATCATTTTATTCAACGACCATTTCGTCAGCCAAAAGACTTTTACAATCCGTCCACCCTTAAGCAAGCACTGAAGTTGAAAACATTGGACAGTGCAGATCAGTTCATTGGCAAATACATAAAGAATGAACGTCTAAAGCAAATGATCAGTTTCCAAACCTTGTACATAGGGATTTCCCCCTATAACGGTCCTTCATTATATACGATGATCCCGATGATTGAATTCCTCTATGGTGTTTGGTTTATCAAAGGAGGAATGTATACAATGGCAACTGCGATGGAAAAACTCTTTCTGGAATTGGGGGGGAAGATTCATTACAACAGTCCTGTAGATGAAATATGTATCGAGCATGGAAGAGCAACTGGCATTCGCCTTGGAAATCAGACAATCAACGCTGATTATATTGTCTGTAATGCTGATTTTCCATTTGCTATGAAACATCTTATTAAAGATGTAAAAGCAAAAGGAAAATATACAGATAAAAAGATTGATAGTATGAAATACTCTTGTTCTTGCTTTTTAATGTATTTGGGCATGAACCGCAAATATGAAGAAATCGACCATGTTCATAATTTCATTTTTAATGAAAATCTGGAACAAAACTTGACCGATATTTTCGAAGGAAACCAATTGGAAAATGGATCATTCTATGTGTATATTGCGTCTAAAAAAGATCCTTCGCTCGCACCGGAAGGAAAAGATGGTTTATATATTCTGATGCCTGTCTCTGATTTATCAACTGCTAAATATGAATGGAATAATGAAACGATTCAATATTATCGCCAATACATTTTGCAGTCACTTAAGAAAATTAAGGGCTTTGAACAGATAGAAAACGAGATTGTTACGGAAACGTATATGACTCCAAAAGACTTTGAATCTAAGTTTCATGCTTACAATGGTGCCTGTTTTGGATTACAGCCAACTTTATCACAAAGTAATCATATGCGACCACAAAGTAAATCGACCCATTGTGAACATTTATATTTTGCGGGGAGCAGTACCCATCCAGGAGCAGGTGTACCGATTGTGTTGCTATCCGCCAAAATTGCCGTTCAGGAATTGTTATTGGATGACCAAGGATGAGATGGATTACCACTAACGTTTTGAAGGAGGAGAGCAACATGAATTGGAGGCAAAAGCAAGCTGATTTTATTTATTGTGAAGAAATTATTCGAAGGCATTCGAAAAGTTTTTATTATGCCTTTTCAAAGCTCCCTAAGGAGAAGTCAAATGCTGTCTTTGCGATCTATGCCTTTTGCAGAATTGCGGATGATTGTGTCGATGAAAGCAGAATAAAAGCAGAAAAGCTGCGAGCATTAGAGCAATTAAAGAAAGAACTGGATTTATTTCAAAATCGTGCAGAACCGGATGTGCCCTTATGGAGAGCTTTACGCTCGGTGTTTGATGATTATCCAATGTCGATTAAGCCTTTTTATGATCAACTAAATGGACAGTTGATGGATGTACACTTTTCAGCCCCGAAAACGATGCAGGACTTGGAGCAATACAGCTATTATGTTGCCGGATCGGTGGGGCGAATGCTTCTTCCGATTATTGCCTCCAATACTCCCCGTGACTTAAGTGGCCCTGCGGTGAACTTGGGAATTGCTATGCAAATGACGAACATTTTAAGAGATGTGGGGGAAGATTTTTTTGAAAAGCAACGAATCTACTTACCAGAAGAAGAACTAGTCAGGTATCAATATTCACGCTCTGATTTGCAAAACAGAATTATTAATATGAATTTCATTCAACTCTGGGAAAAACTAGCCTTAAGGGCAGAGGAACTTTATGAAGGGTTCTTTGAAAATATCACTTACTTTGATGAAGATAGTCAGCTGCCTGTTTCTCTTTCTGCGCAAGTCTATAGAGAAATTCTAAACTCTGTACGGGCTCATCATTATGATTGTTTATCATGGAGGAACTATGTAGCCGAGGAAAAAATGAATGCTATAAGAAAAGCGATTAGTCACTAATATTGACGTGAGGACGGAGAAAGGATGGAGCGAGATGGATGAACGGAAAAAAGTGCTAGTTATTGGTGGAGGGTTGGGTGGTTTATCCGCAGCTATCTCTCTTGCTCAAAGTGGGTATGCGGTATCTTTATATGAAAAGAATAACCATTTAGGGGGAAAATTGAACCGGCTTGAGCAAGACGGCTTTGGCTTTGATCTCGGACCATCAATTTTAACAATGCCCCATATTTTTGAAAGATTATTTGCTGCAAGCGGGAAAAGGATGAAGGACTATGTTCCGCTATTACGACTGGAGCATCAGTGGCGTTCTTTTTTTCCAAATGGTAATGTGATCGATTTGTATGAGAGTCTTCAAGACATGCTTGAGAAAAATGCTAATTTGACACAAAGCGATATTGACGAATACAAACAATTGCTCAATTATTCTAAAAAACTATATGACATTACAGAGGAAGGATATTTTCAAAAAGGTTTTGACAGTACAAAAGAAGTGATGGGCTATCATGGTATTTTTAAATCTATCAAGGCATTTGATTTGGGATCAACGATGTATGAAGCGATTGACAAAAGAATTAGTAATCCGCAATTTCGTGACATGCTTTCATATTTCATTAAATATGTAGGATCCTCCCCTTATGATGCACCAGCTGTTTTAAATATGATGATTTATATGCAACATGCTCAGGGAGTGTGGTATGTACCAGGAGGCATGCATTTGCTTGCACGTGGTCTTGTAAGATTGGCTGAGGAAATAGGGGTTCAATTGTATACGAATCAGGCTATCATTCAATTACAAAAAGAAAAAGGCAAAATTACCGGAGCAATGCTGGAGAGTGGAGAATTGCTGACAGCAGATCACTATATCGCCAATATGGAAGTAATTCCGGTATACACAAAATTACTTCAAGAAAAAGAATCATTAATTCGTAAACTTAAAAAGAAGTTTGAACCAGCGAGTTCTGGGTTGGTCATCCATGTAGGAGTGAAAAAAAGCTACCCACAGCTAAGCCATCACAATTTTTTCTTTTCAGAAAACCTCAAGCAGCAAATGGATAAAATCTTTCACAGCCATGAATTGCCGGACGATCCTGTCATATATCTTGTTAATGTCAATAAAACAGATCTGTCTCAGGCTAGGTCCGGCTATGAAAATTTAAAAATTCTGCCGCATATTCCTTATATAAAAGATAACCCATTTACCCAAGAAGATTATGAGGCATTTGCTGAAAAAGTATTGATGAAATTGGAAAAGATGGGGCTTGATCAATTGCGGGAAAATATCGTGACGAAAGATATTTGGACACCGGAAGACATCCAACGTACATATAATTCTGATCGGGGTTCAATATATGGCACTGTATCTGATCGGAAGAAAAACAAGGGCTTTAAACATAGTAAGCAAAGTAAACGATATGAAAATTTATATTTCGTCGGTGGAACGGTCAACCCTGGCGGAGGAATGCCTATGGTGACGTTAAGCGGACAGCAAGTTCGAGATAAAATTGTTGAAAGAGATCAGACATATGGAACTTGAAGTTCCCTTACAAAAGCAAGTGGACAGGCAGCAAAAAGCGCATATACATACAATGGTTGCTTTATAGGAGGGGGAAGAGAAATGTTTATAGTATGGATTAGTATTTGGCTACTTACGATGATCGGTGTGATAAGCGGTGCCCTAATGTTTTGGTCTTCACCATTAATTCCTATAAAAAAAAATACCCACACCCCTCTTCCTTTACTATCAATTATAATACCTGCAAGAAATGAGGAAGGAAGGATAGAAGCTTTACTTCAATCTTTAAAACAACAAAGCTTTCAACAATTTGAATTATTCGTTGTCGATGATGCCTCGACAGATCGTACCGTTTCGGTGGCGAAACAATATGGAGCAACAGTTCTTCAAAATGAAAAAGTTGCTCACATGGGCTCGGGCAAATCGCATGCTTGTTGGACGGGAGCCAAGCACGCAAAAGGAAAATGGTTGTTATTTTTAGATGCGGATACTCAATTCGTTCATGAAACTAGTCTCGAAACATTGTTGTTTTCTTATATGGATCATGGTGCAGAAGGAGTTTTTTCTGTCCAACCGTATCACACGATCAAACGAGTTTATGAAAACTTCTCCGCTGTATTCAACATGATCGTCATGATTGGTATGAATATTTTCACTCCTTGGAAAGAAACATTTCCAGCCGCTGGTGCCTTTGGTCCTTGTATACTATGTGACAGAGAAAACTATTTTCATGCAGGAGGCCATGAAAAAGCGAAAAACGCGATTATGGATGATTTTGCCCTTGCGAAAGTCTTCAGGGAAAATCAGTTTCCAATATTTTGTTATGGTGGTAAAGGCATTATTTCATTCCGGATGTATCCTGAAGGATGGAAGCAGTTGATAGAAGGTTGGGCGAAGAACTTTGCTACGGCATCGAAGTCAACTCACGGAACTGTCATGCTTTTCATTAACCTTTGGATCTGTGGTGGTTTTGCACTGATAGGAGGGCTCATTATTTCCCTTCTTCAACCAAACTTGGTTGTGATCGTCATTAGTCTTTTTTTCTATCTATTATATACGTGGCAAACAGCCTTTCTTGCCAGAAAAACAGGTAATTTTTATATATGGGTTTTTCCTTTGTTTCCTTTCTTATTGCTATTCTTTACAGGTGTTTTTGTCTACTCTTTGTACCTGACAAAAATAGTGCGTACAGTAACATGGAAGGGAAGGAACATTAAAGTCTAGACAGGGGAATCGATATGCCGATCATTTCATTTTCGATTATGTGGACCATCATTATCGACGTGGTAGCCTGGGCCTTTTTTCATCTACTCGTTTCTGTTTGCTGTTTTTTCGTGCCATTACGATATTTTCAAAGAAGTTCCTCGCTTTTTAAGATTGCCGCTTGGGAAAACTCAGGTCATTTATGGCAGCGTCTTTTTTGTGTGAAAAAGTGGAAAGGAGCCGTTCCAGATGGTGCACGCCTTTTTAAGTTTGGATATGAAAAAAAGGCTCTACATGGGTTCGACAATGACACTCTTCAAAGATTTGCTGCTGAGACGAAGAGAGCCGAACTAGCTCATTGGCTATCAATTCTCCCTGCTCCGCTGTTTTTCTTTTGGAATCCAGTCTGGGCTGGTTGGGTAATGATCTTATATGCATTGTTTTTCAACGTCCCTTTTATTATTGTGCAGAGGTATAACCGAGCAAGACTAGAAATGATCCTTGATCGATTTCGGATGTTTGAAACAAAAAACAGATCTTCTAAAGTTTAATAGTTATTTATAACAATTAACGGAAAAGAGATTTGACATTTTGTTGATAGTGTACGGGTACAACCGTGTTTTTCTATGTTAAATAAAAAAACAGCACTATTCCTTAAAGGAATTAGTGCTATTTACGTTAAAAGGATTTTTTTCTACGAGCTTTAATAACTAAAACTGAACCAAACATGACTACTAATAGCCCTAAAGCAAGTAGGTTAAACGTGTTAGTTGCAGTGTCAGGTAATCTTTGTTTTTCTCCAGAATTTTCACCCTGTTTTACTTCTGGGTCTTTAGTATTTGGCTCGTTAGTACCTGGATCATCAGTGCCCGGATCATCAGTGCCCGGATCATCAGTGCCCGGATCATCAGTGCCCGGATCATCAGTGCCCGGATCATCAGTGTCCGGATCATCAGTGCCTGGATCATCAGTGCCTGGATCATCAGTGCCCGGATCATCAGTGCCCGGATTATCAGTGCCCGGATCATCAGTGCCTGGATTATCAGTACCTGGATCATCAGTGCCTGGAGGACTTTCTGGATTACTATTGTCTTCTACTTTTTTAATAACAACATTGTCAATAAATACATCCTGTATTTCTGCTGGTGTTAATCCATCAGCATCTTTTCCTAAAGCAAAACCAAATTTGGCTGATGGATCTGTTGGTTCACTCATTTTAAATGTGTAGGTAAATGTCTGCAATGTATTTGTTAGTTCTGCCGCTTGATCAAAGTATCCTGTCCAATTGTTGTCTTCTTCACCATTATGTTGAATTTGTACACGTAATGGTCGGTCCACAGTAGATTTTGCATCAAAAGATACTTCATAAGTAGCATCCTGTTCGATATTAATTCCCTGTTGGAATAATTGAATGTTCCAATCAGCAGTACCGATATCAGTAATAGCTGCTTTAGCTTGTCCCTCTTCGTTTACTGCAAAAGTTGCTTTACCGGGATTATATGCTTCTGCTCTCCAACTAGCTAGGCCGTCAAAAATTCCATTTTTAACAAGATTACCTTCTACCTGCTCCAATGGTAGTCTTTTCATGAACACATTATCAATGTACACATCGTTTTGATTACCACCAATATTAAATTGGAGCTCTGATCTATTATCGGTTGCAAAATCATTTGTAAAATCTAACGTATATTCTTGTGTAGTTGGTGTTAAGTTAACTGTTTCTTCATGTATTATATCAGACTTCGAATTCGTGATAGCTACCTGAATATCCCTTTCTGCTTCTGTACTTGCTTCAAAGGTTAATTGATATGGTTTTCCATTTTCTAGATTAAAACCATTTTGAGCTAATTGTACTGAATTTTTATTGTTACCACCATTACTGATCAATGCTTCAAATCTTCTTTCATTTACTGCACTTCCGATATATTTCGTTGCATCTGCGGATTCGTCTGTTCTAAATTCCCAAAAACCCATTCTCTCAGTACCTTGGTCAAAAGTACCGTTATAAATATAGTTTCCAGTTGGAAGTGGGTCTCTTACAATTTTTGACGGATCAACAGGTTCTGCATCTTCAATTTTCTCTAATCTTACATCATCAAGTGAAATATCTCCGTCATTTAGCCCCATATTGAATTCATATCGAGCTTTACTATCAGTTTCTTCATTCATAGTAAATTCAAATGAGTAATCCTCCCAAGAAGTTGTTAGAGTGAAAGGATCTTGTCCAGCATAATCTTTCCAACTTCGATCTCCATCTGCACCTATTTTAACTTTTAATGGTCTTTCATTCTCTGCTTTTGCTTTAAAGGAAGCTTTATACTTAGCTCCTTTTATAAGATGAATTGGAGCTTGAAGTAATTGAACTCCGTGTTCAACATTACCGCCTGATTGAATATTTACATCCATTGCACCGTTATTTGGTGCAAGATTCGCAATTGCGCCTCCATCTGTTGAAAATTTCCAATAATCAGAATTTAGTACACCTTCTACACCGTCTACAGAAGGGTCTTCCATATCAAAACTACCATTGTAAACGTAATTACCATCCTTAAGAGGAGCTCTAACATCATCGTTATCCTCACTTACAGGCTTTTCACGTTCAGGGTACTCATCTTTTTGATAGACCTTTACATAATCAACTGCCATTTGTTGAGGGAATACTGTTGTTTCATCAGGATTACCTGGCCAGCCTCCACCTACTGAAATGTTCATAATTAAGAAGAAATCTTGATCAAATGGTGCTGGATAGGTATAGTCATCTGCATTAGAATCACTTTTATTGAACCAGTCATTTGCAGTGTGATATAAATTACCATCAACATACCATCTAATTTCACCAGGTTCCCATTCTATGCTGTAAATATGGTAATCATCAGCAAATGATTGACCATCAGGTAAATAATAATGTCCTTGTCGTTGTTGATGTGGATTACCGAAGTGGATTGTTCCATGAATTGTATCAGGTTCATGTCCTAATAGTTCCATAATGTCAATTTCTCCACTAACTGGCCATGTACCATAAAAAGGTTCATCCTCTGGCATCATCCAAATTGCAGGCCAAATTCCTTGTCCTGAAGGCATTTTTGCTTTTACTTCCACTTTTCCATACGTCCATTTTTGTTTACCTTTGGAAATTAGTTTAGCAGAAGAGTAGTTATATGTTTTTCCATCTGCCTCTGTAATATCTTCTTCCCTAGCCTCAAGAATAAGAGATCCATCTTTAACAAAGGCATTATTTTCTGTATACGATTGTATTTCACCGTTATACCTACCATTTGTAGGAACATCATAGCTCCAGTTTTCCATGTTTATATCGTCGCCATTAAATTCGTCAGACCAAATTAATTCCCAATCTTTTGATGCTGAGCTTGTATCAGTTGATGGGTTTTCAGCAGCTGAAACATTACTTTTAAAGGGAAAGCTTGAACAAAATAGAATAACTGCAATTGAAAGAATAACTAATTTTCTAAAATTCATAATTTACCTCCATAGTATTAGAATTTTATTACTAAATGTTTGTTATAAATAATCACCACCTCTAAGGAGGAAACCGGTTTCTGTGGAATGTATAAAATATTCTTATATTACTTGAGTTATGTAGTTAGAGAATATTTTAAAGTGGAATTGTTAAAATGTTATTCTAGATCTCTTTATTTAGTTTAGAAACCGCTTTCTGTTTTAAGTTATAAAAGCTTATTGTTGTTGTTAATAGTATTTTGAAGAACATGAATAAATTTCATAACTTCTACTAACGCGTGTTAGTGAAAGAGTAAAAAAAAACATTAATCATAGTTATGTATTTTCTAAGTTGTTTGCTAGCAGTAAACGGAAACGCTTTCAATAACGATGTTAAACTATAAGTCAAAAAATTTCAATCACTTTTAATGTAAAAGTTTCCAGTGTCTTTAATATTTGATATCCACCAATCAAATTAATTAGTCTTTAAATTCAAGAACTTGAATTTCTATCTGATATAATATGATAAATATCAGTGATTAGGTGGAGACTTTATGCGCAGTGAGGACTTAGCTAAACTTCTAGGATTATCTAGAAGTACAATATCAAGAGTTATTAATAATTATCCAGATATACCACAATCCACAAGAGAAAAGGTTTGGAAAGCCATCGAAGAATACAATTACGCTCCCAATGCTTCAGCACAAAAGTTAGCTGGTGTAAAAAATAAAATGATTGCAATCATTTTATTAGATGTAAAGGATAATGAGGAACCTCATCATGTCAAATCAACGGATGATACTTTAATACATGATAACCCGTTTTTTTCTCCAATTGTTAGTGCAGTCAGTGACCAAGCAAATAAAATGGATTATTATGTCCTTATCTCTATTGCATATTCAAAAGAGGATTTAAAAAAGGTTCAAAGTATTTTTTATCAAAAGATAATTGATGGAGCCATTTTTGTAGGGACGCAAGAAGCAGAAAACGAGCTTATATTTAAACTAATTGAACAAAAACATTTCATTGCTATGATAGATACGAGTGAAGTTTATAACACAAATCACAATGCGATATATATTAATGCGGATAACTATGAGGGTAGTGTTAAGGCGGTATCGTACTTATTGGAACTTGGACATACTTCTATCGGTATTATTACTGGAAATTTAAATAAATTGTCTGCAAAAGAAAGGCTAGCAGGCTTCGAAACAACACTAATGCAACACGGAATAGAGATGACAAAGGATGCTATTTACCATGGTGATTTTACAGAGAGTAGTGGATACGAGGGTGTAAAGTATTTTTTTAGAGGACCTAATCTGCCAACAGCCATTTTTGTAAGTAATGATACGATGGTAATTGGTGCATATAAAGCAGCAAGTGAATTAGGATTACGTATTCCAGAAGATATATCAATCATTGGATTCGATAATTCATTTTTTTCATCTTATTTAAATCCACCGCTAACAACAGTCGAAATTTCATTTTCCGATATCGCTAAAAAGGCAACAACACTTCTTATTGAATCAATTGAGAAAGAACAGCAACGAGGGATCGTGGAAAAGGTAAATGCTACACTTATTAAAAGAGAGTCTTGTCAAGCAATTAAAAGTGATGGCGAGACTAAATAAAATTTAAATAAAGACAGGTAATTAACTTTCTGAAATTATCATAATATGAGTTTAAGCTTGTATTTTAAATTATATAAATAGGAAGAAACTGCTGAGTGTTAATTACTATTAGATATTTCAATAACTAGCATTTAACTATCTTAATAGGAAAACTAAGATATTAAGACAGGAATAATAAATTAGGTTAAATAAAAAAGTTCTGTGGAAAGAAAGACCACTCCCTAAGCACTGAATGTGGTCTTTGATTTTCAATACATAACGAAGAATCTATGTCCGGTCACTAGAAAGGTTACGAACATTACCCTGTAAACGAAATCACACAAAAACATATCTTTAACTAGGAATCAGTTCCCTATTCACATGATGCCGCCCAATCGGCACCACAGAAGGAGAACCCGATATAGGGTCTTCTACCACAGTACAATGAAGACCAAATATATCTTCAATCAATGTACTTGTAATAACCTCTGCCGGCTCGCCCTCCACAACAAGTTTTCCTTTATGAAGAGCAAAGATATGGTCAGCATAGCGTGCTGAAAGGTTGATATCATGAAGAACCATGACAATGGTTGTTCCGTATTTTCGGTTAAGATCTGTTAGCAGATCGAGTATTTCAACTTGATAGGTGATATCTAAATAGGTTGTCGGTTCATCAAGAAACAATATGTCTGTTTGTTGTGCCAGAGCCATAGCAATCCATACACGCTGTCTTTGACCACCTGAAAGCTCATCAATATGCCGGTCGGCAAATTCAGTGATTTTCATGATTTCCATTGCTTCACTAACAGCTTCATAATCTTTTTTTGTCCATCCTTTTAGGAATGTTTGGTGTGGAAATCTCCCTCGACCAACTAAATCTGCAACGGTAATTCCTTCCGGAACAATTGGTGATTGTGGTAAAAGTCCTAATACACGGGCTAACTGTTTTGGTGGAATTTTATGAATTGGTTTTCCTCCCAAGGTAACTTGCCCGGAAGTAGGTTTAATCAGCCTAGCCATTGTTTTAAGCAGAGTAGACTTACCACAACCGTTGGCTCCAATAATAATGCTTATTTTGTTGCTTGAAATGGAAATATTTACATCGTGTAGGATCGTTTTATTATCGTATCCAGCGGTGATTCCTTTAGCTTGAAAAGCATGTATCGGTTTCATTATAAATCCCCCTTTCGATTCATTCGGATTAGCAAGTAAATCAAGTATGGTGCTCCAAGAATACCTGTGATGACACCTACAGGGTATCTGGCAACGAATGCGAATTGTCCTACAAGATCTGATGCTAAAACTAAAATGATGCCAACAAGACCTGCTGGTATAATACTAGAGAAACCAACACCAACTAGTCTTTTTGCAATAGGCCCGGAAAGGAACGCAATAAATGCGATAGGTCCTGTTGTAGCGGTAGCTAACGCAATAATAAGCACCGAACTGATGATAAGTACAAATCGTGTCTTATTCGTATCGACTCCCAGTGATGTTGCTGCTTGTTCCCCAAGTTCTAACATATCTAATCGTTTCCCGAACGCGATAATAATTGGTGCAAAGATAAGAACTGTTACCATAAGAGGGTAGAGTTCCTCCATTTTAGCTCCATTTAGACTACCACTTAGCCATCTCATAGCAGTAGGGATATCCTGTTGTTGACCAATCAATAATAAGTAAGATACAACTGCATTCAGCATGGCTTGAATACCAATTCCTATTAAAATTAATCTGCCAATTGAAAAAGAAGTACCCTTTAATAATAGAAAAATAACGATTACTGTAGCAAGTCCACCAATAATAGAAGCAATCGAAACAAAGGTATTACTTGCATGAAGAACGATGATACAAAAAACAGCCGCAGCACTTGAACCAGTTGTTATTCCGATAACATTTGGATTTGCAAGGGGATTACGAAGCATCGTCTGAAATACATGTCCAGCAACACCGAAAGCAAATCCGGCAAAAACACCTGCAACCATTCTTGGGAAACGGATTGTTCCCACTGCAAATGAGGCACCTTTTACTTTCTCACCCAGCAGAACGCTTATGACATCTGAAACAGGATAAATCGTATTTCCCAGCATAAGCATTGTGCAGCAAAGAGCAAAGGCGATAATTGCAAGTAAAGAAGTCACGAGGATATAACGACGATGTCTCTTTTTTCTACCTATTATTATAAGATTTATAGATTCATTCATCATAACGTACGCATTTTCGCTTTCATAGTTATTAAAATTAAAATAGGAGCTCCAATAAATGCAGTAACGACACCAACTTCAAGCTCACCAGGACTTCCTAAAATCCGACCGCATATATCTGATATAGTTAAAATAATGGCACCTGAAAGAGCTGACATTGGGATAATATATCGTAAATCAGGACCAATAATGAGTCGAATCACATGTGTTGCTAATAATCCTATAAATCCAATAGGACCTGCGAGTGCTGTTGCAGCACCACACAATAATACGCCACCAAAGGCAGCAACAAGTCTAAGTGTTCCTGTACGTACACCTAATCCTGTAGCTGCTTCATCACCTAATGCTAATGCATTTAGTGCTGGAGCTGTGAAGATGGCAATTAGTATTCCGATAATAAGAAAAGGAATAAAAAGAGAGATAGAGCTCCAATTTCCTGATCCGACACTACCAACCTGCCAAAATCTAAATTGATCCATAACATTAGAGCGGGGAATCATAATGGCCATAACAAGGGATGATAACGCAGCACTAGTAGCAGCACCCGCTAAAACAAGTTTAAGGGGCGTGGCACCGCCACTCCCCATCGAACCAATTCCGAATACAAAAATGGCAGTTATGATCGCTCCTGCTAATGCAAGCCAAATGTATTGACTAGCAGTACCAATATTTAAAAATGTTATTCCACAAACGACAAATAGTGCTGCACCTGTGTTAACCCCTAATATACTAGGGTCTGCAATAGGATTACGAGTGACTGATTGCATCAGAGACCCAGAAACTCCTAATGCAGCACCACACATAATACTAAATACAGTTCTAGCAATTCTTTGGCGAACAACATTTGCTCCGTGAGTCTGTACTTCAGGATGGAATAAGCCGTCCATTAACTCATTCCATCCAACTGTTCGAGAGCCAAAAGCAAGAGAAGCCAATACACAAATACCGAGTAAGACAATTGAAAGTATAAGTACTGCTATGAAATTTTTCGGTAAATGTAACTGCTTATTTTCTGAAACGGATATATTACTCATTTTATTGAACTTTGCTTACAGCTTCTGAGAGTAATGTTAAGTACTCGTCAATTGAGTATTCAATTGCAAGTGGGCTAGGAGTTCCAGCTGCTGCAAGTGGAGTGTTATCTCCAATAATGACGACAGAACCTCTCTCTACCGCTGGGATTTTTCCAAGGATTGGATCAGCCTGCAGAGCTGCAAGTGTATTTTCATCGCCGTATGATACCAAAATTTCAGCATCGTTAAGCATATCTGCATTTTCAGCACTTACTTCTATAAAGAAACTATTTGGATCAGTGATTTGACTTGTAATACTTTCAGGATATTCCATTCCTAACTCATTAAGGAATGCACCACGTGGATCTCCTGGTGAGTAGATATAGAATTTAGATAAATCATCGGCACTAATACTTACGAATGCGGCCTTTTTACCTTTAATTTCAGCATGTTCATTTACTTTTTCTTCAATTAGTTTCTCTGTATCGGCAATCAGTTGTTTTCCTTCTTCTTCCATACCCATACCCATTGCATTGTATGTAACTTGTTCACGCCATGAAGCTACCCAAGGGCTGGTTTGATAGGCAACAACGGGAGCAATTTCACTTAATGTATCATATTCCTCTTGAGTAATACCTGAGTATGCTGCAAGAATGACATCTGGATTAGCGTCAGCAATTGCTTCAAAATCTAAACCGTCAGTATCTTGGAAAATAGTTGGCGTTTCAGCACCAAGTTCTTTTAATTTATCTGCAGTCCAAGGTAACATTCCGCTATCATCTTGAACACCGTAGTTTGCAGCTGAAAAACCTACAGGCACAACACCAAGAGCAAGAGCCACGTCATGGTTTGACCATTGAATCGTAGCAACGCGTTCAGGCTTTTCTTCAATTGTTGTTTCACCAAGTGCATGTTTAATCACGATTGGATACTCTGTTGTTTCTTCTGATTCCGTTGTTTCCTTAGTAGATTCTTCAGTAGAAGTTGGTTCAGATTTTGCATTTGTTTGCTCATCACCTGAACAACCTACTAATGCAAGTAAAAGTATAAAAGTTAGTAATGTTAAGAATAATGAAAATTTTTGTTTTACAATCATTTTATATTTCCTTCCTTAATATGAGATTAATTGATAATAATTATCAATATCGTTAATGTATATCCTCTTAAGGGCGTTGTCAATAGAATATTTAGAAGGCAATGGGTACAAATACATAAATTAGTAGATAAGAATATTTTTTAGAGGGCATGAAAAAGGTAAGTAGATTCATTCATATTGATATACAGCTAGGAACTGTATCATAAGTAAATGACACAAAAAAGAAACAGCACTCTCTAGTATGAAGGAGATGTCCTGTTTCGTAATTTGAATGCCTAAATAATTGGCGTGAATGATAGTCTTTGTTATGGAATAAATAATAATTTTACGCTCAATCAAGAGCTATAGACACATTTTTAAAATCTACAATATGGGGCAATTTTATCTCACCAGTTATTTCCTAACAACAGGGATCCACATTTCACCAAATACAAAGCCGTTTCGCTGTCCCATCTCAACTGTTGCATTCGGCCCGCCAACATAAGCAAAATCTTTTGCTTTAGGCAATACTTGACCAAAGGCAATGCCAGTGAGTGTATTACTCAATTCATCAGCTGTCTTTCCTTCCCCTTGAACAATCAGGTATTCCCCTTTAGGAAATTGAATAACTCTCGATGCTTCTGGTAGAGATTGCTCTGTCATGACACCGGCATAATGCATCATCTTATTATTTACCGCTTCGTTCACAGTAAAAATGTAGTCATTTGTGGCTATAGATTTTAGAGTGTCAAGTCTTCCATCTTGTTTGACTTCCTGCCAAAAGTCTACCTTTTCCTTGTTTATGCCAGCGTAGTCTGTATAATCGCTTTTTAGCTCAATTCCAATACCTAATACAGTGAAGCTTTCTTTTTCTTCCAGCGAATATTGTGTCATTTTTCAAAACCTTCCTTTTTTATAAATTTTTTCAAATGATTTGTCTTTTCACTTGATGAGTTTATAATAGTCCTTAATCATGTCAAAAAATGATACTGTTTAGGAGGATCCGATGAAAAAAGTTGAACGAATTAATATTATCATGCGATATATCAACAACCGATCCCACTTTACAATTTCTGAGATTATGCAAGAATTTAGTATCTCCCGTTCCACTGCTATTAGAGATATAAGAGAAATTGAAGCAATGGGGATGCCGCTTGTCGCTGAAGTAGGAAGGGATGGGGGCTACTCTGTCATGAACAATTCTGTACTGCCCACCGTTCGCTTTACTGATAATGAGATTAAAGCTCTTTTTATTGCCTTTATGGCTACAAGAAATCAACAACTCCCTTATCTAAAGAGCCGTCAGTCTTTAGCGGAAAAATTACTTGGCCTCATCTCTGAAAACCAGCAGGATGAATTAGTATTATTAAATCAAATCTTGCTTTTTGAAGGGACCAATCCAAATAATCCAGACCTGCTTGAACTGTCAGACCTGCCCCATCCAATTTTAGAAAAACTTATCCAAGCACTTCTTTTGGATAGCTACTTATTGATTACCATCATAGAGGAGAAGGAAATAATATCGTATCCAATCAATCTCCTGCACCTTTATCGTGAAAGAAATATTTGGTTGATTGAAGGCTTTGACTTAAAAGAAGAAAAGAGACAAATTTTCCCCGTAGACAATCTCATCAATGTTAAACCATATCCTGTGAAAAACAGATTAAGCAAGAAGACTATTTTGGAAAAATTAAATAAGCAGGAAGAAGTAATAAATCTTGTAGTTGAACTTGGTCCAAAGGCGATTGCCCAGTTCAAAAAATACCATCTTTTAAAAGTCTCAATTTCCTATACAAATCCTTACCAAACCACAGCTTTACTAAAGACTTTTATCAATGTTAATAATCTGGAAGAACTGACTGAAATGATCAATTGGCTGCTTTTCCTAGGTGAGGATATCAAGGTCAAGGAAATGCCTGAAGAAGTCATAGAACATTTAAACATGAGATTAAACCTATACTGTCCATAATTTCTACCAGTTTAAACCTCATTTAGATATGTTACGAAAACCGTATTCATAAATTGGAGCCTAAAAATTGCTCCAGTATATTAAAATAATGGTATATTTTAGTTTGTAATTATCAATGGATAACAAAGGGGGATGTATGAAGGAGTTTCATAATAAATTAAACAAAAAAATGTACTATATAGTTGTATTAATTGTAATAGCTATGATGATAATGGGCTTGATAATTAATAATCCGCGTATGGGAGAGTTCGAGTTTGGTTATATCTTTCATATTATTTGGGTGTTTGTTTTGTCTATTTGTTTATTACTTTATCCTAAATATGGTACAGATGCCCTTCGAATCATGATCACAGTCATTGCAGGTGTTTACTTTTATACACTTTTCTTTTTATATCCAGAGACGTGGTCCAACTTTATTTTACTATGTTTTATTCCGGCATTTTCGATTCTATTTTTTGATTCAAAACTTTTTTATTTTTCATTGTTATCAAATTTTGTATCAATCATATTATTATTTTGCTATATTATGATTTTTGATCAAGGAAATCGGTATCCTTACATAGAAGAGGATTTAATAGGAAATTTGATCAACTTTATTGCGAGCCAAATTATTGTCTATTTTATTTTTTACTTAACGAATAGGCGAATAAAACAACAACAATTGTATTATGAACAAATCCAACAATCTGGTCGTTTGAAGATAACAGGCCAACTTTCAGCTGCTGTTGCACATGAAATTAGGAATCCTTTAACCGTTGTGAAGGGATTTTTACAGTTATTTGAACAAGACACTTCATTTTCCGCCGAGAGAAAAGGACATCTTGCTTTGATGATTGATGAGTTAGGAACGGCAGAACAGGTCATTTCTCAATTTTTATCTGTTGCCAAACCGGAAAAAGAAAAGGTACTTGAAACAGTGGATGTAAAGTTGGTTCTACAAAGTGTTAAAGATTTACTACATTCATATGGACTTTTGCATAATAATCGAATCGAATTAAACATAATGGGTGATTGTACTATTTCTATTAATACCATAGAGTTTAAACAACTATTAATCAATATTATTAAAAATGCCATTGAGGCCTCTAAAATGGGTGATTTAGTCCTTGTAACAGCTAGAAGTGAAAAAGGTTTTGTTGTAATTAATGTTACTGATCATGGAAGAGGGATGTCGGAAGAAGAGGTTGCATCTCTTGGAACTCCTTTTTATTCTTTAAAAAGTAAAGGAACAGGATTAGGAATGATGATTTGCTTTAATATTGTAGAAAAATATAAAGGAACAATTGACTTCCAAACTTCTAAGGGGCATGGAACGACCGTTACGATACGTTTTCCTTCAATATAATTCATTATAGGTAGCGTTTCTTTATTATATGGACCTAAGAGATCTCTTACGGTGGTCTTTGTTCCACATCCTTAGCTGATAGTAATATTACAAAAGTGAAGGTATAAATAAGGTTATCGATGTAGTCTAGGAATGAAAAAACTAGAATATTCTATTTATTCACCCCCATAATACATGTTGACGATCGTATTTTTTATAATGCAATCATTTTAAAATACGAGGGGAATTATATGACACTAACTAAGGGTGCCCTTGCTATGATATTAGCAGGTGCTGTTACGTTTTCTGTCACCAACAGCTTGTTAGTCGATCAATCTTCTAAACTATTAATGAAAGAAAATGCTTTAAAGATATTCGAAGACAGGGAAAAAGAGGGTTTAATCAGCCAAGCTGAAAAAACGGTGAAAGATCAAACGCCAACAATAGACGTGCAAAAAGTTCAAACCAAGATTTCTAATGATAGTCCTAATAACACGGCTATAGAAAATAAGAACATGAGTAATATGGATCAAGCATCTAGTCAACAGAATACAAAAGTATTGAAAACGAGTACGACAACAAACCTAGCTAGTACGAATGAGACAATAATCACAACACCTGCTGTAAATACGAAGCCTAAGACAAGTGTAAAATCATCAACAACTACGCAGAGGGAAACTGGTACAACAAGTAGACCAACAGCAACTACTGCAGAAGCGACACCTGAGAAAAGTGAAAAGCCAACACCAACAACTACAACCACGTCAAAGGAAAATAATACAGCGAGTAAACCAACAGCCGCTGCTGCAGAAACAAAACCTAAGACAAGCAAAAAAGCAACAACGACTACACCCCCGCCAAAGAAAACTAATCCAAGCAGCGAACTAACAACGATAACCAACCGTGGACAAGAAGTTTCTCAATCCGCAAAAGGAAAAGCTGCAAAATCAAATTGATGAAAAAGAAAACAACAAAAAAATAGTCATTCTTTTAAATAGGATCACCAAAAATTATGGTGATCCTTGTTTTTGTTATTAAGCAAGAATTATGCTGCTATAAAGGGCAGTTTGCTTCTTGTGTCCACTCAAACGAGGATATTACGGCCTGTTAATTTAGGATAAATCAATTAAAAGAGGCCTTTCCTAAAATGGGAAAGACCATAAAAAATTTTCATTATATACTATTTAACCAATCTTCTCAAAAGAGGCTTCCTGAGTTACATTCCCTTTTCGTTTCAGTTTATTCCAACCAACAGTTACTCCCTTTATTGCAGAGAAGATAGACTTTATTACCACATAAGTCATAAGCTGTTTATACAAGATTCGTTGCAAAAACAATGAAACTAATGGTTTAGGGCTTTCCTTCTCCAATCGAAACGCATATAGGGAAGTAAATAAATCCAACAAGTAAAAAAGAGTAAATCCAATGACTGCTTTTTCAGTGTGTGTGTTAAAAAGGGCCAAAATGAATAATACATCAGCAATAGGTGATATGGTTTGATAGATATATTGGAAGAGCCACATGTTTGGAAGGGCGATATACCCTAATGAGTTATGTTTTTTATTGAATAAAGCTTCACGATGTTTCCATAAACATTGTAACGTTCCATAAACCCAACGATAACGCTGTTTTACTAGACTTTTAATATCCTCTGGGACTTCTGTATAGGCATAAGCCTTTTCTTCAAATTCAACCTTTTTTCCATTACGTAAAAGAGTAAGAGTGATATCGGTATCCTCTGCCAGTGTATCCTCTTTAAAGTATCCTGCTTCTTCTACCGCCGTCTTTCTCCATGCACCAATTGCACCTGGTACAACTGTAATGCAATTGAGAGCTGCAAAGGCTCTTCTCTCTAGATTAAAGCCTGTCACATATTCAATATGCTGCCAGTTTGTTAGAAGGTTCCTCTTATTACCGACCTTTACATTACCTGAAACAGCAGCAACATTTTTATTTTTAAAATGGTTCACTAGCAATGAGATGGCATTCCCGGCAATGAGTGTATCAGCGTCAAGAGCAACGACAATTTCCCCTCTTGCTTCTTTAAAGCCAAGATTAACAGCGGAAGATTTTCCTTCATTGCTCTTTTTAATTAATCTAACGAGAGGGTTGTTTGCATATATTTCTTGAACAACACCGGCAGTATCATCCTTTGACCCATCGTCGATTACAAGTATCTCAAAAGCAGAGTAATCGCTGGATAATATAGACTGAATTGTTTTGCCTATAACTTTTTCCTCGTTATATGCGGCAATAACAACACTGACAAAGGGTGTAAAGCTAGGGTCGATTTCCGTCTCTTTATACTGTTTGATCTGTTTTCGAGAAAGGAAAACGAAAATAACTAGTCTCAAGATTCCTAAAATGATAGCTGAGTAGAACAGAAAGCTTAACCCTGAGTGCCACGCTTTTATGACCATGAATACAGCTTTATCATAGACTGAATAGGGGCTGCTCAGATCAACAGGGGGGCTAATCTGACTATCACTTTTTTCTATTAGATCACCAATGGTGGTAAATGTGTAGCCTCGATCTTTAAGCTCCTTAATTATAATAGGCAAGGCCTCTACAGTATTAGAGCGGTCACCGCCACCATCGTGCAGCAAAATGACATTTCCTTGTGGCAACTGCTCCAATACCCGGTTTACAATTTCTTGACTAGAGATTTTTTTCCAATCGTCAGAGTCGATGAATTCGCCGACCATGGTATATCCCATATTCTGTGCTCTCAATATAGGTATCAGTTCGCTCTTTGTGCCCGGTTCAGCATTAGCTACATACGGTGGACGAAACAGTGTCATTGAATGACCAGTGATTTCTTGAAATAAACGCTGATTTGCATTTAGCTCCATTTTTGTTTGAAATGGTGAGATGGAAGCAAGATCAGGATGGGTAAATGTATGGTTGCCAATTTCATGTCCTTCATTGTGCATCCTTTTAACAAGCTCACGATGCATTAAAGCATTCTCTCCAACAATAAAGAAGGTTCCTTTAATCTTATTCTTGTTCAAAATGTCCAAAATTTGTGATGTATAGGTTTGGTCGGGACCATCATCAAAGGAAAGGACGACTTCCTTCTCTTTGGAATTACCATAACGAGCCACCTCAAAAGACTTTGGTAATCTATCATAGGTTACATTTTCTATCATCCCATATGAATTTAATTGAATTGTTCTATTCCCATTTTCTGGTTCGGAAACGATTTTTAAAATCTCACCAGTACCTGTATAGTGAATAGATTCAGGGCTGGCCAAAGCTTTAAGAGCATTGGATGGATGATGAATTTGACTTGGTTTATTAATGTAATTCCAGATGGAAGGATCTTCAGAACCGAGCCGCCAAACAGCTATTCCTGTTGACCCGCTATCTATCGCAACCTTCATTTGATTATAAAAAGTAGCAGCATCTAAAAACCAAATAGTATGATTTTTTCCGTTTAATTTGTATCGTAAATAAGGGTTGCCTATTTTTTTATTCCAATGGATTTTTAGGTTGGTTCCAACTCCCATTTTCATGATATCCTGGAACGCTATCACCTCCGCAGGCTGTTTAGAGTCTTTCTCCCAGTCATAACCATAGCTTCCTAAACCCACTATCAGTTTTTCTGAAGGAATATTGAGTTTGCTTAAGCTCTCTTTTACCCAATCAGATGAGGCCACAGGCCCAGGATTACTCAATGAGTGGTGTTGATCATATAGCATGATAATCATTCGATCAGCGTTAGCTGCTAAAGAAGCATAGTCATAGCTATTATTCTGTGGCGGAACATCTAATGTCACCATAAGGTCATGCTGATGAAATGCTTTATAAACTTTCTCCATAAAATGAGTGAAATTATTTTTGTCATTTGGATTGATTGCTTCAAAGTCAATATTTATTCCGTCTAAATCATTTGTTCTTACATAATCCAACATATTTTTAATAAAAAGATCTTCAGCTCCGGGAGTAGTAAATAACTGGTGCAGTGTATCTCCATCCCATTTGTTATGAATAAAATTATTAACTACCGGGAGAATCTTTATATTATGTGCTTTTGCTTCTGAAACAATAGACTTGTCTATGCTGGAGTTAAGGGTAAGAGTAGGAGAAAGCTGCAGCCACTCCGGCACTAATGTTGTAATCGAATCTATATTTTCTTTAAAAGAGATTTTACTATTTTCGTCCCAATTGACATAAAAACCATAAACTTCTTGATTGCTTTGCATTTGTTTTTGAGTCAATTGACCCAGGTTTTTTTGAATAAGAGGAGAAGGATTTGTTTGCTGAACCTGTGAAGTAAGTTCTTCTTCCGTGAAACTTGTATTAATTGGCTCGATTTTGCTCTTTTCAGTACTATTATTCAATTGAAGTTCTGGAAATACAGGGTTTGTATTAAGGCTTTCTATAAAAAAAGTGGATACTAAAACAATTAAAATTGTAAAGCCTGCAATCATCCGTTTAATAATTGACCAGCGTCTTTTGGCGGGATCAAGAAAGATAGGCTCTTTGTTTCGATCACTTTTTTTTAGTCCTAAATTGTAAAACCAATGGAAGAAAAAGTAGCAGACAAGACCAATCAATCCTCCGAATACCCCTGATGCAATTAGCTGTGAAGATTGTATTTTCATTTTTAGGAAGGAGAAAAACCAGTAATCTTCAAATATATTTAAATCCAGCAATGGTAATTGACGAATGTTAGGAATAAAAATGGTCATCAATGTTCCAAGGAATAAGGCGATGATATTAAGACGTAACAAAAGTGAAAAAGCGATTAATAATGGAATTCTTAAGTTATCTAATGGTAAAAATGCCAGAAAAAAGCCAAGTGTACTTGCAATTGCTCCTGTACTTCCAGTGACAGGTGCAAAAAATGATCTGACAATCCACCTAAAAACTTGATTCATTAGACTCCCCCCATAGGTGTAGTGTCGAAAATGATAATTAACTCTTAACTTGATTTTGTACAATAAATAAAATCTTCCAAAAACCACTGGATTGTATGAAAGTTATTGAAAAGGTCGTATCCTTTAGGGTAATTTCTTTCGACAAAAAATGACTATCAACAAAAGCTTAGGTGGTTATTTTGAATTTTTGGGGGTAGGTTAAAAAAGTACTGTATTTAAAAAAGAAAGAAGATGGTTAGAGGGCGATATAAAAACCTATACCGTCCCCTTGATTTTTTATTCTCTGATAGATAACAACTGGTTCGTAGTACTTTCGACAGATTTTGTTATAACTTGTACGATCATGTATATGTTTTTGTAAGCTAGGTATAATAGAATATTGAGATTATTATAGATTTATAGTACTGTTTAATTGACAGAAACTTACTAACCTACATATGTAAACGCTTCGTAGTTGTAAGTATAACTTTTGGGGATAGGGGGTTTTGTAAGGATAAATAAGAAATTCAATGTTGATTAATGGTGCGTACAATTATTAGGTTTCATCTATTCGTTCACTTAAATTTTTGTATGTAAAGACATCCTTTTTTCGCTATTTTCATGTAAGAATAGGAACAACCCTTACATTCAGTAATATTAGGAAAGTTTAATCCCGATATAGTTTTATTGTTTTTATGTAGGGAGGAATAGGAGTCTGAAGAAATGGATACGTTTTCATTTTATTTGACAAAGGAGGAGAAGGAACGAAATGAAAGGTTATTTTAAAAGCTTCATATCTATTTTTCTAATACTGTTGTTGTTAATACCAAGCAGTGCCCTAGGCATAAAGCAAACAAGTAATTCGGAACCACCCGAATTTAGAAATGCGTCTGTTCATGACCCTTCAATTATTAAAGATCCTAAAACAGGGACTTACTATGTGTATGGTTCACACATTGATGGGGCTAAGTCAACGGACTTAATCAATTGGGATAGATTTACGAATGGGTATACAACTCCAAATAATAAAGTATATGGAGATTTGTCTCAGAACTTGGCAGAGTCATTTAAATGGGCTGGAGAAAATGACTCAGACAGCAGGGGTGGCTTTGCAGTTTGGGCTCCGGATGTGTTTTGGAATAAACATTATGTAAATGAAGATGGTACAAAGGGTGCCTATATGATTTATTATAGTGTGTCTTCCACTTATATCCGTTCTGCCATCGGTATAGCAGTTTCAAAGAATATTGAAGGACCATTTCAATATGTCGATACCATTATGTATTCAGGATTTACCAGCAATGAAGCATATGATCGAAACAGTAATGTAAATAAACATTGGGAGAATACAAATATCGCAGATCTTATTAAAGATGGTGTAATCGATGAAGTAAACCCTGATTGGTTTACGGAAAGTGGTGCTTATAATAATAAGCTTTATACCAATGCAATAGATGCTAATATCCTTGAAGGTAAAAATAATAAGTTATATATGACTTACGGCTCCTGGTCAGGAGGTACCTTTATTTTAGAATTAGATAAGAAAACAGGGTTGCCAAAGTATCCTGGCAAAGATGGAAAAACAGAAGATGGAAGAATGATCGACAGATATTTTGGTACAAAAATTGCTTCTGGCTACGGAAGATCGGCTGAAGGAACTTACGCTGTATATGATAAGAAAACACGTTATTATTACTTATACATCACGTATGGCGGTTTAGCTTCTGATGGCGGCTATCAGATGAGGCAGTTTAGATCCAAGAATCCTGATGGTCCATATGTCGATGCAAAAGGAAATGCTGCTGTTTTCCCAGAATCATTTGATAGAGGAGTTGGAAACTTCCCGGGTAATGACGATCATAAAGATATCGGTAATAAAATGATAGGAAACTTCCTATTTAAAAGAGACCTTGGTGAAGAAGGAACAGGAATTGGTACAGGCTACCTTTCTCCAGGTCATAACTCTTATCTAATTGACGATGAACTAGACAAGGAATTTATCGTTACTCATACTCGTTTCCCACAACAAGGGGAAATGCATGAAGTTCGTGTACACCAAACATTTAAGAATAAAGATCAATGGCCGGTACCAACACCATACCGCTATGCTGGAGAAACAATTGAGAAGGTTTCAGAAGTGGATGTAACGGGTGACTATAAATATATTAACCATGGGAAGGAAATCACTGGTGACGTAACAGAGTCTACATGGGTAAAATTGAACGAAGATCACACCATTTCTGGTGCAGTAACAGGAACATGGAAACTTTATGGAAATTACAAAGCGGAATTAACGATTGATAATGAAGGAACGTATGATGGTGTGTTCAACCGCCAATATGATCCTACTTCTCAAAAGTGGGTTATGACGTTTAGCGCGATGTCAGATCAAGGAATTGTCATTTGGGGAAGTCATGTGGAAGCGTCTTCTGATGAGAAATTAGTACAAGCAATTAAACAGGAGTTAATGACTACTTTCCCATCAACTGTGATTAGTAATATAACACTTCCAACAGTAGCAACAAGAGGAGCTCAAATTACATGGGAATCTTCTAATCCGGAGGCAGTGTCTAATGAAGGAGTTGTTACACGGCCGGGTCCTGGCTCTGAAGATGCTGAGGTTAACTTAACAGGGACGATTACTTTAGGAGATGTGACCGAAACACTAACAGTAACCGTTACAGTGAAGGCAAAGGAAGAAGGCGGCTTATCAGCTTTCTACGATTTTAGTGAAGGTTTAAAAGACAGCTCTGGTAAAAAAGCGGACGCAGCCGTGACAGGCGATCGACTTAATAATACAGGCGGAAATATTACATTTACTGAAGGTAAAGTGGGACAAGCTGCTCAATTCGATGGGGAATCGGGACTGAAATTAGCTGATGGCTTAATTACAGGTGATACTTACTCTGTATCAATGTGGCTAAAGCCGGAGCAAATCACTGAATTTACAACCTCATTCTTTGGGGCAGAAACATCGAATCATTGGATCAGTATCGTACCAAAAACCGGATGGGGCAATACAATGGTTTGGTCACACAACGGTGATCAATGGTATGATGCTGTAACGGATACCACCATACCTGAAGGTCAGTGGTCACATCTCACTTTAACGGTCCAGGAAGGAAATGCTATATTTTATATCAATGGAGTGGCTAAATACACAGGGGACAATTTCCCGAATGTATTTACTTCTCTTGATGCTGAATTTGGTTTAGGTGTTAACTATTGGGATACTCCTTTCAAAGGATTGATGGATGAAGTGCGTGTGTATGATGGAGTAGCCATCCCGGCAACTGAAGTACAATCACTTTACCAAAATCCAAGTGGATTAAATGAATAAACGAAAAATAATTATCCCCTTTTGTCTGTTGAAGGACAAAAGGGGATTTTTTTCGTACAGATATAAGTAACTATTGCCAGATAGAAGAAGTAGACATAGACATTGCCATCATATGTGGCTATTATTTCATAAGGGAAAGAATTTTATTTTACAAAGAATTAGTTTCAAGAATAGTAGGAGGTTTAGTCTTGAAAAATACAATATATTTTATTTTTGGTAAGCCATACGTAGAAAGTAAGTTTTATAGGTTTACCTACTGGTTTGGTGTAGGGTTTTACTTTTTTGCATTGCTTTTATTTAGTATTCAAGCCCTCTCATTTGGAGGATGGGTTAATATCCTGATTCCAGCAATCGCCTTTCCCCTAATCTTTAGACTAGTTTATAAATTAAACACTCGTATACATACACATACATCATTTAAAGGTTTGAATAAACGGGTCTTTATAATTCTAGGGATCGTTCTGGGAGGAATGATAGGGCTATTCACCGTTATTACCTTGGTCGTTACCTTCTTTTTTGGAGATAATGTAGTGATAAATATGAACAAAACAACAACCAATGGAGAAGTTAATGTATCTATTGGTTCATTAAAAGGTAATCATGAAGTTGAAACCTTTGAAATCAATGAAACAGTTAACGGAACTATGACTATTCCTTTTGAAGCTTCAGTTGAAGAAGGGGAATATACTATATATCTTGAACATTCAGATGAGGAGATTTGGGAAGATACAATATCTTCAGCAAAAAATGGAGTAATAAGATTTAAAGGAAAAAAAGGCATTTATACTATTAGTGTTTATACAGATGAAGCTAAAAAAGTAAAATTGAGCCTTTCATTGTATTAAGATACCGTCAAAACCTGGGGGTCTTTTTGGTTTTAAACTGGAGATAAAATATGGTACTTTTTCTGTAACTGGATGTAACACACATTATTTTTTATTTCTAAAAAATGATGTATAATTACTTTTCGTAAAAAGTAGGAAAATGTCGAAATAGTTAGGCTATACTCATCTTGCAGGAGGAATAACGATATGGTGAACGATGCTGTTATTCGCTTTGAGAATGTAACAAAGCAGTATGATAACAACCCTGTATTAAATAATATCAGCTTCGAACTGGAGCGTGGAAAATTCTATACACTACTAGGTCCGTCAGGTTGCGGTAAGACGACGGTGTTAAGGTTAATTGCAGGATTTACACAACCGTCAACAGGGACCATTTATTTTAATGGAAAAGTCATTAACTCTGTCCCGGCTAATAAGCGTCAAGTTAACACTGTTTTTCAAGACTACGCATTGTTTCCTCATTTAAACGTGTTTGAAAATGTTGCCTTTGGCCTGCGTATTAAAAAGCTTAAGAATGCTGTTATTGAGCAAAAGGTGAAAGAAGCCCTCAGATTTGTGAACCTGGCTGGTTACGAGGCACGCGAAATTAATGAAATGTCTGGTGGACAAAGACAGCGGGTTGCAATTGCTAGAGCGATTGTTAATGAACCGGACATTATTCTTTTAGATGAACCGTTATCAGCTCTTGATCTTAAGCTAAGAACCGAGATGCAGTATGAGTTAAGAGAATTACAGCAGCGTCTTGGGATTACCTTTATATTTGTCACACATGACCAGGAAGAAGCGCTGGCTATGTCTGATGAGATTTTTGTCATTAATGAGGGGAAAGTCGAACAAAGTGGAACCCCCATTGATATTTATGATGAACCTATCAATCGTTTTGTTGCAGATTTTATTGGAGAATCGAATATTGTTTCAGGGAACATGATAGAGGACTTTTTAGTGGAGTTTATGGGTAAGCAATTTGAGTGTGTGGACCAAGGCTTTGATCCAAATGAAAGAGTTGAAATTGTCATTCGGCCGGAAGATTTAAAAATTAGCACATTTGAAGAAGGAAAGCTTCAAGTAAGAGTGGATTCCCAGCTATTTAGGGGTGTTCATTATGAAATTTGCTGCTATGACAAAGAAGACAATGAGTGGCTCGTTCATTCAACGGAAAAAGCAATCGTAGGTTCTGAGATCGGTCTTTATTTTGAAAAGGAAGCGATCCATGTTATGAGATTAGGTGAAACAGAGGATGAATTCGACAAACGACTAGAATCATATACAGAGGTTAGCGATGAATAGACAAACTCGTACTCTTTATTTCATCCCATATATGTTGTGGATTGTTGTTTTTGTTATTGCTCCTATTATTCTTATTTTATATTATTCATTTTTTAATATAGAGGGGCAATTTAGTTTAGAAAACTATCAAAAATTCTTTTCGCCTGTTTATCTTAAGATGACGATAAGTTCTTTTTGGTATGCCTTTTTAATCACAGCGTTTTCTCTTTTAATTGGATATCCGACAGCTTTATTGCTGACAAGAACAAAACATAAGCAATTATGGTTGCTTCTCATCATTTTGCCTACGTGGATCAATTTGTTATTAAAAACCTATGCATTCCTGGGTATTTTTGGAACATATGGACCGGTTAATGACTTGTTTGTCTTCTTTGGAATGTCAGCACAGCAGCTGTTATTTACCGATTTTAGTTTTGTCTTTGTTTCTGTGTATATTTTTATTCCGTTTATGATTTTGCCTATATTTAATGCAGTTGATAAGCTCAACCCTTCATTAATTGCTGCCGCAAGTGATTTAGGGGCAACACCTTTGACAGTATTTCGTCGTGTTATTTTTCCTTTAACGTTGAATGGTGTGAAAATAGGCTGTCAGGCTGTTTTTATTCCGGCACTATCATTATTTATGATCACCCGACTTATCGCCGGGAACCGAGTGATTACGCTTGGAACAGCAATTGAGCAGAATTTCCTTGTGATTCAAGATTGGGGAATGGGAGCAACAATTGCCGTATTCTTAATTATTGCGATGGCTATTATTATGATGTTAACTGGAAATCGGAAGAGAGGGATGTTATAAGATGCAACGAAATGGAAAAGTAGCGAATCTTTATTTAATCATCGTTTTTATCATTTTATACTCTCCGATTTTTTACTTGATATATTATTCCTTTAATAGCGGTGGAACGATGCACCAGTTTGAAGGCTTTACCCTTGATTGGTATAAAGAAGTTTTTGCTGATACACGTTTATTCATTATTGTTTTAAATACACTAATCATTGCTCTGTTATCAGCAGCCATTTCAACGATTATTGGAGTGTTTGGGGCACTTGGAATCGCACATGTTAGAAAGAATCGACTAAAAAATACATTTTTAACATTAAATAATGTGCTTTTAGTTAGTCCTGACGTCATTATTGGGGCATCCTTTTTAATATTATTTACGATTGTTGGGATTAAACTGGGCTTTACTTCTGTTCTTTTATCACATATTGCTTTTTGTGTGCCGATTGTTGTTTTAATGGTATTACCTAAGATCGAAGAAATGAGTTCATCTTTAGTGGATGCCGCTCTTGATCTTGGAGCGAGTAACTGGAATGTGTTAACAAAGGTTATCCTTCCATATATTTCACCAGGAATATTGGCAGGTTTCTTTATGGCTCTGACGTTTTCACTAGATGACTTTGCCGTTACATTTTTCGTAACCGGAAATGGTTTTTCAACATTATCAGTTGAGATTTATTCGCTGGCACGTCAAGGAATATCTTTAACAATCAATGCTTTAACAACGTTAATCTTTTTATTTACAATCATTCTAGTCATTGGCTACTACTACATTAATCAACGTAGTCTTAAAACAAATGGAATAGGGGGAGGCAAATGAAACAGATCGTTCGTATGTTTGCTCTGGTTTTTGTTGTTTCCCTTATCCTCCTATATTGGACCAATTATCTAAATACATCTGAAGGGTACTTAGGAGAGAATACTCTTACAATTTATAACTGGGGAGACTATATTGATCCTGAACTTATTGACAAGTTTGAACAGGAAACAGGGTTAAAGGTCATTTATCAAACATTTGATTCAAATGAGGCAATGATGACGAAAATCTCCCAAGGTGGAACGACCTTTGACCTTGCCATACCATCAGAATATGCCATTGAAAAAATGAAAGAAGAAAACTTGCTCATTCCGATTGACCATTCAAAATTGCCAAATTTAACGTATATTGATCCACGTTTTATGAATTTGGACTTTGATCGAAATAATGAATATTCTATTCCATATTTTTGGGGGACTGTAGGAATTATCTATAACTCTTCTATGCTGCAGGGAAAAGAAATAACAAGCTGGAACGATTTATGGGATGAGAGCCTGCGTAACCAAATCCTTTTAGTCGATGGAGCAAGAGAAATAATGGGGATGAGTTTAAATAGCCTGAACTACTCCTTGAACGATAAAAATAAAGAACATCTTCAGGAAGCAAAACAAAAATTGCAAAGCCTGACTCCTAATATAAAAGCTATTGTCGGAGATGAAATCAAAATGCTTATCGCAAATGAAGAGGCCGCCATTGGGATTGTTTGGTCAGGTGATGCCGCTGAAATGATGAGTGAAAACGAAAATCTGAATTATGTCGTACCTAAAGAAGGATCGAATCTCTGGTTTGACAATATGGTCATACCAAAGACTGCCCAAAATATAGAAGGGGCTCATTTATTTATGAATTTCATGTTAGATCCTGAGAATGCAGCTCAAAATGCAGAATATGTTGGATATTCAACACCTAATGCAAAAGCCTTTGACCTATTACCGGAAGAGATATCAGGTGATAAACGATTTTACCCGGATCCACAATTAACAGATAAGCTGGAAGTATATGAAAACCTAGGGAAAAGAATGCTTGCCTATTATAACGAACTTTTTTTAGAGTTTAAAATGTATAAAAAATGATAGTGTAAATGAGTAAGCCGAAGATATCGAGTTTTGTATAGAAACTTGTTATCTTCGGTTTTTTACATTGATTGAACTGATGTAAAAATTATTCACAGTAGGGAGAGGATATTTCCTTTTACAAGAGAATTATCTGGTTATTAGTTCAAATTGATGGAGGTAGTTAACGATGAAGTATGTAGTTAATAAGGAATGGCTTAATGAACAATTACAGAACGGGCAGGTTAAAATTGTAGATTGCCGGTTTGAATTAGGAAATTCTTTGAAAGGAGAAAAGCTTTATCAAGAGAGCCATATCCCTGGTGCTGTCTATTTTGATTTAGAAAAACAGTTATCTGCTCCTGTTGCAAAGCATGGTGGTAGGCATCCGCTTCCTGATATCAATCAGTTTAAACTCGATATCGAGAAAGCGGGAATTGATAACACAAAAGCGGTTGTTGCCTATGATGGTGGGGAGGGGCAATATGCATCCCGTTTTTGGTGGTTGCTTACCTTTATAGGACATGAAAACGTGTATGTGTTAAATGAAGGCTTTAAAGGCTGGGTAGAAGCCGGATATACAACAACAAAGGAAATACCAAAGTTTGAATTAACTAATTTTGATGTGGATATTCAAAAAGAGATGCTGGCTACCTACGAGGTTGTAAAAGAGATTGTTCAAAAAAAGAAAAAATCTCCAATATTAATAGATTCAAGAGAGGAACAACGCTATTTAGGGGAGATAGAACCAATTGATCGACTAGCCGGCCATATCCCGGGTGCTATTCATAAATTTTGGGCAGAAGGGTTGGAACAAGGGATTTATAAAAATACTGAAGAACAGAAAAGGAGATTTTCTGAGTTAAATCAGGAGGAGCCTATAATCGTTTATTGTGGATCAGGAGTGACCGCTACTCCTAATTACATTGCTTTAAAAATAGCCGGTTATAAAAATGTGAAATTATATGCTGGGAGCTATAGTGATTGGGTCTCATATGATGAGAACCCCGTGGAAAAAGGGAAAGAAACTAGATATTAGGCAATTACAAATTCTGATGAAATAATTACTCCATGCTCCTCCCTTTTTATTCTTTATTACAGCTTTGGTTAAAATTATAATAGATACTAAACAAAGCTTAAGGAGGAAGGTAAATGGAAAGTGTTAACCAAATAACTTGTGAGAAAAGGTCTTATGCTAAGGAATATGAATCTCATCAACATGAGTTTGGTCAATTTCTTTTTCCATTACAAGGCTCCTTAGATATACAGACTGAGTGGCAAGATATAAACCTTAACTCGGATTACTGTTTATATCTTCCCCCGAGATTTGCTCATAACTTTCGATCAATAGATAGGAATGAATTTTTAATCCTAGATATTCCAATTCAATATTTACCGGAAAATACAAGCAGTATGTATTTAAAGGTAGATAAACAGTGGGCTTCAATCCGCTATTTACTATTGGAGGAAGCAAAGTGCCAGCAAGATATCTCCTCTTTAGTAGATCTAACCAGATATGTCACTAGCAAACTTCACGTCTCTAGGCCTGCTTCAATTGAATATATTCATAAGCATTATAAGGAGTCAATAAAATTAGAAACTTTAGCCAAAATAGAGCATTACCATCCAGTATATTATTCAGCATGGTTTAAGAAAAAGACCGGAAAAAGCTTAAAAATATATATATCTGAACTTCGTCTGAAAGAGGCTAAACATTTATTAAATTCTTCAGGATGATCGATGTCAAAAATTAGTGAGGAGTTAGGTTTTGAGAATTCTTCTTCTTTTTCAAGGTGGTTTGTAAATGCTGAAGGAATATCTCCACAAAAATATAGAATCCTTCATTCAGGATAAAAAGGTTATTAAACTTGGTGAAGAAAATTTCAAGGGAATTTTCTATGATAAGTTTATAGTTCTTTTTATCCTTTTTTATACGATGATAATTAAGAGCCTTCATCTTGATGCCTAGAGAACAGAATAATAATTGGATCTTCCAAGAGTTCTGGTAGCAGCAAAAAACACAGAGTAGCTTAAGAAGGAAATAAAATTGTAAAAGGTGGTTAAAGCATTATGGCAAATCTTGAAGACTTTTTAAAACTGGATATTCGTGTTGGCACAATCATAAGTGCAAAACCTTTTCCTGAAGCAAAAAAACCTGCAATAAAACTGGAAATTGATTTTGGAGAGGAGATTGGAATAAAGCAATCTTCCGCTCAAATTACACATAGATATAATCCTGAACAACTTTGCGGACGGCAAGTGGTAGGAGTAGTTAATTTCCCACCAATGCGAATTGCAGGATTTAAATCTGAGGTACTTGTACTAGGAGGGGTTCCGGAAGAAGGAGATGTTGTTCTTTTAAAACCAGATGAATTCGTTAGGAATGGAGCAATAATTTCATAATTCAGAACTGTTTAATTATAAATAAATGGCAACGGTATGATGAATTACAAAAAGAAAAGAAAGGGAACCCTGTCTTTTCTTTTTTTCGCTATATCACGCAACCTCATGGTGAACAACTATAATAACTTGTTTCATTTAGATGAAAAATAGAGGCTTTCTGAGCCTCTATTTTTATTTTTTATTGCTTAGGAATCTATAAAATTCAACTGTGTGGATAAGTGCGCGACATCCAGCTCCAGCACCTAGCCACAAATGAATTGAAGACAAAGAACATCTTCTATTCATTTGCGTCTTATTTGCCCGAGGCTGATCAAGGCGCTTGCGCTTTTGTTCTTGACAAGGTAAGTGAATAAGACTAGAATTATAAATTATTTGAAAATAATTTTAAGTTAAAACTATAATTGAGCTATGATCGCTATGGATGAAACTATAGCAGGAGCAGCTTCTGGAGAGACTGCGGCATTCCGCAGCGCCGAAGGATTCATAATCTCAGGCAAAAGGACAGAAGAGTATAGAATACCTATTTGTTAAACTAATCATTTTACTAGTACAACAAATACTATTTAATATTCTTATGACCAGGAGATTTGGATGATATCCAATCTCTTTTTTTGATGGATTATGTTTATGCTGCTCATTGTGTCACACAAGAGATTGTGGCAAATTTTAAGGAGGAGTAGATTTGGCACAACAAGAATTAAAGAGAGATTTAGCCAACCGGCATGTTCAATTAATTGCCATTGGAGGCACTATTGGTACCGGATTATTCTTAGGATCCGGTAAAGCAATCCAACTGGCAGGTCCATCTATTATCTTTGCTTATTTAACGGTGGGTATTGCTGTATTTTTTATTATGAGGGCATTGGGAGAACTTTTGTTATCTAAAGTTGGTTATCAATCGTTTACAGATATTGCCCAAGACTATCTTGGACCTAGAATAGCGTTCGTGACTGGTTGGACATATTGGTTTTGTTGGATTATGATCGCAATGGCAGATATTATTGCTGTTGGTGTATATGTGCAGTATTGGTTTGATATACCACAATGGGTTCCTGCCATTATCTGTTTGATTATTTTATTAGGTTTCAATCTATTAACGGTTAAGCTTTTTGGAGAATTAGAGTTTTGGTTTGCTTTAATAAAGGTCATTACAATTCTTTTATTAATTGGTGTTGGGATTATTTTACTTGTGATAGGTTTTAAGACCGATGCAGGGACGGTTACAATCAGAAATCTATGGGAACACGGTGGGATCTTTCCAAATGGTATTTCAGGTTTCTTACTTTCCTTTCAAATGGTTTTATTTGCTTTTGTTGGTGTAGAGTTAGTGGGTGTATCAGCAGCGGAAACAGCCAATCCAAGAAAAAATATTCCATCGGCTATTAATAAGATTCCTTTAAGAATACTATTTTTCTACATTGGCTCCATTATTGTTCTATTATGCATTAACCCATGGACCGAATTGAATGCGGAGGAAAGTCCATTTGTAAAAACATTTAGCTTAATTGGAATTCCAATTGCTGCCGGTATTATTAATTTTGTAGTGTTAACGTCAGCTGCTTCTGCCTGCAACAGCGGGATGTTTTCGACAAGCAGGATTCTATATAATTTAAGCAGGAGTGAACAGGCGCCATCTAACTTAGCAAAACTAAATAAAAACCATGTTCCTGGTAACGCATTGTTCATATCCACACTTGTCGTATCAGTGGGAGCACTTTTGAGCAAACTTATTCCGTCACAAGCCTTTGGAATTGTATCAACAATAAGTGCTATTTGTTTTATTTGGGTTTGGGGTGTAATTATTGTTTGTCATTTAAAGTATAAAAAAACATGTCCGCAATTACATGCTGAGTCAACGTTTAAAGCACCGTTTACGCCGTTTGTTAATTATGTCGTTCTAACGTTATTTGCTATGATCCTTATTATTATGTTGTTTGCAAATGAAACACGTTCTGCATTGTTGCTGACACCGTTATGGTTTATATTAATATTTATGATGTATTCATACAGAACAAAAAGGAAGGAAAAGTAAAGTTCCTTAATCTGCTATAAGCTGATAATGATCAAAAGAGCACCTTTCGATGAAAGGTGCTCTTTTGATTTCTCTTTTTTATACTTTAATTTTACAAGGGATTAAAGTAAAAGAAAACACATCGACTTCCACCATTTGTGTGGTAGTATGTCGTGTTTTTCTCAAATATGGACCATAAGAGCAAGAATGAGGACGAAATGAAAATAGCTTACCTGTTAAAATGGGTCCAACAACGATGGAATTTTTGTGATGTGTTCTCTTTTTTCATTAAATAATACACGTCATAAGTTTAAAGAATTACGTGTTAAACTATGGGAGATAAGAACAAGAGTATAGGATACTTTAAGAGAAACTAAACGAGGAAGGATGGAGAGTAAGTGATAGCCAGAGTAAAGCTTTCTTTTGAAGAAATGTGGGAGAAAATTATTGACTGTGACAGTAAGTATGATGGGCTCTTTTTTACGGCAGTGAAAACAACCAAAATCTACTGCCGTCCTTCCTGTAGATCAAAGAAGCCCAAGAAAATAAATGTGGAATTCTTTTATGATATCAAGGAAGTTGAAAAGGCTGGCTATCGTGCTTGCAAAAGATGTCAGCCAGAGTCTGAACATTCACCGAATATTGAACTCGTCAGAAGGGTCATTGCTTTCTTAGTAAATCAATATAACCACAAGCTTGAATTACAGGATGTTGCGAAACATGTAGGTGTTAGTACCTTTTATCTTGAGCGGCTATTTAAAAAGGAAACTTTAGAAACTCCTCGTACCTATTTAGAAAAGATACGAGTTGATAAAGCGACATATCTTTTAAAAAATACAAATCGAACAAATCTTGAGATTTGCTATGAGGTTGGATTTCAAAGTCCCTCTAATTTTTATAAAGTATTTCGACGGTTGAAAAATTGTTCTCCAAGTGAATATCGAATCCTGATAAGAAAAGAGAAGCAGCAATGAGGTGGAGTGATCAAGGTTCATTTATTGAAATTTACCCACCTATGGAATTCAATTTTAAAGAGTGTTTAGTGTTTTTAGGAAGGTCTGTACATGAAGTATTACATCAAATAAGAGATGGCTATGTATATAAACTGATAAAAATAGATGGAGAATTGGTTCTATTAAAAATAGGGAAAACCTCACATTCAATTCGAATAGAATTCCCAATTAGTAGCCCAACTCTAAGTGTCCGTGAAAAAGTTGCAGCCTATATATGGGAATTGTTTGATTTGAATACAGAGTTGGAGAATTTTTACGAAATGGCTGATAAAGATAAGGTCTTACAGAAAATTTCTAGTAAGTATCATGGTTTACGGATTATATGTATTCCAGATTTATTTGAGGCTTTGACTTGGGCTATTATAGGACAACAAATCAATTTAACCTTTGCTTATATACTAAAGAGACGTTTTGTTGAACACTATGGAGAATGCGTTACTTTCGAAGGAACGACATTCTGGTCATTTCCAGAGTGTGAAACAATAGCTATTCTAAATATAGAGGATTTAAGAAAGCTTCAGTTTACTTCGAGGAAGGCAGAATATATTATTGGTGTAGCTAAATCGATGGCAAGTGGTCAAGTGACCAAAGAAGCTTTACTCAAACAACAGAATTATCAGCAAGTAAAGGAATCTTTAGTGGCAATTAAAGGTGTTGGAGCTTGGACAGCAGATTATGTGATGATGAAATGCTTACATCATTCCTCTGCATTTCCGAAGGCAGATGTAGGTCTTCATAATGCATTAAAGCTTCAATTGGGACTTGAGCGTAAACCGACAATTTTGGAAATCGAAGAGTTGTCATTAAATTGGAGAGGTTGGCAAGCGTATGCTACCTTTTATTTATGGAGGTCTTTATATGAGGAGTAGATTGCATAAATTAGATTATAAGTCACCAATAGGTATTCTAGAGATAGTTGGAACAGAAGAAGCTATCTGTTCAATCATGTTTTCTGAGCGGGAAGAAATAGTAAATTTCAATCATGTAGAAACGCCAAAGAGTTTAAAGCATTGCTTCAATGAACTTAATGAGTATTTTAAAGGTGAGCGGTGTGAATTTACCTTCCCTTATTTATATGAGGGAACAGATTTTCAAAAAACAGTATGGAACGCACTAAAAGAAATCCCTTATGCTAAAACAGGATCTTATAAAGATATTGCGGTTTCAATTGGCAATGAAAAAGCAATCAGAGCTGTCGGAAGTGCGAATGGCAAAAATAAGTTAAGCATCGTGATTCCATGTCACAGAATTATTGGTTCAAATGGAAAATTAACAGGGTATGCAGGCGGGCTATGGAGAAAAGAATGGCTGCTCCGGCATGAAAGGACTTTTAGTAGGTAGTTACAAAAGAAACACTGGTATCTATAGCTAGATTAAAGAGTAAGCATAGAAAGCAATTCCATACCTACTCTCTTCACTAGATACTCCTCATCTTCTCCTCACGATAAGCATATGGAGAGATACCATAGTAATTTTTGAATGATCTTGAAAATGAATATACATCTGAATAGTAAAGGGATAAAGCAATTTCTGTCATACTATTTGTATGTTCTTCTAACAATTGTGCTGCTTTTTCCATTACTTTTCGTTGGATATAGTTGGTTGGACTTATCCCTATCTTTTTTGTGAAAACATTTGAAAAATGAGTTCGATTAATACCCACGTATTTAGCTACATCATTGACAGAGATTCCTTCACTATAATACATATCAATAAAATCCTTGCCGCTTTTGATCCAATCTTTCCTAATCATAGGTTTCGATTTATTTTTCTTGCTTGTTTCTTCATACAGATGATCAAATAGCTCATAGATAAGGCTGAGTTTTTTTAATTTACTCTTCCCGAAGAATATTTATAAAGGTAATCGGGTAATGAAGGAAGGATAACTCGAATAAATTCTTTATTATGTGCCAATCTCAGTATTTCCTACTTTACATATAGGAATTACGGTGATAATATCTCTATTGTTATATTAAAAAAAGGAAGTGGAGAAATGTATATATTCGTTATTCTTAATATTATTATTATGTTATTACTTATTTTTGGTTTATATACTATGCAGAAAAAGCATATTTCTTTTTCAAAAAGAGTATTTACAGGACTTGGGTTAGGTGTCCTGTTTGGATTGGGATTACAGTTTGCCTATGGAATGGAATCAGAAGCTGTTTCAACATCAATTGATTGGTTCAATATAGTTGGAAGCGGGTATGTTAGCTTCTTAAAAATGATTGTCATGCCTTTGGTTTTCATATCTATTCTTTCTGCTTTTACAAAATTAAAGATGGAAAACAATCTTGGAAAAGTTAGCGGATGGATCTTGGGAACATTAGTTGGTACAACAGCTATTGCTGCTGCTGTAGGAATTGCTTCAGCCATACTCTTCAATTTGGAAGCTGTACAAATTGATCAAGGAGAAGCAGAACTAGGCAGAGCAGCTCAATTAGAGGAACAAGTTGTTTCTGTTCAAGATATGACGATACCTCAACAAATTGTTTCATTAATTCCTACTAATCCATTCTTGGATTTAACAGGAGCAAATCCAACATCAACTATTTCTGTCGTTATTTTTGCCGCTATTCTCGGTATTGCCTTTTTAGGAATTAGACGTAAGGAACCGGTATATGCTGAAAAATTTGCAGATATTGTAGAGACTTTTTATAAATTGATTATGCGGGTTGTTACCTTAATTTTAAGACTGACTCCATATGGTGTATTGGCATTAATGACAAAAGTAACAGCAACAAGTGATTATCAAGCAATCTGGAAGCTGGGTAAATTTGTTTTGGCATCTTATGCGGCCTTAATTGTTATGTTTATTATTCACTTACTTATTTTAGCAATAGCTGGTTTAAATCCAGTGACTTATGTGAAGAAGGCATTTCCAGTACTTGCTTTTGCATTCACTTCAAGAACAAGTGCCGGAGCATTACCTTTAAATATTAAAGCACAAACGAAGGACATGGGAGTACCTGAGGGTATAGCCAATTTTGCGGGATCTTTTGGGTTATCAATTGGGCAAAATGGTTGTGCGGGTATTTACCCGGCCATGTTAGCCGTTATGATTGCCCCTACGGTAGGAATAGATCCATTAACACCATCATTCCTATTGACACTAGTTGCCGTTGTAGCAATTAGCTCATTTGGTGTTGCTGGAGTAGGTGGCGGGGCTACATTTGCTGCTTTGCTTGTCCTTTCAGCATTGAATTTACCGGTTGGTTTAGCTGGTCTTCTCATATCTGTTGAACCGCTTATTGATATGGGACGTACAGCACTAAATGTTAGCGGAAGTATGACAGCTGGTGTTATTACGAGTAAGGCAACAAAAGATTTGGATACCAGTGTCTACAATAGTTCTTCTCAATCGGCATAATGATAAAAGGAAACTTCCCAATTAAGTAGGTTTGGGAAGTTTTTTTTGCTTCTTAAGGAAAATATGTAGTAGAACGAGTGGCCAGCATATGCTACCTTTACTTATGGACGTCCTTATATGGACAGATTGTTATAATGAATAAAAAACGTGCTGAGTAAAGAGGAGGCCATTTTTATGAAATTTGAAAAAGTTCGCTGGGGCATGATTGGATGCGGGAATGTAACGGAAGTAAAAAGTGGACCGGCATTCCAAAAAATAAAAAATTCCGAATTGGTAGCTGTTATGCGAAGAACTGGTGAACTGGCTGAGGACTATGCAAAAAGACACCATGTTCCCAAATGGTACGATGATGCTGACGCACTAATCAATGATCCGAATGTTGACGCAGTTTATATTGCAACACCACCGGGTTCTCATAAGGAGTATACCCTGAAAGCTGCAAAGGCAGGTAAACCTGTATATGTAGAAAAGCCGATGGCACTCAATTGGGCTGAATGCAATGACATGATTGTTGCCTGTAAATCAGCGCGTGTACCTTTATATGTTGCTTACTACCGTAGGGCACAGTCCCGATTTATTAAAATAAAGGAGTTGTTGGAAAGTAAAATAATTGGAGACATTCGTTTTGTATCAACGACACAGTATCAAAAGGCAAGGGAAGATGTGATGACCCCGGAAAATCTCCCGTGGAGGGTTCAGCCTGAGTTGTCCGGAGGGGGACTGTTTTTTGATTTAGCCAGCCATACACTGGATATTTTAGATTTTTTACTTGGTCCTATAGAGGAGGCAAATGGTATTGCTTCTAATCAAGCTGGCTTATATCGAGCGGAAGACATCGTGACAGGAACCTATCAATTTGAGTCAGGGATCCATGGGATTGGAAGCTGGTGTTTTTCAGCTTTTGAAAATGTGGATGTGAATGAAATCATTGGCAGTAAAGGTAAGATTGCCTTTTCCACTTTTGGCGATGATCCAGTTGTTTTAACTACCGCTGATGGAAAAAAAGAATGGAGTTTTGAGCGCCCTCAACATGTCCACCAACCTCTTCTTGAAACAATTGTTGATGAATTAACTGGGGGGAATAGACGGTGTCCAAGTACCGGTGTAACTGGTGCGAGAACAAACTGGGTTATGGGTGAATTAGTTAAAGGTCAAACATATAACAACAAATAATTTTTAACAAGGCATTTTATATATGCTACATTTAGTGTAAACATTGTTATCCAAAAGAGGTATCATATCGTGAATTCTCAACTGACAGCTTATATTACACTTATTTGCACATCAGGCGTACTGAATTTGTATTTATGCTCATCGGTTTTTTTAAGACGCCATCAATATTCAAATATTGCTCGTGTTTTTATTTTATATATGATTACGATTACCATTTATTGCTTTGCTTCTGCATTTAGTTTAATAGCAACAAATCTTGAGCAAATAAAGTTTTGGACAATTATTTTATATATTGGAATGCCGTTTTCACCACTACTGGGATTGCTGTTTATTATGAAATATTTAGGAATAAAAACAACGCCTAGTAGGATTATGATCCTTTTTACTATACCGGTTATTAGCCTTATTATGGTAGCTACAAATGATATCCATCATCTCCATTATAGAGTGTATGAGGTTGATCCAATCTTAGGTGCTCCTTTTATTCATCAGGAGATAGGAATATGGTATGTTGTGCATGGTATTTTACATTTTCCTGTATGTTTGTTGCGTTTTTGCTGCTTATTTTCCAATGGAAAGAAACGGCCAAGATATATCGCCCGCAATTAACTGCGTTAATGTTCGGACAATTAGTACCGATGCTGACCGCTTTTATCTATTTAATTGGATTAACACCTCCAGGAGTCGATCCAGTACCAATGGTTTTATGGCTATCCTCTCTTTTATATTTGTGGTCGATTAATACCTCACGTTTGTTTACTCTTACACCTATTGCCAAGACTACTATTTTTAATAGTATCAATGATGGAGTGATTGTGTTGGATGAATTCTATCGATTAATCGAATTTAACCAATCATGTAAAAGTATGTTTCCTAACATCAATACATCCATGCTTGGAACGGGGTTTGAAAAGGTTTGGCTTCAATTATCAGGAAGCCCATTTCCTACTAAAATAGAAAGAACTTCTACCTTTACAAAGGAAATACACCTAGCTTCTGATCGAATATATCAGGTGCGAAGTTCCTCATTACAGCATGCAAAGTATGAAAAGGGTTTATTAATTATTTTTACTGATATAACAGAACTTAAAAGATTACAAGTTAAATTAGAGCAATTAGCTTATTATGATGAGCTTACCCAAATTTACAACCGCCGGGCATTTTTTCAAAAAAGTGAGCAGGAATTTGCTGAAGCAAAGAAGAGATCAATTCCGTTTACAATGATATTGATTGATATTGATTATTTTAAAAAAGTGAACGATACGTATGGACATCATATTGGTGATCAATTGTTAAAGCATGTCGTAAAAGCCTGCCAAACTCAGTTAAACGAGGGTGAGTTATTTGCTCGTTATGGCGGAGAAGAATTTGTTCTTGCCTTAAAAGGCTGTACAGCAATAGAGGGAGAAGAGATAGCGAATAAGTTACGTAGATATGTAGAAACACAGCCTCTACGAAGCGATAAGGGCGATATATATGTTACGTTAAGCCTGGGTGTAGCCGAAGCATCAGAAGAGAGAGATGAAACACTATATCAGCTTTTGAATCATTCTGATAATGCATTATACAGAGCAAAAGGCGAAGGACGTAATCAAGTGAATGTCTTCAACGGTGAAAAGGGAGAAATGATAAAAGCACCTTAACGAACTGAATTAAGGTGCTTATTATTAATACAACTATTCTAACTTGAGGCGTTTGCGGGCTGATTCATGCTTAGTTGCAACTGGAATATGCTTTAACGCTTTACCTAACCCATAATAGGGCATATTTCCATAGAAAGATTCATAATTTCCCTTTTTTACCTGATAGGTTTCGTGGTAAATTCCGACTGCACGATTCGCTCCAACCTTTTGATTAAAATTCTTCCATGCAGTTAAGTGTTTTTCAAAATTAGCATAAGCAAGCAGATCATCTAATGAACGCCAGTATTGAATCATGACGGTCGTTCTTAACCCAAAATAGCTTTCCATAGATAAAAAGCCAAGGTCCTCTTTGTTTGTATAAAGTTCCTTAATCATTCCAGGCATAGCTTGAAAGACTGGGAACCACTTGTGTACTGCGAGTCGATTATTCACCCTCATTCCAATAATAAAAACAACAATATCCTCTTCATTTTCAGTCGTAAAACGCCCGGTAAAAAGCTGTTTGGCCACTTTTAATCCTCCTTAATTGAAACATACTTTTGAAGAGTACACTCACACCATTCCATTGCAGCTTTCGTTATTCTTTTTCCATAATCTAAAGTGAATAACCAATACAAAGAATTTTTATCGTGATGTTGATGCTGTAAAATAGCTTGCTCAATTGATTCATAGGTTTGGTACCGGTGATGTAATCCTTGTTTGTAATTTTGAAGGAGAGAGATCGTTTGTTCATGTGATTGATAGTGTCCAAAAAACAGCTTTAATAAAAGTTCATTTCTTTCAACAGGTAGCTGATTGATTGGTTCCTCTAACCATTTTTTTAATGTTTCTACTCCTTTTGTAGTCAGTTTGTATTCATTTCGGTCTGGCTTACCTGCAGTAGAAGATGATTGAACTTCAGCTAATCCCTCTTGAACAATAAATTTCAGTGTTGGGTAAATTTGACCATAACTAACTTTCCAAAAGTGATTTAAGCTCTCATCAATGAATTGTTTAATGGAATAACCTGAATTGCATTCAGTTGTTAAAATTCCTAAAATTGCGTACGTTGTATTGGTATAATTTTTCACTACTTCCTCACCTATCAAAAAGATATATATCATTAAGATATATAATACTTTACATGGAAAATACTTGCAATATATTTGTGGAAGCTGGGTTTTGTTTTTTACTTAAAGGAGTTCATCCTTTTTTGGAAGCGTTAAATAGTTTATAATAATCAGATAATGGTAGAAATTTTAATCAAAAAATAGATAAAATAGTAGTATAATTATAGGTAAGACAGAAAAGGATTTTTCTAAAGGTGTTCCTTGCTTTCTGTAACTCCCAAGCAGGAGCTCCTCCTTATGTACGATCACAACGCAGTAAATTTTACAGTTGGTAGTATCAGACGAGATCAAGGCTTGGCAATAAGTCAGGTTTTCTTACAAATATAGGGGATAAGGAAGGTTATAATGGGCAGCATACAGAAAAAAACAGACGTAATCTTAATTGGTGCCGGTATGATGAGTGCGACTTTGGGGACACTTTTGAAAGAATTAATACCGGATTGGGAAATAACTGTATTCGAAAAGCTTTCTAAAGCAGGAGAGGAAAGCTCCAATGAATGGAATAATGCAGGAACGGGGCACGCAGCACTTTGTGAGCTTAATTACACGGTTGAAAAGCCGGATGGTTCTGTAGATATAAGTAAAGCAATAAACATCAATGAACAGTTTCAGGTTTCAATGCAATTTTGGTCTTATCTTGTTAAAAGCAAGCTGATTCAAAATCCAGAGGATTTTATCATGTCATTGCCACATATGAGTTTAGTCCAAGGAGAACAAAATGTATCGTTTTTAAAAAGGCGATTTGAAGCGCTATCAAAAAATCCACTTTTTCAAGGGATGGAATTTTCCGAGGATCCAAAAAAACTAATGGAATGGATACCACTAATTATGCAAGACCGTTCCACGGATGAACCTATAGCCGCAACCAAAATTGACACGGGGACGGATGTCAACTTTGGTGCATTAACACGCATGTTATTTGACCACTTAGAGAGAAAAAATGTTGAAATAAACTATAAACATACTGTTCAGGATATCAAACGAACAAGTGAAGGTTTATGGGAATTGAAAGTACAGAATCTGGATAGCGGTACTGTTGAGCATCATACTGCAAAATTTGTCTTTATCGGAGGCGGAGGAGGCAGTCTGCATTTACTGCAAAAAACTGGTATTCCTGAAGGCAAGCATATTGGAGGATTTCCGGTGAGCGGCCTATTTATGGTATGTAATAATCCTGATGTTGTCGCACAGCACCATGCAAAGGTATACGGAAAAGCTAAGGTTGGTGCGCCGCCAATGTCTGTGCCCCATCTCGACACTCGGTTTATTGACAATAAAAAGTCGCTACTATTCGGACCATTTGCAGGCTTTACACCAAAGTTCCTGAAAAATGGATCCATGTTTGACTTAATCACATCTGTTAAACCAGATAATCTTTTAACAATGTTAGCAGCAGGTGCAAAAAACATGTCATTAACAAAGTACCTGATCCAGCAAGTGATGTTATCGAAAGAGCAGCGAATGGAAGAATTACGCGAATTTATTCCCAATGCCAAAAGTGAAGATTGGAATTTAGTTGTAGCAGGACAACGTGTACAGGTAATCAAAGATACTGAAGCCGGTGGCAAAGGAACACTGCAATTTGGTACAGAAGTTGTTAGTGCATCAGACGGCTCAATTGCAGCACTGCTCGGAGCATCTCCAGGTGCCTCAACTGCCGTTCATGTCATGCTTGAAGTTCTAACAAAATGCTTCCCTGAACATATCAATGAATGGGAACCAAAAATCAAACAAATGATTCCATCATACGGCAAATCCCTATTAGAAAATCCGGCACTTCTCCACCAAATCCACACATCAACAGCTCAGACTCTTGGTCTGTCTGGAAAAGAATTGGAACACAGGGACAGGAACCTTGTCCCAGTAACAACTAGCAATATAGTGAATTAAGCAAAATGGAACAAGGGGACAGGTAACCTGTCCCAGTTTTATCTATACTTAGACGCTAATATAACAAGCAAAAAATACTTTAAACCAAAAGTCGCTTTCCAATATAAAGGTAAGCGGCTTTTGTTTCATTATTTAACCCGCACGATATTATGGATACGATAGGAATTATTGAAATTAGCTAATTATTCTATAAGGATATTAGAAATGGATAGCTGATCTTGGATTTGGTTTTTTCTTTATCAATCATAGAAAGGAGGTTTGGTCATATAGATCGAAGGGGGAAGGCTTAAAATGGGATGAATCAGGTTTCCACACTTGTTGTATGAGGATGGACTCACTTTATGGGCTACCAGATATATGAGGTATGGCAAAAAGGTGAGCAAACACTCACTTTTTGTTGACAGGACAAAATAGATTGTGTTATAAAATAAGTGAGTAATTACTCACTTATTTTATTTATGGGAGGTTAACATGAAGGAAACTATCTCAATTCAGAAGGTAAGTAAACGTTTCGGAAATAAGGTCGTATTAAATGATATTGATTTAAGTATTAAAGAAGGATCCATCTACGGTTTTATTGGTCCTTCAGGTGCAGGAAAAACGACTTTAGTAAAAATGATTGTAGGGATGGATAAACCAGATCGTGGGGCTATTCATGTTCTTAAGGAGAAAGTACCTAATTTGAGGCTGCTGCAAGAAATTGGGTATATGGCTCAATCAGATGCACTCTATGCAGAATTGACAGGTAAAGAAAATCTCACATTTTTTGCTTCCCTCTATAAGTTAAATAAAGCTGAAATAAAGGAGCGAATTGCTTACACGGCTAATTTAGTTAATCTCACAGAACATCTTTCCAAAAAAGTTTTGGCATATTCAGGTGGAATGAAACGGCGTTTATCTCTTGCTATCGCATTAATTCAAAATCCTCAAATACTTATCTTAGATGAACCAACAGTAGGAATTGATCCAGAGCTGAGGTTTAGTATTTGGAAGGAGCTTATCCGATTAAAGGAGCAAGAAGGAAAAACGATTATTATCACTACTCATGTGATGGATGAAGCGGAAAAATGTGATCACATTGCAATGATTAGGGATGGGGCGATCATTACTAGTGGTACACCACAGGAACTAAAAGAGCAATACAAGGCAAGCAATTTTGATGAAGTATTCTTAAACGCAGGGAGAAAAAAATGATGAGAATAACTGCATTAGTTAGACGAATATTTCAACAAATGCTTAGAGATAAACGAACCTTAGCGCTTTTATTTATAGCCCCTTTACTAATCTTAACTCTCATGTACTTAGTATTTAATGGAGAAAATATAGACCCGACATTAGGTGTAGAGAATGCTAGTGACCAATTAATTGAGCAGTTTGAAGAGGCAAATATTTTAGTAGAGGAATTCGAAAAAACTTCTAATATAGAAGAAATAATCGCAGAACAAGATTTAGATGGGTATTTAAAAGTAGAAGATGATAAATGGAAATTGACGTTATTAAATAGTGACCCTAATTTAGCACAAGGCTTGCAAATGAAAATAAAACAGATAACGAATAAACAGTTATTATCACAATTGATGATGAAAAGTAATATGAAGCTAGAGATGCCTTCAGAAGATCCGTTAGAAATTAAATATGTATATGGAGATAGCGAAACAGTGTTTTTTGATGTTCTTAGTCCTATTCTAATCGGCTTTTTTGTCTTCTTTTTTGTGTTTTTAATCTCCGGTATCGGATTATTAAAAGAACGAACAACAGGTACTTTAGAAAGATTAATGGCAACACCTATTAGGAGAGGGGAAATTATAACTGCTTACTTAATCGGCTTTGGAGTATTTGCTATTCTTCAAACGGTTGTAATTGTTTTTTATTCTATAAATGTATTAGACATGGTTCTGATCGGTTCAATTTGGAATGTCATTTTAATTAATTTACTCCTTGCTTTAGTTGCATTATCCTTAGGGATTCTTCTATCATCGTTTGCATCTTCAGAGTTTCAAATGGTTCAGTTTATCCCTGTAGCAGTAGTACCACAGATTTTCTTTTCAGGAATTTTACCATTGGAAGGGATGTCCAATTGGCTGCAAGCAATCGCAAAGATCATGCCATTGTATTATGCAGCAGATGCCTTGAAGGGTGTTATGTATAAGGGATTAGGATTTGCAGGTATACGTGGAGACCTCTATGCCTTGGCTGCTTTTGCCATAATCTTTATCATATTGAATTTATTTGCTCTGAAAAAGTACCGTAAGCTATAATAGTGGGTAATGAAGGGGCGTGTGGTAAGTGTCTGAAAGTAAGTTGTTGGATGCATTAATTGCTCAAGCAAAATTATCGAAGAAGCAAACGGAAAAACAACAGAAAATTGTCGAAGCAGCCATCACAATTTTTGCTGAAAAAGGTTATGCCAATACATCTACTAGTGAAATTGCCAAAGCTGCTGGAGTCGCAGAAGGAACTATTTTTAGACATTATGGAACGAAAGATAATTTATTACTTTCTGTTATTCTTCCTTTTTTTAAAGAATCCTTTCCGATCATGGCAGAGGAAGTGTTTAACGAAATTATGTCTTCAAATGTTCATACATTTGAGGAATTTCTTAAAGCCTTTCTAAAAAACAGAATCAATTTCTTTTTCGAAAACAAAGAGATTGCTAAGGTTGTTATAAAGGAAATTTTATATAATGAAGAACTAAAAAGCAATTTATTGCCCATTTTATCAGAGAACTTTATCATACGTGTAAATAAAGCTTTGGATATATTTAAAGAACGTGGTGAGTTTGTAGATATACCGACAGACCGTATCGTAAAAATGGTGTTAACATTTATTGCGGGGTTTTTAGCCTCCCGCTTAGTATTATTAAATGATTATTCTATTACTGAAGAAGAAATTGAAGATGCAGTTCGTTTTGTGATGGATGGTATTAGAAATAAAGAACAGTAATAAAGCCGCTTTACATCATAATGTAAGAGCGGCTTTCAATTTAACGAGCTTAGTTTCTAATAAGGTAATCAAAAGCACCTAATGCTGCGGTAGCTCCAGATCCCATTGAAATAATAATTTGGTTATATGCACTGTCCGTACAGTCACCTGCAGCAAATAAACCAGGTACAGTTGTAGCACCATGTTTATCGACAATGATTTCACCCATACGGTTACGTTCCACAATACCTTCTAACCAATCAGTGTTTGGAACAAGGCCGATTTGAACAAAGACACCTTGTAGTTCAACATGTCCTTCTTCACCTGTTTCACGGTCAATGTACGTAATACCATTCACACTGTCTGTTCCTGTAATTTCTTTTGTTTGCACATTCTTTAGAACAGTTACATTTGGAAGGCTGTATAAACGTTTTTGTAGGACATCATCAGCTTTTAGTTCTGGCATGAATTCAAGAACAGTAACATGTTTTACAATTCCTGCAAGGTCAATTGCTGCCTCAATACCTGAGTTTCCGCCACCAATAACGGCAACATCTCTACCTTCAAATAAGGGACCATCACAGTGAGGGCAGTAAGCAACACCTTTGTTTTTGAATTCCTGTTCACCAGGTACACCAACATTACGCCAGCGAGCACCTGTAGAAACAATCACACTTTTACTTTTTAGCACAGCGCCGTTTTCAAGCTCAAGTTCAAAAAGATCTTTCTTTTCAATCCCTTTAGCACGTTGTAAATTCATGACATCGATGCCGTATTCCTTAACATGCTCTTCAAGACTTGCTACAAGCTTAGGGCCTTCAGTGCTTTTTACGCTAATGAAGTTCTCAATGCTCATTGTGTCTAGAACTTGACCGCCAAAGCGTTCAGCAACGATACCTGTACGGATCCCTTTACGTGCTGCGTAAATAGCTGCACTTGAACCAGCAGGACCACCACCAACAACTAAAACATCATAAGGCTCTTTGTTCTCGAACTCTGATGCATCAGGTGCGGTACCGATTTTAGCAAGGATTTCTTCGAGTGTCATACGGCCGCCACCTAAAAATTCTGCATTTAAGTAAACAGCAGGCACAGACATAACATTTTTGTATTCAACTTCCTCTTTAAAGGCAGCTCCATCAATCATCGTATGTGTGATATTAGGGTTTAACACACTCATAATATTAAGAGCCTGTACAACATCAGGACAGTTGTGACAGCTTAAACTTACATATGTTTCAAAGTGATGTTCACCACTAATACCTTTAATTTGATCAATTACACTGTGATCAATCTTTGGTGGTCTTCCACTAACTTGCAAGAGAGCTAAAACTAATGAAGTAAATTCATGACCAAGAGGAATACCGGCAAAAGTAACACCTGTATCTTCACCAACACGATTTACACTAAAGCTTGGTGTTCTGGTTAATTCTGCTTTCTCAACAGCAATTTTTGAAGACATGGAAGCTAGCTCATTCACCAGCTCCAACATGTCAGTTGAGATTTTATCACTACCAGCACTAACTTTTAGAACAATATCGCCTTCTAATAGCTGAAGATATTGTTCTAACTGTGCTTTAATTTCTGCATCAAGTACCATTTATGACTCTCCTTACAGCTTTCCAACAAGATCAAGGCTTGGCTTAAGTGTTTCAGAACCTTCTTCCCATTTAGCTGGGCAAACTTCACCTGGATTGTTGCGAACATATTGAGCCGCTTTAACTTTGTTAATAAGCGTGCTTGCATCACGACCGATGCCTCCAGCGTTAATTTCAACAGTTTGGATAACTCCGTCTGGATCAATAATGAAAGTACCACGGTCAGCAAGACCTTCTTCTTCATTTAACACTTCAAAGTTACGAGAAACCACTTGAGATGGATCACCGATCATTGCATATTTGATTTTACCGATTTTTTCTGAGCTATCGTGCCAACCTTTATGTGTGAAGTGAGTATCAGTAGAAACAGAGTAAACTTCAACTCCAAGAGCTTTTAAGTTTTCATATTCGTTTTGTAAATCTTCAAGCTCAGTTGGGCATACGAAAGTGAAATCTGCTGGATAGAAGCAGAATACGCTCCATTGACCTTTTAAGCTTTCGTTTGTTACATCGATGAATTCACCATCTTTGAATGCTTTTGCTGCGAAAGGTTTTACTTCAGTACCGATTAATGACATGTTTATATTCCTCCTAAATGTGTTTGAACAACTATTAAATACTTTCAATAATTGTTCTAATTTTATATAAATTATCAAATAGAATTTGCTTTTAGTCAAGTGAAACGATTATATCTTTTTAATAAAAAATAATGTAAGTGTTTTCTTTGCTATATTGTCAAAGGTGTTATAATCAATTTGAAAATAGTAGAGGAATTTAACCTTAGTTAATTCTTGGGATTTACTTGAATTTCTAACTCTAAATGAGAAAGAAGTTTGCAATCCTTGGATTCGTGTTATCAACGAAATTTAAATGATCGATAAGGAATTACAACATCACTAGAATTCCCAAAATCAAATAACTTAAACAAGGAATGCTTCCATACTCGAGTTGAAACTTTTCCCAAAGTATTTCGTAAAATAGATAAAAGGGGAAAAATTGGAGGAATATGATGTTCTCAGAGATAAATACTAAGTTAATTGAGATAAAAGGGAATTTACGTAAAAAACAAAAGTTTGAAGCTCAAATAGAGGATTTTCAAAAAGAATATAAAGTGGTTGAGGAGAGAATTGCCCAGTTGCAAAAGATCTACAAATCAGAAGAAAAAGATGTTACTCAGCTTGAAAAAATGACTCTGAAAAATCTATTTGCTCTATTATCCGGAACAAAGGATGAAAAACTTTCAAAGGAAAAGCAGGAACTCATTGCTGCTAAGCATAAACTGGAAGAAGCAAGCAAAACAAAATCTGAAATAAATAAGGCTATTCTTGATCTGAAAAATAAATTACATACGTTAAACAACGTAGAATCTAGCTACAAGCAACTTCTTTCTGAGAAAGAGAAAATGATTAAAGCAAGTCATTCCCCTCATGCAGATAAAATGTTTGAATTGAGTGAACAAGAGGGGATTCTTAAAGCCTATATACAAGAGTTAGAAGAAGCTATTGTTGCTGGAACACGCGTAAAACATGATCTTTTGGAAGCTCAAACATCTCTAGAAAAAGCAAGTAACTGGGGAACATTTGATATGTTCGGCGGTGGTTCAATCTCCAGTTTTGTAAAACACCAACACTTGGATGAAGCTGAAGCCAGCATCCATAAAGCTCAAACAAGTATGCGATATTTTCAAAAAGAACTATTAGACATAAAAGAAGAAGCGCATCTCGAAATTGATATCTCAGGCATGCTTAAATTTGCCGATTTCTTTTTTGATGGCTTCTATGTAGATATGATGGTTCAAGGAAAGATTAACGACTCTTTAGAACAAACAAAAAGCCAACTCACAAAGGTTAGTGAAATTTTATCGAATTTATCGGAACAGTTTGAGGCGAGAAAAGGAGAGGTAGAAACCATTGGTCACGAAAGAAAGGAGTTAATTGAGAGTTTGTAGGGATGCGGGATTCAATAATCTTTGGAACAGAAGTTTAAGGAACAGCAATCTTGTATGGATAAGATTGCTGTTTTTGTTTTGTGAAGGAGTTTTTTATTGAGTGTTGAAAGATAGGGTGAAATGAAAGAAAGAGGCTTGAAAAAAGTCATTTTTTTCTTAAATTTCGTTCCACGTGAAACATTTTAGTTAGCACAGGATTTCCCGAACTCAAAAAAGGGTATATAGAGAGAAAAACTAAATGAGGGAATCAAATGAATATGAAGAAAAAATGGATAATTAGCGTCATTATAATCATAGTTTTATCAGTAATCATGTTTTATCACAGAGTTAAGCCTCTTCCACCCGGACTTTCCTATCAAAGTAAGGTCCATACAATATCAGATCAAGATATTGATTTTTTATATGATCTCACGTATCAAAAAGAGGGGGAAGAAGTGTATGATCGCTCTATTTTTGACGAGGTATTTAAAACAATTCAGGAGGCGGAGAATTTTCTAATACTCGATCTTTTCTTAGTTAATGGGTATACAGATGGTAAACGTTTGTACCCAAAGCTTAGTGAAAGATTAATGAAATCAATTGAAAAACAAAAAGAGAAGTACCCTAATTTAAAAGTAGTTTTTATTACCGATCAAATTAATACTACATATGGATCTCATGAGGCCAAGCAAATCGATCCACTGGAGGATCTTGGTGTGGAAGTTGTTTATACGAACTTGGACCGATTACGGGATCCTAATCTTTTATATTCTGGACTTTGGAGAGCGACAGTAAAGTGGTTTGGACAGGATGACAACGGTTGGCTCCCAAATCCAATGGAAAAGTCTGCGCCAGAAGTAACAGCACGTTCTTATTTAAAATTATTGAATATCAAAGCAAATCACAGAAAAGTAGTCATTACAGAAGATTCCGGATTGGTTTTATCTGCGAATCCACATGATGCGAGCGGGTTTCATTCCAATATAGGATTTAAAGTAAAAGGAGCAATCCTAAAAGATATGGTGAGAGCTGAAAAAGCAATAGTTGCATTTTCAGGCGGAAACTTAAACGTATTTCCTTCAAAGGTTGAATTAGATGAGAAAATTAAACCTTCTTCATTAGAAAAAGGATTATCATTGCATGCTCAGATTCTTACAGAAAGAAAGGTTCAAACACATGTTGTAAATGCTCTGAATAAGGCTAATAAAGAAGATAAGGTTTGGATCGGTATGTTTTATTTGGCTGATAGGGATATCATTCATGGTATAGAGGATGCTGCAAAAAGGGGAGTTACAATTAACATTGTATTAGATCCAAATCAAAATGCTTTTGGACAAGAAAAAATCGGTTTGCCGAATCTACCCATTGCAGCAGAACTTCAAAATCTAGACTATGAAAATATTACAATTCGCTGGTATGCTACAAACAAAGAGCAATATCATTCAAAACTGATTTATATAAAGGGTCAACAGGAGTCCGTTGTCATAGGAGGCTCGAGCAATTTTACTTCGCGAAATCTCGATGACTATAATGTAGAAGAAGGGATCAAAATAATAGCACCAACAGAAAGTAAGTTTGTAGAGTCAGTTGATCACTATTTCAATCGAATTTGGAGCAATGAAGACGGCACTTACACAGTAGATTATGAAGAATATCAGGATCAGTTACCAGTATTTAAATACATCATGTATATGATTCAAAAAGTATTCCAGATGACTACTTATTAAGTTACTAGCGGTAACAGAGAGCCTTTATTAATTTGTAGCAGGAACAAGTTGTGGGGCAGGAATGTAGTAGGCAATGATTATTCCATGAACCTGCTAATGGAAATTGTTGAACAGGCCTGCCTATATACGGTTTAATAGAGTTATATCTAGCAAAATTAATACATAATATATTTTATTGTGCATTTGCAGATGGTCTTTTCTTTCACAATGTAACAATTAACATATAAAAAACAGCATTGGGGAGGAATCAGCATGGATGTTTCAGTAAGCGCTTTAGGAGCAATAAGTGCCTTGATCATTGCGATTGTGTTAATTCTAAAAAAAGTGCCACCTGCTTATGGAATGGTTGCCGGAGCCTTGATCGGAGGGTTGATAGGTGGCGTTGATATTACGAATACAGTGAATTTAATGATAGCGGGTGCAAAAGATATTATTCCGGCAGTATTGAGAATAATGGCTGCGGGTGTCCTGGCAGGTGTTTTAATTGAATCTGGTGCAGCTTCATCAATAGCAGAAAAAATTGTCAAAAAGTTTGGAGAATCACAAGCGCTCTTAGCGTTGGCTGTAGCAACAATGATTTTGACAACTGTCGGTGTTTTTGTAGATGTAGCTGTTATTACTGTTGCACCGATTGCGTTAGCTATTGCTAAGCGGGTACATCTTTCTAAGACTGCTATTTTACTAGCGATGATTGGTGGAGGAAAAGCAGGAAATATCATGTCACCAAACCCAAATGCAATTGCAGCATCTGATGCCTTTAATGTACCGCTGACATCGATTATGTCGGCAGGAATCATTCCGGCTATTTTTGGTATTGCAGTAACGTATTATTTAGCAAAAAAGGTAGCAAAAAAAGGCTCTGTTGTCATGGACCTAGATGTTGAAGTCTCAGGTATGGAAAAAAAGCCTTTATTTATGACAGCTATGATTGGACCACTCGTTACAATTATTTTACTGGTGTTAAGACCATTATTTGATATTAATATTGACCCGATGGTTGCCCTGCCTATAGGAGGAATTATTGGCGCAATTGCGATGAATAAGACCAGGGAACTTAATGATTATGCCGTTTCAGGATTAAGTAAAATGTCTGGTGTTGCAATTATGCTATTAGGAACTGGAACATTGGCTGGGATCATCGCTAATTCTGAATTGAAGAATGTTATGATCAATGGATTAAGCTCATCTGGCTTGCCGGCCTATTTATTGGCACCTGTATCCGGAATTTTCATGTCTGCGGCAACAGCTTCAACCACAGCGGGTACAGCTGTAGCAAGCGGTGTTTTCAGTAGTACTATTTTAGGTGTGGGAATTTCAGCATTAGCGGGGGCTGCCATGATTCATGCAGGCGCAACAGTGCTTGATCACTTGCCGCACGGAAGTTTCTTTCATGCAACAGCAGGAAGTGTCAACATGGAAATTAAAGAGCGCTTAAAGCTAATGCCATATGAATTTTTGGTTGGTTTCACGCTTGCGGTCATTTCCACCCTCATATTCGGAGTGTTTAAACTTTTTGGTTAACGATAATTAAAAAAACGTTTTTAGAAAGGAGATTTAAAAGATGAAAATAGTCATTGCCCCTGATTCTTTTAAAGAAAGCTTATCTGCTATGGAGGCAGCTCTTGCAATAGAGCGAGGCTTCAAAATGATTTTTCCAAATGCTGATTATCATAAAATGCCAATGGCGGATGGTGGAGAAGGTACAGTTCAATCTTTAGTCGATGCAACTAACGGTTCAATTAAAGAAAGAATTGTGACGGGTCCACTTGGAAATCCGGTTAAAGCTTTCTTTGGTTTGATGGGTGATGGAAAAACGGCGGTTATTGAAATGGCTGCTGCATCCGGTTTGCATTTGGTTCCTGTTGAACAACGAAACCCATTAGTAACGACGACAAGAGGTACAGGAGAGTTAATTCTATCCGCCCTTGATTTAGGTGTAGAGCATATGATTATTGGGGTTGGTGGAAGCGCCACAAATGATGGAGGAGCAGGGATGGTCCAAGCGTTAGGTGGGAGATTACTAGATTCAGATGGAAATGATATGAAGGCAGGCGGTGGTAAGCTTTCGGAAATTTCATCTATCGACTTGACAGGACTGGATCAAAGATTAACGAAAGTCAAAATTGAAGTAGCCTGTGATGTGGATAATCCATTAACAGGGCCAAGAGGTGCATCAGCAATATTTGGTCCCCAAAAAGGAGCAACACCTGAGATGGTCCAATTGCTTGATCAGAATATGACGCACTTTGCCGATGTTGTTGAGGCATTACTTGGAAGATCATTTCGAAATATAGAAGGGGCAGGTGCTGCTGGAGGTTTAGGAGGAAGTCTAGTAGCTTTTTTGAATGCTGAACTAAAAAGAGGGATTCAAATTGTTCTTAATGCAGTGAATTTTGATGAAGTAGTAAAAGACGCGAATCTCGTTATAACAGGTGAGGGGAGAATTGATTCTCAAACTATTTTTGGAAAAACTCCTATCGGTGTTGCAAAGGCAGCTAAAAAATATGGTGTGCCTGTGATTGGTATAGCAGGCTCTCTATCGAAAGATTGTGATGTTGTATACGAACATGGTATTGATGCTCTTTTTAGTATTGTGCCAGGTGTTACAACACTTCCAGATGCCTTTGAACATGCTGCTGATTACATGGAATTGACAGCAAGAAACATTGCTGCGACTATGAAGGTTGCGAAATAAATGAATGGAAGGACCCGAAGGACTCCTTCGGGCAATGTGTGAAGAGTTAATAGCTTTATTTCGAATGGCCATGATACCAAGTGTAAAATGTACCAGCCTCTTCTTTGGAAAGACCATATAGTCTACTTTCATGCATTGGTTTGGCTCTATTAAGAAAAACTAGTGTAGCAACATTAAATTTCCGCTGTAACCAGGAGTGTTTAATCGTGATTTGCTGAATTCGTTCGTGATGTGTAACAAATGTTTCATTCACAAATCCGCCTTTTCTTATTTGAACTGTTTTTCCATGGCGAATATAGCTTGTGAACCAATAATCAAGGATTCTTGAAGTAACAGAGAGGACAAATACAATGGCTGCTACCCATAGCCATTCTCTTTTGAAAATGGCCAATCCAATGATTGATAAAATTGTTAAATAATATGGTTGAAAAAGCTTGAGCCACAGAACTTTAATCGGAAATCTCTCCATACGCTCTTCAATGATATATTGAGGCAGCATGGATTGCAGGATTTGATAAGCCTGTTTTTTAGGCATAAAAGGATATAAAGAACTTGTATCCTGGCCATTTCCATCCTCAGATCCTCCTGCACTAATAAGCTTCACTTCTACAAGCCTAAGTAAACGTTTTAAGAGGGATTGTTCTATAACAACAGCTTGAACCCGATGTTTAAGGATTGAATAACTAACAACATTTCCCATTCCTTTTTCAATATAGATTCTATCCTTATCATCACTAACTACAAAGTTACCGTATTTAGTAAAGGTTTTAAACAACCCAAATAAGACAGATAGAATCATAGCTATTATCAGTATAATAATAAGCATCCACCAATGAATGAGTAAATAATCGAACGCACTTTTGGCTGAATCTTCAATGTGAAAAAGCTCTGCTAAATTAAAATACAGGGCACTTAATAAAGGGAAAAAGGCCAAAAAGCTAAGCGATGTAAAAGAAGCCTTTATTAAGTCTTTTTTATTCGATTGAAAATGAATGGTTCGTTCAATAACTGGTTGTAGTGTTTCACTATTTTGTTGATCCTGTGATTGTTCTAAAAGAAGGAGAATATGACGTTTCTCGTTAGCTGTAATAACGGGAAAAGTAAAGTTTGCATGTTCTCCGCTTGTACCTGTTTCAAGGGTTAGTGACGTAAGTCCGAACCAACGATGGATAAATGTTGTATTTGATTTATGATTATGGATGCTGCTAAATGGCAAGGTTCGTTGTGATTTTATAAATACCCCTTTTCTTTCTATGACTGAATTCTGAGTAACCTCATATTGACAGAACATCCACTGTAAAATGGTCCAAATAAGAGTGAAAATACAAACAATGATAAATATGTACCTGCCCCATACAACCCACGTAGCTGTAGATGTTGCTTTAAATATAAATAAGATAAGAACAATTCCTACTGAACCTTTTATAAATGAAATAAGGTCTACCGCTATCATCGCAGGATGGTAACGTTTAGTTGTTGGTTGCATGTTCTTTTTCTCCTTCACCATTCTCTGGCTCTTTTATTTTTGCAAAAGTAGCAATTTGTGCCTTTAATAGATTTGCCTCTTCTGCGGGAATGGCAGGGATAACATGATTAGAAGTTGTTGTACCAACCTCGATGTTGTATAGCTTATGTCGACGCATAATTGGACCTTGTTCTGTGCGCACATATTCTACTTTTTCCATAGGAATTAATATATGTTGCTGGTTCCATCTTCCATGTTTTAGCTGAATAAACTCTTGATCAATTTCATAACGCCAGGTTCGTTGTAGATAGACAGGTTCAATCAAAATGGAATAAATACCTGATAAAATAGCAAGCCCGCCTAAACAATAAAGAACAATACTAACCCAGTTATACCAATCAAATCGCTCAGAGCAAATGTATAGAATGGCGATGATAACTAGTGCAATGATATGACCGATTGTATTAGACATTCTCCACACCTTGACAGCTTCAGGAGAGATCTCTCTTTTCGGCTCATTAATATTGATATACAATGATCTTCACCTCCATAACATATACGAGATATACAGGAAAATAGTTTCATAATTATTGGGATATATGTGTAAAACAGGTTATTCTATATGCTGTAAGGATAATAATGTAAATATAAAAGTGATTTACACTAGGAGGTATGTGTAATGAGTATGACACTTGGTAATAAGGTTGTTTTAGTAGGAACCGGGGCAGTTGGATCAAGCTATGCCTATGCGCTGATGAATCAAGGGGTTAGTGATGAAATTGTTCTTGTTGATTTAAATGAAAATAAGGCAAAAGGTGATGTGATGGACCTGGATCATGGGATTGTCTATGCACCTAATGCAATGAATATAAAATTTGGTTCTTACGAGGAGTGTAAAGATGCTGCACTTGTGGTCATTTGTGCAGGAGCAGCACAAAAACCGGGTGAAACACGATTAGATTTAGTAAGTAAAAATGTAAACATCTATGATTCAATCGTGAAGCAAATTATGTCATCCGGATTTAATGGCATATTCCTTGTTGCAACAAACCCGGTAGATATTCTTGCATATGCAACATGGAAGTTTTCGGGATTGCCAAAAGAGAGAGTAATCGGCTCAGGGACGATTCTGGACTCAGCGAGATTCCGCTATTTATTGGGAGAAGAATTTGATACAGCTCCAACTAGTGTACATGGATATATTATTGGCGAACACGGAGATTCTCAATTGCCGGTATGGAGTTCAGCAAACATTTCCGGAACACCTGTAGCACCAAAGTTATCAGAGGAGCGAAAGGGAGAAATTGCTGTACAGGTAAGGGATGCGGCTTATAAAATCATCGAATCTAAAGGTGCAACATATTATGGTATTGCAATGGGATTAGCAAGAATCACAAGAGCGATATTAAGAAATGAGAATGTAGTTTTACCTGTTGGTGCTCTCCTGGAAGGTGAAAATGGCCATAGTGATGTCTTCATTGGGATTCCGTCTGTTATAAATCGTAAAGGAATTAAAAAGGTCGTTGAATTGGAATTAACAGATGATGAAAAAGCAAAGTTTGCAAACTCTGTAAATACATTAAAAGATATTCAAGCGCAATTCTGGGCGTGAAACAAGCTAAGGCCTGTCTCTACTGAAACAGGCCTTAACATCATAGATTAACTCTTTTAATTCGTCCTTCAGAATGATAATCAAATGGTGAAGGTAAAGTTTTAACGTATTCAACAGTAGCATCCAGATCAACCGGACCTACTTCCATGTCTGTAGAAAGCTTTCCAATACTTGTGCTAATGTTTCCATACATATAGTTATTTACCACAACTGAATATTCTTTTGCTGGATCAATCTTGCTTCCATCTGGTAGGAAGATATCCACGACTTTTCCGGATTTTGTTGAATCATCATATGTGTACGTGTATGAAAAGCCGGAAATATGATAATCAAGCCCTCTTGATGTAATCTGTTCATTAAGGATAACTTCTAAATCTGCACCACTTAAGTTTACTTTATTTAAAACATTCCCAAATGGCTGAACGGCAAATAAATCACCGAATGTAACATCACCAGCTTCAAGGGGAGATCTTACACCGCCACCATTCATTAAAGCAAAATCTGATTTCATAGCAGCTTTCATTCCATCTGCAATTAGATTACCTAAAGGGAGGTCACTCATTTCATTTGTTGTTGGATAGCCCTTTTCAAGAGTTGCTGTTAATTTTCCCACAACTTCAGCTTTAATTGGCTCTACCTTTTCAGAATACTTCTTCATAATCTCAGCTACTTCTGGATCTGGGTTGAATTTGTCTTGGTAAACAGTTTTAATCTCAGCTGTCTTACTAAAAATATCACCTGTAAATGGATCAATTTCTAAGTCAACATCTGAAAAGGCAGATCCATAAGAATAAGCTTGTACAATCAATTTATTATCTACTAATCTATTAACCTTCACATGATTATGAGCGGCGAAAATCACGTCTACTTCATCATTGATTTGTTCAGCAATTCTACTTGCGTCAAAGGAATCTGTATATCCCGTTTGTGTAGCAGGATTATGGGCTAAAACCACTATTGCTTCAACACCTTGTTCTTTTAGCTCGAGTGTATATTTATTAATAGCGTCAACCTCTTCTGTAATGTGCAGTGTTTCGTTACCTTTTCTTACGATCATAGACGGAGTTTCTTGTGTAACAACACCAATAACCCCAATTTTTTGACCACCTGTTTCCAATACTGTATAAGGATCAGTAATTAAATTTCCATCACTTGTGTCGTAGGCATTTGCTGCAACAAGAGGAAAATTCATTCCGTCATAGCCTGGAGTACCGTTTGGATGATCTCCGCCATCCATCATTCTTTTTAGTTCATCAATACCTTCATCAAACTCATGGTTTCCAAAAGTTCCGGCATCAAATCCAATCTCCTCTAATACTTCAACTGTTGGCTCATCTTGAAAGAGAGCAGAAACGAGAGGGCTACCGCCAATCATATCACCTGCATGAACCATAAGAGTGTTTGGGTTTGTTGCTTCTTCTTGTTTTAATGCTGCGGCTGTGTATTCAATTCGTCCTGCTTTAGAATCACCTACATTTGTAACAGTATCTAACTGTCCATGTAAATCATTTAGGCCTAAAAGCTGAATGTTCACTCCGCGATTAAGGTTAAAGGTAAAGATTCCAAAACCATTAGCATCTGTTTTTTCAGTATATGAGAATGGACTACCTTCTGTGATATATTGCTCTGCCTTTGGCGAGGTTTTGAAGGTAACGTTCACATCACCTGATATTGGGGCAATAGACCAGTTATTATCAGCAGTTGGTGTTACTTCTTTTAGTTCTGAAATATAATCCATTAGAATTTGACGATTTTCATCGGCAGAATCAACAACTAATTCACTATTTTTTAGGCCTGGGAAGTTTCCGCCGCCACCAGCACGATAGTTATTCGTGACAACAATAAATTCTTGCTCTGGATCAATTGATTCACCATTATATTCTAAATTCACAACACGATTGGAATCAGGATGAATAAGTGTTCCATTTTTATCATAGCGAGCAGGTTTTGTGACATCAATTTGGTATTCAACACCATCAATGACATCAAAATTATAAACTGGGAATGAAGGATCTAATAACTCCTGTTCAGCTGTTTTATTAGGGTCAATTGTATTAAATTTACCTGCTGACATTTCAATCCATTCTTTTACAATAGAGCCTTTTACTTTTACTGCTTTTAACGTATTGTCGTAAAGGTATAGGTCACCAGCACTGCGAATTGTTAAATCACCTTTTTTTATTTCAGTATACTCTTCCACACCATTGCGGCCCGCCTTAAAAGGTGCACCAACTGATAGGATTGGAAGGTCTTTTAATTCTGGCTTGTTTAGTTCAATATAATTTTCTACGTACCATTTTTGAGCATTCGTCACAACTTGGATAGATGGATCATCCTGAACTAACGCAAAGTAGCTATAAATATCATCTGTCGTAGTTCCAATAGGTGTATTTACATACTCAATTGTTTTTTCATGAACATCATTTACCGCATTTACGATGTCTTGATCGGCTTCAGTTTTTTCAGCAGATCTTGTAGAAGATTGAGAGCTGGAAACGTCCCATTTACCTTTTACCTTTTGAAGGGTAAGATCGATAATTCCAAGAGAACCACCGCCATATCCTGCTTGAACCGCTGCAACTCCATTAATTGTTCCTTTTTCATTATCAACTCCGGGCAGAGGTTGTCCATTAGCATCTTTAAAGAGTGCGTCTAAGCTGGCAACATCCTTAGCAGGGAATGTTTTGTGAGTGTGTGAAAAAGTGATTGCATCAATACCAGGCACCTTACTTAAGGCATATACTGTATCCTCAGTGTTTTCTTCATTACTGCTGAAGCCTGAATGTGCTAATGCAATAATTACATCTGCTCCTTCTTCTTGCATTTGAGGAACATATTTTTCAGCACTTTCAACGATGTTTTTGGTGATTACTTTACCATCTAAGTGTGCTTTATCCCATTCGTTAATTTGTGGTGGAACAAAGCCGATATAACCAATTTTAATGACCTTTGTTTTTCCAGATGCATCTGTCACTTTTTTGTTTACGACTTTATATGGGGTATACTTATTTTTATCATTTGTAGAATCATCGTCATGATCATCTACATATACGTTTGAGTTAATAACAGGAAAGCTTGCATCATCATAGACTTCATCTAAATAGTCTAATCCATAGTTAAACTCATGATTTCCGAGTGTTGCCATGTCATAGTCCATGATGTTCATTGCTTCAATGGCTGGATGTACCTCTCCATCTTCAAGTGGGTCAATCTTTGCTTTGTATGTGCCTAATGGAGTTCCTTGAATGAGATCACCATTATCTACTAATATGGAGTTATCTACTTCTGATCGGGCTTGCTTCACTAAGCTAGCCGTTTTGGTTAATCCGACTTTAGGAGCTTGGTCATTTTTGTAATAATCAAAGCTTAGTAGATTAGTATGAATGTCTGTTGTTTCCATAATCCGGAGTTCAACTTGTGATTGAACCTTGGAGGTAGCTGGCTTTGCTGCATGAACAACATTCGCCATAAAAGGTGCTGATAACAGGCTAATTGCAAGTGTGCTAGACAAAATCTTCAGACTTTTTAGATTGCTTTGCCATTTCATTCGATCCATCCATCCTTTAATTTAATATGAGTTTCCTAAAGTCTCTCATCTTAAATATAGCAGAATAATTTTAGAATAAATTATTCTGGTAGAATAATGAATAGAAATGCCTATATTCCTTCTTTCAATCTATCAAAAACCTAGTTATGTTAGCATATACCGAAAGAGATAATAGGGTATAAATCATGTTATGAATCCATGACATTAGACTATGTACGATACAAAAAAAGCTGACTTAATGAGGATCACATAACATTAAGTCAGCCATTACTAATTTTTCATTAGACAAACTAATTAAGGGATCACTTAAGCTGTAAAATTACCGTCATAGCTTAACATAACAGCTGATTTTACTGCATCCATATCAGATATATTATTGATAAATCCTAAATCTTCGTCTTTAACACGAATTTCATATGTGACTTCATAGTCATGGCCAGGCATGACAGATTTAGATTTTACTGAATATTTTCTAGAGCTCTCAGATACAACATGTTCGATTGAATTTTCAACATTTAGGTCACTATATTTCACAATTAATAAATAAGGATTTTCAATTTTAATTTTGTTAATAAAAACGATCAGCACAGCTCCAATTAGGATAGAACCAATCACAACTAGAGGGATAAATCCTGCTCCACATAAGATACCTGAAACGATAGCCCAGAAAATATAGACGATATCCATCGGATCTTTAATCGGTGTACGGAAACGAACAATTGATAATGCACCAACCATACCGAGTGATAACAGGACATTTGAAGAAATCCCCATAATGATTAAAGCTGTTGCCATCGACATGATGATAAGAGAAATATTAAAGGTGTGTGAGTAAATAACACCTGAAAAAGTTTTCTTATATACAAAGTAGATAAACAATCCTACAAAAAAAGCTACTAATAACCCGATAAGGGAATCTACAATTGAAAAACTGCTTGTTTTTTCTAAAATACTTGATTTGAAAATATCATTAAAAGATACATTTTCCATTCTTTTTTCCTCCTAAAATTCTATTCCGTTTATTCGATTACTCATTGCCTGTGCTTATCCATACATTCGACTAATTTGATATTTAGAGTAAGCACCTGCTCTTAAATTGTTGACTTGTAATAGTTGCTTAATAACTAATGGTAAAAATTCATCATACTTTACTTCGAGCACAACAATATCAGGATCGGTGTCAATCATCGCCAAGTTCGGATTCAACACATCATTATTTCGAAAGCTTGTTCGAATGGAGCCGTCAAAGGTAACTCGAACATTTCCATATTCATAAATAAATACTTCTCTCTCATAATCAACGACTGTAAGTGGTTTTAGTTGAGAAAGGTTCATTTGATAATATAATTCCTGGATAAGTGGCCGTGAATCATGTTCCATCCAGGCTATATCTCCAAACCTTATTTGTTCATATTCATCAGAAGTTATACGACATTTTTGTTTGTATGTTAAGTTATTTCGTTTGCTCTTTTTTTCTAAATTCAGATATGAGGTGTTAAAATCGTATAATCTTACCCGAAATTTATCACGCTCATAATAGCCTTCTTTTTTCTGATTTAATACTTTATTTTCAAAGTTATCGAAGTAAACACTTCGAATAAAATACTTCCCGTCACTCTTTGCATGAGGGTCTACCTCCATATAGTGTTTTAGCTTATTTCTAAGCAGAAACACTTCTCTCTGTGTCATTTCATGCTTTAATTCTCTTCTACCCTTTGAGCCATTAAGGGTCATCGCCTTCATCCTTTTTTCTCTCCTTTTTTGTCTCAACTTCTGTGTTCACATTATTAGGGATGAACCTTAAACAAACCTTAAAAGATTAAAAAGAATTCAAAAAAAGAAGATTACGGTTTTGTAATCTCCTTTTTAGGTAGCCTAACTTTAAACGCAGTTCCTTTATGTTGATTTTGATTAACGGTAATCGTGCCATTATGTTTAGTCACGATCCAGTGTGCAATGGACAGCCCTAAACCGGTACCGCCTGTGTCACGGGAACGGGCACGATCTTCACGGTAAAAGCGATCAAAGATGTATTTCATGTTTTGTTTTTTAATGCCAATTCCGGTATCTGTCACTTCAAGAACGATTTTATTGTCTTCAACATAGGTTTTTACACCAATGCTATCTTGTTCTGCCGTGTATTTTAATGCATTATCAAGCAAAATAACTAGAAGCTGGTGAAGCCTTTGTTCGTCTGCTTCTATGTTTATTTTGCTATTCAGTTTTAACCAAAGATGCTTGTCCTGTGATTCCGCAATGTCAATATAAGGTGTACAAACATTGTTAACAAAGGAATCTACGTCGATCACTTGCTTAACAAGCTGTGTTTCAGCTGAATCAGCTCTTGCTAGAGTTAATAAGTCAGAAGTAAGTTTCGATAATCTTCTTGTTTCTGACAGACTCAGGGCAATATTCTCAAACTTGTTCATAATTTTTTCCTGAGGTTCTGTGAGTAATAACTCTAATTTATTTTGAATAATCGTCAAAGGTGTTCTCAATTCATGTGAGGCATTTTCAACAAACTCTGTTTGCTTGTTCCAAGATTGAATAATAGGCTTCATCATTCTTTTTGATAAAACGAAACTTGCAGAAATTGATAGAATAACAAAGACAGAGGAACAAAGAATAATGAGATTTCCAAAGTTATGGATGATTGTTTGCTCTGCATCTGTGTTAATGAAAAGTTGAACATATTCGACATCATCATTCTCATTTGTATCTTTGAAAACAATGTATCGGAAGTCATATAGGTCATTAAGTGTTATATTTGTAATCACATCTAAATTTTGAGTATCCAATTCATAGTCTTGTAAATAATTTTCATATAAAGATGTTCCAATTTGATCCTGGTTGATGATTTCTCCATTTTCATTCCAATTCACCATCATGATTCGAGGATTTGGAAAAAATCTTTTTCTTTCGTCAGGCGGAAGTTCCCGATCAAGCTTGTTTTCATGCTTTAGAGAATTCATTCCTAATGTTTGATTCTCCAGTATCATCGATTTAAACTCATTTATTTCCTCATCTGTTTTGGTAAAGAGGGTTGTTTGAACCTGTCCATAAATAATAAAGCCAAAGATTGTAAAAATAACAGTAAAGGCTATAAGATTCAATACCATAAATTTCAGCTGTTCTTTTCGGAAAATCTTCTGCTTAAACATTGCCTTCTCCGTTCTCGATTAACATATAGCCTAGTCCACGAAATGTTTTGATGTATTGATCATAACCGAATTTTTTTAAGGACTTCCGGACATTACTGCAATAAACCTCAACAACAGTTGTCGATGTATCAGATTCAAATCCCCATATTCGATCAAAAATTTGTTCCTTTGTGAGGATCGTATTTTTGTTGTTGATTAAATACTCCAGAAGATCAAACTGTTTTCCATTTAGTTTTACAGTTTCATCGCCAATATAAGCTGTTTTGTTTTTTAGGTTCATTTTTAACTCTTTGAAGGAAATGACATGTTCCTTTAAATCCCCACCAGCTCTTCTGACAATGGCCTCTAAACGTAAAAGTAATTCTTCCCGGTGAAAAGGTTTCACAAGGTAATCATCAGCACCTACCTTAAAGCCTTGAATTTTATCATCAATGCCGTCTTTTGCAGTCAACATAATAACAGGCGTTTTAATTTGGTTCTTTCTTAGTTCTTGAAGGACTTTATAGCCATTCATATTAGGAAGCATGATGTCTAATATGATGCAGTCAAAGATATTCTGTTCGGCTAAATAAAGTCCTTCTTCTCCATCAAAAGCCTGTTCTGCCTCAAACATTTCTTTTGTTGTTTCTTTAATTGTTGCCGAGAGATATTTGTCATCTTCTATGATTAATAATTTCATTTTTGATCACCTCTATTATATTAATTACTTTTTAAAATAGCCGTAGTAAAATTTATTGCTTTATAAGAAGTATAGGGAGTGGTTGATTTCCGCTACAGGAGGCTCCCTTTCCGTGGGGCGTGCGGTGAGCCTCCTCGACGCTTTGCGTCTGCGGGGTCTCACCTGCAGCGCTGCTCCCACAGGAGTCTCGCACCTTTCGCTCCAATCAACCAAAATAGTTTTTTATGCATAGGAATATGAACCTTAAAGAAAATCATTTTATAAAAACTAAGAATAGATTTGATTATAGATCCAAATTTAGTTGAAATGCAAAATTTTTTTGAAAAGGTATTTTTAAGGTTTTATTAAGGTTCGTACTTAATAATGTTACTCACAAGGGAACAACACGTATAGAGAGAGAAGGAGATGAAGGTATGAAAAAAAGATCAACTTATTATAAATTAGCTGCAACTTTATTAAGTACAACCTTGTTATTTGCATGTACAAATAATGACACGACAACTGTCACAAGTGAGACAGAAGCAGAAACAGCGGGTACCAGTACATTAGTGAATACAGATGTAAGTAAACTAGTCAGTGAGACTGTTTCCTATAAAGAGGATGATAGCTATACAGATTGGGAAAACGAGGATCCAACGTACATTGAATTAAATGGAACAGAGGCAACCTTTGATTCATCAGCTGCGGTTCTTTTTGATAATAATGTGCTAACAATAAAAACAGGTGGTACTTATGTGTTGAATGGGCAATTGGATAATGGACAAATTGTTGTAGACGCGGAAGACAAAAATACCGTAAAACTGATCTTAAATGGAGTGGACATTCAATCCTCAACAAGTTCAGCTATTTATGTGATGAATGCAGAAAAAGCAACAATTTCACTTGTGAAAGGTACAGAAAATACCGTCAGTGATGCAGAGCAGTATGTTTATGAAGATTCATCTGAAGATGAGCCGAATGCAGCGATTTTCAGTAAAGATGATCTTACAATCAATGGAACAGGAACGTTAATTGTTCAAGGAAATTACAATAATGGAATTGCAAGTAAAGATAAGTTGAAAATTACTGGTGGAACAATAAACGTTCATGCAGTTGATGATGGAATCATGGGAAGAGATCTTGTTGCAGTAAAAGAGGGAACAATACAGATTGAAGCAGGTGGAGATGGAATCAAGTCGACAAATGATAAAGATACGTCAAAAGGAACTATTGCACTTGAAGGTGGAACATTTGATATTACATCTGGAAACGATGCTATTCAATCCATTGCATCATTATGGATAACGGATGGTACGTATACAATTAAATCAGGAGAAGGAAGTCCTGAAACGATTAGTAATCATGAAGAAAGAATGCCAGGACAAGAGATAAGTACAGCTGCCACAACAACTGCAACAGAATCTGAAAGCTATAAAGGATTAAAAGCATCTGTTGATATTGCAATAGGTGGAGGAAACTTTACGATTGATTCTGAGGATGATGCAGTCCACAGTAATCAACATGTTACATTAGCAGGTGGTGAATTTACGATCTCTACCGGTGATGATGGAGTTCACGCTGATTCATCTGTTGCTACAACAGGTGGCAATATCGACATCACAAAAAGTTATGAAGGAATTGAAGGAAAAAACATTACGATAGAAGACGGTGAAATTCAGCTTATATCAAGTGATGATGGATTTAATGTTGCCGGAGGAAATGATGCTTCAGGTATGGATATGCCTGCAGCTGCTACTGAAGGTAGTGGGACATTACAAATAAATGGCGGTTATATATCTGTAAATGCGGAAGGTGATGGACTGGATTCCAATGGTTCAATTTCCATGACAGATGGAATTGTGATCGTCAATGGTCCAACACAAAATATGAACGGTTCGCTGGATTACGATAGTAGCTTTAACATAACAGGTGGTTTCATTGTAGCCGTAGGAAGCTCAGGTATGAGCCAATCACATTCTGAAGACTCTTCACAGACAGGTGTCTTAATGACTTATCCTGAAATACAGTCAGCTGGTACAATGATTCATCTTGAAGATAGTGATGGAAAAAATATAGTAAGCTTCACACCAGCTAAAGACTATCAATCGGTCTTTATTAGCTCACCTGAATTAACAAAAGATGCTTCATATACGCTTAATTCTGGAGGAACATCAACCGGAGAGGAAGCAGACGGCCTATACGCAGACGGAAATGCTGAAGGTGGAACAAAGGTAATAGACTTTACCATCTCTGAAACTGTCACATGGTTAAATGAGTCCGGTGTAACAGAAGCAGCTGCTAATGGCCCTGGAGGAGGTGGAGCACCTGGAAGTGGTGATCAAGCCAGACCTGATATGGGAAATCGAGATGATATGTTTTCTGATTTAGATGAGGAGACAAGACAAAAAATGCAGGAAATTATGGAGCAACAAAGAAATGGCACAATAACGCAGGAAGAAGCTCAAGAACAGCTGAAAGAGCTTGGTATAGAGATGCCCCAAAGAGGTACACCGCCAACAGAACAATAAACAAAGCAAAGAGTAGGGAGTTTAATCCCTACTCTTTTTTACGCATTTTTACTTTTCGTATGGATCAATCGTCTGAATGGTACCATCTTCGTTATAATGCAGCTCAGCATATTTCACACTTCGTTTATGGTTCACACCATCTGATAATGAAGAATCATGATAGAACAAATACCACTTATCCTCAAATTGAACAATGGAATGGTGTGTTGTCCAGCCGATTACAGGAGTAAGAATTTTTCCTTTATAGACGAAAGGACCTTGTGGGTTTTTACTCATGGCATACACAATATAATGAGTTGTACCTGTTGAGTAAGAGAGGTAGTAATAACCATTATATTTATGGACCCAAGCTCCTTCAAAAAATCGTCTATCTTCATCACCGGCTAAAATTGGATCTCCATTTTCATCAACAATTGAAATCTCTTGAGGTTTTCCTTCAAAGGAAAGCATATCTTCTGATAATTCAGCTACAATTGGCCCAAGTGCTGGCTCATCTGCAGCCGGTTCTTTGCCATTTGGATCAAATGTACCTGTTTTCCACTTTTCGAGCTGGCCACCCCAAAGACCGCCAAAATAAACATAAGCTTTGTTGTCGTCATCTACCAAAACAGCAGGATCTATACTAAAGCTGCCAGGTATGTAGTTTTCTTGTGGTGTGAAAGGACCTGCTGGATTTTCGCTTGTCGCTACACCAAGTCTGAAGATTTCATTTTGATCCCGTGCTGGGAAAAATAAATAATAGGTGTTGTTTTTATAAGCAGCGTCAGGTGCCCAAAGCTGTTTCTTTGCCCATGGAATATCCTTTAGATGAAGAACTTCACCATGATCAACACATGGAGAATCAAAATTGTCCATTGAAAGAACATGATAATCCTCCATTTTATACTGATCTCCATTATCATTCGATGGTTCGTCATGATCAAGGTCATGGGACGGATAAATATACAGTTTTCCCTCAAATACATGTGCTGATGGATCTGCTGTGAAAATATGTTCCACAATCGGTTTATTTGGCTTTGTTTTCGTTTCCATTCGATTACCCCTTATATAGAAAGATTAGTAAGCGCTTAACATATCTATTATATCAGTGTCTTTCTAGTAGGTGAGTAATAAATCTACTATTTTTTAAAAAATCAAAAAAGAGGACATTGTCCCCTTTATAATGTTTATAAAGCACTCTTAATGATATTTTTATCATACATAACAGATAGAACTGCAAAGATAGAATACAAGACTGTGTATAGCCCCATGACAATTAACATTGGTGTCCAAACCTCTGTTCCGAATAAGAACCAGCCTGATTGTACGGCAAAGTAGCTATGCAGAAGGCCAATGATTAGTGGAATACCGAAGTTATAAACCTGTTTTACCTGAATCCCTTTAAGTAGGTCAGTTTGAGTAAAGCCAAGCTTTCGTAAGATTGTATAATTTGGTTTTTCATCCTCACTTTCGTCCATCTGCTTGAAGTAAAGGATACATCCGGATGTGATGAGGAAGGTTAAACCTAAGAAGCCTACGATGAACATAACAAGACCCATTGAATTTTTCTGATTGTTGCTCATATTAAGCTGTGAATCATGAACTGAACTTTCGTTAAATCCTAAGTCTTTAAAGATATCATTTGCTGCTTGAATATCGTCTTCATTTATTAAACTAATTCCGATATATAGGTTCGATTCTTTTTGGATATCTTGAACAAGGTCTTTTTCTAAAAGTTGAAATGTAGATTCATCAACAATAGCAGTTGGTATTCCGCCACTAGTGAAGTACCAAGAAATAGGATAGTGTTTCTCTAAGCCTAAGTAATGTTGGTTGATAACCTCTTTGCCGCCGACAAATACAATCTCACCTGAGTCTTTCAAGCCCATAAATTTTTGGAGCAGGTCATTATATCCTGTGAAAATAGTTTCATCAGCTGAAACATCAATACCATCAATATGTTCATCACTAACAACAGGCATTTGCATTGAGTTTGGATCAGTATTTAATCCCTCAAGCTTCGTATTCATTATATTTTTCACATTTACATTAGCTTGAAGAACAGGAATGACTGTTTCTTGATACTCTATATTTTCCTCTGTTAATTTTTGTTTAAATTGCTCTGCATCTTCTTCAATTGTAAAGGAAAAGTCGTCAGGAACACTATTAATTGCTTGCTGATCAGCTGAGTAATATGAGATATAGCTTAGTGACAACAGTCCAATTGCAAGAGCAGAAACGGTTGTAATGATCGTTAAGAGCATGGCATTTGATTTCATACGAAACATAATAGAAGAAAGAGACAACACTTCATGGATATTAAGATATCCTTGTTTTTTCTTGCGTATCACATTGGCAAGAAAACGAACAGTGCCTTTGTAAAATAGGTAAGTTCCAATAATAACGGAACCAAGGATAAACACCATAGCTAAAAACAGTGCTGTCATTGATGTGAAATCTCCACCAAATAATTTCGATGAGACATAATAGCCCGAAATAATAAGGGTTAATCCAAGAACTCCAATTAAGATTTCCACTACAGAGATCTTTTTTACTTTCTCCTCTGATGATGACTTCACTCTAAACAGGGATAAAATGCTCTGTTTTCTTATAAAAAGAAAATTCATTGTCATAATGACAAGATAAATCGCACTAAAGACAATGACTGTTTGGATAAAGGCCTGTGTGGAAAAGCGAAGAGTTGCGACGCTTTCTACAGCAGTAACCTTAAATAAGATTAGCGTAATCAGTTTTGAAAAGGAAAATCCAACAAAGATCCCGACAATTAATGAACTAAAATATAGAATGATATTTTCAAAACTCAAAATACGAAAGATCTCTTGTTTGGTCATTCCGATTAATTGAAATAAACCAATTTCTTTACTCCGCCTTTTGATAAAGATGGTGTTTGCATACAAGAGAAAAACACCGACAATGGCAACAAGTAGAATCGAAGCCGATTTAATAGCGGCTCCACCTTTAATAGATCCTTTTGCAGCATCCATAGCAGGATCATACTGTAAAGTAACAAATGCAAAGTATAGAGCAACCGTGAAGATTAAGGCAAATGCATAGAGAGAGTAATTTTTAATATTTTTCTTTAAGTTCCGAACAATTAATTGATTAGTGCTCATATTGTACACCGCCTAGAACACCTTGGGTTTTTATAATGTCTTTAAAAAACTCCTGTCTTTCCTGGACACCTTTATGCAATTGTGTGTAAATTTGACCGTCTTTAATAAAGATAACTCTGTGACAAAAGCTTGCTGCAGTTGGATCATGTGTAACCATTACGATCGTTGCTTTACGTTTTTGATTTAACTCACTTAGCTTTTGCAATAAATCTGAAGCAGATTTTGAATCAAGTGCACCCGTAGGCTCATCAGCAAAAATAATACTAGGATTGTGAACAAATGCCCTTGCAGCAGATGTACGTTGTTTTTGTCCGCCGGAGATTTCATTTGGATATTTGTTATGCAGTTCATGAATTCCAAGTTGTGTAGCTAAAGCTTCAAACTTTTCATTTGCTTCTTTTCGTGGAGTTTTTGTAATTGATAAAGGCAATAGTATATTTTCCTTCACTGTTAAAGTGTCGAGCAGGTTATATTCCTGAAAGATAAATCCAAGATGATGCTTCCGAAATTCAGCCAATTGCTTCTCTTTCAATTTTGTCATTTCTTTTCCTTGTATGAAAATTGTGCCATCACTCACACGGTCAATTGATGAAAGAACATTAAGTAAGGTTGTTTTTCCAGATCCTGAAGCACCCATGATGCTGACAAATTCCCCTTCTTCAATACTAATATCTATTCCCTTTAACACTTCCTGTTTATTGAACTTATTTCCAAAGCTTTTATGAATTTTCGTAGCTTCTAATACTTTCATTGTAAAAACTCCTTATCTGAAAAATGATACTTTCATTATAAAAAGGGAGAGAAACCATTTCCTTCGATTAAGCTAACAAAATAAAAAAGCATGTGACAATGTTGTCACATGCCCATCACATCTATAAATTCATTTCTCTTTGAAAAGATCAATGTAAAGGTTGTCCCAACATATAATGTTGACTCTACCTCTATATGAATATGCAAGGTTTGGGCCACCTTTTTAGCTAAATATAAGCCCATTCCAGTAGAGGATTGATCAGAATGATTGGTAGTAGAAGTAAAGCCTTTGTCAAATATACGTGAAATATCTTTTGGGTCAATGCCTCGGCCGGAGTCAGATATTTGTAGGATGACTTGATTGTTTTTAGTTAGACTTTTTACGGTAATATCTGAGTCTTCACTATACTTAACAGCATTTGTTAAAAGCTGTCTTATTATAAAGGCAAGCCACTTTGCATCTGTTAACACTTCAGTTGTATTTAATTTAAGATCAAAACCTATCCTTTTTTGTATACACCAGGTTTGTAAAGTCTTGATTTCATCAAAAAGTAACTGCTCTAAATTTGTTTTTTCTATATGTAAGTCATTTTCGATAAAACTTATTCTTTTTTGGTGAAGCTGCTGATCCAGTAATAAATGAATTCTTAGCCACTCATACGTTACATCTGACTTGAGTTTTGGATCTTCAATCCTGTCAAAAATTAAGTGCATAGCTGTTAACGGTGTTTTGACTTCATGAATCCATGACAGGAGCTCATCTTTTTCCTGCTCAAGAATTATTTTGTTTTGAGAAGCTAATTGTTTTAATCTTTCTGTTTGTTCGGTACTGCTTGTAGTAATGATTTCCTCAAAAGGTGTTTCAGGATTGGGTAAATCTGTTGAATCAAAGTTATTTTCCCTTTCTTTTAACAATTTATAAAATTTCGTTTCCTTGTTGTATCGGAAAATGAGAAAAATCATAAAAAGTAATGTAATAATAAAGACAATATAAAGGATGGGTTTAAGTGTTAGTACAGGATCAAGATAAGCAACAAACAGGATGAGAAGCTGCGTGGCAAAGATGAACAGGATCCAACTAATTCTCTCGATTAAAAACTCTTTAATCATAGATGTCCTCTTCAATCGCACGATAGCCTTGTCCTACCTTTGTTTCTATATTCTGTCCTAATCCAATCTCATCCAACCGTTTTCGAAGTCGATTGACATTGACGGTTAATGTATTATCACTTACAAATCGTTTATCATCCCATAAACTGTTAATGATGTTTTCCCGGCTGACGATATTGTTTTTATGTTGAATAAGAAGCTTTAAAATAAACATCTCATTTTTGGTTAATTCAATTGTTCCGGCATCATTGAATATTGTGTTTTTTTCGAAATCAATAGTAGCATTACACCATGTTTTCACATTCGTTTGTTCTGTACTATAGTCATACACGCGACGTAAAATAGCCTGTATTTTTGCAATGAGAACATCGAAGTGAAAGGGCTTTTGAACAAAATCATCTGCCCCAAGCTGCATGGACATAACCATATCAGTCGGATGATCTCGTGACGATAAAAAGATAATAGGAACCTTTGAAACACTTCGAATCAATCGACACCAATGAAATCCATCAAACTTGGGCAATTGAATATCAATGATGACAAGATCAGGCTTATGATCAGTGAACTCCTGCATAACCTTATTAAAATCATGAATTCCTTCCACATCATATGACCATCCGGCCAACCGCTCTTTGACCTCGTGAAATAAAGACCGATCATCCTCAATTAACAATATTTTAAACACTACTTTCACCACACTGACATATATTTATCTAATAGGTAAAGTTTATAGTAAAAAATTCCTTTTTTCTATTATTATTGCTTTTAGTGAGGGGGTTAATAACAAAGTAGTGTGCATTTTTAGCGTGGAAATGTCTTTCATAGAGGTGATGAGAGACAAAGAGGAATGCATTTAATGAAGGAACATCTTTCTTTCATAAAGAGGTGATGAAAGTACTTCAAATACAATAAAAGATAAAAAATAAGAGGGGCACAATATAGCACCCTCCACAAGCAAACTTAAATCTCAATATCTACCCCAATACTATCAAGTCTGCCAGATTCACGAATAAACGCTGCAACTGCTTGATGATCTTCGTTTACAGTATATGCGTCCAATGCAGCTTGATCCTCAAAACGAACCATAAGAATGACTTGATACTCCTTGCTTTTTTCAGCCAGGTTTAATCCTGCTTGAATTTCTACAATCCCGGTTAATATTTCTTCTAATGCTTTAAAGCGTTTGATAACTTCCTGAAGCTGTTCTTGAGTTGTTTCTTCACTGAATTTTAATAGAACTGTACGTTGAATCATGCTATTCTCTCCATTCTAGTAAAAGTATCGTTGTTCATTTTACAGATTAACAAATGATATAGCAATCATGAGAAATCTAGTAAATCATCATTATATTAAATAGAACTAGGTTATCTACCGTTCCTATTAAAATATCCCTTCATATATTGCTACTAAACGATATGGAGGTGCTTTAATGTTTGGTTACTCAATGATTCAACTGGTTCGTACTCATGCAGACAAGATGGACCAGCCATTAAGAGAGCAGATTTTAAATCTATTTAAGCCATTAAAATATACACCGTTTGTTTTTCACAATAGCATTGAAGATATTATTAGAAGGGGGAAGAAGTTACCGGTTATTGTTGAATTTGAAAAGGATCTATATGATAAGGGCTGTGAGGAATTGAAAGGAACAATCCAAAATTGCCCTAATAGTAAGGTTAGACAGGATTTTCCGAGGATATCTTGTAGTAGTGTTGATCTTACCCCTAATACGTTAGAGGAATTACTTACAACTTGTCATAGTATTAAAAGAATCCATTCCAATAGTGAAGTACGTGCTTTGCTTGATGTAGCAGTGCAATCTGCAAATGCCAAAAATGTTGTGAGAAATAATACAGTATTAACCGGAAAAGGAGTTAAAATTGCCATTATTGACACAGGAATTTATCCGCATGAAGATCTAAAAGGGAGAATTACCGATTTTGTTGATTTTGTTAATGGCCGTACAGATCCGTATGATGACAATGGTCATGGAACGCACTGTGCAGGTGCTGTAGCAGGAAATGGATCAGCTTCATCGCGAAAATATAGAGGCCCGGCTCCTGAAGCTGATTTAGTTGGTGTAAAAGTATTAAATAGTATAGGATCAGGTTCTCTTGAATCAATTATGCAAGGGGTGGAATGGTGTATCCAATACAATGAGCAAAATCCTACAGACAAAATTGATATCCTTAGCATGTCTCTAGGTGCGACAGCTCAGCCGTACAGTAATGAAAACAGAGATCCTATGGTTCAAATGGTTGAAGCTGCATGGCGGGCGGGTATTGTTGTATGTGCTGCAGCAGGAAATGAAGGACCGGAAAGTCAAACAATTTCTAGTCCCGGAATTAGTGATCAAGTCATTACAGTTGGAGCATTAGATGACCGAAACACCCCTAGCACAAAAAGTGATGATGTGATTGCCGGCTTTTCAAGTCGAGGTCCAACTATTTACGGAGTCGTTAAGCCGGATATTGTTGCTCCAGGTGTTAATATTGTCTCCGTAAGATCACCTAATTCATATTTGGATAAATTTCAAAGGGCAAACCGGGTTGGGCAAGCATACTTTACGTTATCAGGAACATCTATGGCTACTCCAATTTGTGCTGGTGTCGTTGCCTTAATGAAACAGCAAAATCCGTCCTTACAACCACCGGAAATTAAAAAGTTATTAAAAAATGGCGCAGATTTCTGGAAGGGAAGAGATCAGAATATATATGGAGTAGGATATATTAATGCGGAAAAATCCATTCCTAAAAGATAAGTTATTTCCTAAGAAATGAAAATAGGCAGTCAACCATTTGAAAGTAGACTGCCCTGTCTATTATTTTTTAAGTAATAAATACACAAAGTAGGGAGCACCTATCAGTGCCACCATAATCCCCGCAGGTAGCCCATCCGGTTCAATTAAATTACGTCCTACTGTATCAGCAAATAATAAGAGAAAACCGCCAACTAATACTGCAATAGGAATAAATAATTGATTTCTTGGACCTACCAGGGCTCTTGCGATATGAGGTGCCATTAGCCCAATAAAGGAAATTCCGCCTGTTACAGATACAGCAGAGGCTGCAAGTGCAACAGCTGTTAATAATAAAACAATACGTTCTTTTTCAATAGAAAGACCAACACCGACTGCCACCGGTTCACTGAGACTAAGAATGTTCAGACGGTTGGCCTTGTAAAGTGTAAAAGGGATAAGGATAATTAACCAAGGAAGAAGGGCGAGAATAAACGGCCAGTCTGTACCCCATATATTTCCTGCCAGCCATTTGGCAATAAAGTCAACTTTTACGCGATCTGCAGATGAGATGAGAACAATCATTAGGCCTGATAGAGCAAGTGAAAAACCTACCCCGATTAAGACCAGTCTAATTGGTTGCAATCCCACCTTTCGGTCATAAGAAAAAACATATATTAAGATGGCTGTCACGAGAGCACCAAGAAAGGCAACGATCGGCAGCATATAGATAAATGAGCCTGAATCAATTGGAAAAAATAAGTAAAACAACGCAATAGCTGCCCCAGCACCGGAGTTTATTCCGATAATACCAGGCTCAGCTAATTCATTCCTCGTAATACCTTGCAGGATTGCTCCTGATAATGCAAGTGCCATTCCTGCCAGTAGCGTAATAATAATGCGGGGCATTCGTATAGAAAATAAAACGAATTCATCCTTAAATGTTCCCTGGCCAAGGAGAGTAGGAATAATTCGGTTATATGAGACAGAAGAAGTCCCAAGTCCCAGGCCAATAATAATTGTTAGGAAAATAAGTACGATAAAAATAGCAATAAAAAGCCGCTGTTTTTTGACTAATGATGTTTGAATCATGAGAATGCTCTGCCTCCTTTCTTGACAATAAGTAAGAAGAAGGGGATGCCCATGACGGCAACAATTGCGACCACTGGTGTTTCAAATGGAGCGTTCATCGTCCGACCAAGGGTATCAGCTAAAAGCATAAAGGCTGCACCAATAATTGCTGACATCGGAATAATAAAACGATAATCAGTTCCAACAATAGCCCTTGCTATGTGTGGAATCATAAGACCGATAAAAGCCATATTTCCAACAAGTGCGACTGAAGCACCTGTAAGTAAGATAATCATAATGAAAAGAACGACTTTAATTTGAAAGGTCTTTTGTCCAAGTCCAACTGCAACTTCTTCACTTAAACTAAGAATCGTTAACTGTTTTGAGAAAAACAATGTAATAATGATTCCCATGATAATAACAGGTACAATGATTTGTAACTGAGACCAGGTTGTACCAACCAAACCTCCTGCTGTCCACATAGAAACATCCTTGGACGTTTTCGAATAAAGACCAATTCCTTCTGCAATTGCATAGAGAAACGCTGAAATAGCAGAGCCGGCTAATACAATACGAATAGGGGAAAAGCCGCCTTTTTTCATTGAGCCTATGCCAAATACTAATAAAGCCCCAATTCCAGCACCAATAAAACAGGAAACCATTACCCAAAAGTAATTAGCTGAGGGTAAAAATGAAACCATGATTGCGAGCGCAGCATTAGCACCTGCCGTTAATCCGAGTAACCCGGGATCTGCAAGTGGATTTCTTGTCATTCCTTGCATGATAGCACCGGAAGTAGCAAGTGCTGCACCAACAAAAATAGCAGCAACCTCACGAGGTAATCGAATCTCCCGAATGATGGTAATTTGCTCATTTGATATATTCGACATAACCGAAAGCCACACGTCTTTAACAGAAATATCAGCAGCTCCAAATACTAAAGAAATGATAAACAAACAGATAAATACAAGGATTGCAGCAACATATTTTAATATAAATGGAATGAATAGTCGGGTGTTCTTTTTCATGTATCTCATCTTTTCTTTGGAAATTTTCGCAAGTGTAACGTTTACATAATGTTCTAAAGTCCTATTAATACTTTAACAAAAAATAGAGAGGAATTCTTTAAAAGAATTCCTCTGTACTCAAAATCCAATGCTTGACCTTTATTTTTCACCTAAAAATGATTCTTTAAAGAAGGCTAATTGGTGTTCTAATGTGATTGGATCACTAAAGGATGCACCATTTCCTTCCATTTCATATACTTGATTATTTTTCACGGCAGGAATGTTTTTATATGTTTCAGTTTCCTGGAATGAAGTATCTGCATCTGAATATTTACTTAAAATGACGTAATCACCGGCATATTCTGGAAGAACCTCAGCTGATAGAGTATAGTAACCAGATTCCAATGCAACTTCTTTTACTTTTTCAGGCATTTTTAAGCCCATTCCTTGATAAAGAATTTCTGTTCCTCTTGCCCAATTATCACCGTATACATATAAATCTTTTCCATAGCTTTCAATGACAGATACTGTTGCATCTTCACCAATTTTTGCTTTAATTTCTTTACCTGTTTCTTCTACACGGGATTTGAATTCTTCCACCCACGCTTTAGCTTCTTCTTCTTTGTTTAAAAGCTTACCAATTTCTAGATGCTGTGTTAAGTAATCGACTTTACCCCATGTAAACGTTACAGTTGGAGCAATTTCACTTAACTTATCAACGTTTTTAATTGTGGAAAGTCCAATAATTAAATCCGGCTCTAGTTCAATAATTTCCTCTAAGCTTTCATCCGTTACTTCTACTGCATCTTTTAATTCATCTGCAAGAATTGGACTATTGATTGCCCATGATTCAGCACCTACTACGTTTACTCCTAGATCAAGAACATTACCAGCAAATCCTGAAAGTAACACAACACGTTGCGGGTCAGCCGGAACTTCAACAGGTCCATTTTCAGACTCATATGTAATGGTTTCCGGTTGTTTATTTTCAGGAGGGGTGCTTCCGTTTCCTTCGTTTTCAGATGTTGAATCATTGTTGCCGCATGCACTAATAACTAGCAACAGCAGCAGCATGAATGGAATTAACAGTTTCTTCATTTTTTTCTTCTCCCTTAAGTAAATTATATGTGATGCACATCGGCTTGTTTGTACGCGGATCGGTTCCAACTTCAGCATCGATATGGAAAACTTTCTTTAATACATCATGTGTGATTACTTCTTTACAATCTCCGGCTTTTATGATCTGACCATCTTTTAACGCTATAATATAGTCAGCAAATCGCGCAGCTTGGTTTAAATCATGCAAAACCATGACAATAGTACGTTCTTGTTCTTGGTTAAGCTTTTGGAGAAGTTCAAGTACTTCTAATTGGTGAGCCATATCTAAGTAGGTTGTAGGCTCATCTAAAAAGATGATATCAGTTTCCTGAGCAAGAGCCATTGCAATCCAAACTCTTTGACGTTGGCCCCCTGATAGGGCATCAACTGGTCTGAATTTAAAGTCCTTCGTTCCTGTTACTTCAAGTGCCCAATCAATTACTTCATAGTCTTTTTTTGTTAAACGACCAAAGCCTTTTTGATAGGGGAAGCGTCCATAAGATACTAGTTCGCCTACAGTTAACCCACTTGCACTTTCAGGTGTCTGGGGAAGGATTGCCATTTTCTTTGCGAGGATTTTCGTATTTTCCTTAGAAATATCTCCTCCGTCTAAAACGACATTTCCCGATTGATGTGGAATGATCCTTGTAATAGCTTTTAATAAAGTAGATTTTCCACAACCATTTGATCCAATGATGGTTGTAATTTTTTTATCTGGAATCTCTACACTAAGATCTTTTACAATCAACCGTTCACCATATCCGATTTTTAAATTATTAGTGTAAAGGCGAACCATATATGTAACCTCCGTTTATATAGGTTTTTTTGAATATTAGAATGGATAGCGTTTACTTAGTTTTTATGTCTATCCGCAGTTTATACGTAATAAAGAAACTATTGTAATGAAAATGATTATCATTACTGAATAATTAAATTCTATAATTCCATTTTACTATTGTCAATGTATAATTTCATGTTGTAAAAGTTAGGAAAGCGTTGTATAGTAAATGAGAATGATAATCATTGATATTCAGGCTAAGGAGTGAAAGGAATGGACTCACAAGAAATATATGATGTTACGATCATTGGGGGAGGGCCAGCAGGACTTTACTCAGCTTTTTATAGTGGACTTAGAGAAATGAAAACAAAATTAATTGAATTTCAACCACAGCTCGGTGGAAAAATACATGTATATCCTGAAAAAATGATATGGGATATTGGGGGACAAACTCCAATACTTGGAGAAAAATTAATTGAACAATTAGTTCAGCAAGCATTAACATTTGATCCAACAGTCGTTTTAGGTGAAAAAATCGAATCGATTTCACGTGATGAAAATGGAATTTTTACATTGTTAGCATCTTCAGGAAAAAAGCATTTATCAAAAACAGTCATCATTGCTGTTGGCGGTGGAATATTAAATCCGCAAAAGCTTGAAATTGAAGGGGCAGAAAAGTTCGAGGTTTCAAACCTACATTATACAGTAAAATCGTTAAAACGATTTAAAGATCGTACGGTTGTCATTTCAGGGGGAGGGAACTCAGCAATAGACTGGGCCAATGAACTGGAACCAATTGCAAAAAAGGTTTATTTAGTACATAGAAAGCCAAACTTAACCGGACATGAAGCCCAAATCACACAATTGATGAATAGCACGGCTACTTGCATTTATCAAACATCGATTACAAAGCTTATTGCTCGTGAAAATCATGAAGATATTGAAAAGGTAGAATTAACAAATCAAGAAACAGGAGAAGTCACCTATTTACCTGTAGATGATGTCATTATTAATCATGGCTATGAACGAGATGCATCATTACTTAAAAATAGTCAGTTGGATGTATCCTTAATTGATCAATATTTTGTTGAAGGCACATCCAGTAGTGAATCTTCGATTAAAGGAATTTATGCAGCGGGTGATATTTTGAAGCATGAAGGAAAACTTAACCTGATTGCAGGAGCTTTTCAAGATGCAGCAAACGCTGTAAATAAAGCAAAGCAATATATTCAACCAGACGCCTATAAAGTCGGAATGGTGTCTTCGCATAATGAGTTATTTAAAGAGCGGAATAAAGAACTTGTTAAGCAGATGATCAAGTAAAATGAATGTCCCATTCTTTAGGGGCATTTTTTTATTGGATAATATTATAAAATGAGACTTAAGAGTTTTGAGAAGAATGGCAATGGAGGTTTTCATGGATAAACAACATGCTGTAGTTACAGGAGCGTCCAGCGGCTTAGGGTTATTAACGACTATAGAGCTGGCGAAAAAAGGGTTTTATGTGACGGCAACAATGAGGGATATAAAGAAAAAAATAGCACTTATAACTGAAGCTGAGCGATGCGGAGTAAAAGAGTACATAGAAGTAGTCCCGTTAGATGTCACCTCGAATGAGTCAATTATCCATTTGAAAGGTTATATAGAAGAGAAAGGTCGAATTGATATTCTTTTGAATAATGCCGGTTTTGCCGGAGCAGGATTTGCTGAAGAAGTTTCGCTTGAAGAATATCGTCAACAGTTCGAGACAAACTTTTTTGGAGTTATTGGGGTGACACAAGCCATATTACCAACGATGAGAAAGCAGGGGAGGGGGAAGATTATAAACATGAGCAGCATTAGTGGACGTGTGGGCTTCCCCGGTCTATCTCCATATGTTTCCTCCAAGTATGCACTTGAAGGGTGGAGTGAATCGCTAAGGTTGGAGCTCAAACCATTTGGGATAGAGGTTGTCTTAATAGAACCTGGCTCCTATCAAACAAGTATTTGGACCAGTGGTAAACAGGTAACTGATAAATCGTTACGTAAAGATTCACCATATTATAAAGTAATGACAAAACTGGAGCAGTATATTGTAAAAGGATCCACTGATTTTGGAGATCCTTATGATGTAGCCAGACTTGTCGCCACAATCGCAGTAAAAGAGGGCACATCATTACGCTACCCAATCGGGAAGGGAGTTAAATCTACCATTCTATTAAAAGCAATTTTACCCTGGTCATGGTTAGAAAAATTCATTCTAAATAAACTGATGAAATAGGAGACTGCTTTTTGGCAAGTCTCTATTTTTAATATATTTAGTTTTTACATAGCAACTAAGTTTAAAATAACCAAAATCTTTCACCAAAATCCATCATTTTTTTCAATGAAAAGACATTTAATAAGGATTCTAACTAAGTCAAAAGACAGGGTTTTTTAGGTCGAATAGTAACGAATTTTGTATGTTTACATAGTTGTAAACATGTATACAAAGTGTATACTCAATGTGTACAAATGCGTTTACTTGTACACAAACATGAATACATAGCGTTTTAATAGGATGTATACAATTTTGTTTCGAATGTAAACAAATTCGTACACTTGTATTCATATTGAACACATCGAAAGTATGATTGACGCTCTTACACCCTCCCCTTACTCTTGAAGTAATAGAATTAATATTCATTTTTAGGAGAGGGATGGTTTTATGAGTAAAACAAGAATAACAGCTGTTGATGTTGGTAATGATTGCGTGAAGGCTCTGTTTGGAAAAGGAGATTACGAATTATATATTCCTAACGTTATTGCGAGAGACACAGAAGATCGCCCTGTCATAGGTATAGAAGAGTTAAATGAAAAGAACCCTTTAGATGGTATTCATATAAGAGTTCACTCCCCTGCCCTTAAAGAGAACAATGCTATTTATCGTGTAGGAAACTTAGCAACGAAAAGTGATAATCCAAGTGAGCTGGATCCAGGCAGCAGCAAGTCTGAAGAAGATCAAACACTTGTCATGTTATTTACTTCATTAGCATTGGATGCTGTGCGTGAAGAAAACTCCAATTTTTTTAAAAAGACAAATAATGTCATTGATGCGAATTACACACTTGGGACAGGCTTACCACTTCGTGAAGTGAAAGAAGGAAAAGATGTAGGCTATCGTTCACAATTATTAGGCTCTGTTCATCAAGTGGAATTTCTAGTAACGCCAAAGTACCAAGGTATAAAGGTTAATATTAAGTTTGATGAGGTAAAAGTATATCCTGAAGGATTTGCAGCTTATATTAATCTGGTGATGGACAAGGATTTAAAAATCATCAATCGTGATTTAATTGATAAACAGATTTTAATTCAAGATATTGGTGGATTATCAACAGATGTTGCGGTTATTAAGAATCGAAATGTTGATGATGATAAAGCACAAGGCTTTAATTTAGGTGTTTCAGAATCATTAGAAGCAATAAGAGAAGAAATTCGAACAAAGCACGGAGTTGAGCTTGATAGCCGCCGTGATGTTGTGGATATTATTACAAGAAAAAATGACAGACATCATATTATGGTAAAAGGAAGCCGTACAAATGTTCATGACATTACAGATCGCATTCTTCTTGAACTGGCAAAGAAACAATACCGTCATCTTCGTAATGTTTGGCAAAAGAACTCCCAAACTGAAATCTGCTATTTCGTTGGAGGAGGATCTATTGTTTTAAAAGAGTATATTAAGATGTTAAATAATAGTTTAGATGGCTACAATATTGAATTCTTTGAGGATGAAAAAGAAAGCATCTGGATGATGGCGAACGCATACTATAAATTAATCTCTGACTTTGTCAGAAAAACAAGTGAACCACAAAAGAAAAACGAAAAGCAAACAGTCTAAAACAAATTAAGGTGGTTACATGAATAAAAAGGGTGCACCAACAATAAAAAGGGGACAAGCTATTACATTTCGCCTTCCATCTGATACACCTGATCATCTTATTAAACAGTTGGAAAAGCTTAAACAAACTGAAAAACGAAACTTTTCAAGTAAAATTGCAGAATTTGTTTTAGAAGGCGTTGGAAGCTCCTTAGCAAAGGATAGAGAAATGATTAGTCTTCCAATGCCCAAGCATTTATCAAAAGATCAGCGGAATTGGTTGAAACATTCACACTCAGAAGCATTGCTGGGAAGCATCGTCTATCAAATTTTATCAGATCCTGTGAGAGCAACTTCAATTTTGGCCTCATTAACAAGTAATGCGCTGGATATTGATGAAGCATTGTACTTGCAGGAAGTGGATGTTGATGGAAATCAAGACCTTGAACAGGTAGAGATAGTAGAGTCGGCAATACCTGAAGAAGAAGAGATTCCAAATCTTGACGATGATGATATAGTAGACTTTGATTTTGCCAGAATAGAAAGAGAGCTTGCTTCTACTAAAGAGGAGACTCAAGAGGAATCAGAAGATATGGAAGATCTTCTGGGTGACTTTTTAGCAAAAATGAATAAATAAAAAGCGTGAGGAATAAGACTTAGATAGGCGCAAATTACTGAGTCATCCTCACGTAAATATTTTTTGAAAATGCATTGACAGAAATATTGGGAAAATAATACAATGGAGCAAGATCATATTTTTAACGGAATTGGAGGGTTACAAAATGGAAAATGTAATGATGAATAAACCATTAAAAATTTCATATTGTAAAGTGACCCGCCACCAACAACATTAATCTTTTTAAAACCTTTTTGGGAACGTTTATTTCAAACGCAGGTCACGATAATCGTGATGTGCGTTTTTATATTGTTTATCTGGCATTATGCACACTCGCATAATGCCTTTTTGTGTCTTATTTCCAAATCCGGGCTTTTTAGCTCGTTTATATAGATTTTATCTTATAAGGAGAAGGGAGTTTTTAACATGATGAAGCATTTGATTAATCGTATTGATTTAGATTGGATGAAGGGTGGCTAACCGGATTGACATTCATTCATATTAAGGGGAGGGATTGTAAATGTTTTCAGTATTTGGGAAATTAGGCTGGTTCTTTAAAGAACATTGGAAACGGTATGCAGTTGCCGTTTCATTATTAATTATCGTTAGTATATTAGACGTGATTCCGCCAAAAATTATTGGGGTTGCCATTGATGATATTCAGTTTGGTCAAATGACAGGGGAGCGGTTATGGGAGCTATTATTTTTCTTCATTGCTCTTATCATTCTTAGTTATGGAATTACCTATGTATGGATGTACCAGTTGTTTGGCGGAGCACACCTTATTGAACGGATTCTGAGATACAGGTTCATGAGACATTTGTTATCAATGACTCCAAGCTTTTATGAGAAAAATCGAACTGGAGATTTAATGGCCAGAGCGACAAATGATCTAAAGGCGATTTCATTGACAGCAGGGTTTGGGATTCTCACGTTAGTTGATTCAACGATCTTTATGATCATTATTATCTTTGTGATGGGGTTTACGATTAGTTGGCAACTTACACTGGCTGCGCTTATTCCATTGCCGCTAATGGCTATAGCTATTAACTACTTCGGTAAGCTCATTCACAAGCGCTTTACGGTTGCCCAGGATGCCTTTGGTGACTTAAATGACAATGTACTTGAATCAATAGCAGGTGTACGGGTAATTCGCGCATACGTTCAGGAAAAGGCAGATGAACAACGTTTTAAGAATATGACAGAGGATGTATATGAGAAAAACATTGCTGTTGCAAAAGTTGATGCCCTTTTTGAACCGACGATTAAAATATTAGTAGGGTTAAGCTATTGTATCGGTTTGGGATATGGTGCATATCTTGTTTTTCATCAGATGATTACATTAGGAGAGCTTGTAAGCTTTAATATATACCTCGGAATGCTGATTTGGCCAATGTTTGCGGTCGGAGAACTGATTAACATCCTCCAGCGTGGAAACGCTTCATTAGACCGGGTGAATGAAATCCTGACTTATGAAGAGGATGTTAAGGATGTGAATGAACCTGTTAAGCTAAATATTCCCGAGGAAATTGTTTTTTCACATGTGACATTTCAATATCCAACGTCAACAACAGATAACCTTCGAGACATCAACTTAAAGGTGAAAAGAGGTCAAACAATCGGCATTGTTGGAAAAACGGGTTCAGGTAAAACAACCTTGCTTAAGCAGCTGATAAGGGAGTATCCAACAGGTACCGGTGAGATCTTGATTTCAGGTCAACGGATTGAATCCATCTTACTGGACACACTTCATTCCTGGGTTGGATATGTTCCACAAGAACAAATCTTATTTTCCAGAACGATTCGTGAAAATTTACAGTTTGGAAAAGAACAGGTGACAGAGAAAGAAATTGAGGAAGCACTTCGCTTAGCTGCTTTTGAAAATGACCTGTCTGTTCTTCCAAAAGGGTTAGAAACATTAGTCGGAGAAAAGGGAGTGGCTCTTTCCGGTGGGCAAAAGCAAAGAATTTCGATTGCCCGCGCTTTAATAAAGGATCCTGAAATTCTTCTACTGGATGATGCCATGTCGGCCGTTGATGGAAAAACGGAAGCTAAAATTATCGGAAATATCCGACAGGAGCGGAAAGGGAAAACCACGTTTATTTCTGCTCATCGTATATCTGCTGTTCAGCATGCAGATTGGATTATTGTGATGGATGAAGGAAAAATCGTGGAAGAAGGAACACATGATCAGCTTATTCAGCTTGGCAAGTGGTATAAAACGCAACATGATCGTCAACAAGCTGATTCGTATGGAGAGGTGAGCTAAATGAAGAAAGATTCAACAGGAAAACGACTCTTCCGCTATGCACTTCTCTATAAACGAACGATCTTGATTGCTCTTGCTATGTTAACCTTTGCTGTCGGAGCAGAACTAACAGGACCGTTTATCGCAAAGAGAATGATTGATCATCATATGATGGGAATTGAAAAACCCTGGGTTGAAGTGCAGGAAAAGGATGATCAAACGGTCGTTTATAAAGATCAATTATTCAAAAAGAAAGAGACTATATCTGAGAGCAGTTCAGTTGGAAGTAATGAGCTTCAAATTGTGCAGGTAGGTCGTTCTTTTTATGTGACAGCAGAGCATCTGCCTTTTGATGGAGAACGCTCAATATCCGGGAATACATTAACAATTAAAAACGGATCACGAGAAGTAAGCTATGAGGTGAATAAACTATCAAGTCAAGAGCTGTTGGCCTTTTACCAGCCAGAAATTCGACCAATTGTTATGCTGCTCAGCTTTTATGTAGGTCTGTTGTTCATCGCAGCTATCTTTCAATATGGAAAAACACTATTACTTCAAAAAGCGGCAAATCGCATTATTCAAAAAATGAGAACGGACGTTTTTGAGCACATCCAGCGGGTGCCGATTCAATATTTTGACAACCTGCCGGCAGGTAAGGTAGTGGCACGTGTAACGAACGATACAGAGGCCATAAGGGAATTATATGTTAAAGTGCTTGCAAGCTTCTTTACAAGTGGGATTTATATGACGGGAATTTTTGTTGCTCTATTTTTCCTGGATGTAAAGCTTGCTTTGATCACATTACTTCTCTTACCAATTCTTATAGCTTGGACTGTCCTTTATCGAAAATTTGCTTCTAAATATAATCATTTAATTCGTACAAGAGTTAGTGATATTAATGGGATGGTAAATGAGTCGATTCAAGGTATGACGATCATTAGGGCATTTCGAAGAAAAAAACAAACGATCAATGAGTTTGAAGTATTAAATAAGGAGCACTTTACTTATCAGAATAAACTTTTAAGTCTAAATGCCCTTACATCACACAACCTTGTAAATGTTCTCCGAAACATTGCCTTTGTTGTACTGATTTGGTACTTTGGCGGGCAATCACTCACAGCAGCAGGAATGATTTCAATTGGTGTTCTCTATGCTTTTGTTGACTATTTAAACCGATTATTCCAGCCAGTAACAGATATCGTCAATCAACTTGCACAGCTTGAGCAGGCGCGGGTTGCTGCAGAACGGGTCTTTGAATTACTCGATGAAAAAGGAGAAGAAGTAAATGTAGAACAACTCCCTCGTTTTGAAGGGAATGTCGAGTTTAAAGATGTTTCTTTTTCTTACAATGGCGAGAATGATGTGTTAAAGAATATCTCTTTTACAGCCAAAAAGGGAGAAACAGTGGCATTAGTTGGGCATACAGGTTCAGGGAAAAGCTCCATTATCAATCTGTTATTTCGTTATTATGATATTAATAGAGGGATGATTACGATTGACGGTATGGACACAAGTGAAATTCCTCGTCAACAGCTCAGAAAGCATATGGGAATTGTTTTACAAGATCCGTTTCTATTTACGGGGACAATAGAAACGAATGTGAGCTTGGATAATCCTGAGATCTCAAAAGAAACAATTAGAGAGGCACTGCGCAATGTCGGGGCAGAAAGATTTATTAAACAGCTTCCTAAGCAATTTGAGGAGCCTGTGCTTGAAAAAGGAAGTACTTTATCTGCAGGTGAAAGACAGCTAATCTCATTTGCACGTGCCCTTGCCTATGATCCGGCCATTCTAATTTTAGATGAGGCAACGGCCAATATCGATACAGAAACAGAAGCAATTATTCAAAAGGCCTTAAATGTTGTGAAAGAAGGTAGAACAACATTCGTCATTGCCCATAGACTTTCGACCATTCGAAATGCCGATCAAATTCTCGTATTAGATCATGGGGAAATTGTGGAAAGAGGAAATCATGAGGAATTGCTCGAGCAAAAAGGAAAATACTATAAGATGCATCAATTGCAATTAGGCAAAGAAATGGTAAACACGGGATAATTAAGGTTTCAATTATCTTTGTAGAGGGAAGGGTACAAGTAATAGGAGGTAATTGTTCATGAAAATGGTAAAAAAACTCATAAAATGGGCGCCAATTATCTACCCAATCGTTAAGAAAATCCTTCACAAACGTAAGACAGGTAATATGAGATCAGGAACATAAAATGGAAGAGCTGGCCATAAAATGATGGCCAGCTCTTTTAATGTCTAATAGGCGGGAGAGGTGTTTGTGGTTCTTTTGCTAAAGAAATATGTAACGCCTGGTTCTGATTGACAGATGCGTAAAAGATTTGGTGATAATCAATAATGCCATGTTGAGATAGTTGTTGTCGAAGCCACTCTTCATCGAGGTTTAAATAATTCAAAGAGTCTTTATAGACATTTCCTTCTATTATGACAGGAAAGGAGATAGTATTTCCAGTTGGTTGAATAGTAAGATCCTCTTTCGTTACAGTTTGCTTAGAGATCTTTTTCAATACACTCAGTGCACCATCTGCCTCGATGACTGCTAAATCAACCTCAGCAGGGTCAAAGACATCTTTTTCTCTCAACATCTGAAGAATATTATCAATGGAATATCCTATTTTCTTCATGTTTTCAACTAAGAAGTTACCATCTTTAATGACAAGGGTTGGCTCAAAAGTAATAAACTTACCAAATTTCCTGTTTTTTATTTTCCAATGAGTAACGATTTTTTGAAGAAGTCCAATCATTACAATGGTAAATGCAGTTGGAAGATGTTTTATTTCAGGATCAGCAATGTCAGCACCAACAACCGCCCCTAGGATGATAACGATTAGAAAATCAAAAATGGGTAATTGCCCTATTGTTCGCTTTCCCATATAGATGGTGGTAAACAAGAGTAAAGGAAGGATTGTCACGATTCGTCCAAGAACAAGCAACAAATCCTTTAGCGTCTCTTCCATCCTTTTGCCTCCCTAAATGATATTAATAGGCAAAGGGTTTCCATAATTAGAAAGATAGATACATGAGTTGTTTTATAGGATGTGTTTTTATGCTTTAGGTTCAGGTACTTTTGTAAGAATCACAAAACCAATAATAAAGAGAATAACTAGACTAAAAACACCCAAGCTGGAATTACCGGTTAATTGTGCAGTCATTGCTACAAGTAAAGGCCCCATAATCGATGCAAACTTCCCAAAAATATTATAAAAACCGAAGAATTCATTTGCTTTCTCTTTTGGAATAAGTTTGGCAAAATAAGATCTACTTAGAGCCTGAATGCCTCCTTGTGACGTAGCGACAAGCATGGCCAGGATCCAGAAGTCCAAGGTTGTTTCAAGAAAATATGCGTATAAACAAACAATCATATAAATGAAGATTCCAACATACAACATTTTTTTACCTGTAAACTTTTCAGAAAGCCTTCCATACAGAATAGAAAATGGAGCTGCTACAACTTGTGTAACAAAGAGCACAATAAGGAGGTCTGTTGAGCCAATTCCCAAATCAGTTCCATATGCAGTGGACATAGTGATAATCGTTCCGACTCCATCAATATAGAAAAAATAAGCGAGAAGAAATAAAAATAATGCCCGATGTTTTCTAATTTCAGTTAAGGTGTTCCAAAGTCTTTTGAAGCTGTTCATAATTGGATTTCGTTCCCGTTTAATATAGTGATGCTGTTGAACATGCTTAAGCAATGGAATCGTAAAAATTCCCCACCATACAGCTGTGATGATAAAAGCTATTTTACTTGCGATAACAGTTGAAATTGGCAGGATCCCATTTTGTGATAAAACGATAATTGCGATGCTTATGATAAATGGAATCGTACTTCCGATATAACCCAAACCATATCCGCGTGCGGACACAAGATTCATTCTGGATTCAGATGTCACATCTACTAAAAATGCATCATAAAAAATATTGGTTCCTGAAAAACCAATGGTTGCGAGCGTATAGCAAACTAACAAAAGTACCCATTGTTCCGCGGGAATAAAAGCAAGAATTCCGGTAAACCCAATCCCTAGTAAAAAAAAGAACGAAAAGAAACGTTTTTTATATCCCTGATAATCAGCGATTGTCCCTAAAATCGGACCAAGCATCGCTAAAATAAAGGTAGCAATGGCAATCGTATATCCTAAATAAGCAGTAGAATCTGCCGGGCTAACCCCCGCATTTGTCGCTGAGCTTTTATAAAAAATGGGAAACACAGCTGTTGAAATAATAATAGAATAGGCAGAGCTACCCCAATCATAGAAAATCCAACTATTCTCTTCTTTTGAAAAACGCCTCATTTTCATGGCCTCCCTAGTAGATGTACAATCATATTTTACAGGATTTTCAAGGAGAAAATAGAACATTAGCAAAATTTAATATTTGGTTAATAATGCATTAACATATTAATGATTCCGTTTACATTTATGTATATTCCAAAGAGAATAAAATAATCCAACCCTAAAGAAGAGTTAGATTATTTACCTAATGGTAAGCTCCATGACAGTAGAGATATCAGTAAATCCGAGGGTTTCATATAATTGCTTTGCTGGGTTACCTGTATAAACATTCAGCATAACTTTTTGAAATCCTTCTGCTTTTAATTGTTGGATCGCTGATTGCATGAGCTGTTTTCCCAGCCCCATCTTTCTGTAAAACGGAAAAACGTAAAGAGAAGTAATGGACCCTGTTTTCTGAACATTAACAGGACTGAAATCAGGCCCAATTAGTACCCACCCTGCAATTTGATTTTGGTCAACAGCAATAAGATAATAAGATCCACTGTTTAATAACGGTACAAACATATTCATTCCCATTTGCACATCATTATGAACCAACCCCATGGTGCTTTCAGACATGACATTTATCGTCATATATAGAAGTGTGTTTGTTTCATTTTGATCTGCCTTCCTAATTATCATAAGAAGCACCTCACTAGAATCTCAGATAGCATAGTATATGAATGGAGGCTCTTGATGTGCTTTGCGGTAAGACAAAACGGGGGTGAATGGGGAAGGAAAAGTCCTTCATAGAGGTGGTGAAGGACAAAACGGGGGTGAATGGGGAAGGAAAAGTTCTTCATAGCATAGTTGAAGGACAAACCGGGAGAGAATGAGGGAAGAAAAGTCCTTCATAGCATAGATGAAGGACATAACTGGGTTAAATGAGAAAAGAAAAGTCCTTCATAGCGGTGATGAAGGACAAAACTGGATTTAAAATAGAAAAGAAAGTCTTTCATATCTTTTTACTTCCGCTTCAAGATTCAGGCGGAATTTAAGCCCTTTTTTCTAATAACTTACAGATTTCAACAATTGTATTTGTTGCTTTTATCATATTATCAACTGAAATAAACTCAAATTTCCCGTGAAAGTTTTCTCCCCCTGTGAATACATTCGGAGTTGGTAAGCCCATATAGGAAAGCTGAGAGCCGTCAGTACCTCCGCGAATTGGCTCAACAATAGGTGTAATATTAAAGTTTTCCATTGCTTGATAAGCGATATCTACTATGTATTTAACAGGTTCTATTTTGTCTTTCATATTGTAATATTGATCATTCAGTTCCAGTACGATTGCGTCTTCACCATAAACTTGCTTGAATTCATTGACAAGGTCTATAATTGTTTGTTTTCTTGATTCAAAAATTTGTTTATCATGGTCGCGTATGATGTAATGGACTTTTGTTTTTTCTACATCACCGGTGAATGAAATGAGATGATAAAACCCTTCATATCCTTCAGTAAATTCAGGTGCTTCCATTACCGGTAGCTTGGATTGAAAAGCCATGGCGATTTTCGCTGAGTTCACCATTTTTCCTTTTGCTGTGCCTGGATGAACATTATTTCCGTTAAATGTAATTTTTGCAGCAGCAGCATTAAAGCTTTCATATTGAAGCTCTCCAAGTGGCCCCCCATCGATAGTGTAGGCAAAGTCTGCTCCAAATGCCTCTACATCAAATTTATGAGGACCTCTGCCGATTTCTTCGTCGGGAGTAAAGGCAACTCGGATTTTTCCGTGTTTTATATCAGGGTTAGCAATAAGGTAGCGCATCGCTGTTATGATTTCAGCAATACCGGCTTTATTATCTGCTCCTAACAATGTTTTTCCATCTGTTGTTATAAGAGTATGTCCTTGGTAATTTGCCAGGTTGGGAAATTGGTTCGGTGAAAGGATAACTCCCAGTTCTTGGTTTAGTATGATGTCTCCACCATCATAGGACTCCACAACTTGAGGATTAACGTTTTTCCCTGTAAAATCAGTCGCTGTGTCAAGATGGGCCAAAAACCCGACAGTAGGAATATCTTTATCTGTATTAGCAGGTAGAGTAGCCATCACATACCCGTTTTCATCAACTGTTACATCCTTCATGCCGATAGAATTTAATTCATCGACTAAAAGCTTACCTAAAGTAAGTTGACCAGGTGTAGATGGACAAGCTTCATTTTCTTCGTTAGATTGGGTGTCAATTACAACATACCGTGTAAAACGATCAATGATTTTTTTTTTCATATAGAATTCCTTCCTTTTTGTTAGAGTTATCTCTATCAGAATTTATAAGTTTTGTACTTAGTTTCGGTGTCCAGCTCCAGTGCCTATCGCCTATCAAACTTCAGATCATCTCCCTACGATAAGTCAACATCGGTTCGCTTCGCTTACCGTGTTTCCTAAATCTTTAGTCAATGCTCCTCCAGTTTGTACGGCGATGATCAAGGCGCTTGCGCTTTTCTAATTTTATCATGCTAAAAAGTATTCTTGCTAATTTGGAGACAAAAACAAGCATTGAGCTCTTAAGCCCAATGCTTGTTACACGCTGCGTCTTGCAAAGTCAATAAAGCGGAATTTATCAAGGCGATGCCGTGATTCGGTGTATTGAAACAAACTTGTGTTTTCCAAATACACATAGTTTTTGACAACAACGATATGAGAAAAGCCTTCTAAATCAAGGTATTTTCTGTCTTCATCTGTACAATCCTCTACAACAATTTCCTTTTTGGCAAAGCTGATATTTAAATTGAGCTGATTTTCAAGATACTCGTAAATAGAGCCTTCGCAAATTTCCTTTGTAAGGGTAGGGACATATTTTTTTAAAAAGTAGTCTTTGTCCAAAATGATGTTAACCCCATTTATTTCACGTGAACGGGTAACCTTCCATACCTCATCACTACTCGTGGCATCCAATTGTTGCGTTAAAAAATCATCCGGCTTAATAAGACCAAAATCATGAACCCTTGTAATAACTGATTCCATCTGTAGATTTTTGGATACTTCCTTAAAACTTACCAGCCCTGAGATGGGAAAACTCATTTTTTGAACATCAATGACAACTGAACCTTTCCCTTTAATCTTCTGGATAAAGCCGTTTTGAGATAAAAGGTTAAGAGCTTTACGAATGGTTTCCCTGCTCGTATCAAATTGAATCGTTAAATCATTTTCGGAGGGAAGAACCTCACCAGGCTTTACCTCACCAGATTTAATGCGATCTGTTAATTCTTTATATATTGTAAGGTATTTATTTTGTCTCATTTTTATCACCATCCCTATCTTACCATGAACAGGTGAAGGATGTTAAAACGTCTTATTTTAGTAAATGATACACAACCGATTCATAAGGGCGCAATGTCATATTCTTAAATGACAATCCCGTATCATCATAATTAGATATGAGGATTTCCGGCTTATATCCATCTACCTCAACAGAATCAGGTAAGATAAATGTTGCCGGTTTGTTATAAAAATTATTTAGCACTAAAAGCTTCTCCGTCGATGTACTTCGTAAATAAGCAAAAATAGATGGATCATTTTCTACTAAAAGCTCGTAATGACCAGTTGTGATAATATCATATTCTTTACGTAAGGTTATAAGTTTTTGATAATGATAAAAAATAGAGTCTTTATCTGCAACTGCGTTTTCTGCATTAATTTGTGGATAATTATTAGCTACATTTATCCATGGAGACCCTGTTGTGAAGCCGGCATGCTTTGAATCATTCCATTGGACAGGTGTTCTCGAATTATCACGTGATTTATGCTGCAGAATTTCAAGAATCTCTTCTTCTTGCATTCCTTTTTCTTTCAATATTTTGTACATATTTAATGACTCAACATCCCGATATTCCTCAATAGATGTAAACTTAGGATCTGTCATCCCAAATTCTTCTCCCTGATAAATATAAGGAGTCCCCTGCATCATGTGAATCGTTGTTGCCAGCATCTTGGCTGACTCGTTATGGTATTCAGCATCATTTCCATAGCGGGACACTACTCTTGGCTGGTCATGGTTACACCAGAATAAAGCGTTCCACCCTCCACCTGTATTCATGCCTGTTTGCCAGGTAGAAAGGATTTTTTTCAATGCAGGGAAGTCCATATCACCAATTGCCCATTTTTCCCCGTTAGGATAATCAACCTTTAAGTGATGAAAGTTAAAGGTCATGCTTAATTCTTCACGTTCAGGATTTGAATATTGAATACAGTGATCAATGGTTGTTGATGACATTTCACCGACTGTCATACTGTCATGCTTTGAAAAGACTTCCTTGTTCATTTCGTGAATAAATTCGTGTACACGTGGACCGTCTGTATAGAATTTTCTGCCGTCACCAGGTGCAACGGAACCATCATCATCCGGGAAATTTTGGTCTTTTGAGATTAAGTTAATGACATCAAGTCTGAAGCCATCGACCCCTTTTTCAAACCAAAAGTTCATCATATTGTACACTTCTTTTCGCAGCTCTTCATTCTCCCAGTTTAGATCAGCCTGTGTAACATCGAATAAGTGGAGGTAGTACTGTTCTGTTTCTTCGTCATATTCCCAGGCAGGACCACCAAATTTGGAAACCCAGTTAGTTGGTTCAGAACCGTCTTCTTTCGGATCTTTCCAAATATAATAATCACGATATGGGTTTGATTTGGATTTTTTCGCTTCTTTAAACCAGGTATGTTCTGTTGACGTATGGTTAACGACAATATCCATGATCACTTTAATGCCAAGCTGATGGGATTTTTCCAGTAGCTCATCAAAGTCATTCATTGTTCCGTATTCTTCATGTATTGCGTAATAATCACTGATATCATAGCCATTATCTTTTTGAGGTGAAGCATAGATAGGTGTTAACCATATCACATCAACACCGAGATTTTTCAAATAAGATAACTTGCTAATAATTCCTTGAATATCGCCTACACCATTTCCGGATGTATCGCAAAAGCTTTTTGGATAAATTTGATATACGACGGATTTTTTCCACCAAGGGTTATTCAATATAAACACCACCGTTGTGTATTTTTTACTTCTATGGATGAAACGCAAGAAAAGGGACAAACATCTCGTCCCTTTTTGCATTATTTTTCCTTTTTAATTTTAGCTAACAAATAGGTTAAACCAAACGGTACAACAAGGACAATGGCCATTCCGATAAAGAATGAAGGCCAGAATTGTGAATCAATTGATAAGAAGCCCGGTAATCCGCCAACTCCAATCGAAAATGCCTTCACTCCATTAATGGAGATAAATAAACCTGCGATAGCAGAACCAATTAGTGCTGCGATGAATGGATAACGATAACGCAAATTCACACCGAACATGGCTGGTTCTGTAACACCCAGCCAAGCTGAAATACTTGATGTTAACGCTAAGCCCTTTTGTTTCTCTTCTTTTAAAATAAGCATCATTGCAAATGCAGCAGAGCCTTGTGCAATATTTGAAAGAGCAAGCATTGGCCAGAGGAATGTTCCTCCTGCATTTGCTAATTGAATATCAACAGCTAGGAAAGTATGATGCATACCTGTTACAACTAATAAAGCATATAATCCGCCATAGATAAGACCGCCAAGTGCAGCAAAGTTTTCAAAGATCGCAATAACTCCATCTGTTAATACATTTCCTATTGCGAATGTCACAGGTCCGATCACAATGAATGAAGCAAAACCTGTGATTAATAGTGTTAATGGAGGAACAATTAATAGCTGAATCCCATCAGGAACATGTTTTCTTAAAAAGATTTCCAATTTAGCTAGTAAGAATGAGGCAACCAAAATCGGTAAAACCTGGCCTTGATAGCCGATTTTTTCCACTTCTAATCCAAATAGGTTCCATGTAGGTATTTCTTCAGCAGAACCATATCCCCAAGCATTTAATAGATCTGGATGTACTAACATTAAACCGAGCACAATTCCGAGTAAAGGACTTCCGCCGAAACGATTAACAGCTGACCAACCTATGAGTCCTGGTAAAAAGGTAAAGGCTGTATTAGCAATTAAGTTAATAATGTTAGCCAGGTCTGCCCATTGTGGATAAACATCCACTAGTGATTGTTCATCAAAGAAAATGCCTGGTCCTGTTAAGATATTATTAATTCCCATTAATAACCCGGCGGTTACAATAGCCGGGAGAATCGGTATAAAGATATCAGCCAATGTTTTTATGGCGCGTTGAAGTGGATTTAAATTCTTCTCAGAAGCTTTCTTAACATCGTCCTTTGATGCCTCTCCTACTCCTGTTTGCTGAACAAGCTCTTTGTAAACCTTATCTACAGTTCCTTGACCGATGACAACCTGAAACTGTCCATTTGTTGAAAAAGACCCTTTTACTAATGAAATGTCTTCAAGTGCTTCTTTATTTACTTTTTCTTCATCAACCAAAGCAAAGCGTAAACGTGTTACACAATGTGTGGCTGCGGAAATATTATCTTTTCCACCAATGGCATCAATGATTTGACTTACTTGTTTTTGATCGACACTCATGGTTTTCCCTCCCGTATAGTATCCTTTTCTTTGTTATATAGCGTTTTCATTTAGGAACTATCTTTTGAAATCTGTATATACAACTATGGTATTATCATAAACTTGTATATACATGTTGTCAATAAAAATTAAATCGGTTTCATTTTTAGTAAACATTTTATTCATTGTTTCATTGAATTACTGATACATAACATGGTAAAACTGAAAGGAGTTTTGAGTGAGCAGAAAGGAATATAAAAAATGACTTATGAAAGAATAATTGACCAATATATCACAACAAATGATCGGTTTCTACAAGAGTTTATTGCCCAAACTCTTCACGACTATCCGAATAAAAAACGCGAATGGACGAGGATTTTACTCCAAGAAGCTATAGATAATCCTGAGAAAGCATCACTTCTCTTATATGTAAAGATGGATCCCGAGGATGAAGAGACATCGAATGTAGTAGAAAAGGGACTAGGCCAGGTACATGATAGTATTCGTCATTTTTTTGCCCAATTATTACTGGACTTTACCCCTGATATCATCTTGAGAAACCAGCATTTATTATCAGGTATATTTCAAGAACAAGACTGGGATCTTTATAGAGTGCTTGTAGATGGCTCGGAAGATGAAGTGTGGAGGGAGTACATAAATATCCTGACCAGACTTGAAAGTGAAAGCAACTTTGATATGAATACATATCTTTTAGCGAAAAAAATTGCATCTACCCTGGTGAAAAGGAAATACATATCGAAGAATCAAGTAATGATGATGTTTGAAGCGAATAGAAATGAAGAATGGTTTCAATATGACGGATATTTGGCCGTCTATATGATGGGGCTAATGGAGATGAAGGAAGCCACAGTTCAACTCGCCTCTCTTTTAACAAGAGACGATGATATGCTGTTGGAGGAAATATCCGAAGCACTTATCACATTCCAAACAGATGAAGTTGTTGAAGCTATGAAGGTTTACCTAAGTGATGAGGAAGCCAATATCTTTGCCACTTCAATTATCGAAAATATAAAATCAGAACATGCAGTAAATGAATTACGAAAAGCTTATCATCAGGTTGAAGAAAACTTACAGGGAACAATTTTCGAAGCATTAGTCCATCAACTATCACCATTAGCAGAACCCGAAATACATGATTATTTAAATAAAATAGAATCATCATCTTTCATTGACATCGACCTTCTGGCATACAGTTACTTCAAAATTCTCGGAATTGATCATCCAAAATTAGAGATGTGGGAAGATGCTTTACATAAGAGGTGAACAAAAGGGAATTCCCTAAAGCGAGAATTGGCTTTTAAGGGATATAAGGTTAGGGTTATTATTGAAGTTTTCAAAAAGTATGTTGTTTTCTAATGTTTATTAAACCTATAGTGAAATGGAGCGGAAGACACGTGACTCCCGCGGGAAGTAGAGGAAAGGCTGAGACCCCACAGGCGAAGCAGAGGAGGCTCAGCTTCCTCCCCGGCGAGTCTTGTGTCGGGAGCGTAATGGAACGAACTTGTTTCCCTGTATTAGGAGGCAGCATCATATTGGAAACATCCCTACTGAATAACCTCAATATGCTTAAAATCCTTCACCTGAAACAGCCCTAAATCTGTTAATTTAAGTTCCGGAATAACGGGTAAAGCCAAAAATGACATGGTCAAAAAAGGATTAAAATTTCCAGAAAACCCAATTTCAAACAAGGCTTTGTCTATTTCCTTCAGACTTTCATTAATTTGAATAAAAGGAGCAGTCGTCATTAAACCTGAAATTTCAAGTGGCAATGATGCAATCACCTCATCATCCTTCACCACAACTAAGCCGCCTCCCATTGCTTTTAAAACGTCTATTGCCTTTAGAAGATCTTGATCATTTGTCCCGATTGCGATGATGTTATGAGAGTCATGGGCAACAGTTGAAGCAATGGCTCCAGACGTTAAGCCGAACCCTTTTACAATACCTAACCCGATATTTCCTGTAGAGGAATGTCGTTCAATCACAGTCATTTTAAGCTGATCCGTTGTAATCGAGGGTTGGAAATGGCCATTCTCAGAATCAACTTTTTCCACTACATGCTTTGTGATAATTTTATTAGGGATGATTTCAATAATATTGGCTGATGCATCTTTTGGACAAGGTATTTGGATATCTTCAAGGCCTATTTCGTTAATATGGATCGTATCTAATAAGGAGGAAGGTATCATATCTGTTTTATAAGAAGAATGTACACAATGACCTTCTTCTGCAATGAGTTCTCCTTTAATGAATACTTGGTTAACTTTAACGGTATGCAGATCATCTAAAAAGATAAGATCGGCATCATATCCGGGAGCAATAGCACCTTTTGTTGTTAATCCAAAACACTCGGCTGCATGAAGTGTCGCCATTTGGTAGGCAGTGATCGGATCAATTCCATTTTCAATAGATAGGGAAATGTTATAATCAATGCTTCCTTCTGCAATCAAGTCATCTAAGTGTTTATCATCTGTAACAAATAGACAGCGTCTTGCATTTCGTTCTGTGATAACCGGCAAAAGGGCTTTTACATCTCTGGCTGCGGAACCCTCCCTCAGCATCACATACATCCCTCTTTTTAACCTTTCATGTGCTTCCTCGGGAGTGACACATTCATGATCTGTTTTAATACCTGCAGCTGCATATACATTTAAAGCATCTCCAGTAATTCCGGCAGCATGACCATCAATTTTTTTCCCAAGTTGATGAGCGTCAGAGAGCTTTTCCATCATCATTTGTTCTTGATGAAAGACGGATGGAAAATCCATTACTTCTGCAAGACCAAGTACAGTGTCTTCCTGATAAAATTCCCTTAGATCATTCGCTGATAATGTAGCTCCTGCGTTTTCAAATGGTGTTGCAGGAACACAGGATGGCAGCATAAAGAATATGTTTAGAGGAAGGTTTTTAGCGGAATCAATCATAAATTGAATGCCTGTCTTACCACTTACATTTGCAATTTCATGCGGGTCGGCAATGACTGTAGTAACACCGTTTGGAACGACAACCTGTGAAAACTGCTGTGGAGTGACCATGGCGGATTCTATGTGTACATGTCCGTCGATAAATCCGGGAGAAATATATTTCCCATTTGCATCAATGGTTTTTTTACCCTCATATTGACCAATTCCGATGATGATTCCATCTTGAATCGCAATGTTCTCTTCGATAATTTCACCATTAAATACGTCAATGAATTTTCCGTTTTTTATCACGATATCAGCTTTTACCTTCTTTGCTGATGCAGCTAGTTTTCTAGTTAAAGAATGATTCATTAGGAAAAAGCTCCTTTCCTTTGCCGGTAGTATAGTTCCCAAAATGATTTTATTTAAATGACTGTAATAAAAAACCGCAAGAAAAAGATACTTTCTCTTTGCGGAAGTCATCCAGATTTTTATATTTTCTTATAGATTAGCATACATTTTAAAACGTGTAACATATCATGTCAACATATATTACATGGTGTTTTTGACATGTTTGCGAAAGAAAGGTATCTATGATTTTCTAAATGGGTCAAAATGGAGTTGCTCCTCTGTGTTTATCAGTAAAGTATTTTGTAGGGCTGTCTTTTTATCTTGAAGAAGCCCAAGGTTATTTTGTGTTTCGACAATAGTTCCATGTTCTAGTGACTGATAGCTAATTTCCTCTTCCCAGTATGTGACGGTGTTATCGTGATTTGAGTTTTCCAACTCAGTCCATGCTCCATCTTTTTTGCCAAACCTTTTCGGAATCGGTTCATTTCTGCGTAAAGTGTTAAGCCGCACAATCAGTTTTATCATGCTGCCTGTTAACCAATCAAAACTTATATTTTTCATCGGACTGCTTGTTACTTGGTAAATGGAAAGCTCTTCACCATTCAGGCTGACATTTGCCTTTACAGCTGAGGCGTAATGAACATCACCTGATAAAATGATGCATTTTCTCAATTGATGTTTTGATAAAAAGTGAAGGAAAGAATAGAATCCGGTTAAATTGTATTTCCACGCCTCAAAATCTAATTGATACTGAACGGAAGCACCAAAGTATTGAAAAGGATACACTTGCTTTTTTAAAAAAGATTCAATTACATCTACTCCATATAGAGGTGTAGGTGATGCTATGCGAAGGATATTCCCTTTTTTCCATTTGGAATCTTTAAGCAATTGATCTAGTAATGTCCATCCCTTTTGTCCTATTAAGATTGGTGTCTTCACAGTCTCGTTTATGAGATGCAGTAGTTTTACTTTTGCTTTCGAAGAATCATATTCTCGAAGTGTACGAGTATCTAAGCAAAGAGTGAGAGGTGTTGTCGGTGCGATAAAATGCCATGAGTCAAAAGATAATAGTGTATCCTGCCACTTTTGATAGGGTTGGGATCCAATCGGATATGTTTTCACATATTGTTGCATGGTTTCGATAAAATCATCATGAAAGGTATCTGGTTGATTTCCCCAACCTTGAAATGCCCAAAACGCTGTTAAGCCATTGCAAATGATATGTTTACCAAGAGACGTTCCGTATACATCTTTGTTCCATTCGGATGAGATGTTCCAATCGTCTGTTATATCGTGATCATCAAAGATCATATAGGTCGGGATATTGGCTAGCACTCTTCTTACTTTTGATGTGTTTCGGCGAAAATCGTGAAGCTCTTCCAATTGTTCATCGTATCTTTCTGGAAGCTGTTCTTTATCATGATTTGGATGAAATAAATTCCAAAGAACAGGGCTCCAGCTTAGCAGGTACATCGCTGCATACTCACCGAAGGAAATCAGATGGTTGTGTGCATGTGAGGATGTAAAGTTACATAATGTGTCAATGATCTCCTGTCTGCCTTGAATTTTGTATAAGTAATGTAAATATTGCTGAAGTTTAGGTTCAACTAAAGTAAGATCTTCATTTTCACCAATTATTTCGTGTGTGATTAATTGGAGATAAGGGACAAGTGGGTCTGCAATATCATCTGCATATATTTGATCTCCAAGCATAAAAAGAGAGCATGGTCGTAAATTAAGATCAAACCGATGTTGCTGGAGAGTTTGATCAGCACTCGGTAAGGCATCTTGTCCTTTTCCGTGTGCTTTGCGACAGGAACCATATAGAACAGGCGACTCTTTATTTGTGCTAATATAAAACGTTGGATAGTCTAATCCTTCATAAACAAGTGAATCTGGATGGTTTGCGGTTAATAAGTGAAAGCTGTCGAGATCATACATTTGAGCGCCATTTTCTAAATAAAGGTTATAGCCCAGTAGTTCTTCGACAGGGAAATTTTTTTTAGTTGGATATATGTTAATTAAATGGACAAACAATTTTTTTCCTAAGTTTATCGTTTTTGTTTTTGATTGGACTGGGAAAGACTCATAATTTAAGCTCTTTTGTGATTTTTGAATGGTCAATACCTCTGCTGTAATTGATACATGTTCACTAGTTGCCAACCAAATTGTCACTTGATTATTGTCTACTCGACGAAGGATAGGACCGGATAAAATCATAGGTATTTGCATTGGTCCAGTCACCACCTTGAAAAATAGGTATTTATCCTACGTTATTCATAGTTAAGGATTTTTGTGAGGACGATAACAAGTTGTTTATGTTGAAAGATTTGCTTAAAAATGAATTCTTCATTAAACTCTAACTAGATATTTTACAATGGGATGGTGGAGCTGGTGACGAATAACCAAAACCAAACCTTTGATGTGATCGAGGTGTGTTTGCTGGCGGGTAAGATTATGCTTAGGAGTGGTGCAGAAACATATCGGGTGGAAGATACAATGATGAGAATTGCCGCAGCTTTTGGAATTGCAGATTCCCATAGCTATGTCACACCAACAGGAATTATTTTTTCTGTTAGCAGTAAAACACCCACACAGCTAGTCAGAATTGTGGATCGTTCAACAGATTTACAAAAAGTTGCAAAGGTTAATGGAGTCTCAAGGCAAATTAGTAATGGAGAACTCTCTGTAGAAGAGGCGTATCATCAGTTAAAAGTAATTGAGCTTGATGCACATGCTTATCCAATTTGGGTGCAAATTGCCGCTGCTTCTATTGCGAGCGGATGCTTTCTTATTATGTTTCAAGGAACTTGGTCGGACTTCTTACCGGCTGTTGTGGCTGGAGGGATTGGATTTTCAAGCTTGATTTATATTCATCAACTTGTTGAAATAAAATTTTTTGCGGAATTTCTGGCTTCATTACTAATCGGACTATTATCAGTCTTTTTTGTGGTCCTTAATATAGGAACAGAACTTGATAAGATTATCATTGGTTCCGTGATGCCATTAGTACCGGGTCTATTAATTACAAATGCTGTTAGAGATTTAATGGCAGGCCATTTAGTGTCAGGTATATCAAAAGGTGCAGAGGCGTTTTTAACGGCATTTGCGATAGGAGCAGGTGTTGCGGTTGTCTTTTCGTTTTATTAAGAAGTCTCAAATGAGCCGCTTCCGTATGTTTAAGGGGGTTTTTGTTTGATTGAACAGGTGTTCACAAGCTTTGTCGCATCAGCTGCATTTGGGATTATTTTTAATGCTCCTGTAAAAGCTCTATTGCGGGCGGGGCTTGTCGGTATGATTGGTTGGATGATTTATATCGGCCTGTATGACTATTCGAATGATAGCGTGGTTTCTACGTTGATTGCCTCATTTTTCATTGCCATTATTAGTCAATTTTACGCGAAGAGGCATAAGACACCTGTTATCATTTTTAATGTTTCAGGAATCATTCCATTAGTACCGGGTGGTTTAGCATATGATGCGATGCGGCAGGTTGTAGAAAATCATTATAATGAAGCAATAGCACTTGCTGCCAAAGCCTTTATGATTTCAGGCTCAATTGCCATCGGATTGGTTTTATCAGAAGTGATGAATCAAATCATACGTAAGGTGAAAAATAGAGGAAATAAACAATCTATCAGATCATGAAGAATAAATTTGATCTTAAATAATTGGTAAGTCTAATGTATAATGTTTTAATTATGAATAGTGAGGTATTTTAAAAAATGAATGCATTTATAAAAAATCAAATACAACAATTTCAGGATAACAATCAAAATCGCGGACGTTTATTAGTTAGCTGTCCGGATCAACCTGGTATTGTATCTACCATTTCGAAATTCTTATTTTCACATAATGCGAATATTATTGAATCAAGTCAGTATTCGACAAATCCTGAAGGCGGTACATTTTTTATTCGGATTGAGTTTGAATGTCCAAACCTGAAGGAAAAAGCGTCTGAGATGGAAAATCAATTTGGTGACATTGCGAAGGAATTTTCGATGGAATGGAAACTGACTCATGTATACAATATGAAAAAGGTGGCCATTTTTGTCTCGAAAGAGCTACACTGTTTATTAGAGCTAATTTGGGAATGGCAAAGCGGCGATTTAATGGCAGACATTGCCATGGTTATTAGCAATCATGAGGAAGCAAGAGAAGTTGTCGAGCCTTTGAACATTCCATTCTACTATATCCCGGCAAATAAGGATATTCGTGAACAAGTGGAAGAAAAGCAGCTGGAGCTTTTAAAAGAACACAATATTGATTTGATTATTTTAGCTCGCTATATGCAAATTTTAACGCCAAAGTTTGTATCTGCAAACCCAAATAAAATTATCAATATTCACCACTCATTCTTACCTGCGTTTATCGGCGCAAGACCATATGAACGTGCATATGGACGTGGTGTAAAATTAATTGGTGCTACATCCCATTACGTAACAAATGACCTGGACGAAGGCCCGATTATTGAACAAGATATTAGCCGTGTCGATCACCGTGACAATGTTGACAGCTTAAAGAAAATCGGACGATCTGTTGAACGAAGTGTACTGGCAAGAGCTGTTAAATGGCATTTAGAGGATCGAATTCTTGTTCATGAAAATAAAACAATTGTCTTTTAAATGAGAGGGGTTCGAATTTTTTCGAACCTCTTTTTTGAATGAAGTAAGGGGAAAAGTGGACTTTGCAAAAAAGCAGGCCAACCTTGCAAGAATAATTAAAGATTTGCAAAATAATCGTAGAATCTGCAAAAAAATGTCCAACTCTGCAAAATTCGCAGTTTTTTTGCAAAATTACGCTTAAAGAACCTCTCAAAAGTTAATATCCAACGGTTTCGAACCTAGCATATTAACTAGCTGCCAATTTAGATAACGAACTTTTCAAAAAAGTGATACAATATGAGCAATAAAGTGTAAGCGGAGGTACGTTATGAAGCGACTAAATGGCAAAACAATAGCCCTTGCAGGTCAGCGTAAATCTGAAGAGTTAAGTAAATTAGTAGAAAACTTAGGTGGGCAAGCGTTAATTCGTCCGGCACAGGGAACTGTTTTTTTAGACGATACAAATGTAGAAAAAGAAATTCATGCCCTCATTGAAGGTAACTTTGATTGGCTCATCTTTACAACAGGACTTGGAACAGACAAGCTTTATCAAACAGCTGCAAACATGGAATTAGGTGAACAATTCCTCCAAGCATTATCAAATGCAAAAATTGCGGCAAGAGGCTATAAGACTGTTAATGTTCTTAAAAAGCTTGGGTTAACACCAGATGTAAGAGATGATGATGGAAGTACGGCTGGTTTGGTGAGAGAATTACGTGGACATTCATTAAAAGGCTGCCGGGTGGCTCTGCAGCTTCATGGTGATCCAGCACCCCTTTTAATTGAATTTCTTGAAGAACAGCAAGCAGAATATCGGGAAATCCTTCCTTATAAGCACATCCCGCCGAAGCCTGAAGTGATGGAACAGCTTGTTCGTGAAATTCTAGCTGGAAAAATAGACGCAGTGAATTTCACAAGTACACCGCAGGCCAGATTTTTAATGTCATATGCAAAAGAACATGGACTGGAAAAGGAACTCTTAGAGGCGTTTTCTACAAATGTAATGGCTGTTTCCGTTGGAAAAGTAACAGCACAGGCATTAAGAGAAGTTGGAATTACAAGAATGGTTGTTCCAGAGGAAGAACGTATGGGAAGTGCCATCATTGCTTTGGTCAATTATTATAAAGGGCTGGAAGAGAACACAAACTAATAAATGCCTGACATCCTAAAAGGATGTCAGGCATTTTATTGTTTAAGACCGACTAACAAAGAACGGCAAAGATTCAACTCCAAGTAAGCGAGCATATGTGAATAGCTGACCTTTATGGTGAATTTCGTGGTCTTTTCCGCTTTCAAGCAGTACTAAGCCAGGCATCTTCATACCGGCAAATTCAACAATTGCAGCCAGTTGATCTTCGGTTAATAATTCCAGCTTAGATTTTGTCTGATTTGTTTGATTTTCTACTAATGCTTTTAGTTCGCTTATTGTTTCGATTTTTGATGGCCCTGTTGGAGGCGTGAACTCTCCATTTTTCACAGTATCAGCAAACATTTCCATAGCACCTGAAATATGTAAGACAAGCCCTGAAAGTGACATAGCTTCTTCCCATGGTTTATAGCTAAGATGTTGATCTTCAAATGTATCAAGTAGTTCATGTAGTACTTTGCGGTGTCTCATCCAGCCTGAAACTAACTCATTGATTCTTGCCATGCGTACCATCTCCCTAAAAAAGTTCAATTCAACACAATTATATCCCAAAGTTAAGAAAATAACTTTAATTATGCTTCATTGTATGTCCCGCCACATCTATATCCAAAAACGAATTTAGTATTATTATTTCAGAAAAAGATCTTGCATTATTTTCATTTTTCTTTAAAATAAGAAATAATTTAATTTTTCGACAAATTTAGATAAAATGCTCTTCCTTTTAAAAGGAAGGGCATTTTTGTGTAAAATACGAACATTTTTAACAAAAAATATAAAAATGTTTGTATTTAATGTTTATTTAACTGATAAGTTAGTGTATATTTGTCAGTAGATGAAAAAAACACGAAAATAGAGGTGGGTCTTACGTGAAAAAGTTATTTATGTTTATTGCATTATTCACATTCCTGCTTGCTGGTTGTGGAGCAAATGAAACATCAAATTCAGCAGGCGATCAAAAAGAAGAAAAAGCAAAGAAAATTGCCCTTGTTTTACCGGAAAAAATCGGGGTGAACCCTTTCTTCCAGCAAATGGACGATGGCGCTAAGGATGCTGCTGAGGAATTTGGTTTTGAGCTTAAAACAATTGAATCAACAGACCATTCTGCAATCGAAGAAAACTTACGTGTAGCTGTTGCAGAAGGCTATGACTTAATTATTACGTCTTCTTTTGAATCAGAGGATGCGTTAAAGAAAGTGGCAGGAGAAAATCCTGATCAACAATTTGCGATAATTGATACAACCGTTGATTTACCAAATGTACGTAGCGTAAATTTTAGAGAACATGAAGCAGCTTACCTTTTAGGTGCAGCGGCTGGTCTATCAACAAAAACAAATACAGTTGGTATGGTAGCAGCAATGGATATTCCCCTATTAAAAAAATGGACAGTTGCCTTTGAAGAGGGCCTAAAAGCAACAAATCCTGATGCGGAATATATTGTGAACTATGTAGGAAGCTTTGATGACCCTGCAAAAGCAAAAGAGCTTGCTTTATTACAAGCATCAAAAGGTGCAGATTTTATCGCTGGTGCGGCAGCTGTTGGCGACCTTGGTGTATTTGAAGCTGCAGAAGAAAAAGGGTTCTATACTGCTGGACAAGATATTGACCGTACAGAGCTGGACCCGGAGCACATCGTTCTTTCTCAGTTAAAAGGAACAGATGCAGTAGCTTACGAAACAATCAAGGCTTTTTCTGAAGGTACGTATGAGCCGGGTGTTGTTGCTTACGGTTTAAAAGAAGAAGGTGTTGGTTTAACATATGTTACACATGAGAGTGAAACACCATTAAGTGACTTTGTCGGACAAGAAGTCATTGATCAAGTAACAGCATTAAAAGAAGATATTGTCAGTGGGAAGCTGGAAGTTAAAAATCCTTTAGAGAACTAAATAGAATAGACCATCCGAAACCGACTACAAACTTTTGCAGTCGGTTTCCCAATGCTTATCGGAGGGAGGCTTTAAAAATGGCAACGCGGTTAGAAATGAAAAATATGACGAAGATGTACGGAAGCTTTATTGCTAATGATTCAATTTCACTTTCGCTTAAAGCTGGGGAGGTCCATGCAGTAGTTGGTGAAAATGGTGCTGGAAAAACAACTCTAATGAGAATGCTGTACGGAATGGAGCAGCCAACCTCAGGTGAAATTTTAATAGATGGCAAGCGTGTGACTTTTGCCAATCCGAAAGATGCAATCAAAAATCGAATTGGTATGGTGCATCAGCATTTTATGTTGTTTCCTGATTTTACTGCAGCTGAAAATATTGTGATTGGTCATGAACCAAAGCAGGCAGGATTTTTTAATCGGAAAAAAGCAACCGAGTTGGTACAAGAACTAGTAGAAACATATCAGATTCCAGTTAGGCCGAACGCGAAAACAGCTAATTGCTCGATTGGAGAGCAGCAGCGGATTGAAATCTTAAAAGTTCTGTATCAGGGTGCTGATATCATTATTTTAGATGAGCCTTCTGCCGTGCTAACTCCTATTGAAGTCAAAGGTCTGTTAAAAACAATTCGCCAGCTGGCTGATCAAGGAAAGAGTATTATCCTTATCACACATAAGCTTCGTGAAGTAATGGAAGTTGCCGATTCTATAACCGTTCTTCGCAACGGAAAAGTCACAGGGAATGTGACAAAAGAACAAACATCTGTTGATGAGCTGGCAAAGTTAATGGTAGGACGTGAGCTCCATGATTTAACTGAACGTGTGCAAATGAATGGGGAAGCAATTCTTGAAATGAAAAATGTCACGGTACAGGAAAAGGACAACAAGCCTTTATTAGATGATATATCTCTGACTGTGAATCGCGGAGAAATTGTTGGAATTGCCGGTGTTTCAGGAAATGGCCAATCAGAGCTTCTTCAAGTTATATCCGGATTACGATCAGTGAAAAAGGGGTCCATTCATTTAGACGGAAAGGATATGACAAACCAATCGGTTCTTTCAATTCGCGATGCAGGGTTGTCCCATATTCCGGAGGACCGTTATTTATGGGGAGCAGCGAAACAAGCGACTGTTGAAGAAACAGGTCTGATGGGCTATCACAAAAAAACTAAATATCGATCTTATTCCTTTTTAAGAAAGGCTCCATTCCGAAAGCTGGTTAACAGCTGGATTGAGAAGTTTGAAATCAAAGCAGGCTCGCTTGAGGAAAAGGCAGGAAATTTATCAGGCGGTAATCTGCAAAAGCTTATCGTTGCAAGAGAGCTTGGTCAGGAAACACCAATTTTAATTGCAGCAGAACCAACTCGTGGAGTGGATATTGGTGCGATGGAGTATATTCATGAAGCACTTATTGAAAAGCGAAATAAAGGAGAAGCTGTTCTGCTCGTCTCTTCAGAATTAAGTGAAATCATGGCATTATCTGATCGCATTCTCGTCATGTATGAAGGAGAAATTGCCGGGGAAATGGATCGTCAGAACGCAACAGAAGAAGCAATCAGTGTTTTAATGGCAGGAGGGAATCATCATGAAAGTAAAAACTAGTCTCATACCATTACTTCGCCCGTTACTTCAGCCGTTCATTGCCATTCTTATCGGGTTGATAACAGGAGCCATTGCCATCAGCATTGCTGGTGAGCCTGTACTTGCTTCATATAAAGAGATGTGGAACGGTGCTTTTGGTAACTTTTATTTCCTTACATCAACATTGGCAAGAGCAACTCCGATTATGTTGATTGGATTAGGTGTGGCCCTGGCGTTCCGTGCAGGGGTATTTAATCTAGGTGCTGAGGGACAAATGGTACTGGGGGCTGTCAGTGCCGCCCTTGCAGGTGTCTATTTGCCTGGTAGTGGAATTGGAAAAATGATTCTTGTTTTACTTGTTGGAATTATTGCTGGCGGACTATGGTCATTGTTTGCAGGCTGGCTAGAAGCTAAATTTAAAGTTCAACTATTAATTTCTACCTTGCTTTTAAACTATATAGCTGTGTTATTTGCAAGCTACTTAGTTTCAGACCCATTCCAAGATAAAACAGGTTCAGCGGCACTTGCACAAACGGCCATGCTTGATCAAAGTGTTAGGCTGCCAAAGTTGTTTCAAGGGATGAGTGTTCATTGGGGCTTTGTTATTGCGGTTGCAGCTGCTCTTATCATGTATATCATTTTTAGGACAACTTCAGCAGGATATGAAGTGAAAATGCTTGGATTCAACCCATTTTTCGCTTCATACGGCGGTGTGAACAAAATCAAGGTGATGCTGACGAGTATGTTTATCAGTGGAGCATTATCAGGTCTTGCCGGTACGGTAGAGGTATTGGGAACACAATACCGCTTTGTTGATGGTGCACTAACAGGACCTGGATTAGCGTGGACAGGTTTAATGGCAACACTTCTGGCAAACTCTCATCCTATTGGTACGGCGGTTACCTCGATCTTTTTGGCTGCACTTGAAACAGGGGCAATGGGACTGGAGAGAAATACACAGGTTCCTCTTGAGGTTTCCAGTATTATTCAATCTGTTTTAATCTTATTTATATCTGCAAAAATCACGTTGAAGTGGTGGAAACGAAAATCGAAAGCGGGTGGCTCAAATGGAACTATTTGATTTAACACTATTAAGCTCGACCATTCGCATGGTAACACCCATTCTCCTTGCTGCATTAGGTGGAGCATTATGTGCACGTGTAGGATTATTCAATGTTGGGCTGGAAGGGTTAATCTTAATCGGTGCCTTCTCGGCTATCGTAGGAAATCATGTAACAGGTAGTGTGTTTCTGGCTGTCGTATTCGCAGCGTTCATGTCATTGTTGTTTTCAATGCTATTTGCTTTTATGACGATCAATCTGAAAGCAAATGATATCGTTGTCGGTGTAGCTATAAACTTCTTAGCCCTTGGTTTAACCACCTTTGCTCTTCGGACAATATTCGATGTGAAAGGTGCTTATTATGATAAAAACATGCAGGGACTTCCAAAATGGGATATCCCGGTTATTGAGGATATTCCAGTCATCGGTTCCTTATTTTCAGGACATTCTCCACTTGTCTATTTATCATTTTTAATTGCCATTTTGTTATATATTTTCTTATATAGATCGGTAACGGGTTTTCGGGTATTATCTGTTGGAATAAACCCTGTGGCAGCGAGGAGTTTAGGGCTAAAAGTAGGATCACTTCAATATATGGCTATCGCTTTGTCCGGTATTTTATGCGGACTTGCAGGTGCACAGCTGTCACTAGGGCAAGTGACAATGTTTACTGAAGGTATGACAGCAGGGCGCGGATTTATCGCACTTGTAGCGACAATGCTAGGTCAATCACACCCAATTGGGATTATTGGCTCCAGTTTATTATTCGGATTCATGGATGCGATGAGCATAAGACTTCAAGGATTTTCTTTACCAACCCAATTTACACAAATGCTTCCGTATGCCATCACAATCATTGCTATGTTCCTATTAAGAGATCGTGGAATGGGATCACAACAAGGTAACCAACAGAGCGGAAGATAGATAGAAAGGAAGGGAAACATGAAAAAAGCAGATCGAATTAAACGTATGAAAGTACCGGCAGTTGACCCAAAACTAGCGAAGCGTCTCCCACCTGGTCAGGTGCTAACCGAGCGTTTTCCAATACTGCACGAGGGAGAAGTCCCCACCTATGACATGGCTAAATGGACACTTCGAATCTTTGGAGCTGTTAATAAAGAAGTGACTCTTTCGTATGACGATATCATGAAGATGAAACAATCATCGGTTACAAGTGATATCCACTGTGTGACAAGATGGTCCCGTTTTGATAACACATTTACAGGTGTGAAATTTCAAGATTTCATGAAGGAGTTAGGTCTTGAAGCAAAAGGGAAATATGTCATGCTGCATGCAGATCAAGATTATACGGCTAACTTAGCTTTATCAGATCTTGACCGGGATGACGTCCTGCTTGCCCATTCGTTTGAAAATGAGCCGTTAACGGATAAACATGGTTGGCCATTGCGCCTTGTTGTTCCACATCTTTATTTCTGGAAAAGTGTGAAGTGGATTAGAGGAATTGAATTTATCGATGAAAATCAACCCGGATTCTGGGAACAAAATGGCTTTCATATAAACGGAGACCCGTTCAAAGAAGAGAGATTTTCCGGTGAAGATTTACCGATTCCGGAGGATGAATGGGAGAGAAAAGATTATGACTGATATGCTTCCTAATTTAAAAATAAATCCTGAGGAATTACCGAAAAGAATCATCGTTTGTGGTGATCCTGGCCGTGCGGAACAAATGGCTGGTTTACTAGATAATGGACAGCCTCTTGCAAAAAATCGCGAATATCACAGTTATAGAGGCAGCTGGAATGGTGTTGAAGTGGCGATTGTGAGTCATGGTGTTGGTTCACCGGGAGCAGCAGTTTGTTTTGAAGAATTAATAAAAGGTGGAGCGGAGGTTCTCATTCGTGTTGGAACAGCCGGATCTTACCAAAAAGACATTCAGCCGGGACATCTAGTGATCAGCACAGCAGCAGTCAGAATGGATGGCTTAACACGCCAGCTTGTGCCTGAGGGGTTCCCTGCGATTGCGAATCGTCAGATCGTGGATAAATTGGTTCAGGCAGCATCAATTCGACAACAAAACGCTCATGAAGGAATCACATTAACATTGGATGTGTTTTACTCAGGGGTTGTTCCTTTTTCACATGAACTATACAAACAGGCCGGTGTATTAGCGGTAGAAATGGAAAATTCAGCATTATTTACAATCGGAGCTATACGTGGAGTAAAAACGGGGGCGATCTTAGCTATCGATGGATTTGCAGATGCGGATTTGAGTAATGAATATAATCCCCATACTGATGTCGTCACAAAGGCAATTGAGCAGGAAGCACTTGTTGCGTTGGATGCATTGGTGGCAGAGAGTGAGCAACCAATGTGTTCACACTCTTTTTCTTTAATATAAAGCAAATTAATTTTGTTAGCGCTTTATTTGTACTATAATAAAGTTTGTCTAAATTGTATGGAAAACGATTTCTCAAAAGGGATGGTGGAGCAAAATGAAATATCGTCAACTTGGTGATACAGATCTACATATAAGTGAGCTAAGCTTTGGAACATGGGCGATCGGAGGCTCATGGGGAAAATCAGATGATGAAGAAGCACTAAAAGGTCTTGATCGTGCAATGGATGCTGGTGTTAATTTTTTTGATACAGCGGATGTGTATGGAGATGGCCATAGTGAAGAGCTTTTGGCAAAGGCAACAAAGGGAAAAGAAGATGAAATCCATATCGCAACAAAGTTTTGCCGTGCAGGAGATATTTTCAATCCGGAAACTTATTCTGAAAAAGCAGTGACAGAGTACTGTGAAGCAAGTTTGAAAAGACTTCAACGCGACACAATTGATCTATATCAAATTCATTGTCCTCCAATGGAAATTCTTAAAAATGGACAAGTTTTTGAAGTGCTCGATAAGCTTCAGCAACAAGGAAAAATCCGCCATTATGGAGTGAGTGTTGAAACAGTGGAAGAAGGTCTATTCTGCTTAGATCAATCTAATGTGAAAGCACTTCAAGTTATTTTTAATATTTTCCGCCAAAAGGCCATTCCTGAATTGCTTCCACAGGCAAAAGCAAAAGGTGTCGGCTTATTGGCACGTGTTCCTTTAGCGAGCGGGCTGCTAACAGGAAAGTTCTCAACAAATGCTACATTTGAAGCTGATGATCACCGCAACTTTAACAAAGATGGTGAGGCATTTAATGTTGGTGAAACATTTGCAGGTGTCGAGTTCTCAAAAGGAGTGGAGCTAAGTCAAAAGCTTAACTGGATCGCTGAAGATCGTGGAAATATGGCACGAGCGGCCCTTCGCTGGATTTTAGATCATGAGGAGATCACAACGGTTATTCCAGGTTTCAAAACAGTGAAACAAGTTGAGGATAACTTACAGGCGACTCAGGTACCTTCTTTTAGTGAAGAGGAACTGAAGAGATTAACTGATTTCTATGCAGAAGAGATCCACCCGAATATACGCGGGGTTTACTAATAATAAGCAAGTTGAGGTTAAAGCATTCGAAACATGTGCTTTAACCTTTTTTTGTGTGAAATTTGTCGAATGATAGATTATTTGAGAAAGTTGATAGATTTTCGGAAAAAGTTGATAGATTCTGAAGCTTGTATCGGTTATTGCCACAAAAAAACTGCCTACCAACAGTGGTAAGCAGTTTTTCCAGTATCTTATAAGCTAGATTCTTTCAATTCCATTGCTGAAGTAGAAACCTTCTTTCGATTTTGCACATATTTGTACATAAACACAACTGAAATTAAAAACAAACCGGCTAATAAATAAAGAGTTTGATAGCCTAATTGAGCAGCAACGATTCCAAGCACAAAAGATCCGGCAGCAATACCTGAATCGAAAAGGGTAAAGAATGTGGCGGTTGCATGTGCACTTCTATGATGTTCGGTTGATTGTACCGCAAGAGTTTGGAAGCAAGGGACAATGGTTCCATATCCTAATCCGATGAAGGCACCGGCTAAAAGGAACATAAAAGTATTGTGAGAAATACTTAATAATAAAAGTCCGACTATAAAAAAGGCGATTGCCGGATAGATGACGATATTTGGTCCTTTTGTATCAAATAAACGACCGCTAAAAGGTCTGGACGCAATCATCACAACAGCAAAGACAACAAAGAAGTAGCTCGCTGCATCTAATAGCTCTAATTCATTGGCATACATTGAAATAAACGATAAAACACTTGAATATGCAAAAGCAACTAAGCTTCCTACCAAGGCAATCGGCAGTGCTTTTCCATCTAATAAATCCTGTACCTGAAGACGTTTCTTTTCGACCGGAACCGTTCTGGTTACTTCATTTACTTTACTTAAAGCTGTAAACAATACACCGACTGTGATTAAAAATGCGAAAATAAAGAAAAGAGTTGTAAACGATGTGAATTGTAAAAGAGTAAGAGCAAGAAAAGGTCCGCAAACAACGGCGAAGTTCGTTGACATGACAAAATAACCAAGTCCTTCACCACGTCTTTTTACAGGTACCATATCAGCAGCTATAGCCCCGGTAGCAGTTGTGGCAATGCTGAACCAAATGCCATGAACAAAACGTAAAATAAGAAGCAATGCATAATTGTCGATCCATAGATACATAAAAGAGCAAACTGTAAAGAGAATCATACTAATCATTAACATGCGTTTTTTGCCGAAATCCTGGAGAAGTTTACCTGAAAAAGGACGAACAAAAATAGCAGATAATAAGAAAATCGTGACAATTAGTCCTCCATCAACACTTGAACGGCCTAAATCATTCACAACGTATATCGGTAATGAAGTGAGTAATCCGTAAAATGCCAGAAATATAAAGAAGTTACTGAGAAAAATGCTGATAAATCCTTTTGTCCATATCGGTTGTTTTTCAGTTTGATTCATATGTTTCATTCCACCTAACTTTCATTTGATTTGCCAAGTTTTTTCAAGAGAGTATATAAAAGCTCTTGTTCATCATCTTTTAAGTTGGCAACCATAGTTTGTTCGAAGTTCTTTACATCTTTCTCAACCTCAGGGAGAAGATCGAGTGCCTTTTCTGTAAGAGAAACAAGTCTTTCCCTCTTGTCACTTCCGGGTGTTCGTTTTACCCATCCGCTTTCCTCTAATTTAACTAGTGTTCTTGTAATAGTTGGTGCTTCAACATTTAAATAGCGCCAAATATCACTTTGCGTCATTGGACCGTTTGATTTTAGACAATAAAGAATGGACCATTGTGAGCTATATAGTCCATGTTTTTGTAAGTATTCATTTACGTCCTTTGTCATATGTCTTGTTTTTTGATAGAGCATATGGAAAAGCTTATTTGTTTCGATCAATGTTATCACCTCAATTTATTTACCTAGGTAAATATCTATATAAACATACCAGAAAAAGCGGTGGTTTGTAAAGAGGTTTCATGGTGAAAGAAAAGATAAGGCAGTTTAGATTCTTCTCCTTCCAGACTGTTAAGGGACATTCTCTTAACAGTCAATCTTTTATTATTCTCAACTTCTTTTTCACTAATAATGTCACAAACAAAATAATAGGTATAACGAATTGAAATGGAAGGTGCAAATATATTGGTATAATCTTAAGCCCAATAAATAGATGCTCGGGAAGATTGCGATCCATAAGTGTTGATAGAAGAAATGTAATAACTCCTACGAGATAAACAATTAAGTGTGCTTTTATCTTCTTTGGAAGTAATAGACTAAAACCCTTTGTTCCTACTATTGAAAAGATGGCAACCTTCACAAAACCAACGATGAAAAAACTAAAAACTGAAATAATTTCGATATGCTGAATAATATCAATAAACTCAATCATTTCAATTGCTTTGAGAAGTGGAAAGGTAAAGATAGCAGCTACTTTTGCTCCTAAAATAGCAATAATGGTTTCTGAAATAATTAATAAAATAAATCCAGCTAATAAAATGGCTGCCCAGCCTCTTTTCAATAGAGTCTTCTTGTTTTTCAGATGAGGAAAGAGAAAGGTAAAGACAATTAGTTCTCCATATGGAAAGGTAATTCGTGTAAAGAGTGAGGATAACTTAAAGTCCTCTTTGTCAAAGAATGGACGAATATTTTCCCAAGAAATGACCTCGGAAATATCTGCAATAATTAATAAAATCACAACAAGTATCATCGTGATAAAAAAGAGAATTTCTGATGCTCTAGCAATGGCCTCTAACCCTTGAAGACAGGCGTAGCAAACTAACATAATAAAGATAATTGAGATGACCCAGTTTTTAATTTGATAAAATAATGTTTGACTAATGAAATAAGAAAAATCCGTTATCACCCTGCTGGAAATATAGATAAAGTAAATGGAATATAAAAGTAATAAGAACTTTCCTAAAAATTTTCCAAAACCTTTTTCAAGTAACACATGAAATTCGGACCAATCATTTTTTTTTAGTATGGAGGTATAAAGAAAGAAGATGCCAATACCTACAGTTGTGGAAAAGATGTTAAGAATCCATGCGTTCTCCTCAACCTCAAGGCCTAGTCCAACCACAATTGTACTCCCTAAAAGAAACAGCGTTATCATGGAGAACACTTGGAATGTGCTTATCTTCACTGTATTCATAGTAAGATCATCCTAACAAAAAATTATTTTGGGATTTGAGTCGATTCCCCGGTATCTGTAATATTAACTTCTACATTTACATCTACAGTCATATTAGGAAAAATAGAATTCCAATCATTTTTAAGATTATGCCATTGCGAAGGCTTAGTCATGTAGATGTTTTTAGCGAATCCAATGAAATCAGTGTTATATTCTTGACTCTTTTCAATTAGGTCCTTCATGCTTTGTTTAATTTCATTTTCAAATTGTTCTTCATACTTATCTTTATTGGGATGCTCAAAATTCACATTACAATTTGACTCATAAATTTCCCCCACCACTTTTGAATTGATCGTAAATGCAAGGGTATGATTTTCTTGTTGTTTAAAATGAAGTTTCGTATGCGTATCTGTGATGTTCATTGCTGCAAATTTATTTTTTTCATCTTTAGGACATGTTGCTTCCCAAATGGTCTTTTTTAACAAGTCTCCTTCTAATATGAGTAGTGTTTTGCCCTCTTCATCATCTAAGAAATCTATTAGTTTATCTCCATTGAAAAATCCCATACCCCCAATGATAATTTGTGAGGGTGATGAATAAGCGCTAATATTTTCTTTTGTTACTCCTTTAGAAGGATCCCCTTGAATAATCAAGTATGGAATACTAGTATTTACAACAACTTTATTCATTAGGTAATTTTTAATTTTATTTGGATATAAAATCTTTGCTGAACCATAATTTGCTTCTATATTTTCTATTGTTTCTTTTATTCGAGAAGCTGAAAATTTATGAACAGGTGTAAACATTTGTAGAACTACCGAAGGCTTAACATCTTTTGTAACAAAAAATTTAAGGTTTGCTGAAATATTTGGTTCAAGAATTAAAAAATCGACGACCTCTGTAATGCCTTTTCTGGCAAGTTCTTCACTTACAACAATGATATCTGTATTATCTAAAAAAACTGATCTTGATATCCGTTTTGATAATTTCCGAATGGCCTCAGAAATGGTTCGGCCTCTTTCTTCATACACAATAGCTCCTAATTGGTCCCCTGTTGCATTACGTTGAAGAGCAGGAGGATTTAGGAATTGAAGGGTGATATGGTAAATATTTTCCTCATCCTGATCAATCCCAACAGCTGAGACCATGGAAAAATTATTCAATGTTGAGTTTTCCACATTTCTTCCGATAAAAAAACTCAGAATCGTGAGAAAAGAGTAAAAAAGAACTAAGTGCCAATTTAATTTTTTCATGCTTAACCTGCCTAATCTCGTTTTTTCATTGGTTCTTCTTGCTTAAATGCTTTTTCATTCGAAGTAATATCCTGTATTGGTTTTCGGATAATGGCGTCTTTCTGATCCTTAAGATTAAATGGAGCCATTGGTGATAAGTATGGAACACCAAATGAACGTAATGAGCATAGATGAATTAATAAAGCGACAAGTCCCACCATGATCCCGAACAGACCTAAAAAAGATGATAAAAAAATAAAACGAAAGGTCAGGATCCTAGATACAGTGTTAAGTGAATAGGTAGGAACAACGCTTGACATGACATATGAAGCTCCTAAGACAACTAATGTAGTTGGTTGGACTAATTGTGCTTCTACAGCTTGTTGTCCAAGTGTAATGGATGCAAAAATGGTGACAGTCAATACAACTCCTTGGGGGAGTCTTAATGAACTTTCGGTAATAATTAAAATAAGCCAATAAAAAACCAAAACTTCAATAATAGTAGGGAAGGGAACAAATTCCCTTTGAGCTAAAATCCCAACCAATAATTGTGTAGGTACAAGACCCGGATGATAGATGGTAAAAGCTATATAAAAGGCTGGGAGTAAGACTGAAAGAAAGAAAAAGAAAATCCTCACGATCCTTATCTTTTGAATTCCCTTGTGCATCGTATAGTAGTCATCAGGGGATTGAAAGAGCTGTATAAGTACAGCAGGAAGTGCTAGAGCAAAAGGAGTTCCATCCACAAAGATGATAACCTTTCCTCCCATGATCTCCGCTGCAATCACATCAGGTCGATCTGTCATAAAGGTTAATGGAAATAGAGATTTTGTCTCTGCTGTAATCACTTCAACAATGTAATTTGAGTCCAAGATAATATCAATCTTCACTTCTTTTAGCTTTGTATATACATTTTTAAGGATTTCTTTATCTACTTTTCCTTCTAGATAAACCACTGACACAGATGTCTTCGATTGACCTTGAAGAGGACTGTTATCTACTCTTAACATAGGATCTTTTATATAGTTTCGAACTAAAGAGATGTTAGAAGTTAGTGATTCATTAAAGCTTATGTTAGGCCCCGTAGGTGTTCGTTGAGCAACTGGGGGTGTCAGACTTCTTTCAGGCATTTTTGATGTATTGGCACATAAGCCTTCTCTGTGATTATCAATTAAGATCATGGTATTTCCATTAACTAGATTGTCAGCTAATGTTTGAATATCCATTATTTTCATTACATGATTTGTCTTAATGACATGATTTAAAAATAGCCCGATTAGCTGAGAAGGTGATTGATGAGTAGAAGGTGAAAATAATGAAATGGGAGTAATAATCTGCTCCTCAACTTTTTCATCATCAGCAATCCCATCAATATAAACAATAGCTATTTTTGTGTGGTTTCCATTAAGGAGAAGTTCTCTGATCTTTAAGTCAGAACTGTTTCCGAATAGTTCTTTAATTTCAAATAGATTATCTTTTAAAGAAGATTGAATTATTACGTTCATATTATTCATATAAACCCTCACTTAACAGCTAGTTATGGTTTAATTTGTTACTAAAGAAGTAATTTTATCCAAAAAAATGCAAACAAAAAACCCTGACAATATTGCCAGGGCTTGTGTTAAAATACTTAATTAAATTTTCACAGCATCTTCCTTCATCTTCCAAGCCTTCTTCCATGAATGGCTTACCAAAAGAAGAATTGAAAATGCAACCAATGCAATGATTGAAAATGTGATGAAACCAGAAGCGTATGAACCTGTCATTTCTTTCATTGTACCTAAGATATTTGGTAAGAAGAAACCGCCAATCCCGCCAGCTGCTCCGACAATTCCTGTGATCATTCCGATTTCCTTTTGAAAACGTTGTGGCACAAGTTGGAATACGGCGCCATTTCCCATTCCCAAACACATCATTCCAACGAAAAGTAATGCTGTGATAGCAAATAAAGGAGGTAATTGACTAACCCCTAGCATACACACTGCAACACCGATAAAAAGAAAAGAAAGTACCTTTACACCACCGACTTTATCTGAGATAAACCCTCCAACAGGACGGAAGAAGCTTCCTGCTGCTACACATAAAGTCACGAAATCTCCGGCTTGAACAGATGATAAATTGTATTCATCAACAAAGAACATACTTAGAAAGCTAGATAATCCGACAAATCCACCAAAAGTTACACTATATAAAATACAGAAAAACCAAGTATCTTTATGTGCAAAAACTTTAAAGTAATTCGCAAGCGGCTGTGGTGCAGGTTGTGATGGTGCATCTTTCGCTAAAATAATAAAAATGATAAACGTAATAAATAATGGAATAAGGGCTAACCCCATTGTTATATGCCAACCAAATTGTTCAGCTAAACGTGGGCCGAATAATGTCGCAAGAAGTGTACCACTGTTTCCTGCTCCTGCAATTCCCATTGCCAAACCTTGAAGATGTGGAGGATACCATCTACTAGCCATTGGAAGTGCGACAGCGAAGCTGGCTCCTGATACCCCTAATAAGATCCCGATCATATAAAGTTCTGGCAGGGTTGTTCCTGCAAATAATCCCCATAGAAGCGGGATCGAAGTAATCGTCATTCCCAAAATAGCTGTTCGTTTAGGACCAAATCGATCGGTTAAAATCCCTAGCACGATTCGGAAAAATGAGCCTGCAAGAATTGGGGTGGCAACAATTAACCCTTTTTGTGAGGGAGATAAGCCGAAGTCCTGTGTAAGAAATACCCCTAAAGCTCCAAGCATTACCCAGATCATAAAACTTACATCAAAATACAAGAAAGAGGAAAAAAGTGTCTTTGGATGACCGCTGGTTTTTAAATCAGATAGTTTCATTGTAAATCTCCTTTCATTTTCCATTCCTGGTTAAAAGTTATTCTAATTTTCTGTCTTGTTGTATGTCGCTTATTATAGGGGTCAAAAAAGCAGTAGAAAAGATACTTGTAAGAAAATATAACGTGAAAATATGAACAAATGAAAAGTAAAGGAAATGAAAAAAAGGACATAAGAAGAAACTGAGAATTTGTGTTAGCTTTTCTGACAAGAATAATTTTCTGTGAACTAATATATGAAATAATGGATTTATTGAAAAAGTCTAACCATTTGTGCTGGAGGGTTAACATGAAGCAAAGATTGGTAGTAATCGGGAATGGAATGGCAGGAGTCCGATGTGTGGAGGAAATATTAAAACAAAATAAACATCAATTTGATATAACAATTATTGGAAGTGAACCTCACGTCAACTATAATCGAATTCTCTTATCATCTGTGTTACAGGGTGAGACAACATTTCCGGAAATAACAATTAACAGTATCGAGTGGTACCAAAAATACCAAATCACATTATATTCGGGTGAAACAGTAACCAAAATAGATACGAAGCTCAAAAGAATTACAACAGATAAAAACCGGCCCATTTCGTTTGATAAATTAATTTTTGCAACAGGTTCCTCACCGTTTGTTCTACCTCTTCCTGGGGTTGAAAAACCGGGAGTTGTCACATTCCGGACAATTGAAGACTGTGAAGCCATACTTGAAGGGGCTAAGAGGTTCAAAAAAGCAATTGTAATCGGGGGCGGAGTATTAGGGCTTGAAGCGGCTAGAGGATTGTTAAATCTGGGATTGGATGTAAAGGTTGTGCACAATACAGATTATCTCATGCAACGTCAGCTCGATGCCAAATCATCAAGTATGCTTCAAAAGCAGTTAGAGCAACAAGGTATCGGATTTCTTTTAGGAAAAGTGACAAAGGAAATAGGTGGAACCGATCGGGTCGAGGAAGTTGAATTCACAGATGGTACAAAGGTAGAAGCAGACCTTGTTGTCATGTCGGTTGGTGTTGTACCTAATATCAGCTTAGCTAAGGAATCGGGTCTGACTACAAATAGAGGGATTGTCGTTAATGATTTCATGGAAACAAGTATTCCTGATATATATGCAGTTGGGGAATGTGTTGAGCATAATGGCATTGTCTACGGTCTTGTAAAACCTCTTTATGAACAAGGAAAAGTTCTGGCTAAGTTTATTTGTGATAAACCGGTTGAGGGATATAAAGGCTCTGTTTTATCAACAAGTTTAAAAGTGCCGGGGGTTGACCTTTTTTCTGTCGGTGATTTTGAAGAGAATGAGTCAACCAAAACCTTAACAATCTTAAATGAAGTGGAAGACATCTATAAAAAAATAGTGCTTCGAGGAGATATTATTGTCGGTGCAATATTGTATGGAGAAACAGGTCAGCAATCGAAAGTGCTAGACATGATTGTCAAAAGAAAGCATGTAAATGATGAGGACAAACGCAGCCTTCTCCACTCAACAGACAATGGCGCATCTACAGTCAAATCAATGAAACGATCTGAAATCATCTGTAACTGTAATGGTGTAACAAAAGGAGCCATTATGGAAGCTGTCCAACAGCATGGCCTAACAACTGTTAAAGAAGTGAAACAATGCACAAAAGCATCAAGCTCATGTGGCGGTTGTAAGTTACTTTTAACAGACCTGGTTGCTTATATTCATAGTGATGAATGTGATGAATTTATCGAGATTAAGTCACTTTGCTCATGTACGGCTCTTACAGAAGATGAAGTTGTTTTACAAATTCAACAACAAAATCTAGCGTCAATTCAAGAAGTTTTTGTTGAGCTTGATTGGCGCTCGATGGAAGGATGCTCAAGCTGTGTTCCGGCCATCCACTATTATTTATCGATGATTTATCCTGAACGTGAGGGAATCAGCCAAGCTGTAAACCCATTTGAAGATGTAAAGGTAAAAAGGATGAGTAATGGCACGTATTCCGTCACACCACAGCTTTTAGGAGGAAAAGTAACATCTGATGAGTTGAAAAAACTGGCAAATATGATGGATAAATACAAAATAGCAGACATCGGAATTACACCAGAACAACGAATCCAATTGAAAGGAATTAAAGAGGAAAGCATTCATGCTGTTTGCACAGAACTTAGACTAAGTTCTGTGGCAACAAATACTGTTCGCCATATAAACACATATTTTAGTGAACAAGAATGTCAGTGTCATACAGATGACCGTTCTCTTAATCTGTCAATTGAATTGGAAAAAGAGCTTGAATTTTTGTTAACACCACACAAGCTTGTCATCAGTGTGTCAGGCTGCAAGCATAAAGAAGTTGATATGAGAACAAAGGATATATGTGTAATTGGTGACGGGCTAGGTTGGGAAATTTACGTGGGAGGAAGTTTATCTCCTAAGATAAAACAGGGAGAGCTTTTCACAGTAGCTGCTCATGAGTTGATGGCAAAGCAAATGATTTTCGGACTCATTCAATATTACAGAGAAACAGCCAACTATTTAGAACAACTGGGAGATTGGGTTGAGCGGGTAGGGATGATTCATATTCGTGAAGTATTATTTGAGGATACATTATGTGAACAACTCGTTCAGCGGTTGGAAGCAGAGCTACATTCACATGTTGAGAAGTCATTATAAATAAGATTAATAGAATAAGAGGTGATCTACCTTGACTGATCTGTTATTAAAGTATTTCCGGACGAAGCAACAAGAGGTTCAATCTGAAAAAGTCTATGATACACAATGTCCGTTTTGCAGTATGCAATGCAAAATGCAGTTAATCGAACAATCTGTTGTCTCAAGGAAAACCTATAAAACAATAGGAAAAGATAACCCGACATCACAAGGACGTTTATGTATTAAAGGAATGAATGCTCACCAGCATCCTTTCCATCAAGATCGTGTTCTACATCCATTGCTGAAAGTAGATGGAGAGTTTGTTCGGATTTCATGGGAAGAAGCCTTGCAATATATCAAGAAACAAGTGGAGGAAATACAAGCAGTCGATGGGCATGAGGCATTATCAATCTATGGAAGTGCATCAATTACTAATGAAGAAGCATATATACTTGGAAAGTTTGCCAGAGTGGGCTTAAAGACACCCTACATTGATTATAATGGCCGCCTATGTATGTCTGCGGCAGCAACTGCGGCAAATCAGACGTTTGGTTTAGATCGCGGGCTGACAAACTCGTTAAAGGAAATCCCTTCCACAAGAGTCATCATATTAGCGGGAACAAATATTGCAGAGTGTCAGCCAACAATCATGCCTTACTTTGAAAAAGCGAAGGAAAATGGTGCATACATTATTGCGATCGATCCAAGGGAAACTCCTACAACGCAATTGGCTGATCTGCATTTGAAGGTGAAACCGGGTATGGATGCTGCATTGGCGAACGGTTTTTTAAAGGTTATTATTGACGAAAATTTAGTTGATGAAGATTTTGTTAATGAACGTGCAACGGGATTTGAAGAGGTTAAAGACTATGTTCAATCATTATCGTTGGATGAGATTTCAGAACTCACAGGCGTTCCAATTGAGCAAATTAGAACAGCTGCAACAAAATTTGCGGCTGAAGAATCTGGAATGCTTTTCACAGCCCGGGGAGTTGAGCAGCAAATAGACGGAACGGTTGCTGTTAGGAATTTTCTAAACGTTGTAATCGCAACTGGGAAAATTGGAAAACCCTATTCAGGCTACGGAGCCATAACAGGACAAGGAAATGGACAAGGAGCGAGAGAGCATGGGCAGAAAGCTGATCAATTGCCGGGATACCGATTAATTGAAAATGAAGAGCATCGGGCACATGTTGCAAAAGTATGGGGAATTGACAAAGATGAGCTGCCGAGAAAAGGTGTTTCAGCTTACGAAATGTTTCAAAAAATAAATGATGGAGAGATCACAGGCATGTTTCTTGTCTGTTCAAATCCTGTTGTTTCCAATCCAAATGCAATCTTTGTGAAAGAAGCTCTTAAGAAATTAAAGTTTTTAGTTGCAGTGGATCTATTTGTTTCTGAAACAGCCAAGTTTGCTGATTTAATATTACCGGCATCTTCTTATCTAGAAGATGAAGGGACAATGACAAATTTGGAGGGGCGCGTCACACTGCGCGAAGCGAGCCGCCCTTGTCCCGGTGAGGCGAAAAATGATTGGCAAATTATTTGTGAGATTGCAAAAGTATTAGGAAAAGAAAAATACTTTCCTTATCAAAAGGCAGAGGATATTTTTAATGAATTAAGGGAGGCGAGTAGGGGCGGCATCGCTGATTACTACGGCATTACCTATGATCGCATTAGAAAAGAGCAGGGGATTCTTTGGCCGTGTCCAGAGGTAAATCATCAAGGAACAGAACGACTTTTTGAACATTCATTTGCAACACCGAATGGAAAAGCCAATTTGATTCCAGTGTCGAATACTTCAGCAATACCAAAAGAAAAGCCTTGTAGTGAATATCCGTTGTACTTAACAACCGGCAGAATCATGTCACATTATTTAACGGGAGTGCAAACACGAAAAAGCTCAGCACTTGCAGCAAGAAATTTTGAATCTTACCTGGAAATTCACCCGGAAACAGCTAAAAAATACGAAATTGAGCCAAATAGCCTTGTCGCTGTTGCATCGAAGCGGGGAAAAATTACCGTAAGAAGTAAAATATCTGAAAAAATCAGGCAAGATACTGTATTCGTACCTTTTCACTGGGCAGAAGATCAAAACGTAAACATGCTTGTAGGAGAGGACCTGGACCCAACCTGCAAAATGCCTGGGTTTAAAGTAAGTACGGTAAATATTAGACAAATATAGATGGTTTTTTAGGGAAGTTGGTGTATAGCTGATTTCCTTTTTTAAATATGAATAATAATTAGTTTTTGTGTCTAGCTCCAGGACCTTCCGCTTTTATAAAGAGGTAGAAAGTATAAAGCTTTGTACATAGTGTTTGTGTCTAGCTTCAGCGCCTAGCCCCTCGAGGTCATAAGCCAATTTTGAATTGAAGGCAAAGAGCGCCTTCTATTCAAAATTGGCTTATGCTTGTCGGGGCTGATCAAGGCGCTTGCGCTTTCCGTATCGTGTGAATATTCTTGATAAACTTTGTTAGAAAACCTAACATGTATATAAAATATTTCATTTAACCGTGATATAGTGAAAGAAACTTTCCAAGGGGAGGCAATTTTCTTGAATAAAAAGAAGCTTGTATTAATAGGAAACGGTATGGCCGGAGTAAGAGCTGTTGAAGAAATTTTAAAAATCTCAAAGGATGCTTTCGATATTACCATTTTTGGGACGGAACCACATCCAAATTACAATAGAATTCTTTTATCAAAAGTTCTGCAAGGTGATACAGAGGTAAAAGACATCACCCTGAATGATTGGAACTGGTATGAGGAAAACAATATTACCCTGTTTACAGGCGAGACTGTCACAAAAATTGATTCAGATATGAAGGTTGTTCGTTCGGATAAGGGAAGAATCGTACCTTATGATGAAGTAATCATTGCAACAGGTTCTGTTCCATTCATCCTGCCTCTGCCCGGTGCAGATAAGGAAGGCGTTACTGCTTTTCGTGATATAAAAGATACAGATATCATGCTTGATGCTTCAAAAAAGTACAAAAAAGCAGCGGTTATTGGTGGCGGATTACTTGGATTAGAAGCGGCACGCGGTCTTCTAAACTTAGGAATGGATGTTTCGGTTATCCATATTGCCCCAACTTTAATGGAGCGTCAGTTAGATGAAACAGCAGGTAAGCTTCTTCAAAATGAACTGGAAAAACAAGGTATGAAATTCTTATTAGAAGCAAGTACTGCCGAGATATACGGAGAAGATCGTGTAGAAGGATTGAAGTTTAAAGACGGAAGTCAACTTGAAGCAGACCTGGTCGTGATGGCAGTAGGAATTAAGCCGAATATTTCATTAGCTGTTGAAAGCGGCCTTGATGTAAACAGAGGGATTATTGTAAATGACTTTTTACAAACAAATATCCCAAATGTGTACGCTGTTGGGGAATGTGCGGAACATAACGGAATTCCATACGGTTTGGTAGCACCTCTATATGAACAAGGAATGGTGTTAGCTAAGCATATTTGCGGAAAGGCAACTGACGGGTATAAAGGCTCTGTTTTATCAACTCAATTAAAGGTATCTGGAGTAGAAGTATTTTCAGCCGGTGACTTTATGGAAGGAGACGACAAAAAGTCTCTGAAGATCTTTGATGAACAAGATGGAATCTACAAAAAGATTGTATTAAGAGGAAATAAGATTGTCGGGGCTGTTTTATTCGGTGATAGTAAAGAGGGAAGCCGCCTATTCTCCATGATTAAGAAGGAAGCAGACATTTCAGATACAGAAAAAATCACCATTCTTCAGCCAATTGGAGAAGAAGCAGGTGAAAGCTTAGTTGCATCAATGCCTGATGATGAAATAATTTGCGGGTGTAACGGGGTATCTAAAGGAACGATCGTTCAAGCGATCAAAGAACAGGGCTGTACTACAGTTGATGCAATTAAGGGTTGCACAAGTGCTTCCCGTTCCTGTGGAGGTTGTAAGCCATTAGTTGCCGATGTTCTTCAATTTACACTTGGCTCTGATTTTGATGCATCCTCTCAGAAAGAAGCAATCTGCAGCTGTACAACATTATCCCGTGATGAAGTCGTCGAAGAAATCCGTGCCAAAGGCTTAAAGCATATCAAAGAAGTTATGAATGTACTCGGCTGGGAATCAGAAGGATGTTCAAAATGTCGTCCGGCTCTTAACTACTACTTAGCAATGGTTAACCCAATTGGATATGAAGATGAAAGGGAATCCCGCTTTGTTAATGAAAGAATGCATGCCAATATTCAAAAGGATGGAACTTACTCAGTTGTTCCGAGAATGTATGGCGGTGTAACGAATGCCAGTGAATTGCGTCGAATTGCTGATGTTGTAGAGAAGTATGAAATTCCACTAGTAAAAGTAACGGGTGGACAGCGCATTGACTTGTTTGGAGTGAAAAAGGATGATCTACCGAGAGTATGGCAGGATTTAGATATGAATTCGGGTTATGCATACGGAAAATCATTACGAACGGTAAAAACATGTGTTGGTGAAACATTCTGTCGCTTCGGTACACAGGATTCAATGGGCTTGGGTATTCGTCTTGAAAAGAAATTTGAAGGTCTGCAAACACCTCATAAAGTCAAAATGGCTGTCTCCGCCTGCCCGAGAAGCTGTGCAGAATCCGGCTTTAAGGATATTGGCTTTATCGGAATTGATGGTGGCTGGGAGCTTTATGTCGGTGGTAATGGTGGTACACACGTACGTGGTGGAGATTTACTATACAAAGTTAAAACAGATGACGAAGCGATGGAAATCACAGGTGCTTATCTGCAATACTATCGTGAAACAGCTACCTACTTAGAACGTACATCTGCATGGATCGAACGCGTCGGCTTAGCACATGTCCAATCTGTATTGGACGATAAACAAAAACGCATTGAACTAAATGCCCGCATGGATGAAACCTTATCTGTTTATAAAGATCCTTGGAAAGAGATTATTGAAGATAAGAAAACAACAAAAGAACTATTTGAGACGGTGGAGATGTCTTAAGTTTAATTTTCTATTAACCTAATGGCTATGTTAAAATAGCTAACCCAATTTTGATTGTAACTATCGGAATATTCCGTCAAGGAGGAACAGAGATATGAAGGAGTTAACAAAAGCAAAGGTATATGTTGGAGCATTAATTGATTTGCCCGAACGAGTAGGAAAAACGGTTATACTAGAAAAGGATAAGGAAGTAGCAGTTTTCAAACTTTCAAACGGCAATATAAAAGCTGTGGAAAATAAATGTCCTCACAAAGGTGGAGTGCTAAGCGAAGGGATTGTTAGTGGAGACCATGTATTTTGTCCAATGCATGACTGGAAAATCTGCCTTGAAGATGGAAAAGTACAAGAACCAGATTTTGGATGTGTCAAAACATATGAAACAGTTATTGATGACGGAGAGGTATTTCTGTTAGTTTAAAATTATAAATAAAGTAAGAGAACAATCTTCCCTTACTTAAATCGTGAATAACGTTAAGGGAGGACTTAGAGAATGAGTGTAGGAAAAGTATATCTTGTTGGAGCAGGACCCGGTGATCGCGAATTAATTACCGTAAAAGGAAGGGAAGCCATTAAAAAAGCAGATGTCATCCTTTATGATCGACTCGTAAATTTTTCCCTACTTGATGATGCTCCGCCAAATTGTGAACTGATCTATTGTGGAAAGCTGCCAACACGCCATTTCATGAGACAGAATGAAATCAATGCCACATTAGTTCGAAAGGCAATTGCAGGTCATACTGTTGTTAGACTTAAAGGTGGCGACCCGAGTGTTTTCGGAAGAGTTGGTGAAGAAGCGGAGGAGCTCGCATTACACCAAATTCCATTTGAAATTGTTCCAGGGATAACATCAGGTATAGCTGCCCCGTTATATGCCGGCATTCCTGTAACACACCGTGATTATGCAGGATCATTTGCTGTCGTTACAGCCCATGATAAATCTAAAAATGGCAAACCGGACATTGATTGGGAAGGGTTAGCAAGAGGTGTTCAGACGATCGCTTTCTATATGGGCGTTTCAAATTTAGAGCATATTTGTGAAAACCTTATTCAATTCGGTAAGTCTCCTGATACACCTGTTATTATCATTCGCTGGGGAACTTGGAGCCGCCAGCAAAGTGTAGTCGGAACGCTTTCTACAATTGTAGAGAAGGTTCGCGAAGCAAAGATAGAAAATCCGGCCATTACATTAGTGGGCGATATTGTGTCAACAAGGGATAAAGTAAAATGGTTTGAAAACCGCCCATTATTTGGAAAACAAGTTCTCTATGTTCGCGGGAAAGCCGAGGAAGAAAATCGTGCAAGTAAATGGATGGAACAAGGAGCAGATGTCATTGAGTTTCCACGTTGGATCGTCAAAGAAAAGGCAATTGATTCTGCTGTATTGGACCAACTTTCAGTTTATGAACAGATTTTATTTTTATCAAAAGAGAGTGTAGAAGCCTTTTTTGCTCAACTTAAAAAGAGTAAAGTGGATATACGTAAAATACAGGCAGAGCTCTATTGCCAAAATCATTCAGCGATCACTATCCTTGAAGAAAAAGGGTTATACGCTGAGCATGTAGATAAACTGTCACATCAAGGCCGCATGTTGACGGTTGGATCCGAAGAACAAGAAAAGATAGGTTCTTGTTTAAATAATGCTCATTTTGCATCCGTATATGAGACCACCATTGATGAAAGATACGAAACCATTATAAACCGGTCATTAGAAGATGCAACTCTTACAACAATTGTGTTTACTTCTAGTGAAGCAGTCAAGCTGCTGATGGAAAAAGGCAACCAATATGGAATTTCTCCAAAGGAAATCAATCAATCGGTAGAGTTTGTATGCGAAACGGCTGAAGCATGTGAAGCATTGAAGAAATATGGTTTTGCAGTAGGAAAACATGAGAAAGATGTACTAATAGAATCTTTATAAGAAAACATATTGGCATGCAGTCCATTTATTGGGCTGCTTTTTGTTTTGGTATTTTTTGAAAGACGAAGTAGGCTAAATTAAGAGGAGGAATCGTCCTTCATGAGGTATATGAAAGGCAAAATAGTCCAGACCAAAAGGAGAGATGTCCATTATAAGGTGTATGAAAGACAAGCCAATCCAAATCAAAGACAGAAATATCCTTCATAAAGCACATGAAGGACAAAACTCACAGAATAAGGAATATAATTGTCCTTCATGGCCTTTTAGAGGGTGTCAATATTCGATTTCTTCATAATCCTTAGGTTGTGGAAGCGGTTGGTCTGCGAGTGCAATATTATATTCCGAAAGGGCTTCAGATTTTCTTTGATATACTTTTCCTTTATACGATTGTGGTTGTTTTTTTTCCATTTGTTCTCTCTTCATGCTGGGTCATCTCCTTATTCATGGTGTTAATGTTAGCTTATCCATATTGGGGAGGAACATGAAGAGAGAAGAGATTTTTTCATTGTTAAAAATTCACATAAAGGACTGCACTATCTTACTCTTCTAGCAGGCTTTTCCAAATTACATATCCACTTTTTTCAACGGTTTTTTCGCAGGACCTTCCAGTACATCTCCTGTCACTGAAAATCTTGATCCATGACAAGGACAGTCCCATGAACGGTCACCGCTATTCCACTCTACTTCACAGCCCATATGTGTGCATGTTGTGTCAACAAGGTTAATATTTCCATCCTTGTCTTTGTAGCAACCTGCTCTTTTGCCATTCACCACCACAACAGAGCCTTCATCAGATCTAATATCCTCAATGCGCTTATCTGCAATATCAATCTTCCCTTGAATTAAGTGCCCTGCAACATCGAGATTTTGCGTAAGGAATTTTTTAATACTAGGATCAGCGTAAAAGCGTGAAGGGCTATAGAGCTCCTGATAAGCATTTTCTTTTTCTAAAACTAGATCTGCAAGGAGTTGCGCTGCAGCTGTACCATTTGTCATGCCCCATTTTCTGTAACCTGTTGCGACAAGGATGTTAGGCTTGTTGGAAGTAATTGGCCCAACATATGGAACTTTATCTAATGTGTATAGATCCTGTGCAGACCATCTATATTTGATTTCTTCAATTCCTAATACATCTTCGGCAAATTGCTCAAGTGCTTTGTAGTGCTTGTGTGTGGAAGTTCCTTGCCCTGTTTTATGCCCATCTCCACTAACTAATATGAGCTTTTCACCGTTCATAGGCGTGTATCGTAAAGAACGTGTTGGTGAATCGGCACTATAATACATTCCACCCGGGAAGTCTTGTTTTGCGGTAATTCCTAGTATATATGAACGCTCTGCATGTAATCTTGAAAAATAAAATCCTTTTCCATCAAAAAAAGGAAAGTGTGAACAGGCAATCGCGTATTTACAAGTTACTCGGCGACCTTCACGGGTAATGACCATCGGTTTTGGTGTTGTTTCATCGATGTCAGTAGCCGTTGTTTTTTCATAGATTTCACCACCAGCTTTCACAATTTCATCAACAAGTACCTTTAAGTATTTGAGAGGATGAAATTGACTTTGTGCTTTCATTACTGCTGCCCCTTTTATATCAATAGAAAAAGGGATGTGATCAACAAATTCACTATGTATACCAAGTCTTTGATAAGCCTCATATTCTTTCATGACTTTTTTCGCGTATTGATCACTGATGGCATAAATATAGGCATCTTCTTCGGTTAAATCACATTCTATTTGAAGCTCTCCAACCGTTTTTCGAATAAAATCAAGTGCATCGGCATTCGCTTGGTAATACTGCTTAGCTTTTTCTTCCCCCAGATGCTGAATAAATTCATCATAAATTAATCCATGCTGGGCGGTTATTTTTGCGGTTGTATGGCCGGTTGTACCATTTAAAATTTGATCAGCTTCCAATATAGCGACTTTCATGCCCTGCTTCGAAAGCAGATAGCCTGTTGTTATACCTGTGATACCTCCTCCAACGATTGCAACATCAACTTCCGTATCAATGGTCAAAGGAGAAAAAGAATGGACCTGAGTAGATTCTCTCCAAAATGGCTCTGGCTCATATGGCATCTTTCCTTGTGGGAATTCTTCTGTCATCGAAAGGCCTCCTATGTTTATTTCTTAGTTTATTTTTTCCCAACTACTGTCAAAACAAACATGCAATCAAAGAGAGTCTGATCAATACTACGTCTCAAGTCGTAGATCAAAATAAAGCTGTGGCTCGTTTTGAGAAATTCGGAATGTAGGTAAGATAAAGACATAGAAACGGAGCACAGCATAAGAACATAAACTCTTATGCTAGAAAAAGAAAAGGAGGAAAAAAGATGAAAAAGTTTGGTTATGTATTGCTTGGTGGGGTGGCTGTTATGGTGCTGCTTTCAAATTTGGCCCCGATGATTGCTTTAGGGATAAGTCTTCTCATCATGTACTATGCGTACAAAGGATTTTTGAAAACTGATTCAACGTTTACGAAAGTCGTTTGTGCAATCGTTGGAGTTATTGCCCTGTTTGCTTCAGCTTCAAATCTTCCAGCCATTTTAGGATTTGTAGCGATCTACGTTTTATACGTAGTGTATAAAAACTGGAACAAACCATCTAAAAAGGTGAAAGAAAGTACTGACCCATTCACTAACTTTGAAAAAGAATGGAATGACTTAAAAGGAAATCTATAAGCATAAAAGCGGAAGCGCCTTGAAAAGTCCCGACAAGCATAAGACGCAAATGAATAGAAGACGTTCTTTGTCTTCAATTCATTTGGGGCTTATGACCTCGAGGGGCTAGGCACTGGAGCTGGATGTCATGTGCTTATCCATGGTTCAAGAATTTTATAATTTTTTAAGCGTCAACAACATATTAAAAAGGAGAGATTTATAATGGCAAATATTTTTACAAGACTAAAGGAAACCATTGCAGCAGATTTACATGAGGCTTTAGATCAAAAGGAACAAAAAAATCCAATCGCAGTTCTAAATCATTATTTAAGACAGTGTGAAGCTGAAACAGAAAAAGTGCGCAAACTTGTTGAAAGACAATATTTATTAAAAGATGAGTTCAACCGGGAGTATAATGAAGCTGTTCATTTAGCTGAGAAACGTCAACGCCAGGCTGAGATTGCGCTTAAAGCTGGGGAAACAGAGCTATATGAATTTGCTTTAAAAGAACAATCTCATTATGAGGAAAGAGTTGCACGCTTGGAGGAGTCACGTCAGCAAACGACTCGCCAGCTTGAAGAGCTTGAACAAAAGTATGAGGAAATGAAGCATAAAGTAAAGGATATGCATATAAAAAGAATGGAATTGATGGGCAGAGAAAATATTGCACGTGCACATCACCGTATGAACAAAGTAGTAGATCAAGGAAGCTTTTCAACAAAAGCCTTCACTCGTTTTGAGGAAATGGAAAGCTATCTTGACCGCCTTGAGCAAAAAGTGAATCAGGATTATCACCGCAGTACAATCGATGCACGAATTGCTACATTAGAAAAACAGTTAAAAACAGAAGAAACAAATGCAATATCATAAGACAACATGGTATTCTAAAAAGGCGTAGATCTCTGCGCCTTATTTCATATGATATAAACTTCAACTTCAAGGAACTCTTCATAAACAGGAAGGAGGAATGCCGCGTGTTTAAAAATATAAATTCAGACTATTTAAATTGGATCATCTTAATAGGATTTCTCCTCCTTCTTTTAGAGGTATTATTTTTTAACGGTGGCTTAATTGTTACCTTTCTCCTCTCGATCGGCAGTATTTATTTAGGGCGGAAATGGCGACCTCGTTTTCTAGGCAAGCTCTTGTATTGGGGTGGATGGATCTGGCTTGTTATGACCGTGCTGAATATGATTACTCTTCGCTACTTTTTATTTGTACTGCTTATTTATTTTATAGTCCAATTCTTTCAAACACAAAAAAATCCAAAGCAAGTGAAACCTGTTATTATTGAGCCTCAAGAAACCGTTGAAACCGGTCAGTTTATACAACGGAAAAAAATCTTTGAAAATAAATTTTTTTCCAGCCAAAAGTCACCTGAACATGCATATGAATGGAATGATATAAATATCCAAGTCGGAATAGGAAATACGGTCATTGATTTAAGTGATACTGTTTTACCGAAGGAAGAAGCTGTTATTGTCATTCGTAGCTTAGTGGGAAATGTTCAAATTTTGATTCCGTATGAGGTGGAACTTCATATCCATCATTCTACAATGGCAGGGACGATCACCATTTTTCAAGAATCTGAACAGCGGGTGGTCAATGAGACGGTCATTTACGAGACTGCACAATATAAAGAAGCCGATCAAAAGGTGAAGATCTTCACTTCAGCTATTTCAGGAAAGCTTGAGGTGAAAAGAGTATGAGTATGCTTCAGCGGCAAATTATTAGCAGTGCCATTTTTACGCTTATTACATTTGTTATCTTTTCTCTTCTCTTTTTTATGGCCTTCCCTTTACATGAATGGGGAGAATTATGGACCCGTAACGTAATGGATTTACCGTTTATTTATATTGTACCGAGTGTGAGTATTTTAGCGGGTGTATGCTTTGGGTTTATTACCGGATTTAGCTGGAAAAAACATATACGCTCGATTGACTTGGATATTCAAGAGATTTCAAAGGGGAGACCCATTCTAACCGAACAACACCCATTGCCGGATATCCAAGAAATGAAAACAAAGTTAACAAAAATTCAAAAACAAATGCTAGAGCAAACAAAACTATCACAAAAGATTGCCAATGAAAAGGCAGAGGACCATGAAAGAAGAGTTCAGGAAATGGTCTCCCAGGAAAGAAACCGGCTGGCAAGAGAGCTGCATGATTCCGTTAGTCAGCAGTTGTTTGCTGCATCCATGATGATGTCAGCTGTTACAGAGTCAAAGCCTTTGTCAGATGATTGGGAAACAAAACAACTAAAAATGATTGAAGCAACCATTCATCAATCACAGCTTGAAATGAGAGCGTTATTACTCCATTTGCGCCCGGTTGCTTTAAAAGGAAAGTCCCTTCAAGAAGGAATTCAGGAGCTTTTAGTAGAACTAATGCAAAAGGTCACAATGAATATAAAATGGAAAGTAGAACCGATTCCTTTAGACAAAGGGGTAGAGGACCATTTATTTCGGATCTTACAAGAATCTGTCTCCAATACTTTGCGCCATGCTAAAGCAACTTCACTAGATGTTTTGCTGATAAAACGTGATGAATTTGTAATTATGCGTGTAACAGATGATGGAATAGGATTTGATCAGGAAGATGGAAAATCCGGCTCTTATGGATTACAAAATATGTATGAGCGAGCAGTGGAAATAGGCGGAACAATGAAAATTGTCAGCTTAAAAAATAAAGGTACACGATTAGAAGTAAAGGTTCCAATTTTAGAAGAAGAGTGTGGTGAAGAAAATGATTAAAGTCGTATTTGTTGATGATCATGAAATGGTGAGAATCGGTGTTTCATCCTATCTATCTGCACAGCCGGATATCGAAGTAATTGGGGAAGCAGATAATGGACGTAAAGGTGTGGAGCTATGTCTGGAGCTTCGTCCGGATGTAATTTTAATGGATTTAGTCATGAATGAAATGGATGGAATCGAAGCAACAAAGGAAATTATGAATGCATGGCCGGAAGCAAAAATTATCATTGTCACAAGCTTTCTTGATGATGAAAAGGTATATCCTGCTCTTGAGGCAGGCGCAACAAGCTATCTGTTAAAAACATCAAAAGCGAGTGAAATTGCTAACGCAGTTCGGTCCACCTTTCATGGTCAGTCCATACTCGAGCCTGAAGTAACGGGGAAAATGATGATGAAAATGCGCCAAAAAGATACGGTTCATCTGCACGATCAATTGACCTCAAGAGAAATGGAAATCTTAATGCTCATGACTGAGGGAAAAACAAATCAGGAAATTGCCGATGAATTATTTATTGCCTTGAAAACAGCTAAAACACATGTTAGTAATATATTAAGCAAGCTTGATGTACAAGACAGAACACAAGCAGTCATATATGCTTTCAAACATTCACTTGTAAAATAGAAAAGAAAAAAATGTAGGGAGAGAGACAGTCAATGCATAGAAATATAGAGCTATACGAATATCTAGTAAAAAACTCCTGGCAAATGACAGAAGATTGGTACAGACTGGTAGAAGATGAAGATCCAAATTCTGTTTATTCATCAAAAGACCCAAAGGTAATACAAGCATTAAAAGAACAGAATCAAGATTATTTTCTACATTTACATAAAATTTTTAAAGAAGAAGAAGGTAAGTTTTTCAGTGAGTTTACAAAATGGTCAGAGGAACTAGCACGCGATCAGAAGCATTTAAATACACCTGTTCATTATGTTGTAAGAGAGTTTGGTAGAACACAGGAAGTTTATATATCCTATATTAAGGAATTCTACAAACAAAATATGGATAAAATCGATGTTGATAGACTTTTCCTTTGGTTAGAAAAAGTGAGAAAGATATGCCATTTATCCATTTACATTTATATTGATGAAGCACATAAGAATACAATGAGGCAACTTGCAGCACAAAAAGAAGTCATTAATGAACTAAGTGCACCGGTTATTTCCCTTCAAAACAGAATAGCTCTGCTTCCTTTAATAGGAGATATTGACACAGCAAGAGCAAAACTAATTATTGAAAATACATTAAAGCAATGTGCCGCGTTGGATGTTGAATATTTGTGTATTGATTTATCAGGTGTTGTGATTATTGATACAATGGTTGCACATGAGTTATTTAGTCTTATAAGAGCATTGAAATTACTTGGTATTACAGCAATTTTATCCGGAATTAGACCTGAAATTGCACAAACAGCAATTCAGCTTGGACTTGATTTTGGAGAAATTAAAACAACTGCATCGTTAGCAAATGCTTTGGATCAGTTGTATGTACAAAAATAAAAAACGCAGATCAAAAGATCTGCGTTTTTTATTTTTAGTTAGAAGCCCACTCTTCAATATCCCATACTTTCGTTACCCAGTCTTCATAAAAGTCAGGTTCGTGGCAGACGAGGACAACTGTCCCTTTGTCCCAAATTCATCTATAATAGAAATCAGAATGTAGTTGTGAAAGGATGTTTCTATGAGTAAAACAGTCGTTCTAGCTGAAAAGCCGTCAGTCGGAAGGGATTTGGCTAGAGTGTTAAATTGTCATAAAAAGGGAAATGGTTTTCTTGAAGGAGATCAGTATATTGTTACATGGGCACTTGGGCACCTTGTGACATTGGCTGATCCTGAAAGCTATGGAGATCAATATAAATCTTGGCGCTTGGAAGATTTGCCGATGCTGCCTTCACCACTTAAGCTGGTGGTTATCAAGAAAACAGGCAAGCAATTTCAAGCTGTCAAATCACAGTTATTGCGCAAGGATGTGCGGGACATTGTGATTGCAACAGATGCAGGGCGTGAAGGAGAGCTTGTCGCTCGGTGGATACTGGAAAAGGCTCATGTAAATAAGCCGATTAAAAGACTTTGGATTTCATCTGTTACAGATAAAGCCATTAAAGAGGGCTTCCGGAAGCTTAGAAGCGGAAAAGAATACGAAAATCTATATGCATCAGCAGTTGCAAGAGCAGAAGCAGACTGGATTGTTGGTTTAAACGCAACACGTGCGCTTACAACAAAATACAATGCACAGCTATCTTCAGGGCGTGTTCAAACACCAACACTTGCAATGATCGCTCTACGTGAAGAAGAAATCCGCAACTTTAAGCCTAAAAAATACTATGGTATAAAAGCAGTAACAGAGAAGGGGCTATCATTTACATGGCAGGATAAAAAGTCAAATGATACAAAAACATTTGATATGGATAACATTGATAAAAAGCTGCATCATTTAAATGGAAAAGACGCGAAGATCGTAAGTGTGAAGGTTACACCCAAAAAGACATACTCACCTGCACTTTACGATTTAACTGAACTGCAACGTGATGCAAATAAACGTTTTGGCTATTCAGCAAAAGAAACACTTTCCATCATGCAAAAACTCTATGAACAGCATAAAGTGTTAACATACCCGCGAACAGATTCACGCTATATCACAAGTGATCTCGTACCAACCTTAAAGGATCGTCTTGAAGCATGCCGAATTAAACCATATGCTCCGGCTATTGCTAAAATTTTAAGCAAGCCTATTAAAGCGAATAAATCATTTGCAGATGATGCAAAGGTTTCAGATCACCACGCGATCATTCCGACAGAAGAATCTGTACCATTAAGTGCATTAACAGATAAAGAACGCAAAATCTATGACCTTGTTGTAAAACGTTTTGTTGCCGTTCTTTCGCCAGCTTACCAATATGAACAAACGGTTGTTACCGCTAAAATTGGTGATGAGTCATTTTCAGCGAAAGGAAAACGAGTTATCTCCTTAGGGTGGAAAGATGTTTACAGTGACCACGTAGACGAAGACAGTGAAGATGATCAAACTCTCCCTGCTATAACAGAAGGGGATACATTAGCAATTAGATCAATCTCCAAGACAACAGGAGAAACAAAACCACCTGCCAGATTTAATGAAGCAACACTATTATCTGCTATGGAAAATCCTTCGAAATATATGGCTGGAGAAAGCAAGGATTTAATTAAAACAATCGGGGAAACAGGCGGACTTGGAACCGTTGCGACAAGAGCAGATATTATTGAAAAGCTTTATAGCAGTTTTCTTATAGAGAAAAAAGGTAAAGAGATTTTTATCACATCAAAAGGAAAACAGCTATTAAACCTGGTTCCGGAAGAGTTAAAATCACCTGTCCTTACAGCAGATTGGGAGCAAAAGCTAACGAAAATCTCTAAGGGTGCTCTGCCAAAACAAGTCTTTTTAAATGAAATGAAGCAATATGCGAAAGAAGTAGTAAATGAAATAAAAAATAGTGAACAAAAATTTAAGCACGACAACCTTACAGGAAGTAAATGCCCTGAATGTGGCAAGCTGATGCTGGAAGTCAACGGGAAAAAAGGGAAAATGCATGTTTGCCAGGACCGTGAATGTGGATATAGAAAAGGAATTTCCAAGGTCACAAATGCCCGCTGCCCAAACTGTCATAAAAAACTAGAGCTGCGAGGTCAAGGAGAAGGTCAAATCTTTGTATGCAAATGCGGCCATCGCGAAAAAATGTCTACCTTCCAGGAAAGACGAAAAAAGAACCAAAATAGTAAGGTATCAAAACGTGAAGTGTCAAACTATATGAAAAAGCAGGATGATAACTTCTCAAATAATGCGTTAGCAGATGCATTAGCAAAATTGAACCTTAAAGATTAACCTGCACAATTGTGAAACGAAAAAGATAAGGAAGATCCAACGTGCCAATTATTAAAACAGATATGTTTATTTATGCACCACGCGACATCTGCTTTGACGTTGCGCGTGATATCGATATTCATACAGAGTCCACAAGCCAAACAAATGAATGTGCCGTCGGAGGGGTCACTAGCGGCCTTATCGGTTTAAACGAAACCGTCACATGGGAAGCTGTACACTTTGGGGTCAAGCAAAACCTAACCGTACGTATCACCGAATTCGATTTCCCTAAGAGATTTGTCGACGAAATGGAAAAAGGAGCCTTTAAACGCTTCTACCACGTCCACGAATTTATCGAAAAAGAAAACGGAACCCTGATGCTCGACACTTTTGACTACACCTCCCCCTTCGGCATCATTGGTAGACTTGCTGACCAACTGTTTTTAGAGCAGTATATGAAAGAATTTTTAATTAACAGAAATCGGTATATTAAGAAGATTGCTGAAGAGAGAGTGGGCCGCTGAATGCGGCCCTTTTTAGGCTGGATATAGCCAAAAGCTGAATTGCAAAAAAGACGGGAAATCTGCAAGAATAATATCTTACCCTGCAAAAAAGAGCAGTGGGCTTGCAAAAAAACAGACAAAGTTGCAAAAAACGAGGTGAACCTGCAAAATAGAGTGCACCGCGTAGCTTGAAAGTGACAAATTGAGGTCTATCTTAAATATAGGAGCCATTTTAATAGGTTAATCATCATTGAAATAAGCGCATATTTGCTGTCTGCAAAAAAAAACAGGAAATTTGCAAGAATAATCTCGTACGCTGCAAAAAAGAGCAGTGGGCTTGCAAAAAAACAGACAAAGTTGCAAAAAACGAGGTGAACCTGCAAAATAGAGTGCACCGCGTAGCTTGAAAGTGACAAATTGAGGTCTATCTTAAATATAGGAGCCATTTTAATAGGTTAATCATCATTGAAATAAGCGCATATTTGCTGTCTGCAAAAAAAAACAGGAAATTTGCAAGAATAATCTCGTACGCTGCAAAAAAGAGCAGTGGGCTTGCAAAAAAACAGACAAAGTTGCAAAAAAACGAGGTGAACCTGCAAAATAGAGTGCACCGCGTAGCTTGAAAGTGACAAATTGAGGTCTATCTTAAATATAGGAGCCATTTTAATAGGTTAATCATCATTGAAATAAGCGCATATTTGCTGTCTGCAAAAAAAACAGGAAATTTGCAAGAATAATCTCGTACGCTGCAAAAAAGAGCAGTGGGCTTGCAAAAAAAACAGACAAAGTTGCATAAAAACAAGGTGAACCTGCAAAATAGAGTGCACCGCGTAGCTTGAAAGTGACAAATTGAGGTCTATCTTAAATATAGGAGCCATTTTAATAGGTTAATCATCATTGAAATAAGCGCATATTTGCTGTCTGCAAAAAAAACAGGGAATTTGCAAGAATAATCTCGTACGCTGCAAAAAAGAGCAGCGGGCTTGCAAAAAAACAGACAAAGCTGCAAAAAAACGAGGCAAACCTGCAAAATTAAGTACAGTTGCAGACTAAAGAGACTAGTCAAAAGCAAGATAGCCCCACTTTTTAGATCCAATTCAAAAGTTTCCTACTAAAATAATAAATTACCTTTATAAAAGTGGAAAATCTGTAATTAAACTCAACAAAATCAGGCTCCACCCCACGAAGACACAACTAATATCCAGTTTTAAAAGTTACCAAAAATCTGTGAACCTACTTATAATGGTACAAAGCATGTCACTTACAAAGGTGGAATAGTACAATGATTGTTAAAAAACGAAAAGTACCTCTAATAAAACTGAAATTAGAAGCATTATTAAGAAGAATTCCAACTACACATCCAAAGTACCTCCTAATAAAAGAAAATTTAGCAAAAAGAAGTGCAGGTTACCAAGGTGAATTGTCATTAAACTACCCTCTGAGTTTCTTGGATGAAAAAGAGTACTTTATCTTTCATGATTTGAGGTTAAATATATCCGATCATTATTTTCAGATAGATACACTTGTTATTTCTCAAAAATTCATTTTAATAATAGAAGTGAAAAATATTACTGGTACACTTTTCTTCGATCAAGAGTTTCACCAACTAATAAGAACTCATAACGGAGAGGAAGCAGTCTTTCCTGATCCAATCACTCAAATTAAGAGGCAAATGCTTCAACTGAAGCAATGGTTAACTAATAAGCAAATTCCAGCGATTCCTATTGTGCCGCTAGTTGTTGTCAGCCACCCCAATGCCATTATCCAAACGTCTCCAAAACATCAAAACATCAATCAAATTGTTGCAAACCGCTATTATCTAAGCACTCGAATCAATCAAATAGAAAGAAACTATCCAAAAGACATGTTATCATCAAAAGATATAAAGAAAATAACTAGATTGCTTCTAAAAGAACATGCACCTTTAGATACTTCAGTGCTTGATCAGTATGAAATAAATTCGACAGAAGTAGGTAAAGGAGTAGTTTGTTCAGGGTGTAGCCATCTTCCTATGATAAGAGTTAATGGAGCATGGTATTGTGAACAATGTAAAATAAGTGAAAAAGATGCACATGTTCAAGCGTTGAAAGATTATTATCTTTTATATGGATCACAGATATCCAACAAACACGCAAGAGAATTTTTAATGATCTCTTCACCTTTTCTAGTCTCAAGAATACTAAAATCGATGAAATTGCCATCTTCAGGTATAACAAAAGGTAAAACCTACGAATTAACATTTAAAGAATTCCAAAATTGTTAATTTCACACAATCCCAATTTTACCTCTATATCTTCTACCCACCCATGTAAGCAATATCTTTTCCAAAAAAGTGAACGTTTTATGAAGAAAGTATTACAAAATCGTGATCAACCGTTGAACGTTGCATGACAAATCCTAAAAGAAGTAAATTTCAGGTTAGTCCTCTGCTATGATGTGGGTAAAGAACATTGTGACATTCGTAAGTGTGAGTTTCACTATGTTCAATTTTTCACAAAAGCAGTTCAAAACAATTTAAACTTACATGTTAGTCAAACTAACTAAAGTATAGATCCTGTTGAGTCTATGCGATAAAGAAAGGAGTACTTTTATGAAATTAAAATGGTCTTTGTTTGCAATGATGTTAACAATTGCTGCTGTTTTAACTGGATGTGAGCCATTATTGGTTTTGGATCCAAAGGGGCCTCAGGCTGAAAGACTAGCAAGTGACATTCTATTAACTATGGGTATCATGCTATTTATTGTTCTTGCTGTATTTGGACTTTTAATTTACATGCTAGTGAAATATCGTGCTTCTAAGCAACCTGCAGATTATGAGCCACCTCATATTCACGGGAATATATGGGTTGAAACGATTTGCGTTGGTGTACCAATTTTAATCGTTGCTTACCTTTCTTTTGTATCTGTTCAAAGTAACTATATTGTAGAGGCAAAGCCTGAAGGTTACGGAGATAAAGAGCCTTTAGTTGTTTATGCATCATCTTCTAACTGGAAATGGCATTTTAGCTATCCTGAGGAAAACATTGAAACAGTTAACTACTTATATATCCCAACTGATCGTCCGCTTGAATTTAAGTTATATTCACATGGACCGATTACAAGTTTCTGGATTCCACAGCTTGGTGGACAAAAATATGCGATGAATGATCACGTTACAACACTTCATCTTGCTGCAGATGCACCAGGCGAGTATATGGGACGTAACTCAAACTTTAGTGGTGAAGGATTTGCTGAAAATACATTTAATGTAACAGCTATGTCTCAGGAAGACTTTGATGATTGGGTTGACGAGGTAAAAGAAACAGCTGACCCTCTTACAAAACAAGAATTTACAGAGTTGTTAGAGCCGGGACATCTTGGGCAATTAACATATACTGGAACTCATTTAGAATTCTCACCTCCAAATGAACATCATCATGGTGGGGATGAGGAAGAAGAAGCTTCAGATGAAGAAACAGAAACAGAAGAATCACATGAGGATCATTCAGAACATGAGGACATGACTCAATCAGAGCATGAACACATGAATCATTAGAAAACTTGGCTTTCGCCAAGTCTTACTACCTTTACGAAGAAAACCGGGTTCAATCACAGTTTTCTTCTTCCAAAATAATTTACTTCCGAAAGGAGTCACAAACGTATGGATTTCTTTGATCGTTTTGCCGTGCCTCATCCTAGTTTTGCGATCTATGCATCAATGGTTGCGATTGGATTAACAACAATTGCCATCCTTGCTGGATTAACATACTTTAAAAAATGGGGTTATTTATGGCGTGAATGGTTAACGACTGTTGACCATAAGCGTATCGGTATTATGTATTTAATTTCTGCATTAGTTATGTTATTCCGCGGTGGCGTTGACGCAATAATGTTGCGTGCACAGCTTGCCGTTCCTGATAATACATTACTAGATTCACAGCATTATAATGAGATTTTTACAACTCACGGGGTTGTGATGATTCTCTTTATGGCAATGCCATTTATCATGTTCTTCATGAACTTGGTTGTTCCGCTGCAAATTGGAGCGCGTGATGTTGCATTTCCACGTCTAAATGCATTAAGCTTCTGGTTGTTCTTTATGGGAGCTATGTTATTTAACATTTCATTCGTTGTAGGTGGATCACCTGACGCAGGTTGGACTTCGTATTTCCCACTGGCTAGTGAGGAATTCAGTAAATCTGTTGGAACGAATTATTATATGATTGCGATACAGATCGCCGGTATCGGTACCCTGCTGACGGGTATTAACTTTATAACGACAATAATGAAAATGAGAGCACCTGGTATGACTTTAATGAAGATGCCAATGTTCACATGGTCAGCACTTATTGCAAACTTAATCATCGTTTTCGCTTTCCCTGTTTTAACAGTAGCGTTGGCGATGGGAACAATGGACCGCCTATTTGGTACTCACTTCTTTACATTAGGCAACGGTGGTATGGATATGCTTTGGGCGAACCTTTTCTGGGTTTGGGGACATCCTGAAGTATATATCTTGATTTTACCTGCATTTGGTCTTTACAGTGAGATTATTTCAACATTCTCAGGACGTAACTTATACGGCTATAAGTCAATGGTTTGGTCTATGGTGTTAATTTCACTTCTTTCTTTCTTAGTATGGGCGCATCACTTCTTTACAATGGGTCAAGGTGCGTTTACAAACAGTATTTTCTCTATTACAACAATGGCGATTGCTGTACCGACAGGTGTTAAGATCTTTAACTGGCTGTTCACGCTGCGAAAAGGTAAGATTCGCATGACAACGCCAATGCTTTATTCAATGCTTTTCATCCCGCTTTTCACATTGGGTGGGGTAACAGGGGTTATGCTTGCGATGTCTGCAGCTGACTACCAATACCATAATACAATGTTCTTAGTTGCTCACTTCCACAATGTTATTATTCCGGGTGTAGTTTATGCTATGCTTGCTGGATTAACATATTACTGGCCAAAAATGTTCGGCTTTATGTTGAACGAAAAAATTGGGAAATGGACAGCATGGTTACTTTCTATCGGATTCGTGCTAGCATTTATCCCAATGTATATTACTGGTTTAGATGGTCAAGTTCGTCGTAGCTTCACATATTCAGAATCAACTGGATTCGGTCCATTAAATATGGTTTCATTTGTCGGAGCTGCAATTATGATGATCGGATTTGCCTTAATTGTATATAACATCTACTACAGTATTCGTTATGCACCTAGAAACATCGGTTCAGATCCATGGGATGCGCGTACACTTGAGTGGGCTACACACACTCCGGTTCCAGAATATAACTTCGCGATTGTACCTGAAGTAAAAACTAGTGAAGCATTCTGGGATGCGAAGAAACATGGTCATGAACTATTTAAAGGTAAAATTGAAAAAATTCATATGCCTAATAACAGTGGAATGCCTTTCATTATGAGTTGTTTCTTCTTTGCGTGGGGCTTCTCGCTGATCTTTAGTCTATGGATTCCGGCAATTATTACAACGATTGGAATTTTCGTCTTTATGACTCTTCGTTCGTTTGAAAAAGATCATGGTCGATATATTACTGCTAAAGAAGTAGAAGAAACTGAATCAGAATTGCGAGGTGCTTAAACTTGAAAATTGATAACTCGCTTCCACTAGAATATAGTACAGAAGAAAATCGATTAAAGATTTTTGGGTTTTGGATTTTCCTTGGTGCGGAAATCATGCTTTTCGCAACACTTTTCGCAACCTATTTTACATTATATAACCGTACAGGTTCAGGCCCTGATGGAGCTGAAATCTTCGTTATCACGCCTGTTATCTTTGAAACATTCTTACTTTTAACAAGTAGTTTTACAATTGGTCTTGGTATTCATGCCATGCGTCTTGGCAGAGAAAAGGCGATGATCAATTTCTTTATTCTTACACTTATTCTTGGATTAGGATTCTTAGGCATTGAGGTCTATGAATTTATCCATTATGCTCATGAAGGAGCAGGTATCGGAGCAAGTGCCTTTACGTCAATCTTATTGACAACATTAGGAACGCACGGTGCCCACGTAACACTCGGGTTTTTCTGGGGATTATTTATCGTCATGCAAGTGAAAAAGCGTGGCTTAACTCCGGAAACAGCGAATAAATCGTTTATCTTTTCACTGTATTGGCATTTCCTAGATGTAGTCTGGATCTTTATCTTCAGCTTCATCTATCTGAAAGGAATGATGTAAACATGAGCGAATTATTTCCTCTTAAACAAGTTATGGGATTTGTTTTTTCATTAGTCCTAACGGTCATTGCACTTGGTGTTTACTTCTTTGATATGTCGTTTCAAGTAGGAATGACTGTACTTCTTGTTACAGCATTCATACAAGCTGGTCTTCAGCTTGTTGTCTTCATGCACGCAGGAGAAACTGAAGACAAAGCGGCAATTTATACAAACATCTACTACGGAGTAATCATTGCATTAGTAACTATTTTTGGTACACTTCTAGCAATGGTTTGGGATATGGGCTAAAAAGTAAAAAAGGGTATGACTCGCAACTAGAGTCATACCCTTTTCTTATACTTTAAGAAACGATAAAATTCTTGAAATTTGGATAAGCGCACGACATCCAGCTCCGAAGCACAGGATGTGCAAGTGCAGTCAGTGCGAAAGGACGTCGCGTGTTTTGACTACCAGCGCCTAGCCCCTCTAGGGTCATAAGCCAATTTAGAATAGAAGGGTTCTTTGCCTTCAATTCTAATTTGGCTTATTTGCCTGAGGCTGATCAAGGCGCTTGCGCTTTAGTTCTTAATGCAAATAATCTTCAGATCTGCTTTGTAAAAATTCCGGTAGTTCAGATTTCCAAAGGACATAAAGGACAGTTAAGTGGGCTGCAACGATATTAAAGATGAACATTGCCCCAAATACCAGGTGGCCTGTTCCGAAATCAGAGTACATATAGAGAACTAATGTTGTCCACATTAAAATAATAAGTGGCACTTGTAAGATAGCTAGCTTTTTATTTTCTTTCCATAAAAACAATGGTGTGGCTGTTCCTATTAATAAATAAGCGAAAAATACATCCATATTTGACACGCTCCTTTAACATTGATTGCGTTTACAAGTCTGTGTCTAAAAAAAGAATACTTTGTGAACTTTTTGTTACATTTAATATAACACACTTGCCAACAAGAAATAAAGAGAAAAGTGCATGGAGTAAAAAAGAATTTGGCATGTTAAGCAATATGAATTGACGACAAGAATTTGTATAGCGTATAAGTGAAGTTGGAGAGTAAAATAGTATATGCTTTGTTAGTTTGTAAAATTCGGGTTTTCCTAAGATCCTTGTCGTGTTTCCTTTACCATTTCATGCACTTTTTGTATATCTACTTATACGTTTCCCTGAGTGAAAAAGATGAAACATGAATTTGACTTGGAAAAGACCTTAATGAAAGGTGGATTACATGAACACAACTCAAGAAATTTCAAGACGAAAGCTTCTGAGCATAGCGGGGTTAGGATGGATGTTTGATGCCATGGATGTTGGAATCCTTTCGTTCATCATTGCTGCTCTACAAGTGGAATGGAATTTAACTTCCTCTCAAATGGGTTGGATAGGGAGTATGAATTCGATCGGAATGGCTGTAGGGGCTTTAGTGTTTGGATTAATGGCTGACAAAGTTGGTCGTAAGCAAGTATTTATTGTTACCTTATTACTTTTCTCGGTGGGAAGTGGACTGTCTGCATTTGTCACATCATATGCACTATTTCTTACTTTACGATTTTTTATCGGTGCTGGCTTAGGAGGAGAACTTCCGGTTGCTTCTACATTAGTGTCTGAAAGTGTTCCAGCCAATGAGAGAGGAAAGGTTGTTGTCTTATTAGAAAGCTTTTGGGCTGGCGGCTGGTTAATTGCTGCACTTATCTCTTATTTTGTTATTCCAACTTACGGTTGGCAAGCTGCACTATTATTAAGTGCTTTACCAGCATTCTATGCATTATATTTAAGAATGAAACTCCCGGACTCTCCAAGATTTCAAGCGGTTGGAATGATAAAACAAAAAGAATCCTCGTTCACAAAAATAGCGAAAGTGTGGGCGAAGCCTTATGTTAAGCAAACAACCATGCTTTGGATTCTATGGTTTTGTGTTGTTTTTTCTTATTACGGTATGTTTCTTTGGTTACCAAGTGTGATGGTGTTAAAAGGGTTTAGCTTAATTAAAAGTTTTCAGTATGTGCTTATTATGACGCTTGCACAGCTGCCGGGTTATTTTCTTGCGGCCTATCTAATTGAACGTGCAGGAAGAAAGTTTGTTCTCATTTCGTTTCTGATAGGGACAGCTCTTAGTGCCTATTTCTTCGGAAATGCTGATACTCTACCATTATTACTCACATCAGGTATCTTTTTATCATTCTTTAACCTTGGGGCGTGGGGTGCGCTTTATGCCTACACACCTGAGCACTATCCAACAGAGGTGCGCGGTACCGGCGCAGGATTAGCTGCATCATTTGGTAGAGTTGGAGGTATTTTGGGACCGTTAGTTGTCGGCTATTTTGTTGCGGCTGATTACTCTATCAACACTATCTTCCTCATTTTTTCCATATCAATTATTATTGGGGCATTAGCTGTCCTGCTGCTTGGCGAAGAAACGAAGCAAAAAGAATTAGTATAAGCAAAACAGTATGTAATGAACGAAAAAAGAGTTATCCTTTTTATAATAGAAAAAAGGAGGCGGCAACAATGAATGATGTGATTAAAACGATTTTAAATCATCGTTCCATCCGCAAATTTGAGGATAAAATATTATCAGATGAACAGATTAAACTGATTGTTCAAAGTGCCCAAGCTGCATCAACTTCAAGCTATATTCAGGCATATTCTATAATTGGTGTGAAAGATAAAGAGAAAAAGCGGAAATTAGCAGAGTTAGCCGGAGGGCAAAACTATGTAGCGGAAAATGGCCATTTCTTTGTCTTTTGTGCAGATTTACATAGACATCAGTTAATTGCTGATCAATATCATCAGGATGCAAGTGAAATCCTCGAGAGTACTGAAAAGTTTATGGTTGCTGTAATTGATGCGGCTCTTGCTGCGCAAAATGCTGTGCTAGCTGCTGAATCAATGGAGCTTGGAGCGGTTTATATTGGAGGTTTAAGAAACCAACTATCTGAAGTGTCGAGTTTATTAAAAACGCCTTCACATGTTTTGCCGCTTTTCGGTATTGCAGTGGGATACCCGGCACAGGAGCCGGATCAAAAGCAAAGACTTCCGTTTGAACATGTGTACCATGAAGATGAGTATCAGCAAGATCAGGCAAGCTATTTAAGTCAACTAAAAGAATATGATCAACAAATTTCTGCGTATTATGAACAGCGTACAAATGGAGAAAGAAAAGACACATGGACTGGTCAAATGGCACGCTTATTATCTAGACCGACTAGAATGTATATGAAAGAATTTGTGGAGAAAAAAGGATTTAATAAGCGGTAAATTCATTATAGTCAGGTGCTTTTTGCATCTGGCTTTTTCATTTATAAATTTCACTTTTAAAAAGTCCCGTTACTAGTAAATATAGTATAATTGGATAAAAGTGGATTTTTACTTTGTGTACAAGTGAGATCGTCCCGTAAAATAGGAAGGAGTTGAGAACTGGTGAAAAAACAGCGAATACTCATAATCTTCACAGTGGTAAGTCTGCTTCTCATGTTCGGTTCAATCCTGTACCAAACTCTACAGGACAGAGACCCATATCGTTTTTATACAGGCTTGGGACAGGAATTTGATATAGCCCCAGATGATTCACAATTAGCTTTTTCTTACTTTTTAGATGGACATGAAGCCATTTATATGTCAAATCTGGATGGATCTAATGTTACTAGATTAAGTGAGAAAATAGAAGGAAGATCCCATTCACCAAAATTTTCACATGATGGAGAAGAACTGTTGTTTTTATCAGAGGATGATCAAGGAATTCAAACAATTACAGTCATGAATCATGATGGAAGTGACGCAAATAGATTGACGCTGGATGGTCTTCACGTAACAGATGCTGTCTTCGCCTCTGACAATGAGACAATATACTTTACTGCAATGCTAGCCTCTGAGGTAGGAAAATTAGAAGGTGAAACAAAGGAAGGGTATGATCTTTATCAAGTAGATCGTGAAAGTGGTCAAATTGAACAACTGACAGATAAAGACCATTTTTCAATGAATAATCTGTCCATCTCGACTGATGGAGAAACCTTGTATTATGGTTTATTTGAAAGTAATGAACAGCCTGTTGCCTATTCTTTAGAGAAAAAAACTGAAACACCTGTTGCACAAGTCAGTGGTGATATGTATTCTTCTGTGTTTTCCGAAGATGGAAGTTTACTCGCTTATACAGCAGTAACTGAGCAATCAAAGAATAGTAGCTTGTTTCATTATGAGTTGTTCATAAAAAATGTGGAAAGTAATAAAGTGAAGCAGTTAACAGATTTACAAGCGAATGTACAATCACCGGTCTTTTTGCATAAGACAGATCATATTGCATTTCTGCAGTATGAAAATTGGCCTGAGGAACCTGAATATTTTCAATTAATGTCAGTCTCTCTCGAGGGTGATGTAAAGCCGGAGTTAATTGATCTTGAACTTCCTGTCTCAAGTGAAACGTATATTATTCCTAAGACAATAGATTTTTTGTTAAGTGAACAAGCTATTGCCGTGTACTATGTTCTCTTTTTTGTCGGACTGATCCTGGTTGCCAAGAGAAGATCGGGGAGAGTTTATTTGCCTTCATTGATTAGTCTTGCTCTTTCTGTACTTACGTTTGTTGGCAGCTTTGTTGTTGGATTTTTGACAAATCCATGGTATGGAATAGGCTTGAGTATTGTGGCTATTACGATGTTTGTTTGTTCGCTCTTTCTTATAATGGTTTCATTTATTATAAAAAGATTTACTGGAAAATCCTAAGGAAATAATCATTTCTTTAGGATTTTTGTTATTTTTACAAGCTATTTGTGAATAGAGTTAAGCGAAGTAATTGAATGAGGGAGGGCCGTTCATGTATCCATATCCTGTTTATCCGTATTATGGTCAAAAACAACAAACAAAGATGCAGCCGATTGTATTTCCTCCGCAACATCAAAATCGCCAACCTGGTTTTGAATATGAAATGAATCCTCCGCCGATATCAGAATGGGAAGGGTATAAGGGAAGTGGAAAGTTAAAGAATAAGGTGGCGATTATAACCGGAGGAGATAGTGGCATCGGAAGAGCAGTTGCCTATGCATTTGCGAAAGAGGGAGCTGCAATTGTGATTCCTTATTATAATGAGCATCAAGATGCCAGGACAACGAAGCACAGAATTGAGGAGTTGGGTGGAAAATGCTTATTATTTTCAGGAGATCTGTCCCGGGAGCAAACGTCTTATGAAGTTGTAAAATTGGCCATTGAAACCTTTGGCCGCTTGGACATTGTGGTAAATAATCATGCTGTACAATTTGTGCAGAAAAGTATTTTGGATATTTCGGCCGAGCAACTGGAAAGAACGTTTAAAACGAATATTTTTGCCTTTTTTTACATGGTAAAAGCAAGCTTGCCTTATTTACAAAAGGGGAGCTCCATCATTAATACAACATCCGTAACAGCGTATGAAGGAAATAAAACTTTAATTGATTATTCTGCAACAAAAGGAGCGATCACAACATTTACAAGATCTTTATCCTTGTCACTTGTGGATAAAGGAATAAGGGTGAACGGTGTAGCACCTGGTCCGATCTGGACTCCGTTAATTCCGGCGAGTTTTTCAGCGAAAAATGTATCAACCTTTGGTTCTGATTCGGAAATGAAAAGACCGGGGCAACCTTTTGAGCTTGCACCTGCATATGTGTATCTTGCATCAGATGATTCACGCTATGTTACAGGTCAGGTATTACACGTAAATGGAGGTCAATTTCGTACTTCGTAAGGAGAACTTTAGTTACGACAAAACGCCCTGTGAATAACTTGTTTATAGGAGATAATAGTCCTATATATATTGTGGCGAACGAATGTACCCACACAAAATGTGGATAGAAATTGTGGATATGTTGATAACTTTTGTGGATAAGTTGTTGTTAACTGGATAATAAGCTGTTAATATCTAAATTTTTACGTTATAAAAGGTAAATACCTCAAGAAATATCAACAATTCGCAAATGAAAGCGTAGTTATCCACAATTGAAAAATAAAATTTGAAGTATTTGAGGGGACCGATTATAAAAAGGTCCTTTTATATTTGAATGAACAATTTTACTTTGACGCACGATAAGTAGTATCTACTTCAAAGGACGTGTCATGATGTCAAAGAATACATATGAATGTGTGATCGTTGGGGCAGGAATTGCTGGTTTGCAGGCGGCTATTCAATTAGGGAGATATATGCATAAGGTAGTAGTAATTGATTCTGAAGATGGAAGGTCAAACTTATGCAGAGGCTATCATAATATTTTGGGGTGGCCGGATGGCGTAAGTGGTGAAACCCTTAGAGAATTGGGGAAGAAACAAGCATCACAGTATGGAATTGAATTTAAAAAAGATTATGTTATCGAAGCCAAAAAAGATCAAGAAAGAATAACGGTCAAAACGAAATCAGGTAAAACCTATGAATCCACAACACTTTTGTTATCCACAGGAATAAAAGATCGAATACCCGAGATTAAAAACATAAACCCGTGTTTAGGTGTTTCCATCTATGTTTGTCCGGATTGTGATGGCTATGAGGTAAGGAATCAGCGTGTTCTCCTGTTAGGGTCAGGGAAAACAGGTGCAAATTTGGCGCTGACTCTTACCTATTGGACAGACAAGATTACGTTCATTAATCATGATGGAGAAATAGAGCCGTCATTATTAAAAGAGCTTAAGCAAAAAAACATAGCTGTTATCAATGAAGAGATTGCTGGGATTATCACTGAGAATGAATCAGACTTTAAAGGTGTGACATTAAAAAATGGACAAACCGTTCATGGAGAAAAAGGATTTATCGGATTTGGCGGAAATGCTGTTCATTCGGAGCTTGCAAAACAATTAGGTGTGGAGAGACTTGAAAACAAACATGTCCTTGTAAATCCTCGAACAAAGGAAACAAATATAACAAATGTATGGGCAGCAGGAGATCTTATTGCCCACTCAGAGCAAGTGACGATCGCGATGGCAGATGGATGTCAGGCAGCGATATGGATTCATAAACGACTATTGAAAAATAATAAGTGAAATCTCTGTTTTCCTTCCTCGTGATGTTTTGTATCATAGAGAGAATAGGAATCAATAAGGGAGAGGTTGGATTTGAAAAAGGAAATTGAGGAATTGTACGATGAAGTGTATGAGAAACTGGCTGAATATCATCAAAAGTCTTTTGACTACACAGAAAAGCTTTCAGAATACCCAATCACCCAATCTGAAGAAGTGACAGAGAAGCTGGAAAGAGTTGAATTTGCCTTGCAAGCGGCTAAGGATATTTTAGAAAATATCATGACACCTGGAACAAAGATGACGATTATGCATCAAAAAGGGACCATTCAAATAGATCTAAATGATTGAGAGAAGAGTCGTTGCGACACACGCCTTTATTTTATTCTATTAGAAAGCATAATATTTTTATGGATGATCGGATAAGAAAAAAGGAGAAATTTTCACCAAGTAAATATTTAGGAATAAAATGCAAATATCTTTTAAAATATGAAGTTTTCTGTATAATGAAGACATAAACAAAATAACGATCTATCTTCGGGGCAGGGTGAAATTCCCGATCGGCGGTATTAAGAAACTTTCTTTAAGCCCGCGAGCCTTTTAGGCAGGATTTGGTGCGATTCCAAAGCCGACAGTATAGTCTGGATGGGAGAAGATGGAGGTTCAGCTAACGTTCAAAAATTAACTAGATGAACGTTTATTTAAGATGCCTTCATAAACTCCCTCATACATTTGTGAGGGAGTTTTTTATGTGGTATATATGTTTGGCCGCATAAGGTATCTTACTTTGCGAACACCTCTTCCAAACGCGATGGATCCATGGAGGAGAAAGACAAATGATTAGAACAGAAAGATTTAGTGTAAGAACAATGGCTTCAGTTGCAATGCTTAGCAGTATATCGTATTTATTAATGCTGTTAGTTTTTCCGTTGCCGTTATTTCCTACCTTTTTATTCATTGATTTTAGTGACATTCCTGCGCTAATTGCAACCATTATGTTTGGTCCATTGGCAGGTGTCTTAGTCGTATTAATTAAAAATATCATTAATTTCTTAATGATGGGGAGCCCAACCGGAGTGCCTGTTGGTCACATTGCAAACTTCTTAGCAGGAATTGTCTTTATTTTACCTACTTATTTTGTATATAAAAGAATGGAAACAAGAAAAGGAATGATGATTGCTCTGGCGGTTGGAACACTTTCAATGGCAATAATTATGAGTATATTAAACTATTTATTTATCCTTCCAGCATATACCTACTTCCTGCAGGCACCAGATATGCGCAATTTAGTTATACCTGCAATATTACCGTTTAATGTAATAAAAGGTGTGCTGATGTCAACTATGTTTGTATTGGTATTTGTTCGAATTAAAAGTTGGATGACGAAAGTTGCATAAAAGAACGATGACATCCCCAGTGATTTACTGGGGCTATTTTTTTGCCGAAAAAGCTATCATCAGGGGAAACTAGGTAAATTTTGAAGCCTTTGCTAATAATTACAAACGGCAACATGTGAATCAACCTAAACAGTATGTCTCTCTTGCCTAATTTCTCCTGGTGATTTTCCGGTAAGCTTGCGGGTTATCTTATTTAAATAATTCGCATTTTTATAACCAACTAATTGTGCAATTTCATCAACAGTATATCTTGTATGCTGCAAGAGCTCGATGGCCTTTTGTAAGCGAATATTTGTTAAATATTGAATAGGGGTTGTCCCGGTTTCTTCTTTAAACAATCTTGTAAAGTGATACTTTGATAATTTTGAAGCCTCTGCCATTTCCTCTGCTCCAATATCATCCTGGTAATAGTTTTGGGCGAATAAAACAGCGCTTATAATTCCTTCTGACCAATCTTCCATAAATTTATCAACTGTTTTTAAGGATAAAGATAATTCCATTAAGAATTGATAGGCAATGCTTGAGCCATGGTAGGCATTGGTTATTTTTTTTTCAATTGAATCATCGTAAATTTGCTTAAGCAGCTTAATGAGTGTTGACTCTGGATGGAAGCGAACAACCTGGTTGTCTGATATTTTAACCTGCTCCCAACAGCGCTTTGCTTCATTTCCGTATAAGGTTAGATAAAGAAACTCCCATTTTGTTGATTGCTTAGGTAAATAATAACGATAATTGCTTGGACTGTTCACAATAAACGCATGACCTGCTTTTAGTTGATGAATCTTTCCGTCAATATTGATTTCACCATGTCCTGATAACGTATATTGAAAAATGTATTTATCTTGGTCCTTTCTTTCCGTACCGCTCCAGGAATAAATAGAAGAATCCTGTTCATCCCAACCAACAGACCAAATTTGTGCAACTTTGTTCACATTGGGTTCATTAAACCGAAAAACAATTGCGCCCTTTTTCTTTTCCATAGCAAAAAAATCCCCCTTTCTTACCCTTTTTCGTTGAGGTGAGCAAAAAAAGACTGAAGTATGATCGTAAAACGTATTAAATATAGCTATATTCAATGTATTTAAATAAAACTTCTAAGCAAATAAGTGCTAATTTATAAAATAATTTTACCATTGTTCGAGGAGAAAATGGAACTTACAATAAAGATAACGTTATCACAAACAAAAACGCGAGATGAAGGGTGATTTCCAATGACAGAACAATTACTACAACAATTTAAACAGATATTCAACACAGATCAGCCTATACGCACTTTTTTTGCGCCAGGCCGAGTGAATTTAATAGGAGAACATACAGATTATAATGGAGGTCATGTGTTTCCATGTGCGTTAACGTTTGGGACATACGCATTAGTTGCACCAAGAAATGACCAATCTATTCGTTTGTACTCGGTCAATTTTCCAAATGTAGGAATCATTGAACTATCAACTCAGGATCAGCTTGAATTTCAAAAAGAGCATGATTGGGCCAACTACCCAAAAGGTGTGATTAAAGAGTTCACTGATCGAGGCAATCAGCTTAAAACAGGATTTGATGTTTTATACTACGGTAATATCCCGAATGGTGCGGGATTATCTTCTTCAGCATCTATTGAACTTGTTACAGCAGTTGCTTTACAATCAATCTTGGAAACAACGTTCAGCAGTGTGGATCTTGTTAAAATGAGTCAGCATGCAGAAAATGAATTTATCGGCGTTAGCTGTGGCATTATGGATCAATTTGCAATCGGAATGGGAAAAGAAGACCATGCGATCTTGTTAAATTGTCAAACGCTTGACTATCAATATAGCCCGATAGTACTTGAGGATGCTTCACTTGTTATTGCCAACACAAATAAACGCAGAACACTTGCAGACTCGAAATACAATGAAAGACGCTCGGAATGTGAACGTGCTCTTTCACAATTACAAAAGGAATTATCGATTCAATCTCTTGGCGACTTATCACCAGAGCAATTTGAACAACATCGCCATTTAATTGAAAACGATGTTGATCAAAAGCGTGCAAAACATGCTGTTTATGAAAATGCGAGAACGATTCTAGCAGTTGAAAAACTTCAACAAGGTGATATTGAAAGCTTTGGTCAATTAATGTGTGATTCTCACACATCTTTACGAGATGATTATGAGGTAACCGGTTTTGAGCTTGATACTTTAGTAGAAGCAGCCCTTAGCCAAGCAGGTGTTATCGGCTCAAGAATGACAGGAGCAGGCTTTGGAGGTTGTACAGTATCGATTGTGAAAAATGATAAAATTGAAGAATTCATTCAAGAAGTAGGCAAACGCTATAACGAAAAAACAGGATTAACGGCTGATTTTTATGTAGCGAATGTTGGCGATGGAGCAAAAGAAATAAACATGAACTAAACAATTGGAGGATGAAAAGATGGCAGTATTAGTTTGCGGTGGAGCAGGATATATCGGTAGTCACGCGGTTTCCGAGCTGTTAGATCGAAATGAAGAGGTTGTGGTGGTTGATAATCTTCAAAAGGGACATCTACCGGCTGTTTTAGAAGGAGCGAAATTTTACAACGGTGATTTACGTGATGAAGCTTTCTTAAAAAACGTTTTCCAAGAAAATGATATCGAAGCAGTCATCCACTTTGCTGCTGATTCACTAGTAGGCGAAAGTGTTGAAAAACCACTTCAATACTATGAAAACAATGTGTATGGAACAATGTGCCTTTTAAAGGTGATACAAGAGTTTGGTGTAAAGAAAATTGTCTTTTCATCAACAGCGGCAACCTATGGGGAAGCAGAAAATATTCCAATCGTTGAGACAGATCCTACAGTTCCAACTAATCCATATGGCGAAACAAAGCTTGCAGTTGAAAAAATGCTGAAGTGGAGTGAACAGGCATACGGGTTAAAATATGTTGTACTTCGCTATTTCAATGTTGCAGGTGCTCATATGGAAGGAAAACTTGGCGAAGACCATGATCCGGAAACACACTTGATTCCAATCATTTTACAAGTAGCATTAGGCGATCGTGAGAAAATTATGATCTTTGGTGATGACTACAACACAGAAGATGGCACATGTATAAGAGATTATATTCATGTGACAGACTTAGCAGATGCTCATATTTTAGCAATTGAAAAGCTGCGTAAAGATAATACGAGTGCTACGTATAATCTTGGAAATGGAAACGGCTTTTCGGTAAAAGAAGTAATTGAAACTGCTCGAAATGTAACAGGTCATCCAATTCCTGCTGAAGTTGCACCGCGTCGTGCAGGTGACCCGGCTGTTTTAATTGCTTCATCCGAAAAAGCGATCAATGAGCTTGGATGGAAACCTAAATATGCAGATCTTCACACAATGATTGAAAGCGCCTGGAACTGGTTTCAAAAGAATCCTAAGGGATATCAAAAATAAATTTCTTGAAAAGACGGAAGGGTGTATACCATGTCTATTCATATTGATGCTGAAATAGAAAGATTACTTCAATTTGCTTTAAAAAAGGAAATTATTACAATCTGGGACGTGGATTTAGCCCGCAATAAAATCTTAGAGGTGTTACAGCTTTCTGATGTGAAAGCTGTAACAGTTGATGAGGAACTACCGGATTCTCCTGTAACCATTTTAGAAACGATATTGGATTGGGCTGCTGAACAGGGACTTATCGAAGATAACACTGTTACCTACCGTGATTTATTTGACACAAAAATAATGGGCTGTCTTGTTCCTTCACAAGGGGAAATCATACGTCGTTTTGATGAGCTTGTCTTTCAGGGCGGACCTAAACAAGCAACAGAATGGTTTTATCAGTTTTCACAGGATGTTCATTATATTCGGACAGACCGCATTGCGAAAAATGAAAAATGGCTTGTTGGTACGGAATATGGTGATCTGCAAATGACAATTAATTTGTCAAAGCCTGAAAAAGATCCTGTTGCCATTGCGGCTGCAAGAAATATGCAAAAAAGTGAGTACCCTGCTTGCCTGTTATGTAAAGAGAATGTCGGATATGCAGGTCGTTTGGATCACCCGGCAAGACAAAATCACCGCATTATTCCTGTTACACTGGATGATGAGCAATGGTTTCTACAGTTCTCACCATATGTGTATTACAATGAGCATGCGATTGTCTTTTCGGGTGAACATAAGCCAATGAAAATTTCCAAAGACTCATTCAAAAAGCTTCTGCATTTTGTTGAGCAGTATCCTCATTATTTCCTTGGATCAAATGCAGATTTACCGATTGTCGGAGGCTCTATTTTAAGTCATGATCACTTCCAGGGGGGACATCATACCTTCCCGATGGAAGTAGCAGAAAAAATGTATACTTTTTCTGTAAGTAAATATCCATCCATTGATTTCGCCATTGTGAAGTGGCCGATGTCTGTGCTGCGTCTGCAAGGAAATAATCAAGAGGACTTAATTGCAGCAGCAGATGATATATTACAGGAATGGAAGACCTATAGTGACGAGACTGTAGATATACACGCTTTTTCCGGTGAAACTCCACATAACACGATCACACCGATTGCCAGAAGAAGAGGCGACCTTTTTGAACTTGATTTGGTGTTAAGAAATAACCGAACTAGTGATGAACATCCTTTTGGAATTTTTCATCCTCATCAAGAGGTTCATCATATTAAAAAGGAAAATATCGGCTTAATCGAGGTAATGGGATTAGCTGTATTGCCGGGTAGACTACTGGATGAGCTGAAAAAATTAGCAGAATTCTTAGTTGAAGCAGATGGCTTAGGTAAGATTGAAAAAGATGACGAGGTTAACAAACATTATGAATGGGCGAAACAGGTATATAATAAATACCCAGATCTAACAGAAGCCAATGTTTATAATGTGCTGTTAAAAGAAGTAGGACTTGTTTTTGCAACCATTTTAGAGCATGCAGGAGTATTTAAGCAGGATGAAGCCGGTCAACAAGGATTTAAGCGCTTTGTTCAGCAATTACAAACTTCATTAAAATAAAAAAATGTATATTTACTAGTATAAGATGTCTTAAATGTGTCAATGATGCTAGTAATCCCCCCCTAATTTTTATATATGTATGTTGCCTCCTTACTTGTAAGGGGGTATTTTTTTTGATAGAAAACTAAAAGGGACAGCTATGAACTGTCCCTATCATCATCATTGAGCTACAATAACAACTCTGCCCTCATCAAGCTCTTCCTCTAATTCATTTGCTTTGTTTTGTGAAACTCCTAGAGATGTCATTCTCTCTCTTAGTTTATCTCCTCGAGATCGGAAGACATTGGCCATTTTATCAAAAACACCTTCTTCTTTTAATCCGATATGACGAGTATCTGTCTGTTCTGTTAAATGCTTGGAGCGGGTAGTATCATGTGCAAATAAATAGATGTGATCTTTATCGTATCCTTGACCCTCAAGCTCCTGAATGATTTGAGTTGCTTGTACACCATTTTCTACAACATATGTTTTCAAGTTCATCATCTCCTTTGCATGATTAATAAACTTGTACCCCTTCTAAAAGTAAATGAAACATAATGGGAAAATAAGTTACAGGCTAAAAAGATGTTTTGACTATAAAAGACAGTAAGGTCTTTGTTAAAATAAAAGAATATAAAAGAACAGGTGATGATGATGAAAATATCCATTGTGATTGTGACGCATAATCGACTGGACGAATTAGCCGAGCTTCTTGAATCCATCTCCCTTCAAACGGAGGCACCATATGAAATCATTATTGTCAATGATTGTGGAGAGAGCATTGAGCCAGTCGTTAATCTTTATAAAGAGCTGCCAATAAAAACAATTGAATTACAAGAAAATATGAAACATGTTCGTGCAAGAAATATCGGGGTTGGTCATGTGACTGGAGATTATATCATGCTTTGTGATGATGATGACCTCCTTTCACCAAAGCATATGGAATATGCAAAAGATGCCTTACGTGAAGCAGACTTTGTTTATTTTGATGCGGAAATTGTCAATTTTGAGAAGCATGGAAAAACCCGTATTCCTGTAACAAGGCGAACGTTTGCCTATCACTATGATGAGCAGGGAATGAGGAAGTTTTCCACCTATGTCCCCTCAGGCAGTGTGTATAAAAAGGAATTGCATGATAAAATCGGAATGTTTGATCCGAATGTACATAACTATTGGGATTGGGATTTCATGTTAAGAGCTGCACAGGCTTTTCAGGTGAAAAGAGTGCCTGTTGCCAGTGTCATTTATGCATTTGCAGAGAGTGGAACAAATCAGTCAGCAAGCTTAAATGACAAGCGTAAAACCTATCTGGATAAGTTATGTGAAAAACATCACTTAGGATCATTACCACAGAAAAATTTCTTTGTTTTGCTTGAAGAGCCCGAAATGAAAGAGCGTGAAGCAAAAACGATGATTGTATGGGATGGACAACCAATTCATACCCGTTATAGCAGATGAGAGGTACTAAAAGATGAATGAGCAAATGGAACAAAGCTGGAGCAAGTTACTAAGTAAACAATTTGAAATGGACTATTTTAAAAAACTAATAGATTTTTTAGATGACGAATATAAGCAACAAACTATATTTCCAAAGCGGGAGGATATTTTTCGCGCTTTAAATGAAACACCTTATGAAGATGTGAAGGTGGTCATCATCGGACAGGATCCATATCATGGAGAAGGGCAGGCACAAGGGTTAAGTTTTTCTGTTCAACCAGGCGAAAAACTTCCTCCTTCTCTGCGAAATATTTTTACCGAGCTTTGTGAAGATATAAAGTGTGAAAAAAGCGAAAATGGGTCATTAGTCAAATGGTCAAAGCAAGGTGTTTTGCTTTTAAACACGGTGCTCACTGTTAGGAAAGGTCAGCCTAATTCCCATAAAGGAAAAGGGTGGGAAATCTTAACCGATGAAATCATACATGTATTAAATAACCGTGAAAAGCCGGTTGTCTTTATTTTATGGGGGAAACATGCTCAAGCAAAAAAACAATTGATAACCTCACCAAATCATTTCATCATCGAGTCGGCACATCCAAGTCCATTTTCAGCAAGAAAAGGATTCTTTGGCAGTAAACCATTTTCAAAGGCAAATGAGTTTTTAAAGCAACACGGGTTAGGTGAAATTGACTGGACCTTAAGATGAGGGAGTATGGATGATGAAAGAAACACCAATAAATTGTGTGAAGTGTAAGCATTTCTATGTAACATGGGATAATAGATTTCCAAATGGCTGCCGCGCATACGGGTTTAAATCTGCCGGAAGACCGGCAATCATGGTAAAGAAATCATCTGGAATGGCCTGCTTAAAATATGAAAAAAAGTCCATGAAGGCTTAGTGGAGGGATAAGATTGGATATACCAATATCAAAGCTTCTTTCTAAAATGGAAGCAGAATTAACAAAAGCTAAAAACAGTCAATCAGAAAAGGAAAGAAGAGAGCGAATTGTTGTCATTCAATCTTTATGTGAATTGATTTTAGATGAAAAATCACCACAGGTACAAACGATCACTTCTCCTTCTTCAAGCTCAATAAGTCCAGCTGAACTTCAAAAAATGATGGGTAATATGGCAACGGTTGTTAAAAATCCATCAAGCTCTGAGGCTAGAAAAGAAGATGATGCAAATGGTGACTCATTATTTGATTTTTAATTGAACATAGCTGTTCATACTCTCCAAAGAAATCCATCATATTCTAAAACTAATCAGGACACAATGATAAGTAAATTATTAGTGGAGGTTAGTGAAATGGCATATGATGAATTTTTAAATGTAGGAAGAGGCAGATTTACGATGGGAGCGTTTGATGATTTTTCCTCAACAAAGCTCTCTCATGACCGATATGATGTATATGTAAACCAAGACTATGTTGGTCAAAAGTATTTATTAACAGCGCAAGAATCTGTTCAAGATATCGATGATTTCCTGAAAAACGAAGGAATTTCAAATTTCCAATCGGTAGTAGATGGAGATCACTATCATATAAAAGCAATCGAAAACGAGCACAAAGTTGCAGACGTGCTAAAAGTGTATCTGCAAAATCGTTAAGGGCCTATTTGGCTCTTTTTCTATTATTGGCCGCTTTTTTTAAATTGTTTCCTTTAAAAAGTTCTTTCAATTGAAACTAGGTAAGTTGATTGGAGCGGAAGGTGCTAGGACTTCAGTGGGAGCTGTGAGGCTCACCGCCCACCCCACGGAAAGCGAGCATCCTGGAGCTCCGATCAACTAACCCAACACTATTACAAAGCAAAAACGTTATCTTCACAGAATAATAAAATCCATCATTTAGTCAAGATTTCAAGTTGAATTTAAAAGATAGTAGGGTAAGATGAAAGGGGGAGGTGTGTTTTTGATGAAGCTTTTTCTTATTCTAGGTGTGATTAATGGATTTTTAGCAGTAGCATTAGGTGCCTTCGGTGCCCATGGATTAGAAGGGAAAATCCCTGAAAAATATTTAAAAACTTGGCAAACAGGTGTGCAATATCAAATGTTTCATGCCGGAGCCCTTTTTGTTGTTGCCTTTTTAGTAGATAAGTTTACAAACATTGGGGCGCTTACAACTGCAGGGTGGTTATTTTTAGCAGGGATTATTTTGTTCTCAGGAAGTCTTTATGTGTTAAGTGTGACACAAATTAGTATTTTAGGTGCCATTACTCCACTTGGCGGCTTAGCGTTTTTAGGCGGATGGCTATTGGTAGGATATGCGGCAATTCGATATTTATAAAGCAGAAATACATAAATCTAAAAGCCGATCCTTTAAGATCGGCTTTTTAGCTGTTACCATCACCTTGGAGGAGCTGCAGGAAGTGTGAATTGCGGATCATAATTAAGCTCTTCATCAAATGTTACATAATCCAAGTACACCATTAGTAGTAAGAAACGCTTACCTGTTTGCGGATCACTTAAAATGAGATGATCTCTTCCTGCAGCTTCAACTACACCTTTGAAAATCTTCGCATTCCATTCACGATTTCCTTCAAATGTCATATAAACAGTTGCAACTTTCCCACGGTTTAACCGCAAAATATTTTCAACATAAGACTGTTCTAATGGCAGCATGCCGGGAATGTTTTGAGCTACCCCTTGCTGCTGTTGTTGCGGTAGAATTTGAGGTGGTTGAACTCCGTTTTGACCATATTGACCATATGGACTAGGATAGGCATATGTAGGATAAGGTTGTTGGTAGCCTGCTCCTTGTTGCATGCCTTGCATTGGGTATCCATACTGCTGGTTTTGGTTCATTGCCAAAATGACCCCTCCTTAAAATATTAATAAACATAAGGACTGTTTGAAAAAAGAAATGAAGCAAGATGGTGCTGTAAGAAAAGACATTTCATTACTCAATCTTTGCTCATTCATACGTATGTAAAAGAAAAACAACTTATGACTTATCCATGAAAAAAATGGTTTTTTTTGCATGCTTTGTTGCTTTTAATATAGTGCTAAATGTGGAAATTATTTCGTTCCATTGCGCTCCAGACACTCCATGCGCCGGGGAGGAAGCTGAGCCTCCTCGGCTTCGCCTGTGGAGTCTCAGCCTTTCCTCTACCTCCCACTATAAAGGTAAAATAATGTTCAAAAACAACAAAATAATCGGATGAGGGATGAAATATGTCTAACTTTTCTTTAGAAAAAATCTCAACAGAAACTCTTCACATAGCAAGAGATATTGTGAATTCTAATAAAAGGTATAATGTGCTTGAAAATGGGCGGGAAGAGCGCACTTTGAAGGAGATGGAAGAAGAGTTTTTAAATGAAATGACAGAAAGCTTCTTTATAAAATTAAACAATGAGTATGTTGGTGTTCTGGATTATTTAGTTGAAAATCCTAACGACCAATATCCATGGCTTGGGTTACTTATGATTCATCATGATTATCAAGAGATAGGATATGGTAAAATGGCCTACTCATTATTTGAAACGGAAGCAAGAAAAGCAGGGATGCAAATCTTACGTTTAGCAGTATTAACAGAGAATATCTCAGCAAGAACCTTTTGGGAATCGCTAGGCTATAGAAGGTATGAAACAAAGCCTTATAAAGAGGGGAAAAAAGTAGACTGCTTTGAAAAGGTGATAAAAGAAAAAACAGACTCTAAAATAGCCTATACATTCTGAGTCTGTTTACTGTATGGTTTTTAAAGATAAGGAATTATAACGTTTTAGTACTAAGTTTTAGTGTCTAGCTACAGCGCCTAGCCCCTCGAGGTCATAAGTCAATTTGGAATTAATTTGGAATTGAAGGCAATGAACGCCTTCTATTCCAAATCGCCTTATTTGCCCTAGGCTGGTCAAGGCGCTTACGCTTTTCTAGTTTATTTCAAAAAAGTTTTGAAGCTTATCAGAATCCAGCAGGTTTCCGACAAAGAAGGAACCAAACTCTCCATAGCGTGCACTCACTTCATCAAATCTCATTTCATAAACAAGCTTTTTAAATTGAAGAACATCATCAGAGAATAGTGTTACTCCCCACTCATAATCATCAAAACCAACAGAACCGGTAATGATTTGCTTTACTTTACCAGCATATGAACGACCGATCAGGCCGTGACTTCTCATCATATTACGGCGCTCTTCCATCGTAAGCATGTACCAGTTATCATTCCCTTGACGACGCTTATCCATTGGATAGAAGCAAGAATACTTAGACTGTGGAAGCTTTGGATAAAGTCTTGAGCGAACATGCGGGTTTTGATAAGGATCTTCATTGCTTTCACCAGCAAGATAGTTGCTAAGTTCAACAACTGAAACATAAGAATATGTAGGGAGTGTAAATTCAGCAAGCTTTGTTTTATTGAATTCAAGCTCAATCTCATTAAGCTCCTCCATTGTAGGACGCAGGATCATCATCATGAAATCTGCCTTTTGACCAACAATAGAATACAGTGCATGACTACCTTGCTCAGCATTTTCTGTGACAGTCCATTTTTCAAGTAAGCCTAAAAATTCATTAATTGCTGCTTGTCTCTCATCACTTGATAAAAGTTTCCATGAAGACCAGTCAATCGAACGGAAATCATGCAGACAATACCAACCATCTAATGTTTGTGCTGCTTCACTCATATATATTCACTCCTAAAAAGTTAATGATTATGTACACAGTTTAACTATATCATAGTTTGTCCATGAACCCTTGTGAATAAAACTTGAACTTCAATCATGACCTAAGAGAGTAAAAAAATAAATCTGTGAGAAACTGAAAAAGGATAAAAAACTATAGTGAAAAAAGTTAGAGTTTTTTGAAATTAAAGAAATTAGTATGTAAGCGTTATAGCGTCACAGAACAGTTTGAAAACAGAAATAAGTGGAGTATGCTAATAAAGGAAGCATTATTTATACATAATCAAGGAGGTTTTTTTGTGTCAGATTTATTTGCAACGTTAAAAGAAAAAGTGAGCGGTCAACAAATTAAAATCGTTTTTCCGGAAGGATTAGATGAACGTATTCTTGCGGCAGTAAACCGTTTATCAGGTGAAGGCATCCTTCGACCGATCTTAATTGGAAATCAACAGGAAATTACGAATAAAGCATCAGAACTTAACTTAACATTAGACGGTGTAGACATTTATGATCCGCAAAACTATCCGGAAATGGACGAGCTTGTTGCAGCGTTTGTTGAAAGACGTAAAGGTAAAGCAACAGAAGAAGATGCCCGCAAAATTTTATTAGACGAAAACTACTTCGGAACAATGCTTGTTCACCTTGGAAAAGCTCAGGGTCTAGTAAGTGGTGCTGCACATTCAACGGCTGATACGGTTCGTCCGGCTCTTCAAATCATTAAAACAAAACCAGGCATTAAAAAGACCTCAGGTGTATTCATCATGGTCCGTGGTGACGAAAAATATGTATTCGCTGATTGTGCAATCAACATTGCACCAGATAGCCAGGATCTTGCAGAAATTGCAATCGCAAGTGCTCAAACAGCAAAAATGTTTGACATCGATCCACGTGTTGCGATGCTAAGCTTCTCAACAAAAGGCTCTGCTAAATCTCCTGAAACAGAAAAGGTAGCAAACGCAGTTGAAATTGCAAAAGAACTTGATTCAAGTGTTGTTCTAGATGGTGAATTCCAATTTGACGCAGCATTTGTACCATCTGTAGCTGAGAAAAAAGCTCCGGATTCAGTTATTAAAGGTGACGCAAACGTATTTGTATTCCCAAGCCTTGAAGCTGGAAACCTCGGCTACAAAATCGCCCAACGCTTAGGTAATTTTGAAGCAGTAGGACCAATCCTGCAAGGTTTAAATAAACCAGTAAACGACCTATCCCGCGGATGTAATGCAGAGGATGTTTATAAGCTAGCGTTGATTACTGCTGCGCAGGCGTAATTTCATAAATAGCAGAAAAGGAACTGACATTTTTGTCGGTTCTTTTTTATGGCTGTATTCGCAAACTTTGTTGCTCAGTAATAAGTGTTGAGGTGGTTGATTTGAGCTCTAGGATGCTCGCTTTCCGTGGGGTGGGCGGTGAGCCTCCTCAACGCTATGCATCTTGCGGGGTCTCACCTATCCCACAGCTCCCACAGGAGTCTCGCGCCTTCCGCTCAAATCAACTAACTTAGTTTTTTTCAAAGCACATTAAAAACAACAATCTTTTAGAAAAGAGCCTTTTTATAGAGGGCAATTATGTATTCGTAAAGTTAGTTGAATTTGAATATATTTTAAAAATATTAGTGGAGCGCAATGGAACGGACTAAATTTTACCTTTAGTTGCATTAATAACAACAAAGTGTGTGGGAAAATCCTTTTCTTACCAAAAGGTGTTTATCCACCAAATCATAAGGTAATTAAATAAATAGTAACAGGAAGCTTCAAACAAAACAGCGAATAATAGTATACAAGAGCTACATACAAAAGACATGAGGTGAAAACATGGAAACCAAACCAATGTATATTAACGGCAACTGGCATCAAACAGACACAACAATTGATATAGAAAACCCTGCAACAAACGAAATCATCGCAAAAAGTGCCTATGGCGGAAAAAAAGAAGCAGCCATGGCAGTCGAAGCTGCATATGACGCTTTTTCAAGCTGGTCAAAGCTTGTCGCTGGAGAGCGTGCCGGCTACCTAAAAAAATGGTATCAATTAATTGATCAACATAAAGAAGAAATCGCAAAAATCATGACAAGTGAACAAGGAAAGCCTTTGAAGGAAGCCCTTGGAGAAGTTCAATATGCTAATAGTTTTATTGAATGGTATGCAGAAGAAGGCAAACGGATTTACGGTGAGACCATACCGAGCTCCCATCCGAATAAAAGATTGTTTGTGAGTAAGCAGCCGGTAGGCGTCATGGCAGCCATTACACCGTGGAATTTCCCAGCTGCCATGATTACCCGAAAAGTAGCACCTGCATTAGCCGCCGGCTGTACAGCAGTTATTAAACCGGCAGAACAAACGCCATTAACAGCCATTCGACTTATCGAACTGGCACATGAAGCAGGAATTCCAAAGGGTGTCCTCAATGTAGTTGTCGGAGATGCAAAGGAAATAGGAGATGTTTGGTTAAAGGATGATCGCGTACGCAAAATCTCCTTTACAGGCTCAACAGAAGTTGGAAAGCTGTTAATGAGAGGAGCAGCTGATACGGTTAAGAAAATCTCCTTAGAACTGGGAGGACATGCTCCACTAATTGTATTGGAGGACGCTGATCTCGATCAGGCTGTTGAAGGCGTGATAAGCTCTAAGTTCCGAAACGCCGGTCAGACATGTGTGTGTACGAATAGAGTCTATGTTCACCAATCAATCTATGAGCCTTTCATGAACAAGCTGAAAGATGCCTTTAAAGAGCTCCGTGTTGGCGATGGGCTCCAAGATCAAACGACAATTGGACCATTAATTGACCGTAATGCACTAAAAAAAGTAAAGAACCACTTAGAAGATGCATCGAATAAAGGTGGAGATATTACCTATTTAGGACAATCATTAGACAGTGAGAATGGTTACTTTATGACACCTGTTATAGTCGGTAACGCCAGTGATGACATGCTTTGTATGAAAGAGGAAACATTTGGCCCTGTTGCACCAGTCACAACATTTGAAACAATTGAAGAAGTGGTCAAACGGGCAAATCAATCTCCATATGGCTTAGCAGCATATGTATTTACACAAAATATTTCCAAAGGTATCAGAATTGTAGAGGACCTTGAATATGGAATTGTTGGACTAAATGATGGATTACCATCTGTTGCGCAAGCACCATTCGGAGGTTTTAAAGAAAGTGGACTTGGTCGTGAAGGCGGACATTATGGAATTGAGGAATATTTGGAAGTGAAATATATCTCATTGGGGCTTTAGGAGGTTCTGTTTAATAGGTTTTTGCCGTCAGGCTGATAGTGATATAATAAGGGATAGTAAAAGTTAAGGAGTAAACAGCATGAACCTATTACAGCCGTCCTCATTAATCAACCAACCAAAATGGAGAGTCATTGATCAATCAAGCTTAGGACCGCAGTTTGACGCTAAGCATTCGTTTGCTATAGATGATACACTTTGTGCGAGTGTCGGAAAAAAAGAATCACCAGCGACAGTCCGAACATGGGTGCACCATCAAACGATCGTGTTAGGAATACAGGATACAAAACTACCATTCTTAGAGGATGGACTTCAGTTTCTTCATGATCAGGGCTATCAAGCGATTGTTCGAAATTCCGGCGGGCTGGCAGTTGTGTTGGATAAGGATGTTTTAAACATTTCTCTCATCTTCCCTGAGTCTGAAAAGGGAATTGATATAGACCGTGGATATGACGCGATGCTCGATTTAATCAAGCATATGCTAAAAGATTATGATGCAAACATTGAAGCAAGAGAAATCGTCGGCTCATATTGCCCGGGCAGCTATGATTTAAGTATAAATGGAAAGAAGTTTGCAGGTATTTCACAAAGAAGGCTTCGCGGCGGAGTTGCGGTTCAAATCTATCTTTGTGTAACAGGCAGTGGAGAAGACCGCGCAGATCTTATTCGTCAATTTTACGAGCTCTCTCTTAAAAAGGAACAAACGAAATTTGTTTTTCCAACAATAAAGCCTGAGACAATGTCATCTCTCAGTGATTTATTGGGAGTCGACCTTACTGTTGAAAAGCTCTTATATCAGTTGCTTTTTACATTAAAAGAACACAGCCAGGACCTAATTTCCTCATCTTTAACTGTTGAAGAACAGCTTTTATTTCAGCAAAATTTGGTTCGGATGATTGATCGGAATGAAAAGGTATTTTCTTAGAAAAACACAACTTACCGCCAAGAATGGCGGAAGTCGATGTCTTTTCTTATCCTTTAATCCTTTAATATAGTTAAACTTTCTTAAAGTAAAAAAAGCTAGCCGATAATCATTCAGCTAGCTCCTTTTCGTTTTCATTAAGTTTTTCCAGAATTCTTCGTTTTCGATACAACATAATACCTACTTCTGATAAATCATTGATCATAGAGCGGTTTGTAATCGCTCCAAATAAAATTCCTGCAATGGGAACCATTTGCAACAGCTTTTTCCAGCCGAATTGATCGCGGTACGTATAGACAACCTCACGCCATCCTTGGAGCTGTGAAATCATTTCGTTATTTGTTACTTCTTTTCTTTTATAAAAAGAAGATAATTCATTTAAAATGGCCTGTTTTCCAACAATATCAGCAGAAGAAAACTGCAGGCATTTTACAATGAAGATACGTTCGTCTCGATCTTTAGGATCGTAGCCATATGTAATGGCAATTTCCTGCAATGTTTTCAGCGACAGACCCAATAAGACAGGGATATCAATGGCAAGGGTGAAAATTCCTCCAACACCTGTTGTTGCCCCCTGAATGGTAGCGAGGTTTCCTCGATTCGTTTTTAATTGATCACTAATCTCATCCATAGTTGACAGAGGGAGGGAGGCGATATCTTGTATAGTCAGCTCTTGGTGTTGATTCGATTGTTTCTGAAGCCTTTTTAAGATTAATTTTTCTTGTGTTAAATATTGACCGCCAGTTTGTACGAATTGTCCCAGTTCATCTAGAAGAACACCTATTTTCTTTTGGATAAATGCCGGTGTAATTTTATCTAATAGTTTAAATGGAAGTCTGCCAATTTTCTCCCAAAAAAATATTCCTTTCTGATCCTGCTCCCATTTTTCTATTGTTTTTAGCTCAGTTAATAGCCAGTCTTTATTTTCCATGATCAAACCAACCTTTTCAAAATGTGATGTTAAAGTTAATACGTAGGAGGTCCTTTAATAGTTTCAAAAAAATGAAAAGGCGTGCCACAAATAGGCACACCATTTAGATATTACTCGTTATTACTCTGCCATTTTTTCCAAGTTTCCATTACGGTCCATTTTAAATGTTGTTGGTGCTGTGCGGTCTTCTTCATCAAATAGGACAAGCTTACGAGCGCGGTTCATGATTTTCATTAGTGTTTCATAGTCTTCTTGAACGGTTACTGTATCTTGTTCTAGTTTTCCAACCTTTTTCATCAGTTCTTCATTTTGTAAAGATAGATCTTGGTTTTCTTTCTTCAATCGTTTATTTTCACTTAGTAATGCTTCTGACTGTAGATTGTTTGTTTTATAAGACTGCAAGAATGCAATAACATGATCCATTGTTAATCTGTTATTTGTGCTTACAGGCTGCTTGATTGGCGTTTGCGGCATTTCTTTTGGTTGGGCTGCAGATGTTGCTGCAGGTGCTTGATTGCTGAATGGTGTTTTAACGTCTTCATCAGCCGGCATGACTTCAGCCATATGACTCTCTAAACTTGCCAACATGGATTGCTCTTCATGCTGATCAAAATCATCAATTTCCATCTCCATAGTAGGTGTATCAGGAGTATACAAAAGCTGCTTTTTCACTGGTTGACCTTTTCCTAAAGCTCTCATCCGCTGTTTACGTTGTTTTTTAGCAAGTGATAAAGCTTTCTCATAATCATGGCGAACAACGGCATTCCAGCGGAAACCACAAGCAGCAGACGTACGATTCAATTTATCTCCTACTTCTTCAAAAGCATTTAATTGAGTACTTCCTTCTCTCACATGACGTAAAACGGTTTCAGCTAGTAATAAATCATTCTCTTCAGACCATGCGTCTTGTCTTTGTTTCATTTTTTCCAACTCCCTATATAAATAGATTATTTACTTGCAACTGTTAGTAAGCATGGACAAGTTGAAGATGTTTTATACAAATTTGTTAAGAGGATAGTAGATTTTTTAAAAATGTTCATAGCTTTTTTAAAATCTACTGAAAAACGATGGTAAATCAATCCTTTGAAGGAAGTGAAAACTTTTTGTCCTTTGCCTGGCGTTACTTGCATAGAGGGAAGAATAACGGTAAAATACCTTTTAGTGAAAAACGGTAGCACGCCTATTGTAAGGAAAGGATTGGGAAATCAATGGCAAATGAATTTCGTATTTGTGATGATTGCCAAGCAACAAATATTAAAACACTTGTGCCTAAGTTAAAAAAGGTAGATTCAGAAGCTAAGATAGATATTGCCTGCCAATCTTATTGTGGCCCGGGAAGAAAGAAATCTTTTTGTTTTGTAAACAATCGCCCGCTATCTGCGCCGACAGAAGATGAATTAATTGAAAAAATCGTTCAGAAAATATCAAAATAACATCACCTTTGTGTTTGTGAGCATGGGTGATGTTTTATTTTTTAAACGTACCCTCATTGTCGAATCATTTATCAGATTTTGGGTGTTATTGTCGATTGGAAGCCGATATAATAGAGGGTAGAGAAGTTACTAAGTAGAACGGATGTGGAAGACAATGGAAAATGGAAAGTTGTCTGAAGAAAAGGTTTTTAAAGATCCCGTTCACCGATATATACATGTGCGTGATAAAATCATTTGGGATCTCATTGGGACGAAAGAATTCCAACGATTAAGAAGAATACGCCAGCTTGGAACAACGTATTTAACATTTCACGGGGCTGAGCACAGCAGGTTTAATCACTCACTAGGAGTGTATGAAATTGTCCGCAGAATTGTGGATGATGTGTTTAAGGGAAGACCTGAATGGGATGATGAAGAAAGGCTTTTATGCCTTTGTGCCGCGTTGTTGCATGATTTAGGTCATGGCCCATTCTCCCATTCTTTTGAAAAGGTATTTCACCTTGATCATGAGGATTTCACCCAAGCCATTATTCTGGGAGATACAGAGGTTAACAAAGTGTTAACAGCGGTAGAAGCGGATTTTCCAAAAAAGGTAGCAGAGGTTATTGCCAAAACCTATGAAAATAAACAGGTTGTAAGTTTAATATCTAGTCAGATTGATGCTGATCGAATGGATTATCTGCAGCGTGATGCCTACTATACAGGTGTTAGCTATGGTCACTTTGATATGGAACGGATTTTAAGAGTGATGCGTCCGCGGGAAGAGCAGGTTGTCATAAAAAGCAGTGGCATGCATGCGGTTGAGGATTATATTATGAGCCGTTATCAAATGTATTGGCAGGTTTATTTTCACCCGGTCACACGAAGTGCTGAAGTGATTTTAACAAAAATTCTTCACCGTGCAAAACATCTGCATCAAGAGTTTTATTCCTTTAAACATGATCCTGTTCATTTTTATTCTTTATTTGAAGAAGAGCTGTCACTTCAAGACTATTTAAAACTTGATGAGTCTGTTATTATGTTTTATTTTCAGGCATGGCAGGAGGAAGAAGATCCAATCCTGCGTGACTTATGTACCCGCTTTATGAACCGCCAGCTTTTTAAATATGTGGAATTTAACCCGAATGTACAGATGATGACATTAATGGAATTAACATCATTATTTAAAAAAGCGGGAATCGATCCGGATTACTATCTTGTTGTTGATTCTTCCTCAGATCTTCCATACGATTTTTATCGTCCTGGTGAAGAAGAGGAAAGACTGCCGATCCATCTATTAATGTCAAATGGAGATTTGCGCGAATTGTCACGGGAATCAGAGATTGTCGATGCTATTTCGGGGAAAAGAAGAACAGATCATAAATTGTATTTTCCATTGGACTTAATTGACGATTTCTCAACAAAGCGTACGGCTAAAAAGAAAATACTTGAATTATTAAATATAAAGAAATAGTGTTTATCGGTAACAAAGAAAAGTTAGGAGATGACGGGGAATTGATGAAAGAACATGCGAAGCTGATGAAGGCTATCTCATCAGCAGGGGAAATCATTGGCCGGAAAAAATTGCAAAAAATGATTTATATCGCAAAGAAAATTGATTTACCTTTCTATGAAAAATACAATTTTCACTTTTTTGGACCATACTCTGAAGAACTTACATTGCGTATCGAAGAGCTTTGTAACTTAGGGTTTATTGATGAGGTACATGAAAAAAAAGGTGGATATTTTCAATATCGTTATACTTTAACAGAAACAGGAAATGAATTCCTTGGCCATTATGATGTGGACATGCCTCCATTAAAGAACTGCATGCTGGATTTGAATGAGCAAAGCTCCAGATTTTTGGAATTAGTTTCAACCGTGTTATATTTTGACGGACTTAGCAGAGAAGAAGTAAAAGAAAAGGTGTTTACGTTAAAAAGTAAGCAGCGTTACACAGAAGAAGAAATTGCTGAAGCATATGATTATATTGAAAAAATTAAACAAGTCGCTCAAAACGAAACCGCCAATCAATAATCTGGCGGTTTTTTTATATCTTTGTCAGTATCCATTAGTCGAAATTACCCCCTAATCATGGTAAGCTTAAGAAAGAGTACATTTATAACAGAGGAGCCAGTGATGAATGAATTTAGCCAATTTTTAGCCTTTCCGTTAGAAATGATTCCATATGTGGTCATTACGCTAATGATTGCTTTTACATTACATGAGTTTGCACATGCCTATGTAGCTTACAAGTTTGGAGATCCAACTGCAAAAAGACAAGGAAGATTAACGCTTTCTCCGTTAGCACATTTGGATCCATTTGGAACAATCTTAATATTTATTGCAGGGTTTGGTTGGGCAAAACCGGTCCCGGTAAACCGATTTCATTTTAAACGGCCCCGATTAGCCGGAGTATTAGTTTCTGTTGCCGGACCGCTAAGTAACTTTTTCTTAGCCTTCTTAGGAACCGCAATTTGGTATATACTATTAGCGACAAACGCAGTGACATATCTGCCATCACAATATGTAACAGGACTTGAGCAGTTTTTTAATATTTTTGTGTCACTTAATGTGATTTTGTTTATTTTTAACTTACTTCCATTTCCGCCGCTGGATGGATATCGGATTATTGAAGATTTGGTCCCGGCACATATTCGGCCAAAGCTCGTTCAGTTTGAGAGTTATGGAATTATTATTTTCTTAGTTTTAGTCATCACACCACTGGATGCCTACACGATTCAACCTGTTTTTGAAATTGGCCGGGCAATTGTTATGAATATCTTTCATTTATTGCTTAGCCCATTATTATGATGTCTTACATATGAGGAGGTCCATGATATGGAACAAGAAAAAAAGAAAAAAAGCATTGGTTTTAATATAATAAAAAGCGATCCAACAGATGGCCACGGCGGTTTCGGTGTGGGTGCCCTTAGTTTGGATAATGTGTCCCCGGTTTTCATTGATATCGAAGAAGGAGAGGCCTTCGTTGATATCGGTGCCATGCATGCGAGAAGTGTCGTGGAAAAAGGGATTAAATTTTTGAAAACAAAAGAAGAGGTTCCAAACGGAAAGCCGTATTGGTTAGTTTGGGTCACAATTGACCGTAAAGAAGATGGTCCTTACTATGCAGGAGTAGCAGCATGCGAACTTACAGTTGACCGCTCAATAAGAAGGGGCTACAAATCACTGCCTGAGCATGTAAACCGCATGGATAAATCAATGAAACGTCATATTATCGTTGATCATATGGACGATCGTTCAAAAGAGATTTTAACCAACTTCTTAAAACATCACGATAAAAAAATGTGGGAAAATTCCGAGCAAAAATTAAAAGACGATTTAAAATTCTAGAATATAAATTTGTCGAAAGTGTGACGTTTTCGTGAACAAATTGGTAAAATCTTGTGATTCTTCATGAAAATTAGTAGACTGAATATACAGTTTATAAAACTAGGACACAAAAACCCCCGGGCATATTAGTTGCCCGGGGGTTTTTGATTTGATGCTGAGATTTTATTTTCGATTATGAGATTTTATCTCCGGTTTTGAGGATTTATCAACGATTATAAGGATTTATCTTCGATTCTGAGAATATATTAACGATTTGTCAATTTTCGACAGAAACCGACCCATCCTCATTCTCAACCTCAATCCCACCATTTAAACTTATCTAGCCAGCTTTCTTTTTCCTTCTGATCAGAGGACTGCTCCGTTTCCGAAGCTTCACCATCACTCATATGTTCTTCACAATACTCAGTCGGCTCAGTGCCTTCAATAAAATAAGTGAGACGCTTCGTTGGGCAGCCCTTTGTGGCGAGCTTGCCGCTCTCAGGATTAATATAAACCCCGACAACCCCATCCGGCGGGCGAAAAGCTTTTACAGATTGATCATCTAATGCTTCCTCCATAAAGGTGGACCAAATTTCCTTTGCGTAGCCGCGTTCTTGGACAAGGTTGATCGTTTTTCCTTTGTCATACCCTGTCCAAACACCAACGGCAAGTTGTGGGGCAAATCCAATCATCCAGCTGTCTGATGAGGTTGTACCTGATTTGCCTGCATAGTCCCGGGTGAGGGAGTCAGCAATGCTGTGACCTGTAACAGATGTATAATCATTTAATGTTGTATCAAACATTCCCTTCATCATATGTGTTGTGACGAAGGCTGCTTGTTCGTCTAATACTTGCTCTTTTGCCTGTTTAGATTCGTAGATGACATTTCCAGCAGTGTCTTCAATTTTTGTCACAAAAGTAGGTTCAACTTTTTCCCCTCCATTACCCAGCATTCCGTATGCATTGACCATGTCAATCAAACGGACAGGTGATGTACCTAATGCAGCTGAAGGGTTTTTCTTTATGCCTGTACTCAGTCCAAGGAGTTTCCCTGTTTTGATAAGCTCCTCCATCCCGATAAACATATGTGTTTTCACGGCATAAATATTGTCAGACAAAGCGATGGCCTGGAGCATTGTGATAAAGTCGTTCGCATAATAGTCGTTGTAATTACTCGGCTTATAGGACGCTTTTCCATCATCATAGGTAAATGAAGTTGGTTCACTTTTCATCTCGGTAGAAGGTGTAAAGCCGTTCATAATCGCAGAGTAGTAAAGAAAAGGCTTAATCGTTGAACCCGGCTGCCTTTTTGCCTGAGTAGCACGATTGAAAGGACTTTCCTCATAATTTCGTCCACCGATTAATGCCCGAACATAACCGGTCTTAGGATCCATCGCGACTATACCTGTTTGAATGTCAGAGGACTCATCAATCGTTTCTCCAACCGTTTCTTCAGCAAGCTTTTGCATGTCTGCATCCAGTGTTGTATAGATTTTTAACCCTTTTGTTTGGATAGCTTGTGCGTCTATGTCTAACTTGTCGGATATCTCACTTAACATTGCATCCTGGAAATATGGGGCTAATTTTGGTTGAACAGTGTCTGTTTTCTTTTTATATACAAGCTCTGCTGTGAGTGCTGATTGGAATTGCTTTTCCGTAATATACCCTTCATTTTTCATCATTTTTAAAATGATTTCTTGTCTTTCCTCTGCTTTTTCCCTGTTTGCGTAAGGAGAATAGAGGGTTGGTCCCTTTGGAATGCCGGCAAGCATGGCAGCTTCAGCAAGGGTTAAGTCACTTGAGCTTTTTCCAAAGTAATAATTAGCTGCTGCTTCAATCCCATAAACACCATGTCCATAATAGATAGTGTTTAAATAGCCTTCCATAATCCGGTCCTTGCTGTAGTTTTGCTCCAATCGAATGGTATATAATGCTTCATTCGCTTTACGCTGCCATGTTTTTTCATGCTCTAAAAATAAATTCCGGGCGTATTGCTGGGTTATCGTACTGGCACCCTGTACCTTTGCCATAGCTTTTAAGTCGGCTAATGCAGCACCTGCAATTCGTTTATAATCAAAACCATCGTGTTGGTAAAAACTTCGATCTTCAATTGCGATGGTTGCTTCACGGACATGTGGGGAAATATGATCAATATCAACCCAGTATCGTTTTTGACCATTATGCAATTCACCTATTTTTGACCCATCACTTGCATAAATGAGAGTTGATTGTGGAACTGATAAAGAAGGAGGTCCCAGCCACTTTGCATATAACACAATACTTAAAATAATCGTGGAAAAAAGAACTAAACATAATAAACTAATAAAAATAAGTGCCCGTACTGTTTTTAGGGTGATGCGCAATCGTCTCGGTGTCATCACATCCATGAAGCTCACCTCCTATATTCGTCATAAAAGACATACTGTTAGCCATTATGAGTTTTTTATCAGAATTTTAAACATTTTAAACAAAAGTCATAGATTTTTTTCTCATTTTCTGCTATAAGGGACAAGGGGACAGGTTCCGTGTCCCATAATGAACGGGACAGGGGACCTGTCCCTCTGTCCCAGTTTTGAAAGGATGATTATAATGAGTGAATTATGGTATACAGAGAAGCAAACGAAAAGTTTTGGGATTACGTTAAAAGTTAAGCAAACGTTACATACAGAACAAACTGATTTTCAGTACTTAGAAATGGTGGAAACGGAAGAGTTCGGAAACATGTTGTTCCTTGATGGTATGGTAATGACTTCACAGAAGGACGAGTTCGTTTATCACGAGATGGTGGCACATGTGCCTTTATTTACACACCCAAACCCTGAGAATGTTCTAGTAGTTGGCGGCGGTGACGGTGGAGTTATTCGTGAAGTGTTAAAACACCCACAAGTGAAAAAAGCGACACTTGTTGATATCGATGGTAAGGTAATTGAGTATTCTAAAAAGTACCTTCCTGAAATTGCTGGAAAACTTGACGATCCTCGAGTAGAAGTAAAAGTAGGCGACGGGTTCATGCATATCGCTGAAAGTGAAAATGAATACGATGTGATCATGGTTGATTCCACAGAACCAATGGGACCAGCAGTAAACCTATTTACTAAAGGCTTCTATGCTGGTATCTCCAAAGCACTTAAAGAAGACGGTGTGTTCGTTGCTCAAACGGACAACCCTTGGTTCACACCGGAATTAATCACAAATGTTCAACGTGATGTGAAAGAAATTTTCCCGATCACACGCCTATACACAGCGAACATTCCAACATATCCAAGCGGTTTATGGACTTTCACAATTGGTTCGAAAAAATATGATCCACTAGAAGTAAGCGAAGACCGTTTCCATGAAATCGAAACAAAATACTACACAAAAGAATTACACAAAGCTTGCTTTGTATTACCTAAGTTTGTAAGTGATTTAATTAAATAATTTAGAAATGGAAAAGTGAGAGAAGGAAATCTCTCACTTTTTGAATGGAGGTAATAATCAATGAAATTTGATGAAGCTTATTCAGGTAATGTATTTATTAAAAGCCATCCTAATTACGAAGAAAGTGAAGCTGTTATCTACGGCATGCCGATGGATTGGACTGTAAGCTATCGCCCGGGTTCCCGCTTCGGCCCTGCGCGCATTCGCGAAGTATCAATTGGTCTTGAAGAATACAGCCCTTACTTAGATCGTGAGTTAGAGGAAGTAAAATACTTTGATGCAGGAGATATTCCATTACCATTTGGAAATCCGCAGCGAAGCATCGACATGATTGAGGAATATATTGACCAGCTCCTGGCAGATGATAAATATCCACTAGGAATGGGTGGAGAGCACCTTGTATCATGGCCTGTTATGAAAGCTATGTACAAAAAATACCCTGATCTTGCGATAATTCACTTTGATGCTCATACAGATCTTCGTGATGACTATGAAGGAGAACCACTTTCCCACTCAACACCAATTAAAAAGATCGCTAATTTAATTGGACCAACAAATGTCTTTTCTTTCGGAATCCGCTCAGGAATGAAGGAAGAATTCCAATGGGCAAAAGAAGTGGGCATGCACATTTCGAAATTTGAGGTTCTTGAACCTCTAAAAGAAATACTGCCAAAACTGGCAGGACGCCCTGTTTACCTAACCATTGATATTGACGTTCTTGACCCTGCGCACGCCCCGGGAACAGGAACAGTGGACGCTGGTGGCATTACGTCCAAAGAGCTTTTAGCGTCTATTCATGAAATCGCAAAATCAGATATACGTGTTGTAGGTTCTGACTTGGTAGAGGTTGCACCAATTTATGATCACTCTGAACAAACAGCGAACACAGCAAGTAAAATAATCAGAGAAATGATTTTAGGATTAGTGCAGAAAAAATAGACGGATTGGAAGTCTGGTACTTGATGTATCAGGCTTTTTTTATTGAAAAAATTGTAACAATACCGATATAAATGTAAAGAAACAGGCTTTAGAAAAACCTTGTCAACATGATGTTTTGACCAAAATAGTGGATTAATTCCCAATAATTAGGTTATTTGGTGGAAGTTTTGTTCCTGCTAGTAAATCGGTGAAAACAATGATAGATTCCGAGACTTATGTCAATCCGCATAAGACCATCAGCCTATAATGGTAACTAACTGTTAAAATTATCCTCAAATATGACAAAAAAACACATGTTACGATTGTCTCGTCAGCACATGAGTTGATAAGGAGGATGAATATACATGAAGAAAAAAATCATTTTATCAGTTGTAGCAGGTGCGGCTCTATTAATGGCAAATCCACTTGCACAAAAAGCAGATGCTGCTTCAAACACAACACAAGCAAAAGTCTATTACTATCAATCAGGTAATCTAGACCAAGAACAAATCAATGAATTCATTAAAAAATATTTCAGCAACTATCAGAAATCTACTACTCAAAAAGAAGTAGAAGCACCAAAAGAAGAACAAACACAAACTGAGCAGCAGCAAGCAACTGAAAAGCCAGTAACACAACAGCCTGCTCAACAGCAACCGGCTCAAACAGAAGAAACAAACGAACAAGCAAGCTATCAATTAAGTCAGTATGAGCAGCAAGTCGTTGACTTAACAAATCAAGAGCGTGCAAAGCAAGGACTCCCAGCTTTAAAGGTAGATCTTGAATTAAGCAAAGTAGCACGTGAAAAATCACTAGACATGCAAAAGAATAACTACTTTTCACATACAAGCCCAACATATGGTTCACCATTTGACATGATGAAACAGTTTGGCATCTCATATAAAGCAGCAGGTGAAAACATCGCCAAAGGCCAACGTACTCCACAAGAAGTCGTTAACGCATGGATGAACAGCTCAGGCCACCGCCAAAACATCCTAAGCTCAAACTTCACTCACATTGGAGTAGGCTACGTAGCAGAAGGTAACTACTGGACTCAACAATTTATCGGAAAATAACATTTAGAAATAAGCGGCTAATCCTTAAAAAGGGTTAGCCGCTTTTTGTCGTAATTGGGCCAGGGGGACAGGTACCGCGTCCCGTAATAAAATGGAAAATCGGGACAATGAACCTGTCCCTCCGTCCCAAACACCTCTTGCGCAGTTGCATTTGGTTCTTTATACTATTAAAGTTAAAGGAAATGATGGAAAGGGAGTGTCGACATGTCAGAAAGCACGCCTATTCAAATCCATGTTTTATCTGAAATTCGTAAAGAGCATGAACAAGATAAAGAAACAATTGAAATGAACACAACAGGTGAACAATTTCTAAAGGGTAACACCGTTTACCTGCGATATGATGAACAGCATGAACTTGGATCTGTCAAAACAACGGTGAAAATCGCACCTGAAGAAGTCATAGTCATGCGTTCCGGAGCTGTTACAATGAAACAGCGTTTCATTCAAGGACAAAAAACAATGACAGATTATGCGACACCATTTGGTAAGCTTCAGCTTGAAATCAACACCAACTCATTAACAATAGATAAAACAGAGCTTGAAGATAGGCTCGTTATTTTATATGATTTGCAAATAGACGAAAATGAGAAACATGTACATAAACTGATGATCACATACAAGGAGGACAAAAAATGAACATCGTTGAGCAAGTAAAAGAACGGTTAAAAGAAGAAATTAAAGCGGCAGTCATAAAAGCCGGTTTAGCAGAAGAAGCACAGATTCCTGAAGTGTTATTAGAGCTTCCTAAGGAAAAAGCACATGGAGATTACGCTACAAACATGGCGATGCAGCTTGCACGTGTCGCAAAGAAAGCTCCGCGTATGATCGCAGAAGACATTGTAGCGAATTTTGATAAGCAAAAAGGATCTATTGATAAAATTGAAATCGCTGGTCCTGGTTTTATTAACTTTTATATGAACAACAGTTATTTAACAGATTTGATTCCATCCATTCTAAAAGCTGGCACAAGCTATGGTGAAACGAATGTGGGCAAAAATGAAAAAGTACAAGTTGAGTTTGTTTCCGCAAATCCGACCGGTGACCTTCACCTAGGTCACGCACGTGGAGCGGCTGTTGGTGATTCATTATGTAATGTTTTAGCAAAAGCAGGCTATGATGTATCCCGCGAATATTACATAAACGATGCAGGAAACCAAATCAATAACCTGGCTCTATCTGTAGAAGCACGTTATTTCCAAGCACTTGGTAAAGACAATGAAATGCCGGAGGACGGCTATCATGGCGAAGACATCATTGGTATCGGGAAAAAGCTTGCCGAAGAGTACGGCGATAAATTTGCTGAGCAATCAAGTGATGAGCGTTTAGCATTTTTCAGAGAGTACGGCTTAAAATACGAAATGGCAAAATTAAAAGAGGACCTGGAAGAGTTTCGTGTACCTTTTGACGTATGGTATTCGGAAACATCTCTTTACCATAACGGAAAAATTGACAATGCACTTGCTGCGTTAAAAGAAAAAGGCCATATCTATGAAGAAGAAGGGGCTACTTGGTTCCGTTCTACAACGTTCGGTGATGACAAGGACCGTGTATTAATTAAAAACGACGGCTCCTACACATATTTAACACCAGATATCGCGTATCACAAGGACAAGCTTGACCGCGGCTTCACAAAGCTGATTAACGTATGGGGTGCAGACCACCACGGTTATATTCCACGTATGAAAGCAGCTATTGAAGCGTTAGGCTATGGCAAAGATACACTTGAAGTAGAAATCATTCAACTTGTTCACCTATATAAAAACGGTGAGAAGATGAAAATGAGCAAACGTACCGGAAAAGCTGTCACAATGAGAGACTTAATCGAAGAAGTTGGTCTTGATGCAGTACGTTATTTCTTTGCGATGAGAAGTGCGGACACACATATGGACTTTGACCTTGATTTAGCTGTTTCTACATCAAACGAAAACCCGGTTTACTACGCGCAATATGCTCATGCACGTATTTGCAGCATGCTGCGCCAAGGTGAAGAACAAGGACTTTCATATGAAGAGAATCTAAAATTAGATGAAATCACATCTGAAAAAGAATTCGACTTATTGAAAAAGCTTGGAGAATTCCCGCAAGCTGTCACAGAAGCTGCGCAAAAACGAATTCCTCACCGTATTACAAATTATATTTATGACTTGGCATCCACACTACACAGCTTCTACAATGCTGAAAAAGTATTGGATCCTGAAAATACAGAAAAAAGCCGTGCAAGACTTGGGCTAATGAAGGCAACGCAAGTAACGCTTCAAAATGCGTTAACAATCATTGGGGTTTCTGCTCCGGAAAAAATGTAAAAGAAAAACTCAGATGCTGTGGGCATCTGAGTTTTGTTTTGCTCGAAATGAGTCGATAATTGTCTAATCGCAAATAAATATTCAAAATAGCAAATAAAATCTTAGAATCGCAAATAAATCTCTAAAATAGCAAATAAAATCTGAGAATCGAAAATAAATCTCCACAACCTATATTCCAAGTACAAGCTACCACAGAATCGTAGCCCCACCAATCCGTTTTACCCCCCGAATCCTCGATATATCTTCACAAAGCTTCAATGCAGCTTTATCTTTTTGCTTCGCTTCAATCATAAAATCGACATCAACATTCATTTCTTTCAATACCTTTAATAAAGGCATTAAAAAATCAGCGTCTACATAATCAGCATGACTTCGAAACTCCTTCTCAGACTTAGGGGAAGAAACATGAATTTTAGGGTGCAGCCCAACCCATTCCCATGTTGGAAAGATCTTAGGCAGCAGCTCTTCAACCTTTTCATCCTCTTCTTTATTCGCCATAAAGTGGTGGTAATCAAAGAGAAGCGGTATGTGCTCCTTCTGGCAAATAGCTAAAGTTTCCGAGGTTGTATAGGTTTTATCATCATTTTCAAGTGTCATTCTTTTTTTGATATGTGAAGGCAAGCTTTTTATGTTTTGATGGAAGCGCTCTGTTGCTTTTTGTTTGTCCCCATAAGCCCCGCCAACATGGATGTTAATAATCGCCTCATCTGCAAGACCCATTGCTTCCAGAACATCATAATGATAAGACATGTCACTAACAGCATTTTCAGTAATATGCTTTTTATCACTCGTAAATAGTGTAAATTGGTTTGGATGAAAGCTTACACGCAGCTTGTATTTTTTTACCAGTGTCCCAATTTCCAAAAGAAGTTCCTTAAATGGGGTCCGATAATCCCAAAGCACATCAGGATGTGTCGCTAATGGAACAATGGATGAGGATAAGCGATAAACCCATATTTCGTGGGCGATATTGTAGTGTAACATCCGCAATGTATGTTCCAGGTTTTGCTTTGTGACATATAAAAGCTGGTCATGACGCTCTTCTACGTCGAGTTTTTTCCAACGAGTAAACGTTAAGGATTTAGCAGGGGAGCAGTCCCAAAGGGAAAGTGCATGTGATACATATCCAAATCGAATAATCATTGGACTCCTCCTTTGCCGGTTCTATAAAAATTGAGACACTAGTGTAGCAAATACCTCTTTTATCCGCTGAGAAAAAGGTCTCTTTTGATACTTCTCATATGTTAATAATTGTGAGCGACGAAAATCTGTGTAAACAAACTGTTTGATCTCCTCAATTAGCTTTTTATCGTAAATTAAACAGTTCATTTCATCATTTAAATAGAAGCTTCGTTTATCAAAGTTTGCTGTGCCTATATCACAAAAATCGTCATCAATCATAACCATCTTGGCATGATAAAAACCATGGTAAAACTGATAAATTTCACACCCTGCTAGCAGAAGGGGGCGGAAGTAAGGATAAGATGCTTCCTTTACTAATGGATGATCTTTATTCATTGGTACTGTAATCTTAACCTTTACCCCTCTTGATAAAGCAGATAACAATTCATTGAGTATTTTTTTCCCGGGAATAAAATATGGAGAACATATGATTATTTCATATTTTGCGTCTTGAATAAATGAAATAAAATGTTTTTCCAGGTTTTCACCATATGTAGAAATAAACATTTGGGTGCTTTTACCTGTAACCTGTTCTGGAAAATACTGTGTTTCCTTCAAGTCATTTTCACCGGTTGAATCAAACCAATCAGTTAAAAATTGCGTCTGTAAATCTGTCACACCTTCACCGGTTAATTTGAGGTGAAAATCTCTCCAAAACCCAAGCTTTGGATCTTGTCCAATGTATTCCTTGCCAATGTTAAAACCGCCTAAATAGCCGATTACACCGTCAATAACGGTAATTTTTCGGTGATTTCGGGCTTGAAGAGTGTAAAAAAGAAACGGAAACTTCGGCTTATGAGAGTAAACAACCTTTACACCTTTTTCTTTTAAAAGGGTCATTTTCTTTTTTGTTAATTTAGAGCTGCCAACATAATCAATAAGAAGTCTGACCTCAACACCCTGACTCGCCTTTTCACCTAAAAGAGATAGGAACTCATGGCTAATCTGATCATTTTTTATGATAAAGAATAACACGTGAACACTTTTTCGGCTATTTTTAATGTGCTCAAACAAATCCTTGTATAAAGAATCGCCATCAGTGAATAAGGTAATATCACTTTTTCTAGGTGGATACTGTGTGTATTTAGACTTAAGAAGATGACTTTTTCGTCCAAGGTGATAATCGACAATACACCAACAAATAATTGCCACTATGATAAAGCTCAAGATGAAAAATAGTTTCAACCAGCATACCTCCTAGCAGCATTCCTGCACCATTTCCTAATAGGTTTTGCGCAACTTCACATTTTTATGTACACGGCATATTTCCTATAGAAAAGAATACATTGTACAAAGAAACAAAAGGTATTGACTGAATGCTCATTCATTTATTATGATAGGAGTATAATGAAATGTTAAAGGTAGGGTAAAATTTTGTACTTAGTTTTAGTGTCTAGCTCCAGCGCCTAGCCACAAATGAATTGAAGACAAAGAACGTCTTCTATTCATTTGCGTCTTATTTGCCTGAGGCTGACCAAGGCGCTTACGCTTTTCATAGGGGAAAGACATAGACCGCAACAAATGGGAGATTGGGGGAAACAAAAGTGGATGCATTATTATGGATTAATTTTGTAGCATTTTTATTTGTAGCCGCTTACGCAATTCATCTTTTTGTTTATTTAATCCGCACGAGGATGGCGTACATCAAGCTAGGAAAAAAGGTTGAATTCGATGGGAAAGTGAAGGAGCGGCTTGAAAAAATATGGGTGAATGTATTTGGTCAAAAAAAGCTGTTAAAGGATAAAAAGAGCGGCATTATCCATGTGATGTTTTTCTATGGTTTTATTCTTGTTCAATTCGGGGCAATTGACTTCATTATCAAGGGTCTTTTACCGGGAGCGCATCTTCCGCTTGGACCGCTATACCCGGCTTTCACATTTTTCCAGGAGATTGTTACATTTATGATTTTAGTGGCAGTTGTTTGGGCATTTCATCGGCGCTATGTTGAAAAGCTTGTACGATTAAAAAGGGGCTTTAAATCAGGGCTTGTCTTACTTTTTATCGGCGGCCTAATGCTTTCTGTGTTACTGGGAAATGGAATGGGACTTATTTGGCATAATCATGACCTAACCTGGTCTGAACCGCTCGCATCTTCTTTCGCCTTTATTCTAGGGTTTGTAGGAGAGACGGGATCCATCGTCCTGTTCTATATCGCATGGTGGGTTCACTTGCTGTTTTTATTAACGTTTTTAGTATATGTACCTCAATCAAAGCATGCACACTTAATTGCAGGACCGGCAAATGTGTATTTTAATCGCACAACAAACCCGGGGAAGCTTGAAAAAATCGATTTTGAAGATGAAACACAGGAAACCTTTGGAGTCGGAAAGATTGAGGAATTCACACAACCGCAATTAATTGATTTATATGCCTGTGTAGAATGTGGCCGTTGTACAAATATGTGCCCGGCAACAGGAACAGGAAAAATGCTGTCACCAATGGATTTAATTATTAAACTGAGAGATCATCTAACCTTTACAGGTGCCGCTGTGACGCAAAAGCAACCATGGGTTCCGGCCGTTGCATTCAGTAACACAAAGGGAAATCAAATTGCAATGATGGCATCAAGCTCAGGTGCACAGGAATCTGCGGCTACAACTTCGGGATATCATGCTTCTTTAATCGGAGATGTGATTACAGAAGAAGAGATCTGGGCTTGTACAACATGTCGTAATTGTGAGGATCAATGTCCTGTTATGAATGAGCATGTTGATAAAATCATTGATATGCGCCGCTATCTTGTTTTAACAGAAGGTAAAATGGATGCAGATGCACAACGCGCAATGACGAATATAGAACGCCAAGGAAATCCATGGGGGCTTAACCGTAAGGAAAAAGAAACATGGCGTGAAGCTCGTTCCGATGTGATCGTTCCTACAGTGAAAGAAATGAGCAAAGCGGGAGAAGAGTTTGAGTACTTATTTTGGGTTGGTTCCATGGGTTCTTATGATAATCGCAGCCAAAAGGTTGCCCTATCATTCGCAAAGCTCTTAAATGAAGCAGGTGTGAAGTTTGCGATTCTTGGAAACAAAGAGAAAAACTCCGGAGACACACCGCGCCGCTTAGGAAATGAATTTTTATTCCAAGAGCTTGCAACAAAAAACATCGATGAATTCATGAAAAATGATGTTAAGAAAATCGTCACGATTGATCCGCATGCTTACAACATTTTTAAAAATGAATACCCGGATTTTGGTCTTGAAGCTGAAGTTTATCACCATACTGAATTACTTGCTGAGTTAGTGGCATCAGGAAAGTTAAAACCAACACTTCCAGTTAACGAGACGATTACCTTCCATGATTCCTGTTATTTAGGAAGATACAATGAAGTGTATGATGCACCAAGAAATATTTTAAAAGCAATACCTGGTGTGAAGCTTGTTGAAATGGAACGAAATCGTGAAAAGGGTATGTGCTGTGGTGCAGGCGGGGGCTTAATGTGGACGGAGGAAGATACAGGAAGCCGCATAAATGTCGCAAGAACAGAGCAGGCTTTGGCTGTTAACCCGTCTGTTATCAGTTCTGGATGTCCGTACTGTTTAACAATGCTAAGTGATGGGACGAAGGCGAAGGAAGTGGAAGAAGCCGTGAGCACCTATGATGTAGCAGAACTATTAGAGAAGTCGATTTTTGGCGAACGAAATGAGCAAGTTTCATAGACATTTTCAAAGATTGATAAGCTAAAATAAAAAGAGGGGGTATACCCCTCTTTAATTGAAAAGAAATTGAGCGAGCGTTCAGTCAAAGTTGTAAGCGTTTACTAACATCGAAGGGGAGATTATATATGGCAAAAACAGTGATTTTAAGTGGCGTGAGAACACCGATTGGAAAATTTGGTGGAGCATTGTCAACATTAACAGCCGCAGAACTGGGCGGAATTGTGATAAAAGAAGCACTATCAAGAGCAAAGGTTCAAGCTGAAGATGTACAAGAAGTGATTTTAGGAAATGTCCTGCAAGGCGGGCAGGGACAAATCCCTTCGCGCCAAGCCGCACGCGCTGCAAACTTACCTTGGAATGTGAAAACAGAAACCGTGAATAAAGTGTGTGCATCTGGTTTAAGAAGTGTCACAATGGCTGACCAAATCATTCGTGCAGGTGATGAAGAAGTGATCGTCGCAGGTGGGATGGAATCAATGAGCAATGCACCTTATATCATGCCAAAGGCAAGATGGGGCTTAAGAATGGGTGATCATCCGGTGAAGGATTTAATGATTCATGACGGATTAACATGCAGCTTTACTGGCGTCCATATGGGAACATACGGAAACAGCACCTCAAAGGAGCTCGAGATTACGAGAGAACAGCAGGATGAGTGGGCATTAAGAAGTCATAAGCGGGCAGTTGCTGCTCAAGAGTCAGGGATTCTGGCAGAAGAAATCACTCCCGTATCAGTGCCGCAACGAAAGGGAGATCCAATCATCGTCGACAAAGATGAAGCACTGCGAAAAGATACATCAATCGAACGTTTAGCTAAGTTGTCTCCTGTTTTTGACCATGACGGAACAATAACAGCTGGAAATGCCCCGGGAATAAATGATGGAGCAGCTGCCCTTGTTCTTATGAGTGAGGAAAAGGCTCTAAAAGAAGGCAGAGAACCTCTTGCAACCATTTTAGCTCATACAGCCATCGCTGGTGAGGCAGGAGATTTTCCGAAAACACCTGGACTTGTCATTAATGAACTATTAAGGAAAACAGGAAAATCAGTTGAAGAAATTGACTTGTTTGAAATCAATGAAGCTTTTGCGACAGTGGCGTTGGCTGCAAACCAACTGGCAAATCTTGATCCTGAAAAGGTCAATGTAAATGGTGGCGCAGTAGCGCTTGGACATCCGATCGGTGCGAGCGGAGCGAGAATACTCATTACTCTCATTCACGAATTAAAGCGAAGAGGCGGAGGAATTGGGATTGCGGCAATCTGCTCAGGTGGCGGTCAAGGTGATGCGATTATGATAGAAGTTTAATAGAGAGTGATCAAGCAAATCAAGGAGGGTTTCGATGACAATTCAACAAATCATGGTGATCGGCGCAGGGCAAATGGGTTCAGGGATCGCCCAAGTTTGTGCAATGGCAGGCTATGAGGTTATTCTTCATGATCTAAATGAGGAAATCGTCCATAAAGGTATCAACTCCATTAAAAAGCAACTTCAAAAACAGGTGGAGAAGGAAAAGCTAACAAACAGCGAAAAAGAAGAAATCATTCAAAGACTAAACGTTTCCTCAACTCTTGATGATGTGAAGAAAGCAGATCTTATTATTGAAGCAATCATCGAAAAAATGGAAGTCAAAACCAGTCTATTTGAAAAACTGGATCAGTTGGCGAGTGAAAAGACGATTTTAGCAACAAACACCTCATCATTGCCGATCACAGAAATCGCTGCCGCCACAACCAGACCTGATCGGGTTATAGGCATGCACTTTATGAATCCTGTGCCAGTCATGAAATTGGTCGAAATCATACGGGGATTAGCAACATCAGATGAGGTGTATGAGCAAATTGATGCCGTAACAAGGAAACTTAATAAAACACCTGTTGAAGTCCAGGACTTTCCGGGATTTGTGTCAAACCGAATTTTAATGCCAATGATTAATGAGGCCATTTTTACAGTATATGAAGGTGTAGCAGAGCCGGAAGCGGTTGATGAAGTCATGAAGCTTGGCATGAATCATCCAATGGGACCGCTAACCCTTGCTGACTTTATTGGCTTAGATACGTGTCTTTATATTATGGAAACCCTTCACGAGGGCTTCGGTGATGATAAGTACCGACCATGTCCATTACTAAGAAAATACGTAAAAGCAGGGTGGCTCGGTCGAAAATCAGGCAGAGGCTTTTATCAGTATTCGTAAAACATCTGATATGACCAAAGGGGTGGGCATCTATGAATGTAGCGTTAACAGATGAACAAATGATGTTACGAAAAATGGTACGTGATTTTGCGAAAACAGAGGTAGAGCCGTTTGTTGAGCAAATGGAAAAAGGAGTATTTCCCAGAACAATTCTCAACAAAATGGCGGAATTGGGGCTGATGGGAATCCCGGTTCCAAGCAAATATGACGGTGGGAATCTGGATTTTACTTCTTATATGATGGTTATTCATGAACTGGCAAAGGTAAGTGCAACATTGGCAGTTATTTTATCTGTTCATACATCGGTTGGAACATATCCGATTTTGTCGTTTGGCACGGAAGCGCAAAAAGAAAAGTACGTAAAAAAGCTGGCACGAGGGGAACATTTAGGAGCCTTTTGTTTAACAGAACCGGGCTCAGGATCCGATGCGGCAAGCATGAAAACAAAAGCCGTAAAAAAGGGTCAATTTTATGTGCTGAATGGATCAAAGATGTTCATTACAAATGGTGGGGAAGCAGACACCTATATCGTGTTTGCCAGAACAGGGGAAGAGAAAGCGAGTACCAGCATCTCTGCGTTTATTATTGAAAAAGATACACCTGGATTGATTATCGGCAAGGATGAACACAAGATGGGCTTAAATGGATCGAGAACGGTTCAGCTTATCTTTGAAGATGCACAGGTTCCAATTGAAAACCTTCTTGGACATGAAGGGGAAGGCTTTAAAATTGCAATGGCAAATCTTGATGGCGGCCGAATTGGCATCGCCGCACAGGCATTGGGCATTGCGGAAGCCGCACTTGAAAAAGCTGTACAATATGCCGGGGAGCGAAGGCAATTTGGCAAGTCAATTTCTGCTCAACAGGGTATTTCTTTTAAGCTTGCTGACATGGCGACAAATGTGGAGGCGGCGAAACTATTAGTCTATCAGGCAGCTTGGTTAAAGGACCAGGGCATGCCTTGTGGAAAGCAAGCCGCAATGGCCAAATTATTTGCTTCCAAAACGGCAATGAGCGTCACAACAGAGGCGATACAGGTGTTTGGAGGCTACGGCTATACAAAGGATTACCCTGTTGAACGGTATTTCCGTGATGCCAAAGTATGTGAAATCTATGAAGGCACAAGTGAAATCCAACGAATCGTCATCAGTAAGCATCTATTAAGAGAACGATAAATTATGCGGTACAAAGGGGAGAACACAATGTACTTTAAGCTATCTGAAGAACATGAAATGTTAAGAAAAACAGTTCGGGATTTTGCTAGAAAAGAAGTTGAACCAACAGCAGCTGAACGAGATGAACAAGAACGATTTGACATGAACATTTTTAAGAAAATGGCGGAATTGGGCTTAACGGGAATTCCATGGCCTGAAGAATATGGAGGAATCGGCAGTGACTATTTAGCTTATGTGATTGCAGTTGAAGAGCTCTCAAGGGTATGTGCATCAACAGGTGTGACATTATCAGCCCACACATCGCTGGCGGGGTGGCCTTTATATAAATTCGGAACAGAGGAGCAAAAACAAAAATATTTAACGCCTATGGCACTTGGCGAAAAAATTGGTGCCTACGGATTAACAGAGCCCGGTTCAGGATCGGATGCCGGCGGAATGCGCACACATGCCAGGGAAGACGGAGATCACTACGTATTAAATGGATCAAAAATCTTTATTACAAACGGTGGAATTGCCGACCTTTATATCGTTTTTGCCATAACGGACCCTTCAAGTAAACATAAAGGCACAACCGCATTTATTATTGAGAAAGATTTTGAAGGCTTTTCTGTCGGTAAAAAAGAAAGCAAACTGGGCATTCGTTCCTCACCAACAACAGAAATTATCTTTGAAGAATGCAAAGTGCCAAAGGAAAACATATTAGGTCAAATTGGTGAAGGCTTTAAAATTGCGATGATGACATTAGATGGCGGTAGAAACGGAATTGCCGCACAAGCAGTAGGAATCGCACAAGGCGCACTAGATGCAGCTGTTGCCTATGCAAAGGAACGTGAACAGTTCGGCAAGCCCATTGCCGCACAGCAGGGAATTAGCTTCAAGCTGGCTGATATGGCGACAAGCATTGAAGCAGCACGTCTGTTAACCTATCAAGCGGCATGGCTTGAATCAAAGGGACTTCCATATGGAAAAGAATCGGCTATGTCAAAACTCTTTGCAGGAGACACAGCAATGAAGGTCACAACAGAAGCAGTCCAAGTATTCGGAGGCTACGGCTATACAAAAGACTACCCTGTAGAACGCTACATGAGAGACGCAAAAATAACCCAAATCTACGAAGGAACCCAAGAAATTCAACGACTGGTGATTTCTAGAATGCTAACGAAATAGATTTTATAAGTCCTTTAGTGTTTGTTGCTTTAGAATCTCATTCTAAAACAAGAGTGAAATGGAGCGGAAGACACTCGACTCCTGCGGGAAGTGAGTGTCTGGAGCGCAATGGAACGAACTATTTTTTACCGTCAACTATTTTGAAAATCAACAAAGTATGCGAAAGTGTCTATGTTAGGTGGGAAACACAGATGAAAAAACGAGAAGTTGTCGCATCTGTAAAAGATGAAAAATTAATTGAAAAACGCAGAGAGCAAATGATCAAGGGTGCTGTAACCCTTTTTAAAGAAAAAGGATTTCACAGAACAACAACAAGAGAAATTGCCCGGGCGGCAGGCTTCAGCATCGGCACATTATATGAATACATCCGACAAAAAGAAGATGTACTGTACCTGGTCTGTGACAGGATTTATGACCAGGTCCACATCCGACTTGAAGAAAACCTTGATACAAAGCAAGGAACAATCGAAAGCCTCAAGCAGGCGATTGAAAACTACTTTAAAGTGATGGATGATATGCAGGATGAAGTCCTTGTCATGTACCAGGAAGCAAAATCTCTTTCAAAAGATGCTCTGCCTTATGTATTAAAAAAAGAAATTGAAATGGTCGGGATGTTTAAACACATCATCGATTGCTGCGTAAAAAATGGAGAGCTCACACTTTCGGAAAAAGAATCTGAATTAATTGCCCATAACATCTTTGTACAAGGACAAATGTGGGGATTTCGCAGGTGGGCTCTCCAAAAAATATATACAATAGACGAATATATTGAGCTGCAAACAAAGGTGATTTTACAAGGGGTAGGAGAGGAACAGCACGAACAAAGGGGTGATTAGATGGCAGTAGTTAAAAGTTATAAACCAACACATCATATTCGATTTGTCACAGCTTCAAGCTTGTTTGATGGTCATGATGCATCAATCAATATTATGCGGCGGATTTTGCAGGCAAGCGGAGCAGAAGTGATTCACTTAGGACATAATCGTTCTGTAGAAGAAATTGTCTCTGCTGCTATTCAAGAGGATGTCCAAGGAATTGCGATTTCTTCTTATCAAGGAGGACATGTTGAATTTTTCAAGTACATGTATGATCTGCTGCAGGAAAAAGGGGCAGGACATATCCGCCTTTTTGGTGGCGGAGGCGGCGTTATTATTCCCAGAGAAATAAAAGAACTTCACGAGTATGGAATTGCGAAGATTTTTTCACCTGAAGATGGCCGGGAGCTTGGGTTACAGGGAATGATTGACTACATGTTAAAGGAATGTGATTTTTCTCCAGTAGGTCAGGATGATGTGAAGGTCGATCAGCTAACATCTGGTGATATAAAAACAGTTGCAAAACTGATATCCTATGCTGAAGCGAAAATTTCACAGCAAGCATTACCTGAGAACGTAGAACCTATTTTCCAGGAAATGATCTCACAAACTAAGAACATACCCGTTCTTGGCATTACGGGAACCGGTGGAGCGGGAAAAAGCTCGCTGACTGATGAATTAATCAGACGGTTTCTTAATGAAATCGAAGACATTCGAATTGCTGTTTTATCTGTAGATCCTACAAAGCAAAAAACAGGGGGGGCATTACTCGGAGATCGAATTAGGATGAATGCCATTTTCTCCCCACAGGTTTTTATGAGAAGCTTGGCAACCCGTCAATCCAAGTCAGAGATTTCCCTTGCGATTCACGATGCAATTTCCATTGTGAAGGCAGCAGGATTTGATCTTGTGATCGTGGAAACGAGTGGAATCGGTCAAGGTGATGCAGAGATCGCTGAGGTTTGTGATCTTTCAATGTATGTGATGACAAGTGAATTTGGAGCACCATCTCAATTAGAAAAAATCGACATGCTCGATTATGCCGACCTGGTCGTTATTAATAAATTTGAGCGCAAAGGATCAGAGGATGCAAAGCGCCAAGTACAAAAGCAATATCAACGCAGCCGGATGCTTTTTGATAAATCTTTAGATGATATGCCCATTTTTGGCACCATTGCAAGTCAGTTTAATGATCTGGGAACAAACACGTTATTTGCTAAAATTTTAGAGATGATAAATGAAAAGTCGAGCTTGAACTGGCAGTCAACATTACCTGTCGTCAAAGAAGTTGAAAAGCAAAATGTCATCATCCCGCCAGAACGAAGATATTATCTAAGAGAAATTAGTGAAACCGTCAGAAACTATCATCATCTTGCAGAAAAGCAAGCAGATCTTGCCACAAAGATTTTTCAAGTAAAAGGAACTCTTGAAGCTTTAACAGAGCATGAAAAAAATGAGGAAGTTGTGACTTCATTACGAGTACTTCAACATAAGCTTGAACAGCAGCTGACACCACAATCAAAGGAACTGTTGGCTAAATGGTCGGATTTAAGAGAAAAGTATGCACAAACTGAATTTACAACCGTTATTCGCAATAAAGAAATTGTCATAAAGCTACGTACGACTTCACTTTCCGGTCTTTCAATACCAAAGGTTGCTTTACCAACATACAAAAATGATGGTGATATTTTAACTTGGTTATACAAAGAGAATGTACCAGGGGCTTTTCCGTTTACTGCAGGAGTTTTCCCATTTAAACGAGAAGGTGAGGATCCGAAAAGACAATTCGCAGGTGAAGGAACACCTGCACGGACAAACCGGCGTTTTCATTATTTATCAAAAGATGATTCAGCAAAGCGTCTGAGCACAGCCTTTGATTCTGTTACATTATATGGTGAAGATCCTGCTTACCGCCCTGATATTTATGGGAAAATTGGTGAAAGCGGTGTAAGTGTATGTACGCTCGAAGATATGAAAAAACTGTATGAAGGCTTTGATTTATGTGCACCATCCACCTCTGTTTCGATGACAATTAATGGTCCGGCTCCAATTATTTTGGCGATGTTTATGAACACAGCGATTGATCAGCAGATAAAAGTGAAGGAAGCCGAGATAGGTCGTGCTTTAACAGCTCAGGAGGTAAGCGAAGTAAAGGCGTACACCCTCCAAACTGTAAGGGGAACGGTTCAAGCTGATATTTTAAAGGAAGATCAAGGTCAAAATACATGTATATTCTCAACAGAATTTGCCTTAAGGCTTATGGGAGACATTCAGCAATACTTTATTGATCAAAATGTGAGAAATTACTACTCAGTGTCCATCTCCGGTTATCATATTGCAGAAGCAGGTGCAAATCCTATTTCACAGCTGGCTTTTACCCTTTCTAATGGATTTACGTACGTAGAATATTATCTAAGCAGAGGAATGGATATCGATTCTTTTGCACCAAATCTGTCGTTCTTTTTTAGTAATGGATTGGATTCGGAATATACCGTCATCGGCCGGGTGGCCCGAAGAATTTGGGCTACGGTTATGAGAGATAAGTATGGCGCAAATGAACGAAGTCAAAAATTAAAGTATCATATCCAAACATCTGGACGATCCCTGCATGCACAGGAAATCGATTTTAACGACATTCGTACAACACTGCAGGCATTGATGGCACTTCATGATAATTGCAACTCTCTCCACACAAATGCCTACGATGAAGCCATAACAACGCCATCAGAGGAATCGGTTCGTCGTGCGATGGCCATTCAAATGATCATTACAAAAGAGCATGGATTAACCAAAAATGAAAACCCTCTACAAGGTTCATTTATCGTAGAAGAATTAACAGACTTAGTAGAGGAAGCTGTCCTTCAGGAATTTGATCGAATCAATGAACGCGGCGGTGTGCTGGGTGCAATGGAAACTCAATATCAGCGTGGAAAAATTCAAGACGAATCAATGCACTATGAAATGAAAAAGCACACGGGAGAGCTGCCGATCATTGGAGTCAACACCTACTTAAACCCAAACCCGCCAACTGAAGAAATGATGGATACAATAGAACTTGCCCGTGCATCAAAAGAGGAAAAAGAAACCCAAATTCAAAACCTTAAAAGATTCCATCAAACACATGAAAACGAAGTAAGCGAGGCATTAACGAAACTGAAACAAACAGCCATTCATAAAGGAAATATATTCGCTGAACTAATGGAAACAGTAAAAGTAGCAAGCCTCGGCCAAATCACCCAAGCACTATACGAAGTTGGAGGACAATATAGACGGAATATGTGATTTAAACTAGAAAGAAACCGGTAAGTAGTCGGTTTCTTTTCTAGTTTTCAATTTTTGAATTAAAAAACATAAGTTTTTGTAGCTAGTATAGTAATTAGATCTATTTATCTCAGTACTGTTTATCCTGTTTGATCTTTTTTGAGAACTAAACCAAATAAGGTTGATTTACGTGGAAGGTGCGAGACTCCTGCTAGAAATGCGGAAGCGCCTTGATCAGCCCCGACAAGCAATACAAATTATATTAAACATGAAAGTTTACGAAAATAGCCAACTTTGAAAGAACCAAATTTTTAGTTGATAAAGGTGGCATAAACCGCTAGAAATTGTTTATAATGAATGGTATGATTTGTTAGGTTTATTTTGTACATAATCTTATGATTGCGGCTTTCTTACTCTAATGCTAGAAGGTTAAGAGGTTAGCCGATAGATATTGATGACCTTGAAAGGGAGTGCCGGAACTTGAGTCTAAAACAATTAACAGACGAACAAATAAAAGAAATGGCAATGGTAGAAGTTGCCTATGAGCTTTTTGAAGATAGCAAAAAACCTTATATTTTCAGTGAATTAGTAGAGGAAATAAAAGGATTGCTAGGTTTAACAAAGCAGCAAGTTGAAGATAAAATCGCACAATTCTATACAGATATTAACATTGATGGCCGCTTTATTTGTGTAGGTGAAAACATGTGGGGACTACGTACGTGGTATCCATATGAGCAAATTGAAGAAGAAATTGTACCGGTCGCTAAACCGAAGAAGAAAAAAGCTAAAAAGACTGATGATGAAGAAGATCTGGATGATGTATATGATGAGCTTGAAGAAGATCTGGATTATGATGATCTAGATGACTTCGATGACACAGATGATGACGAAGATGAAGATTTTGATGATCTGGATGACGCAGATGATGATGATGATGAAGATCTAGATGATGAAGATCTCATTGACGATGATGATGAGGACTATGATTTAGATGACGAAGATGATGAAGACGAAGATGACGATTTAGACGATGACGAAAAATAAAAAGAAATCGTCTTGACTTTCTATTTCTAACTAGGTAGAATCTATTTTGGGCTCTTAAAAAAGCAATTGTTTTATCAATTACACAATTACAGCTCCCTTTCAAATGGTTTTGGAAGGGAGCTTTCTTATTTTATACTATCAGAAAGTATTAGAATTTATTGATGATAGTATAAGAAAAACTAAGGCTTTCACCATTAGGACTTGGCGATAAGCCAAGTTTTTCCAATATTTTTAAGTAACGCTTCTATATTATTGGTTTTTCAGATGAACCCATTTTATGTTCTTAAATGATTTCTTCATCTTTTGTACAAAATAAAAAACATACAAGCTTCTGAGGGGGAAGACCATGACAAAGTATATTTTTGTAACAGGTGGCGTTGTGTCATCTCTAGGAAAAGGGATCACAGCAGCATCACTGGGTAGACTATTAAAAAATCGCGGCATGAGTGTAACAATCCAAAAATTCGACCCGTACATAAATGTTGATCCGGGGACAATGAGCCCATACCAGCATGGGGAAGTGTTTGTTACAAGTGATGGCGCTGAAACTGACCTGGACTTAGGTCACTATGAGCGTTTTATTGATGTAAACTTAACAAAATTTAACAACGTGACAACAGGAAGAATTTATTCTACTGTCTTAAAGAAAGAACGTCGCGGTGATTATCTTGGAGGAACTGTTCAAGTTATTCCTCATATCACAAATGAAATCAAAGACCGTGTTTTCCGTGCCGGAAAAGAAACAGGTGCAGACGTTGTTATTACAGAAATCGGTGGAACAGTTGGGGATATAGAATCCCTTCCATTCCTTGAAGCCATCCGCCAAATTAAAAGTGACATTGGCCGTGACAATGTGATGTACATCCACTGTACGCTTGTGCCTTATATTAGAGCTGCAGGTGAATTAAAAACAAAACCAACACAACATAGTGTAAAAGAATTACGCAGCTTAGGAATTCAGCCAAATATCATCGTTGTTCGTACAGAAATGCCAATTTCTCAAGACATGAAAGACAAAATTGCATTATTCTGTGACATCGATACAAATGCGGTTATTGAATGTCGTGACGCAGAAACTCTTTACTCTATTCCTTTAGATCTACAAGAACAAAACCTGGATACAATTGTTTGTAACCATTTAAAACTGAACTGCAATGAGGCAGACATGACAGAATGGAAAGAGCTTGTAAAACGTGTAACAAGCCTATCCAAAAAAACAAAAATCGGTCTTGTAGGGAAATATGTTGAACTGCAGGATGCTTATATTTCAGTTGTTGAAGCATTACGCCATGCGGGCTATGCATTCGATTCGGATATTGAAATCAAATGGGTAAATGCTGAACAATTAACACAGGAAACAGTGAAAGATGAACTATCAGATGTTGATGGTATCTTAGTACCTGGCGGCTTCGGTGATCGTGGAGTAGAAGGAAAAATCCTTGCTACAACATATGCGCGTGAAAACAAAGTGCCATTCTTAGGCATTTGCTTAGGTATGCAGGTTGCATCAATTGAGTATGCACGTAATGTACTAGGATTGGAAGGTGCAAACTCATCTGAAATTGATCCAAACACAAAATATCCTGTTATCGATCTTTTACCGGAACAAAAGGATATTGAAGATTTAGGCGGGACATTACGTCTTGGTTTATCTCCAAGTAAGCTTCAAGAAGGCACTCGTGCTTTTGAAGCATATCAGGATGAAGTCATCTATGAGCGCCATCGTCACCGTTATGAATTTAACAACGAATACCGCCAAGCAATGGAAGAAGCAGGCTTTGTTTTCTCAGGAACAACACCTGACGGCCGCTTAGTGGAAATCGTCGAACTTAAAGATCACCCATGGTTTGTGGCATCCCAATTCCACCCGGAATTCACATCAAGACCAACAAAACCACAACCATTATTCCGTGACTTTGTTCAAGCATCATTAATAGCAGCAGAAAAATTATAAGTCATAAATAACGCTACCCTCATACCTACTATTAATAAGTGGGACGAGGGTAGTTTTTTTATTGTTGGAGTGGTAATCGACAATCCTTTATGTAAGGGCTTTTAAAAGTGAATTGAATAAAAGAACAAATCATAGTAATGTTGAAAGTAACTAAAAAATGCAGATGATAATAGAGGGAATGCAATGAATCTAACGATAAAAGATATTGCTGAAATGGCCGGAGTTTCTCCGGGAACTGTTTCGAAAATCATCAATAACTACAGTGGTATTAGTGAAAACACAAGAAAAAAAGTCATGGACATTATTAAAGAGACCGGGTATCAGCCCACCTTTTTTGCTAAAGCCTTAGCGACGAAAAAATCCAATTTAATCGGTCTTATACACGCCGGCAAAGTAAATGTGGATTTCACTCATCCTTTTTTTAATGAAGTCGTCACATCCTTTAAAAAAGCTATTGGATTATTGGGCTACGACATTATCATGTTTTCAAATGAACAAATCTCCAAAGATCATGGAAGCTATCTAGCGAGATGTCGACACTTTCAAGTAGATGGTTGTGTCATTATCTCAGGGGAAGATATCGAGGAAGACATTTATGAGCTTGTTAGGGAAGGTATCCCAAGTCTTGGGATTGACTTAGAGCTACAAGGACCTAAAGCAAGCTATGTTATGAGTGATAATGTAAACCTTGCCAGAAAGGTTGTTCAACACTTTTACGGACAAGGAATTCGTGAAATTGGTTTTATCGGGGGAAGAGAGCATTATCTCATTACCGAGCTGCGTGAAAAAGGATTTAAAGATGCGATGGATCAACTAGGGATTCAATTCACTCCAAAATGGTTTCAATACGGTGATTTTAAAGAAGGGAGCGGCTATGTTGCAATGAACAAGATGCTTGAAGACACGACATCTCCGAAAGCAGTTTTTGCGGCTTCTGATTTAATGGCTTTCGGTGCCATTGCAGCGATTAAAGAAAAAGGATTACATGTACCTGAAGATATATCAGTTATTGGATGTGATGACATAGATGCATGTCGTTACAGTAGTCCAAAGCTTTCAACAGTTAAGCAAAATAAAGATCAATTAGGAAAGCTTGCTGCTCATATGCTACATGATTTAATTCACGGTGAAACAGACTTAAAACCTGTTTTTATTGATACGGAACTCATTATAAGGGAATCTAGTAAAAAATAAGGTAGGTCAGCTCATCCTGGGCTGATCTTTTTTAGTCTGAGAAAATTAGTCGAGGAGATTGCTTGAATTTATGGCTATCTACAGCTCTTATGGATTAAATATATAGACATAATCATTCTCATGAAACATGCTCATTTAGTTTTCTATTCTATTCAGAGTAAGTCTTTTTACTTATTTCTAAGAAACTGATTATATATCTTGAAAAGCATCTTGTATATCATTCCTTTTAAAAGTATTCTCATTATTTTATAAAATAATAGCGCTTTCATAATGGTCGGTAATCTTACCACCTGAAGTCTTTTTAGTCATTTTAAGGAGGTGATGTTATGAGGGAAAGAGATGACGATTGATTATATGTAGAAAGCATATATAAAAACTATATGAGGTGAGGGAGGTAATATTTTGAAATTTAAGAGTGGAATAATCTGGATGGTGGTAATATCATTTATTACATCATCGTTACTATTTGGGGTAAATACCTTAGGACATGCAGCAGAAATTGATTCTATACCAAATACAACAAAAAATGTGAAAGACTACGACAATAGTTATCTTTCAGTAACTGGTTACGCATCATTTGGGGTAAATGACCGAAGCCATTACATTGATACTACTTATTATCGGCAGGTTAAAACTGAAAGAGAGTTTTTGCAGGCAATTTTGGATGCTGAAAATGGAAGTGTGAAAGTAATTGAAGTAGCGAAAAATCTAAACCTGGGATGGAAAGCATTAAATTTAAGTTCAGAAGAAGCTAAAAAATACCGGTTTATAAGAAATTATCGGGATCCTATGAACGGATTTACAAATCCCAAGTTAGCTGCATCAGGTGTTTCTCAACTAGACATAAATAATGTCAATGGGTTAACGATTTTTTCAAAAAAAGGTAAAACAATTAGAAGTGCAGAATTTAAACTTCAAAGATCAACGAATGATATTGTGATAAGGAATTTAAATTTTGATGGAATGTGGCAATGGGATGACACTGGAAAACATAAGGAAGTTGGCTGGACATTTATTAAAATAAATGGGGCGAATAATGTTTGGATTGACCATTGTAAATTCACTATTGCAGCAGATGGATTGATTGACACTGAGAATGGTGGTTCAAATATTACCATCTCTTGGTCTGAGTTCGGATTACCTGCAAATGAAAATCCACCAGAAGATAGTGATATTTATCAATCGATTCAGTTTATGGAAGGAAAATATGCCGCAAATGAGCTCAATTCTGATAGTGTCTACTATAAAATGCGCAATGGCGGTGCGACCAAAGAACAGATCATGGCGTATGCCGCCTACCACAGCAAGGTGCACTTAAATGGTTCTGGAGATAAAGACTATGTGAATTATGTGAGTGGCAGTGGTACAGAGATAAAGGATGGCAACCAAAGAATTCGGTTAACACTAGCATATAACCGTTATACCAATATTGGGCAGAGAATACCCATGATCCGCCAAGGTACTGGTCATATGTACAACTGTTACCTTGATAACTCAACTCACTATGATGTATTGGAGAATGTAAGTGCTATTGCTGAATACGGGACTGATACTCTGTCACGAGCACTTAATGCAAGAAATGGAGCTTCTATTGCAGCAGATACCTGTGTATTCTATGGGATTAACGAGCCAATTACAGGTGCTGAAATTCAAGGATTAGATACTACAAACATGGATGAACAATGGGCTGAGCTATTTCAAAGCGCTTATAACAGAAATTTAATAGTTAATTCCCACATAACAAATAAATATGGGACTTATACAGGTAGCAGCTGGGACAATAATGGTGAAAATCTATTCAATAAAGGATTTACATGGTATGACAAATCAACGATTGGAAATTGGGCATGGTCATCACATATTGTTGGAAGTGAAAATATGAGTAAAGAGAATCCGCCTTCTGATCCCTTCACCTTCGAATATCCATTTAACGAGGAGTTACCTTATACGTATAATGTGCTTCCATTAAATAGTGTTGTGGCAACACTTGAAAACTATGCAGGGGCAAATAAAGTTAACCTGAGTCCGATAGGTTGGTTAAAAACTGATTATAGTTCTAAGAAAATTGAAGAATGACTAGAGATTTTTTCTGTACAGCGAACTGGCGTGTATATTGAACAAGAAGGAAAAGGGTGGGACATATTAGATTGATTAATATGTTCCACCCTTTATTTTTTACATATTTAATAATATTTAACTTTAAATGATTAAAGTATAAGAAAGACATCGGCTCCCGCCATTCTTGGCGGTAAGTCGTGTTTTTCTAATGACTTCTTGTTGATTTACAAATTATTAAAATTTTTCTAAAAATCGACATAAAATCCTCTATCTAAATAAGACCTTTAGAATTATAATATTCTAGATATTATATAAATAATCTTAGGGGGAAAGGGAATGAAACGTTTACTATCGGTTCTTTTGGGGGTTTTACTTGGACTTGGACTTTTGCCTGTTTCAACTTTTGCTATTGAGTCAAACGAACCTGAATTTGAAAAGTTCTTAAAGGATATTGGTTGGGACAAGCAAGAATATATCATTTATATTGAAAGCAAAGATTGGTATTTAATAGATTTTGAGTCTATTGATGAGCTTGGAACCCCTCTTACGGAAGAATCTATTCAACCTGTACTAGAGAGATTTGAACTGACTCGTGATGAGTTAAATGAGCTTCTTGTCGAATATGGTGATATTGAAGAAGGGCAGGATGTATTAGATGGAACCTATATTATATTTGAAGAGGAACTTCTTGAATATGTTGATTTTTATTTAAATGGCATGGAAGGAACTCCGATTGATGAAGAAAACCTTCAGATTCTTCTTGACGATTATGGTTTTGACTCAAAAGAGGATCTTGAAAAGTTTTTAAATGAAAATGAAGATTCTATTGAAAATTATGAATATATTGAAGATCTAGAGTTGGCTGTTGACTTTTATGTAAACGGTGACGAGTATTTAGACGAAATTTATGGACTTTTTACAGAGATTGGTCTGACGGATGAGGAAGTTGAGAAACTGTTTGCTCATCTTGAAACGCTCGATTTTGAAGATCCTGCTTTTTTAGAAAAACTGATCGAGCTTAGCGATAGAATGGTGGCGTTTGAAGATTTTGAATCTGCTGAAGAACTATCAGCTGAACAAATCGCAGAGCTTTTTGATATTTTTAGTGACATGCTTGATCTTTTCCAAATTGAAACAAAGTATTATCTTGTTAAAGACGGTGAAAAACAAGCCGTGTCATTTGAAACTTTGATGACAATGGATACAACAAACGGTTATGATCTGTTAATTGAATTATATAACAAACAAGGCGAGTTTCTTGCTGATATACTGTTAACAGCCGACATGTTTGGCTCCGAATTAATTAAGGAAACAGGAAAAGACATTAAGCAAGCAGAGGAAATTGTAACAGAGAATCAAAACGTATCTAAAGGACCAGAACCGGTGAAACCATCTGTTAAAACAGTCAAAGGAGGCAAGCTTCCAAAGACAGCTTCCGACCATGCTGGAAATGCTATAGTTGGACTTGCACTTGTTTTAGTTGGTTTTGCTATGTTCCGACGCTTAAAAGCTAAAGGAATTTCTTAAATGAGAAGGACAAGAAGTAGAAAAAGCAAGCTGAGCAAACGCCCAAAACGTTTGCTTCTTCTTTCTATATCTGTTTCGATCGTTTTGTTTGGATTGTGGTTTGGAAGTACAAATGCTTATACTTTTTTAAAAGGATATCTTCTTTTTAAAACAGGTCAAGTGAATGCTGAGAATAATAAAATAAAGTCAGATTTGAATGAAACTAATGAGGAGGAACAAAATAAAGAGCAAGAGCAGAAACCTCTTTACCCTGTACCTCCTGAAAAGGGAGAAAATATTGGAGAGCTCATTATTCCAAAATTAGAGGCAAAGCTTCCAATCTATCACGGAACAGCTGAAGAAGAACTGGAAAAAGGAGTTGGTCATTTCGCAGGTAGTGTTCTGCCTGGTGAAAAAGATAATTCCGTCCTATCAGGGCATCGCGATACAGTGTTTCGTAAGCTTGGTGAAGTTGGAAAAGGTGATCTATTAGTTGTTAAAACATCCGCAGGAGAATTTACGTATAAAGTGAAGAAGGTACGTATTGTTGACAAGGACGACCGAACAGTCATTGTTCCGAAACCTAGAGCAACACTAACTGTTTCTACATGCTATCCGTTTGACTTTATCGGCGCATCACCAGAGCGCTATATCCTCGTCGCGGATCTAATTTCATCCAAATAAAAAGCAATTCCCCTGGGAGTTGCTTTTTGTGTGACGGGCAGTCACATAGAGTGATAAGTCAACTCTTATTTTCTTTTCTGACAGAGACGTCATTTCGGTGAAACGACAGGTTGAAGGAAACGAATATAAATCCCAAATTTGTGGAAGTCCGTCCCTGAGGAGAGTGACCTAACTCTGGAAAGGTGCGCTAATTAGGAATACCAACAGTAGTAGATAGAGTCATTCAACAAGCCATTCATCAAGTTTTCAGTCCGATATTCGATGAACAGTTCAGCGAATTCAGTTACGGTTTCAGACCAAAAAGAAAGTTGTGAGACGGCGATTATAAAAAGCCTGAAATTTCTAAATGACGGGAATGATTGGGGAGTCGACATTGCCATAGTTAACGTTGAGAAGAGTCGAATCTCACGTTCAAAAGAATTAGATTTTTAGGATTTGGGTATTATTACGACATTAATAACAAGAGATATCAAGTGAAATCGCGCCCACGTAAAGAAGTTACAAAGGAAGCTTCGACAACTGACAAAACGAAACTGGAGTGTTTCCCTAGACTACCGAATATTGAAACTAAAATAAGTTATATTTGGAATCTATTTCAGATTGGCAAACATGAAGAAGCTGACTGAACGAATAGACAGTAAGCTTCACTCCAGAATTAGGGTCATTATTTAGAAACAATGGAAAGTAGCAAAGAAACAAATTAAATCGCTTATACAACTAGGGATTCCGGATGAAGAATTGAAAGGATTAACCTATTGTAGAAAAGGTTGCCCCGATTTATAGGATTATCAAAAGTTGTCCAAAGAGCAATCTCAAAAAAAGACTAAAGCAGAGGGGGGGGGGGCTCTGCTTTAGAACATTATCTAAAAGTATACACTGTGATATAAATTGAAACGCTGTATACGTAATCCGTACGGTGTTGTGAAAGGGACGAAAATAATATATCTATTTTCCCTCTACTCGACTATGTAAGACACTAAAAATCTAGTAATCAGTGTGGGCATCTTTTTCTAGGTCAAAGGTCCAGTCCTCAAGATTACAAGTTAATTTGGAATGGAGTAAGATATCTCGCTTAATTCAAGACCACCATTGCTAGTGTGGGGCTAATTAACGTATTTAAGCTTTACTTAATCTTATATAAAAATTCAGGCTTTTAGGAAACCGGTTTATAAAAAATGTCAAATTTTTAAAGAAAAAGGGTTGATTTTCCTAAGTTATGGTTATATAATCATAACTGAAAGCGGTTTCCAATCATGAAAACTACTTTTTTATTTTCGTTAATAACGAAATCGGTTTCGTAGAGGAGACTGTTATAAACAAAATACAAGGGGGAAATTAAATGAAAAGCAAGAAAAAGTGGTTAGCAACTGGTTTGTCTTTAGTTTTAGCATTTTCATTAGCTGCATGTAGTGGTGGGGATAAAAAAGAATCTACTTCAGCAGGCGGAAGTGGAGATGAAAAAGTAGAATTAAACTTCTGGGCTTTCGGTGCGACAGGCTATGAAGAACTAGTAAAAGAATACCAAGAGCAAAATCCAAATGTAACAATAAAGTTTAAATCTTCTGAAACAGCTGAACATCATGATGCATTATTCACAGCTTTATCTGCTGGTAGTGGTGCTCCTGATATCACGATGTTAGAAGTAGACCAATTTGATCGTTTCAAAGCAGCTCAAGATCGTTTTGAAAACTTATATGATCTTGGTGCAAAAGATGTTCAAGATCAATACCTAGAGTGGAAATGGAATGCTGGTGAAAATGCAGATGGAGATTTCTTATTCGGTCTTCCAACTGATATTGGTCCTAAAGCATTATACTATCGTACAGATGTATTCGAAGCAGCTGGCCTACCAACTGAGCCTGCTGAAGTAGAAGCTTTAATCAATTCACCTGAAGCATTTAAAGAAGCTGGATTACAAGTGAAAGAGAAAACTGGTAAACCTTTCGTAGACAGTATTGAAATGGCTTACAGAGCACTTCTTGATCCTGCAGTTGACACATACTTAAATCCTGAAGGCGAATTAATCCTTGACGAAGAAGGTAGTGCAGTTAAAAAAGCATACGATTATGCAGTTGAATTAGACAAAGCTGGAATCGTTGGTAAGTTTGATATGTGGTCTCCTGAATGGTCAAATGCAGTTAACACTGGTGAATTTGCTGCTGAATTAGGTGCTGGTTGGTTAAAAGGCTGGATGGAAGGTAATGCTCCAGATGCTTCTGGTAAATTCAGAGTAGCAACATTGCCAACTGAATTTGCTTCAAACTGGGGTGGATCTTACATCGCAATCCCAAGTGAAACTGAAAATGCACAAGCTGCATATGACTTCGTTGAATGGTTAGTATCACCTGAAAATCAATTGAAATCATTCCAAAGCAGTGGGTTATTCCCTTCTGCACCAGCTGTGTATGAAATGGAAGAGTTCGCTTCTAACCAAGATGAGTTCTTTGGTGGTCAAGTAACATCTGAAGTATTTGCTCAAGCAGCACAAGATATCGAAGGTGCCGTTTACAAAGGTGAAAAATACTTCCCAGTACACCAAGAAGTTCAAAATGCTCTTAAAAACGTTCAAGACGGTGCGGATCCAGAGAAAGAATGGAAAGCTGCTGTTAAACGTGCACAAGATCTAGTAAGTCGTTAATTCTAAAAATGAATAAAGGTGGATATGGTGCGCATTGTTGCACCATATCTAGTTTTTGAAAGAAACGGGGAGTGAAAATGGTTTCTGCAAACGAAAAAGTAGTCAAAAAGAAAAGGTTTCTATCAGAAGAAAAGAAAGACATGATTTCTGGCTATCTTTATGTTTCACCTTTCTTTATCATCTTTGCTGTTATTGGTTTATATCCAGCGTTATTCAGTTTGTATCTTGCTTTTCAAAAATGGAATGGATTAAGTCCAATGGAGTTTGCTGGGCTAAATAATTTCAAGGTTGTATTAGCTGATCCACTGTTTTGGAAATCATTATATAACACAATTGTTATAGGATTAATGGGTACTGCCCCTCAATTAGTTATTGGGATTATCCTTGCGTTTCTATTAAATCTATCGTTTCTCCGCTTTAGAAATTTCTTCAGAGTTACGATCTTCATGCCATATATTACGTCAATGGTTGCAGTAGCCCTCATTTTTAGTGTGTTATTTAGTAATCACGAAACCTCCTTAGCCAATTATGTACTAGGCGTGTTTGGATTTGATCCAGTTAACTGGGCAACATCTGAATGGGGTACTAAAATTGCGATCTCTATTATGGTATTTTGGAGATGGGTTGGTTACAACACGATTATTTATCTAGCTGGTCTTCAAAGTATTTCAAATGACCTATATGAAGCAGCAACGATTGATGGAGCAAACAAGTTTCAACAAATGATTTATATCACAATGCCACTGTTAAAGCCGTTTATCATTTTAACTGTTTTCTTCTCAACAGTTGGTGCATTGCAATTATTTGCAGAGCCAACCGTATTCTTAGGCGCATCAGCCTTTACAAGAGACGAAGCTATGACAGTTGTTATGTATCTGTATCGTGATGCCTTTAAATTACAATCATTTGGTACAGCATCAGCAACAGCGATTATCTTATTGTTTATCATCATCATCTTCTCTGCGATTAATACATTAGTAACATCCGGAGCCGGTAGAAAAAAGGAGGGAGCTAAATAATGGGTGACGTAGCAGGAACAAAAAAGTTTTCAAAAGGTAGAATATTAATCTATACCTTTCTTACTCTAGCATCACTTTTTTCATTGTTTCCATTCTATTGGATGTTTGTAATGGCAACACGCCCAAGTTCAGCTTACAACTCCATCCCGCCAACGATTACTCCGGGTAACTTGTTAGTGGAAAATTTTCAGAAAGTATTGGGTGCTATTGATTTCTTCCAAGCAATGATCAATACTGTCATTCTTTGTACATCCGTGACAATTATTGTATTAATCATTAGCTCACTAGCAGGATTTGCTTTTGCAAAATTTAAATTTCCGGGGAAAAATGCACTGTTTGTTTCGATTCTGTTAACAATGGTCATCCCGCCGCAATTAGGGCTAATTCCGCAATACTATTTAATCTCTAAAGCAGGTTTGCTAGATACATTACAAGGTGTTGCGATTCTATTTTTCTTAAATCCATTAGGAATCTTCTTAATGAGACAGTATGTAAGCAATTCGGTACCAGATGAATTAATTGAAGCAGCAAAACTTGACGGGTGTTCGAATTTTAGAATTTACCGCAGCATTGTGTTACCGATCATTTTACCTGCATTTGCAACATTAGGTATTATCGTTTTCACAGCTGTCTGGGGAGAATTCTTATGGCAATTTACGATTTTAAGAGATCCGGAAATGTATACCATTCAAGTGGCCTTGGCGACGTTAAGTAACACGTTCAACATTGACTTCGGTATGATTTTATCTGGAGTATTCTGGGCAACAGTACCATTATTAATAATTTTCCTACTGTTTAACAAGTTATTTATTTCTAGTATTACAGATGGTGCGGTTAAATAAAATTCTAATTTTTTACCTTCCTTTTTTGGCCATTATCAAATTGTAAATTGCTTTAAATAATAGTAATCTAAACAGTAAATAAGCAATCTATTACGAAGGTGAAAGGCAATTGAGGGACCGCTATGAATTTAACGATTAAAGATATCGCAAAGATGGCTGGAGTATCTCCAGGAACTGTTTCAAAAATTATTAATAACTATGGTGGCATTAGTGAAAAAACGAAGAAAAAGGTGCTGGATATTATCCAGGAAACAGGGTATCAGCCTACTTTTTCTGCAAAAGCACTTGCCACCAAGAAATCTAATTTAATTGGGTTAATTTATGCTGGTAAAGTAAATGTTGATTTTACACATCCTTACTTCAATGAAGTTGTCACTTCGTTTAAAAAGGCAATTGGCATGTTAGGCTATGACATTATCATGTTCTCAAATGAACAATTCTATAAAGATAATGGGAGTTATTTGGCCAGATGTCGCCATTTCCATGTAGATGGCTGTGTCATCATTGCTGGTGAAGAAATAGAAGATGCCATTTTTGAGCTTGTACGTGAAGATATACCTTGTATGGGAGTTGACCTTGAGCTTAGTGGACCAAAAGCTAGCTTCGTGATGAGTGATAATGTGAATTTATCTAGAAAGGTGATTCAGCACTTTTATTTGCGAGGAATTAGAGACATTGGGTATATTGGTGGTCAAGAAGATTCTGCGATCACGATGTTTCGCGAAAAAGGTTTAAGAGAAACAATGGATCAGCTTGGTATGGAGATTCATCAAGAATGGTTTCAATATGGCGATTTCCATGAAGAAAGTGGATACCAAGCAATGAAAAAAATATTAGAAACTAAGCCGTATCCACGAGCTATTTTTGCCGCATCGGATATGATGGCTTTTGGTGCAATTGATGCGATTAGAGAAAAGGGACTAAGGGTCCCCGAAGATATATCTGTGATTGGCTGCGATGATATTGACGCATGCCGACATAGCAGTCCCAGGTTATCAACGGTAAGACAGGATAAAAAACAGCTAGGGAAACTAGCTGCTTACATGCTAAATGATTTAATCAATGGAAAATCAGAGTTAAAGCCAGTTTTTATCGATTCTGATTTAGTTGTAAGAGAGTCATAATGCTATCATAAGAACAGAATTTGGTGGAGGGACAACAACAATGGCAATTATACAATTTCCAAAAGAAATGAGATGGGGAGCAGCTACAGCTGCATACCAAATCGAAGGAGCAGCTAATGAAGATGGAAGAGGTCCTTCCATTTGGGATACTTTTGCCAAGACTCCTGGTAAAGTACTAAATGGCGATAACGGAGATGTAGCGTGTGACAGCTATCACCGCTATGAAGAGGATATTGCATTAATGAAAGAACTCGGCATTGATATTTATCGTTTTTCTGTATCATGGCCACGTATTTTTCCAAATGGAACTGGAGAAATCAATGAAAAAGGTCTTCAGTTCTATCGTGATTTTGTAGATGCACTCATAGCAAACGGAATCGAGCCAATGTGTACGCTATATCACTGGGATCTGCCACAGGCTCTCCAAGATAAGGGTGGCTGGGATAGTCGTGAAACAGTGGATGCATTTGCTGATTATGCTGAGCTTATGTTTAAAGAGTTTAACGGAAAAATTAAAAAGTGGATAACAATTAATGAACCATGGTGTGTATCATTTCTATCAAACTATATCGGAGCTCATGCACCAGGGTACCAAAATTTACAATTAGCAACAACGATTTCACATCACTTATTACTTGCACATGGTAAAGCTGTATCTCGCTTTAGAGACGGAGGCTGCGAGGGCGAAATTGGTTATGCCCCAAATACAGAATGGAATGAACCGTTTAGCAGCAAACAAGAAGACATTGATGCTTGTAATAGAGCGACAGGTTGGTTTGTTGAGTGGTTCTTTGATCCGGTATTCAAAGGTAGCTATCCACAATTTATGGTGGAATGGTTTGAGAAAAAAGGTGTAACAGTTCCAATTCAAGATGGAGACATGGCTATCATTAACCAGGAAATTGACTTTGTTGGAATCAACTACTACACAGGCAGTGTAACTAGATACAAAGAAAATGATGGTTTACTAGACGCTGAAAAAGTTGATATCGGCTATGAAAAAACAGACTTTGATTGGAATATCTACCCTGAAGGCTTCTATAAGGTTCTAACAAAAATCAATGATCAATACGGTTCAGTGCCAATTTATATCACTGAAAACGGTGCCTGCTACAATGATGGAGTTGAAAATGGCCGAGTAAAAGATCAAAGACGTATTGATTACTTGAAACAACATTTAACATCATTAAAACGGGCAATAGATAGTGGTGTAAATATTAAGGGCTATCTTACTTGGTCACTTCTTGATAACTTTGAATGGGCAGAAGGCTATGATAAGCGCTTTGGAATTATTCATGTTGATTTCAATACATTAGAAAGAACAAAGAAAGATAGTTACTATTGGTACAAGCAAACAATTAAAAATGGTTGGTTTGATATGTTTTATTAAGAAAGTTACCCCTTTTGGAAACCGGTTTCGATTCCGAAAGGGGATTTTTATCATCAATGGGGAAAAGAAAAAATAGATAATTAGACAATATGGCAGTGGGATGGGGGATCTATATGCAGAAGCTCTTACATAAATACGTTAAGAAGCAGAGAAATAAAAGTAATCATCAAAATGTCGTTAAATTACCTTTAAAGCTAACTGTTGGAAGGAAAATTTTTTCTGCATTTGCTATCATTTTTATTTTAATTGCCGTTCTTAGCGTTTCTACTCTTAATGGATTAAACACGATGAATAAGAAATCAAGTGAAGTAGAGGATGTGTGGCTTCCATCGGTAGAGAGGCTAGGGGAAATGAGGTATCTCGTTGAACAGGTTGCAGCATTTCAACTGTTTTATGCTAGTGCCGAAACAATCGGAGAATTGAATCAATTTGATGGACGCTTTGATACGATTTTTAGTAGATTAGACGAGTTGTTCGAACAGTTTGAGAAAACGATCTCAACTGAAGAAGAAGAAACCATTTATAGCGGATTTCAGGCAGAGTGGGATAAATATCTTGTAGTTCACGAGGAAATTCTTACCCTATCCAGAGCCAATCAAGACAATGAAGCGAGTCAAATTATTAAACAATCCCGACAACAGATTGAAACAGTTGAAGGTTATCTAACACAGCTAGTCGAGTTAAATCAAGTAAAGGCAAAGGAAGCTGCGGAAGAAAGACATCATGTAACAACAACTGTATTATCCACTATAGCTATTTTAATTGTGGTTGCATTAGTCATCTCAATCATTATGGGGCTCCTTCTATCAAGAAGCATATCTCGACCACTGTCAGCGATGTCAATGAGTGTGAAACAGGTAGCGCAAGGAAATTTAATGTTAGAGCCAATTTCTATAAAAAATAGGGACGAGATCGGTAAACTAGCAACGGATTTTAACACCATGACAGACAATCTAAAGCAATTGATTGTAGAAGTGATGAAAAACTCTGAGCAAGTGGCAACAACGTCGGAAGATCTCTCAGTCAGTGCGGAACAAACACAAACAGGAAATGCTTCTATTTCTACTGCTATTAAAGAGGTGGCAGGCGGTGCAGAAAACCAAGTAACGCGTGCTTCAGAGGCAAATAGCGTGATACAAGAGATTTCAAAAGGAATGACACAAGCGGCACGTTCGATACAATCTGTTTCAGACCTAACATTAGCAACAAACGAAAAAGCAACAACTGGTCAAGGAATTGTTTCGCAAACAGTTATACAAATGAATGAAGTGCAATATAAAGTTCAACACACCTCTTCTGTCATGAATTCATTAGGCAACAAATCAAGCCAAATCGGCAAGATCCTTTCTTTAATAACAAATGTGGCTGATCAAACCAATTTATTAGCTCTAAATGCAGCTATTGAAGCTGCAAGAGCAGGCGAGCATGGGAAAGGATTTGCAGTTGTAGCCGATGAGGTCAGAAAGCTTGCGGAGCAATCAGGTCAAGCTGCTGAGGAAATTAAAAAAGTAATCTATGAAATGCAAGCAGAAGTTGATCATGCACTAAAATCAATGACAGATGGAATCAACGCTGTTAATGAAGGGATTATAATGGTCAATAAAACGGGTAATTCCTTTGAGAATATTGTTGAAATGGTAGCGGATGTTGCATCACAATCACAAGAAGTATCAGCTATTGTGGAGCAAGTAAATGCTAGTACGCAAAGTATGGTTGATTTAATCGAGGAAATCGCAAACATATCTGTTTTTTCTGCAGGAAATACAGAAGAAGTGGCTGCATCAGTTGAAGAACAAAATGCGATTATGACAAAAGTTACTTTGTCATCAGAAGACTTAAGTCAAAAGGCATTAGCACTTCAGGAGCTGGTAAAGAGGTTTAGAGTTTAGAATGAATTGTTAGAATACTTCAACTGAATCGCTTTCTATTAAAAAAGTGTCTATAGTATACTGAATTTTGTGTTAGCTTTTACAAAGGGCGTTTTTACTGTGGGGGAAAAAAGGTTTCTGAATCTTGTTTTTTATTTTAGAAACCGATTTCCATAAAGATTTCACATCAAACAAGGAGGATTTATTTTGAAGCGCAGAATGGCAAAAAGGTTTATGGCACTAATAATGGTTCTTGGATTATTAACATCATTATTACCGAATTTTGCTTCAGCAGCAGAAGCTGATTACAGCAGCTTGCTTGTTGGACCAGGGAAAAGACCGTCTCAAGCGGGGGCATTAAGCCTTAAGGTTGTAAATGGACAAAAAACACTTGTTGATAAAAATGGTCAACCGATTCAACTTCGTGGCATGAGCACTCATGGTTTACAATGGTTTCCAGAGATTTTAAATGAAAATGTGTTTTCAGCTCTTTCAAATGACTGGGGTTCAAATCTTATTCGTCTTGCGATGTATGTTGGTGAAGGCGGATATGCTTCAGATCCAAAAGTGATGAAGCAACGTGTAATTGATGGGATTGAATTAGCAAAGGCAAATGATATGTATGTAATTGTCGACTGGCATGTACATGCTCCGGGAGATCCAAATGCTGATGTTTATAAAGGGGCATTGAATTTCTTTAAAGAAATTTCAAGTCTTTATCCTAACGATCCACATATTATTTATGAATTAGCTAACGAGCCAAGCAGCAATAGTAATGATGGACCGGGATTAACAAATAATGCAGAAGGCTGGGCAAAGGTAAAGTCATATGCTGAACCAATTATTAAAATGCTTCGTGATAATAGAAATCAAAACATTGTCATTGTTGGGAGCCCGAACTGGAGCCAGCGTGCAGATTTAGCTGCTGATAATCCAATTGACGATCCTAATACAATGTACACGGTTCACTTCTACACGGGATCACATCCAGCTGCATCAGACAGCTCAAATCGTGAAAATGTGATGAGTAATGCAAGATATGCGCTAGAAAAAGGACAAGCTGTTTTTGCAACAGAATGGGGAACAAGTGAAGCAAATGGAAACAATGGTCCGTATTTAGAAGAAGCAAACCAATGGATCAACTTCTTAAATGAAAATAATATTAGCTGGGCTAACTGGTCCTTAACAAATAAAAATGAAACATCTGCAGCCTTTACTCCGTTTCAATTAGGGAAAACAGAGGCGACTGATCTAGATCCAGGTGCTGATCAGGTTTGGGCACCAAAAGAATTAAGCTTATCAGGTGAATATGTTCGTGCACGTATCAAAGGGGTCTCATATGAGCCAATCGATCGTACAAAATATTCTAAAGTTCTATTTGATTTTAATGAATCCACGCAAGGCTTTGGCGTAAATGGAGACAGTCCCGTAAAGGATGTGACGTTAAAGAATGTTGATGGAACTCTGCAAATTTCAGGACTAAGTGAAAGTAGTGATGTTACTGCAGACAACTATTGGGCAAATGTACGTCTGTCTGCAGACAATTGGAGTGAATCAGTTGATGTTTTAGGTGCGCAGGAATTATCAATGGAAGTGATTGTTGACAAACCAACAACTGTTTCTGTTGCTGCCATTCCACAAGGGCCTTCAGCTGGGTGGGCAAATCCTACGCGTGCGATCCAAGTAAATGAAGAGGATTTTGTGAAATTTGGAGATCAATATAAAGCGGTATTAACGATAACAAAAGAAGATGCTCCATCATTAGCAACGATTGCAGAAAGTCCAGACAATAATAAATTAGAGAATTTGATATTATTTGTTGGAGCGGAAAATACAGATATTATCTCTTTAGATAATATAACAGTAACAGGAAAAGAAGTTGAGATTGAAGTAATCAATGATCCAGAAGGAGCAGCAACACTTCCATCTACTTTTGAAGATGACACGCGTCAAGGCTGGAAATGGAGTGGAGACTCAGGAGTAAAAACAGCATTAACGATTGAAGAAGCAAATGGTTCAAAAGCATTATCATGGGAATTTGGTTATCCTGATGTAAAACCAACTGACAACTGGGCATCAGCACCACGTATAGACTTCTGGTTAGAAGATTTAAAACGCGGTGATAATGAGTATGTTGCATTTGATTTATATCTTGATCCTACACGTGCAACAGAAGGTGGTATTTCAATTAACTTAGTTTTCCAACCAGAATCACTAGGTTTCTGGCAACAATCTGCAGAAACATTTGATATTGATTTAACAGCATTAGATTCAACAGAAAAAACAGCAGATGGCCTTTATCATTATGAAGTGAAAATAGACGTAACAAATCTTGAAAACGTGAAGGCTGATACAGCATTACGTAACATGTTACTTATTTTCGCAGATGATAACAGTGACTTTGCAGGAAGAATGTTTGTTGATAATGTAAGATTTAATAAAGCTTCTGATCCTGACACAGGTGAAGAAGATGAAGAAACACCAGCCCAACCAGGCACAGGTGAAGATGAAGGTGACTTACCAGCTCAACCAGGTGAAGGTGAAGAAGATACACCGATAAAACCTGGTGCAGGTGATGACAATACATCAAATGATCTATTAAATGGTGAAGGATCGAGAGAAGATCTTGAAGCAAAGCCGGTGAAAAATAGCGATAAAGCAGGTGAAAAGCTACCAAATACGGCAACGAATTCTTTTAATATACTATTATTTGGAGGAATCGTTTTACTTTTGGGTGCCGGAGCTTACTTTTATGTAAGAAGAAAACATAACCTAGAACAAGAGTAATAGTAAAAAAGCTTGTAGAGAATGTGAGTCTCTTCAAGCTTTTTTTGTTGCTTAGGAAAATATAAAGTTCTTTGAACAGTGGAAAAGTACGCGACATCTAACTCCAAAGCACAGACGTGCAAGTGCAGTCGTGGAGATTGACGTCGCGTTCTCGACTGTCAGCGCCTAGCCAAAAATGAATTAAAGACAAAGGAAGTCTTCTATTCATTTGCGTCTTATTTGCCCGAGGCTGATCAGCGCTTGGGCTTTTGATCATCTGGAAAAAATAGATCTCAGAACTATTTGCTGAAAAGAACAAAATAGAAACATTTGTTCCTTTTATGAATATATTCCCTCATTGCACAATATGATGAACTATCATCTGTGAAATGAGGGGATATGGTTGGCAATTGAAACGGTCATCACAAGAGAAATGCTTGCTCATTTTCTTGAACTTCAACATAAGAAAAAAGAAGTAGAAACAGAAATTGATGAATTGAAGAGAGCTTTTAATGAATATTTTGATTTGTCCGTGGGGAAAAACGCTAAAGGAGAAATGGTCCTGCGGGAATACAAACTGCAAAGACAAATAAGAAATTCAGTGAAATTTAAACAACAACAGACTGTAAAAAAACTTGAAGAGTTAAATTTACTCGATCTTATTGAAAAAAAGCCGGATGAAGAGAAAATAAGATCAGCAATCCAACTAGGATTGCTGCATGAAGAAGATTTAGAAGGCTGCAAAACAGTCAATACTTCCCAAGCAATTTATGTAAAATACTTATCATCCAAGTAAATACAGGAGTAAATAAGAAAAACCCTGTCCTAAATTTAGAACAGGGTTTTCTTATTTACTCCTCGTTATATTCACTTAAAATCTCATTGATTGTAAACTTTAGAGAGTAATACACATATAAAGCTGTCATCAGTGCTGGATAGCCGTATCTTTGACCATCATCACCAGGGATTAAAGGTTGACGTAATTTCGTATCAATATGAAAATCTGTTACAGCCTCTAAGCCTGCCGCTTCTCCTTTTGCAATGGCTGATACTCCGACAGTTGGAATTCCCATTTCTGCTAACTGTTTTGCAAGTGCAATGGTATCAGAATCTGTTGAAAGGTATGAAAAGAGGAGGACTCGATCTGCCTGAGACAGTTCTTTCAATTTGCCATTTTCATCAATAAGCGCCTCAGTTCGAAGCAGGGGCTCACTGCTGTTCTTTGCTTCTGACACTATTGCTTGTAACTCATTGTGTCCATAAATATATAATGTTCCTTCCCCCATCAACGCCTGTGCCAATAGCCTTGCACTATCCTCTATAGAAAATTCCTCTTGGTCTAAGATCCGGTTGAAATGTCCTGTTAATTGAGTTGTAAATATTTTCATCATAAGAGACAAACTCCTTTCTCCAGTATCGTATATTATATCGATAAAAAGATAGAGAAGAAAGTCAGGCGTTATCGAAATATAGCTTTTATAGTAACTTAAATACGGGTAAAAAGTGTATAATATGACAAAACGGTCAGAAATTGTCGATAAAAGAACAGGAAATCATGAAGGGAAATAAATGTTTGAGACGAATTAATTATGTAGATTAGCGCAGGTGGGTGAGTAATTGACCCTTCGTTAAGATTGATGAAGTGATACATGAGCGGAAAGTTTTCCTTTTTAATAAGGATAGATTGACTATAAAATATAAGAGGTGTATGCAGGATGCTAAAAGAAAAAATATTAATCGTTGATGATCAGTATGGAATTCGTATTTTATTAAATGAGGTTTTTCATAAAGAAGGGTATCAAACATTTCAAGCTGCTAATGGGTTTCAAGCGCTGGAGATCGTAGAAAACCACTCTCCGGATTTAGTGTTGCTTGATATGAAAATACCTGGAATGGACGGTATTGAAATTTTAAAACGAATGAAGGTAGTGGATCAGGATATCCGTGTGATTATCATGACAGCTTATGGTGAGCTTGATATGATTCAGGAAGCAAAGGATCTGGGCGCACTTACGCATTTTGCCAAGCCGTTTGATATCGACGAGATCCGAGATGCGGTGAAGAAATATTTACCACTTAAAGCAAACTAATAAAAGAAAACACTCGGGAACCCATATAGATAAAAGGTTTATTGTAAGTGAAAGGGGTCTGCTTTTGTCAAACCCTGTAACATTATATTACCCAAATATATGTCGAATTGTTGCCGTTTTGTGAAGATATTGGTATGCTATAAGATGTGAAAAGTGATCATGCGAAGTTTACATATAAAGGAATTATTTGGTCATGCTAGGTATGATATACTTTTCTGTTTAAATGTTTGTTCAAAAATACGACAAATTAGAAGCAAGAAGGTCAAGGCGCGAAGGATTCGAGGACCGGAGCGTATGTTTTTTATGCGTGAGGACCGGAGAATACGAGCAACGCAGAGATACGCAGCTTATCATTTGGTGGATTTTTGAACAACCTCTATAAGAAAATAAGGTCTATTAGGAGGATTTTCGACATGCCTTTAGTTTCAATGACAGAAATGCTTAACAAAGCAAAAGACGAAGGATATGCGGTAGGTCAATTTAACATCAACAACCTTGAGTTCACTCAAGCAATTCTTCAAGCAGCTCAAGAAGAGAATTCACCAGTTATTCTTGGTGTATCAGAAGGTGCTGGACGTTACATCGGTGGATTCAAAACAGTTGTAAAAATGGTGGAAGGTCTTCTTGAAGACTACAACATCACTGTACCAGTAGCAATTCACCTTGATCATGGTTCAAGCTATGACAAATGTAAAGAAGCAATCGATGCTGGATTTACATCTGTTATGATTGATGCTTCACATGACCCATTTGAAGAGAATGTTGCAACAACTTCTAAAGTTGTAGAATATGCTCATTCAAAAGGTGTATCAGTTGAAGCTGAACTTGGAACTGTTGGCGGACAAGAAGATGACGTTGTTGCAGAAGGCGTAATCTACGCTGATCCACAAGAATGTGCTGAACTTGTTAAACGCACTGGTATTGATTGCCTAGCACCAGCTCTTGGTTCTGTTCACGGACCATACAAAGGTGAGCCTAACTTAGGATACAAAGAAATGGAAGAAATTGCTGGTCTTACAAACATGCCATTAGTACTTCACGGTGGTACTGGTATCCCGACAACTGATATCCAAAAAGCTATTTCTTTCGGAACAGCTAAAATCAATGTTAACACTGAGAACCAAATTGCTTCTGCAAAAACAGTTCGTGAAGTGTTAGCTGCTAAACCAGATGAGTATGATCCACGTAAATACTTAGGACCAGCTCGTGACGCGATTAAAGAAACTGTTATCGGAAAAATGCGTGAATTTGGTTCTTCTAATAAAGCTTAATCCTAAAAGAAATTAATGATATAGCCGCCTTTAATAGAAAGGCGGTTATATTCTGAAAATTAAGAAAGCGCTAACATCTGTCGTTAAATCCTTCTAATCCTTTACCTGGATGACTAATCTTGATAGAATAATAGTTGAACGGACTCGCCTGTGCTTGTCCGTTTTCAATTTTAGTCCTGCTGAATCTTCATATATAAATCCGCAAATAATGGCTTTTTGAATCTTCTAAAACTCATAGCATGTAATTTAACTCTTTTTTTAAAAGATTATCTATCCTAAAACATTGTTGTCCAGCCTAATAGATGGTTTAATAATAGGAGGATGGTATGATTCATTTTACTGAAATTAACACATAAGTATAAATCTTATGTATTTACAGATGAATTAAAGGCAATAAAATAAATAAACAGCTTGATCCTAAATTCGGAACTAATGTTGACAAAATGTTTCATTCGGAAAACATGATGGACGTGACGTGTGAACGTATACATAAGTGATTTGCTTGCAATAACTTCGCCCTTGATGTTCTTTCCGGAAAGTCAACTTCCTAGAAGGGAGACTAACATGGAAAAATTAAAAGTTGCCGGCGGCGATTTACTTAACGGTACAGTTTCAATTAGTGGAGCAAAAAATAGTGCAGTGGCACTCATTCCAGCGACAATACTCGCTGAATCTCCTGTGACAATTGAGGGACTGCCAAACATATCTGATGTCAATATTTTAGGGGACTTGTTAGAAGAAATTGGCGGTAAGGTCGAACTGAAAAACAATGAAATGATTGTGGATCCTTCGTCCATGATTTCAATGCCTTTACCAAATGGAAAAGTGAAAAAGCTTAGGGCTTCCTATTATTTAATGGGAGCTATGCTTGGCCGATTCAAAAAGGCTGTCATTGGCCTTCCTGGCGGCTGTCATTTAGGCCCACGTCCGATTGATCAACATATTAAAGGGTTTGAAGCACTTGGTGCACAAATTACAAATGAGCAAGGAGCTATCTACCTACGGGCAGATGAGCTTAAAGGAGCACGTATATATTTAGATGTAGTAAGTGTGGGAGCAACGATTAATATTATGCTTGCTGCTGTTTTGGCAAAGGGAAGAACGATCATTGAGAACGCAGCAAAGGAACCTGAGATTATCGATGTAGCTACTCTGCTTTCAAGCATGGGAGCAAAAATAAAAGGTGCGGGTACGGATGTGATTCGCATTGATGGTGTCGAGAAGCTGCACGGTTGTCGTCATTCAATCATCCCTGATCGAATTGAAGCGGGGACATATATGATTATCGGTGCTGCGATGGGAAGAGAAGTGATGATCGATAATGTTATTCCATTGCACCTCGAATCATTGATCGCCAAACTTAGAGAAATGGGTATGCATATCGAAACAAGCAATGACCAGATCCTCATTGTTGGCGGTCAAAAGGAATTAAAAGCCGTTGATATCAAAACACTTGTCTATCCGGGCTTTCCAACGGACCTTCAGCAGCCATTCACATCGTTTTTAACAAAAGCAACAGGAACAAGTGTTGTGACAGATACGATTTATTCTGCCCGCTTTAAACATATCGATGAGCTAAGAAGAATGGGCGCAACAATAAAGGTAGAAGGACGCTCAGCTATCGTATCCGGGCCAACGAAGCTTCAAGGAGCTAAAGTGAAGGCAAGTGACTTACGTGCCGGTGCAGCGTTAGTATGTGCAGGTTTAATGGCAGATGGAATCACAGAGATCACAGGTTTAGAACACATTGATCGCGGATATAGTCAACTAGAAGAAAAACTAACAGGACTGGGTGCAACCATCTGGCGTGAAAAAATGACGGAAAAAGAGATTGAACAGCTGCAAAATTCTTAAAACAAGAGAAATCAAGGATTATCCTTGATTTCTCTTATGGTTTCTTCAATTTTTGCCTCTAACGATAAGCATATTTTCCAAAAATCATTGATTAAATCTTTGAAATAGGGTTAAAATAAAGAGTGCTGCATTGAATGAATACTACAAAAACTACTTCAAGCTCACCTTCATTTCCTTCTCTATCCAAAACGTAACTAGTTTTTCTCTTCATTAGTGCAATAAATAGTATTTACTATTAGACAAGTTCTCAATTTGAATTGAGTTTGAACATTGATAGGTGAAAGTTAAAGAAAATATTGAAAATTGAAAAAGAGTGGTGTTTTTATGAGTCAGGTTTCAATTTCTTCATTAGAACATATGAAACTGAAAGAATTATATGAGCTTGCCCGCCAATACAAGGTTTCCTACTATAGCAAGCTAACGAAAAAGGAACTAATTTTTGCAATCTTAAAAGCAAATGCAGAGCAAGAGGATTTATTATTTATGGAAGGTGTCTTAGAAATTATCCAATCTGAAGGATTTGGTTTCTTAAGACCAATTAATTATTCACCTAGCTCAGAGGATATTTATATTTCAGCTTCCCAAATTAGACGTTTCGATCTACGTAATGGTGATAAAGTTTCAGGTAAGGTTCGTCCTCCAAAAGAAAACGAACGTTATTACGGTTTATTACATGTAGAAGCTGTAAATGGGGAAGATCCCGAAACAGCTAAGGAACGTGTTCACTTCCCAGCACTAACACCTCTATATCCAGATAGACAAATTTTTCTAGAAACAAAACCAAACTATTTATCTACAAGAATTATGGACCTCATTGCCCCTGTCGGCTTTGGACAACGTGGTCTTATTGTGGCACCTCCTAAGGCAGGTAAAACCATGCTGTTAAAGGAAATTGCCAACAGCATTACGACAAACAACCCAGAAGCAGAGCTCATCGTCTTATTGATTGATGAAAGACCTGAGGAAGTAACAGATATTGAACGTTCTGTTGCCGGGGACGTTGTCAGCTCAACATTCGATGAAGTTCCTGAGAACCACATTAAGGTTGCAGAGCTTGTCCTTGAAAGAGCCATGAGATTAGTTGAACATAAGAAAGATGTTATCATCTTAATGGATAGCATCACACGTTTAGCTCGTGCCTATAACCTTGTTATACCACCGAGTGGTCGTACACTATCAGGTGGTATTGACCCAGCTGCATTCCATCGTCCTAAGCGCTTCTTCGGTGCGGCGCGTAATATTGAAGAAGGTGGAAGCTTAACGATTCTTGCAACAGCATTAGTTGATACAGGTTCACGTATGGATGATGTCATTTACGAAGAGTTTAAAGGTACAGGTAACATGGAACTGCATCTTGACCGCTCACTAGCAGAGAAGCGAATTTTCCCTGCCATTGACATTCGCCGTTCTGGAACACGTAAAGAAGAGCTTCTTATTCCAAAAGACCATCTGGAAAAACTGTGGGCAATTCGTAAGTCTATGACAGACTCACCGGATTTCGTTGAAAAATTCCTTCGTAAGCTTCGCCAAACGAAATCAAACGAAGAATTCTTTAGCAACTTAGATGCGGAAATGAAAAGTTTACGGAATCGATAGGACACTTTTGTGTTGTTAAATAGTGGGAAAATGATATCATATCTAACTTAGTGTTGGTGTCTAGCTCCAGTGCCTAACCCCGAAGCATAGGACGTGCAAGTGCAGTCTTTGCGACAGGATGTCGCGGTTTTAGACTGCCTCGGGGTCATAAGCCACTCAGGAATTGAAGACAAAGAACGTCTTCTATTCCTGAGCGTCTTATGCCTGTCGGGGCTGATCAAGGCACTTCCGCTTTTCTAGTAATATTTAACTTCAGCTTGATTTTAGATCTGGCACTTGTTATAATTTCATCATGTGCTTTTCTAGGATATTAGTTCGTCAATTGGACGAGTTGACCAACCTAGATATATAACTCTGTCTCGAAATGATTCAGGGCGGAAGGAGATGAAAAGAATGAAAACAGGAATTCATCCAAACTTTAATAAGGTTATGGTGAAATGCGCTTGTGGTAACGAATTCGAAACTGGTTCTGTTTTAAACGAAATCAAAGTTGAGGTTTGTTCTGAGTGCCATCCATTCTACACTGGACGTCAAAAATTTGCAGATGCAGGTGGACGTGTAGATAAATTCAACAAAAAATACGGCCTTAAACAACAATAAGGATTTTCTCAACAGGCAAGACAACTGGCTCTTGCCTGTTTTTTCACGCCTACTTTTGCATTTTTCGGGTGGGAGCTTGGTTATCCTACATATATTGGTAGGGATTTTTAAGCGGAATAATCATGTCTTTGGGCATGTAATATAGATAAATATTGATACTTGGATTTGATCAATTGATTCAAAGGATAAAAATTTGTACTTAGTTTTAGTGTCTAGCTCCAGGCGCCATCTGCGAAGCACAGGACGTGCAAGTGCAGTCAATGCGACAGGACGTCGCGTTCTTGAGACTGCCTCGAGGTCATAAGTCAAATAGGAATTGAAGGCAAAGAACGCCTTCTATTCCTATTCGCCTTATGCTTGTCGCCGATAGCGGGCGCCTTGCGCTTTTCTAAGAAGGGAGAGGCCGTTTCATGTATGTTATGAAGCAAAGTGGTTGGCTTGAAATCATCTGCGGAAGCATGTTTTCAGGTAAATCTGAAGAGCTCATTCGAAGAGTAAGACGAGCAACATTTGCCAAGCAGGAGGTAAAAGTTTTTAAGCCTGTTATCGATAATCGGTATAGTGAAGAAAGTGTCGTATCTCATAATGGAACGGCGATCATTTGTAAACCGATCTCTAAATCTGAGGATATTTTTGACTTTATTACGGAAAAGACTGATGTCATTGCTGTTGATGAAGTACAGTTTTTTGATGATAACATTGCTGATGTGTTAACGTTATTAGCGAATCAAGGATACCGTGTTATTGCGGCAGGTTTAGATCAGGATTTCCGCGGTGAGCCATTTAGTATTGTTCCAAAGCTTATGTCACTTGCAGAGCTTGTAACAAAGCTTCAGGCTGTATGCTCTGTATGCGGATCACCGGCAAGCCGTACCCAAAGATTAATCAATGGACAGCCGGCATCATATGATGATCCTATTATTTTAGTTGGTGCATCTGAATCGTACGAGCCTAGATGCAGACATCACCATGAAGTGCCTGGTGCACCTGTAAAAACTTTTAAAAAAGAGAATAGTGCAGCTAATTCGTGAAAAAACCTATGCCTTAAATGAGAAGGCATAGGTTTTTTTGTTTTTCAAAAAATGTCGCATCTTCTGTAAATTTGTAAGAGTTATGTAAAAATAGTGTAAATAGATAAAGTCGAATAGAGAATCCTTAAAAATTGAATAATACCTTGGTATTTATACATATCCTTAAAGTTTATTTTCCTCTCTTTAATAAAATTGTAAATAAGCGTTTACAAAATTAACTGTACTTTATCGAAATATTTAGAAACCTTTACATTACGTTAAAATTAGTTTTACAAATTTCGATTAGTATTGACAATGACGACTACATATTAGAGGGAGGAAGCCATGGGGAAACGAATCGTTAGGAAAAGGCTGAAGAAATTATTTTTATTTATTTGTATGGCAGCCATCGTGCTATCCAATTTTGTTTCAGTCATTCCTGTAAAAGCCATTCAAGCTGAGAAGCCTGTTGAGGATACGAATACAAATGTATCGGAACAAGCTGAAACAACAGCAGAACAAGAAACTGATAAAGAAACCAACGAGTCCCAACAAGAAGAGACAACTGTAAGTAAAGAAGGAAACGAAGAAGAAGAGAAGGCTGTCCAAGAAGCAGAACAACAGCCAAAAACAGAGGAATCTACTGAAGAACCCGCTTCTCAAAATGAAGAAGAACTTCAAGAAGATCCTGCCACTACTAACCAACAAGAGACAACTCCACAAGAAGAAACATCTACAGAACAAAAAGAAGATCTACAACCTGCAGAAACAGAGGAACAAGAAGCCGACAAGACTGAAATTGTTGAAGAAGATTTTAACCTGAACTCTCCTTTACTCATCACAGAAATCTCACCAAATTCAAAGGGAACAGACAACTTTGAGTATTTTGAAGTGTATAATAACACAAATCAAACATTACCATTAGCAGACTATGCTTTTATTTATCATTATACCGATAGTGGAAAAGAAGTAGAATTCAAAGTGCCTGCTACAACAATTGAACCGCAGAAAACACTTGTTTTTTGGTTTAATAACAACGGACTAACTCTTGAGGATTTCAACAATCATTATGGATTGGAATTAACAAAAGATCAGGTTGTTGAATATAAAGACGTGTTTCCCGGATTTGCAAATGGTGGCAACCGTGCTGCTGTCATCAAGGATAAAGAAGGAAATGGCATTGTAGCTGCGGCATATTTACCAGATGAAACAGATAATGAAGGAAAAGTTGTGCAGTACAAGTATGCACCTGGTCAACCTATTATGGACAAGCTCCAGGTGTTAGCAGAGCCAACACCTGGAACGATCGAGGAAGTTCAAGTACCAGCACAGCCGGTTGAAATAGAAGAGGTTCCTTTAGACTCTGAAGCCCCGGTCATTACTCATACAGCTGTAACAGAGGCGCAAGCGCTTAACACTGTAAAAGTAAATGCTGCGATAACAGATAATGAATCCGTATCTTCTGCAACTCTTTATTATAAACTTAAAGATGAAGCGGATTTTCAAATCATAAAAATGAATGCTGATAGTGAAGATGGCACAAGTTTTTCAGCGGAAATTCCAGCAGCAAGTGTACAGTCTGACTTAATGTATTATATTGAAGCAACAGATGGAATCAATTCTTCTAAAACAGAAGAATATCAAGTAAAGATAGAAGTGCCTGAAGAAACATATAGTGATCGTCCATTACTTATTACAGAACTTTCACCGAACTCAGCAGGTGGCGGAACAGATTATTACGAGTATTTTGAACTCTATAATAATACGAACCAATCACTTTCTCTCACAAACTATTCTTTTGTTTATAAATACACAGATAGTGGAAAAGAAGTGGCTTTCCAAGTTCCTGCTACAACGATTGAACCACAGCAATCCCTTGTATTCTGGTTCAATAATGGAGATCGTGCTTTGGAAGAATTTAATCAAAACTTTGGATTAAATCTATCCAGCGAAAATATTATTGAATTTAAAGATGTATTCCCGGGCTTTGCAAATGGTGGAAATCGTGCCATCGTGATCAAAGACAATACAAATACAGAGATCATATCTGCAAGCTATTTAGGAACAGAAAATGATAATACAGGTGCTGTTATTCAGTATCTATTCCCAAGTTCAGGCTCGGAAATGGCAAAGCTTGAAACACTTGCTACTCCAACCCCAGGAACGGTAGAACAAACTCAAGTCCCAACAAAACCAGTCGAGTTAGAAGAAGTTCCGGAGGATTCTGAAGCACCGGTAATTACACATACACCAATTACAGAAAGTGATGCTTTTTCACCGATTACGGTTCAAGCTGATGTAATTGACAATATGGCTGTTCCTTTTGCTACTTTGTACTATAAAAAAGAAGGTGAACAAAACTTCACTTCTTTAGCAATGAATGCTAGCAGTGATTCTGCAAGCTACACAGCTGAAATCATTGGTACAAACGTGGACACAAACATTACCTATTATATTGAAGCTTCTGATGGAATAAATACGGTTAAAACGGAAGAATACGAAATTAAAGTAAATAAAGAAGATGTAGATTACACAAAAATTCCTGCCTTTCTTGTAACAGAAATTGTTCCTGACACTGCAAATGTTGGATCTGCAGATGGATACGAATTTATTGAGGTTTACAACAATACAGATCAAGATCTTAGCTTTAAAGATTATAAGCTTCAATATCGCTACGGTACAGATCCGGCAAGTGATGTTGTATGGCCATCCATTCCAGATGATGTTGTCATTCCTGCTCAAGAAACACTCGTTTTCTGGATTATTAATGGTCAAAATGGAGAGCAAACTATTGCGGATTTTAACGCACACTTTGGTACAAACCTTGTTGAAAACAAAAACATTGTAAAAATTCATAGTGATGGAATGGCAAATGGAAGTGCAAGAGGACTTGTCGTAGCGACAAATACAAAAGAGGAAATAACAGTTTCTTACTATAATGATGTAGCGAATGTTGATGATACGGTTCCGGATAAAGGTATTCTTTATAAGTATCCAGAAGACGGATCAAAACAAGCAATTAAAGTAAGTGCTGGAGTAGAAAATGCAACTCCTGGTTCAGTAGAAGGCTTCCAAGTACCAAAACAGCCGGTTCATATTGAAAAAGATACAATTGCTCCAACGATTGAAAATAAAACAGCTGTGACAGAAGTAGAGCAAACGGAAGATATTCAGATTGCTGCTTCAGCTTCTGATAATAAGGAAGTAAAATCAGTTCGTCTATTCTATCGTACAAACGATCAAGATGTGTTTAATGAAACGCTATTAGCGCTTGATTCAGAGTCTCATTTATATACAAATATGATTTATGCTTCAGATTTAATTGGAAAAGAATATGTTGAATATTTCTTTGCAGTATCTGATGGAGTAAACGAGGTTCGCAGTGATACGTTTAAAATTACAATAAATAGTGATGTTGATAACTCTGATCTGCGATTAAATATGAAAGACAATGATGTGGTGTCCGGTAAGGAAATTATCAAGGCAACTTCAAAAGATGAAGCAGCAACGAATGTTGCCATCACGGTTGATGGTGAAGAGCTTAAAGAAAATACGTACCATTCTTTAGAGAATGAGGCTTATCTTGCTCTGGAGGTAAATGGTCTTAATACGTATTTCCAAAATGCTGTCACAATGGGTGAAGATATTCTTTTCCTAATGGACAAGGATTGGTTATCACATTGGAAAACATTTACGATTCCAGTTGATCCAGACCGTTTGCAAGTGGGAGAAAATGTCTTAACCGTTCGTGCAGGAAATAAAGCATCACCATTCCAATTAGAAGAGGATGAAGAAAATCGCGATGATTACAGCCTGCGAAATGTTCGTCTCATTTTAGCAGATGGTACTGTGATTACAGATCCAAATAAAAATGATCCTTCAAAGGTATATGACATGGGTGATGACGGTACATTCCGTCCGTTCGAAGACTTTACCTTTACGATTACAGAAGAACATGCAACAGCACAAACCTATAATTGGGACACAACGACTGTTGATGATGGTGAGCACACAATTGAAGCTAAAGACTCGAATGATACAGTTTCAACTTCTGTATTAGTCGATAATACGGCACCAACAGTTGAAACAAAAGTAGTAGAAGGAAAAGAATATAAAGGTGAATTTACAATTGATCCAACAGTTACTGATGAAATTGCAGGAGTTCAATCAGTGAAGGTGATGCTGGATGGAAAGCAAATTGAAGTTCCTTATCAAACAGCTTCTTCACAACTTGAACCAGGTGCACACACTGTCACGATAGTGGCAGAAGACAAAGTTGGAAATAAGGCTGAAAAGGTTGTTCAATTCTCAGTAACAAATGAAAATCCTAATAAGCCTGAATTGATTTCACCTGCTGATAACAGTTCAGAGCCTGTTAATGGAGATCCAACACTTAAGGTGAAAGTAACAGATCCAACAGGTGATGATCTTGATGTAACCTTCTATGAAGGCTATAAGTATGATGCGGCCAACACAGAAAGCGTAAAGGCATTCAAAAACGCAACAGATACAGAGCCGCCTCAAACGATGAATCCGGAAGGTGAAGAAGCTCTTACTCAGGAGGATCTCACTTTAGTATCTGAAAAAGATGGCGAATATTTAATCACTGATTCAAGTGAACAATTCCCATATCATCGCTTTGATGTCGAGCTTGATTCATCAGTTAGTGAGACGGATACAGTTGAGCTTTCATGGAACGGTCAATCACTAGAAGGTAGAAAAGTGTCTATGTACGCTTGGAACCATGAAGAAAATGATTGGACATTACTTACGTATAAAATTGCCGGTGTAGAGGATTTTGAATTAAAGAGCACAGTTGAAGTCGCAACATATGTGAAAGACTCCAAGATCAATGTGTTGATACAGGACGAAATCCCAAGCAATCCTGAAGAATACGACTACACATTTGTTTGGATGTCTGACACACAATATTATTCAGAAAGCTATCCTTATATTTTCGAAAGACAAACAAATTGGATAGCCGAAAAACAGGAAGAACTAAAAATCGAATATGTCTTCCACACAGGCGATTTAGTTGATAACTTTGGTCAAGAACAAGAATGGATCTATGCTGATGAATATATGGGTGTACTAGATCAGAATAATGTTCCATACGGTGTATTAGCCGGAAATCACGATGTAGACCAGTTATCAAATGATTACACAGAATATTATAAGCGATTTGGTGAAGATCGTTTTAAAGACAAAGATTATTATGGCGGCAGCTATAAAAATAACCGGGGACATTATGATCTGATTTCAGCAAACGGTAATGATTTCATCATGGTTTACATGGGTTGGGGTGTACAAGACGAGGATTTAATTTGGATCAATGATGTATTAGCACAATATCCAGATCGAACAGCCATCCTCAGTTTCCACGAATACCTATTAGTTTCCGGAAATAGAAGTCCGATTGGAGACAAAATTTACAAAGCAGTAGTTGAACCAAATGAAAATGTGATTGCTGTGTTGAGTGGTCACTATCATGACTCTGAAACACTTATCAGTGAAATCGATGACGATGGTGATGGCCAGCCGGACCGTGAAGTCTATCAAATGCTTGGAGATTATCAAGGTGGTCCTGAAGGCGGGCAAGGATATATGAAATTGCTTCACTTTGATCAGGATAACAACCGTGTGTTTGTTAACACGTATTCTCCTTACTTAGATGATTATAACTTCTATGAGCCTGAAGAGTATCCAGGTAAAGATGAGTTAATCATGGATCTTGACCTAGAAGTTAAGGAAAAACGCGTAGCAACAGATTACTTTAGTGTTACCGTTAAAACAGACAAAGAAATTGGAGAAAAAGAAAATATCTCAAGCGGTGAAACAGCACAAGTAGAATGGACTGGATTAACTGAAAACAACACTTACTCCTGGTATGCAGTAGCAGAGGATAAGTTTACAGGGAAAACAGCTTCTGACATATGGACATTCACGAAAGGAAAAGCAACAGAGCCAGGTGACGGCCCAGAGCCTGGTGATGGAGACCAAGATCCAGGTGACGGAGATCAAGATCCAGGTGACGGAGATCAAGATCCAGGTGACGGAGACCAAGATCCAGGTGATGGAGACCAAGACCCAGGAGATGGAGATCAAGATCCAGGTGACGGAGATCAAGATCCAGGTGACGGAGACCAAGATCCAGGTGATGGAGACCAAGACCCAGGAGATGGAGATCAAGATCCAGGTGACGGAGATCAAGACCCAGGAGATGGAGATCAAAAACCAGATGGTGGAGATCAAGATCCAGATACTGGAGACCAAGACCCAGGTAATATAGATCAAAAACCGGATAATGGAGAAAATAAAGAATCACCAGACAGAAAAGACCAGTCACAAAATAGTCTGTTGCCATTACCTGACACAGCGACAAATATGTTTAATCTTTTAATCATTGGAGCACTGGTTATTGCTCTAGGCGGTGTACTATTATTCATCCTTAGAAAAAATAAATCAGCTCTTAAAGGATAATCCAACCTGAACAACCCTACTCTAATATTGAGTAGGGTTTCTTTTAACATTAATAAAAAATCATGAAAAAAATCAATTCGGACAACCTACATATAGGAGGTGTTTGAATATGAAAAAAGTACTTATTTTAATGGTTGTTTCCCTATGTTTATCAGGTTGCCAACTTCAAGCTCGTGACGGGTATGAGCCACAGGAAGAGGATAAAAACGGCACGAGATTAATGAAAACAGGGTATGGTGATTATGATGAAATTGGGTCTGATGAGGATGAACAATTTACGGAAAATCCGGGACCTAATTTTTTAGATTTAACAGAATCAAGACCAGACCAAGGGAATGATCAGAATAAATTAGAAGAAGCAATTCGGAATGATAAGACATTATCATTAGGACGAGTGATAATTAATGGTGATACCATCCATGTAAATGTCTTTACAACAGAAAAGCTTAATGCAGACGAAATGAAGAAAAAAGAAAAAGAAGTTCATGATAATATGATTACGGCATTACCGAGATATCGAATTGATGTAAATATAAAGGAAAAAAACAGTGAGGGGCGTTAAGATGCCCCTAAAAGCCTAAAATGGAGCTGATGAGACCTTTTCTGCGAGGTTTTTTGGATGCTTGTCCATGATCAAAAACAAGTGCAGGATCCTTAGAGAATTCTGGTCTATTTTGTGCACTTTCTAGCTCTTCAATTCTATGTTCAAGCTTGTTGATCGTTCCGATTAACTCTTCCATTTCTTTTCGATGTTGAAGAAGTTGATAGGAGACAACATCATCTGCTTTTGTTTGAAGTTTTCGCTCTAATTCCTCAATTCGATTTGTTAGCTCTACTGTTTTATCCTCATCGACTGATACAGACATGACAATCCCTTTTCGAGTTTGCTCTTTCGGTTGTGGTGAAGCTGATTCTGGATTTTCCTGCATTTGCTTTATTTTCTCTATATCTTCATCCGAAAATTGATAGTGTCCAAGTTCATTTTTTGTGAGTTGTAAATCTAACTGATCGACCCATCTCATTAACGTTCTTCTGGAAACACCAAGTGACTTAGCAACAGCAGCTGTACTCATTTGCATTCCTCCCTTGATTTTACGTACAAAACTAGAATTTCTACGTTTTGTGCCAGTTCCCTTCACGTTAGACAAAACAAGAACGAATTCGGCAAAGAAAGTGGGAGTTTTACATATTATGTAATAAGTTTGTCGACGAATCAGGCTTCATACAATTCCAATGGCAAGCCGTCCGGATCTTGAAAAAAAGTAAACTTTTTATCTGTAATCGGATCAACTCGAATTTCTTCGACAACTATTCCTTTTTCAGTCAGCTCTTGAACAGCTTCATAAATATTGTCTACCTCAAAAGCAAGATGTCGCAATCCGGCAGCTTCAGGCTGTGTTGGACGGCCGGGAGGATTAGGAAATGAAAAAAGTTCAATTTGGTAAAGATCATTGACCATTAAATCAAGCTTGTACGACTGACGCTTCTCTCGATAAACCTCAGAAAGAATCTTAAGACCAAGTACCTCAGTATAAAATTTTTTGGACATTTCATAGTTAGAGCTTATGATAGCGACATGATGGATTTTGTTGAGTTTCATAAGTGAGATCCCTCTTTCGGTAATAATGGAGTTTTTTTCTTTAAAATATATTATATGATTTTTTTAATAAGATTGTTGTTCTTTAAAGAAAACTATTTAGGCTGATTGGTGCGAAAGGTGCGAGACTCCTGCGGGAACTGTGGGTAGGTGAGATCCCGCAGGCGTTTACGCCGAGGAGGCTCACCGCCCGCCCCACGGAAAGCGAGCATCCTGGAGCGGCAATCAACCAGCTGATACTAATTACATAGCAACAATGTTTGATCAATTTGCTTTTGACGCTTCATCTGACCTATACTATAATTATAACGTTATGCATGAAAATTGAGGTGAACATGTATGTTAGATCGTTTACAATCGGTAGAAGACCGTTATGAAAAGTTAAATCAGCTTTTAATGGATCCGGATATCATTAGCGATTCAAAAAAGCTGCGTGAATATTCAAAAGAACAATCAGACCTTCAAGAAACCGTGGAAGCTTACCGTGAATATAAAGAAGTCCGCGAACAAATTTCAGATACAAAATCAATGCTTGAAGAGAAGCTTGATGCTGAAATGCGTGAAATGGCAAAGGAAGAGCTTTCCGAGTTAGAAGAACGTGAAGAAGAATTAATAGCTCGTCTTAAGATTTTACTCGTACCAAAAGACCCGAACGATGACAAAAACGTTATTATGGAGATTCGCGGTGCAGCAGGCGGAGATGAAGCTGCGTTGTTTGCGTCTGATTTATATCGTATGTACAGCCGTTTTGCTGAAATGCAAGGCTGGAAAACAGAAGTTATGGAAGCAAACGCAACAGGTACTGGCGGTTATAAAGAAATCATCTTTATGATCAACGGGAAAGGTGCATACTCAAAATTAAAGTTTGAAAATGGCGCCCACCGCGTACAACGTGTTCCGGAAACAGAATCCGGCGGCCGTATCCATACATCAACCGCAACAGTAGCTGTTTTACCTGAAGCAGAAGAAGTAGAAGTAGAAATCCATGAAAAAGATATTCGTGTTGATACATTTGCTTCAAGCGGTCCGGGGGGACAAAGTGTTAATACAACCATGTCAGCTGTTCGTTTAACACATTTACCGACTAATACAGTAGTATCGTGTCAGGATGAAAAGTCCCAAATCAAAAACAAAGAAAAAGCGATGAAGGTTCTTCGCGCACGTGTCTATGATAAATTCCAACAAGAAGCACAAGCTGAATACGATCAAAACCGTAAGCTTGCGGTTGGTACAGGTGACCGTTCAGAGCGTATCAGAACATATAACTTCCCGCAAAACCGTGTTACAGATCACCGAATCGGGTTAACGATTCAAAAGCTTGATCAAATTTTAGAAGGTAAGCTTGATGAAGTAGTGGATGCACTAATTGTTGAGGACCAATCAAGCCGCCTTCAAGCAGCGGAAGACTAAAACCAAATGAAATTTGTATACGAAGCCCTCAACTGGGCTTCTTCTTTTTTAAAGGAAGCAGGCAGAGATGAAAATGCTGGAGAATTGTTGCTGCGCCATCATTTACAGATGGAGAGAGCAATAATGTTGTCTAATTTGAGATTGGTCCTCTCAGATGAGCAAATCGAGGCATTTTCATCCGATGTGAAAAAACATGCAGAAGGTCAGCCTGTCCAATATTTGATTGGATACGAAGAGTTTTATGGAAGACGGTTTAATGTGAATAAGGAAGTGCTCATTCCAAGGCCGGAAACAGAGGAGCTTGTGGAAGGAATTTTAGACAGAGCATCTTTCCATTTTCCAGGTGCTAATACATTGCATGTGGTCGATATTGGAACAGGAAGCGGGGCAATCGCGATTACATTGGCGTTAGAAAACTCCAGGTTTAAAGTGTCGGCTGTTGATATTGCCGCGGAATCAATCGCAGTGGCAAAAGAGAATGCTGAGAACTTAGGGGCAAGCGTACAATGGCTGCATGGTGATCTCCTTGAACCTGTTACACAGAAAATCGATATCTTAGTGTCAAATCCACCATATATTCCAGACTGGGAAATCGAAACACTTTCACCAGTGGTAAAAGATCATGAACCAATGCGGGCACTCGCAGGTGGAGAAGATGGTCTGGATTTTTATCGGAGACTGATCCGTGATATGAAGGATTTACTTAATGAAAAAGCACTCATCGCTTTTGAAATCGGTGCAGGTCAAGGGGAAGATGTGAAAGTTCTCTTAGAACAAGCTTTACCTGATGCGAAGGTAGAAGTTGTTTATGATATAAATGGTAAGGATCGAATGGTTTTTGCTGCAAAATAAGAGTGGGGATTTCCTGCTCTTTTTTGTATTATTTAGATTAATAACTAGGTCTTTACCTGGAGCGGAAGTCAACGAGCACCATACTAAATTGAGGAAACTTTCTAATCTACCAAACTATTTTTTAAAAAATATAGTTTAAGAATCTCTCACGCTGTCCATACTGTCTACCAAGGGAGCGTGAGAGACATGAAAAAACAAAATCAATTAGTACTCATATATATATTTATCTTATTCGTAGGAGCAATCACTAGTGTTTACAAGGAGCCTGTCACAACAACAGCAAGCTCACAGGAACCGGTTGTTATACCAGATGAAGCCATCCGCTTACGAATTCTAGCAAACAGTGATTCTGATGAAGACCAAGCATTAAAACGAAAAGTACGTGATGAAGTTAATAAAGAAATCACAACATGGGTAGAAAAATTAACGTCAGTTGAAGCAGCGGAAGAACTGATTCAATCAAGACTACCAGAAATTGAAGCCATTGTTGAAGATGTGCTAGAACAAGAAGACATACAACAATCCTATTCTGTTGAATTTGATCAAAATGTTAACTTTCCAACAAAGCTTTATGGCAGCTATATCTATCCTGCTGGTGAATATAATGCGATCTTAATCAGTCTTGGCGAAGCAAAAGGTGCCAACTGGTGGTGTGTCCTATTCCCGCCGCTTTGCTTCTTAGACTTTTCAAACGGGGAAGCTGTCCAAGCAGAAGAAACAAAAACAACAAATGATCAAGAAAAAACAAATGAAAAACTAACATCTCTAGTAGTGGACGAAGAAGAAGAGAAGGAAGAAGTAGAAGTGAAATTCTTCTTAGTTGAATGGTTTGAAGGATTGTTTTCTTAAAAAGGTGAGGGGATGCCCTCGCCTTTTATTGTTTTGAGGAATCTCATCAAGTCGATGTTTGTCGGAAATTGACAAATAGGAAATAAATCTTGAGAATCGAAAATATATTAGAAGAATAGTAAATAAATTCCCAAAAACCATCAATAAAGCAGAAAAATCGTGAATAAACCCTCATCACAAATACCATTAAACTAGTTCGCACCGGATTTTCGAGAAATTTAGAGCATAAATCTACCATTCACCTCATAGAGTTGAAATAGGAAAAACAAAATGAGGTGAAAACATGTTTTATCAATTAAAAATAGCAGAAAATCAAGATATTGAACGATTAACATTGTTTGTGGAAAAAGCGGGGATCAGTTCAGAAGGAATTGCTGATTTAATAGATTATTTCGTGTTAATGGAGAATGGAGAGAAAGAAATTGTTGCATGCATTGGAGTGGAACCTGTGAAAAACACAGGGCTGTTGCGTTCCCTTGTGGTGTCGGACAAGCTTAAACAGGCACATATCGTGACACTATTTCAAAGCATTCAAACGTTGGCTGACAAACGGGGAATTACAAATTTATTTTTAGTTACGAATAAAGAAGCGTCTGTACAGTTTTTATCTTTGATGGGTTTTCAAAAGCTAAACTCGGATTTAGTACCTGCTGAAATGCTGACAATTGACCACATGAAAGATTCACTAGAGGATCCGAATGCAAAAGTAATGATTAAATCATCATAAAATTCACATATCCCAAACTTAAGTGGCAACCTCCCCGCAAAGCTTCCGTAAATCACCATTGTTAGAAGTTTCACTTATTAACAAAGTTATCCACAAAAATAAAAGCCTTATCCACAAAATGTGGATAAGGCTTGTTTTCTGTAGCTTCTTCTTTTATACTTTCAAGAGTTAACCATCTAGTATATTAGTTGAATTGAACGGAATATAAGGAGTTTTGAAGGTATGAAAACAACACTTTGGACTGTGGATGATCTTACCAACTTATCCACCAGTTATCCACATATTACACAGGCAGCGGCTAAACTAAAAGATAATGAAGTTGTCGCGTTTCCAACAGAAACGGTTTATGGCCTGGGAGCAAATGCTTTTTCAGATGAAGCTGTACGTAAAATCTTTGAGGCAAAGGGACGCCCAAGTGATAATCCACTGATTGTCCACATTGCTTCACAAGAGCAGCTTGATGAATTTGTTGAAGATATCCCAGAGTATGCAATAGCATTAATCAATCATTTTTGGCCGGGTCCTTTAACACTTGTTTTAAAGAAAAAAGGTGAACAGCTATCAGACTTAGTGACAGCTGGGCTTGATACTGTTGGTGTTCGAATGCCGGATCATCCGATTGCCCTCGCCCTTTTAAAAGAAGCGAATGTACCAGTAGCGGCACCTAGTGCAAATCGCTCTGGAAAACCAAGTCCAACACAGGCTTCACATGTGTACCATGACCTTCATGGGCGTATCAGTGGCATTATCGATGGAGGCTCAACAGGAGTCGGGGTGGAATCAACCGTTATCGATTGTACAACAAAGATCCCAACGATTCTTCGTCCGGGTGGAGTGACAAAGGAACAAATGGAGGGGATTGTTGGAGAGGTTCATGTAGATCGGGCATTAGTTGAGGAAGGTCATGCACCTAAATCACCGGGAATGAAGTATACCCATTATGCGCCGAATGCGCCTGTCATCATTGTGGAAGGTAGTCAACGCTTTATTCAACAACAGATTGATCAGTATGAAAAAGAGGGCAAAAAGGTTGGCGTTCTTACAACAGAAGAAGCCTTAAATGATTATCGTGCAACAAAAGTAGTTTCATGTGGAAATCGTTCGAACCTTCAAACGGTTGCAGCTAAGTTGTATGACGTGCTTAGACAGTTTGATCAGGAAGATGTAGATCTTATCGTAAGTGAAAGTTTTTCCCAGGTTGGAGTTGGCACAGCAATTATGAATAGGCTTTTAAAGGCGGCGGGTAACCAGGTGATCGTAGAAAAATAATCAATGTTCTATTCGTCTTCGGACACGCATAAAGTGAATTAGGCGTGTCCGAGGAGGGGGAACATGAGTATAGAATCAATGGTGGGAGAACTGCTAACATTACTAATTATGGCACTAGCTCTAGGAATGGACGCATTTTCGGTTGGCCTTGGAATGGGCTTAATTAGGTTAAGAATTAGACAGATTTTTTACATAGGAATCACAATTGGCGTTTTCCACATCTGGATGCCATTAGTGGGAATGTTAATCGGTAGGTTGTTAAGTGACACCTTTGGAACAATTGCAACACTATTAGGTGGAACACTTCTCATTTTATTAGGCATTCAAATGGTAGTAGCCTCTTTTAAAAAAGATGAAGATCCATTTATTACACCGGTAGGCTTCGGTCTCATTGTGTTTGCATTAAGTGTCAGTTTAGATAGTTTTTCAGTCGGATTAAGCTTAGGAATCTATGGAGCGAAAACATTCCTGACTGTTGCGATCTTTGGACTAGTTAGTATGGTGCTGACATGGCTGGGACTGTTAGTTGGAAAGCGGGTTCAAAATTGGCTAGGGTCTTATAGTGAAGCATTAGGTGGCAGTATTCTACTGGCATTCGGAATTAAACTCCTTTTGCCATTTTAATAGATTTAGAAGAGACTGTTTGGGGGCAGTCTCTTCTTTCATTTATACGTAAAATGCATAGTCAAAAGAAGAACGAATTGTACTCGGATCCAGGTGGTTTCCAATTAAAATAATAATGGGCGTTTCTGTTGTTGAGCCATCCACTTTCTCAAAATAAACCTTCTTAGATGCGAATTGAAATGAATAAAGGAAAGGGTCATCATGAAAACGCACAAAACCTTTTCCGCGAATAACGTCATTAGGTAATTCTTTTAACCAAGAGACAAACGCCTTTCTATCAATAGAAGGAATGTCCTCTATTTTAATTGCTTTTATCGTGTGGTGTGGCAGATGATTCGAACTGTTCGAACTGAATAAATCGATCGTTTTGACTCTGGCTTCCAGCAATTCGTCGAACGAAACCTCCCCATACTCCGACAAAGTAATTTTTGCCTGATCACTAGCCATTTCGTTTATCTTTTTCATTACTTTTTCCAGCTTTTTAGATGAAACAAGATCTGTTTTATTAACAATAAGTAATGAAGCATGGGAAATTTGCTCTTTAAGTAACTGACGAATTTCCTTCGAGCTTGAAAAAATACTATGATAATCAAGAAAATGACTGGCATCCACAAGGCTAATCAAAGACGTAAGGGAAAAGTGATCGATATAATCGGGGCTTGAAAGGGCATCAATAATTTCCTGTGGATTGGCAACACCGGTTCCTTCAATTAAAAGCACATCAACAGGACTTTGGACAAACTGATTAAGTGTTGTCTTTAGATCATCCTGAATGGAACAGCAAATACATCCATTTAACAATTCATAGGCTCTTTCATCTTCAAATAAGTACTGCTCCACATTCGTATCACCAAGTTCGTTAAGAATAATTCCCAGCTTCATATTCCTGTTTTTGAATTCCTTTATCATTCTTTTTAAGACGGTTGTTTTTCCACTTCCTAAAAATCCGCTTAATAGATAGACTTTTATAGGCTTGTTCATCTTTATCCCTCGCTTTAAATAAGAAACGTTACGATTTATTAACTATCATCATATGTGATTCATAGACATTCATCAACAAATAACAGAAATGTTCACAAAACCTTTACAACAACGCTTCTTTAGACCCTTCACACATATTTGTCATTTTCACATTTCATAAAACTACTTTCTGACACAATTTTTGATTATAATAGAAAAAAGGAGTGTTTTTATATGACGAACGTACTATTTGTTTGTACGGGAAATACGTGTAGAAGTCCGATGGCGGAGGCGTTATTGAAGCATGGGAAAAGCTCTGATCATATTCAGGTGAAGTCGGCGGGGGTTTTTGCTGTTGATGGGTATCAGGCCTCTTCGAATGCTGTTGAAGCCTTGAGGGAAAAAGGAATTTCAAGTAATCATCAGTCCTCTGGTTTAACAGCGGAGCTCGCTGATTGGGCAACGATTATTTTAACGATGACAAATCAGCACAAGCAATCGGTCATTGACCTTTATCCTCATGTAGGTCGAAAAACCTATACACTTACAGAATATGTTTCAGATCATGAAGAAGGAGTCACACAAGATATCTCAGATCCATTCGGTGGTCCGCTGCCAATGTATCGCCAAACCTTAACCGATTTAGAAAAATTAATTGAAAAGCTTATTTTAAAACTAGAGAAATGACTCAACCCTTTGGAGGAGAAATCGTCATGGAAGACAAAAAGTACAAGTTTAGCTTGCGCATGAAGCTTGTTTTATTAGTCACAATACTTGCTGTGATTACGTACTCAACAAGTGCTATATTCTTATCTTTTATAGTGGGATTTGTTGATCATATCGTATCACCCGCTATCTTTACTCTTATTACACTGTTGATGGGGATCTTTTGGTCAGGGGTTTTGGCCTATTTTGGATCAGGATTTATTACAAGAGCTCTAAAAAAACTTGAAACAGCCGCATATAAAGCAGCAAAAGGCGATATTAAAGAAGATGTTCCTGTTACAAATAGTGATGATGAAATTAGAGGATTAAGCATTGCGTTTAACGAAATGCTTCATAATATGCGTAATATGGTGCACAGTATCGAGGCTAATTTTCAAACAACAAATGATCAAGTTAGTCAAATAACCAATTCATCAAGCAACGCATCAAAGCAGGCGGATGAAATTTTAATCACCGTCCAGGAAATCTCGCGTGGAGCAGATCAATCCGCAGTAGCCATTCAAGAAACTGCTACTTCAGTTGAAGACATCATTGAATTCGCTTCACAAGTAGAAGGAAAAGCAGCTTCATCTGAACAAATGTCAAAAGAAATGGTGACATCATTAAATGAAAGTAAAGAAGTTTATGAAGGATTGATTGAGGGAATCCAAACATTAGCGATTGAAAACGAAAAATCCATGACAGCTGTACGTCGCCTAGAGCAGCATGCCAATGAGGTTTCAAGTATCGTTTCTCTGGTAGGAGATATTGCCAACCAAACAAATCTTCTTGCCTTAAATGCTTCGATTGAAGCAGCGCGGGCTGGGGAACATGGTAAGGGCTTTGCGGTCGTTGCAGATGAGGTTAGGAAGCTTGCTGATGAAAGTGCAAAAGCTGTACAAGGCATCACAGGGCTTATCGGAAATATTCAACAAGAAGTTCAAAATGTGGTTACTCAAATAGCTGATCAAGTAGAAACAGCAAAAAATCAAGCGAAAAACGGACAAGTATCTGCCGAATTACTTGATCAATCAGGTCAATCGATTCTAGATGTTGCTGAAGCGGTTAAACAAATTAGCGACCTCATTCACCAGCAAATGAATTCACTTCAAAAAACTGGAGCACAATCAGAAGAAGTGGCGGCTATTGCTGAACAAACATCAGCAGGAGCACATGAAGTTGCTTCAGCGATCACAGAACAATCAGATCATATCCAAAGTATGAACGAATTAGGCAAGAAGCTGGCTGAAAGTTCAGAAGAATTAAGGAAAACAATTGATCGTTTTGTCATTTAAGCGATAGAATAAAGGTAAAACCTTTAGGAGGATATTATGAAAGTAGCGATCGCATCAGACCACGGTGGAGTTAATATAAGAAAAGAAATCATTCATTTATTAGAAGAGTTAAACATTGAGTACGTTGATATGGGCTGTGAATGTGAAACATCTGTCGATTATCCGGACTATGCCCTACCTGTAGCGGAAAAGGTAGCAAATGGCGAATTTGATCGAGGAATTTTAATTTGCGGAACAGGCATCGGCATGAGCATTGCTGCCAACAAAGTAAAAGGCATACGCTGTGCACTTGTCCATGATACATTTAGTGCCCAAGCAACACGTGAACACAATGATACAAATATTTTATCAATGGGTGAACGTGTTATCGGTCCCGGACTTGCAAGAGATATTGCAAAAATCTGGTTAACAACAGAATACCAAGGCGGCCGTCACGCAACACGTGTTGGAAAAATTTCGAAGTATGAAGAAGAACACAACTAAAAGGATGTTAAAATCATGACAAAACTTCAAGACTGGATGCAGGATCTCTCTTGTCTTTTATCAGATCTTAAGGCTCAAAGCGATCTTCAAGAAGGGGACATTCTCGTAGTTGGCTGTAGTACAAGCGAGGTCATCGGTGAAAAGATCGGTACAGCTGGAACAGAAGAAGTAGCAGAAATGATTTTTGAAACATTGAATCAATTTCAGAAGCAAACAGGAGTGGAACTAGCTTTTCAATGCTGCGAGCACCTGAATCGCGCTCTTGTCATTGAAAGAAAAGTAGCCAAAGCAAAAGGTTTTGAAGAGGTCTCCGTTATTCCGGTTAGAAAAGCCGGAGGAGCCATGGCAACCTATGCCTACCAGCATATGAATAACCCAACCGTCGTTGAGTTTATCAAAGCTGACGCAGGCATTGACATTGGCGATACATTTATAGGCATGCACTTAAAGCATGTCGCTGTTCCATTAAGAAGCAAAGTAAAACAAATTGGCTCTGCCCATGTAACCATGGCGAAAACCCGCCCGAAATTAATCGGCGGCGTAAGAGCTGTATATGAGCAAACGAAAGAAAATCAATCATGTCGGTAAAGTGAGTGGGGTCAACTTAGGTTGGCTCTTTTTTTATTGAGAAGGGAAAGTAATTTGTGGAATTTGTCGAAAAATGACAAATAGCAAATATAACTCCAAAATCGCGAATAAATCCCGGAAATAGCAAATAAGTGCTCTCCCACGAGCAGCTTGAATAAGAATTTCTTAACTTGGGATATTAATTTTGGACCTCAACTAAAAAACTCTCAAAATATTCTATCTTTACAGTTGACATTGTTAGAAAAAGTAACGACAATAGGTTGTATATATTTAAAAAGGAACAACATACCAAAACGAATATTAACAACTAAAACTCACACCATCATTCGGTTTTTAATAGACAAACGACACAAAACGTTAAAAAAAACATAATTATTTCAGAAAATCTTTTACATTCTATCTGTTTAGCGTGTAAAATAAAGATGGAAATAAACGAAGATAAAATGTGGTTAATATGAAGGGAGATACGAACGATGAAACATTTACCAGAACAAGATGTGAAAGTATTTGAAGCCATTCAGTTAGAACGTACTCGTCAAGAATCAAAAATTGAGCTTATTGCTTCAGAAAACTTTGTTAGTGAAGCAGTTATGGAAGCTCAAGGTTCTGTATTAACAAACAAATATGCTGAAGGTTATCCTGGTCGTCGCTACTATGGTGGTTGTGAGCATGTTGATGTTGTAGAAGACATTGCAAGAGACCGTGCAAAAGAAATTTTCGGTGCTGAGTATGTGAACGTTCAGCCTCACTCAGGTGCACAGGCGAACATGGGAGTTTACTTCACAATCCTTGAGCAAGGTGACACAGTTCTTGGAATGAACTTATCTCATGGTGGTCACTTAACACACGGTAGCCCTGTTAACTTCAGTGGTGTGCAATACAACTTCGTAGAATACGGTGTTGACGAAGAAACTCACCGCATTAATTATGAAGATGTACGTGAAAAAGCATTAGCACACAAACCGAAATTAATCGTAGCAGGCGCAAGTGCATATCCAAGAGCAATCGACTTCAAAAAATTCCGTGAAATCGCTGATGAAGTAGGAGCTTATTTCATGGTTGATATGGCTCACATCGCAGGCTTAGTTGCAGCGGGACTTCATGAAAATCCAGTACCATATGCAGATTTCGTGACAACAACAACTCACAAAACACTTCGCGGTCCACGTGGCGGGATGATTCTTTGTAAAGAAGAATTCGGTAAGAAAATCGACAAGTCGATCTTCCCTGGTATCCAAGGTGGACCACTTATGCACGTAATCGCAGCAAAAGCTGTATCTTTTGGTGAAGCATTACAAGACAACTTCAAAACATATGCACAAAACATCATTGATAATGCAAGACGTCTAGCTGAAAAGCTTCAATCTGAAGGCTTAACACTTGTTTCCGGTGGAACAGACAACCACTTATTATTAGTAGATGTTCGTTCTCTTCAGTTAACTGGTAAAGTAGCTGAGCACGTATTAGATGAGATCGGTATTACAGTAAATAAAAATACAATCCCATTTGAAACAGAAAGCCCATTCGTAACAAGTGGTATCCGTATCGGAACAGCAGCTGTAACTAGCCGCGGCTTCGGTCTTGGTGAAATGGACGAAATCGGAAGCATCATTGCCTTCGCTCTTAAAAACCATGAAGACGAAGCAAAACTTGCTGAAGCAAAACAACGCGTTGAGGACTTAACAAGCAAATTCCCTTTATACCGCAATTTATAAAAAGTAAGAAGATCAGGCCAATCTAAAATGATAGGTCTGATCTTTTTTTATATAATTTCCTGCGAAATACCTCACCGTAAACTTGAAACTGTGTTTGTTTTTCTGTAAAATCTATTGAAGTGTCAAAGAAAAGGAGATGATTTGATGGGGAAAGTATACGTGTTTGATCATCCATTAATTCAGCATAAACTTACATATATTCGTGATAGCAAAACAGGAACAAAAGAATTTCGTGAACTTGTTGATGAAGTAGCAAGTTTAATGGCGTTTGAAATTACAAGAGATTTACCATTAACAGAAGTAGATGTTGAAACTCCGGTTACAACAGCAAAATCGAAAGTTCTTTCTGGTAAAAAACTGGGGATCATCCCGATTCTTCGTGCAGGACTTGGAATGGTAGATGGAATTTTAAAATTAATCCCAGCTGCTAAAGTTGGACATGTTGGGTTGTATCGTGATCCGGAAACATTACAACCGGTTGAGTACTATGTAAAACTTCCTTCTGATATAGAAGAGCGTGAATTAATTGTAGTAGATCCAATGTTAGCAACTGGGGGATCAGCAGTTGAGGCGATTAACAGCTTGAAAAAACGCGGAGCAAAAAATATTAAATTTATGTGTTTAATTGCCGCTCCAGAAGGTGTTGATGTAGTTAAAGAAGCACATCCGGATGTGGATATTTACATCGCAGCACTTGATGAAAAACTAAATGATCACGGCTATATTGTCCCTGGATTAGGTGACGCTGGTGACAGATTGTACGGAACAAAATAATAGTAAAAGAGGATCGCTCATTTATGGAGCGATCCTCTTTTTGCATGTTTGCAGCTAAGAAGGAACAAACTAAAAATGGAGGTGGAACATGATGGGAAATAAAATCTCTGTCTGTATTCTTCTATTTTTTAGTTTCATTTTTAGTCAGCCTGTATTAGCTATTACGTTTCCGAATCGACCGCCACTTCCGGAAGTGGATGAACAACAAAATCAAAAATACATGGTGATTGTTAAAAAACAAGAGTTGGAAAAGATAAATGAATTATTATCTAAGGAACCGAAAGTTGTCATTCATCAAACCTATCAACATGTGTTTTACGGTTTTTCAATAGAAGGCCCAGTAAATGAACTAAACAAAATAAAAGAAAATAAAGCTGTGCTGCATGCGAGTCCGATCATTTCCTATGCATCACAAATTAATGAAAGTGTTCCGTTCATTGGAGGTGAAGAAGTAAGGGGTTTATTTGACACGGGTGATCATCGCTTAACAGGCAAAGGAGTAAAGGTGGCTGTCATTGACACGGGCATTGATTATGAGCATCCGGATTTACACCGGAATTATGCCGGAGGCTACGATGTGATTGACGGTGATGGAGATCCAATGGAAACCTCAAATGTAAAAGGGGAAGGTACCATCCATGGAACACATGTGGCAGGCATAATTGCGGCAAACGGCAAGCTAAGAGGAATGGCTCCAGAAGCGGAAATTATTGCGTACCGGGCATTAGGTCCAGGTGGTATGGGCACGTCAGATCAAGTAATCGCAGCAATTGACCGGGCGATTAAAGATAAAGTGGACATTATTAATTTATCACTAGGAAATAATGTGAACGGTCCGGATTGGCCAACAAGCCTGGCGCTTGACCGAGCAGTTGAAGCTGGGATTGTGGCTGTTACCTCTAGTGGAAATTCAGGTCCTGATCTTTGGACAGTCGGATCTCCGGGTACATCCTCCAAGGCTATCACAGTAGGAGCATCATCTCCGCCGATATATCTGCCATACCTATCTGTGGCTGGAGTGGAGAAAGAAATTCCGATCCATACATTACAGGGGGCAAAGCCATGGGATCTAAAATCATTAGATGGAATCGAGTATGTCGGTCTTGGCCGTGAAGTTGACTTGAAAGACTCAATTAAAGGAAAAATAGCCCTTATTGAACGAGGCAAGATTCCATTTATCGAAAAAGTGTTAAACGCCAAAAAACGCGGTGCAAAAGCAGTTATTATTTTTAATAATGTAAAAGGAAACTTTGCGGGCTCACTTGAAGTTCCTTTAGATATAGCAGCTGCTTCCATTTCCAAGAAAGATGGTTTGGTAATAAAAAAGCAAATTGAACAAAATCCGTCTATCCGAACTATTTATAAAAAAGAAGAAGATAAGCTGGCGGATTTTAGTTCAAGAGGTCCCGTCACAACGACATGGGCGATAAAGCCTGATATTGTTGCACCAGGGGTGGCGATTGATAGCACAGTGCCTGACGGTTATTTATCCTTACATGGAACGAGCATGGCGGCACCACATGTTGCAGGAGCATGCGCACTTATAAAACAAGCACATCCAAAGTGGACACCTGAACAAATAAAAGCTTCACTTATGAACAATGCCGTTACCCTATTAGATGAAAAGGGGAAAAAATTAGCCCCAAATCAGCAAGGTGCAGGGAGAATTAATGTAAAACAAGCAATTGAAGCAGAAGTGCTCATCTATCCGGGTGCTCTATCATTCGGACAGTTTGATACAAACCATCCAAGAACGAAAAAAACAGAAAAAGTAACCATCGATAATCAATCAAACATGAAGAAAACAATCACATTTCAAACGCCAAAAAATAAGCCTGGCATCAGATGGATACTTCCTGGAAAAATTGAGATGGAGCCGGGAGAAAAGAAACAGGTAGAAGTGGGCGTTGATCTTACACCGAGTCAAATGAAACAGGGAATTTATGAAGGGTGGTTATCAATCCAACAAGATGGAAAAACAGTCGGAATTCCATATGCGTATGTCATTGATGAGCCCAACTATCCTAGAATTATGGGGTTTGAGTTCACTTACGGTGATAAACCTAATGTGTTTAAATATCAAATGTACTTACCAGGTGGGGCAGATGAAGCCGGGATTGCGTTGTATGATCCGGATTCACTGACGTTTGTCGGGTATTTAGATTGGTTGCAAAAGGCGCCTAGAGGGTTGATCGGAGGAGAGATAAATGCAGAAGAAATGAAGGTGCCTAAAGGAGATTATAAAGCCATTATATTTGCGAAGAAAAATGGACAGGAAAATTACTTGGAAACAGATATTTTACTAGGTGAATAATTAATCCAATAAAACAAGTCAAGTACCAGTAAGCGTTTAAATGTGAACGAATTGTGAGGATTTGATTGGATTGTGAACATTTTAACTTTAAACCAATTGACATCATATTTTCCCTATTGTATGCTATACGAGGGTATAATGATAAGGTTTACAATATCATTCAAATCCCATGTTTTACCCCCTAAATCCGTTAATAAATCAAGATAGAGGATTTATAAAATGCGACAAAAAAAACGCCATCCACTTCATGCGATGGGCCTCATGTCAGCTATCCTTTCCCAATTAGTTGGCTCTATTTTAATAGGTGTATTTACTGGGAAATGGATTGACAATTATTTAAAAACAGAGCCTCTGTTTTTGATCTTAGGCCTTCTGCTAGGACTAGCTGCTGGAGTTTACGCCATGCTGAAATTAGTCCACCACTATTTCTCAGGAGATTAACTATTTCATGTCTGATATGCAACTGATGTTTCAAAGATACCGTAAATACATATTTTTTCTACTTGCCCTTTATGTTTTAGGGTGGGGGTTCACGAAGTATCAGTCAGTATTTCTAGGTTTACTTCTTGGGACATGCATAACTTTGTACAACCTGTGGATCATGGTAAGAAAGCACAAACAATTTGGACGCGCATTAGATGAAGGGCGGAAGGCGGGCTCATTGGGAACAACGTCCAGAATGGCAGCCGCCGGTGTAGCAGTATTTTTCGCACTAAAGTTTCCAGAGTATTTTGATTTAATTAGTGTCATTATTGGATTAATGACGATGTACATCGTTATTATGATAGATTTTGTTATTCAACATTCACGCGCTTAGTTTAGGAAGAGAGGTGAATCTATTGGGTCACGGAGCTCCTGTGAGGGAATTTTTAGGTCTTACTTTTAATTTATCAAATGTATTAATGATTACGATTGCTAGTTTAATCGTTTTTATCATCGCCTTTGCTGCAACACGTAAATTAGCGATGAAGCCGACAGGTATGCAGAATTTCATTGAATGGGTTGTTGATTTTGTCAAAAACATTATCGGCAGCACAATGGACTGGCAAACAGGCGGACGTTTTTTAACGCTGGGTATAACACTCCTAATGTATGTGTTTGTGTCAAACATGCTGGGATTACCTTTTGCCATCGTTGTTGGACATGATTTATGGTGGAAATCACCAACTGCAGATCCTGCAATTACATTAACACTTGCTATTTTAGTAGTAGCGTTAACACACTACTATGGAATCAAGATGAAGGGTGCATCTGAATATGGTAAGGACTTTTTCAAGCCGATGCCATTCATGTTTCCACTTAAGATAATTGAAGAATTTGCGAACACATTAACGCTTGGTCTTCGTCTTTACGGGAATATTTTTGCAGGTGAAATTCTTCTGGGCTTGCTTGTTAGCCTTGGAACAAGCGGTTATGCTGAAAGTTTTGGAAGCGGAATTCTCGGTTCGATTGTCGCAGCAATTCCAATGTTGGCATGGCAAGGATTTAGTATCTTTGTTGGTGCAATCCAAGCATTTATCTTCACTATGTTAACGATGGTGTATATGGCACACAAAGTGAGCCATGACCATTAATCAATATATGTTCAGTTCACTTGAACTAAAACAAAAGGAATACTATTTTTCATACATTTAAAGGAGGAAATTTAACAATGGGTTTATTAGCAGCTGCAATTGCAATTGGTTTAGCGGCACTAGGTGCTGGTATTGGTAACGGTCTTATCGTATCTCGTACAGTAGAGGGAATTGCGCGTCAACCTGAAGCGCAAGGTAAATTACAAACTACTATGTTCATCGGGGTAGCATTAGTTGAGGCGATTCCAATCATCGCGGTAGTTATCGCATTCATCGTAATGGGATCATAATTCGATAAAATAAACATGTTTTCATATGGCGAAGATCATTCAAACCGAACCTTCGCCATTGCTTTATGCAAAGATATTTACACAAATTGATGAAAATGGTTTGCTTTATTACTATGTAAAGAATAATAGGGTTTCGAGGAACGAGTAGTTCAAGGAAGCGACTGAGGAAGCACCGACTACCACAGGATGTGGTGACTTAGGCGTTTCGCACAGCCTAAGAACCTTATTGTGTGTACGTGAGGATGCTGACGAAGGAGCTGACGCAGAAATACGAAGTTCATCGGAAGCCGTGAACTACTTACCCATCATGGAACTCTTGAAGGGAGTGAAACCGAGCTATGTTAACTTTTGATCTTGCTGTAGGTGCGGCAACAGGCGGCCTTAACACAGGTGATATCGTATTCCAACTTATCATGTTCTTAATTCTTCTTGCATTGCTAGGTAAGTATGCATTTGGACCAGTTATGAACATGATGAAGCAACGTGAGGAACATATTGCTAATGAAATTAATAGTTCTGAAGAAAGAAATAAAGAAGCACAAAAGCTGGTAGAAGAACAGCGCGAATTATTAAAACAAGCGCGTCAAGAAGCTCAGGCTCTTGTAGAAAATGCGAAAAAGCTTGGTGAGCAACAGAAAGAAGATATCATCCAGGCAGCTCGTTCTGAAGCTGGTCGCTTGAAAGATTCAGCATTAAAAGAAATCGAGCAGGAAAAAGATCAGGCTGTTGCAGCATTACGCGAGCAGGTTGCATCATTATCCGTATTAATTGCTTCTAAAGTAATCGAAAAAGAGTTGAATGAACAAGAGCAAGAGAAATTGATCAATGACTACATTAATGAGGTAGGCGAAGGTCGATGAGCAAAGGAATCGTTGCAAAACGTTATGCAGTAGCTCTTTTTCAACTTGCAAAGGAACAAAATGTAATCGATCAAATCGAAAATGAATTACTTGTTGTAAAAGAAGTTTTTACAACGAATCAAGAACTTATAAATGTATTTAACCATCCAAAAGTTACAAATGAAGCAAAGAAATCAATAATCAAGGAAGCATTCTCAGGCCTGTCACAGCAGGTAGTGAATACATTGTACCTTTTAGTTGATCGTCATCGCGTGGATGTTGTAACTGAAATCGTTGATTACTTTGTACAAAGTGCAAATGAAGCCCGTGGAACAGAGGATGCGATTGTTTATTCCGTTCGCCCACTTTCAGATAGTGAATTATCTGCCATTTCCGTTTCATTCGCGAAAAAGATTGGCAAGACTTCACTTCGTTTGCAAAACGTTGTTGATTCCAAGCTAATCGGAGGCGTAAAACTTCGTATTGGTAATCGCATTTATGATGGTAGTATTAGCGGTAAGCTTGAACGTATAGAGCGACAATTAGTCGCAAACAGATCGTAGATAGGGGTGAAACTCATGAGCATCAAAGCTGAAGAAATTAGTGCGCTTATAAAAAAGCAAATCGAAAACTATCAGTCTGATATAAAAGTAAGCGATGTTGGTACTGTTATCCAAGTTGGGGATGGTATCGCTCGTGCTCATGGCCTCGACAATGTCATGGCTGGTGAGCTTGTAGAATTCGCAAACGGCGTTATGGGTATGGCTCAGAACCTTGAGGAAAATAACGTTGGTATTATTATTTTAGGACCTTTCACAGATATCCGTGAAGGTGATGAAGTTCGTCGTACAGGACGTATCATGGAGGTTCCTGTAGGTGAAGCATTAATCGGTCGTGTTGTTAACTCATTAGGACAACCAGTTGATGGTTTAGGTCCAATTGAAACAACAAAAACTCGTCCAATTGAAGCTCAGGCACCTGGTGTTATGGATCGTAAATCAGTTCATGAACCACTTCAAACAGGTATTAAAGCGATTGACGCTCTTGTACCAATCGGACGTGGTCAACGTGAGTTAATCATCGGTGACCGTCAAACAGGTAAAACATCTGTTGCAATTGATACAATCTTGAACCAAAAAGATCAAGATATGGTTTGTATCTATGTGGCAATTGGTCAAAAAGAATCAACAGTTCGTGGTGTTGTTGAAACATTACGTAAACACGGTGCATTAGATTACACAATCGTTGTAACAGCTTCTGCATCACAACCAGCTCCAATGTTATTCTTGGCTCCTTATGCTGGGGTAACAATGGGTGAAGAGTTCATGTACAATGGCAAGCACGTTCTTGTCGTATATGATGATTTAACAAAACAAGCTTCGGCATACCGTGAGCTTTCATTATTACTTCGTCGTCCTCCAGGCCGTGAAGCATACCCTGGTGACGTTTTCTACTTGCATTCTCGCTTACTTGAGCGTGCTGCAAAATTAAGTGATGCAAAAGGTGCAGGTTCTCTAACTGCATTACCATTTATCGAGACACAAGCAGGTGACGTTTCGGCTTATATCCCGACAAACGTTATCTCAATTACTGATGGACAAATCTTCCTTCAGTCTGACCTCTTCTTCTCTGGTGTACGTCCAGCGATCAACGCAGGTTTATCTGTATCTCGTGTTGGTGGTTCAGCACAAATCAAAGCAATGAAAAAGGTTGCGGGTACATTACGTCTTGACCTTGCTTCATACCGTGAGCTTGAAGCATTTGCTCAATTCGGTTCTGACCTTGATAAAGCAACACAAGCAAAACTAAACCGTGGTGCACGTACTGTTGAAGTACTTAAACAAGGTTTAAACAAACCATTAAAAGTTGAAAAGCAAGTTATGATTCTTTATGCATTAACTCGTGGATTCTTAGATGATATCCCTGTAGAAGATATCAATCGTTTTGAAGATGAGTTCCATGCTTATACAGAACAAAATCATAAAGATGTCTTAGAAGAAATCCGTACAACTGGCGGACTTCCGAAAGATGAAGCAATAATTGCAGCGATCGAAGGATTCAAAAAGACTTTTGCTCCTTCTGAACAATAATTTATATGAGTGAAGGCTCTCTGAGCTTTCACTCAGCATGTTATAGATGATTTTTTAGAAAAACTTGGCTTGTCGCCAAGCTAATGGCGAAAGCCTTAGTTTTTCTTATACTATCATCCATGAAAATTTTATTCCTTGCGATAGTATATATAAAGGTGGTGAGAACCTTTGGCATCATTACGCGACATAAAATCAAGAATCACTTCTACTAAGAAGACAAGTCAGATTACAAAAGCGATGGAGATGGTTTCAGCTGCAAAGCTTAACCGTGCAGAAAATAATGCGAAAGCATTTGGACCTTATATGGAAAAAATCCAGGAGGTTGTTGCAAGCATCGCGAACGGTAGCACAGACGTAAGTCATCCTATGTTAGAGAGCAGACCTGTTAAGAAAACGGGATACTTGGTCATCACGTCAGATCGTGGATTAGCAGGAGCATTTAACAGTAGTGTTTTACGTGCTGTATACCAAACAATTCAAAAACGTCACAAGTCGAATGATGAATTTGTGATCATTGCAATCGGTAAAATGGGCCGTGATTTCTTTAAAAAGCGTGGAATGAACGTGATTTCAGAAATTACTGGTATCGGTGACGAAACATCTTTTGCTAGCATTAAGGACATTGCAAGTGGTGCAGTAAACATGTTTGCAGACGGATCTTATGATGAGCTATATTTGTACTACAACCACTTCGTTAGTGCGATTCAACAAGATGTTACAGAGAAGAAGCTTCTTCCTCTTTCCGGTATTTCTTCAAGCAAAGGTTTAACTTCTTATGAATTTGAACCAAACCAAGAAGAAATCCTTGAAGTGCTGTTACCACAATATGCTGAAAGTCTCATCTACGGAGCACTACTTGATAGTAAGGCTTCTGAGCACGCAGCTCGTATGACAGCAATGAAAAATGCAACTGATAATGCAAAAGAACTTATTAATGGACTTACTTTGACATACAACCGTGCGCGTCAAGCTGCGATCACTCAGGAAATCACAGAGATCGTTGGTGGAGCGGCAGCATTGGAATAGTAACGTATAATCAGATGCTTGAAAAATAGTGTCTGTGTCTAGCTCCAGGCGCCATCGGCGAAGCACAGGATGTGCGAGTGCAGTCAGTGCGACAGGACGTCGCGTTTTTGACTGTCTCGAGCTATAAGTCAAATAGGAATTGAAGGTAAAGAACACCTTCTATTCCTATTCGCCTTATGCTTGTCGCCGATTAGCGGCGCCTTACGCATTTCATGATAGGAGGGAAAACGATGAATAAAGGACGCATTACTCAAATTTTGGGTCCGGTTGTTGACGTAAAGTTCGAGAGCGGTCAACTTCCAGACATTTATAATGCCCTTACAATTAAAACAGAAGCGAATGAAAATGAAGTCGCGATCGACCTTACTTTAGAAGTTGCCCTGCATTTAGGTGATGATACAGTTCGTACAGTTGCGATGTCTACAACTGATGGACTTGTTCGTGGAGTAGAGGTTACTGACACAGGTGCACCTATTTCGGTTCCTGTTGGTGATGTAACATTAGGTCGTGTATTTAACGTATTAGGTGAAAATATTGACTTAGATCAACCGATTGCAGCAGATGCTCGTCGTGATCCTATTCATAGAGCAGCTCCTAAATTTGATCAACTATCAACAGAGGTTGAAATTCTTGAAACTGGAATTAAAGTAGTAGACTTACTTGCTCCTTATATCAAGGGTGGTAAAATCGGTCTATTCGGTGGTGCCGGTGTAGGTAAAACTGTATTAATCCAGGAATTAATCAATAACATCGCACAAGAGCACGGCGGTATCTCAGTATTCGCCGGTGTAGGTGAGCGTACTCGTGAAGGAAATGACCTTTACCACGAGATGACTGACTCTGGTGTTATTAAGAAAACTGCGATGGTATTCGGTCAGATGAATGAGCCGCCTGGTGCGCGTATGCGTGTTGCACTAACTGGTCTTACAATGGCTGAATTCTTCCGTGATGATCAAGGACAAGACGTTCTTTTCTTCATGGATAACATCTTCCGTTTCACACAAGCAGGTTCAGAGGTTTCCGCCCTACTTGGTCGTATGCCATCTGCCGTTGGTTACCAACCAACTCTTGCAACTGAAATGGGTCAATTACAAGAGCGTATCACATCTACTAACGTAGGTTCTGTTACATCTATCCAAGCAATTTACGTTCCAGCCGATGACTATACGGATCCGGCTCCTGCAACGACTTTCGCTCACTTAGATGCAACAACAAACTTAGAGCGTAAATTATCTGAAATGGGTATTTACCCTGCGGTGGATCCTCTTGCTTCAACTTCACGTGCATTGTCACCTGAAATCGTTGGAGATGAGCACTACGCTGTAGCTCGTCAAGTACAACAAACTTTACAACGTTATAAAGAGCTTCAAGATATCATTGCAATCCTAGGTATGGATGAGCTTTCTGAAGAAGATAAATTAACAGTTGCACGTGCTCGTCGTGTTCAATTCTTCTTATCTCAAAACTTCCACGTTGCTGAACAGTTTACTGGCCAAGCTGGTTCTTATGTTCCTGTTAAAGAAACAGTTCGTGGATTCAAAGAGATTCTTGAAGGTAAGTATGACCACCTACCAGAGGATGCGTTCCGTCTAGTTGGACGTATTGAAGAAGTTATTGAAAGTGCAAAACAAATGGGTGTAGAAGCCTAATCTTGGGACCTAGGAGGGTATGAGTATGAAGACAGTATTAGTTAATGTCGTTACTCCCGATGGCCCAGTTTACGATGCAGACGTAGAGATGGTGAGTGTAAAAGCTCAAAGTGGTGAACTTGGTATTTTACCAGGACATATTCCAATGGTTGCTCCACTTCAAATTGGAGCAGTTCGCCTCAAGAAAGGGAGCAGCACTGAATTAGTTGCAGTAACTGGCGGTTTTATCGAAGTCCGACCTGATAAGGTAACAATTTTAGCTCAAGCAGCTGAAACTGTGGAGTCAATTGATGTAAACCGTGCACAAGCAGCTAAGAAACGTGCTGAAGAGCGTCTTAATCAAAAAACAGAAGATATCGATTTCAAACGAGCTGAATTAGCACTTAAACGTGCAATCAACCGTTTAGATGTAACGAGATAACAAAAAAGGATGGTGCCCTTAGCACCATCCTTTTTATATACATCGTTTTTTCATCCGCTCATAACGTCTTAATAATTCCTGCTTCCCTGCATCTTTATTCATTAAATAAAACTGATGAAATAAGTTCTGAAAATATTGATTATAACGGCCGTAACGGATTCCCATAACATATTTATCATCACCATAAGCATAAGCCTCTACAAGCCATTCTGCTTTGTTAGGATGCTGTTTAACTAATACATCACACATATAGATACCCATGCTTGTCTCGAACTCTTCAATCGTCACCTGTAAATCAAAGAAACTATTATTCTGGAATAATGAAAAATACAAATGTTCCAATGCAAAAAGACTGTTCTTTGAATAATCTAGTGTGACTTGGTATTCACTCGCAATTTCCATTAATAGGTGAAGATGTTCTTGACGAAATTCATAATAAAATGCTTGCGCTGCGTAAATATTATCAAAAGAAGGTAATTGTTTTGCATATTCCAATATTGCATCATATTGATGATCAAAATTAAGTTGCATCTAACTCCCCCTTTTTCATAGGTTGTTCTCGTAAAAGTTGTTGCTCATGAATACTATTTTGACTCTATAGTGGAATGGAGCGCAATAAAACGAACAAATTTCACCTTGAAAGTATACCACACAAATCACAAATGAAAATCTGTAACAATTATTTCATAAATGAGGAATATAGTGGGTATCTTCCCGTAGTAAAATAAATATTGTGTGTCCTTTGTAAAAAACAAAGGCACCATTCATTAAATTTTTGTTAAAAACAAAAATCAATCATGTAACAGGAATTTCCCTATATAATAGTCAAGGGTATATACCGAAGAAACTAAGTCAAAAAGACACGGAAATATTTTCATTCTCAAATAGGAAAATATGAGGTTGTTTTTTGGCTTAAATCAGGTAAGATTGAGATTGCTGTGTGTCTTTAAAATAAGCATTATTCTCAGAGGATTATGAGGATAAGTGGAGGGGTGAAGTATGCCCGATTATGGACAACTGGCCTTAATCAGTATGATCGTGCACCTAGCCTTCATCAGTGTAACGTGGTGGGCCTTACAAGCACTAAATATTGATAAATGGATAAAAGCGGGCAAAGTGATTCAAGCAAGAGTACTTCTCATATTGTTAACTATCGCTATTGGATCTATTGTAAGTAATTTTTTCCTGGATTATTTATTATGGTCACAACAACTTCCAACACTATTCTAACAAGGGGTTTACCACTTTTTAAAATAGGGAATGTATGGTTACATATGCGTAGATGTACATGTATGTTTGGGATAACAAAGAATGATTTCCATCTTGTCTAATATTGACGAGTTTTTCCACGTATGGACACTGATAATCCGGTAACAATGTTACTAAGGAGAGGAAGTGACCGTATATGAGAAATAAAGGGATAGGAATTATGGTTCTAACGTTATCAATTATCTTCAGTTTGGTAGCCAATCATATAGTAGCGCTAGAGAATCAGTCAAAATTATCAACAATTGCAGAACGAATGGAAAACGAAGATGTAGAGATTTCAAAATGGTCTTTATATTCAAAAAAGTTTGTCGAAAATAAATCTATACAAGAATTGAAACAAATGACGAAGCAATATCGTCAATATACTTGGACGTATAAACATGAAGACGACGTGTTTAAAGCGATCGGTGTTTATGAAAATAAAGAAAAAAATATAACGGAAAAACTCCAGTTTCTCGCCACCCACACAAATGATCAAGAACAATCGTATATCCTTTATGAGGTCTTAGGTGTAGGTACTAATCGCAATTGGAATGATATGGATAAATTCTTTACTCAAAGATCATTCGACATTTTCCATGAAAATCCTACAATATATGCTTGTATCGAAGGCATAGTAGGTGATAAGATGGAAGAAGTTTTGAATGAGACAATGGTTGAATTACTAACAGTATTCAACGCAAAACCGATTGAAGAGCTCACGGAACAAGATTTTCTTTCGGTATCAGCTAAGACCTCACTTTGGGAAGATTATATTCCAACAAAAGAAGATAAGATGAACATTCAAATTGCATTAAGATCTGACGGAATGGGCGATAAAACTACGGTCGTTATAGGAACACCAATCATTACGTCTGAATATTAATATAGAGAAATTGGGACGCGGAGGGGAATAATTTGGAAAAAATCATCGTCCGCGGCGGTCGTAGGTTAAACGGCACTGTAAAAGTTGAAGGAGCAAAAAATGCCGTTCTACCAGTTATCGCTGCATCTTTATTAGCAAGTGAAGAAAAAAGTATAATCAGTGATGTACCTACGCTCTCCGATGTGTATACAATTAATGAAGTTCTTCGCCATCTAGGCGCGGATGTACATTTTGAAAATAATCAAGTGATTGTAGATGCATCAAAAGAGCTAAAAACAGAAGCACCATTTGAATATGTAAGAAAAATGCGCGCATCTGTTTTAGTTATGGGAGCTTTATTAGCTCGTAATGGTCATGCACGTGTTGCATTACCAGGTGGCTGTGCAATTGGCTCACGTCCAATTGACCAACACTTAAAAGGTTTTGAAGCAATGGGAGCTTCTATTAAAGTTGGTAACGGCTTTATTGAAGCAGAAGTTAATGGAAGACTAAAGGGAGCAAAAGTATATTTAGACTTCCCAAGCGTTGGCGCAACAGAAAACATTATTATGGCAGCAGCTCTTGCTGACGGAACAACTGTCCTTGAAAATGTAGCGAAAGAACCTGAAATTGTGGATCTGGCTAATTATATCAATGCCATGGGTGGAAAAATCCGTGGAGCTGGTACAGGAACAATCCGTATTGAAGGTGTGGAAAAATTAACAGGTGCACACCACACAATCATTCCTGACCGCATTGAAGCAGGTACATTTATGGTCGCTGCAGCGATAACTGGTGGAAATGTCCTTGTCAAAGGAGCCGTTCCTGAGCATTTAACATCATTAGTAGCAAAAATGGAAGAAATGGGCGTAAAAATCGTCGAAGAAAAAGATGGTTTACGTGTCATCGGACCGGAAAAACTGAAGTCTGTCGACATCAAAACAATGCCACACCCAGGATTCCCAACAGACATGCAATCACAAATGATGGCATTGCTATTATGTGCAAACGGAACAAGTATGATCACAGAAACAGTTTTCGAAAACCGCTTCATGCATGTTGAAGAATTCCGTCGCATGAATGGAGATATTAAAATTGAAGGACGATCTGTTATCATCAACGGACCTGTCAAGCTGCAAGGTGCAGAAGTAGCAGCAACAGACCTACGTGCAGGCGCAGCACTCATCCTGGCAGGACTATGTGCAGAAGGCCACACTCGTGTTACTGAACTTAAGCATTTAGACCGTGGTTATGTAGCATTCCATGAAAAACTTGCAGGCATCGGCGCAGACATCGAACGTGTAAAAGAAGAAATTACAACATTTACGTCTGATCAGCAGCAAGCTGCCGTATCAGATTAATATGCCTTTATAAAAGAAGCAGAAGTCTAAAATGGCGATCTGCTTCTTTTATTTTTTTACGACTTTACTATAGTGCCTATTTTTGAAGAAGTTTATACATAGATTAGGTGGTTTTTTCCATTACAGCACTGGAATTAGGGCGATTTTAAGAATCATTCGATGATTCGACCAACTTTTTGGATGATTACGCTAACAATTTAAGTTTTTCAACCACAATACAAAGGAATTCGACCAATCTTCTAATTGAATACGCTTACAATAGAAAAGATTCTACCAACCCTTGTCCATCCCCACTAAAATAGTACATTGTCCACATTTTTTTCAGTCATAATTGCTTGTCCACGGCCATAAGATGAACTATAGACATACTACTCATCCTAAACCAATTGGAGGCCGAACATGAAACCAGTTAAACCAATTCTCTTCGCATTTGGAGGATTATTTATCATTATACTCCTCATTCCGACACTACTCGTTACACCATTTATGGAGCAGTCAAAGGGAAAATTGGGGGAAGAATTAACCGTCGCAAAATCGGAGGTTCCAGTGCTTGCTGAGTCACCATTAGATGTACCTGTATACCGAAGCCAAACAAAACAAATCGAATCCATTCCTCTGGAAGAGTACGTGATAGGTGTTGTTGCATCTGAAATGCCTGCGGAGTTTGAAACAGAAGCATTAAAGGCACAGGCACTAGCAGCAAGAACATATATTACAAAACAACTTATGAATGGACCAATAAGTACTCCTGATGGTGCAGCTGTAACAGATACTCAAATGCATCAGGTATATAAAAATCCGGAAGAGTTAAAAGCCATTTGGGGAGACGAATATGAATCAAAGCTGCAAAAAATCACAGCAGCTGTTGCAGCGACTCAAGGAAAAATCCTTACATATCAAGACCAGCCAATTGATGCATCGTTTTTCTCAACAAGCAATGGATATACAGAAAACTCTGAGGCCTATTGGACAGAAGCAATTCCTTATTTAAAAAGTGTAAAAAGCTCATGGGACAAAAATTCTCCTAAATTTTATGATAAAAAAGTGATCTCGATTAAGGACTTTGAAAGCACATTAGGAGTAAAACTCGATACATCAAGCGGGACAGTTGGAAAAATAACCGAACTAACACCAGGAAAACGCGTCGCTAAGGTTGATATAAATGGAAAGCAGTTTACTGGAAGGCAAATAAGAGAAGAACTAGGTCTAAAATCAAGTGATTTCACATGGGAAATCAAAGGTGACTCAGTTGTTATTGAAACAAAAGGGTTTGGCCATGGAGTTGGAATGAGCCAATACGGGGCAAACTTTATGGCGGAGGATGGTAAAACATATGAAGAAATCATTGCTCATTATTATAATGGAACAAAGGTATCTGAAGCAGAACCATTCTTATCTAAATATACAGCCAAAAATTAAAGGAGCCCGAGGGCTCCTTTTCGGTTTCGCTGATAAATTCTTGATTTCGCTGAAATATCGCTGTATTCGCCGATAAATTATGCTTTTCGCTGATAAATCCCCGAAACCCGCTGATAAATCAATTCGAAAAAAACTTCCGTTTCGCAATCCAATAAGAAACGGCCACACCGATCGTATCTTTAACAAAATCAATCACAGTCGCAGAGCGTGCCGGAACAAAGGATTGATGGATTTCATCTGTTAGCCCGTATGCAATCGAAATAACAGCCGCAATGATACTCGCTTTTTCTGTCCATTTGCCATGTGCCATAAAAGCAAAGGCTATGAACCAATAAAGAATCGCAAATTCAATAAGATGCAGGGATTCCTTCAATAATGCATCAAACGAAAGCTGTGTATCCACAATCGCATCTGCCGGAAAGCTTGATAATGTCCAAATAAAGGCCATATATAGAACAGGCAACAGCGTAAATGCAATTTTTTTCATCTATAAATACTCCTATCTCAACGTTCTAAAAAATTTTTTTAAAATGCCTACATATTATTATAAACATTGCGCAAACTAATTTTAAAAAATTTTTTTTACTGGATGTGTATATAATTCAGATAATCTGTTCAGACTGATTTCTGAGGTGATGATAGAATGAGAGAGGAAGAAAAGAAACGTACTTCTCAAACCAAAGTTCAACAATTTTTCAGAAAACGTTGGGTATTTCCGGCAATTTACCTAATGAGTGCAGCAGTTATCCTTACAGCAGTATTATGGTACCAAAACATCAGCAACAATGTTGCAGAGGATTTGCAAAATAACCAAGATGAAATCGCATTAGATGAGCAGGAAGCAGTTGAAGTAAATGCAACAAAAGAAAACTTCGCAATGCCTGCAGTAGATGCTGAAGCAGTAAACGTTGTGAAAAAGTTTTATGACCCGAATGCAACAACAGAAGAGCAAGAAGCAGCACTTGTATTCTATAACAATACGTATAGAATGAACAAAGGAATCGACATCGCAAGAGAAGATCAAAAGCAATTCGATGTTGTAGCATCACTTAGTGGTACTGTAACAAAAGCTGAAAAAGATCCAATCTTAGGATTTGTTGTAGAAATTGAGCACGAAAACGAAGTCGTAACAGTTTACCAATCATTAGCAGAAGCTAGTGTACAAGCTGGTGACAAAGTTGAGCAAAACGAAGTAATCGGTAAATCTGGTGAAAATCTTTACAATGAAGAAGATGGCAACCATGTTCACTTTGAAATCCGCCAAGCGGGTACAGCTTTAAATCCAGAAAGCTTCATGGGTAAGCCGGTAACATCCATTGAAGAAGCTGCTGAAGAAGAAGCAACAGAAGAAGAAGTAAGTGAAGAAGCTCCAGCTCCTGCAGGTGAAACTGAAGAAGCACCAGCTGAAGAAGAAAAACCAGCTGAAGAAGCTCCAGCAAAAGACACTGAAACACCAAAAGAAGACGCTGACAAATCAGAAAAAGCCCCTGAATCAGACAAAGAAAAAGACGCTGACAAAGGCGCAGAATAAGCCGGGACACAGGGACAGGTTCCTTGTCCCTCCAACGATACGAGGTTGAACTCAAATGACTCAGAGATCAACCTCGATTTTTTATGTAATCAGTAGGCACGACCTTCACCATTAGAACTTGACGATAAGCCACGTTTTTCTAACGAACCAAAACAAGCCAAACCCCAATCCCCCACCACATGTATTTAAGAGCAAATCATCCACATCAAAAGCTCCTACCCGAAACAGAAATTGAGATCCTTCAACAGACAACGACAAGACAAAAGTCCAAAGAACTGCCTTGTAAATTGAGTCGACCATCTTCCAAAAAGTCGGCAGAAAAAAGCCGAACGGAAGAAAAGCCAATATATTTCCGATAAACGGGTCAGTTAGTAAAAAGCCGTCAAAGCTGCGAAAATAGGCGCCAATTGTCCTAAAGGGAACAAGGTTATAAGCAATCTCACCCTCAACAGACTGCCGGTACGCAGAGAAAAACAATAAATATAAAAGCAGTGAAAAATAACTTAGAGAGCAAATATAGAGTAGCAATGTTTTTATCTTCATAATAGGGTAAATATACCAAATTTTACGACGGATGGCGATAGACCGCCAAAAAAGTTGTCGAAGGAAAAATATCCTTAATTTTCAATTTTTTATTGACCAGCTATATCTTTTCCATACATAATAAGACATGTTAAAGCTGTCAGGAGGTGTATTCAGTATATCATAATATGATAACGCTTACAATTATATGAAGGAGGAGAGTCAAATATGATGACATTATTCTTGATGCTTGCTTTAACTCTTTTTAGTCTTATCTTTTGCTTAAGAAAGAAAAAACCTCAGTTTTTACTCATCCCGGTAGTAACACTGCTTATTTACTTCGTTGTCCAAATTGCATTAGTACCTGCACCATTTTTAGAAACAATAAAATTCATCTTCAGTCTGTCTTAAGGTTCCGAGTGATCATTCATTTTCAGGAGGTGCTTTATGAAAAAAATTGATAAAAACGTAGCGGATGCTTATTTTAGAGAACGAACAAGAAACATTGTCATTTACTTAATCATTGGGGCATTATCATCGTTCGGTATTGTCTTATTTGCGGAGTTTTTCAGCGGTTTTACGATTAATGGCTTTCCTTTTCACTATTTTATGGGGGCGCAGGGGGCTGTTGTGGTCTTTATTCTTTTATTATTTATTAACGCAAAAGTCAGTGATTCAATTGATAAAAAATATGGCATTGATGAATCAAAAAATGAACAGCTTAGCGCCGGAAAAACGTTGGATCATTAAAAAACAAAAAATATAGAATGGATATTACATTGATTAAAAGGGGATCAGATAAAGCATTCACTAGCTATTGAGTACATAGGGGAGTGCTCAAGTTAATAAGGGGGATTTTTATTGGACGCTCAATTTCTTGTTTCACTTGCTATTATTTTACTTACCTTTGCCTTGTATATTGGAATTGCGGTTTACAATACAGCGAAGCAAACATCTGACTTTTATGTAGCAGGCCGCGGAGTACCACCGATTTTTAATGGAATGGCCATCGGAGCGGATTGGATGAGTGCAGCCTCATTCATTGGGATGGCTGGTACGATTATGCTGCTTGGATATGATGGACTTGCTTATATTATGGGATGGACAGGTGGATATCTTCTATTAACCTTCCTGCTCGCACCACAGCTTCGTAAGTATGGTCGTTATACTGTACCGGAATTCATTGGAGATCGCTATAACAGTCACACAGCCCGTGTCATTGCGGCTTTATGTACCATTATTATCAGCTTTACCTACTCAATTGGGCAATTATCCGGGTCGGGAGTTGTGATCGGCCGCCTTTTTGAGATTGATGCAAAGCTTGGAACAATGATTGGCGTGGTGCTCATTGCCTTTTACGCAGCATTTGGGGGAATGAAAGGGATAACGTGGACACAGGTTGCGCAATACATTATCCTCATCATCGCTTATTTAATTCCGGTTATTTTCATGTCACTGCAAATTACAGGAAATCCAGCTCCATGGCTTTCGTATGGAAAAATTGTCGAGGAAATGGGGGAGCTTGATCGTCAACTCGGGATCTCTGAATATTTTGCTCCATTTACTAACGGAACGAAATGGCAGTTCCTTGCACTTATGTTTACGTTAATGGCAGGAACAGCTGGTCTTCCACACGTAATTGTTCGTTTTTACACGGTGTCAACAATGAAAGCGGCAAGATGGTCTGGGGCTTGGGCGATTCTGTTTATCGGACTTTTATATTTATCTGCACCAGCATATGCTGCGTTTTCGCGTTTTATTTTAATGACACAGGTTGCCGGACAAAAGCTATCTGAGCTGCCTGCATGGACTGAATCATGGGTAAACACAGGAAAACTGCAAATTGCTGATGGAAACGGTGATGGCATTTTACAATGGAGCGAATTGATGATTTCCAATGATATTGTCGTAATGGCAACACCTGAAATTGCCAATCTTGGAATGTTCGTCATCGGACTTGTTGCCGCAGGGGCAATGGCAGCAGCTCTATCAACAGCCGGCGGCTTAATGATCGCCATATCTTCATCCTTTGCACATGATATTTACTATCGAGTGATGAAGCCAAATGCATCTGAAAAGAACCGCTTAGCCGTTGCTCGCTGGTCAATTGTCATTGCGACTGTATTAGCGGGGTTAATCGCACTAAATCCACCGGGAGCGATCACACAAATCGTCGCTTGGGCTTTTGCGCTGGCATCAGGGACATTCTTCCCGGCACTACTCATCGGAGTATGGTGGAAGCGTTCAAACACTCAAGGCGTCATCTCTGGAATGCTAGTCGGTTTAGCGGTAACACTCATCTACATCTTTGCCTCTAAATACGGCGGTTTCACCATCGCCGGCATTATCGACACAGGCGCAGGTGTATTCGGAGCAGCCGCAGCCATCCTAACCAATATAATCGTCTCACTCTCAACAAAAGCACCATCCATCCAAACACAAGAAGAAGTCCTAAACCTACGCTACCCAGAACAAATGACATACAAAGACGGAGAAGTGTGGATGGACAAATAATGGGTCAGGGGGACAGGTCCCTTGTCCCTTTTTTGTGTGGGTCAAGGTACCTGTCCCCCCGTCCCGCTACCAACGCCACTTCTGTCCCTCCTGTACTGCTTGCGGTAGTTAGCTGGTGATACGCCGTATTTGTTTTTGAAGCATTGGGAGAAGTAGCTTAGGCGTGTGAAGCCGATTTCTTCTGAGATGAGGTGTAGGGGCAGGTCAGTTTTCAATAGATGAAGGCGGGCTTGTTCGATTCGATAGTTAGACAAGTATTCAAGTGGTGTACAGTTAAACGCTACCTTCATGCATCGTGCTAAATAGTTTTCGTGAACATGGAATTGGGCTGCCAAGCTTTTATTTGTAATCGGTTCTTTATAGTTTTGTTTTATGTAGATTTCAATTTGCTCAGCAAGCTTCACATTGCTGCTTTGATTATGTTGATCATTTTCGAGGCATTGCAGCACCTGCATGAAAATTTGCTGTGTTTCCCAAAAAGCCAATGAGCGGATTTTGACGGTTGATTTTAAAAGTAAATCTAACCGATTGAATAGTTCATTTGGGTTTCCCAGTTTTTGATGTTTTGGCAGATGAACCGTGTTGTTATCAGAGTAATAATGTAAAGTTGGAACAGGCTGGTCCGGCTCCAATGGTTTTTGCTCCTTTTGGACACACCATTTATCTTTTGTCTGAAAGTGAAACCAATAAAACACAGTGTCCTCAGTACAGGGCTCCACCGGAAAATGGTGCTTATTAGGTTCCAAAATAAGAACGTCATGTGGCAGCAGCTTCCACTGCTTATTTTCCTCTCCTAAATAAAGGCTTCCTTCCTTCATAATAATCACATCAAAAAATCCCAAGTTATAGCGGTTAGGGTGTCTTTGTCCTTTTTTATAAGTTGTAAGGTTTCCCTCGATAAAGTAAGGAAATGGGGGTGCAAGAAACGATAGAAAGGTAGTTTCTGTCAAGTTGGTCTCCCTCCTTTAGTGTGAAATAGTGTAAATTTACGTTCGAAATCGATATTTCTCTGCCTAAATCCCGGTGCTAAAATAAGTGTTGTAAGCGTTTTAATGCCAGGTTTAACTATATGATAAAGCTTTTCCTATTAGGATGAAAGGTAGTTTCCTAAATAAATAGAATGGATGTAATTTAGAAAGGATTGAGGTGCTTCATGGCAATGAAATCACTGGTAAATATCACAAATCCAGTTAAAAGGGTAGTAGTTGAAGATCAATTTTGGAAAACATATAAACATATTGTGGCAAAAGAAGTTATTCCTTATCAGTGGAAAGCATTAAATGATGAACTACCAGATACTGAACCTAGTCATGCGATTGAAAATTTCCGGATTGCAGCAGGCGAATCAAGCGGTGAGTATTATGGAATGGTTTTTCAGGACAGTGATGTAGCTAAATGGCTGGAAACCGTAGCATACAGCTTACGTGACTTCCCGAATAAGGAATTAGAAGAAAATGCGGATGAAGTCATTGCGTTATTAGGAAGAGCTCAAAGGAAGGATGGCTATTTAAATACCTACTATATGTTAAAAGAACCGAATAACCGCTGGACTAATTTAAGAGACAATCATGAATTATATTGTGCCGGCCATTTCATCGAAGCTGCTGTAGCTTACTATGAATCAACAGGGAAAAAGGAATTTTTGCACATTATGGAAAAGTATGTTGAATTGATTGATTCCGTATTCGGGCTTGAGGATGGAAAAATCAAGGGCTATCCCGGTCACGAGGAAATTGAATTGGCCTTAGTAAGGCTTTTCGATGTAACAACTAATTCAAGACACTTAAAACTTGCCCAATATTTTATTGAACAACGCGGTCAGCGGCCGAATTATTTCTCAGAGGAAATGGAAAAAAGAAAAACAATTGAAACAGCCCAGACCTGGAATGATGATACCCATATAAACTTCGGCTTAGGATATGAATATCAGCAGGCACATAAGCCGGTAAGACAACAAAAAGAGGCAGTTGGTCATGCGGTAAGAGCAATGTATCTATATATCGCCATGGCGGATTTAGCAGCGAAAACAGGTGATCATTCATTAAAGGAAACATGTGACATTCTTTGGGATGATGTGATCAAACATAAAATGTATATTACAGCAGGAATTGGATCTGCAGTAAACGGCGAAGCCTTTACATGCAATCATGATCTGCCGAACGATTCTATGTATTGTGAAACATGTGCATCAGTCGGGCTTGCTTTTTGGGCAAACAGGATGCTGCGTCTTGACCCGAACCGAAAATATGCGGATGTACTTGAGCAGGCGCTTTACAACGGAACATTAAGTGGGATGGACTTAGACGGCAAGCGGTTTTTCTATGTGAATCCTCTTGAAGTAAATTCATTTCAAAAAAACAGGAAGGATCAGGAGCATGTAAAGACTGAACGTCAAAAATGGTTTTTCTGTGCCTGCTGTCCACCTAATTTAGCGCGAATGATTGCTTCTGTTGAAGACAATGTTTATACACAAACAGATGATACCTTATATACACATTTATATATTGCCGGAAACGTTCAAACCGTTTTGTCGGAGCAAAAAGTGGAGCTGACACAAACACATAATTACCCTTGGGAAGGCAATATAGCCTTAACAGTAAATGTAGAGAATTTGGCGGAATTCAAACTTGCCTTACGAATTCCAGGCTGGTGTAAAGCAGCATCAGCGAAAGTAAATGGAGAAACAGTGGCAGTTAACGAATTAGAAAAAGGCTACTTAATCATAGACCGGATCTGGCAAAAAGGTGATACAGTCACACTCGAGCTCGACATGGCGGTGTTGAAAATGCGCAGTAATCCACTTGTATCAATGAATCAAGGTCAAACAGCCTTACAGCGCGGTCCGATTGTGTATTGTATTGAAGAAGTTGATAACGGAGCAAATCTTGCCGGAATACGCCTTTCAAAACAAAGTAACATCACTAGCCAATATGAACCAAATCTATTAAACGGAGTTGTTACACTGAAAGCGGAAGGATATCGAATCGAACCGACCAGTGAGCTTTATCATTCAGAACCGTTGGAAATGCATCCACAAACAATAACAGCGATCCCTTATTACGCATGGTGTAATCGTAAAAAAGGTGAAATGAGAGTCTGGATTTATGAAATGTAAACATCTTGGCGTTTGATTAATCGTTTTATCAAATGCTTTAAGCAAAATGTGAGGGAGAGGTGAGATCCCACAAGGAAGCTCACCACCCGCTTCACTAAAAAAACATCCATACTGATTAATCGTTTAACCTAAAACGAAAGGTGAGATCAAAGATAAATATAAAAGACATAGCAGAAAAAGCGGATGTTTCAATCGCTACAGTATCTAATGTTATCAATAATAGAGGCCGTGTCGGGGAAGAAACGCGTAAAAAGATCATGAATATCATCGAGGAATATAATTATCTGCCAAATGAGCTGGCTAAAAATCTTAAATTAAATAAAACAGATTCTATCGGAGTTATTGTAGAGGATATTTCCGTTTTCAATGCCCCTGAAATCATAAAGGGCATTCATGCAGCAGCGGAAGAAAAGCAGTTATCCATTTTATTGACAAACATGGGGCTGTTCTCAAAGTGCGGGAATGAATTCCCGAGTGTAGATCAATGTAAGGAACTGGCAATGCCTTTGTACAGACAATTAGTAAAAGGCCAAGTGGAGGGGATCATTTATATCGGCGTGCATCCAAGGGATATCACTGGTATTATATCTGATTCGAAAATTCCGATTGTATATACCTACTGTTATACGAGAAACGAACATGATTATACCGTGAATTATGATGATGAAGGTGGTTCCTATCAAATAACGAAATATTTAATCAACAAGGGACACAGTCAAATCGGATTAATTAGCGGATTAATAAATTCAAAGTCATCACATGCACGCTTTCGTGGCTACCAAAAAGCATTAAGCGAGCATCTGCTCATGTTTCATCCCCAATTTGTCAAAACAGGAGATTGGGAATATGAATCAGGCTATCGGATGGCGATAGATCTGATACATCAGGAAACAAAGCCTACTGCGATCATTGCCATGAATGATTTAATGGCAGCAGGGGCCATTCAGGCAATTAAAGAACAAAAGCTTCAAGTACCTGATGATGTATCTGTTATAGGATTTGATAACCGGGAATTAAGCGGCTACCATTCACCGAAATTAACCACAATGTCTTTACCCCTTGAAGAAATGGGGAAGGTGGCCATGAACATTTTACACCAGCTGAAAAATAATCAAAACGTCGTTCAAAAAAAATACCTGTTGGATTGCCATCTTGTTGAAAGAGAGTCCGTGGGACAAAGGGGACAGGTTCCTTGTCCCTGATAAATTACGGGACAAGGAACCTGTCCCCCTGTCCCAAATGTTAAAAGGAGGGTAACAAAAGTGAATGTGCCTAATGTATCGAGGAGATCCGGCTTAACAAATGCCAAAACAAAAAGGATCAAAGGAAGGTCTTCATTAAAGAATAAATATTTGCCGTATTTATTATTAGCACCCGTCTTTACGATGATTATTGTTGTTGTGTTTATCCCCTTGTTAACAACAATCATCTATAGCTTCCAATCCTACCGGTTAACAAATCAAGAAGAAAAAGCGACGTTTATCGGGTTCGATAACTATCTCACATTATTTCAAGATGAACGATTTATCTCATCTCTTATGACAAGTCTGATTTATATCGCTGGAAGTGTACTCGGAATGTTGATTTTAGCTTTGATTACGGCTCAAATAGCGAACCAGGCTTTTAAAGGAAGATCCATTTTTCGCTCGACCATTCTTTTGCCTTGGGCTGTTGCCCCGGTTGTGGCAGCACAAGCATGGAAATTTATGTTTGAAACAGACTTTGGAATCATTAATCACATCTTAACGTCAATAGGTGCGATTGAACGTAATATTCCGTGGCTTGTCACAGGTGATTATGCGATGGGGAGTGTCATTTTAACAAATGTTTGGAAAACAACGCCATTACTAACATTAATTATTATCTCTGGATTACAGACGATTTCCAAGGATCTCTATGAAAGTGCTGATATGGATGGAGCAAGTCCATTTAAAAAATATTATTATATCACTCTGCCTTTAATAAAACCTTTTATATTAATGGGACTCATTTTTACAACTCTACAGACAATCAATGTGATTGATATTATCTATGTCATGACAGGCGGTGGACCTGGTGAAGCGACAGAAATTTTCACCTTATATAACTATAAAGTATTTTTCCAATATCTTGACTTTGGTTTAGGTGGAGCAATGGCAGTTATCGGAGTAACAATCATCGGTATTTTAATCTTTATTTATGGTCGAAACATGAATAAACAAGTAAATCATTAAAAAATGGTCAGGAGGAAAGGGAATGAAAAAAAGGCAAGGTCTTTTATTCTGGATAGCCTTAATCGTTATTGTGCTCATCAATGTCATACCGTATTTTTGGACCATTTTAACGTCATTGAAGCAGCAGAATGAAATTTATAATGTCAAAATATTTCCCGAGAAACTGTATTTGGATAACTATATCCAGGTTATAACTGAAAGTGGATTTTTAGGAAATATTTTTAATAGCTTAGTTGTTTCCGGGTCAACTGCGTTAATTTGTATCCTGATCGGTGTTCCGGCTGCATATGCCTTTGCCCGGTTAAAATTTAAATTTCAAAATCTATTATTTATGTTGGTACTGTTCATAACGATTTTTCCGGGAATTTTTATTATCAGTCCATTATTTAGTTTTTTGAAGGAAATAGGTGCAATTGATACGTATTTTGCCCTTATTTTACCTTATGTTGCCTATTTCACTCCTTTGGTCGTTTGGATCTTAACAGGGTTTTTTAGAACGATTCCGGATGCATTGGAAGAGGTAGCGATTATGGATGGATGCGGGGTATTTAAGGTCATTACAAAAATTATCCTGCCGCTTTCTTTACCGGGAATCTTAACGGTAGGAATTATCGCCTTCACGTTATCTTGGAATGAATTCTTGTTCGCGTTAATTTTCACCTCTTCTGATAGTGCGAGAACCGTTCCTGTAGCGATCTCACAATTCCAGGGAGTTCATTCATTAAACTGGGGCCAAATGACTGCAGCTGCCATAACAGCTACCATTCCGATTGTGTTAATCTCCATTGCATTACAAAAATATATTATCAGCGGTTTAACAGCAGGTGCTGTAAAAGGATAATTTGTATCAATGTCATGTAAGGGGGTGATGATGGAACGCAGGGACAGGTACCTTGTCCCAGTTACAACTAGCAATAGAGTAAATTAAGTGTAAATGGTTCTAACGATAATAACGGCAATAAAGGGGAGGACAGTAAGCTTGAAGAGTCCAAAAAAGAAAGCGTTAGTAACAGTAATGAGTCTTGGGGTTTTATTTGGATCAATTCCAACGGCATTCGCAGACTATCAACCGGGAATACCGGAAGCAGTGGATCCGGGAACTCCTGAATACAAGGGGCTTGAACAACCGGTTCCTGCAGAGCCTGTGAAGTATGATCCCTCAAAAAGCATGCTGGAAGAAATTTATAAGGCGGATAAAGCAGCAGGCGGAGAATCGTACTGGATGGACCAAATTCTTGAGAGACCGGGTTCACAAGGGGGAAATGATTTATTTACACGGGGAAGAGCATTATACATGTTTACACACCAGCCAAATGTACTTGGCTTCGGTGGCGGCTATGCGTATAGAGAAATGCCAACAGGAAGTGCTCAAAATATGTATACCATCGCATTAACTGACACTTCATTATCAGAGGATGCTTCGAAACGAAAACAATATCCAAGTCATTGGCTAAGTGTACACAATGCGGACGGACTTACCGTTCAGCAGAAAAAATTCATTACGTATAACAATGTCGCTGTGACCATTTTGGATATTGAAAATACTGGTGACTCAGACGTAACCAAAACAGTGAACGTATCATCTCCAATCGTAAATAAACCTTCAAAGGATGGGAAGGAATTAACAGGAGTCCAAAAGGCAAGATATGATTTAACAACGATGTATCTGAGGTTAAGTGGAGAAGGCATGACAGTTGATGGAACAAAGCTGACAAAGTCGATCACACTAAAACCCGGTGAATCAGCAACGGTAAAAGTTCAAATGGGGGTAACAACAAAAGAAATACCAGCGTCATTAACTGATTATGAGAAATTCGCTGAGTATGATGCAAACAAGGCTTTTTCAACTCAACTTGATGAATACAACAAATGGTGGTCTGAGAATGTGCCTTATATTGATATTCCAGATCAAAATATTAAGAAGATGTCATACTATCGTACATTTTTAAACAGATTCAATTACGTAGATGCCAATATTCCCGGCAATGATTTTCAATTTCCGGTATCGATTGAAGGTGTGTTAGGTTACAACAATGCCATACAACTAACACAGCCTATGCATATGCAGGACTTAAAATATTTCCGAAATCCTATTTATTCATATGGTAACTGGGTATCATCAGGCGAAAGCTCAAAATACTCCGCATTTCAGGATAACCCGGGAGATCCTGCTCATTGGAATAATACATATGAGCAATGGATCGCAGATGAAGCGTGGGAATCATATAAAGTCCATGGAGGAGATAAAAAAATCCTTAACAATCTTGCCCGTTACGCGGAAGGCGATGTGAAAGGTCAATTAGATAAATATGATACAAATGGTAACTATCTTGTCCAATATGATTGGGGTTCCTTGACCGGAAATGATGCAGATGCTGTCGCCTTGAATTGGAAGGACAGAGATCAAGACCGAACAGATCAAAGTGCATTCAACTATTCAGGCGCTTTAGCAGCAGCAGAAATTTATACGATCCTCGGAAACGATACGAAAGCAGAAGAAATGAAGCAGTTATCAGAAAACATGAAAGAGTCCATATTAACAATCCTTTGGGATGATTCAGAAGGAGAAAATGGTAAAGTCTTTAAACAAAAGGACATCGAATCAGGTGAATTGGTCCCTTGGAAAGATCAACAAAACTTCTCACCATTTACTCATGAAGTTGTTCCAAATACAGATGAGTATAAACAGGCATTACGTTTTTATGCGGATAAGGGGCAATTCCCGATTATGCCGTTTTTCACAGCCAACCAATTCGATAAAAAGCTGGCGGAAGAGGCTGGAGTTGGCGGAAGTAATAACTTTTCAAATATCAACTCAACCCTTCAAGCGAGGCTGTATGCGACAGCAATCCGTAAGTATCCGTCGGAATACATCACTCCTGACATGTATCGAAAACTAATCGAATGGCTGACATGGACACAATATGTTGATGGTGACAACAGATTTCCGGATAACAATGAATTCTGGAATAGCTATGATGAAGAAACAAAGAAACTAAACTACAGATCATGGATTCATCATAATATCCTTGGTGCCTACAACTTCTCAATTATTGAGGATATCGCAGGAATGCAGCCGCGTGAGGATGAAATCCTGGAATTGTGGCCAATCGATATGGGATATGAATACTTCACGGTTAATAACTTACGATATCATGACAGTGATTTAACGATTGTCTGGGATAAGCCGGATGGAACAAAACACTATGGAGAAACACCAGAAGGATATTCAGTTTACCTTGACGGACAACGTGTATTAACGGTTGACGACCTTGTTCACCTAACATACGACTCCAAATCCGGAACCGTCACAATCGAAGATGACACAAGCAATGCAAAAGTTACCTACAATCAGGCAAAAGGAATGAAGAAAGCAACTGATGTCACACTTTCAGAGAATGCTAGAGCAGTAGATATGTTCCAAAAAGCAGGTGTTGATTTAACAACAGAAACAGGTGATGCGCAAAACCTTGCAAAAGGAAAATCAGTGTCAGCTTCCTATACATCAAAAGGTACCAAGTCTGAAGATCTGACAAAAGTGGAAAACGCTGTTGACGGATTCACCGTAAGCGGACTGCCAACAACTCGTGGAAACCATTATGCAGCACCAAATCCAATCTGGGGGACAAAAGACTCTCCAAATGAAAAGGATTGGTACGAAGTAGACTTTGGTGAACCAACATCATTCGATAATGTGAAATTGTATTTCTATAGTGACAAAGAGCGGAAAAATTACAAAGAACCGCTTCATTATACAATTCAATATCTTGAAGGAACCGAGTGGAAGAGCATTCCGATGCAAAAGAAAAGTCCACTTCAAGCAAACTTAAATGAAGTCAGGTTTAACAAGGTAACAGCGCAAAAAATGAGAGTTCTTATGACTCCATATCCGGAATTCGATATGGGATTGAAGGAAATTCAAGTATTTGAAACCGGAATTGAAGTTCCTGTAGAACCAAACAAGGCACCAAATGTGGACATTCAGCATGATGACAGCTATAACCAAGTCATGAAGGAACGATTGGTAGCGACAGTTTCCGATGATAGTCAACCACTTGATTTTCCTGAATTAACTTGGAGTAAAAAGTCTGGCCCTGGATCTGTTGTATTTTCTGATCTCCACTCTGTCAGCACTGTAGCAAGCTTTTCAGAGGAAGGAACCTATGTCATCACACTAACAGCGGATGATGGAGAATTGTCTACAACGGCTGACTATGAAGTAATAATTGAGAAACAAGATGTTAATTTAGGATTAGATGCAACACCATCCACATCATATATCTCTTCATGGGAGGATATCAATGCCATTAATAATGGGATCGATCCAAAAAACTCAAGAGATAAAACCGGTGGTGCATATGGAAACTGGAATAACTCTTCAAAAACACAGTGGGTTCAATATACATGGGATTATCCGGTCGTCATCAATCAGTCATCCGTATATTGGTGGACGGACGGCGGAGGAATTCAAATGCCAGAAGGATATACACTTCAATACTTGGATAAAGATGATGCAACATGGAAGGATGTAGAAGTCATCTCAGGTTTGAAAGTTGAACCTGATAAATACAATACAACAGCATTCAAACCAGTTGAAACAAAAGCACTCCGTATGACAATTACACGCGGAACGCAATGGACAGGAATTTTGGAATGGAAGGTATTAGAGCCTCCTGTCACAGCGATTAATCCTAACGATGTGAAGGTGCGTGTTCTTAAAGGGGAACGTCCGGAACTACCTGAAACCGTTCAGAAAGTCTTTGACGAATATACACAGGAAGTCAATGTGACATGGGATGCAATTAGTGATGAACAATTACAACAAGGTGATACCGAAATAAACATCTGGGGCGCTTTGGAATCCTCATACCACATGATTCCGGCAACTGTGTATGTAAGAACAGAAGAAAGTGTGACGATTAACACAATCACTGAAGAAACAGTCACAACCTACGCAGGAGTCGAACCAACATTACCAAAGGTAGTCGAAGTTCAATACAATGATGGCTCATGGGACAATATGAATGTTAGCGTCAAATGGGATCCAATCGATTCAGAACAATATTCAAAAATAGGCACGTTTACGGTGAATGGAACTGTCGAAGGTACTGACAAAAAAGCAGTTGTGAGGGTCACTGTAAAGCCAACAAATGACTATTTTCATAAATTAATTGAACAGGCCAAATCGATTTCAAATGAAAATGGCGAATATACCGAAGAATCGTACCAAGCTTTACAGGAATCTATTAAGGCTGCTGAATCTCTGGGCACAATCGAATCAGAAAAAGAACTAACTGCTGCCATTACAGCCCTTCAAAAAGCAATCAAAGATTTAGTTAAAATCACCATGACATATGAAAAGCTGGCAGAACTCACCAAAACATATGTATCTGAATATGGAGCACCAGGATCACATGGAATCACAAATTCTTTAGTGAAAAAACTGGAGAATGCTAAGAAAGCAAGTGATCGTGGAAAAGTTGAGGAAGCGAACGAATTGCTGCAAGACTATATTGATGCAGTTTTCACTCATAGCGGGAAAAAGGTATCAAAAGAGCATGCCGAGGAATTAATGAAGTGGGCTGAAAAATTGCTAACTGACTAATGATTCTCTTCCGTGCAGAAGAAATTCTGCCCGGAAGCTTTGTTTAAAAACATTAAGGGGGAGTTCGAATGGCTAAGACATTAAAGAAACTATCCATGTTTATGTTATTATTTTCACTTCTACTTGTAACTGCTTGTAGCAATGGGGGAGAAAAATCAAGCGGTGATGGCAATGCATCTGAAAACAAAAACTCTGTCACTATTCGCATGGCTGTCTTTGAAAACGATCCAAACGGAATGATGGAAAAAGCCAGACAAAAGTTTAATGAAGAACATGACGATATCACACTTGAATTTACGCCAATGTCCAATGATGCCTCACAAATGCATGATCAAACCGTTACACAGCTTTCTGCAGGCTCTGAAAACTTGGATATCGTAAACATGGACGTTGTGTGGACAGCGGAATTTGCTGAATCAGGCTGGTTATTACCTCTTGATGACCGATTTACGGAAGACCTTCAATCCAATTATATTGGCCGTCAAGTTGACTCTGTCAAATACAATGACAAAACATGGGCAGTACCTTGGTTCAATGATTTACACCCATTATGGTACCGTACAGACTTATTAGAAAAGTATAATAAAGAAGTACCTGAAACGTATGAAGAGGCAGTGGAAGTTGCTCAAGAAATTTCAGAAAAAGAAGGAATTCAAGGGTTCACTATGCACTGGGGACGTTCAGAGCAATTGATTGTAAGCTTTACAGAATTCCTCCATGCGAAAGGCGGGGACTTCTTTGACGAAGAAGGCAATGTCATCATTAATAGTCCGGAAGCTGTCGAAGCTCTACAATTCATGGTCGATATGATTGACAAATATGAAGTTGTTTCCTCCTCTGCAATCGGACATTCAACTCCGGAGGACTCCAGAATACCGTTCACGCAAGGCCAGGCACTATTTAACCCGAACTGGGGATATGTCTATTCCATTAACCAAGCAGACGACTCAGCTGTTAAAGATAAAACATGGGTAGCAAGCAACTTCATGTTTGAAGGCGGACAAAAAGCAAACTCCGTCGGCGGCTGGAACTTTGCGATCTCAAGCAGCTCAAAACACCCTGACGAAGCGTGGAAAGTCATCGAGTGGTTCACATCATTCGATAACCAAAAAGAAATGCTCATAGGTGGAGGATACGCCGGAACACAACTGGCTCTCTACGAAGACGCAGATGTAATCAAAGCAGCACCATACTTAGAAGAATACACAAAAGCATTCGAAGACGCATCCGTCAGACCAAGTCATCCACAATACTCCAAAATGTCAGACATAGCACAATCATCCATCCACCAAGCACTATCAGGAGAACTAACACCAAAAGAAGCACTAGACGAACTAGCCAAAAAACTCGAAGACATCGAGTAGGGACAGGGGGACAGGTACCTTGTCCCTTTTGTCATGGCGGGTCAAGGTACCTGTCCCCCCGTCCCGCAGCTAAGACCATTGTCATGCTTGAGCAGCAAAGAAAGTTAAGTCAAAAATCATATAGAAATATAGATACCTAATTCAATAGATTCGTTTTTCTTTACAAATGGAAATATTCATTTGTTTATCTGGATGAATATGGTATTTGTAGTATGTATGAAAAATAACTACATAATCCATAAGGAGTGAATAGCATGTCAGGTATTATCCGTGTAACCCCGGCTGAACTGATCAGTATGGCCAATCGTTATTCAAGTGAAAGCAGTCAAGTTGGAGAACAAGTCTCCCGCTTAGATACGATGATTCGTGAGCTTGAAGGTATGTGGGAAGGTGAATCAAGCAGAGCATTCAGCGAACAATACCAATCATTAAGACCATCATTCATCCAAATGCAACAACTACTTGAAGACATTTCAACTCAACTTAACAGCACATCAAAAGCACTCGAAGACGCCGACCAACAAATCGCCGGCCAAATCAGAGGATAAGAGGGACAAGGGGACAGGTACCTTGTCCCTTTCCGTATGGGGGGACAAGGTACCTGTCCCCCCGACCCACACCCAACCTAGGAAAAACCGCCTACATCACCTCCTCCGAAAAATCCATCATTCTCACCATTCTTACAGTTTTTAACTATGTTATAGTTGAAAAGATTGGGAAATTTTGAATGTAATTGGGTTTAATTGATCCCGGTTAGGGTATATAAAAGTGTTTTAACGATTTGAAATGAACAATACATAGATAAGTCAGTAAAAGTAAAGAGGGAGATTACATTGTCTTTATTTTATTATTATGGGCTTTTAAGGAAGAAACAAGAACAGCTACAACGACTGCAAGACTGCCAAAGTCAGCTGCAAGGCATTAAGCAGGAGTATTTGAATTATAACCAATCGGTTACCACCCCTGAGCTAACATCTACTACATGGCAAGGATCACTTGCCGACAAATTTGAGGATATTCGAACGGAAGGAATTCTTGTTTCCTACCAGGATCTTGAATCTACTCAACTCTCCAATGCTTTTTCAACCATTAACAGCAAAATGAGTAGTTTAAAAAGCGAAATCCTATCACTAAAGCAAACCATTCATTCTCTTGAATTAGAGATGCTGGAAGATGAATAATAACCAAAATAAAAAGTAAGGTAGAGATCATAATGGGAGAAATCAAATTTCAATATCATGATATAGAGCGTGTAGTAAAGGGAATGACAGGGGCTTCAACTTCTCTGGATCCCTCATTCCCAAAAGATGTTGTGAAAAATAATCAATTGGATATCACCAAGAAAATAGAAGAGATTAATAAGTCACTAGAACAGATCATGACCAATTATCAACAGCTTTTAGCGCAAAATGAAGCAATGGTCACATCCTCTGTTGAGGCGATGAAAGCAACGGACGAATCGTTAAAAACATCCATGCTGCTACAAGGTGTTGCGGAGGTAGAGAAATGAAAGTATTAGATGTATCTGACTTACATGCATCACTTGATGAAACAATCCAGGCAGTTAATGAAAAAATAGAAGGATTGGAAGCCATCGAAAAATCGATTGCTGAGCTGATTAATTTGGAGGGTTCGTTTACAGGAAAAGGGGCAACAGCGATTAAAAGCTACTACCAATCTTGTCATCAGCCCTTTTTATTCAAGCTGAAACAAATGCTAACTTCCTATAAAACAAAACTAACAAACTGCAAAAGCCAAATGAATGGCTTTGAATCTGATCAAACGGGACATATCAACCAGGATTTTTTACAAGGTGAGCTAACAAATAAGCTTACAGCTGTTCAAAACTATACAAATGATGTAACAGCCGATGCGAACCAATACATCTCGAATATATCAGATATTGTATCAGTCGATCTGTTGGACGACGGTGAAGTCAATCAGCAGGTGGAACAAGCAAAAAAATCAATCGATAACACAATAACAGATTTAGAAGACTTTGATGGAGAGAGCACATCTTCATTAGAGGAATTATCTGCTGATTTAGCGATATTAACAGCTTACTTGGAAGAAATGGGCACAAAGGCAGCTGTGAACCCTCGAAGTCTCGAAAACTTCCATCCATTACAGGCACTTTTGAATCCGACACATGCCCTGTTAATGGGAAGCATTCGTTCAACACCAATGCATCTCATGACAAATGGATCACTCGCAGCAAATCGTTCGACACAATCTATTTATGCCTATAACTCTTATTCAATGACACCTTATCAATGGCTAGGGTTAAATTTCACCCCGACTACAAGCAAAACATCTGAGAAAGAAGTGGAGAAAACATCCCCATACTTAGTGGGAGACACAGTTGAAAATGGTGATTTCACCTTTGAAGCCGGCGCAGGAAAAGTAGAGAATGATTGGTCGGGATATGGTGATGGAGATGGACAGGTCGGTGGCAGCAGTAAGTTAACTGGTATTCATACGGGAGTTAAGCATGATACAGGTGTAATGGATTCTAGCTTTGACCTGCAAATTGGGGCAGCAGAAGCTCAAGCAAGTGTAGGGGGACAAAGTGTTTTTCCATTAGTAAAAGCTGGAGGGACAGTCTATGCAGCAGAAGTAAAAACACAGCTTGATAAAGAAATAGACTATGTCGGTCGTACAGGCTTACAAGCCAAAGGAGAGGTCCTAAAGGCGAATGCCTACGCAGGAGTTGACAATGCTTCAGTCGGTATCGCTGCTAAGGCGTCAGTAGCAGAGGGAGAGGTTTCAGGAATATTGCCGATTCCTTTTATTGATTACAACATCAAGGGTACAATCGGCGGTTCAGCATTTGGTGTTGGAGGCGAAGCAAAAATCGGAAAAGAAACAATGCTTGATCTCCGGTTTATACTTGGAATTAAACTAGGATTCAGTGTCGAAAAAGCAGAATAATCCTTCTTAACGAAAGGAGCAACAATCATATGAGAAATGAAATAAATTCGATTAACATCGACAAAGGAACAGAGTTACTACCAATTGGTACGGTTGTGTTAATAGAAGCAATTGTTCAACCAATTATGATATATGGAAGAATGCAGCAGCAGGCAGATCAAGAGGAAAAAGTGTGGGAGTATGTCGCATGCCCTTACCCGCAAGGACATATTTCAGATGAAACAAATGTGTTTTTTAATCATGAACAAATTAAACAAGTCATTTTCAAGGGATTCGAATCTGAAGGTGAAAAACTCATGAAGGAAAAACTACTTTCATTAAAAAAAGGTACACATCATGAAGGCGATCATTAATTGGTTTATTGCCCCATATAAAACAGTACGGTCAGAATTACACCTTTTTTCAAATTTAAAAAATCAAGACACAACTTCAAATGAAGAAAAGATGAGAATTTTCCAGCTGCAACTGTTTAACATTCTTTTACTAGCGGTTTACACATTGTTTTTCGGTGCCTTTTTTGTGTATATCGGCCTACTTTTTGTAGTGGGTTGGTATGCTCTCTCAGGCATCATCGTTGGTCTGATTATGATGAGTTTAATCAAATTAACACAAGAGAAAAGGTATTTGAAACGTCGTGATGCGTTTATTAAAAATGACCCGACAATCATCAAATCTTAAGCAGTAGAAAGGATAGGTTCAGGTGAAAAAACTTAGTATCATCCTCGCGATGATGTTCATGCTCATAGCCTGTAGTAATGACACTACTTCAGAAAAACAACCTGATGCAGAAAATTCTACAGAAAATGAGCTATCATACGAAGAAAAACAAAAAGAAATTGTTGATTTTATCAACGAAGACATGAACGAAATAGCAAGCTATGAAACAAAAGCAAATGAAGCGTTGGCAACCGTATCCGGTGAAAATTTCAAAAACGATGAAGAGCTACATAGCGTTTTAACAAGTGAAGTTATTCCTGAATTCGAAAAAGCCATTGAAACAGCAGAATCTCTGGAAGTAAACGTCGATGAACTTGAGCCAATTAAAGACAAATTGGAAGAAGCATTAGGTATTTATTATGATGCTCTGTTGCTCGAGAAAGAGGCATTAGAAAAAACAGATCAGGAATTGATTGAGCAGTCAAATGCAAAAGGTGAAGAATATATGAAGGCTCTCAATGAATATCATGAAAAAATGGAAAAACTGGCTACAGAATACGAAATTGACTATGAGAGAACACAATAAAACATGATTAAAGCTCAGATCTTTTGATTTTGAGCTTTTTTACGTTGTTATGGTAAAATTCACATTAAGAAAGCGGGGGATAAACATGGACTTTCTATCAATACTTTCTTTTTTAGGTGCTGCAATCGTTCTGACTCTTATGCCGGGACCAGATAACTTGTTCACTTTGGCACAAGCAATAGCAAAAGGAAAAAATGCAGGGATCTTCACGACACTTGGTCTTTGCACAGGATTATTAGTTCATATTGCTGCTGCGACCATCGGAATATCAGCTGTTATTTATCAATCAGCCCTGGCTTTCACTGTCGTAAAATATGCAGGAGCAGCATATTTGTTGTTCTTGGCATATAAGTCCTTTAGAGAAAAAAGTTCAAGCTTTAATCTGAACAATGAGGACTCTTTAGACTACAAAGCTTTATACAAAAAAGGTGTCATCATGAATCTTTTAAACCCAAAGGTCTCTTTATTTTTCCTGGCATTTTTCCCGCAGTTTATTCAATATGAGAATGGAAATGTATCCATGCAAATGCTGATCTACGGCATTCTATTTTTAATCCAAGCTTTAGTCATTTTCACGTTAATAAGTTTGTTTGCTGGAAAAGTCGGTTATTTTCTACGTAAAGATGCATCTTTATCAAAGAAGATTAATTTAATTCAAGGTGCCCTGTTCACACTTATAGGGTTGAAAATTGCCTTTAGCCAAAAATAAAAAGGAGTGGTCTGACTACTCTTTTTTATTTTTACATATATTACCTCCTCGCTAAAAAAACTTTGAGACTTAGTCATATCGTCCATCTTCCAAAATATAATAAAAGGTATGCCTCCAACTCATCACTCCACCCGTCGACAAATTTCTCGGGAAATAAATCTCACAATGAATTGAAAATAAAGTGCTGAAAAAAATAAAAAAACCCCGATTTCCTTGCTCAAACCATATGAAAATGAAAAAAAATAAATAAAACCCTTGTCCCTCCTGACTTTTCTAGCATATATCTTAATCCAAGCTAATAAAATGTTACAAACCTATCAAAGAGAGTGTTTGAGGTGAGGGATCGTGAGTGTAATTTTTAATCGCTGTAAAAGAGGCAACATACGATCATCTAAGAGAAATTCAGCCAAAGTGTCTTGGTATGCGAGTCTCATTTCACACTTCTCACATCCATATTAGGGAGGTCGAGTGGTGTGCACGATTACATCAAAGAACGCACAATCAAGATTGGGAAGTATATCGTGGAGACAAAGAAAACAGTTCGCGTTATTGCGAAGGAGTTTGGTGTTTCCAAAAGTACCGTTCATAAGGATTTAACGGAAAGGTTACCTGAAATTAACCCTGATCTTGCGAATGAAGTAAAGGAAATACTTGATTACCATAAATCAATCAGACATTTGCGGGGGGGAGAAGCAACAAAGCTAAAGTACAAGAAGGACGAGATTTTAGAAGAAGAACCAGTGAAATAAAGGAAATTCTATCAGCTTTAAGTAAATCGACAATTCCCTACATACTTACCTGAAAATTTTTTACAAAATCATACTATTTTTGCGAATTTGTGATAAAATAGGTAATTAGGTCAGTATTTCGGATATGAAGATTTGCAAGGAGGATATAGATAGAATGTTTGCGAGGGATATTGGTATAGATCTTGGTACGGCTAACGTACTTATTCATGTGAAAGGGAAGGGAATTGTGTTAAACGAGCCTTCCGTTGTTGCCCTGGACAAAAATACTGGTAAGGTACTTGCCGTTGGTGAAGAAGCAAGACGTATGGTAGGACGTACTCCTGGGAATATTGTTGCGATTCGCCCATTAAAAGACGGTGTTATTGCAGACTTTGAAGTAACAGAGGCAATGTTAAAACACTTTATAAATAAGTTGAATGTAAAAGGATTACTTTCAAAACCGCGTATGCTGATTTGCTGCCCAACGAATATTACATCTGTTGAGCAAAAAGCAATTAAAGAAGCTGCTGAAAAAAGCGGCGGAAAAAACGTATTCCTTGAGGAAGAGCCGAAGGTAGCAGCGATTGGTGCCGGCATGGACATCTTCCAACCTTACGGAAACATGGTTGTTGATATTGGCGGTGGAACTACAGATGTCGCTGTGCTATCAATGGGCGATATTGTCACCGCCTCTTCCATTAAAATGGCTGGGGACAAGTTTGACGCGGAAATTTTAAATTACATCAAAAAAGAGTACAAGCTCTTGATTGGTGAGCGTACTGCAGAAGACATTAAAGTCAATGTAGCAACGGTATTCCCAGGCGCACGTAATGAAGAAATTAGTATTCGTGGTCGTGACATGGTAACAGGATTACCTCGCACAATTACAGTCAACTCAACAGAAGTTGAATTAGCACTTCGCGAACCAATTGCTGCCATTGTACAAGCTGCTAAAAGTGTCCTAGAAAGAACTCCTCCAGAACTTTCAGCAGACATCATTGACCGCGGCGTCATCCTAACAGGCGGCGGAGCTCTACTCAACGGCTTAGACCAACTTTTAGCCGAAGAACTAAAAGTACCTGTACTAGTAGCCGAAGCACCAATGGACTGCGTCGCAATCGGAACAGGAATCATGCTGGACAACATGGACAAACTACCACGCAAAAAATTTGGATAATACATGGTAAGAACCTGCCTGGGGCAGGTTCTTTTTTGGTGGTCTGAGGGTGGTCCAGGGGGACAGGTTCCTTGTCCCAAGTTGTGTAGGGTATACTAACAGTGTCGATTCATAACGAAATTTGTCTAATAGTAAATAAAATCGAATAATCGAAAATAAACTTGTGAAAAACGTAAATAAATATTCAAAAAAGATAAATATAATCCCAAAATCGAAAATAAAGTGGGTCAAGGGACCTGTCCCCCCGACTCACTCACTCTTCTTTACTCCAACTCCATCCAACTTCCCACATGATGAACGGCAATTCCTTTAAAACTCGAATACTCCTTATAAGCTTCAGAAACAAGCGTAAGTTCTTGGTTCATTACGTTTTGGCCTTCTTCATAAAACGTTAGAAAGCCGTCATTGCTGCCCAAGTTCATCGTTTCAACTGCAATCGTAACATCCTTATTAAGTGATGCTGCGAGGCTCATTTCATAGTTAGTCAATTCTATTATGCCGTTAGGTCCAACAGCCTTATCCCGATACGCCATAATCGTGACTTCACTTGTATTGTTGATTACCCATTGAGCGAGATTGCCTTTACCGTATTTGTTTTTCACATTCATTTCATCAAACCAGAAAGGAATATCAGCAGCAAATGGAATGCCGAGTGATTTCGCAGTGTCTGAAGCAGCTAAAATGACACCTTGGTATTTAAGTACAGCTCCGTTGTAATTTGTTGTCCACTGTGAAGTGAGGTATGGCTCAACGTCAAGATGGATGCCGGAGAAATTTTCATCCTCTGCTGCATCTGCTTGGTATGTAGTCACCCAGTTCAAAAAATTAAGAAAAGGTTTTGATGAAGGCCCCCACTCAGGTGCACCGTCAAGCGCATAAACCTTTATTCCGCGGGTTGTAGCTTCTTTAATAAATTGCTTATATTGGTCAACCTTAATCGATCGATTAATTTGTAAATACACGTGAGAAACTTGTTTTTCTTCTAGAAATTGTAATGTTACTGCACGATTTGTCACGATTTGATTCGTATCCCAGAGCCAAGTAGAGTACTCTGTATTCGTGCTGGCACTTGCTTTGTTGTTCACACCTGCTACTCCTGCCACAAACAAAATAAAAGCAAACATCATAATAAGTTTTTTCATCTCACTCTTCTCCTTTTTTAAGCCCATGGCTCAAAAAGGAGCCTGGCAACTTGGCGACCGTGCAATGTAAACATTGGGTAGGCCCATAGCTTTGCGTCCTTGCCTTTCGACAAGTTTGCCCTTATCAGATTTTCTTTATTATATAGACAAGCTTATTAAAAAGAAATAAAAATATTTTTTCCCTAAAAACTAACAAAGGAAATATGAAAAAATGTGATGAGAAAACAGTCGTTCTCCTTTATAATGGAAAATAGGGAATTCTGTCGAAAAGAATTCATATGATCGGAAAAAAACACGTTTAAGGTGGGGGAACTCTTGTTAAGAGGTTTATATACAGCAACTGCCGGCATGCTAACACAGCAGCGCCGAACTGAAATGTTATCAAATAATATGGCAAATGCCAATACAGCAGGATATAAAGCAGATCAATCAACAATCCGCGCTTTTCCTGAAATGCTATTGCAGCGAATGGAAAATAAGACACTTCCAACTGGTAATGGAATGAATGTACCAGGAATGCAAACAATCGGCTCTCTTAACACAGGGTCTTATGTACAGGAAATTAAGAGTCCTTTTCTACAAGGTGGTTTAAAAGAAACAGGGTTGGTAACTGATGTTGCATTAGTAGAAGAAAATGTCCCGCTAAATCCTGAAACAAATGTAAAAGGTTCATTATTCTTCGCTGTCCAAAACCAAGCTGGTGAAGAACGTTATACGCGCAATGGCCACTTTACACTTGATGATAATGGTCTTTTACTTTCTGACGGTAATCCAGTACTTTCAACAACAGGACAACCAATTTCCATTCAATCCGGAGAATTCAGCGTAACAGAAGCTGGTGACGTACTAGTAAACGGACAAACTATCGCTCAAATCGACGTTCGCTTCTCAGCAGACGTACGTAATCTTGTCAAAGAAGGAAACGGCATTTACCGCACATCAGACGGACAAGCACTTCCAACAGCAATTGACAATGGTGACATTCAATACAATTTAAAACAAAAATATTTAGAAAACTCAACCGTTGATATCGGACGAACATATACAGATATGATGACAGCTTATCGCTCATTTGAAGCAAATCAAAAGGTGTTGCAAGCATATGATAAAAGTATGGAAAAGGCCGCTAATGAAATTGGCCGCTTATCATAGGATTAGAAAACTTAAGCTCTTGTACTTAGTTTAGGTGTCTAGCTACAGCGCCTAGCCCCTCGAGGTCATAAGCCAATTTGGAATTGAAGGCAAAGAACGCCTCCTATTCCAAATCGTCTTATTTGCCTGAGGCTGACCAAGGCGCTTGCGCTTTTCTAATAATAGGGGGAAATAACAGATGTTACGCTCAATGATTACAGCGACTAATACAATGGGTCAGCTCCAAAAGCAGCTTGATCAAATTGGCCACAACTTAGCAAATATTGATACACAAAGCTATAAAAGAACGGAAACATCCTTTTCAGAATTAGTACGTCAGCAATTTAATAATCAAGGAAATGCACTAGAAGAAAGAGAAGAAGAACGATTTGGTACAGAGCTAGGAATTAGACAGGGAACAGGCGCTAAACTAAATAAAAGTGTTGTGTTTACACAAGGCAGCATCAAACAAACAGGCAGGTCACTTGATATTGCTTTTACCTCACCAGATCAGTTTTTACAAATTGATGTAAATGGGCAAATTAATTATACAAGAGATGGTGCTTTATATTTATCACCTGCAACGGACGGCAGCAATCAGCTCTTACTATCAACAGCATCGGGTAACCTTGTTTTGGATGAAAATCAAAATCCAATCAGGTTAAATGATTCTTTTAAAGAGCTTGTGATTTCAAAAGATGGTACGATCACAGCTGTGCCGAGAAATGAAAATGAGCAACCACAGGAATTTCAGTTGGGTGTTGTTCAAGTAGATCGTCAGCAAATGCTGAGTCAGTTAGGAAATAATCTGTACGGATTAAAAGATCTCGGTGACATGCAAATCGAAGACGTATTAACCTACTTAGATGGTGCAGGTGTCTCTTTACAGCAAGGTGCACTTGAAATGTCCAATGTTGATTTAACAAAGGAAATGACCGATTTAATGATCTCACAGCGCTCATACCAAATGAACGCAAAGTCCATCACACTTGGCGACCAAATGCTGGGATTAATTAACGGCGTAAGATAGGAGTTTAGTCTATTGGTAGCAAAAGAAACGACAAAAGCGGTCAGTCGAGAAGAAATAAAAAAAGCTAAGAAAAAACAAGAAGAAAAAAGCAATAAACAAGAAGCCTCAAAAGTAAAATTACGCATCCGACTTATCCCAATTTGGCTGCGAGTCATCCTCGTGATCCTATTTATGGCCATCAGCTTAATCGTTGGACTAATAGTCGGATATGGTGTAATCGGCAACGGAAATCCAGAGGATGCCCTTAATAAATCGACCTGGCAGCATATTATTGACTTGGTTGAAAAAGAGTAATATTCCATATATACTTTGCTAAAGGAAGGTGAAAACCTTCCTTTTGTCGTACATAGTAAAGAAGCGTGAAAATAAGTTTAAAGGAGATTCCTACATATGTTAGATATTAACGAAATCAAAGACATTATCCCACACCGTTATCCATTTTTATTAGTAGATCGCATCTTGGAAGTAGAGGAAGGACTAAAAGCAATCGGCATCAAAAACGTCTCTGCCAACGAAGAGTTTTTCAATGGACATTTCCCGGACTACCCGGTTATGCCGGGCGTACTAATCGTTGAAGCACTAGCACAAGTTGGCGCAGTTGCCATCTTGAAAAAAGAAGAAAACCGCGGAAGACTAGCATTCTTCGCCGGAATTGATAACTGCCGCTTCAAGAGACAAGTAAAACCAGGTGACCAACTACGCCTTGAGGTTGAAATCATTCGCCTAAGAGGCTCACTCGGAAAAGGAAAAGCCATCGCAACCGTTGACGGCGAAGTCGCATGTGAAACAGAAATCATGTTTGCACTAGGTGAGAAAAAAGAAGCGTAAGATCTTTAAGATTGTCCTTCATGGGTTTCCATGAAGGGCTTTTTAGGTTTTTAGAAGATATGAGGGACAAATTAAGCTGTAAGGGGGAAGAAAAGTCTCTCATAGCACTGATGGATGAGGGTCAAACCAAGAGGAATGTGGATTGAAAAAGTCTTTCATAGCTCTGATGAAAGACAAAACCAAATAGCAAAAGAGAAGAAAGCTTCTTCATCCCCTCGATGAAAGACAAACCCACCCACAAACCCAAAAGAAAAGTCCTCCATCCACAACCCACCTAGGCCATTTGCCCCTTTTTCCCTCAAAAAGGTTTCACTAATAGAAAACCTGTCTAAATAAAGCATAACGACCGAAAATATTGAAAAAATTAGAATGAAAATCATGGTGGCGGGAAACATAATCAAAGACCGGGTTAAAAATTTGGTTAAGATGAAAGGGGATTCAGTATGAAAAAAAATTGGCTATTAACTTTATCAGGTTCTCTTCTTGCAGCAATGCTTGTGACAGGTTGTGCGGCTGATGACGAAGATCCAGCACCTCCAGAGGATACAACTGAAAACGATACAGTAGAAGAGAATGTGGAAGAAGGCGTGAATGAAGGCGGAGATGCAGTAGAAGAAGGCATGAATGAAGGAAAAGATGCAGTAGAGGAAGGCGCTGAAGAAGGCGAAAACATGCTGGAAGAGGGCGCTGAAGAAACGGATCAAATGATGGAAGAAGGCAACGTTGACGATAACAACAAGGACAAAAACGAATAATCGTTAATCATGTCTTTCTGCAAAAAGGCTAACCCAATAAGTTGCTAGGGTTAGCTTTTTTGTTTATCCTCTTTATGTCCATAAAAAAAAGGCTCCACCAAACGTGCAGCCCTTACATCTTTGTTGAATATTCACGTTGCTGAATGGTTTCCTTAAAAGCATTCATTAAAGCATTGCCGGACAATCCCTGATCTATTAATGACTCCAAAAGTTCTTCAGGTCGATACTGAGGTCTTGATGTTAATAATCGACCGTCAAAAAGAACGGAGACAGATTCATCGAGCACTGTAATCGTGTTAACGCTTGCTGAGATCTTCGCTGGGGCATTGCTTACTTTTGATATCGTCACAAACATTTTAAATGTACGGTCAGCTTCTTTATGTTCCTCGAAAAAAGGTAAATACTCCTTTGATATTAACGCCTCAATTAACCATGAATTTTCGCCATCTTCTTTGTTAATGACAAGACCGTCAAGTAAAGGAATGTTTTTTGCTTCAGCTGATTGATCGTCAATTTTTAATCCGACAAGCTTGAACGTTTTCATCATTATCATCCCCGCTAGCTTATTTTACTCTAGTATACCACAAGGTCACTAAGAATCCGGAATAGGGGGATGGGATTATTCGGAAATCCTTGATGAATTCTCAACTACCCGAAAAATTGTATCTTCAATAAGCTTACGGTGCTTTGTTTTTACCTGTAAGAGCTGTTGTAAGCTTTGCGTCATTTTTGGATTTTTAATTAAATAGTCAACAACATGAGAGACAGAGCCATCAGCTTGATACTTCCCGTAAACCTCATATAAATAGTCATTTGTTTGCTCATCTCGGCCAATTAAGTGATCAATGCTTACATGAAAAGCATCGCTTAATGCTAATAAATAGGACAAATCCGGTTCCTGCTCACCTGTTTCAAGTCTTGTGATAACTGGTCTGGAAACATTGATTTTTTCTGCCAATTGCTCCTGTGACCATCCGTTTTGCTCTCGATAAAATTTAAGATTCATTTGGAATTTTTCTAACTCTCTCATTGAACCAACAATTCCCTTCTCCAAGCTTACTGTTATCGTAAAGTAGAATAGATAGAGGGGATGTTCGAATCTAAGACAATATGTAAAATGTTCATATTACGGACAAATATAGATATTTAGACCTATTTTAAGGAAACTCAAAAAATATGAAGAAAGATGGAGACAAGCCATACTTTTTCCGCGGATATCGTTATTTTTCGTAATATATCAACACAAATGAAATGTAGCAATTAGCTCATATGGAATATACTTACAGTGGGACTTACAGATAAAAATAAGAGAAATGAGGGTAAAAGATGAAAAAGTATAAGCTGAAGTCAATCTATCTAAAACAAAATGCAAACAATCCACTACAAGTAAAAGAAAGTGATACACAGGACCTTGTCGTCCTTAGAGTAGGAGATCATAAAGTAGGAACAAATAACTATCATCATTTCCGGGTACCAGTTCATGCGACAGTCGATATTCGGTATGAAGCCACTGACCAAAAAAGCATCCTTAGATTAATCTTTCAGCAAGATCAACGTAACCTGTCTATTCAGTACTTTACACGGGATAAAGACGGACAACACTACATAGACACACCTCTTAATGATGAACTCATTCAATCAAAGGCCTTTCAACGTATTCTTCAAAGTATTAACTTCTCAGGCAAAAATCATTTTTCATACCTTGTTAACCCTATACAACGATTAAAGGATCAACCGTTTTAAACATAACTAAATGTTAACTTAATAACCTAAAGTAAAAAGAGAAGTGTTGAGTGCACTTCTCTTTTTAGTTTTTTACTAAACGCTATAACCCAATTGCATCAACATATTAGTCCATTTCAGTAAGGCAAGCTCATTCAAAGAAAAAATAAATAATAAAAAAACACTTGAAATTCAGAATGCGTTTTCATATGATAATAACAAAGGTAACTACTTTTTATAAAAGGTCATTATGAATATAATTATTTATTACGGAGGGAAATAAAATGAAATATTTTTTAGACAGTGCCAAAATTGAGGAAATTAAATACGCATATGAAAATTGGGGTATTGATGGCGTTACAACAAACCCGCGTCATATTATGACGAGCGGAAAGTCATTCTTAACTGTTTTAGATGAAGTAGGAAGTGAATTTAAAGGGGTAGAAAATTTTCCAATTTCAGCGGAGATCAATCCGCATTTGGATGATGCAAAAGAAATGGTTCAGGAAGGGAAAAAGATTGCTGCTCTTTCATCAAACTTTATTATTAAAATACCTTGTACAGAGCCAGGGCTAATCGCTGCTAGAGAACTAGAAAAAGAGGGAGTTCGTACGAATATTACGCTTGTTTTTTCTCCTTCACAGGCTTTACAGCCGGCAAGAATTGGAGCGAAATTTGTTTCGCCATTTGTAGGCTGGAAGGAAAATAGCGGGGAAGATACAAATCAATATATTAAAGATATTGTTGATATCTATAAGGGATATAACTATGATACAGAAATCATCGTTGCGGCACTTCGTAACGGAAAACAAATTGTTGATGCGGCGAAAGCTGGAGCACATATTGTAACATGCGGATTTGATGTATACAAAAACAGCTTTTATCATGCATTTACGGATTACGGCTTGGATGTTTTCCGTAAGGCTTGGGACAATACTGTACAAGAAGAAATTGTTTTAAAATAAAAAGGCTATTAAGATCCCTCAAAGGTACCTATCTTTATTCTTTGAGGGACCTTTAACCCACAAGTTGTATGGAGGTAAATTCCATTGAATAAATTTGAAAACCTAAGAACACTAAATCATCATATCCCTTTTTATCATGTGAATGACCCTGCTTTTGCTTCATATGGAAACATAATAGACAATTACAATTTTGAAGAATTAAATCCTTACATGGAAAATACAGAAATTCCTGAAGAAGGAAATGTGTATGTCCCATCTGTTACAGAAATGGAAGGGACAGCAGTTAAAGAACAAATTCAGAGTCATTTTTATGGTGAACTACCAATACAAATCGGTTATTGTAATGGTGTTAATTCAACTCTAAATGGTCTAGAATATCATAAGGGCAGTGAGATTAATTACGCTTTGACAGATACTGTCCTTTTACTAGGGAAATTACAATCTATTAAAAATAATCAATATGATTCAAGCGAAATTGAAGCCTTTTTTATTCCAAAAGGAACAGCGGTAGAGCTGTACGGGACAACTCTTCACTTTGCACCATGTAAAATAAGTGATAAAGGGTTTAAAGTAGTTGTGATTTTACCTGCTGGAACGAATCAGCCATTGAATAAAGAGATGGATAAAAGGACAAAGGAAGATTCGTTATTATTTATGAAGAATAAATGGTTGTTGGCACATCCGGATCGAGAAGTACTGATTAATCGTGGTGCATATCCAGGAATAAAGGGAGAAAACATTCAAATTTATTACTAAGACAAATGTAAATTTTGATAAAAAAATAAGGGAGTATATAAATTATGGAGATGTCAAATATATGGTTCACGCTTTTATCGTGCATTTTCTTTATGGGCTTAGTAGGTTGGATCTCATATTTAAAAACGAAGGGTGATGTAAGCGATTCCACTGGTTACTTTTTGGCTGGCCGCGGCTTAACAGGTACCTTTATTGCCGGATCTTTATTGTTGACGAATCTATCGGCAGAACAGTTAATTGGTCTTAATGGGCAGGCGTATCGAGCGAACTTATCGAATATGGCATGGGAAGTAACAGCTGGTTTTGCCGTTGTCATTATGGCACTCTATTTACTTCCGAAGTACTTAGGTGGTGCTTTTACAACGTTGCCTGGGTTTTTAAGTTCACGTTATGACGAAGGTGTTCGTCGTCTTTCTGTTTTATTGTTTATGCTTGGTTATATTTTAGTAACAGTGCCATCTGTTTTATATTCCGGTGCTTTAGCGATTTTACAGCTTTTTGATGTACCAGCTATGTTTAATATTTCATATGAGGAATCCATTTGGTTAATCGTTTGGGTCGTTGGAATAATTGGAGCTGTTTATGCTATTTTCGGCGGGTTGAAAGCGGTTGCTGTGTCCGATACGATTAATGGAATTGGATTATTAATTATCGGTGTTCTTGTTCCGGTTTTAGGTTTTATTACTCTCGGAGACGGAAGCTTTGCAGAAGGTGTGAAAACAGTCGTAAAGGCAAACCCGGAAAAATTAAATGCTATTGGTTCCAGTACGGATTCAGTACCATTTGGAACGATTTTTACCGGAATGATTTTAGCGAATCTATTCTATTGGGGTACAAACCAATATGTTATCCAGCGGACACTAGGTGCTGCTAGTTTAGCAGAGGGGCAAAAAGGTGTTCTTTACTCAGGGTTTTTTAAGTTGGCTATTCCATTTTTTATGATGGTTCCAGGTTTAATTGCTTATCAACTTTATGGTGAAGGAATGAATCCGGTTGATTTAGCTTACCCGGCACTAGTAGCAGATGTATTACCATTGTATATGTCAGGATTCTTTTTAGCTGTCTTACTTGGAGCTGTTTTAAGCTCATTCAACTCATTATTAAATTCAGCTGCTACCATGTTTGCATTAGACATTTACAAACCTTTAAAAGAGAATGCAACAGATCAAGAATTAATTCGTGTTAGTAAAATTTTTGGAACGATTATTGCGTTAGTATCTTTTTTCATCTCTCCATTACTTATGAATGCACCTGACGGATTATGGGATTTAATTCGCCGTTTTACAGGATTTTTCAACATCCCGATTATTACAATTGTCCTAGTAGGCTTGCTTTCTAAGCGTATTCCGGCACTTGCTGCAAAAGTGGTTATTGTATTCCACGTGATCACTTATTATATGCTTGTTTGGGGATTAGACCAATTATTTGGGTTCCAGTTATCAATTAACTTTATTTATGTTTATGCGATTTTATTCTGTGTTGAAGTTGCGATTATGATGGTCATTGGAAAAATGAAGCCGATGAAGGTTCCATATATCTTTAAGTCAAATGCTCAAGTTAGTCTTGTTCCTTGGAAATATTCATTACTTGTTACCGTTGTGTTATTAACGTTAATCGTCATGACATATGTTGTGTTCTCACCTATAGGGCTGGCTTATGGTGATGAAATTGTTTCTCCAATGTTTTGGCCGGTCATGATATTGGTAACAGCTGTTGCCGTTGTTTTAGGTATTTTTTCAGTGAAAAGTTGGATGAAAAAATACTCCGGCTATCTAACGAATCAACAACCAGAAAGTGAAAATAAAGATAAAAAACTTGCGTAATAGAGATTGAGTCTGTCCAGATTGTCAGACTCTCTTCTATGAAACTAGGTTGAAAGAAGGCGAGAGGATTGAACATGATTGACATTCATTCAAAAACAGGAATGGAATTAAAAGTACGTGAAGACGGTTTTGAATTAGTGTGGAATGGTGAAACATTAGTTAAGCATTCATCCACTAAACCTTTTGTTTATGTAGGATATGGAGAGGAAAAAATTGATATGTATCGCGGGAATTTTGATATCCGTGATTATGTCATTGAGAGGACAGCTCTTCGATATGCAAAAACACTTGTAAATGAGGATGGAACAGCTTTCCTATCTCTTAGTAGATTTAAAGGAGAAGATCCGACAGTAACATTCTCGTTGAAAGTGGAAGATAGTCAAGCGGTATTAAGAGTTGTCGAAACCCAAGAACGTGTTAACCGTTTTTGGATTCGTGTTGAAGCCGATCAACATGAAAAAGTGTATGGATGTGGTGAACAGCTGTCTCATTTTAATATGAGAGGAAAAAACTTTCCACTTTGGACATCAGAACCAGGTGTTGGCAGAAACAAGAATACCTATGTTACATGGCAGGCTGATGTGAAGGATAAAGCTGGCGGAGATTATTACAACACAAATTTCCCACAGCCAACATATGTTTCAAGCAATAAATATTATTGTCATGTGGAAACAACAGCATATGCTGATTTCGATTTTCGTCAAAATGATTTTCATGAATTACAAGTTTGGGAAGTACCAAAGGAAATTATCTTTGAAGGAGCATCCTCCTTTCTTAGTTTAGTAGAAAAGATCACAGCGCGCTTTGGACGTCAGCCGGAATTACCAGAATGGACCTATGATGGAATTTGGCTTGGAATTCAAGGTGGAACAGATGTTGTAGAAGCTAAGCTGGAGAAGGCTCTTGCTAAGGGAGTGAAGGTTGGAGGAGTTTGGTGTCAGGATTGGCAAGGAAAGCGGATCACCTCCTTCGGTAAACGATTAATGTGGAACTGGAAATGGAATCCGGAGGAATACCCTAATCTTGATAAGAAAATTCATGAGTGGAAAGAAAAAGGTATCCGATTCCTAGGCTATATTAATCCTTATGTAGCAGTTGAGGGTGATCTTTATCAATACGCAAATGAAAAGGGATACTTGGCATTAAATCAGCAAGGTGAAACATACCTTGTAGACTTTGGTGAGTTTTATTGCGGAGTTGTGGACTTTACAAACCCTGAAGCCTTTGAATGGTATAAAAACGTCATAAAAGAAAATATGCTTGATTTCGGGATTGACGGTTGGATGGCCGACTTTGGCGAGTATTTACCAACAGATGTTGTTCTTCATAATGGGGTGGATGCCAAAATCATGCATAATGCTTGGCCTGCTCTGTGGGCAAAGGTTAACTATGAGGCAGTTCATGAAGCAAACAAATTAGGTGAAGCTGTGTACTTTATGCGCGCAGGCTATACAGGTATACAAAAATATTGCACACTTCTTTGGGGTGGCGACCAAAGTGTAGACTTTTCAATAGATGATGGCTTAGCTTCAGTCATACCTGCTGCATTGTCTTCCGGGATGATCGGCTGCGGCTTACATCATAGTGATATCGGAGGGTATACTAGTTTACACGGCAATAAGCGTTCAAAGCAATTACTGATGAGATGGGCTGAGATGGGCGCCTTCACACCAGTCATGAGAACACATGAAGGAAATCGTCCGGATGATTGCTTCCAATATGATGATGATGACGAGTCACTAGAACATTTAGCAAGAATGACACAAATTTATGTGGCATTATCACCCTATACAAGATCACTTGTGAAGGAAAACGCAGAACGCGGGATTCCTGTACAACGCCCGTTATTTATGCACTATGAGCAGGATGAAAAAGCCTACAATATTCAATATCAATATTTATATGGCCGGGACTTACTTGTTGCTCCAGTCCATCAGGAAAATCAAAAAGAGTGGAATGTCTATTTACCGGAAGATGAATGGGTTCACCTCTGGACCGGTGAGGAATATAAAGGTGGAGAGGTAACTGTAGCTGCTCCAATTGGAAAACCGCCAGTGTTTTATCGAAAACATTCCGAGTGGAAAGAAACTTTCCTAAAGATAGGTAATATGTAAGAGACGAGAAGGTTGTTGAGGATATTCAACAGCCTTTTTGGTACAGCATTCCTTCAAATTTTTGTAACACTCACACATAAAATTAAGGTAGGTATGTATGATATAATAGTCATGATGATTAGTTGATACCTATCCTAAGTGATAATAGATGAAGTCCGAAAAGTGACAGCAGAAAGGAATGTTAGCATTGGAATTGGAAACCAAAGTAGATCCCAATAAAAATATCGCTCTATACCTTCAAGTTAAAGATATTTTAATTAAGCGCATTCAAGAAAAAATATGGGCACCAAATTCATTGATTCCAACCGAACAAGAATTAATGGAAGAGTTTAATGTGAGCCGAACAACATTACGTCAGGCGATTACCATTCTTGTACAGGAAGGCTTATTAGAAAAAAAGCAGGGAAAAGGAACGATTGTAAAATCACAGCAACTAACCGGGAATGGACGATTAAAGGGGTTTGCTGAGGAAGCAATTGAGAAAGGCTTGACGCCAAAATCAAAATTACTCCGAATCGAATTGAAAAAGGATTTGTATCATGAAAAATCAATGTTAGATATCCCTGAAAATGATGAGGTTTTAGTCATTGAACGGATACGTTTTGCTGATTCCGAACCAATTGCTATAGAACGGACATGCTGGCCTTCACATATTGGGAAGCTGTTTGAAAATCAGGATTTAGATCGTGCGAAATTCTATGAAATCTTAGAGGAAAATGGAATCATCTTAAAGCGAGCCAAGGAGAAGATCTCAGCAATTAATGCCACATTATATGAAGCAGATTTATTAGGGATTCGGGGCGGTGAAGCACTGCTGGAAACTGAAAAAATCAGCTATGGCCTAGATGATCGAGCGATTGAATTTTCTAAAGTGAAGTTTCGCAGTGATAAATACCATTATAATATTGAACTTACTAGATAAAAAGGCAGACAGTGAGCAAATCATTGTCTGTTTTTAACTTAGAAAAATGAAATAAAATAGAAAAAACACTTGAAATATTGTAGACGTTTTCATATCATAGAATTAAAGATACCTACTTTTCGTGAAAAGGTAACTATGAATATTCGATTGAAAGATTGAGTTTCCATATGGAAAAATAATGATTTGTGGTTTTAAAGATAGTGATCTATTTTAATTTGTAATAACCAATTAATGGTGTGAAGCTTGAATAAGAAAAGGAGAATAGTTGATGTCACATGCAGTTGTTTTATATCTTCCTATAGGGAGAAAGACATTCGATTTAGAAGCGGGAGAAACGTATCGCAAGCAAAGTATGAAATGGTTGGAAGAAAGCGGCCACACAATTGTTGCACCAAATGAAATTCTAACCTCAGTAGAAGAGCTAGAACAATTTTTGCAAACAAAAGCTTCCTTTGAATTTGATACGATCCTTTATCAAAGTGTTACATTTGCAGACGGAGAATTTATGGTAAAAACGCTTGAGTATTTTAGGGAGCCTGTGATTGTCTGGTCTGTTCGTGAACCAAGTGTAGGTGGAAGGCTACGATTAAATTCCTTAACAGGCGGCAATAGCACAAGCAATGTTCTACGCAACCACCGCCATCCATTTACATTTGCTTTTGGAAATCCAGATGAGGAAAAGCTACAAACGGAATTGAATCAAAAATTTGATGTGATGCGTGTTTTGAAATCTTTGAATCAATTAAAAATGGGTGTTGTTGGCGACTACCCACCCGGATTCTTTTTCTCAGATGCAAATGAAGATGAGTTAAAAGACGCCCTGGGTGTAACTCTTCATAAAATGGATTTGCAGGAAGCCTTTAAGAAATGTGTTGAGCTTCCTGAGGAAGAATGGATTGGGGAAATTGATCGTGCAGAGCAACAGGTGATAGGCTTAAACCGTGAGGATGAGACTGTAAAAAAATTCGCTCAGTTCTCAACATACGTAAAAAAACAAATTGAGGAAGAAAACATAAAGTCAATCGCAATGAGATGTTGGCCAGACTTTTTTAATGATTTAGGTGCAGCACCGTGTTCCGTTCTATCACAGTTTACGGAAGATGGAATGGTCTCTTCATGTGAGTCTGATATTCATGGATCGATCTCTATGTATATTTTACAAGAATTAACTAGAGGAGGAGCACCGTATTTAGGGGATTTAGTCCATGTAAATGAGGAGAATAATTCGGTTGTTTTCTGGCATTGCGGGGCTGGTGCCTATTCACTTGCACATCCATCTACAGGCGCAACAGCGGGAGTACATCCTAATCGAAAAATTGGATTTGCAATGGACTTTGGATTAAAAGCTGGAGAAGTGACGATTTTCCGAGTCAGCCATACACCTGATGGATACCGACTGCTCGTCATGAAAGGGGAGGCACTCGATGTTGAACAACCTTTTACTGGAACTTCAGTCGAGGTAGCTTTAGCAACAGATGTTACGAATACCCTTTATGATCTCATGAACTCAGGGTATGAGCCGCATTTTGCGTTAGTATATGGCGATGTAACAAAACAACTAATTGAGCTTGGTCGTTTGCTTCAGTTAAACACGGATGTATTTATCTAAAACTTCCCTTATATCTTTAATACTTGAAGGGAGTTTTTCCGGTGGAAAGTAGAAGCAAACCTGTGAAAAGCATTTCACTGTATATCCGGGTGAAAGATACAATTATTAAACAGATTCAAGAAAAGAAATGGAAACCAAATGCCATGATCCCAACGGAAAATGAACTGATGAAAGAGTTTGATGTCAGCCGAACAACGATACGGCAGGCGATTTCCATTCTCGTACAAGAGGGCATCTTAGAAAGACAACAGGGAAAAGGAACCATCGTAAAACCGCAATTATTTGTAGGAAGCTTATCAAAGCTAAAAGGTTTTGCAGAGGAAGCAAGAGAAAAGGGAATGGTCCCAAGCTCTAAATTACTGTTAGTAACAATGAGCAGAGATTTCCCTTATGAAAAGTCGATCCTTCAGGTACCAGTGGATGAGGAGATCTTAGTCATTGAACGCCTGCGCTTTGCAAACCAGACACCAATAGTGATTGAGCGATCTTTTTGGCCCAAGAAAATCGGAGAATTATTAGTATGCCAGGATTTAAACAACTCAACCTTTTATGAAATATTAGAGGAAAACCAAATTTTCTTAAAGCATGCAAAAGAAAAAATTTCAGCAGTAAATGCAACATTATTTGAGGCTGACTTACTTGGGATACGAGGAGCTCAGGCGATGCTGAAAATGGAAAGACTCAGCTTCGGCAATGGAGATCAACCAATTGAATTTACCACAACAAAGTTTAGCAGTGAAAAATACACATATCATATTGATCTTATGAGATAGAAGAAGGAGTGGGAATAGTGACAACAATCATAACAGAACAATACGGATTATATATTAATGGACAATGGGAAAAAACAATGGACGTTATGGACGTGTTAAATAAATATAATCAAGAGGTAACAGCAACTATTTCTATAGCTGAAAAAGAACATGTCGATGCAGCTGTACAAGGTGCTAAGGAGGCATTAAAGGTACCATTTTCACCATATGCACGCTATGAAGTGTTAATGAAAGCCGCTGAATTACTAGTCGAACGTCGTGAACAATTTGCCAAAGTGCTTGCATTAGAAGTAGGAAAACCAATTCGGGAATCCCGTGGTGAAATTGAGCGTGCCGCCCAAACGTTAGTGATTTCAGCTGAAGAAGCAAAACGTATCCATGGGGAAGGTGTTCCAGTAGAGGCTGCACCAGGCTCTGAAAATAGAATGGCTTTTACAGTACGAGTTCCTGTAGGTGTTATTGCAGCTATTACCCCATTTAATGTACCGGTCAATTTAGTTTGTCATAAAATCGGTCCAGCTATTGCTGCCGGAAATAGTGTTGTCTTAAAGCCGGCGGAGGTAACCCCAATTTGTGCACTTATGTTAGCAGAATTAATGGAAGAAGCAGGCTTGCCAAAAGGTCGTTTGCAGCTGTTAACAGGAGACGGTGCAAAAATCGGCGACTGGTTACTGGAAAATAAAGATGTTAACATGTTTACCTTTACAGGAAGTCCACGTGTTGGTGAGTATATTCGATCAAAGGCTGGGCTACGTAAGGTAGCATTAGAATTAGGAAACAATTCAGCAACAGTTGTTCACCATGATGCAAATGTAGAGCAAGCAGCATCACTTATTGCACAAAAAAGCTTTAACAATGCAGGTCAGGTTTGTATCTCTGTTCAACGTGTTTATGTTCATGAGGAAGCTTTTGAAAGCTTTATAAATACATTGAAGGAAAAAACAGAAAAACTAGTTGTTGGTGATCCTTTAAATGAAAGAACAGATATTGGTCCGATGATCCGTATCCGTGAAGCGGAGCGCGTTGAAAGCTGGGTAAATGAAGCAGTTGAGCAAGGGGCAGTGATTGCATTAGGTGGTAAACGTGAAGGAGCGCTTTATGAGCCTACTATTCTAACAAATGTAAATGATGAAATGAAAGTATGTCGACAGGAAGTATTCGGTCCAGTAGTTTCTGTTGCAACATATAAAGACATAGATGAAGTGATTACGAAAGTAAATGATTCAGATTATGGCTTACAAGCAGGTCTTTTCACAAATGATTTACAGTTTGCGATGAAGGCAGCACGGGAAATTGAGGTGGGCGGTCTTATCATTAATGATGCTTCGGCTTATCGTGTCGACCACATGCCATATGGCGGAGTGAAAAACAGTGGTAATGGTAAGGAAGGTCCGAAATATGCCATTGAAGAAATGACAGAGGAACGTATTATTGTATTAAACTTATAAGTTACCCGAAAATAACGAAATTAGGAATGAAGGTGAATGAGTGGATTTCTTCCTTATCCTTATTCCGATCTTTAGTATTTTTGCACTCGGTTATATAGGACAGAAAAAAATTGGATTTGAAACGAAAACCATATCGACGATGGCTCTTTATTTAATGTCACCGGTTTTAGTTTTTCGAACCTTTTATACAACAACCTTTACAATCACCTATATATATATGGCTTTGTATACATTTGCTCTTTGTTTTTCATTAATTGCCGTCGTGTATTTGATTGCTTATATACGAAAGTATTCTGTTAAAGAAACATGTGGAATGATTTTAGCCTCATCATTTATGAATAATGGCAATTACGGGACACCTGTTGTTCTGCTTCTATTTGGGGCAGCGGGTCTCGATTATGCCATTATTTTAATGGTCATTCAACAGCTTGTGATGTGTACGGTTGGTGTATATTACGCAGCAAAAGGAAGTGAAGAAGGAGACGGAGTTCGTGCAGCCATTCGTGCTGTGAAACGAATGCCAATTGTTTATGGGGCATTTTTGGGCTTCCTCCTTCAAACCTTTCATATTTATTTAGGAAAATCTATGACACAGGCGATTGACATGGTGGCAGATGCTGCTATTCCAACGGTTATGATTGTATTAGGTATGCAACTTGCCAAAATTTCTATTAAAAACTTTGAAAGAGGCAAAGTGTCTCTTTCACTTGTAACCAAACTAGCTGTCTCACCTTGTATTGCCTATTTAATTACATTGTTTTTGCCAGTTGATGAAATGATCAAGCAAATTATGATCATTATGGCAGCTATGCCGACAGCAGCAAACACGACCATGTATGCTCTCCAATTTAATACAGAGCCGGAATTTGTTTCAAGTGCAACACTCGTTAGTACAACACTAAGCTTGTTAACATTACCAGTTACGTTTTTCATTGTTTTATGAATGGGTCATGGGTTTCTGTGGGTCAGAGGGACAGGTTCCTTGTCCCGGTTTTCAGGTAATATGTCACGATAAGAGTAAAAAGGAGCGGAAATTCTCATACCATTTCCGTTCCTTTTTTCTTTGAAAAAATCACTTAATCCCAGGCCTTTCAATTGTTAATTATCTAAGGAAAGCTACTAAGTTGGAGCGGATTTAAGTGTGGATCGCTACTGCCCGTTAAGAGTGGGATAAAATTCTTACTGAAGTGATTTATTTTAATGATAAATAGATGTCTTTAACAAGCAGGCAGGTTGATCTAGTGGCACATCTTTTTGTATGAGGCTATATATTGAAATAAGGAAGGAATTTAGAGTGGGCATCTTGAAGTTTTAAGTATGCTGTAGCATGCAGAATAGGAGATTGAGAATTTTAACTTTATTCCGAATCATCGTTAATGAACTTTCATGCAGTTTAATACTTAACTCTTATATTGAGGTGGTGGCAATTTGAAGGTAGATGCTGTTTTTGAAGGTGGTGGAGCTAGGGGGCTTGCCTTTGTTGGAGCGATTCAAGCAATGGAAGAGGAAAAAGTAGAATGGGAACGATTGGCTGGAACATCTGCGGGAGCATTAATTGCTTCTCTTTTGGCGAGCGGTTACACAAGCTGTGAAATTAGAGATCGTCTAAGTGTACTCGATTTTTCAAAGCTCCGCGGTAAGACAACTTTGCATCGAATTCCCGTTTTCGGCATTCTTTTAGAATTTATGATTCATCTTGGACTGTATAAAAACAATTATTTGGAATCGTGGGTGGATTCACTTCTTCTAGAAAAAGGCATTAAGACATTTGCGGATCTGCCAGATGGGAAGTTGAAGATTATTGCTTCTGATATTTCGAATGGGCAAATGCTTATTTTGCCAGATGATTTGAATCGCTACAGGATGACTCCTGCTGATTTAAATATTTCAACTGCGGTTATGATGAGTGCATCTTTGCCATTTTTTTACCGTCCGGTTATATGGAAAACAAAAGATCGTAAAAAATCCTACATTTTAGATGGCGGTTTACTAAGTAACTTTCCAATATGGTTATTTGATACTGAAAATCCTCGGTTTCCAACATTCGGCTTCCGTTTTGTAAAAGATGAAGTGAACATAGATCCAGTTATACCTACGCCAATCCACCTTATTAAAAATATTTATAAAACGATGCTTCAAGCCCATGATTTGCGACATTTAAACGAAGAAACGCTTGAACGCACGATTCAAATTCCGACTAGAGACATCAACACAACTGATTATGAACTGACTAAGGATGAAATCGATTTTCTCTATAAATCAGGCTATACTTCAACAAAAGAATTTTTATCTAAGTGGGATTTTGAACAATATAAGGTCAAAAGAATGCAAAGAATAAATAAAGAAAAACGCAATTCTATATAAGAATGCGTTTTTTTGAATGCAGCTATGACAAAAATGTAGAACAATATGCCCCAAACACCTAAACTAATGGAACTGTTAACACATATATGATCTGAGGTGAACCCTTAATATGGGAAAAGCACCAGGACAACCTTTAACGAAATTCATCCAGGATTCTATTTACAAAAAATATGTTTCCCGATTTTTTTATTTGTGGTCTGCCCCATATCCAGCTACTTGTTGCTGTATCAGGATTAAAATAATAATTCGCATTTTCAGTCGGATCCCAGCCATTAATAGCATCAAGAACAGCCTTTTTTGATGTTTCATTAGGAGTCAGCCAAATTTGTCCGTCAGCTACCGCAGTAAAAGCCAATGGTTCAAAGATAACTCCTGATACTGTATTGGGAAATGTTGGGCTCTCCACTCGATTTAAAATAACAGCTGCGACGGCAACTTGTCCAATATAAGGTTCACCACGCGCTTCTCCATGAACAGCATTAGCCATGAGTTGAATATCATTTTGAGAAAAACCAGCTGGAACATTAATAGCTGTTGGTTTTTGAGCTTGATCAGCTCCCTTCTTGTACTCATATTTTGTTACACTAACAAGCTTTTGCCTCGTTTTTAAACCAGCTAACCCATCGACAGGGAGTCCGAATTCAGATTGGAAATTCCGAAGCGCCCAATATGTCCCCCAGCCAAAAACACCATCAATTTCCCCTTTGTAAAAGCCAATATACTTTAGACGAGACTGCAACTCAATTACATCATCCCCAGTTGACCCTCGTTGAATAACTTGATTTGTAAAGGCATCAGTACTGTTTTCCTGGAGTGTTAAAATCGTTCCACATAAAAGAATGATTAAAAGAATAAATAGATATTTTTTCTTTTTCATAGTTCTCATCATTTTCCTCCTGATCATTAACATGAAGTTATTTTTTGTTAGGGGTAAACTTTTATTCAATGAAAGGATCAAGTAGCTACAAGAAAATGGAAAATGAGTACTCTCATATCTTGAAAATTCCCTGCAATGAATATCTACAACTGTTTTTAAAAAAATGTCCAAACATCTGAAGTTTTAAAAGGAAACACTATTTTTGCTTCTATGAAAAACGAGTTTCATGAGCTAGCAGTTAAACAAAACAGTATTTTACTCATTTTTCCAATTGTGATTCATCGTTTACAATACGGTTGTACATGAAAGGAAAGGAGGTTTGAGGTGATTAATCAAATAATCTTAGTCGGTCGTCTGACGAAGGATCCGGAAATTCGGTATACAGCGGATGGTGCCCCAGTTGCCAATATCACTCTCGCAGTTAGCCGGAACTTTAAAAATGCAGCTGGAGAAATTGAAACAGATTTCGTCAATTGCACAGTTTGGCGACGAACAGCTGAGAACACGGCAAATTATTGCCGAAAAGGCTCAGTCGTAGGTGTGACAGGCCGCATTCAAACGCGCAGCTATGAAAATGCTGAACGCAACCGCGTGTATGTAACAGAAGTTGTGGCAGATTCAGTCCGCTTCATGAGCGGTAAGCCGCGTGAATTAGTTGAACAGGAAAGTTAAGATGTCTCCGACTTCTCTTCATGAGAGAAAATCAATGGTATCCCCTTATGTCCTCAAAATGGAAGGCTGATCACCAGTGGAAATTTGTGATCAGCCGATTTTTTCTGACAGAGGTGGTATAATAGGTGAAAAAGGAGGTGAATAAAGTGGATAAAGTATTGCAATTTATGATCAGTATCGAAAAAAAATTAGACCATATATCTAAAGATGTTCATGATGTAAAGGATGGAATTGTTCGCTTAGAAGGTAGAATGGACAATCTGGAATCTAGGATGGAAACTATAGAGGGGAGAATGGAACATCTAGAAAAGAGAGTGGACAGTCTAGAAACACGAATGGATAACCTAGAAACAAAAGTAGACAACATGACCACGGAATTTAGAAGTCATTTTGTGAAAATCGAGACTGAGCTTGAACAACATCGTGGTGCTTTTAAAGTGTATGAAATGAATGTCAATGATTTAAAATCAGGTGTTAATCATTTGAGCTCACAAATGGGAATCCATGATACAAGAATCAAGGTAATGGAAGAAAGGCTCAAGATTTAAGCGACAAAAAAACGACAGCCGAAACTGTCGCTCTACTCTACTTAGAAACCTTCTTCTCGATTAACTTCACTAACTTCTCCCACTGCGGGGCTTTTTTTTCTGACGATTTCTTACTCTTTTGTTTTGTTGCCACAATCTAGAACTCCCTTCCTAACTCATTGATAAGGTAAAGAGCTCTTCAAGCTCGTCTGATGAAAGCTCAGTGATCCAGTTTTCACTTTGGATGATTTCGTCGTTTAATGATTGCTTTTTCTCGAGCATATCATCGATTTTTTCTTCAATGGTTCCGGTTGTGACGAGCTTATGAACATGGACAAATCGATCCTGGCCGATACGGTAGGCTCTGTCTGTTGCTTGATTTTCAACAGCGGGATTCCACCAGCGGTCATAGTGGATAACATGGTTTGCTGCTGTTAGATTTAATCCTGTTCCACCAGCTTTTAAGGATAAGATCAAGAATGGAAACTCCTTGCGCTGGAAGGACTCAACCATGCGGTCACGCTCTGCTTTCATCACGCTTCCGTTTAAGAAAAGAACCTTTTCACCAAATTCCTTCTCAAGCAGCTTCTTCATCATTTCACCCATGCCGATGTATTGGGTGAAAATCAAACAGCTTTCCTGCTGCTCACGGATTGAAGTTGTTAATTCCAATAATTTCTCTATTTTATGTGAACGAGACACCAATTCCTTCGGTTGCTGTTCCTTCAAATAAAGGGCAGGGTGATTACAAATTTGCTTCAGCTTGCCTAACATCTTCAAAATTAATGCCTTGCGCTGCATGCCTGCCAGAGAATTCACCTGTTCAAACGTATCTTTGACAAGCTGTTCATATAATGAGGCCTGTTCAATAGATAACGGAATATACTCTTTCTGTTCCTGCTTTTCAGGAAGATTAAGGGCAACCTGTTCATCTCGTTTTGTTCGTCTCAATAAAAACGGCTTAATATAGCGTTGGAGCTGTTCAATTTGCTCCACATTGCGATCCTTTTCAATCGGCAACACATAACGTTTATGAAAGCTATGTAAGCTTCCTAAATAACCGTGGTTAAGAAAATCATAAATTGACCAAAGCTCTGTTAAGCGGTTTTCCATCGGTGTACCTGTTAAGGCAATATGATGCTGTCCGCGCAGCTTACGAATCGCTTTCGACTGTTTTGTATGGGCGTTTTTAATATTTTGCGCTTCATCAAGGCAAATCGTACTCCACTGAATCGAGGAGATTTCCTCATAGTCAGCATGTGACAAGCCGTAGGAGGTGATGACAACATCATAATTCTCAATGGACGCCGCAAATTTCTCTTCCTTCGGTCGATTCGGACCATAGTGAAGCTTCACGCGAAGATGTGGTGCGAATTTTTCAAATTCCTTCTGCCAGTTTCCAAGCACAGATGTTGGAGCCACAATCAGTGCAGGCTGCTCAGGCTTTTCTACTTCTTTTACATAAGAAAAATAAGCAATCATTTGAATCGTTTTTCCTAACCCCATATCATCGGCCAGGCAGGCGCCGAACGATACACTTCGTAAAAACAACAGCCAGTCAACACCGTTCTGCTGATAAGGACGAAGGGTACCGAGAAAATCAGCCGGTACCTCGTGTGTCGGCAGCTCATTTGTATCGGTAAGCTTGCGTAGCATACCTTTCATTTGTTGATTAAGCTCAATTTGAATATTCGCAAACGCACGCGTATCCACGATCTCATCTGTATCTTCATCAAGATCCCTGGCATTCAGCTCCTGATGGAGAATGTCAGATAAATGCAGGCCTTCTTTGTCCGCTCGCTTTAAAATGGCCTGAACTTGCTTAATAAAAGCAGGATCAAGCTTAATCCACTGACCTTTAAAATTCACTAAGCGACGCTGCTCGGAAACAAGCTTAAGAAATTCCTCTTCACTCATTTCCACTCCATTTGTCGCAAAACGCCAGTTGAAATCGATCAATGAATTCATTCCGACAAACGACTGACCACGTGGAGTGGAAGAAACCTTAGCCTTCAACATAAGCTGTGAATCTTTGACAACCTGCCACCATGATGGAAGCAAAATCTCCACACCCATATTAATCAATGTTTCACTCGCATCTGTTAAAAACAACCATGCTTCATCCTCGGTAACATATGTTGTACCCGTTTCAAAGCTTAACCACGGCACAATCTCGGCAAAGCGCTCCTGTTCACGTTCAATCTTTTCTAAATGAGGCAGCCACTTTTTAGGCAGATCACGTTTGCCTTGATAGTGTACCAGTTCATCAAGATTTGCCTTGCTTCGTAACATAATTTCCATCTGCCACTCGTCTGTGTCAGTTTCCGGCTCATTCAGGCGCAGCCCAACGGTGAAAGGTGTTTCATCTTTATGCCAGCCTATCTTCTCGAGAAAATCCGTTTCATCAATAAAATGGCCTTGAAATGTCGAGAGCACAGGGTATGACGCAAGAATGTCCTCCCAAGCCTCATGCAAAATGCGATCATGTGCAATCATGTCCGTGATCGCATTAGAAAACCATTCAAGAGCAAATCCCTCCAGCTCATTACCAACATCCTTAAATCTCAGCACACCATTTTTCCAGCCTTCAAAATCAGGCAGGTACTCTCCATTTGAAATAAGCTCATAAATGTCATGGGCAATATCAGCCAACCTCTGCGCATCATCTGAAAGCTCAATGCTCGCAAGCGAATTATATGTTTCTTTTCCAAGGAGCTCGACCATCATCCAAGGTGACAGCTGAACAGCAGGAATGCCGATATAACTAATATCTTCTAATTTTGTGCCAAAGAAGGACGACTCATGCCAGGTGAAAAGATAGCGGGCAAATTCTTCTATGTCCAAATGATGTTCATCGTGTGCAGATGTGCAATACACATAAAAATCATTGTTTTCAATTTGCTCTGCATGCAACACAATTTCAATGGTATTAATCATGAATGAGCTTTCCTTTCTTTAACTCTTCTTTAAACGCACGTAATCGTTTATGCTCATCAGCCAGCTGCAAAATATAATTTTCCCAAACCTCTTCACGCTTCAGCTTCTTGTACTGAGCTTTAATTCTCTTCAAATAGCGCACAGCCATTTTGTAATTTTCCCGTGTTTTCATCCGAATTTCATGTTGAACGGATTGAACATAAAGAGGCAGCAGCACACCTGGTTCGCTTTTTTCAATTTCTTTTAAGACATACGTATCTATTTCATCAAGGGAGAACCCTAACAGTGTTTGCAGCTCAATCCATGTTTTGTACTGCTCTTTATCCAAAAGCAAATCGTGATACTCTGCATAGCTTAACGGCAGCATCATTTTACATGCGCGCTCATACAGCACATCATCATTCGTTGCGCGTGCGTACTGTGAGATAAATCTCAATAAATAGCGGATCGTTTGCCGTTTTTCTTCAAATGGTAAAGAACTATTAATATATTCGTTGGTACCATTCAATAAATAAGAAATCCAATTCGACAGCCGCTTCCAATTTTTCTTTTTGAAAATATCCTCAACCCAAGGAAATATAAATGGGAGGGCAGATGGTGTAAGCTTTGTGCGCATGACCTCAAAAATCTCCTCATCACGTGATTGAAGGAAGTTCATATGCATAAGCGCCATTTCGAACTCAATCGCAAAGGAGGGATCCTGCTTCTTTTCTTCCTCAAGATGCTCCTCAAGCCATTCGCGCTCGATCGAAATGAATTTATCACGTCGAAGCAGCTCAATCCATAATAATTTGTAGAGATTTGTCCGCTCATATTGATAATCCTTACTCGTAAACAGCAGCTCACGGAAACGTTCCACACTATCAACTAAATAGGGATCAAGAGCAAACGGCAAAGCATAGCGCTTCATTTCGGAAATGGCCACCTCAACATTATCTATGAGCTGATCAAGATAAGGATAAATAATATGCTGTAACATATAGTCGGTTGGCTTCGTCTCATTAATGAGCTGCAAAATTTTCAAAAACACCGTAACAGATGCCTGAACAATAAAAAATTGCTTCATCTCAGGAGACTTAGGCGCCTTCTTTTTTAAAGCAGAATAATAATGATGAAAAAGACTTTGAAATAGCTGATTAGGAGAAGTAACCTGCTCATACCAGCGCTCAAATTCCCGATCAAAAAAAGCAATCCAGCTGCCAAGAGTATCTTCATAATCTTTTTCAGGCTTTAAAAGCGAACTTGCCTTTTTTACATGCTTTAACACATCGTCAATCGGCTTTTCTTCTTTCCATAGGTCAACAAACGTGCCGACTCGGTCAACACTTGCATATACATATAGAAACGTTGCAAGCTGATGTCGACAAATCGAATCAGAAGGACAAGTGCATGTACTCATCGAAAAATCATCTAAATCAAGCTCAACTTGAACACTTGTGACATCCTGTACTTTGGCAGACACAGAATGACTTGTTGTGCTCACATTATAAATACTGCCTTGACGATACAAAATGAGTCCCTTTTTCACAACATTTCGATTCTCTTCTTCCTGATGTGAAAGCAACTGTTTAATCTGTTCAGCGGCACCAAGTACAAGTTCTTTACTAAGTTCCCGACCAAGCATAATGAATGGACTCCTTTCAATGAAAAGCAAAGCGTCTTTTGCTTATATATAAAGTAAGAATAATTTGAATCATGAAATAAACCCTAATTCATCTATTATACCTCATTTCAAATGGTACAAAAAGGTTTAGGACGAGATTCAAACCGGGGACATAAAAAGGGAGATGGTTCCGAAGGATGTATTGTGACTAAAAAGTGACTAATTCTGATAAAATGGGATTTAAATGTCAATTTTTCGCACAAAAAAGGCTTGTCTATATATAAGCTTCCAAGTATAATAGTCCCATATTGTCTGAAATTGTAAAATGAAGAAAGGAAACTTTTTGAATATGAAAGATAATCAGCTGAAACAAGAAGAGCTGTTACAAATTCTCTTAAGTGCTTATGATAAAGGCGAAGCAAGAACAGACATCACAACAAATGAAATGATCGAAGACATAATTTCTCAAATAAAAAAAGTTTATGCATCATAAGAAAAGCGAGCGCCTCGAGTGCTCGTTTTTATGTCCTTCGAGATGAATAAATCTTAAGAAATTGAACAGTATATCCTGTTAAGGAGAGATTTAAAGATGAAAGATATAAATAGTAATAATCCATTCGTAAATATGCCAAAGTCAGTGAAAAAGACGTTAAGATACATCATTCAAGATGTAGACTCACTCGAGAAACTGGCACAAATCGAAACATTAATGAACGGGTTTATCCAGGAAAGAAAAATTGTTCTTGAAAAACAACAATATAATGAGCAAAACTCCTAATTAGCTTTCCTCCAATACTATGATACCCAAACTTCCTCACTTCATCTTTAAAAAAGAGAGCGCTTACTATAAATAAAGATGTCAACATCGTGCAATTCATAAAGGTATTCCTTTTTGTTGAAAATAGAATGTGATATTGTAATATTTATGTACTAACCTGAATGCAGGTAGTTTCAAATTCTCTTAAGTGCTTATGATAAAGGCGAAGCAAAAACAGACATCACAACAAATGAAATATTCAAGACATAATCTCACAAATAAAAAAAGTATATGCATCAAAATCAAAAGATACGAGCGCCTTTGGCTCTCGTATCTTTTGTGTGAAGAATGACCTATTTATTAATTTTCCATATCACTTAATTTTTCAAATGTTGTAAGAGTCTCTCCAGTAAGTCCACCAGATCTCCAAAAAGAAAAGTCAGTATACTCACCATTTTCTAGTAAATACTCACTCCAAAGTGTCAAAGTAGTTGAATCGGCATACCAAACTTCAACATTTTCGCCTGATTCTATATATTCAAAGAACATCACTCCACTCTTTTCATCGCGAGATTGCTGTGGGTTATATTGGTCTATTAAGTCCTGTATTTGTTGATTTGTTAAACTTTTAACAATACCTTCTTGCCAACTAAATCCACCAGTTGATAGGGCTATTCCAATATTCTCTGAGTGATTAGGGAACTTTTCCACAAGACTATCTAAAAATTCATAATCCGCTTTTGGTCCGGGCCCACTATGATATCCATACAAATTGTAAGCCATCACAACGTAATTTAGGCTTTCAGGTAAAGGGTAGTGATCAACAGGGAAACTTGGTTCTATTAAAATACGTAATGATAGGCTTGCCTCCTCCAATGCTTTGTCCAAGTCCTTGGCAAAAAGCAAGAACTCATCAGTCAAGTCAAGGGGGATTTTTTCATAATCAATTTCAATACCATCAATTGAGTAACCTTTTACATATGTTAAAATCTTCTCGATATGTTCTCGACGACTTGTTTCTGTTGAAAGCAAGTTTTTTAGTAATTCTGGATTTTTATGAACAACCGTACCATCGTTCATAAATTGGTCATTAATAATTGTCAGATAGATATCTTTTTCTTTAAAATCCTTTTCTTGAAGAACTTGATCAATTAAATTAATTGAATCTTCTGTTTGGTGAAACTCACCAGACTCTGTAAAATACGTTGTGAATAAAAGGATATTATCGATATGTTCGATTGACTCAGAGGTTTCTTCTATACTTTTTTCGTATGCCCAATCGACAAGCCACAGCGATTTGTGGATGTCTCGCACATCATCAACCGATTCTATCTTCACGTACTCAGTTTCTTCGCTTGTAGATGAACAAGAAGTTAAGAGGAGTACAGAAACGAGTAAAATAATACTCTGGATTGCTTGAACGTTCATTTAGTGTCACCCTATTAAAAAGATTCTATAAAAAAGTCAATAATGTCTGAACTAGTCTGAGATACAGATCGGAGGAACGTTTCACTTTTTGATTCATCTACCGAATATAATGTCTTATCCTGTGACTGAATGATCACATTTTCGATAATAGAATCGTAAATGGAATCGGTATCTTGCTCATGTGAATTTTGTTTCGTAATCATTGAACCTCCAAGCAGTAACTGATAAGAAGATGATGAAAAAGGCATTTCTACCTCTGCAATCCTTTTATTATCAACCTTGATCTTCAATCTATTATCAGCTAGAACAAGATCGATATGACGATCATTTTTTAATGTATTTGGATATTCATCTTCATCAATTCGTGATCCTTGTTGTGTTGTCATAAAGTCATACTGTGTTGCCTTGTTAAAAGCATAATCTTCCCCGCTCCAATTTATTTCATCTAGTTTCTGCTTAAACAAAAGCTCTGATTCATCTTTTTGATCTGTTACTTTGTATACATTGAGTACATTTTTCTCTAGCATCATTTTAAGCTGATTTTGACCATCACTGCTTTGGATAGTGAATGACTGTGCTCCCATGACATTCCCTTTTAAATCAAAGCTGGCAGTGAATTTAGAGGGTAGTTTTTTGGTTAATGTTGCGGTCACTTCTTTACTAGGTTCAGTTGTTAAAATGATTTTATGTTGATCAAACTCACCAACACCATTACTGATTTTCCAATTATCAGCAATTTTTTTATCACCATTTTCAAAATCTAATGTCCATTTCGAATCATGTTGGATTTTCATTAACAGGTGATTCACGGGCCAGTTTGGCGCTACCTGCAATCTATTTAAGTTGTAGATATTCTCTGTTGAAGAATTGTAAGCATAAACATCACGATTAAAGTGAAGGGAAAAATATTCTTTAATCATCTTGTTGTTTGCTGCCTCTACAGCTGGGTGCATATTATTGTATAAAGAGTTGGCATGCATAATTGCATATGCTTTTGGCATACTCGAAAAACGATCTTCATAAATGGCATGCATGAATTGATAATCTTTTGTAATACGCTCTTCCATCTCTGGGCGAGTTTCCTTTGGAATCATGTATTCATCACGTAAGTAATCCATTAAATAGTGATTATAATATTCAATTGAAGTTTTATCAGGAACATTATTTTCCTCTATCTCACCTAAATATTCTCCATCTCCGTTGAAGATATTGATATAAGTAAGCCTATAGCCGTTGGATCCTAGTTCCCAAAAACCACTTTCTATCATTTCTTGTAAATGTTTTGGTTTTAGAAACTTTGTATCTTTTGTATCCATTTTATCAGCATAAGTAAACATCGTTGCTTTATAATTTAGCGTTTCCAATGCCTTTTGTGAAAAGATGCTTGAATCATTTCTTCCATCTTCGAATGATAAAAATAAAGCTTTTTCAGGTAATGGTGTTCCTTGTTGGTAGAAATCAATAATTTGTTTCTGAGAAATGGTTTCAAACCCTTGTTTTTTTAGGACAGATAATTGCTTCTCTAATTCTCCCTTCGAGATATATTTTGCTGTGCCGCTGCGATCAACACCAAAGTAGGACAGGGCAATAAATCCATCAGAATTAATCATTTCTTTGGCAGAAAGGGGTTTATATTCATCTGTAATAAACACGGCTCTTATAATAATACCTATCAATAAAACAAGTATTGCTAGTTGAAAAATCACTTTTATATACTTTTTTCTATTTTTTAGCTTGTAGTTAAATACACTTTGATTAAATGACAATTACCCCCCCTCCTTTAACTTACCTTTTTTCTTGAGTACACGGTTTTGTTTTTTCTCTTTTTCTAATACGTCTTGAGGTGTTTCACGCGTCCCCCAAGTCGATTTCCAAAACGTAAACCATGCGACAGGCATTTGCCATAATAGAATAAACTCGTAAAATAACACAAAAATAACACCAAAAAACCATAATTTGCTTTTCCGGAATAGTAAATGAGCAAAACTCATCATAAAGGCCATTAATAATAGTCCTACTATAAAAGTTGTTGGGAAGATTCCATGTACTAAAGGGACATAAAGCAGGTTATAGATTACAACAATTGGAGCTGCAATTGGTACAACAAGTCCAATAAGAAAAAAGACCATCATAAACGGTTCTTTTTTAAATATAAATGTCAGGGCTCGTAATGATTCTCTTAGCCATGAACGTTTCCAACGCATTTGTTGTTTTAAAAATACGTTAAAATCTGATGGAACAATAGTGGAACAAACGGCTTGATCTTGATAACCAGTTCGATGTGTTTTTAGAATATAGTTTGTCATACTTCGATCATCGCCAAAAGTTGCAGGATGTCCTAAGAAACGTTGTTTAAGCCAAGCATCCGCATTTTCTAGTACTAAGCTTTTTCGATAACATGAAAGTGGGCCAGATAGACAAGTCACACAATCAAACGTTGATTCAGCAGCCTTCATAATACGAAAAGCAATATAATATCGTACAGTTTGCAACTTCGTTATCATGTTCGTAAATTTGTTCTCGACTTCTGTTCGCCCTGCTACACCGCCCATTTTCGGATCTTGGAATGGTTGAACAATATTTAGAATCGCATTTGGCTCAAGAAAACTATCAGAATCGACAAACACAACCAAATCATGCTTGGCTTTATTCACGCCAACAACCAACGCCTCACGCTTACCCGCGTTCTGAGGTAATATATGAAAGGAAATCCGCTCTTTTGTCATAAAGCGTTCACCTTCAGAGTTGATTTTTTCGATGATTTCTCTTACTTTTGATGCGGTATGATCTGTTGAACAGTCGTCAACAACAATGACCTCTAGTTTATCTACCGGGTAAGTTTGATCGATGCAACTTAGAATAGTACGCTGGATCCACTCTTCTTCATTAAAAACAGGAATGATAATCGATACACCTGGTTGATAATTCAAGTTCACAGGTGTATTTCGATAGAGTAGTCCAAAGACATACCGACTAAGCAAAAAGGCAGCGGCTAACAAACTATAAAAATATAGGAATTTATTAAACTTAAAATAAATAATACTCTCAGCTCTCATTAATAAAACAAGCAGCGTAATGAATAGTAAAAACAAACTTGATGCAAAAATTGAGAGTCCCCAATGCCGTCTTTTTAAATAACTTTCAATGGATTGTTCAAATTGGAGTGCACATAAATATTGTTCTTCCTCTTCGAATATTTCAGTAAATTGACGAACAACCTTGGAACGCATAGTAACTTTAGATTCGAATCCTTCAGGCATTGCCCCCTCTGGGATGGAGAAAGATAGTTTAACAATTTGGTTTGGTTCAAATTTAATAGATTCGCTAGATAGTTGAATCAGTATTCCTGTATTAGAGATATCGATGCATGATCCAGTTTGCTTTTTTATGGATGGCATCCGTAAACTTACAGGAAATGATGCAATATATCGCTGACCTTCTAGCCGCGCTTTATATACTTTGTTAGGATCAGCAGCTTCCTCTAGTGTTTCATGAATTCCCCTTCTGTCAATGTTTTTTCTAATCTTTTGTGGATCAGGAATATTGGATAATATTCTTCGGTCTTTTTTTGGGTTTGTTATAATTTCATGAGTAGACATAGGAACTTAGCTAAGATACTAGCTGCCTCCTTCAATATTTTTAGTGATCATTTCTGATATTGTTCTAAAAGTGTAGCCCTTTTGTTGCAGATTTTCGATAATGCTTGGCAATACCGTCACTGTGTGTGATTTATCTAATATGTGCATGGTAATAATACTCCCTGGCTCGACTCGATCAACTACACGATTAAAAATCTCTTGATCAGAACGGGACATGTCCCAGTCCAGCGATGTAACATCATATTGGATAATATAGTCAATCCCTGTCGCTGTAATAGCCTTCGCTGATTTAGTATCAAGAATACCTTGAGTGGGTCTAAAATAATTTACAGGCTTCTCTTGTAAGGCATATGATAGGACTTGATCATTTTTAACAATATCTTCTTGAAGATCTAACGGGTCCATTTCTGTAACTACCTTATGGCTATACGAGTGACTAGCCACTTCGTGTCCACGCTCGACAATAAGCTTAGCCAATTGAGGATTTTTCTCGACTCCCGTTCCTATCAAAAAGAACGTTGATTTAATATGATAGGTATCTAATATGTCCAAAACTTTAGAAATCCCTTCATCACTAGCCCAATCATCAAACGTTAGAGCGATTTCTTTGTCTTTTGTAGAAAATTTGTGAATAATAGTAGGTTTACTTTCTTCATAATCAGGATTTACAGCAAGATGATTTGTACTTGGTTTTTCTTCAGTTAGATAATTACCTTTTTCAACTTCTTCAAATGTTGTAAGAGTATACCCTGAAGCAACTGCATCATTGTAAATGAGTTTAATAGCCCGTATTACTTCTGGGTTAATGTATGTGTTAAGCTGAATAATAGCTCCACGGTTTGAAAATTGTTTAATATATGCTGCAATATCTTCTGCACTTTGCATTTTGCTATCTTGGGGATTAATCGTGTTGGAAATTACCTGCATATCCAGCTGTGCTGCAGCTTCTTCCAGAGACTGAGAAGAATCACCAGAACGGCTGCGGATGTATGATGGTTGAATGTTTAGATGTTCTTGAAAAATTTTGTTGGCTAATGCTACTTCAACATATGCTTCTTCATAATTTAACTTGTTAGGTAACACATGGTTCAATGTATTATTCTGAATGGTATGGCCTCTTGCCAAAATTTCCTTTGCTAATTCCGGGTCTTCAGCTACCCTCATCCCTTGTAGAAAAAAGGTAGATTTAATACCTAGCCGATCTAATTCTTCCAATAAGTTAAGCATCGTTTCTTTGTCTGAAAGTCCATTAAATGTTAATGCCATTTTTTTTTCTGTTGTAGCTATCTGTGTGATAGCTGGTTTTGCTTCTTTTTCTTTTTGGGGTATTTCCATTTTTGGAGAAACAGCAGTAATTTCCGGTTCACTCTTTTTAAATGCACATCCTGTCAAAGTCATGACTAATAAGCAAAAGAATACTATATGGAATTTTTTCATTCACATTCTACTTCCTTATTTATTTTTAACAAATCTGTTTTCCATACTAAAAAATCCGTCCAAATAGATTGGACGGTTGCGCCACTTGCTCCCAATTTGCCAGGCGCCCACATACAGCAAATTGTTCAACACACCAGTATTATTAGTGAAACGATTGTATAGTACTATTTTCACAAATTATTATAAGGTTTTAACTGATAATATTCAATGATTTCTAGTCCTTTTCAACATAATAAAGGGTTTTTCGCTTCATTCGAGTAGAATTTTGTCAAAAAGTCGGGACATATCTTACCGTAGGTACGTCTTTATAAAATAGTATAGATCATTATAGTAAATTAGTCCTTTTTAGACTACAATTTTAGAAAACGCTTACTTATGGGGGTGCAGGCTGTCATGTCCGATCAACAGCTGAGTATGGTGACGTTGCGAAATATCTCTGGAAGTCAGATTGTCCATTGGAATTTGCAGATGGTTGGGCACTATTAGCGGCATTGCCTACATTATTAGTTTATATTCTATTAGGGAAGTATTTTGTAAAAGGGTTATTGGCCGGATCTGTGAAAGGATAAGGGGAAAGGCAGTCTCCGAGAAGGGGACTGCCTTTTGGTGAAGAAGAACACTGTTATTTAAAATCCTCAATTCAAACTAAACACACCATAAACCCAAATATTTCCCTTTTCAGAAACATAATCATGCGGGTTTATTGGATTTCCTTCTTTATCATATATATAAATAGAAGCAACTCCATTTGCAGCAGACACTCCTACTCGATATCCACTAGCAATCATCGTTTCATCTGGAGTAACAATAAAGGAGTGAATCTTCTCAGTACAGCTTTTATAATAAATCAGAACTCTCGTTTGTTCAGTGACGACTTTCTCAATATTCAGAGGAGCATGTCGATCATCCTCAACAACTTTCCACCCGTCGCCATAATTTTTGATCGAAGCAGCAATCTCATACCTTGAGGAATGTCCTCCATATGTAAATCCTACTAGTATTAGGATAACTAGTAGGACTAGAATAATTCTTTCAAACTTCATCAATAAGACCTCCATCATTCTCTTACTCTATATAACTAGATTAGACAAAAGGACGAAAAAAGTCTGTAACTATATGGAAGGGAATTATAGGTCCTTCTGTCGATTCCGTTCAAGAGGCTTTTTTCACATAAAATCTATCATATCATTTCTTAGGGGGGCAGTCTTCCTTTCAACTCTTTTCTTCCCCCCTATTATCAGTTAAACTGCAATAGTATAAGAGATAGCGGTATAAAATGCGGATGAAAAGCAATGTGCTATCATTTTAGTTAATCCGGGATTGAACTTATGGAGCAAATGGGGACTTATTCTGATGGAGTTTCAAAGTAATAGGGAGAACACGGTAAAAGTGGAGCCGGTCCCTGTATAGGAGCAAAACAATGAACTTTATTTATATCAATCAACATGTACTAGATAATTTATTTTATATACTAGTTAGTCTACTTATCTTTTTTGTTTTATACGAAAATATGAATGTGCTCAGATTATATAAAAAAACGCTTCTTACCGCATGTGCTAGTGTGCCAATTATTTTGTGTATGAAGTTTCCGATTTATATTGATGATTATTGTATTCATGATTTAAGGCAAATCCCTTTTTTTCTTGGGATTCTTTATGGGGGATGGCCTGTTGGTGCAGCTCTTCTGTTCATTTTATTAATGGCTAGATTTGCTATATATGGCTTTAATCTAATCACGCTAGTTATTTATCTTTTCCTTTTTATTGCAGCAGCCCTCTTTTCAAAAAAATTCAATAAGTTTAATAGAAAGTATAAATTAGGAAGTGCTGCGCTTTTTTCTATTTTACTTGGGGGTATGTCAACAGCGGTCGCCCTATTGATGTCAGACTTTTTTAGAGTCACGGAGGCATATGTTTTTTATTTTATTTTGATTCCTCCCTTTATTATGTTTTTTGCTGTCTATATTATCGAAGTATTAAGTGATGCTATTCATTTAAAAACAAAAATTATCAAGCTGGAAAAGATGGAGGTTGTTAGTCAGCTTGCAGCGAGTATATCACATGAAGTGAGAAATCCATTAACCGTTGTAAAAGGATTTATCCACTTGTTAAAAGACCCCAACCTATCTCAGGGAGTAAGGAATGAATATTTCCATCATGTCACCAGTGAGCTTGATCGTGCCGAGACGATTATTAGTGATTATTTAGCCTTTGCAAAGCCGGCAATAGAAAAAGTTGAGGACATCTTTGTCGATCGTGAAATAAGAAGTATCATTGAGATGATCAAGCCATTAGCGAGCATGAGCTCAGTTGAGATATCAGAATCAATTGAACCAGCGACAATTCGTGGAAATTCTCAGTACTTTAAGCAATGCTTTTTAAACTTGATGAAAAATGGAGTAGAGGCAATGCCTAACGGTGGAGAGCTTAACATTCTTATGCAGGCTGACAAGGGAAAAATGCTGATTAAAATAAGTGATAACGGTGTAGGAATGACCAAGGAGCAAATCAACCGTTTTGGTGAACCATATTACAGTAGTAAAGAAAAAGGAACTGGACTCGGTTCAATGGTCGCTATTCGAACCATCCAAATGATGAATGGTACTCTTGATATAAAAAGTGATCAAAATGAAGGGACGACGATTACCGTCACACTCCCCTCTGTGAATAGAGATCGTCCCTTGCAATTAGATAAATGAGCATTAGGATAATGACAAGAAAGTGGTGAAAGCATGGATATTTCCAGAAACGATCCATGTCCGTGCGGCAGTGGAAAAAAACACAAAAAATGTTGTATGAACGATACAGTTGTCTCCCTCCACTCCATTCGTGAATTTGTGACAGAGAATTAACAGAGCTTCAAGGTGAGTTACTCACATATGCATTGACTCAGTATGAAGAACTATTAGCAGATAGTTATGAAGAATTTATTCAGGAAATTGACCTTGATGAAGAGGAGGAAGAATTGGTTTTATTCCTCTTTACTACCTGGTCCCTCTTTAGCATTTTAGACGATACCGATCAAACGATTGTAGAGCAGTTTATCAATAAGAAAAAGAAAGAAAATAAAATTCGTGCCTCAACCCTTGAGCAGTTAGAAAAATGGATAGGTGCTACTGCATCCTATACTGTCGTCACTAAGGTCATGGAAGATCTGCATATCGAAGTAGAGGACATCTTCACAGAAGAAAAGAAAATCGTCAAGCTTCAGGAAGAAGACCCAGAGATACAAGAAGGTGTCGGGTTAGTAGGATTTTTACTTCCATATGGATCCTATTATTCCTATTACACAACGTATCTCGACTTTCCAGTGAATGAAGCAGTAATACTAAAAAATGAATTTCAAGCGATGTATGATGCAAGTGATGTAAAAGATTCCTCCATATTTATGAGAGTGAACTTTGCTAGCATCATGGTAAGCATGTTGACAGAAGGATTTGATGAGAGGCTTGATGTAGATCAATTAGATTGGGAGAATCCCATCTATCAAGCAGTTGCACAGGTTTATAAGCAACAGATCGAACATTTCGATCTTCCAGAGCAAATTCAAGAGTTGGGTGTCACTCTATGGTATATCTTCTGTAAAAAAGAACGACCAACAATTCGAAAATTTAAAAACTATGCGGCAGCACTTCATTATTATATCGATCATAAGCTGCCAATTCTCAATTTCCTTACACAAGCAGATGTTGCAGAAATGTATGAAGTAAGTAAGGGCTCACTAGCAAAAGCTTATAAGCATCTTGAAAAGGGATTAGAAGATGAGCTGGATAAACTATATGACTTTATGGAACAAATGGAAGATGAGGACGACGAGAATATTTTATTCGACAATTATGAAATAGACGAAGATGATGATGAACTTGACTTCGAGGATCTCTTCTCATTTAACGAAGAACCTAAAAATCAAAAGTAAAAATACGCTTACATTTTCGCTCCAACTTGGTAAACTATAACTATGGTAAAAGTTTAGGAGAGTGAAAACATGTACACAATCGGCATTGACTTAGGCGGGACAAACCTGCGAATCGGCTTGTTCAACGAAAAAGGAGAAATCATCAATCAACAAAGCCGTCCAACAGAAGCGGAAAAAGGTCCGGAATACACCATCAACAACATGGCAGAAGCTATCAACGAACTTAAGTCCAAATGTGATATCAAAGCAGTTGGAATTGGCTCACCCGGTCCCTTATCTCCTAGCACAGGTATCATCATTGAGCCGCCAAACCTCCCTGGCTGGGTAAACGTCCCAATTGTAGACATGCTGGAGGAAAAAATAGGTCTGCCAGTCAAGCTGGAAAACGATGCAAACGCAGCTGCTCTTGCTGAAGCCACACTTGGAGCAGGCAAAGGCGCAAGCAGTGTCTTCTTTGTCACTGTCAGCACAGGAATTGGCGGAGGCTATGTTTTAGGAGGCCAGCTTGTCTCAGGTGCACAAGGGAATTGTGGGGAAATCGGAAACATGATCGTGAATCCAAGTCCTGATGCCTACCAAGGCTCAGGCTTAAACAAAGGGGCATTGGAAGGACTCGCATCCGGAACCGCCATCGGTCGAATCGGAAAAGAAAGACTAAACATAACAAACGGTGCCCAAGGAGTATTTCAGTTGGCAGAGCAAGGCAATCAACAAGCACAGGAAATTGTTGACGAAGCAATCAACTATCTTGCCATCGGTCTTGCAAACATTGTTCATACGGTGAATCCGGAAGTAATTGTCATCGGTGGAGGAGTCATGAAATCGAAGGATCTGATTTTAAAGCCATTGATTGAAAAAACAAGAGAGTATGTGTACCCGAGCTTAAAGGGGTCATTAGTCATCAAACCAGCAGAATTAGATCAAAAAGCAGGTCTCGTTGGGGCAGGGCTGCTACCGCAAGGGTAATTACGTTTATGTAAAAGCACAAAAACCAGCAGATATGTAGAAGGGGTATAACCGAAAAGACTGTCATTAGAAACCTTTTATATAAAAAAATCGATTAAAATCACCTCCTTCTGTGAAACATAAAAAGAAAATAGAAGGAGGATAAATATGGTCTCAAATTCACCAGGTAGAATTAATGTCATCTTTCAACATGATGAGAAAAAAGTACATCAACTAATTGATCTGACCCAATTAACAGCATTACTCGGCTCTGATCTTATACATATTGATGAAATGCTAGAACCAAAAAGAGTAGACAAAAAAGTGTGGGTGCGAAATATAAACGGGGTTACTCTACTTATGAAGCTAAAGTAGCAAGATAAAACAAACGAAAAACCCTACAACTAGACTTCTGAGAATATTGGTCTCTTAAGTCCAATGGTAGGGTTTCTATGTGAAAATCTACGCAACTCTTCTCTTTTTCTTACCGCAACGAACACACCGATCAGAATAATAACTGTATTTGTGGCGTCTACTTAACAAACATAAAAGGAATTTCAATTTCTTCACGTAGATCGTCTCCCTAATCATTAGGTAGCTCAGCCATCATGGTTATATCTAAAACCTTAGATCTGAAGCTTTGCGTCCCTTTCTTTCGAAAGGTTTGCCTTTGTCTAGTAAAGTATAGTCATATTATACCAATAATGAATTTAGAAACTAAACAAATATAATTTGACAGAATTCTACAAAAAATCCCACCAACAAAAACTGTGGTGGGATTTTCATCTATTAATTTAATAGCATTGTCAACAAAGCTGTAAAAATGATAGTTGCAACGGGAAGAGATGCATACAAGATTACCTTGTTTCTCTTTTTTATTCTTGCTGCTTCTTCCGGTGTAATCCAAGCATGATTCGGCATAAACTAAACCCCTTCTTAATAATGTTAGTTGGAATTGTTATAAACGTTATTTTGTTATTTTGCCCTTTTTTATTAATATCGATAGATGATGATTAAAATGAATAGGAAAAAAGAACTAAAACTTAACTATTCTACCTCTCCATCTCACAAAACTGAAACAAATAATAGCATTACACCTAATCATTTTACTGATTATAAAAAAAACGAAATAAATGGAAAATTTATTCATGTAATTTCTATTTATCATATATTAGTGAGAAACTCATGCATAATTTCGGTGCAAATTTCCCAGAAAAAACATGTAAAAAAACTGTAAGAAAAATGCTAGAATAATGAAGTGCCAAAAAGATTGTAAAAAAACTGCAGTTTTTGTAACGAAATGTATATAGATGGTAGATAACATAGTAATTATTCTTTATAATTATTTATTTAGGGTTAACGAATTAATAGATTAAAATTATCGGAGGTTAATTATGGAAGAAACAATCAGCTTGAAAGAGCTGTTTCTCACATTAAAGAAACGTCTCTCACTCATTATTATTATTACAGCTATCGCAACTGCAACAAGCGGTATTGTTAGTTATTTTCTACTTACACCAATATATCAATCATCCACACAAATCCTTGTCAATCAATCAAAAAATGATCAACAACAAGTATACAATGCAGGGGAAGTCCAAACTAACCTACAATTAATTAACACATATAACGTTATTATTAAAAGTCCGGCTATATTAGATAAAGTAATAGAAAAAGAAAATTTAGATATCACTGCTAGTGAGTTAAATGGGTTGGTCACAGTTTCAAGTGAACAAAACTCACAAGTAGTCAATATCTCAGTGCAAAATGGAAATCCTGTGAAAGCTGCAGATATTGCAAACTCTATTGCGAAGACTTTTCAAGAGGAAATTTCCAACATTATGAACGTGGATAACGTTAGTATTTTAACACAAGCACAAGTAGGTGAAAATCCATCTCCGATAAAGCCGCAGCCTGTATTAAATATGGCAATTGCTCTAGTAGTTGGATTAATGGTTGGTGTGGGATTAGCCTTTTTACTCGAGTATCTTGATAATACAATAAAAACGGAACAAGACATAGAAAATCAATTGGGATTACCTGTGTTAGGTGCTATAACAACCATTACGATGGACGAAGAGATAAAAGATCAAGCAACTACAGCAACACTAAGAACGCGAGGTGAGTCTGTTGGCTCGTAAAGATCGAAAAAAGTTAGTTCAATTACAAAATAGAAGCTTAATTTCAATGACTACACCTAAATCACCGATTGCTGAACAATTTCGTACGATTCGTACAAATATCCAGTTTTCGAATGTCGATGAAGAACTTCAAACGATGATTGTAACTTCATCAGGTCCAGCAGAAGGTAAATCAACTACGACAGCTAATCTTGCAGTAGTTTTCGCTCAACAAGGAAAGAAAGTTCTCTTAATTGATTCTGATTTAAGAAAACCAACAGTGCATTACACGTTCCGTAAGGAAAACCACATTGGGTTGTCCAATGTGTTAACAAGACAGTCTACATTAGAGGAAGCAGTCACAACAACGGAGCAGGAAAACCTTTGGGTATTACCAAGTGGACCAATTCCACCAAACCCTTCAGAACTTTTAGGTTCTAGAGGAATGCAAATGTTAATAGAGCACGCAAAAAATGAGTATGATGTGATCGTTCTTGATACTCCGCCTGTATTGGCTGTAACAGATGCTCAGGTGTTAGCGAACTTAGCGGATGGAGTTGTTCTGGTGGTTAGCAGTGGAAAAACAGAGATTGATGCAGCTAAGAAGGCAAAAGAACTTTTAGAAAGTGCAAAGGCAAAAATTCTTGGTGTGGTCTTAAATAATAAGAAGGTTCAAGATAGCCAATATTATTATTACTATGGAGGAAAATAATTCTTGAACTTACCACTTAAAATAGATGTGTTTCTATATGGGTGAATTATTATTCCTCGTAATAAACTTTATTAACATAAGGTTCCATTCATAGAATTCATAATGAAAGGAACCTTATGGATTTTTAAAAGATGTATATAAAATGATAGATATCTAATAAAAGAGCACAATTGAAGAGGGCGTGTTTTTTCATTAGATATTTATTTTTGGAAATAACAGTGGAAAAGAAGGTGTCATGATGAGCTACTCTAAGAGATTATCACTGCTAGTAGGCTTAGATTCATTAATTGTCTTATTCTCTATTTATATTGGGTATTTTATTTTGGATCCTTACATTAGTTTTTACTCCTTAAAAATGATGATTATCAGCTCAATTACGCTGGTTGTTAGTCATCACATGTTTGCTTTTATCTATCGTTTATACAATAAATCATGGCAGTATGCTAGTGTTGGTGAATTGCTTGCAATATTAAAGGCAATCACTCTTTCAATTGCAGTAGCCGCAGTTGTTCAATATATTCTCAACGGCGACATTTACATGAGAGTGTTATTCATAACATGGTTGTTGCATATGTGTTTGATTGGTGGATCACGATTTTCATGGAGAATGGTCCGTGACCGTTATATTAAATCACAGGTCGAAAGAAAAAATGCACTTATTGTTGGAGCTGGGTCGGCAGGGACAATGCTCGTTCGTCAATTATTAAAAAATAATGATAGTGAACTACATCCTGTTGCCTTCGTAGATGATGACCTTGCAAAACAAAAACTACAAATTTACGGTGTTACAGTTTTAGGAAAAACAGAAAAAATCCCTGAAATTGTAGAAAGTGAAAATATCGATCACATCATCATTGCTATTCCATCTCTTAGCAAAACAGAAATTCAAAAAATCTACCAGGAATGTAGTAAAACAAAAGCAAAGACAAAGATCATGCCAATGATTGAAGATATTATTACTGGCAAAGTGTCTGTGAACCAATTCAGGGATGTACAAGTAGAAGACCTGTTAGGACGGGACCCTGTTGAATTAGATATTCAGAGTATTTCGAATAAATTAACAGATAAAACAATTCTTGTTACAGGTGCGGGTGGTTCAATAGGTTCTGAGATTTGTAGACAGGTTAGTAGATTTAACCCTAAAAAGCTCATGCTGTTAGGTCACGGAGAAAATTCTATTTATACGATTGATATGGAACTAAGGAATCGATATCAAAATCATTTTGAGATCATTCCGATTATTGCTGATGTACAGGATCGTCATAGAATATTTGATGTTGTAGAAGCACATAAGCCGGACGTTATTTACCATGCTGCAGCACATAAGCATGTTCCTTTAATGGAATATAACCCAAGAGAAGCAGTTAAGAATAATGTGCTTGGTACAAAGAATGTAGCAGAGGCTGCCGATACATTTGGAGTGAAAACATTTGTTTTAGTTTCTACAGATAAGGCAGTAAATCCGACAAATGTGATGGGCTCAACGAAGCGTATTGCTGAAATGGTGATCCAAGAGCTTAATAAGAATAGTCAAACAAATTTTGTCGCAGTTCGGTTTGGGAATGTCCTTGGAAGCCGTGGAAGTGTTATTCCATTGTTTAAGAAACAAATTCAAGCTGGTGGACCTGTAACTGTTACTCACCCTGATATGACAAGATACTTTATGACGATTCCAGAAGCTTCAAGGCTTGTAATGCAAGCCGGGGCTTTGGCTCAAGGTGGGGAAATCTTTGTGCTTGACATGGGTGAGCCTGTAAAGATTGTTGATTTGGCTAAGAATCTTATAAAACTATCGGGTTATACAGAAGAAGAGATCGGAATAAAGTTTGCTGGGATTCGCCCTGGGGAGAAGATGTTTGAAGAGTTGCTTAGTGAGAACGAGGTTCATAGTGAAGCGGTGTTTCCTAAGATTTTTATTGGGAAAACAGTGGCATTTGATTACTCACTAGTAGCGAATTTAATAAACAATTACGATACTTATGATATTGAGTACATTAGGAAATACGTATTGGGATTGGCGAATAAGCAAGAAGATTTAGTGAAGTTGTGAAGTAAAAAAGTTGAGAAAGAGACTGTAGAAAAAGTTGGTCTCTTTCTTCTAATCCTAGAATTTATAAATTTTTTTTCCTTTCGTTACTAATCGTGAAACTTGATTAAGCTGTGAATTGCACTGTATTGCAATATTTTATATGAAGAATGTTAGTTGGAAGGTTAGTAGTTGGTTGGCAATGAAAGTGAAAGATCCAATTAAGTCCTAATCTACTAAACTTAACTTAAGGGAAGGAAGTCTTAAGATGGAATCGACAAAAGTAAAAGAGAGAATTTTCCTTTCTTCACCACATATGAGTGATGAAGGTTATGAAATGCAATATGTAAAGGAAGCCTTTGATACAAACTGGATTGCCCCCCTTGGTGAAAATGTAAATGGTTTTGAAAGAGAACTTGCTGAAAAGGTCGGATCTAAAGCAGCCGCAGCACTTTCTTCTGGCACAGCTGCTATTCATTTAGCGCTCAAAGCAGCTGGGGTTGGGGAAGGAGATATTGTTTTTTGTCCAACGCTTACTTTTTCTGCTACAGCAAATCCAATCATTTATCAACATGCTATTCCTGTCTTTATAGACAGTGATTATGAAACGTGGAATATGAGTCCGGTAGCTTTGGAACAGGCATTTGAAAGATATCCAGATGTAAAGGCAGTTATAGTAGTTCATTTATATGGCTTATCAGCAGATATGGATCGATTATTGGAGATTTGTAGGAAACATGATGTTGCGGTTATCGAAGATGCTGCTGAGTCTTTAGGAACTTATTATAAAGGGAGACATACTGGTACATTCGGTGACTATGGAATTTTCTCGTTTAATGGCAATAAGATTATTACCACTTCTGGTGGTGGTATGCTTGTTTCTGATAATGAAGAAAGAATAGCTAAGGCAAGATTCTGGGCAACTCAATCAAGAGATGAAGCAAGACATTATCAGCATAGTGAATTAGGTTTTAATTATCGCATGAGTAATGTAGTAGCTGGGATTGGGAGAGGCCAACTTAAGGTATTAGATCAAAGGGTTGAAAAAAAACGATATATTTTTGAGTTCTATAAAAGAGAGTTAGGTGGGCTTGAAGGTGTTGAATTCATGCCTAGTAATGAGTGGGACGAGCCTAACTATTGGTTAAGCTCATTGACTCTAAGTGGAAGTGTAAGACCAATTGATCTTATTGAGGTTCTTGAAAAAGAGAATATTGAATCTAGACCAGTATGGAAACCCATGCATATGCAACCATTCTTTGAAAAATATGATTTTGTAGGTACGGATGTATCTGAAAAACTGTTTGAAAATGGTGTTTGTTTACCTTCGGACACAAAAATGACAGATGAAGATTTAACAAAAGTTGTTGAGATTATTAAAGGATTGTGGAGGAAATGATAAATTCAAATGGTGGTTTTTATAGGAAATATTTAAAAAGGCCTATGGATTTTGTACTATCTTTGATCGCGATTGTCTTACTTAGTCCAGTGATTCTAATAGTTGCTTTACTTGTAAGGACCAAACTAGGTAGTCCTGTGCTCTTTAAACAGGAAAGACCTGGACTTAATGAAAAGTTATTTATCATGTATAAGTTTAGAACAATGACAGATGAAAGCGATGCAAATGGAGAGTTGCTTCCTGATAGTGTTAGATTAACTAAATTTGGAAAATTTCTACGTTCAACATCCCTTGATGAACTTCCCGAATTAATTAATATTTTGAGAGGTGATATGTCAATTATTGGTCCCAGACCACTGTTGACTGGCTATCTACCTTTATATAATGAACATCAAAAAAGGCGTCATGAAGTTAGGCCAGGTCTCTCTGGTTTGGCACAGGTTAGCGGTAGAAATGCCATCAGTTGGGAAGAGAAATTTTATCTTGATGTTCAGTATGTGGACAATGTGAGTTTCATAGGAGATTGGAAGATAATTTTTACAACTATTAAAAAGGTTTTTATTAGAGAAGGGATTAATTCAGAAACTGCGGCAACAATAGAACCTTTTAAAGGAACTATAAAGGAAAGAACGGAAGCATGAAAAAAAAACTTTTAATAATAGGTGCTAGTGGTCATGGGAAAGTGATAGCTGATATTGCATTAAAAATGAATAAATGGGAGAAGATCGCATTTATTGATGATAATAAAAGTATAAAGTCGTTAATCGGTATTGAAGTTATTGGAACTACAGAACAGATTCATGACTATTTAGAAGACTATCAAATATTTGTTGGTATTGGTAATAATGATACGAGACAAAAGATATATGAAATGCTTAATAATATAGGAGCAGATATTCCTGTGTTAATTCATCCTAACGCTGTTGTAGGAAAACAAGTAGAAATAGGAATTGGAACAGCAATAATGGCGGGAGCAGTTATTAACTGCAGTACTAAAATAGGCAAAGGTTGCATTATTAACACCGGATCAACGATAGACCATGATAATTATATTGAGGATTTTGTTCATATCTCGCCAGGTGCTCATTTAGCTGGAACTGTTAAAGTTGGTCAGGGGTCTTGGTTAGGGATTGGTAGTATTATAAGTAATAATGTGATCATCACCAATGGTTGTATGCTCGGTGCTGGTGCTGTTGTGATTAAGAATATTACTGAACCTGGAGTTTATGTTGGTGTTCCAGTTAGGAGAATATAAGTTATGAAGAAGAATATTTGGATATGGAATCATTATGCTACAAATATGTATAGGGATAAAGCAGGGAGACATTTTTGGTTTGCAAAAAATCTTATTAAACATGGTTATAAACCAACTATCTTTTCAGCATCTACTATTCATAATTCAAAAGATAGTATTAATACAAATAATGAAAAATATATTTGTGAGACTGTTGAGAATATACCATTTGTGTTTGTAAATACACCTGGATATATGGGGAACGGAAAAAAAAGAATTAATAATATGCTAGCATTTTATAGAAATTTATATCCAGTTGCAAAGAGATATGCTGAAATTAATGGTAAACCAGATGCCATTTTAGCTTCGAGTGTCCATCCACTTACTTTAGTTGCTGGAATAAAAATTGCTAAGAAATTTAATATTCCTTGTATTTGTGAGATTAGGGATTTATGGCCGGAGACAATAGTAGCTTACGATTCTCTTAAAAAAGATAGTCTATTAACAAAGATATTATATTCTGGTGAGAAGTGGATATACAAAAGGGCAGATAAGATAATCTTCACTATGGAAGGTGGTAAAGACTATATAAAAGAAAAAGGATGGGATATAGAGAGTGGAGGTCCCATAAATGTTAACAAAGTTTATCATATCAATAATGGTGTAGATTTGGATGAATTCAACTACAATAAAGACAATAATACTTTACATGACATAGATCTAAATAATGAAAATTGTTTTAAAGTTATATACGCTGGTTCAATAAGAAAAGCAAATAACGTGAAAAAAATTGTTGAGGTCGCAGAGTTCATTGATAAAAAAGGCTATGAAAATATAAAATTCTTAATTTATGGAGATGGAACAGAAAAAGAGGAACTAGAAAAATATAGTTATAACCGAAATCTTAATAATATAAAATTTAAAGGTTTTGTAGAAAAAAATAAAATTCCATACATCCTAAGTAAGTCCAACTTAAATATACTTCACTTTGAACAAAACACTATAAAACGATATGGTGCTAGTTTGAATAAAATGTTCGAATACTTTGCTAGTAGTAAACCTATATTATCAGATTGTGAGTTTGGATATGACCTTATAAAAAAGCATAAATGTGGAGTGGTTTTGGATAATGCGGATGTAGAACAATTTGCCAATGCAATTGTTGAATTCTCTAAAATGACAAAGAGTGAATATGACGCATATTGCAAAAATGCTAATCAAGTGGCAAAGGAATATGATTTTAAAGTTTTGACAGAAAAGCTAATTGATATAATTGAAGATTGTTAAAATATAGAAAACAGGGATGGATGAATTATGAAAATTATAACCATAATCGGTGCTCGTCCTCAATTCATTAAAGCTGCACCATTTTCAGAAGTTTTTAGAAAAGAAAATGATGAAATTTTAGTTCATACTGGTCAACACTATGATACAAATATGTCGGATGTTTTTTTTGATGAACTTGGGATACCAAAACCAAATTATAACTTGGAAGTTGGGTCAGGAAGTCACGGGCTACAAACTGGTCGCATGCTAGAAAAATTGAAGAGCTATTATTAAAAGAGAAGCCAGATGGGATGTTAGTCTATGGTGATACAAACTCTACATTAGCTGGTGCTCTGGCGGCTAGTAAATTACACATCCCAGTTTTTCATGTGGAAGCTGGATTGCGCAGTTATAATAAGCTTATGCCTGAAGAGCAGAACAGAGTGTTGACAGATCATGTATCTAATTTATTACTATGTCCTACTCAAACAGCTGTAAATAACTTGAAAAAAGAGGGGATTACAGAAGGGGTAATAAATACTGGAGATATAATGTATGATGTTGTTCTTAGGAATATAGAAATTTCACAAAGTCGTTACTCAAATGGTGTTTGGTTAGATGAGTTAAGAAAAGAAAATGAAAAAATCCCTAGTCTTACAGAAAAAGAGTATTACCTTGCAACAATCCATCGAGCAGAAAATACTGACGACCATAAGAAGTTATTTGAGATTTTTGCATCATTTGAAAAAATGGACAAGCCAGTAATCCTACCAATACATCCGAGAACAGGAAAATTAATTGAAAAACTAGATATTAAGCTGAATAATGTAACACTTATTAATCCGGTTGGCTATCTAATGATGTTATATCTTACAGCAAACGCATATATGGTTGTTACAGATTCAGGCGGCCTTCAAAAAGAAGCATACTTTCTTAAAACACCATGTACTACACTTAGAGATCAAACAGAGTGGGTAGAAACCTTAGAAAACGGATGGAATGTTTTAAGTGCAATTAATATGGATGAAATCTTAAATACAGTTACAAGGGAATTAGAGTGTTTACAGCATCCTCAACCGATGCTATTTGGTGATGGAAAATCTGCAGAGCATATATGTAACGCTATATTAAAAGGAGCAAAATAAAATTATGAATACTGTTACTCTAACTAGCGCTTTAAAGGAAAAATTATTAAACAAAACTGCAACACTAGGAGTCATAGGGTTAGGCTATGTAGGTTTACCATTAGCTGTTGAAAAAGCAAAAGCAGGATATAAAACAATTGGATTTGATGTTCAAGAATCTAAAGTGAAAATGGTTAATGAAGGAAAAAACTATATTGGTGATGTAGTTAACGAAGATCTTGAATCTCTTGTAGGTTCAGGACATTTATTAGCTACTACTGATTTTTCAAAAGTAGGACAAGCAGACTGCGTATGTATATGTGTGCCTACTCCTTTAGATGCCTATCAACAACCAGATATTAGCTATGTGAAGGCTTCAGCAGAGAGTATTGTACCTTACATGCATAGGGATATGTTAATAGTTTTAGAGTCTACAACTTATCCAGGAACTACTGAAGAGCTTCTAAAGCCAATACTTGAAGAATCAGGCTTAAAATGTGGAGAAGATTTCTTCTTAGCTTATTCACCAGAACGTGTAGACCCTGGTAACTTAACATTTAAAACAAAAAATACACCTAAAGTAGTAGGTGGTATTACATCGAAATGTACTGATGTAGCAGCGGCCTTATACGAGAGCATTTTAGAAGCACCTATCCATCGTGTATCTTCACCTGCAGTAGCAGAGATGGAAAAGATATTAGAAAATATATACAGAAATATTAATATTGGACTTATAAATGAACTTGCAATTCTAAGTAATAAAATGGGTATAAATTTATGGGAAGTTGTTGATGCTGCAAAAACAAAGCCTTACGGGTTCCAAGCATTTTACCCTGGACCGGGACTGGGCGGTCATTGTATTCCGCTTGATCCATACTATCTTTCTTGGAAAGCACGTGAATACGGTTTTCATACTTCCATGATTGAATCTTCTATGATGGTAAATGATAGAATGCCTGAATATTGCGTTGAGAGAGCAAGCAAAATCTTAAATAAGCAAAAGAAAGCTATGAATGGATCGAGAATCCTTGTTTTAGGTGTAGCTTATAAAAAAGATATAGATGATTATAGGGAAAGTGCAGCTCTTAGGGTTATTGATGAGCTAGAAAAGGAAGGAGCAGAGGTTGCTTTCTTTGATCCTTTTATACCAGAGTATAATGAGCATGGAAAAGTTAAAAAGGGAGAAGCTCAATTAACAGTTGAACTCATTGAAGGCGCAGACTTGGTTATGATAACAGCTGATCATACAATGGTGGATTATTCTTTTGTACAACAGCATGCAAAAGCTATTTTCGATACGAAAAATGCAATGAAAGATGTGACGAATAGAGAGAATATTGAGTTACTATAAAGAGAAGTTCTCTTACTTCATTTATAAGTAAAATTGATCATTCTTTCAAGCATAGATAGATGTATAGAATATTATTGATTCTATGAACTAAATAATTGTTTAATGGATTTTATAAAAAAGAAAGAGGTATAATATGGAGTTTCGTGATTTAAAGGCTCAATATAATCAGTATAAATCAGCAATAGATGATGCTATTCAAAATGTGCTGAACAGTGGTGCATATATAGGTGGAAAAGAAGTAAATGAACTTGAAAAAGAATTAGCTGAATATGTAGGAGTTAAACATTGTATTACGTGTGCCAATGGGACTGATGCATTATCATTGGTCTTAATGGCTTGGGATGTAAAAGAAGGGGATGCGGTTTTCGTACCTGATTTTACATTTTTCTCAACAGGAGAAGTAGTATCATTTAATGGGGCAACACCAGTATTTGTCGATGTTGATGAAAAAACGTTTAATATTGATCCTGTTACGCTGAAACAATCAATAGAAAAAGTAATAGAAGAGGGAAATTTAAACCCTAAAGTAGTAATTCCTGTTGACTTATTTGGTCTTCCAGCTAATTATGATGAAATAGAAAAGATTGCTAAACAGTATGATCTGCTTGTATTAGAAGATGGGGCGCAAGGTTTTGGTGGAAATATCAATGGTAAAATGGCATGTAGCTTTGGTGAAGCTGCGACTACTTCCTTTTTCCCAGCTAAGCCTTTAGGATGCTATGGAGACGGCGGTGCAATTTTTACAAATTGTGATGAGACAGCTGAACTGCTTCGCTCCTATAAAGTGCACGGAAAAGGTGAAAATAAATATGACAATGTCAGAATTGGTGTCAATTCAAGATTAGATACCATGCAGGCAGCTATCTTACAAGTGAAATTAAAAGCATTTATAGAGCATGAGCTTGATGGAGTTAATAGTGCATATCAACTGTATAGTGAAAAATTGAGGAATTTTGTAGAAACACCTTATATTCCAGAAGGTTACTATTCAAGTTTTGCTCAATATACTATCAAACTTGAGTCAAAAGAACAAAGGGACGGTTTACAGGCTAGGCTGAAAGAAAATGATATTCCAAGTATGATTTACTATATTAAACCAATGCACCTTCAACAGGCTTTTGCTAATTTAACCTATAGAGATGAAGATTTTATCATAACAAATAAACTTTGTGACACAGTTCTTTCACTTCCAATGCATCCATATCTGAAAGAGGAAGAAATCACAAAAGTATGTGATGTAATAAAAGAATTTATGAAGGATTAAATACAAAGAAAAGAGTATTACAATATTAATTTTTCAATCGTCGGCAGAGACTAGAATGTGGAAATTTTGTACAATAGAAATTGCTTAATCTTTACTGCAACAAGTGTTGCAGTAAAGATGGGAATAAACTTTAAGAGCAATTCTTATAATTATAGCCAGTTATAAATGATACAAATAGTAGTAATAATTTTGTTAAACGGTGGAGATAGGATTTGAAATTTTATAAAAGATATAGGGAAAAATTATTAGAAAACAAATTCGCTAGAAACGTTTTTATTTTGGTAGGAGGAACAGTATTTGCTCAAGGGTTAGTGGTTTTATCTTCACCAATACTAACACGGTTGTATACCCCTCAAGTATTTGGCGTATTAACTACTTTTATTTCAATTATATCTATACTGAACTCAGTTGTATCATTGAAATATGAATTATCTCTTCCTTTAACTCGAAACAAAAAAGAAACAATAAATTTATTTAGTTTTAACATGTTCTTAATAAGTGTTATCTCTTTCTTGTATTTAATTATTTTTCTTCTCTATGGGAAGCATATTTTTTCTATGATTGGTGTACACAGTTATACTAACTTATTAGTTTGGATGATTCCGTTTACCGTTCTTGTTTTGGGCATTACCGATAATATCAATTACCTTTTCGTTAAGATAGAGAGATTCAAGTCAATCACGAACATAAAAGTGAATAGTACTATTGGAAAGGTTGTATCACAACTAATTTTTGGTATTACTCAGTACAACGGATTTGGTTTAATAGCAGGTGATATTGTTGGGAGGATTATTGGTGTTTTAATAGGATTATATCTTATTCTTAGGAATAATCTTAATAAGACTTATCGAATTATAATTAGATATATATCTTTTGAAGATATGAAAAAAGCTGCTATTCATTTTAAAAATTTCCCTATGTATTCTATGCCAGCTGGACTGATTAATAGTATATCTTCTAACTTAACACCGATTTTATTGATCTTCACATATGGCCCAACTGTTGCTGGATTTTACTCTTTAACCCAAAGAGTACTTGGACTTCCCAGTGCATTAGTTAGTCAATCTATATCTCAAGTATATCTACATGAGGCTCCAAAATTATTGGAAAAGGACATTACGCTTGTTAGAAATTTATATAAGAAAACAGCGAAAAATCTTTTGCTTATGGGAGGGATACCTATTTTATTGGTATCCATATTCGGAGAACATATATTTTCTTTTGTCTTTGGTGATACTTGGACTGACTCAGGAATTTATTTACAGGCTTTAGCATTACTATTTATTGGACAATTCACAACTGTTCCTTTATCCCAGACATTAAATATTTTAAATAAGCAAAAAATCCAGTTTCTTTGGGATTTTGGGAGAGTAATAATATCAATAATATCAATAATTATTCCATCTGAAATTTTACATTTAGAACCCAAAGATACAATATTTATCTTTTCTTTAAGTATGTTTTTAATGTATGTAGCTTTATATTTTTTATCTCTATATTATTTACAAAATAAACCATCGAGTGAAGAGGATATATAATGTTTAACCTTGCAATAAATAAAAAATATATTTCAACTATAATAATGACATTAGTATTTAAATGCTTGTTAGAGTTCGGATATTTTGAATTTGTTAACCCTTCATTTGAATATATGGGGTTTATTATTGATATTTCATGGACTAAACTGTTTGAATCCTATTTAATTGTTATTTTAATATTGATATTTTTAGCCAAGCTTGACTATTACGAAAAACCAAGTAAGATTGTAATTTACATCTTATTTTTAAATTTATATTTGCCAATGTCTTCTTTATATTGGATTCAAGATCAACCTAGGGAGTATTTTTTAGTTATCTCTGTCTCATTCTTAATATTGTATTTCATTATATGTAAATCAAAACCTATTTCTATTCCCAACCTTAAAGAAGGGAGTCATTTAGCTTTTTTGATACTTTTAGGCATCACGGTAATTGTATATGGGTTTCTGATTGCAACTGGTGGATTACAAAGAATGAATCTTAATTTATTAAATGTATATAGTACAAGGCAGGGGTATGTCAGTAGCAGTAATACACTAGTAGCCTATTTGCTACCCTGGCAGGCACATGTAGTTAATTTAACTTTTTTAACCACTAGTTTAATAAAAAATAAAAAATTCTTTATTATGTTAACCTTATTTATACAAGTATTATTATTCTCTATGACAAATTTTAAAAGTTTCCTTTTTGCACCTTTAGTAGTATTGGGTCTCTATTTCATATTTAAACAAGGCTTTAAAAATAGTTTATTGATGCTTATGTCCTTTTTATTATCGATATTAATGTCAATCTTGCTTATACTATACAAAATAAATGGAGACATTGTCTTGTTATCTATTTTTCTAAGAAGGTTATTTTTTGCACCTGCAGATTTGAATTTTGTTTACTATCATTATTTTTCACAAGTAGAAAAATATAAGTTATCTCACTCTATTTTATCTGGAATAACAGATAATCCATATAGTGTAAGCCCAGTTGTGATGGTGGCAAAAAATGTATATGGCGAAGACTTTAGTCCAAACGTAGGGGTATTTGGAGATGCTTATTTAAATTTCGGTCTAATAGGAATCGTTGTCTTTGTAATTATTTTAGCTTTTGTACTCGTTTTATTTGACAGTGTAGCGAGACCTGCACCTTTTATACTTCCTGTAACAATTATAGCAATTCCGTCTATGTCTTTGGTTAATTCAGCAATGTTTACCTGTTTTGCAACACATGGTATTCTATTTGCAATTTTTGTGACATGGTTATCAAGTGGTTTATTTAAAAAGAATGAAAGGATTACATTATAATGAAAGTTTGCCATCTAACATCAGTGCATAAATACAATGATATAAGAATATCGGTAAAAGAATGTTCCTCTTTGGTCGGAGAAAATTATGAAGTACATTTGGTTGCACCAAATACAAGTGTTGAGAATTTTAATGGAATTCATGTACACGGTGTTAAAAATTCTTATAAAGGAAGGATTAAACGAGCTAAGAATTACACAAGGGATATCTATCGTAAGGCAATTGAAATTGACGCAGAAATATATCATTTTCACGATCCAGAACTTATTCCAGTTGGATTAAGGTTAAAAAGGAAAGGAAAAAAGGTCATTTATGATATTCATGAAGATGTCCCAAGACAAATATTGACTAAACATTGGATTCCAAAATATTTAAGGTACCTTATATCATTTGTCTTTGAAATATTTGAAAACCGATCAGTTAGGAAATTCAATGCGTTAGTTGCGGCAACTCCGCATATAGCAAATAGGTTTCAGAAATATAATAATAATGTGGTGAATATAAATAATTATCCTATTAAAAAAGAGTTATCTTCCCCTACACAAATTCCCTTTGCTGATAAAGAAAAAAGTGTAATTTACATTGGAGGTATCTCAAAAGATAGGGGAAGTATAAATTGCGTAAAAGCTATAGATAATACGAAGGTAACCCTTAAAATTGCTGGTAATTTTGCGAACTCCCATGAGAGAAAGGTTTTAGAGGATCTGGAAGGTTGGAAAAAAGTGAATTTCTTAGGTTTTCTGGATAGAAAAGAAGTGAAAAAAGAACTTGAGACATCTATGGCAGGCCTTGTGTTGCTAGAACCGAGAGCGAATTACATTGATTCTTTGCCAATAAAAATGTTTGAATACATGGCAACAGGTTTGCCCGTAATTGCATCAAACTTCTCTTTATGGCAGGATATTATAGAGGGAAATAAATGTGGAATATGTGTTGATCCATTAAATGTAAAGGATATAAGCAATGCAATTAATTGGTTGATGGATAATCCAGAAAAAGCGATGGAAATGGGTAGAAATGGTCAGAAAGCAGTAGATACTAGATATAATTGGGAAGCAGAAAGTGATAAATTAATTCAATTATATGAAAGAATATAAAGTTTCAGCTACTGTCATCATCGATTTAGCAAGTAGTTTTAAAAGTATTTTTACCTTTTAACATCGAGAAAAAAAGATTAGTTTGGATGCATTGGACAGCTGTTTTATAGGATATGTCCAATTTATGATATGATAATTTTTTTCCATGACTTTAAAAACTAAAAACATAATAGTGAAACGGTGAAATTGACGTATATGAAGTGGATTCGGAGAAAATGGAATGGTCACCATTTTTCACCTCTTTTATAAACCCCATGGATATTAAAAATAAATGTGCAGAACTCTGCAAAGAAAACTGTAGAGTTCTGCACATTTTTATATGTTTCAGGAAAAATTTCCAGTCACCCGACTTCCAACTACTTTAATTTTGTCAAGTAATTTTGTAGTAGAGGTAGAAAGGATGAAAGCAATGTCTTAATATTAGTGGTTTAAGAAACATAAAAGAAAAGATTTATAAAAATAAGGAAACTTTAGGGATTAATTGGAGAATAGTAAAGAAGTACACTGATGAAGATTAACTACAAAATTAATTATCATGTTATTCCTAATGAATAATGCATACTTAAAAATTAGGGGATATCGAAGGCAAAGTAGTGGGAGTCAGTGTGGCAAAATGCTTCTCCGATCTTTTTTACAATATATACCTCTCCTTTATTATTTAGTTAATCAAACCTTCTCAAACACAATTAACCAATTAATAAAGGAGGATTTTCTTATTTTAGAATTTATAGTTATAAAATTAATTAATAGTAGATGATTTGAAATTAATCATAAATAAATAGACTTCTTACTTTATTAACAATCTGTGGATTATCGCCTTCCCACTCTTCCTTATTTTGTCTATTCTCTAAAATATTTTCAACTATATTTTCTTTTGTTAAATAAACACCAAAATCACCAGGTATATCCTTATCACTTGGATTTCCTAACAGTCTATCTAATATAAAATTACCAACGTTTTTCCTATAATGAGATGCATCAATATAATAGTTAAAGTTATCTGTAGAAGTAGTAGTAATCCTGTTAAAACCTGAAAAATCCCAAATAGGTGTTATGTTTACCACTTCTTTTTTCCATTGTTCATATTTATCCTCACTACCACTACCCACATTTACATACCCTTCTAAAGTAATAGAATGAACAGGCTGAATAAATATTAGTAATTCAATATTATTCTTCTTGCAAAATTCAACAATGTTCCTTAAGTTATTTAATTTCACTTTCGATAATTGGTATTCTGAGGAAATAGATTTAATATCAATTTGTTCTTTTAAGTTTTCATAGAATCTGTTTTTTCCAAGAAGGAATGATTTTTGGCTAATAGTAAATAAGATATCTTCGTTATGACTACCGTTATCTAAATATTTATCTTGTATAAAATAGGATTTATTTAATGAGTTATCTATTAGCACTTTGATACTGTCTTCAAAAGCCTGTTTTGTAAATAATGTATCAATTAAGTCATTTTTAATTATACGAGGAGAATTTAATCTATCTTCCTTATAATAGGGGCTAATATTTATATCACTGTTAAATGCTTCAAAGTCGATTCCCAAAATAACTCTCTTTAAAGATTTGTTATTCTGTAGGGCATACTCCAAATATTTTAATTGTATATATATATTCGAACTTGATAACCCAGAATTATATGCAGAATCGCTGGTTATTTTTTTATAATAATCAGGATCTAAACCAACTCTAGTTCTAGACGAACCTAAGAAGATGGTATCCGGCTTATAGATTGCAATTTCTCTTGCCTTCATGAGATATTCTTTTGTTTCAATCTTATTGTCATTAAAGCCTTTAATTGTTGGAGTTTTGTATACATTATAAGGATCTACCAATAAGTTGATTGATAGGATGATAAGAAAGGAAGCTATTATATAGGTAAGAAATTTCAAATACCACTTTTTATATTTGTTCATAAAATTATCCTCTAGAAATTAAAATATAAGAACTCACTAACTTTTGATATATGAAGAACTGAATAAATAAATAAAACAATCGTAAAAATGAATGTTTGCCAAGAAGGTTTAAATTTTTCCATTAATTCGTTTGAATTTTTAAAGCACAGGATAAGGGTGAAAGCTACGAGTATATACTTTATTGCATTACTTACGCCTGTTAAAGGTATTTCACCGTATTTTATTAAGTCAAGTGTCGGACCATCTAAGATGCTACTAAAAGCCTCAGGAAGTATTAGTCCATTTAAACCTATCATCCCCTTGATTACTTTTATTGCGTCATGGAAATCCTGGGCTCTAAAAAAGATCATAGTAAAGTTAATAAAGTTAAAGGTCAGAAGCCAAGCGATAACTTTATTCATTTTAATTCCAAATGTTTTCCATATGTGATGAAGGACAGTTGCGGTACCATGCAAAAATCCCCAGAAAATAAATGTCCATCCAGCACCATGCCATATTCCACTTATTAAGAATAATAACAATAAGCTTATATAGGTTCTTAATCGAACATATTTCTTTAATCCAAGAGGCTTAAATACACTTTTAAGTAAATATTTATTAAGGGGCATAAAGATATATTTATATAAAAATTGTCCTAAAGTCATATGCCAGCGATTCCATGTATCCTGTATATTTAGCCCTTTATAAGGTGAATTGAAATTGATAGGTAATCGAATATTAAATAGCAATGCAGCACCCATTGCCATATCCATATAGCCGCTAAAATCAAAATAAATCTGAAAAGTAAAAGATAACGACGTAACCCAGCCTTCAATAAACGACAATTTTTCAAGTGTGTCAAATCCTTCTGTTGCCCATATAGAAAAGGTATCGGCAAGTATCACCTTTTTGAATAGACCAATAGAAAAAATAAATACACCGATAGCCTGGTTTTTATAATTAAATACTTTATTTCTTAAATTGTTAAATTGAGGCATGATTTCTTTATGATGCACAATCGGTCCTGCTATTAATTGCGGGAAGAAAGTTACAAACAATCCATAGCTAAGGAAATCAAATTCTTTTGTCTCTTTTCTATAGGAATCAACAAGATATGCAATTTGTTGAAAGGTAAAAAAGCTAATTGCTAATGGTAAGGCAATCTTTAACAAATGAAAGTTTGTATGAAAAATATGATTTATATTTGAAATAAAGAAATTAGAGTACTTAAAATAGCCTAAGAGAAAAATATTACTTAGAATACCTATTATTAAGGTCATTTTTTTCTTCTTTTTTAACCGATTAGAGGTTAAGAGAATTCCAATAAAGTAATTAAAAAGAATGGATGACAACATTAATGGGAGGTATATAATATTCCACCATGAGTAAAAGAAAAGGGAAGCAAGTAGTACCCAAAGCTTCGCAATAGAAAGTAATTTCTTATGATTTAGATAAAAATAAATAAAAAGAACTATAGGTAAAAAGAAAAAAATATACTCAAAAGAATTAAATAACATGGAAGTACTCCTATATATAGACTTGTGAAATATATGAAATTAAATAGATTATCGTTCCAGATATAATGTAAATTAGACACAAATATTGCCTTCTTTTTTGATGGAAGGGATAATAACTAATTAATAATAGCTAAAGTATAGTTAAAAAGGAATAGTAAAATTTACCTTGAAGATATGAAATAATAGATGATTAAGTTGCAGAGAGTATTATTATAGGTTTGATCACTGGAACTAATCGAAATTTGATATGAAGTCAAAAAGGAGAAGTATATAATCTTGTTGGACACAATGAACGGACATATTCTAGAAGTCGTTAAAACCATCATTAAAACATTAGGAAAATCAGAAGACCTAATTGAATTTGTCAAAGATCGCTTAGGACATGATAAACGATACGCAATCGATCCTACGAAGCTTAAGAAATTAGGTTGGAAACCAACGTATAACTTTGAAACTGGAATTGCTCAAACAATTCAATGGTACTTGGATAACCAGGAGTGGTGGGAGCAGATTTTAAGTGGTGAAAATCAAAATTACTTTGAGAAGCAATATTCTTTATAAGTATTAGTAAAGGATAGCAGATAGTATGAATGAACGAAGAAACCATGGGGAAACTTCCCCTTGGTTTTCTTCAGTTAAAACTGTCATATGCGTCAATATAAAGCTCCTTAAGCGCCTTACGAGCTGCATCTCTCTCAACTTTGTCTATACCTCTTCCCAAAAACTCCCCACGATCATTACAAATCGAAGCGTACACATAGTAATGATCAGGATACTGTATAACTCCCAACTCAACCTCTTCATTAAACATACTAGCAAAGTGTACAACCCTACTAGAAAGAATATCTTTTACATCCATATCTCTATCTCCTTTACCGTGTCTAATTTCCTATACACATCTATCATACAGGATGAAATTGTAAATTTAGTTAATGTCATTTAAAGGTTTTATTAAGATGGAACGGAGGGACAGGTTCCTTGGCCCACCTAATGTCTTTAGCAATCTCACGTAGGAGGAAGCTGTATAAACGAAAAACCCCCGGTATCAAGGATAACCGGAGGTCTAGATGATTTATTTTTTCTTTCCACAATCTATACACTTTTCAGTGTAATAATCGTATTTATGGTATCTGCGAAAAAAACAAAGGATCGATTTTAATTTTTTCATGTGTGATTGCTCCTAAGGTGTTTAAATGATAGATACAATTATACAGAATGAATGTTATTCACCTTTTACAACCAGATTAAAAATTATGACGATGCTATTAAATTTTAGTAATAATCTCCTAGAGTAAATTGCGAGTTTGTTAGCCGGTACTAGTCAAAATTTGCAGAAGAATGAAGAGGGGTTTATGGTAAGTTAAGGTTGCAACTTATAGGAGTATTTACCTGATTATTGAAATATCTAAAGTTATTCATTGATAAAATCAAACATTCTTTATTAGAATATTAGTTGGGTATATTTGGGTATGACGTGAGTTTGTATAGCATACCTAGAGGAGAGAGTATTAGTGAAGACCTTAAAAGTATCTGATCTGAACATATATGTAAACTCTTTAAGTCAAACACTTCAGAATCAACAAAGACAGTTTATGCAAATTGAGATGTCAATAATTGATTTTATACAAATACAGGGAGTAATTGAAGGGGCAACGGGGGAAAGTATCCGTATGTTATACCAGGAATATCACCTTCCCTTTTTGAAATCGATCAATTCGTTATTTAGTCAATATCAGCAAGTATTAAAGGAGCTTCAAGCAGACTTATATGATTTGGAGCCTAACGAAGCGGGCTATATCCATCAAGCATTCTTAGAAAATGATTTACATAATGAACTAGGGATGGTGGAAAAGAATACAATTGATATGATTGATCAATTCAATAATAAGTCAAAGGAAATTCAGGATATTGTTTACCTACCTAAAATAGATGATAGCCAATTTCTTTCTTCCGTTCAAACAGCTAAAAAACACATAAATACAACAATTGATGAACTTAATGCATTTGATTATAAGCAATTAAGTCGTTTGGGAAGCATAGAAACAGAGTTAGAACACCTGCAAACTCTTATTACACAAATAGATTCAAAGATAAGCAACAAACAAATACAAATAGATAGATATATTTCAGGTTCCATCCAAAATCCAACCTATGAAAGTGGATTACACCATGCATTGAGATACTATGGCCGGAGTGAAAAGTATTTTGGTTTAGAAGATGACTCACTATTTTCTATACTTGGTTCAACTCCTCTGAGACGCTCTATACTTTTCCAAAATAACAATCAAACTACGAATATAATACAAAATGAGCATACAAATTCACAAGTAAGTGATACTAAGTTTTCAAGTTATTTAGATTTCGAATATAAGGAACAAATTGATTTATATGGACAATTAGGATCCCCTGGAATCGGCAATTATGGCGGTAAACTGGAAGTGAATGTTGATCATATGGATTTAGAAGCAGGAGCAAGCCTTGTCGATTCCAATAAATTGCTAAAAGAAAAAGGCTTAGACGAAGAAAAATATTATCAAAAACTATTGTATGGTAACTTCCAGGGGAAAATTGGTCTGGCTGAATTTGATGATGATTTTATATCAGGAGACTTAATTGGTGGAAAAGCAGAATTTGCCGTATCTCATAGTCGGTTAGCACATGAGGTATCACCTGCAAGATTAGACTTTAAATTACTGCAAGCAGATGCGAATGCAGGTATTGAGAATTATTCTATAGGTGCCGGTGCAAAAGTAGCAGCTACTCATTCAGAGCTCATTATTAATCCACTTAATTGGTTCGGGTATGAGCCGCTAGAAGAATGGTTTGGAATAGACTGGGATCCCTACATAGGTGTAGAGGCCTCATTAGGCAGTATTGGTGCTTCTGTTAAAGTAGGCATGAATAATGAGCTATATGCTGCTTATGGTGTAGGGGTAGGTATTAAATTTGGCGCAGAGAAAAATGAAGAGTAGGAGTTTCTATGGAACAATCAAAAATAAAATTACTTAAGAGTATAAATGCAGCATTTATTATTGGGAGTTGTGTATTACTTGCAGCTGGTTTATTAACTGGGTTGGTTTTATTAGGAGGAAATCCGGATAAAACGACGGAAGACTGGATAGTTGTTAGCCTTGTTATTTTTATCTTTAATATTATACCTGCAATTGGACTCCATATTTTTCGAACAAAATATTGGGTAAAGAAGTACCCTGAATTGCAACGTAAAACATAATGTTTGGAAGGGTGAAATCAGAGTGAGTAATGAAGAACGTGTATGGCTTCCGATAGGCAGCGTAGTAAAGCTTAAGAAGGTAAGAAAACTTGTGATGGTTTATGGAAGGGAACAACTTCAAACCTCTAGTAATAAAGTGTACGACTATGTTTCTGTACCATATCCAGAAGGTAATATTTCCGAAAGTTACAACCTATTTTTCAACCATGACATGATAGAGGATGTCCTATATACAGGCTACGAAAATAAAGAAGAGCTTGCACTAAGAGAGAAAATACATTCCTTAGAAGGGTGATAAAACATGCAAAAGTTTTGGACTAATAACGGTAAACGAATAACAATCCTTTTCTTCTTTATTTTTATCACAGCTCAATTATTAATAGGCCTACTTGCATTCGAAGACCTCAAAACCAAGCTCATCCTAATTCCCATACAAATCCTAATCACATCCCTTGCAATGTATATCGCCTATAAAATAACAAACAAGATGCTAGGAATCTAAGCACTGGTCCAAGGGTAGTCCAAGGGGACAGGTTCCTTGGACCACCCCAATTGTTAGACAGACCTAACAATTGGAGGTGCTTTTATGAAAAGATATTCATTGGAAATAAAGCTAGCAGCGGGTTAAACCTAAAATGATGATCGCCATATTCAATACTCTAAATAAACACTCCACAAAGAATTTCCGATTCTATCGTTCTATTCAAAATTCTCCTTATCTCAAAAATCATCAAGCCGATAACAGCTCATCCTTATCCCGAGCCTTTTTCTTAGCAAACAAATTAACAAGCAATGTAATCACAAATGCACATACCAAACTTCCCACCATCGCAATGATAAAACCAATCATATTATCCGAAAGGAAAGGTGCCATGACGGATGGAACATACGCTGTTCCACGTACATCAAAAAGACCAACAAGCAAACCACCTATACCAGATGAGACAATAGCTCCAGCAAAAATCAGTTTGTTGGAGAACATAAAGGGATAAGCAGCCTCAACGAATGTACCAAATCCTACGTTAATCAAAAAACCTGGTGTTGCAACTGCTGCTTCACCTTTATCTCGAGGTGCAACAATATTGGCTAAAGTGATGCCTGCGGATACCATAACCAATCCTACCATATCAACCGCACCTAAAAAACTGTTCCCCGAAGTTTCCATTTCCAATAAGACGATTGGTAGAATAGCAGCGTGATAAATTCCACCGATGATGGCCGGCCAAATAAGTAAACCCGCAATCAATCCTGCAACAATCGGATTCATGGCAACAAGTGTATCTAATAATGATCGAATCCCTTCACCAAGCTGAAGAGCGATAGGAGCGAAAAGAAAATAGACGATTAATCCCGAGATTAATCCGGCAATCCCACCAGCCGCAATATTAACAGTCGTAGCTGGGAATTTCCATTCCACACATTTTTTGAAAATATATTGAACTAAAAGACCTGCACCAATCCCGCCGATAATTCCACCAATAATCCCGCCGTTTGTAGACAATACGCCAGCCACAATCCCGGCAACGATAGAGACATCATCAAGATCAGCCACTTGCTTTGCGGCAATAACAGCAAGAATAATAGGAAGAGCATTGATCATCAAATCAAAAACATCCCCAAGCATTGATAAAGCAGGGATTTTACTTAAAGCGAGAACTAATGCCATCGCAATAAAACCAGGTAGAGAAGCAAGCATCATCCCACGAATATTGATTCTTCTCCAGGGCGATGTTTCCTGGGACTTTTCAGAAGCAGTCACTTTCCCGATAATCGGACGATAAGAAATCCCCCAATGCTTACTTAATGATGTAACAAAGGTCACCGCACGAGTACGATTGGTCGTTCCAGTTGTTCCCGAAGTGGAAATGACATTGATCCCTTTTGAACTAATCGTTGCCATGGAAGTACCGCCAGTCCCTGTTGCCGGTAGATTCATCTTTGCTGCAGCTTCGACTGCTTTCTTATTAGCGCCATTTGGATCAGCACTCATAAAGATGAGCCCATCAATCTCTCCATTTATTATCTTTTCTGAAATTTCCAGATCGGTTTTTACTGCTTCCTTATTAACCTCTTTTAATGTTCCTTCGAGTTTTATATAAGGCTCACTCGAATCTTCATCCCAGCCATAAAGGGCAGCTTCTGTTGTTTCTTTCACTGAATCCATCGAACCCTTAGCTGCAATAAACTGAAGAGCGCCGCACTCCATCCCAGCTGCCTCTAACTGCAACAAAAGTTCACCAAGAAGCTTCTCCGGATCCTTCCCGCCAAGAGAATATAAATTCCCTCCACTGCTACCAAGGATAGCAACTTTCTTTTTCATTATTAATAACCCCCAAGTATATTTTAGTATATCCATATTATAGTTTAGTATTTTAATTAATTAAAGTGGTAGTGAAGTGAAAGATTTGGGACATGGGGACAGGTTCATTGTCCCGATGAGATGATGGTCACAGGGAATAGCGATAATTTCTCTAGTTTTGAAGAAATCATATGTTCCACCTGAATGGTAAGGGGAATGTTTGTCCGTCTTCTTTCCTTAAAGTCAAGAAGGTGAAAATTTTGGGAACATTATTGAATTTTCACGAAAAATTGAAGAGGAATGCACATGAAGTGAGTGCATATTTCCTTACTTTTTACAGCTCCATTACGATGTATACTAGCATTTCCAGCCATTATCACTCCTCTTTTTTTAGGAAAAAATTATACGATTTATTGAGAAAATAAGTTTCGAAGGTAATGATTTATATATAAGTTTTAAAGATATGATCAAAGTGACAATGATATGTTTTCACTGGAAACCCAACGACTTTCCAAGAAAAGGAGTCTGTTTATTTGTTTTCTTTTCTAGTATATTTATATTTAGATAATGATGAACGGAAAAATAAAGAAATTTCGTTCCTCATTTGAAAAAGGCAACTCTATCGAAAGGTAGATACGCAAAGTCACAGATCTACGGTAAGAATTTACTAGGATGGCTGGACTACCAAATGAAGAATGGAGAATAAACTTAAGTTAATAGAGTTCATTCGAGATTCTTCCTAATATAAACTTATGTTGGAGGGATTTTTTTATGGGAAAAAATGTTGTAGGAATCCGAAATGTTCTAGCTACAAGTACGATTGCAGCGGTATTTATGTTTTCTTTAGGAACTGGCCAGGCATTAGCGGATAATCATGAGACAGAACCAGTTTCTGCAGAAGAATCAGTTCAAGAAGAGCAAACAGTTGAAACAACAACAGATTCAACTGTTGAGCCCTCAAATCAAGTAGATGAAGAATTAGAAACTACTACTGAAGATGAAGTAGGTTCGGGAGAAGCTGAAACAGAAGAGTCAAATGTTGAGGAAACAAATGATCATTCAACGATTGAAGAAGAAGAACCAACACTTTTACCAGGTGATTTCTTTTATTTCGTAAAAAAATTAAAGGAAAATGTACAATTGGCCTTCACGTTTGATGAAGTAAAAGAAGCTGAATTACTAGCAACATATGTTGAAGAACGCATCAAAGAGGCAGAATTATTACTAGCTCAAGGTGAGGAAGAGCTAGCTAATGAAATACTTCAAAAAGCCATTGAACAACAAGAGTTGGCATTAGAAAAATTTGAGCTGTCAGAATCTGATGAATCCCAAGCTACTACTGATGAACAAACAGAAGCTGTTGAGGGTGACCCCGCAGAAGAAAAAGCTCCAGTTGACCCAATACGTGCTGAACTTGAGTCCAAATTTGCGGCAAATCTGCTTGCTCTGCAAACAGCATTAGAAAATGTAGAAAATCCAAAAGCGAAAGAAGCTCTTCAAAAAAATATTGTTCATGCACAGAAGAAATTTGAAGAAAAAATAAACAAAAAGTTAGCTAAATTAGAAGAAAAGCAGCAAAAGGCTAACCAAAAACGTACAGAATTAGAGGCGAAATTATCATCAGGTAAAATTGATGAAGAAGAATATCAAAAAGAGCTTACTGAAAATAATGAAGAGTTAGCAAAAGAAAAAGCTGAAGTTGTTAAAGAAATTAATGAAGAGGCCGATGAAGTTTTAGAGGAATCTCTTGAAAAAACAAGTGTCAAGAGCACAGAAAATAATTCTAATAGTGTAGATAAAGAAGAAAAGGCAGAAGAAATAAAGAAACAGGAAGAGAAAGCAAAGAACGCAGTAGCAGCAAAAAAAGCTGAAGAAAAGCAACTAGAAGCAGTAAAAAAACGTGAAGAAGAAATAAAGAAGCAAGAAGAGAAAGCAAAGGAAGCAGCAAAAAAAGCTGAAGAAAAACAACGAGAAGAAGCGAAAAAGCGTGCAGAAGAAATAAAGAAGCAAGAAGAGAAAGCACAGGAAGCAGCAAAAAAAGCTGAAGAAAAACAACGAGAAGAAGCACAAAAGCGTGCAGAAGAACTAAAGAAACAAGAAGAGAAAGCAAGTGAAGCAGCAAAAAAAGCTAGAGAAAAACAACAAGAAGAAGCGAAAAAACAATCTGAAAAAGAATAAGGTTAAACAAGGGAACAGTACTTTCTGTTCCCTTGTTTTTGTGGGACGGAGGGACAGGTTCATTGACCCACTTGTTAGGAATGAGTCTTAGAGAACGATCATAATTTTGAAGCTAAACATGCATAGGCACAATGATAGAGTAGTGGACAGGTACGTTGTCCCTCTTGATCAGGCACTGGTCAGATAATATAAGTAGGTAGAAACGAATACTCTATTCTTCGACTATTTCAATTTTCCATAATGATCATGAACAAAATACTCCCTCATCTTACTAATTGCTTCCCTACGCCACCCTTTCACAGCAGCAACCGAAACCCCTTCATCTTCAGCAATTTCACTTGGAGTATTCCCATATAAACAGTAAGCTTTCACCCATTTACGTTGATTTTCAGACAATACAGGAGAGATAGTTTCAAACAGAGATTCCCATAGAACAGCAGAATATTCCCCATAACTAACTTCATCTTCGGCCCATATGTCTTCAATCTGACTTTCTCTTTCTTCCTTCTTTTTATCATCTGTAAGAGCACTTTTCATTCGTCCAATCATAAAAGAATATGCATAAGATTTAAATTCCCCTTTGTCCTTATTAAATCGCAGGGAGGCTTCCCACAAGGCAATACATCCAACCTGATAAAACTCGTGTTTGTTCTTGTAAATTCCCAATTTCCTCATAGCATGATAAATCATCGGCTCAAATTGCTGATGCAATTCTTCAAATCTCGCATCCTCGTACATGAAAGAATCCTTCTAAGAATGCATTCTTATGTATTCCGCGGTAATTTGAGGATAGCAAGGTATTGAGTTTGGGGACATTTTTAATATGAATGGAATGGGAGGTAGTTTTGAGTGAATATCGGGCGTTTTCCTTAGGGGAATGGGCCATATTGTGGGGGAGTGAGGTGGAAAATGAGTGAGTTGTTGCTTTTTGGAGATTGTTACAAAGAAACTAAACATTAAATGAACGTTTTAGGAAGAAATGAAGTATACAAAACCTTTACAGAATCTTAAAGAAAATTTACATATATAGGTAAATGCTACCGTTATAATATAATTAGATAAAGGGATAAAATATCGAATTAGGAAGAGGGAAATAGGTCGAAATACTACCTTTACTCAGTAGGGCATATCTCAGCGCTCAGACTCCTCGAAGAAAGAGCAATAGAAGAAATATCTCCCGATCAAACACCACGATCTTACTCATAGTGAAAAACCAAGTTATTAGATAGAAATCATCCCATAATTACATAATCAGCAAAGGAAAAGTGACAGTTAAATTCGGATACAGATCAGAAAACGATCCTTGTAGGAGGTGGTGTTTATGTAAAATGGTACAAAAAAATCCCTAAGCACACACTTTGGATGGTTCAGTGCTTAAGGACTCTCCTAGTTGGATAGATACCACTATATTGGTATTATATCTAACTCCTTTAAAAATAAAAAGCTTTAAGAACCTATAAAAGGAGGAAAACAAATTGAAAAGAAATTATCTTTTAGAGATCCAAAAGCAGGAGTTTGTTACATGTTTAACAATGGCTTTATTTCCGCACTATACGAATACAGGTCATCTTCACTGCACAGTGATAGGAGCATTCGGAGAAAATATAGTCGAAAAGAGTCCATTAAATGTTTTAAATGAAAGCTGTGAATATTATGGAAGTAGTTTCGAGGGCAGACTAAAATCAGCACAGCAAATATTAAAGAGACAAAAGAATCTCCCAATTATGGTGAGCATAACATTAGAATACTGTATGATCCCGCTAGGATCCCCCTTAAAAAAGGATACAGCATGGGTCGCTTTCCGATATATTAAACAAATAGATCCCAAAAGCGCCAACTCTATCATCACTTTCCATAACGGAGTACAACTAGAAGTAAACATTAGCAAAGACGTCCTGGAAACGCGGTTAAATAAAGCAGCCCGCTTAATCAGTACATACCAGCTCCGCCAAAAAATGAATAAGGACAAAAGAATGATTAACTTGATTGCCGAGGACCCGGAGGAATATTAAATGGACCAGGGGGACAGGTTCCTTGTCCCCCTCGGTAAGGTCCTGGTCAAAACCATTCACTGATATTTTGAAACCGATTGCAGCTAAAGGCTAGATTCTCTTAATTCACTAATTAAATCCAAAAATCCCCACCATTTATCCTAATCTCATTCCTAATCAAACACGACGAACAGGACAAACGAAGCATATTCACATACAGTAAACCGAATAGTATTGACAATATCACTGTGTAGGCATTATATTGAAAGCGGTTGCAATATTATCGCATAACGTATTTACTCTTCCCCCTCTACCTAATACATTTTCGCAACCATCATACATACCTCCAGATCCCAACATCCTAGGAATTCTTATTTTCTTACATCTCAGACTAAAGCTGCTCTCAATGTTTATGTTTCATTCCAAACCTATTAAAAAAATTAAAGGAGGAATCAACTTGTCCAAAATGCGAAAAATAGTTTGTCTTCTTTTAACACTTGCTATTATCCTTGGAACCCATTTATCTCTAACACCAGCTTCCGCAGCAGAAAGCGAAGACGATTTTACAGAAGAAGAACTAAAAAATAATGACTATATCCTATACTTCGTAAATGCAGGTGATATAACACCGGACACTGTTGAAAGTACAGACAAAATGGGGCTATATTCAAGTAAAACAGAACAACCCTACGGTGTAGACGCAAAGACCGGAAAGAAATGGGGATTAGTAACCCAAACAACCGCAACTTCGGTGATTGATGGAAACGAAACAGATAAAAAGACAACATTACGTTATTACAACGGTCCTCAAACACGTGATAAAGCCATTGAATACAAGTTTGAATTACCAGATGGTGAGTATGATATTTTAGTAGGATTTAAAAATCCATGGAGTGGGAGAAGCATCAATTTGATTGGCGAGGGACAAAACTTGTCTCAAGGTGATTATGAGATTGGCAGTTATAGCGAAGAAAAAGAATTCACCTATCAGCAACTCGCAGTAACAGATGGTGAATTAGACCTTAAAATCCAAGGGCCAGCTTCAGCTGCATTAACGAACTATAATGATCCATTAGTGAACTATATTATGATAAAAAAGTATGTGGTGATTCCAGTGTCTGACTTAGAAGCCAAAATTGCTGAGGCGAAAATAGAAGCGGAAAAGACGGATGTTTACTATCCGAAAGGAATTGAAGAGTTAAACACTGCAATTACGGAAGCTGAAGCACTGATTCAAGAAATCAATGAAAATGGATTAGATGTAGCAACAAAAGCAGTCCAGGAAAAGATCCGAACGGCTATTAAACAATTAAATGACAGGATCGATGGACTGATGATTAACACGCCAAATGAATCATTTAAACCAGGGCAGCCTTGGTTAGATACGAATGGGAATATCATTCAGGCTCATGGCGGCGGCATGATGTATGATGAGAAAACCGAAACATACTACTGGTATGGAGAAGATAAAACAAATGGCTATCTTCCTGCAACAGGTGTTCATGCCTATTCATCAAAGGATTTATATAATTGGAAAGATGAAGGCGTAGTTATGCGTGCGGTTGAAAACCGTGAAGATTTAGATACAGATCCATATTTTAAAGAATTATATAAAAATAGATCAGCTGAAGAAAAAGATGCTATTTTTAGTGATATTAATACAGCACGAGGTGTTTTAGAACGACCAAAGGTGATTTATAACGAAAAAACAGATAAGTATGTGTTATGGCTGCATGTAGATGGACCTTATCAGGGTTCTGATTCTAACTATGCAAAAGCAAAAGCCGGTGTGGCAATCAGTGATTCACCAACAGGACCTTTTGAATTCTTAGAAAGCAATCGCTTAAACAAAGTGCCGGAAGGATTCCCATACAAGGTCCAAAACACAGGAATGGCTCGCGATATGAACTTATTTGTGGACGATGATGGTACGGCTTATATCATCTATTCGAGTGAAGAAAATTATTCGTTATATATCTCAAAACTAAATGAAGAGTACACAGCAATCGCCGGTGAAGAATATGGAAAAGACTTTATCCGTGCCATTTACGATGGACACCGTGAAGCACCGGCCATGCTCAAATATGAAGGGAAATACTACTTAATCACATCTGGTGCAACTGGATGGGACCCAAATCCGGCCAGATACCATGTGGCAGACTCTGTTTTAGGAGAATGGAAGCCGATGGGTGATCCATCAGTTGGAGATGGAGCCTCAACAACATTTGGATCACAAAGTACGTATGTTATCCCAGTCGATCGTGAAAATGGTAAATATATTTATATGGGCGACCGCTGGAACAAAAATGATTTAACTAACTCAAGATATATCTGGCTTCCAATTGAATTTGGAGATGAAGATGAAATCATCTTACAATGGTATGATGAGTGGAATTTGGATACGTTAAATCGAATGGGAAGAGTAACCATTAACACCGAATTACCTGAAAAAGTATCACTAAATGAAGTACCAAGCCTTCCAAATGAGATTAATGTGACGTATTCAGGCAAGCAAATGGACACACCGGTGACATGGGATATTAATGAGGAAGATTTCTCTACACCTGGTACAATAGTCGTTGAAGGTACACTTTCTGAAGTGTCAAACAAAGTGATTCGAGCAGAAATTGTAGTCATTCCTGACAATGTGAAATATTTTGTCCATGCTGGAGGAGCAAAAACAAAGGACTACACAACATGGTCATCTTATATGCAGGACACACTTGTGAATATTGACACGATCGACCAAATGTACGAACCAGACAAAGGTCAAACATGGGGCTATGTAGGAGATATATCAGCACCTGCCGGCGGTGAAGGTGATGATCTCTTCTCAGCATTACGATACCTTATTGGCGGAAACGGTACAGACCTTACTTATAAGTTCCAACTAGAAAACGGTAATTATACGGTATATACAGGTCTTTATGATCGCTGGTATTCATCAACAAAAGGCTCAAGGAAAGCAAACATCCTCATAAACGACGAAGTCAGAACAGAGAACTATACATTCACAGATTCCTATGATGTTCTAGGTTATGATGTTGAAATTACTGATGGCCTTTTGGATGTAACAGTTCGCAATACAAACGCACCAGACCCGCAAATTAGCTGGATTATGATCGTAGAAGAGGAACCAAAAGATACAACAGCGCCAACTGGAGATTTTACATTAAATGATGGTGCAGAATACACAAACAACCGAAACGTCAGCCTTAGCCTAAACGCTGAAGATGACGCAAGCGGAGTAAACCAATTCAGAATCTCAACAGATTCAGAAAATTGGACTGAATGGGAAAACTACGCAACATCTAAAAACATGGAATTACCTAGTGGCGATGGAAAGAAAACAGTCTTTGTTCAATACAAAGACAGCTCAGGAAACATAAGCGAAACCTATCAACAACAGATTACATTAGATGCTACAAGCCCTGTGATAGAATTTTCCGCTAATGAAGAATACACAGTCGATGCCACTATCTCAATCACATGTGAGGCTACTGACGAATTATCAGGAGTTGAAGAAGCTGATTGTCCAACTGTTGAAGGACCTGCTTACGAATTAAAAATTGGAGAAAACAAAATTTCCGCTTCAGCCACAGACAAAGCCGGAAATAAAGCCGAAGTAGAACACACCTTCACAGTAACAGTAGACTTCGACAGCCTAAGCCGACTAACACAAACCTTTGTTAACAATGAAGGGATCGCCAACTCCCTAACAACAAAACTAACATCTGCAAAACAATCAGCAGAAAAAGGGAACAAAACCGCCATGGAAGGAAAACTAAAAGCCTACAAAAACCAACTATCAGCCCAAAGCGGGAAATCAATAACAAAAGAAAATGCCGAATTACTAACTCAGTTGGTTGAGGAATTAAAATAGGGTCAGGGATCGCTTCCTCTTGGTCGGGGGTGGGTCAGGGGGACAGGTTCCTTGTCCCACTCGTTCAAAGAAATTATCAAAAGGGTCAATTAAAATTTGTCGAAGGTTGCAACTGAATATTGTGAGGGTGGTTGGTTGTTATTCTTCTTTCCTTAAAGGAAAGGAGGTGATAATCTTGGAATTTCTTGAATTGATACGAGAGGTTTGAAAGGGATTGTGTACGTAAGTTAAGTGCTTATTTCTTTCGAAAAAACGTATTAGAACAAAAGGAAATCACCCGCGCCGTAGGAAGCATAAGGATGGTTCTCAAAAGAAATAAATCGACTTTGACAACCACCATCCTGACGGTTGAGGGTGCAGGGAGAAGTGTTCGTGCACTTCTCTTTTAATAATATTCTTACTATACATAGAATAAACCTTAAAAAATAAAGTATAAGTTCCCGGGGTATTGAGAGTAACAACGTAGGATCGGAAGGACAGGTTCCTTGGTTGGAGAAAATGGACAAGGTGTACGGAGCAATGTGTTCTGCATATAACTACTTACCAACTGAATTGATCATCGATTTTTACTCTGTCTTTAAACAGAAAATAGATTATAAACTGTTATCACATGCAATGAAATTTGAATTACCACTATTAAAAGAAGCAGCTAAAAAAAGAGGAATTCTTCTTAAAGATTTTTAGTAATGTATACATTTTAAAATAGTGCTTTGGAAATACTAAGCAAAAAAACTAGGATGAATCTGCTATGCTCTTAGATGGTGAAACGCAAGCTTTTTTTGTTATTCCAGGTTTACTGCTTTTTTATCTTTTCATTGTATTCTTGTTTGTTAAATTTGATAAATAAAAGAAGTTATCTAGAGTCAACAATACTTGTTGGCTCTATTTTATTCATATAAATTCACCCTATGTTTCGTGTTATGATGAGAGAAGAGGTTAAGGAGGCTATCAAAATGGACACAATTATCTTTGATGTAGATGATACATTATATGACCAAGCACGTTCCTTTCATCAGACATTTCGAACCATGTTTGAAGGACCGTTTACAGATAAAGAGATTGATCAAATCTATCGAGTGAGCCGCAAGTACAGTGAAATTCTATTTGATCAAAGTGAAGCCGGAGAAATCACTCAATTTGAATGGCAGACTGGGCGGATTATCAAAGCATGCAATGAGTTTGAAATCCCAATAGATATAGAAAAAGCCGAAGCATTTCATCACCTTTATGTCGAGGAACAACAAAAAATCATCCTATTTGATGAAATAGAAGAATTACTAGAAGCCCTTCACAAGGAAGGAAAGCAGCTGGCAATTCTGACAAATGGAGAAGAAAAGCACCAGTCGAAAAAGATTGAACAGTTAAAGCTAACCAAGTGGATTCCTGCAGAAAACATCTTTATATCCGGCACACATGGATACGCAAAACCAAAGCGGGAAATCTTTGAAATCATGGAAGAAAAACTAGGACTTGATAAAACCAAAACAGTTTATATCGGAGACTCTTTTGAAAAAGATATCATCGGAGCAAAACAAGTTGGCTGGCAGGCAATCTGGATGAATCACCGTAAAAGAAAATTACCCGAAAACGCTGCCTTTAAACCAAATCAAGAAGTATATAGTGCAAAAGAATTATTGGAATTGTTTGTTGGGTATTAGGGACAGAGGGACAGGTTCACTGGTCCAGTTTCTCAATAGAAGAGATGATCACGGGCAAGCTCAGAATTTGTCGAAGAATGTTAGGATAATAGCGGAGAGTAACGTAATAATATAGAGACGCAACTAAATATTGTAAGGGTGGTTGGTTGTAATTCTTCTTTCCGGATCATTTCTTGAATTTCTAAAAGAAGTACTGAAGGGGATTGTGTGTGAATTAGGTGCCTCTTTCTTTCGGAAGAACATATTAGAATACAAGAAAACCACCCGACGCCGTAGGAAGCAAAAGGATGGTTGTCAAAGAAAGTAATCTTTATTTCACAACCACCACCCTAACTGTAGAGGTTGCAGGGAGAAGTGTTAGCGCACTTCTCTTTTTCATTATATTATTCCCGTCATACATTGCATAAAGGAAACGCCCTGGCTTTAAGAAAGGAAAGGAGGGTGTTTCGGGTTTTAGGGTGAATTTAAGCTTATGTGAATTGTTTCTTTTTTGTTCGATATTTAAGATCCTCCAGAATTTCTTTCGCCCAATCTAATAATTTCTTTACTTTGGGACGTTTTTCCACTTCTATATGTTCTTCTGTTATTGTCTCTCCGCTTTTATCTTTCTTTCCTATAAAACAACTATTTTATTAAAGACAAAACTGGTAGTTTGCCAGTTTCAAACATTATTATTTCTGCATGTAATATAAAAATGAAAGAGAGTATATAGAAAAATACCTTACCTCTCTTATTGGAGTGAATCATTTTTAAATAAAGGGGTGTGAAAATGAGTGCTGATAAATATGACTACAGTATTAACTCTATTCTAATTGTCTTATTTATCATGTTAATCATCATTGCCGCTGAAGTTATTGATGGAATTCTAAGATGGTTACTTATCTAAATGAATTGAGTAAGAATAGCAGGCTGCTTAAGCAGTCTGTTTTTTTTATGATATTCAATTGTTCTCAATCGTAAGGATAAGCCCTTATAAAGTGCTTTCTCATTTCTGAAATATCTTCAGAACCTTTTCAACTAAAGATTCTTTTGGCCGGTATGCCTCAAGTTTATCAGTATAAAATTGAAAATTAGCTTTCCCTCTATCTTTTGCTAAGTACATTGCCTTATCTGCATTTTTAATTAAGTTTTCAATATCATGACCATCATCCGGATAAGTAGAAATTCCAATACTTGGTGTTACAGATACTATTTGACCATTTAGTAAGTACGGTTTAGCCGTGTTAGTCAAAATCCGTTCTGCTATCATTTTTACTTCTTCTTTATGAGTCTCTTCGATGACGATGATAAATTCATCTCCACCTATCCGTGAAATGAGGTCTTCTTCCCTTACACCACTATTTAAACGATTTGCTACTTCTTTAAGAAGCGCATCTCCAGTATCATGTCCCAGAGTATCATTGATATTTTTAAAACCATCTAAATCTAAGAACATAATCGTAATATCATGTTCTTTTCTTTTGGCTCTGGATATAACTTTTTTCAAATGACTTCGTAGCATGATTCTGTTTGGTAAATTGGTTAAAGAATCATAATAAGCCATTTGCTTTAAGTTTTCTTCTGTTTCTATTTGTTTTGTAATATCTATAACGATTCCAGAAATGGAATCTACTTTTCCAGAAGGATTAACACTAATCTTTGTTCTTATTTCAACCCATAGAAGGTGATTGCTGTCTCTCTGAAGTCGTAACCTAGAAATAGATGGATAGCCTGACAACCAAGCTTTCTTATCCTTCAAAAATTGTTGTTTATCTTTCGGATGAACTTTTTCTTCCAAGTGACTAAGTTCTGAAATGCTGCTAGTCAAATTCAATAGCTCTTTAAGACTATCAGAAAAAAAACATTGAGCTTTCTTCATATTTATTGAAAATAAAGGAACAGGAATTTCCTGTATAAACTTCCCTAGTTGAGTTGCTTTTTTCTCCGACTGTTCCTTTTGTTTTAGTAGTTCATCATAGCGTGATTTCGATTCTTCGTTTTTTATAGTTAGCTGATTATTTTCTTTGTAGTACATCCAAGTAGGAAATAGGAAAGAAAAAGATAGTAGCGAGAGAGGAACACCGTTTTGCCAGGATGGAACAGTAATGTATATCGTTATATTGATAGCTAAAAGAATAATAATGGCCAATAACCAGACCATATTCCCAACTTTCATTTTTCCACATCCAATATTAAAAAGATAATTCAATAATAGCATAAATCCTAATTAGTTATTCGACATTTTTCTACAAATTCAGACAGTAGGGGCAGGGACAATGAACCTGTCCCCCTGTTCCAACCAGTCCCTTAAATTGGTAAGCGATAAAAAGTCGTTTTTACCTCAACAACCTCCTTTTGAAACCGATATTATTTATGGATAGAAAAACGAAATTGAAAACAGAAGGAGATCATGAAGTGAAGCTATTAAGAAACCTAAAAATGATGAAAAAGCTGCTGATCATCATCATAGTCAGTGCATTATCTCTCGGTACAGTTGGCTATATGGGATTGCATTATATTAATTCAATGGCAAAGGATTCGGAGGAAATGTACAAGGATAGTCTCATTCCGCTTAATTCGATCATGCAAATTAGAGTGAATGCAAGAGCGAGTGATGCTTATACAATTGAACTGCTTGTAACAAAAGATCCTGAAAGAAACATAGAATTACGTGATGAAATTACGTCCGCATGGGAAGAAGCAGATGCTATTATCAATGACTTGAAAGAGAAAAATCTGAGTCCTGAAAGTGTGAAGTTGATTGATGAATACACAATGAAGGCTGAAGCATTAAATACGACCAGAGATCAAGTCATTAAATTAGCCCTTGAGAATAAAAATGAAGATGCATATGATTTGTATCTGAAATCTGTTGAACCAAATCGTAAAGCATTAAATGAAACACTAAAGAGTATGCAGCAAAACAATTTGGACTATGCCACTTCAATTAACGATGAGAACACAGAAAGAGTAGACCAAGTAACGGCGTTTGTTTTCATTATTATTATTATTGCACTTATTCTTTTAGTCGTACTTAGCACGATCATCGCACGTATGATTGTAAAACCAATTCGTGAAATGAGGAATCTGCTTTCAAAAGCGGAAAATGGAGATTTCACAGGCAAGGGAAGCTATCAATCGAAAGATGAAATGGGTGAGCTAACTTCTTCATATAATCAAATGTCAACGACACTACAATCGATTTTTGCGACAGTCAATGATTCCACACAGCAAGTAGCATCGGCTGCTGAGGAACTAAGCGCAAGTGCTGAACAAAGCACCAAGGCAAGTGAGCATGTCACGATCACTATTCAAGAATTAGCATCCGGTTCAGATGTACAGGTTCAAAATGTCGATAAAAGCTCTGAAGTGATGAACGACATCATGGATCATACAAAATCTATTTTTGATAATACAGAAAAAATAACTAACGATGTGTTACATGCTTCAAAAATGTCTCAAGATGGAAACCAGGCAATCGAGCAAGTAAATAAGCAGATGGATTCCATTTACAATAACGTAACAAGCTTATCTCAAGCAGTAAAAAGCCTGGATGAACGGACATCTGAAATTGGACAGATTTCCAACGTCATTTCAGGAATTTCAGCACAAACAAACCTATTAGCTTTAAATGCAGCAATCGAAGCAGCCAGAGCAGGAGAACATGGAAAAGGCTTTGCGGTTGTAGCTGATGAGGTAAGAAAGCTTGCGGAAGAATCAAATAAATCAACTGAACAAATCTCAAACTTAATTTCATTAATCCAAAAAGATGCCGAAAACACACTAAACACAATGAATAAAGCATCCGAAGAAGTGAATTCAGGTATTAAAGTTGTCAACACAGCAGGCAGCTCATTCCAAAAAATTGATATCGCCGTAAACAATGTTGTTTCACAAATTGAAGACATTTCAAAAGCGGTAAAAGACCTCACTGCAGGTACAGAGCACGTCACAAGCTCGATCAACGAAGTAAGCGAAGTGGCCAAAGAATCAGCATCCATCACACAAAACATCTCAGCCGCAACCGAGGAACAGCTGGCATCAATGGAAGAAATCTCAGCCTCTTCCCAATCACTCGCAACACTAGCAGACGACTTACAAAACCTAATGAAGAAATTTAACATCTAATTTGGTACAGGGGGACAGGTCCCTTGTCCCGATTTTTCGAAAGAACGATTAAACCATCACCCTGACCATAGAGTTTTAAGGAGAAGTGTCACAGGCACTTCTCTTTTTATCATCCAGAATCAATCCCCGCCACCCCCACCACAACTTGAGCAGGAACTCCCCCCGGACGAACAAGAACTACATGAACTTGTACTACAACTAGCAGTCCCGCAACTTGTACAACTTGATGTACTTTTTTTGCTGATTTTCATGTAACTTGAAAACTCATCAAAATGAAAATAAGAAACAGATAAGACAGGAACGATCATTTTGTTGAAATTTTGCTCACTTTTGCATTTTCTCATTTTGTCGTGGATTACTCTTTTTTCATGATCTTTTATCTTATTAGCCGTTTTTTTCATGGAAGAGACCAGTCCGAGCACTGTATTCATATAATGGCTATCACTTTTAAAATATAAATCTATCAGTTCATTTTCCGATAAATATTTAAAATCATCTATGATATCTGGATGCACAGGATGCCTGAAAAATCCCTGATAAAGATGGATATTCTCTTTTCGAATGAAAAAAAGCTCAGCATAGATCCAATCGAAAAATCCCCGCAAATCAGGGTCAGGCTCTACTTTTACATTTGGACTGTGATGTAGAGTCGTTCCTAAGAATTTCTTTGAAAACTCATCATACTCACGGGTAAACATGAGCATCTGATGCCACAGTTCATCGACTTTGTCGCTAAACATGGGAGCTTCCTTTAAAAGTGAAGTCAAAATAAAATAACGTTTTAAATCCTGAAGGCGCCACTTGTACTCATTTTCTTTTAGTCTATTTTCTCGATGTACCCTATCTTCTACATTTTCCATATAACTGTTACCAAGGGATTTCTCGAGGTCATCACTCAGCTTTTTTAACCCTTTTATTGGCCTTATTTCCAAAGTTCCTGGAGATAGACCGAATTTAAAAGAGCGCTTTTTGCGTATAAAGATAATCAATAAAATCACAACAGCGCCCAGGAATAACCATTCCACATCAATTCCCCCAAACTTTTCATAAAATCTTTATTCTAAATACGGTAATTCATTATGTAAGGTTTCATTTTTTACATATTAAAGAATCTGATTGTATAGTACTTTTTCAGTCTAAATAAATAAAAAAAGGTGATTTTTTAACTATTTATCCTGATCAGTTCGTCATGTAAGATGAATAAGTGTGTACTTATTACTAAAATTAGGAAATAAATCGTTAATCATAATTTTCCATTTTAACATAAGGAGCGATCTCAAGTGATTTTTTCCAAACATTATCTTCCAGTTGGAAGTGTTGTAGGGCTGCATGATGACTCAAGACGGTTATTAATTATAGGTAGACAATTATTTTCAGAAACAAATCAAGTGATCAGGGACTATGCGGCTGTGAATTATCCGAACGGATTTACGGATGCAAAAGAACAATTTATTTTATTTAATCATCAAGATATTCATGTTGTGTATCATTACGGATATGTCGATGAAAAGGAAATGCAGTTGGATGCTTTGTTAGCAGAAGCGGAAAAACGTGAGGATGATGATCATGGGGACAATTCGATTTAATAAGGATTTACCGGGGAAAACTCATTTGCTCATTATAGAATTAGAAGGAAAATTTAGTTTATTGCTGGAGCATATGTCTACATTTAAACAAGAGTTAGATCGTCATACTGGAAAGGCTGCGATAAGTCTTCAAGAAAAAATGGTGAATAATCTGGCGTTTTTTAGCAAGGCCAGCAGCAGTTTATTGTATTTTGCAGATACAGTCTTGAACTTTGTTAAAGCGGTGGAAGCAGTTGATGAATCAACTGGAGGACCAGCTGCATCGAGTAGCCGGGCTGAAATCAATTATACTTTCTCAACAAGCAGAATTGAAGATGAGGTAAAGCTGACTCCTGAATCAATGAAGCAGGCAACAGATCGTTTTGAAGGAAACATGGTTGCGCTTGATGAAGTGCTGGGAGATTTTCATACGTTACTAGATCATGTCATGTTTGATACAGAATTTCCTTGGGGAGATGTTGCGGATATTTGGCCGGAGGCGAAGCAGGAGATCTTTTCTATTGTGGGAAATGCAAGAAATAGATTGGAAGACTTGTTAAAAAGTGCGAGGTTATTAACTGAGGAACTGCAGCGAGTTGATAACTTGATTTCAAGACAACTGGTAAAGTAAAGGAGGGTTTGACGTGTATGGCAGACATCCGGAAGTTGCAGCGATTATAAAAGGACATGAAACAACGGCTAATGGAATTTTGACTGATGCCGGGTCACAACTTCTTTATGAAAAATTTAGCAGCAATGTAAGTGTTGTTTTTGGACTTTCAGCATCTGTTGGCGGCAGTATGATTACATTGGATATTTCAGCTACGAAAAGTACGGTCGATGGCTGGATTAGTGATTTGCAAACTTGTTTGGAAGAGGCATGGAGAAAGTATGATCCTGAGGATGATGAGTCGGGTACTGAATTTATGAGAATCCAAAGCATGAGTATGGATATTAATGACATCATCATGAACTATAACAGTTTGAAATACGATTTGGATGACATTGAACTTGAGTTTGAAAATGCAGTCCGTTTGTATCGATCGCCTGTGCGTTCTGCATTAACGGATATTCGTATTCTTTATAATGCAGAAAATAATGTGAATGGGGATTTTTCAGGGTTTAATAATGTTTCGGTTTATGTGCATGGGATTGAGTCGACATCAGATGATTATCTAACAGGTGCGACTGAAGGAGCACAAAGCGGAGATATCATTGTACGTATGAATAGAAGCGGTAAAATAGAATACTTTATTGTTAGAAAGGAACGTAATGGAAAGTTAGTAAGAGAAGAAGTAGAAACTTTCGATGAATTGCAGCAAAGCGAACAATTTATGAACAAAAATGCTCGCGTTCATATTGTCTATGATACTGAGCAGAAAAATGAACACCGCCAGGAGACAAGTGATGACTTAGGAGAAAAACTAAATGAAATGGGTCTCATTAATGAGACAGCTAAAATCGATATGTTTGCTCACAGTTATGGCGGAAGAAGATCACTCCAGTTTGCAATGGACTATCCTGATCATGTTCGTAGTATTACAACGATTGGAACACCGTATGATACGAATATGTTAGGGACTTTAGCAGATAGTGCTCGCTGGATTGCTGAAAAAATTGGGCAGGATCCGAAAAATACGAGTGATTATTTAGACTTTAATCTTGATAATCAAAATGATAATGAAGATAAGCTTTATAGTAATGCTTATACAGATATGAGAAGTGAAACTATGACGGATGATATTCATCATTTGAAATCAGCGAACCCGGAAGTATATCGTAAACTATTGGAAATGGATATTACGGCTTCTGCCGGATACCGAACAGAACAGATGGTTAGTTATTCTCCTTATTATTACCAGCCACCAACTGATTACAAGACTAGCAGTGATGACACAGTTTCCGTTAAGAGTCAAAATGGTGAAATATTAGGTGAATTAATCGATGAGAGACCACAATTTGAAATTGATAAAGGCTCAGGTGTAACGGACCCAGCACATATTTACGAAATAGAAGATTCGGATTATATCGAATTGATAAAAGAAGTAAATGATAAACAAAGAGAATAGGAGCATGATAATCGTGAAAACTCATAGTAAAACACTTAGTTTTTTCTTAGTACTATTGTTGCTTCTTTCTGGTTGTGGAGAAGATAATATGACAAATCAAGAGTCCTCTGCTGAAACCGAAACATATGAAACAACTTATAAAGAAGGCTTCCCTATAGAGGCAAGTCCTGCTCTAAGCAAATTTATTCAGAATTATATAAATGGTAGTTCTGACCGAGAATTATTGAATCAGGACGGCACATTGGTTTTTTCGGATAGTAATGGGAATGAAGATCAAACTTCTGTTACCTATTATCAATTTACAGAAGAACAGTTAAAAGGCTATTATGAACCTTTGTTTCAAACCGATGACCCGAATATGATGCTGTATGATTTAAAACAGACTGATAGTATATCGAAGCTGCGTTCTCCAGTAAATGACACTGATCAGTATTCCCTTCCATCGGTGACAATGAAAGACAATAATCAATTGGAAATCAAAACAACGGAGAATCAGAGAACAATTGATTTAAACGAAGCAATGAAGGATTACGGGGTTTCTAGTGCTACTAAATTTATTTTGAATATAGAAGCGATAAATAAAAATAATATCGTTTTTGTATTAGAAGATGTCTCCAAAATAGGAGATTTAAACGAACTGTATTACCTATTTGTTGATCAGGCATTATCTGATTTTACAATTACTCAATTTAAATATAAAGAAACTCAAGAAGTCTTTGACACAAATAAACTAAAACCTTATTATGATCTCTTTCCAGGTGATGGGAATTATCGAAGTGGTTTAGACAAAATTACGATCTTAAATGTCGAGACAAATAAAATAACAGAAATAAAAGATAATGACTTATTAAGTGAAGATGGAAAATTCGTCTACTTAAAAGGTGCTGCCGAAGAACTTTCAGACGGAGTACAGCGAATTCAAACGATTGAAAACTATGCAGAAGGAAACGACATCTATGAAGAACAATTCGAACTTGACTTCGACACAATTTCAAAGCAATTGAACTTTGAAACAAATAAAATCAGTATAGCCAGAACGAACTATTTTAACGAAGATTATATTGTTCTGCGCCTGCTCTACAAAGGAAAAACAATCGGCGACGGCGGCGTAACAAACGTCATTGTCGACCTGCAAAACAAGAAAAACCCAACAGCTTACCTAGTCGACTTGGGTATTGAATAACAGAGTTGAGGGCTGGGACAGAGGGACAGGTTCCTTGGTCCATTTTGAAAGGGAATAAATCCTTATATGAATAATTTGTATATTATGAACACATGGAGAGTGGGGCAGGGACAATGGACCTGTCCCCCTGTTCCATTTAGGAGCATGATAATCTTGAAAACACATAGTAAGACACTTAGTTTTTTCTTGGTACTATTGTTGCTTCTTTCTGGTTGTGGAGAAGATAATATGACAAATCAAGATTCTTCATCATCACCTGAAGAAAAATATGAGACAACATATCAAAAGGGTTTTCCTCAAGAAGCTAGCTCTGCTTTATCAACATTTATGCAGCATGTTCTTAGTGACAGTTTTGATCGAAAGTTAGTGGATGAAGACGGAAACTTGATTTTTTCTGATGGAAATAGAAGTGCAGAAGAATCATCGGTTATTTACTATCAATTTACTGAAGAGCAGCTAAAAGACTATTATAAACCACTACTTCAAACGGAAGAGCTGAATGTATCATTGAATCCATTGAAACAAAGCAATAGTTTGGAAAAATTACGAACTCCATTAGAAAATTATGAAAAGTTTTCCCTTCCTTCTATAGTCATGAAAGACAATAATCAATTGGAGATAAAAACAACAGGGAATCAAAGAATAATCGATTTGAATAATGAAATGAACCAATATGGTATTACAGGTACAACTGAGTTTATTATGAATATTGAAGCGGTGAATGAAGATAATATCGTAATTGTACTTGCAGATACAGCTAAAGGAAGTCGTTTAAGAGAGTTATATTATCTCTTTATAAAACGGGATTTGTCTGATTTTACGATTACACAATTAAAATATGAAGAAACTCAAGAGATTATCAATTCAAATGTACTTAAGCCGTTTTATGCTATTTTTCCAGGAGAAAGGGATTATAAGAGTCTTTTTAACAATATTTCTATTCTGGATGTAGCGACAAATAAAATAACAGAAATAAAAGATAATGACTTATTAAGTGAAGATGGTAAATTTGTCTATCTGAACGGTGCAGCCGAAGAGCTTTCTGACGGAGGACAGCGAATTCAAACAATAGAGAATTATGCAAAAGGGAACGACATCTATGAAGAACAATTTGATATTGATTTTGACAGAATTTCAGAGAAGATGGATTTTGAAACGAATAAGATTAGTATAGCCAAAACAAACTACTTTAATGAAGATTATATCGTTCTGCACCTACTCTACAGAGGAAAAACAATCGGTGAAGGCGGCGGAGCAAACGTCATCGACGACCTACAAAACAAGCAAAATCCAACCGCCTACCTAGTCGACCTAGGGATGGAATAACAGGGACGGAGGTCCTTGGCTGGGACGGAGGGACAGGTTCCTTGGTCCATTTTGGAAAGTGAATAGATCTCCTTCTATGAATAAATATATAAGTATGAAGAGGGGAACAGGGGCGATTGACCTGTCCCCCTCTTCCAGTAGGAGCATGATAATCGTGAAAAGAAAGTTCACTAAAATAAGTCTTATTCTTTTGTCTTTGCTATTGCTTTTTGGATGTGTACAGGATATGACTGAACAAAGTGAAGTTGCTTATAAAATAGGTTTTCCTACAGAAAACAGTCAAGCTTTAACCGAATTTATACACTTTAAGATGACGACAAACAGAGGTATATTACTACAGGAAAAAGACGACATTTTTATCAACACAATTGAGAGTGTAAGTAGTGATGAAAAAACAATAAATTACTATAAATATAGTGAAAATCAATTGACGTCATATATTGAACCTCTGTTGGATAAAGAAGATCCGAAATCAACGTTTACTACTTTAACATTTGGCGAAAATGCTGGTAAAACAATAAATCAATCAATTGATAAACCACAAGAATATAATCTTCCTTTAGTTACAATGCAGGAAAATAACCATTTGAAAATCGAAACAAATTCAGGTGAGATGATTCTACAATTATCCGAAATTATGAGGGAGTTAAATGTAAAAGACTCCGATAGACTTATCTTTAATTTGAGCGCAGTGAATGAAGAATTATTTGCCTTAGAAATTGAAGATACTAGTATTGAAGTTGAAGAAGGAGGTAGCCTTTATTTAGGGCTGTTTGTAAGGCGAGATTTATCTGATTATGTTGTTAGTAGTTTACATTTTAATGATTTACAGAAAACATTGGAATCAGGTGAATTAGATAACTATTTAGAGGTTTTTCCAAAAGTGGATTCTGAAGGTAAATATTCTTATCTCTTTGGCGATACAATTGTAGACACACAAAAGAATCAAATTATTACTATAAAAGAAGATGACCTTTTAAGTAAAGATGGACAATATGTATACATTAATGGCAAGAAACCTGATCTGACTGATGGTACACAACAAATACAATCAATTGAGAATTATGCTAATGATAACGATACGTATGAAGCTGAATTTGTATTGGACTTTGATACAATTGCCAAAAAATTAGAATTAGAAACAAACGGTGTAAGTACTTCAAATATAAACTACTTTAATGAAAACTTTGTAATATTAGGATTAAATTTCACAGGAACCTTCGTTGGAACAGCTGGATTTACAAATGTCATCGTAGACCTACAAAACGATAAAAACCCAACTGCCTACCTAGTCGACCTAGGGATGGAATAACAGGGACGGGGGTCCTTGGTTGGGACAGAGGGACAGGTTCTTTGTTCCATTTTGAAAGGGAATAAATCCTTATATGAATAACATGTATATGATGAACACATGGAGAGTGGGAACTGGGACGATGAACCTGTCCCCCTGTACCAAAAAAATTTAAAAAATATTTAGTTTTAACGCTACTCTATCTAAAAAAATCCCTATATAACCGGTGGAAGACAAAATGTCGATCATCCATCAAACATGATAGGGAGAGAGAAAACGTGGAAAAACTAAATTATGAGACAATCCAAAAATATCAATCATTTACAACAATTGAAGAAATGGACAAGTCTGTTCGTGGATTTTTATATAAGCATAAGGCTGAATTATCAGAGGGAACTCTAGCTGTTTTTCATCTCATCTGGAAGCATTCTGTCAAAGTTGTCGGAGTGTCCTTTGCCAAATATGATTACATTGCTGAGCAAGTAGGCTTGAGTAAACGTACGGTCATTCGTGCTGTAAAATTGTTAGAAGAGCGAGGGGTCATTAAAAAGGTTGCAACCGCAAGAATGAATGGAAAACAGGGAGTAAACCTTTTAATTATTCAGACCTTTGAATCCATCGATTCTATGAAAACTACTATGTCACCCCAAGATGTCACTGCACCTGTCACTCCTAATAAAACAGAGAATAAACAAAGCTCACTCTGTGAGAAAAAAATAAAAGAACGAACTAACGTAAGAGAAGCATGTGAACCATCACTGCAAGAATTAGACTCCAGCTATCTACCAGAATCCATCCCGGAAGAATTCAAAAAAACCGCACAACCATTCTTTAACGCTATCGATATATATAACCTATGGAACCGGGTCATGATCGTTTATAACAAATTCGATCACGGCAAAACAATCGAAGACTTTATGGAATGCATCATCAGCGCCTTCAAACAAACAGTCTTTGCGAAAAAGAGAGGAAAAATTCACACCACATTCGAAGGTTATTTCTACCGAATCCTACACGAAACCTTCACCCTAAAACTACGCCAAGAAAACAAAAGCAAACTCTTTTGGGAATTACATGACTGGGTCACGGGGACAGGTTCCTCGTCCCACTAGGTTGAAGACGAGTTATGACGGATTATTCTGAAGAACCTCCTACTATTTATTTCTCTTCAGGTTCATTTATAATAAAGTATCTATCAAAATATTCAGGTTAGGAAATTTTGCGAATATGCTCATTCAATGTACAAAAAAACTGTTAGAGCAACTTAAAATAAAGCCTCACGAGCCAATCGAAGAGCAGAATCCACTTTTCTCATGGCATGCCCATATTATTCTTGTAAATCGTAGAAAAACGGTTGTACTCATTCATGATCTTTCTAGGTATGTCATTGTTTTGCATGGCCTAAAGGCAAAGGGTTATAAAAGTCTTGATCAGCTCATTTTGCATGCGATCCGCGAAACATTTGAAGCTGAAGGAGTTAAAAAAGAAGTAATTGAGCAGTTTCTAACTCTATCGATGGATTTCACCTATACGAAAACGAAGGACCGCACTTCGGTGGCAAGATTGAACAAGGCATGTGAAACAACATACTATTTTCTGGACTACTTGAATCAAGAATCTGTCATTAATTCAGAGTTAAGTAAACGTGTTAGCCGGAGTTTAGTTGGTGACGGAAAAAATAAATATATTTATCCGAATGAAGAGATGTATAAACAACTTGTGATATTTGCAGGTCAGCCTATTTTTGAGACGAAGGCAGTACAACTAAAAGTGGTACTAAAGCTGGAAGATCACCAAGTTTGGCGTCGAATCATCGTCCCAGTCAATCGGACATTTCATGAGTTACATAAAATTCTTCAATCAACATTTGGATGGAAAAATTATCACCTTCATGAATTTGTTATTTACAACGATGACACAGAACCAATGATCAATCTAGTAAGTGATGAAGAAGCCTTAGCTTATCCAAAACAAACCGAAATGAAGCTTGAAAAAGGTATAAAGCTATCAGAGTATATGCCTGAATATAAAACTTTGACATACACTTATGATTTTGGCGATGATTGGAAGCACGAAATTGAAGTTGAAAAGGTAATAAATGAGTATTATGACTATCACCCACAATGCATAGACGGAGAAGGAAACGCTCCGCCGGATGATGTAGGTGGGGTTCTTGGTTACACAGAATTCCTCTCCATTCTAGCAAATCCAGAGCATCAGGATTATAAACATACAGTTCATTGGGGGATAATGCAGGGGTATGAAGAGTTTGATATTGAGATGATAAACAGGATGCTGAAAGATAGATAGAAGGATGAATTGCTGAATACCTAAGTACTTTGGGACAGAGGGACAGGTTCATTGACCCACTTGATGGTAATGAGTTAGAGTGTAAGAGGAAGAGAAAGTAAATTAAAGTAACGGGTATTAAAACATACATAGGTCCAACTTTAAAAGAAGGCGGGGACAAGGGACCTGTCCCCCCGTCCCACCCAATTACGAAAACAGGTGTGATCAAATCAAATGAGAATTAAAACGTTAGTTATTGCGCCTTATCAGGCAATGACTCATTTAATAGAAGACTGTCGCCAGGAGGAACAACAGCTTGATCTATATATGAAGGTTGCGAATCTTCAAGAGGCCATTCCGGTTGCGAAGGAAGCGGAGGATGAAGGCTTTGATGTGATCATCAGCCGTGGTGGTACGTCCAAGCTAATTGAAGATGTGGTGAATATCCCGGTCATCGATATTCATGTGTCAGGCTATGACATGCTTAGGGTGCTGACGCTCGCGAATGATTTTCCAGGTAAAAAAGCAATAGTTGGCTTTTCGAATATAACCCTAGGAGCAAAGGCGATTACGGACTTACTTGAGATCCCAATTGATGTGTTCACCGTGGAAAAGGCGAAAGAAGTAGATGGACTGGTTGAAAACCTTAAGCAAGAGGGTTATGAGCTTATCATGGGTGATGTTATTACCATGGATGCGGCGACAAAGCATAATTTGGAAGGGATCCTGATTCAGTCCGGTCGGGAAGCAATTTTTGAGGCGTTTCATAAGGCAAAGTCTATTTATCGTCTGCATCAAAGACAGCAGCAGGAGATTACCTTGCTTCGTTCACTTTTAGAGGAAGCATCCTCAAACATCATCGTCCTATCACGTAATGGTAACATGGCTTATCAGCATTGGACTGATTTTGACGAGTGCCCACTTCCACTAAGCAAACTACATGAATACATTCAGGGAAAAAATAACCCAAATAATGATGTAAGTATCTTCACAACAAGTGAGCAGCAAATGGTAAAACAATCTGTAAAAAGAAAAGTGATCGAAGCTCAAGAATATTATTTATTTCAGTACTCTTTGGTCACTACACAAAATGCTCATCAACAAAACATTCATGTTGAAACCATTTCACAGCAGCCGATGATCATTTCAAACAGTCAAGCCATGAAAAGGTGCATGAATCTCGTTGAAAAAAATGTAAATCATGATCAATGGCTTCTTATAGGGAGTGAAGGAACAGGAAAGAAGCTTCTCTCACAGTATATTCATTATAAGAAAAACAACGGTCAGGGACTTTATGCAAGTATAACGGCTGAAAATCTGTTACTGCTTGAACATAAAATAGATTTTGATATACAGACACTTTATATAAATGAAATAGAAGTTTTATCACCAAAAGAGATGAAAAAGCTAACGACTATTTTGGAAAAGTTAAAAACGGAAAACCTAACAATTGTCCTGTCTCTTACAAAGGAAGAGGAAATTCCTCATTCTCTCATCTACGACAATGATCTAGTACGAGTACAAATCCCATCTCTAAAAGACCGTAAAGACGACATTAGACCGTTAACAACTTATTTTATCGCTGCTTTTCACGGTCAAATTGGAACATCAGTTATTAAAATGAAAGAAGATGCGATGGAACTGCTAGAGGAATATTCCTGGCCAGGAAATGTCGCACAGCTTCGATCGATTCTTCACACAGCTGTTTTAGAAGAAAAGGGATATGTTCTAGGGAAAAAACTACTCCAGCAATATGTCGAGGAGCAAATAGAAGAAGCAAATACAGTGGATAAGGAATTTCTTTCTGGAACATTGGAAACAATAGAAAAAAGAATTATTGAGCATATTATGGAAGAAGAAAATCATAATCAAACAAGAGTTGCAGAGCGGTTAGGGATTAATCGATCTACTTTATGGCGCAAGCTGAAACAATAACTGTTCAGCTTGCTTTTTTATTTTGTTGCAAAATACAACATTTTATATTTAATGTGTTGCAAAATATTGTGTAAGCCATTACAATAATCCTTGTAACCGATTACTAAATATATTTAGTGTTTAATATTGAAACGATTATAAAAGGAGTGTTACAATTATGAAGATAAAAGCAACTTTAGATCGAATTCCTGGCGGTATGATGGTTGTGCCGTTGCTAATTGCAGCATTAATAAATACATTTTTCCCGGACTTATTACGTATTGGTAACTTTACTCAAGCACTATTTGTAGACGGTGCGAGTACATTGATTGCACTTTTCCTATTGTGTACAGGTGCACAAATTAACGTGAAATCCTTTGGTGTGTCAGTTGGTAAAGGGGCAACACTTTTAGCAACAAAATGGGCAGTAGGTGCAGTATTTGGATTAATCGCTTACTTATTGGCTGGTGATAATGGATTATGGTTAGGTTTAGCGCCAATCGCTGTTATCGCAGCCATGACAAATAGTAATGGCGGATTATTCGTTGCGTTAGTTGGTCAGTACGGAAGTAAAGAAGATCGTGCGGCATATTCACTTTTAGCACTTAATGATGGTCCTTTCTTAACAATGATTGCGCTATCTATTTTCGGAGCTATGGGCTTTGTTGATGGTATGTTCTCATTAACTTCATTTATATCAGTGTTACTGCCGATTTTAGTTGGTATGGTATTAGGTAACCTTGATGAAGACATGCGTACATTCTTAGATAAAGGTAGCTCAATGTTAATTCCATTCTTCGCATTTGCATTAGGGATGGGAATTGATTTTGGAGCAATCCTTGAAGGTGGATTATCGGGAATCATCCTTGGACTATTAACAGTATTTGTGACAGGTTCTGCAGGTTATTTCGTATTTAAGGCATTAAAATGGAATCCGATCGTTGGAGCTGCGGAAGGATCAACAGCAGGAAACGCAGTAGCGACACCGGCTGCGATCGCAGCGGCAAACGCGAGCTTTGCATCAGTTGTTGATATTGCGACAGTACAGGTTGCAGCTTCAGTGGTGACAACAGCTATCTTACTACCGATTTATGTTGGGTTCCTGGTAAAACGATTAGAGAAAAAAGGCTATAAATTTGAACAACAAGAAGACGTAAAAGAAGCAAACGTCTAAGGGTGTGATTAGAGTGGAGAAAAGAATTGGCATAATATCTGATGATTTAACAGGTGCGAACGATTCAGGTGTACAATTAGCAAAAAAACATCTGTCATCAACGGTTGTGTTTGATTATGAAACATCAACATTAGCGACAAATCCGGATGTGTTAATCGTGGATACAGATAGTCGAGCGAAGAAGCAAAAAGAAGCATATAAAGCGGCTTACCAAGCTGCTTTATTCCTTCAAAAGGAAGGCTATCAACATGTGTATAAAAAGGTTGATTCAACTTTAAGAGGAAATATTGCAGCTGAATTATCAGCTGTTGAACAGGTGTATCAGCCGGAAGTTGTCGTGATTGCGCCTGCTTTTCCAAAAATGAAGCGTCAGACAATTGATGGAAATCATTATGTAAATGGTGTGTTAATTACGGATACGGAATTTTCAAAGGATCCGAAAACACCGGTAACAGAAGCGTTTATACCGGAATTATTAACGCAATATCAAGATCGTAAAATTGCCTTAGTTGATAAACGTATGCTGGGACAATCTATAGAAGAAATAAACCAAATCATTACGACTATCCTCGATCAAGGGGTAACATGGTTTGTGTGTGATAGTGAAACAGAAGAAGATCTACAAAGAATTTGCGGCATTTTTTCAAGCTTGAACAAGAAAACAGTCTGGGCAGGCTCAGCTGGATTAATTGAATACTTACCTGATGCACTTCAATTAACACATTCTAATGAAGAAAATCAGGAAGAAATCAAAATTGAAAAGACGTTAATTGTTTCGGGCAGCTTATCTCAAGTAACGAGAGAGCAGCTGTGCAAAATAGAATCTCTGCAAAATTCATTCTTTATGGAAGTAGATCCTGCTACATTAGTAAAAAATACGTTTAAAATAGACCACTATATGGATCAACTAACCCAACATTCAGAATACGAACATTATGTTTTATATGTAGAGGCTTCTGAGGAAAACCGTGTTTCTGCGAAGGAAGCAGGCCAAGCACTTGGTTTAAATTTAACGGAAGTAAGTGAAGCCATATCAAGAGGGCTGGGACAGATTGCGAAAGGTCTTTTAGAAAATTGCGCCTCTATTCAAGGTTTGGTTCTGACAGGTGGAGATACGGCAAAGGCAGTCTGCTCGGAATTAGAAATTTCAGAAATGGAACTTTATTCTGAAGTAGAACCAGGTCTTCCGTTCGGTCGCTTAAGAAGTGAGGATCGCAGCTATTGGGCAGTCACAAAAGCTGGTGGATTTGGGCATGAACAATCATTAGTCAATGTAGTCAAATACATGGCAAACAAAAGAAGGGTGAGAGCATGAATCAAGTAAAACCAATCGTTGGCATTACAATGGGTGACGCAGCAGGTGTTGGCCCGGAAATAATTCTAAAAAGCTTAGCGAATGAAGAAATATATAATATAAGCAGACCGCTAGTAATCGGTGACAGTAAAATTCTTGAAAGAGCAAAGAGTTTTGTAAATAGTGAGCTAATCATTGAGTCTGTAACAGCTGACCTTATTGAAAACCTACCATATAACTTCGGTACAGTTTATTGCTTAGATTTAAATCTATTAGATGCCAATCTGCCAATTGGTCAAGTGTCACCAGAAGCAGGTCATGCGGCCTTTGAATATTTAGCAAAAGCAATCGAATTAGCAAAAGAAAACAAAATCAATGCGATTTGTACAGCGCCATTAAATAAAGAAGCTTTACACAAAGGTGGCCATAAATACCCTGGCCACACAGAAATTCTTGCAGATTTAACAGGTACTGAAGACTTCTCAATGATGCTGTCAGCACCGAATTTAAAGGTCATTCACGTGACAACACATGTTGGAATCATTGATGCAGTGAAAATGATTAACCCAGAGCGTGTCTACCATGTCATCAAACTTGCGCATGATACACTGAAAAAATCAGGTATCGAGTCACCGAAAATCGCTGTTTGCGGAATCAATCCACACGCAGGGGAAAATGGCTTATTCGGTTACGGAGAAGAAGACGAAAAAGTTGTTCCAGGTGTAGAAAAAGCACAAGGTGAAGGAATCGATGTAGTAGGTCCACTACCTGCAGACACATTATTCTTCCGTACCGTTCGTGGAGACTTCGACGTCGTGGTTGCCATGTACCACGACCAAGGACACGGACCAGTAAAAGTACTAGGCTTAGACGCAGGCGTCAACATCACAGTCGGCTTACCAATCATCCGCACAAGCGTCGACCACGGCACAGCCTTCGACATTGCCGGCAAAGGAATCGCTGACGAAAAAAGCTTAATCGAAGCTCTTCGTCAGGCTGTGGAATTTGCGGGGTAGGGACAGAGGGACAGGTCCCTTGGTCCAGTTCTGATTGAGATACGCGAATCGAGGGACAGGTCCCTTGTTCAACTCTTGTCAAGGGACACGATTGAAGTTTATATGAACCTCTAGGTTAGGGGGACAGGGACGATGTACCTGTCCCCCTGTTCCATTCTGTCGGGGAAACGCCGTGTCGTTTTTTGAAGACTCTGTGGAAGTATGTGTAGCTGCCGAAACCTGATAGTTCAGCGATTTGTTCTAGAGTCATGTCACTGTATTTGATTAATTTTATGGCGGTGTTGAGCCGGATGTCGATAGCGTATTCGATTATGGTCTTACCGAATTTTTCTTTAAAAAGATGGGATGCGCGGGAAGAGCTGAAGCCTACGTGATTCGCCACGTCCTCCACTTTAATGGATTTGTTTGCATTTTCCTCTATATAGCTTTTCATTATGCGCACAGGTTGGGGGAGGTTCGATTGAGAAAGGCCTGAGTCACGAATAGACATATCAATCGATAAACAAAGTGAGCGCATTAAATAATCTAAAAACTCTTGATTTTTTTCATATATACGATGCTTTTCCCGGATCATTTCCTTCCAAAGAACCAGCAGTCTCTCAGAGTCATTGAGCTGTTTAATCGTTGGTCTTTCCGTTCTTTCCCACCATTCATCTAACCATGACCCTCTGCAAATAATAAAATAATCCCCGCTACAAATAGTTGAATTATCTTGATTTTTTCCATATTCATCAATGATTAACTCACAAGAATCCCCGGGTTTACATAACAGCAAATCCCCAGGTGCAAGCTCCTTCGTTTGATGGTTGACCTTTGCCACACAATGCCCCTCCGTCTGAAGACGGATAAAATAGTTTTCCAATCCATTTTTCCAGTTAAAATGCTTTCTTTCTGTATGGTAAGAATATTCACAAAGGATAAGCTCTGTTTCCATGTTATCACCAGCTTCTAGCAGAATTGTATATGGTTATTATATTACATAAAATGAGTAGTTTTAAGGATATAATTCATAATATTAGCAGAATTGTTTATGTGAAAAAGTACTTGTTTTAACTAAAATGGAATCAAACCTAAAAGGGGATGAACCTAATGGAACAAGTACCAGCATATAAAAATGAACACTTAAGCTTTGAGGAACGGGCAAAAGACCTTGTTTCCAGAATGACGATAAGGGAAAAGGCTTCCCAAATGATTCACAAGTCTTGTGCAATTCCAAGACTCGGAATCCCTAGCTATAATTGGTGGAATGAAAGTTTGCATGGTGTTGCACGTGCAGGTGTTTCGACGATGTTTCCGCAGGCGATCGGTATGGCAGCGACATTTGATGACCAACTAATTAATAAAGTGGCTGATGTAATCGCGACAGAAGGAAGGGCGAAGCATCATGAATTTGCCCGTAAAAATGATCGTGGCATTTATAAAGGTCTCACATTTTGGGCGCCAAATATTAATATTTTTAGAGATCCTAGATGGGGACGTGGTCATGAAACATATGGAGAAGATCCGTATTTAACTGGAAGACTCGGTGTTGCATATATTAAAGGCCTGCAGGGAGACGATCCGAAATATATGAAAGCAGCAGCCTGTGCAAAGCATTATGCAGTCCATAGTGGTCCAGAAGATGAAAGGCATTCCTTCAATGCGGAAGTAAATCTGAAGGATTTATATGAAACATACCTTCCTGCTTTCAGAGATTGTGTGAAAGAGGGGCAGGTAGAATCAATTATGGGGGCATACAATCGTGTGAATGGTGAACCATGTTGCGGCAGTCAGACTTTATTAGAACAAATTTTAAGAAAAGACTGGGGCTTTCAAGGACATGTTGTTTCGGATTGCTGGGCAATTGTGGATTTCCATGAAAGTCATGGAGTAACAAGTTCAAAGTTGGAATCAGCAGCTTATGCACTGAATAATGGCTGTGACTTAAATTGTGGTTCCATGTATAAATATTTAGTCGAGGCCTATGAAGAAGGAAAAATTACAGAAGAAACAATTGATAAGGCTGTAACAAGATTGATGATGACTCGAATGAAATTAGGGATGTTTGATGATCAGGGAAAAGTACCATATGCTTCTATACCGTATGAAGTGAATGATAGCCCGGAGCACAATCAAGTTGCATTGGAAGTATCGAAGAATAGCTTAGTCCTCTTAAAAAACAGCAATCAAACTCTGCCGTTAAATAAAGAAAAAATGAAAAATATTGCTGTAATCGGACCGAATGCAGACAGCAGGGCAGCGCTGGTTGGAAATTATGAAGGAACGGCATCCGAATATGTCACAGTTTTAGAAGGAATTCGTGAAGCAACAAAAGGGAAAGCGAGAGTTTATTACGCAGAAGGCTGTGAACTATATAACAAGAAAAAGAGCGCGCTAGATCAACCGAAAGACCGATTTGTCGAAGCGATATCTGCTGCGGAGCGTTCCGATGTTGTTGTTATGTGTTTAGGACTTGATGCGACAATTGAAGGGGAAGAAATGCATGAATCGAATACCTTTGGTAGTGGTGATAAACAAAACCTTGATTTACCTGGGCTTCAACAGGAATTACTGGAAGCTGTATACGCAACTGGGAAACCAGTTATTTTAGTTCATTTATCCGGAAGTGCGATGGCATTGAACTGGGCCGATCAGCATATTCCTTCCATTATTCAGGCTTGGTATCCTGGTGCCCAAGGTGGAAGAGCTATTGCGTCGGTATTATTTGGTGAACACAACCCATCAGGAAAGCTTCCTGTTACTTTTTACAAAAGCACAGAAGACCTGCCGGATTTTAGGGACTATTCAATGAAAAACAGAACCTATCGTTACTTTAAAAAAGATGCCTTATATCCATTTGGTTATGGCTTAAGCTACACTTCGTTTTCTTATGAAAAAACATCAGAAAGCAAAGTGTCAATTAACGCAGGTGAGTCAATTTCGTTTACATTAAAAGTAAAAAACACAGGTGAAAAAGATGGGGAAGAAGTAGTGCAAATGTATGTGAAAGATGTAGAGGCATCAATAGACATTCCTATAAGACAGTTAAAAGGCTTCAAAAAGGTAATTCTTGCTGCAGGAGAGGAAAAAGAAATTACCCTCACGCTCGATCCAAGGGACATGGCACTAATTAATGATGAAGGAAAACGAATTCTCGAGCCAGGGAAATTTGAAGTGTATATTGGAGGAAGTCAGCCGGATCAAAGAAGTTTAGAATTAACAGGTATGGATGTTTTGACTTATGTTTTTGAGGTAACGGGACAGGCAAAGGAATTAACGTATTGATTAACTCGGAGAGGGCCAAAGTCCCCCAACAATTAAAGGGCCGCAACAATTGAGGCCCTTTTTCTTTCTATTCATCACTTGTCGAAACAATAATGACTTCCACACCGCTTTTCGCGATATCGTCCAACACTTGTTTATCGGCAAGATCACTTGTAATAAAGATATCGACATCTTGAAATGTACAAAACGACGTAAGTCCTGCTTTTTGCAGTTTACTATGATCAGCCAGTACAACTCGTTTGTGACTTGCTAAGACCATTGCCTTTTTCATCTCAGCTTCGTATAAATCAGAGCTGGTAAAACCGTGTCTTAAAGAAATGCCAGAAGTACCTAAGAAAGCGTAATTCGCGTTATACTTTTTTAGTTCTCCTTCAGCCTGTGGCCCTACTGTACTTAATGAATTTCTTCTTAGTTTTCCGCCTAATAAATAGATTGAGGCAGCTTCATTTGTTGTACATTGTTCAGCGATATTCATGGCATTAGTGATGATAGTTAAGGGTCCTTTTTCAGCTAAACCTGTGGCTACATGCCATGTTGTTGTTCCTGCATCAAGGATGATGGTTTGCCCTTCTTCAATTAATTCGGCCGCTTTTCTTCCTATTAATTCTTTCTCTTTCGCAAATTGCTGTTGTCGTTCTTGGAGAGGTAAGACCGTTGGATGAGGCGTTTTTCTGTCAACTAAGATAGCACCACCATAGTTTTTCTCTACGATCCCTTCCTTTTCCAATTGGTTTAAATCTCTGCGAATGGTCTCTTCGGAAACATCGAATTGTTTTACTAAATCAGATACTTTAACACTTTTATTTTTGATTAATAAATCCTTAATCATGTTTCTTCTTTCTGCAGCAATCATGGATAACACCTCGCTATTTCTACTAGTAGATATTTATTTTGAGTGGATTTTTCTGATGAAAAACCGCCTTTTTAAACAATTAAACCAACTAATACCACTATAATACACGAAAACAAACTAAGTTTATAGGAATTAGTTTATAAATGCAAGTTCTGTGAATATCATAATCTTCCTATGTTCTAACTGAAAATAGCTACTTATTATCAAGAAAACGGTTGACTGATGGAACGTTTTCACTGATAATAAAATCAACAAAAGTGTTCATAAAACCACAACACACCAACTGTTGTACTTATTACAGTAAAGGAGAGGGTATCTTGAAAAATAAAATTGCTGTCGTACACACCACTCCAGTGACAATTGAGCCGCTAAAAGTACTGATTAATGAAACCGTTCCCAGTTGTGAGATTGTTAATTTCGTAGACGATTCGATTTTACCTGAGCTTAATGAAAATGGTGGAGATGTTCGTAAGGTAGAAGGTAGATTAATCCACTATTATAAATTTGCAGAACAAGTAGGGGCACGTGTCATCCTAAATGCTTGTTCCTCTGTAGGGGAAGTTGTAGCTACAGGACAAAAACAGGTTGACATTCCAATAGTAAGAATAGATGAAGCGATGGCTGAAAAAGCCATTCAAACAGGCAGGAAGATTGGTGTAGTCGCAACATTAGCAACTACATTAGGTCCTACCGTGACGTTACTTAAAGACAAAAGTGTTGAACTAAATCGTGAAGTTGAGCTCACATCGAACTTGGCGGAAGAAGCATATAGACGATTACTTTCAGGAGATAAAGAAGGACATGATCAAGTTTTGGTGGACATTCTAACTAAAGTGGCAGAGAAGGCGGACGTGGTTGTACTAGCACAAGCATCCATGGCCCGGGTTGTTTCTACTCTTCCAAAAGAAATGCAACATAAATTTTTATCAAGCCCTAAGTTAGGTGTGGAAAGGGTCAAGGAAGCTTTGGAAGGAATGTCAAAGTAAATGAGTTTACTAGCGATTGATATCGGTACTACACACGTTAAAGCAGGGCTTTTTAAACAAGACGGAGAGTTGCTTCAGCTTGCGATCTATCAAAATAAAAACTACCAAAATGAACAAGGATATTTCTATTATAAACCGGATGAAATATGGGACATCGTAACAAAAGCGATCAAACATGTAACAACAAGTCAAAATGAGAACGTTTCCTGTATCGGGATTACGAGTATGGCAGAAAGTGGATTATTAATTGACTCAGAAACTGGAAGCTTCCGTTCAGACGTGATTCCTTGGTTCGACCGTCGAACTGAAAGAATTTCCAGTCAAATAGAGAAGGAAGTGAATCCACTCGAGCATTTTCAAAAAACGGGTTTGCGAAATAACTACAAACATGGATTAGCGAAGTTATTATGGCTGAAGCAGCATAACTCTGATGCATTAAGAGGAGCAAAATGGCTGTCCACTTCTGACTTCATTGCCTATATGCTGACAGGTAAAATGGGGACCGATTATACCCTGGCAGCTCGAACTTTTTCGTTCCGGATTGACCATAAGATTTGGGATGTTCCATGGATTCGCCATTTTGGTCTTCATGAATCTTTATTTCCTGAAGCAAGACCTTCTGGTACAAAGGTGGGCGAAATTGCTTCGGATGATTTTGACAAGATCGGTCTGAAAAAAGGGATACCAGTCGCTGTTTCTGGTCATGATCATATCTGTGCGGCTTTAGCGGTAGGGGCTGTAAAGCCGGGGTTTGTCTCAGATTCAGTTGGTACCGCGGAAACATTAGTTGGTGCTTTCAATGAGAGGGCTTTAACCTTAAAAGATTATGAATCAGGCTTAAACTTTGGTTGCCATGCCCTGCCAAATACTTTCTTTTGGATGGGGGCGATTCAATCATCAGGAGGGTCAGTGGAATGGTTAAGAGATCTTCTATCGACAGATGTTTTATCTTATGAAGACATAGTCGCAGTATTGGATGAAACACCAAAGCATCCCACAGGAATCTTGTATTACCCGTATCTGGCCGGAAGTGGATCTCCCTATGCAGATTCTAACGCAAAAGGAGCTTTTATTGGTTTAACATCCAGACATGGGAAGGGAGATCTTATCCGGGCACTTTTAGAGGGAACAGCATATGAATTTGAACACATGAAACAAGCCGTAGAATCCTATGGAATTGCCAAGATATCAAAGATTTTTGCTGCCGGCGGTGGTACAAAAAATCATCACTGGATGCAAATAAAGGCAGATGTTTCTAATTGTTCATTAACGATTCCTTCAATTCAAGAAGCAACGTTACTTGGTGCAGCCATCATCGCAGGACTGGGATGTGGCATTTATAAAGATGAAAAAGAAATAGCACGAACCCTCTCTAGGGATAAAGGGGTTGAAATCATCCCAAATGAAGAAAATCATCAAAAATATAGAAAACTATTTGAAGACGGATACTTACCTCTACAAAAGCCATTGAGGAGCTTTTATCAAAAAGAATGGTAGGTATCGAATACTAAACCAATGGGAGAGATTTCAATGAAGGTTGTTAAGCAGAAAAATATTATCACACTGAAAAAGGCATTAGAACAAGCAGAAAAGGGAAGATATGCGATCGGATCCTTTTCCCCTCGATATACAGATATGATTCTTCCGATTTTAAGAGCTGGTGAACAAACAAAGTCACCAATCATTGTGCAGATATCTGAAAAGGAGCTGAACAGATATGGAATCACTCCTTTTGAGGTTGGGGAAGTTTTTTATCAAACAATGAAAGATGAAAACATTACGGTTCCAACTGTTTTGCACTTAGATCATACAAAGGACCTTCAAGTCATCAAGGATGCCATTGAAGCAGGGTTTACTTCTGTTATGATTGATGCTTCTGAACATCCTTTAGATAAAAACATTGACATCAGTGCAGAGGTTGCTGAATATGCACATTCCAAAGGAGTATCAGTTGAAGCAGAGCTTGGCATGATTGGGACAACAGATTTTATTGAAACAGATCATGACGAGGAGTTGTATACAGATCCGGATGAGGCACTCGTATTTGTGACGAAAACAAATGTAGATGCCTTGGCTGTATCAGTTGGAACCGCACATGGTGTGTACAAGGTGAAAGCGCCAACTGTAGACCTAGAACGACTAAAAGCCATTCGCTCGTTAACACCTGTACATTTAGTCCTACATGGTGGTTCCGGTGTTCCGGCAGAGATGATCCAAGCGGCAATGAATCTACCAAACGGTGGAATTAGTAAAGTAAATATCGCAACAGATTTAGAATTAAGTTTACTAGGTGCTCTTGGAAGAGAAGAAAGAATGACAAACCAGGAATGTAAAGCATTAGATCGTGATAAAAAACAAGTTGGGCAAGCAGCAGTACAAAAGACAGTTACTGATAAAATTGTTAACTTTCTAACTAGTGCCAACCGTGCAAATGACTTTGAGTTATAAGGTGAAAATGATGCACAAGGGGAGGGAGCATCTCCCCTTGTCAACACAATGGAGTGAAGAAGAAAATGGTGATGACACAGGTAATAAACAATCAATTAAGACATGTTGGGCGTTATATGATGGACCATCATCTTGCATGGGGAAATGCGGGAAATATTAGTGCAAAGACATCCGATGAAAAGTTTCTCATTACAGCTAGTGGAACCTATTTAGGCGAACTTTCGGCTGATGACTTTGTTGAGTGCTTCTTTGACGGAAGAGACAGTCAAAGTGAAAAGAAACCGTCTAAAGAAGTTCCTATGCATCTTGCTATTTATGAGAGCAGACCTGAAATACAAGCAGTCCTACATGCCTCACCTTTTTACAGCACGTTAGTGGCATGTTCTAATTTGGACATCCCTTCTGACTGGTTTGTTGAGTCGATGTATTATCTGGAAAGAGTAGAACGTGTTGGCTATCATCATCCAGGCTCCAAGGAATTAGGAGAAGCAGTCAGGGAAAAGGCGAAAAAGGCAAACATTTTATTATTGGAAAATCACGGTGTTCTTGTTTATGACACAAGTATCAAAGAAGCCCGAATGGCATTACAGACATTGGAATATACGTGCAAAATGATGGTAACAGCAATGGGGGCATCGGTTAACATGAATTCATTATCCAAAGAAGTCGTGACTGATTTCCTTGACTCTTCGGGATATAAAACAAGAAGAAAGTGGGATCTTCGATGATAGGTGTGATAGCAGACGATATTACGGGATCTAATGATATAGGCGTTATGTTTAGTAAATCAGGATATATTGCTGACATCTATAGCTGGCATTCCTTTGTGCGTGATCAGTTGCCTGAAAATTACCCGGATGTATTAATCTTTGATACTGACTCAAGGCTGGATCAAGCAACAACTGCTTATCAAAAGGTATACCGGGCCACAAAAGAGATTCAACAAGTGGGTGCTGTTCAGTTTATTAATAAAACATGCTCCGTTTTTAGAGGGAATATTGGCGCGGAATTTGATGCGATGTTGGATGCTCTTGATGAGGATTTTGCGATTGTCGTCTTAGGCTTTCCTAAAAACGGAAGAACAACGATTGATTCTGTCCATTACGTGTACGGAGAAAAATTGGAAAAATCTCAGTTTAAAAATGATCCCATTCATCCAATGACAAAATCAAATGTAGTGGAGATCTTACAAGCCCAAACAAAGAGAGCGGTGTTAGGGATTAAACGGGATATCATTAAACAAGGCTCTGAGGTCATTAAGCAAGAGATTCATAAAGTAAGAGAGAACAAGCAGGCTCATTATCTTATTTTAGATGTTGCTGATCAGGAAGATTTATATGAAATTGCCAAAGCAGTAAAAGATGAAAAAATCATTTGTGGAAGCTCTGCATTGGCAGAGGAGCTCCCAAAGGTGAAAAGCAAACAGGTGACAAAACAAAATACACTTTCCCTGCCAAAGCTTATGCCTGAAAAAGGATTGTTTTGTGCAGCAGGAAGCTTAATGCCGCAAACCTTTCAACAAGTGGAATATATGAAGAACGCCGGGAGCTATGTGGTTGAACTGGACACTTTATCTTTAATACAACATGGTGTAACGAATCAATTGGATCCTTTAATAAGAGAAATTGTCAAAAGAATCAATGAGGGCAAAGATGTTGTTCTTCATTCTTCTAATACAAAAGATAAAGTAAGAGAAACAAAGGAAACAGCCGCAAAGCTGAATTGGAGCAATACTGAAGTGTCCCGATTTATCTCTTCCACGATTGCGGCTATTACCTCAGAGGTCATTTCACAAACAGGTCAACATCGGTTTGTCATTGCAGGTGGTGACACATCTGCTACAGTCTGCAAGGCTTTGGGGATTAGTGGGATGCGAGTTTGGGAGGAAATTCAGCCAGGCCTGCCATCTTGTATATCCCACACTCAACCGTCCTACTTATTTGTGTTGAAATCAGGCAGCTTCGGTGATGAGACATTTATTAAACAAGCGTTTGATCAATTGCAGCAATGTAATGACAAGGAAACAGTTGTAGTAGAGTAACCGATCAGAAAGGAGCAGATCCTAATGAACCATGAAATGGAAAAATTAGTAACGAAGTATCCAGAACTTTCTTCATGCAGACAAGACATAGAAATGGCATTTAAAACTTTAGTATCAAGCTACCGTCATAACGGAAAGGTACTTCTATGCGGTAATGGTGGAAGCGCTTCAGACTGTGAGCACATTGTTGGTGAGTTGATGAAAGGATTCACATTAAAGCGTCCTGTCGATTCAGAATATAGACAGAGATTGCTTGAAATCGATCCGTCTGAGGGAGAATACCTTTCCAAACACCTTCAGCAAGCATTACCAGCGATATCACTCGTCAGTCAAACTGCATTAATGACAGCATTTGTTAATGATGTAGCCGCTGATATGGTCTTTGCCCAGCAGGTCTATGGCTATGGGAATGAACAGGATGTCTTAATAGGGTTAAGCACCTCTGGTAACTCAACAAATGTGACCAAAGCTTTTAAAGTAGCAAAGGCATTGGGAATGAAGACAATTAGCTTAACAGGTAAGAGCGGCGGAGAATTAAAGGAAATCTCTGATGTTTCCATTTGTGTGCCATGGGATGAGACAGTAGATATTCAGGAAAGACATCTGCCAATCTACCATACGCTTTGTATTATGCTTGAAAAGGAGTTTTTCGAATCATGACGATTGTAGCTGGATTAGATATTGGTGGAACAAAATGTGCAGTCCTGCTGGGAAGAGTAGAAGGAGATGGCATTGAAACAGTGGAAAGAGTTCAATTTCCTACTCCAGAAACTCCGGATAAAGCAATCAAAAAAATGACAGATACATTAGATGACCTTATAAAATCACATCAAATAAGTGAGCTTGCTTCGATTGGGATCAGTTGCGGCGGTCCATTAGATAGTAAAAGGGGTGTCGTACTATCGCCGCCAAATTTACCAGGATGGGAACATATAGAGATTGTAAGAATGCTAGAAGAACAATATTGCATTCCTGTTGCTCTGCAAAATGATGCCAATGCGGGTGCAATGGCAGAGTGGAGATGGGGTGCCGGCAAGGGTACAGAAAACATGATCTTTCTTACATTCGGCACAGGAATGGGGGCTGGTCTGATTTTAAATGGGCAATTGTATTCTGGCACAAATGATCTGGCCGGTGAAGTAGGACATATCCGTTTAGCAGAAGGTGGGCCTGTTGGTTTTGGGAAGGCTGGTTCATTTGAAGGCTTTTGTAGTGGAGGAGGAATCGCAAGACTTGCTGCTCAAATGGCAGAGGTAGCGATCCAGCAAGGGAATCCACCGGGATATTGTGAAGACCTTGAGTCACGAAAGGATATCACCGCAAAAAAAGTTGGAGAAGCAGCCCAAGCAGGTGATTCACTTGCTCAAGAAGTATTTTCGATTGTCGGTTTCCGTTTAGGAAGAGCTCTTTCCACGTTAATCGATATATTAAATCCTGAAAAAATTGTCATCGGCAGCATCTACGGAAGACAGCAGGAAATCCTTGAACCGGTTGTTCTTGAGGAGATAGCCAAAGAAGCGATTCCATTATCCGTATCAGTCTGTGAAATAACGCCAACAGGGCTGGGCGAAAAAATTGGAGACTATGCAAGCTTTTCCGTAGCACTACTTGCTTTGGAAAAGGCACAGAAAGGTAAGGGTGCAGGTTCTAAATCCGATGGTTTTATAAATTTATAGTTTTTCTTAAAAAAGCGGATTTATCAATCGAAAATGTGATGAAACTAACCGTTCTGGATAAGTGACAATAAATGCACGTGAAGCTGTAAACAAATGAGGAATTGGAAGCTCTTTTAAACAGGATTTGTTCACATATATCAAAAAACATTAATTCGGTTCCAGTAATTATGAAATTGGATATGTAAAAATACATTTTACTCTACGGGGAGGAAGAACAATGAAAGAAAAAACACTACACATGATCGGGAATGCACACTTAGATCCAGTATGGTTATGGCAATGGCAGGAAGGATTCCAGGAAACAAAAGCAACCTTCCGTTCGGCGTTAGACCGCTTGAATGAGTATGAGGATTTTGTATTTACATCAAGTTCTGCTGTTATGTATGAGTGGGTGGAGAAAAACGATCCAAACATGTTTGAAGAAATCAAAGAGAAAATTCAAGAAGGTAGATGGATCATTTGCGGCGGGTGGTGGCTGCAGCCTGATTGCAATATCCCGAGTGGCGAATCATTTGTAAGACAAGGATTATATGGTCAGCATTATTTTAAAGAAAAGTTTGGTGTGACCGCGACGGTTGGGTACAACGTCGATAGCTTTGGCCATTCAGGAATGCTTCCGCAGATTCTTCAAAAAAGCGGGATGGATCATTATGTGTTCATGCGTCCGGGACCACATGAAAAAGGTTTGCCAGGCCGTTTATTCTGGTGGGAATCTGATGACGGTTCACGAGTGATGACATTCCAAATTCCTTTTGAATATACAACATGGGGACAAGATTTAGAAAATCATGTTCGCAGATGTTCAACAGAATTAAAAGAACCTGTTAATGAATTAATGAGTTTTTATGGAGTCGGTAACCATGGTGGCGGACCAACAAAGGAAAATATTGAAAGCCTTAAACGATTAAACAAAGAAGAAGATCTGCCGAATTTAGTTTTTAGTTCACCAAATCAGTTTTTTGCGGATGTAAAGAAAAAGGATATAGCTCTTCCAACCGTACACCATGATTTACAAAATCATGCGAAAGGCTGTTACTCCGTTCATTCTGGTATAAAAAAATGGAACAGAGAAGCAGAGAACATGCTGGCTAAGGCGGAAAAATTGTCTGTTATCGCTGAAGCAACTACAGGTCAACCATATCCAGAAGATTTTAAACAAGCATGGAAAAATGTCATGTTCAATCAATTTCACGATATTTTAGCTGGAACAAGCATTGAGGATGCTTATGAGGATGCACGGAACATGCATGGAGAGGCGATGACGATTGCAGAACGCGGTCTTAACTATGCTGTTCAATCTCTTGCATGGAATATTCAAATCGAACAAGACGAAGATATGCTTCCAATTGTTGTGTTTAATCCGCATTCTTGGGATGTTGAGACAAATGTTGAGGTGGAGTTTAAACGCTTTAAGGAAGATCAAATATTAACAGATGAAACGGGGCAGGAAGTTCCTGTTCAAGTCGTACAATCTCAAGCGACAGCAAACGGCAGAAATCGTTTGAGTTTTATTGCAAAGCTTCCAGCTATGGGATACAGAGTATATAAAGTTGTTTCTAATTCAAAACCAAAGCAAGTTGAACCAATCAAAGCAAATGATTATAGTTTAGAGAATAATCGCTTTCGATTAGAGTTTGATCCGAATAGCGGGTTTATTACGAGTCTTTACGACAAACAAAAGCAATATGAAGTGTTTACAGGAGATGCTGCAAAACCGGTTGTGATTCATGATACAAGTGATACATGGTCACATGATGTTGTTCGTTACAATGATGTAGCAGGGGAATTCAAAGCGACAAGCATTAAGCGAATTGAGCACGGTCCAATCAAATCAGTTATTCGTGTAATTAGTGAATATGGCACATCAAAACTGGTCCAGGAATTTGCGATGTATAAGGATTTAGATCATATTGATGTGAATGTAACAGTTGATTGGAGAGAAAAGTTTAAAGTTCTGAAATTAAAATATCCGGTCAATGTCGTGCATAGAAAAGCAACCTATGAAATTCCTTATGGTCACATCATTCGTGAAGCAAACGGAGAAGAGCAGGTTGGACAGGCTTGGATTGATGTTTCCGGAACAGTGAAAGAAACAGGTGGTCGGTATGGCCTAAGTATTGCCAATGATGCAAAGTACAGCTATGATGTGGAAGGAAATGTCTTAAGCCTTACTGTGTTAAGAAGTCCAATCTATGCGCATCATGATCCACTCATTCCAGATCCGGATGGACACTATTCTTTTATTGATCAAGGAATTCAACAATTCCGATATACTTTATTACCACATGAAGATAGCTGGGAAGAGGCACAAACCGTGAAGCATGCAGCTGTTTTAAACCAGCGTCCGGTTGCATTAATTGAAACGTACCATAAAGGTTCATTGCCACAGAAAGATTCCTACGTCGCTATTGAACAGGATAATGTTATCATTAGTGCAATGAAACAGGCAGAGGATAACGATGATATCATTATTCGCTGCTACGAAACAAATAGAGTGGCAACAGAAGCAACGATTCGATTACCTAAGTGGGATCGTATTATTACAGCGAGCTTTCAGCCTTGTGAAATTAAAACATTTAGAATTCCAAAGGATACTTCAAAACCAGTCATGGAAACTAATTTGCTAGAGTGGGAAATGTAAAGAAATATCAAGTTGTCAAATTCGAAGTGAAAACGCTCCAACAAAAAGGGTTAGGATAATAGATTTGAGTGAACACTTTGATTAAAATCTCAAATAGAAAAGCTATTAGAATGAAGTTTCTCTTTAGAATTAATGGTAAAACACCTGAAATCCAGACAAAACATCCTACAAAATAACTAAATCCTATTTAGGGTTTAGTTATTTTTGTGGGTTTTATGTGGTAAGTAAACAAAAATATGTTGTTTTCTTGACTGATTTAATAAAAATCCATTGCCTATATAAGTTTAATAGGTTAAAATACAAGTATAGAATTTTGGGAACGGTTTTACTAGAATTTGAAGAAAGCGTTTACTAATAGTTTGGAGGACTGGGAAATGGTGAATCCGACCATTAATGATGTTGCGAGAATTGCAAACACTTCAAAGAGCACAGTTTCGCGGTTTTTAAATGGCTATACAGTCAAAAAAGAAACAGAAGAGGCACTGAAATTAGCTATTCAAAGCCTTAACTATCATCCGAATGTGAATGCAAGGAGATTAGTGAAAAATCATACACAGAGCATTGGTATTGTGGTGGATGATATCGCGAACAATTTTTATTCCGGTATTTATAGAGGGATAGAAAATGTTGCGAACCTAAACGGTTATCAGTGTACTTACTATAGTAGAACATCAAACTATCAAGGGGAATTTGGGTTTATGGACCTGGCGCAGGAAAGACAGGTGGATGGGTTGATTCTTATAAGCTTTTTAAAACGCTCCAACGAGCTTATCAAAAGGATAGAAGAGTTAATGACTCCAGTAGTACTTATCGGGGATACCAATTCAAACGATACTATCTTTTCGGTAGATGTTGACAATGAACTAGGTATTTGTGAAGTTGTTCGCTATCTTCATCGATTAGGACATGAAAAAATTGGCTATATAACGGGTCCGGATGAGTTTTCCGCCACCCATTGGCGAAGAAAAGGATATGAAGGTGCTCTTAAGGATTTAGGAATTAAGCAAAATCCATCATGGATCATTGCTTCTGATTGGTCTGAATCCGGTGGACATAAAGCGATGAAGGAATTACTTGATATGAATGAAATTACCGCTGTCATTGCTTCCAACGATGAAATGGCCATTGGTGCACTTCTTTGTGCAAATGAATTAGGTTACAGGGTTCCGTCAGATATCTCCATTGTCGGTTTTGATGACATTCCTGTTGCTAAATGGGTGTATCCCCCATTAACATCTGTCAAACAGCCTTTTGTGGAAATGGGAGAAAAAGCAGCAATTGGTTTAATAGAAAAATTGAATGGGGAAGAAATCGGAACTCAATCAAATCGAGTACTTATCAAACCTAATCTGGTTGTACGTCAATCATGCAGAGGCCTATAAATTGAAGGAGGTTACCTTATGTTTAAGAGCAAAATAGATAAAAATCCATATGGATATTATTTTATTGCCCCGTTTTTTATAAGCTTTATCGTTTTTGGGCTTGGTCCAATCCTTTATTCGTTTTACCTAAGTTTCACAAGCTGGGAAGGATTTAATGAACCAACATTTATCGGATTAGCAAACTATGAAAGATTGATTCACGACACGCTTTTTTTCAAATCTATATTGAATACACTTGTGATTTGGATCTTTTCTATTATTCCTCAGTTGACGATTGCCTTAACACTTGCACTTGTGTTACATGAAAAGTTTATCAGAGGAAGACACTTGTTCCACGCGATCTTTTATTTTCCAAACATCATTACACCTATTACCTTGGGGGTTATGTTTGCATTGATGTTTGATTGGCAAACAGGCAGCATCAATCAATTCTTAGTGTCGATTGGACTTATTGATGAACCGATTTATTGGATGAACAATGTTTGGACATCAAGAGCCATTGTCGCACTAACAATGATGTTTCAAAACTTTGGTTTTAATATGTTAGTATTCTTGGCTGGTTTGCAAGCGATTCCACAGGATTTATATGAGGCAGCCGAAATTGACGGTGCGTCAAAATTCCAAACAGCGATTAAAATTACCATTCCGTTAATCAGACCTGTTCTTATCTTTACATTAATCACATCCGTTATTGGCGGGCTGCAGATCTTTGATGCGCCATTAATGCTAGGTAAGGGTCCGGATAACTCAACTGTCACCATGATTATGAATCTTTATGAAGCAGCATTTGTTCGTTACGACTATGGATATGGAGCAACGATTGCATATGGAGCATTTGTAGTTATCGCCATTGCAACAGTTATTACATTTTTGATTCCTGGTGTGAGAAAAAAGAAGGAGGCGTAAGAAGTGAAGCAAACATTGGAGATGAATTCGACCTCTATTATAACGGATAAGGAACAAAAAGCGAAAAAGCGGAACAGCTTAATCATTATTACACTTATTTGGATTATGCTTATCATTTCAGCCGTAATCTGTCTGATTCCTTTTTACAGTATGATCATTACGTCTACCCATGCGAACTCAGAGATTGCTAGAAAGCTATTGATGACACCTGGCGATAAATTCATAGAAAACTATAAACGGCTGGTAGAAGTTGTTCCCATTTGGAGAGGTTTTGCAAATAGCTTATTTATCACATTAATCTCGACTTTTATAGGCTTATATTTCTCAGCAATGAGCGGTTATGGTTTCTCAAAATATCAATTTAAAGGAAACTCGTTTCTATTTGCTTGTGTGCTGGGTACGATGATGGTTCCGGGTCAATTAGGGATTATCGGTTTCTTCCGATTAGTCAATGAGATGGGATTAATTAACACGTATTGGCCAATTATTTTACCATCGATTAGTAATGCATTTGCTTTATTCTTCTTTAAACAAGTAGCAGATAATTCTGTTCCAAAGGAAATTGTTGAAGCGGCAAGGATTGATGGAAGTAGTGAAATTACCATCTTTCACCGGATAGCGCTTCCTCTTATGGGACCTTCCTTAGCAACGTTAGGAATTTTTCTTTTCATTGGAAAATGGAATGAATTCTTACAACCTATGATCCTGCTATTTGATAATAAGTTACAAACACTGCCGGTTATGATTGCGAGTGTAAGAAGTCAATTTAATGTGGACTATGGTGCACAGTATGTCGGGATTGTTATCTCTATCATTCCAATTTTAATTGTGTTCGCAATCTTCTCTAAGCAAATTATTGGAAACGTTATGGCGGGTGCAGTTAAGGAATAGTTTGTGAATCGTTTTCTTTTTGGGGAGGTGGGGGAGTAGCAGGTCCTAAAATCAGTAAGTATTAATCTTATACTTAGTTTTGGTGGCCAGCTCCAGCGCCTAGCCACAAATGAATTGAAGACAAAGAACGTCTTCTATTCATTTGCGTCTTATTTGCCCTAGGCTAACCAAGGCGCTTGCGCTTTTCTTAAAAAACAACAATTTAAAGGGGGATTCATCTTGAAACGTTTTAAATTATTGAATTTGGTATTCGTGTTAGGACTAGTATTAGGTTTGCTCGCGGCTTGTTCTGGTGCAGATGAAACAAAAACGAATAGTAGCTCTGATAATGGTGCAACTGCAAATGGTGAACCAAAGAATCCGGAAGATTTTGAAGGTGAATTAACGATTTGGACATTTTTCGGCCAAGTGGAACAAATGGCAGAAAAATTTGAAGAAAAATATCCAAACGTAAAAGTGAAGGTTAGTGTTTTCCCTGGGGATCAATATCAAACAAAATTAATGAACGCCATTAATACAAAAACAGATGTACCTGATATTTTTGACCTTGAAAGAGGTTATATGGGTAAATTTATTAACCAGCCTTTTGTAGCGAATTTATCTGAAATGGGTGCAGATGATTTAGTGAAAGATTATATTCCTTATGTGAAAGAGCTTGGAGTGGCTGAAGACGGATCAGTTCGTGCGATTTCAGATCACTCTTCACCAGGTGCATTCTGGTATCACAGAGATTTAGCGAAGGAATATCTTGGAACAGATGACCCTGCTAAAGTGTCTGAAATGGTTAGTTCATGGGATAAGGTTGTCGAATTAGGTAAGAAAGTAGAAAAAGAAAGTAATGGTGAAGTACATCTAGTTTCACACTTTAGTGATGTGTATAACGTAGAAAAATCCAATCCGGAAATGTGGGATAAGGACGGTAAGTTAAATGTCGATCCTGCATGGGAAGAGATTTTTAATAGCATGAAATCAATCAGAGAAGAAGGTGTTGACGCAAAGCTTGGTTTCTTCTCAGGTGGATGGGGTGACGCCTTAAATGAGGGGGGTGTCATCATGTTTGCAAACCCGGCATGGGCCAGCTTCATGGTTGATAACGAAGGTGGAGCAGCAAAGGGTAAATACGGTCTTGCCCAAACACCAAGTGGATATTATGAAGGTGGAACATACCGTTCGATCTATGAAGGCTCTGAAAACAAAGAGTTAGCTTATGAATTCATTAAATTTATTGCAAGTGAAGAATGGCAGCAATACAACCTTGAAGAAACAGGAAACATGCCTGCTCTCGCGGCTGTTTATGAAAAAAATCAGGGTGCATTTACATCAGAAATCTTTGGTGATCAAAAGATTTTAGAAGCTTATTATGAACTTGTAAAGAGTATTCCTCCACATAAAGCAACAGGTGATAACCAAGCTATATCACAATTATGGTATGAGGCAGCAGCTGAGGCAATCGATAGTGGTGAAAGCTATAAAGATGCCTTAAAAGACTTCAAAGCTTCTGTGAAAAATGGCTATCCGGAAATTGATACTAAATAATAGATAAATCCTAGGACGGCTGCTTATTTTTGGCAGTCGTCTGTTACTAAAGGAGTATGGACAACAGTGGATACAATAGCTAAGCACATAGACAATTTAAGGGTTATCGACGGACATGAACATTTAATTCCTCAAAAAGATCGAAGTAAAATGAATGCTGATTTCTTTGATTTATTGCATTATGTAAGCTCTGATTTGATTACGGCTGGGATGAATCCATCCTTTTTTGACCGAAACAAAAATAAGATGACTGAGCACGAAAAAGCAAAGGAATTCCTTTATTATTGGGATCGTGTCAAAAATACGACCTATGCTCAAATGGTGCGTTGGGCGGTTGAAGACCTATATGATATGGATGATTGGACGGTTGAAGGGATATGTGCACTTAATGAACGTGTGAAAAAGGCGTCACAGGATCCTGATCTCTACAGAAAAATACTAACGGAAAAATCAAAAATTGATCTAGCTTTCACCCTTATTTTCACAACAAAAGTAGACGTTGAATTTTTTAGACCTGTGATGTGGACGGATCACCTGGTAAAGGTAAGATCATTAAAGGATATTGAGTCTGTTGAACGGGAAGCTGGCACAGATATATACGAGTTTGAAGATTATCTTGATGCAGTAGATACCATCTTAAAGCGCTATGTAGATGAAGGGATGGTAGCGACAAAAATTGGTGTGGCATACTGGCGGACATTAGCCGTGGAAAAACCAACATTCGGTGAGGCGGCTACAGTTTTTAACAAACTTAAAACAAGTCATTTATGTGAATCAGTATCACAGGAAGAAGCGAAGCGCCTGCAAGATTTTATTATCCACCGAATTATCCAGCGTTCAATTGAATGTAATGTTCCTATCCAAATTCATACGGGACACCAGGAGCCAAGCGTTTCATCTAATGGGAATTTTGTCACAAATTCAAAGGTGACAGATTTGGTTCCGCTTTTACTAGAATACAAGAAAGCTAAATTTGTTTTATTACATGGTGGCTATCCTTTTTATAATGAGTATTTATCCTTAGTGAAAAATTTCCCAAATGCCTATGCGGATTTAACATGGTGTTACATTCTGTCCCCTACAGCAACAAAACAGATGTTAACACAAATGATTGAAATGGTCCCTCAGTCGAAAATTCTTGGTTTTGGAGGAGACTATAGTCAAGTTGAAGGAACTTATGCCCATTTGAAGCTTGCCAAAAAGGTGTTATCGGAAGTGCTAGCATCAAAAGTGGACAATGGCGATATGACGGAATATGATGCATGTGACTTTGCCAATCGTGTGTTACGAAATAATTTAATTGAACTTTATCAGTTAGATCTAAAACCTGCAACCTTACAAAAGGAGGATCTCTATGTCTAAGGTACAAGAAGACAAACCATTTGTTTTTCATAAAAGTAAAATCATGAGTGATGTGAGCTTTGAGGTTCAGCTAGACCAAATCGGGAAAGTGCCGTTGAACTTTACCGGGATGGATGTTGAAGAGAAAACAGATACTTTAGGAACTTATTCGAAATATAAATATAGCTACAAATATGATGAAAAGGTGGACCTCTCGTTTATTCTTCACTGCTATGAACATTTTCTCCATGCATATATAGATGTGGTTGTTCATAATGAACGATTGTTTGGAAGAAATGATAGCTTAAGAAGTGAAAATGGAGTCATCGTTAAGATAAAGGATCTGGGAGAAGTGAATGGATTGTTTGCCTCCTACCGTCATAAAGATTGGTGGACACGTCCTCATTTTAATACAGATGTATCAACTCTGCCACCTAGAACACAATCCTTATTATGGAACAATCAACATGATTATTATTACTTACTTCCTGTTGTCGGTTCTGTTTATAAAACGGATATTGAAGGAGAGGAACAGGGCCTTCAATTGTTGGTTTCTTCTTTTGATGGCGGACGAACGAAATGTGAAACACCTGTTTTTGTATTAGGTAAAGGTGAGAATCCATTTGAGCTTGCAAAGCTTACAACTAACCGGTTACTAGAAATAAGTGGAAATACGCGGCTGATAGAGGAAAAGCAATATCCCGAACGTTTAGATTATCTGGGCTGGTGCAGCTGGGATGCTTTTTATCAACAGGTGAATGAAGAGGGGATTTTAAGTAAAGCAGAAGAGTTTAAACAAAAACAACTTCCTGTTAAATGGATCATGATTGATGATGGCTGGTCACAAATGAAAGAGGGACGGTTAGGAGGATTTGAACCTAATAAGGAGAAATTTCCAAATGGTTTTAAGCCACTAACCAATAAACTAAGAAATGAATATTCCGTTGATTCAGTCGGCGTATGGCATACACTTGCCGGATATTGGGGTGGAATTCATCTTGATAGTTCGTTGGCAAATGAAATGGCACCATACCTATTAAAGACAACTAGTGATAAGTTGATTCCTTATCCTGAGAAGGGAAAAGGATTTGCGTTTTGGGATGCCTGGCATTCTTATTTACATCAACAAGGAATTGATTTCGTCAAAGTTGATGGTCAAAGTGCGATCAACAACTTTTTAATGGGTCAAAGGTCGATCGGAGAAGCTTCGGTAGAAACACATAAGGCGTTAGAAGCATCTGTGGGGATTCACTTTAATCATTGTGTAATTAATTGCATGGGAATGGCATCTGAGAATATATGGAACCGTCCAATTTCTTCTGTGGCTAGAAGCAGTGATGACTTTGTTCCGGAAGATGAAAACGGATTCGCGGAACACGCCTTGCAAAATGTTTACAATTCCTTCTATCAAGGCGAAATTTACTGGGGAGATTGGGATATGTTTTGGACGGTTCACAAAGATGCAAACCGTCATGCATTACTAAGAGCACTTAGTGGAGGTCCAATTTATACGAGTGATCGTGTAGATGAGACAGATGCTTCCGTATTATGGCCGCTCATTTTAAATGACGGACGTATTTTACGCTGTGATCAACCGGGCCGGCCAACAATTGATACATTGATGATCAATCCAGTAGAAGAGCTAGTGCCATTAAAGGTTTGGAATACTAGTAATAGTATTGGTTTACTGGGTGTTTATAATCTTTCGCATAGTGCTGTTAACGGAACTGTCTCTCCCGCAAATATAGAGGGATTTGGTGCTAAGGAATATTTTGTTTATGATTATTTCAATCAAAAAATAACTGTACTCGATCATGATGAAACAATCGAATTTACTCAAGAAAGAAATGACTATTCCTTCTTTTTAATTATTCCAAAGGATCATGTGATAAAACCTTTAGGTTTACTAGAAAAATATATTGCCCCTGCTACCTTTGCGATACAGTATTCGACTGAAGATAAAGTGGTTGTTTCCTTGGAAGAAGCAGGTGAGTTTAGTTTCCTTGCTGAATCAGGGGTTAAACAAGTAAAGGTAAACGGAGAAGAAGTATCTGTTAAGCGTCTGAACAAAGAAGAGCCAATTTATGTTGTTGATTGCTCATTCGTTACAAACGGAAAAATTACAATAGAAATCCAAGGATAACAATCAAATATAGTTTATGACAGCAGGGGAGTGGCGAAAGTGGCTCAAGGATGGAAAAGTGCATTTGTACGGTTTACAGAGTGGTTTTCACGTTTAGCTTATATAAACCTTTTATGGATCGGTTTAACCCTTTTGGGTCTTGTTGTATTTGGGTTTATACCTGCTACTGTAGCGATGTTTGCCGTCATGAGGAAATGGCAGAAAGGGAATCTAAACGAACCGGTGTTACAATCCTTTTGGGGCTTTTACCGAAAGGAATTTGCAAAATCAAATAGTACCGGCTCTGTGTTAGTCATCATTGGGTATATTCTTTATGCTGATATTTTTATTCTCAATTTTGATGAATCATTAACGATGCAAATCTTAAAGTTGCTGCTTTTTATTTTAGCATTCGTTTATCTCATGATTCTTGCCTTTTTCTTTCCTGCGTATGTTCATTTTGACATGAAATGGTACCAGTATTTAAAAATGGTCACATTAATGGTTTTTGCCGCACCCCTTCAAGCTGTTTTGATGCTTTTGATTGGATATGGGATGTTCTTTCTCTTGGCAAAAATGCCAATACTTGTTGTTCCTGTTAGGAAGTTTGATTAGTTATGTTTGGCTTCTCATTGCGCTGCCGACCTTTACTAGACTTGAGCAGCGGACATCTTCGAATGGAAAATAACGTTGAGAGGAAGGTTTTACATAATGACACAGCAAATACAACAGCCGAATATCGTTATGATCATGGCTGACCAGATGGCTTTCGATGTGATTGGCGCCTTAGGGCATCCAGCTGTAAAAACCCCGAATATTGACCGGCTTGTTCAAAGTGGTGTTACATTTGAAAATGCCTACTGCAATTCACCGATATGTGCTCCTTCAAGGGCTTCCTTCGTATCAGGTAAATTCATCAGCAACATTGAGGTGTATGACAATGGATCAGAACTATCCTCAGACACTCCAACCTTTTTGCATCACTTAAGACGTGCTGGTTATGAGACAGTCTTGTCAGGAAAAATGCATTTTGTCGGTCCTGATCAGCTGCATGGCTTTGAACATCGGCTGACAAGGGATATTCATACGGCAGCGTTTGACCTTACACCTGATTGGTCCAGGGGAGTTTATCCTAATCATGGAACCGGTGTGAAACGGCTCAAAAACCCGGGTGTCATGGAGATCAATAATAATTTAGACTATGATGAAAAAGTATTACACCGTACATTAGAACAAATTCGGACATTTAAACGGAAAAAAGAAGAAGAGATAAGGCCGTTTTTTCTATGTTCGTCGTTTTTCCATCCGCATGATCCTTTTCATATTACAGAAGAATATTGGAATATGTATGAGGATTCATTCATCCCAATGCCTGACATTCCTTCTGATAACCTCGAAAACATGCATCCGTTCAATCAATGGATTCAAACCCATCATGAAATAGACATTTGTGAACTTTCCGAGGAGGAAGTGAAACGAAATAGACGTGCTTATTATGGAATGGTTACCTACTTTGATCAAAAGGTAGGACAAATTGTAAATGAATTAGAAAGATTAGATATGTTGGAGAATACGATCATCGTTGTGACGAGTGATCATGGAGAAATGCTTGGTGAACATGGCATGTGGTTTAAGAGAACCTTTTATGATCAAGCTGCAAAAGTTCCTTTAATCCTTTCTTTTCCAAAGCGTTTTCCTGCCGGGAAGAAGGTTAGGGAAGTCGTCTCTCTTGTTGATCTTGCCCCAACCTTTATGGCATTAGGTGCTGTACCTGATCGAGAAAAGTGGTTCGGTGAACTGGATGGAGATAATCTTGAAGCCTTACTAATCGGAGAAGACGCAAACTGGAAAGATGAAGTGATTTGTGAATATTATGGCGAAGGTCCGATTCAACCGTTAATCATGTTACGATCCGGCCGCTATAAATTTGTGTATGTTCATGAAGAGAGACCATTATTATATGATCTTGAAAACGATCCACAGGAATGCACCAATCTGGCTGATTCTCCTGAACATCAAGATATTTTGAGAGAATGTAATGAGAGAGTGACCTCTCAGTTTGATATGGCTCAACTGAAGAGAGATATTATGAGAAGTCAGCAAGAAAGACTGCTAGTTGCGCATTCTTTATCAATAGGTCGAAAGAGTAGTTGGGATCATAAGCCGAATAATTAATCCATTAGATTAGTAGAACAAGAGTTAAGAAGTCCTTAGGTTATTTTTGATTATTGAAAAAAGGAGGACATTTAGGATGAATTTACATGTGAAAGGAATTTTACCTGAACTTGAAAACGGACTTTCAATCATTTGTGAAGAACTGAAAATCACCCAAAGTTCAACTGGCTTTCCTGTCCAAATAGAGCAAAGAGTAGGTCCGCTTGAGGTTAGTTGTACAAGTGAAGGTGGGATTATTCGTTATGAGAAACAAATTCACTTTTTCCGTGCTTTTGGATTATTCATCGAACAGCTTACTAACCAAAAAGAGTTTCACATTGTCGAGGAGCCTCAATTTCAGACAAACGGCATTATGATTGATGCATCCCGAAACGGTGTGATGACTGTGGAGGCCATTAAATTATTTTTGCGCAAAATGGCACTAATGGGTCTGGATGTTGTGATGATGTACACAGAAGATACATTTGAGATGGAGAAATACCCGTACTTCGGCTATATGCGCGGTCGGTACAGTGAAGCTGAGTTAAGGGAATGCGATCAGTACGCGGCTAATTTGGGGATTGAAATGATACCATGTATTCAAACATTGGCCCATTTAACGGAAGCGTTAAAATGGAATTATGCCGGGGGAATAAGAGATACAGAAGATATCCTTCTTGTTGGGGAAGAGAAAACCTATCAATTTATTGAGGAAATGATTAAGGTTGCTAGTCGATCGTTTAAAACAAACCGTATTCATATAGGAATGGATGAGGCGCATCGACTTGGTCTTGGAGCTTTTTTACAGAAAAATGGATATTGTGATCGATTTTCGATTATGAATGAACATCTGCAGAAGGTTGTTTCGATTACTGAAAAATATCAATTAAAACCTATGATTTGGAGCGATATGTACTTTAGACTGGGCTCAAAAACCGGTAATTACTATGATCTTAACGCAGATATTCCAACTGATGTGATTGATGAAATACCAAAAAATCTGCAATTAGTGTACTGGGATTACTACCATACAGATCAGGATTTTTATGAAACGTTTCTTGAGAAGCATAAAGCCTTGGGGTCAGATCCGGTATTTGCCGGCGGCATTTGGACATGGAATGGAATATCACCAAACTATGGGATCACCTTTGCAACAACAAATGCAGCCTTAGCTGCGTGCAAGAATACAGGTGTGAAAGAAGTGTTTGCCACGATGTGGGGGGATAATGGTGCAGAAACAAGTCCTTTAACAGGGCTTCCTGGAATGCAATTATTTGCTGAGCACGGATATGCCAAGGAAGTGGATAGAAGCAAACTGGCTGACCGCTTTTCTTTCTGTGTGGGAGGGAATATTGATGACTTCTTAGCATTGACTGAATTTGATGAAACACCTGGAGTCGCAAAAGATAATTTGAAAGAATCACATCCATCTAAGTTTTTACTCTGGCAAGATCTATTAACTGGATTATATGATGAGAATATAAGAGGCCTTTCCATGAATGAACATTATGCTAAACTGGCCGACCAATTAACTAAAGCTAGTCAAAATCAACATGAGTGGGACCCCTTGTTTTCTTATTATATACAGCTTGCAAAGGTTTTAAGTGTGAAAGCGGAGTTTGGTCTGAACTTGAAATGCGCATATGACGAGAAGAATAAATCAAGATTAGAAGATCTTCGTAATCAAGTTGAACCATTACATAATATGGTCGATAATCTTCGAATCAAACATCGTGAACTATGGCTCTCTACGAATAAGCCATTCGGATGGGAAGTACTAGACATCCGTTATGGCGGTGTACTTGCCCGCCTAAACACAACTGTCGATCGCTTAACCGATTACTTAGAAGGAAAAATCCAAAGCATAGAAGAATTAGAAACAGAAAGACTATACCACGACGCCCCATGGATCATGCCAAAAGGAACACTAGGCCGAAACACCTACCACCGAATCGCAACAGCCGGCTCATTCTTTTAGGGACAAGGGGACAGGTCCCTTGTCCCGGTCTTTGTATAGAGGATATGGGTGAAATTTTAATTGCAACTTCAATTAGTTGGACGGGGACGATGGACCTGTCCCCCTGTTCCAGGGGAGGTCCACTACCTCTCCGCAACACCAATGAGAAACGATTCCCACTTTTCTTTGGATGAAAGGTTTTTAAATGTGTTCTTTTTTAGGTTTGTAGGCTGCATCGTTGTTGCAAACTTGCTTTTGTTGTGAGATTGATCTGTTGTCATGACTACTTGTCCAATTTCTGTGCCTTCCTTTATCTCCTGTAGATCCCCTGAGCGAAGTCCGGTTGTAACTTCTTTTCTATTAACCAGCCCATTCTTATCTAAGAAATAAATAAACGTTTTTTTATCCTGCTTTACTATGGCATTCTGTGGAACTGCCGGAACGTTTAATGCTTGATCCAGTGTTACTTTTACATCGGCTGTGGTACCGATTGGAAGTGCTTCTGCTTGTTCTGACAGTATGGCTTCATAAGGATAGACGTTCTTTTTATCTATCTCCGGTTCATTTTCAGGAAAAGAACCTATATCGAATATTGTTCCTTCTAGCTTTGCTTTATCTCCTGAAACTGTCGCGTTAAAGGGCATATCGACCTCTACTTTTTTCAATTGTTCCTCAGTTAAAGTGCCTTTTATGGATAATGAAGTGGAGGCAATCGTCACAACAGGGTTTCCGAGCTGATCGTTTACGTCTTTCACAATCCCGTTGCCTTCACTAATGATCATAGCGGAATCACTTTTCTCGTTAATCAGACTAATTTGTGTTTCATAGTTGAAAATTTTATCCTCAAGCTTACTTTTTTCAAGCTCCTGCTTATAGATTTCCTGTTCGATTTGACTGATAATCACATCATTAGACGTGTCTTCCGTGTCCGTTATATCTTCCGTAAAACTAAAGTCATCTTCAAAGGCAAACACCGAATCGTATTCGTATGCATAGTTGGAGTCAGAAGAGGAAATAGAAGCCTGATAGTCTAATAGTTTTGCGATGTATTCGTCAATACTGCTCAGCTCTCCTTCAGCCTGGCTGATATCACTCTCCAACGTATCTCTTACCTGATCAAGCTCAGGTGTTGCATATTCAATCAGCGGAGTACCGGCTGTTACTTCATCGCCTTCCTTAACGAGAAAACGCAGAAACTCTTTATCTTTATCATCAAAATAAACTTTATATTCCTCCTGAGGCATTAAAATACCCTTTGTATCAAGTGTTTTAATGATATTTCGCTCCTGAACCCTTTTCCAATCGTGTACATATACGGTGTGCTCTGCTTTACTATCTTTTTTCCAAATCAAATAGGCATTTAGTGTAATAAAGCTAATGCAAAAAAAGATGAGCGAGAAAATAAACCATTTTTTCAACTTAACCACATCCTTACTAATACAGGTACTTCAAGATACGCCATGAAGGCGTGTAAGAGCCAGCTTAATATGTAAAAGAGAACAATGATGAAAAGAGTTAATACGTTATGTTTTTCAGTAAGTCGTGATAAATAAACATAAAGAACAGAGATGGCTAAAATTTGAAAAAGGGTGATGGAACTAAAAAAATGAACCCAATATTCGTGATCGATCAATTGTTGAGCAATGACCCCTAGTGAGAAGGGATTGCTTGCCTGGTTTAAATGATAAAACACAAGTACAGGATAGGTAATCACCTTTTCAATTAAATGAATAGAGAAAACGAATAGTTGAACAATCAAAGCTTTTTTATAGGAAATATCAAGTACGATCCAATAAACAAATGCTGGAAACCAAAGGAGTAGAGTCGTATATAGTAAACTAGAAACCAGTTTTCCTAATAAAAGAAATACCTTCCCAACCTCAAATTCCTCTCTGGAAAAGTCCGTAATCACTCCTGAGTACGTTTCAGTGCCGATGCCAAAATAAACACCAGCTGCAAATATAAGTAAACTAAATAGATAGACAAGGAAAATTCTCCAGCCAATCCCTCCTGCTGTCTCGGCCTTTTGCAGTTGATAAAGGCTTACCTGTGGACGGAAAATCCCTTTTATAATTGATGTTTCATATATCATGATTACGTCTCCTTAAATAAAGTTACCCCTCTAGTCTATATGATCATGTAGAAGAATAACGTTGGAATTTGTCGATTTACATAATAATTAAACGAATTTGGTCAATTTGAACTAACTTTGTAAAAAAGCGCTTATGGATGATCTACTATTCACCTAAATTCAGGAATTGTAAAAATCTAATTGCAATGTAAATCCAATGTTAATTTACTGTGTGATTTTTAGATCTTTTGTATAAAAAAATAGTGTCCTACTTATATATAACACTAGTATTTTTGAAATCCACAAGAAAAAAGGGAGAGTTTATGACAAATATAAAGCTGGTTATAAACAAAGAATTTCTTAAAAAGCATCAACTTGAAATAGGGGTACTATGTTGTTTTATATTGCCGCCGGTGGGAATTTTATGGCTGATGTTTATCGGGTGGATTCATTTGAAAAATACAGTTGATTTAAAGGTTCCATTCTATCTTAATACAACCACTTTCTTTTTTATTTGCTTGGCATTAGCAGCGTTGGGGGCGACTTTTTCAGAAGATAAAGAGGGATACATGCTAATTTTTGCGATGATTTTAGGGTATTTAGGGCTTTACTTATATATAAGAGAATGTGTAACAATGGCTCTTATTCGGCGTTTTAAGTGGATTATGATTGTTGGTGGTGTGTTTTTGGTCGTGACAGGGAGTGTATTGAAAAACATTCAAATAACAGACATGCTGATTGGAGGGTTGACTGGTACGATCTTCCTTGGTCCTTCACCCGATTCTGATGGCAGATTGTTTGGATCGGCATATAACCCGAATTTTGCTAGTTTCCTGTTATTGCTTATTCTTTCTTTTTTGTTAGCGGAACAATTAAAAAGGCAGCAATGTAAAAGGATCGTCATATGGAATTATGTACTCGTCACTACTATGATGGTTGGTATTTTTCAAACAGGTTCACGTGCAGGGATTGGTGTGATGTTTCTTGTCCTGGTCATATTTATGTTTAGGTATTCAGCGAAAATCGGGATGCTAGCTGCCACCCTTTTGCTTCTTTTCCATAAACAAATTCTTGATGTCATACCGAGGTTTGCTTTACTTAATGAAGCGATTCTTGAAAGAAAAGAGATTTGGGTGACGAGTATTAGAATTTGGGAGAAGTACCCTTTCTTTGGAACAACTCCTTTAGGTTACCGTCATGCTTATGATCAATTTACACATCCAGAGCCACATGCCCATAATATGTTCTTAGGTTTGTTTGCAGAGTATGGCACAATTGGTGGACTAGCTTTTCTATTACTTGTTATGACCTTAATGTTTAAGGTTTGTTGTATGTTATTTGTGCATGCGAAAAATAAGGAATTACTCAACTTTTTCTTGTTATCACTTCCAGTTTTGTTTTTTACAGGAATTTTTGATCATCCGCTTGTGTCACCGCAGACAGCCTTGTTGGCAGTTATATTGCTAGCGTGTTTTGACCGATATACAAGGTGTGTTCCGTTTTGGCAAAAAACGGTGCTGTTTGTCAATTATAAGGTTGTGAGGATGATTTATTTTGAGGGTCCGCGGATGATGAGGTTGGAAAAACAGAGGGTGAAAAGTTAGGGGGAGTGTGAAAGCCGTAAGTTGCAATTACGGCTCTTTTGCTACAGTGGAATTGTTCGATTATGCACAATAAGTGGGACAAGGAACCTGTCCCCCCGACCCACCCCGCGACCCACTCAAGAACTTCCCCGCTCGATCAATGATGGTTCGAGTTTGATTTGTATGGATTCGGCTGAGACTTCGTCTTCCATGCGGTTTAGTAAAATTTCGATGGTTGTTTTTACTATTTCTTCGATTGGTTGATGAATACTTGAGATTCCCATGATTTTTGCGAGGTAGGTGTCATCGAATCCGATCACACTGATGTCCCCGGGTATTTCGATATTTCTTTCTTTTGCAGCTTTCATAAATTCAAGTGCCATAATATCGTTTGCTGTAAAAAGGCAAGTGAAATCAAGAGATGAAGCAGAGTTTAAATAGGTTTCTATATCCTGCCTCATTAAAAAGTTATTGGTTGAGGTTTCTTGAAGCTGAATATAGTTTTCCTGTTTGAATTCAAATCCGTTTTCGTATAATGCGCTTTTATAGCCGAGGAATTTATCGTCAGGAATGGTTCCCATAAATCCAAAGGTTTTATGACCACCATGAATGAATTTTTCTCCGACAATCTTTCCGGCTTTTACATGATCAAGACCAACGCTATCAAGAGGCTTGCGGTTTTGGGTCATGACGACAGATGGGATGGTCAGTTTGCTGATCCGCTGAATATTGTACTCTCCAGTAGGGACAAGGATCATTCCATCTACCTGACGGGCGATAAAGTTCTGGATACTTTCCCATTCTATGATCGGATTATGCTTGGAATTGTGAAGCAAAATACTGTAGCCGTTCTTACGGGCCTCAAATTCAAGTGCATCGATTAATTCTACAAAATAAGGGTTATACGTTTCAGTTAAGCATACCCCGATAATTTTAGATTGACTCTTTTTAAGGGTTTGGGCGGCTTTGTTTGGTACATAGCCAACTTCCTCAATAACCTGAAGAACTCGTTTTGCGGCATCTTCATTTACCCCGTTATTTCCATTTATCACCCGTGATACAGTTGATTGGGAAACGTTTGCAAGTTTGGCGATTTCTTTCATCGTAAGCTTACTCATAATTGCTCCTCCGTGTGAATACGTATTCTTATATTAACCTATAATTATTCTCATTTAAACGATTATATTGCTTGTATACACCTATTATATCACAATATTATCAACAATCTTTGTATGGTGATTAAACAATGAAAACGCTTAAAAATATGTGTTGACATTTATTTATGCCTATCGTAACATAAAAACCAGAAAGCGTGAATACGTTTTCATTGATTATTCAGACTAGGGGGTCTATGAAAGTATGAAAAAATTAATGTTGTTCGTTTCAATCTTAGTTTTATCTCTTTCGTTAGTTGCGTGCAGCTCAAATGGTGCAAGTAGCAGTGATGACAAAATTGTGATTTGGACACAAGCTGCAGCCGATCATCCGGAAGGAAAGATGTTTGCAGATCGAGTAAAGCGCTATAACGAAGAACATCCTGACAAACCTCAAGTTGAAATTCAAAATATCACACGTGCAGGTGCGGGATCCGGCTACATAGATAAATTAAACGCAGCCATTACGGCGAATGATATGCCGGATATTTTCACACTGGATGGACCAGATATTGCCGCATATGTAGATTCCGGTCTACTTGGTGAGCTTGATGGTTATATGAGTGAAGGCTTCAAAGAAGGATTTACAGAAGCGATTATTGACCAAGGAACGGTTGATGGGAAGTTCTATGGGATGGGTTATTCTGACTCAGGTGTAGCGATAATGTATAACGAAGATATGATTAATGCATTACCTGAAGATGTCAAAGCACTAATTCCTGCATCAGATCAAGATTGGACATGGGATCAATTTGTTGAGCTTGCCAGAAAAGTAGATGAGTTTGCAAAAACATCAAATGATCCGGCGTTTGAAGGGTATGAAAGTGCAGTAAGCTTACTATTGCCTGATATTACAGCAGGTGCTTATGAAACAGGCACATACTATTTCACACCGCTTCTTTGGGGAAATGACACAAACATAGTTGGTGAAGATGGAGTCACAGTTGACGGTGTATTAAACAGTGATAAAAGTGTTGAAGCATTAACAAAATATGCACAATTATTTGCAGATCCACAGCTTGCAAGTGCAACAGAGTCGGAAAAAGCGTTTCATTCTGGAAAAACAGCTTTATCTGTAAGCGGTTTCTGGTATGTAAGTGAATTAACAAGCAACTATCCAAACTTAAAGTTTAAAACTGTTCGTTATCCTAAAATGAATGAAAACTATGATGGTTTATACACGCCATCAGGTAGCTGGGCGTTTGTGCGTAATGGACAAGAGGAAGATGAAGACCGCATTAAGCAGGTAGTTGAAGTAATGGAATGGTTAAACAATGATGAAGCATCTGAAGAATATTACCTTGCAAACGGATCGATTCCAACTCGTGTGAATTCAATTGATGCGATTGATACAAATACAGACAATCCATACCATAACGAAGCATGGTCAGTATTGAAATACCAAGTTGAAAACACAAATAAATCCCGTCCTGTTTCACCGGGCTATCCTTACCTTTCAGAAACATTTGCAAAAGATGTTATCTTGAAAATTGGTCAAAATAAGGCAACAGATGAAGCGACAATCAAGCAGTATTTAGATGATGCCGTGAAGAAAATTGATTTAGAGTTTGAGAAATATCAAAAATAACGGGTTTAGGAAAGAGGTGAGGGTGACCTCGCCTTTTCTTATAAACTGGGCTTATGCTGACCAAGCCAAGTGAAAAGGATGTGAAGTGATGAAAACGGTAAAAAACTTTGTGAAAGTAAGAAATACAACTGAACATTACCGAAACAGTGAGCATTTTAAAAAAGGTGAAGTTGTCTCAGCCTATGGATTTTTAACACCGGCAATGGTGCTTGCTATTCTATTTATCGTTTTACCTATTATTCTAGCTTTTACGTATGGTTTTACAGATTACTATTTATTAAAACCAAATGATAAACAATTTATCGGCATGGAAAATTTCAAACGAATGCTGACAGATGAAGTGCTCATTCAAAGCTTTTTGAATACGATTAAGTTTGTTGTGTTTGTTGTACCCCTGCAGTTAGCGATGGCACTTGGCTTAGCGTTAATAGTAAATAAGAAGATTAAAGGTGTCGGCTTTTTTAGAACCGCGTACTTTTCACCGGCAGTATTGTCTCTTGTTGTCATTTCCATTCTTTGGACGGTTATGTTAAACCCGACTTCAGGGTTAATCAATGAAATTTTAGCAAATATCGGACTGTCTAAGCAGCCGTTTTTATCTAGTGCTGATCAAGCGATGTACACAATTGTAGCTATTTCTGCCTGGTCAGGTTGCGGGTATCAAATGATGATTTTCCTGGCGGGATTAAAAAATATTGACGGTAGTTTATATGAAGCAGCAGACATTGATGGGGCAAATGCTTTTCAAAAGTTTTTATTCATTACCATTCCTTCATTAAAACCAATTCTGATGTTTTTAGTGATTACCACTACGATTCAGGCGTTTAAGCTCATCGTTCAACCGATGGTGATGACAGGCGGCGGACCGGATTACTCTACCATGACCATTTTACAATATATTTATGAATACGGATTTAGACACCGAAATATTGGATATGCCAGTGCGATTACGTTGGCATTCACCGTTTTCTTAGTAGTTGTATCAATTGTGATTAAAAAGCTATTTAGAGAGGAGCGGGCGGCATGAAGATTGTAAAGAAATCATTGTTTTATTTGTTGGCATCAGTTGTGGCGTTACAGTTTTTAGTTCCTCTTTTTTGGATGATTTTATCTTCTTTTAAAATTGATGAAGTGATCTACCGGGATATTGGTTCGATATATGCAATCATCCCGCGTTTCTCTGATCTTTCATTGAAATCGTATACAGAGTTGCTGGGCTTTTATAATATTTTTCAAAATGTCGGTAATAGCTTGATTTATGCTTCAATTACGGTTGTGTTTGGACTAACCATTAACTCTCTGGCAGGCTATGCTTTGGCACGGTTCCAATTTCCATTCAAAGACTGGATTCTCATTTTTATTATTGCGTTGATGATCGTTCCAATTGAAGCAACGATTTTACCTTTATTTTTAGTTGTGAATGAGATGGGCTTAATTAATACAGTTCCGGGATATTTAATGCCATTTATCATTAATGTGATGAATATATTCTTATTCAGACAGCATTTTTTATCATTCCCGGGTGAACTGATTGAATCTGGGAAAATCGATGGTCTCAGTGAAATTGGTTGCTTTTTCAGAATAGTAATTCCATCCAGTCTAAATATGTATATCACAGTTGGAATCCTAACCTTTTTGGCATCTTGGAATGATTTCTTATGGCCGGTTATGGCGTTATCGAATGCCGACCTTATGCCAATTCAGGTTGCATTAAATGCTATTTTCAGTGATACGTATAATATCTACACAAGCCATATTATGGCTGCGTTAACGATTGTTACGATTCCGATCGTTGTGCTTTATATCATTTTCCAAAGATACATTGTCGAAGGCTCGATGCAGAGCGGAATTAAATAAGTGAGGTGCAAAATGAACCGATTACAAAAAGCAAATGACTATATTCAAGTAAATAAACATAACGTACAAAGCAGGCCGATTTATCATTTTTCACCTGAAATCGGGTGGATGAATGACCCGAATGGATTTGTCTATTACAAAGGGAGATATCATCTGTTCTATCAGTATTACCCGTATGATATTACGTGGAATGACATGCACTGGGGTCATGCTACAACTGAAAACTTCATCGATTGGGAGCATCTGCCTGTTGCGATGGCCAATGATAAAGCGTATGACGCAAATGGGTGTTTTTCAGGCAGTGCCATTGAAAAGGATGGAAAGCTTTATTTGATGTATACAGGACATATTGATCCGAACATGGGATTTGATCGGGATGAACCGCAAATTGCGGAGCGCCAATGTGTGGCAATATCTGAAGATGGGGTTCAATTTGAAAAGTATCAGTTAAACCCTGTGATCGGCGAAAAAGAATTACCGGAGGGATACCTTATTTGCGACTTTAGAGATCCTAAGATTGTGGAAGCCGATGGAGTTTATTATTGTGTGTTATCGGTAAGAAACACTCGAAGACGCGGCGAAATCATTATGTTTAAGTCGGAGGACCTTTTAAAGTGGAATTTCCACTCATCCATTTATCAATCGAAGTTTGAAGAAAACACGTTACTAGAATGCCCGGATTTGTTCCGAATTGATGACAAAGATGTCTTGTTATTTTCTGAAATGCCATGTGACCCTGAATTCGCAGGAGAAATACAAAATAAAACAGCGTATGTCATCGGTCAGATGGATTTTGAAAAAGGAAATTTTACACCGGAGAACAAAGGTCTGCTCGACTACGGCCAAACCTTCTATGCACCACAATCAACAGTGGGCAAGGAGGGTGAACGATTACTCATCGGCTGGATGCACCGCTGGCATGAAACAACACCACCGAAGGAATACGGCTTTAACGGAATGATGTCCTTACCGCGAAAACTGGACGTAAAGGACGGACAACTCATCCAACAGCCCTTTATTGAAACAGAAACCTACTTCTCTTCTATCATTGCCGATCAACATGTTCACCTAGGTAATGGTGAGGAGTTAAAGTTTGAAGGAAAGCCAACAGGCTATATGCAAGTAAGGGTCCCTACAACAAGCGGGAATTTTGAGATCAAACTAAACAAAAGTGGAGCAAAATCAACCACAGTAGAAGTAGACGTAGAAAATAATACACTATCTCTCACATCAAACTACGGAAACCAAGGGGAAATCAAAGTAGAAAAACTATCTGTGACTCCCCAAGACGAGATACTACTAGAAATCTACCTAGACCTCCACTCAGTCGAACTCTTCCTAAACTCAGGAGAAAAAGTCATCAGCTCTACAGCCTATGACACAGACAAGGGAACTGAAATAGTATTTGCGGTTGGTACAGGGGTCGTTCCGGTTGGGACGGGGGGACAGGTACCTCGTCCCGCTTCGTTTCATTTAGTGTACCGGGATTGAGGTTGCGGTTTCACTTTTTGTAGGTGATTCAGGAATGTACTATGAGAGAGTATATTAGAAATCAAACGACTAGCAAGGGCTGGAAGGTTAAAAGAGAAGTGTTTGAGCACTTCTCTTTTTTATTTAGTGATTTCATGCAGAAGAGCAGGAGTTGCTCGATTGGGACAAGGAACCTGTCCCCGCGACCCGCCCCCGACCCATCTCTATTTAGGTCTAAAGACTCAAAAAGAAGATAGGTACTAGTGTGTTTGAAATGTAATAGATTATAATAATTGTAGATTGTTAGAAGATTCTGTCAAAAATTTGTATTTCTTGAAGGTCGGTGAGGGTACGATGGTTTATGATGGCCTGCTTGTTGCCATTTTAATAGGATTTATTCGAGGTGGTAGTTTAAAAGGATTTGGAGAGATTCGATTTAAAATGGGATGGGTGTTCCCGGCACTTCTTCTTTTTCAGCTTTGTATTTTTTATTTTCAAAATAAAATTGAATGGGTAGGGGAAATTAGTCAGTTTTCCTTCATAGGCGTTTATGTGATTGGACTTATCTTTTTATGGATTAATCGATTTCATGCCCATTTCAAGTTCATTTTTGTTGGAGTTCTGCTTAACTTCATCGTGATGGCGGTAAATGGAGGGAGAATGCCTGTTTCTGGAGAGGCTGCCCTACACTTAGATCCTTACTATTTAGAAACATTAAAAAACAGCTTATATGCTAAGCATACGCTTGTCACAGGTTCTACGATTTTTGCCTTTTTAGGTGATATTATTCCGTTAAAGGCACCATATCCAAGAGAGCAGATTATTAGCATTGGTGATGTGGTGATGAATATAGGAGGCTTCCTTGCGATTCAAGCAATCATGCTGCGTAAAAAGGAAAGGGAGGAGCCATTAAATGGCAATTCGAAGGAGGTGAAAATATAATGAAAAATAAAACAAAAAATGCTATCCTAAACATACTTATTATTGGTTCAGCTATCGTAGCGTTAACTTCAGGGTGGAAATTCTGGTAATCATATAAAAAGAGGGAATCTGTGGTTCCCTCTTTTCCAATTAGTATGTAGTGAGTGTGATAAAAAATGATACTTAATCGTCAAAATCTCTATATTACGTTCATCTGTCTATTCAGCATGGTTCTCCTCTTTTTGAATCTGCCTCTTTATGTTGGAGTGCTATCAAATTGGGTCTTAATTTATACACTCATTGGAGCAATTCTCCTCTTGAATCATTTCAATATTATTCTTCCTTCCGGAAATTCTCTCTCAATGGATTCTGCTATTTATTTAGCGTGTATCTTTTTGTTTGGATTAAATGTGCCACTCTATGTTTTAATGCTAAGCAGTTTAGCTTTTTTCCTTATTCGTTTTAAACTCGAATGGTGGAAGCATTTGTTTAATTTCGCCAACTATTCAATTATGATCATTACAACTTATTATACTTTTATCATTACAGGTGGAAACGTCGGGAGTATAGACATCACAAATCTATGGCCTTATACCATATCGTTAACCGTCTATTTTATCCTGAATGTTATCATTATGTGGCTGTACTTTTTCTTAGTAACGAAACAGCCTTTTGGGACAGTTTTTCAAAGTTTATTAAGTAAAGATGATTTAAAAGAAGCGTTCATTAGTTATTTATGCACATTGGTGCTATCACTTGTCATGACGATTGTTATTCATGCACAACCGATTTTCGGTGTTTTCTTATTTATCTCTCTATCCATTACTCTTTCGCTCGCCTTCCAGAAAGTGTTTTCTTTGTATAAAAATGAAGAAACAAGAGCACAAAAAGACTTTTTAACAGGCTTGTATAACCATGGTTATTTTAAACAAACGCTTGATGAATTCATTAAAAAAAGTGAATATGAGGATCCGTTTTCTATCGCATTGCTAGACTTAGATGATTTTAAAAAATACAACGATTTCAATGGACATGTCCAAGGGGACGAGCTGTTAACATTCTTTGGTAGTTTCTTATCAGAGAAAATAAAGGATCTTCCTTACATTGTCGCACGGTACGGCGGGGAAGAATTCGGTATCATCATGCCTGAAACAAGCCAGGGAAAAGCAAAAATGTTCATGGACAAACTACGTAAGGAATACAATGATACACCTTTCAAAGGTGTTGATATTCTACCATTAAGATGCCTATCCTTCTCTGCCGGAATTACAGAGTATGAAAAAGGCACATACGGAGCTTCAGAGCTATTAGCTAGAGCTGACAAAGCACTTTATTTTGCAAAGGCTGAAGGGAAAAACAACTGCCAAATTTATAAAGAAGGCCGTTTTAATCATAAAGGACTTCAAATTAAAGAGGAAATCGACGGTCTAGAACAGCAGCTGCAGATTTTTCTATCAAAGGATATCTACACATATCAACACAGTAAAAGAGTGTTCAGATATGCCGTCGACATTAGTGATCAACTTGCGCTAAGTGAGGATGAAAAAAGAAGGTTAATACTAGGAGCTCTCATCCATGATATCGGAAAACTTGAAATCCCGCGTGACATCATTAATAAAAAAGGCAAACTGCAAGTTCACGAATGGGAAATGATGAAAAAACACGTTACGTATGGCAAGGAAATTCTGGCATCTACAAAAAAATACGATGACCTCCTGCCCCTTGTCGAGCTTCACCACGAACGCTACGACGGAAAAGGCTATCCATACGGACTCAAAGGAGAAAACATCCCAAAGCTCGCCCGAATTCTCTGCATCATCGACTCCTTCGATGCAATGACAACCGAGCGGCCTTACCAAAAAACCAAAACCTTCGCAGAAGCCATCGAAGAACTACGAAAATGCTCAGGCCAACAATTCGACCCAGCCCTTGTCGAACCGTTCATTAAGTTAGTGGAACAGGGGGACAGGTAACCTGTCCCAGTTCCAATTTCTTGCAGAATTCAAATAGAAAAAGTAGAATAATTTATGTGTGAACTTCCCCTCATTACACCTCTGGTTTCGTCTCCAATTTCTTTCATTTTATCTATAATTCAAAAGTGTGGTGATTCCTATCCCAAGAATAGCAAGAAAAAAGAGCCCAAACGGCATCTATCATATCATGCTCAGAGGCATCAATCGACAAACAATTTTTGAAGATGATCAAGATAGGCGGAAGTTTTTACAAGTGTTAAAGAAGTATAAGGAATTGAGTCATTTTCACCTTTTCAGTTATTGTTTAATGGACAATCATATTCATCTATTGATAAAGGAGTCAGATAATATCTCAAATGTGATAAAGCGAATCAGTTCAAGCTATGTTTACTGGTACAATATGAAATATGACCGCTGTGGTCATTTGTTTCAGGAACGGTTTAAAAGCGAAAATATTGATAGTATGAGATATTTTCTCACCGTGCTTCGTTATATTCACCAAAACCCGCTAAAAGCAGGATTATCTCCTACTATCTTCGAATCCAAATGGACAAGCATCCATGAGTACTTTCATAAAGCAACGATTGTTGATGTAGATTATCCCCTTCAATTTTTCTCTTCAGATAGAAAACAAGCCCTTTTATTGTTCAAGGATTATATGGAAAAACCAAATGATGACCGATGTTTGGAAGATACCGTAAGAATACGGTTAACAGATGATGAAGTAAAAAGTTACCTTTTTGAAATAGGTGTGTCCAACATAAACATGTTGCAGCACATGGGTAAGGAGGAACGGGATTCTGTCCTATTTAAGCTTAAAGCTGTAAATGGGATTAGTCTAAGGCAAATTGCAAGAGTGACAGGTATTTCGAAGAGTGTGATCCAGAGGGCTAGGAAGTGAAGTTCTTGACTTATGATTATAAAAGATCATATGGCTATTTACATGAGATGTGTAATGGCAGAGCAACATACGTTCAACTTAAAAAGAGGGGATTATAGGAAGAGATATATCTCTACCTAAAGATAGTGATACAAAAAGCTGGATTAACCGTGTTTAGGCAAAAATTCTCCGTTTTTGTGACTGATGAATCTTTGAGGGAAGCCGTGTTGTTTGTTATGTGGAGAGCAAACAAAGCTTTTAGTAGGCAAGAGATGGAACAACAGTAAGCAGCTGGGACGAGGAACCTGTCCCCATGTACCTGTTATTGGATATAGACTTCCTGCTTTGATTGTATGATAATAGGAGTATTGATGTTTTTCTGTTAAGTAGAAAGGTAGGGAATGACATGATAGATATCCATTGCCATATTCTCGACGGAATTGATGATGGTGCTCAGGATCTGGATGCTTCGTTGAATATGATTAAGCATGCGGTGAATGAGGGGATTACGAAGATTATTGCAACACCACATCATAAAAATGGAAAGTACGACAATATTGCTTCGTCTATTAAAGATAAAGTTGTAGAGTTGAATAAGACGATTAAGGAACACAATCTTCCTATTGAAATATTACCTGGCCAGGAGTCACGAATTTATGGAGATCTTTTGGAGGATTATGATAAGGGCGAGATCTTGACTCTTAATCACTCAAAATATCTTTTTATTGAATTTCCGTCAAATCACGTTCCGAGATATACAAAAAAGCTATTATTTGATATTCAGCTAGCAGGACTTTCTCCAATCATCGTTCATCCTGAACGGAATTCGGAGATTATCGAGAATCCTTCGATTTTATTTAAGCTAGTTGAACAAGGTGCTGCAACACAGGTAACGGCATCGAGTGTCACTGGACATTTTGGCAAGAAAATAAAGAAGTTTTCTCTTCAGTTAATTGAATCAAATCAAGCGCATTTTATCGCATCAGATGCACATAATCTATCAGGAAGATCCTTCCGATTGCGCGAAGCTTATGATGAGATCGGTAAAGAATTTGGACGTGATTTAGTCTATATGTTCCAGGAAAATGCGGAGCTGGTAGTTGAAGGTAACACAATTTATCGTCAACCACCTCAAGAAGTTCGACGCAAGAAATTTTTGGGAATATTTTAAAAGGGCATGGTGAAGATACCGTGTTCTTTTTTTTGCCCAAAATCACTAGCTTAAAAGATAGAGGATCGTTAAATGTTAATCATTTCTTTACATAAAATTATCAAAACATTAACCCTGCCTATAATGTCGCTTAACATCAATCTATTAAACTTAATTTAAAAGTTTTGAGACGATGTTGAAAAATTTAGGAGGAAAAAACATGAATCTAGTAAAAGGTGGATTTCTATTAACTCTTGCATCCCTTGCACTTGTTGGCTGCGGGAGTGAAGAAAGCAGTTCAAATAATGGCAGTTCAACCGGAATTGAAGGAGATTTATCGTTTTATACATCACAGCCGGATGAGGATGCTCAGAAGTTAGTAGATGCATTCACTGAAAAATATCCTGATGTAAATGTCCAGACATATCGATCAGGGACAGAAGAGGTTATTAGTAAAATTAAAGCTGAGCAGAAAGCAGGAGATGTTCAAGCGGATGTATTACTAGTGGCAGACTCTGTCACCTTTGAGGACTTGAAGGAAGAGGATCTGCTACTTGAATATAAGTCAGAGGAACTCAGTGAAATACCATCTAATCTAGTAGATCCTGACGGCATGTATGCCGGGACAAAGGTTATGGCTACAGCATTAGTAGCAAACACAGCAAATGTAGAGGAAATGCCTGACTCATGGAATGTCCTGCTAGATGAGAGTGCCAAGGATAAAACCATTATGCCAAGCCCATTTTATTCAGGTGCTGCAGCCTATAATTTAGGTGTATTTACACGAAATGAAGCATTTGGATGGGATTACTTTAAGAGTTTAAAAGAAAATGAAATGACGGTGACAAAAGGAAATGGAGCTGTTCTTCAAGCTGTTGCAGATGGTGAAAAATCATATGGTATGGTTGTCGATTTTATCGTAGCCCGAGCAAAAGCAGAAGGATCTCCAGTTGAATTAATTTATCCAAAAGAAGGAGTACCTGTCATCACTGAGCCAATCGGTATTATGAAGGACGCTGAAAATGAAGCAGCAGCAAAGGCATTTGTTGATTTTGTTTTATCAGAAGATGGTCAAAAATTAGCAGCGGAAATAGGCTATACACCAATTCGCAAAGGTGTTGACGCTCCGGAAGGCTTGCAGACGATTGACGAAATGAACGTGATTGATGCTGATATTAGTGAACTTTATCAAGCAAAAGAAGATGATAAGAAGGAATTTGAAACAATTTTTGGACAATAATGGCTTGGAAATCATAAGGCTAATCCAATGCTTTAAAATTGAGATAGCCTTATTTCCTTTTTAAAAGGTAAGGAGAGAAATCCTTCATGTTGCAAAGTTTTGTTCATCGTGTTCATCACCAGAATAAATGGTGGTTTTTAATTGGTGTACTATTTGTTGTAATCTTTTTTGTACTACCAATATTCAGACTGGTCTTCTTAAGTTTTTCTTCAGAAGGCGGGTTTACATTCGAAAACTATACATCTGTGCTTCAAGATCGTTCTACATGGAAAACGATAAAAAATACGTTATATGTTGTGGTGGGTTCGTCTATTATCGCGATTATCTTAGGGATTATGACAGCTTGGGTTGTTGCGTACACAAATATTAGACAAAAAAAGCTGATTCAATTATTCATTTTTTTACCTTTTATTATCCCTTCCTATATTACAACATTAGCATGGACTCAATTTATGAGTAAAAACGGATTTTTCGCTCATCTATTAAGTCTGCTTCCCGGATCTTTAGAGCCGATGAATATGTATAGTTTACAGGGAATCATTATCGTAATGGGATTATCCCATTATCCTCTGGTTTACTTATTAACGGTGGGGGTTCTGAGAAAAATTCCCCGTGATCTTGAATATGCGGCAAGGGTTTCGGGATCAAGCAAGTGGCAGTCTTTCAAAAATATTACTCTTCCTCTTGCGTTACCAGGGATTGCAAGTGGAGGATTTCTGGCTTTTATTGCGAGCTTAGATAACTTTGGTATTCCTGCGTTTCTTGGGATACCAGGTAATATAAGAGTGCTAAGTACATATATTTATGAGCAAATCGTAGGGTTAGGACCAAATTCCTTTGAAAGAGCGGCAACCTTATCTGTCATTTTAGGAATCATTGCATTAACAGGTACGTTTATTCAGTGGCTGCTCTTAAAGAAATCTAAAAACAATGAAACAGCTGTTGAGGATAAAGAACCAAGATTTCTATTTTCGAAAAGAAAACGTCTGACGATTGAACTGCTTTTATGGAGTTTTCTGTTGCTAACAACAATGGTTCCGCTTATCTCAATGCTTTCTGCTTCTTTCATTAAAGCGTATGGGTTGCCCTTTACACCTGAAAATATAAGTTTAAAAAACTATCAATTTGTGTTGCTTGAGAATCAAAAAGCGATCACTTCCTTGAAGAACAGTGTGAATTTAGCGATCATTACCACTATTTTTTGTTTGGTAGCAGGTACGGGTATTGCTTATATAAGAACAAAAAAACCTTCTATCTTGTCAAAGAGTTTAGAGATGATCATCGGCATTCCATATGCATTGCCTGGTACAGTTTTAGCGTTAGCGATGATTTTTGCCTGGATGGAACCAATTTCGGGTTGGAATCCGGGGATATACGGGACAATTATGATTTTATTAATTGCCTATGTCACTCGTTTTTTAATCTTACAGGTTAGGGGAAGCATTACGGCGTTCATGCAGGTGGATCCTTCGATAGAGGAGGCGGCCAGAGTGAGCGGATCTAATGGATTTTATAAATGGAAGCAAATCTTGTTACCGTTGATTATCCCCGGCGTCATCAGTGGTGCGTTACTCGTCTTTTTAACAGCACTTACTGAACTAACGGTATCATCGCTGCTATGGTCTAGTGGAACGGAAACGATAGGGCTTGTTATTTTTAATTTTGAACAAGCCGGGTATTCAACCTATTCCACTGCCTTTTCTTGTATAGTCGTTCTGTTCATTTTGTTAGCCTTTTTTATGTTAGCTATTTTGCAAAAGTTATGGGATCGGAGGGTGCTGTACCATGACCACTCAAATTAAGAATGTAGAGAAAAAATTTGGTTCATTTCGGGCACTGCAGCAAATCAATCTTGATATTAACGAAGGAGAGTTTGTTGCGATACTTGGTCCATCAGGCTGCGGAAAAACGACATTACTACGCTTATTAGCCGGTTTTGATTCTCCAACTTCAGGTCAAGTATTAATGAAAAATCAAGTAGTCGCTAACGAAACATCTTTCTTGCCACCGGAAAAACGTAACATTGGAATGGTGTTTCAATCCTTTGCTTTGTGGCCGCATATGAATGTAAGGGACCATATTCGTTTTCCGTTGAAGCATCATCAATTTTTAAGTGAGGATCTTAAAAAGGGCATTGATATTAGAGTCGATGAAGTATTAAAGATGGTAGATATGCATCATCTGGGAGAACGAATGCCGAGTGAACTATCTGGAGGTCAAAAACAGAGGGTAGCATTAGCGCGTGCGATTGCTCCAAAACCGGCTTTATTGTTAATGGATGAACCGCTAAGTAGTTTAGATGCTGAATTGCGCATGTCGATGCGAAAAGAGATTCAGCAACTGCACCATCTGACGGGTGCTTCGATTGTGTATGTTACTCATGACCAAAGTGAGGCACTGGCAATGGCCGATAAAATTGTTGTCATGAATAAAGGAAAAATAGAACAAGTAGGCGCGCCAAAGGAAATTTACAGCTCGCCAACATCACCATTTGTTGCCTCCTTTGTTGGAAAAGCGAACTTAATCCAGGGTAAATGGGAAGGGACCGAATTTTATCCTTTCCACCAGCATGCAATTAAATGGGATGGAACGTCTGCAACATCAGAATTAAGAGGGAAAAACATTTTTCCTGCCCGTCCGGAACAGCTTGAAATCTCGTTTAGAGAAGATGGTATAAAAGGAGTTATTACGAATGTGCAGTATCAAGGAAAAGAAATTCACTATACGGTTACAATAGAAGATGAGCAGTGGGTGATCCACCAAGACCTTGATGCCATGTTTTCTATTGGTGAGGAAGTATATATTCACTTAAAGGAATCCCAAACCAGAGCTGAGAAAAAACAACTTCATTTTGTATAAGCGTAACAAACAGGCTGACCCATGATGAGTCAGCCTTGTTATTAATCCTTTATTCTTCTGAAGCCTTGCCCCAAGCCTCAACATTTTTCAACCCTTCAATTGAATCTGCCGTAAAAGTAGGGTTCTTTCCGGCTGCACGTTGCTTCGTATAGTCTGATAGAGCAGAAAAGGCGATTTTACCGAGAAGCGTAATCGCGATTAGGTTGATAATGGCCATTAGTCCCATGAACAAGTCAGCTAGACTCCATACAAAACTTAATGAAGCTAAAGAACCGAATGCAACCATTGCTACTACAGCAACACGATAGATGTTAAGGAATAATTTATTGTTGTTGATGAATTCAATATTTGATTCACCGTAATAATAGTTTCCTACAATGGAACTGAAGGCAAACATAAGCACGATAATTGATAAGAAAATACCAGCCCATGTTCCCATTGATGTTTCAAGTGCTTGTTGAGTTAACACAATACCGTCTGATTCTGGTGAAGTATATAATCCGCTTAGCAAAATGATAAACGCAGTGGAACTACAAATAATCAGGGTATCAACGAAGACACCAAGAGATTGGATAAGACCTTGTTTAACAGGGTGGCTAACATCAGCTGTAGCAGCAGCGTTTGGCGCACTACCCATTCCTGCCTCATTTGAAAACAATCCTCGTTTAATTCCATTCATCATCGCAGCACCTAATGCACCACCAGCAGCTTCCTGCAATCCAAAGGCACTTTCGAAGATTAAAACAAATACACTAGGAATTTCTGTAATATTAATAATCATAATGAAAAGTGCAATTAAAATATAAGCTCCAGCCATAACTGGCACAATAATCTCTGATACTCTTGCGATTCTTTTGATTCCGCCGAAAATAATGATAGCGGTAATGATCGATAAAATAACCGCAATTAAAACTTTGTTAATCCCGAATGATGAGTGAAAAGCACTCGTGATCGTATTGGCTTGAACAGAGTTAAAGGCTAATCCGAAGGTAAGCGTAATTAACACCGCAAACGTCACACCCATCCAGCGGGCATTTAACGCTTTTTCCATGTAGTAAGCAGGACCACCACGGAATGTGTCGCCATCTTTTACTTTATAAATTTGTGCTAATGTACTTTCTACAAACGCAGAAGCAGATCCGATAAGTGCGATAAGCCACATCCAAAATACAGCTCCGGGTCCACCCGTTGTAATCGCAATCGCAACACCGGCTAAGTTCCCTGTACCAACACGGGAAGCTGTACTAATACAAAATGCCTGGAAGGATGACACACCTTTTTTATCAGCCCTTGCACCTTCCCCTAATAAACGAACCATTTCACCAAATAAGCGAAACTGAACAAACTTTGTCCTAAACGTAAAATACAGCCCTAATCCTATTAACATAATAATTAATACATAAGACCACAATAATGTATTCGTCCCATTAATCATACTCTCAATCAGGTTCATCCAAACACCCCTCATTATTTTATTCTTCATTAAATACTATTCAAAGTTATGCACTTTTATTATATTAGCATATTGTGGGTCAGGGGGACAGGTTCCTTGACCCAATTTTTCGTCTATTCAAAAAAGGAGAACCGCCCCATGCGATTCTCCTTAGTACTATCTGATTAATTTTTCCCTAACTGCGTTGGCAGCATCTGAATGGAATGATTTAGCGTATCAAGCTTGCTTTCGATCCTATTGAGCAAATAAAGTGTCACCACAATAGGAAAGCCAAGCTCGCTAATAACCGATAACCATTGATCCATTTTTTCACCCCATTTCGTTTAGGATAAAAGTATAAACGACAAAGAGCTGACAAGAAGAAAGATACCTCGTCAGCCCTCAATTGGTTTAAGCAAGTCCAACATCTGTTACATTACGCTCAACGATACGCGCACCTTTCTTAGCTACAAATTCGCCACCGGTTGTGAAGAAGATATTGCTCGCTAAGATGTCATCCATTGCTGCATTGATTGCAGCCGAATCAACAGGTTCGATAGGAGAGTCAACGTTAAGCTTGACTGTTTTTCCATCTGTGTTTAAAAATTGAAGCTCTAATGTTTTTGCCATGTGGTCACCTCCTTTCTTTCAAGTCCCAAACGCTCATGCGATTAAGGGTTAATTTGGTTAGAGTCGTTTCGCTCGATAGATGAAAGTGTTTCAGTTTGTAAGCTAGCTAGGGCTTGAGCAACCTGAAGCAACTCATCAGGTGTTGCAGTTGTTTTCACATTGTTGTAATTTTTACGCTTTAAAATAACTTTGCCATCTTCGTCCATGCCCATGTCGAACACAAGACTTAATTGTGAATCAAGGATAACTTGACTTGCCATGCTGATCACCTCCTTTCGCCCTTTATATATAAAAAAAGGGGAGGAGAGTAGCGTGAAAATGAAAAAAATTTCGGACCAGGGGGACAGGTTTCTCGTCCCATCTGGGACAAGGAACTGAGGTGCACCCCCCTGACCGAAAGACAAAGAAAAAACCCTAACAATGTACCTGGAAAGGTTTATTGTTAGGGTTAAACTTCGGTTGTATTGCACTTAGCCCAGGCGGTTGGGACAAGGAACCTGTCCCCCCGACCCAAACCCAGCCAACCACCGTGCGACATTATTTTTCTTGGACAATTCTTCCGGAGATCCAGCCGGTTTTGCCGGTTTTTGTTTCGACTTTGAGCCATGTGATGCCGCTGTTGTCGGTTTTTTGTTCGTCGAGGTATGTGACGGTTTCGTCTTTGATGATGGCTGCAACGATTTTGGCGTCTAGCGTAGGATTGGCGCGGATGTTACCGCCGCTGGTTTTGTATTGGTCTGTTAAGGTGTATTCCTTTGGATTCACCTTTGCACTTACTTCATCCATTTTTGCTAGAAAAGTTCCTTGATAGTTTTTAATGTCAAAGCCTAGGTCGTTTTGGACTTTTTCTTCTGTCATCCATTTGTCAAAGCGGTCCCACGTTTGGGAGTAGGAGCTTGTCGGGTTATTGATGATGGCAAGTGGCAATAGTATGGCAAGGGCAAATCCAACAAGACGGAATGTCCTTTTCCATTTGGCTTTGTTTCGCGTACGCTTTTTTGTGAGACCTTCTGTTTTGCTGGATGTTTTTAAGAGAAAAGCAAAAAGTTCTTCAACTCCTTCGATCCAGGAAGGAATCGAGTAGTCCCCTTGTTTTCTCCTTTTGGTCAGCATTCTATGAAATAACACCATTACCGGATAGGACAAGTAATAAACGGCTTTATGCAGTAAAATACTGCCCCAATGGATGAGCCTTGGTGCTAAATGAAAAAGAATAGGCCGCATGAGAATGATGACGGTAAACGTAAAAATAGCAATTCTGAGCCAAATGGGTAGCAGAGCAAGTGGTACCCACAGCCAGTATAGTTGCTGAAGTATGGTTTCCACTCTCGTTACTCCCCTTTAGCCGATTGATAGCGATCACGTAAATCATCCAGCTGATCCTCTTCAGGCGTTCTCATTGAAAGGCGGGTCTGGTTGTCTCCGCCACTAAATTCATAAGGAAAATAAGTTTTGATTTTTTCTACTTGCCTATCGATTTCGACTTTATCAACAGTAGGGTCCATCATCAGGTTTTTCACCTGGTGTTGTACCTCAAGCCTGAACGCTTCTTCATTATGAATGCGGGTTTGGACAACTTCTAATGCAGCTTTATTATCTTCAGCAATGAAAAGGGCATTAAGAAGATTTCCTTTTTCGATCTCTCTTTGAATTTCGCCTGCAACAAAGCGGGCCTCACGCATTTTAATTTCTTTTTCGTGCAATCTAAGCTCACTATCTTGATCCTGCTTCCAATATTGTTTGTCATGCTCTTGATCCCGTTGACTTTGTTTGACGAGAACATTAATATCAGAAATCACAACCCCAACCTGCTTTAAACCGGCTACCATGGAAGAGTGTTCATGCAGATCCTCAATATGCTTTTTCACCCTCTTGGAATCTGAGATCGAGTAATCGGTTGTGATTTCCTCAAGCCAGTAAGGAAGCTTCTTTTTAATATATGTTACAATTTCACCTGCACCTTGTTGAACAAGGGAGATCGGATCAACCACTTTGTAATCAATGGAAAGATCAATCAAAAAGTCACGGCCTCTATCTAATGAAGGATACTCTTCTTCACATTGAAAACTCTGTGTTGCCATGTTAACAATGTACACCTTCGTGTATTTTCCGGCACGAAGATCACTGCGGCTTAAGCGGTCACCATTTTTAACAACTTGATAGTTGTTTTGTTCATTTGTATAAACAAACGCTTGATTCATAGATGAAGCTGGCGGTTTTTCAAAAAAGCTAAATTTGACTGGTTGAACATCGATGAGATTCATATTGTGATCCTCCTTTTAAATTACATCATGTTTTCATATCGTTCAGCATTACGGCTGCTTGTTTTCATCTTGACTAACCTTGTTTGCATTTTCACAAATGTACATGTCCCTTAATAGGCATGTTTCCATTATAAGCGTTGGTTCGCGAAAAAATGACTATTTTAATTGCTTCAATTTTTAAAGAAGTTGAAACTGCTTCATGTAGTTTTGTGTCTAACCTTGTCAATCTTTTCTACTAAAATAGTATACAAAAAAGGAGACTGCTTTCCTAGTTGTGTAGGAAATTATAAATTTCTATGAACTGTGGATAAGCGCGCGACATCCAGCTCCAGCGCCTAGCCCCTCTATGGTCTAGCCAATTTAGAATTGAAGGCAAAGAACGCCTTCTATTCTAAATCGTCTTATGCTTGTCGGGACTGATCAAGGCGCTTGCGCTTTTGTTCAGTTGTCCTCGATTTTGACATAGCATCATGTATAATGGGAGATAATATGCTATTATTAAATTTTGTTTTAAAAGAAAGGGGAGGTGGTTTCAAATGTTTTTGCTGAAAATAAAGTGGTTGTTGATCAGCATATTTGTTTTAGTTGAGATATTCGTTTTAGTTGCAGATTTTTTCCTTCCTATTAAACATATTGCTTTTTCAATACTACATATTACCATCTCCTTTGTAACGGTTGTTTTCATCTTAATTCTTAGTTATGTGATGAACAAAACGACGAAAGAACTCAAACATAGTAATGAACGGTTAAGATATATTTTTGATTCACTAGATGTCGCAATATGGTCGCATGATATGAAAAAAGATCATTTAATGATTACACCAGGGATTGAAAAATTGTATGGGCATTCCCTGGAAGAATTTTATCGTGATCAGCTTTTATGGAGAAAGGTTGTTCTTCCGGAGGATCAGAAGGTTATTGAAGAGCGGTTGCAGCTATTGACTAAGAAGGAGCCTGTCACGAGCTTTTATCGTATTGTTCGGCCGGATGGAAAGGTACGCTGGATTCGCGATCGGGGTATTCCGGCTTATGATGAAAAAGGGGACTTTGTCGATTTTACAAGTGTATTATTTGATGTAACAGAGCAAATGGAGCGGGAGGAGCGTTACCGGGGATTAGTAGAAATGTCTCCTGATATTATCGCTGTTATTAGGGATTGGAAGTTTGTGTTTATTAATAAAGCGGGAAATGAGCTTTTTGGCACGTCTGATATTATTGGGCGACATGTACTGGAATTTGTCTCTACAGAGAATGTGAGAAGCATTAAGGACATAGTTCAGGAGATGGATGACAATGACAATAATATTGAAAAAAATTACTTCGAATGTCAGCTTTTATTATCAAATGGTGATGTGATTGATGCAGAAGTTTCTCTTATGAAAATATTGTACGAAGGAAGAATCGCAAAGCTTGTAGTCGGCCGAGATATAACCGAACGAAAAAAAGCTCAGCAATTGATCCACAATATGGCCTATTATGATTCTGTTACAAATCTTCCTAATCGGAACATGTTCAAAGAGCATTTAATCAACAGTTTAACAACAAATGGTGAAAACCAAGAGCTTGCTGTCTTATTTTTAGATTTGGATCGTTTTAAGGTGATTAATGATACAAAAGGACATTCAACTGGAGATCTTTTATTAAAGGATGTTGCAGATCGCATACGTAATACAGTGAAAAGTGATGGTCTTGTTTCCCGGCAAGGGGGAGATGAATTCTTAATCCTTTTAGAGGGAATGAAAAAGGACGAAATCGAAAAAATTGCTCAGCAAATAATTGATGACTTTTCTCGCCCGTTCTTTGTTCATTGTGAAGAAGTTTTTGTGACAGCCAGCATCGGTATTAGTCTTTATCCTTATGATGGAAAAGATCAGGAAACGTTGATTAAAAATGCGGATACCGCTATGTATTTGGCAAAAGAGCGTGGAAAAAATAATTATCAATACTATAATGAGGGTCTTAACACCCAATCAACAAGAAAAATGGTCCTTGAGGTTGGACTGAGAAAAGCACTTGATACAAATCAGTTTAACATGGTGTACCAGCCTCAGTTTGAACTGGAAACAGGTACCATTATTGGAGTGGAGGCCTTAATTCGTTGGGAGCATCCAAAACTTGGTTCAATTTCTCCGGTGGAATTTATTCCGATTGCTGAAGAAACAGGATTGATTATTCAAATTGGAAAATGGATTTTACAACAAGTATGTAAAGATCATAATCAATGGAAACAACATGGTCATGGATCAATCAAGATGGCTGTTAATATTTCCGTACGTCAAATGCAGGCACAGGAATTTGTCAGCAGTGTGAAGCAGGTATTGGAAGAATATAATGTCGATCCCAACATGTTTGAGCTTGAAATTACGGAAAGCATTATGCAAAATATCAATCACTCGATTGTCATATTGAAAGAGCTAAAACAACTTGGAGTCAAAATCGCAATTGATGATTTTGGCAAAGGTTACTCCTCATTAAGCTATTTAAAGCATCTGCCGATTGATAAAATCAAAGTTGATAAGTCATTCGTCGATGATATTCTGGACCCAATTCACAATGGCTCAATTGCAAAAGCCATCATTGATATGGGACATATTATGAATTTCACCGTCATTGCCGAGGGGATTGAGGAAAAGAAACAAGTAGACTTTTTATTGAAAAATAACTGTAAACTGGGACAAGGGTTCTTTTTTAGAAAGCCATTGCCTGAGCATGAGATACGGAAGTTGTTGAGTTAAAGCCCTTGCGGAGAGATCTGCAGGGGTTTTTACTTTGTTGGTTAAGGTTGGATGGGGGATACAAGAAAAACAGCAGCATATTGTGTTTTGCTGCTGTTTTTCTTAAATTCTACTAAAATACTCAGCACTTTCAATCATCAATCGACAGTCCAGAAATTGACTTTCACTTAAATCAATCTCAAAAATAAAATCTTTGTCACCAATGAAAGGCTTCACCATTGCCCAGTTGATGTTTCCTTTTCCGAGTGGCAATGAATCATGCTCTATACCAAGTGAGTCAACAAGGTGAAAGTAGTCAGCGTATGAAGCATATGTTTTCAGATGTTGCTCCAACGCTCGATTATTTCCTTTTAACGCAATAAAGGTATGGCTGATATCAATATTTAAAGGCAAATGAAGGGGACGGACAATTTCATCAAGCAGATGTGGATTCTGTGCTGAAAAAATTCCTTCTGTTGTATCCTCCCATAAAAATGATTGATCACAAATATGGAGAATTTCCTCAATACGTTTTCTTGTTTCATACCGCTTTCCTTTATCCGCGAATCTGGAGCTATCAGAATCTGAGTAATGACAATGAATAATACATTTGATGTTTTCCTGCTTACAAATAGATGCAATAAGTTCACTGGACCAATTATAAAATTGGCGCATCTCCGGACTGGAGCTAATAATATCTAAATACCGACCGTGGTGTTTCATTGGATGATGAAGGTAGACGCGAATTCCTCTTGCTTTTAACAGACGAATATAATCAACGATTTCATGAGGATGATACAGGTTTTTTTCTGTTAAATGAAGCTCCATAATCTCAGGCTGATAAAGAAGACGATTATGTATTTGCTCTTCATTAATAGCGGCCTTTAATCGAATGTACCGAATAGTTCTCAGCTCCTTAAAGTAGATCCCTAATAAAGTGTATTCACAGATATTAGCTTCTATTAAATAAATATAAATAAAGGGCTGTTCGGTTTTAATATTTTTAAAGCTAATAGTGGACTGGAGCGGAAGACACTTGACTCCTGCGGGAAGTAGAGGAAAGGTCGAGACCCCGCAGGCGAAGCCGAGGAAGCTCGAATTCCTCCCCGGCGAATCTTGTGTCTGGAGCGCAATGCAACGGACTAAGTTTTTAAATGCAACAAAACACCAAAAACCCTGAAAGAAATCCTCCCAGGGCTAAGCTCTATTTACCATACTAATCACATACCCGACTACTATACCAATAACCGCAGGTACAAACCAACCAATTCCAATCGTAAATAACGGGATAAAATCTAAATTCAATCCATCCACATTCACACCAGCTGCCTTCAATCCATCAATGATACTGAAAACGGCCGTGATACTTAAACTAATGATGTATACAATTGATTTTGCTGGTAGTACATACTCTAAAAATGATAACAGAATCAAAACAATCGCTAAAGGATAGAGAGCTGTTAACAATGGAACTGACAAAGAAATCAGTTGTGATAAGCCGAAGTTCGCTACACATGTACTGAATATAGATAAAATAAGAACGATTTGTTTATAGCTTAATTTTGGAAACGCCTTTGATAGATAGTTTCCGCAAGCAGATATCAAGCCCACACTTGTTGTTAAACAAGCAAATGTGATGGCAAGTCCCAGCACTATTTTTCCTAGAGGACCGAATAAAACACTGGCTGTTGAGGATAAAATAGCGCCTCCGTTGTCTAGATATCCTATTGATGATACGCTTGAAGCACCGATAAACGCTAGTGACGCATAAACAAACACAAGCCCTGCGCTTGCGATAAGTCCTGCCTTTATACATACCTTCGTAATGGCAAATCGATCTTTTATTCCCTGCTCTTTAATGGAAGAAATCACGACGATACCAAATACAAGAGCACTTAACGTATCCATTGTTAAATATCCTTCTAAAAATCCCTTGAAAAACGCACCATCTACATAATCACCTTGTGGCTCTTGAAAACTTCCCATCGGTGTGAGCAGTGCTTTTCCAGTTAGGATAACAAGTATAGTTAATAAAGCAGGTGTCAGTATTTTTCCAATTCGGTCAACTAATTTGCTCGGATTTAATGATAACCAATACGTAATCGCAAAATAGATGATGGTATAAATTAATAGAGGTGTTTTTGTATCTATTAATTGTTCCGGAAGAAACGGTATAACACTGATTTCATAAGAAACTGTCCCCGTTCTTGGAATTCCGAAAAAGGGACCAATTGTTAAATACAAAATAATCGGAAAAATCAGACCAAATGTTGGGTGAACTTTGTTTCCGATTGTTTGAATGTCATTACCTGATAGTGCAATCGCAACAATTCCTAAGAATGGTAGACCAACTCCGGTAATTAAAAATCCTAAAATGGCTGTCCAAGTATGGACTCCGGCCTGTTGTCCCAATGCTGGTGGGAAAATCATATTTCCAGCTCCAAAAAAGAGCGCAAATAGCATTAAACCGATAACAAGTGTTTGCTTACCGGATTGTGATTGTTTCATAATTTCCTCCTGAAAAGCTATATTAATAAAATTCCCTAAATTTCGACACAAAGGATAGTTTAGCATAAATTATAAGAATTTTATAGAAAAAAATAAATTTTATAATAACTTCCAATTAAATTATTTATATTAGAATAATCATAATTGTTTTAATACTCTATCTATTTTTAATTGACTAGATTTTATAGAAGCTCCTTGTTATAATTCGCCTATTATACGGAAGGAGCTTGGTAACCATGCTAAAGAAAAATGAACTTATTTTTATTAGTTTTATGCTTTTTTCGATGTTTTTTGGTGCAGGAAACCTTATCTTTCCAGCATTTTTAGGTAGTTCTGCAGGAGAAGATGTGTGGCTTTCTCTCGCTGGCTTTATTACAACTGCAGTAGGTTTGCCAATTCTTGGTGTTCTAGCTGTTGCCAAGGCTGGCAGTTTTCATACACTCGCAAACCGTGTTCATCCAATTTTTGCCTTTCTATTTCCATTATTAATCTATGTTTCCATTGGACCTGGTTTGGCGATTCCAAGAGCAGGTTCGATTGCTTATGAAATGGGGATGAAGCCATTTTTACCTGAAACATTGATGAATCAACCCGTCATGTTAGCTGTGTATACAGTCATTTTTTTCGCTGTAACATTGTGGTTAAGCTTACAACCATCAAAACTTGTTGATCGGTTTGGAAAGCTATTAACACCTATCTTGTTAATCATGATTGCACTCATTTTTGTGAAAAGCCTGATTACACCGATGGGGGAATTTACTGTAGCAACAGGTGCATATCAGGATAATTCGTTTTTCCAAGGGTTTATGGATGGCTATTTAACAATGGATGCACTAGCTGCATTGGTGTTTGGAATTGTTGTCGCGAATACGATCCGTTCTAAAGGAGTACAAGATACAAAGCTTGTTTCAAAATATATGGGCTTTGCAGGTCTAGGTGCTGGTATATTGCTTGCTTCAATTTATACGATTCTTGGATTCCTTGGTGCATCAAGCGCATCTCTTGGTGCGGCTGAAAATGGGGCAGGAGTATTAACGATTGTGATGAATGAATTATTTGGAAGTATTGGAATTATCTTGCTTGGTTTACTTTTTACTTTGGCTTGTTTATGCGTATGTATCGGACTCATCATTTCATGCAGTCAATATTTTTCAACGCTTTTTCCAAAGCTTTCGTACAAAAAGTGGGCAGTGATTCTTGCTGTGCTTAGCTTATTGGTTGCGAATTTAGGTCTGAACCAGATATTATCGATTTCTGTTCCGATTTTAGGAGCTATTTATCCGATCGCGGTTGTCTTAATTTTGCTTGGCCTTGTTGGCAACAGGGTAGGTCATTCTGTTTATTTGGTTGCAACGATTTTCACAGCTGTATTTAGTGTGATTGAAACGATTAATACAACGTTTTTAAATGGGATGTTAGATGATGTGTTAGGGGTAATTCCTCTTTATGAGCAGGGTGTTGGCTGGATTTTACCGGCGCTTGTGGGAGTGATAGTTGGTTTTTTTATGAGAAAAATATATAGTCAACCTGATTTTGAAGAGGTTGCTGCGTAGGGAGAGTGCGGGTTCGCGCTCTTTTTTTGTAGGATCATAATTAGTGTTGTGTAGGTTGATTTCCGCTCCAATCAACCTACATAGTTTTGGGTAAAGAACCTTCAAAAAAATCTTCTTTTAAAAAAGGGACTTGCCCCTGATCCCAGGAGAAAGTCCCTTTCAATAAACTATTTCACTTTTTGTCCTTCTACATACTCAATTAATTGTTCCTCAGCATCTTTTGCAATATGACCAACTGCTTTTGCAATCGCTGTTGCTTTTTCTTCTTTCACAAGCCATTTCGTCAGAGCTTTTATTGTGCTAATAAAGTCCTTTACAACGGTTTTGCTCATTGGGTTATAGAGTGAGGGGAGGTCTCTTAAGCATACTTGCATCCAGAAATCCTCGTCACATGCATCCCAGCTGTCAACTGCATGTCCTTCTAGAATTTCTCTTAAATCAAATAAACAGTTTCGATATTTTCGTAATGTGAGGTCTGATTTCCCATCTGTTTTTTCCTTGAAGAACGTAACAAGGTCTTCTGAATAAAAGGTATTTACTGTTGATGGAGTGAATCCTATTAATTCATACACAGGGATATCTTCTTCTTTAACGAGTGTTTTTCCTTCACTTGTCGAGACAATTTCGGTTATGGTTGTGACCCGCTCAGTTCCACCTGTGACAAATGGTGAAAGTGGCAGGCCGAGTTCTTTTCGGACACTGTTGAAATCAGCTGTGATCTCAATTTGCTTGAATTCACGCTGTGCTTGCGTAAATAAATTGTTTTCTCTCTGTTGTAAATATGCTTCAACCACATCTGTTTGTCCTTCATTCACTAAGTCTAGTACAGATTTGTCTCCGAATAGTGGAAGCTTCAAATCTAAATCTAAACGTACATCATGGTTAGCGTAAAGCAGCATATATTGTGGAGCACCCTCCGGTATAGACGCAACTGTGTTTTTCAGCTCAACCGTTTTCGGGACCTCCATTGTTTTCTGTTGCTCATCCTGCAATGTCATGAGACCTGAATGAAAGATTGATTGTAATTCTTCTATCGTATCCTCTTTAAGGGTGATGTATGTTAACGTATTACCCTCAATTGTGAGAGTTCCAATCACATTGCCAATATTGATTGGTTCTGTTAGTGCATTGTCCGTATATTGATACCAAGCATTCACCCAATTACTTACTTTCAGCTGGTTCTCCCATTTGTCGATTAAAAAGTGAGGCTCAGCTTGGAGCAGATCGAACAGTGCTTGCTGATTAAGGATCTGATATCTATTGATATATTGTGTAATTTCACTTTTTTCGGTGATTTCCCGAACCTTTGCCATATTAAAGGCAGCCAACACTTCAGGATAGTAATCCATCATCACTTGTTCGACAGATAGATTCTGTTCTTTTTGAAGCTCTGTTATCACATTTATCGCTTTTTCAATGTTTTCCGGGCCTTGAACGATTCGGACTCCGTTAAAATAGGATAAAGAGTCAAATTGCTCAATCAGAGCGAATGTACTGCTCCAAGGTGCAACCGTGTCTTTAAGGTTTTCCTGCATTTTTGCTAGAGGATATGTTTCGTTTGTCATCATATCCTTGAAAATGACGCTTTTTTCATCATGGTCAACAGCTTGAACCAGCTTTGGAGTCAGAGACTTCCATGTTTGAGCCATCTCAAGTTCATCCTGTGAAAGACGTTTCTCTTGGGTTGAAATAAACCATTCAATCCCACGCAACCCATTTTCATAACGATGGAAAAAGATAAGCCAGAACTCAAAAAATGGATTTTCATTTTTACTAGATAGAGTGTGCTCCGTTCTTCTTTTAAACTCACTAAATAATTTGTATTGCTGACTAGCAGGAAGCTCTTTATAAATGAAATCCTTTATTTTAAGTGTCAGCATATGCTTTTGCTGATAAAAACGCTCTTCCTTTACTTCGTGCAGCTGAATAACACTTGATTTCTTCATACAGCACTTTTTATATTTTTTCCCGCTTCCGCATATACACGGGTCATTACGTCTTGGTTCCACTTTCATCACCTATCATTCTTTTCTAATCCATTCTCTATATTAAACTAAGTTTTTACGATGAGCAAAGTATACAAAATTTGATTTTAGTCAAAAGCTGAAGTATGTTCAAGTAAATAGGCGAAAACTTAATGAAAAATGAAACTTATCACGTGCTTCAATCGTACTATTTAATAAGAAGTGAAAGTTATCTATAGGAGACGATAATGATGAAGCAAGTTGTCCATTTTTTTATACAATCAACAGCTGCAACCATGTCAACGGGAACAATTTGGTTGGTTAGCTTTTTTCCGTTAGATCAAGCGTTTCTTTGGTCAAGTGCATATGCCATAGGGGGAGGGACTGCTGTATTTTTTTCAACAAAGGCGCTCACTCATCAGCATTTCTTAAAGCAAAATCAGCTGTCAAGAAAAGAGTATGCCTATATTAAGAGACATCTAAAAGAAGCGGATCAGAAAATAAAGCGTCTGCGCAAGGCACTTTTTAGCATACGAACGATTTCAACGATAAAACAAAACATAGAGATGTACCGAGTAGTAAATCGAATCTATACCATCACGAAAAAAGAGCCAAAGCGCTTTTATTTAGCAGAATCATTTTATTATTCACATCTGGATTCTCTTGTTGAGCTAAGTGAAAAGTATGCATTTTTAGCTGGCCAGCCTTCGAAAACAAAAGAGCTGTCACAATCATTAACAGAAACACGTCGTACGATTTCACAGCTTTCTGACTCACTTGAACAGGATTTACATGATGTGTTATCGAAGGATATATCTCAGTTGAATTTTGAATTGGATGTTGCAAAGTTAACAATCGATAAAACGGTGAAAAAATAAGAGGAGGCACTAATTTATGAGTCATAATCAACTTGATGATTTGCTATCAAACCCGTTTGGGGAAGAGGAGCTTGTTGTAAATAAAGAACCAGAAGCAGAAAAGCCGGCCAAGCTGCTTGATGTTTTACCAGAGGAAAACCGTAAAAAGGCGATTCAGCTAGCTGAGCAAATTGATCCGAAAAACCAGCAGGCCATCGCACTATACGGAACACAAGCTCAATCAAAACTACTAAGTTTTTCACACTCTATGCTTGATCATGTCCAAAAAAAGGACACCGGTGAAATTGGACAAATCATTGGAGATTTAATGAAAAAGCTGGAACAAGTGAGCCCTGATGCATTAAAGCCTGAAAAACGCGGGCTTATCTCAAAAATGTTTGGGAAAATCTCTAACTCCGTTCAAGAGGTATTAACAAAATACCAAAAAACAGGAGCCCAAATCGATCGAATTAGTGTCAAGCTTGACCATTCCAAAACAGGCCTGCTTCAAGATATCCAAGTACTTGAACAGCTTTACGAGCAAAACAAGGAATACTTCCATGCTTTAAATGTATATATTGCAGCGGGTGAACTGAAGCTTGAAGAATTACAAAACAAGACGATCCCTGAGTTAAAGAAAAAAGCAGAACTCACCCAAGATCAAATGGCCTTTCAGGAGGTTAATGATCTCATGCAATTTGCCGACCGCTTGGAAAAACGGACACATGATCTTGTCCTAAGCAGACAAGTTACCATGCAAAGTGCTCCGCAAATCCGCTTAATTCAAAGCGCAAACCAGGCACTAGTCGAAAAAATTCAATCATCCATCACAACGGCGATTCCCCTTTGGAAAAACCAAGTAGCCATCGCACTCACACTACTTCGACAAAAAGACGCAGTAGAAGCACAAAAACTAGTATCAAAAACAACGAATGATTTACTATTGAAAAACGCGGAAATGTTGAAGGTTAATACGCTGGAAACAGCGAAGGAAAACGAGCGAGGACTTGTCGATGTAGATACATTGAAAAAGGTTCAAGACCACTTGATTTCAACACTAGAAGAAACACTCCGTATTCAAGCAGAAGGACGTGCAAAGCGACTTCAAGCAGAACAGGATTTAGCGCTGATGGAGACGGATTTGAAGAAGAAATTAGCAGGGATGTAGAGGAGAAGGAAAAGCCGTGTGCTTTAGTAGCACACGGCTTTTTTTGTTATTAAAGTTATGTGCACAACATCTAGCTCCGTAGCACAGGATGTGCACGTGCAGACCTGGAGAGGGGGCGAATTTTGTCGGAAAATGTCTAATCGAAAATAAGTTAGTGAAAATCGCAAATAAATTTCTATAATCGAAAATAAGTTACCAGAATCGAAAATATTAAATCAAAAATCGTAAATAAATCTTATTTAATTAGATATTTTAATTAAAAAACCAAGGGAAATACCCAATATTTTATTCCCGAACAAGGGAAAGAGCTTGTTTGAGTATTTCTGATTTCCGTTCTTCTTTTTCTTGTTCATATATTTGTTTAAACTCTTCTGCTTCATCTTCAGGATATCCGTTTTGGGCAAGCTCGGTTATGAGTTTTTGATATAACGTCTGAAATTCTTCTTCTGTATGCTGCTCAATTTTTTGCCCATGAGCAGCATAGCTTTGATAGAGTGTTTTCAGTGAATCATCAGGTTGCTCTTTATTTATGTAGGCTTTGAAATCGTGGAGTGCTTTCTCAACTAAGGTATCAATTTGGCTATTTGTTTTTGATTGAAGTTCTTCAAATTTAGTTTGATAATTAGCCTTGATTTCCTCAATTGAATGGGTTTGATTGGTTACTGCAACATGATCAACCTTTGTTTGATAAAAGACTGTTTTATTCGGGGAGGTTAATTCCTTAGTGATTTCACGTTGCGGACTGTGGATTGTGACATGCTTTTCATTTAAATTTCCGAACGCATATTTACTCCCTAAAAATAAAATAATCAATAAGATAAAGGCAAAAATAGTGACTCTTCTAATATCCATTTTGATCTTCCTCCTCTCTTGCTTAGTTTTGTCCATTTCTTTAGGGTTTAATCAAGAGAGGAGGCTTTTATATGTAACTTGTAAAAAAGTAGTCAAAGTTAGCGAAATTGCACTCTACTTTACTAGGATAGGGACGAGGGACCTGTCCCTATGGACCAACATTGAACTAAAAAAAAGAAGCAACAGCTCAGCTGCTCCTTCTTCTTACACATCCAACTCGTCTTTTTTATTTTTCCCTTTCTTAAACAATGCTTTAACAAGGATGAAAAACACCATAACTCCCGCATACACAAGGAATAGCGCAATATATCCCCACAACCCGACAATCGCATCGGCGAATTCCATATTTCCTCTGCTTGTGATTGCTTGTTGAATTTCGATGGCGAAGACGAGGACGAACATAAACGTTAATGTATATAAAAAAGCAATTAAATGAATACCAAACGGAAACTGTGATAGCCATTTTGAGATCATATAGACAGCGGCGAATGTCACCATTCCGATGAAGCCCATAATCCAAAAATGCATGTCTTTGTCTGTCATCTGTAAGCCTAAAATATCATTGATGATCACAATTAATATATCATGCAAATTGTTCATGATCTCAACAAGAAACAAAATGCCATCCTTCATTTCATCACTCATTTCTACGGAAAATATCTGAACATCTATTATACCAGTTTTTTTACAATCGGTAAGAAGAATATCTGTCCAATTTGGTACATACCTTGTATTACTTAGACAGCGAGGTGTAGCAAAGTGAGGAGACGATCTAGAAATCGAATACCACTGATTATTATGATCATTATAGTTGCGTTATTCCTATTTATATCCGTTCGGTTTTTATTTGATTTAGGTAAAAATGAACCTGAGGATGTTATTTCAACATTTTACCACTATGAGGAAGAAGGTGACTTTGGCAGCGCATGGGAATTGTTTCACCCTGTTATGCAGGAGCGCTTTTCAAAAAATGTTTATGTAACAGAGCGTTCACACATCTACATGAGTCATTACGGTATCACAACATTTGAGTATGAAATCGTCGTGGAAGAAGAGATTCAAAACTGGAAAATGGCAGAGGATAAAGATACGTTCCCAACAGCATATAAAATGATCGTTGAACAACAATTTAAAAGCAAATTTGGGAATTTCACGATCTTACAGGATGTCTATGCCGTACAACATGAGGGTGAATGGAGAATCGTGTGGGAATATTAAAAGGACCAGAGGGACAAGGAACCTGTCCCCTCGGTCCACTTTACATACCATTAAAAATGAAGTACATTCCAACTGCGAATAATAGAATGACAAGAATGACAAGCAGGATGGAAATAACTAGGATGATCCAGCCAGCCACTTTTCTGCCTGTGACGATTAAGTATATACCTAACACGATTGGTCCAAATAAGAAGCCTAAAATTCCCCAAAGCCATGGATTGCGGTTATGCTTTGGAGCATCAATTGCTAAGTATATGGCGATTATAATCGAAATAATAAATCCAAAAGAAAATTCCAAAAATGATCCCTCCCAACAGATGATTTCTATAAAAGAATATGGAATCCTCTTCAAATTATGCCTAATAGATTATATCAAAATCTTATCAACCATTTTTGATGAAATTCCCCATTCTTATGAATTATAACAAAAAATGTCATAAAAAAAGCTAGTCCCTGTAAAATAGGACTAACTTCCTAAAAATCAATTGGTGCTTGCTGTATTTGTGCTGATTTCAAGATGCTCTTTTAGCTGATCTGATAGGGCTAAACGCTTCTCTTCTGGAACGATGTAGTAGTAGATCCCATCGATTTTAGTGCCAGAGCCTTCTACTTGGAACTGCTCAAGATTTTGCGCAGCTGTTTTATAATTAGCTTGAATATCCCACATTTCATCAAATGTCAGGTTTGTTTTTACGTTATCACGGACAACACCGAACATATCGCCGAACTTTGTAATAGATGAGACGTTAGCACCTTTTTTAATAACTGCTTCGATGACTTGACGTTGACGTTCTTGACGACCGAAGTCACCGCGAGGATCGTCATAACGCATTCTTGTGTAGGCGAGTGCTTTTTTGCCATCAAGTTTGGTCATACCTTCAGTGAAGTCATATCCTTCATAAGAGAAATTAAGTGTATTATTTACCTCTACACCGCCAACTGCATCAACAGTATCTTTAAAACTTTCCATATTGATTTTTACGAAATAATCAACAGGAACATCTAAGAAATTTTCTACTGTATTAATAGCCATTTCTGTACCACCAAAGGCATAAGCATGGTTGATTTTGTCCTGCTTCCCTTTTCCGATAATCTCTGTTCTTGTATCACGCGGAATACTCACCATTTGAGTTGTATTCGTATTAGGATTAACAGTCATTAAAATTAATGAGTCAGAACGACCGCTGTCACCTTCACGTTCATCCACACCCATTAACAGAATCGAAATGGGATCTTTTTCTTCAAACACAATTTCTTCTGTACGTTTTTCTGATTTATCCCGATCAAGATCTTCCTGAATGCTGGCCACCGTATCTGAAGCAGATTTATATAAATAAAAAGCATAACCACCCGTACCTAAAACAAGTAGGCCAATAACGCTTAAAGTGATCCAAAGCCACTTATTTTTTTTCTTCTTGCGTTCTCTCATGTTTTATATCATCCTTTTGAATTATTTTCACAATAGCCTATAAAGATTATAGGGCCCTCAGAGTTTTATCACAATCATTTTTTGTAAAAAAATGTTTCCAATTATAAGACGTAATAAATAGTAAAATGTTACATATAAGTTCATAAATTAAGATAGACTTCGTTAATCTTGGAAAATGTTTGTAAGATACCTGTATATATGTATAATTTTAAGTATAATAATGTCGAATGTTGGAGGCTATTTAATTTGAAAAAGATGTTTGTTATTATCATCCTCATTTTATGTGTAACAACTGTGGTTATTGGTAATCTCCATTGGAATCAGAAGATATCTGCTCAAGGAGAAAAAATATCAAGTAGTGATAGAGTTGATGATAAGAAAGAAGTAGTTAAGGAAGATAATCCAGATATTAATCCGAAAATATCAGGTTATACAACTAACTTACCGGAAAATTTACAAAAAAAAGTTAATGAATCAATTTTGAATGAAAAACCAGTGAAATTAGTTATTTATGGTACATCTGAAGTAGAGGGAACATGGTCAGAAAGGTTTCAAAAAGAATTAAAATCTGCATATGGAAATGTATTCGATCTAACTGTTATATCCACAGGAGATAAAACAACTCAAGATTTAGTAAGTGATAACTCTTATAAGGAGCTAGATAAGATAGCACCGGATGTAGTGTTATTTGAAGTACCTATGTTAAAGGATAATGGAAATGTGGGTATAGAAAATACAATAGAGAATGTAAATGAAATTATTTCAAATTGGAAAACTGAGAATAAAGAAGCTGTTTTGATAATTCAACCGCCAAATCCATTATATAATGCTGTCTATTATCCAAATGAGGTTAACCAGCTAAAAGAATATGCTAAAAACAATAGTTTAATTTACTTAGACCACTGGGGGAATTGGCCAGAACTAAATGATGAGAAAATGAAAGACTTTTTAACAACTAATAACTCCGGAAATGAAAAAGGATTTGAGGTTTGGTCAAATTACATAATTGACTATTTTGTGAAAAAATAATAAGTGTATTTTTCATTCTATTAGTTAATAACTGTTATGAACGTATTGAAAAGTTAAATTGAAATATATTTTTCATAAAAATATAATATTTTATTCATTTTTTTATGAATTAAGTAATGTATTATAGAATTAACGGTAAGAAACAAAAAAGTTTGCAGTAATAATATAAATGTGCCACTTCATTTTATTGATGATAACAAATTAAAAGTCAGCCAGGGCATTTCCAAAAATACTTTTGGATGACAAAAAAAGTTTTCGTTAACGGTGAATGAAATTTCCCACGATTACTTACATTAATAAGTAATTGTTGGTTTTATTTCTCGAATTAAGTGTCACAATATACAGTAATTCACTTGTTAGATGGAACGTATTGGCAGTATTTCATAATGTTCTTATTGACCTTTTACGTTTCAAATGATATTTTTTTTATGATGCTTTGTTAACTGAGTGTTTTAAAAAGAGTACCATCTTAGGTTCTCTATTTTTATGATAGCCATGTTTTAGTATTCGAGGTGATAAGGATGGCAATAAATCGAGCAGAATCAACAATATTTCAAACAAATTCATATCAAAGACTGGCTGTAATACCTAAGGAAACAATATACAATCTGTATTTGAAACGTTTTTTTGATCTTCTTTTTGGAACGATTGGATTAATCCTTGCAACCCCTATTGTTTTGTTGACTATGATTATAATTAGACTTGAGTCACCGGGGAATGCACTCTTTTTCCAAGAACGAGTAGGATATAAGGGAAAAAAATTCAATGTCATTAAGCTTAGATCAATGAGAAATGATGCGGAGAAAAATGGAGCTCAGTGGGCTAGCAAGAATGATCCGCGTGTAACCAAAGTCGGGGCTTTTATCCGTAAAACACGTATTGATGAGCTTCCTCAGCTGATTAATGTTATCAAAGGTGATATGAGTTTAATTGGTCCAAGACCTGAACGTCCAGAATTTACTGACGATTTTGAGCGTGATATACCAGGGTTTAAAATGCGTTTACTAGTAAAACCGGGCTTGACTGGATGGGCACAAGTAAACGGTGGATACGATATTTCACCAAAGGAAAAATTAGAATATGATTTAATTTATATAAAAAACATGGGCTTGCTATTAGATCTAAACACTGCATTTAAGACAATAAGAGTTATCTTTACAGGTGAAGGTGCTAGGTAGCTTTGGGGGGAAATCTCTAGTATGAAGGTTCTTGTAACTGGCGGTTGTGGATTTATCGGTTCACATATTGTCGATAAGTTAATGGATGAAAATCATGATGTTTATGTGGTTGATAATCTTGTGACAGGTAATAAAAATAATGTAAATCCAAATGTGCCAATTATGGATTGTGACATAAATAGTGAATTGATGGAAAAAGTAGTCCAGGATTTTCAACCTGAAGCTATCATTCATCAAGCTGCTCAAGTAAGTGTTGCTCATTCAATAAATGATATGTTGTACGATGAATCAGTAAATATACATGGCTCTTTAAAAATTATTGATTTGGCAAAGAAGTATAATGTAAAGAAAATTGTCTTTGCATCATCTGCAGCAGTTTATGGAAATCCGGTTTCACTACCTGTAGAGCTTGATCACCCTACTAATCCTTTATCTCCTTATGGAGTGTCTAAGCTTTCAGTTGAATATTATTTAAAAATGGCAAAGGAAACATTTGATATTGACTATACGATTTTGCGTTATGCAAATGTTTACGGACCTCGCCAAGATGCAAATGGTGAAGGTGGAGTCATTGCCATATTCTCGGATGCGTTGGCTAAAGGCAATTCTCCAACCATTTATGGAGATGGAATGCAAACAAGAGATTTTGTGTATGTAGAAGATGTAGCTGATGCAAATGTCAGAGCGCTGACCATGGGACATAATCAAATATTAAACGTATCTTCTAGTGAGGAAATTACAGTAAACAGCCTTTTTGAAACAATGCAAAAAGTTGCAGGAACAAATATAGCTGTAAATTATGAAGAAGAGCGTAATGGAGATATCCGTAAAAGTGTTCTTTGTAACAAAATTACAAAGGAACAATTAGATTGGGTTCCGAGTACATCCCTATTTGTTGGGCTCCAAAATACAATGAATTATTATAAGTAAAAATATATCTCCCGTCTAAACTGAACCTATCTGAATGATAGGAGTGACGGGAGTTTTTTTCGTAGTAATGGTACGAATTCTAGTGAATTGAGGGAAGAATATGAAGCACATCATCGTGTATTTTCCATATGAATTGCAAGAAAATCCTAAAAGTGGATCAGGTGTAAGACCGAAAAAAATTGTTGAAGCATTTAAAAAATATTGTGAAGAAGAAAATCTTGAGCTTGTGCTTATCTCAGGAACAACAAGTGAAAGGCAAAATAAAATTGAACAATATAAGGCTCGTGATGAATATGACAAAGCACTTTTTTGTTATATGGAAAATAGTACAATGCCTTATTGGTTCACAGATCCTGATCGAAAACCAAGAAACATAAAGATAGACAGTGGATTTTGGAATGTTTTGAAACAAAAAAATATACCAATTAGCTTATTCTATAGAGATGTCTATTGGCAATTTGATGATATGTATGTTCCGCCAAAAGGAATTAAGTTCTTGCGTTATCTCATGAGACAGGTATATAAACAAGAATTAAAAACGTATCAAAAGTATGTCGATGTGCTCTATCTACCATCTCTAGAAATGAATAAATATGTAGGATGGCAAGGTAATGTGAGTGAGCTTCCACCTGGAATGGAGAAGGTGGACATCAGCAGAAAGAATATGAAGCTGGAAAAGCCATATCAAGCTGTTTTTGTCGGAGGGATAAGTGACCAAGTAGGGATGCTTATGCTATTGGAAGCATTTAAAGTATTAAACGAAAATGAACATACCATTAATCTTGAGTTAGTCTGTCGTGAAAATGAGTATAATAATTATGATGCAATGCAAAAGTACGAGCAATATAGTTGGTTAAAGGTGAGTCATTTATCTGGTCAACAATTAGTTGAGGTGTATGACCGTTCACATGTTGCATTAATTCCAAGGGAAAAAAATGCCTATCATGATTTTGCTGTTCCTGTAAAGCTGTTTGAATATCTAGCTTATAATTTGCCTGTTGTGGCTACAGATTGTGATGCCCAAGCACGCCTTTTGACAGAAGAGGGCTTCGGTGTCGTATCAAAAGTCGATGCAGCAGAGTATGGTAAAGCGATTCTGGAACTTCTACAGCCTGATAAGTACATGAAAACAAAGCAGGCGATTGCGATGAAAGCTTGGGAAAACCATAGCTGGTATGCGAGGGTTAGGAAAGTAGCCGACGATATGTTACGTTTAAAAGAAAAGAGGGACAAAGCATGAAAATTGCCGTTCTAGGCCCAGCCAGTAATGTCCATACAAAAAAATTCTTGGATTACTATAATAAGTTAGGCTTTGACATTATTAATATCAGCTTTGACAGTCACAAGGATGATCAAGATCGTTCACATTGGAAAAATGTCAAAACATATTATTTAAATGTAGGGTCTAACAAGTTAACATATTTTTTAACGGTCTCTACTTTAAAGAAGATATTAAAGGAAGAAAAGCCTGATATTCTTCATGCTCATTATGTATCAAGTTATGGTGTAATTGGTGCTTTGGCAAACTACCATCCATATGTTATTTCTGTTTGGGGAATGGATATTTTTGACTTCCCAAAAGAAGGTGCAATCAATACTTATATGGTAAAATATGCATTGAAGTGTGCAGATATGATTGGATCAACAAGTGAAATCATGAAGGTGGAGACTGCCAAGTATACAAACAAAGATATTGAAGTCACACCATTTGGTGTAAACCTGGATGTGTTTAAGCCAAATGATATTAGTGATGAAACAGATAGAACGAACTTTGGGATTGTAAAGACAATGACAGAAAAGTACGGTATTCGTTACCTTTTACAAGGGTATGCTCTTTTTAAAGACCAGGTTGATGAGGAAACCTACAAGAAAACACATCTGACGATTGTTGGTGGTGGACCTTTACTTGAAGATTACAAAAAACTATCACAGGAACTTGCTATTTCAGATCAAACAACATTCACTGGCAAGATTCCGCATGATCAAGTGCCGAATAAAATTAATGAATTCGATGTTTTCTTTGTTCCATCTACATTGGATAGTGAAAGCTTTGGGGTTGCTGCTGTAGAGGCACAGGCATGTGAAGTACCTGTTGTTGTGGCTAATGTCGGGGGTTTGCCTGAGGTTGTGCTGGACAAACAAACAGGTTTTGTCATTCCTACTAAAGATGCGCAAGCAATAGCAGACAAAATGGATTATTTCATTAATCATCCTGAAGAAGGCAAAAAGATGGGGAAGCTTGGACGAGAGCATGTAGCAAAGCATTACCAATGGGAGGAAAACGCAGCTTACATGGTTTCCCTCTACAAAAAGAAATTTTTATAGAAGGAAGGGAAAAGTATGGACAAGCCGTTAGTATCAATCATCACACCTTCTTACAATAGTACAAAGTTTATTCCTGCTACAATCGACTCTGTTCTTTCACAAACATATGAGCATTGGGAGATGCTTATCGTTGATGATTGCTCAAAGGATGAATCAAGAAACGTGATTAGAAAGTATGCAGATGGAGATTCACGAATTAAATTAATTGAGCTAACAGAGAACAGTGGGGCTGCGATTGCACGAAATACAGCTATTAAGGCGGCAAGAGGAAAGTATGTCGCATTTTTAGATAGTGACGATTTATGGGTTCCAACGAAGTTGGAAAAGCAAATAGGTTTCATGGAAGAAAATGAGTATGCCTTTACATATTCAAAATATCAGTTAATGGATGTTGATGGACAGAAGCTTGACCGTGTTATTGATATTCCGGACGAGATTGACTATAACGGATTATTGAGTAACACAATCATTGGGTGTTTAACTGCTGTTGTAAATATTGAAAAAACAGGACCAATAGAAATGCCCAATATTCGAACAAGACAGGACTTTGCTCTATGGCTTTCGATCTTAAAACGAGGCATTAAGGCACATGGTTTACAGGAAGTGTTAGCTTATTATCGGCTGGTACCTGGTTCGATCTCGAGTAACAAAGTAAAAGCGGCTAAGCAAACGTGGAAGGTTTACCGAGATGTAGAAAAACTTAGTCTCATCCGTTCTGTATTTAGCTTCACAGGTTATGCTTGGAATGCAGTGAAAAAAACGTATTTGAAATAGGGGAGGAGAAATACCATGAAAGTACGTAAGGCGATAATCCCTGCAGCAGGGTTAGGAACGAGATTTTTACCAGCAACAAAGGCACAGCCAAAGGAAATGCTGCCAATTGTTGATAAGCCAACAATTCAGTACATTATTGAAGAGGCTGTTGCATCAGGTATTGAAGACATTATGATTGTTAGCGGGCGTGGAAAACGTGCGATCGAGGATCATTTTGATAAATCATATGAGCTGGAGGAAACACTAGCTAAAAAAGGCAAGGATAAGGTTCTTGCTGAAGTACAGGAAATCTCTAATTTGGCTAATATTCACTATATCCGTCAAAAAGAACCAAAAGGCCTTGGGCATGCTATTAATTGTGCAAGCCGCTTTATTGGAAACGAGCCTTTCGCCGTATTATTAGGGGATGATATTGTTAAATCAGATGTTCCGTGTACTAAGCAATTGATTGATATGTATGAAAAATATGAGTGCTCAGTTGTGGGGGTTCAGCCAGTACCTGACGAGGATGTCTCAAAGTATGGTATTATCGCGCCTATGGAGGAGCAAAAAAAGCCGGGAGTCATTACGGTGGATTCATTAGTTGAAAAGCCGGATGTCAAAGATGCGCCATCAAACTATGCAATTATGGGACGTTATATCTTAACTCCTGATATCTTTAGCATTTTGGATGACCTGCCGGCTGGTGCAGGTGGAGAAATTCAATTAACAGATGCATTAAAGATCTTAAATGATGTCCAATCTGTAGTTGCGTACCCATTTAACGGGGTTCGTTACGATGTAGGCGATAAATTCGGGTTTATTAAAGCTTCTGTAGATTTTGCTTTACAGCGTGATGATCTAAAAAATCAAGTCTATGATTATTTAAAAGAAATAGTCAGCAAGGATAATGGAGGTCAATAATATGCAAATTACGGTTGTAGGAACAGGCTATGTCGGTCTTGTCACCGGTGTGTGCCTATCCGATATCGGCCATCATGTCACATGTGTAGATATTGATGAATTAAAGGTACAGCGGATGAAGCAAGGAATTTCACCAATCTTTGAACCAGGCTTGGAAGAGCTTATGATAAAAAACTATGAGGCCGGCCGTTTGAACTTCACAACCAAGCATGCAGAAGCCTTTCAAAACGCACAGGTTGTGTATATTGCAGTCGGAACACCACAAAGAGAAGATGGGACAGCAGATCTGCGCTTCATCGAGCAGGTGGCAAAGGATATTGCCCAAAATCTGCAAGATAATGCTGTTGTTGTGACAAAAAGTACAGTTCCTGTTGGAACGAATGAAAAAGTTAAACAAATCATTCTGGAAAATCTAGTGAAAGATTTAAATGTGGAGGTTGTATCAAACCCTGAATTTCTACGAGAAGGTTCAGCTGTATCTGATACATTTAACGGAGACCGAATTGTCATTGGTGCAGACTCAGAGGCTGCAGCAGCTATAATTGAAGAAGTAAACAAGCCATTTGGTATTCCGATCTACAAAACAGATATTCGAAGTGCAGAAATGATTAAATATGCATCAAATGCATTTCTAGCAACAAAAATCAGCTTTATCAATGAAATTTCCAACCTATGTGAAAAATTAGGAGCAAATGTCAGTGATGTTGCTCAAGGTATGGGAATGGATGATAGAATCGGTAATAAGTTCTTGCAGGCGGGAATTGGATATGGAGGATCATGTTTTCCAAAGGATACAAATGCACTAGTTCAAATTGCAAGCTTTGTGGAACATGAATTCAATTTATTGAAATCAGTTATTCAAGTAAACAATGAACAACAACGTTTACTTGTGAAGAAAGCGAAAGAGCGTTTTGGATCACTTGAAGGGAAAACAGTTGCTTTACTAGGCCTTGCCTTTAAACCAAACACAGATGATATGCGTGAGGCGGCATCTATTACCCTTAGTCATGAATTGGTTAATGAAGGTGCCAAAGTAGTTGGATATGATCCGATTGCGACTGAAAATGCTAAAAAGCTTTTACCTAAGGAAACGGTTTATACGAACTCAGCAAAAGAAGCGATAGAGATGGCTGATATCGTTTTTATCGTAACAGAGTGGAAGGAAATAAAAGAGATTAAACTTGAAGATTATGTGAACATGCTAGACAAGCCAATCATCTTTGATGGGCGTAATTGCTATGATTTGGAAGATGTAGCAAAACACAAGGTAGAATATCACTCAATTGGAAGAAAATCCATTTATAATTTATAAAATATCTAAATAATACCAACCTTATGTCGATAATAATGACGTAAGGTTTTTTTATTGAAATAAAGATCTTTAAAACAGCTATCCGAGCATATTAGTAGTGATTAATATTTTTATGGAATATTAAACTAGTAGTAATTGGCAGAGAAAAATAGTCGAAAGTACTAGAAATCTTCCGTAATATGTTATATTATTGGTAATGTATTCTTCTAATAGAAAGACTTACATATTGAAGGAAAAAATATACTAATTAATAGTTGAAATTTCTCTCAATATATGAAATAATTTCTAAATGTACAGGAGAATATAGCTAGATAGTTTGTAGATTAATAGGAATTTAGTTGCGAAACGAAAATCTCCTATTAATAAAAACAATAATTTTTTCAAACTCGAAAGGGGAACACACACAATGTCTAAAAAGAAAGTTGCTAAACAACTAGGTTTAACAGCTGCAGTTGCTGCATCAGCAGTAGTTGCTGCAAACCCAGCAAGTGCTGCATCAGCTTCACAAGTTGAAACAGCAGTAGTACAAGCAGAAAAGGATGCAATCGCTCTTGGTAAGTTCTACAGAAGTACTAACCTTGAAGTATCTGCTGATTTCTCTGCAGCTTTTAACAAAGCAAAAAAATCAATCGAGAGCGCTAAAGCTCAAGTTGCTACTTTAACTGGTAGCCAAAAATCACTATTATCTGCTCGTGTAGCAGCTGCTGATGCAAACCGCTTAAAAGCTGCTTACTACATCGATGCAGTAAAATTCGTAAAAGGCGATCTAGCTGAAGCTACTGCAGCTCTTGCAGAGCACGTTGAAGCTGGTGAAATCACTGACGAAACTGTAGAAGTTTACAACAACTTATCTGCTACAATCAGAAAAGCAGAAAGAGTAATTGGTAAAGTTTACGGTTCTGAAGTACGTGAAGCATTACAATCTTCTTACTTACTAGATGCTAAATTCGCTCGCGAAGCAGTAATCTATGAAGTATCTCAATATGAATTAATGGGCGAAATCGCTGATCAAGTTGCAGCTGGTGAGCTTGAAAAAGCTGCTGACAACTTCAAAGTTTTAGAGCGTCTTAAAGTCCGCGCTGTTGAAATTAAAGAAGCTGGTAGAGCATTATATCCAGACAGAACTGATGTATACCCAGATCTACCTGCTATTGAATCTCAATTACGTTCAGCTGAAATGACTGTAGTTGCTAGCTATGAAGAAAAAGTAGCTCCTGTAGTTAAATCTGTAAATGCAGTTAATGCAAAAACTATTGAAGTTGAATTCAGTGCTGCTATTGATGCTAAAACATTAACTAATGCTGCTAAAAACGATGTAATCACATTAGTCACTGGTGAAGGTGCTGCTAACGCAGGTACTGTTTCTCAAAAATTAAGTGAAGATGGTAAAACATTAACACTTTCTGCTACTAACTTCTTCAAAGGTGAATATACAGTTAAGGTACCTTTTGAAACTGTTAAAGGTACAAACGGCAAATTCTTAAGCCCGGTAAATGAAAAAGTTACAGTAGCAGATAAAACTGCTCCAGTTGTAACTGAAGCTAAAGCAACTGTTAAGGATACAAAAGATAAAGTTACTTCTATTACTTTAACGTTTGACGAAGATGTTAAGTCAATTGATAATGTTAAAATTGCTGGTGCCAACTATACTCCTGTAGTTAGTGGTAACACTGCAACTGTAGCTGTTAACTTAGATGCTACTAAATCATATGATGTGACAGTAGTAAATGCTGAAGATGCAGCTGGAAATATTAAAGATGTTCAATCGGCTCCATTAACAGTTTCTGTTGATAGCAATGCTCCTTCTGTAACAAGTGTTGAAGCAACTGGTGAAAACACAGTTAAAGTTACTCTTGATAAAGCACTAGCTGGTAACACTTTAGCTATAACTGGAAAAGTTGGAACGTTCAATGCTAATGTTGTAAGCTCAGCAGTTGTTAACCCTAAAAACAATAAAGAGTACACTGTTACATTAAATAGTGCATACCTATTCAAAGGATCTAACTCTGATACAGTAACATTAACAGTTGCAAAAGAAGCTTTAGTTGATACACTAGGTAATAAAAACTCTGCTGCAATTACAAATACTGTTACAGTATCTAAAGACACAGTAGCTCCAGCAGTAGCAAATGTTGAAAACACTGTGAAAGATGGTAAAGTAACTGGATTTACAGTGACATTTACTGAAGAAGTAACTTCTTTAGATTCTTCTAAGGTAGCTGTTGTTAATGCTAAAGGAGAAATTTTATCACTTGGAAATGTAGCAACTGCTAACATCTCTTCAGAAGATGCTAAGAAAGTAGTATTTACATTTGTTAATGGGCTTAAAGCAGACAAATATGGATTTGATTTTGCTGAAGGTTTAGTAGTTGATAAATCACTTGCAAAAAATAAGAGTGCAAAATATTCAACTGAAGTTGAAGTTGTAGATCCTACAAAACCAGTTGAAACAACATTTAATATCGTAAGTGCAGGTGCTACAGACAACGTTGTGACTGTTGACTTCGGTGTGAAAGTTAAAGCAACTGGCACTGGTTCTGCTCTTAATGCAGCAGCATACCAAGTAAATGGTACTACTCTTCCATCTGATACAAAGGTATCGTTTGTGAAAAATAATGATGGATCTGTAGATCAAACTAAAGTAGTAATTGAATTACCAAAAGGATTTGTAACATCTAGTGATACTAAAGCAATCTTCCGTGTAAATGGTGTACAAAGTCTAGAAAACCAAACTTCTAACTCATTTATTTCTGAAATTGCTGTTACTGATAACGCTGCTCCTGTTGCGACATCATTCGTTGCAACTGACCTAACTAAGTTAACAGTAACTTATTCTGAAGCAATTGCTGCAATTGCTAATACAGAATCTATCTCTGATGAAATCCAATTATTCGATAGCAAAGGGGCTTCTGTAGCAATCAACTCATTTGAAGTTTCTCAAGGTAAGCTTGTTCTTACTGTAACTGATGCTTCTACAGTAGCAAAATTAACTACTGTAGCAACAACTGATATCGATGTTACTGATGCTGCATTAAATGCACAAAAAGCTGGAGTAACTATTAATAAATAATAAAATATTACCAACATAACAAACAGAGATAATTTACTTATCTCTGTTTGTTTTATATGCCACTTTTTAAAAATGAATAAGGTTTGTCTTTTTTGCAGAGAGTATAGTCCATATACTCTCTTGTTTTTATTTGTTAAAACAAATTATAAAATCTTCTAATCTTTGAACGAGTTGCAATATAGGCTTATGTGTGTAATGAATGATTAGGGTACTTGTTTTTACTTTTTTCTTATTAAGTGTTGTTATTGGGTGTTCTAACGAAAAAGAAGTGAATCTTGAGGAAGGAGATGAAGGCTTCAGACATGTAATTGCAATAGAAAAAGGGGTCGAGAAGATGAATCTCCAAATTTAACATCTCATGTGTATAGATCAACAAACCTAGAACAATTCAATAAAAATTGGAGTTATTTTCGCTTGGAAAAAAAGCCACCTAGTGTAGATTTTCAGAATTATGACTATTATTTTGTAAGCATATTTGAATCGGGTTCATGTCCCTATAACCTAACCAAAACAACAGTAAATTCTTATATAGGAGAAATCGTATTTTATCTAACCGGAAATTATAGTGGAAATTGTACAAGTGATGCTAGTCCTAGAACCTTTGTTATTGAAATAAATAAAGCCATAGCAGTTAACATGAAACGTGCTGCGATTGTATATCATAATTCATGGGCAGAGGATAGAACGACAGAAAGAATAATAGAATAAGTACTTAGGAGAGACGGGGAAATGTCCTTGGGCCTTCTTTATTGATGAAAAAAGGTGTACAGTATTGTGAAGTATCGGTGGGCTTACAGCTCACCTTTTTTTGTGTGTAGATCTATATGTTTTATGCTTTTCAAATTGGAGGTAAACTCAAAGCAAGCGGGTCAGTTCTTACTTATAAAACAATAAGGAAAAAGTTAGCTATTACTATTTTATTGCTAGCTTTTGGTATTCAATAATTAATTTATCCAAATCTTGACTGGTTGAGATAGTAAATGGATGGTTTATTCCATAAAGGAGAGCAGTTTTAATTAAGTTCAATTTTAATTGATCAATTTCCATTAATAAATCTCTTTTAGAGTCTAATTGTAATAAAGTAAGAGTATACAATTTCATTCTCCTTTGGAATTAGTACTATGGTATTATTTTACTTATTTGTATTGAGGTTGTAAATGTTTTTTAAATATTTATAAAATAGCTTTGTTTTATCGTATAAAACCAGAATTATGGATATATTGAATGGGTTCCTATAAGTAAATTATTTTGAAGATAATAACAATAGTTTAGGGATTAGGAACCACAAAAATAATGATAGAATTTGTCGATTGTATTCACAAATACTACCATTATAGTAAAATACTAATAGAAAATAGTTTAGGAGGACATAAATGAAAAATCTACTAACCATCTTAACAATTGCAATATTTTCACTTATATTTTTACCATCAGCTACACAGGTTCAGGCAGAAGTAAGCCGTGGATATTCAAATATCAATCAGGAGCCTAATGAGATTTATTCTTCGGCGACACCGATAGAGCTTAACAAGGAATATCAATCCACATTTGCGGATGATGGCTTTAGAAGGGGCTCAAAGGATATTTATAAGATCCAACTGCCTTCAAGTGGAGTTGTTACAGTAAATGTAGACAGTAATCATGTGAGTGGTATTGTAGCGGTTAAACTTTCAAATGGAAAGGTGAATAATGAATATTTAAAATATACTTCAGATCCTAGTCTGATAGAAGACGAGACAGGTCAAGTAGGTTTACCTGCAGGGACATATTATCTTGAATTATCCGCAGGAACAAATATATTAGATGTTACATATCATTTTAGCGTTTCTTTTGAACCAGGTAATTATTATGAGAAAGAAGATAATGATACTTGGGATTTAGCGAATAATATGGAGTTTAATAAGCGTTATAAAGGTTTTTTTGTAACAAATCCAAGAACAGATGATGGAGATACCTATAAATTCACACTCACTAAGGATAGTACGATTATAATCAAACATAGAAAATATCCAAATAGCTATGGAAACCTTAGAATCTACGATTCCTCTGGTAAACAGATATTTATTGACCATCTGCTTAACGAATTACCAGTTAAAGGTGCTGACCGGATAAATGAGGTTTCTCTAAAAGCAGGTACATACTTCTTAGAACTTGCAGAATACATCAACGTTAATAAAGCCAGTTTCCCTTATGAATTAGAAGTTGAAGTGAAAAAAACGACAGATAAGTATCCTTGGATTGGCCGTGTACTAATTCAAAAAGCAGGCATGGCATTATATAACCCACAAGGAAAGGTTCATCGTACATTAAAGAAAGGTGAAGGTCTAAAGGTATACGAAATTCAAGATGATCGTTACCAGGTGGGTGGTGGCTATTATGTTCTGAAAGGCAATGGTAAAGATACTTTATACTATTTTGGACATGTATGGGGGAAAACGAAATACATGACTGTTAATACGCCAGAGGGCAGGTTTTATAAAAAGTTTGCACCAAAGCAGACAGTAAGGGTCTATGGAATTGAGGATGGAAAATATGAAGTAGGTGGAGGATATTACGTTCTTCCTGATACGAATGTTCAGCTTGATCGATAACATAACTCTTCATATATCTAACCAGATACAAAGAATATTGACACATGAAAAATATGTAAGATAAAGATGATTTCTATATTTCATTAAGAGCATCCTTTTTTAATACTTAGGAGGTTAAACCATTATCGAACATTTCGGTAAGACTTATTTTTTCTTCTTACATTGATTATGATACTTGAGGTCAGTATTGAAATAATGATGAAAATAGCCACGCGATATATCACGTGGCTATTTTATATGCACAAAGTTACCGCACTGTTATGGTTGAACTAACGTGGATAAATATACCTTTTGTCTCTTTTAAAATGAAGAAACAAGGTGTACCTTATAGAAGGTAAAAGGTATTCAAATTAAGAAAGGAGTTATTTCATTGAATAAGTTATTTGCTGCTCTTTCTCTTCTGGTTTTCCTGGTTGCATGTAACAATGAAGCTAACGTAGATAATTCTGAAGATATTGCGAATGAAGAAGAAGAAGAAGTACTTGAAGAGAATGATACTGAGACTAGTGTGGACACAAAACCTACGGTAGAAACGGATAGTAAAGAGGAAACCGAGCAACCAGCAGATCGTAAAGCAGAAGAGGAAAATGAAAGCAATGAAACAAAAAAAGGTCAAGAAAATAAGCAGATATACGTAGAAAAGCTCAAAAGCATCGAGAAGGAAGTAACTGAAATTAGGAATAACGATGATGATACAACAATAGGAATGACAAAATCAGAAGAAGTGATTTTAGATAAATGGGATCAAGTATTAAATGAAATCTACCAGGTGCTAGAAAAGCAACTCTCTAGCAATGAAATGGAAAAACTACGACAAGAACAAAGAAAATGGGTCACATACAGAGATGAGACTGCAAAAAAAGATGCAAGCCAGTTTGAAGGTGGAACGATGGAATCACTGGAATATGTAGCCTCTCTCGCAAATACGACAAAAGAGAGATGTTATGAATTAGTAGAGAAGTTTATGAAGTAATAACCATAAATAAATTAATGCTTATTCATTAATCGAAGTGCGATTATAAAAAAACTTGGAGCCGTTTGGCTCTTTTTTTTTGTTATTTTATAAAGGTTGGGGGAGAAGATGGAATCTACCTTAGCCAGATAGAAAAACAAACTACGACTTGTATGAGAAAATTTTAAAACCCGAATGGATTCGTATGCTAACAATCTCCATTCAGGTTTTTTATTAAAGTAGGTTGAATAGATATTATTTTATTTAAAGGTTTTCGATTCATTATCCCATTTCATTGTTGTTTCAGAGTTTGAGTCTAAGTCTAATATTTTCAGTTCGCCATTTTCATAAGAAAATGCGCCTTCTGGGAGAGGTTCCGTTTTGTGCAGTAACTCTATTGTATTTCCGTCCTTACTGCCGATTATGTATAAACTCATAAAGCCACCACTACCTTCGGATTCATTTAAAATAACCTCTTCTTGGTCAGGAGAAATGAAAGGGTGTATTCCACCTATGGCTAGAGAAGAGCCCGCATTGTCTTCTTCATTTAAAATAGAAAATGAAAGCCACTCGCCTTCTTGATATGAAAAAGCCTTGACGACAGGAAATTGAATCAAAGGTTCTTTTTCGTGTTTGAAAATTACAACAAAGTCAGAATACTCTTTTCCTGTGATCTTAGCGGGTTGGATGCCTTCAAGAATATAACCAGTAGGAGCTTCGTCCGAAGCAACTGTATAAACTTCTCCCATTAATTCTTCTTCAGTTAGAACTGATGACTTCGATGATTCATCACTCTTATTTGAGCTTGACGAAGATTCTTCTTTATTTGTGTCATTTGTAGAGTTGGCTTGAGTTGTGTCAGTTGTTGCACAGCCCATTAGTAAGATGAAAGATAAAGCGATAAAACACAGACTAGGTAACTTCATAAAAAAATCCTCCTATGGAAATTAAATTCCAACCCATTATATAAGTCGATAACTAAAAAATATGTCGAAATAAGGGAGGAAAAGGAATTTTTTAAAATTTGAGTGAATTACTTATAAATATTTAGTGGTGTTTCTATATATGTTTTAGAAGGAGTTGTATAGAGAGGATAATTGGAAACTGTGTAAGCATGCTGATTGATAACCTCATGTGTATGTCCGCTTACACGTTTGTCTTTAGCTACTCATGAGTTTTCTGTAACGTTTTTCTACGCTTAAAGGAGATCTGTCAAGTTTCTTAGCAATCTCTCTGTATTTTAGCCCTTTTTCCTTTAGCTCAATTAATACTTTAAGTTCATTGAATGTCCAATGTTTGTATGTTCGCTGATTTTCCATATTGACACCTCATTTACAAATAATATACACAATAGGGAATTTTAAGGTTATTTGGAAGATGTGTAAATAGGTATTTAAAAAGTAATAAAATTAAAATAAGTTATTCTAATTCAAGTATTTAGAATGTTTCGAGTGTAAACGATTACTGAAAATAAAAAAAAGAGGTGCTAGATTAATAGCAACCTCGAAAGTGAAACACACAACTATATTATAATTTGATAATACTATAGTGAAAATAGTAGTAAGAAACTGATTATTATTAGGTATATATTAACGTATTTTTAGATGAATTTTCCTTTAATGCATTTTAAATCCACTATTTTTCAAAGAAATATATCATTATGCTTATGATTTGAAAATAAGGGTAGAGTTATTGTAGGAGTAATACCCATTTAATGTAATTTAAAGCCGAGTGATAAGTTAATAAGATTTTAGAGAATTATGAAAAACTTGAAAATATAAAAGGTTCTTTTTAATACTTGAGAGTTATGGTATTATATTACTATTTGATAATGGTACTATTAGATTGTGTTTTTATGAATTTAATGAATTGCGGTTTGTTGTTAATTTTTTTATAAAAGGATAGTATGGGGTGGGTAAACAATGAAGTCTAGTACAAAAAAAGAAATAATTTCTTGGATAAAGTCAATAGCAATTGCTTTTATCATTGTTTTCATTTGTAGAGAATTTATTTTCACTCCAATAACTGTATTTGGAGAATCGATGTCACCTACTTTTCATAATGCAGATCGAGTCGTAGTAAGTAAAACATCAAAAATACAACGCTTTGATGTGATTGTGTTTGATGCTCCAGATATAGAAGGAAAGCAGTATATTAAGAGGGTCATAGGTCTTCCAGGAGACAGCATTAAGATGGAAGATGATGTTCTTTATATTAATGGAAAAGTGTTCAGTGAAGAGTATTTAATAAAAAATAAAGAAAAGACTCTTCTGCATAATTTAACAGGAAATTTTTCGTTGGAAGATAGTACAGGAGAAACTGAAGTACCTAATGACATGTTATTTGTTATGGGTGATAATCGTTTAGATAGTAAGGATAGTAGAATGTTTGGATTTGTTCCTTATGATTCGGTTATTGGAGAAGTAAAACTTCGGTTTTATCCTTTTCAAAAAATAGGACTTCCAGAATAAGCATCAAAAATAAACTTTGATTTGTAAATTAGACTCTTGAAATTACCCATGTAATGAGTATAATATATAATGTTCTCTATATTGGGACATTATATATAGCTTCGGAGGATTAGCTCAGCTGGGAGAGCACCTGCCTTACAAGCAGGGGGTCGGCGGTTCGATCCCGTCATCCTCCACCATAGCATTATGTGATTGTATATCTATTTAAGATATACTGGTTAACTAAGATTTCATACGCCGGTGTAGCTCAATTGGTAGAGCAACTGACTTGTAATCAGTAGGTTGGGGGTTCAAGTCCTCTCGCCGGCACTCCATAATCTATAGGGGGCCTTAGCTCAGCTGGGAGAGCGCCTGCTTTGCACGCAGGAGGTCAGCGGTTCGATCCCGCTAGGCTCCACTTATTAGGAGGAATACCCAAGTCCGGCTGAAGGGATCGGTCTTGAAAACCGACAGGGGTGTCAAAGCCCGCGGGGGTTCGAATCCCCCTTCCTCCTCCATATGCTTTATAATATAGAAGATGATTTTGATTAAGGTCAAATTACATATAAAACAATAGACTAAGCCCTAGCTCCTAATATGGATAGGGCTTATTTTTATTTTAATGTAATAGTTGTAGATAACCTTACAAATAATTTATATATCAAATATTACAGTGGTGTTTCCATTTTGTTTCCAATATGATATATTGGATAGATGATTAAGGAGTAGTGATATTGAAGAAACTAGTTTTAAAGGTTCTTTGTAGATAAATCAATTCCTATAAAAATGCTGAAGTACTTATAGTAGAATAATATGAAACTTTGAATCTATCTTTTCTTATTAAATAAAAAGAATGACCAAGGAGTGTACTGAATGAAAAAAACTTTACCGTTAATTTTTGCTTTTTTTCTTATGCTTTTACTTGCAGCGTGTGATCAAACAGCAGAAACAGTCAATGAAAAATCAGATGTATCGAAAGAAAATGTTGAAAAGGGAAACAATTCTGAGCTAAATCTTGAGCAGGTAATGACTCAATCAACGGAAGCTTCAGAAAAGGTGAAAAGTTTTGCCGTGAAAATGGATATGACGCAAGAAATGTCTATTGGGGAGCAAAAGGATGCTATGGATATGGTTTCAACTATTGATATGATAGTTGTTACAGACCCAATGACGTTATACCAAAAAATGGACATGGATATGAATGAAGCAGGAACTAAGACTGCTTATACGACTGAAACGTATTTTTCTCCGGAAGGAATATTTGTATTTGACTCATCTTCAAACCAATGGTCAAAGTTTCCGAAAGAAACGTCAGACCAATTAATGCAAATGTCAGACCAACAATCAAATCCTTCTGAAGAGTTAAAGAAACTTGAAAAATTCGTTGATGATTTTACCTTTGAACAAGATGCGGATAACTATATTCTCACGTTAAATGCAACTGGTGATAAATTTACAGACTTCATAAAAGAAACTGTTCAAGGAACGCTTCCACAAGATCTGTACGCAGACGGTGAAGTATTTAACAATATGAAAATCAATAAAGTAAAATACGAAATCATCATCAACAAAGAAACAATGTACCCAACAACCTTAAATACCGTAATGGATATGGAACTATCTGCAGACGGTGAAACAATCAAAATAAAACAAAATATGGAAGGTGATTATAGCGAATACAACAAAATTGACGAAGTAAAAATTCCACAAGAAGTAATTGACAACGCAGTTGAGATGGATCTCTAGGGACAGAGGGACAGGTTCCTTGACCCACATAGTGAATTGTGAAAGAAGAAACTGACAGTTCTGAACTGTCTCTTTCAAATGGAAGGTTACGTAATAAATCAGATCCAAGAGGGGTAGTTCTATATTTTATTGAGCTAAAGCAAGGTAGTTATTATTTACGATTACTGTATGTATTTGATAAATAGTGTTGTCCTTATCGGACAACCCTATTTCTTTAGATCCACTAAACCAAACTTGTAACGAGGGTCAAGGAACCTGTCCCCTTGACCCGCATGATGAAATTATAAATGAATCCTGGGACTTTCGACTCTGTTCGACATTATTCGACATGTTATAATTACATTGTGTGAAATACCCTTTCGAGATGCTATCTATGCATCTCTTTTTTTAGTGTGCCAGGCATGGCAACTATCTAGGTGGTGAAAGTCCACTGTGGGGGTACACATCGACCAACCACTAAGGAAGCGCAAGGTACTTATCGTGAGATAAGGGCTGGAGGAAGCGTGGAATAAAATCTTGGCTCGACGAACAGAAATCTGATACTAAGGCTTTACAAAGGGATAAGACTCCTAAACAAGTTAAAGTCCAAAAGATGTGCGTAACTTTGTAAAGTAAATCAGGCGAGTAAAAGAGGAAAGATGGTTGTCTTACCCTGGGAGATCTTGCGAATGTACAAAAGGTACAGTCGAAAAAGGTTAGTCGCAAGAAGTCAGCAGAAGCCATAGTAATGAAGTAATTCATGAAGGGCTGAACAATTTATAGTGTTTCAACGCCACGAATGCGTAAGTGACCTACTCCGAATGTGTTAATGGTAAAAGTATGAGCGTACCTCAAAGGATAACCAAAATGGAGCTATCACTTATTACGTGAGAGGAAAGGAGAAACGAGTGTGGAACTTTTAGAACAAATTCTAAGTAATCAAAATATGAATGAAGCCTACTTGCGTGTATATAAAAACAAAGGTGCTAGTGGGGTCGACGGAATAACGGTCGATGAACTGAAACAATATTTGAAAGAGAACAAGGATGAGCTACGTCAGCGCATCAGAACAAGAAAATACCAACCACAAGCTGCCTTAAGAGTGGAAATCCCAAAAGAAAATGGAAAGATGCGCAAATTGGGAATACCAACAGTAGTGGATAGGGTAGTTCAACAAGCTATTCATCAAGTACTCAGCCCAATATTTGAAAAACAGTTCAGCGAATTCAGTTACGGCTTTAGACCGAAAAGAAGTTGTGAGATGGCTATTATTAAAAGCTTGGAAATTCTAAATGATGGATACGATTGGGTTGTGGATATTGACCTTGAAAGATTTTTCGATACAGTCCATCACGATAAACTCATGCGGATCATCTCTAATACAATAGATGATGGAGATGTCATTTCCCTAATAAGGAAATATCTTGTCAGTGGAGTTATGGTGAATGGGAAATATGAAGAAACACCAGTTGGAACTCCGCAAGGAGGGAACCTAAGCCCACTGCTTAGTAATATTATGTTGAACGAACTTGATAAGGAGCTAGAAAGTAGAGGACTCCAATTCGTGAGATACGCTGATGATGCCCTAATCTTCGTGAAGAGTGAGAAAGCAGCGAATAGAGTGATGGAATCAATCGTGAGATTTATAGAAAATAAATTAGGGTTAATAGTCAATGGAGAAAAGAGTAAAATCTCCCGTCCAAAAGATTTGAAATTCTTAGGATTTGGATATTATTACGATTTTAAGAATGTGAAATACCAAGTAAAACCCCATTCAACGTCAATACAAAAATTTCAAAGGAAACTTCGAAAATTAACAAAGCGAAATTGGAGTGTTTCGCTAGACTACCGAACCTTAAAACTAAAACAAGTCATACTTGGGTGGGTTAACTACTTTAGAATCTCGAATATGAAAAAAGCAATGACTGAGCTAGATAAGAAGCTTCGCTCCAGAATTAGAGTCATCATCTGGAAGAAATGGAAGGTATCGAAGAAACGAATCAAATCGCTTATCCAATTAGGAATCCCTGAGGAAGAGGCGAAGGGATTAACCTTCTGTCGAAGAGGTTATCGATACATCGGATTATCTAAAGTTGTTCAAAGAGCAATCTCAAATAAAAGACTAAAGCAGAGGGGACTTCCCTCTGCTTTAGATCATTATCTAAAAGTACACACTGTAATATAAATTGAACCGCCGTATACGGAACCGTACGTACGGTGGTGTGAGAGGGGCGAAAATAATTAAATTATTTTTCCCTCTACTCGATTGCATAAATAAAGAGTAAATATTTTATATAAAAAACATGATTGTTCGATTATAATTAGAATAAGTTGGAATTTTATCCAACAAACTACTCATCATACTCAAGCGCTGATCTACCTAGGTTAGTGCTTGAGTTTTTTTCTAACATTAATGGAAATTGAAGAATTTTTTATGGGTAAGTTTAGTATCTGGATGGTTTGGTACTATTTATGTTATTAATCGAAGGGGAGATAGTAACATATGGAGTCATTAATTGATTTGTTCAAGTTATTAATTGGGTTGTTTGCTGTTTTCGCTTTGTATGTGGTATAGGGAATTTCAAAATTGAATTACAGGATAAACTTGATTGTAAAAAGGCTAAATGCCGATAAAGAGAAAATAATTTCAAACGAAGAGATTGAAAAAGAATTGAATGATGGGGACAAAGGGACAGGTTCCTCGGTCCGCTAAACAAAATAGAAGAAACCAACTATACTAAAGAATGATCGAAGTGGCTTTTAGTTCTATTTTTATTGAGCTAAGGCGGTTTATTCGTTTACCGATTATCAAGTTTAAAAGTAAAGGATTGTCCCATTATCGGACAATCCTTTACCTTCACAGAAGTTCTTGGGAATGGCTCAATTCTTCCGCACAATCTTATCTAACAACTTCCGCACACTTTGTCTCACTATTGCTGTTTCATTGTCAAGAACTCGATATAACAAGACATGGCCTTCACTATCAATTTCAGCCTCTAGGAGTGAACCGATCTCCAAACCCTTTGGTAGCTCACTTCTCAACACATTAACCTGAACGGTTTCATCCTCTCTCAAGAGCAAAACAGCCAAATCCTTTTCAAAACGGTCAATTGTATAGATCTTTCTTCTCACTAAAAACACCTCTTTTATTAGAGGGACAAGGAACCTGTCCCTCTGACCCCGAGGAATTTGACTCCTCCATCTTAACGTTCTGTATAGGCCGTAATTTCATGCCCATCAGTCATCATCAGTATGTCGCCATTTTGTTGTGTTGTGTATAGATCTACTCCGTAGTTCGTTAGACGTTCCATAACAGTTGGAGCTGGGTGTCCATAGCTATTTTCACCAACAGAGATAGCAGCTATAAGCGGATCGACAGCTTCTAGGAATGCATGTGAAGTTGACGTGTCTGATCCATGGTGGCCAACTTTTAACACTTCTGAGTCAAGATTATAGCCTTCTGCTATCATTTCTGCTTCAATCTCGGCATCCGCGTCACCGGTAAGTAAGAAATCTGATTCTTCATATGATACTTTCAACACGACAGAAGAATCGTTCGTATCACTGCTTTCTTCCAATGCATTTAATACTTCTATTTTAACTGCCGAATCAACATCTAAAAAAGATCCCTCTTGTGCAATTTCCAATGGGATATTCTTTTGATCGATAAGTGTTAAGTAGTCCGTATAGGTTTGCGTTGTATGAGATTTGCCGGAATCAACTACTTTTTTCACTTCGAATTGTTCCAAAACAGAAACAAGTCCTCCGATATGGTCTGCGTCAGGATGAGTGGACACCATTAAATCAATCGTTGAAATTCCATAATCTGAAAGATATTGTATCAACTGATCTGCCTCTGATTCCTTGCCGCCATCAATAAGTACCGTTTTACGGGTAGGAGTGACTAATAACGTGCTGTCACCTTGTCCAACATCAATAAAATGAGCTTCAAAAAGTCCTAAATCTGAAAAGTCCTGAGGATTTCGAAGTTCTTCTTCAAATCCTTCCAAATCAGCTTTAATCATAGAAGGAAGTGCATTGTAACCACCAGCATCCTTGATTTCTTCGGCTCTTTGTTTTAAACGTTCTAATACCTGAAACTTAGCATCGATTTTGTCCGTTTGGCCACTTTCAATCAAGTCGACGATATCAAACATTAAACGTAGTTGTGATACTTCATAAATTGTACGCTCTATTGCTATCTTTGCCGGTGTAACATATTTATCGTTTAGGTTTGAGCGGTTAGTAGAACCTGAAACTTGCCCAATTTTCAATTCTGTTATGCGTAATTGCTTCGTGAAATCATCATAAAGGTAATCAACCTCGAAAATGTCTCCACTATTTATTGCTTCATTATATGCACCAAGTAAATTCTTAAGAAGATTTCCTTGGTGGTTAGCTTCTGTAGAACGTAAAAAGTTATTCACCGCACTCGGAAGCTGTTGATATCCACCGGCATCTTTAATTTCTTTAGCTCGCTTCTTTAAGCGCTCGAGCTTTTCGGTGTTAGAAATAGCTTGATCAATTGAACCATCAGCAATATCCTGGCTAATTGTGTTTAACAAACGGTATTGTGATACCTCGTATATTGTTCTTTCAATCGCTACTTTTGCTGGTCTAACGTATTGATCATTTAAGCTTGAGCGGGTTGAAGGACCAGATACCTTGCCAATCTTTGATTCTACTAATTTTAATTGCTTCGTGAAGGCATCATATTGTCCATTTATTTTCGCCATATCTCCACTATTTATCGCTTGATTATAAGCTGATAATTTCGATTTGAGTATGTTGCCTTGCTTTATGGCATCTTGATAAGCTACATTGCTAGTATTTGTTGTAGAAGTAGGTACCTTAACAATCTCACCATTCCTATGGTAATGATATTCACCTGTTGATAACCCGTATTGTGAACAGTTTGTTCTGCATACATGACCACCATTAGCATCTAAACCACCTGGTGATGCATTCGTAATCATTGGAGTCATCAATAACGTTGTGCTAAACAGTATCGTATAGAACAAAATCTTTTTTCTCAGAAAAATTCCCCCTTAATTAATTTGCATGGATAATAGTAATGGAATTAAGGTGGGATTGCTATGGGGTTTTAATGGTAAAAAAATATTGGTTTATAAGAACTTATTATCATGTAATATTATCTATTTTTTGAAATTTATTGCTATTTTTTATGTAATTTATACTATTTGTTCGTGATACAATAGTTGTTGTGGAAAACAGAAATTCCAAATGGCACTTAGCGTCGGTGAAACTTATAAGAACACAAGCGCATTTTTTCGGAACATAAATGAAATGAAATATGGACTGAGTAAATATAAAAAAATAAATAAACTTTATATAGTCGAGGTTCCTCCATTGTAAAAGGTGTTCTATAGATATGTAATACAAAAAAAGTAAGGAAAGGACAATGGTGTTTAATGTTTCATATTTTAGATAGTTTATATAAAAAGAGTGGACTAGCAGGCCTATTTGATATTAGAGAGAAAGACGACAAGAGAGATGGAGTCACACCATATGTCTCCTACAGGGTTAAGCCAAACATATATAAAATACGTGCTTTTGAGCTAGTTGGTTCGGAAAATGATTATTATCTTAGGATATAGCATGCTAATGACATGGTTGATGGTTTAAAAGAAAGTTTTGCAGGTATCGAAGGGTATGAAGAATCAAAAAAGAAGTATCTTACTGTTTATAAAACAACAAATTACGATAATTTGGCTATCAATATCAAGAGTGTATTAGAGAATAAAGAAATCATCAAAGTCTGTAAAGAGACCAGCTCAATAGCTAGAATGTCTAGGTTTGAAGGGTTAAAACTACCAGACGTTGATACATCGATTAATAGTGTGATGGGAATGACTTTTAATTGGAAACAGATTATTTCCATTTGGGAGAATGACGAAGAAGATAATCAAATTAAAAGGGCGTTATCAAGAAATGGAATCTATATTCAAAGGTCTGAAGACGGAACAAGCAGATATGTAGGAAGCGCCTATGGACATGGAGGGATTTTAAAGAGGTGGGTGAATCATCTAAACTCCTTAGGTGATGCCCATCATTTAAATTTATTTGTATTGGAACAAGGATATAATGAAGTTGTTTTTTCGGTAATTGAATTTTATGAGGGTCCTGACATTATTAAGAGGGAAGGTATGTGGAAGCAAATTTTAGGAACAATTAACGTCGGACCATATAACGGAATACAATTGAACAGGAATTAATATTGATAAAATGAAGATTTTATAATTGCTTTTTCATTTTGGGAATATCAACTTTTAAAAGACTACAATCGATATATAAATCTTACTTTATTGTAAGGAGGGAATTCAGTTGACTATCTACGAGCAACTTATAGAGGTTCTTAAAGAAGAAAAAGGCAATACTTTAACATCTATAGAAATAAGAGAAAAATTAAGAACAACATTTAATACAAACCCAAGTAGTATTATTCTCTCTGATTATTGTTACAATCGTTATAACAAAGGCATTCCTTTTAATAAACACTTATTTATCTATATTAATAGAAGCACTTATAGATATGTAGGTGAAAATTACCCTTATACTGGACTTATCTTTCACAAACCTAAAGGAGAAGAGTATGAATCAGTTGTAGGTGAGTGGGATAAAGGGCAACTTTTTCTCTATGAAAAGGATCAAACTAGTGAACATGTTTTAATAGGAATCTCACAAATAAAAAAATTATATGAAGAATATCTGGAAATGTTTCGATTTGAAATGAATGTACTTGGATGTAAAGCAACTGAATTAAGGCACCTGTTAGGTCGTTTAGGAGAATTCTATTGTGTTCTTTACACGAATGGTGAGTTAGCTAAAGTGACCAATCAACATGGATATGATGTCATAAAAGACGGTAGAAGAATAAGTGTTAAAACAACTGCACAGGATAATAGTTTTATAACAATCAATAAAAATACATTTGACAAATTCGATGACTTTTTTGTCGTTCAGTACAAAGATGATGATTTTAAACTGTTATTTTATGGTCCAAAGGAAGAAATCCCGACGCCTAGAACATATGGCAATAAATATGAGGTCGATATTCGTTCCTTAAAAAGGCTATCAAGAACCATGTGATTGAATGAAGTAGTATAATGGTTGACAAATTGTTTGAGAGAATTACTAATGAAAGACTGAAATTAGAGAGAAAGTCTTATGATTTAGTAAAATTACAGGAACAAAAGGGGAAACGAGTGCTGCTACATCTCAGGTAGCAAGCTCCATCCAAGCTGTTGCTAGTAGTGCTGAAGCACAAACAAGAGGGCTTGAAAAAAATTCACAATCGTTAAATGAACTGTCAATAGGAGTTGCTAGAATTGCAGAAAGCTCTTCTTCAGTTGCGGAATTATCACAAAATACAACTATACAAGCTGAAGAAGGTAATCAGGCATTGCAGAATACTTTGAACCAAATGGATTCCATTCATTCATCTGTATTTGAATCTAATGAGAGGATTCAATCGTTGTCCAATCGTTCTAAAGAGATTACGTCTATCTTGGACGTGATAACAGGTATTGCAGATCAAACAAACTTACTTGCACTAAATGCAGCGATTGAAGCCGCGAGAGCAGGCGAGCATGGTAAAGGATTTGCAGTTGTTGCCAATGAAGTTCGGAAACTTGCAGAGCAATCGCAAGCATCGGCAAAACAAATATTTGATTTAATTCAAGTAATACAAAAAGAGACAAATGGTTCAGTTGAAATAATGTCTCGTGTTACAAGTGATGTAGAAAATGGGATGCATATTTCAAAAGAAGCGATGAACAAATTTAGTGAAATTCTTACTAGAATGAGATCAATAACACCTATAATTGAAGACGTTTCTGCTACTGCTGAACAAATGTCAGCAGGTGTTCAAGAAGTGGATGCTACTGCTAATGAATTGACTAATATTGCTAAGAATAATGCATCTACATCCGAAGAGGTGGCTGCTTCAACAGAAGAACAACTTGCTTCTATGGAGGAAATAGCGGGATCAGCAAAGTCCTTGTCGGATATGGCAGAGGAATTAAAGTTATTAATCTCAAAATTTAAATATTAATGAATATGGTGTTACAACGATAAAAACATTAAATTCACACTTTGGGAAGGAGATCTAATTATCGAGTAAAACAATTATTATTGCTTTACTTGTTTATTTTTCACCCTGATAGAGACCAAGGATACGAAGTTTGTCGAATCAAAGACAGTACTTTCTTACCTATGAATTATTCTCCTTAGTCCATTGGGCCTTTGTACCTTTTCGTGACTAATCTTAAAGTTGTGTTTTTAGAGCTGTAACCCTTGGTGTTGCTAGGATCGGGGAGTAATAGACTATATTTTTCTAGACATATAGATGGGAATAATAAGATAATTGGATAGGTGAGTAAAAAATGTAAAATTTAGGAGGGGCAAAATGAGATTTTCAAAGATCGCATTTAGTTTAGTTTTAAGTGTATGTCTAATTCTTACTCTATACACTCCAAGTAAAGCAGAAGCATCTTCAAAAAGCACAGCTATTGATTCAGGTGAGTACCTTCTTTATTTACTAAAGAATTATACAAAAACCATCAATAGTGGAGAGATCTATGATATTGACGCTCAATATGATAATCTTTCGAATCAAATTAAAAAAACAGAAAAAGCGATTGGGAAAGTATCAGGTTCAAGCACACGTAATTCGTTATTAGCAAAATATGTTAAGCCTGCAAAAATTGCAAGAGAACGTGTGATTTATGAGGTATCTCAATACCGCTTATTGAAGTCAATTGGAAAAAATGCCATTGCAAATAAGGAAAGCATTGTATCTTCAGATCTTAAAAAATTAGACCGTCTAAAAAGAAGAGCGGTGGAAATTAAGAAGGCTGGAAACTATCAATCTGTACCAAGCCTAATTAATAAACAGTTACAAAGTATTGAAGTACCACTTAAAAATCGTAAATTTGCTATTCCTGATCCTTCAGTAAACTTTACGATTAATAATTACGAGCTTGATACCTTCTTGCTTATTAATATGGAACGATATGAACAAGGTCTACAACCATTGACGATACATAAAAAGCTTAGTAATGTTGCAAGAATTAAATCTAATGACATGTATGTAAGCAAATCCTTTTCGTTACATTCATCAAAATTCGGTTCAATTGAAGATCTTTTAAGTGACCATGGCCTTACCTCAGGTGGAAGCAGCTATGGAGTAAATATCGCCAAAGGATGGGGTTCAGCCCGTAAAACGGTTTCTGAACTACTGGCCAGCTCTCAAAATAGAAATATCCTGCTTAAAAGTGATATCACCTACTCAGGAGTTGGGGTAGATCATGACCATGTAACGATTCTTCATATCGCGAATTGAAGAAAACCGCTGGCAAGAGTTGTCAGCGGTTTTTTTATTCTTCTACAAAATGTATTAATTAGAAATCCTTATCATCTTTAAGGCGAATGATAGTTGTATATTCCTGATAATCAGGAAGAGTCAAAACTCCTATTAGTTCTTGTTGGTATTGTTGAAAATAGCTTTAATATCCTGTTGGTTATTAAGTGAAAAGACCTAAAAAATCAAATATGAAGTCAATTTACATAATTTTTACAAACTTTTAACACAACCCAATAAACCCAATTATACTTTTATTTGTAATGTAAAAGTAGGAGATATTATCTATCCGGTGGCTAGCAAACTAGTAAACAATATACTATACTCAGTGGTGTAAAAGCTGTTTTTTTAGATTCTTCATCATTACATACAAAAAAGGGAGAGTTTATTTTAATGAAAAAAAAGAGTAAAGTTTCTCAAGTAGCAGCTACATCAGCCTTAGTAACAGCAGCATTTGTTGCAACAAGTCCTATTTCGGCGGAAGCAGCCTCAAATGCTCAAAGTTTGGTCACAAAGGCTCAGGATTCTTCTAAGAGCATAGTGAAGTTTTACAATGTAAAGAATCAAAAGGAAATTTCTGTTTCAAAAGAGTTTGCTGCAGCCTATGATAAAGCAAGTGCTGATATTAAAAAAGCTGAAAAAGCAGTACAAGCCTTAAAGAATGGGTCAGAGAAGAAGAAATTAACAGCACAGCTAAATGTAGCGAAAGATCGTAAATTAAAAGCTGCTAGAATAATAGACTCTGTTAAAACCGCAAAAGAGCTAGAAGCATTAGTGGAAAAGCTTAATGGTTACGTACAAGCAGATTCGATGAGTGAAGAGTTAGTAGAAACATATCATGCACTTTCTACTCAAATAAGGAAGGCTGAAAGAGTATTTAGTAAAGTATATGGAACTGATAACCGTAACGCAATTAGAAATGCATTTTTAGTAGATGCAAAAATTGCAAAAGAAACAGTTATTTATGAGGTTTCTATTTATTCATTACAAGACAAAATTGAAAGATTTTTATCAGAAGATAAAACAGAAGAAGCTAAAGCTGCTTTTGCTATGCTTAATCGTTTAGAAACGAGAGCTGTTCAAATTAAGGAAGCAGGAAACAAACTGCATCCAGGAAAGTATCCTGAACTACCTGAAATGGCGAAAAAGGCAAAAGAACGTAAAGAAAAGATTAAAGAAAAATTACCATATGAGTACGAATTATCTATCATGCACACAAATGATACACATGCACATATTGAAAACATTGCTAAATTTGTAACAGCTGTAAATGAGGTAAGAGCTGAACATCCCGAGGCACTTCTACTAAATGCAGGTGATGTTTTCTCCGGAACTTTATACTTCAATGAATTCAAAGGACAAGCAGATCTTGAATTTATGAATCTACTAAAATATGACTTGATGACATTTGGTAACCATGAATTTGATCTTGGTTCAAGTTCTGAGGGACATAAGGGATTAGCAGATTTCGTAAAAGGTGCTGAGTTCCCATTCGTCAGCTCAAATGTAGATTTTTCAACTGACAAAAATATGAAAGGTTTATTCCAGGACACTGTTACAGAAAAAGCGGAAAATGGTCAAATATACAGTGGTGTTGTGAAGGAAGTAAACGGTGAAAAAGTTGGATTCTTCGGTTTAACAACAGAAGAAACAACTGATATCTCAAGCCCGGGTAATGTTAAATTTGAAAATTATATTGAAGAAGCGGAAAAAGCAGTGGCTGCTTTTGAAGCGCAAGACATCAACAAGATCATCGCGATCACACATATTGGCTATGATGACAATGTAGAATATGATAATGATCTTGAGCTTGCAAAGTTGGTTGATGGTATCGATGTTATTGTTGGCGGACATAGCCATACGAAGCTTGATACAGGATCAATTGTTGATAAAGATGAAAAAGGTGTAGAAAAGGATCCTACATTAATTGTCCAAGCAAGTCAATATGGAGAATATCTAGGTACAGTGGATGTTGAATTTGACAAAGACGGAGTCATCATAAATGAAGCTGCTCAGTTAATTGAAGTTGCAGAAAAAGAAGCGAATCCAGAAGCAGCAGCTATGTTGAAAAAGTATTCAGATAAAATCGCTGAAATAAGAGATACACCAACAGGTGCAACAACAGCAAAGGAATTGGCAAACCCACGTACAACAGCTGAAGCCCCAACGGCAACAAGTGTACGTAACAGTGAAACAGAACTAGGTAACCTAATTACTGACGGTATGTTGGCAAAAGCAAAACAATTTAAACCAAACACAGTGATTGCGATGCAAAATGGTGGTGGAATCCGTGCGGCAATTGATGCAGGAGAAATTACGTATGGTGATGTACTAACTGTTTTACCATTTGGTAATACTCTAGCGACAATGAATCTAACTGGAGCAGAAATTTTAGAGGCTCTTGAGCACAGCGTAAGTCAAACACCAAAAGAAAGCGGTGGATTCTTGCATGTATCAGGCATGAAGTTCACATATGACAGCAAGAAGCCTGCAGGTGAGCGAATCGTTTCAGTGGAAGTAGAAGAAACAGAAGATCAATACACTGCACTTGATCCGGCAAAAGAGTATTCTATCGCAACAAATGCCTTCACAGCTAAAGGTGGAGACGGCTATTCAGTCTTTGCTAAGGCATACGCAGAAGGTCGCGTAACAGATTTAGGTTTGTCTGACTGGGAAAACTTAAGAGACCATGTAGCTGGACTTAAGAATGTTGAGCCGGCGATTGAAGGACGTATTATGGATATAGCAGAGTAAGTTGCATCACTCCAAAGTTTGCCGAAGCAAGCCCAAGTTCGTAAGAATGAGGGCTTGTTTTTTGTTTTAAACTGCCTATCACGATCTGAGGACGTTAACCTCATATTTAAATAGAAAAAACAGGCAACAAGAGTTACCTGTGTATTTATGATTATTTCAGTTTTTGGTAAAAGCGGTTATTTTGGTCGAATACCAACACGTCGATAGAATATGTTAAATCTTGATGCAGAGATAACTTTTGACTATCTTTTGTTGTTTTTCCATTTGCCTCTGTTGCTTCAACGATTATTTCGTATTCTCCCTTTAATAGTGAAAAAGCTTGCTGATTGTCACCATTCACGTTAAAGCTAGTAACAGCTTCTTTTGTAAGAGAATTGGTTACTGTAATTGTCGCATTCTTGATCGTTTCTCCAACTATACGTATCGACATTTTATCTCGAAATGCAGCTTCACTATAAATACTTGGAGGGAGCTGATTGATGATAGCCATATTCCCATTTAAATAATTCCTCGGTATCGATTTGTAAAAATACCATCTTTCAAGCAAGTACATATCTTCATCCGGAAAACGATTTTCAGAAAATTGTATCCAGTTGTGAACATCCTGTTCCGGAATACCGGCTGCATAAAATAACAGGACTCTACTTATTAAATTAAAGCTGTTAATTCGATCAAAGTGATAATTAGGTGCATCTTTTGGTGTGTTCCATGGATGACTCATCGAATATTCATGGAATAACCAGTTTCCTAATTCAATTGTGCTTTGGATCCAAGAAGGATTTCCCCATACTTGGGCCAGCTGATAGAGCATATTGCCCGAATAGCCGCCATAGTTTGTATCCTCTACAAGCGGCAAGTGTTGTCTTAAGGGAAGAGAGCCATTTTCCTTTTGCAAGGAAAGTACAGCATTCACTTCATTATAAACAATGTCCTTTAATAGGGGATTTTTATAAAATCTTGATTCCGGCTCCCAGTATAAATTTGAAAACAACAGAGCTATTTGAATGTTTTGATTAGGATTGATTTCAATAGAACCGATTTTTCCTTCGTCAGAAATGCCATAAGGGTAAATGGTAAAGCTGTTATTACTTTGACGTGGTACTTTTGACATCCACAGAGCTGCTTGGTTATCGATAAAATCGATGATCTCAGGAAGTTCTGTGTATTGATAAGCTTCGTATAAGCCGTTAAGGTCCCTTGCAAACGGATCTCGGTACCACCAGTCCATTTTTTGATACTCTGGTGATTGGAGCTGCCCGTCTTTAAGATAGTAGGTTTTAAGAAGAGCAATGTTTTCTTGGACCATTCTCTTATATTGTGAATCACCAGTAAGATGATAGAGAAAGCCTAAATGTTTTGGGAGATATCCAGGATATTTGGTTTCCGGTTGTAATGTCCATGCATCCTTCATCACGATTTCCTTTTTGCTGGCTTCACTTAGTGCATTCCATTTTATTTTTAGCTCCGCTAAGCGGGGGAATGCATGTTCAGGGTTATTCCGATCTAATGTATTCGTGGCGTCAAGATATAAGTAGTTTAGATAAAATCTTTTCCCTTCCAAGGTAGACGAGATCTCCATAGGAAGATGCTGATAATTTCCTACCGATTTAATTTCATTGCCGCGATTTATTAATCGTTTGAGGACAGCAAGATCACTCGTGAATTTTTCCGGTGTCGTTTCTTGAATAGTAGCTTCAATTGAAGATAGTAATCTAAGCTGTGAAATTTCATAAATTGTTCTTTCCTTAGCAATTTTAGCAGGTCTAATGTAGGTGTTATTTAGCTTAGTACGGTTTGTGGAACCTCCAACTTGTCCAACTTTCTGTTCTGCTAGTTTGATTTGTTTCGTAAAGTTATCATATAAATTGTTAAGTTGTTCTAGATTTGCTTTTGAGATAACGGAATTATACTCCGTAAGACGTTCTGTTACCAGATTCCCCTGTACATGGGCTTCTTTTTCTCTTAAAAATTGATTTGCAGTTTTAGGTAAGCTTTTATAGCCACCGATTTTTTTAATATCCTCTGCTCGTTTTATTAATCTTCCTAGCTTTGCGGTATCGTTTTCTGCTTTCTCTAATTGATTCTGATTAACGGAACCTTCAATAGATTGCAGAAGACGTAATTGAGATACTTCATAAATTGTCCTCTCTACGGCAATTTTTGCAGGGTGAACATATTTATTATTCAATTGGTTCCGGTTAGCAGAGCCGGATACTTGTCCGATCTTTTTCTCAGTTGCCTTTAATTGAGTGGTAAATTGATTATAATGATTATTAATTTGATGAAGGTTACCGCTATTGATTACCTTATTGTAAGCCTGCATCTCTTGATGCAGCTTCTGTCCCTCCCGTTCGGCAGCTGAATAGCCTCTTGGAGTTTCAGCATTTGCCATTTGAGCTGACGATGTAATCAGGATAAGTGCTGTTACGGTGATGAAATTTCTAAGTTGTTTCAACAAAGTACTTCCTTTCGTTCAGATTGTTATCTCTATATGCTACCAGTTATTTTGGTGGAGATTCAACTTGTAGAAGATGGAAGAGGGTGATGTCCGTCAACAATTAAAGTAAAAAGCTCTGTAGAGATTGATATTCTCTACAGAGCTTTTTTTTTATGTTAACGATCAAATTGCACATCATCGTCAACATTTACAAAATAGCCATTACCTACATCATAGCGACCATTGCTGTATCCATAAACACGAACAGGTTCTTTTGAATCGAATGATTTAAAGTATGAACCGTCAGGCTCATATACTCCTAAACTATATCTTTTACTCCAAACGTGACCTACATAGAAAAGGTTCACTTTAGTTTTCTTCACATAATATCCTCCACCAACATCGTAGCGGTCACTTAGTACCTTATAAATGCGAAGTCCTTCATTTTGTCTTAGCTTGCGGGACTTAGCTCCGGTTGGACTGTATAAATATTGTTCTTTGCTGCGGATTAATACTCGTCCAATGTGTTTGTTTGGTGGTGGTGTTACGGTTAATAAATATTTCCCGGTGTTTTGTTCATAATCACCGTCATGTACTTTTAGATAATATGTTCCTTTTTCTAGTTCAATAGATTCTTTAAACTTAGTTGGGGTTCCAGAGCTACTTCTTACGTATTCATCAATCAGTGAATTATTGTTACTATTTAATAGTTCAATGTATGTAAAAGAGTCAACGTAAGATGTTAAGTCAATGCCGACTTTTCCGGGAACAGTTACGTCTATCTTATACATATCAACAGTATCATCCCAAGCAAGAAACCCTGTAATTGACTTATTGTACGTTAATTTTTGAGCTTCAACAACACCGTTATTTGGCTCTTGGTCATTATTGTTCGCTGCAGCGAAGGTAGTATTTACTACGTATTTACCAGTGTTTTGTTCATAATCACCGTCATGTACTTTTAAGTAGTATGTTCCTTTATTAACATCAACAGATTGAATGTATTTTGCAGGGTTTTTTGAGCTTCCTTGAACATAGCCATCCATTACTTCATTATTATCCTCATCAAGTAATGTAATGTATGTAAATGTGTCTACATAAGATGATAAGTCAATATTCAGTTGACCAGAGCGTTCAACAGTGATCTTGAAGTAGTCAGCCGTATTATCCCAAGATAAGAATCCGTTTAATTTTTCGTTGAATTTTAAAGGTTGTGCTTCAACTGTGCCGTTATTTGGCTCTACTTCATTAAAGTTACCTGCTGATGTAAACGTTGGAGTAATCTCATAAGATCCTGTATTACTTTCGTAATCACCATCTGAAATTTTTAAACGGTATGTACCAGGCTCAACATCTACCCAATTCGTATATTTTGCAGGGGTAACCGAGCTTCCTCTGGTATAATCGTCGATAATCACATTATTGCTAGAATCGTATAATGTAATATACGTAAAAGTATCTACATATGAAGTCATATCGAGGGAAAGTCTTCCAGCTTCAGTAATTGTAATCGTATAGTTATTCGCTGTAGTATCCTTTGTTAAAACTCCAGATGTTTTTACATTAAAAGGCAGATTAACCCCTGCTGCTTCAGCTTTCACACCAAATTGTAAAAAGCCAATAAAAACTAAAACAGATAAAAGTGCTAGATTTTTTAAAAATTTGATAGTCAAAATAAGTACCTCCTGTATTCAATGATGTAAGAAAGAATAATAATGCTAAAGACCTTACTGATCCCCCCTTTAAAAACAAAAAACACTATGACAAAATTTAGCCATAGTGAACCTTTCTATGGTAACCTGACGATCATAGCAGATATTTCTGCCTTAGACTCATAGCTTTGCCTTTTGTATAGTATTTTTTAATGATTACATGAGTCTATTATACTACTTTACTGGAAAAATAAAATAATATTTGGAAATTAATTTGAAAATAGTTAAAAAATAGGTAAAATGACCTTGAGTTTTGTCGTAATTACATATTACAAAGAGCTGGTTTTTTAGTAAGATATACTAAGGAAGATTTTACTAAAATAAAAAAGCTAGGAGCATTATTGATGAAGAACAGGTTAGTCAGTCTCGCTACGTATCTTTCAATCTTGTTCATTGCACTTTGCTGTTATGCACCATCAAACGTATCGGCAGCAGCAACTTATCAACAAGTAGAGAAGCAAGTAAACGAGGCAGTAAAAGAAGCAGAAAACCTTGAGCCGTATTACCTTATTAAATCTTCGAAGGGAATTGGTGTTTCTTCAACATTCTCAAAGAAATATAATCAATCGAAAGCATCAATTGATAAGGCTCAACAGTCGATTAACTCTCTGAGTGATTCAAGAAAAAGTAACTTACAGGAAAGACTTAATAAGGCAAAGGAATTACGTCTTCGTGCTGCGTATTTTATTGACAGCGCGAAACATGGCGCTATTCTCCGCCAGTATTTAACAGAGTTTGAAGCAGCAATCAAGAAAGGCAGCATTAGTCAGATTGATAGCCTGTATGACAGGTACTCAACTAAGATCAGAAAAGTAGAAGAGACAATTGGTAAGGTTTATGGTCCTACTACTCGTAGAGTATTATTGGATTACTACATAACTCCTTCTAAGATCGCAAAAGAACGTGTCATTTATGAGGTTTCACATTATCGATTACTAAATACAATTAATTCACAAATTCAAAAAAAGCAGTTGACAGAGGCAAACAAGAATTTTGGTGTTTTAAGCAGACTGAAGAAACGTGCCATTGAGATTAAACAAGCTGGTGGTTATGCTAGTTTACCAAGCTCAATTAATCAAACGTTTGTTCAAATGGAAACAACCTACAAAAAAAATTATGATACAGCAAAAGGCTCGGGAGGCACTAGTACTTCTCCGATCCAAGCTGTTGTAACAGCTAGTTCTTTAAATGTTCGTTCAGAACCAACGGTGAATTCAGACATTGTAGGTAAACTGAATAATGGTGACGTAATAACTGTTTATGAAATTGTGGGAGATTGGGCAAAAACAAAGATCAATAATAAAGATTGTTATGTTCATAAGAATTATTTGATTCTAGGATCGACAGAACAAGGTGGTAGTTCTTTATTAGCAGGGAAAGTTATTGCTATTGACCCCGGTCACGGTGGTAAAGATTCAGGTGCGATAGGTTTTGGGCTTAAAGAAAAGGATATTGTTCTTGATGTTGGATTAAAGGTTAAAACGTTACTTGAAGCTGAAGGTGCAAAGGTTATCATGACAAGAAATAATGATACGTTTTTGGAATTGCAAGAACGTGCATCTCTAGCAAATAATGCAAAGGCTGATATCTTCATAAGCTTGCATGTTAATGCTGCAACAAGTGAATCGGCAAGTGGTACAGAAACGTATTGGAATGATAAGTACCAGAGTGCCAATAGTGAAAGGTTAGCAGAGAAAATCCAAAAGAGACTAATTGAAAAGCTTGGAACAAAAAACCGTGGAGTGAAAGATGCCGGGTTCTACGTTATTAAATATACGACGATGCCGAGCGTACTAGCTGAGCTTGGTTTTATCTCGAATGAAGCTGAAGCGGCAAAGTTAAAGACAAGCCAATTCCGAGATAATGCAGCAGAAGCTATATTACTTGGAGTTTTGGATTATTATAAGTAGATAGATGAAGTGCATGTCACTAAAAGAGCCTGGCATAATAGCTGGGTTTTTTTTATGTTTTAAAGCGTTACTAAAAGACGGGAAATAGAATCTCTAACCTATAATCGGGTATTTAGACCCACAATAAGTAGGTATTTAGTTTTGGAGGTAATATTTTCTTTTTTAAAATTAATGATATATTATAATAATAAATTTACTCGAAAACCGTAATTTTTATAGGTTTATTCTATAAAAATTATATATTAAAATACTAATGTAAAAATTTCATAATAATTCCGAAGTTTACATTTTGTGTAATTTGTACTAGAATATTTTTTGCTAATAAATAAATTGGAAGAGGTAGAGAATCTTGAAAAATAATAAGAAAAAGAAGCGTATAGTACAAACAACATCCTTAATGATGGCTGCTAGTGCCTTAGTTGCTGTAACTCCTGCTCAGGCTGCTTCACAAGCAAATGTGGAGGAAGCAGTTAATAATGCATTTAAATTAGCCAATTCTCTAAAATCTCTCTATGTTTTATCTCAAGATAATGATTTTGCTTTGTCTAAAGAAAATATGACAAAATACAATCAAGCAAAAGAATCAATTCAAAAGGCTCAGTCTATTCTTTCATCATCTCAGGTATCTAATAAGAATAAGCTAGAAGCAAAGTTAAAGTCAGCTGAAGAAATTAGATTACGTGTTGCTAGAGTTATAGACTTAACAAAATTAAGAGGTAGTTTAGAAGAATTACAAGCAGAATTAAATAAAGATATTGAAAAACAAATGATTAATGATGAGACTGTCAATAAGTATAACAAGCTATCTGCTGAAATAAGAAAAACAGAGAGAGCCATTGGAAAAATGTATGGCAGTGATAACCGAAAAATTGCAAATGAGCTAGTTATAACGCCGGCGAAAATTGTAAGAGAAACCATTATATATGAGGTATCTCGATATAACTTATTAAAAGAAATTGAAGTACTTGTTAGTAATGAAAAATTTAGTGAAGTTGAAGAACAACTTGCTATGTTAGAGCGTCTGGAAAAACGATCTCTAGATATAAAAGAAGCTGGAAATAAACTACACCCGGGTAAATATCCAAGTATACCTCAAATTGAGTCCAGTTTAGTTCATACTAAGGATGAACTAATAAAAAAGGTACCCGAAGAACCGACAGTAGACCCTGATGCAGGAAGTGAAACACCGACAACACCAGGTACTGGTGGTGACACTGAAACACCTGCAAATCCAGGTACTGGTGGTGACACAGAAACGCCTGCAAATCCAGGTGCTGGTGGTGATACAGAAACACCTGCTACTCCAGGTACAGAGATTCCATCAACAATCACAGCAGAAGGTACATATGGACAAGAAACTGGAGATCCTCTTGTAGTTGAAGGAGATTTAGTTGTAAAAAGCCAAAACGTGACTCTAAAAAACATGATTATTAAAGGGAACTTGTTAATTGCTGAGGAAGTAGGGGAAGGAGACGTAACACTTCAAGGAGTTACTGTTGAAGGTACTACTACGGTTAAAGGTGGCGGAAGCAACAGTATCCATTTCACTGATTCAGTTTTAGCCACTGTAATTGTGAATAAAAATAATGGAGCAATCCGTATCGTTGCTAGTGGCTCGACACAAGTATATGAAGTTCAACTGGAATCATATGTGAAGATTGAAGAAGAAAACCTAGATAATAATGCAGATGGATTTACCAATATTACAGTTGGTGAAAGTGTCCAATCAGCTACAGAAGATTTAAGTGTAGAATTGATTGGCTCATTTGAAACGATTAATTCTAGAGCTATGAATGTTCGTATAAATTTAGATCAACAAACAGATATTCGCACATTAGTTCTAAATGCTGCAGCTAGTGTACTAGGAGCTGGAAGAATCGATACAGCTCAAATAAATGCTAATGGTTCTACTATTTCTCAAAGACCTCAAAATTTAGTATTAGATAATGGTACTTCAGTTCAAGTTGGAGAAGATGAGGTAACTGATAGCTACTCAGATACAGATTCTGTTTTGATGACTAATGTACATGCAGATCAATCAAGCATTAGTGTAGAATATGATGAGTATATAGCTGGACTAACTTTAGCTGATTTTGACGTAACAGCTACACTAGATGGACAGCCATATGAATTGCAAAATTTAGAGTATAATTCAAATAGAAATCGTTTTACATTTACTCCTGTTCTATTAACAGAAAACCTTGATAAGGAATTGGTTATTAAAGTTAAACCAGCAGAAAGTTCTACTAAGGTTACTGGACAAGAGATTAGCTCTACGGTTGAAATCGGCACTGGTTTTAGTGGAAGAATTACTGACATTGCGAATGTTGGTATTGAAGGAATGACGATTAAATTTAGAGAGGGCACAGGCACGACAGAAGGTGAAGTAGTTGCTGAAGTGACAACTGATAAATTTGGTTATTATTCTGTTAATCTACCATCAGGCAATTACACAGGAGAGTTTTCTAAGCAAGGATATGTTACTTCATATATGATGGGAACAGCACCAACTGATACATTTAATGTTGATCAAAATGAAACAGCAATAAGAGCTGCTGCAACAAATGAATTGAAAATAATGCTTGAATGGGGAGAAAATCCTTCAGATTTAGATTCACATTTAGTTGCTACCCTATCAAATGGTGAGGAACAATATCATACTTGGTATTCTGATAAAGAGTTTGTTCTAGCTGGAACGACTTATGCAGACTTAGATTGGGATGATACAAATTCATATGGGCCGGAAACAACAACGATTCGTAAGCTTGTGGATGGTGAATACTTATTTTATGTTCATAATTTCTCAGGTGAGACTCCGCTGGCTGAATCTGGTGCAAAGGTAAAAATATTTAAAGGAAATGCTCTGGTTGCTGAACAGGAATTTAGTGTTCCGTCTAGTGAAAATAATGAGAGATATTGGGAAGTATTTAAACTGGTTGTTTCAAATGATGGTCAAGATATTGATGTTACACCAATCAATGACCTATTAGAAGACACTCCATTTGAAAATGAGATAGATCCAACTGAACAACTGCAATATTTAATAAATGATGCGCAATATATATTGAATAACGGTACTATAGGAACTCTTCCAGGGGACTATACAGAAGAATCCTTTACTGGTTTACAGACAGCTTTAAATGCTGCTTTAACATTACTTGAAAATACAGATGCCACTGAAGAGGAAATAATGCAGGTGTCTGAAAATCTTTCAATTGCTATTGAGCAGGTATATATGAATCAAGTTCCTTTTGAAAATGAAAACGAAAACGACGAAATAGATCAAATGGTTGCTGTATTAGTAGACACCATAAACGAAGGGCAAGATCTTGTTGACAGTGCAACAGTGGGAACAGAGCCGGGTAATTTCACTCAGGAATCACTTGATTTGCTACAAACTGCACTTAATGATGCAAGAGGATTCTTAGAAGATGGTTCTTTTACTCCGGAGACTATCTTAAGTGAAACACAGGCAATTAATGATGCGATAGAGGTAGCGAATGATTCACGAATTCCTAATGACTTAACACCTCCTGAAATAAATGAACTAAATTATGTCACTCCAGGTGAGTTAAATAACGGAGAGTTATATGTAAACTTTAGTGAAGAATTAAGCGGTGATTCTGCATTGGAATTAAAAGAAGCTTTGGAAGGTATGACGGAAGAGTTTGGAACTTATGGAGTGAACGTAACGACAGATGATAATCAAATATTTATTGTCCAATTTGGTGACGATACCGAGGGTGATGGTGGAGTGTTTGATGGTTCATTCGTTGATACCTTAACTATTAATACAAATGAAGTACTTATTGAAGATGTTTATGGAAATAAAGCAACAAGTAATATTGTGTTAACAGCTCAAAACATCAATTAATAAAACGTAAAAATGCTCTATAGATTGATCTATAGAGCATTTTTATTATGTGCTTGAGTATCAAAGGGATCGAGTCATTATCTCTCAATCAAACCAGTCAAGAAAAATCTCAACATATCTTGTTTTGATAAATCTTTCAATGATGATTTCGTTACTTTACCAGGCTTTATCTCTGTTACAAAATTAGTCTTATTATGCAGGGGTATTCCAGAATCTATTGCAATAACATCCCCATTTTCTACTCCATCAACTATTTCCCGAACACTTTCAAAGCTCAAACCGGTTTCAACCGCATTCTTAGTAATCAGTCCATTTTTATTTAATTGATAAACAAAAGACTTTTCTCCATCATGAATGGCTTTATCTTTAAGTGTAGGGACACCGGTTGCTTGTGCGGTGACAACAGTTACAACTGCTTCTGTGCCGATTGGTAGTGCTTCCGGCTGTTCCAGGATACCTGCTGTGAATGTATAAGCGTTCTTCTGGCCGATTGCAGGGTCCTTCACAGGATATGCGTGGATTTTATCCAATGTTCCTTCCATCTTTTGACCAGATGCCTCTGCAACAAGCTCCATGCCTGCCTCCGCCTTGGATAATTGTTTTTCTGTAAAAAGGCCTTCTATGGCTAACTCATTAGAAGCGATTGTCACAAGAGGGTTTTCTAGCTTTTTGTTCACTTTGATAACAGTGCCATCAATTCCACTTACTTGTTTCGCTGATTGATCTTGTTCATTAATATTACTCAATTGGGTTTGATATTTTGAAATTTCTGCTTCCAACTTTTGTTTTTCCAGCTCGTTTCGGTAAATCTCTTGTTCAATTAAACTCACGATCATATCAGATGATGTGTTCACATCGATATTTAACCCATCTTCCAAGTCTGAGTCAATCTCCATTTCAGAGTCAGAATATAAAACAGAAGATTGATAGGCAATTAATGAGTCAATATAGTCATCAACACCTTCTATTTCACCTTCTAACTGTTGAATTTCAAGCTCAATCGTTTCTTTTAAATGATCTATTTCCGGTGATGAGTAGACAAATAAAGGAGTTCCTGCAACAACTTCATCGCCTTCTTTTACTAGAAACTGTTGAAAATCAATCTTTTCCAATGGCAGATAAATATCTTGATTTTCTCTCGGTACTATCATACCGTCGGCTTCAATCGTTTCCACAATATCATCCTCTTGCACACGCGTCCATTCTTTAACATATATCGTACGATCGACCTTGCTTTCATCCTTAAAAATTAAATAAACGTTTAAACAAAGGAATCCAACAAAAACAATACCGAGTACTGTCACGAACCATTTTTTCATCTAAACACCTCCTTAATAGAGTACCGAAATTTTAAGAAAAGCTAGTAATCCTTCTAACAGCCAAACAATTAAATAAAACAATATAACAATAGATAGGGTGTAAAATCTATTTTTCTCACTAAGAAAACGAAAATAATAGTATTGCACCCATATCGCGACGAAATGAAACACTGTAATCGCCCCGAAAAAATTCGTCCAATATTCATGATCCATCACATATTGGCTTATCACCCCAAATGAGAATGGATTGCTCACGTGGTTTAAATCAAGTAAAACAAGAACGGGTATTGTAAGGAGTTGTCCACTTAATAGAACAGTCAATGCAAACATTTGTACGATCACTGCTTTGAGATATGGTATATCCAAAGCAATCCAAAAAAATAACGCAGTAAACCAAATAAAAAGTGTTGGATAAAGTAAGCTGCTAATAAGCTTTCCAGCTAATAATAGCAATTTACCTGCTTCATATTTTCCAATTGAATCACTAATATTTTCTGAATATGTCTCTGTTCCAATTCCGAAATATGTGCTGATTGCAAAAATAATGAAGCATGCGAGATATAGAAGTAGGATCTTAAGGACAACCTTTTTCACAGCTTCAGCTTTTTGTAATTGATAGAGGCTTATTCGTGGTTTGGTTAGGCCTTTAAATAGTTGTGTTTGGTAGATCATGTGTGTACCTCTCTATTAAATTATTAGTCTAGGCTTTATTCTAACCTACTTTTGGTGAATGTAAAATAGTGGGAGGATAGCAAATTGAATTTTAATAGATAAAAAGGAGATGTTTTCTATCTTTTAGCTGAAAGAGTAATAGGGAAATTTCATGGTTTTGAAGTTTCAATATAATACTTATGCGGAGATCCATGTTTTAGATAGAGGATAAAAATTTATAATGACAAAAAAAGAGTGCCGAAAATATCTGCACTCGAAAGGTAAAACACACACATATATATTATACCCAGAACTTTAAAAATTTATGTCCGTGGTAGAAAAAATCTATACCTGCTAAAGAGAGTTTTAATTTATAACAGTTAGAATTATGAGACTTAAAGACTAAGAGAGTTGGTTTAAAAAGGATCAAAAACCTATCTACCATCGAGACTATATGTTTACTTTCTGCCAAAAGATACAAAATTTTAAAATTTTTATGGAAATAGAGGAAAAAAAAGGAATAATATCGTATTATCAAAGAGTATGTAAAAAATATGAAAGTAGGTTGTCGAATGAAGATTTTTAAGAAGGTAGGAATCATGGCTTTTAGTGCTGCTTTGGTTTTCTCCTCCATCGGTCAAGGCCAAGTAAGTTATGCAACGAGTGAGCCTGAGCAAGGACAAAAAAGTTATGCGGAAACATTAAATAGGTTAGGCTTTAAGAGCTCAAGCAGCTTACAATCCCTCCCAACATCAAAAGATGATGAAGATGTTTTTTATGATAATCTCCTAGTTATTAAGTATAAGAAGGGGATTTCGACAAGTACTCATAAAAAAATGGGAACAACATTAGTGAAAAAGGTTAGTGACCTTCAATATGATGTTGTTCAGGTGACAAATAAGAAAAATCTTGAAAAGGTCGCAGCTGAGTATATGAAGCGGGATGATGTATTATCCGTTACAAAAAGTGCTAAGGTTTCAAAGCTTGGTTTACCAGATCAAAAGAGATCATCTATGTATCACCTGGATAATTTGAAAATTGATGATGCAGCAAAGCTAGCAGGTAAAAATAAAGTGAAGGTGGCGGTTGTTGATACAGGTATCGACCCTAATCATCCTGAATTAAAAAATAAGATTGTGTATAACTACAATGTTATGGATCCGTTAAAAAAGGGTGCTGCTGATTTACATGGTACACATGTTGCTGGAATTATCGCTGCAGAGAAAAACAATGAAGTAGGCGGATATGGGGTTAATCCAAATGTGCAAATTGTATCAATTGATGTGTTTAATCGCTCCTTCTCCTCAAGTGACTACACAGTTGCTGAAGGAATCTTAGAAGCTATTAAACAAAAGGTTCAAGTGATTAACTTGAGTCTAGGTTCTACTTTTGCTTCTCCAATCATTAAAGAAGCGATTGACAAAGCGATAGAGGCAAACATTACAGTTGTTGCAGCTGCAGGTAACAGCGGTTCTGAAATGCTGGAATATCCAGCTTCATTTAATGGAGTGATTAGTGTTGGTGCGACCAATAAAGAGAACAAGTTAGCTGAATTCTCAACATATGGTCCATCTGTAGATGTTGTGGCACCAGGAGAAGATATATACAGTTCAACCTATGAGGCAGAGCGGGGCTCTTCTTTTGCGAAGCTTGACGGTACTTCAATGGCTTCTCCGGTAGTTGCGGGAACAGTTTCACTACTTTTATCGAAAAATCCGAAGCTAACACCACAGCAGGTTCAATATATTCTAAACAAAACAGCAACAGATTTAGGTAGCAAAGGTTATGATACGACTTATGGCTTTGGTTTAGTTAATCCTGTTAATGCATTAAAATATGATGCTAAAAAACTACCAGTTGTTGAAAAGCTTAAAGAAAACCAATTGATTGAGAAGGCAAAGAAAATTGAAGTAACAGAGAATTCTGTTCAAAAGGGTGCAATTACAAAGCTGTACCAAACAGATTGGTATCAATTTTCTGTTAGTGAAAATGAGTATGTTCAGTTAAATTTACTGCCTTCTAGAAAATCATATGACTATAAATATGACATTTATTTCTTCCCTGAGGGAGAAACAGAAGCTGCGGCAGAACATGTAACGGTTAATGATGTAACAGTTGGTGGTGAGGAAGCTTCCCTATATAAAGCACCACAGGCTGGAACAGTTGTAATTGGTGTAAGTGATGCTTTGAAAAAATACGTTGAATCTGCGAAGCAAACGTACACGTTAACAGCTTCTAAAACGGCTGAGCTGCAAGATGATGGTTTAACAGAGGAAAATATGCAAACTGTAAGTCAGTTCCCTTTCCGTTCAGATGCTTTATTCTTTACAGAAGCAGCTCCTCCGGTTTCTGAAGAAGAAACACCGGTTGAGGAAGAGCAGCCAATTGATGACCTTACATTCGGTGACAGTGATTTCTTCACCTTCACTGTGCCTGCTGGTGAAAGCACAGAAACCTATCAGGTAAGTTCTACAGGAGTTCCTGGAATTGACGAAACGATTAATCTCTATATGGTTGAAAAGTATGAAATGGATGGCGAAGTTTTTGAAGAAAGAGTTCAATATGACTCTGTTAATAATAATAGCTATGGTAAAGGTGAAACAATTTCCTTTAATGGTTCCCCGGGTGAAACGTTTGTTATTGAGGTAACAAATAATCCTCTATCAGAAGAAATATTTATGTGGCTGGATATGGGGCAGGAGTTAGATTTGAATAGAAGCTTCTCTTCAACGATTCCTTATAAAGTCACTATAGACAAAACAGTACTATCTGCCGATGAGGATCAGTTCCCTGAAGCTTCATATGATTATTCAGATGAAGTAACAGAGGAATATGTGGAACAAGCTGTTAAAACGAAAGAAAATATTCGAAATGGTATTTTAGAAGATTTACTGGCTTTATTGGGTGAAGAGGAAGATTACTACTCACTAGTTCCTGAGATTGCGATGCCTTATACGGTTAACGAGGATGCAAAAGGCTTCTTCCAATATAGCGGTGACGAGGACTGGTATGCTGTTCAGCTTGATAAAACAGGGGTATATGAACTTTCCAATCAAGGTGTTCAATCAGGAATTGAAGTATATCAGCAAAATGCTGAAACAGGTGATTTCAGTATGATCGCTTCAAATCTCTACTTTGATATGGCTGGGGAGTCAGTACTGGAAAAAATGTATGTAGGCTTAAAAGAAGATCAAACATACTATATTAAGGTAGCAGACCCAATGTATCGTCCAAACCTAAATGAATATTCTTTCACAGCTAAATTTGTTACAGATGCACCATTGGATTCTCAGGAATCAAATGATGTTTACTCTGACGCGACAGAGCTAAAAGAAGGCAAAATAACAGGTAACTTCTCTACGGAGCAGGACATGGATATACTCTATTACAAACCAACAAAGAGCGGTATTTACGGATACCAAATTCAGCCGGTGGATACTAAATACGATAGTAAGGTACCAAAGGAATTAAAAAGAGAATTAGATCCGGTTGTGTTACTTATTGAAGATACAGACGGTGATAAGGAACTTGATGTGGAGGAAGAAGGAAAGTTAATTATTACAGATGTTGGACTTTCTGGTGATGAAGAACGTGGATCATTTAATGCTTCAAAAGGAAAAGGTTATTTTGTTGTGTTAGTTGATTATTACGGCACAGCTTCCTTACAAAATTATACGTTTACCTTCGCATCTGGTAATAGAGTGGATGAAGACAAAGGATCTGTGATTAAAAACAATGTTCCAAGCAAATCTATTTCTTTAAAATCAGATAAAAAAGGAAAGCTGACTGGATCAGGCTATATGAATGCTTCAAACCAAAAAGGTGATGTGGATTACTTTAAGCTTGTCATAAAAGATAAATCAAAGAAATACAAAGTTAAACTAGACGTTCCTTCTGATTTAGACGGAGTGGTAAGTCTTTATGAAGCAAAAGGAAAACAATTGCTTAAAAAAGATGTATATGGTCTAGGTGATTCCGAAGAATTTTATGTAAATTTGAAAAAGGGAACATATTTCTTCAAAGTAGAAGACAAAAATGGCACGGCAAGCATTTCACCGTACCAATTAACACTTCAATAATGCAATATATAACCCCCCTCTGTCACAGAAGGGGGTTATATTGTATTATTTACTCCTGTTTTCAAACCGATTCGTCTCCATTGATCGTTGATAAAGGATTTTAGCTCTTTCTACCTCATCGTTTTCTTCAGCAGTTTTTGCTGCATGATATAAAAGCCAGGAATGGTTCGGTTCATATTCAATGGCTTTGTTCAGCCAAATCGTTTGCTCTTCGGGAGAAAGCAGCTGATATTCAACTGCAAATCGTACATACTGAGTTTGCCACGGATTTAGTTTATAAGCATCTTGAACAGCAGCCGCAGCTTCTTTTATTGTTTCAGCTGATTGCACGTGATGGTAGGCGTTTTCTGCCCTTGCAAACGTAATGGAAAACCAACTACCACTTGTCAGAACGATGAATGCTAAGATTAGTAGAACTGGTTGTTTGGACGCAGGTTGTTTGATTTTTTCTATCTGACAGAGACTAAGTATAAGTAGATAAAACAGAATGATTGGGTAGGAAAATGTAAATTCTAAAAATCCGTGCAAAAGTAGAAAAAGAAATGCCGGTAATGATGCAGTTCTTTCTTTGAATAACTGAACGCTTACCTTAATAAGAAGGAATAAAACAAAAAACAACCCAATTAAGCCCATCTCAATCCAAATATCAAGGTAGCCGTTATGAACCTCGCTTGTTAAGTACGGAGAAGTTTGGATTCGGTACATGAGAATCTGCCATGCCTTTCCACCTAAACCCGTAAAGGAAAACTCATCCCAGTGTAATAAAGCATCCTTCCAATATAAAGCCCGCTCAGAAATCGTATCAAAATTGAACAACAACCGCTGCTGTAAGGAACTTGGCAATATGTGATAAAGGGCACCTTTCCAATATAGGTCACTGAATAAGAACATAAATCCTACTAATAAGGTCAGAGGAACAAGGTGAATGCTGCGAGGATCCGTGATCCTTGTCAAAATTTTTTTTCTTTCCACCCACAATAAAAGAACACCGAAGCCAATTACAACAACAAGTGATATCCAATTAATAGTAGAGGTTCCGTTAAGAATTATTGATGTATAAACAATAGTTCCACATACAAAAATGAATCCGGAAATGATCAGATAACGAATATGCGTTTTTTTCGAAATCACATAAAATGTGAAAAACCAAACGATGATAAACATTAACCAAGCACCCCGTGATTCGGTTAATAAAAACAGTGGCCAAGCAAATAAGGGAAGTAGCTTATGTAAAAAAGCCCAACTTTTCTTGGGCTCTCCCACAGCTAGAACAAGGTGAAAAAGAATCATCGCTCCAAGTATGGAGGCAAACGCATTAGGATACTGCAAAAAGCCTCCAAGTCGTTCACCAAGTCCCGACACTTCCTTTGATAAAGACAGTATAAATTGAGGGACAGAAATAATACCTAATAGTGCTAGATATGTCCCAGCTATAGTCGTCCAGTTGATGGCCAAAAGGAGTAGAGGAAGTTGAACAGCTCTCTCATTTATTTGTAGTAATAGTATGCCAAACGCAAAAAGTGCACACCAAACAAGGTATTCATCGAGTGTTCCTTGTACAGATTCAACTTGGAATAAAAGAGGCATTACCGACAAAAAAGGAAGAGGTAGTAGCCATATCGGTACATTGACTTTGACCTTTTTCTTAAGCTTGAATAATAAAAGAAACCCCGTGATAGGAAATAGGAGAATCGTATAGAGATAAATATGAGCTGGATTATATAATCCACTAAACCCGATCAAACCGATTATAAATAAGAGATAAACCAAAATTTTCATAACCATCACCTAGTACAAAAGACAGAAACAGACTTTAGCAGGCTGTTTCTAACTCATTTTAATATTTTAAAGCACGTAAAATTGTATGACTCTCGTCTTTTTCTTCATTATAGCTTGTTTGTACAAAGTATAATGAATTTGTATGTGTATTGCTACCTGATAATAATTGAGCAGATCCATTAGCTCCAAATGAGTATGTTCCGAGTTTTTTACCAGTATTTGAGTAAATATGTGTCTGGTTTTCCTCGTGATACGTTAACACAATAATATCGTCTATAGGCTTCATGCTGCTGTACCATTGGGAATCAGCAATATCTGTTTTCCAGCTATAAGCACCGTTTGGATTCAAGGCTGCTAAAAATTTCGATGTATTAAAAATTAGCTTTCCATTTGATAGAAAGTAATTTGCATAAATCTCGTCAGTGTTATATCCATATGGATTTTTTGCAATTACCTCTGACTCCTTTTTAATATGACCAGATGAGTCAATCACATAAAAATCAGCGCCTGATAGAACAAGTGTCTCATTGTTGTATTCTTTTATTCCATTTTCATATACGTAGCCAATTGAATCGATTGACCAGTTTACATCTCCAGATGTATCAAAGGAATAAAGGACTCTTAAAGAATTAAAGTACTCGTCTGTATCATATCCGATGTAAACATAAGCATTATTTTCTACCTTAACAATGTCGTAGTGAAAAATTGTGTTAATGTCTTCACGGTCAACAGATAAGCTTTGTCGCCATTCTTCTATTCCTGTGTTTGTATATTTAATAAAGGTACTTTCTTTCCAATTATTTGTTTGAATATCCAATACATAAACTGAACCATCATTCGCATATTCTATATTAAATTCAGCTGTTGGCTTAGGAATGGAATAAAGAAGTTTTCCTTTAGACGAAATAGCTTTAATTTGATCGTCAAGAAAAATATAGATTGTTCCATTTTGGTCAACATCATAATAATGTTCGAATTTATCGATCGGTTGCTTTAGGGAATAGGTCCATTCTAAGTCACCATCCATTGTATATGAGCTGATGATACCTTCTGAATACTTAATCGTGAGAACCTTCGGATCTTTATCCGTGCCACCACGATCGACCTGTTCCTCAGTAATATTCCAAGAATGCTGTTTCTTTCCACTATCATCTAGTGACATAATGTCTGCGTGGTAAACTTCATTGATAATGTTGTAATTCCCATATTGAAGGGAGCCGTCAGCCTGTACATTTGTTTTATCAAACAAAGGCTCTCCCTTAAATTGTAGCTGCCATAGTTCTGTTATTCCTTCGTTATCTTTTTTTATTTGAGAGGAAAGGTTACCTTCCCATTTATTTAACGTAGAAGCTATGGCTGCAGGAACAGCTTGGTAACCACCTGTTTTCTTGATCTCAACTGCACGATTCTTTAAGCGTGACAGTTTAGCTAAATTACTTTTTGCTTGATTAAATTGCTGCTGTGAAAGCTGGTTATCAATCTTTTGGAGTAAGCGATATTGAGAAACTTCATAAATCACGCGTTCTCTAGCAATCTTTGCGTTTACCACATATTTCGCTAGTAATGCATCGCGGTTTTTCTTGCCGGATACTTTCCCAATGGCAGCTTCAGTTGTTTTAATTTGTTTTGAAAGGTCATCATACAGACGATCAATATGTTGGATATCACCACTATTAATTATCTTGTTAAATGTTGTAAGCCTGTCTTGAAGTGAGTTACCTTGTTTTTTTACGTTTGCTGTGGCTGATGCAGCAAATGATTCGTTGGTGCCTATAAAGATGAAAATCAAGGCACAAATAAACGTAAGTAGTGCTTTTTTTGAAAACATCAAATTCCCCCAAATATATATTTATATAGAAAAATCCATTTGCTGGATTTTGTACACATTAGTACTCGAACGTAACTTGTCCATTTTCTATTCGTTTTTTTTCTTCTTCCAGTTTCCTTTTAGATTCGTCTAGTAATTGTTGAATAACATTTGATTGCTCAGTTAAATCCTCCCGGAAAAACGCGGTGTATTCATATGTATGAACAGGTTCAAACACTTCGTCATCAATGGTAATTCTGACATGGTACATATATCTTTCTGCTATATTAAGATAGTTTTTATAAGCTTCCCCGAGCTCTTTTGTCAGCCAAGACGTATGCGGCTCACTTACACCGCTTAGCGTAATATCTGTTAGAATGTCAGCCTTTTCCTTCAGTTCAAACATGTCAGGCTCTACACTTGTCCCGTTTGTAGGAAGCTCTTCGCCAAAATACTGAAAATAGCGATTAAAAGAAAATAGCTTATTTTGAACATCAGGAAAATTCTGTTCAACAAACTGGATATAATACTGGTCAAGCTCATAGTCCTCATAAACAGGAGGCATCACATCTGTACCCGATACCTGGTCAAACCACTCGTAAAAATCCGGGAAAAACGTTTCATATAAACGATATGTTTTTGGCGGGTCTGCGGTAGATTTTTTTGTTGGTTCTGAGGGCTTTGTTACTTTTGATTTTTCCGGTGACTTTTGTTCAGTTGCAGGCTCTTTTATTGGTTCTTCTTCAATCAACGCTGGCTCAGTTGCTTCTGGTTGTGTTTCCAATTTTGATGTATCAGCAATTAAGGCTTCATCTTCAACAATACCAGAGATTTCTTCATCAACTTCATCAACTGTAGTTTCTTTTTTGTTTTCAGAAAAAACCAGAAAAACAGTAAACCATACTCCAAAACAAATGACAGTCATGAATATTACTAGAAAGGGTAGTAGTTTTGACATGGTGACGAACAACCTTTCACAGACTTTTTTACTATATATATCGGTGGTAATTCGGAAATATTTAGTAGATTATCGATGTGGTTTCATCCTTTTTTAAAGAACTTTTATAAATTAAAGTTTATTGGTGTGAAAATACACTATTCTGAGGTAATAAACACGAAAAAAGCTACTCACACGATAGGTGAGTAGCTTTTATCCTTACTTTACTTGTGTTTTTAATCTATTCTCAAACGATGATAAACTTCTTGAAATCGAGTCAGGAACAGATTGATAGCCACCATTCTTTTTAATTTCGATGGCTCTTCGTTTTAGACGGTCAAGCGTTGAAAATTCATTTCTTGCCTGATTTAATTTGTTATCATCGAGTAACCAATAAATCTCGTTTAATAGACGATAGATAGAGACTTCATAAATAACCCGTTCAACTGCCACCTTTGAAGGTGTAATATACATATCGCCGAGATTGTTACGATTGGTGCTGCCGTACACTTGACCAATTGCGATTTCCGTTGCTCGCAATTTTTTTGTGAAGGAATCATATTGGCTGTTAATGGTTCCGATTTTTCCAGCTGAGATTGTTTGATTAAACTGAGCTAGTGTTGTGTTCATAATGTTTCCTTCATTTGTTGCTTTTAAGGCTAGAAGTGACCGATCAACGTTTGCAGGTAATGCTTTATAATTTCCTGCCTTTTTAATAGCGATTGAACGCTTTTTCAGTCTTTCCAGCTTCGACAATTGATCTTCGGCTGTACTAATTTTATTTTTAGAAATGAGTACCCCCACGTCATTCAGTAATCGATATTGTGATACCTCATAAATCGTACGTTCAATGGCAATTTTGGAAGGCCGGATGTATTTTGCTTCAAGTATTTCTCGATTGCTTTTTCCACTAACCTTTCCGGTTGCCAGTTCTGTTGCTTTAAGCTGGGATGTTAGACGATCATATAAACTATTAATCTTTGAAATGGATCCTGAATTTATTGCAGAGTTATAGGCTGATAATTCGCTGAGCAACTTACTCCCTGCTTTTTCTGCTAGTTGCTTATTTAACAGGTTTTGATCGAGATACCCATGCTCGACAGCTAATTTCTCAAAGGAAGCTCCTGAATCAGTAATAATGACTGTTGTGTAAAGGTTTAACTGACCAAAAAGCCATCTAACTTCGTTGTTATGCAGTCTCACACAGCCTGAGCTGACATACTTCCCTATTGAGCTTTCGTTGCTGTTACCATGGATTGCATATGTTGTACCATATGTACCTCTTGCATCTAGTCCAAGCCATCTGTCACCAAGAGGGTTTCTGGGATCACCGCCCGGGATATTTTCCTTGTAGTAAGGACGGTTTTTGATTTTGTTTACGATCTTAAATTTCCCCTCTGGAGTATAGGAGTCACGTCTGCCTGTTGCAACATTAAATACCTTGATAAGCTTTCCGTCATCAAAAAAAGCCAGTTTATTGGTGCTTTTGTTAATAATGATTAATTGATCACCTGAAGCTTCCGCAGGTTGTTGAAAAAAAGCAAAAAAACTAATGAATAAAATAAAAAATATGCCCACTCGTTTCAAAATAAACACCACCTATTAAGTTATGAACCTTATAAATAATTATAGTAAAAGAACATTGAAAATTATGTAAAATAGTGGAGCGAATTAACTAAATATTTATATAGATTTGTCAGGATATACTTTTATATCGACATAGTTTCACAATATTTTTGTCTGTTTTAAAAAAATTGTCATTTTGACCATTTTCGACATTGTTGTTATCATATTCCTAATACGATTATGAGGTGATATATAATGAGAATGCTAGCTGCTTTATTTTTATTAACCTCCATTTTCCTTGCAGGATGTGGAACTGATGTATCGCAAAATACGAACGAACCAACGGAAGAAAATGCAGTAGAAGAAAAAGAAACAACAGATAATAATGAAGAAGTTACAGAAACAGAAGAACCTCAAGAGAATACAGAAGAGGTAACTGAGGAGCCTACAGAAGAAGAAACAACTGAAGGGTCAACAGAAGAAGGAACAGCTGAGGAAAATACAGAAGAACCAGAGATCATGAAGGAATCAGAAGCTATCTACATAGGACAAGCAGATACACACAGCATTGAAATCGAGACAGCAGACCAAGAAACGGTGATCTTCCAAACTCTTGAATCAGATGTTGATTTTGATTCAATTAAGGAAGGTAGTAAAGTGAATATAGATTATTATATTGATGAGAATGGTCAAAATATATTAAAGAGTATTGCTGTATTAAATTAATGTGTAGCCCCACAAAAAAAGTTGTGGGGCTTATTTTTATTCGGAAGGGAATTTTAGGGGTTTTGTGGTACGATATACCTAGGGTTTAAGGAATTGTCAAATACATTACATGTTAATAAGGAGCTTTAGGTAATATGTTGGGGTTTATTAGTCCAAAACTATGATTGATATTACTTTAAGGTAATAATAGGAGGTTTATAACTTGCGAGGAATGAGAATCGTTTTAGCTTCTATACTTCTAGTTCAGGTTCTCTTGTTGTCAAACCCGGCTTCAGCAGCAAACGCTGCGTATAAGAATGCTGAAAATGCAGGGAAGCAACTAGTTCAACTAAATCAACTTGTCGTAGAAGCGATTAATTTAGGAGATATAGAAAAAGTCGATGTGCTTTATAATGACTTTACAAACACAATTGGGAAAATGGAGAGAGCGATTGGAAAGGTATCAGGAAGCTCAAATCGTTCAAAGCTATTAAATAAATATGTTAACCCTTCAAAGATAACCAAAGAGCGGGTAATTTATGAAATCTCCCAATTAAGATTGATAGAATCCATTGAGAGATCTTTTTTTGATGGTAACACCTCTAAAGGAAATAGTGATTTGAGGAAACTTGACCGCTTGAAAAAAAGAGCGGTTGAAATCAAAAAGGCTGGCGGCTATGCGCAGCTTCCATCAAGGGTTTCAGCCTATCTAACCAACGCAGAAAAAAGAGTAAGAAAAGGAAATCTTGTTCAAAATTTAGGTCCGCAATTAACAAATATCAATGTTTCAACAGCCGCGTTTGGTACAAGCAGTAACGGTGAACCGCTAATGCTTTCAGTCCTGCAAGGAATGCCTGGTACTTTAGCAGTCACAAACCTTTATACAAAGGCTCTAGTAGATGTTAAAGCACTAGCTGATACAACGACTGGGTGGTCGATTGAACAAGGCTCCCCAGGTACGTACTATATCGGAACAACACCAAATGAGATGCTTTATAAATATGATGTAAATACAAAGAAATTGACAAAGCTCGGCAAAGCAACGTCGATAAATAATACAGTTATCTGGGATCTTGACTATTCTGCTTCAACGAAAGCTGTTTATGGTGTAACTTCAAATGAAGGGAAAGCCTTCAAATACGAAGAAGGAAAAGGATTCTATGATTATGGGACAATTGTTTCAGGAAAAAAGGATGCCAAGAGTGTCGCATATGCTTCGAATAATACACTGTTTGCAGGAATAGGCTCGCCTGTTGATCTTATTGCTTTTGACTTGAAAACGAAAAAGAAGCAATCGATTTTACCAAGCAAGTATAAAGGCGAAAAATCGATTCAATCCCTGGATGTAGTAGATAATTTATTGTTCGTAAAGGTTAACCCAAGCGCAAAAATTCTATATTTTGATGTTAATTCAAAAAAATATTTAGGAGAATTCCCTGCGACTTCGTTTGGTGTTTCAGAAAAGCATGGGAATGTTATCTACTATGGAAATGGAAATTCAATCTTTTCCTTTGATGTAACAACAAAAGAAAGTAAAGAAGTTGTCAAAGGGAAAGTACCGAGTACGGTTACATCATTTAGCCTTATAAATGAGGGAAACAACGGCTATACATTAGCTGGAAAGCTTGGAAACAACGAGCGTTATTTCACATATAGCTTCAAAAGTGATGTGTTTCAGCATGATTTGATGACGCTTCCTGCACAACCTATAGAATTGCATCATATTGGAACAGATAATAGTGGAAATATTTATAGCAGTGGATTTTTAAATGGAAGCTTAGCTGTGTATTCTTCAGATGCAAATGAAACAACTACGAGAGGCACAACCGGTCAGGTGGAAGACTCTGCTCCAATCAATGGAAAAATGTACTTGGGAGTCTATCCGCAGGCAAAAATTATCGAATATCAGCCACAAACTAATCAAAAAACAGAGCTGTTGAATTTGCAAGGCTATGGACAAGATCGACCAACTGCTGTTATCAATGTTCCGGGTACAAACAAGCTGTATATTGGAACAACTCCTCGCTCTGGATATGCTGGAGGAGCTTTGGCAATCCTGGACGTAAGTAATAATAAAACTGTTGTAAAGAATAAACTGATTCCAAATCAAAGTATTGTATCTCTTGCATATTCAAAACATCAGAAGGTGGTATACGGAGGAACATCCATTTTCGGAAAGCCAAATGTAGATCCGTCAAAAACAAATGCTGTGCTGTTTACCGTCTCTGCAAACAACCCGAATGCTAATCCTGTCGTGTTGAAAATGCCATTTAGCAATATACGCTTCTACTCTGCGATAACCGTTGCCAATAATGGAATGGTGTGGGGATTGGCTGATGAAATTCTTTATGCATACGACCCGGCGAAGGGTGTTGTTTTTAGCAAAAAAATCGTAAAAGATGTTTCTGGACATTCACCAAATGGATCGTTACTTATTGGAAAAGATGGATATTTGTATGGAGTAGTGGAAGGAACAATGTTTAAACTAAATCCTAATAACAAAAAACTTGTGTTTTTACGAACTAAGAAAGATGTAAAACAAGTAATTCAGGATACTGACGGTACAATTTATTTCCATGATGGTGCCCGGCTTTGGAAGTATTCTATTTAACAAAATGAAGGGCAGCCTGCATAGGCTGCCCTTTTAATAGTTAATCTAATTTACTTCTTGTTTCCAACTCGTAATCATCTAAATATGCTTTCATTCCTGGCAAATTAGGGTATTTACCTGGGTGTAATTGATTTCCTGTTTTCTTAATTTCAATGGCCCGGTTCTTTAAACGATCGAGCTTTTCTAATTCCTCTTTTGCTTTTGTATGGTTATTTTGGGCTATTAAGTTGTTTATTTCTTTTAGTAATTCATAGATTGATACCTCATAAATGACTGTTTCACGAACAATTTTGGCTTGTTTTACTAGTGCATCAGCCATGTATTTACGTGTTTCACTACCATATATCTTCCCTATTAACTGCTCTTCCTTCTTTATCTTTGCTGATAATAGATGATAGGATTCGACCAGTTCTGTCGTAAAAGTATCATTTTGCACAATCTTATATACTTCATCCTTGGAAGTCGTTACTTCAGTTTGTCCAAATTTCACAGAATCAATGAAACGTGCTGCTCTCATTTGGTGAGTTTTTGCAGCTTCCAAACCTTGCTGTAATTCTTGTTTTTTAGGACCTGAAAGGAAGTTGATTTTTTCTTGGGCACTTAAAACAGCAGTTTTTGCTGCGGAATATTCTTTACTGAATTGATGAGTAATCGTTATGTCAGCAATGGATGCTGCATCATATTTACCTCTTAATTTATTTGATTTTACTTGAGCGTCTGCAACAAATTGACTGGCTGTTTTTTCAGCATATCCATTTAAAAGAGTATTTATTTGATTCGTCTTTCCTATAACAATAATTGGTTTTTTTGCAGGATCAAGCCAAGTAAGCAGCTTTGCAACATTCTGTTCTGAAAGGGCCACACATCCAGCGGTAGGACTTATTGAGCTTCTCCAAACGTGTAAGAAAATGGCACTTCCTTTTCCTTTAACAATAGGGTTCACGTTATAATCGATGGTTACTCCATACTTGTAAAGGGGGTTTTTTAATTTTTCATAGGAATTCCAACGTGTGTTAGGATTTCCACTATAGGTTACCCATTTGTTATAGTCAGCAGAAGATGGGTCATCAACCCAATAGTCATTTGCTGTTGTTAAGCGGTATGGAAGCTTAGTACCATTTGGTTTTTTTGTCCAGCCAAATGCTGTCCCTAGTGTGTATACTCCAGCAGGTGTTATACCGTCTCCTTCTTTTTGTTTACTTGCAATACCATTTTTGCCGACGACTGCTGCCATTTTAGGAAGTGCTATTTTCCATTTGCCGTTGGTCCTTTCATATGTTGTTACGGCAGCTCCTATTCCCCTACTGTTATTAACGATGATGACCTGGTTTGTGTTACTAATCTCTTTTAATTGTTCAAATCCATTTAATTGACTAGTTGCGAGAGAAATTTGTGGTACGATGGACAAGCAAACCACAAAAGATAGCAAAAGAATTAAACTTTTTTTCAAGAAATGTTACCTCCTCTTTTATGTTTCTACAAAATAATAGTTATTCGACAAAATTGTTAAAATTAGGCCTATAGACAAAATATAATGAATGATGAAAGAATACAAGAGTGATTATTTTGTTTAAATTTGTCAAATGACCCTGAAATTTAACTTTAAAAATGAGAAAAAAATGATACAATTACTAATTAGTAATCTACTATCTAATGAAAGAGGATAAATGATGAATCAAAGACAAGTTCGACATAAAAAGAAAAAAAAGAAAAAGGTTGCCAGAGTTTTTTTTCTTCTATTACTTTTGATAATTGGTTTTGGTGGTTATATATTTTATCAATATTACACAGGTCTACAGGCAGCAGGAGAAGGATTTGATAAAAGCGGCGCATCCGATTTTGCCGGTGCTGAAGTAGGGGAACTAGGAAAAATTAATGTTCTGTTACTTGGCGTTGATTCAAGAGGGGAAGAGAAATCGCGAACAGATACGATCATGATTGCTCAATATGACCCAAAAGAAGGGAAAGCAAAGTTAGTTTCCATTATGCGGGATACGTATGTTGAGATACCTGATTATAAAAATTATAAAATAAACACAGCCTATTTCCTAGGTGGTCCTGAATTATTAAGGGAAACATTGGAGAAAAACTTAGGGGTTGATCTTCATTATTATGCACTTGTTGACTTTAAAGGATTCCAACAGGTTGTTGATACTCTAGCTCCTAATGGAATTGAAATAGATGTACAGCAGAGCATGTCAAAAAATATTGGAGTAAGCTTAGAGCCTGGTGTGCAAATGCTTGATGGAGCAGAATTGCTTGGATATGCACGATACCGTGCGGATGCAAAGGGTGATTTTGGACGAGTAGAACGTCAACAGGAAGTGATTAATGCGTTAAAAGATGAGTTAATTAGTGTGAATGGTGTAACAAAGCTTCCTAAATTAGTCGGAACAGTCCAACCATATATTGAAACAAATGTGAGTGGTTCTGAGGTTCTAGGTCTTTTAAAAGACTTTATTGTCAACACACCAGAGGATATTGAGACAATGACAATTCCGGTTGAAGGTTCATACACCAATGAAAGCTATTCCCATGCAGGTTCAGTGTTAGAGATTGATATGGAAGAAAATAAAGCAGCTCTTGATGAATTTTTAAATGGTCCTTCATCAGTTGTAACAAGCGATTCGGAACAGGAATGAATAAAAAATACTAGAAGAAAAAGTGCTCAGATTTTTTAAAGATCTGAGTACTTTTTGTTTATCAAAATTAGTGATGAATATGGATAATCGTAAAATAAATCACAATTATGTTGTGCAAACTAGGAAATATGAGTAGTCCTAAGGAGTGTCAATATGGAGCTATTTGAGCGGCATAAGATTTTACAATCAGAAAATGAATGCACCATCATCCTCTATTTACATCCATTCGCTACTGAGTTTGCTGCTGAACTTGGCCATGAGGGGAAGAGGAAGGATCTTCAGGAAAGTGCTAAAAAATATGTTCAGACAAGATACCCGAACATAAAAAATGCCACAATAAAAGTTGTTTCAGGTTTATTATTGGTGTCTAGTTTTTCCTTTGCTAAAGGAGAAGTAGAGGTATCAGCCCATGAAGCGGATTTTAATATGACATACTTATATTTTGGTAATACAAGCAGTTATATTAAACAGATTGATCGTACTAATGGAAACCTTAATCTTGTTTCTCCTAGTTTTTTTGATATTCAAGCAGATGGGAGTTTGAAGCTAACATCCCAAGTGAGCTCAACACTAGTAACTGAGATGCATAATCGAGGTATCAAAGTTGTTCCATTCTTAAGTAATCATTGGGATCGCAATATAGGAAGAGCTGCTTTAGCAAATAGAGAGCAGCTTGCTACACAAATAGCTAATGCGATTTCTCAATACGATCTTGACGGTGTTCAAGTGGATATAGAGAATGTAACAGATACCGATCAATCCAACTACACAGATTTAGTTCGACTGCTAAGAGAGAAGATTCCTGCAAATAAGGAAGTATCTGTCGCAGTGGCTGCAAATCCATATGGATGGAATAAGGGATGGCACGGATCTTATAATTATAAGGAGCTTGCTAAGTATTCAAGCTATTTAATGATTATGGGCTATGACGAGAGCTTTCAAGGAAGTCCAGAGGGACCGGTAGCAAGTCTTGATTTTGTGGAGGGTTCCATTAAATATGCCCTAGGAGAGGGAGTTCCACCTGAAAAAATTGTCCTTGGTGTGCCATTCTATGGTCGATATTGGAAAAAAGGTGAAGACTATGGAGGGTATGGTATATCCAATATACGTGTGAATGAACTGATGGATAAATATAAATCAACAGTTACCTATGATGAACAAAAGCAATCTCCTAAGTTGACGATTGAAGTGAAATCGACTGATTCCAAAACAACGATTGCAGGAAGGACATTGACTGAGGGTACCTATTATGTATGGTTTGAGGATGCACGATCAATAAAAGCCAAAGTGGATCTAGTGCATAAATATAACCTAAAAGGGACAGGTAGCTGGAGTTTAGGACAGGAAGACCCTGCCATTTGGGAAAATTATAAAACGTGGATGCTTACTCATTCCGATGTGACTCCTAATGGTGATTATTCAACAGGGAGTGAAGACACCACTTCAAGCTCTGAGAGAACGTATATTGTAAGAGGTGGAGATACCTTATCTGGAATAGCAAAGAGTAATGGAATTACTGTAGATCAATTAAAGCAATTTAACTCATTAACTGCGGATAGCATTTATATCGGGCAGTTATTGTACCTAACGCCTAATCAGGAAAATACCACAATACAAATTCCAAATACAGAGATACCAACAAATCATGGGCAAATTGTTGGGCGTCTGACGTTAAAGAAAGATACTCCATTGGTTAAAAGACAACCAAATGGTTCATTTATAACTTACAAGATGTTGAAAAAAGGAGAAGTTATAAATGTTTATGGTGTTTTAGGAAATCGATATGATGTAGGCGGTGGATATTACATTAAACAAGCAAGTGAAATGAGCTTACATATTGGCCGTCTTTTAATCAAGGATCAAGAAATCCTTTATAAGCCGGATGGATCATTTCATCGATATCTAAAAAAAGGGGAAGCACTTCGAGTTTACACATTTGATCAACAAAAATACGATGTAGGCGGAGGTTATTTTGTCAAGCCGACAAGAAATGTTTCCTTTTATGAAGGGTTTATTAGGCCCAAAGCAAATATCCCCTTATATAACCCGAGTGGTAAAGTACATCGAATGATTCAGCAAAATGAACTTGTACGTGTTTATAGTATTGACCGAGATCGATTTTATGTAGGTGGAGGTTACTATATTGTTAATAATCGAGCAAAATTAACGTTTATTCGACATTAATGCCCATATTAGACACAAAAGCCTCCTGTTAGGAGGCTTTTATGTTCATCATACACTTGTCTAAAAGAAAAGCCCAACGATGTATTACATGATTAGACATAATTATGGAAGTTTAACCAATTAAATGGATTACTGCCATAATAATGTAATAACGGGAACACACATTATTTTACCACATTTTCACTGGAATGGATTTATTTTTTCATTTTTTTATGAATAAAGTTTCACCTTATCAATGGGATTAAAGTCCTTGTTGTGTTTTTTTTGTAAAAATATATTTGGAAATATCTAAAAACTGGAATTTTTTTCAGTCCATAATGACTAAACCAGTTATAAATGATAGGATATAGATGTATAAAAAAGTCGAGGAGTAAAATATGGTGTCTAATATAACAAAAGTTATTAGTATAAGTATATTTATGTTGCTTTGTCTTTCATTTCTAGCCCCATTGGAAGGTAAGGCTGTATCGGAGGGAGACTCTATCTTTGAAAATTTAGGGCCAAAAGTTGAGTATGTAAATGTCATTAAAGGTAAGATGGTATCTTCACAGGGAACAAACTATTATGTAAGTTTGCTCCAAGGTGAACCTGCGAAGTTAGCTGTCATTGATTACAATACTAAAAAAGTAATTGATTTGCGCGAATTGGAAGGCGCAAAGGCTGCTTGGTCGATTGAATCCACTCCAAATGGAATCGTTTATATAGGTACAACTCCAAATGAACATGTGTATAAGTACGATATCAACACAAAAGAATTAGTCGATCTTGGAAAAGCAACAACAAATTCGGATACGGTTATTTGGGACATGGCATATGATGAGAAGGATGACCGATTATTTGGTGTTACCTCATACGGAGGCCGGGTTTTCTATTACAATCAAAATCAAGGATTTACGGATCTAGGCCCGGTTATGAGCGGGAGGCAATATGCTAGAAGTGTTGTGTATGATTCTAATGAAAATACATTGTATATTGGTGTGGGTTCACCGGCTGCATTAGTTAAATGGAATCTAACGACGAATGAAAAAGAAAATATTTTAGAATACGACCGCTCAAGCTCATCGGTTTATGATTTAAATTTAGTTGATGATCAGCTTTTCGCTAAAATGGAAGGCACAAATGAAATACTCCATTACGATTTAGAATCGGATAGACCAGTTCATCGCTTTGATGCTAATTCCAGAGGAGTATCAGAAAAAAAACCAAATGAACCAGTTGTGTTTTACAGCCATAATGGCTCTCTTTATGAGTACAATTATGAAGATAAAATCAGTAAAAAGATCCAATCAGATTTATATGGTTCAAGTGCAGTTTCACTGGATATTCTTCCCGGGGAACAGAAGATAGTTGGTTTGGCAGGGAATTTAGGAAGGTTTTATGAGTATAATTACAGTCAAAATCGCTTTTCTATTAAGTTGTTAGATCTGCCTCCACAGTTTGTTGAATTGTTTAAAATAGGAAGCAGTTCATCTGGAGATATATACAGCTCGGGATTTATTTCAGGACATCTGTCACGGTACAATCCAATCACTGCAACAAATGAAATATTCAGTGGATTAGGGCAAGTTGAAAGTGTTGCTGAGCAAAATGAGAGACTCTATTTTGGGACATATCCTGACGCGAATGTATTTGAATACAATCCAAATGCGGGATGGAGTAAAAATTCTAACCCTGTAAAGTTATTATCGTTATCTGAAGATGGACAAACAAGACCTTCAGTAATCGTTTCAGATAAAAAAAATAACCGACTTTTCATAGGTACTGTTCCGAAACGTGGAGAAAAATCAGGACTATTAGTCATTTACGATGTAAAGAAAAAAGAAAAGGTCGCACAATTTACATTAAAAGAGGGTCAACGAGTTGTATCTGCTACATATGATGAGCAAAATAATATTTTATATGCAGGGACATCTGTTTATGACGGCTCAGGTGTAAAAACAGAAGATGGTGCAAATATCTTTAAGATTGATTTAAATAAGGAAACGTTGGAGCCGGAAGAAGTAACGGTGCTAAGTGGCTATCACAATATGGTATCAGCTCTGAGATGGACTCCAAATGGAAAAATATATGGAATTCTTGACAACAAGTTTATTGTCTATAATCCATCAGATGAGAAAGCATCAGAAACTGTTGAGATCTATCCAATTATTCCGGAGAATGTGTTAGGAATGGGGAGAAATGAATCCCTGCTAGAGGGTGAGGACGGCTACCTATATGGAACTGTTCAAAACACTTTATTTAAAGTAAATCTTGAAAACTATCGAATAAACATCTTTAGACAAGGTGATGTAAATACACTTGTGAAAGACAACAAAGGGTATTTCTATTTTAATAGTGGAGCAAACCTTTGGAGAGTAAAACAATCTTCATTAACGAGTGATAAGGCTATTACACCAACGCAGCTTTATTTACCACATGTAACAGTCACGGAATCACCATTTCCGATCGCACGTGTTTATACAAAAAGACCTGTTTTGCTCTATCAGAAACAAGGAAATAGGATGGTACCTGTCAAAACGCTAGGAGCAAAACAAGCATTTAGAGTGTATGGAGTTGAAGGCTCCTATTATCACACAGGTGGTGGATACTATGTATTCCATGAAAATTCAAAAACTACTCCATATATAGGGAGAGTAGCTACTAGTATCCCAACACCAATTTATAAACCAGACGGTGAACTGTTTAGATTAATGATGCCTGGTGAAGAAATAAGAGTGTATAATTATGATGAAGAAAAATACGATGTAGGCTCAATGTATACGGTTCAGAAATCAACAGAAGTAACTTATTATACTGGATCTCTCACTTTATTAGAGGAAACACCACTTTATAAATATGGTGAAGAAGAACCTGTACTTACTCTATCTGCCGGGGAAGAATACTTTATTTCAGGAACAGATGGAAATAAGATGGATATTGGAAATGGTTATTATATCGAATATGATAAGAACATAATGAAATATAATAAAAGCTAACATAACTCAAGGGACTGGTTCATTTATTGGATTAGTCCTTTGTAGTATCGATTTAAGGACGGGTGGACGAAATTGAAGAAAATTCTTGGTCTTGGGTTCACAATTATGTACTTATTATGTAACACTACACAGTCTGCCTATGCAGCTGAGGACCTAAAGGTTGTTACAAGTGAAGAAATTGATAGTGGCTTATTGACAAAATCACAAAATTCAAAAGCAGCTAACGAGTCTAATCCTGATGTACAATTAAATAAGATTGAAAACAGGGAGATAATTATTAAGGGAAAGGTATCTGTTCAAGATTTAGAATCTATAGGCCTGGAACAAATAGAAACTACGAATCTTGCAGATTCTGATTCCTTGTTATATAAAGTGAAAATTCCTAATCAATTAAACTATGAAGCTACATTAGGAAATGTGAAAGAACTATTAGGTGTAGAGTTTGCTGAACCAAACTATAGAATTGAACCAACTGCGACCCCTAACGATTATTATTATGCAAATCAGTGGTACCTCCCGGAAGTAAATGTGCCAAACGCATGGAATTCATTTTCATTTAAGAATGAAATTAAAGTGGCTGTTATTGATTCTGGTGTGGATGCCTCCCATCCTGATCTGGCAGGCAAAGTACTAAAGGGATATGATTTTGTTAACAATGATACGAATCCGACGGACGATAACGGGCATGGAACAAGTGTAGCAGGAATCATTGCCGCAATCTCCAATAACTCAACAGGAGTAGCTGGAGTAAACCAAAATGTTAAAATTATTCCGATCAAAATAAGTGATAGCAAAGGGGAAGCAACAGTAGAAAATGCTGTCAAAGGAATACATTACGCCATTCAACAGGACGCCGATATTATTAATATGAGTTATGGCAGCTTATATTTTTCCGAAATTGAAAATGAAGCATTATGGAATGCGTTTGACCAAGGTATTACATTAATTGCAGCAGCCGGAAATGATAAAAGTAGTGAGTCATTTTATCCTGCATCCTATACACCAGTAATTAGTGTATCATCAACAAACAAAGCAAAGAATCTATCATCTTTCTCTAATCGGGGAGATGGTATTGATGTTGCTGCACCAGGGGAAGAAATGTATACACTTCACTTAAATAAAGGATATTCAGTTAAGGACGGGACTTCATTTTCAGCACCTGTCGTTTCTGGAATTGCGTCCTTATTAAAGAGTAAAGATCCAACACTCTCTCCGATGAAAGTGGAATGGGCATTAGGTCTTGGAGCCAGTAATGGAAAATGGAAGCCTGATACTGGATACGGTATTGTGGATGCTTATCGCAGCTTACAAACTTCATATCCATCTCTTGAAAAGGATATTTCCCCCGAACCAGAAGGAGCGTTTGATATTGGGAGTAATAAATCTCTTTCTGAAAAACTGGATCATCCATATGATGTTGATGTTTACTATTTTAAGGTTTCAGATCTTACTACTGTTAACATAAGGATGAATGGGTTTTCTACGGATATAGATATGTATGCAGATCTATATAAAAAAGAGGGAACAAGCTATAAAAATGTTAAGTATATTGACAATAATGGGTTTGGCGAAGCAGAGAATGACTCGATTACTGCATCTGCAGGAGAATACTATCTAGTAGTGTCTGATTTTTATAGCCATTGGTCAGCAACCCCTTATAATATTAGTGTGGATCAGCAGAAAGTTACTTTAAGCAGCCCTTCATCCAATATGTTGTCTGGCACATATACTAAAGCATTTGACGTTCATTTAAAAACAAATTCGATAGGGAATATTGTCTATACTTTAGACGGCACAACACCATCTGCAACCAACGGAGTTGTATATAAAAGCCCGCTTCCTATCTATGAAACAACTAAAATAAAGGCAGCGACTATATATGGTTCAAAGGTTAGTGAGATCTCTACTTTTAACTATGAACTTAATAGTATACAGATTCCAACTATATCCTTACCGACGGGGCATAGCCATCCAATTGCTCGTGTTATCATCCGTGGCGATAAAATAGGGTTATACAAAAAGAATGCAAACAACACATATACATTGAACCGCTATCTAACTAAAGGTGAGCAGATCAGAGTATATGGTGTTTTAGGTCACCAGTACCATGTAGGGGGAGCTTATTATATAAGACATCAAGACGACCAAACAACTCCCTTTATAGGTAGAGCTCTTATCAAAAAACAGACAGCATTACTTGATTCGAATGGAAAAATATCGCGTATCCTTCAGGTTGGTGAGGCAATAAGGGTATATTCTTATGACAAGCAGTCCTTCCAAGTTGGTGGCGGCTACACGATTAAAGTAGATAATAATACAAAATATTTAATAGGCTATGTGAAGCCGAAGCGTAATATTACCTTATACAAACCTGAAGGAACTAAACATTCGACTTTAAAAGCTGGAAATTTATATTATGTATCGAAAATAAGTGATGGTAAAATTGACTTAGGTAATGGGTATTATGTAAAAGATAATAAAAATGATCTTGAGTTTGTTAAAAACTAGCTTTCACAATAGTTGAAGTGTATAAACCTTTCTAGATTATCTGGAGAGGTTTTTTTATTTTTTTAGGAAATAGTTACAATTTCCTAAAAAACGACATATTTTTTTCTGTTTTTTGATATGATTAAGAGGTTCGTAGAAAACAAGTGAAATGGAGGATATGTATTTGTCGAAAAAGCTATTATTTATTTTATTTTTTTTAGTAGGATTGGGGAGTTTAGCCCTAATTCCTTCAGATGCTTCGGCAGCATATGTTAGCAACAACAAGGTTTACACGTATGAAATAATGGAACAGGATATTAAAGAATTAGCTAAAGCTTATCCGGATCTTATTAAGTACCAAGTAATTGGTAAAAGTGAATACGGTCGAAATATCTATGCTGTTTCATTAGGAAATGGACCATCTGTTGTTCAGATTAATGGTTCCCATCATGCACGCGAATGGATGACCACGATGGTGAACATGAATATGCTCGAACAGTATGCACAAGCTTACAAAAATGGTAAATCTATCGATGGGTTTAATGTGAAATCAATCATTAATCAATCCACCATTTGGTTTATACCAATGGTCAACCCCGATGGTGTCACATTGCAGCAATTTGGGTTAAAGAAGTTTCCCAGCTCTGATCACAAAGCATTGATCAAAGCAAATGATGGAAGTATGGATTTTCGAAGATGGAAAGCCAATGGAAAAGGAATTGATCTAAATAGACAGTATGACGCAGATTGGGAGAACATTTGTTGTAACCCTGGAAGACCTTATTTTAAAAATTACAAAGGGCCAAGGCAAAATTATGCAAAAGAAACGATTGCCATGGTGGATTTTATAAATAAAACAAAACCTGAAATCGTTGTAAGTTATCATAGTAGCGGGGAGATACTTTATTGGAACTTCCACCAATCCGGATCGCGGTATAATCGTGACCATTCATTGGCCAAACAGATAGGAAAAATGACAGGTTATTCACTCATTTATCCAAAGGCCAATCCATCGGGTGGAGGATTAACTGATTGGTTTATTTCTCATTATAAGAGACCGGCATTTACAGTTGAAATTGCCCCGTATGTCGGTGAGACGAGTATTCCTCTCTCTTACTTCCCTAGTATATGGAATGAAAACAAGGTGATTGGGCTTTATACAGCGAATGAAGGTTATAAGCTATATATGAAAAAATATAGCCCTGTGAAATCAGCAGCTACTAAAAAAGTGAATGACGCTTTTTTAACAAGCAAGTCGTTACGTTCATATCATACGAATAAAATTAAACGTGTGAGTGATGTTACTGTAAGTACAAGCTTTATGAATGTTTATAACAAAACAGGCAGCTTAATTACGACTGCTGAACGATCTCTTTCAGGATTAACAAGCTCTGATCGAGCGTTCTTAACAACTTATATAAAGGAAGCGAAAGAACGTAAGCTGGAGGCTGCAAGATTTATTGATGCTGTTAAGGTTGGGGACAAGCTTTCTGTTGAGAAAAAAGGCTTTGATCATCTTGTGAAAAAGGGTATTTTAAATGCTTCAGTTGTGAAAGAGTATGACGATCTTTCCTATCAAATAAAAAAATCAGAACAGGTTATTAGCCGAGTATATGGGGGAACCTATCGTAATCTATTCGGAGAGAAATATATTGTTCCGGCTAAAATTTCAAAAGAAGCAGTCATCTATGAAATATCTCGTTATAAGCTTCTTACTGAAATAGAAACAGATATTGCTAACAAAGACTATAAACAAGCTGGAGATAAGCTTGCTACGTTAGGCCGTCTTGAAAAGCGTTCTATTCAAATTAAAGCAGATGGTAATAAACTGCATCCCGGTAAATATCCTGATTTGCCAGGTATAGAAGCACAACTTGTTTCATTAAAGGGAAAACTCGTAGCATTGTACGAAGAAGCAGCAGGGATAACAAATCTCAAAGCTGTAAACGAAACGATAACAAAAGTTCAGCAGCTTTATACAAACTATCAGCTGATAGCAGAGCTTTCGGAGGATCTTCCTCTTTTTAAAGAATTGCATGAAATAGATGCATTCATTGAAGAAGCTGCGATTAAACCAGATCTTCTTGACGAAGTTACAAAGGCGAAGTATAACACAGCTATTGTTCAGCTTCAGGAAGTAAGAAAGTTTGAAGAATCCGTGTTGTTGGGAGAAGAATTACTAAAGCTTGCTTCTGAAATAGATAAGCTTGAGGAACTAGGGCAACCCCATGAAGAACAAACATTCCAATACAATAGCAAAAAAGCACAGTTGGAAGCACTTATTTCAGAGATTGTTGTACAATCACAGAAAACAATTTTAGTAGAAAAGTATATGTAAGGGGGGGGGCTAAATAGCCTCCTTTTTACATTTTATTAAGTAGCAGTTGTCGAAAATCATTCTAATTTGTAATGTTTTTGTAACATAAACCGACATATTTAACGGTAATGTTACAGAATGTGTGTAACATTGCTGTTATAATACAAGAGTGAAACTAAAGGGGTGATATTCTATGAAAAAATGTGCACTAATTTTACTTCTACTACCGATCTTTCTGCTTTCACTTCAAGTGAAAAGTCATGCTTCAGTGTTGTCAAAAGAAGGTGAATTTATTAGCTTTTCCAAGCAATACATCGGTGTACCATACCGTTACGGAGGATCTACACCATCTGGATTTGATTGTTCTGGTTATATTAACTATGTTTACAATCAATATGGCTATACACTTCCTAGAACAAGTGCTGATATGTATGCTTCAAAAAGCCTCTCACCTGTTAAAGATCTTAAAGTTGGAGACATTATGTTTTTTTCTACATACAAGCCGGGAGCTTCACATGCCGGAATTTATGTTGGAAACAATGAATTTATTCACGCATCTTCTTCAAAAGGCGTTACCGTTAGCAAACTAGAAGAATCCTATTGGAATAAGAGATACCTTGGGGCAAAACGACATAATGAACTTTCAAGCGATTTAAGCTTTTCAACAGATGCAGAAGCAAAGAAGCTATGGCAAAAAGCCTCAAACTATTATTTGAATTCGTCCGTAACGAATCAAAATCAGGAATTAGTAGGTTTATATAATCTATTACGAGGCCAAGTGAAGTTAGATAGTAACACTGTTGCTGGAGAACATTTATTGAGAACAGCCAATCTAATCGATTCTACTAAATTAGCAAATACATTATCGGGCACAACAAATCAGTTAGCAGACAAGATGATTGCTAACCAGGAACTGACAGATGAAACAGTCACTCTTTACCAGGAACAATCAGCAGATATCAGAAAGAGTGAAAGGGTATACAGCCGCTTGTATGGTCCTGATATGAGAAATCGGTTTAATAAAGAATCGGTTACGCCAGCAAAAATAGCAAAAGAAACAGTTATTTATGAAGTCTCTATGTATCTATTACTAGACACAATTAACAACACAAAAAATCAAGGGAATCTTGAGGAAGCTCGTAATCTACTGGAAAAATATGATAGACTTGAAAGACGTGCAATAGAAATAAAAGTGCTGGGTAATTCATTACATGCAAATGCTTATCAAAATCTTGATAGAATTCATCGACAGTTACAAGAAGAAAAAGGGAGATTGCAGGCAGAATTACAAACAGGCAGATAAGGAGGAGAGACATGAGAAATTTAAGTTTAAGCGTTCTATTGATAGTTACACTTATATTTTCTACAAATCTATCAACTGCTAATGCCGCAGAGACAGAATTGAGTTTTAAAGAGAAAAAAGAACTCATCACAAAAATAGCTCTGGAAGAAAACATACCACCAGAAGTATTAAAGGCAATTGCCATGGCAGAGACAGGAATGATGCAGTACGAAGCAAATGGTGAACCAGTAATGAATAAGAACAATGATGGTGGAATTGGAATGATGCAGGTCACCATGTCTGAAGAAGAAATGGAAGCACAAGGTATTGATGAAAATAGACTTAAGTACGATACTGCCTATAATATCAAGCAAGGTGCAAAGATTCTCAGCAGTAAGTGGAATTATGATATTCCAACAATTAATGACCGTGACAGAAGTAAAATTGAACACTGGTATTTTGCTGTTTGGGCGTATAATGGTCTATCCATTCGCAACCTGCCAAGTGAAACAAATCCTGTTCCTTATCAGGAAAAGGTGTTTAATTATATTAGAAACTGGGGAAACATACCAATCACACCAGCACCAAAAATTGAAGCTTCAACCACTAGTAATGGAACTTTGATTTTCACAAAAAAACACTATTCTATTAAAGAATGGGATACTTCTTCTATGCAAAGCCTGAAAAGTGGGGATATTGTTTATACTTCTTATAGTACCCTGGTAAATGGAGTTTCAAACCTTCGTGATATACCAGACACACTATCACCATCTAAAGTTATTTCAACAGTATTGCCATACAGCCGAGTGAAAATTATATCTGGTCCATACGAATCAGGAGTAAAAGCAAATCTGTTTTCTTTTTATAAAGTTAGTGTAAATGGAAAAGAAGGATATCTTGAATCCTCAAACCTACAAAGCTCAATACCTACTGTGACAGTTCCACATACGGAATTTCCAACGAATCATAATCAACCGGTGGGAAGAGTCGTGATCAAAACGAACAATGTTCCGTTTTTGAAAAGCAATGAAGATGGGACATTCACAGTTTTGAAAAGAAGTAACAGCAACCCTAATTTTAATCGTGGCGAAATGATCCGTCTTTACGGTGTGATGGGAGATTACTTCCATGTTGGTGGTGGATACTATATTAAAAACTCTGAGACTGATATGAATATCATGATCGGACGTGCATATATCGAGAAGCCTACTAAACTATATCGCTTAACTAGTGACAATAAGCTTTCTGAGCATCCAAGTCAAATCACGTACAAAACTGGTGAATACTTAAGAGTATATGATTATGATGATCGTTATTTATATGTTGGTTCTGATAAAACAGGAAAACATGTTTTGAAAAGAGATGCTGCTGTAAAACTAGTAAAAGGTTTTATTACACCTAAGAAGGATATCACTATGTACAAGCCTAACGGTACTGTTCATAAGACACTTAAAGCAGGACAACGTGTTTGGGTTTATGGAATAGATGGTAGACATTTAGATGTAGGTGGAGGATACTACGTATTTTATGATAATAGTGGTGTTGTAAACTATTCGTCACTATAAGTAAAAGGGATGAAATTCAATAAGATTTCATCCCTTTTCTTTTAGGAGTAATTGAAGCCTTTGGTGAAATTCCTATGCCAAAGGCTTATTTATATTCCAAGGAGTGCCATGGCGATGCACTCCGAGTCTATTCCCCAACCGAATTAGCTGCTTGGTTAGTTAAAGGATACACTTTCCATGTAGAGAGGTCCGGCTTATGAGTAGATAGTAGCTGACTTGGAAAAATAAAGGACCATGGTTTACTTGTATTTGCAAGTATCTCTAAGTTATTTAAGGTAAATACCCCTTTTGCCACTACTTCTTTTGAAGCATCCTCTACAAGAAGCGGCAGCTGTTCAATATTAATATTATTGAGACTGCCATTTCGAATAAGGAGAGTAACAACCAAGTTGTTTTCTTCATTCATTTTTGCTTCAAGCCCCATTATATTTACTTCATTTTGTGTTAGAGGAGGCATTTTCTCAACGAGCTGCTTTAAGTGATCTTTTCGCTCTTGAGAAAGATTTTCCTCCCAGCTTGGTTCAAGCTGTAATTGATGTGTATCCGAAGGTTTCTTCTTTAGCTCAAAAGCAATTTGCCAATTTTTTAATGAAGTTGGTTCTTGAATTTCATCGTTTTGCCAAGCTGATTTTTGGAAGACGAAGGACCAAGGCCTGCAGCTGAGGGCAGGCATTTCCCCGAATTCGTCCATATCAAAGGTTTCCTTTGCAATAACCTTTTTCTCTTCATCTAGAATGAGAAGATCGAGCATTTCAAATTTGATTGCTTTTGACAGTGTATTGCGTATGAGTGCTGTGACATAGATTAGCTCATCAAATTCTTCTAATTTAATCCCGGCAATTGAGATTTGGTTTTCTTTTAAAGATTCAAGCTGGTTTAAATGAAATTGATAGATGTATTGTTCTTGTTTAGTGATATTCCAGCTGGGATGAATAGACAATGTTGTTTCAACCGTATTAGTTGTCATTTTGTTCATCCTCCTTTTTTAAACTTTTCATAAAGGCAAATACCTTTGATGTAACACTATGTTGATATGTCTCCATGCTTTGGTTAAATAATTCAAAGCCTTCCAATGTATATAATCGATAAGGATCTTCCTGTGCGTATCCTCTTAAGTGAATTCCTTCTTTTAGAGTTTCCATTTTATCCATATGCTCCAGCCACACTTGATCAAGGGCTCTCAACAAAATACTACGAACTTGAATAATCATTGAATCATCTTTCATAAGCTCAGCTAGTGTAGAGAAATATTCTTTCATAGAAGGAGTCACTAAGGCTAACAGTTCGTCCTCTTCAAGATCTTCTAATTGTTTTTTTGTAAGTGATAATCCAAGCAGCTCTTGAATTTGATAAATAAAGTATTCTTGACGATCATCTTCAAGTCTATCTGTACCATGAATAGAGTGAGAGATAAGCTTGCCGATATAATCGTTTACCTCTTTTTCTAGTTCTGCCAGGATGTCATCTGTAGTTAGAAGATTGTTGCGCTTGCTATAGATGACTTTACGTTGTTGATCCAGTGTATCATCAAGCTTTAAAAGATGTAATCTTGAAGAATAATGACTATTTTCAATCGCGTCCTGCACAATTTTGAAGAATTTATTTGGATTTGGACTTAAGATTAAGCCCTCTTCATTGCATTTAATTTTCTTTTGGTATTTTTCAAGCTCTTCTTCATCGAATTGATGCATAAGGTTATCTTCTAAGGACACAATGAATTGTGTTGTACCAGGATCACCTTGTCTACCGGCACGGCCCCGCATTTGCATATCAATTCTAAGGCTTTCGTGACGTTCTGTGCCAATTATATAAAGCCCACCTAAATCTGCTACACCTTCACCAAGTAAAATATCTGTTCCGCGGCCTGCCATATTCGTAGCAATTGTAACCATATCCTTTTGACCGGCAATAGAGATCATTTTTGCTTCTTCTTCAGCACTTTTTGCATTTAATAATTGATGGCTAATAGTTTGTTCTTTCAAAATGCTTGAAATAGTCTCTGACTGTTCAATTGAAGTTGTCCCAATTAGGATAGGTCTTCCTGTTGAATGAACCTCTTTTACCAGCTGCACCATCTTCACGTATTTACTTTTAAGATCTTTAAAAATTAGATCTTCTTGGTCAACCCGTTGATTCGGGCGATTTGTCGGTACACTGATTACGTCCATACCGTATGTTTCAAGAAATTCCTTTTGTGCAGGTAATGCACTTCCTGTCATTCCGCATAATGCTGCATACATTCTAAAATAGTTTTGAATCGTCACAGCTGCTTGGGTAATGTTTTCTTCATTAATTTCCAAGCCTTCTTTCGCTTCTATTGCTTGGTGAAGTCCATGGCTGAGACTTCTGCCTTCCATAACACGACCTGTAAAGGCATCGACCAATTCAATTTTTCCATCACGAATAATATAGTCCTTATCTTTTTTGAATATAAAATGAGCCTGCAAAGATTGCGTAATAAAATGAAGAAGAATCTGGTCATCGGCGTTATAGATATTATCGATTCCAAAGGCTGCCTCAATCTTTTTTGCACCTTGTTCTGTTAAATGGACCTGGCGATGAGAAAGGTTTAATTCATAATCCTCATCTTTTTTAAATGATTTGACAATCATCGATGTGATCATAAATAGTTCCGAAGAAAGTGATGACTTGTTGGCGATGATTAAAGGTGTCCTCGCTTCATCGATTAATGTATTATCAATTTCGTCAATGATTGCAAAATGGTGGCCGCGCTGCACTTTTTCAGCTTCGCTCATCACCATATGGTCCCGTAAGTAGTCAAAGCCAAATTCAGTACCTGTTCCATAAGTGATGTCTGCTGAATAAGCCAGCTGTTTTTCTTGTGGTGAAATTTCAGCCACATTAAGTCCTACTTCAAGTCCTAGAAATTGATGAATTTGTCCAATTAGTTCATAGTCACGACGTGCTAAATATTCATTAGACGTGATGACATGGACACCCTTTCCTTCTAGTGCATATAAATAACTCGGTAAAGAAGCCATCAAAGTTTTCCCTTCACCAGTTTGCATTTGGCCGATGTTTCCGTCAGTTAAGACAAGTCCTCCCAGTAACTGGACATCATAATGACGTTGGTTAATTACACGTGAAGCAGCTTCCTTTACGACAGCAAAAGCCTCAACCCGAATTTGATTTAACGTTTTACCATTTTTTATTGCTTCTTTAAATTCAATTGTTTTATTGCGTAATTCTTCATCTGTATAGTAAAGAAGAGTTGTTTCAAGATCATTAATTTGTTTGACAATTTTTTGTAGTTTAGTTATTTCACTACGAGATTTCATTTTTGTATATTGATTGAGCATAACCGACATTTTTTATTCCCCATTTTCAGCCTGATTTTCAAGGACAATTATACCATAAATTTTTTTTGTATTCTTTACCATATACTGTATAAATCTAGGAAGGGGTAATGTATAATCCTTTATCAGCAACATCGGTTTAGAAAAAACTTAATTATAAAGGGGATTTTTTGTAAAATATGCTTTATTGGGGAATAGTAAAAAATGTCGAAATAATTACATTACAATTATTACATTGACAAATTAAACGACAGGTAGTGACAAAGTTATGGTGAATTGTGGTAGAATATCATAGGTTATACTAATCTTCACAGAAATAAAGGAGACGATTCTTTTATGAAAGTACCTATGCTCGATTTGTCAGAGCAATATTTATCTTTGAGAGATGATATGCTTCAAGTATTAGATGAGGTGATGAAATCCTCACGTTTTATTTTAGGTGATAATGTCAAAAAATTAGAGCAAGATGTTGCTGCATATAGTAATGTACCATATGGAATTGGAGTAGCAAATGGAAGTGATGCTCTTCATATTGCACTTCAAGCACATGGTGTAACAGCAGGCGACGAAGTCATCACAACACCATTTACATTCTTTGCAACTGCAGGTGCAATTGCAAGATGTAATGCAACACCGGTTTTCGTTGATATTGATCCTGTTACATTTAATATCGACCCTAGTAAGATTGAAGAAAAAATTACAGACAAAACAAAGGCTATCATTCCCGTACATCTTTATGGACAAGTATCAGATATGGATGGAATTATGGAAGTAGCTAAGAAACATAATATATTCGTTTTAGAAGATGCTGCCCAAGCAATCGGTGCTACATATAAAGGGAAAACAGTAGGTGAGCTGGCTGATGCGGCCACATACAGCTTCTTCCCAACGAAAAATCTAGGGGCATACGGCGATGCTGGTATGATCGTAACAAAACATGAAGATCTTGCTGAAAAAATGCGTGTTATTCGTGTTCATGGTAGCAAGCCGAAATATTATCATCATGTTTTGGGCTATAACAGCCGTCTTGATGAAATGCAGGCTGCTATTTTAAATGTGAAATTCCCTCACTTAAATGAGTGGAGTAAAAAGCGCCGTGCACATGCAAATCGTTATTCAGAAATGCTTACTGCTGCTCTTGGTGATCAAGTTGTGACACCTGTAGAGGCTGAAGGAAACTATCATGTGTTCCACCAATACACGATTCGTGTAGAAAAAAGAGACGAGCTGCAAAAGTTCTTAGCAGAACAGGGAGTTTCAACAATGATTTACTACCCACAACCACTTCATTTACAGCCTGTGTTTAAAGAATTAGACTACAAAGAAGGGGATTTCCCTGTGACGGAAAAGGCAACGAAGGAAGCTATCTCATTGCCTATGTTCCCTGAATTGAGCGAAGAACAACAGAACTATGTTGTAGAATGTATTACAAAATTCTATCAATAATGGAGTGTTTGTTTTGATAGAAGGATAAGGCTCGCCACTAGGCGAGTTATTTCCGTTTTTTTTTAAAATATTAGACTCAGTTCTATCCAATCTCGGAAGAAAGGGTATTTGTATGACTGATCAAAAAGAATATTTATTTTATAAAAACCTAGTATTTATATGGAGTAAAAAATGGATTCTCTTAATTATTCCGATTATTATTGCTCTTATTGTGTCCGCGTTTTCGTTTTTTGGTAGTCGTGAGTATGTGGGGAAGGCTGTTTATTATACTTCCACTCTTGATAAGGATGATCTGACAAATCCGTTATTATTGAAAGAGAAATACATAACAGAAAAAGAAAATCTAAAAGCTAATTTTTCGGTTGTATCAAGAGGAAACGTTCAGATAAGAGTAGTTGGAGAGAATAAAGAAGACGTACAAAACGAGTTAACATTACTCGGAGCACAATACTTTGAAGACTTACAAGAAAATTATAAAATCAGATACGAACAAACAGAGAATTCACTAAAATTCTATGAACAAAATAAAGAAGATGTTAAGGCAAAAGATGATTTAATCGATAAAGAAATCGAGGAAGCATCAGAAGAACTGGAAGATCAAATAGTTTCAGAAAACTATTTAGAACTGCTTAGTAGATCTATAACCATGGAAGAGATTGTTTTAGAGTATGAGAATGGAGCTTATCGAAAGAATGTAGATTTAGAAGATTTCGTAGAGCCTAAATTACTCAGTGAAGAAATCACAGAATCAGATAACTATCTCGTTCAAAACATGTTCATCTCTTTTGCACTAAGCTTCTTCTTAACACTTATCGGAATCATGCTTTGGAGATACATTCGTGAAGCTAGGAGGGCTTTAAATGATTAATTTTGCGATAGTAGGGGCAGGGTTTATTGCCCAAAAACATATCGATGCCATTAAAAATGCTGAAGGGGCAAATCTTGTTGCAGTCTGTGACACGAACGAACAGCGTCTTGAGGAATATAAAGGTCTATGTAATGTCTATACAGACTTAAATGAAATGCTGGAGCAGCAAGCAGATATTGATGTTGTCAACATTTGTGTGCCATCTGGTCTTCATTTCAAGCTTGCGGAGATCATTGCTGCTAAAGGCAAGCATATTGTCATGGAAAAGCCAATGGCATTAACGAGCAGTGATTCCGAGAAAATCATTCAGCTTGCTGAAGAAGCTAATATTAAGCTTTCTGTTGTTCACCCAAATCGCTTCCGTCCGGCAATTCGAGCTCTTCAAGATATTAAATCAAAGGGCTTATTTGGCAAGCTTAGCCATGCAAATGCTACTGTGCGCTGGAATCGCGGTCAAGAGTATTATGATCAAGCTGCTTGGAGAGGTACAAAGGAATTTGACGGCGGCGTACTAATGAACCAGGCAATTCATAATTTAGATCTTTTAATTTGGTTCATGGGACCGGTTAAATCAGTTCAAGCGATGGCAGCGACTCGTCTTCGAAACATTGAAACAGAAGATGTAGCAGTTGGTGTTGTTGAATTTGAAAGCGGCGCTTTAGGTGTCATTGAAGCGGCAACAACCATTTATCCTAAAAACCTTGAAGAATCACTATCGATTTTCGGTGAAGCTGGAACAGTAAAAGTAGGCGGTCCGAACGCAATTTATTTAGAAACATTAAATGTAAGTGATATAAATGAAGAAGAAAAGAACAAACTAATCGAAACAATCAAAGAAGACCCATTTGGAAAACCTGGTCATCAGTGGATTATTGAAGATATGGTTCGAGCAGTTAAAACAAATACAGAACCAGTTGTAACTGGTAAAGATGGACTGGCACCTGTCAAGCTTATTGAGGCGTTTTTAGAATCAGCCGAAACAGGAAAGAAAGTCTTTTTACAATAAAGGAGTGAACGTAATGTCTCATTTAGATTCGATTTTATCAAAAATTGAAAATAAACAAGCAGTTGTTGGAGTTGTTGGTTTAGGATATGTAGGTTTACCATTAGCGGTTGAAAAAGCAAAAGCTGGCTTTAAAGTTATCGGTTTTGACGTACAACAAAGCCGTGTTGATCAAGTAAACAATGCTCAAAACTATATTGGTGACGTTGTAAACGAAGATTTAGAAGAAATTATTAAGTCTGGTATGCTTGAAGCCACAACAGATTATAACCGTATTACAGAAGTAGATGCTGTGGCAATTTGTGTACCTACACCACTTGATCATCACCAACAGCCTGATACATCTTATGTAGAAAGCTCTTCAAAAGAAATTGCAAAGTATGCACGTGAAGGTATGTTAGTTGTTTTAGAATCAACTACTTACCCTGGTACAACTGAAGAAATCGTTGTACCGGCCTTAGAGGAAAAAGGCTTAGTTTGTGGAGAAACAGTATTTGTTGCGTATTCTCCAGAGCGTGTTGATCCGGGTAACAAACAATTCAAAACAAAGAACACACCAAAAGTTGTTGGTGGTGTAACAGAAAATTGTACAAAAGTTGCGTCTGCATTATACCGCGCTGTTCTTGAAGGTGATGTGTTTGAAGTATCAAGCCCGGCTGTTGCGGAAATGGAAAAAATCTTTGAAAACACATTCCGTCACATTAATATCGCGTTAGCAAACGAAATGGCGATTCTATGTGAAAAAATGGGGATTGATGTATGGGAAATGATTGATGCAGCAAAAACAAAACCATATGGCTTTATGGCGTTCTACCCAGGTCCTGGTCTTGGCGGTCACTGTATTCCAATCGATCCATTTTACTTAACGTGGAAGGCTCGTGAATACAACTATCACACTCGTTTAATTGAGCTAGCTGGTGAAATCAATAACTCAATGCCTGAGCTAGTTGTTGATCGCATGATGCGCATTCTAAACCATGATGGAAAAGCACTTCGCGGAGCAAAGGTTGCTGTTCTTGGTGTTGCTTATAAGAAAGATATAGATGATGTCCGTGAATCACCAGTTTTAGATATTTTAACGATATTAGAAAAAGAGGGTGCGGACTATCAAGTGGTTGATCCATTTGTACCGGCATTCCGATTAATTGATAAGCAGGTTGAAACAGTAGAATTAACTGAGGAACTATTATCTTCAGCTGACTTAGTGTTACTTGCGACAGACCATACAACATTTGATTATGACATGATTGCAAGCAGCAGCCGTGTTGTATTCGATACTCGTAATGCATTAAAAGATGTTGCGAAAAAGCCAGAGAGATATATCAAACTGTAATTAAGACGGGAGCGGATCGTATGAATAGTATCCATTCAACAGTAGTTGTTCATGATTCAATTACAATCGGTCACTTTAATGTCATTGGTGAAAATGTAAAGATTGGTGAGAACGTAACAATTGGTAACCATGTGACAATTTATGAAGGAACAGTGGTTGGTGACGGTGTTCGAATTGCAGACGGAGCTGTGCTTGGGAAACACCCATCACCGGGGAAAACATCAACTGTGAAGCTTTCAGGGGCAGTTGCACCTCTTCAACTCGGAAACGACGTAACAATCGGTACGAATGCGGTGCTTTATGCTGGTTCAACAATTGGATCTTCAACACTTGTTGCAGATTTAGCAAGTGTCCGTGAAAATGTTGAAATCGGACCTGAGTGTATTGTTGGTAGAGGGGTGACGGTTGAGAACTTTGTGAAAATCGGTCGCAGAGTCAAAATGCAATCAAATGCATATATCACAGCATACACAACGCTTGAAGATTTCGTCTTTATTGCACCATGTGTGACAACAACAAATGATAACTTTATGGGACGTACAGAAGAACGCTTCGATAAAATTAAAGGAGCGGTCGTGAAGCGAGCAGCACGTGTAGGTGGAGCATCGATTCTCTTACCTGGCGTTGTTGTGGAAGAAGAAACATTTGTTGCAGCAGGGGCTTTAGTCACAAAAGATACGGATCAAAAAACGGTTGTTAAAGGGTTCCCGGCTAAACCTGTAAGAATGGTTGAGGAACGGGAGCTGTTATAGTTGTTAAAGAACTTAAAACGTCTAGGAGGGGATTCCCTCCTTTATGCTTTAATGAATGTGGGAACAAAGTTAATCGCATTCATTATGATGCCGATATACTCCTATTTATTACCTCTTGGTGAGTTTGGATATATCGATATTATAGACCGTTGGACGACGATGTTAACGTTCTTAGTCTTTTTAGGGACAGATTCGGCTCTTGCTTTCTATTATTTTGATACGAAAGATGAAAAACGTAGAAAAATTTACTCCCAAAATGTATTTGTGATTAGATTAGCGATGGTCCTTGTTATCTTCTTATTGGTTCTTCTGATAGGACCTTTGGTAGCAAGCAGTATTCTTCCTGCTGAAAATGGAGTTTACCTTTTATTGTTAAGTATAGGGGTCTTATTTTTTGATACAATTACTGCCCTTGTCTTAACGGTTATGCGTTTTGAGTTTAAGACAGTTAAAGTTGTTGTTTTGACTGTTACAAAGATGCTGTTGATTGCCGTTGGCTCTTATCTTTTCTTAAAACTAGTCGTTCAGTCTGTTGAAGGAATTATGTATGCAAGAATCTTAACAGGGTTACTGATCTTTTTGCTTATCTTAAAGCCTTTATCAAAGGTTGTTACCTTCAAGCTTAATCGAGAGGTACTCAAGGATTTAATCAAATATGGTCTTCCGCTTGTACCTGCATCACTGGCATTTTGGATAATCCTGAATTCAAGCTCCTTTTTCTTAGCAACAATGAAGTCACCTGAAGAAGTTGGGATTTACGGGGCTGCTGCCAAATTTGCGGCTTTGATTACTCTTGTGACAAGCGGGATCCAAATGGCTTGGCGTCCTTATTCCATGTCTATTAAAGATAAACCAAACAACAAGGAATTGTTTTCAAAAATTTACATCATTATCTTTTTATTAGGAATAATAGGGGTATTCGTTGTGGCAACCATTATGCCGTACGTTATTTTGCTGATGGAGGATTCCTATCATTCAGCTTATAAATATGTGGCTTTAATTTCTGCGGCTACGTTTTTGAATTTTTATTACTTAATTATTTCCATCGGTATTTTCTTTACGAAGGAAACAAAGGTCATTTCGTATATCTTTGCAATTGCTGCCGGTCTTAGCATTGTATTGAATTTCATTTTAGTCCCTGCTTTCTCAATATGGGGTGTTGTGGCAGCTACGTTAATTTCATACACGTTTGCGATTGTGTTTATTTTCAGAAAAAGTCAAAAGCTCTACTATATCCCATTTCCATCAATTAAAGTGGGATTGCTTTTCATTGTGATGATTGCAGGTGTAATCGGGATTACATATGTTCAGGAAAATCAATTATCACTATGGTATGTTGCTGCGATTTGGGGTGCATTCCTATTATCAATCGGTGCAACCAGAATTGACAAAGAGTTAAGAAAGAAAACCGTTGAAGCAACTGAACCTGCTTAAGAAGCTGGAAATATCATTAAAAGGGTTGATCACATGAAAATCATTACTATATTAGGTGCAAGACCTCAATTCATAAAAGCAGGTCCTGTATCACGTGAAATCAGAAAAAAGCATCAGGAAATTATTATTCACACTGGACAACATTATGATGCAAATATGTCTGATATTTTCTTTGAAGAATTAAATATTCCAAAACCTGATTATCATTTAAATGTTGGTTCTGGTTCACATGGTGTACAGACAGCAAACATGCTTATCAGCATTGAAGAGATCATATTAAAAGAAAAGCCTGACTATGTGCTTGTATATGGTGATACCAACTCGACATTAGCGGGATCACTTGCAGCATCAAAGCTGCATATTCCGATCGTTCATATAGAAGCTGGATTACGAAGCTTTAACAAGAAGATGCCGGAAGAAGTAAACCGTATTTTAACTGATCACGTTTCAGAGTTTTTATTCTGTCCAACAGATACAGCGGTGAAAAACCTGAAAGACGAAAACATTACACATAACGTTTTTAATGTCGGAGACGTCATGTATGATGCAGTTATATATAATCAGGATATAGCTGACTCTTCTACTTTATTAAGTGAATTAGGCTTAACGAAGGATGACTATTATTTGATTACAGTTCATCGTGCTGAAAACACAGAAGACCGTGATCGTATCACAGGTATTCTTGATGCATTTGCGAAAGTGGAGGGAACAAAGGTATGGCCGATTCACCCAAGAACCAAGAACAAGCTTGCTTCATACGGAATCAATCTTGAGTCAATTCCCGGCTTAAAGGTTATTGAGCCGATTGGGTATTTGGACATGCTTGCACTAGAGAAAAATGCTAAGAAGATCCTGACTGATTCAGGTGGTGTTCAAAAAGAGGCCTATTTTGTCAAAACTCCATGTGTTACACTCCGTGATGAAACAGAGTGGGTGGAAACAGTCGAACAAGGAGCGAATATTTTGGTTGGTGCGGATTCAAAAAGAATCGTTGAAGCTGTTCAATCTCTTTGTGAATCAAATTATCCGCCAATATTTGGGGATGGAAATACATCGGAGAAGATTGTTAAACTATTGTCTGAAGCAAAATAAGTGAAACGGGCGGTTATGACTAGTCGCCCTTTTTCTTAAATGGATAAAGTGCAAGGAGAATTATTCGAGAAATATTAGTGTTGCTCGCCAGAAGGTTATAAGTCAAATAGGAATGGAAGGGGAAAGGAACTCCTTCTATTCCTATACGTCTTATCCTTGGCTCCATGTACTATTATGAAAACACCCAATATGGAGGTCTAGTCCAAGTGTTTTATCTTACTATTTGGCTGATTGTTGGTGTATTGTCTTTTTGGTTATTCAAAAAGTCAGCAGGAACAATGTCAATTTTAAAACCAAATGTCTTATCTATTGTTTTCTATTATTCTTTATTTATTTCTTCTTTTATTGGTAGCCTTTTAATAGCACTTAATATTGATGAACATTATATGATCAACCTGCTGGCTGATGATCGATTTAGATCTATTGGCTTTTATACGATATGTTTTGTTATGGTGATGCTGCCATTATCTATGTTATTTGTTTCAAAACTTCTCGGTTTTCAACCAGAAAAGGAGTTCAATGATTATCTTAAAAAACCTGTTCGTGTTGATACAGATGCATTAACGTATTTGATATATGTTGGATTAACATTCATTGGAATTCTTTCGGTTGCCTATACTATATATTATTTAAAAGCGATTCCAATTATCGAGCTGTTATTGGGGAGTAATAATCTGGCTGAATTACGTATTGAGGCTTCTCATAATTTTGGTGGAAATACACTTATTCGAAATATTTTTGCCTTGGGGCTAACACCGATCTTATCAATGATAACCTTTATCTATGGCTATAAAACAAGGAAGCTGAAGTGGTGGATTCTATTTTTAATTACATTTCCCTGTAGTGTATTTATTCAAGTGTATGACCTTGCAAAGGGTCCAATCTTTTTCTATACACTCATGTTTATCCTTTTACTTCTATACTTAAACATCATAAAGCTTACGTGGACACGTGTTTTCATCCTAGGGTCCTTGGGTGTGTCACTAATTGTGATCATGTATGTCTTTATACAAGGAGTAGGGCTGGAGCAATTTACAGACTATAATAGGGGACCTGCAGGACGTTTGATTTTAACTCAAATCGCTGGTTACTATATGCATTTGGAGTTATTTTCAGACCGTTTACCGTTATTACTGGGAAAAAGTATGCCTTCCTCAATTATAGGACTATATGATATTGAGCAAATACGTTCTGCACGTCTTGCCATGGAAACCTATTTTCCAGATCGGGTTGAAGCAGGGACAGCCGGTGTTCTAAATACATTATTTGCCGGCGAGGCATTTGCAAACTTCGGTTATATTGGCTTACTAATAGGTACCATATATGTTGGAATTTATATTCAATTAATTTACATCATCTTTCTAAGATTACAAAAGAATCCTCTGTTCATCTCATTGTTTATTTACTTTACAGTAAATATACCGCGAGTAGTTGTAGGGGGCTTTACAGACTTTCTTTTAAACACGTTATGGGTAGCGCTAGTTATTGTGCTTGTATCTCCTTTTGTATTTGTTAAATTGTTGGAGATGCTAAGGAATCGATCAAAAAAACAAACGCTTGTTTAAAAAAGTGAATGATAAAAAAATCAGACAGCAAAGTGCTGTCTGATTTTTTTTCGGTTAATTGATATAAACCATTTCATTCTTATTATACTTTATTGTATAACCGCCGCCCATATCGAGTTGATCACCATTAATAGTGTAAACTCGGTAAGTACTTCCTTTTTTTAACGTACTGTAAGGTGTACCAGTAGGGCTATACATGACAGTATCTTTTTTGAATTCTAGTCGGCCAACGTGATAAATAGGCTTATCAGATGTTTTTACATAATAGCCGCCACCTACCTGATAGGTATTTGAATCATAATCATAGACTCTAAGTGCTTCACCCTTCTTAAAGGTGCGGTAAACAGTTCCGTCAGGCTTGTACATGTTTGTTTTAGAATCCTTTATTAAAATTCTTCCTATATAAATACTCATTTTACTGCTATTGGCTTCAACCAAATAGCCGCCACCAACATCATAGCTATTTCCTAAAACTCCATACACTCTTATTTGTTCACCTTTTTTAATCGTTCTATGTAGTGAGCCATTTGGTGCAAGCATAGGAACATCAGCTTGTATGATTAATTTTGCTACTGGAAGCTTATGTACAGATTGTAGATCAACCTTAGGAATTGTTAATGTCATCTTGGACATATTGGAATAAAGCTGAAGAATCTTCTCTCCATATCCTTTTCCAGGTACTGCCCATCTTCCGTTTAGGTCTGTCCATAAAGGAGCAATACCTCTTGTCACTAAATGAAATCTTGGATCGTTAAGCACTGTATTTAGTGGCTCTTTACTAGCGTATGCTTTTAAATGTTGAATGTGTGCTCGAACTCCTTCTTCAGGAGTTGCAAAATATGCTCCTTTCACTCCACCGCCGGTTGTTCCAATTCCTGCATAATTGTTTTGTGCTGGAATCACATCTCCACCAAATCTGAAAAAGCCAGTTTCATGAATTGCTTGAGCAAATGCAATATCACCACGCACTCCTTCAATTCTTCCTATTTCTAAATATAGCTCAGCAAGCTGATAGATCGATAGGTTTGTAATTCTAGGATTTACTTCATTCAAGAGAACATAATCACCCATTTGCTTTGAAGTTAGCTTGGAGGGCCCCATAATTGTAGTAGATGCTGCTTTAGTAGGGATATGTTGAAGTGAGAAACTCAAAAGTAAAACAATAACAAAAGATAGGGAATAAAGACGGATGTCTTTTCGCATGTTTTTTATCTCCTTTTTCCGATTTTAGATACAACATGACATATTATAACAAATACTAGATAAGTAGTAATATGATTCTGGTAAAAAAAACAAATTTTCTAGGAATATATGACATTTGTATAAATTTATAAGTTTTACTGAAGCTAGCTGTAAGGAGATAATTGTTAATTTCCCTTAAAGTTACCATAGATATTATGATCTGGAGGTAGTATGATGTGTTTAACAACCTTCAACTTTTATTGTTGCCGTTACCTTCTCTAATTGCAGAGAAGGTTTTTTGTGCATAATTCAAACTTGATGAGATAGCCCGGGCTATAATTATAAAAGCTTATTACTGAGTCCCTTCAGAACCAGGGATAAATCCATTTATAAATGAATAATACATCGCAATTAAGAATACGACTGTAGCAAAAATGTTTGTTAGTCTGTCAGGGATTTTAATGAGGCGGAAAATAAATAATCCAAAGATATAAGCACTTGTACAAATTGCAATCCAACCAATAAATTGAAATGAGAAATCATCAATTAGTATTTTAATAGGATGTTGATCTAAATCGTTCATTTTATCCTCTATACATTCTGGATATATAATATGGCCATATTAATTCTGGGCATTTTCCATTATGTATACCTTTCAACACATTGTTCATATGGCAGATAATCTTTAAATATGGAATGAATTGATTTTGTGATTTTCCTATACCCATGTCTTTCCTCCTATTTGTCCTTATTAATAATATCGGTAGGATTTTTGAAATTTTCACTAGTATTAATTAAAGGTAAGAATTTTTTTGGATGTTCACTATAATGCAGAAGTGAGCCTTATTTTTTTCGGATAATAAAAATAGAGAAAGGTGAACTTGAGTACCCTCAAATTCATCTTTCTCACTATCTGAATCTAGTTATGTCCCTAGTTTGATTGCTCAGGATTTGTTAAAGGAATTTTTGCGTTTAGTTCTTTGAATTCCTCATATTGGATTTTATCTGTTACAACATATAGATCATCCGAGTATTCAACATCAAATTTCGCAATGTTATCTTTACCTGGTTTGTAATTTAAATAAGTACTTGGTTGGAAATATTGTTCTTCTCCATCTTTCTCTACCTTTAACATAAGACTGTTACGTAATTGCTTAAGATTTCCATCAATTGAATAATGTACCCAGACTTGATTTTGTTTTTCTTCAACCTTTGAAATAATGAGTTTATTCTCACCATCTTGAATTAATTCAATTGGAAAGGAATTATTAATAGGTTTTTTAATTCTTACCATACCTGTAGTCTCAGCTGGAATATATGCTTTTAGTAGGAGATACTCGGGTAAAACTTTTGGTGAATGAAACCAACTAGTTGATGAATGTTTATGAGTTCCACTATAACTATCTAAACCTATACCATACGAATTTAGAGGAAGAATTTCATTTCCTTTTGGATCGAGTAATTCGAAAATTACACCTTTATTATATAAAGGAGATGCTCTGTCAACCTCTTCATTTGAACCTTCTTCATACCTGAACTTAAGTGCGCTTTGTGACGCTATTACTTCCTTAATCGATAATTGTAGATGATCTTTTTTCACAACAGTTTCCGGATTAAATCTTTTTATATCACCAGGAATCTTCTTAACGGGGATGGTGAAATTCCAGTTTCCTTTTTGTTCTTGAATTTGTCTAATTTGTAATCCAAGTTCAAACTCGTCTGGGAATTCCTTATATAATTCAATTGCTACTACTGCAGTCCCTTTTTTATCGCCGTCATGAGATATAAGAGTTAAATCAGGACCTTTATTTTCTCCGTCGATTGTCACACGATATCCTCCAGTTACACTGTCTAGTTCTTCATCCGTGGTAGACATAGCTTCATATCCAACTAATATTCGAGAGCCGTCATACATAATTTGATTAACCGTTACCTTTATACCGTTATCTACCACTGTCATATTTAAGGGTGAGTACAGGCTTGATTCATCTATATATTCAATTTGCTTCTGATCTGCAGGATTTGACTCTTCAACTGGCTTCCAAGGTGAAGTGATGATTAGTACAAAAATCAATGCAACAGATAAAGAGGAGGCTATTATGACAGGAAAGTTGAAGCGTCTTTTAGATTTTCCTTGCTGATGATGGATCTCACGTAACACTTTCTGTCGATCTTCTTTTGTAAATTCCAAGTCTTTGCTAATCTCATCTTCAAGAAGTAAATCCTTCAACGTATTTAATTTACTAGTCATAGAACACATCCTCCTTTTGCAAGATTGGCTTTAGTTTTTCTTTTGCTCTTCTTAACCTGGTTTTTACTGTGTCAATCGATAGACCTAAAATAGCACCTGTTTCTTTTAGGCTTAGCTCTTGTACATAATACAAATAGATGACATCTTTGTATTTAGCTGATAATTTGTTAATACACTCATCCACTTGCTGCTTCGTGTTATTCTGAAGGACAATTTTTTCAGTACTACTACTCTTGGGGTTATCTGTATGTCTCATTCCAATCGGAACAACTCTACGGAAGTAGGACGATCTTAAGTAGTCTTTACATTGGTTGATCGTAATGCTGTATAACCAGGTTTTAATTGTAGCGTTTCCTTTAAACGTATGTAGATTTTTATAACATTTAATAAATACATTTTGAACGATGTCTTTTGCTGTTTCTGCATTTTTTGTGTAAGTAAAGGCAAGTCTAGTTAGTTCGGTTCCGTGCTGTTCCATTAATTCGTTTAAGATTAGATCCAGGTCGTCAGCATGTGTATTGTTTAAATCTTGATAGTACACTTCTCCTTTAGATTTCATATTTTTCCTCCTTTCCAATTATTAGACGTGGGACAGCTGAGAAATAGGTTCACTTTTTTCCATAAATCGTAAATTAGGCTAAAATAAAAAGCAGGCAACATTGTTTCGTTACCTGCTTTTATGTTAAAGGGCTATTTTGATACTTCTGTATTAGGAAAGTAATGTTTTACTATATCAATAGCTTTCCAGTTATGTTCGGCAAATCCTTTTGCTCCATATTGGCTCATTCCAATTCGATGTCCCCAGCCTTTACCTGTTGCTGTAATAGATACAGGATCAGAGTACTTTGTAACGATACCAGAAGAAGTTTGAATTGAAACTTTTTCTGATGAAATGCTGACAGGAGTATTTGAGCCTGTCATTACTTGCTGACCAGTTACTTCAAGCTGAGATTGTTGACCAGTTGTTGTTTGTATCGCAAAGTCTTTATTGACTTTTATCGTAAACCAATTTGATCTTAAGAAGCCATAGCTACCTTCAATAGGAAAAAGCTTACGAATGGTTTGCTCATTTCCAGTAATGGTTTTTTGGCCGGCAGATGTGTCAATCGTAACACTTGATACTTCACCATTAGCACCGGTTGGATTAATAGAAATATCGAATAGGATCGTTGATGACGGATCGAATCCAAAGCTCTTTAAAATCATGCTTGATGTAAAAGAGTTTTCCCAGTTACTATGTGGAGAGCTCTCATATGGATCATCAACTGAGATTAAATATGGAAAGCTTGCTTGATTAGAGTTCCATACATCTCCGACGTTGGCGGTTCTTCCACCACTAGTTGAATAAAAAAATGTTTGAATAGGTTTTCCGTTATGTTTAACAAGAATCCCTGATGTTTCGTCAACAGCCTGATTTGTTCTGGAATCCTCGGATGAGTACCCCTTGTATACTTGGCTGGCTGTTGTATTCTTTAGAGACATACTATTTGCAGCATAGCTGCGGGCAACAATTGCTTGGGCCTTTAAAGCTTCTTTATGCCATGAAGCCGGCATTTCATTGGGTATTACACCTTTTAAATAATCCTCCAGGTCAAGGTTATTCATGACCGCAACCTTACCAGAAGTTTTAGGTAAAAGGGAAACTCCACCTCTGTATGAAGTACTTCCATATACGAGTGTTGGAATAGAAATGGAATAGTTGTCGATTAGTGTTGAATTAGCTGAAACCCAGCCTTTTGTGCCGTCTGCAGCAAGGACGTTATACCAGGTTTCGCCTTTATTGTTCACAAAGGTTTGGATATATTCTGCTGTTTCAGCCTTTGCGAATGTTTTTTTGGTCGTGTAATCGGCTGTTGCACCGCTTTTTAGCTCAGTTGTACTTGTAAAGCGAGCGTATTGTTTTACATTCGTGACTTCTTTCAATTCAAAGCCACTGGAAGAAGAGAACGAAATGGAACCCGCATCAATGTTTACATTGCCTTGAGCTCGGGTAATTGTGATAGTAAGATTAGGTAATAAAAAGGTTTTTTGATTGTTTGCTTTATTGGTTAATTCATAGAATCCTTGTAGCTTTAACGTGCTTGTTGAAGTATCGGTAAGTTGGACTGCTACTGGGTTCGAATAGGTTTTAATCGATGCTGCATTTGCTGCATCTTGAGTCCATAGTAGGCTAAGTGTTAGAAGTACACCTAGTATAACTCTTCGCGCAGCCATACTATTATTTCACCTCTCCATGAATTGCTAGGATCCAGCCTCTTACACCATTAGATAATTCAATGTTATACCATTGTTCGTTTTTGTTATTTGTGAATGAGCTAACATATTTAACAGTTGTACCCTTTTGAAGAACAGTAATACTTTGATAATCAGTTGTAGCTCCTCTTCGTACATCTGTAGTGTTCGTAATCGTTACCGTTGATAAAGCTGCAACAGATTTAGTGGAAATGTCACCAGAATATATCCATCCGTATTTACCGGTTGAGTATTCAACACGATACCATTTCCCATCAGTCCCATTATGCTCGGCAATTACAGGCAATTTTTTACCCTTTGTAAAGGTTGCTACAATTGCGTAGTCTCTTGTAGCTCCTTTATGAACGGTAGCTTTTGTACTGTTAACATACACATGAGAAGGTAAGCTATCTTCAATACCACCATCATTAATAGCGTTTCGAAGAGTTTGCACTTCACTTTCCAACTTTGTTACTCTTGATTGAAGAGGGTTTATCTGATTTGTAACCCATTCCACACTGGCTAACACCACATTGCTAGCTGCTGATCCAACATTGGGTGAAGTATAGCTGCCTACTAGAAATCCAGTAAGAAAAACCGCTGAGATAACGATCATACTTTTCTTTTTCATTATTAATAGCCCCCACTAAAATATTTTTTTAATCCTTCAGCAATTCCAACCGCAGCTTGGCCGCGAATGACATTGTTTCTTAGCATTGATTCTTCATTTGGGTTAGATATAAATGCTAATTCCACTAATGCGCTCGGCAGTTCATTATTTTTAATAACATAGAAATTAGCTGTTTTTGTACCACGGTCATACGTATTGATTCTATCGACCAATGAATCTTGTATATATTTTGCTAGGATACTACTTCTTGGACCATTAAAGTTATAGGCTGTATTGTAATAGGTTTCTGTTCCTCGTGCTGATGTACTCACACTTGCATTAGCGTGAATACTAATAAATGCATCACTGTCTGAGGAGTTTGCAATTTTTGTGCGTTGTTCCAGCGTTAAGTACGTGTCATCGCTGCGTGTAAGTGTAACAATGGCTCCTTGACGTTCAAGCTCAGCTTTTAGCTTCTTGGACACATCTAATGTAACATCTTTCTCTCTAAGCTTAGTGGGACCAATTGCACCTGGATCATTATCTCCATGACCGGCATCAATGATGATTTTTTTACCTGACAATCCTACAGGCATGACCTTAACCTGTGTTTGATTTGAGTTGTTTCGCACTTGAATCATATAACCAGGCTGTGGTGTTAATGTAATAGCAGAAGTTGTAGCTGTTATACTCTTTAAGCCGGTTATTGATTGTGATGGTAATTCAGTATGAAGCTTACTGCCTGTAAGCTGAACAACACCATTTGAGAGGAGTTTATTATCTATGCCAAAATTCTGTGACTTTTCCCAAGTTAACGTTGAGGAGTTACCTGATTTAGAGATAACCGGGTTACGAAGAACATTAGGAATAAATTCTCTTGTTCCGGATTTTAAAATCCAACCTCGAACACCTTTTGAATTTTCTACATTAATCCAATCATTATGGCTCCATAAATACAGTAATTGTTCACCAGCCTGTACTTTTGTGTTATATCCTGAGCTTGAAGCAGCACTTTTGTGTAATACATTTGAATTTATTGAATAGACGAATTGTCGATCTGATAAGCTGTTAAACAATTCTGCTTTTGGTACCCATGCCTTTTTTCCATTGGCTAATTGGACATTGTACCAGTGTTGGTTTTGGTTGTTAATAAATTCGTATAGTACTTTTACGCTAGTATTATATGGAAGCTTTGTAACCTTTGAATAAGTGTACATTGCACCTTTATATGCATAGGTGGCATTTGTGCCGACACGTAGTGATTTGTTAATGTTAATGATTTTGCTGGTAACAGAAGCTGCATTGACCCATCCAGTTTCTCCTGATTCCAGTTTCACTCGATACCAAAGCTCTTTATTATTGTTCGTGAATGTATCCATAACATAGATCGCAGATCCGGTTGGTAATGATGCTAGTTGGCGGTAAGAGTCAAGCGCTCCGCTTCTTACTGTGCCTGGTTGATTAAGATAATAGGTAGTATTTAACTTAGGACTTTTTATAATATCCTCTGAGTGTATCCAGCCGGATACGTTATTGGAACTTTGTACACGAATCCAAAATTCATTGTTCTGGTTAAAAAAAGTATCAATTACTTTTAGGTCATCATTTGCGGTTAATTTCTCTGCAATAGAATAACCAGTAAGTGCTCCTCTTCTAATAACACTCGTATTACTTTTTGCAAAAACGTAATCTCCTACAATATAATTCTCTGATAGGGGAGAATCCTGAACAGAAGATGCAAGAATCCATCCTTTGGTTTCTTCATTAATAGAGACTCTATACCATTTTTGATTTAAATTGTTTGTAAATTCATCAATTACCTGGAGAGCTTCATTTTGTTTCGGCAGGTATATAACTCGATAAGAGTCAAGCGCTCCGCTATGAACCTTCGAATTAACATTTCTTACATATACAGTCTTATAGTCTTGTAGTGAGCTGCCATTTTCCTGGATAGTCTCTGTCATTTCAGAATGTATCCAGCCCTTTACTCCATCTTTAAGCTGTATTTGATACCAAACCTCACCAGCAGCATTTTTGATTTGGTTGACTACGGTGATTTGTACATTTTCTTTAAGGGTTGCCACTATCTTGTATTGTTCAGTGGCTCCACTATGAACTGTGGCTGATTGGTTTGTTTGTCGGTTTTCAGCAACTGGGGTAGTGGACAGGTTACTACTGTGGACCCAGCCTTGTACAGTCTCTAAATCAATACGGTACCAAATCTCACCAGTGTTGCTAACGTATTGATCAATAATTGTTACCTTTTGGCCGTATTCTAAATGTTCAATAAGCAAATAGTCAGGAGATGCACCTTTTCTCATTTCGGCAGCATTCTTTTTAACATAAAGTGATGAAGGTTTATCTTTTATTGGTGAGATATGCTCCTGTTTAACCCAACCTTTTGTTGAATTAACAGATATGTTTAACCATTTCTCATTCTGATTATTTGTAAACTCTGATATAACACCAACAACATGTCCCTTAGCAAGAGTTAATACAACTTCATAATTAGCTGTAGCCCCCTTATGTAATTGGGTATCTTCAGTTGCAACTTGTCCAATGAAAGGATAGTTGGTAGAAGCTTCCGCATTTACTTGCGGCATAGCAAAGCTAAAAAACAGGGTAGTGACAAAAAACAATGTGGTGATCCATTTCAATTTTCCTAGTTCTCCTCTCCTATGTGGTTTTCACAAAAAAATACCCCTGAAGATAAATTTCAGAGGTTTAATTATATACATATTCTAACAAAGTTCTATTACTTTGTCTTTGGGAATATTGTCTTAATCTGTCTTTTTATGAAGACTGTATGAACAATGTGTCGAATAAAATAGTCTTATTGTTCTAAATGAGTTTTCAAATCACTTTTTACAGTTTCCAGCTGTTCTTCATCAGGCATAAAGTAGTAAATACCGCTTATATAATCATCTGATCCTTCAATTGTCAGATTTTCAATACTTTTAGAATTGATATTGGGATACTTGCGTTGCAATGCAATTGCTTCAGATATTCTAAAATTTGTTTCAACATTTTTTCCGATGTGTGCAGCAAGTTCATCAATTTTGAATAAGTTAGAAGGAGATATGGCTTTGTCAATGATAGCACTAATAATTTCCTTTTGTCGGTCATTTCTACCGAAATCACCTCTTGGATCTCTTTTTCGCATCCTTGCATATGCGAGTGCTTCTTCGCCATCTAATTCTGATTCTCCTTGTTTGAAGTAAATTCTGCTACCGTCTTCATCACTTTTCTCATAGAAATCAAATGGGACATTTACTGTCACGCCACCCAATTCATCAACAACAGATTTAAATGCTTGGAAACTTACCAAAGCGTAATAATCGATTGGAATATCCAAAAGTTCTTCAACTGTTTCAATTGTAGCCTCTTTACCACCGTATACATAAGCATGATTTATTTTTGTTTCCTTATCTTCATCAGGAATTGTTACATACGTGTCACGAGGTATACTTACCATCTTAATAGTTTGAAGTGTAGGATTAACTGTAGCAACTATTAATGTATCCGTTCTCCCGTTTTCTCCTCCCGAAGAATAATCTTCAAGACCCATCAATAGGATGGAAAATGGATCTTCGTTAACTTTAATGGGAGTTTCTCGAAGCTTTGACTTTTCGCCTCGATCTAATTCTTGATACGATTGGTTGGCTGCCTCATACGTTTTATAGATTGTATATCCTGTATAGCTGCCAACTCCTATAAGAACAAGCAGGAGAAAAAAAAGGACGCGTTTCCATAATTTCTTCTTTTTCTTCTGCTTTTTACCCGTATATCTTTTCGCCACTTAAATCCCTCATTTTAGTTAGTGTCAATTAGTTGTTCTAAATACAGATTTTCACCCTCTATATTGTAACATTGCCCATTTGTTAGCTCTGTCATCCATTTTATGAAATCAGGCACTTGTGATTCCTCTACGAATGTTTCGATTTCCACTTGTTCAAGGTAATGAATTTCTTTTAACATATAAATTGAAGATCTTAATTCGTTTTCAATTTTGCCTAGCCATGTATAATCAATTTTGGTATGAAGAACTCTCATTAGTTTTCTCTCAACAATACCAATTATGCCTAACCCTTCTGAGACAGATTTACCGTAGGCACGGATTAACCCGCCTGTCCCAAGCTTTATACCGCCAAAATAGCGTGTAACAACGACAACGGTGTCTTTTAGTTTTTTTTTCTTTAAGACCTCAAGCATTGGCACTCCAGCGGTACCACTTGGTTCACCATCATCATTTGCTTTTTGGATTTGGTCATTTTCCCCGATTAAATAGGCTGAGCAATTATGATTTGCATCTTTATGCTTCTTTTTTATTTTTTGAATGAACTCGATTGCTTCTTCTTCTGTTGTGACACGTTCTACATAGCAAATAAAACGCGATTTTTGGATAATTATCTCATGCTCTCCATAGCCTTTTACGGTATAATAATGTGAAAGCATGCTTGTTCACCTCCTGACAAGCAAGCAAAATGAAAATAGCGCATTCTTTTATTATAAAACGACATAATTTTTACTTCAATCGTAAAAAATGTGACAAACTAAAAATATCTGTCGAAAAAACGGAGGGATAAGTGTGAACTCCTTTAAAAAGTTAGATAGCGAAATGCTTGATCTGATATTAGATAAGATGATTGGTACGGTTGCCGGAAGCAAAGATGAAATTTTTAAAATTGGTGAACACTCCCGGCAACAGTATGAATCATTGGTTGAAGAGTTAAAAGACATCAAAATGCAAGTAAGCATAGTGATTGAAGAGGGAGATAAGCTTGAGGCTCAGGCACGTCTTGCTCGTAATCGTCTCTCACAAGTGAGCAAGAATTTCAGAGAATTTTCTGAGGATGAAATTAGGGAAGCGTATGAAAAGGCACATGGACTTCAGGTTGAGCACACCATGCTTCAGCAGCACGAAAAACAGCTTCGCGATCGCCGTGATGATTTGGAAAGACGTCTTTTAGGACTTCAGGAAATCATTGAACGATCAGAGGCACTTGTTGGGCAAATTTCGGTCGTGTTAAATTACTTAAATAGTGATTTACGTCAGGTTGGAATGCTATTGGAGGATGCTCAGCAAAAGCAGGATTTTGGATTGCGTATCATTGAGGCACAGGAGGAAGAAAGAAAACGTGTGTCACGGGAGATTCATGACGGACCTGCACAAATGCTTGCGAGTGTGATGATGCGCTCGGAGTTAATCGAACGAATTTTCCGTGAGCGTGGTACTGAGGAGGGCTTTAAGGAAATTAAGAGTTTAAAGGTAAATGTACGAAATGCTTTATATGAAGTAAGGCGAATTATTTATGACCTAAGGCCAATGGCGCTGGATGACTTAGGACTCATCCCAACCCTCAGAAAATATATGGATACAATCGAAGAATATAATGGTAAAACTAAGATTCTTTTCCAAAGCATAGGTAAAATTGAAGAAAAGCGACTTCCACCACGCTTTGAAGTGGCTCTATTCCGTCTTGCACAGGAAGCAGTCACAAATGCGTTAAAGCATGCGGAGGCAGGAGAGATATCTGTGAAGGTAGAGGTCACCTGTCAAAGTATAACGATGGTTATAAAAGATAATGGAAAAGGGTTTAATATTAAAGAAGCTAAAGGAAATAAAGATAAGAAATCATTTGGGCTTATTGGCATGAAGGAGCGAATCGATTTGTTAGGAGGAAAAATGACAATTAACTCCAAAATTGATTTAGGGACTTTTATCATGTTTCAGGTTCCGTTTAATGGAAATTAAGCCGGGTTGCATGACTATAGGCATATTGACGTAGGAATGAACTGGCAACTAGACTAAAAGAGATAATGGGGAGGCGTAAGCATGAAGACGAAAATTGTTATTATAGATGATCATCAATTATTTCGTGAAGGTGTAAAACGCATATTGGATTTCGAGCCAAGCTTTGAGGTAATTGCAGAAGGTGATGACGGGGAGGATGCATTAACACTGGTTGATGCTCATAAACCGGACGTTGTCATCATGGACATCAACATGCCGAAAGTAAATGGTGTAGAAGCAACGAAGCAATTGATTGAAGCAAACGAAGACACAAAAGTCATTATTTTATCGATACATGATGATGAAAACTATGTAACACATGCGTTAAAAACAGGTGCAAGAGGTTACCTATTAAAAGAAATGGATGCTGATACATTAATTGAAGCTGTCAAGGTTGTTGCAGACGGCGGTTCATATCTACATCCAAAAGTAACACATAACTTAGTAAACGAATTTAGACGACTTGCCGCAGCAAATGGACAAGCTGCAACCATGCAGCCGCTACAACCAGAAATTCGTCGACCACTACATATCTTAACACGTCGCGAATGCGAAGTTCTTCAAATGCTTGCAGACGGTAAAAGCAACCGCGGCATTGGAGAAGCATTGTTTATCAGTGAAAAAACTGTTAAAAACCATGTAAGTAATATCTTACAAAAAATGAACGTAAACGACCGTACACAAGCGGTTGTTGTCGCGATTAAAAATGGTTGGGTTGAAGTGAAATAAGGAACGAACAGGAGTCAGGATCTTTTTAGGTTCTGGCTTTTTGTACGTGAAAAAGTTTAAACTGCGGTTGAGGAATAGTAGTCAGCGTAATGTCTAATTTAACTAGAGCAAGTATATATGCAACGACATCTTCGCACTTGGGCTTCTCAGTCGACAAGTCTTTTTATGCTGCTTTATATATGAACTATTTACAATTATAAAAAAGTAAATTTTATTGTGCAAAACTAAATTTAGGTTGATTGAAGCGGAAGCGCCTTGATCAGCCCCGACAAGCATAAGACGTTTGGAATAGAAGGTGTTCTTTGCCTTCAATTCCAAATTGGCTTATGACCTCGAGGGGCTAGGCGCTGGAGCTAGACACGGGAGCTGCGTGGCAGGTGAGATCCCACAGGCGCGCAGCAAGGAGGAAGCTCACCGCACGCCCCACGGAAAGCGAGCAACCTGGAGCTTTAATCAACCACCACGAACACTTGTTACAGAGAGTCAAAGTCTGTGGAACACCAAATATAAACTGTCATAATAATCCAAACTTAACCCATATACTAAACGAATAGTGAAATTTTAAGGCTTATCCGTTAAAATGGTGATAATAACATGGACAAGGAAGGAATAAAACTTATGAAAACGGCGATTGTCACAGATAGTACGGCCTATATCCCTGAACAAATTCGTGAAAAGTATAACATACATATGATTCCCTTAAGCGTAAACTTCAGAAATGAAACCTACCAGGAAGAAGTCGAAATCACCTCAGAACAATTTTTTGAAAAAATGCGAGGACAGCAACAACTTCCAACCACATCACAGCCACCGGTAGGAAAGTTTGTTGAACTATTTGAAACACTTTCCAAAGAATATGACGCAGTGATTTCGATCCACCTCTCCAGCGGTATTAGTGGGACATACAACGGTGCGGCAACTGCAGGAGACATGGTTGAAAACATTAAAGTTTATGCATATGATTCCGAAATTAGCTGTATGGTTCAAGGCTTCTATGCACTTGAAGCAGCAGAAATGGCTCATAAAGGTGCTGAACCAAAGGATATATTGGCCCGGATGGATGAAATGAAAAAAACAATCAATGCCTATTTTATGGTCGATGATTTAAGCAATCTGCAAAAAGGTGGACGATTAAGCGGAGCCCAAGCCTTGATCGGCAGCTTGCTTCAGGTAAAGCCAATTCTTCACTTTGAAGACAAAGTCATTGTTCCGTTTGAAAAAGTACGTACCCGTAAAAAAGCGTTAAATCGGGTGTTTGAACTTCTTGATGAAGTAGCAAGCCAAAACGAACCGATGCGTGTCGTTGTGATCCATGCAAACCGATCTGAAGAAGCGGAAAAGATGCAACAAGAGCTTTCAGCGAAGTATCCTAATATTGAATGCATGGTCAGTTATTTTGGTCCAGTAATCGGTACCCATCTTGGTGAAGGTGCAGTTGGGGTTGGCTGGTATAAAAAGTGAATGTTTATGAGAGGAAAGTACTAGTTATACATAGTGCTAACCTCTCATATTCGTGTCTAATCATGGACATTTGGTTATTATTGCCTCATACTATGTATAGAAATTGCAAGGAGGTCATAAAAAATTGAGTGAATACACAAATCAAACAATGCAAGAAAACGAAGAAAAAAAACGTACATATCGTCATTGGACAACCCTTGAGGACCGAAAACTATTAGAATTGCGTCAAAGCGGAATGAGATTCAGACATATCGCAGAACAATTATCACGAACACCAATCAGTGTTGAAAAGCGTTATCGAAAAATATGCCAAACCTATTTAGGTGGATCATGAGGTTTCACTTGGTAAATGGTTCCCTAACTCCAACTTTCTCCCAAGAAGAAGGTCTGCCAATATCACACCATCATCAACTACCTGAGATTACACCTAATCCACATTTTTCATATTTACCTGAACTCCAAAAACATCTTAATGGAAAAGAGTTACTTTTAACGGAAGTTCCTTTTCCACTTGAAACATTGCAAACTCACTATGAGCAAGGCTATGTGAAATTAACAGTTGGAGTCGGAAAAAAACAAAAGGGCTTACTATGTAATCGCTGTGGAAATTCTAACTCTTCATTATTCGCTTCATTTTCATGTTCGAAATGTGGGGAACAGAGCTGCCATTACTGCAGAAACTGCATCATGATGGGACGGGTCAGTGAGTGTACACCACTTTATAGCTGGAGTGGCCCAAAGGTTCAGGTACCTCCATCCTCCGGTTTAGACTGGGAAGGTGAGTTATCAAAGGGACAAGCGCTTGCATCAGATCAAGTTGTCAAAGCTGTAATAGACCATTCAGAGCTGCTGGTCTGGGCAGTCTGTGGCGCCGGAAAAACAGAAGTTCTATTCAAAGGAATTGAGCAGGCCCTCTCCGATAATAAAAAAATCTGCATTGCAACCCCACGTACAGATGTCGTCTTAGAATTAGCGCCACGCCTTCAAAAAGTATTTCCTTACGTATCAGTTTCTGCATTATATGGAGGCAGCGAAGATCGCCACAAACATGCAACCCTCACCATATCAACAACACACCAGCTTCTCCGCTTTAAACAAACGTTTGATTGCATCATTGTCGATGAAGTTGACGCCTTTCCATATTCAGCAGATACCTCACTCCAATTTGCTGTACAAAAATCCCGTAAAGACAAAAGCTCTCTTATCTATCTGACTGCAACTCCCAATAAAAAATGGAAAAATGAAGTTCAGCAAAATAAGCGTAAAGCCGTTAGAATTCCAGCTCGTTACCATGGTCATCCGTTGCCTGTTCCTGAACTTGTTTGGGTAGGGAATTGGAAAAAGCAGCTTGAAAAAGGAAGATTACCTTCAAAAGTAATAAAGTGGCTAAAAGTGAGAATCACAGCCAATAAGCAGGCATTTCTTTTTGTTCCTTCCATCTCAATTATTGAAGATGTTGTAAAGAAATGCAGAAAACTAGACGAAAGAATCGAAGGTGTCCACGCAGAAGACCCTGAGCGGCGCGAAAAGGTGAAAAAATTCCGAAGTGGCAGCATGCCTGTCATTATCACTTCTACCATTCTGGAAAGAGGAGTCACGATCCCGAACAGTGACGTTGCTGTTCTCGGTAGTGAAGATGATATCTTTACAGAAAGTGCCCTTGTGCAAATTTCTGGAAGGGTTGGGAGAAGTGCAAGCTATCCAACCGGGAATGTTACGTTTTTTCATTATGGCAAAACACAAGCAATGGTAGAAGCCAGAAAGCATATTTTGAAAATGAATGATGAAGCAAAGCATGGTGGCTTCCTAAAAGTATAGATACTTTTAGAAATCGGCACTCTATGGCATAATATAGTATTATCTGAGTGAACAAGGAGAGCATGGTAGATGGTCATTAACGCAATGGAACAAATTATGAAGGATTTACTAGATGAATATAAAGATCGTCTACAATTAAGTTGCACATGCAGTACGTGCCTTGACGATATTCTGGCATTGAGCCTTAACAAAACCACTCCTCGCTACGTAACAAATATAGATAAAGCGATGTATATTAAAGCTGAATTTATAGATAAGCAGGAAATGACATCATTATTAGTGAAACTAGCCGAATGTGCAAAAATTGTTTCTGATAATCCAACGTGTGAGAACTACCGATAAAGGGGGGAGGTTGCTATTACATATTGTTTAATTTGCAAGGAACTGGTAAATGCTCAAATTACTTGGAAAAGCCTATTACCAGGTTCGGAAACAACTACCTGTACCTCTTGTTATGAAACTCTGGTAAAAATTAACACACCAACCTGTCCAGTCTGTTTTCGACCACAAAATAACCAGGATTATTGCTCAGACTGCCAATCTTGGGAAAATGACCCTAAATGGAAAGGGGTTCTAGAGCGTAATGTATCTGTCTATGAATACAATGACGCAATGAAGGACATTCTCTCAACATTTAAATTCCGCGGGGATGCAGCCCTGGCAGCTGTTTTCCAAAAAGACCTCAAAACAAGCTACAAAACAAACTTCAAGAAGATAAAGTTCGATGCAACTATCCCAATCCCACTAAGTCCTGAACGGCTCTACGAACGCGGCTTTAACCAAGCAAAACTCTTAGCAGACTTTCTTCCTCTCCCACAGTTGGACGTCCTCGAGCGAACCCATCATGAAAAACAATCCAAAAAATCCCGTCATGAACGACTAACTTCTTCAAACGTGTTTTCTATTATCGACCATAGTATAATAGAAGGGAAAAACATTTTATTAATCGATGACATTTATACAACAGGAACCACACTAAGACACGCAGCCAAACGTCTAAGAGACTCTGGTGCAACATCCATCTCTTCTTTAACATTAATTAGAAGTTAAAAAGAAGAAATCCTAGCCGATATAATAAGTAGAAAACGAATCGATAGGAGAAATAACAATGGGTGAATTAGCAAATTGTCCGAAGTGTAATGTATTATTTGTTCAAAGTCAGTTTAGGACTGTCTGTGATAAGTGTTTTAAAGAAGAAGAACAGGCTTATGAAACAGTCTATAAATTTTTAAGAAAGCGTGAAAATCGAAAAGCGCAATTAGATGAAGTTGTTGACGAGACTGGTGTTTCAAAAGATTTAATTCTTAAATTTATACGTCAAGGAAGAATACAGTTAATTAACTTTCCTAACCTGGGCTATCCATGCGAAAAATGTGGGAAAGCAATTAGAGAGGATCGGTTATGTGAGGAATGCAAAGATGGAATACACAAACAAATCCACCAATTGGAACAGGAAAAAATGATTAGTGATCGAAATAAACACACAGCAAGAGAAACGACCTTCTACTCCCAAAGTCCTAAAAAATGATAAAATGCTTAAGGTTTTAATAAAGATACCGATACTAATATTATGACAAAGCATGTTCTCTTTGAAAGTGAGGATTACTTATGAAAATAAATAATATAGGTTCAATGGGTGTGAATCCATATAAAAAAAGCATCGACAAAAATATAGCAACACCATCAAAAGCACAATCAAGAGAAGATAAAGTGGAGATCTCTTCAAAAGCGAAAGATTTACAGCAATCAAATGATTTGGTTAAAGCAAGACAGGAAAAAGTACAAGCAATTAAAACTCAAGTAGAGAATGGGACGTATACGATTGATCCGCAGGCGATTGCGAAGGGATTGCTAGACTTTTATAAAAAATAAATCTATTAATATTTTTCTTTAAAACAAGGATGTTTACTATAGCTCAAGGACGAGCGTACCCAAAACATTCAAAAATTGTGGAGAGTGAGAAAAAGTGCAAATTAATCAAGAGCTTAAAGTCTCTTCTCAAATCCCTTCTACAAAATTAGTACAATTAAAAGAAGGAGATATATACAGTGCGCTCGTCAAAGAAAGATTGCCTCAAAATGAAGCCATTCTACAAATAAAGGGCCAGGACGTAAAAGTAAAGTTCGAAGGAGAGCCTCCTAAGCAAAACCAAGTGACAGTTGAAATAACAAGCGGTAAACAGGAAGTACCACAAGTTAAAGAAATCTCTTTGTCTACTACGGAAAAGATAAACTCGTTAAATAGCACAAATGCTTTAGCGAGACAATTAAATGGTGGAGCACTTGTTTCTAATGAAACACAATCAGCTGTCGACTTCCTTCATTCAAAAGGAATCCCCCTTAATAAAGATACCTTTCAACAAATCCAAACCTTTATGGATGATAAAAATGGAACACTAGAACAAAAGCTTGAAACTCTTTCTGCCTTAGTGAAAAAAGGTTTAGAACCAACAGCTACTCATATAAAGGTTGTTCACCAGGCATTGCATGAGAATTCATTTGCGAGCTCGATTGAGGATGTGATAAAGGGAATAGACCCAGAGTTTCGCTTCAAATCACAGGAAAGAACAGACGCTTCCTTGAAATCAGAAGGAAATTCAGCACAATCACAACTTCAATTAAAAGCAGCTGTCCAAAGGGTAGCAGAAGCTATTAATCTATTAGAAACAGTAACGGTTGATCCGAAGAAGTTAGGGATGCTTAAACAGCTAAAAGCAGATATTAACTCAAATAATATAAAAGAAGTTGTTCAAAAGTTAAGAGAATCGTTTTCTTTTGAATTAAGACGATTACAGAATGTGGCATCAAAACTTTCCGATGCAGTGAAGCTAGCGAACATGGCAAGAGTTGCTACACAGACTCAAGAGCAGGTTCAGCAGTCAAAACTAGAACCAGTCCAAAAAGAACCAACAAAATTAATTGACAACAATATAAATTCAAATCAACTCATTCAGAAGGCTATACATGTGCTGAAAAAAGAACCAAATATGAATGAAGTTTTTCAGCAAGTATCAGCACTTCTTGATCAAGCTACTAGTTTAGATGAAAAGCATCAAGAAATGCTTACGAAATCATTAGCTAAAGCAGAAGAGCTTGTTCAAAGTGGAAAAGAACTCGGTGCTAGGCAAGAATTAATGCAATCTCTAACAAAAATAAATAATGAAATCCCTGTGGTCTCAAATCAAAATTTAACTACTCAAGTAGATCAAGCAGAGGCATATCAAATGCAAGAAGAGCTAATTGCTTCGCTGCCAATTCAATCTAAGAACTTTATCGTGGAAACAGTATCAAAGAAGCTTTCTCAAGTAGCCATTGATTTTAAAAACTTCAAGAATGATATTTCAAAAAGCTTACAAACTGTGGAGCAGCTTGTTCAACAGTTTAAATCGCGTTCAACTGTCACTGCGAAGCCGATGTTAGAAACGAATATTCAAAAGTTAGATCAAGCGATACTACGAAGTGATTTTATGTTGTATGCGGATATGAGAACAGAGAAAAAGATGTTAACAGCAAGCGCTCAGTTAGCTGAAGCTAAAAAGCTTCTTTCTAAAGGTGATTACAGTGGTGCAACTAGGATTGTCTCTGAGGTTAGGTCTGTATTAGATAAAATGATCTTTAAACCTTCAGATGTTCGAGTGAAGCATTATGTATCTCAAGAACTAGGGAATTTAGAGAACTTACCAGCCTCAAAACAAGTAACGCAAAACCTTGAGATGTCAATGAATGCATTAAAACAAGAGCCGATGGCTAGAAATGCGTATGAATATTTACGTCATCTTGGATTAACACATGAAGCAGATCATGCTCAGGCACTTGTATCAAGAGACCGAAATCAGGAAGCTCTACCTCAGTCGCTTAAAAGTTTTTTGTTGAAAATGAATGATGGAGAGGGTAAAGCTGACGGAGTGCTCAATTCAATAACTGGACAGCAGTTACTAAGTAAAAACGATCCATCTGGACTTCAAAGTCTAATGTTCACATTACCTTTATTACTACAAGAAAAATTAGAGAATGTGAAGGTTTTTGTAAATTCCAAAAATCAGAATGAAAAAATAGATTGGGAGAATTGCAGTTTATTTTTTCTGTTTGAAACGAAAAGGCTTGGAGAAGTAGGGATTTCTCTTACATCTACCGAACGAACACTATCTATAAAAATAAAAAATGATCAACAAGGTTTTCAGGAAAAAATGGAGCCTCTTGCCGTACTAGCGAAAGAAAGGCTAAGTGATATAGGGTATAACATTGGTGGCATTAAATTTGAACCACTTAACAAACTTGAGAAAACAGAATCTGTGTCATTAAATGCTCAACAAACCCAATTGTCAAAAATGACAGAGAAAGGATACGATTTTTCAGTATGATTACACAGCAATATATTAATCAAAAAAATCGTCGTAAAATAAATGGTCCTTCTGCAGCGGTTATTCGTTATGATGAATCGAAAGATGGTTCACCAACTGTCATAGCCCAAGGTAAGGGACTACTGGCAACAAAAATTATGGAACTAGCAGAACAGCATAACATCCAGATGCAGGAAGATGAAGGGCTTGTTCAACATCTTTTAGATATAGATTTAGGTGAAAATGTTCCACCACAACTTTATTCTGTAATAGCTGAAATTCTACTTCTTATTGAAGAAATGGAAAAAAAGTATTAAAAGTTGACTAGATATTCCGATAAATAAAATGGGAGGTAGAATTTATGGATTTTTTAACAAAAGAAATCATTTACCAGAAATCTTCTCAAGAAATTACTTCATTATTGTATGAAGCATTAATAGATAATACAAAACAAGCAATACAAGATATTGAAGCATCTAAACTAATAGAGGCAAATGGAAAACTAAAAAAAGTGAACGATATATTAGAACGTTTGGGTGTGGGGATAAATTACGAAGCAGGAATAATTGCCGATCAGCTTGATGCTCTCTATAACTATATGGCAGACCTCGTGATTAAGGCTAATATTAAGAAAGATATTAAGCCTTTAAAAGAAGTTCTATCTATTTTAGAGGATATCTCCGGAGCTTGGCAGACAGCAATGAAAAATAATAAATCGACTCAAATACAACAACAACTTTTCAAAAAAGCAAATGCTTATGAAAAAAATGTAATGGTATATGAAAGAGACATGAATACTGTGGAGGAAGGGAAATAGTTTATGAGAATTAACCATAATATACAAGCGTTAAATGCCTATAAAAATTTATCTCAAACAATGGGACAAACGTCCAAAACATTAGAGAAATTATCATCTGGTTTACGCATTAACAGAGCGGCGGATGATGCAGCAGGTCTTGCTATTTCAGAAAAAATGCGTTCGCAAATTCGCGGCTTAGAAACAGCGGAGAGAAATTCACTTGATGCAATATCCCTAATTCAAACAGCAGAAGGTGCCCTAAATGAAACACATAGTATATTACAAAGAATGCGTGAATTATCTGTACAAGCAGCGAACGGAACGTTAGAAGACAGTGACCGTGAAGCAATTCAAAAAGAAATCAATCAATTAACATATGAAATTGACCGTATTGCCGATACAACACAGTTTAATACTAAGAAACTGTTAAGTGGATCTGCAGAAGGTAGACCGTTTGCAGAAGTGAATTCATCTGAAGTTTCATATGCTTCAAACGGTACATGGAGTGGAGTTGTGACTGCTGAACCAACAGAGCCTGCACAAGTAGAGATTCAATTTGATAAGAATTTGGGTTCACTAACAAAAGCACAACTTGAGGGTAAAACATTTACGATAAACGGGAAAATTTATGAAATTGATAATACAGATGGTACATCACAAGGGATAACTGGTAGAAATATAGCAGTTAACATATCTGGTTGGATTGATAATGTTGGTACTTCTGATGCAAACATTACTTCTAACATCACAAAATTAATGAACGCATTAGAAAGTGCGGTTATTCAAAATGATAGTCAAATGTTTAATGTTAATAAGAACTTACCAACAAATGCAGGTACAGCAAATGATGGTGTGATTAATAATGGAACGTTAACACTTTCTACTACAAGTCCAATGTCACCTAAAGATGTTCAAGATTTAGGATCTTTAAATCAGATTAATACAACAATTACAAGTGGTGTAACCTTTAATAATCCTTTAACGAACACATCGACAACTACATTAGTAGCAAATCCGGAAGCAGCTCAAGCTAAACCAATAGCAATAACATTCTCAGAAGTACCTAAAGCAGGTGACACGCTAAAAATTGATGGACTAACAATTTCATTTGATAGCCCTGCAATTTCTTATAGCAATGGTTCTGCTACTATTGATGTAACAAACAAAGATTTAGATGAGGTTCTTAATGACATTGATTCAATCATTACACAAGCTAGTAATGACAACCCAACACCAGTACCTGCCCTAGCACCTGTACACTCAGTTTCTAATAACAGTTTAATATTAGGAACAACAAAAACAGATGATGGTATAAGTCCTATTGGTCTCCCAACAAATGGTCTTGATATTGCACTAATCGATGGAGACTTCGAGGCAGATAAAGGGAAAGAATTAGAGGTAGCATTACAAATTGGTGCAAATGCATCTGAATCATTAAGTTTATCACTTGGCGTAATGGATGCAGCAACACTTGGAATTGCACGTAATGCTGATTTCTCTATCTTATCAACAGCTGGTGTAAATGCTGTTGTGGGTGTAAATGTTTCTAATTCAGAGGCTGCACAATTAGCTATTACTGCTTTTGATAAGGCAATCAGCCTTGTATCTGCAGAGCGTAGTAAGCTTGGTGCATTCCAGAATCGACTTGAACATACTGTTACAAATCTGCAAACAGCAAATGAAAATCTAACATCTGCAGAATCACGTATACGTGATACTGATATGGCAAAGTCGATGACTGAATACACGAAAAATAATATTCTTAACCAAGCTGGACAAGCAATGCTTGCACAAGCAAACCAATTACCGCAAGGAATTCTACAACTATTGAAATAATTACCAACAGGAGGTAAGTCATTTAGTGGCTCCTCCTCTTTTTTTTCTTATAGGCTTCTTATAAAATGAATATAGTAAAAACAATCGTTATTATTAATAACCCAATGAGGTGAAATAAGTGGATGTTCAAAAGGTTGGTAGAGCAACTTTAAATAAATTAGAAAAGAAACAGCAAGTAGCAACTGAATCTGTCAGCTTTACAGAAGTTATGGCAAAAAAGAGGGAGAATGCTCTATATGAAAGGTTCGCTACTTTAGCAAAAGACATTGAAGATCAAGGTAAAGTCCTTTCAGAATCAAGAACAGTAGAGGATTTGAAAAAATATAAAAAATTAGTGAAATCATTCCTTGAGGAAGCGGTTAACAATGCCCTTCAATTAGAAAACCAACGTGGTTTTAATCGAAGAGGTCGGACAAAGATTTATAAAATCGTAAAAGAAGTGGATAGCAAACTAATTGACTTAACAAATGAAGTAATTAATAAGCAACAAAAAGGACTTAACATTCTTAATATGGTTGGAGAAGTTCAAGGTCTTTTGATAAATATATACACTTAATGGTCTAAATAATAATAAAGAATGGCCGATATAAAGGTTAGAGAAAATATGATAGAAAGAGGGAGTCGTATGTCTGCTGAATCTCAACTGTGTAATAACTTAGAAAAAATACTGAAGCTCCAAAAAAGTCTTCATCAAATTGCCTTAAAGAAAACAGAGATTTTAAAGGCAGATAATATTGAAGCCCTCGGTGAATTACTGAAAGATGAACTGAAACATATTAAAGCAATTGAAGTTGTTAATAATGAAAGAGAACAAATTCAGCATGAACTAGCAAACGAGATTTCATTATCTCCAGAACATTTAACGATATCTGAATTACTTTCTTCTGACGGAATTGAAGAAAAAGAAAAACTGAGAAGTTTACAAGAGCAGCTGATAGAGCAAATGAAAATAATAAAAGAAATCAATGAATTGAATCAGGATATGCTACAGCAGTCACTAAATTTTGTTAATTTAAATCTTGATCTTCTTTTGGGACAAGAATCCAGTAATTATAATGGTCAAACTTCGGATGAGAACCAAAGTATTAATCGTTCTATTTTCGATTCTAAGGCTTAATGATAGGAGGGAACTAAATGCGTTCAACTTTTATGGGGTTAGAAACAGCAAAACGTGGAATGTTCACCCAGCAAAGTGCATTGCATACAACAGGAAATAATATTGCCAATGCAAACACTGAGGGTTATACGCGTCAACGTGTTAATTTTAAAGCAACAGAAGCTTATCCTTCACTGGGGATTAATCGTCCACAAATACCTGGTCAGATTGGAACAGGCGTTGAGGTTGAAAGTGTTCAACGTGTAAAGGAAAGTTTTTTAGATATCCAATATCGCTCGGAAAATAATAAATTAGGTTACTGGGAATCAAGAGCAAATGCTCTTCAAAAGATGGAAGAAATCATGAACGAGCCTTCTGATACTGGTTTAGCCAACTCACTTGATCAGTTTTGGCAATCACTACAGGATCTAGCTCTAGACCCAACAAATGCAGGGGCACGTTCTGTTGTTCGTGAAAGAGGAAATGCAGTAGCTGATACATTTAATTATCTAGCAACATCTCTTAAGTCGGTACAAGGTGACTTAAAAAATGAACTAGATGTATCTGTAAAAGAAATTAATTCACTAGCAAATCAATTAAATAATATTAATAAGCAAATTTCAGAAATTGAGCCAAATGGCTACTTGCCAAATGACCTTTATGACGAACGTGATCGTTTGCTGGATAAATTGTCTTCACTTGCAAATATAAAAGTTTCTTATAATTCGTCAGGTGGAAATGCTCTGAAAATTGCTGAAGGAACAGCATCGATTGAAATAGTAGATGACAATGGTAAAGTATTAGGGACTTTAGTTGATGCAAAAAGTCAACGAGTAAATGAGTTTAGTGTTTCTTACAGAAAAATCACTGATGAAAATGGAAACATAACAGATGGGCTTGCTGAAGGAATTAATATTGGCCCAACATCTATTACTATTTTGGACTTTAACAGTGCTGGTAAGATTAGTGGAATAATAGATTCATACGGTTATTCTGAAACGTTATACGACGGTAGTGTTGTTGAATATGGTTTATATCCAGATATGCTAAACAATTTAGACACAATGGCATATGAATTTGCAACAGAATTTAATGCTGTCCATCATGAAGGATGGAATCTCAGAGATTATGATACAAACAAAAACCCTATTGATGAATTGGACAAAGTGGATATAGACTTCTTTAATATCGGCTCAAGTGTAAAAGGCGCTGCAAGTACGTTAAGTCTATCAGATAAAATAATAGAATCTACTGATTATATAGCAGCTGGTAGTAAAGTAGCTGATGATCTTCCTGAAATAGGAAACGGGAATAACGCTGTTTCTCTATCAAATGTTAAAAATGCCTTTATTGACATCGGTGGCACGAATACAACACTTCAAAATTTCTATGAAGGCATTATAGGTGGAATGGCTGTAGACGCACAGGAAGCAGAAAGATTGACAACGAATAGTACAGTCCTTCGAGATTCAGTTGAAGAGCGAAGACAATCTGTTAGCGCAGTTTCACTAGATGAAGAGATGACGAATATGATTCAATTCCAGCATGCATATAATGCATCTGCTAGAATGATTTCACTACAGGACGAGATACTTGATAAAATCATTAACGGTATGGGTGCAGGAAGGTAGGTGAGCAATTATGCGTGTAACACAAAGTATGTTAGCGAATAATTCATTAAGAAACCTAAGTAACAGCTATGCAAAACTAAGCAAATATCAAGATCAATTAGCCACAGGTAAAAAGATAACACGTCCTTCTGATGACCCGGTTGTAGCAATTAAAGGGATGTTCTATCGTACGAATTTAACTGAAAATGAACAATATCAGAGAAATTTATCTGAGGCATATACTTGGATGGAAAATTCAGAAGCAGGAATTGAGCAGGCTACACAAATTACACAAAGAATTCGTGAATTAGTAGTTCAGGCACAGAACGGAACAAACAGTCCAGAAGATTTAAAGGCAGTCGGTGTTGAAATTGGACAGCTTAAAGAAGATTTAATCGGTGTAGCTAATACTCAAATAGCGGGAAAGTATATATTTAATGGGCAAAAAACTCAGACTGCACCAATTGCAGACGATGCTTTTACAACAGATGCTGTTGGTAACAAAGAATATACCTTTTCTCAAGATACTTCCTCTTATAATGTTGAAGTGTCAAAAGGAGTTCAGTTAAAGGTAAATATAAATTCAAACAATATTTTTGGTAAGGACTTTTTCAATACGTTGGAAGAATTAGAAAGAAACTTGACTGATAGTGTTGGGACTTTAGAAAATGGTGATCAACTATTAACTGATCTGGATAAACATTTGGGTAACTTAACTGCTGAAAGAGCCGAGCTGGGGGCTAGGTATAATAGACTTGAATTAATTGATAGCCGCCTTGCCGATCAGGAGGTTATCGCAAACAGAATACTTTCAGATAATGAAGATGCTGACATGGAACGAGTGATTACTGACTTAACGATTCAAGAGAGTATTCATCGTGCTTCACTAGCAGCGGGATCTAAGATTATTCAACCAACTTTAATGGACTTTTTACGTTAAGCTATCTTTTTTAGGATAGCTTTTTTACTAGGAGTGATTGTAGTGAATATACCCCAAATTAGACTCGAAAGTACAAATGCTCAAATTTCTATGACAACTAGAAACGCTATTAGTCAAATCCATCAACCGAAAGCAGATATGTCAATTGAACAACCCAAAGCGGATTTATCAGTACGAACTACTCATGGAAAATTAACAATTGATCAATCGCAAGCTAGAGCAGATGTTGACTTAAAGTCAGTTTTTCTCAGAACAGAAGAGCATGCTCAATTAGGGAAACAAGGATTGTTAGCAGGAATACAAAGGAGAGCCCAAGAAGGCGAAGAACTTATGAAAATAGAAAATGGTGGCAATCCTATTTCTATCCAGGCAAAAAGGCATGGACATAAACCCACAAAAGAGTTTGGTATAGGGTTCGTACCTTCTGTTGGAAGTGTGAAGATTAACTACCAACCTTCAGTGGTAAAAACTAATATAACTCCTAATAAACCTATGATTTCGGTACAGGTAAATAAACCCGTTCATGACTATCAACCAGGAAAAGTAGATATTAGCCTGGCACAAGAAAATAATCTAAATATTGACTTTGAAACAATAGATATAATGGTCTAACCAAAAAGGATGATGATGAATGTTGATAGAGACGAAATATCATGGTGAAATCGACATAGATGATAATGAAATTATTAAATTTGTTAACGGAATACCTGGATTTAATGATGAAAAAAAATTCACTCTTCTTTCATTAAATAAAGAATCTCCATTTTTGATATTACAATCAATAGAGACTGCGGGATTAGGGTTTATTGTTGTAGATCCATTTGTTTATACAACAGATTATGAGTTTGACCTCACTGATAGTGATAAAGATGTATTAAAGATATCCAATGAAAAAGATGTGAATGTTTTGGCAATAATTACACTCAAAGATTCATTAAAGGAATCTACCGTAAATCTAATGGCCCCTGTAATAATTAATCATCAGGAAAATCTAGGAAAGCAAATAATTCTAAATAATTCAAACTACAGTATAAGACACCGATTATTTGCAAACTTGGATGTTAAATAAGGAGGCAGGATATGTTAGTCTTGACTAGACGGATAAGTGAATCAATAAAAGTTGGTGAAGATATAGAAATTACGGTGCTTTCTGTAAACGGAGATCAGGTTAAGATAGGAATTAATGCACCAAAGGACATTGACGTTCATCGAAAAGAAATATACCTTTCAATCCAAGAATCGAACAGTGAAGCAGCATCTATTTCGGCTACGATACTTAATGAGCTTAGGAATAAGCAGATAAACCCTGAAAAATAATTCGGGGTTTATTTTTTTGATATGAAAATTTAATTAGTAAAAAATACCATTAGATAAATATCAAATTCTTTTTAAAAACTATTAAACAATTATAAATAGTGTCGATAATATTAGTGTAAGGGAGGAACACAAAATGGCGGCCGACAAAAAGTGCTTCCTCTCTAACTACAAAAACTTAACTTTCATCTACAAGGAAGTGGATGAACTTACATTCAGGGAGGAAAATTAAAATGAGAATTAATCACAATATCGCAGCTTTAAACACTTACCGTCAGTTATCATCTGCTAACAACGGACAAGCAAAATCAATGGAAAAACTATCTTCAGGTCTTCGTATCAACCGTGCTGGTGACGATGCTGCAGGTCTTGCAATTTCTGAAAAAATGCGTGGACAAATCCGCGGTTTAGAAATGGCTGGAAAGAACTCTCAAGATGGTATCTCTTTAATTCAAACTGCTGAGGGTGCATTAAACGAAACACATGCAATCCTTCAACGTATGCGTGAACTTGCAGTTCAAGGTGGTAACGATACTAACGTTACTGAAGACCGTAGTGCAATCCAAGATGAGTTAAATCAGTTAATGTCAGAAGTTGATAGAATTGCTGGTACTACTGAATTCAATACTCAAAACCTTTTAGGTGGAAGTTTCTCTGGTACTCTTCAAATTGGAGCAAATGAAGGACAAGTTATAAATATCGGAATTTCTGCAATGAACACTACTGGATTAAGCTTAAGCTCAGCACTAGTTTCTGTTAGTACTAATGCTGCGGCAAGTTCTTCTATTAGTCAAATCGATGCTGCGATCGACAAAGTATCAAAACAACGTTCTGTACTAGGTGCCGTTCAAAACCGTTTAGAGCACACAATTAACAACTTAGGTGCTTCTCAAGAAAACTTAACTGCAGCAGAGTCTCGTGTACGTGATGTTGATATGGCAAGTGAAATGATGTCTCAAACTAAGAATTCAATTCTATCTCAAGCTGCTCAAGCAATGCTTGCACAAGCAAACCAACAACCACAAGGTGTTTTACAATTACTACGTTAATTAAAGTCCGTAATGGTTCTAAAGGAATATCGTACTTATTTTACATAAGTACGATATTTTTATTAGAATCATTAAAATTTGGAGGAATACTAATGGATAAATTCATCTCCCTGTGTATGATAGTTAAAAATGAAGAGAAAGTAATAGACCGTTGTTTAAGTTCAATCAAAAATCTCGTAGATGAAATTATAGTTGTAGATACTGGTTCTACAGATAATACAAAAGAATTAGTATCTAAATATACAACTAATATATATGATTTTGAATGGGTTCATGATTTTTCAGCTGCCCGTAATTATGCTGCTTCTAAAGCAACTGGAAAATGGATTTTAGTTTTAGATGCTGATGAGTATGTTGATGAAGAAAATTTTGAGGTTTTTATAAAAGAGCTAAAGAAAGATAATGGGATTTATGATGCATATTATGCTAAAATTTTAAATTTTACAGGGAATTTAGGAGAGGTTCTTGTTCAAAATTTCCATGATAGAATATATAAAAATAACGGGGAGATAAGTTATTATCGTAAAATCCATGAACAGTTTAGAAATCAGACTGGTCAGGAGATAAAATATAACAATTCCAACCTGCTAATTTTTCATTCTGGATATTTAAAACAAACTGTTAATGAAAAAGACAAAAGTAATAGAAATAAGAAACTTCTAGAAAATGAAATGAAAAATAAAAATGCATTTGACTATTTTAACCTTGGAAATGAGTATTCTTCTGGCGGAGAAATTAATAAAGCGTTAGAATGCTACATCGAAGCATATAAGCTAAAATCTGATTTTAGGCTAGCTTGGGTTTCTACAACCTTAGTACAAATAATTATATGTTTAATACAATTAAAGAGGTACAATGATGCATTAAATGTAATACATGATGCTGAAAAAATCTATGGGGATTCTCCTGAATTTCCATATTTAAAAGGTGAAATATTCTATTTAAGGGGTCAAATGAAAGATGCAAAGCTTTTGTTTTCGGATTTAATAAACAATTATGAAAAGTACAATCATATTTTATTTAGACCAGATTTTAGGGACCAAAAACCTTATAGTAGGTTAGGAGATATCTTTCTATATGAGGAATCTTACCAAGAATCAATCTTTAACTTTATAAGTGTGTTAAATATAAATAAATATAATGAGGATGCTATAAAAAAAAGCATATATATACTCAATAGGTTCCATACAGTAAATGAAATAGCAGATTTTCTTAAAAGTAAAAACTTAATAAATAATAAAAATATAACAAGTTATGTAAGAGCTTGTTATGATATTGGAAATATAGAATTGGCTTTATGCTTATTAAAGCAATTAAAAGAAGAAGATGGTTTATTATATAAAGTGGGTATACTAAAAAAAATAGCAATTGAAGGAAAAGGACAGTTTGAAGATTTGCATGATATTCTCAAAGTTTCAGTTGCAAAGGATCTTATTAAATCAAATTGGATTAATGTTGTAGATCTTTTTCTGTTAAGGGATATTCTTACAGAAGATGAATATTTTAAAAAATTAATGAAGGAACTTGATATTGAAGATGCTCTAAAGTCATTAATAGATATTAAGAATGGTAATACTAACTTGGAATTACTTGATAAAAATCTCTTTATAACTTCTTTTGAAATCTTGTTGAACTATAAAATGTATTCATTATGTACTTTATTATTAAAGAATGTTGAGAATATTGATAGTGAGGTTACGACTAGAGTAGCTAGTGTATTATTTGCTAAGGGTTTTAGAGTTGAGGCTTTACAATTATATGATACTGGAGAATGGAATAACTTCATAGAACAGGATTTTATTAATATTATCAATAGCTTTCTGGAAACAAATAATAAAGAATATGCTATTGAAGTTGCTCAATATGGCATATCAATATATGAAAATGATTTTAGATTTTATGCATATATTTTAGAAAATGTAGATACACACCAATATATACCTACTTTAGAGAAAGCTAAAAGTATATTTAAAGTAAGTTACTATTTAGAAAGTATTAAGCATTAGATCAACTGTTCAATTTAATTAAAGGTGGGTTTTTATTGAAGATTTCCTTGGCATTAATTGTTAAAAATGAGGAAAATCATATAAAAAAATGTCTAGATAGTGTAGAAAATTTTGTTGATGAAATAGTAATAGTAGATACTGGTTCTACTGATAATACGGTTAGTATTATTAAACAGTATCAAGGTGTAAATTTATTTTATTTTGAATGGTGTGATGATTTTTCAGCTGCACGCAACTTTGCCATTAGCAAAACTTCAGGGAATTATATACTAATGTTAGATGCTGATGAACATATTATTGAAGGAACAATAGATGATTTTTCTATAATAATGAAAAAAAATTCTATAGGTAGAATATTAATCAGTAGTGAATTTATAAAAGATGGTCAAATATTCCAGTCAAATCAGTTTGTATCTAGATTCTTTCCAAGAGACATTAAATATGTAGGTAGCGTTCATGAACAACTTGACAGTAATATCCCGAGATTTAATATGAATATTATTGCTAAGCATAGTGGGTATATTGACTCAACTGAAAAGTGTAAAAGAAATATCCCCTTATTACAGAAAGAGTTAAATAAAAATGCTAATGACTCTTACTTTCTTTTTCAGTTAGGAAAAGAATTAAGAATAAATAATGAATTTGAGAAAGCATTAAAATTATTAGTTAAATCCTATAATCTGACAGATAAGAAATCAGCTTACTATAGTCGATTGGTAATAGAAATAATTAATTGTGGTAAAGAATATGTAAAAGAGGAAGTAGTAGGAATTATTAGAGATAATGAACAGTTACTGTTTAATGTAACAGATTTCCATTTTTCGAAAGGGTTATTTTATCTAAACTATTGTCTCACAGATATAAGTAATTCGATGAGATACATTGATGAAATTGAAAAAAGTTTTTTATCTTGTTTAAAGTTGAACGTCAAACCACATATTCAATACTTACAGGGTACAAGCACATATCTTCCTGCCTATAACTTAGGTGTATATTATGAGGTGTTCGGTGATATGGAGAGGGCTATCGAATATTATTATTTATCATCTAATTATGGTTATTCACAAGCTAAAGCTCGTGTTGGACAATTAACTAAAAATAATTTTGTTAAAAAAAATATTAATTAAAAGATCCATAATTAAAATGAAATTATAAAAATCAAAGGGTAATTATCGTGAAGATTACTTATTATATGAGCTAATGTATTAGGATTTTTATTTGAAAGGATGATATTTTTGGGTATTTTAGAGGGGAATTATAAGGAATTACAAGGAGGAGAAAGAATATATCCTAAATTTTTTAATGAAGCATCACATGATCATAAAGAACGTTATCAACTTGCGATAAATTATATTAAAAGTGGAGACAGGGTATTAGACGCTGCCTCTGGTGCCGGATATGGCTCATATTATATGGCTGCTAATTCAGGATGTGAGCTTGTTGTTGGTTTAGATGTTAACGACCACGCATTAGATTGGGCAAAAACATATTTCTCTACTCCCAAAAATCAATATATAAATGTTGATCTTCTAGGGGATTTCGATACAAAATTGCCAATAAAAGAATTTGATGTTATAACTTGCTTTGAAACAATTGAACATTTAAGTGAAGATGGAAATTTCCTTAAAAAAATAAATAGCCTTCTGAAACCTGGAGGAATACTATTAATTTCTTCACCGAATGAGGATGTAATACCATGTGACCAAAACCCATTTTATAAGGACGGAAAGAATCCACATCATTATCGACACTACACACCACAACAACTCAAGAATGCTTTATCAGAAAGTGGATTTTCAGTGGTCGATAATTTTACTCAGTGTCCAAATAACATGGTTCGTGGTGAAAACGGCTTTGTAATAGTTTATGTTTGTACAAATGCTCAGGTTGAGGGACAAAATCAAATGGATTCAGTAGACAAAGGAATAGAGAAACTTAATTTGTTAAAGATGAGAAAGCTATTTCCTTTCTTATCAACAAAGGCATCAAATAGCACTGATTTAACCCGTATAGATGAAAGAATTAATGAAATAATTCTTTCATATGAACAATTGATGACAGCATTTAATATAATTGATGAGGGTAATCTTGATGAAAGCCTTACAATTTTAGAAAGTATTGATAAGTCTCTGTGTCCGGAGAGTTACTTTTGGATTGGTCTAATTTCTCAAACTAATAGGGATTATTTCCATGCGATTGAAATGTACTCAAAGGTCTTAGATAATAAAAATAGGCTAAGTCATATAGTTGTTAAATTTGCTAAGGAACAATTAGATAAGACACTTAAACTAATTTAGTTAAATGTGATATAAGGAGATTAACCTTGTGAATATCATGAATGAATTAAGGTACCATTATATAAAATATATTCAAAAAATAGTTAATAATAGAAACAAGCATTACTTAAGCGAACTTTCTAAAAGAATTGATGTGTTATTTTCACCAAAGAACAACCAAACAAAACTTAAAATTGTCTATGTAATGAACCATGCACGTGTCTGTGGTGGAGTTAAAATTCTTTTAGAACATACAAATCATCTTGTTGATAGAGGTCACGATGTAGTGATACTTTGTAGAGATGATAAGCCTGATTGGCGAGATGTAAAGGCTAATTTCATTAAGGTTCCACTGCATGTAGGATTTATGCAAATGATGCCAGATGTTGATATTATTGTTTGCACTGTAGCAGACCAATTACCTGAGTGTTACTCAATGCAAAAGGCACCTGTAATATTATTTGAACAAGGTGATACTTACATTTATGAATATGATAAGCTCGGTGAAAATGTTCAATCATATTTTAAAGAAATTTGGAATTTTCCGGTTCCGGTAGTTGGAGTTTCAAAGATTTTGGTAGATACTCTTGAAAAGAATTTTGGAAGAAAGGGACAAGTTTTACACAATGCTTTAGATAACAAGTATTTTTATCCGAGAACAAATCAATTAAAAGGAAAACCCAGAATCTTATTTGTAGGACAAGAGGAAAATGCCTTTAAGGGTATAAAGGATATAAGAGAAGCACTAAAAGTTGTTCGCAAATCAGGAAGAGACTTTGATGAAGTATGGGTAACTCAACAAGCCCCACAATCACATTTTGACGGAACTTTGGTAGTGAATCCAAGCCAAATAGATTTAGGTGATATTTATAGGTCTTGTGATATTTTTGTTTCGGGTTCTTATTACGAATCATTTCCATTGCCACCGCTAGAGGCTATGACTTGTGGATGTGCTGTTATATCGACAAACAATAAAGGGGTACAAGAATATGGTATAGATGGATATAATTGTTTATTCGGCCGAATAGGGGACCCGAAAAGTTTAGCTGAGCAGATAATGCTGTTAATTGATGATTATGAAAAACGAATGGAATTGGTGGAAAATGGTTATGTAACTTCCGAGAAATTTAATTGGGAAAGCATTATTTTGAACTGGGAACAGTATCTATATGCAACTATTGAACAATGGAATAATGTTTCTCAGTTATTCTCACAAACATCTCTTCACATTGAGGTTCTGCCAAAAGGGTTAAGTTCTGAACAAGTATATATTATGATTAACGAAGTTCAACTTAAATTAAATAAGGACTGGTGTTTATACTTAATTGAAGGAGAAACAATAGATAATGAATCTATTGAACAAATTAAGCGTATAATATCAATCGGAGTAGATATTCCTTTTAGTGTACAAGTCCTTTATTCTAATGATGTTCCAGATCATACAATAATAAGGACTGAACAACGTCTTTTAAAAAGAGGAGTTTTACCTTTTCAGAACAGTGATCTGTTGTTTTTACCAATTAAAATAGGAAATGCTAATGAATCGTATTTTCTTTCCAAGTGGTTAGGGGAAATTAGAAAGTTATATAAAAATAGGAATTATCTTGGTATTATCGAATGGACTAAAGAAAAATTTTCGACTCTAACAGAGGAAGAAAAACTTATAGCCACCAAATGGCTTATATTATCTCTTTTGGAATTAGATAGGATTGATGAATTAGTAACTATTGCTAATGAGGCAATTAAACAGGATATTACCTACTCAGATATTTCCTATTTATTTGGTCGTGTTTGTATCATTCTAGGCCAATCAAATTTAAGTAGTGAATTACTTAAAATAGCTCAAGAGGTTGGTTCTGCAACACATTATGGGGAAACATTTGATGATATAAAAACGTTATGTAAGATGTACCTTCCTTAATTAAAGGGAGTTTATTTTCTCTTTATTTAGTAGAATAAACTCCCTTTAAAACATCAATAATTGAGTATAGGGAAATCTAGTATACTTAAAATAATATTCCATATTTCTAACTGTACTGAAAGGGTTAATATTATTTGATTTTTACAAAATGAAATTATGATATTTTCAACAAAAATTTAATGATAATAATATTAAACTTTAAAAGATAGGAAAGTAGAGTATTCTTGTATAATTTCTTTCTTGTCTATAATGAAAATCACTGAGAATACCGCTAAGGTTTTCCTTGAAAAATAATAGAAATTTAAGTATGTCATGTGGCAACAAATGCTTTTTTCTTTCCTCTTTTTGTATCTACTTCTATAATAGCAAATGCAACATCACATAACGCAGACTTTATATGTGGATGTTCTAGTGCTTTATCTTATCCTAGTACTTTCTTGATCTCCAGAAGACAAACTCTCCCCAAGGTGCAGATGCAAGATGTTGGAGATTGGTACATATCGATGCTCAGTTCTGTAGTAATTAAAGCAGTTGTGCCCTTATTTCAACCTAGCATTTCATAAGAAGCTTATTTCTTTGACATTTTAAAAGGTATTTTAGTTCTTTTTTCAATTGATAGGTTAATAAAAAAGTTGCTGAGTATTTAATATTCCTAACAGTGAATCAATAATTGGGTGTTTATTTATCTTTTCATGTATTTTTTGTTCAATATCTTTTGTTCGAAAGGGTCTAGGTTTTAGGTATTTAAATGTTTGTTATAGCTACTGAGTAAAGGGAAAGATTGAGGATAACCAACAATTATTAGTTTGGAAGACATAAAAGTTTTATGGTAAAAAGTAAGCAAACAAACAACCCTTTGTTAGCCAAAAAAGTAAAAAATAAGTCAATATTTTGCGGATTTTAACCAAAAGTAATAAAAGGGGATGTCAGCACACCATGTACATCAACACCAACGGACTACCATTAAGACTAACCAACAAAATGAAAAAAACACAAACAAATTTACAAAAAACAATAGATAAAATAGCTACAGGGCAAAAAATTCGTTCTGCATCCAATGATGCTGTAGGCCTAGCAATTAGTCAAAAGCTACTAGCATTATCAAGAGGCGAAAATCAAGCAATTCAAAATGCGCAAGATGCAGGGTCTCTTGTTCAGGTAGCTGATGGAGCGATGCAAGAAATGACGGATATCATTCATCGTATCCGAGAACTAACTGTCCAAGCCATGAATGGAACCAACACAGAGTTGCGAGATCAACCAAATGCTTTGACAACAGCTGATACACTACTTATACAAAATGAAGTAGATGAATTGAAGAAAAATTTAAACGAAATTGTCCATCATACCGAATTTAATAAAATGAAATTACTATCGAATAAAACCCACGGTGAATTCCTTTATGAAGATCGTACAGCATCAAAAACAATACAATTATCTCAAGTGGGTCAATATCAGTATATTGACACTGCGATGAACACTGCCGGATACGATTATATTCTACCTAAGACTGAAACAAGCTCCATGAATTATACCTATAATCCATCCACTAGTTCAGGAGGTGCTCAACCTGTTACCTATGTTGGTACTACTATCAACGATCATCTTCCAAGATGGACCCAAGATGGACAATCAATCGTATTTACCTCTTCCCGTGACGGAGGCCAATATGTTGTTCCTAAGGATGGAGGGGAGGTTTCAAGTGTAGATCAAGCGACAAGCACTGCTGTTCCAGAAACTGTTGCTCCCAATTCTTTAATGAGGCTAAGAGACAGTGGTACAGAGCTTATTTTAGAGAGACGATCTTCCTCTGCTTATAGTTGGAGTACTTATCAAACGTATGAATACAATTATCAAGATGGTAGTGTAGGATATAGTTTTTCACCCATCGTTGAAATTGGAAATACTTCATTTGTATATTCGGATAACCTAGGTAACATTAGAAAAGTTAATGGTTAATCTTAATAACCAAACTATAACAAGTGGACCTATTGAGCTAATTCCATCTTCTGATGTACTTAAAGTACCTCGAGAAGATAATGTGAACAAACTATCACTTCCATCATCACCAGATTTATACAGGATGAACACTGGTGATGCTTCCTTAAGGGTTCAAAAGGTTAATGATAATGGAGAAATAGAGTTGACCTATTGGGATGGGACTGGTTTGGAACCTGTAGGGGGATATTATACGGTTTCAGGTGGTGAAATTGAATTTTTTGGAGATGCAATTATAGGTAGTGAGCCAGACGATGATGCACAAGATTATTATAAATTTTCCTATGTCTCCGATTCATTTCAAAATGAGATATTTACGACAGCAGTTCCTTTTGGAGCTGAAATTTATAATATGCATGGAGAAATGGGGCCACGTTCTCTAAGTATAAAAGTGGGAGGAACTGTGGTTACCCGTGATCAGTTGCTTTCTTCAAGACCTACAGATGTTAACAATACAAATGGTGTTTTTGTAGATGATGCTACTGGAAAAATTGAGTTTTACGGCAATCTTCGCCCTTCCTATCTTGAAGAAGTAGAAGTAGAATACTACAATGACGTGGATAATCGAAACCAAGTTCAAACCTTTAGTTTAACAAGCTACATTGATAACTATAATTTAGAAAATCCGGATCTTACAACAAACCGTTCATTACGTGTTTATGTTGGAGGAGAAGAAATAGTATACGATGCATCAAAAACAAATGGGTATACGTATGAAAATGGCAGAGTCAGTCTTTATGGAGATGCCCGGTCGGATATTGCTTCTAATGAAGAAGTTAAGATTAAGTATGTTTATGATTCAACATCCACCTCAAAGGATGTATATGGTATTAGATTAAATAATGTACCAGAAGTTTATAACCTTGGTAGTACTGTGACACCTAATTCGATACGTGTATATCGAAATTCTACTGAGGAAATCGAATACTCGAATACTAATGGTTTTCAATATAATTCAACAACAAATACAATCGAGCTGTATGGGACAAGTCGCCCTGATGTAAATGATACCTACTTAGTTCAGATGGTTGTCCCGACAGCAGACGTTCATCATCAAGATGGAAAAGTAGAGATTGCTTTATCACAAACTCCTGAAACATACGGAACAGGTGAACCAATTACATTTCTTGTCGAAGTAGATGGTGCTAATGTTGAATATGATGATACAAAAACTAATGGATATTTCTACAATAGTCAAACCAACCGTATAGAGCTGTACGGGGATGCACGTCCTGAAGCGAATAATACATCCAATCCTGATGTTAAAGTAAGTTTTGTCTATGAAAGTAGTTCTTCGAGTCGGGGGAATGACACGTATGATTTTCAGCTTGCTTCAAATACACTTGATTACGGTTTAGCTAGTGTAACAGGACCAAAAGCAATTAGAGTCTATCAAAGTGGCGTCGAGGTCCCCTACGATTCTGAAAATGGTTTCACATATGATAGAGACTTTAATAGACTTTCTTTACATGGTTCTTATCGTCCTGATTTTGATGATAACTCCGGAGATTTTCAAGTTTACTCGTTAACAGCTAATGATTTAGTTCAACATATCCCTCAAAACTCTTACATTTATAAAGTAATTATGAATGGAGAGGAAGTTTTAAAAGTTCAAGATCCTACAGGAAATGGTTACACAGTTAAAGGACAGCAGGTAGAAATTGTGGGTAATGCCCGTCCTGATATTACGAATTCACTAACTGGAGTATCGTTAACCGTCCAATACTTCGATTCATTAGAGATATCATTAAATGATCATATGCCAAATAACTATTTTCATAATTATTGCGACCATGAAACAGGTGATAGTTTAACAGGGGCAGAAGTAGATCCTTCACAACTAGCGGTTACCTTAGATGGCAATCTGCTTTCGACAAATCAGTATTCGCTACAAGATAGTATAGTAGTATTAAATAAAGATAGTATCACTCTTGGTGCCGGGAATCATACGCTATCAGTTGATTATCGTGTAAGACAAGCTATCGGATATGAACCGAATGAGTTTACGTTCCAAGTGGGAGCTAACTCAGGTCAAAATTTCAAGGTGGAAATTGCATCATTTGATAATTTACTAAGAGACACAAATATTATTTGTGTACGAACTCAAGAAGATGCTGCACGTGGGTTAAAGATCATTGATAATGCACTGGACTTTGTTTTGCAGGAACTAGGTAATGTTGGAGCAGTTGAAAATCGATTAGATCATATTGCAACAAATCTATCAGTAATGGAAGAAAATACAGTTGCATCATTGAGTAGAATTCAAGATACAGATTTGGCTAGGGAAGCCATGAGTCTTTTAAAGGAACAAATATTAACTCAAGCACAGCAGGCAATGGCGGTACACCTCAAACAATCACAGGAACAAGTTCTAGGGCTATTAAAATAGAATATATAGGGTCTAAAAAAGTTAAACATCTATTAGGATTAACCGATATTAAAGATAGATATCTAATTCAGAGGAGTGTTTTCCATGTCTATCGACAAAATTACTTCACAACCAGCACTTCACAACTTAGAACAAACATATCGTAACGCAGAAAAAAGAGATAAAGAAGCAAAAACTGAAATAGAAAAAAATGTGGTACAAGATGAAGAGGGTCTGAAAAAAATAGTTAAAGGATTAAACGATTTTCTACAACCAACAAATACACATATTAAATTTCAACTTCACGAAGAACTAAATGAATACTATGTAACAGTTGTCGATGATCAGACAAATGAAGTAATAAAAGAAATACCCTCAAAAAAGGTTCTTGATATGTATTCAGAAATGACAGAGTTTATGGGGATTTTGTTTGATAAAAAGATATAGAGGTGAAAAAGCATGGTTCGAATTGGTGGATTAGCTAGTGGCATGGATATTGATACATTAGTCAGTGACTTAATGAAGGCTGAAAGAATTCCATTAGATAAACTATCTCAAAAAAAGCAATTACTTGAATGGCAACGAGATGATTATCGTAGCATGAACACTCTTTTAAGTGATTTTGATGATTATATATTTGACAATATGACACTACAAAAGGATTTTTTAAAAAAGACTGTAACAAGTTCTATGTCCAGTGCGGTTACTGCGACAGCAAGCACGAATGCAGGAAATGTTAATACATCGATAGTAGTAAATAAATTAGCTTCTTCCACAAACTGGATTTCCAACTCAGGAATAACATATGATCAAAACACATTTGCGTCAGACACTGTTATTCAATTAAAGGCTACAAATGGTGATGGTACACAATCAATGGTAACAAATAGTGACGGTACGAAAACGGATGTTATCGAATTAACAATTAAAGCTGGATCTACTCTGGAAGATGTCTTGAAACAGTTGTCAAGTAAAAAGGAATTAGGGATTAACTTATTTACGGAAAATGGTAAAGTCGTTATGACTAAAAATGATACCGGAAGTAAATCCTCAATTACTATAGAAAATGAAGCTGCCAAGACGTTATTTGCAAGCTTAGGCTTCTCGGATACAACTAATAACACCGTTCCATATACTCTTGAAGCTACAAAAACAGCTGGTGATGATGCTGCCTTTACCCTCAATGGCCTTGAAAACATTACACGCTCTAGCAACACATTTACGATTAACGATGTCACATACACCCTAAATGACGTAACTAATGGTAAAGCTGCTACCATAAAAGTTTCTAGTGATACAGATAATATGGTAGATAAAATAGTCCAGTTTGTTGACAAATATAATGAATTAATCGAAAAAATAAACGGAGAAATAAGTGAAACACGCTATCGAAGTTATCAGCCACTCTCAGATGAAGAAAAAGAGGCAATGTCTGAGAAACAAATTGAATTATGGGAAGAAAAAGCAAAAAGTGGTCTATTAAAAAATGACTCGATTTTAGCTTCTTCTTTAAATAAGATGCGAACTGCATTATATTCTGCGTATACAGGTACTGGAGCAAATAGTGATTATAATCAATTGGCGGAAATTGGTATAAAAACAACAAATAATTATCGAGATAATGGAAAGCTAACGATTGATGAAACAAAACTAAGGGAAGCAATTGAAAAAGATCCACAGGCTGTATTTCAAATGTTTAGTGGAGCTACCCGTATCACAACAACTGCAACAGATGGGACAACAACTACAAAAGATAGTACTGTACAGGCAGAACTAGGACTAACAAAACGACTTCGAAATATCATTAGTGATACAGTAGAGGGAATTGAGAAAAAAGCAGGGAAACTGACTTCAACAAATCAGCAATTCTCAATTGGACGCAATATTGTTGGCTTAGATTCACAAATTGATCGATTCCAAGATCGTCTCACTCAAATTGAAAATAGATACTGGAATCAATTTACAGCAATGGAACAAGCGATACAAAAGGCTAATTCTCAATCAACATACTTAATGCAACAATTTGCTTAGAGAAAAGGAGTGTCATAAGTGGCAATCAATAATCCGTATTCAGCCTATCAACAAAATGCAATTACGACAGCAACACCTGGTGAAATTACGCTAATGCTCTATAACGGATGTATCAAATTTATTGGACAAGCAGCAAAAGCAATAGAAGATTCAAATATTCAAGAAAAAAATACAAACATTCAAAAAGCCCAAAAGATTATCACAGAGCTAATGATTACTTTAAATAAAGATTATGAAATCTCTAAAAAATTTGAAGTGATGTATGAATATATGAATCACCGATTAATAGAAGCAAATATTAAGAATGATCCATCTATTTTAAAAGAAGTAGAGAACTATGCAATTGAATTTAGAGACACATGGAAACAAGTTATTCAAATGAATCGTCAAAAACAACATGGACAAGGCGGGCAGGCTTAGTGAGTTCTGTTATTGAAATACACAGAATTACTGAAAAACTACTGAACCTAGTTGAAAAACCAGTAGATCCAGACCACAGAGAGGACGTAATTAAGCAAATTACGTCATTGCTTGAAGAACGCCAACAGTTTATCGATAGAAGTGAAAAACCAAAAAATGAGAAAGAAAAACAGCTAGGTGAACAAATTTCCAAATGGAATAAAACAATAATAGAGAAGCTAATTGAATTGAAGTCACAAGTTCAACAGGATATGGTAAATCTGAAAAAAACAAAAGTATCTACTAAACAGTATTCCAATCCATACCAAGATGTATCGGTGTCTGATGGTATGTTTTATGATAAACGAAAATAGATCAGATAGGAAATCTTTCCGCTAATCAGCATAGAGTGTTTTAAACTTGTTAAAGTAATTTAATGAAAAAACTCGCCACAGGCGAGTTTTTTCATTTTCCATTCATCTCTAACGTTACTTTTACAAAAGTCCATCTAGAAAAAATATCATACCTGTATTATAATGACAATGAATAAACGTTAAAGGAAATACTCTATGCATTAAAACTACATTCAGACAAAATGGATCAAAAATTTAAAAAGGTGGATGAAAGATTCGACCGTATTGAAGAAAGATTGGATAGAATGGAGAAGAAAATGGACGGTTTCCGCGTAGAATGAACCGAAACACAAGAAACCGTTGATTTCATTTCGGTTAAAACATTACAACATGAGAAAAAACTGCGTGAAATAAACCAGTCTTAATCCACCTTAACTACTTTTCCTCAAAAACTTGCCCCCGAAGCCACTAGACCACATATACCCATAGAGAGATTAAAAGTTAAGAAACAGAATCCCTGTGATTCCAATAAAAACTCACGAATATCGGGTGAGTTTTTTCATTTTCTCCATTCACAACACATAAACTATTTACATACCCTTAATGCCCTCTTCACAAACTTTACCTAACCATACAAATTTCTACAAAAAGTCACAAAGTTTTTTTAAGTTTATGCAGGAGACAAGCAGGGAAGTATAGAAATAGTACTACATAGCTTTATCATAAAGGAGGAGTTCAATCATGAGATATAACGTCAGAGGGGAAAACATTGAAATAACTCCAGCATTAAGAGAATATGCAGAAAAGAAAATTGGTAAGCTTGAGAGATACTTTGAAGAGTCAGTTGACGCGAATGTCAATGTTAACTTAAAGTACTATAATGATCAGGAATCTAAAATAGAAGTGACCATTCCAATGACGGATCTGGTTCTACGTGCAGAGGAAAATCACCAGGATATGTACGCAGCGATTGATCTTGTTGTGAATAAATTAGAGCGACAAATTCGTAAACATAAAACAAAAGTGAACCGCAAGCTTCGCGAGCAAGGTGCTCCAAAGTTTGTGTTTAGCAATTACCAGCCTGAGGATCTGCCACAGGATGAGCTGGATGAAGAGGAAGAGGTTGTTCGTACGAAACGATTCAATCTTAAGCCGATGGACAGTGAGGAAGCCATTCTTCAAATGGATATGCTTGGACATAGCTTCTTCGTTTACACGGATGCAAAAACGAATAAAACCAATGTTGTATATAAACGTAAAGATGGAAAATACGGCTTAATTGAGCCACATGTATAAATGAGCAGCGCCTTTAAGGGCGCTGTTTTACGTTGAGGGGGAAAATCTAATGAAGAAACCAAACATTGTTGTCATCGGCAGCATCAACATGGACCTTGTAACACAAACAAACACAATTCCAAAAGTTGGTGAGACAGTTCTAGGGGAGGATTTTATTACAGTCCCGGGTGGAAAAGGTGCCAATCAAGCGGTGGCTGCTGCAAAACTGGGAGGGGATGTGACCTTACTTGGCTGTGTGGGAGACGATGCGTTTGGCAGTGAGCTAAAGCAACATTTACATAAACAAGGTGTCGACACATCTTACATACAAACCATTTCAGATACTTCATCCGGAGTTGCAGCAATCACATTATCAGAAGGTGACAACAGCATCATTGTGGTTCCAGGTGCTAATCATGAACTCACATCATCACTTGTCCAACAACATGAACAGTTGATCAGCAATGCGGATATCGTTTTATTACAATTAGAAATCCCATTGGACAGTGTAGTCAAAACAGCCGATCTAGCTCGTAAACATAACGTACCGGTCATCCTAAATCCAGCACCAATGCAGGAGCTGCCTAAAAAGTTGATTCTCAAATCGACCTACCTCACACCAAACGAACATGAACTAGAAAGCCTTCTTTCAAGTACAAATCTATCACAGAAAGAAACAGAGGCATTGAAGGCAAAAAGCATTGTAACAAGAGGATCAAAGGGAATTCAGCTCCAACAAGATGGAGAGGAACAGCTTATTAACGGATATCAGGTAGACGTAGTTGACTCCACTGGGGCGGGAGATACGTTCAATGGGGCATTGGCTTTTTCTCTTAGCAGCGGATTATCATTGCTGGAGGCCAGTCAATTTGCCAATGCCGCAGCTGCACTTTCTGTCACTAAGCTTGGTGCTCAATCAGGAATGCCTACAAAGAAAGAAGTTGAGTCTTTTCTTCACTGAGATTTACTTAACCATATTAATTATTTTTTTGTAGCTTAAAATGGGGGATTTTATTTCCATACAATTGCCAATAATAAGACGACCAACTTATATAAGAGGTGGATGTATGAGGAAAGATCTCCCACAAGAACAGCTCAATCAGCTAAACGAATTAAAAGAAACGCAAGAAAAGGTTTCAAACGGATGGATTGATTACTGGCTGGATTATTCAGCTTTCGATACTTGGCAATTTTGGTTAAATGTTAGTTTTATTATTATTCCATTAGTTGTTCTATATCTTCTTATTGATAAAAAAAGGGTATTTTTATTAGGTTTCTATGGTTTTAATATCCATGCATGGATGGTATACACGGATGCAATAGGGACAAGATATAATTTTTTTGAATATCCGTATAAAGCAGTCCCTTTTTTACCGATCCATGTTGGAATTGATACTTCTTTAGTACCGGTGTTATTTATTTTGTTGTATCAATGGATCTTAAAAAATAAGAAAAACTTTTATCTTTATAATTTTGGGTTAATTTTATTTTTATCTTTTATATTTAAGCCAATAATCGTTGCTCATCATCTCTTTCATTTGAAAAATGGTGCCAATTACTTTTATGTTTTTTTGTTATATGTATTTGTTGTTCTATTTTCTAGAGCCATTACAAATGTGTTTCTACACCTTAATTCCAAGGCTATAGTGAGCGAAGCAGAGTAGAAAACATGTCAAAAGCACTCTTCAAGTCCTTTTTTTGGTTGATAATCTTTTTACCTTGAAGGAGATAAAATGAAGTAGCAGTCTAGTTAGTAACAATGCTATCTATCATTTTTTCACATAGGCATCTGTTCAGTTGTCCCCCACCATAAATAGTGCTAAAATAAAGGGTAGACAATAGTTTTATATGATCTTTCACTCTAAACACAGAGGAGCGTATTACATGCTTGGAATTTTAAATAAGGTGTTTGATTTTAACAAACGTGCGTTAAATCGTTACGAAAAGATGGCTGATCAAATTGATGCATTAAGCGGTCAAATGAGCGGCTTATCTGATGAGGCTTTGAAAGCAAAAACAGAAGAATTTAAAGATCGCGTAGCAAAAGGTGCTTCGCTTGATGATTTATTAATAGAGTCGTTTGCTGTTGTTCGTGAAGCAGCGAAGCGTGTATTGGGATTATATCCTTATAAAGTACAGTTAATGGGTGGTATTTCCTTACATGAAGGGAATATTTCCGAGATGAAAACAGGGGAAGGGAAAACATTAACTTCTACGATGCCTGTTTATTTAAATGCACTTTCTGGTGAAGGTGTACATGTTGTGACAGTCAATGAATACTTAGCTAGTCGTGATGCTCATGAAATGGGGCAGCTGTTTGAGTTTTTAGGGTTAACAGTCGGTCTTAATTTAAATTCATTAAGCAAAGATGAAAAGCGTGAAGCATATGCTGCAGATATCACGTATTCAACAAATAATGAATTAGGTTTTGATTACTTACGTGACAACATGGTTCTTTATCGTGAACAGATGGTACAGCGTCCGCTTAATTTTGCCGTTATCGATGAGGTTGACTCGATTTTAGTCGATGAAGCGAGAACACCGCTGATTATCTCCGGGCAGGCAGCGAAGTCGACGAAGCTCTATATTCAAGCGAACGGATTTGTCCGTCAACTTAAACAAGACGATGACTTCACTTATGATGTGAAAACAAAGGCAGTTCAGCTAACAGAAGAAGGTATGACAAAAGCTGAAAAAGCGTTCGGAATTGAAAATCTCTATGATATCTCACATGTTGCGCTTCTACACCACATTAACCAGGCATTAAAAGCACAGTTCGTTATGCAAAATGATGTGGACTATGTTGTGGAAGAAGGACAAGTTGTCATCGTCGACTCATTCACAGGTCGTTTAATGAAGGGACGTCGCTATAGTGATGGACTTCACCAGGCAATTGAGGCAAAAGAAGGCCTTGAAATCCAAAACGAAAGCATGACATTAGCAACAATCACATTCCAAAACTATTTCCGTATGTATAAAAAGCTGTCTGGTATGACAGGTACTGCGAAAACAGAGGAAGAAGAGTTCCGTAATATTTACAACATGCAGGTTGTGGCAATTCCAACGAACAGACAGATCGCTCGTGATGATAGAGCAGACTTAGTATACCGTTCTATGGAAGGGAAATTCCGTGCTGTTGTGGAAGAAGTGAAGCAACGCTATGATCTTGGTCAGCCTATCCTTGTTGGGACAGTTGCGGTTGAAACATCTGAATTAATTTCTCAGTTGTTAAAGAAAAAAGGCGTGCCACACCATGTCTTGAATGCGAAAAACCACGAAAAAGAAGCGGAGATCATCGAAAACGCAGGTCAGCGTGGAGCGGTAACGATCGCGACAAATATGGCTGGTCGTGGTACAGATATCAAGCTTGGTGAAGGTGTCCGTGAACTTGGCGGGTTAGCTGTTATCGGGACAGAGCGCCATGAATCACGTCGTATTGATAACCAGCTTCGTGGACGTTCCGGTCGTCAAGGTGATCCTGGTATTACGCAATTCTATCTTTCCATGGAAGATGAATTAATGCGCCGCTTTGGCTCTGAAAACATGATGAATATGATGGATCGTCTTGGCATGGACGATACACAGCCAATTCAAAGTAAAATCGTTTCACGTGCAGTTGAATCAGCGCAAAAACGTGTAGAAGGTAATAACTTTGATGCACGTAAACAGCTTCTTCAATATGACGATGTCCTTCGTCAGCAACGTGAAGTCATTTATAAACAGCGCTTCGAGGTTCTTGATTCTGACAACCTGCGTGAAATCGTTGAGAAAATGCTTAAATCAACAATCGAGCGTGCAGTTGCGATGTACACTCCTAAAGATGAGGTAGAGGAAGAGTGGAATCTTGAAGGAATTCTTGATTATATGAATGCGAATATTCTTCAAGAGGATGAGCTAACAATCGGTGATCTTCGTCGTAAAGATCCGGAAGAAATGGTTGAGTTTATCTATGCAAAAGCCCATGCACACTACGATACGAAAGAAGAAGACTTCGGCCAAGAACAAATGCGTGAATTTGAAAAAGTTATCCTTCTTCGTGCAGTTGATACGAAGTGGATGGACCATATCGATGCAATGGATCAACTTCGTCAAGGTATCCATTTACGTGCATACGGTCAAAACGATCCGCTACGTGAATACCAAATGGAAGGCTTCGCCATGTTTGAAAACATGATCGCTGCCATTGAAGAAGATGTAGCAAAATTCATAATGAAAGCCCAAATCCGCAACAACCTTGAACGCCAGGAAGTGGCCCAAGGACAAACAGCCGTACACCCAAAAGAAGGCGACGAAGCACCGAAAAAGAAACCAAAACGTAAAGTAGTAGAAATCGGCCGCAACGACGCTTGCATCTGCGGAAGCGGAAAAAAATATAAAAACTGCTGCGGACAATAACTAGCATTCCACAGCCACTACAGGATATAATAAACAATTATTGAAGAAGAGAGAGGTTGATAAGCAGATCACCTCTCTCTTGTTTGCGAATATATAATTGAACGATTATTTATTAAGCTTACAATGTATGTAGCAATTAGTTGAATGTAGCGGAAGGTGCGAGACTCCTGCGGGATGAGTGGGGAGGTGAGACCCCACAGGCGTTCACGCCGAGGAGGCTCACCGCCCACCCCGCGGAAAGCGAGCAACCTGCAGCGGAAATCAACGGACAATTTTCAGAGACTATAAATGGAGTGAACATTATGGAACTAGTAGAAATTAGACAAGAACTTGAAAAAACAGCTAAACGTTTAGCGGACTTTAGGGGGTCTCTTTGACCTCGACATCAAAGAAGCACGAATCCAACAACTAGAAGCACAAATGACAGCCCCGGACTTCTGGGACAGCCAAAACGCAGCCCAAGCCATTATCAATGAAACAAACGCACTAAAAGAAATGGTGGACCAATTCCACAACCTAAACGAATCCTACGAAAATCTTCAACTAACATATGAACTTGTAAAAGAAGAAGAAGACGAAGATCTCCAAGGTGAACTTGTGTCCGAAATGAAAGAACTTGTTTCACAACTAAACGACTTTGAACTTCAACTCTTACTAAGCGAACAACATGATAAAAACAACGCCATCCTTGAGCTTCACCCGGGTGCAGGTGGAACCGAGTCACAGGACTGGGGCTCCATGCTTCTTCGTATGTACACTCGCTGGGCAGAGAAAAAAGGCTTTAAGGTTGAAACACTTGATTACCTACCAGGTGACGAAGCGGGGATCAAGAGTGTGACGCTGTTAATAAAAGGTCATAATGCATATGGCTATTTAAAAGCTGAAAAAGGGGTACACCGTTTAGTCCGTATTTCTCCATTCGACTCATCAGGTCGTCGTCATACGTCATTCGTTTCTTGTGAAGTCATGCCTGAATTCAATGAAGAAATCGACATTGAAATCCGTACAGAAGATTTGAAAATTGATACGTACCGTGCAAGTGGAGCCGGTGGACAGCACATCAATACAACTGACTCTGCAGTTCGTATCACACATACACCAACGAACATCGTTGTAACATGTCAAACAGAGCGTTCACAAATTAAAAACCGTGAACGTGCGATGAAAATGCTTCAAGCTAAACTCTATCAAAAACGTATTGAAGAGCAGGAAGCAGAGCTTGCGGAAATCCGTGGCGAACAAAAGGACATCGGCTGGGGAAGCCAAATCCGTTCATACGTTTTCCACCCATACTCAATGGTAAAAGACCACCGTACAAACACAGAAATTGGAAACGTTCATGCGGTGATGGATGGAGAACTGGATCCATTTATTGATGCCTTTTTACGTTCGAAGCTTTCATAATATAAAAGTAAAAAATCACACTGTTTATATCCAAAAATCAGTGTGATTTTTTAATTTTGACTATTTTTCTTCTGAGAGAAAACATGTCATAATAATGGTAAGTGCTTAAGGCGAAAAATCTAAGAGAGGTGATAGAGACTATGGAGAAACAAATACTGAACATCTTATTAGAACTACAAAAGGATATGAAAGGAGTAATATCTAACGTCAAGATATTAAAAGTAGACACGAAAGAACTAAGAGGAGATGTCCGGCTATTAAAAGCAGACACGAAAGAACTAAGAGGAGACGTCCGGCTATTAAAAGCAGACACGAAAGAACTAAAAGGAGACGTCCGGCTATTAAAAGCAGACGCGAAAGAACTAAAAGGAGACGTCCGGCTATTAAAAACAGACACGAAAGAACTAAAAGGAGACGTCCGGCTTCTAAAAACAGATACGAAAGAACTTAAGGTGAATGTTCAGTTATTAAAAAACGATACACAAGAATTAAAGACTGATGTAAAACTACTTAAAAGTGACACTGGAAAATTAAAATCAGATGTAGTAGATATTAAAGAAACAGTAAATCGAATAGAACGGTCACAAACGGAAGACGTTGTTGCCCTATTAAAACTGATGAACAAAAAAACAGAGGATGAATTCCATTAAGTGAACAATCGTATTACAAAGAATGATAAACGACTCTTTATTCTTGAAAATCGTGAAAATAACTAACGCCGATATAAGTGCGTTTTTTTTTCTCCCCAAAAAAACATCACCTCAAAGTTTCCTTGTGTAAAATCCCCACATCTAACAAACACTAACCATAACTTCTTTACCTCACTACCACGTTATCTAGCTGTTATTCACATAGGAAAACACCGGTGCTATACTCTTCTAGGAACATTCACTATGTGAATAGGGAGGAAAATGGTTTGAACATGAAAAGAAGAAACATCGAAAATCCTAAGCTTGAAAAAATCCTGGAGTACATATACATAGTAGTAGGTTCTGCTTTTGTCGCCATCGGTTTTAACTTGTTTTTATTGCCGAATCGTGTAGCTTCTGGGGGTGTTAGTGGAATCAGTACGATCCTTGATGCAACATTTGGATTTGAGCCAGCTTATGTGCAATGGGCTTTTAATATCCCGTTATTTATTGCAGGTGTAATCCTTTTAGGAAAACAATTTGGTTTCAAAACTTTGATTGGAACGATTTTTGTTCCATTCGTTGTGTACCTCACCAGAGATTGGGAACCTGCAACAATGGATCCGTTACTAGGATCACTTTTTGGCGGGATTTGTATAGGACTTGGCCTTGGCATTGTCTTCCGAGGAAAAGCGTCAACAGGTGGAACAGATCTTGCGGCACAAATTATACATAAGTATACAGGTTTATCACTTGGGACATGTGTGGCACTTATAGATGGTTTAATTGTGTTATCGGCTGCTTTTGTGTTTGATATTGAAAGAGGTCTTTATGCGCTAATTGGTTTATATGTGACAAGCAAAACGATTGATATTGTTCAAATTGGCTGGGGACGTTCGAAAATGACGATGATTATTACGAATAAACAGCAGGAAGTGCAGGATGCGATTTTACATGAAATTGATCGCGGTGTCACTAGGCTTGCAGCACACGGGGGATTCACTAATAATGAACGGCCAGTGTTAATGTGTGTGGTTGATCAAACAGAATTCACAAAATTGAAACAAGTTGTCAGACATATCGATCCACATGCTTTTGTCACGGTGACAGACGCATCTGAGGTGCTGGGTGAGGGTTTCAAACGGGTATAGATAGGTTATAATATCCTTGAATTGGAGTATTTACCATAATACGTGTGCTAGGAGTGGCTGTGATGAAAACAAAATTATTTGCCTTATTATTTGGAGCAGTTCTTGTGTTAAGTGCTTGCGGAGGTGCTGAAGAACCAGCAGAAGAAACAACTGAAGGCGGTACTACAACTGAAACAGCAGGCAATGCTGAGGAAATCGTTCAAAAAAGCTGCATCGGCTGTCATGGTCGCGACCTTGAAGGCGGATCAGGTCCAAATTTACAAGAAGTTGGCGCAAAATATAGTGAAGATGAAATTAAAAGCATCATTATTAATGGACAAGGCGGTATGCCAAAAGGATTGTTAAATGATGCAGATGCTGAAGTTGTCGCTTCTTGGTTAGCAGAAAAGAAATAAGGTAAAATACAAAAAAGATAGCCCGCAAAAGGTTATCTTTTTATTTTTTCATGAAATATGTTTGTTACATTATACCATTATTTCAGCAGGAAACTCCTTATATGCCAACGTTTCGACGGCACTTCACACAGATGAAATGAAAATGTAATATAATTTAGTCTATATTTGCCGAAATTTGATGGTATAATTAATTTTGTAATTTAAGGACAAGGGGTTACTATGTCTATTTCGTCGACATTTATCGACAGGTATTGACATAGTTTCAAAGTGTAAAAAAACAACTTTAGGTGGTTTATATCTATGATTGAAATGTCAGAAGTATATAAAACATATCCAAATGGTGTGTTAGCTATAAATGGAATAGATATTATGATAAATCAAGGCGAATTTGTATATGTGGTCGGACCAAGTGGTGCAGGGAAATCGACTTTCATTAAAATGATGTACCGTGAAGAAAAGCCTTCAAGCGGTAAAATCGTAATTAATGGTGTTGATCTTTCAACCCTGAAAGAATCTAAGGTTCCGATGTTACGACGTCAAATCGGTGTCGTTTTCCAGGACTTTAAATTATTACCAAAACTAACAGTCTTTGAAAATGTCGCATTTGCATTAGAAGTTATCGGTGAAAATCCGAAAAGTATTAAAAAGAGAGTGCTAGATGTTTTAGATTTAGTTCAGCTTAAACATAAAGCAAGGTTTTTCCCTGATGAGTTATCTGGTGGGGAGCAGCAGCGTGTGTCCATCGCCCGCTCGATTGTCAACAATCCGGCAGTGATGATCGCGGATGAGCCGACAGGAAACCTTGACCCTGATACATCATGGGAAATTATGAATTTGTTTGAAGAAATTAATAATCGTGGCACAACCATTGTGATGGCAACTCATAATAAAGAAATTGTAAATACATTAAAAAAACGTGTTATTGCTGTTGAAGATGGAAAAATTGTGCGTGACGAAGCAAGAGGGGAGTACGGTATATATGATTAATACTCTTGGCCGTCATTTACGTGAAAGCTTAAAAAGTTTAGCAAGAAATACTTGGATGACATTTGCATCCGTCAGTGCTGTAACAGTCACGTTAATTTTAGTTGGAACATTTCTTGTGATTATGATGAACTTAAATCATGTCGCAGATAATCTTGAACAAGACGTAGAAATTCGCGTGTTAATTGATGTCACTGCAGATGAAAAAGCACAGCAAACTCTGAAAGGCGAAATTGAAAAAATAAGCCAAGTAGATTCGGTTGTTTTTTCACCTAAGGAAAAAGAACTTGAAAACTTAGTGGATAGCTTGGGAGAAGAAGGAAAATCGTTTGAACTATTTGAGCAAAACAATCCGTTGAATGACGTGTTTGTTGTAAAAGCAAAGGAACCGCGTGATACAACTGTTGTTGCTGAGAAAATAGAAAAATTAGAAAATGCGTCAAAAGTTCGTTATGGACAGGATCAGGTTGATAAATTATTCAATGCCATTTCTGTTGCACGTAACATCGGAATTGCCTTAATTATCGGGTTGATTTTCACTGCGATGTTCCTAATTTCAAATACAATCAAAATTACGATTATTGCTCGTAGACGTGAAATTGAAATTATGAAATTAGTTGGTGCAACTAACGGCTTTATCCGCTGGCCATTTTTCCTTGAAGGATTATTATTAGGTGTACTTGGATCAGTTATTCCAATCGTATTAATTAGTGTCAGTTACCAATCATTATATACATGGGCATTACCTAAGCTTCAAGGATCATTTGTTGAAGTATTACCATTTAGCCCGTTTGTGTTCCAAGTTTCAGCTCTATTATTGTTTATTGGTGCGTTGATCGGTGTTTGGGGAAGTTTAATGTCTGTTCGTAAATTCTTAAAAGTGTAAACTAGCAATTTTCTTAATTGCTAGTTTACTAGTTTTTACATAATTATGGGGGAGGATGAATGATGAAAAGAAAGCTAGTTGCGTATAGCTTGGCTGCTGTAGTTGGGACAAGCGGGTTGTTACTTCCGAATAACCACCTCGCCCTTGCAGAAACACTACAGGAAAAGAAGCAGGAAATAGAAAGCAAACAATCAGATGTGTCATCAAGCTTAAGTGAAAAAGAAAGTGAAATCAATGAACTAAAAGGTCAACAGGCAAATATCGATTCGGAGATTCAAAAAATTGACACTCAATATTCAGAAACAAATGGGAAAATTAGAGAGCAAGAAGAAAAAATAAAAGAAACGCAAAAGCAAATCGAAGAGCTAAAAGTACAGATTGCTGAAGTAAAGGCGCGTATTGAAGAGCGCAATAAGTTACTTGAAGATCGGGCACGTGCACTTCAGGAAACAGGTGGAATGATTAGCTATTTAGATGTGCTTCTAGGTGCTCAGGACTTTGGAGATTTTGTTGGTCGTGTAAGTGCTGTATCAACCATTGTAGAAGCTGATCGTGAAATTATTAAAGCACATGAAGCTGATAAACAGCTTTTAGAGCAATCAGAGGCAGATCTAAATAGTAAGCTAAAAGAATTAGAGATAGCTTTAACAGAATTAGAATCTCTTAAAAAGCAATTAGCTGTTCAAAAGAAGAAAAAAGAAGAGTTAATGTCACAAGTTATGCAGAAACAAGATGATGCCCTTCATGAAATACATGAATTGGAAGATGAAGCAGCCTTCCTAGCAGAACAAAAAAGCGCAATTGAAGCAGAAGAAAAACGTCAGCGTGAAGAAGCGGCAAGAGCTGCAGCAGAAGCTAAGAAAAAGGCTGAAGCAGAGGCAGCTGCAGCAGCAGCGGCGAAGTCAAGTTCATCAAGCTCTTCTTCGTCATCATCATCAAGCTCAAGCAGCAGTAGCAGTAGCTCAGCATCATCTCAAAAACCAGCTGTAAGCAGCGGTTCGTTCATGTGGCCGGCATCCGGAACATTTACGTCAGGATATGGTTACCGTGAGCATCCTGTAACAGGCGGGAGAAAACTACATGGCGGAATTGATATTGCCAATAGTGCAGATGTACCAATCGTTGCAGCTGCAAGTGGAACAGTCATTCGCGCAAACTACTCCAGCAGCTTTGGGAATGTTGTATACATTTCTCATAGAATAAATGGACAAGTCTTTACAACTGTTTACGCACACCAAGAAAGACTGATGGTAAGTGCCGGACAATCTGTATCAAAAGGCCAACAAATCGGAATCATGGGGAACACAGGCCGTTCAACAGGACAGCATTTACACTTTGAAATTCATAAAGGTGCATGGAACGGATCTGCGAGTTCTGTAAACCCGTTAAACTATTTACCATAACAATACCCGGATAAAAACCTTCTAAAACAAGTTGTTTTAGGAGGTTTTTTGTGTTTTGAATTGGTTGGGAACTCTGTGGGTTAGGACGGTTTTTCGGTGGTTGGTAGATGAAGGACATAATGTGTGGTGTATAGTTTGGAAATGTCTTTTACAGAGGGGATGAGGGACAAAACAGGTGAGAACCAAAGGAGAAATGTCTTTCATAAGAGGGATGAAGAACAAAACAGATTAGAATCAAACGAGAAAAGTCTTTTATAGAATTTATGAAAGACAAATCAGATGAGAATCAAAAAAGATATGTCTGCCATAATTAGTAAAAGACAAAACAAGCAAACATGCAGTTCGAAGGTCACACAGCTAACCTTACAATCCATCCCAAATTCCCCTCCCAATTGCCTTACATGATTTGGCCAAGCTTGTCATATACTAAAATAGTCTAAAAAAATTAGGAATGACATAACCTGGCGACGTTGGAAATAGGAGGTAAACGATGAATCAGAAAATCACAGCAATGTTAATGACCTTAGCCCTAATAGTTGGCGCTGGTGGTATGTATGTAGGAATGGATTTAACGGAAGACAAATCGTCACAAGAGGTTGAGGCGGTCCCAACCTTTGGAAACGTGTTTCAAGCTGAAGAAGAACAACAAGCAACAGAAAGTGAAGGGTTTGAAAAGTTTCAGCAGGCACTTGAATTAATTTCAACAAAATATGTGGAGGAAGTGGATCAGGAAGAACTTTTAGAAGGTGCGATACAGGGCATGCTTTCTACATTGGATGATCCTTACTCTGTGTATATGGATAAAGACACAGCTAAGCAATTCTCTCAATCACTTGATTCATCCTTCGAAGGAATCGGTGCAGAGGTCGGGATGAATGATGGTAAAGTAACGATTGTGTCTCCTTTTAAAGGATCGCCGGCTGAAAAAGCAGGTCTACAACCAAATGATCAGATCATCAGCATTAATGGAGAAAATGTTGAAGGGTTGGACCTTCATGAAACTGTTTTAAAAATTCGCGGCAAAAAAGGAACAAAGGTAGCCATTGAAGTGCTTCGTCCAAACTCAAGGGAAAAGCTAACGTTTGATGTTGTTCGCGATGAAATCCCACTTGAAACAGTGTTTGGATCAACGAAGGAATATCAAGGTAAAAAGGTTGGGTATATTGAGGTTACGTCCTTCTCGGAGAATACAGCAGACGATTTCAAAAACACTTTATCTAAGCTTGAAAAAGAAAAGATTGAAGGTCTTGTATTAGATGTTCGTGGAAATCCAGGTGGATACTTACAAAGCGTTGAGGAAATTCTAAAGCAGTTTGTGACAAAGGATTCTCCATATATTCAAATTGAGGAGCGAAATGGTGATAAAAAGCGCTATTTCTCAACACTTTCCAAGAAAAAGGAGTATCCGGTAACAGTCTTGATTGATAAAGGTAGTGCTTCAGCTTCTGAAATCCTTGCTGGTGCGTTAAAAGAAGCGTCAGGCTATGATATTGTTGGTGTTACTTCATTTGGAAAAGGAACCGTTCAGCAGGCAGTTCCGATGGGGGATGGAAGTAACATTAAATTAACGCTCTACAAATGGTTAACACCGGAAGGTAATTGGATTCACAAAAAAGGAGTCGAGCCGACAATAAAAGTTGAGCAACCGGAATTGTATCAGGCCAGCCCACTCCAAATTGAAAAACCATTAGTACCTGATATGAACAATGAACAGGTCAAAACGGCGCAAGTTGCGTTAAAAGGATTAGGTTTTGAACCTGAAAGGGAAGATGGGTATTTTAGTAAAGGAACGGAAACTGCTGTAAAGGCTTTTCAACAGACAAATGAACTTCCGATTAGCGGAAAAATTGACCAACAAACAGCTAATACGCTGAACCAAAAAGTATTGGAGCAAAGAGAAAAAGAAGAGAATGATTTACAACTGAAGATGGCGATTAAAGCTCTTTTTAAATAAGGATGGAATAAGAACTGGCTGATGCTAGTTCTTATTTTTCGTTTAAGGTCGTAAAAATCCAAGTGTTTCCGAACTTATATAGTAGATCATATTCGTCGTATTCGGTGAAATTTGGGAGGTTTTATGTTAATGAGAAATTCAAGCTTTCAAAAGGAGCAGGTATATCAGGAGATTTTTACACAATTAACCGAAAGCAGTTCGGCACAGCCTTTTCATTCGAGCCCAAGTAAGCCGATTAGGCTATTTAGCATGTATGTGGCAAACTACACGTCAATTAAAAAGGTAGAACAAATTGATGAAAACTGTGTAAATGAGTATTTCCAATACTTGCTGCAAAATCATAAGCGTTTATCACTTTCTTTAAGTGATATTAAAAAGTCGATGAAAGTGATTGTGGATTTACTAGGAATGGAAGAAGAGCAAAACTTTCGTGATTTCTCTCTTTCGAACAGCAGTCTCTGGGAGAACTTAAAATAAGCATACTCAATTATACCTTGAGATGGTAAAATATGAGTAACCTAGTAGATACGGGTAGAAACAGTAAGGTGGGATTCTGTTTTGGTTGAAAATTGGTTACTAGAGTTGCTGTGGGCAATTGGTCGCTTTTTTATCCATCCGCTATTTTATTTATTTTTCCTTATTTCATTCATGTATGGCATGCTTCGTATTAAGCGTGAGCGAAGTTCTTTTCATATTCGTGTACAGGATATATATGATGAAATGAAGTTTACGTATACAAAGGGACTTTTGATGGGACTGTTTGTCTCGATCGCGATTTTCGCGCTTGGTCTGAGTCTTCCGTTTGGAACAGTTGTTATTTTGGCCATCATAACAGCGGTGCTGAGTTTTTCACTTCAGCTAAGATGGTTGTCGACTGCCTTTATCATCGGGCTAACATTATTGGCTGTTGCGTTCATTCCGGATCAATTAGAGTCTTTTTTTGTGGGCTTTTCCGGGACAAGCCTTGCTTCTCTTAGTATTTTAGCAGGAATTTTGCTTGTTGCTGAGGGAATATTGGTGATGCGAACAGCACATCAGAATACATCTCCTTTTTTAAAAACGAGTACAAGAGGATTGCCGATCGGTATCCATCAGGCAAATCGAACGTGGATGCTGCCGCTTCTCCTTTTAGTTCCTGGTGGAGATTTAACTTCATCTTTAACATGGTGGCCGGTTTTATCCATTAATGGTGAGCCGTTCTTATTACTGGTGATTCCCTTTTTCTTAGGATTTAGCCAGCGAGTTCAAGGTTCCCTGCCGAAAGAGAGCATAAACACAACAGGACAGCGGGTTATGTGGCTCGGTGTGATTACGCTAGTATTAGCTGCAGGCAGTATTTGGTGGACACCGCTAGCATTTATAGCTGTAGGTACTGCAATGGTAGGTCGTGAATTCATTACCATTCGTCAACGAATGAATGATGCTTCTGCCGCCTTTTATTTTTCAAAACGGGATCATGGCTTAATGATATTAGGGATCCTGCCGCAATCTCCTGCAGAAAAGATGAATCTCAAGGTAGGCGAAATCATCATGAAAGTAAACGGATATTCTGTTCACACCGTTGATGAGTTTTATCAAGCCCTACAAAAAAACCGTGCATTCTGTAAACTGGAAGTCATTGGCTTCAACGGAGAAATCCGCTTCGACCAGCGTGCATTATATGATGGTGAGCACCATGAATTAGGAATACTTTTTGTACAAGACCATAAGAAGTGGGAAGACGAAGCCGTATAATTGTGTAATTGCGCATAAATTGTAACGAAATGCACTTAGAGTGATTCAAAAATAGTCGCAATATCCAGTAAAGGTGAAAAGAATAATTATTTAACTAACACATATAATGAAAAATAACCGCAGTGCGCCAACACTACGGTTATCTATTCAATTGCGATTCGCAGTAATAAGGTTTTATACTTGAGAGTAATTCACCCCTGTCGCCAACAGCAGGGTGAATTACTCTTTTGTTTTCTCAATTAATAGGACGATTAAAGTTACTAATGCTATCATAAACATTGCTGTATTCATGTCCATCAGTTGCACCTCCCTTATGAGAGGCTAAGACCGTCAACCCTTATGCGAGTGTCTTTTTGTCATCGCAGAAAAAGTGGACCTGTCTTCCCAATCGTGATTAGAATAAACTTTGGCAGTTATGATATAGGATATTGAGCTTGGTGCATGTCTTATGACTCTTTTTTGAAAATTTTTAATAAAAGTTAAAAATTTTCAACTCTAATGCCAAAAAAGATATGCTTAAGCATCACTAGATTTTTCTCTATATAATATTTCGTTGAGTGGAGGGTAATCAAGGGCATGCCATATTCTAAGAAAGAATTCGATAGATGGTTGTGATTTATTATTCATATAAATGGATAAATTACTTTTATCGATGCCTGTTATTTCTGAAAGTTCTTTCTGAGTCAATTTTCGTTCTTTCATTATTTTCTTGATGTTATTTTTTATCAACCCATCATGATAAAGAATAAGCGGTTCAACATTTTCCTTTGGCGTACTCCCTAGTTTTTTTGCTGCTTCATTTAAAATGGGAAGAAACTCTGGAAGAGATTCATACAATTTCCTGGTTATTTCTTTGGGTTTATGAGCATCAATGTTGTCTAGCATAGAATCGATAAAATACATGGTTGCCCCCTTGATAAAATCTTCCGGGGTATACTCAACATTTATTTTATCCATTTTAGCTTCCACATTGGCATAGGTCGTATAGGACTGTAGCTTTTCAAAATTCTCCTTTTTGAAACCTACTTTTACATATACAAACCCATCATCTTCCGGTGTACCCTCTGTGTCTGTTGTGTCATTTTCGCCAAAGCCCATATACACAACTTTAGAATGATCGGCATTATTTTTTTTCCTCATGTTCATGTATATCGCCTCCTAAACGTGGACAAGATATGCTTAACAAAAAAAGAGAGGTGCTAAACGTGACAAAAGATGAAAGAAAAGACGTAACAAGAGATATAGGCGGCACTGGAAAGCGTTCGTAATTTTTTTAACAACTTGGTTGGTTCTCCCTTTCCAAACAAAAAAATGCCGACACGATCTGTGTCTTTTTTATTATATGCCAATTTAATGGCTCTTATTAATTTCAATTGAAAAACGGGACAGAGGGACAGGTACCTCGTCCCGTTTTTTTATTTGGGACGAGGAACCTGTCCCCCCGACCCACATTAAACTTCACAAACCATCCAAAATAGTTTATAATGCAATTTGTTAACAACGGTCCCGACTTTCATGAGAGTTGAAAGTCATTAACTTATATAAAAAAATGAAAAGGGAGAGGATTTTTTTTGGATGTAAGTACAATTAAATATTCTTGGTTTGGAAATATTAAAGGCGATGTTTTAGCAGGTATTGTGGTGGCACTAGCTCTAATTCCTGAGGCTATTGCTTTCTCAATTATTGCTGGTGTAGATCCTATGATTGGTTTGTATGCGTCGTTTTGTATTGCTGTGACCATAGCATTTGTTGGGGGACGTCCGGGAATGATTTCAGCTGCAACAGGTGCAACAGCTTTGTTGATGACGACATTAGTTGCTGATTATGGTTTGCAATATTTACTTGCAGCCACTATTTTGACTGGAGTTATTCAAATCATCATGGGTGTATTAAAGTTAGGAAGGCTAATGAAATTTGTGCCTCGTTCTGTTATGACAGGTTTTGTAAATGCGCTAGCTATTCTAATTTTTACAGCACAATTACCTCATTTTGTAGGTGAATCATGGCCGATGTTTGCGATGGTAGCTGGAGCGCTTGCGATTATTTACATTCTGCCGCGTTTCACAAAGGCTGTTCCATCTCCATTGGTTGCGATCATTGTGATTAGTCTAATTGCGGTTATGACTGGAAGTAACGTTAGGACTGTAGGGGATATGGGTGAGTTATCACAAACATTGCCAATCTTTTTACTTCCTGATATTCCTTTAAATTTTGAAACATTACAAATCATTTTTCCTTATTCTTTATCAATTGCAATTGTTGGGTTAGTTGAGTCTTTACTAACAGCTCAAATTGTCGATGATATGACAGATACAGGAAGTGACAAAAACAAAGAAGCACGTGGACAGGGAATTGCCAATATCGTCTCAGGTTTCTTTGGTGGTATGGCAGGATGCGCGATGATCGGCCAATCTGTTATTAATGTGAAATCAGGTGGTAGAGGTCGTTTATCAACATTTGTGGCCGGGGCTTTCTTGATGGTTTTAATCCTGCTGTTAAATGACGTTCTTGTCCAAATTCCAATGGCTGCTCTTGTAGGGGTTATGATTATGGTATCAATCGGTACATTTGATTGGTCAGCATTAAAAACTCTGCATAAGGTACCTTTAACTGATACATTAGTTATGGTAGTGACAGTTATTACGGTGATTATGACACATGATTTATCTAAAGGTGTTCTTGTCGGCATTATTTTAAGTGCGATCTTCTTCGCGGCTAAAATATCTAAAGTGAAGATTACAACATTATCTACAGGTCAATCTGATAAAAAGATATACCGGGTGACGGGTCAACTATTCTTTGCTTCTGTTACTGACTTTGTGGAAAGCTTTGATTATAAAGAAGATGTAAAAGAAGTTGACTTAGATTTAACAAACGCACATTTGTGGGATGATTCGGCAGTTGGTGCTATTGATAAAATCGTTTTAAAATACCATCAAAATGGTGTGAAAGTTAATTTACTTGGTGTAAATACGGAAAGCAATAAGCTTTTAGAAAAAATATCTGTTCATAATAAACCGGGCGGTCTTAGTAAAGTAACAAATCATTAAGAATGTGAATATAAAAGAACATCAAATCTATTTTGGTGTTCTTTTTTTGCGCTATATAAGCTAGGACTTTCATTAAAATGAATTGTAAACGCTTTAATTATTGCTAATGCACCAATATAATAGATGTATAATGCTGGATGAAAGAGGGGATTATATGTTTCGTCATATTTTACTTCCAACTGATGGATCCATCCACTCAATTAGAGCTGCTGAGAAAGCAATTCAGATTGCCAAGCTGAGCGAAAACAGTGAAATTGAAGTCATTTATGTCGTAGATGGAAACACCTCGAAACAAGATGTGTTGAGAAGTTGGGATTCAGCAGGTATTAGAGAAAGCAGAGAAAAGAAACTTCATGCAACCGTTAATCTAGCTAATAACGCAGGTGTGAAATATGCTATTAAGATCTTAAGAGGAGATCCTGCCAACACTATTTTAACATATGCTAAAGAAAAACCATTCGATTTAATTGTAATGGGAAGCAGAGGGCTTAATTCTTTTCAGGAAATGCTGTTGGGAAGTGTAAGTCACCGGGTTACAAAGCATGCTCAATGTCCAGTTTTGATTGTTAAATAGAAGTTTGAGGTTTTCACGGCTAACTAGTAGTAAATTTAGCCCCACAATCGTAAAACACGTAGGTTAACTTGGTTTTAGTAAAAACCAAATCAGAGCTATCCATATAATATAAATAATATCCCAAAGTGTGCAAGTTTAAACATGTTATTAAAAGAAATTTTTCAGAGATTAGTAAACTTGCAAACTCTTTAGCCCACTTAAATGTTTCGGATTATAAAATCTGGTTAATATAAATAGAAAAAGATCAAGGAGTTGTTTTTTATGAAAAAGGATTTGTTTCGTTCACAACAGCCTGATGTCACAATTATAGATTCTATATCTGCTGAAATCGTATTGGAAAAGGCTTTACTAGAATTCCGAAAAAAGAAAATTCAACAGAAAATTGACCAATCCTTACAAGATAAAAACAAAAGTGAATTCCTGCGATTAACGGAAAAGTTGAAAAATATTTCTTAGTATGTAAAGGGGAAAACCTAAATATAATCGAAGTAGCAAGAAGGTAGGAAGCCAATCATCCTTGAAAGGTGGAACTCGGTTGAATCGTTTTAGGTTTTATGCCATTTTAAATGTAATTGGATTACTAACTGTTTTAACAGTGAATTACTTAGCGAATGCATTGCCAATTGGTGGTCAAACAACAGGAGAAGTATCAGACAAGGTGTTTACACTCTTTACCCCTGCAGGATATGCGTTTGCTATATGGGGATTGATTTATTTTCTGCTGACCGTATGGGTCATTCGTCAATTTTTTGTAGATGACGAGCAAAAGGAAAACTATCGGAAAATTGGTGTTTGGTTCTTTATAAATGCCATTCTTAACAGCTTATGGGTTATTGTGTTTCAATACGAGTACTTTAATGTATCAATTTTTATCATGTTAGGGATTTTGCTTACACTGATCATCATCTATAAGATTATTCAACATTTACCTCATTCAACTTGGTTTATGAGGTTTCCCTTTTCTGTGTATATTGGCTGGATCTCAGTTGCCACAATCGTCAATGTATTCGTTATTTTTGAAGCGAATGGTATTGAACAATTTTGGGGTTTAAATGAACAAATGTGGGCGATTATAATGCTGATTGTCGGTGCAATACTGGGAGTCGTTTTTACGTTAACACAGCATGACATTGCTTATTCCCTTGTTTTTATATGGGCATTTATCGCGATTATGGTGGAACAAAGTGACCATCCTGCAATTGTTACAGCAAGTAAGGTGGCTGTTGTGTTACTTGTTGTTGGGATTGTGATAGAGGTTATTAGGAGATTTAGAAAGTAAGAAGAAAGAAGGCCAAAATGTCATTTATATTGGCATATAAAAAACAAAGAACTAGCCTTGGCGAGTTCTTTGTTTAGGTTGTAGCTAAAGAACCAATATTTTAATCAACTATCTCTTTTTTCCTGCCAAATTCGTATACGATCTTCATGACTCACTACTTTATGAATTTGGTGAAGCATCCATACATAGCCAAAAGAGTCCATAAACATTGCATTTGACAATCCGTAATCAGGTAGGTCAGTAACCGGTTGGATCTCCGTACATCCCAAACTCATTGCCTTTGTATATGTTTCCTTGATATCAGGGACAGTGACGTTAAACCAAATTGTTTTAGGGTCATCTTGGGTTGGTGCAACCAATTGAAATTCCGGATTTTCATCCAACATGTGAAAGCGTACACCGTAAAGGGTAAAAACGGCTTCATTTGTACCTTTTGGTAAATCTGAAACCTCAACACGTTCGATTTCAAATATCTTTTCGTATAATTCCAATGCTTTTATACTATCTGTCACAACCAAATCAATTTCTACTCCTACCATTATGAACGCACTCCCTTTATAAGTTGATCGTTATCCATTTTTCATCATTTTCTTCTAGCTTGTCATTATGTATACCTAATTCATATGTTAACACAGTTAATAGGGTTTTCATTTTTAAATTATCTTAACCTTGATTGAATAACCATTATGAAAATGATAGTTGTAACGGTATCTCAAAACAACCAGAATATTAAAGATGAAAAAACCCCATCGTATGGATGAGGTTTTCAACATTATTATTTCCCTTTTTTCACAAGTTGAATCGCTTCTTTTGATACATAGAATTCTCCATTACTTTGAACAGTAACAGTTTCTAGATCAATTTCTTTTCCATTCATAATTAACACGTTTTTATTAACAGGGAATTGAGCGTTTGTTTTTCCTTTTGTCACAACTAATACAGGGTTAGTTGCATCAGCTGAATCTACTTTTACTTTGGCGCCGATTTTCTTGAATTCAGCTTCAGCATTTACAAATACTTGGTTATCTAATTTCTTTAAGTCAAATCCCATTGCTTTTGCAGCAGAATGGGCAATCTCTGTATTCTCGACCAATCCTGTTGGGCTTCCAGGGCCAAATGAATACAGGAATAAATCTTCACCAGTATGACCGCCTGTTGTAAAGCCGATGTTAGCACGATTTGCAAGTAATTGTACAAGTGTTTTACCTAAATCTTTTGATTCTTGGATGGCTTTTGTTTCTTCTTGTGTAGGATTGTCAATTCCGTATAATGCGGCAACTTCCAACACATTTGATTTATCAGATTTTAGTTGCTTTAAAGCACCTTCCAGCGTCATTTCTGCTTCTTTAAGTGGATCAATATAAGTAGAAACAGGGATAGAAGGATAAGATCCGCTTGTATTTTGGTTTCCGATGGAAATTCCGCTGTTTCCATGATCAGATACGGCAACAATCATCGTATTCTTATTCTTTTTCGCAAAATCCAGTGCTTCTTTTACAGCTGCGTCAAATGAAAGAGTATCACTGATCATTCCGATCGGATCATTTGCATGTGCAGCCCAATCAGGTTTGCTTCCTTCAACAAATAAGAAGAATCCGTCTTTATCTTTTGAAAGAGTTGAAATGGCCTTTTTCGTCATTTCAGCAAGTGTTGGTTCATCTGGATTTGTTTGTTCACGATCCATATCATAAGCAAGTGCAGATGGTGCGAATGATCCCCATAGCTTGCTTGATTTTGAGTTTAATAGCTCATCACGTGTTTCAACAAGATCATAACCTTTATTGTCAATAACCTCTACCAGGTTTTCACCGTCTTTACGGTTTTCAGCTAATAAAGAATTTTTACCGCCGCCTAAGACAACATCCATATCCTGGTATACTTGTTGCTCGGCAATGCTGTCATAGTCACTTCTGTGTGCTGCATGTGAAGAAAATGCAGCAGGTGTTGCGTGTTGTATTTCAGATGTTGAGATAATTCCTGTTGCTTTTCCGCTTATTTTTGCACCTTCTAATACGTTTGCAACAGGTTTGTAAGGGTTATCTGCTAAATCAGCATCGACTCCGGGATTGGCCACTTTTTCAGGGAGTACGCCCACAAATTTATCATTTGATTTATTGCCTGTTGCCATTGCTGTTCCTGCCGGTGCTGAGTCAGTAATTGCAGACTCAGCTGAGTATGTACGAACGCCTCCAGTTAAAATCTCATCCATTGCAAGCGGTTGTCCTTTATACCATCTTGCAAGAGTTGTTGTACTGGAGCTAACACCATCCATCACAAGGACAATGACGTTTTTTGCCTTTTGAGAATCTTTTTTTGCTTCAACTTTTTCGTTAGCTGAAGAGAAACCGAGTGAACCGAGTGCTAAGGTACTTGCAAGTGTAATTCCAACGACTTTTTTGTTTAATTTCATGAATGTTTCCTCCAATATTTGCTTCATTTTCGGTGATTGTGGGTAATGGTTAATGAAGAATGTTAAATCTAGTAAATGTAACGATCAACTCCTATGAATATGTTCTATAGCCCTTATGCTTACGTAATTATAAGTTCACTATGTAAACTGGACGTTAAGGAATTGTAAAGTTTAAGAAGATTGATAAAAACAGTATTTTTATCCTGATTTTAAAAAAAGTAGAATGGAATCTTGTATTTAGCGGGAGGTTGGATTATTACCAAAGAAATGATATTTATGAAAAGGTAGTTTAGATGTTTTTTATTGTAAGTCTAAGGGAAAACGTTGATTATGATGATCATAAAATGCCCAACAACCCTTATTTGATTGTGGGTCAAGGAACCTGTCCCTACGTCCCACTTGAAAATATAGGGAGAGAGAGGTATTTTTATTATAGGAATAGTTTTGTTTAAGCGGGGGTAGCAATGCAGACTGAAAAATTATGGAGCAAGTATGTTTTCTTGAGTGTGGCCACAGTTTTTATGTGGGTGAAGACATATATTGTGTATCGAACAGGTTTTGATTTAAAAATAGAAAATGCGATGCAATCTTTTATTCTCTTAATTAATCCATTAAGCTTCTTTTTATTAGTTTTTGGGTTTGGTTTATTTATGAAGCAGAGGATAAGACATATATACATAATCGTTGTTAGTACACTTGGGACGATTTTGTTAATTTCGAATATGAGTTTTTATAGTTTTTACAATGATTTTCTGACCATCCCGGTATTATTTCAATCAAGTAATATGGGGGATCTTGATAGTAGTATTCAAGAAATCGTGAAGCCGAGCTATTTCCTTATGTTTGTTGATATTCTTATTTTGATTTGGTTAGCGAGAAAAAATAGACATAAAGATGACGGTGCTGTGACGGTTAAGGAAAGAAGATCATATTTTCTCGTTGTTTGTGTCGTGTTTATATTCAATGTAGGATTAGCTGAAATACAGCGTCCGCAGTTTTTAACCCGTTCATTTGACAGAGAAATCTTAGTGAAAAACATTGGGATCTTTAATTTCCATATATATGATGGAATTGTGCAATCAGCAACAACGGCACAGAGAGCACTGGCAGATAGTGATGAGCTTGTGGAAATTCAAAACTATGTGAATGCAAATGAAAAAAAGCCGAGTGAAGAGATGTTTGGAATTGCAAAAGATCGTAATGTGATTTTTGTTTCATTAGAATCGACACAAAGCTTTGTGTTGAATGAAACATTAAATGGCAAGGAGATTACACCATTTTTGAATGATTTTTTAAATGAAAGTTATTACTTTGAAAATTTTTACCACCAAACAGAACAGGGGAAAACGTCAGATTCGGAATTTATTGTGGCGAATTCATTATACCCGCTGGGACGCGGTTCTGTCTTTTTTACAAATAGTGAAAATGAGTACAATGCAACACCTGAAATTTTAAAGGATTATGGCTATTACTCCGCGACATTTCATGCGAATAATGCGACCTTTTGGAACAGAGATATCGTGTATGATTCCTTTGAGGTGGATACATTTTTTGATATCGAAAGCTATGACATCACACCTGAAAATTCATTTGGATGGGGCTTAAAGGATAAGGAGTTCTTCGAGCAAACGGTTGATTTGATGAAAACATTGCCACAGCCTTTTTATAGCTACTCGATTACACTGACAAATCATTTTCCTTTTGAGCTTGAGGAAGAAGATAAGTTTATTGATGAATATGATTCAAATAGTGAGATCTTCAACCGATATCTTCAAACGGTTCGCTACCAGGATGAAGCATTAAAACGATTTATTGAGAAATTAAAAGAAGAAAACCTGTATGAAAATTCAATTATCGTCTTAATGGGTGATCATTATGGAATTTCAGAAAATCATAATGAGGCATTAGCGCAATTTTTAGGAAAAGATGAGATTACACTATATGATACGATTCAGCTTCAACGTGTACCATTTATCATTCATATACCTGGTCTTACAAATCAGCATCCGGAATTGATTTCAGATATTTCAGGTCAAATTGATGTAAAGCCGACTCTTTTACATTTGTTAGGGGTTGATACGACTGAGAGGATTCAATTTGGTCAGGATTTGTTTTCACCAGAGCGAACTCCATTTGCTGTATTAAGAAATGGAAGCTTTATCACAGAGGATTATATTTCTGTTTCAACTTTGTGTTATGATCGTGAATCAGGTGAAGAGATTGAACGTGAAGGAACGTGTGATGTCTACGAGGACATGGCTCATCATGAGCTGAGTTTTTCAGATAAAATTATTTATGGGGATTTGCTAAGATTTTATAATAAAGAAGAGGAAAGTGTGGAGGAGTAGCTTCCACACTTTTTTGATGGATTAAAGTACCAAGTATTTAGTTAAAGCTTGCTGCAAAGTTCCTAGAGTTTCTGTTCTGTTGTCAAAGGAAACTCCGAGATGGATCACTTTCCGTACAACTTCTTTTCTCAATCCAGTAATTACGGAATTACAGCCCATCATGGAAGCACCATGGATGATTTTTAATAGATGTTCAATAACATTAGGTTCCATATCTGCAATACCTGATAAATCAATAATCAATGTTTGAATACGTGATATGCCAATTTCAGTTAAAACCTTTTCTTCCAGAATATTTGTCCGGTATTCATCAATTGACCCGATCAAAGGTAGAATACAAACAGATGAATTAATCGGGATAATCGGGACAGAAAGGTTCTCTACTAATTTTCTGTGTGCTTTGATCAAAGAATCTTTGTATGTAGAATAACTAATAAAAAAGCTATTTAAAAATTCATCAATGTGATTATTTATTTTCTTTTCAAGGGTAAAAAAGTCAGCTACAATTTTCCCGTTTGTATATTCGTTATACTTTTCGATAAAATACCACACAGTCCTGCGGATTGCTTGAATCCATTCAAGTTTAAATGTTAAATCAATGGAATGTGTAGACCAGGCGATGCCTTCTTGTTTTGCAAAGAGTTGCAACTCTTTTTCCTTGCCGTCAACGATATACGTAACAAGCTTTTTCGCATTATTAACGAGATCAATGTTACCAATTGCCAGGATTTCATCAATCTTATCTGTTACATTGACTGCTTCCGCCAATAATCTCTCTTCAAAATTTTGAATATTGTTTTCAAAGAATTGTTTAAGTTCATATGATTCCTGGAATTTGAATTTCATTACTTTTCCCCCTTATGCTGAATTTTTGAAATTCAATACCTTCCTTTTATTTTAAGCCATTCCTAGAGAAAAAGAAAATGCATTGCTTCAATATAATGAGGTTGGGAACTTTTGCTAAGGATAATCGTATTACATAATAACCTGAGTATCCATTTATTTTGAATTAAGATCTACATCAGTTAGTGATATTGAAGGAGGAAAAGAATTCGTGAGTATTATTTTAGCGTATGTCATTATTTTTTTGTTAGGGGCGACACCATTTTTTGAGGTAGTCGGGGTAATTCCAATCGGAGTTGCAGCAGGACTGCCGGCACTTCCTGTGGCCATTCTTGCGTTATTGGGGAATATTCTGACCCTTTGGTTACTCATCTTATTAATGGACCGAGTAAAAGAGTGGTTACAAAGACGTAAGGAAAAGAAAGGCAAAGAAGTATCAGACAAAAAGCAGAAGCGAGCAGAATCAATTTGGAAAAAGTACGGTTTGCCTGGATTAACATTTGTTGCGCCATTTTTGATCGGTAGCCATCTTGGTGTTATTTTAGCAATGAGCTTTGGAGGCACAAGAAAACAAATCTTCTTTTGGATCACAGTTAGTGTTGTTTTCTGGGCAGTTGTGATGGGGCTTCTATCGTATTTCGGCTTTGACTTATTATTTACCCAAACCGGACAGGACGGTTTCCTGAAAAATATATTAGATACTGAGTGAGGAACGGGGGGACAGGTCCCTTGTCCCATGTGGGACAAGAGACCTGTCCCTCTGTTCCAACTCACGATAGTTCCTAAGTTTCCCCTCATAAACAAGATGAAAATCGTTTCCTTTAATGAGGTCCTGTGGTGTTATAAGTGAAAGGGGTTTAGAGAAATGAACACATTCACACTCTTGCAGGACAGTTGCAACAAATTGTGAACAGAAAAAAGCATATTTTCTATTTAGTTGTTTGTTTAATAGAATGGCAAATAAGCCTAGCAGGTTATAACGGTACAGGGACTTTTCGTCATTTATTTTTTGTATGAAGCATTTCATTTCTTCATATTGAATAGTAGAGACTGTACAGCTGTATACCCGACATGTTGCTAGATTGAAAAAATGCGATTCTATATTTTCTTTCACAAAGCCGCCAATGAAGGGGTTTGAAGGTGTTTTTCTTCCAAAACTGTATACTTCTGATAAAGAACGGTCAAAAGAAATGGATGCATGATTGAACGATTTTTTTGTATATAATTTGATAAGTCTAGTAAACAATGTTCCAGTGTCAGTAAGTAAAATATAAATCTTTTTTTCATCCACCGTAAATTCCTCCCCTCAAGTAACCCAAATCCTATTATCAAGAATCCAGGCAATTGAATGAAGAATCTGTGGCTGTATTTCGCTCTAAGTCTTTAGGCTTAGAAGGGACAGAGGGACAGGTTCCTTGACCCAGAATGTTGGGACGAGGAACCTGTCCCCCCGGACCAGCCTCTATTCCTACAATTTAAATCTCTGCATTAATACTTTTAGGTCATTGGCTAGGTGTGATAGGCTTGTTGCGCTTGTTGAGACTTGTTTCATGGAATGGTTTGATTGGTCAGCAGATGCTGCTGTTTCTTCTATTCCTGCGGCTGATTGCTCAGATACAGATGCTATTTCTTCAATAGATTGATTAATAATATCACTGTTTTCCGCAAGGTCTCCCAGATTTTCAGAGATGAATTTTACTCCTACCGCTACTTCTGAAAGTGAAGTATCAATTTGTTCGAACGTGTGACCAGTTGTGATGATTTGTTCCTTCCCTTTTTCAACTTCTTTATATCCGTTTTGAAGAGATTGTGTGACAGACTCTGTTTCTTGTTGGATCATCGTAACGATTTGAGTGATATCAGTAACAGAAATCGATACTTGTTCAGCTAATTTCCGTACCTCATCGGCAACAACTGCAAAGCCTTTCCCTTGCTCACCCGCACGTGCTGCTTCAATGGCTGCGTTTAAAGCTAATAAATTAGTTTGCTCTGCAATCGCTTTGATAACGGCAACAAGCTTGGAAATTTCTTGAGATTTTTTATCTAAGCCCATTACTTTTTGGACCGCCTCTTTTACAATGCTATCGATAAGCTCCATTTGTGTAATGGAGGATGTCATTAATTTGCTGCCTTCTGTCGTTAATCCCGTGACTTGTTGTGAGGATGAAAAAACAGATTCACCACGGCTATTTGCTTCCTTAATTTTATTAGAAAAACTCGTCATGGAAGCTAAGACTTCCTGACTGATGCCTGCTTGGGTTTCCGAACCTTTTGCGAGTTCCTGCATGGTAGTCGCGACTTGGTTGCTGCTTTCATTCACTTCTTTTGAAATATGAGTTAAATTTCCACTTTGAGTTGATAATGAATCAGATACTTCACCGATTTTCTGTAGCATATCTCTTAGGTGTTCATTTACATCGTTCGAAGCTTGTACAAGCATACCAATTTGATCTTGGGACGTTGTGGTCAGTGGTTCATGACTTAAGTCTCCGCTTGCGATATCATCCATGCGCATTTTTAGTTGATTAATAGGTTTTGCGATATTTCTTGAAATAAGAATAGACACAAGAATTACGATGATTAATAAAAGAAAACCAAATCCAATGGCGGTTGTAGAAGTCAATTCTGCTTGTTTTGAGGCTTCTTCACCATTTTTCTTGCTTTTTTCACTTCTTGCTAACGCTATTTCAGTCATCTGTTCAACGGTATTGACTAATACCGGTTCGATTTCATTGTTTAGTAATTGCTTGGCTTCCTCTATATTACCTTGTTCATAGGCTGGGAAGAATTCCTCTTCGATGATCTTGTAGACATTTTCTGTTTGTGCTGCAACATCATCGATCGCCGGCGAATCTGATACTTTCACTAATTCTGCTTGAATAGAGAGGCTCGGTTCTTTTAATCCGAAATAAATTTCTTTATATTCCTCTTCCCCTGTCAACAAATAGCCTCTAAGTTCACTTTGTTGCTGGGTTAGGATACCTAATAAGCTGAAATCCGAAGAAAGCAATGGGATATCTTCCTCAGCCAGTTTTTTCGTGTGATCTCCCATCGTTCCGATTGAAGAAATTAAATATACCCCAAAGCCAAATACCAATAATGTAATAAATAAAAATGATGCCATTAGCTTTGCTCTTATACTTTTAAACGCAAGGACATGTTTCATCCTCTTCCCCCTTTTATTGACTTTCTATTTATATCGGCGATTAATATTAAAATTGAAACGGATAAAATTTCCAATAGCGAGAGCGTTCTTTGCCCATACTGGGACGAGGAACCTGTCCCCCTGGACCAGCCTCACTTGACATTGATAATTTTTATCAATTAGACTTAACGGGTATTGATAATCATTTTCATTTATTTGAAGAGAGGAGTACGTTCGTTGGATTTTTGGAATCATTTTATGTATCAGCCTAAGAGTATGATGAAGGGTAGAGCGGGGCATATACCTGCAAAGTTAACGAATTGTTTTGAGCTTTTGGTTGTGATGGAAGGAAAGGGACATATGATGCTCGATCATGATAACATCCTTTTACATCAGCAGGATATTTGTGTGATTCATCCTTCACAGGTATATGAAATATACACAAGTCCAGATGAGTCAATAGATTATATGATTTTTACCTTTGATATTTTTTCAAGTATGCAGACTGAAGGTGAGTCTTTTCATAAATTAGGGAACGATGAACAGTTTCCGTTGCAGGGGAAATTAGCTATTCCTGGTCATTCACATATCATAGAAGAAGTCGAAATTCTATATTCATCAAAAAACAAAGAACAGGTATTTTATCAGAGATTATTGTTTGAAAACATCATCTATAAACTGCTGCAGCATCAAGATGTCCCTCTTGTGAAAGATACGTTTACGGCCATAGAGGAGGCTAAACAATATATTGATTGCCACTTTAATGAACAAATTTCCATTGAATTATTAGCTGAGAAGGCGGATCTTAGTCCAAAATATTTTTCTGCGCTTTTTAAAAAAGAATGTGGAATTAGTGTCAGTGACTTTATAACAAGATTACGAGTGAATGAAGCAAAGCGACGCCTTGTGAGCGGAGATGAGACGGTCCGTCAGATTGCGGCACAGATCGGGTATAGTGATGAGTTTTACTTAAGCCGCAAGTTTAAGAAGGCTGTAGGAATGGCACCGTCTACCTATCGACAGAAACGAAAGCGTAAGGTGGCAGCATATGATTTTTCAAGTATCGGCCATTTACTTGCTCTGCATATTTTCCCATATGCCGCTCCCATTCACCCAAAATGGACGTCCTTCTATTATCAAACCTTTCGAAATGATATCCCTGTGCATTTAAGCGCCTTTCAAATTAATAAGGATTGGGAAACGAACATTGATATTTTAATGAATAACAAGCCGGATATCATCGTGAGTAAAAGTGGTATTACCGTTGAAGAAAAGGAACGTTTATCACAGGTCGCCCCGGTTTTATATTATCCTGAGTCAGTGGATTGGAAGGAGCAATTGCTTTATATGGCAAAGCAATTAGGAGAATTACAGGAAGCGGAAGAATGGCTCCAACACTATGAACATCAAGTCGTGATGATAAGACAACAACTACATAAACATATGGGACAAACGACATTTCTTCCATTGCGTTTTTTCCAAGGGGGCATGTATATAGATCATTCCCGAACAATGAATGAGGTTTTTTATGGTGATCTTCAAATGAAAGCTGCTTTAATTGAAAAAAAGAATGGTGTGATACCAATAGAGGAAATTAGCAAGATTAACCCTGATGCTGTTTTATTAAATATTTGCCAGGAATCACAAACACTCGAAAGGTGGAATGAGTATCAGGAGCAACCCTTGTGGAACAGCTTAGAGGCGGTTCGTTTAAATCGAGTCTATGACATTACATCAGATCCATGGCGGGAATATTCTGCAAGTGCACATGAGCGTGTTTTAAGGGATACACTCACCCTTATGGGAAAAGTCCAAGGATAAAACAAGATAATGTCCATGTTCAGGTTACTGGACTTCATTTATCATTTTAAATGATAATGATTATCATCATCTATTAGGTGATCGATATAAAGGGAGAGAGTGTATATGAAGAAAAATGGTCTATTTATGATATTTTTTGCGTTATTTCTTTTAGCTGCGTGTGGAAATGAGTCTGTTGATTCAACTGCAGGTGAAAAAGAAACAGTTATAGAAACAAGTGAAAGCAATGAGCAGACGATCACTTATTTAAATGAAGAATATACAGTAACAAGCAATCCAACAAAAATCGTAACAGCAAGTCAAGAAGCGATGGAAGATGCAGCGATTTTAGGTGTAAAACCAATCGGAGCAATTGCAACTGGCGGAAAGTTCCCTGAATATCTGGGTGATTCAATGTCCGAAGCAACAGAAATCGGCGAAAAGACACAACCGAGCATTGAAAAATTATTGCAACTAGAGCCGGATGTGATCCTTGGAACATCGAAGTTTCAACCGGAAGTAGCTGAGAAATTAACCGATGTTGCGCCGATGATTCCGATCTCTCATATTTCTACTAATTGGAAGGATAATTTACTAGTTTTAGCTGAGTTAACGGATAAGAAAGAAGAAGCAAATCAAATCATTGCAGATTATGAAAGCTCTATTTCAGAAGTGAAAGAAAAAGTGTCAGGATCAATGGAAGATCAACAAGTTCTCATGATTCGCATTCGTGGAGGAAATCTATTTATCTATTCCCCGGACATTTATTTTAACCCGGTATTATATCAAGATTTAGGACTACCTGTACCTGAAGCTGTCAAGGCTGCGAAAAGCCAGGAAATGATTACATTGGAAAAACTTGCAGAAATCAATCCTGATTACTTATTTGTACAATTCGAAGAACAGGAAAATGCAGAAGCACCTGATAGTTTGAAAGAATTACAGGAAAATGCGATTTGGAAAAGCATGAATGCAGTCAAAAATGAGAATGTATTTGTGAATGCTGTGTCACCTTTAGCAGCTGGTGGAACAGCATGGAGTAAAACAGAGTTCATCAATGTTATCAAAGAAACATTAGCTCAATAATAAAAAGGTGTGGGTTTGATGCAAGGAAGAATGTCTACACGAACGATATTTCTATTATCACCGGTTGCTGTGATTTTATCTTTATTTCTCTCTATTCGCAGCGGGTCAACACCTATTAGCTATGGTGAAATTATGGGAGCATTCCTTTCATATGATCCCGGAAATATGACCCATACGATCATCATGACGTCAAGATTACCCCGTGCGATCGGAGCAATGGTAGTAGGAGCGCTGTTAGCGATGTCGGGAGCCTTAATGCAGGGAATGACAAGGAATTATTTGGCCTCACCTTCCATTATGGGGGTTTCAGATGGAGCAGGATTTGTCATTACACTTGCGGTTATTTTTTTACCGAGCATGTCTTCCTTGCACATGATGGTGTTTTCGTTATTAGGATCAGCCTTAGGTGTCGGCATTGTTTTTGGAATTGCTTCACTGATTCGAAACGGCCTGTCACCTGTGAAGCTGGCCATTATTGGGACAATCATTGGCACTTTCTTTAGCAGCATTTCTTCAGCATTGGCAACCTATTTTCAAGTATCTCAGACGATGAGCTTTTGGTATAACGCGAGGATTCACCAGATAAATACTGATTTACTAGTATTTTCTCTACCATTCGCAGGAATTGGGTTATTACTGGCTCTTTTGCTGGCAAATTCTATTTCGATTTTATCGTTAGGTGAAGAAACGTCTGCAGGCTTGGGACAGCGAAAGGGAATGGTGAAAATGTTCACCATTCTTTCTGTTGTGATGATGACAGGAATTTCAGTTGCTCTTGTTGGTAAAGTTGGGTTTGTTGGCCTTATTATCCCTCATATCACAAGGTTTTTGATTGGCGGCCAATATCGGTCGATTATTCCATGTGCAGGGATTATAGGCGGCGTGTTTTTAACGTTAAGTGATAGTCTAAGTATTTATATTAATTATCCGTATGAAACCCCTATTGGCGTTGTTACAGCCATGCTTGGTGTTCCTTTCTTTTTATATTTAATCAAAACGAAAGGAGGAGCTTCACATGCTTAATATCCAGCAACGTTTTCGACTAACGATGAGTGTTGGCTTTCTTTTTGTTCTGATGCTTTTCTATATCAATTTGTCTTATGGAATCTATGATATGACCTTTAGTCAATTAGTTGAGACGCTTTTTCTGCAGCATGTATCTGAAAAGCTTGATATGGTGGTTTTTCAGCTGCGCTTACCGAGAATGATTTTGGCTGCATTTGTCGGGCTTGGTCTGGGAGTAGCGGGGGCTGTTCTTCAGGGCATTTCGAAAAATAAATTAGCTGACCCGGGGATTTTAGGAATTAATAGCGGGGCAGGTGCTGCCATCGTTGTTTTTATGTTTTTCTTTCAAGGACAACAAGCGAGCACAAGCTGGGTAGCGACAATGACGATGCCTCTATTTGGTCTGCTGGGTGGATTATGTGCCGCGCTGTGTATCTTTTTCATTTCACGGGAAAATGGACGACTTGATTCACAGCGGCTTTTGTTAACGGGGATTGCGATAGGATCGGGCTTTGGGGCATTCACCGTCTTTCTTTCCTTAAAAATGAAGGCCCAAGACTTTGAGATGGCCACAGTGTGGTTATCAGGAAGTATTTATATTGCGAATTGGACCTATATTCTATCGATTATTCCGTGGTTTCTCATCTGCTTGCCCATTATTTTAAGGAAATCGTATTTACTGGATTTGTTCCAGCTTTCAGAGGAATCTCAAATTAGTGTTGGTGTTTCGGTTGAGAAGGAGAAGATCTTTTTATTAATCAGTAGTATAGGACTCGTGAGTGCTTGTGTTTCTGTAGCGGGAAGTATATCCTTCGTTGGTTTAATTTCCCCGCATATTGCGAGATTACTAGTAGGTCACAATCATAAAAACATTGTTCCGCTGTCAGCTTTGATCGGGATGATTTTACTTGTAGGATCCGATTTTATTGGAAAAACAGTTGTTGCTCCCGGGGAAATACCTGTTGGAATCGTTATTGCGATTATCGGCGTGCCTTATTTTGTTTACTTATTATTTAAAAATAAAGAGGTGTAAGGAGGAGAGACAAATGAAGAACGTACTAACAAACAAGATTCCGTTTACAATCACAGGGACAAAACAGTTTACCTTTGAGTCTGAAAAGAATCGACTCTATCAAATCCTTGTTTTCATTCCGAATGAAGCACCACCGGAAACGGGGTTTCCTATTATCTATTTATTAGATGGAAATTCTATTTTTGGATCAGTTGTGGAGGCTGTTAGAATTCAATCAAGAAAACCGGAGAAAACCGGTGTCATACCATCAATTGTTGTCGGTGTAGGATATTCCACTTCAGAACCGTTTTCAAAAGAACGGTTTTATGATTATACGATGGGGGAGCCTGAAATTGAGATCCCCGCAAATAAGATGGATAATGCAACAAGTCAGAGACATGGCGGGGCAGAGGAGTTTCTGCAGTTTTTACAGAACAAATTAAAGCCTGCCATGGAACAAAATTATCCAATCGATCAAAAGAAACAAACATTATTTGGCCATTCACTTGGCGGCTTATTTGTTTTACATACCTTGTTTACAAGCCCAACCTCTTTTCAAACATATATAGCCGGAAGTCCTTCGATCCATTGGAATCAGAGCATCATTCTAGAAGAAGAAAGGCTGTTTCATCAACTATGTGAAACCGGAGAAATAAAAGCCAACGTACTGGTTGGAATCGGGGAATTGGAAAGATGGCACCACACAAATGTCGGTGAACTTGCCAAATCAATGGTCGATCGTTTATCAACCCGATCCTGCTTAAAAGTAGAGTTCATCCAATTCGAAAACGAAGGCCATGTCTCTGTCTTGCCGCCACTCATTAGCAGATCACTGCGATTTGCGTTAGGGTAGGAACATGGGGACAGGTCCCTCGTCCCATTGGGACAAGGGACCTGTCCCCATGGTTCACAAACTCAAGCGGTACAGCCGTCTAATTATTTTCCAATTAATATATAACAGGAGATATAGGAATGGATAGATCAGAGCGGAATACCATAATTTCCAACCGTTATATTGAAATAAGCTTGAGTTTACAGCGAACCATTCATAGACTAGTGCAAATAATGTCCATCCCAAGATGTAATATACGGAAGTGCTGAATTTTTTGTTTGTAGGATAAAAATTCAAAAATATTATATTAACCGAAGGATAAATCCAAAACACGACCCAAAGAGTAATGTAGTCTACCCCTGGACTAAAATACCAATAAAAGTTGTGTTTAAATTCCAGATAAATATCTGTGATAAGTTGTAGAACCGTTGAAAATAGTGATGTTGTATACATTTCAAAATAAGAAATTCTTTTTGGCATAAAATAAATAACCAAGCCAAATATGATGACCGATATAAATAGTAGAAAAATAGACATCCACCTCCATCATCATTTTTGCCATTGAATTAAATATTAAACAACTATTGGGACAAGGGACCTGTCCCCCTGGTTCATATTCGGCCCAGCAAACGTTTGATTGAGTGGTTGGCTTCTGTTAGGATGGCTTTTTTGTTGATGGATTTCATGATGCGGTTTTCCATTACGATTTGACCATTAATAATGGTTGTTTCGACGTCGGCTCTTGTGGCAGAGTAGACGATTCTGGAGATAGGGTCAACTCCATAAGATGGGTAGGTATGAAAGTCTTGTAAGTTTAAGATAGCCAGGTCTGCTTTTTTGCCGATTTCTATACTCCCGATTTCATTTTCCATTCCAACTGCCTTCGCCCCTCCAATAGTCGCCATTTTAAAAACAGTATGTGCATCCATTGAGGTCGGACCGTGTACTGGTTTTTGAATGAGTGCGGCTAGTCTCATTTCATTGAACATATCTAAATTATTATTACAAGGTGCTCCGTCAGCTCCCAGGCTGAGTGACACTTGTTCATTTACCATGTAAGGTGTATCTGCTATACCTGACGCCAATTTCAGATTTGATCCGGGACAATGGCTAACATGAACACCTTTTTCGCGAATGATACGTTTTTCCTCTTCATCCAGCCAAATACAATGAGCGAGAATTAACTGGTTATTGGCTAAACCTAAATGGTCCAAATACACTATATTTCTCATTCCTGTTTCTTTTTGGACAATTTCAATTTCACCGCGATTTTCCGAAGCGTGTGTATGAACCATTACATTATAGTATTCAGATAAAGATTGGACTTCTCGAAGTAACTGTTCTGTGCAAGAAACAACAAATCTTGGAGAGAACGCATATTTAATCCGGCCTTCATCATAGTTATGCCATTTTTCCAATAAGTCGACGCTTTCTCTAATCGATCTTTCTGTGTTTTCCTGTAGAGGAAGTGGTACTTCATCTCCCTTATCCATCATCACCTTGCCTGATAAAGCTCTTATTCCACTTTCAGCAATCGCTTTAAATGCATACTCAGTATGGTGGACAGTTTCCATATCAACAATGGTTGTTGTACCGCTTTGAATGAGTTCACCAATTCCGAGCATGGCAGAGTAATAAATGGATTCCTCATCATGTGCCGCTTCTAATGGCCAAATTCTCTGTTTTAGCCAGTCCATTAATTCCAAATCATCTCCTTGACCACGGAAAACGGTTTGACATAGATGAATATGTGTTTGAACAAAGCCGGGTATGACGGTTTTTCCTGTTGCATCAATGATTTTATCAGGTTGTTGAACGGTTAAATCAGGTCCAATATTTTTTATGAGATCATCCTCAATATGAATATCACCGGTAATGATTTCCTCTTCCTTATTCATCGTAATGATTTGTGCATTTTTTATGAGTATATTCATCTTCTATGGTCATCTCCTAATCTCAAACTAAGGCATAAAAATAACTACGAAAAAATATGCCACTAAAAGCATATTTTCAACGTAGTAAGAAATTTACGGTTTCTTTGTAGAGACCCTTAAACCAATTATTAAGGATATACGTGAAAATCATATGAAATATGTTAAGTTCACAATAATCATAGATGGCTGAAATTTTTGATACAACTGGTTTGTCAGGTAATCTGACGGTATTTTTCAATAGGTTGTTTATATCAGTAGCGTAAGAAAAAGTTCGTTTCATTGCGCTCCAGACACTTGCTTTCCGCGGGGAGGAAGCTAAGCCTCCACGGCTTCGCCTGTGGGGTCTAAGCCTTTCCTCTACTTCCCGCAGGAGTAAAGTGTCTTCCGCTCCATTCCACTAACCGATTATAAATAGTATTCTTAGAAACAATTTAAGGTAAAGCTGCCCCTTTTATAATAAAGACAATGAATGAACCTTATAAATTTTTTGAACCAAATATGAATACCCTGTGAACATCACCAAAACAATTACACTAAACCGTAACGTATTACTGTACGCTTTGGTTGTACATATGATATGATTTATTCTAATAAATGAGAAGGGAGGCTGGATTTATTGGGAAGGCGTTATTGCATACTCGTCAAATGGCTGAATTAACAAAAAAGATGTATCTTTACAGTACACCATGCATATCTCTTCTTAGTACATCGGTCTTCTTTAAACGGGATTATTGAAACAAACTAGTATTTCCCTTTAGAAATGTCATAAAGTAATCAGATCCTCAAAGAAGATGTATGTACATGAGGAAGAGAAAAACATGTTTAACGAGAACTGAAACGTTATGAAAAAACGTTACCATGTAACGTTACTATTTCTGGAGGTGAATCCCTCAGGTTGAGGGAAATAATTGGATATTATTACAATCACAAATCTTTTTTTACTTGTCATTTTACTCGGACTGACAGCTTTTTTTGTTGGTTCAGAATTTGCGGTTGTTAAAATTCGAATGTCAAGAATAGATCAATTAATAGCAGAAGGTAATAAAAAGGCAATCATCGCAAAAAAGGTAGCAAGTGATCTTGATTACTACCTGTCAGCCTGTCAGCTTGGGATTACAGTCACGGCACTAGGTCTCGGTGCATTAGGAAAACCGGCTGTTGAGCGTGTGATGTACCCGGTGTTTGACTTTCTGAATGTATCAGATTCGATCGCATCTGTTGCTTCATATGCGATTGCTTTTATCCTTGTTACATTTCTCCACGTTGTAGTCGGAGAAATGGCACCGAAAACATTAGCTATTCAATTTTCGGAAAAAATGACATTGCTGCTTGCCCCGTCATTATATTGGTTCGGAAAAATCATGTCTCCATTTATATGGGCATTAAATGGTGCAGCACGTGTTCTGTTAAAAATCTTCGGTGTACAGCCGGCAGGACATGAGCAGGCCTATTCAGAGGAAGAATTAAAAATTATCATGACCCAAAGCTATCAGGGTGGTGAAATTGATAAAACTGAGCTCTCCTATATGGAAAATGTCTTCTCGTTTGATGAGCGTGTTGTAAAAGACATTATGGTGCCAAGAACGGAGCTTGTTACACTTGATAAGGATATGAATGATGACGACATCGTCAGCATATTGGACGAAAATAACTATACACGTTATCCGGTAACAGAAAATGGCGATAAAGACAATATCGTCGGCTTTGTCAATGTGAAAAAGATGCTAACTCATATTGCGGCCAAACGTGAACGTAAACTCGAAGAATTTGTCCGTGATCTGCCATTTGTTCTTGAAGCAACACGTCTTCAGGATGCCTTGCTAAAAATGCAACAGGAACAAGTTCATATGTCTCTTGTGATTGATGAATACGGAGGTACTTCCGGTATTATCACGATGGAAGACATACTGGAAGAGCTTGTTGGTGAGATTCGTGATGAATTTGATGATGATGAAGTAGCTGATATTAGAACAACTGGCGAAAGTCAATATACAATCAATGGTCGTGTTCTTTTAGTAGAGCTTGAAGAGCAATTTGGGCTTGTATTTGAGGAAAGTGAAGAAGTCGATACAATCGCTGGCTGGATTCAATATCAAAAGGTTGATCCGGTTACAATTGGTGATGAAGTCATCCATGGTGAAGATTTATGGACAGTCATAGAAATGGATAATTATCAAATCAAACAGGTTGTGTTAACAAGAGCATGCATGGCGAATGTTGGATAAGGATGTCATAGCAAATGCTTTTCAAAATCTTGGAGGTGAATCCCTTAATTAAGGGAAATAATTGGACGGATTAATTGGATTAAACTTGTTTTTAGTGGCTGTATTTATTGGCCTTACTGCTTTTTTCGTTGGTGCTGAATTTGCGATTTTGAAAGTGAGAATGTCAAGAATTGATCAGTTAATTGCAGAAGGAAATAAAAAAGCGGTCATGGCCAAAAAAGTTGCTCATAACCTTGACTACTATTTATCAGCCTGTCAGCTGGGCATAACCATTACTGCACTCGTACTTGGTGCACTTGGTGAACCAACAGTAGAAAAAATGCTTCACCCGCTTTTTGAAAGATTTGCCGTACCAGAGGCTGTAGCAACCGTACTATCTTATGCGATTGCCCTTGCGATTGTAACATTTTTACATGTTGTAATCGGAGAATTGGCTCCCAAAACATTGGCGATTCAATTTGCGGAAAAAATGACATTGCTTTTGGCACCACCGCTTTATTGGTTTGGAAAAGTGATGAATCCATTTATTTTTGCTCTTAATGGTGCATCACGCGGAATTCTCGGTGTGTTTGGTGTAAAGCCTGCAGGCCATGAAACAGCACACTCAGAGGAAGAGTTAAAGTTAATCGTTACGCAAAGCTATGAAAGTGGGGAAATAAACCAAACGGAGCTTGCCTACCTTGAAAATATTTTTGCTTTCGACGAACGTGTTGTGAAAGACATTATGATTCCTGCTACGAAAATCATTACGCTTGAAAAAGACATGGACCTGACTGATATCATTGAGGTTCATGATAAATATGACTACACCCGCTATCCGGTCAAAGAAACCGGAAAGAACAAAATAATCGGGTTTATTAACACAAAAGAAATGCTTACAAGTATTGCTGCAGGAAGAGAACGGAAACTAGAAGATTTCATCCATGAAATGCCGCATCTCTCAGAATCAACACCAATTAAAGAAGTTCTATTAAAAATGCAGCAAAGCCGGGTCCATATGGCCATCATCAAAGCCGAATCAGGCCAAACAGCCGGCCTTGTAACAATGGAAGACATCCTGGAAGAAATCGTCGGTGAAATCCGCGAAGAACAAACAGGTGTAGAACCATCCGTTGCAGGGTAAGTCACTACTAGACAAAATAAAAACAATAATACTTTAATATGATAGTTAATGTTTTAGAACTGTTTAGTAGTATAAAGTTCTGTAAGAAAACAAATTAGGTTGATTGAAGCGAGCATCCTGGAGCTTCAATCAACCCACCCAATACTCTAGTTATCGAGCTAAAACGTAGTTTGTAAAAGATAAATGAATTTCCACACCATAAGTTGTATAACTAAAATCGCAATAATATCATAAAACCATCACGTGACAGTTTGGAGGTTTTAAAACTTGGGACTGAAAAATTAAAAATCGGTGAATTAGCAGAAATAACCGGCGTCACCAAACGAACAATCGATTACTACACAACCATGGGCTTATTAAAGGCAGAACGTTCATCCTCCAACTACCGCTACTACGATTCTTCAGCAATTGAACAGCTGCGATTTATTGAAGAATGTAAGGCAAGCGGTATGACGCTGGAAGGAATAAAAAAGAAAATTATCGCTACTGCTGAAGAAATTGATGTCTTAGAATTACGATTAAAAATAAAAGGTCTTGAAAAAGAAGTCTCAGAAGTATTAGCCCAACTGGATAAAAACGACTTGGAAAATCAAGACTTTGTCAAAAAGCATATCTCAAATGAAAGTCTGTCATTAATTCAAACTTTACTTTTATTAATAAATATTAAAAATGGAGGCTAATCGATCATGTTTTTTCATCCAATGGATATTCTCATCTTTATCACATTAGGAATTTCAATTTGGGCTCAGTTTAGAGTAAAAGGGAATTTTAATAAATGGGCGGAAGTCGCAACAAAAACCGGTTTATCAGGAGCAGAAACAGCAAGACGTATATTGGACAGCAATGGGTTGTACAATATACCTATAGAAGTTGTACCAGGTTCTCTTTCTGATCACTATGATCCAGTCAAAAAAGTAGTGCGTCTGTCTGAAGCGGTTTATTACGGGCGTTCGATTGCATCTGTATCTGTTGCGGCACATGAAATTGGACATGCGATCCAGCATCAGCAGTCATATGCGGCTCTTATGCTGAGACATAAGATTTTCCCAATCGCTAATATTGCTTCTGGAATTGCCCCATTTCTTTTTATTGGAGGCATGTTGTTACAGCAGTTATCCCTTATCGGAATTGGCATTGTCTTTTTCTCGGCGGCTGTAGCATTTCAGTTAGTAACACTACCTGTTGAGTTTGACGCAAGTAAACGCGCGAGAAACCTCATGTTGACAGAAGGTATTCTTTATAATGAAGAAGAACATGGTGTGAAAAAAGTGTTAAATGCTGCAGCATTGACATATGTTGCCGGAGCATTAATGGCATTATTTGAGTTAATTAAGTTTATCATGATCTTTATGCAGGGTAATAGTGAAGAATAAAAAACATGCAGAAATGAGGAGGTGGAGGTCTTACGAACGTAAGACGACTCATTGACCACAGTTAATTTAATTTTAATTATCATCTTAATTGCCTTAACCGGATTTTTCGTAGCAACAGAATTTGCCATTGTTAAGATTCGTATGTCTAAAATTGACCAGCTTGTTGCTGAAGGGAAAAAAGGAGCTATAGCTGCAAAGAGGGTTGTATCCCATTTAGATGAATATTTGTCTGCGTGTCAACTCGGGATCACAGTAACAGCTTTAGGACTTGGTTGGTTAGGTGAGCCGACTGTTGAAAAGCTTCTACACCCTGTATTTGCTTATTTCAATTTTAATGAGTCTGTTACACATATTTTATCATTTGGTATAGCCTTTGCTCTCGTTACATTTTTACATGTGGTTGTCGGAGAACTGGCACCAAAAACAATTGCGATTCAAAAAGCAGAATTCATTACGTTAATGTTTTCACCGCCAATTATTTGGTTCTATAAAATCATGTATCCGTTCATTTGGTTTTTGAATGGTTCAGCTCGTGTATTAGTCGGCATGTTTGGATTAAAGCCGGCATCAGAGCATGAACTGGCTCACTCAGAGGAAGAGCTTCGTATTCTATTATCAGAAAGCTATAAAAGCGGTGAAATTAATAAGAATGAGCTAAAGTATGTAAACAACATTTTTGAATTTGACGAAAGAATTGCGAAAGAAATTATGGTGCCCCGTACAGAGATTATTACCATTTCTCTTGAAAGCACCTATGATGAGATCATTGAATTGATTAAAAATGAACGCTATACCCGATATCCTGTTGTAGATGGTGATAAAGATCATATTGTCGGCTTTCTAAATATTAAAGAGCTTTTAACTTCCGCTTTTACGGAATGTGATGATCCTAAGCCGTTTGATATCAACGTCTATATAAATCCGGTCATACAGGTAATTGAAACGATTCCGATTCACGATTTATTGCTAAAAATGCAAAAAGAACGAACACATATTGCCGTTTTAATTGATGAATATGGAGGAACATCCGGATTGGTCACAGTTGAGGATATCCTTGAGGAAATTGTCGGGGAAATCAGGGATGAGTTTGATGAAGATGAAATTCCTGAAATCCGAAAATTAAATGAAGATCATTACATTTTAGATGGGAAATTACTCATAGAAGATGTAAACAACCTTCTTCACACGACCTTTTCTGACGAAGACATTGATACAATTGGCGGCTGGTTCTTAACACAGAAATTTAACGCTGATGTTGGTGTTGAGGTAGCAGATCAAGATTATATCTTTAAAGTTCACGAAAGTGACGGCCACCACATTCAATATTTAGAAGTGTTTAAAATGAAAAGTAATGTTGTGCCGATTTCGGAGAATTAGACTAAAAAAGACAAAGTTGATGGGTACCATTGACTTTGTCTTTTTTTAGGCCGCTGCACCTGTCACATCCCTAAAAAAACCCCATACCTTATAAAGATTCCTTTCCACATCTACTACTTTCCCTTTCCTGGAGTGATCAAATTTGTTGAAAAATTTATTACCAATTACCGTGATTTTTTGTATGACCTTAAGTATTTGGATGCTTCCATCTCAAGCATTTCACAGCAATTTTCCTGCCATAGAGGTATTTGGTAAGTTAGGAACCTTTATTTCTTTTCTGCTCCTAGTGTTGTTTAGTGTGATTCAATTATTTTATTACACATCTAAAAAATGAAAACAGGTGGAATGGTAATGAGTGTTTTATTGCCATTCCGTATTAATTATCCACATGGTATAGTTTAAGAAGATAAACAGGGGATTTAGCCTGAAACAACATAAAATGAGGGAGATACAATGAGATTTATCGATATCGAGGACTATAACCCCATAACGATGCAGCTGGCGATGCCGATTTATGATCGGATGAGAAGGGTGTTATTGACGGCAGGAAGAACGATTCATCCTAACTACTTAGAGCGGATCAAAGCAATAGGTGTATCAACTCTTGTTGTCGAGGATGCTGAGTCAACCGGTATTACCCTTGAGGAAATGCTTGATATGCCGACATGGATGGATACAATTGCTGTTGTTCAGCAGGCGTTTGAAGATGCCTCAAATAAAAAAAGATTACATATAGTAGCTCTCCAAAGGGCTGTTGCAACTCTTATTAAAGAAGTATTTGCTCATAAAACGATTATCCTTGTGCCAACTACCTCATTATCAACAGGCTTGGTAATGTATGCACACTCAGTAAATGTGGCGCTCTTAAGCTTACAAATAGCCAAACATTTAGGCTACACGCAAGGGCAATTAAGGGATTTGGCTCTTGGCGCTTTATTGCACGATATCGGCAAGGCGGTTACGGATCAGGAAGAAGAGCATCCATTAAAAGGGTTTGACATCATAAAGGACAATCGGGAAATGAGTTTATTGTCTGCACATATTGCCTATCAACATCATGAATGGATAAACGGTCAGGGGTACCCAAGGAAATTGAAAGGACAAGCTGTTTTAGAGCTTCCCCAAGTCGTTGGAATTGCCAATGTTTATGACCACTTATTATCAAATAATAAAATGCCGCCACATGAAGCATTAGAATACATTATGACAAAAAGTGATGAAGAGTTTTCCTTTAAAGTGGTCCAGGCCTTTGTAAATAGTGTTCCATCCTATATACCCGGCACAAAGGTCGAGTTATATACAGGAGAACAGGCCATTGTTAGTAGGATCAATCAGCATTTACAAAGACCTGTCATACGTTTCTTAACGAATGGAGAAGAGATGGATTTAGCGGAAAATCCGTCTGTTGTGATAAAAAGGGTGCTCAATAACAATCAAGAAGATGGTAAGTAGTGTGAAAGGGTTAAAGAAAAGTATGAAGGATAATAAATCATCCATTAGTAAGGAACCAAATATGAAGCTTGTTTTATTACTTCTTTTCATAGGAAGTATGATCTCAATCATTCTTGCCATTGGGATCGGTCCGGTTTCTGTTCATCCTGGTACCGTAGCAAAAATAATAATGAGCAAACTGCCTTTTGTAACAGATTTTATTTATCCTAACTGGACAAGGCTTGATGAAAATATTGTGTGGAATTTGCGCTTGCCACGGGTTTTACTGGGCATGCTTGTTGGTGCTTCATTAGCGGTAACAGGTGTGGCCATGCAGGCTTTGGTACGAAATCACTTGGCAGATCCATTTATACTTGGTGTTTCTTCAGGAGCATCTGCGACAGCAACATTAGGCATGCTGTTCGGGGTCTTTTCATTCTTTGGAACGTATGCTCTGTCAATCAGTGCGTTTATTGGAGCAGCAGCAACCATTATGATCGTATATACGATTTCCCGGGTTAGAGGCAGAATTAATGTCACACAGTTATTATTATCAGGTGTTGCGGTCGCTATGATTATGGATGCAGTCACAAATGTGATCACCTTAAGTGCCCCGAATGCGTTAGGCCTTCATAATGCGGCCTTTTGGATGTCCGGTAGTTTAGCAGGAGCGAAGTGGGGCTATTTAACACTCCCACTTGTGGTCATTCTTTTTTGTATGAGCATCCTTCTAATTCAATACCGTGCCCTAAATGCTCTGCTTTTAGGAGAAGAAGCTGCAGGTACATTAGGGACTGATGTGAAGCGGGTGCAAAAAATACTTGTGTTAGTTGCCTCCCTTTTAGCAGGTACGACGATTGCAGTCAGCGGTTCGATTGGGTTTATCGGATTAATGGTTCCGCATATTACGAGGTTATTAATTGGATCAGATCATAAAAAGGTTCTCCCTGTAAGTGCACTATTGGGAGGGATTTTCGTCATTTGGACAGATGTTGTAGCCAGAATCGTCATCGCACCTGAGGAATTGCCAATTGGCCTTTTAACCGCAATCATCGGTGGACCATTTTTTATTTGGTTACTAAAAAGAAATTCTCGGGCGTAAAGAGGTGGAAATGTGAAATTACAAGTAGAGAATGTAAGCTTTTCCTATGATGAGCAAAAAATCATTGAAGACATTCGTCTCCATGTGAATAAGGGTGAGTTTGTCGGGTTGTTAGGGCCAAATGGAAGCGGGAAATCAACGATCCTAAAAACGGTCTATCGTGCTCTAGAGCCTGATGCTGGTGACATTTTATTAGATAATGAACATTTACTTTCAATGAAAGTAAAAAAGATTGCCAGAAACATCGGAGTTGTTGGTCAAGAGAACTCCATTCCGTTTGATTTTAAAGTTGAAGAAATCGTTGCAATGGGACGTAACCCATATAAAAAGCTGTTTGAAGGAGATACACAAGTAGATAAAGAGATTGTCACAAATGCCTTAAAACAAACGGGTATTGAAGATTTAGCTCAGAGAAATTATATCCAGCTCTCAGGTGGAGAAAAGCAAAGAGTGCTCATTGCACGGGTATTGGCACAGCAAACAAACTTTTTACTGTTAGATGAACCAACAAATCATTTAGATATTTACTATCAATTGCAGATGTTTGATTTGGTTAAGGGGTTAGGTGTAACCGTTTTGGCTGCCATCCACGATTTGAATATTGCCGCACTATATTGTGATCGAATATATGTGTTAAAAGAAGGGCGTTTATACAAAACCGGGACACCGGAGGAAATCATCACACCTGAAGTTATTTTCGAGGTGTACGGTATTCAAGTTGATGTAATGGTTCACCCGAAAACAAATAAGGTATCGATTACATATTTACCGAAAAGTTTAGATAAAAGGGAGATCTGAATGTGAGCAAAAAACACTGTTTAGGATTTACAGCGTTAGCTTTAGTGATGACAGGTTTACTAGTTGGATGTCAGTCTACTTCAAGTGAACCAATGAAAAAAGAATCAGAAGAAAATACAGCCAACTATGAATCACTAACATTTGATAATTACGGCAGAGATGTAGAAATTACAGAAAAACCGCAAAACGTATTAACTCTGGGCCCGAATAGTACAGAGCTTTTCGTTGCATTAGGCTTGACAGATTATGTCATCGGTAATAGTCTGGACAATCATAGCCGGGGCCCGCTTCCTGAATATGAGTCCGAATACAAGAAAATACCGGAACTAACATACGGTTCAGCTACCAGAGAAGCAGTTACAACAAGCGGAGCGGATTTTATCTATGGAATTGATTGGGAATTTGGTGAAGAAGGCTTAGATGTGGAGGAGCTCGAAAGCTTTGGCATTAAGACGTACATGAACAGTGCGACCACATTAGAAGAGATCTATCAGGAAATCGATGATATCGGCAAAATCTTTGAAATAGAAGATGTTGCAACAGATTTTGTTACTGATCAAAAATCTAGAATTGCAGCAGTTCAAGAAAAGTTTTCAAATCAGGAACCAGTAAATGTGCTCGTATACGATAGCGGAGGAGACGGGGTGTTCACAGCAGGTGGAACAAACTTCGAAACACTATTAATCGAACTTGCCGGCGGAAAGAACGTCTTTGACGATATCACAGATAAACAATGGACAACCGTAAGCTATGAAGAAGTTTTAGCAAGACAGCCGGATGTCATTGTAGTCCATGATTATGACGCTCCATCACTAGAGCAAAAAATAGAAGACATTAAAAACGACCCTGCCCTCTCACAACTGGACAGTGTAAAAAATGAACGATTTGTCTCTATCACATTAGAAAGCGTCCTGCCAGGAGACCGAATGGCATATGCCGTTGAAACACTGGCCAAAGGATTTTATCCTGAGAAATTTGAATAAAGTTTGGTTTACTAGAGAAGCTAAAAAGGTGAATTCATTAATGGATTCACCTTTTTTGTTTTTATTATTTACTATTTAACATATAAGTTTAGGTTGATTGGAGCGAAAGGTGCGAGACTCCTGTGGGACCAGCGTGGTAGGTGAGATCCCACAGGAGCTTGAGCCGAGGAAGCTCACCGCACGCCCCACGGAAAGCGAGCAACCTGTAGCGGAAATCAACCATCACATCACTAATTACAGAGCAACAAGGTTTGAGTATAAAACGTTCATATTTAATATAAAATTAAAGACTTTTCGACAATATTAGCCGTTGACAAAATCCTAACACTTCTTTCCAAAATTAATCTTGTCAACATTGTGTCAGACAAAATCGAATTTAGTTTAAATTGTTTCTCCGCTGAAATCGCTTTATTATAAAGACAAGAAATAACAAAGAGGTGACTTACATGGAAGCGAATCAAAAGCAAGGTGATTTTCGCGTTAAAATACAAAGATTTGGTAGCCATTTAAGTGGAATGATCATGCCAAACATCGGTGCTTTTATTGCATGGGGGATTATTACAGCACTATTTATCCCAACAGGCTGGGCACCAAATGAAACATTAGCATCATTGGTTGATCCAATGATCAAATACCTGCTTCCACTATTAATCGGTTACACAGGTGGTAAGATGGTATACGATGTCCGCGGTGGTGTCGTTGGTGCAACCGCAACAATGGGGGTTATCGTAGGAGCGGAAATCCCGATGTTCCTCGGAGCGATGATTATGGGTCCACTTGGTGGATACTTAATCAAAAAGCTTGATGGTTTATTAAAAGATAAAGTTCGTTCCGGTTTTGAAATGCTGGTAAACAACTTCTCAGCTGGTATTTTAGGAGCACTATTAACATTAGCTGCCTTAGTTGGAATTGGTCCAGTTGTTGAAGGATTAAACAAAGTATTAGCAGGTGCAGTTCAAGCTATTTTTGATGCAGGTTTACTGCCATTAGCAAGTATTTTCATCGAGCCGGCAAAGGTTCTGTTCTTAAACAATGCAATCAATCACGGTATTTTAAGCCCGATTGGTATTGAGCAAGCTTCAAGTGCGGGAAAATCAATTTTATTCTTACTTGAGTCAAACCCTGGTCCTGGTTTAGGTATTCTTTTAGCTTATATGTTCTTTGGCAGAGGTTCGGCGAGACAAACTGCTCCTGGTGCAGTGATTATTCACTTCCTGGGTGGTATTCATGAGATCTACTTCCCGTACATTTTAATGAAACCTATGTTACTTCTTGCAGCAATCGCAGGTGGAATCAGTGGTGTGTTCACATTCTCAATCTTCAATGCAGGATTAGTAGCAAGTCCGTCACCTGGTAGTATCATTGCCTTACTCGCAATGACGCCAAGAGGCGGCTACGTAGGAGTAATTCTAGGTGTAATTGTAGCTGCAGCTGTATCATTCTTAGTTGCATCACTTATTTTAAAAACAAGCAAGCAAAAAGAAGAAGATTTAACAGAAGCTACAGCGAAAATGGAAGCAATGAAAGGGAAGAAAAGCTCTGTAAGCAGCAATCTTACTGCACAACCGGAAGCAGAAGCTGAAGTGGAAGCAACAACTTCAGAAGAATTTGATTTCGGTAACGTGAAAAAAGTCATCTTCGCGTGTGACGCCGGTATGGGGTCAAGTGCAATGGGTGCATCCATTTTACGTAACAAAGTGAAAAAAGCAGAAGTTGAAGGAGTAGATGTGACAAATACATCAATCAACAACATTCCTTCTGACGCTGATATCGTTATTACACACAAAGATTTAACAGATCGTGCAAAAGCTAAATTACCAACTGCGTACCACGTATCTGTTGATAATTTCTTAAATAGCCCGAAATATGATGAGATTGTGGGTAAACTAAAATAGGATTGTGAAAAAATGGTGCGGCTACCTCGGTAGTGGCACCATTTTTGTGTTTGGGAAAGAAGCGAGGCTCGTGTTGTTGAATGTGTGCTGAAATGTGTCGAATTTTGACAAATAGCAAATAAATCTTAAAAATCGAAAATAAATTTCCAGAATAGCAAATAAAATCTCAAAATCAAAAATAAATCCGAAAAATCGAAAATAACCCGCTTCACCCTGGTTATTTTGAAGCCCAGAGGACATTCTAATTAAATAATGTCAGCAACATAATTGAAAAAACTGCTCTTTCTATCTTTTGAAACCTGTATATATGCGGGTGTATAATTAAACTATGTCAATAACTCATATAAAAGAGAGTTGATTTCCATGATTGTTTCCGCAAGAGAGCGTCTGATCGTGCAATTACTGATGGAAGACGCAGATCAGGAAGTGACGATTAAGGAGCTTGCTGAACAAATCGATGTTAGTGAGAGGACAATTCATCGTGATTTGAAAAATATTGAATCTGTCCTGCAAAAATTCAATCTTCAGCTCGTGAAGCGGGCGGGGATCGGAATCAAAATGGTGGGAGGTGAAACAAGTCTCACAGAACTAAGGATTGCGATTCAAAAGCAGGATTATAAAGAATACACGCCAGATGAGCGGATGATTGTTGCCCTTTGTACACTGCTTGATCATCATGATCCAATTAAGCTTCAAAGCTTGGCGAATGAACTTGGTGTGACAACAGCTACGATTAGCCATGATTTAGATAAAATGGAGCCATTTGTTGAAGAATACGGCCTTACTCTTATTAGAAGAAGAGGGTATGGAATTGAACTGACAGGATCGGAAGAAGCAAAGCGAAAGGCTATTAAAAGCTTAATTTCAGACAGGTTTGATGTGCCGGACTTTTTACGAATGGTACGGGAAAATATAGAACGAAAATCAACAAATAAGATTGATTCCATATCCGAACGTTTACTGGGACTTGTCCAAAAGGAAAAGCTCATTATTATTGAGGATTTAATTAACAAAATTAATTCACGCCTGCCATATCCATTGGCAGACAGCTCATATGTTGGGCTGGTTGTTCACCTTGCACTTGCAATTGAGCGTATACAACGTGGCGAAAACATCACAATAAAAGGTGACTATCTAAAACAATTAAAAGTCTCAAGGGAATTTACCTTTGCAGACGATATAGCCGAAAAACTTGAGGAAACCTTTCAAATCAAGATTCCTGAGGATGAAAAAGGCTATATTACGATGCATTTGCGGGGAGCAAAGCTGCGGTTCGAAGGAAAAGTCGATATTCAGGATGAAAATGTCGAGATTGCCTATCTTGTACAAAGGTTAATTGAACAAGTAGAACTGCTGACAAACAAAGAATTGAAGCATGATACATCTTTATTTCATGGCTTGCTTGCCCATCTTCAGCCAGCAGTGTATCGCTTGAAGCAGGGAATGAAAATCACGAATCCGTTATTAAAAGAAATAAAACGCGATCATCATGAGCTTTTCGGAGTTGTTCAACAAGCTGTAAAAGCTGCTCTTCCATTTGATGCAGTTCCTGAGGAAGAGATAGGATATTTAGTATTACACTTTGGAGCAGCCTTAAATAAAAGGAAATCGATCCGGAAATTAAAAGCCCTTATTATTTGTTCAAGTGGTATTGGCACGTCAAAAATGCTGGCAACGCAAATTAACAATCAGTTTCCACATATTGCAGAGCTGCGTAATATTTCAGCATTTGAACTAAAGGAAATAGATGTGACCAAATATGATCTCATTCTTTCAACGATACCAATTGAGGACATTTCAACAGATTACCTGCTCGTAAGTCCAATTTTAACGACTCAAGAGCTGGAAAAAATCAAAGACTATATTGAAGAAAAGGGTCTTGAAATCGAACGAAGTACGTCGTTTGAAGAATCTGATGAACGGGTAGACATTACGATTAGCTTCGAAGAGTATGAACGATTTACAAGCCAGTCACAGCAGTTGATCAGACTTTTGAAGGAACTGGAAGTTTTTCAACTGAATAACACAAATCATGTTGAAAGTATTCTACTTCCTGTCAGTAAGCAGCTGAAGCAAATAGGACTTGTAGAAAATGATCAAAGAATTGTAGAGGCACTGTTGGAACGGGAGCATATTGGAGGGCTTGCCATTCCGGAAACAAAGCTGGCTCTGTTTCATGCGAGAAATGAGGCTGTTGTGAGACCAAGCTTCCACATGATTGATCTTCGAACACCGATGAAGCTAAGGGCAATGGACAATGAATTAAATGAAGTATCGAGAATACTTTTGCTCATTGCACCTGAAGATGCTGAGGCAGAAGAGCTGGAAATCATGAGCTTTATTAGTGCAAGTATTATTGAGTCCCAAGAAAGTATCCATATGTTTGAAAAAGCGACAAAGAGTGGATTAACTCATTATATTAGCCAAAAATATTTCACCAACTATTTACAACAACTAAGGAGTGTTTAACACATGTCAATTTTAAATGAAGAAAATATTTTATTAAATCAACAATTTGATAACAAAACAGATGCGATTAAAGCAACAGGACAAATTTTAGTCGACAAAGGCTATGTTGAAGCTTCTTATATTGATGCTATGATGCAAAGAGAAGAATTATCTTCTACATATATGGGGAACTTTGTTGCCATTCCACACGGAACAGAAGATGCAAAATCAGCTGTGCTGAACTCAGGCTTATCTGTTATCCAAGTACCGGGCGGAGTTGACTTCGGCAGCGGAAACATCGTGAAATTTTTAATCGGAATTGCCGGAAAAGGTGATGAGCACTTAGAAATCCTTTCAAAAATCGCGATCGTGTTATCAGAAGAAGAAAATGTAGAAAAACTTGTCCAAGCACAATCAAAAGAGGAAATCATCGAACTTCTTAGCGAGGTGAACTAACTTGAAAGCAGTTCATTTCGGTGCCGGTAATATCGGAAGAGGTTTTATCGGCTTATTGTTACATCAATCAGGCTATGCAGTCGAATTTGTTGATGTAAATGAAACATTAATCAATGAATTAAACAAAGAAAAAGCGTACCGAGTGATGTTGGCAAATGAAGAGAAGCAAGAGTTCTTTGTTGAAAATGTGTCAGGAATCAATAGTCAGCAACATCCTGATGCTGTTGTTGAAGCGATCTCACAAGCAGATATCGTGACAACAGCAGTTGGTCCAAATATTTTAAAATTCGTTGCTCCACTCATTGCTGAAGGGTTGAAAAAACGCCAGCAAGTAAATGGTGGCACAGTGAATGTCATTGCATGTGAAAACATGGTCGGTGGAAGCAGTGAGCTTAAAAAGTATGTTGTTGAAAAACTTGGTGCAGAAGAAATCGCTTGGGTTGAAGAGAATGTCGGCTTTCCGAACTCAGCAGTAGACCGCATTGTACCAAATCAAAACAATGAACGCTTACTAGACGTATTGGTTGAACCTTTCCATGAATGGGTCATCGATTCAACTGGAATTAAGGGTGAGCAACCTAAAATTGAAGAAGCTCTATTTGTGGACAATCTTCAGGCTTATATCGAACGCAAGCTTTTCACTGTGAATACAGGACATGCGGCAACAGCTTATTTAGGCAACTTGGCTGGATATAAAACGATTGCAGAAGCTATTGCTCAAAATGATGTGAAGCAGGACGTACTTGGTACTCTTGGTGAAACAGGAAAAGTGTTAACAACAAAATACGGTTTTGACGCAGATCAGCATCAAGCGTATATCGAAAAAATCATCGGACGCTTTGCAAATCCGTATATCGTGGACGATGTGCAAAGGGTAGGAAGAGCACCTCTTCGTAAGCTGGGTGCAAAAGATCGCTTGGTGGCACCAGCCCTTGAGTATATTGAGGAGTTCGGTGACGTGCCGGCACATCTTGTGAAGGTAATCGTAGCTGCCCTGCAGTTTGTTTCTGAGGAAGATCAGGAATCACTTACACTTAAGCAGATGGTTGAGGAAAAAGGTGCTGCTGCAGCATTTAGTGAGGTTTCAGGTTTAGCGATGGATCATCCGTTAGTTGTGAGCGTTGCGGAGAAGTTATAAATTGAGAAGCCAGCACCGTATTCGGTGCTGGCTTTTTGAGCGTAAGCGCGTCGGCGAAATTTGCCGAATGATAGGTATCTTGTCAACTTGCAAAATTCCAGTCCAAATCTGCAAGATTATCGGGAAACTTGCAAGATTCCTTGGAAATTTGCAAAATTACTGGGAAACCTGCAAAATTAATAGAAAATCTGCAAGATTCCACCTAGTAGCCATGAAGTTCCAACCTGCCATCCCTTTTAAAAGCAAAAATGCCCACTACCAAACGGCAGTGAGCATCCTATCAGCCGCAAACTACTGCAAATCAGCAGCACCTTGAGCGATTAAGTCAAATAATTCTTCAATATCCTCTTCTTCTACACAAGAGAACGCAATACGTAAATCAGTTGGGTTGATGGAAATGGTTCCAACTCCATATTGATCTAACAGATGCAAACGTAATTTTTCTGCATCAATGTTGTGAAGCTTCAAGCACATAAAGTAGCCTGAATTGAATGGATAGTATGTCCAGTATTTTTGATATTCTTCTTTTGCAAGCACTTCTTTTGTTTTGTCTGCACGGCTTTTCATTAAAGCGAATTTCTGTTCTTTTTCTACAGCAAATTCGTCTGATTTTAATGACTGTAAAATCAGTGATTGTGAGGGGTGGGAGCTGCTTGAGATTGTACCCCTGATAAGACCCTTAGTTTTTTGTTCCAACGCATTTAATACATTCGCTGATTTGCTCGCATATGTGATAAAACCAACGCGGAAGCCCCATACATAGTTTTCTTTTGTAGCTCCGTCAATTTTTACGGCTAAAATACGCTCGTGAGCATCTGCTAGGTAACTGAAAATGGATTCAGTCATTGAGTCTTCGTAAAATAATCCGAAGTAGGCATCATCGATCAGTACAACGATGTTTAACCCTTCATCTGCTGCTTCAGTTAGGACAGCGGCAATTTCTTTTGCTTCAGATTCCAGTGGTGTGTATCCAGTCGGGTTGTTCGGGAAGTTTAGAAGAACAATCACTTTGCCGGATGATTTTTGTGCTTCGATTGTTGCTTTTAAGCCTGCTGTGTTAAAACCGTTTTCTTCATTAAATAATGGGAATGTGGCAACAGTCGCACCACGGCGTGTTTTAAATGTGATGTTGTAATTTCCCCAATATTTATCAGGTACAATAACCGGTGTACCTTCATCAGCGAATAAATCGGCTGCAATGCTTAAACCGTGAGTAAGGGCATTTGTAACAATTGGTGAACCTACGACATCTTTATTTAAACTTGGGTTATCGTTAAAGATTTTTTCCTGCCATACTTTACGTAATTCTTCTTTTCCTTGAGGTGGTGCATATGGGTATAGATCCTTTGGTGCTACTTTATCGCCAAAAAGGTCCTGCAAGTGTTGAAAGTGCATAGGCTGATTGTTTTCAGTTGCAATTCCGATTGTTGCATTAAAACGATGAGCTTTTTTTCCTGCTTCTGCCGATTGACTTAAAATGCCTTTTGGATAGAACATTTCCTTTCCAAGCTGAGACAACATGTTATAAACGTGTTCGTTATCTTCTTTCATTGCTTGATTTAAAGCTTGTGCTAATTCATTCATGATCCTTTTTTTCACCTCTATAGGAAATAAAAATTTTTGAAAATTCATTAAGAGATATTTTATCACAGTGAAGAGTGTTCTCACAGTAGTTATATAAAAAAACTGACAAATAATTTATCTTTCAAGATATACTATGATTGATAGTAGAAAAAGAGATGTGAGGAATTCATATGGAAATTGGTTCAATTTTACTCGGGTTTATTTTCCTTTTAAATACGTTCTTTGCGATTGTCATGATTTTTAGAGAACGAAGAGATGCCTCCTCTTCTTGGGCATGGCTGTTAGTGTTGTTTTTTATTCCGTTATTGGGGTTTTTGCTGTATCTGTTATTTGGCCAAAATTTAAGCAGATATCGAATGTTTCAATGGGAAGATCGGAAAAAGCTAGGGATTGATAAGCTACTAGCTACTCAATTAGAAGAGATTAGAAATAATTCGTTTGTTTTTAAAAGTGAGATAGCAAAAAAATATAAGCAAATGATCAACATGCATGTACTCAATAATGATGCTTTGTTAACAGACAATAATGAAGTAGAGATTTTTACAGATGGAAATGAGAAGTTTGAAACATTATTGAAGGATATTGAGCAGGCAAAACATCATATTCACCTGCAATATTATATTTTTAAAAAGGATGAACTTGGCAAACGATTTGTTTCGGCGTTAACGAAGAAGGCAGAGCAAGGTGTGAAGGTCAGGGTTTTATATGATGATCTTGGGTCAAGAAGCTTAAGACCAAGATTTTTTAAAGAGCTACGGAAAGCAGAAGGAGAAGTTGAAGTGTTTTTTCCATCAAAACTTAGATGGATCAATTTGCGGCTCAATTATCGGAACCATCGAAAACTAGTGATTATTGATGGAAGCATCGGGTATGTTGGAGGATTTAATGTTGGTGATGAATATTTGGGGCTTGATCCGTCCTTTGGCTATTGGCGTGATACACATCTGAAAATTCAAGGAACAGCTGTCCATGCCATTCAAGCCCGGTTTATCCTTGATTGGAACCAAGCAACAGAAAAACGGGTGATTTCTTACAGTCCCGAATTGTTTCCGGAGCAGCCTAAAACAGGTGATAGCAGCATACAAATCGTGACAAGCGGACCTGATTCAGAATGGGAGCAAATTAAAAATGGCTATATGAAGATGATTTCATCAGCGAGTGAGTCCATATACATCCAGACACCTTACTTTATCCCTGATGCCAGTATCTTGGATGCCTTGAAGATTGCCTGTTTATCAGGTGTTGAAGTGAAATTGATGATCCCGGATAAACCTGATCATCCATTTGTGTATTGGGCAACACTTTCATACGCAGGTGAGTTGTTAAAATCCGGAGCTGAAATCTACATTTACGAAAATGGGTTTATCCATGCAAAAACGATTGTTGTTGATCATGAAATTGCGTCAGTTGGAACAGCAAACATTGATATGAGAAGCTTTAGATTGAATTTTGAAGTGAATGCCTTTTTATATGATGTTGATATAGCAACAAAGCTGTATGAGTCATTTATCGAGGATATGGAGAAATCAAGACAATTAACAATTGAGGCCTATGTTCAGCGTTCAAGAACAATCCGGATTAAAGAATCTGTCTCCCGGCTTCTTTCGCCAATCTTATAAGAAAAGCGCAAGCGCCTTGATCAGACCCGACAAGCATAAGACGCAAATGAATAGAAGATGTTCTTTGTCTTCAATTCATTTGTGGCTTATGACCTCGAGGGGCTAGGCGCTGGAGTTAGACACTAAAACTGAGTACCACATTTTATCCATTTATAACATGAAACAAGGACCTGAAAAACAGGTCCTTGTTCGTTTTAGCCTTCAGTTTCCTCTTTATTTTTACCCCAAATAAAATTCAACTTTCGTTTTGAATCTATCCCCTGATAAAGGAGAATAGCTGAATAGATGGTCGTTAAAATGAGGCCAAAGATCGCAATCCAAAACAGCGTATTAATCTTTTTTCCTAGTCCAAACATTCTCATCCTCCTTTTCCTATCGATTATGAACTAATATTCCCAATAGGTGATGGAATATGAGGGATATGTATACGAATATCGGGATGGAGAAGTTGAAATTAACCAATTGTATGGTATGAGGGACGGTGGTTACTCCGAGGCAGTTTGGTGGTGATTACCCACTGTCCCTTATCATTGATTAAAGAAAATTTATTTAATCCGATCTTAGACGCTCTGATACTTGGTTGTTAGAAGCAGCTGTTAAGTGGTTAAAACCAACAAATTTTTTGCCTTCTTCATCCCATAGACGGAACTTTAACGACTTAAGACTTGTTGCCAGTGTAATGGTTGGAACGTTTTGCAATGGTTCAGTGTTGTTATGTACTTCTTCAAGCTTATAGTTCGGGACTCTTGGGCTTAAATGATGAACATGATGGAAACCGATATTGCCTGTTAGCCATTGCATGACTTTTGGAAGCTTATAAAAAGAGCTTCCTTCAACGGCTGCTTTTACATATTCCCAGTGCTTATCTTCTTCAAAATAAGAATCCTCAAACGTATGCTGAATATAAAACATCCAAACTCCGAGGGTTCCCGAGATCATAAAAATTGGCACCTGAACCAGCAGGAAGTTTTGCCATCCAATTGCCCAACATAAAAGTGCTGCCAAAGCGAAGATCCCCAGATTTGTTACATACGTATTCATCCGTTCTTTACGTTTTGCTCCTTTACGATTAAAACGATTTGTAATTCCGAAGACGTAAATCGGGCCAATAATAAACATAACAAAAGGATTTCTGTACAAACGATACATTATTTTTGTCTTAGTTGAAGCTTCTTTATATTCCTGAACGGTCAGTACCCAAATATCGCCTGTACCGCGTTTGTCCAGATTGCTACTTGTCGCATGATGGACAGAATGGTCGTGTGCCCAATGGTCAAAAGGATGCAGAGTCAGAATTCCTGTTATCGTTCCAAGGACTCTATTCGCCTTTCTGCTCTTAAAAAAGGAATAATGGCAGCAATCATGAAAGATGATGAAGGTTCTCACTAAAAAACCTGCTGCAACAACAGAAATCGCTAATGTAAGGAAATAAGAAATCGACAAGCTCTTATATGCCAAACACCATAGCAGGAAAAATGGTACTAATGTGTTAATGATTTGCCAATTGCTTTTTTGTAAATCAGACTTTTCATAAGGGCTAACCAGTTTTCTCAAAGCCCTTGGATTTTCCTGTTCATTCATTTTTTAAGGTTTCCCCTTTCCATATGTTGTTTATCTAAGTATAGAAAACGATTATTGCCTTTGAAGGATTAGCGAAATGCGAAACGGATTTCGGGCTCTATTAAATCTTTAGCAGCAGAGCCAGCCGGGACACAAAGGGTGTATCAAAATTATACCCGGCTCTTTATCGGGCCAAACTCCCCCATTAACGGGAAAGCAGTTAATAATTTAAATTAGCTAGCTTTTAACATGGGATTTACGCTACAATACGTAGTAATTTACATAGAGAAGGTATGTTTGTCTGATGACAGACGTACTCATAATATAGGACAAGTTTTACCGATGGAGGATTCGTACTATGATGTTTTCAAAAGGAAAAAAAGATAAATTTTCAGAGTTATTATTAAGCATAACAAGCAATCTTCAAGAAACAACATACTTCTGTGTTGAAAAACCGATTTCAAATCATCATGAATTGCAACTATTTTTAGAAAATGTAAAAGAGTTTGAATCAACCGGTGACGAATTGATTCAAAAAATAACAAAAGAACTGAATCAAACTTTTATTACACCGATTGACAGGGAAGATATTTTACAGCTTGCCCTGCATATTGATGATGTTTTAGATGGAATTGAGCATACCGCGGCATTGCTTGAGATGTATTCAGTTACTAGCATGACAGATCAGATGAAAAAGTTTTTTCGCATCAATCATCAATGTGCGACCGAAATCTCAGAAGCGATCACATTATTATCATTGAAAAAACTACAGTCTATTCCCGTCCATTCATCAGCATTAAAAGAACATGAAGCAAACAGTGATAACCTGCTGCGGACCGCATTGAAAAATTTATTTGCAACAGAAAAAGATCCGATTAAAATCATTCAATATAAAGATATATATGAGTCACTTGAAGGCATTGTGGATAGCTGTCGTAAAGTTGCCAATACATTAGATAGCATTGTCATGAAGAATGCGTAAGGGGACATAGATATATGGATGTAACATTAATGATTACGGTGTTGATTGTGATTGGAGCGTTGGCTTTTGATTTTATAAATGGTTTTCACGATACAGCCAATGCCATTGCAACAAGTGTTTCAACAAAAGCTTTGAAGCCAAGGCATGCGATCATATTAGCATCGTTAATGAACCTTATCGGAGCACTAACGTTTACAGGTGTTGCTAAAACCATTACAACCGGTATTGTGGATCCGTTTACGATACATAATGGGTCTGTTGTCATTTTATCAGCCCTTATTTCAGCGATTGCCTGGAACCTTATCACGTGGTACTACGGAATTCCGAGCAGTTCCTCACATGCCATCATCGGTTCTATTGTTGGAGCAGCGATTGCCGCTTCAGGGTTTGGCAGTATTAATTATGCAGGTTTTTCTAAGATTGCACAGTCTCTCTTTTTATCACCAATCTTAGCATTTATCATCGGTTTTATCGTATTTAGTATCTTTAAGGTCTTATTTAGAAATCATTCTTTAACGAAATCCAATAATCGATTTCGCAGAATTCAAATTGTCACAGCGGCATTTCAGGCATATACACATGGAACAAATGATGCTCAAAAAGCGATGGGCATTATTACACTTGCCCTAATCGCCAATAACTATCATAAAACAATGGATATTCCGTTTTGGGTTCAGCTTTCCTGTGCGCTTGCAATGGCACTCGGTACGTCAGTAGGTGGCTGGAAAATTATAAAAACAGTTGGTAATAAAATTATGAAGATCAGACCTGTAAGCGGAGTTGCTGCCGATGTTTCATCAGCATCCATTATTTTAAGTGCAACTTTTCTTCATCTTCCCGTCAGCACAACACATGTGATTTCTTCATCGATTCTCGGGGTAGGAGCTTCTAACCGAATAAAAGGAGTTAATTGGGGAACAGCTCAAGCCATGGTGTTTACATGGATCGTTACCCTGCCTGCATCAGCGGTTTTAGCTGGGGTTGTGTATTATTTTCTTAACTTCATTCTTTAAAAAAGTAAGGCGGAATTCGACAGAATTCTGTCTTTTTGGTTAATTTCTTCCAAGTTATAAGTTAAACTAGAAGTAGTAGTTTTCAAAAAAGGAGTAACCCTAATGAAAAAGGTCATCACATTCACCCTGCTCGTTCTTCTAGTTTGTGGACTGGGCTTATATTTTGGCAAACTAGCATCAGCTCCTGAAAATCAAATCGTTAAAGTGGAAGAAAAACAGAATCCACAGATTGTTGAGAAAGAGAAGGAAAAAGAGGAAATCATAACGACAAGTGCTTCGATTTCGGCTATAGGTGATATTTTAATCCACGACCGTGTGTATGAGCCTGCACAAATTGGTGATGAAAAATATGATTTTACCCCTCATCTGAAAAATGTTCAGTCCTTATTAAACAATGCGGATATAACAATTGCCAACCAGGAATCTATGATTGGCGGTACAGAAATTGGGCTTTCTACCTATCCATCATTTAATAGTCCGTATGAAGTTGGAGATATATTAAAAGAAAGCGGTATTGATTTAGTAACAATAGCAAACAATCATACATTGGATCGAGGCGAAAAGGCCATCCAAAGTGCAATCTCCCATTGGAATAAACTGGGGATTCCTTATACCGGAGCTTTTTTATCGGAAGAAGATAAAAAGAACATTCGCACAATTGAAAAGAATGGAATTGTTTTTTCATTCCTTGCTTATACATATGGAACGAATGGTATTGAAACCCCGAAAGATAAGCCTTACTTAGTGAATCGAATTGATGAGAAAAACATCAAACAAGAAATTGAACAAGCTAATGCCATCTCTGATGTTGTTGTGGTAAGTCTACATTTTGGAAAAGAATATGAAAGATTGCCAAATGAAGAGCAAAAACAGTTAGCCATCAAAACAGCAAATGCAGGAGCTGACATCATCATCGGACACCATCCACACGTTCTTCAACCAATTGAATGGATCGAAAGAGAGGATGGAAAACGATCATTTGTTGCCTATTCACTCGGTAATTTCTTTACAGGTCAAACCGAAGATTACAAAGATATCGGAGGAGTTCTAAAACTAAACGTCGAAAAAAAACTCGAAACCGGTGAAATCGTTCTAAAAGAACCATCCTTCGTCCCAACCTTCGTAAATGAAGTGTACCATGTTCAACCGCTCGAGCAACTATCAGGTAAAGAAAAGCTTTACGAAGAAATCAAAAAGCATATGAATCAGTGGGTACCAGAACTTACATTTTCATTTACATGATGATGAAAAACCATCATGTTTCCCCATCTAAAACATATACATGTGTACAAGAATGATTGGGGGAACGAAGATGGATATATTATTTCTAATTGTAAGTCTATTAATTCTATGCTTTATAACCGGAATGAAAATGCTCATTCAAATCTGGGGAAAAAAATACCGATACACCACCGCATGGAATTTAGTTGAAACGGAGAAAAATAAAGAAAGAATAAAACATAAAAGACGGTATCAGCGCTAAACAGGGGGAGACGATTCCCCTGTTTTTATTTTGGTTCTTTATTAACAATTGTGTTTTTATAGTTTTGTTGAGCAAAACTAATTAGGTTGATGGAGCGGAAGGTGCGAGACTCCTGTGGGAGTAGCGGAGTTGGTGAGATCCCACAGGCGCTTGCGCCGAGGAAGCTCACCGCCCGCCCCACGGAAAGCGAGCATCCTGTAGCGGAAGTCAACCGGCCCAACACTTCTTGAAAAGCTACAAGTTTGGGAAGTTTAGCCAAATTTACACGGGTCAATAAGATAAAGTCTAAGTTTCCCTAAACAAATTGTTCTTTGAAGCGCTTTGTAGTATATTTGAAGCACGAATTTAATTAAAAGAGGTTATTGCGAATGAGCTTACAACAGGAAATAAATAAACGACGTACGTTTGCGATCATTTCCCACCCGGATGCAGGGAAAACAACGTTAACAGAAAAACTCCTTTTCTTTGGTCAAATTATCCGTTCAACAGGAACAGTTAAAGGAAAGAAATCAGGAAAATTTGCCGCATCTGACTGGATGGAAATTGAAAAAAAACGTGGAATCTCGGTAACATCAAGTGTTATGAGCTTCCCGTATCATGAATTCCACGTCAATATTCTAGATACACCGGGACACGAAGACTTTAGTGAAGACACATACCGTACATTAACCGCGGTAGATAGTGTTGTCATGATCATTGATTCAACAAAAGGTGTTGAGCCTCAAACCATTAAACTTTTCAAAGTTTGCCGGATGAGAGGAATTCCGATCTTTACATTTATCAACAAGCTTGACCGTGAAGGAAGAGATCCTTTGGAATTGCTTTCTGAAATTGAGGAAGTACTTGGGATTGAATCATATCCTATGAACTGGCCGGTTGGAAGCGGGAAACGTTTCTTAGGTATTCATGACCGCTTTAATAAGCAATTTGTTCGCTTCAAAGGTGATGAAGAGGAAGAAGTGATTCCTCTAAGCGAGTTATCTGGCACAGATATTGAGGAAAATGTCATCTATCAAGATACATTAGGTGAGCTGGAACTGCTTGAAGAAGCAGGGAATGAATTCTCACCGGAGCGAGTGGAAAAAGGAGAGTTAACACCTGTCTTCTTTGGTAGTGCCCTTGCTAATTTTGGTGTGCAAACATTCTTTGATACATTTTTACAATTTGCTGCACAACCACAGCCGCGTAAAACAGATCAAGGTTTAATCGAGCCGGAAAAAGATCAATTTTCAGGCTATATCTTTAAAATCCAAGCCAATATGAACCCGGCACACCGTGACCGTATTGCCTTTTTCCGTGTATGTTCCGGAAAATTTGAACGCGGAATGAGTGTGAACTTAAGTCGTACAAATAAAACGATTAAGCTAAATCAAACGCAGGCCTTTATGGCAAAAGACCGTGACACGGTAGATGAAGCTTATCCTGGTGATATTATTGGAATTTATGACCCAAATATTTATCAAATTGGTGATACATTAATTGGTGGAAAAGACTCTTATCAATATGAAGAGCTGCCACAATTCCCACCTGAGCTATTCAAGCGGGTTCAGGCGAAAAACGTCATGAAGTCGAAGCAATTCCGAAAAGGTATTGAACAGCTTGTTCAAGAAGGCGCGATTCAACTATACCGACAAGAGTTAAATGACTCGATCATCCTTGGTGCAGTCGGTCAGCTTCAGTTTGAGGTGTTTGAATACCGAATGAAGGCTGAATATAATGTCGAGATTGAATTCACTCCACTTGGAGAACGAATTCCAAGATGGATCAAGAGCGAGAAGTTTGATAAACGTTTCTTTGATTCAAGAAGCATGCTTGTTCGTGACCGTTTTGGTGCCTATGCGGTACTGTTTGAAAATGAATTCACATTGCGATACTTTTTAGAAAATCAAAAAGACATTGAGTTAGTTGATCTTTTAGAAGAAAACGACTACCAAGGTGTTACATCACAGAAATAAACGGTGAGGGCTAATGATGTAAAATTAGCCCTCTTTTGCACGATTTTCATGATAGAATTGGCTATATATCATTAGAATCGAGGGGAAGCATGTGAATATTATTAAAGCAACAATGTCAGACTTGGACGATGTAGCTGTATTATTTAACAATTACCGAATCTTTTATGGACAATCATCTGACCTTGAAGGAGCAAAAGCCTTTCTAAAGGAAAGAATGGAGCAAAATGAATCAACCATATTCCTGGCAAAAAGCAAGGACGGACTTCCAGCCGGATTTGTTCAGCTTTATCCCATTTTCTCTTCCGTCGGAATGAAACGAAAATGGCTGCTGAATGATTTGTTCGTTGCTGAAGAATATCGCCGACACGGTGTAGGTAAAGCACTTATGAATCAAGCGAAAGAATTTGCGGTTGAAACGAACACGGCAGGAATTTTACTGGAAACATCGAAAGACAATGTAAAAGCACAAGCCCTTTACGAATCGGAAGGCTATGCAAAAGAGGATACTGTGTATTTTTACAATTTATCACTATAATGGAAGAACAGGTGATATAGATGGTTATAAAGGTGATTTTAGCACTTATTATGCCTTTTCTTCTTGTTCTGCTTTTTACTCGGGTAAGCTATAATCATTATGTTGGAACGGCATTAACAGCAGCTCTGCTTCTTGCTTCCTATATGAAAGGCTATACACATGGACCGAGTATCTTTTTTATCGACATCGTTTCACTTGCTGTCGGGTTTTTCTATGCAAGAAAAATGAAGGCGGACCTGCTGAAGAAGAAATAGGTTTGAGGTTTCACAAAAAGAGAAATACTTAAGTAAGAAAGGGCTGTGCTAGCTCTTTTTTTATATAAAAAAATGGTTTCATTCCAAGGTTGCAAGAAAATAAAAGAAAGTTGCAAAAAAATCCCGGATCCTGCAAAAATAAATGCAAACCTGCAAAAAAAACCGAGATAGTTGCAAAAATACATGAAAAGTTGCAAAATTCCTCTATATGAGGAAAGCTCTCAGCATACTAATACATAATAAAAATAAAATACGAACTATAGTTCGTATTTTTAGTGTTTTTCCACTATTATATGGTAAACTATTCATAGAGATAAAACGGAATGGAGGCTTATGAGTGAGCGATCAATTTGAATTAGTCTCAAAATACAAACCGCAGGGTGATCAACCTAAAGCCATTAAGTCATTAGTTGAAGGAATCAGGCAGGGCAAGCGATTCCAAACATTGCTGGGGGCAACAGGTACAGGTAAGACCTTTACTGTTTCAAATCTGATACAAGAAGTGAATAAACCAACATTAATTATTGCTCATAACAAAACATTAGCAGGACAGCTCTATAGTGAGTTTAAAGAATTTTTCCCGAATAATGCTGTTGAATATTTTGTCAGCTACTATGATTATTATCAACCGGAAGCCTATGTGCCGCAAACAGATACATTTATCGAAAAAGACGCCAGTATTAATGATGAAATTGATAAGCTTCGTCACTCGGCTACATCATCGCTTTTTGAACGGAAAGATGTCATTATTATTGCCAGTGTGTCCTGTATTTATGGCCTCGGTTCACCTGAGGAATATAAAGAGTTAGTTGTTTCATTACGTACAGGGATGGAAATTGAACGAAATCAATTGCTAAGAAAACTGGTCGATGTGCAATATGAACGAAATGATATAGATTTCCGAAGAGGAACATTCAGAGTTCGCGGAGATGTTGTAGAGATTTTCCCTGCTTCCCGTGATGAGCACTGTATCCGTGTGGAATTTTTCGGTGATGAAATTGACCGGATTCGTGAAGTGGATGCATTAACAGGTGAAATTATGGGTGACCGTGAGCATGTAGCCATCTACCCGGCTTCCCACTTCGTTACCAGAGAAGAGAAAATGGAAAAAGCTATCAAGAACATTGAAGTCGAACTCGAGGAGCGACTGGAGGATTTGCGCGAAAATGGCAAGCTTCTTGAAGCACAGCGTCTTGAGCAACGGACAAGATATGATCTGGAAATGATGAGAGAAATGGGTTTTTGCTCGGGAATCGAAAACTATTCCAGACATTTAACTTTGCGCCCGGCAGGTTCAACACCATATACACTGCTGGACTTCTTCCCTGAGGACTCACTTATTGTTATTGATGAGTCACATGTTACAGTGCCGCAAATTAGGGGTATGTTTAATGGAGACCAAGCGCGTAAACAAGTTCTTGTTGACCATGGCTTCCGTTTGCCATCAGCAAAGGACAACAGACCGCTGCGTTTTGAGGAATTTGAAAAACATATCGAAAACATCGTATTTGTATCGGCCACACCTGGTCCATATGAAATAGAACATTCACCTGAAATGATTCAACAAATTATCCGCCCAACAGGGTTGCTTGACCCGACCATTGATATTCGTCCAATTGAAGGGCAGATCGATGATTTAATTGGTGAAATTCAAACAAGAGTAGAAAAAAATCAGCGTGTACTTATTACCACTTTAACGAAGAAAATGTCTGAGGATTTAACAAATTACCTGAAGGAAATCGGCATTAAAATTAACTATCTTCACTCAGAAATCAAAACATTAGAGCGGATTGAAATCATTCGTGAGCTCCGTCTTGGAAAATATGATGTATTAGTCGGGATTAACCTGTTAAGAGAAGGTTTGGACATCCCGGAGGTCTCACTTGTCGCAATTTTGGATGCGGACAAAGAAGGATTCCTGCGCTCAGAGCGCTCGCTTATCCAAACAATTGGTCGTGCAGCCCGTAATTCAGAAGGTCATGTTATTATGTACGCAGATAAAATGACAAACTCAATGGAGATCGCGATCAATGAAACAAAGCGTCGCCGTGAGATTCAAGAGGAATATAACAAACAGCATGGTATTACACCGCAAACAATCCAAAAAGAAATCCGTGATGCGATCCGTGCAACAATGGCAGCGGAAGACCAGGAAGAGTATGAAACAACTGCTGCGAGTAAACTGACGAAGTTAACGAAGAAAGAACGAGATAAAGTCATAGCTGAAATGGAAAATGAAATGAAGGAGGCAGCAAAATCGTTAAACTTTGAACGTGCTGCCGAGCTTCGTGATTTAATTTTAGAACTGAAAGCGGAAGGATGAAGCAATTATGGCAATGGAACATATTGTTGTGAAGGGAGCGCGTGCCCACAACTTAAAAAATATAGATGTGACCATTCCGCGTGATAAGCTTGTTGTTGTAACAGGCTTATCTGGTTCAGGTAAATCATCGTTGGCCTTTGATACCATCTATGCTGAGGGACAACGACGTTATGTTGAATCCTTGTCTGCATATGCCCGTCAATTTTTAGGCCAGATGGACAAACCTGATGTTGATGCGATTGAAGGGCTATCACCAGCCATCTCAATTGATCAAAAAACAACAAGTCGAAATCCGCGTTCAACTGTTGGGACCGTGACGGAAATCTATGATTACCTGCGCTTGCTTTATGCAAGAGTTGGCCGTCCAACCTGTCCTGTTCACGGAATTGAAATTTCCTCCCAAACAATTGAACAAATGGTTGACCGTATATTGGAATATCCGGAACGTACAAAGCTTCAAGTCCTTGCTCCTATTGTGTCTGGACGAAAAGGAACACATGTGAAAGTATTTGAAGATATTAAAAAACAAGGGTATGTACGTGTTCGTGTTGATGGAGAAATGCATGAGCTTTCAGAAGAGATTGAGCTTGAGAAGAACAAAAAGCACTCCATTGAAGTGGTGATTGACCGTATTGTCGTGAAGGAAGGAGTTGCTTCACGATTAGCCGATTCACTTGAGGCTGCTTTAGGTCTAGGGGAAGGCAGAGTAATCATCGATGTGATGGGAGAAGAAGAGCTTCTGTTCAGTGAGCATCATGCCTGTCCGCAATGTGGCTTTTCAATCGGGGAACTTGAACCGAGAATGTTTTCGTTCAATAGCCCGTTTGGTGCCTGTCCTGAGTGTGATGGTTTGGGATCAAAACTGAAAGTAGACTTAGACCTTGTGCTTCCGAATAAGGACCTTTCTCTTAAGCAGCATGCGATTGCACCTTGGGAGCCGACAAGCTCACAATATTATCCGCAAATGCTTGAAGCTGTATGCAATCATTATGGAATTGATATGGATATCCCGGTTAAGGATATTCCGAAGCATTTATTGGATAAAGTACTATATGGCAGTGATGGTGAGGAAATTTATTTCCGTTATGAAAATGACTTTGGCCAAGTTCGTGAAAACTATATTCAATTTGAGGGTGTTATCCGAAATGTTGAAAGACGATATAAGGAAACAACCTCAGACTTCATTCGTGAGCAAATGGAAAAGTATATGGGACAGCAAAATTGCCCGAGCTGTAAGGGGTATCGTCTTAAAAAGGAAACTCTTGCAGTTTTAATCCAGGGAAATCATGTTGGAGAAATTACAAAACTATCTGTTCAAGAGTCACTTGAATTCTTTCAAAATTTATCCCTGACAGAAAAAGAAATGCAGATTGCCAATCTTATTTTGAAGGAGATTTGTGAAAGATTAGGGTTCCTAAATAATGTTGGACTTGATTATCTAACCCTTAATCGTGCTGCCGGTACATTATCTGGGGGAGAGGCTCAGCGGATTCGTCTTGCTACTCAGATCGGATCGCGCTTAACAGGTGTTTTATACATTCTTGATGAACCTTCCATCGGTCTTCACCAGCGAGATAATGATCGCTTAATTCAAACCCTTCAAAATATGCGTGACATCGGAAATACACTTATCGTTGTTGAGCATGATGAGGATACGATGATGGCTGCAGACTATTTAATTGATATTGGTCCGGGTGCCGGAATCCATGGTGGAGAGGTCATTTCTGCCGGAACGCCTGAAGAAGTGATGAATGATGACAATTCCTTAACAGGTCAATACTTATCCGGTAAGAAGTTTATCCCGCTTCCGTATGAACGCAAAAAACCTGATGGCCGTTATATCGAGATAAAAGGTGCAAAGGAAAACAATCTCCGCAATGTAAGTGTGAAATTTCCATTAGGAACTTTTATCGCGGTAACAGGTGTTTCAGGTTCCGGAAAAAGTACGTTAGTAAACGAGATTCTTCATAAAACATTAGCACAAAAGCTTCACAAGGCAAAGGCAAAGCCAGGTGAACACAAAGAGGTAAAAGGAATCGAACATCTTGAGAAGGTCATTGATATTGATCAATCACCAATCGGCCGGACACCTCGATCAAACCCTGCAACATATACAGGTGTTTTTGATGATATCCGTGATGTTTTCGCGACAACAAATGAAGCAAAGGTGAGAGGCTATAAAAAAGGACGCTTCAGCTTTAATGTAAAAGGCGGACGTTGTGAAGCATGCCGCGGTGATGGAATCATTAAAATTGAAATGCATTTTCTCCCTGACGTATATGTTCCTTGTGAAGTGTGTCATGGGAAACGTTACAACCGTGAAACACTAGAGGTCACATATAAAGGCAAAAACATTTCTGACGTTCTTGAGATGACGGTAGAGGATGCTGTTTCGTTCTTCGAAAATATTCCTAAAATCAAGCGTAAACTGCAAACAATTTATGATGTAGGTCTTGGCTATATAACTCTTGGACAGCCTGCGACAACTCTTTCCGGCGGGGAAGCCCAAAGGGTAAAGCTGGCATCAGAGCTGCATAGACGATCATCAGGCCGTTCTTTATATATTTTGGATGAACCGACAACAGGTCTTCATGTTGATGATATTGCACGATTATTAAAAGTCCTGCAACGCCTGGTAGATAATGGTGATACCGTCCTCGTCATTGAACATAACTTAGATGTGATCAAAGCAACTGATTATTTGGTTGACTTAGGTCCTGAAGGTGGAGACAAAGGTGGTCAAATCGTTGGCTATGGAACTCCGGAGGATATTATGAACAATGAACAATCCTATACAGGAAAATATCTAAAACCGGTTATAGAACGCGATCGGGATCGAATGAGAAAATTAATAAAAGAAAAAGAAGAGGTAGCACAAAGCTAATCTTCTGGATGAAAAGCTGATTTCTTTAGAGATCAGCTTTTTTTACTTTTATATATTAAAAACAATCCTCGATTTCCTTAATAATAGAAAATTTTAGCCGATATAATATCCTGGATGGGATAGAACTCGTACAAGGTTTTCTAAGGGTCAAATCGATTACTCTTGATGCCGAAGCACAAACCAGATTATAAAAGTGAATATTATTATAAAATAAACCATTAACAAGTAATAGCGAACCTGTTTCTTTTTAATCGTTTTATTTACATTCTGCAAAAGTTAATTTGGTACAAGGGTAGCGATCCTGCCACTTGCTAAAGGCGCGTTTGATTCCAGGCTGAAGTATATTTTCCTAGGATTAGAGGTGTTTTTTTATTGTGCAAAAAGGCTTCATCAAAATAGACCATCCAGAATAACAAGAAGAAAGGGTTTAGAACATCATGAATTTATCAATCAAGCGAAAAATAATTGGGAGCTTTTTGGTTGTTTCGATTATTTTTGGGGCAGCTTCGCTGTTTTCCTATCAAAATATGAAACAATCAAATGAATCATATGAATATGTGATCGAAACGGTGGCAGAGTTAAGAGCGATTTCTCAAGCAATTCAAACAGATACAGCCTTGCAGACGGGATATTATCGTGCCTATATGCTGTACGATGATGAGAGCTTTAGAGACAAGATGAATGAAGCAAATACTCAATTAAATGAAAGTATATCCAGAGGACTTGAGCTATCAACCTTACAAGAAACAAAGGATCGTCTTCAGTCCATTCAGGAGCTAAATAATCAATTTAAAGAAACGGCGAACCGTGTCATGGATGAAAAATCAATCGATGAAGCAAAGGCAAATGAGGATGGCTTAAAACTGATTGTCCCAATTAGTACGAGCTTAACAGAGGAAGCTCTTTCTATGAATAATTGGTTAAGAGAAGATATTTTAGAAGAAAGAGTGAAAGAAACAAAGGAAGAGTCTGATCGGGCACAATTAACTCTAATCGTTCTAAGCAGTGTTGCTGCTGTTTTTGCTATTTTCTGTGGAGTGGTTATCTCAATTTTTATTACAGGACCTATCGTTCGGTTGGGTAACGCAGCGAAGCAGGTGGCTTCAGGAAATCTCCAAGTAGAAAAGATAACCATGAAGAATAAAGATGAAATCCATGATCTTAACGAATCATTTAATGCTATGACAGATAATTTGAGGGAAATGATTCGCTCGATTGCTGATCATTCAGATCAGGTTGCAGCATCGGCCGAACAATTGAATGCAAGTGCAGAGCAATCGAGCAAAGCAACAGAAACCGTTTCCTCTGCGATTCAGGAAATTGCAAGTAGTGCAGAGGAAACAACGACAAAGCTGGAACTTAATTCAAGCTCATTACATGAAGTCTTACAAGGAATTCATCATATTTCTGAAAGCTCCTCAACTGTTTCTGAGCTTTCAAGAGAAACAACAAAGGAAGCAGAAGATGGCGGGCATTATGTGAAAAACAGCCTAACCCAAATGAGGTTTATTCGTGAATCAGTAGGACGTTCTAATGAAGTGGTTCAAACACTATCACAGCGTTCAACAGAAATAGGTTCTATTTTGGATGTGATTAGTGATATTGCGAATCAAACGAATTTACTGGCGTTAAATGCAGCCATTGAAGCGGCAAGAGCTGGAGAACATGGTAAAGGCTTTGCTGTCGTTGCTGATGAAGTTCGTAAGTTAGCGGAGCAGTCCCAAGCATCAACAAAGAGTATTGCAGATTTAATTACATTCATTCAAAAAGATACCGAAGAATCGGTAAATATTATGAATGAAGTTGTTCAAAATGCGGAGGAAGGGGTAAAAGTATCAGAAATAACCTCTGAAAAGTTTGCTCAGATCCTGACAAGTACAAAGAATATTACCCCGCAGATTGAACAAGTAACAGCAACAGTGCAGCAAATTTCGGCTAGTATTGATGAAATTGCGAACTCGGCGATGGATGTTTCCCGTTTGGCTCAAGAGAATGCGGCTAGTTCTGAAGAAGTGGCTGCATCAACGGAGGAACAGTTGGCGTCCATGCAGGAAATCGATGCATCAGCCCAGGCTCTGGCACATATGGCTGAGGAATTAAAAAATGTAGTAGGTAGCTTTAAGATTTAAATAGATAAAAAACAAAAAAACCCGTCTATACTGGCGGGTTTTTCTATTATACACTTTTCAGATTCCGTTCCTTCTAACTATTTTTCATCATATTAACTCTCCATCTAGTACAATAGGTTCATTTCTTCCAAAAAGAAGGAAGGGACATTTCGTTTAGTAACCGTTCACAAACTCTATTAGATTAGGAAATAGCTCATTATTGTGTATTGGTTTGACACATTTATCCAAGTTGACGAAAGCTTAAAAATAGAATTAGATATGGTAAGAAGAGATTTGGTTTTATGGAAAGGAGCATATGAATGAAGAGCATCAGAAGTCGTTTATTCCTTATGCTTCTTATTTTTATTATCATCCCGTATTTTTTATCTGTTTTTGTTATTTATGGATATACAAAAAATAGAGTGGAACAGCAAGCTCTTAAGGCTAGTCATCATCAGATGGATAAACTTTCGGAGGAACTGGAGCAATATTTTGATGAAATGGTTAATCTGCCTTACCTGATTTACCGAAATCCTGATTTTTTTACTATTTTCACAGACGAATCAGAAGACCTTCCTCCACAATCAAAAGAAAACAGTGTTGAAACATTTTATTTGATGAGAAATGAAATCCGTCAAGTGCGTTTTTATCTTGATAAAAAGAAAGAGTCGATTACAGCTTATCATGCAAAAGTGAGTGCTCCGAAGCAAAAACCGGACGTATTGAATGAAGAATCTATTAAAAAACTATACAATTCGAACAGTTCTGATCTGATTGAACCGCCGCATCAGATTGAAAATTATAATGATGCTGCGATTGTTCCGGAGTCTGACAAGACGGTAGTGTTGACGATTCACCATAAAATAGTTGATATTTTATCAAACGAAGTTCTTGGCTTCATTTCCATTGATCTTAATCTTGATGTCTATGCTAGGTTGTGTAACAGCCTGATTGAGGAGAATGAAGAATCAGTGCTGCTTATTGATGCTAATGATCATGTCATGTACGCAACTGATGCATCATTAATCGGAAAACCAGCACCTAAAGGGTTACTGAAGCAAATGAATGCAGAGAACAAGAATTCAAATGGAGAGATTATCTTAACTAAATCATTATCCGGATCACTAGATCAATGGAAATTGGTGAAAATCACACCTGGTCAATATTTATTTCAAGAGGCGAGGCAAACAGCAATCATCAATATCTTAGTTGGTATCGGAGTCGGATTGATGGGACTTTTGATGATTGGATATGTTTCCTACAGAATTACTCGTCCGATAAAAACTCTTAGCCAAAAGGTTCGGTCCATTGAGGGCGGAAAGAGACAGGTGCCGTTTGGTAGTGATAGAAAAGATGAAATCGGCCATTTAGACAATCATATGAAGGAGATGATGGATCGAATAAATCTTCATATTGACCGGGAATATAAACTGGAAATTGAAAATAGAAAAAATCAATTTAGAGCTCTGAAAGCGCAGGTGAATCCGCATTTCTTGTTTAATGCCCTGCAATCAATCGGGGCTGTGGCATTAAGGTCAGATGCTCCAAATGTCTATAAATTAGTAACCACTTTATCCAACATGATGAGGTACTCGATCCGAGCTGATCAATGGGTATTTCTACGTGATGAGGTCCAGTATATTGAACGTTATCTTTCTCTTCAAAGAGAGCGTTTCGGACATGAACTTAATGTTTCCATACAGTTAAACAAAGAACTGTTAAATATGAAGATTCCGAGTATGATCGTTCAGCCGCTAGTTGAGAACTTTTTTAAGCATTGTTATGAAGAAGGCTTCTATGATGCCAGTTTAAGTATTTATGGAAAAAGAACAGGTGAGAACGTCATTCTTACCGTGGAAAATGACACGTCAAGTGTTTCTTCTTCAAAATTAAACTCATTAAGAGAACATATCTATTCCTCTTCTTATGAGGGAACAAATTCACACGAGCATATTGGTCTGAAAAATATCCATGATCGTTTAGTTTTAAACTATGGGGAGAATGCAGGCCTGAAGCTCGATACGAAGAATGGGGAAGGCTTTTGTGTGGAACTTATTATCCCGCTTGAGGCTGTCCTGCAAAAGGATGAAAAGACGATCTTTTTAGATAAATCTAACATCTATTGATTTTTTCCTACATCAAAGGAGGATGGGATAAAGTGAAGGCTCTCATGATCGATGATGAAATCAATGTCCGTTTTGTGATGAAGCAATTAGGTGAATGGGCGAAATATGGTATTACGACTCTTTTTGAAGCGGCAAATGGACAAGAAGCCAAAAAAATCATAGAAAAGGAAAGCCCGGAGATTATTTTTACTGATATAAAAATGCCCGGAATGAATGGGATGGAGCTGATTGAATGGCTGCATACAAACTCTTATACAGGAAAAGTGATTTTCATCACAGGCTATGACGACTATTCCTTCATGCGAAAAGCCATTCAGTTTAGCAGCTTTGATTATTTATTAAAGCCCATTGAAGCAGAGCCGTTTAATCACACATTAGCTGCCGCAGTTGAAGCCTGGAAAAAGGAAGAAAAGGAACGAAGCAACAAAGATAATGGGGATTTGGAAAGTGTTAAAAGGTTTCGCATGAACCAGGTCGTGACACAAGCCTGTATAGGAGAACAATTTGATGAGCTGGAAATAGCTTCATTTCTTCCTCATGCGAATCAATACGAATTAACACTTATGTCTTTTTATCAAATGCATCATGCTGAACCTTATATACAGCAGCTAGCTGCTGAGCTTATGAAACAAGGATGGGGGAATGCTTTTGCTCTTCAGCATGATTCCTCACTTTGTCTCGTGATGTCAAATGAATCGGACTGGATTTTGATTGAAGAATGGATTAGTCAGCAGTTTGATATTCCGATCAGACTTGTTAGCGGCAAGCCGATCAGCTTATTAAATGAAATCCCAAGATCGTTTCGGGATTTACAAAGGGAAATGGAAGGTCAAAACTTTCGATCAATTCATCGTGTAAATGACTTGGATGATGCCCGCCGGATGCAGGATATCGTAGCATATGTAGAGATGTATTATATGGAAGAACTAAGTTTGGAAAAACTGGCAAACCGCTTCTTCTTAAGTCGTGAACACATTTCAAGAAAGTTTAAACAACAAACAGGATTGCCACTGTCCAAATATGTCATGAACCTAAGAATTAATCAAGCGAAAACGTGGCTTATGGAAACAGAGGAGAGTATCCTCTCTATTTCATTAATGCTCGGCTATCAGGATGAAAAATACTTTTCAAAACTATTCAAAAAAGTGGTTGGTATGACACCTTTTGAGTACCGAAATGCAAAAGAAAAACAAGCATTGACCAGTAGGGAATGTGAAACATACTGAGGTGAAAGAATGAAAAAAAGGATCACAGGTTTATTATTAGTTGGAGGCCTAAGTCTAACCCTTTCAGCTTGTCAGGAAGCGACGAAGCTAAAGGAATCGAAAGCAGCAGCTGAGCCCAAATTGACACTACAAGTGAGAAATCCAAAAGTGGAAATTTCAACACAATTTGAGCAAATGGTGAAGGCTTATGAAAAGGAAAACCCAAACATAGACATTCAAGTTGAAACGGTTGGGGGAGCAACAGATGATCTCGCAGATCTAAAAGCGCAGATTGCAGCAGGAGAAGGTCCGGATATTTTCACGAATAATGGATATGAGCAAGGTAAGCTATGGAAGAACCTTTTAGAAGATTTATCAAATCAGCCGTGGGTCAAACAAGCCTACAATGAAACTCTAATCCCTATGACGTTTGATGAAAAGTTATATGGAATGCCTGTCAATATGGAAGGATACGGCTTTATCTACAATAAAGATTTATTTGAAAAAGCGGGAATTCAAACATCTCCAAAAACACGAACAGAATTAGAAAAAGCAGCGGAACAATTACAAAAGGCAGGCATTACACCTTTTGCAAATGGATATTATGAAGAATGGAAGCTCGGAGTTTTTCTATTAAATATAGCCTTTGCTCAGCAAGATGATCCTGATGAATTTATAAAAAATCTCCATTCAGGAAGTGAAAAAATCACAACAAATCAGGTATTCAAAGAGATGATTGACTTGCTCGATCTAACCATAAAATACGGAAATGAACAACCATTAACGACTGACTATTCAATGGAATTAAACATGTTTACAAAAGGTGAAGCAGCCATTCTCCTTCAAGGCAACTGGGTTCAACCGATGATTGACCAAGCTTCGCCAAATATGAATATTGGTTTTATGCCGATTCCCATCAATGATGAACCAAAAAACGATGCTCTTGTCGTGAGCGTTTCAAATTATTGGGTCATCAATAAACAATCATCATCTGAAAAGAAAAAAGAAGCAAAGAAATTCTTAAATTGGATGGTCTCATCAACACAAGGAAAATCATATATGACCGAACAATTTAAATTCATCCCGGCGTTTAAGAACATTGAAACAAATCATCTAGGGCCACTTGCACATGACACCTTAACGTACTATAAACAAGGAAAAACCCTATCCTCCAACTGGTTCCACTTCCCCGTCGGCATCAGAGAAGAATTCGGCTCCTCCATGCAACAATACATCGACAACCAGCTAAACCGCGACCAACTACTACAAGAACTACAACAATCCTGGGACTAGGGGACAGGTCCCTTGTCCCCTTCAGGGACAGTGTACCTGTCCCTTTGTCCCATCCAGCCCCAGCGCCTTTGTCCCTATGTCATATCAATTTACGACGAAATTCCGATCAATTTGTGACATATCCTCGGATAGCGCTATTACCCTATAATTTTAGTTGTAAACAAAAACTTGCTAGGAGGATAAGCGATGAACTTTAAGAGTTTTGCCAAACAAGCAACAGTCGTAACACTTAGTACAGCTATTTTATTAGGGGGCGGTGAGTCTTTTGCGTTTGCGAAAGAAAAAGATTCCCGTGATCACAAAGAGGACTATGGAATTTCCCATATCACACGTTCTGATATGCATAAACTTATTGAACAGCAGGGAGATTCTAAATACACTGTTCCTGAATTTGATGAGTCAAAAATTAAAAATATCTCATCTGCAAAAGGTTATGATGAGCTAGGAAACTTAATTAATTTAGATGTATGGGATACATGGCCATTACAAAATGCCGACGGGACAGTTGCAACCTATAATGGCTACCAAATTGTTTTTGGTTTAGCAGGTGACCCTGATAGAGGCTGGGACACATTCATCTACATGTTCTATAAAAAAGTTGGCGACAATTCAATTGATAGCTGGAAAAATGCAGGAAGAGTCTTTAAAGATTCCGACAAATTCAAATCAGATGAACAAAATTTAAGAGACCAAGCAGAAGAATGGTCTGGTTCTGCAACATTAACGTCTGACGGAGAAGTTCGTTTATTTTATACAAACCGACATGGTTGGGATCCTGCGAATGGATTCTTCGGTAAGCAAACATTAACAACTGCACAAATCAATGTATCTGAGCCAAGTGAAAACACATTGAAAGTAGATGGAATTGAAGATCACAAATCGATCTTTGATGGAGACGGAAAAAACTATCAAACAGTTCAACAAGCATTTGGCGGTGGAGATTATTCAGATAATCATACATTAAGAGATCCTCATTATATTGAAGAAAATGGCCGTAAATACCTTGTCTTTGAAGCGAACACAGGAACAGAAACAGGTTACCAAGGTGAGAACTCATTATTTAATAAAGCTTATTACGGTAAAAGTGAAGCATTCTTCAGAAGTGAAAAAAGCAATCTATTAAATAGTCCTAAAAAGGATTTAGCGGAAATATCAAACGGTGCACTTGGAATTATTGAAATTAATGATGATTACTCATTAAAGAAAGTCATGAAGCCACTGATTGCATCAAACACAGTAACAGACGAAATTGAGCGTCCAAACATCTTTAAAAAGGATGGAAAATGGTATCTATTTACAAGCTCAAGAGGATCTAAAATGACGATTGATGGTATTGATGATGAAGATATTTATCTATTAGGTTATGTGTCAAACTCATTAACAGGCCCATACAAGCCATTAAATAAAACAGGACTTGTGTTACATCAAGATCTTGATCCATATGATGTGACATGGACTTACGCACATTTCGCGATTCCGCAAGAAGGAAGCGATAATACAGTCGTAACAAGTTATATGACAAACAGAGGATATTTTGAAGACCATCAATCTACCTTTGCACCAAGCTTCCTATTAAACATTAAAGGTGATAAAACCTCTGTTGTGAAAGATGGAATTCTTGAGCAAGGTCAAATAACGATTAAATAATTCAGTTAAAAAGAAAATGCCGCTTTACATAAGGCATTTTCTTTTTCTATATACTGAAGCTAAACGTGGTGATCAATATGCAAAAACATAAAAAAATCGGCTTCCTTCTTATTTGCTTTCTAATTGTAGGTGTAATTGTATTTGTGATGAATTTCAAAAAAGAAACACCTACTCAAACCAATAAAGAAGATACAGAAACGTCCTCAATTCGTGCTCACTACCATTTTACCGTACCTGATAAATGGAAAAACGATCCTCAAAGACCCCTCTATGTGAATGGGAAATATCATTATTACTACCTTTATAACCGTGATTACCCAGATGGAAATGGTACAGAATGGAGGCATGCCAGTTCAAAAGATCTTGTGCATTGGCAGGATGAAGGTGTAGCCATTCCAAAATATACGACTGAAAATGGAGATCCATGGTCAGGCTCAGTTGTCATAGATTGGGAGAATACAGCAGGATTTGGAGAAGGAGCTTTCATTGCCATTGTGACACAGCCTTCAGCTGATGGTGGGAAGCAGGAACAATTTTTATGGTACAGCACCGACAAAGGACAAACATTCACTCCTTATGGGGATAAACCAATTATGGAAAATCCGGGAACACATGACTTCCGGGATCCAAAGGTGATGTGGGATGAGCGGGATGAAAAGTGGAAAATGGTCATGGCAGAAGGAGCTAAAATAGGGTTCTACGAATCAAATAACCTGATAAACTGGGAATATACAAGTGGTTTTACAACCGAGGGAATGGGTATTGTAGAATGTCCTGATCTCTACCTTATGCAAGCCGATGATGGGGCTTTAAAATGGGTGCTTGGAGTGAGTGCGAACGGACTTTCTACAAACAAGCCAAATACGTATGCTTACTGGATCGGTGATTTCGATGGAAAAGAATTTATTGCTGAACAGAATGATCCTCAATGGCTTGATTACGGGTTTGATTGGTATGGTGGAGTTACCTTTGAAGATGGAACACAAAAAGATAACCTAACAAGACGCTATGCCTTCGCCTGGATGAATAATTGGGCATATGCTCATAACACTCCAACATTACAGGAAGACTTTAATGGGATGGATTCAATTGTACGTCAAATTGAATTAAAACATGAAGGTGACAATCACTATTATCTGGCCTCACAACCTATTGAAGCCCTGAACAAGTTGGAAACAACAACAGAATCATTCAAGAACATAAACGTAAATGGATCTAAAACTCTCCCATTAAAAGGAAATGTCTATCAACTAGAAGCTGATATCTCATGGGAAAAACTCAAAAATGTCGGTCTAAGACTACTTGAGTCGGCTGATAAGAAGAAACATGTTGATGTTGGGATTTTCTATAACCCTGAGCAGCCTTACTTTTATGTCAATCGCTCTAATACAGGCCATCCTGATGAAAATCAGCAACTAGTAGAAAGTACATCACCATTTAACACAAACAAGAAGCAGGTTCATCTGAAGATCCTCGTTGACACAAACAGCATTGAGGTTTTTATTGACGATGGAAAAAAAGTACACTCACAAGTTATTTTTCCGGAAGAAAAAGATCAAGGAATCTCACTCTTTTCAGAAGGAGGAGAAGCTGTTTTTTCCAACCTTAAGTTCACGAATATGAAGTCAGTCAACCACTAACAGACCAAATCACTTGATGATTTGGTCAAATTCCCTTACCATTAAATAAAAAAATTCATGAAACAATACTGAAACCTCTTCCTTTTTCATACGTACTAAAGATAAGGAGAGTGAAGGAAATGGATAATACGAATAAATTCCTTGCTTCATTAAATTATTTTAGTGTGTTTATTGCCCCATTTTTATTACCTATCATCATTTATTTTGTTGTCGATCATCACGAAGTAAAACAGCATGCCAAAAAAGCCCTTGTTTCACACATTATTCCGTTCTTATCTATTATAGGTCTATTCATCACGATTTTCTTTGCAGCAGCCTCTAGTTCTTCAGAAGATACCGCCTTTTTTCTTATCATTACTGGTTTTGTATTAGTTGGGTTAATCAATCTTATTGTATTTATTTGGAACATTGTTAAAGGAATTAAAATTTTCACAAAAGAATCTTAAGGAGGAGTTTGGATGAAAGAGCAAAGAAAACGAATTTTAAGATTAGTAGAAGAAGGAAAACTTTCCGCGGAAGAAGCATTATCACTTATTGAAGCCTTAGAAAATGAGGAAGCGGTGAAGGAAGAAAAAATAAATGCTTTGTCCACTGAGGTTTTGGGAAATAAGCAGTCTTCTAATGATGATCACGATTCTGCAGAACAAAAGCAATCAATGGGAAATAAATTAATGGATTGGGTCGATTCAGCCGTCAAAAAAGTAAAGGATATGGATTTAGATCTTAATTTTGGTAAATCAATCGGTCTTCAGCATATTTTTCAATTTCAAAGTGATTCGTTCCAGGATATTGATATTCAGCTTACAAATGGAAGTGTCAGCTTCGAACCTTGGCCTGAAAAGGATATTAGGGTTGAATGTGATGTGAAAGTGTTCCGTGTCGAAAACACTGAACAAGCAAGAGAAACCTTTTTAGCCGGTGTTGATTGCCAAGTGGAAGGAAACCGTTTTGTGTTCTTTACAGAGAAAAAGACGATGAAAATAAACATGATTGTCAGACTGCCAGAACAGACATATGAACAAGTTAAAGTGAAATTGTTTAACGGACCGATTAGAGGGGAAGATTTAAGAGTAGAAGCCATAAGGGTAAAAACAGCAAACGGTGTTGTTTCTTTTTCTTCACTCAATGGTGCTAAAGGAGAATTTGAAACAGCAAACGGGCAAATTAAACTTTCAGATGCTCAGTTTGATAAGCTTGAACTGGAAACGATCAGCGGTCATATTCAATTTAATGGATCAGCAGAAAAGCTGGATGCGCAGAGTTTTAATGGTAATGTACAAGTAAAGCTTAACGATGATCGTTGTGAAACATTCTATGCAAAAACAGCGACAGGAAATATTGATATTACGGTTCCGGAAGAAAGTACAATCGTAGGAGAGTTAAAATCAAATTTAGGGTCCTTATCTGCACTGCTTAATGATGTAGAGATTTTCTATGAGAAAAATGAAACAATTCAAAAAGAGCTTAAGTTCCGTACAGCACAGCAGGCAAAAATGACTCTTTTTGCTGACTCAAAAACAGGCTCTATTGAGATTAAATAATTTAAGGATGATGAAACATGAAGAAACTAACAAGATCTCGCCAGAATAAGAAACTAACCGGAGTATTAGGAGGTTTATCAGAATATCTCGGAATGGACGCATCTTTAGTACGTATCCTATTCGTGATCGTTTTACTCTTCACAGGCCTCTTTCCAATGGGAATCATCTATTTGATCTCCATTTTCTTAATCCCGGAAGAAACGGACGTAATGTAAGATGAAAAGGTGGATTGTGAGCATTCTTGTGAATGCTCTCATTTTAATTGTCGTAGCCGGGTTTTTTGATTCCTTTCATTTAAGCGGGATTTGGGCAGCAATAGGAGCGAGCTTTATCTTGTCTATCCTGAATGTGCTTGTGAAACCATTTCTCATTTTATTAACGTTACCTGTGACGGTTCTGACTTTGGGGTTATTTCTTTTTGTTATTAATGCTGTAACGCTAATGATTACAGAAGGGTTGATGGGTGATGCGTTTAATATAGATGGTTTTGGAACGGCATTACTTGCCGCTGTTTTTATTGCGATCTTGAATGTGATGATTCAAAAAGGGATTGTTGAACCGATGAAGAAGGATAAATAAACGTTTGTTTAAAAAGAGCAGGGAGAGAATCTTGCTCTTTTTTCTAGTACTATCAGAAAGTATAAGATTTTATTGATGATAGTATAAGAAAAACTAAGGTTTTCGCCATTAGGACTTGGCGATAAGCCAAGTTTTTCTAGTAAAAGCACCAAAACCTGCACATACTAAGTGCGGGTGAGTTGCATGGATAAACGACGGATTCAGAAGTTGTTAATGATTACTTGTTTCATTTTTCTTTTACCTGCCATTGTCCCGACTAGTGGCAATGACAGTTCTTCATTGAGTGTCGAAGCAAGTGCTCCACAAAATTATTTTCATGCTCATCAATACACCTCAACAGATAGGGGTGACATGATGGTAAGTGAAAATACTGCGAAAACAGAACCTCCTCGCTCTTATTCTCCACCAGGAGAGCGTGAATTTTCCAAAGAAAAATATCAGTCATTAAAAAGTATGTACACGTCTGAAAATGAAACACAGTCACAAGTTGGATTTCCTTATCACCGTTTTGATGTAAAGGTGCACCGGGACATAAAGCCATCTGATAAAATCACCCTTTATTGGAAGGGGAAATCATTACCAGGAAGACAAGTCACAATGTATGGCTGGAATGTAGTAGAAGGAAAATGGGTGGAAATTGAAGGTGTGGTGGCAGGTGATACATCCTTTGAATTAAAAGGGAGTGTAAATGCAGAGGAATTTGTTCAAAATCGAAAAGTAAGTGTAATTGTCCAGGACCAATTGCCACAAAAATCAAAAAGCTATGATTACTCGTTTGTATGGATGTCAGATACTCAGTATTATGCACAGGACTACCCCGCAATTTTTAAATCGATAACGGAATGGATTGCAGAGAATAAAGATGTGATGAATATTAAATATGTGTTTCACACAGGAGATATTGTGAATAAAGGAAATGATGAAGAACAGTGGAAACGGGCAAGTGCTTATATGAATACTTTGGATGTAGCACGTATTCCTTATGGAGTTCTGCCGGGAAATCATGATGAAGGACATGACTTTAATCGTTATAAAGCCTATTTTGGTGAAAAGCGGTTTATGAAAAAGTCCTATTACGGAGGATCTTTTGACCAAAACCGGGGGCATTATGATTTGATTTCAGCTAATGGAAAAGATTATATCTTCGTATCTATGGGCTGGGGAATTGGAAAAAAAGAAATCGATTGGCTCAATGATGTGCTTGAACGATATGCTGACCGAACAGCGATCCTCTCCTTTCATGAGTACTTAAAAAAGAATGGTGAGAGAAGTCATAAAGGCAATGAAATCTTTGAAAAAGTTGTCAAGCCGAATCAACATGTTGTGGCAGTGCTTTGTGGTCATTATCACAGCAGTCAGCTTGCGGTAGATGAGCTTGATGATGATGGTGATGGTACAGTTGATCGCAAAGTCTATCAGATTTTAGCTGACTATCAAAAAGGTCCTGAAGGAGGAAACGGTTTTCTTCGTTTACTTCATGTGGACGAAGAAACGAACACAATTGATGTGCGGACCTATTCCCCCTATAAAGATAAATATCATTTTTACAACCCGGAAAAACATCCGAAAAAAGAACAATTTACAATGGACATTGATGTGAAAAAAACAAATAAAAGTGTTTCAACAACCTATTTTGAGTTGAATATTTACAAACAACTATCAAATGAAAAGGTTGCTGCAGGGAGCAAACCATAAGAAAAGCGCAAGCACCTTGATCAGCCTAGGGCAAATAAGACGCAAATGAATAGAAGACGTTCTTTGTCTTCAATTCATTTGTGGCTAGACCCTAGATGCAGTCAAAAACGCGAATCGCCATGACTGCACTTGCACGTCCTGTGCGATCTAAGGCTAGGCGCTGGAGCTGGACACCGACACTAAGTATAAACCTTTATATTTCATATATCCATAAAGAGGGACAGTCATAATCGTGACTGTCCCTCATTCCTTACTTCACAATAAACGTATCATACCCTTTCGCTATCAGTTCTTTCGCGAGTGCATCCGCACTTTGTTTGTTTGAAAAAGCTCCAACTTGTACTTTGTAAAGGGAAGATGATATTGTGCTTTTTGTTTTTGTTAGTTGATAATACTTCACTATTGCATCTACAATGGCTTTTGCACATGTAAGCCGGTAGCTGGAGCTTTGAAGCAGTGCTGCCTCTTCTTTGTTTGTCATAAATCCACATTCACATAAAATAGCTGTCATGGATGTTGCTTTTAACACATGGAAATTAGCTGTTTTCACGCCACGATCTTTCCGTTTTGTGCTTGAAATGAGCTCGTTCTGAACCATTTGGGCTAACCTGGTAGCCGTTTTTGGCTTAGTTGTATAAACATAGGTTTCAATTCCTTCAGCACTTGTCCATTGGTTTCCAATACCGTGGGCATTTGCGTGAATGGAGATAAAGACATCCACTTTTTCCTTATTTGCCTTTGTGGTTCTCTCATTCAGAGGAACATCCCGTTGGTCAGAGTGAGTAAATAAAACGGTCACTCCTTCATACTTCACCAATAGCTTCTTCATTTCATTTGCAACAGCACAATTAAACTCATACTCCTTCATACCATCAACCGACCGTTTTCCCGGTGTTTCATACCCATGTCCCGCATCAATCGCAATTTTCATGAACATTCCTCCTTGTCATCATATTCAACCTTTATATAAGGCTTTTTACGAAAAAAGTAGCGCATAAGTTTTATAAGAAGAATAAATTAATTTTTATTTTGGAAAGTATGGTACAAGTGCTAGAATAGAGACAGAAGTTTTCTAAAGTTTGCGGTAATACATCACTTGCTTTTCATGTCCATAAAGGAGGATACATCATGCCAAAAGTTCGCACAAAAGATCTAGTTGATAAATTTAATTTTGAAATCGTCAGTGGAGAAGAAGGAATCAATCGTCCGATAACAACAAGTGACCTGTCACGTCCGGGAATTGAAATGGCCGGCTTTTTTACATACTACCCAAAAGAACGTGTTCAACTGCTCGGGAAAACAGAGCTATCGTTTTTCCATCAGCTTTCTCCACAGGAAAAGAAACATCGCATGGACGAGCTTTGCACAGATATTACCCCTGCGATCATTGTGACAAGAGAAATGGAAACGCCTCAAGAGCTTATTGAAGCATCAGAACGAGAAGGGGTACCTGTATTACGATCTCCAATGAAAACAACGCGCTTATCAAGTCATTTAACTAATTTCCTTGAAGGAAAATTAGCGCCGACAACTGCGGTTCATGGTGTATTAGTTGATATTTACGGAGTCGGAGTGTTAATTATAGGGAAAAGCGGTGTCGGGAAAAGTGAAACAGCTCTTGAACTTGTCAAGCGTGGACACCGTCTTGTTGCCGATGATTGTGTTGAAATCCGCCAGGAAGACACCGATACACTAATCGGTAGTGCCCCTGAGCTAATTGAACATTTATTGGAAATTAGAGGACTGGGCATTATCAATGTTATGACATTATTTGGTGCAGGTGCGGTCCGAAGCTTCAAGCGTATCACCCTTGTGATTAATCTTGAAATATGGGATAAAAATAAACAATATGACCGTTTGGGACTAGAAGAAGATAAAATGAGAATCATTGATACAGATATAACAAAGCTAACAGTTCCAGTTCGACCTGGACGAAACTTATCCGTTATTATTGAAGTGGCGGCGATGAACCATCGCTTAAAGAGAATGGGTGTAAATGCGGCTGAGCAGTTTACAAACAAGCTTGCAGGTGTGATTGAAGAAGGAGACCATGAAGAGGAATAATGATCCTAAAATCATAATGGAGTCGGAAAACAACCGATTCCATTCCTTATCAATTGGAAGAATTAGGTAGATATCGATACATAAAAAAAGTAAAATAAATATGATTGTGCTTACCCAACTCCTGGATGAAGGGACAGAGAAAAAGCAATAATCATACATAGAGGGAGATGAAGACATGGAAGAAAGTATTAAGCCTCTTGATCCGATTGCCCTTGAATTAGGACCACTGCAAATTCACTGGTATGGTGTGATAATTGGTCTTGGTGCATTACTGGCATTGTTCATTGCAGTAAAGGAAAGTGAAAGACGCGGATTACATAAAGACACATTTGTGGACCTTGTGTTGTTTGCGATTCCAATTGCCATCATCGGGGCAAGAATCTACTATGTTATCTTTCAGTGGGATTACTATTCTCAAAATCCAGGTGACATTATTAAGATCTGGAATGGTGGACTGGCGATTCACGGTGGATTAATTGCTGCCGTTATAACTGGGGCAGTATTTGCCAAAGTGAAAAACATTTCCTTCTGGAAATTAGCTGATATTGCGGCACCAAGTATTATTCTAGGTCAAGCGATCGGCCGTTGGGGAAACTTTATGAATCAGGAAGCACATGGAGGACCTGTAACAAGAGAGTTTTTGGAAGGTTTACTTTTACCTGATTTTATCGTCAATCAAATGTATATAAATGGACAATATTACCATCCGACTTTTTTATATGAATCATTATGGAGCCTTGTTGGGTTTATCGGACTCATGTTGCTACGCAAAGCAAACTTCAGACGCGGGGAGCTTTTCTTAACATATGTGATCTGGTATTCCATCGGACGCTTTTTCGTTGAAGGACTTAGAACAGATAGCTTAATGCTGACAGATACATTGCGAATTGCACAAGTGATTTCTATTGTTCTGATCCTTATTGCTGTAGGAGTTATCATTTTCCGACGGATGAAGGGCTATTCAAAAGAGCGCTATTTAGATGCGAGTCAATAAAACCCTGGCTGATTAGCAATTTTACATCAAGGGAGAGGGTTGAAGTGTTTGATAGTTTGAAAACAGGCTTGAAGGCAGGATTGCAAACAACCTGGACATTAGGAAAGGTTATTTTTCCAATTACATTGATCGTGAGCCTGCTGCAATATACACCCGTATTAGGATGGATTGTAAAGCTGATTTCGCCATTGATGGGGATCTTCGGGTTATCAGGTGAAGCAGCTATCCCGCTTGTCATAGGGAACTTTCTTAATCTTTATGCAGGAATTGGAGCCATATTATCTTTGGAATTAACCGTGAAGGAAGTATTTATCTTAGCGTTGATGCTTTCCTTTTCACATAATTTACTCGTGGAATCCTCTGTGGCGGCGAAGGTTGGGTTGAAGCTATGGATCATTTTAATTGTAAGACTTGGTCTTGCCATAAGTTCAGCGATTGTCGTAAACTTTGCCTGGCAAGGCGGAGGTGAAACGGCACAATACGGATTTGTTAGTCAAACAAGTGTGGTACCAAACGGTTGGTTTGAAATCATCGTGCTTGCGTTACAAAAAGCAACACTTGGTATTGTTCAATTAGCGTTAATTGTTATCCCGTTAATGCTGGTTATTCAATACTTAAAGGATTATGGAATTTTAAATGTATTTACCCGTTGGATGGCACCTGTTACAAGAATGCTTGGTATGAAGGAAAACACATCGATGACATTGGTGGCAGGATTAACAATTGGGCTGGCATATGGAGCAGGTGTCATGATCCAAGCAGTCAAAGAAGATGGTGTAAGCTATAAAGATTTAACACTCGCTTTTATCTTTTTAGTATCCTGTCATGCCGTTGTAGAAGATACATTAATTTTTATTCCATTAGGAATTCCGGTATGGCCGTTGCTTGTTATTCGTTTGTCTGTGGCGATTATTCTTACGATGACAGTAGCAGCTATCTGGAGAAAATTCGAAACAGCACCTAGAAGAAAGGAAGCGACATATGAAAATTAATACACTATTATTTGACCTGGACGGAACATTAATCAATACAAATGAATTAATTATTGAATCCTTTCTCCACACACTACATTCGTATTATCCGGACCAATATAAAAGAGATGATGTTTTGCCGTTTATCGGCCCGACTCTTTATGATACATTCACAAGTATCAACCCGGAGAAAACAGAAGAAATGGTGAAGGTGTATCGCAAGTTTAATCATGAACAACATGACACGCTTGTAACGGAATACGAAACAGTGTTTGAAACAATCAAAACCCTTAAGGAGCATGGCTTCAAACTCGGTATCGTAACAACAAAAATCCGCGATACAGTGAACATGGGCCTAAAGCTTACAAAGCTTGATCAGTTTTTTGATGTTGTTGTCACTCTTGATGATGTTGAAAACGCAAAGCCGCATCCGGAACCTGTTTTAAACGCATTAGCACAGCTTGACTCAAAACCGGAGGAAGCGATCATGGTCGGTGATAATCACCATGATGTGGAGGCTGGAAAAAATGCAGGTACAAAAACAGCCGGTGTTTCCTGGAGTATAAAAGGCAGAGAATATATCAGCAGCCACAATCCGGATTATTTACTAGAAAGAATGAGTGATCTACTTCCGATTGTTGGAGTGAAATAAGGTGAGAAGAACAACAAGATACCCTGTGTCAGGAGCCAACTCGCTTTGGCATGTGTATAAAACCGTTCCGTTTTGGAAGGTTGTTCGGAACTTTGTTGTTATTCAACTTGCACGGTATACACCGTTTTTAGCCATGAAAAATTGGCTCTATCGCAATTTTTTACACATGAAAATCGGTGATCAAACCTCATTTGCGCTTATGGTGATGCTTGATGTCATGTTTCCGGAAAAGATATCGGTTGGAAGAAACACGGTAATCGGCTATAACACAACCATTCTCGCTCACGAATATTTGATTAAAGAATACCGGCTTGGTGATGTTCAAATTGGTGATGAAGTGATGATCGGGGCAAACACAACAATCCTGCCAGGTATCATCATTGGCGACGGAGCTATTGTCTCAGCAGGAACTCTTGTTCACAAAGACGTCCCCGCAGGAGCGTTCGTCGGAGGAAACCCGATGCAAATCATCTATACAAAAGAAGAGCTGGCAAAAAGAGAAGAAGCTGCTAGTACAAACTAGTGGCTTTTTCTTTTAGTTGAACAAGTGATTTAAGGTTCATGTTATATACTCATTAATCAAAACGGTCTTAGCACACACTATTTAGGTTGATTGAAGCGGAAGGTGCGAGACTACTGCGGGGATGTGCGAGGCAGGTGAGACCCCACAGGAGCTTGCTCCGAGGAGCATTCCTGTTTATAATCCTAAAGGGTTCTTGCAAAATAAAAAGTCCTCTTGTAAGATGCTTGAGTATCAACTTCCCAATCGAAACTCATCACCATACAGGAGGACATATGATGAATAGTAATATGAATCACAAAATTAATCAAGTTTCTGAACATACGTTGGTCATTGGAATCGATATTGCCAAGCAGAAACATTTTGCATGTGCAGCTGACGATCGTGGCCGTGTGTTAGAAAAATCATTTCCGTTCTTTCAATCAGATGCTGGTTTTGAACAGCTAGTTAAAAGAATCAAGTTTCTACAATCTCGCCATCAAAAATCAGAGGTTATAGTCGGATTTGAACCCACTGGGCACTATTGGATGAACTTAGCTGCATATCTGGTTGATCAGCAAATTCGATTTGTCTTGGTAAATCCTATGCACGTGAATAGAACGAAAGAATTAGATGATAACCTTCAAACCAAAAACGACCAAAAAGACGCTCGCGTTATCGCTAGCTTAATACGTGACGGACGGTTCACTTATTCTCGAATACTAACTGGGGTAGAAGCAGAACTTCGAAACGGAGCGAGCCTTCGGTCGAAATTACAAGAAGATATTACATCTATTAAAAACCGTATGATTCGTTGGACAGATCTTTATTTCCCTGAGTTTCAGCACATATTCAAAAGTTTTGGGAAGAACGCTTGCGCTGTGCTTGAAATGACGCCATTACCAATTGATTTTGATGGGAAAAGTGATGAAGAACTGATTCAGCTATACAAAAATGTAGAAGGACTACAATGTCTTTCTGTTTCTAAGATTCAAAAGTTGAAATTACTAGCCACCAAGTCCATCGGACTTATAGAGGGACTAGAAATGGCACGATTTGAGATAGAAGCATTGCTTTCTCAATTCAAAACTCTTTCTAAACAACTAGAAGCTTTATCTTCTAGATTAACTGAACTCGCTCAACAATTGACAGACTATGAGTATATCTTATCTATTCCTGGTTTAGGTGAAAATACAGCAGTTGAATTACTCTCTGAGATTGGTTCTCTTAGCAAATATGAGCATCCACGCCAATTAATTAAATTAGCGGGACTCACCCTTAGGGAAAACTCTTCGGGCAAACATATAGGCCAAAAGAAAATATCAAAAAGGGGTAGAAGGAAACTCAGAGCTATATTATACAGAGTTATTCTTCCATTAATTCAACATAACATAGCATTTAAATCCCTTTATAAATACTACACAACTCGTACTGTCAATCCGCTGAAGAAGAAAGAAGCCATGGTTGTATTATGTGGGAAGTTACTTAAAATTCTACACGCTTTGTGTGTGAAACGTGTGCACTTTAATGCAAGTCTTATGATGAGAGACCTCCATTGCCTCCAAGAGGCAGCTTGAGCTACTTCTTAGTAGTTTGAAAATCTAAACAAGAGGATGACACGGAGAAGCCGGCACGATATGAGCCATTAGACCAAGAGTCCCTCGAGGAGCATTGCCAGCCTCTGCCTTATGAATAGACCAAACGAAGGAATGTATGCGCTAGACGCCAAGAGACATGGGAGGGTAAGTCATCATAAGTTTCGCAGAGATCCAATGTGCATCACATAAGCACTATAGAGTTAATAATTTCCAATTAGCTCTAGCGAAGCGTAAGCTTCCCCTTACAGATTCTTGAACATTTAGAAAATCTTATAAATTAATTGATAATAAAAAAATTTTATTAGCCAGGAAAACAGCTTTAAAGGTTGATATTACAACATTTCTAGAGGGAGGCTCAGCGCTCGCCCCGCGGAAAGCGAGCAACCTGGAGCTGCAATCAAACAACACAACACTTCTTACAATAGCATTAAAAGGCAAAATAATACCTTAATCAAACGTTTGTTTAAACACTTAAAAGTCAGAATAATATGTAAACTAAATAAATTTCACCTAATATATAGTAATTCCTTGAAATATCCCCTTCACTTTGGTAGTATATTAGCATATTAGCGAAGTAAAGGATTCTGAAAATTAACTTAGTATTCAATGACGACGGGGGTACTGACACATATGTTTATGTTTGAAAAACCACTTGGGATGGTTGATACATTACCAAAACTATATGAAGTAAAAAAGAAAACACGCAATGAAATGACAAATGAAATTGAAGGCTGGGGATTTGAATTTATCGAAACACCAACATTGGAATATTATGAAACAGTTGGCGTTCAATCTGCTATCCTGGATCAACAGCTTTTTAAATTACTAGATCAACAAGGTCACACATTAGTGCTTCGTCCAGATATGACAGCACCAATTGCACGTGTAGCTGCTTCAAAACTATTTAACAACCTCTATCCACAACGACTTGCGTACTCAGCAAATGTTTTTCGTGCCCAACAGCATGAAGGTGGACGTCCTGCTGAATTCGAACAAGTAGGGGTAGAACTAATCGGTGATGGAACTTCAAGCGCAGATGCTGAAGTGATTGCCTTAATGGTTTCAGTACTAAAGAAAGCCGGGCTGAATAATTTCAAAATTGCGATCGGCCATATTGGTTACGCAAATGCCTTATTTAAAGAAGTGCTGGGAAATCAGGAACGAGCAGATGTACTAAGACGATTCCTGTATGAGAAAAACTATGTAGGCTACCGCGAGCATGTGAAAAGCTTACCTTTATCCTCTATTGATAAAGAGCGTTTGTTTACGTTATTAAAACTTCGTGGAGGCATTGAAAAAGTAAATGAAGCGAAAGAACTTGTTACCTCACAGGAAGCTCTAAGCTCTCTAGAAGAAATCTCACAAATTTGGAGTGCACTTGAAGCTTATCAAGTAACAGACTATCTAAAACTTGATTTAAATATTGTCAGCCATATGAGCTATTACACAGGTGTTTTATTTGAAGTGTACGCGGATAATGTAGGATTCCCGATTGGAAATGGCGGACGCTATGACCACTTATTTGAAAAATTTAACCGTGCGGCACCTGCAACAGGGTTTGGTCTGCACCTGGATCGTTTAATCGAAGCTCTTAACATTACAGAAGAAGCAACACTTCAATGTGTGGTATACAGTCAAGAGCGTCGTGCTGAGGCTATTATCTATGCAACAGAGCTAAGACAATCAAATAAACGAGTTGTCATGCAGGATATTACCGGTATTAAAGATGTTGATGCATATACAAAAAAATTCGAAGAAGTAAGTTATTTTATTGGTTCTCGAAAGGAGGAGCTGTAAGGATGAGTCAACAATTAACAATTGCGATGCCAAAAGGAAGAATTTTTGAAGAAGCGGCAGATATGCTTCGCAAAGCTGGCTATCAGCTTCCTCCTGAGTTCGATGAATCCAGAAGATTAATTTTGGACGTTCCAAACGAAAACATCCGCTTCATTTTAGCGAAGCCGATGGATGTTGTGACATATGTTGAGCATGGGGTAGCAGATGTTGGAATTGCAGGAAAAGACGTCATGCTTGAAGAAGATCGTGATGTGTATGAGGTACTTGATCTAAAAATTAGTGAGTGTTATTTAGCAGTTGCAGGTCTTCCTGATACAAAAATCTCCAATGTTGCGCCTAAAGTGGCTACAAAATATCCAAAGGTTGCATCAAGTTATTTCCGCGAGCAAGGTGAACAGGTGGAAATTATTAAATTAAACGGATCGATTGAGCTTGCACCATTAATCGGATTAGCAGAGCGGATCGTTGATATTGTGTCAACAGGAAGAACATTAAAAGAAAACGGGTTAGTCGAGCTTGAGCATATTTGCCACATTACATCGCGTTTAATCGTAAATCCGGTAAGCTATCGTATGAAGGATGAACCGATTGATGAATTAGTTGAGAGACTATCAAAGATCATTGGGGGCTAATCAATGAAAATTACAACCATTACAGATAAAAAGGTTAGTTTAAGACGAACGATTGACACGGGGACAGAGGAACAACGGAAAATCGTCCAATCCATCATCACAGATGTGCGCGGACAAGGAGATGCCGCTCTATTTTCTTATACAGAAAAATTTGATCGTGTTTTACTAGATTCCTTGAAGGTAACAGAAGCTGAATATGCAGCAGCCTATGAAGCTTTAGATCAAGAATTAGTAGACATCATCCGCGAAGCTGCAGCAAATATTCGTTCTTTCCATGAAAAACAAAAGCGTGAATCTTGGTTTAGCTATGATGAAGAAGGAACAATGCTTGGACAAAAAATCACAGCACTTGATGCAGTCGGTGTCTATGTACCAGGGGGAACAGCGGCATACCCATCATCAGTCTTAATGAATGTCATTCCAGCACAAGTGGCAGGTGTTAAACGAATTGTTCTTGTTTCACCGCCAAATCAAGAAGGAACACTTCCAGAAGGGGTTCTTGTTGCTGCTAAAGAACTTGGTATTGAAGAGATTTATAAAGTCGGTGGAGCACAGGCGATTGCAGCGTTAGCATATGGAACGGAAACAATCGCTGCTGTAGATAAAATTATGGGTCCAGGAAATATTTTCGTAGCCTTGGCAAAGCGGGAAGTATTCGGGAATGTTGATATCGATATGATCGCAGGACCGAGTGAAATTGTTGTGTTAAGTGATGAAACCGCGAAAGCAAATGAAATTGCGGCAGATCTTTTATCACAGGCAGAACATGATAAGCAGGCATCAAGTATCCTTGTGACAACCTCAATGAAGCAGGCAGAAGAGGTAAAAGCGGAAGTCGAACGACAAGTTGAAACATTACCGAGAAAAGAAATTGCGAAGGCTTCAATTGAAGCATACGGACATATTTATGTTGCTGATGATCTTGAAACAGCGATTGCTGTTGTAAATGAGCTTGCCCCTGAGCATCTTGAAGTACTGACAGAAAATCCAATGGCAAGCCTAAATGAAATTCGCCATGCGGGAGCTATTTTCCTTGGCCGTTATAGCTCTGAGCCTGTTGGTGATTATTTTGCAGGACCGAACCATGTGTTACCAACAAACGGAACAGCTCGTTTTTCAAGTCCGTTGAATGTTGATGATTTTATGAAAAAATCGAGCATTATCCAATATAGCGAGAAAGCATTCCACAACAACTACGAAAAAGTGGCGAAGTTAGCAAGATTAGAAGGCTTGGAAGCACATGCGCGTGCGATGGAAGAAAGGCTTAAATAGGAGGAAACGAAATGACAAGAACAGCTTCAATTAAACGTGATACAAAGGAAACACAAATTTCCTTGTCCTTTTCAATTGACGGGACAGGTCAATCTTCTTTAAAAACAGATGTACCATTTATGGACCATATGCTTGACCTTTTTACAAAGCACGGGCAATTTGATTTATCAGTTGATGCAAATGGTGATGTGGAAATTGATGATCATCATACAACAGAGGATATCGGCATTTGCTTAGGCCAAGCCCTCCGTGAAGCATTGGGTGACAAAAGAGGAATTAAGCGCTACGGAAGTGCATTTGTTCCTATGGATGAAGCATTGGCACAGGTTGTTGTTGATTTGAGCAACCGTCCGCATCTTGAATTCAGAGGAGAACTTCCAAGTACGAAAGTCGGAACATTTGATACTGAAAACGTTCATGAATTTCTTTGGAAGTTTGCATTAGAGGCTCGTATGAATTTACATGTTATTGTTCACTATGGCCGCAACACACACCATATTATTGAAGCGATTTTCAAAGCATTAGCAAGAGCGCTTGATGAAGCAACAATGGTTGATCCACGTATGGAAGGAAAGCTTCCTTCAACGAAAGGGATGTTATAAGCATGATTGCAATCATTGATTATGGAATGGGAAATCTGTACAGTGTCAGCAAAGCGTTGGAACGGATGAATGCTGAGTATATGATGACAAGTGATCAAGAAGAACTTGTCAAAGCTGACGGCTATATTTTACCAGGGGTTGGCTCATTCAAAGATGCTATGGAAATTCTTAATGAAACAGGTTTAACTCAGTTTGTTCAAAAAGTTGTTTCAGAAGGAAAGCCATTATTAGGCATTTGCCTTGGGATGCAGCTATTATTTGATGAAAGTATTGAAAATGGTGAAGCAAAGGGACTTTCTCTTTTACCTGGCCGTGTCATTCGCATTCCTGAGTCTGTAAATGGTGAATCATTCAAGGTACCACATATGGGTTGGAACGATTTGACGATTCGAAATGAGAGCCCTCTGTTAGCGGGGATATCCAGTGGTTATGCTTATTTTGTTCACTCGTATTTTGTGGATGATGCTGATGAGGATACATTGCTGGCAACGGCAAGCTATAGTGTTGAGGTGCCTGCTGTTGTGGGACGCGGAAATGTGTACGGAACACAATTTCACCCGGAAAAAAGCAGTGAGTTAGGTCTGGCGATTTTAGAAAACTATATTAACCTGGTGGAGGGAGAAAAACGATGAGTCAGTTTATTATTTATCCTGCAATCGATATGCGCGGCGGGAAATGTGTTCGATTGCTTCAAGGAGATTATAACAAGGAAACGGTTTATGGCGATTCTCCTTTCGATATGGCAAAACAATTTGATGATCAAGGAGCAAACTGGATTCACATGGTTGATTTGGATGGTGCGAAGGAAGGCAAGCTTGTGAATCATCAGCATGTTATCGATGCAGCTACGAAACTATCAGCGAAAATCCAAATTGGCGGCGGAATTCGTACGGAGGAAGATGTTGAGTATTATCTTTCAAATGGCGTAGACCGCGTGATTTTAGGAAGTGCAGCCATCTCAAATCCTGAGTTCGTGAAAAAAATGCTTGCTACATACGGTGAGAAAATCGCGATCGGAATCGATGCAAAAGACGGCTATGTCTCAACAGAAGGCTGGTTAAATACGTCCAATGTAAAAGCAACAGATCTTGGAAAAGAGCTCGCAAATGCCGGTGCTGAAGTGTTTATTTTCACAGATATTGCAACAGATGGCATGCTGTCTGGTCCAAATGTGGAGGCAGTTGTGGAGATGGCAAAAGCAACTGGTAAACAAGTTATTGCTTCAGGTGGCGTCAGCTCTCTAAAAGACTTGGAAACTCTTTCTGAATACAAACAAACAGGTGTGGCAGGAGCGATCGTTGGAAAAGCCTTATATACAAATCAATTTAGTTTACCAGACGCATTAAAGGTAGGCGCATCATCATGATTACAAAGCGTATTATTCCGTGTCTTGATGTGAAAGAAGGCCGTGTGGTCAAAGGAATTCAATTTTTAGGATTACGAGATGCCGGAGATCCTGTAGAGCTAGCAAAGTTTTATGATAAAGAAGGGGCCGATGAGCTCGTTTTCTTAGATATTTCTGCCTCACATGAAGGACGGAAAACAATGGTTGATGTTGTGGAACAGGTGGCAGCACAGCTAGCAATCCCGTTTACGGTTGGCGGCGGAATCAACTCATTGGAAGATATGAAACGTATCCTGCGGGCAGGAGCTGATAAAGTTTCTCTTAACACGGCCGCATTATTGAATCCTGATTTAATTACAGAAGGTGCCGGCTTTTTCGGTTCACAATGTATTGTTGTTGCTATTGATGCCAAATACGACGAGCAGTTAGGCAGCTGGAGGGTCTTCACACATGGCGGAAGAAATGCAACCGAATGGGAAGTTGTCGAATGGGCCAAAGAAGCTGTAAAGCGTGGTGCCGGAGAAATTCTATTAACAAGCATGGATAGTGATGGAGAAAAGAGCGGCTTTAATCTTGCTTTAAATAAGGCTGTCAGTGAAGCAGTAACTGTTCCTGTGATTGCCTCCGGCGGTGCAGGAAATGCCGAACACTTTTTACATGCCTTTCAAGAAGGAAAAGCTGATGCAGCATTGGCCGCATCCATTTTCCACTATAAAGAAACATCTGTGAAAGAAGTAAAAGCATATTTAGACCAACAGGGGGTGAATGTACGATGATAGAATCGATTAAATTTGATCAAAACGGCTTAGTGCCTGCCATCGTGCAAGATGCAGCTAGCAAGGAAGTTTTAACATTAGCTTATATGAATGAAGAATCGTTGAAAAAAACGATCGAAACAAAGGAAACATGGTTCTATAGCCGTTCACGTCAAGAGTTGTGGCATAAAGGTGCAACAAGCGGAAATACGCAAACAGTTGTAGAAATGAGATATGATTGTGATCAGGACGCGATTTTAGTACTTGTTCAACCTGAAGGACCGGCATGCCATACAGGTGCTTACACTTGTTTTAGTGAAACAATGGATAAGCAGGAAGTACAAGTACCACAAGATCGTTTCCAGATTCTAAATACATTGGAAACATTGATTGCAGAGCGTGAAAGTGAGCTTCCGGAAGGATCTTATACGACATATCTCTTTACTGAAGGTGTTGATAAGATTTTAAAGAAGGTCGGTGAAGAAGCAGGAGAAGTGATTATTGCGGCCAAAAACCGTGATCATGGTGAGTTAAAATGGGAAGTTGCAGATCTGCTATTCCACTTAATGGTATTATTGCGCGAGCAGAAGCTTCCGTTGGACGAAGTGTTGAACGTACTTGAAGAACGACATCTAGGAAAATAACAAAGAGGGCTGTCTCCTGTTCGGTGGGTGAGGACAGTCCTCTTTTCATTTAATGTTGTTTTGTTAAATACTCCCGGTTCATCGCTTGAGGAGGGCGCTCAAACCAATTATTTTTGATCATAATGTTAGCGGAATCTTCTGCATATGATCCAATATCTTTCATCATTTTCAGGTATTTAGCAGATAAGTCACGGCGTAAAGATAATGCTAATGATCCTCCAATATTACCCAATCCGATTGCATTTAGAGAGTTAACATGAAAAAGCATTAATTTATCAGAAAATGGAGAAACGGTGGAATCCGTTACCTCTGTGTCCCATGTAGTTGGGGAGGGCAATGAACATTCCTCGAGAAGTTGCCTCAGAGTTTCCATAATCGAACCGGCAATGTTAATTCCCCGAACAAAATGACTTCTTAATTCTTCTGTTGCGGCTGTTTGAGAAAAACCCATTAGTAATGTTTTTCCTAGTGCATTGTTCGAATAATTCATTGAGATATGGGAAATTTCAGTGGCGGTTAATGTACGTCTTTCCCCAAACCAACCGCGAAGAAATCCCTGACTTTCTACCATCGTTACTTTATTAGGTTTTGATAGGTAAGGTGTGCGTACAAATAACCCTTTGGAAAGCTCTATTTCTTTTCCCATATCCTCAACTTCGCAAGCTTCCGTTAAATAATGATAATAGAGTTCACGTATATCTTTCCGTGCAGACATTGAAAGTGCCATACCATCAGCTGCAATTGCAGCCTTGCCTAAATTACGAATGAAATAGAGGATAAAAGAATCTGAAAATAATCTTGGTGCATCCATGTTTACATCCCGCTCTGAAAAACCGATAGGAAGCGGGTATTTTTCTTTAGCAAAAAACTTAGTTAATGTTGCAATATGCTCAGTACACTTAGCTAAAGCAGTGTCAATAAGTTCTTTTATTTCGGAATCCTCGACGATCTGATTAAAGTAGAGTAAGACTGGCTTGCTTGCACTTTCCGACATATATGATGCCCACAATGCACCAATTTCCGAAGAGGTAAGCTCAATATGATGAGGTGATAATTCTTTTTGGTTCATTCATACATCCTCCTGATCTTGTTCTATTTCTATTCTTCACTTTTTTAAAATTGAATATTTGTTATTTTAACATTTGGAATTAATTTTCCAATTAAGGTATATGTGCGTCTTTACATTTACCTACTATTTTGAAAGCACATCTTGTGGTATACTTACGTACGGTGAAATGAATGAAATGGAGGATTTCAGTGGGAAAACAATTGAGCAAACAACAAAAAAACGCACAGGTTGTCCCGTTTCTCCAAGATGGACAATATTATTATAATAAAGGTCTTAAGGCATACCGAGAGCAAAACTATCAAAAAGCAAGTAAATATCTACAAAAGGCTGTAGAGCTTGATCCGATGGATCCAGTTAAGTTCTCCCAGCTCGCTACGATCTATACAGATATGGGAAAATACAGTCAATCAAATGAATTGCTTTCATATATACTTGATGAACTTGATAAAGAAATGACGGAATGTCACTACTTTATGGCAAACAATTACGCACATCTTGGATTATTTCAGGAAGCATATAAATGTGCAACAGAGTATTCAAGAATCGATCCGTATGGTGAATTTATTGAGGAAAATGAAGATTTGATCGATCTCTTAACAATGGAAGATGATGATGAGGAACCATTTTTAAAAGATCCTGATGATTTGATTTTAAAACAAGATGCAGCCAAATCTCTTCTGGAAACTAGCCAGTTTGAAGAGGCTATCACATTACTTGAAGAAATTGTTGAAGAATATCCTGAATTTTGGTCGGCACATAATAATTTATCCCTGGCTTATTTTTATGTAGGAGAAGTGGATAAAGCCAAACAATACTTGCAAACAGTTCTTGAACAGAACCCTGGCAACCTTCATGCATACTGTAATCTTTTAGTTTTTTATTATTATGAACGCCAGGACGAAAAGGTTGAAGAAATCGCAAATGTATTATCAGCTGTACATCCGCTTTTATTAGAACACCGCTATAAGCTTGGAGCAACTTTTGCATTGGTCGGGCATTACCCGCTTGCTTACAAGTGGCTTCGCTCTCTCTATAAACAAGGCTTTGAAGGTGATGAAGTCTTTTATTACTGGTTATCATATTCCGCATATTTTACAGGAAATGTGACATTTGCTGAACAAATGTGGGAGCGGGTCATAAAGGAAAACAAAGAGAAAGAAGGCTCAGAGCCGTGGAATGTGTCAGGTGATGCTAATCATCGTGTAGGCAGCATGACACTTGAAGAGCGTCTTTACGCCATTTTTCTTGCCGTTCAAACAAACAATCATAATGAGATCAAGCTCTACCAATCATCAACTGTACCGCAATCACAGCTTGAAAAAGAATTTATAACATTTGCTTTATCAAACGATCATCACATAGATGAAAAGATAGCTGCACTCTATCACATCGCCGAGTCTTTATCTGCTCACTCAAAGCAGGATGAATTGTTTTTATTTTCTTTCCGAATTCTTACAAAAGTCTACAAAGAAAATATCTCATTACAAAATCATCAAGGCTGGGCAGCTGCACTGGAATATGTATGGAGAACCGAAGCAAATCAACCCATAACTCAAGCAACCATTGCAACCCAATACACAACATCCGTTGCAACCATTGGGAAATATGCAAAACTCATCAAAAACATGCTCTCATAAAAACCCGCCTTGTAGCGGGTTTTTTGGTACGGAGAACCTGGTGGTACGGAGGGACAGGTTCCTCGTCCCAGTAGCTTGGCGGGGGAAGAATTTTTTCGATTTTTGGATTTTATTTTCGATTTTGAAATTATATTTTCTATTTTCAAATTTTATTTACGATTTTCAGCAACTTATTTCCTATTAGACAATTTTCGCCAAAAATCGACCAACTTCTATACCTCCCCACCCCATCATGAGCAAAAAATTGGCATCATTCTCGTTAATTTAATACGATGTTTATAGCAGAAAATGATGAAGATAAAATGAAGGGTATTTGTCTTCTCGAAAAAGCAGATAATCAAAGTAAAGGTTTTACTAAGGAGTGAAAAATCGTGTCAGAAGAAAAAATTTATGACGTTATTATAGCAGGAGCAGGTCCTGCGGGGATGACAGCAGCTGTCTATACTTCACGCGCAAACCTGTCAACACTTATGATTGAACGAGGGATACCGGGCGGTCAAATGGCTAACACCGAAGAAGTTGAAAACTACCCTGGATTTGATCACATTTTAGGGCCTGAACTATCAACAAAAATGTTCGACCATGCGAAAAAATTCGGTGCAGAATATGCATATGGCGATATTCAAGAAATTGTTGATGGTGAAGAATACAAAATCGTCAAAGCAGGTAAAAAAGAATACAAAACAAGAGCCGTAATCATTACAACTGGTGCAGAATACAAAAAAATCGGTGTACCTGGTGAAAAAGAACTGGGTGGACGCGGAGTTTCTTATTGTGCGGTTTGTGACGGAGCTTTCTTTAAAGGGAAAGAACTGGTTGTTGTAGGTGGAGGGGACTCAGCGGTAGAAGAGGGAGTATACTTAACTCGCTTTGCTACAAAAGTAACGATTGTTCACCGCCGTGACGAACTAAGAGCTCAAAAAATCCTTCAACAACGTGCGTTTGATAATGAAAAAGTTGATTTTATCTGGAACCACACTGTAAAAGAAATCCATGAACAAGATGGTAAAGTTGGAAAATTAACATTAGTGAATACTGAAAATGGTGAGGAACAAGAATTTAAAGCTGACGGTGTATTCATCTACATTGGAATGGTTCCATTATCAAAACCATTTGCAAACCTGGGAATTACAAACGAAAATGGTTATATTGAAACAAATGAACGAATGGAAACAAAAGTACCAGGGATTTTTGCAGCCGGTGATATTCGTGAAAAAATGCTTCGCCAAATTGTTACAGCAACTGGTGATGGTAGCATTGCTGCTCAAAGTGCACAACACTATGTAGAAGAATTAGCCGAAAAATTAAAGGCTGTTAACTAATTTAAACCCGGATTGTAAAAGGGGATCGAAGTCTGATTAACAAATTCGTAATTGTGTTTTAACCCTCTTGTAACATGAGTGAAACAATTATGAGGTACTATATAAATAGTAATTGACCCCCTTTTATAAATAGACTTTTTTAGAGCATGGGCGCCCTTTCCCATGCTCCCTTTTTTTGCCTGTCTGCTGTTTTTATTTTTTCTCTAAAAAAATGAAACAGTTTTACGATATAAACGTATATACATAGTAGTAATCCTCTTCTTAGTCTCTTTCACGTAATAAAAAAGAATAATCCCTACCACTATCGTTTTTTATTTTTGTACACCAGTCCTGTTCGTTGTGAAGATAATTTGAAATATAGTATAATAGAAGTAAAAGTACGTTGCTAGCAAGAGTAATGTTCTGTGGAAAATCGAGGTGGAGAATTTGCAAAGAGTAACCAATTGCGTCTTAATGGAAGGAAATAAAGTTCTTCTCCTGCAAAAACCCAGAAGAGGCTGGTGGGTAGCTCCAGGTGGCAAAATGGAGTTAGGAGAATCGGTGAAGGATACGGTCACTCGTGAATTCCGTGAAGAAACGGGCATATATATTAAAAACCCACAGCTTAAAGGAATCTTTACCTTCATCATACAAGATGGAACAGATATTGTATCAGAATGGATGATGTTTACGTTCTTAGCAACAGATTACCAGGGAACAAATGTCTTGGAATCTGAAGAGGGAACGATAAAATGGCATAATAAAGATGTGATTCAGGAACTGCCAATGGCCCCTGGAGATCATCACATACTGGAATATGTTATAAAGGGAACAGGAATGCTTTATGGTACCTTTACATACACACCTGATTATGAATTACTTTCCTACCGTCTAGATCCGCAATAAAATAGGAAAATCAGATGTGTGGCACATTTTCTTACAAACGTACATGATCGAAAGTGAAAACATGGTAACGTAAAATAAATGACGAGTGAAGAAAGAGGGGAGGATATGAAATGACCATTGAACAAACGGAACAACAAACACCGCAGGAAGTGCAAATGGTGATTATTACAGGTATGTCTGGGGCTGGAAAAACAGTTGCCATTCAAAGCTTTGAGGACTTGGGTTATTTCTGCGTGGACAACTTGCCTCCAACTTTGTTGCCGAAATTTTTAGAGCTAATGAAAGAGTCAGGCTCGAAAATGAATAAAGTGGCACTTGTTATGGACCTTCGAGGAAGAGAATTTTTTGATAGCTTGTTTGAAGCACTTGACGATTTAGCAGAGAATGCATGGTTAACACCGCATATCTTATTTTTGGATGCAAAAGATTCAACACTTGTAACGCGATACAAGGAAACAAGACGTTCCCACCCATTGGCATCAAAGGGTCTACCTTTAGAAGGTATCGGTCTTGAACGGGAGCTTCTTGAAGAGTTAAAAGGTAGAGCACAGCTTATCTATGATACATCAGAGCTGAAGCCCAGAGAGCTGAGAGAAAAGATTCTAAAACAGTTCTCCTCAAGTGTCGAGCATACATTTACAGTAAATGTTACATCATTCGGATTTAAATACGGAATTCCTATTGATGCAGATCTTGTCTTTGATGTACGCTTTTTACCTAACCCGCATTACATTGATCATATGAGACCGAAAACAGGTTTGCAGGAAGAGGTTTCTTCCTATGTTCTAAAGTGGAATGAAACACAGAAGTTTTTAGAAAAGCTCCAGGACTTGCTTACGTTTATGTTGCCTTATTATAAACGTGAGGGAAAAAGTCAACTCGTTGTAGCGATTGGATGTACAGGAGGACAACATCGCTCAGTAACATTAGCTGAATACATTGCCAATTACTATAAAAATGATTATCACACTCAAGTTTCACATCGGGACATTGAGAAAAGAAAGCATCACTAAGTAATGGCTGAAACATTACCAAAAGTAGTCATTATTGGCGGCGGTACAGGATTATCGGTATTATTAAGAGGATTAAAGAAATTTCCTGTTGATATTACTGCCATTGTAACGGTTGCCGATGATGGCGGGAGCTCAGGTAGGCTCCGAAATGAGTTAAATATCCCACCTCCTGGAGATATTCGCAATGTATTAGCGGCATTATCAGATGTTGAGCCCCTCGTTGAAGAGCTGTTTCAGCATCGTTTTAATAAAGGAAACAATTTAATTGGTCATTCCTTAGGAAACTTAATCCTGGCAGCAATGACCAACATTACCGGCGACTTTGTTCATGCGATCAGGGAAATGAGCACCGTGCTAAATGTGCGGGGCAAAGTCTTACCAGCCGCAAACACAAGTGTCATTTTAAATGCGGAAATGGAAGACGGAACCGTTGTTTCCGGAGAATCAAAGATTCCATTTTCAGGGAAGAAGATCAAGCGGGTTTTCCTAAGTCCTAGTAAGATTGAGCCGCTTCCGGAAACAGTCGAGGTCATTCGGGAAGCTGATTTAATTATCATCGGCCCCGGCAGTTTGTACACGAGTATTTTACCGAATCTGCTTGTTCCTAAAATTGGGGAAGAGGTTCGCAAAGCCAAAGCAAAAAAAGTGTACATCTGCAATGTCATGACCCAAGCAGGTGAAACATTGGATTTTTCCGCCAGTGATCATGTGAAAGCTTTATATGATCATATGCAGGAAGCATTTATTGATACAATACTTGTCAATGAAGAAGAAATTCCTGCAAACATTAAATCTCTTTATGAGGAAGAACTTGCAAAGCCAGTCCATTATGATATTGAAAAATTGAAATCATTGGGCCTTGAAGTATTAACAGACAAAATTGTGAGTTATGAAAACAATGTGATTAGACATGATACAAATAAGGTAGCGAAGCTATTATATGGAATTCTGCAACAAGAGATGACATGAGTTCCTGGTAAAGAATGGGGGTGCAGAATTGTCATTTGCATCTGAGACGAAAAAAGAATTAACCAACTTAGAATTAAAGCCATGCTGTTTGAAAGCAGAGCTATCAGCACTTATTCGAATGAATGGATCCCTTTCATTTTCTAATCGTATGCTTATTTTAGATATCCAAACTGAAAATGCAGCGATTGCGAGAAGAATTTATACTCTTCTAAAAAAACAATATGAAATCTCAGTAGAACTGCTTGTTCGGAAAAAGATGCGCTTAAAGAAAAATAATGTTTATATTGTGCGCCTTGTTCAACGGGCTAAGGAGATTTTAGAAGACCTCAATATACTTGATGAAGGGTTTACATTTTATAGAAGTATTTCTGAAAACCTGGTGAAGAAGAAATGTTGCAAACGCTCTTATATAAGAGGTGCTTTTCTTGCCGGAGGTTCTGTCAATAATCCGGAAACTTCATCCTATCATCTTGAAATTTTCTCACAATATAAGGAACATAATGATTCCCTTTGTGAGTTAATGAATACATTTGAATTAAACAGTAAAACGCTTGAACGTAAAAAAGGATTTATCACCTACTTAAAGGAAGCCGAGAAGATCACAGAGTTTTTAAATATTATCGGCGCTCATCAGGCATTACTTCGATTTGAGGATGTTCGAATTGTTCGGGATATGAGGAATTCTGTTAACCGTTTAGTTAACTGTGAAACAGCCAATCTAAACAAAACAATAGGAGCCGCCCTTAGACAAGTCGAAAATATCCGCTATATCGATAATAAAATCGGGTTAGATGCATTACCAGATAAATTGCGGGAAATCGCGAAACTTCGAGTTGAGTACCAAGATGTTACGTTAAAAGAGCTTGGAGAAATGGTATCAAGCGGTACAATTAGCAAATCAGGCATTAATCATCGTTTAAGAAAGCTAGACGAAATAGCTGAACAACTTAGATCAGGCCAGCCGTTATCTATAAAATAATTAAAAAGAGAAGAGGAGATTACAATGGTTGAAAAGCAAGTTGAAGTAAATCTAAAAACAGGTTTACAGGCACGTCCAGCAGCGTTATTCGTTCAAGAAGCAAATCGTTTTGCATCAGATATTTTTTTAGAGAAAGATGGAAAAAAGGTAAACGCAAAGAGCATCATGGGGTTAATGAGTTTAGCTGTTAGTTCCGGAGCAGAAATCAATCTAATTGCGGAAGGCAGCGATGAGCAGGAAGCTGTAGAAGCACTTGAGAAATTTGTTCAACAGGAAAGTTAATGAAAAGACACACCGAAAGGTTTTTAGACCGGTGTGTCTTTCTTTTTTGCAGAGTAAGAAAGTATAAAATTTGTACTTAGTTTTAGTGTCTAGCTCCAGGCGCCATCGGCTCTAGGGTCTAGTCAAATAGGAATTGAAGGCAAAAAACGCCTTCTATTCCTATTCGCCTTATGCTTGTCGCCGAATGCTTAGCGCCTTGCGCTTTTCTAAAATAAAAAAGCTAAAACCATCCGGCTTTAGCTTTTCTCTAACATTATTTCCCTAACGTATTACGATCCAATACTTTATCAATTAAACCATACTCAAGCGCACGTTCAGCTGTCATAAAGTTATCACGCTCTGTATCACGCTCGATCACATCTAATGATTGACCAGTACGATCAGATAGAATTTTGTTTAATTTATCACGTAGGAACAAGATACGTTTTGCAGCAATTTCAATTTCAGTTGCCTGACCTTGAGCACCGCCAAGTGGTTGGTGAATCATAACTTCAGAGTTAGGAAGAGCATAGCGTTTTCCTTTGTCACCGGCTGCAAGTAAGAATGCGCCCATTGAAGCTGCCATACCGATACAAATTGTAGAAACACTTGGTTTAATAAATTGCATCGTATCATAAATTGCCATACCAGCCGTAATAGATCCACCCGGGCTGTTAATGTAGATCGAGATATCTTTTTCCGGATCTTCTGCTTCCAGGAAAAGCAGCTGAGAAACGATAGAGTTTGCTACATTATCGTCAATTGCACTACCAAGCATAATGATGCGGTCTTTTAAAAGACGGGAGTAGATGTCATAAGCACGCTCACCACGGTTTGTTTGTTCAATAACTGTAGGGATTAAATTCATTTTTTGTATTCCTCCTTTAATATAAGAAAGATTTTTCGTCCTAAAAGAAAATTTAGATACTATGTAATCCTTTAAGACTTAACACATAGACATAAAACAAAAGGTAAAACTTTATGTATCTCCATCATACAACTAAGGTCAATAAAGGTCAAACGAAAAGACCAAAGCAGCACAATGAATTTTTTAAAATGCATATCTACGTGTTCCTCTTACTATCCTATGTATGGTAATAGCATAACATGTAAACATGTTTCCCACATTTTTCTGATTATAAACTACATGAAATGGATGCTTCATGACCAAATAGAACGTTTATCTAAAATGGTTTGAAGCTTTTTAAGCTAAATACTTGAAAAGACAGTTGAAATTAAGTGGAAGTTGCCGTATAATTTTTCGTACTGACATATTATTGTGCGCTCGTAGCTCAGTTGGATAGAGCGGTGGTTTCCGGTACCACGTCTGTCGGGGGTTCGAATCCCTTCGAGCGCGTCAAAATAGCAAGGGTTTGAGTTGATCTCAGGCCCTTGCTATTTTTTTGTCCATGTAAAAGATTCCCTTCCTTAAAGTTCCATTGTAAATTTCTTAATAAATTCATTAACCCTTATTCGTTTTAAACCGATATATATACTATCTAATTAAAAGGGAGTATATATCTGATGAAAAGTTTGAAGTTTAAGCTTGGAACTAAAATTAATATGATGGTTTTAGGTATGATTATGATGTTATCAACTGTTATTGGGTTCGTTGTAGTAAAAGAAATTACTTCAGGTATTGAATCATTTGCTACTGAAAAGGCCAAAGGTGACTTGGAACTTGCTTACAGGTATTTAGATAATAAATATCCAGGTGACTGGGAAATTAAAAATAAGAAGCTTTACAAAGGCGATACATTAATGAACGACAACTATGAATTTATTGATAATATCGGAGAAGATACGGGTGATACAGTCACTTTGTTTCAGCATGATACAAGAATTGCGACTAATGTTATGCAAAATGGTGAACGTGCAATAGGTACCCAAGTGTCAAAAGAGGTTGCTGATGTAGTTTTAAAAAAAGGTGAAAACTACTATGGCGAGGCAAATGTAGCAGGGAGTATATACCAAACTGCGTATATGCCGATTAATAATGCCAGCGGAGAGGCAATTGGGATCTTTTATGTAGGAGCATCTCAAGAAATAATTAAAGGTATAGTCGATGGTTTTATGAAAACATTTTCACTTGTACTAGTAGTCAGTATTTTGTTGGCTAGTATAGTGGTGTACTTGTTTACGAATAGAATAAAAAAGCGTCTAGCCAAAGTAACCTCTGCGATGCTACTTGCGGGTGAAGGAAACTTTACAACTAGGATTAAAGATCAGACTGGTGATGAGTTGAGTACCCTTACAAACAGTTATAACCTGATGGCCGATGATCTAAAAAAACTATTAAATGAAGTAATCGTTACATCTGAACAAGTTGCATCTTCTGCTGAAGAGTTGACTGCAAGTTCAGAAGAAACAAGTAAAGCAACGGAAACGATTACTGATTCAATTCAAAAAGTAGCAAGTGGAGCAGAAAGTTCAACTATAAGTGTTCAGGAAAGTTCTACAGCTTTAGATGAAGTCGCAAGAGGAGTTCAATCAATTGCTGACAACGCTCAGTCTATATCAGAGTTCAGTTCAGAGGCGACTACTAAAGCCAAAGAAGGGGGAGCTTTTGTAGAAAAAACTGTCATGCAAATTCAGTCAATCAGCAAATCTGTCTCCGTAAGTGGTGATGTTATTAAGTCTTTGGAGAACCGATCCAGAGAGATTGGTGAAATAACTAAAGCCATTTCTTCAATTGCAGGACAGACCAACCTGCTTGCTTTAAATGCTGCAATCGAAGCAGCAAGAGCAGGTGAGCATGGAAAGGGGTTTGCTGTAGTTGCGGATGAAGTAAGGAAATTAGCAGAACAGTCAGAACAGTCATCTTCACAAATTTCAGGTTTAATTTTAGAAATTCAACAGGATATGACTCGTTCAAACCAGTCAATGGAACAAGTTTCTTTAGAGGTAGCAGAGGGACTTAGTATCGTACAGCAAACAGAAGGCAATTTTCATGAAATTCTTATATTCATGAATAAGCTTTCAGGTGAAATTCAAAATATGGCTGCAACAGCACAAGAAATTTCAGCTAGCACAGAACAAGTATCAGCTACTGCAAATGGAATTGCTAGTATATCAGCTGATACTGCAGAGCACTCCCAGAATGTAGCGGCATCTGCTGAGGAACAATTGGCTTCTATGGAAGAAATAACAGCTTCAGCAAACAGTCTATCTGCGCTGGCGGAGGATTTACAAAGGTTGGTAAGTAAATTCAACGTATAACGATTAGTTAGGTTTTTTGGTCCTTAAGTATGTCATAAGAATCTATAGCTTAACGTAAGAAAGGTATATCTCCCCACACCTCTGTTACATACTGGTGCTAAAGGAGGTGTACCTAATGCACGAGAACCTATACATCCAAAACGCAAAAGCAGTTATTTTATCTTCCTTACTAAATGGACAAATACCATCCGCAGAAGCGTGTCATCTCACAAAAGAAGAGTTTGGGAGAATTTGCGAAGAACTATATAGTGAAGGGCACTTAATGAGGACAAACTTAGGGAATGTCCTTAATGCAGAAGTATCGAATAAGGGATTTAGCTATCTTCATACTATTACAGAAGCCTAAAAACCATACAATAAGGTTTTTGGGCTTTCTGTTTTCTTTTTTTAAAGAAAAGTGACAACATGTCACTTTTTCTATTGACTTATGACACCGTGTCATTATATAATTTCTCTTGCGGTCAATTGTGACACAGTGTCACCTTGTTGGAGAGGAAGTGTAAAATATGCCTAAACAAACATTTTTTCAAATATCAAAAGAAAAACAGGATACATTAATTCAAGCGGCTAAAGAGGAGTTTTCCAGAGTTCCGCTCCATGAAGCATCCATTGCTAATATTATTAAAAGTGCCGGAATTCCCAGAGGTAGCTTTTATCAATATTTTGAGGATAAAGAGGATTTATTTTATTATCTAACAAACCAGTTGATTCAAAGAAATAATGAACGATTTATCACGATATTAAAGGACAAAAACGGAGATATATTTGAGGCATTCATTGAATTGTTTCAATTAGTGATTAAGAACCAAAGAAAGCAGGAGTATAAAAACTTCTTTAAAAATGTGTTTCTCAATATGAATTACAAGTTGGAAAACAAACTGGCAGATCATATGTACGAAAACAAGAAAAAGCAGTACCAAAGCATCCTGGCTTTAATCAATCGGGACCAGTTGAATATTAAAAATGAAGAAGAACTGCAGCAGGTTGTTAAAATTCTAAGATCAATCACCTCTCAAAATTTTGTTCATGTGTTTGGTCAGGATCTGACGAATGAAGAAGCGTTAAGAACCTATATGGCACAAATTGAGTTACTTAAAAGAGGACTTTATAAGAAAGAATACTAAAAGTATTACTATAGGAAAGAAGGTTATATGATGGAAGAAACATTACAACAAAAGAAACCGCCATATTTAATGATAGCCATTTTATTTATTGGAGCATTTGTTTCATTTTTAAATAACTCACTTTTAAATGTGGCATTACCGTCTATGATGGTGGACTTGGGAATTAAGGATTATTCAACAATCCAATGGCTTGCTACTGGTTATATGCTTGTCAGTGGTGTATTAATTCCGGCTTCGGCCTTTTTACTCACAAGATTTTCCAACCGCAGCTTGTTTATTACATCGATGATTATCTTTACGTTAGGTACAGCATTAGCAGCATTTTCACCTAACTTCAGTTTATTACTTACAGGACGTATGATTCAAGCAGCAGGTTCTTCTGTAATGGGACCTTTATTAATGAATGTTATGCTTGTCAGCTTCCCTCGTGAAAAACGTGGTGCAGCAATGGGTGTTTTTGGATTAGTTATGATTACTGCTCCGGCAATTGGACCAACTTTATCAGGTTATATTGTTGAACACTATGACTGGCGTTTGCTATTTGAAATGATTTTACCATTAGCTGTTATTACACTATTATTAGCGTTCTTTAAATTCCAAAATGTAATGGAACAAAACAAGGAAGCTAAGCTTGATTATTTCTCAGTTGTTTTATCTTCAATTGGTTTTGGCGGTCTATTATATGGTTTCAGTTCTGCAAGTTCAGATGGCTGGTCAGATCCAATCGTTTTAACGACTCTGATCGCTGGTGTAATTGCTTTAGTGGTTTTCGTTGTTCGTCAATTGAAAATGGAGAAACCATTATTGGATTTACGCGTTTATAAATATCCAATGTTTGCACTTGGTTCAGTTATTATGATTGTGAATGCAGTAGCCATGTTTTCCGGAATGATTTTAACACCTGCTTATGTGCAAAATGTTAGAGGTATTTCACCGCTTGATTCAGGACTAATGATGTTACCTGGTGCGATTATTATGGGATTGATGTCGCCAATTACAGGTAAGTTATTTGATAAATTTGGACCGCGTGTTCTTGCAGTATTAGGCTTATCGGTAACAGCCGTTTCCACGTACATGTTAGCAAATGTACAGCTTGACACTAGTTATGGTCATATCATTTTCATATACTCCCTTCGTATGTTTGGGATGTCAATGGTTATGATGCCAATTATGACAAATGGGTTAAATCAATTACCAACCGTATTAAACCCGCATGGTACTGCTGTTAATAATACAGTTCAACAGGTGTCCGGTTCCATTGGAACAGCTATTCTTGTAACGATCATGAACTCTGTAACAACATCAGAAGCAGAAAACTTAATGTCTGGTGTAGATCCAACAACATTAACTGCTTCTAGTCAGGCATTATTAATGCAGAAATCTTTATTAGCGGGAATTCAATATTCATTCTACGTTACTTTAGTTATAAATATATTGGCAATTGTATTATCTATCTTTGTAAAACGTGTAGATACGAGCAAAGAAGCTATTCAGAAATTAAATAATGAGGCTAAACCGCAGATGAAGCCTAAGACGATATAATATGGAGAGTCGATTCCTTTAAGGGGATCGGCTCTTCTTTTGTGTTATGCGGAGATGCGGTGGAGGTGGCGAAATGTGTCAAGTTTTGTCTAATAGGAAATAAAATTTGAAAATCGAAAATATATCTCCAAAATCGAAAATAAAATACGAAAATCGCAAATAAATTCCCGGAATCGTAAATAAAATAATATTTGCCAGGAACAATACGTATGTATTCCAGCACTATACATAAACTTGGTAAAGAAAATACTTGTGTAATAGAATCATTGATTAGTAAAATAAAACTGTAAGCGTTTTCTATGACAATCAGAACATTTTTCAACCTCATTGTGTAGACTATTATTGGGAGGAAACTAAAATGAAAATGGATTTAGTGCAACAACAGGGGTTAAAACTTAATATGACTCAAGAACTGCAACAAGCCATCTCACTTTTGCAATATTCCTCGGCAGATTTGCTTTCATATGTGCGAGAGCTTACGCTAGAAAATCCTCTAATTGAAGTAAAGGAGAGCAGGCAGTCGCCTTTTCGACAGTCAAGATCTTCCTCAAACAAACAATCCTTCATTGAAAATACCGTAAAAGAAAAAACAAATCTTCGTGATCATCTGCGCCATCAGTTGATTGATTTCTCATTATCAAAGCAAGATCGGTCTTGCCTTGAACTGCTTATTAATGCATTGGATTCAAACGGGTATATAAAAGACTCACTAGAAGAACTGGCTCTTATCATGAATATAGACGAAGAAGTACTTGAAAGTAAATTGTATTTTCTTCAAAGCTTAGAACCGGCAGGGGTCGGTGCCCGTTCTCTTCAGGAGTGCATTTTACTGCAACTAAGACGACTACAAACCAGAAATCAACTGGCGGAAACGATTATCTCAGACCATTTTCGTTTATTTGCTGAAAAATCGTGGAAGGAACTTTCCAAGATCTTAAAAATAAAAATGACTCAAATACAAGAAATTCATGAAATCATTAAGCAACTGGAACCTAGGCCTGGGTTGAAGTATGGAGTGGATGAAAGCACATATGTGACACCTGATATGATGATAAAAGAAGTAAATGGTACCTGGCATATCATGTACAATGATAAAATCATACCGCAACTAATGGTTCATGATCCTTCTGTGGCGAGCGGCTCGTTTACAATTGATAAAGAAGCGAAAAGTTATTACGCCAAAAATGTCACTCAAGGTAAATGGCTGGTGCGGGCAATTGAACAAAGAAAAGAAACAATGATCAATGTAATGAATGAAATTTTAAAAAGACAAAGTGATTTTTTCATTAAAGGGAAAAGTGCATTAAAGCCCTTAACATTAAAGGATATTGCAGATACATTAGACATCCATGAATCAACTGTCAGTCGTACGGTGAAAGACAAATTTGTGCAAACTCCACATGGACTGATGAATATGAAGTCTTTTTTCTCAACAAAGTTATCAGAAGATCAAGGAGATGTTTCTGCTTCTTCAGTTAAATTGAGGCTTAAGGAAGTGATAGATTCAGAGAATAAGAAAAAGCCGTTGTCAGATCAAAAAATAGCCAATACACTTAAAACGTTGTATGATATTGATATTTCCAGAAGAACGGTAACAAAATATCGTGAGCAATTAACTATCCCAACGTCTTCAATAAGGAAAGAATATTAATAACGAATGGAAGTGCTAAGCAGCTGTGAAGAAAGTAATCTTTTATTCAAAAGAGAACTGTTCGTTATGTGATAAAGGATTGGCCATTATTCACGAACTACAAGAAGAGTTTGATTTTGAGTATGAAGTAGTCGATATTTATCAAGATGATGAGCTTTTGGAGAAGTTTCAAATTATGATTCCAGTCGTAGAAATAGAAGAAGAAGTGGTCACATACGGAATTTTGGATAAAGATTCCATAAGAAAGCGATTACTTTAAAAAGTCGGTAAACATTTCTTGAATATGCCATTTTCCCCTGTTAAAATATAAATATGGCAAGGGAGATTTTTTTTTGAGATGGTGGGACATAATACGTCACAGAGGGACCATTTTAGTCCATATCGACTCAGAGAGGGATAGCAAAAATGAAATCACTTATCACAGTACAAAAAAAATTATTGCCTGACCTGTTGCAGGTTATGCAAAAACGCTATCAAATCCTACAGTACATACGATTAATGCAGCCGATTGGACGCAGAAGTCTCTCAATTAGCCTGGGCATTACTGAAAGAATTCTAAGAAATGAAGTTCAGTTTCTGAAGGATCAAAATCTGATTGACATTCAAACTTCAGGTATGACCTTGACAGATGAGGGAACGTCTTTACTAATTCACCTCGAAGAAATGATGAAAGATGTTTTAGGATTGTCTTCTTTGGAAAATACATTAAAGGAGAGATTCAATTTAAACAGAGTTATTGTTGTCTCAGGTGATAGTGATCAATCTCCATGGGTTAAAAAAGAAATGGGAAGAGCATGTGTAACATGTATAAAGGAGCGTTTAACGGGCAATAATATCGTCGCTGTTACCGGTGGAACAACACTTGCAGCAGTTGCCGAAATGATGACTCCCGACAGTAAAATTCGCAATACTTTATTCGTCCCGGCACGTGGAGGATTAGGGGAAACAGTTGAAAACCAGGCGAACACAATTTGTGCCAAAATGGCCGAACGTGCGAGCGGGAATTACAGACTTCTGTATGCACCTGATCAACAACTTAGTAAAGATGCTTACCAGGCCATTATTGAAGAACCGTCGATTAAGGAAACTTTAACAATCTTGAAATCAGCCAGTATGGTCGTTCATGGAATAGGGGACGCTAAAACAATGGCGGAACGTCGAAAAACACCGGAGGAACATCTTCGGAAGATTATCGAAGGAAAGGCTGTTGCGGAAGCATTTGGCTACTATTTTGATCAGCAAGGTGAGATTGTACATAAAGTTCAGACGGTCGGTATTCAATTAGATGACATCGAGGAAATTCCATCTGTTATCGCTGTAGCAGGCGGAGCCTCAAAAGCAAAGGCAATTAAAGCCTATATGAAACAAACGCTGGATTCTGTTCTTATAACAGATGAAGCCGCAGCAAATGAGTTAATAAGGGATTAACACCCCCTGATTATAAAAAGTTCTTCTCATTTTAGAGTAGAACCATTTCTTATGAAAGTGTCCAAGTATAACATTGGACTTAATTAAAGGAGGAAATTAATCATGGCAGTAAAAATCGGTATTAATGGTTTTGGTCGTATTGGACGTAATGTATTCCGTGCAGCTTTAAAAAATCCTAACGTTGACGTAGTAGCAGTTAACGACTTAACAGACGCTAACATGTTAGCTCACCTTTTAAAATATGATACAGTTCACGGAAAATTAGATGCAGAAGTTTCAGTTGACGGTAACAATCTAGTTGTTGACGGAAAAACAATCGAAGTTTCAGCTGAGCGTGACCCAGCGAAATTATCTTGGGGAGCTCAAGGTGTTGAAATCGTTGTTGAATCTACTGGTTTCTTCACTAAACGTGCTGACGCTGCGAAACACTTAGAAGCAGGCGCTAAAAAAGTTATCATTTCTGCTCCAGCAAGCGACGAAGATATCACAATCGTTATGGGTGTTAACGAAGACAAATACGATGCTGCTAGCCACGATGTAATCTCTAACGCATCTTGTACGACTAACTGCTTAGCTCCATTTGCTAAAGTATTAAACGATAAATTCGGTATCAAACGTGGAATGATGACAACTGTTCACTCATACACAAATGACCAACAAATCTTAGACTTACCACATAAAGACTACCGTCGTGCTCGTGCGGCAGCTGAAAACATCATCCCAACTTCAACTGGTGCTGCAAAAGCTGTTTCTCTAGTATTACCTGAGTTAAAAGGTAAATTAAACGGTGGAGCTATGCGTGTTCCAACTCCAAACGTTTCTTTAGTTGACTTAGTTGCAGAGTTAGATAAAGAAGTAACTGTTGACGAAGTAAATGCTGCATTAAAAGAAGCTGCTGAAGGTAACCTAAAAGGTATCCTTGGATACAGCGAAGAGCCATTAGTATCTAGCGATTACAATGGTAACATCAACTCTTCTACAATTGATGCATTATCAACAATGGTAATGGAAGGCCAAATGGTAAAAGTAATCTCTTGGTATGACAACGAAAGTGGTTACTCTAACCGAGTAGTTGACCTTGCTGACTACCTAGCTTCTAAAGGTCTTTAATTCTTAAGAGTTATCGAACTATATAGCTACAAACCAATGGGGAAAGGGGATCATCCCCTTTCCCTGTTTTTGTGAAATTGTGATATTGTGAAATCAATCGGCTATACCTGACCCCTCGCCTAAATGCGGGGGATAGCAAGAGGTTTCAATTCGCATGATAAGTTGTACAATGAGCTATTTAAATAGGGAGGGCTTTTCATGAACAAAAAGTCAGTTAAAGACATTGATGTAAAAGGAAAAGTCGTCTTTTGTCGCGTTGATTTTAACGTACCGATGAAGGATGGACAAGTTACAGATGAAACACGTATTCGTGCAGCTTTACCAACAATTCAATACTTAAGTGAACAAGGTGCAAAAGTTGTACTAGCTAGTCACTTAGGTCGTCCAAAAGGTGAAGTAGTTGAAGAGTTACGCTTAAATGCTGTAGCAGAAAAACTACAAGAGCTTTCGGGTAAAAATGTTGTAAAAACAGATGAAGCTTATGGCGATGCTGTTAAAGCTGAAATTGCAAAATTAGAAGAAGGCGGACTTCTTTTACTAGAAAACGTACGTTTCTATGCTGGGGAAGAGAAAAATGATCCAGAATTAGCAAAAGCATTTGCAGACCTTGCTGATGTTTATGTGAACGATGCGTTCGGAGCAGCTCACCGTGCACATGCTTCTACTGAAGGGATTGCAAAACATATCCCAGCAGTTGCTGGTTTCTTAATGGAAAAAGAGCTTGAAGTATTAGGTAAAGCACTTTCTAATCCTGATCGTCCATTCACAGCGATCATTGGTGGAGCAAAAGTTAAAGATAAAATCGGTGTAATCGATAACTTGCTTGATAAAGTGGACAACTTAATCATCGGTGGCGGATTAGCTTACACATTCATCAAAGCTTTAGGCCATGATGTTGGTAAGTCACTATTAGAAGAAGACAAAATTGATCTAGCGAAATCATACCTTGAAACAGCAAAAGAAAAAGGTGTTAATTTCTACATGCCTGTAGATGTCGTTGTTGCAGATGACTTCTCGAACGATGCAAACACACAAGTTGTATCAATCGACAGCATTCCAAGCGATTGGGAAGGTCTTGATGCAGGTCCTAAAACACGTGAAATCTACGCTGAAGTTATCAAAAACTCTAAGCTTGTGATCTGGAACGGACCAATGGGTGTATTCGAATTAGATACATTCGCAGGTGGTACAAAAGCAGTTGCAGAAGCATTAGCTGAGGCAAATGATACATATTCCGTTATCGGAGGAGGAGATTCAGCTGCCGCTGTCGAAAAGTTCAATTTGGCTGATAAAATGAGCCACATTTCAACTGGCGGTGGAGCATCTCTTGAATTTATGGAAGGTAAAGAGCTTCCAGGTGTAGTTGCATTAAACGATAAATAAAAAACAATACAAAACGTTTGAAAGATGCTGGGTTTGTCGCAGCATCTACCTGACTTCAAACATTTTGTATGCAATGAGGATGGTGTAGGAAATGAGAAAACCAATTATCGCAGGTAACTGGAAAATGAACAAAGTCTCTTCTGAAGCTAGAAGCTTTGTTGAAGAAGTAAAAAGCCTGGTACCTAACGCAGAAAATGTGGACTCAGTAGTTTGTGCTCCAGCTCTATTTTTAGAAAGCCTTGTAGGTTTAACAGAAGGCAGTGACCTAAAAGTAGGTGCACAAAACATGCACTTTGAAGAAAACGGAGCGTTTACTGGCGAAATTAGCCCTGTTGCACTTAAAGATTTAGGTGTTAGCTATTGTGTCTTAGGACACTCTGAGCGCAGAGAAATGTTCGCTGAAACTGATGAAACAGTTAACAAAAAGACTTTAGCTGCATTCAAACATGGTTTAACACCAATCGTTTGCTGTGGTGAGACATTAGAAGAGCGTGAAGCAGGTAAAACAAATGATCTAGTGGGAGACCAAGTAAAGAAAGCTTTACAAGGTTTATCAGAAGATCAAGTAAAAGAAACTGTTATTGCGTATGAGCCAATTTGGGCAATCGGAACTGGCAAATCTTCATCTGCTGAAGATGCAAATGAAGTATGTGCACACATCCGTCAAGTAGTTGCAGAGCAATTTTCTTCTGACGTTGCACAAGCAGTCCGCATTCAATACGGCGGCAGCGTAAAACCGGCTAACATCAAAGAATATATGGCACAGCCTGATATCGATGGTGCATTAGTTGGTGGAGCTAGCTTAGAAGCACAATCTTTCCTTCAACTTTTGGAGGGTAGCAGTAATGAGTAAAGCACCAGTAGCATTAATTATTCTTGACGGATTTGCATGCCGCCAGGAAACACAAGGGAATGCTGTTGCACATGCTAAAAAACCTAACTTTGATCGCTATTGGAATCAGTACCCACACGCTCAACTAACAGCTTCCGGTGAAGCCGTTGGTCTACCTGAAGGGCAAATGGGGAACTCTGAGGTTGGTCACTTAAACATTGGTGCTGGACGCGTCGTGTACCAAAGCTTAACTCGTGTAAATGTTGCGATACGTGAAGGTGAATTTGAGAAAAATGAAACATTCACAGAAGCAATTAATCATGTAAAGAAAACTGGCACAAGCCTTCACCTATTCGGTCTTTTATCTGATGGTGGAGTTCATAGCCATATTCAACATTTATTTGCACTTCTTCAGCTTGCAGCTAAAGAAGGCGTTGAAAAAGTTTACATCCATGGTTTCCTAGATGGTCGTGATGTTGGTCCGAAAACGGCAAAAGTTTACTTGGATGAACTTCAAGCAAAAATCAAAGAATACGGTGTCGGGGAAATTGCCACATTGTCTGGACGCTACTATTCAATGGACCGCGATAAGCGTTGGGATCGTGTAGAAAAGTCTTACCGTGCTATGGTGTATGGTGAAGGTCCTACTTACAGCACACCTGATGAGCTTGTTGAAGATTCTTATAACAATGGGATTTTTGATGAATTCGTCATTCCATCTGTTATGACAAAAGAAGACGGTTCACCTGTAGCTACTATTCAAGACAATGATGCGGTGATTTTCTATAATTTCCGCCCTGACCGTGCGATTCAAATTTCAAACACGTTTACAAATGAAGATTTCCGTTCATTTGATCGTGGAGAAAAACATCCGAAAAACCTTCACTTTGTGTGCTTAACACATTTCAGTGAAACAGTTGACGGATATGTGGCATTCAAGCCAACAAACCTTGATAATACGCTCGGTGAAGTATTATCACAAAACAACCTAACACAGCTTCGAATTGCGGAAACGGAAAAATATCCACATGTTACGTTCTTTATGAGTGGTGGACGTGAAGCGGAATTCCCTGGTGAAGAAAGAATCTTAATTGATTCTCCAAAAGTAGCAACTTATGACTTGAAGCCTGAAATGAGTGCCTACGAAGTAACGGACGCGTTACTAGGCGAAATTGCAGCTGACAAATTTGATGCGATTCTTTTGAACTTTGCTAATCCTGATATGGTTGGGCACTCCGGAATGCTCGAACCAACTATTAAAGCAATCGAAACGGTTGACGAGTGCCTTGGTAAGATTGTTGATGCCATTATCGCTAAAGGCGGTAAAGCGATTATCACAGCTGACCATGGTAACTCAGACGAAGTTGTTACATTACAAGGTGAGCCTATGACAGCTCACACGACAAACCCAGTACCAGTAATTGTTACTGAAGATGGAGTAACTCTTCGTGACGGTGGTATTTTAGGAGATCTGGCACCAACAATGCTTGATCTACTAAACGTTGAAAAACCAGCTGAAATGACTGGAACAACTTTAATTAAAAAGTAAGACCTTTTGCAAAGAAGGGAACCCCAAAGTCGGCCGCAGAGGGGAACCCGGAATGCAGTGATTGAACTAAATATAAATTTTTTATAAAAAGGAGATTAAACAATATGCCATACATTGTAGACGTATATGCTCGTGAAGTATTAGACTCTCGCGGTAACCCAACAGTAGAAGTAGAAGTACACACTGAATCAGGCGCTATGGGACGCGCATTAGTACCAAGTGGTGCTTCAACTGGTGAATATGAAGCAGTTGAGCTTCGTGACGGTGACAAAGAACGCTATCTAGGAAAAGGTGTTCTACAAGCTGTTAAAAACGTAAACGAATTAATCGCTCCAGAATTACTTGGTTTCGAAGTAACTGAGCAAATCGCAATCGACCAAGCGTTAATCGAGCTTGATGGTACAGATAACAAAGGTAAATTAGGTGCGAACGCAATCCTTGGTGTATCTATGGCTGCTGCTCGTGCTGCTGCAGATTACTTACAAGTTCCTTTATACCAATACCTTGGCGGTTTCAGCGCGAAAACTCTTCCAGTACCAATGATGAACATCGTTAACGGTGGAGAGCACGCTGATAACAACGTAGACATTCAAGAATTCATGGTTATGCCTGTAGGTGCTGAAAACTTCCGTGAAGCATTACGTATGGGAGCTGAAATTTTCCACAGCCTAAAATCAGTTCTTTCTGGTAAAGGTCTTAACACAGCTGTAGGTGACGAAGGCGGATTCGCTCCAAACTTAGGTTCTAACGAAGAAGCTCTTCAAACAATCATCGAAGCAATCGAAAAAGCTGGTTACAAACCAGGTGAGCAAGTAATGCTTGCTATGGATGCTGCATCTTCTGAGTTCTACAACAAAGAAGACGGTAAATACCATCTTTCAGGAGAAGGTGTTGTAAAAACGTCTGCTGAAATGGTTGACTGGTACGAAGAAATGGCTTCTAAATACCCAATCATCTCTATCGAAGACGGTTTAGATGAAAACGACTGGGAAGGTCACAAACTATTAACTGAGCGCCTTGGCGGAAAAGTTCAACTTGTTGGTGACGATCTATTCGTTACAAACACGAAAAAACTTGCTGAAGGTATCGAAAAAGGAATCGGTAACTCAATCCTTATCAAAGTTAACCAAATCGGTACACTTACTGAAACATTCGAAGCAATCGAAATGGCTAAACGCGCTGGCTACACAGCAGTTATCTCTCACCGTTCTGGTGAAACTGAAGATACAACAATTGCTGACATCGCAGTTGCAACTAACGCTGGTCAAATCAAAACTGGTGCTCCATCACGTACTGACCGTGTTGCGAAGTACAACCAACTTCTACGTATCGAAGATCAATTACAAGACTCTTCAAGATACGATGGAATCAAAACTTTCTACAACTTAAAAAAATAAGTTGAGTGTGGGAACTGCCGCGGGGTGCGGCGGTTCTTTTTTATTTGTAGAGGGAGGGGCGAATTTTGGCGGAATTTGTCTAATAGTAAATAAGTTGCTGAAAAACGTAAATATATTTTTATAATCGAAAATAAGTTACCAGAATGGAAAATATCATTTCAAAAATAGTAAATAAATTTCACCTTCAAGCAGGACTTCCAGAAAAAACAGAGAACATATCCCGTAAAACCAAATATGGAGTGAGAACATGATCGTAAAAAGCCACGAAGTTCCCCGTATTATTCTTCAGTTAGAGGCCTTAGTCAAAAGACTGCCGCAAAACCATCCGAAAATCCCGCAAATTATTGGAGATTTAAACATCAGAAATGCTGGTTTCAGAGGAGAGCTAGCAATAGATTATCCACTTAGTTTCCTCAACGAAAAAGACTACTCTATTTTTCACGATTTACGATTAAAAACGAAAAAACATTATTTTCAATTAGATACCCTGATTTTAAACCCGAAAGTGGCAATCATACTGGAGGTGAAAAATTATTCAGGCACGATCCACTTTGAACCAGGATTTAAACAGCTTATCCAAACAAAAGATGGAATTGAAAAAGGATATCCCTATCCTCTGACACAACTAGAACGACATGAGTTACAGCTGAAAGAGTGGCTTCAGCACCAAAAATTAAGGGAAATCAACATTAGTTCACTTGTTGTCATTAGCAACTCTTATACTATCATCAGCACTTCTACTGAAGAGAAATCCCTCTATCAAAAAATAATCCATAAAGAAGAGTTACCCACCAAAATCCCAAAGTTAGTCAATTCCCAACAAAACCAACCACTTGAAGAAAAAGAGCTTAAAAAGATATCTCGCCTACTACTTAAACAACATACTGAAAGAGATTCTTCCATATTGGAACGTTATCAAATCGATCATAATGAACTAATAAAAGGAGCAATCTGCAAGAATTGCGGCACACCCCCACTAATAAGAATTAAAGCCAATTGGCATTGTACCACATGTAATAGAAAAGATAAGCTAGCCCATTTACGTGCTCTTGATGATTATAAATTGCTTATTAAACCAACAATAACGAATAGTGAATTAAGAAATTTTCTAGGGGTAAATTCTATCGCAACAGCTAATAGGATACTTCAGTCAATGAACCTAATGTATGATGGAGAAAAGAAGGGAAGGGTGTATTACTTGTAGAAGGAAGCAAAGGGCGGATCTTGTCGAAAAAGCTCTAATAGTAAATAAATTTCGATAATCGAAAATATAATCGTAGAATCGAAAATAAATCCTCAAAATAGTAATTAAAATCACAAAATCGAAAATAAACCAGCAATTTCAGGACTTCAGCCTGAACTAATCTCATAATCCTAACTTAATATTGTATCCCACCCCCACTTATGGTACATTTAAACTATCTATTTGTGCGCATTCTCAGGAGGTGTCAATTCATGCATACAGCATTAATTATTCTACTTGTTCTTGTATCGATTGCTTTGATTACGGTTGTGTTATTACAATCTGGTAAAAGCGCAGGGTTATCAGGTGCGATCTCTGGTGGTGCCGAGCAGCTTTTTGGTAAGCAAAAGGCTCGTGGTTTGGACTTAGTTTTACACCGCGCAACGATTGTATTATCCGTATTATTCTTTGTTTTGACAGTTTTAGTGGCGTATATCGTACAATAATGATAAAGATTAAGGGTCTGTGAAACAGGCTCTTTTTTTATTAGGTGTCAACCTCAGGTCAGTTTGTTTAAAATAGTATACATACAGGAAGTAATACTCACAGCCCTATTGGGTTAAACTAAATAAAAGTAGTAGAAGGAGTTACTAAGAAATGAAAAGAGTTTTACCGAAACCATTTACTTTTGAAGGTGGAGACAAAGCCGTGTTGTTATTACACGGATTCACAGGGAATACAGCAGATGTACGGATGCTTGCGCGATTCTTGAGTGAGCGGGGATACACTTGTCATGCTCCGCAATATAAAGGTCACGGAGTACCGCCGGAAGAGCTTGTCCACACGGGTCCAGAGGATTGGTGGAAGGATGTTGAAGCAGGGTATGAGCATCTGAAGCAAATGGGATTTGAAGACATTGCGGTTGGCGGCTTGTCTCTTGGCGGTGTGTTCTCTCTTAAATTAGGTTATACAATGCCGGTAAAGGGTATTATCCCAATGTGTGCTCCAATGTATATTAAAAGTGAAGAAGTCATGTATCAAGGTGTACTTGAGTATGCTAGAAATTATAAGAAGTTTGAAGGCAAATCTCCTGAGGAAATTGAAGAAGAGATGAAGGATTTCGCAAAAACACCAATGAATACTTTAAAAGCGTTGCAGGAGTTAATCTCAGATGTGCGAAATAATGTAGATATGATTTACTCGCCGACCTTTGTTGTACAGGCTAGACATGATCATATGATCAATACAGACAGTGCAAACATTATTTATAATGAAGTGGAAAATGATCATAAACAATTGAAATGGTACGAGGAATCCGGACATGTGATTACTCTTGATAAAGAGCGAGATCAGGTGCATGAAGATGTGTACCAATTTTTAGAAAGCCTTGATTGGTAAACTATAATAAGGAGGATGATCAAATGGAACAAGACATCCAAATACATATTGATAAATTGCTTTCCTTTATGAAGGAAGAAGCATATAAGCCATTAACGGTTCAGGAGCTTGAAGAAGCGTTTGGTATTGAAGATTCAACTGTGTTCAAAGATTTTGTAAAAGCATTGGTTGTTATGGAAGACGAAGGACTTGTTGTTCGTACGAGAAGCAATCGCTACGGATTACCGGAAAAAATGAATCTCATAAAAGGGAAATTAATTGGTCATGCAAAAGGGTTTGCTTTTGTCGATCCGGAAGATACAAGTTTAGATGATATCTTTATCCCGCCGACTGAGCTAAAAACGGCGATGCATGGTGATATCGTTCTTGTAAGAGTTAGTCCAAAAACAGGTGGAACAAGACAAGAAGGAACGATTATCCGCATTATCGAGCGCGGTGTAAAAGAGGTTGTCGGAACGTATACAGAAAGCAAAAACTTCGGGTTTGTTATTCCGGATGATAAAAAAATAGCAAATGATATTTACATTCCGAAACAGGCATCAAATGGAGCAGTTGAGGGACACAAGGTTGTTGTCAAACTCACAACATATCCTGAAGGACGCATGAGTGCTGAAGGAGAAATCATTGAGATTTTAGGTCACAAAAATGATCCTGGTGTGGATATTTTATCCATCATCCATAAGCATGGACTTCCAGGCCCATTCCCGGTTGAAGCATTGGAGCAAGCAAATGACGTACCAGAAACGATAAAAGAAGAAGATTTAAAGGACCGTCGTGATCTTCGTAATGAAACAATCGTCACCATTGATGGAGCTGATGCGAAGGACTTGGATGATGCGGTGACAGTTAAAAAGCTTGAAAATGGTAACTATAAGCTGGGAGTTCATATTGCTGATGTAAGTCATTATGTGACAGAACAATCACCAATTGATCGTGAAGCATCTGATCGCGGAACAAGTGTATACTTGGTTGACCGGGTAATTCCAATGATTCCTCACCGTCTTTCAAATGGTATTTGTTCCTTAAATCCGAAGGTGGATCGTCTCACATTATCATGTGAAATGGAAGTTGATGAAACAGGAACAGTCGTTAATCACGAAATCTTCCAAAGTGTCATTAAAACAACAGAACGAATGACATACACAGACGTGAATAAGATCCTAGAAGACCGTGATGAACAGCTTCTCACAAAATACGAGCAGCTAGTTCCTATGTTTGAACTGATGGGTGAGCTTGCCCAAGTGTTACGAACAAAACGGATGACGCGCGGTGCCATTGACTTTGATTTTAAAGAAGCAAAGGTACTTGTTGATAAAGAGGGTACTCCAACAGAAGTTGTATTGCGTGAGCGTTCTGTAGCGGAGCGTTTAATTGAGGAGTTCATGCTTTTAGCAAATGAAACGGTAGCCGAGCACTTCCATTGGATGAATGTACCGTTCATATACCGAATTCACGAGGATCCTAATGCTGAAAAATTACAGCGTTTCTTAGAGTTTATTACAAACTTCGGCTATACTGTGAAAGGTGCCGGCAACGATATACACCCAAGAGCCCTGCAAAATATTTTAGAGGAAGTAGCAGGTACACCTGAAGAAACAGTCATTTCAACGGTGATGCTGCGTTCCATGAAGCAAGCAAAATATGACCCGGAAAGCCTTGGACACTTTGGACTGGCAACAGAGTATTATACACACTTTACATCACCAATTCGTCGATATCCTGACTTAATTGTTCATCGTTTGATCCGGACATATTTAATAGAAGGAAAAGTCGATGAAGAAACACGTTCAAGCTGGGCAGAGAGTCTACCTGTTATTGCTGAACATTCTTCCAATATGGAACGAAGAGCGGTTGAAGCAGAGCGTGAAACAGATGAACTGAAAAAAGCGGAATACATGCTTGATAAAATTGGTGAAGAATACGACGGTATTATCAGCTCTGTCACAAACTTTGGGATGTTTGTCGAGCTACCGAATACAATTGAAGGTCTAGTTCATGTTAGTTATTTGACAGATGACTATTATCGTTATGATGAGCGCCATTATGCCATGATTGGTGAGCGCACAGGAACTGTCTATCGCATTGGTGATGAAATCACTGTACGTGTTGTAAATGTGAACAAAGACGAACGCTCTATTGACTTTGAAATTGTAGGGATGAAGGGAACGAGAAGACGACCTGCTAAAGAAACACCAAAAGTGATTGTAGCAGGCAAAAGAAAAGACTCTGATTCACGCGGAGGAAATGGAAAGAAACGTGAAAGTGACAAAGATGGTGAATGGTCAACCCGTCCGCCACGTAAAAAGAAGAAAAAGCATTTTGAAAATGCACCTAAAGCTAAGCGGAAAAAGAAAAAACGCTAAAAAGGAAAGGGGCTTGCTGACATTGAGCTTGCCCTTTTGTCTTCTTTCTAATATATCCCACTCTTAATGAGCTGTAGTACCCTTACCTAAGTTTCAAAGTTTACTAAGAGGGCGAGGTAAAGGTCCGATAAGTTCAACTAACCATTAGTTGGAATGAAAAAAACCTATGGTGGAAGTTTCACTTTATTGAGTTACTGTCCATTATTTGCTAAAATAGTACGTATCGCAAGAGAGGGGAGGGAATACAATGCCAAAAGGAATGGGAAAAGCATTAGCACAAAATAAAAAAGCTAATCATGATTACGCCATTGAAGAAACATTTGAAGCCGGCATTGTCCTTCAGGGTACGGAAATTAAATCAATTCGTAATGGTCGTGTTAACTTAAAGGACTCTTACGCACGTATTGAACGCGGTGAAGTTTTCCTGCTGAATATGCATGTTAGTCCGTATGAACAAGGAAATAGATATAACCATGATCCATTAAGAACAAGAAAACTATTATTAAAGAAACGTGAAATCGCCAAACTAATCGGTGCTACTAAAGAAGAAGGTTATGCACTTGTGCCATTAAAGATGTATATCAAAAATGGTTATGCAAAAGTGTTGATTGGTCTCGGTAAAGGTAAAAAGAAATACGACAAACGTGAAGACCTTAAGAAGAAGGAAGCAAAACGTGATATCGAACGTGCCTTTAGAGAGCGCCAGAAAATGTAGTGGCAAAACCTTACAATTGCATTTTCATGCCAGTCTGATATAATAAGTTTTGTAAGGCAGTCAACTTACTTTAACAACTTCATAAGCAATTAAGCTTGATCTTATTATACTTCCCGTATTCCCTAGCTGGTATATACGGCTTATCATGGGGACGTTACGGATTCGACAGGGATAGTTCGAGCTTAAGTTGCGGGCCGAAGGGATCGTCTTCGTTAAAACGTCAACGCCAATAATAACTGGCAAATCTAACAATAACTTAGCTTTAGCAGCTTAATAACTGCTTAGCTGTTCCTCCCTCCATCGTCCATGTGGTAGGGTAAGGGACTCACTCTTAGTGGACTACGCCTGATTCCTCCGTCTGGGGATGATGGAAGAGACCAATCAGACTAGCTGCTCTGACGCCTGTCGATAGGCATAGGAGTTAGCGAAACCGCAAATATATCGACTACGCTCGTAGACGCTTAAGTGCCGTTATGTCTGGACGTGGGTTCGATTAATTATTAGTCGCCTTATGTGGTAACACATAAGTGAAAATTCGGCTTTATCGGTGAAACCTAAGTCACACAAAGTGGTGATAAGGCAATGCCGAGCGGTATGTGGAGCAATCCAACAGCCGTGTATCGACTTATAGGCTGCCAACTTGGTAGTACTAGGATACGAAAACCTGCCTTGAACTCTAAGGCAAAAACTACTTTTCGTATAAGACGCCGAAGGACCTAATAAAGGTTCAAGATATAGTCAGTGCCATGACGAAAGCATGGAATAGCACGTCCCACCGTCTCCACCAAATACATATTTGGTGGTTTTTATATTGTCTTTTTTAAAAAAATTAAACCTACCGTTTCTTAGTAGTGTTCAATAATCAAAATCACGCTTTTGTATTTCTTCCTATCCATGCAATTTCTATTTTTCTAACTTTCCTTTTACTAAAAAACAGATATAGATAAGTAGAGTAATTAAAACTAAAAAGGAGTTAAGGAAAATGTCGAAAAAGAAAAATAGAAGAGCTAAAAGAGAAGAAAAAGTCCGAATAACACTAAAAGAAGAAATGAAATGCGAGAAACCACCTTTTATTATCTCGTTCTTCTGGTTTCTTTTCATTTCCAAATTTGGAGCTATCCCTTGTGTTCTTGTTTCAGCTTGGATTCTTCCTAGTAGTTGGCTAGAACATGATTTTGGAGTATTGTTGATGGTTGTTGTCGGTATAGTATTATGGGCATTTCTGGGGATTAACTCAGATAAGTGGTACAAAACCAGATACAAGAGATATTTTGAGCTGAAAAAAGAATATAAGCGACTATGTTAAATTTCAATGGATATATGGTATGCAAAAAGGTGCGCTCTAACTGAGTGCACCTTTTGTTTTTATGAATTGTATATTTCTCTGTTTAACTTCACAATATCCTTATGTGAAAATTCCCCTTCCTTTTTTTCTGCAAAGAGCTCTGCAAACCGTTCCATCACCTTGTCTCGTAGTAATGGTGCTTTTTCTTTATTTGCCTTATTCAACGCTTCCGTAAGATCATTTTTTGTTAACTCTGTGCAGTAAGCAGGAGTTCCTGGCTGTTGTCTCCAAGAGTCACTTAAAGAACCACTATCTACTGCGTCGAAGCCTAGATCAGATACTATGTCCATGACTACTTGTTTTTGTGATTGGTTATTACCAGCAACTGCCATTGCGATTCGTCCACTAGAATGTTCAGACGTTCCTTCTTTTTCTAAAGTATAGGCTAATAAGTTGTTGAAAGCTTTTATGATAGGTCTGCCTAATTGATTTGAAACCCAAACACTTTCAACCATCCCGTTCTCTATTTCTACAATTTTACCGTCTCTAAAAGGATAATAATTTGAAGTATCTACAATAATTACTTCCTCCCCGACTTGATCGATAATGTTCCGAATGCTTGGTAGTGCCTTTATAGGGAGAGATATGATAAGAACTTCAATATTATTAATTGCATCCTCTACAAGTACAGCTGTTCCAGCAAGCTCTTTTCCTTCTAAACGTTCAATTCCTCGTGCATCTGCAATTTTGACATCATGTCCATTTTTGACTAATCTTTTAGAAATAATTGATCCAATAGATCCTGCACCTATAATTCCAAATCTCATGACTGTTCCTCCTAAAGAATTTATATATAAAAGAATTATTCTGCCTAATGTTATTTATTGAGTTTTTCTGTTACATATACTAGAATAAAATCATTTCTCTTCTTTTTAAAGTAGGCAATAAAAATTGACGTAGTACATTTTTTTGTACTTAACAGTAGAAAGCAGGTGAAGAAGGTGTCTAGGATATGTAAGGATGGATTTGATAAAGAGTGTATAAAGGAACAAAGAGAATTTTATGGCATTGCTTATACCCAAAATATTCTCTCCGGACGTTGGAAATATGTAATTCTTTGGTATTTAAAGACCAAAGAGCGTCGCTATAGTGAAATTAAAGCCTTTTTATGGGATATTTCACAAGGGTCTCTTACAAAGCAACTTCGAGAACTGGAAACAGATGGTTTAATTAATCGCAAAGTTTTTCCAGAGGTTCCTCCTCGTGTTGAGTATTCACTAACCTCAAAAGGGGAAGAATTAATCCCTATTATTGATTTGATGGAAGAATTCGGTAAGAAGTTTGGGGAGCAGGCAGACTAACCAAAGCTCTCACATTCATCGTTTACAAGTTACTCCTAATTCAAAACTAATTGGTTAAAGATCGAAGCTGTCATTGCGGCAGCTTTTTTGTAATAACCAAGCTATTAGGTACAAAAAAATGTACTATGGCAATTTTTATTGCCCTCTTTTCAAAATTGAGAATTGGTTTTATTCTAGTGTCTGTAACCAAATTACTCCATACAACAAGTTGATAGGCAAAACGGTGTAATTACAGAATCCGGACATTTCAGTGTTTAACAGATGATGTGGATGCATGGATCCATCCTTTTGTCGTCCGTTCTAGATAAATTCAGCCTGATAAAATGAGAGTAGTTCTCTTAAGTTAGATGGACAACTAATTTTTAACTATGATATAGTTAGCTTGCTAAATACATCAAAGTAGTGGGGGCATACCTATGAACGATATGGTTGGATGCGAAATTCGTGAGTCATTAGATAAAATTTCATCCAAAATGCGTCGAGATTATAGCGAAAATCTAAGAGAACTTAATCTTCATGTAGGTCAGGATAGACTACTCGCTCGTTTGTGGTTAGGTGATGGTATAACACAAATGCATCTATGTGAGCATTTAAAATGCGAGCCGCCTACGGTAACAAATATGGTTAAATCGTTGGAGCAAAATGGGTTCATATACCGTAAACGTGATGAACAAGATGCAAGGGTTATGCGAATTTATCTAACTGACAAAGGGAAAGAATTAGAGAAACCAGTTGATCTCAAATGGAAACAGCAACAAGAAAAATTACTCGGTTCAATTTTACCGGAAGAACGCTTAATCTTAAGGGAACTTATGAAGCGAATGGAGAGAAACTTGTTCTAAGTTTTCTCTAAACAATTATTTAGCATGCTAAATAATTGTTTAGTAGCCTAACTATATATCATTTTACTTACTTAGAAAAAGGTAATGGATAATGCACAACAATTTAGTAAGATTCAAAGGGAAACCTGTCCTAGCTGAGTAATCAATAAAAATTTAGTTAGCAAGCTAAATATTTTTGTTTATTAAATCTAGTGGAATGTAATTAGAAATAATTTACCGAGGCTCTTTTGTTTATTATTTGGAGCCTATACAAAGTAAAGGAGAGAAGGATACATGAAAAAAAGAAAAGAGATGCAACTTGCACTACAAATGGTTTCTGGATATGGAGCTGAATTCAGCGCTTGGAGAATGCCTGGTACAGACCCAGCAGCCTACACAAATACGGATGGTTATGTGGAGCGAGCTAAATTAGCTGAAAAAGGGAAATTTCAAATGATTTTTATCGCTGATACTCCTGGATTATACAATGACTTAGGTCCTCAGACTCCTATGTTCCCTATGGATCCTATGTTAGCACTAATGGCAGTAGCTAGAGAAACGAAACATATTGGGCTTGTTGCTACACTATCAACAACATTCAATTATCCATATAACATAGCACGTCAGTTCAAAGCACTGGATGTTATAAGTCATGGACGAGTTGGATGGAATGCTGTCACCACATCCAATCCAGCCGCGGCAGCAAATTTTGGTGCTCAGATTGCCAGTCGCAAAGAACGATATGCCATGGCTCATGAATCCATCCAAATTGTCCAAGCATTGTGGGGGAGTTGGGAAGCAGACGCTTGGACATTAGATGTAGAAGGAGGAAAATTTGCCGATATGAACAAAATTCGGCCTATAAATCTTAAAGGGCAGTACTATGCATCTCGTGGTCCTTTGCCAATCCCCCCTTCTGAGCAAGGTCAGCCAGTTATTTTCCAAGCCGGAGGAGGGGAAGAAGGATTGGAATTGGCGGGAAGATACGCTTCTGGTGTTTATGCAAATCCTTATGATATAGAATCTGCTCGTGAACACAGGCAAGCCCTTCGACAAAGTGCTGCCCGTTTTGGCAGAAACCCCGATGACATTAAAATATATGCAGGTTTTATGTTTTCCCTAGGCTCAACTGAAGAAGAAGGTTTAGAACGAAGAAGACAGCTTATGAGTTTTAATCCTGAGGAGATTCCAGGAAGGGTAAGTTACCTTGGTTCGATGGTTGGTTTACCACTATCGGTGAATTCGGTTGATATTGATCAACCTTTATCAGCAGACTTGTTGAAAAAGGCATATGCCAACCCAATGGATCCACGTTCCCACAGAGCTTTAGAGCTACTAAAAAAAGGGCTATCCATTCGAGATGTTCTTGCCCATGGGGTTATTAACTATCATCCAGTAGTTGCAGGTACCCCCGTACAAGTTGCCAACTTCTTGGAAGAATGGTTTTTAGCCGGTGCAAGTGACGGCTTCTCGGTTGTTCCGGATATAGCCTATGATGGAGTTGCTGATTTTGTGGAACTGGTTGTCCCAATTTTGCAGGACCGCGGTTTGTTCCACAGGGAATATGAAGGAAAAACCCTACGCGAGAATATGGGAGTTCCTTACCAATACGGAAGGCTGAAAGATAACAATAATTAATAGAGGAGAGGATTCAAATGAATAATACCCTTGAATTGCTTCATAATCATACATCCATTCGTTCTTTTACAAATCAACCACTGACAGAGGAACAACGAGATGCAATCTTTAAGGCAGCTAATCAAACTTCATCATTCAGTCTACTACAAGTGGTCTCTATCATTAGAGTTACAGATCCAGAACTACGAAAAAAAGTGATGCAACTCTCTGTAAATCAACCTTATATTGAAGAAGCAGCAGAGTTCTGGATTTTTTGTGCAGATTTTAACAGAAATCATGAAATTGCACCAAAGGTAGACCTTGACTATATTGAATATCTTTTAATAGGTACATTCGATGCTGGGCTAATGGCTCAAAATGCTTTAACTGCAGCAGAATCAATGGGATTAGGTGGTGTCTATATCGGTGGAGTAAGAGCGAATATTACAGAATTAACCGAGGTATTAAATTTACCAAAGTATGTAATTCCTTTAGTAGGACTATGCATAGGCCATCCTGCTGGAGAGAAACCTGGACTAAAACCACGTTTACCTCAATCAATGGTCATGTTTGAAAATCAATATGAACCACTAGATGAAGAAAAATTAGCAACTTATGACCAACAGATGCGTGAATATTACCAAAATCGTCCTGTTAGAGCGCCTTTCACAGTTAAGAGAGTAAAGGGATGGAAAGATCACATTGAGGATCATCTTGATAGAAGCAGACTGCCCTTTATGCTTGAGTATTTAAATAAACAAGGGTTTGCAAAAAAGTAGATTACATCCTTTTTTAGGGGCTATATCGGATTCATAGATAGGCAGCACGAGAATATAATAAAGACTGTTTTGTTATTGGAAGTGCAGCCAATGTTGCTGAAAAGTTAAAGCATATGGCAAATGAAGCTTTAGCATCAAATTATGATCGCGGATTTTTATGCTAGTCAAGCAAGCCGGCTATAGGGATATCAGATAATGGCGGAAGAATTTAATCTTAGTTCTATATAGCAAACCAGACTAGAATGAAAAGAAGGGGAAATGACAATGAAAAAACAACTGAAACTCGGTGGAAATATAGATGGAGTAGGCTGGAATTACATGGGGTGGCGTCACTCCGATATGCCGGCAAATGCTAGTGAGAGCATCGATTATTATGTGCAAAAAGCCAAAAGATTGGAAGAAGGAAAATTTGACACCATCTTTTTAACTGACGTCAGCCATATTGGGCCAGGGATGATTCCTCATTATCTCAGTATGTTTGAAGGTGTAAGTATTCTATCTGCCTTAAGCATGGTGACTCATTCTATTGGGCTCACTGCAACAATTGCAACTTCTTATGCGGATCCATTCACTGTTGCCCGTCAGATGGCTTCTCTTGATAAAATCAGCAATGGTCGGGCAGGGTGGAATGCCATCACTTCGAATCCGGGAGGACTGGCGAATTATAGCCGCACCCATCTTTCGAAAGCAGATTTATATCCAATGAAAAAAGAATTTTTAGAGATTGTCGAAGGTCTTTGGGACTCCTATGAGGATGACGCGTTTATACGGGATAAGGAAAGCGGCGTATTTTTGGATCCACGAAAAATGCACGCTCTGAATTATAGGGGAAATTATTTTTCCGTGGATGGACCGTTAAACATAAGTCGTTCAAGACAAGGAAGACCGGTTATTTTTCAAGCCGGCACTTCTCCGGATTTCATGAACCTTGCCTCGAAGCATGCAGACGGTGTATTTCTCCCGGCTGATAGTTTGGAAACTGCAAAAGCATTCAGTCAAGAGTTAAAGAGGAGAGTGGAGTTGGAAGGGCGTTCATTTGATGATTTCCTGCTTACTATTTCACATAATCCGATTGTTGGAAGAACAGAAAAAGAAGCTGAAGAAAAATACCAGGAACTGCAAGCGCTGATGCCGATTTACCGTATACCAAAGCCGAAATTTTTTGGTTCAGCTGAAAAAGTAGCAGATCAAATTCAGCAGTGGTACGAGGCAGAGGCGATGGATCTTTTGCTGATCAGACAGGAGCATCCTTCAGGATTTGATGACTTTATTGATTTAGTCGTTCCTATTCTACAAGAGAAAGGAATTTTCCGTAAAGAATATGAATCAAATACTTTACGTGGTAATTTGGGTCTACCCTATCCAGAAAATAGATATTCTCTATGAATAAGAAGATCCGGAAAATTGAAATGAACTAGTTTATTATATTTTGATTAACTCACTAGCAATGTGACAAAAAATCTGAGGTATAGCTAATAATCACAAAGTGACAAGAAATCATAATAGAGCATATTTAAGGGTACAAATCGTTAAAACATTTGTACCCTTATTTTTATGGATTTGTAGTAGCGGTAAATAATAGGTGCTAGAACGTTTTTTTATTTTCCTGAGAACTAGTTACAATAGGTAACAAACTAGAGGATTCCTTATTTTTAAGGCTAAATGAAAGGTGGACCTAGAAGAAAATTATTCATCATAATTAGAATTAAATATGGGAGTTAGAGAAACAACTTTCCTAGTTGGTAATTCTATATTTTTTTGAAACCTTTTCACAACAGTGTGAAATTCCAATAAGTTATTATATTAGTGAGTTAAAACAGGTTAAAAGATATGTTTGATTTAATTTTTTAATATTAAAAATAGTTTGACTAATAAAATGAAACGGCTTACAATTTAGAAATAAGGAAAGAGCTTTCCTAAAGTGAAACTTACATTAAATCTTAGGAGGTATTTACATGAAAAATCTAAATGTTGGTTTGATTGGAGCAGGAAGAATGGGAGCTTTTCATGGGGAGACAATTGCTCAACGACTACCGCATGCTAATTTATATGCGGTTGCTGATCCTGTACCAGGAGCAGCTGAAAGATTCATTAACCAATTAGGTTTAAATGCAAAGGCTTATACAGATCCGTTGGAATTAATTCAAGATCCTGCTGTAGATGCTGTGGTTATTGCCTCACCAGCACGTACACATGCAAGTAATGTACTGGCTGCAATTAAACAAGGGAAAGCAGTTTTCTGTGAAAAGCCTATGGCTGTTAATTTGAAAGAAGCAAATGAAATTGTCCAATTAAGTACTGAACGTAATGTATTAGTTCAAGTTGGTTTTAATAGAAGATTTGAAAAGGGCTTTAGAGCTGCCCATACAGAAATAGCATCAGGAAGTATTGGAACACCACAATTGTTAAAATCAACAACAAGAGATCCTAAACTAAATAGAGCCGAAGCCATTCCAGAATGGACGATCTTTTTAGAAACGTTAATCCATGACTTTGATGCTTTAATGTTTTTAAATCCTGGTGCAAAACCTGTTGAGGTATATGCGGTTGCAGATGCATTGATTCGACCGGATTTAAAGGATAATGGTTTACTAGATACTGCAGTTGTTACGATCAAATTTGATAATGGTGCTATTGCAACCACAGAAGCGAATTTTCAAGCTGTGTATGGCTATGATGTCAGGGCAGAGGTTTTTGGGTCAGAAGGTATGATTACTGCAGGAGACATTCGTACTTCGAGCATGACAAGGTATAACCATAACGGAGTAAGCTTTGATACTTGTCGTTATGATCAAGATTTGTTATTTGATGCTTATGTTGATGAATTGAAAAGTTTTGTAGATTGTGTGAATCATAACAAACCAGCCTTAGCTACTGCTGAAGATGCTTGTTGGGCATTGAAAATCGCTTTAGCTAGTATTGAATCGGTAAAAAGTAACATGCCAATTAAATTAGATCATCACGTTTTAGTTTAATGAATAAAAAATGGGGGGAGTATGAGCTCTCTCTTGAAAATCAAAATCGTAAATGGAGGAGAGAACATGAGTAGAGATTATGGTCTGTGTTTATGGACTTTTGGTGATATACCTTTGGAGGAAAAGTGTAAACTAGCGAAGGGAATTGGAGTAGATGGTGTAGAGGTTCAAGGAGACTTATCGCAAAATCCCATTAATTTGCAAGCGCTATTAAATAAGTATGAGTTAAAAGTCTTATCAGTAACTCCAGATAATGTAGATATTTCAAGTACTAATGAAAATGTACGTTTAAAGGCTGTTCAATATTTTTTAGACCTACTGGACTGGGCAAAAGAATTAGGCGCCAATAGAATTTGTTTGCACGGCGATGTTGGAAAAACGCAAGGAAGTGGAGATTTATCGAAAGATTGGGAGTTACTTGTGAATAGCTCGGTCAGTGTTGTCAAAAAAGCAAGGGAACTCGGAATCGAGGTCGTATTTGAAGTTTTAAATAGATATGAGAACCATCAGATTGTAACGGCTAAAGAAGCACTAAATTTGATTGATGAAGTTGGAAGTGAAAATCTTAAGATCTTATTAGATGCGTATCATATGAATATTGAGGAAGCTTGTCCAATTCAGGCCCTAAAAGTTATTAGAGATAAGTTAGGTGTTTATCATATCGCGGATTCAAATAGGCAAGGTGTCGGTGATGGACATTCCGATCTAAAAGGTCAAATGACAGCTTTACATGACATTGGCTATGAAGGACCGATTATAATGGAAATGGTTGCTGAAGGTCCGAACCCATTTACACCAGTTAAAGAAGGGGATTATTTAGATGTTATTGCAGGTTACTATAAAGAATCTCTTAAACAACTAAAAGAGTGGGATGCCGTAAAAGTAAATGCGTAAATTAATTAGTTGACTGATTAATTGAAAGCGTTTAAATAACTGTAGAAAACTATTTAACGAAGCATGATATGACGCGTTGAATAGATACTTAAGTAATCCTGAAATGAAAGGGAGTGCCTAAAATGAAACAAAATATGAGATATATTATCTTTCTATCTGTAGTTGCTGCACTTGGTGGACTTCTATTTGGTTACGATACAGCCGTAATATCCGGTGCAGAACAATCATTACAAGTGTATTTTATTGATAATCTTGGATTAAGTACATTATTCCATGGATTGACAGTATCTAGTGCTCTAATTGGTTGTGTGATTGGTGGATTAATCAGTGGGGTGCTCTCTAATAGTATAGGTCGTAGAAACTCTCTTATTGTAGCTGCTGTTTTATTTTTAGTCTCTGCGATACTTTCAGGCTATCCAGAATTTTTATTCTTTACAAAAGATGAACCAACTATAGGCCTTTTCATTATGTTTAATATCTATCGAATTATTGGTGGGATAGGAGTTGGTTTGGCTTCTGGTTTAGGACCGTTGTATATTAGTGAAACGTCTCCTGCAAATATAAGAGGAAGATTAGTAACGTTAAATAATTTAGCTATTATTTTTGGGATGTTGGCTGTTTATATTGTGAACTGGAGAATTGCTGCAGGGCAAAGTCTTAGTTGGATCCACGATATCGGATGGAGATACATGTTTGTATCCGAAGCTATTCCAGCTATCCTATTCTTCGGTCTTCTATTTCTAGTACCTGAAACTCCTCGTTATCTTATATCGAAAAATAAAGATAAAGAAGCAATGACTATTTTAACGAAAGTAAATGGATCGGAGAAAATTGCAACACAAATCTATCAAGAAATAAAACAAACGCTAGACACTTCTAACGCTTCTGAAGCTGGTATTTTTTCATATGGTAAGTTGGTTGTAATTGTTGGGATTTTATTAGCTGTAGCACAACAGTTTGTAGGGATTAACGTTATTCTTTATTATGCACCACGAATATTTGCAAATATGGGGGCAAGTGCAGATAGCTCTATGCTTCAAACGATCTTAATAGGTGTAGTAAACTTTGTCTTTGTATTAATCGCTTTAACTCTCGTAGAGAAATGGGGAAGAAAGCCCTTACTTTTAATAGGATCAGTTGGTATGGCTGTCGGAATGTTTGGTGTAGCTACATTATCTTTTGTTGATTTGATGGGATTAGGTGCTTTGCTATTCATTTTAGTTTATGTAGCCTTTTACAATTTATCTTTTGGTCCGCTTGTATGGGTGTTAGCTGCTGAGATTTTCCCTAACAAAATAAGAGGTCAAGCAATGGCTATAACAGTTGTTGCAAACTGGGGAAGTAATTTATTAATTTCATCGACATTCCCTTCTTTACTGGAAATAAGTGCAGGAGTTGCTTACAGCTTTTATGGTGTTATGTGTATTCTATCATTTATTTTTGTGTGGAAATTGGTTCCTGAAACTAAAGGAAGAACACTGGAAGAGATTGAAACACACTGGAAATCAAAAGAAGTGGCGAACAATTTATCTCAGAGAAAAATAAATTAGCAAAACATTTGTTAAGGAGGTGTTGAGGAGGAAGATCTAGTAATTTAATTAATGTTCCAAAAGTAAGAAATCCCTTTCCTAATCATTTTAATCTACCAAGAAATTGATTAAAATAAGAGTGTGTAGGTTTTTGAAGGGGAAGGAGAAAGAAAAATGAAACAACCGACGATCTATGATGTGGCCAAAGAGGCTGGAGTGGCTATTTCTACAGTTTCAAAAGTGTTAAATAACACTGGAAGTATTGGAGAGAAAACAAGGAAAAAGGTAGAAGAGACCATGCACAAATTAAATTACCAACCTAGTGTTGTTGCATCAGTCAAGAAACGAATTCAGACAATAGGACTTTTAATTCCTGACATTGCAGATCCTTTTATGGCCGAAATTACTAGAACAATTGAGGACCATGGTCGGAAGTTTGGGTTTAGTTTAATCATATGTAGTACTGATAACGATTTGGAAAAGGAAATGGAATATGTCTCCATATTAAAGAAAAAGTATATAGATGGCATTATCATTGCTACAGGGTTGAAAAATACAGGTGCTTTAAATGAGATATTAAACAATGAAATTCCGGTTGCTTTATTGTCAAGGGAAGTACCTTCTCTAGCAGTAAACACAGTCGTTGTAAATGACTTTTTAGGCGCCTTTAAAGCGACCACTTATCTTATTAAACTGGGGCATCAAAGAATAGCCATGATTACAGAGGATATCTATTTTCCAGTAACTATATCTAGATTAGATGGCTACAAGCAAGCTCTTGAACAAGCTGGTATACCTTACAATGAAAATCTAGTAGCGATCAATAATACTAGTTTTAACGATGCATTAGATTCAACCGAGAAACTTTTAAAGTTTTCTGAACCTCCAACAGCTATTTTTGCATCAACTGAACCTCTTGCCATCGGAGCAATGCAAGGTGTTCGTGAATCTGGGTTAGATATTCCAAAGGATATTTCAATAGTAGGATTTGATAACTCGATTCTTGCAAAAATGTGTTATCCGCCATTAACAACTGTGTCACAGCCAATATATGAAATGGGAAAGAAAGTTATTGAATTATTAGTAGAAGAAATAAAGAACCCAAAACAAGTTAAACAACGAATTGTTATGTCACCAGATCTGATTGTTAGAGGAACAGCAAGTGAAGTCAATAACTAAGTCCAAACCAGAGATACGAATAATGAAAGAAAAAATAATTGTTTGTATCTCAGTTATTGTCGTTTTTACGGAAGAGGGTAGATGTTAACTTAATCGTGTATTTAACTTTAAAAAAATGAAATCGATTACAAACATAACAAAAGGGATGAAAGAGCGGTTATTAATCTATCAGGGCGATTTTAAGATGAAGTTTAAAAAAGGTATTTTAATCATTTTTAGTATCTTGTTAACTTTCATGGCTGCTGCTTGTGGAGGAAATGAAGGAGCATCTAGTAAGAAGTATTTTAGGACCTTGGATTCACGATGATAAAACAATCTACGATAAAGTGGAGGACATAGCATGTTATTTAAAACATTTGAAGGAGAGTTAATGTTAATCATTCATGCACCTAACAAAGACCTAAGGAACGCCCGGACTCTTTTTCAATATGGGAGCAGAATGGGACAATTAACATAGTCATGAAAGATTAGTGATTGAGTCCATATAAGAGTGTGACTTTGAAGGTTTGTTTTATCCTATTCCTTATTATTCATGAAAGTTTATCTTCGAGTGAAATATCTATGAACACAACTAAATCAGAGTAGTTAAAACGTCTTAAATCCTTGATAGTACTGGAGTTAGGTGTTTTTTAAAATTGGAACGAACGATAAGCGTTATTTACACATCTTAAGTGATGAAACACTAATATTTCTTCTATATATAGTAATTCTTATTTTTTCTAAATACTTATATCGCTCTTCCTCGTATCCGATAGCCGTTACTCTGAAATCTTTAGTTGCAGGAGACTTTTTATAATTTAAGGATGGTATTTTTTAGAATTAAATGATTATCAACTGGTAATCCTAAGCAAAAACACGGGAAAAGGGGATTAGGTATGACCAGGGATAAAGATTTAAATCCAATGAATGTGATGAGACCATTAAATATAAATCCGAAAATACTTGATGAGACCCAGCCTTTAACGACTTTTGAAATGGGGAAACTATGGGCTACATATATGGGAAACAGTATGTCAATTCAAATTTTAGGTTATTTTCTTCAACATTGCGATGATGAAGATATAAGGTTGCTATTGGAGAATGGTTTAGCCTTATCAAACGATTTCAAGCAGAGGATAGAAGGATTTTTTACAAAAGATAACTTCCCTGTACCTGTTGGATTTACTAAAGATGATGTGAATCTTGGGGCTCCCCGTTTATACGCTGATGAATTTTACCCTCATTATTTAAAATATGCTGCTAAGGCAGGTATGAGTCTCTACTCAGTAGCAGTTCCATTAGTTATGAGGGAGGATATAAGGGAGTTTTTTATTTATTGTAATGAATGTACGACAGTCTTTTTAGGTCAAATTAATTCTGTTTTAATGGCAAAGAAATTTATTGCAAACCCTCCATTCATTCCATCACCAGAAGGAAATGGTAAAATCGATAAACAGAGTTACCTAAATGGATTTTTTGGAGACGTCAGACCATTACAGGCACTAGAAATCATTCATCTTTGGGATAACATTGAGAATAACACAACAAGTAAGGCATTATTATTGGGATTTTGTCAGATAGTTAAAGATGAAAAAATAAAGACTTTGTTTAATAGAGGTTTAGATATGACCGAAAAAGCTGTAAAGCAATATAAGGAAAAAATGCACATTGGACATATTCAATCACCGGCGTATCTGGACCATTTGGTTACTACATCTACATACCCACCTTTTTCTGATAAAATCATGCTGTTTCATAAAGTGGACATGTTCGCAATGAAGATAAGATCATTTGGGAATTCACTGGCTGTAACAGCAAGAAGAGATCTAAATATATTGTATGCAAGAACGCTTGTAAACATTGGATTATTTGTTGATGACGGTATGAATATCTTAATTGATAAAGGGTGGTTGGAATCACCACCACAAGCGAAAGATAGAGGTTAGTTTTACAAGTGGCAGGCAAGATGACGGTGCTGAATTTGAAAAGTTTGCCATTGGGGTATCTACACCGGTATCTGGGTTCTCGTGTTTGAAACGGTGTCGAATTTTGACTAATAGTAAATAAATTTCAATAATCGAAAATAAAATCTAAGAATCGAAAATAAACTACCGAAATAGAAAATAAATTGATCTTAATCGAAAATAAGTCTCGAAATCTTCGACCCTAAGTATGGAATAATACACTAAAAAAGCTGGTATAAACCTTAGTATGGTCTTATACCAGCCCTTTTTCACTATTTTAACTGCTGATGATCCTCATTTACTTTTTGAAATCAAGATCATGATGAACTTCGGTTGCAGGGATTTTCGGATTTGGAATTTGTCCTTTTGCTACTGGATTGGCTACATATTCAAAATGACCTGTTCCATCCGGAGCACTTCCAGTTGCCCAAAGTCCTTCACTTGATGCTTCACCTTCTGATAAATCCCAGAATTTATATGCTTCTTCCTGGGCTTCCTCTTCCGCTTCTGGTGGGAATGATGCTGGCACAACCACACCGTTTTTACTTTCAAGCTCTTCAATTGCAGCCATCCACTGATATTGGTGGTACCGGTCTCTTGCCAGCATTTTTCGGAATGTTTTACGTACACCTTCATCATTGGTCATATGGTATAACCTTGCTACTTGAAGACGTCCTTGGGATTCAGCGTGAAGATTTGAACGCATATCTGCTAATAAATTTCCACTTGCAACGATATAAGATCCGTTCCATGGAACACCATTTGAGTTGGTTGGCAATCCGCCTAAACCACTGACAAGCAGGTGCTGGGGATTGATTCCCCCCATAATAGACGCTGTTACAGGATCCTTTGCTGCTTCTGCTTGATCCTCGGGAGATGCACCATCCAGCAATTGAGAAATAAGAGAACAGAGCATTTCCACATGGCCAATTTCTTCTGTACCGATATCCATAAGCATGTCCTTATATTTTTCTTCCCCGCGGCAGTTAAAACCTTGGAAGAGATACTGCATCATGACAGTCATTTCTCCAAATTGTCCACCTAGTACTTCCTGTACCTGACGAGCAAGCATGGGATCAGGTCGATCAACTTTTACTTCGAATTGCAATTCTTTTTGATGTCGAAACAAACGAATCTCCTCCTATGATTTTAAATTGATAGTTATAGTAAATTCTGAATAACTATTACCCGTAATGATTGCTATAAAACATATTTGAGAAATATTAGGAGAAAGAACCTAGTAGAAACACTTTTGGAGCAGAATTCGTTAAGAAGGAAATATTATTCTTTTTATAGAATAGATTGTTGTAAGCTTGAGTTTAGTTGAGAATAGAAAGGTGAGATGAGGATGGGACAAATTAAAATTTATGGAGTAAAAGAAAATTTAAATCCAATAAAGGAAAGACTGTCGGATGTTATTCATTCGTGTATGGTGGACGCACTACAATTTCCTTCAGAGAAGAAATTTCATCGTTTCTTTCCAATGGATAAAGAAGATTTTTACTATGCAAGCGGAAGGACCGAAGCATATACAGTGATCGAAGTTAGTATGTTTGAAGGTCGAACAATTGAAGCTAAAAAACAGTTAATCAATTTATTATTTGAACGAATTAATAGAGACTTGAATATATCTCCCCAAGATATCGAAATAACAATCCTCGAAACACCGAAGCATAATTGGGGAATAAGAGGATTACCTGCCGATGAGTTAACATTAAATTATAAAGTTGATATTTAGTTTTTAGCTGCGAGGCAAAAAAGAGAGACCGCTAACTAGGCGGTCTCTTCCATCATTATTGAACCAATTTGACCAGCATATGAGCAAGCTTGTGCTGTTCTTCCTCATTTCCAACCTTCCATAATTCCTGAAGCAACTTTTCTTCACGATTACGTGCTGATTCATGGTCAGCAAGGTAATCGGCAACTTTTTGGGCTGTTTTAGCCAGTTGCTCCTCGTTCATTCCAAGTTTTTCACCTTTTGACACTTTGTCACCTAAGTAACTTTTAAATGTTTCAAAACTTGTAAGAACCTCGTCCTTTTTTTCTTCACCCATAGACTGCAATTTCTCTTCCACTTTGTTTTCCGCATTATTATGTGATTCAAAAGCCATTAAAAATCTCTCCTTTCAATAGTCTTTGATTTCTCTATTCATTGCCCGTATTTAAACCGTTTCAAACATTGAAAGTTTTTATATAAACGAGAACAAAAAGCATACTGATATATTTTATTGACTTAATAATTGAGCTTCTTCATATTGAGTCCAGTATAAGAATCCTTTATGAGTAAAATACTAACTAGAAATATCGCTGAAAGGATCTGCCATGAAAATCAAACCAATTAAAATGGGTACTAATAAAACAAGCATGAACGATAGATTAACATCAGCAGAAATGGGTAAGCTTTGGGCTACATACATGGGAAACAGCATGTCAAAAGGCATTTTAACTTACTTTCTTCAAAATGTTGAAGATAAGGACATTAAAACATTATTAGAAAATGCATTGGCATTATGTGAAGAATTCATGAAAACAACAAAAGAAATGATGGAAAAGGAGAATTATCCGATACCGATCGGTTTTACTGAAAAGGACGTCAATTTAGGTGCTCCGCGTTTATTCCGGGATGAATACTATGTTCATTATTTGAAATACACAGCAAAAGCAGGAATGAGTATTTATAATGCGGGAATCCCTCTTGTTTATAGGAAGGATGTAAACGAATTTTTTAAACATATTATGTATTCCACTATGAAATTAGTTGACGAAATTAAAGAAATTTTAATGGATAAAGGGTTAATCATGAAACCGCCTTTCATACCAGTTCCTGAAAAGCCAGGTATTGCCAATGACAACTTTTTAACAGGTTTCTTTGGGCAAAGACGTCCTTTGCACGCTCTTGAAATTGCCCATTTTTACGATAATATTGAAAATAATGTAACAAGTAAAGCATTAATCATGGCTTTTGCTCAAGTTGCCAAGGATGAAAAGATACGGAAATTGTTTGAATGGGGCAGAGATATGACTTCAGCAAATGTAGAAAGTTATATGAAAAAGCTTTATCAAGAAAATTTGCCAGCACCGTCTTTCCTTGATGATCTGGTCACAAACTCTACTTATTCCCCTTTCTCGGACAAGCTCATGTTATTTCATAAAATGGATATGTTTTCCATGAAAATCAGAGCGTTTGGGAATTCAGTAGCTGTGAACGGAAGACATGATGTAGGGCTCCTGTATACGAAGTCATTTATGAAAATTTCAAAATTTGTTGAATCCGCAGCAGATATTATGATTGAAAAAGGCTGGATGGAGATTCCGCCAACAGCAGCGGATAGAGGATAATTAGCTTCTCGATTCTGCTAATTATCCTTTAACCCTGCTTTTGAAGTAGACGTATTTAAAGCCAACGCTACGATCATAGTTAAAATACAAACTGTACCAACCCATTGGAATAGGCCAAAGGGTTCTTTCAGCCAAAAAACTGTAGTAAAAACGGCGGCAAGTGGTTCTATACTTCCAAGCAGACTTGATTCTTTAGGAACTAAACTTTGCAGGCTTTCTATATAAAACCAAAAGGCAATCATCGTACCAAAGATGATCACAAAGACTAAATAGAGATACGCTTCAACCGGTAATAGTTTTAGATCTATTTGCCAGGGCGGATGGATAAAACTTAAGGCTAAACCGCCAATGATCATAGCCCAGCCAACAATGACAAGTGAATCGTATTGCTTCAGCAATGGAACAGCATAAAGCGTGTAAAAGGCTAAAGCTACTCCGGATAAAACACCCCAAACAATAGCTGGCATTGGCACAGAAAGTTGTGAGACTGAGCCGTTTGTTAATAAGAAAAAGCATCCTACTAGGGCTAGTGATACGGTCAAAAAATCATTTTGTGTAAGAACCATATGTTTTCGGAAAATGGAGTAGATGATAATCATGACCGGGGCTAAATACTGCAATAATGTTGCTACTGCTGCATTTCCATGTTGAATGGATGCCATATATGTGTATTGAACCGCAAGCATTCCGAGTATCCCAAAAATCAATAATTGAACAGCGATCCTCTTTGTCTTCCAAACATCCAGTACTTGTGACCGATCTTTTGTTAAAAACTGAATGCTTAGTAGCAAAAAACCAGCAAGAAGTAATCGGGTTGTTACAAGCCAATTTACGTCAATTTCATACGAATCAAAAAGCTTCTTAGAAACTGTGCCGCCAATTCCCCAAAATACTGCACCTGTTAAAACAAGTACAATCCCTTTTTTTCTATTCATAAACATCTTTCTCCCTAATATATAAACATTGTGTGATAATATTTTTATAATAAAGAGGAAATTCAAATAGAAATACATAAATTGAATGGAAAAATATAAGGATATTGAGGTAGTTATATGCAAATAAAGGATTTCAGAGTGGATCATCGTCTAAAAGAATTAACTGAACATCGCACAGTCCTGTTACCTATTGCATGTTATGAAACAACCATTTCCAAAAATATAAATGGATTTATCCCTCTTCATTGGCACGACGAACTCCAGTTTGTTGTCGTGATAAAAGGTGAAGCAACTTTCCAAATAAATGATGAACGTGTTGTTATACGAGAAAGCGAAGGACTTTTTATAAACAGCGGATGCGTTCATATGGCAAAAGATATGAATGATTCGGGTTGTGTCTATATCTGTTTAAATGTTTCTCCAAGTTTTGTGTTAGCACAGGAACTTTATCCTGCCCTTGTAGCCCCATTTATCCAGGCAACAAATATCCCTTATTTACACTTGGTTACAACTGAAGGTTGGGCGGAAAATATAGTAAAATCGATTATAGAGATCAATCAAATAATAAAACAAAAATCACATTACTATGAAATAGATATCAGCATCCATTTAACGTTAATTTGGAAGAACCTCATTATAAATGGAGTTACATTAGAACATGAACAAACGGAAATGAGAAAGAATGAACGAATGAAGCAAATGCTAAACTGGATCCATCACCATTATGCTGAGAAAATTTTTTTGAATGATATAGCACGTGCCGGTCAATTAAGCCGTTCTGAATGCTGTCGATATTTCAAACGATTGGTAATGAAAACACCTTTAGAATATGTAACGGATTATCGAATTCAAAAAAGTTTACTATTACTGCAACAATCAGATCTCACTGTCACAGAAGTTGCCTATCAAGTAGGATTTAATAGCACAAGCTATTTCATTGATAAATTCAGAAAGGTGATGAATATGACACCTTTGACCTACAAAAAGATGATTGTTTAATAAAAATAAAATGATAGATTCGGAGGAGATAAAATGTTTACATATAAAATTAATGATGAGTTATCTTTGAAATTAGTGGAAGTAAGAGATGCAGAGGATGTCTTTGAATTAACAAATAATTCAAGAATCTACCTAAGAGAATGGCTGCCTTGGCTGGATACAACGACAAAACTCGAAGATACAATTTCGTTTATTAAAAGCAGTTTAACAGGTTTTGCTGAAAATAGAAGCCTAAACACGGCCATTCTATTTAAAGGTAAAATGGTTGGAGTCGCAGGTTATAATGAGATCAATTGGTCCAATAAAACAGCGTATATTGGGTATTGGCTAGGAGAAGAGTTTCAAGGTAAAGGAATAATGACAGAGGTGGCTAAGGCATTGACTGATTATGCTTTTAACGAATTGAACCTTAATAAAGTTGAAATTAGGGCTGCAGCAGGAAATAAGAAAAGCAGAAGTATTCCTGAAAGATTAAATTTTGTCAATGAAGGATGTATCAGACAAGCGGAATGGTTACATGATCACTATGTTGACCATGTTGTATATGGCATATTAGCAGAAGAGTGGAAGAAGGATAAGTGAATGTTGTCTTGCTTATAACGTCCAAAGTGTATTCGAATAAGAATGCGCTTTTTTTTTGATTCTCCTACCTTTAGGCTTGAATAACCAGGAATATTTACCTAAAATAATAGATAGTATACAGGGTAGGAGCATGATAGAGCATGATCTCAAATGAAGAAATGATTATTTTTATGAAACAAATCAAACTGCTAATTAATGAATATAATAAATGTTATGATGTAAAGATCAAAGAGCAAATTTATGAAGAAATAATCGTCCTTAGTGATTTAATTGATACGTAATTTTCAACAAACAGCCGCCTAACTCCTTCTCCTTATCGCTCCCTCCTGTCCCAATGTTTTCCCCTTATTGAGGAAGCGGAGGATCAAAGATATTCCATAATAAAAATATAAAGAAAATAGCTAAAATCCATGCAACCCAAGGTTTCCAGTTATGGATGGCTAATAAACAATAGGTTATGATATTAAAGATAAAAGACCAAATAAGTGTCCATCCATGCTGATGAATAATGCTATCATTCATATAAGCAATTAATTCAATACATTCGAAGATCAAAGCCCAAAGAAGTATCCAGCCTATTCTTTTGAAGGCTGATTGAGGAAATCGTCCTAAATAAACAACGATAACACATGGATAAATCAGAAATGCAATAGCAATAGCTATGATTGAATGGGTAGGAAGCAAAACATGGTCGATCCAAACAGGTTGAAATTCCCAAACTCTATAATTGTAAAATAATGCTCCGTAAAGCAGATCACCTATAATCCAAAACAATAGAGTTGAATAAAATTCACTCAAACGACTCCATTTACCAAAGAATAAACTAACAATAACAAAAAACACAACAAACGATGTTTGCATAAACTCTCCTTATAAATTATTGTGTATTTTAGTATTACCTATTTAAAATTACCTTACACTTAATAAGTGAATTGATAAATCAAATGAGCAAGTATAAGGTTGCCCATTTGTGGAAAATAAAAAAAGTACATAGGAGAAAAACAAATGATCATTCAACCAAATACATTTATATTCAATATTGGAATGGCAGCCATTTTATCGATTATTATTGGGTTAGAACGCCAATTAAAGAAAAAGCCATTGGGTTTAAAAACATGTTTAGTTATAGGGATCGTTAGCTGTCTGCTCACAACAGTTTCGATTGAGTCATCGGAAAAATTCGCAGAGGCCTATATAAGACCGATGGATCCTTTACGTCTAGCTGCCCAGATTGTCTCAGGTATCGGTTTCTTAGGAGCCGGGGTGATCTTAAGACGAAACAATGATATGATCTCAGGTTTAACAACAGCCGCAATGGTATGGGGAGCCGGAGGAATCGGGATCTCATGTGGTGCGGGATTTTGGTTCGAAGCTACCATAGCTACAGTTCTCATATTAGTCAGTGTAGAAATCATCCCATTTATCTTTAAATTTATAGGTCCAAAAACATTAAGAGAGCGGGAGTTAAAGGTAAAAATTACAGTTGATGATGAAGAGAAAATGACCGATATCTTAAAGGAACTGAAGCAAAAAGATATGAAGGCAAAGAAAGTAAGAGTAAAAGACATCAAACAAGGAGATCTTCAACAGCTTGATTTGGTGCTTGTTGTGAATGAAAAATTGTATATTACAGAAGTGTATTATACATTAAAGCAGATTAAGCATATCATTCATGTTGAAATGGAGTCACTATGATTGTAGAATTATGTGTGTACAACAAAGAGAATCGTGTTAATATGAACTGGAAAATTGTAGCTAGGGTTCCGCTATGTATATAGGTCTGTGACCGAGGGCTACATCTTTTACATATGTAAAAGGCACCTATTGACATAAAAGGTCCGAGGGGAAAGGTTCAGCGTATTTGTGATGCGCTGGAATCTTTCCTTCTCGGACCTTTTTTATACAATCAGAAGTTCAGATTCTCTAATTTTTAAGGAGGTTTATATGGTATGAAAAAGATTGATGACGTAAAAGCAGGTGTAGCGGTCATTATTTTCAATGAGAAAAAGCAGGTCTTATTACAGAAAAGAGCAGATGTGAAATTATGGGGAATTCCTTCAGGTCATATAGAGATAGGGGAAACTGTTACTGAAGCAGCTATCAGAGAAATAAAAGAAGAAACAAATTTAAATATAAAAATTAAAAAGCTGATCGGTGTTTATTCTGACCCGCATTCACAGGTCTTTTCTTATCCAAATGGTCAAGTTGTCCATTTTATCACGACATGTTTTCTGGCTGAAGTGATAGGTGGAGAACTTAGATGTAACGAGGAGGAATCGTTGGAATTCAAGTTTTTTGACTATCAAAACCTGCCTCATGACTTGTTAAACATGCATCCAATGTGGTTAGAGGATGCTCTTGAAAATTCAGAGAAGGCATTTATTCGGTAAATCTTTTGGATCATCATGTTGAAATGATACATATCCATAAAATCAGTAACATTTCTTTTTTGATAAAACCTTGATTGGCAAACCGCCTTTCGAGGTTTCTTTGTTTCCCAATATAATTAATTTTGAATAAAGCTAATTTTCACATGAAAATATAACTAATTTTCCCATTACTTTCATTCAACTTCGTTTGTTAAGATGTCGTCTGTAAACGTTTACAAATTATTGTTAGGTTAGTGAAAAGGTAGAAACTGTTCGTCTATGAAAATATCATGAGTGGAGGAATTTACATTGTGGAAAACAAGTAAATGGATGTTGACGCTTATTTTACTAGTAGGTTTCGTGATGCCTACGATAGGATTTGCCGAAGAAAATGAATCAACACCAGAATATGATATTATGCAATATGCTAATGAGATGCAGCCGGGGTGGAACTTAGGGAATACGTTTGACGGATTTGATACAGGAAAAGTTGTACTCGATGAAACAGCTTGGGGTAATCCGCGTGTAACAAAAGAGTTGATAACAGAAATTAAGGATCAAGGCTTTAATAGCATACGGATCCCGATTACATTTGATACTAGATTAGGACAAGCTCCAGAATATACAATCAATCCAGAATTTTTAAGCAGAGTTGATCAAGTTGTCAATTGGGCGCTGGATGCTGATTTAAAAGTAATGATTAACATTCACCATGATTCTTGGAGTTGGGTGACAGATGGAATGCCATCAGATCATGAAAATACAGTAACAAAATTTAATGCGATATGGACACAGCTTGCGGAACATTATAAACATTATTCAACAGATTTAATGTTTGAAAGTCTTAATGAACCACAATTTTGGGGTTCTGGTGGTGATATTGAAAGCCAAAAATTCTTAAATGAACTTAATGATTCGTTTTATCAAATTGTACGAGGGTCTGAAGGGTTAAATGACATTCGTCCACTTGTTATTCCAACATTGCACACAAATTTTGAAGAACAAAATCATGTAGATAACCTGTATAATTGGATCTCTCAAACAAACGATCCTTATATAATATCTACGGTCCATTATTATAGCTTCTGGCCGTTTAGTGTAAATTTAGACGGATATTCGACGTTTGAAGAAACATCAATGAAACATATTTCTGAAAATTTTGATCGCGTAAATAATAAGTTTGTTAAGAATGACATCCCTGTTGTTATTGGTGAATTCGGACTACTTGGTTTTGACGAAAACACCGGTACAATTCAACAGGGGGAAAAGCTAAAATTCTTCGAGTATATGATTAACTATGCAGAAGAAAAAGGCCTTATTCATATGCTATGGGATAATGGACAACATTTTAATAGGTCAACGTTGGAATGGAATGATCCACAGCTATATAACATGATGGCAGCAAGTTGGGAAGGACGCTCTTCAACAGCTGACACTGATTTTGTATTTTTGAAAAAGGGCGAAGAAATTACCGATGTCAAAAGGGTTCTGAATTTAAACGGAAATGAATTCGTTTCTCTAAAACTAGGAGAAAAAAATCTGGTTGCGGGAAAAGACTTTGTTTTAGAAGGTAATCATTTAACACTAAAAGCAAGCCTGCTATCTCAATTGATTTCAACAGAACTGGGAGAAATGTCTGTATTAACAGCAACATTTAATACTGGCGCGGATTGGACCTTTACTGTGTATCATTACGATTCGCCAGTACTTTCAGACTCTCAAGGAACAATCAGTGATTTTACGATACCTTTACAGTATAATGGGAATCTTCTCAAAACAATGGAAGCTACATATGTGGATGATGGAAGTCCTGCTGGCCCGCAAAACTGGACGGCGTTCAAACAATTCGGTTATGTGTTTGCACCTAATTATGAGGATAACCTTTTAACATTTCCATATGGAAACGACCGCTTCTTCAAAGAAATAAACGATCAACGCGAGGTAGAGTTAACCTTCCATTTCTGGAGTGGAGAAACGGTAAAATATACAGTAACAAAAGATGGAGAACAGGTAGTTGGTAAAACGATAAAATCAACATTACCTGAAGAGGATGAGTCAGAAAATCCAGGGGAGAATGACGATAATGAGAATGAGTCTGGTACTCCTGGGGAAAATGACGATAATGATTCAGAAGCTCCAGAGGAAAATAATAATGATGAGTCAGAAACTCCTAAAGAGGACAACCCTGGTAAAGATGAGGGTAAAACTGATGCTGGTGATGAGAACAAAGAAACAAATGAAGAAGAAAGTCACGTAGCACCAGTTAATAATAAAGATAAAACTAACTCGGAAAACACTCTAGGCAAAGCCGGCGAGAAACTACCTGAAACTGCAACAGGAAATTATAACTTATTCATAACAGGAATCATCATACTGTTCGTTGGAGGTTGTATAGCATTCTTTGTAAGGAAACAAAAGGTACAAATATAAATTAAAGAAGGTACCGGTTACCAATTTTGTTGGTAACCTTTTTTTTATGTTTTTTTCAGTGGTTGTTTTCGAAAAGATTGTTGCTAAAAAAAATAGTATAAAATCTATAGTGGAATGGAGCTACAGACACTCGACTGCGGAAAGCGAGTGTCTGTAGCGCAATGAAACGAACTAGTTTTCACAAGCCATTAATCAACAATCACCAACCCTAACATGGCAGAAAATTGAATAGCTTGAAAAGAGGAAACTTTGCATCCCTTTAGGTCTGATATAGAAACAGTCAAGGTGTCAAAAGTAGACGTACTAATGTCTATTCCTTTAAGTGGAGTTCTTTCAAAGTTAGCAAGATTGATATTGCATGAAGTAAATTCAACTTTTTTAAATTTACACTCATAAAAATCAGAATTTTCCAGAGCTGTATCGTGAAATTGTACTTTCTCTAATTTAGAATTTCCAAAAGCAGAGAGATTAAGTAAAGAATTTTTGAAAGAGACATTGCCAAGACTTGACTCTGTTAAATCTGTTCCAAGTAATTTGCAGTTTAAAAATTCTGCTCTATGTATCGAAGAACGATTTAATTTAGCATTCGAGAAATCACAGTTATCAAAAACCACATCTGTAAAATCCGCACCTGAAAAGTCAGTATTTTGGAACTTGCAATTTTTTAAAACCATCTTATAAAAACGAACTCTAGGCAATACTTCATTATCAAATACAGCATCCTGTAGTTGGCACAATTCTAATTCAGGATCTTCTTCATAAAAGATATCATTGAAATTTTTTAGAGGTAAATCATGTTGTATGGTAGGCGAATCAATTTTCATAGCATTCCCTCTCGATCTTTGTATAGAGTCTTCTTACGTTACTATAGGAAAATTTAAAGGTAAATATAAGTCTTTATTTTTGGTTGATGTTATGTACAAGGTTATTGCTCTTGTCTAATTAATCATTTCCTTGTTATAATACTGTTGAATTAAATAGCTAAAATTTTCACGCTGTGGATTTTTAAAGAATATTTCTTTTTTCGCCACACAATTATCAGTAGATAATTGTGTGGCTTTTTATTTGTGAAAAAAATCAAAAATGAGGGGGAACTAAGATGAAAGCATGGTTTTATGTCATGTGCGTATTTCTTGGAGGTTGCAGCTTTGGAGTTCTTTCCACGTTTGTAAAACTGGCATATGAAGCCGGGTTTACTATGTTTGAAGTAACGGGAAGCCAGGCAATAATTGGGACCATAATGATTTGGGTTCTTGCTTTGTTTGTTAAAAAGCAGAAGGTAACTAAAAAACAGATCATAAAGTTGGCAATAAGCGGTTTTCCAATGGGGTTAACAGGTATCTTTTATTATTATTCTTTAGAGACTTTAGATGCATCACTAGCCATCATCTTTTTATTTCAATTTATATGGATCGGTGCTATTGCAGATTGGATCATTTTAAAAAGAAAACCTTCCATCCAAAAGATCTTGTCCATTATAATCGTGTTAACCGGTTCTGTTATGGCAGCAGGTATCTTGACTTCCGGAGAAAAAACAATTGATTTGTCAGGTGCAATGTGGGGTGTCCTTGCAGCTCTATCTTATTCACTCTTTCTCTTAACAAGTGGTATGGTTGAAAAAGAAGTACCGGCTATTCAACGAAGTGCCATTCTTTCGACTGGATCTATGATCATTGTATTACTTATTGCCAACCCATTATCATGGATGAATGCTGAGACGATGATAAATATTGCCCCATATGGAGTTTTATTAGGTTTATTCGGAGTTGTTATTCCTCCAATATTATTTGCCGTAGGGATGCCAAAAGTAGGTCCTGGAACAGGCTCGATTTTAACAGCTTCCGAATTGCCGGTGGTTGTTCTACTCTCAATGTTTGTCTTATCAGAACAAGTTCAATGGATACAATGGGTAGGTGTACTTGTCATTTTAGTGGGGATCATTCTAGGGAATCGATCATTTTTATCGGATCCTTTTAGGGAAAAGACTGGGTTCTTAAAAGAAAGTAAAAAGAATTTTACATCTTGAAAAATGGGCACAAACCTTCTTAAATGGTTTGGCCCTATTTTAATTTTATATAATTCTGAAAAGAGAGAATAAGTTTATGATAAAATGTGATGAATTGGAAATATCTACTGTTTTATGGGGGGATATAAATGAAATCAGTGAATGTTTATCATTATGATGCGTTTAGCAAGGAACCTAATAAAGGTAATCCGGCAGGTGTTGTTCTCAATGGAGAGGATTTAACAGATGAACAGATGCAGGAAGTAGCGTTTAAAGTAGGATTTAATGAGACAGCATTTCCTGTTAAATCAGCAGTTGCGGATATTAGAATCCGTTATTTTACACCTGGACATGAAATGAATCTATGTGGACATGCTACAATCGCGACTGTATATGCGTTATGTTCAAGAGGGATGTTAGGGGAAAAACGGAAGATCACAATTGAAACCAAAGCCGGTGTATTACCGATAAAGATTGATACTACTGCAGATGGTGATCTATACATAACAATGAAACAGGCATCACCACAGTTTAAGGAATTCAAAGGTTCAACAGAGGAATTAGCCCATTCAATGGGAATATCAAAGAATGATATTGATTCCGGATTACCCATTCTATACGGTAGTACAGGAACTTGGACATTACTAATTCCAATCTCGAATCTGTCTGCGTTTGGAAAAATGAGACCTAATAATAAGCTATTCCCAAATATACTAAAGGAAATGCCACGAGCATCTATCCATCCTTTTTGTTTGGAAACGATCGACCTAAAAGCTGATATGCATGCCCGCCATTTCTCTTCTCCATTTTCGGGGACAATTGAGGATGCAGTAACGGGAACTGCTTCTGGGGTGATGGGAGCTTATTATGCCAGCTATATAAACACCAAACAAGGAAATCCTTTACATCTAATCGTTGAACAAGGTCATGAAATGGGAAAAGACGGCAGAGTTAATGTACAAGTAACAAAGACAGAAGATGATGTTGACATAGAAATCTCCGGAAGTGCAGTTTATGTAAAGGATATTGAAGTGACGGTAAAAGAGTAGCATTCATCATTATTAATGATGTTAATCCTAAAGTTACATGACATCAGGCGTGAACTAAATTTGTTCACGCCTGTCAGCATTAGATCAAAATTGTATAATTTATCCCCCTTTTTGTGGATAAATATGCTAAAATTATTGAGTCAAACAGAAGGCAATATATTAATATCATCGTCAAATCCTGTTTTGTTCCTACAAAAAAAGGGAAGTAGTGGACAAAGTACTAAATTGATTATTTCTTATTTAAAGATCTTATTACTAATTGTTTTTAATAAGTTCTTTTTACAAAACTATGTAGGTTGATTGGAGCGAGCATCCTGGAGCTCCAATCAACCATCTCCATACTTATTACAAGAAAAAGTTGCGAAAAACAGCTTTTAACAAAAAAACCGAATAGTAACTGAATAACAATTATTAGCATTCCTATCTTAGAGTACCAGTCACTTAATCGGGAAGCCTATAGGTATAGAAAAATTTATATATAATTCTTTATGATGTAAGGAGAGAGGTAGATGGAGTCAATTTGGTTAGAATATGCTTGGGCTCTGTTAATACTGATCGGGTTGGAAGGATTATTATCCGCTGACAACGCTCTGGTATTAGCAGTAATCGCCAAGCATTTACCTGAAGATCAGAAAAAAAGGGCAATAAATTACGGAATTTTAATGGCATTTGTATTTAGATTTGGTGCACTATTTGCCATTTCATTTATTGCAAACGTCTGGCAAATACAGGCGATTGGAGCAGCATATCTTCTCTACCTGGGATTAAAGCATGTCATTCAAGCTAAATTCGGGAAAGAAAATGAAAATATTCGTGAGGAAAAAGAAAAGGAATCACGTGGAAAAGGTTTCTGGCCAACAGTAGGGAAGATTGGATTAGCTGATCTTGCTTTTGCCATCGATTCAATTCTGGCTGCCGTTGCTCTTGCCCTAGGTCTTCCAGATTCACCACTTGGCAATTTCGGTGGAATGGATGGAGGACAATTCATAGTTGTTCTTCTTGGTGGTATCGCAGGTCTTGTCTTGATTAAATTTGCTGCAACATGGTTTGTAGCACTTCTTGCAAAACGTCCGGCATTGGAAACGACAGCATATGCAATTGTTGCATGGGTAGGTGTTAAATTGGCTGTAATTACCCTTGCTCATGAGGATATCGGGATCCTAGATCATCATTTTCCTCACAGCACAGGTTGGACTCTGGTCTTCTACGGAGTTTTAGTTGCAATTGCCCTAATCGGTTGGTTTGCACCTTCCAAGAAGCCATTGGAAGAAAAGGGTTCTTAATAAGATAAATGAATTCAGAGGGTGGGTTAATTCAATGAAATTAACCCACCCTTTTTTTATAGACTAAGAAATATAAAATATGTACTTAGTTTGGTGTCCAGCTCCAGCGCCTAGCCCCTCTAGGATCTAGCCACAAATGAATTGAAGACAAAGAACGTCTTTTATTCATATGCGTCTTATTTGCCCTAGGCTGATCAAGGCGCTTACGCATTTCTTATAAAAAACAACAAGCCCGTTTCAAAAGAAAATGGTAAAATAATACCTAGGTATTAGACAGACTGAAAGGGTGGGTGAAAGAAATTAAAAATATTAAACGTGTCTTGTTTATGCTTCTTGGTTTTATTTCCTTAGCAATCGGTATAGCTGGAACGGTTTTACCTATTCTACCAGGAGGTCCTTTTTATCTATTTGCGCTCTTTTGCTTCACCAAAAGTTCTAAATCAGTTGAAAATTGGTTTAAGAGCACTTCTATATATGAAAAATATGTTTTGGCCTTTTTACAGAAAAAAGGGATGACACGCAAAGAAAAAATCCGCATCAATATTATTGCAGATTTCTTTATCCTCATTTCTGTTATTTATATCGATATTCTTATTTTGAAAATCACATTAATTGTCCTTGCTCTTTATAAACATTATTATTTCATTTATAAAATTAAGACCATTAGTACTGCTGATACGAAACAAGATAAGGCGCGAACTCTATAGTTCGTGCTTTTTTGCATTTAGAAGGATTTCTATCTTTTATATAGGAATATCTCTTTATTTTTCTATTTTATATTGAAAATGATTATCATTACCATTTATACTGTTAAAAAGAATGAAAAAGGAGGAAATGGAATGTTTATACAATTGAAGACGGTAATTGTTACTGAGGGTAATGCGGAGAAAATGGTAGAACGTTTTTCTGGAGAGGGAATCATTGAACAGCAAAAGGGATTTGTTGATTTAAGTGTTTTGAAAAAGAAACAAAGAAGAGGTGACGAAGAAGTTGTCATTATGATTCGCTGGGAATCTGAAAGTGATTGGAAAGCTTGGGAGACGAGTGACATACATCTAGCAGGACACAGGGAAAAGCGTGGAAAGCCATCACCATCATATATTATTGAAAGCTCCCAAGATGTGTATCGCGTCTTGAGCACGAAAAAATATAGAGAGCCTTCTCATATCCAATAATATTTTAAAAAAGTGATCGCCCAACACACTATTGTTTTGGGCGATTGATGATTCAATGAGCCATCCCAGTCCCCTTTCTTGTGATGAGCATAAAAATCAAATAAGGGGCACCAATCACTGAAATTACAATTCCAACTGGAATATCAGCAGGTGCTAATAAATTTTTCCCTATCATATCCGCAACAAGTAATAATAAAGCACCAATCAATGCTGAAACGGGTAAAACAGAAAAATAATTTGCACCGCAAAGTCGTCTTGCAAGATGTGGCGCCAGTAAGCCGATGAATGAAATGCCACCGCCAACTGCAACACATGCTCCAGCCAATGCAGCAGATAAACATAAAAGAATTCGCCGTTCTGACTCCACGTTTATACCTAATACAACAGGAACGGACTCCGTGAATTGGAGAAGATTCATGGATCTTGCCTTAAAAAAAGCAAGAGGAGATAAAATGACAATCCAAGGGAGCAATGCCCAAACATATGGCCACTGTGTTCCCCATATGCTACCGGTTAACCAGATGGTTGCTTGTTGAAAGTCTTTTGGATCCATTTTTAATTGAAGAATAATCAAGAGTGCGCCACATAAAGCATTGAAGCCAAGTCCCATGAGAAGTAACCGGCCAGGCTCGATACCGCCTTTCCATGAAAAACTATAAATAAGCAATGCAATCGTGAGGGCACCAATAAACGCAAAGACAGGTAATAGACCTGGTGCAGACAAAATGGAATCTTTATTTTCTCCAATCAGAAAGATACAAAACACAACAGTCAACCCGGCACCTGCATTAATACCTAATATTCCCGGATCAGCTAAAGAATTGCGGGAAAGACCTTGTAATATAGCACCTGATAGAGCGAGCCCTGCACCTATTAATAATGCAATGAGCATTCTAGGTAAACGAAGCTGGTATAGGACTAGTTCTTGTTGTGGAGTTCCATTTCCGGCAAAGGTAGTGACTACTTCGATTAGATTAATAGGGAGACTCCCTGTTGAAAGACTTATGATAAATACGCTGAAAATGAAGATTAAAATCGTGATCAACCATACTTTTGAACGAAGGACCGCTTCTTTCCAATCCATTACATATACCCTCTTTTCGTACGTGATAAATAAAGGAAGAACGGTACACCAACTAATGCTGTAATCGCACTTACCGGAGTTTCAAATGGAGGATTGATCATTCGGGCCCCAATATCAGCAACAATTAGGAGCAAGGCACCTGCTATGGCACTTAATGGAATCACGAGTTGGTAGTTCGATCCTAGTAGGAGTCGAATGATATGTGGAATCACAAGTCCTATAAACCCTACCGCACCGGCAATTGAGACGGCAACACCGGATAAGAGGACAACGGTGATGATCCCGATCCAACGTACGTTGGCAAGAGATTGTCCAAGCCCTGTCGCTACTTCTTCTCCCATTGCCAGGATTGTTAAAGAGCGACTAATAAAAAGTGAAAGAATGAGACCAATCAAAACTGTTGGTACCAAAATCATGACGTGTACCCATTTTGTACCTGATAATCCTCCGGCAATCCAAAAACTAAGATCTTGTGATACTTGAAAATATAAAGCAATCCCAGTCGAAAGGGCACTAAAAAGCGTACTTAGAGCTGCACCGGCTAATGTAAGTGTCACAGGGGAAACTCGGTCCTTAGCTATAACAGAAAAAACAAAGACAAGACAGGCTCCTAATGCAGAACCGGCAAAAGACCAGAACAGTAAATTCCAATATGATCCTGATCCCACAAACGCAAGCGACACAGCAATCGCCAAGCCGGCCCCGCTTGTAATGCCAATAATGGATGGATCTGCAAGAGGATTACGAGTAAGGCCTTGCATAATGGCACCAGCCACCGCTAAAGCAGCCCCCACCAATGCAGCTGTCAAAGCACGTGGGATTCGAACCTCTCTTATAAGTTGGTGCTCAATATGACTGTTTTGGAACGAAAAAAGAGAATCAGCTATAACCGAAGGAGAAATCCAAACAGCGCCAAGCCCAATCGAAACAAGTAAAAAAAGAAAAACGAACAATAATCCTGCTCCACCGACAAGCATTGCTTTTTTTCGCATAGATGAATCTGTTTGCAGATGTATCACAGTGGGGTTAATCGGTTTATCCATTCTATCCATCCCTTCGTTACATGAAAATGATCATCATTTTCAATTAGAACATAATTGCTTATAAATCTACTATTGAAAAAGGTTTTTTGTCAATTCTTTTTCAACATTCTGTTAAAGAAACTAATAACGCACAAACATAAGGAAGGTGAATGATATGTTTACTGTAAAGCCGTTGATTGAATGTTGCTTTAGCATTTCTGCTTTAAAAATAAGGGAGGGCGTTGTTAAAAGAATAAGCCTTTTAAACCGAACGAACACTCTTATTTATATTGCAGCAGGTATTGGTCATATATCTAATAAAACCGATCAGCGAAAGGTGACAGAGGGTAAAAGCTATATCATGACTGAGGAATATAACATCACATCTTTATCCGGGCAGCTTCTCACTGTTTATGCTTTGTCATGGAACAAAACAAGAAGTGATTTCAATTTGCCACAATCTCTTCCACTAGCTGATCAAGCTCCGGCAAAAGTTGTACCACTATGGGAGGAAGCAATTGAATGTCAAAACAGAACGTCCATGTCTGATCTATGTAAATTTCAGGCTATTGTATGGAATCTTCTTTCTTTGCTAACAGATCAAACAGAGGTAGATCGAATTGAAGAATCAAAAGCATTTATAAAAAACCGTTTGACAAATCCTTATACGGTAACAGCTCTTGCAGAGAAAGCCAAAATGACACCGAGTTCTTTTACAAGAGCTTTTAAGAAACAAGTAGGCATGTCGCCAAAGGAATACTTAATTATGGAGCGCATGAAAGCTGCAAAAACACTCATGCTGCAAAATAAGGGAATCACAGCAAAAGAAGTTGCCTTAAAGGTAGGGCTGCAAGATGAGTTTTATTTTAGTCGGATCTTCAAACAAAAGGTAGGACAGCCACCAACGATCTATATGAAAAGAACAAAGGAAAGAGTAGCTGTCGTGAGTCAACTCTTTTTACAAGATCACTTGCTTTCATTAGGAATTCAGCCTGTTGCAGCGCCTGCTTATCCCACGGAATATCCCGCTACTAAAGGGATTCCTAGTTATTTGAAATCAGAGTTGCACGGGACAAGACTACTAAACGCAGAAAAGCTGTTTCAACCAGAGGAAATTCTTTTCTCACAACCGGATCGAATTATTAAAACACCGTTGCATAACGGGGAAATTCAGTCAGTTCTTTTATCACATCAACAAAAAATCGAGCATATATCTTTGCAAAAAGATTGGAATGCCTACCTTAGAGAAATTGCCAGGTTGTTTCATGTAGAAAGCTTGGTAGATGGAATTGAAAATGAAATAACTTGTTTGGAAACAAAAGTGAGAGATGAATTATGCCCATTAACAAGGAAAGGAAATTGGGCAGTCATATGGATTCGACAGGAAGAAATACGTCTATATGGGCGAAAGCATCATGCATGTCTTGATTTGTTTTATCAAAAACTAGGATTTGAGCCACATCCGGATGTACCTGATACAGGATATCAGGTTGTGACGGTGGAGGATCTGGCAAACTTGGATTGTGATAAGCTTCTCATTCTGTGGAGTCATGAAAAAGATGTATGGCGAGTCGTACAAACGAAAGAATGGAAAACGTTGAGAGCGGTCCAAACAAAGGAAGTATATTACCCTAAAAGTCAGGAATGGGATCCGTGGGGACCATTGGGAAGAAAGCATATGCTAGTTCAGTTTGCGTCAGAGCTTCAACATTCAAAGCTGATTGTCTAATTTGTCCATGAAAAAAGACAGAAATGTCCATGTTCCCTTTAATTGATAATTGTTATCATTATGAATGAAATTCATTATCATTTAGGAGGAAGTAAACATGGTGAAACACATAACTTCATGGAGTATGGTGCTATTGCTTTTAGTATTAGCAGCGTGCTCAGGTGGAGAGAAAACGGCTTCGACGGGAGAAGCTAATAAAGAGGAAAATTCAAAACTTGAGGAACAGCAGGAAACCGTTGCTGAAACTCGTACGGTTGAACATTTATATGGTGAAGCAGAGGTGCCGATGAACCCGGAAAAAATTGTTCTTTTATCACATGTCTCATGGGAGGGTTCACTCGTATCAGTCGGGGTAAAACCACATGCAGTCATGGCATATGACAATGAATTCCCTCCGCACTTAACTGAAGAATTAGAGGGAGTAACAGCTCTTCCATATGCAGATGAAATTGATCCAGAGGAAATTGTAAAGTTAAATCCGGACTTATTAATTATTAGTGATCGTTACAAGCCTCTGTATGATCAATTAGCTGAAACAATTCCAACTGTGGTTGTGGAAGTTGGGGGAGATTGGAAGGAAGATCATCTAAAAGTCGCTGAAGCAGCCGGGAAATTAGAAGAAGGACAAAAAGTCATTGAAGAGATGGAAAAAGAAGCTGAAAAAATCGGTCAGCGTATTAAAGAAAAAGTCGGCGATGAAACATTTATGGCAGTAGCTATTAATAAGAAAGATATTCGTGTATTTGGAACAACTAATCATGCAACAAATTCATTATTATTTGATGATTTAAAACTAACACCTGCAGAAAATCTTCCAGAAGATTTCGGTGAGAATATATCAATTGAGGGATTAGTTAAGTACAACCCTGATCATATTTTAGATGTTACCTATTTTAATAGTGGAGACTATTATGATTCCGTTACAGAAGGTGAAGTATGGAATAACCTGGAGGCTGTGAAAAATAAAAACGTTCATACCCTTACAACAACATGGGGCTTCTGGGATCCGATCGAACGTCAAAAAGGGTTGAAAGAAATTGAGACATTATTAGTAGGTGAATAATCGCTTCAATGTAAAAAATAAATACGAAACCGAAACCGCTAGTAATCAAATAGTCTTCTGTAAAGGAAGACTATTTTCCTCCCTGTCATTGAGAATGATTATCAGTTATTAGGACTAAAGACTCTAAAAAGAGGTGTAATAATGGATTTAACCGCCAAACAGATTGCAGTAGAAGCAACATTACAAGCATTTCTTAATTGTTATTTGCGTGAAGTTGATAGTGGGTTCTGGATAGAAGCAGAGAAATGGAAAAAAGAAAATAGTTTCTCTTGTTTTCTTAATGGATGCGATATGGTTGAACTGCATTTACACATGCAAAGTGATAAATATGCATTTGAGGTACTTTATCAATCTCAAGTTGGAAAACACCAGATTGGCATATCCCTTAAATATTGTCCAAAGGAAAACAGATGGAAAACAGTAGACAGATTAAACATCATGATGAACCTTATTCAAGAACTTCACCTAATGGCAAGGGCAAATGGATGCTATGAACTTGCATCACATTATGATGAACTTATTCTTCGGGTCATAGAAAGCTATCAAACGATGACTCACTATATTGAAGAAAGAAAAGAAGATCTGCCTCTTTTATCTGAAGGAGATTCAACATTTATTGAGAATGAACAGTCGCTTTTATTTGGACATTGGCTTCACCCTACCCCTAAAAGCAGGCAAGGGATGTCTAACTGGCAGCAACAAAGCTTTGCACCTGAATTAAAAGGCAAGTTTCAGCTGCATTACTTTCAAGTTGATCGGGATCTTATCACAGAATCATCAAGCATGTCAGAATGTGCAAGTACCATCATCCTTCAATCCGTAGTGAAGGATCTGCCATCTTTCACAATCGAAGGGGGAACTTGTTTGATTCCCATGCATCCACTTCAAGCTCAATGGCTGCTGCAGCAGGATGAAGTGAAAAAGGCCATGGGAACAGGAACGATAAAAGATCTTGGCGTGTTGGGACCTCACTTTACCGCAACATCTTCAATAAGAACGGTGTACTGTGAGAAGGAAGACTGGATGTATAAATTCTCGATTCCTGTTAAAGTAACAAATTCGTTAAGGGTTAATAAAAAGCACGAGCTTAAAGCAGGAGTTGTCATGTCGAGTCTTCTTAAAAAGCTCCCATTCTCGGACAAGTATCCTTCTTTTTCAATTATTGAAGATCCTGCCTATATGACTGTGGATTTTCCTTTTAAAAAAGAGTCAGGATTTGAGGTCATTATGAGGTCAAACCGCTTCAAAGAAGGCGACAACAAAGGAATCAGTTCAATTGCTTCCATTGTTCAGGATCCTTTTCCTCACCAAAAATCGCAACTTCATCACATGATTGTGATGAATGCACATAGAGAAGGCAGGTCATTGGAAGAAGTGAGCTTGGAATGGTTTGATAAGTATTGGACTTGTTCAATTGAACCGTTGATCCGACTTTATGATGAACATGGAATTGCGTTGGAAGCACACCAACAAAATAGTGTACTGAATGTATCAACAGGTTATCCGGAACATTACTATTATCGTGACAATCAAGGCTACTATCTCTCATCATCACGTCAAAAAGAACTTCTTTTCATAGAACCGGGTCTTTTCGAAACATCTGAGTTATTTTACAACGATAACATGATTCAAGAGAGATTTACTTACTACTTAGTGGTCAATCAACTATTTTCTGTGATTTATCGCTTTGGAGCAGATCAACTCTTAATCGAAACAGCCCTGATCAACATAACAGTCCAAAAATTACATGAGCTAAAAAAGAATCTAACAGGGCAAGGAAAAAGGTTTGTTCACAAATTACTTCATGAAGAAAAGCTGTCACATAAAGCAAACTTATTAACGAGATTTCATAATGTAGACGAATTAACAGCTGACCTAGAGCAAGCCATTTACACTCAAATTGCCAATCCACTATTCGCACATCATAAGGAGGAAAAAGATGCAAAAATCCTATCATATACCTTCTAACAAGATATCTAATCGAGTAAAGAAGCAGTTGGTTGAAGCGATGATGTATGAAGGATTAATCGATTATGACGAGGTAAGCAATGGAGTTTTTCACCTTTATGGTAAGAAGCGGACATATTGTTGCAATGGAAGAAAGAGTGCATTTGATCGAATTCGCCTAAATGAATCAAACATCATTCAACTTTTACCTGACGATCAGGAAAAAGAAGTAACAATCGATGAGCTGCTAAAAGAGTGCACCAATGACGAACACGTTTATAAGCGTGTTTACCATGAACTCTCTCAAACAATCAAGCTATGTGAATGGAATGAAAAACACTTAACGTTACCTTTATCTAGAAGGTATTCAAGTTATGAGGAACTGGAGTCTGAGGTTGTTGAAGGACATCCTTATCATCCTTGTTTTAAATCCCGAACAGGTTTCACATTAGAAGATCATGAAGCATATGGTCCGGAGGCAAAACAGGTTTTTACACTAAAGTGGACAGCCGCAAAAAGAAATATTGTACATGTGTCATTACTTGAGGATGAACAGAAGTTTTGGAAGCGGGAATTGGGAGAAGACATGTGGCATGAGTTAAATGAGCAACTTACTCAAGCAGGTGCAACATTTGAAGAGTACACATTTCTTCCTATCCATCCATGGCAATGGCAATCACTATATCCGCAAGTAACTCATTTACTAGCAACAGGTGACCTGATTCTATTATCTGATAAAGGTGATCAATACAGAGCTACACAATCAGTACGTACACTATGGAATCAATCTAATCCGAACAAGGCGTATCTTAAACTGCCGATGAATATGGTCAATACTTCATCGTTAAGAACCATATCATCTCCATCTATTTGTGCAGCACCTTTTATTTCAGAATGGCTGGAAAAGATACTACAATCTGATCCTTACTTAGCTCATGATGCTGAACTTGTAATGTTAAAGGAATATGCCGGAATTAGTGTTGAATGTAAGGAAAGCTCTAAGTTACATGGTCAGCTTGGCGTGATTTGGCGGGAAAGTATTAGAACATATATGAATGAAGACGAAGAGGCCGTCCCATTTACAGCACTTATGATGATTGAACAAGATGGACAATTGTTTATTGATAATTGGCTGACTCAATATGGAGCCGAAAACTGGGTGGAGCGTTTAGTTGAAGTATGTGTAGTGCCAGTGTGGCATTTGTTAGTCGCGCACGGAATTGCCTTTGAGGCACATGCACAGAATATGATTTTGCTTCACAGAAACGGGTGGCCAACGCGAATTGTGTTACGTGATTTTCATGAAAGTATTGAATATACAAACGAATTTGTCTCAGATTCTCGGCTTGTTCCAGATTTTGAGAAGATTCATAGAGAATACCGAAATGCATCTGCAGACCACTATTATTGGATGTCATCTGTAGAAGCATTGAGAGAATTAGTGATGGATACACTGTTTGTTTTTCATTTTAGTGAGCTGGCGTATCTTCTTGAAGAAAAAACTAGCCTCAATGAAGAACTATTTTGGAAGAAAATAAAAATGGCGATCTCAAACCATTTGAAGAAACATCCTGTATTACAAGAACGTCATCAAAAAATCGAGTCTGTAAAACCAGATATTTATGTTGAATCTCTAGTAACAAAGAAGCTTCAAAACGAGCAAAAAGAATATCGTCATTTAGTGAAAAATGTGTTTAGTCAAATTGATTAGCGGGAGGAATAATTCATGTTCTATGTGAATGACCAACATTACACGATAAAAGATGTACAAGAGCAGTTTCGTTTATTTGATCAAATACCATATATAAGAGATTGTAAGAATCACCGTTTAGCGGTTTGTCTGACAGATGCTTTTCAGTGGCTGTCACTTCTCCTGTATATTCGGGAAAAAGGGGCATCTGTGTTTCCGATTCATCCATCCACCCCAAAGGACGGGGCCATTCGTCTAGCAGAGAAAGCAGGTAGAGATCTATTATTCTTCCAAACTCTTGATTCGGTTATTGAACTATCAAGTGTTAGGTATGAAGCAACTGGGGGGCTTATTCAGATGAGCTCAGGAACAACAGGATCTCCGAAAATAATCGAACGTACATGGCATTCAATTGAGGAAGAGCTAAATAGCTATGTTGCCTCATTGCCTGTTGAACAAGGAACATCTTCAATTGTGGCATGTCCGATTACCCATTCATATGGACTAATTAGCGGTGTGTTGGCTTGTTTAAAAAGAGGGGTAGAGCCTATCGTGATCACAAATTTGAATCCAAAATATGTGATCAAAAAACTGCATCAACACAAAAAACATATACTTTATGCTGCACCCCCTTTGCTTCATACATTAAGTCGTTTAATGAAGAATGGTGAACTAATGGATTGTGTGATGACTTCCGGTACGGTTATGCCGTCCAATTGGCTGAATTCCATAAAAGCTGTATCACAGAAAGTTTTTCAGCAGTATGGTTGTTCGGAAGCGGGATGTGTTGCTATTCATTCTGAACTAAAACATCCTGCTGAAATGGGGTTCCCATTGCAACATGTGAAAATAGAAGCCGGTGAAGAAGACAACCCTGGAGAAGTTGTCATTCATACCTTTGATAAGTCGATTTACACACGTGATTTGGGCTATCTAAAAGAAGGAATTCTCGTTTTTCTATCCAGAATCGATGACACCATTAATGTCGCTGGCTTAAATGTATATCCACATGATATTGAAAATGTTCTACTGGAGGAACCAAGAATCAGCGAGGCTGTTGTTTATAAAATGAAAAACAAACTCTCAGGTGAGCGGGTATGTGCTCAATATGTTTCAAATGAAAGAATTGAAGAGTCTGAGTTAAGAGATTGGTGCAGCCGATTTCTTGCTCCACATCAAATACCATTGGAATTTAAACAGGTAGAGGAGATTGGGAAGCTGCAAAACGGAAAGATTAGCAGAAACCAATTAGCGGAGTTACATATATGAAGAGAGAAGAAATAATTGAAATGATTTATCACATTTTAAAAGATAAACTGGAGCTTCCCACAATGGCGTCATTTCATGAGGAAGCACGTTTAAATGAAGATTTATACATGGATTCGGTGATGATTCTTGAGCTCATTTTGTATATCGAATTGGACTTCGGCATTAAAGTTCCAGATGAAATGCTTGTTCCAAAGGATTTTCAAACCATCCATACAGTAATTGAGTTTATTAAACGTCAACAATGTGAAGCACTTGGAGGAATAAAATGATAAAGGTTCATTGCTTTGTTAGCTGTGTTTGTGAAGTGATCAAGAAAACGAAAGGGGTCGATCATAGACCCTATTATTTTGGTGTGTGGGATGCGGATTTTGATGTGGTAAACGGAAAGTTAACCTATCATTCCGATCAAATTGACCATGAGTTCTTTCAGGAATGGTATGAACTGCTTTATGGTGTGAAGCTGTTTAAATGGTATGACGAAAAGAAGTCTAAATCAGCAAATATAATAGAACTCCAAAGATTGATAGAACAAAAAAACAACCACACATCTGTCATGGTGATGCTTGATTTATCGATGCTGCCGGAACGAGAGAATAAATTTCATCAAAGACCGTTTCCTCATTATGTCATGCTTGAAAAGACAGAAAGAGAAGATGAGTGGTTCATGTATGACCCTGACTTTCGATGGGAAGGCATCCTCCCAAAAGAAAGAATTCTTCAAGCCATTAATGAACCGAGTGTTGAAGGTGGTTATTATTTTCACGCGTCGGATATTAAACCGCCAACGAAAGAAACAATTCAAGCTTATTTTCATACATGCATCAAATATGATGTAAACCCGATAACAGAGGCAATTGATGAGATCATCCGTGATGTCACGACAGGAAATCCTCACCAAATAAAGCTTTCGCAAGCCTTAAAACAGCTGCCTGTTTTAGCGATTAGAAAATATGCGTATGAACATGCTTTTGCTTATTTCTGGGAAGCCCTCGATCTGGAGGAAGAAGGATTTGAACAGTGGTGTACAGAAATCGAACATCTTGTTAAAGGATTCACCACGATCCAATACCGCGCAATGAAGTATGAAGTAACGAAAGAACCTTTTATTCTTGATTTGATAGAAGAAAAACTGCAAGAACAAAATGAACTGGAATTTAAAATAAAGAAAGGTTTACAGGTTTGTTTCAACAAATGGTTACAAATGCAAAACCTTTCTCAAAAAGAAGGTGAACCTGTACGATGAAGCTTTCAATTTGTACCATTTCTTTTCGACATCATCTTTATTCAATTGATCAAATTGCTCATTGGGCAAAGTCACAACAGTTTGACGGAATAGAACTTTGGGGAGTACATGCGAAAAATTTGCGAGACGATTCCCACTATGGCGAAGAATGGCTCAGCGCCTACGGTTTGGAAACAAGTATGATAAGTGATTACCTTCCTTTAGATGCCAATATTGACACGTTGATCAAGGAGACAAACAATCTTTCAAACATCGCGAAGCATTGGGGCACAAACAAAATTCGAACATTTGTCGGACAAAAGGGAAGTGAACAAACAAGCCATCAAGAGCGAAAAGAACTTGTGCAAAAAATCCGCCTTATTTGTGAAGAACTACACACGAAAGGACAATATCTTCTAGTAGAAACTCATCCAAATACACTGGCAGATCAACTCGCTTCAACGCTAAAACTATTACAAGAGGTTCATCATCCGGCACTACGGATTAACTTTGATGTTCTTCATATGTGGGAATCTGGGATACATCCGATTCATGCATTGAGAGAGCTTCAGCCTTATATCTCCCATTTTCATCTGAAAAACATCTCGTCACGTGAAAAGCTATCAGTATTTGCACCAGACAATGTCTACGCTGCTGCAGGGTCAAGAGAAGGAATGGTGCCTCTATTTCACGGCCAGGTAGACTACCTTGAGTTTTTAAGCGAAGCTATTGATACAATGGATATTAACGCTTCGTTAGAATGGTTTGGAGGGAATGTGAAGGATGTGTTGAAGAGAGATGGAAGTGAGGTGCGGGAATTACTTCAGCAGTTACTAGTGAAGCAGATATGAGAATAAAATATAACATCCCATTTGTTTAGGTACTGTATAAGCGTAAATGGCACCATTGCCAGAGTGATATAAACGTCTGAATTCCTTGTTAATAATGGAATGAGACGTTTTTCTCATTATATCTGTAAAGAACGAAACGTGTTATTAACACGTTTTTGAAGTGAAGAAAAACTTGGTTCCATGCTATGTATCCATAATTTTTAACCTCCAAAAAAATTATAAAAAATACCTGTGTAGTAAAAATTCTACAAAGGTTATGAGTAATTGGATTAAATTGTAAAAACTCGCTCAAAGAAGGCTTTTTTGAAGAACAATTTAAGATTTTTACACTCTAATTAGTATTCTTCTGTTTATCCTCTCCCATATGTTTTTTATAATTTTCTCCCCAGTCTTTCATTAAGACAATAATTGGTTCTAACGTTCTCCCAAAGTCTGTTAAAGAATATTCAACTTTAGGGGGAATTTCTGGGTACACTTCTCTATGGATAATCCTATCATTTTCCAATTCCCTTAACTGTAACGATAACATTCTTTGAGTAATACCTGGCATTAATGATCTAAGTTTATTAAAACGTTTCTTTTCATCAATAAGGTGGAATAAGATAACACCTTTCCATTTTCCCCCAATTACATCCAGAGTTGCTTCTACGGGACATCCTTCAGGACAACCATATCCACTTTTTCTATTTCTCATTTCTCTGTCACTCCTACAACAATAGTTTTTCTCTCAATCTATTAGATACATAATACTGTTTTAGAACATACTAATTTTACCATATTTAATAAAATCTCCCAAAACAAAGTGAGTACATATCGATTTAGGGCTTATTAATTAATGAAAATTTGCTTATGTATAAAAAAGTGATACTATCCTACATGATTTGAAATTCCTCTAAATTAGGGAACTCTTTTACAAGTAACTCCAGCTCACTTTCTACCTTCTCATTTAATTCTTTAGTTTTGCAAAATTTAATTAATAATTATAATCAAGGAAAAAATAAAACTCATTTTATATTTTCTTCCAATTTATCCACTCTTTTATTACTTCCGTTCCTTAAAAGCTTTAGTAACTGCTTACTCCTAAGGTTTTACCATAACTAACATTAATGTAACTATCTCACATAATTGTGCCTACTTACGTGTCACCACCTTAATTACTATAATTGAAGCTGAAATTACTTATATGGGAGGCACTTACAATGAAAGCTATAGGTTTATACAAATACTTACCGATTGAACATAAGGAGAGTCTTATTGAGGAAAATATCGATAGACCAGTACCTACTCAGCGTGACTTACTTGTAAAAATCAACGCAATTTCCATTAACCCAGTTGATGTAAGGTTTCGTTCACCTAAAGAAAAGGAAGAAGAAGCTCTGAAAATTCTTGGTTGGGATGCTTGTGGTGTAGTTGAAGAGATGGGTCCGGATTGCTCAATCTTTAAACCGGGAGATAAGGTTTATTATGCAGGTAGTATCACTAGACCAGGAAGTTATAGTGAATTTCAGTTAGTAGACGAAAGAATTGTTGGAAAAAAACCAGAAACATTAAGTGATGCAGAAGCAGCTGCTTTACCTTTAACTGCCATTACCGCATGGGAAGGTCTTTTTGATCGATTAGGTATTGATTTGAATTACAAACAAGAGAATACGAACAAGACTATTCTAATTATTGGTGGAGCTGGTGGAGTGGGGTCTGCTGCTATTCAGTTGGCTAAATTGGCTGGGCTAACAGTTATCTCAACAGCTTCTAGAGAAGAAAGCACAAAATGGGTTAAAGAACTAGGATCAGATTTAGTGATTAATCATCATCAATCATTCCGATTCCAATTAGAAAAGTTTGGTTATAGAGAAGTTGACTATATCTTTTGCTTAAATAATACTGATCAACACTGGGAAAGTATGGGTGACGCCATTATTCCTCAAGGTAAAATTTGTTCAATTGTTGAAAACAGTAAACCACTTGATCTAAACGTTTTAAAAAGTAAAAGTGCTACATTTGTTTGGGAGTTCATGTTTACAAGAGCAATGTATCATACTGCTGATATGGTTAAACAGCATGAATTATTAACCTCATTAAGCCAGTTAATTGAAGAAGGTAAGTTTCGTACTACATTAAAAGAAACAATCTCTCCAATTAATGCCTATAATCTTCGTAAGGCTCATGCAATGGTGGAAACTGGCCAAATGATTGGGAAAGTTGTTTTAGAGAATTTCTAGTCTTTCTAAAGAGGTAGTATAAAGTTATCTATAATTTTTAATTTCATTAATAAGAGCCACTTCTATTAACTCTAAAATAGGAGTGGCTTTTTATAAGGATTATTCTGGAAAGGAGAGAAGAATTTGAACAAAAACCAATTGATGTTCCTCATTCTCAGGAATGTGTAGGTGAAATATTGAAAATAGCAGTTGAGGTGATCCTCCATAATAGAAGCGCAAATGTTAATAACATTTGTGTTTTTTTATTGTTTAAGAAACTATAAAATTCTTTGAACTGTGGATAAGCGATCGACATCCAGCTCCGAAGCACAGGATGTGCAAGTGCAGTTTTTGCGGACAGGACGTCGCTCTTTTGACTGCATCGATGTCATAAGCCAATTTAGAATTGAAGGCAAAGAACACCTTCTACTCTAAATCGTTTTATTTGCCTGAGGCTGATCAGGCGCTTGTGCTTTTGTTCTGAAAATAGCTATGTTTTTATTGTAAGGGGTTTTTCTAATATGTTGAATTAGAAATTAGGATATGGGAGTTTTATGTATGATTTATTTTAATATAAAAAATGATATTAAGTGAATTCTGAGTATTATTTTCTTTTTTAGGACAATTTATTAAAAAACAATTGTTAGGGAGTTAGTAATGAATTCGTCTAATAATAAACCTATTAATGATATTTCTTCCTTCCAAAAACCTCTTCCAAAGTTTGTCCAAAAAAACTTAGATGATAATATTTCATTAATAAGGCAACAGTTTTCTAACACAGATGATTTGATTATAAGAGAAGTTCATAAAGGATCCGAAAGGTATGCTGTTCTCTATATAGAAAACATAGTTGAAATAGAAAAATTACAAAAGTTTATTTTAACGATAAATCAAAAAAGTGATCAAAGTGTAACTGAATTTTTAGCTATTCAAGCTAATGGTTCGTCAGAAATAGGAAGAATAGAAAAAAATCTATTATCAGGGTCATGTATTATCTTTATTGAGGGTTGCGATTTATTTTTTGCCCAAGATATTTCAAATTCTAAGGAAAGAGCTGTAACTGAACCAGAGAATGAAAAGACCGTACAAGGTGCACATGACGGTTTTATAGAGAACCTTTCAACAAATCTTTATCTTTTAAGAAAAAGACTACAAAGCTCAAAACTTAATATTAAGTATTTTCCAGTCGGAGAAAAAATCAAAACAAAGGTTGCGCTAACTTATTTAATTGATCTTACAAATGAGGAAATTATTGTTGAAGTAGAAAGAAGGTTAAAAAATATCTCCATGGAAATGGTTTTAAATATGAGTTTTTTAGAGGAACTCATTGAGGATTCATCTATTACCCCATTTCCCCAAATATTAAATACTGAGAGAGTTGACCGTGTTATTGGGCACCTAAATGAAGGCAGGATTGCATTATTTATAGAAGGGAATCCTACTGCATTGATATTGCCAGTAACCTTTTCAGCTTTCTATCAATCACCAGATGATTATAATTCTCGTTGGTTAATGGGAACATTTATAAGAGCAATAAGACATGCTAGTTTTTTAATTTCTATACTATTGCCAGCATATTATATTGCCGTGATTGGATTTCATTTTGAAGTATTACCTGATGAACTAGTTAGTCCGGTAGGAAGTTCTATAGAGAACATACCTTTCCCTCCTTTAATTGAAGCTTTGTTTATGGAATTAACAATTGAACTAATACGAGAAGCAGGTATACGTCTTCCCTCTAGAATTGGTCAAACAATTGGAATTGTAGGAGGACTAGTTATAGGTGATGCAATCGTTCAAGCAGGATTAATATCTACAACAATGATAGTAGTAGTAGCCTTAACAGCAATCTCCTCATATTCTGTACCTTCACATGGAATGAGTGATGCTGTTCGTCTATTAAGATTCCCATTTATGCTACTTGCATCATCGTTTGGGTTTATTGGAATATCATTTGGTTTTATTGTGGTGTTAGCTCATTTGTGCAAATTGGAATCCTTTGGCACGCCATACTTTGCACCTTTTGCACCATTTAGAATGAAAGACTTAAAAGATACTTTTATGCGCCTACCAATTTGGAAAATGAACACAAGACCTCTTGATCCCAAACCAAAAGATATGATTCAGAGTTTCGTAAAAAGGGGATGGAAATATGGGCAAAGAAAAAAAAGATAAAATATCATATCTCCAATTAATATGTATGATTGTTCAGACTCAAATTGGGGTAGGTATCTTATCACTTCCTCATGATGTTGCTCTAGTTTCAAAGAATGATGGATGGATTTCCACTTTAATAGCAGGTGTGGTTGTTCAGGTAATCATTTTCATCCTCTGGAGCCTTTTTAAGAGGTTTCCCAATCTAACTTTTTACGAAATTATCATTGAATTATTAGGAAAGAAAATAGGGAAATTATTTATTTTGTTTTACATCGCCTATTTTGTTCTCACAGGAAGTTTTGTTCTCATTAGGTATAGCCAGGTAATTAATATATGGATTCTACAAAAAACACCTAAGTGGGTAATGATCTTATTAATGATTATTGTTTGCATGTATATTGTAAAAGGGTCTTTCAGAGCCATCGCACGATTTTATGTTTTTGTTACTCCTTTACTCCTAATATTTGTGGCTTTAATCACCTACTCATTAAAAGATTCAAATATACTTTATATCTTCCCTATAGGGATAAATGGTTTCTCTAATATTATAAAAGGGTCAAAAGAAGCAACATTTGCAATGATTGGTTTTGAAATCGTCTTTCTTCTTTATCCCTTATTAAGAGAGTCTAATTCGAAAAAGCTTAAAGGGATGAGTGTTGCAAACATTATTGTTACATTGCTATACAGTTACCTTGTTTTTTCCAGCTTAATTTATTTTGAAACAAGCCAGGACCTATTTTTAACTCCTCAACCATTATTGTATATGATTAAAGCTTATTCTTTTCAAATACTTGAGCGAACTGATCTATTCTTTTTATCTATTTGGATTGTATGCGTAGCAACATCGATTGGAAGTTGGCTATTGCTATCTGCAAATGCGTTAAAAACTATTTTACAAAAACCAAATCACAACAAATATATTCCATATATGGGTTTATCTTTTTTCTTAATAACACTATTTCCTATAAATGAGACTAATATTGAAACGTTTAATAAGTTATTAAATCCTGCTCATTACTTTTTTCTTGTTATTTTTCCTTTTTTTTTATTAGTTATCTCCTTTGGTTTATCTAAAATAAAAGTTGGAGAGATGAAAGAGTGAAAAAATACTTATATATTATATTAACTTCATTCGTCTTGGTAGGCTGCTGGGACCAACATTTAATGAAAGATGCTATCTTAATCAGAACCATAACGTTTGATAATACAGAGGATGAAAAAATGGAATTGGGTGTTTTACTGCCAACTTACAATAAGTCTCAAAATGACTCAAGCCAAATGAACACCCAAAGTATAATCTTATCATCAGTATCTAATACACCCCGCGAAGGCAGGATGAAGCTAAATAGAGAGATACCTGGTCGTTTAGATGCATCAAAAAACAAATTAATACTATTTGGAGAGGAATTTGCAAAAGGTGATATTTACCCACCATTAGACGTAATATGGAGAGATCCTAGAAGCTCATTAAGTGCTAAACTTGCTGTTGTAAAGGGAAGTGCACGGAATATCCTCAATATAAAAGTGAGGGCTGAATCAGATATAAGCCTGAATATTTTGAGTTTAATAACTAGTAATGAAGTAACAACAATTATTCCAAAACAAAGTATCCAAACCCTTGCTTCGGAAATTTTAGATCCTGGTGAGGACTTTGTCTTGCCATTGCTCAGTTTTTCAGAAACTGAAGGAACAATAGATATTACAGGTCTTGCATTATTTAATGAGAGAAAAGTAACCGGAGACTTATCATCAGAAGATACAACACTTTTTTTATTACTAGCTGATAAAATGGGAAAAGAGGCTAGGTTCACGTTAAAAGTGGATGATGATGAAGAGTATGATATGAACAATTATATTACTGTCAATGTTGAAAAATCTGACCGTAAGCTAAAAGTTAAGGTGAATCAATCTGGTGATATTACTGTTGATTTAAATTTAGGGCTTAGATTAATAGTTGAAGAATACCCTAAAGGAAATGTTCCGAAGGATAGAAATGAATTGAATAAAAAACTATCTAATGTTTTAAGTGAAAACGCCAATAAAATAATTAAACAACTTCAAGAAGCAAATTGTGATGGATTCGGAATAGGAAGACAACTATTTGCCTTTCACAATGATGTTTGGAAAAGGAAAGAGCAAGATAAATATTTTCAAGAGATAAAATTTATTACCAATGTCAATGCGGAAATTGTTCAACATGGTATTGTAAAGTAAATATTTAACTGTTTATATTTATTTTGGTGTAATGCAATCTTACACGAACAAGCCCATTCTTGAATAAGGATGGTGCTCTTTTTCATTTATAATGGTACATTGCTATGTAATTGAGGAAAGGAAATTTGAAGTTTTAATATAGAAGTATATAATCTTTGTGAACGAAATAAGTTGGCAGAATATTCACCATTTCTCCCGTTTTTAGTAATTGAGGTGGTTTCCTTTCCTGATATCAACCGAGATAAAAGACTGCCGAAAAACTTTAATACATTTAAGTTTTTCGGCAGCCTTAAGCCGCCAATGGCGCTATTTTTTTATCGATTTTAGTAACGGTTTTGAAATAATCGGCGCCAATACACCTGAAAGAATCGCTTCAGTAATTCCATTAGTGGCTACAATGGTCATCAGCGCAGGCAAGAGCTGCTCCATGTCCAACTCCAAAAAGTTTGCATAAGGCTCCCGATAAAATAAATAAATGAATCCAAGCACTAACACAGTATTTGTTAATGAGCCCAGCACACCGGCAACGCTCATTCTTACTGTTTCATTGAGCTTCCCGTTGAGTATTCTGTGGAACACATATGCCGCAACCACACCAATTAAAATACGAGGCAAAACGGACACAAGCGGATTCGTGAAAACAATTGGTGCTATTACGCTTGTCGGAGCGATAAAGGCCCTTATAAACGTGATGATTCCCCATATGCCGCCTACAATGGCTCCTTCCTTCGTTCCGAGGACGATTGCTGCAATAATGACGGTTACCTGAATAATCGTCAAGCTAAGCGGTCCAATCGGGATATATCCTAAAAACGGGATTGTCGTTTGAATAATGATGATGGCAGAAAGCATCCCTAATAGGACCATTCGGAATGTCTTATTATTTTTGTTCATGTATAAACTCCTTTTAACTAAATAATGTATTCTTCATGATCATTCTACAAATATAATTGCTTAACAACTTTATAAGTCATTACAAATTTATAATCAATAAAAAGCAACTGCAAGTGTTATTTTTTTATATGGCCAAAATGCTCTGACTTTATTATGTATATGATATAATTTTTCACTCCATTTAAAAAAGAGACTAACTTAAGGTTATCTGGCACCCTGAGTTAGTCTCTTTTCTATTCCGCAATTTTTTTAGTAAAACCATTCTTTCTTCCTCAGCGACGACCAATATATTGAATAACTAGCAAGAAGGATATGTTAAAATTAGGAAAAGATTGTGATTAAGGTGGTGCTTGCTGTGCAGCGAGAGAAATTAGATCCAATAAAAGCAGCGAATCAATTTGTTGATAAGTACTTTTCAAATTGCCAAGGGGCTATATTAGCAGGAAGTGTAGTGAGGGGAGAGGCAACAGAAACATCTGATCTAGATATCGTTATTTTTGATAAAAGACTTCCTTCATCATATAGGGAGTCAATGATTGATTTTGGTTGGGCAATAGAGATTTTTGTCCATAATTTATCTTCTTATAAATACTTTATTGAAATGGACTGCAAAGCAGCGAGGCCTTCTATGCCAAGAATGATTTCTGAAGGAATTATTATAAAAGATGAAGGAATCTTAAAATCTATAAAAAAGGAAGCAAAAGATATACTAGAGAAGGGCCCTGAAATATGGTCTGAAGAAATGATAAGGACGAAGCGATATTTTATAACGGATGCACTTGATGATTTTTTAGGGAGTATGAACCGAGCTGAAGAAATATTTATAGCTAATACCATAGCTGATCAAGTTCACGAGTTTGTTTTAAGGACAAATCGTCAGTGGATTGGTTCTTCGAAATGGATTATTCGCGCTCTGAATCAATATGATGAGAAATTTACAGAAGAGTTTGTAGAAGCCTTTAATGCCTTTTATCTAACAGGTGAGAAAGATAAAGTTGTTCAATTAGTTGATAAGGTATTAGAACCGCATGGTGGACGTTTGTTTGAGGGGTTCTCACTAGGCAAATGATAAGACATTCCATATAAGGTGTAGATAAAGGAAGAACAATAAATAGATACAATTGATAAGATAGTTATTAGATGAGAAGGGGTGATGGTAAATGAACGATCAGGAAAGCGAAGAAAAGCTAAAAGGGGGCAATGTCTCCAGCATTTATCGTTCGGGGGATACTGTTCGACGAGACTTAAAGCCTGAAAGCTCTAGAGTCCACAAGCTGCTAAAGCACTTGGAGAAAAAGAGATTTAATTACGCGCCAAAGTTTTTAGGTATTGATGAAAAAGGAAGAGAAATATTGTCCTTTATTGAAGGAGAAGCTGGGAACGATCCTTTAAAAGAATATATGTGGTCTGATGATGCCTTAATAGATATAGCTAAAATGCTCCGTTTCTATCATGAAGCTGTAAGTGATTTCCCATTGACTGAAGAATGGAAACCGTTAGACAATACACCAAATAAAGTGGAAGTATTATGCCACAATGATTTTGCTAGATACAATATTATTTTTAATAAAGAAAAACCAGTAGGTATTATTGACTTCGATGTTGCTGCACCTGGTCCTAGAATTTGGGATATAGCCTATACTCTCTATACGTGTGTACCCTTAAGCAGATTCTACCTTTCTGAAACAGGTGAGGAAATCCATTATCAAACACAACGGCATGCTAATCGAATAAAACAAAGAATCAGATTGTTTTTTGAAGCTTATGGTGAGGAACGAGAAGAAGATTATTTAGAAATGGTAATAAAAAGAGTAGAAGGGTTATGTAAAACAATTAATAGAAAGGCTAGTGAAGGGGACCTTGCGTTCCAAAAGATGATAGATGAAGGACATCTTGAACACTATGAAAAGGATATTACATTTATCCGTAAATATGGATCAGAATGGACATGAATTTTCAATAAGGGGGGCGCTCATATGGGGAATTGCGCCTTTTTTCATGTTGTAGGCGACATAGTTGAACAACAATGATCAAAATTTATGTTAAAATTAGGAAGATATAGGGTTTTTATACAAAAAATAAAACGATAGATTTTAATGTGTCAGGTATTTAGTAAAGTTCTTGAAGATTTGCTGAACCATTGGTACAAAAAAATGTTTTGAGGAGTTATAAATGAAGGCATTTTTAAAAGTTATCTCGTTATTATCTCTCTTAATTTCCCTAGCGATAGTATTGTATTTTATTGTGTTATCACTAAATGACGTAGAGGGCTTAGCAATTAGTTTCGTAATAAGTATGTTACTTATTATTCCTATTAGTATCAGTTTGTATGGAATGATTAAAGGAAATATTGCTATGTTGAAGATTCGGAAGAGAATAGGTTCCTTTGTACTATTTGCTGTTTCTATTTTTTATCTTTTGTTTGTAATTGCGTTAGGATTATTAAATATTATTCTAGAAGAAACGTCTAAAGATGAAGTTCCGAGTTTAAAAGAAAGTGTTCTTGCTGTAACAAATGTCTTTATTCCAATTGCATATAAAGAAGGGTTACTTACTGAAGAATATAATGGAATTACTTTTCGCTTTCCTAAAGGGGAAGAGACATCCATTGATACAATAAAGAGTTTATATCCAAAAGTAAAAGAAGAACTAGATCTACTATACGGTGCTGATAACCCAGTCGATTTAACCATCATGATTTATGAAAGTGTTGATGAACTAAATTCTCGAACAAATAAGGAGAAGTTAAGTGGATTTTATCTTCCAAGTAACCAATCCATTCATATAGTAAGTGAGAAAAGTGGTGCACCCTACGAATTTCAAGATTCCTTTACTCATGAATATACTCATTATCGTACAGATCAATTTTTAAAACATCATCATATTTCAAGTACAAGTATTCCACAATGGTTTAATGAAGGTATATCAGAATATGTTATGAACATGCATACGTTTGTCGACATAGATCTTAATAAAGAGATAAATTTTAAAGATATTGATACGAATAACGATTTTCATGAAGCAAGACGAGATGGGTTTGAACCATATCTTCAAAGTTATTTTGCAGTCAGAGAACTTGTTCTTGAACATGGAAAGGACGTTATCCCAAGCATTCTCATCCGTACAAAAAATGATAAGGATTTCTATGCAGCCTTCCAAGAAACAACAGGCATGAAAATAAAAGAGTTTCAAACAACATTTTTAAATAGACGAGAAGAGATAAACGTTCTATTCGAACAAGCAGGTGAAGCAGAAATAAAGAAGGAATTTAAAGTTGCTGAGAATTTATATTTAAAGATTGCTAGTTTGGATCCGTACGATGTGTATGTTGAGCGAAGCTTATCTTATGTATATATAAAACAAGGTGAATTCGAGAAGGCAATGGATACGCTTAAAAAAATGAAGGAAACTGATATTAGTGAACTTTATATGATGTCAGAGTTATCTCTATTAAAAAGCCTTGAGGATTCCTTAAAATATGCAGAAATGGCAGAAGAGGCAATTAGAAAGTACAATGGGGAAACTCATTATACATCTGAATTTGCTGATGCAATTCGAAATAATCGTTCTGAACCTGTAATTATTTATAAAGAATTACTTAACGAGGAATTAATTGATCACAAAGAAATAAAAATAGAATTACTAAAAAGACTTAAGCAGCAATATCCTAATGAACAATGGATACAAGATTAAGATTCATAAGTAAAGAATAATAGATATCAATCTTATTAGAAGCTTTATTTCTTTCTACAATCGTGAGCAATTCTTCAAGAATGTCTGTATTACTTCTTTTGTTTATAACTATATTCAATTCAATGTAAGAAGGTGTAAAAATGATGATCCTTTTTGGTATTTTAATATTTGCAGGAATTTTTGCCGTGTTTGATGCTTTAAGAAAAGTTAATAACAATATATTGGACCAAACAGAAGAGATAAAAAAATTACGTGAAGTAATAGAGAGTAATAAAAAATAATGTACTTATTCACTAGAGCTTGAAATCTATAAGGAGAAAAAATGAAAATATGAAAAATCATTGTTGTGACGATATGGATTATCATGCTAATTTCAAATGCAATCTTCATAATAATCCATTTGACTGTCCTGATCAAATCATTATTTATGATGTAAGCAATGATGACTATGGATTAATTATTCATGATGGAGGTTCTTCAAGGATAGGGATTGATTATTGCCCATGGTGTGGGTCAAAGTTGCAGTGTTTAAAAGAAAATAAATGAGCTATTCCATTAATTTGATTTAAATGTATGTCCTATTGGACTAATTGATTGTTTACTATCATCCGGAACACCCATACCGGACTTCTTTTCAAAATAAACGCAAATACCACCTATGATCATTACAGGTAATAAGGCAATTAAAAACCAAATCATCTTTACACCCCTTTTATTTTTATTTTAACATAATTTTACTTATTTTAACATTTGTGTACATACAAAAATGGATTGTCCTATAACCAGACAATCCATTTTTGCTGCTATTTATTCAATTCAATCGTTTCATTAATATCTGTCGATTTAGAACTTTGTCCTGTCATGCGTTTATAGAAAAAGGCGATTTTCTTGGTGAAATTACCGGTTTCCCAATATTCGGCTGCTTCTGCTTTTATCTTAATCAAGACAACGTTAGGATCATCATAAGAAGTTTGCAAAAATTTCTCATATGCTTTATTCCACAATTCCTTTTTCTTGTCTAAATCCTCAACGATTTCCGCTCTCCCACGAACGGAGACATAGGATTTACCTGCATAAGACACATTAACATCATGATCATGTAAAATTTCTTCATATTTATTCGTCTCTTTTTTAGTGAAAAACCATAAGTCACCATCAAACTCAACTTCTTGTGTTTTCATAGGACGAGAAATAAGCCCTTCTTCAGTAACCGTAGTCAGCATGGCGGTGTCTACGTCTTTGATTAACTCTCTTAATGTTTCCATTTCTTCTTGATTCATCATGTTAGACATTTCCATCACCTCATTAATGTTTATAGAGGTATACTACCCTTTACACCAATTTTTAATCAGGTGTGACGAATTACTAAACTAACTCTAACAAAATGAAGCCAACCAACTGAAAAGAATAGAAGAGGTGAACTTTTAAATGGAGAGAATACTTAAGACTAGGTACAATAATAGAAGTATAATGATTTGTTAAATATGATATTGCAAAAAAAGAGAGATAATATTATGTGTTAACCGTTAAAAAATGCTGCTTTCGTAAGGATGGGTACTTTTGGATACTATTTTAAATCTATAGTGGAATGAAGTGGAAGACACTCGACTCCTGCGGGAAGTAGAGGAAAGGCTGAGACCCCACAGGCGAAGCCGAAGAGGCTCAGCTTCCTCCCCGGCGCATGGAGTGTCTGAAGCGCAATGGAACGAACTAATACTTACCCTTTCCTGATTAAAAACAACAAAGTGTACGAAAATAGCCAAAAGAAAAGAGTCTCAACCCTTTTAAAAAAGTGGATTGAGACTCTTGATGAGGTATTAGTATGACAATGTTACATCTGCACTAACTGGGTAATGATCACTAGGGAATTGTCCATTTTTATAATCATTTAAAATCTCAATTTTATGTGTAAATACGTTTCCTTTCGCAAGAACCCAATCAATTCGCTTTTCGGGCCCGCCACCAGTCGGATCATTGAATCCGTTAAAGGTTCCGAGGATTTCATTGATTCTAACCTCAGCAGTATTCCATAAATCAACAAAAGCTTCTTCACTTGTTAGTGTTTGATGTGGGACACTATCAGGGCTTGTATTAAAATCTCCTGTTAAGATAATTGGAAGTTCTGGATCAAATTCATTTATTTTTTCAATAATTAATTCTGCACTCTTTTCTCTAGCATTTGCAGATTGATGGTCGAAATGAGTATTCACAACATAAAAGCTTTCCTTGCTCTTATTATCAAGGAATTTTGCCCACGTTACCATTCGAGGAATATTGTTACCCCATGACTTGGATCCAATCACATCTGGAGTATCAGATAGCCAGAAGTGATCGTACTCTAGAGGAGTAAATTGCTTTTCATTATAAAAAATAGCTGAGTATTCGCCTTTGCTTCCTCCCTCACGACCTAAGCCAATCCAGGCATAATTTTTTAGATTCGTTTCAAGGTCCTTAAGTTGTTGGTATAAAACTTCCTGAGTACCAAAAATATCAGGTCGTTCCTTGCGAATAAGTTTTTTGATAGCCGGAACTCTTTCTGCCCAGGTATGAGGTGAGGGATCATTGTTATTTAAATACCTTAAATTATAAGTCATCACCTTTAAATCTACCTCAGTGACTTGTCCTGCTTTTTCAGAAGCTGACACACTTGATGTTGATGAAAAGACACTGGCAATCAACAGGGTTACAATTGCCAATAAAAAAACTGGATTTAATACTTTTTTCAACTCAATCTCCTCCTTGTTATGTATTACATAAAAAGTATAACTCTACTATGTAAACACTTTATTAATGACACATTTAGTATTTATGAAGGCTTTTTTAAAGAGATGAATATTGTAAAATCAATGGATTAATCGAAAAAAATAAGAAAATTGGTCCGGGTAATGTTAGAGGATTGTAAATATTTCAGTGAGGTATGACCTATTTGAATTTACTTTAGTAATAATCTTTAACAAAATTACTATTATACTAATGTTAGATCATTACTTTTAACTCCTTTTAAAATCAATGACTATATTGTTAAATTACCTGCTATATTGCTAATAATGAATTCTCGGAAAAGGGTGGTTAGTGTTTAATAAGCAGCAAGAAATGGTGTGGAAGAAGTAGAGAAATAATTATCAATCCATATTTGGAACTATTACATCTTCAATGGGGCTTCAAAACTAAGAATAAGAGGAGAAGCATAATGAAGCAAATTACATTTGAACACATTTATAAGCTAGGAATAATAGTCGCTGAAAATGATCTATATAGACACTATCATTATCCTAAGATGCTAACTAGGTATGATAGTAATTTCATTGAATTTAAAAATTTACCATCTTTACCTGAATTTCAAGATGCTGAAGCTTATTTGAGGGAATATCATCTGAGGAAGGGCCAAAAACATGTGAAGTTCTATTTTCCTGCAAATATAAAGCCAACAGGAGAACTAGTTGCTTACCTGACTGATATGGGGTATGAAGTAGGTTTTCTAGAACTATATGCTATTCAGCCGGAACACTTTCCTGAAGTGAAAGACAACCCGGATATAGACATTCAAGTAGTGACGGATAAAAGTTTAGAAGCTCTTCTTGCTCTACACTACAAACATGACTTAAACTATGGAAGTGAATTTGCTGGTCAGAAGGCCGATCTTATAAAACGTCACTTTGAAGATCAAAATATTCAGCAGCTTTTAGCCTTTTATAAGGGGACTCCAGCAGGTTTTGTAGATGTCATTATTTCTAGTGAAACAGCAGAAATCGATAATCTAACTGTTGATGAGCTTTATCAAAAAAAAGGAATAGGGAGCAGATTACAAAAATATGTAATGGAATCATTTCCTGAGAAAACTGTCATATTAGTAGCCGACGGAGAAGATACCCCAAGAGAAATGTACAAAAAACAAAACTATTACTACCATGGATTTAGATATGAAACTCAAAAAGTATATCAAGTTTAGTTTTCAATACAAGGTTTAACAAGTAATACCAGCAAAAAATGAATTTCATTGTTTACAAGCAATCGAGCACTGTTCTTGAATTAGAATAGTGCTTTTTATATTGAAGCGCCATATTTGCGCCTAACATAAAAAACCAGGGATTGAATAAATAACCAATTGGTGGTATAAATATACATAGTTAAATTATTGGAGGAAGTGAAATGCTAGATAGTGAACAAACAATTTGGACAAATAATGAAGGGTTTACCATTAGTATCAATAAAAGGTTTTTAGATATTGAACTAATCTATCATTTTCTTAGTAATGAATCTTATTGGGTAAAGGGAATGGCTAAAGAATTAGTAGAAGCATCAATTGAAAGTTCGATTCTCTGCTATGGAGTGTATGAGGGTAATCCAAATAATGGTCCGGCTAAACAGGTTGGTTTTGCAAGAGTTGTATCTGACCTTGTTCGCTTTTCCTGGCTAGGTGATGTCTTTGTCATTCCAGAATATAGAGGGCGTGGACTTAGCAAATGGTTATTACATGTCATTACAGAACACCCTAAATTAAAAGGAACCAGTTTTCAACTTGCAACCAAAGATGCACACTCTCTTTATAGTCAATTTGGCTTTAAGCCATTAGGGGAGGTTGAAAATAGAATGGCTAGGCCTCTTAATTTGGATGTAGTTTATAAAGGATATAAATTAAGTACTTAGGCTGTTTTCACAATGGGGTGTTGTTCTTGAAAACAAATTTTTCACTCGATAGCGGAATGGAGCGAACTAATTTTCACCTTTACCTGCATTAAAATAACAACAATGTACACGAAAACAGCAAAAATTTTATTAGGGCCAGGAGGAAAATGGTTAATGAATTTAGTTTGTGAATCTGACAAATTGGAAGATTATTTACTAGAATTAGAGGATGTCGACTTTTCTCATCATATAATTAAAGAGAAAGCGGAGGAACTTTTTAGTCCTACTCAATCAGATGTAGAAAAAGCAAGAACTGCTTTTGAATTTGTTCGCGATGAAATTCCACATTCCTGGGATATCCAAGGAACACGCGTTACGTGTATAGCGTCAGATGTATTAACATATGGTGAAGGAATTTGTTATGCAAAATCCAATTTATTAGCGGCATTATTGCGCTCCCAAGGAATTCCAACAGGTTTTTGTTATCAGCGATTAATGTTGTTTGATACACCTGAAAAGGGATATTCACTTCATGCATTGAATGCTGTTTATCTTAAATCTTTAGGAAAATGGGTACGGTTAGATGCTCGCGGAAATAAACCGGGTGTTGATGCTCAATTTTCGATCGATCAAGAAAAATTAGCGTTTTCGGTAAATGAAGAAGTTGATGAGAAGGACTATCCAATGATTTATCTAAAGCCGAACGAAAAAACAGTAGCTGCATTAAAAGAAAATCATGATGCATACGAGCTATATACGCAACATTTACCTGAAGATTTATAGAGCCACAAAGCTAGGGTTCTGGAAAATAACACAGCTCCCTAGCTTGTCTTATAGATGATTTGTCCAGTTTGTGAGATATCATAATCTCCTAAAGCTTGAATTTCCTTTTTGAATGATGCTGAATTTAAAACGTCTGTTAAGATGTTAAGTATTTCATTATTCTCTTTATTGTTTATCATGACAAGGTCGTATCTTTCAGTAATTAAAGGGATGAAATCCAATCCCACAATTTTTGCGGCTTTTTCCGTGCCTACCCCTACATCTGCTTCACCTGAAGAAATAGATGATGCAACACTCAAATGGCTTGTTTCTATACGATCATATCCTGCAATATCTGAACCTGATAAGTGATGAATTCTTAATTGTTCTTCTAGAAGTATTCTTGCTCCTGAACCTATTTCACGGTTGATTAAGCGAATATTTTTCTTGTTTAAATCAGGCCAATTTGTGATGTTAAGGGGATTTCCCTTTTGTACCATAAACCCCGCTTTTCGGGAGATTAAATTTATGATAGTATACTGATAACCAATTAATATTTTTCTAACATAGGGTACATTGTATTCGTTTGTATCACCATCGAATATATGTAAACTGACAATATCACATTCCCCTTTATACATCGCAAGAAGACTGTTTAAACTTCCCTCATACGATCTTAAGGCTTTATAATTGCCTTTACTTTCCAAATGTTTTCCTAGAATGTCCAACACCATATCTTGACCACTAATTAAGAGATTTCGTGTCCCTGTATCGTTTACCTGATTTTTTCTTGAAGTAGAAGGAGGCAGTGTTTCAGCAGGCGGTTCTGTCTTTTTTCCACTAATAAAAGAATCTAAATCCTTCGAATTGATTCTCATTTGTCTTCCAACCTTGAATGAAGGGATTTCCCCTTTTTTTAACAGATCATAAACCGTAAGTTTTGAAACTTTTAATAGGTTTGCTACTTCTTCAACTGTATAGGAAATTTGACTTGTCATTCGTTAACCACCTCAAAGTTATTGTAACGATAAATCGCTCATTAGAAAACAAGTATAAAAAAGAATGGAAATAAATCTAACAATAAAAATGAATATTCGTTATAATTAGATATATTTAGTTATAACTAATTCTAATTAATATAGAAAGGGATCAGATTTAATGAAAAAGTTATCTCTTTTGATACTTGTATCTATCATCATGTTATTTGCCGCAGGATGTACATCTTCGGGACAGGATACAGCAGAACCTAAAAATGTAGACATAACCGTGTCAGCAGCAGCTAGTTTAACGGATGCCTTACATGACATTACAGCATCATTTGAAAAAGAATATCCTAACATTAAGGTTATATATAACTTCGGAAGCTCCGGTACATTGCAGCAACAAATCCTGCAGGGAGCACCGGCTGATCTTTTTTTCTCAGCAGCAGAGGATAAGTTTGATGTGTTGGTAAGTGAAGGCTTGATTGATGAGAAGAATGGAATCAATTTAGTCGGAAATCAACTTGTTTTAATAACTTCCAAAGAAGGCAAAAATGATATTCAATCATTTCAAGATCTAGATAAGGTCCAAAAGATTTCGATCGGTACCCCTGAGACAGTTCCTGCCGGAAAATATGCTCAAGAGATGTTGGAAAATATAGATGAGTGGGATGAGGTTAAGGATAAAATGGTTTTTGCTAAAGACGTAAGACAAGTTTTAACATATGTAGAAACAGGAAATGTGGATGCAGGTATTGTGTATAATACAGATGCTTTCATTTCATCTAAAGTAAATGTGATCGAAACAGCAGAAGAAGGGACACACACGCCAATTGATTATCCATTAGGCATCCTGAATGAGAGTGACCATCAAAAAGAAGCAAAAGTATTTTATGACTATATGCAATCTGAAAAAGCGTTAGCCATTCTAGAAGAATACGGGTTTTCAAATTTAGTAAAATGATCGGAAATGATACGTTTTGGTCACCTGTTAAACTTTCATTAGAAGTTGCTTCTTTTTCACTCTTCATCGTACTCATTGTTGGAATAGTAGCCGCAAAATTCATGGCTAATAAAACATTTAAAGGGAAATCAATTATTGAAACAATATTGCTATTACCACTGGTTTTACCTCCTTCTGTTGTTGGGTTTTTATTGATCGTTATATTTGGGAACAGATCATTCTTAGGACAGGCAATTGAGCAGGTCTTTACTCAATCCATCATTTTCACCTGGTGGGCAGCTGTTATTTCTGCGGTAGTTGTCGCTTTTCCCCTTATGTATCAATCAGCTAAAACAGGGTTTGAAACAATTGACTCGGATATTGAAGATGCTTCACGAGTGGATGGAGCAAATGAATTTAGAGTTTTCACATTAATCACCCTGCCATTAGCTTCAAATGCTATCATTACGGGAGCTATATTAAGCTTTGCTCGGGCACTTGGTGAATTCGGTGCGACACTTATGTTTGCCGGAAATATCCCTGGAAAAACACAGACCATTCCTACGGCGATTTATGTTGCGATGGATTCGGGAAATATGAAGTTAGCGTGGTCCTGGGTTTTTGTGATTTTATTCATTTCGTTTAGTATGTTGATTTTGATGAATGTGATAAAAAGGAGATATTGAGAAATTTATTTAATATTTAATAATAATAAGTAAACTCAAAAAAGTATTAACGTTCTTGTTAATACTTTTTTTTATCTATCGGATGTCATTTTATAAATTTGTAATAAAATAAAGGGAATTTCTGTTAGTAAGAGAAGGTATAAATATGATTTTGTGTTTAACTAATTACAAATATAGGAGCTGTTTTCTAAAGTAAAGTTTTCACCTTTAGTATGATCAATTTGTTCTATAATTTTAGCAAGTCCCTCATTTACCCAGACTTATTTCTTTTTAACGTGTTTCTGTTATATATTTAAACTATTATTTAGAAGATGTCAGTTAAAAAAAGAGGAGAATATTATGATAAGAAAATATAAACGTACAGATATTGATACATTGGTCGATATTTGGTACAAAGGTTCATTACAATCACACAGTTTTATTCAACCAAATTACTGGAGATCTCAATTGAGTGAGATGAAAGAAAAATATATTCCGATGTCTGAGACATATGTGAAGACTCACCAATCAAGGGTCATAGGTTTTATTTCAATGCTGGACAACTATTTAGCAGCTCTTTTTGTTGATGTATCTTTTCAAAATAATGGGGCAGGAAGAGAATTGTTGCACTTTATACAAGATCAAAGAGAAGTGATCGAATTGAAGGTATATAAGGATAACTCATCTGCACTGCGTTTTTATCAAAATAACGGCTTTGTTATCAAAGAAGAACTGATAGATGAGCAGACTGATATGCCGGAGTTTTTGATGGAATGGAATAAAAATTAACCTGTTTACAAGATGAAGAGTAAAACGCTCTATCTTATAAACAGGTCACAAGAGAAACTACTGTGTAATTAAGTGAATAAGCCATCTATTATTCTAATTCTCCAGGATTCAACTGTTGCATGTGTTGAATATAATCTCCTGTATAAGTACCGCCTCCACCGTTACGAAACGTATGTTCAAGGTTTATCGGTTCTTGGTTACCATTATATGCCTGCCATTGAAATAGAAAGGAATGACTAGATGGCAAGAGCCCTGTTTCTGCCGGATTTAGGTCAAATGAACCGATTACTTCCTTCCACTGCGATGGCATCTCAACATATCCGTAGCTCTCTTTCCCAACTTCTATCGAGTGTTTCACTTGTATTTTCGGAAAGTAAACCTCCAATTGTTCCGCACGATTTCCATTGGTTACAGAATAATTTCTCTCAGAAGTTAAATAGATATCCCACTTCTGAACCTTATCTTGAGGATGGACATTCCAATAAACATAGGAGTTTCCGTTATTCGTTACGATTTGAGGACCAGAAGCAGAATCCGCCCCTACACATTCCCATTTTCCAATTCTCCATACCCATATACTCAAACCATAAGAACCATCTTCGGATAAAAAAGGAACAAAATGGGTTTCCTCATCTAGTTGGACAATGTCTTGAATCTCCTTTTCAGATGTTGATATTGGGATTTTCTCTAAAAGCTCTTCTTTTGTATAAAAATCTTGAGGAACGATCAATCTGTAAATAATATACGTACTTACTGCAACAAATCCAACAATAATGACAAGAAGCGCTAGCATCTTTTTTCTCATTCTTCACTCCCCCTTTCCTTCAGGAAGGAGGCTGTGTTAGAACGAAAATAGTATTGGCGATCTTCAGTTGTAACCAGTAACCCTTTTCCATCTAATTCTACATATACCTGAACATGTTCTCCTGCTTTTGCTTCCACACCTGTTAACAGATAGGGAAACTTTTCTTGGGCTTTCTCCGGTTCTATGTTCTCCTCGGTCGGCAATTTTTGCTCTCTAATTTCTTCATACCACTGAACAACATTCGCATGTTCACGTTCAAAAGAAACTAAAGATTCTTCTAGTTTCGTTATGTTAAGGTCAACTTCTTTTCCTGACGGGTGTATAGGTATTAACACAACTTTGGAAACATCAGCAAGATATGTCTCGATTGAATCTTTCGGATAAAACAGTCCTGATAATCCAATTGCCAGTATCGCAGCTCCGAAAAAGATATAGTTCCCAAGGAAGCCTATCCAAGCATATTTTCGATACGCTTGCCAGCGCTCATTTCTCTTTAATATCCCATATGAAATCCAAACCCCGAGAGGAAGAACAGCTAAAGAAAGAACCTCATCAAATAATGGTAGGTTAAGAGAAAAAGAAAAAAGTCCAATAAACACAGTAATCATTACTTTCCAAAGATCCGGCCTTTCCTCGATATGTTGTAAATTGTATGTACGCCATAACCAAAAGGCAAGGAGCATCCAGGCAAGAATTGTACAAGCCAACCCAATTGTATTTAGCTCAATATCCCAATTAATCTCCAACCATCTCACCCCAATATTGATGAAAAATTTCACTATTAGTCTACTTTATTTTATCATGGCGTTCATTTACATATGTCAAAATTATCTAACTTAAATTGCTATAAAGTATAACCCTATTTATTTTATGGTAAGAATAAAAACTTCCAACAATCGAGACCGAATTTCATTAAAAGGAATGTGCTTTTTTGTTATAATCAATAAAAAATATGTGAGGTTTAACGTGAGATTAAAACATCAAAATTCAGAGGCTGTTATTATAGTTATTCATGAGATATATGGGATTAATCTCCATATAGAGGAAGTGTGCAAATCACTTTATAAAGCAGGATACGATGTTATTTGCCCTGACTTGCTAGGTCAAGAAGAAGCTTTTGAATATTCACAGGCGGATGAAGCTTATAGAAATTTTATAAGCAACATTGGATTTTCTAAAGCTTCAGATATCATGACAAAATTATTAGTAGAAGTAAAAGGCAACTATCAAAAAGTCTTCATTGTCGGTTTTAGTGTAGGAGCAACTATTGCATGGTTGTGCAGTGATAAAGAATCTGTTAGCGGTGTTGTAGGTTATTATGGATCACGAATTCGAGACTTTTTAGATGTAGTCCCACTTTGTCCTACCATCCTAATTTTCCCTCAAGAAGAGCAATCTTTTGATGTTGATAAATTGATAAGCAGCTTAGAAGAAAAGAAGATACCTACATATAAATTTAACGGTTATCATGGTTTTAGTGATCCATACTCTACAAACTATCATAGTGAATCTTCAAAAAATGCATATAACAGGATGATAGACTTTTTAATAGAACATTGATTCCTCTTATGTATCAGAATGCAGAGGCTGAATGAAGAATATTAAATTTGATATTTTTCTTCCTCTATATCCGCAAATATTGTTGTTTAATACAATTGTTTCAACTCTATAGTGGAATGTAGCGGAAGACACTCGACTTCTGTGGGAGTCGAGGAAAGGCTGAGACCACGTAGGCGAAAGACGAGTTATCATGAACGAAACTAGCTCCTTACTCGTAAATTCGTAGGTTAATTTTGTAAGAATGTTTATTGGTAAGTAAACAAAAAACCAAATTAGAGCTACATTACGGAAGGAGCTAGTTATTATGAAGGATACCATAAAATTCGTAGGTCTAGACGTATCAAAAAAACTTCAGCATCTTTAACTGAATTTCAAGATGCTGAAGCTTATTTGAGGGACAGCAGAAATTGATAATCAAAACAAAGGAATAGGGAGCAGGTTACAAAGATTTGTAATGGAATCATTTCCCGAGAAAATTGTCATATTAGTAGCCGACGGAAAAGATACCCCTAGAGAAATATACAAAAAACAAAACTATCAGTATCATGGATTTAAATATGAAACACAAAAAGTATATCAAGATTAGTTTTCAATACAAGTTTAAAAAGTAATACCAGACAATAATAAATGAATTTCTTTGTTTATAAGCAATCGAGCACTGTTCTTGAATAAGAATAGTGCTTTTTATATTCACAAATATGGATGAAATTTTAGATATTTCCACAAACTAAAATAGAGAAAAAAACTTTAAGGGTGAAATTTATGGTTAAGCAAGAATTGAAAGATTGCCTTCAAGAAAATATTAGCAATATAAAAAATACATTTCATCATACCTCTGACCTTATCGCAAGAAAAATAAAAACTGATATCAAAAGTTCTTTCGAAATCAGTATTGTCTATTTAGACGGAATTATTGATACAGACTGCATACAGGAATATGTAGTCAAACCTTTATTAAAGCCTTTTAAAACTGTAGAGTTTAATGAATCACTTATTGACGAAATGATCGAAAGATTTATTGAAGCAGCGGATGTGAATATCACAAATCAGTATAATGACTTAATAGATGCTATCGTACAAGGAAATACCGTTATTTTGATTAATGGGTATCAGAAAGGAATTATCGTTCCTTCCGCAAAGTGGAAGGAACGAAGCCTGGAAGAATCACTAGGAGAACGGTCACCAAGGGGGCCGGTTGTTGGGCTAACAGAGCAAATGAAAACAAATATTAATTTAATAAGAAGTTCAATAAAAACGCCGGACTTATGCGTAGAGGCAATGGAATTTGGAACAATTTCGAAGAGCGCTGTTTCAATATTATTTATAGAAGGTACTGTTGATAAAGGGATCTTAATGGAAGTACGTAAACGGTTAAAAAACCTTAAAGTAAAATATTTACTCAATTCAAAAGTTGTGGAAGATGCATTGGAAGGTAAACCAAAAACATTTTTCAATCTAGTAAGAACTACAGTACGAATTGATGGAGTAACATCTTCATTATATGAGGGAAGAGTAGCTATTATAGTAGATGGTATCCCTCATGCTATCATTGCACCCACACTTTTTATGGAGATGTTTCAGTCGCCAGATGAATTCCATATAAAAATGGGATGGTTTACAAATCGAATCATAAGAATGATTGCCTTTATCTTAGCTGTATACTTACCTGGTGTATATATTGCGATAGCAAATTTTCACAAAAAGGGGTTACCTAACAATGTTTCAAAGGCTTTAATAACTAAGGATGAGTTAATGCCAACCTTTTGGGAAATGGTGTTTCTATTATTCTTCATAAGAATATTATTCGATTCTTCATTTCGGATTCCTAAGAGTGCTGTGATTTTGCTTTCCTTAATTGGAACCATTGTAGTAGGCGAAACGGCTGTTACGGCAAAATTAGTTCATCCAGTTAGCCTCATAATAGTAGGTATAACAGCTATTTGTAGTTATTTACTCGCTAACAGAGGAACGCTAGCGGCTGAAAATATTTTAAGATTTCTTTTTATGATAGTTGCTAATTTTTTTGGATTTAGCGGAATGATCATTGCTGCAACTATTCAAATTATTTATATGGTGAGTCTTAAATCAATTGGAGTTCCCTTTCTGTCCCCGGTGATTCCATTTAAACTAGAGGAATTGAAAGATATATTCTTTAGATCAGATTTACAGACACTAATTAATAGCAAACACACTTATACTGAGGATGAGGATTAGTTTTTTGTTTGTATGGTTCTATTTCTTAAGATCACAAAAATATTATTCATCAACATATCACGCCTTGGCTTTATTGTTCCTATTTCGAACATAAATGTAGGTGCGGAATAAAGCTAGTATGGTTTTGGACACAACTTAGTTAAGTATTAACATGTTTCTACCTTAAGGGTTGTGTCCATATGGAAAATAAAAATGCATTGAAAACTTAGAAATCTCATGTTTTTGCCTCCATCTTTACTACTAAAATTAATGCTTGTTCACTGTTGTGATAAAGATCCTAAAATCTAAATGTTTGTTAGAATTCTTTACTAAATGAAGCTGGATAGTACATGGTATCGAACCTCTCTAGCCCAATAATAATCGAAATTGGTTAGTAGATCAGCAAATTTCGTCCAGATATTTTTAATCTAATTAGGGTTTACTCCTTAGTATGCTAAATGAAAACATTCATTTATGACTTCAGTAGTTTCTTTACTTCCGGAATTAACTCATCAAAATGACTCTGCTGAAACCCAAAGTTGCTCACAACTTCTCCATTTTTATCGACTACATAAAAGCTTGTTGAATGAATCACCTGGTCAGATGATGACGGCTTTTGAACAAGAGTTTGAAATTCCTCTCTTGCAAATTCCTCTATTTCTTTTTGACTGTAGCCTGTCAGCATATGCCAGTTTGATGAATCTACTGTGAATTTCTCCATAAAAGTTTTTAAGACATCCACAGTATCAATCGTTGGATCAACACTGAAGGAAACAAGTTCAACGTCAAGATTTTGGTTTTTTAGTTCCTTTTGCAGGGCAGACATGCTTGCTGTCATTGGAGGACAAACCGTCTCACAACTTGTAAAAATAAAGTTCGCGATCCAAACCTTATCTTTTAGGTTTTCGGATCCGAAGGGTTGTCCATTTTGATCTGTATATGAAAAAGATTTCATTTGAAAAGATGGCTCGTCTTTCGCGCTGCATGCCGATAAAAACATACAGCATATGATGACGAAAAGGGAAACTTTTTTCATGATGTGTTCTCCTCAGATAATAATGGAATTCGGACAGTTACAACTGTACCGGTTTGATTGTCACTTGTGATCGAAAAGGTGCCGTTATGCAAGGTGACGATTTGTTTGACGATTGAGAGACCTAAGCCTGTTCCACCTGTCGAACGATTTCTTGCTTTATCCGTGCGGAAGAAACGCTCGCCGATTCTTTGAATATCCTCCTTGTCAATCACATGCCCCTTATTAGTAACAGTAAGGACCATCTTGTCATGATCCGTCCCTAAATCAATCAATACTTCGCTATGTAAAGGTGAGTATTTGATCGCATTATCAATCACGTTATACAAGACTTGTTCAATCCGTTTAATATCGCCAACGATGATTACATCTTCTTGAACTTTTGTTGAGTATTGAATCTTTTTTTGGGCCAAGCGAATTTTAAAAAGGTCAACCGTATCATACAGCAATTGTGCCATAGCAATAGGTTCTTGTTCTAACACATATAAATTTGCTTCTAAATGACTGAGTTCAATAAGGTCGTGAACAATTTTGTTCAGTCGATCTGTTTCTTTTTCGATCGTTGTTAAATAGCTGTCTGCTTCTTCCTTAGAAGAATATAGCTGCTGCTTTAATGCTTGTGTATAGCCGGCAATATAGGTGAGAGGTGTCCTGAGTTCATGGACAACATTTGAAAGAAACTCCTTTTTTCTTTTTTCCTGCTCTTCCAGTGATGAACTCATAAGATTGAATGCATCGGCTAGTTGTCCAACTTCATCAGAACTTGTTAATGGAAGCCTGCTTGAGTAATTTCCTTTTGCCACCTCTTTGGATAATACCTGCATATCTGTTAACGGCTTGAAGAGTGAATGCCTGATTCTATTGACGATAATTAACAACAAAATGAAAAAGATCATTCCTGCTAAAATAAGAATAGGTAAACTGCCTTCAAATACTTCCTGCATCGCGGCTAACGGGACATAGATATAGACAATTCCGATTAGTTCTGTTTCGTTTTGAATAGGAAACATAGCACCAACGATATTCCGGTCAAATTCTTTTACATAGCCTTCTTTTAAAATATAATTTCCTTGAGATAATGTTTCTTTATCCTCATAATTTATCAACGACTCATTACCAATTTGATAAGGAAAATACTCCTGAAGCTCATCAAATGTATCAACAACTAATACTTCATATTCTGATACAATATTAAACCAATGGATCTTTTCGATAATTTCTTCGTTTAATGAGCCGTAATGATAATGGGAGGCAGTGTTTTCTCCTTGGTAAATAACAGATTCACGGATGCTGTCCAGGTATAGATCTTTGTATAAAAAATGTAAAAAGAAAAATGAAAACAAAATGGTGCTCCCAATACTGATTAAAATTAGTAAAAATACTTTCTGACTTAAAGATAAAGTTCTCACCTTTACACCTCTACTTTATCCCATTCTTAACGGGCAGTATGACTCCGACTTCAAGATTCGAGAGAAACCAAAGAATATAAGTGGGAGACTGCCCGTAAAGATCCGACGAAGGACAGGACGTCCAAGTCAGGCGGAGCCACAGGATGTGGCGCTTTGGGCGTGATAAGTTTCGCTAACCATAAGTGGGGGATGAAGAAAACCCCCACTTATGGAAGTCTTACTTTATAGCCTTTTCCCCAAACAGTTTGAATAAGAGTGCCATGTTGCTTTAGTTTCAAACGAAGTGTCTTAATATGTGTATCAACTGTTCGTTCACTGCCAGTATAAGAATAACCCCAAATGGATTGTAATAGCTGTTCTCTCGAAAAAACTTTCCCGTTATTTGTTGCAAGCAGAAGCAATAGCTCATATTCCTTTAATGTTAAAGATAGGGATTGACCATCTATCATAGCAGAGTGTGAATCTAAATCTAATGTAAGCGGACCGATTGATTTTCTGGAAGCTGGTGTAGTGGCTACTTTTGCCCTTCTTAAAACCGATTCGATTCTTGCTAATAATTCTCCGGGATGGAACGGCTTTACAATATAGTCATCACCGCCTAATTTTAACCCATGGATTTTATCCCATTCTTCTCCTTTTGCGGTTAAAAAGATCAGTGGAATGTCATGGGTTTTTTTCACTTCATTTGCAAATGTGAATCCGTCCATATAGGGCATCATGACATCGACTAGTAAAAGGTCAGGTATATTGTGTTTGATTTTGGAAAGTGCATCAATTCCATTTGAGGCTTCTAGTACCGAGTATCCTTCTTTTAGTAGAAAGGTTTTGACCAGTTGTCTCATTTGGTCTTCGTCTTCAATAATCATTATGGTTACACTCATCCGATGTCCCTCACTTATTTACACTATGATTATCTATCATACATATCATTTTACTTTTAAGTTGTGAAGTTTTTGTGAGTTTTAATAGTCTACTGTTCAGAAAATAGTTTTCTTCACAATTCCCACACATTTTTCTTTTATTATGATATCTAAAGAAAAAAATAATGGAAGAGGAGTTACAGAAGTGATGAAAACAGATAAGCAAACACGACCTTCTCTGTATAAGACGGTGTGGAGATGGCATTTTTATGCAGGGCTGCTCATTGCCCCGTTTCTTATTATTCTAGCAGTTACGGGTTCGATTTATTTATATAAGCCACAGATTGAGAATTTTCTCTATAAAGACCTTTATGAGGTAACTCCGCAGGATGAGAGAATTTCACCAACTTCTCAGATTGAGGAAGTGAAAAAACACTATCCTGATGCGGTTGTAACAACATTTCGACCTGGAGAGTCAGAAAATCGTTCGAGTGAAGTTGGCATTATGAATCATGATGAATCACTTACCATTTTTAGTGACCCTTATACAGGAAACGTTATCGGAGAATTGAACAACGAAGATCGAATCATGGATAAAATAGAAGAGTTCCATGGTGAATTAATGGCAGGTACAGTTGGTGACCGAATCGTTGAGTTAGTGGCATGTTGGGCTGTTATCCTTGTTATTACTGGTTTTTATTTGTGGATGCCTAAGAAAAAATTCACCATTTCAGGAGTTGTTATTCCCCGATTTAAAAAGGGCAAAAAGATCCTCGTGAGGGACTTGCATGCTGTGCCAGGATTCTGGATCACAGCTGGTATGCTGTTCTTAATCTTGACAGGACTGCCTTGGTCAGGGTTCTGGGGAGGTCATTTCCAAAACTTCGCCACACAAACAGGTGTAGGATACCCGCCTTCCATTTATTTCGGAAGTGCGCCAACTTCAACGATCCAAACAAAGGAGATTGCAGACGTACCATGGGCCGCTGAAAACCTTGAAATCCCCTCTTCAGAAGTAGAGGGATTTATTCCAATACCGATTGATGAAGTGGTTACAGTTGCAGAACGTGAAGGAATTCATCCAAGCTATACGATCTATATGCCAAGTGATTCAACTGGAGTTTATACATTATCAGCTTATCCACCAAAAGCACAGGATGAGTTAACGATGCATGTGGATCAATATACGGGTGCAGTTTTAACGGACTATCGGTTTGATAATTATGGATTCATTGGCAAAGTAGTGGCTTTGGGAGTTACTCTTCATAAAGGGACACAGTTTGGCTGGTTCAATCAATTAATTAGTCTTATCATTTGCTGGGGAATTATCTTTGTGGCATTTAGCGGCTATTATTTGTGGCTAATTCGAAAAAGGAAACATGATCTTAGTGCGCCAAAAGCACCCAGCGCAAGGAAAGTAAAAGGATTTCTGATTCTATTAATTATATTAGGTATTATTTTCCCGTTGGTCGGGGTATCGATCATTGTTGTTTGGCTGATTGATTGGCTTTTCATTCAAAGAATCCCAAAATTAAAGCAGTTCTTTCATGCTTAAGGGGAGAGGTAGAATGAGAAAAAGTTTTAGTTATTCAATCGCTGCTTTGTTTGTCATGATCTTAACGGCATGTTCAAATGAACAGGATGTCGTGACATTATATAAACAAGAAAAACCTATTCATCTGGACATTTATATACCGGAAACATTTACTGACAATCAACAAGAGACGATAAAAGTAAAGCTTACACAAGCAGGAGAGCCGGTGGAAGATGCGGATTATGTCCATTTTGAAATTTGGAATCAAGAAGGTACTGTTCATTATGAAATGGAGCAAGCTAAGAAAGAGAAAAATGGGATATACAGTGTAAGGAAAGATTTTAATGAAGATGGTCTTTATTTTGTACAAGTTCATGCAAGTAACGAGGGTTCCATCATCATGCCGCAAAAGCAATTTGTTGTTGGAAAGTTAACTGAGAAAGATGTGAAATTTTTAGAAAGTCATGAAAAACCACAGAGTGGTGGTCATGAAGGCCACCATTAAATTAAGTGATATTAAAGTCTTTTAAAACATTTTAAAGTTGTTTAAAAACATCAGTTGGTTATTCCATTATTCTCGGAATTGTTATGTTAACTAATAGGTATATAAAAAACAATTAGAAAAAATGGAACAAGAAAGCGAGGTAATTAAGTTACTGTCTAGTTCCTATTTGCCTATACTTTTCTTCTTTTCTCTCATACTATGAATTATTTAGAAATTAAGAATGTGAGGTAATTTAGTGATGAGCACAAAATATTTACGATGGTCTGAGGTGCCTTATGCGGGAGAAGCGAAACAACCTTCTAATTCGGTTACCCCTTTGGCAGGCTCATGGCCTCTGGTTTATTTAAAAAGAGACAGGAACGGAAATTTTCTTAACCCTAACGGAAGGAAAATGAAACTTCCTATCACACATCCCAACCTGATTGACTTCAATAGAGAGTTACTTATCGTCCAAAATACTTTAAAGAGACTTACCCCTAATCAAAAAAAGATTGGGATTTATTATGGAACAGGGGTCCCTACCAAACAGTGGACTCCTGTTATCGATCGCTTAATTGATACGTATGGAGTTGGTCCAACAGATGCAGCAAGGATATTAGCTACTGTACAGGGTGCTGTAAATGACACAATGATCATAGTGTGGAACTTAAAATATCGATGGGATGTAGCAAGGCCAAATCAATATGACCCAAAAATGAGAACATTATTATGCACACCTCGTTTTCCAACTTATCCATCCGGTCATGCCACTATGTCAGGATGTGCACAAGTCGTGCTAAGCTACTTCTTTCCAAAGGAAGCAAAAAAGCTTCGGGAAATTGCTAACGACAATGCTCTTAGTCGTTTGTATGCAGGTGTTCATTTTCCTGCAGATAACGATGAAGGACTAAAATTAGGGAGGTTTATTGGAACAGTTATTGTGAATCACCTAAAAACACAACGTGATAGTGATCTAAAACCCATCGATCATCCATTTGAAAATTTCCTAAATGCAGATATTTTTCCTGACGATTACAATCAGTTTATTTCTTTCGACTTCTCAAATACCTGTACTTCTCTTGTAATGGATGAAAAAGAAACTAGCACAGATAAAAATAAAAACATCCATGTTCCCAAACCATTAATATATTTATAGAGCTTGCGTTGAAATGAACGTGAATGTCGTAGATTAAACGTTTACTTGGAACATAACCTCACATTTCCCCTTTAACAAAGGGAAAGTGGGAGGTTGTTTTTGCAACCTCCTTAAAAAGGTAGAGACAAAAAATAATTAACCTTGTTAATTACCGATAACTTCACTTATGTGAACTAAATTCTTATAAAATATATATACAGTTTAAGCTTGTACCAATCCATTCCCAATACCTATAAACAAAAGCAACACATGTCCATTTCAATAAATGAATTTAAACATATGATATTAAGGAACCACAAATATTAGTGATTTGTTACCTTGGAAAAGTAGCAAAATTACATCTCCATTTTTATTTCTGATAATACCTCATTATATAAATTAATACTTTCTTGCAGGACATCCAATAAGGCAAAATACCAGCGAAGCTACTATGAACTGCAATAAGAAACTGGAATCATATAACCCCCTTGCTCTCATTAGGTATTTATCTGACTGGCTGTAACAAAAAACGATCGTTTTGTTACAGCATTTGTATATCAAATACTATTTTTTAAAAAAGTATTAAGGCTAAAAGCTCCAGTTACTATATTCTGCAATAAGGCATTGGAGAGATGTATGAGGTGTATTGGTTATAATCATATTTTTAGCATAGGCCAAAACGTATAAAGATAAACGATTTTGCTCCTAATGTATATAATAATGCTACTGTATGTACCCGAAAATTTCACTCTAACCTTTGGGGTACATTAATATTTATAACATGTATTTACTTTTGGTGGTTTTTGATAAATTTTTTGTATTATTTTTTATTAAATGAACTAATAAGGAAATTAAAGGCAAAGCTGCTCCAATGAGTAAAGTTACTTCACTATTAATTTTATAGTAAGAATAACTTCCAATCCAAGAACCAAAGGCTCCTCCAAAAAAGAAAATAGTCATATATAATCCATTAAGTCTGTTTCTTATCTCGGGATTTAACCCAAAGATAACTTTTTGACCTAATAATAAATTTCCTGATACCCCAATATCGATGCTAATTCCAGAGATAAGGATTAAAATTACACTCAATAGTGAATGATCTTGAACAAAGAATAAAAGTACAATAGATAGAAGTACGAGCGCCATTGATACATTAGTCATTGAAAAAATATAACCTTTATCTGCAATTTTACCAATAGTAGGAGTTAATAAAGCTCCAGCTATTGCAACAAATCCAATTAATGCAATTTCATTATTTGAAAAATGTAATGGTTCAGACCTTAATAAAATTGGGAGTACTGTCCAATAAAGACTAAATGCTGCAAATAAACATGCGTGATAAAAAGCTCTTTGTTGTAAAGGAGATGTATTTATTAGTAGCTTCACCATAGAAGCAATTAAATGTGAATATGACATGTTACTATTTGAGACAACTTCATAGTTAGGCAAAAATTTTATAATTAACAGTAATACGGCAACTAGCGTTATTAATGAAAATAGAAATACCATCCTCCAGCCGAACCAGTCAGTAATTCCGATAGATAATGGGCGAGCAATCATAATCCCAATCAATAAACCACTCATCACTTTCCCTACATATTTACCTGTCTCTTCAATGGGCACAACCCTCATTGTTAGTGGAACTAATATTTGAGCCGCACAGGCTCCAATGCCAATTATGGTTGTTAATAGTAAAAAAACAATTCCATTTGTGGAAATAAGAGCACCAATTAATGAAAAGATAGAAAGCCCGATAAGAATAATAATTATTTTCTTACTTTTAAATAAGTCAGCCATGGGTACGATAAAAAATAATCCCAATCCATACCCAATTTGGGTCAAAGTAGTGAGCAATCCAGATAAACCAGAAGAGATGTTCAGATCTTTTGCAATAAATTGTACAATTGGTTGAGCATAATAAATATTAGTAGCAAGTGATCCGCAACTAATTGCCAAAATAAAAATTAAAAAATTTGTCTTTTTAGTCAACGTTATCATTCCTTTTGTTTATTTTTATCTTTTTGGTACGTTCGTTCCGAAATACTTAAAAAAGAAAGACTATAGGTCTGCAATAGTCTTATCCACTAGATGATAGGCTAGATTTTTCTCTTTTTTGTATCTGGACATTAAATTAATGCTATGATTTAAACTTAATAAAGAATATGCAACTAATTCAGAGTTAGCCTCTTGTGAAATTTCTCCTTTCTTTTTCCCTTCTTCAATGACTTTCTTAAACACTTTTTCAAGTTCATTAAAATCATTTATAAGTATTTCTTCTATGGAAGGATCAATATGTCCAATAAGCAGTGAAGAATTAGTGATAATACAACTTTTGGGAATGTCATCTGAATAGCATTTTTCAATTTGTTGATAAAAAAAGGATTTAAGTGATGCTTTAGTGTTTATACCACTAAAAAGTAAATTTCTTCTTCGATAGCCATAGTTTTTATAATGTTCTAAAACCAGTTTAAATAGTTCATCCTTATCTCCAAAACTATCGTAGAGAGTAGATCGACTTATTCCCATCGTTTCAATAAGATCTGAGATATATGTAGCGTCATAACCTTTCTCCCAAAATAAATACATAGCTTTATTCAAAGCATGTTCTTTGTTAAAACTAATCTTTCTACCCAATTTACAACACCCCCATTTATATAAATTAGTATAGAGGTTTCGGAACGAAGAGTCCAGAAAAATCCAGAACAATGAAAAGTGCTTATTTCTGCTTTAGAAAATATTGAATTAAAATAAATTACGACATAAGGAGATGAAAAAAGATGAGTTAATGACTCACCTTATTTTTTACAAACTGAACAGAATATTTTATCAGCAAGTATGCACAGTGATGCATCTAAAGCACCATAAAAGTAAAAGAAAAAGTGCTAGAAAATAGTCGGTACCATGCCTCCATCCATACGAATCGGAGAACCTTTAAAAGCGGATGCATAAGGGCTACATATAAAGGCAGTTAATCTACCTATCTCAGTTGGCTTGATAAATCGTTGGATTTCAGACTGAGGTAGATTTGTAGTCATAAATTCTTTCTCTTTTTCTGAAAAAGTCATATTTTCATTAGGGTATATCCTCTCAATTATTTGTTGCACATTTTCGGAGAGTGATGGTCCCGGCATAATCGTATTGACAGTAACTTCTTTTCCTATTGTTAATTTAGAGAGGCTTTTTGACAATGATAATAGCATTGATTTTGTCATACAATATTGAGGCATTTGTCCCGAAGGCATAACTGCTTCCTCACTCGCAATAAAGATAATTCGACCAAAATTATTTTTTATCATTTTAGGTAAGTAAAATTTAGATAATCCATTTGCGGAAAGAACATTAGTACGGATATACTTTTCCCATACTTCATCGTCGACTTCCTCATATTTCATAATTTCATAAATCCCCATATTGTTAACTAAGATATCGATTTGGGGATGTTTTTTAAATAATGCTTCCCTTTGTTGAATATCTACAATATCGGCAGTAGCATTTTGAGGGACGGTATCAGGGAACTCTAACTTAATTTCTTTTACGGTTCGTTCTACCTCTTCGTCATTTCGCCCATTAATTAGTACATTAACACCTTCTTTTGCAAGTTCAATGGCAATTGCTTTACCGATCCCTCTTGTTGATCCAGTGACTAAAGCTGTTTTATTTTTCAAATCCATATCCATAATACATTGCTCCTTTTAGTTTAAAAAAATAATCCTTTTATTGTGTTAGTTATTATTAAGTTATCCGGCTGTTCATACAGTGTCAAAAAGTAAACTAGTCAATTAATCAAGTTTAAACCGAGATGTTTAGTACGCCATTTTAAAGGGGTAGCACCTTCCCAAAGGTGAAAGGCGCGGTAGAATGAGTTTTGGTCTTCATATCCAATCAAAAAGGCGACCTCTTTAATATCAAGTGACGGGTCTGCCAGGTACTCTCTTGCCTGCTCATGTCGAACTTTTGTTAACAAATGCTTGAAGCTCGTGCCTTCTTCAGTAAGACGCCGCTGCAAGGTACGATCGCTTATCCCTAACTCGCTCGCAATAGTCTGAATGTCAGGGCGACCTCCTGTTAGACTACATTTCATGATCCACTTGACCGTCTCAGTAATTGATGTGCTGCGTGCCTGCTCATTCAACGACTGTTCCAGTACGGGAGTCAGTATCTCCAGCAATTCTGCATTGTACGAGACAAAGGGACGATCCAGATCTGCTCGATGTAAAGTCAACCGGTTACAATTTGTACCGATCTGAATTCGGCAGCCGAAGTAATCTTCAAGTATCTGTAGGTCGCCAATAGAATCGGGAGAAAATTCGACGAACTTTGCTGCCAGTGGTTGACCTGTGCCCCTGCGTCCAAGCTCGAGTAGAAATGCCAACGTAATACCAATTAGAATGGGCAGACCGGGTTGTTCACTATGCAATGATTTTATTTCAATTGTGCAGTGTTCACCTTCCTCGGTGATATGTATGCTTTCAGGAGGGCACAGTTGTTTGTACCTGGCCATTCGCTTTAAAGCATCACGGTAGTCACGAGCATGGTAAGTTGCTAAGACAGTCGGGGGGAAATGATCTGTTTCAAAGGATGTCGCGAGCTTGATGATTCCTGTGGCAGTGTCATCAATGAGATCGGAATAAGCCTGCCAGATCGCGAAATATTGAGCTGTGGTGACAACTGGATCAGAAATAATGGTGATTGGCAATTGTGCTTTTCGAACCACCTCGTGGGCGACAATCCCCAATTGACGTAATCCTGCCCAAAATCCTGCCGGAATTTTAATACGATCAGAGGTATTCAACGTCATATATATGCCTCCTTTATCTATTTACATAAGTATTTTTAAGCGTAATTTGTGTCCTTCTTTACTAATGGTACAGTTTAATAGTATCTCTCCAATGATGCCTTGTAACTAGCAAATTGCGACAAAACACTTGCTAACTACGCCAAATTAGATTTTTAAACGACTTTATTGATATATTTTTAAGCACGGTGAAGGATCTAATATCAAAAATTAAACAACTATATTGTTACTTTACGCATTAGAGGTTAAGAGTTGGTTGTTCCTCCACCCTTTAAAACAAGGTTCACAAAATGTTCACTTACGAGGGATTTTTATACTCTCTATAATACAGAGGTATGAAAAAGGAGGAACAAAAAATGCCAACAACAAAGAAGGAAAGTGTTCAATTTGGTTTTATGATGTGTTTTGGAATGGTATTCTTTATGACGATCTATAATTTTTATCTCAATGGAATGATAGGGGAACTTACACTTATAGAGGGGATTTCTGATTTTCTTATTGGGTTTGTTATTGCATTCATACTAGATTTGTTTATCGTTGGGCCAAATGCCAAAAAAATAGCTTTGAAAATAACAGCTAAGACGAATAATAAGGTTTATACAATTCTATCAATTTCTATCTGTATGGTGATAGGGATGGCTTTCTTTATGTCTATTTATGGCCTTGTTACAACGTATATTCACAACGGATTTACTGCGAGTTCAATTTTGTCAGATTATTTATCTGTATTCGGTAAGAACTTTATGATGGCATTGCCTCTACAGATCATTATTATGGGACCGCTGGTTCGCTTTTTATTTGTTAAATATGTTAAATCTACTAAGGTAGTAAGTGTATAAAATTTTAAAAAAAGACAAGATCTTCGATTAGAGATCTTGTCTTTTTACGTTAGCTTAACGAGTTGACCTTTTCTTTCCTTTGAATCGCATGAGACCAAGCAACGACAGGTATAAGTAAAAGTGAGAGTACAGCTCCGGAAAGAGATAGCGCAGTATAACTGGAATGTGCGACGACCATTCCTGATAACGCACTGCCGGAGGCCCCTGATAGTGCAACCAATACATCAACAGATCCTTGTGTTTTGGCACGGGTAGTTGGATGTGTGGCATCAATGATTAGGGCTGTTCCACTTATTAAGCCAAAGTTCCAACCAACCCCAAGCAAAATGAGTGCAAAAATAAGTAATCCCATTGAATGGCCAGGTGCAAAAGCTGCAACCAAGCCTGAGAATAATAGAGTGGCACCGGAAGCAATCGCCATAGCCGTGCGTCCCACTTTATCTACTAATACTCCGGTGAAAAGTGAAGGTAGATACATAGCACCTATATGGAATCCGATGACTAACCCTACTGCTCTGAGCCCATGACCATAGTGTTCCATATGGATAGGTGTCATCGTCATAATTGCCACCATCACGAGCTGCGTTAACACCATAATGGTTGCACCAACGACGATGCCGCTTTTATTTGTGTTCGGGTTATCTAAAGTTTGCTTTTTCTGTACACGATTCGCTTTTTCCTGTGCCTTCGCAACAGCTGTCGATACAATCAATGGATCCGGACGAAGAAAAATGAAGAGAACTGTTCCGGCGAGAATAAAGGCAGCAGCAGCTAAGATAAAAGGACCTGCTAATGGAGGAATACCAATTGATTGTGCAAAATTTCCCATTACATCAACAAGGTTTGGACCTGCTACAGCACCAAAAGTAGTTGATACCATTGCCATGCTCACAGCAGTGGCCCTTTGTTTAGGTGTTGCTAAGTCTGTACCAGCATATCTGGCTAATAGATTTGTAGCGGTACCAGCTCCATAAATAAGAAGAGATAGGAATAATAGCAAAATACTGTTAAGTAAAGAGGCTGTGATAATACCAATGGCTCCAAGACCACCAGCGAAGAAACCTGCTGCAAGACCTATTCTCCGTCCAAAACGCTGTGAAAGTCGGCCAACTAGCAATGCAGCCCCTGCAGATCCTAATGTGAGCAATGCAACCGGAAGGCCTGCAGCACTTTCTGTCCCAATCATATCCTGGGCTAGAAGGGCACCAACTGTTATCCCTGCAGCAAGCCCTGCTCCACCAAAAATTTGTGACAAGATCACGATTTTTAATGTTTTTTTGTAAAGCATTTGTTGTTTCTCAGGTGAATCAATGTATTCCTGCACCCAACTTGGATGCTGTTGTGTTTCATTTTTCATCCTTTGCACCTCCTTAAAATGCTTCATCCTAATTAGAAAGAGCTCATGAGAAGAACAATACATTCATGAGCCCTTACCAATATATTACTGTTAATGGTCAAAATTGAAAATGAAAAAGATTTTTTGAAAAATATGTTTTATGAGCTGTTAAAATGTATAAGATTCACCGTCATCAGGAACGAGTACCTGAGATGAGATTTCTTTTTCCTGAACAAAGCTTTTTAATTCTTTTCTGGATAATGTCCAATGATTAACGGCTTCCATATGGACAGAAACAATCGTTGCGTTAGGGGCAGCTTTATACACTTCAAAGATATCTTCTTTCCCCATAACTAAAGATCCGCCTTCTAGGAATTGGTTATCTCCACCGTTTACAACTATAATTTCAGGATTATGAGTATTGATCACTTCCTGTGTTCCTTCATACCAAACCGTATCACCTGCAATGTATAATGTTTTTTCAGAAGGGTGCTTAAAAACAACACCACAAACGTCTCCGGCCATTTTTAAAATGTCTCCTCTGCCATGCTCGCCTTTCGTTTTGATTATTTGAATCCCTTCAAGTGTCGTGTCTTCTGTTAAAACTTCAACATGTTGAAAGCCGTCACTTTTAACAACTGCAGCATCATCTTCATTTTGCACAAACATTGTTATGTGTTTCGGTATGACATTTTTCGCTGTATCATCGTAATGATCTAAATGGAGATGTGTGACAATAACAGCATCCACTTCATGAATCAGTTCGTCAATGGAAACTGGTAAACTGACTAATGGATTTTGCTGATTTTGTCTTAATGAATTAGGGAAAGGAGGATAAGTCCCTTTTTCTGCTAAAAATGGATCAACTAAAAATTTCTTTCCTGCATATTGAACAACGATCGTCGCGTTGCGAATTTGTTGTATCTTCATTTTTTTTGCTCCTTTTCTTTGAATTAGATATAGTTTAAATGATGACCAGCTATCATTTACATAGATAAAATCAAGTCTTTTGGCGGTTTAACTTGATTATTGAAAGGAGTTGAATAAATGTTAGATCACACAGATATGCGTATCCTTGAAGAACTATCCAAGAACAGTCGGATCACGATGAAGGAATTGGGTGAGAAGGTTCATTTGACTGGCCAAGCAGCTGCCACAAGAGTAGCAAAGTTAGAGGATAATGGAGTTATTGAGGGGTATACAATTAGAATGAACCAGACAAAATTAGGCTGCCTGATTCATGCGATGATCAATATTTATACAAAAAGTCCTCATCATGATTCATATCTTTCATTTATTAAAGCTCAGAAATCATTTGTTTTAAACAATTATAAAATTAGTGGGGATGGTTGTTACCTGCTTGAGTGTAAGTTTCCATCTAATGAAGTGTTAAATCAATTTTTAGAAGATTTGAATCAACATGCGAACTATAAATTAACGATTATTATAAGTAAGTAATGATGTGGTATTTGGCTGCGTCAAAAGAGTCGCTATACTTTTTAGGTAAAGTACAGCGACTCTTAGAAAATTGCATTATGTAAGTTTACATCAAAACTCAGATTCAAGGCGTTTGATAAATTCTTCTGCAGCACTATATCCTTGTTGTTTCAAAAGCCAATTATTAGCAGCTGCTTCAATTAACCCTGCAACATCACGTCCAGGCTGCAATTGGATTTCAATATGAGGAATTTTTACCCCCATATATTCTGTGAATTTCGATTCCTGCTCTAATTCATTATTTAGGGTATCTTTTTGCCATTTAGTCAATTCAATATCTAACGCAATTCTTGTTTCATCTTGAAACGCTTTTCTTCCATATAATCGGACAACATTTAAAAGCCCAATACTTCGCAGTGAAAGAAATTCCTTTGTTTTCTCGTCATGTGTGCCAAGAATGGTGGTCGGACTAAGCTTTTTTAACACGACAATATCATCTGCAACAAGTCGATGTCCCCGCCCAATCAACGTATGTGCTGTTTCACTTTTCCCAACACCGGATTTTCCTCGAATTAAAATCCCCATTCCATAGACATTAATACAAACTCCATGGATCGCAGTTTCAGGTGCTAATGCTTTAACCATATAAGCATCAAGTTTTGTAATAAATTCAGAGGTTGGTTGTGGTGTATCCGTACATAATAGAGGGATTCCCTCTTCAAGACAGTATTGTGTTAAGTAGGTTAGTCCTTCTTCACCAGCCGTAACAATGAAACAAGGTGGGTGATATTTTACAATATTCCCTATCCGAAATTGACGCTCATCCAAGCTTAATTTATGTAAATAGGTAATCTCTTTGCTTCCTAGTATTTGAACTCGTTCTGTTGGAAAAAAATCAAAGTGACCAACGAACTCTAAACCAGGACGATGAGATCTAGGTTGTGTAATAGCTTTTTGGAGTTGTTCTTCACCAGCAAGAACCTTTAATGCAAATTTTTGAACCAAATGTTCAACGGTTAATAATTTCAATATGAAGATGCTCTCCTTTCTAGAGGCGTATTTATTTAATGAGTGCTCTAATAAAACAATGATATTGTATATAATCATATATGATTTTAGGAGTAGATATCTATCATTATGGAAGAATGTCACAGAAATGATTCATTCGTGTTTTTTTACATGTAGCGAATAACAAATAGCTATTTTTTATAAAAGAATTAGTGCGAAAAAAGTCTTATTAAGAGGGAGTTCGAAAATAGGTAAAAAGTAGTTTTATTTAAAGATGGATGAAAAGTGTTATTCATCTAGATACCACGCCCTTATTAGGTATTTTTGAGGGTGTGTAATAATCACAAAACAACACCTTTCACCCATGAATTCTTAACATTAAGTAAAAAGGTTTAGAAGTAGTTAGGATATAATAGCTGTTTTTACTATAGTGAAATAAATATTCCAGATCTTTAATTATTTAGTTAACCTTGAAATGACAATGTTTTCCTTTTGTTTGAAATTGTAAAATATTGTAGAAAAGATAGTTTTGCAACCTGTGACCAAATAGCCATTTTCCTTTGAGCCAATTGATATGCATATTGCGAATGGCTTATGATGTTTTTTGGATATCTTAAACTACCATATTCAGGCTTTTATACTAATATTTTGAAGTTAAGTGATAGATAAATATTATTACTTTATTGAATAAAAAGTATGAAAAACCGGAAATGGTACAAAAACACATAGTCAAAAGGGAGTGGATTTTTTGTTAAGAAAAGCATCAATCGTCACATTAGGATTAGCAGTAGCAATTACTCCAGGAATCTCAGTAGCAGCTGAAGAAGGTAGTGAAAGTGTTAAGCAACAAGCCGTTGTAGATAAAGCAAGTGAAGAAACTGCAACAGACGCTGCCAATGTCGTTGTTCCAGCAGATGAAACTAGTGATTCAGAAGCTGTAGCCGACGAGCCAACTTCAAGCGAACCGAGCGAAACCCCAACAGAAGAGGATCCAGCAGCTAGTGAAGAAGAAGTAATAGAAGAAGATCCAGCAGCAGGTGAAGAAGTAGTAGTAGAAGAAAATCCAGTAGCAGGTGAAGAAGAGGTAGTAGAAGAAGATCCAGCAGCAAATGAAGAAGAAGGATCAGAAGAAGATCCAGTAGCAGGTGAAGAAGAGGGAACAGAAGAGGATTCATCAGCAAATGAAGAGGATGTTGTTGATGAGGATGAAGAAGAACAGCTGCCTGGTTTAACGTCTGAAGAAATCGTTGCACAAATGGAAGGATCAGTAAATGGACAAGTTTCTGAGTTTGATAAAGAAAAAGGCTACTATACATTAACAATTAATGCCACTGTTACAAATGATTCTGAACAAGCAATAGCGAACTTTTATACAGGTGTAGATATTCCTGATGATATTATGGTGCTTGATACGGACGAAACTCCTCAGGATATTTATCTTTTATCAGGTGAAGAAACAGAATTAGCCATTCCATTTGGCGAAGTGAAAGCTGGAGAAACAAAAAATGTTTCCATTAACATCCCTGTTATCGGAAAAACAGCTGGAGCTAATTTACTTCAAACCTTAAATGCATATGTGATTGATGGAAGTTACTCACCAGTTGGTCAAATTTCCGGATCAAGCAATCTATCATTCAGCACAATGAGTGAAGCAACATTCTTTGAAGGAAGAGCACAGGCAGTGACTGATTTTCCAGGTTTAGCGGATAATCAATTTGGTATGCAATTTGGTTTTAAAGTTCAAAATTTACAAATTGAAAGCATTGATAACGTTAAAATTGAGTTTATCGTACCAAACGGTGTAACCATTCATGAACCTGATAGCTATCAAGAGGGTGAAATCCCTGACGCGCTTGATGATTTCTTAGGTGGTGGAAGTTTGGGACTTGGATCCAGCCGATTAAATCTTGATTGGAATGGAAATACCGCTTTTGTTGATATTGGTGCAATAGAAGCAGCTGGCGGTTATCAAGGCTTCTTCTCAGCAATTGGGGAAAGCAGTTTAAGCTTTGAAGATATTAAAAACTTGAAAGTGAAAATTACCTTATTTAGCGGTAATGAAGCAGTTGAATCATTTACAACACCAATTGAATTAGTAAAATATGAAGGTAATGATGATGACTCGGACAATGGATCAGGCAACGATTCAGGTGACACAGATAACGGTTCAGACAATGATGGTGGTACAACACCTGTTGTAAATAAGCCAACTCCAACTAACTCTGATAAAGGTAACAATTCATCTAACAACAGTAATAATAGTGGAAAAGCTAATGATAACAATGATAGCGATCTTAAAGTAACACCGGCTGATAATGATGATGATTCAGATAGTGAACAAGGTGGTAAACTGCCAAAAACAGCTGGAACGAACCCTGTTGGTGTATTAATGGGCGGGGCAATCGCAGCATTTGGTGCAGCCTTACTTGCAGTGAGAAAGAGATTATTTCAACATAAATAAGTGAAGAGGGCGATTTTCGTCCTCTTTAAGATTTTTAGATTGGGAGGGTAACAATGTCCCGAATCATTGGATTTATTGCAGCTGTATTCGTTATTGGCGGAATCTCCTATTCTGCTTGGAATTTATATCAATGGAATGACAGTAAAAAATCTGTAAAAGCCATGAATGAGACCCAAGCCATTACAACAAAAAGTACCGAGTTACAGCCTAAAAAGGCGCTTGAAAAAAAGAATGAAAAAACAATAGAAGATATGTCAACATTAAACTATTCTGTAGAGAATGGAAAAAATGTAGCGAGTTTACAAATTCCAAAAATAGATTCAAGCTTTGATGTTTTTTGGAATACAGATGAATCAACACTTGATAAAGGTGTCGGGATGTATGTGAGTGAATGGACAACAATCCCAAATGATATCGGAGGTCATACTGTTTTAAGCGGACATCGGGATACCGTTTTTACAGAATTGGGTGAGCTTGAACAGGGAGATATCATGACAGTTGAATATGAAGGTGAATCTTTCGATTATGAGATAAAAAAAATCTGGGTTACAGATGAAAATGACCGAACTGTTATTGTGAAAAAAGATAAACCAACTTTGACACTTACGACCTGCTATCCGTTTGACTTTATTGGTTCTGCCCCTGATCGGTATATCATTCAGGGAGAATTGGTAACCGAATAACACTGTAAATAAGGCGCTAATCAGTAGCGTCTTTTTTATGTTTTCAGAGAGTTTATGATTTTTAAATACTGTCAGGAAAACCTTAAAAGGTTATCGTTTCATCTCTAAACCTCAGTGTGAGATCGTTAAATAGATATAAGTAGATAACCCAAAAACAATGAAAATCAAAGAAGAAATCATTGCTAATTCTCTCCAATCCTTATTGGAGATTCTTAATGACCGAAGATAAGAAAAAAAACCTATCATAACGAATAGCATGCTTCCGATTAGATTAAGAGCTGTACTCATGAGGGGATACCACCTTATATAACAAATATCATTTTAATAATTACGCCCAAATTTGTAATTATTATACATTAAATGGTGTTTTAAGGAAACAAGAATATTCACTTGTAGAGATCGTAATCTAGTAACAGAAGTTGATTGTGCATATTGGATCTTAAAGTAGATATATGACATTATGGCTTAAGACTAGGTTCCTTATGACATGAAAATAATAGTAGAATATATTAATAATGAAGATAGGGGAAGAGCAATGCATATTCGTGAAATGGAAGAAAAGGACAATCAAAAAATAGAGCAAATTATTAAGCACTCATTAGAATCATATCACTTAAATATTCCAGGGACAGCCTACTTTGATCCCCAGTTAAGTACTCTTGCACAATACTACATGCACCAAACAAATGCGAAATATTGGGTTGCTGTGAATGATAAAAATGAAGTGGTAGGTGGTGTAGGTATTGCACCATTTGGACAGGGGAGCGGGATTTGCGAGTTGCAAAAGTTATACATATCACCTGAAGCTCAAGGAGTAGGACTATCGAAAAAGTTAATGAAAGTAGCACTCGACTTCGCCAAGGAACACTATACATACTGTTATTTAGAAACGTTGAAGAAACTCCAAACAGCAAATCATCTTTACCTCAAATTTGGTTTCCAACAGCTTGATAAGGCACTGGATGGGTCAGATCATAATGCTTGTGATGCTTGGTATATAAAAGAGTTAAAATAAGCGAGGCTTTATGTAGAAAAAAGCAAGTAAATGTAAAACGCATGAACGGATCATTCATGCGTTTTTGTGTTAGATCTATTCTTATTTATATTCACCACAGTTTTGGCTTTTCAAGTTAAATATGTGCCATATCCATTAACAGTGGAATGAGAAAGCTTCCCCATCCCATCGTCAAAATCGCTGCGAAAATCATCGCCAGGGAGGAGAAAGTAGCCTCTTGTTCACCATATTCCATTGCTTTAGAAGTACCGACACCATGTGCACTCATACCAAGTGATAATCCTTTTGCAATCGGTGATTTAATGGCCAACCATTTCAGTGTAAAGGGACCAATAATTCCTCCGCTTATTCCTGTAATAATCACAAAGATTGTTGTTAATGTAGGGGTCCCGCCAATTTCCTTTGATACTTCGATGGCAATCGGGGTGGTAATCGACCTTGGCAAAATACTAATTAGGAAATTTGTATTTAAATGCAAAACAATCGATAAAATAAAAGTAGAGGAAATAGCAACTAATGTCCCGATTGTAATACTGACAATAATTGTACCCATATATTTTTTAACTAAATGAAAATGCTTGTAAATTGGAATCGCAAATGCAACTGTTGCGGGTCCTAGTAAATCTGTTAGCACTTTTGCAGAATCCATATACGTATCAGCCGAAATACCGAGCACTTGAATCAACAAAATAATGACAATAGGACAAAGTAATAAAGGATGTAAAAAAGCTAACGTCCACTTTTTATTCGTTAGCTTTATTAGCTTATAAATAATGATCGTTAACACTGTCAATAGAATAATTTTCATTTGGCAGCACTACTTTGTCTTTTCTGAATAAAGTCTGCGGTAAAGGCTGTTACGGCCATGACAATAAATGTACTGGCAGCAATAATTAACACCAATTCAATCCCTTGCCAGCTAATGATTTCATTATAATTGACAATTCCGACTGCGGAGGGAATGAAGAAAAGCAATAGTTCTGCCAATAGCCAATTGCCGCCTTTTTCAATCCATTTCAACTTCACGACACCTGTAAATAAAGCAAGTAATAAACATGCTAACCCAATCATTGAAGCAGGAAGAGGAATTGAAATGATTTCTTTTATCCCTGCACCTAGAAAAAAGAATAAAGAGATAAATAATATTTGCATAAAAATCGTTAATAGTTTCATTTATGATAACCCTCCCTTGTGTAGGAAGGAGCAAACCAAGCCCCTCTTTAGACCGGTTTAAATCCTAGTCTATGGAACATGGTACTACGCTTTTTACCATTCGTAAAATACATAATAACTATGAAAGTGATAACTAAAAGTTATAATGAAATTAAAGGAAAAATTCAATTAACCGTTTCGCAGCAAATGAGAGATACTTATCCTTTTTTGTTATGACAGCTAAGTTCCATGGTGTAAAGGGTTCAATATCAATGATATTCACATGTTTATTTTCTACACGGTTACAAATCGATTCAGGTAAGATGGTTACGCCTAAATCGGCCCCAACCATTTCAGACATTAAATCCCATTGCGAGGTTTTAAATAAAATTTTTGGCTGAAATCCTTCTCTAATAAAATTGTTCCACATAATATCATGAAGGGCAAAATCCTCGTGGTAAAAAATAAACTCTTCATCCTTCAGTTCCTTTAGGTGAATAAGGTCACGATCTGCTAATGGGTGCTGATGATGTAGTAATAACTTCATCTGATCTTCCACAATCGGATAAATATTAAACATCTCTTCGTCAACAGGTAAAACAGCAACGCCTAATTCAATTTCACCTTCCACTACAGATTTCACAACCTTTGCACCGCCATATTCGGTAATGTTAATGGAGATATTCGGATACTGCTTATGAAACTCAGCCATGACACTTGGAAAATATAAACTGCCAATAATCGGCGGAATTCCTACCCTAATAGTACCTCGTTGTAATTCTGTTAAATCATTCAAAATCGTCGTCATTTCACCAATTTGCGAAAAAATTTTCTGAGCATATTGCATAACGATAAAACCGGCATCTGTTATTTCGCTTGTTTTATTGGACCGAACCATTAATGTCATATCCAATTCATCTTCAAGACTTTTAATCATCTTGCTTAAAGCCGGTTGTGAAATATGAAGGACTTCAGATGCCTTCGTAAAATTTTTATATTTTGCAGCTTCTAAAAAATATTGTAATTGTTTTAACTCCAACGGAACACACCTCCAACTATAGTATAAATGTTCCTATCATGATTGTGAAAGATTGACCATTAAGCACCTTACTATATATTATCACTCCTTGATCTTTATTTTTCTATTTTTAAATGACCCGGAGTGCTCCAAAGTAATATGTGATTCAATTGATTTTATGCTGTCTTCCCGAAGCAGAGTATCTTGATCTTTTAACTTTTTCCAATCGGAATGATACTTTCTATAAAGCAGATGCTCCAAATTTAGAAAATCGATATGATGTTCTAAGCCTAATTCGTATAATTGTCTTACTTCTGAAGCAATCCCTTTTTTTACGAACTCTTCCATAGCATTCACATTAATTGTGTTGTTTTTCATGCGATTACTTATTATTCCATTTGCGTAGTAGAGAATGGTAAAGCGAAAGTTTCCGTTTTTCTTCTCTGGTTGGATTTTAACCATCTGGTCCTCAAGCACCGCAAGAAATTCAGATTTATTTTCATTTGGTAATAATATAGAAGCTCGTATGGAATCTGAATTCAGCCAACGCATTCCTTTAATTTTCTCATACGGAAAATAGCTCTTATACTTATGATTTTTTAGAAAAAATGCTCCATCTATTGCTAATTTCGGCTCTTCCATTCCATTTTTCTTCCACTGTGTGGTTACAATCGTAAGCGAGGGAATATAAGTGGTGTGAGCAGGTTCAAAAAACTCACGTGCAAATTGGTTTAATTTTATAGGCATGATGGTTGAACTTTGTTCATAGGAACTTTTGGGATTATGGAGGATTGTATCCAATGAGTTTTGATTATAAAATCCTGTAGTTGAAAGAATATCAACAATTGAATCCTTTGTTCCAAAAATCCACGGAGTTGGTCGGAACTCATAATAACGCGTCAAACCATCAAAAACACTACCCAGTCCTTTTTGCAGAACATTTTCGCTCAACACAATGGCAGATACATTTGCCCATACAAATCGTTCCTGTGATGTCTGATATGCTTTAAAGAACCCATCAATAAATGTTTTTCCCCTCGTCTCGGAAACATACACTTCAGGTGGAGCTTTTTCACCACCTTCACTTTTAGCAACAGAACTCAACCCTATCGACTGAATATAAACATAATATTCCCCATCTCGATAATCCACACCAATAGCTGTTGCGAAGTTTTGTTTTTCGATTTCACTGATATCATTTTCACAAGCGGTCATAAAGAAGCAACAAAGAAAAAGAATAGCGTGGAAAACCATAATAGGATTTTGCTTCATACTACTTTCTCCTCTTCTGAATAAATGAAATGCCGAATTTTTTTCGATCAAAAGGGTTTGTAAATAAGGCTGATAAGTATTCTTTGAATGTTAACGAGGCAATTGGTTCAAGATAAGCAACTTTAAAGGAGTCCAAATTAGAAAGGTAAATAAGTACACTTAAAAATCCTATAATAACCCCGTATACTCCTAAAAAAATGGCTAACAGCAAGGTATAAAGACGAAGAATACTTACAGTTCCAACCAATGATTGATTGACAAGTGTATAACTTGCAACGGCTGTTAACGCAATGATAACGATCATCGTTGGGGAAGCAAGCCCAGCTCGAATCGCCGCATCTCCGATAATGATACCTCCGACAATAGAGATGGTTTGTCCAAGAACAGTTGGCATACGAACTCCCGCTTCTCTTAACAACTCAAACAATGCAAGAATAAATATAGATTCAACTCCAATTGGTAAAGGCAAACCTTCCCGTGAGACCACAACAGTAGCCAAAAGGGCAAAAGGGATTTGATCAATATTTACAGCTGATAGAGAAACCCAGAACCCCGGGAGAAAAATAGCTATAGCCAAACCAATAATCCGAATAAAACGACCAAATATAACAAGATAGAATGGAAAGTGGACATCCTCAGGTGATTTAATTAACTCGAAAATATTAATCGGTCCTATCAATACCGAAGGAGATCCATTAACGATTAAAATAAACCTTCCGCGCATCATGCTTTCAATGGCAAAATCCGGGCGTGTTACATAATCTAGTAACGGAAATAGAGAAAAGGATCGATCTGATAGCCATTGCTCCAATTGACCACTGCTAACAACACTTTCACCTTGAAATGTCTTAAGACGCTTACTTATTTCCTGAATGATCGTTTGATTGGCTTTATTATTCATATAAAGAAGAGACACTTCTGTTTGACTCATCGAACCTAAGGTGTAGCTTTCACAATAAAGATGCTCAGACTTCATTCGTTTTCGAATCAAGGAAATGTTTACATTCATTTCCTCAGTAAAACTATCCTTTGGTCCTTTAATTGAAACCTCTGTACTTGATTCCTGTGGGCTTCGTTGTGGTATTTTGCTTAGATCAAATGCATAGAAAAAGGGAGTTCCTTCTCGAAACACAATAAGAGATCCTGAAAACAAAAGATTCACTGTTTTATTCATTTTTTCAACATGCTGGAATGGTGGAAGTATTTCAGTATGATTGCGCGTTTCTCCCTTAACAAGGTACATAATAATCTGATTATAATACTCATTTAGCTGTGTTGAATCTATCATTCCTTTGCAATAAAAAACTTGCAGAGTCTCATCATTACCATTTTGAATAAAGGTAATATCTCCATATGGAAGGAAAAATTTTTCTACCTCATGGCTAGTCAACGTTCCTTTTGTTAAAAAATGCTCCAATTGTTTCATGCTCATATGTTCTGAATTCCTTTCTTCATTGGCAGGTAGCCAATAATCAGTAACGCAAATGAGAATAACATAGCACCTATGAAAACAGCTGGATAAAAATATTTCCCAATGATTGTTTGGACCCAAATATCACTTAGCGGAATGATCGTGAATAAACCTAAAAGCAGTGGTGAGACAGCAAACACATGCTTTTTCTTAGACACCTTTGAAAATCCTTTAACCATATCCCAAAGCAGATAGAGGCCTAATGAAATCCGAATAATCTCGCCGCTTAATAATTGGAATACCGCCAAAAAGTCAACATGTGAGATATATTCTCCCAAGGTAATAAGTCTCCATTGTTCAAAAGCTGGAAACCGCATATTAGATGCAACAGCTGGTCCAAAAGAAGACAAAGAACCCATAGTAGGACCTATAATTAACCCGGCTAAAATGGTAATGAGAACGAAAAGGTTCAATAATGTAAATTTCTTTTTTGAATGGTGTTGAAGGAGTAAAAGGACAAGCAAATCTGCACTCCCGCCAAGAATAATGATAGTCCCTTTTAAAATAGGGTGATAGCCATCAACTAGGACTGGGAAAAGATAGGAGTAATCCTTTTCTTTCATAGTAAACACAGAGACAAATATCCCAAGCATCCAAACAAATGGCAATAGAACAGCTGAAACATAGACAATTGATTTTAAACCACTATAGGCCGACCAAGCGCTGATTAGCAGAAAAGGCAGCATCACCACAAAGGATGGTGTTCGAGGCAGAAAATATATATTTATGGATTGAATTAAATCATAAAATGAAATCGCACTAATGGCGAAAATATAAAACGAAAAAATGCTGATCAAAAGACGAGAAATCAAACCTCCGGTACGTGCTTTTATCCAGTCATATAGACATAAGCGCTGATGATTCTTCTTCATAATCAGATAGAGGATATATCCCCAAAACAATAAGATGGTATAAGAAACCAAAACACATACCCATGCATCACGTTTTCCTGTTGCTAGCAAGTGAGGCATGAGAAGCACATGATTGGAAATTCCTATAAAAAGGATAAGGACAAAAAATAATTGAGTTCTTGAAAAAAGCATGGACACACCACCGGATAATGACTTTGTTGTTAGCTTTTGATTGTTTTTCTAAATTATGTATTTTCTTTACCAACATAAGTCTATTAAGCACGTCAACGAAACTAAATTGTCATTGCTTATTAACGTTTTAAAATTTTACTGTCATAATCAAATTCTCTATAATTATCGATAATGAAGACAACGGAAAGGGTTTTGATGAAATGGAATGGAAACCGAACCGGGCCGATAAAATGCCTATTTATAAACAAATTGCCAGCTATATTGAACAAGGGATTTCAGCAGGGATTTTTCTGCCAGACAGTATGTTGCCTTCGGAACGGACTCTTGCAAAGGAATTACAAGTGAATCGCAGCACAGTAGTCGCTGCATATGAAGAGTTACAGTCACTTGGAATTGTGAGCAGAAAGAAAGGAAGCGGAACCCGAGTTAGTACAGACATTTGGGGGTTATCACACAAACGTATTCCGAATTGGGGCAGATATGTAGAAGATGGTTCCTTTGTGCCGAATCTTCCTTTAGTACAACGAATTCGGATGGAGACAGAAAAGAATGATTTGATAAATTTGGCTAGCGGTGAGTTAACAGCTCAGTTATTTCCTACTGAACAATTTCAAAAGATTTTGTCTGACCGTACCTTCACAGGCTATCTTGGTTATGATCATCCTCAAGGAAATGCTGATTTAAGGGAGACCATTTCCACACATGTAAGAGAATATAAAAATATTGATACTAGTTCTTCTTCTATCCTCATTACATCGGGTGCCCAGCAGGCTCTGCATCTGATTGTTCAATGTCTTCTCAAGCCGGGAGATGCTGTTGCTATAGAGAATCCGTCATATTGCTTCTCTCTTCCGATCTTTCAATCTGCCGGACTGAGGACCTTTTTGTTACCTGTTGATGAGAATGGGATGAATCCCGAAGATCTTGTATCTTTACATAAAAAGCATAGAATTCGAATGGTCTTTTTAAATCCTGACCATCACAATCCAACAGGGACAATTCTATCTTTGGAACGTCGAAAGCGTGTGTTAGAGCTGTCTGCGGAATTTGGCATTCCAATCATTGAAGATGATCCCTACAGTTTAACGTCTTTTGACGGTAGTGTGAATCCTACCTTGAAATCAATGGATCTTAACGGAAATGTTTTATATATAAGTTCATTATCTAAAATTGTTGCATCAGGTTTACGAATTGGCTGGATTATTGGTCCCTCAAAAGTTATTCAACGTCTGGCTGATGCGAAACAACAGGTTGACTTTGGTCATAGTGTTTTTCCGCAATGGGTAGCCAACGAGTTTTTAGGATCAACAGAATTCACTTCCCACATTACGATGCTCCGAAAAGAGTTAAAACATCAAAGAGATGAATTAACAAATAGTCTAACAACATTATTAGGTAACAAAATGGAGTTTCTCATCCCTAAGGGAGGAATCCATATGTGGTGCAAATTAAATGATTCTCTTAATGAATATAAATTACTCGAAGAATCAGTGAAAAAGGGGGTAGCCTTTATCCCGGGAAGTATTTTCGGAACGGAAAAAGGCTATGTTCGCTTTACGTTTGGACGAGAGAACAAACACTCAATTCGAGAGGGTATTTCGCGGTTTGCTGAAGCGTTTAAGAACATTCATTAAGTTATTAAACGCTTCGTATCCGATCTTTATGCCCCCTGGGAAAATCGTTTCCTTATGAATTGGATGGGTTAAATAGTTGCAAATTGGATGGTTAACTTATAACTTTCATAAGTTACTATATAAAAAGAACGATCACTATTCTTAATCCATTCTAAGAGGAGATATATAAATGGCATTTGCAGTCATTCTAATTATTGTTTTAGCCATACTGGCATTAGTTGGAACAATCTTTGCAGCAAAAGATACAGAGGTTAGTTATGGGAAAAATACAAAAAGTAATATTGGTAGATTAACAGCTATTTATGCTGTTGTGATTTTTCTTTCTATCTTAGTTATTGGTGCGTATATTTTTATAAAATAGGATGTTAAATCAGCTTGCAATTAATAAGGAATGAGCTGATGTTAAAATTGAAAAAAATGGATGTTTTCATTATAAGGAGTTGAAAAGTAGATGATATCTGCTTTTATTGTTTCATTTTTACTAGCTGCAATTAAAATTGTGTTAACTTGTATGCCATCTGATCTAGTAGATTGGATTTTAAGTAAGTTTGCCCTACATCCAAAGTTAAATTCAAAAGAGGTCAAAGTGACATATAACGGTAAACATTTGGAATCTGAAGAGAAAATGAAATTTACCGATTATTTTAATGAAGCCACATTTTTGAAAAAATATTATATATTTCCTGGAAACGAACAGTTATTCTTGAGTCCAGAGACAGATGTATCTCCGATTGTTGTCAATATGGAAAGAGGGAAAAAAACGATTATATTATATGTTTTCTGTTATGAAGATCATATTGATGTAGTTAAACAGTTTAAAAGTAAAGTAGTTTCTTACAGTTTAAGATCAGACGATCTACAAACCTTATCACCTGAGATCCGTTATTTGAATAAGGCAGTACTTTCATAATGAAGAATCTGTCGTTGAGAAGACGAGAGGCTAAATTCGTCTCAGAACATAAAAGTTGAAGGCTCCAATCCTTTTGTAGAAAAGGGATGGAGCCTTCACTGCTTTATTTAGGTGCTATTCCTGTCCAAAAAAGATCTACTAAAGATCGAGCTGTTTTTTCATATCCTCCTAATTCGGTTATTAATTCAGTTTTATTTCGAATCATTGTTACGGTAGAAAACGCATGTGCAAGCAACAATGGGCTTGTTGTAACGATCTCTCCATTTTCCATTGCTTGTTTAAATATATTTTCCAATGCTTTATGGATGTCTTGTTCTGATTCGCGAATTTCACGGATATGATCTTTTGAGAGGGAAGAACCAGCTTCCTGTAATAATGTTTCAAAATCAATATGAGGTCTCTTTAGATGTTCTAACGTAACTTCATATAATCTGCTCTCTAATCCTTTTGTACTTTGTAATAGTTCCTCGACACGTTCTGTAATACGCTGAAACATGCTTGACACAGCTTTAGTGAATAGTGTTGCTTTGTCTTTAAAGTAGTAATAAACACTTGCTTTTGTTACATTGCTGGCTTCAGCAACTTGTTGCATTGAAACACTCTCGTATCCATATGTCAAAAATAGGTGAGCGGCTGTTGTAGAAATTCGCTCCCTAGTTATATTCATTTCAGTTTTAACTTTTGGTCTGCCAGGTGTTCTCTTATTCGTCATGCATGATGTTCCTCCTTAGTTCAAGAAATTGCCACAATTAATCTAGTTGATTAATTAACCTTCCGGTATATATAATTATCCTTAGTTCTATATTAATTTTAATGTAAATTATAAAAACAAACAAACATTGAAATGAGGGAGTTTATGTGAAGAAATCGCCTTTAACAACATTCAGCCAGTATATGACAGGGAAAGTAAGTCGCTGGATTGTTATTGCCGCCTGGATTATAGTAACTGTGGTATTAACCATTGCCTGGCCGCCTGTTAGCGAAACTGAGGTTAATAATGCCCCGAACTTAAGTGAAGATTCACCTTCTGTAGAGGCAGAAAATCTAATTAAAGAAGAATTCCCTAATTCTTCAGGAGTGCCGGCGTTGCTTACATGGCATAATGAAGCAGGTTTAAACGAAGAAAATTTAAAAGCTGTCCAAGAATTGTCAGAGGATTTATCTAATAAACCGTTAGAAGGACAATCATCTACACCGCCTTTGCATAAAATGCCAATACCTGCCTTGCAAGAGATGATTTCTGAAGATGGCACCACACTCGTACAACCAATCTTCTTTGAAGAAAACATTGAGACTGGTGTCTTGGAAAAAAATTTAGAGAAGATCAAAGAGCAAGTAGAAGAGAAGGTTTCTTACGATTCTTTTGCTACAGATATCGATGATCCAGATAAATTAAGCACTCGAGTGACAGGTCCAGTAGGGATACAAGTAGATGCTACAAGCCTTTTTGAAGGAGCAGATGTAACATTACTAATTGCAACAGTTTTATTAGTATTAATTCTCCTTCTTGTCATTTACCGTTCCCCAATTTTAGCGATTATTCCTTTAATTGGTGTAGGTTTTGCCTATATGGTTCTTAGTCCGATTCTGGGTCTTTTAGCGGATAAAGGGTGGATTACGGTTGACTCGCAAGCTATAGCCATTATGACCGTATTATTATTTGGAGCTGGAACAGATTACTGCTTGTTTTTAATTTCTCAATACCGCGATGAACTTCGAAAAGTAAAAGATAAAAGAAAAGCACTTATTCACGCATTTAAAGAAGCTTCAGGTGCAATCGCGATGAGCGGGTTGACTGTTGTGATTGCTCTGCTTGTTTTAATCGTAGCGAAATATGGAGCTTACCATCGTTTTGCGATCCCATTTAGCTTATCTATTTTTGTTATGGGAATAGCAAGTTTAACGCTTATTCCGGCTTTATTATCTGTTATGGGAAGAGCTTCTTTTTATCCGTTCATTCCCCGTACTCCTGAAATGGAGGAAGAGATGGCTAAAAAGAAAGGGAAGCCGGTACGTATACGTAAAGAAAAAAGTCGTTTTGGAAATTGGGTTGGAACGATTGTTACAACGAAACCGTGGATAATTATTATTGCTTGTCTCGTTTTCTTTGGGGCTTTCTCCATGTATTCCAGTCAAATCAAGTATACCTATGATTTATTATCTTCTTTCCCTGAAGATATGCCATCAAGGGAAGGTTTTCAGGTTATTTCTGATGCTTATTCCCCTGGTGAATTAGCGCCGGTTCAAGTCGTTATTGATACGGAAGGAAAAGAAGTAGACGTAGTAAAAGAGTTACAGAAACATAATCTTGTTGATACAGTATCAGCTCCGCAAAATGGTGTTGATCATGAAAATTTAAAGGTATATGATGTTACGTTTAATGTGAATCCATATAGCGCAGAGGCGATGGAAGCTATTCCGGAGTTCAGAGATGCAGCGGAACAGGCATTAACACAATCAGATATTTCTTCTGCAGAGTCAAAAGTATGGATCGGAGGTCAAACGGCAACACAATATGACACCATGATCACCAGTAATGAAGACACTGATCTTATTGTTCCATTAATTATTGTCTTCATATCGATTCTGCTCTTAGCTTACTTACGTTCCATTGTAGCCATGCTGTATTTGGTTGGAACAGTTGTTTTATCTTATAGTGCAGCTTTAGGGTTAGGATGGTTTATTATCCACAATGTAATGGGTGTGGATGCTATACAAGGAGCCATTCCTTTATATGCGTTTGTTTTTCTAGTAGCTCTTGGAGAAGATTATAATATCTTCATGATCTCAAGCATTTGGAAGAAAAGAAAGTATATGCCGTTGAAACAAGCGATTAAAGAAGGGGTAAGTGAAACAAGTGGTGTTATCACTTCGGCTGGTATCATTCTAGCGGCTACCTTCGCGGTTTTAGCAACATTACCAATTCAAGTTCTAGTGCAGTTTGGAATTATCACTGCGTTAGGTGTTCTTTTAGATACATTTATTGTTCGTCCATTCCTTGTACCTGCGATTACGACCGTGTTAGGAAAATTTGCTTTTTGGCCAGGTAAATTGAAAAGGGTACAAGAAAAAGAGAATTAAACAAAAAGGATATGCCTGAATTTTTGCACATCCTTTATCATTTCATAAAGGAAGTGAATCCACGGATGAATAGAAAATTGAAATACATTCTACTCAGCTTTTTTTTATTACTGGTCGTGTTATTTCTTGGTTTTTTCACATGGTCACAACTAACCTATAAACCCTCTTCAGAGCTTGATACACTATTAGATAAAAGTGAAATTCAATATGAGGAAGATTGGATCATTTTCAATCAGCACTCAAGTAAATTAGGGATTGTGTTATACCCTGGTGCAAAAGTAGAGCCTGAAGCATACAGCTACTATGGAAAACAGTTAGCAAACAAAGGGTATTTGGTTGCCATACCTAAAGTTCATTTTAATTTTGCACTATTTGATTCCAACAAAGCTACTAAGATAATAGAGAACTACCCATCAGTTGAAAAGTGGATAATAGGTGGACATTCATTAGGAGGAGTTGCAGCGGCGAAATTTGCTTATGATCATCCTAAAAAAGTAGATGGAGTTTTTCTATTAGGTTCCTATCCTAGTGAAGTGAATGATTTCTCAAAAATGAAGACTCCGATGCTATCAATCTATGCAGAAATGGACGGCCTAACCACAGTAGAAAAAATTAACGAAACTAAGAAGTTTTTGTCCAAAAATGCTACAGTGCATGAAATAAAAGGTGGCAATCATGCTCAATTCGGTGTTTACGGTAAACAGAAAGGAGACAATGAGGCAGGTATATCTATCAAGATACAACAAGATGAAATGGTGAGTGTTACTTCTGAATGGATAAAAGAAATTAAATAATAGCAGCCAGCATCCAACCCCATTGAAAAATGGGGTTTTTTAGCATCATACTAATGAATTTAAACGTAACTTACATCAAAAGATGAGGTGAACTTTTTCAAAAAAATTTTTTGTGATTTTTTTGATTAGTGTGCTGATATAACATGCTTATAGAAAACAATACTTATTAATGTTAATAAATTAAGATTTTTCCAAGATATTAGATAAATTTTAAGATTATTAAAATAATAAATTACAAATTTTGGTTTAATTGACAAAATAAACCCAACATAATATAATCAAAATCAATCAAAAGTGATCAATAATAATCATATTTAATTTAAAAAAACTCCCACTAATGATCAGTGTATTTCATCAGCATTTTTATTTATCTGAAATGACAGCGTTACCACTAACTTTTTGAGACTGATAATTTAATAGAAATCTATCTTTAAGGTGGTGATATAAATACAAATATGTTAGCGTTTTCACGGCTGGTGAATCTTACAAGTGGTTAATTTGTGCTTGGAAAAAACCAAATTGTTTTAGGGGGATCATAATGAAAAGTAATTCAAAGAGATTCATGGTATTTGTTTTGATGTTAATACTAGCTTTGATGACAGCATGTAGTGGAGCAAGTAAATCAACAAGCAGCGGTAGCTCAAACAGTGGTTCTAGTGATAGTAGTGAATCTAAAGAGGATGAAAAACTAACTATAGCTTTATCAGTGGGTACACTTGCAAATCCTTTCTTTGTTGCGATGGGAAAAGGTGCAGAGGAAGCAGGGAAAGAGTTGGGAGCAGAAGTTATTGTTGAAAGTGCAGAATATGACTTGGCGAAGCAAACATCACAAATCGAAAACTTTATTACCCAAAAGGTAGATGTCATTTTACTTAATGCCGTTGATACAAAAGGTATAGCTGCAGCTGTTCTGCAGGCAAAAGAAGCGGGAATTCCTGTTATTGCAGTTGATGTAAATGCAGATGGAGGTGTGGATGCAACCGTTACTTCAGATAACTATCAGGCAGGTCAACTAGCTGGTGAGTATGTAATCGAACAATTAGGTGGAAAGGGCAATATTGCTATTATCGATGGACCTCCTGTTTCTGCTGTAGCAGACCGTATTAAGGGATTTGAGGACGCAATCAAAGGATCTGATATTAAAGTGGTAGCAAAACAAAATGGTGAAGGAAGTCGTGAAAAAGCATTAACGGTTATGGAGGGCATCTTACAAGCTAATCCATCTGGAACAATTAATGCCGTATTTGCTATTAACGATCCAGAAGCAATCGGGGTAGAAATTGCTCAAGAACAAGCAGGACGCAAGGATGAATTCTTCATTGTAGGTGTAGATGGAGCCCCTGAAGCAACAGAAGCAATGGCAAAAGAAGACAGTTCTATTTATGCAACCTCAGCACAATCACCTAGTGAAATGGTGAAAAAAGCAGCAGAAATTGGTATGAAAGTGAAAAATGGAGAAGAAGTAGAAGATTTAATCAAAGTTCCAGTTGAGCTAGTAACTCAAGAGACTTTAGATTCTTACAAAGGATGGTAAACCTCCAAACTTATATAGGCTGATAAGGATTTTATTCCTTCATCAGTCTTCTTCAAATATAGAAGGGATGATATAAGCTATGGTTGTCAAAGAAGAAGTAAAGCAGCGATCTAACCTAAAACACCCTGTTTTGAATATGCAGGGAATAAGTAAAACCTTCTCAAGAGTCACTGTATTAAAGAATGTGAAAATTGAGTTATATCCAGGCGAAGTCCATGCACTAATGGGAGAGAATGGTGCCGGAAAATCTACATTCATGAAGATTTTAGCAGGGATTCATCAACCGGATCAAAATGGAGGGGAAATCTATTATAAAGGCCAACCTGTCTTGTGGAAGGATCCTATCGATGCGAGAAATAAAGGAATAAGTGTCATTCATCAGGAATTAAATCTTTCTCCGAACCTAACGATCAGTGAAAATATTTTAATGGGTACAAAGTTTCCTAGAAATAGTTTAGGAATGGTAAAGTGGGATGAAGTTCATGAACGTGCTCAAAGGGTTCTGGATTCAATGGGATCCAGTCTTAACCCACGCCAATTAGTATCAACTCTTAGTGTTGCCCAGCAACAGATGGTTGAAATTGCTCGTGCCCTATCCTTTAAGGCAGAGGTTCTTATTATGGATGAACCGACAGCTTCATTAACAGTTAAAGAAATTATAAAACTATTTGACATTATTCATGATTTAAAAAAACAAGGGGTAGCCATTGTCTATATCTCTCACAGAATGGAAGAAATTTTTAAGATATCAAACCGATATACAGTATTACGAGATGGTGAATGGATCGCGAGTGGTCCTATAGAAGAAACTGATCCAGATCATCTTGTCAAACTTATGGTTGGACGTGACCTTAAAGATTTATTTAATCGTACCAAGGCATTTAATCCTTATCGAAAGAAGGATATACCCGTATTAGAACTCAGAAATATATCTGATAAAAAGGTAGTTAAAAATGTGTCATTTAAGGTTTACCCAGGTGAAATTGTTGGTCTTGCAGGACTTGTAGGTGCAGGAAGAACAGAATTAGTGAGGGCCATATTCGGTGCATCCAATCTAACAAGCGGAGAAATCTATGTAGATGATAAATTAGTGAAAATCAACTCACCAATTGATGCAATATCCAATGGTATTGCACATGTACCAGAAAGTAGAAAAGAACAAGGGTTATTTTTATCTATGTCTGTAAAAGAGAATATCTTAATGGCAGAACTTAAGAAGCACTCAAAATCTGGAGTAGTTCGTTGGAAAGACGTTAATGCTACTGCAGATCGTTATATCAAGGAATTAAGTATTAAAATTGCTTCTCCTGAACAGCCTGTTTCCAATCTGAGTGGAGGAAATCAGCAAAAAGCAGTAATTGCACGGTGGCTGTCTATTTCACCAAAAGTACTCCTACTAGATGAACCAACTAGAGGAGTTGATATTGGTGCTAAGACAGAGATTCATAAGATTATTTCTAAGTTAGCTGACGAAGGTTTAGCCGTTTTAATGATTTCTTCAGAATTACCAGAGGTGCTAGGAATAAGTGATAGAATTCTTGTGATGAGTGAAGGAAGATTAACTGGTGAACTATCAAGAAAAGAAGCTACACAAGAAAAAATCATGTACTTTGCTACAAAAGGGGAGTAACAAAATGAAAGCAAATGTTCAAACAGCTAATCAATCTCAAGGTCTAAACATAGGGAATATTATTCATGCATTATGGAATCGTTTAGGAATGATTATGATTTTATTATTATTATGTATCGTGCTTTCTTTCACAGCTCCAAACTTTTTAGATACTGCAAATCTATTAAATGTATTAAAACAAGTATCTATTATCGCTATTTTAGCTGCTGGGATGACAATTGTTATTTTAACAGGCGGTATTGACTTATCGGTAGGGTCGACAGTGGCTTTATCTGGAGTTATTTCAGTTATGGTTTCCTCTGCAGGTGTTAACCCTTATATTGCCATGTTATCGGGAGCAGCAGTAGGTTATGCAGTAGGATTAATTAATGGATTTTTTACAGCTAAGACAAAACTGCCAGCTTTCATTGTAACACTTGGAAGTTTCACATATGTACGTGGTCTGGCTTATGTTATTAGTGGTGGATACCCAATTGTTTTGGAAAATGAGACGTTTAAGTTTATTGGAGGAGGCTCAATTATAGGTATCCCAACTCCAATCTATATTATGCTTTTAGTTTATGTTGTGATGTTTTTTATACTGAAGTATACAATGTTTGGTCGTCATATTTATGCAATTGGTGGCAATGAAGAGGCAGCTCGATTAACAGGTATAAAAGTAGAAAAATCTTTAATTAATGTTTATTCAATTAGCGGATTATTAGCAGGCTTAGGTGGGGTTGTCTTAGCTGGAAGATTATATTCTGGTCAGCCGACTGCTGGACAAATGTATGAGCTTGATGCGATTGCAGCTGTTATTCTCGGAGGGACAAGTTTAGTAGGTGGAAGAGGTAAGATTCAAGGAACTATTATTGGGGTTTTAATTATGGGAGTGATTAGTAACGGACTTACACTAATGGATGTTAATTATTATTGGCAATTAGTTGTAAAAGGGGGAGTTATTATTGCAGCTGTATTACTAGATCGCTTACGTGGAGATAGTGCTGCTTAATACGCATCCAGGAAACACTTGATAGTTCATTGAAGCTTTTAAACTAGCTATTCAAGCGCGATAGTATAATAGCCGGTTCAAAAAGGAAAAGAATCCATTTTTATTAATGGATTCTTTTTATATTTCGTATTTTAATGCTTTTCCAGTTGGATATAATAATGAACAGTTTTGAAGAGAGGGAGGAAACTCCCTATTACTCTTGGCCGAAATAGACTTAAGGCATTTCTAATTCCACAGTATACGCCAAAGTTCAAAAGTAAAGGCAAAACACAGGTTGTGAAAATAAACGTAAAATCTGAAATGTAAACATTTGTTTACTTTACTATTACTTTTTCTGGGGAAAATGTCGGGATTTAAAATAGTTTGACTGAACCATTTTCTCTTACAATTTATTAAATTTCTTTTGATCTATATTTAACCATTACAATAGGTCCGGATAAATTTACCTGAAACGGAATTTGCATCTTTACATTTCTTAACACTACCTTCAAATATTTTTTTTATAATTTCCCTGTAACTCAATTTGTGGAGGGATATCAATGACAAATGAAGGATCTTTTGATGAGTTAATAAAAAGGTGGAGTGAGACAGCTTTAGAGAAGAATATGGACCGCAAGAACTTTATCTCGGGTGCCAGCAAGCTTGCCGGTTTATCACTTGGACTTGCTCTTACCCAATCCGTAACAGGCCTTGAGGTTATTAATGCTGCTCCGAAATTCAATGATTACCCTTTTTCTCTTGGTGTAGCATCTGGTGATCCGTTATCCGACAGTGTCGTTTTATGGACAAGGCTTGCTCCAGATCCGCTAAATGGTGGCGGCATGCCAAATGAAGCGGTAAAAGTGAAATGGGAAGTGGCTAAGGATGAGAATTTCCGCAAAATGGTTCAGAAAGGAAAAGTGGCGGCAGTACCTGAACTCGGACATAGTGTTCATGTAGAAGTGGATGGTTTGAAACCAAATCAAGTCTATTACTATCGTTTTATATGCGGAGGAGAGGTCAGCCAGACTGGTAAAACAAAAACATTGCCGGCAGAGGGTTCGAGTGTAAAGAATCTCACATTTGCTTTTGCATCCTGCCAGCAATTTGAACATGGTTATTTTACGGCTTACAAGCATATGGCAAAGGAAGATCTTGATATCGTCTTTCACCTAGGCGATTACATATATGAGTACGGACCAAATGAATATATTTCATCGACTGGCAATGTTCGGGTTCACAGTGGGCCAGAGATTATGAGTATTGAAGACTATCGAAACAGATATGCTCAATACCGCTCGGATGTCCACCTGCGCGCTGCCCATGCTGCTTTCCCTTGGGTAGTAACCTGGGATGATCATGAGGTGGAAAATAATTATGCCAATCTGATACCGGAAAAAGGACAATCTGTTGAAGCATTTGTAAAACGCAGGGCAGCAGCTTATCAGGCTTATTATGAACATATGCCGCTCCGGAAATCTTCACTTCCTGAAGGGGCTGATATGAGGCTTTATCGAAGCTTCTCATATGGAGATCTTGCTAATTTCTTTGTATTAGATTCCCGCCAATATCGCGATGACCAGGCAAACGGAGATACAAGTTCTCCGCAGACAGAGGAATCATTGGATCCTAGCAGGACTCTCCTCGGTGCAGAACAGGAAAACTGGCTTGTTGATGGATTGTCAAATTCAAATTCTAAGTGGAATGTTCTACCACAGCAAATCTTTTTTGCTGAAAGAAACTATGGAACACCAACTGAACCGCGCTATAGTATGGATTCGTGGGACGGTTATCCGGCAGCACGTGAAAGGGTAATGGAAGTGGTAAACTCCAATGACATAACAAACTTGGTTGTCCTAACAGGAGATGTTCATGCAAGCTGGGCATCAAACTTAAAAGAGGATTATTCAGACCCTAATTCCAAAACTGTGGGTGTCGAATTTGTCGGTACTTCCATAACATCTGGAGGCAATGGAGCTGATAAGCGTGCGGATACTGATAAAATCTTAGCTCAGAATCCTCACATTAAATTCTTTAATGATTACCGTGGCTATGTGAGATGTACAGTAACACCGGAGCAATGGAGGACGGATTACCGTGTTGTTCCATTTGTAACCGAGCCAGGAGCAGACATATCAACAAGAGCTTCATTTGTTTATGATAAAGATCAATCAGGCCTTAAGAAGGTTTCTTCTGCACTAGTGTCTGAAGGGGTCCAAAAGACGAATGAAGTGGAAGAAGACAGAACCCGGGCACATAACCGTGCACATGAGAAACAGAAACAAAAGAAAAAACAAAAAGTCACTAATTAATTCCCAAATTAAAGGAGCTGTATAAATGCTTTCAAATATAGGCATTCCCGGATTAATCCTTGTCCTTGTTTTAGCATTAATTATTTTCGGTCCAGCAAAACTGCCGGAATTAGGTCGTGCTGTTGGTTCTACATTAAAAGAATTTAAAAAATCCACGAGGGACTTGGTTTCCGATGAGGAGCCAAGCAAAGAAGATGCAGTTCAGGTAAAGAAAAAGGCACTTTAGTTCTTAACATACAAATGAAAACAGACAGTTAAAGCGGGGCATTGAAGGAATTGTATGTAATTCAACAAGAGGATGCTTAATAAGAGAAAAATACAAAAAGCCTAATTTCTTTGCATTTGATTGAAATTAGGCTTTTTGTATTTCCTCTATTTTTCAAATGAAACCGGTAATAATGGTCGGTTTTATGATCCAAGTTGCCCTGGTATTTTGCTGTCGTTCCTTTCTGATGAAGAGCTGTTAAAGCGAGTACTATTATTTGAAGTAGAATCGCTATTCATGTTGCCACTTGATTGGTTATTGTTTTCATCCATAACTTCTTCACCAGCTTCCTTTACCTTTCCGCCGATGTCTTTAAGGTCAGAAGTAGCTTCTTTGGCAGAAGAAAGAATTTCAGTTGACCCCTCTTTGACTTGGTTGACCTGGCCGACAATATCGTCATTTACCTTTTCATATAAGTTTTGAGCATCGTTGATAGCTTCCTTTAAAATAGTTACAGCTGATTTCATTCGATCTTGCAAGTCGTTTTTAACGCCGGATGGATCATTTTTCACTTGTCCAACCATTTCCATTGTGGAGTCTTTCATACTCTTCGTATTGGAAGCGACTTTTTGTCTGGTGTTTGAGTCAAGCATGGCTAGCGCTCCACCAATTACTGCTCCCAAAACCATTCCTTTTACTAGCTTTCCGTTCTTTTCTTCTTCGTTTAATGAGACATTCGTATTTTTATAAGAAACTGCTTGTGTCATAAAAATCATCTCCCTATACTAATTTGAATTTGATATATGGTATTAGTTTTTTCTTTCCCGTTTTTTTTCTATTTAAACTTTTAATGCCATTAAGATGTGTGTTGCTTTTAACAAAGAGAACACTTTTCCTTTTTAGATAGATTGATGAAAATGAATTTTTGGAGGACATTGTGCTTGAAGAGAGAATTGTTATTTAGAAAAATAAAGGAGAGAAACTATGGATGCTGTTGGAGCTATTTTTACTATTTTCTTTTTCGTTCTTGTTGTTTATTTGATCTCAAGAGTTGCTCACTTCTTTAACGATACGAAAAATAGGTTAAATATGATAGAAAAGAAGTTAGATGAAATAAAAGAGAACCTTTCTAAAAAGAATTGACCAATTGTATGTTCTTGAAAAATTGAGAGAGAGGGGGTGGAAGATCTAGTAGTTGCTCGCATGAAAAAAAGGTAAATTCCATAACAGAACTTACCCAAGTTTCTTTGTCATATAAATGCTATTCGGGTCTTCCTTGTAGTCTGAAAAGGGTTCACAATCTTTAAATCCGAAATCTGCATATAGTTTTCTTGCCGGTTCAAATGCAGCCATTGATCCTGTCTCTAAACTCAGTTGTGTATACCCTCGATTTTTGGCTTCGTCAAGGATATGCTGGAGCAATTTTCTGGCAACACCCTTTCGCAGATATGTGGATGAAGTTCTCATTGATTTAATCTCACCATGAGAGCTGTCGAGTTCTTTTAATGCTCCCATTCCGGCTAATTCAGAACCATCCCATGCCGTCCAAAATGTAATATTTGGTTGTCTTAGCTTTTCTATGTTTAAAGCATGAATGCTTTCAGGGGGAGAGTTCAACGTCATACCATGAAGATGCTCCCTTATTAATTCGGCTACTTTAACTCCAGTTAAATCATCTTTTTTAATCTCCATAAAAAAACCTCCAATTTGACTATAAATGGTAACCTATTATCCTTTCAATGATGATGTGAGAAAATATGACAATAGTAAATTAAAGCAACGAACTTACTTTTTATTGTATCGATTGAGATTACTATAATAAAGAGTATATAGGATAAGATGTGATTCATCTAACCGTATTGAGTTAATAAGGGAAATAAAAGTGAGATAAACCTTATTTTCTTTTCAAACGTATCCATACCAGCCAAATAGCTGCTTAATATAAAACTCTAACTTTTAGGGGGTCACCACATCATGGGTGGTTTTTATCTGACGCTGAAAATATCCATAAAAATTTTGTTGATATAGTAATAAAAATCATGTAATCTTTTATACTGTGACAAAAAAATAGATTTTTCTTCTTATTATGAGAGATGGAGGGACTGGCCCGATGAGATCTCGGCAGCGGAACTTAGTGATTAAGTTGCTGTGCCAATTCCAGCAAGCAGTGGCTTGATAGATGAGAAGAGTGTTTTATAGATATAAGGCCTCTTCTTGTTGTTATAAGATGAGGCCTTTTTTGGGGGCAAAGAATGGTCTACATACCTGTCCCATTTATTTTTTTGGAGGTGGAACAATGAAAAAAGGAAATCCATGGGCGTTAATCCCATTTGTTGTTTTTTTAATTTTATTTATTGGTTCAGGAGTTATTACAGGTGATTTTTATGCCTTTCCTGTTGTTGTAGCTATTGCCATTTCGGGTGCTGTTGCTCTGGCGATGAATCGAAAAGAATCGTTTGAGCGAAAGGTTGATATTTTTTGCCAAGGCGCAGGTAATTTAAATGTCATGTTGATGGTTGTTATTTTTCTCTTGGCTGGGGCTTTTTCAGAAACAGCAAAAGGCATGGGGGCAGTAGACTCCACTGTTAACTTTGCTTTATCGGTTGTTCCACAGAACTTGCTTGTTGTTGGCTTGTTCATTATTGCCTGCTTTATCTCCCTATCAATGGGTACTTCGATGGGAACGATTGTGGCATTGGCTCCAATTGGAGTTGGGATAAGCGGGCATACCGATCTTTCAATTGCTTTAGTAATGGCGGCGATTATTGGCGGTTCGATGTTTGGCGATAATTTATCCTTTATTTCAGATACAACCATTACAGCTGTTCGTTCACAAGGTGTACAAATGAAGGATAAATTTAAGGTGAATTTTTGGATTGTGTTGCCTGCAGCTGTTGTAACAGGCATTATTTTAGGTGTCATCACAATGGGTGAAACGGCACAGGTGGAGCATTTAGGCTATAGTTGGGTAAAAATTGTTCCCTATATTTTGGTCATTATTTTTGCGTTAGCTGGAATGAATGTTTTCCTTGTTCTGGCATTAGGGATTGTTCTCGCCGGGGTTGTTGGCTTAGCGGATGGCAGCTATCATTTAATGAGCCTTTTGCAAAAGGTTGGCGAAGGAATGGCAGGCATGTATGAAATCGCCTTTCTTGCAATATTAATAGCTGGAATGGTGGAGGTTATTAAATTTAACGGAGGAGTTGACTTTCTGCTTCATCTTGCGACACGAAGGATTAAATCGAAAAAGGGTGCGGAATTTGGGATTGCCGGTCTTGTGGGCCTAACTGGTTTATCCACGGCCAATAATACAATTGCTATTTTGATTGCCGGCCCGCTTGCAAAAAATATTGCTGAAAAGTATGGGATTGAGCCGCGAAAGTCCGCAAGTATATTAGATATTTTCTCCTGTGCGATTCAAGGCCTTCTGCCATACGGAGCCCAACTTCTGGCAGCCGCAAGCGTCGCCGGAATATCGCCGGTGAGCATCCTGCAATACTCATTCTATCCAATCCTCATTGGAATCTGCGGAATCATTGCTATCCTAATCGGATACCCAGCAAAAAGGAAAGCATGAACTTCAGCACTTTAAGGCAACGGGGGCAAGACCCCAGTTAGCGGTAAGCCCCCTGGGCTGTGGAGACGATAGACAGCACACCTGCATCGGGTGTAGGAACAACAAAAGTAGTGACTTCGCCGTTAACCGTCATTCGTCCAATTTGATTGGCTTTATGCTGTGTAAACCATAGTGCACCATCATTTCCTGTGGTTATTCCATAAGGGCCTGAATCTATGTCAAGAAGTTCGTATTCTTCGATTTTTATAATCACGTAACTCCTCCTTTTCTTTATAGAAAATGTTTTAGTCATTCGATAGAGAATAATTGGAAGTTTTTTATATAGACCACTTAACTAATTAGTTAAGTGGTCTATTTGATCATGACAAGTTCACTTCTAATTGAATAATTTTTTTAATGATTTCTTCTCGATTAATTTCCTCTAAAGGAAGAAACCTTGGCGGCGCTGGCAAGTTAAACTCAATATGTGAATGAGATAGCTCAAACAGTAAAGTTCCTATCTTATCTTTATGTTGATTTTCAATCACAATCCAAAACACGCGTTTTTCATGATGAGGTGTGCCACATTTAGCCTTTTCCATTGAATTTCTAAAATGTAGACACTCTCCAATAACAAAGTCATCCTCTTTCGTTTTTTCTGTAGATCGAAACCCATTTTCTTTTATTAGTTTCCAAATTGGCGGAAGAAGTTTATCTAAATACATGCCATATGTTGCATCTTCATATTCCGGAAATAACTGTTCAAGCTCTTTGATATTCTTGTTCAATAGGTCCTTCCAGTGACCTTTTATATAAGTGGAAAGTACTTCTCCTAACTCATAGATGGTCATCTGAGGATGAATATTTACTGTTGTCATATGAATCCCTCCATATTTTTCATCGTACAAATTAAGCTTACAACATTAAAGCTAATTCTAAAGTTTTTAGAAAAGATGTCTGAATTTCACAGTGTTTAATATGATAAACTTTACATGAAGGTGCAGATATCAAAGATAGGAGTGTGCTCATTGAAAAAAATAAGACCTATCGATATTGCTAAAAAATTAAATATTAGTACAAGCACTTTAAGAAGCTATGAAGAAAGAGGAATTGTACCGAAACCTAAACGGTCATCTACTGGGTATAGAATATATACAGAGGAACATATAGCCTATTTTGAGTGTATTGTAGCTATGTCTCCTGGGTTTGGAATGGACATAACATCAGCTGCTTTAAAAAAGTTGCAACGAAAAGAACTAGATGCTGCTCTTTGGATAATAAATAAAGCGCAAGTAGCTAATTATGAAGACAAAATGATTATTGAACAAGTGTATAAACACCTGGAAAGATTGACTCATGAACATTTTATGACTACAGGAGAAGTATCACTTCAGACAAATATACCTACATCAACTCTTCGATATTGGGAGAAGGAAGGATATGTTCATTCAAAGAGAGGTGAAAATAATTATCGCTACTTTAATTCGTATCAGTATATTAAAATTTTGCTCATGAAGCTTACGCAAAACGCTGTGTATTCTCTCGAAGTTATTCAATTAAAAAAATTTATTAGAAATTTGGAGGAATACGATATTCAAGGGGCAAAAAGCATTGTCGAGGAGTGCCAACAGCATTTAAATAAACGTAATCAAGAACAGTTACATGGGTTATATTTTTTGTATCGATTATGTGCAAAGTTAGGGTTAAAATAACTAAGATAATCGTCATCCATAAATTCATACCTTTATTTATTTTAATTTATCAAGAAAAGGGTTCGTTAATTAAATAACCATCTTCAGCAATCGAGCGCTTTTCTGGAACAAGGAAAAGTGCTTATTTCAGTTTTAGGGCAAGATTGAAAAAGATCGAGATCAGCATAATTAGTTAATAAAATTCAAAAAATGAGATATATCTTTGTGAATATATGTTAAAATTCACTATATAAATTGGATATTAATACCAATGACAAGGAGGGGTTTTATGACAGAAATGACTGCTTCAAAAACACTAGAGAGCTTGGGTATTAATTTGCCTGAGGCTAGTAACCCTAAAGCAAAATATTCTAACTTTGTTATAGTAAATGGATTAATGTTTGTGTCTGGAAAAGGGCCTACGGGTAATCCAAAGGGAAAGTTAGGTAAGGATTTTACAACAGTGGAAGGATATGAATATGCACGTGAGACTGGAATTGAAATCCTTGCTGTATTAAAACAGGCATTAGGTTCTTTAGATAAAATTAAAAGAGTAGTAAAAATTCAAGGATTTGTTAATGCAACGCCTGAGTTCGAAGAGCATCATAAAGTTTTAAATGGTTGCTCTGAATTAATGTTACAAGTATTCGGAGAAAAAGGAAATCATGCTCGTTCGGTTTTAGGTGCAGTTTCTGTAAGAGACAATCTACCGATTATCATTGATTCCATTTTTGAAATAGAGGAATAGGATTTATAAGGTTAAGGTGATAGAATCTATCACCTTAAGAAGGGATATTAATGCCTTAGACGAATAGTGTTTTTTAGATATATATTGAAGGGGTGAAGGCTTGTGGAGGATATAATTAATGGAATAAACCACTGGATACAAACATTACCAAAGGTATATAACTCACTGTCAAAAACAGAAATATCAAATCGTCCATTACCAAATAAATGGTCCAAAAAAGAGATTTTAGGCCATTTATGCGACTCAGCAATAAATAATATTAATAGGTTTATAAAGATTCAGTACGAAGAACAACCATTTGTTATCCAATCATATAATCAAAACCAATGGGTCATACTTCAGAATTATCAGGAAAGACCACTTGATGAGATATTAGACCTTTTTTTAGCATTAAATAAGCAAATCATAAATATTATATCGAATATTCCAAAAGAGAGATTATCAAATCTTTGTGATATAGGAAATAATCAACAGAAAACATTAGAATGGCTTGTAAAAGATTATCTTAAACATATGGAACATCATATTAACAACCAAATCCTTATTAAAAATAATGCTTAATATTTACTGCTTCTTTAGTTAACGGAGAGCTATAGTTTAAGTTCAATCTTCAACAAAACCAGCTAATAGTAATTAATTGTGTTCTTTTACGAAGCGCTTTTCTGGAACAAGGAAAAGTGCTTATTTTAGTTTTGGACCAGATTGTGGAGTAACTCTTTATTACGTAGTAGATGGATATTGCGAAGTAATAAAAAAACCTGTAAAAATACAAGATCAAAATTTGTTCGGTTTTTTGACTTTTATAGAAGCTACTTCACCACAGTTTTTACAAAATGTAATTATTAGAGGTGAGCCAATAGAAAAGGGATTATCTGTGGGGTTCAAATTTGAATAACCATTACCTAATTATCCTTCAGAGAAACTTTGATTACCGCAGGTCTTACATATCATTTGCGTGTTAATGGATACCAACTCCTAACAATTGTATTCGTTAACTTTTACGATTGAAAAGATCAAAAATTCCAATAAAATACAAATTAGTTGAGGTCTGTTATGTCGTAGTTCGCTAAAAAACGAGATAAAGGAAGTGAATTTTGCTTAAAAAAAAGACGATGAAAATACATCGTCTTATCAGATTAGTACTTATTTCCAGAGAATTTATCTTTGAAATATAGGTAATCAACCTTATGCTTAGTGGCCATAAGTTGTGATGCGAGTATTGCAGTGTAAATAGTAGTTAAAAGCACTCCAAAGATCGAAATGTCATACAAAGATTTAGTTTTGCTATTCAATTTACCACCTCCCAAATTAAAGATAAGGATATTTTTTCCGAAAAAAATTATTTTACTACTGATTTTAATGCGGAGTACAAATATACTGTGCATTAGCAAGGTGACCTTGAACAAAAGAGCGACATAATTTCAAATTTTATTTAAGAAATACAAATTTGCGCGTCCTGACATCGAAACAATTCCTTGGAACTCTCGGGAAGTTTGCATTGGAGACCGATTCGGAAATAGGATCGTCTTTTTTGAGAATCTTCAAAAATAACATGACTAATTTTCCTTGTAGGTGCTTCTTGAATTAACAGGTGCTTATCTTAAATAAGATAGATATATAATCTCTCATAATCGGGTGCATTTCTGGAGTATGGATCTGCAACTATTTTGCATATGTTAAAATACCAAGCGTTATATAATAGGCTTCGAAAGGAAGGAAACACAGATGAAAAAGAAATTATTATTTTTTGGAATTGGATTATTGTTAATAGCTCTTTTATTCGCAGGAACTTTTAAAGTTACAAAATTAAGAACCTTTCAATTTTTTGGAGGGCTAACATACCAAGTTGAAACGGAAAACAAGGTTCTAGCTTTAACATTTGACGACGGTCCGACAAAGAAAGTGGATCAGATTCTGCCTTTATTAGATAAATACGAGGCAAAGGCTACTTTTTTTCTTATTGGAAATGATATTGAAAAATACCCTGAAGAAGCAAAAAAATTGGTAGAAGCAGGGCATCAAATTGGAAATCACACCTATTCACACAAAAGAATGGTTTTAAAATCTCCCGCTTTTATTAAAGAAGAAATTGAAAAAACCGATGAGTTGATTAGAAAGTCTGGATATAAGAGCGAAATTGACTTTCGACCTCCCTATGGGAAAAAATTTGTGGGATTACCTTATTATTTAAATAAGCACAACAAAGAAACTATTATGTGGTCTTTAGAACCGGATACATATTACACAAGTGCTGATGAAAAAGTAAAGTATGTGGTGGAGAACATTAAACCAGGATCGATAATCTTGCTGCATCCAATGTACGATCAAACAGGTGAGGAAATGCAAGCGATTGAAGATATTTTAAGGGAGCTTACGAACGAAGGGTATAAATTTGTGACTGTGGACGAGCTTCAAGAATTATGAGGTGAAGAAATATATTATGAAGCAATAGAATTGACATACTTATTGCTCAGATGTATTATTGACCTATCAAACATTGATCTATCAATTATTGAGGTATCAACTATATAGAAAGAGGTTATGCCGATGGCTAATTGTTCCGTCCGTTTGCAGATTTTCTTGGAGTTGCAGGCTGTGAATAAGGAGCTCTGCTCAAAGTTCGAGTCATGCTTAGGAGCCAGCCCTTCTCGTGTGGAGATTCTTCATTATTTATTGCAGCATGAGGAAGTTACCCAATCAGCATTGCAAGGGGAAGTCAATATAGATGCCGCAGCTGTTACCAGACATTTAAAGCAACTTGAAGCTGCCGGTACGATTGTGCGTTATAAGAAGTCAGATGATCAACGAGCTACATGGGTGAAGCTGGAGGAAGAAGCGAAGCGTCACATCGAGCAATCATATCAGGAAAAAAGTCAGTTCGTGAATGAGACTCTTGCTGACTTTTCAGAAGCAGAGCTAGAACAATTTTTGAAGATGCTGAATAAAGTTAGGGTAAATGTGTCCAGTGTCACAAAGAATCAACTAGGAGGAGAAACCAAATGAATCAAACACCTATATATAATAAAGAAGCTTTTTTACAAATCGTACAGGATCGCCGTGCCATCCGTACGTATGATGAAAACGTAAAAATTAGTCAGGAAGAAATGTCTGAAATACTTACAGCAGCAACTAAGGCGCCATCATCAGTCAATTTACAGCCTTGGCGTTTTGTTGTTATTGAAAGCCCTGAAGCAAAAGCAAAGCTTGCACCGCTTGCCAAGTTCAATCAGCAGCAAGTGAAAACCTCGTCAGCAGTAATAGCTGTTTTTGCTGATATGAATAACCTTGACTACTTGGAAGAAATTTATGGTAAAGCGGTAGAGCATGGTCTAATGCCCCAAGAAGTAAAAGATCAGCAAGTACCCTCTATCCGTAACCTGCTTTCATCTATTACGGAACAGGCAAATAGGGAAACAATTTTAATTGATAGTGGTTTAGTATCGATGCAGCTAATGCTGACTGCAAAGGCATATGGTTACGATACATGTCCGATTGGCGGATATGAGAAAGATAAAATCGCAGAAGCATTTGATTTGGATAAGGGCCGTTATGTTCCAGTCATGCTGCTTTCTATAGGTAAAGCAGTAGATACAGGCTACAAGTCCTATCGTATGCCGGTAGAACAAATTACAGAATGGAAATAAGGAGAGAGAAACTATGATTATCATCCATGCTAGAATGTCAGTTAAACCAGAGAAAAAGGAAGAATTCCTTCAAGAAATTGAAGCAGTTATGGAGGGGAGCCGTGCAGAAGCTGGTAATAACAGCTACGACCTATTCCAGGATCCAAAAGATGCTAACAGCTTTGTTATGGTTGAAAGTTGGAAGGACATGGAGGCTGTCCAGGCCCATAATGCAAGCAGTCACTTCCAAAAATTCAGCGCAGCTGCTAAGGCGATGCTAGGTGCTCCATTGGAAGCGGATGTTTATCAAGCTGAGAAATTAAATTAAAGAAAAAGGATGACCATGGCGGTCATCCTTTTTCTTTTTACACAAATGCGGCCATATGCCATACCCGAAAACCTGTTATATTCCGATATAAGAAAATATATAACAAAACCGCAACCAAAAACGATAAGGTTACATAACGGGATGGTGGAGAAGCTAAATAATCGGTAACCTGGTGATACAGATCTAAACATCAGTGAATTAAGTTTTGGAACTTTGGTAATTATCTTTTAATGCTTCTGCATATCAGAACCTAATGCTTTAATATTTACGTAAGCGTAAGCTACTGCCTCGGCGATGATATTAATTTCCTGTATCAAACTTGGTATTGACGACTTTGGAACAAGGAATTCATCCATTACCTAACTAAAACAATTGGAAGTAGTTATTATCAAAATTGATCGTTCTTTTGTAACGGGAGTACCTAATGCTATAGAAAATGTACCTATTACCTCAGCTATGATTAATGCACACGACCTCAATATAAAAGTCGTCTGTGAGGGAGTTGAAACAGAAGAGGAACTTCAATATATTATGGATAAATGCTCAGATGAACTACAAGGTTAATATATTTCTAATCCATTTGTTAAAAATGATCTCTATACATTTTTGCAAAAAAGGGGTTGTAAATATTCTTGGTTTTTGAGAAACCCGCTCATTTACTGGTTTCTTTAAAGGAAGTAGTAACCAACAGCTAAGGAGTAATATGTGTATTAAAGATATTATCATTAATTAATAGTCTGCTATAATAAGACTAGTTTATTACTTTAAAGGAGTTAGCTTCATGGGAAAGATTGTTAAGTTTGTAAGCGTTATCACATGTATTATTCTTTTTTATTTTACATTAGATTCTGCTGTGAAAGTATTTAATACAAATTGGAAGTTGCCAGAGGAGTTAAAGGAAAAGCTTACTGACAAGAGAATCGTCTTGATTACTCATGAGTTGGAGACTCCATTTTGGGATTCAGTTAGTGCAGGAGCGAAGCAACAGGCAGAACAGGCTGGTGCAAGGCTTGAGATATTGGGAAGTTATGGCAACAATCAAGAGGATTTCTTAAAACAAATAGAAATAGCGATTTATTCAAAAGTAGATGGTATTATCGTTCAGGGAGTGGATACAGAGGAATTTAAGGAGCTGACAAAAGTAAAAGCTTCTTCATATGGAGTGCCAGTTATCACGGTGGCCAATGATGTTCCGATGGCAGAAAGCCTTCGTAGGACGTATGTAGGGTCCGATCAGATTTTGGCTGGTAGAATGATTGCGGAACAATTGGTAGAGGATATGGGAGAATCTGGCGAGGTTGTTTTAGTGATTGACCGTACACAGGAATTCTATCAAGCACAGAGATTAAAAGGAATTCAAGAATACCTCTCCAATTATCCAGAAATTAAGCTGATTGAAGCAGAGACGGAAGATACACGAGAGCAGGTTATTGCCACCACAAAGGATTTATTAAACCGGATACCTGACGTTGATGCTTTTATTACACTAAATGCAAAATTTGCAGATGATTTGGTAGAGGAAATTGATAGACGCTCGAATGTTGAAGCGTTTTATATCTATTCTTTTGACGATGACCCTAGTTCATTATCTTTATTGGAGGAAGGAAAAATAGATGGAATGATCGAGCAGTCTCCATCAATGATGGGGGAGCTTAGTGTGGAATTAATGATGAACTGGCTGAACAGAGAGGTATTACCACTTAATTTAGATGGCTATCTTACTGACATTCAAATGGTGAAACAGGTGGACGACGAATGAACAGTATACAGAAGAAAATTTGGGGCCTTGTGTTAGTGGCTCTCTTGATAATGGCAGCAACTTGGTTTTCGCTTACTTACTATAATCAAAAAATGTTAGATCAGTATAACAACATCCTTGAACGATACTTAATATTGAATGAAATAACGATAAAAAGTGAAAATACAGTAACAGCATTAAATAACTATTTACTCCTTCCATCTGAAGATAACTTTAAAGCAATTACTCAGAATAAGAAAGACATTCAAAAGATGAAAAATGAAGTAGCTACATATAAAAATGTGGAGAATGAATTAGCATTAACAAATTATGTGAACTTAGTTGATAGTTTTGTAGAGTCAGTTGATTTATCAATTTCTTTTCAGTCTGAGGATGAAACAGAGTACTCAATGACAGCATTTAATGAAGCGACTCATATTTCTAACTATATCTCGGAAATGGCTTTGACATTAATAGATTTAGAGCTTCAAACATATGATATGTTTTATCGAGATATGATTAGTCAGTCAGAAGAGCTAAAGCAGCTTGGAATTTGGTTGCTCCTTTTAATTACGGTAGGTCTCTTACTCTTTACTTATTGGTTTTCTCAACGGATTACGAAACCAGTTGAAAAATTGACACATGCAGCAAATGAGCTTTCCAAAGGGCGGTTTGATTTAAAAGTTGAAGTGAATTCGAGTGATGAAATTGCATTTCTGGCAAAGATGTTTGATCGAATGCGTGTGAATATAAATAAATTAATATCAGAAATACATCATCAAGCACAGCTGGAAAATGAATTACAGCAAAATAGGCTTCTATTAAAGGAAAGTCAATTGCGTAATCTACAGAGTCAAATAAATCCACATTTTTTATTTAACACGCTAAATACACTTTCTAAAAAAGCCTATATGGAAGGATCAGAAGAAACGAGTGATTTGCTAGTTAGCATCGCAGGCTTATTACGCTATAACCTAAAACATTTAGATAAGCCTATGACACTTAATGATGAAGTAAATGTAATGAAACAATATATTGATATTCAAAAAACAAGATACACAGACAGACTTACCTTTCTAATGGAGATAGATGAATCTTGTCTTCCTATCCCGATCCCTGGCCTAACCTTGCAGCCGCTCGTGGAAAATGCCGTCATATATGCGGTTGAGCCACATGAAGAAGGTGGTATTATTTGGTTTCGAATCAAAGATGAGGGAGACCTAGTCATGATAGAAGTGGAAGACAATGGTCCTGGTATGACAGAAGAAAAAATTCAAGAAATATATGAAGAGAAGGTAAACACGGCAAATGGACACTCCTCAGGTATTGGTTTAAGTAATGTGATGAAGCGTCTTCGACTTTTCAATGGGATGGAAGATGTGATGAAGATTGAAAGTAGCCAAGGAAGTGGTACGAAAGTGATGATAAAGCTTTTGAAGGAAAGGAGACTCGAGACAAATGACTAACATACTTATTGTAGATGATGAAGAGGTCGAACGTGATGGGTTAGAAATGATTCTTAAGAAGAACTTTACGGATATTGTCATTCAACAAGCGAAAAATGGGAGGCTGGCAATAGAGATAGCCTCAGATTTTCAACCAGACTTAGTGTTCATGGATATTCAAATGCCAGGTATGACTGGTATTGAAGTAATTGAAAAAATGAAGTCCTATTATCCTCGTATGAAATTTATATTAGTAACTGCATACGCAACTTTTGATTACGCTAAGGAAGCCATGAGGCTGGGTGTTGTCGATTATTTGGTAAAACCAAGTCGAATTAAGGAGATCGTGGAAACTGTTGAGAAAGTGCTTAACCAGATAAAGGGAGAACAACAAAGAGTTGAGGCTATGAAGCAGCAGGAAAATACTTTGCAAATAGCCATGTCCTTATTTGAGACCGATGTTGTAACACAACTATTATTTGACCATGTTCATGAAGTTCATTTGGAAAAGCTACTAGAAATGTTAGACATACAGGCCACGGAAGAAAAATTTGTGATTAGCCTCATTGTGCCTGATGGTTTTGAAGCCTCTTATTCCAAGGTTAGAGAAAAGTTGAATCAAACAGGTAGTGGTTTGGTAGGTGCGTTATATGGCAGGCAACTTCCTATCATTGTCTTTCGAAAGCAAGATCAATCGTTCCGTTCTCAAGCTATCATGTTGGCTAAAGAGATTTTGTCCTTAAACACAGCCGGTGAAGCTACTGGCTGGTTTGTTGGAATTGGAACCGTATACAAATCTTTGAGTCAAATTAGACAGTCATATCAAGAATCACTAATTGCGACGAGAGATACATCAATTCCACGAAAATTCCAATTTTATGAAGAGTTGCCCGCGCTTGTTTCAGGAATTGATGAGGAAACAACAAAACAAAGTGAACAGCAATATTTTGATCATATCCGTAATGGAGAATGGGATGAGATTTTTCAACGAATTGCACATATTATCGATCGTTTAGAACAAGAAGGAACAATGGTGAAGCAAACGCAACAAAGAGTAATGGAGCTGTTTTGGATTGCCACCCGTATATTAAGCGAGATGGGAGTAGAATCAGATGTACCGTTGTACTCCTTCAAATCGACCGATTATAGACAACTGCGAGCCGAAGCACGGCACCTGTTAGATCGAATGCAAGAGTCATATGAGAAGCATCTTGCTAACATGGAAGTGGATACCATTCAACAAATGAAACAATACATCATTGACCATGCACATGAGGATATCTCATTGGAAGCGGTTGGTCAACAAGTAGGCTTGAGTCCTATATATATTAGTAAAATATTTAAAGAGCAGCTAGGAATTAATTATATAAATTTTTTAACAGAGTGTCGCATTGAGAAAGCGAAGAGACTAATGAGAGATCCATTAAAAAGCTTAAAAGAAATCACATTCGAAGTTGGTTACCATGATCCGAATTATTTTAGCAAGGTATTCAAAAAAATCTGTCATTCTTCTCCAAAAGAGTACCGTAAAAAGTTGTTATCAAAAGTAGAATAATACAATTGTATTGGAGCGATTAAAATCAGACAGTTATTTACTAATACTAACTTAGGCTTGTTGATGCTCGTATTATTCATATTTCTCCTTGGTTGTGAAGAACCGCAGATACGAAACAGCGACTCAATAGCACAATCAAAGACGAGCAGCTATAACTCAAATGATAAACAGGTTTTAGATGAGCCAATCAAAATTGGATTTGCTATGGATACATTAACGGAGGAACGGTGGGTGAAAGATAGAGATCATTTCAAACAATCGGTTGAAGCATTAGGGGCAGAGGTGGAGGTGATGGCTTCACATGGTGATGATGCCTTGCAAATTTGGCAAGCGGAAACGATGATTAGCAATGGAATTGATTTGCTTGTCATTGTTCCACATAACGCTGAATCGACTGCAGCTATTGTTGAAAAAGCTCACTCTGCTGGTATTAAAGTATTATCATATGATCGCCTGGTGAAAAATGCAGAAGTTGAAATGTATGTTTCCTATGATAATGAGCGGGTTGGAGTACTTCAAGCACAGGCAATTACAAAGCTTGTTCCAAAAGGAAAGTATGTCTATATTGGTGGAGCAGAAACGGATAATAATGCACATATGTTTAAAAAAGGGGTATTTGAAGTGCTCCAGCCTCTTATTGATAAGGGAGATATAACAGTTGTTTTTGATCAGTGGACAAAAGACTGGGTGCCATCAAATGCAAAAGAAAATATGGAAATTGCCTTAAATGCTAATCACCAGGATATTGATGCAGTAATTGCGGCGAATGATGCAACGGCTGGTGCAGTAATAGAAGCGCTGGAGGAGCAAGGACTTGCAGGGAAAGTTCCAGTTGCTGGCCAAGATGCAGATCTAGCAGCCATTCAACGTATCATTGAGGGAAAACAGGCGATGACCATTTATAAACCGATTAATGAGTTAACCGAGCTAGCTGCAGAACTTGCAATAAAGCTAGCAAAGGATGAGGAGATTGGGGAGCTTGGAGAGATCGTAAAAGTAAACAACGGTAAAATGGAGGTACCTTCAATTCTTTTATCCCCCACTGTTGTTAATCATTCAAATGTTGATGAAACAATCATTGCGGATGGTTTTCATATGAAAGAAGATGTTTACTTGAATAAGGATAAGTAAAATTAGATGATAAAAAAATAGTTTGAAAGAGTAGGAGCTTGGAGTGTTTTCCAAGCTCTATTTTTGTACGTTAAGTATATAGACATTGGGGGCGAATTATGTAGTAATTTGTAGAAATGTTGATTGAAAGGCAATAATCGTAGAAAAATTTTAATAGTCGAAGATGAACTATCTAAAATCGAAGATAAAGTGATTACCAGCTCTTTTTAAGAGTTAGATGGTGATCAAGGATGACTAAAGTGCTTGCCTCTTTGGTTTGAGGTGATAATCTACCTATTTGTCATGTTAAAAAAGTACAGATGGATACTAAAAAAGTACTATAAGTAAGTGTTTTCATGATTAATTACGAATGGTATCTTTTGTATGTAAGCACTATCAAAAGAGATGTGAGGGGGAAAAAGTATGAAAAAAGGTTTTAAGTTAGTTTCGGCCTTATTAGTAGGTATTTTATTTACTTTCGTAGCAGCTTGTAGCAGTGATAGCACTGGAGGCGGTGGAAGTAGTGAAGTAAGTGTTGGGATCGTATTACCAACAAAGGATGAGCCAAGATGGGTTCAAGATGAAGAAAGATTTAAAGCAGCTCTAGCAGACTCTGAATATACAACTGAAATCTTGTTTAGCCAAGGTTCTTCTGCAAAAGAGAAAGAAAACGTAGAAACGTTAATTAGTAAAGGAATCGATGTTCTAATCATCGCACCTCATGATGGACCAGCAGCTGGTTCAGCAGTAGAAGCAGCAAAAAAAGAAGGAATAAAAGTTATTTCTTATGATCGTTTAATTACTGATACAGATGCAGTTGACTATTATGTAACATTTGACAGTATTGCTGTAGGTGAAGCACAGGGTCAATATTTAGTTGACAATGTAGAAGGTACTGGTGTTCCGCTTTACTTATTTGCTGGTGCAGCGTCTGATAACAATGCATTCCTATTCTTCGAAGGTGCTTGGAAAGTTCTTCAACCCAAAATTGCTGATGGTACTTTTGTAATCGCTAACTCTAGTGAAGCAGAAGCTTTAAAAGATAAAGCAACTCTTAGTCGTGATGAATTAGGGAAAATTTTAGGTCAGGTTACAACAAACTGGGATCCAAACGAAGCTAAAAATAAAGCGCAAACAAACTTAACAGCTGCAGGTGCTGACTTAAAAGGTGACGTAGCAGTTCTAGCTCCAAACGATGGTACTTCTCGTTCAATCGCTGACGTATTTGCATCAGACAGTGCTGTATCTAGCTATGTCATAACTGGTCAGGATGCTGAAAAAGCCTCAATCCAATACATCATTGATGAAAAACAATCTATGACGGTGTTTAAAGATGTTCGTACACTTGTTGAAGATGCTATGGGTATGGCTGTAGACATTCTTGATGGAAAAACTCCAGAAACGACTGGTACTTACAACAACGGTAGTGTTGATGTAAATGCAAAACAAACAGACGTTATCGTCGTTAACAAAGAAAACGTGAAAGCGGAATTAATTGATTCAAGTTACTATGATGCTAGTGAATTCACTGGACTAGAATAATAGAAAAATAGATGTTTAAGAAATGAGTGTTAGACTTATGTCTAACACTCATTTGTAAAGTTGTCTGGTTAAGGAGGCAGAAAGATGAGCGATTATATTTTAGAGATGAACCAGATATCAAAAGAATTTACAGGTGTGAAGGCGCTCTCTAATGTCAATTTTAAAGTGGAAAGAGGAGAAATCCACTTTTTAGTAGGAGAAAATGGAGCTGGTAAGTCTACTCTTATGAAGGTGCTTAGTGGTGTTTATCCATATGGAACCTACTCTGGAGATATCGTTTTTAATAATGAAGTCCAAAAGTTTAACAAAATAAGTGATAGCGTAGATGTGGGAATTGTTATTATTTATCAAGAATTGGCGCTATTCCCTGATCTTTCTGTTTACGAAAATATATTTGCTGGTAATGAGATTCAAAAAGGTGGCGTTTTAAATTGGAATAAAGCCATCGTTGAAGCAAAGAAAATGTTAGATAAAGTAGGCTTGAAAGTAAATCCGGAAACCTTAATTAAAGATTTAGGTGTAGGGAAACAGCAATTAGTGGAAATTGCGAAAGCGTTAAGTAAGAAAGTTAAATTATTGATTCTAGATGAACCAACAGCAGCACTAAATGAAGATGATAGTGAAAACCTTCTGCAATTATTACTAGAATTAAAAAAACAAGGAATCACATCCATCATGATTTCTCACAAGTTGAAAGAAGTTACCGCGATCGCGGATAAGGCAACTGTCTTACGTGATGGGCAAACCATCTGTACGTTAGAAAGATCAAAAGGAGAAATTACCGAAGAAGCCATTATCAAAAACATGGTTGGGCGTGAAATTGAAGATATTTATCCAAAACGGCCAAAGAAAGTTCTAGGTGAAAAGGTTCTTGAATTATCGAACTGGACGGCCTATGATTCAAAGCTTGGACGAAACGTTGCCAACAATGTGAATATGCATGTAAAGCAAGGGGAAATCGTTGGTATTGCTGGACTAATGGGCTCAGGGAGAACAGAACTTGCATTAAGTATTTTTGGAAATGCAGCAAAATATAAAATTCAAGGTGATTTATTTATAGAAGGGCAACCTGGAAAATTTAAACATCCAAGTGAAGCTATAAAAGCAGGAATTGCTTATGTTACCGAAGATCGAAAAGGTGACGGACTGTTTTTACAACAGGATATCAAAAGCAACATTTCAATCGGAAACTTGAAAGAGATCTCCTCAAATGGAGTCGTTAATGAAAACGAAGAAAATGTGATTGCACAAGAATATAGAGAATCCCTAGGGATTAAAACACCTTCTTTACTACAGCTAGTTGGTAACTTAAGTGGTGGTAACCAACAGAAGGTGTCATTAGGAAAATGGTTATTTGTAGGTCCAAAATTACTAATCTTAGATGAGCCAACACGAGGAATTGATGTTGGTGCTAAATTTGAAATTTATACAGTTATGAATGAACTGATTAATAAGGGTATGAGTATCATTATGATTTCATCAGAGCTTGGTGAAGTCCTTGGTATGAGCGATCGCGTTTATGTAATGGCTGAAGGTGAAATTAAAGGTGAATTATCTTCAGAGGAAGCCAGCCAAGAAAAGATCATGGAACTTGCGACGCAATAGGAGGCAAAAGATATGAAATATATTAATGAGCTAAAGGGATTAGTAAAGCATAATATTCGTGATTATGGGATGTATATCGCATTAATTGTCATTATGATCACGTTTCAAATACTTACAAATGGACTTTTCATGTCCTCTCGAAATATTAGTAATTTACTAGATTCAGCAGGATATATTGCTGTTCTAGCTGTCGGTGTTATGCTCGTTATCGTTATTCGACATATTGACTTATCGATTGGATTTTTAGCCGGCTTTCTTGGAGCATTAGCCGCTATTTTGTTAATGCAGTTTGGAATGCCAGTCTTTATCGTCATCCCAATCATTCTAATTCTAGGTATTTGTGCTGGTTCGGTTACAGGTTTCTTAGTAGCTAAAGTTGGAATTCCAGCGTTCGTTGCTACCTTAGCTGGTTGGTTAATTTATCGTGGTGCGATTTTATTAGCAACAGAAAAATCAGGTACAATTATCGTTGATAATGATGCGTTTAATGCAATTGGTAATGGATATATCCCTTCAATTGCTGAAGTGGGAGGCTTTCATTTACTATCACTACTTCTAGGTTTAGTTGGAATTTTATTTTACATCTATAGTGCGATAACAAATCGTAAAAATAAAATCAAATACGAATTCGATGTTGTATCAAAACCTATTTTTATTTTGCAATTACTTTTTGTTTCAGGAATAATGGCTTATATTACTTGGCTACTAGCTGGATATAATGGTTTCTCATGGACTGTTATTATTATTCTCGTGGTTGTTCTTGTCTATCACTTTATTACAACAAAAACAGTAATTGGCCGTCATATTTATTCAGTAGGTAGTAACCCAGAAGCGGCACATCTTACTGGTATTAATGTAAGTAAAATTACGTTTTTAGTATTTGGTTCAATGGGTATGCTTTCGGCTTTATCTGGTATTTTATTCACAGCACGTTTACAATCAGCTACTACAACAGCTGGTACATTATTTGAGCTTGATGCGATTGCCGCAGCATTCGTTGGTGGGGTTTCCGCTGCGGGTGGTGTTGGTAAAGTAACAGGAGCAGTTATTGGTGCAATCGTTATGGCGACTTTAACAAACGGTATGAATTTATTAGGTGTTGGAATCGCACCTCAATATATGATTCGTGGTGGAGTACTTGCGCTTGCAGTAATCTTCGACGTAATGACACGTAAACAAAGAGCTTAATTTAATAAATGCTGGGGAAAACCCCTTGTCCATGAGGGACAAGGGGTTTTTCTATAGATAGGGAAAGAGGTGTTAGTATGAAGAAGAATCCTTTTTACAGATTTAAGTTAAAGTCAATAAGAGCAAAGATACTAATTGGATTCTCATTTGTCATTTTGTTAACGATTGCTTTTGGAGCCTATAATTTTATGGCATCTAAATCTATTAATTTCGATGCCAAGAATATCATTAACCACCAAATCCCTTTGTTAATTGCTGATGAAACATTAGGCCAAAACATGTCAGAAAGAATTGGGCTAGTAAGAGGATATATTTTAACAGGAAAACAAGAGTATATTGATCAATTTAATATTTATACAGAAAAAAGTCGAGCAGTGGAGGAAACAGCATTAAAAATCAATGACTCAGAGGATTTTGAACAATTAGTAGCAAAAAGCTTAGATTGGGAACAACTTGTTAATGAAGAAGTGTTTGCTGTTTATAAAAGTGGAAAAGAAGAGCTAGCGGAGGAGAATTTAGAGGGAGCAGTTCGGGTAGCTGCTGATGAAATCATGAATGGTTATCGATATCAAATTAATAATCGAGAAAAAATGATCCAAGGGGCTGGGAACAACTTACTTACTAATAATGAAACAAACATTAAGATGGGCTTGACGGTTTCTGTTGTTGTTGCTTTTATAGGTATTATTATCGCTTTTTTCATGTCATCTATTATTTCAAAGCCTATTCAAACCGTTACAAATCGAGTGGGGTTACTTGCTAAAGGAGATCTAAGTCAAAAGCCAATTGAGACGAAATCCCTCGATGAAATTGGACGTTTATTTGCTGCAACTAACCAAATGAGTGAGAACATTAAGGGATTGTTACAAGAGATTCAATTCGTTTCAGAATCCGTATCAGCACAAAGTGAAGAACTTACACAATCTGCATTTGAAGTAAAAGAGGGAAGCAGTCAAATTGCCTTAACTATGCAGGTACTGTCTTCAGAATCGGAAGGACAAGCTAATACCACAAGCGATTTAGCGTCTGCAATGAAGGTTTTTTCCGGTAAGATAAACGAAGCAAGCCAAAGTGGGAAAGAAGTTTTTCAATCTTCTCAACATGTAATTGAATTGACAGACACGGGAAGTAAATTAATGTTCGCTTCTATTGAGCAAATGGGCATGATCCATTCTATTGTAAAAGATGCAGTAGAAAAAGTGAAAACACTAGAAAAGCAGTCAGAAGAAATTACCAAACTTGTTGGAGTTATTAAGGATATCGCTGACCAAACGAACCTACTTGCCCTAAATGCCGCAATAGAAGCAGCAAGAGCAGGAGAACATGGTAAGGGATTCTCAGTAGTTGCTAATGAAGTGAGAAGACTTGCAGAACAAGTTTCCTTGTCTGTGGAGGATATTACTCTCATTGTAAGGAATATTCAATCTGAATCTACTATTATGACAGACTCTTTACAGTCCGGTTATAGGGAAGTGGAAAAGGGAACAAATCAAATTAAATCTACTGGCGAGACATTCGAGAAAATTAATCAGGCCTTATTGGAAATGACTAAAGGAGTACAATTTATCTCAGGAAATCTTAGCACGATAGAGGACAATAGTGATGAAATCAATAATTCGATTGAAGAAATTGCAACAGTTTCGGAAGGAGCAGCAGCAGGGATTGAGCAAACGGCTGCATCGGTACAACAAACAAGTACCTCAATGGAGCAAGTAGCTACAAGTTCTGATCGATTAGCCAAATCAGCTGAAACGTTATTCAAACAAGTTGGACGATTTAAAATTTAAGGTTACCGTCTTGCAAAATGGCTTTTCCTCGTCCAGTTTTCCTTTATCCACCAAGATCTTTTCTTAATAGTCTGTTTCTAAAATTTGCTCCAAGTACAATTATGCAGTATCTTTAAGGTGAATCCTTAAGGGTACTTAAGGAAACAGATTTGCGTAAGACGTTCTTTATGTGCAATTGTTGGAGCGGTAAATGAGGCAACAAGTAGAACGGATATGAATACTGCCAACCAATTTAAGAAAGCAAGGGAAGATTGTGTTCAAAGGCACCGATACTATTGGAATAAACTTGATGGAGGACATAGGATGCTTTTTATAGATAATAAAGGAATCACAGACCCAAGAATAAATTTAGCTATTGAGGAGTATGCAGTTAAACATTTAGATCCAAATCAAACCTATTTATTATTTTACATAAATGAACCTTCAATCATTATTGGGAAAAATCAAAACACCATTGAAGAAATTAATACTTCTTATGTGGAAGAAAATCATATTCATGTTGTGAGAAGGCTGTCAGGTGGCGGTGCTGTTTACCATGATGAAGGGAATTTGAATTTTAGTTTTATTACGAAAGATGATGGAGACAGTTTTCATAACTTTAAAAAGTTTACTGAACCTGTCGTACAAGCGCTTGGAAAACTCGGTGTAAAAGCAGAGTTGAGTGGAAGAAACGATATCATAGCAGGAGATGGTCGTAAGATTTCCGGGAATGCCCAGTTTTCAACCAAAGGAAGAATGTTTTCCCATGGTACATTATTATTTGACTCAGAAATTGATAGTGTCGTTGCTGCGTTAAAAGTTAAAAAAGATAAAATTGAGTCAAAGGGGATTAAATCCATTCGGAGTCGAGTAGCAAATATTAGCGAATATTTAAACGAACGCATTACGATTGAACAATTTAGAGAGCTTTTGCTTCGCTATATATTCGACGGAACTGATTCGGTTCCAACTTATGACCTTACAGAAGATGATTGGAAAAAAATTAATCAAATCTCAGAGGAACGTTATCAAAATTGGGATTGGAATTATGGGAAATCACCGAAATTTAACTATCAGCACTCACACCGGTTTCCAGTTGGTCAAATTGATATTCGACTTGAAGTACAAAAGGGAATCATAGAAAATTGTAAAATATATGGTGACTTTTTCGGTGCCGTTGATGTTGAAGAAGTGGAAAATAGATTAATTGGTGCACGTTATGAAAAAGAAGCGATTAAAGCAGTATTTGATAACATTGATGTTAAAAAATATTTCGGGAATATTGAAAAAGCAGATTTAATTCATTTATTTTATTAATAGACCGTGATATTGACGCCTTCATTCCTTGGTAGTATAGGAATAAGGCGTCTTTTTATCATGAAGAAACATCATAAGAAATTCGTAAATTTCGACTGAATTTCTTTTAAAAACATATCTGCTGCTGCAGAAAAAACCTGATGTTTCTTCCAAGCAATATTTAAGCCAGCTTCAAGTCGTGGCTTTAGCGGTCTAAAACAAAGGTTACTGTCACTAGATGTATTCACTAGTTTATCAAGGGTTACTGCATAACCTATGCCTTCATCAACCATAATGGCAGCATTATAGGCAAGGTTGTATGTTGTCACGACGTTTAATCTATCAAAATCTTCACCAAACCAATCCACAAATTCATTCTTAGATAAGGTCTGTTTTATAGCCTGTCGTGAAAAGATTAGCGGAATATTTAATAAATCAGCTACTCCAATAGTATCTTTGGAAGCAAGAGGACTGTCTTTTCTCATCACAACACCCCAAACATCTTTGGCGGGAATATTGATATAATTGTATTTTGATAAATCAGCTGGTTCAATTAGAATACAAAAATCAAGCAATCCCTTGTCAAGACGTTCCGTCACATCATCTTCATTTCCACTGTAGAGGTGATACCGTATATTTGGGTACCGTACTTGTAAATCTTTTGCTACCCGTGCAATCTGTTTCATGGCTTTTGTTTCCCCACTACCTATGTAAACATCACCACTTATAGTTTCTTCCATGGAATGAAATTCAGCCTCTAATTTTTCGACCATATTAACGATTTCTTCTGCTCTTTTTCGCAGGAGCATTCCCTCATCTGTGAGGATGATACTGTGACTACTGCGAGTAAATAGTTTTTTTCCTAACTCTTGTTCAAGATCTTTTAATTGTCTTGACAATGTTGGTTGTGTAACATGCAAAAAATCAGCAGCACCCGTAATGCTTCCTTCTCTTGCAACCGTAAGGAAATATCGCAAAACTCTAAATTCCATCCAAACGCTCCTCCTTTATCAGTTTTAGTATAAATTCTTTACAAATGCTTATCAAGCATATCATGATATAAGATATAGGTATTGGCTATAAGGAATATGCCCAGCTAGAATAAATAATGAAGGGTGAAGGTAACAGTAAGATAGGATGTTATCTACTATATTTGAGTAATTCCTCGAAAAGAAAATTTTAATAAAATGCTCTCTATGCTTTTTGGGAGCATTTTATTTTGAGATAGGAGTTATTTTTAATAAAAGGTAATAAATTGTTGATTTTCATATTAACCATCGGTGTTTTTGGCATCTTAAATACAGAGATGGGGGTGATTGGATTATTGCCTTCCATTGCTGACAACTTCAATGTCAGCATAGCAACAGCAGGATTAACGGTAAGTCTTTTTGCTTTAGCAATTGCTATATCCGGACCAACGATGCCGTTATTGTTATCCGGGATCAATCGGAAGAAGGTCATGTTACTTGTACTAAGTGTTTTTGTTGTCGGAAACATCGCATCCGTTTTTGTAACGAACTTTACCTTTCTATTAATCATCCGGGTCGCACTAGCTCTTTTCCATCCTGTTTACTGTTCCATGGCATTTACAGTAGCCGCTTCCTCAGTAAAACCTGAAGAAGCTCCAAAAGCTGTTTCGAAAGTATTCATAGGAATATCTGCTGGAATGGTAGCAGGCGTCCCGATTGCAAGTTTTATCGATATTGCTGTTTCGTATGAAATGGCGATGGCCTTCTTTGCTATAGTAAATGTATTTGTATTGGTCGCTACATTGATTTTTGTACCATCTATGCCAGTTGAAGAGAGACAATCTTACGGTGAACAACTTGCTGTATTAAAAAAATCTATTATATGGGTTTCTATAGCAGCAGTCATTTTACTAAATGCCTCCGTATTTGGGGTATATAGTTATATTGCCGAGTACTTGGAAATTGTTACCCAAATGTCTCCAAATATGATCAGTTTAACATTATTCATATTCGGTGGGGCAAATATTATTGGAAACATCGTTGCTGGGAAGATGCTTACTAATCATCCAATTAAGTCCATCTTATCTTTTCCTTTATTATTGAGTATCGTTTACATCCTTTTATTCTTCATTGGAGAGTTTGCCGTGCTTATGGTCATCATCACGTTCCTTTGGGGAATATTGGCTGGAGGGATTATGGCTAATATTAATCAATATTTGATCTCTTCTTCAGCTCCAGAAGCTCCTGATTTCGCGAATGGTTTATTTATATCTGCCTGTAACGTAGGTACAACAGTTGGCGCAGCTGCAGGTGGGTTACTTATATCAGAAATGGGTACACAATACGTTGTATTAGTGGGAATCTTATCATTGATTCTAAGTTTGGTCATTATTTTACTTAGAAACTACAGTTTTAATCTTTCAAAACAAGTTTCTAAATCTGTACTGGTCCGAGATTAGAAGGAGTGAAAAAATGAATAAAGTAAAAATTTCAGGAAGAAAAGTTTTTCCCATAGGCTTAGGCACGTATAATATGGGAGACAAAGCAGATACATTTGAACAAGAAGTAGAAGCAATAAGAGTGGGTCTTGATCATGGCGTTCAAGTTATTGATACTGCTGAAATGTATGGAGATGGAAATGCGGAGAGATTAGTTGCACATGCTATTAAGCCTTATAACCGTGAAGAATTATTTCTCATTTCAAAAGTTCTTCCTTCAAATGCCTCAAAAAAGCAAATACCCGTTAGTGTAGAAAATAGCTTAAAAAGATTAAATACAGATTATGTAGATCAATACTTACTCCATTGGAAGGGACCTATACCTATTGAAGAAACGATTGAAGCCTTGGAGAAAGTAAAAAGTCAGGGTAAAATTAAGTCATGGGGTGTTTCTAATTTAGATGTTGATGACTTAGAAAAAATAATGAAATTACCTGATGGAATAAAATGTGAATCAAATCAAGTCCGTTATAATTTAGGAGATCGAGGGATTGAATTCGATTTAGTACCTATGATGAGCAAACTTGAAATGCCATTAATCGCGTATGCTCCAGTTGCTCGTGGTGATCGATTGGGTACTAATCTAACGAAACAAAAAGTTTTAAAGGAAATTGCTGAAAAACATCATGCAACTATTTTTCAAATTTTATTGGCATGGTGTATTCGAAATGGAAAAACAATTGCTATCCCACAATCTAGTAAAACTGCTCATGTAATAGATAATGTGAAAGCTGCTGAGATTCATTTAACACAGCAGGATTTGAGGCAAATAGACTCAGTCTATCCAAAACCTAGTATGAAACAGCCACTTGCTTTGTGGTAGAAGAGAATGTTCGGGTACTTGGAAAAGGTAATTTATTAATTAATTCGAAAGATGAAACTAATATAAAGAATCAACGTCAAATTTTAAAAAGAGGAGGTATTCATTGTACAAATTCATTCTTCTACCACTGTTCATTTCTTTATCTATGATTTTACTTGGTTGTCAATCAAAAGAAAATGTACCAATTGAGATGGTTGCATTTAATAGCCTTACAGATGAAGAACAAGATTTAATCCCAGTGAGCCCGAAAGACTCAATTGTAAAGAAAGTAACTGTATCGGGTGATATAGAACCATTCATTGATGATAACTATCAAAAGGACGAAGTTTATTCTGTATCATTTAATCATTCCCAAACGAATTCTTCCGAAAGCCTTGTGGTGTTTGTTGATTTGGACAAGAAAACGGTCGTTGGGAAAGGAATTATCGGGAAATAAATAAATTGTTTTTTCTTCATCCAACTGTCTTTCTGAAACATAACAAAAAATAGTAGCTCAATAAAGCAGAAAACAAGCTGTGTTTCATCAATGTCTATGAAATCCAGCTTGTTTTCTGTTAATTAGTAATCTCTATTTTTCCCTTTTTATGAATATCTTCAGTCCCGGCATCCAACGCAGTCTTGTAATAAGTGCATTTATGTTCGATCAGCTCCATTGTTTTTTTCAGTTCCTCCATCTGTGCTTCTACAGTGGCTTTTCGTTCTATAAACATGTCATATCTTTGTTGTAATGTGGAATCCCCGTCAGAACACCAATCGATGAAATGTTTAATTTCCTTAATAGGCATTCCTGTCGACTTAAGACATTCAATAACCTTTAAAGCACTGATATCAGAGTCTTTGAAAATCCTTGTTCCGCTTGATGACCGTTCTACAAAAGGCATAAGCCCCTCTTTGTCATAGTAACGCAAGGTATACACTGTTAGATCTAATTCTTTTGCTACTTCACTGATAGAATATGTTTTCATCATATCTCTCCCCTATTATTAAAGGATATGAACCTCGAGTTAACTTTATATTTTGTGAAGTTTATCACGGGATTTAGTGGATGTCAAAGTCCATTTAAAGTGAATGTTGAAATTTTCAAAAAGAATTATATATATTACTTGACCTAGAGTTAACTATAAGGCTTACCATTGTTTTGCAAGAGAAAAAATAAACGTTCATTCTCTTGGAAATTCAATTTATAGGAGGCATTTATTATGATAACTGCTAAAGCAAGAGCTGTTGAAGGTCCTGACAAACCATTCAGAGCAGCTGAAATTGAACGGCGTGACCTTGATTCACATGATGTTTTAATTGAAATTAAATTTGCAGGCATATGCCATTCTGATATTCATACTGCTCACGGGGAATGGGGTCCTGTGAATTATCCGCTTGTTCCCGGACATGAGATTGCGGGTATTGTGACGGATGTAGGCCCAGAAGTTACAAAGTACAAGGTTGGTGACAGAGTAGGAGTTGGATGTATGGTTGACTCTTGCGGGGACTGTGAGAACTGCCGTAAAGGTGAAGAACAATACTGTTTAAAAGGAAATATCCCTACATACGCTGGTGTTGACAAATATGGTGAGCCAACTCAAGGTGGCTATTCGACTCACATTGTTGTAACAGAAGGTTTCGTTGTGAAAATTCCTGACAACATTGAACTTGATGCAGCAGCACCATTACTTTGTGCGGGTATTACAACATATTCGCCATTAAACCATTGGGGAGCCGGGCCAGGTAAAAAAGTAGCGGTTGTCGGCTTGGGTGGTCTTGGTCATATGGCTGTCAAAATTGCACATGCCATGGGTGCTGAGGTTACTGTTCTTTCTCAATCATTGAAGAAAAAAGAAGATGGCCTGCAATTTGGTGCCAGTGACTACTATGCAACAAGTGATCCTGAGACATTTACGAAACTTGCCGGTTCTTTTGACTTAATCATTAATACAGTAAGTGCAAGTATTGATATTAGTGCGTACCTCTCGCTATTAACATTAGATGGTACGTTGGTAAATGTTGGTGCTCCTGCAGAGCCATTGGCAGTAAATGTATTCTCTCTTATCGGTCATCGCCGCTCATTTGCAGGTTCAATGATTGGCGGTATTCGTGAGACTCAGGAAATGTTGGATTTCTGTGGAAAACATAATATTGTACCTCAGATTGAAGTGATTTCAGCTGATGAAATTGACGAAGCCTACAAACGAGTATTAACTTCAGATGTTAAATATCGTTTTGTGATCGACACAAGTACAATATAAGTTGGATAAACGATAAATTCTGACTGTTTTTTATTAAGGGTGTCCTAAACGTTAGTTGTTTGGACATCCTTTTGTATATATTTTTCTTCGATGTTTAGGCCACAAATAGTCTTAAGATAAACAATTCACAGGTAATGCATTATTCTCCTTATAGACTCACCATAGTTATCAACAAATTCATTTCCCAAGGTTTGAATATCCATTATACTTTAATAAACTATGACATCGTTATGCATGGAGATGGAGGTTAAAGGATATGAACTATGATGTAATTATAATTGGTGCGGGTTCAATGGGGATGGCAGCAGGTTATTACCTATCAAAAAGTGGAAAGAAAACGTTATTGCTAGACTCTTTTCATCCACCTCACAACAAAGGTAGTCATCATGGAGAAACGCGGATCATTCGATATGCGTATGCCGAGGGTGAAGAATATGTACCTTTTATCCTTAAAGCACAGGAATTATGGAATGAATTAGAAAGAGATACAGGAAAGCCATTATTTATCCCGACAGGAGTGCTCAGTGTTGGGAATAAAGAGTCTAATTTTATTCAAAATACGATCTCAAGCTCTACTACGTATTCGTTGCCACTAGAAGTGATGGATCCGGAAGAAGTGCAAAATCGGTGGTCCGGTATCACAATGCCAAATGATTTTGTTGGCTGTTTTGAACCAACTTCAGGTGTTCTAAAATGTGAAGAAAGTATAAAAGCGTATCAAAAGCTTGCTGAAATGAATGGTGCTACGATTCTTTCAAATAGCAGAGTGAAAGAGATTCATATTCAAGAAGAGAAGGTAACGATTAAGACTATCGATAAGACCTTTTACTCGGATTCATTGGTTGTTGCTGCAGGAGCATGGTCCGGCCATCTCCTTTCGATGCTGGATTTGGATCTTCCTCTTACACCGGTAAGAAAGACATTTGCCTGGTTTGATACTATTGAAAAAATCTACAACTCTAACGATTTCCCGGCCTTTGCATTTGAGACTTCGCAAGGACTTTATTATGGCTTTCCAAGTGTTGATGGCGCAGGTTTGAAGGTAGGCCGTCATGATGGAGGAGAACGTATCAATCCAGATGAAGTGATGAAGCAGTTTGGTGAAATAGTAGAAGATAGAGAGGATTTGATTCAATTTTTAAATCAATATCTCCCTGAAATTGGCCAGCTGAAGTATGGGAAAACCTGTATGTATACACTTACTCCAGATGATAAATTTGTAATTGATGTACATCCTAAGTATTCCAACGTTGCCATTGCAGCGGGATTCTCAGGACATGGATTCAAATTTAGCAGTGCAGTTGGACAAGCTTTAAGCAACTTGATTGTTTCAGGTAAGAATGAAATAGATATTTCTCAGTTTTCGATAGATCGGTTTTATAATTGAAAAGCTGCTTGTGGTCTTTTTTGAGTTGATGAAGGGGTTTGCAGCTGAAAGAATACCTGTATCCTCCACTTTTGGGGTGAAAAACAATGATCACCTATTACTGTTTTACTTTATCTTAGTTTTCAAAGATGCGACATATTATATCCAGTAATGTTTAATATGAGGGCGATTCTTCATTCAGAAGGATCGCTTATTTTCATTTTATAACAACCTTTAAAACCTTCGAATAGGACAAGAAGAATAGCTGAAAAGTTATAATCATTTTTATTTTTATGCTCACTTTCTCTACTTCTTCTTATTTTTAGGGTCTAAATACCCTGCTCTAAGAAACTGATTATATCGATCGATAAAATACTTGGCCTATAATCAGGGGGCAACAAAATCTACTTTAGAAAGGAAGGAAGCTTTTGAAGAAGGGGAGAGGGAGTTATCGACGGGTATTTTTTATTTTATTGACATGTGCCTTGGTTGTCTCATCTTTAGTAGGCATCCCACAAAATGAAAGGGCTTTCGCGAGTGAGGAAAGTGTATTTGATTCGATCTATGAAGCAGAAGAAGCTACGATTAAAGAAGCGATCATTGACAACCAACATCCAGGCTATACTGGTACAGGTTTTGTTGATTATAAACCGAATGCACCAGGAGGGACGATCACATGGACCATTCCGGATATTCAGGCCGATGGAGAATATTCTTTCGTCTTCCGCTATGCAAATGGTTCAGCAGAAAATAGACCTGTTGAAATCACCGTTAATGACCAAATTGTTCGTGAGGAACTGGCTTTTCACTCAACTGGGGAGTGGACAAATTGGCAAACCGTTTCAATTAAAGTGGACCTAAATGCTGGTGATAATACCATTGTAGCAAAAGGGGTAGGTCCAAGCGGCGGGGCAAATATCGATCATCTGCGTATTCACAATTCTACTGAAGATCCAGATGATGATAGCCCTAAACCTATTGAAGTAGAACAAGTAGAATTACAGGAATTAGTGAATGGAGTAACCCTGAAGAAATTAAATGCTGCAGGTATGGTTGATACTTCTACACATACGGAAGGCGATCAGATGTCAAAACTGGCATTTTTCGCAGCCATCAATCGTGTTATGGGCTTCTATAAGGAAGAAACTTACAAAAACATTGAGGGAGATTTCTCAACAAACACGTGGTGGAGCTATGTATTAGAAGCAGCATCACATGAGGGGTATGTCACACAAGACCAAGTTGAAAACATAAAGGCAGAAGAGAAGATAACAAGACGAGAAGCTGCAGGTATTATAAGTGAAATTTTGGACTTATCACCTGGAAAAGGAAACAATAACAATGCAGTAGGTGCAGTGGTTTCCAAAGGGATCATGTCAGGGAAGCCGGGTTTCGGTAAAAAAGATTATGTCACAATCGGTGAGGCAGCGAGAATCTTTGAAAAAATAGAAAAAGTAACAAATCCGCAGTCAAACGAGATTCATGTTGTGAATTCATTGTCTGTTACACCTCAATTAGTTGTTGTGATGTTGGATGGACAAGTAGAGAATTTTGATGTGAAAGCATTCGCAATAAAAGCCGCAACTGGAACTTTTAACGGATTAAATCCTTCCTTGGAAAATGTATACCCGACACGTGCGGCAGTTGGGGAAAATAAATTTGGTGATACTGTTGTTTTATATGAACTTCAGCAGCCATTAAAAGATGGAAAGATTGCGAAAGAAGAAAATAATGAGTTTACTGGAGATCTTGAAGAAGCAACGAAACGTGCGAAAAACCTTGTGTCATGGCAGATGGATCATGGCGGATGGACTAAAAGCATGGATGAAGAGTATAGCAGGCCGTGGGATGGACAGGAAAAGCGCTCAACGCAATTTGGACCTAATGGTGAAGAATTAGGTTCCATTGACAATAATGCAACGATAAAGGAAATACGATATATTGCTGAGGTTTACAGGGAAACAGATGATGAAATGTTGAAAGAAAGTATGTTAAAAGGCATTGATTTCTTACTTACGATGCAATATGAAACAGGCGGCTGGCCGCAAGTTTATCCACAGCGAGGCGATTCTCCGGAGAGCTCTGTGTATTATTCTAATTATGTTACATTTAACGATAATGCGATGATTAATGTTTTACAACTGATGGATGATATAGTAAATAAAAAATATCCTTTTGATCAAAACATAGTAGATGATTCTTTAAGGAGTAAGCTTGAAGGATCTATGAATAAAGGGATTGACTATATTTTAAAATCTCAAATTAAAGTAGATGGAAAACTGACGGCCTGGTGTGCGCAGCATGATCCTACTACGTATGAAGCACAGCATGCCAGGGTTTATGAACATCCATCGATATCTGGAAGTGAATCGGTGGGGATTGTGAAATTTTTAATGTCACGTCCTAATCAAACTCCCGAGATACAACATGCGGTTTTAAGTGCGCTTCAATGGTTTGAAGAAGTAAAACTTGAAGGAATTCGCTACGTAAGCGGGGACCCAAATGGAGTTTATTTTGTTGAAGATCCGGAAGCAGTGACATGGTACCGATTTTACGAAATTGGAACGAATGAACCAATTTTCTCCGGAAGAGATGGTGTCATTAAACGATCCATTCAAGAAATTGAAAAAGAACGTCGTGATGGCTATTCGTGGGGCGGAAGCTATGCAAAGCGGCTATTAGAAATAGCAAAAACAACAGGATACTTTGAAAACCGTGTTTATGTGGAGGTTCTACCTAATGAATTAAAGGATACCTATGGTAGAAAACTTGTTGAAGGGGAGGTAAGTAGAGTGGAAGATGCGACAGAGGAATTAAAGAAACTACATGTCAAATTGACAGTTTCAAAGGATGAGAGCGGAGATTATCAAACAGTCCAAGCAGCTATTGATGCTGTACCTGCCAATAATACAGACCCGGTTAAGATCTTTGTGAAAAACGGTATTTATAAAGAGGTCATAAAAGTACCGGCAAATAAACCATTTATTACATTAGTAGGAGAAAGTGCAGAGAACACGGTTTTAACGTATGATAACTACGCAAAAAAGGAAAGGCCTGAAGGTGGAACATATGGCACAAGTGGCAGTGCAAGTGTATATCTGTACGCAAATGACTTTACTGCCAAAAATATGACAATGGAAAATTCCTTTGATGAACGGTTAGTAGAGGGTGGCTCTCAAGCGGTTGCTGTTTATACACGTGGCGAAAGAATGAAGTTTCATAATGTACGCTTCATAGGGAATCAGGATACACTTTATGTAAATGATGGAACTCAATACTTTAGTCAATGCTATATAGAAGGTGATGTTGATTTTATTTTTGGTGGAGCAAGAGCTGTTTTTGAAGAGTGTGAGATTGTCTCAGTTGACAGAGGCTCTAAAACAAATAATGGCTATATCACAGCCGCAAGTACGGACATCAACAAACCATATGGTTTTCTGTTTATCAATAGCAAATTAGTAAGCGAAGCCGCAGATGGAACGGTTTATTTAGGAAGACCTTGGCACCCTGGAGGTGACCCGAATGCGATTGCAAGTGTGGTCTTCAAAAACAGTGAACTTGGACCGCATATTCACCAGAATGGGTGGACTGATATGTCAGGCTTCAGTGCAAAAGATGCGAGGTTTTATGAGTATCAAAACGAGGGACCTGGAGCAAATCTTTCACGCCCTCAATTAACGGATGAAGAGGCTGAACTTTATACTGTTGAGAATGTGTTAAATGGGTGGAATCCGAAGTAATTGGCAGGGAAAATCAAGTTGCTTGGATGGTGTTGTATAAAATCTCTGTTTATTTTATTGGTTATTGGGGATTATTCTTAATAGTCTTACTTACAAGGAGAGATTTTATGGAGTTTGATGGGAACAAAATAAAAGAAAAAGCCATAACAGCATTTAGTAGGTTGAAAGATAATATGAAGGGAACCTTTTATGATATGGCTGAAATCCCTTATTCTTCCGTACAGCAGCTGGCTGAGTTCATTCAGATGCACCCTGACACAAAGATAAGCACGAAAAATTTGCTTGGTAATACTTATACATTTTTCAGGCTGAAAACTAACGACAAACATTTCTATTTAGAAACCAATAATGAACGTATCTTACAAATGGATGGTTATTTAAACGGAAAAGAATTCGTCTCGTATCGATCGTATCGCAATGATAATTTGGATACACCTATAAAACTGATTTAATAATGAAAAATGGGCTTTTTTCATATAGAAGGAAGCCCATTTTTTCTCTATATATTAACAGAAAAACGATTGTCGTTTAGGATGGTATCTACGATTTCTCCTGTATGTTTTAGAGTCGTATCATATAAAAATGATTTATTAGAAGGAAGCGATTCCAGTTTCTTTAATAAAAATAAAGAGCGGTCGATTGACTCGTGATCTCCACGCGAATGGATACGTTCGATGAGTTTTTCTTTATCTGCCCTTAAGACAATATATTTCAATGTTACTGGCAGGTCGTTTATCTGCTGACAAAACCACTCGAGCTCATCTTCCACTACAAAGTCAATGACGATGTTAAAGCCATGGTGAGTAAAGTTCTTCGTTATGGCAAGGATATTCTCCCACGTTAGTCTTAATCGATGTTCCCATGAAGTATCTGAACGATAATCAAACATTTGCAGAAACGAGTCACCATGAATAAGAACACAGTTCGAAACATTTTGAGCAAGTTCTTTAGATGTTGTTGATTTTCCAACCCCGATTGGACCAGATACGAGATAGATGATGGTTTGGTCTAACATTGTAACATCCCTCCTAAGCTAAACAGTATATATTTTACTTTCATATTAGCATAAAATCTCGATGTTTCTAAGCTAATGGCTGATCATTTTAAATAAAGAATAAGGGACAGTCCTGCACTATATATAAGTGCTAAGAACTATCCCTATACAAACTTCTTAATTGAATTAATTATGCCACCTTATCCCAGCCTGAAATATCCTCATCAAGCTGCAGATTCTTAGCTCGAGCCTTTTTAGCAGCACGGAAGAATAGGACAAGCAGGATTGCCGTTCCGATCACACCGCCATACCATGAAACATCCATTGATAAACGGAAGCCGATTTGGGCATTAAGGATATAGGTAATCACCATAACGAGCATGAACGATCCCGGGATAAGTGATACCCAGTAGTTTTTCTTTGCAATATATAAATACATGGCTCCAACAAATAATGCAATTACCGCTGTTGCTTGGTTGGCCCAGCTGAAATATCTCCATAAGATGTTAAAGTCAATCTGAGTCAAAATTAAGGAGATAACAAATAACGGAACCGCGATCCATAAACGGCTCGAAAATTTCTTTTGGGCGATGTTCAGGTATTCAGCAATAATCATACGTGCACTACGGAAAGCAGTATCACCAGATGTAATTGGTAAAACGACAACACCTAGTACGGCAAGTGTACCTCCGATGGCGCCGAGCATCGTTGTTGAAACTTCACTTACAACCGCACCAGGACCACCTGCTGCAAGCACTTCATTTAAACCGTTATAGCCGTCAAACAAGCTCATAGATGCTGCTGCCCAAATCATAGCAATGATCCCTTCAGCAATCATCATACCGTAGAAAATTTTACGACCTTGTTTTTCATTTTGCGTTGTACGCGAAATGATAGGTGTTTGTGTAGCATGGAAGCCTGAAAGAGCACCACAAGTGATCGTGAAAAAGATCAATGGAAAAATAGGCGCGTTATCAGGATGGAAATTTTGGAATGAAAGTTCAGGAATTGGTGCTCCTGTTACAATTAACCCAATGCCCACACCAAGTGCACTGATTACAAGCAATGCACCAAAGTACGGATATAAACGACCGATAATTTTATCCACTGGTAAAAGCGTTGCTAAAATATAATAAAGGAAAATAAATCCAATAATTAAGCCTAATGCGATCTTGCCATCCATTAATACATGTAAAAGACTTGCAGGTGTTGAGACAAACACGGTTCCTACTAAAAGAAGAAGCAGGACTGCGAATGCGTTTACAACATGTCTCATAACTTTACCAAGAAATTTACTAGCAAGCTCAGGTAAATGGGCGCCGCGGTTACGGATTGAGATCATCCCTGTTAAATAGTCATGGACAGCCCCGGCGAAAATACAGCCGACAACGATCCATATAAAGGCAGCCGGTCCGTAAAGCGCCCCCATAATCGGACCAAAAATAGGTCCCGTTCCTGCGATATTTAACAATTGAATGAGTGAATTCTTCGATGTGCTCATTGGAACATAGTCAACACCATCACTGTTCACATATGCAGGAGTTGCACGACTTTCTTTCACCCCAAACATTTTTTCAATAAATTTACCATACGTAAAATAACCTATAATTAAAAGAGCAATACCTCCTAAAAACGTAAACATCATGACTCCCCCTTTTTTTATGAATGCGTTTACATTTAGTATAATAGAATACCAGTATGAAAGGGGGAGTTTGAGACCAAAAGGTCAAAAACAGAGGTTATCATGTTGAAAATCAGAATTAAGATGCAAGGAAAGGGATTAAATTTCCAAGTGTATTCTTAGTGACTTCACATAATTTCTGCTAACGGCCAACATTTCGTCTCTCCCTTCGATTTGCAACTGATATGCGCCATTAAACCAAGGGGTTAGTTTTGAAACATAGGATAAATTTACAAGATAGCTCTTATGTATTCGGAAAAAATCGAAAGCAACAAGTCTGCTTTCCAGGTCCTTAAGAGGTGTTTTTGTTTCAAATTCTCCAGTTTTTGTAATCAGCTTCGTTACTTTTTCGTCCCTGTATATATACAGGATGTCTGCAGGCTCAAGATAAAAAATCTCACCCTCTGCTTCAACTGGAAGTTTTCCGGAACGTTTACCTGTCTCACCTTCATCGTTATTTACTAATTTTTTTTCAATCCGCTGAATGGTTTCCTGTAACTGATCTTCATCATAAGGTTTTAATAAATAATCAATTGCATCATAGCGGAACGCCTCTGCAGCAAATTGCGGATACGCTGTTGCAAAGACAATAAGCGGGACTTTTTTCAATTCCATTAGTGCTTTTGCTGCTGCCATTCCATTCATTTTTGGCATTTCTACATCTAAAAAAACAACATCAGGCTGAAGCTGAAGAGATTTCATAACGGCTGCTTCGCCAGATTCTGCTTCACCAACAATGTTGATCGATGGGAACTCCTGTAATAAATGTTTTAGCTCATCGCGGCTATATAATTCATCATCAACAATTAATGTCTTTATGGTTGATTTCATTTGTTTTTTTCCTCCACTTCATATGGAATTGAAAAGGAAATGTCTGTGCCTTTATCAGGTTCGCTTGCAATTATTAGTGCTGCAGCTTCTCCGAACATCATTGTCAGCCTTCGATTTACATTATAAATGGCAAGACCGCTTCCTTTCTCGGATTGTATCGGAGTTTGCGAAAGTTGATTGGCTAGTTCTCTACTCATTCCTTTTCCATTGTCTTTTACACTTATATAAGTGATGTTCTTTTTCTTTCTTATTGTAATATTCAACAAACAGTTTTCCTCTTTATCCTTGAATCCATGTTTCATTGCATTTTCAACAAGTGGCTGCAGTGTAAGCGGAGGTATGCTTTGATGAATGGCTCCATCATCTATATCATAGATAATGGTCAAACGATCAACAAAACGGGCTTCCTCAATCGCAAGATATGCTTTTACATGTCGTAATTCCTGCTCCAACATAATCTTAGTATGTGTTGTCACAGTCAGATTTTGACGTAAAAAATGTGACAAAGAAACAAGCAATTTACGTGCTTTTGCCGGATCAATTCGGACAAGGGAAACGATTGTATTAAGTGTATTAAATAAAAAGTGCGGGCTGATCTGTGCTTGCAGTGCCCTGATTTCTGTTTCTTTTGCAAGCTGGTAAGCCTTATCTGCTTCAGAGATTTCAAGCTGATTACTGATCATCGAACTAAGTCCGGTAATCAACTCCATCACAACATTCGTTATTTCTTTTTCAGAACGAAAATAAAATTTTAACGTGCCGATTGGTTTATTTCGCAACTTTAAAGGAGCAATTACAGCCGCACCGAGTGGGCAACTTTCATCACGACAATGAATGGAGCGTTGATTCGCGACAACAATCTTGTCCTGCTTGATCGCATCAATCGTAATCTTTGTCTGTATTGGGCTTTCCGCACGGTGATGATCATAGCCAAGACCAACATGTGCGAGAATTTCTGTAGTATTCGTAATCGCCACGGCACTTGACTTGATTTCATTATGGATAATGTGACAAACCGCACCAGCTGAATCAGTGGTGAGACCATTGCGCAGATAAGCAAGCGTCTGGTCAGCAATCCGCAATGTTTTCTGGGCCTGCATAGCACCGGCCTTTTCTTCTTCATTAAATACGCTTTTAATAATCAATAGAAAAAGCGCAGATCCGACTCCGTTCGCAAAAATCATAGGGATACCGATCATTTCGACTAATGCCACAGCCTGTTCAAATGGGCGTGAAATAAGCAAAATGACAATCATTTGCAATGTCTCGGCTAATGCTCCAATCAAAAAAGCGGAACGTAACTTTACATGTTTGTTCGTTTTATGAAAGAATCCGGCGATCACTCCTGCTAGAATGGTAGCAAGACCACAGGAAATCCCCGTAAATCCGCCTAATGTGATCCTATGAAGCCCTGCAATTAAACCTGCACCAACCCCGACTTTGTATCCGCCGAGAAGACCACCTAAAACAACACCAATTACGCGCGAATTGGCAATTGCTTCATCTGTGGAAAGATCAGAAGGAAGACGGTTAAATTGGAGGGTTTCTGTACTAAGGCTCAAGCCTGAATATGTACCTATAATCCCGAAAAAGCCAAAGAAGATGATTGCCGTCACATTCTGTTTACGATTAAGCTGATCATGATAAATCATTTCACGGAAGAATTTGAATCGCGTTAATATAAAGGCAATCATGACAATGATACCAAGGCGTTCGACCATTGTGAGTAATAAATCAAACATGTGAAAAACCCCTTTTGAAAATGGAAACTGTCCCTAAAGTTACCTTTCCCAGTTGATGATTTTGTCTATTAAGATTGTAAAAAAAATTTGATATCACCTTTAAATTTACCAAAACTCTGTCAGGGAATCCACATATCGTATATAGTTAAGAAATCGAGCTGTTATCTTAAGTATTTGTAAGGTATTTGAAACAGTAGTGAAGGATTAATAAAAGGAGGGTTCCTTATGGATATTAAACTCGAAATATTAGAAGGTGAACATGTGATACTTTTGCCTATGCAAAAGCATCACATGCAAGGGCTATACGAAGCAGGGTGTGATCGCAATATATGGACTCACTTACCTAAAGAGATAGCAAGCTTTGATGATATGAAGGATTTTGTGGAATCAGCTCTATATAAAAAGGAAAAGGGTGCGGAATTTCCCTTTGTCATTATACAAAAAGAAACCAACAAAATAATTGGAAGCACACGTTTTCTAGATATCTCCCCTTTAAATAAATCACTGGAAATAGGCTGGACCTGGTTACATCCATCTGTATGGGGTACACAAATAAATGAAGAATGCAAATATCTTTTATTAAGCTATTGTTTTGAGGAGCTTGGAGCTATTCGCGTCCAATTCAAAACAGATGAACGAAACTTTAGATCTCAAAAAGCTATCGAGAGAATCGGCGGAATGAAGGAAGGAATCTTAAGAAATCACATGATCAGAAAAGATGGAACATACCGGAATTCTGTATACTACAGTGTAATAGAAAGTGAATGGGATGAAGTAAAACAAAAAAACTTTTTAAATTGGTCGATATCTATTAAATAAAAGATATGTGTTTCCTATTTTCAAGAGTGTTGATTTGGATACTATTTTTTAAATCGGTAGTGGAGCGCAATGGAACGACAAATTTCCATCTCCCAATGCATTAAATAACAACAGAGTATGAAGAAGAAACTAATAATTAAAAAAACGGAAGAAATATCCAAATTTTTAATCTGATTAATTGAGAGATTATGATTACAAACGAGGTGATCCCCATGATACTAGTCAGTTCTTGTTTAGCTGGTTTAGAGGTAAGATATAACGGTACACATTGTTTAAATTATAAGATTAATAAACTAATAGAAGAAAAAAAGGCAATCCCTGTATGTCCTGAACTACTTGGCGGTTTTTCAACCCCCAGAGAACCTGCTGAAATCATAGGAGGTAATGGAGAAGATGTATTGGATGGGAAAGCTAAAGTAATCGAGAAATCAGGTAGGGACGTAACTGAATTATACATAAAAGGTGCATACACGACTTTACAACAAGCTAAGAATGTAAAGGCAACAGTTGTTGTCCTTAAGGAATATAGTCCATCCTGTGGAAGTTCGATGATATACAATGGGAAATTTTCAGGAGAGAAAATTGCCGGAAATGGAGTCACAACTGTCTTATTAAAACGAAACGGTATAAGAGTAATCTCAGAAGAACAGCTTGATGATCACTCAATTTCTGTATAAAAGAAAAACCTTCCGATCATGAACATTCACGAGCGGAAGGTTTGATATCAAAAGAATTAAACCCCTGGAAACCAACCAGGTGTGTTGATAATAGCATTCCACAGAGGATCAGGAATGACCAATGCTTCTTGCTTATCTTTATCAATTTTTGTAACAATTTCATCTTCTTTTCCTTCAGCAATTTTTTGAACCCAATCAGGATCAATAATTAACTCTCTACCTAGTGCCAGAAGAGGAATTCCACTTGCAAATGCGTTACGCGCATCTTCAGCTGTATAAATAGAACCTACCCCTATAAGTGGAACTCTGTTATTAATTGTTTCCTTGAGATAATCAATTCTAGTTTTCGTTAAATCCTCAACACCTCTTCTTGGTGTTGAAAAGAAATCCATTAATGAAACATGCAAATAATCAAGGCCTTTATCTGATAAAGCATCGACTAAGACAAGTGTTTCATCCATTGTAATCCCAGGGGTTTCAGGTTCCTCCGGAGAAAAACGATACCCAACAATAAATGGGGTTTTTGCATGCTCCTGAACTGCTTTTTTCACTGAATCCACAACTGCCAATGGAAATGTCATTCGTTTTTCAAGACTTCCACCAAATCGATCTTCACGTCTATTTGAATGCGGGGAGAAGAATTGTTGAATTAAATATCCGTTTGCTCCATGAATTTCAACTCCATCAAATCCTGCTTCAATCGCACGACGGGTCGTTTCTCCAAAAGCATGGATGATTTCCTCAACCTCAGTCTCTGTTAATGGTCTTGGTTTTACATCAGGCTCATCTGTGGAAACACCGCCTTTTTCAGCAGGAATATCACTTGCACTAACAATTTCACCATTAGGAACTAATTCCGGCGGACACATTCTTCCACCATGGAAAATTTGCAGTACTGCTTTTGCACCTTGATCTTTAATGTTTTTTGCTAACTTTTTTAAGCTTGAGATCATTTCATCAGTGTCAGCCCCGAATTCACCGTGAAATCCTTTTCCATTTGGAGTGACATATGTACAAGCTGTAATTACCATGCTGACTCCTTTGGAACGTCTTGCATAGTAATTCACCTCAGCATCTGTGACTGTACCATCTGGATTAGAAGAGAAATTTGTCATCGGTGCCATGACAATTCGGTTTTTTAATTGAATTCCATTAGGTAATGTATAGGAAGTTAATAAAGATTTATTTTGCTCATTCATCAAACTTGTTCCCTCCTTCATGAGAATACGGCTATGATAAAATAACAGATTTGATTTGTACATCAATATGCTTCACTTAACTTTTAAAGTTTATGAAAGATAATAGGAAAACTATTGCTTATCAAATGCACTAATAACTAGTTCAGTAAAAGCTTTGACTGCGGGGGAAGCCATTTTTTCTTCTTAATCAACATATGTGAGTAGGAAGGCTCGAATTTTTCAGAATGGATAAGGATTTTAAGTTTTCCACTTTCAATCTCTTCTTTTACTGTAATATAGGGCAAAACAGAAAACCCCAGACCACTTGCCACCGTTTGTTTAATAGCTTCAATACTCCATAATTCCATCGTTTGAAAGGTATTCATGTGATGTGTTAAAAGATAGCGTTCAAACATAGTCCGGTAGCTACACCCTTCTTCATTTGTAATGAAAAATTTAGTGGGGCTGTATTTTTGATATTCCTCCAATTGATTTGGTCCATCATTACTACCTACAAGGACAATTTTTTCCTCGCATAAATGATGGTGAATGCATTTGTCCGGATTTATTGCAGGATAGACCATTAACGCTACATCTACACGTCCACTTAGTAAGTCAATTTGATTTTGACCACATGTACCATTTGTTAATATGAGTTTGACATGAGGATATTTTAAGGAGTACTCCCTTATGATTGGACTTAAACGGGAAACGGTTAAAGACTCTGGTGTAGCCACCTTTAACACTCCCTTTACCTCGTTGACACTTTTCATATTCCTAATTTGATTATGGGTAGAAAGTAGATCCTCAGCCAAAGGTATTAGTTCGCTACCTAAATGAGTAAGCTGTAATTTTCTTTTTACATAGGTAAAGAGCTCTCCTCCGATTTCATGTTCGAGTGCCTGTATATGAGAAGTTATGGTGGATTGAGTATATCCCAGTTTCTCAGCCGCCCCTGTATAGCTTCCTATTTCCACAATCGTTTGAAAGGTAATAAGGTGTCTAATTTCCATATTGTTTCTCCTTCTCTTTTTTATCTATCGAAAAAAATGATAATGAAAAATTTAATTTCAATTTTATTTATAGTTAATTACATCATACAATAGGACTTAACAGACAGTAAATGAGTAAGTGAAGGTGAGTTTATGAGTATAGTAGCGTTTTTTTCATATGTGATGATCACATCTCTTACACCAGGCCCGAGTAATATCCTGATGATGAATGAAGCACGAAAGTTCGGTTTTGCAGGATCCTGGAAATTTAGTGCGGGTATATTGGCAGGGTTTGCCTTTCTGGGGATTATAAGCGGGATTTTTACTACTTGGATTTACAAATGGATTCCTGTTATTGAGCCTTATTTTAAAATAGCTGGTGCAGCCTACCTTTGTTATCTGGCTTGGAGAATAGGTTTTCCAAAAGAGTCAGCAAAGAATGAGATGAATGAAGGTCAAACCTCATTTTTTTCAGGTTTTATCTTTCAAGTTATAAATGTAAAAAGTATCTTATTTTTTTTAACTTTAATGAGTACGTTTATCCTGCCGTTTCATCAGACAATTAAATCCACTGGGTTTTATTTATCATTATCCATATTACTTGGATGGTTAGCATTACTACTTTGGGCGGGATTCGGCTCTATTTTCAAAAAAATGTTCGTTAGACATGACAAGGTGTTTCGAATCATCATGTGTTTGTTGTTGGTTTACTCTGCGGTAAGTATTTTTCTATAGAAAATCTTACGTACCTAAATAAAACAAGCGCTAATCTTAGGAAGGATTAGCGCCTGTTTATGGAGAATTAATGTTGTTTTTCGAATGCCAGCTTTAAACCAAAACCTATTAAAACAAGACCAGTTGCTTTATCCATGATCTTCTGCACCTTTTCCGTCAGAAGCCATTCACGTAGATAATTGATAAAAAAGACATATAGAAAGAACCACGTGATTGAAAGCAATGTGTAAACGACACCCATCGTGATAAATTGAACGGTGACATCGGAACCTGCATTTACGAATTGAGGGAGGAATGTGATAAAGAACATGGCCACTTTAGGATTTAGAACGTTTGATAAAAATCCTTGGTGAAAAGCGGATTTCCTTTTAAGGGTAGAACCTGGTGCTACTTGGAGATCATGATCATTCTGTCTTTTAATAAGAGATGAAATGCCAAGATATAGTAAATATATGGCACCAATATACTTTACAATGTCAAATGCAAGGGATGATTGTAAGAGTATGGCTGATAGGCCAAATGCAGCGGCAAATGTATGAACCAATGATCCTGATGTAATTCCTAAAGCCATTTTGTAGCCGTTTTTCCGTCCGTCAGCAATGGTTCTTTTTGTAATGAGTGCTGTATCAACACCAGGGCTCATAACGACAAATAATGTAAGAACTAAAAAAGTGAGAAAATCATTCATTACTATCACTCCTTAATCACTTGATACAAGATGGTCAATAAAATATAATTTAATTATTGTTAAGTGTAGTTTAACATATTTTAATTGATTGTGTTAAATATAATTTAAATAAATTAAGTGTAATTTAATTACAGGGGGCGTCATGGAAAATATTGATATTGGGAAAAAAGTTGAACGATTTAGGAAGGAAAAGGGACTTAGTAGTCGGGAATTAGCCAAATTAGCTGAAATCACTCCCTCCATGTTAAGTCAGATTGAAAGAGGATTAGCCAATCCCTCCATACAAACTCTTAAGGTATTGGCTAAAGTTCTTGAAGTCCCAACATTTAGTTTTTTACTTGAAGAGACAAAAACATCAGATTTAGTGGTCAGGTCTAATCAAAGAAAAAACATGATTGTAGAGAATATCACGTATGAGCTTGTTTCTCCAGAGTTTACCGGGACCCTTGCAACAGCCATAATGAATCTTCCTCCAAATTCATCTTCTTCAGAGGAGCTATTAGAACATAAAGGAGAGGAAGTTGCCTTTATATTAGAGGGGAAAATTAAAATCTATTTAGATGATGATGACTACTTATTAGAAGCGGGAGATAGTGTCAGAATACCAAAACATATGAAGCACAAGTGGGAGAATCCATTTGATGAAACAGCAGCTATCTTATTTTCTGTAACCCCACCAGCTTTTTAAACTATGAAATGATAGAATCAGGAGGTCCACATGAGATGCGGTTCAAAATGCTTTGTAGTTGAGATGGAGATAAGAGGAGAAGTACGAACGGAAGCAGTCACTGCGAGAACATCCGTTGATGCAAGGAAAACCATTCGAATTGAATATGGAGCAGAGGCACAAATTTTAACGGTTAGGGAAAAAAATAAAAAAGAGAGATGAAAATTCACTTTCTACAAGTCAATATTTAGCTTTTTTAGGGTATAGTGGCATCATTTGATTCCACTGTATTTTACATTGTGCACAATTTAATTGTTGACATTATAATTCGGATTGTTTATGATGAACTTATAATTTAATTAGTTGTGCAAAATTTAATTTTAGAAAATACATTTTTATAGAGGAGTGTTTTATATGTCAAATGTTTTATTTACTTCAAGTGTTTCTGCAGTAGGCGGAAGAGAAGGACGTGTTCAATCTAAAGGTGGATACCTAAACTTAGAAGTGGCTATGCCGGGTACTCCACGTGCGAAGTCAAATCCGGAAGCAACCAATCCTGAGCAATTATTTGCTGCAGGCTATGCTGCTTGTTTTGACAGTGCTTTACAAATGATCTCACGTAAACAACGTATTACATTTGAGTCTGAAGTAACTGCTCATGTTAGTTTACTTAAAGATGAAATTGACCAAGGGTTTAAACTGGGTGTGACACTTCATGTAAAGGGAACGGGGATTGAACAAGCCACTCTTGAAGAACTTGTTCATAAAGCTCACGGCTTTTGTCCATATTCAAAGGCCACGAAAGGGAATATCGATGTACGTTTAGAATGTGAAGCAATTTAACTTTATCATTGGTTCTGTAGGAGATAAAATATACTAAATCAAAATCATAAAAACTCATTTAAATAAACTAGAGTTCGAGTCAAATGAGGTTTTCCTTTCAGGAAACCTTTTTTTGTACTCAAATTTTTTATTGAGTGCTAGTTTAATACAAAAAATGCAAGAATCGTTCTTTTTATCTCTTGCTAAAAACCTATAATTAGAGAATGAAAACACTTTCATATACGCGTGATGAAAGAGTTACTACAAGAATATGGGGGTCAAAGATATGGAAGAAGCAAAGCAGGAATACACCCCGCTTCCAAGCGGAGAAAAAAATGAAAACGCTCCTTTTGGTGTGAAGGATAAGATTGGCTATTTGCTTGGGGATCTTGGAAATGATTTCTTCTTTATGCTTGTAAGTGCTTTTTTAATGGTTTTTTATACAGATATCTTTCATATTAGTGCAGCACTTGTAGGAATGTTATTTCTGGTAGCTCGCTTATGGGATGCGGTCGCTGATTTTGCCTGGGGTCGTTTTATTGACACAAGAAAACCAACAGCACAGGGGAAATTCAGACCGTGGATTTTGCGAATGTCATTTCCACTTGTATTAACAGGTGTGCTTATGTTTGTTCAAATTCCGGGTATGTCTGACGGATTTTATCTGGCGTGGGCTTTTGTCACCTATATTGTGTGGGGTACGCTTTACAGTACAGTGAACATTCCGTATGGATCGATGGCATCTGTTATTACAGACAATCCGGTTGAACGGACCACTCTTTCAACGTGGAGAACAATGGGGGCAATGTTGGCTGCCTTGGTTATTAATGTACTTGGTCCACTAGTTGTATTCGTGGATAACGAGATCAACGCAGACCGTATGTTGATGGTCGCAGTGTTGTTTGGCATACTTGCTATTACTTGCTACTTTGGATGTTACAAGTTGTCAACAGAGCGCCTTGTTGCACAGGATCCGAATCAGCAAAAGGGCAGTATGAAAGTAACAATGAAAGGGATGCTTAAGAATAAGCCGCTAATCTGGATTTTAATTGCTTCCTTGATTTTTATGGTAAACACAATGCTGATTAATGCAGTAAATGTGTATTTATTTAAGGATTATTTCGGCAATGCCACAGCGTTGAGTATGATTGGACTGGTTCAGACTGGAGCAGTTTTCATTGCGATTCCACTTGTAAAACCGATGGTTAAGAAACTAGGTAAAAAAGAAACAGCAGCGATCGGAATGGGACTTGCTGCAGTTGTATATTTTGTCTTGTACTACTTGAAAGATTTATCTGCGATTGAATTTGTGGCTTTCTCAGCAGTCGGAATGTTTGGTTTTGCCTTTTTCAACCTTGTTATTTGGGCGTTTGTGACAGACGTCATTGATTATCATGAATATGTAACCGGTTTACGAGAAGATGCAACCGTTTACTCCGTCTATTCTATGGCACGGAAAATTGGTCAGGCAATCGCAGGCGGTGTAGGAGGCTTTGCTGTTGCAGCAGTCGGGTACGATGCAGCGCGTGCTGCCCAGACACAGGAAGCGTTAAATGGGATTCACTCACTCGCCACGCTCGTGCCATCTATCATTTACGGGTTGATTTTCCTTATTCTTGTTTTCTTGTATCCTCTGAATAAACAAAAAACAAATCAGCTGGCAGTTGATTTGGCTGAAAAACGAAAAAAACAAGATTAATCAAACAGAGGTGTCTCTCATTGAGACATCTCTGTTTTGTCACTTCCATACGACCGCCATTTCCCTGGAGGCATGCCGGTGAATTTTTTGAACACACGGATAAAATAAGCAGCGTCTTCAAATCCGCATTTACCGGTGATGTGTTCAATAGAAGCATTGTCTTTCTTCAATAGCCGCTTTGCTTTTTGAATGCGGAGCTGATGGACAAATTGACTCATTGTATACCCGGTTTCTTTTTTAAATTGGCGTGCAAGATGTGAAGGATGAACGCCAAGTTCGTCAGCAAGTTCCACGGCATCAAATGGTTCCGTAAAATGGCTATGAAAATAGCGAACAGCTTCTTTAATCAGCATGGAGTAGCCATTTAATTGATTTTGACGTACAAGGTGACAATATTCGATTCCCATTGTTTCCTGTAGCTTGTTGAGAGAATGAACGCTGTTTATTCTCTCAACAGAGATTGCGAATTTTTCAGATAGATAATGCAGCAGTATAGGTGGAACTCCACCGCGTTCCGCTGCCAGCCTGAAGGTCGTATTTAAAATAATTAAGCTGTTTTTAATGGCCCGGAGCGGTTTATTGGGAAAACGGGATGAAAAATCAAATAAATTTCCGGTTTTTTTAATCAGCATTTCAAGTGACTCAGCATCTCCTGTTTCAATTGCATGAATCATATCATTATTAATCTTATACCGCAGATTAATAATCGAATGGTCAGCTTCTTCTTCACGAGTTTTTGAATGGGAAGAAGAGGACTCTGTTGCTTCAATTGACGAAATCGAAACGGCTTCCATTTGTTTTAGATGCATGAGCAGACTTGCAGCACTGTGTTGGGCAGCTTGGTTTAAAATTGGCAGGTTTCGCAATGTATGTTCATTCAGTGAGCCTGTTTGTTCATGTGGAAGCTGTGTTAAGAAAGGTCCGGCAATAACTGCTGTGTCCGAATCATATGCACCTCCCATATATACGATCTGATCGTGATGCCAGAAATGACAAATAGTAGGCTGCTGATGGACAACTCCAATAAGAGCATTGAATGCTGCTTTGTTCAGATGATCTGGAATGGAATGTGGAGCATGAAGGGTAATCATTGAACCAGAAGCTTCAAAAGCGTATACATTCATATGTGTTAGTTGAAAAAAGGACATAATGGACGAAGATAATTGAAAAGAATCACCCATTTTATCATCTCCTGGTTAAAAATGTTCAATAAGTGCAAGAATAGTTATTTTTCCACTTAATTATACGCCTTATAATATTATCTGTAAACACTTACAAAAGAGAGGTGCACTTAAATGTTATATCCGATTTTAACAGATACACGTACAGTGATTGAATTAAATGGAATCTGGAATTTTAAGCTTGATAAAGGGAATGGCTTTGACGAAAATTGGTATTCTAAACCATTGACTAATACAATGAGCATGTCTGTTCCATCATCTTTTAATGATACAGGACTTACAGCAGATATCCGAAACCATGTCGGCTGGGTCTGGTATGAGAGAGAGGTTACTGTTCCCGCTATTTTAACTTCTGAGCGCATTGTACTCCGATTTGGTTCTGCAACACATAAAGCGAAAGTTTATGTAAATGGAGAACTTGCTGTAGAGCATACAGGTGGTTTTACACCGTTTGAGGCAGAAATTAATCGTTTTTTGCAAAAAGGACAAAACCGTCTGACAGTTGCTGTGAATAATATTGTCGATGAATCAACCCTGCCAGTTGGTTTTTACTCAGAAGTAGAAGTTGACGTCATCGGAAAAAGGGCGAAAAACAATCCAAACTTTGACTTCTTTAACTACGCCGGCATTCATCGCCCGGTAAAAATTTATACAACACCCAAAATCTATGTAAAAGATATTACAGTTATAACTGAACTTGATGGTACAATTCAGTATAAAGTTGAGGCAGAGGGTGAAGCTGAAGTAAGAGTAAATGTCCTGGATGAAGACGGTCAGATTGTGGCTGAAGCAGTTGATTTGGAAGGCGCTGTTACAATTCCGGATGTTAGACACTGGGAACCGTTAAATGCTTACTTATATACATTGCGTGTGGAACTTTTACAAAATGGTGAAGCCATAGATATATATGACCAGTCAATTGGAGTTCGTACTGTTGCGGTAAGAGACGGTCAATTTTTAATAAATGAAAAGCCGTTTTACTTTAAAGGATTTGGTAAGCATGAAGACACACCTATTCATGGACGAGGCTTTAATGAAGCAGCAAATGTGCTCGATTTTAACTTAATAAAATGGATTGGCGCCAATTCGTTCCGCACTGCACATTATCCGTATTCAGAAGAAATAATGCGCCTTGCAGACAGAGAAGGAATTGTCGTCATTGATGAAACCCCTGCGGTCGGAGTTCATTTAAACTTCGCAGCTACATTGTTTGGTGAAAGAGAAAAGCGTAATACATGGGAACATATTGGCACGAGAGAAGCACATGAACAAGTGATTCGAGAGCTTGTAGAACGAGATAAAAATCACCCATGTGTTGTTATGTGGTCAGTAGCGAACGAACCGGCTTCAGAAGAAGAAGGTGCACGCGAATACTTTGAACCATTAGTGAAGCTGACAAAAGAGCTTGATCCACAAAAGCGTCCGGTAACAATTGTTACACATCAATGGTCGAATCCGGAAACAGACAAAATCGCTGAACTTATTGATGTACTCGCACTGAACCGTTATTATGGCTGGTATGTTGATAGCGGGGATTGGGAGATGGTTCGTCAGAATATCCGTAAGGAATTTGACGGCTGGAAAAAACGCTGTCCAGGCAAACCGATCATGTTCACTGAATATGGGGCAGACACAGTAGCCGGCATGCATGACGTAGATCCTGTCATGTTCACAGAAGAGTTCCAGGTGGAATATTATCGTGTAAACCATGAAATCTTTGATGAATATGATGAATTCATTGGTGAACAAGTGTGGAACTTCGCTGACTTTGCGACAAGCCAAGGAATTATGCGTGTACAGGGGAACAAAAAAGGCATCTTCACCCGTGAACGTAAACCGAAGGCTGTCGCACATGATTTACGTAAGCGTTGGAAAAGTATACCTGAATTTGGATATAAAAAAGTTAAAGAACAGCAGATCTAATTTTGTAAATTTGAAAGTCGCCACACATCTCTGAAAGATGTGTGGTTTTTATATGTTCCTCTTTTAAGCTTCCTTAACTAGACTTACCTTATTAACTAAACCCTTTAGCGCAGCTACCTTCGTTACTTTTTTTAATAATAAGTAACCTACCGCAGCACCCAGTGTATTTGCAATAAGGTCATTAATATCGGAACTTCTACCATTTCCTAGTGTTGCTTTAACGACTGCTTGAATCACTTCAAAAGACAAGCTAATCAATAATCCATGATAGGCAACCTTTTTCAATGAATGATATTTTTTATTAAGTAAGGGCAGGTACATGCCAAACGGGACCATCATGATGATATTTAGTAGAAATGTTTTGAGATCAATTGTTACTAGTGGAATAAAATTAATAGTCATATACCATGGAGTTACATTTGCGTATTTTCCTATATTTACATCTATAGGGAAGAAAACTAAATGTACCATACATAAAAAATAAAGAAAAAAGGATGTTAATAGGAGAAATTGCCCCAAGCTGTTTTTCTTTCTAAGAAACGTTTCAACCATCATAAATAGTAAGATACCAATAAAAATTGGGACAAGGACATACCACGAATGAATTGTAAACATAATTGAATTTTCCACTATTTTTCCTCCAAATTTTAATTTTTTTAAAATCTATATGTGAGCAGAATTTATTACGTTCTGGAATGCTTACAGTATAGTCAATCATTTTTAAGTTTTTATTAAGAAATGTGCAAGGATTTATTAATCTTCTAGTGTAAATTTCTTAAAAAGTATCCATACAACTAGAAGAGATTTGATGTGCTGGTTCCTTAATACAAAGGAACTCTTATCAGGACGGTCTTATTTGAAGGATTTAACGAGAGGGGATAGGGGATCAATGAAATCTGTATTTCCATAGAGGTGATTCCAATAAAAATAGACCGTAACTTAGTACATAGTGAACGAGATCACCGTGACCAGTACAGTCAAACGAAGGCTAGTAAGTTTATTTAGTTGAGTAATATTCTGAAATAAAAGATCGATATGAATCAAGAGTTGGATAACCATCGAAATTTGATAACATACCATGAATAACTGGTAATCTAGGTTTTTCCTTTCCAATTTCCTCTTTTAATACTTGAAAAGTAATGACTAATTCATCTGACCCTAGTTTTTCTATTTCTTCTTCAAGATTCTTCAGTACATTTGACATGGATGGATGATCAGAGAATAAAAAATTAGCCAAAATGGATTCTGCTTTATCCTTTGTTAAGAAGGGTTTGTCTTTATGAATGTCTTTTACGATACTGTCCAGCCTATTATGCAAAAATTCGGTCAGGCTTTTCAAATCAAAATCATGTGTTGAAAACAATAGAACACCCATATACGATTTAACTATTCCTTCAAGGATAATGGTAATATCCCATGAGAACGGCTCAACTTCCGGTCCGTAAATCTCAATGATTCTTTTTCGATAATGCTGATGTGATTCCATTTGCTTTTCAAATAGAAGCTGTTTAATCGTGTCATTTCTTGGGATAGCCTGCTCTTTAGCCAGCATGACGAGAAGTTCCCGATGGGTAATAAAATGAGAATACAGAGCCATTTGTTCCCGGATTAACTTATCGCGAGGATTTTGAATGTCTTTTGTTACTTCGGAAAATGCTTTATGAATCATATCAAAATGATGTTGTAGTATGGCTAACAATAGATCATCTTTTGATTTAAAGTGTAAGTAAAAAGCACCTTTGGAAATGCCACTTTCTGAAGCAATCTCTTGAACGGAGGTTGCAGAAAATCCCTTACTCGCAAAAAGTCTCATCCCAACTTCTATAATTTGCATATCTTTCGCTTTCATAAAAATAACCCCCGGATCCCAAGTTCGAACTTATATTATAACGAATACGGAATAAATGTGAAACTTTTGTTAATCATAGCCGTAAATAATGACAAATGGCCTAACAAAAAAATTGACGTATGACTGGTTGGTCAGTTATATTAAGTTTATTGTGACTAACTGGTCATTAACATTTACATTATATCAGAGTAATCAACCTTAATCAAAAGGAAGAGGAAGGTGTCATTTTTGAAAAGTTTAGTCAACTTCGTCCTGAAAAATAAACTTGCTGTATGGTTATTAACGATTATTATAACTGTTGCAGGTTTATATTCCGGGACAAAAATGAAAATGGAAAGTATTCCGGATGTATCCATACCGTATTTAATTGTGATGGGGGTTTATCCAGGGGCAACGGCTGAGCAAGTAATGGATGAAATATCGATGCCAATGGAGCAGAATATAGAGGGCCTTGAAGATGTTGCGGCTGTTTATTCAAATTCTTCAGCAAACGTGGCTCAAGTCCAGATCGAGTATGAATATGGCGTAGATATGGATGAGAAAAAACGTGAACTTGAAGCAGCAATTGATAATATTTCATTGCCCGAGGATGCTGAAGAACCAACAATAATGGCTCTTAGTATGAATATGATGCCGGTTGTTGCGTTATCTATCAGCAGCACAGAGGGTGATATTGTTGACTTATCTACAACCGTTGAAGAAACAATCCTCCCGGAAATAGAAAAAATAGATGGAGTTGGATCTACAACGATTACCGGTCAACATCTTGAGGAAGTACAATTCACTTACGACCATGCAAAAATGGAAGAGTTAGGCTTAACTGAGGATACTGTTAAGCAAATGGTCCAAGCAAGTGATATGGCCTTATCTCTAGGCCTGCAGGAATATAAAGAAGGTGAACAAGCTCTTTCTATTGACGGTGATATTAAAACTGTTGAGCAATTAAAAGAGCTGCTAATACCTGTTACACCATCAGAGAAAAATCCAAATCCATTTGTAAAACTAGGTAATATTGCAAAGATAGAAACAGTTGGTAAGGTACAATCTATTTCGCGTACAAATGGGGAAGAAGCCATTTCTGTCCAAATAACAAAAGGACAACAGGCAAACACAGTAGACGTTGTGAACGCTGTGAAAGATTTAATTGCGGAACAAGAAAAGGACATAGATGGTTTAGTTATCGATGTTACGTTAGACCAAGCGGAACCAATTGAAGATTCCGTTTTCACGATGGTAGAAAAAGCATTATTCGGTGGTTTGTTCGCGATCATCATTATTCTTTTATTCCTTCGTGATATCAAATCAACGATTATTTCGATTATATCAATTCCAGTATCCATCTTTATGGCATTTTTATTGTTAAATTGGCTTGATATAACATTAAACATTATGACATTGGGTGCGATTACGGTTGCGATTGGCCGGGTTATCGATGACTCGATTGTTGTAGTGGAAAATATATATAGAAGGATGCACCTTGAAGAAGAGAAGCTTCGAGGACGTGCGTTAATCCGTGAAGCAACAATTGAAATGTTTAAACCAATTCTTTCTTCCACACTTGTAACAGTTGCGGTATTCGCACCACTTATGTTAGTGGGCGGGATGGTTGGTGAATTATTTAGACCATTTGCTTTAACAATGACATTTGCTCTTGGTGCATCATTGCTTGTTGCAATCACAATTGTGCCGGCGCTCTCTCACTTCTTATTCCGTAAGAAATTATACGGAGAGAAAAAAGCATCGAAGCATAAAGAGGTTGGAAGAATTGCAACTTGGTATAAAGGTGTTCTAGAAAAAGTACTAAATCATAAAATCATTACATCCTTAATTGCGATCGTATTATTAGTTGGCTCACTTGCGCTGACTCCACTAATTGGTTTCAGTTTTATGGGGTCTGAAGAAGAAAAAGTAATCTATTTGACTTATACACCAGCTACAGGTGAACTTGAAGATGAAACGTTAAAAAATCTTGAAGAAGTCGAAAAAGAATTAATGAAGCGTGATGATCTGGAGACTGTTCAATTATCATTTAACAATAGTGATAGTGCAGACGCATCCACGATGATGATGGGTGGAGGAAACGGTGCATTAATGTATCTATTCTTTAATGAAGATACGGAAAACTTCTCCGATGTAAAAGAAGAAGTTGAAGAGTATGTCTTTAACATTGGCCAATCAGGTGAATGGAAATCCCAGGACATGATGGGCGGAGGAATGGCAACAAACGAAGTAAGCTATACACTGTATAGTGAAGACTTAGATGATCTAAATAAGGCAGTTAATCAAGTAGAGGGCGCATTAAAAGAGGTAGAAAACCTTGAAGATGTAGAATCTGATATGGAAAATCCATATGTTGAACATGTGCTGAAAATAGATCACGAGGATATTATGCAATATGGTTTAACAACTGGACAAATCGTTGGAACATTATCAGCTACAGGCTCTGAAGAAGTGTTAACAACAGTGGAAAATGACGGAGAAGAAATAGATGTTATCGTTCAACGCGAAGAAAAAATGGACGCAACATCAATTGATGAACTACTTGAAACAGAAATCCCTACTGCTACAGGTTCCACAATGCCTTTATCTGAGCTAGTTAAAACAGAAGAGGGTACGACTTATAACACACTATCCCGTAGTAAAGGGGAATTCTATGCAACTGTTTCTGGTACAGTAATGACTGATGATGTTTCTACGGCAACAACCGAAGCGGATGAGAAGATTAATGATTTGGATTTACCTAAAGGTGTAGAAACTGGAGTTGCTGGTGTTGCAGCAGACATGCAAGAAACATTTACACAACTAGGTATCGCAATGATTGCAGCAATTCTCATTGTTTACTTTATCTTGGTTGTCACATTCGGTGAAGGTTTAGCACCATTCGCGATTCTTTTCTCATTACCATTTGCCGTAATTGGTTCCTTTGTAGGGCTATGGATCGCCGGTGAAACAATTTCTGTATCGGTTATGATGGGGCTATTGATGTTAATCGGTATTGTTGTGACAAACGCGATTGTTCTTGTGGATCGTATTATTCATATGGAACGCGATGGAATGTCATTACGTGATGCGATTATTGAAGCAGGAGCTACAAGACTACGCCCAATCTTAATGACAGCTATTGCAACGATTGGCGCGATGATTCCAATGGTATTTGAGGGTGCAGGATCAGCCCTAATATCAAAAGGATTAGCCATCACAGTAATTGGTGGTCTCACATCGTCAACCATTTTAACATTAGTCATTGTGCCGATTGTATATGAGGTACTTTCAAAAATGTTGAAGAAAAATCGTAAAGAAGTAGAAGAAAATTAATCTTGGAATGACGAGAACCCTCAATCTTTGGATTGAGGGTTTTAATATATAGCCAAAGTGAAAAAATCGCTATCCAACTAATGTTACATTATTCATGAAGTCTAATGCGGGTAGGTTGTGAGGGTCTTTCAACTAATTAGTGGAATTTTATACGCCAAATTTGTTTTTGTCTTGCTCCCTCCCTTACGTCATATGCTAACCTAAATTTATGGAGGGATGACGAATAATGGAAAATCAAGAACCGTTTTTTACTATTAGTGAGTTTGGAAAACGAGCAAGGATCACGGTACGAACTTTACGGTTTTATGAAGAAATCGGAGTATTGAAACCAACACAACAAAACAGCTCTGGCCACAGGTTATACGGATTAACTGAATTAGCGAAACTGCAACAAATTCAGTCTCTAAAATTTTTAGGATACTCTTTACAGGAAATAAAAAAATTAATTGAAAACGATACGGATGCTGTTACTCAACTGAATAAATCTTTACCCTTGCAACATAATCTTCTGACAGAAAAGAGAAACGAGTTAAATCGTGCAATCGAAGCAGTAGAGCGAGTTCAATTTTTAATCGAAAATGGAAAGTCGATCACGTGGACGGTTTTAAGTTCTTTACTTTTTCAGATGGAACATGAACAAGACCAAATGGAATGGGTAAAAGAATATTTTTCAGATGACATTGCGAATCAATTTTTTTCTCTTCCCAAAAAACAGCGTCAACAATTAGATGTTGAAATGTTAGATTGGTTGGCAACGGTGAAAAAATTGATGAAAGATGAAGTTTCACCACAATCGCCAGAAGCATTTGATGTTCTTGTTAAACTAACTGAATTGGCAACAAAACATGTCGAAAATAAAGAAGAGCTTGCAGATCAACTTGTACAAGCACAGGAAGTAATGGAATCAGATGTCATAAATTTTCAGTTTCCTACTTTATTAACACCTAAAGAAGAAGCCTACTTATTGGAAATAGGAAGAGTGATGGAAGCTTTATATAATGAAAATGACGATTGAAATGTCAAGAAGGTATACGAAAAGTGTAATTCAATGAGAATAAAGCTTGTTAAGCACCCCTTAAGATAGGTTAAACATGAACAACTGCTTATCTTAAGGGGAGTTTTTATTTTTTCTTTAAGAAAGGATAAGATAATACTAGACCTGTAAAATATAAGATGATTAAAAAGTAAACAGGAAGTAAATGGATAAAGGTTGTATAACCGATATAGAAATGTGTTCCTACTCCAGCTATAAATGCAGGTAATGCTCCAATCGCAAGGGTATTCCAAATCCAGTGCTCTCCTTTTCTGAACCCCCATAATGAGAGCATTAAAACAAGTAAACCAACACTTACTAGTGCACTTCCAAATCCAGCTCGGTCATGTGCGATAACAGGAATTAAATTGTTACTTAAAGTATCGATCATTTGTGGTGACATACACAGGAAGCTTACGTCTGTTGTTATAAACACATTTGTCACACCTATTATAGAAATAACGATACCTCCAACAATGATCGAAAAGCCCAGAATAATAAACATGAGTTGTCCATAAAGACCAAGTTTCCATGTTCTATCATTCTTACCATGACTAGAAGCAGGGAAATCGATAATCTTTTTTCCTTCTCTGTAGCTGAAATAATAGATAGGTAATAAGACAAGCCAAAACAAACCATGTAGCCAATCAAAGTACCCAAAGCCGATAAATAGAAAAATTCCAAGGAAACCTATGATTGCTGCACTATGAAACGTAATTTTAGCCCAATGCATACCATATTTAATTCCATGTCGTGCAAGCTGAATATAGATGATACCGCCGGATATCATTGTGCCTGCTAACGCCATTCTATCATGGGACATAAACGCCAGGATAAGTGGATTTACTTGTAAGATATCTGCTTTAGTCAGTCCAATAAAGGCTTCATCATAAGGAAGGATAATACTTGTAATGGCAAAATATAAGGCAATGATACCTCCAATTAAGATGGAGAGTCCAAACAGAAATGACCAATACCAGTTCTGGTTATTCAATGGTTGAACTTCTTCATATAATAATCTTTCATGAATTCGCTTCGGCAGTCCTGGTCCAGCTTTTACATAGCCATCTGTTAACATGAACAAATCTGTACCGGCACGAACTAAAGAAAAAGCATCTTCTGGTGTCTCCACTCCACCTGAGGTTATAACTATTAGCTCAGGAAATAGAGCTTTGACCCGTTTTATTGTTTTTGTTAAAAGCTCATTTGCATGTGTGGCTTCATACCAATAGCTGCCCTCAGTTTGACGTGGTGCATTTATCACTACGCCACCAATACATGAATGTTGTGTTAAATCTTTCAATTGTATGTTGTTATTATCTAGTTCATCAGGAGAAAAAGACATATAAAAAGAACGATCCAAACACTGTGACCTATTAGTTGTGATATATGAGTGTATTTGCTTGGGTGTTCCAATAAATGCGTCTACATATGGCGTTAAATGTTGCACAATGATCTCCCACTCATTTCTAGTAACTTGTGCATCTATTTTAGCAATTATGGGAATACGGATATTCAGTCTTGTTAATTTTTTAATTACCAGTTTCAGAGGAACCTTTTCCTGCTGATTTGAAAACAAAAGTTTTCCTTTTTCCCACTTCGGTTCTTTTTTATCCGAAGGTCCATATAACACAATGGGTCCTATTTCTAAAAATCCGAAGCCCAATTCTTGAAAGGCATTTAAACCTGACATATTTGGATCAATATGGCCACTTAACCCAATAGGAGAAGAAAATTTTGTACGATAAATATTCTGTTGAAGTTCCCGTGGAGGGTTCATATGTCCCAAAAATCCAATAACAGACCTACCTCCAGGAGTGGATGCTATTGTACTCATTGATTTATGAAGAAACTCCCGGCTTGTTTTTGCATGTAGCTTATTGAGTAAGAGTTTTTTTAATGGATGATAAGACCAGTCCGGCATAAACAGCACCTTCTAAATCTAAGTTAATTTTTTATAATGGCATCTTCAATTCTAGCATGTAAAACTACTAATAATAAACTGTTCGTTTCATTTAATTAGACTGTTTTCACATACATCGTTGCTTATAATATTTTATTAACGAACTCATTTTTACCTTTATATTTACATTTGAAAATACAAAGTATCAAAAACAGCTTGCCATAATATGTAACTAATTTTCGGAAATAATAAGCAGAATATTTAATACATGTGGAATCATGATATAATTTGTTTTATAAAGCAGTGAAGTAGAACGGAAAAATTAATGCTGGCTTAACTTTTAGAAATGAAGTAGCAATTGTTATAGTAATAGTGGAGGAGGAAGTGTATGGATGTTTTTGCGAAATATTTAGCAGGTATTGATCATCCCGACCACCGTGAGCGGACAGAGGAAGTATTAGCGTGGGTTGCGGATAGGTTTCCTAATTTGGAAGGGCAAATAAAGTGGAATACCCCAATGTTTACAGATCATGGCACATATATTATCGGCTTTTCCACAGCGAAGCAACATATGAGCGTTTCACCCGAAGAAGTAGGCATTACACGCTTTTCTGACGACATTGCACAAGCGGGCTACAGTGCTACCAAAGGTTTATTTCGAATTCCATGGAAAAAGCCGGTAAACTACGAATTGCTTGAGAAAATGATTGAATTTAATATCCAGGATAAAGCTGAATATACCAAATTTTGGCGGGAATAGTACAATTCTTTAAAAAAAGAGGCTGGGACAAAAGTATTTTAGCCAAAGAAAAATCCGAACTATAATTCATGATTCTACGATTAGAATGTTGAATTAGTTCGGATTTTTTCTATTAAGGGCCTATTCTAACCAAAATTATTCGTCATTAGTAATGAACATTTTAGTTTTGTCCCAGCCTCTTTTTTACAAGTACTATCTTCTATTCGTCTTTATTATTTTTATCTCCCATATCTTCTACATCTTCAATTACATCTTCCGGATCAGGGTCTGCATCATTTTCATCATCTTTTGTCATTGTATCATCTTCATCAACACCAGGTAAATTGTCATCTGTGTCACCATTATTATCAGTTGTACCATTTTCTTCATCTACCTGATTTTGATCATCTGCAGGAGGTGCAGGATCTGGTTCAGCATTACAACCGGCAGCAATCATTGCTGAAAAAACTATTCCTACTAACATAAGAATCCACTTATTATTCATGGGAAATCCCCTTTCAAAAAGTATAATTAACATCTTGATTACTTTTCCCATTTTTAATAAAAATATGTCAAAATATTTATCATTCTGAAATAAAGGGATATCAAAGGAGTAATGTATTGGCAAGAATTGAGGAAAATCATAGTGTATAGTGTAATCCATTTAAAGGAGTATACCATTTTATGTTAATGGTGTGTACTCCTTTAAAATGAATTATTGTTTATATCTTTTATAAAAAAAGTAAAACTTGTATGAATGCAATTGCAGTGGTTCCGATTATTGGAACAAGTTTTAGAACTAAAAGTCCATTAGGTGTTGAAATTAATGGATCAAGCGGATCTTTTGTAGGTGAAGCAAGAAAGTGAATGAATCGTTCCCACCGATTAGTTTTCATTGGGAAATTGGGTATATTTACGTGATATTCATCTAATCTCTTACGCAGATGATGATCCTTATTTAGATCCTGTCTCATATTCCTCTTCCTCCAATTCTTCTCTTAATCGTTTGATTGCCATGTGTAATCTTGATTTCACCGTCCCTTTAGGTATGCTCAGGATTTCGGCTATTTCCTCTTGCAGCATATCGTGATAGTAGAAAAGTAATACAACTGCACGCTGTCCTTCAGGTAGGTTCGCAACGGCCTCCCGAATTGTCATTTTTTCAATATAAAGAAATTCCTCTTTTTGTATTGGAGTAAGAAAGGGTAATAGAGATCTCCATTTCTTACGGCGGTTTAATTTTGTGATCATTAGTCGATAAGCAATTTGAAAAAGATAGGACTTGAGTTTGCCTTTCCTTGGATTGTAGTCATGCTTATAGCGTTGTAATTTAACAAATGTGTCTTGAACGATATCAATGGCTAATTGCTCATCTCTAGAATAACGAAAAATAAACGAATAAAGAGGCTGTCTTAATAGGGTATAGATTCTTTCTAACGCTTCTTCATCACCATTTTGATAAGCGATCATCAATTCGTCTTCGCGTTCACTCAATCTCATCGCCCCAGCGTTCCTTAATAGCTTTCAATGTCATAGATACCCTACTTATTAAGTACAATATTGAGACAAGTGTCCATACCTGTCCTTGGTTTGTAAAAAATTGTACAAAATCATTTTCAATCGTTTCACCACTAGAAACCAAAAAATTAAGAGCTTGAACACAAATAATGGAATATATTGATAGTCCTAGGGTTAGTGTATCAAAAACGTTCCATCTTAAATATATGTTCGTTTTCTTATAATTGACTTTACCATTTTCACGGACAACATATTTACGATCCATTGGAATGGCAATTACTAAAATAAAAATCATTAAAAAACCTGCAACAATAAGAGAAACAATCCAACCAGTATCCATTTGTAACATCTCCCATCAATATCTTTACTAACTATACAAATGAAGAGGAAAAAAAGTTCATTAAAAATAAAAAGTTTTTATCTCTTTATTAGCGATATATATCGTTAAGGGTATAATTAGGGTACGAATATGAGATAGAGATGAGGGTTTAAAGATGGTAATTGGAATTGAAAATGATTGGTTGAAAGTAGAGTTTTTAAGCAATGGAGCAGAAGTACGTAAAGTAACACATAAGAAAACGGGACTCGATTATATGTGGTTAGGAGATGATAAATACTGGGGACGCGTTGCTCCGGTCTTATTCCCGATAGTCGGACGATTAAAAGAAGACCAATATGAATTTAATGGTCAGACCTACTCAATGTCCCAACATGGCTTTTTGCGTGATGTTACATTTGAACTGCATGCTAAATCGGATACGAATGTTTCTTTTGTTTTTGAGTCTGCAGGACAGTATACTTCGATTTTTCCTTTTGAATTTAAAGCTTTTATTCATTATGAACTTCAAGAAGATTCACTCATTGTTCAATGGGAAATTCTAAACGAAAACAAAGAGGATATGTATTTTTCTATTGGTGCGCATCCTGCATTTAAGGTGCCACTTTTAGAAAATGAAGCAATTGAGGACTATAGTTTACACTTTACGCCATCTACAAATAAGAATGTGATTGAATATGAGCTAATAGATTCGCTCATTCATGAGAAAAGAACGGCTAATGATATTTCAATGATTAAGCTTTCTAATTCTCTCTTTAAAGATGATGCTCTTGTTTACAGTAATATTGATCATATTAAATTGATTTCAACTAAATCAGGTCACGGTGTAGAAGTCATGTTTGAAGCATTTCCGTTTGTAGGAATATGGTCGAAATATATGGAGGACTTCGATACGATGGCACCGTTTGTATGTATTGAGCCATGGTATGGCATTGCAGATACATATCATACATCCGGAAAACTGGAGGAGAAACTTGGAATAAATAAGATTGAAATGGGTGGCGTTTTTAAAGCCGAGTATAAAATGAAGTTTCTATAGTATTTCGATTTTTTTGTTATAAGTTAAATGACGTTTGGATTTACCGTAACAGGGTAAAACCCGAAAGGTAAACGCAGAGGTGTAATACCTCTGCGTTTTTAGTGTTTTTTTCTGAGTTTGTTCATCCATTGTGGAGCTTCACTATTAGGATTGGCTAATGGAAATTCAATGGCTGTAAAGGCTGGAAAAGAGATCTTTAAGTGTTCATTAGAGGGAGGTATGCTTACCCATCCTTCTTTCAACTTAGTAACTGATTTTAAGTGGAGGTATTCAATCCATGTGTTTAATGAATGATAAGCATGAAGCCAATCCTCTTGATTGACTGTCCAATTGCCAGCATCAAACGTCATGCCGACAGATATTTCTTTCTTCCATTGGAAAAAGGATAGGATTGGAAGTAACGTTCCTCCATATGTGGATTGGTCGTTTTCAATTAACATTTTCAAATTTTTTGGCAGATTGGTTTTCAGCCATTTGTCAAAAGTGTCTGTGTCAGCCTTGTTCGCATCAAACTTTCCAAGGGAAAACTTTATATGGGTAGCATTTAGAAACGCAGCCTCCTTAATGGATGTCTCTGCAATCGGATTCAGGGAATAAGAGTCTAGCCATAACTCTATTGGAACCGAATAGATAACTGGGTCCAAGTTAGAAGCTGCAATCGATCGTTTTAATATCCCCAATTCTGTTGAGACATCTGTTAGACACTCCCGTCGTACTTCTATTCCATCAGCACCGTATTCTTTAATTTTTGTAACCTGTTTCTCTATAGAAATAGGTTTATTAAAAATGAGTGTAGGTAAAATAACCTTCGTCATCATTCAACCTCCTAGATGAACTATTACTAAACCGGTTTAGTAGATGCATTTACAACACTATAACATGAAGGAAAGCGTCCCACAATATGTAAAAAATATTCATTATTCCGTTCCTTGCTTTTCTATTTCATTTTTTAAAAAGGGGTTGTAAAACGCTTACAATTGTTTTATAATTTCACTAAACCGATTTACTAAACCGATTTACTCAAACTTATCTAAAAATAATCATATTACTTAGGAGTCCAATAGATGAAAAAGGTTACGATTGCAGATGTTGCCCAACATGCAGGTGTTTCAAAAAGCACTGTATCCCAATATTTAAACCAGCGCTACGACTATATGGGAGAGCAAACGAAAGCGCGCATTGAAGAAACCATTAATGTTCTTGGCTATAGACCGAACATTCTAGCAAGAAGTTTAAAACAAAAGTCAACCACAACGATTGGGGTCATCGTTGCAAACATTTTGCATGTCTTCTCTACACAGGTGATCCGAGCAATTGAGGATGTTTGCAATGAAAAGGATTTCCACGTGATTATCTGTAATGCCGATAATCAACCGGAAAAAGAGAAGAAATATATTGAAATGTTAAGAGCAAAGCAAGTAGATGGCATTATCGCTTTTCCAACAGGGGGAAATATAGCATTATATCAAGATTTAGTAAGAGAGAACTATCCCATCGTTTTTATCGATCGCTTAATTGAAGGGATCGAAACAAACACAGTATTACTAGATAATGAAAAGGCTGCATTTATAGCGGTTGAAACATTGGTGAAGAATGGATATTCAAAAATAGCCTTGTTATCTCCACCTTTCGAACATGCGATCACCCCACGTATGGAACGACTTAAGGGGTACAAGAACGCTTTACTGGAGTATCAAATTCCGCTTAATGAGGAATATATCGTTAGTGGAAAGACTTCAGAAATGCAAAGTTTGATTGAAAAATTAATCCATTTAAAAGATCCGCCTAAAGCCATTCTGGCAACAAATGATCACGTTCTAATGGAGCTATTAACTTATGTAAAAAAAAATCAAATGCGTATTCCTGAAGAAATCGGGGTGATTGGGATTGATGAAGTCTCTTTTGCAGATATTTACAGTCCATCATTAACGACCATTGCCCAACCGTCTTTTGAAATGGGGGCAAAGGCAGCGAATCTCTTATTCGAAAGAATTCAAACGAAAGATATAATCAATCAAGCGAAAATCTACCGTTTTGAGCCAAAATTAATTGTACGAGAATCTTGTTAATTTTTATTAGAAAGGTGATTAAAGATGAAAAAAATTATTGAAACTATTGCTGGAGAAATTTCTGGAGTATTAGCACAAATTGACGAAAATGAAGCCGCTAAATTGGCTAATGAACTGCAAAACGCAAAGCGTATTTTCATTGCAGGTACAGGACGTTCCGGATTAATCGGAAAAGTATTTGCGATGCGAATGATGCATAGTGAATACCCTGTGTATGTTGTCGGTGAAACGATTACTCCAAGTATTGAAACAGGGGATTTATTGTTGACGATTTCTGGTTCAGGAAGCACAGGTTCGCTAGTCCAATATGCTAAAAAAGCAAAGAAAATTGACGCAAAAGTGGCCTTGGTTACAACGAATAAAGATTCTGTTATTGGGGAGCTTAGCGATTGCACGATTACAATTCCAGCTGCCACAAAAAAGCGGCTTGCTTCAGAGCCTGATACGATTCAGCCGCTTGGAAGTCAGTTTGACCAATCCGCTCATTTACTTTTAGATGCTATTATTGTTTATCTTTTACTGCAAAAGCCGGAAGGTAAAAGTCATTCAAGCTTAAATCAAAAACATGCAAATTTAGAATAGGGAAAGGGGTTAAAAAAATGAGTTTAATAGATGAGATTAAAGAGAATAAAATTGTTGCAGTTATCCGTAAAGCAAACGAAGAAAACATTGTCCCGATTTTAGAAGCGTTGGCAAAGGGTGGAGTCACTTCTGTTGAAATTACAGCGGAAACACCAAATGTCACTAGAATCATAGAGACTGCCGTTAAACATATAGGGGATCAAGTAAACATTGGTGCAGGCACAGTGCTTGACCCTGAAACAGCTCGTCAGGTGATTATGGCAGGGGCGACCTTCATTGTATCGCCTACACTAAATCTCGAAACAATGACATTAACCAATCGGTATGGAGTTTTAAACATTCCGGGAGTTTTGACGCCAACGGAAATCCAAACTGCTTATGAGCACGGTGCACAAATGGTAAAAGTGTTCCCGGCAGATGCATTTGGACCAAATTATGTGAAAAATATTTTAGGACCGCTTCCACATGTTCAAGCAATGGTAACAGGCGGAATAACCTTAGACAATATGAATGAGTATTTATCAAAAGGCTGCAAGGCAGTTGGAATCGGGAGTAATTTGGTGAATGCTGCATCGTTAAACTCTGAAGATGATTACAAGCAATTAACGGAACGCGCGAAACAATATGTTGCTAAGGTGACAGAACTTTAAAGCATAAGGGGGATGGGAGCATGCTGAAATCTAAATATACTTTTCTATTACTCGTTATTGTAACCATTGGACTATTAACCGGGTGTAATAATACAGCTGTTGAAACAAATGGAGATGGCAAAATTAAAATAATCGCTGCACATAATCAAACGTCTCCAGACAATCCTTATCAAACAGGAATGTTGAAGTTTAAAGAAGTGGCGGAGCGCGAATCAAATGGAAGTATTGAAGTCGAAGTACACGCAGGAACAATTGGAACAGAGGAATCTCAGCTTGTTGAAAAACTTCAATTAGGTGCTGCAGATGTGGTACTCGTTTCCCCTGGATTTATGACCCAAACAGGAATTAGAGAAGTAGATTTATTTTCTGCACCCTATCTGTTTACAAGCTATGACCATTGGCTAAGCGCTGTGGATGGGGAAGTGGGAAAAGAGATGGCAGAAATCATTAACGAGAAATCTAATAACTCTTTTAAACTATTAGGTTATTGGTCTGCCGGTGTTCGACATTATTATGGAAAGAAACCGCTGAACACCGTAGATGACCTAAAAGGTGTTTCATTAAGGACACAAACATCAGGTGTTGTCTCCGACTTCTGGGAAGCAACTGGAGCGATTCCATCAGGGATCTCATGGGGAGAGCTTTATCAAGGGTTACAACAGGACGTTGTTGATTCATCTGAAAACGCTTACCCATTTTTTGTCCAACAGTCTCATCACACAACACCAAACGGGAAGTACATTACCGAAACAGGTCATGACTACACCACACGCTTTTTATTAATCAATGGGGAAAAATTTGATCAATATTCTGAAGAACATCAAGAGATTTTACTAAATGCAGCGGAAGCTTCAGTGAAAGCAGAGCGTGAGGCTACTAATTCTCAAGATATAGAATATAAGGAAAAGGCCGTTGCTGAAGGAGCGATTGTAAATGATATTGATACACAACCATTTATTGATATCGCTAGACCTATTTTAGAAGATTTGGCTAAAGAAATCGAAGTAGAAGATTTACTACAGAAGATTATTGATTTGGAATAATCTAAGGGGGTATAGAGATGAAGCGTTTTGTGCAGGCACTTGAAAAACTACAAATTACGATCGGTATTTTATTCTTAACAGTGTTCTTTTTAGTGATTTTACTGCAAATCATTACAAGATATTTAGGAATATCGATACTCTGGACCGAAGAGGTTGCAAACTATTCCTTTATTTGGGCAATTTTCATGGGAGCAGCAGTGATGGTAAATCGTCGTGAACATTTTAACTTTGACTTTATCATCAGAAAATTAACGGGAAAAAAGAAAGTATCCCTCAATGTTTTTAATGACCTTGTTTTAATTGCATTTAATGTTTGTATTTTCTTCCTTGGATTGATCGTCGTAAAAGAGTTTTGGAATTACACATGGGCAACACTTCCTGACATGAAAATGGGATACATTTGGATTGCCATTCCGATTATGGCTGGGACCATGATCATTTACTCTGTCTCTCATTTGATTCATCATATCCAATCACAAAAAGCGAAGGAGGTAAGAGGATAATGGGATTTTTACTTCTTGGATTATTTATTGTCTTAATGTTAATCGGTGTACCAATTGCCTTTGTCATCGGAATCGTCGCATTACTTGGTATATTTGGAATCCCTTATACTCCTGAAGCCACTGTACCAATGAAAATGGTCAATGGTCTCGATTCATTCGTTTTGTTAGCGGTACCATTATTTATTCTTGCGGCAAACTTAATGAACGCTGGAAAAATTTCTGAAAAACTAATTAACTTGGCACTCGCACTTGTTGGACCGATTCGTGGGGGATTGGCCCATGCGAATATTCTTGTATCGATGATGTTTGCAGGTGTATCCGGCGCTTCTCAAGCAGATACAGCCGGTGTTGGTAAGATTCTTATTCCGAGCATGCTCAAAAAGGGCTATGACAAAGAAATGGCTGTTGGGGTTACTGCTGCATCTTCCACAGTAGGTGTTGTCATCCCTCCTAGTATTCCAATGATTATCTTTGCGGGTTTAACAAATGCCTCCATTGGTGCATTATTCCTTGGCGGAATTATACCGGGAATCTTAATTGGGGTTGGCATGATGGTTTTTGTTTATATTCTTGCAGTGAAGAAAAAATTCCCGCGTTCTGAACGTGTAGAAGTGAAAGATTTTGCAAAGTTGTTCATTGAAGCAATACCTGCGTTACTCACTCCAATTATTATTATTGGAGGAATCATTACAGGATTCTTTACTGCTACAGAAGCTGCAGCTGTTGCATCACTGTACACCTTAATTGTTTGTATGTTTTATTATAAAACGTTAAAAGTCAAAGATTTGCCGAAAATTTTAATGGATACGTTGTCATTAAGTTCTCTGTCACTATTCGCCTTGGCTTGCGCAAGTGCACTTGGGGAATTAATGAGTTATTACCAATTAGGAACAATGGCTCAGGAGTTCTTTACAAATAATGTTGGTGCAGAATGGTTGTTTATCGTTATTATTATTGCGTTCTTCCTGTTTATTGGAACATTTATGGATGCGATACCAGCTATGATATTATTCGTCCCTGTGATTTTGCCAACAGCCTTGGAATTTGGAATTGATCCGGTCCACTTAGGGTTAATTGTTGTTATTACTCTAGCTGTTGGTTTGATTACACCGCCATATGGTCTCTGTCTTTTACTTGCAGCAAAAATTGGTGACATGTCAATTGAAAAGTCCTTTGTGGCAGTCATTCCGTATATTGTCATTATCATTATCGTCTTGTTATTTATCGCATTTTTCCCGGATATTGCATTTTTCATTCCAAAAGCTATTAATCCAGGATTATTTTAAAAGAGGTGTATTTTTTTATGAAGGTTGATAAAGTCATTGCGGCAGAAGAAGCCGTAAAATACGTGAAAAATGGAATGACGCTTGGTTTGGGGTCAGGCTCTACGGTCAATTGGTTTCTTCGTAAGCTGAGTGTACGGGTTAAAGAAGGGCTTCAAATTCAAGGAATTCCTTCCTCTAAAAAAACCGAAAAGTTGGCGAAAGAACTTGGCATTCCGCTAATCGATTTTTCGGCAACTACACATATTGATTTGGCGATTGATGGAGCTGATGAAATTGATAGCTCTTTAAACCTAATAAAGGGAGGCGGGGGTTCACTAGTTAGAGAAAAAGTAGTCGATGCTTGTGCCGATGAATTGATCATCATTGCCGATGCAACGAAAATGGTCTCACAGCTAGGAACATTCCCACTGCCAATAGAAGTTCTTCCATTTGGGTTTGAAGTGACTGTAGAGAATATTAAAAAGCTTGGAGGGATTCCAACTTTAAGAAGGAAAGACGATCAAATCTTTGTCTCGGATAACGGAAATTATATCATCGATTGCTCCTTTGGGCCAATCGATGATGCCGGAACCTTACATGAAAAGTTGATTCAGATGGTTGGAGTAATAGATACAGGGATATTTGCTGGAATGGCAGATAAAGTGATTGTTGCCCGAAATGGAGAAATAGAACTGTATTCAAGAACTTAATAGGTCGTTTCCTTTTGCCCCAATCGAGCGAAAGGGAGCTGCTTTCATTTCTTAGATAATCGGAAAAGTGTTTGGAGGAGTTAGAATGAAGGATATCATCACGGTTGGGGAAGCAATGGTCGTTCTTAACCCAACTGCAACGGGACCGATGAAGTTTGTTAATGGATTTGAGAAAAAGATTGGCGGGGCGGAGTTGAATTTTGCGATTGGCTGCGCGCGCCTTGGGTTAAAAGCAGGGTATATTAGCAGGTTAGGAAACGATGAGTTTGGAAGCTACATTCATAACTTTACCCGCGGGGAAGGGATCGATGTTTCCCAAGTAGAGTTTGTTGATGGGTATCCAACTTCCTTGAATTTTAAAGAGATTATGGAAGATGGAAATGTCCGGACATTTTATTACCGGGATAAATCTCCGACTCTCACGATGACGGCCGATGATTTAGATGAGGCTTATTTCCAACAAACAAAAATACTACACATTACAGGCATCTATCCTGCAATTGGCGAGAGGAACATAGAAGTCATCTACAAGGCTATTGAACTTGCAAAAAGAAATGGTTTAAAAATCTCCTTCGATCCAAATATCCGACTTCGCATGTGGAGTAAGGAAGAAGCACGGAAAGTATTGTCAGAGATTTTGCCACATGTTGATATTTTACTTGTCGGTGACGAAGAAATGGAGATTATTATCGGAGAGAAGAATCCGGCGACTATTATCGAAAAAGTGAAAGACTTAGGGATTTCTTTTATTGCCATTAAACAAGGAGAAAAAGGTTCTGTCGGTTATTTTAATGGTGAGATAGTAACGTCAGCTCCTGTGAAGGCTTCTAAGGTGGTCGACACGGTTGGTGCGGGAGATGGCTTTAATGCTGGCATCATTTATGGGATTTTACATGAGTGGTCCCTTGAGAAAACACTTCACTTTGCCAACACAATTGGTTCGATGGTTGTCAGTGTCAAAGGTGATAATGAGGGATTGCCATATTTGGTAGATGTTCAGGCAAGACTTGGGGAAGTAGAACGGATTGAACGATAAAGAACTAGGTAACAGCTCATTTGAAAATTGGGTGACGGACCTGGGACGAAGATAAAATGAGGTGTTAAAATGAACTTACAGTTAGCATTAGATCGCCTAACCAAAGAGGATTGTATCCGCATCGCGAAGGAAACAGAAAAAAGCATTGATATCATTGAGATAGGAACAGGGGTAATTAAAGAGTACGGGATGTCAATTATCAGGGAAATGCGTTCACTTTTCCCTGACAAGCTAATCCTTGCTGATATGAAGACATGTGATGCTGGAAAACACGAAGCACGCCAAGCATTTGAAGCAGGAGCTGACATTACGACCGTTATGGCCTTCTCATCTGATTTGACGATTAAAGATACATTACAGGTCGCAAAAGAAATGGGAAAGCAAGTCATGATTGATTTATTAGAGATTCATTCTAGAGATCGAATTGCAGAGCTCAAAGAACTCGATGTAAAGCTTGTCAGTCTGCATGTTGGAAAGGACAAGCAAACTGAAGGAACGTTTGATACAACATTATTTTCCCTTGTTGAGGACTTCAATTTTGAAGTTGCAGTGGCGGGTGGAATTAACTTAGAAAACATACGTGAGATTGCTGCACATCAACCGGATATTATTATTGCCGGCAGCTCCATCACAGGAGCAGAAAAACCAGCACTCGCAGCCGCAAAAATGAAGGGAATTTAGATGCTGGTGCCAGAAACCATATAGTAAAATGGATTCTTAGATAGGTTCTGTAGAGCAAGTTCTGTTCTACAGGACTTTTTTATTGCTATATAATTCTCTAATGGATTAAGTACAGTAAGAGCAATGGAACTCAAACACCAAGACTCCTACTAGACATATAAGTAAGAGTTTGGTGTAAATAGTTAGGCAGATTTTTAACGATTAATGTATGGGTCCATCTTCAAAAACTGGGGAAATCTTATCAATGCGATTTGTCCATATGCCGCCGGAATAGTCTGAAGGTAGTCTTTCCAAATCCTGTGGATGATCGAATCCTTCTGACCAGCCACCATCACCTGCAACAGTAATAACCCGTGTATCAACGCTTTCCATTCGGTTTAAAAATTTATCTGACCATCCCCAAATCCAAGGTGCAATACTTTCTGGTAAATGTAATTGTGTATGTTCACAAGAGGAAGGAATATAACCAGTCCAACCAATAGCAATATACGGAATCATACAGCTTTTCATGGTAGCCATTGACATGACACGTAACTCAGGAATTTGTTCTTTTACAGATGCAATTGGTTCATCCCCTCCGTAAATGGTCAATTGACTTATACGTTCTTTCGGTAACTTAGATAGATATTCAGCCAGTTGAATTCCCTCTTCCGGGTCATTACTTTTCATGTGAATTAATAATGACTCATTTGGAAAGTGGGACAAGACCTCCTCTAAAGAAGGCATGAGTCCTACACCCTTTCCTCGAAACGGATAGGTGTTTCCTTTATCAGCTGTGTATCCATAGCCAATATCAATTTTCTTCAATTCTGCCATTGTATAGTCTTTCGTTGTTCCTTCAACATTTGTTCGACATTCTAGTGTCCAGTCATGGAATACGGCAAACTGTCCATCTTTTGTGGGTTTTATATCAAACTCAACCATATCGGCTCCGGCATCAAATGCTGCTTCCATTGAAGGAATGGTGTTCTCAAGGTAAGGATGCTCGGGTTCAAAGATTCGCTCTGCTGTACATGTATCCCCTTCAATTCCTTCCATACTAAATGTTTGTCCAAGTCCTCTGTGGGCAAGCAAGTAGGGATCAACATCTTCACGATCTTTTGTAAACATAGAACTGTTATTAAGAAAAATAAATAAAACCAATAGAATGAAAAAGATAGCGATTCGTTTTAATGCTCTTTTGAATTTCACTTTTTTTTCTGCCTCCATCATATGGGTAAGATAATAGGTCGGTCCACTTATATAATGATATCGATTTTTATTTACTTCTCAATGACTAAAGAATAATAAGATTATGATAATTAAAGATATTGTCTCATCTTGGATTTGACTTTTTCTTTTTTTGTAATAAATCCTTTATCATGCGTTGTTTTTAGTAGATTTTGGATATTCTGTATGAGAGTGTAAAGGAGTTGAGGTGGTGTTATCTATGACTAAGAGGCATTTACTATTTAATCTATCAATTATCATCTTTCCGTGGTTAACATTGTTATTCATAGGTAAGAAAAGTTTTAAGCGGTATTCATGGGCAGGTATTTTTGTTGTTCTGTTTGAAATCATTAATCATTTGTATGGAAATAGGAGAGGCTGGTGGAAGTTTTATGATAAGCGGAAATTATTCATAAAAGATGAACTTCCTTTTAGTATTGGTCCTTATATGCCTCTTTTCATGTGGTTATTAAAGGTTTCATATGGAAACTTTAAAAAGTATATTATGCTTAATGTTATTTCAGATGGGATTTTTGCTTTTATTGTTATGGATATTTTAAAAAAGTTTAAGATCATACGCCTAAACAGGTTGAATCGTATCCAGTTTTTTATTTATATACACTATAAGGCATATCTATTATATGGTTTTCAGTATTTGTTAGAGAAAATAAAAAGCTTTCTCTCATACAAACGGACTCAGGAAACCGTGTAAAATAGGCGTGAACCTAGAAGTTCACGCCTATTCATTTAGGACCAATCATTTAAGCATTTGGAATAATCGTAATTCCAATGGTACGAACAGAGGCTTCTGATCCGTTACTTTCGCTTGAAGTGTTGTAGTATTTATTCATCAAATTGTTTAATTCGTTCTGAAATGATTGAAATTGTTCCTCACCTAAGTTTAATTCTACAACAGTAAAAGTGGCTTGATCCTCCTGTCTGTTTTCCTCTAAATTTTCCAAATAAGCTTGATATTGTGTCATCAGAGATAGTTGATAGTAAGAGATATAGTCCAGTTTTTCCTCGTTGGGAATTCTCTTCCACTCCTCAACATCAAGCTTTGCCTCTGCTTCATTTAAAGCATAATATTTTTCTAAAACAGACTTTACTTTCTTTTCTTTAATAATCCGAATAATATCAGCGTCTGCCATAATTTGAATATGTCGATAGAGAGTTGCTTGAGGGATATCTTTTATTAATTTTACCATTTCCAATGGGGTTAGCCCATTTTCTTTATGTCTCATTAAAGTTTGGCAAATTTTCATTCTGACAGGGTGCATTAAAATCTCAACTTTATTACTCACGATTCTCACCTAAATTTAGTTGTTTTAATTCTCATTATAAATAATGAGAATAATGATTGCAATGAGTGAGGAAACTCGTTATCATTATTGATAACGAGAATGAGATAGGAGGAATAATGAAAATGGAACTACATTATGGAATAAAAGATCTTAAAGACATTGATTTTATGGTTTTTCTACCGATTGTATTACCGGTAATGGCAGTTGGAGCAATTTTGGTTTTCCTTGCGTTATTTGATCTTTATCGACACAGAAAAACGAGGGAAAATGCGCTAATCTGGATGGTGGTCATTCTTTTTGTTAATACTTTGGGTCCTATCCTGTATTTCGTAATAGGAAGAAAGGAGAGTAAAAGACTATGAAACTGGAAGTTAAAAATGTGACAAAAACTTATAAAAGAAAAACGGCAGTCAACAAATTTTCGATGGAATTACAATCAGGTGAATGTGTGGGGTTAATCGGACCAAACGGTGCGGGAAAATCAACCTTATTAAATGTTATTTCAGATATCATAAATCCTACCGGCGGTGAGGTTTTACTGAATGGAAGGGACATATCCATGATGAAAAAGGAAATTGGATATTTGCCTCAGTATCCTAACTTTTATCATTGGATGTCTGCTAAGGAAACTCTTTTATTTATGGGGCAGCTATCCGGTTTGCCAAAGAAAGAATTGATTGATTTAATACCAGAGAATTTAGTGAAAGTTGGGCTGAAAGAAGAAGAAAATTCTAAGGTAGGCACATTTTCAGGGGGAATGAAACAAAGACTGGGGATTGCACAGGCATTATTGCATAAGCCATCACTAATTATCATGGATGAACCTGTATCGGCATTAGACCCTATTGGACGAAGAGAAGTGATAAATCTCATAAAAGAAATAAAAAAAGATACAACCATATTATTATCAACCCACATACTTAGTGATGCAGAAGAAATATGTGAACGTTTTGTTATGATAAAAGGTGGATCAAAAATTGAAGATACAACTATTTCACAATTGTTAAGTCGAAATAGTGATAATAAACTGTATGTTGAAATTACAGCAAAAGATCAAGAATGGATAGAAGTTATGAAAAAAATTTCTTACGTAAAAGAAGTAGAGGTAACTGGACAAAAAGTTAAAATCAAAATAGAAGATATTGAAAAAAACAAAAATCTATTATTGAAACACGCACTTGATCATGGAGTTGACATTGTTAAATTTGAAATGAATAAAGATACGTTAGAAGAAATTTTCTTGAAATTGGTGGTGGAACAATGAATTGTAGTATTGTATTGGCTAAAAAAGAGTTTGTTCAAATGATTCGCGATTTTAAAGTTATTTGGCTGCCGATCGTGTTTATCTTTTTAGGCATAACGCAGCCAGTTGTAACTTACTATTTGCCATCGATTTTACAAGCATTAGGCGGTGGTCAGGGGGTTACCATAAATCCGGGCTTGGCTAATCAAAAAGGTGGAGAGGTCCTCGCAAGCACATTGGGTTCTCAATTTGATCAGATGGGACTAATGATTCTAGCCATTTCAATGATGGGAATAATTCAAGCAGATAAAACAAACGGTATGTTGGCATTTATTTTAACAAGACCTGTCTCAGTTCTTTCATATATAGGTGGTAAAGTAGTATCAAATTATTTAATAGCAGTGATTAGTGTAGCTTTGGGATATTTTACTTCGTATTTATATGTTCTTAATCTTTTTTCAAATGTGCCATTTTCACTTATGCTTATTGCCTTATTATTATATCTTGTATGGGTTCTCTTTATTGTTTTTTTTACTATGATGGTCAGTACGATTTTTAATAGTCAAGGCATCATTGCATTAATTTCAATTGTCTTCCTAATTGGATGTAGAATAATAGTTACTATTCATCCAGTTATTGATCTCTTTAATCCAGCTAGTATGAGTATTCATGCCATGGAGTTATTAATATTCGGATCTCTTAAATCAGATGTATGGATTCATTTGGCGGCAGTGTTTTTTTGGATAATCCTGACTTTCTATATAACGTATTATTGGATTTCTACTAAAAAATATCATCATGAGTAAGAATATAAGAAGCACATCTCAAAAAAGATGTGCTTTATTGTCATATATATATTTAAGCCGATGTAGCTCCTTGTCCACCATCAATTCGATAATAAGATCCGGAGATAAAGGAAGCTTTATCAGAAGAAAGGAAAACCATGAGATCTGCAATTTCTTCAGGAGTTGAGTAGCGTTTCAAAGGAACGCTGTTTTCAAATGCAGTGCGAGCTTCACCTTCTTTTCCAGGCATAGCATTTGTTTCAATTGATTTCATCATTTGTGTATCTACTCCTGATGGCGCTACAGCATTTACCCGAACGCCATAATCGGCAGCTTCTAGTGCAGCTGTTTTATTTAAGCCTAATACCGCGTGCTTAGATGCAACATAAAGCCCCATACCAGGAGCTCCTAGTAATCCTCCGTTTGATGCTGTATTTACAACCGCACCACTTTTTTGTTCCTTCATAATAGGTAAGACATGTTTCAATCCAAGGAATGCACCAAGAACATTAACACCAAAGACTGCCTGATAATTGTCCATTGTTTGATCATCTAACAAACCAAATTTTCCGTTAATACCGGCGTTATTAATAAAAACATCGATTTGTCCATATTTATTTTTTGTTTCTGTAACATATTGTTGTACTTCTTCCTCCTTGGATACATCAGCCGCCAATAATAAAACATCATCTGCTTTAATTGAACTAGCAGCCTTTTCCAACGCACCTAATTTTAAATCAACAAGTGCCAATTTTGCTCCTTCAGCGGCAAATGCTTTTGCTGCAGCAAGTCCGATGCCATTAGCTGCTCCTGTAATTAATACAACTTTTCCTGTAAAACTCATGTCTATTTCCCCCTTTAGGTTTGTTATATATATGTTATCGCTATTATTGTCGATTGTCGACAATTTTGTTTTAGAAGGAAAAACCTTCTATTCTGTTAAGGTATCAAGTAATAGACCTGGAATGATTTCCTTGGCTTGACCTATATTATTTTCTTTTATGCAAGCGACCACTTCCAACATCTTTGGGTGGAAATGATTCATCGTTTCAATAGTCCATTTAACTTTAGCAAACACATTAAGAATATATACTGATTCATCATAAAACTTGCTAAGAGCCTTATTACCGGCAACTTCAAAAAGATACTTCGTTAAGATGGATGATGACTCCTGGTAAGCTAGTAATTCACTAGCTAGAAACTTATTCGACATAAGGGTAAGCTTTTCATCTAGTGATTGAAGAGAATCCTTTGTCCATTTTTCTTTAGAAAGCTCTAATGCCATTTGGATAAGCCCAATCATGACTTCTGTATATTCACGAATTTCAGTGCGAGAAAAAGATTTAACGAGGGTACCTTTCCTTGGAATTCTTTCGACAATATTACTTATTTGCAATAAATATAAAGCTTCCCTTACAGGAGCACGACTTGTTTTAAGTTCTTGGGCAAAATGCTCTTCGACAATTTTGTGTCCCGGACCAATTTCACCCTTCATTATTTTTTCTAATATATATTTAGCGATCTGTTCTGGTAATGATTCACCAAACTGATTATCAGCACTATAAAAAGGGGAGGTGTTTCTTGACAACTTTTTCACTCCATAACAAATTATGATCTGTTCGGTTAATTTTAACATATTTACTAGTTTAAAGTATTTTGGAGTGTGAGGTGATTGTAAAAGTAATAAAAACCGCCTATTTTATTTCAAGACGGTTTGATAAATGAGAGACCATTTATTAATAAATTGAATTAAATAGAGTTGCTGGAGTCTATTTTTTCAATTATTTTTTGAAAACCATAATTCAAAAGAGCGAGTGAAAAAGAAATACAGAAAAGGGTTGTGGAATTGAATTTTTTTAATTTGTAATGTCCAATCTTTTGGAAAATTGGACTAAAGAAATAAGCAAAAATGACATCCATGATAAAATTACAAAGTGCATACAAAGAAAATTTACCGTATGTAAAATGAAATACCCACAAATTAATAGTAAAAAAGGGTCCGAAAATAAACGCTAATGCATCAAAAACCATATATTTTGTTCCGCCTTTTACCTTCCACCAATTGAAAATGGGGTTGAGGAGCGTTTGGATTAATAAAAGACAAGAACAGAATAATGTAACAGGTAAATATCGTTTAAAAGATTGTTTGGGAAGAAACTTGATGACACCTGTCCAAAGAAAGATCGCGTTTACTATTCTAAAAAAAGTAGCTATCAACTTACTCATCCTTAGGGTTTTTTCTTAGGATGTGATAGATGAGTGGTTTTATTCAAAAAAAAGAACAACAAGGATATGCTGTTCTCTTTTCATCGTTCATTTATTGCTTACATACGGACCTTCATCGGTAGATTCGTAAGGGATTGTCCTGTAGCGGAAACCGTAAGATTTTTTTCCAGTTCAAACCCGTTCACTGGTTCAATGTGGGAAAATTTTTGTGTGAAGACCTCAAGTACAATGTTCATTTCTAATCGTGCGAGAGGTGCCCCTAAACAAAAATGTGGACCATTTCCGAACGTTTGATGTTTTTTATTGTTTGGACGATGTATGTCTAAAGAAAACGGGTTTTCAAACATGTCTTCATCCATATTGCAGGCACTCATCCAAGCAATGACGACATCCCCTTTTTTTAATTCAATACCTAATAAATTATTATCCTGCTTTACAGTTCGGTCTCTTCTTGACATATGAAATCGATAGCGAAGCATTTCTTCGACAGCATTTGGAATGAGTTCTTCATTATTTCTTAGCTCTCCATATACCGATGGATCGTCATAGAGTAATGAATAGAAAGAATTGGCGATGGCATGGCTTGTTGTTTCAACACCTGCACCTAATAACAACATGGTGACTTGTACAATTTCTTCATCTGTAAATCTTTCTCCATCTACTTCAGCACGAATTAAGTCACATATTATATCATCAGTTAAGTTCATCCTCTTTTGAATAACAATAGGATATAGGTATTGGAAGTATTCTTGTGCGGCCTTTTGTTTTTGCAATTCGATTTCTTCAAGTCTTTCTTCGTCATAAGGCTGGAAAAGGATATCGATCCATTCTTTAAATTGATAACGATCTTGAATGGGCACGCCAAAAAGATCAGCTATTACAAAGCTTGGAAAAGGAGCAGCCAGAGCATCGACTATATTAACAACTGAATTTTCATTTATTTCTTCAACGAGTTCGGATGCAATCTGGTAAATACGGGGTTCCCAATTTTTTAAACTACGGGGAGTGAAAGCTGCTGCTAACAAAGAGCGGCTTTTTCTATGCTGAGGTGGATCCACATTTGTAATGTTTGTGATAGATGAAGGATTTGCCTGTTTATGATTAGATCCAACAAAAATAGTTGTTCTCGATCCTTCACTTGAGAAGTATTTATAGTTGCTTAATACTTGTTTAACATCCTCATATTTAAATACATTCCATGTATTCGTTTTTTCATGATAGTATACAGGATGTTTTTGCAGCATTTCTTTGTACCAATTAATAGGGAAAAACTCTTCTGTACGTGAATGGAAATTGGTAATTTCTTTAATTGGAATAACTTCTTTAATCATCGTCTTATTCCTCCTTAAGAATAAATACTCCTATAGATGTTGATTAACTTTCTATTTATAATCTACTCTAATTGGAGTATTTTAAAAAGAGTAATACATAATAGGGAAGTCATCCTATAAATCAATATTTTTGATTTCAATAGACTATTCTTTAACCGACTATTATCTCACAGTCACTTTATGCCATAATGAATAGAGTGAAAATAGAACCAGTTGTATCAAAAAGGATATGAGAAGGAATTTATGATCAAAAAGGAGAATGTCTCTTGTCTGTTTCATTATTTATACTAGGGAGCTTAGCCGATGAAAATAGTCATCCATACAAATTAAAGAAAGATTTACTTGATGCATTACCTATAAATAGGATGAGTGAGGGGAAATTTTATTATAATTTTGAGGCACTGCAAAAAAAGGGATATATAGAACCGGTAGAATCCATCCAAATAGAAAATCGTCCAAATAAGACTCTTTATAAAATAACCAAGATTGGAAGAGAGTTTCTTGAACAAGAGATTTATCATAGTTTTAAAGAAGTATCTAATTTGAAAGATTTATATATATCCATTTATTTAATTAAGTTCATTGATCCACTTAAAGCAGTCTTTTTGCTTGAAGATGCTATTAACCAGGAAAAGAAACGTTGGGTTGAATATAGGGAGTCAAAAAATAGTGAAAAAATAAAAAATAGAATGGAACGATTAGATGATAAACAAAAGAAAGCTGTGCATTTTATTAGTGAACATGCTTTTAGTCAATCAGAAGAGAATATACGATGGATGGAAAAGCTTTTATCTTTTCTAAAGGAAATCGAAAATTGATTAACATGATATACAAATAGATAGAGGAGCTTCAACATTGACATATCTTAATATCACAGATATTATAGATTTATTAAGTCTTTAATTAGAGGTGAGAAACATGAAATATTCCAAAGCAACGAATTATGCCCTCCATACAATTGTTTATTTGGCAATAGTACCATCTGGAAAATCAATTGGGGTAAAACCTTTAGCGGAGGTACAAAAGGTTTCGCCAACTTATTTGTCAAAAGTATTAACAACTTTAGTTAAATCCGGTTTTATCGAATCTGTAACGGGTGTAAACGGTGGATATAAATTAATAAAAGATGTGAAAGATATATCTTTCCTGGATATCATCCATGCCATAGAAGGAACATCATCATTATTCAATTGCAGTTTAGATCATACCCAGCACAATCGGGAAAATTGCTTAATTGAAAAAGTAATGAATGAAGCTGAACGAAAGATGGAGGATTATCTAGGGTCACAAACGATTGAAGATCTGGTCAAAAAGGTCGATGGAAAAATGGCAGAAAATATAAATTCTATCGCAAATTAATTTTTTTAATCCAATTAGAGACTATGAATATCTGTAATATCTATAATTGAGGGACATTTAATACGAGGAGGAAAACAAATGTTAGATTGTGCAATTATCGGTGGGGGACCTGCTGGCTTAAATGCTGCTCTTGTCTTAGGGAGAGCAAAGAGAAAGGTTGTATTGTTTGACAATAATCAAGCGAGAAATAAAGTTACTCAGGAATCACACGGCTTTATTACAAGAGATGGTGTTTCACCTAGTGAATTCAGGGAGTTGGCACATCATGATATTAGTAAATATCCATCAGTAAAAGTAGAGAGAGTAAAAGTTATTGAAATCAAGAAAGAAAGCAGCAACCTATTTACAGTAACGACTGAAGAAGGAAAAGTGTTCACATGCAAAAAGGTAATGTTAACAACAGGTCTTAAGGAGAATTTACCAAGAGTAAAAGGAATAAACGAGTACTATGGAAAGAGCCTCTTCAGTTGTCCGTACTGCGACGGGTGGGAATTGAGAGATCAACCTTTAGTATTAATCGGTGAAAATAGCAATACCTCTCATTTGGCAAAAATGATTTATCAATGGAGCCATGACTTAGTCGTGTGTACAAACGGTAACCCAATTCTAGAAGAAGATGATGAACTCCTACTTAAAAGGAAAGGATTGATCATAAAGAAAGAGAGAATAGAAACATTATCAGGAACAAATGGTAAATTAGAAAAAGTAATTTTTGAAGACGGTACAACGATGAACCGAGTGGGAGGTTTTGTTACAACTGATCTTCAGCAGCCAAATAATCTAGCTATCTCCCTTGGATGTGAGCTGAATAATACGAATGGAATTATTGTTGATGATTTTGGCAGAACAAATATTGAGGGAGTCTATGCTGCAGGAGATACCACATTTTCCGGCCCTTCACAGCTAATCATCGCAGCGGGCCAAGGTGTTCGAGCGGCAGCTGGTATCAATCACGATTTGATAATGAAGGAATTTACTTCAAGGGAATTCTAGAGGATGTCATTATATTAAAGGACTTGGGAAGGCTTGACATCCAGCTCCAGCGCCTAGCCCCTCGAGGTCATAAGCCACAAATGAATTGAAGACAAAGAACGTCTTCTATTCATTTGCGTCTTATGCTTGTCGGGGCTGTTCAAGGCGCTTGCGCTTTTGTTGAGTCCTTATCTAGTTTTAAAATCCTTCTTAAACTGATCAAAGTCTGCTTTAATGTATTGAAAGGATTTAAGCTGTCCGCCGTGATCGGGATGGGATAGCTTTAATAATTCTTTATAGGCAGACATTACTTCTTTTTTTCCAGACACTTTTGATAGACCTAATTTATCGCGATAATCCTGTAATGGAAAACGCATTTGTAGAGGGGCTGTTTCCTTTTTTGGCTCTTGGGCTTTACTAGAATTAGTATGTATGGAATTTTCTTTGTGCTGAATTATTTCATTTCTTAGTCGGATATTTTCTTTTAGCAAAGAATCCACTTCCTTTTGTAAATCATTCTTTTCTTTTTTGAGAAGTGAAATTTCCTGATGCAACTGTTCTCTTTGCTTTATAGAATTTTCATGAAGAGCCTTGATTCCCTCAATATATCCTTCTTGTACTTTTAATTGTGATTGAAACTGTCTAATCATTTCTTTTTTCTCATCTCGGAAACTATGGTGCTTAAGTTCAGTTCTTTGGTGATCGATGCTGGCTCCATTTGTATCATCCGACGTAATTTTTCCTTCTTTTATCCATTTTCTGATGGTGAGTGTTCTTATATTTTCAGAGACTCCTGCTTTTGTGAGCATCTCTACTGCTTCGTTCATCTTCAATATCGTCACCCTTTTTCTATTATCTCTACAGATAAAATTTCTTTATTATATATATAAGGTGAAGAAAGGTATTTTCTGTCCGGAACGTTTTATCATACAAAAAACGGTACACCTCATTGATTGAGATATACCGTCATTTTAATCACGCTTTTTCTTGATTTTTAAGTAAATACAATGATGTAATCCAGGAGGTTATTGGTATAACCATCGTTACACCGATGCCGGCACAAAGCAATGTAAGCATCTCAGCACTAAATATTTTGGAATTTACAATTTCACCTAAAGAATAAGATAAATCTTTAAACCAAATAAGCAGGGCTAAATATCCTCCGAAAAATGCAAAAAACAGTGTGTTCGTACTTGTGCCTAAAATATCTTTTCCAATGCTTAATCCTGATGTGAATAAATCCTTTCGGGTAATAGTTGGATTGTGAAAATGGATTTCCCGCATAGGTGATGACACGGCGATTGCTGTATCCGTAATGGCACCGATTGTACTCATGATCATGACAGATGCAGCGATTTTGGTAAAATCAATTCCAATATAAAGAGAGAAAATACTTAACTCTTCTACTTCTTCCTCACCGAAGCCTTGAATCATTGCATTCTTAGTAAGAAAGATAATAAATAAAAGAAGAACTACAATCGATATAATCGTCGAAATAAATGCAGGTATCGTTGTATTGTTCACTTTATTAATATAAAAAAGATTAATACAGCTAATAACAATACTTGCCATAATCGTAAAAATGATCGGATCGATATTTGGATCATTCAAAAAGAAAAGAAGGATAAAAATGACAGCAAAGTTGAAGAACAATGCTAAATAGGAACGTATCCCTTTTTTTCCTCCAATTAGCGCCATTAATAGAAATAAGATAGCTGCAAGTACTACTAGTGCATTCATAATTTTGCCCTCTTTCTATTAATGAAAAATATCGTTGTAAATAGACCAATAGGAATGGTGATGACAATTCCAATCCCGCCAGCCAGTGCTCTGGCTAATTCTAGTGAAAGATTCATGGAAAGAGTGTATCCCAATGGTGAGTGATTTTTTAAATATAAAATCAACATAGGAATTGAACCGCTAATATAAGCAAAAAACAAAATATTAGTCATTGTTCCCATAATATCTTTCCCTATTTCCATTCCTGATTTTTTTAGTGCTTTTACAGCAATATTGTTATTTTTTTCGTACAACCCAAAAATGGAAGAAGACATGGTAATCGCGACATCCATTACTGCTCCTAACGAACCTAGAAATAATCCTGCCATAAAAACCATCTGGTAAGGACGGGTTATAAATTGAAGCTCCTCATAGCGGAGTCCTTCTTCAGAGGTTAGCCAAATAACGAGATAGGAGATAAACAGAGACAGAAACGTTCCTAGTAATGTAGCGATGATCGCTGCATAGGTTTTTTCGTTAAATCCGTTTGCAAGTAACAAAGAGATCACTGTAAATAAAATAACAGCTATGCTGCAAATTACGATTAAGTTTCGATCTGGTTGATCAAGATAAAGATCTAATGCATACGACAAGATCACGGCATTTACGACTAGACTGATGAGAGAAAAGAAACCTTGTTTCCGACCGACAATTAACACGATAATAGCAAAAATCCAAGCAGCAATTAACACGTAAGTATCACGTTTTAGATCTTTAATTGTGCCTGTTAAAAGGGCATGTTTCCCGTTGTTTTCATCAATTGAAACGAACAGTTTTTGTCCTACTCTAAATTCTTGATCATAAGCTTTTGAACTTGAAAATTCATTTGACAGATGGATAAGCTGTCCTTTATGATCACCGTTTTTTAATTCAGCGGTAATCTGCTGAGTGAAAAGTTCATCTTTATTATCATATAGATCGATCACTTCAGTTGAGTCTGTTGCTTCTGTTTGTGTAACTTCAGCGATTGGACGATCGTAAAATGAATAATTGTTGGTAACAAAAATAAGCGATGCCACAAAAGCTAGTATTAATAGTAGATATAAAATAACTTGTCTATTTTTCATTTTTTTGTCCTTTGTTTCGATAACGTTCAATCTATATCCTCCAAATATAGTGAAATCTAATACACTCCATATTAGTATATTTTTTTACTTGAAGTAAAGGTGATCCATGAAGTGGAGGTGGATTTTTAGAAACACAGTGTTACATATGTGGAACAAATTCCAAATGGTGTGACAAAAAACTATTTCCAGCTAACTCGTTTACGTTCCATTTAAAAGTATGTATTGTTTTTAATAGAGGTATTGAAAACTAATAAAATGACAAAAAAAGTCAATATTAATATGGAATATAATCTGGAGGTATACAACATGACACGTTATCCTTTTCCAAAAGGGTTTTTATGGGGTGGCGCTACAGCAGCTAACCAAATTGAAGGTGGATATAATGAAGGAAATAAGGGGTTAAATATTGCAGATGTTCTTCCGGGAGGTAAAGCACGGTATGAATTTTTAGTAAAGCCAGGCTTTGACTTTGAAATCCATCCGGATCAATATTTTTATCCAAATCACGAAGCAATAGATTTTTACCATCGTTATAAAGAAGATATTGCATTGTTTGCCGAAATGGGATTCAAAGCATTTCGCATGTCGATTGCATGGACACGAATTTTTCCAAACGGTGATGAAGTAGAGCCCAATCAAGAAGGACTGGAATTCTATGACCGTGTGTTTGATGAACTGCATAAGTATGGAATTGAACCGGTTGTGACAATTTCACACTATGAAATGCCTTTGCATTTAGTAAAAGAATATGGTGGTTGGAGAAATCGTGAAGTTGTGACGTTCTTTGAAAAATATGTGAATACAATTTTTACTCGTTATAAAGACAAGGTTAAAAATTGGATGACCTTTAATGAAATCAATAGTGGTTTAGTTATGCCAATCAATGGACTCGGATTTTCAATTCAATCTGAAGAGGATAAATACCAGCCTACATTCCAAGCCTATCATCATCAATTTCTTGGAAGTGCGATTGCGGTTAAAGCATGCCATGAGATCATTCCTGGTTCTCAAATTGGCTGCATGATCCTTTTTGCACCAGTTTATGCATTTGATAGCAATCCGCAAAATGTGATGCATGCATTACGGGAAGAACAGCTGTTCAACTATTTCTGTGGAGATGTTCAAGTCCGTGGTGAGTATCCTGCTTTCATTAAGAGATACTTTAAAGAACATAATATAGAATTAGATATTCAAGATGGTGATTTGGAATTGTTGAAGGAAGGGACAGTCGATTATGTCGGCTTTAGTTATTATATGTCCCGCACGGAGAAGAAAGTGAAATCAGATGAAGAATCATCTGAGGGAAATATTATCGGTGGAATTCGAAATCCATTTTTAGAGGCAAGCGACTGGGGCTGGGAAATTGATCCAGAAGGGTTACGCATCAGTTTAAACAAATTATATGATCGTTATCAAAAGCCTCTATTTATCGTGGAAAACGGATTAGGAGCGTATGATAAAGTGGAAGAAGACGGCTCAATCAATGATGACTACAGAATTGACTATCTACGTGAACATATTAAAGCAATGGGTGAAGCAATCGAAGATGGTGTGGAGTTAATGGGCTACACAAGCTGGGGATGTATTGATATGGTCAGCATGTCAACGGGGGAATTCTCCAAACGGTACGGCTATGTGTATGTGGACAAACATGATGATGGCAGCGGAACATTAGAACGGAAAAAGAAGAAGTCTTTTTATTGGTATAAAGACGTGATTGAAAGTAATGGAGAAAAATTATAAAAATAACGCCTCTCAGGTGAGAGGCGTTATTAATAATTCAGCAATACCTAATTCGTAACCCTTACCGCCTTTTAGGAATCGTAAGGGTTACTGTTGTTCCTTTATTGACTTCGCTTTGATAAGCTAAACCAAACTCCTGCCCGTAGGAAAGTTGTACACGGTGGTGGACATTCCTTACTCCATAACCCTTTGTTTTGTTGGTTAAAATGGTTTCCAGCTTTTCAGGTTCTATCCCACAACCATTATCAGAAACTGTGAAAATTAAGTGATCCTCAGTTTGTTTACCTGATATGGTTAAGATTCCTTTACCGGGCGTTACTTTGTGGTCAATTCCGTGATTGATTGCATTTTCCACTAACGGCTGTAAAAGAAGATTAATCATCGTGTAATCAAGAATATCCTTCTCTACTTCGCAATGAACCTCAAATGAATCAGAATGCATCATTCGTTGAATTTGAATATAGGAAGTTGTATTTTTAAGTTCATCTTTAATAGATATAGTATGCTTTCCTTGATTCAATGTCGTACGGTAAAATGTTGAAAGATATTGAGCCATTTGACTAATATCCTCTTGATCAGCCATAATTGCCTTGCTGTTGATCAGAGACAGGCTGTTATAGAAAAAGTGAGGATTAATTTGGGCTTGTAATGCTTTCATTTCATATTCTTGGCGAGCAATTTTACTTTTGTATACTTCATTAATCATTGTATTTAATTTATGAACCATATTCCCGAACTTTTGAATTAAGTGACCGATTTCATCAGATGCAGTGTTGGTCACAGTTACGACCAAATCCCCTTTTTCAACCTGTTCCATATTTTTAGATAACATGATTAACGGTCGTACGACCACTTTTGAAAGAAAATAAATAGATAAAAACAGAATCAGGATGGAAGAAAGAACAACGATAAAAAAAGTAAGCTCAAGTCCGAAAGAAGAAGCGGAGACTGTACCATACGGACGATAAAGATAGGCTGTCCAGTTATAAGGGGTAAGTTCAGCTTTCTTATAGATATAGTGTTTTTTTAATGTATCCTCACGTACTTGTTTTAACAATTCGTTTTCTGTTAGCGCATAAGACATATTTGTTTCTGAAAATTGGTTTATTTGAAACACTGGTTTATCATGTTCATCAAGAATAATGAGTCCGTAATTATTTTCATATAAGGTAGACATTGATTCAAACACATTCTCATAATCGATATCCATGTAAACAATATTGGTTGTATTATGGTGACGATCAAATAATTGGCTGGCAACCTCGAATGATTTCTCTTTAGCTGATACGATTAATGTTGGTGTGGATGTTTCCGAAATGCTTTCAAACCAACTGTATTGTTTAATATCTGTTAAAGGTCTGAGACTCTCACCGTGTGAATGCATCTTATTGTTACTATAAATCGTAATTCTATTAATATCTGTTTGTAAAAACTTCGAAGTGCTTAATAGTGGATCAAGTGTATAGTGATAAAATAAAAACATTTCATAGTTATTATCATAAGTAGATGTAACACCTCTTTTTACATCTTCATTCCAAACAATATGATTCATTGCATCAAAATAAGTGTTTACTTTATAATCAAGGCTTGAGATTGCCTGATTAAGAGATTCATCCAACACTTCATTTTCGCGTGTAATGAATAAATGTTGTACCTGATTATACCAGAAACTTCCTAATGTAATGACTGGGAGTAGACCGGATAGTAAACAGATAAATAAGATTTTATTTCTAAATTTTAGGTTTTTAAACCATTTGTTTATATTGTGCATCATTATGAGTTCTCTTTCATTTTTTTATCCCTTTGACGGTACTTTTCCGGACTTACTCCGAAATGCTCCCGAAAACTCCTAACAAAGTATGAGAGATTTTGATAGCCAACATTATGACATATATCATTCACTTTCATATTTGTATTATTGAGTAGATCTTTAGCAACTTCCATTCTTAGATTCTTAATATATTTATTGATCCCGCAACCTGTTTCCTGGATGAATATTTCACTTAGATATCCTGGTGATAAGTAGACTTGTTCAGATAATAAATTCAAAGATAAATCTTCCTGGTAATGTTCTTGTATATATTTTTTTACAATTTGGATCACATGTTTTGGAGATTTTCTCTCATCCTCCAATTTTTTTATGATCTCATTTTGTACGGATGTTAAAATCTCTTCAATATCAGAAAAATGATGACAGGAATATATTGTCTCCATTTTTTTATTAATGGTTTTTTTATCATATAAGGGCAGATCACACACTAGCAGCTGTAATAGTTTTGAAAATAAAAATCTCACATAGATATGAGATATTTCCAAATTTAAGCGGTACTTTTCGAACAAAAGGTTCATATTTTGTTTAAAACTAACAATATCAGCAAATGTAACAGCATTTTTTATGGCAAGAAGGAGGGCATCATCTCCTTCAGGATATCCTTTATCTTCGATTTGTATGGCTTCTTTTGGAAATACATAGGTGTCAGAATAGAAAAAACGGTCTTCGATATCCTTCTCCAACTCCTCGTAGAACTTTGGCATCTCACTAGGTGATGACAGTTTCGTGCTGATCGAGGTAAAACAGTTTATACCGTATTCTTCATGAATTTGTTTTTGAATGCTTGTTGCAGTCTGCTTAGTGTGTAAGCAGTTCTCTCCGTTTTTCTTAACTAACAATAGAATTTGAAAAGGATTAAGATCAATAAAGTTGCATGAGAAATTTGGAATAGCCTTTTCGATTGTATGGTAGAAAAATAGAGTATCTTTTTCCTCAGGAAGCCGATCGAAAAAAGGTTCATCAAACTGCATTAAAATCATGTATGAATAATCACATAAAAAGTCGAAATTGATGGAAGGGTATTCATTTTTAAGTTTTTGCAAAGGAGTCTTATTTATAAGACGATTAAGAATATGGGTTTTTAAGAGTTCTGTATTTGCTTCTATTTCTGCTAGGTCTTTTTCCAGAGTTTTAATATTTTGTATGACTGAACGAAGTGTTTGTAGAAATTCATCAGGTTTTACCGGTTTCAAAATATAGTCAACAGCTCGTAATGATAGAGCTTTTTTTATATAGTCAAAATCATCATGACCACTAAAAAAGATGGTTTGAATAGCAGGATAAAGTTCTCGCGCTTTTGTAGCTAACTCAATCCCATCAATAAAAGGCATTTTAATATCTGTAAATAAAATATGAACAGGTTGTTTCCTTAATAGAGTAAGAGCCTCTTTTCCATTACTTGCTTCCATTATATCAAGTTGAAAACGGTATTTATTGAGAAGAAAACGAATAACGTTTCGTTCGTCTTTTTCGTCATCTACAATTAAGATTCGATACATATTTTTCCCTCCGAGATATAATATTTGTTCAAGTATAGGAAATTATAAAACTCTTGTACTGTGGATAAGCGCGTTGACATCCAGCTCCAGCGCTTTTGTTCATTATATCATTGAGTTTTTTTGGAGGACAATTAGTGAAAAATGTTCCGGAAAAATGTACATGAAAACGGTTTATTTAATATTTTTGAAGAAAGCTAAAACCATTACACTAAAAGTGTGCCAAAGACATGGCTTACAAAAAGGGAAATACGAGGGGGAGAACAATGAAGCGTAACTCAGTATTTAAACGGATTACCATGCTATCCATAGTATCTGTTATGACAGTTTCTTTAGTGGCATGTGTAGAGAAAGAACCATCAAATGCAGCAGATACTGCGTCAGAGAATGGAGAAAAAGTCATAAAAATGGGACGTGTAACGTCAGCAAATCCAAAATTACCTGAAGGTGATACGTATGAGGATAATGCCTATACTCGTCTAGTAGAAGAGAAATTAGGTGCAAAAATAGTAAATGCATTTGAAGGTGAAGGAGAAGATTATACAAGACAGGTTGCACTTGCTATTTCTTCTGGAGAACTACCGGATATGATGCGGGTTGATTCAAGAGAAGAATTGAAAGAATTAGTTGAGAATGACTTAATAGCAGATTTATCGGATGTATATGATGAAAATGCAAGCGATTACATTAAAGATATATACAATTCATATGATGGAAGAAGTTTAGAAGATGCATCATTTGACGGGCGGCTAATGGCGCTTCCGGCGACAATTGGGGATGAAGCTCCTAATATGATTTGGATTCGTAAAGACTGGACAGAAAAGCTGGGACTGGAAATTGATGCTGATGGTGACCGTCTCATTACATTAGATGAACTAGAAAAAACGGCAAAGGCATTTATTGAAAAAGATCCTGGAGGAACGGGCAATCCTATCGGAATTCCAATGGCTTACTGGTTAAATTCCGAAAGCTACGGAGGCTCTGCGCTTAATATGACATCTATTGCCGGAATATTTAATGCGTATCCTAGATTTTGGCTGGAAGATGAAAATGGAAATATCACGAATGGCTCCATAACAGAGGGGACAAAGCAGGCACTAGGTGTCTTGTCTGAGTGGTATAAAGAAGGAATCCTTGATCCACAGTTTGGAACAAGAACATGGGATGACATTATGGCTCTTGTAACAAACGGACAAACAGGTATTGTAACTGGTCCATGGCATATTCCTGACTGGGGATTATCAACTGTAAGAGAAATGGATAAGAATGCAAATTTCGAAGCTTATACATTAGAAGATGAAAATGGAAAAGTAAATGTTGCTCATACGAACCCAACTGGCGCATTTATCGTTGTCAGAAAAGACTATGAACATTCTGAATTAGCCATAGAGATATTGAATCTTTTCTATGATGAGCTTGCAAATTCGAAAGATTTAGCAACTGATTATCCAGAGGTTGCAGAATACAAAGAACTGGGTGTTGATGGTTCAACAAGACCGTTTAATATTGAAGTGTTAAAATCTGATAATTTATTATTCGATTATTCAAATATAATGGGTGCAGTTAATGGTGAAATTGAGATGGAAGAAATCGCATCATCTGAGGCAAGGGATGCAGCGACAAGTATTATGAAATATACAGAAAATCCTGCAGAAGCTGATACAGCGGATTGGTCAAAATATCATTCTCGAGTAAAAGGGATGGGCATGATCGATAAACTGACAAAAGAGGATAAATTCAATTGGGTAACTCCGGTGTACTACGGAAATACGGAGACATTAGAGAAAAAAGGAGCGAACCTTCTGAAACTAGAAGAAGAAGACTTCATTAAAATTGTCACAGGTGCAGAGCCTCTTGATTATTTTGATACCTTTGTATCCAATTGGAAAAGTCAAGGTGGAGATGAGATCATTGCTGAAATAGAAGAGGTCCTTGCTGAAGAGGAGTAAGGAATCCTAAATAAGGGCTGCTTGGCAGTCCTTACAGACTGTTGGCAAACGCTTGCTTTCTTTGTTACTCACCTTGCTGCGGTGCTCATTACCAACCCCGGTAACTCCGCTCCTCACAAGGCTTCGTGCCTCGAAAGACAAGCGTTTTCAATCAATCTGGGGGCTAGTAATTATACTTGGTCTACAACCTGTAAGGGCTGCCTGGCAGTCCTTATTCTATAAGGAGGGAGAATATGTCATGAAACAGATAGAGCATGCAAATACAAATTTAGAGTCCATCTATCAAAAGAAAAAAAGAAGAAGATTGACTAAAATAGAAGCTTCGTATCATCTTATGCTGTTGCCCGGGATGATCTTTTTATTCATATTTAGTTATATCCCAATGTTTGGGATCATCATGGCCTTTCAAGATTATATTCCAGCAAAGGGAATGCTAGGGTCTGAATTTGTTGGATTTGATCATTTTACGTATATGTTTTCATTACCTGATATCGGTCAAATATTCTCAAACACACTTGTCATCGCACTTGGGAAAATCATCATAGGAACTGTAATGGCAATTGTATTTTCCATTTTATTAAATGAAGTCAGGGTTAAGCTGTTAAAAAAATCAATTCAAACCGTTGTCTATTTACCTCATTTTCTATCATGGGTTGTATTGGCATCTGTTGTGGTAAATATGTTTAACCTTGACGGAACGGTAAATCAAATTTTAACTTTTCTGGGTTTTGAAAAGCTCAACTTTCTTGGAAGTAATAAGCTATTTCAACCGTTAATCATTGGGACAGATGTTTGGAAGGAATTTGGATTTAATTCCATTGTCTATTTAGCTGCAATAACAGCAATAGACCCCGGGCTTCATGAAGCAGCAAGTATGGATGGAGCCAGTTGGTGGAAGCGGGTTTGGCACATAACACTTCCAGGTATGCTGCCTATCATTCTTTTATTAGCTATTCTCAGTCTTCCTAATATATTGAATGCCGGTTTTGACCAAATTTACAATCTTTATTCACCTATGGTTTATGAAACAGGAGACATTCTGGATACTTATGTATACAGAATTGGACTACTCGGCCGTGAATATAGCTTTGGTACAGCAGTAGGCTTATTTAAGTCATTAATAGGATTAATTTTAATCTTATCAGCAAACAATGCTGCTAAAAAATACACAGATCGAAAGTTATTTTAAGGAGGTAGAGGATTGTGGTACAGAATAAGACTTTTTCAGGGCGTTTAGGAAAAGTGATCATCTATACAATCGTCCTATTTTTAGGACTAATCTGTCTCCTGCCATTATGGAATATTGTTGCTATTTCTTTTAGTAGTAGTGAGGCTGTTGCCGCAAATGCTGTAGGTTTAACACCTATCAATTTTACAACAAAAGCCTATACAATGATCATGGAGGATAGCCAATTTTGGCGCTCATTTTCTATCTCGATTCAACGAGTGGTTCTTTCGCTCATTATTAATATGATCTTAATTGTCTTGATGGCATACCCGCTTTCTAAGTCTAAAAGACATTTTAGAGGCAGAAATATCTATATGAATCTTATTATTTTTGCCATGTTGTTTAATGGGGGGATGATTCCTACTTATTTAATAGTGAAAAACTTAGATCTCCTTAATACTATATGGTCCTTGGTATTACCTGGTGCAGTCCAGATCTTTAGCATTATTTTGGTCATGAACTTCTTTATAGGTGTACCAAAATCGTTAGAAGAAGCAGCGATTATGGATGGCGCAAACCCGTGGCAAGTGTTGATAAAGGTGTATATTCCTGTCTCTCTACCAGCACTAGCAACCGTTGCATTATTTAGTATTGTTGGAAACTGGAATGACTTTTTCTCAGGATTGATTTATATGACAAAGGTGAGCAATTACCCGTTAATGACATATATTCAAGCATTATCAATTGATATTCAAGATATGTTAAAAGCAGGTGCAAACTCAAGTCAATTGGAGAATGTAATGGAAGTTTCAAATAGAAATTTAAATGCTGCAAAAATTGTTATTTCCACTATTCCATTATTACTCATCTATCCAATTTTACAGAAATATTTTATTACAGGTATTGTTGTTGGTTCTGTAAAAGAATAAAGGTCTGTAACATCGACTAACGGTGAAAAAGCTACTAACTAATTATGAAAAGCATCTACAAAAATTTGTAGGTGCTTTTTTCTATCAGTTTTAAAATATTGAACAAAAATAATAAGAGTTATGTTAAAATTTGTAAGGTTATGTAAGAATTTAGTCAAAAAGAATAATGGTGATGTTATGTTTACAAAAGATAGAAATTATTTCGATTATACACTTGTATTTTTCATTTTCCTTATTATGATTTGTAGCTGTGTGGCCATTTCAAGTGCAGAAAAATACGCTCAATACAGTGAAGATTTCATGATGAAACAGTTGATTTGGTTTGTTCTAGGTACGGTAATCGCTATGTTTATCTTTCTTTTTGATAGTGAACAAATTCAAAAGATCACCCCTTATCTTTATGGATTAGGAGTGGTTTTGCTGCTCGGAATTCTCATTGCGCCGGAATCAATTGCACCTTATCGCAATGGAGCAAAGTCGTGGTATATTGTACCTGGAATAGGTTCTATACAGCCTTCGGAATATATGAAAATATTTTTAATACTAATGCTTTCGCATGTTATAAAAAAACACGATGAAAATGCCCCAAACCATCATATTAAGCAAGATTTTTTCCTTCTTTTAAAAATTGCGTTTGTTGCCTTAATACCAATCTTATTAGTGTTGAAGCAAAATGATTTTGGCTCATCACTTGTGATGCTTGTCATTACTTCAGGTATTGTTTTTGCTTCTGATATGAATTGGCGAATAATAATGGCATTTATAGGAATCGCCATAACTGGGATTGGTTTACTTGTTGTTTTATTTATATTTTATCCGGAGTTTCTATTGAACTTCTTTGGAGAATATCAGTTAAACAGAATATACTCATGGCTTGATCCGTTTGAAAACTCACAAGATATTGGATATCAATTAAAACAATCGTTATTAGCGATTGGTTCAGGTATGTTAGATGGAAAAGGGTATTTGAATAGTGAGGTCTATATACCAGAAGCCCATTCAGATTTCATTTTTACGATTTTGTCTGAGGAATTTGGTTTTTTTGGAGCAAGTATTGTTATTGCCCTTTATTTTTTGCTTGTATATAGATTAATAGTAATAGCAATTTATTCAAGAGGAGATCTATTTAATACATTGATTTGTATTGGGGTTGCAACGTTATTTACATTTCATGTTTTCCAGAATATTGGGATGGTATCAGGACTCTTGCCCATTACGGGTATTCCTTTACTCCTACTTAGTTATGGAGGAAGCTCGGTCATGTCATGCATGATAGCATTAGGATTGGTTTTAAATATTTCTTTGAAGAAAAAAGATTACTTGTTTTCAAATGATGATTAGTCTTTCAGGTATGTAGGAGGAAGTTATGGATATAGTCGAGATTTTAAAAAACAAAAAGATACAAGCAAAAGAAATCCCTGCTTGGGGTGCCTATTTACGAAATCGTTGGGATGAGGAATTTTAGCACATCTTACTCATCAGGAGAAAGAATCAATCTTTCTCTACGATGATGGTGGATTATGTGGTTACCTCTGGCATATTTTTAGTTATGAGAAAAAGAAATGCTTAGAGAAGGAAAAAGCGGAGAAAGCTTTTAATATGGAACCCAAAAAATTCTGTTACCTGTTTTATCAACACTACGACCATGCTCTCTTAATTAAAAATGCCTCAGCTATAAAAGCAATAGATTTAATTGAGGAAGAAGATGTATACATAGTAGACAAAGAGTTTACATGGACCTTTGTTGTAACCCATGAAAAGGGCTGGTGTGGTCCTTATTTTGCAAGGAAAGAATAGAGAATAGGTGGTCATTTATGGAGCAGGTAAATAGTAAATCAATAGCAGCCTTAACTTTAGGAATACTAGCAATTGTTATACCATATATAGGTTTTATATTAGGTATTATTGGTGTCATTCTATCATCAAAGGCTTTGTCTGAAATAAGAGCTCACCATCAAAATGGATACGGGCTTGCTGTAGCAGGGAGAATTTGCAGTATAGTTGGGATTGTTCTTCAGCTAATCATTTTATTTTTAGTGTTTCTGGGCTTGTCAGCAATGTTTATGTAAATCAGTATACCTTAAAGGCATTTTCATTAATGATGAGAAGATGTCTTTTTTGTGCACTAGAAACCAGTTTTGAAATGTTAGCGCAATGGAACGGACCTTTTCCTTACGTCAAATAAAGTTTATAAAATCTGCATATCAAGCTAAAAACTTTACAAAAAAGATATGTTATTATATAGTTAGTTAGGGATACTAACTACCAAGGAGGTAAGCATGAACTTATTTTCAATCATCTACCGTTTTAATAAGTTGTATGTACTTCGTCTTCAAGAGATTTGTTCAGCAAATGGCATTACAGCCGTACAATGGCTTGTGTTGCAGCACGTCTATAAAAATGAAGGCTGTACTAGTATGGATATTGTCAAAGAATGGTCAGTTGAAAAACCAACTGTTTCTTCATTAGTCCGTAAGTTAAACGAACAAGGTTTCCTAGAATTCACAAGTGGTGAAGATAAACGACAAAAGTACTTATCACTATCTGACGAAGGACATATTCTATGCCAAAAAGTATCAGACAAAGTGATGCAGCTTCAATCATTCGTCACAGAGCCGTTCCTGGATGAAATGATCAAAGAATGGACAGAACAGGTAATGGTGTTGGAGGAGCGATTAAAGAAATATGAAGGATAAGATATGGTCAAGAAATTTTATTGTGATCTCATTAATTAATTTTTTATCGATTTTAATGTTTTACTTATTAATCGTAACAATTGCCAGCTATGCAATCGAAACCTATCATGTATCAACAAGTATTGCCGGTCTGGTTTCAAGTATTTATGTAATTGGAGCATTGGTTGGAAGGCTCGTTACAGGGCGATTCATCGGCAAATTAGGTCCATCAAAAATATTGACGATGGGTGTTTTATTATTTTTCATTAGTGCATGTTTGTACTTTATTGAAATCAATATTGGATTTTTATTATTTAACCGTTTTATCCAGGGGATTTTTGTTGGAATAATAGGAACGGCCGCAGGAACGATTATTGCCTCGATCCTCCCTGCCTCCAGAAAAGGGGAAGGGATTGGATATTACAGTTTAAGTGTTATTCTTGCAACTGCAATTGGACCGTTTATCGGGATATTCTTAATGAAATTCCAGAATGGGAATACGTATATTTTTGGATTTAATGTATTATTATCAGCTATTATGATTCTCGCATTAGTTTTTATGAAATTAGATTCATCCATGTTTCGTACTGGTGAGCATAAAGAAACAAACGAATCATTTATTGCAAAATTTATGGAGCCAAAGTCGATACCAATTTCATTTATTGCCTTATTAATAGGCTTTGCTTATTCAGGAGTTATGTCGTTTTTATCTTTCTTTGCAGAAGAAATTCATTTAGTTGATGCGGCAAGTTTTTTCTTCATTGTATATGCTGTTGCCACGATTCTAACACGTCCTTTTACCGGACGTTTAATGGATCGAAAAGGGCCTAATATCATTGTCTATCCTTGTATCGTGCTGTTTGCTGTTGGTATGTATATGTTTAGTGATGCCAGCAGCAGTTGGATGCTGTTAGTTGCTGCTGCGTTAATCGGACTTGGGTTTGGTAACTTCAATTCCATCGCACAAACGATTGCGGTAAAAGTAACAGAGCCCCATCGTTTCGGATTTGCGACATCAACATACTTTATTTTTTATGATATTGGACTGGGATTAGGACCATATTTATTAGGGTTATTCATTCCTTTTGTCGGGTATCGCACCATTTTCTTATGGATGCTGCCGGTTATTTTAGTATGTATTCCTCTATATTATGTATTACATGGACGAAAAGCGAAATTATATATTTGATGAGATAAGAATAGGAAATCAATGGATGATTGTTCAATATGAGCAGTCATCTTTTTTGTACTATCATAAAGTATATAAATTTTATGGATGATAGTATAAGAAAGGACATCGACTTCCGCCATTCTTGGCGGTAAGTCGTGTTTTTCTAATTAAATGAAACTTTTAACAGGTAAAATTCGTATGACAGGAAGTGGAAAATTTTATGTGAATGGAGAAGCCCATGAATAACATAATTGAACAACTAATCCCTTTTTTACCTTCTAAAGCTATTGCTAGAGTATCAGAATATGAAGAAATGACTTTTGACATCATTGATGAAAAGACTGACGAAGAGATTGGATCTTATTCAGTTAATGAACATGGTGAGCTTGTGAGTTTTTCTCTTTTTGATGAAACAACACAAGGCGATGTCGTAAAGGATGAAATTGCAGCTATTGCTGACAAGTTTCTTAAAACTTTTCATCCAACAAAGAAAGAGTACGAGCTTTCAGCGATTCTGGATTTAGATAATCCATACATGGTCGTCTATGAAAAAAGAGATGAAACCTACGGGTTGTTTTTGCATAGTATGGGATTCGTTGTTTCCGTATCATCAGCTGGACAAGTAACCCAATTTCACTATTCAGAGGAAGAGTACGAGATTCAAAACGATGATCATGTCATAACAAAAGAAGAAGCATTAAAGCAATATATAAATCAGCTGGACTTTGCCCTAACCATTGAACATTATGATCATGAAGTGTATAAAAATGGTGATTCCCTATACCATCTATCATACAGTTTAATTGAGCATATCACAGATGTACCAGTTGATGGGTCTGACCCATTTAGTATTCGTGAGGAGAATAAGGGTGAGTGTAATATCCCTTTACAGGATCCTCCGAATAAGAGTGTATATGAGTTAGTGGGAATCACATCTGAATATAGACTTTTAGATAGTTTAAAAGAAGAAGGAAAGAAAACAGAAGTATGGACAAAAAACAAGTTACTTGATTCTGGATCTTTCGAGATGGATGAGCCTGAAAATCATGTTGTAAAGCTTAAATTTGACGAACAAACAGAAAGTCTACTTGGTGTTTTCAGTGGGGAAGAATTTGAAAATGATGGAGAAGAAATCTGCTTAGAGGATGCCAAGAAACACGCAATAGATTTCATGTTTAAACTATTTCCTGATGCGAATGAGAGATTTCATATAGAAGTTCTTGAGGAATTCGATGATGAAGAGGAGTTTGAAGATGAAGAAATGGATGATGAATCTGAAGACGAATTTGATCTAGACGATTATTTTGAAGAAGATTTTGACATAGAAGACGAAGATTTAGATGAGGAAGAATATATCGAACATGAACAAACCTACACATTCTATTTCCATCTCTATCATCAGGGCATTAGGGTCGATCAGCATGTATCCACCTTGGACATAGGTAAATTCACCGGGAAAATCACAAGCTTTGATTTGGATATTCCAGCTCCAGAGTTATACACACATCTTCTAACAAGCCCAAAGATTTCATATGATGAAGCAAAGGGAATTTATAAAAATCAGCTTGAAATGGAGCTGGTCTTTACTCGTGATTATGATGAAAATGAAAAAGCAATTTATAAGCTAAGCTATTCACCGTCATTCCCGGCAACGGTTGGTCACGTAAGAGCCATTGATGCAATGACAGGGGAAGCTATGTTTGTTGATGTTGGTGATGCAACATTTTTGTAGGACCAGATTGCTACTATCATATTCTAATATAAGGGGATAATGATGAAAAAAGATCTTCAATTTTTACATTTAATAAAAGATGGAAGCAAGCCTTTTTCAGGATGGGATTTTTCATATATTACAGATACAGACCGTGTGAGAAGTGATATACTTTCATGGTCTTATGGAAGTATGGCAAAGCAGCTAATCGGCTCTGCCAGCTCAATGCTGGATATGGGGACTGGTGGAGGAGAATTTTTATCTATGCTGAGACCATTTCCTAAAGCCGTTTTCGCAACAGAAGGTTATAAGCCTAATGTAGAAATTGCAAAAAAACGTTTAGAGCCTTTAGGAGTGAAGGTGGCAGCTATTGAAGATGATCACAATCTGCCCTTTGATAACCATCAATTCGATTTGATTTTAAATAAACATGAATCATATTCTCCTAAAGAGGTCAGAAGAATGATGAAGGTAAATGGGGTATTTTTAACACAGCAGGTTGGGGGAACTGATTGTTGGGGAATTAACGAAGCATTAGAGGCACCTTACAACCATGAGTTTGAAAACTGGAATGTAACGACTGCAAAGCAAGAGCTTGAAAACAGTGGATTTGAAGTGTTGTTTAGCAAAGAGGAGTACCCGATCCAGCGTTTTTATGATGTTGGAGCACTTGTTTATTACTTAAAGGCGATACCCTGGCAAATACCGGATTTTGAAGTATTAACATATGAAAAGAGATTATTAGATATTCACAAGTCTATTCAAACAAACGGTTTCTTTGATGTGAAACAACATCGTTTTGTATTAAAAGCTAGAGCCACATAAAATTGGTATAGAAGGTGATCATATGCATCCGACACAAAGCATACTTTCAACTTGGGAGAAGTTTTATGATTTTCCGATGGAAACATTAACGAAAGTTTGGTATAACGCCAAAGGATACGCGAAGAAGCAACGGGAAGTATCTCTTATGAGGGAACATCGACAAGCATATGGCATAACCGGTAATTGCTTTGATTTGGCACTTTGGCTACTGGATGAATTTAAAAGGGATGGCGTTGAAGCATACCCAATTGGTCATGATCTTAGTTCCGAACATGCACATGTGGCAGTGATCGCTGTCAATGAGCATGGTAACCGATATTTTTGTGATTTAGGTGATCAATGGCTGTGTCCTATCCTCATTGATAAAAATAGTCCGGATTATACTGATGAAAAAGTGGAAGGCTTTTTTCCCGCTGCGAAGGTACAAGTTCAAGAGAAACATCATCAATTGCAGATCCATTACCATCGACCAAATGGCAAAGTCTCATCACAAATGTTTCAAACAGAGCCAATAGATTTACATGACTTTTTAGGGGCAGCTGAATATTGTCAAAACCTCATTCACCCTAATCCATTGCTGGAATGCAGAATACCCCTTAAATCTGAAACAGCACATTGGGAATTTTACAACTGGGAAAGCTTTTTAAGTACAAGTGAAGGCATAGTAGAAGAGCCTAAATTAATAGGGATTGAAGAGTGGGTAGAAAAAATTCATCAAAAGACTGGGTATCATAAGGGATTTTTGTTTGATGCATTGAACAGGTATACGGATATTCAAGGTAAACTTTAAATAACGGTCTAAATTGTTAATTGAGTATTTTATTAAAGCTTATAGGATCCCCTATAGGCTTTTTAGTATCTGTATTCATAGATCAGTAGAACCTCCGTGAACAAAATGTTCAAAAAGAATAATACATTCATATAGTTTTTTAAGTCTAAATAATACGTAATATTTACGCTTGGTAGCCCTTCATTTATAGTTGAAATAACATTTTAATTATTCAAACAATTACTTATGTAAGCGCGTTCAATAAAGGGGGCTATTATGTTAGCGATATTAGGTTTTCTCATGGTGTTTGTATTTATGTTTCTGATTATGACAGGAAGGCTATCTGCATTAATTGCATTGATCATTATTCCTGTATTGTTTGCGATTATAGGTGGGTTTGGGGCTGATTTGGGTCCTATGTTAATTGATGGAATTAATCAGTTAGCTCCTACCGGCGTGATGCTAATGTTTGCTATTTTGTATTTTGGTATAATGATAGATGCAGGTTTATTTGATCCTGTTGTAGGAGCCATCTTAAAGGCAGTAAAAGGAGACCCGATGAAAATCGTCGTTGGAACGGCTGTCCTTGCATTAGTTGTGTCACTTGATGGAGATGGGACGACTACTTATATGATTACTATTTCGGCAATGCTTCCTCTTTATCAGAGGTTAAAAATGAATCCGTTAATTCTTCCATGTGTTGCGATCATGGGTGTTGGAGTAACAAATCTAACACCATGGGGTGGTCCAACGGCTAGGGCTGTAAGCGCATTAAGTCTTGATATGTCTGATGTGTTTGTACCTTTGATCCCGGCGATGGTTGGCGGGGCACTGTGGGTTATTTTTGTTGCCTATTTATTTGGTATGAAAGAAAGAAAAAGAGTAGGTATCCTGGAATTGGATAAGCTGCCGGGTCACCAAAGCTCACCATTTACTCAACATGCAGCAACATTGGAGGTACAGAGTGAAAAACGGCCAAAGCTTATTTGGGTAAACTTTGCTTTGACGGTTCTCCTTCTAATCGGACTTATTTTAGGTGTGATGCCACTGCCTGCCTTATTTATGATCGGATTTGCGATTGCTATCGTGATCAACTATCCTAATTTAGATGAACAAAAAGAACGGATTAAAGCACATGCCGGCAATGTTTTAGCTGTAGTGTCTCTTGTTTTCGCAGCTGGTGCATTTACAGGTATCCTGTCAGGTACGGAAATGGTTGATGCGATGGCAAATAGTTTAGTTGCATTAATACCGGATGCTTTAGGTTCTTATCTTCCAATTATCACAGCTTTAACAAGTATGCCATTTACCTTTTTTATGTCCAATGATGCTTATTATTTTGGCATGCTTCCAATCATCGCTGAAGCAGCAACAGCCTATGGAATCAATCCGGTTGAGATTGCCAGAGCTTCTTTATTAGGCCAGCCGGTCCACTTATTAAGCCCGTTAGTTGCTTCAACATATTTACTTGTAGGGATGTCAAAGGTCGAATTTGGTGACTTTCAAAAATTCACGATAAAGTGGACAGTCGGTACGTCTCTTGTCATGTTAGTTGTATCTATAGTAATTGGAGTCATTTCCATATAATATATAAATAATCACTAAAGGGGTTTGGCTCAGAATATGGAGTCTGACCCTTTGCTCTTTTAGACAACATCAAAAAAAGGTTGCGAAAGATGAGAACGTATAAAAAAATTCCCCTACAACTTAAAATACTGACATTAATTACAGGGTTAATCGTCATGATCATCCTTTTATTAGTCGGAATCTCTTCTTATGTATTGTTCGTTGATTCCAGAAATCAGGTGGAACAGCTTGTGCTGCAAACGGCTAAAACAATCGCACTTATGCCTGAACTTCATGAAGCGATTGAAGAAAATGAATTAGAGGAGACATTTCGGCCGATTGCCGAACAGGTAAAGGATCAAATCCATGCCTCAAATATCATAGTAGAAGATCGTGAAACGATCATCTACTCTCATATTGATCCAAGTGAGGTCGGTACAGGAATTCATCATGATGCAAATGAACAGGTGCTTACCTTTGGTGGATCTTATAACTTTGAGGTCGTTCGTGAAAATGGTGATGTACTTGTTGGAAAAGTACCAATAATAGCAAGTTTTGAACAGTATGATTCAGTGATCGGAACAGTAGCTGTTGAATTTCCAGAAGAAAATATTTATAAAAATTTATATCAAAAACTAAAGACCATACTGTTTGCCTCACTGGTTGTGCTATGTTTGGGAATCATTGGTGGAGTGTATTTAACAAAAAATATTCGAAAAGATACATTAGGGTTAGAACCACATGAAATTGCCTCTCTGTACAGAGAAAGAAATGCGATTTTACTTTCAATAAAAGAAGGTATTGTTGCTATAAACAGGCAGGGATTCATTACAATGATTAATCATTCAGCAAAAAATATGTTGAATTTAGATGATTCAAATTATATTCACAAGCATATTAGTGAAGTCCTGCCTTCGTTACAAATTGACCAAGGTCTTGAGACGGGTGAAATCGTTCATCATGCTGAGGTTGCGATTAATGATAAAGTGTTTATTTTTAATTTCATTCCTATTTTAGAAAACGGACAGGTCATTGGTGTTGTAGCAAGCTTCACAGATAAAACAGAACTGAAAAAATTGGTTGAAACTCTTTCAGAAGTACGGGAATATTCTGATGGATTACGGGCCCAAACTCATGAGTACTCAAATAAATTATATTTATTGTCCGGTCTTATGCAATTGGAAAGATATCAAGATGCCCTTGATTTTATTCAGAAGGAGTCTTATGTCCATCAATACCAGACCAAAATTTTATTCAATCAGATACAAGATCCTAATGTACAGGCTATTTTGTTAGGAAAGCTCGGAAAAGCATCAGAGAAGAAAATAGAGCTGATCATTGATGTTGATAGTTATGTAGATCCTCTGCCAGATCATATTGAAATAACAGATAGTATAACTATTATAGGAAATCTAATCGACAATGCGTTTGAAGCAGTTATGTCACAAAAAGAGAAAATGGTTACATTCTCCATTATGGGCATTGGCAATGAAATCATTATTGAGGTAACAGATAATGGTCCCGGCATTTCCTCGGAACAGTTTGAAGAATTGTTCAAGATAGGGTCCTCCACAAAAGGCAGTCATAGAGGTTTTGGGCTATATAATGTCATGCGAATTGTGAAAGCTTTAAATGGAACAATTGAAGTAACGAATCGTAAACATGGTGGAGCAATTTTTACTGTGTTTCTGCCAAAAAAGATACAAAATAGAGAAGGAGACAATCTACATGATTAAGGTGTTAATTGTAGAGGATGATTTTCGTATTGCACAAGTACAAGAAGGGTTTCTACAAAAAATACCAGACGTTCAAGTAGTCGGCAAAGCGTTGAATGCAGAGGATACGATCAATTTGTTAAAAAAACAAACAGTTGATCTTATATTATTAGATATTTATTTGCCGGATCGTCTTGGTACTGATTTATTACCCCATATACGGGAGAATTACCCGGAAATTGATATTATTATGATAACGGCAGCAACCGAAAAGGCAATGCTTGAAACATCAATTCGCCAAGGAGTATTTCATTATTTGTTAAAGCCGGTTACAATGGAAAAATTTATTGAAACAATTGAAAGCTATATAAAGAGAAAAAAACTGCTTCATAATCGTGAAGAAGTTGATCAATCTATTATAGATCAGTACTTTGGTACTTCAGTAAATCAGTTGTCATTCAATCAAAAAGACCTTCCATCCGGAGTTGACCGTTTAACACTTCAAAAAGTAAAAGAGGTGTTACATACTCTGGATTCAGGAATATCAATTGAGGAAATGGGAGAAAAGATGGGTGCCTCTAGAACAACCGCAAGAAGATATCTGGAATATCTTGTCTCTATTAATATTTGTATCGCAAAGCATGAATATGGCATTGTAGGTAGACCTGAAAGGAAATACTATTTAAAAAAATAGATGGTTGAGGTACTAACATGAAAGTAAAACCGTTGCTTGTATCCACACTCATTTTCTTGCTCCTAACCGGTTGTGCAAATGAAGAAGGTGTAAAACGTGAATTTGATAAAGAGGTCACAATCATTGCACCCAGTTCTACAGGTGGAGGCTGGGATGTGACGGCAAGAGCCATTAAGAAGATTCTTCTACAGGAAAACATATTAGATGATATAGAAGTCATCAATAAAGTTGGTGCCGGAGGAGAGTTAGGTTGGAAATATACCTATCAACAACAAGAAAATGTACTGGCAATGAATTCAAGTTTAATTATTACAAATCATTTATTAGGTCAAAGCAAATTAACGTTTGAAGATTTTACCCCTATTGCCACTTTAGCAAAAGAATGGGAAGTCGTCATTGTGTCAAAGGACTCCAGTATTAATCGTGCGAATACATTATTATCTGAAATAAAACAAGCTCCAGAACAGTATAAAATCGGGATTTCACCAAGACTGGGGAATGATGACCAGCTCTCCTTTGTTTTAGCTAGCAAACAATATGGAATTCAACCAAAAAACTTACAATTCCGAATCTATGAAAATAGTGACGAAGTTGTCAAGGCGCTCATATCCAAGGAAATAGAAGTGGCGACAATGTCCATTTCCGAAGCGAAAAAATATTATGATCGTGATCAAGTAAAGCTGCTTGTGATTTCCTCGGATAAACGATTAAAGGAATTACCCGAACTCCCAACTTGGAAAGAAGAAGGAATTGATATTGTTTTTCAACACTGGAGGGGAATTATGGGTCCCCCTAATATGTCAAAAGAAGAAATTGAATTTTGGGACCATGTGTTTGGGGAAATGGTTAAAACAGAAGCGTGGAAAAAAACGTTGGAACATTTTATGTGGGAAGACTTTTATAAAGATAGTGAAGAAACATATAAGTATCTTGAGGAGCAAAGTATGATGTATGAGCAGCTTATGGGCGTTCACTAGGTAAGATTCTTCTGATGAACGAAATGAACAAAATGAAATAATTAGTTATATTATTTACATTGGAATGAGAAGGACTTATGATATGGAGGAAAGTTTCCAGAGGACTATCTTTCTTCGAAGACTTTTAATGATTTTTATAAGGGAGAAATGGTAAATGTGGGTTATAACTGTTTATGCTGATGATCGTATTAAAATGTTTGAATTTGAAGATGAGAAAGAAGCAAAAGAATCAATCAAAAAGATACAAGGCAGTAAAATTCTCTCACATGTTATCTATTTCAATGATCAGTTTATAGAAGCAGCTAGTTAAATATTGAGCCATAGGCTGACTCTTTAAAGAGATTGTCAATTCTCCTCCATTCATTCAAAGGGAGACTTATCTCTTGGAGTCGGCTTTTTTGTACGTTAAAAAGATTAGAATTGTTTTTGCTCGGGGGTAGATATAGTTGTTCAAGTTTATAGAAACAGTCATAATTGGAATGGGCGGCGGCTTTTTATTTCATATGCTTCAGCTTCCTTTGGCATGGATGTTAGGTCCACTAACAGCTGTGATTGTATGGAAACTTTTTACCAAACGGGAGTTGAATTGGCCGGTTGGATTCAAAAATGGAGGTCAGTTCGTTCTGGGATATAGTATGGGCTTATCTTTTACAGCAGAAAGTGCAAGACAAATTCTGCATCAGTTTCCATCAATGGTGCTTAGTACGACACTTATGGTCGGATTTGGGCTAATCATGGCAACGCTCATTTCAAAATTTACCACTACCTCTTTTCCAAGTGCTGTGATGGGGACAACCCCAGGTGGTTTATCACAAATGGTGGTGTTAAGTGAAGAAATAAAAGGGGCAGAACCTACAATTGTTACGTTCATGCAAACGATTAGAATGCTAACTGTCATATTTATTGTTCCAACCTTGGCTATTCATACGTTCTCAAGTGCAGAAGCAGTTTTACCTATGGAAGAAAGTTCAGGAGCAGAGCAATCAATTGTGGGGTTGGAGACTCTATTTTATCTCTCTCTCATATTTATAGTGACAAAAATAGCTGTACACTATAAATGCCCAACTCCATGGATTATTGGACCACTCCTATCAGTAGCTTTTCTTTCAATAACAGGTATGGAACCGTCGGAATTACCTTCATCTGTAAACCTTATAGCTCAGCTGTGTTTAGGGATATACCTGGGCTTGAGTATGAAGGTAGATATGCTGGGAGATTGGAAAAGGTTATTACCCATTACACTATTATCAGGTCTTTCAATCGTAGGCTTCGCCTTTTTCCTTGCCTATGTGTTACATATTTTTTATCCAATGACAATCGCTACTGCTTTTCTATGTATTGCCCCAGGTGGCTTGCCTGAAATGGGTGTCACTGCTCATACTGTCCAGGCAGATGTGTCATTAGTAGCAGCTTATCAGTTATTTCGGGTGTTTTTTATCTTATTTATTGTTCCGATTTTTCTAAGAGGGTACTTCGGTAAAAATGAACATCAGCATGAAGCGGCAGATATCGGCTAAACATGAAACCCCATAAACAAAATGAACAAAATATCTGAAATAAATTTAAAACAATAAATGTAGAGAACGGTTACAAACTTCATGATTTGTATTACGATCGTAGTGAGGATATTAAAACGCTTCCAACAGAACCAATCTAGTTTCAGCAAGCTTACAAGCTTCGCTACGTACAAAAATTAGAATGGTTGTTTTCAATATCCCCAGAAAAGGTAAAGCTTTTGGAGGTTAAACATGTCTCAATTGAGCAATGCAAGCATGAATATCATTATTCGATTACATTTTCAGAAAAACATTATTACCTTTAGTGAAATAGCAAAAGTCATTGGTGAAACAGGCGGAGATGTTATAGGTATTGATGTCATCTCCACTAGTAAAGTCCAAACTGTACGAGATATCACCATCACGGTGAAAAATCAGCAACATGGACAGAGTGTAATGGATGCTATTCAAAACTTACAAGGTGTTAAGGTCATCTCTGTTTCAGACAGAACATTTCTTTTACATCTTGGAGGCAAGATTGAAGTAACACCAAAAAATCCAATTAAAAACCGTGATGATTTATCAAGAGTTTATACGCCGGGAGTTGCTCAAGTGTGTCGTGCGATTGCTGATGAACCGCTTAAAGCACATTCTTTAACGATTAAACGAAATACAGTTGCAGTTGTTTCAGATGGTACAGCTGTTCTTGGATTAGGAGATATTGGTCCGCTCGCAGCCATGCCTGTTATGGAAGGTAAGGCGATGTTATTTAAACAAATGGCAGGTGTTGATGCATTTCCTATTTGCTTGGATACAAGAGATCCTGATGAAATAGTTTCCATTGTAAAATCAATTGCACCAGCGTTCGGTGGAATCAATCTTGAAGATATCTCATCACCAAGGTGCTTTGAAATTGAGGCAAGACTTAAACAGGAATTAGATATCCCGGTTTTTCACGATGATCAGCATGGGACCGCTGTTGTATTGCTGGCTGGTCTTTATAATGCACTTAAGTTAACGGGCAAAAAAATCGAATCGATTAAAGTGGTTCTAAACGGTGTTGGGGCTGCAGGAACAGCTTGTGCGAAAATGCTGATTGCAGCTGGTGTTCAGCATATTATTGGTGTAGATCGTGCAGGTGCTCTTCACCGTGATGAGGTATATGATCATCAGAATTGGACGGACTTTGCGAATATGACAAATCCCTATAATGAAAAGGGTGCTCTAGGTGATGTGATTAAAGGAGCGGATGTCTTCATCGGTGTATCTGCACCAGGAGTATTAACTGAAAGTCATTTAAAAACAATGGCGAATGACCCAATTGTCTTTGCGCTAGCAAACCCGGTACCGGAAATTGACCCTGACCTAGCCGAACCTTTTGTACGTGTCTTAGCGACAGGCCGATCAGATTATCCGAATCAAATTAACAATGTTTTATGTTTTCCAGGAATTTTCCGGGGTGCTCTTGATTGCCGTGCATCTGAAATTAATGAAGAAATGAAGTTAGCGACAGCAAAAGCTATAGCAAGTGTTGTTTCTGACGAGGAATTAAGTGAAACATATATTGTCCCAAGTGTCTTTAATCAAAAAGTAGTAGAGAAAGTAAGAGAAGCAGTCGTTGAAGCGGCATATAAGTCAGGTGTCGCTAGAAAGGACTTGTTTAAGGAAGAAAATGCACTAGCAACAACTTACTAATATATATGTGACTCTAAGGATGTTCATTTAATGGGCATTCTTTTTTTTGAGTGCATGGAAACATATTATGATACCCTGCTAGGGACAAATTTCGTTTGCGTTTCTTGTTCACCTTCAATAAAAGTAGCTTGATGCTTTTCGAACTCTTCACTTTTTAATAATGGTACTTGTGGATATTGTGGACTCTCTTCTTTAACGGATGTTATCCAGGTAAAGAATTCTGTTTCTCTTTTATAATTAGCCCGTGGATCCAAAAAAGTCACAGGACATCCATAAGGTACAATGACCGGTAATAACAAAGTAACAAACAACATTATATCCACCTCTCTTATGTCTCTTATATACTATGTTAATTGTCTACATATTGATTTTAGTCTTCAAAAAAAGACGAGCATAAAAATTATGCTCGTCGATCACTAACGACGATGTTGTACAAGGTCAATGGCACCTAATACTACATGGGCTAAACCGAATCCAAAAACTGTGTTTGCGATCATTTTATTTGAACCGCGTTTTTGTTTTAATGCATAACCAGTTGCTGTTACAGCTGAACCTAATGCAGTCGGAATTAAGCCTTCGCGAATATTCATGTCATTTCCCTCCACATCGAAAGTAAGTGGGTGATTGAACACCAGTTTTATTATGGATGATTTAAATGGTTACTATCCTTTAAAAAAACATTTAATTCTTTGTGTTTAAGGTTTGTTGCATTTCCAATATGAATAGGACAGTGCTCCTAAAACATACTCATAGGTAAAAATGAAAAAGGTGGAAACAGGATGGACAAAAATATGTCGAACCAGTTTTTCTTTCTTGTTATTCATAGCTCTTCCATTAAAACCTTTCTAATAACAGACCTTTTAGTCAGTACTTGTATTTATTACGGACTAAAGATGATGTCTCATAATGAGTGGATCTCGATCATTGGTTGTTTAGTGGGTACGGAAACATATAAAAGAATATTGACCTTTTATAAAAAAGTTTGTCTTTAAACCGAATGTTTTACGTTTTTAATAAAAATAACTATTCCAAAGTTAAACACAACCTTTATCCCGCTTTTTTTGGTGTATAATAATATGCTGATGAAATTTTTACATAGAAATAGGTGGATAAATTGAATGGAACTGCACATGGAACAATAGGGGCCGGAACAGGGTTTATCGTTGCCCAGTCGGTGCAAGCTGACCCGACAATAACCTTATTATTAGTGGGGATAGGTGGCATAGGAGGATTGATTCCTGATATTGATATAGATGGGAAATTGAGTAATAGAATCACTTTCTCGCATACATTGATTCGGTCTGTGGCACAATTAATCGGGTTAATGATGATCGTCTACACAATTCTTGAAGGAACAGGTCGAGAAAAATGGCTGGGTATTGGCGTTGGACTTGCTATCATTTTAATTGCTTCTCAAATTAAACAAAGGCATATGTTAACAATTACCGGATTAGGAGTCCTTTTAGGAGGAATTTCATTACAAGAAATGTGGCTCATTTTATTAGGGATCTATATAATAGTTGCTTCTTTTATTCCTCACCGAAGCTACACCCACTCACTAGTAGGGATTGGATTTTTTGCCTTCATTGCTCATTATTTTCAAGCCTCCATCAGTGTGGACGGTGTGTTTTTAACATGCTTACTTAGTTATGGCAGTCATTTGATTGCTGATATGAAGGTTTTACCATTTAATAAGAGGGGGGTTAAATTCTTTTTGCCTTTTTCTTCGAAGGAATTTTAGTGTGTGTAATAAGTAATAGATTCAAATATTTTAATTATTTGTCAGGATACAAAAAGCCCAATTCTCGCTATAACTTGAGAGAGGGCTATTTTTTAAAAATTTCTGTTAGTGTTCAGATAAGGCTGCTTATAATTTCACACGTTGTTTCCTTACTGGAATGTAGATATCAATTTCTTTATTCTCCGAACCGTAGCATCTTTCATCATACAGTTCAAATTCTACTTCACCATAATGTTCATAACCTGATCGTGGAAACCAGTCTGTAAAAATATAATTCCAAGTGGACTGAATCGAAGCTGTAAATGATTCCTCATCCGACTTCGGTGTAGTAAACACTGCATATTCCAGTTCAGGAAAACTTTTGTACACCATACCTTCAGGTGCTTGTGATCCCTTTTCCACCTCCATTCCAATGATATAACCAAACTCACCTGTTTCAGAGTTGAAATCTGTGCAAATACCAAGTTCCACATGCTTGTATAAGGGATTAGGAATTTTACACCCTAAATTCTTTGTCATATATTGTTGCCAAAATTCAGGGATATCTTTATTGTTCTGACCGTTATCATTCTTTGTTAATAATTCATATCCAATCACATTAAACGCAGATTTAGTCACTATTTTTGGTTCCATCTTCTCTCCTCCTGATATTGGTATTGAATGAAGGCAGGATTTCCCAAATAAGGGTCCGGATATGCTCTTGGCACGGCGATACTGCTTCGGTGAAACACCATAGACCTTTTTGAACGCTCTGTTGAAGGATTCTTGGTATTGAAAACCAACATCTAATGCTATATGAACCACTTTTTCATCTGTATAGAATAGACGCTCTGCTGCATTTGTTAGCCTTCTTTTTCTAATATAATCCATCACAGATTCCCCCACCAAAGTCTGAAAGACACGATGATAATGAAAGGGAGAAAAGCAAGCAAGTTCTGCCAAGGTTTCCAGTGTCATTTGTTTATCAAGGTTTTCTTCAATGTAATCAAGCGTTCGTTGTATACATTTAACATAATCCATAATCCCTCACCTGCCTTAAATACACTATATCAGCATGTATCTCTTTCTTCTTAACATTTTTTGCTATTTTACAAATAAGGCTAGAGTGGATAATATACTAAACTCATACCAATGATTGAATTAATGAGTACAATGAGCTACACTACTGTTTGACTACCTGAGAGAGGTGCAGCTATGAACGATCGACAAAAAGAATTATTAAGAACGCTATTAGTTCAGAATGGACAAACTTTACATATAGGGGATTTGTCGGAACAGCTGAGATGTGCGGAAAAGACAGTTCGTAATGACTTGAACGTAATTGAGGAGCTTTTAGCAGATTATCCATCTGCCTATTTAAGTCGGCAACCGGGGATTGGGATTACACTAGAGATTGAAGAAGCGAGCAGGTCTGAAATGTTTCAAAAGCTATTATCCACTGAGCCGAAAACTCCGGAAGATCGATTCATTGAAATTGCCTATCATTTATTAGTAAGTAATAAAGCGATTACTTTGCAGGAGCTGTCGAAGAAGTACTATGTTCCAAAGGCTACGATAAAAAAGGATCTTGACAGCATTGCGAAATGGTTTAAAGCATATCAACTAGAGCTGATTTCCAAACCGAGATTAGGAAATATTGTTCAAGGATCCGAACTACGAAAACGCAGTGCATTGGCACATTTATCAGAACTCCTTTCTTCTGTATCAGATACTAAAAATTATGTACTTGAACTGTTTCAGCCTTATGAAATAACGGCCGTAAAAAAAGCATTGAATGAATTACAGCAAAAGAATTCGATTTCATTTACTGATGCTGCAATAGAGAGTTTACTTGTTCATTCACTTATTATGATGAAAAGAACGCGTCAAAAGTCGCCTGTTACGGTTCCGGATAAAGAAAAGGAGGCAGCTTATTCTTCCAAAGAATATTCATATGCTATTCCCTTTTTTGAACAGCTTGAGTCTGCTTTCCGAGTTAAATTTCCTGAAGATGAGCGAATCTATTTTACTTGGCATTTGATTAGTGGAAAAAGAAAAAATGATGCAATAGAGGACCCGTTTATTAAGGATAATTTCTTGTTAAATGTTATTAAAGACTTAACAACAAAACTTAGTACAATGACATTATTTCCATTTACAGATGATCCGATTTTAAAAAACGGGTTAATCGTTCATGTACACTCGGTCATTAACCGTATTAAATATGGTTTTCCTATCACAAACCCACTTTTACCAAATATCAAAAAAATGTACCCATATTTGTTTAATATGGTGTTGCTAGCGTTGAATGAAATTAAGGAAAATCACGAACTGGAAGTCCCCGAGGATGAGGCAGCTTACTTAGTTCTCCATTTCCAGGCATCAATTGAACGGTTAAAAGAAAAAAGAGGAAAACAGCGAAGAACCTTAATTGTTTGTCATATGGGTGTTGGTATGTCCCATTTATTACAGGCTAAGATTGAACAGCATTACAAAGATATGCAAGTTGTTGGGTGTATTGGACAAGCTGAATTAAGCGAATATTTGAAGGGGAAAACCGTTGATTTTATCATCTCTACAGTAGAGTTAAAACAGGTTAGTATTCCTCATCTTACGATTTCACCTTTGCTGGAAGCAAAGGATAAGGAAAAACTGAATCAGTTTTTAACCGAAATGGAGAAGAAACAGGTAATAAGTAATGAAAAGAAGGTGCTGACACAACTTAGTAGAGGAGATCTAGTTCACATACATGTTGATAAAGAGCATCCTTTTCAAGTGATCGAAATGTTAGGTAATATATTATATGAAAAAGGTTTCGTGACAAAGGAGTTTATTCATAGTGCACTTCTAAGAGAAAGAAAGTCATCTACATCGATCGGTGGATTAATCGCCATTCCACATGGAAGTCCAACAATGGTTAATCATTCCGCAGTTGCTATTGCTCTTTTGGAGGAACCAATAATTTGGGGAAATGAGCAAGTTTCCCTTGTTTTTATGCTAGCTATATCGACTCAAGATCCAAAACTAAATCGTAAAGCTGTCGGACAAATTGTAGCCTATAGTGAAACCCCGTCATTTATTCATTCCTTAATAGGATCAAGCAGTGTAAAAGAGTTTCTGGAGAAGCTAAAATAAAGGGGTTTCTTTTTTACTTCCGGTATTAATTTATTTTTACCGGAAGTTCTGGTAAAAATAAAAATCAATTCATGACCTAATGACTAGTACAATGAATGTAAGCAATTACATCAAAGGCTTTAAGGAGGAAAGGTTCATGAAGATCTTAGCTGTCACAGCATGCCCGGTCGGGATTGCTCACACATATATGGCTGCTGAAAATTTACAAAAAGCAGGCGAGGAATTAGGTGTTGATATTAAAGTAGAGACACAAGGTTCAATTGGGATTGAAAATGGATTAACAGACCAAGATATTGCAGAAGCAGATGGCATTATCATCGCAGCAGATAAAGAAGTACCAAAGGATCGGTTTGTTGGAAAGAAAGTAATCGTTACAGGTGTACAAGATGGAATTCGTAAGCCGAAAGAATTGATCGAAAAAATAAAAAGTGGTGATGTGCCACTCTACAGACCAGAGTTGAAGTCAGTAGGTGAAATTAAGCAAAAGAGTAAGCAAAAGGAAAATCCAATCTATAAGCACTTAATGAGCGGTGTTTCATATATGGTTCCGTTCATCGTGGTAGGAGGATTATTAATCGCGTTGGCTTTAACTCTTGGTGGTGAACAAACACCAGGCGGGATCGTCATTCCTGAGGGCTCTTTTTGGAAACAAATTGAAACTCTAGGTGCAACATCCTTCATGTTTATGATTCCGATATTAGCTGGCTTTATTGCAGTAAGTATAGCTGATCGCCCGGGGTTAGTACCAGGTATGATTGGCGGTTACATTGCAGCAAACGGAAGCTTTTACGGAAGTGAAGCAGGTGCTGGTTTTATTGGAGGAATTATAGCAGGTTTCTTGGCAGGTTATATTGCCTTGGGCATTAAGAAAATTAAAGTTCCAAAAGCAGTACTGCCTGTTATGCCAATTATCTTTATCCCAATCTTTTCATCTGTTATCGTTGGGCTTTTATTTATCTTCGTTATTGGTGCTCCAGTTGCCCAGATTTTTGAAGGGTTAACATCAATGCTTGCTGGTATGCAAGGAGCAAGCTCTATTCTATTGGCAGTCATCCTTGGTGCCATGATCGCAGTTGATATGGGTGGACCATTTAACAAAGTAGCTTTCCTATTCGGGTCTGCCATGATCGCTGAAGGAAACTATGAAATTATGGGTCCAATTGCGGTTGCTATCTGTATCCCGCCAATTGGGATGGGTCTTGCAACATTAATGAATAAGAAAAAATATCTTCCTAACGAGAGGGAAGCTGGTAAAGCATCATTCACAATGGGTCTTTTCGGAATTACAGAAGGTGCCATTCCATTTGCAGCACAAGATCCGATTCGTGTTATTCCAAGTATTGTTGCTGGTTCTGTGGTGGGATCTGTCATCGCTATGCTTGGAAATGTAGGGGGCAAAGTAGCACATGGCGGCCCTATTGTTGCCATATTAGGTGCTGTGGATCATGTTGTGATGTTCTTTATCGCAGCAATAGCAGGTGTCCTTGTTACAGCATTTATGGTTAATTTTTTGAAAAAAGATGTTGAAACTGTATCTAATGATAAAATACAAGAGGGAAGTACTACAATTGCTCCCGAACAAGAAGTAGAGCAGGAAATTGAAAAATTGGTTGATATTACGAACGTGGAGTTAATGAATATTAATCTAGCTGGAACAACGCGTGATGCTGTTATTGATGAACTAATTGGAAAATTTGATTCGCAAGGTATATTAACTTCTAAGGACGAGTATAAACAAGCAATCCTAAATCGTGAAGAACAAAGCTCAACAGGACTTGGCATGAATATTGCTATTCCACATGGTAAGTCAAACGCTGTAAAAAGACCGGCAGTCGCTTTTGGTATAAAGCGTGATGGTGTTGATTGGAATAGTCTTGACGGTACAGACGCAAAGCTTATTTTCATGATTGCTGTGCCGGAGGAAAATGCCGGTGATGCACACTTGAAGATTTTACAAATGCTGTCTCGTAAGTTAATGGATGAAGATTTTAGAAATCAGCTATTGAACGTTTCTTCTAAACAAGAAGCAATGGCGGTGTTAGAGGAAGTTCATTAAGTTTAAATAGGGGGATACCGAATGTATAAAGAACCGATATTTTTAGAGCCTGTTTTTCAAGAGAGAATATGGGGTGGACAAAAGCTGCACACTGAATTTGGGTATACAATTCCTTATGAAAAAACCGGGGAAGCATGGGTTATCTCTGCCCACCCTCATGGCCCAAGTGTTATTAAAAATGGTCTTCTGACAGGAAAAACTCTTGCAGATGCTTGGCAGGAACATGGAGAATTATTTAATAAAAGTGCATCTAATAATGAGGAATATCCATTACTTGTAAAAATATTAGATGCAAATACTGATCTTTCCGTACAGGTTCATCCGGATGATACATTTGCACGTGAAGTAGAAGGTGTTCCATACGGAAAAACAGAGTGCTGGTATGTGTTAAGTGCAGAAGAAGGTGCTGAGCTTGTCCTTGGACACCATGCAAAATCAAGAGAAGAACTTGAGAGAATGCTTTCAAATCAAGAATGGGAAACGTTTTTACGTCGTAAAAACGTAAAAGCCGGTGATTTTGTTTATGTCCCAAGCGGTACGATTCATGCAATTGGAAAAGGTATCGCTATACTGGAAACACAGCAAAGTTCTGACATTACGTACCGTGTATATGATTATGATCGTACTGATTCAAGTGGTCAAAAGCGTGAGCTGCATTTAGATCGTTCGATAGAAGTAACAACTGTCCCACATCAAGATGTGAAAACAGAACAAGATGAGTCCAAGGTGGGCGGTTTAACGACAAAGACATTAACAAAATCAGATTATTTCACCGTATACCATTGGCAATTAAATGGAGAAGCATCCATGATACATGATCAAGACTTTTTACAGGTCAGTGTGACAGAAGGGAAAGGTACTATCACAATTGATGAAAAAGTTTTCTCAATGGAAAAAGGCAGTCATTTTATACTTCCACATGAAGTGGGTGAATATAAACTTTCAGGTGAGGCTGAGTTTATCGTATCACATGTATAATATTCATAATTAGGAAGAGATACAATTAAAGACAAGTGGGGAAAACAATACATATTTCTTCACTTGTTTTTCTGTAGAAAAGAGAAAAGGCCACAGTTGTGACCTTTTTCAAAATTATTTAAGAAGGTTATTACCAAATCGCCTCTACCCATTCTGGATGGTCTATAAATGGATTGCGATTATGTTGATAATCCTGATAAATGACTTCATTGCGGTTTTGTTCGAAATCATCAACAGGATCTTGTTGATGCCATTGTAACAATGTTGATAGCTTTCCATGCAATGGAGCAGAACCATTATTTACTTTTTCAGTTACCTCCAGATCTAACTCTCCATTGTCTCCTTCATAGCGCACAGCCATATAGAAAATCATCCTGGCAACATCACCTTTTACTTCATCACGTGGTTCCCAAGAATCACTATCAGCATACGTATCAGGCGCTTCTTTTTGTGCAGTGCCGCCATTATCGAAATCTTTATTGCTTCTTGAACTATTAACTGAGACATCTGTTGGTCTCAAATGGTGCAGATCTGTTCCAGCTCCCATAGACGTTCCAAAGTCACCATGTGATTTCGCCCAAACATGTTCACGGTTCCATGAGTCAATGGATGATCCATTAGATGTTTTGCTTTGAGAGCGGCCGGTATATAGAAGAATAACATTATTCTGATTAGCTGGATCTTCATCTGTGTTTCTTAGTGCTTCCCAGACATTTGAATAGGAAATTTCAGTATGATCATCGATGATGTTATGTAAAGCCGTTTTTAAGCTGGTACCTGTCTTACCAAGCGCATTTTCATAGTAGTCACTTAATGTGTCTTCTGGTGTATCTTCAGGAGTATCATCTGAACCCACGATTGTCATTTGGGATGTGTTTTTTAACCCTGGATGAGAGTAATAGGCTGTTAATTGACCTGTCACTTTTAGTTTCTCTCCCATTAGATCCGGGTTGGTTTTTAATCCGAATTGAGACCGAAATTGAGAAGGAATCTGAACATATAGCATTGTTGAAGAATCTGTTTCACTACTACTATCTGCTATAGCTAAAGCATAATCATCAGGAAAGTTACTTTTTACTACTGTTGATGAAGAAATTGGTTTTCCTACCACATACCCTTCAACTGTTTGTACTGAATTATTCTGTGTCTGAATAGCTTGTGAAACTGTTAATGTACTAGCTGCTCTTAAAGAATCAAATGAAAAAAGCGATGTAAATAAAACCAAAGCAATGACAATAAGATAACGAAACTTCTCTACATTTCTCATGCAAAAATCCTCCTAATTCATATTATTTTGATACGAAAACAACTTATCACCGTAGTGTAAAGAGAGTGTATTTATATTGTAAAAAAATCATTTGCAAATAAGAAACAGGAGGAAATACATATTTTATAAGGTATAAATGAAAGTTTTATATGTACCCAAATTCTTAGAAGGGAGACATATTTACTAGAGTAAAAAATGTTTAAAAATCCGTAATAAATGGAAAATAAACAAAGGAGGGATGACGATGAAAGTAGTTATTATTGGTGGAGATGCAGCAGGCATGAGCGCAGCCATGCAAATTGTACGAAACAGCTCTGGAATTGAAATTACGGTTTTAGAAAAGGGTGGTGTGTATTCGTACGGGCAATGTGGCCTGCCTTATGTCATTAGCGGAAAAATTGAGTCAACAGATAAGTTAATCGCCAGGACACAGTCAACGTTTAAAGAAAAATACGGCATAGATGCTCGAGTTTTACATGAAGTAGAAGCGGTAGACGTTGAAAATAAAATGGTAAAGGGATTAAATCATAGTAGTGGTCAGGCATTTAGTTTACCGTATGACCGCCTTCTCATTGCAACTGGTGTCAGCTCTGTTGTTCCAAATTGGGAAGGTGTCAAACTTCCTGGGGTTTTCACTTTAAAAACAATTCCTGATGCTAAGGCCATTTTGAATTATCTTGAAAAGGATATAAAAAATGTAACGGTAATTGGCGGAGGGTACATTGGCCTTGAAATGGCTGAAAGCTTTGCAGAGCTCGGGAAAAAGGTAACAATCATTGAACGGAATGAACAATTAGCCAAAATATTTGATAAAGAAATGGCAGAACTTATTCATGAAGAAGCAGTTAAGCAAAACATTGAGTTAAAACTGGGTGAATCTGTTGAATCGTTCGGCGGTAATGAACATGTTGAATTTGTAAAAACCAATAAAGGAAAATATGAAACAGACTTAGTATTAGTCGCTGTAGGTGTGAAACCTAACACAACATTTTTGGAAGGTACCGGTATCCAAACAAGTGTTAATGGAGCTATACAAGTAAATGCTTATATGCAGACAAGTATTAAAGATATCTATGCTGCAGGAGATTGTGCAACACAATATCATCGAGTAAAAGAAAAGGATGATCATATTCCATTAGGAACACATGCGAATAAACAAGGGCAAATAGCAGGGGTGAACATCGTAAATATACCTAAAACATTTAAAGGTGTTGTAGGCACGTCAATCATAAAATTTTTCGGATTAACTTTAGGAAGAACAGGGATATCTGAAACAGAGGCAAACATGCTGCATATTCCATGTAGCTCTATAAGCATTACATCAAGGGATATTGCGGGATACTATCCTGATGATAAAAAGATGAACTTGAAGCTTGTCTATCATAAAGAAACATATAAAGTACTCGGCGGTCAAATTATCGGGGAAAATGGGATCGATAAACGAATAGACGTGCTGGCAACTGCGATATTCCATTCGATGACAACAGATGAACTGCTTGATTTAGATCTTGCGTACGCTCCGCCGTATAATGGTGTTTGGGATCCTATTCAGCAGGCGGCTAGACGAGTGAAGTAACTTTATTCTTAATGAGAAGATGTTTATTTACTACGATAAGAAAACAATGAACTTGAAACTTAAAAAGGCAACAAAGCTTTCTTAAAGAAACGCTTTGTCGCCTAATCTATGAACACTCATTTATTGTGCATGCATCTTGTTGAATGAGAATCACAATGCGTTGGTATTAATGATACTTTTTCTCCATTTTGATAAATATTCTTTTCCGATCTGCTTAGCTTTAGAATAATCTTCCGAACTAATCGCTTCGTAAATTAATTTGTTTATTTGATTTGCAGAATAATGCTTTTGATTAGGAGTTAATTTCCAATTAACAACAGCCATTCGTACAAATTTATCTTTTAACGAATCCATGAATTCTAGCATTAATTTATTATTTGTGGACGAAACCATACAACGAGTAAAAAGGATTGAATTTTGAACATAGTGAAAATATTCTTTATTCTTTTCCGCTTCAAGTTGGAGGTCTAGATACATTTTTAATTCTTCAAGATTGAAACTGTCTCTCTTCGCTACAATTTCATCTACCGAGAATTCCTGCAAAAAAAAGATAACTTGTGCTATATCTAACATTTCTTTCATCGAAATCTCTTTTACTATGATTCCACGGTTTTTAATAGATGAGACATATCCCTCTGATTCTAAGCGGGAAATGGCAACTCTAATAGGAGTTCGGCTCATATTCAGTTCTTTTGCTAACCCATTTTCCGATAGAAAAAGTCCTGGCATATAAGTTGCATTAATTAAATTCTCACGGATTTTTGTATATGCGATGTCAACCAGTGATTGTTGGGTCATTTTTACAATTCCTTTCAAACTGAATTACACACTAATTCTATATAATTCTATCATCCTCCGCAATACTATTTGAGGCAACTAGCTCTATAAAGGGAAAAAAACAATCGCAATTCACAAATCGTTGTTTTTTATAAGTAAAATGTTGAAACCATCATGACAGTTTAAAAGAAAAAAAGAAGTGCACGAACACTTCTTTAACTGCTGAACATCTTTATCTTTATAGTGCAACAGGTTCGCCAAGTCCAATAAACCGTTCTTTTACCCGATCAATGACATCTTGCTCCACACCTTTTGCCATTAAATATTGATCAACACTTTGATAGGTATGAAGGATGTAATCATAAACTTTTATAATATAGTCACGATTTGAATACATGTATTCCTTTGGAATATTTTCATACGGATTTTCGATTTGTTGAATAGACTCCAAGTTTGTGTAGGTTACTTCATAATTAGAGACAATATCTTTCTTTTCCACTCCTGCTAAGCCTAAAAGCAGCATAGCTAAGACCCCGGTACGATCTTTTCCGGCTGCACAATGAAAGACGATGCATCCTTCTTCAGACTGATCAATCACATCAAAAATTCTCTTCACTTGATCGTTTTTTTGTTCCAACAAATCAATGTAGAAATCTCCCATGGAAACGTCAAACGTGGTTAGAGTAATATCTGAAACTCTCTGGGTAATAAACGATATATTATGATATTGACAGAAATCCTCATCTGCAAGTGGATTTTTATGAGTCTCGATTTCATCTTTACCACGCAGGTCGATGACGGTTTTTAACCCGTACTCTTTTAAAAAGAGAATGTCCTCTTGTGTGAGCTTACTCATATCACTGGATCTTAAAAAGGAATGCCACTTTGTTTGTTCTCCAACTGGTGTGCTGTAGCCACCTAACTCCCGACAATTTTCTAAGCTATCGATGGGTAAACGAACCCAATTTAATTTTGCATTTTTCATAAAAAGATCCTCCTGTTATCAACGATTTCCAAATTTTATATTATTTTTAATTCTCGTCATCACGAATTCAAGCACAACCATAAGAATACAAATCATAATGACAATTGTCGTTGTTTGAGCATAGTTATACGTATTAATCGCTTGTGTTAATAAAAGACCTATACCGCCAACCCCTATCATTCCTAAACCGATAGATTCAGAAACGTTCATTTCAAAACAAACAGTAATCCAAGCAACAAAAGCAGTTATACAAAGGGGAATCAATCCGTGGTAAACAATTTTGAACCAGGAAGCCCCTGTTGCCTTCATCGCTTCAATAATCTCGCCGCCCGACTCTTCAATACTTCCTGTGAACGTTTTGACTAGGTAGCCGACTGCAGAGATCAATATGGCAATAAAACCTGACACATTGCCAAACCCCAGGCTTGCAATTACCATTAACCCCCAAACCAAGGAAGGGACAGAACGAACGATGGCGAAAAAACCTTTAATAAAAATCGCTACATAACGATTTGGTGCAATATTTGATGCTGCTAAAAAACTTAAAAACATAGCTAAAAAAACAGCCACGACCAATGTTAATAAAGCCAATGCTAAGCTGGTCACAATATTCAAAAGAGCATCAGGAACAATTGAGAAATCGACAGCCATCATTCGGCTTAAAACGTCTGGAACATTTTCTAATCGTTCAAAAAACTTTTGCATATCTAGGTTAATAAGATTCACCGCTGCAATAAACACAGTACCCAATAGAAGAAAAAGAAGAATCGCCTTGCCAATACTTCCTTTTGACGTGACTCGAATATGCTCCATTTGTTTTTAATCTCCTTACGTTAATAAACGAAACGTTTCCGAATCGAATTGGTTACTAACTCTGTTAATAAAATAATCAAGACAACTACCGCAATAATCGTAATTGCTTCTCCATATTTGAACAAATTAATATTAGTATCAATTAAGACACCAATACCACCCGCTCCAACAAGACCTAATACAGCGGACGCTCGGACATTAATTTCAAAGGCAAATAATGTCCAATTAATCCAAGCTGGAACAAACTGGGGGATCACTCCATGAAACAAGATTTGAAGATAAGAGGAACCATTCGCCCGTAATGCCTCAAGCTTTTCTCCGGAAATTTCATCGATTGATTCTGCATAACTTTTACTTAAAAATCCGATTGTGACAAGAATTAATGCCAAAACGCCAACAATCCCGCCAATACCAAAAATATAAATCAATAACGCTCCCCAAATAATAAAAGGGATGTTTCGTAAAATTGAGACAAAACCGCGGGTTACCACTCGTAATGTTTTAAATTTATTGGTATTTTCCGAGATTAATATTCCAAAAATAAACGCAATAATTGTAGAAATGTAAGTTGAGATGACCGCATAACCGAGCGTATCAATTACCGCTGGAATATATTGTTGGATATTCTCCGCGTTTGGCGGAAAAAACTTCTCAAAGAAAAACATCACAAAGCTTGGTAAGCCCATAAGCATGTCTATAAAAGAAATCTCTAAATAAATAACAGAGAAAATTAGTACGGCTAGTATTGCTGCCACAACCGCAAATGTTTGTTTAGAATCTCTGTGATCGAGCGGGATTTTATGAACATGTGCAGTTTTATTATTCATCGTTTTGTCCCACCGCCACTTGCATTTTTCTTTTTCCTTCATTTTCTAAATGTGTTGCACTTGCACTTTGAAGCTTCATTTGCGATTCTTTTCCTTCATAGATATTTTGAATCATCTCATCTGTTAATTGGGATGGTGCTCCATCAAAAACAACTGTCCCTTTTTTTATTCCAATAATACGTGTGGCGTATTTTTTTGCGTAATCAACTTGATGAAGATTGACAATACATGTTAATTTTTTTTCATTAGAAATCGTATGAAGCTGCTGCATGACAATATTGGCAGAAAGAGGATCCAATGACGCGATCGGCTCGTCCGCAAGCAATAGCTTCGGTCTCTGTAAGATCGCCCGACATATTCCAACCCTTTGCATTTGTCCTCCGGAAAGCTCATCAGCTCGTTTATAAATTTGGTCCTGGAGACCAACTTTTTTAAGAAGTTCAACGGCTTCTTGCTTGTCTTCATGACGATAGAGACCAAGCAGACTCTTATATAAAGGAATGTTGCTTAATTGGCCATGGAGAACATTTTTAATGACATTTGTTCTGCCGACCAAATTATAATGCTGAAAAATCATTCCTATTTTTGATCTCTCTTTGCGTAATTTCCGCCCATTTAGTTTCTCCAAATGCTGACCATCGAATATAACTTCCCCTTCCGACGGGTTTACAAGGCGATTAATACACCTTATAAAGGTTGACTTTCCAGCACCAGAAGGACCAATAACAACAATAAATTCACCTGGATAGAAATCTAAAGAAATTCCATTCAAAGCACGTGTATCTTTTCCGTACACTTTAACTAGGTTTTTTATTGATAATATTGGATTCATCATTTTGATTCTTCCTCTAAAGCATTTATGGCATCAAGCATTTCAATCGTAGGATCATAATAGTCTTGTTCAGTCGCTGCAAATCTAGCATTTGGATCATTATGAACAGCCTCAAAATATTTCTCATCATCAAATGATACAAACGCATCTCTTAAAGCTTCTTTAAAATCTTTTGGTAAATCCTCGCGAACAATATAAGAAGCGTCAGGAATATTGTCTGTCTGTCCGATAATTTTGAAATCACCTTCTGAAACAGCTCCCGCCTCAATCATACTATCTAGAGCACCTTTAGCCACTGCCGCTGCGTCATAGTCACCCATCTTTACACCCATGGCACTGTTTGGATGTGATTCGGAAAAGGTCACATTCTCAAAAAAGTAGCCGGACTGTTCAACTAAATCTGGATCTAGATCAAACTCCTGTACCAGAGTCCCCTTTGGAAAAAGATAGCCGGAAGATGAAGCAGCATTTACAAAGGCAAAGTTCTTTCCTTTTAAATCTTCCATATTGTTGATTTCATCATTATCCTTTTTTGTAATAAAAGCCGTATAATATTCAAGACCCTCTACATGAGGAGTAACTAACAATTCCGCCCCTGCTTTTTTATCTGCTTGATAATAGCTCATTGGACTAGCGAGCATCACATCTAAATTTCCACTTGCTAAAGCTTCAATACCAACAGCATAGCTGCCCCCTTCAAACTCCTTCACTTCAATTCCTAATTCTTCTGAAAGGTGCTCTCTCAATGAGGTATGCATAGAAGCTGCATTGGGGTTGTTTTCGTTTGGCATTTGAACTAAAGTCAGTTCTTCCGGCCATCCTTTTTTTTCAGTGTCAGCTGAGGCAGAAGATGATGAATTCGCTCCATTCCCGCAAGCTGCCAAAGTGGATATAAGTCCTACTGTTAGAAATAGTTTTGATAGTTTTTTCATCATTTTGTTTGTCTCCTTTTTAAAGTTAATTAACAATTATTAAATAGATCCTTACTGCGATTTTTAAGACCAAACATTGATTACCTCATCTATGTAAAAATAGAGATTTGATATGCTCTCACCCCTCGTTGTATTCAACTTGTATTCAACTAAAATATACAGATAGATTGTTAACTTAATATTTTCCTGGTGTAAAGATTAAGTTAATAAATGTAAAGTTAAAAAAAGTGTCTAATAACTGGGTGGGTGTGAGAGGTAGTAGTATGTATTGAAAGGAAAAGTGGCGTTGAAGCTAGAGAGTGAAAGCTTTTTTAAAAAAATACAAGTGAAACTAAATAAGCCTTAGCTCATTTGCTAAGGCTATTAAAACGTTAAAAAATTGTTGCTTTTTGGTTTCATTCATTTCTAACAATCATCTGCTTTATTTAGATGCAGGGGAGGTGGCACTAGCCATCCTTTTTCTTTGTTGAGTCGAAGGACCTTGCCACCAAGAGTTGCCTTTTGTGTATGTAGTTGCCCAAACATCATAGCAATGTCTTCTCTAATGGACTGTCCAATCATTTGACTACATGAAACCAACCCGGCGGCAATATTAGCAGATAAAGTAGCAGCAATTTCAGGATCCATAAATTTTGCTCCTACTGGTATATCCTCTAATCGAGCATTGGGACGTTCTGGTGGTGTAGGAGGTAGTCCGACTCCATTTTCCTTTAACAGATTTTCAATTTGTTTCATTTCTTGTTGACATTGTTCTATGGCTTCGACTAATAGTTTGCGAAGATCCTCATCGCCTGCATGATTCAGTTTTGTCTGGTATCCTGCTACCATGCCCTTTGAAGCTAACAGAAAAGACCAAGCACCAAAAACCTCTCCATAGTGTAATGGTTCGTTTTGAGGATTACCACTTAAAATTCCCATAAAAGCACTCCCTATTGTTTTCTTAAAATCCATTAAAAATTCTCCTAAGTAAGGTTGATGTCTTGCTAGACAAAAAATAGTATGTGCTGGTTATTTTTATCTATTCATTATCTATAATTGACAAAAATAAAACTGTAAATAGTAACAATAATGCAATAAGAATGAATTGTGGGTGAAAGAAGATGTCAGGAATTGAATTAATCATTAGAGTATTACTAACCTTTCTAATCATGTTCATAATGGTAAGGATTATGGGCCGGAAAGAAATAAGTCAAATGACCTTTTTTAATTTTGTATCTGCTATTGCTATAGGATCAATTGGAGCAATCTTGCAGTAAATAAACAGCTTAGTGTGGGTAACGGAGTATTGGCGCTTATCCTTTGGGGATCGATTACACTCTTATCAGACTATATCGTATTAAATTCCAAAAAAGCTAGGATTGTTCTTGAGGGAGAACCGAAGATTGTCATAAAGAACGGAAAAATGATGGAAGATGTTATGAGAAAGACAAAACTTGATATAGATTCTATAAATTCTTTGCTAAGACAAAAAAATATTTTCTCTATTTTAGATGTTCGATATGCAATACTTGAAGTTAATGGAGAGTTGTCAGTAGTGAAGAAGGAAGAAAGTCAATTCCCACAAAAAAGGATTTCAATATGCCAATACCTAATAAAATAATTCCACTTCCAGTGAGTGTCATTACTGATGGTAACGTTATAAAAAGAAATTTAAATGAATACAATTTGGATGAAAACTGTCTTAATACAAAATTGGAGGAAAATGGAATTAGGTCGATAAAGGACGTTTTTTACGCTGAAGTTCAAGAAGATGGCTCACTCTATATAGATAGGAAAAGAGGGAGTTACAAATAGGATCATATGTTGGTCTCCTACTCCTATAAGAGTCATGTCGGATTTTTAGTTTAGATAATTTTGTGTTTGATCAAATTCGATAATGTATATAAACCAAGGGATAAGCCACCGTATATGAAATAAACATCCAGAAGATATTGAAAACTGTTAAAGTAAACTACCTTTCTCTTGACATACAGAAATCATTTAACACAAGTTGTAACGAATAAAAACAAGAATATAATTAAGAATTTTCCATTCTCTCGTCAATAAGGGAGTTGCGTAACCGGTGAACGTCTTTGACTGGCGGCAGTCCAAACATCCGCGCATACTCCCGGCTAAAGTGCGATGGGCTCTCATATCCAACTTGAAACGCAGCTTCCGCCGCATCGATTGATCCAGAAAAGAGCAGACGGCGTGCCTCTTGCAATCGAAGGTGCTTTTGAAACTGGATCGGACTCATCCCAGTGACTTCTTTAAAATAATGATACAAAGACGAGGAGCTCATTCGAGCCTCTGCTGCCAATTCGTCTACACGCAGGGGCTGTGCAAAGTTGCGGTTAAGCTTCTCGACGACCCTTGCAATTCGTTGTGCATGGCTTCCGGTGACTGCAAATTGCGTCAAAGACGTGTTGCTTTCGTTTTGAAGTATCCGATAAATAACCTCCCGAATGGTAGGAGGCACCAGCAACGGGATATCCTCCGGCGCTTCGACCAGTTTCACAAGCCTTAGCACTGCGTCCATGAGCGTATCCTTCATCCTGCTTACTTTCAACCCTCGACTGGCCTCCCCTCTTGCTCGTATGGTCTTCCCAGATACCTGAATGACATCAAGAATCTGGTTCATATCGAATAGAATCTGCAGACTTAAATACGGTATTTCTCTCGAAGCTTCTATCACTTGTCCTGTAATCGGCAAATGTATCGAGGCAGTTAAATAGCTACTTGGATTATACTGGTACACCTCTTGCCCCAACATAACCGCCTTGGAACCCTGCGCTACGATGCAAAGGGAGGGTTCATAGACTGAATAAACAGGCTCGGATAACTGGGAAGCACGAATAAAGCGTAAACCAGGAACTTGTGTGTCATGTATCCCGTCTTCTGGTGTGGATTTCTCTATAATCTGTAGCAGTTCTCTCCTTTGCTTTTCGAACCATTCACTCATCCTCTAATCCCCTTCCTTTCACACGAATAACTTAACTTTACATTTTTCTGGAGGATTAGGCAATCATCTCGTATGATTCTGCTACCGCCTAACTTTCCCCTGATAAGATAATAATTATATAAAAAATTGCGGTGCACAGGTAGGAAGTTCGTAACAGTGGAACCGATGATCAGGTAGATACACTTGTACATTCGCAAATGGAAGGGGAAGAATATTCTAAAATGAATACTCAAAATGTAAAAAAACATCCTTATGTTGGAATGTGGATAACAAAAGACGGTTACATCCGGCATGAGTTGTTGCCGAACGGCCGGTACGAAGAAGCGCGTGGAAACCGGAAGAGCGCTTATCAAGGCCAATATACCATCGTAGGCGATCATATAGAATATGTGGATGATACAGGGTTTACGGCAGACGGAGATTTCCGCGATTCGGTGCTCTATCACGCCGGTATGGTTCTCTATCGTGAAAAATAATTTTTATAAATCAAATCAAAAGGAGAAATGTATAATGTCTAAAATCAATGGGAAAGTAGTTGTGATTACAGGTGCAAGCAGTGGGATTGGCGAAGCAACGGCGAAGCTTCTGGCAAGCCGGGGCGCCCATGTCGTCATTGGAGCTAGACGGGTAGAAAGACTGGAAGCTCTGGCATCTCTCATTGAGGCAGAAGGAGGTTCAGTCGCTTATCAACAGCTAGACGTTACGAATATCGATCAGATGCAAACGATCATTCACTTGGCGCATAGCCAGTTCGGCCGTGTGGACGTCGTCGTGAACAACGCCGGTGTGATGCCTCTATCTCCCATGGAAGCCTTGAAAGTCGACGAATGGAACCGAATGATCGACGTCAATATCCGGGGGGTTCTGCATGGCATTGCTGCAGGCCTCCCGGTTATGAAAGAGCAGCAATCCGGTCACATTATTAATGTGGCTTCCATCGGTGCCTACACGGTCACGCCGACGGCAGCGGTATATTGTGCTACCAAATACGCCGTTCGTGCCATCACGGAAGGTTTAAGACAGGAGGTTGATGGCAACATCCGGGTAACGCTCGTTTCTCCCGGTGTGACTGAGTCCGAGCTCGCAGAGAGCATTTCAGACAACGAAGCTAGAGAGCTGATGAAATCATACCGACGCGACGCTCTCCCGGCTTCCGCCATCGCTCGTGCCATAGCTTATGCGATAGAGCAGCCAGAAGATGTAGATGTGAACGAGCTGGTTGTTCGGCCCACAGCCCAACTTGCTTAACGCTATCAATAAACTTCTTTGTAATCGAATAACGAATCAGGCAGTCATATTCCCAAACAATCTAGCTATTGTTTGGGAATAAAGTTTGATTAAAAATGCTATTCAATCCTTATATATTAGGAAATGCAAAAACTCCAATTAAAAAAGGATAGGCTCAAATCAAATTCTTCGTTTTAGCTAAGTATGAGACTATTATAAAAAAGCTTTACCAAGAAGCTCACTCTATATAGATAAGAAAGAGGGAGTTACAAATAGGATCATAAGTCATTTGTATTGACACATTGCAGGTTTAAACTATTTAAAAAGATTCTCGTTAAGATTTAAGAATAATTGATCGTTATCTCCACTCTTTATAGGTTCAAAACGGTTAGTAACAAAAAACAGGACGAAAATTCAAAACATCCATTTTAACCACACTATTGTAAAGGGTTACAAAAACTTCGTTTCCAATTCCTTCGATTTACTCAAATGTGCTTCATAGGAAAAAATACAGTCAGGGCAATAGCCTAATTCGTGTTTAAATTCATACCATTCATTACAATGTATACACCGCTTATATAATACAGAATTAATTAACAGGTCATAACCATAATACGTAACTTTTTTCTCAATTTTCAAGTTAATTCCTCCGTATAATTTAATTGGGCACAGTATAGTATTCAGAGAAGGGAAAATTGTGAAGTAACTGAAATAAGAATTGAAGATTCTGATAGACTTTGAAGTTTTTATAAATTGTTGATTTTACTTTTCAATGGAGCTGAAAACCTTGAAAATTGAAATTTAAGAGGTTTTCATAAAAAATAAGTTTATTGGATATACAAGTCTGCATAATTAATAACTATGGTATCAACACCCATTTTTTTTCATACTATATTTTTGGGGTGATTAAAATGGCAAGAGCAAGTTACCGAAGTTCAGACGTTGATTTAATGGCTAGAATGATGAGGGCAGAAGCTGAAGGTGAAGGAAAACAAGGCATGTTATATGTTGGAAATGTCATTGTTAATCGGTTAGTAGCTAATTGTTCAGACTTTGAAGGACTGAGAACAGTCCCTCAAGTCATTTATCAAGTGCAAGGTGGAAATTATTCCTTTGAAGCTGTTCAAAAAGGTAATATGTTTTATCAAAGAGCCCGAGAATCGGAAAGAAGATTAGCGAGACAGAATTTGGACTTTTGGAGACAACACCCGGCTAAGTATGCCCTTTGGTATTTTAATCCATATGCTCCATGCCCACCTACATGGTATGGTCAGCCTTTTGCCGGACAATTTAAAAATCATTGTTATTATGAACCAAAAGCTGGAACTTGTGATGGAGTGTATAGTGGTTAAGCTTACTCATGCAGGTAAGCTTTTTTGTACTATCAGAAAGCATATGAATTTTATGGATGATAGTATAAGAAAAACTAAGGCTTTCGCCATTAGGACTTGGCGACAAGCCAAGTTTTTCTAATCTATAATTATATGAATCTTCACAATGGGCGGCGGTTTGTTTCATTGATTGGGTAGATGACGGACTATTGAAACATAGATCTTGCCAACAATGTCTTTCATGTACTTTATGAAATGCATGGAAGACATTACGCTCATGAGTCAAACGAGTTATGTTCTTCATGTCTTAAATGAAAGACAATTTCCGCTTGACCCGTACGGTGGATGTCTTTCATCACTAATATGAAAGACAATTCCCCCTTGAATGGCATGACGAAAGTCTTTCATCGTCAACCAGAAAGAACATCCCAATCTCAAAATCTATCCTTTAAGCCTGAGTATGTGAGTGATCTCTTTGTGAAAGTGAAATCGCATTATCTCTTACAATCTTTTTTCTTGTTATAGAATACACGGCACATAGCAACGAGATGATGACGATGACTCCTCCGAACCATGCAGTGTTGGAAACTGATCCGGTTTCACTTAGTACAAAACCGCCAAATGCTGATCCGACTGCAATACCTATTTGTAAGGCGGAATTATTAAAGCTTTGCTGAATGTCGGATGTAGCAGGATCTGTTTGAATTAAATAGCTTTGTTGAGGTGGTGCCAAACTCCAACTTAATGCTGCCCATACCATCATGATCGGGATAAATAAGATCAGTGAAAATGTCGTAAATGGTAATAAGAATAAAATGAAAGCAAACGAACTAATCACAACGATAATGCTTTTTTGCGCGCCGATCGAATCTGAAAGAATTCCCCCAAATGCACCTCCACTTACTGCCGCAATCCCAAATAGTAAATAACAAATACTGATCAGATTAGAATTGAGATGAAGTTCCGATTCCAAAAATGGAGTGAAATAGGCGTAAATTGTATAATGTCCTGCTAACATAAACATCGTTGCAAGGTGTGCGCTGCCTATTTTCGTGCTTGCAACGGCTTTGATTTGCTGTGAAAGAGGAACCGCATTTTCTCCCGGAATTCGCTCTAGAAAAATAGAGATTAGAATGATGGAGCCAATGGATAATAGGGCAATCCCAAGGAAAATGACACGCCAGCCAAAAGTATTGGAAATGAGGATTCCAAGCGGTACACCCATTACAAGTGATGAACTAATTCCCATATAGATGAGCCCCAAAGCTTTTGCCCGATGTGATGGAGCCACAATCTTGGCTGCAATTGTTAATGACAGGACGACAATAAGTGCTGTACTCATGGCAGTCAAAACTCTAGCAATCATCATAAAAGTAAAATTAGGGCTAAAATAGGTCATGATATTCCCAATGAAGAAAACAAACAAAGATGCTAGATATAATTTTTTTCGCTCAATTTTACTGGTTAAGACAAGCAATACAGGTCCGGCAACCGCATAGATAAGAGCAAAAACAGATATAAGTTGACCAGCAGTACTTAATGAGATACTAAAATCATTTGCAATCGTAGGCAGTATTCCTCCTACGATTAATTCAACCAGTCCAACTGCGATGGTTGATAAGGCAAGAATAAAAACTTTTATGTTCATTGTATTTTTTCATCCCTTCTGTTATATATTTTTCAGAAATAAAAAAAATCCTGATTACAGAAAACGAATTTTTCATTTTCTGTAATCAGGATTTTAAGGTTCCTGGTAGAGACCCTCCAGCCATATTCCAGAGGTTATACAGGTATCAATTATTTAATTTCGATCATACTTTGAAGAGTTTACTAGATTTTAAATGATTTTTCAAGGGCTAACTCCTTATGAATTTTCTGATGCTTTTGATATCCAATATGAAATTCCGTATAATTTGCTTATAAAGGGGGTGTTACTAGATGGAGAATCACGAAAGATTGTCCGGGACTTCTTCCACTCATGCAAAGCCTATTATTGGAAAGGCGATACTTTGCATGGGGTGAAATATTTATTTTTATCGCTGAACAAGCTTTTCTAATAACTTGGCTTTGCACCTTATTTGAAAGAAAACTAAAATAAGGGAGCGGGCTAAAGTGAAATATATTAATGCTACCAAAGTTTTACCAGAGAAACTGATCGTGGAGATCCAAAAATATATCCAAGGGGAAACCCTTTATATTCCTAAGCAGGAAACAGAGCATCGAAAATGGGGAAGCTTAAGTGGCGGGAGACAAATGCTTGATCATCGTAATACCGCCATAAAAAATTCCTTTGCAGGTGGAAAGAGTATTGAGCAATTAGCGAATGAATATTACCTTTCAACCGAAACGATCAAGAAAATTGTCTATTCACATAAAACGTAGAAAAAAGCACTGGTGAGAATTCTTTTTCATCAGTGCTTTTTAGGTATAAAACAGTACTAAGTCGTTTTCTCCATTTTATAAGCTGACGATATTCTTTAAAATAATGATAAAAAGACGTCAGCAAATGAACAGGAGAGTTACGTGATGAACGAAAAATTTATAAAAAATGAGCAATTGAACTTTATAAAAAAACAGATTGCATTGATAAAGGATATTTCCAAAAGAAATGTACCCAAAAGTGTTTTGCTAGCTGAAATAGACTTAGCTAATGCTAAAATTATAGACAATATGCCACATGCAACAGAAGAACAACTTGAAATGCTGGATATATCCACCTTAAGAACTGACGTTGAATATGAGCAGTATATCCAACATTTATCGTCCTATGTGCTGCCTTTTCCGAAAATCACAGAGCAGCATTTGAAAAAGATGTTTCCCAAGAATAAGAAATTAAAGTTGCCGGATTTATCAACAATCGACCATAGCAAACTGACATATTTGAGCTGGACCGATCTGGGATTAAATAAAAAATTTATTGTTTATGAGCTGGATGGGAAAATGATTGGTATTGAATGTAAAGTTACTCCGACAAGTAAAGCTAATTATTGTTCGATTTGTCAATCTATAGGTGAGGTAACCTATTTTTCTACTAAAACAAAAGCCAAAAAATCTAAAAATCCCGATTATTATAAGTCCATCGGCAATCTGATTTGTACGGATAGTAATGAATGTAATAAAAAAATAACGAATGTTGAGTATTTAACTACTGTATTAAGAGAAGCGTTAGCTAAGTGATCGGCTCGCATCTATTAAAGCGCTATATAGTAAAAGCAGGTACAAGAGTATGTACCTGCTTTTAGATTTAAACCTCGACCTCATTCATTTGAACCTTTCCTTTTTCCCATTTCACAAACATTTCTAAAAGAATAGACAATAATACGCCCATGATAAATCCATTTGAAACTAAAGGTTGGATTAAGCTTGGTAATGTATTGAAAGTGTCTGCGTCCATATTCATTATGCAGACCCCAACTAAGACAGGAATAGCAAGGCGATGAATCGTAATCGAGTTAAATGATTGATTATGAATGCTTCTTAATGAAGTTCCGAACAATTGAAAATAAGCGACAAACAGAACGGCATTACCTACTGTAACAGGTAATGTAGCCAGCAAGCCTCCCAAGAATGGAACACTACCTAATAAAACCATTAATCCTCCGCCAATCAAATATGGGCGAAGTTGAAAGATTCGGGTGCTTTCTAAAAACCCAATCGAAGAGGCAAATGGTGCATAAGGAACTAAACCAAATAATGCTGATACGATCGAATATGCGCCATTAAGTAAATAAGACCGATCCAAACGACTTTGTGAAAACGTATCATTAAACATAGTTGAGGCCGTTGACACTGATGCAATCGTATTACTTAAATTGATAAAGCTTGCCAGAAATGTGATGGCGATAATCCCAATATTCAAATTTGGTGTACCCAGTGGAAATAGGTGTAACCCCAAGCCGGTCGATTGTGAGATCGTGCTTTGCTCCGCTGGAAATAAAATCATATAAAAAATCCAGCCAACAACAATCCCGATCAATATAGCAAAATTACTAATAACTGCCTTGCCTTTGATTTTAATTAAACATACTAGTAAAACAACACCAAGTGAAAATAAACTAACCGGAATATCCAATTTTCCGTCAGGAGTAAACTTTAGCATTCCTTTGAAGAAAATGAGAATTAATTGAAAGGTTAATAAAAACAAGTAGACACTCATGACCATTGGTGTAAACACTTTTTGGATATAAGAAATAAGTTTTAATGAGCCTAAAATAAGGACAACAATACCGGCAAGCAGCAAACCACTTGCGATCCCGCCACCGATCGTTTGAAGACTTGTTCCAGTGGAAGAGGCAATCACACATAAATTAAGCATCAAGCCCCACATAATACCGGAATGTCCTTCCATTAATGGATATCGATGTCCGATCAATCCTTGTAATAAACAAGCAATACCAGTGAAAACAAGGGAGCTTCGAAGAATCATAGAGATTTCACTATAAGGCAGATCAAATGCTGTCCCAATCGAAATAGGTACAACAATCGTATTGGCAAAGATAAAAAACAACCATTGCAAGGATGCAAAGATTGTTGCAGATGATGATAGATTTTTCATTTCATACCCGTCCTTCTTTTCATCCTGGATTTATAAATTATTTCAACAAAACAATATTATTTTACCTCTAATAAATGAAAAGGGAAAGGTTCTGTTGCTGGAAGAAAAAATTCATGGATGATTATGGTATATTTAAAATAGCGCAATAGGTTCGTGATTTATATGCAAAAATGGAATATCATATATGACCTGCTATAGGTTAAATATGCAAATTTGCTATACTTTGGATAGGAATTGAGGTGTCGGAATGAAAATAAAAGATAAAGAGTTTTTTAGATTTGATGTCAAATACATTATAAGATCTGCAGAAGAAAAAGATGCTAAAAGCCTATCTGAAGTTCGTGTGAAGATTGATGGAGAAACAGAAAATATGGACAGAGAAAAAGGCGAAGCATATCTAGATGAAGCAGGATTTATACAGGTCATTAAAGAGGATACAGCATCTGAAAGAAACCTCTTTTTAATTGCAGAAATAAATGGAGAGATTGTTGGGTTCTCAAGATGTGAGGGAAATCAATTAAAAAGAACTTCACATAAAGTAGAATTTGGCGTATGTGTATTAAAGGATTACTGGGGCTATGGTATCGGACAAAATCTGATAAAAGAATCAATTTTTTGGGCTGATTCAAACGGTATTAAAAAAATAAATTTGAGTGTTCTTGAAACAAATCAAAAGGCGATAAAACTGTATGAAAAATATGGATTCACGGTGGAGGGGATTTTAAAAAACGACAAAATTCTCTCGGACGGGAAATATTATCATACAGTTTTAATGGGTAGATTTAAAATGCCTGAAACAAATACTTAGAAACTAACTAAGGGGTTTTTCGAAAATAATTTCAAAATAAGAAGCAGAACCATACCCAGCCGTAGCAGGAGCGAATATTTGCACAAATCGCCATCCATCCTTGGCGTGGTTGAGTATGATATCTTGATAATCTTCTTTCGGCTTTCTATTCCAGTTACTAAGATCAACTTTTACAAATTTATATTCGTACATAATGAAGACCTCCGATATATTTGTCTATATATCAATATACGGATGAGAACAATGAAAGTTTCAGTTAATCAGTAAATGGAATAAGGTTTACTACTGGTTTGATCAAAAATAAAGTGCTTTTCTGATCTTTGGATTTAACGGTCAAGACGCACGATCTCCGCATCGGGATTTGATTGATATAAGATTAAGTCTTTTATCATTTTTGCTCCAATCATGCTATAAACTGTCCCATTTCCTCCATACCCAAGGCAGTAAAAAACCTTATCGTTTTCCGGAAGCGGCCCGATAAACGGCAATCCGTCAACTGACTCACCAAATGTGGCTCCCCATGAATAAGCAACATCAATTTGATAATCAGGAAAATGCTCTTTTATTTTTTGAAGCAGTAATTCACCATATTTTTCTATTGTGTAGTTACTAGATGGAACTTCATTCTTGTTTTCATCTAGTCCCCCTGCAATAATTCTACCGTCCTTTGTTGTCCGCATGTAAAAATAAGGGCGTTTTGTTTCCCATATTAAGCAGTTTTCCATCCAATTTGGAAAGGAAGGTAAGGGAGTTGTAGCAATCGCATATGTACGGTTTATTTTCCCTCCTAATTTTTTAGCAAATGGAATTGATTCATAGCCGGTAGAATAAATTACTTTTTTTGCAGCTATTTTTCCGGTCTCTGATTGAAAATACATAAATTCCTCATCTGATCCGGCTTCCTCCAAGTCTGTCTGCTCATAGATTTCAACACCTTGTTGATGTGCATTTTTAAAAATGCTGTGAATAAATTTAAATGGGTTTACTTCTGCATCACCTTTGGTTAATAAAGCAGCAGGTTTTTCAAAAGAGTAGACTTTTTTTATTTCATTTTTATCTAAAAAGTCAACGTCAAATTGATGCTTCTTGAGCGCGTCAAATTCTTTTTGTAGCTTTGGGATATCTTCTTCAGAACTAGCATAATACAGGCTATCTCTGCGTACAAAATCAACAGGCTCAGTAAGTTCATTTGCTATTACCTGTAGTTCGTCTACTGCCTTCAAACAAAGTTTATAAAAGCGAACCGCCCTTTCTTCCCCTAGCTTTTCAATAAATTCATGGAGCATCTTGTCATTTGCATATTGTAGTAAACCAGTGTTAGCGGCTGAACTTCCACTACCAACGGTTTCCTTTTCAACTAATACAGTCTTGATAGGAAGTTTTGATAAAGTATGGGCACATAAAGCACCTGACATTCCACCGCCTACAATTAAAACATCACAAGTCATCACGTCATTAAGTTTTGGATAATTTGATATGTTGCTAAACGTCTCCCGCCAATATAAATTCCCATTATGTAATTCCATTTTCATGCCTCCTCATAGATATAAAAGACTAATACCCGTTTCTAGTTAGAGAAGAACATTAATTTTTATTTTTCCGACATGCATAATAAGTTAATAAATTTCATTAATTTGGGAAAGTTAAAAGAAAAATAGGGACAGGGGGCGTTTTGGGTGACTAGTTCAGCTCGAATACCAATTACATCTTCAGAATTAGGAAACTTGTGGATGACATATCAAGAAAAAACAATGATTATGAGATTTCTTGAATATTTTCTTGAACACGCTGATAATGAGGGAACTAAGAATCTTTTACAACAATATTATGAACGTGCAGGCAAAAGTGTTGAGGTAGTCACATCCATTTTTCAAGAGGAAGGCGCAGTCATTCCAAATGGCTTTACTGATGAAGATGTGAATAAAGGTGTTCCAAAACTTTTTAATTTTATGTACGACCTCATGTATTTACATATGATGGCCAAGATAGACACTAATCTTTATGCACTTTATTCCACGATGTCTTATCGTCAAGATATTAGACAATTTTATAAAAGATTAACAGCTGAAGCACAAGAAACATACGATCAAACAACACAGAGCCTTTTAGAAGCAGGAGTTCTTTCGCGGCCGCCTTATGTTTCCATGCCAAAAGAAGTGAAGTATGTAAATGACAAAAAATATATGACGGGAATAAACTGGTTTAGTAATGAAAGGTCTTTAAATACGATCGAAATTTCTCTTATCCATCATGCGATAGAGACAAACCTAACAGGAATGCAATTAATGATTGGGTTTGCTCAAGTAGCAAACAATCAACAGGTAAGAGAACATTTTATAAAAGGTATGGAGCTTTCAAAGAAAGTTGAAACATCCTTAGGCGAATTTTTGCGTCAAGACTTTATAGAACCTCCTGCAACTTATGCCGGAAAAGCTACCGATTCAACTGTTGCCCCATTTTCAGATAAAATAATGCTGTATATTACCAGCCTGTTAACCACATTCGGACTTGGAAGTAATGCACTGGGAGGAGCCTTTAGTTTACGTACAGATTTACCTTCTAAAATGATCCTCCTTTCGAAAGATATTCTGGATTTTGCAAAGCAAGGTGGAAAACTTATGTTGAAAAATGGTTGGATGGAAGAACCTCCAATGATAGAAAATCGAAATGATTTGACAAAGAGATAAGAGGAAGTTGGAACACTATCATTGGATATTTTGAATAATTATGATGAATTAGGAAATTGTAATTATTTAATGATGTTGAAATAAAAAGTTCGTGACAAGGTGCGCTATCCAAGGAAAGGGGATTAGCGCTATTTTTAATTAAATGAATGAAGAGCAATAAAATAATATTTTTTACATATGTTTTCAGTGAAACTTGTTGAGGGGGAAGTTCGTATATGGAATTAACACAATAGGGGAGGAAGGACTGTGTCAACTTCTTGGAAACGGCCCAAAATTCACATAAAGAAAACAAAAAGTGAATGGACTTGGGATGTTATTGGATATGCTTTGTATTTAGGGTCACTAATCTTCTTAATGGTTGTTTGGAACATGCTTCCTGATGAAGTTCCTGCACATTATAATGCTATTGGTGAAGTTAATCGTTGGGGATCAAAGTGGGAATTTTTGATTTTACCTATTATCGGGGCATTTTTACTAGTCTTCCTGCAGCTAATTGAAAAATATCCAGAAGTGCATAATTATCCTGCGCGGTTAAATGAATCCAACGCAGAAAAGTTTTATTTACTAAGTCGAAAACTAGTAAATCAACTGAAAAATATTTGCTTAATCCTTTTTGCTCTTATTATATATGAATCAGCATCTATAGCTTTAGGCTGGGGAACTGGCTTTAGCAAATGGTTTTTGCCATTAACTATTTTAGGTACGGGAATTCCTATTATAATAGGAGTAATGAAACAAAGAAAAATTAAATAAAAAGGCTGCTTTCACAAATTTTTAATCTTAAAAGAAAAGTTATAAAAATATGAATTTAGGGGGCACTCACAATGACAAAACAATTAATCGTGAAAGATGAAATTATGATTAACGCAACACCTTCAAAAGTCTGGGGAATTCTAACAAAACCAAAATATGTTGCACAGTGGGATGAGTTACCAGAAGATTATCCTAATGAAGATATGACTGAGGGAAGCCAGGTCGTTTGGGAGCTGCCTGATGGAGGGAAATCCATTACAACCATCATTAAAGCAGAGGTAGGGAAGGAGCTCATTATTTCGTTATTTGTTTCGAGATGGGAAGTCAAACCGAACGAAGGTGATGTGGCTTACCGTTATCAATTAGAAGAAATGGGAAACCAGACCCTGCTCAAATTTGAAATTGGTGACTTTTCCCTACTTAGTAATGGTCAAATGTATTATGATGCTTCAGTGGAATTTGCTCAAAAATCCAAGCAAGTCATTAAGCAGTTAGCTGAAAATTGAAAAAGGAAGTGTGGATTTTATCGATAATCCTAAAGACAAATTAAAGACATAAATGTTTGCTTTTATTGGTGCTGTAATAGGTGCAACTTTGGAATCTTAGCCTATGTAAATGATTGGTTGGGTTAGGAGCACATAAATAGATAGTCAATTCATTACATTAGGACTTGGTTTATTGCCAAGTCCTAATGCCACTAAAAAACATTTACTTTTTATGATAACCATTCTCTCCATATGGCTGAGTTTGTTCCAGCCATTTTTCCTCAAGAAGGGCTAAAGCCTCCTTTTCATTAAAATAAGGTTCGTCTTTCTTTTTTAGTTTTTCTAAAATAGTAAATGAGAAGGCATCTTTCCCAAATTCATTCCATTCTTTTTGTAGTTGTTTGTTAGGAACGAAACCATTTGTTTCTAACATGAATTTTTTCCCATTTAAATTTTTAAAGTTTCTTGTACTACCAATAAAGATTTTGTTATTTTTTTCATTTTTAATTTGATAAACACCTGCTTCAATGGGGATTTCTTTATATTGATGTTTCAATTCTTTTTTACGGTCCATGATGTTTTCCTCCTTGTTCTCCTTATTTTCTAACCCAATACTGACTTCCATCTGATTTACGGTCAATAAAACCGTATTCAATTAAATATCTTCTGATCAGAGCATAATCTTCATAATAGCCTTTTAACGTTTGATTGAGCTCTTTTTCATTGTAGATATGTTCTGACTTTAATGCTCCGGCAATTTCTCTAAGCACAACAAGTCTTTGTTTTTCTTTTGGAGGGAATTTACTCAAGGCCTTGCGTGTCCCTGCAGGAAAGTATTTGTTTATTATTTTTTCTTGTTCATCTTGAGTAGTATTGTACCTGTCATCTACCATTGTGGCTGTTTTATGGACGGGTAAAAAAGCAGGAGCAAATTCATCCTTTTCTTTTAATAACTCCATCATTGCTAAAAATGTCTTCGCTTGTCGTTCCTTTTCTTTTAAAGCAAATCGGTGCTGGCGAATGGTAGAGGTGCTTCCAATGTTTAGTTCATATTGAATGTCTTTGTCACTTTTCCCTTGATAAAAAAGCTGTAAAAGCCGCTTTTGATGTTCGGTTAGACCTGTTAGTTTTTTATCCATTCCAATTAAATAATCAAAAACACTATTATGAGTGCTTTCAATATGGATCCTCATAAATCTTTCTGCTTCGTAAAGTCTATCTTCATAAGGATAAACAATCCCTTTTTCGATTTTTTTCTCACATAACAAGCAAGTATAAGAGTCTTTAGTTTCGATGTATCCCTGTTTCAGATCTTCAAGGGTTGCTTCCCAAAATATACCGGATGTTTCCATATTCATACACTTCCTAACGTTTGTATATAAACATAATTATATTTCGTTTGTTGTTTATATAAACATAATATTAAATTGTTTATTTGATGTCAAACAAAATGATGGACGTTTTATACTTTTGTTTATGAATAAGAAGTATTTTTAACTGGAAGGTTGTATAAAAAGGAGACCTTGCTATAGTTATAATCATGGTATATAAAATAGGATTTAATCTAAAAAGTAGGGGGACCGCACTATTATGGTGATCATGATTATTATTATTTTAATCGTATTCTTATTTGATTTCACAAGGCTGAGAAGGCAAAACGATATTTTAATAGAACAAAATGAAAAAGTAATATCATTGTTGGAGGAAATAAAAAATAAAGAATGAAAAAGACTGCGTATAAATTGTTATAAAGATACTTTACTCACATTGACTAATATTTAGGATCGCTATATAATTTAATTGTGAGGTGAAGATTGATGAAATCGCGTGACCAGCAGTTGGAACAGTTCGTGGATTGTTTTCAAGCGATTGGCCGATCTATGAAGCGAAATCAGAGAAGTAATCATAAAGCAACAGAGATGACGAAGACACAGTGGATCATTCTTCGCTTCCTTTGGAAACACGGTAGTTGTTCTATTGGCCAGCTTGCAGAGCAGTTGGAAGTTCGTTCCAGTTCCATGTCTCAAATGATTGATCGCCTGGAATTAGCTGGTATGGTTTCTCGGGAACCGAACCAACAAGACGCTAGAACAAAGGTAGTGACCTTAACAGATACAGGAAAAGATTCTATTATGAAAATGAAAGATGCTCAAATAGAGTTGCTGGCAGGTCCGTTTAATCAGCTTACTTCAGAGGAACAAGAAATACTCGTGAACATCTTAAAGAAAATGACATACAATCTTAATCACTAGGAAAATAAATGATTTTCCAAATAGGAGGGCTTTTTCTTGAAAATACTTGAAACTATTCATTCCCGTCGTAATATCAAAAACTTTAAATCTGATTCTATTGATAAAGAGCTATTAAACAAATGGCTTCAAGCCGGTACTATGGCACCCAATCATAAAATGACAGAACCTTGGGAAGTGCTAGTTATTGGAGAAGAAACAAGAGCTAAATTGAATCATAAAGCAGACTTTTTTGGTGCACCTGTTGTTCTTGCCGTATTATCTAAACATGGTGCAACAGATATCGAAACATATGAAAACTTGATCACTACAGCATGTTTTGTTCAAAATTTTAATTTAGCTGCATGGGAAGAAGGAGTAGGAACATTCTGGTCATCGGTTGGAAACGCTCAAAAAAATCGTGAAATACTAGGTGTTTCAGAAGAATATGATGTAGTTGGAGTACTCGGTGTCGGATATCCGGAGGAAATTAATGCTCCAAAAGACAGAAAACCAATTCAAGAGAAAATTAAATACTTACCATAAAAAGGACGAGGGATAATCTCGTCCTTTTTAATACTTATCCCTAATAATGGTATGGAAAGTACGAATAATACTGCTGCTGTGAATAGTTCCAATCATGTTGATTTTGATATTGTGAAGATCTGTGGGAACGATTTTGTTGCTTTTTACAATCTTTAGTAGGACCGATGAAAGTGGATGGTGTAACAGGTTTGATTGCCTCTTTCCATTTTGATTCATCCATACAGTATGTGTGAGCCATAATATTTGAAGGCGTTAATTTTAATAGATCTGAACCTAGAATAACTTCCGGAGTATCTGCATCAAAAATAGCAAGCAAGTGAGTGTTGTCTACCGTAGCTACTTCATAATGCCACCATGCTTTTGGGACATTGGCTACTTGACCAGGTATAATTGGGAAGTTTTGAATTTGTTTCGTATTTGGATTCAATATGGAGACAACCGCTGCACCGGAAATACAATAAACAAGTTCAGCCGCATTCTGATGATAGTGTGGTTCAACCACATTATTAGCACTAAGGTAAATATCTAGTAGTGAAACGTTTTTAAGTGTGTTTAATTGCTGGACACCTAAAATGTTAATGTAATTGTTTTTATCTTTTTTCATAAGCGGACTTTTATTTAAATCATAGGTGAATTGTGCTGTTTGTGAATTTAAGGCCATTCTTTTCTTCCTCCTCTTTTTTTAATGTTCTACCCAATTTATGTTAAAACTGGATAATAGGTGCACTTCCGTATTTTTAAGGATTGTTTTGGAGGTAGGCAGTAGACTATTTTTCTGAAATGAAGGACACTCCTCGTTTTTTTACATAAAAAGTAATAGGCATTAATTAAAGTAATGGAGTGTGCATAATGGAGGAAAAGGAGAATGTAAAGCACGATTCATGTAACCATGATGAACGTTGTGATGAATGTCATAAATGCAGTAAATGTAACCCGAAAGATGAATGCAAGCGTAAAAAGTCAAAATTTCGTGCAAGTTGTCATGAAATGTTGCGGCCTAAATGTCCGGAACCTCATAAATGTCCACCAGGTTGCAAGGATTGCAGAAAGGAACAAATTGTTTGTCAATCACATGGAGATCAAGGAGGACAAGAACAAGGAAGCCAAGAACAAACACTTTGGCAGTCGCATGGAGACCAGGGAGGGCAAGCTCAGGGAGATCAGGAGCAGAATCAGACCATTGGAGATCAGGAGCAAGTTTTAACAATAGGTGATTCACAGCAAAGTCAGTCCCTCGGAGACCAACAGCAGGAGCAGAACCTTTATCAAACACATGGAGATCAAGGAGGCCAGGCACAAGGAGATCAAGAGCAAAATCAGGCACAATCGCATGGCGATCAAGATCAACAACAAACACTAGGCAACCAAGACCAGAATCAAACACAATCACATGGAAATCAAGAACAAACACTTGGAGAACAAACACAAGAGCAGTCACATGGAGATCAAACTTTAGGAGATCAAATTATTCGTGGACATACAAATATATCACCACTAAATAATACACAACGAATTGATACGAATGTAAGCGGAGTGACAGTCAATTTAACAACAAATTGCCAAAGTGATGTTATGTGTGGTTCATGCAAAGAAAACCATCATCAGGAGAAAAAGAAATGTGATGAAAAAGATCATTGTGAAACATGCTGTAAGTGTTCATTATGTTCTTTGCTGAGGAAAGTGCAAATACTGCAAGCTTCAAGTGAAGATAACGGAGTTAATATTTTACTAACCTTCCCGATAGCGGCTAACCCAGTTGAAGATCAAGAGATTACGTTTATCGACCATTGTAAAACGGTAACATTTAAAGATAGCGATCAGGTAGAACCGAATCCAAGAACTACAATCCCACTAGGAAATATATCTGGTATTAGTGTAAGTAACACTGCTTCAACAGAAGAGTTTTTCAATGCCCTCATTGAATATGCTTATAGCTGTGGAACTAAAAATGATCATGATGTTTGTGAATGTGGGAAAAAATTAAATAAATGTAAACATGAGATCAGTGGAGATCTAGAGGCTGCAGCGAAATTCGGTCTTGCTGTAAATCTATTCATCGCTGGTCAAACAGACCCCACAGAAAACCTATATGTTCTAAACGTCTGTGACTGTTTAGTCTTCCTGGTAGATGATCTAACAGACCCAACGAATATCTCCATCATTACTATATGTGCAATAAATGGATATGTCATACCATAAGGACAGGGGGACAGGTACCTCGTCCCAGCGAAGCGCTGGGACATGGTACCTGTCCCCCCGTTTCTGTGCTATTATTAAACAGGAATAAGAAACCGTTCCTACCTACCATTTCATTGAGGGTAGATTTTTGTTACAATATTTTCTTTAGAAGAGTTGTTTGCCGGAAATGAGGATATGTTTCTTGAAAAAGTATGAAGCAGGTGCTTTTTATGATAAATGTAGTTGGGATTACATATGACAATCAAATAGAAAAGAATCTCTCGATACATGACGCAGATTTAGATCTGTATAAGTGGTTTTGGGTAGATTTTCATGAACCTAGTGATGATGAGATCAAGCATCTTGCTTACACATTCCGTTTCCACCCACTGGCGATTGAAGATTGTATTCAAGTCCTTCAGCGTCCAAAGCTGGATTATTATGATGATCATAGCTTTTATGTCACACATATAGTCAGAGAACAAGACAATGAAATTTACAAAGAGGAAATTGACTTCTTTGTAGGTGAAAAATTTATTGTGACCTTTCATCGTATGCCGTCGAAAGAAGTAGCTCAGGTCTGGGACAGATTATTAGGGCAAAAAAATATGGAGAAATGGGACAGCTTTTATGTGTTCTATCAAATTTTAGACAAGATTGTGGATAATTATTTCCCACTTATTTATAAAATAGAAGACCGGCTGGACAAAATTGAAGACAATACACAAAACAAATCGATGACTGTGTTAATGAATGAGTTATTTGATACAAGACATATGCTGTTAAACTTAAGACACAGTGTGCATCCAATGCGTGATTTACTCTACCGCATGTTAAATTCTCATCACTTACATGGGATAAGAGAAAGAAGAGAGTATTTTTCCGATATTTATGACCATCTTTTGAAGCTATCAGAAATGGTTATGTCAAATAGAGAAGTAACAGCCGACATACGGGACAGTTATCTCTCATTAAACTCACATCAAACAAATAATGTCATGAAGGTTCTTACAATTATTACCTCCATCTTTGCCCCGTTAACATTTATCGCAGGAATTTACGGTATGAATTTTGAGAACATGCCTGAGTTAACATGGAAATATGGCTACTTTTTATCATTGGGCTTAATGGTAGTGATAGGAATTTTAATGTTTTTGTGGTTCAAAAGCAAAGGCTGGTTTAAGTAACTAGGAATAGTATTAAAAATTGTTAAAATGATAAGGAGAAATTATGGAAAATTGGTTAATGTCAGTTATGGAGAATTACGGTTATGTAGGGATTATGTTACTAATTGCTTTAGAAAATATTTTTCCTCCAATTCCCTCAGAAGTAATTTTAACTTTTGGCGGTTTCATGACCACTACGACGAATCTATCAATAACGGGAGTTGTCATTGCCTCAACAATCGGTTCTGTCATAGGGGCTGGTGTGCTATATTTTATCGGGTTACAGCTTGATGTTGAAAGACTAGATAAAATCGTAGAAAAATGGGGCCATATTCTACGTTTGACAAAGAAAGATATCCACAAAGCTGATGCCTGGTTTGATAAGTATGGACCTTGGACAGTTTTCTTTTGTCGGTTTGTCCCATTAATTCGCAGTCTGATTTCGATTCCTGCCGGGATGTCTAATATGAAGATGGGGTTATTTTTTGTTTTAACAACATTTGGAACCCTTATTTGGAATATTGTCTTAGTATACCTGGGTGCATCGGTTGGGGGATCATGGGAAGCAATTGTTGAAAAAATGGATATTTACTCTGATGTCGTGTATGTCATTTTGGCTTTACTTGCGATTGCTTTTGTTATTTTCTTTATTAAAACTAGAAAAAAGAAGTGATTCTGCCGGTAATAAAATAGTAGGAGTGACGCTAAAAATGTCTGGTATATTGGACTTTTAGGTCACTCCTTTTTTTGCTAAGAAATTAAGGACCTCCTCCAAAAACCTCTATTCACCTCGGAAGATCCTCCTTGTATAGTTTTCGCATCTTATCTAGTAACTCCATATGAATCATGGAGTCTTCTATTTTACCTATTTCCACTATTAAGTTTTCTATTAAAAAAAGCGGTGCAATCATAGAGTGGAATTCATCTTTTTCTCCACGGTCTGCATACAAAAACACATCAACAGGATAGGGAGCATCGAGCATGAATTCATCACTTATTACGATCGTGCTACACCTTGTATCTTTTGTATGTTTTAAAAGAACCTCGGCTTCTTTTAATAATCGGCTAAAGCTGAATAGTAATACTGCACTTTGATTATTAATGTGAATGAGTTCCTCCAATATCTCGCTTCCCATCCATTTGATCAATTTTACATCTATTCCGTAGCGTCTAAGCCGATAGGTTAAAAGCTCTCCAAGACTAAGAGAAGGACCGGGAGCATAGATAAACAGGCATTTTGCTTTACGAATGATGTTGATTGCTTCCTCAAACTGCTCTCTCTGAAAATGGTTCAATGTTGATTGAAGATGATGGATACTGCGATTTAAATGATGACTTTGAACGTCTGTGTACTCCAAGTCAATCACGGTTTTTAATATCTTTTTTGCAGGAGTTATGTCGCGCTTTTCCTTTAATTTTTGTTTGTAATCTTTTAAATTCTCATATCCAATGGTTTTCCAAAAACGTGATACGGATGCAACAGATACTCCCACTGCTTGTGCAATATCTTTTTCAGTTGCGATCATCACAGTTGATTCATTATGGAGAATCCAACGGCCAATTTTTAGTTGACTTTGTGAAAGTGCATGTAACTCAAACATTAGCATCCTCCTTTTTCTATTATGCTAGCATCTTTTGATAAAAAAATATCAAAATGAAAGAAAATGATAATAATTTTACACAAGCTTTACATGAACACCATCACAGGTTTAAATTCCCTTCTTAAAATAAAGAGGAAATAACTAAAGGAGGGAATACCATGAAAAAACAGTACACATTAACACAGTCTCAAAAAATGATGGTTTTTATCTTATCCATGTCTCTTTACGGCTTATCAAACATGATTACAGAACTAGTCCCATCCGTTTATTTAGGTCCTGTTGAATTCTCTATTGAGTATTTTGCTTTTATTCCTCTAACTCTTTGTATCTTGTTCCATCCATTGTACGCAGCTGTAGGTGCAGCATTAGGTGAAGTGATTTTTGGTGAATTAATGCTCGGTCAATTTGGTGGTTTTGGAGAGCTTGAAAAATTCATTGCCTTTTCTTTGGCAATGTATATTGCGGGGATTATGGTAAGTGATCCGACAAGCAAGCGCCAAGTAGGTATTGCGGCGATTTCGGGAGTCATAATTCATCAGTTAATTAGCATGATGGTTGATATAGGGAAGGTTTGGATAGGTGTTGATGACTTTGAAGTACTTCCGGGACTTGCAGAAAGTGTTGTTATTGTTGAAGGTTTTGCCTTTTTAAATGATATCTTATTTTCCGGGATTTTATTTGCTTTATTACCTACTTTGTATCTTGTTCCACGTTTATACGGGAAAATTGAACCACTGCTCGGGATGAAGCCGAGGACTCGTGAAAATGCACACTCCAATCGTGGAATTCTGCATCCAAAACTTGTTATTTTATCGGTCATTCTTGCATTTTCTGCATTTGGGTTTGAATTTTTATCTGAAACAGACTTAAATGTGTTTGAATGGGAAGCTTCGTTTGCTGAAGACTCTGAAGCAACATTAACATGGATAAGTATTGGAGTAGCAGGGGTTGTTGCATCACTAATATTGTATATGACTATTTCCCGTTCCAAAAAAGAAAGGAAAAATGCAGCATGAAACCTGTCATTAGCATTGAAAATGTCACCTTTACATATCCAAGTGAAGAAGAAGCAATATTACGGAATATGAATGTGACGGTAGAACAAGGAGAGTTTTTAGCCATTATCGGAGGAAATGGGAGTGGAAAATCCACATTATGCAAGTTGTTGAACGGCTTAATTCCTCATTATTACACAGGGGATTTTGAAGGTAAGGCGATGATCAATGGGTTGGATGTAGCAACAAGTACTGTTGCCGACCTTTCAGCACATGTTGGCTATGTGTATCAGGATTTCGAAAACCAGCTAGTTCAGGCGAGAGTGCTTGAAGATGCGGCGTTTGCTCCACTTAATTTCGGATATGCAGACTATAAGGAACGTGCTCGGGAAGCTCTCCGGTTAGTAGAACTTGAGGATTGTGAACAGGAATTTGTGTGGCAACTCAGCGGTGGTCAAAAGCATTTACTTGCACTTGCCGGCTGTCTAGCTCTTAGTCCCGATATTCTAGTACTTGATGAACCAATTGCACAATTAGATCCGCATCATGCAAAAAAAATGTACGAGATTCTAAAAAAGCTTCATGAAGAACATGGAAAAACGATTATTGTTATCGAACATCATACAGAGTTTATTGCTGACTATTGTTCAACTGTTTTGTTGGTAGACAAAGGGCAAGCTATATGGAAGAGGTCAGTCAAAAAGGCACTTACAGCTGTGGAAGATTTAATGGAGCGAAATATTTATCCTCCTCAGGTGACACAAGCAGCAATTGAACTTAGTGGCTCTTCTGCTCTTCCAATTACATTGGCAGAAGCTGAAAATTATTTTACTGATAAATTTTTTTCTAATGATACTTTATGTTATCCATCTGCCCCTTTAGGAAAAAGGGAAGAAGCAGTATCATTTCATGATGTTGAATTCTCTTATAAGACGGTTGACCGATCATTTCATCATATTTTAAAAAATATTAATGTCACTTTCTATAAGGGAGATAAAGTAGCTCTTGTTGGAAATAATGGAGCTGGAAAGTCAACATTAATGCGGCTTTTAACGGGTTTTCGCAAGCCTGCTTCAGGAACCGTAAATGTGATGGGGCATTTGACGTCAAAACATTCACCTGAGCAGTTAGCGGATATCGTGACATATATTTACCAAAATCCTGAGCAAATGTTTATTGAGGATTCTGTTCGTAAGGATGTTGATTTTTTCTTAAAAGCCCGCAATCGAAAAGGGTATAAAGAAAGAGTTGATCATATTCTCGAGCTGTTTAACTTGTCGGACTTGCAGAATAAAGACAGCCGTCTCATGAGCGGAGGGCAACAACGGCGTGCTTCGCTTGCAATCGGAGCGGCGATGGATCCGGCTATTATTCTACTAGATGAACCAACGGCAAACCTTGATATTGCTACACGGAAACAGCTTGTCCAATTTATTCATATGTTGGACCACCACACGGAATTGGTCATGATCGCCACACATGATATGCAATTAGTTAGCGAGTGGGCGACACGTGTTGTTGTCATGCATGATGGACAAGTGATCTATGATGGTGACAAGGAAGGATTGTTTTCCGATCTGTTTTTAATGAGAAAAGCAGGCATTGTACCCCCGCAAATTGTTGAACTTAGCCACAGGCTGCAGCTTTCACCTGCTGCTTATTCTATTGGTTCATTTGTGGAACGATATCAGGAGGAAACAAGATGGAATATGCAAAAAGCATGATTGATAAGTTAAGTGTTGAACAAGTGAAAATCGAATTGATGAATACAGCGTATGCAAACGATCAGACATTTATTGCGAAACTGGATCCGCGAATATTATTTATGTGGTACGGATTTTTTGGGATCGCCCCTTGGTTTATTCATAATGAAATTGTTTTATTCGGTTTGTTAACTGTCACGATAATAACAACGATTTTGACAAAAGTAAGCAGGTTAATCCTCTTTATTTTAATTCTGGGTTTACTCGGGCAAGGCGGTTATTTACTCATTGCATCTCTTTTCTTTGGAGGAGATACGGCTGTCCTATTGCCATTATTAATGTTAACAGTAAAGCTGGCTGTCATTTCGCTTGCCAGCATAACGGTATTTTGCTCTATGAGTCCTGAAAAATTAAGTGTGGGCCTGTTAAGTATTGGCGTACCAGGTCAAGTTTCCTTTTCAATTTCATATGGTTATCGAATGCTTCCTTTGTTATTAGAAGAATACAACCATGTGTTTATGTCATACAGATTAAGGGGAAGAGCACCTGAGAAAAAAGGAGTATTCTATTGGAGGACAGCAAGTTATTTCATCAAATTGGCGGTGATGTCCTTCTACCCGTTGCTTTTAAGCACGGCTAAACGAGCAAGGACAACTGTTGAAGCGCTTGAAACAAAAGGCAGTAAAAATGCTTTTACTAATCCTGCAGTGAAAAAACTAAAGCTTCAATCCCTAAGCATTGGACGGAATGATGTTCTATTTCTCACCACAAGTATTTTTTATATCATCGTTCTCATGGTAGCAGGTAATCTTTATAAATAAAAATGGAGGGGTTTATTAATGAAAATGGACTTTCATACTCATATCAAAATATCAAAAAAATCAAACTTTGATCCGGGATACTTTCGGGAAATGACAAGGGAGGCTAAAGAAGCCGGTCTTGATGCAATTGCCTTAACAGAGCATTTTAATACGTTGAATTTCCTTGAGGTATATGACTTTTTAGACGCTCACTATCCCTATATAAATGATTACTATGATGTAAATGGATTGAAGATTTTCCCTGGAATTGAAGTCGATGTAAAGGAAGTTGGCCACATTTTGCTAATCAGTCGCCGTGAATCCATTTTAGCCATCTATCATAAACTGAAATACCATCTGGACGAAGAGAATTTTATCCCTTTTTCAGATCTAATGGACCTTGCAGAATCCTTTGAAACAATTAAAATAGGAGGACATCCATTCCGACCAAGTACACCGCTTACCCAGCACAAGCCATTTCAGCTGAAACGATTGGATGCCCTTGATTTAAACGGTAAAGATCTTCATTCAATCGGAATTGAAGAAAATCAAAAATATGTTTATGGATTCGCTGAAGAACTGGAATTGCCGATAGTAGGAGGAAGTGATACTCACCAATTCCTTCAATACGGCTCAATAGTAAATGAATTCTATGGTCACTACAATACAATAAATGAAGTGAAAAGGGCAATTAAAGACAATGTTTTCACTATTCATATCTCACCGGATCTACACCTACGTGTACGATCTGCCTCACTAACAAAAAAGTTAATAAAGCAGCTTATGGCGGTTTAACAGGACAGTAATTTGTCCTGTTTTTTATTGGGTCAAGGTACCTGTCCCCCTGTACCACGAAAATGTCTGATAAAATTTTAGATATCTATTTAAGTGCTTACAATTTAGCCGATAGTAATATAGTAGGATTATTTATATGTATGGAGGCAGTTTTATGAAACTTTTTAGGAATTTAAAGCTAGGTTGGAAGTATAGTCTAGCACTTATTTTTTCTTTTATTCTCTTTATTGTATCTTCGTTTATTATTTTTTACGAAATGCAAAATGTTCAAGACCAATTGTCAGCGCTTGAGATAAGAGGAGATCGGGCGATTAAGACAACAGAAATGATGGCTATATTTAGAGAGAAAAACATTTTGATAGCGGATTATATTAATTCACCGGAAGAAAAGTTTGCAACTGCTTTTGAAGAAAAGCGTAAAGAGTTCAATGCTCTTCAAGAAGAACTCATTTCTTCTATTGATACAAAGGATGAGGAAAAACTATTTACTTATATCCAAAATACTGATAGTAAAATGAATGACGTATTTTTAGAGGAAATCGTGAAAGATGTGGCTGCTGGAAATACCGAGAATATTAATACGAATCGAGTTTTTACTCAGTCATTAAGTAATGAAGCTGTAAGGTACTTAGGGGAATTGCGAGAGTTGATTAATAATTCTCATCAAGATGCACTTAAGGAAACAAAGGATAGTATCAGCAGATCTATACTTGTTTTATTTATTTCTATCGGTATTGCAATAATCTTGGGAGTTACCATTGCAATTGTGATCAATCGCATGATTCAAAAATCATTAAACAATGTCATTCATATGGCAAATGAAATATCCATTGGTAATTTATCTGTTGAAGCTAGTACTTATACTAGTAAAGATGAGCTTGGCCAGCTAAGTACAGTAATGAATACGATGCTTTTGAATTTACGTGACATGATGAAACGAATTACGAACGTTTCTGAAACAGTTTCCATGCAAAGTGAAGAATTGATGCAGTCATCTCATGAAGTAAAGGAAAGCGGTATCCAGGTTGCAGCTACTATGCAGGAACTATCACTTGGGTCTGAGTCACAAGCAAATGCCTCTTCTGAGCTTGCTGAAACAATGAGTACATTTGGTGAAAAAATAAAAGAGTCCAACTCATTTGGTGAAACGATTGTGTTTTCAGCAGTGTCTGTTCAATCCTTAACAGAAGAAGGGCAACAGTTAATGAATTCGTCAATTGAACAGATGAAGAAAATCAACAATATTGTAAAAGGTTCTGTTGAAAAAGTGAAAAACTTAGATCAGCAATCAAAGGAAATTTCAAAGCTTGTCGGGGTTATTCAATCAATAGCTGAGCAAACGAACCTCCTTGCATTAAACGCAGCAATCGAAGCGGCAAGAGCTGGTGAGCATGGAAAGGGTTTTGCTGTTGTAGCAAGTGAAGTACGTAAGTTAGCGGAACAAGTATCTCTTTCCATCACAGATATTACCGGAATTGTTCACAACATTCAATTGGAATCAGATAATGTTGTGACATCACTTGAAGAGGGATATAGTGAAGTGGAAAAAGGGACTGAGGATATCCAAACAACAGGAAAAACGTTTGATGAAATGCACCACGCGATTTCAGAGGTTGTTGATAAAATTCAAGGAGTAGCGATAAGATTAGTTGAAATCGACCAGGACTGTGGAAAAATGAGTAATTCAATCGAAGACATTGCGTCAATTTCTGAAGAATCAGCTGCAGGAATTGAACAAACAGCAGCATCCATACAGCAGACAAGCACTTCAATGGAAGAAATCGCTGGAAGCGCAAACCAACTAGCAACACTATCCGAAGAACTAAACGCATTATTAAAAACATTTTCATCTTAATGTACGAGGGGACAGGTCCCTTGTCCCGTTTACGGGACAAGAGACCTACATCCCACCTCTATATTCCTTAGGTGTACACCCCTTCTGTCTTTTAAACAATCGAATAAAGTAACTTTGGTTCTGAAACCCCACGTCCATTGCAATATCCAGCATTTTTCGTTCCGATTTTAGTAGTAGTATACATGCTTTATTAATTCGTATGGTGTTAATGTACTCCATCGGTGTCATTCGGACAAGTGATCTGAAAAATCGGCTGAAATGACCTTCACTCATTTGAACCTGTGAAGCAAGATCCAGCACGGATAGTTTTTCCTTGTAATGTTCATCAATATATTGAAGAACCTTTTTTAATAGCTCTGTTTTTGTTAAGTCCTTTTGTGTTACTTCCTCATTATGAACCCAAGATTGTTTCTTGAAAATGTCTGCAAATAAAAGAAAAAGATATCCCTTTACCTTAAGTTCATAGCTTGTTTCCTTTGTAGAATAAGCCTCAATCATGCAGGCAATGGTCTTTAACATCATTTGTTCTTCTGGTGTTTGTGGTGTAAGTTTCATAGAGTGAATAAAAGAAAATTTCTTAATAGCCTCTAAATAATGACTTTCAATTAAATCATAGCCAAAGCTTCGTAACAAATCGATCGAAAAAACGACAGCATGGAGCTTAAAAGGCTTGTCACCACAAGGATAGGCACCATGTAATTGTTCGCTTGGTATAAAGCAACCGGTTCCTTCTTCTAATCGATATTGTTTTGTCCCCACTTGTACATTGATCGGTCCTTTTTCCACATATATAAACTCCAGCTCAGGGTGCCAATGCATGTTAAAGATCACTTGTCCATCGAGATAATCCACCATGTAAATACGAAAAGGAAACATAGAATCGCCATGTACACGATCCTCAAGCAGATTATGTTTGTTCACACTACCATCTCCTCTATATATCAGAATTGTACAATTAATTGTTGAAATTGTGCAAGAATTGCTGGATTTTTATCACTATAATTTTAATTGTAAGATGACAAATAAATATAACAGCAACTGAATGTATAGATAAGGAGTGTTTTTATGAAATTTACTGATGGCTTTTGGCTGACAAAAGAAGGTTTTGATATTCAGCATCCAAGAAATGTTCGTGATGTTGTGATAAATGAAAATACAGTGACACTTTACGCACCATGTAAAGATATTCAACATAGAGGAGACACATTAAATCTACCATCTTTAACGATCCAGCTGTCATCTCCAATGAAAAATGTCATTAAAGTCAAGGCTTGGCATCATAAAGGTACAACAACGAAAAAACCGGAATTTGAAAGTAAGAATGAGCTTCTTCCGTTAAATTGTGAGCAAAAAGAAGAACAAACAATTTTAAATAGTGGAAATGTAAGCGTGAACATACAGCATAAGCCTTTTAAAGTTACTTTTACTCAAGGGAATCAAGTACTAACCTCAATTGATTCAAAAGGAGTTGCATGGATTAAAGGGCCTGAGAAGGAAAGTTATATGCGAGGGCAGTTAAACATCGGTGTTGGTGAATACCTTTACGGTCTTGGTGAGCGTTTCACTCCATTTGTGAGAAATGGACAAATTGTTGATACTTGGAATGAAGATGGTGGAACAAGTTCGGAGCAATCTTATAAAAACATTCCCTTTTTCTTAAGTAACAAGGGCTATGGTGTATTAGTAAACCATCCGGAAAACGTAAGCTTCGAAATAGCTTCTGAAGCTGTTTCAAAAACACAGTTCAGTGTTGAAGGTGAATGTATTGAGTATTTCCTAATTGGTGGAGAAACACCTAAAGAAGTATTAACGAACTATACGGAGTTAACGGGTAAACCGGCACTTCCGCCAGCATGGTCCTACGGGTTATGGCTGACAACCTCTTTTACGACTGACTATAACGAGGAAACAGTTACTCATTTTGTCGATGGAATGGCAGAGCGTGACATCCCATTAAGTGTGTTCCACTTTGATTGCTTTTGGATGAAAGAATTTGAATGGTGTAATTTCGAATGGGATAAAGATGCATTCCCTGAGCCAGAGGCGATGTTAAAAAGACTAAAAGATAAGGGTTTAAAAATTTGTGTGTGGATTAATCCTTATATTGCTGAAAAGTCTAAGCTTTTTGATGAAGCAGCCGAAAACGGATACCTGTTGAAAAAAGCGAACGGTGATGTATGGCAATGGGATTTATGGCAGGCTGGAATGGGAGTTGTTGACTTTACAAACCCGGCAGCATGTGAATGGTATTGCGGGAAATTAAAAGGATTGCTTGATATGGGTGTGGATAGCTTTAAGACTGATTTTGGTGAAAGAATTCCAACAGATGTTGTATATTATGATGGTTCTGATCCACAGCGTATGCATAACTATTACGCTTATCTCTATAACAAAGTTGTTTTTGACTTACTTGAAGAAGAAAAAGGAAAACAAGAAGCTGTTGTTTTCGCTAGATCAGCAGCTGTGGGTAGTCAGCAATTTCCAGTCCATTGGGGCGGGGATTGTAATGCTACTTATGAGTCAATGGCAGAAAGCTTACGCGGAGGCCTTTCATTATCATTATCCGGCTTTGGTTATTGGAGTCATGATATCGGTGGATTTGAAAATACAGCAAGTCCTGATCTCTTCAAACGTTGGCTTGCTTTTGGTCTATTATCCAGCCACAGTCGTCTTCACGGTAGTTCATCATACCGTGTTCCATGGTTGTTTGACGAAGAAGCGGTAGATGTAACAAAGCATTTCTCTAAATTAAAAAACCGTTTAATGCCGTATTTGTATAGTGCATCTGTTGAAAACCATAACACAGGTGTCCCGGTTATGAGACCGATGCTGCTGGAATTTGCTGAAGATCCAAATACACATGTGCTTGATCGTCAATATATGCTCGGAAGCAGCCTATTGGTTGCACCTATTATGAACGAAGAAGGAGTAGGCTCTTACTACCTTCCACAAGGTAAATGGACTCACTATTTAACAAAAGAAGTTGTTGAAGGGGGAACTTGGAGAACAGAAAACTTTGATTATCTAAGTCTTCCATTATTTATAAAAGAAAATAGCATTTTAGCGATCGGTCATGATGACGACCGGCCGGATTATGAGTTTGCTAATAATGTGACATTTGAACTTTATCAGTTACAGGATAACCAACAAGCTACAGCTTTTGTAACAGATATAAATGGAAACATCAAAGGAGAAATAAAAGCGGTTAAACAAAATAACAGCATTCATATTGAAACATCAATGGAAGGTTTAACGTATTCTATTCTTCTTGCAGGATATGAAAGCATTGCATCTGCCTCAGCTGGTGAAGTTGATTCAAGCAGAGATGGAGTTAGGGTAAATCTTAATGGATCACAGAAGTTAGATATTACTTTGTAAGTTGTCAAAGAGTGTGACTATCACACTCTTCCATATCATAAGAGGGGGTATTACGCTATGAAAAAGAACATGATCAAAGGTTTAGGTACAGCTCTTTTAGTAGGTGGATTGTTGGCAGGGTGTTCTTCAGGAGGCAGTGGTGGTGATGCCGGTACTGTTGTTGACGTTTTTAATATAAAAGTAGAAACAAAAGATCAGTTGGAAGCGATGATTGAGAAATATGAAAGTGAACATGAAGATGTGGATATTCGCTTAACAACTGTTGGCGGCGGACAAGACGCTGCTTCAGCTTTACAAGCGAAGTTTTCATCAAATGAAGATCCGGCCATCTTTTTATTAGGCGGTTTATCTGATGTTGAAAAATATCAAAACTATTTATTAGATGTTTCTGAAATGGAATCAGCAAAAACAGCTATTGAGGGAACATTACAAGGCTCGACTGTTGACGGGACACCTTATGGAATTCCATTAAATATTGAAGGCTTCGGCTGGATGATCAATAAAGAAATTTTTGAATCTGCCGGTGTAGATCCTGCCTCGATTGCAAGCTATGGTGATTTTGCAAAGGCAGTTGAAACAATCGATAGTAAAAAAGAAGAGCTTGGTCTAGAAGCTGTGTTTGGATACAGTGGGAAAGAAGATTGGGTAACAAGTCAATTTTCTAATCACTTTACAGCTCCTGAATTTGATAATGATCTACAAGTTGCATATAAAGCTACTGAGCTTACATTTAAATATGGAGATCGAATGAAAGAGTACACAGATTTACTAAACAAATATAATGTACAACCAATTTTGTCATTAGATTATAGTACATCTGTTGAAGAACTTTTTACAAACAATAAAGTAGCGATTATCCACCAAGGAAACTGGATTGTACCATCACTTGACGGCATTGATCCTGAATTTTCTAAAGAGAAATTAGGTATTTTACCACTATTTGTAGATAGCGATACTGACGGTTACATCAGTGCGGGTCCATCATGGTTCTGGGGAATAAATAAAGAGCATGATGAGAAAGTTGTTGAGGCATCTAAGGACTTTATTGATTGGATGTATACATCTGATTATGGAAAACAACAAATTGTTGAAGAATTTAAATATATTCCTGCTCATGAAGGATATGAGATTGACAGTATAACAGATCCTGTCTCAAAAGAAGTCTATCAAATGCTGTTAGATGGAAAATCAAGAGTATGGGCTCATAATCAATATCCAAGTGGATTCTCTCAGACATCATTCTTTCCGGAGTATCAAAAATATTTAAATGGGGATATTTCATGGGAAGATCTTGAAAAAACAGCTAGTGAGAAATTTACGGAAATGCGTTAATTTTTGGATCTGAATGGAATAAGAGAATGATGATTCCTTATTCCATTCGCTATTTTATATAAAGGGTGTGAGCATAATGAAAATGAAAAACCTCACCTACTGGCTATTTCTGGCTCCATGTATAGCTGCTTTAGCTATTGTTTTAATAATTCCCTTTTTCCAAGGTGTCTACTATTCCTTTACAGAATACAACGGGTTTCAAGTGAAAGAATTCGTAGGTTTTGAGAATTACATCAATCTCTTTAAAGATGATCAATTTTTATATAGTCTTCTCTTTACAGGAGGATTTTCGATTGCCTCTGTTATTGGAATCAATGTTATTGGCTTGCTTTTAGCCTTGTTTGTTACACAAAAAATGGGGAAATTTAATACAGTTTTCCGAACAGTTTTTTTTATGCCGAACTTAATTGGCGGGATTATTTTAGGGTTTATTTGGCAGTTTATTTTCCTAAAAGCTTTTGAAGGAGTAGCAGAGCTTACAGGCTTAGAATTTTTTAAAGGCTGGTTATCAGATACAGAAACAGGATTTTGGGGATTGGTGATTCTATTTATCTGGCAAATGAGCGGTTATATTATGATTATCTATATTTCGTTTTTGAATAATATCCCGGATGAATTAATTGAAGCGTCTACAATTGATGGTGCTAATGTATGGCAGCGTTTTTGGAGAATTAAATTCCCATTACTTGCACCGGCGTTTACGGTTAGTTTATTTCTATCATTATCCAACGCATTTAAAGTGTATGATCAAAATATGGCGTTAACAGCCGGAGGACCATTCAGCTCCACTCAGATGGCCACGATGAATATATATGATACAGCATTTAAGGTTCAAGAAATGGGTTATGCACAAGCAAAAGCGATTATTTTCCTGCTTATTATTACGGCAATTTCAGTGATCCAACTATATATGACTAGAAAGAGGGAGACTGACTTATGATTGCACAAAATAAAGCAAAAACGTACGGATTTATTTTGCTTGGACTATTACTTTCAATCATTTGGTTTTATCCGTTCTATCTAGTGATAGTCAATTCGTTTAAGACAAAAGCTGAGATTTTTGTTAATACCCTTTCTTTTCCGTCAGAGGGGACATTGGCCAACTACCCTGAAGCCTTTACTGCTTTAGATTTTATTCAAAGCTTTATAAATTCAGTCATCATTACAGTGGTGAGTATTTTTCTTATCTGTATATGTACCTCAATGGCTGCTTATGCATTATCGCGCAGACAGGGAAAAACAAGCTCGATCATTTATTTTATCTTTGCAATATGCATGCTGATTCCATTCCAATCGATCATGATTCCGTTAGTTTCGATTTTTGGCTCATTCGATATGTTAAATCGAGCCGGATTGATGATCATGTATTTAGGGTTAGGGTCAAGCTTAGCTGTTTTCTTATATTTTGGTGCTTTAAGGGGTATACCGAAGGCATTGGATGAAGCAGCTATTATTGATGGGTGTAATCGATTCCAGGTTTACAGGTATATTATTCTGCCAATGTTAAAACCAACGACTGTCACAGTTATTGTGTTAAATGCAATTTGGTTCTGGAATGATTATTTACTTCCATCACTAGTAATAAATAAGGAAGGGTTATATACAATTCCTTTAAAAATGTTCTATTTCTTTGGAGAATATTCGAAACAATGGCATTTGGCTTTAGCTGCATTAGTTATCGGTATTATTCCAATAATAGTTGTATATATGTTTCTGCAGAAATATATCATTAAAGGTATTTCTGATGGAGCAGTTAAGTAGGGACGAGGGTGAACCTTGTCCTTTTTCATATTTTGGGACAAGGAACCTGTCCCTTTGGACCAGCTACGGATCAAAAAAAATATCTTTTTTATAGGAAAACACTTGAGTTGTTAGACATCATACCTTTATAATGTGTATGTGGGACTTTATGAAAGGGCTTTCATTTATAATTAGTTGTTCGACGTCCAACAAGTCTGTGATGATAAGAAAAATTTTTTTATTATTTCATATGTTTCTGCAAACAATATAAAAAGTTACAAATTTTTGAGGTGATAAACATGAATTTATTATGGGGAATTTTTGGGATCGTTGTCGTTTTAGGAATTGCATTTCTACTATCAAGCCAAAGGAAGGCAATTAATTATCGTACGATTTTTGGAGGTTTAGCGATACAGATTTTATTCGCATTTATTGTTTTAAAATGGGAAGCTGGGAGAACGGCTTTAGAATGGTTAACGATGGGGGTTCAAAATATTATCAATTATGCAAGTGAAGGGCTAACATTTGTATTTGGCCCCTTAGCTAATGCGGAATCTCCATTAGGATTTATCTTTGCGTTTCAAGTTCTGAGTATTATTATCTTCTTTTCTTCTTTAATCTCAGTTCTATATTATTTAGGAATCATGCAGTGGTTTATTAAAATTATTGGTGGAGGATTATCAAAGCTGTTAGGAACGAGTAAAGCTGAGTCTATGTCCGCTGCTGCAAATATTTTTGTAGGACAAACAGAGGCACCTCTTGTGATTCGTCCATTCTTAGAAAAAATGACAAAATCAGAGCTATTCGCTGTCATGACCGGCGGGTTGGCTTCAGTCGCTGGTTCTGTCCTTGTAGGGTACTCTTTACTAGGAGTTCCACTGGAATATTTATTAGCAGCTAGTTTTATGGCAGCTCCTGCAGGATTGGTACTGGCTAAACTAATGATGCCTGAAACAGAACAATCGGAAACCGCAAAATCATTAGAAATGGAAAAAGATAAAGAAGCTGTAAATGTTATAGACGCAGCTGCACGTGGTGCTGGAGATGGATTAACACTTGCATTAAATGTAGGTGCAATGTTAATTGCATTTATTGCGTTAATTGCGTTAATCAACGGAATATTAGGTGGAATCGGGGGTATTTTTGGTTATGATGCTCTATCACTTGAATCAATTTTAGGGTTTGTATTCTCACCTATAGCATTTGCGATCGGTGTTCCATGGTCTGAAGCTGTGACGGCAGGAAGCTTTATCGGCCAAAAATTAGTGTTAAATGAATTTGTTGCCTACTCTTCTTTTGCACCACAAATCGAACAACTAACACCTAAAACAGTTATGGTTGTCAGCTTTGCACTTTGTGGTTTTGCCAATTTAAGTTCAATGGCCATTCTTTTAGGCGGGTTAGGCGGACTTGCTCCAAGTCGTCGTCCTGATATTGCAAAACTCGGTCTTCGCGCAGTTGCTGCAGGGATGTTAGCTTCCTTATTAAGTGCAGCAATTGCTGGAATCTTTATTTAAGTATTTTCTATATAAAGTGAAGTGGAGAACAAATGAAAACAATTTTAATTACAGGTGCTGGAACTGGACTGGGAAAAGAACTCGCACTTGCATATGCAAAAAGAGGAGACCGAATCATATTAGTTGGAAGAACAAAGGAATCTTTAAATGATGTAAAAGATTTGATTAAAATGACGAAAGGTTCTTCTCTCGTCGCTTCGTGTGATATTAGCGATGGACAAGCAGTTAAAAAGTTGATAGAGCGCCTTGTAAGAATAGAGAAGATAGATATGCTTATTAATAATGCAGGAATCGGTTATTTTGGAAACCTGCAGGATCTTTCTATAGAAGAAATAAGTCAGATGATTGATACAAATATAAAAGGAACGATTTTCATGACAAAAGAAGTTCTACCTATATTTTTGGAACATCAATCAGGAAAAATTATGAACATCATCTCTACCGCAGGTTTGCGCGGGAAAGTTAGAGAAACTGCTTATGTAGCAAGCAAATTTGCCGTGAGGGGTTTTACTGAAAGTCTTATAAAAGAACTTGAACATACCTCCATAAAGGTATCTGCTGTATACATGGGTGGAATGAATACACCTTTCTGGGAAGGCAGTGACTTTATAAAAGATCCTTCCAGATTAAAGTCAGCAAAACAAGTTGCGAAAGAAATAGTTGAACGGGAAGATGAAGAACAAATGATAATAAGTTAATATGGATAAATATAGATGAAGTCACCTTAAAAAGGTGGCTTTTTGTATCTGAAAAAATATTGACCCTGTCGTGCACCACACAGTTTATGATCGTTTTGGGAGAACAAGATGTATAAAATAAGTGAATTTGCTAAGCTCACTGGTTTAAGCAAAGAAACACTAAGGTATTATGCAGAAGTAAAATTGCTTGAACCAGCTTACATAGATCCGAAAAATAACTATCGATACTATGATGACGGCAGTTATTTCCTGGCTATACTATTAGTGAAATTACGAAGCTTAGGCTTTACGATTCAAGAAATGATCTCAGTCATGGAAGATGAATCGTTTGAAAATCTGGATTCATTGCTACGTCAAAAACGAAATAAAATCATGCTTGAAATTGAAGAGCGGCAACTCCAAATGAAAGCAATCGATGAATTTTTGTTATCGGGTGAGGAGGAAAGTAAATGATTCAATGGAAAGAAGAAATTGTTATCAATAAAAATATAGAACATGTGTGGAGTTTGTTTTTAGATAAAAATATTAAAAAAATCATGCCCAAAGTAGAAGAGCATACATTAATTGAAAAAAAGGAACATGAAGTAGGCGCAAAGCATCAACAAAAATACCGTGAAGGAAAAAGAGTTGAAACGTATATTGTAGAAACATTAGCTTATGAAGATACAGAAGACAAGAAGAAGAAACAAATACGATTTGTGCTAGGCAGAGCATTCGAAATATCTTTAACTTTTACACTTTTGAAAAATGAACAAGATACAACAACATTTATTTATGAAGGATCTAACAAAGGAGTAAATTTTATCGGGAGAGCCATGATGAAATTAAGCAGTCAAAAAGGTAATGATGATGTAGTGAAGGAATTTTTACAAAGAGTTCAAACAGAGGTGATGAAAGAGTCGAAATAAAGAGTGATTTTTGTTAAATTCTAGTTGACAGGTAGGAATTGTAGGGATTATAATCAGATTAATTCAAAAATAAAATAAAAAGCCGATCGGACGACCGAAGGCATAACCCAATTTCTTTCAGAGGGTTATGCCTTTTTTATTTTTACAAAGAAAGGAAGATTTTAATGAAAAAGTTACTTATTTTTGCTTTTATCGGTTTACTTGCGCAATTAATAGATGGTGCATTAGGAATGGCATATGGTGTGACATCCACTACACTTTTACTAACGTTTGGAATAGCACCTGCAGTTGCCTCTGCATCTGTTCACTTGGCAGAGGTAGTCACAACTGCTGCATCTGGAGCATCACATATAAAGTTTGGGAATGTGGATAAACAAGCGGTTTTTCGTTTAATTATTCCAGGATCAATAGGTGCCTTTTTGGGTGCAACATTCCTCAGTAATCTACCTGGAGATTTAGTCAGACCCTATATATCTCTCTTTCTATTACTTTTAGGTATCTATGTTCTTACAAGATTTTTATTTAAATTTCGTACATCCGAGGAGAAGAAAGGCATTGAATTGACTCGTAAGCAATCAATTCCTTTAGGTTTAATTGCCGGCTTTGCTGATGCAACAGGAGGAGGTGGCTGGGGACCTATCGCTACGCCAGTGTTATTATCTCGAAAAGGAATGAGTGCGCGAAAAGTAGTAGGTACGGTTGATACAAGTGAGTTTGCTATTGCTGTTTCTGCTACTTTAGGGTTTCTCATTTCATTAGGGTGGGAAGAGGTCAACTGGTTGTGGGTTGGAGCCTTAATGATAGGCGGAATTATTGCAGCTCCAATAGCAGCATGGTTAGTTCAAAAAGTTCCTGCACAGTTGATGGGAGTGCTTGTTGGTGGATTCATTATCTTAGTGAATGCCAGAACAATTGTACACATGTGGATAGAGAATGATGCTATCTATCCATATATTTATATTGGAATTGCCCTAATTTGGATTGTCGCTATTTCCTATACGATCTTTAAACTAGGAGCATACAAAAATTTGAATAAAGCAGAAGAAAAATCATTAGCTGACTAGAAAACTAGAGGCTCTCGAAACTAAGTAATATTTAACTTAGACGGGGGCCTTTTTGCTGATCGGAAACCCGAAGGCAAATTCGTCAATATCATTAAAACAGGTAAGGAGAAATTGACATGAAAAACGTTTCTATAATTGTTGGGGCACCAAATGAATATTCGCGTTTAAACGGTATTTTAGATTTTGTAACAAATGTGTTAAAGGAAAAAGGAATATATTATGAAACGATTAATGTGCATAATCTACCAGCAGAAGATTTAATTAAAGCTAATTTTGATAGTGGAGCCATTATCAAAGCAAATGAGGTGATAAAAAAATCTACAGGTGTAATTATATTAAGCCCGGTATACAAAGCATCTTATTCAGGGATATTGAAAACATATCTTGACCTTTTACCACAAAAAGGTTTGAAAGATAAGGTGATTCTGCCACTAATTTTGGGTGGGTCATTTGGACATTTGCTAACTATACAATATGCATTAAATCCAGTACTTTCAGTCTTGGGGGCAACTACTATATCGAATGGTGTATATACTATCGATCAGCACATAGAACGAACTGGGGAGAATAAATTTATTATCAATGAAGACGCTCAGCAAAGATTAAATCAAGGTATTGAAGCGTTTCTTAGGCTTATCTAAATTTACGTCTTTATATAAAATTAAGGAGGTTTAGATGAATGACAAAGCTTCGAGAGGCAGTAGATATGAGAAAAGAGAAACTAATAATACAGTTAATAGCGTTAGGAATATATAAGAAGGAAGAACATCATCTCTATGAATTGACACTATCAGAAATCGAAAATGAATATATGAAGGAAACAAAATAGGGTAGTTTGGATAACCAAAATAAAAATCAACAATATGTGACCAGATAACTGGAGCAGTCTTTCAATATTTAAGAAGACTGCTCTTTCTATAAAAAGGAGATGATTGAATTGGAAAAACAAAAGCGTCAAATGAATTTAGGAGCATTTTTTATGATTCCAGGTCATCATGTTGCAGCTTGGAGACATCCTGAGAGTCAAACAGATGACATCTTATCTTTTGAATTGTACCGGCAGCTTGCCCAAACAGCAGAACGTGGAAAATTTGATATGCTCTTTTTTGCTGATGGTTATGCTGTTCATGATCGAGATGGAGTTGGCATTGAGCAAACGGTAAATGTTCGACCTGATCCTCTAACCCTGTTGTCAGCACTATCGGTGGTAACAAAACATATAGGACTAACTGCGACAGCTTCCACAACCTATAATGAACCGTTTCATTTAGCAAGAAAATTTGCAACGATAGATCATCTAAGTCGCGGTCGAGCAGCTTGGAATGTTGTGACATCCTCAAGTGAAGCAGAAGCTTTAAATTTTAGTAAAGATCACCATCTAGAACATAGTAAAAGATATGAACGTGCAGAAGAGTTTGTAGAGGTTGTGAAGAAGCTGTGGGATAGCTGGGAAGATCATGCGTTGTTAATAGACAGAGAGTCTGCAAGATTTGCTGATCCAGCTCTAGTACATCAGTTGAACCATAAGGGGAAATGGTTTTCAGTTAAGGGACCATTGAACATTTCAAGACCCGTGCAAGGTCATCCTGTTATTATCCAAGCGGGATCATCGGAATCAGGAAAGGAACTGGCTGCGAAGACAGCGGAGGTCATTTTTACTGCCTGGCAAACGGTAGGAGAGGCTCAGAATTTTTATCGGGATGTAAAGGGACGACTCAAGAAGTATGGGAGGTCAGCAGAATCATTAAAAATCATGCCAGGTGTTTTTCCGGTCATTGGGAGGACAGAGAAGGAAGCAAATGAAAAGAAACAGCATCTGGTTGAATTAATCCCTGAAAAAGTGGGCGTAGGATTACTGTCAGCACTGATAAGCTATGATTTATCAAATTTCCCGGTAGATGAGCCACTTCCAAACTTACCGGATATTAAGGATATCAATGGAGCAAAAACAAGATTTCAGCTTGTTAAAGATTTGGGTGACAGAGAAAACCTGACAATACGGCAGCTTTACCAGCGAGTGGCAGGAGCAAGAGGACATAGAGAAATAAAAGGTACACCGATTCAAATTGCTGATCAGTTGCAGGAGTGGTTTGAACATGGTGCTGCAGATGGATTTAACATTATGCCACCATATTTACCTGGAGGCTTAGATGATTTTGTTGATTTAGTGATTCCGGAATTACAGAACCGCGGGCTTTTTAGAGAAGAGTATACGGGTCAAACTTTACGAGATCATCTTGGGTTACAAAGACCTTCAAATCATTTTAATCAAATAAATGTATAAATAGGAGGCAGATAAACATGTCATTACTGGAAATAACTCAGCTTATTAAATCCTTTGAAAAAGGAAAAGAGGAATTGAACGTTCTAAAAGATATTACCTTACATGTAAAACAAGGTGAATTCATCACGGTCATAGGGCCAAGTGGATGTGGAAAGAGCACTTTGCTTAAAGCTGTTGCAGGCTTAGATACGGAATATTCAGGGGAAATAAAGCTGGATGGCAATATGGTTACAGGGGCTGGTATTAACCAGGGATTTATTTTTCAGGAACCGAGATTGTTTCCATGGCTTACGGTGGAGAAGAATATTGCAGGAAATTTATCACTAAAAAATACAGAAGTAAAAGTGAGTGTTAAAAAGTTAATGGAGCTTGTTAGGTTAGAAGGGTTTGAAAGAGCATATCCAAAAGAATTATCGGGAGGGATGGCCCAGCGTGTTGCCATTGCAAGAGCTTTACTTAGGAATCCAAAAGTGCTCCTACTAGATGAACCATTTGGTGCTTTGGATGCTTTCACTCGTTCACATATGCAGGAAGCTTTGCTAGAAATATGGAAGGAGGAAAAGACATCAATGATCTTTGTCACTCATGATATAGATGAGGCGATATATTTAGGAAGCAAAGTCGTCATAATGAGTGCAAGACCAGGTACCGTTCAAAAAGTCATCTCAATTGATCTTCCATTTCCAAGGAGGAAGTCATCAAGAGCGTTTCAAGAGTTCCGTCAGCTTGTATTAGGAGAATTTGAAAAGGTGGAAGAGCTTGAGTTAGTAAACAGTGCAGGTATTTAAGGAGGGATAGTAAGTGGCAAATCATTCCACAGTATCTTTGGAAAAAATACAAACATTGCATGATAAAAAAGTAAAAAGGAAAAAAGAGTTAGGAAAAGCAAGCGTCATCTTGAAGGGATTTATCTTACCAATAACGATAATCATTCTTTGGGAGTTAACAGGGATATTCGGACTTATTTCTGATACATTACTTCCAAGACCAAGCAATATATTTATGACATTTATTGACTTAGTTAAGACAGGGGATCTTATTACGCATTTTCAAATAAGCTTGTGGAGGGCAATCGGAGGCTTTTTGTTAGGCGGGACATTAGGTTTATTGCTGGGATTAGCGGTTGGGTTCAATCAAAGTATTGAACAAACGGTCGATCCAACTCTACAAATGCTTAGAACCATTCCAACGTTGGCTGTCATCCCTCTGTTTATATTATGGTTTGGATTTGGTGAGGTTTCAAAGATCTTACTAATTGCAAAGGGAGCGTTTTTCCCTTTATATGTGAACACTTTTCTTGGAATACGTGGTGTGGATTCCAAACTGTTTTCGGTAGCAAAAGTATTAGAGTTTAGTAGATGGAAGCAAATTACCTTGTTAATTTTACCTGCGGCCTTACCAAATATATTACTAGGCTTGAGATTATCACTAGGTGTTTCCTGGCTGGCTTTAGTAGCAGCTGAACTAATGGGATCAAGTCAAGGTGTCGGCTATCTCATAATGGATGCCAGACAGTTTTCTCAAACATCCATTGTGTTCGTGGGAATTATTATTTTTGCTGTCTTTGGTAAAGTATCTGATTCATTTGTTCGGATTTTTGAACGCAGGCTTTTAAAATGGCAGGATAATTTTCAAGGATAAATAAAGAAATTTTCTTGTTCTAAATCCGAGTAAGTATATATGAAAAATAGGAGAGTGGTCTTGTTTATGGTAAGGAAAATGAAAATAATGATTGGGTTAACATTCATAGCAGTCATTCTTGTTTTAAGTGCTTGCGGCAATTCAACAAGTAAAGATACATCTTCGAAGGTTGCAGCTCAAAGGAAGGAGAGCCAAGATGTTGTTGTTAACATTGGTGTTCAGGGAAAGACGGGAATCCTGCCTTATGCAAGGGAGAAACAATATTTTGAAAAAGCATTTGAGAAAGAAGGGGTTAAAGTAACCTGGAATGAGTTTGCGAGTGGACCACCACATTTTGAGGCACTTGCATCAGGAAGGTTGGATTTTGGTGCTGTGGGAGGTACTCCAGTTATTGCAGGACAGTCAGGTAACGTTGATTTTAAGGCTATTGCTGTCTCTAGCGATGGAAAGAAAGGTAATTCGATCATTGTACCAAAAGGAAGCACCATTAAGGAGTTATCTGATTTAAAGGGGAAAAAAATTGGTGTTGCTAAGGGGAGCAGTGCATTTAACTTCTTATATATGGCTATAGATCATGCAGGGTTAAAGGATAGTGATATTGAGATCATTCAACTTCAACCAGATGAAGCAAGACCAGCTTTAGATAACGGTTCAATTGACGCTTGGTCAATTTGGGAGCCTTATGCTACTACTGCTGTTTTTCAAACAGATGCAAAAGTACTAGTAACGGGAGAAGATTTGAATATTAATGCCCCAAGCTTTTTAATTGCCAGAACAGAGTTTACGGAAAAGCATCCAGACTTAACCGTGTTATTCCTAAAAACATATGAAGAAGTTCGACAGCAATTTGTGCAAAATATTGATGGAGTTTCCGAGGAATTAGCTGAGTCGCAAAAGGTGGACGAAGAAATTATTCGGTCGGTCTTAAAGAATTCAGAGCCTATCTTATCTCCAACAACAGATGAATTTTCAAAAGCACATCAAAAGCAAGCAGACTTCCTATATTCCGTTGGAGGGATTGATCAGAAATTGGATACGTCGAAAGTTATTGAAAATAAATTTGTTGATGAGGCGTTGGGGCAATAATGAAAAAGACCAAACAGGTATGTAATGAGTAATCTGTTTGGTCTTTTCATTCAAAATAATTCCTAAAAAAATGTGGAATTATTTTGCAAAAAAGTGATTGCTTTAGTATGAGATACATAATATGATATAAAGTAATTAAATCATATAGAAATACTTGGTATTAAGAAAATAAACGATAAGACACTTTAAAAATACATGGATGAAATAGTACTTTGAAAGACATGCTTCTACGAGTATATTTAATGAAGGGAGAGGATTTAGTTGTCTTCGAATAATAAGATCGATCAAGAAATAATTGATAAGATTGTTAGTTTATTAGAGAACATTGAGTATGGAACCGTCCAAATTACCGTACATGATTCACAGGTTACACAAATAGAAAAAGGAGAAAAGTATCGATTTGGATTAAAAAAGAGTAATAAACAATTAAGGACGATTAAAGATGACTTGGAAAGGTAAGAGGACAGGATCAGAATTCCTGTCCTTTTATTTATCTTCCTTTTTCCTTTTTATATTAAAAAGGTCATCATATCAATTGACTAATTTTATAAATTCCTATACTATTTTCTAGACCGGTTGTTATAATTTTGAGGTGAGCATCATATGAAGAAGAGGCAGGACACAAAGGACATAATTTTGCAAAGCGCAACACGCTTATTTCAACGGCAAGGTTATAACGGAACAGGGCTGAATCAAATAATCGAGGAAAGCGGTGCTCCAAAAGGTTCTATTTATTATCATTTTCCAAATGGAAAGGAAGAAATTGCGTTAGAAGCAATTTCTGTGATGAGAAAACTTTTGTTGGAGGGAGCTGAGAAAGATTTAAGTGGAAGAAATTCAGCTGTAGAGGCATTTGATTTTTATGTGAATAACATCGCTTATGTCTTTGATTCGGGAGATTGTGTTGAGGGGTTATCAATTGGATTAATCGCTTCAGAAACAGCTTCAACACATGAGAAGCTTCGTCACGCGTGTGAAATGGTTTTTAAAGATTGGCAATCCTTATACGCTGACATACTTGAACAGTATGGGTTTGAAAAAGCAAGTGCTGTAGAATTAGGAATAACAATCACGGCAATGATAGAAGGGGCATGTCTTTTGTCAATCACATATCAAAATGGTGATGCTTTACGTATGGTCGCAAAGCAGTTGCTGGTGCTATTAAAAAAATAATAGAGAGAGATGTATGTAGGAGGAAACAGAATGGAAATGGGTAATACACAAGTGAAAACAGGGGATGTGGCAGCAAGCGATTTGCGTGTTGTACCGATTATCATCTCATTTGTTGTTGCCGGATTTATCGGCTTGTTTAGTGAAACAGCTCTTAATATGGCATTAACAAACTTAATTGAAAATTTCGGGATTCATGAAACAACTGCACAGTGGTTAACGACTGGGTATTTACTTACACTTGGAATATTAGTTCCAGTATCAGGATTAATTATGCAGTGGTTTACAACTAGACAATTATTTATTACAGCTCTTGTAGCATCGATTATTGGGACATTTATTGCTGCAATTGCACCAAGCTTTAGTGTGTTAATGATCGCACGAGTGGTGCAGGCAATTGGAACAGCTTTGCTGCTTCCATTGATGTTTAACACGATTCTTATGATCATACCACCACATAAACGTGGAAGAATCATGGGAATCATTGGTCTTGTTATCATGTTTGCACCTGCGGTTGGACCGACAATTTCCGGACTAATCCTTAAGAGCTTATCATGGCATTGGATTTTCTGGATTTCTTTACCATTATTGATTGGGGCCCTAATATTTGGATGGATCTTTATGCAAAATGTAACGAATCCAACAAAACCTAAAATCGATATCCTTTCAATCGTGTTATCTACACTTGGGTTTGGTGGGATTGTATTTGGATTTAGTAGTGCAGGAGAAGGTGGCGGTTGGGGAAGTGCAACTGTGATTGTCTCCATGATTATTGGAGCAGTATCCTTACTGTTTTTCACAATAAGACAATTAAAGATGGAGCAACCGGTTCTTAATTTAAGAGCTTTTAAATATCCAATGTTTACCATAGGGCTACTTTTGGTTGTTGTATGTATGATGGTTATTCTTTCATCTATGATTTTACTGCCGCTCTACTTACAAACATCTTTATCTTTAAGTACATTTGCTGCAGGTCTTCTCCTTTTACCAGGGGGAATTATCAATGGAATTCTTTCGCCGGTTATGGGAGGACTATTTGATAAATTTGGTCCGAAATGGTTGGTGACAATTGGAATAGTCATTGTAACTGGAGCGATGTTTGGCTTCTCCACTATTACTATTGAGACGAGTTCGGCTTTCATTATCGCCCTTCACATTATCACTATGGTTGGAGTTTCAATGGTCATGATGCCTGCGCAGACAAATGGTTTGAATCAATTACCACGTGAATTATATCCGGATGGAACAGCAATTATGAACACATTACAACAAGTGGCTGGTGCAATTGGAACAGCTGTTGCGATTTCTATTTTATCGTCTGGAGCAGAAGGATTTATGAGTACAGTGGAAGATAAAGCAAATCCGCTAAACCCGCTTCTTGCCTTCACAGCAGGTGTTCAGGATGCATTTGTATTTGCGATCATTATGGGGATTGTTGGCTTAGTGGTTGCATTATTTATTAAACGGGTCAAAGTAGAACACCCGATGTGACGTCTTTATGACAGCCTTGCTATGATAGAAGGCTGTTTTTTAATACTCTCAATTTTCTTATAGTTGGAAAGCTTTAGTTAGATTTTTTTGAAAGTTATGCTAAAATGCCAATTAGACATATAGAAAAGGACGTGTTCATCGTGACTAGTGAAAACAAAGTAACACTTTATTTTGTTCGCCATGGAGAAACTCAATATAATGTTGAAAGACGTATGCAGGGTTTCTGTGATTCTCCACTAACTGAAAAAGGAATTTCACAGGCAAAATCTGTTGGTAAGGGGTTAGAGGATATTCCGTTTATTGCGGCTTACTCAAGTGACAGCCAACGTGTTCAGGACACAGCAAAGTATGCGCTTGGTGAAAGGAACATACCATTAACCATAGACAAGAGACTCAAGGAAATGAATTTTGGTGTTTTGGAAGCATTGCTTGAGGATGAAATTCCGAGCTTATATGGAGATGCACTTGATAAATTATTTAGTCTTGATGTAAATGCATGTGCACCGGAAGGAGAATCTTATGCACAGCTTTTTACTAGAACGGAACAAGCTGTAAAAGAGATCGTCGAAAAACATGCATCAGATGGTGGAAATATTCTTATTTTTTCACACGGAGTCACGATCGGGAATTACATCATCCAAGTAACAAAAAGCAAGGAATTCCAAGTACATGAAAACTGTAGTGTTTCAGTTGTAAGCTATGAAAATGGTCAATTACAGGTTGAGAAAATTGCAGATACTTCATTTAGAAATGAAGGTAGCAAGCAAGTAAATTAAATATGATGGAATCGAAAAGGAGGGTAGAATGACACATCTGGCTTCCTTTTTTTGTCTAGGTAATTATAAAATTTTTAAACTGTGGATAAGCGTTTCGACATCCAGCTCCAGCGCCTAGCCCCTCGAGGTCATAAGCCAATTTAGAATTGAAGGCAAAAAACGCCTTCTATTCTAAATCGTCTTATTTGCCCGAGGCTGATCAAGGCGCTTGCGCTTTTGTTCTATCCTAAGAAAGCAGATAGATTTGTAATCTAGTACAAAAGTCTAGAAAAATGCAGAAAAAATAAATAGAAAGCGTTGACATTATTCTGGTGCCATGATAAATTACATATAACAAATAAATAATAAATATTCCGTTATAGGAATGTTACCTTAAGTGGGCATAACCTGGACTGAATAGATACACAATAATTGCGATATCGCGATAAGCAATATGTGTGGTCTATTTGGCTCAGGTTTTTTATTTGTCTAAAAACTTCGCGAAAGAAGGGACAACTCATGAAATACGAGCAGTTGGCTAAAGATATTATTTTAAATGTCGGCGGAAAAGAAAACGTTTCCAGTGTCGTGCATTGTATTACTAGATTACGATTTAAATTAAAAGATGAATCTAAAGCAAATACAGAAGTCTTGAAGAATATGGATGATGTTGTAACGGTCATGAAGAGTGGCGGACAATATCAAGTTGTTATTGGGAACCATGTGCCAGATGTATATAAAGCAGTTCTGGATGTAAGTGGATTACAAGCACAGTCTCCTGTTGATGATGACGGTGAAAAACAAAAAGCAAGTTTCATTGATATTATTTCAAGCATTTTTACACCTGTTCTTGGCGTATTAGCTGCTACAGGGATGATCAAAGGGTTTAACGCACTTTTTATTGCGATGGGTTGGCTTGAGTCAACATCAGGAACATATCAAATTTTAAATGCAATAGGTGATTCACTTTTCTACTTCTTCCCTATCTTCTTAGGTTATACAGCTATTAAAAAGTTTGGAGGAAGCCCTTTCATCGGGATGGCCATTGGAGGATCACTCGTTTATCCGACGCTATCAGGATTAACAGCAGGTGAACCACTTTATACATTATTTGCAGGCACGATGTTTGAATCACCAATTTATATTACATTTTTAGGTGTACCAGTTATCTTAATGAGTTATGCTTCATCTGTTATTCCTATTATTCTATCTGCTTATTTCGCGGCTGTTGTTGAAAAGCGTTTAAGAAAAATGATTCCGGATGTTGTAAAAGCATTCTTAGTACCATTGTTTACTTTACTAATTGTGGTACCGCTCACATTTATTATTATTGGCCCACTATCAACATGGGCAGGAAATTTATTGGGAATGGCAACACTATTCATTTACAACTTAAGTCCAATTATCGCAGGTGTTTTTGTAGGTGGACTATGGCAGGTTATGGTTATTTTTGGTCTTCACTGGGGTCTTGTACCAATTGCAATTAATAACATTTCAACAATGGGTGCAGATCCGATTTTAGCAACGACATTGGCTGCATCATTTGCACAAATCGGCGCTGTCCTTGCAGTGTATGTAAAAACAAAGCAACAAAAGTTAAAAACATTAAGTATTCCAGCATTCATCTCAGGTATCTTCGGTGTAACAGAACCGGCAATCTATGGAATCACATTACCTCTTAAAAAGCCATTTATCATAAGCTGTATTGCAGCAGGTATTGGTGGAGGGATCATTGGTGCAGTTGGAACAAACCTATATATGATAGGTGGTCTAGGAATCTTTGTTATTCCAGCCATGATTAGCCCAACTGAAGGAGTTACATTTGCTTTATGGGGAGCATTAATTTCATTTGTTATTGCATTTGCATTAGGTTTTGTCCTTACGTATCTATTCGGAATGGGTAAAGGCAAAAACCAAGAAACGAAATCTGCGCAAAACGAAGCAGCAGCAACAACTACTACTTCTAATGTAGCAACAGAAGAAATCGCAAGCCCACTAAAAGGTGAAGTCAAGATCTTATCTGACATTAAAGATGAAGCGTTTGCATCTGGAGCACTTGGTGATGGTGTGGCAATTGAACCTATTGAAGGAAAGCTTTTCGCACCAGCTTCAGGCACAGTTTCAGCACTTTTCCCAACTAACCATGCGATTGGGATCAAAACAGATCAAGGTGCAGAGATTTTAATCCACATTGGCATGGATACTGTGAAACTTGGCGGGAAACATTTCTCAGCTCACACAAGCCAGGGGGCAAGGGTAGAAAAAGGACAATTATTAATTGAATTTGATATTAAGCAAATTAAAGCAGAGGGATTACCTGTTACAACACCAGTTGTGGTAACGAATTTCAAGGATTACAACTTGCAAAAAACAAGTGAAAAACAAATAAATTTCGGTGATCAACTATTTAATCTAAACAAAAAGTAATAACAAATGGAGGAAAGCTCTGTTTTCTTTCCTCCAAAATTGAAAGGAGAGGAACAAATGACATTTCCAAAAGGGTTTTTATGGGGCGGTGCCATTGCTGCAAATCAAGCTGAGGGTGCCTATCTTGAAGATGGTAAAGGATTAACTACAATTGATTTACTTCCTACTGGTGAAAAACGTTGGGATATTATGTTTGGAAACCTTCCTTCTTTTCAACCACTTGAAGGTGAGTTTTACCCATCCCACGAAGCAATCGACTTTTACCATCGTTATAAAGAGGATATTGCGCTTTTTGCAGAAATGGGTTTTAAAGCTTTGCGTGTATCGGTGTCCTGGGCACGTATTTTTCCAAATGGAGATGACCATCAGCCAAATGAAGCTGGCCTAAGGTTTTATGACGATTTATTCGATGAATTATTAAAAAACAACATTGAACCTGTTGTGACAATTGCACACTTTGATGTCCCAGTTCATTTAGTGGAAACCTATGGAAGCTGGAGAAATCGTAAACTGGTTTCTTTGTTTGAAACATATGCTACAACTCTTTTTAAACGATATAAAGACAAAGTGAAATATTGGATGACGTTTAATGAAATCAATATGCTCCTACATTTACCATTTGTAGGCGCAGGTCTAGTGTTCAAAGAAAGTGACAATAAAAAACAAATTCAATACCAAGCAGCACATCATCAGTTGGTTGCAAGTGCACTTGCTGTTAAAGCATGTCATGAAATTAGTCCGGATGCCAAAATCGGCTGTATGCTAGCTGCAGGAATGACATACCCATATACATGTAATCCGGAAGATGTGTGGGATGCGATGGATAAAGACCGCGAGTCATTTTTCTTCATTGATGTTCAATCACGCGGAAAATATCCTGGTTATGCAAAGAGATTTTTTAAAGACAATAACCTTATGATTAACATGGAAAATGGAGACGAAGAGCTATTAAAAAGTCACACTGTTGACTATATCGGCTTTAGTTACTATGCAAGTCGTGCAACAAGTACAGATCCGGAAATCAATAATATGACAGCTGGGAATGTATTTGGCTCAATTGAGAATCCTTATCTTGAAAAATCAGAGTGGGGTTGGACGATTGATCCGAAAGGATTCAGAATTACAGCAAATCAATTATATGATCGCTACCAAAAACCATTATTTGTTGTGGAAAATGGGTTAGGGGCTGTCGATCAACTTTCATCAGACGGAGAAGTAAATGACGACTACCGTATTGAGTACTTAAAAAAGCATGTTAAAGAAATGTCTGAAGCCATTAAAGATGGTGTAGAAATCATTGGCTACACAAGCTGGGGGCCAATTGATATTGTAAGTGCATCAAGCGGTGAAATGAAAAAACGTTATGGCTATATATATGTAGATAAAGAAAATGATGGACAAGGTACACTTACTAGATATAAAAAGAAAAGCTTTGACTGGTATAAAAAAGTAATCGAAACGAATGGGGAAGTGCTCTAATTTTTTACTATAAAAGGATGGAAAGGTGATACGTATGAATACAAACACACGAAAATTTCCAGAAGGATTTTTATGGGGAGGAGCAGTTGCTGCAAACCAATTAGAAGGTGCATATCAAGAGGACGGAAAAGGTCTTTCAACGGCTGATGTTTCTCCTAATGGGATTATGAGTCCACCGGATTACTCAATGGAGAATTTTAATTTGTATCATGATGCAATTGATTTCTACCACAAGTATAAGGAAGATATTGAACTATTTGCCGAAATGGGCTTTAAGGCATTTCGTTTCTCGATCTCTTGGACGCGATTATTTCCAAATGGCGATGAGGTAGAGCCAAACGAAAAAGGTCTTCAATTTTATGACAATATGATCGATGAGCTGCTAAAGCATAATATTGAACCGGTTCTTACCATTTCTCACTACGAAATGCCACTGGGTTTAGTAAAAAACTATGGTGGATGGAAGAATCGTAAATTAGTAGAGTTTTATGAAGGTTTAGCAAAAACGATCTTTACTCGTTTTAAAGACAAAGTGAAATACTATATGACATTTAATGAAATTAACGTTCTATTACATGCACCATTTACAGGTGGTGGGCTGGAATTTGAAGATGGACAAAAGAATGAACAAGATATTTATCAAGCGGCACATCATCAATTTTTAGCAAGTGCACTTGCAGTTAAAGCCGGACATGAAATTATTCCCGGATCACAAATTGGCTGTATGATTGCTTCAATGATAACGTATCCTTATACATCTAAGCCGGAGGATATGTTTGCAGCACTCACTCAAGATCGTAAAACATTATTTTTCTCAGATGTTCAATCAAGAGGGAAATATCCAACGTATATGTTAAATTACTTTAAAGACAAAGATATTCACATCGAAATGGCTGATGGAGATTTGGAGCTACTTCAAAAGCATACAGTTGACTACATTGGATTTAGCTATTACATGTCATTTGTAGCGAGCACAGCTCCTGAACATCAAGATGAAAAAACAGCCGGAAACCTTTTAGCTGGTGTGAAAAACCCATACTTGAAAGCTTCAGAGTGGGGCTGGCAAATCGATCCTGTTGGTTTAAGAACAGTTTGTAACCAATTGTATGATCGCTATCAAAAACCACTTTTCATCGTTGAAAACGGACTTGGTGCTGTTGATAAAGTTGAAGAAGATGGTTCAATTCAAGATGATTATCGAATTGAATATCTTGATGCACATATTCGTGAAATGAAAAATGCGATCGGTGATGGTGTTGAGATAATGGGTTACACATCATGGGGGCCAATTGACCTTGTAAGTGCATCAACTGCAGAGCTTAGAAAACGATACGGATTCATCTACGTAGATCGCGATAGTGAAGGAAAAGGAACAAATAAACGCTATAAAAAGAAAAGCTTTGACTGGTACAAAAATGTGATTTCTACAAATGGGGAAGACTTTTAAAAAAATCACCAAGGAAAGCTCAGGTTATGGAGCTTTCCTTCTTCTCTTAATTATAAAACAGCCTTTGTCCTATAAGCTTTTACCAAAAGTAACTAGTAGATGAAAATGAATATGTTTTGCCGTATAATACACTGTAATATAAAGAGATTATAAGAGAAATACTGTTTTTAATGTCCTCAAATGAACGCCATAAAACATGATTTAGGTGATCGTATGAAAATAGAAAAGGTTTATAACAATAATGTCGTAAGTGCTTATAATGAAGAAAATACAGAACTTGTCATCATGGGTAAGGGTCTTGCTTTTCAAAAAAAGCCCGGTGATGAAATAGAGGAAGAGAAAATAGAAAAGGTATTTACCTTGAAAAACAATGATATATCAGAACGATTTAAAAGTCTTCTATATGAAGTTTCATTAGAATTAATGGAAGTAGCAGAAGAAATCATAAAACTAGCAAAAAGAAAGCTTGGAAGAGAACTAAATGATAGTATATACATTTCATTAACAGACCATATTAACTTTGCAATTGAAAGAAATAAAAAAGGTCTTGATATTAAAAATGCCTTATTGTGGGAGATCAAGAAATTATACAAAGATGAATTTTCTATCGGGTTAGAGGCTTTATGCTTGATTAAGGAAAAGCTCGAGGTCACTCTTCCAGAGGATGAAGCAGGCTTTATTGCGATGCATATTGTAAATGCTGAGTTAAATGAAGAAATGCCGAATATTGTAAATATAACAAAAACAATGCAAGACATTCTTAAAATCGTTAAATATCACTTTGGCCTTGAATTTAATGAAGAATCACTGAACTTTTTCCGTTTTGTTACTCATTTAAAATTTTTCGCACAAAGGCTGTACAGTCAAACATACATGGAAAGTGATGATGACTTCTTGTTTGAAGCTGTAAAAAATAAACATAAAGATGCTTTTGAATGTACGGAAAAAATAAATAACTATGTAAAAAGACAGTTTGATTATGAATTAACGAATGATGAGAAATTATATTTAACGGTTCATATTGAACGAGTAGTTAATCGTTGATTGAAGTAGGCGCATGAAATTTTTCCATGCGCCTCCTTCATTATTCTCGTTCTTTTCCCATGATTCCATAGAAAAATATATTCGTTATATCCTCAGTAAGCGGCAGGATCTTCTGATACACCTCTTCCCTCTGTATATAATCCTTGAGCATGTATATATAAAATAACATGGCCTCTTCTGATAACTCCTTATTAATATATCCCTGCTCTTTTCCTTCTTTAAGTAAAAGTTGAAGATAAGGTACAGCCTTTTCTGCATATATTTTCTCTATATAATTTCCTTCTGTTGAGAATTCCTTCATTAAATACTGATAAAACTCCTCATTTATTGAACTAGCAACTTCTTTCTTGTTAAAAATAAGTGTTTTAATTTTTTCTGGGAAAGGTATGTCACTATGAATAACCTGTTCAAATTGACTGGAAGCCTTATTTACATAGTAGAGAAAGACTTCATTTACAAGATTGTGCTTACTTTCAAAATAATTGTATATCGTTACTTGCGAAACATTTGCTTTTTTCGCAATATCTGAAATGGCTACTTTTTGAACCCCAAAATCCATAAATAATTGCAAGGCTGCTTCTAAAATGTTTTGTTTCTTTTGTTCTTTTCGTCGTTGAAACCCGTCCAAATTTCTTCACCTCATTCTTAGTTTAATCAAAAATATGAAATATCACAAATGAATGAGTTCAAAATATCTTGAAAACAACTGAGTATTTGTATATTATGAAATATATAAGTTAAAATATTTCAAAACTTATAAAAGGGGGAGAATAATGTCGATCCTTAAAGCAGTTAATGTATCAAAGAAATTTGGGAAATTCACAGCCTTGAATCATGTAAATCTTGAAGTAAACCAAGGGGAAGTGTATGGATTTATTGGCCCAAATGGAGCAGGGAAATCTACTACAATACGGATATTTTTAGGGATTTTAAAAGCATCTGGCGGAGAAGTGGAGATCTTCGGGAAGGACGCGTGGAAGGATGCGGTTGAAATCCATAAGCATTTATCCTATGTGCCTGGTGATGTGAATCTTTGGCCAAACTTAACTGGCGGTGAGGTGATTGATTTATTCATGAGGTTACGAGGTGTATCAGCGGATAAAAATCGCAGAGATGAATTGATTCAGCGGTTTAATTTAGATCCTACGAAGAAGTGTCGTACCTATTCTAAGGGAAACCGTCAAAAAGTAGCATTAATTGCAGCCTTTTCAACTGATGCTGATCTCTTTATATTAGATGAGCCTACATCTGGGCTTGATCCTTTAATGGAAAAGGTGTTCCAAGAATGTGTATTAGAAGCAAAGAGGAATGGAAAGAGTGTGCTTCTTTCAAGTCATATATTATCAGAGGTTGAAAGACTTTGTGATCGAGTAGGGATCATTAGACGAGGAGAGATTATTGAAACTGGAACATTAGATGAGCTTCGTCACCTTACAAGAACAAATTTAGTTATTCAAACAAAGCAGCCAATTTTAGGGCTCGAAACAATACAGGGTGTTCATGAAATAGTCGGCAATGATCGGGAATTTTCTTTTCAAGTAAATGGAAAGGATCTTGATGAGGTAATCCGTTATATTTCCCGGTTTGGTCTCGATAAATTAGAAAGTACTCCGCCAACATTAGAAGACTTGTTTATGCGTCATTATGATGAAACTTGAGAGCGGGAGGTAGATCTTCATGTGGAAACAGCTTTATAGTGAAACCGGAACAATGACCCGCTTCCTAATAAGAAGGGACCGGATCCGTTTACCAATCTGGATTATCGTACTGTCTTTCATCACAATTGTCACAGCAACAGCCTTCACAGGTCTTTACAAATCAGAGGAAGAAAGACAGGCAATTGCAGAAACGATGAAAAATCCGGCAATGACCGCAATGGTAGGACCAGGCTATGGGCTGGATCATTATACAGAGGGGCCGATGATGGCTCATCAAATGTTACTATTTACCGCGATTATTGTCGCGATCATGAGCATTTTACTTGTGACAAGACATACACGGGCAGATGAAGAAGAAGGGAGACTTGAATTAATCCGTTCCCTGCCTGTTGGACGCCTTTCAGCGTTAAGTGCAACTATGATTGTGTTAATCGCAATGAATAGTTTACTGGCAATCATCATTGGATTTGGCTTGTATAGTTTGCAGATCGGAAGTATGGATCTTGAAGGCTCGCTATTATATGGAGTAGTTCTCGGGACAACAGGTATTTTCTTCAGTGCTGTTACAGCGTTTTTTGCACAAGTATCATCAAATGCTAGAGGAACAATAGGTCTGTCCTTTACGGTATTAGGAATATCTTATTTAATTCGTGCAATCGGTGATGTGAGCAATGAAACAATATCTTGGTTTTCACCGTTAGGTTGGGGATTGAAAACCGAAGTATATGTAAACAATTATTGGTGGCCGGTCGGATTAACCATCTTTTTTTCTATTATTCTTATGATCTTAGCATATTATTTAAATACGATTCGTGATGTGGGCGCAGGATTTATTTCATCCAGGCCAGGTCGAAAGCATGCATCACGATTATTGCAAAGTTCGCTTGGTTTGGCATTTAGAATTCAACGAACATCTATTATGACATGGGCGATCGGAATGTTCATTTTAGGTGTTTCCTACGGCTCAGTATTTGGAGATTTAGAATTATTTTTTTCAAGTAATGAGATGGTGAGTCAAATGTTAACACCGGTTGAAGGCTTAACCTTGACAGAACAATTTGTTTCCATGTTAATGTCCGTTATTTCGATGATTAGCACAGTACCTGCTTTAATATTTCTCTTTAAACTAAAGGGGGAAGAAAAACAAAATCGGACTGAGCATTTATTAACTCGCGCAGTATCCCGGTATAAACTGCTAGGGAGTTACTTATTTCTTTCCATTATATTGGGATTTGTCATGTTGTGTTTAGCGACAATTGGATTATGGGCTGCAGCGGCAAGTGTTATGCAAGATCCTATTTCTTTTAGTTTATTATGTAAAGCGGCGATTGTTTATTTGCCAGCAATATGGATGATGACAGGTTTGGGTGTATTCGTAATTGGTGTTATTCCCCGAATCTCCGGATTTGCATGGTTGTATCTAGGCTATTCCTTCTTTGTTGTTTATTTAGGTGAACTTCTTCAATTTCCAGAATGGATGGGAAATCTCTCACCATTCGGTCATGTTCCACAGCTTCCTGTGGAGGAAATAAACTATGTTTCCATTACTTTACTAACTTGTATCTCAGTTGTTCTTATGATCATCGGATTTATCGGGTATCGAAAACGGGACATAGAAGGATGAATTGGAGTCCTCTAATAGCCATGCAGCTATTAGAGGGCTTTTTAAATGGCGGTGGTTGTTGTTTCCGCTGATTTATTCGGCTTCTCGCCGATATATGTTCAATTTCGCTGATATAAATTATAGATCGCCGATATATCTCTGAAATCGCTGATATAGATGTATTTAAATAAATTTAAACCAGAGAAAGGGATATTTATAAAAATAGAGAACTTAATTAGGTGAAAACATCCATTGGAGTGATGCTATGATTGTCAAAGAACGCAAAAAACCTCTTATGATCCTTAAATTACATGCATTATTAGACAGAATTTCTCCTCATCATCCTGAAATCCCGAAGATAACAGAAGAACTTAAAAAAAGAGAGGCTGGATATAGGGGAGAAACTTCATTAGATTATCCTTTAAGCTTTTTGGATGAAAAAAATTACCTGATTTTTCACGATTTGCGCTTGAAAGACAATACGTACTTCTTTCAAGTTGATACACTGCTCCTAACAAAAAGCCATTTTATTGTCCTTGAGGTTAAAAACATTTCAGGTACGCTTTACTTTGATCATGATTTTAAGCAACTTATTCAAACCACCCACAATGGAAAAGAGCGTGCTTATTCTTATCCTTTAACACAGTTAAAAAGACAGGAACAGCAGTTAAAGAGATGGCTGGAAAAGCACCGCCTCAAGCAAATGCCCATTACCTCCTATGTTGTGGTCAGCAATCCTCAATCAATTATCCGTACTTCCAAAAAAAGCCTTCATATTAGTCAACAAGTTATCCGTAAGGAAGAACTCCCTGAAAAGCTATTTCTACTCGAAAAATCAAAATCACCAGAAATACTAAATTCTAAAGGGATGAAAAAAGCAGCACGGTCCCTCTTAAAGGGTCACCTTGAACAAGATCAAAGTATTTTCGAAAAGTTTCAATTAACAAAAAATGACATTCGGAAAGGAGTAATGTGTTCTTCATGCAAATATATTGGCATGAAGAGGTATCACGGTTACTGGGCTTGTCCAGTTTGCAAAATGAAAAGTAAACAGGCTCATCTACAAGCAATAAATGAATATAGATTGCTATTCAATTCCACAATAACCAATAGTCAATTGCGGGACTTTTTGAATCTCCAATCAGCGGACACAGCAAAAAGATTGCTAAAATCAATGGATATTCCATATGTAGGAGAGAATAAAGGACGAAAATATGATCTTACCAAAATAAGAGAATTTTAAATTTGACAAAAACTTTTTAATTCTTTGCACAATTAATTCCAACTTTATTGATAGGAATAATGAGTTGTGTTAAAATGAATTATATTTTTTACTTGTATGTGAGCAAAAAATGATGGAAACTAGGAACTATGTAATAATTTGTATAAGTATATTTCTTTGTGAGGTGGATTTTGTTGCAACTTCAGGTAATGAACAGCCCGTTTAATCAGGAGCAAGCTGAGCTCCTTAATCGTCTTCTGCCAACTTTGACAGATTCTCAAAAAGTCTGGTTGAGCGGATATTTAGCTGCTACTCAGTCTGGTTCTGCTAGTGTTCCGGCTGCGCCCGAGGCACCGGTAGCAGGAGCAGTTGCTCAAGCTAATGTAAAGCCGGTATCAAAAGATGTTACAATTCTTTATGGTTCACAAACAGGTAATGCCCAGAGTCTCGCTGAAAAGTCAGGAAAAACACTCGAAGAGCGCGGTTATAAAGTGACTGTATCATCAATGAGTGATGTCAAACCGAATAATTTAAAAAAGGTTGAGAATCTTCTTATTGTGGTGAGTACACATGGAGAGGGAGATCCACCGGATAATGCCTTATCATTCCATGAGTTTTTACATGGAAAGCGTGCTCCGAAGCTGGATGATCTTCGCTTTTCGGTGTTATCACTTGGTGATAGCTCATATGAGTTTTTCTGTCAAACAGGAAAAGAATTTGATCAACGTTTAGAAGATCTTGGAGGCACTCGTTTATACCCGCGTATTGACTGTGATCTTGATTTTGATGAGCCTGCCGCAGAATGGATTGAAGGAGTGTATGCAGGATTAAGTGAAGTGCAGTCTGCAAGTGTTGAATCAGCATCAGCTGTTGCTGCAGCACCTGCTGTTGAATCAGCGTATTCTCGTACAAATCCTTTTAAAGCAGAAGTTCTTGAAAACCTTAATTTAAATGGTCGTGGTTCTAATAAAGAAACACGTCATGTAGAGTTATCTCTTGAAGGTTCCGGACTAACTTATGAGCCTGGTGACAGCCTTGGTGTGTATCCGGAGAATGATCCTGAGCTTGTTGAGCTAGTGTTAGAAACAACAAAATGGGATGGAAATCAAACAGTTACTGTTAATAAAGAAGAGATAACGCTAAAAGAAGCATTAAGCAAAAAACTCGAAATTACTGTTCTGACAAAGCCTTTAATTGAAAAAGCAGCACAGCTTTCTTCGAATGAAGAATTAAAAGCTCTTGTTGCTCCGGAAAAAATCAATGAATTAAAATCATATATCGACGGACGTGATTTAATAGATTTACTTCGTGATTTTGGACCATGGAATGTTTCGGCACAGGATTTTGTTGCGATTTTACGTAAAATGCCTTCCCGTTTGTATTCCATTTCTAGTAGTCTAGCAGCAAACCCTGAGGAAGTTCACTTAACAATTGGTGCAGTTCGTTATGAAACTCATGGCCGCAAACGCAATGGAGTTGCTTCAATTTTAACGGCGGAACGATTACAGCCTGGTGATACTTTACCGGTTTATGTGCAAAATAACCAAAACTTTAAGCTTCCGGAAAATCCGGATACTCCGATTATCATGGTAGGACCTGGTACAGGTGTGGCACCTTTCCGTTCCTTTATGCAGGAGCGTGAAGAGATCGGTGCGGAAGGAAAGTCATGGATGTTCTTTGGAGATCAGCATTTTGTGACAGATTTCCTTTACCAGACAGAATGGCAAAAATGGTTAAAAGATGGCGTCCTAACGAAAATGGATGTTGCTTTCTCCCGTGATACAGAAGAAAAAGTTTATGTGCAACATCGTATGAATGAGCACAGCAAGGAACTATTCGAATGGCTTGAACAAGGTGCGGTTGTTTACATCTGTGGTGATGAAAAGCATATGGCACACGATGTGCATCAGACCCTTATCGATATTATAGAAAAAGAAGGCGGGCTAAGCCGTGAAAAAGCGGAAAGCTACCTTGCCGACATGCAGCAAACAAAACGTTATCAACGTGATGTATATTGATTTTTGATTGAAAGGAGTTTTTCTAGAACATGGCGAACCAAATTTTAAAAGCACCAGAAGGCGCTCCAAGTGATGTTGAACGTATTAAAGAAGAAAGTGACTACTTGCGTGGCACACTTAAAGAATCGATGCTCGAACGTCTAAGCGCAGGAATTTCTGATGATGACAACCGCTTGATGAAGCACCACGGCAGCTATTTGCAGGATGACCGTGATCTTCGTAATGAACGTCAAAAACAAAAATTAGAGCCGGCTTATCAATTTATGCTGCGTGTTCGATTACCTGGTGGTGTCGCAACACCTGATCAATGGCTTGTAATGGATGATCTTGCAAATAAATACGGAAATGGAACACTTAAGCTTACAACTCGTATGACATTTCAAATGCATGGTATTCTAAAATGGAATATGAAGCCAACAATACAAGGCATTCATGCATCCTTAATGGATACGATAGCTGCTTGTGGAGATGTTAACCGTAATGTTATGTGTGTGGCAAATCCTTATCAATCAACTGTCCATGAAGAAGTGTACGAATGGTCTAAAAAGCTAAGTGATGATTTACTTCCACGTACAAGAGCTTACCATGAAATATGGCTTGATGAAGAAAGAGTAGCAGGTACACCTGATATTGAAGAAGTTGAGCCAATGTATGGCCCGCTTTATTTACCACGAAAGTTTAAAATCGGGATTGCTGTACCACCGTCAAACGATGTCGATGTATTTTCTCAAGACTTAGGCTTAATCGCGATTGTTGAAAACGACAAGCTTGTTGGTTTTAACGTAGCGATTGGTGGCGGAATGGGTATGTCACATGGTGATAAAACGACATATCCACAGCTTGCAAAAGTAATCGGCTTCTGTAAACCGGAACAAATCTATGATGTTGCAGAAAAAGTTATCACCATTCAACGTGATTACGGAAATCGTTCATCTCGTAAAAATGCCCGCTTCAAATATACTGTTGATCGATTGGGATTGGAAAATGTTGTAGAGGAACTTCATAATCGTCTTGGATGGAGTCTTGATGAAGCAAAACCATTCAACTTTGACCATAACGGTGATCGCTATGGTTGGGTAAAAGGTGTGAAAGGAAAATGGAATTTCACATTATTTATTGAAGGTGGACGTATAACAGACTATGAAAACTACAAACTGATGACTGGAATAAGAGAAATCGCGAAAATTCACAAAGGCGATTTCCGTTTAACAGCCAACCAAAACCTAATCATCGGAAATGTATCAACACAGAAAAAGAAAAAAATCGACGAGATTATTGAAAAATATGGTCTAACCGATGGTAAGCATTACTCTGCATTACGCCGAAGCGCACTTGCTTGTGTGGCGTTACCAACATGTGGTTTAGCAATGGCAGAAGCAGAACGTTATCTACCAACACTTATCGATAAAATCGATGAAATTGTTGATCAAAACGGTCTTAATGATAAAGAGATTACGATCCGTATGACAGGCTGTCCAAACGGATGTGCACGGCATGCGTTAGGCGAAATAGGATTTATCGGTAAAGCCCCTGGTAAATACAATATGTACTTAGGTGCAGCACATGACGGAACACGTCTAAGCAAAATGTACCGTGAAAACATCGGAGAAGAAGAAATTTTGAAAGAGCTTGGTACAATTCTTCCACGCTACGCAAAAGAGCGTAAAGAAAACGAGCACTTTGGTGACTTCGTAATCCGCGCAGGTATTATTAAAGCAACAACAGATGGTACAAATTTTCATGATTGATAACGAGAGCCAAGGAGAAATCCTTGGTTTTTTTTTGATAACTTTACCTTAGTTCAATGACTTGCAATGAGGGTAATTTCATGATATATTATCTTCAAATCAAGATATTTGAATTAAATGTATTTATAAACATAAAAAAATCATAATAAATAGTACATTCATGATAACGGGGGAATAAAAATGAACCATTTAAAAGGAATACACCATGTAACAGCTATTACTAGTAGTGCAGAAAAAAATTATGAATTTTTCACTTATGCATTAGGAATGCGGTTAGTGAAGAAAACAGTTAATCAGGATGATATTCAGACTTACCATTTATTTTTTGCCGATGATGTAGGCAGTGCTGGTACAGATATGACTTTCTTCGATTTTCCTGGGATTCCAAAAGGAGCTCATGGAACAAATGAAATTTCAAAAACATCTTTCCGGGTTCCAACAGATGCTTCACTAGATTATTGGGCCAAACGATTTGATCGTTTAGGAGTTAATCACACAGGAATTAAAGAACAATTTGGCAAGAAAACACTGTCTTTTGTTGATTTTGATGATCAACACTACCAGTTAATTTCTGATGAGCATAATAAGGGAGTTGCTTCAGGTACACCTTGGCAAAAAGGACCTATTCCATTAGAGCACGCTATTACAGGCTTGGGGCCAATCTTTATCAGAATCTCCAATTTTGATCAACTAAAAGAAGTATTAGAAAAAGCTCTTTTGTTTAAGGAAATTGCCCAGGAAGGATCATTCCATTTATTCGAAGTAGGTGAAGGTGGAAATGGAGCACAGGTTATAGTGGAGCATAATGTTATGCTTCCACAGGGAATTCAAGGCTTTGGTACAGTTCACCACGTAGCCTTCCGAGTAGAGGATCGAAATGTGTTAGAAGAGTGGATTTCCAGAATGGAAAACATAGGATTCCACACATCAGGATATGTAAACAGACATTTCTTTGAATCATTATATGCTAGGGTTGCACCTCATATTTTATTTGAATTTGCAACAGATGGTCCGGGATTTATGGGGGATGAGCCTTATGAAACATTAGGTGAAAAACTCTCATTGCCACCTTTTCTGGAACCAAAACGTGAACAAATTGAAAAAATGGTTCGTCAGATTGACACAGTAAGAAGTACAAAGGCATTTGTAAAAGAATAATCTTAAGGAAAAATTAAGTTCCATCTCAGCTGCTTTGACGGTATACTTACATTTGTGGGTTTATCGATTAAAGAATGATAGGAGCTTATAAGGATGGATTTTATTACAATCTTAAAAGCTGTTATATTAGGCTTGGTAGAAGGATTAACAGAATTTGCACCGGTTTCTTCAACAGGTCATATGATTATTGTTGATGATATGTGGTTACAATCAGAAGAATTTTTAACAAAATATGTTGCAAATACATTTAAAATTGTTATTCAACTAGGGTCTATATTAGCAGTTGTCGTTGTATTTAAAGACAGATTTATTCAAATGCTGGGATTAAGCAGATTTAGCAAAAGTGTACAAAAAAGAACTACTCAGAATCGACTAAAGCTGTCACAAGTTATTGTCGGGTTAATTCCGGCAGGTGTTTTAGGTGTTTTGTTTGAGGATTATATCGATGAGTATTTATTCTCTATCGAAACTGTGTTAATCGGGTTAGTTGTGGGTGCGCTCTTAATGATTGCTGCTGACCTTTTCGGTCCAAAAGTACCGAAGATTGATACGGTTGACCAAATTACGTACAAGCAGGCATTATCAGTGGGGCTTATTCAGTGTCTTTCATTATGGCCTGGTTTTTCACGCTCTGGCTCGACGATTTCAGGTGGTGTGTTATTGGGAATGAGTCACCGTGCAGCAGCTGATTTTACATTTATTATGGCTGTACCGATTATGGCGGGCGCAAGCTTTCTATCTCTTCTTAAAAACTGGCAATACTTCACACTTGATGCCATGCCGTTTTTTATCGCAGGATTTATTAGTGCCTTTGTTTTTGCGTTAATATCAATCCGGTTTTTCTTAAAATTGATTAATAAAATTAAATTAATGCCATTTGCGATCTACCGTATTGTGCTGGTCGTCGTGATTTGGGTATTGTACTTCTAAGCATATTCATAAAGAGAAGGAGATTAACATAATGTTGATTTTCTTCTCTTTTTTTATTTTTAGTATTTAAAAGATGTATGAAAGCCGATAAGATAGATAAATACACATAGAAAGCTACATAAGGAGGTTTATTTTGACTGGTGATATCGAAGTTCAGAAGCTCTCACTCTATGATCATATATTGTTTATTCTAATTACCTTTATTTATTGGTTTTCACTTTATATTTATGTGCCGGTTTTTGTCTCTTATTTGGACTATTTAGGTGGTACATATACGTTCGTCGGATTTATCGTCGGAAGCTATGGTATTATGCAAATTTTATTACGACTTCCCGTTGGAGTTGTCTCAGATCGTCTGCAAATTCGGAAGCCGTTTGTAATAGCCGGCTTAGTGACAGGAGTGATCAGCTGCCTTGGTTTTGCTTTAACTGAGAGTATAGAGTTTGCTTTGGTTTCAAGGTTTATTTCCGGTATTACAGCATCGATGTGGGTTGCATTTACTGTTCTATATGCGAGCTATTTTAAGCAAGAAGACACTACAAGAGCTATGGGGAATGTACAGTTTATTACGGTTGCTTCCCAACTTATAAGTATGGGTTTGAGTGGATACCTCGTAACTCAATGGGGATGGAAATCTCCATTTTGGATAGGTGGATTTGTTGGAATACTTGGGATCTTGTTAGCGCTTCAAATAAAAGAATCGAAGAAGAAAACAGAGACTAAGAAGATTAAAATGAGCGAACTAAATGAAGTCCTAAGAGAACCTACTGTCTTAAAAGCAGCAATCCTATCAGCGCTTGCTCACGCTGTCCTATTTATTACGATGTTTGGATTTACCCCAGACTATGCGCTAAAGATAGGTGCCTCAAAGGAGAGCCTTATTTATTTAGTATTTAGCTTTATGGTCCCCCATGCAATTGCGCCTATTATAACTGGAAGATATTTAGCTGGAAACTTTCAGAAGTGGAAAATCTTAGTTGTGGGATTCTTTGGTACATTTGTGTTTTCAGTCATCATTCCGTTTATAAATAACCTGGAAGTTCTCTATCTCACACAGGCATTTAATGGCTTTGCCCAAGGGATGACGATTCCATTGTTAATGGGCATGGCGATTCAAACCATTCCAAATAGAAAACGCGCCACTGCGATGGGGTTGTTTCAAGCTGTGTATGCAATCGGTATTTTTCTAGGGCCATTTATCTCAGGGTTATTTTCTGAGGAAGGAACATTTCTTCCAGTGTTTTTGACCGCAGGCGCAGCAGGAATAATCGGAATGTTCTTATCATTGAAATGGGGATATCAACATTCGCCTCTTTCAAAAAATAAAATAGAGTCGATGTAGGAAAGTAGGAATGATAAACTTTGACATCTTCACCTTATGAAGTCTATATTAACAGGTGATAAGCTCTATTAGGAGGAATTGTCATGGTTCAATTGAGCGAACAGACTGTTGAATCTGTATCAACAGTTGTTCAACTTCAAAAAAACTTCTTTCATACGGGTCAAACAAAGTCAAAGGACTTCAGAATAAGAATGCTTCAAACCCTTGCTGAACAGGTTCGGAAACATGAAAAAGAAATTTGTCAGGCGCTTAAACTTGATTTAAATAAATCTGAAACAGAAGCATATATGACTGAAATTGGCTTTTTGTTAGAGGAGATCAAATTTACATTAAAGCATTTAGATAAATGGATGAAGCCTGAAAAGGTAAAAACAGCAAAGACACATATAGGATCAAAAGGTATTAGAGTAGCTGAGCCCTATGGTGTCACGCTTATCATTGCACCATGGAATTATCCGTTTCAGCTACAACTGGCCCCACTTATTGGAGCTATTGCAGCGGGAAATACAGCCATTCTAAAGCCTTCTGAATTAACACCATATACATCTTCAATACTGGTAAAGTTAATTCAAGAAGCGTTTGACCCTGCCTATGTGACTGTGATGGAAGGTGGAGTCGAGACAACAAGTATTTTATTAGATCAACCATTCGATTATATCTTTTTTACTGGAAGTGTCCCTGTGGGGAAAATTGTGATGAAGGCTGCTGCCGAAAGATTAATTCCGATCACATTAGAGCTTGGTGGGAAGAGCCCTTGCATTGTAGACCAATCAGCCAATTTGCAGCTTGCTGCAAAGAGAATTGTGTTTGGAAAGCTAATAAATGCCGGTCAAACCTGTATTGCACCGGATTATCTCTTTCTCGATAAAAAAATTAAAGAGCCATTAATCGAAGAATTAAAAAAGGTAATTGTTGAATTTTTTGGTGAAAACGCAATTCAAAATGATGAGTTTACAAAAATTGTGAATAACCGTCATTTTCACCGGTTAAAAAGTTATTTATCAGATGGGACAATCTTGTTCGGCGGTCAATCTGATGAAAGACGGCTTAAGATAAATCCAACACTGATCAAACCAAAAGATCTCACAACTCCTCTAATGACAGAAGAAATCTTTGGACCCATACTGCCAATCTTGGAGTACGATAACATACAAGAAGCAGTTGATTTTATTAATAGCCGTCCAAAGCCGTTAGCTTTATACGTCTTTACAACGAATGATGAGGTAGCAAAACAAGTCACTGAGTCTACATCATTTGGTGGAGGGTGTATTAACGATACACTTATGCATATTGCCACACCATACCTGCCTTTTGGAGGTGTGGGTGAAAGTGGAATGGGTACGTATCATGGGGAGGCGAGCTTTCAAACATTTTCCCATTATAAGAGTGTACTCAAACAAACCAATCGTTTTGATTTCAGCTTTAGGTATCCTAATGCAAAAAACAGTTTAAAAATGATGAAAAAATTGATGAAGTAAGGAAAGGATCAGTTATGGAAACTGATCCTTTTTTCTAATAATTTTATTGAGATGAATTCTTGACATTGAGAATGGTTTTCAATTACAATTATAAAGGATGATGATAATCATTATCATCAAATGAAAGGAAGTGTTCTCTAAATGATGAATGAAAACAAACATATGGCAGAGAAGAATGTGATGCAAGATCATTTAGAGTCTTTTATAAAATGTCCGTATCAAGTTTACTATTTTCAGCTCCTTCATGAAAAAGAGCGAATGTGGAGACAGAATATACAGGCAGTCATCAATTCAATTGTTCATACATATTATGAGCTTCGTTTAGAAGATCAGACAAAGCTATCTGCATTAAAGTTAATAAATGAGTATTGGCACCAAGTCAGGTTTGATATTTTTCAGTCCGGGGAAGAGTATTATATGGTTTTAGCCAAAATAACGGACCATTTGCTTCAGTTTCTCTCAACCAAAAGTAAGCAACCGCCGCTTTTCTTATATGAAAAACTATACATAAAGGGTTTAGAATCTCAAGCCTCCATTACGATCGAATTAGCAGAATGGTCAGCTACATCTTTTTCAGTAAAAAAATTCCTTTTAGAGGCAGATCAGCAGTTGATGGAAAGATATAGTCAACTCGTTTCGGTTTTCTCTTACGAATCTTTGGGAATACTACCTGAAAAGATTGAGATTGTTTCTTTATTAGATGGAAGAATAACTGCCTTTTATCCAAGTGAGCAAGATATTCCAAAGGGAGTTCAATATTTGGAGTATATAAAGCAACTTATTAATGAAAACAATCAAGGGTGCTTTGAATGTCCTTTAACAAAACTATGCAAAGATATATTTAAAGATCAAAATGTCCATTAAGAGAGGAGTTTCGACTATGCATCACTATTTTATCGTGAATCAACAGTTCCAACATTTTGTCGAGTGTTTTTGTCCAGATGGGGAGCATGAGGATATGCTGACAATTAAGCGTGGAGAATTTCTGGAAGTAACTAATGAACGTACATATGTACATGAACAGGGATGGTATAACATGGTTATCCTGAATTCTGATAAGTATATATATATGGCATTAGACGACTTAGAAAAGTATTTCATTAAAGGATATATTTATTCGTTAATGGATTTGGAGTTACATATTAATCACTTGAAATTTCAGGTTGATCAGTCTCTGGGGCATGGTGATGAGGATACATTCTTGGAAGCGACAAATGGCTTGAAAAAGTCCAATGAGTTAAAAATAATGTTAGAAAGACATTTAAATAGTATGACGGAAAATCAACTAATGTAGGTTTTCATAGGATGTGAAAGAAATGGGTAAATACATGAAAGAAGGTATCGTCTTTCAGAAGGACCTTATCATTCAACAACTGTTAAAGTTAAACTGCTTTAAATCATCAGATGATCGCCAATTATATGAATTAACTTTACCTGAACTGGAAAGTGAATATAAGCTGGTAAAAGAAAAGAATCATTCCGTTTCATAAGACCATGAAAAGGTGAAAGTAAGTCTCCTTTTTCATGGCTTTTTTTGGACACTGAATAATTATTTGCAATTTTCTATTAGATAAAATTCGACACCGACATCACTTCTTTCTCTTTTTCCGAATAAAAGCCACTACACATAATAAAAGTGGAATAGCAAAGGTAAAAATAGGATAAATATATGCAAGCATAAAATCACCTTGAGCCATATGAGAAATGTAGTTTCCTGTAAAATAATTGGAAGTGAAAAAGACTATGGCTCCAAAAGGTAAAACTAACACATTTTTAGATATTTTAAATAATGTTGCTCCGCCTATCACTGCTGCATACATAAAAATGGCGACTTTAAAAAAATCATTAACTAACAGCCAAATCATAAAAAGTGCATCAAGTCTTTGAATAATGTCAGCAACCTCAATTTTTTGAACCATTCTCAGAAAAGGAGATATGGAAGTACCTCTACTATCGGCACCTAATACCCCGATCGTTAAAAAGTGAAAAAGTGTTAAAGATAACCCTCCTATTATGACTCCCATAAAAGATGCCTTTAATTGAAGTTTTGGTTTATTTAAATATGCAAATACCATTGTAAAACAAACAACTTCTCCAAAAGGTGCTATCCAAGCTTCTCTCACTGCTGTACCAACGATTTTTTCCCAACCTGGTTCTAAAACAGGTAATAAATTTTCATATTGAAAAATATCAGAAAGAAAAATAAAGATAATCATTAATATCCCTGTTAGGACCAGATATACAATGAATATTTCACTTGTTCTTAGCAGGACTTCTATTCCTAAAAATAATCCATAGAGTACAGGGAGTAAAAACATAATCCCGATGACCGATACAGGTGTTCCGTGTAAAAATAGAGGTGCCAGTTCCATTGCATCTCGAACATCACGGGCAGCCCCGTATAAAAAAAACAAAACATAGGAAATGCCGACTGCGGTACCTAAATATTTACCCAGGATCTTTTTTGTGTATTCTGTTAAGACCAGGTTAGGATACAGTTTATATAAATAGTGATAAATCAAAAGCAAGGGAAAACTTAAAAACATACCAAGTAAAATTGAAATCCAGGCAGCTTGTTCAGCTTCTGCAGCTAATGGGAAAATAACGGTTGTACCTACAACAAAAATGTACATGATCGTAACCAACTGAATGGCGGATATCTTTGCATTCTCCATATTAGTCTTACCTTCCGCTTTCTTTGTTCGTTTTGACTTTTTTAACCTTAGCTGTAAACAGAATAATGCATGGAAGAAAGAAACAAATTGTTAAGGAATACGGTGTCCATGTGTGGGCAAGGAAATCTTGAAAATAAACGATATCCGGGTATAGGATGATAGAAAAGGTGACTAGTAAAAAGGCTAATGGAAAAACCAGAATTTTATAGCTCTTTAATTTGAATATTTGTGCAAGGCCAAGAGTGATTCCGTAATAGCAAATCGTAAGCTTAAAATACATAGAAAAAAACCAAATGATGGCAACAATGACTTCCAATCTTTCAATTACTGTTTCAAGACTTATTTTTTTTTCTAATATATAGGAAGGGTAAGCATGCCTTGCAGTAAAATCTGCTCCTAGTACTATGATACTGAATATGATAAGGATTGATAAAATAATTCCACCGATAATAGTTCCTTTATAAAATGATATGGAGCTACCTAGAGTAAAAATAATCACAATAATTTCAAATTCACCTGTATTAATTTTCCCTTTTTCAAGCATGTTTACATATCAACTACCTCTCTATGACAAAAAGCGTTCTATAGATGAAATAATAGGACTATATATACGGTTTAGAAAATCAAGCGGAGTGGGAATTCTTATATTAAGTGCTAAAAGAAAAGCAAATGATAATCCGCTAATCAGTAAGAAACTATAGATGATAATCTCCCGGTAGCTTTTACTTTTTAATAATATCTTAATCTCAATAACCCAAACGAGTAAACCTATAAGGAGAATCCCAACAATTGGCCACATATATGTCTACTCCTTTGTTTCTTTTTGGAATGAGTCTGTAATTGTACCTAATCTTCTTATGTCCGCTTTGACATGAACATTTACGTCTAAATTTGTGAAATGTTCATCCCAGTTATCTTTTAGTCCTTTCCAAGCTTTTGGATCTTCCCGATGAATAACTTCTCCAAAACCAAAAATATCACTTTGAAATTCCTCTTGAACCTGTTGAATAGAGGTTTGTACCTTCTCTTTAATATTGTCACTATACTTTTTTTCTAATTTGTCGATATTTTCAGGTTTTGTTAAATCAATACTACTTTCAACATCAGCGATATTTCCTTCAGTTGTGATGGAAATATCGATAACAGGTTTACCCTTTTCCATTTTTCCCTTTACTTTGGTTTTAGAACGTAAAGTTTCGATGGCGATTTTGCCATCTTCTTGTTCAATCGTTACAACTGTATTTTTAATATTGTCGGTAATATAGTTAAAACCTTTGCTTTCATCCTTATTTAACCAACCAATCAGTTTGTCTTTCTTAAACACAGCAAGATAATCAATTTTTAACCCTGTTTCGGGTGAGACATTGTGAACGTTTTCGATACTTCCGCCAGCTTCGGCATTTCCGTAAAGATAGATACCAGTTAATACAGGTTCTTTTCCTTTACTCACAATACTATTAATCAATTCATCCAACTTAACTGTTTTTGCTGCTGCCCAAACACTCTCAGAGTTTTCAAGTGCATTAAAAAGTTTATTTGCCGGCACTTTTTCGATTGCGGTTTGAATATTTAAGATGTCGGCTGCAGTAGACCCTTTTGCGACTGTAATATAAAAGTCAGTTCTCATTTCATGATCTCTTGAAATAAAATCAAGAGCTTTACCTATCCCCTCACTAGCTATTTCTTCTCCAAAGACAACTTCACGAAGATGTGCTAAATAAATACGTCTGGGAGTGTCAGTTGACAGCTTCCGTAATGCTTCAAACACGGTTTCTCCAGATTTTACAAATCTCACCACTTCAGTACGTCCAGAGCTTGTATTTCCTGCAAGCTCTGACGGATTTAATATTTGAATCGATACTGAATAACCATTTTCTGTTTTATCGATACCAATCGCTGTTACGATGGCAAGTTCGTTTAAATCTTTTTTACTCCAGCAACCAGAAGTAAGAAGAAGCATACAAATAATAATAAGTAACTTCTTGTACATAAGGTAAACTCCTTAACTAGTAGTAGGTGGTTTTGGAGAAGGTGTATCCTCTCGATCTGTATCCTTTTGATTGATTAAACGCGGGCGTGCAAATAAGGCCCAATGTGGAAATCTGAAAAAATTATCCTTTTGGTCTTGTAAAATAAATGGGGCATTCGGTGATAAATAAGGAATCCCAAAAGACCTCAAACTGCTAAGATGAAGGACCATGGCAATTAAGCCTAAAATAATGCCAAATAAACCGAACGTTCCAGCGAGAAACATAAACCCAAAACGAAGGATCCGCACTGCAATACCCATATTAAATGTTGGAGAAACAAAGCTGCTAATCGCTGTTAAGGAAACAACAATGACCATTGTGGCTGTGACAATCCCAGCTTCAACAGCTGCCTGACCTATAACAAGTGCACCAACAATGGAGATCGCTGAACCAACTGCTCTGGGCATTCGCACTCCGGCTTCCCGTAGTATTTCAAACGTTATTTCCATAATGATTGCCTCGACAATCGCGGGAAATGGAACTCCGTCTCTCTGTGCTGCCAGACTTATGAGTAACGGAGTAGGCAGCATTTCCTGATGAAAGGTTGTTACTGCAATATAAGCTGAAGGTGTTAGCAATGCGAGAAAAAACGATAGATATCTAAGTAAGCGAATTAGTGTTGCGATATCAGCTCGTTGATAATAATCCTCACTTGCTTGAAAAAAATTAACTAAAAGAGCAGGAACGATAAGAATAAATGGAGTTCCATCAACCAGAATGGCTACTCTTCCTTCCAATAAGGCAGCCGCCACAGTGTCAGGCCGTTCTGTATTAAAGACAGTTGGAAAGGGAGTAAATGTACTATCCTGTATGAGTTCTTCTATATATCCGCTTTCAAGAATTGCATCTATTTTTATCTTATCGAGCCGAGTATGAACTTCTTTTACAATCTTATCGTTCGCTACACCTTTTATATACATAATGCCAACATCTGTTTTCGTTTTTTTGCCGAGCTGTTTCGTCTCAAGCCAAAGGTTTGGATCTTTAATTCTACGTCTTATCAAAGCCGTGTTCGTTCTTAAAGTTTCAGAAAAACCATCTTTTGGACCTCTAACAACTGTCTGGGAAGAAGGTTCCTGTACTCCGCGATCAGCCCAGCCTCTTGACCCAATAGCTAAGCATTTAGGAAATCCGTCCATCAATAAAATAGTATCACCAGACAAAAAGTGAAAAAAAAGAGTTTCGAATTGAACAATCTCCTTTATTTCTCCGATCGGTAGAGTTTGTGCCTTAATGAATTCAAACAAGTCTGTGTGAATATCAGTATGATCAACATCTGCATCCCTAATTTGAACCATTAGAGTGTCCAAAACCAAATCTTGTACAAAGGTTTTGTCAGCTAATCCATCAGTAAAAATAACTCCTATATCAATTAAACCGCTTTGACCGGCCTTGAATTCTCTAATAACGATATCTGAGCTGTTTCCTATTACCTCTTTAATGTAGGATAAGTTCCAATGAAGGTTGGAAGAGATTTGTTCGATCTTCTTTTGCTCTTGTGATCTGCTATTCATCTCTTGGATGGCAGATAATTTTTCAGTAAAGTTTTTGTTTTGTTTTTTTTCTTTTATTAATTTTGACAATGGTTTAGGAACACGTGTTTTCAATCTAAACCTCCTAGCAAGAAAAGGGTGCTAACACGTATTGTTAACAAATTAGGGTGAATTATCCAAGTCTTTGAAAATAAAGTGCATCAGGGATCTTTGGCAAAAGGGTGACATTTTTATAGCGAAGCTTTATGATGAAAAAATAAATATTTGCAACATAAAGATAAAGTGAGGAGTACACATGCAAAAGATTTTACCGGCTTTTTCATCTATTAAACAATTCGAACGGTTCCTGGTTAGCGACTATGAGATTGGTGTTTTTTTGGAAACGCATATTTCTCAATTGGCCAATCTACATAAATTAGCTGAGCAACATCATAAAAAAATCATCTATCATGTTGACTTAATCCATGGGTTGAAAAGCGATGATTTTGCGGCAGAGTATCTTTGTCAGGAATATCAACCTTATGGTCTTATTTCTACAAAATCGAATGTTATTTTAAAAGCAAAGCAAAAAGGTGTTATTGCGATCCAAAGGATGTTTTTAATTGATTCCCATGCATTAGAACGAAGCTATCGCTTAGTGGAAAAAACAAAACCGGATTATATTGAGGTATTACCAGGTGCAATGCCTTGGATGATCAAAGAGGTAAAGGAACGTACACAAACTAAAATACTCGCAGGCGGGTTAATTCGTACAGGTGAAGAAGTTCAAAAAGCGTTGGAAGCTGGGGCAGATGCCATTACAACATCCAAAAAAGAGCTCTGGAATTTTGAAAAGTAAAATGGAATTCTACCTTAAGTGGAAGTAAGCGGGATAAAAGACAGGGGGGGAAGGCTATGAAAAATGAAAATTGGTTATCTATGTCAGATGAACATCAAGTATATGTTTGCAAATGGGAAGAGAAATCGGTTAAGCCAAGAGCGGTTGTACAGGTTGCTCATGGAATGGCAGAGCATATTAAACGATACGAACCATTTGCAATGTTTCTCAATTCCAAGGGAATTATCGTAATAGGACATGATCATCGAGGTCATGGACAGACTGGTGAAAAGGGTGGTGAATATGGTTTTTTTGCCGAAAGCAACGGCTTTGAAAGAACAGTTGACGATATGAAAGAAGTGTATGATTTCATAAAAAATCAATATCCGGAATTACCAGTCTTCCTCATGGGGCACAGTATGGGATCTTTTTTAGTACGACGTTTTCTACAGCGTTTTCAGGTGAGTCTAAATGGAGTAATTTTATCAGGAACTGGAGGAAATCCAGGTTTTATCTTAAAAGTTGCAAAAAAATTAGCTGAAACACAGGTCAAAAAATGGGGGAATCGTGCTGAAAGTCCATTTCTGCAAAAGTTAACAACCGGAAGCTATAATAAAAAATTTACGAATGCTAATACAGGTTATGAGTGGCTAACCCGGGATTCTGAACAAGTATCAGCGTATATAAATGATCCGTATTGCGGAAAAGTAGGAACAACAGGATTTTTTCAAGACTTATACTATGGACTTGATATGATTAATAGAGATGAGGAAGTATCAAAAATAGACAGAAATCTACCATTCTATCTTTTTAGCGGGGATATGGATCCTGTTGGAAATTATACCAAGGGCGTAAATAAGCTGATTAATCAGTTAAGGAAACATGGAATTAAGCAAATTGACTATAATTTTTATGAGAACGGTCGGCATGAAATGTTAAATGAAGTAAATCGTGAGGTTGTATATAAGGATACATATAGGTGGATAGAAAAAAATTTAAATTAGTACCAACAAAAATGCTAGATTGTCATCCTGACAATCTAGCATTTTTTTTCTAAACAAATGGTAGAAGTTTGTCGATATAACTAGTATTAAGAATCTCAAATAGTAATATATGTCGAAATTATGATGAGATGAGGAAAGATTTACTATATAATAAGAAAAAAGTCTTAGTTATACTACTAGTAGATAAGTAAGGGTGTGAAACGGTCATTCTGTGACATATTCTAATAGAGCAGGGGGTGTTTATATTGAGTACAACTGTATCAAACACATTAGAAGATCTACATGGATCAGCGATAGAGTCCATAAAACAGGTTCTTCCGATCCCACATGAAAATATAACAGCGCCTGAGCTACGTTCTGAGTTAACATGCCAATTTGGTGTCCTGGTTGGGATAACAGGTTCAATAAATGGTAAGGTTCTCTATAAGTCTGATGTTGATTTTTTCACTTCTGTAGGTGAATTAATGTTTGGCATGGAACTTGAAGGGGATATGTTAAAGTCATTTGCCGGTGAGCTAGGCAATATGATATCAGGTGGACTATGTACAAATGTCTTTTCAAAAGGAATGACAATTGATATTACAGCACCAACGATCATGGAAGGAAATATGTCACTTTCGGGTTTTAAAGAAGCAATTGAAATCGTGATGACATTCCAAGGTGGTAAAAAACTGGAAATAGGTTTGATGATTGACTAATTATAGTACAAACTGGAGCAGAAGACTTTAATTCTTCTCTTATGAGATTGTGAGTAATAAATAATATTGAATTGTAAAAACAGGTGACTTGTTAAGTAAATGCTTACGTCAGCTGTTTTTTTATTTGATGTATAAAATGATATAATAATTTCCATTAAATACTAAGTTAAGGGGAGAACAAATGGCCGAGGAACTTCGCAACATATTCAATCAAGATTTTATGAATCAGCTTTCAAAGGAATTAAAGAATGCTTATCCATCGTTTGATGAAGAAATATTTCTTGCATATATTTACGCGGGTGAATGGGACAACCTTACTTTAAAGCAAAGAGTCCGGCGAATTTCTGAGTGTTTTCATGAAACGATAAACCTGGAATTTCCAGAGGTGGTTAACATATTAAAAAAGGTAGCACCTCATTTTGAAGGCAGCCTGGCAGGAATTATTTTTCCCGATTACATTGAGGTATACGGTTTAAACGATTGGAATGTGTCAATCTCTGCCCTCAAATATTTCACACAGTATTCAACATCCGAGTTTGCGGTTCGGCCCTTTGTGGTAAAAGATCAAGAGAAAATGCTTCAGCAATTTATTGTCTGGAGCACTCATTCAAATGAGCATGTTAGAAGACTTGCAAGTGAAGGCTCCCGTCCTAGGCTTCCATGGGGTATGGTATTAACCGGCTTGAAAAATGATCCTTCACCCATTTTACCGATTTTAGAAAATTTGAAGGAAGATCCCTCTTTATATGTAAGAAAAAGTGTGGCAAATAATATAAATGATATTTCGAGAGATCACCCGGCTATCGTTCTATCACTAGCCAAAAAATGGAACGGAGAAAATGATTTAACGAATTGGATTTTGAAAAAAGGCTTGCGAACCCTGCTTAAAAAGGGGAACTTAGAAGCTCTTGAACTGTTTGGACTAGGTCCATTAAATACGATGACAATGTCAGATTTAGATGTGACAAAAAATGTAAAGATTGGAGATGCAATTTCCTTTTCATTTAAACTAGCTTCAACAGACACGGAATTACGTAAAGTAAGAGTTGAGTATTCAATCGATTTTATAAAGGCAAATGGGAAACCATCAAGTAAACAATTTCAGCTATCGGAAGTCACGATAAAACCTGGAGAAAAAAAGCAATATGTAAAAATGCACTCCTTTAAAGACTTAACAACCAGGAAGCATTATCCCGGTAGGCATGTATTGTCTATTATTGTGAACGGAGAAGTAAAGGGAACGAAACCGTTTGACGTTCATCTTTATTAAAGGATGATAGAAATTTAGAGGGAAATGAATGTTATTTCTCGAAAAGCTATATATGTATTTTATAAAAAGGCGCTGTCTTACATACAAAAGGGTAGATGGAGGAGAAAAGATGAAACAAAAGAAAATACTATTTATTGGTGACAGTATTACAGAATGGGGAAAACGCGAGGATCCGGAACAAATTGGCATAAGTTACGTGAGAATCATCCATGATTACTTACTAACAACTTATCCAGAGCAAGGATTTGATATAACAAATAAAGGTATCGGCGGCAACCGTATTACAGACCTTGCTTCAAGATGGCAACAAGATGTCATTGAACAAAACCCTGAATACCTTTCCATATCAATTGGGATCAATGATGTATGGAGACAACTTGATCGCCCTGAAATGGAACAAGTAGACATAGAGAAATTTGAACACCTTTACAAAGAACTATTAACCCAAGTGAAAGAACAGACAAATGCGCACATTATCTTAATGGAACCAACTGTAATTGAAGAACAATTGCAATCGAAGGGAAATGAAATCTTAAAAAATTACGTTAAAGTTGTAAATGATATGTCAAAACAATTCGAAACAACGCTCGTCCCTACCCATCAAGCATTTGTAAAGTATCTAGGACAAAACAACAGCTACAACTTAACTACAGACGGTGTCCATATGAACTCTGCAGGCAACATGCTGATGGCCACAACATGGCTAAAAGCAGTAGAAGAACAATTAAAGTAATAGATCTAAATAGACTGATGACCTCCCAAATTTGTGGGGGGGTTTTTTGTAGGGGAGTGTGGTGACCCCTAAAAGTTAGAGTTTTATATTAAGCGGCTAATTGGCTGGTATGGATACGGAATTGAACCGGACTCATGCCTGCCAATTTTTGCTTTATGCGCTTGTTATTATAATAAATGATATATTCTTCAATTCTCTTTTTTAATTCTTCAAATGAGCAGGCTGCTTCCCCATAATACATTTCCTGTTTTATTAATCCGAAAAAGTTTTCCATCGGTGAATTATCTAAACAGTTTCCCTTTCGTGACATACTCTGGAACACCTTATGTTTCTTTAGGGTCTTTGTCCATTTCTTATGTTGATAATGCCAGCCCTGATCGGAATGAATAGTGGTTCTGTACTTTGATTCTTTTACAATTTCCAAAGCTTCTTCGAGAGGTTTTATGGCCAATTCTAAGTTTGGTCGCATACCTATCCCATACGAAACAATCTCACTATTGAACATATCCATGATTGGATTAAAATAAAGTTTACCATCTGAGCACTTGAATTCTGTGATATCTGTTGTTAATTTTTGATGACACAAACTTGTGTGAAAACGACGGTTAATGCGGTTCTTGGCAATTGTTCCAACAGTTCCTTTATAAGAACTATACTTACGTGTTTTTCTACTGAATTTATCACATTTGAGCCCAAGTTTTTTCATTATGCGCTGTACCTTCTTGTGATTAATTATCAAACCACGTTGCTTTAAGTTCAAATAGATACGACGATACCCATAGTTACCCTCATGATCCTCAAATATGGATTGAATACATTCTTCAAGTTCCTGATTGGGATTCTCCTTCATCATCATTTTCATGTGGTAATGGTAGGAAGATTCCGGAATTCCTACTATTTTTAGAACGTCTTTTAGTTTGAACTTTTCTTTGAGTTCAAACGATAATGCCCCCTGTGCTTTTCGAGATAACCTTCCGGATTCATCTGAAAAGCTTGTAACTTTTTTAAGTATTCTACCTCTAACCGAAGAAGCTCGTTTTCTCTCTCCAACTTTTGTTCGTAGGTCATTTCTTTATCTTGAATTGTTTTTTTACTTTCTTTATTCTTAGCTTTATCAGACATAGGTGGCCGTCCTTTCGGTCTATCCAGAGACACAGCACCACCCTCCAAAAAGGCTTTCTTCCACGCAGTTATCATAGGAGGATTTGTTAGCCCAAACTCCAGGGCTGTGTCGATTACTGAAGATCCTGTTCTTTCCATAAAGCTTATAACATCCAGCTTGAATTGAACAGAATATGTTTTGTTCTGCTTTTTCCTCATTAACCCTTCAGGTCCAAACTTCTCGTAATTTTTCACCCAATTAATGATTTGCTTATGTGACTTAATGTAATGTTTTTTAGCTAACAGTTTATATCCAAGTTGTCCTTCTTGATATTCTTTCACTACCATAAGCTTAAATTTTTCATCATATCTAGACATTAATAAAACACCCCAAAAGTTAGATTCTTTACTCTAACTTTTGGGGTGCAGTTCAGAGTGGGTGAATTGGTTAGTTGACTTGATTGGAAAGGAGAAAAGTGAATTGGTTGAAAAAAGAAGAAAAGTGGTTGAATAATGCCGGAGAGTGGTTGAAAGAATCATAGGTGGTCGAATAAATGGAAAATGTGGCTTAATTAGGTAGGGGAGAAAGTGAATTGGTTGAAAAAAGAAGAAAAGTGGTTGAATAATGCTAGAGAGTGGTTGAAAGAATCATAGAAGTGGTCGAATAAATGGGGAAAGTGGCTCAATTGATGAGGGGAGAAAGTGAATTGGTTGAAAAAAGAAGAAAAGTGGTTGAATAATGCTAGAGAGTGGTTGGAAGAATCATAGAAGTGGTCGAATAAATGGAAAATGTGGCTTAATTAGGTAAGGAAGAAAGTGAATTGGTTGAAAAAAGAAGAAAAGTGGTTGAATAATGCTAGAGAGTGGTTGAAAGAATCAGAGAAGTGGTCGAATAAATGGGGAAAGTGGCTCAATTGATGAGGGGAGAAAGTGAATTGGTTGAAACAAGAAGAAAAGTGGTTGAATAATGCTAGAGAGTGGGTGAAAGAATCAGAGAAGTGGTCGAATAAATGGAGAAAGTGGCTCAATTGATGAGGGGAGAAAGTGAATTGGTTGAAACAAGAAGAAAAGTGGTTGAATAATGCTAGAGAGTGGGTGAAAGAATCAGAGAAGTGGTCGAATAAATGGAGAAAGTGGCTCAATTGATGAGGGGAGAAAGTGAATTGGTTGAAACAAGAAGAAAAGTGGTTGAATAATGCTAGAGAGTGGGTGAAAGAATCAGAGAAGTGGTCGAATAAATGGGGAAAGTGGCTCAATTGATGAGGGGAGAAAGTGAATTGGTTGAAAAAAGAAGAAAAGTGGTTGAATAATGCTAGAGAGTGGTTGAAAGAATCACAGAAGTGGTCGAATAAATAGGAAAGGTGACTCAATTAGGGGAGTAGAAATGATGAGATATATATATAAGAGCAGTTTAATAACCGTTTGGAGTTAATAATAGAGAATAAATAACCACTAATAATCCAAACTTTTACTAGAATATTAAAATAGTGAAACATATTAGAGGAATTACTAATCAAGATAACGAATATTACCCCGAATAAAAAATAAGGAGATGATTGTTTTGATTATGAAAGAAAGGCTGAAGCCATTGTTTCTTCAAAAGCAAGAAGCATTGCTGCGAAGACTGCCCAAAATACATAAACTGTACCCAAAAATTGAACGAGATTACAAAAAAAGCCTTGCTGGCTACAACGGGGAAAAATCTATTGACTATTTTCTCAGTTACTTAAAGGAAGAGTATCTTATTTTCCACAATGTTAGACTTCTTGATCGCAAGCACTACTTTCAAATGGATACACTAATTATAACTCCTTCATTTGCATGTGTTTTAGAAGTTAAGAACATAGCTGGATCGATTTATATAAATGAGGAAACTGATCAGATGATTCGCACATTGGATGGAAAAGAGGAAGGATTTCTTAGTCCATTGATACAAGTTAGGCGTCAGCAAGATCATTTTAGTCTTTGGTTAAAAGAACAAAAAATACCCAATATACCCTGTATAGGATTTGTTGTCCTCAGTAATCCTTCTACAATTTTAAAATCTTCTAATTCATTAATACTCCAAGCTGCAAGAATTCCAAGTAAATTCCAACACCTAGAAAATAAATACAAAGAGATAAAGCTGAAAAAACAAAGTATCAATAGACTCTCAGCCAGAATCACTGATTCTCATACTGAAAATGATGTTTCAATTATAGAACACTATCAACTATTAAAGTCTGAGATAATAACAGGTGTTCAATGTCCATTTTGTGAAACCATTCCCTTGATGAAAACGTTTGGCTTTTGGGCATGCCAAAAATGCGGGCAAAAATCAAAAAATGCACATACTAAAGCTCTGACTGATTATAAGCTTCTTTTTTCTGAGCGTATAAGTAATCGGGAAGTTCGATCATTTCTTCACATAAAATCCAGTTCAAGTGCGAAAAGAGTGTTACAGAAACTGCATTATCCATTTACAGGTAATACAAAGGATCGGATCTATTATATAAAAAGCAATCAATCTGATAAGTAGTAAGAAAGTTTCTCAAATAATTCCATTAATAGATTGATACTAGTGTTAAAACTTTTTCTATGGTACAGTGGAACATGTGTGTTTTTGGTAGAATAAAAAGGTCTTTTGTTATATTTGAAATATAATTGTAATATTATATACATTGTTTTGTCATTTTTTGATGATATACTACTAATTGTGGCAAATCTGAGTATAAAGTAATATTTTTAATAGATACATAGGTAAAAATACTGATTGTACGAGAGAAACGAAAGTAGGGAAGAGAATGTCGAAAAAGAAACTAGTTATCATGAATTTAGCAGTCATGATCGGATTAGGAAGTTCATTTGCTATTCCTTCGGCTAACGCTGAAACGGCAGAGCGTACAGAAATTCAGGAAAATATAAAAGATGCAACTCAGGACGTTGAGAAAGTACAACAAGAGTTGGCAGAATTAAAAAAGCAAAGTGAACGTGTTGAAGCAGCAATTAATGATAACACAAAGAAAATTGAAGAAACTGAATCAAAAATAGAAACAGCTCAAACAGAAATCTCAACAATGGAATCAGAGATTGCAAAGCTGGAAAAAGCAATTAAAGAGAGAACAGATATTTTAAAACAACGTGCAATTTCTTACCAACATAGTGGTGGTAATGTAGAGTATATAGATGTGTTACTAGGTTCAAGCAGTTTTAGTGATTTCGTTAATCGTGCTGTTGCAGTTGGTAAGATTGTGGAAGCTGACCGTGCAATGATTCAACAACAAGAAGCTGACGAACAAGAATTAAATGAAAAGAAAGTTTCAAAAGTTGAAGCGCTTTCAGATTTAGAAGGCATGAAATCAGAGTTAGAGGGTATGCAGGAACAAATCCTTTCTCAAAAAAAGGAAAATGATACTTTAATAGGACAACTAAAAGATGAAGAAACTGCAAAACTAGCTGCAGTAAATAGCCTTAAGCAAAAAGAAGCTAATTTAGCTGCTCAAGAAGCTGCGGCTGCTGCAATCGCTCAGGGTTCGTCAAATTCATCAAATGATTCTTCTAGTGATTCTTCTAGTGATTCATCAAGTTCAGTAAAATTAGCAAAAGGAACTTCTTCTAAAACTACAACTGTTGAATCAACACCTGTAAATCCGAATGGAACAGTGAATGATTTAATTCGTGCTGGGTATAAGTATATCGGAAACTCAGTTTATGTCTTTGGTGGCGGAAGAAATTCCTATGATGTAGCAAATGGTCGCTTTGATTGTTCCGGATTTGTGCATTGGGCTTTCTCTACAATAGGAGTAAGCGTAGGCGCAAGCACTGACTCACTTAAATATGCAGGTAAACAGGTTTCTACAAGCAATATGCAACCTGGAGACTTAGTATTCTTTAACACTTACAAAACAGATGGACATGTTGGCATCTATGTAGGTGGAGGTAAATTTATCGGATCACAAAGCTCAACTGGTGTAGCTATTGCTGATATGTCCAGCGGTTATTGGGCTCAAAAATTTAACGGACGTGTAGTACGCGTAAGCATGTAATACTTTTTAAAAGCTGGCACATAGTTGTCAGCTTTTTGTTTTGAAAAAATACTTATGTACTTAATAAATTCCCGATTCTAATGTATCTAAACATGTTTTTGATTAAAAAAATGAAGAAGAAACTTGCAATTCAATAGCACATATAATAGAATATAAATCGTAATAATTACGTTTTATATCCGTGGTAGTTAATTTTATTCCCGAAACATAAAATATAAATCGTAATAATGTCGGTTTGCAAAAAGGAGAAAGATGAATGGTCAAAAGAAAAGTCCCTGTAACAGTGTTAAGTGGATATTTAGGTGCGGGCAAAACAACATTATTAAATCATATTTTAATGAACAAAGAAAATAGGAGGATTGCTGTAATAGTCAATGATATGAGTGAAGTCAATATTGATGCCTCACTTATTAAACAAGGAGGTTTTACGAGGACAAATGAAAAGCTAGTGCAACTTCAAAATGGATGTATTTGTTGTACACTTCGAGAAGATCTTATTGTTGAAGTGAAAAAGCTTGTGGATCAAGGGGATATTGATTATTTAGTTATTGAATCTACCGGTATTTCTGAGCCAATACCTGTGGCACAAACTTTTTCATATATAGATGAGGAGCTCGGAATTAATTTAACTGATAATTGTGTTCTTGATGCGATGGTAACTGTGGTTGATGCGAACAGGTTTTGGCATGATTTTGCTTCAGGGGAAACATTACTTGATCGAAAAGAAGCGACAGACCTATCTGATACGAGAGAAGTTGTTGATTTACTTATAGATCAAATCGAATTTGCCAACATTCTACTATTAAATAAAACAGATTTGGTAAATGAAGAGGATGCTAAGGAATTAAGTGGAGTGATCCATAAGTTAAATCCAAAAGCAAAAATTATTAAAACTAGTTTTTCAAAGGTTTCATTGGCTGAAATTTTAGATACAGATTTATTTGATTTTGAGGAGGCAAGTCAAGCAGCTGGATGGATCCAGGAACTTGCTAATGAACATATACCTGAAACAGAAGAGTATGGGATTTCGTCATTTGTTTACAAACAAAAGCGTCCATTTCATCCAACAAGATTTATGACCTGGTTAGAAAACTGGCCAGTAGACGTTGTTAGGGCAAAGGGGTTTTTTTGGCTCGCATCAAGAAACGAGATAACAGGTCTTCTCTCTCAGGCTGGTCCATCTATCACAATTCAAGGTGCAGGTGAATGGATTGCAACCTATCCGGTGGAAGAACAAGAGATCATTTTGAAAGAGGAACCAGAGTTGCTTAAAAAATGGGATAAACGTTATGGTGATCGCATAACGGAATTAGTGATGATTGGAATTGATATGAACCGTGATGAAATTGAAACAAGTCTTAATCTATGTTTATTAACAGATGCTGAAATGCAGCAAAACTGGTCTCAGTTTAATGATCCACTTCCAGCATTTGTGTAACAAACTAAAAATTAGGAGGGAAAATAATGAGAGTAAATATTACATTAGCATGCACAGAAACAGGAGACCGTAATTATATTACAACAAAAAATAAACGAAACAATCCAGATCGAATTGAATTGAAAAAGTATTGCCCGCGATTAAAAAGATATACTCTACATCGTGAAACAAAATAGAAAATTAGTTACGAATGAAAAAGACTGTCACCTAAGGCAGTCTTTTTTATTCGTTCGGAAGATTATATTGAGGGTCATATAAAAAAATAAGGCCATCCCTATAAGTTCTTGGCAATAAAGTGAGTTTTCTAACATGTTAGGAATCATGGTCATGACAGATTGTACAAATTAATGACTTTATTTTTCAATATGTAACATATTTTATAGAAATTTGAATAAAGTGATAAAAAAGAAGGATATTTATCAGTTTTTGTCTAATTATCATTAAGGCATTCACACAATGAAAGTGGTGAAAAAGTGAACTCGATATCTGGATCAGGTTGTTCGGTTGAAGAGAAGGTAATTAAGTTTTTGGAGAAAGTTCAGAGTGAGTTTTTAGGAATGTGGCTAGAAAATGTTATTGTAAATGAAAATGATATCTTCAAAGATCGGGTAGGGAATAATGGATACGAAATGTACCTATTGGTCAAAAAATCTTTGTTGCAGACAATAAGTGATGATGAACTGAAAGAGCTTGCTTATAAAGTAGCAAAGGAACGTGTACTTAGTAAAAGCAATATCGGAGAGTTTGTTTTCAATATGAATATAGGAAGAAGCACGCTTATTAAATATGTCAACAAGTCAGGTGTTTCTATCCAGGAACTTCAGCCAATCATTGATAGAATTAACGATCATTTCGACAGATATTGTTTTCATGCAGTTACAAGATATACAGAATTAAAAGATATTGAGATAAATGAAAAAATGCTTTTTGTGAATCAGTCACATAAAGATCGATTATCACTACTAGGTCAAATGTCTTCAAGTTTTGTCCATGAATTTAGAAATCCATTAACATCTGTAATGGGATTTATGAAGTTGTTAAAAAATGAGCATCCCAATTTAAAATATATGGATACGATTGAACATGAGTTGGATCAGTTAAAGTTTAGAATTACTCAATTCTTACATGCTTCCAGGTTAGATTCCGGAGAAAAAGAGCACAAAGAGATTCAAGTAGATAGCCTCTTTTCTGATATTATTTCTTTTTTATACCCGAGTATAGTAGATGGAGATGTAAATGTATCAACATCTATTGATCCTCATTGTAAGATTATAGCTGCAAAAGATGAAATAAAACAAGTGTTGGTTAATATCATTTTAAATTCTATTGATGCTTTGAAACAAAAAAATTCTATGGAGCGTAATCTATGGATTACCTGTGAAAAAACTGAACATACTATCTCCTTTAAGATAACAAATAATGGCCCTAAAATTCCCGAAGAAATAAGGGAAACGATTTTTGAACCTTTTTACACAACCAAGAGCTTTGGTACGGGAATTGGATTATATGTTTGTAAATCAATCATAGAAAAACATCATGGAACCATTTTTTGCGAATCAGATCAGCATCAAACCTCTTTTGTGATTAGATTACCTGAAAAAGTAGAATGAACCGACCTTAATTGTTATTGAGATCGGTTTTTTTTTAGGTTTTTATTGAAATAAGAAATTTCTCGAAATTTCAGTTATTGCCTATTTATCTTTATAAGTACTTCATGTTATACTAAACAACGTAACAAATGTTCATTTAATTATGAACGAAATTTCGCATAAAGGGGTTACGATAATGAAAATAGGTGTAGTTCATTTTGGTTGTGCTTCAGCAGGTACAGCACAGATCGTTCGTACCCTAGTAGAAGAACTTTCCAGTCAAAGTTACAATGTTATTGGGATTGAATGGGATGATATAGCAAAACAGTTAAATCTAAAGGAACTTAATGAGAATACATATCGTTCTTTTGGTGCAAATTCCCATGTATTGAATGCTTTTCCAATTACTATATGGAACGATCAAATATCCGTACTTGCTAGTGAATTAACAGAGCTTGATCAGGTTATTTTATTAGGGGATACAAAAGTTAATGTAACCGATTTTACAGGAAAATTACTGCAAGTACCTGTTAGTATCTTTAATAACATTGACGATTCAGAACTCACATTGGGTTATGATACTGCGTTAAATTCGATTGTAGAAAATATTGAAAGAGTAAGAGATACGGCCAGTTCTTTATCTTATGGAAAGGTACGAGTTTTTAACGTGCAAATTCCCGGTGCAGAGAATTCGAGGTTATTACATGACACAGCACTGGCTGTTGAAGCTGAAGTAGTGGAGCGAGTTGATTCAACACTTATTGCTCTTTTGAAACAACATATTAAACAAAAAGAAGTGAACAATGAAGGATACACCTTTTTCATGATGGATCAAGATGTTGATCCTGTTGCATTAGAAGAACATTTTGGAGAATTTGACCTTGATTGGAAAGTCGTTGTGATTGATGAATCACAATGCAGTGGTCCATATCCGACTGCATTAGATCGACTTCTCACAAATCAATTGAAAAAAGCAATTGTTGAATGGTCTACATCAGATCAACCATCAGGTCAATTAATCATAAAAGATAAAACAGCAGTATTAAAAGAAATATCATATTCGGAGGGAATATAATGAGCGAATTAACAAAAGTAGAAAAATTATCAATTGAAACGATCCGTACATTATCAATTGATGCAATTGAAAAAGCAAACTCAGGTCACCCAGGTATGCCAATGGGTGCAGCACCTATGGCGTATACGTTATGGACAAAATTCATGAATGTTAACCCTTCTAATCCTGAATGGTTTAACAGAGATCGTTTTGTATTATCAGCTGGACATGGTTCTATGCTTTTATATAGCCTTCTTCACCTTACAGGTTATGATGTATCAATGGATGATTTAAAATCATTTAGACAATGGGGAAGCAAAACTCCAGGACATCCTGAATTCGGTCATACAGCAGGTGTAGATGCAACAACTGGTCCTCTTGGACAAGGAATTGCGATGGCAGTTGGGATGGCAATGGCTGAGCGTCATTTAGCTGAAACTTACAACAAGCCATCTTACAATGTAGTAGATCATTTCACATATGCAATCTGTGGTGATGGAGATCTAATGGAAGGTATTTCTTCTGAGGCAGCATCATTAGCAGCACATTTAAAACTTGGACGTTTAGTTGTTCTTTATGATTCAAATGATATTTCTTTAGATGGTGATCTTGATCGTTCATTCTCTGAAAATGTTGAACAACGTTTTACAGCACAAGGCTGGCAAGTCATCCGTGTTGAGGACGGAAATGATTTGAACGAAATTTCAAATGCGATTGAACAAGCGAAACAAGATCTAAACCGTCCTACACTAATTGAAGTAAAAACAACAATTGGTTTTGGTTCACCAAACAAATCTGGTAAATCAGCTTCACACGGTTCTCCACTTGGTGCGGATGAAATTAAGTTAACAAAAGAAGCGTATGCTTGGACATTTGAACAAGATTTCCATGTACCAGATGAAGTATATGATCACTTTAATAAAACAGTAAAAGAAGCTGGAAGTGCAAAGGAAAATGAGTGGAACGAATTAGTAACTGGATATGAAAAAGAGTATCCGGAGTTAGCAAATCAATTTAAAGTTGCGATCAATGGTGAGCTTCCAGAAGGTTGGGATAAAGATATTCCAGTTTACGAAGAAGGATCAAGCCTTGCATCACGTGCTTCTTCAGGAGCAGTTTTAAATGGTATTGCGAAAAATCTTCCATCATTCTTTGGAGGTTCAGCAGATTTAGCTGGTTCTAACAAAACAACAATTAGCGGTAGTGGTGACTTCACAAGTGAAGATTACAGCGGCCGTAACATCTGGTTTGGTGTACGTGAATTTGCAATGGGTGCTGCATTAAACGGTATGGCACTTCACGGTGGTTTACATGTATTCGGTGGTACTTTCTTCGTATTCTCTGACTACTTACGCCCGGCAATCCGTCTGGCAGCTCTTATGAATTTACCGGTAACATATGTATTCACACATGATAGTATCGCTGTTGGTGAAGATGGTCCAACACATGAGCCGGTAGAACAACTTGCTTCATTACGTGCAATGCCAAATCTTTCAGTGGTTCGTCCAGCAGACGGTAATGAAACTGCAGCAGCATGGAAAACAGCTATCGAGTCTAAATCAACTCCAACTGCATTAGTGTTAACTCGTCAAGACTTACCAACAATCAAAGGAACAAAAGACACTGCATATGAAGGTGTTCAAAAAGGTGCTTATGTTGTTTCTCCAGCTGGAAAAGAAACTGCAGACGTTCTTTTATTAGCATCAGGTTCTGAAGTAGGGTTAGCTGTAGAAGCACAACAAGTTTTAGCTCAAGAAGGCATTGAAGCAGCAGTTGTAAGTATGCCTGCATGGGATCGCTTTGAAAAGCAATCTGTTGAATACAAACGCTCAGTTCTTCCTAAAGAAGTGAAAAAGCGTCTTGCAATTGAAATGGGATCTCCACTAGGTTGGGATCGTTATTCAGGAGATGAAGGAGATATTTTAGCTATCAATACATTTGGTGCATCTGCTCCGGCAAATCGTATTCTAGCTGAATATGGTTTCACTGTTGAAAATGTAGTAGCTCGTGTAAAAAAATTAATCGCTGAATAATAGATGCAAACAACAGAGGCTGACGTACATATAATGTCAGCCTCTCGTTTGTCATATAAAAAAGATAATTAGGTGCTGTAAATGGAAAAAGATAAACTTAATAAAATTGTTGAAGCGGCCAGACTTTATTATCAATTAGATTATAGCCAGCAGGAAATTGCGAAAAAATTGGATGTTTCAAGACCAACTGTTTCCAGATTGCTTAAACAAGCAAAGGATTTAGGAATTGTTGAAATTAAAATCAATAATCCAACGGAAGCAGACGAATTATTAACTGAGCGTATAAAAGAAAAATTTGGACTAAAGGAAGTTGTCGTTGTATCTTTATCAGAGTATGACAATCGTTATATCAAACAACAGCTTGGCGAAGTAGCCGCAAACTATCTTCATAAAATTGTTAAGGATCATGATGTTATTGCGACATCTTGGGGTACGACAGTTTATGAAGTAGCAATGAGGTTAAAGCAAAGACCATTAAGTCATACAACCATCGTTCAACTAAATGGCGGTGTAAGTCATTCCGAAACAAAAACCTATGCATCTGAAATTATTCATTTATTTGGTGAGGCTTTCCACACGCAAACGTTTTTGTTACCGCTGCCAGCAATCGTGGATCACATTGTTGTAAAACAAGCAATTGAAGCGGATCGTCATATTCATAAAATCCTTGACCTTGGTAAAAAAGCGAATATTGCTATCTTTAGTGTAGGAACACCTGTTGTTGACTCAGTATTATTACAGGCAGAGTATTTGTCCAGAGAAGATCAGCATCTTATACAATCCAAAGCAGCTGGTGAAATTTGCTCTCGCTTTTTCGATAAAAATGGAGAGATTTGTGTTGAAAGCTTAAATAACCGTACGATTGGAATTGAGCTGAATGAACTGGCCAAAAAGGAAAAATCGATATTAGTTGCCGGTGGTCCGAAAAAGGTAGAGGCTATATATGGTGCACTTAAGGGCAAGTATGCAAATGTATTGATCACAGATCAACAGACTGCAAATATTTTAGCAGATATGGGATCATAGTTGTCTACACTTAAAAATTACGTTATCGTCAATTATAAGGAGGGAAAGATATGAGATTATCTGGTAAAAAGATCTTAAGCTTTGTCCATGAAGATTTTGAAGATTTGGAGCTGTGGTATCCAATTCATCGCTTGCGTGAGGAAGGAGCTACTGTTCACCTTGCTGGTGAAGAAGCAAATTTTACGTATAAAGGAAAATATGGTGTACCGGCAACATCAGATGTTGATTTTAAACAAGTCAATCCTAATGACTATGATGCCTTATTAGTTCCAGGTGGCTGGGCCCCGGACAAGCTTCGCCGTTTTAAGGAAGTTATTGAGATCACTCAGCATATGGAGGAACAGAAAAAGCCGATCGGACAAATCTGTCATGCAGGCTGGGTGTTAATATCAGCGAAAATTTTACAAGGAAAAAAAGTAACAAGTACACCGGGAATCCGCGACGATATGGAAAATGCGGGTGCAACCTGGTTAGATGAAGCAGTTGTAGTTGACGGACATCTTGTCTCAAGTCAACGCCCACCAGATTTACCTGATTATATGAGAGAATTTATTAAAGTGTTAGAAAACAAATAAGTTTTATGAAGCCCGATTTTTATGTCTTGTAGAAATCGGGCTTATTCGTATATACTGGGAAAAAGTAGGAAGAGGAGACGGCCGAAAATGGAATATACATATAAAGTCTATGATCAAATCAGTGCATTAGAATTATCTCAAGTGTTTAAAGCATCAGGAATCAAAAGACCAGTAGATGATTTACCTCGATTACAGCGTATGCTTGATAAAGCAGATATTACCATCACTGCAAGATTGGGCGGGAAAGTCATAGGGGTAGCCCGTGCAATAACTGATTTTAACTATTGCTGTTATTTATCAGACTTAGCCATCGATAACGAACATCAAAAACAAGGAATCGGTAAAGAACTTGTTCGATTGCTTCAAGAAGAGATAGGCGAGGAAGTATCCCTCTTATTACTTGCATCACAGGAAGCGATGGAATATTACCCGAAAATTGGTTTTACATCAATTGATAATGGATTTTTGATTCGTCGAAACCGTTGAATATTGATACAAAGGCAGACATTGAGTCTGTCTTTTTTTGGTCATTTTTTTCACACAGATAATTGACGCAATCTTAAGGTGAAATAAAAAGATGCAACGTTTTTACATAATGACGCAACCACTTCCATATCAAACGCAACCCTCAGCTAAGTTTGCTGCACTTTATCACCTCCTAATCGAATATACGTCTCAAGCCTTAGATGATTTTACACCTCAAGGCAATTATCGTTTCCACATTTTGTTATTAAAATAAGGTCTGTAGTAATGAACTGATCATACTTCTTTTGACTCAGGTTAGAAAGGAGCACAACATTTTATTAAAAATAAATGGAACTTGAAAGGAGAAATTAGTAAATGTCATGGTTTACGAAATGGTCATTTAAAAACAAAGCAGCCGTTTTCTTAATGTCTGCGATTATTCTTGTTATGGGAGTTCTTAGTTATTTCCGACTTCCAATGGAGTTTTTACCTTCTGCAGACCAGCCGTTTATTTCGGTTGTGACGATGGGGAACGGGGTTGATGCGAGCACGATGGAAGACCAGGTGACAACTCCGATTGAAGAAGCAGTAGAGAGTATGAATGGAAAGCTAAATGTGTTCTCGACTACAGGTGATGGATATTCCTCTGTTGATATTCACCTGGAATCTAGTGTGGATAAGAAAGAAGCAAAACGGGAGATTGAAGAGGCCCTCTTAAGTGTAACACTCCCGGAAAATGTTATGAAGCCAAACATCGTACAGTTAAATACCTCAATGATTCCCGTTTCCTATATCGCTCTTACTTTTGATAAAGGAATCAGTCCGGAAACTGTTCAGTATGCACAGGATGAAATTGTGCCGCAATTTCAAGATATTAAAGGTGTAGCAGAAATTCAAACAAACGGTATTATTCCTTCTTTTGTTTCTGTTAAGCTTAATGAAAAAAAGATGGCTGAAAAAAATGTTTCAATTGAACATATTATGACAATGCTTCAGGGCCAAAATACTGCTGCGGCTGTTTCGGAAACGACAGTTGATGGTAAATCGGCTAACATAAAAGTTATTGGTAATATAAAAACGATAGAAGATCTTGAAGATACAGAAGTGGCTCCAAATGTTCCGCTGCATGAAGTAGCATCCATCTCAATGGAAAAGCAGGAGGGCAATTTAACCAAAGTAAATGGTGCTGATGCTCTTACATTTGTTGTCACAAAGGACAGTCAATCAAATGCAGTAACGATTAGTAAAGAAGTGGAAAACGTATCAAAAGAAATAAACGAGAACTACGATGATTTAGAAACAACCGTCATTTTAGCATCTGCAGATATGGTCGAATCTTCCGTTCACAGTATGATAAAAGAAGTATTACTTGGTGCTCTGTTTGCAACAATTGTCATTATGTTGTTTTTAAGAAATTTACGTTCAACATTGATTACAATCGTCTCCATTCCATTGTCATTAGGCTTTACTCTATTTTTATTAGCTCAATCCGGTGTGACATTAAATATTTTAACACTTGGTGGAGTGGCTGTGGCAGTTGGCCGACTTGTTGATGATAGTATTGTTGTCATTGAAAATATCTTTAGAAGAGCACAAACAGAGAAATTTTCAGTTAACATGGTCATTGAGGCAACAAAAGAAGTAGGCTCTGCCATTACTTCGTCGACATTAACGACAGTTGCCGTTTTCTTACCAATGGGGTTACTTAATGGCGGTCTGCAGGATTTTCTCTTACCATTTGCATTAACGATTACGTACTCATTGTTAGCATCTTTAATTGTGGCGTTAACAATTGTCCCTGTTATGAGTGCCGGATTACTTAAAAACGCTAAAATAAAAGAGCATAAGCCATCAGTACGTTTTTCGGCATTTTTGACTTGGTCCTTAAATCATAAATGGGTCGTCTTTTTAACAGCGATCATCCTTTTGGCAGGATCAATAGGAGCATATTTTGCTCTTCCTAAAGGTTCTGTGAATAAAACTCAAGCTGACTATGTTTTTGTATCATTAGCATATCCGAATGATACACCTATTGAAAAAGTAAAAGAAGAGTCTGTGAAGCTTGAAAACTATATACTGGAACAAAAAGAATTGGAAAATATGTATCTTCAGCTTGGAAATTCTGCTGATGCGGCGAAATATGGTGCTGTTGGAAACCCAACAGAAACTCAGATTATGGCGATCTTAAAAGAAGATGCAGATATGAGCGAATTTATTGAAAAAGTCCTTGATCAAAAAGATGAATATAAGGATGCTGCCTTAGAGGCAACAGAAGCTTCCATGATGGGTGGAGGAAGTACGTCAATTACAATTGATATAATGGGTGATCGTCTAAATGACCTTGTTGCTGTTTCAGAGAATATCCAACAAAAGGTCAAGGAAATTGATGGAGTTGAAGAGGTCACAACAAACCAAGAAGAAACAAAATCAGTTTATTCATTTGTCGTTGATCCAAGTATGGCAAAAGCTGATCAAATTGCCCAACAAGCAGCTGTTATGTTGAATCAAACACCACTGGGTTCAATAGAGGTAAATGACCAGCAAACAATGGTGATGCTGGAGCCTGTTTACTCAGCAGAAACGAAAAAGGACCTTTCAGAGGTTCCAATTATGACACAGGCAGGAATGACACCTATTTCAAAGGTAGCAGAATTAACAGAGACTGAAGAACCAACAAGTTCATTCCATAAAGATGGAAAACAATATGTAAGAGTGACGGTGGATGTTGATCCTGAAAAACTATCAATCATTTCAACAGAAATAAATAGTGAAATTTTTGGAAGTGAAGACCTAGAGGGGATTGATTTGCCAGACGATGTTGAAGTATTTGTTGGTGGTGCAAGTGCAGATCAAGCGAGTGATTTTAATGATTTGTTTATGACGATGTTAGCATCTATCGGGATTGTCTTCCTCATCATGGTCATTACGTTTAAAACGATTCGTGCACCGATTGCTATTCTATTTTCACTGCCACTTGCTGCAATTGGAGCGATTCTTGGAATTATCATTAGTGGAATAACAGTTGATATTACCTCATTATTGGGAGCACTTATGCTTATTGGAATTGTCGTGACAAATGCCATTGTGTTATTAGATCGAGTAAAACAAAATGAAGAAACCATGATCATACGTGATGCCATAGTTGAAGCGGCAACTATTCGAATGAGGCCAATCATTATGACAGCTGTTGCAACAATCTCAGCTATGCTTCCTCTGTTATTTAAAGAAGCGGAGGCAGGAAACTTAGTTTCTGCAAGCTTAGCAGTTGTTGTCATTGGCGGATTAAGTGTTGCGACATTATTAACGCTTGTTGTGATTCCTGTTGTGTATGAATTGTTATACTTTAGAAAGTCAAAAAAGCAACGTAAATTAGCAGAAGAACAAGAGAAGACAATGGCTGTTGATAGAGAGATAATTTAAGAATAGAACGCCGGGTAGATGTATACTCGGCGTCTATTAATTTTGAAAAAAGGCGATACAATAAAAGCAGCCTCTGTTTATCTCAATAATGATTCCGCACCATCAATAAAGATTTCTGTTCCAGTTATATGTGAAGATAAGTCAGAAGCTAAAAATGTAACTAAATCAGCTACCTGTTCCGATTTCCCCGGTTTATGATCGAGAGGTTGGTCTCCCTCAGGAAAAACGATAGGGATTTCAATCTTTTTTAGGTCAGAAGATTGATGAATTGACTCTTGAATATTTGTTTCAATGGCACCAGGACAAATTGCGTTAACACGGACTTTATATCGGGCAAGTTCTAATGCAGCCATTTTCATAAATGCAATCTGTCCGGCTTTTGATGTACTATAAGCGGTAAAACCGTTTGTGAGAAAATGCGGTTACCACTAACAGAGCTTGTAATAATAATACTGCCTCCGTTATCTTTCATAAAAGGAATTGCATATTTAACCGTTAAAAAAGTTCCTGTTAAATTAGTATTTATGGTACGCTCCCAATTTTCCTCATTCATCGTTTCAATCGGAGCCATTTCTCCAGCAATACCGGCATTAGCAAATAAAATATCTATCCTTTTCCACTCATCCATTGCCGCTTCTATTCCTTCTAGTATTTCCTGTGATGAGTTGATATCACACTTTTTAGCAATGGCTTTGCCACCAGCATGTTCAATTTGTTTCTTCACATTATTTGCATGCTCAATATTAATATCTAACAGACACACTTTTACTCCTTCACTTACTAAGCGAAAGGCTGCTGCACGCCCTAACCCGGAACCGCCACCAGTGATAACAGCTACTTTCCCTTTTAGGCTATGATTATTTAACATGTTTTAAGTCCTTTCTTATTTATTTCTTATATATTTAACAGGAATCCATTATCGTAAACCATATAACCATTGGTATTATTATAAGAGAAGGGAGAGATGAAACTTTTATTCTATCTTTTCGTAATATGTAAGGGAGTAAAAGGAATGGAAAAACAATGATAATTAGACAAAATAAGGGTGATGAATATGATTAATAAATATTGGCTTGTCTCTTTTTTCTTAATTCTACTTATTTGTGCAGGTTGTACAAATGAAGGTGAAAAGTTAGCAGCATCATCAAAAGAGAAGAAAGATGAAAAAGCCATAGCAAACCAGGAAGAAAAAAACAAAGGGGAGCTATCAGATATAAATGAGCTTTCCACTTCTGTAACAGTAGAGTCTTTAATGAAATTTCAAGCAGGAGAATTAACTAATAATATTACATATGAAGAAGATACAGAACGAGTCCTATGGGGACTCGAAGAACTTGACCCTCAGTACATAAATAGCATGAAAGAAGTATTGGAACCATTAGCGGAGGAAACGGACGATCCGGAAAAACTTATGAAAGCATTGGTGTTTTATACAGGGAGCCCGAGCTATGATGAAATTGTCCGGGATTTAGATTCGTTTACTCCGGGATTTAATGAACCGCTGCTTCCTCGCCCTGAACAGGTTTCGAAAAGTGCAGGTGCTGAGAAGGAAAACTATTCTTATATTTTACTTGATGCTAGTTCAAGTATGTTACTGGACTCAGAAGGAAAGCTGCGCATGGATATTGCAAAAGAGGCTGTTGAAAGCTTTGCAAAAGCTATAGGTGATACAAGTCAGATTTCACTTGTAGCATTTGGCCATCGAGGTGATGAGTCTGATAGTGGTAAGGGAGAATCATGTTCGAAAATAGAAGAAGTCTATAAAATGGGAGCTTTTGATGCCGAGCGTTTCAATCAATCTCTTTCTACGGTTGAAGCGAAAGGTTGGACCCCTTTAGCAACAGCAATTGAAAAAACGAGTGAATTCAGTAAGGGCCTTAATGGCCAAATCACCATTTATATTGTCAGCGATGGTGTGGAAACATGTGATGGAAATCCTACTAAAGCAGCCGAGAAATTTGTGAAGGAGAAAGGTGAAGACAATGTTTCTGTCAATATAATAGGATTTCAGGTTGATAATGAAGCGGAAAACCAGTTAAAAGCTGTAGCGAATGCAGGAAATGGAGAATATTTTGCCGCGAATGGTGAAGAAGAGTTACTATCCACCATTGAGTATGAATGGCTTCCTTCCATGCTAGAGCTCACATGGGCTCCGGTTAATTATGTTCCAGATGGATGGGAGATTTTCCGCGAAACTGAGAGAATTACGGACTTAACAAATGGATGGACTGCCTCAATGACTAGAGAAAATCAACGATTTCAAGAAGGGTTAAAGATTTGGGAAGAACAAGGGAGTTTAACAGAGGAGACATTAACTAAAATCAAAGAATTAGTGGCTGTTCGAGAAGAGGAATTAACTCGTCTTAAAGATGAGTTACAAGAACGAAATAAGGAGGAAATTGATTCGAAAGTAAACGAGATAAAAGAAAAAGTAAATAAATGGGTTGAAGAAATGAAAAAATTAAAAGAACAGACTCAATAGGTAAATAAAAAAAGATGAACTCTGGATTGGTTTAGAGTTCATCTTTTTTTTAAAAATGCCAAGGTGTGTTTCTCCATTGGTAAATCTTATTTCCTATAAATCTCTTCCTCTGTTAAATACCCATCCTTCACAATTGTTGATTTAATCGTTTCCTTTGTGACAGGCATAGGTTCAAGAAGGATGGTAGGTACATCAATTTTTTGATTATTAATCGTTGTATCTGTGGTAATTGGTTTATCTTTTGCTACATGGTAAGCCATTTCTGCTGCTTGTGTGGCAATTACAGGAATCGGTTTATAGACAGTCATGGTTTGGGTTCCTGCGACAAGTCTTTTCACTCCGTCGAGCTCGGCATCTTGTCCGGAAACAGGAACTTTACCTGCTAATCCAACGTCAGATAGGGCATTAATTACTCCACCTGCAGTACCATCATTGGCTGCAACGACTGCATCGACTTTGTTATTCGATTTTGTTAAAATTGCTTTCATATTATTCTCGGCGTTCTTAGGGTTCCATTCTTCTGTATATTGATCTGCCAATAAGGTAATGTCACCTTTATCAATCAGTGGTTGAAGAACACTTAATGCACCATCTCTAAACAGTACCGCATTATTATCGGTTTCTGCTCCACCAATATAAACAAAGTTTCCTTTAGGTGTGTTTTTAACAATTTCAGTTGCCTGCAGGACACCGACCTTTTTGTTATCAAATGAAATATAGTAATCTAGATCACTTTTTGTGATAAGGCGGTCGTAGGAGATGACTTTGACCTTATGTTTATGAGCTAATTCTACAATCTTTGCTCCTTCTTCAGCATTATGTGGAACAACAACAAGAACATCCACACCTTCTTCGATTAATAATTGTGCTTGCACAAGCTGAACAGCATCCGAGCCGTTTGCTGCTAACGTTTTGACTTGTCCGCCTAACGATTTTACATGATCTTCAAACAGTTGCTTGTCTTTGTACCATCTTTCTTCTTCAAGTGTATCCAATAAAAAACCAATGTATGGAACAGATTCATCTTGAATTAATTTTACTGAAGCTTGTTTGCTGCTCGTTTCTGTCGTTGAACAAGCGGTGCCAACAAGAGCTACTATAGAAAGCAATAAACCTATCATCGCTTTTTTGTATAATACAGTCACTAGTTTTTCCCTCCAACTTTATGTCTTACACTTTGAATTTCCTGATCATCCCGTTCATGCGCTCAACCATTTGAGAAAGAGTATTTGCGCTTGTGGAAATCGAGTCAATCGATTGTGTTTGCTCATATACTGCAGCAGAAATTTCTTCAGAGCCAGCAGCTGATTCTTCTGAAATAGCAGCAATTTGCTCAACTGATTGATTAATTTCCTGGCTTGTTTGTTCAAAATACTGGAAGGCAGTTGAGATATTTTTTACCCGGTTTGCCATTTCTGTTACCTTATCTTTAATATCAGAAAAATACTGACCGGATAATTGGATCTGCTTTGTTCCTTCATTTACTTTTTGGAAGCCATTATTTAGCTCGTGTGACATGGAGCTAGTTTCTTCTTTGATGCTTGTTACAATATTTGTAATGTTTTCAATGGAAGCTGTCACTTCATTTGCTAGTTTCTTCACTTCCGATGCCACAACCGCAAAGCCTTTCCCGCTTTCCCCGGCTCTTGCTGCTTCTATGGAGGCATTTAATGCAAGAAGATTCGTTTGTTCTGCGATCGATTTAATAACAGTAACAAGTTCAGTAATTGATTGTGTTTTTGTTTCAAGACTTTTTACTTTTTCAACAGAGAGTTCAACAATCTTATAGATCATGTCCATCTGTTCCAAAGAATTTTTCATTTGGTTGTCACCATTTATAGATACAGCAAGAACTTCATTGGAAAATTGAACTAATTTTTGACCGTCCTGATTTCCATCAATTAATTTTTGACTAAATTCCTTAATATGTTCAGAGATTTCTGATACCTCATCTGCCTGACTATTCACGCCTGAAGATAATTCTTCAATAGTATTGGCGACCTGTGAGCTTCCTTGTTTTAGTTCTGAAGCAGATACTGCAAATGCAGAACTTTGCTGATCAACATCTGTTGCAATATGTGAAACTTCCACGATCATTTCTCGTAAACGAGCTCCCATATGATTAATAGATTTTGATAATTGTCCTATCTCATCATTTCCATTGCTTTTTAGAGATTCGAAATTAAGATTTCCATTTGCGATTTCCTCACTTGTTGACACTAGCTTGTTTAAATTGGCGGAAATCCTTCTGCTGATTAGAACAAGAAGAACCGTTGAGACAATAAGTGCTATAACAACAGAAATAATAAGTAGATTGATCGTTTGTCCAATATTATTTTGTGATTCTGTTAACGCTGCTCGATTTGAATCTGTAGCCATTGATTTTAGTTTTTCACTTAATTGACTTGTTTCCAACTTTAATGCACTGGCTTCTTCTTGTAATCTTTTAAACTCTTCTGTATTAATTTGTTGAACATTTGGAACGATTGTGCTGAAGAAATATTGATCTAGTTTATGGTTGTTTTCAATGATTTTATTGAAAATCTGAATTTGTTCTTCGTTTTCTAATTGGATTTTCAAATTTTTGGCAATTCCGATGAATTTACGACTATCTTCTAAATACTCAAGAAGTTTTTCATCTTCAGCCAATAAAAGGTATTCTGGTATTTGATTGTACTTTTCGTGATATAAGGAAACTATGTCTGCACTATAAAGTGCCACTTCATTTTTTACTAATGAGTGTTTAATTTTCTGATTTGTTTGCATGAGTAAGCTATACGTAATAAGAACGGAAACTAAAAATGTAATGGTCACAACGAGAAAGACATAAAAGTATTTACCACCAATTTTTGTGTTTTTCCATCGTAAATGATTTAACAACGAGAGATCCCTCCAAAAATAACATCTATCTATCATATTTCTTTTAATATCGACAAAAGTCGATTATTGTTTAATGGAATTCATAGGAATTATGAACTAATAGTACTGGTAATTTTATGAAAATAATAAGTGAAAAATTTCCTAGTTTCTTTGAAAATATTAAAATATTATGAAGAATTTGGTCGAAAATATAGTATAATTGAAAGCGAATACATTGGGAAGATAAAACAACTAAGTAGGGATAGATAGAGAAAACAACTTATTGTTATTTTAAAGAGGGGGATGGGACGATGAAGAAACGTTTGAAAGAACGGAAAAAAAGAGTTCCAAATACTGTGGAATCTCAAAAGAAAAGGAGAAAGGTAAAGTTAAAAGTACCAAGATATGTTGAAGCAATGACGCTTAAGTCAAAAATTATTCTGTTTTTGCTTTTATTTACGCTTATTCCTAGTATTATCATTGGTAATGTCGTGTATTTTGTGTCAATGAATACAATTGAAAATAAAGTATCAACAATGAATGAAGATATTAATGTTCAAGTAACAAAAAATGTAAACAATGCATTAAGAGAGCTTGATAATCTATCGTTAGTACCTTTTTCAAATATGGAACTGATGGACACATTAAGAACCAATGAGGGGTTATCAGAATTTGAAAAGATAACAAAGGAGCGAACAGCTTCAGAATTCTTCTCTAGCATTACTTTTTCAAATAAAAATGCAAAAGCGATGTTTTTTGTGAATAGAGAGGATACTGTATATGGGGAACAGAATCTGGAGGATTTTTCCTTAGGTAATTTCAATTCTTCTCCTTATGCAAAGGAAGTTGAAGATTCAAAAAGTGTGACCACATGGAAGACAGGTATTGAGAACAATTATGAAAGTGTCTATTTGTTCCGGAAATTTGACCGAATTGGTACCATTATTCTTGTAGCAAACGGAGAAGTTTTTCAAGAAGTTTATGAAAATGGACAAGACAATACAGCAAGAGAAATTTCGATCTACAATGAAGATGGAGTCATCATTTCTAGTAATAAACCAGAATTAGTCGGGTCAAAGTTTGAAGACCATAAAAATACAGCAGATAACCTTGTTTCTGAAAAAGAAACTGAGAATGGATGGAAGGTGGCTGTTTCGACCTCAAAGTCCTATTTAATGAAGGAAATTCAAAACGTTATTTACCTCGTTTATTTAATTATTCTGGGCTTTGTTTTGCTGTCAGTGGTTGTAAGTATTTTCTTGGCGAGAAGTATGACGAAACCAATTAATAAAATTGTCGCCATTATGAAAGAAGCAGAAAAAGGGGATTTGACCCACAGAGCTAATTATCTTTATAAGAATGAAGTAGGGCAGCTGGGAAACAGCTTTAATCATATGATTGATAATATGACCTTGATGATTCGGGAAAATAAAAAGGCTTCTACATCTGCCGTGAACAGTGCTAATGATCTTAAGAGAATATCGGCTGAATCCGCTAGTGCAACAGATCAAATTGCGAGCGCTATCGATGAGGTGGCAAAAGGTGCTGTTAGTCAGGTTGATTATTCTGAAAGAACGAACCGTGAAATGAAGGAGCTGTCAAGTGAAATTAATGAAGTAGCCGGTAATATGGTCAAGGTATCAGCTATAACGGAGACATCGAAAAAGTTAAGTAGTCAATCAATCGAGACAATCAAGGAATTAACCGAAAAGAACAAAGAGATGGGAACAAACATTGGTCAAGTTGATTCAACAATGGACCAATTAAATGTAGAAATTGAGCAAATAAAAGATATTGTAAACATAATAAAAGGTGTTAGTGAAGAAACGAATTTGTTATCACTAAATGCAAGCATTGAAGCGGCAAGAGCAGGAGCTGCAGGCAGAGGTTTTGCCGTCGTAGCAAAAGAAATACGCAAGCTTGCTGACCAAACGAAGAGCTCATCGCTGAGAATTGAGACGGTCATTGCCAGTATCTTATCTCAAACAAAAAAATCAGTTGAGCTAGTTAAAACAACGATCGCTCTTTTTAAAGATCAATCATCATCCATTCACGATACTCAACAAGCATTTGAAAATATTTTAGAAGGAACCAATTCGATTATTCATGAAATTGATTATATTGAAGCCTCAATCGGTAAGATTAATTTAAATAAAGAAAAAGTCGAACATGCAATTAATGAGATGGTGGATGTTGCAGAAGTTTCATCGGCTACTACTCAGGAAGTAACGGCGACAACAGAGGAGCAAGCAGCAGCAGCTGAAGAGCTAGGTGACTTGGCTTCTTCTCTTTCACAAACAATTATTGAATTAGAGAAGACAATAAATAAATTTAAAATAAAGGAATAAACCATGTATTAAATAAATGGCCTATATCACTTTCTCAAGGTTTACATACAGTAATAAGGTAGTTGATCTTGGAGGTGAAAGTAATGAGTGAAAATTGCGGTGGAGCAGGGTACGGTAGCGGCTTTGCTTTAATAGTCGTATTATTTATCCTATTAATTATTGTAGGAGCAGGTGCTTTCTCAGGTGGTTATGGATCTGGTTATGGATCTGGTTATGGTTCTGGATATGGCTGGTATTAATTTTTTATGAAAGGGGCGTTTTATCGCCCCTTTTTTGATTTGCATATTCCCATGGAAATACCTCCGCATACAATTTGTACCGCTTTAATCTTTAAATGTGGAAATCTCTTAGCAGCATATTCACAGACAGAATCTTGATGAGTTGATGTTATTTCTGTTCCCAATTCGTCGGCAAATTCAGTATCAAAATCAGATACATATAGAGTAAGAATGACTCCATCTTTTTGACGTTCAACGCCATATTTATGTAAAAATTCCATAGAAAACACACCTCCGTTTATAGTATGGAAATTAAATCATTCACTTATCCCCAAAGTAACATTATGATGAATGATTATAGAAATCGTTTTCAACGGAGAGGAACAGCTAGTATAATAGATGTATTGATATTGAAAATGGAGTGAGAAGATGTTCAATACATCGGTTGGAATACTTCGATTCACAGGAAACTTAGAAGGAATTTCATATTTGGTTTTATTACTGATTGCGATGCCATTAAAGTATTTTGGGGATTTTCCTTCAGCTGTTTCCCTGACTGGGGCAATGCATGGATTTCTTTTTGTGGCTTACGTGATCATGGTTGCCTTTGTCCTTTTTAGAAAACGTTATTCTTTTCTATGGGCGATATGGGCGGTGTTTTTAGCATTTATTCCATTCGGAACCTTTTATCTGGACAAACAGTTGAAAACAAAGAGGTAAAGTGAAAAGAGGGACGTTTCTTTAGTATGGAAACGACCCTCTTTTTTTATTCAGATATTTCAATGTCCTCTAAAATGCTCTGCGAGGTGCTTTTTTGAAAGGTGTATGTGATGGTAACGGGTGTGTTTGTCGGGATTGATTCCAATGTTTTATATTGATCTTCAGATATTTGTAGTGCCGTTGGTGTTTGGTCAATGATGACTTCAATTGAATGTGAATCTATTAATCCAATATAGATGGCGTTCACTTTTATAGAATCTTCTTTTGCTGATGCAGTGTTTTCGTGAACTCCAGTGCTGGCACACCCCATTAAAATGGATAAAAAGAACAAAATAGAAAGATAAGGTATAAAGGTTCGCATTCTCTCACTCTCCTATAAATATCGGTCATACTTCATGTATAAGCAACAGAAGTGAGAGACATGCCTGTAAATGCAGAAAAGGGTCTTCCTAGTGGAAGACCCTTTATTACTAATTTTTTCCATATACTTCTTTTGCTTTTAAAAATTCTTCTTCTACATCAATCGAATATGTTTTGTCATTTTTGTATACTTTTTCATTGAAGTATTCATGAGCAGTTGCTTGTGCTTCAAGCCGCAATACTTTATCTTCCATCCTGGTAAAACCATTTTTAATACTTTCCGATTGTGTGGAAAATAAGGTGTTGTTCATTGTATTTGTTGTTCCTGCTACATTTGCTCTTGAGACAAGAAGTGATTTGGGATTTTGTAAGTCTGCATGAATATCTTTTAGTTTTGCCAATTGGTCTTTTAATGCTTTTGTTTGGTTCTGGATGACAGTGTATTGTTCTTCTAAGAGAGTGAGTTGTTTTTCGTGTTCAAGTCGTTCTTGAATCGCGAGCTTTGCCATTTCATCTTTACTTTTATCCAGAGCTAACTGCTGTTGTTTTTTTCTATCTTCAATTGTCATCTTTACTTGACGCATTAATCCTTCATGCTTTTGCTTTTTCAATTTCGAATTCAAGATCTCTAATGTATTGCTTGGCCATTTTGATTGGATCCTCATAGTTGTCTAAGGAATGATTCATATTCGCTAATGAAATTGTTTTAACTCGTTTAAAAATACCCATTATTTTGTTTCCTCCTTTAATGTTTTACGTTCCCATTCGTCTAGAATGTGATGTGTGTTTTGGTTATAAGACGGAGTTGATATAATGATTGGTTCATTGATCATTAACTCACTTTTTGATTGTTTTTTGCTTTTAGAGATGACATAGAGGGCAATGAGAGCAACTGGGATGGCAATGATAAGCGGTAAGATTGAAAATGCTCCAATAGATAGGAGAATCATTCCAACCCACTTTTTAATAAACTCCCCATTTGCCTTTTTCAAAACCCACCAACCTAAGATGATTAATCCCAGATGAAATAAGAATGGCAGGAATGAAATGTTTATCACTCTCAGATCATGATGGGGGAGCCCACCAGCACGGCTATAGAATATATATGGTTGCATGAACAATTGTCCGATTATATTTAAAACGATTGTAAATGCAACAAGCCCTAAAATCGTAGCAACAATCCAAAATAAAGGACTTTTTTTCATTTTTCTTCACCTCCTCTTTGGTGCTTTGCCTTTCTATGAATATTAATTTAATAGAGTTTGGTGAAAAGACGGTGAAAAACAGGAGGAGAGCGAAAAATATTTAAGTAAGTTGATAGTAGGAGAAAGGGTGGCGAATGTTGGAATCGAAAATAAAATCTAAGAATGAAAAATAATCTTAAAAACCGTAAATAAATGGACAATCAGCTAAATAAAAAAACTTGTAGAGCCAATTGCCCTACAAGTCATCCTTTCGGAGGCAGTTTTACAATAAATGTAGTCCCCTTATTCAATTTGCTTTCCACATTGATTTGCCCTCCATGAAGATCCACAATCCACTTTGCTATGGAAAGACCAAGACCATGTCCTCCATTTTGTCGGGTACGCGCCCGATCCACACGGTAAAATCGTTCAAATATATATGGAAGGTCTTTTTGAGCGATACCAATTCCAGTATCAGATACAGAAATAAAGACATTATCTTTTTCTTTCCATACATGTAACTTGACAGAACCATTTTCTGGTGAGTACTTGGTTGCATTATCAAGAAGTATGTACAGCAGCTGGGTTAATCGCTCTTTTTGACCAAATACAGTAATAGAAGACTGCACATCCAGGTTAAGCTGTATGTTCTTTTCTAATGCATGTGGTTCAAACGAGAGTATGGTCTTTTCTGCAACAGATTGCAGGTCAAACCTTTCAAAACTCATTTGTTTTGGATCATCTGTATCAGACCTGGCAAGAGTCAGCAAATCTCCAACTAACCCGGTCATACGCTTTACTTCTTCCTTTACGTTATCAACCATTCTTGCTGGCATATGGCTCAATTGGTCTTTTTCCATCTCGAGAATTTCGATGGATGACAGCATCACACTTAAAGGAGTTCTTAGTTCATGTGATGCATCTGCGACAAAGTCCTGCTGTCGTTTAAAAGCATGGCGAATCGGAACCATTGCACGCTTTGACATGACAAAGCTGAAGTAATAAGCAATACATGAAAATAGAACGATCAATACAAGTAGGATAATAAAAAGTCCTTGTAAGAGCTCTGCTAAATCTGTAATATCCCTTCCTAAATAGAGATAGCCGATAATCTGATTTCTCTCATATATTGGTTCTGCAATCATCATCACCTTTATTTTTTCATTCTTAGGAACGTAGGTGGAGAATTGATCTCCTTTTTTGTGTTTAGAAATAACATCATGATTGATTTTTATATCTGCTGTTTGAATTTGTTCTCTTTCCGGAGTCCAATCATTAACTAGATTTAAAAAATCACTTTTAAAGAGTGACAATTGTTCATTTTGTATGACCAGTTCACCTTTAGTGTTGAACACATAATAAAATAATTGATTACTGTTCACCGTTAAAAACTGTGGTTCACGCATGCGATCATTTGGTTTGTCTAACAGATGTTCAACAGATTCTACCTCGTTTAACGCCATTTCTCTTAGTTCATTTTTCTCTGCAGCTGTAAACCAGAAATAAGCGATCGCATAAAGTAGTATAATAAAAAGAAATAAAAACAGAAGAATCAATAAGCTGTATTTAATCGTTAAAGTGTGCTGTGTTTTAATAAAAAGATCTGATTTCTTTTTACGTTTCAAGTTTGTAACCCACTCCCCTAATGCTGTGAAGCCAATTCTCTTTATCGAAAATTGCCAGCTTTTTGCGAAGAAGCTTTACTGTAGCATCAATTGTTTTATAAGACACATCTGTTTCCGTTCCCCAGATTCGATCATAAATAATGTCCCTTGTCAGTACCTGTCCTTTATTTTGTACAAGTAAATCAAGCAGTTGATATTCTCTTGGGGTTAATTGGATATGTTGATAATCCTTTTCAATGGTTTGACTTGTACGTTTAATGGTTATGTCCTCTATTTTAAGAATATCTTCACGAATAGGAGAAAAATTCCGTCGTCCCAGTGCTCTTAATCGTGCTAAAAGTTCATCAATTTCAAATGGCTTTACTAGATAATCATCTGCACCGGAATCAAGTCCAATGACCCTGTCTTCAATTGCATCCTTAGCCGTCAGCATTAAGATTGCCCCGCCATAGCGTTCGCTTCGTAATTTTTTACAAGTTTGGATTCCGTCTCCATCAGGCATCATCCAATCCATAATAATCACATCATAATGAGATACAATCGCATATTCATAAGCATCTTCACCGGTTTGTACCCAGTCTACATGATATTTTGCCTTTTTTTCCAGCATATATGAGATAAGCTCACCAAGCTTTATATCATCTTCAGCTAATAAGATATTCACGGGGGGAAACTTCCTTTCATACACGTATTTTATCGTATTTTACCATGTGTAAGTGAAAAAATAGAGAAAATCCAAATGAGGTGCCTGTCAAAATAAGATCCTATATTCAGTAGATTCCAATGCAGGAACCTTGTATGATGGGGATAGGGAAAATTTTTAATGAACGCGGGGAAAACGATCATGATTGAGAACTATATTGAAGCTTTAGATATTGCCTATGTTTCATCCTTTGCTACAAAAATAGAAAGAAGTTGGGGATATCTTTTTTATAATGAAAATCAACCAAATTACTATGATGCAAATCATGCACACATCTCTACATACAATGGTCATTTTGAAGAGATCATTAATGAAGTGATTGCATTTTATCAAGAGAAAAATCTTATTCCGCGTTTTTATCTTTCAAACTACGAAGGACAAGCTGAGTTTATTGAAATGTTAAAGAATAAAGGTTTTGGATTTGAAGAATTTGATAGTCCTGTTCAATTATGGAGAAGGGAAATAGAGATAGAACCCAATTCGCTTATAACGATTGAAAAGGTAACATCTGAAAATATGCAAGATGCAATTCATATAGAGTGTCAAATAACGGAGCTTGGCGGTTCAATTCGTGAACAGGCCTTTAAAGAAGAATTTTCGCAAGATTGTTATATCCATTATTTATTAAAATATAATGGAATTCCGTGCTCTACCGCTTGTATATTTTTTTATGAACAAGATGCAAGGTTAGAAAGTGTATCAACAGTTAAGGAATATAGAGGGAAAGGGTTAATCGGTCACCTTATCCATTATATCCAAAAGGATATGCTGAAAAAGGAAGTTGAACGCTTATGGGTATTGCCAATTAATGAACAAGTGGAGAGGGTTTACCAAAAGTCGGGATTTGATACTGTTTTAAATGTGAAGACAGGTCATGCGTTTCTTGGCGGAAAAAGTGTAATGGATGTTCGAAATGGGCTTTAACAATTCATTTCCATCTTGACAGTGTATTCCAGACTCTGGTATTTTAAAGGTAATTACAGTTTAGGAGATGTGTTTTGTGAGGGTTTCTGTTCTTAACTAACGAAGTAAATACTTCATCTACATGAATATGCAAAAAAACTTTTCCTTATCGAAGGTTTATTTACGCATGTACATGTGGACGGTTAAGAACAAAAACGGTTATCGTACACAATTTGCGATCTTCTTGCATAGTGCCCGTGAAAAAATCCGTGCTTGTTTAAGTACGGATTTTTTGTATCTTCACAATGAAACAAATAACTCTTATTAGAGGGGGATTTGTCTATTTGTGCACACTTCAAGCCTATGTAATCGTGATCTAAAAGAGGTGCTGAACAACCATTGTTCAGCACCTCTTTTTTTATGGCTATTTTCTATTGCCTTTTATTAAAAACACAGGAGGTTCAACCATTGAACAAGAAAACAATTGAAAGTCTAGAATTTGATAAAGTATTAGCATTACTTAGTAATTACGCAATGAGTGAAGCGGCAAAACAAAGAGCTTTAGAGCTTTTGCCAATTGATGAGGAAAGAAAAATCAAAAGATGGCTAAACGAAACAACTGAGGCATGTAAAATCATTGAGAAATCTTCCAGTATCCCTGTTCACTCGTTACATGGAGTAGAGCAAATTGTAACACTAGTTGATAAAGGCTACTTGCCTACTCCTGAACAATTTGAGTTTTTAGGAGCTTTCCTAGATAGTGTGAAGAAAATAAAACGGTTCATGATGAAACAAGAATATCACGCCCCAACAGTTAGTTCATATGCATATTCTCTTTATGAACTAACCGATCTTGCAGAAGAAATAACAAGATGCATTAGGAATAATCAAGTCGATGATTATGCAAGCAGAGCATTAACGAAAATTAGAAGCAAACTAGCAGCAATTGAGGAAAAAATTAAAACAAAACTTGCTCAAATCATGAAGAGTTCTTCTTCTTTCCTTCAGGAGCAAGTGATCAGCATTCGTAATGGACGTTATGTTGTACCAGTAAAAAGTGAATATAAACGGAAATTTTCAGGGGTGATTGTTGATCAATCCTCAAGTGGGCAAACCGTTTTTATGGAACCTCATGATTTAAATAAGTTACAAGACGAGCTCACTTATTTAAAAGTAGAAGAAGAAGTAGAAATTCAAAAGATTATAGGACAATTAACAGATATGACAGCAGCTTATAAACAGGAATTGTTGATTAATATTGAAGGAATGGTTTCATATGACTTCATATTTGCGAAGGCTAAGCTGAGTAAATATATGAACGGACATGAGGTAAACATTCTGCCAGGTGAAGGATTTAATATTCTGAGTGCCAGACACCCATTACTTGGAAAAAACGCTGTTCCGCTGTCAGTGACATTAGGGAAAGATTACATGGCCTTAGTTATAACCGGGCCTAATACAGGAGGTAAAACTGTCACGATTAAAACGATAGGAATACTTGCTATGATGGTTCAATCAGGATTGCATATTCCGGCAGATCCTAACAGCAAGTTTTGTATCGTAAAAGATATTTATGTAGACATTGGTGATCAGCAAAGCATTGAGCATTCCTTAAGCACATTTTCATCACATATTACCAATGTCATCGAGATATTAAATAAGTCACGTAAAGACACACTGGTCATTCTTGATGAAATTGGTTCAGGGACAGATCCGAGAGAAGGAATGGGATTAGCGATTTCAATCCTTGAAGCACTTTATCATTCAGGGGCGATGCTTGTTGCAACAACACATTATAGTGAAATAAAAGACTTTGCTGAAAAAGCAGCTGGTTTCCAAAACGGATCTATGGGGTTTGATATTGATAGCCTGCAACCGTTATATCAATTAATTGTTGGAAAAGGAGGGGACAGCCAAGCGTTCTCTATTGCTCAAAAATTAGGAATGCCAATGAATATAATCCAAAGAGCAAAGGAAATATCCAGCCGCCAATCTATTGAAGATTTAACGATTATTCCTGCTACAAAAGAAAGAGAAAGAGTACAAGAAAAGGTTGCACATAAAGAAAAACAACAAATTCAATCCTATCAAGTAGGAGACTCAGTTTGGATTCCGCACCTTCAAACAAAGGGAATAGTTGAAAAAACAGTGAATGCAATGGGAGAACTAAAGCTGGTTGTAAAAGGAGAAAAAGTGACAATTAATCATAAACGAGTGAAACCTTTTATCAAGGCAGAAGAATTATATCCAGATCAATATGACATGGATCAAGTTTTTGATGCAAAAGATGTACGGAAAAAGAAGAAGTTAATGAATCGCAAGCATGTAGATGGTGTGGTCATTGAATGTATGGACGAAGAAAAATAGAGAAATCAGTAGGTGTGAGCTGCTGTCTTGGGGGCTCACACATCTTTTTAAACACATTGTGAAAAACTTCACAAAAAGTATTGTATTTTTAAAAAGGGTGGATTATAATAAAGTCATCAAGTGAATGTGAAATGTTTCACAAATTCATGTGAAAATCTTCACAATATATTCTTAGGAGGAATTTTAAAATGAAAATTGCTGTTATTGGATGTACACATGCAGGAACTGCTGCCGTTTCAAATATGATAAAACTATACCCGGAAGCAGATATCACGGTTTACGAAAAAAATGATAATATTTCCTTTTTATCTTGCGGCATTGCTTTACATGTAAGTGGAGTTGTGGAGGATCCAAATGGTTTATTTTATTGTACTCCTCAAGAATTAATAAATCTCGGTGTTAATATGCGAATGATGCATGAAGTAAATGATATCAATATTGAAGAAAAAACGATTACGGCAAAAAATTTAACAACAAATTCAATTGTACATGATACATTTGATAAACTCGTTTTAACAACAGGATCTTGGCCGGTTATCCCAAAAATTGAGGGCATTGAAATGGAAAATGTACTATTATGTAAAAACTTCCATCATGCTAATACAATTATTGAAAAAGCAAAAGATGTACAAAACATCGTTGTTGTTGGGGCAGGCTATATAGGGATTGAATTAGTAGAAGCATTTGAAATGAGTGGTAAGAATGTGACACTTATTGATGGAGAAGAAAGAATATTGAGCAAGTATTTAGATCAAGCATTTACTGATGTGATTGAACAGGATTTTCAGACTAGAGACGTGAAACTGGCTTTAGGAGAAACAGTCACTCGTTTTGTAGGGCAGAATGGTCATGTAAGTGGTGTGGAAACAACGAAAGGAACGTATGAGGCAGAACTCGTTATCCTTTGCATTGGTTTTCAGCCAAATACTCAATTAGTAAAAGGTCAAATTGAGATGCTTGATAATGGGGCAATTATAGTCGATGATTATATGAGAACAAGTAACAAGGATGTATTTGCTGCAGGTGACAGCTGTGCTATTCGCTACAATCCAACCGGTGATTATGCCTACATTCCACTAGCAACAAATGCGGTAAGAATGGGCACATTAGTAGCGAAAAATTTAGTTAAACCTACTATTCGCTATATGGGAACACAAGGTACATCTGGTATTAAAATTTATGACCAAAATATTGCGACAACCGGGTTAACAGAAACTTCAGCACTTCGTATGGGTATGAATGTGAAAAGTATCACAATCTTGGAACATGACCGACCTGAATTCATGCCGACTTTTGAAGATATCAATTTAAAAGTAGTCTATGAAGAAGACACAAAACGAATTGTCGGCGCTCAAGTAATGTCTAAAGTGGACGTTACCCAATCTATTAATACATTGTCTGTATGCATTCAAAATAAGATGACAATGGATGAGCTGGGCTTTGTAGATTTCTTCTTCCAGCCACATTACAACAAGCCATGGAACTTCTTAAATCAAGCAGGGTTACAAACAATTCAATAGAGCAAAAAAGGCGTTGGATGATCCAACGCCTTTTTAGTACATAATTAAACCAACCAAGACACAAATTGTTGTAAAGCTGTGTGACTGGATAAAAACGATAGTGGAGCGCATTGGAACGAACTCATATTTTATTTGTCGGTTCTATCATTAAATCACATTTCTTTTAAAAAGAAAGGAAAAAATATACACTAAAGAAGTGAAATCATTCAATTCCGGAGGTGTGCAGGTTTGAATTATCGTGTAGAGAAAGACACAATGGGTGAAATTCAAGTACCAGCTGAAAAGTATTGGGGAGCACAAACACAACGAAGCAAGCAAAATTTTAAAATTGGTGGAGAGAAAATGCCAAATGAGGTGATTATCGGCTTTGCCATCTTAAAACGAAGTGCAGCGATTGTTAATGATTCACTTGGGAAATTACATACATCAAAAGCGACAGCAATTGTTAAGGCATGTGGTGAGATTATTGAGGGAAAATTAAATGACCATTTTCCACTGGTTGTATGGCAAACAGGAAGCGGTACACAAAGTAATATGAACGTTAATGAGGTTATTGCAAGAAGGGGAAATGAGCTTTTAAAGGAAGCAGAGATCGATGAAGTCATCCATCCGAATGATGATGTAAATATGAGCCAAAGCTCAAACGATACTTTTCCAACAGCCATGCATATTGCAGGTGTGTTAGCTGTAGAAACAAAACTACTACCGGCTATCGAAAAGCTATCTACTACGTTAAATAAGAAAGTAGAGCAATTTAATGATGTGGTAAAAATTGGTCGCACACATTTACAAGATGCAACACCATTAACCTTGGGTCAGGAAATCAGCGGCTGGACTCATATGCTTTCGCAAACGAAGGAAATGATTGAGCAGGCTCTTCACTATATGAAAAACTTAGCAATTGGCGGGACTGCGGTTGGAACCGGGATTAATGCACATCCGGAGTTTGGCGATCGAGTTGCAGAGGAAATTAGTAAATTTACAAAAAAGACATTCCACTCATCAAGTAATAAATTTCATGCGCTAACTAGTCATGATGAGACCGTTTATGCTCATGGAGCGTTAAAGGCATTAGCTGCCAATTTAATGAAGATTGCAAATGATGTAAGATGGCTTGCGAGCGGACCGAGATGTGGAATTGGTGAAATTACGATCCCTGAAAATGAGCCGGGAAGCTCGATTATGCCGGGTAAAGTCAATCCAACGCAAAGTGAAGCCCTAACAATGGTTGCCGTTCAAGTGATGGGGAATGACGCAACAATTGGCTTTGCTGCAAGTCAGGGAAACTTTGAATTAAATGTGTTTAAGCCAGTCATTATCTATAATTTTCTGCAGTCAGTTCAACTTTTATCAGACGGTATGAATTCTTTCCATGACAATTGTGCTGTAGGAATTGAAGCAAATATACCAGTCATTGAAAAGTATGTGAAAGATTCATTAATGCTTGTAACAGCCCTTAATCCGCATATTGGCTATGAAAATGCTGCGAAAATTGCAAAGCTTGCACATAAAGAAGGGTTAACTTTAAAAGAAGCAGCTCTGAAGCTTCAATTACTTACAGCAGAGCAGTTTGAGGAATATGTCAAGCCGGAGGAAATGACCTATCCTAAATAAGAAAACCGAAAGCGCCTTGATCATCGCCGTACAAACTGGAGGAGCATCGACTAAAGATTTAGGAAACACGGTAAGCGAAGCGAACCGAACCGATGTTGACTTATCGTAGGGAGATGATCTGCAGTTTGATAGGCGATAGGCGCTGGAGCTAGACACCAACACTTGGTAAGAACTTTTATACTTTCATCCCTTATAAATAGCCTGGCAATGCGTATGCCAGGCTATTTCCTGTTAGGAATCTCTATATAAAATGCAGCGCCATTTCGTTCGTTAACTGCCCAAACCTTTGCACCATGTAAATCGGCAATCCGTTTTACAATGCTAAGTCCGATTCCGAATTCCCCTTTCTGCCCTTTTTGAAAAGGCTCAAATAGCTGTTCCATCATATCGTCATCAATCGGTGGTCCATCGTTCCATATGGATAAGAGAAGGTTAGATTGATCTTTCTTTGTTGAAACGAAAATGACTTGATCTGCATACCTTAATGAATTTTCAAAAAGGTTTTCCAAAAGTTTTTCCCATTGTTCCGAATCACCATCAATCACCCCTTCTTCTAATGAGAGCTTCCAATTTAATTCTGGTTTTGCCCACTTTATTCGTTCAACTTCTTCGCGAATAAGAGTATCAATGCGAAATTCGCTTTTTCTTGGCTTTCGGGTAGATAAAAAGTCAAGCTTTGTTAAATAAAGCAAATCCTTTATTTTCTTCTCTAGCTTTTCTGATTCATCTTCAATGACATCCATCGTGCTTGAAAGATCACCCTTTGGAAAGATTCCATCATTAACAGACCTTGCGTACCCTCTGATGACCATGACAGGTGTTTTTAAATCATGAGAGATATTTTGTAACAGAGTCTGCTGTGCTTCATCCTTTCGCACTAAATGCTGCCGCATTTTTTCAATGGTTTGTCCCAGCTTCCCAATTTCATCATTGCGGTCAACTTCAACAGGCTCATGCCATTCTTGATCAGCGATATTTTTCACATGCTTTTCGAGCTTCACAATTGGCTTTGATAAATAGCGAGCTAACCATATAGAGGGAATCCAGCTAAATAAAAAGACGATCCCCATTACTAGCATTAATCTCTTGTAAAGAGTAAAGACAAGATCATTTCGATAGGAATCCCAAGAGTAAGAAAGGAGGTAACTAGGTTCACCATTTACAGAAATTTTGCGTATAACATAAAACAGTGTTTGGTTTTTTAAGTTTTTCTCGTACTGATAAACTGACGTTTTTTGATTAGCTGCTAATTCTTGTGTTTGTCTAAGAAAATCGCCTGGCAGCTCAATTTCATTTTTATAAAAGTAAAAAGATCGTTGAATAGGAAGGTATAAATGGGTAACAGATCGATCGTTTTGTTTTTCAATTCCAAGATTATTATCAAGATTTCCGTACTCCATTAACACAAGCTGTTCATTCTCAATCGTTTTATAAATTTCTTTTGTGAAAAATCCTCTTAATGTAGTGGGAAATAATATAACTAATAATAGTGATATCGCAAGCAGAATGCCTGAGAAAACAATCCAGATTTGAAAGGCTAACGGTTTGTTTCTCATCCTTTTAACATCCTATATCCAAAGCCATATATCGTTTCTACTTTAAGCTCAGGCATTTTTTTTCGTAATCTTCTTACCAAATCATCAACGACCCGATCTGTTCCAAAGTAATCTTCTCCCCACAGATTTGTTAATATTTGTTCTCTCGAAAAAGCCTGCCCTTTGTTGTGAAGGAAAAGCTGAAGAAGATCAAATTCCTTTGAAGTAAGATTAACTTCTTTTCCTTTAAAATAAACAATACGGACTTGTTCATCAATTTCATAAGGGTCAAGCTGTATTAAGTGACTTTGAGTACTTGTTTCCTCTACATATGTTCTTGAAAGCAGTTTTTGTGCGCGAATCACAAGTTCTCTTGGAAGAAATGGTTTGGAAATATAATCATCACTTCCCAGCTCTAAGCCTAAAACACGGTCAATATCCGCATCCCTTGCTGAAATAAAGATAACAGGTACATCAGGTGTGGCAGCCTTAATTTCTCTAATTAATTGATAACCATCAACATCAGGCAGCATGATATCTAAAATCCACAAATGTGGCGGAGTGTTTATTAAGTTTCTGGCTGCAGAGCCTGTCAGACAAGACGTAACAGACCAACTTTCATTTTTTAAATACATCGTCAATAATTCATTTAGATTCTGCTCATCTTCAACTAAATATACGTTATAACTCATTGTTTCACTTCCTCTCAACGCTATTATACAATCTTGATTCTTTCTCGTTCACCTTTTTCACAATTTCCCATAATTCTCTCATTATTATCCCAAAGTCTTTTCATATACTTAAGCTAATCAAATAGCAAGTAAATAAAGTTGAATCCAAAAAGGAGATCTAAAAAACAATGAGAGCTATTATTTTTACAGGTATTTCTCTACTCTTACTTTTAATCGTCATTGGTGGATTTGTAAGTTCACAAGGTGCTTAAATATAAAATTTTAAAAAGAATAACAGGAGGAAGTTAACATGGGATATTATGATGAAACTGAAATAACAAGAGAACATAAAAAACCTCGTAGAAGCTTTAAACCAGTTCTTTCTTCCATCATTAGCGGTGTCGTTGGTGGAGCACTTGTACTGGGAGTAACTACTTTTACTAACGATCAACAACCAAGTGTCAAAGAAACTAACCAAGCTGTCGAAACAGCTGCTCAAAATGAAAGTTCAACCTCTACGGCTAATACACAAGCACTATCAACAGGCTCAAATTCAATTGCTGATATAGTAGACAGCCTTTCACCGGCAATTGTAGGTATTACAAATTTACAAACGCAAAAAACTGGAGACATCTTTCAAAACTCCACAGGTGAAAGTGTTGAAAGTGGAACAGGTTCAGGAGTGATTTTTAAGAAAGAGGGAGACGCTGGTTATATAATTACAAATAACCATGTGATAGAGGGTGCACAATCCATCGAAGTCACACTTTATAGCGGTGATAAAGTTGAAGCAGAATTAGTTGGAACAGATGCATTAACAGACATTGCTGTATTGAAAATTAATGCTGAGCATGTAGAGGTCGTAGCTGAGATGGGTGATTCTTCAGAGCTTCGTACAGGAGAAGATGTTATTGCAATCGGAAATCCGTTAGGTGAAGAGTTCACAAGAACTGTCACACAAGGGATTATAAGTGGAGTTGATCGAACTATTGATGTTACAACTTCTGAAGGAAATTGGGCGCTGGATGTTCTGCAAACCGATGCAGCGATAAACCCTGGTAATAGCGGGGGTCCTCTTATCAATATGAGTGGACAGGTTATCGGGATCAATAGCTTAAAGATTACTGAAAGTGGTGTCGAGGGTTTAGGATTTGCTATTCCGAGTAATGATGTGCTACCTATTGCTGAAGAGTTAATGAATAATGGTAAAATTCAACGGCCATTCCTTGGAGTAGGTTTGGTAGAGATGAGTGAAATACCTCAGTATTATTTGCAAGAACAAATGAACCTGCCAGAGGATGTAAAAGAAGGTGTGGTCGTTGGAACTGTCTCACCAAACTCCCCGGCTGATGAGGCAGGATTACAGCAACAAGATGTGATCGTTTCTATGAACGATCAGGCGATTACGAATGCAAGTGACCTAAGAAAGTTTCTATATACTGAGACAGAAATAGGTGATGAAGTAGATGTAACGTTATACCGTGCAGGTAAAAAAGTTACTGTTAAGATCAAGCTAACAACTAGTGAAGCCACAAACGCATAATACTCACATCTTGCAATAGGAAAAGCCATTACTCTTTATATAAATAATAAAGCTGACATGATGGAATGATCTATCCCCCTTCGGATCATTTACTGATTGTCAGCTTTTTCGCTTTTTTCACCAGAGTGAATGAATCATTATGAAAAAAGGGAAGAGTTTGAAAACTAGATAGTGTACAATAAAAAATGGGTACTAGTTCATGCATACATATCTATTTAACTAGATTCTTATGAAAACTAGGAAGGGGAACACCATGAATAGCATAAAAATAGAGAAAAAGAGAGAGAAACTGGAAACCTTTATAAGAGAGAGTGTGTTAGTTAAACAACTGTTTGACGGGTCAAAGTCTGAAGCTTATTATGCTATGGATCTAGAAGGGAATTATGTAAAAGCAAATAAAGCATGTGAAAAGGTATCGGGATATACACAGGATGAATTAATTCGTCTCTCTTATAAAGAGCTTATCATTAATAAGCATCTTGAAGATGTAGATACAAAGTTTCAGTACTCAATAACAGGAGCTATTCAAAAATACGAATGTACGATTATATCAAAAAGCAACAACAAAGTGGATTTGGAAGTGACAAATTCTCCGATCATTGTGGATAATGAGATTATTGGTGTATATGGAATAGCCAAGGATATCACGAATTCTAACGAACAAAAAAAGAAGCTTAGGGAAAGTGAAAGGCTCCATCGCAGTCTGATAGAGCATTCTCCTGATGGAGTGATCATCATCCAAGAGCAACGTGTTGTTTTTGCGAATAAAAAAGCTTCGGAGTTACTCGGAGGAAATGATGTTAAGGATATTTTAGGAAAAGATGTAAGCGGATTTTTCCGGGGGTATTCAAGCAGGCTTATTAAAAATTTAAGCATGGCAGAAAAAGGGCAGGCATCAGATTTACACGAAGTAAAAATGGTACAGCTTAACAATAAAGAAATAGATGTTGAGGTTAAGACCATTCCTACAATATTCTTAGAGGATCAAGCAGTTTATTTTATTATTAGGGATATTACAGAACGAAAACTGGCACATGAAATGATGATTAACTCGGAAAAATTAACAGTTGCCGGACAATTGGCAGCTGGTATAGCTCATGAAATTCGCAATCCGATTACAGCAATAAAAGGATTTTTGCAGTTAATGGATAGCGGAAAAAACTATAATCAAGAATTTTTTTCAGTGATCTCTGCTGAAATTAATCGCATAGAAATTATCCTGAGTGAACTATTGGCATTGGCCAAGCCGCAATTAGAACGGTATCGCCATATAGAAATTCAAAATATTTTAAAACATGTTGTTGCCCTTACCAAATCTCAAGCAATACTACACAATGTACATATAAAAACAAAGTTCCATTCAGACCCTTTATTTATATTATGCGATGAAAATAAACTTAAACAGGTATTTATTAATTTTATAAAAAATGCAATAGAAGCAATGGAAAATGAAGGGACTATTACACTAACTATTGACCAACACGATGATTATTTTGTTGTGGTAAACATTCAAGATCAAGGACCGGGAATACCGAAAGAGATCCTTGATAAAATAGGAAAACCTTTTTTTACAACAAAAGAAAATGGTACAGGTCTCGGGGTAATGGTTAGTTTTGAAATTGTGAAACATCATAATGGAGCTATCAGTATTGATAGTAATTCTAATGGAACAACTATCTCGATTCAACTTCCAATGACCAAGTCTTGTGAATGAATTGTAAAAGAGTGAGGAAAATCTATGGAGATTAAGACGAAACGATTAAACATCAAACCTTGTACAAGAGATTTATATGAAAGCGACGAAGAAGTAAAGCCTCATATCCAACTCTATTTGGAAGAATTGGAATCCGATCAAGAGCTAATTGGGTGGGGAGTGTGGCTCGTATTCTCTCAAACGGATCACCAATTAATAGGGGATATAGGTTTTAAAGGAAAGCCTGTTGATGGTGTTGTAGAAGTCGGATACGGAATTTCTCCTGACGAACAAAACAAAGGGTATGCTACCGAGGCAGTTGAAGCATTAGTTAACTGGGCTTTTCAAACAGGTAAAGTAAATAAAATCGTGGCAGAAACCTTAAAAACAAACGAGGCATCAATACGTGTATTAGAAAAGCTGTTCATGAATAAAGTGGAACAGGACGAACATATGGTATATTGGGAAAAACATATTTTTCATTAAGTAAATGAAGGTCCTCATATTGAAGATGAGGACCTTTTTTGTCTATCAGAATTTATAAGTTTTGTAATTAGTTTCAGTGTCTAGCTCCAGCGCCTAGCCCAAGGCTGACCAAGGCGCTTGCGCTTTTCTTAGTATTAACAACTACTTGGTGGTGTGTCATGGTACACTGGCGGTGCTGGTCGTAGGACTGGTTTTGGTGCGTGCGGTTGTGGGTGCTGGACATATTCAAATACACCTTGACCATCCATACTTGGCCCACTTGCCCAACGGCCCTGTGCACTTTCTTCACCTCTTGATAAATTCATAAATTTATATGAAAATGCCTGTGCTTCCAAATGTATTGGGAATGTACTTGGTACGGTTCGCCCTTCCTTCGCTTCAAGCTCTGCAATAGCCGCTAACCATTGATTTTGATGCATACGATCTCTTGCGATTAAGAATGACAGCATATCTTTAACTCCGCGGTCATCTGTTGCTTCATATAAACGAACAGCTTGTAATCTACCTTGTGACTCAGCATTTAAATTTGCCCTAAAGTCAGCTAATAAATTGCCACTTGCAATAATATAACTTCCCATCCATGGTACTCCGGTACTATTTACAGGGAGTGCACCGAGTCCTGAAACAATGGCATGCTGTGGATTCATACCGCCCAGAACTGCCTCAATGACAGGATTTTTGGCAGCCTCTTCCTGATCTTTAAGAGGTGCGTTATCAAGTAATCGACCAATCATGGTTGCCAACATTTCTATATGTGCAAGTTCCTCTGTTCCTATATCTAATAACATATCCTTGTATTTTCCTGGACATCTTGTTGCCCAGCCTTGAAATAAGTATTGTAGGGCAACTGATATTTCACCAAATTGACCACCTAATATTTCCTGAAGCTTTTTGGCATAAACAGCATCCGGACGATCGGGTTTCGCATTGTATTGAAGTTCCTTGATGTGAAAAAACATGAAGAAACCCTCCTTGTTTATATTGTGTGAACATGGATATATATACTCCTTGATGAAATTGTCCTATTCCTCATTTATTCTCCTTTTACTAATACAAGCTCTATAAACATACATATAAATGAAGATTGTTGAGAGGAGGAAAAAGATGAAAACATTTGAGGAAGCTGCAGCATTTGAACATCAATTTTGGCTACAGGTACTCGGGGACCATGCAAGATTTATTCTGGAATCATTGGTTGTAATGGAAACACAGGATATTGAAAAAGCGAAGAGATTTAGAGATATATTTGATACCTTATTAAAAAAATCAAGAGAACAATCTAATCTAACATCCTTAACATTAGAAGCTGAGGAGTATGCTAAGGAATTTCGTGAGTTTAAGCTTTCAATCATTAAAAGACATATTTCAGGGGAAATAAAGATTCATCTCACACCTACCTTTATTAATCATATGGTGAATGAGCTCGAAGAATATTTACTTGTTCTCTCTTATTTAAAAAGAAAGGAAGCACCACCAATCTTTCACGAGCTGCATCATCACTTATTGTGGCTATTAGATGCTGCAGGCCATGCAGGAGCTATTTCCGATGAATTAGATGCAACCGAAAAAAAATTAAAACGGAAAAGTAATGAATATGTAAAAGAATTTGAAGAGTTTTATATAAAAGCGGTCGAGTTATCGGGATACTTACGAGCTAATATTGATTCATTTCCTGCGTTAACAAGAATGAATAAAGAAGTTCAGCTTGAAATTGAGTTGTTTAGAGGATTCTTGGCTGAAGTTGAAGAAATGGAGCTGAATAAGGAAATGCTCAGCACGTTTTCACCTTTGATGGCAGATCATATGATGAGAGAGGAATGTTATTACTTAATGAAGGTGGCGGAATCGGCTCAAACTAAAATGCCATCCTGTGATCCGACAAAACCCAGAATATAAAAGAGTAGGATGGCAGTCGTTTATACGCTGTCTTCCTACTCATGAATTCCTAAACAATATTTAAGATGGCAAAAACTTTAATCCAACAGTCGCGGATATGATCAAAGCAATAAACAAAACGCGTTTCCATTCTGCAGGTTCTTTTAAGAACAAAATACCAAATAGTGCACTACCAGCTGTTCCGATTCCTGTCCAAACAGCATAAGCGGTTCCCATAGAAATCGTTTCTAACGCGAACGTTAACAACAAAAAGCTCGTACCAAACCCTAAGACCAGAAATAGTCCATTTAAAAGATTCTTTTTCTCATTGAAACGGGCAATTGCAGCAACACCTGCTACTTCACAGAGACCGGCTAAAATTAGAAAAAACCAATCCATCTTAGTTCTCTCCTTTCACAGGCTGACCAGGTTCAGTAGTAACCATTTTTAAGCCAACAACCCCTGTAATGAGGACAGCACATAATATAAGCTTTAACCAGTTTACCTCACTTGAAAAGAGGACAAGCTCGACAATGACTGTACCAGCAGCTCCCAACCCTGTAAACACTGCATACACAGTACTAATCGGAAGCTTTTTAGTTGCAGTAATTAATAAATAAAAACTCACGAAAATACATATCACGGTACCAGCCCACTCCAAGCCAGTTGTAGCATGCTTTAACCCTGTTACCCAACTAACCTCAAAAAATGTTGATATATAGACAAGAAACCAATACTTATTCATTTTTGTGTTCTTCCTCCTTTTGAACCGTAATTCCTCTCCAAAAAATGTTCCAGGAAGCATGAAGTCTTCTTTGAAATCGATCTCTTCCACTATATAGAAGCTCAATTTGAAGGGAATCAATAAGTGCGATATAGGAAATGGCTACTTCTTCCACCGATACTTGAAAAGCCGTTCGTTGCGCCTCTAAATACTGAAACAAAAGAAGCTCGATACCATCTAAATATTGATACACCTTCTCCATCATTTGCTCATACAAATGGGAGGGGGGAAGAAAAGCGTTTCTTAACAAAAACATGGTGGATGGATGTGTCTCATAGCGTTTGCCATAGTCAGATAAAAACTGAAAAAGCTTATCATGTAATGATAGTGTGTGATAACTTGAAAAATAATCTTGTAAATATTGTTTTTCATCTATGATTACTTCTTCGAGTATCGTGAAATATAATTCGTCTTTACCAGCAAAATGTGCATAAATGGATTGTTTTTTTATGCCGACATCTTTGGCAATAGTTGCAAGAGATGTGCCATCATAACCATTTTGTGCAAATTGAATTAAAGCAGCCTTTTTAATTTTAGAAGCAGACATATTATCAACCTTCCTTACGTTCGTCAGTCTATAGTATAAATTCTCTTTTTGTGAGAGTCAATCCCTCAATTACTAGTAGGAAATAAGTAGGGTTAGTTTCAAAATACTGACATTGCTTTTTTCAGTTAGGGCTTGTTATTCTATTCAAGAAAGAATAAGAACGATAAAGTATAGGAGTAGCATCATGAAAAAATTCTACCTTAAGTATGTTCTGATTGCTTTCGTCATATGCTCATTTATATTGCCAAAAACCATGGAAGTGGATGCTGCCGCAAACATGGAGAATAAGAATTTACAGCTTTATAGTGAAGCTGTTGTTCTGATTGATGCTGATTCAGGAGAGGTCCTTTACGAAAAAAATAGTAAAGAGAAGCTTCCACCGGCAAGTATAACGAAAATTGCTACAGCCATATATGCAATTGAAAAAGGGAATATAAATGATCTTGTGACTGTTAGTGAGAATGCAAGAAATGTGGATGGTACGAGAGTTTACCTGGAAGCAGGTGAACAGGTTCCATTAAAAAAGTTAATCCAAGGCTTAGTTATTAATTCGGGAAATGATGCAGGAGTTGCGATTGCAGAACATCTTAGTGGTTCTGTTGAACAATTTACCGAAGATTTTAATGAATTTTTACAACAAGAAGTGGGAGTAGAAAATACCCATTTCTCAAACCCGCATGGACTTCATGAACCAGATCATTTAACAACAGCAGAGGATATGGCCAAAATTACGCAATATGCTATACAAAATCAAACATTTAGAGACATTTTTCAAACGAGTGAATTGAAATGGGATGGAGAGAGTTGGGATACAACTCTTATTAATCATCACGAAATGGTAAGAGACAAGGAGTATGAAGGAATCGCAGGTGGAAAAAACGGGTTTGTCCAGGAAGCGGGATTCACTCTTGTCACAACAGCTGAACGAGAGAATATAAGTTTGATTGCTGTTACGCTAAATTCAATGTACAGTCAGCAATCCTACGATGACACGATCACCTTATTGGATTATGGTTTTGAACACTTTGAAACAGATCTTGTACTAAAAAACGAAAAATTTACAGATGGATTTGATCATTCCTTCCTGGTTACAGAAGATACATCGTTTACAAAACGAAAGGGAGAAACGATTGAAAAAGAGGTAAGTCCATCTGGTGAGCTTATCGTCAAGGGTGAGGATCAAAGGATTATAAAAGAAGTAGAACTTGATCAAGTTGAAAATAAAGAGAAAAATGAACAAATGAAAAGTGAGATCGTTACAAATGAAGAAGTGGTAAATGATAAGAAAGAGGACCTTCATTTATCCATCATTGTTCCAACAGCTGTTATCATTGGTCTATTTATTTCACTTCTTTTTTATTTTCAAGTTAGAAAAATCTAAAAAGTTATTTTGATTCTATAATAAGATTCATTTATAATTTTAGGTAAAGTCTATCACTCTTTAAGAAAGAAGTGTTCACATGAATTTGGGTTTCGGTGAAATCTTACTTATCTTGTTTGTCGCTTTATTATTATTTGGACCAAAAAAATTACCAGAACTGGGAAAAGCAGCTGGTAAAACACTTAGAGAATTTAAAAATGCTACAAAGGGCCTTATGGATGATGAGGAGCCTGCGAATAAAAAAAGTAATCACTAAATGATATGGACACAGCAGATGATGCTTGTGTCTTTTTTTGTTTTGTAAAATATATCCTAGGAAAAGAATAAAATAAGACGATTGAATAAGAAAACAATAGATGTAAACGATTAATTGCGTGATTTTGAACAAATATTATCAAAAAATGAACTTTTTCATGCTTTACGATTGATTGGTGAGGGGAGTAAGATTACATTCATAAATAATATGAATCATTAAGTTAGTCGACTACTTATTAAGAAAAGCACGTTTTCAAACAAAAAAAGAATAGATGATCAAAGATCGCTTAATCCTATAAAAATAGGAGCGGGGGACCCATGAAAGTGTCTTAACAGACTTGGGGTGAATCAAACATCTTAATCGATGGTTTGTAGGGCTACTCTTTTGCCCGAATCCGACAGCTAACTCCGTAAGCGTTAAAGGGTTGACCATGTGCTTATGAAAAGACACAGGGACTCACTACCCTTGTGTCTTTTTGGGTTGTTTTGAAACATATGTGTACACATTGTTTTAACAAGACATTAGTAACTGACTACATTATGCATTGAAAGAAGGAATTTTTGTGAAGAAGCAATTTGCAGTATTTGGCTTAGGTCGTTTTGGTGGAAGTCTTGTAAAGGAGTTTCATGAGCTTGGAATTGAGGTTCTTGCGATTGATAAGAGTGAGGAAAAAGTCCAACAGTATGCTGCTTATGCGACACATGCAGTAAGCGCAAATGCCATAGATGAAACGATCTTAAAACAGCTGGGGGTTCGAAATGTGGACCATGCATTCGTATCATTTGGTGATGATATTGAAGCAAGTATTTTAACATCTCTCATTTTAAAAGATCTAGGCATTCCGCAAGTATGGGCAAAGGCTCAAAATGACTACCATCAAAAGGTATTAGATAAAATTGGTGTAAACCGAGTGATTCATCCTGAGCGGGATATGGCAAAGCGAATTGCCCATCATATTATATCTGAAAAAATGATTGATTATATAGAGTTATCAAGGGAGTACAGTCTTGTAGAAGTCGTTGCGACAAAAAAACTATGTAATAAGACAATTTATGATTTAAATATCCCTTCTAAATATGGCTGTAATATTGTTGGTATTCAAAGAGGAGAAGACATTTGTGTATCACCTTCAGATGACGAACGGATTACAGTAGGTGATGTCTTACTGATAATTGGTAAAAATAAAGATATTATTAATTTTGAAGAGTCTGGTATGTAAAGTGAAAAAATTCATTAAATTGAATCCCTCACAGTTGCTGGTACTTGTTTTTGTTGTGTCGATAACAGTAGGAACATGTGTTTTAAAGTTACCGTTCTCTACTCATGAGGGGATTAAATGGGTAGATGCATTATTCATTAGTACCTCAGCGATGACGGTAACAGGTCTTGCAACAGTAGATCCGGCTACAACCTTTACAACCTTTGGTCAGTTTATTATTGCCGTGCTTATTCAAGTTGGCGGTCTTGGAATCATGTCATTTGCCGTGTTAATTTACATGATGGTAGGAAAGAAGATAGGACTTAAAGAAAGATTGCTTATGCAACATGCTTTAAACCAAACATCAGTTGGTGGAATTATTAAGCTGGTGAAATACTTGTTTGTATTTTCGATTACGATTGAACTTATTGCGATGATCTTCCTTTCTATTCGGTGGGTCCCGCAATTCGGATGGACTAAGGGGTTGTTTTTTAGCTTTTTTCATTCAATCTCAGCTTTTAACAATGCAGGTTTTGCACTTTGGTCAGATAATCTTATGCAATATGTAGGAGATCCTTTAGTGAATATTGTTATATCAATATTATTTATCATTGGAGGAATTGGTTTTACTGTTTTAGTCGATGTGTGGAAAAAGAGAAAGTTCAAAAAACTATCACTTCATACTAAATTGATGATTATTGGCACTCTTATTATTAATATTGTTGCAATGCTGTTTATCTTTTGTATGGAATATAGTAACCCTGAAACACTGGGTCATTTCACATTAAAAGACAAGCTTTGGGCATCTTATTTCCAAGCTGTTTCACCTAGAACTGCCGGATTTAATACAATTGATATTGGAAGCATGGATGAAACAACATTGTTTTTTATCATTATTTTAATGTTTATCGGAGCAGGTAGCGGATCTACCGGCGGAGGAATTAAATTAACGACAGCCTTAATTATAGCACTAGCGACTATAAGCTTTTTAAGAGGGAAAAATGATATTGTTGTATTAAAAAGAACAATAAATACATCCTTTCTCTTGAAAGCTCTCGCAATTTCAATGATAAGTATCGTATTTGTTATTCTTGGTATCTTGCTATTAAATTTAACAGAGAGAAATGCTTCATTTATTGATATCATGTTTGAAGTGGTATCAGCCTTTGGTACGGTCGGTCTTTCTGCAGGGCTCACAGTGACACTATCATCTGTTGGAAAACAGCTTATTATCTTCATTATGATCTTGGGCAAACTTGGTCCATTAACCTTAATGTTTTCTTTAGCAACACCATCAAAAGAAAAGATTCGTTATCCCGAAGAAGATATTTTAACTGGATAAATAAAAGAAGGGGTCTCCATTTTAATTTGGAGATGCCCCTTTTAATCGTTTATATGCTTGCCAAAAACAATGAAGCCAAGAGACCTAATGAAGCAACGAAGCCTACAACTGCACCACCTTCCTCAAATGCTTCAGGCATCATTGTTGAAGAAACCATCGCAAAAATTCCGCCAGCTGCAAAAGCAGAAATAATTGAAACAAAGTGACTTGGTGCATGTTGAAGAAGTGCAAAACCTAATAAAGAGCTAATGGATGAAAGACACACAACGATTAGCCACATAAGCAATATTTTCTTACGTTTATAGCCATCATGTTTCAATCCAACAGTACTTGAAAGACCCTCAGGAAAATTACTAATTAAAACAGCAATAACCATTAAGTAGCTAACCGTTCCCTGTTCAAGTAAACTTACTCCAATAATAATCGATTCCGGAACGGCGTCAATAATTGTCCCGATAAAGATTGATAAACCGGAATGATTTTCAGATCTCTTTTTTGATCGCTTTCGTTCACTTCCTCCTTTTTTTGAAATAATTGCCTCAGAAAAAGTGAAAACTAAGGCTCCGGAAAGAAATCCAAGTGATGTTGCCCATAAACCACCTACATTTACTGCTTCTGTCAACAATTCAAATGAAGCAGCTCCTATTAATACACCTGTACCAAATGACATAATCAATCCGGTTATCTTCTTAGGAAGATTGGTGAAAAGCCCTACCAACGCTCCAAAGAAGATGGGTGATCCGGCAAAAGCACCCCAAAAAGCTGCCTGAAGCAAGATAGCTCATCTCCCATTTTATGTTTAGGATATTGCTATTTTCCCCTTTTTTAATGAAGAAAAAACAAAAAGTTAAACATAAATAAAAGACAGCCAACATTGTTAGCCGCCTTTTATCTTATTCAGCAATCAATTTTTTTTCAATATCATCTAAAAGTAAGTTAGCTGCAATGACCCCACCGGCAGTATTCCAAATTGCATCATCAACTTTATATGCTTTTTCCGCTTTCACCACTTCTAGGTTTTTCCATAGAGAATCGTTTGTCCATTCTTCTTCCGTTTTAGTTGCTTCAGTATCACCGGGTGGTGCGTAGGTGAAGTAGAATAGAATATCAGCATCTAATTGTGGAATAATTTCTTTGCCAACTTCACGCATAAATAAATCATCTGGATTATCCTTAAATAACTCTTGAACCGAACTTGAATGTTTTAATCCAAGCTTGTCAAAAATGACTCCAGAAAATGTATCAGTATAATAAACTCTTGTCATACCTGCCATAAAGCGTACAACAGAAACTTCCTGATTTACTTTATCGCCTAGTGAATCCTTCAAAGATGTAATTCTTGATTCAAATTCAGTAATGATCTTTTTGCCTTCTTCTTCACGATTTAGTGCTTTTGCATATAAATTAAAGTTTTCCTGCCAGTCACCTCTTAATGTCTCAGAGAAAACAGTTGGTGCAATAGCCTTTAGTTGTTCGTATACTTTTTCTTGACGCATTTTATTTCCGATAATTAAATCAGGTTTTAGTGCAGCAATGGCTTCCACATTTACTTCACTCTCAGTACCAACCACTTGAACATCAGTCATTTGATCTGAAATATGATCATACCAAGGCTCACCAAGCCAAGATTGAACAGCGCCAACCGGAGTTACTCCCATTGCCAGAAGAGCTTCCGTTCCTTCATTCGTTAAGATGACTACTTTTTCCGGAGTACCAGTAATTTCAGTAGTACCCATAGCATGTTCAACTGTATATGTTTCTTCTGCAGGTGTATCACTTCCATCTTTAGCACCTTGAGAATCAGTTGTTTCTTCATTGTTATTACCACATGCAGCAAGAATAAGAAGAGTGAAGCTTAGTAAAAATAATGATAACCATGACTTTTTGTATGTATTGCTCATGTTTTGACCTCCGTTGTTGATAATGATTTTCATTTACATACTGAATGATAAGGTGAAGTTAAAGTGTTGTCAATAGTTAAATGAAAATGATTTTCAAGATCAACTATATTTGATAAGATGAAAAGGAAGTATGGATAGTTGCAAGGAGAAAATATGATATTAAAATCAAATTATCAAAAATCAATTGGTCTTATTTTAGGTTTATCATTACTCTTGCTTTTAATGTGTGGAAGTCTTGTGTTTGGATATGCAGATACAAATTTAAAGACTGTTTATGACGCATTTACGAGTTTTAATGGCACAAATGAACATATTATCGTCTACGAGGTACGTTTGCCAAGAGCTTTAATAGGTGCTACGGTAGGAGCCAGTTTAGCTTTGGCAGGGGCCATTATGCAGGCACTAACTAAGAATCCTCTGGCATCACCAAGTGTGTTTGGCATTAACGCCGGTGCTGGTTTTTTTATCGTTGTTGCGGTTACCTTCTTTTATGTTAATTCTTACCAGGGGTTTACATTTATTGCATTTGCAGGAGCTGCTTTTTCAGCGTTTATTGTTTATTTTGTAGGCTCTTTTGGACGGGAAGGTCTGACACCTATGAAGCTGACATTAGCAGGGGCAGCAATGGCTGCACTCTTTTCATCTTTAACACAAGGGTTATTGGTTGTTAATGAAGCAGCATTAGATCAAGTTCTTTTTTGGTTAGCAGGCTCTATACAAGGGAGAAAGCTAGAAAGCTTATTTACCGTTCTCCCATATATTTTACCTGCCATCATAATTAGCTTGATTCTTTCTCAAAAGATAAATGTATTAACAATGGGGGAAGATGTAGCAAAAGGTTTGGGGCAAAGAACAGGCTTTGTAAAGTTAACAGGTGCTTTACTTGTGATTATTTTAGGGGGAGGGGCTGTAGCAGTAGCGGGTCCAATTGCGTTTATTGGGATCGTAATTCCCCATTTTGCAAGGTTTATTGTAGGAAATGATTATCGCTGGATATTTCCATATTGTGTTGTTCTCGGAGGCTCTTTACTTGTGTTTGCTGATATTTTAGCTAGATATATTGTGATGCCGGAAGAGATTCCAGTTGGTGTAATGACGGCTATTATAGGAACTCCCTTTTTTATTTACATTGCTCGCAGGGGGTTTAATCAATCATGAAAAAATATTATAAGCTTCGCTTTGGTTCAAATAAATTCTCTTTCTTAATTGATAAAAAAGCTTTTGCCGTTTCTGTTATTCTCCTTGCCGTTACATGTCTTGTATTTTTGACGAGTACTGGGGTTGGTGAAGTACTCATTCATCCACTTAATGTGCTAAAGACCTTATTTGGGTTTGGGGACGAAATGGAAAATTTATTTATCTTTTCGTTTCGGCTGCCCAGAATTATGATTGCTTTACTAGTAGGAATTAGTTTAGCGGTTGCCGGAGCTATTTTACAAGGATTAATTCGGAACCCTCTTGCTTCACCTGATATTATCGGAATAACAGGGGGAGGATCTGTTGGGGTAGTCTTATTTCTTATGCTGTTCAGTGATCAAAATAATTCGCTTTTTGTAAGTATTAAATGGATGCCTGTAGCAGCATTTATAGGTGCGGCGATCGTCGGGATTCTCGTTTATTTGTTATCATGGAAAAATGGAGCCTCTTCTATTAGGCTTGTGTTAATTGGGATTGGTTTATCAATGCTTGCTCAGTCTCTGACAACTTTATTTATGGTAAAAGGTCCGATTTATCAAGCCTCACAAGCGAATGTATGGATTACGGGAACCGTCTATGGAGCAACATGGGAGCAGGTTCGAATTCTATTACCCGTTGTTGTTGTTTTATTAATTATAAGCATCATTTCAATTCGGAATGTTAATATCCAAGAGCTTGGTGATGAGCTGGCAACAGGGGTAGGAAGTGCTGTTCAACGAAATCGTTTTTTACTATTACTGTTAAGTACAGCACTAACAGGTAGCGCAGTTGCCTTTGCAGGTGTTATTGGGTTTGTGGGATTAATGGCTCCACATATAGGGAGAAGACTCGTTGGATCATCATTCGGAGCCCTCCTTCCAGTATCTGCCTTAATCGGAGCGATTCTGGTAATGGCGGCTGATCTTTTAGGAAGAATTTTATTTTCTCCTTTAGAGGTTCCGGCAGGAGTATTTACTGCAGCAATTGGAGCACCGTATTTTATTTATTTGTTATATAAAACTAGAAACAATTAACAATAGACCATCCAAAAAGGAGTGATTTTAAAATGGCAGCCATAGAAACAAGTGCTCTAACACTTTCATACGGAGATACGATTATTATAAATGAGCTTGATGTAAAAATTCCTAAAGGTGAAATTACCGTTTTTATCGGTAGTAATGGTTGTGGAAAATCAACTTTGCTTAGGTCTATTGCAAGACTGTTAAAGCCGAAGGAAGGAACTGTTTTACTGGAAGGTAATGCAATAGCAAAATTATCAACAAAAGAAGTAGCCAAGCAGCTTGCAATTCTTCCTCAAGGTCCAACAGCACCAGAGGGATTAACAGTCCTGCAGCTCGTTAAACAAGGACGCTACCCATATCAAAGCTGGTTAAAGCAATGGTCTGAAGAGGACGAAGAAGCAGTTAACAGTGCTTTAGAAGCAACTGGTTTACAGGAGCTAGCCGAGAGAACGGTTGATTCATTATCAGGGGGGCAACGACAGCGTGCATGGATAGCTATGACTTTGGCACAAAAAACAGATATTATTTTGTTGGATGAACCGACAACTTATTTGGATATGACACATCAAATTGAAATACTAGATCTGCTATTTGAATTGAATGAGCGGGAAAATCGTACAATTGTTATGGTGCTTCATGATCTGAATTTAGCTTGTCGTTATGCTCATAATTTAGTAGCATTAAAAGATAAAAAGGTTTTTGCACAAGGAAAGCCTGAAGAAGTGATCAATTGTAGTTTAGTGCAAAATGTTTTTGAGATGAACTGTGAGGTCACAGTTGATCCCATTTTTGGAACTCCGCTTTGTATCCCTCATGGAAAAGGGCGATGTATTGTAAAGGAAGTTGGCGCATTAAATGGCTGAATTAACGAAAGTAGAAGAAAAAATATTAGAAAAATATCGATTATCTTTAAAAGAGACTTCACCACAGGTCATGGTCAGGGGTTCGGACTTATTAAATGAAGACCAGTTGATCAGATTATTCAATGATAATTTACAAATAAAATACAACACAGATAAACAGCAGGTATTAGGTTCGATGCTTGTAAAGAGTTATGCCTTTTTAGCTGCGCTTGTTTTATATAGTATGAGTGTATTTAATAAAGGGATAAATAGTTCCATTGACAACCTTTTTTTATACACAGAAGAGGACGATCCATTTTGGTTACCGAGTTTCCATTTTGCAAACTCGGAAGTCACCACTCCGGCTTCGAATCGAAATGAATGGCGTGATGAGGTTTTAGAGGTTCTATTTAAACAAAATATTGCTCTTATGATTACATCTATTTCAAAAGTATCGCGTGTTGCAAAGGTTATTTTATGGGAGAATGTAGCACTCTATATTTTTTGGATGTATGAGTCTACATTAGAAGACAAGGATTTATCGGAAGAAACAAAAGCGAGAATACGTGATGATTTTTCATATGTTGTAATGGAGGCATCTCCTCATCTTTTTGGAGTAAAAGCTAAAAATCCACTTGCTCCATTTTTTCATGAAAAACAAAATGATATACGAAAAAGATCAACTTGCTGTTTATTTTATCTTACATCAAAAAATAATGATCGATGTAATACGTGTCCAATTGAATGCATAAGTCCGAATTAGGAGGTGTTCATGAATGGATCAAAAATTAAAAGATCAATTTGATGGGCTCTTAGAGAAGTATACCGAATTGCTGTTAGGAGATTCTTCTGATGAATTGAAGGAAAAAGTAATAATGTGGGCTCTTTATTCACATATATCAAAGTCAATGCCACCACTCACCAAACATTGGAATGCATCATATCCAGATGCAAAAGACAACCTGAAGGTCATTATCAATGAGATAAAGGTTTTAAATGAAAAACATAGGGAAACAAAAAATCAATAAAAGTAAAGGGACTGTGTTTTGAACAGTCCCTTTACTTTTATTGGGTCTTTCCGTATGGAGATTCTTGTTGAATAGACGAAGAAAATTTTTGATAAGACTGCTGAAGCTTTTGTGTATCAGCTGCTTCAAGAGTATACCATCCGTTTTGAAACATGAAGTTATAAAGATCTCTTTGAGCCTGCTGTGTTTCAGTTAGAATTGAATGCAGGTCTTGATAAAGACTTTGATGACTTGCTTCATTTAAAGCAGTTGAATATGCCGTCGTTAAATATTTTTCAGTTGCTAAAAGATCATTTGTAAAGTCACGATCATTCATTTGTGGTCCCTGTTGAACCGGTGTCATTGATGCACTTTTTATTTGATCCATTTTGTGCTGCCTCCTATTGAAGTTGTGAACTCTGTGAAGATTGCTGTTGGGTTTGTAAATGCCCTAAAATTTTCTGATAGTGTTGTTCATGCATTTGACCGACTTTTTCCAATTGCGTTTTTACTTGTTGATTTTGGCATTGTGAAGCAAAAAAATGAGCTTTTTTCATTGCTAAAAGGTTCCAGGAAAGCATATCTGTAAGGTAAAGCTGATCCTTTGTTGTCACAACATTTGGTGGTTGCTGCATCATACCAGGTTGAGTTTGTTGTTGAAAATTTTGCTGTTGCATGTTAAACCTCCTCACAATTCTTTCTTGTCTATGATTACACATTCCCAGTAGCCCTATGCAAGACACTTGTGGTTTTGAACAGTTTTATTCATCAAACATATAGTAGGAATAAGACGAATACAGATTTGATAAAGATACAGAATTTGAATGCGTTTTCTTTCATTGTGCTTTTCTTCGGTATAAAGATGAAAGGGAGGCGGTTTAAGATGGAAAAACTTTTACGGAACTCTTTTATGTTTTTATCCAGAAATAAGATGATGACGAAGTTGGCCAAAAAATACGGCTTGCGTTTTGGGGGAGCTAGATTTGTTGCCGGTAATACGATTGATGTTGCAAAAGATGTGATTAAACAATTAAATCATAAAGGTCTTGACGTAACATTAGATTATTTAGGAGAATTTATTATTGATGAAAACGAGGCTGAGGAAACAGCCAATCATTGTATAAAAGCGATTGAGATCATTGGTAATGAGCGATTAAACTCACAAGTTTCCATTAAATTAACATCGATGGGCTTAGATATTTCTGAAGATGTCGTCTTATCGAATATGCGCCGCATCTTGGCAACAGCAAAAAAACATGGTGTTTTTATAACCATTGATATGGAAGATTATTCAAGGTGTGAAAAAACATTGAAGATTTTTAAACAACTTAGATCTGAGTATGACAATGTTGGCACAGTCCTTCAAGCTTATTTGTATCGAACGGTAGATGATGTTGAGCATTTAGGTACTTATCAAGCAAACTTAAGACTTGTTAAAGGTGCATATAAGGAATCAGCAGATGTTGCATTTCCAGATAAAAAAGATGTAGATATGAATTTTAAAAAGATCATTAAAATGCATCTACTTAATGGTCACTATACAGCTATTGCAACACATGATGACCAGATAATTGAATATACCAAACAAATTGTAAACAAATATAGTATTTCAAAGACTCAATTTGAATTTCAAATGCTCTATGGAATTCGTCCTGAAAAGCAATTGGATATTGTTCATGAAGGATATAAGATGAGGGTATATGTTCCTTATGGGACAGATTGGTACGGATATTTCATGAGAAGAATGGCAGAAAGACCTGCAAATATAGCCTTTGTGATAAAAGGAATGATCAAACGATAAAGACGATAAAGATGAAAAAGGGAACTCTGCAACTATAGTGCCAGTCCCTTTTTCATATGTCTCCACATTACATATCGTCGCTACCCATATTATGCTGTTTATATTGTTGATTTTGACTAGTGCGTTTCCCGCCGCCAGCTTTTTCGTTAGTAGGTCCCGCATTCCCCTTTACGCTTGCAGCACTAACACCCGCTTTTGAAGGAGACTTTTTTAATCTTGCCATTTTATATCACCTCCTAGAGATTAACTTGTCCAATGATTGATTTGATTATTTAGGAAAAATTGTGATAAATCTATTGAAGTCATGATGTAAATCTTTTATATTTATAATAAAGAAACTCATAAGGGTTCATTTTTTTTAAAAATAAAATGAATGAGTATTCATTCAAATAAAGGGGGAGAATATATGGTCAAGCATATAAAAAGAGCGGCTGTCTTAGGATCAGGGGTAATGGGCTCTGGAATCGCAGCACATTTAGCAAATATCGGCATCCCTGTTTTACTGTTAGATATTGTGCCTCGAGAATTAAATGAAGAAGAACTAAAAAAAGGTTTCACACTTGAAGATAAAGCTGTTCGAAATCGTCTTGTACAAACAGCTGTACAAAAGCTTCTTAAACAAAAGCCGGCACCACTTACAGATAAGAGTAATCTGGAACGTATTGAGGTAGGTAACTTTGAAGATGACATGCATCTTCTTAATGAGGCAGATTGGATTATTGAGGTTGTTGTCGAAAATTTAGCTGTAAAACAAAAGGTCTTTGCTCTTGTAGACCAATATAGAAAACCAGGGAGTATCATCAGTTCAAATACATCAGGTATTTCTGTAGAGGCTATGGCAGAAGGACGTTCAGAAGACTTCCGAAAGCACTTTTTAGGTACGCATTTTTTCAATCCCCCTAGATACTTAAAGCTTTTAGAAGTGATTCCAACAAAAGACACCGATCAGGAAGTCCTGGCATTCATAAAATCATTCGGTGAAGATGTCCTTGGTAAAGGTGTTGTTGAAGCAAAAGACACACCAAACTTTATTGCAAACAGAATTGGTACTTACGGGTTATTAGTAACCGTTCAGGAGATGATGAAAGGCGGCTATCGTGTTGGTGAAGTCGATTCTATTACAGGTCCCCTTATCGGCAGACCGAAGAGTGCAACCTTTCGAACCCTTGATGTAGTCGGTCTTGATACTTTTGCACACGTCGCAAAAAATGTATATGAACTTGTAGATGGAGAAGAAAAAGAAGTATTTGATATTCCTGTATTTATGCAAAAAATGCTTGATAATAAGTGGCTTGGTAGTAAAAGCGGCCAAGGTTTTTATAAGAAGGAAGGAAAAGACATTCTTGAATTAAATCCCGAAACATTCCAATATGAAGAGCGGAAAAAATTGCTGGCACCATCTGTTGAACAGGCAAAGCAAGCAAAGGGACTAGAAAATAAATTGAAAGCGCTTATTTACGCGGAAGACCGTGCAGGAGCTTTATTAAGAGGAATCACAATTCCGACACTCATATATTCAGCCCAACTTCTAGGTGATATTGCTGATGATATTGTGGCGATTGATCAGGCGATGAAATGGGGCTTTGGTTGGGAATTAGGTCCATTTGAATTATGGGATGCTATAGGGATTGAAAAGTCGGTTGAGCTAATGGAACAGCAGGGTTCTAAGGTACCTGTCTGGGTTAAGGATATGCTTGGCAAAGGCTGCGGAACATTTTATCGAAGAGAAAATGGTGTACTATTTTACTATTCTGATGGTGAATACCGACAAGTAAGAAGAAATCCAAAGGTGATAGATCTTAAACAATATAAAGAAATCCATGGGGTAATAAAGAAAAACAGTGGTGCGAGCTTAATTGATTTAGGTGATGGTGTTGCTTTATTAGAGTTCCATTCACCAAGTAATGCCATTGGATTTGATATTATTCAAATGATTAATTTCTCAATCGCAGAAGTCGAGAAAAATTACAAAGGACTTGTGATTGGAAATCAAGGGAAGAACTTTTGTGTTGGTGCAAATCTTGGAATGATTTTAATGGAAGCACAGGACGATAATTTGTTTGAAATTGATATGGTCATTAACCAATTTCAGCAAGCCATGATGAACATCAAATATAGCAAAAAACCTATTGTTGCAGCACCGTTTGGAATGACATTAGGGGGAGGGGCTGAAATATGTCTCCCGGCAAGCAGCATCCAAGCTTCAAGTGAAACATACATGGGGTTAGTGGAAGTTGGAGTTGGATTAATACCTGGTGGAGGAGGAAATAAAGAGCTTTATATTAAACAGCTAAACAATATGCCTAAAGGTGCTGGTTTTGATTTACAGACTGTTGCAAATAAAGTGTTTGAAACAATTGCAATGGCAAAAGTATCATCATCTGCAGCAGAAGCGAAACAAAATCAATTCTTAAATGAAAATGATCGTATAAGTATAAACAGTGACCATCTCATTCATGATGCTAAAAAACGTGTCATTGACCTATATGATGCAGGATACCAACCGCCAATTAAAAAGAAAATTCCTGTAGTTGGAGAAACAGGATATGCTACGTTATTACTTGGTGCACAGTCTATGTACCTTTCAGGCTATATTTCAGAACATGATTTGAAAATTGCTAAAAAACTGGCTTTTGTGATAGCAGGGGGAAAAGTTCCATTTGGAACAGAGGTTGATGAACAATATTTATTAAATTTAGAAAAAGAAGCGTTCTTAAGTTTAGTAGCGGAAAGAAAATCTCAAGCAAGAATGCAGCACATGCTCGTAAAAGGAAAGCCGCTTAGAAACTAATAAAAGGGAGGTAGGATTGAATGAAGGAAGCAGTCATTGTTGCTGGTGCCAGAACACCGGTTGGTAGAGCAAAAAAGGGGACTTTAGCTAATATGCGTCCGGACGATTTAGGTGCTTTAGTTGTAAGAGAGACGTTGAAAAGAGCCGGGGATTATGAAGGTAACATCGATGATTTAATTATCGGTTGTGCGATGCCGGAAGCAGAGCAGGGCTTAAATATGGCGAGAAATATAGGAGCCTTAGCGGGACTTCCTTATACAGTTCCTGCCATCACTATTAATCGATATTGCTCTTCCGGCCTGCAAAGCATAGCTTATGGAGCGGAGAAGATCATGCTTGGTCATTCGGATACTGCAATAGCCGGAGGAGCTGAATCTATGAGCCTTGTGCCGATGATGGGGCATGTGGTTCGGCCTAATGTAAAACTGGCAGAGGAAGCACCGGAGTATTATATGGGAATGGGGCACACCGCTGAGCAGGTAGCAACAAAATATGGGATTTCTCGTGAAGAACAAGATGCTTTTGCTGTAAGAAGTCATAAGCGGGCAGCAAAGGCGATTCAAGAAGGAAAGTTTGATGATGAAATTGTTCCTGTTGAAGTCAATGTTCGAACAGTTGGAGCTGATCACAAGCTTCAGGAGAGAGTGGTTCAATTTAGTCAAGATGAAGGAGTTCGCGCGAATACAACATCAGATATATTAGCTACCTTAAAGCCGGCTTTTTCAATAAAAGGGTCTGTTACAGCTGGAAATTCCTCACAAACGAGTGATGGTGCTGCAGCTGTTATGCTAATGGATCGGGAAAAAGCTGAATCTCTCGGATACGAACCTATGGCAAAATTCAAATCTTTTGCGGTGGCAGGTGTGCCACCCGAAGTAATGGGGATTGGTCCAGTAGCAGCTGTTCCATTGGCATTAAAATATGCAGGACTGGAGCTTTCAGATATTGGGCTATTTGAATTAAATGAAGCCTTTGCATCTCAATCGATTCAGGTTATACGGGAACTAGGACTTGATGAAGAAAAAGTCAATGTGAATGGCGGAGCTATTGCTCTGGGTCACCCGCTAGGCTGCTCAGGTGCTAAGCTTACCCTCTCACTTATTCATGAAATGAAGCGAAGAAACCAGCAGTTTGGTGTTGTCACAATGTGTATCGGCGGAGGAATGGGTGCAGCAGGAGTATTTGAATTAGTGTAACCATGGACCATAGTAAGATGAATAGATCGTGAACTGACAATAAAAGAGTGGGGGAATTTTTCATGGCAAAAGCAACGAATTCGGTGATTAAAGGTGGCAGCTTCTTAATTGAGGATATCTCGTACGATCGCATGTTTACCCCGGAAGACTTTACAGATGAGCAGAAGTTGATTGCAAAAACAACAGAAGATTTTACTGTAAATGAAGTTTTACCGCATTTAGAAGACATTGAAAATCATCAATTTGAAAAATCTGTGAAACTGTTAAAGCAAGCAGGGGAACTTGGTTTATTAGGGGCAGATGTTCCGGAAGAATACGGTGGTTTCGGTTTAGATAAAATAAGCTCGGCACTTATTACAGAGAAAATTTCAAGAGCAGGAAGCTTCTCCCTTTCCTTTGGTGCACACGTAGGGATTGGATCATTACCGATCGTTCTGTTTGGAAATGAGGAGCAAAAAAAGAAATACTTACCTGAACTTGCAACAGGTGAAAAAATTGCTGCCTATGCATTAACAGAGCCAAGCTCAGGATCTGATGCATTAGGAGCAAAGACAACGGCAAGATTAAATGCAGAAGGTACACATTTTGTGTTAAATGGTGAAAAGCAATGGATCACAAACTCCGGGTTTGCTGATGTCATTATCGTATATGCGAAAGTAGATGGAGAACACTTTTCAGCCTTTATTGTAGAAAGAGACTTCCCGGGAGTGTCGACAGGACCTGAAGAAAAGAAGATGGGGATAAAAGGTTCATCAACAAGAACCGTTATTTTAGAAGACGCACTTGTCCCTAAAGAAAACTTATTAGGTGAGCTTGGAAAAGGTCATGTCATTGCTTTTAACATATTAAATATTGGCCGTTACAAACTTGCAGTTGGAACAATTGGCGGTTCAAAAAGATTAATCGATGTTGCTGTTCAATACGCAAATCAACGTCAACAATTTAAAACTCCAATTTCTAGCTTCTCACTTATTCAAGAAAAACTTGCCAATATGGCTGTGAAAACATATGCAATGGAAAGCTCAGTTTATCGGACAGTCGGACTTTTTGAAGACCGTATGAGCAGACTAACAGATGAGGAAATCAAAGATGGCAAAGAAGTAGCCCAATCTATAGCTGAATATGCAATTGAGTGCTCATTGAATAAAGTTTTTGGTTCGGAAACACTAGATTATGTTGTCGATGAAGCTGTCCAAATCCATGGGGGCTACGGCTTTATGGCTGAATATGAAGTAGAGCGTGTTTATCGTGATTCCCGTATTAATCGTATTTTTGAAGGAACAAATGAAATTAATCGTTTATTAGTACCGGGAACTTATTTGCGAAAAGCGCTTAAAGGAGAATTGCCTTTATTCCAAAAAGCACAAAGCTTACAAGAAGAGTTGATGATGCTTATGCCTGAGGAAGTTGGAGAGGGAACATTGGAGCAAGAGAAATACCTTTTGAAAAATGCGAAGAAAATCGGCGTATTAATTGCAGGTCTTGCTGCACAAAAATACGGAAAAGAACTACAAAAAGAGCAGGAAGTATTAGTGAATATTGCAGACATCGTGAGCAATGTATATGCAATGGAATCAGCGATTCTTCGAACAGAAAAGGGAATCGCCAAAACAGGTGAAGAAAAAAATAAGCAAAAGCTTCTTTACACACAGGTATACTGTCAGGAAGCATTTAATGAAATTGAGTCCCATGCTAAAGAGTCATTAATTGCAGTCGAATCAGGTGATTCCCTCCGCATGATGTTATCAGCATTAAGAAAATTCACTAGACACACACCGATCAATGTAATCGGCAAGAAAAGAGAAATCGCTGCAGCTATTATTGATAAAAACGCTTATTTGGCATAAGGGAAAGAGGCAATCCTTTTAACGAGGATTGCCTCTTTTTTACGGCTATCTTCTTAAAGATTGTAGCAGTTGAATATTATTTTTATTCTATAGTGTCTTGAGCGCAATGAAACGAACTAATTTTCACCTATAACATTGCAAAGTATACAAAAAACAGCCTTTTAAATTTGAAAAAATTTGTCACAAACAGGACATTCCTAATTAGGCGCCGTCAAAAATCTATGATAAGATAAAGAAAAATATTCCTCTCAAAAATGGAATAGCACTTTATAGATCATGTGATGTTGGAGGTGATACAAATGGCATTAGATTTTTACTGGTACCCTAAATGTGGAACATGTCGAAAAGCGAAAAAATGGTTAGAAGAACATAACATTGAATTTAATGAAATACATATTGTGGAAAATCCTCCTTCCAAAGAAGAATTATCAAGCATTTACCAAAAGAGTGAAGTAGAACTAAAAAAATTCTTTAATACAAGTGGACAAAAATATAGAGAGCTTGGTCTTAAAGATAAATTAGCATCAATGTCAGAGGACGAAATGCTCAACCTACTATCGTCTAATGGAATGTTAGTGAAACGTCCACTTACTGTTGGAAATCAAAAGGTAACAATAGGTTTTAAGGAAGACCAATTTGTTGAAGCATGGGGGAATTAACTGAAGCTCTTGCAACAGTGCCAAAAAACTGCTAAAACAATAGTAATTACTATTAAAGGATATAGCGGATCCAATGACATTCATAATGATAAAAATCCTGGAGGTATGAGAACATGAACACACCAAAAGAACTTCGTTATTCAGAAGAGCACGAATGGGTAAAAGTTGAAGGAGAAAAAGTTCGAATTGGCATTACTGATTTTGCTCAATCAGAACTAGGTGATATCGTTTTCGTCGAACTACCGGAAGTTGGCGATGAAATAAAAGCGGACGAGCCATTTGGCAGTGTTGAATCTGTAAAGACTGTTTCTGAGCTTTATGCACCAATTAGTGGGAAGATTATTGAAATCAATGAAGATCTTGATGATAGCCCTGAATTTGTTAATGAATCACCATATGAAAAGGCGTGGATGATTGTTATTGAGCCTTCAGATATTGCGGATGTTGAAAAATTAATGACTGCAGAACAATACGAAGAAAAGACAAATCAAGACTAAGAGCATGATGTAAAAAAAAATGGACACCCTATAAGTAAGGTAAAGGAGGGTGTCCATATGTCTATTCAAAAACAACGATTAGATATTACTGATCGAGTTGTCGGGAAATTCGGAGATGGGCAATTAAATCTTTATCTGGAAAAAGAAAAAATTGGCCAGATGGTCTCTGAAAATAATTATAACTTGAAAGCTGGTTATGAATTTAATAATAGCCACTTTTATCAAATTGCAGATGTAGTATCTGGACCAGATCAAAAATATGTCGATTGTGACGATGAAAATGGCTGGTGTTAATGGTAAAGCAGTGGCTAACACCACTGCTTTTTTGCACTTTTACCTATATAATTAATGGTCTGTTTTCTTTATATGTTTTTTCTTTATAAAATAGAAAAAACGTGAAATTAAAGGGAAACAACCTCGACAAATCGAATACGTTATAGAAAAGACTTTTACATTTAAAATTAGGTGATGGTTATGTCGTTAGTTGAGGTTGAAAAAGTATTAATTGTTGAGGGGAAATCAGATAAAAAGAAGGTATTAAATGTAATATGTGAACCTATAGAAATCATTTGTACAAATGGAACGATCAGTTTAACAAAAATGGATGAATTAATCGATGAGTTATTCCTTAAAGATGTGTATATTTTAGTCGATTCAGATGATGCCGGAGATCGTTTACGAAAACAATTTAAACGGGAATTTCCAGAAGCTTCCCACCTCTATATTGACAGGGCTTATCGTGAGGTTGCAACAGCACCTGATCACCATGTTGCGTCAGTCCTGCTTACTGCTAATATAGATGTAAATGCAAAATTTCTTTAGAAGGGTGTAAAAAAGTTAGGACTATGATTGAGTGGAATGAAAAGCAGCTTACGATACTGAATAAAGGCCTTCATGTAATGTATTTATTTACACCAATGTGTGGTACATGTCAGGTTGCTAGAAAAATGTTAAGTGTAGTGGATGAGTTACTTCCAGATTTAGATATTTATTCAGTTAATTTAAATTTTTATCCTGAAGAAGCGAAAGAATTAGGAATTGAAAGTGTCCCATGTTTACTTATTTTTGAAGATGGAAAATTAAAGGAAAAAATATATGCGTTTCAGTCAGTGGGATATCTTTACGACCTTTTAAAACAATATAATGGAAAAGATGACATATTTCTTGGGAAATAGTGTTGTTTTCACAAGAAGGGCAGAAACTGTCGAGTTTTATTTAAAGGATTCTTCCGATCATTCATGAAATTAGTTAATAAACTAATTGATGATCGGGAGGATTTTTTATGTTCTTGACTGATTTTATTTCCAGCCTAAATAAAGCTGATTTTATAAAACCCATCTTAACGAATCGAAACCTTATTGTTGAAGTTAAGCTTAAAAGTACTGAGAGTTATTTTCTGGAGTTTTCATCAAAAGGGTCAAGTATTTTGGCCTCTTGTCCTCAAAAGGTTGATTTCGTAATTGAGGGGGGAAAGCAAGATTTAGAGGAAATGATCAAAAATAACATTAGCATGAAACAGTTAATATCGTTCGGCAGTATATCCATAAAGGGGTCTTATCGTGATTTTTTAAAGCTCGAAGCACTTATCAAATTAGCATAGGGTTAAATCTCCTTGAAGACTTGCCGAAAATATGCTTGGGAGATTACAATAAAAGAGTCTAAAAACAGAGTTTTTTCATCAAGTATTTGCACCTATTTGTAGACAAGGCAGTAATACAATAGGGGAGGAATCAATATGAGTGAAAAACAGTATCGACAAGAAACATTAACGATTCACGGTGGATTAAAAAAAGATGAAATGACAGGTGCAAGATCTGTACCTATTTATCAGTCAAATGCTTATGTGTTTGATAATACAGAACATGCCGCTAATTTATTCGGACTGAAAGAGCCGGGATATATCTATACAAGAATACATAATCCGACAGCAACAGTATTTGAAGAAAGAATTGCCCAACTTGAGGGAGGTATTGGCAGTTTAGCTGTAGCAAGTGGAATGGCAGCGATTACATTGTCCGTATTGAATATCGCCGGAGCTGGCGATGAAATTGTATCAGCATCTACCTTATACGGTGGAACTTATAATTTGTTTGCCACAACCTTGCCGAAATATGGAATTAACACTACTTTTGTTGATCCGAAGAACCCTGAGAATTTCCGCGCAGCAATTACTCCAAAAACGAAAGCGATTTTTGCTGAAACGATTGGTAATCCAAGCTTAGATATACTTGATATTGAAGTGGTTGCAGAGATTGCACATGAAGCTGGTATTCCGCTAATTGTTGATAATACATTTGCAACTCCATATTTGTGTAAGCCGATTGAACATGGTGCTGATATTGTTGTTCACTCTGCGACCAAATGGTTATTAGGAAATGGAACAACGCTGGGAGGAGTGATCATAGACGGTGGGAAGTTTGACTGGAATAGCCCTAAATTCCCCGGATTTACAACACCTGACCCAAGCTATCATGACCTCGTATATTCAGAAGCATTAGGTGCACAAGCATATATCATCAAAGCGAGAGTCCAATTATTAAGAGACATGGGACCTGCCATTAGCCCTTACAATGCATTTCAATTTACACTTGGTTTAGAAACTCTTCATGTTCGAATGAAAGAGCATATATCAAATGCGCGAAAAATGGTTGATTACCTTGAGAACCATCCCGCTGTAGAATGGGTGCTATACCCTGAAAGCCCGAATCATCCTGCAAAAGATTTAGCTGATAAATATCTTCCTAAGGGTGCAGGGGCAGTCATCGTTTTTGGCATTAAAGGTGGGAGAGAAGCAGGAGCATCCTTAATAGACTCCGTTGAATTGTGGTCACATGTGGCAAATGTCGGGGATGCCAAAAGCTTAATTATCCACCCGGCAAGTACAACACATCAACAACTAAATGTTGAGGATTTAAAGAAATCGGGAGTTAAAGAAGACTTAATACGCCTTTCAGTGGGAATAGAACATATTGATGATTTAATTGAGGACCTTGAACAAGCCATTGAAAAGGCTACAGGGAAAAGAAGTTTAGAACAAGTGAATATATAAAATATAAAAAGAAGTAGGATGATCGCTTATGTCATCCTATTTTCTTTTTGTATTAGGGCGTTTTTTATAGTTAACCCAGTGATTAGCCAGAATTTTTTTAATTTTATAACAAATAGTTTTTAATTGACATAATTTTTTAACACATGATACAATCACACTCGTATTTAAAAACCGACATTTACTTAATTTAATATATGAAGCTCTTATCAAGAGAGGTGGAGGGAAGTGCCCGACGAAGCCCGGCAACCAACAACAGATGTTGAAATGGTGCCAATTCACGCAAAGCAATCGCTTTGAGAGATGAGAGAAAGGATTTATAAGTGCCTTTCTGCTCATTAGTAGAAAGGTTTTTTTATTTATCTTTAATAATAAAGAAATTAGAAAGAAGGTGACAGGATGATTACATTATCAAATGTCAATAAAATATATGAAACAAAATCAGGTCAGGTTCAGGCAGTTAACAATGTGAATTTGGAAATAGAAAAAGGTGAAATCTTTGGAATAATTGGTTACAGTGGTGCTGGTAAGAGCTCACTAATTCGCCTTTTAAATGGTTTAGAAAGACCGACAAGTGGTCAGGTAAATGTTGCTGGAAGTCAGATTGACTCAATCACTGGAGCAAAGCTTCGTAAAGCTCGATTAGAAATAAGTATGATTTTCCAACATTTTAATCTTTTATGGTCTAGAACAGTTCGAGAGAATATCGCGTTTCCTTTGGAAATAGCAGGTGTGAAAAAGTCTCAACGACTAAAGCGTGTAGATGAACTTATAAAACTTGTAGGATTAGAAGGCCGGGAAAATGCATATCCGTCACAGTTAAGTGGTGGACAAAAACAACGTGTTGGGATTGCAAGAGCACTAGCAAATAACCCAAAGGTATTATTATGTGATGAGGCTACCTCTGCATTAGATCCTCAAACAACTGATTCTATTTTAGAATTATTAGTAGATATTAATAAACGTTTAGGGTTAACAATTGTTCTCATTACTCATGAAATGCATGTAATCCGTAAAATTTGTCATCGTGTAGCTGTAATGGAGAATGGGGAAGTTGTGGAACAAGGTGAGGTTTTAGATGTATTTAAAAATCCACAAAAGGAAATAACAAAGCGATTTGTTAAGCAAGTAACAGAACCTGAAGAAACGAATGAAGTTGTAGCTCATTTATTAGAGTTGTATCCAAAAGGAAAAGTCATTCAACTTACCTTCGTCGGAGAAGCCGCTGAGCAGCCATTGATCTCAAATTTAATTCGACAATTTGATTTAGAAGTTAATATCCTGCAAGGGAAAATTGCTCAGACTCAAAGTGGTTCATATGGTAACTTATTTATTCACCTCGATGGTGACGAACAGGAAATCAACAAAGCATTAGAGTTTATTTACGGACAGCATGTAGAAGTAGAGGTGATCGCACATGCTTGAGCAGCTTTTACCAGAAGTGAACTGGGAAAAGGTTTGGGAATCTACTTATGAAACAATATATATGACAACATGGTCAGTCATCGCTACATTTTTTCTTGGACTTCTTCTTGGTTTATTGTTATTTTTAACGGCTAAGGGAAACATATGGGAAAATAAAGTGATTAATCAGCTGATAGCTGCCATCGTTAATATTTTTCGATCAATACCATTTATCATTTTAATTATTTTGTTAATACCTTTTACGAAAGCAATTGTCGGGACAATGCTAGGTGTAAATGCAGCATTACCTGCATTAATCATTGGAGCAGCACCATTTTATGGTCGTATGGTTGAAATTGCACTAAGAGAAATTGATAAGGGTGTTATCGAAGCTGCAAAATCAATGGGAGCTAAAACAAGTACCATTATTTTTAAAGTGCTATTACCTGAATCAATGCCTGCATTAGTATCAGGAATTACAGTAACAGCCATTTCATTAATCGGTTATACAGCAATGGCTGGTGCCATTGGAGCAGGTGGTCTTGGTAACCTTGCCTTTATGGAAGGTTTTAATAGAGGGAATAGTCAGGTGACGTTAGTTGCCACAATTATTATATTAATTTTTGTGTTTATTATCCAATTTATTGGAGATATCATAACTAAATCAATCGACAAACGATAGGAGGAAAAAGAATGAAAAAGACATTATTGGCTATGATCTTAACTATCCTAGCGGCTGCACTTGTAGCTTGTGGAGGAGCAGACAAAGGAGACGATACAACAGAAGGTACTGCAGGAGAAACTAAAACACTTAGTGTAGGTGCTTCACCAGTACCCCATGTTGAAATTTTAGAAGAAGCAAAAACACTATTAGAGGAAAAGGGTATTGAACTAGATATTGTTGAATTTACAGATTATGTTTTACCTAATAAATCATTAGAAGGAAAAGAATTAGATGCTAACTACTTCCAACATGAGCCATACTTAAAATCCCAAATTGCAGATAATGATTATAAATTTGTAAATGCTGGCGGAGTTCATATTGAACCAATCGGAATTTATTCCAAACGTCATAAATCATTAGAAGATCTTCCTAATGGTGCTAAAATCATCATGAGTAACTCAGTGGCAGATCATGGTCGTATGCTTTCAATGTTAGAAGAAAAAGGGTTAATTACGCTAAAAGAGGGCGTTGATAAAACAGCTGCTACTCTTGAGGATATTGCAGAGAATCCTAAAAACTTAGAATTTGAAGCAGATATTGAAGCACCTATGTTAACTAAAGCATATGAAAATGATGAAGCAGATGCGTTTTTAATCAATGGTAACTTTGCTCTTCAAGCCGACTTAAACCCGGCAGAAGATTCAATTGCACTTGAGTCACCTGAAAACAACCCATATGTAAACTTAATTGTTGTTCGTGAAGGTGATGAAAATAGAGAAGAAATTAAAGCCCTTGTTGATGTTCTTCAATCAGATGAAATCAAAGAGTTTATTGAAACTAAATACAAAGGTTCTGTTATCTCTGCTGCAAAAGGAGAGTAATGTCTATAAAATGCTGACTACGATAATTCGTAGTCAGCATTTTTTCTTTTCTAGCCATAGCTTAAATTCCGAATACATTTATCATGTGTTAAGCATACTAACCGTGAAAAATAGGTGAAATGGAGTTGTGTAAAATGGAACAGAATGAAGAACTTATGACCTCTACTGAAGCTGCTTTACATGAATATAAAATGGGTTTAGGAATGTTCACTCAAAAAATGCCGGACATTGCAACACATTATAATGCATTTACAGAGGCATGTTTTAAGGAAGGAAAACTTTCTAAGAAGGAAAAGCATTTAATTGCTTTAGGCATTGCGATTAATACCCAAGACGAATACTGTATTATTTACCATGCAAAAGGATGTCTTGATAACGGGGCAAGTGAAGAGGAAATCCTGGAAGCAGTTGGTGTTACAGCAGCTTTTGGTGGAGGAGCTGCGATGAGCCAAGCTGTTACACTTGTTCAGGAATGTATTCAAGAATTGAATCAATTAAACCAATAAGTTGAGTAAAATAGAGAATCAAGGAGAAAAACAACAGATAGTGTATCTAATCTGACAAAATGATTCGTAATGAGACAGTATGGTTTGTGAGATTATCTTACGAACTTTGAGTTGAGTGAAAATTCTTGCTATGCTTATTATGTAATAAATAATAAGCTGAAAGGATTGATTCATTATTCACTCGAATCAAGCTTCACTCGACCTGAAATTTACTCCGGAAATGGAAAAGGCGATGCATCAGTCTCACGGAATAGGATATGCAGAGTATGCTAGAAAGCATGATAAACGCATGGATGTTGAAATGAGTCGGGAAGAAGAATACCGAAAAAGTCAGTTGATTTATGCAGATCTTGAACGAAAAATGAAAAAGTAGGATTTATAGATGATCGGGGAATCAGTGGGAGACACTGATTCTTCTTTTATTTGAACCAATATAATATAAGCAGAATAAATTTCATCCCTAGAGAATGTTTTATAGTAGAAAGGAAGAAAATATACAAGGTACCTAAAGGGTAGATTCACAGAGAAATGTGTTATATAGTAGAAACTGGCTAATTTCTCTATCTACATATCATTGTAGTGTAAATGTATGAAAGACATGGATTTATCACACGACAATTTTCGACTATATTTCATAAAGGTTGTGTTCACTTTTCATTTGTTATAATATTAGAATGAGAATAAAATGAGAATTAGTAAACTTTATATAACATGGAGGGTTTTCAATATGGCAGGTTCTACATTAATCATTAAGGATTTACACGTAGAAATTGATGGGAAAGAAATTCTTAAAGGTGTAAATCTTGAAATAAAAGGCGGAGAGTTCCACGCAATCATGGGACCAAACGGAACGGGGAAATCAACTTTATCTTCAGCAATTATGGGTCACCCTAAATATGAAGTGACAAAAGGCAGTATCACATTGGATGGTGAAGATGTACTTGAAATGGAAGTTGACGAGCGTGCTCGTGCAGGTCTGTTCTTAGCAATGCAATACCCAAGTGAAATCAGTGGGGTTACAAATGCTGACTTCTTACGTTCTTCCATTAATGCTCGTCGTGAAGAAGGAGACGAGATTTCATTAATGAAATTTATCCGTAAAATGGATGCTAATATGGAAGAGCTTGAAATGGATCAAGATATGGCACAACGTTATTTAAATGAAGGATTTTCTGGCGGAGAGAAAAAACGTAACGAAATTCTTCAGTTAATGATGATTGAACCAAAAATTGCGATCTTAGATGAAATCGATTCTGGTCTTGATATCGATGCATTAAAAGTTGTAGCAAAAGGAATCAACAAAATGCGCAGTGAGGAATTCGGCTGCTTAATGATTACTCACTACCAACGCTTATTAAACTACATTACACCAGATAAAGTACATGTTATGATGCAAGGACGTGTAGTAAAATCAGGTGGTCCTGAATTAGCTCAACGTCTTGAAGCAGAAGGATATGACTGGATTAAGCAAGAATTAGGTATTGAAGACGAAACTGTTGGACAAGAAGCATAATTGTAAGGGGGATTAGAGACGTATGGAAACATTAACGATCAATCAGGATTATGTCACAAGCTTTTCTAGTAAGCTTGGTGAACCGGATTGGCTAAAAGATCTTCGCTTACAAGCTCTTGCAAAACTAGAGGATCTTCCGATGCCAAAACCAGATAAAACAAAAATTGATAAATGGAATTTCACAAACTTTAAAGAACATATTGTTGAGAATCAAAAGTTAAGTTCTCTTAATGAATTACATGAAGATGTGAAATCTTTAATCGATCTTGAATCAGCAAACAAAAATCTGTATGTTCAACTAAACAACACAGCTGCATTTACTTCAGTATCTAGTGAATTAAAAGATCAAGGTGTGATCTTAACGGATATTCACACAGCAGCTAAAGAACATTCTGAATTACTTCAAAAATACTTTATGACAGATGGCGTAAAAGTTGACGAGCATCGTCTAACAGCTTTGCATGCTGCTCTTGTTAATGGTGGAGTGTTTGTCTATGTTCCTAAAAATGTAGAAGTCGCGGAACCAATTCAAGCGGTGTTTGTACATGATAACCCGAATACAACATTATTCAATCACGTTATTGTTGTAGCTGATGATAACAGTTCTGTTACCTATGTAGAAAACTATATTTCTACTGTTGAAAAGGTTGAAGGTGTATTCAATATTATTTCAGAGGTATTTGCTAATACAAATGCCCGTGTAACTTACGGTGCAGTTGATACATTAGCTAATGGTGTGACAACTTATGTTAACCGTCGAGGAGTTGTCGGCCGTGATTCACGTATTGAGTGGGCTTTAGGTTTAATGAACGATGGAGATACAATCTCTGAGAATGTAACAAATCTAATGGGTGACGGATCTTTCGGTGATACAAAAACAGTTGTTGTAGGTCGTGGAGAGCAAAAGCAAAACTTTACTACAAAGGTTGTTCATTTTGGAAAGCACTCTGAAGGTTATATCTTAAAGCACGGTGTTATGAAAGACAGTGCTTCTTCCATCTTTAACGGTATCGGTAAAATCGAACATGGTGCAACAAAATCAAATGCAGAACAAGAATCACGTGTTCTTATGTTGAGTGAAAAAGCCCGTGGAGATGCAAACCCAATATTATTAATTGATGAAGATGATGTAACGGCAGGTCATGCTGCTTCTGTTGGACGTGTAGATCCAATTCAGCTTTATTACTTAATGAGTCGCGGTATTCCTCAAGTTGAAGCTGAGCGCTTAGTTATTCATGGTTTCTTGGCTCCGGTTGTTAAAGAGCTTCCGATTGAAGGCGTAAAGAAGCAGTTAGTTGAGGTTATTGAAAGGAAAGTTAAGTAATGAATATCCATGATATTCGTGCCCACTTTCCGATCCTAAATCAACAAGTAAACGGCAATGATCTCGTTTATTTAGATAGTGCCGCAACATCTCAGAAACCATTAGCTGTTATTGAGGCTTTATCGACTTATTATAAGGAATACAATTCTAATGTTCACCGTGGAGTTCATACGTTAGGAACAAAGGCAACTGACGGTTATGAAGGAGCACGTGAAAAGGTAAGAAGATTCATAAATGCAAAATCAATGCAGGAGATTATCTTTACCCGTGGTGCGACAACAGCGTTAAATATTGTTGCGCAAAGCTACGGTCTTACCAATGTAAAAGAAGGCGACGAAATCGTCATTACGTATATGGAGCATCATGCAAATGTCATTCCTTGGCAGCAAGTAGCTAAAATTACGGGTGCAACATTAAAATATATTCCTTTACAGGAAGATGGAACGATTGCTCTAAAGGATGTTGAAGAAACAGTCACTTCAAATACAAAAATCGTTTCAGTTATGCTTGTTTCAAATGTGCTTGGAACGATTAATCCAATTAAGGAAATAACTGAAATTGCCCATAAAAATGGAGCTGTTATGGTTGTGGACGGTGCTCAAAGCACCCCTCATATGAAAATTGATGTACGAGATTTAGATTGTGATTTCTATGCATTTTCTGGACATAAAATGTGTGGACCGACAGGAATTGGTGTACTCTATGGGAAAAAGCAGTTATTAGAAAACATGGAACCAGTCGAATTTGGTGGAGAAATGATTGATTTTGTAGGACTGCAAGAATCAACATGGAAAGAGCTTCCTTGGAAGTTTGAAGCTGGTACACCTATTATTGCCGGAGCTATCGGACTCGGTGCTGCGATTGATTTTCTTGAGGATATCGGCTTAGATGCAATTGAAGCACATGAGCATAAACTGGCTCAGTACGCTTTGGAACAACTTAGTCAGATTGACGGAATGACCATCTACGGACCTAAACATCGTGCCGGATTAGTAACATTTAATATTGACGATGTTCATCCACATGATGTTGCAACAGTTTTAGATGCTGAGGGAATTGCTGTTCGTGCAGGTCACCATTGTGCACAGCCTTTAATGAAATGGTTAAAGGTATCTGCAACAGCAAGAGCTAGTTTTTACCTGTACAACACAGAAGAAGAAGTAGATAAGTTAGTTGCAGGTATTAAAAAGACAAAGGAGTACTTCAGTAATGTCTAATCATGTAAACCTTGATACACTTTATCGTCAGGTAATTATGGATCATTATAAAAACCCGCGTAATAAGGGGATTCTTGATAATAGCCTAACGGTCGATATGAACAACCCTACTTGTGGAGATCGCATTCGTTTAACACTTGATCTTGAAGATGATGTGGTAAAGGATGCAAAATTCGAAGGTGAAGGATGTTCCATCTCTATGTCATCAGCATCTATGATGACACAAGCCATTAAAGGGAAAAAATTAGATGAGGCACTAAAGCTTTCTGAAATCTTTTCGAATATGATGCTTGGTAAAGAATATGATGATGATATCGACTTAGGTGATATTGAAGCTTTACAGGGAGTTGCAAAATTCCCTGCACGTATTAAATGTGCGACACTTGCTTGGAAGGCAATGGAAAAAGGCGTGAAAGAAGGAAACGAATAATTTACGCTTATAAATCTAACTGGATTGGAGTGAATGTAGATGGCAAAAAAGGCACCTGAAATCGGCGATTACAAGTATGGTTTTGCTGACAAGGATGTTTCCATCTTCCGTTCTAAACGAGGATTAACGAAAGAGATAGTGGAAGAAATCTCTCGTATGAAAGATGAGCCACAATGGATGCTTGATTTCCGTTTGAAATCTTTAGAGCATTTTTATAATATGCCAATGCCACAATGGGGTGGAGATTTGGCTTCACTTAATTTCGATGAAATTACGTATTATGTAAAACCTTCTGAGAAATCAGAACGTTCATGGGATGAGGTGCCTGAGGAAATCAAAGCTACATTTGATAAATTAGGTATTCCTGAAGCAGAACAAAAGTATTTAGCTGGTGTATCAGCTCAGTATGAATCAGAGGTTGTTTACCATAACATGAAAGAAGATTTAGAAGATCTTGGAATTGTCTTCAAAGATACGGATACAGCGTTAAAAGAAAACGAAGATATTTTCCGTGAGCACTTTGGTAAGGTTATTCCGGCTGCAGACAATAAGTTCTCTGCACTTAACTCAGCTGTATGGTCTGGTGGATCATTTATTTATGTACCAAAAGGCGTAAAAGTGGATACTCCATTACAAGCATACTTCCGTATTAACTCTGAAAACATGGGTCAATTCGAGCGTACATTAATCATTGTTGATGAAGGCGCACATGTACATTATGTTGAAGGATGTACTGCTCCAGTTTATACAACAAACTCACTTCACAGTGCTGTTGTTGAAATCATTGTAAAAGATGGTGGATACTGCCGTTATACGACAATCCAAAACTGGGCAAACAACGTATTTAACCTTGTTACAAAGCGTGCGGTTTGTGATGCGAATGCAACAATGGAATGGATTGATGGTAACATTGGTTCGAAATTAACAATGAAATACCCTGCAGTTATCCTTAGAGGTGAAGGTGCAAGAGGTATGACATTATCAATTGCATTAGCTGGTAAAGGACAACACCAGGATGCAGGGGCAAAAATGATTCACCTTGCTCCAAACACATCATCAACAATCGTGTCTAAATCCATCTCAAAACAAGGTGGTAAAGTAACATATCGTGGTATTGTTCACTTTGGACGTAAAGCTGAAGGAGCAAGATCAAATATTGAGTGTGATACACTTATCATGGATAATCAATCAACATCTGATACGATTCCATACAATGAGATCTTAAACGACAATATCTCACTCGAGCACGAAGCAAAAGTATCGAAAGTATCAGAAGAGCAATTATTCTATCTGATGAGCCGTGGTATTTCAGAAGAAGAAGCAACTGAAATGATCGTAATGGGCTTCATTGAGCCATTTACAAAAGAGCTTCCAATGGAATATGCAGTAGAAATGAACCGTCTGATCAAGTTCGAAATGGAAGGTTCTATCGGTTAATATAATGAAACAAAACGGGACTGACAATTATGTCGGTTCCTTTTTTTAAACTTTCTATCTATGAACGTGGTATAGTATGGGTAGAAAATCTAAAACTATATTCCAGGGTGATTCTGAATGTCAACCATTCAAATTGGATTAACCGGATGGGGAGATCATGATTCTCTCTACATGAACTCAAATACAAAAAGCAAATTACAGGAATACTCTGCTCATTTTCCAACGGTCGAAATTGATTCTTCATTTTATGCCATTCAACCCGAGCGTAATATGGAAAAGTGGGTCAGAGATACACCCGAAACCTTTCAATTTATTGCAAAAGCCTATCAAGGAATGACGGGCCATCTTCGGGAGGAAATTCCTTTTGACAATAAAATTGATATGTTCAATGCTTACCTCAAGTCACTCGAACCGTTAAAAGCATCTAATAAACTTGCAATGGTGCTGTTTCAATTTCCACCATGGTTTTCTTGTACGAAGGAGAATGTCGCTTATTTAAAATGGTGTCGAGAAATAATGGGAGATACAGAGGTTGCGCTTGAATTTCGTAATCGTTCCTGGTTTTCACCAACTTACTATGAAAAAACATTACGTTTTATGGAGTCTGAGGGATGGATTCACAGTATCGTTGATGAACCGCAGGCTGGCGAAAGATCGATTCCTACTGTATTACAGCCTACAAATCCCCATAAGACCTTGATTCGACTTCATGGCCGTAATGTATATGGATGGAACAAGCCTGCAAATGGTGATAACTGGCGGGATGTACGATATTTATACAGATATAATGAGCAGGAATTGCAAGAATGGCAAGAACATCTATCAAAAATTAAAAGCCGCACAGAAACAGTTTATATGCTTTTTAATAATAACTCTGGTGGTGATGCAGCAGATAATGCAAAGATGATGATATCATTATTAGGAATACAATATTCCGGACTTGCTGAAAAACAGTTAAGCTTGTTTTCAGATGAGGACTAGGTCATTTTTGTATGGTCTCATGTTGTTGGCACAGTAAATAAGGAGAGAGGAATATGTTAGAGACGGTTCATCTATATCATACAAACGATTTACATAGTCATTTTGAAAACTGGCCATCTATTGTTCAGTTTCTAAAGACAAAAAAGACATATCATGCTGAACAACAGGAACAAATGATTTTACTCGATATTGGTGACCATGCTGATCGCTTTCATCCAATTACGGAGGCAACAAAAGGGAAGGCAAATGTTCATTTATTAAATCATTTGCAGTATGATGCAGTGACCATTGGAAACAACGAAGGCATTACGTTTTCTCATGATGATCTTGATATGCTTTATGAGGATGCGCAGTTTCCGGTCATTCTTTCAAACCTGTATACAGAATTAGGCGAGAGACCTAAATGGGTTGTGCCATATCATATTTTAACATTACATAATGGAACGAAAATCGCTTTATTAGGTGTAACTGTTTTTTATGAGAAATTTTATGAATTATTAGGTTGGAAAGTTAAAGATCCTTTTCAAAGTTTAACAGAAACCATTCAGCAGGTTAAGGATCAGGTTGATATTATTGTTCTTATGTCCCATTTAGGAATTAGTGATGATGAAATCATTGCAAATGAGTTTCCGGATATTGATGTTATTATTGGGGGACATACTCATCACGTACTACCAGAGGGAAAAGAGATCAACCAAACTCTTATAGCAGGAGCAGGAAAATACGGGCGTTACATCGGTCATATTTCCTTAACAATCGATACAGAAGAAAAAAAGATAATAACTCATAAAGCAACCGTTTATCCGATGGATCATGAAAAAGAGGTTTGTGAAGAAACGATTCAATGGTTGCAGCAAACGAGTTTGGAAAGTGATCAAATTCTTTCAGAAGTTGTAGGTACATCAAGAGAAAATTTATCTCTTGATTGGTTTCAAGACTCTACTTTTCCAGAGCTCCTTGTTCAGGCCATTAAAGAGTGGTGTGATGGTGAAGTAGCTATGGTGAATTCCGGGATTATTTTAGCGCCCTTACAAAAAGGTCCTGTTACAAAAAAGGATCTCCATCGAATATGCCCTCATCCTATTAACCCATGTAAAGTTTTCTTAAAAGGTGATGTTTTAAAAGAAGTGATCGTCCAGTCAAGAGATGAAAAGATGGAACAATTAAAATTAAAGGGATTAGGATTTCGAGGGAAAGTAATGGGACGAATGGTATTTGATGGAATTGATGTTCGAATGAAGGTATTACAGGATGGTAAGGAGCATGTAACAGACATCTTTATAAATGGTGAACAGATTCAAGCGGATCGCATTTATGCTGTAGCAACAATTGATATGTTTACACTTGGACCATTATATCCGGAAATCGGGCATGCCGAGAAAAAAATCTTCTATATGCCAGAGTTGCTTCGAGACCTTTTAGCCTGGAAATTAGGCAAGAAATCCACGAAGCTATAGGCATTGATCTACACGTATCCTTTCTTTGTTCATAAAAATATAACAAGAAAGGAGTGTAGAGAAATAATGGTCACTATGACACCAATCGTCATTGATGGAAACCAATTTACAGCTATAACGGTTGCGTTGCCTAAGACAAATTTTATGGCAATCACAAACGAAAAGGGATATATTATGTGCGGCGCGCTTGATGTCGCATTATTAAATGAAAAGCTCAAAGATAGGGGAATTATTGCAGGTCGTGCGGTAGGAGTCCGCACCATTGAACAACTTCTCGAGGCCCCTTTAGAATCAGTCACTTATGAGGCTGAAAAGCGTGGAATTACCGTTGGTACAAAAGGAAGAGATGCTTTACTTAAAATGATGTAGCGCATCTTCGAGAGAAAAATATCATAAAAAATTAGCGTACATCCCTCCATACATGCATAAACATAGCTTGTAAAGGAGGGATTTGTTTTGGCTAAATTTCGCGGACGACGCCCGCGTAGAGGGCCTTTACCTTTTCGTTATGTTGTATTACTAACAAGTGTTATTTTTATATTGATCACTTCCATAAGCTTCTGGATAGTAAACGTTCAGATCGAATCCACCATGATGAAGATTGCGAGGTTAGAAGCCAATAAAGTTGCAACGACGATCATTCATGATGCTGTTGAAGAAGAAATATTAACAAATGAAGAACAAGAGAATTTAGTTAAAATTGACAAGGATTCTGAAGGAAATGTGAATTCATTTACATTTAATCAACGAGCTGTAACAATGGCAAAGAAAAGAGTAACTGATAATGTAACAAAAAAGCTTGGGGAAATAGAAAGAAACAATTTCCATGGAATGACGCTTAATGAAGAGGGGAGTAATACTGGAATTATTTATGAAATTCCTTTAGGGAAAATTACAGGCAACTCAATATTAAGTACACTCGGACCGGGAATACCAATCGAATACTATTTAATAGGAGATGTATTTACGGATATTAAAAGAACAACAGAGGAATATGGAATTAATAATGCTGTTCATGAAATTGCTATATTCGTTGAAGTAAGTGTGCAGGTAGTGATTCCGTTTGCTACAGATGTAGTAAAAGCAGTAAATACTATTCCGGTTGTCATCCAAACAGAACAAGGAGAAGTCCCTGAATATTATAACAGTGGGGAAGGTGCAGACCATTCTATTGAATTACCAAAAAAACCATAGTTGTTCTTATTCAACTATTTTGGTAGAATAGCTTTTATAATACTAAATATTGACCTACATCACCTTATCTCACGATGAGGTAGAGGCGCAGAAAACAAAAGTACAATATGTGAGTATGACATCGAAGATCATATTGGAAAGGGTTTTTTGCCGAAGTAAATGTTTGCTAGTCAGGTTACATTTGCTGGTATTACTTTAAATAAAGGTAATACTGTCATTATAGAAATCTATAATGGAGGGCTACTGATCGAGATGGAGGATAACATAGTAAGAAAAATTGTTATTTTCTATTCTTTAGGATGTAATAAAAAGACAAATTATCCTATGATCAATTCAGAGCCTTCCATTATTAAAGAATGGGAGGCTTTTTAACATTATGGCAGGAACTATTTTTTCTATTATTCCACCAATTATCGCCATTTTAATGGTGATTTTGACAAGAAGAGTTTTATTATCTCTTGGAGTAGGGATAATATCAGCGGCGTTATTGATTGAAGAATTTTCAATCACGGGTTCAGGAATGGTCATATTAAAGGCAATTCAAGGTGTTTTTTATTCTGACGGAGAAGTGAATACCTGGAATGTTTATATTATTTTATTCCTGTTAATCTTAGGAATTGTCACAGCACTTATCTCTATTTCAGGCGGAAGCCGCGCTTTTGGTGAGTGGGCAAAAAAACGTGTAAAAACCCGTGCTGGTGCACAGTTAACAGCAGCATTGCTCGGGATCTTAATTTTTATCGATGATTATTTTAATGCACTTGCAGTTGGGCAGGTTAGTCGCCCGATTACAGATCGCCAAAAAGTATCCAGAGCTAAGCTTGCTTATATTATTGATTCCACTTCAGCGCCAGTTTGTGTTGTTTCACCTGTATCAAGCTGGGGTGCTTATATTATAGCAATGATTGCAACAATTCTAACTACGCACGGAGTATCAGAGTATACGCCACTAGGTGCTTTTATGGCGATGGTACCGATGAATTATTATGTTATCGCAGCATTAGCTTTAGTTTTTGCCGTTGCTGTATTCAATATTAATATCGGTCCAATGAAAATCCACGAAAATCGAGCAATTGAGACAGGTCAAGTTGTTGATCCAAATAAAGAGGTACTTGGTGAAGTGAAAGAAGACTTGCCAACTAGTGACAAAGGAACAATAGGAAATCTAGTTTGGCCAATCATCTCCCTAATTATTGGAACAGTTTCATCTATGTTGTACACAGGATATAGTGCGATTGAAGATAAAGCGGATGTAACAATTTTTACGATATTTGAAAACACGGATGTTTCTGCATCCCTATTATATGGAGGGCTTTTTGGGTTAGCCATTACAATCATCCTGTTTTTAGCGAAAGGAATAAAGGCTAGTTATTTACCTTTAGCAGTGAAAGAAGGAATTAAATCCATGCTACCGGCCATTTATATTCTTTTATTTGCATGGGTTATTGTTGATTTGATCGGCCAATTGAGTACGGGTGAATATTTGGCAGGATTGGTAGAAAAATCTAATTTAGATCTATCATATCTACCAGTTGTTATGTTTGTTCTTGCTGGATTTATGGCATTTGCAACAGGGACATCTTGGGGTACATTCGGAATTATGCTGCCAATTGCGGGAGAAATTACAGCCGCAACGGATATTAATATGCTTCTTCCGGCCATGGCAGCAGTTCTTGCAGGATCAGTACTAGGAGACCATTGTTCACCTATTTCTGATACAACCATTCTATCCTCGACAGGAGCGGGAAGTCATCATATAGATCACGTTATGACTCAATTGCCTTATGCAATTATAGGCGGTGGAATAGCAGCAGTTGGTTATCTGGTTTTAGGCTTTACAGGAAGCAGTGTAATTGGCTTTGTTAGTATCATTCTTTTAGTGGGAGCATTTATTACGATCTTTGCAAAAAAACAAAAGCAAGTGGTTAAAGAGAGAGCATAGCTCTCTCTTTTGTCTTATGTACGTACATTATGCAAGAAAGGTTTGACATAATCCAATTTCCACCAAAAATTTATTATGAGAACAATAGTAATTTATCTTTCTTGCTAGAAGTAATAATATGATTAATAAAAACATTTTTCAGATAAAAATTTTACTTTCATGCTTTTATGAACTAAATAAATAAAGAAAAAGAGGATATGAAGTGTAATGCATAAACTATTTCCATATTTTTAAAAAACTATTTAAAATTTCTGAAAATATCATCTTAAAATAGTATTTTTTCAAAATTTTTTATAGACATAGGAATAAAGTCCATTTATACTATGTATAGATTATAATAAATAATCAGAATATTATATAATTTCTAATTGTTTCCACTTTTTAAAAAGAGAAACATAAGAGGAGGAAAAAGGATGGATAATCGCCCACAGTGGGGGACTAGGGCAGGCTTTATTCTAGCAGCCGTTGGTTCTGCAGTAGGTTTAGGGAACATATGGAGATTCCCTGCAACAGCATATGAAAATGGAGGAGGCGCATTCTTCTTACCATATTTATTTGCTTTATTAACGGCAGGGATTCCGTTATTGATCATGGAATTTACATTAGGACATAAATATCGCAGTTCAGCTCCGATGACATTTGCAAAAATAAGTAAAGGGAAAGAATGGTTAGGCTGGTGGCAATTAGCAATCTCATTTGTAATTTCCTGTTATTATCCGGTTATTATTGCATGGGCATCATCTTATTCAATTTTTTCATTTAATCAAAACTGGGGCAGTGATACAGAAGGATTCCTATTCGGTGAATATTTAAAATTAGCCGATACCCCTGGTGATTTCGGCGGTTTAGTGCCAGGTGTTTTGATTCCAATGCTTTTAGTATGGATTGTTGCTTTGGGTGTACTATTTGCCGGTGTTAAAAAAGGAATTGAAGCTATAAACAAAGTATTTATTCCAGTACTAGTAGTCATGTTTGGGATTATAGTTGTTCGCGCAATTACACTTGACGGTGCTGCACAAGGATTAGAGGCGTTTTTTAAACCTGATTGGAGCAGTATATTAGACGGTAAAGTTTGGGTTGCAGCTTATGGTCAAATTTTCTTTAGTTTATCTATTGCATTTGCTATTATGATTACTTATTCAAGTTATCTACCGAAAAAATCGGATATTACAAACAATGCGTTTATTACTGGATTTGGTAACTCAGCATTTGAAGTGCTTGCAGGTATAGGTGTATTTAGTGCGCTAGGATTTATGGCGGTACAACAAGGCGTTCCAGTTGCAGAAGTTGTTTCTTCTGGAGTTGGTTTAGCATTTGTCGTATTCCCGCAAATTATTAATGAATTTCCTGCTTTTAACGGATTATTCGGGTTTTTATTCTTCGGATCATTGATCTTAGCCGGTTTAACATCTTTAATTTCAATCATTGAAACATATGTTGCAGGTCTTCAAGAGAAGTTTAATATTTCACGTACAAAGGCAGTTGCTATTGGCGGCGGTTTAGCAGCGCTTTGTTCATTAATATTTGCTACAAGAGGGGGGCTATACTTCTTAGATTCAGTTGATTATTTCATCAATACATTTGGTGTCACATTAGCTGGTTTAATCGAAGTTCTTGCGATTGCATGGTTTGCTAAAGAATTAAAGAACATTCAAAAACATGCAAATGAAATATCCGATATTCAGCTTGGGGCTTGGTGGAGAATTTGTTTAAGCGTCATTACTCCAATCGTCTTAGGATACATGATGTTTGATAATTTAAGAACAAACTTAACAAGCGAATATGGTGATTATCCACGCGAATTCCTATTTAATTGGGGATGGACAGTTGCATTAGGAGCTATCTTTATTGGGGTTTTATTCTCAATTTCACGTAGAAAACAAAGTGGCACAGTAGCATCATCAAGTAAGGGGGTATCTCGATCATGAGTACGTCTGCTATAGTAATGATGGTAATAGGTGTCGTTGTTGTATGGGGTGGCTTGGCTGCTAGTATAGCTAACGCTGTAATTAAGGCTAAACAAAAATAATAAATAAAGAGGGAGGCTGATAATGGAAATCAGCCTCTTATTTTTTTCTTCTTTCCGCTCGATCTGCTCTTTCCCATGACCTAAGATGTGGAAAAGGATCAAATGACCATTCAGTTCGCCCATTATCTTTGTATAATCCATAATGTAAATGCGGTGGGAATTTCCCTGCTGTTCCTGGAGGCCCATAGCCGGAGCTTCCGACCGATCCGATTAATTGACCGGGTTCAACAATTTGTCCCACCTTAAGTCCATCTGCAAAACCATTTAGGTGGGCAAAATAATGATAAGTATTGTCAATGTCCCTAATTCCAACTCTCCATCCACCAAAACGGTTCCATCCTTTCATTTCGATGACTCCATAACATGTTGACTTAACAGGCACACCATAGTTTGCAAAGATATCAGTACCTTCATGGATTCTTCGCCCTCCCCAGCCGCGTGCATCACCCCAGGTGTTCTTATAGCTAAAATTATGACCTAGCGGAACAGGGAAAGTGTGTTTGCCTAAATCTAAGCGGCCATAATGTTTATACAATTTCATATGACCTAAAATAAGTCCCACAGACTTATCGCGTTGGTAATAATCCCACAAGCCAATCTTTAGATTTTCTAAATCAGCTCCATATGATTGCAGATAATGGGCAAATGAATACAAAACATCTTCATCATTTTTTGGATCGGCTATTTTGTCACCATCACCATCTTCCCCAATTCCACCAAAAAGCCCTATACTTGCTGGATTTTTATCATCTGGATTTGGGTTTAATGGACCAGCCCATACCTCAGGTTTAATATATATTTCAATTGATCCATCAGCCTTAGGAATATCCTTTCTTGAGTGACGGACATTTCTTTCATATTGATCAATAGCAGCTAATACGTACCAAGGAATAGAGGTAATTGTCTCAACTTTTCTATATAAGCTCATTAGCTTTTCGTTTTCTTTTTGTTGATCTGTTTTTTCAGCCCCAAAGACACTCGTCTGGACTGAAAGTTGAATCACCATAAAGATGATGATGAGTGATACCGCTTTTTTCACAGTAATGAGCTCCTTTCTTTAATTTCTCTGGTGACAGCTCGATATCCTGTTATTGGTTAATTAGGAAAATGAGAGGTAATACTGGTATATAAGGAATACCCATATCAAAGTTTCTTTTTATAGTTTGGTTTTCATTTTCTATTTCATTAATAGAAAATGTTAGAAATTACATACGTTCCTTTTCCTTGTCCAACACATGACCTTATGATAAAGTGGTAAACGTATATGGTAATGTTTTGAGGAATAAATCGATATAGAATACATATTGGAGATGAATCAGATGGCGAAAAAGGAAGAATATTTACGTAAGCCAGAATGGTTAAAAATAAAACTAAATACTAACGAAAACTATACAGATCTAAAGAAACTAATGAGAGAAAAAAATCTTCACACCGTATGTGAAGAAGCGAAATGCCCGAATATCCATGAATGTTGGGCAGTTCGTCGTACAGCAACATTTATGATATTAGGAGCAGTTTGTACGCGTGCCTGCAGATTCTGTGCGGTTAAAACAGGTCTTCCAACAGAGCTTGATTTAGCAGAACCAGAACGCGTGGCAGATTCTGTTGCACTTATGAATTTGAAGCATGCAGTTGTGACAGCTGTGGCCCGTGATGATTTAAAAGACGGTGGTGCAAATGTGTTTGCTGAAACAGTTCGTGCCATTAGACGCAAAAGCCCATTCACCTCTATTGAGGTATTACCTTCTGATATGGGTGGCGTTTATGAAAACTTGAAAATTTTAATGGACGCCAAGCCCGACATTTTAAACCACAATATTGAAACAGTTCGTGAGCTTACTCCAAGGGTCCGTGCTCGTGCAAAATATGATCGCTCATTGGAATTTTTAAAGCGAGCGAAAGAAATGCAGCCTGACATTCCTACAAAATCGAGTATTATGATCGGGTTAGGTGAAACAAAAGAACAAATCATTGAAACAATGGACGATTTAAGAGCACATGATGTTGACATTATGACAATTGGTCAATATTTACAACCAACGAAAAAGCACTTAAAAGTCCAAAAGTACTACCATCCGGATGAATTTGCAGAACTACGTGAAATTGCGCTAAGCAAGGGCTTCAGCCATTGTGAAGCAGGTCCTCTTGTTCGGTCGTCCTATCATGCTGATGAGCAAGTAAACTCAGCAGCTAAACAAAAACAAGCTCATGCTTAATTGAAAAAGGGGAGAGAAACCTAATTTTGGTTTCTCTCCTTTTTTGTTTTATAAGAAAGTATAAAATTTTGTACTTAGTGTAGGTGTCTAGCTCCAGCGCCTAGCCCCTCTAGGGTCTAGTCAATTTGGAATTGAAGGCAAATCGCCTTATTTGCCCAAGGCTGATCAAGGCGCTTGCGCTTTTCTTATTTCCCGGTATTGAGGACACATATCAGCTAAATCTATAATATATCGGCGTATGTCAAAATATATCAGCGAATACTAAGATTATTCAGCGAAAATAAAAAAGTGAACTACCCGGAGGCCAGTTCACCAATTAATACTATTGCATTTTATCCTTTTCATAACGGACTTTTTCGTAATCATCTTTCATATCGTCATCAATATCCTCATTCATTTCTCCATAACCCTCACCGTTTGCATTTTCTCCTTTGTTAAGAGCACGGCCTTGTGGAGATTCAAGCATTTTGTGAATTGTATCGTTTAGGATTTCATCAATGTCACGGCTTGTTGAATCGAGTGGACTATATGCTTGTATTTGTTGAATCATATTAGGATTATCTGACACATACACGTGATAATATCGTGGAACGACAGATAATGCTGTCTTTTTGACTTGATCGGCTGTTTCATTTCGATCCTTTGAGTCCGTGTCATAAGCGACTAATACCTCTTCATCAGTCACCAATGTCGCAACATCATTTACATTCGGAAGCTGAACGCTTAGACTACTAATTGTATTTGCTACCTGCTCACGGTTCATTCCAGGAGTAGGTGTGTAGGCAACATCTTGAGGAATTCCGCTTTTTTGGTGACGAACAAATCCAAAGCTTGCACCTTTGTCATTTGCATTCGGAACTCCCTCTTCATTGTACAAGTCAGTTCGGTCACTAACATTAATGGTGTTTCCATTTTCATGCATGAAAGATGTATCTTCTTCTGCGCCATATTGACAGGCAGTTAATAATGATAAGCCTAAAACAGTGGCTGCTAATTTTGTTTTTATCAACAGTAGCACCTCCTCGTCTTTATCGTTTCCAAAGGAAGAGGAAAATTGCATAGCAATTGATGGTTGAGGTTGTTTCGATTATGATAAGATTAGTGAATATGGATGAGGTGAAAATCATGATAACTGTTCAGAATCAATTTTTTGAATTAATCAAAGAAGAAAAAGATGGATTTAATGAAGAAGCATTTAAAGAAAGATATAGTGAAATTTTAAATAAATATGATTTTATTGTGGGAGATTGGGGATATAATCAGTTAAGGCTAAGAGGCTTTTTCGATGATCAAAACCAAAAAGCTACATACGACACAAAAATCAGCACCCTTGAGGAGTACATTTTTGAGTATTGTAACTTTGGTTGTGCATATTTTGTTTTGAAAAAAGTAAAGAAATAAGTATACTTGGCAGGAAAACCCCCTTCTTTGTTTAATTGGGGGTTTTTCTCATTTTAACTTTTTAAAATTATTTTTACATTAAACGATCTCAAATAAGAAATCACGAAGCTCCTCTGCATTTTCTTCATTTAAGTTAAAGGCATGTTCTATATAACCTGGTTCCTTTAAATCATCCTCTCCAATAATGGCAAAACGGTTACTTTGTATATCCAATACAAGCTGTTTTCCATAATATCGGTCACTTTGAATAACTGCTAAATCAAATCGCTGGTTATCCCCCATAAAACTGACGAAGCGTGTTTTAGTTTCGACAGTATCATCATATAAAAAAAAGCGTTCAGACATGGTATCTCTCCTTTAATCTTAAGCTAAGACTATTGTTATCATAACAAATCCTTTTCCTTTGATAAATGTCTGAGGTAATAAATTTTTCCGGGAAATCAGTCGAAAGATAGAAAAATATGATAAAATATGACGTATGTATAGGTTAATGCCAGAAGGGTTGAGTACATATGATGAGTGGGTCTTGTGATAAGCATATAAGCAGGTTGAAAAAGTGGAGTAAACTTTTTGTGCGTCAAAATAAATTAAAGTATTATCCACCGAAATTTGTACTAAGGGACCCAATCTTAGAAGGTGTCTATCAAGCAATGACACAAGGAAATCAGGTTGCTGTCGTTGTGATCACCATTTCAAACCTACGTGAATTTTCCCAGCAATTTGAACCAGTACAGCTTAAAGAATATAAAAGCGTGCTTAGGGAAGGATTTAGGGAAGTAGTTGAGCATTCCCCTTTCCGTGAGGATCTTTTAGTTGTGCATGATTATTATAGTGAAGGTCTTACAATTTTTTTAAAAATTAACGATGACAAACAAAGTGTTGTGCATATTGAAAAATTAATTAGAATTCTTCTTCCGAAATTAGAAAAGTATATGTTTACTAAATATCCATATTTTAAGCAATCCTTTGAAGTTGGATATATGTTTATCGAAAGAAATTATTCCACTACACAGGAAGCTTTATATACAGCCCAGCAACAAGCAGTTGCCATGGCGGAAAAACGAATACAATCCCGATATATTGAAACACTACTGGAAATGCGGGAGATTATCCAAAAACGGGATATATCGTTGCTGGCTCAACCCATCATTGATTTATCCAGCAATCAAATTAATGCATGGGAGTTTTTAACAAGAGGTCCTAAAGGGACAGCACTTGAAAATCCACTCCAGCTATTTTCCCTTGCCAGACAGTCCAATTTAATTTATGACCTAGAGTTATTAGTTTTGGAAAAATCATTTCAATTAATTGATGCTGTTGGGTGTGTGGATGATGTATTCCTTAATTTTACTCCAATCACTCTTGGGAATAAACGATTCATAGCAGGCCTTGACAAGTTGTTAACACGTCATCCTGATATTGATCCCAAAAAGATGATCTTTGAAGTAACAGAAAGAGATTCCATTGAAGGTTTAAACTTTTTCCATGATAATATTAAGCAATTGCGTAAAAAGGGGTTTCGAATTGCGGTTGATGATACAGGTGCTGGTTATTCCAGCTTACATACAATAAGTGAAATTCTCCCTGATATTATCAAGATTGACCGCTCAGTTATTCAAGACATTGACACGAGCAAGGTAAAGGAATCGATGTTAAAAGGCCTTATATTAATTGCTCGTGAAACAGGTTCGCTTGTAGTAGCAGAAGGAATTGAAAAGAAGGAAGAAGCAGATGTTCTGAAGAGGAACCATGTAGACTTGGCACAAGGCTATTTCTATGCAAAGCCTGGTAATATGGAGAAAGAACGTGTTGCTTTATTATAGGAAGGTGATATTTTGTATTTTGTTGATCGGGGAAAGATCGAAGCAAAGCTAGACTTTTTAAATAAAAAGATTAAACAGTTTGAACATCAATCCACATGGGGCAGTGATTTGGAAAAAGCGGCACTTGAGCGTATTTGTCATATGTTTATTGAGACAATCATTGATGTTGGTAATGCGATGATTGATGGCTTTATTATGAGAGACCCTGGAAGCTATGAGGATATCATTGACATCCTGCTGGATGAAAAAGTAGTGAATGAAAGAAATGCCCATGATTTAAAGCAGGTTATTATGCTTAGAAAAAAACTTGTACAAGATTATATTGAGATCGATCACCAGGAACTGGTGACTACTATTTCTTCTCATAAACAAGGTTTAGTTAGTTTTTCATCCGACGTTAGAAATTATCTGGAAAATGAGCTTGGTCCGGTTTCAGCTTTTATACCATTAAATAAATAAAGTGAGACTTCCATCAGTGGAAGGGCTTCAACCCGCACTGATGATTAGCGAGACATATCGGATCTTAACGGGCAGTTTATTGCCCATTTATCTTCTCTGCTTTACTCGAATCTTAAAGTTGGAGATTTACTGCCCGTTAAGGTGGGATGAATAAAGCTAAAGGGTGACGATAAAGTCATCCTCTTTCTATGGAGGAAACAGGAGGAATTTTGATTGAAAACCTATGGTGGTTACCTTATAGATTTAGATGGGACGATGTATAGAGGGACGGAGAGAATAGAAGATGCTAGTCGATTTGTTCACTATTTAGCAGAGAAAAACATTCCGTATTTGTTTGTTACAAATAATTCCTCACAGCCACCTGAACTTGTGGCGAAGAAGCTAAATGAATTTGATATTTTAGCAACAGAAGACCGTGTGTTCACAACAAGTCAGGCAACAGCCAACTTTATAGCTCAAAAAAAGGCAAATGCTCCTGTGTATATGATAGGAGAAGAAGGGTTAAAACAAGCCCTTCAATCAAGCGGACTTCAGATTGTAGATGAAAATCCCGATTTCGTTGTCACTGGAATTGATAGAGAACTTTCCTATGAAAAGCTTGCGAAGGCATGTATTGCGGTGCGTAATGGAGCCACCTTTATCTCAACAAATGCAGATATTGCGATTCCGACAGAAAGAGGTCTGTTACCTGGAAATGGAGCTTTAACCTCAGTTGTTTCTGTTTCGACCAATACAAAACCGATTTTCATTGGGAAGCCGGAAAAAATTATTGTTGATCAGGCAATACAAGTTCTTGGGATAGATCCGGACAAGGTGATCATGGTAGGGGATAATTATGATACAGATATAAAAGCTGGAATGAACTGTGGATTGGATACATTACTTGTTCATACAGGGGTTACGACAAAGGTGCATTTAGAGCGTTATGAACAAAAACCAACATACTCAGTTGATTCATTAACAGATTATTTAAACCTACTTCATTCATAAACATAAGAAAAAGCCATATGGACATCGATTAGCATCTTCTAACCTGTCCGATGGCTTTTCCTGTTTTTTAATATTCAAAACTTATTCCACATTTTTAGCTCTATGAGCAAGTCTGCTTGAAGCAGCTGCTGCAATAGCTCCAACAATATCATCTAAAAAGGTATGGCATTGTCCTGATGACTTATCATTTAGGGCTTGTAATATACCTGGTTTCATTTTATCGATATATCCATAATTTGTAAAACCGATTGATCCATATATATTAACAATTGAAAAGGCTAAAATTTCATCTACACCATACAAGCTCTCATCAGTCGCTATGATCGATTGTAATGGTTCCTCTAATTGGCCTTTTTCAGAAAGTATGTCAAACTGTATTCCAGTAAGAATGGCATTTTGAACTTCTCTTTTTGTCAGGACTCTGTCTACATTTTCAATGCAATCGTCCATTGATAAATTCGGATGATATTTTTCTTGAAGAAAATAAACGAGGTCTGCTATATCTTCAATTTTGACTCCTCTTTTGACTAACCAATCTCTAGCTGTTTTTTCCACAAAATCCATTTTTTCATTGCTTTTCATCTTGATCACCCATTCTTTTATTTTGCATATGGTGTATTCATTCATTGTATGATGCCGTGCTTGGATATATGCATGTAAACTTTAAATACAATGAACTTTTACCATTCTTAACGAAATCAAGGATTGGTAATCGTTTATGCTGTAAATTGAAACCGACCCTTATAGTATACTTCTCCAAAAAAAGATTTCTCCCTTCCTCATTTAATCATAAACTTCCCAATAATTGATTACGATAGAATAGGGAAAGTAATGCAGGGGGGAAATGTGGTGAAAAAAACAATATATGATGAGTATGGAATTAAGGTAACAGAGTTTGAAAAGGTTGGACGATATGATTCATTTCGTCTGCATCAAACCCAATTTGTGATTGTACCAGTTTCTCATATAGAAGAAGAGGAATTATTTGAATTATATCAATTAAGTCAATTTATGATTGACAAAAGAGAACCATATGTTGCAAGTTTTGTACTAACCAAAAAAAACCATTTGTTTTTTGAAGAAAATCAAGTAAGGTATGTCGTAATGAAATGCTCAGCCTATACAGAAGGACGCTCAACACAGCCTGGAAGAGATCTTGCTCGTTTCCATGCAAAAGCAAGGATCTATCCTTATCAAGTTACGAAGACTCAGCGTATCGGCCAGTGGAAAGTCTTATGGGAGAAACGGTTAGATCAATTAGAAATGTTTTGGAGAGGAAAAGTCCAAACACAACCACTCACTCAATTTGAAAAAATGTTTGTTGAATCATTTCCATATTATTTGGGGCTGGCGGAAAATGCGATTCAATATTTAGTTGACACAGAACTGGATGAGGAACCACTTCCAAATGACTCGGGAACCATTTGCCATCAAAGATTTCATTCAACAACTTGGAATCCGGTCTTCATGATTAAATCGCCTGTTGATTGGGTGTTTGACCATGCTAGTAGGGACTTAGCGGAATATATGAGACATCTTTACTTTGAAAAACAAGAACAGTTAAAGCTGGAAGGCTTTCGATTTCTGGAAGAGTATGATAGAACATCACCATTATCTCCATTTTCCTGGAGATTAATTTACAGCAGATTGTTATTTCCTATCCATTATTTTGAATGTGTGGAAGAATACTATTTATCACCCGAAGATGTAAAACCATTATTTGAAGAAGAATTAAACCGTATTCTAAATAATTCTGCACAATATGAAGCTTTCTTACGAGCCTATTCGAGCATGTTATCCATGAAGACAAAAAGAATCATGCTTCCAAACATAGAGTGGTTATCAACATACTCATAATAAAAAAGAATCCTCCGGTCTTATACGGAGGATTCTTTTTTATTATGATAAAATAAAGGTAGTTCATTTAATAGAAGAGGTGAAAAAGATGAAAAGACCATACATCTATATTACGAGAAAATGCTCAGAAGAACAGTTAAAACCGCTATATGAAGTGGCTGATGTTGACATGTGGAAGGAAGAGGAAATACCTTGTCCCCGTGAAATCTTACTTGAAAAGGCTGAAAAGGCAGATGGCTTATTAACAATGCTTTCAGATTCTATCGATAAGGAATTACTTGATAAGGCAGACCAATTGAAAGTGATCGCTAATCTTGCGGTAGGATTTGATAATATTGATGTTCAATATGCCAACTCAAAAGGTATTGTTGTGTGTAATACCCCTGATATACTAACTGACACAACTGCCGACCTGACATTTGGATTATTGCTCTCAACAGCAAGGCGTTTAATGGAAGCTTCTGAGTATGTTAAACAAAATCAATGGAAAAGCTGGGGACCACTTTTGCTAGCAGGACATGATGTTCACCATAAAACGATTGGCATTGTCGGAATGGGTAAAATAGGACAGGCTGTCGCAAAGCGTGCAACAGGTTTTGGGATGGACATTCTTTATCATAATCGTTCAAGAAATGAAAACGCTGAAAAAACATTAGGTGCAACTTATCGTTCATTTGATGAATTGGTTACTGCTTCAGATTTTATTGTATGTCTAGCACCTTTAACTCCGGAAACAAGAGAGCTTTTTAATAAAGAGACCTTTCAAAAAATGAAAAACTCAAGCATATTTATCAATGCGAGTCGGGGAGCTGTTGTAAATGAAGAAGACTTGTATGATGCTCTTGTAAATGGTGAGATAGCAGGGGCAGGGCTTGACGTCTTTTTAAATGAACCGATTGGTGCCGAGCATCCTCTTGTTGGATTACATAATGTTGTGGCCCTCCCGCATATCGGAAGTGCAAGCTATGAAACCAGGTACGCAATGATGAAGCTTTGCGCAATGAATATAGCAGCAGTTCTAAATGGAAATGAGCCTAAAACAAAAGTTGTTATTTAATTAAAAAAGTGTTCATTTATATTTTTTTTGGTGTGAAAACGTTTTAATTTAAAAAACTGAAAATTCACCCTTGTAAAACAGTTCTAAGCATCTTATAATGACAAGTATATTATTAGTGTCTTTTATGAGAGTACAGTTGTGCTTTATAGATATACAAGAAGGAGTGGAGTAGTGTGGAGGCAATTCATGTTGGACTTTTAGGTCTCGGTACGGTTGGTAGTGGTGTTGTGAAAATTATTGAAGACCATCAAGATAAACTTATGCATCAAGTAGGATGTCCGGTAAAAGTAAAGAAAGTTGTCGTGAAAAATTTAGAAAAAGAGCGTCAAGTTCATATTGATAAAGAAATGCTTACAACAAATGTAGAAGATGTTATTCATAACCCTGATATTGATGTTGTCATTGAAGTAATGGGTGGGGTAGAAGAAACACGCAAGCAATTGATCGAAGCGTTAAAAGCAAAAAAACATGTTGTAACAGCGAACAAGGATTTAATGGCGGTGTACGGAACAGAGTTATTATCGATTGCGACAGAAAACGGCTGTGATTTATTTTATGAAGCAAGTGTTGCAGGAGGTATTCCAATTTTACGTAGTTTAGTAGATGGATTAGCATCTGATCGGATTACAAAAATGATGGGAATTGTGAATGGAACAACAAACTTTATTCTCACAAAAATGTCCAAATTCGGAAGTGCATATGATGAAGTGCTAAAAGAAGCACAGGACTTAGGCTATGCGGAAGCAGATCCTACATCAGATGTAGAAGGCTTAGATGCGGCAAGAAAAATGGCCATCCTTGCCAGACTTGGTTTCTCGATGCATGTTGATTTAGATGATGTAAATGTAAATGGGATTTCAAGTGTAACAGATGATGATATTAGTTATAGTAAACGTCTAGGTTACACTATGAAACTAATTGGAATTGCTGAGCGCGAAAACGGAAAAATCGAAGTATCAGTTGAGCCAACATTATTACCTGAAACACATCCGCTAGCATCAGTTAATGATGAGTACAATGCAGTTTATGTGTATGGTGAAGCTGTAGGAGAAACAATGTTTTATGGTCCTGGAGCAGGAAGCTTACCAACTGCAACAGCTGTTGTGTCCGATTTAGTTGGTGTAATGAAAAATATGAGACTTGATGTTAACGGAAGAAGTGCGGTAGCACCTCAATTTGAAAAACAATTAAAAAGTCCTGAGCATATTTACGCTCAACACTTTTTGAGAATTAGTGCAAAAGATCAAGTTGGAGCTTTTGCAAATATTACATCCCTTTTCTCTGAGAGAGGCGTAAGCTTTGAGAAAATCCTGCAGTTACCAATAAAAAATAGCAACCTAGCAGAAATTGTCATTGTCACACATAAAGCGGCACAAAGTGACTTTGAAGAAATATTACAACTCCTGAATGATTTAGATGTAGTAGAAGAAGTAAAAAGTACTTACCGTGTAGAAGGGAACGAATTAGTATGATGTGGAAAGGCTTAATTCAAGAATTTGCAGAGTTTTTACCTGTTTCAGAAAAAACACCTAAATTAACACTTCAAGAAGGAAATACACCACTTATCCATCTTCCTAAGCTTTCTGAAAAGCTGGGTGTGGAGCTTTATGTGAAAACAGAAGGAACAAACCCTACCGGCTCATTTAAAGACCGTGGAATGGTTATGGCAGTTGCTAAAGCAAAAGAAGAAGGCAGTGATACAGTTATCTGTGCTTCTACAGGAAACACATCGGCAGCTGCAGCAGCTTATGCAGCCAGAGCGAATATGAAGTGTATCGTTCTTATTCCTGACGGAAAAATTGCCTTCGGAAAATTAGCTCAAGCAGTTATGTATGGTGCTGATATTTACGCCATTCAAGGAAACTTTGATCATGCGTTAACAATGGTTCGTAACATAAGTAAAAAGCTACCGATTACACTGGTTAACTCAGTTAATCCTTACCGTATTGAAGGTCAAAAAACAGCGGCATTTGAAGTTTGTGAGCAATTGGGAAGTGCTCCGGATTATTTAGCTATTCCTGTAGGTAATGCAGGGAATATTACTGCGTACTGGAAAGGCTTCAAGGAATACAATGAGAAAAAACAAACTGGCTTACCGAAAATTCACGGTTTCCAAGCAGAAGGTGCAGCAGCAATTGTTCGCGGTGAACCAATTGAGAATCCGGAAACTGTGGCAACTGCGATTCGTATCGGAAATCCAGCCAGCTGGGAAACAGCAGTTAAAGCGAAAGAAGAATCCAACGGTCGAATTGACTCTGTAACTGACGAAGAAATTCTAGAGGCTTATCAATTGATTGCCCGTGAGGAAGGTGTATTTGCTGAACCTGGTTCATGTGCTTCAATTGCAGGTCTTATCAAACATCGTAAATTAGGTCTTATTGCAGAGGGTAGCAAGGTTGTAGCAGTTTTAACTGGTAATGGATTAAAAGATCCTAACACAGCAATTGATGTTTCTGAAATTAAGCCGATTGTTCTTCCTAATGATGAAGAAGCATTCTTACAGCAATTAAGTGGAGTGCCGGTACAATGATTGAAGGAGACATGTTAAGAATTATCGTTCCTGGAAGTACAGCTAATTTGGGTCCTGGCTTTGATTCTGTCGGTCTTGCTCTTGGTAAGTACTTAACACTTGAGGTGAAAAAAGCAGACAAATTGCTTTTTTTGCCTATGACAGAGCATGTAAAGGATCTACCTACAAATGAAGATAATTTAATTGCTAAGGTTGCTATACAAGTTGCAGAAACGTACAACAAGCCTCTTCCTCCTTGTGAGGTAAAGGTGTGGAGTGACATTCCAATGGCAAGAGGAATTGGAAGCAGTGCCGCTGCTATTATTGCCGGAATTGAGCTTGCTAATCAGCTTTGTCAGCTGCAAATGAGTGATGAAGAAAAACTTCGAATTGCAAGTCTTGAAGAAGGACACCCTGACAATGTTGGGGCGTCACTATACGGAGGTTTGGTTATCGGTTTACACCAGGCTGAAAAAACAGACTTGGTTTGTATAAAGGATATCGAAGTAGATACGGTTGTCGTGATTCCGAAATACGAGGTATTCACAAGTGACGCAAGAAATGTTTTGCCACAAGAACTTTCCTATAAAAACGCTGTAGAAGCTAGTGCAATTAGCAATATGCTCGTGGCTGGACTTCTTACAAATAACTGGAACCTTGTTGGAGAGATGATGGTTAAAGACCTGTTTCATCAACCATATCGCGGCAAGCTGATTCCGGAGATCCAAGCTGTTCAAGAAAAGATTCAACATCTTGGTGCCTACGGTTCCGCGTTAAGCGGGGCAGGTCCAACTGTCATTTGTTTCACAGCAAAAGGAAAGGGAAATGACCTTGCTCAAACACTTGCAAAAGATTTTGTAAATTGTAATGTTGAAAGCTTGGAAATTGATGTAGTTGGCTGTCGAGTAGAGCAGGTACAAGAGATAAAGAGTTTATAGTTAAAAAGGATTCGGACATTGACCCGAATCCTTTTTGTATAGTTATGGTAAAAAAAGTCCGGCACACCATAGAGGTATACCGGACTCTTAAATTAAAACACTTGCTCTACTTCTACAACTCCTGGTACTTCTTCTAATAATGCACGTTCTATACCAGCTTTTAATGTGATTGTTGAGCTTGGGCAGCTTCCACAAGCACCTAAAAGGCGAAGTTTTACAATACCATCTTCTACATCTACAAGTTCACAATCTCCTCCGTCACGAAGTAAGAATGGACGTAATTTATCTAGAACTTCTTGAACTTGTTCCAACATTGCAGTTTCAGTTGTCATTATTATCGACTCCTTTCCTTATTCCATATTATATTTGAAATGGCGAGAAAAATCTAATCGTATGATTTATTTTTTCATTAAGTAATCGAGTATATTTTATCATATTTCCTTTATAAACGTAAGAGATAACCACCTGTTTACATTAGTAAGTATACCCAAATGATGAAGATGGAAAGATTTTGAGAAATGGAATACAATGGAGAAAAGAGCGGTGGTGTTAGAGTGAAAAAAGTTGAAATTAGTGTATATGGTGCAGAGGTACTTTGTCCAAGCTGTGTCAATTTGCCATCAGCTAAGGAAACATATGAATGGCTTGATGCAGCACTGAAACGAAAATTTAATAATCAGCCTTTTCATATCACTTATATTGATATTGATAAACCTCAACATGATGAAGAAAAACAGGAATTTGTTCAAAAGATTTTAGATGATGAATATTTTTATCCATTAGTTGTGATTGAAGGCAAGGTTGTTGGTGAAGGAAGCCCGCGACTGAAAACCATTTACGAAGAAATGGCAAGGTACGGGTATGGTCAGTGATGAACAGAACAAAAGCGCAAGCGCCTTGGTTAGCTCTAGGGTCTAGCCACAAAGGAATTGAAGACAAAGAACGGCTTCTATTCCTTTGCGTCTTATTTGCCCAGGGGCTAGGCGCTGGAGCTGGATGTCGCGCACTTATCTACAGTTCAAGAATTTTATAATTTCCTAGACGATAAAAAAACACACACTCGACGAGTGTGTGTTTTAATATTATCCGTTATGATATTTATACATCCATAGAACACCAGATTTTAGTAATCGTGGAACGCGGCCCATTAAAGGTCTGTCATTAACAAGTCCGAAGCCTTGTTTCTTTCCTAATGATCCCAAAACTCCCTTTAATTTAAATGGTGGGAAATTTTCAGGAAGAGGCTCGTTATTCCATTTTTTAAGTAAAACTTGAACTATTTGTTCAGCTTGTGCTTCAGCTAACTGAGCACTAGGAGCATGTGGCAGACTTGCACAGTCACCTACGACAAATATATCTTCATATTGAGGGATGAAATGCTGGATCGTTAATTTAACTCTTCCTTGGTTATCTTTTTCAACATCAAGATCCCTAACAACTTTATTTGGCTGTATACCGGCTGTCCAAACAATCGCATCACATTCAAATGGTTGATCATGGTTAAATACGATATTTGGTTCTACCTTAGTAATATTTGCTTCACTTATAATTTCAACACCATGTTCAGTGAACCAATTGGCTACATAAGTGCTTAATCTTTCCGGGAAGCTGGAAAGGATATGTTTGCTACGGTCAAATAACTTTATTTTTAAATCTTTTCGGCTTTCTCTAAGTTCACTGGCAAGCTCAACACCGCTTAATCCTGCCCCAACTATGGCAACAGTTGCATCAGCTTGTAAATTATTTAATTTTTGGTATGCTTCACGAGATTGGTCGATTGATTGGATGCTATATGTGTACTCATCAGCACCCGGAACATTGTGGTATTTATCTTCACAGCCTAAACCGACAATAAGATCATCATATGATATAGCACGATCCTCGTTTAGAATAACTTCCTTTTTGTTAGGATCAACTTTTGTAATTGTGCCAAATTCAGTTTGAAGTCTAGGGTGCTCCGGAAAGGATACACGAATATGATGATCGGAAATAGTCCCTGCTGCCAGAGCATAATATTCAGTTTTCAGACAGTGATAAGGGTTTTTATCAATAAGAGTAATTTGCACATCGTCAGGTAACTGATTCGGAAGCAAGCGAAGTAAGACTCTCATTCCGCCGTACCCGCCACCAAGGATAACTAGGTTCTTCATTTTTTAATACTCCTTTTTCCCCACTTTTTTAAAAAACTCTTTGAAAATAATGTTGTATTACATAAATGAATGAATAAGAAAGAGATAACCCTATATCTTAAAATAAATATCTTTTCTTACGTATGATTAAAAAATGCCATAAAAAGTATAACGAAATTCGCATTTTTTCACAATATAAATGCTGATAGAACGTTTTCTTTTTTGGTAAAATGAACTATTCTAAGATACAGTACAACACAATTATGAATTATTTAGATAGTGTTTACAATCCCATTTCTATACTTTATACAAAAAAGTTTCCAGATGTATAATGGATTATGAATTGAAATAATTAATTTTCGATAGAAAACATAGAGTATAATAAAATTTGACGTATTAATGCTTATCCTATTAGGATAAAACAGTGGAGAGGTGGGAATAAATGAAGCCAATTATTGAATTTTGTATAAGCAATTTAGCTAATGGGGGACAAGCAGCGTTAGAGAAGCTGGAGAAGGACCCTAATTTAGATATTATAGAATATGGTTGTTTAAGCTATTGTGGTAAATGTGGCCATTCATTATATGCGTTAGTAAATGGGGAAATGGTCATGGGTGACACGCCAGATGAGTTAGTCGAGAATGTGTATACATTTTTAGAAGAAAATCCAATGTTTTAAAAAAGCCACTTTTGTGGCTTTTTACCCTGATTTTTTTGCTTCCCGCATTTCACTCCAGCGATCCTTCGCCATTTGAACGATTCCTTTCTCAATCGTTTCTTTTTGTTTTTCAATGACTCGTGAAAAATAGCGTGTTGCTTGTCCGTCTAATCCAACTCGTCTACTTAAATCTCCAATTAAGTAAAGCAACTTGGTTTCAGAGAAAGGTGTATCGGTAAAGTCACCAGCAGAATAGGATAGAATATACTCATCAAGGGCGAGCCTTAAAAAACGCTGTTCTTCTTGAGGATTTACCTGTTCGGTTCTATATAACCAGGCAAGTCGTATATAAAGTCCACCAAGTGCAATATGTTTTTCTTTTTTTATTGTTGCGCAGTATATTGCTAATTTGTAGGAGTTAATGGCCAGGTCTAATGTGCGTTCTTGACCATAATCTTTTCTTTTCCAATTATGACAGATTTTCTGTTTAATGAGATCCTTTGCCTTTGGTGGAAAATAGTTGGTACATTCTTCTGAAGATGAAAAGCCACACTCTGGGCAAACAGAAACGTAATACAACAGAGGATTAATTTTTGTTGAAATATAGAATGAACAAAAATCAGTATCATGTCGATGAGCACGTATAAAACGTGATCTTACTTTTTTTGTCACATATGTATTTTTACAAATTTGACACTCAACTTTTCGATCGTATAAGTATTCTAGTTCTTTATTCATAGGAATCACTCCTAATAAGTTTGTAAACGATTATATAAGATCTAATTATATCAGATTTGTATGAAAAATGGACTAGTTTTTAGTTTGAGTAGGTGAAAAGTCATTGAAAAAGCTTCCTGCGCTATACAGGAAGCTTTTCCTTATCAAACGGGGGATATTTTTATTGTTTTCATACTTCTATCACTTTATACTAGTAAAAATAAAGAGTTTTGGAGGCGTATGATGAGTTCTTTTCAATTTACAAAAATGCACGGTTTAGGTAATAGCTATATATATGTGAATCTTTTTGAGGAACAGCTTGAGGAAGAATCTTTACCAGAGATTGCAAGGCAAGTATCAAGTGTTTATACAGGTATTGGATCTGACGGGTTAATCCTCATTTGTCCTTCTGATCGAGCAGAAGTAAAAATGAGGATTTTTAATAATGATGGATCAGAAGGGAAAAATTGCGGCAACGGGTTAAGATGTGTTGCTAAATATGCATTCGAACATAAATTAGTAACAAATGAAACATTCAAAATCGAAACATTATCAGGACTTGTTGAAGCAAAAGTGCATGTTAACAATGACTTAGTCGAGTTAGTGACAGTTGATATGGGGGAACCAAGATTACTTAAGGCAGATTTACCAATGGCAGGCAAGAATCAAGAAAAAACGATTAATGAACCGATGGAATTTGCAGGTGAAGTTTTCCAGGCGACAGCGGTCTCAATGGGAAATCCACATCTTATCTTTTATGTAGATAATATTAATCAAGCCCCTGTTACAAGTCTTGGCCCTATCGTAGAAAAAGATGAACGTTTCCCTGAGGGGGTAAACGTAGAATTTGTAGAAGTTGTATCAAAAAATGAGCTTCATTTTAGGGTATGGGAAAGAGGTTCCGGTGTTACACAAGCGTGTGGAACAGGAGCGTGTGCTGCAGTGGTTTCATCGGTACTTAATGGCCATACTTCCCAAGGAGAAGAAACGACTGTCCACCTTGCGGGTGGAGATTTGCTAATCAATTGGACAAAAACAGGTACTGTTTTAATGACTGGTCCTGCAGAAGTTGTTTGTACAGGTACTTTTTTCTTGAGATGATAATGTCTATCTGTTACCTCTTGAGTGAATTATTTGAGTGATGAGTGCTATTAGATGTATACTATAAATAGATCCTTTCATAAAGAGCGAGGAGGTATATTTAAATGAGTGATATTGTAAAGATTACAGAAGCAGCTGCTTATCAGATAAAAGATATGATGAAAGAACATGAGGAAGAAAATGCTTATCTCCGCGTTGGAGTAAAAGGTGGAGGCTGCAGCGGCCTTTCCTATGGTATGGGCTTTGAGCATGAGATTAGCGAAGAAGATCAAGTTCTTGAACAGCATGGAATGACAGTGCTTATCAAAAAAGAAGATGCCCCGATTTTAAAGGGTACGATCATTGATTTCAAACAATCCATGATGGGCGGCGGCTTCACCATCGATAACCCAAATGCGATTGCTTCATGCGGATGTGGTTCATCTTTCAGAACAGCAACGAATACTGGTACTCCGGAAGAATGTTAACATCAAAAAACGACTATCTGAAAATTCAGTAGTCGTTTTTTTCTTATAGTTAATTAAAAAGGCTGGTACTGTGTAAAGGTTGAACACGTGCTTTGGGATCCAAGAAGGCTTTTGCATTATTTACAGCCGTCGGTGCTTCACCGAATCCACTCGCAATTAGCTTCACTTTACCGTCATACGTACAAATATCTCCGGCAGCATAAATTCCTTCAATATTTGTTTCCATTTTGGAATTGACCACAATAGAATTTTTTTCGATGGTTAAACCCCAATTTTTAATTGGACCAAGCGAAGAAACAAAGCCGTAATTCACGATAAGATCATCAATTTCGATCACTTCTTTACGGTCACCTTTTACCTCTTCTAAAACTAATTGCGTAATAGTTGTTTCACCGAGAACCTCTGATGGGACAAATGGTGTAAGAATATCAACATTTGATTTTTTTAAAAGCTCAACACTATGTTCGTGAGCTCTGAATTTATCACGTCGATGAATTAATTTTACATTTTTAGCAATAGGTTCTAGCATTAGTGCCCAATCAACAGCAGAATCACCTCCGCCAAGGATTGCAACATTTCGACCAGCAAATTTATTTAAATCATCCACAAAATAATGTAAGTTTTCACTTTCATATTTTTCAGTATGCTCAAGCTCTAGTTTTCTAGGTTGGAACGCACCGTTTCCAGCCGTAATAATAATTGTCTTCGTATAATGAACCTCACTGTTAGTGGTAAGCTTAAAAACACCGTCTGCTTGTTTGTCAAGTTGTTCTACTGCTTGTTCCAGAACGATTGTAGGGGAAAACTGCCCCATTTGTTCTTTTAAATTGTCTACAAGTTCCTGAGCTCTTACTTTTGGAAAGCCTGCAACATCATATATGTATTTTTCAGGATATAATGTAGAAAGCTGTCCGCCTAATTGTGGAAGGCTCTCAATAATTTTGACACTTGCTTGTCGCATTCCACCATAGAAAGCTGTAAATAATCCTACAGGACCTCCCCCGATAATGGTTATATCATAAACTTTCGTATCTTCTTTCACAAAACATCCTCCTTTTTTCACCTATGTCAGAATCTTATCATATCCAGCTCTGTTATTTCATGTCCTACAAACTTTGTAGCTTTAATTTGAAAATGGCGAAATATTCTAAATTATAGTATATTTTCAAAAAAAAATATACTACCTTGTAAGAAAAAACTACTTGAAAAAAAATGATAGTATAGATAATATGGAATATAGGCGTAATTATATATATTTATATGTATTTCTAAGAGAAAATAACCAACGTGTGTTTTGGTAAGTGAATCATTTCACAAAGTTTTATCTCTTAAACTAAATAAAATGTTGTGATTCGGTGGATTATAAGTAATAAACATCATTCGAATTTGACAACAATTCTAAGGAAAAGGTGGATGTATCGGTGAGAAAGCCAAGAGTCGTTATTTTAGGTGCAGGTTATGGTGGATTAATTACAATTACTCGTTTACAAAAACAAATCAGTGTTGATGAAGCAGAAATTACGTTAGTGAATAGAAATGATTATCACTATGAAACAACATGGTTACATGAAGCTTCAGCAGGTACACTGCATCACGATCGAGCTCGCTATCAAATTAAAGATATCATTGACAATAATCGTGTGAAGTTTGTGAAAGACACAGTTGTTTCAATTGATAAAGAAGCAAAAAAAGTTGTGTTAGAAAACGGTGAGGTTGAGTATGACTATTTAGTGATCTCATTAGGTGCACATCCTGAAACTTTCGGTATTAAAGGATTAAAAGAATTTGCATTTGGAATTACAAGCATTGACTCAGCTAGACAATTACGTGAGCATCTTGAATACCAATTTGCAACATACAATATGGAAGCAGAGAAGAAGGATGAGCGTTTAACTATCGTAGTAGGTGGAGCAGGATTCACGGGTATCGAGTTCTTAGGTGAACTTGGAAACAGAATTCCTGAGCTTTGCAAAGAATATGATATTGATTTCAAGAAAGTGCGTATCCTTTGTGTTGAAGCAGCACCAACAGCACTTCCTGGATTTGATCCTGAGTTAGTTGATTATGCTGTAAATCACCTTCAAAAGAAAGGTGTAGAATTCATGATCGGTACAGCTATTAAAGAATGTATCGAAGATGGAATCATCGTTGCAAAAGGTGAGGAGCTTGAAACAATTAAAGCTGGTACGGTTGTATGGGCTGCAGGTGTACGTGGTAACAGCGTTGTGGAAGAAGCAGGCTTTGAAAACATGCGTGGCCGTGTAAAAGTTGATGGATACTTACGTGCTCCAGGACATGATGAAGTATTCATCATCGGAGATTGTTCATTAATTATCAACGAAGAAATTAATCGTCCATATCCTCCAACAGCTCAAATTGCGATGCAACAAGGTGAAACTTGTGCGAAAAACTTGGCAGTTGCCATTCGTGGACGCGGAGAAATGGGTACTTTTACACCAGACATTAAAGGATCTGTAGCTTCCCTTGGTGAAGATGATGCAGTTGGTGTTGTGTTTGGTAAAAAACTTGTTGGAACAAAAGCATCATTTATGAAGAAAATGATCGATAACCGTGCATTATATATGGTTGGTGGACCTTCATTAGTACTGAAAAAAGGTAAATTTAATATTCTATAATATAGTTGGGGGACAAGAGCTTTTGCTCTTGTCCTTTTTAAAAAGGAGAAGTGGTGTTAGTTGAGTCACTCTAAAAGTGGAAATGTCTGGCTTGCTGTTTCAGGTATTGTCGAGAATGAGAATGGTGAGTGGCTTGTTGTTAAAAAAAAATATGGTGGACTAAAAGGACTGTGGTCCCTTCCTGCCGGATTTGTCGAGCAGGGTGAAACCATTGATGAAGCCGTATTAAGAGAAATTAAAGAAGAGACAGGGATTACAGCTACCGTTAATGGAGTAGTTGGGATTAGGTCAGGTGTAATTGGAGACCACATAAGTGATAACATGATTATTTTTTCTTTAACTGCCATAACAAAGGATATTGTTGTTCAAGAGAAAGAGCTGGAGGAAGTAATCTTCATGCTACCCGAAGAATTAGTCCTGAATCGTGAGTCATCGAATTTGATTAAAGATTTGGCAAATAGAAATATAAAGCCGAAATTAATTAAATATGATCACATTCATCCGGGGAATCAATTTGGATATAGTTCCTATACTTTATTTTTGTAATTTTCTAAAAATAAGCAAGATAAAGAAATTCAAAGGAAATATATGTTGTATTCGCTTACATAAACATCTCTGTTAGATTTTCTTCCTTTATTATTGTCAGAATAATTGGTATATTGTATTATAACCATTTATTTACTAAAGGAGAGACTTTATATGAGTACAACAACTAAGGTAGAGACGAAGGAATGTCCGTACTGTGATGGAAAAGGATATTTTCAATTGATCTTAGGTGGCTCCGAAACTTGTAATAGCTGTGAGGGAACTGGGAAGAAGTCATAAAACGTTCACTAAGTTATGATTGACTGTCTATCTTTTGTTCAGTACACTAAAAATGGTGTAATGGAGGTGATAGACATGTTAAGCTTACCTGTTTTACTAATATCAATGCTATTATTTTTAGTTTTATTTTTCGGTATTGGATTTTTATTAAATATGCTCTTACGCATGTCTTGGATTATGGCAATTGTGTACCCAATTGTCTGTATTTTTATTATAGATAATGTAAGATTTATAGAATATTTTCAAAAACCCGGTGCCTCATTCTCAGCGTTAGGAAATAAAATTCTGTCATTAGCTTTAGCTGACATACTGATTTTATCTTCAGGACTAATTGGAGCAATTCTTTCAGGCATAATCATTAAAATGCTTCGAAAAAGAGGTTACCAAATGTTTTAAAAACATAACAAAAAGGCTGATTTTCACATTGTTGATAATCAGCCTTTTTGTTGTGTTTTTTGTAAAAATTTGGGAGTGGCTTTCAAACTGGTAAAGTATGTTTCCTGTTAAAAATGAATATTTCCTCAACAAATTGGGAACGAATAGATTTGTGAGAGGAGTGAATAGGGAAGATATGATCAGTATAAAAAGAATGTGTAGAAGGCTTTTCATGTCGATATTATTTCTTTGTGCACTAACCACAACTTTTGAAGTTATATCCGGAGTTGAAGCAAAAGATGTGGTGAAATGGTATGCTAAGAATCTTACAATTGGTGAAGAAAGTGGTACATTTCGTGTTTTAGGACTCACATTTAAGACAATGAATAGTGAACCAACTGTCCAAACAGAAATATCTTCACGTGTTGAGGCGGTTAATCAAGATATGTCATTAGAAGAAGCTATTGATTGGTCACAATACCCGGTGAAAAAAGTAGTGGCAACAGGATATACAGCGGGTGTAGAATCAACTGGTAAAAGCCCTAATCATCCAAGCTATGGAATTACATATTCAGGTGTTAAAGTAAAACGTGACCTATATTCAACGGTTGCAGCTGATTTAGACGTATTCCCCTTAGGGACAATCCTCTTCATTCCTGGATATGGATATGGAGTTGTAGCTGATAAAGGTGGAGCAATTAAAGGAAACCGATTGGATCTCTATTATGAAACAGTAAAAGACGTATATAATAGCTGGGGAAAAAAACAATTGGATGTTTATGTTGTACAAATGGGTGATGGAACATTAACAGAAGAACAATTAAAAAATTTAAATGAAGAAGAATCTATGCAGGTATTTAGGCAAAAATATATAAAAAGTAAAACAAAAAGCTAATGGTACGCAGCCACTAGCTTTTTTTATGTAAAAATCATTTCGTTTTAGCCCTGAATCTACATCATAAAAAGATAATGTAAAAATAAAGCAAGTAATATACCTGTTAATCCCCCAAAAAATACTTCAATTGGTTGATGACCAAGCAGTTCTTTTAATTTTTTTTGTTTATCCTGCTCAGCCTTTTTAGGCCAGACCTTTGCTTCTTCAACGAATTTATTGAAATCTAATACAAGCTGATTAAGTACAGTTGCTTGTTCACCGGCATGTCTTCTGACTCCAGTTGCATCAAACATGGTAATAATGGCGAATACAGCCGAAATAGCAAAGATGGAGGAATCCAAGCCATGATCAAGTGCAACACCTGTTGAAAGGGCAGTAACAGCTGCAGAATGCGAACTCGGCATTCCTCCTGTACTTGTGATTAAAGACCAATCCAATTTTTTTGAAACAATAAAGTAGATCGGAACTTTAATGAATTGTGCAAAGAAAATAGCCGCCAGAGAAGCGAGTAAGGGAAAATTATATAGTAATTCCAATGTTATGCTCCTTTCATTCTGCATTCTAACGAAGTATTCATCTATTTAAACAGAGTGATTGGAGTCATTTCACCTTGATCTAATGCCCTAGATTCAACAGCATAAAACCTCTCTAAACTGTAAATAGATAGAAAAATGGGATAAAAAGATTTTCTTCATTATAGCATATAACCATCCTGCATCTTCTACTCGTGAAAAGAATTTGTTTAGAAAACCTTTTTCACTTATTCATTTACACCTTATTATACTTTTTAAACTTTGTGCTTTAAAATGGAACTGTATACATATATGGAGGTGCAGAGATGATATTTAAAGTACATCATCACTTAGAACAAATCAAAGATCAAGAAACACTTGTTATTGGACTATATCAAAAAACAAGCAAACTAACAGGTTTAGCTAGTGAGATCGATGAACAACTCAAAGGTGATCTATCTCAGTTATTAAGAGACGGAGACCTGCAAACAAAATACAAATCAATTACTAAGCTACATACCCTGGGGAAGCATTCTTTTAAACGTATTTACTTTGTTGGATTGGGAAAAGAGGAGAACCTAACCTTTGATCGATTAAAGAGAGCATTTGGAGAGTTATTTCAAACCATTCAAAAGGCAAAACATCAAAGTATTGCTTTTGCACTTGACTCTTTTCGCAATGAAGAAAATGACATAAATGATATTGCCCACGCGCTTTCAGAGGCTTCTGTCCTCGCGACATATAAAATTTTAGATTATAAGCTAAAATCTAATGAACCTGAAAAAAAGATTGAAACGGTTTATATCTTTTCAGAAAATGGAAAACTGGATGAAATAAAATCAAGTCTCGAGGTTGGATATGCATTTGGGACAGGTACAAACAGTGCAAGAACACTAACGAATATGCCACCTAATCTGTTAACAGCGACAGAATTAGCCTCGTATTCTGTAGAGCTTGCCAAGAGATACAATTTTGAGTATGAGATTCTTGAAAAGGAAGATATGGAGCGTCTTGGGATGGGGGCTCTGTTGGCTGTCAACAAAGGGTCAGAAGAGCCTCCAAAAATGATTGTGTTAAAGTATCAAGGAAAAGAAGAATGGAAAGATGTTATTGGACTTGTTGGAAAAGGAATTACCTATGATACAGGTGGTTACTCTATCAAACCTAAGGATGGAATTGTCGGCATGAAAACAGATATGGGTGGTGCGGCAGCAGTACTTGGAGCAATGGAGATTATTGGTGAAACAAGACCTGAACAAAATGTTGTAGCTGTAATTCCATCAACAGATAATATGATAAGTGGAGGAGCATTTAAGCCTGATGATGTCATTGTTTCTTTAAGCGGTAAAACGATTGAGGTCCTAAATACGGATGCAGAAGGTCGTTTGGCTCTAGCAGACGGCGTTACATATGCAAAATTCCATGGAGCGAATTACTTAGTTGATGTTGCGACATTAACAGGGGGAGTCATCATTGCTTTAGGAACTGAAACGACTGGTGCTATGACAAATAATGAAGAGATGTTTGAACAAGTTCTTCAAGCATCACATGAATGTGATGAGCCTGTTTGGCGTTTGCCGATTTCGGAAAACGATAAAAAAAGAGTTCGAAATAGTAAAATGGCTGATCTGAATAATTCACCTGGTCGAGAAGGGCATGCAATAATGGCAGGAACCTTTATTGGTGAATTTGCTGAACATACACCATGGGTACATCTTGATATTGCGGGTACAGCAACAACGTCAAAAGAAAGCGAACTTGGCCCATCAGGTGCAACAGGTGTAATGGCGAGAACCTTAGCAACATTTGTTGAGAGGTTTGAAGTTGGTCAATAACAGTAATTATGTGTAGGGAATTTGGTGGCGAACACGAGTGGCAGTTACTTACATGATGTATCTGTCACTCGTGATATTTTTATACATCTATTAATATTTAAATAACATGGATACTAATTGGTAACCGGAACCGATTGTCCAAAATAAAATATAATCTCCTCTTTTAATAGTTCCCCTATTTATTGCTTCGTGTAATGCAAGAAACGGGCTGGAGGTACCCGTATATCCGAAACGATCACCAACATAAACAATTTGTTTATCATGTATGTCAAACTTCTCTTGTATTTTTAAAATATTGGCTAAAGAAAATTGAGAAAAGCAATAACAACTGATATCACTTGCTTGTAAATTATTACGTTCCAATAGTTTTTGGATCATTTCATAAGTAGGAGGCAGGGCAATATTCCCATCAAAAGGAAGCCACTTGATATACTTTCCAGGTTCCTTGTTTTGGAGAACATTGGATAAGCCTTTTGCGGGATATAAAATTTTATCCTTATTAATCGAGTCTGTAAAATAAATGGAGTCAATAAAACCTGTTTCAACATCCGTTTTTTCTAATATAACAGCAGCCGCTGCATCACCATAATTTGAAAATGTTATTTCATCTTCAGGATCGCTAATGATAGAGTTATAATCTGACCCAACTATTAAGGCGGTTTTAATCTCCTTACTTGTTAACATATACCTTGAAGTATAATCGACAGCGACAGTCATGCCGGCGCAATTGGCATTTGAATCTAATAGAATGGTTTGTGAACCAGCCCCAATAGCATCGTGTAAATATGTAGCATTTGTAGGAAATGTGTATTCAGGAATTTGTGATGAGAACATAATTAAATCAATATCTTTTCCACTCATTTTAGCTTTAGTAAGAACACGTTTGGCTGCTTCAATTGCCATTGTTAAACTATTCTCGTCTGGATTATCAATGATATAACGTTCTTTTCTTCCCATATGATCAAGAAACCGTGTAATATCTTTTTCTCTCTGTTGAAAATGATTGATAAAATATGTGTTATCAACAACTGTTGTTGGATGATAAATATCAACAGAATGTATTTTTACAAATTGCAAAGTGTATTCCTCCTATATAAGTGTGAAATAAAAAAAGAGGATGAGTCAAGGTATAGTACTTTGATTCATCCTGAAAGTTATTAACCTTCTATTACTTCAGCATTGGTTAATCCTGTATTTCTTGCAAGGCGATTTAATTGAAGTTTTAAAACAGGATTTTGCTTAATTTTGAAAATAACTTTTTTGAATCCGGATTCCTTATACATCTTGTAGGAATTTTCTAAGCTTGGAATCATTTCCTGTTTAAGAAGGTCCATATAGGAACAATCGATCTCTAAAGTATAAACAGGAGCGTTAATAGCTGAAACCTCTTTCTGATAATCACTGACGAAGTTTTGCACATCTGTTGGAGTAAATGTACCGCCAATATACATCTCCACAATTTTTGCACCATGATTTACTTTAATTTCATAACTACCTTTTGACATTGTATGTCTCCTCTCTTTTGTAGCGAGGATCTAAGATGAACAACCAAGAAGGGAATGGAATTAGCATTTGCAACTTGGCGGTCATAGCGATTGCCTTAGACCCATAGTTTTGCGTCCTTATTTTTCAATAAGTTTGCCGTTGCTTGGCCGAAAATTACTTATGTAAACTTGACCAGTGTTTATATCGGACAAACTGGAAATAATTTTAATATAAAAAGTTGAAGATTTATTAAAAAAAGAAAATGAAAGGGCTTTTATATAAATTGGGATGCCGGAGACTTGTATGTTTTAAAAATAATATCTTGATATACTAATTGACAGATTTCAACCAAATATGATAAGTTTATTTTCGATGTTTTATTTCTCTACTATATTAGCAAACTAAAGGATTTCGGGGGTCTTGACGGTGAATGCAGTCATAATAGCAGTAATTGTTATGCTAATTTTAAGTTTATTAAGAATAAATGTTGTTTTTGCTCTTGTGATTGGAGCTTTAATAGGTGGTCTAACAGGAGGTTTAGGGTTAGCCGCAACGATTGAGACATTTACAAACGGATTAGGTGGAAATGCAACTGTAGCGCTAAGTTATGCCTTACTAGGAGCATTTGCTGTTGCCTTAACGAAAACAGGATTACCTGATGCGATGGTTTCTAGTGTGATAAAAATTGTTGGACGTGAGGGAGAAACGAGAAGAAAAACGTTATCTAAGGCACTTATTGTATTTTTAATCTTAATGATGGCGATTTTTTCTCAAAATCTGGTACCGGTACATATTGCATTTATCCCGGTGCTTATTCCACCCCTTTTGAAAGTTTTGAATCAGCTTGAAGTAGATCGCCGATTAATTGCAGCAGTTATGACATTTGGATTAATTACGCCATATATGTTTTTACCTGTTGGGTTTGGGGCCATCTTTCACGGGATCATGCAAACGAATATGCAGGAGAGTGGATTAACTGTTTCCTTATCTTCTATTCCAACAGCAATGGCCATCCCGGCTATTGGCATGGTGTGTGGCCTGCTTATAGCGGTTTTCATTACTTATCGTAAAAAAAGACAATATGAAACCCGTGAAATATCAGGTCTACAAGTGACACAAGTGTATACAAAAAGAAGTATTACTATTGCCGTTCTCGCCATATTAGTATCACTCTCTGTTCAACTCTTTTTATCCCAAAAGCTTGAGGTTGAAGGGATGATTTTTGGTGCGTTAGCCGGCTTAAGTATATTATATCTTGGTGGTGTACTAAAGCGTAATGAAGCAGATGCAATGATGACAAACGGAATGAAGATGATGGCCTTTATTGGCTTCGTTATGATTACAGCATCAGGATTTGCCAGTGTGTTAAAAGAAACTGGACATGTTGAAAAGCTTGTAGAAGATGCTGCCGGGTTAATTGATGGTAATCAGGCACTTGGTGCATTGTTAATGTTAATTGTTGGTCTTCTCATCACAATGGGGATTGGTTCATCCTTTTCAACAATTCCTATTATCACGACTATTTTCGTTCCACTATGTCTGGAGTTAGGATTTAGCCCAATGGCAACTGTTACGATAGTAGGAACAGCCGCAGCCCTTGGAGATGCAGGCTCACCTGCATCTGACAGTACACTTGGTCCAACATCTGGTTTAGCTGCAGATGGAAATCATCATCATATTTGGGATACATGTGTGCCGACCTTTGTTCACTATAATATTCCACTTATTATTTTCGGTTGGATCGCAGCTATAATTCTATAGAAGAACATAAAGGAAAAAACTTGGTTTTATTTTACCAAGTTTTTTTTTCAAACAGATAAGAAAGTTTCAAATCTTGTACTTAGTGCAGGTGTCTAGCTCCAGCGCCTAGCCCCTCTAGGGTCTAGTCAATTTGGAATTGAAGACAAAGAACGCCTTCTATTCTAAATCGCCTTATGCTTGTCGGTGCTGATCGATTCGCTTGCGCTTTTCTTAATTATATGTAAATGTTCCACCAATTCTTCGTCATCCCATCCAAGTATCGTTTCTATCAATTCGGGATGGTGCTCCAGTATCTCACTCTCGAATGCTTCTCTATCCTTTGTAACTAAGAAATATTTTTTTACAACTAATGTTTTCATATTCACACCTCTTTCATGTACTCTACTATTTTTATAACCAAAACTAGTAAACATTATACATATAATAGAACAGAATAGTAAAAAAATATGAATCTGATTTATTTCGACAAAGTCTTTCCTTGTTTAACCTAATTTATCCATTGTATGATGATACTAGACTATCTTTATCTTATAGAATCATTATTCTTTTTGATAGATAAGCTATTGATTAAGCTAACAAGTAAAATACTTCTAAGGAGGGTGTTATCGTGTCTTGGATAAAAAAGCATAAGTGGATATTAGCTAGTGTAGTAGTTGTTGCTGTTTGTTTCGGATTTTTAGGGTATATTCTTTTTGATATGTTGAATCAAAAAGCAACTCCAACAACTGCACAGAAGGTAGAAGACGTTGAAGAAAGCGCGAAAACTCCAGAGGAGGTTGTATCTGAAGAAGTAGTAATGAGTAATAATCCGTTCGGAAGTGAGCAGGCATCATTATCTGAAGATGATATTCTTAATTATATGCACGGAATGTCTCATCAAAAGGTAATTGCAGATGAAAAGTGGCTACATTACGAAATGACAGATGAGCGAATCTTGTTTCTATCCAATGCTGTAGAAAATGGTCAGCATGAACATGAAGAAGTAATGATGGACATATTAACCCGCTGGAAGGAAGGTGATTTCTCACAAGCTGATGAAGATCACAATGCCATCTGGAGTATTCAAGGAGGAACAATCGGAAAAGCAACCGGTATCATGTCAGAAGAACAAGAGCAACAATACTTAGAAAGATATGATGAAAGTATTAAATAAATAAAAAAGCCTTTGTCATTGACAAAGGCTTTTTATAAATTAAGCAGCAATTCTTTTATTAACCGCCTTCGTCACAGCATAATAAATACGGGGAGCAAGCAGTGCACCTAAAACTGTAAAAGCAACATCTTTCACAATAAACCATGCCATAACTCCCCAAGCAGCACCGTATGACATCGGAACATTTAACCATACATTTAAGGCAAGCCACATATACGTTGTCCCGACAATATAAATAAGAACAATTCCAACAAATGAGGCAGCCATGAAAACAGTCAGTTTCTTTTCTTTACTAACCTCCAGAATTTTACCTGCTGCATAAGCGGCAACAATATAAGATAAAATAAATCCGCCGGTGCTTTGGAAAATCACGCTAATTCCACCGCTAAACTGAGCGAAAACAGGCGCGCCTGCAATTCCAACTAATGCATAAATAATCATCGACAATGCACCAAGCCTGCTTCCTAATAAAAGCCCTGCTAATATACAGAAAAAAGGCTGCATTGATAATGGAACACCTGCTACTTGAAGAAATGGCGCCCAAGACGTAATATTAGCACCAATAGCCATTAGTGCTGCAAACATACCGGCTAATGAAATATCGTATGTAGTTAATTTTCGTTTCATTGTATTTCCCCCTTCTAAACAAATCCTTAAAAAAAGAATAATATAATCCAGAAAAGATTGTCAACTTATTTTTAATATAAGTTAACATAATGGAGTGATGGAGGTATTGTCATGTATTTTGGAAAACAGAAAAAAACACATCCTTCCGGAAGGGTTCCACCAAATCAAAATGTTACAACCTCATTTCCAGTTTTACATACGGGAAATGTTCCTTACTATGATGATATTAGTAAGTGGAATTTACAAATTTATGGATTAGTCGATAATCCTAAGCTTCTTACATTAAAGGAATTAAAAGAGGAATACCCTCAGTCAGAACAAATAAATGATATTCATTGTGTTACGGGGTGGTCGAAATTAGATGCATGTTGGCAGGGAGTTAAAACGGTAGATTTATTAGAAGGAATTACTGTTCACTCTGATGCCAGATACGTTATCCTCTATGCAGAAGAAGGGTGGACGACTAATCTACCAATTGATGACTTTATGAGAGAAACAACTATACTAGCTCATAGCTTTAACAATGAACCGTTAACTCCCGAGCATGGTTTCCCACTTCGAGCCGTTATTCCTCATCTCTATTTTTGGAAGAGCGCAAAATGGATAAGAGGAATCCAGTTTACAGAGCATAATCATCCCGGCTTTTGGGAAAGAAACGGCTATCATATGGAGGGTAACCCTTGGCTTGAGCAAAGGTACAGTTTTGATTGAGGCATAGGACAGATCAAGATAAAATAGGATGTAAAAAAGACAGTTACCGTAGGATAACTGTCAAAAAATAATTCGGAGGTTGTACTATACTATTAATTTTTCTATTAATTGTTCATTGATTTAAAAAAAATGATAAAAACGTTTTTATAAAGTATACGATATCATTATAAAAAAGAGTAGGGAAAGTAGGATAAAAATTCACTTACAGGCAAGACGTGGATGAATAGTAGAGCAACTATGCTGAGATGATGATTGTGTCTAGTCTTACCTGATAACATTAGCTTTTCCAAAGGATGGATGGATTATAAGGAGAATTGTTAGTGGAATTTCGACATTTAGGGAAGGTTTTTGTCACCAATGATGATACAATTGGACTTCAAAAGTCCCCATATTCATACAGGGACTTTTGATTTAACCTTTTACGTCAATGCTTTTCCCTAAATTGGGGTGTGGGGCTTCCATAGCTTTTAACAGTTGTTCGTTACTTTGCTGTGAAGTTTCCATTACTTTTTTAGCTAATGCAATGCTCACATTTTGATTTAGAGATGCTTGATTTAATCCGATTGATAAGGCTGCAATATCCAAGGTTTCACCCCCCTTATCATTTGTATCGGTAAACAACAAGGATGATGAAGGAAAAGTGAAGTGAAATCTAATTAAACTTTTTTAAACGGCTTTTAAAATTGAGCTATTTCATTAAATGTTCTCTTTTTAAAACTTCAGTAACTGACTTGTATAAAAATCCAAGATCATCAGCAACAGCTTTATATGTGATTTCCCCATCCATAACATTGACTCCGGCTTGAAGTGCAGGACTTTCGCTAATCGCTCGGTATGCACCTGTATTGGCCATTTGTAATGCGTATGGTACTGTAACATTTGTAAGAGCAATTGTTGAGGTACGTGGAACAGCTCCCGGCATATTAGCAACCGCATAATGTAAGACACCGTGTTTTTCATATGTTGGGTTATCATGTGTTGTTATATGATCTACGGTTTCAACGATTCCGCCTTGATCGATCGCAACATCAACAATTACAGAACCCGGCTTCATTTTTTGGACCATTTCTTCCGTAACGAGAGTTGGCGCTTTAGCTCCAGGAATTAATACCGCACAAATAAGTAAATCAGCTTCAGCTACAGATGTTGCAATGTTCATTGGGTTTGACATTAATGTTTTAATTTGTGTACCAAATATATCGTCTAATTGGCGTAAACGGTCTGCACTTAAATCAATAATCGTCACATCAGCACCTAAGCCAATCGCCATTTTCGCTGCATTCGTACCGACTACACCACCCCCGATAATCGTAACTTTTCCACGACTTACTCCGGGAACACCTGCTAATAAAATTCCTTTTCCTCCTTTAGGTTTTTCAAGAAATTGCGCTCCAATTTGTGCTGCCATCCGGCCGGCAACCTCACTCATTGGGGTAAGCAATGGCAATGCACGATTTACGGTAACTGTTTCATAAGCGATTGCAGTTACACCTTGATCTTTTAATGCTTGGGCTAATTCAGGCTCTGCTGCAAGATGTAGATATGTGAATAAAATTAGTCCCTTTCGAAAGTATGCATATTCTGACGGCAGAGGTTCTTTTACTTTCATAACCATTTCGGAATTTGCCCATACTTTCTCAGCGTTATCTACAATTTCAGCACCTGCTTGTTTGTAATCCTCATTCTCAAAACCGCTTCCAACACCTGCCCGATCTTCAATTAAGACCCGATGACCAAACGCAACTAACTGTGTGACCCCGCCAGGTGTTAAGGCTACCCGGTTTTCATTATTTTTTATTTCCTTTGGAACCCCGATAATCATAAATAAACCTTCCTCCTTTGAACGCAATATTTATATAGTTTCTATTTAATAAAGCAAGTATAAATAAAAATTATATAAATATCTTTGTTTAAAAACGAGAAAGGTTTTGAATTCTTTTGTGAAAAATCACAAAGGCATATGATCGAGCTTTAAATGTAAGTAGATGGTGATCTTTTGGTTCATATTTTTAAGATTTAGTTCACCGATTTCTGAAATTCTCTTTAGTCGATAATTTAGTGTATTAATATGAATGTTAAGTGCTTTTGAAGCATCGTGGACGTTGCTGTCATGGTCAAGAAACACTTCAAGTGTGTGAACAAGATTTGTGCTGTGCCGTTGATCGTATTCTTTTAATTTTGTCAGCGAATAATGCTGATGGCCTGATTCTTTTCGTTGGTTGTATAAAATATCCAAGTACTGATAAAAGCCAAGCTCGGAAAAACTCGTTAATTCCGTTGTTTCTTTAGGAAACCTTTTTTTTAGTGAATGTACAGCTATCGCTTCTTTATAGCTTTTTTCAATAAAGACCGGTGATGAAAAAATCCCACCCATACTTGCCGTTACATTTTTTAATTGATATCTTTCGTTAAGCTGACGAATAGTAGAATAAGTAAAATGTTTGATATCCGTTAAGGGTGCAGAACTCTTTGCCGATAATAAAATGATGAGTTCATCAAAATCAAATGTATATAAAAGAATTGTTACCTGCTGAGTGGTTTGGAGCAGGTAAGAAAGTTTCTTTTCTGCTTCTTCATTTATTTCCTGAGGAAACTTAAAAATGCATACCGAAAACGGAGAGGGGACATGTAAGTTTAGTTCATGGAAACTTTGAGTAATTTCATGCTCTGTTGAGACATGACCAGTGAGAAGCTTCCAAAAAAATTCTTGATTCCTTTCTTCTTTCTTGGTTTTACGAACTTGTAATTTCAGCATTTTATTTTTTACAGCTCTTGCCGCTTTTTTCAAAAGAAGCAGGTCTGATTGCTGGAGCTGCTTTTCAATTTCCAAAGCCCAGATAAAACCCAGTACCTCATCATTTTTCCAAATAGAAATGGCGATGCGATTGCCAAGACCAACTTCATCAATATTTTTAACTCGTATAGGCTCATCTGTATGAAGGAGTTTTGGAATGGTTCCATCTTTCCATAAGCTGTTAATGACTTTTTCAGGAACTCTTCGACCTATTATAGTGGAGATTCGGGCAGGATCAGTTCTGTCATCATGGGTGCTGTATGCTAATAATCGATGATTTACATCTTCTATTGTAATTGGACATTGAAGGACTTCACTAATCTTTTCTGCTACATCCTCAAGGCGTTCAAAATGATAGTTAAATGGATCCTTAGAAAATCCTGTCATGTTATCCCTACTTTATTTAGCAATTTATATATGTATATGTTGATTTTAGCTTAGTATTAAGGTTCTAGTTTGTCAAAGGCAAATATGGAGAATTGAACTTCTTGCATTCCTTGGTAGCATGTGCTAAAAAGAAGAAGGAATTGGAAGGACGATCCAAATGAAAGTGAGCTGACATAAATGAATTATTATATTGTAACAGGCGCCTCTCGAGGGTTAGGAGAAGCAATTGTGAATGAAATAAATGATCAAAATTGCAAGATCATTTGTTTGTCAAGAACCATGAACACAAATCTTGAAAAAGTCGCAGCAGAAAAACAAATACCTTTGTCATTTATTGAATGTGATTTGTCAGATATACAGCAGCTTTCTGAGATAATAGACCAACTATTATCGATGATGGATATCGGTCATGCACAAAAAATTACACTGATCAATAACGCCGGCACGGTAAATCCGATTAAAGGAGCAGGTAATGCTAAGCAAGAGGAGTTAATCTTGCATGTTCATCTGAATCTACTAACACCGATATTAATAAGTGAGGCTTTGATTCGCGAAACAAAAGGGACCTCTGCGAATGTGGTGATTGTTAATATCACATCAGGAGCCGCGAATCGACCGGTTCCAGGATGGAGTGCTTATTGTAGTACCAAAGCCGGACTAAATATGTATACTAAAACGGTTGGGGTTGAACAAGAAGAGAAACGAACAAATATTACATCAATTGCATTTTCACCGGGTATTATGGATACAGACATGCAAGGAACAATTAGAAAAGCAACAAAGGATGAATTCTCATCCCTCAATCAATTCGAGGAATATCATGAAAAAGGGCTGCTTCGTTCACCGAGTTTTGTGGCAAAGGCATTAATGAATCTTTTATCTGGTCCGTTAGAAAATGGAAGGGTATATGATATAAAAGAATTCTTGTAGGTTCAAAGTTCTATGTTTGGATATGACAAAAGGATTATTTTTGCTGTATAATGATAATTTAGGAAGAGTTTTAGGGAATTAGCCTTCCTTAATATACCATTTTCCTTTATGATTAGAAAAACTTGGCCTGTCGCCAAGTTCTAATGGCGAAAGCCTTAGTTTTTCTTATACTATCATCCATAAAATTCATATATTTTCTGATAGTATAAAAAATTAGAAAATAAAGAAAAAATTACCCTATAAAATATCACCTGTTGTATATTATCTATAGATATTGATTTGATAGAGTTTTTCATTAGGGATAAGTTCGAGGGACAGAGGTGGCTGAAAATTAGACAAAGTAAAAAGAAAAAGTATGCCGTCATTATCTCTGTAACAATGTTTCTTATCATGGTGTTTTCAGCATTTAATTTGTATGCTACTTATTTAAATACGATTAAAACGATCGATCTGACAATTGGACATTTGGCGATGCCGACTTCAAACCAGGAGTTAGAATTTTGGGATACTGCTAGTTTAGAGGAATTATTAAAAATTCAAGAAAGAAAAAAGAGTGAAGAGGGATTTAATGGTTCCCTTGATGTGGAGTTAACACATGAATCAGTTGAGAAGGTAAAACGGGATGTTATGCAAAAAAGTATTCCCTCATTCATTATGAGTGGTGTGTTAGTTCTGTTGTCTTTTAGTATTTTTATAGCTTTTCAAATTTGGTACCGAAAAAAAGTGAACTCTCAGGTCGGTGATGCGGAGGAGACCTACCAGGGTGAGTTTCAGTCAATGCTTCACACAATGCGATCGATTCGTCATGATTTTCTTAATCATATTCAAGTTATCCAGGGATTAATGAAGATTGGTCGGGAAGATCGGGCATACGAATATGTGAACTCATTAACAACAGAAGTAGAAACAATGGAATTACCTGTTGTCATCAAGAATCCGGCACTCTTCATTTTGCTCCAGTCCAAGTGGGCAAGAGCACAAAATGAAAAGGTTGATATGCACCTCCATGTTGATGATCATTTGTTTAAGCATATACATACGATTGATTTAATTAAAATATTTTCGAATTTAATAGATAATGCCTTTGACGCCACACTTTTAGGACTTGAATCTGAGAGATTCATCAATATTGAAGCTCGTGTTACTCAAAATAAATATATCTTTAGAGTAGAGAATATTGGGCCAACCATTTCAAAGGAAAACCTTAACAAAATTTTTCAGGCGGGCTATTCGACCAAAGCGGAAAAGAGAGGAGTTCCAAGAGGAGACGGACTTAGTATTGTGAAACAAGTTGTGCTCAAATATGGCGGAACAATTAATGTGGAATCAAACAAATATTCAACATTATTCGAAGTGAAAATACCATATAAACCTTAGCTTGAAGAAACTGCAAATGTAGTTTCTTTTTTTAGTGTGCCAGGCATGGCAACTATCTAGGTGGTGAAAGTCCACTGTGGGGGTACACATCGACCAACCACTAAGGAAGCGCAAGGTACTTATCGTGAGATAAGGGCTGGAGGAAGCGTGGAATAAAATCTTGGCTCGACGAACAGAAATCTGATACTAAGGCTTTACAAAGGGATAAGACTCCTAAACAAGTTAAAGTCCAAAAGATGTGCGTAACTTTGTAAAGTAGATCAGGCGAGTAAAAGAGGAAAGATGGTTGTCTTACCCTGGGAGATCTTGCGGATGTACAAAAGGTACAGTCGAAAAAGGTTAGTCGCAAGAAGTCAGCAGAAGCCATAGTAGTGAAGTAATTTCATGAAGGGCTGAACAATTTATAGTGTTTCAACACCACGAATGCGTAAGTGACATACTCCGAATGTGTTAATGGTGAAAGTATGGGCGTACCTCAAAGGATAACCAAAATGGAGCTATCACTTACTACGTGAGAGGAAAGGAGAAACGAGTGTGGAACTTTTAGAACAAATTCTAAGTAATCAAAATATGAATGAAGCCTACTTGCGTGTATATAAAAACAAAGGTGCTAGTGGGGTCGATGGAATAACGGTCGATGAACTGAAACAATATCTGAGAGAGAACAAGGATGAGCTACGTCAGCGCATCAGAACAAGAAAGTACCAACCACAAGCTGCCTTAAGAGTGGAGATCCCAAAAGAGAATGGTAAGGTGCGCAAATTGGGAATACCAACAGTAGTGGATAGGGTAGTTCAACAAGCCATTCATCAAGTTCTCAGTCCAATATTTGAAAAGCAATTCAGTGAATTCAGTTATGGATTTAGACCAAAAAGAAGTTGTGAGATGGCAATTATTAAAAGCTTGGAATTTCTAAATGACGGATACGATTGGATTGTGGATATTGACCTTGAAAGATTTTTCGATACAGTCCATCACGATAAACTCATGCGGATCATCTCTAATACAATAGATGATGGAGATGTCATTTCCCTTATAAGGAAATATCTTGTCAGTGGAGTTATGGAGAATGGAAGATATGAAGAAACACCAGTTGGAACTCCGCAAGGAGGAAACCTAAGCCCACTGCTGAGTAATATTATGTTGAACCAACTGGATAAGGAGCTAGAAAGTAGAGGACTTCAATTCGTGAGATACGCTGATGATGCCCTAATCTTCGTGAAGAGTGAGAAAGCAGCGAATAGAGTGATGGAATCAATCGTGAGATTTATAGAAAATAAATTAGGGTTAATAGTGAATGGAGAAAAGAGTAAAATCTCCCGTCCAAAAGATTTGAAATTCTTAGGATTTGGATATTATTACGATTTTAAGAATGAGAAATACCAAGTAAAACCCCATTCAACGTCAATACAAAAATTTCAAAGGAAGCTTCGAAAATTAACAAAGCGAAATTGGAGTGTTTCGCTAGGCTACCGAACCTTAAAACTAAAACAAGTCATACTTGGGTGGGTTAACTACTTTAGAATCTCGAATATGAAAAAAGCAATGACTGAGATAGATAAGAAGCTTCGCTCCAGAATTAGAGTCATCATCTGGAAGCAATGGAAGGTATCGAAGAAACGAATCAAATCGCTTATCCAATTAGGAATCCCTGAGGAAGAGGCGAAGGGATTAACCTTCTGTCGAAGAGGTTATCGATACATCGGATTATCGAAAGTTGTTCAAAGAGCAATCTCAAATAAAAGACTAAAGCAGAGGGGACTTCCCTCTGCTTTAGATCATTATCTAAAAGTACACACTGTAATATAAATTGAACCGCCGTATACGGAACCGTACGTACGGTGGTGTGAGAGGGGCGAAAAAAATTAAATTATTTTTCCCTCTACTCGATTACCGTAATCAAAGACCCTTTTTTAGAACGGAATGTTACAAAATTCAATTCATATCATATAAATAATAAAAGCATCCATTATTAACAGGGATAAACACGGTAGATAAAATAACAATTTCCTTGAAGAAGTTTTATAAATGTGTTAGATTATTCTGAATATCAAACGTATAGCGTTATAGTTATATAGTAAGATTGACCAACATGAAAAATAGGAGGGTTACCATGCGACGAGTAAGCTTGATCGATATATTTACACATCCTATTGCACAAAAATATTTAACCCGTTCAGGTGTTTCACATGCAATTACTGTTGCCCAATATGCTGTTCAGCTCGCTAATAAGTATGATGTAAATCCTGACCTAGCCGCTAAGGCGGGATTACTTCATGATATTGGACATTATGAATGGTATACCGATGGAGAATGGGATTATGATGCCTATGTCAAAAATGATATCCATGCGATTAAAGGTGCTGAGCGTGCTCATAAGCTCTTAATCAGGCTTGGTGAGGACCGGAAATATGCCAAGGAAATTGCTCTTGCGATTCTCCTGCATACTGATTCATATTTACCGGAAAATTCTATGAAGAAAAACACATTACAACAAATTGTTCGACTAGCAGATGAAATGGATGAGGAACCATTTGGTAAACATCATTACCGCAAGATGAAGTATGAGGATGCTTTTAAACAAATAGAACGTTTGGATTATACGATTGAGCAGATTATGTCTGAATATCGCCAATCTGTTTAGTCCATACAATGAAACAGACCAATAAAGGTCTGTTTTTCAGTATCCAAGTGTTCAAAGGATATGCTGTTGAATGTTTGACTGCAAGATTAACAGAAGATAAGATGAAGATAGCAAGATGAGCAAAGTATAGAAATGTATATAGATTAATAGGATGAAATAACAAAAAAGTTGAAACAATTTTTATTTTGGTACGTATAAATTTATATACTTGATCATGCCTTGGTTAATATTGGTTTTTCATGCCTATAATGTTGACGAAAGGCAGAATAAAAACTGGAGGAGAATGTGTGTTAAAATCAAAGGTTCATTTTTGGACATTACAAATTTTATTATTGCTTTTAATTGTCTATGTGGGTACAAAGGTCTCTTTCTTATTTGAGCCGATTATTGTATTTACTTCGACCTTATTCTTTCCAATATTGATTGCCGGGATCTTATTTTTTATTTTTAATCCCCTTGTAAAATTACTCGAAAGAAACAAGGTACCCAGAACATTGGCCATTTTAATACCGTATATTGTGTTTGTTGGGGTTGTAACTGGTATTATTTCTTTCATTGGACCTATTGTTACACAACAGGTGTCAGACTTAATCAGTAATTTTCCTACATATGCTAGAGAAATCACGGATTTTATTTTAAGTATGTCTCAATCACACTGGTTCACTTGGTTAATGGAGCAGGAGTATGTGTCATTAAATCAAATCGAACAGACTTTAACTGGTTATGCAACAAGCTTACCGGAAAATATTACTTCAAGCTTTTCCAAATTATTAGGTGTCGTAACAAATATCACGTTAACAATTATTACTGTTCCTTTTATTCTATTTTACATGCTAAAGGATGGTCATAAATTTCCTGGTGAAGCAGTAAAACTATTTCCATCCACATACCGTGGAGAGGGTCTGAAAATTTTAAAAGACTTATACGAAACACTTGCAACGTATATTCAAGGACAGCTGATTGTGTCTTTAGCAGTTGGACTTGGATGTTATATTGGTTATATGATCATTGGTTTAGATTATGCCTTAGTTCTTGGTATCGTAGTGGCAGTTACCAATATTATTCCATATGTTGGACCATTTATTGGTGCTACACCAGCGGTTGTGATTGCTTTGCTGGACTCTCCTACAAAAGCATTGCTTGCAGCTCTGGTTGTGACCGTCGTACAACAGCTTGATGGGAATCTTTTATCTCCTCTCATTATTGGAAAACGCCTAAACACTCATCCATTAACCATAATATTATTGTTAATCGGAGCAGGCAGTTTTGGCGGAATTATCGGGATGATACTAGCAGTACCTACTTATGCTGTTTTAAAAGCCGTTACATTGAATGTGGTACGCTTGATTAGATTAAGAGCAAAGTCCAGGGAGGATATCATTAGCAGTCATGTAAACGAATAGGCAAGAACCCTTCTTTTACCAAACACATAAGATAATGTATTGAAATTATTATTCATTTAGATAACGGAAGGGGAAAAGTTAATGCCGGCTTTTGTTGGTCCCATTGAATTAAATAGAATCGATAGTTCTGCAGTTTTTAAGGTTGGAGATACGTTTAGTTTATCTCCTAAATCATCAGATAAGACCTCTTTAGGCTCTGGTGTAGCTAATACGGGAGATTTCACCAATACACAAAATGTTTTTAATATAACAAAATTCGAAGATAGTGATGTAATAGATCAAACTAACATTTTTAATTTTTAAATCATAAAGAACTGCTTATCTAGTGAAGGATGCTTGATAAGCAGTTCTTATTTCTTACTAGCAAATTTCTGACAGCTGAAATTCGTTTGGACATCGATTATAATATTTTCATAGATAGTGGAAAGGATGGTTCGAATGAAAATCAGAAAAGCAAATGTGAAGAACGACAATATTACTATTACAAATGTGTATATTTATGAAAATAAAAAAGAGGAATACAGCTTAATCGCAATACCTGAAATTGAATGGTCTACTACAATTTCGTATGAAGAAAAAAGGGACGAGCTGTACAGTCGTTTAATTACTTCATTACCAAAAAATACGGAACAGGAGACAGCAGATGAACTAGCCAGAAAAGTACAACAGTGGGTTAGTGAAATGTAATAGCATAAAAGAAAGAGGCTTAAATCAAAAGGCCTCTTTATCTATTCATAGCTCTAAAAATTCCTCTACTTCACGAATATATTCTTCCCGAGGATATCCATTATAAAGTGTTGAAGATAATCGAACAGGATCTCCAAAAAAATAACGTTCATATTGAGTTTGACGTGTGCCAAAGCAGCTCATCGTTAGGTCCCAAGCAAGTCTAAATAATTTCGATTTTGTCTTGGCATCACAAGCAGATCCCTGACAATAACGGTTAATGTCTGTGGATATGTCAGAAGCAAAATCCTCTTCAGATGGAATGGCTACCAAACCACCTGCCCCTATCAATTGTATAATCTCCATCATACGCGGATACAGTTTAGGAAATAAATTAGACGCAACAAATAAAGAATGACTATTTGGTACCATTGTTCCCCATTCATCAATTTTCGCCTCGAGCTCAGAACGATCCAGTAAAGCCTTCATTGTTTCCAACCCAATAATCATCTCACTGATTTTATCTTGGATATGGTGGTATTCTGTGATATTTAATGTCATAACTATTTTCTGTGCTAAACCAAGGATAAATTCGGTTTTTACTATTTGTCTAATAATAACTTGATGAAGAGTATGTGGAGTGAAGCTGCTTCTTGAAAAGAGCTTAAGAGCCAAGTCTTGCCGATGATAAAAAAAGACACGATTCCAAGGAACTAATACTTTATCGAACACAATCATTGTATCCATTTCATGAAAACGAGAAGAAAGTGGATGATTAAAGGTCGATTCATCTTGAATAAAAGAATCACGGCAAATAAATTTTACTCCCTTAGTATCGGTTGGAATACTGAAGCAAAAGGCATATTCATCACTTTGTCCAGTCGGTAAAATTAAAATTTCATCGGTCATGCCGCCCTGTGTAGCCAACATTCTTGCTCCCTGAACAATTAGGCCATCTGCAGTCTTTTTCATAATCTTAGTAGCAATTGGTTGAGTCAAGTGTTCTTCATAGCTCTGTGAGCGGTTTACTTGCGGGTTAATAAAGCTATGGGTAAAGGAAAGATCATTTTCGCGAGCTGTTTCATACATCTTCAACAAATTTTTGGAGAACTCTTCATCTTGCTCTTTAAGTAATGAGGCAGAAGAGGCGAAGGTCATCATAACCGTATTTAAGTAATCGGGGGTTCTTCCCATTAGTCCAGCTGTTTTCTTTGCCCATGTCTTTATCATAAATCTTCTGAACTCTAGATCTTCTTTTGTCTTTGGTTGTAAGAAAGATAATCCCACTCTTTGTGAGGTAGCAGGTGATGGATACGTCATTTTTGAAACCAGCTCAGGAGAAAGCTGCAAATCATAAAGAGATGCTTTTGCTTGCATAGCTCCCTTATAAGCAGGATGTTGAGATATTATGCCATGTATCTTTTTACCTTTTATCCATACATTTGGCTTCAGTTCATTCATACGGTTTAAGTATTGTTCTCCATCAATAGCAGGCATTGATTTCACTCCTTACATCATATGTAACTACTATATGCCAGTAAATTTTGAGGGGTGAGCATACAGACGGTTAAAAACAATGTTGGAAATTGATGAAGAGTTATTAAAGGAATTGAAAAGGCAATAGGTGAATATTGTTACTAATAATAATAAAAAACATAATGTAAGCGTTTTCTAAATGTTTTATATTGAAGCTCTATGGAAAAAATATAGCTAATAATCTCTTTTCAAGGGTGTGAGAGGTATGCATGAAGAAAACTTTTTTAAAGGAATGCTTTGGGCTACGCTACTCAGTATTCCACTGTGGCTATCTTTCTTTGGTTGGTTGAAATTAACACTAACATTTCTTCGTTTTTTATAAAAAAATATAGGATTGAACATTTTAGAGATATAGGATAATAGTTGTGTATATAAGAAAATATTCATAAATAAATGATTCACTATTTAAAAATCTGTAGTAGAATAGAGTTAATTAGAAATTATTGGTTATGTTGTATGGGGGATCAATGATGGAAGTTTTTGTCGCAAGACAGCCAATTTTTAACTTAAAAGAGGAAGCTATTGCCTACGAGCTTCTATATAGAGGGAGTAATGAAAATGTCTTTCCAGAGATTGATGGTGATCAAGCGACTACAGAAGTGATTATCAATAGTTTCTTGAATATAGGGTTGCATGATCTGTCAGAGGGAAAGAGATGTTTTGTTAACTTCACCGAAAGTTTATTAAAGTCCAAAGTACCGACTTTTTTTAATCCAGGTTCAATTGTGGTTGAAATATTAGAGAATGTTGCAATAGATGAGGACTTAATTTCCACCTGTAAGGAATTAAAGGAATTAGGCTATACAATTGCTTTAGACGATTTTTTAATACAAGAGCAATCTGATTACTTTCCAAAACTGATACAGTATATTGATATTATTAAAGTTGATTTTCTTCAAACAACGAAACAGTTTCAAAGAGAAATAGTAAGAAAATATCAGCCGCACAATATTACGCTCCTGGCTGAAAAGGTCGAAACGAGAGATGACTTTTTATTTGCAAAACATGCTGGTTACACGTATTTTCAGGGCTATTTTTTTAGTCGTCCTAATATTATTTCCAGTCATGATGTACCTGTATATCTAAAAACGTATTATCACATATTAGCTGAACTATCAAAAACAGAGCCTGATATAGATATGATCGCAAATTCCATTGAACAAGATATTTCCATTTCATACAAGTTGCTAAAGCTAATCAATTCTCCCGCATTTCGTCCTGTAAATAAAATTGAGTCAATTAAGCAGGCGATTGTTTTACTGGGGTTAAATGAATTAAAAAAGTGGATTTATGTATTATCACTAAAGAGCATGAAAGAACCTGATGATCATGACATGCAGGAGGTTATTAAATTATCTTTGGTTCGTGGGAAATTGTGCGAACAAATTGCTCATTATCTAGGGAACTCACATTCTGCTCCTTATATGTTAACAGGCATGTTTTCTTTAATGGATACATTGATGCACAGAAGTATTTCAGAGGTACTAAAAGATTTGCCGCTATCAGATGATATACAAGATGCCCTTCTTGGAAAGGAAAACGATTTACATAAGGTATTAGTTTGGTCTATCCAAATCGAAAAAGCGGTTTGGGATATCAAAGACTTACCGATTCCTCAAGAAGTAATCAATCATTTTTATATAAAAGCGATTGAATGGGCTTCAAAATTAATGAAAGTGAGTGCCAGTTAGTCTAACGGGCACTCATTTTTTATTATAGATTAAGAAAAGGAAGGAATAAGATCATTTATGTAGAATTGTACTGGTAGAATGGCAAAAATTGAATGTCCTCAACAATTTGATTTGATACTTAAAAGGAGGTCTTGAACACTCTATGCGTAGGCAGCCAACATTTTTTGTACTAGACGATAAGATGGTTGCGGTGTTTTCGGTGGAAAAGGACAATTGTAAAGTAACAATGGAATGCTTGTTTTCAAAGACAGGTATAGAAGATTACACCTTAGAGTATCATGGACCTAATGAAAAGAAAGCTGAATTGATGAATTTAGCAATTGAAGAGGCGCATCATATTTTTGAAACGAACATATTAACTGTATAAAAATAATCTGTAGAGATCTGCATGTTATAAACGTGCGGATCTTTTTTTTGATTCGTTCCATGTACCCCCTTATAGTAGGTATACAATGCCGAATAGTATGTTGGTTATCCATAAATGACATAAAACAGGTGAAAAGAACAATAAAGGTAGTGTCGAAAATGTATAATTTGGACTATTGCGTTTTAGTTGCGGTATCACGCATTATGTCTTACGAATTATTTTCGGTGCGTACAGATCGTATTTGAATTAAAATTAATATATGAAAACACGTTAAACTGGTTTGGTTTTGTTACCAATCTATGAGGAGTGTGAAACTGTGAATCAGAAGAAAATTGATGAAATGACGGAGTTATTACTTCGAATTGAAAAAGAGCTAAAAGAATCGAAACAGTCGCTTGAACTACTTAATAAAAGTATTGACAAATATGATAAATACGCATTTTTAAATGTATCTTAAGAAACTTGGCTGATAGCCAAGTTTTTTTTATTGTCTAGGAAATTATAAAAAATTCTTGAACTGTGGATAAGTGCGCGACATCCAGCTCCAGCGCCTAGCCCCTCGAGGTCATAAGCCACAAAGGAATTGAAGACAAAGAACGTCTTCTATTCCTTTGCGTCTTATGCTTGTCGGGGCTGATCAAGGGGCTTGCGCTTTTGTTCTTGACATATTTTGGTCGTTGGGGTAAAAATGTATTAGATAATAGGTAAAATAGATTCTTTTTCTACTAAAAATACCAGGTATATAGTAATATAAGCATATGGAGGTGATTGGAATAGAAATATCATCTAAGGTAGTGAAACAACAAATGATTAATACCATTACCTCTTGTGTGAATAATACTGAATTAAAGAATCTTTTACTCTCTTTTTTAACGAATAAAGAGGGTCTTCCATTTGCACAGTTAACACTGATCCATTATCAATCTTTTGGTGGAAATGATGAGGAAATTACACAATTAGCAGCTGCGGTAGAACTTCTTGTTTTAGCTTTTGATATGCTTGATGATCTTGAAGATTTAGATAATGTGGACGAGCCTTGGATGAAAATTGAACATCCAATAGCCCTTAATGCTGCAACGACTTTGTATACATTGAGCAAGCTCGCTGTTTTATCCCTTCAATCTTCGCTTAAGTATCAGATATTAGAAGCATTCATCAAATTTTCGATTCAAGCAATGGAAGGACAACATGTAGATTTAAAAAACTCTATATTAACTGAGGAAGACTGTTTGGAAGTCATGAAAAAAAAGTCCGGTTCACTAATAGCCCTTGCCTCAGTAAGTGGCATGCTGCTTGCCGGCACAAATTCTCCAGCTGTAGAAGAATATTCTTATCAATTAGGTATTGCAGCACAAATCGATAATGATTTTAGAGATCTATTTAATCCACTCAAAAATGATGTATCTTCACAAAAGAAATCACTGGCATATCTATATCTTCAAAAAAAATACAATGATCACGCCATAGAAATTTTAGAAGGCTTCACTAGTGGCATGCCAATTACCGGATACTTTGGCAGCCCGTTAAAACTTAAACAAAAGCTGATAGATGCCGGAGTCGCTCAATACTTAAATGTTATGAAACAAATTGCGATCAACAAAGCAACCCGGATGATCAGGCAATTACCAATTGATAATAATCAAAGTGAGCGTTTAATTGCTCATTTGATCATAAAATTAAATCCCGAAAACAAGGAGAGATAACTATGCAAGAAATCGTAAACTTTCTGGTTGAAAACCCTGATGTATTAGAAAAAGTAGTAAATGGAGAAGCTAGTTTACTAGGTGTAGATTTGGACGATGTTTTAGGATTGATTGAGGGGATTAAGGAAGCAGGGAAATTATTAAGTACTTACTGGTTATAAAGCTAATGAAGGGTGTTTGTAATGCATAGTAACTTCAACAAAACATTTATATTCTTTGTTGTCCTTAGCATAGTCTTTTCTATTTATATAATAACATTGAATATTAATCATCCCTATGTTGGAGCAAATGTAATAATAAATGAAAATGAAGAAATCATTATAACCAATCTGGAACCTAATTCTTGGGCTGAAAAAAGAGGAATCCTTATAGGAGATGTAGTTGTTGAGGTTGACGGAGATAATCCTTTAAAGCATAAACCTATAGCTGATTACCATGTACTTGAAAAAGTAGACTCATTTTCCCTTAGAAGAGATGGTGTTATTAACGAGTATACAGTTTTAAATGAAACAATATTTAGCACGCAAAGTTTACTTATAATAATTATTCCTTTTACTGTTTTAACCCTGTGTTTATTTTGCAGCTTTTATATTTATAAATCAAATAAAAGGGCAAACCTTAGATCTGCAAACTTATTGAATTTGTTTTTGTTAATTATTGCAGTGGCTTATCTTAGCGCAACAGGTTCGTCAAAAGGTGATATTATTTGTAGATATGTAAACTTGTGTTTATTTTTATTAGTACCTGTGACTTACCTGCATTTCTTATATCAATATTTTATTGAACTGGGGAAAAATTTATTTAGCCATAACTATATAAAATTTGGTTATATAATTGTAACAATTAACTTATTACTTGAAGTTGTTAAAGATATAATTGGGTACAGTAGTCAAACTAACAAAATCATAAATTTAATTTCCTTCTTTATAATGCTAGTTATGACTTTTGTACTGAAATTTGTTGGTTTGAAAAAAATAAAATATTCAGAGCAGGCTTATATAGTGAAAGTGTTAATCGTGACAAATATATTAGCATTTTCACCATTTTTACTTTTATATGTGCTACCGTATATTATATTTCAAGATTATGTTTTCCCGCCAACATTTCTAGCAGCATTTTTATTACTTATACCGTTTTCACTCGTATATCAATTTTTAGCCACTAAAATATATGATATTGAATTCTTACTAGGGCGAATTAGATATTATTCATTATTGGCGGTTATTCCAACCTTTGTGATTGTAGGAATCATGCTTAACTTAAAAGAAAATGATCCTAATTTTTATCAAATAAAGCTTTCTATTGCTATCTTTTTCTCTATGATTTCAGTTTTCTACATCAAAGAAATCTTCGACTTCCGTTTTAGGCTCAAACGATTTTCTGAAAAATACAATTATCAGGATAGTATTTTTAAATATACTGAAAGTATCAGAAAGGCGAGTAATTTAGATCAGGTTATTTCTGAGCTAAAACAAGTGATTGTTGATGTGTTACTTGTTAGTAAGGCTTATTTTGTTGAAGTAGACAAGCAAAGGAATATAAGATCAATAGATCCACATGCTAAGGAAGCCGATTATGGGTCATATGTAACTGAAATTAAAGATGTATCTAATGAAGTGGGTAAGATACGAGAAGTGGATAAAGGGTTTATTATTAACATTGGTGTAACAGAGGATCGCAGCTATGTATTAGTTTGTTTATCTATATTGAATACGCCGATTCTTACTCGCGATGAAATATCATGGTTAAAGACATTATCCTTTTATACGAATGTTTCGTTGGAAAATTTCTTAAAAATTGATGAGTTGATGCAGCATTTACAAAAGGTTGAAACAGAAGGGGAAAATCCAGGCTGGTTAACAAAGCTTTTATTTTCAATTGAGGAAAAACAGCGTTCTAACTTAGCGAAGGATTTGCATGACTCTGTTTTACAAGACTTAGTCTCATTAAAAAGGCAGTGTGAATTAGCGCTTGCTGAGGCAAATGACGAAGGATTAAAAAGTCAGTTGCAAAACATGAATAGTAGTATGACACGAATTATAAAAACAACAAGAGAAACCTGCCAGGAATTACGTCCTCAGTTACTTTACGATTTAGGTCTTGTAAAAGCCTTAAATAAATTAGTAGCTCAATATCAAGAAATTGTGAACTTTGATATCCGATTAAATACAGGAAACTTCACAAAAACATTAGATATTGATGCACAGTTGAATATTTATCGAATTGTCCAGGAGTTACTCACAAATGCACATAAGCATTCACAGGCAACCAATGTTCTCATTATTTTAGTTTGTATAAAAGACAAAATCGTTTTTCATTACGAGGATAATGGAGTTGGCTTTGAGCCTAGTGAATTGGAAGATAAAGCAGAGAGTATGGGGCTTTCAGGTATAAGTGAGCGAGTTAAGGCTCTTAAGGGCTCTTTTTCTGTTGAAACCTCACTGGGCAATGGTCTAAAATTAGATATTGAAATATAATAGGACTTGGTTAACTACCAAGTCCCTTTTTACAAGGCTTGAATATAAGGCAATTTGGAATGGAAGGGAAAACCTTCTATTCCAAATTGCCTTAATGTAGCAAATAGGTTTTCTGAAAGGAGTTCTTATGATACACATATTAGTTGTGGATGATCATCCAGCGGTTAGAGAAGGAACGAAAGCAATCTTGGAAGCTGAGGAAGGTGTAAAAGTGGATTGTTTAAATCCGCCTTACACTGAGGAAGCTTTCGAAAAGCTGGATTTTTCACCGTTTGATGTTATTTTAATGGATTTAAACTTAGGTGAAGTTAATGGAATGGAGCTTTCTAAAACGATATTAGAAATGAAACAAACGTGTAAAGTCATTCTTTACACGGGTTATGATGTTGATGATTATTTTGAAGAGGCACTTCGACTGGGTATACATGGTGCAATTAGTAAAACAGAATCAAAGCAAAAGTTACTTACATATATTCGACTTGCAATAGAGGGAGATATTGTTGTACCCTATCAATTCTTTCAAAAGCTGCTGTCACAAAATCAGGTTCATGCAGAGCACTCTGAAGCGATAGAAGAAGTGTTTAATGAGCGGGAGAAAGCCATTCTGCAAGAAGTAGAAAAAGGACTTACAAATCAAGAAATTGCTGATAACCTTCATTTAAGTAAAAGATCAATAGAATACAGTTTAACATCTATTTTTAACAAATTGAATGTTAGTAGTCGGACAGAAGCGGTATTGATCGCGAAATCCAATGGGGTAATCGATTAATTTCACATTTTTTATGCGATCAAAAAGTATAAAATTTTATGGAAATAGGAATTGAAGGCTCATTTCAATGGCCTTATGCTCAGCGTCTTGTGCTTTTCTAAAATTTTACAAAACCTAAACATAGACTCAACATTGCCATGATGTTTATCCTTTATGATCTTAATTATACCTTTACGAGTAGAGGAGGTTATGATGGATATTATGGCAGTGTGGCCGGTATTACTTTTAATTTGTGGATATTTTACTCTTGTGGTATATGTGCTAAGGAAATAAATTGAATGCGGGGTAGGGATTCCAATGGAATTGAATATGAAGAATACATTAATGGAAGCACTGGGAATTGAGTTGGTTTCAGTGACAGACCATGAGGTTATTGCAACGATGCCTGTTGATCATCGTACACATCAACCATTCGGTTTGTTACACGGAGGGGCATCTGTCGCTTTAGCTGAAACTGTGGCAAGTTTTGGTGCTTTTCATTTAATAGATCAGGAAGCAGAGGCTTGTGTTGGCCTTGAAATTAATGCCAATCATATACGTGGAAAGAAATCAGGTATTGTTACTGCTTATGGCAAACCTGTACATCGTGGTAAAACAACGATGGTGTGGGAAGTGAAGATCGTTGATGAAGGAAACGAACTGATATGTCTTTCAAGATGTACAATAGCCATTTTAAAGAGGAATATATAATTTATAACCTTTCCATAGTTAAACAAAAAAAGTAGACGAGCACATGGCTCATCTACTTTTTTGTTTGGAACGGACTTTGGCTAAATCATCTTGAACACTTTTGTTCCATAAAGGGACTCCTGTATTGTAAGCCGCTCTACTAATTAAATGTCCTGCAACCGGTGCAGTGACGAAGACAAAAATAATCCCTAGTAATACTCTTGAATTCGCATGATGATCAATGAGAATGTACTGGAGAAATAAACCTAACAGAATACTGATAACTCCTAATGTTGCACTTTTAGATGCTGCGTGATTACGCGTATATACATCAGGAAGTCTAATAACGCCAATTGCTGCTATTAAACTCAAAATGGCTCCTTGAAGAATAAGATAACCTACAATGAATTTACTGATTTCGATCATTCTCGATAATCTCTCCTTTCTCCAAGTATTTAGAAAAGGCAACTGTTCCGATAAATGCCAGTATTCCCAATAAAAGGATAACCTCTACGAACGCACTTGTGTCAAGGACAATGGAGATAATAGCCGTAATACCAATTAAGTTAATTCCGATTGCATCTAAAGCAATAACGCGATCAGGAGTTGAAGGACCTTTCACTAACCGATAAACATATAACAGTGTTGAGAATGCCACGATAATAAGTGAAATGGTCATGATAATCTTAAACATATTAACGGCTCACCTCCTTAATCGCCTTTTCGAACGTATTTTTAATATCAAGCTTTGCTTGCTCAACATCGTCAATATCCATTGCATGAATATATAAGGTCTTATTATCCTCAGAAACTTCGAGAACAAGTGTACCAGGAGTTAAAGTAATCAGATTGGATAAAATCGTAATTTCCCAATCCTTTTTCAATTCTGTCTCTAAAGCAAAAATACCCGGACGTAATTCTAGCTTTGGAGATAGAATGACTTTTAACACAGAGATATTGGATTTAATAAGCTCGATCAGAAAGATACCAATAAGTCTGATGACCGCTATAATATTTAAAAAATAAAAGCGGTGATCAAAGAAACGTCTTAGAGCAAAGATAATGATAAACCCGAAAAAGTATCCCTTACAAAATGCCAGGGAAGAATAATCATTTGATAGAAACATCCATATAAACGCTAGGAAAACGTTAAGTAAAATTTGAAATGCCATATGCACTACTCCTTCAATACGGCTTGAATATAAATTGATGGATCAAGTAGAGTATCGGCAGCCTGTGATATATAAGGTGATAAAAATTCTACACCGAAACCATACGCAATAGATAATGCTAAAAGAATTGCAATTGGGAAGAGTAACCCTTTTGGTGATGTTTGTGCAATTGCCTCTTTATTTGGTTCTCCCCAGAATCCATGTATGAAAATCTTCATGACAGAATAGAGAACCAATAAACTTGAAAGTAAAACAACAAATGCAATCGTATATTCACCAGCTTCGAACCCGCCTTGAACAATTTTAAGTTTTCCCACAAATCCGCTTAACGGTGGTATTCCGGCAAGGGCTAAAGCAGCGATAAAGAACATCCAGCCCAATAAGGGATGGCTTGCAATTAAACCACTAAACTTTCGTAAATTACTCGTACCTGTAATGGCTACAATAGCTCCGACCAGGAAGAATAAGGCTCCTTTAATAATCATATCATGAACAAGATAGTAAACAGATCCTTCAATAGCATTTGGTGTATTTGCCGCAACACCAAAGAGAATGACTCCCACGGCAGTGATGATATTATAGATCACGATTTTCTTTATATCCCAATAGGCAATTGCCCCGATCACTCCAAAAATAATCGTTAATGCGGATAACCATGCAAGAATCTCATGAGTAAAGGTCGGTTCATGATAGAAAATAAGCGTGAAAACACGTGTGATGGAATAAACTCCGACCTTGGTTAGTAATGCTCCAAAAAGTGCAGTTACGACAGCAGGCGGTGCCTGATAGGAACCGGGAAGCCAGAAATATAACGGAAAAATTGCGCCCTTTAGTCCGAAAATAACTAAGAAAAGAATGGCAATGACCGTTAATAACCCTGATTGACCCATTTCAGCAATTCTTACACTTAAATCAGCCATATTTAATGTTCCTGTTAAGGCATAAAGATAAGCCACAGCAATGACGAAAAGGGCAGAAGAGATGACATTCACAAGAATATATTTTATTGATTCTCTAAGTTGATTCTTTGAACTTCCTAAGACAATTAACATATAGGATGACATCAGCATGACTTCAAAGAAAACAAACAGATTAAATATATCTCCTGTTAAAAATGCTCCTGTGACACCTAGTAGAAGGAACTGTACACCAGGATAAAAGTAAAATTTTTCTCTCTCAGCAGTAGTTGAGGAGAAGGCAAATAACAGGGAAGTGAAGCCAATAATTGCAGTAGTTAAAACTAAAAGAGCAGCATACATATCAGCAACTAGAACAATCCCATAAGGTGGTACCCAGTTTCCAATCTCTAATGTTTGAATTCCGTTTGTATGAACAGTTTGAACGATAATAACCGCAACGATCACACTAGCTAAGGATGCAATCGCGCTTAGCCATTTTTGAATTTTTATGTTTTTATTGAAAAAGATTAGAATAATCCCCATCAGTAATGGGATGACAATAGGTAAAATAATTAAGTTATTCATATTGATCATTTCCCCTTAGTTGATCCATATCATCTGTTCCTAATTCCTGATATGAGCGATATGCAAGAACAAGGAAAAATGAAGTTACCCCAAAGCTAATAACGATTGCAGTTAAAATCAACGCTTGTGGAAGTGGATCAACATAGACTTCTGCATGTTCTCCGAGTAGCGGTGCAGCTCCCTTTTTCAGACCGCCCATTGTTAAGATGAGTAAATGGGCTCCATGACTAAGTAAACCTGTACCGATGATAATTCGTAATAAGCTTTTAGATAACATTAAATAAACTGCAGCAGAAAATAAAATACCGACAACAACAGACATTAGTATTTCCATTATTCCGTCTCTCCTATCGTTTGAATAATGGTCATCGTTACACCAATAACAACAAGATATACACCTAGATCAAACAAAACAGCTGTAGCTAAAGCAGTTTCACCCAAAAATGGTAATTCAACATAGCTGAATGTATGAGTTAGAAATGGGACTTTAAAGAAGAATGACCCAATCCCAGTGAGAACAGCTATGAGCAGCCCGGTAGCAGTCAGCTTTATATAATCGAGCTGTAACGTATTTACAACGGTCTTGATATCAAATGCCAACAGTAAAAGAACTAAAGCTCCTGCCGTCATTAATCCACCAATAAAACCTCCACCCGGTGTATAGTGTCCGGAAAAGAAGAGGTGTAAGGAGTAGAGGATGATGATAAACACAATAACCTTTGTAGCGGTTTGAAAGATCACATCATTTGTTTTAATGTTTTTCTTCACCCTTCTTCCCCCTTTCTGACTTTTAAGCGAATCATCCCATAAATGCCTAGAGCAGCAATTCCTAATACAGTTATTTCAAATAATGTATCGAAGCCTCTAAAATCTACAAGAATGACGTTAACCATATTTTTTCCGCCTGCAAGCTTGTAGCTATTTTCAACAAAGTAAGTTGAAATGGTTTCATTTACACGTTGACTATTTGCGGCTAATGCAAGAAGTGTAACAATTGTTCCAACACCTAATGAAATGATAAGATTTGTTAGTTTGAAATTCAGTTTCTTTTCTTTTTTCTTAAATTCCGGCAGATGATAAAAGCAAAGCAAGAATAAAGCTACAGAAACTGTTTCTACGCAAAGTTGTGTTAATGCAAGGTCAGGTGCTCTAAATAATACAAAGAACAGGGATAATGAATATCCGACAGATCCTAACGCAATGATTGCTGTTAATCGTGACTTAGAGAATAAAACAGTAATTGTACCAATTACCATGACGATGGCAAGTACAGCCTCATATACTCCAACTGGTGCTGTATCGGCTAATGAAAAGGAAAAACCACCGGTTAGAGCAAGGGAAGTTCCTAATATTAAAATAAAGAACGTAAAAATATAAGCTAGATAATCTCTGATAAATCCTGTCATATAAAATCTTGTTAGACGGAAAGAGGATTTATCCAGCTGAACCAATGCTGCGTCATATCCTTTGTTAAGCGTAAGCTTTTTTGGGAACAGGCCATATACGGATCTCCATTTTGTAAGAGATAAATAGCCAATGACTCCTAAAGCAATGACACCAATTGTCATAAACAGCTCAACCGTAAACCCGTGCCAAGGATAAATATGAACATGGAAATGTCCTTCTTCTCCTAATAATGCAGGTATAACCGAAGCCATCGCAGGTTCGATAATGGTATAAGCTAAGATATTAGGGAAGAAGAAGAAAATTATCACTAGTGAAGCTAAAATGATTGGCGAAATAAGCATACCAATTGGTGCTTCATGCGGTTTCTTCTCTAGTTTTTCCGGTTGATATTTCCCTGTAAATGTTTTAAAAACTAATACCATGCTGTAGATAAAGGTAAAGACACTTCCAACCCAAGCTATAATCGGAAAGAGAAGACCAATGGTTTCAATATTAAATACATCCATTTCAAGTACTCGTATCATACTTGTGAAGAACATTTCTTTACTCAAAAATCCGTTAAATGGAGGTAAACCTGCCATTGAAAAAGCTCCGATAATCGAAATGGTAAAAGTTATCGGCATAAGACTCATTAATCCGCCAAGTTTTCGTATATCACGTGTACCTGTTTCATGATCAATAATGCCGACAACCATAAATAAACTTCCTTTAAAGGTAGCATGATTAATTAAATGGAAGATTGCTGCCAATGTGGCTACTGTATAGTAGCTGTTATCGATAGAGTCAAGTACAAGTGCTGCAGATCCAATTCCAAACATGGACATGATCATACCTAATTGACTGACAGTTGAAAATGCTAATATGCCTTTAAGGTCGGTTTGTTTTACCGCATTAAAGGATCCCCAGAACATTGTGAAAATTCCAAAGGATGACACAATCCAAAACCATTCAGGTGTACCAGCGAATACAGGGCTGAAACGGGCGACTAGATAAATCCCTGCTTTTACCATTGTAGCTGAGTGGAGGTAGGCACTGACAGGCGTTGGTGCCTCCATCGCATCTGGTAACCAAATATAGAACGGGAATTGAGCTGACTTTGTAAATGCCCCGAATAGCACAAGAATGAGTGCAGGTACAAATAATGTATGATCTGTTATTTCTGGTACCTGACTAATTATGTCTCTAATGCTGAAGGTATTTGTCATGATGTAAAGCATGATGAAACCACCAAGCATGAGTAGTCCGCCAAAAATGGTGATGATCATCGATTTTTGTGCACCATAACGCGATTTTTCTCGATTGTACCAATACCCAATGAGTAGGAAAGAAGAAAGAGAAGTTATCTCCCAGAACGTGTAAAGTACAATTAAGTTATCAGATAAGACAACCCCAAGCATTGCTCCCATGAACAATAACAAATACACATAGAAGGTGTTTAACTGTTCCTTATCTTTTGAAAGATAGTAAATTGAATAAAGAACAACTAACGCACCTATACCTGAAATTAATAAGGCAAATAATAGTCCCAGACCATCTATGTATGCTGTAAAGTTAATACCGAGAGAAGGGATCCATTCCATCGTTTGGAGAATGGTGTGTCCGTGCATAGTATCTTCAATAAATTGTATAAAGTATGTGAAGAGTATGACTGGTAAAACCAGCACGAACCAGCCTGTATGTATTTGACGGAAAAACTTATACAGGAACGGAATCAAGATGGCGAGCAAAAAGGGCGATAAGATGGCCACATGTAATAACGTCATTTTTTAACCTCCTTACAGTATTCTTATTTCATCTGGTTTATCAGTTAAAGGAAAGAAAAAAATAGTACTTACATTTACTGATTTATTATGTTCCAGATTGTGGACAACTATGAAATGATAGCAAAAATTGCTCATTTCAGGTTCATATGAACATAAAAATGATAACAAATTTCTGATGACTTGTATATTATAAAAGTCCAAAGAGCATCCTAAACTTGAGGTGATTCCATGCACAAAACAAAGATTTTTGTCGCAGGGTGCTTATTTTCATCCTTGTTCAGTGGTGCTTGGTACGTGAACGAAAAAGTAAAAAGAGAATATGTAGAAACTGTTTCATTTGACGATTCCGCAATTCGGTTAACGAATACAGAAACACCCATTGAAAAATTAACAGAGGAAGCGAATGTCTTTGAAAAGTTTCGACCACGGGAATATGTTCGTGTGGTAATTCGTTAACAGGATGTGGGGTAAATACATCCTGTTTTCGTATGTGTGTCACAAGTTTTTTGATGAAGTCCGTCATAGCCTTGTCAAAACCTTTCCTCTACTTCATAATTAAGTAGATCTGATCATTTTATATAGTAAGGAATTTGACCATGAAAAACACATATTTTACAAGTTATTTCCCACTTATAACGATTTTACTTTTTAGTGCATCTCTTTCCATTTCGACAGTTATGATTGTCATTGATTATTTACAGACATTTGGCATTTATGATGGAATGCTTGAGTTTTTCTCAAATAACGGAATAAAATTGGCTTTGTTTATTCTTTTTGCTCTTTTGTATTTTATGGTTTTTTCTGCATTAAAACTAATTGCGAACACTGTAACAGAGCTTTCACTGTTGTTTTTTTCGAAAGATGTTGCGGGGGAAAACTTAACGAAAATTAGAGGTGGATCAGCTATTTATTTAATAGGTGGCTCTTTATCTTTAATTGCCGTACAGTATCCAATTTTTATTATTGCGATTTTTCTTCTTTCAACAATTGGATATTTCATCTATATCGTTTATAAGATAAGTCAAACACTGACATCTTTTTCATTAGTAGGATTGGTTTTATTTCATGTTCTTTTTTGGTTTATCTTTATATTAGGGACCTTATATATTTGTTTTAGGCTTTATAATAGTATTATGGCTAGTTTACCTGTATAAAAAAGATGGCCTTTGAACTTACCTAGCTATATGAGACACATATAAAACACCCCCTTTTATTAGGCTGCCATAACTCCGAATTCTTTTGGGGTGAGGTAGCCTAATTTTTCTTGAATTCTTTCCTCATTATAGTGATAGATATAATGATCAATCTTTGATACTACCTCCAAATTGGCTAAAGAATTAAACTTACAATACTGAAATTCCTCTGTTTTTAAATTAGAATGAAACGATTCAATTACTGCGTTGTCCCAACAATTTCCCCTCCTAGACATACTTCCGATCAAATGATTTTCTTTCACGTAATTTTGAAAAGTATAGGAAGTATATACGCTACCTTGATCAGAATGGATAATGACTCCTTCCGGATACTCACGTTTGATTAAGGCAGCCTCCAGTGTGTCAATTACTAATGGTATTTGTTGGTGATTATAAAGTTTATAAGCAACGATTTCATTATTAAACAGATCTATGATTGTTGAAAGATATAACGTTTCACTGCCGTATTGAAGATACGTAATGTCCGTAACCCATTTTTCATTTGGTTTACTTGCACTGAAATCTCGATTAAGGATATTGGGAGCAATTACTTCACTTCCCCCTTGAGATTTCCATTTGCGTTTCGGTTTCACTTTACACTGTAAGTGATGTTTTTGCATGATTTTTTGGACCGTATTCCGATTTAAGTGGATATGATGCTTACGCTTTAAAATAGACCTTATCTTACGATGCCCATTTCTATAGTTAGTCGATTTACATATCTCAATAATTAAATCCTCATGTTCATTCTTGTATTCGTTAACTCCATTCGACCAACGGTAATATGTAGAACGAGGAATCTCTAAAACTTTTAAAATAGCTATTACGCTGTATTGTTTACGCAGTTCTCCTACTAGCTGTACGACTACTCTTTTATCCACTCCTTTTTCATCGCTAAATACTTTTTTAAGATTTCATTCTCCATTTTCAAGTGGGTAACTTGGTTGTTAATTCGTTCATCCTCTCTCGCGGATTCTGGTCCATGACCAAACGTATATTGTTTCCCAATTGGTTGATCAAATCGATAGATCTCGCCCTTCTTATACCATCTCATCCAGGTCTCAACTTGTGATTTATTTTTTATATTGTACTTTTCCATGATTTCTTTTGTGGTTAACCTTCCTTCAAGTTTATCTTTTACAACCGCCCATTTAATTTCACTTGTATACACATTTTTGCCCACGCAAAAACACCTCCGATAAATGTACCTGTTTACAGTGTAACATTTACGTAGGTGTTTTATATTGTCTCACTAATTTAGGTTAGTCCATACTTCATCTGAAGATAAGACACTCTTTTTTATGGTTGGGTAAGGTAAAAACAGAAACTTTGTGATTGAAATTTGGCGATAATCTGGGTTCTAATTATCTTCTGTAATTAACACTTCATATTTTCGTTGGATTTTAAATAGTCGAAAAGATAATCCGATTGCTCCAGCGGCAAGCCCAGATATAAGACCAATCCAATATCCGAACGCATCCAAAGGAGTATACGTAGCAACAAGATATCCAACTGGAAGTCCGATTACCCAATAAGAAATGAGAGCCATAATAAATGTTACATTTACATCTTTATATCCTCTTAGGATACCTTGGATTGGTGCAGCTATCGCATCCGATAATTGAAAGAAAATCGCATAAATTAAGAAATCCTGTGTTAGCTTAAGTACGGCATTATCAGAAGTATAAAGTGACGCAACTTCCGGTCTAAAGAAATAAATCAGTGCAGCAGAAATGAGGGAAAGCATGAGCGCTAATCCTATACCTATATAGCTGTATTGTCTTGCATCCCTTATTCTTTTTGCCCCAACTTCTTGTCCGACGACAATAGTAAGAGCTAAAGAAATACTTAACGGAAGCATGTAAAGAAAAGAAGCAAAATTAATGGCTGCCTGATGTGAGGCAATTGTAACGGTGTGATATTGACTCATCAGTAGTGTAACAGCAGCAAAAATACTAGTTTCAAAGAATATGGAAAGTCCAATAGGTACACCTATTTTTAAAATTTCTCCCCATGCCTTAAAAGAAATAGGAAAGAACGTCTTAAAAATATAGTACTCCTTAAAAGGAGATCGTTTGTTAACGATAAAGATTGCAATTGCCGTAATACACCAATAAGTTATGGCAGATGCAATACCGGCACCTATTCCCCCAAGAGCAGGAAATCCAAATTTCCCAAAGATAAACAAGTAGTTGAATACAAAGTTTATTGGTAAGGAAGTAAGTGTGATAATCATTGTTACTCTTGTAAACCCCAACGCATCAATAAAACATCTTAACACTGCGTATAAAAATAAAGGGAAAATCCCCAGTGATAATGAAATTAAATACCACTTGGCTATATAGCGAACCTCATTTTCAAGACCCATATTTAATAAGATGGGATCCAATACAAAAAAACCTAAAATAAGAATAAGAACGGAAATAAAAATGCTAACATACAGGCCTTGAACTACCATAAACGGAACATCTTTTGTTTTTTTTGCCCCGACTAGCTGGGCAACAATAGGGGTTACCGATAATAAAATTCCACTTAAACCGGTATAAACGGGAACCCATAAACTGGATCCAATCGCAACACCCGCTAAGTCATTTGGATGTACTTTGCCTGACATAGTTGTGTCAAAAAAATTCATCGAAAAAAGACCTAGTTGAGTGATGAGAATCGGGAATAAGATACTTGAAAGATAAATTATTTTTTTCTTGTGTATTACGTTAATTTTCATTTTCATGTTACATCCTCATTTCAAAAAGATACCTGTTGCATTATAACATGAAAAAGACAAATAGTAGTTTATTTCGGCTGATTGTTATCAGATTTACGTGACTCACCTTTAAACATTTGATAATAAAAAAAACCTAAGGATATGACACCTAAAATACTAAAGGTATATTGAAGAATCTTTTGAGTAATCATGCGTACACCTCCTATATGTAGTATGGTTCGATAAATGGAAAAAATACACAAAGTAAAAAAATCATAAAATAGCATGAATGAAAAAGACTAATCAAAAGGGAGGATTGAGCATTTTGGAACAAAATCAAACATTTACATCTATCAAACATCACATTGCTGTTCACCTAAGTCAAATAATTGATGAAACACAAACAATGAGAAATTCACTGGGTGAGAAAGAATATTGTCTCTTATGTGAGCTTGCTCATATAAGAGATCTCTTTAATGAAATACAATCTTCCGCGTCTTTCTTTTATTTAAAAGCTTATATAGAAAAATTCACAACTCAATACATAGAGATCGCTAAGGCGATTCAAAATCTGGCTGAAAAAAGACACGGGGCATTAATTGTTGTAGAAAGAGAAAACCCAGTTTCTGGCCATATTCAGGGAGGCATTCCATTAAATGCAACGATCTCCAATCGCTTAATCGAAAGTATTTTCTATCCTGGAAATCCTTTGCATGATGGAGCAATAATAGTGAAGGGAGATTATATTATTTCCGCTGCCAATGTATTGCCTTTAACAAACCAGGATTTTGGTTCAGAGAAAGTAGGAACAAGACATAGGGCAGGTATTGGCCTTACGGAGATGACCGATGCTTTAGTACTCATCATTTCAGAAGAAACAGGAAAAATGTCGTTTGCACTAGGGGGAATCCTTTATCCTATTATCTCACCTGAATCCAGTCTCAAATAAAAATAATGATATAAAAGTCAGAACACAGTTTCTGACTTTTTTTGTTTAATAAAAATTAAAAGGATAATAGATTAAGAAGCGAGTCGGAAAGCAGAAATAGAATGATTGTCTGTCTATGTAAAATTTTGTATAGTAAAAAGGAAGGATCTGTATCATTTTACCTGTTTTTATTAAATTTATTTATAAATATGTAGTTTTATGTCTGATAATCTATTAAACTAAGCTTATGATGAGTAGGAGGTAATAGTAGAAATGAAACAAAAAATATTAGGATTGACAGCAACAGCAGTTGTTGGGTCATCATTATTTGCTTCAGTCGCTGCAGCAGATGAAAAAATTAAAGTGAAAAGTGGTGATACACTTTGGGATTTGTCAAGGGAGTATGATACAACAGTTAGCAACCTTAAGCAATGGAATTCATTAAATAGTGACTTTCTTCAGGTTGGACAAGTTCTCAAGGTTAAAACATCTACTACTACAAATAAACAATCTAGTAATAGTACAACATCGAGTTCTTCTTCATCAACATCAGCTAAAAATGTAACATATACTGTAAAAAGCGGAGATTCATTATGGGTGATTGCTAGAGCACATAATACATCAGTTGCTGAGCTAAAGAATCTAAACAACTTAACAAGTGACCTTATCCGCGTGGGTCAAAAATTATCGGTGAAAAAACAAGCCGGTCAAACTACTCAGAAAAATGAAGAAACGGTTAGCAACAATAAACCTGAGCAAGGTTCATCAAATGTCGTTTCTACATACAAGGTTTTACCAGGTGATTCTTTATGGAAAATAGCCAATAAATTTGACTTAACGATTGCAGAAATAAAAGTAGCAAATAATCTTAAATCAGATGTTATTCGAGTTGGTCAGGTTTTAAAATTGAATGGTGACAAAACAATTAGTCAAGATACAAATAATACTGTTTCAAAACCTTCGCAATCACAAAATCAATCCTCAAAAATTGACACAATGATAAGTGAAGCAAAATCACTAATGGGAACTCCATACCGTTGGGCTGGAAATACACCAAGTGGTTTTGATTGCAGTGGATTTATTTATTATGTTCTAAATAAAGTTACATCTGTGTCTCGCTTAAGTACAGCGGGTTATTGGGATACGATGAAATCTGTAAACAATCCTGCAGTAGGAGATTTTGTCTTCTTTACTACATATAAGGCAGGTCCATCACATATGGGAATTTATTTAGGAAATAATGAATTTATTCATGCCAGCAGCTCAGGAGTTACGATAAGTAAACTGGATAATTCATATTGGAAGCAGCGCTATCTCGGTGCTAAACGCTATTTATAGAATCCTTTAGGATTCTATTTTTTTTTGAGATAAAAAAAGGGGGGGATTTTAGTTATTAATTACCACCTAAAGTACTTTCGTAAACTTTGAATACTTACAATCTTTTTAGTATACTCATGATTGGTATAAACGTTTGAAAAAGGTATAAAAGGAAGGTCTAAAATGAAAAACATAGAAGCTTATCAATTACCAACTGACATTCAAAAGTTAATAAAAGATAGATCAACAAGAGAGATACATGAGGGTGATGAATTATTAATCGGTGAGAGCGGATATACTCCAACTGATAATTCTATTATTTATGATGCAATGATTGCATTAGCTCTAGGAAAAAATGTTTTATTAAAAGGTCCAACAGGATCAGGAAAAACCAAACTTGCTGAAACTCTATCAAATCTATTTCATCAGCCGATGCATAGTATTAACTGTTCTGTTGATTTAGATGCAGAAGCACTATTAGGATTTAAAACAATTGAAAACACACAAAGTGGAACTTCAATTGAATTTATTGCAGGACCTGTTGTGAAAGCGATGAAAAAAGGACATCTCCTTTATATCGATGAAATTAATATGGCAAAACCGGAAACACTACCTATTTTAAATGGGGTACTGGATTATCGAAGAATGATTACAAATCCATTTACAGGGGAAGTTGTGAGATCTCATGAGCACTTTGGAGTTATTGCTGCGATAAATGAAGGATATGTTGGAACAGTACCCTTAAATGAAGCATTAAAAAACCGTTTTGTTGTCATTGAAGTTCCATATATACAAGACGATGAATTGAAATCGGTTCTTGAAAAACAATCCAAGCTTACAGATCCAGCATTAATTAAAACATTTACAAAGTTGTCAGCCGATTTGTTAAGTCTTGTCCAAAATGGACAGGTGTCAGAAGAAGCTGCATCAATAAGGGCACTAATTGATACATGTGATTTAGCTTGCTATCTCCCTCCAAAACGTGCTGTCGAAAGAGGAATTGTTGAAAAGCTGGATGATGAAAGAGAAAAAGCAGCCATTAGAAATGTGGCTGAAACTCTATTTGAGTGAGGTTTTGGTTTTGAGATTTATTAAGTTCAACGATCAACAAGTTGATTCATTTCTTTTTATGGAATTATCTGATCTTTCCAAAGGACTTACAAAGAATCGTGATTTGGAAGTGGATTATAGTGTCCAATCTTATTTAGATCCATTTGAAAAAAAGATTTATGTTAGTCATTTCTGGGATCATCGTGAAAAATCCGAGACAGAATTAGCATTAAAAAGTGATGTTTATCTTCGGAGTATTGGGAATTATTTTCATACAGATTTTCGAGAGCTTGGTCTATTTTTACAAAGGGTAAGGCCTTTAAAGCTTAATAGTTTTGCCAAACAACTTTGTATGTTGCTGGAAGATCTTCGAATAGAAGAGGTGTGTATAAAAGAAAGACCAGGTACAAAAACGGCATTTTACTTAAGAAAAAAGCTATACCGTAGACATTTTCAAAGCCAACTAATTATTCATAAGGAACGTAATATTTTAACCGACGCTCTATTTAACGCACTCTATCTAATCCTGACAGCAGAATCTACAATGGAACAGGTTCCAGCCCTGTCAGAAAACCTAGATCGTACATTACCTTATATTCAAACTCAAATCTTTCAAATTTTTGAAGCCTCTTCAACCTCACACATTATTAAGATTGTTTTAAATGTAGTTGATATTTTAGAAGAGCTTCTGGATAAGGACATGCTTAATACTTATTTTTATTTAGCTGATCTTCCGTACGAATCAATAAAAGCTTCAAGTCTTTTTGATGAGTTAAAGAGAAAATCTAAATTAAAAAATAAAGATCAAATCGAAAATGCTAAAAAAGGTGATGAAGATGTCCATAGTGACAAACTTCCAACCTGGCATAGTGAAACGAGCAAGCCAACCAAAAGTTTTTTACAATTTGATTTAGAACAAGGAACAAACACAACGCTAAATGGTGATGGTACTGTTCGTGAAGGCGAAGACACAGATCAAGCACTTGCAATGGTACAGGGGACATCAGGGAAAGCTAAAAAAAATGATTATTCAAAGCTAGAAGCTATGGAGTCGCAAAAGGAAGAAAGATCTAGCGCGGGAGAGCTTGTATATGGGAAGGAAAATAAATATGCTGTACCAATATTTGTTCAATCAAAGCTCCCGGCGGCAGATGACATAGATAAATACAAACATGATCGAAATGATATTCTACTATTTCAGAAAAAATTAAAATTAATGATTCAAAAAACACTGGAACATAAAAGAACATTGCCAAGAACTGATCTTCATATAGGGAGGTTAAACAAAAAGCTTCTAAGATTATTGACAGAAGAAAATCCTAAACTGTTTTATAAAAAGCAGGAAAGATCACCGGATATTGATGCTGTTTTTACTCTTTTAGTTGATTGTTCTGCCTCCATGTTTGATAAAATGGACCAAACAAAGCTGGGAATTATACTCTTTCATGAAACATTAAAGTCTGTCAGAGTTCCGCATCAGATTGTTGGTTTTTGGGAAGACACAAATGAAGCTTCCAAAACCCGACAGCCAAACCATTTTCATACGGTTATTTCGTTTAAGGATTCACTGCAGATTCAAGCAGGACCAGAGATTATGCAACTATCGCCAGAAGAAGATAATCGAGATGGGTATGCAATAAGACATATGACCGAACAATTAATGAAAAGACATGAAAAGCAAAAATTTTTGCTTGTGTTTTCCGATGGTGAACCGGCAGCAACCGGTTATGAAAGAAATGGGATTATTGATACACATGAAGCCGTGTTAGATGCCAGGAAGTTGGGGGTTGAGGTAATGAATGTCTTTTTATCAACAAATGAAGTGGATGAAGCGACCAAAAAAACCATACAAAATATTTATGGAAGATACAGTGTTTTCGTTGAAAAAATTGAGGAGCTTCCTGAACAATTATACCCTCTACTAAAAAGATTGTTATTAAAAACAATCTAGTTGTTCATATAAAAAAGTTATGAGTATTTTATAGTAGGACAAAATCTTAAGTATGATTTTGTCCTATTGTTTCGAGATTGATAATGCTGAATTAATCTAAAAAATAGATCAATAATAAGTCTATTTTTAGGGACACTTGGACATAGAAAAATTTATTATAATTTACTCTAAAATAATAAAAATTGTACTTTTCTTCCAAGGATTTGTAGTATGATAGATGTAAGGAAGAGGGGGTATTATTTGATAATTTAAATTATTTAAATAATTGAGAGCGCTAAGAATAGATATTGAAAAAAGGACCAAAATTTTTAAAATTTTTCAATCATCTATCTTGGAATGTGTAGACACCAATGTTAAAATAGCATTGGAAGCGTTTTAATATCATACTACTATACTTGTAAGAGTGGTTAATATCGTAGGATAATAATTTTTTCACCTGCGTATCAGAAATACTTTTTCTGATCACTTATGAATCTTTGGGGGTAATGTAAGATGGCAGTAGGCACAAGTAAGCAAAATTTCCCTTGGGAAGACTTCCATGGTCCAAACCTCGGCTATATCATGGAACAATATGATCAATATAAAATTGATCCAAATTCTATTGATATAGAATTAAAAGAAATATTTGATAACTGGGGTTCTCCTTCTATACAAATGAAATCTAATAATCAACAAACATTAGCTGAAGGTGAAACAATTTCAGCTGATAAAATGAAAAAAGTAGCAGAAGCAGTAAAACTTGTAACTAATATCCGTAGATATGGTCACTTATATGCTGCTGTGTATCCTTTTGGGGATACAGCAGAGAAAAATGAATTTTTGCAACTTGAAGAATATGATTTAACAGAGGAAGATTTAAAGTATATTCCTGTACACCTTCTATGTGAGGATGTTCCAGCACATGTAACAAATGGACTAGAGGCATACCAGTACTTAAAAGAAGTATACAAAGGTTCTATTGCTTTTGAGTTCAGCCATGTACATAATTACGAGGAAAAAACGTGGCTTCTTAAAATGGTTGAGTCCGGTACAATCTTTAAAAATCTGTCGAAAGAAAAGCGGATTTCAATTTTAAAGAGATTAACAGAAGTAGAAGGATTTGAACAATTTTTGCATCGTACATTTGTAGGGCAGAAGCGTTTCTCTATTGAAGGACTAGATATGCTTGTTCCTGTTCTTGATGAATTGATTTCAAATGCAGTTGAAGCAGGTACGGATACTATTAACATTGGAATGGCACACCGTGGACGATTAAATGTTTTGGCCCATGTGCTTGGAAAACCATATGAAATTATCTTTTCAGAGTTTCAACATGCACCAAATAAGGAATTAGTACCTTCAGAAGGATCTATTGGCATTAACTATGGCTGGAGTGGGGATGTAAAGTATCATCTGGGTGCAAACAAGCAATTCATGGATGAAAGCACTGGTCGAGCTAAAGTAACATTGGCAAATAACCCAAGTCATTTAGAATTCATCGATCCTATTGTTGAAGGATACACCCGTGCCGCACAAGAAGTTCGCACAGAGAAAGGCTATCCTAAACAAAGTGTAAATGATGCGATGGCTATCTTGATTCATGGAGATGCTGCCTTTCCTGGTGAAGGAATTGTTGCAGAAACTCTTAATTTAAATAAACTAACTGGCTATCAAACAGGTGGAACAATCCATATTATTGCTAATAATATGATTGGGTTTACGACAGAAAGCCGTGATTCTCGCTCGACAAAATATGCAAGTGATTTAGCAAAAGGGTACGAAATTCCAATTGTCCATGTGAATGCTGATGATCCTGAAGCATGTATTGCAGCTGTTTATATTGCAATGGAGTACCGTAAAAAATTCAAAAGTGATTTCTTAATTGATCTCATTGGTTATCGTCGATTCGGTCATAATGAAATGGATGAACCGTCAATGACACAGCCTCAGCTATATGAAAAAGTACGCAAACATCCTACGGTTCGTAAATTGTATGCGGAATCACTAGAAAATGAGGATGTGCTCGGGTCAGACGATATTCAAAAGATCAATGATGAAGTGCAGGGAACTCTTGATAAAGCTTATCAAAAGGTTCCAGATAAAAAAGCTGCTGAAACTCACGAAATTAAATTACCAAAGTTTGTTAACAGTGGACTTCCTGCGTTACAAACAGCTGTTAACAAAGACAAGTTACTTAAATTAAATGACGAGTTGGTAAAATGGCCGGAAAATTTCAATGTGTTTTCTAAACTGCAAAGAATCTTAGAAAGAAGAGCAAATGGTCTTAAAGAAGAAGGTAAAGTAGAGTGGGCACTTGGTGAGGCGTTAGCATTTGCATCAATCCTTACTGATGGAACACCAATTCGTTTAACTGGACAAGATTCACAACGCGGAACATTTGCTCAAAGACATATCGTTTTACACGATGTCAATACTGGAGAGTTTTACTCACCTTTACACAAACTGTCTGATGCTAAAGCATCATTTGCTATTCATAACAGTCCATTATCTGAAGGTTCGGTTATTGGCTTTGAATATGGCTACAATGTGTACGCTCCAGAGACATTGGTTTTATGGGAAGCCCAATATGGAGACTTTGCGAATGCTGCTCAAGTATTTTTTGACCAGTTTATTGCAGCAGGTCGTGCAAAATGGGGCCAAAAATCCGGACTAATCATGCTATTACCTCACGGATTTGAAGGGCAAGGACCAGAGCATTCTAGTGGAAGACTTGAAAGGTTTTTACAGCTTGCTGCAGAAGATAGCTGGCAAGTAGCAAATTTAACAAGTGCTGCACAATATTTTCATATATTACGCAGACAGGCTGATTTGCTAAAACGCGAAGAGGTCAGACCGCTAGTTATCATGACGCCGAAGAGCTTGTTAAGAAATCCACAAACTGTTTCAGATTTGAATGAATTATGTGAAGGTGAATTCAAGCCTGTTATTGAACAACCGGGTCTTGGTCATTCTCCAGAAAAAGTGAAAAGACTTGTCCTATGTTCAGGAAAAATCGCAACTGACTTAACGGATAAATTAAATTCCTTAGATGGAAATCAAGACTGGGTGCATATGTTGAGAGTGGAAGAATTATATCCATTCCCTAAGAAAATAATCCTTTCAATATTAGAAAACTTATCTTCTCTTGAAGAAATCGTTTGGGTTCAGGAGGAGCCGCAAAATATGGGGGCTTGGAGCTTCATCGATGCTAAGCTGAGAGAAATTGCACCGGAAGGAATTCCAGTGAAATATATTGGCAGAAGAAGAAGACAAAGTCCTGCAGAAGGTGATCCTAATATTCATAAGAAGGATCAAGAGCGTATTGTAACCGAAGCATTGACTTGGAATAAGTAATATTGACCATTTATTAATCGACTAAATTGAAAAATGCGGAACTTGCTGATGATCAATAAATCGCTTCTATTGTATATCAACTGTATGAGCGAAACTCTATATAAGCAAGTGCTCAAGGGGGAACCAACACATGGCTGAAATTAAAGTACCAGAACTAGCAGAATCTATCACTGAAGGAACAATTGCACAATGGCTTAAACAACCTGGTGATGCTGTTGAGAAAGGCGAGTATCTATTAGAAGTTGAGACAGACAAGGTAAACGTTGAATTAACTGCTGAATTTTCTGGAGTTTTAAAAGAGCTGCACAAAGAATCAGGTGATACTGTTCAAGTTGGAGAGACAATCGGAGTAATTGATGAGAGTGGAGAAACTTCTAGCTCACAACCGGAGGAAGTGAAGCAAGAAGGAAAGGCACCAGAAGCTGTACAACAAAATGAAGCAGAAGATAAAGATGAGAAAAGGCAAAGACCAATTGCTTCACCTTCAGCACGTAAACTTGCAAGAGAGCGTGGAATAGATTTACAACAAGTGCAAACAGTTGATCCTCTTGGTCGAGTAAGAAAACAGGATGTTGAGTCTTTCACGGGTCAAAATGTACCTAATCAGCAACAACAGGCTGCAACCGCAACTCCAAAAACTGCTGCACCAAAACCAGCTGCTTCTGCTCAGGAAGACGTACCTGGTAAACCGGTTGAGCGGATTAAGATGTCCAGAAGACGTCAAACAATTGCTAATCGCTTAGTGGAGGTACAACAAACTGCTGCAATGCTAACAACCTTTAATGAAGTTGATATGTCCGCTGTTATGGAGGTTCGTAAACGTAGAAAAGATAAATTCTATGAACAGCATGATGTTCGTTTAGGTTTCATGTCGTTCTTTACAAAAGCAGTAGTAGCGGCGTTAAAACAATTCCCATTATTAAATGCTGAAATTCAAGGGAACGAGATTTTAATGAAAAAGTTCTATGACATAGGTATTGCAGTATCAGCACCTGAAGGCTTGGTTGTACCTGTTGTTCGTGATGCAGATCGATTAAACTTCGCCGGGATTGAAGGGGAAATTCTAAACCTAGCAAAGAAAGCACGTGATAATAAACTAAGTTTAAGTGATCTTCAAGGTGGTACCTTTACAATTACAAATGGGGGAGTATTCGGATCACTATTATCTACCCCAATTTTAAATGGTCCACAAGTAGGGATTCTCGGTATGCATAAAATTCAATTGCGACCTGTTGCAATTGATGAAGAAAAAATGGAAAACCGCCCTATGATGTACATTGCACTTTCATATGATCATCGTATTGTTGACGGTAAAGAAGCAGTTAGCTTCCTGGCAACGGTTAAAGAATTGCTGGAAGATCCAGAATCATTATTACTAGAAGGCTAAGCTATTACAATAGGAAGGTTGGCACTGATTGAAGGGTGCCAGCCTTTTTTCATTGTATAATGGATCGGACACATAATGTCATCTTTCAAAAGCTTATATAAAAGTATTATGTCAACTTGAAAACTGAAAGAATATTTTTAAAATATAATTTAAATTATGCTAGTAAAATGTTAAAATGTAGACTTATATAATGTTTGTGATGAATTGATACTAAAAGTCATAAGAATATTCCTTTTAATAAATATATTCATTTGTAACAAACAAAGTTTGCATTAGAGGTGATGAAGTGAGTAAATCAGTCGAACAATGGTCGTCAAAAATCACGTTTATACTTGCCGCGGCAGGTTCAGCAATTGGCCTTGGGGCAATATGGAAATTTCCATATGTTGCTGGAACAAGTGGTGGGGGCGTTTTTTTCCTAATTTTTATTTTATTTACCTTATTAGTCGGATTGCCGCTCTTGCTTGGTGAATTTATTATTGGGAGGAGTACAAAAAGTGATGCGATATTAGCTTATAAACAAATTGCCCCAAATTCATCTTGGCATCTAATTGGTAGATTGGGTGTCATCACATGCTTTATTTTGCTGTCTTTTTATAGTGTTGTAGGGGGATGGATCCTCATTTATTTGGCAAAAGCTCTAACAGGTCAATTAAGCGGACTAACTGAGCAGGAGTATGGAGAATTATTTGGAGCGAGTATTTCAGATCCTTTTTTAACAGTAGTAGCACAGTTGATTTTTCTGCTTATTACGAGCTATGTAGTGTCTAAAGGAGTTTCAAACGGAATTGAAAAAGCAAGTAAATTTATGATGCCTGCCCTTTTTATTTTATTTATTTTTATCATTATTCGATCAGTTACACTAGATGGTGCTATGGAAGGGATTATCTTTTTCTTAAAGCCTGATTTTGCAAAGGTGACATCTGAAACAGTTTTATATGCAATGGGACAATCCTTCTTTGCATTAAGTGTTGGTGTTTCGGTTATGGTCACATATAGTTCTTATTTATCTAAGAATGAGAACCTCCCACAATCCGCAATATCAATAGTAGGGCTAAACCTATTAGTAGCTTTACTAGCAGGGTTAGCAATTTTTCCTGCTGTATTTTCATTCGGATTAGCACCGGATGCTGGTCCTGTTTTATTATTTAACGTACTTCCAACGGTTTTTAATCAAATGCCATTTGGTACTATTTTTTTAGTCGCCTTTTTATTATTATTTTTATTTGCAACATTAACTTCTGCTTTTTCAATGCTTGAAATTATTGTTGCACCTATATCAAAAGGGAATGAAAAGAAAAGAAAGCTATTTTCATGGGTTGTAGGCTTATGTATCTTTGCTGTAGGAATTCCGTCAGCATTATCGTATGGTGTGCTTTCAAATATAACTATATTTGGAAAGTCTATTTTTGATGCTGCTGATTTTTTGGTTAGTAATATGCTTATGCCATTAGGGGCGTTATTAATTGCGGTATTTGTTCCGTTGAAGATTACTAAAAAAGACCTGTTTGAAGAACTTCAGAATGGTTCAACTATAAGTAAAAAAATATTTACTTGTTGGTATCTTCTTTTAAAATACGTTTCTCCTATAGTTATTATTGTTGTATTTCTAGATGTACTAGGGATAATTTGATGTATGAAAAAGGGTAACTTTGAAAATGTTTTAAAGTTACCCTTGTTTTCTATAATAAGTAAAAATGGTCATTAATAGGGATTCCATTTTATTTGTTGTGCTTCATGGAAACGTCTTTCAACTTCCTTCCAATTGACAACATTCCACCAATTATCAACATATTTCTTTCGATCGTTTTTATATTGAAGATAATAAGCATGTTCCCATACGTCAAGCGTTAGAAGCGGGATAACATCCCATTGACTCAGGTTTTGGTGTTTTTCTGCTTGAAGAATTTCTAATCGTTGTGCTCGAGGTGACCAAACCAAAATAGCCCAGCCAACAGCTTCTACGTTTTTAGCTGCTTCAGAAAAATGCTGTTTGAATTGTTCAAAGCTTCCAAACGATAGGTTGATTTCCCTCATCAGCATTCCCGAAGGCTTTCCACCGCCATTAGGTGTCATGATTGACCAAAATATAGTGTGTAAGTAATGTCCGGCTCCATGGAATGCTGCTTCACGTTCCCAATGTTTAATTAATTCATAATTACCAGTTTTTCGTGCCTTTTGCATTTCTTTTTCGGCTTTATTTAATCCATCGACATAGCTTTGATGGTGTTTATCGTGATGTAAGCGCATAATCTCCTGCTGAATATATGGTTCCAATGCATCATAGGCGTATGGCAACGGAGGGAGTGTATGACCTCCTATAGGCACAGGTTTCTTCTGATTTTGTATTCGCTCATTCTCCTGACGCTCTTCAGAGTCAAAATATGTTTCAAATTGGGTAAATAATTCGTCTGCACGTTGATAAACATCTTTAGGGTCCAAGTCTGATGTTTCATTAAGTTCATATTGCAGGTGTAAAAGTTCATTTTTCCATGATTCTAAACTCGTTACATCATGTTTGCGTCTTAAATCCTGAATTGAGTCATCGTAACTCTTTAAAATATCATTACACCATTTTTTCATTGATGTCATGTATTGCTCTGACATGTTAAATCGCCTCCTAGACAGCAGTCCTAGACAATATATGCAAAAAAATTGAAAGGGTTGATTTTTTTCTTTGTCATTACCATTGTGGTTAGGAACTTACATTAGAATTAGTAATTATTTTTTTTCTATAATGTGCCAAGGCTAATAGGGGAAATATATCATTATAGCTATGATAATGGATATAAAATTGTCCTGGTAGCCCTATACCGGTGGGATAAGTTAGCGCAGTTTGTGAAAAGGAAGAAGGATCGAGTAAATGAGCGATTCCTTTTTGTACAGATTCATTTTTGTGTGCATTACTTTGTATCAAAGCATCTAGAGCCCAAGAAGTTTGAGATGGTGTACTATATAGAAGTGGTGTATATTTTTTCTGGATACTGCTTATACAGGATTCTCCCCAACCACCAGTATCAAGCTGAACGGATTCCAACCAATGAATCGCCTTTTGTATAACAGGTGAATTAACTGATACTCCGACAGATATCATTCCAGTAACAGCAGCCCATGTACCGTATATGTAACAAACACCCCATCTGCCATACCAGGAACCATTTCTCTCTTGATTGTTTTCCAACCATTGAATTGCAGCTTTAATGCTTGGATGTTGTTTAGAAAGTCCTGCATAAGTACCTAAAAACTCAAGTGTTCTGCCGGTTAAGTCAGGTGTTGATGGATCAATAGCAGCGTCCTTTGCGTTTTCTAGGGGGATGAGAGTAAGTAATTCCAGGTCGGTGTTTTTTTCAAAAGCTCCCCAACCTCCGTCTGCATTTTGCATAGAAAGAAGGTAGGTTACACCTCTGTACCAAGCATTTCGGACTCTATCGTTTAATATAGCTGTACGGGTTATAGCGCGCAAAACTACAGATGTATCATCATTATCAGGGATCATCGTGTTATTATGGGAAAAACCCCAACCTCCTGGTGCAACATTGGGATTATGAATCTTCCAATCTCCTTTTTTTGTATGTTGTTTAGAAAGTAGAAAAGAAGTAGCTTGTTGAATGATCTTTTCTTGATTAGAGACTTTCGCTTCCTGTAATGCATAACTTAGTAAAGCGGTATCCCATACAGTTGATGTTGAGTTTTCTAAATGAATTCCATTACATGAAGTAGAAACTAATTGTTTTAAACCGTTTATAGCATTGACGATCGTTGGTGAGTTTTTACTATACCCAAGTGAAAGAAGGGCAAAAATCATAAAAAAAGTTGCGCTTGCATAACTGTATAAAGTACCATCTTCCTCTATTCTTTTTAACATATATCTCTCAGCACGCTGATAGCCTAGACGATGCAAATATTCTGGTAGTGTTAATAGTTTTTTCATGTCATTCATAAATAGTGAGTGAGAGCGGTAATGATTTAGTAGGTGCTGTGGAGAAGGTTGTCTGTACAGTTGGCTTAATACAGGAGTATAGGCAGATTTTAATGTGAACTTTTTGTTTGCAGCCACCATCATAGGGATAAAGTGAATTCTTGCATAAGCACTAAATTGGTAGAAGTTAAAAGGGAACCTTTCTGGAATAAGCAGAAATGTCATAGGTACATAGAAGAGTGTTGGCCATGGGTAAAGTCCGTTGACAGCAAGCATCCATTTGGTCATAAAATGCGCATTGTTTAAACCACCTTTTTCTTTTATAAAATGTTCAGTTTTTTTTAAAGCAGGATGATCCTGAGATAAAAAGCCAGAGAATAATAATGCACAATAAGCCTGTATCGATACAGATAAATTACCACCTTCTTCGTCAGGATAAGCTTTCCAGGTCCCTTCTTTGGATTGGGTTAAAAGTAATCGTTCTGTCAAATTCTTTATTAAACTTTCCTCATTTTTAATGTCTAATGCCCTGAGTGTAATAATCATAAAGGCATCAGTCATTAATCCACCTTCAAAACAATATTTCCATGACCCGTCACTATTTTGTGTATTTTTTAACTTATCTACAAAAGAATAAATGAATTGATCAAGTTTGTTGTTTGTAAGCATATTTATTCTTCACCTCATCATAGGCTATGCGGGGGGCTAGTTGTATATGTGTGATGAAATGTGATATGTAGCAATGTATTATTATAGAGTGAAACCATTGCTATTATGTATAACACACTCAATCTCTATGTTTCAATAATAATACGTTCTCTAGAAAAGAGCATACTTTAATAAATTAGTTTTCTTGCATTGATTGGCATTTTAGAAAGAATCGGATAGAATATAACATATGAATGTGAAAGGTGGATTTGCTTTGATACATAAAACATGGCAGGAATCAAAGGCATTAAAAAAAGTAAAATGCGTTCATACAAACGCAGCAAAATACATGGTTGACCGTGCACTTACTGCAGGGAAAGAGTATGATGTTCAAAACGAAACAGAGGAATTTTACTTTGTTATTGACAATACTGGCAAGGTTGGCGGCTACTATAAAGATTATTTTGAAAATGCATAACGTTGAAAAAGGAATGGGAAAAACAGTCCATTCCTTTTTTTGTTTTCTCACCTCAGATTGACATACCTCTCATTATTATTATAATTGATAATAATAATTGAAGTGGGGAGAGATTAAAGTATTGAATTCAAAAGCAAAGCTAATTCTTCATCCAGTGCGAATGAAAATTGTACAAACATTAATTGGAAGAAAAGAGTTGAATGTCCAGCAAATCCAAGCAAGATTAACTGAAGTTCCTCAGGCCACTTTATATCGCCATCTAAATAAACTTTTAGAAGGAAATGTGATTCAGGTTGTTAAGGAAAATCAAATTCGAGGAACGGTTGAAAAATTTTACGCTTTAAATGAACAAGAACAATCAGCAACAGGAGATATTCAAAAATTAAACCGTGATGAACATTTACATTTATTTTTAACTTTTATGACACATATATTAGGTCAATATGAAGCCTATTTACAACAAGATGAAATTGATTTAGTTAAAGATGGGGTTAGCTTTAGGCAAGCAATGATATATTTATCAGATCAAGAATTTCAGGAATTTATCGCTGAAATGTCAGAAGTCTTTTTAAAAGTTATCAATAATGAACCATCTAATGAAAGAAAGGCAAGGAATATTTCTACTATTTTCATCCCTGATGCAAAAAAATAGTATGATCTAATAAAGATTTTCAATTATAATAAGATAATAAAATAGCTATCCATGATGAACATTTGTACATAGAAAGGGAAATGACAAGATGTGTGATCAAACATATATAATCAGAGATGCAAACATTGAAGATCTTCCACAAATAGTTGAAATTTATAATACATCCATACCCGGTAAACTTGCAACAGCAGATCTGGAAGAGGTAACAGTTGAAAGCAGGTTAGCTTGGTTTCATGAACATAACACACACCAAAGGCCTTTGTGGGTTATAGAAGAAGATCAAGGTATTGTTGGTTGGTTAAGTTTTCAATCCTTTTATGGAAGACCAGCTTATAATGCGACAGCAGAGGTTAGTATTTATCTAGATCCAGTCATACATGGTAAGGGCTATGCTCGTATTTTAATGGATAAAGCAATTTCAGAATGTCCTAATCTAGGGATAAAAACATTGTTAGCATTTGTATTTGGTCATAATGCACCAAGTATCAAGCTTTTTGAACATTATTCATTTGAGAGATGGGCACATCTTCCGAAAATCGCTAATATGGAAGGCGTGGAGAGAGACTTAGTCATTTTAGGAAAAAGAATTATTGAATAACACTAAAAATATAAAATCTCTCAGAAAGGATACAAATCGTTATTTTGTATCCTTTTTGTTCGTTAACAAAGGAAAACGTATCTGAAGAGTAGGAGGAACTAATAAATTAGACAAAACAAGTGTATTGCTATTTGAATAGTTAAGCCGTTAAGACACATACTTCATATAGGAAAGAAAATGTCAAAGGATAGAGAAGGTGGACTCATGCGATATATTTTATTAACACACAATGATTTGGATGGTGTCAGTTGTGGGATTCTTGCAAAACTGGCTTTTGGTGAATTTGTAGATGTCCATTACCATTCAGTAAATAGCCTTGATTATCATATAGAGCAATTAATGAAAGAACAAACTGACAGAAATTTTTCATGTAAAATATATATAACTGATTTGTCCGTTAATAAGGACAATGAGATGAGATTAAAAAAATATGCTCAAAGAGGAGGACTTGTTCAATTAATAGATCATCATAAGACAGCCTTGCATTTTAACGAATATGAGTGGGGAGATGTCAGTGTAGAGGAATCAATAGGTAAGCTTGCATCTGCAACTTCATTATTTTATTCACACCTTCAAAAACAGAATCTCCTTAAAGAACGTTCTTCTCTCAGTGAATATGTTGAACTGGTCAGACAGTATGATACCTGGGAATGGGAGAGAAAGAAAAATATTCATGCAAAACATTTAAATGACCTTTTATTTTTACAATCTATTGAAGAGTTTGAACAAAGTATGGTTGAGCGTCTTACTATAGAAGAGTCTTTTTCCTTTAATGAGTTTGAAGAAAAATTGTTGAATATTGAAGATAAGAAAACAGAGCGATACATAAAAAGAAAGAAAAGGGAATTGGTACAAACCTTTATTGGTGACAAATGTATCGGAGTCGTTCATGCAGAATCATATCACTCAGAACTAGGAAATGAGCTTGGAAAGGAACATCCGCATCTTGATTGTATTGCCATTGTTAATATGGGGAATAAAAAATTGGGATTTCGAACAATTCATGATCATATTGACGTATCTGAAATTGCCGCACAATACGGAGGGGGAGGACATGCAAAAGCAGCAGGTTGTTCATTAACACCAGAAGGATATCATGAGTTTGTTGATAAAACATTCTCTTTAAAGTCCTTAAGAATGGATCATTCTCATAATAAAATGAATTTGAAACAGCAATGTGCTCATTATGAAAATTTTGATAAGAAACGTTTTTTATTATATAAAAATAAAGGAAATAAATGGAAGGTAGAAAAAGATCATCATTTACTACCAGATGACTTTTCAACTTTTGAAGAGGCTGAAAGATTTATAAAAAGAACATACTCTGCATATCTTTCAAAAGACGACATGCTGATTCAGTATTTAATCGACTCCAATGATTCAAAACAAAAAAAACAGACAAAAAGCAAAGCGTGATATCCCGCTTTGCTTCTAAATTAAAAGAATCGTTACAATATGCATGATACTATATGAGTTAATTCTAAAATGAACCATTATAATATCATATTATAAATTTATAAAAATGAATGTACCTATTAATTAATCAACGACAAGATAAGCAATCATAGGAGGAACCTCATTATGACCTTCATGTGTGTGTATGTCACAAATTAGACGATAAGTGCCTTCTGTCGTAAAGTTAAGAGGAATCACAGTTTCTTCACCCTTTTTAACTGTGCCTTTTATATCTGTTCCTTCAATATAAAAAGGATGCTCCTCTCCATTTACACCAAAAATCTTTAAGGTAACATCTTGACCTTTTGGAATCATGATGGTACCCGGATCCCAACGATAAGCCTCCAGTTTTTTACCATCAGCTGTTGTTGTAGAAAATTCACCAGTGACCATATTAATTGTAATTTCTTCATTAGATGTTTGGGTACTTTGGAACGTTGGGACTGTTTCGGTTGTTAAAAAATATAAACTTCCCATTAAGATAGCGGCTACAACAAAAAATATCCATTTTTTTCGTATAAAAACAAACCTCATATTTACCCTCCTAATAGCATGTCTACCTTATTTATATGAGAGGGTAGGATGAAACTTGTCTAATTTTTCATATTAAAAAAGGATGTGCCCTTTCGGCCATCCTCTCAATTTATCTTATACAAGTTGATATTGCTCGGGATTCTTAATAATTAAAAGGGCTTTCCCTTGATCAAGTTTTTCCTCATACATTTCGGCTTCAGCTGTTGAAAATCCTAATTCATGAAGTTTGTTTCGTATTTCATCACCTTTTTTAACGAATAGGTTTTCTAGTGTTTTTGTCAAGCCGGTTTCTTCTACACCAATTAAATTCGTATCTGCTTTATCTGAGATTCTTTCAGTCCGGTCGTCATCATGTGTTAAAACATAGAGATCAGTAGCTTGTACACCTTTACTTTTTAACATATTCACAGCTTGCTCTAAATTTTCTTCATTTTGAAATTCTTCTATATATGGTTTCATAAGTTTATTTCCTCCTTAAACTTTTAATTTTATAGTATTCAATATCACGAATTGGGGTTCATTAAACACTTATAGTTTGAAATAGTCTTTTCCTCCTATTTAAAAAATTTATGGTTATTAGAAGATTTCTCTTTCTATTTATTTTAGTTTGTGGTATATTAATTGAGCGATGAGCTGAATTGTGTAAGTCGAATAACATGCCGGAAGGCTAAATGCACGATGTGGCGTGCAGTTTTTCGCCTCAATACGCAAGACGTCTATTTATAGACGTCTTTTTATTTTTTCAATTTTTGGCAACTTGAAACTTTCAAATGACGATATTAGGTTTAATAATAACAAATGATATGAAAAGAAAGTGAGGCAGTTTTTTTTGAAAAATTCTATTTTGTTTATTGGGGCAGGCAGAATGGCAGAAGCGATCATTGCAGGTTTAACGACAAGCAGCCGCGAACAAATAAATTCAATTTATGTTTCGAATCAGAAGAGTGTTGAACGACTGAAAGAATTGGCAATGAAATATCAAATCCAACCAATCGAGACATTCGATGACATTATTGATAAAGTGGATCTGATCGTACTAGCGATTCCGCCTTCAGAACATGAAGTAGTTCTTAATAAATTAAGCCCTTACATTACTTCGCAATTTGTTGTAACGGTAGCAGCGGGAATAAGTCCCTCATTTATGGAGAAATTCCTTCCGGAAAGAACGGCTGTTGGTTGGATTATGCCAAATACTGCTGCAATGGTTGGTCATTCTATTTCTTTATATACATATGGAACATTTGCAAGTGAAAAGAATCATGTTCAAATGGAGTTATTGGTCAACTCAATTGGAACCTCACAATATTGCTCAGAAGAAGAGATTCACAATTTAACAGCGATTACCGGTAGTGCACCAGCTTTTTTTTACTTATTTGTTGAAGCTTTAATTGAACAAACAAAAAGGTACAATGTTTCAAAAGATACAGCGCAAAAATTGGTGAAAGAAATGGTAAATGGCTCTGTAGAGATGTTAAAAGGAGATTACTCTCCAAAGGAATTGAGGGAACAGGTAACAACACCTGGTGGAGCAACAGCAGAAGGAATAAACGTATTAACAAACGGTAACTTTGTTGACTTACTTCAACAAGCTGTTATTGCAACTAATAAGAAGGCAAAAGGTGAGAACTAAAAAGAAAAATCCCATGTATTGAACATGGGATTCTGCTTTAAAATATTGTTGATAATGAAATTATTCCTTTTTCTGGCTTACTGCTGAAAAGTTTTCCAATACAGGTAATGTACGCTCGTCTTCAACCATTGCGTGTCCACATAAAGGACAGTCCGGATTTTCGTTCGATTTAAAATTATCACGCATCCACCCGTTACAATCATCTGAACCACAAGTCCATATTTTTAAGTTAACCTCTGGTGGCTTTTCGACTTGTTGTTGAAATCTCATATCAACACATCCTTCAGTAAGGAGATTTAGTACTACATACATTATACACATTTTCTCTAACAATATGTATAACTGTTAACTAATTCCTTTTATTTCGTTGGTGATTTTAATAAAAGTAATAAAAGATATGTCTGACGATCTCTACAAAAATTTATAAAGAAGTCAGACAGATAAGGCTTTAATCCATTTCTTTAAGTTCTGCGACACTTACTTGAGTTCTTTCTTCAAGTGGTCCTCTAAGATGACAAGTTACCATCTCCTGATCTTCATGCAATTCGTCAATCCAGACAGAAGTACCGTTATACATGACTTTTATATCTGCAGAAGATGATAAAATCTGCTTTACACGATTAATATCCAATTCAAATACCTCCTAAAAATAATCATTTTATTTTTAACTGTATGATTTATTTTTATACATATAAAGGTAAATATAATCAATCCTGCCATAAATTAGTGTATTTACTTCTCAGTATTCTTTATAAAAGGGCTAAACTTTTTTATTGAAAAGGATCGCCAAATCCATTCGATCGGACCTTGGTGAAAATAAGCCAGCCAATATTTACTAACAATTAGTTGGATAAGAAAAAAAAGGATAGTTATTATAAACCCTTCACTCAAACTTATATTGTTATAAAGATCAAAAATACGAAAGAAGCTGATTAGAAATATAGATTGGAAAAGGTAATTTGATAATGACATCCTTCCAACATAACGGAGAGGATATAGAACTTTCTTAACAAATTGGTGATCAAAAAAGATGTAAATACTTGTTATATACAATATAGTTAAACCTATTCCACTTAAACTTGACAACAAATATAAAGTGTCAGGCAAAAAAATATGTGCCAATAAACTCAAGCTAAGAAAAACAGGAGCAACAATTAAACTGATTTTCCACCATAATTTAACCCTGATTAAATTTAATGGGGTTCTTTCGTATATGCCTTCTTTCCCTATGTATAACCCTAATAAAAACCATGCAAGCACCGGAACAAAAATGAATGGGAATTGTAACAAAACAGGAATGACTTCAATATTTATCCTATACAAAACCCATTCAAAGTAAGAACCTTGCTTATAAATTGAAAGATAGGTTGAAAGCATGTTGGAATACTCATTTTTTCCAATTGTAAAGGTTGGTAAATAAGAATTCCAGCTAATAAATACATGATAAACCGCTAATAATGCAATTCCCCAATATAAAATCGATTTACTGGAAACTTGATAAAATAACAGTAACAAGATGCTGGTTAAAGCATAAACGTGAAGAATATCTCCATACCAAACAAAAATAAGGTGTATCAATCCAATTAAAAATAGAATCATCATTCTTCTAGTATATAAAATTACATGGAATCCCTTCCGTAAAAATAGATAAAAGCTTAAACCGAATAACAATGAAAAAATGGGATAAAACTTCATTTGGATAAATGTTTGATAAAAAATATGGATGATTTTATCAACCCCTTTTACATTAGGGGTTATCCCGTATAATGATTGGATAAATGCTGGAGAATAATAGCTTTTCATATTTATAAAGAGAATGCCCAAAAGAGCAAATCCCCGGATCACATCAATCAACACGATTCGTTCTTGTGCTTTCATATTTTTCCCTTTCTTTCCTATTTTGGCATAAAAAATAAACTTCCACAGATGATAATAATAATTACCTTTGTATAGGAGGCTCTTAAATATATGGATTTGAACTTGATATGGAAAAGTGTTGTGATTGTCATAGGTGGTACGATCCTGTTAAGAGTTGCAGGTCGAAAGTCAATTTCTCAAATGACTCTTTCACAAGTTGTCATTATGATTGGAATTGGATCTTTGCTTGTGCAGCCATTAGTCGGAAAAAATGTATGGTCTACATTAATTGTAGGTTTTACTTTGGTTGTTACCTTAGTTATTGGTGAATATAGTCAGATAAAATCTGATAAGCTTGAAAAATTCATTTCGGGAAAATCAAAAGTGTTAATAGATAATGGTAAATTGCAAACTGATCAATTAAAAAAGTTGCGTTTATCTGTTGATTTGTTAGAAATGAAATTAAGGCAATCAAGTGTTACTAATATGAATGATGTTCAATATGCAACTTTAGAACCGAATGGTCAGGTTGGGTTTGAATTAAAGGAAAATAAAAAACCTGCAACGAAAGAAGATATTACGTTTATCATGGAAGAAATCCAACAACTAAAACAAATGATGGGAATCTATCCGCTTAGAACAGCTACAAATACACAACAAGAACAACCATCTTCATCGGCTACGACATTATTTACCGAGGTTGTGAAAAATAAAAATAATCCCCAACCACCTCAAGAATTACAGTAATATCACAACGTACTGGCTATATTTTATCACGAAAAATCTACCAATCAGAAGAATTGGTAGGTTTTTTAGTTTAATCTCCAAATAATGTAATATCTGCAAAAGTTCAAATGACCAAAAATAGGTAGTAATAGACTACTTAATCAATAAAATCAAAAAACACGATTTGTATACGCTTCCATTTTAGTCGCTATCATCAAATATCTTCATTTCCATTTTCGTCTATCACTTTACGATGACCGTCACATAAGTTGTATATGTACTCAGAAAAGAGTCAACTAGCAAATAGTATACGAACCAAAGGAGGTGGCAGGGATTGGCGTATAGTAAAGGAGATTGGAAAAAAGAGTTTCAAGAAGCAATCCAACTTCATCAACAAGCCATAGATGGTGATAAGCAAGCAGCGAAGAAAGCCTATGAAATATTAAAAAAAGTAAAATTAAAAACTGCTAATCATGCACTTATTGAAGCCTATTATGGTAGTTCATCCGCTTTAATTGCAAGAGACCATCCAGATTTAATAGAAAAAATGAATCTTGCAAAGAGAGGATTAAAAGTTCTTGATCAAGCTGTCAAAACAGAGCCGAGTAATAGTGAAATTAGAGTGTTAAGAGGTAATGTTGCATTTCGACTTCCGGAAACGTATTTTAAAAAAACAAAAACAGCAATTGAGGATTTTCAATTCCTTATTAAAGAATATGAAGATAAAAGGAACAACATTTCAAAGGAGCAATACAGTGAGTTACTATTGAATTTAGGTATTGCCTATAAAACCTTAGGAGACAATCAAAATGCTGAAAATATCTGGGGGAAACTCCTTAAGATGAACAATAGTAAATATAAAAAATTAATTGAAAAAGCAAGAAAGAACGGAGGTGAATAGAGTTGCTTTATAATAAAAAAAATGCAGAACTATTAAGAAAGCTAGCAAGGGGAAACGGTTTTTTGCCCAGTTCTAATAAACAGTTTTTGAATAATTTGCCTATCCCAAATAGTATTTTGGAAATGTCTAATAAAACAACAGAAAGTATTATTAATCACTTGTTGGAAGCTAGAAAAACAGAAAAAAATCTTCCCTCAAACCAAAGTAAAGAGAAAAAGAATAAAGTAGAACAAAAACAAAAATTAAAAAACACTTATGACGAGAGGGATAAAAAGTCAACATATGTACCGAATCTTCCTAAGAATAGGAATGTAAAAGGAAAAACACCCCCTCAAAACTATAACGAATCTTCAAAGAGAGAAAAAGAACTTGTAATAAAAAAAGCTGAGAGCAAACCAACTACCATCAAAAATGTTGCAGAAGCAGAATCAAATGTATCAAGAAATCTATCACCATTAGAAGAAGCAATAAAAAACCATGATGATGGAATAAAAGGAAATAAACTCTCTGTAAAAAAGGCATATACAGCCTTAAAAGACTTACACGAGAAGCACCCAAACGACCTTAATATAAAATCCTACTTCGGAAGTGCAACAACGCTACTAGCAAGAGATGCAAGCAGTGTTACGGATAAAATGAAATATGCATTAGAGGGTTTAAAGCAATTAGATCAAGTAGTGGAAAGGAATCCGGACTTTATTATTGCAAGAATTTTAAGAGGAAACGTATCCTATCGTTTGCCGGAATTATATTTTCAACGTACAGCGACAGCAATTGAGGATTTTCGGTATCTTATAGAAGCTTATGAATCTAACAACTCAATTTTATCAGAGAGAGAGTATGTTGAGATTTTAAAAAATTTAGTTGGGGCTTTTACACGTCTTAATCAACATGAAAATGCGCAAAACTATCAAGAAAAATTAAAAGCATTCAAACAAACTGATAACACTATAGCCAATACTGAAACTCGATCTCAAATGATGAGTAGTGTAGATGAGACAACTGGAGAAGGATTAACAGAGGAAGCAAAAAACTTTTATCTAAATGCTCTTAATGGTGGGCAAAAAGAAGTGAAAGAGGCACTATCATTTTTTGAAGTATTTGTGTTAACGAATACCGCTCCAGAAGTAGAAATGACCTATATTGATCTTCAATCAATGATAGGGAGAGATTCTATTAACACCTATGAAATGTTTGGCTCTGCTATAAAGTCTATGAAAGCTATGGATAATCTCATAAATGAACACCCCACTATAAGTGAACTTCGATTAATCCGGGCAAGACATAGTTTGCGCTTACCGGAGATGTTTTTTAGAAGAGCTGCTATTGCAGTCAGCGATATAGAAATGCTATTAAAAGATACAACCTTTATTGATGAAGCCGAGCTGGAGGTTCACCACCAATTGCTATTTGATTTAGGGAACGCATATGAAAAGCTGGAGATGCTTGAAAATGCTCAGGAAATCTGGAATAAATTATTGAAAATGCAACCAAGTGAGGAACTGAAAAATAGAATACAAGAAAAAATAGATGTTCATTCATATAAAGAAATTGACATCCGGATCTTCTCGGTTTACTCCCAAGAGAAAATGTACAGCAAAGCAAAAGAAATTCATTTAGTGGGAGCGAAAGGTAGTCGTATCGCTGCAAAGCAAAGTTTGGAAGTGTGGGAACTAGCGAGAAGCAGATTTCCAAATTGTGAAATTGCGAACACCTATTATGCTGCCTCTGTAGCTTTAATGGGTAAATATGCCAGTGATCCACAGGAAATGTTTGGAGAAACGATAAAGGCATTAAAGTTGTTAAAAACATCTATTAAATCCAATAATCCTGAATTGAAGTATTTGCGTGGATGTATCTATTACAATTTACCTGAAGGTTTCTTCCATTCAAGTGACAAAGCAGTAAGGGATTTTAAAGCTGTTAAATTAGCATATGAACAAAACAGTGAGAACCCCCCAATCACACAAGAACAATATGTAAAACTGCTTTATGATTTAGGTCATCTCTACAAAAAAACTAGTTTTGTAGATAAGGCTTTGAAAACATGGAAAACTCTTATAAATGAAGCCCCACAATCACATTATGCTCAGCAAGTAGCAAGCCAGGTAGGTGAAGAAATATGAGCTCTTTATTTGAAAAAAAATTAAAGAAGTTACGAACGCCTTTAACGATCAAACGCTTCTTTAATGGATCGGTTCATCCAGATAAAATGTCTCAACAGCAGATTGAGACCTATCATGTTGAATCATTAAAACAAATTGTCAAAAAAGCATATGAAAAAAATGAGTTTTACCGTCAGAAACTAGATGAAGCAAACGTGAAACCAGGTCATATAAAAAAGCTAAGTGATTTAAGTAAGCTACCATTTTTAACAAAAGATGAATTAAGAGGAAAACCTTATATTTTATTAACTTGTGATAAAAAAGACATTGCTCTTGTGCAAGTATCAACAGGCACAACAGGTGGAGAAGAAATCTATATGATGTACACCTGGAATGATTACTATTTACACGATCTTGCTCCCAGATATCCGGAATTATTTGAGGTCAACCCCGGAGATGTTTGTTTAAATGCACTACCATATGAAATGAGTGCAGCAGGTTTAGCTTTTCATAAAACGTTCATGGAAGGCTGTGAAGCAACGGTTATCCCTGCAGGTAAAGGTGGAGCTTATTCAACACCGAAGAAGACGCTAAAAATGATAAAAGATCTTAAGCCCAATGTCGTTATAACTACTCCATCATGGGCTATGTTACTTGCTGAAGAAGCAACTGAGCAGGACTTTAATTTGCAAAGTTTGCAATTAAAAAAACTTTGGATTACGGGTGAAGGATGTTCTCCTGCATTTCGTCAAAGATTAGAAAACCTTTGGGGAGCTACCGCTAACTTCTTTTATGGAAGTCTTGAATGCGGAGTTCTTGGGATTGAATGTGATCACCACGATGGATACCACCTTGCCCAAGCACATGCTATTGTCGAGATTGTTGATCCAAAAACAGGTGAACCACTCGACGAAGGAGAAATTGGCGAGATTGTTGTAACTAGTGCTCTTCGTTATGATACGCCAATACTTCGTTTCCGTACAGGTGATCTTGGCTATATTGAGTCGGAAAGCTGTCCATGTGGAGTTACAATGCCAAAATTCTATCTTCGAGGAAGGGTAGTAGATCAAATTAAGTACAATGGAACCTCTCTGTCCCCATTTTATCTTGAGGAGTTTTTAATGCGCGAGCCTGAAATAGGAAACTGGTTTGAATTTGTATTAACTCGCGATGGTGATAATGACGCCATTCATGTGCGCTGTGAACTGGCCGAAGGAATTGAAGCATCAGAACATTTAGCTGATTCTCTAGCTAGTAAACTTGAATTTGCTTCAGGAATACCATTTGAATTGGAATTTGTTGATAAGCTTCCACGGCCACAAGGAAAAACAGTTCGTGTTGTTTATGAATAGGGGGTGGAAATATGATTATCGATGCGCATACACATCTTTCAAATACCGAATATGGAAACACGGAAACGTATTTGAAATTGATGAAAGAGGCAGGGATTGATGAGGCAGTAGCTGTACCAGGTGCAATGCTGGATGTCCGAAAAATGACGGAATATATTACAGGACGTTCAAAACCGGATAATCCGGTTCCCGACAATTTATATGTTGAAAAAGCATCCAAAGCAAATCAACAAATTCATGGATTTATTTGTCTTAATCCGCATGATAAAGATGTTCTTTCTCAATTGGAAAGCGGAAAAAAACAAGGGTTTAAAGGCTTAAAGTTATCTCCGTTATCACATCAGTTTTCCTTTGCATCCAAGGGAGTAACAGGTTTAGCTGAATTATGTGGAAATTATGGGTTTCCAGTTTATTCGCACGTCGTTTACAGTCCGGGCGCTTCGACAGCAAAATTTGTTCAATTAGCAAAACAATTTCCAAAAACTAATTTTATTATTGGACATATGGGATTTGGTCCTGCTGATCAAGAGGCACTTGAAGCTGCAGCAGTTATGAAGAACTTTTATTTAGAAACGTCAACAGGAAATTATCTTCACATTCAAGAATCAGTAAAAAAAATCGGCTCATCAAAAGTGATTTTTGGATCAGAATACCCGTTATCACACCCCGGAATTGAACTTGAGAAAGTGTTAAAGCTCAATATCAGTGACCGGGAGCGGGAAGAAATTTTAAGCCAAAATATTAAACATTTATTACAAATGAAATAGAGGTGTGTTTGTAGATGAACACACAGAAGAAGATCAATGCTATAAATGAAATCCTAACCTATGCCAAAACATCTCCATATTACTCTAAACGCATTCAAATCCCACTACTGCATTCTCTTTATGATTTAAAAACAATCCCGTTAACGACGAAAGCTGATCTTAGAGAACAATCACCTTTTGGTTTACTGCCTGATTCTAATATGTTGTTATCTCAATACCATGAATCTTCCGGAACAACCGGAACACCTGTTTCGGTATGGTATTCGGAGACTGATCTTGACGAAATTGCTAGAGGTATTACAAGCTGTGGAGTCAATTTTAACCACAATGACCGAGTTCTCATCCGCTTTCCATATGCACTATCAACAATATCTCATTTTATGCACCGGTCTGTTCAAATGCAGAGTGGATGTGTAATTCCTGCAGATAGTCGTACAACTGTTACACCTATGCCAAAAGTGATAGATCTGATGAAAAGATTAAATATAACGGTCCTTGCGTGTATTTCATTACAGGCTATTATGCTGGCGGAAATGGCAGAAATGCAAGGTCTTGAACCTAAAAGAGATTTTCCTTTTTTAAGAGCAATATGTACAGCAGGTGAACCATTAACACCTTATCGCAGGAAGTTAATTGAAGATATCTGGGGTGTGCCAGTGTTTGATAACTATGGTATGACAGAGGTCGGCACAGCAATGGTTGATTGTACTCAACAGCATCTTCACATGTTTGAAGACTATTTTCATGTTGAAATTTTAAACGATGATTTTGAAACTGATGTAAAACCTGGTGAATGTGGAAATCTTGTCATTACAACGCTTCGTAAAAGAGCTACACCTTTGATTCGGTATGCAACAGGAGATATTGTTCAGGAGATAAACAGCTCTTGTTCATGTGGTAGAGGTCGTTCATTTGTCATTAGAGGCAGAAAAGAAAACCTGATAACAATTGAGTCAGTTTCATTTGACCTGTACGAAATAGAGAAGATGATCGCTCCATTACCTGCAAGGCGCTTTTGGTCTGCAGGAAAGATTACCAATACACTCTATCTATTTATTGAAAAGGAGTCTAGTACTGATACGATTCATGTGAATGATATTGAAAAGTTGAAGAAGATGTATGGGGTCAACATCTCTATTATCCTTTTAGATAAAGGAACCTTGTACGATAGGACAGATGATGTTTCCTTCGGAATGAAAGGGAAGCCCCGTTACTTTTTAACTGACCAAGAAACAGTAAATTTATTAAACAAAATTAAAACTAATTAGTTTGGAAGGAGTAAGGATAGATGCAACAAAAAGCTAGGCAAGTATGGTATGACGGAAGAGGAGTATCAGTAGAAAATATGGATGTGTGGGAACTAATCAACCATTCACCAATTGATAAAGTGTTGGTATCTCTACAACAACGTCAAGAAGGTTATTTTCCTCAAAAAATGACGTTCATGACTGAAGTCGAAAACAGTGAACAATTAGAGGAAGTACCTGCTGGAGATGTCATTTTTTCTAATAAGGAAGAGGTACTAGCAGAAGCGAAAAAACAAGGGTTTCAAACATGTATCTTTTATTCTGTTGATAATAGAGAAATGTTAGAACGCTGCTCAAGAGAAGCAAGTGAGTATAATTTTGCGGCTGTTGACTTTGATTTACCGACAAATATTCCATTAGAGTTAATTATTGCCCGTTTAGAGGAAAGCAATACTGTCCTTTTAAGAGCAGTAAATACAGCAATCGATACAGAGATCGCTTATGGAACACTTGAAAAAGGTAGTGATGGCGTATTATTTGCTACATCAAATGTTAGTGAAGTGAAAAGATTAACTGAATTTATGTCAAAACAAAGTTTACCAAACCTTGAATTGCACCCATTGGTCGTAACCGAGGTGATGCATGCAGGGATGGGTGTCCGTGCTTGTATTGATACTACTGGCATTATGACCCAGGATGAGGGAATGATCATTGGATCAACTTCTGGTGGAGGAGTATTCGTTTGTTCTGAAACTCATTACCTTCCTTATATGAATTTAAGACCATTTCGTGTAAACGCTGGTGCTGTTCACTCATATGTATGGCAGCCAGAGGATGCAGCTGAATATTTAAGTGATTTAAAAGCTGGAGATAAGGTGTTGTGTGTGAATACAAAAGGTGAAACTCGTGTGTTAACAGTTGGGCGTATAAAAACAGAGGTTCGTCCGATGTTGCTCATCAAAGGAAAAGTAGGAGAGCGTGAATTAAACGTAATCGTACAAGATGACTGGCACATTCGTATTATGAGTGCAGACGGAAAACCGCGTAATGCTTCTACAATACAACCGGGTGATGAATTATTATCATATATTTGTGAACCAGGAAGACACGTTGGTGTAAAAGTAAGTGAAACAATTATCGAAAGATAGAACATTGGAGGAATCAGAATGTCCGGAAAAGAAATTCGTCTAAAGAAGCTTTACCATCATTCCGACAAACTACTCATTGTCCCGATGGATCATGGAATTACGATCGGACCTGTTACAGGGTTAACAGATATTAACAAAACAGTTGAAGCTGTATTCGATGGTGGTGCAGATGCTGTTGTCGTTCATAAAGGGCTTGTTCGATATTTAACAGATGCAATTGGTTCAAACAAAGGTGAACTTATCATTCATTTATCAGCATCAACAGCTTTAGCTCCAGAATCTCAATCAATGCGAAAAGAACTTGTTTCTTCAGTAGAGCATTCGATTCGATTGGGTGCAACTGCTATTTCAACACATGTAAACCTCGGATCCCCTTTCGAAGCCGAACAAATAAAGGATGTTGGTTTAATTGCTGAAGAATGTGATAAGTGGGGCTTGCCTTTATTAGCTATGATGTATGTTCGTGACGGTTCCAGAGTGCATGAATTTGACCCGGACCGAATCCGCCATGCTGCACGTGTAGCCGAGGAGCTTGGAGCAGATATTGTGAAAGTCAATTATAGTGGTTCATCTGAGACATTCAAACAAGTCGTTTCCGGGGTGAAAATTCCTGTGTTAATCGCTGGTGGGGAAAGACTATCATCAAACGATGATTTAATCACGATGATTGACGATGCGGTAAATGCTGGTGCAAGTGGAATCTCAATAGGTCGAAATATTTTTCAAGATGATGATCCAAAGAAATTATGTGAAAATATCCGATCTATTTTAAATCAATCATGAGGTGAAATATGGAGAAACAACAATTCACAAACGAAGCAATTGGTAACTTATCAAAGAAAATCGCAGAGTTAAAGAAACAAGGAGCATCAGGTGACAAAATCCAAGGTGCTGTATTCGATATGCTACGTGAACTTGGAATAAATATCCCTTTAGAAAAATTACCGGAGAATTTTAGAGGCGAAAAAGATCAAAATGAATAACAAAGAATCGCTAAAAAAATGATTAAGTAGGAGAGATTGGACCATAGTCTGATCTCTTTTTTGTATGGTTTTAAGAAAATTAGCCAAACTAACATGGGAAAAAACAAAAAATTGGAGGAAAACTATATGTTAAAAAAGCTTTTTTTAGCAACATTTGTCTTATTTATGGTGATCCCTTCTATATCACATGGGCAAATTAAAACCTTTAAAGAACCGCCATTTGAATTTTACAAAGTATCAAAAGGTGATACTTTCTGGTACATAGCCCAACGATATGGGTTAGATTATCAGAAGTTAATGGAATTAAACCCTAACGTTGAACCAAGAAATATGCATGTGGGAGAGGTAATCCGTCTTAAACCTTCAGCTAAAAGTGTTAGCAGCTTCCAAGAGCAAGTTGTTCAACTAGTAAATCAAGAGCGTGCAAAAGCAGGATTAAGACCTTTAACACATCGAGCGGATGTGAAAAATGTAGCTCAGAAAAAAGCAGAGGACATGATTAATTCAAATTACTTCTCACACACAAGTCCAAATTACGGATCACCTTTTAATATGTTAAAAACATTTGGAATTAGCTACTCGTATGCAGGAGAAAATATTGCAAAAGGTCAAAAAACTCCACAAGAAGTAATGAATGCCTGGATGAACTCATCAGGTCATCGTGCAAATATTTTAAAACCTGAATTTGATGCAATCGGAGTAGGGTTCTATCATGGTGCATGGGTGCAAATGTTTATTAAGGGTAGATAAGTATAAAGTAGGAAAAATCCTCTTCTATTATAAGAAGAGGATTTTTGCCGATTTGTGAAGTTTTATGTCTAATAGTAATGAAAAAACAAAATCGAAGATAATTCAAAATGTTAAAAAAGGCAGCCATTTTATAACACTGACTGCCCAAAAATCAACTTGTTTTATTTAAAAACATCTCGTCCATCCGCTCCTACTGAGTCATCAGTATTTGTTCGGGAATTAATCTCTTCATCATTTTTATATATTCCATGTGAAGGCTGTTTAGAGCCGAGATATTGCGATTTATGTTTTGCTTCAGTCTTTATAAATTCATCAAAATTTTCGTTAACCATTAACTCCACTCCCTTTTTCAATTAATAGAGGCTTTATTAGGGTGTCCAATCAGAATGTTTTCATGACAAACCAATAAAAAGAGCACCGCTGCATGCGATGCTCTTAGCCAATTATATTTAATTAAAATCTACCAGTTCCGCCGCTCATTTGTTGCTGAGCCATAGATACTAAGCGTTTTGTAATTTCGCCACCAACAGAACCATTTGCACGAGATGTTGTTTCGCCACCAAGATTTACACCGAATTCACTTGCGATTTCGTATTTCATTTGGTCGATCGCTTGAGAAGCACCAGGTACTACTAATTGATTAGAATTGTTGTTACTGTTGCTGGCCATAATAAATCCATCTCCTTTTAAAAATGTATTGTGTGGTGGGTTAGGGTGGATTTGCACCATCCATTAACCATCTAGGTTAACCCTTAAAAAAATTATTTGCTTTTGTTGATATTTAATATAACTCGGTTACAAATTATTTATTCAATGATTGTGTATGAAAGTTTTTCCATTAAAAACGGGTAATTCGTTGTTGTTCTAGGAACACTACAAGTAAAAAATATTTAGGAGGAAAAGTTTATGCCTACCGTAGAATTAGAAAACGGACAAAGCATAGCCTATGATGAAATTGGAGAGGGTGTGCCGATTGTTTTTATTCACCCACCAGGTATGGGTAGACATGTTTTTTATTTTCAAGGAAACCTAGGTCAAAGTATGAGATTGATCATACCTGATTTATCAGGACATGGTGATAGTTCACGTGTTGAACCAGTTGATAATTTGGTGAAGTATTATGCAGAAGAAATAATCTTACTCTTAGATAGATTAGGAATTGATTGTGCTATTGTTTGTGGGTATTCTGCAGGAGGGATGATAGCGCAGTATATGAGTATTCATTACAAGGAACGAATGAAAGGGCTTATTTTATTTGGAGGATATCCAGCTGTAGTAGATCCACTATTTCAATTAGAGCATAAAACAGGAATGTATCTTGTTAGACATCATCGTGATTTCCTTTGTAAATTGTTAGCAATAAGTCATACAAAAAATAAGTATGTGAGAAAATTGCTTGTGGAGCATATGCGGAAAGCTCAAAAGGAAGCATGGTATAACTATTATTTCGATGTCTTAAATTGTAATCTTATGAAAGAACTTAAACATATCTCTGTCCCGGCTTTAATCATTGATGGATCAAAATCAGAATTAACGAATACCTATCATACTTTTTATAAAAAAAGAATAAAACACCTCCGTGTTGTAATCATTAACAAAACAAATCATCAAGTTCCAACAAAAAGATGGAAGATAGCAAACAAAGAGATCGAATTATTTTGTGGAAAAATTCAAATAATGCAGGAAAAGCAGAATGAATGATTAATTATATAGGTTAGTGCATCTTTGACTTTATTGGAGGAAAACGCTGTCAAATAATGTGATATAATGGTTTAGATATCATCTGATATAAAGATAAGACTGTTAAGAAAGAGGAGAGATATTGTGAAGGTTGTAAAAGAAGTATTTGGAGAGTTAAATGGGGAAAAAGTCTACTCTTTTACGTTAGAAAATCGTAACGGAATGAAAGTATCATGTATCACGCTCGGATGTATTATCACAGACGTTATCGTACCAGATAAGAATGGTAAATTGGAGAATGTAGTACTTGGGTTTGACAATGTTGAAAGTTACATAAAAGATTCTCCTTATTTTGGAGCTGTTTGTGGACGTGTAGCAGGGAGAATAAGTAACGGGCAATTTGAACTAGATGGCCAAATATATGAATTGCCAAAAAATGATGCTAATAATCATTTACATGGCGGGCCAGAAGCCTTTGATAAAAAGCTTTGGGATGCTCAGGAAATAAATGATATCGACGCAGTAGGTGTGGAGTTCTCCTATGTTAGCAAAGATGGTGAGAACGGGTATCCAGGAAACTTATCTGTTAGAATTACATACACTTTAAACGAGCAAAATGAGCTTTCTATTACATATCATGCAACAACTGATAAAAAGACAATAGTTAATTTAACAAATCATAGCTATTTTAACTTAAGTGGAGATCTAAAAGATGATATTTTATCACATAAATTACAAGTGAAGAGTAGTGAAATCCTTGAGTTAAATGCCAATGTGGTACCGACTGGAAAGTTTATGAATGTTACAAATACACCTTTTGATTTTAATACTGGGAAGAAGATTGAGGAAGCAATATCTTCAACTCATGAGCAAATTCAACTCGTAGGTCAAGGTGTGGACCATCCATTTCTTTTAGATGACCATCAAAATGAAGAAATTGTGTTAATCGATGAAAAGAGTGGAAGAAAGCTAATCGTGGAAACAGATCAACAAAGTGTTGTCATATACACAAGTAATATGCTCGAGGAGCCATTTGATATTAGAGGAACAAAGGCTAGAAGGTACATGGGTGTTTGTTTGGAAACGCAAGGTCTTCCTGATTCAATAAATCATCCACAATTTTCACCATGTATTTTGGATACTGGGGAAGAGTACAAGACATCCACAACTTATAGATTTAATGTTTTAAAATAAAAATCAAGCCCCTCAAAAAACGAGGGGTCTTTTAGTTAATCCTCATACGGATATGAAACACGAATACTGTCAATTGTACCAGGTTCATCCTGTATCGTGTTTAATGACTCCATATATTTCTCAAACTCTTTTTGTACATCTGCCGGGGCTCCTTCTTTTAAATGCCAATTTCCGGGCTCATCAACGAAAAATTTACTATTCATAAAATCAGGTTTTTTTATAGTTATGAGAATCCCTCCATTTATCTTCATTATGTTTAGCTTTTACCGAATTGAAGGGATAAACTCAAATTTTCAAACTGTAAAATTTTAAAAGGGCGATAAATTCCTAACCAGTATTTCAAAAAAGGTTATTTACCTGCTAATTGTTGTTTCTTTTTCCTTTTTATCAGATGATTGGTTGTCATTATTTCTTGTTGAAGCAGATCTATTAAAGAAATGGGCAAAATAACCTGTAATTTGCCGGTAGTTTTCTTCTATTTTTTCTACAACAAAACTAATCCTTTCAAAAATTGTAGATCTTAAGCTATCCAGTTCACGAGATGTTTTTAAATTGATGGCCTCCTGCTGATCAATGCGATCTAATATTGTTTTATGAAATGTTTCTTGAATTTCAATTGTTTTTAAAATTTGGTCATTAATTTCTTTTTGACTTACTAATTGTTTATTTACATTAGAATGTTGTTCTTTGAATTGATCAATTTTGTTTACAAGCTGATTCATAGCAGTATCCTGAAGCGTAAGTTGATCAATTATTGCTTGATTTATTAATCCTTCCTCTTCATATTTTTTTAATATATCCTTGTTAAATGAGTCGATCGCCGTAAATTTTTGGAAGAACAATTCGTTAGCTTCCTCTTGCTTATTAATGTTTTCGAGCAATGGAATTGTTCGATTTTCCTGATCAACGAGTTGTTTTGTTAATTGGTGAAAATGCTTTTGTTGTTCATGTTTTGTTTTATGAAGTAAAGAATTTAATGAATTAGAAGCATTTTTAAGTTCTCCGTTCATTGTTTGTTGATTTTTAATAAACTCTTGTAAATAATTCTTCCTAAATGTCGGTTGATTGGATGTTGCTTCTACCTTCGTTGGTTGTTTGTATAGAAGTGGATTTTGTTGATTTTTTATATAGACCAATGAAACTCACTCCTTTCACTTTTTTTTAAAAATGATGTTAATATCATATGTGTGAGCAGGGCTGTTTGATAAGTTTTTTTTTGAACGAACAAAAAAATGTAAAGAGAAGCAGAAAGAAGGACATACTACAAATGAAAATAAGTAGAAGGTGGTATGGAGAATGAGCATGGAGTGGTTTGATCGTGTTAGTAGTGAACTTCAAGATCATTTAGAATCGATATGTGAAAAGTACGATCAAGAAGGAAATATGTCAATCGATCGTGGTGCAAAGCACCCACGGATTGAATTTTTTATTGAAACAGATGATGATGATCGAGAATATTTTTGCACTCTGTTCTTCGACCCTTATAATGAGGAATTCTATTTTGAAACATTTGATTTTGAGTATGAGCAAACCACAAGGACAATTTTAGCCGATATTGAAGAAATTATTGAAGCAGTCCATGAAAGCTTTCATGTGTACATAAATGATGAGGTAGAAGATGAAATTGATGATGATGGGTTAGATGAGGAAGAAACAGATATTTTTGAAGAAATTGATGTGGAGTGGGAAACTCCTGAAGTAACAGCATTTATTTATGAAGATGAGGTAGAGGTCACTTATCAGTTTGGCATTGTTCAAGAAACAGGTGATGGGGTGCTGCGACGCGTAAACCGCATTAAAACAGAAGATGATGATCTTATCAAAGATGAAACAAATTTTATTTTCAGTAAAGAAGAGGCAAGCACAATTATTGCAATGATTGCTAGTCATATGGATTCTTTGTCTGAATTTGAGCTGTAATGAATATGCTGAACAATATAAGATGTTTTAAATGAATGTATTCATTTTTAGCATCTTTTTTCTTTTTATCTGGTCCTTTAGTGGAAGTTTTTGGGCTTCAAAAAGATAATGTTAATAGAAACATAAGAGAATGTAGGAGTTTTTAAAGGACATATCGAACTAATAATAGGTATGTTATGAAGGGCGGGGTTATATGGATTCTTTTGAAGAAGCTAAAAAAATGGAACAAGAAAGAATTGATTTTATATTACATAAAATAAAAGCTGATTTAATCGCTTTAACAGAAAAAACGTCAACTGTTAAAACAGATATAGTGTCAATGCGCAAAAACTTTTGGGAAGATGTTACGGTAAATCTTGATGATGCAGTTGAAGCAAGCGAAACAGCAGCAAGCATCAAACAGCAAGCGGAATTTTTATCTGAACAGGAACACCGTCATAAACATCTTCACCGAGATCTAAATAACCTGCAGAGATTAATGGACACCCCTTATTTTGCAAGAATTGATTTTCTTGAAAAAGGTGAGCAAGTGATTGAAAGCATTTATCTTGGAATTGCCTCTTATATAGATCGAAAAACCGATGAATTCCTTATCTATGATTGGCGAGCTCCGATTTCCAGCCTTTATTATGACTATTCTCTTGGTCAAGCAGAGTTTAAAGCACCAGGTGGCACTGTTAAAGGTGAACTTACTTTGAAAAGACAATTTATCATAAAAAACGCTGTTATTAAAGGGATGTTTGATACAGGTATTACGATAGGGGATGAGTTGCTGCAGGAGGTATTAGGGAATCAATCAAATACACAAATGAAAAGTATTGTAGCAACAATTCAACAGGAGCAAAATCAAGTGATTCGTAATGAAAAGGGTAAGTTACTTATTGTTCAAGGTGCTGCGGGGAGCGGAAAAACATCTGCAGCTCTGCAACGAGTAGCGTATTTATTGTATAAATATCGTGAAACCCTAGAGGCGGAAGAAATCCTTTTATTTTCTCCAAACCTTATGTTTAATAGTTATATTCGAAATGTGTTACCTGAACTTGGTGAAGAAAATATGCAACAAACAACATTTCAACAATATCTTGAGCATTTTTTGGCAAAGGACTTTGAGGTAGAAGATCCGTTTACACAAATGGAATACATGCTTACAGCTACTAGTGATGATAACTATGATATAAGACGGTATTCAGCAAAGTTTAAATCATCCTTTCAATATATGACATTAATTAATCATTACCTTGAGCATTTAAGTGAAGAGGGGCTAGTTTTTCATGACATTATTTTTAGAGAAGAACTGTTAATATCCTCAGAGCAAATTAAATCACATTTTTATTCAATAAGTAAGACAATTTCTACACCAAATCGCATAAAGCTTGTGACGGATTGGCTTCTAGGTGAAATAAAGAAGATTGAAAAAAGAGAACGGAAGAAGGCTTGGGTAGACGAAGAAATACAGTATTTAAGTAAAGAAGAATATCAATTTTACTATGAAAAGTTAAGTAAACAAAAGCGTTTTACACAAGACACCTTTGATGATTATGAAAGGGAACAAGAAATGCTTCGAAAATATGTTGTCAAACGTCATTTAAGTCCAGTAAGAAAACTAATCAAGTCTCAAGCGTTTCTAAATATGAAAAAAATGTATGAGCAAATTTTCGAACTTGACCCGAAGACTTTTCTTGGAGGAGAAACATTAAATCTTTCAATGGATATATGGGAGGGAGTTAGTTCATTTACTTTAAAAGTGTTAAAACGTGATAGACTGCTTTATGAAGATGCAACACCTTTTTTATATTTAAAAGAGAAGATTATTGGATTTCAAGTGAATACGAGTGTTAAATATGTGTTTATTGACGAGGCACAGGACTATTCAGCCTTTCAATATGCTTTTATTAATCACTTATTCCCAAACGCACGACTAACAATTTTAGGGGATATGAATCAGGCAATTTATGCTCATAACTCTCAGTCCGGTATAGATGCATTAAAAGAACTTTTTCCAGATGTACGGGCTGAAACCATTATCCTAACGAAAAGCTATCGCTCAACAAAACCAATTATTGAATTTACTCGTGAGCTTTTAGAAAATGCAAAATCCATCATTCCCTTTAACCGCGATGGAAAAAAGCCGATAGTGATCGAAAAAGATAATCAGGAAGATTTACTTAGAGGAATCATTGAAAAAGTGAAATATTTTCAACAATACAAGACGGTTGCGATCATATGCCAATCCGCTCAGGAAGCAGAGGTTGTTCATAAGAAATTACAATCACAGTTAGAGGTCCAATTAGTAGATAAACGTAGTAATGAATATAATGAAGGTAATGTAATCATTCCTGCTTACTTGGCAAAAGGTATTGAGTTTGATGTGGTCATTATTTATGATGGTTCAGATGAGGTTTACGGGAGTGAACAAGTAAAAAACCTTTTTTATACTGCTTGTACAAGAGCTATGCACGAACTGGTTATATTCTCAAGGGGCAACATTTCTTCATTAGTGGAAAATGTACCAAATCATCTGTACACAAAGGAGTCGTAGTATTGAATGAAGAGAATATGGAAATTATTGCAAATATCCGATATGTGAAGGTAACTAGGGTTATTGAAGACAACGTTCAAAATCATAAGGAAGAGGAACATGTTATCACGTTAACAACAAATGAAATTGAAACCACATGTGATACTTTTTCCCTTGCAGAAGTATTAGATATTTCTTTCCGTGATTTTTCACAGGAACTTGGTCTTTTATATCTTCATACAACAAAGGGTATGTATTCCTATACTGTAAGAATAAATCCACAAATTTTTATGAAAAAATTTAAAGAAGTAAAGGAATGGAAAAAAAACGGGACAAATTCTTTATGAAATTGTCCCGTTTATATTTTTACTTGTTCATTTTTTCAAGGCTTTTCTCTTAATAAAAAGTGAGAATTCTTCTTTACTAACACCGGATTTCATCGCTTCGTTAATAAGGAGAATTATTTTATTATCGATATTCATTTTTTTCTGATCAGTCAAGTGATCCCACCCCCATAATAATATGTAAAGAATCTTAATACTTTACCCACAAGTATAAAAGGTGAAACAGAAATTTATATTTTTTTAAGTTACTATCAAGGCGTTTACAAAATGAAAACTGCCAGCTTTCCGGCAGTCTATTACTTATTTCAAATCCTTACAAACAAAACCTTGTTGATGCAGCATTTTGGGAACGTCTGGATATTGATTGTTATAATGCTTTTCTTGATAAAATTTAGATATTCTATATGACCAATTATTTTCGTGTTTTCCATTTGTCCTTTTTAGTTGATGTTGTTTGAATATCTCATTATATGATTTAATATATTGAGTCTGATTAGAATTGTAATTTTCGTCATGTCGAAATGCTTCTTTTGGAAGTCGTGGGTTTAGTCCAGGGTCTTCTGACGGATAACCAACACATAAACCTGCAATTGGAATAACATATTTGGGGATTTCCAACAGCTCAATGACACCTAATGGATTTCTTCGTATGCCACCAATTGGAACTGTACCCAGCCCAATTGATTCTGCAGCAACTATAGCGTTGCTCATGGATATCCCAACATCAGTTGCCCCAACAAGTAATGCATCAGTATCGTTTACTACTTCAAATGACATACCTTCCAGCTCACTTGCCAGTTTTGCACGATAAAAGTCAGCACAAAATACTAAAAAAACAGGTGCCTGCCTAATATGCTCCTGATTTCCACAATAAGAAGCTAATTGTTTTTTTTTATCCTGATTTTTGATCACAATAACAGATACTTGCTGTCCATGTATCCAAGTAGGAGCAGCCTGTGCCGCTTGGAGAATGTCTTCTAAATGTTCTTCTTCAACAGGTTTATCCTTGTATTGACGAAAAGATCGATGACTTGTTAAAGTATTTAGTACTTCGTTCACTAAAGATACCTCCTAGAGAATGATCTTACTATTAACTTTACTTGAAATATAAGTGAGTTTCAAAGATTTAAGTTAATAATAATTACAATCCTTTAAAGGTGTGAAAAGTATGAGTAAAAAATTCTTTATTCTAAATCATTTCAGTAAAATAAAAACTCTTCCAATAGGCGGCGAAAAGAAGGAGAGTGGAAACAAGCTAGTTGTAGCCCATCGAGGGGCTTCAGGCTATGCTCCAGAGAACACGATGGCTGCTTTTGAAAAAGCATTACAAATGAAATCCGATTATCTCGAAATAGATATACAAATGACCAAAGATGAAAAATTGGTTGTTATTCATGATCCAACTGTAGATCGAACAACGAATGGAACAGGTGAGGTACATCAATATACATATGAAGAGCTACGTAACTTAGATGCAGGGGGCTGGTTTCATAAAAGATTTACCGGTCAATACATTCCAACCCTGGAGGAAGTAATAGAAACATACAAAAATAAAATGGGTTTACTGGTGGAAATTAAGAATCCGGTCATGTATCCGAACTTAATCTTAAAGTTGGAAGAAGTAATGAAAAAATGTAATGTAAACCGTCCTATAAATAATGAAATTATCATACAGTCATTTGACTTTGAATGGCTGGAGACATTTCATAAATCCTTGCCGAATATACCACTTGGACTATTAGTGAAATATAGAGTTCATGGAATATCAAAGGTTCAATTAAGAGATTGGTCTTCTTTGGTACAATACATTAATCCAAATAAAGCATTAATTACAAAGAATTTGGTTAAACGAATTCATTCATACGATATGAAAGTTATGCCGTATACAGTGAGAGATAAAAAGTCAATTAAAAACCTAATAGATGCAAATGTGGATGGAATTATTACTGATTTCCCGGATTATTTTACTTAGATGAAGGTGGCATTCAGGGAATCCCTGAATGTCAAAGATTTTCTTGTTGTTGGCCAATTTCCTTCTCTGCAATGATCGAATTTGCTACTTCTTGCTGTTTATGTTTGTTTACTGAATCGCCATTACTATTTTTTAGATTTGGAAATGTGCTGTCTGTTTGAATTGTAATGTTTTCATCTTTTGGAGCGTTCGTTAAGTACTTTTCTTTGTTTTCCATAAACAATCCTCCTTCTTATATGACACAGATTAAGTTTTTCTTATCATACATATCCTTTTCCAAAAAATGATTTCTCATACAATAAAGAGGTTGGAATGGAAGCGCTATAAAATCTTATATAATGGTAGAAACTCGTCTAAAAAGGTTTCATCTCCATAATTTACAAAATAACAGAAGATTAATAAATGATATAATACAAGAGGACTGACAAATGAAAAATAACTTTGTCAGTCTTTTGTTTTTTTATTTATATTGTTCAAGCATTGAGAAAAATTCTTTTACAAATTTATAGAATACCTTCTCTGAAGGTGCAAGATCTCTTTTTTTCGAAACAATGATTCCAACAGATCTTCTAACTAATGGAAGTTCTATCGGTACTTTTACCGTAAACCGAGGGATGGATTCGTGAAAAGTACTTTCTGGTAAAAGTGTGACACCCATTCCTGCAGATACTAACCCTTTTATTGCATCTAAATCTTCACCAACTGAGGAAATATTCGGTACAAAACCAGCTTGCTTGCATGCATCAACAACAATATGTTGGAGAATATAACCTTTTGGAAATAAAACGAATGAATCGTTTCTCAGTTCATTCAAAAGAATGCTTCTTTTAGATGCGAGAGGGTGAGATGACGGCAATAAGGCCAAAATACTTTCCGTAAATAAAATAGATCCTTCTATATCTGGGATGTTCTGTGGTACAGGCCCTAAAAATGCTAAATCTATTTCACGGTTTATTACAGAATCAATTAAGAAATTATATGAACCCTGTCGCAAATGGAAGGCAACATTCGGGTGTTTTTCCTTAAATGCTGATATCACGGTTGGCAATAAGTGACTTGCAAGACTTGTAGGAAACCCGATTTTGATTGTTCCTCTTTCAGGATCTAAATACTCATCGATTTGTTTTTTTGCATAATCAATTGCCTTCATGGCTGTTTTGGTATGTGTAAGAAATACCTTTCCAATTGGTGTAAGCTTAACGTTTCGCCCTTCTCTTTCAAACAAAGTAACACCTAATTCTGCTTCAAGGTTAGCGATTTGTCTGCTTATTGCAGACTGAGCAACATGTAAATATTGTGCAGCTTCTGACACATGCTCACGCTCTGCTACTTCCATAAAATATCGTAATTGTCGTAATTCCATCATAGGCCTCCGATCATATATATCAATATTAGATTGATTCTATCTAAATTATATATTGTTAACATCAATTATGGAAGATATAATGTAATTATCTGAAAATTATCGGGTGTAAGATTATCTAACGGGGGGAGATATACATGACTTACAATCAAATACCTAAAGCACAAGGTCTCTACCGTCCTGAATTTGAACATGATGCATGCGGTATCGGTTTATACGCTCATATTAAAGGCCATGCTACACATGATATTGTAAAAAAAGGACTAAATATGCTTTGCCAACTAGATCACAGGGGTGGACAAGGCAGTGACCCATTAACAGGAGATGGCGCTGGTTTAATGGTGCAAATTCCTGATGCATTCTTCAAAAAGGCTTGCAAGGAAATGACTCTTCCTGAAAAAGGCCGCTATGGTGTAGGAATGATGTTTTTCTCAAATGACGATTCTGAACGGCAGCAAATTGAAGAGCAACTTAACAACTTTATTGAAGCTGAAGGTCAGACACTTTTAGGTTGGAGAGATGTACCAGTTAATGCAGAGGGAATTGGACCAGTTGCAAAAATGAGCTGTCCGGTTGTTCGCCAAGTATTTATTGGAGCAAATGAATCAATCCAAGACAATATTACGTTTGAACGTAAATTGTATGTGATTCGTAAACAAGCAGAAAATTGGGCTAGAGAGCGTGAATTGCGTTTCTACTTTACTAGTCTTTCAAGTAGCACAATTGTGTATAAAGGACTTTTAACACCTGAACAAGTTGATGCTTTCTACTTGGATTTACAGGATGAAGATTTTGTTTCTGCATTTTCACTTGTACATTCACGTTTTAGTACAAATACATTCCCAAGCTGGGAAAGAGCACATCCAAACCGCTATTTAATTCATAACGGTGAAATAAACACACTTCGTGGAAATATGAATTGGATGAAAGCAAGAGAGCAACAGTTTGTATCAGAAGCATTCGGTGAGGATCTTGAAAAGGTACTACCAATTCTAGATGCAGATGGTAGTGATTCATCTATTTTAGATAACGCGTTTGAGTTTTTCGTCTTGGCAGGTCGGAAGCCGGCACATGCCGCTATGATGATGATTCCAGAGCCTTGGACTGAGAATCCTCATATGAGTCAGGAAAAGAGAGCTTTCTATGAATATCATAGCTGCTTAATGGAGCCATGGGATGGACCAACCGCTATTTCATTTACGAACGGAAAGCAAATTGGTGCTATTCTTGATCGTAACGGACTTCGCCCGGCGCGCTATTATGTAACAAAAGACGATTACATCATTTTCTCTTCTGAAGTCGGCGTTATAGAAGTAGATGAAAAAGATGTATTATACAAAGATCGCTTAAGCCCAGGTAAAATGCTTCTAATCGATTTAGAAGAAGGACGCATTATTTCTGATGAAGAAATTAAAGAAGAAATGGCAAAAGAAGAGCCATATCAAGAATGGTTAAACGAGCAACTAATTAAGCTTGATGACCAATCTGATGTTTTAGAAGAAGAAGTTGTGACTGATATTGCAGTACGTCATCGTGCTTTTGGATATACGTATGAAGATATTCAAAAATATTTACTTCCTATTATTACGGAAGGAAAAGATCCATTAGGATCAATGGGAAATGATACACCACTTGCAGTATTATCAGATCGACCTCAATCATTATTTAATTATTTTAAGCAATTATTTGCACAAGTTACAAACCCGCCAATTGATGCAATTCGCGAGCAAATTGTAACATCTACCATGACTTTGCTTGGTACTGAAGGTAATATCCTTCACCCTACAAAAGAAAATGCACGTAGAATCCAGTTGGATTCGCCTGTACTTTCTAATATCCAATTAGCCCAATTACGTTTAAATCTAAACTCTGGATTTAAGAGCAAAACAATTCAAGCGATTTTTACTGGAAATTTAGACGAAGCAATCGAGAAATTATGTACTGAAGCAGATGAAGCAATCGGAAATGGTGTTAATATTCTCATCGTTTCTGATCGAGGAATGAATTCTGAAAACATTGCAATTCCTGCATTATTAGCTGTTGGTGCACTTCATCAACACTTAATTCGTCAAGGTACTCGCTCAAAAGCAAGCCTTGTTATTGAATCCGGTGAAGTAAGAGAAGTACATCACTTTGCAGCTTTAATTGGATATGGTGTCGATGCAATTAACCCTTATCTTGCATTTGCAACTTACAAAGAGGCAGTTTTAGATGGCAGCTTATCTTATAGCTATGAAGAGGTTGTTGCGAAATATATCAAAGGTGTTACTGAAGGTGTCGTTAAAGTAATGTCTAAGATGGGGATCTCAACTGTTCAAAGTTATCGTGGAGCACAAATTTTTGAGGCTGTCGGTATTAGTCAAGATGTGATTGACCGTTTCTTTACTGGAACAGCATCACAACTTGGCGGTATTAATCTTGAAACAATTGCAAAAGAAGCAGTATTACGTCATCAAGAAGCGTATTCTGAGAAAGTTGACAAGGTTCTGGATTCAGGAAGTGACTTCCAATGGAGAAAAAATGGAGAGCACCATGCATTCAATCCTTCAACAATTCACACATTACAATGGGCTTGTCGAAAAAATGATTATAGTCTATTTAAAAAATATTCAGATGCTGCGAATGAAGAAAGAATTGGATTCTTACGTAATCTATTCTCATTCAATGGTAAAAGATCATCAATTTCAATTGATGAAGTTGAATCAGTTGATTCAATCGTAAAACGTTTTAAAACTGGTGCAATGTCATTTGGTTCATTAAGTAAGGAAGCACATGAAACATTAGCAATTGCGATGAATCGTCTTGGCGGTAAAAGCAACAGTGGTGAAGGTGGAGAAGATTCAAACAGATTCATTGCTGATGAAAATGGCGATTTACGTCGCAGTGCAGTAAAACAAATCGCATCTGGTCGTTTCGGTGTAAAAAGTCACTATCTAGTAAATGCGGATGAGCTTCAAATAAAAATGGCTCAAGGTGCTAAGCCTGGTGAAGGTGGTCAGTTACCTGGAAATAAAGTCTATCCATGGGTTGCGGATGTTCGTGGTTCAACACCTGGTGTAGGATTAATTTCACCTCCTCCTCATCATGATATTTATTCTATTGAGGATTTAGCACAACTTATCCACGATTTGAAAAACTCTAACCGTGATGCGCGTATTAGTGTTAAGTTAGTTGCCAAAGCTGGAGTTGGGACAATTGCTGCAGGTGTTGCAAAAGGGGCAGCGGATGTAATTGTTATTAGTGGTTATGATGGCGGTACAGGTGCTTCTCCGAAAACGAGTATTAAGCACACAGGGTTACCTTGGGAGCTTGGCTTGGCCGAAGCACACCAAACCTTGATGCTAAACGGTCTTCGTGATCGTGTTGTATTAGAAACCGACGGTAAATTAATGACAGGTCGTGATGTAGCATTAGCTGCTATCCTTGGTGCTGAGGAATATGGCTTTGCAACAGCTCCGCTAGTTGTAATGGGTTGTATTATGATGCGTGTATGTCATCTGGATACATGTCCTGTTGGAGTAGCTACACAAAATCCAGAGCTTCGTGATAAATTTACTGGAGATCCGGATCACATTGTTAACTACATGCGTTTTGTTGCTCAAGAGGTCCGCGAAATCATGGCAGAACTTGGCTTCAGAACTATGGAAGAAATGGTTGGCAGCACGGATGTACTTGAAGTTAGCGAACGTGCAAAAGCTCACTGGAAAGCTAAAGATTTGGATTTATCTACACTTCTATACCAGCCGGAAGGTGCACGTACGGCAAGAATTAAACAAAACCATAAAATTGATCAATCTTTAGATATGGTTGAAATCTTACCAAAAGTTGAAAAAGCAATTGAAGCAGGTACACCTATTGATGTTTCATTTAACATTAAGAACATCAACCGTGTGGCTGGAACAATTGTTGGAAGTGAGATTTCTAAACGATACGGTGAAGAAGGATTACCGGAAGATACAATCACACTTCGCTTTACAGGATCGGCAGGTCAAAGTTTCGGAGCATTCGTTCCAAAAGGTGTAACTATGCACTTAACGGGTGATGCGAATGACTATATCGGTAAAGGACTTTCAGGCGGTAAAATTATCGTTAAACCTTCAGTTGATTCGAGTATTGTAGCTGCTGACAATGTAATTATCGGAAATGTTCCATTCTATGGTGCGACAAGTGGTGAAGCATATATCAATGGTCGTGCGGGGGAACGTTTCGGTGTTCGTAACAGTGGTGTTAATGTAGTCGTTGAAGGTGTGGGAGACCACGGTTGTGAGTACATGACAGGTGGCCGTGTAGTTATCCTTGGTGAAGTCGGCAAAAACTTTGGTGCAGGTATGTCAGGCGGTATTGCTTACGTACTTGCTGATAATAAAGAAGAATTTAAAGCAATTAGTAATGATGAAATGATTGAGTTTGAAAGTTTAGTAGATGAAAAGGAAATTGAATTCCTAAACGAAATGGTTCAAAATCATTTACATTATACAAACAGTCCAAAAGCTCGATTTGTATTAGACAACTGGAACGAAATACTTCCGAAGTTTGTTAAAGTAATTCCAAAAGACTACAAGCGTATGATGAATCGTATTGCTGAGCAAATGGAAGCTGGTTTAACTAATGAAGAAGCGATCATGAGTGCATTTGAAGCAAATGCAAAATCTGAAAAAAAAGGTTCAGTGACAAAGCCGTCACGTTCCAAAGCAGTAGTACAGTAGAAAGGGGAGAGGAAGATGGGGAAAGCAACAGGATTTTTGGAGTTTAAACGTGAAGAGGCAGCAGAACGTGATCCTCTCAAGCGTTTAGATGACTGGAAAGAGTATTCAGCTCCTTTCTCTGAGGAAAAGTTAAGCAGACAAGGAGCGCGCTGCATGGATTGCGCCACTCCTTTCTGTCATATTGGAACTGAGATTAATGGTTTCACGTCAGGATGTCCAATTCATAACTTGATTCCTGAGTGGAATGACTTAGTCTATCGTGGTAGATGGAAGGAAGCACTTGAACGCTTACTAAAAACAAATAACTTTCCGGAATTCACTGGAAGGGTTTGCCCGGCACCGTGCGAGGGTTCTTGTAATGTAGCCATTTCTGACCCGGCTGTTACAATTAAAAACATTGAAAAAGCTATTATTGACAAAGGCTTTGAAAATGGTTGGATTACACCGCGCATTCCCGAGAAACGTACGGGTAAAAAGGTAGCAATTGTTGGCTCAGGTCCTGCTGGTTTAGCTGCAGCAGATCAACTTAACCAAGCAGGTCATACAGTGACTGTTTATGAACGTGCAGACCGTGCAGGCGGATTGTTAACATATGGTATTCCTAATATGAAGCTTGATAAAGGTATTGTGGAACGTCGAGTAAACCTGTTGACTCAAGAAGGTATTACGTTTATTACGAATACTGAGGTCGGAAAAGACATTACAGCAGATGAACTGCGTGCTCAACACGATGCTGTGATCCTATGTGTCGGTGCTCAGAAGCAACGTGATTTACGTATAGAAGGACGAGAAGCAAACGGAGTTCACTTTGCAATGGATTATCTAACAGATGTAACAAAAAGCTATTTAAATACAAATTTTGAAGATAATCAATTTATCAATGCTGAAGGCAAAGATGTAATTGTAATCGGTGGTGGAGATACAGGTGCTGACTGTGTAGCAACCGCACTCCGCCAAAATTGTAATAGTGTGGTTCAATTTGGTAAACACCCTAAATTGCCAATGTCTCGTACAGTTGAAAATATGTGGCCAGAGGCTCCACATGTGTTTACGATGGAATACGCGTATGAGGAAGCAGAAGCTAAGTTCGGTGAGGATCCGCGTCAATACTGTATCCAAACAACAAAGCTCATTTCGGATGAAAAAGGAAACCTTAAAGAACTTCACACAATTCAAATGGAAAAACTAAAAGATGAACAAGGCTTATATTACTTCAAAGAAGTCCCGGGTTCTGAAAAAGTATGGCCTGCTCAACTAGTCTTTATAGCAATTGGATTTGAAGGTTCAGAACAACCAGTATTAAAGCAGTTTAATGTTGACCAAACTGCACGCAATGTTGTTGCTGCTAAATATGGAGACTTCCGTACAAACATTGATGGTGTTTTCGCAGCAGGCGATGCTCGTCGTGGTCAAAGTTTGATTGTATGGGCAATCAATGAAGGTAGAGAAGCTGCGCGTGAAGTAGATCTTTATTTAATGGGAAGCACTGTTTTAGCTTAATATTCTTCCAAGGATCAAGGCATTTAGTTGCTTTGATCCTTTTTCTTTTGTTTCAAAAAACGTCTAAGTCTTAGCAATAATTCCTAATGGACGATATAGTACATTTTTAGTAGAATTAACTTTTGGAATAAAATAATAGATGAAATAATAGTGCAGGTGACTTAGGTTTAACCAATCACTAAGGAGAAATTAATGGTAAATAAATATAAAATTCTAGTATATTATGTGATTTTCAGTTCGGTATGGATTCTTGCTACAGACAATCTTCTGGTTCTATTAAATATCCCCAAAGGGACCTTACTATTATTTCATAATATAAAAGGTTTCTTGTTTGTCCTTTTAACCAGCATCTTTATTTTTTATTTAGTCTTAAAAAGAGAAGCATATAAAAATGAGAAGCGAGAAAAAGACAAACTAAGTATTTTAATTAACTCAATGGTTGATTTTGTTAATTTTAAAGATGGAGAAGGGCGTTGGACAAAAGCGAATGATTTTGCACTTGAATTATTTCAATTAGAAGATGTGGATTATGTTGGAAAAAAAGACTCAGAACTTGCTGAAAATACTGAGTTTTATGCTGAAGCATTAAGATATTGTGAAACATCTGATGAGCAGGCATGGTTAATTGGAACAAAAAGCAGATGTATTGAAGAAATACCTATGCCAGATGGTAGTGTAAAAACATTTGATACGATTAAAATTCCGCTGTTTCATGAAGATGGATCACGTAAGGAATTAGTTGTGATGGGAAGAGATGTAACTGAAAAAGTCCTAGCTGAGAAAAAATTAGCAGCAAGTGAACAAAGGTATAAATCTCTTTTTGATTTTAACCCTGAGTTAGTGTATATGATTGACTTAGAAGGAAGGCTCACAGAGGTTAATGAACATTTTTACCGCTTTACAGGGTTTACAAAAGAAGAAATTGTGAATAAGACGGTCTTACCGATAATATCGAAAAGAGACCGTTGGAAGATTTACAAGTCGTACAAACAAATTATCCACCATAATCTATCGTTTACAAATGAAGAGATTGAAATTGTAATGAAAGATCATACAACAAAAATATTAAGATGCACATCAGTGCCAATGATTATTAACGAAAAAACAGTCGGGATCATTGGATATGCAGTAGACATTTCAAAAGAAAAAGAAACAGAAAGGCTTCTTCGAAAAACAGAGAAATTATCCGTTGTAGGTGAGCTTGCAGCTAGCGTTGCTCACGAAATTCGAAATCCGTTAACATCATTAAAAGGTTTTGTACAGATGCTTCAAAGGAGTAATAAAGAGAATGAATTTTACTACCGTATCATGCTTGATGAACTTGAAAGAATGAATATTATCTCAAGTGAATTATTAGTACTTGCAAAACCTCAAAAAATTCAATTTCAAAAAAAGGACATTAATAATCTGTTAAGGGATGTAAAGTCCTTACTTGAATCAGAAGCAAATTTATATGGAGTGACATTGCATATTCAAATAAATAAAAATCTTCCTATAATTGATTGTGAACCAAATCAATTAAAACAACTTTTTATTAACATTATGAAAAACTCTATTGAAGCTTCATCAAAAAATGTATATGTTTCACTTGAAATGATGGATGTAAAAACTGTAAAGGTTACGTTTAAAGATGACGGATGTGGAATTGATGAGGACCGTCTAAAACATTTAGGTGAGCCATTTTATTCAATGAAGGAAAAAGGAACAGGACTTGGTTTAACTGTAAGTTATCGTATTGTTGAATTCCATAAAGGAAAAATATCTTTTATTAGTTCTAAAAATAAAGGAACTGAAGTTGAACTTCTTTTACCTATTTATAAAAGTACAATGCCCTAAGACTTCTTCTTAGGGTTTTTATTCAGAAAAAAGGTATTTTAAAAACGTGTTGTTACTTTTCTTGCTCCATTTCTTTTTACTGCCATTTAGTTAATTGTTTATTATTCACTACGTAGTTTAGATATGTCATCACATCTTTTCCTAATTCCCGTATATTGGAAGAAGAACCTGAAAAGGAGCTGTTACTATGCTGCCAATATACTATTGTCCAATATGTTTTCCTATACCTCATTATAATGGTTTAAGAATAGTCGATACAGTACAAGACTATTGCATGTCATTCTCTCCTAACAGACAATTCCCTGAAATAGACCCGACACTTTTTGAACAATCAGCTAAATCTATGCAAGTTTTAATGAAAGAGGCAAGTTTAGTGTTAAACAAACTTGCTCAATCCAAAGATTTTGCTTCTAAGGTGATGTATGCCGCACAACAGTCAAATATGAACGAAGTTAATAAACTAATAAAATCAACTGGAATTAAATCGAAAGTAAAAACCTCCTTTAATCCAGATGGAATACATTTGAATCTTTCATCTTCAATTGGAGGAGCAGAATGCTGTCAATTGACGGTCTCTTTGCGGTGGCTGTAGAGGTATTTGGGTGAAAAAATAAACAAAATAAGCATAACGTGAATGGATGGTTAAATAATAACTATCATCAAGTCTAAAGGAGAAATAAAATTGAGAAAACGATCCATCATACTATCCATTCTTTTTATATGCTTGATTGTGCCAGTTGCTTATTTTACAGTGGTAGGAATTGAATATGCATATGTACCTCCAGACTCAAATGTAGATACTAAAGAAAGCAATTCTTTTAAAGGAATTCGCCAGATGACAAGTGATGTACAGGAAGAACCTGATCATGAATTCATTCAAACAGGCAGAAAGCTTTTTTATGAAGAAACATTCGGAAATGAAGTTTTTTTTACAGATGTTATGGGAATGTTTGACGGTGCGTTGACACTTCCTAATGTAGCGTCGGCAATCATTAAATTAAACGGACAAGGTACAGATAATCTTCAAGTACAAGCAGCTAAATCGGTAATCATCGGTGATATAAAAGTAAATAAAGGTGACTTAATTGACACAGGTCTTGATGTACCCAAGGGTGCATTAATCCCTCTTGGAGTGAAGGTTAGGTATGAGGAGGGAAAGGTAAGAGCTGGAATTAGTTGTGCGGTTTGTCACTCCTCATTAGATGATCAGAAAGAGGTAGTTCACGGAATACCGAATGCAGATTTAAATATTGGATTACTTGTGGCATTAGCTACAAATTCTGCTTCCTATTTTACACATACTGAAATGAAAAATATACAAGACTTCATTACCTCTACAGATCGTACTGTTAAAAGTACAGAAGGGGAGGAACTCGCTTTACCTGACATTCAACGACTTGAGAAATATGTTGATCAAGAAGTAATGAAATGGCCACGAGGTGGAAATGACACAACAATTGATCTTATAAATAATCCGGTACAAACACCTGACGTCTTTACATTAGGTGACCATCCGTATGGATGGAGTGGACAAGGACAATTAGGACCTTTTAAGGGACTAAGTGCCATTATTAATAATGCACATGCTCAAAATATGGACGCTGTTTCCCAAATGACGATTAGTAAAGAAATATTAGGTATTGATAAAGAATTATATGTGGCAATATTACTTCAAAATGCTGCAGATAAAAGGTATAAATATGATCCTGAGAGCGGAGAAAGTCCGACGGATTTTTTAGCAAAAATAGATCCAACTCCGAATGCAGATGGAGTATTAGAGTTAATTGAGTCTCCCTCATATCCTAAAGTATCATTTTTATCAAGTGTAGGTTTATTTGCAAGTTCTGATGGATATCGGGCATGGGAGCAATTAAATTCGATGTCTGCCTTTATGAATTCTTTAAAACCGCCAAAAACAGCAATAAATAATGATGATAAAATACTACTTGACGGGAAATCAGTTTTTAATCGTGCTGGTTGCATCAAGTGTCATGCAGGTCAGTATTTAACAAATAATCAATTAATGTCTCCAAAAGAGATTGGTACAGAAAGTTCTAGAGCTAGAGCACTTAACAACACTGAAAAATTTTTCTCTAGCCCAGGTGGCCTATATGACCCTGAAACACCTGTTCCTCTACCGGAAAAACCGATTATCAGAGAACTAACTTTAACAGCTGAACAAGAAAAACAATTAAAAAGAAGCTGGGGACATAATGGTTCAGATGGAGCATACAAAGTTCCAAGTCTTGTTGGACTATTCTGGAGTGCACCATATTTGCATGACGGGGGAGTTGCAGTTGGTCAAAATCTGAATGAAGAAATAGGAGTAAATGAAACTTTATATAAAGGAAAGAAAGCAGATCCGATAAACAGTCTATTAGCACTAATTGATTCCGAATTGAGACAGAAAGTAGTAAAAGAAAACGTGAAAAACCAAAAATTAAAAACAGCACATGTAAGTGGAGAAGGTCATGAATTTTGGGTGGATCATACTACTGGTTTTACAGAAGAAGAGCAGCAGGCACTCATTATGTATTTATTAACAGTAACTGATCAAAATGATGGGAGTAAGAGTAAATGAGGGCGGTCACATATCAGGGGTTTATGGATGTAAAGGTAAAAGATATGCCTGATCCACAAATTAAAAATAAGGATGATATGATCGTAAAAGTAACTCATACATCAATTTGTGGTTCAGACCGACATTTTTATCATGGTATGATACCAAGTATGAAAAAGGATTATATTATCGGACATGAAGCAATAGGGATCGTTTATGAAATCGGCTCGGATGTACATCGTATTAAAAAGGGAGACAAAGTTGTATTACCATATAATATCGCTTGCGGTGAATGTGTAAACTGCAAAAGAAAACTTGAGAGTCAATGTTTACGATCAAATCTCGATGGTGAGATTGGTGGTTGTTATGGCTGTTCCAGATTGTTTGGAGATTATAGTGGTACTCAAGCAGAATATGTTCGTGTACCATATGCAAATTTTGGGACCTTTAAAGTTCCGGAATATAATGAAGTGGCAGATGAAGAATTATTACTATTAACTGATGCCTATTCAACAGCATATTGGGGAATACAGCAAGCTGAGGTAAAGAGTGGTGACACTGTGATTGTTTTGGGTTGTGGTCCTATCGGATTGATCACACAGAAACTTGCGTGGTTAAAAGGCGCAAAAAGAGTGATAGCAGTTGATCATGTACCTTATCGACTTGAACATGCAGAAAAATGGAATCGTGTAGAAGCTTTTAATTTCCAAGAAGTTAAAGAACTTAAGCAACATCTTAAAGAAATAACAAAAGGTGGTTCTGATGTAGTAATTGACTGTGTCGGAATGAGCGGGAAAATGAGACCGACAGAAATAATGGAAACAGCTCTTAGGCTACAAGGCGGGGCTTTAGGTGCCATCGAATTTGCAAGCCAGGTAGTTCGCTCGGGTGGAATTATTCAATTGGTGGGAATATATGGTACAAGATATAATCAGTTTCCATTGGGTGATTTATTTGCGAGAAACATTACATTAAAAATGGGACTTGCTTCTGTTATCCATCTAATTCCTTTTTTATACGATCTTCTCAAAACGAAACAAGTAAATTTGTTGGATGTGATCACCCACCATCTTTCTTTAGAAGAAGCAGAGCATGCCTATAAGATTTTTAATTCACATAAGGAAAATTGTTTGAAGATTATTTTAAAACCCTGAGAAAAGGACATTCGTAACGGAAGTTAATGTTTTATGAATAATACATTTTCAACACATATTGGACAATGAAAAAGAATAAGTACTGTATAAATGGTTTTTCATCTATGAATCATTAATTGAACGTGAAGGTAGGTTTGATAAATGGCCAATCATTTATACAAAGTAGAAGTTGATCATCCTATCCATTCTATATGGAGTTTTGTAAGTGTAATGGATCATTGGGCACCACTTGTACCTGGCTATATTGATCATGAAATAATTAGTGAAAAAGAATCAACATGGAAATTTAAAACAGACTTAGGTGTTATAAAACGAAAAATCCATCTAAAAGTAGATATTTTGACATGGTTAGAACCATCAAAAGTGGAGTTTAATCTAACCGGAATCAATGAGAAGATTAGTGGAAAGGGATATTTTGAAGCAAAGCCTCTGGAATCAAATAAAACGTTAATGTCAGGTTTTCTTGACATTACTCCTGAAGGTGCCTTAGCAAAAATGGTAAGCGCCAAGTTAGAAAAAAATTTAGTGGAAATAACAGAAGAGCTAACGGAAGCAATCGTATCTAAAATTGATGAAAGAGAGAATGTCCTTCGATAAAATAATCTAAAGCAAAAATTATTGATAAGAACTAGTGCCGAATGGAGAATTTCGTAATTAGATTCTGCATTCGGCTACTGCTGCTTCAAAATATCGGATAATTAGGAGGGTATTGGAAAAATTGCCGAACTGCAAGAGAAATTCCTTTGGCAATATTTGTTGTCATTGTGTAGATAAGATGTAAATTTGTATGAAATAGTGTAGACTGATCCTGAAAATCCTTCTCAAGGACAACTCCCATAATACTACAATCACCAATTGCAGGAAGCTGTTTTCCTAAACCCTCACCAGGCAGAATAGGTCCATCTTTAATGACAATTGACTGAACTATGTTTTTAGATCCTAAAACACTATCAATAGCTATGACAAAACTATTTTGTGGTAAGCAGATCTTGGTAAATTCACTCACTAAGTTTGATGAATCTAGTGGGGACTGAAGATTCCCTAACACAGTTAAATGTCTTGGGAATTTATGTTGCAGGAGTGTACCAACAAAAGGACCGAGACTGTCACCGTTTATTTGATTCGACCCTATTCCCACAACATAAATATGTTTTGTTGCTTTCGGTATATGTTGAAATAAAACATTTCGAATCAAATATGGAGCAATTGTGTGATCATATGGAATAATACTTTGAGGTATGACATTGCTGTTTATATGTTTTTGAGCTAACATGGATTCCCCTCCAATAAAAACACATCTTCTCTATAATGTTTATTATTTAATTATTCTTTTTCTTTGTTTAACTCTCCTTCCAAGAAAAGAAGAAAATTTAATAATTAAACTAACAATTTTTTACAAATGGCTACCAAACCATTGGATTGGTATACTAGAGAAAGATTCGTTTAATTTGGAGGGATTTGATCGTGAAAATTGCATTTATCTCAGATATACACGGTAATGCTGTTGCACTTGAAGCAGTCTTAGAAGATCTTAAAAAGAAAAATATTGAAAAAATTTGTGTTCTTGGTGACATATGCTATAGAGGACCTGAACCAAAAAAATCGTTAGAACTTATTCAATCCTTACAAGCTGAGGTGATAAAAGGAAATGCTGATGAATGGGTTGTGAGAGGGGTTCGGCAAGGAGAAGTACCTGATGGAGCTCTTGAAATGATGAACAAGGAACGTGAATGGATATTTTCTAACCTTGAATCAACAGATATTTGCTATTTATCTCAGCTACCTACAGAATTACACTTAAATGAACATGGTATTGAAATCTTTGCTTTTCATGCAACACCTACCAGTTTATTTGAAGTGATACCCCAAAATGCAGAAGATTGCCTGTTACATGAAAAGGTGTTTTCGAAAAAGGATGCAACTATTTATCTTTATGCTCATATTCATAAGCCTTATATTCGGTACATTAATGGTAAAGTGATAATGAATATTGGGAGTGTAGGCCTGCCCTTTGATGGTGTAACAAAAGCATCTTACGGTATTATCACAATAGATGAGAGTGGATTTAGTACATCTATTGAAAGAGTTGGCTATGATATTGAAAAGGTTATGAAACAGTATAGAGAAGCCGGTTATCCAAATGCTGATATGATGATACAGGTCCTTAAAAACGGTAGGATATAAATTTCTCGGGAAAGCGCAAAACTTGACAAAAAGGTAGTTCTTTGTCGTAACATGCTGGTTTATGAAATGTAGAGGTTTCTCGGATGGATTTTTTGTTGATTAGATAAGGATGAGGCTCTACCGGTAGTTCTTAACAAATTGGTAGAGCTGGTTTATTTCTTCCATGTGTGTTACACCTTCATTTGATGGTGTTTCAAGAACAAAAGGAATTTCTGATAATAGATCTAACTGAAACAATTTAATAAATTCATCACTCTCTATGAATCCATTACCAAAAATATTCGCATGTCTATCTTTACGAGATCCAAGCGGGTATTTGGAATTATTTAAATGTATAGCTTCCAGATATTCAAGGTAACCTAGTTCAATTGCTTTTTGCCAAAATTCCTCATTTTGTTGCCCGCTCCATAGACCACTTGCAAAAGCATGACAAGTATCGAGACAAAATCCGACTTTTTCGGGATTATCTATTAGGCTCCTAATTTGAACAAGCTCTTCCAATGTTGTCCCCAGTGCTCCTGATGTTCCGGCATTATTTTCAATTAATAACTTGCATTTTCCATTCCATTGCGATAAAACAAGATTTAACATCTCAATCATTAACTGATAGCTTGTCAGTGGATGATCTGCATCGAGAAGGTGCCCGAAATGGACAACTACTCCGATAGATCCGCAACTTTCAGCAATCTCTAAATCATTTAACAATGATGCAATCGTTAGTTCCTTTTTCTCTAATGATGGAGTAAGAGAAGTTGGGTAAGGTGTATGTGCTATGGATACAAGATCATGTTCATTACAAAATCCGGAGCATTGATTTGCATCTTCTAAATTAAACACTTTCACTGACAAGCTCCTTGGATTTTTTGGAAAGTACTGAAATGCTTTAGCACCTATGGTATATGCATGCTTAGCAGCGGCAAAATATCCATTTTTAATACTCACATGACAACCAAATTTCATTTATCTCACCCTAACCGTCACTTTAGTTGCTTGTCATCTTTTTATTATTTATAAAATAAAACACTTTATTCTTGCAGTTGAGTATATATTGTAAAACATATCATTTGTTATTTAGTCTTATAAATATTAACCTTATTAAATAATAGCTTATTACATTGGAAGAGGAGGGCTTTTTTGGATTCTCAGCAATCAAATGCATTACATAAAGAAAAGATTTGGACACGTGACTTTATATTAATTTGTATATCAAACTTTTTTATTTTCCTTGGTTTTCAAATGACCTTGCCAACGATTCCGCTTTATGTAGAAGAGTTAGGGGGAAATGACCAACTAATTGGGATTGTTGTTAGTATTTTCACTTTTTCAGCCTTATTAGTAAGATCCTATGCAGGGCATGCACTTGAAACAAGAGGCAGAAAAATTGTGTATTTAACTGGTATTCTAATTTTTGTTGTATCCGTTGGGTCCTTTGGCTTTCTGCCGGCGATAGGATTTTTATTTTTTATGAGATTTATTCAAGGTATTGGTTGGGGTTTTTCTACAACGGCATCTGGAACAATTGCGAGTGATATAATCCCTTCAAAGAGACGTGGAGAAGGAATGGGATACTATGGCTTATCAGGAAACATCGCACTAGCCTTTGGACCATCATTGGGACTTTCCTTAGCTGGGGTTTTATCTTATACACAATTATTTATGATTTGTGCAATCCTAGGGTTAATAGCGTTTCTCCTTTCATCAAGAATACGCTATAAAACAATAGAGAAAACCCAACAAGTAGGTAAAAAAGAAAAATGGGATATTTATGAAAAAACTGCACTCAAACCGTCCCTGTTGCTTTTTTTCATTACAGTAACCTTTGGGGGCATTGCTTCATTCTTACCGTTATATACAGCTCAAAAAGGAATCTCAGGTATACAATGGTATTTCCTTGTTTTTGCCTTGGCTTTGATGGCATCCAGAACGTTTGCGGGAAAAATATATGATGTAAAAGGACATCGTGCAATTTTTATACCTGGAACTATTCTCATTGTTGCTGCTATGATTTTATTGGCATGGTTATTAAATACAACCGTTCTGTTAATTGCTGCTGTTTTATATGGAATAGGCTTTGGATCTGTACAGCCAGCTCTACAGGCATGGTCAATTGAGAATGCACCGAAACATAGAAGAGGTATGGCAAATGCAACCTTCTTCTCTTCCTTTGATCTAGGTGTTGGAATGGGTGCTTTATTATTTGGACAGATAGGTCATTTATTCGGATATCATACGATTTATTTGGTTTCAGCTTTTTCTGTTTTCGTGTCAATCATATTATATATAGTTCTTATCAACAATGATAGAAAAGAGTTGTAAGATATTCTGTCATACTACTCGAAAAAACAATGTCAGATAATCTTACAAATAACTTTTGGTATATGAATTTTCTGATAATATGATAGTAACAGATCAAAGAGAAAGGGTTGTGTTCTGAATGACAATTAGGGAGATAAGAGAAAATATGATTAAAAAAGTAGCGGATGAGTTTAAGATTACTCCTGAACAAGCAATAGAACTTATTAATAGCAGTTTCGAGATAGGGGAACCAGAGTGAGTAGTAAGTTTTCTGGTGGCCTTATGATAAATAAGAAAAAGAGGCATCTAAAAAGGATGTCTCTTCATTATTATGGACATTTTTGCGTGTTAACTATTCTTACGTAAAAATTAAGAAGTAAAGTATTTCTCAGAACAAAAGAGACGGAATATTATAAATAAACCAAAAATTACATAAATAATTCTTGTTAGAAAACGGTTACTGTTGCTAAAGTAAAAAAGAGATTAACTGAACGAAAATTTATCATTCATAAGAGGGGATTCATATGGAGAAAAGTATGTCTTACCGTGATAAAAAAGTAATGTCAATGGGAACAGTATGTGAAATGACAGGATTATCTGAGAGAAGAATCCGCTACTATGAAGAAAGAAAACTAATTTTTCCTGAGCGTACTTCAACTGGTTTCCGTAAATATTCTTTTTCAGATATTGAAAAACTAATGGACATTGCAGAAAAGGTTGAAGAGGGTGTTCAAACAGATGAAATACGGAGAGATTATAGAAAAAAGGAAACAGATGCTGAATTAAAGAAAAAAATGATTAGAGGACAATTAAACTCTCACTTCCAGAGAAGCGGGTTTAAGTAAATGATAAAAAATATAGAAGAAAAGAATGCGAAAACATCGCATTTTTTTTATATGGAGATATGTATATAAATAGTCATGTGCCTAGCTTTCTATAAAATATGATAAAAAGAGGATTGAAATGAGGTGAATGCATGGCCGTTGTAAAAACGAACGAAGCAGATATTGCCTTATTAGCTAGGTTGCTTCGTGCGGAAGCTGAAGGAGAAGGAATTCAAGGTATGCTTTTAGTTGGAAATGTAGGAATAAATCGGATTCGTTCCAACTGTTCGGATTTTAAGGGATTACGTACAATTCGGAATATGATTTTTCAACCACATGCTTTTGAAGCCACAACCAAAGGTTATTTTTTTCAGAGGGCAAGAGAGAGTGAAAAAAGACTTGCTCGAAGAGTCGTAAACGGAGAAAGGTTTTGGCCGGCAAAATTTAGCCTATGGTATTTTCGTCCTCAGGGTGATTGCCCTCCACAATGGTACAATCAGCCCCTGGTGGGGAGATTCAAACTTCATTGTTTTTATGAACCTACTGCAGAAGAATGTGAAAATATTTATAATACATTTTGATGGTGTTAAAAAGGAAAACGACATTCCTAATCCTACTGATCGTTTTCCTTCTTTTGTGTGTTCATTCATCTATTCTATAATGCACCCCTGACTGCTTGCCCCATTATCACATGTCCCTTAACATATGTTCTCGCCTGATTTTTCATTATTTCAAGATTGACGAGCTTTATTTCGACAAAACTAGATGTATCTGAATGAAATGATAAAATGAGTTTAGATAATTCCTTATCAGTGTACGAAAAAGGTAGAAAATTGTAAATTTTTGTATAGTCTAACTGAATTCAAAACAAAAAGAGACAAAAAATTCACGTTAATTTCCGAAACGGATATTAACGGTTTTACATTTGTTCATCGAGTGTCCATTACAGGAAGACAACTTAAAATACTTAAAGATAATATAAAGTAACCCTAGTTATTTCCGTATAATATTCAGTTATGATAAACATAAAGGCAGATCAACATAATTTGCATTCGTATTTAACATTTAACGACAAATTTATATAAAATTAACAAAAATATTACAAAACTCTTAATCAATCTTTACCATAACCTAGTAAGATTTTCATATTAAAATAAAATTTGGGAGGTTGCTAGGTTGAATTTTCAGCATTTTATGAGCAAAATCATTTTTGCTGCTGCTTCATGTGTACTGCTTCTTTCTCCTGTTCAAACATCGGCTGCTAACCATGTAGTGAAATTTGATGGAGAAAATGGACAAGGTGTCCATGTTCAATTGCTTGGGAGATACTTCAGTGAAGCGGGAATTAGTGAGGGAGGAACAGAGATTGTTGCGTATGATTCAATTTCCAAACATGCTTTTTCAGTAAATGGTTCAGCAAAGGCAGTAGATATTATTGATTTAAATGTTCTTAAAGACTCTCAAGAAATCCCTCGTCTAAAACAGATCAATTTAAAAGATTTAGGTGTAGCTGCTTCTGATGTAACAAGTGTAGCAATTCATCCGAAAGGTAAGTATATTGCTGTTTCGGCACCTGCTGCAAATAAAGCTGATCCCGGGTTTGTCGTATTTTTGTCAACAGAAGGTGACTATCTATCACATGTAACAGTTGGAGCATTACCTGATATGCTGACATTTACACCGGATGGTTCCTTTGTGCTTGTTGCCAATGAAGGAGAGCCGAGTAATGATTATCAAATCAATCCAGAGGGCTCAGTTAGTATGATTGATGTTTCAAATGGTGTAGAAGGAATAACAAATGATGTTGTCACAACTATTCAATTTGAAGAGAATGTAATAGAACAAGGAGTTAGGAAGGTTTCAGAAACCTCTACATATGCTCAAGATCTTGAACCTGAATACATTGTTGTAGATGAAGAAAGCAAATATGCTTTTGTTGCACTGCAAGAAAATAATGCGATGGCGAAACTGGATCTTCAAGCAAAAAGATTTGTCCGAGTAAAAAGCCTTGGATATAAGGATTTTTCTATAGGGAAAAATAAGTTAGATGCTTCAAACGAGGACAATGAGATTAACATCACTAACTGGCCTGTTTTATCAATGTACCAACCTGATGGAATGGCATCATACAAAGTGAATGGGCAAACATACATATTATCTGCTAATGAAGGTGATGCACAGGATTATGATGGCTTTTCAGAGGAAGAAAGAGTAGCGGATCTGAAAGAATCCTATGAATTAAATGCTGATTTATATGAGGGATATAATCAAGAACAATTGAATCAGCTTATAGAAAATGGACTGTTTACTGAAGAACAAGTAGGAAGACTGAATACAACAATATCAGCACCAAAGAATGATAATGGCAAATATGAAGCGATTTATGGGTATGGAGCCAGGTCATTTTCCATATGGAATGCTAATTCATTAGATTTAACATATGATAGTGGTTCTGATTTTGAGGAAATCACAAAGCAAGTATATGGTGAAGATAACTTTAATTCTAATAATGATGAAAATAATTTTGACTCCCGCAGTGATGATAAAGGGCCGGAGCCGGAGACAGTAACAATTGGCCATGTTCAAGGTAAGAATTACGCTTTCATTGGCTTAGAGCGTGTTGGTGGAATCATGGTTTACGATATAGACAACCCTGAAAAACCGGAATTTAATAGATACTTCTCCTCACGGATCTTTAATGGCGAGGAAAAGGTAACTGTTGCTAATGGCGATACAGCACCGGAAGGTTTAACTTTTATTCCGGCAGATGAAAGTCCTACTGGTCAAAATATTCTTTTAGCAGCACATGAAGTTTCCGGAACAATTGCTGCTTATCAAATTGGGATTGAAGTTAAAGAAGAGGAAAGTGAGAATCCGAATGAACCGGTTGATGAAGAGCAACCTGAAACCGAAGTTCCCGATGAAAACCAACAACCAACAACTGATGAGGACCCATTAGAGCATAGTGATGGTGAAAAGATTGACAACAATGATCATCAGGAGCAAGGAGCAACAGAAGATAAAGAAGAAGTTAGACAAAATGATCAGGTATTTTCAGAACAACAAAAAGTCACAAAAGCATTAGATGAAACAGAAAAATCAGAAAGTGAAAACGGTTATTTCTTACCAAATACAGCTACGAATAACTTTACTATTCTTTTACTGGGAATCGTAAGTGTAATTGTTGGTATAGGGCTGGTAGTAAAGAAAAGATTTATGGTAAAAGAATAGAAAGATATAATGTGAGAGCGGGGTAAACTCCTGCTCTATTTTATATACGATGGAGAATATTTGGTCTAAGTTAGATTTTAAATGGAAATATTCGTATATTTAGTATTTTGATATTCAAAAATAACGTTAAAATTGGTCTAATATAATATTTTTATTGATTATTTTGAATCTTTTGTCGAAAAAGAGTTGTTAATTACCTTACGAAAGATATAAAATAGAGAAATATAGAAACTTGAATGAACATAACTTAATATGCTCAGAAGTGTTGATGAAGATAAATTATTTGAGTGGGAGAGTTAAGACATGATGACGAAAACTAAGATCGATGTAACATTAAGCGAAACAAAGAAGGAAAAACCACAATCAGATCAATTAGAATTTGGACGTGTATTTACAGATCATATGTTTGTAATGGATTATAGCCCAACTAAAGGATGGCATGATGCGAGAATCGTTCCATATGAACCTATTTCGTTAAGTCCTGCATCAATGGTTTTTCATTATGGGCAAACTGTTTTTGAAGGATTAAAGGCTTATCGTACACAAGATGATAAAGTATTGCTATTTAGACCGGAAAAAAATATGCACAGATTGAATTTATCGAACGAACGCCTGTGTATTCCACAAATTGATGGTGAATTTGTCATTGAAGCTTTAAAACAATTAGTTTCGATTGAAAAAGAATGGATCCCTACAGCGGAAGGAACTTCATTATATATTCGCCCATTTATTATTCCGACAGAATATTTTTTAGGTGTCGCACCATCTAATTTTTATCGTTTTATGATCATTCTTTCTCCAGTAGGTTCATATTATAAGGAAGGAATCCATCCAGTAAAAATCTTTGTTGAAAATCATTATGTGCGTGCAGTTGATGGCGGTACAGGTAAGGCGAAAACCGGCGCAAACTACGCTTCGAGTTTAAAAGCTCAGGAAGAAGCAGCGAAAAAAGGTTACTCACAGGTATTATGGTTGGATGGGGTGGAGAAGAAATATATCGAAGAAGTAGGAAGTATGAATATTTTCTTCAAAATTAATGGTGAGGTTGTTACACCTGAGTTAAATGGTAGTATTTTAGAAGGTGTAACAAGAAATTCAATCATTGAGTTATTAAAATCTTGGGATATTCCAGTGTCAGAACGAAAAATATCTATGGAAGAAGTTTATGAAACCTATAAAAAAGGTGAACTTGAGGAAGTGTTCGGTACTGGAACAGCAGCAGTTATCTCTCCAGTTGGTGAGTTCCTATATAATGAACAAAAAATGGTGATTAACGATGGTTTAACCGGCGAACTATCTAAAAAACTATATGATACTTTATCAGGTATTCAAAGAGGAACAATGCAGGATCCATTTAATTGGGTAGTAGACGTAAACTGATTTTGAAAAGACCGCACATTTAAGGCGGTCTTTTTACTGCCTCTTTATCTCTGTAAGTTCATTTCTCAATCATACTCCTTCACCCAAATCATATCCTGTGATACATAAATTCTCTAATTCAAAAAACATATAAATCTTTTAGAAAAATTGTAATAAATTTGAAACATTTTGATTCGTTTACTCGTCTTACATATATATTTAATATTGAGCCTTATAAAGAAAAAAATTTCACTCTTCAAGGGAATTTTTAACAATAAAGAAGGATATTTTGATAAAATATGAAATATAATTGTAATGATTGTAAAAAATATTATGTTTTTATAATATTGTTATAGTTTTAGAAAATTTATAGGGAAATGTGGGAGTACTATGAGAAAAAAGTGTGTATCGACAATGATTCTCTTATTGATGATGGCAGGCTGTAGTTCGAATGTGGCAAACGGTAGTCAAGAAGAAGGGCCATTACCAGTCAGTCAAATGACCACACATCTGTCACAATTATCTGAAAAAAAAGCAGAGTATGCAGTAAATTTATTACATCCTAAGACAAAAGATATCCTATATTCCTTTATTCCAACTGTTCATGAGAATCAAGATGAGTATAAAAAAGAAATTGCCCAAATTGCAGATGAATTAGCAAACAGCCTGGATCAGGCGATGGTCCCTGCAAAATACACCGGCAATGGTCAATTAACAGAAGGCAAGAGCCGTGTGATTTTGGATGAAAGTAAATTAGTTGGTATGCTTCTGAATGTCAGGCCGTTGGATAAAACGTTAGATCTGCCATTAGAAGTCGCGGAACCTAATGTAACAGCGGAAACTGTTAAAGGGGTAAATGAAGTAGTCATCGGAAGCTATAAAACTTCGTTTGATTCTAGTGTGACCGGACGATCTCAAAATATTTTCTTGTCGGCAAATGAAATTAACCAAATTGTACTTGGACCTGGGGATCGCTTTTATTTTAATTTGGTTGTTGGTGAACGAACAACTGCGAGAGGTTATCAAAAAGCAAAGGAAATAGTCAATAAAGAATTTGTTGAAGGAATTGGTGGAGGAATATGCCAAACTTCTTCTACCTTATATAATGCTGTCGCAGAGGCAGGATTGGAAATTATTGAACTTCACTCTCATTCAAGATCTGTAGGATATGTTCCGGCTGGTAAAGATGCAACTGTATCCTGGGGAGGTCCGGACTTTAAATTTATGAATAACAAAGATTACCCTGTGATGATCAAAACAATCGTAGATAAACAATCCGGTTCAATTGAGGTTCAAATTTTAGCATCAAAACAAAATGCTGCAAAGGTATAAGGAAAAAATGTTGTTGAATAAAAAAACTGGTGCCGCCAGTTTTTTTATTTTTTGTAAATATAGATAATCCTCCTTTTCATCACACTCCTATTAAAGGACTTTTTATAGTATGATAGTAGAAGATTGCTTGATAGAAAGGAACGAATAAAATGTCATATAAAATGATTGTATTAGATTTAGATGATACCTTACTTCGTGATGATCATTCCATTTCCGTTCGAACAAAAGATGCGTTGATGAAAGCGCAAGAGCTTGGAGTGAAAGTTGTCCTGGCTTCAGGACGTCCTACATTTGGGATGAGACATATTGCTCAAGAATTAAATTTGGATCATTATGGAAGCTTCATTCTTTCATTTAATGGTGGGAAAATAATAAACTGCTCAACCGAGGAAGAAATGTTTAGCAGTACTCTAAGTCCTGAAGCTATCCATAAGTTATATGAAGTAAGTGTCAGAGAGGGTGTTTTTATTCACACGTATTTGGGGGACGAAATTATTACCCAAGATGAAAATCCTTACACTGACATAGAAGCAAATTTAACAGGCTTACCAATAAAGATTGTTCCTAATTTTGTGAATGCTGTGAATGAACCTGTGGTAAAAAGCTTAATGGTTGGACCCCCTGAACAATTAAAGGAAGTTGAAAGAAAGTTACAAACAGAACTTGCAGATGAATTTAGTATCATGCGGTCCAAGCCTTATTTTTTAGAGTTTACGGAAAAAGGTGTTACAAAAGGGACAAGCTTAGATCAATTAATACAGGCTTGTGGAATCAAGCGTGAGGAAATAATTGCCATTGGCGATAGTTACAATGACTTATCAATGATTGAGTTTGCGGGTCTAGGAGTAGCAATGGGGAATGCTCCTGATGACATCAAAGAAATAGCTAATTTTGTAACAGAATCGAACATGAATGATGGTGTTGCAAAAGTAGTGGAAGAATTTATTTTAGTATCATATCATATAGAAGCATAAATTACTGGAATATCAAAGACTAACAGTCAATCTGTTGGTCTTTTTTCTTTGTTTGATAAAACTATGTTAGAAAAACTAACACATTTATAACGTTCAATGCTCTTCAAGTGTATAATCTTATTTAATATATTGTAGGAATAATTTACAAGAAAAGTGTAAGGTTGTTATATTTTGTAACATTTCGCCAATAGAAATGCTAAATACTCAGTCTGTGACATTTCTATGGAATTAAAACGTATCGGTCAATAACAGAATTGCCGATATGTGAAAAGGTGGGAAAGGATGCGTTCAGATGTTTATGAAATACTTGAGACGATCTCACAAACAAAAGTCAAGAAGGTGCTTGCCACAATTGTAAATGTTGAAGGTTCTGCATATAAAAAAGGTGGCTCCATGATGCTAATAGATGAAAATGGAGAACAAACTGGCTTATTAAGTGGTGGTTGTCTGGAAGAAGACCTTCATGCAAGATCTAAAGATTTAATTGAAGCACAAGCTTCAACTATTGTGACGTATGATTTATCGGCGGAAGATGACCTTTCATGGGGCCAGGGGATTGGATGTAACGGTAAAATCACCGTATTAATTGAGACAATATCATCTCAATTATCTACCCACTTGAAAAAGGTAAAAGACTATATTGATAATGGTCAAACTGTCACATGCGTAAAGAGGATGACGCCGGAAGGTTTTGTAACAGGCTATCTCTTTTTTACAGCAGCCTCAGAGTATTTTGGCCAATGGAATGGAGATATTCCAAATATAAATGATTTAACATTAAATAAACTATCGTTTTCAGAAAGAGGCATTTTCTTTAAACAGACAATACCTGCAAGGCCGAGGCTCTTTATTTATGGTGCTGGAACAGATGCTAGACCACTTGCTAACCTTGCCTCTTTATCAGGCTATCAAGTAATTGTTGCAGATTGGAGAGCAGGACTTTGTCATAAAGACAATTTTCCCTTTTCAAAAACTTCTGTCGTTACCCCAGGTGAATTTGTGAGTACATTTACTTTTTCAGACGTTGATTCGATTGTGGTAATGACCCATCATTTTCAAAAAGATGTTGAGTTAATTAGGTTATTAATTAAAACACGAATTCGTTATTTGGGAATATTAGGATCAAAAGATCGGGCACGCAGATTATTTAATGGGGTAAATCCTCCCGGTTGGGTTCACTTTCCTGTTGGATTAGATATTGGTGCCGAAGGACCTCATGAAATTGCCATCAGTATAATGGCAGAACTAATTCAACTGACTAAAAAGAGGAGGGATGCCAGTGTCCTCGTATGAACATATAGTCGGTATCTATTTAGCAGCTGGTCATAGCTCAAGAATGGGGACCTGTAAATTATCATTGCCATTTGCCGGTGTCCCACTTGGAGCAATGGCATTAAAAGAAATCGCTCAATCAAAAATCAATTCTTTACTAATTGTTACAAAAGATCTTCAAACATCATGGTTAAGGTCAGTCGAAATGTTACTAACAAACACTGTACATTGGGAAAATATCATAAGTTTACAGGCACACTTAGGTCAATCCTATTCTCTTCAAGCTGGTATTCAAAGAGCTATACAAATTGGAGCAGATTCTGTTGTCATTTTTTTAGCTGATCAACCCTTTATTACCTCACATATGATTAACCACCTCATCCATCAATCAAACAAGGAGAAGGATTTTGTGGCAGCGTTTGATGGTGAACATACGAAACCTCCTATATTATTTCAAAAAAAAGCATTTCCATTTCTTTTGTCAACTACTGGTGATCAAGGGGCAAGAAGTCTATTAAAAAGAGGAATATTAAAGGGAGTAAAAATACATGTAGATCCTTCAAAATTAATAGATATTGATACAAAAGAACAGTATGAATATTCCAAAAGTCTTTTTAACGGGGTGATCATTTGAGTCATGAACAAGAAGCTGCGACATTAAAATCCGACATGATTGTGAAGCATCCATTATTTCTCGAAGAAGCATTTACTCAAAAGAAAGAGCCCTTAGATGTATTTGTTGCAGGGGGAACATTACTTCAAGTGCATTGGGAGTCTGGGAGCCCTATTCCAAAAACGTTAATAAATCTTTCGTTACTTCAAGATCTAAAGGGGATTTCTTACCAAGACTTGGGTGAGTCTACAAAAATAATAATAGGAGCTTTGACAACTATTGCAGAGTGCATAACACATCCAGTATTGGTCGAACATGTACCATTACTCGTAATGGCTTGCCGAAACATTGCTGCCCCTGCCGTTCGCAACAGAGCGACGGTAGGAGGAAATATTGCAAGCTTTGTAGGTGATACGATACCGGCACTTTTAGCTTTAAACACAGAGGTAAAACTGGCAGTAAAAGACGAAATTCATGTTATGACTCTATGGGAATGGTTAGCTAATGAAAAACAATCACCATTTATTTTGCTAGAGATTATGATTCCTATTTCTCCTAAAGATACAAAGCATTTTTATCGAAAGGTTGGTAGAAGAGAGGCATTTATCCCTTCTATCCTTACAATAAGTGGTCAATGGCAACAAAACAACGATGGTAAGCTTCAATTTGTCCGAATTGCAGTTGGTGGAGGAAATCATCGACCTATCAGGCTTAAAAACGTAGAGCTGCTTCTACAAGAGGGAATAACGAATAAAGAGATTTTCTATAAAACGATATTGCATGAATTCCAATCATATTCAGATCCGTTTGTGTCTGAAGCGTACCGAAAAAAAGTTGCAGCAAACATCCTTATGACAGAATTAGCCAACATCTTAGATGAGGAGGGAAAAGATGGAGCTAAATAGAGATAATTATCGGGAAAAATGGAGAGTTAGACCAGATGGATATGACAAGGTAACTGGTTCCTTAAAATATTTAACTGACTATACCTTCCCGAACATGTTATATGGTAAGGTCCTTAGAAGCACTTATCCACACGCGAAAATAAAATCTATTGTTACGGAAGAAGCAGAGAAATTAGAGGGTGTAAAAGCAGTAATAACGTATAAAGATGTTCCGGGTATGAATCGATTTGGTCTAATTTTTCCGGATCAGCCTGTGCTTTGTGAGGATGTAGTCCGTTATGTTGGTGATGCAGTTGCAGCAGTTGCGGCAATAAGTGAAGAGATCGCAGAACAAGCTATCTCTCTAATCCATGTAGAATATGAACCGCTTGAAGTAATGGATAGTCCTGAAAAATCACTAAGTAGTTCCTGTATATCGTTACATCCGTCAGGAAACATTCTTCATCGGGCAAGCTATAAAAATAGTGAACAAGTTTTAATAGAGCTAAAGAATTGTCCGTATGTTGTAGAAGACACCTATGAAACCCCTAGGCAAATGCACGCCTATATGGAAACAGAGGGAGGAGTAGTCGTCCCTGAAGAAGATGGGAAAGTGACGGTTTATGCAGCAACCCAACATGGGTTCAAAGATCGAATGCAGTTAGCGAGAATTTTATCCATACCAGAATGTAAAATACGTGTCGTTTCAAGTCCGATTGGTGGCTCGTTTGGAGGTAAAGATGAACTGAATATTCAACCATATGCAGCTTTACTTGCTTTAAAAACAAAGCAGCCTGTCAAACTGCATAATAAACGAAGTGAATCGGTTAGAGCAGGTATTAAACGTCATCCAATGAAAATTAAGATGATTACTGGTGCAAATAAGGATGGTAAGCTTGTTGGTCATTATGTCAGGATTACAGCGGATACTGGAGCCTATGCTACCCTTGGACCAGCGGTTTTAGACTTTGCGGTTGAGCATGCTGCAGGTCCATATATGATTCCATATATTGATGTTGAAGGTGTATCTGTTTTTACAAATAATGGAGTTGCGGGTGAGTATCGTGGATTTGGAGGAAATCAAGTGACCTTCGCTTTAGAGACACAGATTGAAAGGTTAGCAGAGTTACTGAAAATTGATTCGATACAATTCCGTGAGAAGAACCTCCGCAAAGCAGATGAACCCGGTCCATTAGGTCAACGAATTGTTAAAAATGATGGAGCAAAATCAGTGCTTACGATGATAAAGACATCATCTGTATTGATGGATCAGCCGAAGCAACAGCCTAATAAACTAACAGGAAAAGGAGTAGCTATCACGATGCACGGAGGGGGCCTTGGATACGGAAGACCTGATCCTTCAGGCGCAAGGCTTTCATTAACAAAGGATGGACAAATCGAAATTGCATTTGGATTTGAAGAGTTTGGTCAAGGCTTAATCGCTTCGATAGAGATCATGTTAATGGAAGCACTGAATTGTAGTAAAGAAGATATAAAAATTGTGATTGGAGATACTGATCTTGTTCCTTCGTCAGGCTCATCCACAGCTTCTCGATCAACTAATATGATATGGAACGGAATTCAGAAATTAAAGAAACCATTTATAGATAAAGTATTAGACCTGGTTGCCGACTATACGAATACTACAAGGAAACTTCTCTATTTAGGTGAGAATGGAGTATGGAGAAAGGGAAAACGAAATCATTTTGTGTTAAGTTATCGCGAGCTTGCAAACTTTACAGACCCATCCCTTATTACGTTTCAAACACATTTTCATTTTCCGACAACACCAGATCCTGTAATTGGAGGACATTATTTATATAGCTTTGCCGCAGTAGCAGCTGCGGTTGAAGTTGATTTGTTAACAGGACAAGTAAAAGTGATAAAAATGGATCATGCCGTTGCAGCCGGACCTGTAGTCAATCCTCTTGGTTATTTGGGACAAATTGAAGGTGGAGCTGTCATGGGTTTAGGGTTTACTTTATTTGAAGACTCAGTTATGGAAAATGGACGCTATCATACAGAAAACTTCGATTCTTATTTAATACCAACGATTAAGGACATTCCAAACGAAACGACCGTAATGGTTGATGAATCTTTAATGGAAGGAGATGTGTTTGGTCCTAGAGGTGTCGGTGAAATTGGAACGGTCGCAATTGCACCTGCTATAACAGCAGCGATTCATCAAGCTTGTGGGATAAGGGTGAAAAAACTTCCAGTTTCTTCCGAAGAAATATTGAATGCTTTGGAGGAATTATTACCCTGCAAAGCAGGAGGTGCTTTAAGTGGCTGAGAATGTTGAATTAAGAAATAGAATGGATGAAACTAAAAGAGAAGTAACCTTCGAATTAAATGGTGAAAAAGTGGATTTACTCGTACCTCCTACTTATCGATTAGTTGATATCCTAAGGAAAGATCTGAATTTAACCGGCACTAAAATGTCATGTGAGATAGGTCGATGTGGTGCTTGTTCTGTATTGATCAATGGTCAGGTTGTAAACTCTTGCTTAGTGATGGCTTATCAGCTTCAAAATGCCAAAGTGGAGACAATTGAATCTATTTCCAAAAACAGTTTACACCCCATTCAGCAGGCATTCCTTGAAGAAGGAGGTCTACAATGCGGATATTGTACTCCCGGAATGATTGTAGCACTCTCCGATTTGCTGGAAAATAACCCTGATCCAACTGATGAAGAGGTATTGGAGCATTTATCAGGAAATTTGTGCAGATGCACGGGATACACAGGCATTCTTCGCGCTATTAAAAATTATAAAGTGAAGATGGTAAAAAAGAACACAATATAATAGAAGGGGAGAGTGGGGACTTGTGATAACAATACAAATAGTAAATGAACTTTCAAAAAAGGATTTCGTTTTAATGTTTTGCTGGATTTTTGATGAAAAGATTGTTGAACAAGTAGCAGAACTACGTCCATTTCCAAGCTATCAATTTCTTCATCTCGCTGTAAAAAAGCTGGTGAAAAAATCTCCAATTGAACATAAACTTTTGTTGTTGCAAGCTTTTCCAGGTTTTGTTGACATGATAACACATGGAAGTTCACAAAAGGCTGATAGAAAGTTAGCAGGGCTTCAATCGCTCTCTTCACGCGAATACAAAAAGTTTGTTTTGTTAAATAATAAATATGAAAAGAAATTTGGATTTCCTTTTGTCATTTCAGTTCGAGGGCACAATAAACAATCCATTTATGATGCCTTAAAAAAAAGAGTAAAACAATCAGAAACTGAGGAAATACTAAACTCTCTTGACGAGCTTTTACGGATTTATTTTTATCGATTAAGAGAAACAATCCAAAATGAAGAAAATTACCATTTGGATCGACAGTCAATGTAAAAAGTAAATGAATAAGAAAAATTTGACCGTTCAGCTTCTGAACGGTTTTTTTACTTACTTTAAGAAGTTTAACTATACTAAAGGATTAAAGTATAAGAAAAGCCATCGACTACCGCCATATCGGCAGTAAGTCGTTTTTTCCTAATAGATATATAGTAAAGACACTGTATTTTTTAACATGGATTTTCTTTAATCTATTTACAACTTGTTTAAATCTATGTAAGCTATTGTTTGAATAGTAAGAGTTTTTAAATAAGGTAAAGATATTATTGGGGGAATAAAATTGATTAAAGCCATTTTCTTTGATTTAGATGATACGCTACTTTGGGATCAAAAAAGCGTAAAAGAAGCATTTGTTGCAACATGTGAAGTAGCAAAGCAACAATACGGAATTGATCCAGTCGAACTAGAGGAAGCTGTTAGAAAAGAAGCCCGCGAGCTATATTCCTCATATGAAACCTATTCATTTACCCAAATGATTGGAATTAACCCATTTGAAGGTCTTTGGGGAAATTTCCTTGACGATGAAGAAAATTTTAAAAAAATGAGTGAAATCGTTCCAACATATCGAAAAGACGCTTGGACTAGAGGGTTAAAAGCATGTGGAATTAATGATCCTGAATTTGGGCAAAAGTTAGCTGAGGAATTTCCGGCTCAAAGACGAAAAAGCCCATTTGTGTATGAGGAATCGTTCTCAGTATTAGATAAACTAAAAGAAAATTACCGTTTGTTATTATTAACAAATGGATCACCGGATTTGCAAAATACAAAATTAGAGATTACTCCGGAACTTGTACCCTACTTTGAACAAATTATTATTTCCGGAGCATTTGGGAGAGGGAAACCAGATCCGACTATTTTTGAGCACGCATTAGAAAAAATGAATCTTTCCAAAGATGAAGCCTTAATGGTAGGAGATAATCTAATGACTGATATCCTCGGAGCATCAAGAATAGGGATGAAATCAGTTTGGATAAATCGTCATGATAAAGAAAGAAATGAAGTAAAACCTGACTATGAAATCAGTCATCTGGAAGAACTTTACCCGATTCTAAATGAATTAAATAAAAAATAAATTACTTTGAGATGATATGAGATTTTTTTGCTTCTAATGAATGAAGTTCCCATTAAATCTAATTTCTTGATTTATACAAACTAATCCATTTATAGTAAGATTGTGATCCAACATGGCCGGCAAAAAGGGGGAAAGTAATTGTTATTATTAATTGGGGGATTAGCACTTTTTTTAATCATTTGTTACTTTATCGTACAGAGGAGCAGATGGATCAAAAATGTTCCATGTGTTGACGTCAAGCACCATGATCAAGCAAGTCAAATTGTTGATGTGCGCGATTATAATAATTTATCAACAATGACTATATCAGGTGCTATTGTGATACCAATACCTTATTTAAAGCGATATTATCATGAAATTCCGTCAAAAAAGGTCCATGTAATAGCAGGAAGCCAACTTGAAAAAAATATAGGTGTTCGTTTTTTACGAAAAAACGGCTTCGATGTGACAGGATACAGTCTAGCAGAATGCACATGTTCAAGTCATTCAAAAAATATGGTTTTATAAAAAAGTTTTAAGTGAGTGGGAGCTATTAAGTTTCCACTTTTTTTCGTTTACATGGCTTTTTAATATGTAACATGTTATAGTATGGTTCGATATAAACAAACGAGTTAGAGATAAGCTAAATCTTGTGAGGAAATAAACGTATGAAATCTACAAATCTTTACATAAAGTTATGGCAAAAAGCATTGCGAGCAGAAATTATGCACCTCAAAAAGTATGGAAGTACAAAATTCGCCCTAAAAAATGGGCAACTAATGTCATATAAGGATGGCTTTACGTATTATTTTGAATCACTTATGCCTCTAAAGGTACCAGTTGGCTCCTCGATAAAGGTAGAGTCTGGTAAGTTGATTGTAAATGGCAGGATTTTATCATCAGAAGGCAAAAGTGTTATTCTTTCTTTGGAACAATCATTAGGTCATCAACTTTTTGATTTATACTTGCTTCATGATCCTTGGGAGTTATTAGATCAGCTTCATGATCGGCTTGATGAGATAAAGGAAAGTAAGAGGAAACGTGCAAGAGTAAAAAGGTTAATGAATCCTTCTAATGAAGCAAAGCATCCGATTGCTAAAATTAAATCACCTGTTCACGAACTTGTGTTAAGGAGTAAATATAACCCAGTAACTTTTGTTTGGGGTCCACCAGGTACAGGAAAAACATATACACTAAGCCGGGTTGCTGCAAATAAATACAACAAAAAAGATTCGGTATTAGTTTTATCGCAAAGTAATCAAGCTGTTGATGTTCTTATGATGGAGATAACACGCTTTATCCATAATAAAGGTTTATACAGAGAAGGTGATCTTGTACGCTATGGATCACAATCGATGATACATACAGATACCAACTTAACAACAAATGAACTAATCCAAAAAAGACACCCCGATTTAGCAAACGAAAGAGCAGAACTATATGAAGATAGAAGGTTAATGAAAGTATCCTTAGCGGAATCTTACAGTCGAAGAGACTCAGAGCAACTTCTGGAAATTGAACGTAAATTATCAAATGTTTCAGAAAAAATCCGCCATAAGGAAATAGAACTTGTTCATGATGCTGATATTGTAGGAACAACATTGGCTAAAGCAGCCACCGATCCTACTATATATGAAAAAAACTTTGATGTGGTTATGGTCGATGAAGCTAGTATGGCTTATGTTCCACAAATTGCATTTGCCGCTTCGTTAGGGAAACGAATCATTATTTGTGGAGACTTTAAACAATTACCACCGATTGCATCAGCCAAACATCCACTTGTTGATGAATGGTTAAGAGAGGATATCTTTCATAAAGCTGGTGTAGTTGAATGGTTAGACAGAAATTATAGCCAACCTCTGCACCCTCATCTGTTTCTTTTAAAAGAGCAGAGAAGAATGCATCCTGATATCTCTTCGTTTACAAATAAATACGTGTACAATTCTCTTGTAGGTGACCATGAAAGTGTGAGAACAGCAAGACATGAGATTGTTGAGCGTAAACCATTTGCTAATTCTGCATCTGTTTTATTAGATAGTAGTTATACTGGAATGCACTGTTTAAGCGAAAAAACTTCTAATTCCAGATATAATTTATGGCATTTATTATTATCCTTCCAAGTCATTCATGAAGCATATATTTCAGGGTCAAGGTCAATTGGTTTTGTTACCCCTTATCGAGCTCAAGCAGTATTGATGGAGGAATTGTTAAACGAAATATATTCCGAAGAATTGATTGAAGCAGATATTATATCGGCGACCGTTCATAAATTTCAAGGAAGTGAACGTGACGTTATGGTGTTTGATACCGTGGATAGCTTTCCGCAAGAACGTCCGGGTATGCTATTAATTGGAAAGAATAGTGAAAGGTTAGTTAATGTAGCCATGACACGAACAAGAGGTAAGTTTATTCATCTTGCAGATAAGCATTTTGTTCAATCAAAGGTCTATAGCGGCAAAATTATTCGCAAGCTTGTAGACCATCAAATAGCAAGGAAACAAGAGGTTTCTCCACATCAGATTGGCACTTGGATTAAAAATCAACATTCACGGGTAACATGGTTACATGCAAAGAAATTAGAACCCTTTAAGAAAGATATACAACAAGCAAAAAGTTCAATTATGATTGGAATTCCAATGGAGAAAGTTCTGCCTGTGGAATGGAGGACAATGTGTGACGAAAGAAAGTCAACTGTCACATTCTCTATAGTTGCAAGTCATTCTGTATCAGGAGTTAAATATGACAGATTGATCAAAAGAAACGTACCATTTCCATTTATCATCATTGATCAGAAATATCTGTGGCTGGGAATGCCATATGAACTATCAGAAAATAGCAAACCTCCCTATGTAGCTGTTCGTGTTTCCTCTATAAAGCTGGCAAAATACGTTCATGAACAATTAATTGAATAATCATTCTCTTAAAAAGAATTGGTGTGCTTGACAGCAGCCAATTCTTTTTTTATCATTTAGTTATATAATATGAACATATACACATATTTGAATATATAATAAAAGCAAGAGGTGAATGTAATGGATGAATCAGTAAATCATGAACAAAAGGATCAAGATCAACTTGATGAGGAAACACTATTTATTGTTTCACAAACGTTTAAAGCTTTAGGAGATCCAACGAGAATTAGAATTCTTCACTTATTGTCTCAAAACGAGCATTCAGTAAATGATATTGCTGAGAAGCTTTCTCTTCTTCAATCAACAGTTTCTCATCAATTAAGGTTTTTGAAAAACCTGAGATTGGTTAAATATAGACGAGAAGGGACAACACTATTTTATTCTCCTGATGATAATCATGTCATGAATGTCCTGCAGCAAACCATTCACCATGCGCAACATCATTAAGCACTCATTGGAGTTGAGAGAAATGAATGAATATAAAGTAAAAGGATTAACTTGTGCCAATTGTACAAGAGAGCTACAGGATGAAATTAACAAATTGCCATCGGGTGAATCAGCCTCTTTAAGTTATAATACAGGAAAGCTGAAGGTAGATCATTCTGTAGATTTAAACAAGGTCAAAAAGATCTTATCTTCTGACGGAGCTTTTATAGAAGATGGAAATGATAGCCACCATGATCATCAACATCAATCAGGTATCAATTGGATTGCTCTTCTGTCTATATCCGCTTTGTTCTATGTCGCAGGGTTTATCACAGAGAATTTCTTAAATGAATATATCGCAATCGGTATGTTCCTTGCGGCAACGGTATTAAGTGGTTATCAAACCTTTCTAAAGGGGTTAAAAAATTTAAGCAAATTTAAATTCAATATCGAAACATTAATGACAATTGCCTTGATTGGTGCATTAGGTATTGGTGAATGGAAAGAAGGTGCATTAGTCGCTATACTGTTTGGGCTGAACGAGTACTTAGAGGGCCTAGGCATGCAAAAGGCGAGAAAATCCATGGAAAAGCTTCTAGAAATTGCACCAAAAGAAGCGACTGTAATAGAAAACAATGAAGAAAGGATAGTCAGTATTTCCTCATTGGGTGTAGATCACATTGTACTCGTTCGAGCAGGAGAAAAAATTCCTTCTGATGGAATCGTGATTGAAGGGAAAAGTTCTGTTAACGAAGCTGCCATTACTGGAGAAGCAATGCCTGTTGAAAAAGCAATAAACGAACCCGTTTTTGGAGGAAGTATAAATAATGAAGGAATCTTAAAAATTAAAATAACAAAAGCATATGAAGATTCATCACTGGCCAAGATCCTTCATCTTGTAGAAGAGGCACAGGAAACAAAGACACCAACGGAATTATTTATTAATAAATTTGCAAAATATTATACCCCTCTCATTATGATTATTGCAGCATTTGTTATGCTGATCCCTCCACTACTGTTGGATGGCAGGTGGGGCGATTGGTTTTATCAGGGGTTAGCTGTTTTAATTGTTGGTTGTCCATGTGCATTAGTCCTTTCTTCACCAATTGCGATCGTGTCTGGCATAACGAAAAATGCCCGAAACGGAATTCTCATAAAAGGTGGAGTCTTCCTTGAACAATTAGGAAAGGTTACAACAATTGCTTTTGATAAAACCGGGACATTAACAAAAGGTGAGCCTTATGTAGAAGATTATATTGAATATCATCCCGGCTTTCTGCAAATAGCAGCTTCTATTGAGAAAAACTCTACACATCCAATTGCGAAAGCGATCATAAAAAAAGCAGAAGGACTATCATATCTACCTGTAGAAGAGTTAAAAACAGTGACAGGTAGCGGATTGGTGGCCCAAATTGAAGGAGTAACGTATTTTCTTGGAAATGAATCACATATGAAAGCTTTCACTTTTCAACAAAATGTGATGGAACAAATTAAGCAATACAAAGAAAGAGGAATGACAATTGTCATTTTAGCAACAGACGAGGATATTCTTGGAATTATGGGAATATCTGATGAAATAAGAGAAGAAAGTATTAATGTGATAAAAAATCTTCATGCAGCAGGAATTCAACATACGGTCATGCTAACAGGTGATCATGAAAAAACGGCCGAAAAGGTAGCAGGTAAGGTAGGGGTAAAATCTTATTTTGCTAGTTTGCTTCCGGATCAAAAAGTGGCCAAAATAAAAGAGCTATCAAATCGTGAAAAAGTGGCGATGGTTGGTGATGGAATAAACGATGCGCCTGCACTTGCAACAGCTGATTTAGGAATTGCGATGGGAAAAGGAACAGATAGTGCCATTGAAACAGCTGATATCGTGTTAATGCAAAATCATCTCGGGAAATTACCTAATGCAATTAAATCAGCAAAGAAGGTAAATTCCATTATTAAATTAAACATTACATTAGCATTAGGTTTAAAACTAATTGCACTGCTCCTTACAATTCCGGGACTATTAACCCTTTGGATTGCGATTCTTTCAGATATGGGTGCTACCATTCTCGTCACATTAATTAGCTTAACAGTTTTATATGAGAAAAAGTAACATAAAAAGGATTGAGTAACCTGTTTAGGTTATTCAATCCTTTTTTAAAAAAATACTAAAGTGAAACGCGTGTTTCGTCCGTTTCAAATCCAATTGACGTCGTTAAGTCAACAATATCAATCGAAATGAAGGCATATTCATAGTCGGCCAAATTAATTATTTCCTGATCATGTAAATTAAAAGTCAATGTATTCGTATCATGTGAGGTAACTTCATACAATTCAACTAATTGCTTTTCATTTTGATTAATTAGCTCAAGGTTTAGGCGGTATGCAATATGATCTCTTGATGAAACTGAGAAACGAATGGTTTGATCATTCCACTCGATTAAACTTGGTGATTCAATGATCCGTGACGAATCAATAGATAGTCCTGTTTTTTCTTCCAAAAAAGAGTGTAACTTCTTGTTTTCCAGCACATTTGGAATTTCTTGATTTTCATGCTGTGTACGCAGATAGAAGATCTCATTTGACATTACATCTTCAGGTTCTACTTCACTCGTGGCACCATATAAAAGAACATAATCATCCGCTAAAATTTCTTGTGGGTAGAATGCGTGATAACGTTCATCGTAATTCCAAAAAGCGTCCCACCTCATGTCAGCAACATCAATTCCACGTATTCTTTGCCACTCTGAGAATGGAAGGTGATGTGATGGAAAATAATGATAGGCAAAATGATGCCCATATTCATGTGAAAGTGTTTCACGGTAATCAACAGGCGTTTCATATTGATTGCCTTGGTATAAGACAATTGTTTTCGTAAGAGAATGATAACTTCCTTTCGTGTTTGTGCTAGAATGTGTTCCCCCTAAAATTCTAACTTCATTTAATTCCGATATCTCTTGCCCATGTTTATTTAGTAACAATTCTTTATATAAATCTTTCAATTTTTCTTCATCCCAAGAAGACGTATAACTCGTAAAATTTATTCCTTCAGGTGATTGAAAAGATGCAAATGTCTTATCATCTATATTAGTGGTTTCAAAGCTGACTAAAAAAGGGAATGATAATAGTAATATAATGAAAATTTGGTTAAAACGAATCGTTTTTATCACATCCTTCAGCTTATTTTATCATGAAAAGTAGATTAGGTAATTGGTATCATTTGCTTGTCAATAAAGAGAAATGTAGGAGAAACAGTTGTGAGAAAAAAAGAATTTTTTGTAGAAAAAGGCAGAAGATTAATCTTGAAAAAATTTTTAAAAAATAGTTTTCAAAGTACAAAGATTCGTGTATTATATAAATAATCAGAAAATACTGAATTAAAAGAAAAAGGTGAGGTGCTTTAAATGAATTATTTCAACATTCCGTCAGAAAATCTACTAGAAACAAATCCTTTCGTTCACTATTTACAGAAAGGAGATCTTTATTACACATCTGAAAATGAAATTATTTTAAAGCATTTGCACGAGTTACCACAGGATTTTATGGAAATGACATTATTTGATATAGATGGATGTGGATGTATTTACACTTTCTCACATATTACAAATCATAACCAAGGAGAAATGGCCATACAGGCTGCAGTCTTTAAAAAAGTATAAAAATTGAGGAGTGACTTACTAAAGTCACTCCTTTTTACTGTAATTCTGAAATTATTTTGGATGGATCAAACTTTTCAATTAGCTTTATAAAAACTTCTGCAGTCATAATTGCGTCATTTAATGCATGATGCCTTTCTCTTTCAGGTATGCCTAAACGTTCAACTAGTTCATCTAAGTAATTGCGCATTCCTTGGAACTTTTCATTTGCAAGTAGATGTGAATCTAAATATTCAACAGAAAAATGAGGAAGGCTCCATAGTTTGATTGTAGATTTTAAAAATTCAATATCGAAGGTAGCAGGATGTGCAACTAATATACTTCCTTTACTAAAGTCCAGAAACTTGGACAAACCAACTGGAAAAGGTTCTGCCTTGCTAAGGATCTCTTCTGGCAAACCTGTAAGTTCTTGGATTCCTTTTGGTATTCTTCCAATAGGTTTGACGATTGTATAAAATGCTTCATTATATTGTATTTGGAGATCTTTTACTTTTATGGCACCTATTGAAATGATTTCATCACCCATAGTGGGGAAAAATCCCGTAGTTTCTAAATCAAAAATCGTAAATGTGCAAGATGACAGCGATTGTTTCATCAATCCTTGCTGACTAGATAGGAATTCCTCGATTGAATGTCTAGCTGTTGAAAAGGAAGGTAATTGCGTCATTTTTTTTATATGGTATTTTAGAAAGTAATGATCCCAAAGAAAATACTTTATAATCTTAATATCATCTGGCAAACTGGCTACACCACCCGGTTTCTGTTAAAGCTGATTTTTGTTACTTGTTGCATACGATGAGCAACCTGTAATGCTTCTTTGAGCTTCATTCGGTCTTCTTTAGTTAGGTCATGAATCGGGATTTCGTTAGAAACATGATCATTGTTTTCTAATTCTTTCAGATTTTGTCTAAGTCTAAAATAATGTAAATAATGAAGGGCTGTTTTAGCATTTTCAACATCTCGAGGGTGCATTGCTTGTATGTTTTTTAAAGCATTAAGCCTTTTTATTGTACTTACTTCATTAACTCCATATTTTATTGCGTTAATTCTTGTCGAATAAATAATCTGTGTTAGACCTGTTTTTTTGACATTAATTTTTTTGTTTTTTTGCTTTATATTTATTAATCCAAAAGGATGAGCTGAAATTTTAAAACGCAAAGCGTCCTTCATTAATAATTGCTGTAACGTTTTAGAATGCTGTGCTTTTTCATTTAAAAATGTTCTTACTTCACCTGCTAACGAAAAATCTCCATAAATAGGTCTGAAATCGTAAAACATCGTAAAATTTTGGATTTCTTGAGCGTCAAGTTCATCTTTCCAGGTCTGAATATCTTTTTTCCATTGTGATACTGACCTTCTCCATTTATCTTCTTTTGCCATAATTCCACCCGTACATTCCGGAAACCCTAGTTGACGGAGGGATGTATTCAACTTTTGAGTAAAAGTGTTAAAATACTTTTCAATTTCTTCCCGATTTGATAAATGCTCATAATCAGCTAGAATCATACCGTTATCTTGGTCAGTACGAAAGCCTTGTTCATTTCTAGCTTGACTTCCCATTATAATAAAACAGAAATTAATAGGAGGTGTACCATATCCTTGTTGTTTCATTTCATTTTCAGTTAGCTTAATCATGTGTCTGTGGAGATTGTCATTATGGTTTGTGATCATTTCCGATACTTCATATGCATAGCTTTCTTTTTCAACAAGCTCTTGGACAAAAGCATGTAACGTTTTGTTCACTAGAGGTCCATGTATAACTAAGTCTTCAAGTGATGTTGATTTTTTTACATTATAGGTTAGATCTAAATAGCTGGAATTTTCAAGATTTAAAAATGAACGGGAAGTTAACATACCGATCACTTTTTGGTTATTCAATACAGGAATACATTTACTCAACTTATTTTTTATAAATGATAAAGCCTCGAACGCAAAAGCATCTGCATCAACATATGCTGGAATTGGATTCATCCAATCGCTAACTAAATTAGTTGCCGGAGATGTTGATGCAAATGTTAATATCTCATCATAAGTAATCATGCCGAGCATCTTTGAAGAATCTCTGCTTACAATTAATCCTGATGCATTTTGATCTTTTAGAATTTTTGCAGCATCACTCATCGTATAATGTGGAGGAACAAAGATTGGCGGATCCATGAGGAGTTTTACTCGTGTCTTTAAGAGATGTACATTTTCTTCATCATCATCATGAGATGCTTTATTTTTCATTTCATCATATAAGGCCTTTGTTCGCTCACCAATACTTCCCCAAATAACCTTTGAAAAATCATTATTCCTTGTCATAATTTCAAAGAAATGTCGTTTATTTAATTTGAAAACCGTGCAATTTTCCAAAGCTTGAACAGAAAAATTTAATTCACCGCTCGTAAACATTACCATTAACCCGATAATGTCCCCCGGATAATAATATCTTAAAGATAATTGTTTTCCATTTGATTGGTGTAGTATATTTTTAGCTAAACCGGAAACAAGAAAGTAGAGATCAATATCATCAACAGCCTCATCTTCATGAAATATAAATTCGTTCTTCGAAAATTGCTTATGTGAGGCCTTATCAGCTAATTCTTGAAGTTGAAATTCAGTTAACAGTGAAAAAGGGTAGTAATCCTTCAAAAGATGTTTAAGTTCAGACATTGACAAGTTAGACACCACCTATATAAATCTTGTATACTTTAACGGTAACATACATAACAGCATTTATGAAGGCAATGAGAAGTATTCGTACATTCCAGTTCAGAAAGGAGTAATATATGAAAAAAAGGTTTAATCTATTAATCTTTTCCTTGTTCCTTATCTTGTTAGCGGGTTGTGGAGCAAATGAGGAGGAAGGAACAAGTAAAAAGCCACTTCAAAACATTGAGGAAAATCCAATTGCCACAATGACAATGGAAAATGGTGATGTCATAAAAGTTGAGCTATATCCTAATGTAGCTCCCAATACGGTTAATAACTTTATTACGTTAGCCAATTCTGGGTTTTATGATGGACTTATTTTTCATCGTGTGATTCCCGGCTTTATGATACAAGGTGGAGATCCTGAGGGTACAGGAATGGGTGGACCTGACTATAGTATAGAAGGTGAATTCTCTTCAAACGGCTTTGAAAATGAGGTGAAGCACGAAAGAGGTGTCATTTCGATGGCACGAGCACAGGACCCTAATTCAGCCGGTTCACAGTTTTTTATTATGGTTGCTGATTCCTCTAATCTTGACGGAGATTATGCAGCTTTCGGAAAAGTATCTGAAGGAATGGAAGCTGTAGATAAAATCGTAAAAGTAGAAACGGGTGAACAGGACAAGCCGTTAGAAGAACAAAAAATAAAAGGCATAACAGTTGAAACATTTGGCATTGAATATGCTGAACCAGAAAAGGTTAAATGAGATTCTAAATAAATTTTTTTACATTAAGTAATAAGACTTTATCACATGAAACTCAGCTTTATAGAGTTTTCGTGATAAAGTCTTTTTGTTCGTAATAAATAAAAAATTCCGAATAATTTCCATTATATTGACCAAGGTTACTCTATGAGATAAGTTATAATAGGATAACAATGATCGGGGGCTTTATATGGATTTAATAAAAAAACTCTCTTTTGTCTTAATGGGACTTATTTTAACTTCATTAGGTATAAAAATATTATCAGATCATCACCTAACATTTGGTGGGACAGCAGGTATTTCAACCATCTTCTCATTTCTATCTCCTCTATCCTGGGGTACACTCTTTTTTATCGTGAATCTTCCTTTTTTTCTTATATCTATTCGTGAGCTTGGGAAATGGTTTACGATCTCTAGCTTATTATCAATAACAGGTATCTCCTTACTTCGTGAATGGTTTGACCAAATCATTCCGGCTTTGGAATTGAACATGTTTTTTGCTTCTATCCTTTCTGGTTTACTCATTGGTATTGGTGTAACGTTTGTATTAAATAACGGTTCTTCATTAGGCGGGATTCATATTTTAGGATTATATATAGACATGAAATATAGGATCAATCGAGGGATAGTATTGTTCGTATGTGACTCTATGATTATTTTATTGGCTCTGGCATTAGTAGGCTGGCTCAGTGCTCTATTCTCAATTTTATGTATCTTTATTGCAAGTAATATTATTGGAAGATATAAGAAATCTCCAATAAAAGAAATGGATCAAGAAAATACAATTAACAGCCATGCTTAAGATTGGAAACATTTAAAACTAGTAATATTGGTCGAACTCAACTAATCTAGTAAAAAGAGGGTGAGGGAGACAGATGAATTATCTTACGGTAAATCAAATTTCACAATCTGAAGCTTTTAAAGAGGCTAAAGCTTATTTAAAAGAATTATGGTATGCAATTGTTGAAGGACACTTCGCCATGTCTCTTCGTTATAAAATGTATAAATATCAATTGTTACACTTGCAAGCTTGCGCACCAAAAGATTGGCAGCTTGGATGGAATGGTATCTACTTCACATTAACAAAAGATATTAAACATCATGCAAGAATAACCATGACATTAAAACCAAACGGTTCGATACAATCTTATTTTTCTTAAAAACCTAGTATTTATTCTAGGTTTTTTTGTACTTTAAGAAAATTTACTTATATTAAAGGATTAAAGTATAAGAAACACCGACTTCCGCCATTGTTGGGCGGTAAGTCGTGTTTTTCTAATTTTTCATGAATAAGGAACAAATGAATAATTCATATTTGTTAGTGGGATTTTAAATTTGGCTTTAAAAAATGACTTAAGGGGGTATTTCCTTGCAAAGCCAAATGAATCAAGTAAACATAGGTGCTCATGAAATTATGGAGTGTCATGAAGTGTTAAGTTGTATGATAAATGGGATAAATCAATTCCAGCTTTTACAACAACATTGTCAAGACCAAAACTTGCAAAATATTCTTCAAAACCAGCTTTCATTTATGACGAACGAGTATACAGCTTTTGTTAACACATTACAGCAAAAAGGAAACCAAGGTCAGCTTCAATCTTTACAAACATCGATGAAAACAACACCAACATATGGAATAAAAATGAATGGAGTACCTGAAGCTCCTAATGCATCACTTAACCAGTTGAATGACCGTGATGTAGCATCATTAATGCTGGGCACACACAAATCAGGTGCGGTTATGAAAATGCATGCTGCTCTGGAATTAACAGATTCTCAAATGAGAGAAATGATGACTCAAAGTGCAAAAAACTGTGCGGATCAAGCATATGAAACATGGATGTATATGAATCAAAAAGGATATTATCAAGTGCCAACATTTGATCAGGCAACAACTAACGCTATGATTAAGAGCTACCAACCAAACGCACTCTATAGCAACCAACAACAAACATTCTAATACTTTGGAGGGATTTAACATGCATACACCACAACATGCGATGCAACAAATTAATGAATGTCGACAAATTGTTCAACAGTTAATTCAGCAAACACAGCAAGGTACACAATTATACAAACAAATGTTGCAACAAGAACAACAAAATGCACAAGTGCTACAACAACTCATGCAAAAAGAACAACAAGCCACACAAGTGATACAACAGAGCTTGCAAGGACATAATCAAGCATTACAACAATGTCAACAAATCCTAAATATTTGCAATCAAATGCAACAGGAAATTTCCGGTACAGCATACAACTCTTCTCAAGCATTCATACAAAATGAACCATTACACACGCAAAGCCATGTACATCAACAAATTCCAAGCTACCGTCATTTCCAACAGCAAAGACAATTTATTCAACAGTAAAACTTGGGGTTAGCGAACATTTCGTTAACCCCTTTTACATAAGGTTCATGTCTTGACGGATGAACAAAGTTCATATATAATTATCTTGAATTCAAGATATTTGATATAAGAAGATTCTGAACAGTTGGAGAGGACGATTTATATGACTATTAAACCTTTAAAAGGAATACATCATGTCTCTGCCCTTACTGCAAATGCCAAAGAAAATTATCAATTTTATACAAAGGTGTTGGGCCTTAGATTAGTAAAGAAAACAGTGAATCAAGATGATACATCTGTTTACCATTTATTTTACGCAGATGAGAGAGGAAATCCTGGAACAGATTTAACCTTTTTTGAAATTCCCCGCGCAGGACGAACATACCCGGGAACAAATAGTATTTCAGCAACATCTCTTCGTGTGAAAAATGATGTAGCACTACACTATTGGAAAAATCGTTTTGAGAAGCTGGAAGTAGATCATGATGAAATACAAGAAAAAATGGGACGAGCTACTCTTTCATTTCGAGATCACGAGGGTCAACGATTGATTCTTGTTTCTGATGAAACAAATATCGGTGTTGAAGGTGGAAAACCTTGGGATAAAAGTACTGTGTCTTCAGAAAATGGAATTGTAGGGCTAGGACCTGTGGTGTTAACAGTATCACGTCCCGAACGAACAATAAATGTATTAACAAATTTAATGGGCTTTAGAGAAAAGCAGGGATATACTAGAAATAATGATCAAAAAGAAGTTCGGGTCTTTGAAACAGGTGAGGGTGGATCAGGTGCCGAGGTTCATATTATCGAAGATGCTGAAAATAACCGCGAGCGACCTGGAAGAGGGAGTGTGCATCATGTTGCATTTCGGGTTGAAGATGAAGAAGAGTTAAAAAAATGGGTTGAACTCTTAAAAAATAATCACTTACCTAACTCAGGATTTGTAGAACGTTATTATTTCCGCTCGTTATACTTTAGAGAACCTAATGGCATTCTTTTTGAGCTGGCTACAGATGGTCCGGGATTTGAAGGTGATGAAGACTTCGAGCATCTAGGCGAAAATTTAGCTTTGCCTCCTTATTTTGAACATCAACGAGAAGAAATTGAAGCGAAGTTAAAGCCGTTAGATACAAAAGAATTTTAAAAATTGGAGGTAAAAGGAATGAAACATATTTTTATTGAAGGAAAAGACAAGCATGCTCCTACATTGCTTTTATTACATGGTACAGGTGGAAATGAAAAAGATTTATTACCAATTGCTGAAATGATTGCTCCGGATGCTTCAGTTCTTGGAGTGAAGGGAAATGTCTCTGAAAACGGAATGCCCCGATTTTTCCGTCGTATATCAGAAGGCGTATTTGATGAAGAGGATCTTATTTTTCGAACAAACGAATTAAACGAGTTTTTAGAGGATAGTGCTAAAAAGTATCAATTTGATCGTGATCGAATCTTAGCAATTGGTTATTCAAATGGCGCAAATATTGCAGCAAGTCTTATGTATCATTATAAAAATGCTTTACAAGGTGCCATATTACTTCATGCAATGGTACCTAGAAGAAAGGTTGAAATTCCTAATTTAGATGGAATACCGATCTTTATTGGTGCTGGTGTAAATGACCCTATTATTCCTATTGAAGAAACGAAGGAATTAGCAGAAGCTTTACGAAATGCACATGCGAATATTACTGAACATTGGGGGCAGGCAGGTCACCAATTAACAAGAGAAGAAATTGAGCAGGCAAAAACTTGGTACGAAAAGAATTTTAAATCGTAAACAATTAAAAGGAGTTATCTCGTTTCACTTCAACTTTTAGAGAGAAGTGTAGAGACAGCTCCTTTTTATTTACTATTAATAGGTTCCAAGCATTCTTTTACATCATTGGAAGGGGAATTCACAAGATTTGAAACTTCATAAGCTTCCATTAATCTTTCGTCAAAAGGTACAAGTAATGATTTTAGTTCTCTTACTTTATGGTAATTAGGATCCAGCCACATATGAAAATCATCTTTACGAAGAATAACAGGCATTCTATTATGAATCTCTTCCGTAACTTTATTAGCTTCTGTTGTCAGAATCGTACATGTGAACAAGTGTTGGTCCCCTTTATTCCAACATTCCCAAAGACCTGCAAGTGCAAAAGGTTGCCGGTCTTTCATGACAAATCTATACGGATGTTTTTCTTTTCCATTCCTTTTCCATTCATAAAACCCATCGCTAATAATCAAGCATCTCTTTTTTAAAAAGGGAGTTTTAAAACTTACTTTATCATCAATGGTTTCAGAACGGGCATTAATCATTTTATAGCCTATTTTTAAATCCTTTGACCAAGGAGGTACAAGTCCCCAACGCATAAATCTCCCAATTCGATCCTGTCCGTTGGAACCGATCACAAAAACATCTTGTGAAGGAGCAATATTATAACGATATGAAAGTTCTTCTTGAACCAATACATCAAACTGTTCCTCAATAATTGATTGCTCTGTTGCTAACGAGAATCGTCCACACATGGTCATAGCCTCCATAAAAAATTGATACATACAGTGTATCTGATGAAAAAGGAAATAACAAAGATCTTAATCATTTTGCCTATAACCTGGAAGGGGATTTTTACATATAGTATATAAACGGTTCTGGAGGTGATAGTATGGGCGGCGCAGGCGGATATGGTTATGGAGCAGGATTTGCTCTAATCGTTGTATTGTTTATTCTTTTAATCATCATTGGAGCTTCTTATATGGGTTATTAAAATGTAGAAGAGGGCAACCCGAGAACATGGATCATGTTCTCGGGTTTTCTTTTTTTACAGCTGCATTGGATAAAAACCATTAGGTTGAAGAAATTAAAGTTTAGATCTATAAAAGGGAGTTTGGTCAAACAATGATGAAGAAAACTTTTTATCTTTTGCTATTAGTGATAACAACACTAATAGCATCAATCCTAACAAGCAGCACAACATATTCACTGGAGCTGAAAGCAGAAGGAATAACCAAGCTTGAATCTATTTTAATGAATGATCCAATGATGAGAGGAGCTATTTCAGGTTTAAGTGTACGGTCAGCTTCTACAGGTGAAATTTTGTATTCTTTTAATGGAGAAACAAGCTTAACTCCAGCGTCCAGTTTAAAACTATTCACAGCCATAGCAGCATTAACGATACTTGGTTCAGACTATACCTTTAAAACTGAAATAAAAACAGATGGAAAAAAGAAGAATAAAGGTGTATTAAAAGGAAATCTATACATAAAAGGCGGGGGAGACCCTACACTTACAATAAAAGACATCAAGATGATGGCAAAACAATTAAGACAAGAAGGAATCAATACAATTGATGGAGATGTAATAGGGGATGATAGCAGATACGATAAGGTTCGTTATTCTGTTGATTTACCCTGGACAGATGAAACAACATATTATGGAGCACAAATTTCAGCCTTAACAGCATCACCTGACGAAGATTTTGATGCAGGAACAATACAGATTCAAATTACACCGAGCCAAAAAGGCAGGGCACCTAAAATTAAACTAATTCCTTCTACCGATTATGTGATCATTCATAATAAAGCCAGCACAACAGAGGCAGAAAATGAAGAATCTTTAAAAATTACACGAGTTCATGGTAAAAACGAAGTGATGATAGAAGGAACAATCCCTGAAGATAAAAAAATAATGAAAGAATGGATTTCAATTTGGAATCCTACAAAATATACACTTGCGCTCTTTAAGAAAGAATTTGCTCAACAGGGGATACATGTCACAGGGAATTATTATTCTGATATAACACCGATTACTACTCAAAAGCTCGTTTTACATGAATCAGAGCCATTGTTTGAGATTCTTATTCCATTTTTAAAATTAAGTAATAATACGATAGCAGAAATGCTTGTAAAGGAGATGGGGAAGGTCACCCATAATCAAGGTACATGGGAAAAAGGGTTAGAAACCGAAATAAGTACATTGGATCAATTAGGAATTGATGTGAACAACACAGTCCTTAGAGATGGTTCAGGATTATCACATATAAATACGACACAGGTAAATACCATTACACAGTTATTATATAAAGCCCAATCCAAAGAATGGTTATCACAATTATACAACGCTTTGCCTGTTTCAGGTGATGAGGATAAATTAACAGGTGGAACACTGCGTAAAAGAATGATAAACTCCCCCCTCAAACAAAAGGTAGTAGCAAAAACTGGTACATTGACGAATGTAAGTTCTTTATCAGGGTTTTTGGAAACGAAGAATGGAGAAGTAGTAATCTTTTCAATCATATTAAATCATATGGCTGATGAAGAAAAAGGTAAAATAATAGAAGAAAAAATCCTTTCTATCCTGCAAAATTGGCTTGAATAAAACAAAATTTTTGAACTTACCTTGATTCTTTGAAATAATTGTATAAAAGAAGGAGGAGAAATATTATGAAAGTATTAGTTGTAGGAGCTAATGGACAAATTGGACAAAAGCTGACGGAAATGCTACATAGGCATGATGAACACTCTGTATTAGCAATGGTTAGAAATCAGGAGCAAATAGAAGCATTTTCTAAGAGGGGAATTGAAACAGTTATTGCCGATTTAGAAGGAAGTGTTGCTCATTTAAAACAGGCGATGAAGGGATGTGACGCTATTGTTTTTACAGCTGGATCAGGAGGCAGGACAGGTGCGGATAAAACATTATTAATTGATCTTGATGGAGCTGTAAAAACGATGGAAGCGGCAGAAGCAGCTGGTGTTGATCGATTTATTATGGTAAGTGCCCTTCAGGCTAATAATCGTGAAAATTGGAATGAAGCAATAAAGCCTTATTATGTTGCAAAGCACTATGCGGATCGAGTACTAATGCAGTCAAATCTAACATATACCATTATTCGTCCAGGAGGGCTATTAAATGAAAAAGGAACAGGAAAAATTTCTGTAGGTAATCAACTGGAAAGAGGCTATATACCACGTGAGGATGTAGCACAAACGATTGTAGAGGCCTTATCGAATGAACATACAAAAAAACGTTCTTTTGATTTAATTGCAGGAGATGATCAGATTTCAGTTGCATTAAACAAACTTTAAGCATCTCGTTTGAGGTGCTTTTTGTTTATATTCATTGGGCAATTTCGGTCTAATGATTGTGTTTGTGAAAAATGGGTAATATAAAAGTGTAATGGTGTCTCGGATAATTGAAAATTAAGGGGGAAGAAGGATGAAACTGACTCCAGAACAACGAATACAGCTGCATGGTTTTAATAATTTAACAAAGTCGTTAAGTTTTAATATGTATGATGTATGCTACACAAAAACAAGGGAAGAAAGAGAGGCATATATTGAATATATAGATGAGCAATATAATGCGGAACGGTTAACAAATATTTTAAAAAATGTGACTGAAATCATTGGAGCACATGTGTTGAATATTGCAAAACAAGATTATGTTCCACAAGGGGCCAGCGTGACCATTTTAGTTTCAGAAGGTCCTGTTGTAGAAGTACCAACAGAGTCTTATGATGAATCACCAGGTCCATTACCAGAAGCAGTTGTGATGGGATTGGATAAAAGTCACATTACCGTTCATACATATCCCGAATACCATCCAAATGAAGGGATTAGCACATTTCGTGCTGATATTGATGTTTCAACATGTGGTGAAATATCGCCACTAAAGGCATTAAATTATTTGATTCATTCTTTTGATACGGACATCCTCACCATGGACTACAAAGTCCGGGGGTTTACTAGAGATATTAGTGGAAATAAACTATTTATCGATCATGATATAAGTTCTATTCAAAATTATATACCTGATGAAGTGAAGGAAGAATTTGATATGATTGATGTGAACATATATCAAGAAAATATCTTCCATACAAAATGTAAGCTTAAACAATTTGACTTAAATAATTATTTGTTTGGTTATACGAAAGATAAGCTTAGCAAAGAAGAGCAAGAGCAAATTACGGCAAGTCTGACAAAAGAAATGGACGAAATCTTTTATGGTAAGAACATGAAATAAGGGATTGAAGTTTTTACCTTCAATCCCTTTTATCGTGCTATTATGCTTTAGCAGCTTGAAGTTGTAAAGAAACTTTGATTTGATCGCCAACAAGAACTCCGCCTGCTTCTAATGTTGCATTCCAAGTTAAGCCATAATCGCTTCGTTTTAGCTTTCCTTCAACACCGAAGCCTGCTTTTTCATTTCCCCATGGGTCAATACCAGTTCCTTCAAAAGTAACAACAAATGTTTCTGATTTTGTTACTCCGTGTAATGTTAAGTCCCCAGTAACGTTATATTCATCTTCATCTGTTTTTTCGATAGATGTTGATGTAAATGTCATTGCAGGATGATTTTCAACATCGAAAAAGTCAGCAGAGCGTAAGTGATTATCACGATCTTCGTTACGTGTATCAACACTTGCTAAATCAACCGTAAATTTAATATCAGCTGTTGTTAAATCTGTTGGATCAGCATCGATTTCAGCATTAAAGCTTGTAAAGCCGCCTTTAACTGTCGCGAACATCATGTGTTTAACTGAAAAATCTACACCACTGTGTGTTGGGTCAAGATTCCATTTCAATTTTGTCATTTTTTCTCCTCCAATAAAATAACTTAATTTAAAATATCTCAATTTAAAGATTTATAACTTCGAGATAAATTATATAATGGATTAAAACGAAAGTCAACGTAAAAAAATTTAGGTTACACCTGAATTTCTTTATTGAACAAAATGTGAAGTCTATTGTCACTTGAAGAAAAAAGGAGTATTATAAAAGTGTAGAAAGTTAGTGAAAAACTTCACAAACTTTCGCAAGCAAAGCTAGCTAGCTTAAAAAAATTTAAATGTTTATGTGAAATACTTCACAAAGAGGAGCTGTTGACCATGAATTGGTTAAAGGGACCGAAAATGGCGATCATTTGGACAGTTTTAAGAGTTTGGTTAGGAGTACAGTGGCTGGAAGCGGGGATTCATAAAGTAGCAGATGGTTTTGATGCAACAGGATTTATACAAGGGGCCATAGTTAAAGCGGGTGGAGAAAATCCTGCAGTACAAGGGTGGTATGCTGCATTTCTTGAAGAATTTGCCCTTCCGAATATACCAATATTTAATGTGTTAATACCTTGGGGGGAAGTTTTAGTCGGTATCGGGTTAATAATTGGAGCTGCAACGATCCCAGCACTAATAGCAGGTGCTTTCATGAACTTCAATTTTATGATGGCAGGAACAATTAGCACAAATCCAATTCTCTATACTGCTGCATTCTTATTAATAATAGCAGGTACAGCTGGTTACTATTACGGAGCTGACAGATGGATCCTACCAGCATTGAAACAAGCTATTAATCGAAAAAAACACAATAAAATAGAAAAACATCATCATGAACACCTTCCGGTTCATTAAAATTAATGTAAAAAAATATTGACAGCAACAAATAAACAGGATAGCTCAGGCTATCCTGTTTATTTTAATTTGAGATCAATGCTTCGATTTTTCGGTTGCGAACATTTTTCTCTTCATCAGTTGATAAATCATACTTCTTTAGTAGATGGAATAGTTCATTTAGTTCAGTTTGACTAGTATCTGTAGATAAAAATAGTAAGCATTTTTCTACTAATTTAGTATTAAGAAAGGGTGATTGTTCTTGTAATTTTTTCTTCACATCTTCAGAAGAGTGATCGATTTTACAATTACTCATGATTGTTCGTTAACCTCCAATATGTGACATCTCAATTTTTTTCCTCGTTGTTGTTGCTTTTCCTCGTTCAACTGAATATTGGTCTTTTCGTCCACGCCAGATTGCCTGAATATGCGCTGCAAGCTCTTCATCTGTTTTTTCTGAACGTATCTGTTCACGCAAATCATGACCAATAGATGCAAACAGACAGGTATATAAAGAACCGCTGGCTGATAACCGAGCTCGATTACATGTTGAACAAAACGCATCTGAAACAGATGAAATTACACCAATTTCTACGTCAGAACCAATATAGCGGTAACGACTTGCTACCTCACCAGTATAATTTGGATCAATAGACTCAAGTGGCATAACCTCATGAATATCTTCAATGATTTGTTTTTTAGAATAAACATCCTTCAAATTCCATTGATTCGTATTTCCAACATCCATAAATTCAATAAATCTTAAAATATGGCCTTTTTCTCTGAAAAACTTGGCCATAGGGATAATTTCCTGGTCGTTCATCCCACGTTTAACAACCATATTAATTTTTACCTTTATTCCAGCCTCTGCTGCGGCGTCGATACCGTCGATCACAGATTGAACTGAGACACCACGTCCGTTAATTTTTCCAAAAACTTCATCATTAAGGGAATCAAGGCTGATTGATACACGTTTTAACCCCGCAGCTTTTAATTCCTTTGCATATTTAGGTAAAAAATAACCATTTGTTGTCATAGCGATATCTTCAACACCGTTTATTTGGCTTATCTGATCAATAAGAGTAGACAAATCCTTCCGCATTAGCGGTTCTCCACCAGTAATCCGAATCTTTTTAACACCTAGAGATTGAACAAAAATAGACGTTACACGTTCTATTTCTTCATAAGAAAGCAATTCATTTCTCTTTAAAAAAGGATAGTCCGGTCCGAATATTTCTGCCGGCATGCAATAAGTACAGCGGAAATTACATTTATCTGTAACAGAAATACGCAAGTCGCGCAGGGGGCGATCAAAGTAATCATAAGTAGTATGACTATTGCTCAATACGATTCCTCCCTTACATTTATCTTTCAATAATCCGTTCTGGATGGGAATAGACATTAAATGAAGTTCCTCTAATAAAGCCAACTGCTGTGATGTTTAAATCATCTGCAAGTTTGATGGCAAGGTCAGTTGGAGCAGATTTTGATAAGACAATACCAACACCAATTTTTGACGCTTTTACTAGGACTTCAGAAGAAATTCTACCACTGAATACAATAATTTTATCACGTACAGGGATGTCGTTCAAAATACTATATCCGTATAATTTATCTAATGCGTTATGTCTACCTATGTCAGACCTGCAAATAATCATTTTTTCAGGTGTACATAAAGCTGCATTATGAACTCCACCTGTTTCCTGAAAAACTATGCTGCTTTCCTGCATTTCTTTCATTAGAGAGATGCATTGTGAAGGTGTAAGAGTTTGTTTGCTCATAGAGGTTTTTGATGTTTTAACATCATTTTGAAAATAAAACTGTCTGCTTTTACCACAGCATGATCCGATAAATCTTTTAGAGTAATATTGTTGGTTTGTTGTTACTTCAGCATAAAGTTTTACATAGGCATAGCCGGCAGCATCATCTATGGATATAGATTCAACTTCACGATAAAAGCGAATAACACCCTCAGATGCTAAAAAGCCAACGACCATTTCTTTAAAGTGGGTAGGGGTGCAAACCATTGTTGCAAATTCCACATTGTTGACGAATATTGTTATTGGAAATTCGGTTACAATGTTGTCGGTCGTATCAATTAAATTTCCATTTGAGTATTTACGAATTTTTTGATTGATGCTCATTTTCATGTCCATTTACCATCTCACCTATATTATAAGATACATTACATATAATCATATTATTATGTCATTAACAAGTATGAAAGTTTGTCAATTGTGACAGCATAAGCTTTGAAAATCGAAAAATATTGTTGCAGAATAATAGAATACATGTTACTATTTCGATACAAAGTTCATGATATTGTAACATTTTGAATTCGAGATAGCGACCCTGTCGTCGATTCAAATTGTTCCAAAATTGAAAGCGATTAACTGTTGGTCCAATAGTAGCGAATCCTGCTTGAAACTAACCGTCAATCACCATTTAGATAGGGAAGTTACCTTGTTTTCTATCTATTTAGGGGATTGACGGTTTTCTTTGTTTTAATGATGTACTTTATGTTTTCAGATGGCTTAATCCATGTTAAAAACTACATTTTAATTATTGAAATAATCTTTAAATAGTAGAAACACAAGCTTTACAATAATTTATAGATAAGGCTTTATATAATGAGGGGATGACTACATGAAAAAAACAAAAAATCGCTGGTTAATTGCCGCTTCGGCAGTTGGGATCCACATTTCCATAGGATCTGTTTATGCATGGAGTAATTTTACAAATCCATTAATGGAGGAGTTTGGATGGAGTGCTTCTCAAGTACAATTAACATTTAGTATTGCAATATTATTTCTAGGGTTATCTGCAGCATTTTTAGGACATTTTGTTGAAAAGTACGGTCCAAGAGCAGCTGGTTTACTGGCAGCAGGATTCTTTGGAGCAGGGGTCATTGGATCTGGATTAGCTATTAATTTAGGATCGCTTCCTTTTCTTTATGTTTCATATGGAGTACTTGGAGGTATTGGGCTTGGTGTAGGATATATTGCACCTGTATCAACCTTAGTTAAGTGGTTTCCGGATAGGAGGGGACTTGCTACAGGTCTTGCGATAATGGGATTTGGATTTGCTGCTGCAATCGCCAGTCCTGTGATGGAATGGTTAATTAATTCTGTAGGAACAGCAAACACATTTTATATTCTCGGGATATCTTACTTAATTATTATGACCTTGTCTTCCCTTTATTTAGAAAAGCCTGCTGCTGATTGGGCTCCTAAGGGATTTGAAGCAAAGTTGAAATCGGGAAATTCTCGAATTAAAGAAGATTTAGCACAATTAACCGCAAATGAAGCGATTAAAACATCTCGATTCTATTATTTATGGGTAATGTTATTCATCAATGTAACGTGTGGAATAGCCATCTTATCTGCTGCAAAGCCGTTAGCGGAAGAAAGTATTGGACTTACTACAGCAGAAGCAGCAACACTTGTTGGTATTTTAGGGATTTTTAATGGTTTAGGTCGTTTAGGTTGGGCTTCTATTTCAGATTATATTGGCCGACCAAATACGTATACTACATTCTTCGTCTTGCAAATTGTGTTATTCGCTCTGTTACCTCATACAACAGAAGCATTTTTATTCCAGGTTATGTTAGCGGTTGTTTATACTTGTTATGGTGGAGGATTCTCTGCAATTCCTGCTTTTATCGGAGATATATTTGGAACTAAGCAATTAGGAGCCATACATGGTTATATCCTTACTGCATGGGCTGCAGCAGGTTTAGCTGGTCCAATGTTCGCAGCATGGATGAAGGATACAACGGGAAGCTACGGAACAAGTTTAACATTTTTCTCAGGATTATTTGTCATTGCCTTCCTTGTATCTATTGTGATTCGTAAAGATATAAACCGGCTTCGTCAGCAACAAAACACTAACGCCAAAAACTCCATAGCAGGATAATAATACTTCCACAAATGCATAAGGTATGGTAAAATACCTCATGCTAAAACCTCTAGTGGGTAGGAGGATATTATGAACAAGTACGAAGCAGAATTTAGTAATATCGTTCGCTCTTTCCGAAAAAAGCACATGGGTAAAGGTCCTAGTAAAATTACAACAACGTTTTGTAAAAACTGGGCAATCTGTGAAATGGAAGGCAATCTATCACCAGTCGAAAGATTTATTGCTAGTGCAGATGAAGGGAAACAGGCGTTACGATCTGCAAGAACTGAAATGGTAAAACAAATTTACAGAAAGAACCCTCCTCTAGAGATGGAAGAGTTTTTAGGTTGTAAATTCGTTGACTTATTTGTAGATATCGATATTGACAGAGACTTTGGGATGTCCATCTTTGTTTTTGATGAAGACCTGCAGCAAAAGTTTATTAAATAAGGGTCATGAGGAATGCTATAGAATAACAGTTTTCTAAAATAATCGCCGTAAGCTCATCTAACTATATAACAAATAGTTTAAGAGCTGAATAATATGACCAAACCTTAAGTATGTATTAAAATAAAATAACTGGTATGGCACTTGGTAGCGATCCTGCAAAAGACTAACCACCGTGATACTCTGCACCTTTTAAGATAAGAGTCTACGGTGGTTTTTTCTTTATACAAACTAAAATCAATTAATAAACTTTGCATAGAGGACCTTTCCGAAACTTTATTACAATGTAACTTATTAAATAAATTTTATAACGAGGAGTGATTTCAAATGGGAGAGACAAAACATCAAGGACCAATAAAAGCGACAAAAACACCTCAGCCAAAGCACTGGGTTAGTCCAATTCCATTTGGACTAGGCAAGGTGAAGCCTCATCATTTTAGAGATACAATGAAAGTTGCTTGGGATAACAAAGACAATATTGGATATGCAACACGTATTCTAACACAGGGTGTTTGTGATGGCTGTGCTTTAGGCGTTTCAGGGCTACAAGATCAGACGTTAAAAGGTCCGCATATGTGTACAACGAGAATGAATGTATTAAGACTCAACACAATGCCAGCTTTAAAAGAAGAAGTTGTTCATGCTGACATCGATGAACTACGAAAATATAGTAGCACAGACTTAAGAAAATTGGGACGTATTCCATACCCGCTTATTCGTCGTAAAGGTGAGAGAAAGTTCTCTCGGCTAACATGGGACGAAGCGATGGAGATCATTGCAAATAAAATGAAGCAATTGGATCCAAAGCAATATGCATTTTATTTAACCTCAAGAGGAATTACGAATGAATCATATTATGTTGCTGGGAAAGTAGCTAGATTCCTTGGGACAAATAATATTGACAATGCTTCACGCATTTGCCACTCACCAAGTAAAACAGCGTTAAAGCGTTCAATTGGTGTAGGAGCTTCAACAGCAAATTATCAAGATTGGTTTGGCACTGATGTATTACTGTTTTGGGGAAGTGTAGCCTCAAATGCTTCACCAGTATCAACAAAATATATGCTGGAAGCCAAAAAAAGAGGAACGAAAATTATCGTGGTTAACCCATATAGCGAACCGGCAATGGATAAGTATTGGATCCCATCAAATATGGAATCAGCCCTTTTTGGTACCAAATTAGCTGATGATTTCTATCAAGTCAATATTGGCGGGGACATTGCCTTTATGCATGGTATTATGAAACATTGGTTTGAGATGGAAGATAGACATTATGGATCAGCAATTAACCATGAGTTTGTGCAACAACATGTAAATGGATATGAAGATTTAGTAAACCATGTGAAACAACAATCATGGGATGATATCATCAAGTCTTCCGGTATTTCAAAAGAGAGAATCATAGAGCTGGCAGAGTTATTAGCAAGAAGTAAAAATGCAGTCTTTGCTTGGGCTTTAGGACTAACCATGCATTCGTTTGCAACAGATAATATTTCACAAGTGGCAAATCTCGCCCTTTTACGCGGATATCTTGGACGTAAGAACAGTGGTTTAATGCCATTCCGAGGTCATTCTTCTGTACAAGGATCAGGAGAGATGGGGGCAGACCCATTTGTTCTGCCAGGAAGCGGGTTTGACGAAGAGAATGCGAAACGAATGGAACAAATTTGGGGTTTTGAATTACCAAAATGGCAGGGAGATATTGTAGGAGTTACCTTAGAAAACATCGTACTGCCCGATGATCACGAACGAAAAATTAAGCTCTATTATTTATCAGGCGGTAATTTCTTGGAAACAATGCCTGATCCGGATTTTGTAGAAAAAGCTTTATCTGAACTGGATATACGTGTGCACCAGGATATTATTTTGAATACATCTACACTTGTTGATGCGAAAGAAGCTGTTATTGTTCTCCCTGCAAAAACGAGGTATGAGCAAGAAGGAGGGGGAACATCAACCTCGACAGAACGTATGGTGTATTTTTCACCACAAATTGAAGGAAACAAAAATGAAATTGAAGAAGCGCGTGCAGAATGGAAGATTTATATTGATTTAGCGAAGCGGGTTAAGCCTGAAACAGCTCATCTTGTAGAATTTACATCAGGACAGGAAATTAGGGATGAAATTGCAATCGCAAATCGTGACTATAATGGAATTCAACACTTAAAAAAACAAGGTGATGTATTTCAATGGGGTGGAGCCTGGCTTTGTGAAGGCGGAGTGTGCCCAACGTCTGATGGAAAAGGGAACTTGATTTCTGTGGAGATCCCTGAATTAGGAAAGAAAGAAGGACAATTTGTTGTTACTTCACGACGTGGTAAACAATTTAACTCAATGGTTTATAAAGAAACAGATCCATTCAACGGAGCTGATCGTTATGATGTCTTAATGAATGCTGAAGATGCAAAACAAATAAGTATTGCAGAAGGAGAAGGCATTGTTGTCTACAATGGATTTGGTGTTTTTCAAGGTAGAGCGAAATTTGTTGACATTGCTAGCGGAAACCTTGAAGTACACTTTCCTGAAGGGAACTTTTTACTCCCAAGAGGCAGATATGAAAAATATGCCGGCATACCGGATTATAATATTACTGTAACAGTTGAAAAAGCGGATCGATATAATGCACGTAAAGATGTTCAATATGTAGAAAAACAAATAGATGATTTAGAAGTAAATGCACCATTATAAGGAACATACAGGCAGAACGATCTTGTTCTGCCTGTTTTCATGATTCATGCTCATCACCAAGAATCGATAGTTGAAGTGAGATTAACTTTTCTTGGATAATAAGCAAGTTTTGTCTCATTTTAACTTTAAGAAGTTGATCTTCAACATCAGTTGTTTTTAACTTATCCAGTTCTTGAAGAACAGAAATAAATAATTGTGTCACTTCATTATGTTTTAGAATTAGATTAATTTTATCGAACTTTTGTTGGCTATTCATTTGTTCTCCTTTAAATGTAAAAGTTTAAAGTATGACATTACTTTGTAACACAAAATGATATAAATCCTATACCAACCATTCAAAGAGACAATGTCTTTAACACAATATGAGACATTTTTTGTCAATTATCCTCTATCCCTATCATTCTACATTTGGATAAAATATCCTTTAACTCCTTTTCATATTATTCGAATACTCTTAAATACCTATATTAAACAGTTATTTAACTTTACATCTGTTTTCTAACACAAAGACACTGTTTATTAAATATGGAATCTGCAAAATTTCTATTAAAATAGGAAAGAAATGAAAAGCAAGGTTGAGTATAGTTTAAAGTTCCTAACAGAGGAAAGGAGAAGGTGAATTTATGCATGTAGTCGTGAAAGCAAATTGTATTATTTCTGTTCCTCAGAAAATATCAACTCCTGTCCAACATGCCCTTGATATGATCAAAAGAGATCACAAAAAGATATTTGGCTGTCAGCCAATACTAAAAACAGCAGCAGAACAAGAGGCAACAATTATTATTAACTATGCAAAAGGTGGAAAAGAGTGTCCTACAAGACCTGAAGCATTTTGTTTTCGCTTCCAACAAATTAATGAAAAATGGATACTAAACATAATCGGGTATGACGATCTTGGACTAGTTTATGGCTTACTACATTATAGCCAACAATATTTAAATATAGATCCTTTTTGGTTTTGGGGAGATTTGGATGTTGAGCAAAAATCGGAAGTCCTTATTCCTACCATAGATTATGTATCTAAGGAACATCTAGTAAAATATAGAGGCTGGTTTGTAAATGATGAGGTCTGTTTAATTGGATGGAAAGAAGAATACCCACCTTCTAAAGAGGTTTGGTATCCCGTATTTGAAGCCTTATTACGATGTGGAGGGAATATGGTGATACCCGGAACTGATCTTCCTAAAGCAGGAATTCATGCAGAGTTAGCTGCAGAGATGGGTTTATGGGTCACACATCATCATGCTGAGCCACTAGGCGCAGAAATGTTTTTGCGTGCATATACCGGTAAAAAACCAAGCTATAAAGAACATCCTGATTTGTTTGAAGCATTATGGACTGAAGCCATTCAAAAACAAAAGGACCAAAACATTGTTTGGGTACTTTCCTTTCGGGGGCAAGGAGATGCACCTTTTTGGCAGTATGACCCGGAATTCGATACACCGGAAAAAAGAGGAGCGATGATTTCTAAAGTCGTTCACAGGCAATATGAAATGTTATGTGATGCAATCGAACAGCCGGTTTGCAGTATGGCTCTTTATGGTGAGATCGCGGAGTTATATAAACAAGGACATATTCATGTGCCTGATCAAATAATGAAAATATGGGCAGATAATGGATATGGAAAGATGGTTTCAAGGAGACAGGGAAACGAAAATTATCGAATTCCTTCTTTGCCAACCGAAAATGATTCAGGAGAGCATGGAATTTATTATCATGTTACATTTCATGATCTTCAGGCATCAAATCATTTAACCATGTTTCCATCTCCACCTCAATTAATAAAAGAGGAAATTGAAAAATCATTTGCTTCAGGAGCTACATCTTATCTTTTATTAAACAGTGGTAATATCCGTCAGCATCTTTATCCTTTAGATCTAGTCAGTCAATTATGGAGATATGGTACTGTTGATGTTGAAGTACATCTTCAACAGTTTATAAAGCGATTTTATTTAAGCTATCATGATCAAATGACCAAGCTCTACAAAAGCTACTTTGAAAAAACAATTAAGTATGGTCAAAATGAGGATGACCGAGCAGGTGAGGGATTTTATCATCACAATGCAAGAAAAATCATTAGTCATTGGCTGCAAAATAGAGAGAACTCTGTTAATGAAAAGTTATTTTGGGCAACGGGTGAAATTCCATTTATTGATCAAGTAAATTGGTTTTATGAAAAATGTCAAGATGGATTAATAGGCTGGGAAAATCTATTAAATAAATGTCATAAACTTTCATTAAAACTTTCAACCTCTGAAAAGCAAAGGTTTTATGATCTTTTTGTTTCTCAAGTAGAATTGCATGTAAGTGGCTGCAAAGGTTTTATTTCGTTGTGTAAGGGATACAAAAGTTTCACTATTCAGCATTATCCACTTGCATTTGTCCAGGTGTCGGAATCCATTTGGGCTTATCAAGAAAGTTTGCAGGCATTTAAAAAGTCAGAACATGGAAAGTGGAACCATTTTTATCGTGCTGATTGGCTGACAAATGTAAAAAGTACACTATATTCACTTGAAGCATTGCGAAAATATATTAGAATGCAAGGAGATAGCCCTGACTTCTTCTTATGGTATAAAGAATATGTGATGCCTGAAACTGAAAAATACATTTATTTAGAAAATACACATCGCAAGCCTTTATCTGATGATGAACTAGCAAGAAAATTATCTGAAAAGTTTCAGGATATAATGGGATTTTAATAAGTATATTATGGCTGTAAGCCTCTTTTCTTTTTGAATGAAAAGGGCTTCTTTTATTTTTTTCGGGATAAGATATAATGAAAGATAAATATAAGATGTATCTTATAAGAAAAAGGTTGGAGAGGATTCTTTTATTAAAATGGAGTGTTTTTTATGGGGATAAGTTTGAATGAAATAAATATGTATAAAAATTTTGATGAGTTAGCACAGGATATCTTAGAGATGGCCCAAGAGTTTTTCCCTGGGAAGTTGCTCTTTCTCTCGAATTTTTCTAATAACAAACAAATTATCCTTAAGCTATCTGATAAAGATACAGATATCTCTCTAAGTGAAGGGATGTCTATCGAACTTAATCAAACTGTCTGTAAAAGAATTGATTTTAAACAAAACAAACCACTAATGATTGAGGATGTAAAGAATGAACCAGTCCTTGTTGATTTAAGAGATATGCTTGAGGAAGCAAACATTCATTCATATGTTGGAGTCCCTATTACTGTAGGAACTGGTGAAGCGTTTGGGACATTATGTGCTGTTCATCATCAGGAAAGTGAGTTTTCAAATAAAAGTGTTAGAATGTTACAAAGAATCGCCCGAATGTTCTCATACTATTTAGAATTAGAGCGTCTCGCATTTCGGGATTTTTTAACAGGGCTTTATAATCGATATTTTTTGTATAAATATTTTGATCATTATTCAGTCAAGGATGGAGCTATTTTCTTTTTGGACTTAGATGGATTTAAAACGATTAACGATAAATATGGGCATGAAAAAGGTGACCTTATATTAAAAGAAACTGCTTCAAGGCTTGAATTATTCCTAAAGCAACAACAAACAGGTTATGCGGTAAGATTAGGTGGTGACGAATTCATCGTTGTGATAGAAGATGTGACTTCAAAAGAGATTTTAACAGAAGTTTCAAAAAGCATACTCACACTTTTATCTACATGGGATCAAAATATGCATAAGTCTCAATTATCCGTTAGTATTGGAATTGATACCTACACTTCAAAAGAGAAGGTCGATGTAAATTCCCTTTTGAAAAATGCGGATCAAGCCTTATACCTTGCAAAATCAAAAGGAAAGAACAGATATCAATTTTTCAGTTAAGATGGCAATTAAAAATAACATAACAAAAAAGACTCTTTTTTAAAGGAGTCTTTTTTAGCTATTTTCGTTTCTAAGACGAATTAATATAGTCTGCAGAGCTTTGTCAAAACTTATTAACTCATCCGTATTCATAGATAAATTATCAAGTAACTTTGATGGAATGCATGTTGCTTTTTCTTTCATTTCTTTCCCTTTATCTGTAAGAGAGATAATAACACTTCTTTCATCTTCTAGAGACCTCTGGCGTCTAATAATATAATTTGCTTCCATCCTTTTTAGCATCGGGGTTAAAGTACCTGAATCTAAGAATAATTTCTTGCCGAGCTCCTTAACGGTTATGGAATCAGCTTCCCATAAAACCAATAAAACAAGATATTGAGGATAAGTAATGTCTAAGTCTCCAAGTAAATCACGGTAAAGTCTGGTGATTTCTCTTTCAGCTGTATATATTTTAAAACAAATTTGATTTTCTAATTTTAACATTTCACTCATTTGCAATGGTTCCTTTCAAAGTTTATACAAGTATTATAGTACACAATATGAATGTTTTCAAAAATAATTGTGGGCAATTTAATTGAGGAGTTGTGTGGAATCTCAAGGGATTTGACATTCAGTAGTTTGGAAAGTGTGAGACAAAGGGGTCAAGAATAAAGACCGTTCAGATCGTCTTACATCCAATTAGGATCATAAAACCGTGCTGAACGGCATATTACTACATATTTTTATTCTTCATCATTAATTTCACCATCACCAATCTCATCTTCCCCAGGTGCATCGTCACATGCAACAACAGATGTAGCAAGAAGAGCTGCAAGTAAAATTGCAAAAAGTTTTTTCATTTTGTGGTTCACCTCATTTCACAATGACTTAATAATCAACAATTATTTTTTCCTTGAGTGGTTTTGTTTATGTATTTTTTTTAGTTTACATGTTGTGAATGCTTACATATTTTCATATGCATTTATCGACTATCATGATAAAATAAAGAAGTTCTTATACATAACAGGAGGAAGAGAATGGACGCTCTAGCCAAAAGATACATAGAATTATATCTTTATTTTTCTGAAGACTTAGGCAGGTTTCTAACTGAGCCTGAACAGGAATTTTTAAAATGGCTTGTATCAAATGAATAAGCTCTAAAATGAGAGGGTTAACAATACAAGGTGTTAGCCTTTTTACTATGGACTATTAAACGTAAAATGAAACCTTTTTTACACTTCATCCGTATAAGATTATATACACTGGTATATTTGGAGGGAGATTTTTGAAAAGATTTTTTATGATGTTTGCCATTTTTACATTAATGATCAGTTCAGCTTGTTCTGTAGTAGATGAGATAAATAAATCGGTGAATTATGTTGATGAGTCCACTAGTTATTTAACATCAGTAAGTGATTTTGCTGAACAAGCACCAGATTTAATACAGACTGCGGTGACAGATGAAACTTCAAGAGACGAACTTGAAAACCAACTACAGTCGTTACGTCAACAAATGGAAGAATTTAATAACCTTGAAGCTCCAACGATTGCTGAGGATGTCCATCAGGATATTGTGACTCAAAATGAAGCAGCTTTAGAGAAGATTGATCAACTTTACAAGGATGGAGAGCTCGTGGTGGAAGAGCTGCAAAACTCTGAAATTGTTCAAACCCTAGAAGACATAAGTTCTCTTATGAATACCGTACAAAGCTTAGAAATATAAATAAAATGATATTCCGGGGCTGGGTCTTATGCTGCACATTGTATATGAGCAGGAGGCCTAGCTCTAACTTTTTGTTAAGAGGTTGCTTAACTTTTCTTTTTTTTATTTTTAGTATAAGATATATTCATGTGATACTATGACCAAGTCATAATTTATATGAATTCTCATCATTAAATCAAAGCATTTTTATATACAGAGAACTATTTTTCACAAGGGGAGACTTATCATGAGAAAAAGAGTAGTTATAACAGGAATTGGGGCTGTTACTCCATTAGGAAATGATGTTCAAACAACCTGGGACAATGCCAAAAAAGGAGTTTCGGGAATTGCAGAATTGACAAGAGTTAATTCGGAATCTTTTAATGTAAAAGTAGCTGCTGAAGTAAAGGATTTTTCACCACAGGACTTTATTGATCATAAAGAGGTTCGCAGAATGGCCAGATTTACTCATCTTGCTATTGCAGCCAGTAAAATGGCTATTAAAGATGCTGGGGTAGATATTGGGAAGGATGTATCAGCAGAAAGAGTAGGAGTATGGATCGGTTCAGGTATTGGGGGACTTGATGAATTTGAGGAACAGCATAAGCGTTATTTGAGTAAAGGACCCAAACGGGTTAGCCCGTTTATTATTCCTATGTTTATACCTGATATGGCTTCAGGCCGAGTGTCAATTGAGTTAGGTGCAAAAGGAATTAATAACTGTTCAGTTACCGCATGTGCTTCAGGTGCAAACTCTATTGGGGATGCCTTCAGGGTCATACAAAATGGTGGAGCAGATATGATGGTGACAGGAGGTTCTGAAGCATCAATTACAGAGATGACGATTGCAGGATTTTCAAATATGACTGCATTATCCACAAATCATGATCCAGCTAGTGCAAGCCGTCCATTTGATCAAAACCGTGATGGTTTTGTTATCGGAGAAGGATCGGGAATCCTTATTTTAGAAGAGCTGGGACATGCATTAGCACGTGGAGCCAACATTTATGGTGAAATAATAGGATATGGTGCAACAGGTGATGCATATCATATCACTACTCCAGCGCCGGGAGGAGAAGGCGGGCAACGAGCGATGAACCTGGCATTAGAAGATGCGAATCTTTCACCAGATCAAGTGGATTATATCAATGCGCATGGTACGAGCACGTATTATAATGATTTGTATGAAACAAAAGCGATAAAGACTGTTTTTGGAGATCATGCATATCGTCTTTCGGTGAGTTCCACCAAATCTATGACAGGACATCTACTAGGTGCAGCGGGGGCTGTAGAAGCCATTTTTTCTTTATTATCTATGAGAGATGGAATTATCCCGCCAACAATTAACTATACAACACCTGACCCTGAATTAGACTTAGATTATGTGCCTAATCATGCTAAAAAAGCTAATGTTGAAGTTGTTTTATCAAACTCACTTGGATTCGGCGGACATAATGCAACATTATTATTTAGGAAATATGAATAAATACCTATATTAGAGTACGCCATAAAAATGGCGTGCTCGTTTTTAATTCTATCGATCCTTTTTCCTTTTCTTTATTTCTTCTGTAACTACAAAAGCAAGTTCCTCATTGTCGTATAAAGATAATACATTAAGAAGAGTTTGGTCTGGAATATGTTCAGATTCGTCTTTAGGTACCGTTAAATCAATCGTTTGCTTTAATGCATAATTAGCACTTTGATGAGGATATGCTCTGAAATAGACTTCTGTTGGATCAAGGTCATGGTTCACACACCATTGAGCAAAGATGAGAATCATCATTTGTTCATCTTTTTGATAGTTTTCAATAATTTTCTGTTCTATTTCTTTAGAATTCACTTTATAAAACTCCTTTGTCAGATATACAAACATTATAACGAATTGACGGTTGAATTCCTACTTTCGATCCTTTTTAAAATAGGCATTCACCCCTGTGAGATTATCTACATAAAGTAAGGGTAAAGGTGTGTGAAAGGGTGGTTAGATGACAAGTACAGTTCGTCATTATTATGCAGGCGGAAATACTGCAAAAGGCTTCTATAGTTTATATGATTCTGTTTTAGAAAGATTAGAGCGGATATATATCTTAAAAGGTGGTCCGGGAACAGGTAAATCTTCTTTAATGAAGAAGATAGGTCGTCTTATGGAAGGAAAAAAGCTTGATGTAGAATATTTGCATTGTGCTTCAGATAACAACTCAATTGATGGAGTTATTTTACCAGAATGGAAGATTGGAATCGTTGATGGAACTGCACCACACGTCATAGAGCCAAAAGCACCAGGTGTGATTGAGGAATACGTGAACCTGGGTGTTGCGTGGGACTCGAGCAAACTAGTCGAACATAAGGATGAAATTTTAGCTCTTAACCAAAAAATCTCTGAAAAATTTAATAAAGCATATGATACATTTGCTGCTTCATTACGTGCACATGATGATATAGAAGAGATTTATATATCCAATATGGACTTTTCAAAAGCAAATCAATTAACAGAAGATATTATTTCAAATTTTTATGAAGAGCAATCACTTGAAAAGGAACCAAACATACAGCATCGTTTTTTAGGAGCAGCAACGCCGGATGGGGCTGTTGATTTTATTCAAAATTTAACTGCTGATATTGAAAAACGGTATTTTATTAAAGGGAGAGCAGGATCTGGAAAATCAACCATGTTGAAAAAAATTGTCGCTGCAGGTGAAGAGCGTGGATTTGATGTCGAAGTCTACCATTGCGGATTTGATCCTAATAGCCTTGATATGGTCATACTTCGTGAATTAGGTATAGCAATTTTTGATAGCACCGCTCCTCATGAATATTTTCCTGATCGCGAAACAGATGAAGTCATTGATATGTATGAAACATGTATAACACCAGGGACGGATGAAAAATATGCCTCTGATATTGAAAGAACAACGAAAGCATATAAAGATAAAATGAAAGAAGCGATTTCATATTTAGCTGAAGCCAAACAATTACGCGATCAATTGGAAGCCTACTATATTGAGGCAATGGATTTTAATAAAGTTATCCAAATCACAAGGGAAATTATGAATAAAATAGAGTTATTTATTTCAGATAAATAATCTGATAGGGACAGCCTCTTTGAGACTGTCCTCTTTAGTATTGAAACACTGCCAATACTTTTGCTTCGATTTCAATTTTGTTGCTTTGGATGGGTGGAGCTCCTTGTGATATTGATTCTGTTGAAAATGCCATTGAAAGTGGCCGAGGTGAGAGTGTACCTGATATTTCAGTTACTTTTACGGGAATGTTATTTATTAGTACACCAATTTGTTCTCCCAGCTTTATAGCTTTTTCTGTTGCGTTTTTCATCGCTTGTTGTAAAGCTTGCTGATATAGAATTTCACGAGTTGAAACATCAAAGCGAATGTTTTCCGCAATATTTGCTCCTGCTGTAACAGCAGCTTCAAAGACAGATCCAAGTTTTTTTAAATCGTTTACTGTTATTTCCAGAAAATGTTGAACTCTATATCCAGTCAGGATTGAAGCTCCTTCAGTAAATTCATAGACTGGCTGGATTGTATAAGAAATGGTGTTGATATCATCACTAGAAATACTTATTTTTTTTAAGCTTGAAATGACATTGTTTGAAATAAGGGCGTTTTGCGATTGAGCAGACTCTGCATCTTTTGATTCGGTTACAATTCCAATTTGAATAATCGCCTGGTCGGGTGAAGCAGTTATTTTTCCATTGCCTTCAACAGTCAACCTTCCACGCTCTGTTGATGTCATTCTAGTCATTGAAACAGGGGATTGAAAGTAATGAGGTGTATAATAGGACATGTATATCACCCTTTCATTTAAAAGGTACTAATTAGAGATAACTAAATCGATAAATTTTCATTTAAAATTTGTATGAAGTTACCTATTATTGGTAAGATAAAGAAGTAATCGTAATATATGTACGCGTGAAAGGGGCATTTATTCATGGACAAGATTGAAGTTGGAGAAATATTTTCTATTACAGATGAAAACAATGAAGAAAATGAGGTTGAGGTGCTTGCTGCCATTACAATAGAGGGCACTGACTATGTTGCCGTAGGGTTTGTCGATGATATCCGTGATGAAACGGATGAAGATATTGATGTGTTTTTTATGAAATTGGATCAAGAGGGAGATTTAGCTCCAATTGAAAGTGATGAAGAGTTTGAGAAGATCTCGTCTGTTTTCGATGATATTCTGAACGAAGAGGAGTAATGACTTGGAATAGGGAGGAGGGATCTCTCTATTCCAGTTATTTTTTCACCATTATTCGTGACATATCAGAATTGACAACCGTATAGCCAAGTCGATGAAGATGTTTTCGAATACCACTGCGTTCCCATGTTAGAAAAAGTGAATGCTTTAATGAGTGTTTCGGATAAAAAATCCCAATTGTTGTTAACTCGTCAAATGAATATCCTTTTTGGACATAATTTTCAATCATTTCATCACGTTGATCAATTATATCAAGATAATTAATCATAGCCGCATGAAATTGCTTTTTATTAAATATTCCTTTTTGATGTCCTGTTATATAGTATTTTGCATCTAGTGAGAGAAGTCGCTTAGCAGAGCAAATAAATTCTTCGATACATCCATCAGTACCATTATACCAAGGACCAAAAGAGGTCATATCATAATCACTGGTAAACACAATTCCTAAATCAGGGAAATAAGGACAGCTAAGCCCTTTTGTGTGACCAGGGGTATGTAAGAAATGAACATGAACATTTCCGAGTGAATATTGTTTTTCATATTCATAATATCCATTAATCTCAGTTAAGCTTTTTATCCACTCTTCAGGTATTTCTTGTCCCCATTTCTTAACACCTTCATGCCCCCATTCTTGAAAAATTCCATTAGCTTTTGAAATTCCTTCAATAGTTAAGGGCATATGATATTCAATTCGATTTATCCATTTTTCAGTATCAGAAAAAAGTGTATTATGACAAGTATGATCAGGATGATAGTGTGTATTGATGATCAAATCAATACCCGAATCAAGTTGAAGCTGCTTTAAAAGAGATGGATCCGCACCAGTATCAATTAATACCTTTTCACTTGAGCCATCAATGTACAAGCTTCTTGAATAAGGAACCTTACTTTTGTTAGGGCCTTCAATTATTTTTACAGGACCGATTTGTTGCACTTACATCACCTCTGATAAGTTATGAATGAATACTCATTCATTTTACCACATCTAAAAGGAAATGAGAATGAACTTTTATACATTCACTAAAAAGGACAAGCATATGATAAGAAGAGGACAAAAGGATGTGAGTTAATTTATATGATAACTAGTGGGAATAAGTATGCAGCTTCATTATATGCAACCATGTCAATAACGTTTTGGGGTGTATCATTTGTTTCAACAAAAGCTGTGTTAGATAAACTGGATCCTTTTACATTATTAGTAATTAGATTTGGGATTGGTGCTGTATTTCTTTGCATTCTTTTGTTGATTTTAAACGAAAAATTGACCATCAATATAACATATATTCCTCATTTAATTGTTTTAGGTATATTAGGAGTTTTTATTCATCAAGTTATACAAGCTAGTGCACTTCTTACAATAGATGCTTCCTCTGCAGGGTGGATGATTTCATTGTCACCCATTTTCACCGTCATTTTGTCAATGATTTTTCTTCATGAAAAAATGACACTGTTCAAAGCTATCGGGATGATACTGGCCTTATTCGGTGTATTTTTGGTGACAACTGCTGGAAGTGAACAAACATTTGAACCTGTTTTAAATATAGGTTATTTACTCATGTTATTAAGCACATTAAATTGGGCGATCTATTCGGTTCTCCTAAAGAAATTAAGTATACCATTATCTCCTCTTGTGATTACGTTTTATATGAGTACCATCGGGTTTATACTAACTTTTCCATTTTTAATAAGAAACAAAGGGTGGGAATCACTTTCACATTTACAAACAGGAGAGTGGGCTCATTTATTTTTTTTAGGCATCTTTGTCTCGGGAGTAGCTTATTGGTATTGGGCAAAAGCACTTCACGTGTTAGAGGCTACACAAGTGTCTGTATTTCTCTATTTAGAGCCATTAGCAACATTGATTGCTGCAGTGGTTTTACTTCATGAAAAAATTATTCTCATAAGTGTAATAGGAGGCATCATAATTATTATTGGAGTTATATTTGTAAATGGTCAGCTGCACCATGTCTTGAATTGGTTCTATGGAAGAAATAAACATTAATTAATCATCCATACTCCTTAGTAATGATCAGACAGAATTGGACGTTTCAGTATAAGGAGGTTAGCGTGATGCATTATCAAAAACGACTTGAAGGAATATTAGGTGAGTTGCAAAATCCTTCAAGTGAACAGTTAAAAGAAGCATTGCTGGAGGCTAATGTACAGCTTAAAGAATTACTACCTGAACTGAAAACTTCAAAGGGGAAACCATATTTCCGGAAATTAATTTATCAAAATAAACATGTAGAACTACTTGTAATGAATTGGTCTGAATTGGAATGTGCTCCACATGATCATGGACACTCTTTTGGATGGATTCAAGTTATTGATGGAACAGCCCAAAACACTGTGTATGAAGTAAAAGGTGATACACTCCCTAACGAACTTTTTACTGAATTTCAAGAACAGGGAAATGTTTTTTTTGCACCTAAAAATGGTGTTCATAAAATGTCTGTTGCAGATGAACTCAAATTAGTGACACTACATCTTTATTCTCCGCCAATTACCGGGATGAAGGTCTATGATTTGAAAAAATGTGCCGCCTGTATTGTGTCTGACGACTGTGGGGCGTGGTGGCCAGAGGAAACAAGACAGAAGGTGAGAGAGATTAAACTGGCAAAAGCTGCAGAATGAAACGTTCTGCAGTTTTTTCTTTACGCAAAACCTTAGATTATTTCAGAGAAATAATATATGATAAATATTTATAAGATAAACTGAAATAAGGAGATTTTATTTCCTATGAAAATTGTATCATGGAATGTAAATGGAATTAGAGCTTGTGTAAAAAAAGGGTTTTTAGATTATTTTCAAGAAGTTGATGCAGATATATTTTGTATCCAAGAAACAAAAATGCAAGAAGGGCAATTAGCTTTAGAACTTGAGGGATATGATCAATATTGGAATTATGCCATCCGTAAAGGATATTCCGGCACAGCTGTTTTTACAAAGAAAAAACCTTTGAGCGTTTCTTATGGTGTCGGAGAAAACGTAGAAGAAGCTGAAGGAAGAATCATTACGTTAGAGTTTGAAGAGTTTTATCTAATCACTATGTATACTCCAAATTCTAAACGGGATCTTTCAAGACTTGGGGAAAGACTGGTTTGGGAAGATGATGTTCGAGCATATATAACCAAGCTAGATCGAGTAAAACCTGTTATCTTATGTGGCGATTTAAATGTTGCACATCAAGAAATTGACTTAAAAAACCCGAAATCAAATAAAGGAAATTCAGGATTTACAGATGAAGAAAGAGAAAAAATGTCCCTTCTATTAAAGGATGGCTTCGTTGATAGTTTTAGACATTTGTATCCGGATAAAATCGATGTCTATTCATGGTGGTCATACATGAGTAAGGTTAGGGAAAGAAATATTGGCTGGAGAATTGACTATTTTATCATATCTGATATGCTGAAGGATCGATTGATCGATTCACAAGTTCATTGTGACATACTGGGAAGTGATCACTGTCCTGTTTTTATAGAGATAAATCTGTAGAAACCGATGTAATTTGGATATACTATTGTCATAGAGAATGAAGTAAATGGAGGAAGAGCATTGTTAAAGGAACGGATACAGAAATTACTAGAACAAATAGATGGCGAAATATTTGAGGAAGAAAAAGAATATATCGAAAAAAACGGATTACTTCCTAACAATAAACAGATTTCGGATTTAAAGGTAAATGAGCCGTCGGCTAGATTTTCGGATGTGTATATTGAGAGAAGTCTGAAGGAAACCGATGAACTGATCAGCACTGAGGCAGAGAGCTTTTTGGACAAGTCAGTAAACATTCTTAAAGAAAACATGGCTGAATTTCTATATATAGAATCAAAGTGGTTTGACGTGATCGGAATAGATGCTATTTCTTTGGAAGTAGATGATGTATTTGGCACTTATGAAGCAATGTTTGGTCTTAAACTTAAGAAAAATGTAGAAACAAAGATTAGAGAATATGTGAAAGAAAAGGGAATAGGGGAAACACCGAAATATAACCTCATGTTTAATCAGCAAGATGGGTTATGGGATATGAATCTTACCCTAAATGATATTAAAGGTTTTGATGAAAACATGTCAATTGGAGAAGTACTTCGATATTTATATAAGTATCTATTTCAATTGGTTGAAAAAACAGAAAAAAAGTAGATGTTAAAAGGAAATGTTCTTGTATCTGAGCATTTCCTTTTCATTCTTTTGTTAATAAAGCCTTGTTTGTTATTTATTCATTTAAATATGAACAACAATAATCAACAACTGTTTGTGCTTTTACTTGGAACGTTTCGTTTGCCGGCACATAAAAAACACCTTGTCCATCAATTGATTTCCAATCTTCTCCAGCTAATTTATATTCTAACTGTCCAGATACAATATCCATTTCTTCTATTACACTTGTTGAAAATTCATATTCACCAGGCTGCATGACCCCTAGTGTTTTCTTCGTACCATTACTAAATAAAATTGTTCGACTAGAAACTTTCCCCTCAAAATAAAGATTTGCTTTCTTTTCAATCGTAATATTTTCAAATTTTGACATAAACGACATCCTCTCAAGATCATTTAGTCTAATTTATCACAAAATTTAGAATAGTGGAATAGAGATTTGTATTTATGGAGAATAGTAATGTACCAGTTTGCTTAAGAGATAGATATTAGGTAAAATGAACAGTATTGTTAATTAGGTGAAGAATTGAGCGGTTAGGAGAAGGTAAAGTTGGATAGTTTCAATATGCAATTTTTGTATTGTATTTTAATTATTTCACTAGGTTATATCCTAAAAAGAGGTAATATTATTAAGGAGAAAGATGGGGAAGGCTTATCAAGAATTATATTCAATCTCACATTACCTTCAATTATCATTGTTACTTTTTCTGATATAACATTAGAATCATCACTATTTTTACTCATATTTATAGGTTTTCTTTATGGTGTCCTAATCGGATTTTTCGGTCTTTTTGTCTTTCGGAAAAAGCAAAGAAATATAAAGGGAATGCTCGGTATGATGGTACCGGGCTTGAATATCGGACTTTTTGCGTATCCGCTCGTTGAAGCTATTTTTGGAAAAGAGGGGATCACCTATTTTGGTATGCTTGATGTAGGCAATGCCTTTATTGTTTTTGGTCTAAGTTATTTAATTGGCAGTTTTTACTCAAAAGAAGATGTGAAATTAGACTTTAAGACAGTTGTAACAAAGATGTCAAAGTCGATCCCTCTTATGACCTATATTATAGTGGTTATTATCAATTTAATAGGCTTAACTTTACCATCTGTCATTGTGGATGTTGCAGATATAATTTCTGGTGCTAATATGCCGTTATCATTATTGCTTTTAGGAATCTATTTGAATTTTTCTTTTGAAAAAAGTTATGTAAAACTGATGCTGCAATATCTTGGACTGAGATATGGTGTTGGTTTGCTATTAGGTGTTCTATGTTTCTTTGTTTTCCCTTTTGATGAAATGTTTAAATATACAGTATTGCTAGGCTTTTTATTGCCAACCTCTATGTCTGTATTACCATATTCAGTAGAATTTGAGTATAATCAAAAATTTGTTGGAACTTTGTCAAATTTAACGATAATTATTAGCTTTATTTTGCTTTGGGTATTAGCGAATCTTTTTATAGGATGACTTACCTTTAGGACTTTATTCTGGTAAAATCTTTTTAGGAACTGTAAGAGAGAAAGAAGGAAAGGCTCCATGGAAACATTTTTACAACAGCATAGTGAGAAAATGCTAAACTTTATAGAAAAATTAGTCAATATTGATAGTGGATCATACAATAAAAAAGGTGTAGATCAAATAGGGGAGATTTTAAGAAATTGCTATGAAAATTTGGGGTTTCATGTCAAGGTTATTCCTCAAAAAGAGTATGGAAATCATTTAGTAATTGAACATAAAGAGTCGATAAATCCAAGTATCGTTATTCTTGCCCATATGGATACCGTCTTTCCAAAAGGAACAGTACTGGAAAGAGCGTTCAGGATTGAGGGGCAGCGTGCATATGGACCAGGTGTTATAGATATGAAATCAAGCCATGCTGCGGTTTTATTTGCGATAAAAGCTTTAATCAATGAGAGAGATGAAGCGTACAAGCACATAAAAATTATCCTTAACAGTGAAGAAGAAATTGGGTCACCTACCTCAAAATCTCTTATTGAAAAAGAAGCAAAAAACACAAAATATGCCCTTGTCATGGAACCGGCCCGCAAGGATGGTTCTTTAGTCTCGGCACGAAGAGGAAAAGGGAACTACACGCTTATTGTAGAGGGCAAAGCAGCACATTCTGGTATTGAACCTGAGAAGGGTAGAAGTGCAATTGAAGAATTAGCTCATAAAATTATTCAATTGCATGAGCTTTCTGACCATGAAAATGGAATTAGTGTTAATGTCGGTCTAATTGAGGGTGGTTCAAGTGCCAATACAGTTTCAGACCATGCAGAAGCACAGATCGATGTAAGAATGAAGGGAATCGACCAAGTTGAATTAATTGAAGAAAAGCTTGAGGAAATTTGTTCGACTACAGAAGTAGCAGGTACAAAAATCGTTCTTGAAGGGGAAATGAATCGTCCCCCAATGGAGAAAAATAAAAAAACACGTGCATTGCTAAGAATAATACAAGCTGTTGGAGACGAAATTGGTATCGAAATAGAAGATACAGCAACAGGCGGCGGCTCTGATGCCTCCTTTACATCTTCCCTGGGAATTGCCACAATTGATGGTTTGGGTCCGATAGGTGGAAACGCACATAGTGACAAAGAATATTTGGAAATTCCTAGTCTTGTGGAAAGAACCTATTTACTGGCAACAATCATAAAACGATTGGTTGAAAAACAAAATATGTAGAAGAGACAAACTATCGAGGGTTTGTCTTTTTACTTTATACACCAGAAAATAGTGTAAGATATTAAAAGGTGTTAATAAGAACTTAAAGAAAAGCTATGTTTACTTGATTAAAAAGAATAATGCAAAAAGATAGAAAATATAATTGATTGATAGAATAATACACGTTTATAATGTATGCGTTATCAAATAAAGCATATGGAGGAGTTAGTTATGATAAATGTAGCAATGTTAAGTAAATGGCATGTTCATGCGGTAGATTATGCAAGAGAAGCAAGAGAAAATAAACATATAAATTTAAAAGTAGTTTGGGATGAAAAGCCTGAACGAGGTGAAAAATGGGCAATTGAATTAGGAGTTGCTTTTGAACCTGATTTAAGTAGAGTTCTAAAGGATGAGACTATAGACGCAGTTATTGTTGATACACCGACAAACTTACATAAAGAAGTGATAGTCCTTGCAGCTCAACATAAAAAACATATTTTTTCTGAAAAAGTATTAGCTCTTAGTGTAGATGATTGCCGTGATATTTTTGCGGCAGTAAAGGAACATAAAGTTAAGTTGATGCTATCACTGCCTAGACTTACAACAAATTATTATTTATATGCACAACAGGTAATAGACCAGGGGTTATTAGGTCAATTAACTTCTATCAGATGTCGATGTGCACATAATGGGGCTGTTCCATCTGATGAACATCCTCATGGCTGGTTGCCAGAACATTTCTTTAATAAAGAACAATGTGGAGGAGGAACATTGATCGATTTGGGAGCACACCCTATTTACTTAACAAACAGATTAGCGGGGGAAGCAAAAGCAGTGACAGCAAGATTGCAAAAGACATTAGGACATGAGGTTGATGACAATGCAGTTGTTCTAGTTGAATATGTATCAGGTGCCTTAGGGATAATTGAAACGAGTTTCGTTTCATATGGTTCACCATTCAAACTTGAATTGTATGGGACGGAAGGGTGCTTATTGCTTGAAGAATCAAAAGCATATATTAATTGTAAGAAGCTAGGTGAAAGACAAATCAGTGTAAAAGATATGCCCACATCATTGCCAATGCCGTTAGAACAATGGGTGGAATATATTCTTTTTGACAAATCACCTTCCATTACTTTAGAGGATATGGAAAGCTTAACGTTAATAAACCAGCTCTCAACAATATCAAATCATAATAACGCTAAGATGGAAGTAGAATAGTTGACTGTAGCCTAAACATCTTTTTGGGATGATTAGGCTTTTTTATTTTTGTAATAAAAGTGTTTCAAGAACTATACCCAACCAAGTCTCCTGAAAAATACATAGGACTTATTTATTGTTTTATCATTCATAGGATGATATATTAGACATAACAACTATACTAAAAGGTGACTAACATATGAAGACTCCACTTTATGAGCAAATTTATGATTATATAATTGATCAAGTAAATAAGGGTTTATTAAACCATGGTGATCGAGTTCCTTCAGAAAAAGAACTTTCAGATAAATTTAACGTTAGTCGAATTACCTCTAAAAAAGCGTTGGATTTACTGGCACAAAATCTGATTATTGAAAGAATAAGAGGAAAAGGTTCATTTGTTTCTAAGCTATATAACGAGAAAGATCATGAATCCAAAAACACAACCGTGACAAATGGAAGTGAAAAAAGGTATACATTTGCTCTCATTATACCTGGCTTTTCTGACAACTTTGGGACAATTTTAGTAAAAGCGATTGAAAAGGCATGTGCACAAAAGAATACAAATCTAATTATTAGACAAACACATGGAAAAATAGAAGAGGAAGAAAAAGCAATTAAACAATTAGTAAATGACTCAGTTGACGGTCTCATTATTTTTCCTGTCCATGGTGAAAATTACAATGTTGAACTGCTTAAATTAAGTCTAAAAAACTTTCCACTTGTCTTGGTAGACCGCTATCTAAGAGGAATTCCTGCAAGCTCGGTTTGTACAGATAATCGACTAGCCGGTGAACAGCTTACAAATTATTTATTTACATTAGGTCACCAAAACATAGGCTTTATTTCATCTTCACCAGTTGGGACTTCTGCGATTGAAGAAAGAGTGCAAGGATTTCAACTGGCTTATTCAAAACAGGGGATTCAATTAAAACAAGAATTTATGTTGTTAACCTTACTGAATAGCCTTGAACAAACACAAGTAGAACAAAGTCTATTCGAAACAAACTATGAAATCATAAAAAAGTTTGTTCAATCTAACCCAACAATCTCAGCATTTGTAGCATGTGAGTATGACTGGGCTTTATTGATATCAAAAGTATTACAGGACTTAGGTCATAAAATACCTGAAGATTATTCAATTGTATGTTTTGATTCACCAACACATCCGTATAAACGCCCGGATTACACTCATATCAAACAGAATGAAATAGATATAGCAAATAAAGCAGTTGATATATTATCTGAACATATCTTAAAGGGAGAAAAAGAACCTCAACATACTGTTATTGATTTCACATTCCTAGAAGGGAATTCAACTAAACCCCAGTAAACACATACGATAGATAGAAATAAGGAGCTGCCTGAACCTGGGACAGCTCCTTATTTTAATTTTAAAATCTTTTAAAATCATATTGACATATTAATATTAACTTGATAATCTAACAACATACCATTAATGATATGTTGCTTTAGTTGTTATAACATTTTGAGATATTTTTTTAAGTGATAATGTAAGCGCTATTATTTATTGGTGGTACATACAGCCTTGTTCTGCAGCACAGAAATGTGAAGGGGAAGGGAGGACCGATGTTTTTCTAATGATTTAGCATTTTCATCACAATTTTGAGGGGGATTGGAATGAAAAAGAAAAGAAAAGTTGGATTTTTAACATTGATCTTATTGATGACTTTTTCACTTATTATCTCAGGCTGCTCATCAAACTCTAGTTCATCTGATGGTAAAGAAAAAGATGGGAAAACGACGGTTACGTTCTGGCACTCCATGACAGATGTTACAGGTGAGGCTGTTGACGAAGTTATAAAAGCTTTTGAAGAAAAGCATCCGGATATAAAAATTAATGCAGTTTATACTGCGAATCAAGGGGAAGGACAGAACGAAAAATTATTAACAGCTGTGTCTGGAGGAAATCCGCCAGATGTTGCTTATTTTGATAGATTTGAAATTGGATCTTGGGCTGCTCAAGGATCATTAGAGGACTTGACTGAACTTGCTGAAGGAAGCGGAGTAACCAAGGATATGTATTATCCATTTGCATGGGAAGAAGCAAGCTATGAAGGAAAGCTATATGGCTTACCTACTTCAACCGACTCTCGTTTAGTCTATTTTAACGTTGATCATTTTGAAGAAGTGGGCTTAGATCCAAATAACCCGCCTAAAACGATTGCTGAACTAGAAGCGGCAGCTGAAAAGTTAACCATTAAAGAGGGCAGTAGATTCCAACGAATCGGATTTATCCCTTGGTTTGGCCAAGGCTGGTTATATGGATGGGGCTGGGCATTTGGTGGAGAGTTTTTCAATCCTGAAACAAATACAGCAACTGCAAACGATTCAAAAGTAGTGGAAGCATTACAATGGATGACAGATTACGCTCAGAAATATGATGTAGAAGATATTGCCGGCTTTACGGATTCACAGGGTACAGGTGCAATGGATCCATTCCTGACAGGGCAACTTAGTATGAAAGTTAGTGGCCCATGGGAAGTTTCCGCGATCAAAAAGTTTAAGCCGGACTTGAACTATGGTGTATTTCCAATGCCAACGCCAACTGGTGAAAATCATACAACATGGTCAGGCGGCTGGTCGGTAGTCATTCCAAAAGGAGCGAAAAATAAAGACGCAGCCTGGGAATTTCTCAAGTTCTTTAGTGGTGAAGAAGGTCAAAAAATATTCAGCGGCATTTCAAGAGACTTTTCTGTTATTGATTCAGTTAATGAAGAGCTTGGATATAAAGAAGACCCTATCCTAAAGGAATTTGTTGACATATTACCTGTTTCACATCATCGACCTGTTATGACACAAGGATCATTATATTGGAATGAATTAGCAAGTGCAGTGGAAAACGCAACAAGAGGAAATGGCACTCCTGAAGAGCTGTTAACAAAAGTCACTGACAAGGTTAACAAAGAGCTCAATAAATAAGAAGCGGGGGAGATGTTTTTCTCCCTTGCCTTTAAACTAACAGGAGGTAATTGAAGATGAAAAGCAATCCGATTAATGAAACTACATCACAACATGTTCAAATTCGTCCAAAGCGCAAAAACTTATTAACTAATTTTTCAGAATATAAATATGGAATTTTATTTGCTTTGCCATGGATTATAGGACTTATTATCTTTTACGCAATTCCGTTATTTTCATCAATCTACTTTAGTTTTACAACATACAGTATTCTTCAACCCGGTGAGTTTATAGGACTTCAAAATTATAAAGATTTATTTCATGATCCTTTGTTCTGGAAATCAGTATACAATACAATCTACTTTACCGTCTTTTTTGTCCCATTAAGTATTATCTTTGGTGTTGCATTGGCGATGATGTTGAATATGAAAGTAAAGGGTATGGCTGTTTACAGAACAATCTTTTTCTTACCAACACTTGTTCCGCACGTAGCACTTGCTGTGTTATGGATGTGGCTCCTAAATCCTGGATTCGGACTTGTAAATGGATTATTAAATACGATTGGAATTGAAGGGCCGGCATGGCTTGGGAGTGAAACATGGTCAAAACCTTCCCTCATACTCATGTCTTTATGGGGAATTGGGCAGGCGGTGGTAATTTATCTTGCCGGGTTAGGTGATATACCTGATGATTACTATGATGCGGCAGATGTAGATGGGGCAAATTGGTTTCAGAAAACCTTTCATATTACCCTGCCTCTATTAACACCTGTAATCTTTTTTAACTTGGTTATGGGAATTATTGGGGCGTTCCAGCAATTTACCTTACCTTACACATTAACTCAAGGTCAAGGGACACCAGCGAATTCATTAACTTTCTATGTTATGTATTTATATGACAATGGATTTAAATTCTTTAAGATGGGCTACGCATCAGCCATGGCTTGGATTTTGTTTATCATTATCATGGCTTTAACAGCGGTTGTATTTATTACATCTAAGCGCTGGGTTCATTATCAAGGAAAATAGGGGGGAAGAATATGGATGGAACAACGAAAAAAACTGTTTCCAAAAGTCTGGCACATATAATCTTAATTGTCGCATCTTTCTTTTTTTTAATTCCGTTTATTTGGATGGTATCAACCTCATTGAAGCCGCTGGACCAAGTGTTTACGTTTCCGCCTGAGTGGATTCCAAAGCCTTTTCAATGGAGTAATTATATTGATGCAATGAACTATATTCCTTTCTTCACTTATTTGAAAAACACGATCATCATCACGTTATTTAGTACAATTGGTGCTGTATTATCTTGTCCGCTTGTAGCCTATAGCTTCGCAAAACTAAAGTGGCCGGGCAGAAATATACTTTTTATTATCACTATAGGTGTCATGATGATACCAGGGCAGGTCACAATGATTCCACTTTTCCTATTATTTGAGAAGTTGGGTTTAGTTGGAACACCTTACCCTTTAATCATACCAGCATTTTTTGGCATTCCGTTTTATATCTTTCTATTAAGACAATTCTTTATGGGCTTGCCTGATAGTTTAAGAGAAGCGGCGAAAATTGATGGAGCGGGTGAATTTAGAATCTATTGGCAAATTATGCTGCCGCTTGCAAAACCTGCTGTCTTGGCAGTCGGCTTATTCCAGTTTATGGCCAGTTGGACAGATTTTATCGGTCCATTACTCTATTTAACTGATTCGATTCAATACACGTTATCACTCGGACTTCAACAATTCCAAAGTCAAAAAGGTTCTGAGTGGGGATTAATGATGGCAGTTTCAACGATGATGACCGTTCCTGTCATTATATTATTCTTCTTTTTACAGAAGACATTTATTAAAGGCATTACATTCAGTGGTATTAAATAAAATAATAGAGACTCAGTTGGAGGCGATGTAAATGAACAGACAAATCGGAATGAGGATCCCACCAAAACTTGGAGCAGAAGGTATTGAATCATTAGCAAAATGGGCATCAAGCGTAGGGATCGATGTGATTGATGTGCCATATTTCAATGAAGAGGTTAAAACAGCACTAGAAACAAACGGATTAGAAGTAGGTTCAATTGATGGTCTTGGAGCGGTAGGGCAAACAAAAATATTAAGCACAGATGAAAAGGTGCGCTTGCAAGCAGTTGAGTCAATAAATGCACAATTTAGCGAGATTGCAAGCTTAGGTGGCCGTGTTATCTTTATGTGTTTGGTTCCTGAAGATGTCATGACGGATCGAAGGGAAGCGTTCTCAATTTGGAAAGAAACATTTCCAGCCATTGTTAAAAAAGCTGAAAAAGAAAATCTCTATATTGCCCTTGAAGGATGGCCTGGACCTGCACCGTATTATCCAACATTAGGCACAACACCAGAAATGTTAAGAGCAATGTTTAATGAAATTCCGTCCAAGCATTTCGGGCTAAACTATGATCCTTCACACCTGGTAAGACTTGGGATTGATCACTTGAGAGTATTAACCGAGTTTGGAGATCGAGTGAATTATTGTCATGGAAAAGACACAGAAATCCTTCATGATGATCTTTACGAACATGGCATTTTAGCTGCAACATTTGGGGCAAAGTATGATTTCTCTGAAGGATCATGGCGTTACACAATACCGGGCCAAGGAGAAGTTGATTGGGGGAAGGTTGCTGTTCGTTTGGATAAAATTGGTTACCAAGGTCCAGTAAGTATTGAGTTGGAAGACCATCGATATTGGGGATCGCTTGAAGCAGAACGTCAAGGAATTATAAAAGCAAAAGAACATCTATCTATCTATTTTAAATAAAATTTGAGGAGGATTTTAATATGTCAAAAACAGTTAAAGTAGCGATTATTGGTTGTGGTGGAATTGCAAATGGAAAGCATATGCCAAGTTTGAAAAAAGTAGATGCAGTTGAGCTTGTTGCATTTTGTGATGTGATTGTTGAACGAGCTGAAAAAGCAGCACAAGAATATGGAATAAAGGATGCAAAAGTGTATGAAAATTATCAAGACTTGCTTGAAGATGGAACGATTGAAGTCGTTCACGTGTTAACACCTAATGATTCACATGCAGAAATTTCGATCGCTGCTTTAGATGCTGGAAAGCATGTAATGTGTGAAAAGCCAATGGCAAAAACGTCCCAAGAGGCACATGCGATGCTGGAAGCGGCAAAGCGTTCAGGTAAGAAGCTTACAATCGGGTATAATAACCGATTCCGTCCTGATAGCCAGCACTTACATAGACTATGTGAACGTGGAGATCTTGGAGAAGTTTATTATGCTAAGGCACATGCCATTCGCCGTCGCGCTGTTCCTACATGGGGGGTATTCCTCGATGAAGAGAAGCAAGGTGGAGGTCCTTTAATTGACATTGGTACACATGCGCTTGATTTAACATTATGGATGATGAATAACTACAAGCCAAAATCTGTTATGGGCTCATCATTCCATAAGCTAAGCCAAAAAAGAAATGCAGCTAATGCTTGGGGACCTTGGGATCCTGAGAAATTCACAGTTGAAGATTCTGCTTTTGGTTTTATCACAATGGAAAATGGGGCTACGATCGTATTAGAGGCTAGCTGGGCACTAAATTCCTTAGATGTGGATGAAGCCAAATGTTCACTAAGTGGAACAGAAGGTGGAGCAGATATGAAGGATGGGTTAAGGATTAATGGAGAAAACTTCGGGAAGCTATATACGACAAATGTCGATCTGGGACCTGGTGGAGTAGCATTTTACGATGGCAGCGTGGAATCTGATGCAGATTTAGAAGCACGGATGTGGATTGATAATATCCTTCATGATACAGAACCGGTTGTAAAGCCGGAAGAGGCATATGTTGTCACACAAATTTTAGAAGCAATCTATGAATCTGCTAAAACGGGTAAAGCGGTATATTTTGATGAAAAAGCAGCTCTTTTGTCAAACTCATAAGAAGGGGAAATCTTATGAAACGAATCAAACTCGGTTTTATCGGTACAGGTGGCATCGCACATTTGCATGCAAAGCAAATGCTCGCTGAAAAAAATGTGAAAATTGAAGCAATAGCTGATCCAAGTGCACATAATAGAAAACACTTTCTCACAACATTCAATCTATCAGAGGTGGAACAGTTTGCTAATCATCAAGAAATGTTAGAGAACATTGCATTGGATGCTGTAATCATTTGCTCTCCACACACTCTTCATAGGCAGCATGTTGTTGATTCATTAGAACATCAATGTCATGTGTTAGTAGAAAAACCAATGGCATGTTCTGTTGAAGAGTCAACTCATTTGATTGAATTGGCAAAAGTGAAAGGGAGAATACTGCAAGTATCCTATCAAAGGCATTTTGAACCTTCATTCTTGTATATACGAAATGCTATCTCAGAAGGTGTCATCGGGAAGCTTACCTCAGTTTCTGCCAACCTTTACCAAGAGTGGGGGCAACTTTCAAAAAATACGTGGAGACAGAATCCTGATCTATCCGGTGGAGGGATGCTGATGGATTCTGGTAGTCATATTATAGATGTACTTTTATGGACAACTGGGTTAAAACCGCTGGAGATAAAGTCAACTTTAGAAACACATGGAAGTCCGGTTGAATTGGATTCGGTTTCAACAATAAGATTTGAAAATAATGTTATTGCAGGGCTCACCATTATTGGAAATGCTCCTTGTTGGCATGAAACCTATGTTTTTTGCGGAGAGCAGGGAGCGATCTTTTATGATAATGGGAAATTAATGATTCGAAAACTAGGAGAAGAGCCGATTCTACCTGTACTTCCGGAAAAAACAACAAATTCCGATCAAAGCTTTATTCGTTCAATAATAGGAGAACATGAGGTAATGGTACCTGGGGATTTCGCAAAAGAAGTTGTAAGATTGACAGAAAAAATCTATCAATCTTCTGGCTTCAACCTCATTCAGCTCAGAAAGAGGGATCTTTATGACACAAGTAATCGAAATTGGTATCATTGGAAGCGGAGGAATCGCTGCAGCACATGCACGAGCCTATAAGAAAATGCCGGATGTGAAGATCGTTGCTGTTGCCGATGTGATTCCAGGTAAAGCAAAGGAATTTATTCAAAATCTCGAGCTTAAAGATGCAATACCATTTGATGATCATCAGGAACTTTTACATTTAGATCTCGATGGAGTCAGCATTTGTACTCCAAATGTTGCCCATCATCTAACAACAGTTGATTCTTTATCAGCTGGAAAACATGTCTTAGTAGAAAAACCGATGGCTGTTACATTACAACAGGCAATCGAAATGGTCGAAGCATCTAAAAAAGCTGATCGTATGTTATCGGTTGGATTTCAACCAAGATATGACCCTAATATGCAGGCGGTAAAAGAGCTTGTTCAATCAGGAGAACTAGGAAATGTTTATTATGTTCAAGCTGGTGGAGGGCGCCGCCGCGGTATGCCTGGTGGAACGTTTATTAATAAAAAGCTTGCAGGCGCAGGGGCAATGGCAGACATAGGATGCTATTCGTTGGATTTAGCATTAAATACACTTGATTATCCAAAGCCGCTTACCGTTTCTGCTTACACGTCAAATCATTTTGGAACAAATCCTCTTTATCATCAAGAGGCTGATCGGTTCGATGTAGAAGATTTTGGTACCGCCTTTATTCGATTAGAAGGTGGGATTGTTCTGAATTTTAAAATTTCCTGGGCCATGCATATGGATTCTCTTGGACCAACACTATTTTTAGGAACAGATGCCGGGTTAAAATTAACACCAGCCGGAAGTGGACCATGGAGCGGGGTTTGGGACGGTGGTATTGGTGAAATTAGCATGTTTCATGATATAAAAGGCCACCACGTTGAAACAGAGATTCCAGTTAAACAACATCAGCTTGACATTTTTTATGAAAAAGTCCGGGATTTTGTTGTGAGCATAAAAGAAAGCAGGTCTGCTCCAATACCTGGTGAACAGATTGTCATTAATCAGGCAATTATTGATGGAATTCTACGATCTTCAGATGAAGGTAGAGAGGTTTCAATCGAAATTCCAAATTTCAATTAGATGGAGCAAAGAGAGAAAGAGAGATCTTTCTCTCTTTGCTATTGCAGTACGTTGGTCGGAGTCTTTATGTCGAAAAATGTCTAATCGAAAATATATTTCGGAAATCGAAAATAAATCTTTATAATCGTTGATATAATGGTAAAATCGAAGATAAATCTAAAAAATCGAAGATAAAATGATCGAACCATTAAAAAGGGAGATGAACCATTATTAATTCTCAAGATGACACGTTATCGACCAAGAAGATTCTCATGTTCTTTGTACCTTTAGGATTGTCAGCGAGCTTAGTTACGTTTTCCCATATGATTATTAACGGAACATTAACGAGAGGGAATAACGCAGAAATTATTATTGCAAGTTATGTCGTAGCGATGAGCTTGTTTGGCATTACAGAACGCTTGGGAGTATTGCTGCGAAATGCCTGCTCTGCCTTAGTGCGCGACAAAGTTTCGTTTCATGCTATGTCGACTGTAAGCGCTTATGTTGTAGTAGGATTAATGCTGGCTGCTGCTTCAATTGCTTTTACTCCTATAGGAAAGTGGATATTCTCAACATTTTTTGGAGCAGATCAAAGCATGATATCGGAAATAATTAGTGTGTACCAAGTTCTCATCTTTGTCACGTTTTTTTCTGCAATAAGGTGCTTATTTCAAGGTGTTATTATTTTGAATAGACAAACAAAATGGTTAACGATTGGGATGATCATCCGTTTGATTGTTATGTATCTTTTGTCTTTATATTTTATAAAAACCGGGAATATCAATGCCCGAACAGGGGCGATTATCTTCTTATCAGGAATGATGGTTGAGAGTTTAATTAGTTTTCTGGAAGGCAGAGTACTTGTGAAAAAAATGGTCGATAAAGACCCAACACATTCGATCCGAACAAAGAAACAGATATTTCAATTTTATCAACCTCTTATTCTTTCTTCGTTAATTATCGTCATGGTTGGACCGGTGATCAATTCCTTTTTAGGGAAAACGAATGAAATTGAATTAGCCATTGCGTCTTATGCGATTGCCCTAAGCATTACGCAATTATTTTTAAGCTTTTTTACATATACACATCAAATCGTTTTGACTTTTCACAAAGACCATCCTCAAAAGGTGCAGCAATTTACGTTTATGATTGGATTTATTCCGACATTAATATTAGCTGTCTTTTGTATGTCACCAATCGGGCCATTTTTTATTGAACATGTTTTAGGAGCAAATGATCGTCTTGTTACATCAAGTCTTGACTGTCTTTATGTCTTTATGCTGATGACACTGGCTTTTCCGTTTATTGATTACTGTAATGGTTTACTAATGGTAAAAAAACAGACTAAAATAATGGTTTACTCACAATCTACAAATCTTATTTTTACATTCCTCGTCCTACTTATTATCTCAAGCGTTTTTCCGCAATGGAATGGAAGAATCGGTGCTATAGCTCAATCTGTCGGAATGCTTTCTGAACTTGGTATATTAGCCTTTATTTTGTTCAGCAGAGGAAAGAAAAATCAGCTTCGTCACACGGAAAAGAATTTTGTGAATGGATGATCACCTATGAAATCGACATAATACGCCACAATACCTTTGTGAAAAAGGGGGTGTGGCGTATTTTTATTATCTATACAAAAATACATTTAATTGATCTTTATTATCTAGGGTTGCCAAAAGGACTTCCTTTACATTTGTTTGATACAGTTTCTCTAGTTGATACGTAATCCACTCTTCATCTTTTTGAACTTCCATTAATTCATTAGTCAGAATAGTGCCTTCTTTTATGACTGTCCGCGGATGTTTAAAGGGATCTGTTTTTATTCCTAAGGTTTCCGGTGTTATGTTTTGATATTTAGGATCAAGGAAATATGAAACCTTACCATCTGCTTCCCATGTTGCCAACACGACTTTTTTTATATCATCAATCTGATTTTCCCGTAACTCTTCCAGGAGAACATCTAGGGAGATTCTTGCCTTTTTTAATCCTTCATAGAGAATTTCACCGTCTTTTACTATCGTAACAGGTGGATTATTCACTAATTTTCGAAACCATGGCCACTTCAAAATCATAAAAACTCCGCTAATATATAATACCATTAAGACAGTTGTTGTGATGATCGATCCCTTCAGCCCAAGATGCTCATCTGATAAGGGATGTGCAATGATGTTTCCTATAACAAGAGCGATAACAAAATCAAGAATTCTTAATTGTGATATTGTTCGCTGACCTAAAGCTCTTGCGACGATTAGTAAAAAAACAAAACCTATTACGGCACGTAAAACCCATTCGAACCAGGCAAGACTTTCTTGGCTGCTGAAAAAATCCAACTTTCTACACATCCTATTCACAGAAACTTTTCTTTTATTGTTCCTCGTTATGGAGCAATAAACCATTATTTGAGTAACTCATGATAAAAAATTAGTTAACATAACTTAACTTTGATAAATATCGAGGATAGTGAAGTGCGTATTTCTGTAAAAAAATTTTAAATAGGGATAGACTATAAATAATTGGAGGGAGAATATGGATCGTTTAGATGAGTATATTCAACAAGGAATTCACGGACCACGAGAAATAAATCCCGATGAACGAAAAAAGTTTTTAGGGACGTTGCGTGAAAGAGTTGTCGTCGTTCTTACGAAATCACAAGTCAGAGAGCCTGGAACATATAAAGAAGTGGAATACCTAATGCAAAATAACAAGCAGGCCACACTTTTTCTCAATGGAAATATGAACTACTCCTATCTTTCCGACTATATCAAATTAGCCAATAAAGTTGGAAATAAATTTTCACTTTCAACAAATAAAGAACATGATAGTGACTTGGGGCTGGTATTAGCATATGATCATGCCGTAAACATTGAGGATATATACATATCAAAACAGGAGAAAACAGAACAAAAAGAAAAAGAAGAGCACAACGAAAATAGTGTTATTCGGTTTTTTAAAAAATTATTTTAGGAAAGTTATAAATTTGAATCAAAAAACCACGTTTGTCCCAGATCATTTCGTCAGATCCATCCGTAATATATGGAAACAACCTATGGATGGAGCTGAAAGAAAATGGCAAAAAGATATCGAGGTAAAACATTAAAGTCATTGCCATCAAAGGGGAGAGGAACATGTCCCTTATGCGGAAAAACAAGAATTAAGCTCGTATATCCGCATCGAACAGAAACGAATGAGCTAATAAGTGTTTGTAAATTTTGCAGGAGTAAATAAAGAAAACTCGCCACTCGGCGAGTTTTCTTTATTATTTCTACAACTTCATTTATCTAAATAATCAAAATACTATATTTCGATTATAACGTTCATTTCCCCGAATAAGATAGTAATAAGCCATAAATGTTTAGTTTTAAGAAAGTGAGGGGGAAATCATGAGTTATATACAAGCGAATATGGCAGGAAATATATGGAAGATTCTTGTGGATATTGATGAAAAAGTAGAGGCAGGTCAAGAGGTTGTCATATTGGAATCAATGAAGATGGAGATTCCAATTACAGCAGATACAAAAGGTTGTGTCAAAAAGATTCTATTCAATGAAGGAGATTTTGTGAATGAAGGAGACAAATTAATTGAAATTGACTAGAAGGGAGGAGAAGGTTTGAAATGGCCGCAAGCTGTGACAATTAAAGAGGTTGGGCCGCGTGATGGATTACAAAATGAAAAAACATTTATATCCACAAAAGATAAAGTAAAGTGGATTGATCAATTGTCTCGTACAGGTTTATCTTATATTGAAGTTACCTCTTTTGTGCATCCGAAGTGGATACCAGCCTTAGCAGATTCAGAACAGGTTGCCAAAAATATATCGCGAGAAAAGGGTGTCACATATGCAGCACTGGTACCAAATCAAAAGGGACTGGAAAAGGTCATAGAATCAAACATTGATGAAGTGTCTGTTTTTCTTTCTGTAAGTGAGACTCATAATAAGAAAAATATCAATAAATCAATTCATGACACTCTGCCAATCTTGAAATCTGTCATTGATGATGCGAAATGTTCAGGAAAATCTGTTCGTGGGTATCTTTCTACTGTATTTGGTTGTCCATATGAGGGAGATATATCTAATGGGGATGTCCTGAAACTGTGTGATGAGTTATTTGATATGGGTGTCTATGAACTTTCATTAGGTGATACGATCGGTGTAGCAACACCAAAACAGGTGGATGATTTATTAACTCTATTACTTAAGAGTTTTCCTGCAGAGCAATTTGCTATGCATTTTCATAATACAAGAGGAACAGCGCTCGCAAATGTAATCGCTTCCTTAGAGGCGGGGGTTACTATTTTTGATAGTTCTCTAGGCGGACTTGGCGGCTGCCCGTATGCACCAGGTGCATCAGGAAATGTCGCAACAGACGACCTTTTATATATGCTCCATAAGATGGATATTCATACAGGAGTTGACTTAAAAGAACTCCACAAAGCTGCAGCTTTTATTCAAGAAAAAATCGGGAGACCATTATCAAGTCATAGTTTACTAGTTGAATCAAATAAGAAATGAGGACATTAAAAGGAGGGATGGTCATTGTCTACTGATGATACATTACATGAACGCATTCACCAAATAAAAAAAGGCGGACCAAGCAAGTATCATGAAAAAAACAAAGACAAGGGAAAACTATTTGTGCGGGAACGACTTCAATTATTGCTTGACGAAGGATTGGAGCTGGAAGATGGTCTATTGGCCAGCTGTCAACAAGAAAACCTCCCTGCTGATGGCGTTGTGACAGGAATCGGAAAAATCAACGGGCAAACCGTTTGTGTCATGGCGAATGATTCTACAATCAAAGCAGGATCGTGGGGAGCTAAAACAGTCGAAAAAATCATACGAATTCAAGAAACAGCAGAAAAGCTGCTTGTTCCAATGCTTTATCTTGTCGATTCCGCAGGCGCAAGAATTACAGATCAGGTTGAAATGTTTCCCGGGCGTCGCGGAGCAGGGAGAATTTTTTATAATCAAGTAAAGCTGTCAGGAAAAGTACCTCAAATATGTTTGTTGTTCGGTCCTTCTGCAGCTGGCGGTGCCTATATTCCTGCTTTTTGTGACATCGTAATCATGGTTGATGGAAACTCTTCCATGTATTTGGGGTCACCGCGAATGGCTGAAATGGTTATTGGTGAGAAAGTCTCCCTTGAAGAAATGGGAGGCGCAAGAATGCACTGTTCTGTCTCAGGATGTGGAGATATTTTAGCAACATCTGAAGCTGAGGCAATCTCTTTGGCGCAACAATACCTCTCATATTTTCCTGCAAGTTATCTAGATAAACCACCAATCATTGAAGCCGTTTCTCCTAAAATAGTTGATCAATCAATCGAACAGATCATTCCAAAAAACCAAAATGCACCTTTTAATATGTACGACCTCATTGAGAGAGTCGTAGATGAAGATTCTTTTTTTGAAATCAAATCATTATTTGCCCAAGAGCTTATTACCGGACTTAGTCGGATAAACGGCCAATCGATTGGGATTATCGCCAATCAGCCTCGAGTCAAAGGTGGAGTGCTTTTTCACGATTCAGCCGATAAAGCAGCGAAATTCATTTCATTATGTGATGCATTCCATATTCCGTTGCTGTTTTTAGCAGACATTCCGGGCTTTATGATTGGGACAAAAGTCGAACGTGCTGGTATTATCCGTCATGGAGCTAAGATGATCTCAAGCATGGCAGAAGCGACTGTACCAAAAATATCGATTATTGTCAGAAAGGCGTATGGCGCAGGCTTATATGCAATGGCAGGTCCAGCTTTTGAGCCGGATTGTTGCTTGGCTTTGCCAAGTGCATCAATTGCCGTAATGGGTCCGGAAGCAGCTGTGAATGCAGTTTACGCAAATAAAATTGCAGAGCTTCCACCTGAAGAGCGTCCGCGTTTTATTCAACAAATGCGTGAAGAATATCGGGAAGATATTGATATATACCGGCTAGCATCTGAGATGATTATCGATGGGGTCATTCCCGCAAACTCTTTACGAAATGAATTAGAAGTCCGGTTCCAAGCGTATATGTCCAAGTACGTAATCTTTTCTGAAAAAAAACACCCTGTTCACCCTGTATAAAAACATCTGTAAAGAAAGGGTTTGAGAGGATGGATTTTCAATTAACAAAGGAACAAGACATGATTCGAAAGGTCATACGTGATTTTGCTGATGCTGAAGTTGCACCGGGTGCAAATGAAAGAGATAAAACGGGCACATTTCCAACAGATGTATTTGCAAAATTAGCTGAACTTGGTATGCTGGGGCTGCCTTTTCCAGAGAAGTACGGAGGAGCTGATGCAGATACAACTTGTTTTGCGATTGTTGTTGAAGAATTGAGCAGGGTTTGTGGTTCTACAGGCATTACATATTCTGCACATATTTCGCTAGGAGCAGCACCAATATACTTATTTGGGACGGAAAAGCAAAAAGAAATGTTTCTCACACCTTTATGTAAAGGGGAGTATTTAGGGGCTTTTGGATTAACCGAACCAAATGCGGGTTCTGATGCGGGCGGGACCCAAACGACAGCTATATTAAAAGAAGATCAATGGGTGTTAACCGGATCCAAATGTTTTATTACTAATGGAAGCTTCGCTAAACATTTAGCTGTTACAGCTGTGACAGAACAATCCAAAGGGACAAATGGCATAAGTGCCTTTTTAGTGCCAACCGATGCAACTGGATTTACCATTAATGCAAATTATGAAAAGTTGGGCTTGAATGCATCAAATACAACGGAACTTGTTTTAGAAGATGTGACGATTCCAAAGGAAAATCTTCTTGGTGAGGAAGGAAAGGGCTATAAGCAATTTTTAGCTACACTTGATGGCGGAAGAATTGGAATTGCAGCGATGGCCGTTGGTATTGCGCAAGGTGCTTATGATAAGTCACTACAATATGCGAAAGAGCGGAAACAGTTTGGAAAAAGTTTATCAACATTTCAAGCGATTCAATTTAAGCTTGCCGATATGGCGATGAATATTGAAGTTGCAAGAAATATGGTATATAAAGCTGCATGGTTGAAAGATCAAGGAAAGATCTTTAAAAAGGAAGCTGCCATGGCCAAATTATTTGCTTCTGAAATGTGTATGAGAGTTTGTGACCAGGCCATTCAAATTCATGGCGGATATGGATATATGAAGGAATATCAAGTAGAAAGATTTTTCCGAGATGCCAAATTATTAGAAATCGGGGAAGGGACTTCAGAAGTACAAAGAATGGTCATTGCCCGCCAAATAGGTTGTTAGCAAAGTGATAGCGAAAGTGAGCTGATGTTATGTTCAAAAAAATCCTTATAGCCAACCGAGGGGAAATTGCCGTACGAGTCATCAGGACATGTAAAAAGATGGACATTAAGACCGTTGCGATTTTTTCAGAAGCCGATCAAGTTGCACCACATGTAAAACTGGCAGATGAAGCCTATCTTGTAGGAGGTCCCCGTGTAACAGACAGTTATTTGAAAATTGATAAAATAATAGAAATTGCAAAATCCTCCAAAGTGGAAGCCATCCATCCCGGGTATGGCTTCCTATCTGAAAATCCTCAATTTGCAACAAGGTGTCAAGAGGAGGGACTTGTGTTTATAGGACCCTCACCCGAAGTCATTTCTTCAATGGGAAGTAAAATTGAAGCTCGACTTACGATGGAACGAGCCGGAGTTCCGATTGTACCGGGCATCCAAACTTCTATCAACAATACAGATGATGCTGTAGCCACTGCGAATAAAATCGGATATCCAATTATGTTAAAAGCATCTGCAGGTGGTGGGGGAATTGGGATGCAAGTTGTAAGAACTGATCAGGACATGATAAAAGCATTTGAGGGAAATCAAAAGCGGGTAAAATCTTTTTTTGGAAATGAAGAGATGTATCTTGAAAAATATATTGAAAGGCCAAGGCATATTGAGGTTCAGATTTTGGCTGATTCATATGGTCATACAGTGTACTTAGGGGAAAGGGAATGTTCAGTACAACGAAGACATCAAAAAGTAGTCGAAGAAGCACCATCACCATTTCTTGATGATCATCTACGAAGAAAAATGGGGGAAGCATCCATTCAAGCTGCAAAGGCGATTGGCTATACAAATGCCGGGACGATAGAGTATTTAGTTGATGAAAACGAAACATTCTATTTTTTAGAAATGAACACAAGATTACAAGTGGAGCACCCTGTGACAGAGGAGACTACAGGTATTGATTTAGTGGAACAGCAGCTGAGAATTGCAGCAGGAGAACCATTACCATTTGATCAAAGTGATATAAAGTGTAACGGTCATGCCATAGAAACAAGGATTTACGCGGAAGATCCAATCACATTTTTTCCTTCACCAGGAAAGATTTCAACGCTTAGTCTTCCTGAAGGGGAAGGGGTTAGACATGAGCTTGGGGTTCATGAAGAGTCAATTGTATCACCATTTTATGACCCTATGATTGCCAAGCTTATAGTTAAGGGAAAGAGTAGAGAAGAGGCCATTACAAAGCTTGAAATTGCCCTTTCCAACTATATAGTAGAAGGAATCAAAACAAATATCCCGTTATTAAGAAAAATAACAACACATACTGCCTTTCATAAAGGTGAGACAACGACAGATTTTATTGATAGACATATAAAAAAGTAGGAGGATTTTATAAAATGGTTCATGCTGCTTCATTCGATAAAATTGAAGAATATATCACCAAAATTACACTAAAACGACCGAATGCGGCTAACTCCTTGTCTATACAAATGGTAAGTGAACTTGATCACATAGTATCTGAAATAAAGAACGACCCAACTGTCCGATGTGTGATTATAACTGGACAAGGGACAAAAGCATTTTGTGCCGGAGCTGATTTGAAGGAGCGAGCCTCAATGAATGAAAAAGAGGTGAGGCAAACACTGGATGGAATTCGCCAGATGATAGAACGTATTGCGTCATTGCCTCAACCGGTTATAGCAGCCATTAATGGTGCAGCACTTGGAGGCGGGACAGAGCTTGCTTTAGCTTGTGACATAAGAATTGTGTCAGAACACGCATATCTTGGGCTAACAGAAACATCTCTTGGAATCATTCCCGGAGCTGGAGGAACCCAGCGATTACCACGGTTGGTCGGAAAGGGAAGAGCTAAAGAACTAATTTATACGGCAAGAAAAGTAACAGCACAAGAAGCACTAAAAATTGGTTTAGTTGAGCATGTCTCAAAGGCAGAAGAACTTGAAAAAGATGCCGTTCATTTGGCAGGAAAAATTGTAAAAAATGCTCCAATTGCCGTAACACAAGCAAAATTCGCCATCGACAAAGGTAGTGAATTTGATTTATTAACTGGACTGGCTCTTGAACGAAAAGCATATGAAATTACCATTCCAACAAAAGATCGGCAGGAGGGATTAAACGCTTTTAAAGAAAAGAGAACTCCCTTCTATAAGGGAGAATAAAACGTAACAGGATTTGTAGATAAACTGTAATATGTGTCATAAAAAGGATATCTTTTTGTATTCTTACACAATCATAAGACCTCAATGATTTAAATATATTATAACTGAGAGCAAATCTTACAAAGTAATAGTGGAAGCATATCCCTGTAGCTGTATATTTATATCTTATCAAGCTCCAATATTGAAACAGGAGGGCAATCATATGAAGTGTAAAAGCTGTGATGGTAGTAAACATTTCAATTGCAAAGACTGTTCCGGAGAGGGGTTTAGGCTTGTAGGTAACCAACCGTGTATTACATGTGACGGTCAAGGGGTTATCGCATGTGCAACTTGTGAGGGACAGGGAAAAGTTGGTTTTTTTAAATGGCTAAAATCTAGTTAACTAGTAGCTCGTTAATAAACAATAAGGTGAATGGAAATGGTTTAACTTACATTTCACATTCACCTTTTTCTATTATGAGCTAATACTGTGCTTTACTTCATCTGAAACAACTTTTATCTTAATTGTTGACCAGTTTGTGCGATAAAAACGGATCATCACCGTAATTCCAAATAAAGCTAAATATGAATACAACGATATCCAAGCACCCACACTTGATAATTGAAGGGTAAAGGTAAGGATATAGCTTAAAGGGATAAAAAATACCCACCCTAACACAAGTGATGTTTTTAATAAGAATGACGTATCACCGATTCCTCTTAAACCTCCAGCATAGAAGTTCAGCAGTCCGTCGAACAATTGAAGAAAGGCGGAAATCATAATGAGCTTTCCGGCAAGTTCATACACCATTGGATCTCCCGAATAAACTCTTGCGATTGGCTCAGAAAGGAAAAACTGTACAACACCAAGTATAAGAAGAAAAATACAACCTAAAATAGCGGTGTTCGTACCTGCTTTTCTACCGGCCGTTGGATCACCTCTTCCGATTTCTTGACCGACTAAAATGGTGGCGGTAGATCCAAAAGCAAAGGCCGGCATAAACCCGAGACTCATGACACTAAGAGCTACTTCATTTGCTGCAAGAGCATGAGTTCCTAATCTGGTAACAAATGCTGTAAAAACAAACATAGCCATACTCATCGAAAACTCCTGAAAACCCAGCTTTGAGCTTTCTTTAAAAATCAATTTAGACTCCAAACGGTTAAAAGGGACAATCGTCCGTGTTCCAAATTTTGCATGCAACTTAACAAAATAAAAATACGCACAAATAAGAAATGTCACTACTTCCCCGGTTAAAAAGGCAATACCAGCACCTGTCAGCCCTAAATCCGGCATACCAAGATGGCCATATGTTAATCCATATGTAAGAAAGATCATTATGAGATTCCCAATAATTGCACTAACCATCGGGGTTTTCGTATCACCAATTCCACGTAAAAAACCATGAAAAACAAAGACGAAAACAGAAAAAATCATTGCAAAAAAGCGGATTTGCAAATAGTTTTCTCCTTCAGTAATCATGTCAGCAGAACTTCCCATCACCCGAAATATGTCAGCTGGAAACAAAAATCCTACTAAAAGGAGAAACACACTGGCTATAATACATAAATAAAATGCAATATAAGTTCGTTCTACACCTTTTTTCATCTGATTGGAACCATAGTTTTGTGCAACCAAATAATTGACGGTGTGACCTATTCCTGAGAAAATCGCCCAAGCATTATACATAATAATGTTGGAAACCCCGACAATGGCAATAGCAAGAGCGCCTAATTGCCCAACCATAATAAGATTGATTGTTCCTGTCAGCGTCATAGAAGCAAACGACGCGATCGAAGGTATAGCTAACAGCAAAATCTTTTTCCAATCTTTCATCATACACATATCCCTGCTTTCAGAAGGTATCTCCTTTATTTTAATGACGAAAGAGAAGAATGTCTATCAATATATGAAAGCGATTTCTAGAATTGTTCTTTTTTAAAACGAGTCTATTTATAAGAAGGCTTAATTGAATTTTTATCGAATATAGTGTATTGATAGGAGTACACGTAAAGAAAGGGGAGTGTGACATGACAACTACATATAAATCAAGAAAAGAAGTGCCAGATCATGAAAAATGGGATTTGTCAGACCTTTATTCAAACATACAAGATTGGGATAGAGATCTAGAAACAGTGGCCATAAAAGCTGAAGAATTAAAAAACTTCGATGGCAACATTCATGATGGCGCTTCTTTATATTCCTTTTTAAAACAAAAGGAAGAATTATCTTTTACGTTTAATAAATTGTATGCTTATGCAATGTTAAAAGTAGATGAAGATACAAGACAGACAAGTTCACAATCATTATTAGATCAAGCAAAACAACTAAGTGTTAAGGTTGGGGCTGCTACCTCGTTTTTTATGCCGTTTCTTTTAAGTTTGAAAGAAGGCACGTTAAAAGAGTACATCACATCAGAGGAGAAACTTCATTACTTTGAAGAAGATTTATGGGAAGCTTTTCGCTATAAAAAACATGTATTAAGTAAAGAGCAAGAAGAAATTGTCTCTAAACTGGGGGAGGCACTTTCTGCTCCAAGTAACACATTTGGTATGTTGAATAATGCAGATATTAAGTTTGGTGACATTTCAAATGATGACGGAGAGTCAGTTGAACTAACAAGAGGCATGTATGCAAAATTAATTGAAGATGAAGACCGAAACAAACGAAAAGAAGCATATAAAGCATATTACCAACCATATGTTCAGTTGAAAAACTCTATCGCTTCTACACTTTCAGCTGCGATCAAGAACAATGTGACAATGTCAAAGCTGCGTCATTATCCTTCGGCGTTGGAAAAAGCGCTATTTGGAGATAATGTGCCGAAAGAAGTCTATGTCAACTTGATAAAGTCAACGAAGGCAAACCTATCATCCCTGCATCAATATTCAAAAGTACGTAAACAAATATTGAAGCTGGACGAATTAAGGCAATATGATATGAGTGTTCCACTGGTAAGTGGTGTTAAGCAAATCATTACATATGATGAAGCTTATGAGACCATGTGTAAGGCACTATCGCCTCTAGGAGAAGATTATCTCAACACCTTAAAGGAATTTAAGCAATTACGTTATCTTGATGTAAGAGAAACACCTGGTAAACGTTCAGGCGCATATAATTTAGGTGTTTACGGAGTTCATCCTTTCATTCTTTTGAATCATCAGGATGATCTTGACAGCTTGTTTACATTGGCACATGAATGCGGACATGGTGTACATAGTAAATTAAGCTCTTTGCATCAGCCGCAAATTACAGCAAGATATAGTATTTTTGTCGCTGAAGTAGCATCAACAGTAAATGAAGTATTGCTGATTAATTACTTATTAAACACCGAAACAGATGTAGAAATTCGCAAACATTTAGTCAATCATTTTATTGATCAATTTAAAGGGACATTTTTTACACAAGTTATGTTTGCAGAGTTTGAAATGAAAACACATGAATTAGCTGAACAAGGCCGTCCGTTAAATGTTGATGTCTTCAATGAAACATATGAATCATTGTTTAGAGAGTATTATGGTGATGAAGTTGTATTTGATAAAGAGGTAAAATACGGCTGGTCAAGAATTCCTCATTTTTATCGTCCGTTTTATGTGTATAAGTATGCAACAGGTTTTGCATCAGCCATTCATATTGCCACAAAAATACTTGAAGGTGATCAAGAAACACTAACATCCTATTTAGAGTTCCTGAAAAGCGGAAGTTCTGATTATCCTCTAGAGTTACTAAAGAAAACGGGTGTAGACTTAAGATCATCAGAGCCTATTGAAAATTCACTTAGAAAGTTTACAGAATTAGTGGATGAGCTTTCACAATTATTAAATTAAACAAAAAGCAGAGGCGATGTTTAGATTCGTCTCTGCTTTTTGTTTAAATTCTTTTAACCATAATCGCCTCACGCATTTTCTTTAACGCTTCTTTTCCTTCCGTGCCGCGCTTCATCAAGATATTTACATATAACACATCAATGATTGTTAACTGTGCAATTCGTGATGATAATGCCTCAGAACGATACTCTGTTTCATCTGACACGGTATAAAGGGGGATATCAACTGCTGCGCTTAATGGTGATTTTGCATAGTTTGTAATAGCAATCATTTTCGCTCCTGTTGATTTGACGATATTCAAAATATGAAGAATATCTTTAGATGATCCAGAATGGGAGATAAATACCGCGCAATCTTTTTCTGTCATTTGCGATGCTGCCATAAGCTGGAAATGTGTATCAATAACAGTGTGTACTTTTAATCCAGTTCGAACTAACTTATGATAGGCATCAAGTGCAATAATACTTGAACCACCGCTTCCAAAGAATTCAATCGTATTTGCTCCGATCATACTGTCCACAGCCAATTGAATCTGTTCTTCATTTAAGATTGAGAGCGTATCTTCAAGCGTTTTCATATTAGAACGAACGACTTTTGTGGCGATGGTATCAACAGTATCACCTTCAGTGACTTTTTCATGTATATCTTGTAGAGGGGAAACAACCTCTGAAGCGAGAGCAATTTTCATCGCTTGATATCCTTTATAACCTACTCGTTTGCAAAAACGGAAAACAGTTGAATCAGCTACCTCTAAGTCCTCAGCTAATTGATTAATTGAAGAATGTATAATCTTATTGGGATTTTTTAAAATAAAATCGGCAATTTTTCTTTCTGTCACACTAAACTTTGGATAAAGCTTTCGAATGGTGACGAGACATGGTTCTTGAGACTTTTTCATCATGTTTCACTCCTGATAGGGCTTTCTTTTATTATACTAAATTTCATAAAAAGAAAAAATATTTTTCTGATTACGCTTGCAAAAAGAATTTTTTTTCTTATAATGAAGATATCAAGAAAATTAATTCCGTAACAGTTAGGATGATTTAAACATGCAAATAGGAATGATAGGCTTAGGAAAGATGGGATATCAGCTATCTCTTAATTTAGTAGATAAAGAGTACGAAGTTGTAGCTTTTGATGTAAATCATGAATCTATGAAAAAAATTTCTTCCATAGGAGTTCAAACAGCTGACACGATTAAACAACTTGTTAGCAACCTTTCAAAGCCAAGGACAGTTTGGATGATGGTACCTGCAGGTGATGCAACTCAATCTGTTTTTGAACAATTGCTTCCATTTTTAGAAGAGGGAGATCGGATTATAGATGGTGGAAATGCTCATTACAAAGATTCACTTAAACGTAATGAGAAATGTGAAGAAAAAGGGATTTATTTCTTTGATTGTGGTACAAGTGGTGGAGTAGACGGTGCTCGTAATGGTGCTTGTACAATGATCGGTGGAAATGAAGAGGTTTTCAAAGAGATAGAACCGATATTTAAAGATATCACAGTTGAAAACGGTTACCTATATTCTGGAAAAGCCGGAAGCGGACATTTTCTAAAAATGGTTCATAACGGTATTGAGTACGGGATGATGCAAGCGATTGCTGAAGGATTTGATCTTCTGGAGAAAAGTCCGTTTGACTATGATTATGAAAAGGTAGCAAGAGTATGGAACAACGGGTCTGTCATTCGATCTTGGTTAATGGAATTAACTGAAAATGCTTTTTCAAAAGATGAAAAGCTTGAAGGCATTAAAGGGATCATGCATTCATCAGGTGAGGGGAAATGGACTGTTGAAACAGCGTTGGATCTTCAAACAGCTGCACCGGTTATAACTCTTGCGTTAATGATGCGTTATCGTTCTCTTGAGGATGACACATTTACCGGAAAAGTGGTGGCAGCTTTGCGAAATCAATTTGGCGGTCACGCAGTAGAGAAAAAATGATTATTTTCCATAAATAAGAAAGACTATGAAATAAGAAGACAGAGTTTTAAATGACTGCTTTCTTCTTATTTCCAAAATGATTTGTTACATCATAGAGAGGTAGTGAAATAATATGTCAGATCAAATGTTGATTTTAGTGGCATTAGCCGGAATTTTTCTTCTATTATTTTTAGTTATTCGTACAAAATTACATGCATTCGTTTCATTATTATTAGTCAGTTTAATCGTAGGTATTTTAGCTGGAATGCCTTTAAATGATGTTGTTACATCCATGCAAAACGGTATGGGTGGAACGCTTGGATTTGTAGCTGTCGTTGTTGGTTTAGGTGCTATGTTTGGTCAAATGCTTGAAGTGTCAGGCGGTGCGGAACGTTTAGCTCAAACACTTGTGAAAAAATTTGGTGAAGATAAATCACAATGGGCATTAGGGATTACAGGGTTTTTAGTAGCAATTCCGGTTTTCTTTGACGTAGGTTTTATTATTTTAGTTCCAATTGTATACGGTTTAGCAAAGAAAACAGGAAAATCCCTTTTATATTATGGAATTCCATTGCTTGCTGGTTTAGCTGTTACCCACAGTTTTATACCACCAACTCCAGGACCAATTGCGGTAGCTGATTTAATTGGAGCAGATCTTGGTTGGGTTATTTTATTCGGTACAATCGCAGGTATTCCGGCAATGATTATTGCAGGACCACTTTTTGCAAAATATATTTCAAAGAAACTACATGTTGTTGTTCCGGATTATATGAATCTTGAAGAAATAGAGTATGATAAAGAATTACCAAGTTTTAAATTAATTGCTTCATTAATTATGATTCCTTTAGTACTGATTTTACTGAACACGGTTTCAGGTGTATTATTAGAAGAAGGAAATATCATTCGTCAAATTTTAACATTCTTAGGTCACCCATTTGTGGCATTAACAATTGCAACAATCTTAACGTTTGTTTTCTTGGGAACAAAAAGAGGATATTCTCGTCAAGAAGTACAGGATATCGCAACAAAAGCATTAGAACCGGCAGGAATTATTATTTTAGTTACTGGTGCCGGTGGTGTGTTTAAGCAGGTCCTAATTGACTCCGGTGTTGGTGAAGTACTTGGTGAAATGATGGCAGGTTCTCCTTTACCACCAATTTTGTTAGCGTTTTTAATTGCGGCGGCTGTTCGTGTTGCACAAGGTTCAGCAACAGTTTCTATGGTAACAGCTGCAGGGTTAATGGCACCACTTATTGAAATGCTAAATCTAGAAGGTCCTGTTTTAGGTTTACTTGTTATTGCAATCGCTTCAGGAGCAACTGTATTATCACATGTAAACGATTCAGGTTTCTGGTTAGTAGGACGCTATTTTGGATTAAGTGTAAAAGACACATTAAAATCTTGGACTGTGATGGAGACACTCATTGGTTTAGTAGGTGTCGCAGTGGCATTAATTTTAGGAGCCTTTATTGGATAATTAGTTGAGAAGGGGACAACCTGTGACGGTTTTCCCTTTTCTCACATTTAGGAGGAATATTGATGAGCAAGTACATGATGGGTGTAGACATAGGAACAACGAGCACAAAAGCTGTAATTTTTAATAAAGAAGGGAAAGCAATCAGCCGCTATGGTGTGGAGTACCCACTTTATACACCAACTCCTGTAACGGCAGTACAGGATCCGGAGGAAATTTTCCAAGCTGTTTTATCGGTTATGAAGAATAGTTTACTTGAAGCAAACATTACTGGTCGTGATGTTCAATTTGTATCCTTTAGTTCAGCTATGCACAGTTTAATTGTCATGGACGATGAAGGAATGCCGCAAACTCCTTCTATTACATGGGCTGATAACAGAAGTGCCGATTATGCGGAAAAATTAAAAAATGAATATAATGGCCATGATATTTATTTACGTACAGGTACTCCCATTCATCCGATGTCTCCATTGGTTAAGTTATTATGGTTGAAAAATGAACATCCAGAATTACTTCAGCCTAAGAATAAATTTATTTCTATTAAAGAATATGTTTTTTATCGTATATTCGGTGAATATGTGATCGATTATTCAATTGCTTCAGCAACAGGGATGTTCCATTTGGAAAACTTAGATTGGGATGAAGAGGCACTTGAGATTGCTGGTGTGAGTAAAGATCAACTTTCAAAGCCTGTTAGCACAACTGAGAGTCTAAAAGGCATGTCATTAGAATTTGCAAAATTAACCGGGCTCCCTGAAGATATTCCTTTCATCGTTGGGGCTAGTGATGGTGTACTTTCCAACCTTGGGGTGAATGCTATTGAGCCTGGGGTTGTGGCCGTGACGATAGGGACAAGTGGTGCGATTCGGGCTGTCACAGACCGTCCGGTGACAGATCCAAAGGGCCGTATTTTTTGTTATGCTTTAACAGAAAAGCATTGGGTGATCGGTGGACCTGTTAATAATGGTGGAATGATTTTCCGCTGGGTACGTGATGAATTAGCAAATGCCGAAGTGGAAACGGCCAAACGTTTAGGAATTGATCCATATGAGGTGTTAACAAAAATAGCTTCAACCGTTCCACCAGGATCAAATGGGCTATTATTTCATCCATATTTGGCAGGTGAAAGGGCTCCATTATGGAATGCAAATGCAAGAGGCTCCTTCTTCGGCTTAGGAATGCACCATAAAAAAGAACATATGATCCGTGCAGTTCTCGAAGGAGTTATGCTGAATTTATATAGTGTGCTGCTGGCACTTGAAGAACTGATTGGTATGCCAACACGTGTACAAGCTACCGGTGGATTTGCAAGATCAGAGCTCTGGAGACAAATGCTTGCAGATGTATTTGATCAAGAAGTAACCATTCCTGAAAGCTTCGAAAGTTCATGTTTAGGGGCAATTGTTCTGGGGATGTACGGTTTAGGGGAAATCGACTCATTAAGTGAAGTCGAAAAAATGGTCGGCTCTATCCATTCTCATCAACCAAATAAAGAGGCAACAGCTGCCTATCGAGAGCTAATGCCAATATTTATTCGTCTTCCAAGACTATTAGAAAATGAATACAATGCGATTAGTGCATTTCAGCAGAAATTTCTTTAATTAACTTAACGAGCCATAACATGAAAACGTCGAGTCAATGGCTACTCGACGTTTTTTAGTGATCTCTTTAAAAAGATTCGTTCGAATATGATGGTCTTTTTAGGGAACACTTACTTGCTTCTTCATGTAAACCTGGAGCGTAATAGCTTAACTTTTTAATAAAATAGCATGTTTCGGGAAAATGATGTTCAAGGAAACGGAGAGTCGATTTATTAAGCAACGTATTTTCTTTATATTTCATTATCATACTATTAATAAACTTGCTCATTTCAATTGTTGTTTTTCCTACATCATTGGCAAATTCTTTTTGTCTCGCAAAATTAGGTTTTTTAAATCTTAAATAACCTTTTAAATGACGATTTTGAATAATAAATGCCTGATAAAGGCTTTTATAGACTTCAGCTTGCCTAGTTACCATCAATTCTATTGGATCAAGTATGTTTTCGAAAAGAACGACATGTCCTAATTGATCCTCAAGCCATAAGTCCATTAAATCTACTAAGGGGAGAGGTACAGGGTTTTTCCCTTGTGCTAGAAACGTTAAGATTCGCAGGTACTCCTGATTTTCACCAAGTGTACCATTTAAATATGTAGGAGATAGATTTAAATTCACTTTATTATCAATACGAAGTGATTGCAGGTTCCCTTCAAATTCATAATAGCCTTTTGAAACAGGCCAAGCTTTTTTAGCAAAGTGAATCATCGCTTCATCATGATATTGAGCTGTTCTTGGAATCGAATGTAACAAGGATAGGAGTTCACCAAATAAATGGATATATTGCTGTGCTGTATTTACATATTCAGCCTCACTTACAGAAAGATGATCCCTCACAAAATAAGCATGATCTTGCAAAACCTCCAACCAAAATAAATGTTCATCCCAAACGGGTATCATATTGGATGTCATCTTACCCCACCTTTATTATTTAGCCTTTTTTATGAATCGTTACATGTAAAAATCAAATATTGTGTTTGCGGTTATTGTTTTTATATTTATGATGAATGAGGAACAGAAATGAATACTTGATATAATTGGTTAATTTATACTGAAGATCCACATAATATGATCCAAAATTGGAAAGATAAATGTAAGAGAAAAATAAAAAGGATGTCTTGAAAAATGAGGAATGTAAAACTCTTTATGATGTTAATAACTATCCTGCCCTGGGTATCTGTTCCGCTCTTATCTGCAAAAGTATTTAAAAGATTTCTTCCTGCTGTACTTTTTATAAGTTTTTATGTTATGGCAGAAGGCTATTTAGCTGAAAAGAAAAGGTGGTGGTGGTTTCCACTCTCCGTAAAACCGAACGTAATTGGTGAGCTTCCATTAATTTTTGGACCATTTTTCGTTGGATCAATTTGGATCCTTAAATATACCTTTGGAAAGTTTAAGCTATACATGTTGATTAACATTGTAGTTGACGCTTTTTTTACATATTTTACAATAGATTGGTTCAAGAAAATTGGGTATGTGACTCTTGTTCGATTAACAAAGTTTCAGCTTTCCCTATTATTTTTAGTTAAATCAATCGCATTGTACGGTTTTCAAGTTGTATATGAAAAGTATATTTATCGAGATCCTACAAAAGAATGAAAGACTCCTCTAAATGGATTGTTTAAACAGCAGGAAGACAGCACTCTCACGGTGAATTTATAAGTGAGAAACCATTAGGAGGAGTTTAACTATGCCACATTTGTCACTAACAACCTGGAGTCTTCATCGCGAACTGGGACCGTTAAGATGGACGTTTTGGGATGAAAATAAAGGAACTCATAAAACGAAAATCGAACAACAACCGGAAAATACAACATTACTTGAATTACCCTCGATTTTGGCTAATCAACAATTTAAGTCACTAGAAGTATGTCATTTTCATTTTCCAACTTTGGAAAATGACTATTTGTTACAGCTAAAACATTCATTTGAAAAAGCAGAGTTGAATTTTCATTGTTTACTAGTCGATTATGGGGATATTAGTTCTCCTGATGATAATAGACGAAAAGCTGATATCAAATATATAAAAAAGTGGATTGATATTGCCTCAATCGTTGGTGCTAAAAGTATTCGTGCTGTTGCTGGAGAAGCGTCTCCTACAGATATACAAGCATTAAATCGATCGAAGGAAAGCTTAAAAGAATTGGCCGAATACGCTCTACCAAAACAAGTCCGTGTCGTGACCGAAAATTTTAAACCGCTTTCTTCAACAAAGGAAAACTGTATTGAATTACTAACGAATAATGAAATAGGACTCACAGTCGATTTTGGGAATTTTAACAGTGATGTTAAATATGAATCCATTAAGCATTTAATGCCATATGCTGAATCGGTACATGCAAAGGCAAATTGTGACGAAAGCGGCATCATTGATGAAGAAGAGTTTCGCCAATCGTTAGATATTATAGCGGCTCAAGGGTATAATGGTCCGATTACATTAGTTTATGATGGTCCTGGAAGCCTTTGGGACGGTATTCAACAAGTGAAAAAGGTTGCTGGAGATTATTGTGAATAAAGAAATGGTTTAATACAAAGAAAAGCGGCGACTGCCTATACCCTTTTCTCAGATTTGAATAAAATATAACGATTTAAAGAGAATGGGGGAGAGGGATTTGTCAAAGCCTAAAAAAGAACAAGTCATTAAAGTAGACAATTTAGTTATTCATGCAAAAGAAGTAAATATTATTACAGAAAAAAAGCATGATCACGATGAGGACCATCATCATCATGAAAGAAGAAGAGATCCATGGGGATTGCTTTGGGGAAGAAGACCAAATGAAGATCGTGAAGACGATAGAGACGACAAATAATCGAGAAAATTAGACGGGGAAACTCGTCTTTTTTTAATTCCATTTTAAAAAATGTAAAAAATATAATTGAATTTTTATTCAACTTACTGTATAAATATATGTATAGATACATAGAAATACATGATTTATATAGAAGGTGAAAAGAATGAACTATACGTATTCAAATGTACTTCCTTCTTTTGAACAATTTGTTCAGCTACATGAAGCGAGTGGATTAATAAAAAATAAAAAAGGAACCTATACACGTGAACAATTGTACCAAGCTGCAGAGAATAGCTGGTTTCATATATCGATTTATGATCAAGACCAATTAATTGCGTTTGGAAGAATGATTTCAGACGGTGTGTATCAGGCACTCATCTGTGATGTAATGGTAGATCCAACCTATCAAAATCAAGGACTTGGCAAACAAATTATTGAACAGCTTCTAAAAACATGCAAAGAGTCAGGTATCCAATCGATTCAACTTTTCTCGGCAAAGGGCAAACAACATTTTTATAAAAAATTAGGTTTTGAGGAAAGAGAACAAGATGCACCGGGAATGTCTCTAATTTTATAGCAAGCTCAGTGATGACAAAAACACTGAGCTTTTATTTTTATTAGAATTAGTACCAAGTACTAATAACTAGTGATAAAATAAAAGAAAATAGTTTTTTGTAAATAAGGGAGAAAAAGAATGGAAATATCATTGATTAGACATGGTAGGTCATTATTGAATGACAACCAACGGAAAAATTGTGAAGAATTTAAGGAATGGGTTAATGATTATAATTCAAATGGGGTTATTGAGGAAAACGATTTTCCTCAGACTACGCAACAGAAGGTAGCTCATGCTAAAGTTTTTATTACAAGTGATTTAAAAAGATCGATAGACTCAGCTCGATTGCTGCGAAATAATTTATATATGATAACAGATCCATTATTTCGGGAAGTAGAAATGCCAATACCTTCTACAAGATTACTGAATATAAAAGTGTCCACGCAGATGTGGTTTACCTTATTTAGATGTTTGTGGTTTAGTGGTTATTCGAGCAACTGTGAATCATATAAGCATGCAAAGCTCAGATCAAAACGGGCGGCGAATCAACTTATTGAATATGCAGAAAGATATCACTCAGTTGTTGTCGTTGGTCACGGATTTTTTAATATGTTAATTGCAAAAGAGCTTCTTGCAAGAGGGTGGGAAGGTAAGAAAATAAAAAACTCGAAGCATTGGAGTGTTTCTAGTTATACATTACAATGAACGAAACTTGTATTCAATAACACTTTCTTTTTATAGTACAAACATTGTTTTAAAGAGCGGTGTTGATCATGTGCACCGCCCGTTTTCATATGGAGATTTAGTATACCCATTTTCTTATAGATCAAAGATAATACCCATAAGAGAATAGATAATAACGGTTGAAAAGAGTATGGTCATGTGTATTAGAGAATAAATGAACAGTGATTTTGCCCATTTCTCTGAATCCATTCTTTTATAACCGTAAATACTTATTCCAAGCCAAATTACACTTAAAAGAAGGGCAACTAACATAAGTCCAATGCTTAAAGAGCTAAAAAGAAAACTACTTCCAATTAAAATGATTAAGTATATATTCGTTTGGATATATGTCCTCTTAACCCCTTTGACAACTGGCAGCATAGGTACATTAGCAGCCTTATATTCATCGTGTTTTCTTATGGCAATTGCATAGAAATGTGGCATTTGCCAAATAATGGAGATAACGAATAGTCCTAGTATAGCTGGGTGTGTGATATCAGGATGAATAGCTGCCCACCCTATGAGAGGAGGCATTGCACCTGAAATACTTCCAATTTCGGTATTGTAAACGGTTTTCCTTTTACTCCACATTGTATAGGGGATAACATAAAAAAACAAACCTAGAAATCCCAGGAATGCAGCTAACATAGTTGTTAATGAAAGTGCCAGTATTCCAAAAATAGACATGAATATTGCAAGCCATAAAACCACTTTAGGGTTAATTTCCCCAGTAACAGTTGGACGGTTTTTGGTTCTTTGCATGATTGCATCAATGTCCCGATCATAGAGGTTATTAAAAGCGCCAGCAGCCCCGATGACTAAAATAGAACCAATCAATGCAAAAATTATATCTGGTAATTTTTCTAAAAGCCCGTATTGATAGGTATATAGTGATAATGTTAATCCGGCAAACATTGGAATCAAGTTAGATTTTATAATTCCTGTTTTAATCGTCAATGCCAAGATTTTTGACAAAGGCTGTCTTTGTCGTATATCTCCTTGGTCCATTTTTTCTTCCCCTTCTATCTACATCATTTTTCTTTTCTATCTCGATCGTTCTATTATCTATGAAATATGTATATTAAACTAATGAATATACTACTTGGTATATTAATTCTAAGAGGTATGATTGTCAAGAAAACGAACAGGGGTATAAAGTGAAACAATGGCAAATGAATGAACTATGAGTGTGTCCTTTTTTATTATTATACCTTTTATAGTCCATTTTCTCCTTTACTAGTAGTCATGTCCACAACAATGGACATTCAGTACATACTATACAACAAGGTCTCAGGTGAAAAGGAGTTAAAACGATGCCATGTTTTATTAAAAAAGTAACCATAGAAAGTGTTAATGGTGGTGTGGTGAATTTTGGAGATTCGCATTGTATTTCTCCCAAAAATGTTGAATCGTCAACTTCGGGTTCGGGTGGAGGAGGAATAGGAGATTTCCAGCTAGTAATTAATGGGAAAAGTATGACGAATTGCTCTGATCCAAATAATAAATAAACAAATGGAAGGCACAGTTTTACGTGCCTTCTACTTTATTCTTGATCTCTAATTTTAGATCGATCTGGAGTGATTTCTTCTGATATTTCAGTATTATATCGCAAGTGACCAAGTCTTTCGAATTCATCTTTTTGATGGAGGGTATGATTAATCATATATCGATGGAAAAACATTTCAAATAAAGCTACACCCAGAGCGGTTAAGAGTGAAGCTAGAAATACATTTGTTGCTGAAGTGGTAATGTTTGCTAAGTAAAACCACGTAATAAGCATTGTAATGGCGAAATCGGAAATAGTTGCTGTCATGTTTGTTGTTCTTGGCAATAGCATAAGATCCCCAAGTAGATAAGATACAACTCCGATGATTAACGTTAAGATAAATACATCTCCAACTGAATATCGAAACAGTAAACCTAAAATAATCATTAGCAACAAGAAAGTAGCGCCTGCTTTTATCAAAAAAGCTTGAATATGGTTCACCTACTATTCCTCCTCACTTTTACATCCTTACTATTTACTCTAAAAATAAGGCTTATGTAAGAAAATATATCCAATTGGATAAAAGCTCTTGTACTAATCAATACTAGTTTAGAAAAGGGTGAGATTTTTGGAGGTGAGGAAGATGAAACAGCTCACAATGAAAGAACTTTCCTTTATAGAAGACGAAATAAGGGCGGAAGAAATCTTAGGAAAGACAATGAACTGGTGTGCATCATTATGTGATGATCAAACATTAAAAAATGAGTTAGAACAATTAGCGGAGCAACATCAATTAAATGTTGCCGCTCTATCACAATACTTTAACCAATCAAAAATGATTCAATAAGATAAAAGGGGACAAGTTTATGCCGAACAATATGGAAGGACGCGGTTTAACAGATCGGGAGATGACACAGCTTTGTTTGGAGCTGGAAAAGGGAAGATGTCAGAGCATTAGTAGTACGATGTTAGAGGCGTCACATAAAGATCTTCGGGACATCTATCAACAATGTCTTGAAAAAGCAACAAATAATCATTATCGGCTTTTTAAACTAATGGAACAAAAGGGCTGGTACAAAACTGAACTTGCTTCATCCGATCAAATGGAGAAGGTGAAGGAATATATGCAAAACAATTTACATCCAGATCAGCAATTTTGACAAAAAGGCTTTTCTCAAAATAGAAATTCGCTCAATTACTTTTCATACATGGTTTTATCAACGTTGGACATAATGAAATAAGATTCTCACAATTCTAGATAAAAGGGAAGTGCGATCATGAAAAAAACGAATAATAGTCATTCATCTCTACTTGCAGGTAAAACGTATGAAGTGGAAGATTACAAAGCAAATAACACATTATCATCAGGTTTAGCAACCACACATGAGCAAGCGTCAGATGCTTACATGGAAGGTGAAGTCAATGCAGTTATTGAAAATGTTGAGGGTGAAGATATTCAAGTAAAGCGTGAGGGCTATAAAAATCAATAAGATACCGGAAAGGTTCAGAATAAGTATTGTTCTGAGCCTTATTTTTTGTCCTGGAACTCTAAATGGTGACAATTGGTCACTATATCCTTTGGCAGGTTCCTCATACTAGTAAAGTAAGAAAGTTAATTTTCGAGGGGGAAATTAGATGTTCTATCATGTTAAAGAATTACAATATACGGCAAAACCAAGCCAACCAGATCCTGTATATGCCAAGAAATTGCAAGAGGTCCTTGGTGGTCAATTTGGGGAGATATCGGTTATGATGCAGTATCTTTTTCAAGGATGGAACTGTCGTGCAGAAGGAAAATATCGAGATATGCTTCTAGACATTGGAACAGAAGAAATTGGTCATGTTGAAATGCTTGCAACAATGATTGCTCAATTATTAGATGGTGCACCTGTTCAAGATCAGGAGGATGCAGCAAAAGATCCTGTTATTGAAGCAGTTTTAGGTGGGATGAATCCCCAACATGCTATTGTAAATGGTCTTGGGGCTCAGCCAAACGATAGTGCAGGTTATCCATGGAATGCCCGATATACGATTGCAAGCGGAAACTTATTAGCTGACTTTCGGGCAAATTTAAATGCAGAATCTCAAGGAAGGTTACAAGTATGTCGTTTGTACGAAATGACAACAGACCCTGGTGTAAGAGATATGCTGTCTTTCTTGATTGCCCGTGATACAATGCATCAAAATCAATGGATGGCTGCAATTGAAGAAATTGAGCAAACACAAGGTTCCATTGTTCCGAGTAATTTTAATCAAGAGTATGAAAAACAAGATGTGTCCTATTCGTTTATGAACTTTTCTGAAGGTGAAGATAGCAGCAACGGTAGCTGGGCAAATGGGCCAACTTTGGATGGACAAGCAAATTTCCAATATGTTCAACATCCTCAACCAATGGGGCAGAAACCATCTCTTCAGCCGGGTCCTGCTTCTTTACACGGAACGAATCCTGAAGAGTTGAGAGTTAAACAAGGGTTAGGGAAAATGGAACCGCTGCAATAACTCACATACAGTAACAAGGTAAATATGGACAGCCTAAACGGGCTGTTCACTTATTTAAGAAAGGAGAATAGAAGATGAGAAAAGATCAATACGATGATATGTTACATTTAAACGGAAATAAAAAAGAAGAGCATCTGGAAATAAGTTCTACTGGCTATGGATTGGAATCTGTCACATCAACAACTTCAACACAGGACGATACAAGACAAACTAATCAGAAATAGAAAAAGAAGTGTTGCTCCACCATATTATTAAAAGAAGGGGAGCAAGTAATGTTTATGTAAAATAGTTACACCTGATAGAGGATTATCGAAAGGCTTTCATATCCTCCAGTAATGCTGTAGAGTTAACGTCTTCTTCAACTACGAGTTTTAACTCTGTCTTAAAAGGTAGGGTATACAATGAAAGGATAGAAGTTGCGTCATACTTTCGATCTTCACTATGAATCCATATATCGAAAGGATATTTTGACGCAATTTTGTTTAACTTTGGTACTTGATCTTTATCGGATAATTTAAAATGAATGACCATAAATCAACCTCCCTCTTTTAGAATTATAGTTTAATAATTCTAAATTGCAAGATAAATAACGTGATATTTTTGAACAGACCTTTGAACGATCAAAAAGTAACATTATGGTTCGATTGTCATATTTTCAATGAAAACCAGTTCTTTTAGGGTAGATATTTCATTGAAATTCAAATGAAAGTTGACTATAATCGACAGTAAGAGACAAATTTCTGCATCCGCCTTTTATAGATATAAAGGTCAAAAATGCAACACAATGCTGTGAACGCATTTTACGTCACTTAATAAAGAAATATAAAAGAGACAGGGGAAAGAAAATGCGTTTAGTAAAATTAGATCATTGTCAATCAGGTATCAAATTAGGTAGATCCATATATAGTGAAAAGGGTAAAATTCTTTTAACTAAGGGGACGGAGCTTACTGATAGTTTTATCAAAAGATTGAAAAACTTAAATATCTATACAGTTTACATAGAAGATAAAGCCTCTGAAGGGATTGACATTGTTGAGTCGATTCCGATAGAACTATTAAACGAAGCAACTAATGTCATTAAAGAAGGAATAGAAACAATCGCCGAATTGAACGGAACTAAGCCTACATTTAAGGCCATGATTGAAACAGAAAAAACAGTTCGGACCTTTCAAAAAATCTTTAGAGATATCATGATATGTTTAACCGAGAATCCAAGTGTTCTAAATCTACTTGCAACAACAAAGATTCATGAAAGTCATGTTTACACGCATAGTTTAAATGTTACAATCTATTCCTGTCAGCTTGCGATTAAAAATGGTATGTCTACAAAAGAAATAGAGGAAATTGGTTTAGGTGCTCTATTACATGATTTGGGGAAAATATTTGTGGCACCTGAAATTTTAAATAAACCGGGAAGACTCAATGGAGAAGAGTACCAACAAATGAAGGCACATTCTCAGTTAGGGTTTGATATTCTTCGAAAGGTACATGAAATACCCTTGGTTGTAGCACATTGTGCCCTGCAGCATCATGAAAGAATCGATGGAAGAGGATATCCCAGGGGAATAAAAGGTGACAAAATTCATCCGTATGCAAAAATCTTGAGTGTAGCCGATGTTTTTGATGCCGTTACCAGTCATAGAGTCTATCGGCCGGCAATGCTGCCACATCAAGGAATGGAACTACTATTTTCAGGAAGTGGAACCCAATTCGATACAAAGCAGTTAAAGCTGTTTAAAAATTGTATAGCAATCTATCCACAAGGATTAACTGTTAAATTAAATGATGGCAGGCTCGGAATAGTAACGAAATATCATTTCCATTCGGTAGGACGTCCGACGATTCGAATTATTAAAGGTGAGGCCGGCCAAAGCATAACGCCATATGAAGTCGATTTATCAGAACGGGGAAATTTAACATTAGAAATTGTTGAGGCAGATGCATTATTGTAATGAAATGACTTATCAGGCTACTGAAAAAGTATCTTATAAGTCATTTTTTTATTTTCCAAAATTTTCAATTTGAGGATAAAGATTTTCATTAAGGTGAAGAATACAGGGAGAGATTATTAACTAGAACGGAGACATAATATGGTTCAATTCTTTGTTAGTAACGTTGATTTCATGATTCTTTCCTTAAGACTTGGTAATTGCATACAGGAAGGAGTAATCAGTTGATTATATTACTTCTTTCAGTCATTATTTTTAATTATTTAGCTTTTAAAACGAATGAGAGGCTGACAAAAAACCATATTGTCCATATTTGGGTCTTTACTATAGCATTTCAGTTAGTTTTCGATATATTTGTGGACTTAAAATACCATGGCTATTGGTATATAACAAAAGGAATAGATTGGCTGGCATTTCCAGCATATACAGTATTAATTCCACCTGTTAATATTATGTTTCTTAACTGGTTTCCTTTTAAAAAAGGTTTCTTTAAAATTGCACGTTATATTTTCATTTGGGAAATATTTTTACTATTTTACGAATGGTTAGCTAATTCGCCTTCACCGTGGGGGTATTTTCGATATGGATGGTGGAATCTAGGCATTTCAGCCTTCATTAATCCAATTCTACTGCTTATTTTGGTTGGGTATTATAAATGGATTTTAAAAATAGAAAAAGAATGACTTATAGTTTTTAGTCATTCTTTTTATTGGTTCTGTTATTTTTCAGTGTTTTGCGGTACTATGCAACCATCATCAGTACATACATCCTGATCAGAAACTGTTAGGTCTTGAAACATTGGCTTTTGATGTTCCTCATCCCAAACTTTTTGAAGTGCACCTGCAAATGTTTCAGGAGACTGTGCACCAGAGATGGCATACTTTTGATTAAGTAAGAAGAATGGTACTCCTTGAATTCCATATTGCTTTGCCAAGCTTTGATCATTTCGTACTTCTTGTTCATAAGATGTTTTGTTAGATAAAACTTCCAATGCTTTTTCTCTTTCAATTCCAGCCTCTAAAGCAACTTCAACTAATGTATCGATATCCCCAACATTTTTAGATTTTGTAAAGTATGCAGATAATAGCTTTTCAGTTATTTCTTTATCTTTTCCAATGGTTTTAGCGTATTTTGATAAACGATGGGCATCAAATGTGTTAGTTGGCTTCATCCCTTCAAATTCAAAAGATAACCCGAGTTCTGCAGCCTGTTGGATCAGGCCTATATTCATTTGCTTCATTTGTTCTACAGTTGAGCCATATTTAGCTGCCAATGCTTCATATATACCTTGCTCTGAATGAGTTGGTGCATGAGGGTCTAATTCAAAACTCTTATACTCTATTTGAACTTGATCTTTATGTGGAAATTGCTCAAGTGCCATCTCCAATCTACGTTTTCCTATATAACAAAATGGACAAACAAAATCTGACCAAATCTCAATTTTCATAAACGTCACCTCTATGTTATTAATGAAGCTATTTTAGCAATTTGTTCAATCCAGTTGCAAACACTTGAACTTACACACCCCAACTTTCTAAAAATCGACACAAAACCATGAAAAAAGTCAACTCCTGCGCTTACCCGGGAAATGTCTTGTGATCTAGAAATTAATTTTAGTGGAGCTGGGTTTTTAACTCTATCATAATTTAAGAGCATATTAAACCAAGGTTTGACTAAAAGGAGGCTCGTTTTCAAAAAATGCTTTTAGAAAAAGCCAATAATATAATTATTATGTTAATAAGAATATTCTTCAAATTAAGGTTGAAGTTCATTCAAAATATGGTATCATATAGGTAATTGAAAAGGCTATGTGTAACTGGCGAAACACGGATTACCGTGAGGGAGCACATAGTGTCGAAGCCGTTCGCCTGGGCAAAGGTAAGGGATTAAATCCCTTGCCTTTTTCTGTTTAATAAGGAGGACGTTTATGTCGAATTATGATATAATCCCATTATCTTATTAAAATGAAAATATTCATAAAATTTTAAAAATACCTGAAAAGAGGAGATTTCAATGAGTACAACAACTCTAGAAAAAGTAAAAACAATTAAAACGTTAAACAATATCGCAGAAGTTGGTTTAAATGTGTTTAGCAAAGGCAACTACACAATTGACAATGATAGCGAAAATCCTGATGCCATTGTTTTACGAAGCTACAACATGCACTCAATGGAATTTGCGAACAATTTAAAAGCTATCGCACGTGCCGGTGCAGGTGTAAATAATATTCCTGTTGATAAATGCACTGATCAAGGAATTGTTGTATTTAATACACCTGGTGCAAATGCAAATGCGGTAAAAGAAATGGTCTTGACAACATTAATGGCTTCTTCACGAAATTTATTTGCAGGTGTTCAATGGACAAAATCTCTGGAAGCTGAAGGAGACCAAATACCGAAACTTGTTGAAGCAGGTAAAAAACAATTCGTTGGTAAAGAGATCAAAGGAAAAACTCTTGGAGTAATCGGGTTAGGTGCAATTGGTGCACTTGTGGCAAACGATGCACTTGGATTAGATATGGACGTCATCGGTTTTGACCCATTCATCTCTGTCGATACAGCATGGAACTTATCTCGTAAAGTACAGCGTGCGATGAGCCTTGAGCAATTATATGCAAATTCTGATTATATTACTGTCCACGTTCCATTAACACCTGATACTAAAGGTATGTTCAATGAAGAAACATTTGCGATTATGAAGACGGGTGTGCACATCTTAAACTTCTCTCGTGGTGAGTTAGTAAATGAAGAGAACATGAAAGAAGCACTTGAAAGTGGAAAAGTAGGCAAATATGTAACAGATTTCCCAAATGAAAATGTATTGAAAATGAATAATGTTGTACCGATTCCACATTTAGGTGCATCTACGAAAGAATCTGAAGAAAACTGTGCGATTATGGCTGCTCGTCAAGTAAAGGACTTTTTAGAAACTGGAAATATTAAAAACTCTGTAAACTTCCCGAATGCAGCACTTCCATACACTGGTAAGCGCCGTGTTGCGACATTCCATAAAAATGTTCCAAACATGGTTGGTCAAATCACTCAAGCGATCTCAAGTTATAATTTAAATATCGCAGACATGGTGAATAGAAGCCGTGGGGAATATGCATACACAATGATTGACATTGACAATGAAGTAAACGGTGATATTATCCCTCAACTAGAAGCTCAAATTACAAATATTGAAGGAATTGTTACAACTCGTTTAATCTAAAATTAATGATATTAGGATAAGGCTGCTGTTCTTGTAAACAGCAGCTTTTTTCGTTTTTTTAAAAGAATGGAATGTAAATAGAAGTGAATGCTAAGCATAAAAGTTTGTTTCTGTCGTTGAACTTGTTACTATAGAATCGTAACTTAATGAAGAAAGGAAAGTAGAAATGTCGAATATACAAATTCCTGTTTCAGTCTTAAATTTAGTGCCAATTCGTGAAGGGCAGGATGCTAAGGAAGCAATTGATTCAATGGTTGATTTAGCTCAAGCTATTGAAGCGATGGGTTACTCTCGATACTGGATTGCTGAGCATCATAATACATCAACTTTGGTAAGCTCGGCGACCTCTATTTTAATGAAACATACGTTAGAGCATACTAATAAAATCCGGGTGGGATCTGGTGGAATTATGCTGCCAAATCATTCACCATTAGTTGTGGCCGAGCAATTCGGAACAATGGCAACAATCTATCCAAATCGTCTGGACCTTGGACTTGGTCGTGCACCGGGTACTGATATGATGACGGCAAGTGCATTAAGACGTTCACAGAACGATTCTGTTTACACATTTCCTGATGATGTGAATGCATTACTCACATATTTCGGACCATCCGATAAACAAGAATATGTGAAGGCTTTTCCTGGAGTTGGAACAAATATTCCAATTTATATTCTCGGCTCATCAACAGACTCAGCATATTTAGCGGCGAAGTTGGGCTTACCGTATGTGTTTGCGTCCCATTTTGCTCCACGATACATGGAAGAAGCGATCTCAATTTACCGTAGCCGCTTCCAACCATCTGAATACCTAGAAAAACCATATATGATGGTATGCCTAAATGTCATTGCGGCTGAAAGTGATGATGAAGCGAGACGAGAACAAACAACTATGCAGCAATTCTTCTTAAATGTCGTTAGGGGAACTCAAAGTCCATTACGTCCTCCAGTAGAAAGCATGGAGGGTATATGGCAACCGCATGAAAAAGAAATGTCACTTTCAATGTCAAGTGTTACATTATTAGGTTCCAGGGAATCAATTAAAGACCAGTTAACAAGTTTCCAAGAAAAATATAACGTTGATGAAATTATGGCAGTATCATACATTTATGATCCGGAAAAACAAAAACGATCATACGAAATATTAAAAGAAGTTGTTGATGGAAAATAAAATAGAAACATAATTGATCTATCCCTTAAATGTTGGACAAATCCTGTACATTTAAGGGATTTTTTATCCTAAATAATAGACATAATGAATTTCACTGTTATTTAAATTGTGATATAATTCCAATTCAGCATAAATGGGAAAAAAGTGGGGAAGATAGGAAAAAATAGTATGAGGTGAACGGAATGGAATTGCTCCTCAAGATTTTTGTAATCTATCTCCTAACGATAATGATCATGAGGCTAATGGGAAAATCAACGATCATTCAAATGACACCTTATGATTTAGTGGCAATTATTATTGTTGGTACAGTAGCATCAGAACCTCTTATAAGCACAGAGTTTCTTCCAACAGTTTATGCTCTGGCGATCCTGGTTTTAATTCATATCTTGTTCTCAAAGCTTACATTATGGCAATGGGGAAACCGTTTTTTTTTAGGAGAACCTACCATTTTAATTAAGCATGGTGAGTTTGTGGAGGACAATATTGAAAAATCAAGACTATCCATTGCGCAGATATTATCAATCTTAAGAAGTCAAGGTTTTCCAAAGGTTTCCGATATCGATTATGCAATTTTGGAGCCAATCGGAGAAATTAGTGTCATAGCAAAACCAGAAAATACACCAGTAACGGTACAACACATGAACATACCAATTGAAGATGAAGGATTACCGATTTCCGTCATTGTCGATAGGAGAATCCAGGTACGTAATTTGAAATTATTAGGAAAAACCAAGGAATGGTTGAAAAATAAATTAAAAGAGCAAAACCTGACAGAAAAAGATATTTTTTATGCTTATGTGAATGAGAAGACAAAAAAGTTGATCATTAAGAAACGAATTATGTCATGATTGGAAATGAATATAGGATATTTAAGCGTGGAATCTACGGTCATTTCCATGCTTTTTTTATTTCAGTTTAAATAATTGAATTGGAATAAAAAGGCAATAATTTGATAGGAATGAGATAACAGTTAGTTTATCAATTGGCCCATAATTAAGATAGTTAAATTGAATAAGTGAATAGGTAAGACTTTAAGAAACAGTGTATTAGCTTATCCATTTGAAGGCTTGACCAATATATTATTAACATGTTACCATAAGGTCACATGATTGATAAGTGACCATTTGGTAACATAAGAAACAATGAATGATTAAGTGAGGAGGGGTGAAATGGAAGAGATGCTTTCAAATGTTTTTAAAGCATTGGGCCACCCAATCCGTAGAAACATACTCGATTTACTAAAACAATCACCGAAAACAACAGGTGAACTTAATGAGTCATTTCCTGACGTAACACGATATGCCATAATGAAGCATTTAACGATTTTAGAAGAAGGGAATCTGATTGTTACAAGACGAAAAGGGAAATTCAAACTCAATTATTTAAATGCTGTCCCGCTACAAGAAATGTATAACCGATGGGTTGGTAAGTATATGCAGCCAACGGCAAATTCTTTATTAAATCTTAGATCAGTTGTAGAGAAAAAAGGAGATGGTCAAAAAATGACGGAAACAAATAAGTTTTTTCATATTGAACAAGAGATTTTTATAGATGGAAGTCGTGAACAAGTATTTAAAGCACTAACGGAAAAAGTTGAAGATTGGTGGGAATTCCGCTTAGCTCCTAAACATCTATCCTCTCAATTTACATTCGAACCTGTTCCGGGAGGACAATTTATGGAAAAATGGGGAGAAAATGCAGGAGCTGTTTGGGGGACAGTTTATTATGTCAATGCACCCGAAGAAATACGTGTTCAAGGTCATTTAGGAATGCAAGGAGCCGTAAACAGTGCATACACCTATAAACTTATTGACAAAGACGGTGGAACAGTCCTTCAGCTTTCCCATACTGCTTCAGGAGTCCTCCAAGAAAACTGGGAGCAGGATCATAAACATGGTTGGGAATATCTCCTAGGAACATTATTGAAAAAATATGTAGAAAATAAAGCCTAGAAACAGGGGGAGGAACAAAAAATGGTGGATGTGGTAACAGATATAGTAATTAATCAACCTATTGAAGTCGTTTCAGATTATGCAACAGATCCTGATCATGCTCCGAAATGGTATGTAAATATTCATGCTGTTGAGTGGAAAACACCAAAACCTCTCGCTATAGGAAGTCAAATTGCTTTTAAAGCCAATTTCCTGGGGCGGGAACTTGCATACGTATACGAAATTGTCGAATATGAACCACAAAGAAAATTAGTGATGAAAACTGCAACTGGACCATTTCCAATGGAAACTACGTATACATGGCAGGAAGAAGATCTGGGACGAACACGGATGATTCTAAGAAATAAAGGAATTCCAACTGGATTTTCTAAACTTTTTACGCCATTTATGTCAACTATGATGAAAAAGGCAAATAATAAAGACTTACAGAAGATAAAACGAATACTTGAAACAAAATAACTCATAGGAACATTCACTTTTAGGAGAGGATGTTCCTTTAAGCTGTATTACTACAAAGAATTGAAAAAAAATATTAGAATATAGTAGTTAAAAGTACCTGTTTGTTTTACATACTAGCTAATTACAAGGGAGAAAAATAATATGGAAATAGGCATAAGTACATTTGTGGAAACAACACCAGATGTAGAATCCGGTGAAGTTGTTAGTCATGCACAGAGAATCAGGGAAGTAGTGGAGGAAATTATCTTAGCTGATCAGGTAGGATTAGACGTGTTTGGAGTCGGTGAGCATCATCGTGAAGATTTTGCTGCATCGAATCCTGCAATCATTTTAGCAGCAGCAGCACCTCAAACGAAACATATTCGCTTAACAAGTGCTGTAACAGTTCTTTCTTCAGCTGACCCGGTCCGGGTGTTTCAGGATTTTGCAACTCTTGATGGGATATCAAATGGACGAGCAGAAATTATGGCAGGAAGAGGTTCATTCATTGAATCTTTCCCTTTGTTTGGCTACGACTTAAAAGATTATGATGAATTATTTGAAGAAAAACTCGAACTGTTACTCAAAATAAGAGACTCTGAGAAAGTAACATGGAGAGGTGGTCACCGGCCAGCTATTCAAAACAGAGGTGTATATCCAAGACCAGTGCAAGATCCGCTTCCAGTGTGGATAGGTAGTGGAGGAAACTCTGAATCGGTAGTCCGGGCAGGTATTCTTGGCTTACCATTAGTATTGGCTATTATCGGTGGAAGTCCGATCCAGTTTGAACCATTGGTTCAGCTATATAAAAAAGCAGTTGCTCATGCGGGGCATAACATCTCAAAACTAACTGTTGCATCCCATTCACACGGTTTTATTGCCGAAACGACTGAAAAGGCAGCAGATAAATTTTTCCCTTCTACACAACAAGTAATGAATCAGCTTGGGAAAGAACGAGGATGGGGTTATTATGACAGGAAAAGCTTTGATGCAGCCCGAAGTTTTGATGGCGCTCTATATGTAGGAGATCCGAATACGGTTGCAGAGAAAATTATTCACCTTCGCAAAAACGTAGGGATTACACGATTTATGCTCCATGTTCCAGTGGGATCAATGCCACATGAAGATGTCATGAGAGCGATTGAGTTATTAGGAAAAGAAGTTGCACCAAGAGTTCGTGAGGAAGTAGCGGCATGGGAGTCTCAAAGTGGATTGAAATAAACAAATAATAAAAAAAGCACTTCGTAAAACGAGTGCTTTTTTGTATTGTAGATTAAAACTGATCTGAATTTTATTTTTTTGAACCTTTATTTTTTTGTTTTGCACCCTCATTTTTAAAAGCTGATTCTGTTTCATGATCATTTCTTTGTTGCTCAAGACTAGAATTTTGTAGACCTTTTTTCATTGTTCATACACCGCCTTTTCAAATAAATGATATTTTGTTTGCCTTCCTTATTATGATAATTATCAAAAAGAATATACAGTTGAGACATATTTTTGTTTAATATTGTTAATAATCATCAAAAAAATATTGATAAATAAATCATTTTTATTGAAAAACAATAAAATATAAATTAAGCTAGAAATATATTAAAAGAAAGTGGAAAAGGAGTAGAGTAAATGACTTCAATTTTGTTTTTTGGTTTTTTGGTCCTACTATTGATCATTCTTTTTAAGAATCGGTTAAGAGGAATAATACCTGAAAATCATTCATTTGTTGAAAGGTTGGAAAAGTTAGGGTGGTTTCAGTATCATTGGTTAGCGGGTTTAAGTTTATTTGGAATAAACGCCGGTTTATTTCTCCTTACAGGAGGTTTGTTGTATGGCCATATGTTTCTCATGATTCCATATTTACATTTAGTGATTATGTTTTTAGCTGTTATCATAAGTATTTATGTTTGGATTTTGATCAACAAAGCTTGGGAAGGAACAAAAGGTAACAGACTGAAACTTGGAGCTGTTGGCAGTAGTTTTTACTTAATATTAACGATCGTTTTTATTTATATGATGATGACGATAGAGCCTCAATATCCTGGTGAAGACACGTTTATGAGGTTTATTGGTCTATTTTTTGCCTCTTTTGTTACAGCAGTTGCCTTTTTAACTTGTTTTTTAATTACGGGTTTTTCAAAAGTACATAGAAATTGACAAATGACACAGTTTATTTACGATTTTAGTAGGATATTAACGATTATCGCTAGATATTGTACGATTCTACTAGTTTATTTTCGATTAGACAATATTCGACGTAATTCTACATATATTATATAGAACAAAATTATTGAAAAACCAAATATCTCCAGTCATTATGTTTATATGAACACTTATACATATAAAGGGGTGTATGCATTGTACAACACAATCATAATAGGAGCTGGTCAAGCCGGGCTTGCTGTGGGATATTATTTAAAACAATCTAACAAAAGCTTTCTCATTTTAGACAAAGAGAATGAGGTAGGGGAATGTTGGAAACAAAGATATGATTCGTTAGTCTTATTTACTCCCCGTATGTACAGTGCCTTACCAGGTATGAAGTTTCAGGGAGAATCACACGGTTTTCCAACAAAAGATGACGTTGTGGATTACTTACAGAAGTATGTAGTGAAATTTAATATACAGATTCGTTTTCAATCAGAAGTTGTGAGTGTTTCAGAAAAGGAAGGTCATTTTATAATAAAGACAAAAAATGATGAATTTTCAGCAGAAAATCTTGTCATCGCTACAGGTCCTTTTCAGATACCCTCATTGCCTGCATTATCAAAGAAAGTAAACATCAATCAACTTCACTCTTCACAATACAGAAATTCAAAACAACTGGTAGATGGAAATGTTCTTGTGGTTGGAGGTGGAAACAGTGGGGCACAGATTGCTGTTGAGTTATCGAAAGAAAGAGAGACATTTTTAGCTGTTAGCAGGAAATTAAATTACTTACCATTGCTACTTAGGAGAAAAAGTATCTTCTGGTGGTTTGATAAAATCGGTATTTTAAAAGCATCGAATACTTCTTTAATAGGGAGGCTCATCCAAAAAAGAGGCGACCCTATTTTTGGATTTGAATTAAAAGAAGCGATAAAACAAGGTCGTATCAAGTTGAAAAAACGTGTAACTGATGGAAATCAACATAAAGTGGTTTTCGAGGACTCAACAGAACTCGAAATTCAAAATGTCATTTGGGCTACAGGGTTTAAAACTAATTTTTCTTGGTTGAACATAAATCATATAATAAATGAAAAAGGATATGTTATCCATACCCGTGGAGTAACAAATATTAAAGGGTTATATTTTATCGGTCTACCTTGGCAATATCGTCGTAGTTCTGCTTTATTACAAGGGGTTGGATTTGATGCGGAGTATATTGTAAAGAAAATAAATAGTTTTGACAAATTAGATTAGTAAGAGTAATTAAAAGTACATTTTATCTTCTATTGCATAGGATAGGTTAGAACCTAGGAAAGGGGTAAGATCAATGTACTTTGTTCCTTATGTATATCAAAATCCATATTCTTACTATGTTCCTTCACCGATGCCGTCTTATGGAAGACAGTCTGTCTATTGGACATACCCAAATGTAACTGATCAAGCCAATGTGATAAATGGGCAACAATTTTCCAATCAAAGAGTGGCGATTGCAGATTACGGAGCTAAGCCATATGTTGTGAATATTGATGAAGCAACGAAGCAAAACAATACGTTTCGTACAGCTTTGTGGACTGGAACACATTTACAGGTTACATTAATGAGTATTAATGCCGGTGAGGATATTGGATTGGAAATGCATCCAAATGTTGACCAATTTTTACGTATAGAACAAGGGCAGGGACTTGTTCGAATGGGAAAAAGAAAAAATAATTTAAGCTTTGAACGAAATGTTTATGATGATTTTGCTATCTTGATACCGGCAGGAACATGGCATAATGTTATAAATACGGGGAATTCTCCTTTGAAGCTTTACTCGATTTATGCCCCTCCTAACCATCCATTTGGTACAGTTCATACTACCAAAGCTGAAGCGATGGCAGCGGAAGAATCCTATTAGGATAATCATTAGTTAGGTTGCGACTCTTTTATAAGGGGTCGCTTTTATTTTTAAGTTTCTTCTTTCATACAGATCAAATCTGTTCTTCTTGCTTAAGATATATCAATCCTTCATACTAGAATCAGTAGAATGATAGAAAGAGGTGTAGGGGTGTGGCTGTGGTGAGAAAAACTGCAAATAAAAAAGGTAATAAAGAAAGGACTATTATTAAGTTATTTCGTCCAATTTTTATCATTGTTTTTTGTTTGCTCATTGTTCATGTATATTATTTATCAACCATTGATCAATTGCTTCCACAACTAATGAAGCTATCTGCTGCTCTTATTACGTTTGCTAAGTCCATTCCTACATCAATTTTGCTGGTTTTTGGTTACACACTTGTCATATTTTATGCGGGTTACATAGTAGGTAAAAAGTTGAAATCTTAAAGGGAGATTTTTATATGCTGTTGGTTTTATTATTCTTTATAGGTCTAGCAGGAGGAATGCTCGGTAGCCTAGTCGGATTAGGCGGAGGAATTATTATCGTACCTGCTTTACTTTTTATTGGAAACTATACAAGTCTATTGCCATCCATAACACCACAGCTTGCTGTTGGGACCTCAATGATCATCTTAATTGTTACAGGCCTTTCTTCAACACTAAGTTATATGAAGCAAAAAACAGTTTACTTTAAGGCAGGAATGATTTTTTTTATCGGAAGCGGGCCTGGAGCTTTTGTGGGAGCATTGATTAATAAAACAATTGATTTACATCTTTTCTACATATTCTTCGGGACTTTTGTCATTTTCATTTCACTCCTCCTAAGTGTTCAAAAATATTTGAAGCCGAATACAAATCCAGTTGGTATTACTCATACGTTTAGAGATAAACAGGGTGAAGAGCACATCTTACAATTTCAACCTGTACTTGCAGTTTTGATTGCTTTTATCGTTGGCGTTTTGTCCGGTTTATTTGGAATTGGCGGTGGTTCCTTAATGGTTCCGACGATGCTTTTATTATTCAGGTTTCCTGCCTCCATTGTGGTGGCAACTTCGATGTTTATGGTGTTTTTGTCTTCGATTGTTGGATCAATTGCGCATATTCAGCTTGGTAATATTGAGTGGCTATGGATCCTTGTTTTAGCACCAGGAGCTTGGATTGGTGCGAAAGCAGGTGCTTTTATTAATCGTCGCCTAAAAGACGGAACGGTTATTGTCATTTTAAGACTTGTCCTGGTTGTTGTCGGGGTCCGGTTGATTTTTCAAGGCTTATAAAATGGTACTCTTTTTGAATGAAAATCCTTTTTGTGCAGACATGAAGGATTTTTTGGCGTGATCAAAAATAATTAGATAAATCGGAATAAACTGGACAGACTACAGGTAAAAGATGAGTTTTTATGGAGGGCGGAAAATGGATTGTTCTACATTTGTCTTATTTGGAGCTACTGGAGATTTAGCTAAAAGAAAAATCATTCCGGCCTTATTTGAATTATTTCTTAGCCAAAAGCTGCCAACCCCATTTTCAATTATAGGTTCGAGTATTACTGAGTATACCGATGATGCGTTTCACGATCATGTCAAATCATCGATCGATTCATTTTCACATCATTCATCAAGTGATCCAAAAATGAGTGATTTTCTTCATCTCATTCGATATTGTAAGGTCGATGTGACAAAAGGTTTAGAGTATGAAAGATTATATTCGTTAATCAAAGCGCAAGAAACCGCGTTACATATTCCGGAAAACAGACTGTTTTATCTTTCGGTAGCTCCCCAGTTTTTTGGCGTAATTGTTAAAAAGCTACAAGAGTCTAAAATCGTTCAAACAAATGGGTGGAAGCGACTTCTTATTGAAAAACCATTTGGACAAGATGTGACTACTGCACGAGAATTGAATGAAAAATTATCACGTGTTTTTGATGAAGAAGAAATTTACAGAATAGATCATTACTTAGGAAAGCCAATGGTTCAAAACTTGGAAACATTGGAATTTGCGAACCCTGTTCTCCAGACTCTTTGGAACAATGAGTATATTGCAAATGTCCAAATTACAGCAAGTGAAATAGTTGGAGTCGAGAAGCGGGCTGCCTATTATGAAAAAGCAGGGGCAATTCGTGATATGTTTCAAAATCATTTACTTCAATTGCTTATGATGTTCAGCATGCATTTTCCAAATGGTTTTTCTGCGAAAAACATTCGTCAAGAAAAAAGAAAGGTCATGGAGGCTGTTCGTCCTATAAAAAAAGAGGATGTATTCAAAGAAGTTATTAGGGGTCAATACGGACCAGGAGAGATAAATGGTGAACAAGTAATAGGTTATAAGAAAGAACCCGGTGTGAATCCATCTTCAACAAATGATACATTCATCGCAGCCCGCCTTTGGATAGATGATTCTTTATGGAAAGGTGTTCCGTTTTATATTCGTACAGGGAAACGTATGAAGGAAAAATCAACAAGGATCGTGATTGAATTTAAAAATCCTTTGAAAAAATATAATAAACAAACAGAGCCTAATCTATTGGAAATCGGAATTAACCCGGAAAGTGAAGTGTCATTACAGTTAAATAGCCGAAATCCGTTGAAAGAAGGGGAAATTGAACCTATACATGTTGACTTTACACCTGAACAGAGGGGAATTCCGGAGGCATATGAGAACATATTAGTAGATGCATTAGAAGGTGATGCTACTTTTTTCGCTCATTGGAAAGAAGTTGAATTATCTTGGCAGCTTGTTCAGCCAATCTTAGAGGCTTTTGAGGAAAATTTAGTCCCTCTACATGACTATCCATCCGGATCATATGGTCCAAAAGCCGCTCACATATTACTTGAAGAAGAAGGATTCTTTTGGTGGTCAATTGACAATAAAAACGAAAAAGAAGATATAGATGAAGATGGGAAATGAAGCACTATTTAGTGCCAGGAGACGAACATCTTAGTACAGATCATAGACTAGATCGTAGGAGTGATTTTGATGAAAGTTGGATTAATTGGTTTAGGAAAAATGGGCCTAAATATTAGCAAAAACTTAATTGATCACCATCATGAAGTGGTTGCGTTTGACATTAATGAACAAGCAATCGAAGAGATTAAACAATATGGAGCACAAGGAACGACAAATCTAAATGAATTGGTACAATCACTAGATCGTCCAAGAATTGTCTGGATCATGGTTCCGCATAAAGTCGTTGATCAAGTGATTCAGGACATAAAGCCATTGCTATCTGACGGTGATATTGTCATTGAGGCGGGAAATTCCCATTACAAAGAGTCAATGCGCAGATATGAAGAGTTTAAGGAAGTTGGTGTTAGCTACCTTGATGTTGGTACATCAGGAGGAATGGAAGGTGCCCGCAATGGTGCCAACTACATGATTGGTGGAGACCAAGATGCATGGAAAATCGTGGAACCGATCTTCCGGGATACATCTGTTGAAAAAGGATATGTGTATACAGGTAAATCAGGAAGTGGTCACTATTTAAAAATGGTTCATAACGGGATTGAATATGGAATGATGGCAGCAATTGGCGAAGGTTTCGAGGTTTTGGAAAAAAGCCAATTTAATTATGATTATGAACGAGTAGCAAGAGTATGGAGTAACGGATCAGTTATTCGCTCATGGTTAATGGAACTAACTGAGAACGCTTTTGCTAAAGATGCGAAGTTGGATGGAATTAAAGGGATTATGCACTCATCCGGTGAAGGAAAGTGGACAGTAGAGGAAGCGTTAGATCTCCAGGCGGCAACACCTGTTATTGCTCTTTCATTAATGATGAGATACCGTTCTCTTGAAACCGATACGTTTACTGGTAAAGTTGTTGCAGCATTAAGAAATGAGTTTGGTGGACATGCAGTAGAGAAGAAATAGTAGGAAAAGCTACCCTCTGCATGTTGCAACTTGGGTAGCTTTTAACATGTTAAGCATTAATTTTATAATCAAGCTTCTTCCTCAAACGCTTCATATCTTCTCTAGGTGGAAGGCCAAACATACGGGAATATTCACGGCTGAATTGTGAAGGACTTTCATAACCTACCCGAAAAGAAACCTCAGCAGCATCAGTTGATTCTAAAAGTAACAAGCGTCTAGCTTCTTGTAGTCTTAACTGCTTCTGAAACTGAATCGGACTCATTGCTGATATTTCTTTGAAGTGTCTATGTAATGATGAGACACTCATTTTTGCTAATTCAGCAAGTTCATCAATTCGAAATGACTTTTCAAAGTTGTTCATAATATAACTAATAACTTCTCTAATTCGATATGCTTCACTACCTTCAATAGCCATTTGTTTCAGGGCACTTCCATGAGGTCCTTGAAGAATTCTATATAAAATTTCCTTTTTGAAAATCGGAGCGAGAATTGGAATATCGTTAGGAGAGTCAACTAATCTCACTAACCTGACAACCGCATCCAACAATGACTCTTCCACTTTGCTGACAAGAATAGCGCGGCTTGATTTCTTTTCGAATCCGACTTGTATCTTCGTTTCATCTAATATCTCTAAAATTTGGCTTGGTGTAAATTCAAGTTTTAATGCTATGTATGGAGATTCAGTAGAAGCTTTTATCACTTGTCCTGTAACAGGTACATTGACTGAGGCTACAAGATAATCGGCAGGACTGTAAACATAGCGTTCCTTCGCCAGGAATACCTCTTTTTCACCTTGAATAATCAAGCAAAAAGATGGTTTATAAACTCCGTGAAAAGGCTCTGTCACACTAGTTCTATTGATGAAAAATAAAGAAGGAATATCAGTAAGGGAAACACCATTTTGATCTGCCTTTCGTTCAATGATGTTGGCAAGTTCAGACTGCTGCAAATGCATTTGTTCAGACATTTGTCATTCTCCTCTCTTTAACAAGGATAAATATTTCACTTTATTTTACAGCATTTTAAGGAAATCCGTAAGATGGTGTGAGAGGATTAGGCAAACATTTGATAGGAATGCGATATCAGAATGCTAACATTTGTTGGATAATGAGACTATAACACTTTTCTAAAAAGAGGAAAACACATTATTAGAAAGGGGAAGAGGAGAAGGGTGATTAAAAAACAATTTAAAATGAAACCGAATACAGGAATTGCCCGGTTATCAGCAATGTTGGTCATTGTTTCAAGCAGGTTCAGTTCAAAGATCGAACTTGAATACCAAGGACATAAAGTTAATTTAAAAAATTCAGCACAGTCATTAATGGAGCTTATGGATCTAAAACTGTATCCCGGTTGTCAATTTCTAATAACAGTACATGGAGTTGATGCTTATGAAGCTTTACACACAATTAATGTTCATATACGAGAAGCTCAAGCGGTAAAAAACAGCAAGAAACTTGTCCTGTTAGAAAACGTTAAATTAAGCTTATAGAAAGAAATGACACCAGTGAAAGTACGAACAAATCTCCTTTAAAGGAGGAAAAAATGGAACGACTATGGACGAAGTCATATATTAATATGCTGATAAGCATGCTGTTTTTATTTACCGCATTTTATATGTTGTATCCTACACTACCTTTGTTTATTAAAGAGATCAGTGGTAATGAATCACAGGTCGGACTTATGATGGGAGCGTTTATGCTCTCTGCGGTTATTTTTCGTCCAATAGTAGGTGGTCTACTGGACCGGTTCGGAAGACTGCCATTTATTATAGGTGGTGTCCTTCTTTTTTCTATCTCAATGTACCTTTATAACTGGGTTGGTGGAATTGTTGTGTTGATGGCATTAAGAATTTTGCATGGGATGAGCTGGGCTGTTTCCACAACTTCAATTCTTACAGCGATCACAGATATGATTCCATCAGGCCGCAGAGGAGAAGGATTAGGCTGGTCTGGTATGGCAATGACGCTTGCAATGGCGATCGGTCCGATGTTTGGAATTTGGGTTATGGAAAACCTTTCCTATCATTCTTTATTTCTATTTGCTTTTAGTCTGTCCGTCATTGCCTTGCTCTTAATCTTCGGAGCAAAAATTCCTTTTCAACCGCAATCGAGCTTGAAGAAAATGGAGTTTTTCGAAAAATCAGTTTTACCCGTCACAATTACCGTCTTTTTTCTATTTATCGCATATGGCGGAGTCACCACATTTGTTCCATTGTTTGCTAGTTCCATTGGCGTTAATTCCGGAACATTTTTTCTCGTTTATGCTTTTACTCTCGTTCTTATTAGACCAATTGCCGGTAAGCTTTCAGACCGATACGGAGAATCATTTGTCATAGGTCCGGCCCTCATCATCACAATAATCGCATTGGCTGTATTAGGATTTTCGAACGGATTGTTTGCTGTTCTTTTAGCTGCAATCCTTTACGGGATTGGATTTGGTGCTGCTCAACCTGCTTTACAAGCTGCTACCATTCGCCTTGTTCAACCAGAACGAACCGGGGTAGCGAATGCTTCTTTTACAACAGCGACTGATCTTGGAATTGGCCTGGGTGCCATTTTGTTGGGCTGGGTTTCCCAACATACAAGCTATCAAGTTTTGTTTATAGTAAGTGCTGTGGCTGTCGGTTTTTCATTGATCATGTTTCATATGCTAGTAAAACGTTTGTTAGTAAGCAACAGTCTACATAAAGTGAAAGTTTCTCCTTTTCCAAGCAAAACAGGCTGATACAGTGTTGGATAATATGGAGAAAAAAGTCGGTTTTTGGAAGAAATCAACTCAAACGTTTGACAATGGATGAATACTCACTGTATAGTAATGATATTAATTTAATATTTTGATATTTTCTTATCAAGAGAGGTGGAGGGACTGGCCCTTTGAAACCTCGGCAGCGGACTTTCAAAAGTACTGTGCCAATTCCAGTAGCGTGTGACGCTATAGAGATAAGAGGAGCAAGGCATAATGATGCTAACTGACCCCTCTTCTTATTTTTGGAAGAGGGTTTTTTATGTTATCAGAAAGTTATGCTGTAATACCAAAAAGGGAGAGAAATAGATATGACAAAAACACTAGTAAAAGCGCCATTTAGAGCAGACCATGTAGGAAGTTTGTTGCGACCTGAGAGAATTCATAATGCAAGAAAGGATTTTCAAGAAGGAACGATTACTGCTCAACAATTACATACAATTGAAACAGAAGAAATTAAAAAAATTGTGGACAAGCAAATTGAAGTAGGGTTGCAGGCAGTAACAGACGGTGAATTCCGCCGCAGATTTTGGCATACAGACTTTTTAGAACATTTACATGGTGTTGAAGGGTATGTACCGGGACATGGCTTCAAATTCAATGGAGAAGAAACCGAAAGATATGATGTAAGAGTAACGGGGAAAATCTCCTTTAATCAGGACCATCCACATGTAAAAGAGTTCATTGAATTTAAGGAAATCGTTGGAGACCGTGCTGTTGCAAAACAAACGATTCCTAGTCCAAACCAATTATTTAATGCAGGAATCCGTAATCTGGATATTTACCCTGACATTGAAGAATACACAAATGATGTGATTCAAACTTACCGTGATGCTATTAAAGCTTTTTATGATGCCGGGTGCCGCTATCTGCAACTTGACGATGTATACATTGCCGGATTAAATGCACCGGAAATTCCATTTAATGATAGTGGTTATTCCCGTGAACAATTAATTGACTTAGCATTACGTGTGGCAAACGGTGTATTAGAAGATAAACCGGAAGATCTTATTATCACAACACATCTTTGCCGCGGAAATTACCGTTCAACTTGGGCGTTTGAAGGCAGTTATGCTAAAATTGCGCCAACATTATTTGCAAAAGAAAAAGTAAACGGGTTTTTCTTGGAATATGATGATGACCGTTCTGGAGATTTTGCGCCATTAGAACACATACCAAATGGTGGACCACAAGTTGTGCTTGGTGTATTCACATCAAAGCATGGCAAGTTAGAGGATAAAGAAAACATTAAAGCGCGTGTGGAAGAAGCAACAAAATATGTACCACTAGAGCAAATATGTATCAGCCCACAATGCGGCTTTGCTTCCACACATCATGGAAATATCCTAACGGAAGAGGAACAATGGGAGAAGTTAAAATATATCGTTGACATTTCTAAAGAGATTTGGGGATAACATGTAAAAGCGAACATCAATTGATGTTCGCTTTTATTAATCTATTGAACTAGACATTACATATAATCGTAAACAGAATCTTCAAAATAGAGCCAGTGGTAATATTCAATTTGTGCATCTGACATTTCGGAAATTTGATTTTCACTAAATTTTTGTTTGTCTAATAATTTATTTACTTTATAATCTCTGGCAACTTTGCTCATTTTTAAAATCCTCCTTATGTATAAACCAAGAATAAATCTTTTGTTGTTGTTATATTGTAATCGCTTTCCTTAACTTCTTGTCTTTATTATATATCTCAAAAAGAGATAAAACAAATATCAATTTGATATGATTTTGCGAAAACTAATATAGAAATGTTATTTATACATAGAATGATTGTTTTATATAAGAAATAGGCCAGAGATTTCTGGGAATGTTAAGGGGAAATACGAACCCAGTGAAACATGCTACTTTCCATAGAGGCCGTATTTAATGACATGATTAATGAGTTCAGCCATTTCTTTTGGAGATTTGTCCATTCCGTTATTAAGCCAGGTTTTCGTTGCGTAAATACTTCCACTTATAATAAACGTACTGACATACATTGAGAGTTCTTCACTGAGTTGTTTTTCAGCCTTCCAATGATTCATAAAGAAATCTTGAGCGAAAACCATTACTTTTTTTTGAAATGTCGTATCACTATTTTCGTTAAGGAGTGTTTGGCACACTTCATGCTTTGAAGCGAAGTATTCTAATAACTTTTCGATCATCTGAAGATCATCTTCATCATTTTCAAAATGACATTGATTTAAATATCCTGTTAAATCCTCAATGATTTCATCTTCTATTTTATCAAGAAGATCAAATTGGTCACTGTAATGGGAATAAAATGTAGAACGATTAATATCAGCATGCTCACATATTTCCTTAACTGTTATGGAAGAAATTTGTTTCTCTTTTAAAAGCCTCATTAAGCTATCCTTTAAGACCATCTGAGTATATTTTTTCCGTCGATCCAGTTTAGAACTAGCCATGAAAATCACCTTTTCTTATACATTATCCAACACATTTTGAATATGTGTTGTTCAACTAACGGATGTTAACTAACTGATTGTTGAATAGCCAACACCGTGTCCATATAATGATAGGGTGTACAAGAAAAAATGGCAAGAGAGGGTGAAATCTTATAAATATTGCAGCACGAATTATTAAACACAAAAAAGCAGTTGTGATCACGTTTATGGTCCTGACGATCATTTGTTCCTTAGCAACATTAACTGTATCGGTAAACTATGATATGACAGATTACCTGCCGGAAGATGCTCAGTCAACGAAAGCGATGAACATAATGGAGCAGGAGTTTGAGGGAAGTGTTCCGTCTAACCGTGTGATGATCAATGATGTGACCATTCAGGAAGCTCTTGCTTTTAAAAAAGAATTAGCTGCCATTGATGGTGTGTCAGATGTGACTTGGTTGGATGATGCGATCGACATAAAAGCGCCGCTCGAAATGGCGGATAAAGAGGTTGTAGAAACGTATTATAAGGACGAAAAAGCATTATTTTCATTCAGTATCCGTGATGGTGATGAAGTCGCTATTACAGATGAAATCTATGAACTTATTGGGGAAGATAATGCGATGGCAGGGGAATCTCTTAATACGGCCACACAACAAAAGATGGCCGGAACAGAATCCATGTATGCAGCAGCTTTATTAGTTCCAATTATTATTATTATTTTAGTTGTTTCAACAAATTCCTGGGTAGAGCCTGTACTATTTTTAACCGCAATTGGTGTGTCTATTTTAATTAATATGGGTACGAATATGTTTCTTGGAGAAGTATCCTTTGTGACCCAGTCTGTTGCCCCGATTTTACAGCTTGCTGTTTCACTTGATTATGCGATTTTTCTGCTACATAGTTTTTCTGATTATCGCAAGAAAACAGCAGATCCACAGGAAGCCATGCAGCTTGCAATGAAAAAGTCCTTTTCGGCGATAACGGCAAGTGCATCAACAACTTTCTTTGGGTTTATCGCACTATCATTTATGAACTTTGAAATTGGTTCCGATTTAGGGATCAACCTGGTAAAAGGAATTTTACTAAGTTTTATAAGTGTAATGGTGTTCTTACCGGCATTAACGCTTGTGTTTTATAAATGGATTGACAAGACACAGCATAAACCATTGCTGCCTAGTATTAAAAATAAAGGCAATGCTTTGGTGAAAATGAAAATTCCAAGCTTACTTATTGTTTTATTACTAATCGTACCGGCATATTTAGCACAAAGTCAGACAAATTTCATTTACGGTGTCGGAGATCAGCCAGAAGATACAAGAGTAGGAAGTGATATCGTAAAAATAAAAGAACAGTTTGGTGAAAGTACACCGCTTGTCCTGCTTGTTCCAAGGGGAGATATTGCCAAAGAAGATGAGCTTGTCCAAGAGCTAGAGAACATTGAACATGTATCAAGTGTTCTTGCCTATGTGAATACGGTAAGTTCGGCGATTCCTCCCGAGTATTTGGATCCCTCTGTAACAGAACAGTTTTATTCAGAGAATTATAGTCGATTGATTCTTCAAACTGAAACAAAAAACGAGGGAGAAGAGGCATTCCAATTAATTGAACAAGTCAACAGTAAGGCAAAACAATATTATGATGAAGTCTATTCAGTTGGGGAAAGCGTAACATTATATGATATAAAAAATACCGTTCAAAAAGACAATACATTGGTAAATCTTTTGACCATCATTACGATTGCGATTGTCCTGATCGTAACGTTTAAATCGATTTCGATTCCGATCGTACTACTTTTGACGATTCAGACATCTGTTTGGATTAATCTTTCGGTTCCGTATTTTACAGATTCAGCATTAGTTTATGTCGGCTACCTGTTGATTAGTATTATTCAACTTGCGGCAACAGTTGATTATGCGATCCTTTTAACAGATGCTTATAAAGAATATCGTGAAGAAATGACAGCACTGGAAGCAATGAAAAAAACACTGGATGAGAAGATATTTTCGATTGGAATTTCAGGTGTCATTTTATCAAGTGTAGGGTTTATTTTATGGATTACATCCTCAAACCCAATTGTATCTTCTATCGGGTTATTGCTGGGAAGAGGGGCATTACTTGCCTTTATTATGGTTGTGATCTTCCTGCCGGCTATGTTCATTGTCTTCGATAAGCTAATTGCAAAAACAACGTTAAAAGCACATTTTTATAAGGAGAAGAAATGATGAAGAAAAGCATAAGTAAAATTCTACTTGTCTTGACAACAACTATTTTCGTGATTCCTTCATTACATGTTACGGCTGTTTCAGATGACAGCAAATCAAATGGTGATTCTTCTCAAGGTACTGGAGAAATTTCATCTAAAGATGAAGTTGTCTATGCAAAGCTAAGTGCGACCGGAGAAAGACAAGAGGCATATGTGGTTAATATCTTAGATATTGAAAAGCCTGGTGAAATAGTTGATTATGGGCCATACACAAGCTTAAAAAACTTAACAGACCTAACAGAGCTTGAGCAAAAAAACAATACTGTTCGAGTAACAGCTGATTCGAAGGGGAAATTTTATTATCAAGGTAATATGAAGGAAGAGCCTTTGCCATGGGATGTTTCCATTTCTTATATACTAGATGGAAAGCAAATAAACCCTGATGAACTGGCTGGGAAAAAGGGACATGTACAAATAGAAATTCGTACATCAGCTAACGAACAAGTGGATTCGATATTTTTTGAAAACTACTTATTACAAATATCACTTGCCCTTGATACCGATAAATATAGCAATATTAAGGCACCTGACGGGATGCTAGCGAATGCCGGAAAAAACAAACAAGTAACATTTACCGTCATGCCTGAAAAAGAGGAAAAACTTACAGTTGAAGCAGATGCTCTTCATTTTGAACTGGATGGCATCGATATCACAGCTATTCCATCTTCCATGCCAATCGATGCACCTAATATTGATGACATGACAGGCGATATGGAAATTTTAACAGATGCTATAAAGGACATTAACAATGGTGTTGGTGACTTAAAGGATGGAGTATCGGAACTCAATAACGGCGTACATCAATTAGGCAACGGTTCTTCTCAATTTAAAGAAGGGATGTCAAAAATAGATGGTTCGTCAACTGAACTGATCAATGCCTCTAAAAACATTCAGCAGGCACTCGAAACATTGAATACATCTCTTAGCGGCAGTGGTTCAGAGGAAATGGGTCTTGGTGATTTTAAAAAGCTTGATGATGGGCTCAGTCAAATTTCAGGCGGGCTAAGAGAAACGTCTGATGGTTTAATGACATTTAATGAAAACTTTGCCAAAGCATACAATGAGTTAAATAAAGCAATGGAAGCTATTCCTGAATACGAAATAACAAAAGAACAAACACAAGCGTTATACAAGAGCGGAGCAGATCAACAAGTACTGAATCAATTACTGGAAACATATGCTGCCGCCCGTACGGCAAAGGGAACCTATTCGGCTCTAAAAGAAGCATTTGACGCAGTAGATGTGACATTAAGCCAAGTTAACAGTGCTCTATCAGAAATGGCTGACAATCTTGATACGATTGCAAATGGAATTTCATCCTCACTTGAACAAATGGATGTTGCAGAATCATTTGCACAGTTACAAGAAGGAATTAATCAGCTTTCTTCCAATTATGGAGCATTCCACTCAGGTCTAGTAGAGTATTCAGGAGGAGTAAACCAATTATCTAACTCCTATACTAAGTTGCACACTGGTATTAATGAACTTTCACATGGAACGGATGAATTGGAAAACGGTGTAGGCAAGCTTCATGATGGAACAGATGAACTTTATGAATCGACAAGTGATTTACCTGAACAAATGAAACAAGAAGTGGATCAGATGATCGCAGACTATGACAAATCCGACTTCGAAGCCGTATCCTTCGTATCACCTAAAAACCATCAAATAAATTCCGTTCAATTTGTCATAAAAACAGAAAGCATCAAAAAAGAAGAACAAGAAAAACCAGAAAAAACAACAAAAGAACAAACAGGATTCTGGGCACGCCTAAAGAACCTGTTTTCATAATGGGTCAGAGGGACAGGTTCACTGTCCCTCTTTTTTTGGGCCAAGGAACCTGTCCCGATGGACCAAACACATTGCTTTTCTATTGACCCCCTGCAAAATGACCTCTAAAATAAAAACAATCCAAATTTTCTTAATCTTATATAATAAAATTAAAAGGAATACGGTGAAATTGGGCCAAGGAACCTGTCCCTCCGTCCCACCTTTTTGTATAATAAAGAGAGAGTAGTGAAAGGGGATACATGATTTGCATACAAAACATTTGGATTTATTAGCGCAGAAGTATGATCGTGAGGAAAAGGTAGTTACTGAGATTATTAATCTTGAAGCGATCTTGAATCTTCCGAAAGGTACAGAGCATTTTGTCAGTGATTTACACGGAGAGTTTCAGGCCTTTCAACATGTTTTGCGAAATGGCTCAGGGAAGGTAAGAGAGAAAATAGAAGACATCTATAAAAAGGTGTTAACTGAAAAAGAAATAAAAGAGTTTGCGACACTAGTGTATTACCCTGAAGATAAAATCAATCTAATGAAAAATCATTTTAGTAATGAAGAAGAATTATACCAATGGTACACAGTCATCATTGAACGGATGATCAAGCTGATTTCCTATGCCTCTTCCAAATATACTCGTTCAAAATTACGGAAAGCATTGCCTAGTCAATTTGTTTATATAATTGAGGAACTTTTATACAAAACTGATGAGTTCACGAATTTTAAAGAACCTTACTATACAAGCATTGTTGAGCAAATTATTACGCTTGGACAAGCTGATAAGCTCATTACCGGCCTGGCATATACGACTCAGCGTTTGGTTGTGGATCATCTCCATGTTGTAGGGGATATTTATGATCGTGGACCGGAGCCTGATAAAATAATGGAAGCCCTTATTAACTATCATTCTGTAGATATTCAGTGGGGAAATCATGATGTTTTATGGATCGGTGCTTTTGCAGGCTCTAAGGTTTGTCTTGCAAATATTATTCGAATTTGTGCACGCTATAACAATCTTGACATAATTGAAGATGTATATGGAATTAATCTGCGGCCGCTTATGAATCTAGCAGATAAATATTATAAAGACAATCCGGCTTTCAGACCGAAAATTCAACCTGATGATCTCGTTTCAGATGAAGAAAAACTGCAAATTACTAAAATCCATCAAGCGATTGCCATGATTCAATTCAAACTTGAAAGTCCTATCATTAAAAGACGTCCCGGTTTTAATATGTCAGAAAGACTTTTACTCGAAGAAATCGACTTTGAACATAATGAAATAACCATTCGCGGAAAAACATATCCGTTGGAAAATTCATGTTTTACAACAGTTAACCCCGAGCAGCCTGATCAATTATTAGAGGAAGAAAAGCAAGTAATAGACAAGCTATTATTCTCTGTTCAGCATTCAGAAAAATTGGCTCGACATATGAATTTTCTCATGAAAAAAGGCAGCCTATATTTGAAATATAACGGGAATTTATTGATACATGGCTGTATTCCTTTAGATGAAGACGGGAATATGGAAGGAATGGTCATTGAAGGAAAAACATATGCAGGCCGTGAATTACTCGATGTGTTTGAACGTTATTTACGGTACTCCTTTGCACATCCTGAAAAAACGGATGACCTAGCGACAGATATGGTGTGGTATTTATGGACAGGAGAATATTCCTCACTCTTTGGGAAACGAGCAATGACAACATTTGAACGTTATTTTATTAAAGATAAGGCCACACATAAAGAGCAGAAAAATCCATATTACTATTTACGTGAAAATGAAGAAATCTGCCGGAAAATTCTATTAGAATTCAATCTTAATCCAGATCAAGGTCATATCATAAATGGACATACCCCTGTAAAAGAAATTGAAGGAGAAAATCCAATTAAAGCAAACGGTAAAATGATTGTAATAGATGGTGGTTTTTCTAAAGCTTATCAATCTACTACAGGAATTGCCGGTTACACATTATTATATAATTCCTACGGCATGCAGCTCGTTGCACATAAACATTTCAATTCAAAAGACGATGTATTACTAAATGGAACAGATGTATTATCTGTTAAAAGAATCGTTGATAAAGAATTAGAGCGGAAAAAGGTGTTGGAGACAAATGTTGGAGAAGAATTATTGCAGGAGATCTCTATATTAAATAGTTTAATGGAATATCGGTATATGAAATAGGAAAAGCGCAATGCGCCTGGAGCTAGACACCAAAACCTCGTGTAAAAGTCTATAATTTCTGTACTTTTAAAATTTGGAAGGGAATCTTTCCCTTCTTTTTACTGTGTAAATTCAACTATACATAAAATCGATTCATAGAGGAGAAGATTGGTTTGATAGATAAAAACGTTAGTAATCAGATCAAAAAAGCTTTAAGAAAAAGCCTAGATAATCAGGACATCGCAGGTGCGAACCTTCTTGTGCTAAAAAGGGGAGAAGAAATTTTTTACCATGAAGACGGTTTTGCTGATATAGAAGCGAACAAGCCTATTTTAAGAGACTCTATTTTTCGTTTATACTCGATGACAAAGCCGGTCACTGCAGCTGCGGCTATGATTCTGGTTGAACGTGGGGAGATTGATTTAAATGAACCTGTTAGTCAATTTTTGGATGGATTTAAGTATCAAATGGTTGAAAAGAATGGAAAGCTTATAACAGTCGAACGCGAAGTTACTTTCCATGATTTACTCAGCATGACGTCTGGATTAGTCTATGGCGGGGATGAACAAGCAGGACAAGGAACAGCCGCTGTGTTTGAAGAGATAGATTGTAAGCTTTTAGGTGATTCGCCATTGAGTACTATTGAAGCAATGAACAAATTAGGAAAAGTACCTCTAGCATTCCAGCCTGGTTCTTCCTGGCAATATGGAACCTCATCAGATGTATTAGGTGCAGTCATTGAAGTCGTAAGCGGACAAAAATTTGGCGAATTCTTGAGGAAGGAATTATTTGATCCTCTCCAAATGAATGACACAGGATTTTGGCTTCCTGAAGAAAAAAGAAGCCGTCTTGTGAAAACGTATACAAATTCTGAAGAGGGAGGTTTAGAGCTATATACGGGCAATCACTTAGGAATTATTCATCATATGGATCGAAATCCCGCCTTTGAATCTGGTGGAGCAGGTTTAGTTTCAACAGTCGATGATTATGCAAAATTTGCGAAAATGCTGATGAACCAAGGAACATTGGAGGGGACTAAACTATTACGACCAAAAACAGTCAGCTTTTTAACTTCGGCTACATTAAACATAGAACAGCAAAAAGGCTTTGACTTATGGGGTCAACTGGGCTATAGCTACGGAAACTTTATGCGTGTATTAACAGATCAAAGTCAATCAGCAAGTATAGGAAGTCTTGGCGAATATGGCTGGGACGGTTGGCTTGGCTGTTATTTCATTAACTGTCCGAAAGATGAACTAACCTTTTTATTTATGATGCAGAAAAAAGATTCAGGCACAACTCCGCTAACTAGAAAGTTGCGTAATATTGTTTTTAGTGCTTGTTGTGAGTAACGGTAAGAGGCAGAGAATAAATTCTCTGCCTCTTTGTTAGAATTGATCTGTAATATCTTTTTCTATTTTCGCAGGTTCTGTCGTTGGAGCATATCTTTTTACCACTTGACCATTTTTATCAATCAGAAACTTAGTGAAATTCCATTTAATGTCTTTGGATAAAACACCTTTCTTTTGTTCTTTCAGGTATGAAAATAGAGGTTCTGCCTTTTCTCCATTTACATCAATTTTGGCAAACATGGGGAAGGAGACACCGTAATTCAGCTGACAAAACTCTGTTGTTTCATCAATATTATCAAATTCTTGGTTATTAAACTGGCTACAAGGAAATCCTAAAATCTCCAGACCATCATCTTTAAATTTATCATAGAGTTCTTGAAGTCCGCTAAATTGCTTCGTTAATCCACATTTACTTGCTGTGTTTACAATTAATAAAGGTTTACCTTCATATTCCTTTAACGATTTTTCCTCGCCATTTGGTTTTTTTACAGTGAAGTCATAGACGGTTTTCATACATCTTCCTCCTTGGAATATTGTGTGCAATTAAATTGTATCAAATACAATATCGTCATTCAATGAATAATATGCCTTTGTTCCAAACAAAAAAGCTTTTGCACCAGGTACAAAAGCTTAGTTTATTTATATAAGGTTTTTAGATTTACATATAATCGTAAACAGAATCTTCGAAATAGAGCCAGTGATAATATTCAATTTGTGCATCTGACATGTCTGAGATCTCTTTTTCATTGAATTTTTGCTTAGCTAATAATGCCTTGACTTTGATTTCTCTCGCTAATTGGCTCATGTTTACTCCTCCTTAAAAAATCAGAAGCAATTTATTTTTTTTGTTGTAAACGTTTTTCCGATTTCTTAATTTAATTATATATCTCAATTTGATATTAAACAAATATCAAATTGAGATGGTTTTCCGAGAAATAATATAGAATAGTTATCTAAGGTTGTTGACCCCTAAAAATTAATGATTGTTTGCTTATAGGTAAAAATATACAATTACCTGCAGTGTACAAAGGAAAAAATAGGTAAAATGGTTGATTAGAATATTAGGGAAGTCGTATTTTAGGTGAATTAATTACTAGGTCAAATAGCATATACTGCTAGTGGTTATTGAATCTTAAACTCTATGATTCCGGATGTTATTAAGTGGTTTTTTCAATTGCTTGTTCACTGTTCTTTAGTTAATTTACCAATATTTAGAATGGAGGTATTTTGCACTATTTTGTATTTATAATAGGTAATAAATGACTATTCCAAATAAAGGAATATCTCTTTAGAATAATGGATGTTGTGTTTTTTAACACGAATTACACCTAGGAGGAGAATAATGATTAAAAAAAGAATTAGCCTTGTATTATCAATGCTTGTTGTGATCATGCTTGCTGCTGCTTGTTCATCTTCAACGACAAGTAAAGAAGAGAAAGAAAAAGAAACAGGGAAGAATGAAAACGCGTCTGTTGAAATTAAGGTGGACAATGCAGAGTATACTCTTCCATCTGAATATGATAATGTGTCCGAGGATCAACTTGTGCTCAAGATTGATGTTGAAATGACAAATAAACGAAAAGAAACAATTGATATCGAACCACCTAGTTTTGCTTTGTACCAAGGTGACACAAAAGCAACTGAAGGTGAGCCAGAGGATTATAAGCAGAAGTTAGAATATACTAGACTTACTGAAGGTAAAAAAATAAAAGGCAGTTTATTTTACATCGTTGATAAAGGTGAAAAATATCAACTTGTCTACACTCCTTTAGCATATGGTGACAAAGAGGAAGATCCTATTGAAATCGAAATTGATGGAGCTGACGAAAAGCTATTAAAAACAGCTGATAAATTACAGGATCCGGCAAAAGCTTTATCTGCTTACTTAGATATTTTATTTTATAATGTTGAAAATCCAAGATTTGAAAAGTTAACAGGTGAAAAGAAAGATGCACTCTTAGAAGAATTTGACGCTGCGATTATCGAAGGATTTTCGAGTGCAACATACATGTCTGAAGACCAACTTGATCAAAAAGTTGTAGTAAGCTTGGTAAATTCTATGAAAGCCGCTTTTAAAGAAAAAGTAGGAGCAACAACTATTACAAAAACAAGCAATGGTAAAGAAGCGATTGTTGAGTTAAAAGGGAAACCGTTAGATGTTCCTTCATTACAACCTATCCTGGAACAGGAAATGGAAAAATTTATTACGTCAAACCCGAATGCTACTGAGGCAGAAGCATTAAACTTTGTTTTTGAAAAAATGGGGAACGAATTTAAAAATGTTACAACTGCTGAAGAAGTCATCGTTGAAATTCAAATGGTGAAGCATGGTGAAGACCAATGGAAGATCGATCCGGATGATTATCGATCAGAAGATATCGCGACACCGTTTGTGAAATTTTATTGATGATCGCTTTATAACAGAAAATAATATAATAGAAGAAAACCTACCTTAGTTGTTGTTTACTAATCTCCGGATAGTAGAGACTTATCAATAAAAGGTAGGTTTTCTTTATGTTTTTGAGGTAATACAAAAGAATATGGTATGAAATATTGTTGGAATAACTTATATTTTTAGAATATATCGAAATGTATGCGTTAACAATAATCAAAGTTTGTATTATAATTATTAATGAACGCGCGTACATACACTTAAAGGAGGTGTGTACAAAGAGAATTTAAACCATTTCAGATGTGAAAATATAGCTTTTAAGAGGAGAGGAAATATAATGGCAAATGAAACTCAAGCTCAAAATAGTGTTTTAGGAACGAACGTTATAGCTCAAATCGGTATTTTGGTTCATGATATTGAAACTGTTTCGCAAGCATACGCAGATTTCTTCGGAGTGGAAAAACCGAAGTGGAACTGGACAGATACAGTCGATGTTGCTCAAACAGAGTTTGAAGGTGTTTCCTCTGAAGCTCGTTCTAAGTTGGCGTTTTTTGATATGGGTTCTCTACAGTTGGAATTAATTGAGCCGGATGAGCATCCGAGTACATGGAGAAATCACTTGGATCAACATGGAGAGGGGCCTCACCATATTGCTTTTATCATAAATGGAATGAAAGAAAAAGTGACACTAATGGAGTCAAAAAATATGCCTTTAGTCCAAAAAGGGGAATATACAGGTGGACGATATGCCTATATGGACACTTTCAAAGATTTAAAGATTATGTTAGAGCTTTTAGAAAATGATAAATAATGGGGAGTGGTCAAAAATCTTAATCTTGTAAATATAGAAGGATTTTCTCTTATACATAAATAGAGTATGGAGTTAGTCGTTATTGCTTCAACTTGGCTAAATGTTGATATATGAGAAATAGACGAAGAAATTAATCAAGGAGGTTTCTATGAACATACTCATTACAGGCGCAAATCGGGGGCTAGGTTTAGCTCTAACAACTGAAGCAGTAAAGAGGGGGCACACTGTTATTGCCGGGGTGAGAAACTTGGTAAAAGGAACAGACCAGTTACACCATCTCCGTTCACTTTTTCCTCATCAAGTTATGCTTCTCTCATTAGATGTTGCCGAGGAAGCGACTTGTCAGGAGGCTTCGGAAACATTAGCATCAGAAAACATTACGCTGGATGTAATCATTAACAACGCAGCAATCTTAAATGAACGATCAAAAAGTATTGAAGAACTGGATATTGAAAAGGTTGAGCAAAGTTTCAATATTAATCTTTTCGGTCCAATGCGGGTTGTCAAACACTTTCTGCCATATCTGAATAAAGGACCTGATGCATCAATTATAAACATTTCTTCTGAAGCGGGAAGCTTTCAAAATGCCTATGGCGGAGACTTTCCTTATGCACTATCGAAAAGTGCGTTAAATATGTTCTCTCAACAATTAAAAAAATATCTCGCCGATGCTCAAGTGTCTGTTTTTGCTGTTCACCCCGGTTGGATCAAAACGGACATGGGGGGAGATAAAGCGCCTGGGATACCTGAAGTATCGGCAAGAGGGATACTTGATATTGCCGAGAAAAAACAAAAAATAACGGGAAATGCAACGTTTATTAATAGTAAGGGAGATCCGATGCCTTTATAAAAGAATTTTTACGATACGACTTTTACCAATGGTAGAACGGAATGTAGCAGCAAGGAGGAAATAAGGTGAAAAGAATTGTTGCAATAATTGGTGATTATTATCAGGAATGGATTCAAGCTTCATTAGAACAGGCTACTCAACTCCTTACGAACACAATTGAATGGGTGAGTGGGAATAAAACGTAATAAGCCAAGTGGGGTGTTTATGCCTTTAAATTAGATAAAACGACCTCAAATCACTTGATGATGAGGGCGTTTTTACCTTCTTTCTATTACTTGAATTGAATCTCAACATTAGGAACTAACTGTCGAGCTTGTATTTTTATTTATTATCACTTTCTTTTTCATTAACTGATTTAATTTTTCTGAACTAAAAAGCATGACAACAACGAAAACGACAATACAGAACGGGAAAATCCCAATGCTTGATTTCGATGCAATGAATCCAAGAAGCGGTGGAATAAAGGTACTTCCTGTATAAGCAATGGCCATCTGATAGCCCATAATCGTTTGCGAATGCTTTTTTCCAAATCGTGCTGGCGTTTCATGGAGCATACATGGAAAGATTGGTGCTAAACCTAAACCAACCATGATAAAGCCGATAAGCGAGAAAACAGGTGGAAATGGCAGGAACAGAAGGACAGCACCTGTAAGGGCAATGAATTGTCCAATTCGAATAAGAGTAAGATTATTCATTTTAAACGTAATAAAGCCTGTTATAAATCTGCCGATTGTAATTCCTCCATAGTATAAGGAAACCCATTGGGCGGCAACAGCAGCATTTAAATCCTTTACATTAACCAAAAAACTACTTCCCCACAGACCCATTGTGGCTTCAACTCCACAATAAAATAGGAAGGATAGCATAGCCAATTTAACACCTTTAATTTGTAAAGGTTTTATGTTCATACCATCTTCAAGGTGATTGGTTACATCTTTTGTGTCCCCAGGCTGTTGATTTAAGTCGGTATGGTTTTTTTTAGTTACTTTGTTCCATAAAGGTAAAGTAAGCAAAAGGATGATCACCAGTAAGAATTGCATACCTGCGATGGCAAGATAGCCATTGTTCCAAGAATGTTGACCGGAAATAAACTGGGCCATGATAACAGGACCCAGTGTGGCTCCAACTCCCCAAAAGCAATGTAACCAACTCATATGATGTGCTTTGTAATGTGTTGCTACATAATCGTTTAATCCAGCATCAACTGCGCCTGCACCTAGTCCAAGTGGAATGGCGCAAACGAATAACCAAATAACCGATGGAGAAAAATGAAATCCAAGCAAAGCACATGCAGTGAGTAAGCAACTGACAAATGTCACATTTCCAGTTCCAAATCGTTTAAGTAATCTTCCGCTAATTAAGCTGGAAATAATGGTACTCCCGGCAATCGCCATAAAAAGGTATCCGGCAGTTTCAAGTGGGGCGGATAAGTCCGTCTGCATCACAGGCCATGCGACTCCTAATAATGAATCAGGTAAACCTAAACTAATAAAAGCCAAATAAATAATGATTAAAAGGAATGTTGCCATAATTAAACCTCGCCTTTTTATATTTTAAGTGGTTGTTCCATTTAGTATGAGATCAAGTCCGAGACTTTGTAATCCATCTAAATAATCTTGTTCCCAATTACTTGCGGTAAGTTTTGGGAGATGTTCAGAAGGTATGTATTTAGAACAGCTGATAGCAACTTTATCTAAACTCAATTTATCCATTTCATTGTTACAAAAAATGATCGTATGAGGGTTAATAATCGCGACAAATGAGGCTATCAATCTACTAATTGCATCCAATTCATATTCTTCTTGGATCATTTTTTTTGATTCGCTATCATTTTCTAATGCTTGTCGAAAGTTTTGGTTATCGTACATTGGAACAAATGAAACCTCACCTGAGAAAAATGTACTTCCGCGTACGACATCACCATTAATCATAATCCCTGCTCCAGGACCATTTTGACCGGAATACAAATAGATAAGGGATTGTTTGTCTTTCATTCCTCGTGTATTGTGATATCCAAGAACAGCAGCATTCATATCATTCTCAACAACGACAGGAATAGAAAAATATTCCTCAAAGTAGGCTTTTAAATCAAAATGTTGAAACTGCTCATACCCTGGTATATAAAAGATCTTTCCATTTTCAACTGAACCGGGGACACCAATTGCAATAGAACTGATTTTGGGGTAAGTAGTCATTAATTTTTCAATGAACGTAGTTAATGAATGGATTCCATCATCCACTAATACACTCGGAGCTTTGCCCTGTGCTTTTATTTCTCCAATGCAATTGAAAACGGTAAAATTCGTATCTGATTTCTCCAAAAAAATCGCAAGACCTAATGCAAACTCTGGGTTGTATGTATATCTTTTTGCCCGTCGTCCACCACTGGATTCATCTAATCCGACTAAACGAATTTCACCTTCTTCTTCCATCCGTGATAGGAACTTACTGATTGTCGGGAGACTAACTTCTAATAAATTGCTTAATTCAAGTTTTGTTGCACTACCAAATTCTAAAAGGTTTTTACGAATACCTCGAAGGATGATCTTCTTCATTGATTTGGGAGAAGCTATTAATTCATCCACTATATCACCGCCTAAAACTTTCTGAATTACTTTTTAAAGTTCTTTAATAAGTTGTGATTACTGTATCATATAAAGTATCCGAAAACAATGGAGAGATTTTATTATAATAATTTTTACATGAAAAGGAACAATGAGGCACACATTATGAAAGAGGAAGGGAGGGAAACGGTCGTGAATTTAAATGAACTTGAGCTTCAGAACCTTCGTCACTTAATCGGTGGCCATGAAACTTGTGCAACAAAGCTTGATACATATGCACAGCAATGTCAAGATCCGCAAATAAAAGCAATGCTTCAAAACCATGCAAACAGTGCAAGACAAACAAAACAACAATTAATGTCATTTTTAGGATAAGGAGGGACAAAACATGCTACAAGAAAAGGATATGGTGTCAGACTACTTATCAAATTTAAATTCCAGTCTGGCAAGCTATGCACAAATGATCGCTCAATGTAACAATCAACAATTGCGAAATACGTTAATCCAAATTCGAAATAGTGATGAACAAAAGCAATGGGAAGTTTACCAGGCAGCTGTTCAACGTAATTATTACACACCAGCTTCACAAGCCGAACAACAAGATGTAATGGAAGTTAAGCAACAATTTCAGCAGGGAAGTTAAGTAAGACAGACAAAAAGGGACATTCCTCCACACATTTTCGTGTTGGGCGGAATGTCTCTTTTTATTTTAAACAGTAGGTGTTCTAAGGGAATGGATTTCGTGGGAAAGAAGTATTGGATTTTTTTGATCTCTCGATTCACTTTATTTTGTTGGTGGTTGGATAGAATGTAAAAGGGAAAATAAGTAAAAAACAGAGACCTATGTCTCTGTTTTTTACTTGTTTTTATACTGTTTTAGCCTGGCTCATTTCCACACACATCAAAATAAATGCACCTGCACCGTGTAAATCATTCTCGCTCGTAGGTCGTGCAATGTAATGAGCATAGTCACCGATTCCTGTACCTATGCAAATATTGCCTATGAGAAGATTTCCTTTTTCATCATATTTCAATGTATCAATGACTCCATTGTAGCCCTTCCACGCATATTTCATATACTTGGCATCAAGATAACCCATTCGAACCGCTTTTGCAATCGCTTGAACAAACAGCGATGTGCAAGAATTTTCCAACCAATTGTCTGATAGATTACCTTTGTCAATGACTTGATACCATAATCCGGTTTCAGGATCCTGGTATTTTGTTAATGCGATGAGCAGATCTTGAAGGATACTTGTGAGTTTTTGTTTATCCTTATGATCCTTTGGTAGATGATCAAACATTTCTAAAAGTGCTACAGGGTACCAGCCGATCGCACGGCCCCAAAACTCAGGTGCCAAGCCTGTAATAGGATCAGCCCAATTTGCTTCTTTCGTTTCGTCCCAGCCATGGTACAGCAAGCCTGTGTCCGGATCTTTTGTGTGCTTCTCCATAAGAATGGCTTGGTAGGTCATCATATCAAAATAGTCGCTTTGATCAAAAGTTTTACCGAATTGGACAGCAATTGGTCCTGCCATATATAAACCGTCCAGCCACATTTGATTCGGATAATGCTCTTTGTGCCAGAAGCCTCCTGATGGATTCGTCTTCCAGGATTTTAATAAAGGTACCAGGTTGAACAATGCCTTTTTATACCGTTCATCTCCTGTTTGCTCATAGAGGGTAAAAAGAAGAACACCAGGCTGTATATCATCAAGTTCATTAGAATTAAATTTCATGATGCTTCCATCAGCAAGGATATGGCTGTCTACCCATCGTTTTATATAGTCATAGTATTTACTTTTATTTGTCTGCCTCCAGTATTCTTCCATCCCAGATAGAAATACACCTTGATGATAATGAAACCGCTCCGGTGGAAGCAGTTCCGGTTCGAATTTAGCCATTAATGTTTCACATGCTTTTTCTGCCCATTGAATAGGAGTTAACGTCTTATTTGATGGTTCATATGTACGTGAATCTGAAGTACTCATCTTAATTATTCCTCCTTCATATGTTTAACAATAGGGTAGCACAATAAAATGTACATTTTTTGCAGTATTTTATAAAAACTTCTTATATTTTGCAGGATATGAAATACATATGTGTAATATAAAAAATGAATTGGTTTATGAGGGAGGGAAACAGACTGAAAGATCTTTTATATAAAAATGATGAAGAAACATTTACAGTATCATACCGGAAAGCGCTAAGTCATCATATGCCGGCGAATCATTTCCACAGTACGTTTGAAGTGTATTATTTACTGTCAGGCAAACGGGAATTTTTTATAAAAGATCGGACATTCGTCGTTCAGGAAGGTGATGTGATCATCATTTCACCTAATATCCTCCATCGAACAACGAATGCTGAAATGCCAAAGCATGAGCGGTTTATTGTTAATATACATGAGAACTATATGGGCTCAGTAAATCAAGCTTATCAGGAAATATTTCAGCCTTTGTTCGAACAGGAGTACATCATTGTTAGGTGTTCTCTTCAGGAGCGACTATGGATTGAATCTCTTTGTCAGAAGGTCAGTCAGGAAATTATAGACGAGATGCCAGGCTTCGAGATGTACGCACAGACTCTAGTGCTCCAACTGCTCATTATTTGCTGCCGGCATGTTAAACAAAACAGTTTAGAATCATTGGAATACCCAAGCCCAATGCATGAAAGAATTTCAGAAGTTGTCCGCTATATGAACAACCATTATATGAATGATTTATCACTTAATTTAGTTGCAGAGAAATTCTACGTTAGTCCTTACTACTTAAGCCGTTTTTTTAAAGAAGCAACAGGCTTCACCTTTATTGAATATTTGAACAGTGTAAGAATTAAAGAAGCCAAAAAACTACTGGAACACTCCTCAATGAAAGTCAACACAATCTACAAAAAAGTAGGCTTCAGAAGCATCACACACTTCGGCAGAGTATTCAAATCAATCACCGGCTATGCTCCACTACATTACAGAAAAAGTGGGTCGAGGGGACAGGTCCCCCGTCCCAATTAAACGGGACAAGGGACCTATGTTCCAGAAGTAGTCATGTGTACGTGATTAGTTGAATAATCATTTATGATAAGATACGTGATTATCAGGGGGAGAGTTTATGCGTTATTTAATGGGTGTTGATGGGGGAGGCAGTAAAACATACACCGTTATTACGGATGAATATGGAAATAAAGTAGGGGAAGGTTTATCTGGAAGAGGAAATCATCAAGTTGAAGGAATTCAGTTTGCAATGAAGAATATAAAAGAATCGATCGATATAGCTTTGGCGAGTGCTGGTCTTCAGTATGAGGATATATTCTTTACACAATTTGGACTCGCAGGAGCTGATCGGGAAAAGGATTTTGCTATTTTACGCCCGGCTCTGAGTACCTTACCCCTTAGATCGTGGGATGTTGTATGTGACACATTTGAAGGATTGAGAATTGGCAGTAAAAATAACGTCGGGATTGTCCTTGTATGTGGAAGCGGCACAAATGCAGCCGGAAGAAATAAGGAAGGGAGAGTCGTGCAAATAGGTGGTATGGGATATCTTTACGGAGATGCTGCAGGTGGAATATATCTGGCACGTGAGACGTTTCGTTCAGCCGTAAGGTCATGGGAGCAGAGAGAAATCCCTTCTATACTAATAGAAAAAGTTTCAAGGTTTTTTGGCTTTCAAACGATGGAACAACTTGTTAATGATTTTTTAGATCAGGACATTTATGAAGTACCTGGTGAATTAACGATCGTCTTACATGAAGCAGCAGCTGAGGGTGACCAACTCGCGATTCAACTTTTGATGAAAACGGGTGAAGAATTAGGGATTGCCGCCAATGCTGTTATAAAAAGCTTGGGTAGTTTTGAAAGCGATAACATACCTGTTGTGCTAATCGGTTCTATTCTTCAAAAGGGGAGAAATCAACATTTAATACAATCATTGACAGCAAAAATCGAAAGTGAAAATTATACAATTTCAGTCATTATACCAGACATCGAGCCTGTATATGGGTCTATTCTGCTAGCGATGGATCACTTAAGTATTAAAACAACGGAGGAAATGTATCAAAAATTCAGAGATGAAAGGAGGACGTAAAAAATTGCGAAAAAAATTGAAGGTTGCTGTAATCGGTGGGGGCTCCTCCTATACCCCTGAACTGATTGAAGGTTTTATTAAGCGCTATCAGGAATTTCCTGTTGATGAGTTGTTTTTAGTCGATATTGAAGCTGGACGTGAGAAATTAAAAACGGTTGGTGCATTGGCTGAACGGATGATTAAGAAGGCGGGTTTACCAATTGAACTCCACATGACGTTTGATCGAAGGGAAGCCATTAAAGATGCAGCCTTTGTCACAACACAAATACGTGTTGGAATGCTTGATGCCAGATCCCGGGATGAAAAAATACCGTTAAGATATGGTCTTTTGGGTCAGGAAACAACAGGTGCAGGCGGATTTGCTAAGGCGTTAAGAACAATCCCGGTTATTTTGGATATTTGTAAGGATATTGAGGAGCTTTCTCCACATGCCTTTTTATTAAATTTTACCAACCCGGCAGGAATTGTGACAGAAGCAGTTACGAAGTACACAAAGGTGAAAACGATCGGATTGTGTAATCTACCAATTGGTACCAAAATGTTAGTGGCGAAAATGTTGGGTGTTGATGTCTCAAAAGTCGATATTGAAATGGCAGGAATCAACCATTTGAATTGGACGACAAAAGTATGGGTGGAAGGGATCGAAAAAACAGGTGAAGTCCTAGATATCATATCTGGTGTAAAAGGTGTTTCAGTGAAGAATATCCCTGATATAGAATGGGAACGTGAATTTATTCAATCAGTCGGGATGATTCCATGCAGTTACTTAAGATATTACTATATGAAAGATAAAATGCTAGAAAAGCAATTACAAGATTTAGAGACGAAAGGAACAAGAGCGGACGAAGTGAAAAAGGTAGAAGAAGAGCTCTTTGCACTTTATCAAGATCCTTTTTTAAATCGTAAGCCGCCACAGCTTGAAAAACGCGGGGGTGCATATTATTCGGAAGCTGCAGTAAACCTAATGACATCCATTTATAACAATAAAAAAGACATCCAAATTGTCAACGTTAAAAACAATGGAATTCTTTCATGTCTTCCGGATGATGTTTCAGTTGAAGTTAATTGTGTCATAGATTCTGAAGGTGCAACACCTTTACAGTTAAAAACAGCAGAATTACCTCCCCATATTCGTGGATTATTACAAGTGGTAAAAGCATATGAGGAACTTACCGTTGAAGCAGCAGTACATGGCGATTATCAGGCAGGAATGCAAGCATTAACGATTCATCCTCTTATTGGGTCTGCAGAATTAGCGAAAACGGTTTTTAGTGATATATTAAATGAAAATAAGGAATTTCTTCCACAATTTAGTAGATGCAAAGATTAGGAAATGGAGGAATAAAGATGGGATATAAATCGATAGCAAAAGGAAATCCAACTATAAATGCTTGTGCATTCACATTTGATGATGGTCCTAGTAAACAACCATTAGAAGAATGGTTGGACGCACTTGAACAATTTTCAGTGTCAGGAACATTTTTTTTTACAGGTGAATGGATCGATAAACATCCTGATAAGGCAAATATGTTGATATCACGGGGGCATGAACTCGCATCACATTCCTATTATCATCGCAGAATGACAGAATTAACAGAAGACGTATTTTTGGAAGAATTAAAGGAAACAGAACTTGCCTTTCAAGAAGCAACAGGACAGCCAAGCCCGAACTTTTTCCGTTTTCCTTATCTAAATTTTAATGAAGAAAACCTAATTTGGCTTTCAAAATGGGGTTATCACAGCATTACAGGGAATGATACAGGTGATTGGGCAGGTCTTCCTGCACAAAAAATAGTCGATAATGGCTCAGTGTTTCTTTATAATGGTTCGATTCTCGTTCTGCATAGCAATGATATTACGAAAGAAACTCCAGCTGCACTAAAACAGCTTATTCGCCGTGCTTTGAATAGGGGCTTAAAACCTGTAAAAGTATCTGACTTATTAAAAGGAATAGGTATTACTCCAGAATATCGATCATGGAAAATTTCAATTAAAGTTCCTGATTTTAACTCTATACCTTTACATGAGTGGACGATCATACAAAGCTCACAAGATAGACAAAAACTGGCAGCTGAATCATTAGAATGGGGTATAGACAAAACTCCCTCTGGAAGAGGTTCAGAAAGGCAGTGGATTCAGCAATTAACAGAACCAATAAAAGCAAATAAAATAGTTGAGGATAGAGAGTTGTTTTCGGGACAGTTAAAGGAAGACGAGTTTTGGGGATATGCCCGTTTTGGTGTGAATAAAGAGGAATTAATATTATTAGATTTTGGATTTAGGGAAACACAAGCTGATACTTTAGTAGATTTGCTGCGTCAGGCCGCGAATATAGCAAAAAAAGTAGGATGTTCAAGTATTGTCGCAAGGCAAGATATGCGAAGAATCCATAAAATGTGTCAACAGATGGGATGGAATTCAAAGATAGAAGTTGATGAGTTTTTAATGGCAGGGCAATTAATTGAAAGGTAGTATTTCAACTTTGATATACCACCGGAAAAACTATTGCAGCTATCTGTAATACCCCAACAATAGAGGGGTATTATTTTTTTGCGAAAAATAAAGAACATATGTTTGATTGTGAGGTTCCTGTATGGTATGATATTAATGTAAAAACTATCCAATTTAAGGAGTGATCTTATGGCATTGAATCCATACTTAGTTTTTGATGGAAATACTCGAGAGGTGGTCCAATATTATGCAAAGGTGTTTGGACTTGAGGAACCTCAATTTATGACATTCGGATCTATGCATTCCGAACATCTACCACCAGGAACAGAAGATTTAATTATGCATACATACTTAGAGATTGCTGGTACTAAGCTGATGTTCTCTGACAATTTTCCTGGGACTCCATATCATGTAGGTAATAATATTACACTCGCTTATGTAAGCGGTGACGAGTCGGCCATCAGAGATGCATTTGAGAAGTTGAAAGCTGAGGGCTCTGTACAAATGGAGTTGCAAGAGACACCGTGGAGTAAATGTTACGGAAGTTTAACTGATAAGTATCAGATTCAATGGCAATTTAGTCACGAAGCTTAATTGAACACGCCTTATATTTTATAAAATAGACTTTATATCGTAATCAAGCATTCCTTTTTGTAGAGGAATGCTTTTTTTGTTTTATCCAATAACAATAACAATTAAAATAAAAGCAATAATATTTTATTGTAAAACAATAAAAGTTGTGCTAAATTCTAAATAGGAAATATAGGCAGGGATCTTTATGGAAAGTTAATAACTTCTTTAACAAGGAAAACCAGGCTAACGATGGTTACCCCTTCTTATATGGAAAAAACCTTTGGAGGTAAAAATCATGAAAGTACTTAAACAACTTGTTCATTTTGGGTGGGAGCAAGCCTTATCATGTTTATTTCCCGTTGTCATTTTTGCATCTTTGGCTATAACAAAGTTCATACCTCTTCCTTTTCTGCCAAGATATGACTGGCTCCTTATCATTTGCCTTTTTATGCAGTGGGTGATGGTGCGTTCCGGACTTGAAACACGTGATGAACTTAAGGTGATTACATTGTTTCATATTATTGGTCTTGCTCTTGAGCTTTTTAAAGTACATATGGGGTCATGGTCTTATCCGGAGGATGGATTTTCGAAAGTGTTTGGGGTGCCATTGTACAGCGGCTTCATGTACGCAAGTGTAGCGAGTTATCTTTGCCAGGCGTGGAGAAGGCTGAAGGTTGAACTGATAAAGTGGCCACCGTTTTTGGTCGTTGTTCCTCTTGCAGCAGCGATTTATTTAAATTTTTTCACCCATCATTTCTGGATCGATATCCGCTGGTGGTTATCGGGACTTGTCATTATCGTCTTTTTTCGAACAATGGTCATTTACGAAGTAAATGGATCTCGTTATCGTATGCCACTTGCGCTTTCTTTTATCCTCATCGGATTTTTTATATGGATAGCCGAGAACATCGCAACATTTTTCGGAGCATGGGAATATCCAAACCAAACGGAAGCATGGAGTCTAGTCCACCTAGGAAAAGTAAGCTCATGGCTACTACTAGTCATCGTTAGCTTTCTTATCGTAGCAACTCTAAAAATTGTGAAGCGGGACATAGGGACAGGAACACTGTCCCAAATTGAAGAACAACAAGCCTAGCTTTTAAATGGTGGTATAAAATCCCAAAAGTGTTTATACAAATTTATAGTACAATGATTTAAAACCTACTTAAAGTTTGTGTATTTTTAACATCATGTTAAAATAAATAAACTGTTGAATTCGTACTATAAATTGATAGGTGTTGTTAAACGTGAAAAAACGGAAAGTGTGGCTACTGATTGCTAGTATGCTAGTAGTGTGTTTTAGTGTTTACTTCTTTCTTTCTGACTCCAAAGAAACGAAACAGGGTATTGTCGAAACATTTAATGTGAGTGAAAATCCTAACGAAAAAATAGATGAATCTTTAACTGAAAAAGAATCTGATCCTGAGAATGCGGAAATGGTTGAGGATGTTACGGTCGAAATGGCTGAGAGTGAACAGGAAAAAGTTGTAGATGGAGAGACTGAAGAAACAAAAACGGAAGGCTTTAGAGAGAGGGTTAAGGGAGTAGTAGAAGGTGTTATAAAATTATTTAAAAAAGATCTAAAAGTTGTCGCAATAGGTGATTCTCTCACTCAAGGTGTAGGAGATGAAACAGAAAATGGCGGCTATGTGGGGATCCTAAATAATACTTTTATAGAAAATAAAATTAATGTTACCATTGAAAACTATGGCAAACGGGGAAATCGAACAGATCAATTATTAAAACGTCTTGAAAAAAAAGAAATTGAAACGTCAATTAAAAAAGCAGATATTGTATTAATAACAATAGGTGCAAATGACATTATGAAAATAGTAAGAAATAACATTATGAATCTTCAATTAGATCTGTTTGATCAAGCAAAAATAACATATCTTGAGAGATTAACAGCAATTCTTGAAAGGGTTAACGAAATAAATCCAGATACCAAAATTTATTTAATCGGTTTTTATAATCCCTTTGATCGTTATTTAGCTGAAATAGAAGAATTAGAAATGATTATCAACGATTGGAATGATTCTGGACGATTGGTAACTGAACAATTTGAAAATGTGAATTATATTCCAATCTCAGATTTATTTATAGATTCTGATGAAGAGTTATTATCTGATGACCATTTCCACCCAAATAATAGCGGATATAAGCTGATGGCAAAGCGGATTTTGGAGAACTTGGAGGAAGTTACCGTTGAACCTGAGGTCATGGATGAGGATGGAGAATAAAAACTAGGACTTGGCGATAAGCCAAGTTTTTCTATTTATTACGAGCTAATAATCATAATGCTTCACTCAACTGAACATCCTAAGAAGAGCATGTAAGGTTAGGAGGAGTTTTTGTTGAATGTGGATGATGTATTAGTTGCCAGGAAAAAGTTGAAAGGGATTGTTCATACGACACCGCTTGACTATTCACATACATTTAGTCATCTTTCTCAAAATGAAGTGTATTTAAAGCTTGAAAATCTCCAAAAAACAGGGTCATTTAAAGTAAGGGGTTCGTATAATAAGCTAATTTCTTTATCAAAGGAAGATTTACATAAGGGAGTTGTTGCAGCTTCAGCTGGCAACCATGCTCAAGGTGTTGCTTACTCAAGTCAAATGTTAGGTATTCCTTGTACGATTGTGATGCCAAAGGGAGCACCGCTTAGTAAGGTCCTTGCGACTAAGCAATATGGAGCAGAAGTTATTTTAGAAGGATCGGTGTTTGATGAAGCTCTAGCATATGCATTAGAGTATTGTGAACGAATGAATGGCACGTTTATTCATGCGTTTGATGATGATGAAGTGATTGTTGGACAAGGAACAGTTGGTTTAGAAATACTTGAACAACTTCCTGAAGTAGATGCGATTATTTGTCCTGTTGGTGGAGGGGGGCTTATAGCCGGCGTTGCCATGACGGTGAAACAGATGAATCCGAAAGTATCTGTTTACGGTGTTCAAACCCTTGCTTGTCCAAGTATGAAACAGTCTTTATTACATAACAAACCTGTCATGGTAGAAGCAACTCCAACAATGGCAGACGGAATTGCCGTAAAAAAACCAGGACAACGGAATTTTGACATCATTAAAGAATACGTTGATGATATTGTATGTGTGGATGAAATGGAAATCGCTCGATCAATGTTAATGCTATTGGAAAGAAATAAGCTTTTAGTTGAAGGATCGGGAGCTAGCCCTGTAGCAGCTCTTTTATATGAAAAATTACATATAAAAGGAAAGAAAATAACGGCTGTTTTAAGTGGGGGAAACGTGGATGTACATTTTATTTCAAAAATTATCGAACGCGGTCTTGTTGAAGCGGGAAGATATGCACATTTTTCACTCACATTAAAAGATAAGCCGGGAGAGCTTGAAAAGGTTCTACGCTATCTTACTGAGCTAAATGCAAATATCCAAAATGTCAACCTACAACATATAGGCAGACATATTTATCCCGGATTTGCACAACTCGAGATTTCTCTTGAAACAAAAAACAATGACCATATTGAACAAATACATAAAGTCTTGAAAAATAAAGGATATAATATTCGTGTCTAGGTTCCTGTCCCTGTTAATTGGGACGAGGAACCTGTCCCCAAGGCCCACCATAAGGCCCACTTAATTGTTCTACTGCCGGGATATCAGCAGGTGCCCATTTTAGGGATGTGAGATTTTCTCTTTTTAACCAAAGTAAGGCGGAATGCTCATTTGCTTCGGGTTGACCGCTTACAATTTTGCATGTCATACATATCAGGTTAATGGTAGCACTTTCGTATTCATGAGTATGGTCATGGAAAAGGTCAGTAACTTCGATCGTACAGTTGAGTTCTTCCTTAATTTCTCGAACTAAGGCAGCAGACATGTCTTCGTCCTTCTCCACTTTACCTCCTGGAAACTCCCACATATTCGCCATGGACATGTTTTGAGATCTAAGTGCGCATAGAATTTCATTTCGATCATTTTCAATGATGGCAGCTACAACCTTCACAATTTTTTTCATGATCTCCTCCAAAAAACGTTTTACTTGAATATGATACCATGTAGGATAGAAAGAAAAGAAGATAATATAGAGAGGAAACATTTTTATGGATATTCGTGAGGTAAGGAAAAGTGAGGTTGAGAAGGTTTCACGGTTTTTATTAAAAACGATGGAAGATATATATCCATTTCAAATCGGAGATGCGTCATTGAGAGATTTAACGGACATGGAATCATTATATATAAACAAGAGTAAAGCGACTATTCTTGCTGCATTTTCAAAAGGAGAAGTAATGGGAACCATCGCTCTTCGTCCTTATGATGGAAGGATATCATCACTTAAAGATCGCTATGAATTAGACCAAACATGTGAAATCATTAAATGCTATGTTGATAAAAATGCCCGCAGACAAGGTATTGGAACACTTTTATATGAAGCAATTGAACTCTATAGCAATATAGCAGGATATAAAATAATGTATCTACATACTCATAAATTTTTACCAGGCGGTCTTTCTTTTTGGAGAAAAAAAGGCTTTGTCGAAACACTGGATGAGTTTGATGAATGGCAGACCGTGCATTTTGAAAAAGAAATAACTATTAACAAATATGAATAGATATTTATACTCACAATTTTGTTTTTGTGAGTATTTTTTTGTGCCGATTTAACCGGAAGTAAAAAAGTATAGACCTTAATTATATGTTTATCCCACAGAATACAGTGGGTAATGAACCTACAAACAAGCATAAGGAGAGAAAAATGATTGAAACTTATTTAGAAACAAAAGAACAAGAAATGTATGACCTTTTGGAACGTATAGTGAATACAGACAGCGGAACATATGATAAAGAAGGTGTAGATACTGTTGGTGACATCTTAATAGAAAAATTTGAAGAGATTGGTATGGATGTAAAGGTTCATTATGAAGAAAAGCTGGGTAATCATTTGGAAATTAAAGCTTCAAGAGATCTTGATCCGAAAATTCTAATCATTGCCCATATGGACACCGTTTTTCCAAAGGGAGAAGCGGAAAAACGCCCATTTAAAGTGATTGGTGACAAAGCATTTGGTCCTGGTGTTAATGATGAAAAAGCGAGTCATGTTCAAGTTTTATACGCACTAAAGGCGTTGAAGGAAGCCGGATCTGATGCATATAAAAATGTGCATATTATTTTTAACAGTGACGAAGAAATCGGTTCTCCTACCTCAAAACCATTAATCAAACAGGTTGCTGAAAACAAACAATATTCACTTGTTGTGGAATGTTCACGCCCAAATGGAGGACTAGTAACTGAGCGCAAAGGGGTTGGCCAATTCACTCTTGACGTAAAAGGGAAAAGTGCTCATTCCGGAGTAGATCCTGAGCGGGGTAGAAGTGCCATTGAGGAAATCTCCCATAAAATTCTGAAACTTCAACAGCTGAACAATTATGATGAAGGAATATCTGTAAACGTTGGATTAGTGCAAGGAGGGACCTCAACAAATACGATCCCTTCGGTTGCAAGAGCAGACATTGATGTGAGGTTTAACAATGAACAACAGGCTGCAGATATTGTGAAGAAAATAACAGAAATTTCACAGGAGGAGCATGTTTCGGGTACCGTTACCAAACTAAAAGGAGATATTAGTCGCCCCCCAATGCTAAAGACAAGTGAGACTGAGCAGTTAATGAATGTTATCCATGAAGTGGCGGATGATCTCGGCATAACAATCCGTGAAGTAAGCTCAGGTGGAGGATCGGACGCATCTTTTACAGCAAGTGAAGGGATTCCAACCGTAGATGGAATGGGGCCAATGGGGGAGTTTTCTCATAGTGAAAAGGAAGAGTATACTGACTTAAAGACATTCCCTCAATTTACTGCATTACTTGCAAAAACGATTGAAAAATTAAGTGAATAGTTTTTGTTTACAGTTCAAGCAATATGCTCAGAAACGTGCTTGTCACAATATTTTTTCTTGTATACTATTTGTACAAAAAGATCAGGATGGATACTATCCTGGTCTTTTTATATGTAAGCACTCAGTAGGTAGGAGTAACTTCTGAGATATAAATTAGAAAAGAACCGGTATGATGTTATTAAAATTGGGCTTAATTGATTAAAAGTTTTATTGACAAGTGATGGTATTCTGTAATACTATATACTAGTAATAAGTAATACTAAATATCAGTAGCACATAATACCTGTGATACTGAAAACAAAAAAATATGAAATACAAGTGAGGGAAAATAGTTGGAAAATATTACAGAAATGCTGAAAGGGGTGCTTGAGGGTTGTGTGCTTGAGATCATCAGCCGTGGAGAAACTTACGGCTACGAAATCACGCAGCAGCTGCGAGAACTTGGCTTCACTGATGTGGTTGAAGGCACAGTTTATACAATTACCATGCGACTTGAGAAAAACAATCTGGTGAACATCGAGAAAAAGCCATCAACTATGGGACCACCGAGAAAATTTTACACACTCAACGCAGCAGGTCAAGAGCATCTTGAAATTTTTTGGAAAAAATGGGAATTCGTATCAAGCAAAATTAACGAACTCAAAACAAAAATAAAATCAAAAGGAGAAGTAATATGATGAGTATGTTTGAAAAAATCTTTGGCGATTTTAGCGAAAAGAAAGCATGGCGTGAAATGGAAAAACGTGCAAAAGCCTTACCTGAGGACTACTACAACGCCTACAAAGCGATGCAAAAATATCTCTGGAACACTGGCGGTGTGATGGATTGGCAAGAAACAAAATTCGTCTTTAATCACATCATCGACCTTCTTGAAGAAGCCGCAGCTAATGGTAAGCGAGTTAAGGAAATTACTGGCAATGACGTATCAGCCTTCTGTGATGATCTTGTCATTGATGCAAAATCGTGGGTTGATAAGCAGCGTCAAAAACTCAACGATGCGATTAAATAATAGAACTTTGCTAAAACAGCTTAGTATCTTAAAGGAGACGACAATGAACTTTTTAGAAAAAATAACCGGCAGTGATATGACTAAAGCAATGAAAGGTTTTGAAGCGCGAGCAAAAGTCTTGCCAGCTGAATATCAAACTGCTTGGAAAGAAATTATAAGTAATCTCTGGATTCACGGAGATTTCACCGGTCGTAATCTGATGCCGATTCTTGACAGTGCTCTTGAACTGCTTGAAGTTACATCAGGAGACTGCCAGAGAATCGAAGAAGTACTAGGAGATGATATTAAAGGATTCTGTGCAGCTCTTGTTGGTGACGAAGGAGCAAAAACTTATAGAGATAAATGGCGTGACCAACTCAACAACAACGTAGCAAGAAAATTGGGAGGACTAAAATGAGTATCAAAAAAATCATCGAAGGCAAAAAAGAATGGAGAGTCCATGTTTCGCGTGTCAAAGAGCTTCCACAAGATTACCAAATTGTCTATAAAGAGATCCAAAAATATCTCTTCAAAGTCGGCCCTGTTGAGCTAAACGAAGGTATCGGACTGCTCTCTGAAATTCTCAGCTTCTTTGAAGAAGGTGCAGCTGCTGGGAAAGGTGTACTTGAAGTCACAGGAACAGACGTTGCTGCTTTCTGTGATGAGCTTATTGAAGATTCAATAACTTACGCTGAACTCTATCAAGAATCGGTCAATCAAAAAGTCATTAAAACTATGAAAAAATAGAAGGAACTTAATAATATTGTGTTTTTTATTCACTTTGTTGATTCCACAAAATCCCATTTTTATCACTTCTATAAAAAACAATTTTTGAACATTACTCATTCCTTCTTCAATTAAACTGCTCGATGGTCTGAATAAATTGAGTTGTTCGATGCCGGTGCGGAATAAGGCAGACAACTCTTGGAAATCACTAGGTACGCTTGATGTTCTTTGCCAACGAACTTGCGGTAAACGCTAAAACCTATGTCGACAAGTATCGTGAAGATATGAATCAGATCGATTAGGAAAAAAGGAAATTCAATAGATAATTCTGACTGAATAGCTGGTTACAAATTAGATGGCGCCTTCACTATTCAGTTATATTTTTAACTTGGTAGTAAGTAATACTGATTATCAGTCAGGCTAAGTAGGGTAGTTTAGGCAATCTTGTGCCTTGCTGGACTTTTATAAGGAGGAAAAAATATGAACAATACAGCGATTTCTGTAAAAGAGCTAAAAAAATCCTTTAAAGACAAGGAAGTCTTAAAAGGAGTAAATTTTGAAGTGCAGCGCGGTGAAATTTTCGCACTGTTGGGCTCAAATGGAGCTGGCAAGACAACTACGGTCAACATCCTCTCGACGTTGATGAAGCCCGATGGCGGTGAAGTAGGTATTTGCGGTTATGACGTCCAGCGTCAACCTGATGATGTTCGTCAAAGCATCAGCCTGACAGGGCAGTTTGCAGCGTTGGACGGCATGCTCACCGGGAGGGAAAACTTGATGTTGATCGCCAAGTTACGGGGAGTTTCCAATCCCTTTCAAGTCGCCGACAAATTGCTAGCAAGATTCAGCCTCAACGATGCGGCCAACCGCCGCGCCGATAAGTATTCCGGAGGGATGAAGCGCCGGCTTGACATTGCCATGAGCCTGATCGGGACGCCAGCAGTTATTTTTCTTGACGAACCGACAACAGGGCTTGACCCCGAAGCGAGGATTGAAGTCTGGAATGCTGTCAAGGAGCTTGCCAACGGAGGAACAACCATTATGCTGACGACCCAGTACCTGGAAGAAGCAGAACAACTTGCAGACCGTATTGCTATCCTGCATGGCGGAAAAATCATTACGACCGGTACTCTTACTGAACTTAAGGAGATGTTCCCGCCAGCGAAAGTAGAGTATGTCGAGAAGCAGCCGACATTGGAGGAAATTTTCCTATCTATTATTGGTAAAAAGGAGGAGATGTAAATGAATAGGAATACAGGGGTAATACTAGGACGTTTAATGAAGAATATCATGCGCAGCCCGGATACGATTATCACGGTGGCGATTACGCCGATTATGATGATGCTGCTGTTTGTCTATGTATTTGGCGGAGCCATAGAGACAGGCACAGATAACTACGTCAATTATTTATTGCCGGGAATCTTGTTGATGGCTATCGCTTCCGGAGTAGCTTACACTTCATTGCGGCTGTTTACGGATGTAAAGAGTGGACTGATGGCACGTTTTATTACCATGCCCATCAAGCGCTCTTCGGTGTTATGGGCTCATGTATTGACCTCGCTTGTTTCCAATGCGCTTACTGTTATGGTGGTTATCCTAGTCGCACTATTGATGGGCTTCCGTTCCAGTGCTGATGTCCTGGATTGTTTCATGGTAGCTGGGATACTCGCTCTCTTTACACTGGCACTTACATGGTTAGCAGTCATTCCCGGATTAACAGCGAAGTCTATGGAAGGGGCGACAGCATACTCGTATCCGTTGATTTTCCTGCCGTTTATAAGTTCTGCTTTTGTTCCCACTGAAACCATGCCTAAAATTGTCCGTGCGTTCGCTGAGAACCAGCCCGTGACATCAATAGTGAATGCTATTCGTGTCCTCTTGTATGAAGGGACTGTTGGTAATGATATTTGGACCGCACTTGCCTGGTGCATCGGTATCATGGTCATCGCTTACTTCTTCGCTAATCAAGCATTTAAACGCCAGCTAGGATAAGTACAGCATTGTGAGAATAGCATAATTAATAGACAGACATTATGATGAATATATTTGTTATCAAATGGATGTGAACGTAACATCAATTAGATTAAGTCCTTAACGAGGGGAAAGTAAAATGGATTGCTGAGATAATCCATTTTACTTTCTTCTATACTACAGGTTGACTAATATTAGAAATATAGCAGGGAAAGCCCATATTCCTTTTGAGCTTTTCATATAGTTTATCTACTTTGGTTAATATCTTTTATAAAGAGTTGAATTGTCTCTTGTATGCTCATCACACCAAGATTTCCCTCTTTTCGTTTTCTTAACGCCAAGGATTGGTTCTCCCTCTCTTTATCACCGATTACCATCATATAAGGAATCTTTTGTTTTTCAGCTTCTCTAATTTTCAATCCCATTTTCTCAGCCCTGTAATCGACTTCCACACGTAATCCTGCTGAGTCAAATTGGGATTTGACATCATTTGCAAAAGCTACGTGTGAATCAGAAATAGGTATTATTTTTGCTTGTATTGGTGCCAACCAAAGAGGAAATTCCCCAGCAAAGTGTTCAATTAATATCGCCATAAAACGTTCTACTGAACCAAAGATAGCTCTGTGAATCATAACTGGTCGATGAAGTTTATTATCTTCACCTACATATGCACAATTAAACTTTTCAGGCATTTGAAAATCTAATTGGATAGTTCCACATTGCCAGCTTCTTCCGAGAGAATCTAATATATGAAAATCTATCTTTGGACCATAGAAAGCACCATCACCAGGATTAATCTGATAATTAACGCCCTTGTCTTTTAAAACAGATTCCAAGGCTAATTCAGCATTATCCCAGATTTCTTCAGACCCCATATATTCTCCAGGTCTAGTAGAAAGCTCTACCTTATAGTCAAAATCAAAGTGGGAGTAAAACTCATCAATCAAAGCAAGAACTTTCTCAATTTCAGCTTCAATCTGGTCAGCACGAACAAATAAATGTGCGTCGTCTTGAGTAAAGGACCGAACTCTTAAAAGTCCATTTAATGATCCTGAAAGTTCGTGTCTGTGAACTAATCCAAGTTCTGCAAACCGAATAGGTAATTCTCGATAACTTCTTCGTTTGCTATTATAAATTAATATTGCGCCAGGGCAGTTCATGGGCTTAATTGCATAATTTTGTTCATCTAAATTAGTGAAGTACATGTTTTCGTGATAGTGGTCCCAATGACCTGATTGTTCCCAAAGTTCTTGTTTCATCATAATAGGTGTTTTAATTTCCTGATAGTTTGCCTTTAGGTGTTTTTTTCTCCATAAATTTTCAAGTTCATTTCGAAATACCATTCCATTTGGTAAGAAAAATGGCATTCCTGGAGCTTCTTCCATTGAAGTAAATAGTTCTAATTCTTGACCTAGCTTTCTGTGATTTCTTTTTTCTGCTTCCAACTGATTTGACATTTGAATTCCTCCTAAATTTAATTTGCATAAAAAAGACCGCACTCCTCCCAAAAGTAGGGACGAGTGCGGTCGTGGTTCCACCCTGATTCCATAAGACACACTATAAGAGTGTTTTATGCTCAAAACGATAACGGATATTCCGATTATAGATACTCTGATAAATTCATTTCCCTATAATAGCTCGAAGGTGGTAAATCATTTACTTTTCTTCAGGGCTCTCAGCCAATGACCCTGCTCTCTGTAAAGAAAATGGATAAATGATTCATGTCCTTTTCAACGCCTACTTATTTAAATTTATATAAAAAAAGACCGCACTCCTCCCAAAAGTAGGGACGAGTGCGGTCGTGGTTCCACCCTGATTCCATAAAACACGTTAGAAGAATGCTTTATGCTCAAAACGATAACGGATTTCCCGATTATAGATACTCTGATAAGCTCATTTCCCTATAATAGCTCGAAGGTGGTAAATCATTTACTTTTCTCTAGGGCTCTCAGCCAATGACCCTACTCTCTGTAAAGAAATGGATAAATGATTCATGTCCTTTTCAACGCCTACTTATTTAATTTTATATAAAAAAAAGACCGCACTCCTCCCAAAAGTAGGGACGAGTGCGGTCGTGGTTCCACCCAGATTCCATAAAACATGTTAGAAGAATGCTTTATGCTCAAAACGATAACGGATTTCCCGATTATAGATACTCTGATGAATTCATTTCCCTATAATAGCTCGAAGGTGGTAAATCATTCCCTTTTCTTCAGGGTTTTCAGCCAATGACCCTGTTCTCTGGTAAGAAAACGAAGAATAATTCATGTCCTTTTCAATGCTTTACTAAATTTGTAATTTATGTTGTTCACAATTTTAATACACATATTGGAAAAGGTCAAGTACTGAAATTTCTGAATTTGAATCCAAATAAATAGGTTAAAATAGTAATTTATGTTATAAGTTTTGGACTTTCTACACTTTATTAGGAAGTTGTAAAAACCTTTAACTATCTAGTTCGTTGATCCAGAGTTTTATGCACGATTTGTTGAAGTTATAAGCTAATCGGGGTAATAGTTTATTAAGAGATATTCATTTATATAAACCAGAACTGTTACATGGGGTGATGAACCCTCTGTTATCGGTTCTTTTTTTCTTTTTTAAAATAATATTTTATCTATTTGTTTTTCTAGCAATAAATGAAAATAATGTAGAAAAAAGAAAAAATTAGGTTTAAGGATTGTCTTTTTCGTGAATTAAAAAGGTAATAGAAATCAAAATAGAATACTAGAATGTTTTTAAATCTTATAAATAAAAGAAATATTATTTTACTAAAAAAAGATTTTAGGAGGATTTAAAATGGGAGAAGCAGCAAAAAAACTAACATTTACACAAAATCAGCAATTGAATTTCCGTCCAGTTTATTCACTTCAAGATATTTACGGTGAAGAAATCATTTTTAATCCGAAATTATATGCTGAAGACTATCAGCATTTTGCAGGAGATCTATTAAGCTTAAATGCGTTAACAGGAAGAGAACTTAGTGTTGTTGGAAACACACCGGTTGTATGTCATGAGGCATGTGCAACAAAACCTGCATTACAATTGTTAAAAAAGGCAGGGCTTCAATTACCGTCAAAGCTTTACACGTATCGAAATGAAGAAGAATATATTGAAACTCTTAAGCTTCTATCAAAACAACAGAAAAAGGTGATTTTTCAATATCCGCATCCTGAAGATAAGGTGTCAACCGAACTGTACAGGGTTGGACCGGAAGTGTTAGCCTATCTTTGTGATAAGCGGAATATACCTGAACTTGTTCCATCCGAACATATACCAAAGCGAAGAATGATGAGCTTGGAACAAATTTTGGAAGAAAAACCGCAACTGCCATTCGTCTTAAAAACAGGTGATGGTCGTCCAACTTCAGGTGGATATGGAGTTTTACTTATTAATGATGAAAAACAACTTGAGGATATTAATGAAAGCTTTGGAGATTTAACATCCATCATTGTTGAGGAGCAAATTCCATACGAACAAAACATTTCTGTTCATTATATGGCAGACAAAAACGGTGTTATTCAATTTCTAGGAAAGTCAGAGCAACTTGTAACTGAAGATGGTAATTTCTGCGGGAGTTGGATTTCCACTGATTATGATGACAGTATAGCAGATATCGTGAAAACCGGTTTTGAAGTGATGAAAAATATTTCTGATAAAGGATATGTCGGTGTAGCCGGCTTCGATGTTCTCTTATATAATGGTCAATATTATTTTATTGATTTAAATGTCCGTTTTAATGCATCAACATGTGGACTTCTGCTATATAACGAAATTCAAGAACGATTTGGCAAAAAGTGTATGCGTTTATGTAATTTCGATTGGAATGAGAACTTTGAAAGTGCCATTCCGATAGCCGAAAAATTCTTAGATAAGGAACACTTTATTCCATTAAGTGTGTTAGATCCACGATATTTTCCGGATAACAATCAAGTGACAAAAATAATCGGTCTAGTAATAGGGCATTCTGCAGAAGAAGTTGAGGAAGTGTTGGAAGAGATGAACAGAGCTGGATTTAATTTAAAAGAATAATATACTAGAATGGGTTGTTACAACAGGGTTAGTCGTTGTGACAGCCCTGTTTTTTGTACGGATAAATGTTTAAAGACTAAATTGGGATAATGTGTTAAATTTATAAGATAAAATAGCAATCTATAGATCTGTATCTAATTATTTATAAAGTCATATGAATGGGTGATGGGTAAATGATAAGAACAATTGAAAAATTGATGATAGAAGGGGTAACGATGGAATATTCTATTATTGGTGAAGGAGAGCCCTTACTTGTATTCCATGGTGGACACTCAAACTGTTATGAAGAATTTGGTTATAAAGCATTAATTGAACGTGGTTTCTCACTAATTACTCCTTCAAGACCGGGTTATGGAGAAACCTCTAAAGAAATCGGAACAAGCCTCTTATCAGCATGTCATTTTTATAAAAAGTTACTAGATCACTTAAACACCCAAAAAGTTCATATACTTGCAATATCTGCAGGTGGACCAAGTGGTATTTTATTCGCTGCAACCTATCCGGAAAACGTACATACCCTTATATTACAATCTGCTGTTACAAAAGAATGGCTTACCCCAAAAGACATAGAATACAAGGTTGCGAATGTAATATTCCGTCCAAAAACTGAAAAGTTCACATGGAAGCTCATCTCTATCATGAATAATGTTTTCCCGCAGTTTATATTCAAACAAATGCTTCCATCATTTAGTACACTCACATTTAAACAAGCAAAAGATAAATTAGATGTAAACGATATAGAGGCTATAAGAAAAATGAACAATCGTCAGCGATCTGGTAAGGGTTTTCTACTTGATCTAGTTCAGATAAATGAAGTTACGATCGACACTTTACAAGCTGTACAATGTCCAACATTTATTATGCATAGTAAAAATGATGCTTCAGTACCATTGGAACATCCAAATCTTGCTCACGAGAACATTCCTTTTTCCAAATTACATTTACTAGACACGTGGGGGCATTTAATTTGGTTAGGGAAATCTTCTGAAGAAACTGATAAAAGCCTTATTGCTTTCCTTCTATCTCATAAAATGAATTAGGTTAGTAAATATTTAACTTATTATTAGTACATACACGAAATTTAAGTCCCTAATTTCTATATTTGTTAACACATGCTATAATTAGAAGCTTAGAAAATGTAAGTTTTGTTCAACATAACAGGATGCCTACAAAAGCCTCCGCTCAGTGAAAAAAATAGGAGTTGTAAAGAATGAATAAACGATGGACAATCGGAAAAATTAAAGATTTTGTTGAGAATAATTCTGAAAGTAAGTTACTAACGACAGAATATCATGGCTTTTCTCAAAAGTTACAATTTAAGTGTGCATGTGGTAACGATTTTGAGAAAACCTTCACGAAATTTAAAAATAATAATCAACGTAAATGTGACGTGTGTCAACCACCAAAAGCGTCTCGTTAAGCCTACCAAAGAGTGCCGGTTTCTTTTAAATAGAAGTTGGCACTTTTTTATATAATTGTGATTAAGGAAATAGAGGGGGATTTATTTATGAAAGTGAGGCTTACAAACTTTAGTGAAGATTGGTCACGAATGTTTCAAACGGAGGCACAATTTCTGAAAACAATTTTTGGAGATGAAATCATCAAGTTTGAACATTTTGGAAGTACGTCAGTTCCCGGCATGAAGGCAAAACCTGTAATTGATATGATGTGCATCGTTAAAGACATAGAGAAGATTGATTTATTTAACACCAAAATGAATTCCCTCGATTATGATGTTGCAGGGGAATGGGGCATTGCAGGCAGAAGGTTATTCCGTAAAGGTGGGGAAAACAGAACCCATCATATTCACTTTTACCAAAAGAACAATCCTCAAATTGACCGTCACCTTATCTTTCGAGATTACCTGCGCTCTCATCCAAAAGAGGTCGAAAAGTACAGCAAGTTAAAAGAAAGGTTGGCTCAACGTTTCGATTTCACAAGTGAATATAGTCCAGCAAAAAAAACATTTGTGAAGGAAATGGAGCAGAGAGCACTTAGTTGGTTTGAGGATAAATGAGTTCTTAATTATTTTAGAAAACTTTTTCATTTGTATTTGGTGAATGTTAAGTTCCAAACTATCAAAAAAAACACACCCACAAACATTAAATTAATATTGTTTGTGGGTGTGTTTTTTTGTTTTTCAAAATCTATAGTGGAGCGTAATGAAACGAACTAGTTTTCTATTTTAACTGTTAATATCCAACAAATCATTTATGACAATTGTCACCTCACATCATGACAAAATCTACTAATCCAAATCCTTCCTCCATTGTAAAATTACCATATAAACGATGGAGGTGTCACAAATGGAACCGATAATTGAGCTAAATAAAGTAACGAAAGTTTTTAAAAATAAAACCGCTGTTCATGAGATTTCGTTTTCTATTCATAAAGGAGAAATTGTTGCGATCCTGGGACCTAATGGAGCGGGAAAAACAACAACAATGAATATGATGCTTGGGCTGTTAGAGCCTAGTGAGGGAAATATCCAACTATTTAAAAAACAGCCCAAAGATAAATTTGTAAGGGAGAAAATTGGTGCGATGCTGCAGGAGGTAAGTGTAATTAATGCTTTAAAGGTAAAAGAAGTGATTCACCTTTTTAGAAGCTATTATCCTAATCCCTTGTCTTTTGAAGAGCTAGTGGATTTAACCGGTTTTAGTCAGAATGAATGTCAAAAACGGGCAAATAAGCTTTCTGGAGGACAAAAAAGAAGACTTGGCTTCGCCATTGCGATGGCAGGTAATCCTGATGTGTTATTTTTTGATGAACCAACAGTTGGCTTGGATGTGACATCAAGAAAAGTGTTTTGGAATACGGTGAAGGAATTAAAACAACGGGGAAAAACAATTATTTTTACAACACACTATTTACAGGAAGCAGATGATATTGCTGAGCGAGTGATACTCTTTCATGAAGGAAAGATTGTCGGAGATGGGACTCCTTTGGATATTAAGAGTAAGCTCACAAAACAAGCCGTAACATTTTCAGCAGATTCAACCATTCGTTATGAGGAATTAACCGTTCTTCCTTTTGTAACTGATGTATACGAAAAAGATGGACGGTTTTATGTTTTAACAGAGCAACCCGATGATTGTCTCAAGGCTATATTTGCGAAAGGTATTCCAGTACGTAACATTGGAGTTGAACGGGGACGTCTTGAAGATGCGTTTGAACAAGTAATGGAAAAAAGGGAGGTTGTTTAATATGAACGGACTTTTGATGCAATGTAAGATGGAGGTATTGAGGATTTTACGGAATCCCTATTACGTGTTTTGGTCATTGTTTATGCCTATTGCCTTTTATATCCTGTTTACTAGAATTTTTAACTCTGCAATGGATGATCAACAACTATGGCAGGCGCATTATCTAATGTCAATGACAGCCTTTAGTTTGATGGGCTCTGCGATCATGACTCTTGGTATCCGCCTGGTTGAAGAAAAAGCTCAAGGGTGGTCTACCTTTATGAGGATAACTCCTTTATCTGATCATGCCTATTTCTTTGCAAAAATGGTCGGGCAAACAATGATTCATATATTGTCGATTGCGGTTATTTTTACAGCTGGAGCAATGATTAATGGGGTTTCACTGTCAGTGGTGGAATGGCTACTGTGTGGGTTGTGGCTATTGTTTGGTTCCTTGCCATTCCTTGCTTTGGGGACTTTGGTAGGAACAATGAAAAGGGTAGATACAGCCGCAGGGATTTCAAATATGGTGTATATGATTCTTGCTATTGCAGGTGGTATGTGGATGCCGCTTGAGATTATGCCGGATTTTGTCCAAACGATTGGGAAATGGCTTCCATCTTATCATTTTGGCAATGGTGCATGGCAAATCGTTCGAAGTGAACAGCCGGAATGGACTAATTTCATCCTTTTAATTGGGTATCTCTTCCTATTTGTGGTAATATCAGGTTGTATTAGGAGAAAACAAGAAGCGGCGGTGTAAGCTAAATGGTCCAGAAATTAAAGGGGTTTAGGGTTTTTCCAGATAGATATGGTTTCTTTCCATATGTGTTTTTAATATATCTTGCGATGCCTGCCTTTTATGTAGCAATTGCACAAGGGTGGAAACGAATAATTGGAATCGGGTTGCTGCTGTTATTTCTTATCACATATCGGCAGCTCTATAACTCCTTTGATAAGAAATCATATACGTATTGGCTCGTTATACAAGTTTTTGTCATTTTAATTCTAGCAATCTTATTTAATCTCTATAACATCTTTTTAGGGTTTTTTACAGCACATTTTATTGGGTGGTATAAGAGTAAGAGAACGTTTTTCAGCGCTTTGGGTATGTTTGCGATCGTCATTATATCACCGTTGATTGTTCAAAGAGAGACCTTGGAGTTACAAGACCTATACTATTATGGAATTTTTATCCTCATTATGTTCATCTCCCCATTCGGCATCAGGTCTATGAGTACCAGAATGGAATTGGAGAAAAAGCTGGATGAAGCAAATGAACAAATTAAAGAATTGGTCAAACGAGATGAAAGAATGCGTATTGCGAGAGATCTTCATGATCATTTAGGTCATACACTATCACTCATTACGTTAAAAAGTCAGCTCGTGCATAAATTAATAAATAAGGATACTGAAAAAGCCAAATTGGAGACGAAAGAGATTGAACGAACTTCCCGTTCGGCACTAAAGCAAGTAAGAGAATTGGTATCAGATATGAGAGCCATTACGGTAGCGGAAGAACTGATTGAGTCGGAAATTCTTTTACAAGCAGCAGGAGTTTCCTATCAATTTACAGGAGATTCAAAGTTGGAAGATGTTCCATTACTCACGCAGAATATCCTCAGCATGTGTCTTAAAGAAGGAGTAACAAATGTGGTCAAACATAGTCAGGCAAAAAACTGTGTCGTTCAGCTCGTGAAAAGAGATGGAGAAATTGAATTATCTGTTTTAGACGACGGGAAAGGGCTTGATGAAACAAATGTGGACGGCAATGGATTGAAGGGAATTAACGAACGTTTAAGATTAATAGATGGATTTATGAAAATTATTTCACACAAAGGAACAAAACTGTTCATTACTATTCCCATCATTGTAAAGGAAAAGAAAGCTGGTGTTGGATCGTGATTAGAGTGATGATTGCAGAAGATCAAGGGATGTTAAGGGGAGCATTAGGCTCTTTACTAGATTTTGAGGATGATATTAAAATTGTAGGGGAGGCATCAAATGGCAAGGAAGCATTAAACATGATTCTCTCCCTTAAACCTGATGTTTGTTTAATGGATATAGAAATGCCTCTAATGAGTGGTCTTGATGTAGCGGAAGAGGCAAAAAAACAATTCTCCACCTGTAAAATCATTATATTAACAACGTTTGCGCGCCCCGGATATTTTGAGCAGGCAGTAAAAATTGGCGTAAATGGCTATATGTTAAAAGACGGTTCCATTGACGAGCTTGCTGAGTCGATTCGAAGTGTTATGAAAGGAAAACGTGAATTTGCTCCGGAACTGATTTTTGGAAGTATGAAGCAAGATAACCCGTTGACTGATCGTGAAAAGGATGTATTACGATTGGCATCAGAAGGAAAAACCTCAAAAGACATCTCTTCAGAATTATTTTTATCAGCAGGTACTGTCCGAAATTATATGTCAGAAATACTCAACAAACTAGAAGTGAAAAACCGAACGGAAGCTGTGACGGTAGCGAAGGAAAAAGGGTGGATTTAGTAGAGAATAAGTTGAGGGGGATGTCCAAATGAAAACCATCAAAAGCATGTTTGACCATTTACATTGGGCTAATCAGCAGATTTTCAAAACTCTAAAAGCCAACGAACCTAGAGGCAGCCACAAAGCTAGACAGTTCTTTGCACATATTCTTTGTGCAGAACAAGTATGGTTAACGAGAATTCAAGGAAAGGATAGCTCAAAATTACCCATTTGGGCAGATGTTGGATTAGAGGACTGTGAGAAACTTTTAAAACTAAATGAAAAGGGCTTTTCTGAAATCCTAACAAATTTATCAGAAGAGAACCATATCGGCCTTGTCCAGTACAGAAATAGTAAAGGTGAGGAATTTCAAACAACACTTATCGATATTTTAACTCATGTTGCTCTACATGGTCATTATCATCGCGGGCAGGTTAACTTACAACTTCGAGCAGAAGGAATGGAACCTGTTGGTATTGACTTCATTACATTTGTAAGAGGAATTTGATAAAAGTAATATCATATCGATAATCCTAAAAAATACGTTTAAGGGAGAAAAATCATGAGTGAACAAGAAAAATTAAAAATTTTTGATGATGATCGAAACCATATAGGAATCGCTTCCCGGAGTGATGTACATAGACTTGGGCTTTGGCATGAAGTATTTCACTGTTGGTTTATTAGAAATGAAGAGGGAGTAGATTATATCTATTTACAGCTTCGTAGTAAAAGTAAAAAAGACTATCCCAATCTATTAGATATCACGGCTGCCGGGCATTTATTAGCTGACGAAACCGTTTTGGATGGAGTAAGAGAAATAGAAGAAGAAATAGGTGTAAGTGTCGATTTTGATGAATTAATAAACTTGGGAGAAATCCGGTATTGTGTATCGAAGGAAGGTTTTATTGATAAAGAATTAGCAAACGTTTTTTTATATAAAAGTGAATATACCTTTGATGATTTCACACTTCAATCAGAAGAAGTTGCAGGTATTGTAAGAGCTGAATTTACTGATTTTGCTCAACTATGGTTTGGTGAAAAAGATGAAATTGAAATCAGTGGATTTGAATTAACGGATGAAGGTGAAAAATGTAGCATTCGTAAACATGTAAGCAGAGATAAATTTGTGCCACATGAAGTTTCTTTCTATAAAGAAGTGATTGGCAAGTTGCAAGAACTTTGTGTTGACAGAATAGGGGTTTGAAAATGGTTGGTTTACTTAATCTTGGCAGCCTTGTGCTTGGACTTGTTGCATGGATCCTTCCAATTGTGAATATTGTGCAGGTTAAAAATCAGAACAATAGGAAGTCGATGACGCTCTCCGTTTTGAGTATAAGTGCATGCGCTATTTCACTATGTTTCCAAATTTTCTATAGTTATCATCTCGTACAAATTGAGGATTGGTCAGCACTAATGGACACAGCTGGTGCAGTTGCATACGTTGGTGCTTATCTGCTCATTGTGACCTTACTATTAAATGGAGTTACTTTGTTTATTTATCGCCGGAGACCAGCAAAATAGACTTTTTGTAAAGCCTTTAATTTTTACTCATTATTACTCAAGCTGAGAATACAATGAGTAAAAAATAAGAAGGTGATACAAGAATGTCCGTTTCATTACCTGTGGCCATAAAAACAATAAAGATTAGCAGTGCGCCAAAAAAGGCAGTCGTTTATCCGAGAGTTGTTCGCATGCGAAATCAACAATTGCAAACATATATCAATCAGGTGATTGTATATACAACACAGCAGCTCATCGATCAACAAGTTGGAAATATGCCAAGCACGGTTGAAGAAATGCTCGGAGAATATGAGATCAAAAACAACCAACGTCAAGTATTGAGCTTATCACTTTCAAATTATACGTATCATGAAAAAGCGGCACATGGGTTGACAATTATTAAGTCTTTAACATTTGATCTCAATAAGGGAAAGCTTTGTAACCTTAAAGATTTATTTAAACCTGGAAGTGATTATATAAAAACTCTCTCAAGCATCATCCAGGAGCAAATAAAAGAGCGCGATATTCCAATTCTCAATGGCTTTACTTCAATTTCGCCAGATCAGGAGTTTTACATGGCTGATAAAGCGTTGGTCATCTATTTTCAACTTTACGACATTACTCCATATGCATTTGGTTTTCCCATGTTTCCAATATCCGTTTATGAAATTCAAGATATCATAGATGAAAATGGACCTCTTGGCCGAATGGCTGTTAACAATTAGTTTAAAGCGAAGTCAAAAAATTAAAGTCAGTACTTAATGATCGCATCAATTTTTGCATTTGTCGTCTATATGGTTATTGTGAATCATTTTATTGTAGATCTTAATGATAGAATAAGGGAATTGACTAGAACATTCTTATCTTTTAATAATATACAGATTTATTTATACATGATGATATCAGTAGGCTTCATTTACATGATTTCATGGCTGCTGTCGATTCGGATTTATAAAAGGAAAGTGTTTTAAGGAAAAAGTGCATCTGTTTTACTGGATGCATTTTTTCTGTTTACGGCTTCAATAGCACATAAATAAAATCTCCTAATTTCAACCACTCTAATGCAAACGATTGTCCTTAAATTGAGGACTAGTAGGATAGAATCTTTGCATAATAGAGCGAAACCAATAACTTATATACAAATATTGGTCGTGTAAACAGAATTTATTGAAAACCTTAACAAATATTTTATAAAAATTTAATGCAAACGGTTGCTCATAATCTCATAGTCTGATATATTAGTTTTTAGATTACGAGGAGGAATGCATCGTGAATAGAATATGGTGGAAAGAAGCAGTTGCTTACCAGATCTACCCTCGCAGCTTTATGGATGCTAATGGTGATGGTATTGGTGATTTGCAAGGGATTATGTCCAAGCTGGATTATTTGCAGGATTTAGGAATAGATGTGATTTGGATTTGTCCAATTTATACATCACCTAATGATGACAATGGGTATGATATAAGCGATTATAAGGGAATTATGGAAGATTTCGGAACGATGGCCGATTTTGATCTGCTTTTAAAAGAAGTTCATAAGCGCGGGATGAAATTAATCATGGACTTGGTTATTAACCATACATCTGATGAACATCCTTGGTTCATTGAATCTCGATCATCAAAAGAAAGTCCGTATCGAGATTATTATATATGGCACCCTGGTGAAAATGGGGAACCTAATAACTGGGAATCGATTTTTGGAGGGTCTGCTTGGGAGTATGATCCAGAGACGAAAGAATATTTTATGCATGTTTTCTCCCGCAAACAGCCGGATCTAAACTGGGAAAACCCAAATGTTCGAAAAGACTTATATGAGATGGTCAATTGGTGGCTTGATAAGGGAATTGACGGTTTTCGGGTTGATGCGATATCACATATTAAGAAAGTTGCAGGTTTCCCTGATTTACCAAATCCTAAGAACCTTAAATATGTTCCATCATTTGAAGGACATATGAATCAAGAGGGAATTGATGTATTTCTTCAGGAGCTGAAACGGGAAACGTTTGCTAAATATGACATTATGACTGTCGGTGAAGCTAATGGTGTAAAGCCAAATCAATCTGAAGAGTGGGTTGGAGAAGAAAAAGGCGTTTTTAATATGATTTTTCAATTTGAACATTTAGATCTCTGGGGAAAAAGCGTATCTGGAGGAATTGATCTTAAAGGATTGAAAGAAACGTTTAACGCATGGCAAACAGCACTTGATGGAAAAGGCTGGAATGCATTGTTTCTAGAAAATCATGATCAACCTCGTTCTGTTTCGACATGGGGGGACAGTGAGAACTACTGGGAACAATCAGCTAAATGTCTTGCGACGATGTATTTTCTCATGCAGGGAACACCGTTTATTTACCAGGGACAAGAAATTGGAATGACCAATGTTAAGTTCCCATCAATTGACGACTATAATGATGTTGCGATTAAAAATTTGTATCGAAACGGAATGGAAGATGGTCAAAGTCATGAAGAGTTGATGGAGATTATTTGGAAAAACGGCCGCGATAATTCAAGAACACCGATGCAATGGAATAATAGTGAGAATGCCGGTTTTACGACAGGGCAGCCTTGGTTAAAAATAAATCCGAATTTCACCGAAATAAATGTAGAACATGCGATGAATAACCCGGATTCCATTTATTATTACTATAAGAAATTGATTCAATTACGGAAAGAGCATTTGACCCTTGTGTATGGTAGTTTTAAGCTTATTTTGGAAAATCATCACCAAATTTTTGCTTACTTAAGAACATGGAAAGATGAAACATTTCTAATTATGACAAATCTTTTTGATGAAGAAGCTTCCTATCAACTGCCTGCTGAATGGCAACATCAAAATGCCGAATTGTTGATTGGAAATGAAAACGTTTCTGAAACGCCAGTTATGAATGGTGTATTAAAACCTTTTGAAGCAAGAGTATATCGATTAACATAATATTTTGCAACCGTTTGTGGAAACGGTTGCCTTTATAGGGAGAGAAAAAAGATGAAATTTATATCGTTTGAGTTTTGGCAAAAATTCGGAAAAGCTTTACTTGTTGTTGTAGCTGTTATGCCTGCTGCCGGAATCATGATTTCACTTGGTAAACTGATTGGAATGGCTAGTGGAGATATAGCATTGGTGCAAACGATTTCTTTAGTGATGGAGGAAATTGGTTGGGGAATTATTGGAAATCTCCACATTCTATTTGCGGTGGCAATTGGAGGATCATGGGCGAAAGAACGTGCCGGTGGGGCATTTGCTGCGCTGATTGCATTCGTTCTAATTAACCGAATCACGGGTGCTATTTTTGGTGTTAACAGTGAGATGTTAAATGATTCGGAAGCGACGGTTACATCCCTTTTTGGAAGTGAATTAATTGTTAAGGATTATTTCGTATCGATTCTTGGTGCGCCAGCCTTAAATATGGGTGTGTTTGTAGGGATCATTTCCGGTTTCTTAGGAGCAAACATTTTTAATAAATATTATAACTTTAATAAGCTGCCACAATCACTTGCTTTTTTCAATGGAAAGCGTTTTGTACCGTTCGTTGTGATCGTTGGTTCTATTGTTACAGCTATTATTCTTTCAGTAGTATGGCCGTTCATTCAAGGTCTGCTAAATGATTTCGGCCGCTGGATTGCTTCATCACGTGAAACAGCTCCGGTTATTGCTCCGTTTATTTTCGGAACATTAGAAAGGCTTTTATTACCGTTCGGTTTACACCATATGTTAACGGTTCCTATGAACTATACTGAATTGGGTGGAACCTATACGATTTTAACAGGTTCAAGCGCAGGTACAACGGTTTCAGGTCAAGACCCTTTATGGCTTGCATGGATTGCTGACTTAAATAATTTACTAGCTGCAGGTGATACAGCTGGATATGAAGCATTACTAAATGAAGTAACACCAGCTCGTTTTAAAGTGGGTCAAATGATTTTATCATGTGCATCCTTAATTGGTCTTGCATTGGCAATGTACAAAAATGTTGATAAAGATAAACGCACAAAATATAAGTCTATGTTCTTTTCTGCAGGTTTAGCGGTATTTTTAACAGGTGTTACTGAACCAATTGAATTTATGTTTATGTTTGTTGCACCGGTCCTTTATGTAGCATATGCGGTTATGACAGGACTAGCTTTTGCGATTGTTGATCTTGTTCATATCCGAATTCATTCCTTTGGAATTATCGAATTATTAACAAGAACACCGATGATTATGAAAGCGGGCTTATGGTTGGATTTAGTGTATTTTGTCGTCGCTTGTTTACTATTCTTCGCATTAAACTATTTTGTGGCGAATTTCATGATCAAAAAATTTAAATATGCGACTCCAGGAAGATTAGGAAACTATATTGAAGAGGAAGCTCCATCAACGTCACAAGGCGGTGCAAATGTACAGGACGAATCACTTGCGACAACAGTGATCGGGTTATTAGGTGGAAGTGAGAATATCGAAGACGTTGATGCGTGTATGACGCGACTCCGTGTTACAATAAAAGATATGAATGCGGTTGCTACTGAGCAGGAATGGAAGAAAAATGGAGCGCTAGGCTTAATCCTAAAAGATAAAGGTGTTCAAGCCATTTATGGACCAAAAGCTGACGTATTAAAATCAGATATACAAGACCGTTTAGGGGTTTAAACGATGAAATTATTAACACTTAATTGCCATTCCTGGCAGGAAGAGGATCAATTTTCAAAAATATCGATTTTAGCTGAAACCATTCAGAAAAAGTCATATGATGTGATTGCCCTTCAGGAAGTAAGTCAATCCATCAAGTCCGAAATCATCGATGGACAAGTGAAAAAAGATAATTTTGCTATAGTATTACTTGAAGAATTAAAAAAATTAGGAAATACAGATTATCAATTTGTTTGGGATTTCTCACATATTGGATATGACATATATGAAGAAGGTATTGCACTATTAACAAAACACCCGATCGAGAAAACAACATCCTTTTTTATTAGTCAGTCAGAAAATACGGAGTATTGGAAAACAAGAAAAATTGTTGGAGCTGACATTCGGATAGAAGATGATACTTTTAGCTTTTATTCGTGTCACCTTGGCTGGTGGGGCGATGAAGAAGAACCGTTTAAACAACAAATCGATGCTTTATGTGATAGGGCGAACGGTAATGAAAAGTATTTTCTTATGGGTGACTTCAATAATGATGCACATATTAAAGGGGAAGGATACGATTATTTGCTGAGCAAGGGTCTTTATGATTCTTACTCGTTATCTAAAGAGAAAGATTCCGGGGTAACGGTTGCTGGCAAGATTGCCGGTTGGGACAAGAACAAGCGTGATTTGCGTATTGATTATATTTTTTCTAACGTTCCAGTTAATGTGCAAAAGTCTTCTGTTATTTTTAACGGGGAAAATAAACCGGTTATATCAGATCATTATGGGGTAGAGATTACTATCTAATCAAATCGAAGGAGAGAGCGATATGTTCAAATTGTTTACACAAAAAAAGGAACCAATTCATGCTCCTTTAACAGGAAAAGCAGTTGCGCTGGAACAAGTTCCGGATCCTGTTTTTTCTGAAAAAATGATGGGAGATGGAATGGCCATCGAACCAACGGAAAATCAAGTATATTCACCAGTTGACGGTGAGGTTGTCAGCGTGTTTCCAACAAAACACGCGATAACTATTCGTTCAAAATCCGGCGCAGAGATCCTTATTCACATGGGACTAGAAACAGTGAAATTAAATGGAGAAGGATTTCAAGTACATGTTGCGGAAGGTGACAAAATTAAAAAAGGAAATCCTATAGCGGAATTTGATATACAACAGGTATCAAACACTGGAACAAAAATCATCACACCGATCATTCTTTTAAATAGAGAACAGTTTAAAATCGAAAATAAACAAAACAATCAGTCCGTTTCTGGCGGTCAAGATGTGATTATGGAAATCACGAAAATTTAATGGTTGTGTTTTGGAGGTCTTAGTGTTGTATTCTACTAAGACCTCTTTTAATTGGTTAGGGCTGTTTTTGTAAGATTGTTGTAATTTAACATATAGTGGAGCGCAATGAAATGAACCAATTTTCACATTTTACGTTGCGTAATAAAACAAAGTATGCAAAAGCAAATTATTAAACCATTTAATCAACGTGCAACAAAAAGAGAAACACAGGTATAATAATAGAATCAATCAAACAAAAAGACAGAAACAAACTAGATAACTAGTTGAACGTTGGAGGAAACAAATGGACGAACGTGATTGGCTGATTTTAAAGGTGCTTTATGAAAAACAGAATATAACGAAAGCGGCTCATAGTTTATATATCTCACAGCCAACATTAACAAAAAAAATTCAACAAATAGAAAAACAGTTTGAAGTGGCGATCATTACACGGGGAGCAAAAGGGGTTCATTTTACTCCACAGGGTGAGTATCTAGTAAAATGTGCTGATGAAATGCTTAGTCGTCTATGTGAAATGAAAGAAACAGTCCAAAATATGTCTCAGGAGGTAGGCGGGACGTTGCGATTAGCGGTTTCGAATTATATGACAAGGCACAAATTACCTGGACTTTTAAAGCTATTTCGTGAACAATTTCCTAATGTAAATTACAAAGTGACAACAGGGTGGAGTCATGAGGTATACCATCTTGTTTATAACCAAGATGTCCATATTGGCATTGTACGAGGAGACTATCACTGGGCAGATGCCAAGCAACTGCTTTTTGAAGAAACGATTTGTATTGCCTCAAAAGAGAAAATTGAACTTGAAGATTTGCCTTCATTACCGAGAATCCAATATGAAACAGATATGACATTGAAAACGCTAATCGATAATTGGTGGACAGGAACCTTTTCCTCACCTCCATTCATTGGAATGGAAGTGGACAAAGCAGACACATGTAAGGAAATGGTACTAAATGGATTGGGTTATGGAATTCTCCCTAGTGTTCTTGTTGAAAATCATCCGAATCTTCATTGTATACATCTTGAAAACGAAAAAGGCCTTCCTCTAATAAGAAAAACATGGATGCTATATCATAAGGAATCTCTTGAGATGAAAGTTGTAAAGGAATTTGTTGATTATGTAAAAGAACTTGATTTAAAGGTTGATATTTAAGTCATGGCTATCCTGCCATGACTTTTTTAATCGGCTAGGAAACTATAAAAATCTTTAAACTGTGGATAAGCGCGCGACATCCAGCTCCAAAGCACAGGACGTGCAAGTGCACTTTTGTTCTTAGAACTATTCGTTTTTTGAATACCTTTCGATAAAATATTTGTATTTCAATAAACTATTTTTTGAACTTATAATTTAGATACAGAGAATCAAAAGGAGTTAATGGCTTTTGTGTAAATGGTAATGGAGGTTTGAGCGATATGGACGTTTTTTTTCTTATTTTATTACATGTTATTTTGCCAGTTTTTACGTTAATAGGTATTGGTGCATTTCTACATCGGAAATTTACTTTTGATATGGGAACATTATCGAAATTAAACACGTATCTTCTTTTGCCGGCAGTTGGTTTTGCTAATGTTTATGAAAGTAAGATGGGAGGGGACATACTCCTGGAGATCCTTTGCTTTCTTGCGGTACAAAGTCTTTGTCTAATTATTATTACATCAGTCATTTCAAAGGTGTTTAAATTCGAGAACAGGTTATCATCCACTTTTAAAAACAGTGTGGTATTAATTAACTCAGGTAATTTCGGATTACCTGTAAGTCAGCTTGTGTTTCAGCATAACCCATTAGGTGCATCTATCCAAATTGTTGTGATGGTTTTTCAAAATCTCCTAACATATACGTATGGATTGTTTAATTCCGTTTCTGTTGGCAGTAGTAAATTACAAGCGATGAAGGCATTCTTCAAGAATCCCGTCATTTATACCTTTTTCTTAGGAATGTTACTCCATGTGACAGCTATTAAAGTCCCTGAATACATTTGGACTCCGATTGAAACAGTCTCAAATGCGTTTTTGGCCATCGCCCTTATTACACTTGGTGCTCAGAGTGCTTTTTTGAAAATTAACCACTTATCACTTCCGTTAATTCTAAGCTTAATAGGCAGACTGGTCATATCACCTTGTCTTGCCTTCGTCTTTATTTCTATTTTTCACTTGGAAGGAATTACAGCACAGGCTTTGTTTATCGCTAGTTCATTTCCGACTTCCAGAAATAGTTCTTTACTTGCTTTGGAATATGACAATCACCCTGATTATGCTGCGCAAACAGTCTTGCTGTCAACGATAGGTAGTATGATCACAGTGACGGTGGTCGTGTATCTTTCAAAGATTTTATTTCCTTAGATAAAATATGAAACTTTCTCGTTGCCGAAACGTATTTCCTTTAGAAAATGAAATTTCATAGCATTCAAAATAGGCTCATCATAATTTTAAATGAAGTTCTGAATATGACTATTTCAATAGGGGTATCTATCATCTTGTTATCGATTGAAGTGTTATATTTTTTGAGAAAAAAAGCAATGATTGAAGAATAAGGTGTACTTCCATAAAAGACAATTATAAATTGATAGAAGGAGGTGTAGGATGAAACAGCTCTATATAAAACAGAAGGTATTCAGTTTAAGCGGCAAGTTTACGGTGAAGGATCAGCAGGAGAATGATGTTTATTATGTGGAGGGAAGCTTTATGCAAATCCCAAAGACTTTCTCCATTATGAATCCAGCAAGAGAAGAAGTTGCGGTTATATCAAAAAAAGTGTTTAGCTTTTTACCGACGTTTTTTGTTGAGGTAAATAGTCGTAAGGTGCTAACGATTAAGAAAGAGTTTTCTTTCTTTAAAGCGCGTTATACGATTGATGCGGCAGGAATTGAGGTACAGGGAAATTGGTGGGATATGGATTTTTGTGTTTTACAGAATGGTGAAGTGATAAGTAATGTGAGCAAGGAGTGGTTCAGTTGGGGTGATAGCTATCGGGTCCAAATTTTGCAAGAAGAGATGGACGACATTATCATCGCATTAGTTGTAGCCATTGATTGTGTGAAGGCTGATCAAGCCGCCGCCGCTTCCTCAGCATCGACGATTTAACGTAGGGAAATGAGCCGTTTCTGCCTACTAAAACCAACCTCTAGAATTGTGAGGTTGGTTTTAAAATAAAGCCTCTGATTACTACTTTTGACTTGCAATCTTATTTCTATTAGGAGCAAGTGGTGGTTGTTCTAGCCATTTATTTTTCACCATCAAATTAAACCATTTCTTTGTAACCATAAGATTTTTTAATATCGTTCCTTCATAAGCAGTAACAAGATCAGTTCGCATTGCCGATGCAAGACCTGCCCCGTGATAATTCTGTGCTGCCTGGAATAAGAATCCAATATGATATAGCATCAATTTATCTGATAAAGGGGACTCAGTCGAGGTTGTTACTTCTGTTTCCCAAGATTTTGGAACAGGTAGGTTATCTGCTTGCATGATTTTTGCCAATGTTTTTATTTGCCCATCTGCTGTTTTCTCTGAATCGGATAAGAATTTTCTTACCTCTTTTTCTTGAGCAACTTGACTGAATGCAATAGAAAGTGTTTTAGCCATTATGCTTTTTTTAAGATTAAAGGAAATGCTAATGATTTCTGTAGCAGCTAACTTTCTACCTTTGCCAAAAAATCCATCGGTGAAGTCTTTATTTGAAATATATTCAGGGTTTTCAGCTGGATAGAATAAAGGGTCTCTTTGGAAATTACCTTTTTCAAGTAAAAGTTCAACTGTTTGATGATACATATTTTTTGCATCATTATTAAATGAATCATAAAGAAATCTTAAATCTTTTCTTACGGATACACCTAAGGAAGTACTGTGACCCAGCAAACCATGCAGCGTCATAATATGTAAGTAATTCAGACAAAATATATCCGTGAATAATCGTTGTTTTCCTTTAAAGAGGTCAGATTCAGAAAATCCAATTGGAATTGGAAAGCCCTCATTCTTCAACATTGAACTAATTTGTTCCTTTTGCCTTTTAAATATTTCTATAGCCTCTGCGAAAATTGCTTTAATTTGCACATCCTCAAGGATAGAAAACATATATTTATTTACTACATCAGTCATTGTACCATTTACATATTCTCCCCATAGTGAGCCTATTTCAGAAGATGTAAGTTTTAATTGATCTTTAGCCAACATATTCACCTCAACAACTTATTAAAAACAAAAAAATATCAAGTGCTTTTTGATAATTTGAAGATAAATTCAGTTTGATTATATAGATTTATAAAATATTATATCCAAACTGATCAATTCAATGTATAAGTGCTTCATGAAGAAAGATATTGCTAATGGTTATGATGAACAGTATTTTTTTATCTTTAAGTAGGATACATATGGAGGATTAAGGTGTTAATAGCCGAATACTATGTAAATAGATAGATGAATCAAACAGTCATCCCTAATTCTGGTGGGGAATTTTTTGGAGAATTAAATAATGGGGGAGGATAAAGATGGATACACTTAAAGAACCATTTGATTTTCCGGTACGGGAAAATACAAAGAGCTTCCTTGAAATCATACATGTAGAAACTGGTGAAAGAGAAACATTGGCAACCTTTGATCAAGTTATTGAAGCACCTAATTGGACACGTGATGACAGGATTATTTATAACAGCGGGGGACATATTTACTCCTTTGACATCAATACGAATGAAAGAAATGTCATTGATTCGGGGTTTGCTTGCTTTTGTAATAATGACCATGTGTTGTCTCCGGACGAATCTCAAATTGCAGTTAGTCACCATACGTTGGAAGATCGACAATCTCGCATCTATATTTTGCCACTAAAGGGTGGTCATCCGACTCTCATTACACCGATGGCACCTTCTTATTTGCATGGCTGGTCACCAGATGGCAAAACATTGTCTTACTGTGCTGAGCGGAACGGACAGTATGACATCTATACAATCCCAACAAGCGGTGGGATTGAAAAACAGTTAACAGATCTGCCTGGACTTGATGATGGTCCGGAATATTCTCCTGACGGCAGGCACATCTGGTTTAATTCAACACGTTCAGGACTTATGCAGATTTGGCGCATGAATGCTATGGGCAGTGATCAAACGCAAATGACATTCGAAGAAAGTAATAACTGGTTTCCGCATGTGTCACCAAATGGTGAAAAAGTAGTCTATCTATCTTATCGTAAAGGAGACGTCGAACCAGGAGATCATCCACCTAATAAGGATGTTGAATTACGCATCATGTCAAATTCCGGTGGTGAATCCCGCTTACTTCTAAAACTGTTTGGAGGACAAGGTACAATCAATGTGAATTCCTGGTCACCAGATAGCAAGCAAATTGCTTATGTGAGGTATGAACTAAATGATTAACATTTTATAAGGAATTACAAATTCTCTTTGCTAAAGCTGTTTTAGTAAAAATTGTTTATATATACTCGTATTTTAAAGCGTTTGTGAAATGGAGCGGAATATACTTGACTCCTGCGGGGAAGTGAGAAAGGCTGAGACCCCGCGGAAAGCAAGTATATGTAGCGCAATGGTACGAACCTTATATTAAAAATAAATCTACTTATAAACAATAATTATACGAAAATAGTCCTAATGTTCTATTTTAATCCTATTTTCCTAAAATGATTGATAGATAAAATGAAAGAAGCTTAACTTAGTGGATTCTATTATGTAAGTATCAATGTTGGGATGAATGGCAATATCCACATTTTTCACAGAAAATAGTACCGGATACATAATTGATTGAATAAGGGTTATCTTTATTACATTGTGGACAATATTTTACAACAGCTTTTGTCTTTTTTGTGATTGTCTTATACACGTAATCACCACCTTTCAATAAATTTATATGGTGTAAAGTGGATAAACATTCAAGCCAAAGAAGTACAAATAGGAAAAAAATTTTTAGGAGGAAAAAGATGAAACTTGGAGCATTCTCTGTAAGTTTAAGTGTAAAAGATATTAACAAATCAAAATCATTTTACGAAAATCTGGGATTTGAAGTTTTGGGAGGGGATATTACGCAAAACTGGCTCATTATGAAGAACGGAAGTAGTGTAATTGGTCTATTCCAAGGAATGTTTGAAGATAATATCCTCACCTTTAATCCGGGATGGAATCAAAATGCTGAAAATCTCGATTCGTATACAGATATTCGGGATCTCCAAAAACAACTTAAATCAAAAGGATTCAATTTATTATCAGAAGCTGATGAAACAACCGAAGGCCCTGCTAGTCTTACAATGAAAGATCCCGATGGTAATCTCATCCTTATAGATCAACACAGATAATTATAAGATATATAGTAGTTTTCTTTACCGAATAAAAACAAAAAACACCAAAGTTTGCGAAAAACGTTTGAAAGTAGAGCTAATTGCTTACATTAATGTTATAGTGAATACAATAACTTTAAAGGTAAGAAGGCGACTAATATGATTGAGGTAAAAAATTCGCAACTAAGTGATGGAGAATTTAATAGAGGTGTATTTGCTACAACTGATATTAAAAAAGGACAACTTTTACATGAGGCACCTGTTATTGCATATCCAAATGATGAACATAAATACATAGAGAAAACCCTGCTTGCTGATTACGCATTTGAGTATGGGATAAATCATACAGCTATTCTTCTTGGGTATGGAATGTTATTCAATCATTCTTATGAACCAAATGCTACATACGAGATTAATTTTGACAATCACACATTTGATTTCTATGCTTACACGGATATAAAAGCTGGAGATGAAATTCTCATAAATTATAACGGCGATGTTGATGATCAAGAAAAGCTTTGGTTTGATAAAGATTAAGTCATAGCAAGTACCAAAAAAAGCATTTTTTCATTGGAAAAATGCTTTTTTTATTGAAAAAAACATAAAAATGTCCTTTTTTAATAATTATTTATTGAAAAACAATAAATGATAGGTTAAAATCATACTGACAATAATGAAGAGAGGTGCTATGTATGAATCGTGGAACAACATTATTTTTAAAAATAGCTGTTATTCTAATTGGTATCCCGGTTCTCGCAATTTGTATATTTTTGGTCCCTGAGATTGCAAATTTTGCAGCCGAATTGTTTCCGGATTTTGCTTATATCAAATATCTCGTTTTAATCGATTTGTATGCATCAGCGATACCATTTTATTTTGCGCTGTATCAGGCTTATAAACTTTTGAACTATATCGACAGAAACAATGCGTTCTCACAAATTTCTGTAAATGCTTTAAAGAAGATAAAGTTATGTGCATTTACAATCAGTATCTTCTATGCGGCAGGGATGCCACTCTTTTATTTAATGGCAGAAGTAGACGATGCCCCGGGAATCATTGTCATCGGACTGGTTATTATCTTTGCTTCAATGGTCATTGCCGTGTTTGCGGCTGTTCTCCAAAGGCTTTTACAAGTGGCGATTGACATAAAATCAGAAAATGACTTTACGGTCTGAGGTGAAAACATGGCAATTATTATCAATATTGATGTGATGCTGGCAAAACGGAAAATGAGCGTAACAGAACTTTCGGAGAGAGTTGGAATTACGATGGCCAACCTTTCGATCTTGAAAAATGGCAAGGCAAAAGCAGTCAGATTTTCAACCTTAGAGGCAATCTGCAAGGCTTTAGATTGTCAGCCTGGCGATATTTTAGAATATAGAAGTGATGATGACACTCATAATGAGTAGCCTGCAAATTTAATGGTTTTAAAAACCCTTTTATTGCACTAAATGATATATTTGATATAATAAATGTATATAGGTTAAAGAAGGGGTTTTTCGAATGCAGAATCAATCAAGGTCTCCACTTTATTTGCAAATTCAAGATTATTTTAAAAATGAAATAGTAACGAAACGATTATCGCCAAATGAAAAAATTCCTACAGAACGAGAAATAATGGAAATCTTTAATGTGAGTAGGATTACGGTTGCAAATGCCTTAACAGAATTAGCAAAAGAGGGATGGATATACCGTGTACCTGGCAAGGGGAGCTTTGTTAGTGAGGATGTGCACCAATTAACAAATGTTACTGTACAAAATCAGGATCTGACCCATACTTCAACTGAATTGGTGATGGAAGGGCAAAAGAAACGTAAAATGATCGGACTGATTATGCCTGGTATAAATGATTTTTTTGCTATCCGATTGATTAATGGAATTAATAAAGTTTTATTAGAATCAGAGTATTATTTGGTCATCTTACTTAGTCAAAATTCAAAGGAAAAAGAGCGTGAAGCCATTAGAGAGCTAATGAGCATGCATGCTGAAGGCTTACTTATCTTCCCGGTTGATGCTGAAATATATAATGATGATATTTTGGAATTAAAGGTTCGTCATTTCCCTTTTGTTCTAATTGATCGGTATTTACCCGGCGTTGAAACCAATTATGTAAATTCTGATAATGTTCTCGGAGCAAAGCTTGCTGTTTCTCATCTTTGGGATTTAGGACATCGGAATATTGCGATATGCTCCGATTCGGCATTACCGACAGTTTCTGTTGAGCTGAGAATAAAAGGCTATATGGATGCGTTGAAGGAGAAGGGGGCGATGATTGATCCATCCCTCATTCTCTCGGATTTTAGAGTGGATTACGATAAATTTGAGCCGGACCATCCTTTATATCAACTCATGGAAAAGAGATCTGCTACTGCGTTTATTACACTTAATGCAAAATTGGGATTGTATATTTCAAGCTTATCAAAAAGACTGGGACTTAAAGTTCCTGAGGATATTTCAATTCTTACCTATGACGATCCTTCATCTGGGTACGATGACTTTGGAGTATACACTCATATTTCGCAATCTGAATACATGATGGGTCAAGAAGCAGCAAAAATATTACTTCAATTGCTTACGAATCAACAAAATCATATGATTAACGCGGGGTATCAAAAAGTAAATCTTACTCCTAAACTAATCATAAAAGAAACGACTGGGGTTTTAACAAAACCTTAAGGAAGAGATAAAGGTTTTTAAGTTAATACAAGAAAAAGAGCTTGGATCATTTAATGATCCAGGCTTTATTTAGGTTAATGATCTATAAAACACATTCAGATTGTTCGCTCTTAAAAAGTATAAAAAACTTAAAAAGCATTATTGACATAAATGAATTATATAATATAATTAAATATATCAAATGTTGCTTTCTACATATTTACCCATATCTAATCCTTCTAAGAGTGACACTACTTTCTACTTAAATAAAATAATAACTTCCTAACTCATCAATTTTTCTAAAAGAATTACATAATTGCCATAATAACTATATTTAAATAATCGGTGTTCCATATAGTGGCTATGCACAGACAGGTTCATCGCTCAATCAACAGATAGCGAGAATCAAGTACTCTATTCACCAATCTTATCACTTTTACAAAGCGTCAAATTATTCCTTTTTTAATTCTGCTTTCGCAAAGATTGTTGCTTTGAATAATATTTTAAATCCTTAGTGGAGCGCAATGAAACGAACTAATTTTCACATTTAACTGCATTAAAAAATAAAAAGTAAGCGCTAACATTAACTGATCTACGACATTTTAGGAGGTGATAGTTGAGTAGATACATAGTTAAATAGTTTACAATTCATGGCCTTTTAGAAGTCTGAATCAAAGAAAAACGATTAGCTACTATAGGGAGGAATAATGGTGGTTCGAAAACTAATTCAAATCTGTTTAGCATTGGCCCTTATTTTATCAGTAACATCTGTTAGTGCGAAAAATCTTGATTCAAATAAGGTGAAAAACGGAAATGTTACATGGCCAAAAAATCAGGCACTTCCAACATTTCCGAAAGCAAAGCATCTTGATGTAGTTGATTTAAGAGAGCGTTCAGGTGATGAAAAACTTCTTCTTACAACACTCCAAGGAAATGTTAATCGAGAAAAAAACTCGATCTATTTGATTGAATCTAATTATGAAGAAGGAAATTATACGTGGTTAAACGATATTAATGTTCCTTATTCTATGATTGACGATCCATGGGACTTAGTGAAAAAGTACAAAAAATACGTATCTGGCATGATTATTTATGACCCGGAAGTAGAGGATACCATAAACGTAGCCACTACAATGGCAGGATTGGAAAATGCAGTAGTAGTAAGTCCGGAGCTTGCTGAGAAGCTTAAACAGGCACCATACGATTTTAAGGTGATTGAAGATTTACGAGGCAAATTTGAAAACGGACTTGAGGCTTATAAATGGCAACTTGAACATCTTTGGCCAAAAACAACGCACCGGATGCTGGTTGGGTTAAACCCCAGCAAAAGTGTAGAGTTACCAAAAGATAACTGGGATGATTTTGATACGATTCTAGAAGAGAAGGAACAAATTAGAGACAGCTCAAATCAAGATGTTTATGATCTCGATTTATCGAACTATCTCGGTGAAGAAGATGTTTACTTACGTTTTCAAGATGCCTTCACGAATGACGGATGGGGTCCAGCTGTTCATGAAGTAACCGTTAGAGCTGATGGTGAAATCATTGCCCAATTTGTACCTGGAACAAGTGAGGAAGAACCTTATTTATATGATCGTAACAATTCAAATTCTGATGATCGTTTTGGTGGTCACCGTTGGGCAGATAACGGTAATTACTTCGTCTATAAGTTTACACCACCTGCCGGGACAGAGGATTTACAAGTTTCGATTGATATGTGGAATCAATTTAAAGTTTCTGTATCAAATGTGAAACCTTTATCTTCAGAAGTGAAAGAACCATATGGATTTTTACGAGATTATGCAGTCGCAAATAAAGCAATGGTCTTTTGGTTAGAAACAAATGTACCTGAAGAAAAAGAATTATTTGAACAAATATTATCTGATGTTGAACCAAACACCCCATATTTAGGTTGGTTCAGCAATGATGTTGCAGGTGAATTTAGTTCAACTGAATTGGCTTCAGAGCATAGCGTCTATGTTCTTGCGGCTGACTGGTTCAATAACATGACCGTCTTTTCCGGGACGAAAGGAAAAATGAAAAAGCAGGCTGCACTTCCTGCACCAAAACTGGAAAATAAAATCTATGTCACGTTTACATTAGGTGAAGGAGACAATCTCCAATATAATCAGCATAAACTACGACAGCTTTGGGATGATGAAGCGAGAGGGTCTGTTCCAATTAACTGGTCTACGACTCCATTACTCTATGATGCAGCACCGGCGATGCTTAGTTTCTATCAACAATCTGCAACAGAGAATGATTTATTAGTTGTCGGTCCGTCTGGAGCTGGTTATATTTATCCAACACCATGGCCGGATGATACGTTTCCTCTTTTTGCAAAGCAAACAAACAAATATATGAAATTAACAGGAATGGATATTATTTATGCACTTAATCGTGTAAATGAACAAAATGTTCCATTAACAGAATCTGAAGTGAATGATTATGTCAAATATATCAAACCTAGAGGTATTCTCTATAGTTGGGAAAATTATACTGGAACATCCATTTTGAATGGTAAACTTCCTATATCTATTTTACGAGGTGTTGGAAGTGTTTCTGAAACGAAAGAAGCGATTGCAGAGGCAGCAGCAAATTGGGATGGAGAATCACCACTATTTTTATCAATGGGGATGTTATCCTGGTCTGTCACACCATCCCATATTCAGGAAATTGTGAATTCTTTAGGACCTGAATATGAAGTGGTACGAGGAGATCAATACTTTGATTTAATACGTGAAGCAAATGGATTACCGAAAAAATAATCGAGATTTCTGCATGAAATGAAAGGATAGAACCTCTATAAATTTTAGAGGCTCTATCCAAATTAAATCATAGGAAAAAAGGGGAGGCTTCAAAAAGAATGAACATTAGGGATCGCAGAGAAGAAAGGACAGGTTTCCAAGAGTCAGCTCCTTACAAGGCTACATATGATTTACAATCCGATTTTGTCATGGTTTACGGCATAGATGAATCAATGCCAAGGCGAATTCAAGAATGGAAAAACAAGGGATATGTTGTTCATTTAATGACAGGGATTGCATGGGGAGAATATCAAGATTATTTGTATGGAAAATTCGATGGTCGCGAACATTGGGATGAAGCTCAAAAAAATAAACAAGGATCACATATCCTTCATGGTAAAGATATTCCTTATATGGTCCCTACGGTTGCTTTTACACAGTATTTGACAAGTCGCATTAAACTTGCGGTAGATGCTGGAGTTGAAGCCATTCATTTAGAGGAACCGGAGTTTTGGGTTGATGGAGGATATTCAGAAAGCTTTAAAAGAGAATGGCAAGTTTATTACAAAGAACCATGGCAGCCGCCACATGATTCGGTTGACGCCCAATACCGTGCTTCACATCTAAAAGCTTATTTATACAAACGCAGTTTAGATCGACTTTGCAGTGAGTTAAAAGAATACGCCCTTGTAAAATACAATCGTTTTTTACGATTTTACGTTCCCACTCATAGCTTAATAAATTATACACAATGGCGAATTGTAAGTCCGGAATCGATGCTTCTTGACCTGCCGGCAATTGATGGGTACATTGCGCAAATTTGGACTGGTACCTCACGTACCAAAAATGTTTATGAAGGTGTAAGGAAGGAACGAACTTTTGAAACCGCTTTATTAGAGTATGGGATGATGCAGGAGTTAGTAAGCGGAACAGATCGGAACATGTGGTTTTTGCATGATCCTATTGAAGATAATCCTAGATACACTTGGTCTGATTATAAAAGAAATTACCTTAAAACCGTTGTTGCTTCATTATTACATCCTGAAATTTTTCAATACGAAATATCTCCATGGCCAAAACGGATTTTTGATGGAAAGTATCCAAATGAAGAGGGAACAGGTAAGGAGGCAATTTCTGAAGATTATGCGACAACACTGTTAACGATTATGCACACCCTCGGGGATATGAATCAAGATGATGTTAAAGAATACGGAATGGCAGAAAAAATCGGGGTTCTTGTTTCAGATTCTATGATGTATCAACGTAAAAATTTCCATACCGATGATAAGGATTCATCCGAACGCTATGATGGTACAGACACAAATACTGTGACAAATGAGGATGACATTGACCTTTTAAATTTCTCTCATTTTTATGGATTAGCGCTACCGCTAATAAAGAGAGGAATTATGGTTAGACCTGTTCAATTTGATAATGTTCGACGGTTTTCAAATTACCTGAATGATTATCGCCTCTTAATCTTAAGCTATGAATTTCAAAAACCGGAGTACCCTGATTTACATATGGCACTTGCTAAATGGGTAAGAGAAGGTGGAGTTTTAATTTATGTAGGGAATGATCAAGATCCATATCACTATGTAAGAGAATGGTGGAATACCGGAAAGATAAAATATGATGTTCCTAGAGAACATTTGTTTGAAATCTTAGGATTATCAAATGAAAAGGAACAAAGCATATATGAAATTGGTAAAGGGGTATTGGGATTTTTGAACATTTCCCCAGAGGATTGTGCTAATGACAGAAAAAGCGCAGACATGTATAGAGACTTAATTACGAAATGCTTGAACACGAACAATCACCAAGTTGAGTTGGAAGAGAAGAATTATTTTATGGTTAAAAGAGGGCCTTATCGAATCGCGGCAGTCATGGATGAATCAATTTCTGCTGCACCGTTGAAATTGAATGGACATTTCGTTAATTTATTTGATCCAGCTTTACCAGTCATCACTCAACTACAACTAGGTCCTGAAGATATGACTCTATTATACGATTTAGACGATGACATGCCTGAAACAGAGATGAAGGTCATTGCAGCCTCATCAAGGATAGAAGATGTCATAAATCATGATTCTGGATTTGAAATGGTTGTAAAAGGTCCGGAAAAAATAAAGGCAGTAGCCCGTATATTTTGTCCTAAAAAGCCGGTTCAAGCAAATCTTATCATTGGTCATAAAAGCAAATCTATTGAATGGGATTGGCATGAAGAATCGAAAACTATTTTTGTCCAATATTTTCATAGTTCAACAGATTCAACGAAAATTTCAGTGAAATGGTCGTGAAACTTTTTAAGTGTCGCGATGTAAGGGGAGTGGATGGCAATGAAAGGTGACTCTGAAGTGAAGATAGCTTCCCACCAAGAATTGATCATAAAGACAAATAAGAAAAGTATTTGGTTTAGAATATGGCAGCACAGGGTGTTTTATTTATTCTTACTTCCGGGAATTATTTGGTTTTTTATCTTTGCGTATATTCCGATGTATGGCATCACGATTGCCTTTAAAGATTTTAACTTTGTGAAAGGAATTCTTGGGAGTCCATGGGCAGGCTTGAAATACTTTGAACAGTTTTTCAATTATTATCAAGCAGGAGAAATTATAAGGAACACGTTGATCATTAGTTTGATGAAATTGTTAATTGGGTTTCCGATGCCGATAATTTTAGCATTAATGTTGAATGAAGTGAGGGTAACGAAATTCAAAAGAACAGTACAAACCATTTCCTATCTGCCACATTTTATTTCTTGGGTAGTTGTTGTTACGCTCTTGCAAAGGATGTTAACTCCGTATGGTGGCCCGGTCAATGAGCTCCTGTCAACATTCGGATTTGACAAGATTCAGTTCTTAGGAAATATCAATTATTTTTACCAAGTCATCATTGCTTCAGATATTTGGAAGGGTATCGGTTGGGGAGCCATCATTTACTTAGCGGCTATTTCAGGAGTTGATCCGCAACTATATGAAGCGGCAAAGATTGATGGAGCCAATCGCTTTAGGCAAATTTGGCATGTGACTCTACCATCCATTAGAGGAGTCATGGTCCTGTTATTTATTCTTGCTTGTGGTGGCATCATGTCTGCAGGGTATGAGCAGTTATTACTATTAAATACGCCAGCAACAGCGAAGATCGGGACGGTTTTAGATGTTTATGTTATTCAAGCCGGATTAGAGCAAGGGCGATTTAGTTATGCAACAGCAGTCGGATTGTTCCAAGGAATCATTGGGTTAATCCTCATCATTACGGCTAATCAGGTGAGTAAAAAAGTGAATGATACATCTTTATGGTAAGGAGGGAAGTCACAAGTGAAAAGAAAAAAATGGTCGATGTTTTCTATCGTGAATTATACCGTGTTAGCTATATTCGCTTTCACTACTCTCTACCCGTTTATTTACATTTTAGCGTATTCACTTAGTGATGGTGTAGAGGCAATGAAAAACCCAATCTATTTTTTACCGAGAGGGTTTACATTTGAAAATTATATTCAAATATTCCAAGATACGAAATTTTTAGATGCTTATAAAATTACAATTTTTCGAACAGTAATTGGTACCGCCTTACATGTATTTTTGTGTGCGTTATTTGCTTATGCGTTAACGAAAAAAACCCTGCCGGGAAGAAGCTTTTTTACCTTCTTCATCTTTATTCCAACACTATTTAGCGGAGGAATGATTCCAACATTTGTCTTATATCGGGATCTGGGGTTGATTGATTCGTTTTGGGTCTATGTGATCCCGTTTTTATATAATTTTTTCAACATCATTGTGCTGAGAACTTTCTTCATGCAAATCCCGAGTTCACTTGAAGAATCAGCTAAAATGGATGGCTGTGGTGACTTTAAAATCTTTATAAAAATTATTTTACCTTTATCAATGCCAGTACTTGCCACTATTGGCTTATTTAATGGAGTATTTCATTGGAATGACTGGTTCACAGGTACGTATTTCGTAACAAGCAAAGATTTACTACCAGTTCAGACATTATTAAATGATCTGTTAAATCAATCAATTGCACAAGCAGATGCTGCGAAAAATGCTTCACAATCAGGTACATCAGTGGGCTTACAAACCATTGCACAAACAACACCTGAATCGTTGCGTATGGCAACATTAATGGTAGCGACATTACCTATTCTTTTTGTTTATCCATTTTTACAAAAATACTTTGTAAAAGGTGTCATGATTGGTTCTGTAAAGGGATGAGTCTTCTTACTTTAAGAAGTTTATCAAATAAATACAAATGTACAAGGGGGATTAACATGCAAAAGAAGCTTAAGCTATACCTGACAATGATGCTGGTTCTTACACTTACATTATTAGCAGCCTGTACGAATAATGAAGAAGCCGGCAGTGAATCACAAGAAGGGGAAAACGGTGAAATAACCGTTAAAGTACTTCATAACTGGGCAGGATCAGAAGGAAATGCACCTAAAGACTTTGAAAATAATCCTGTCGCAAAAAAAATAGTAGAAGAAACAGGGGTAAAACTGGAATTTGATTATCCAACAGGTTTAAGTGAAGTAGAAAAAATTACACAAGTATTTTCAACAGGTGAATTTCCTGATTTATATACAGGACCAGCATGGGGAAAAGAAAGTGAAACATTACTAAAAGCAGCAAATGAAGGTCAACTACATGACTTGACTGAATATATCGATAAATATCCGAATCTTGCCAATCTAGTGAAAGAAGAAAATATCTCTCCATCATTATATGACAATATCATTAGTCAACAGCAGGGTGGTCAATTCATGCTGCATGCCGGGTATCCTGCAACTGAAGATGATGTCATTAACTGGTTATATGGATTATATGTGAATAAGGATATTGCCGATCAAGTAGGTATTGATCCGCAATCTGTTCATACACCTGAAGACCTTTACAATTTTCTAAAAGCAGTGAAAGATGCGAACCTTGAATCAAATGGAAACCCTGTTTTTCCATTAGGTGCAAATGGTAATGGATGGCCATTAGATATTTTATCTGAAATGTTCGTTCCAGTTGCAGGCTCTGCAAGCTGGATGATTGATGATAATGGGGAAACAAAATTAAACTTCTTAACGAGTGAATATGAAGACTATATTTTATACATGCAAAAACTGCTGAATGATGGATTGCTAGATCCGGAAGCGTATACACAAACAGGTGCCATTGCAGAGGAGAAATTGATGCAGGGTCGATATGCTGTTGTACCTAACCAATTTCCGGGATTATGGACGGGATTAACAAAAGCTGGTTTACAAGACAAATATGTTCCTTTGGGACCATTAAATGATGCGAATGGAGATCCACATAGAACAGAGGTAAATGTAACAGGATCTCAGCTTATAGCTGTACCTACATCAGTTCCTAAAGAGAAATTAGATACCATTATGGAAATGTTGAATTATTTAGCGTCTGATGAAGGCTTCTTATTAACAAAATATGGTGTTGAAGGTGTTCATTATGACATGGTTGATGGCAAAGTGCAGGCCAAAAAAGAATGGGTAGACAAATTAAAGGATGACCCAAAAGCATTAATCAATGAAGGGATTGACTCTTCTTACGGAACTTTAGCCGGAATGCATCGTGCCATTTCATTGGCTGGCGGTTCGTTTGGTTACCAATATGATCCTAGATATAAAATAGAAGAAGAGTTTAAGCAAATTATGTCTCCAAATGGTATTACACCAATTGAAGGGAAAGACCCTTATACTGTTTTTCAAAAACACGCAAATTATGAACAAATCCAACCTATATTCGATACGTTAGGTGATGTTGTGCTTCAGGCTATTCACTCTAAATCAGAAGAAGAAGCAAAGAAATTAATTAAAGAATCTCAAGATGCCTTAAAAAGTGCAGGGATTGAAGAGATTGATAATGAAATAGCGAACCAAGCAAAAGACGGTACAGAATTTATGAGATATCGTACTTCAAACTAAACGAACATATATTAGTAAACCTCTTTAAAAATAAAAAGGGAGAGTCATAGTCTCTCCCTTTTCTTAGAGGATCAAATTAGTAAACAAAAACCAAAGGAGATGGAAAATAATGACTCAATCATTAAGACCGCCATCAGTACCACTTATTACAGTAGACCCATATTTCAGCGTATGGTCACCTTCAGATCATTTATATGATGAACATACAGTCCATTGGACGAACAAACGAAATAGTATGGTCGGCTTACTTTTAATCGATGGCAAACCGCGAAGATTTATGGGGAAGGTCGAATTGGATGAAACGTCCACATACCATGAGCCTGATTTTCTAGAGCAAAAAAATGTGAAAGTCGAGCCTTTAACGACTACATATCTATTTGAAGGAGAAGGAATTGAATTAGAAGTTAAATTTACAACACCTTTACTGCTTGATGATGTCGAGTTATTATCAAAACCGGTTTCTTATGTAACGTTTGGAGTACGTTCGATTGATGGAACGAGCCATAGTGTTAAATTATACGTTGATGTATCAAAAGAATTATGTGTACATTCACTTGATCAAGATGTTGAAGGGTCTACGACACAAATACTAAATAAAATAGTAGCCATGCATATGGGAACGAAAGAACAACCAATATTAAAACGTGTTGGTGATGATACAAGAATAGACTGGGGATATTGCTATTTAGCTGCTCCTCAATCTGAAAACCTATCAACGAGCATCCAATCCTATCAAGTACGAAAACGATTCTTAGAGACTGGAAGTTTATCGAGTGGAGAAGGTGATGGCTTAGATGTGCCAGTTATGGCAGCTGTCATAGATATAGGTGAAATAAGTGAGGAACAATCTTCTTGTTTTTTAGCTGTTGCTTATGATGATATTCGTTCTATTGAATACTTTGGAGACCAGTTAAAAGCCTATTGGCGTAAAGATGGTCAGTCCTTTGAAGAGATGCTGGCAACAGCCTTTGATCAATATGATCAAATTCAAAAACGCTGTGATCAATTTAATCAATTATTAATAAACAAAAGTACCGAAATAGGCGGAGAAACATATAAAGATTTGCTTTCATTAGCATATAGGCAGGCAATTGCTGCACATAAAACAGTAGTTGATGAGGATGGTCATCTATTATTTTTATCAAAAGAAAACTTTAGCAACGGTTGTATAGCGACGGTTGACGTTAGTTATCCATCCATTCCACTTTTCCTGCTTTACAATCCTGAGATGGTGAAAGGAATGATGCGCCCGATCTTTCGTTATGCTGAAAGTGAGGAATGGCAGTTTGACTTCGCTCCACATGATGTTGGTTGTTATCCGAAAGCAAATGGTCAGGTATATGGAGAAAATAAACTAGAATACCAGATGCCAATTGAAGAATGTGGAAACATGCTTATTATGGCAGCATCCATATGTTTATATGAAAACGATTCAAATTTTGCACGTGATCACTGGAAACACTTATCAAAATGGGCCACATATTTAATAGAAAACGGACTTGATCCGGAAAACCAGCTATGTACAGATGACTTTGCCGGACATCTCGCACATAATGCTAATTTATCTGTTAAAGCCATCCTTGGAATTGGAGCCTATTCAATTATGTGTAACATGCTAAACGAAAAGAATGGCGAAACCTACTATCAAATGGCTAAAAAAATGGCCCAGCAATGGGAAGAGATGGCTTCGGCCAATACTCATTACAAACTAACATTTGATAGTTTAGATGAGACATGGAGCTTAAAATACAATTTAATTTGGGATCACCTCTTCGGGTTAAATTTGTTCTCAAAAGAAATCATTCAAAAGGAAATACCTCATTATCTTTCAAAACAAAATAAATACGGAACACCTCTTGATAACAGAAACACATATACAAAGGCCGATTGGCTTGTCTGGTCTGCTGCAATGGCAACTAAAGAAGGTGATTTTGAAAAAATGATCGCTCCTCTTTGGAGATTTTTACATGAAACAGAAAGCCGTGTTCCTTTCACAGATTGGTATGATACAGTTTCCGGAAAGCAAATGAACTTTCAAAATCGTTCGGTTGTTGGGGGGCTATTCATCAAAATGCTGGCAGATGTTGAATCAAGAGGGAGTCAAGATAGAAAGGCAAATGAACGTAATTTTATATCAGAGCTTTAGAGTTTTCATTAATATACAGTAAATGCTAGAGAGAGTCTACTTAGATTCATCTTCAGTGTGGTTGAACGCGGTTAACAATATCTGCATTCAACCACACTGTATTAAATAAATATTAATTAGGGAGTTATAAGCATACATGAATGATAAAACAGCTGACATTAAAAAGGTGCTTCAAGTTTCAGATGAAAAAGATAAGATTCATTTTTTTTCCTCATTTGAAACGATAGAAGAACAGCCGCATTGGGAAAATTCAGTAGAGTTAAAGGGTAATGGTACGAGATTATCATCAGGAGTATTTTCTAATCAAAACTTAGAAATCGGTATGATGAAAACGGAAGTAGATTCAGGACCTCTCAATAGTTATACAGGTAAAACAAATGTGGGATGGTCAGGCCAAAAAGCACTTAGTTACTCGGGTCATCACGTATCAAGCAACAGAGCTTATTCCTATATTAAACTTTTTGAAGTGGATATAGATGTTACTCCAGCAACTTCTCTCTCTTATTTGATCCATCCGGAGTTTGTCGACGAAGAAGAAAGAGATTACTCAAGTACGTATGTAAGCCTTGATCTTGCTTTTAGTGATGGAACATATTTAAGTGATCATGAAGCAGTAGACCAACACGGAGTTCGTTTGAGTCCCATAGCCCAAGGTGATTCTAATACGCTATATCCGAATCAATGGAATTATAAAACATCTAAAATCGGTCTTGTAGCAAGTGGTAAAAAAATTCTCCGCATATTAGTTGCATATGACCAACCAAAAGGGCCAGGTATTTTTAAAGGAAGAATTGATGATATTCGTATTGCTGAGATGACTGGTGAAAAGGTTTTTAAAAGCCCTATCGATTATGTGAGCATTTTAAGAGGAACAAATTCAAATTCTACTTTCTCAAGAGGAAATAATTTTCCTGCTGTAGCCATACCACATGGATTTAACTTTTGGACTCCTGTTACAGACGCCGGTTCTACAAGCTGGCTATACTCATATCAACAACATAATAACCCAGATAATTTACCTGAATTACAAGCTTTTTCAATAAGTCATCAAACAAGTCCATGGATGGGCGATCGACAGACTTTCCAGGTGATGCCTTCTGGATCCGTTAATCCTAGTGTGAATCGAAAACAAAGAGCACTCCCGTTTCAGCATAAAAATGAAGTGGCAAAACCTCATTATTATAAAGTGACATTTGAAAATGGAATCAAGACGGAATTTACTCCTACAAACCGTTCAGCAATGTTTAGGTTTACGTTTGTTGATAATGTTTCAAGCCTTATTTTCGACAATGTGAATGATCTTGGAGGGTTAACCATACTACCTGAAGAGAACATCATTACAGGCTATTCTGATGTAAAAAGCAATTTATCAGTTGGTGCAACAAGAATGTTTATTTATGCAACTTTTAATAAAAAGATGATTAAAAGCGGCAAGCTCACCGGTGAAAACAGGGATCATGTAGCAGGTTTTATTTCCTTTAATACCGGGGAATCAGATAAAACCGTTACGATGAATATAGCTACATCCTTAATTAGTGTTGAACAAGCAAAAAGAAATTTACATCAGGATATAAAGCAGGAAGATACATTTGAGAGTGTAAAAAACAAAGCCAAACATGCATGGGAAGAAAAACTGAACATAATCAAAGTGGAAGGCGCTAGTGAAGAAGAATTAACAACACTTTATTCAAATCTATATCGTTTGTTTTTGTATCCTAATGTCGGCTATGAAAATACAGGAACAGATGATGATCCGACATTTATGTATGCAAGTTCTTTTTCAAAACCATTAGGCAAAGATACTCCTATAAAAACAGGAGCAAATCTATTAAAAGGAAAGCCTTATATCAATAACGGGTTTTGGGACACATATCGAACAGCTTGGCCTGCATACGTTTTATTTAGTCCAACACATGCCGGAGAAATGATCGATGGATTTATTCAGCAATATAAAGACGGAGGGTGGATATCAAGATGGTCATCACCCGGCTATGCTAATTTAATGGTCGGAACAAGTTCAGATGTTGCCTTTGCAGATGCCTATTTAAAAGGAGTAACCAACTTTGATGTGAACGCTTTTTATGAATCTGCCATTAAAAACGCAGCTGTCGCAAGTGAAGATGAAAGTGTCGGAAGAAAAGGGTTAACAACATCCATTTTCGACCGATTTACTAACAATTCCGTTGAAGAAGGCTTGTCATGGGCTATGGATGGTTATATCAATGACTTTGCTATTGCAAATCTCGCAAAAGAGTTGGCATTACAAACCGATCCAAAGGATCCAATGCACTCACAATACTGTACAGATGCTATTTATTATAAAGAACGAGCTCAAAATTATGTGGAAATGTTTCACCCTGATGTAAAGTTTTTTATGGGGAAAAAACCTTCCGGAGAATGGCGAACGTCTGCTGATTCCTTCCATTCTGAAGAGTGGGGTGGAGATTATACGGAAACAAATGCATGGAATATGGCATTTCATGTTCCACATGATGGTCAAGGTTTAGCAAATCTTTATGGTGGCCGAAAAGAATTAGCACAAAAGCTTGATACTTTATTCTCCATTCCTGAAACCGGTTTATATAAGGGGCATTATTCACAAATTATCCATGAGATGCGTGAGGCGCGTGATGTGAGGATGGGGATGTATGCACATAGTAATCAGCCTTCTCATCATATTTTGTATATGTATAATTATGTCGGTCAGCCAGCAAAAGCACAGGAAAAGATTCGGGAAGTATTATCAAGATTGTATATAGGAAGCGAAATTGGTCAGGGTTATCCTGGTGATGAAGATAATGGTGAGATGTCTGCCTGGTACTTATTTAGTGCAGCCGGTTTTTATCCATTACAAATGGGCCTACCATCATATGCAATCGGAGCACCGTATTTTAAAAAAATGATCATCCATCTTGAAAATGGTCATGAAATAACGATTCTTGCACCTGATGTGAGTAATAAAAACAAATATATTCAAAGTCTTAAAGTAAATGGAATTCCATATCATAAGGTAACAATTGATCATGAAACACTTACGAATGGAGCAACATTAGAGTTTGAAATGGGAAATTGTCCATCTGACTGGGGAACGGGTAATAATGCTTTACCTGTTTCACTAACACCCATTTCAACAAATGGAACCTCTATCTCATCAACTCGTTTAAATGATCTAACAGATAGTATGAAAGGGAGAACCTATCATTCTGATCATGGTCCTGCACTAAACGCATTTGATAATAACTCGCTTACGCAACTGAAAATGAATCATAATAAACCCTGGGTTCAATACGAATTTGAAGATGGAAAGAAGGAAGCTCTACTGTATACCCTGACATCTGGGCTGGAAGAAAATCAAGACCCTAAAAGCTGGGTGTTACTTGGATCAAATGACGGAGAGGATTGGGAAGTACTTGATCGAAAAGAACATGTTCATTTTAAATGGAGGAGATACACAAAAGCTTTTACAATCGAAAATCCAGGTGCTTTTTCACACTATCGATTTGAACTCCTTGATAATGGCGGGTCAAATGTAACCACTCTTTCTCAAATTGAATTGCTCGGATTTGATCATCTATTAGAAAATAGTAAGTATGTGAAATCGTTAGCAGAAAAAATAGAAAATAGCGAGATTCAAAACCAAGTTAAACATCATTTATCACGTTCATACGATTACTTACATCAAAACAAAGTAAATCTATCTGTTATAGAATTAGAAGCCTGTATTATGGTAATCAATCAATTAAATGGTGAAAAAGATTCTGGAGAGAAAGAACAATTGATCGCCAATATACATGCGCTGATTTTTGTTTTGAAAAAAGTTATTCATATTAAAAATACATGCAGGAGATAAATGTAAAAGGTACTTAAGTTCATACAAGAAAAAGAGTCTGGTTCATAAAATGATCCAGACTTTATTTATGTTTTATATTTAAATAATTGTAGTCTTTAACAGTGGCTTTGCCAGATAAATTATTTTTATCACTAAACTTGTCCGTTAGGATGAATTTTATAAACCATAAAAAAACACAATTTTTTCTAAATATTTTCTACTTATCTTAATAGATTCTTTATTTCGTTCAAAGGAATTTATAGTTTATTCTAAATATTATCCATTTTTATTCAAATGTAAACGCTTTATAATTCTAAAGTGTTCAAGTCTTTTCAATAGAAAGTAAACAGTCAGCTGCAGCGAATAATTGTTCTACGAAGCAAGGCAAGTCAGCATTTAATTGCTTTTTCTATATGCTGACTTTCAGGAGGTGTTGCCAAAAAAATTAAAGATAGATTGTTAAATTAGTAGATAAGGGACTCAGGAGTTGGCAGCGGATTGAAATACAACCGCAGCTAAATGGATAAGGTTTTTAAATACTGACGAAGGAGATGTATAATGGTGTATAAAAAATTGTTAGCCCTTACTGCGGCTTCTTCCATGCTATTAAACTTTGTGCCAAGTAATGGGTCGATTGCTTCGGCGCAGCAAAATGAAAGTAATATTGAAAATAAGCTGGTAAGTACAAATTCAGCGGAACAAATCATGAAAGCTGTGTTGGATGATGTTCCTGAAGTCATTGGGGCACCAAATATAGAACTTGAAGTTCAAGTGAAATTAGATGAACTGGCAAAAGGAAAATACACATCTTTACATGCATCTTTTAATATTCCTGATAGCCTAACAGTGACTGGGGTAGAGTTCAATTCGAAAAACATTATGGGTGGAGCCAGTTCTTATACGTATTCAAAGGACAATTTAAATCTTCAAGTTAAGGGTGGGAATGTAAGTTTTGCGCATAAAGGGTCAGATATATTCGCAACAATCAAACTAAAAGTAAAAGATTTTGTGACCTCCGACCGGACCGATGTTATCCGGACCAATTCTATTACAGCCGAACGTAGAAATGGCAAGGATATTGTCTATTCCGTAGATGAAGCAGTAGCCAACATTGGGTTGAAGCAATTGGATACAGGTGCGATTGCAAAAATTCCTGGTTATGCCAATTCGCTGATGAGCCATAAATTTGGTGCTGATCCACATGCGATGGTCTATGATGGTAGAGTTTATATTTATATGACAAACGACGAATTCGAATATGATGCAAACGGAAATCTTATAGATAATACCTATAGCAAAATCAATACAGTTAATGTCATCTCATCTGATGATATGATCAACTGGACGGATCACGGTGCAATTCCTGTAGCGGGTCCTAACGGTGCGGCAAAGTGGGCAACTCAATCATGGGCCGTATCCGTTGAACATAAGGAGATTGATGGAAAAGATAAATTCTTCCTCTATTTTTCTAATAATGCGTCAGGCATTGGTGTTCTTACATCCGATAGTCCGATTGGGCCATGGACAGATCCGCTCGGTAAGCCGTTAATCGGCCGGAATGATCCTGCAGCTCAAGGTGTTGCCTGGCTATTTGATCCGGCTGGCTTTGTCGATGACGATGGTCAAGCTTATTTGTACTATGGTGGAGGAGTACCAGGCAATCCGCCTACACAGGAGCAAGCCGAACACCCGGCAACTGCAAGAGTCATTAAACTAAGTGATGACATGATTCATACCGTAGGGGAACCACAAGTCATTGATGCCCCATTCTTGTTCGAAGCATCAGGTATGCACAAGAAAAACGGTAAATACTATTACTCTTATAGTACGAACTTCTCAGGTGTGCGACAGGAAGATGATCCGGGGACAGGTGAAATTGCGTATATGACCAGTGATTCTCCAATGGGACCGTGGACGTATGAGGGGACAGCACTTAGGAACCCATGGGTATTCTTCGGTGTCGGAGGAAATAACCATCAAGATTTCTTTGAGTTCAAGGGTCAAACGTATATCACATACCATGCCCAAACAGTAGCTAAAGCCATGAACAAAGCTAAAGGTTATCGTTCTCCTCATATTAATAAAGTCGAATATGATGAGAATGGCAAGATGAAAGATGTCAAAGCTGATATGAAAGGTGTATCCCAGGTAGCAAACCTTGACCCGTATAAACGGAACGAGGCTGAAACAATCGGCTGGAATGCAGGTATTAAAACTGAGAAATCCGAAGCACCTGGCAGTATGGTTGAAAGCATTAACCTTAATGTAACCGATATTAATAATGGAGATTGGGTGGCAGTCTCTCAAGCGGATTTAGGTAAAAATGGTGCTGCATCCTTTGTAGCAAATATTGCCTCAACTGTCGGCGGTGAGATTGAAATTCGCGTAGACAGCCCAGTTGGTGAAGTGATCGGAACGCTCGACGTTAACCCGACTGGAGGAGACCAGGAATGGCAATTGATGAAGACCAATGTCAAGAATGTTAGCGGCACACGCAATATCTTCTTCATCTTTAAGGGAGAAGGAGAGAACAGCTTATTTAATATGGATTATTGGAAATTCACGGAGAAAGAATAATCCTAAAAAACACGGGCTTCCGACATTAGTTGGAGGCCCGTTCTTCACCTTCATATGGGAGTTAATTTTCATCAATAAAGGTGTGGGAAGTCGTTTTTTTTCAAATCGAACTATAAATAACCGAGCGAAGCCGTGGGTGATGGTAAGCCTCAAAGTTAGGGAGCATTTGCTGCATATACACAGCAGAAAGCTTTTCTTTTGGATCGATCATGACCCACGTGCCAGCTAAACCACACCATCCGAATTCTCCGATTGAACTGTTACTGCCAGCTAACGCGGGATCGATCATGACTCTAACACCCAATCCATAACCATAGCCCTTCAGATAGTCCCAATTATAGGATGGCAACACTTCTGGCTGTAGATGATTGGTGGACATTAGTTCAATCGTCTTCCTGCTTAAAATCTTGACATTGTTAAGCTCACCTCCGTTTGCCAACATATGGGCAAATCGACTATAGTCGCCTAACGTAGACAGCAAACCACCGCCACCGCTTTCAAACCTGGCTTCTGGCTGATAATTCCCATCCATTAAAGAATTTATTGTTAGCTCCCCATTTTCATTACGATTATAAAGGCTGCAAAGACGTTCTTTTTTCTCCTCGGGAACCTTGAAAAATGTATCCTTCATTTCCAGGGGATCAAAAATTTCATCTTTTAAAAACGTTCCAAATGATTTACCGGATAATACTTCAATTAGTGCTCCCAATACGTCATGACTATAACCATAGTGCCATTTTGTCCCCGGTTCAAAGGCAAGTGGAATATCGCTTAGTATTTTGGAGAGGGTTCTTACATCTAAATTCTCAGACCCCTTGTCGTTGTTATAGTTATTGAGTGCTAATGTAACCTGACGTTCGGTTTCATTTCCTTCCCCTCCATAGGTTAAACCAGAGGTCATCATGAAGAGATCTTTAACCCTGATTGATTTTGAAGAGGGAATGATAGCCAACTCTCCGTTCTGATTTCTATGGTAAACTTTTAGTTCTTTGAATTCAGGAAGATACTCTTCAAGAGGATCGTTCAGCAAAAACATCCCCCGTTCATATAAAATAAGGGCAGCCACACATGTGACCACTTTGGTGTTTGAATAAATTCTATAAATCGTATCTGTTGAAATTGGTTTTCTCATTTCAAGGTCAGCATAGCCAATATAATCTTCAAATACTGTTTGCCCTTGATAGGTTACGGAACAGGCACATCCAGCAGGACCTTTCTCGACAAAGCTTTTTAATAATGGGTGTAGCTTTTCAAAAGATTTCAAACAGATTCCCTCCTTATGAAGCATCGGATTGCAAAAAATAGATGATACTTCCATTTAACCATTAATTGCTATTTGTCACAAGATTCTAATTATTCTATGTTTTATGCATGCCCAGCAAGCGAGTGCTTTAGATTTCAGTCCTTAATCTAAAAAACGTTATTTAAAAAACCTTATAAGAAGGATAAACGTTAGATAAAACGAATATATTTTTTAGGCAATGAAAGGAATGGAGGGAAATTATGAAGGTTCTTATATTAGGAGGAACTCGTTTTTTAGGAAAAGCATTGGTAGAAGAAGGATTAAAAAGAGGGCATGAAATCACTCTATTTAATCGCGGGAACAATAAAGAGGTGTTTTCCGAAGTGGAGCAGCTCATCGGTGATAGAGACGGAGATGTATCACAGCTCGAAAACAGGAAATGGGATGTCGTTATGGATACATGTGGATTCGCTCCCCACCAAATGAAAAAGATTGCAGCGGTGCTAGGGAAAACAATTGACCATTATACATATATTTCTAGCATCTCTGTTTATAAAGATTGGGTTCCGTCTAATATATCGGAGGACTATCATTTACAGTCCATCCCACATGATCGATTGAAAGATATATTGAAAGACGTTGAGGAAGGGAGAATTTCTCCTTATGAGCAATATGGAGCGTTAAAAGTACTGTGTGAAGCAGAGGCAGAGAAATACTGGCCGGGGCGTGTGTTGCATATCAGAGCAGGGCAGCTTGTCGGACCGTTTGACTATACGGATAGGCTTCCGTACTGGGTTCAGCGAGTGGCAGAAGGTGGAAAGATCGTGGTACCGGGAAGACCGGAACGTCCAATTCAACTGCTCGACGTAAGAGATATTGCCACATGGGTGTTCGATATGGTGCAAAAAAAGAAAGCTGGAACGTTTAATGTGACAGGCCCTGATTATGAATTGTCGATGGAAGAGCTTTTAAACACGTGTAAAGCGGTGGCAAACAGAGATGCTGAATTTGTCTGGGTAGATGAACAATTTGTACTTGATCACAAAGTACAACCGTGGTCGGAAATGCCGTTATGGATCCCAGAACATTTCCCGTTAGAAGGAGAAACTGAACCGTGGAATATGGGGATTAGTATAAAAAAAGCTTTAGACGTCGGGCTTTCCTTCCGTCCCCTTAAAGAAACCATACGTGATGTGTATCAATGGGAGAAAGAGAGACAAGATTCAAAACGAAAAACAGGGATATCGCGTGAAAAAGAGCGACAGTTGCTAGATGCCTGGTTCCAAAAGGAGAAAAGCGAGACATTTTGATTGAGGATGTTTTTGTGAGAACAAAATATATAAGCAGAAAGGTAGGATATCTTTACCTTTCTGCTTATAAAAACATTCTGTTATTCGAGATTAGCATGTTTACTAAACATAGACGAAGAAGTTAATCCTTCCAGTTCCATATATCTTAATATTAAACTATCGAAAAACAGTAACAAAGTTTGTTCAAAAAGGGATGCCATTGGTTGAATGGTTTGATACTCGCTCGTTTCCTGGTTTTTAGGTGAACCGGGCATTTTGACAACAATATCCGCTAGTTTTCCAATAGTGGATTCAGGATTGATAGTAACAACAGCAACTTTAGCTCTATAACCTATTGCTTTCTCAGTCATCGATACTAAGCTTTTTGTTTCTCCTGATCCAGATGCAATAATAAGTAAATCATTTTCTGCAATATTAGCGGTAACTGTTTCGCCGACAACATATGAATCGATCCCCATATGCATCATTCTCATGGCAAATGATTTCCCCATAAAACCTGAACGGCCAGCACCGGCAACAAACACTTTATTTGCGGATCTAATGGCTTGAACTAAACTCTCGGCATTAGCATCCGTGATATATTGAACAGAATGGTTTAACTCTTCCAATACTTTTGAGAGATAATAAGACGTCTCCATATAACTGACCCGATTAGACTAAAGTAGCTTCTTTTACTAATTTTTGCATTTCAGATGCGACAGCTTTCTTATCATCTTTCCCTGTGATCCCGCCGCCAACAATCACTAAATCAGGCCCGGCTGCAATAACTTCTGGTAGTGTTTCTAATTTAATACCGCCAGCTACAGCAGTCTTTGCATTTGATACAATACGTTTAATTGTGCGTAGTTGTTCAAACGAATTCTCACCTTCAGCCTGCAGATCATATCCGGTATGTACGCAAATGTAATCAACACCCAGACCATCAATTTCTTTTGCACGTTGTTCAATATCTTTTACATTAATCATATCAACGAGAATTTTAGTTCCGTGCTTTTTCGCTTCCTCAACCGCACCTTTAATTGTCGCATCATCTGTTGCACCAAGAATTGTGACAATTCCGGCACCTGCTTCAGACGCTTTCAACACTTCATAACTCCCGGCATCCATAACCTTTAAATCTGCTAATACTGTAAGGTCTGGAAATGCTTCTTTTACTTCTTTCACCGCTCTTAATCCTTCGTTAATAACGACTGGTGTACCAATTTCAACAATATCTATAAATTCCTGAACTTCACTCACCACTTGTTTTGCTTCTTCAATATTAACTAAATCTAATGCTAGTTGTAGTTTCATCTTATTTCCTCCTTAACCTCGACTGTTTGTGTTTTCTTACAGTATCAATTATATTAGAATTGTTCAAAACTAAAAGTACGCACTTTTAAATCATATAGTGTATAAAAGTATACTAACTGCTATTGAGTATACGAAGGAGGAACCCATGAGCCGTTTTGATGAGAAGATATTTAATTGTGAAAAAGAACTAACCTTACAAGTGATTGGCGGAAAGTGGAAAATGCTGATCATGTGGCATTTAGGAAAGGATGGAACACTGCGCTTCAACCAATTAAAATCATTGATTCCAGGAATCACTCAACGTATGTTAGTCAATCAGTTAAGAGAACTCGAAGAAGACTTAATCGTCCATCGTGAAGTATACGCTGTTGTACCTCCAAAAGTGGAATACTCTTTAACCGAACAAGGGAAGACATTAATGCCGATCTTAGAGTCAATGTACGAGTGGGGAAAGAATTATCGAAAAAAATATTTAGAACACACAACATTCACAGAGGATGCTGCCAAATAATGATGGTTAAAAAGAGTGCTAGGTGTAATATAAGGCAAGCTCCAAAAAGAGCGCAGCCAATAGCGCTCTTTTTCATGGGTAGACTGTAAAATATCAAAAAAACTTGTAGGAAATGAAGTTGAAAATATGTTTATGTAATACTATGAGTGTATTAAACATGAAATGCTCCAATAGTAGCTGCCAATTTATTTGTAAATATATGACTTGCAAATCTAATCAATTTGTTAATTAGATTCCCTAATAATAATTTTTCCGTTATAGATTTTTTTGACAGGAATTTGTTTTTTACCATTAATCTTATTTGCCATATGATCTACTAAGTCATTAGACATATCCTTTATACGATTACAGATAGTAGAAACTTGTGGAGTAGTAGCCAATGATATGGGATGATTGTCAAAACCGATAACTGAAAAATCCTGTGGTATTTTTATGTCATGTATTTCTGCAGATTTTATTAAACCAGCAGCTACAAAATCACTTCCAGCGATAATCCCCTCAATTTCTAAACGATTTTTGAAAAGTCGTAGACCTAATGTGATTCCATTTTCTACAGTTGAAATTTGATTAAATATATAATCCTTAGTATGATTTAATCCTTTTTTATCATGAGCAAGAATAAAACCCCTTAATCTTGCTTGTTGAGAAGGAGTATCGATATTATCTGAGCAGAATCCTATCTTTGTTAAGCCTTTATTTAGAAGATATGTAGTTGCTTCAAAGGTTACGTTTTCCTCGTTCAAGCAAAAGACGTCAAAATAGTTTCCTGAAAAATCTTCATTACAAGCAACAAGTAAATTCTTCTGTGTGCATTCAGCAATCTCTTCTTCTGATAAAAGCGAAGATGTCAAAATAATCCCATCCAACTCCTTGTTCCGAAGTTGGGTATAGACTTCTCTTTCTAATTTTTTGCTTGAAAAGGTTTGATGTACTACAGTTTTAAATCCTTTTCTGTTGCATTCCGAAGAAATGGAACTAACGAGTTGGCTGAAATAGGGGTGATTTAAATCAGGGACGAGGATACCTATACACTTTGTTTGCTTTTGACGAAATTGCTTAGCTATAGAATTTGGAACATAATTTAGCTCTTCAATAACTTTTTCGACCTTCATTCTATTTTCAGTTGAAATGTAAGGATGGTTATTAAGCACTCTTGAAACTGTAGATTTTGAAACACCGCTTAATCGCGCAATATCATATATAGTAACCATTATGCACCTCGAAAAAAAGTATTGACCTGGGACCGCTCCCATCATTTATCTTTTTAATATGTAAATGATTGGGGTGTAAACGATGAATTTTAAACTTAATAAATCTTTTTCTGTTTCTAATGAGGTCAAGTATTTAATCTTTTTTGATTTTGATGAAACGTATTATCCTCATGCTTGTACTGAAGAGCAACTGAACAGTTTATATGAGCTAGAGGAGTACCTAAACGAACTTTCCAATGAACAGGCCGTCAAAATTGGATGGATAACTGGTAGTGATCTTTATCAGATTGTTCATAAAGTGGAACGAACAAAAATGGTTTATAGTCCTCATTTTATAGCAAGTAACCTAGGAACTGAAGTTTATGATGTAAGAGAAAATGGTCAATTAATTGCTAATAAGGAATGGGAAAGCAGATTACAGAATTCTAATTTCACAAGCAACAAGATAACGGAGTTAGTGAGAGAACTTAATAATCAATTTAGAATAAAACTTGTAGAGCAAACACAATTAGGTCAAAAGCGTTACAAATTCAACTATTACTACTATATGAGCTCCCAGACACAAACTCAACATGATTTAAATATAATTAGGCATTTAGCAAAAATAAATGGTATTGGATTAAATATAAACCGTTGTAATCCAAATGCAGGAGACCCAGAAAGTGCATTTGATGTTGACTTTATTCCTAAGTATACAGGTAAAAAAGAGGTAGTAAAGTTTGTGATGAACCTTTACAAAGTTCCTCTTACTAACACAATTGCTTTTGGCGATAGTGGTAATGATATAGAAATGCTAAAAACGGTTCAACATGGCTATTTATTAGCAAATGCAACTGCAGAAGCTAGGAGTTTACATCATAAGGTGACACAATCAGATTATTCTAAAGGAATCTTAGAAGTGCTTAAAAATATTTTTAGTAATATGAAAAAGGAAGATTAGAAGGGATTTTAATATATAGAGAGAATTAACATGAATAGCAAATGATGATTGTTTATTTCTATTCTATTCGAGGAGTTGGGAAAATAAATATTTCAATAAGAGAGTTACCTGAATGCGAAGTAGCATTTATTAGACGTGTTGGAAGTTACTTTGAACCACAAGAACATTGGGAGAAATTGATATATTGGGCCGTAAATAATGGACTTTTTTCGCCGTATAAACGTTTTATAGGAATATCTTTAGACAATCCAGAATTAGTGGAAGGTTACAATTGTCGTCACGATGCTTGTGTTACAATTCCGGAGGATTTTGATAAAAAGAAACATAATGATATGCAATATAAAATGATAGATGGTGGGCTGTATGCTTTATATCAATTTTATGATACACCTGAAAAATTAAATATTGCATATCAATTCATGTTCGAACAATGGCTGCTAAATAGTGATTATGATGCAGACTATGATAGATATAATCTTGAATTTAATATGAACAATCCCGAGGATGACCCGGAAGGGAAATGCAAGGTCGATTTATTTGTGCCAATTAAAAAAGGCATATGATCGATTTCGACCGACTCAAAAAAATCTAGAACAATAGATCTAAATAGTTTACACTATTTAGATCTTATTGTTCTCCTCTATCTTCAAAACCTCCCTTGCTGCTTCTATGAAAGATAATATGATCGGTGAAAGCCACTTGTCTTTATGCCATGACATCTGTGTATATACATCCAAGTCTGAAATTCGCCAAGGAAGAGCAATAAGTTCACCTCGTTCAACTTCGACTTTAGTTACTATTTCAGGAAGAAAGGCAATACCGATTCCCGAAATTGCACATTGTTTAATGGCTTCGGCACTTTGAAACTCTAAAGAGGAAATACGATCAATGTCTCCTTTCTTAAATGTTCGATCAAACATCGTTCGATAGGGACAGCCCTTTTCATTAATAAGAAACACTTCTTCGTGGAAATCTTCAAGCTGTAATACATGTTGTTTCGCAAGTGGGTGATCTGGTGCGGCGAAAAAGCGAAACGTTTCTTCCGTCAATGGTTCCGTTGCAAGTCCCGTTGATCGAATCGGTTCGTCCAGTATAAAGGCAACATCCGAGGTTCCCTCAAAGAGCGTTTGTTTGAGTAGTTGATTTGGAACGGAGCGGAAGATAATACGAACTCCCGGATGCCTCGAACGAAAAAGTTTAAAGACATCTGGAAGTCGATAGGCGCAAACAACCTCATTGGCACTGATTGTTAGGGTACCGCTTAGAATTTCATTATCATGAAGGACGCTGCGAGCTTCCTCCAATTTGTTTAGAATTTCCTGGACGTGAGTTAAAAAACGTTTACCCTCAGTGGTGAGAACGAGCTGCTTTCCTAAGCGATCAAAGAGACGAACATCAAGTTCTTCCTCCAATGCTTTTATTTGCATTGTGACGTTGGATGGGACGTAGTTTAGTGCTTCAGCAGCTCTACTGAAATTTAAAGTTGTTGCAACTGTTTGAAACGTATACAGTTGGCGCAATTCCATCAGGGTTCCTCCTTTACTTTCAATATTATTGAATACTACATTTAATTTTGTTCACTTTTATTGAAAGTAACACGGCTTTATACTAAATAACAAGAAATACATTCTAAATGTATGTGTTTCATTTAGAAAGGAGTGACAACTCAATGGAGGAGTTTGAGATTTTTAATTTAGGTGATGTAACCTTGCAATCCGGAGTGACGTTACCAAGTGCTTTTCTTGCATATAAGACTTATGGAAAATTGAATGAAAGGAAAGATAATGTTATCGTTTATCCGACGGCTTTTGGCGACCGGCATGTTAATAATGAATGGTTAATTGGAAACGGCATGGCACTGGATCCACAGAAATATTTCATTATCGTTCCAAATTTGCTAGGGAACGGATTATCTTCTTCCCCAAGTAATACGCCTGCACCATTCGACAAGGCTAATTTTCCACAGGTAACCATCTATGACAACATTCAATTACAATATCGACTGGTGACGGAAAAATTCGGTATTCAGAAGATTGCTCTTGTAGTTGGATGGTCATTGGGAGGTCTCCAATCATTCCAATGGGGGGCAAGTTATCCTGACATGGTGGAGCGAATTGCCTCTTTCTGCGGAAATGCAAAAACGTGGCCGCAAACGTATGTCGTCCTCGATGGACTCAAGGCAGCTCTCCTAGCCTCAGTTGGCTCGGATTCTACTAAGCTAAACCAGTTGACTTCTGATGACATGCGTGCTGTTGGTCGTGTCTATGCAGGGTGGGGATTATCGCAGACCTTCTATAAAGAAGAACTTTTTCGTGAACTGGGATTTGACTCATTGGAAGATTTTGCGGTTGGGGTTTGGGAAAAAAGTTTTATGAGTATGGATCCGCACAATGTACTAGCCATGTTATGGACAGGACAACATGCAGATATTAGTGCAAACCCCACGTTTAATGGAGAGTTTGATGAGGCACTCAAAAGCATTGAAGCGATTACTTATATCTTGCCTGGAAGTACAGATCTCTTCTGTACTGCAGACAATAACGAATATGAGGCTAAGCTTGTACCTAATGCTGAATATCATTCTATCAAATCAGTATGGGGTCATTTTGCCGGTCGTGGAATTAACAGTACCGATAATACATTTATTGATGACAAACTAAAGCGCCTATTGGCTCTTCGTACTAATAGGTAAATTATTTCCATGTCCAAGTGAGTAACACTAGTAAGATACTAATATCTACTTTACTCTATTTATCTATTCTGATGATTTAAATCCATTAATTTTATCTTAAATGTCTTGTAATTTTTCTCGAATGGTTGAAAATTTTAGTGTAGTATAATTGACGATTACCTCAGAAGTAATCGTCTTTTTAGAAGAAATATAAAAACTGACTATATATATTGACAAAATGAAATAAATTAAATAAAATTATCTCATATTCAAGATTATTTAATTCGAGATAAATGATGTTATAAGTTTTTTTACCTTTAATAGGAGGGGTCATATGGAAAGAAACTGCTCGAATCATCCGTGTGGAGAAAGTAACATTGATAGATAGTGGTACAGCTTTAATCAGTACTGTCCGCAATAATATGATTATTTTTCACTCTAATATACCTCGATATGGAGATTCTTTAATTAAGGAGATTAGAAAATATGGATTTTATACAATTAGTAAAAGAGAGACGATCAGCAAATAACTTTCTTCCTGGTCATTCGATAAAAAAAGAAGAACTAAATGAAATATTTGAATTAGTTAAACTTGCTCCATCAGCTTTTAATCTTCAACATACAAAATATGTAACTGTAATAGATCCAGTTGTGAAAGAGAAATTAAAGGCGGCTGCTAATGGACAATATAAAGTATCAAGTTCTTCTGCGGTTATTATTGTTCTCGGTGATAAAAAAGCATTTCAACAAGCATCTGATATTTATGCTGGGTTAAAAATGCTAGGAATTATAAATAAACAAGAATATGACCAAATGGTCGATGATACAGTGACATTTTATGAATCTAGAGGTCAAGATTTTCAGAGAGATGAAGCGATTAGAAATGCTTCCTTATCATCGATGCTATTTATGATGGCCGCAAAGGAAAAAGGATGGGATACCTGTCCTATGATTGGCTTTGACTCTGAAGCAGTCAAGAATATATTAAATATTGATGATCATCATGAAGTGGTTTTAATGATGACAATAGGGAAAGAAAAAGTAGAGAGTAGAAGAGCACGAGGTTATCGTAAACCAATAAATGAATTTGTTACCTATCTATAACAAATGAGCTAGAAACTTAGTTAAATTCTTAATAAGTGGGAGTGTGAATAAAATGAATAGAAAAACAATGGGTATACACCATATAACGGCAATCGTGGGTCATCCTCAAGAGAATGTTGATTTTTATGCAGGTGTGTTAGGTCTGCGTCTAGTAAAACAAACGGTCAATTTCGACGATCCAGGGACTTACCATCTTTATTTTGGTGATGAAGGTGGTAAACCAGGCACAATTATGACATTCTTTCCATGGGCAGGAGCACGCCAAGGTGTGATAGGAGACGGTCAAGTAGGAGTTACATCTTTCGTTGTTCCAAAAAATGCTTTGGGTTTTTGGAAAATAAGATTAGAATCATTCAAAATAACATTTACTGAAATGGATAGATTTGGTGAGAAGTACTTGGAATTTGATGATCCACATGGGCTTCACTTGGAAATAGTTGAGAGACAAGAGGGTGAGGCTAATACATGGAACTTTGGAGGATTAACCCCTGAAGTTGCGATTAAAGGGTTTGGTGGAGCGACCTTATTATCAACCCAGCCAGATAAAACTGCGGAATTATTAGAAAAGGTAATGGGACTTGAACTTGTTGCAAAAGAAGGCGATTTTAGTCGTTTCCGTTCTTCAGCAGAGATTGGTAATATCATTGATTTAAAACAGACTCCTATTGGGCGAGGACAAATGGGCGTCGGAACAGTACATCACATCGCATGGCGAGCAATTGATGACCAAGATCAATTAGTTTGGCAAAAATATGTATCAGAGAATGGCTATCAGGTTACACCTGTACAAGACAGGAACTACTTTAATGCTATTTACTTTAGAGAACATGGAGAGATTCTTTTTGAAATTGCAACAGATCCTCCAGGATTTGCACATGATGAATTATTGGAGAAAATGGGAGAAAAATTGATGTTACCTCATCAGTATGAACAATATAGAGAACGAATCGAACAGGGGTTAATACCAATTAATGTAAGAGAGCTAAACTAATTTTTTGAAAGGGAATGATTTCTTTGCTATCAATTGACCCGGCAGACAATAGCGAAAGAGAGAATTACAAATTTTTAATAGGTAGCATTATACCGAGACCTATTGCATTTGTCACGACAAGCTCAAAGGAGGGCGTTCTAAACGGCGCCCCATTTAGTTACTTTAATATCGTATCTTCAAATCCGCCAATGATTTCATTATCCATTCAACGATCAAAGGAGAGACAAAAGGATACAGCAAGAAACATCATTGAATCAAAAGAGTTTGTTGTCCATATCGTTGATGAAGACAACGTTGAAAAGGTGAATGAAACAGCTGCTACCCTTCCATCTAATCAGAGTGAAGTAATGGTAGCTAAATTAACTCCAGTTGAAAGTGAAAAAGTGTCAGTTCCTGGAGTAAAAGAATCTAAAATTCGAATGGAATGTGTGCTGGAGCATTCTTTAGAACTGGGCGGTGTGAATACACCAGGATGTGATTTTATCATAGGAAAAGTTGTTCAATTTCATATTGAAGATAGTATTTATGAAAAAGGAAGAATTGATCCAAAGGCCTTAGGAGCCGTTAGTCGATTAGCAGGTGTAAACTATGCAAAAATAGGTGAGATATTTTCGATAGAACGACCAAATTAAACCAAATTTAAGAAAGGAGGGGTTTAGAATGCAAAACCGCAATTTAATATAAGCTCTTTTCTGTAACAAGCTCGAAATTACCTTGATTTTACAGTTATTTCTTTGCTAAAATTTAGTAAGAGATGTAATGAGAGGGGAATCTAGACTACATATGTGGAAAGCCTTGTAATGATTCATTAATTGGATAGAGACAGGAATATTAAAAAGTGCTTATTAAGTATGCGGAACTGTCTATCTGAATTCATTCAAGGGACACATGGTGTGGACAATTAAACCCCCGTATTCTTGAGCAGATACCTTTGTATATCTGCTTTTATTATTGGGTAAAAATACATCTTTATTGACACAATCAGACCGTCCCTAATATGGGAGGGATTTTAATGAATAGTAATAATGAAAAAATTGCGGTTATTACCGGGGTTAGTAACGAAAAAGGAATCGGTGCTGCGATATGTCGCAGACTGGCAACTGAGGGAATAGATATTTTCTTTACACATTGGAATGCGGATTCTAACTGGGAAAAGGTTTTTCAAAGTGAAATGATTAAATCTGGAGTCCGCTGTGTTGGGATCGAACTAGATTTGTCAAAGAGAGATTCACCCCAGCTTTTGATGAGAGAAGTCACAAATATGTTAGGCATTCCTTCGATATTAGTAAATAATGCTGCACATTCAATTGATTCAAATTTTATGGATTTAGATGCAAAGATTTTGGATGACCATTATTATGTGAATGTGAGAGCGACAAGCCTTCTCTGTGTAGAGTTTGCTAGATTAATACAGAAAACGAATAGTAAGTTTGGACGTATTATTAATTTAACTTCTGGTCAACAATTAGGACCTATGCCCGGAAATTTAGCCTATGTTGCAACAAAAGGTGCAATCTCATCCTTTACACTCTCTTTATCTGCTGAATTGGCGCATTTGGGCATTACAGTAAATGCTGTGAATCCTGGTCCAACAGACTCGACTTGGATGACAGATGAGATAAGAGAATATCTCCGACCTAAATTCCCAATGGGTCGTATTGGTCAAACAGATGATGCAGCCCGTATCATCTCATTTCTTGCTAGTGAGGATGCAGGTTGGATAACAGGTCAGGTTATCCATTCAGAAGGTGGGTTTTATCGGGGGTAGAAAGATCCTCATACTCAACTATTAACACTTAATATAGAAACCTTGTAAATGGTGCGTTAATCATGAGTGATTACGCACTATTTTATATTTAACCTAATTGCTGTGATGAAAAAGAACAGAAGTTTATACTGTATTCCTTCCACTTACAAAAAGATAAAAGAAAAATACGTGTAAGGAATTCCTATTTACAAAAAGGTGAATACTTATTATAGTTATTAAAGAGTCGTTATGTCTTTAATTAAGGGAGATAAATATACAATGGAATTCTGGGAATCAAGTTTTATAGAAAAACAAACAATGTGGGGATTTGAGCCTACTGACTCTGCCATCCTAACTAAGGATTTTTTTCTTGAAAAGAATGTGAAAGAAATTCTGATACCTGGTATTGGATATGGCAGAAATGCAAAGGTGTTTATTGACAATGGAATAAATGTAACAGGTATTGAAATTTCAAAAACAGCGATTGATTTGGCAGCGCAAAACGGCCTTGATTGCAATATTTATCATGGCTCTGTATCTGACATGCCTTTTGACAACAAACAATATGACGGTATATTTAGCCATGCACTTATTCATTTATTGAATAAAGATGAAAGAGAAAAATTTATTCAAGATTGCTATAATCAGTTAAAACCAAATGGATATATGATTTTTACAACTGTTTCAAAAAAAGCCCCAATGTTTGGAAAGGGTAAACAATTGGATGAGGATTATTTCGAGATAATGGATGGAGTAAAAATGTATTTTTATGATTCTGACTCTATAAAATTAGACTTTGGAAAATATGGACTAGTAGAGTTTTTAGAAATTGATGAGCCAAATAAGATAATGAAAGGAAAGCCCTCAATTAATTTTAATATGGTCATTTGTAAAGGCTGTTTTCGTAAAAATTGTGCTATACCATAAGGCTATAACAAAGAAAACTCGCATTAGAAAACTGCGAGTTTTTGTTATTTAAGGATTTGCTTATTCAACTAAAGCACCCCTTTAGTTTAAGTGTACTTGTTCACAAACTTATTAATTAAATAGTTACATCTATTTTTTTTCAATCGCCATACGCAAGTTCGAGATAACTCCAATAAGCAATACTAACGAACAAACCATTTTTTCAAAAGGTGTTCCAAACAATTGTTGTATAAATCCAAAAGACCAAAGTACAACAAAAAACCAACATATAACGGTTATTCCTCTTATGTATTTATATAGTTTAATTCTACCAACAATCAACGTAAAAACTACTCCAATAATAGAAATAACGATATTTATAACAGATATTGGTAGCTGTTCATCGAATGATTCAGACCTTCCACCATTAACCCATTTGAATGGAATACTTTTGCTTATAATAAGAAAGTGGATTAAGATAGTCAAAGAGTAAAAAATAATGCCCATAAATACAGCAGTTTTTATATTAATTTTCCTGAGTTTTTCTAAAATAAAATCACCTCATTTTTCTTCCTGTTTCAATTTTATTAATCCAGTAATATACTAATCCTATATCTCTTACCATCTGACAGGTAACTGAAAGTAAGATTTCGAAGAGTTATCAAAAATCACCATTATTCTTAAACAGAGCAAAACATCGGCTAGGTATTCTTGTTGAACTAAACTGCCCCTTTAGTACAATAAGAAAAAAGCTGCTGCTTCTGCAAACCCTTTAATGAATTATTTTGTCGAATGAGAGGAAAGTCCCCTCCCGATAAGGTTTGCAGAAACAGGTTTTCTACCCAATTCTCTTGCCCAAATTGATAATTGTCCTATATGGTGAATTTCATGAGCAATGGCATGGCGCATAACTTCACCCCAAGTATCTGTTACAATTCTTCCATCAGGCAGGGTGTCGTAAAATAATTGATTTTCCATACTGGCATCCCAGTTGTTCACAAAGTTCTCTACTTCTAAATGAAATTCTGCGTCCAATTTTCGAACCTTATCCAAGCTGTTATAATAATTAAAACTCTCCTGAAAGTCCGCTTTCCCCTGTAATAGACGTATCCAGCTCCACTCGACATCAACAATATGGAAAAGTGTATGTAAAATACTGCCCATCCCACCTGTTCGAGTATGCAAAAGCTCTTCCTCACTTAAATCTTCACACCAGTTATACCAATCTTTTCGTATCATCCAGTTATATTTAAAAAGAGTTTGCATTAAAGCCCCTCCGCAATAAGAAATATATTAATCTTAAAATATACTTTAGGAATATAAAAAACTTACTTACTATTAATACTTCTTCAGTCATAGTTTAAATTCCTTGTTCAACTATCCTGCCCCGTTCGTATTATAAGGTTAGCCAGAATGCTAAATATTTCTGGTTGACCTTTTTTAAAATGGTTTTATTATATCAGTAGCCAGGGTAGAACGTATCTGCCCGTGGGGCTTCGACCCCGTCAGCTAA